>NZ_JBSVSI010000001.1:0-4564295 GCF_054403075.1 Enterobacter sp. H2G27
ACTCCCTATAATGCGCCTCCATCGACACGGCGGATGTGAATCACTTCACAAACAGCCCGGTCGGTTGAAGAGAAAAAATCCTGAAATAACGGGTTGACTCTGAAGGAGGAAAGCGTAATATACGCCACCTCGCAACGGTGAGCGAAAGCCGCGTTGCACTGCTCTTTAACAATTTATCAGACAATCTGTGTGGGCACTCAAAGTGACATGGATTCTTAATGTCTTCGGACAATAAATGAATACCAAGTCTCTGAGTGAACATACGTAATTCATTACGAAGTTTAATTCACGAGCATCAAACTTAAATTGAAGAGTTTGATCATGGCTCAGATTGAACGCTGGCGGCAGGCCTAACACATGCAAGTCGAGCGGTAACACAGGGAGCTTGCTCCTGGGTGACGAGCGGCGGACGGGTGAGTAATGTCTGGGAAACTGCCTGATGGAGGGGGATAACTACTGGAAACGGTAGCTAATACCGCATAACGTCGCAAGACCAAAGAGGGGGACCTTCGGGCCTCTTGCCATCAGATGTGCCCAGATGGGATTAGCTAGTAGGTGGGGTAACGGCTCACCTAGGCGACGATCCCTAGCTGGTCTGAGAGGATGACCAGCCACACTGGAACTGAGACACGGTCCAGACTCCTACGGGAGGCAGCAGTGGGGAATATTGCACAATGGGCGCAAGCCTGATGCAGCCATGCCGCGTGTATGAAGAAGGCCTTCGGGTTGTAAAGTACTTTCAGCGGGGAGGAAGGCGTTGAGGTTAATAACCTCAGCGATTGACGTTACCCGCAGAAGAAGCACCGGCTAACTCCGTGCCAGCAGCCGCGGTAATACGGAGGGTGCAAGCGTTAATCGGAATTACTGGGCGTAAAGCGCACGCAGGCGGTCTGTCAAGTCGGATGTGAAATCCCCGGGCTCAACCTGGGAACTGCATTCGAAACTGGCAGGCTAGAGTCTTGTAGAGGGGGGTAGAATTCCAGGTGTAGCGGTGAAATGCGTAGAGATCTGGAGGAATACCGGTGGCGAAGGCGGCCCCCTGGACAAAGACTGACGCTCAGGTGCGAAAGCGTGGGGAGCAAACAGGATTAGATACCCTGGTAGTCCACGCCGTAAACGATGTCGACTTGGAGGTTGTGCCCTTGAGGCGTGGCTTCCGGAGCTAACGCGTTAAGTCGACCGCCTGGGGAGTACGGCCGCAAGGTTAAAACTCAAATGAATTGACGGGGGCCCGCACAAGCGGTGGAGCATGTGGTTTAATTCGATGCAACGCGAAGAACCTTACCTACTCTTGACATCCAGAGAACTTTCCAGAGATGGATTGGTGCCTTCGGGAACTCTGAGACAGGTGCTGCATGGCTGTCGTCAGCTCGTGTTGTGAAATGTTGGGTTAAGTCCCGCAACGAGCGCAACCCTTATCCTTTGTTGCCAGCGGTTAGGCCGGGAACTCAAAGGAGACTGCCAGTGATAAACTGGAGGAAGGTGGGGATGACGTCAAGTCATCATGGCCCTTACGAGTAGGGCTACACACGTGCTACAATGGCGCATACAAAGAGAAGCGACCTCGCGAGAGCAAGCGGACCTCATAAAGTGCGTCGTAGTCCGGATTGGAGTCTGCAACTCGACTCCATGAAGTCGGAATCGCTAGTAATCGTAGATCAGAATGCTACGGTGAATACGTTCCCGGGCCTTGTACACACCGCCCGTCACACCATGGGAGTGGGTTGCAAAAGAAGTAGGTAGCTTAACCTTCGGGAGGGCGCTTACCACTTTGTGATTCATGACTGGGGTGAAGTCGTAACAAGGTAACCGTAGGGGAACCTGCGGTTGGATCACCTCCTTACCTTAAAGAACCTGCCTTTGTAGTGCTCACACAGATTGTCTGATGAAAAGTAAATAGCAAGGCGTCTTGCGATTGAGACTACACGTCCCCTTCGTCTAGAGGCCCAGGACACCGCCCTTTCACGGCGGTAACAGGGGTTCGAATCCCCTAGGGGACGCCACTTGCTGGTTCGTGAGTGAAAGTCACCTGCCGTCATATCTCAAAACTGACTTACGAGTCACGTTTGAGATATTTGCTCTTTAAAAATCTGGATCAAGCTGAAAATTGAAACGACACATCTTTAATGGTGTGTTCGAGTCTCTCAAATTTTCGCAATCATGAAGTGAAACATCTTCGGGTTGTGAGGTTAAGCGACTAAGCGTACACGGTGGATGCCCTGGCAGTCAGAGGCGATGAAGGACGTGCTAATCTGCGAAAAGCGCCGGCGAGGTGATATGAACCTTTGACCCGGCGATGTCCGAATGGGGAAACCCAGTGCAATTCGTTGCACTATCGTTAACTGAATACATAGGTTAACGAGGCGAACCGGGGGAACTGAAACATCTAAGTACCCCGAGGAAAAGAAATCAACCGAGATTCCCCCAGTAGCGGCGAGCGAACGGGGAGCAGCCCAGAGTCTGAATCAGCTTGTGTGTTAGTGGAAGCGTCTGGAAAGTCGCACGGTACAGGGTGACAGTCCCGTACACGAAAGCACACAGGTTGTGAACTCGAAGAGTAGGGCGGGACACGTGGTATCCTGTCTGAATATGGGGGGACCATCCTCCAAGGCTAAATACTCCTGACTGACCGATAGTGAACCAGTACCGTGAGGGAAAGGCGAAAAGAACCCCGGCGAGGGGAGTGAAAAAGAACCTGAAACCGTGTACGTACAAGCAGTGGGAGCACCTTCGTGGTGTGACTGCGTACCTTTTGTATAATGGGTCAGCGACTTATATTCTGTAGCAAGGTTAACCGTATAGGGGAGCCGAAGGGAAACCGAGTCTTAACTGGGCGTTAAGTTGCAGGGTATAGACCCGAAACCCGGTGATCTAGCCATGGGCAGGTTGAAGGTTGGGTAACACTAACTGGAGGACCGAACCGACTAATGTTGAAAAATTAGCGGATGACTTGTGGCTGGGGGTGAAAGGCCAATCAAACCGGGAGATAGCTGGTTCTCCCCGAAAGCTATTTAGGTAGCGCCTCGTGAACTCATCTTCGGGGGTAGAGCACTGTTTCGGCTAGGGGGCCATCCCGGCTTACCAACCCGATGCAAACTACGAATACCGAAGAATGTTATCACGGGAGACACACGGCGGGTGCTAACGTCCGTCGTGAAGAGGGAAACAACCCAGACCGCCAGCTAAGGTCCCAAAGTCATGGTTAAGTGGGAAACGATGTGGGAAGGCACAGACAGCCAGGATGTTGGCTTAGAAGCAGCCATCATTTAAAGAAAGCGTAATAGCTCACTGGTCGAGTCGGCCTGCGCGGAAGATGTAACGGGGCTAAACCATGCACCGAAGCTGCGGCAGCGACACTATGTGTTGTTGGGTAGGGGAGCGTTCTGTAAGCCGTTGAAGGTGTGCTGTGAGGCATGCTGGAGGTATCAGAAGTGCGAATGCTGACATAAGTAACGATAAAGCGGGTGAAAAGCCCGCTCGCCGGAAGACCAAGGGTTCCTGTCCAACGTTAATCGGGGCAGGGTGAGTCGACCCCTAAGGCGAGGCCGAAAGGCGTAGTCGATGGGAAACAGGTTAATATTCCTGTACTTGGTGTTACTGCGAAGGGGGGACGGAGAAGGCTATGTTAGCCGGGCGACGGTTGTCCCGGTTTAAGCATGTAGGCGGAGGTTCCAGGTAAATCCGGTACCTTATTAACGCTGAGGTGTGATGACGAGGCACTACGGTGCTGAAGTAACAAATGCCCTGCTTCCAGGAAAAGCCTCTAAGCATCAGGTAACACGAAATCGTACCCCAAACCGACACAGGTGGTCAGGTAGAGAATACCAAGGCGCTTGAGAGAACTCGGGTGAAGGAACTAGGCAAAATGGTGCCGTAACTTCGGGAGAAGGCACGCTGATATGTAGGTGAAGCCCCTGCGGGTGGAGCTGAAATCAGTCGAAGATACCAGCTGGCTGCAACTGTTTATTAAAAACACAGCACTGTGCAAACACGAAAGTGGACGTATACGGTGTGACGCCTGCCCGGTGCCGGAAGGTTAATTGATGGGGTTAGCGGCAACGCGAAGCTCTTGATCGAAGCCCCGGTAAACGGCGGCCGTAACTATAACGGTCCTAAGGTAGCGAAATTCCTTGTCGGGTAAGTTCCGACCTGCACGAATGGCGTAATGATGGCCAGGCTGTCTCCACCCGAGACTCAGTGAAATTGAACTCGCTGTGAAGATGCAGTGTACCCGCGGCAAGACGGAAAGACCCCGTGAACCTTTACTATAGCTTGACACTGAACACTGGTCCTTGATGTGTAGGATAGGTGGGAGGCTTTGAAGCGTGGACGCCAGTCTGCGTGGAGCCGTCCTTGAAATACCACCCTTTAATGGCTGGTGTTCTAACGTAGACCCGTGATCCGGGTTGCGGACAGTGTCTGGTGGGTAGTTTGACTGGGGCGGTCTCCTCCCAAAGAGTAACGGAGGAGCACGAAGGTTAGCTAATCCTGGTCGGACATCAGGAGGTTAGTGCAATGGCATAAGCTAGCTTGACTGCGAGAGTGACGGCTCGAGCAGGTGCGAAAGCAGGTCATAGTGATCCGGTGGTTCTGAATGGAAGGGCCATCGCTCAACGGATAAAAGGTACTCCGGGGATAACAGGCTGATACCGCCCAAGAGTTCATATCGACGGCGGTGTTTGGCACCTCGATGTCGGCTCATCACATCCTGGGGCTGAAGTAGGTCCCAAGGGTATGGCTGTTCGCCATTTAAAGTGGTACGCGAGCTGGGTTTAGAACGTCGTGAGACAGTTCGGTCCCTATCTGCCGTGGGCGCTGGAGAATTGAGGGGGGCTGCTCCTAGTACGAGAGGACCGGAGTGGACGCATCACTGGTGTTCGGGTTGTCATGCCAATGGCACTGCCCGGTAGCTAAATGCGGAAAAGATAAGTGCTGAAAGCATCTAAGCACGAAACTTGCCCCGAGATGAGTTCTCCCTGACCCTTTAAGGGTCCTGAAGGAACGTTGAAGACGACGACGTTGATAGGTCGGGTGTGTAAGCGCAGCGATGCGTTGAGCTAACCGATACTAATGAACCGTGAGGCTTAACCTTACAACGCCGAAGGTGTTTTGGCGAAGAGACGCGATATTTTTAGCTTTGATACAGATTTAACAGAATTTGCCTGGCGGCTTTAGCGCGGTGGTCCCACCTGACCCCATGCCGAACTCAGAAGTGAAACGCCGTAGCGCCGATGGTAGTGTGGGGTCTCCCCATGTGAGAGTAGGGAACTGCCAGGCATCAAAATAGAAGAACCCCGTACCGAAAGGTGCGGGGTTTTTTGCTTTTGTTTTTCACTCTCTCCCTGCGGGAGAGAGACGGGGCGAGGGGCATCAAACCGTACCATTCTCTCCTTGAAACTTTCTCACCTTCCGCTTGCAGACTCGACATTCAAACCGTTTCTGAGTATTGTTAGCTATCTGGATGTCTAAACGTTTATACGTATGCTGTGAGGATATAAAGCTATGCCGATTCGGGTGCAGGACGAGCTACCAGCCGTCAATTTCTTGCGTGAAGAAAATGTATTTGTCATGACGACTTCACGTGCGACAGGTCAGGAAATTCGCCCGCTGAAGGTGCTTATTCTCAATCTGATGCCAAAAAAGATCGAAACAGAGAACCAGTTCCTGCGTCTTCTGTCGAACTCCCCGCTGCAGGTCGATATTCAGCTGCTGCGAATCGATGCCCGTGAGTCACGCAACACGCCTTCCGAGCATCTGAACAACTTCTACTGTAACTTCGATGACATTCAGGGTGAAAATTTCGACGGACTGATTGTGACCGGCGCGCCGCTCGGTCTGGTTGAATTTAACGATGTCGCCTACTGGCCGCAGATCAAACAGGTTCTGGAGTGGGCAAAAGATCACGTCACGTCCACGCTGTTTGTCTGTTGGGCGGTACAAGCCGCACTGAATATTCTTTATGGCATCCCGAAGCAAACCCGCACTGAAAAGCTCTCCGGCGTATACGAACACCACATTCTCCATCCACATGCGTTGCTGACGCGTGGTTTCGATGATTCTTTCCTGGCCCCACATTCTCGCTACGCCGATTTCCCGGCCCAGCTAATTCGTGATTACACCGATCTGGAGATCCTGGCCGAAACGGAAGATGGGGACGCTTACCTGTTTGCCAGTAAAGATAAGCGCATTGCCTTTGTGACCGGACATCCTGAGTACGATCCGCACACCCTTGCGGCAGAATATTTCCGTGATGTCGAAGCGGGTCTTAACCCGGATGTCCCGTACAACTATTTCCCGAAGGACGATCCACAAAACAAACCGAGAGCGACCTGGCGCAGCCACGGGAATTTGCTTTTTACTAACTGGCTCAACTATTACGTCTACCAGATCACACCATACGATCTGCGTCACATGAATCCAACTCTGGAGTAATCGTCTGCACTAAACGATCCTAAAGCGTTTCAGCTATTCAAATCAGGCACCTTCGGGTGTCTTTTTTATTTCCGAAATACCACTCATCATTCTTTAAAATTTTAATTTCAATAAAATCAAACAATTAAATTCAATTTATAATTAAAATGGAAATTGTTTTTGATTTTAGAAGAAATAGAGATAGTCTTAATTCTGCTGAGCGAAAACTACCCAACGATCTTTCGTTCGCATCGGGAGCGTGATTTTGGATCTTTGATGAGGAGCAGAGTAATGACTCAACAGGCAACGACGGTCGATGAACTGGCCTTTACCCAGCCGTATGGTGAGCAAGAACAGCAGGTATTGACGGCAGAAGCGGTAGAATTTCTGACTGAACTGGTGACCCGCTTTACGCCGCAGCGTAATAAGCTGCTGGCGGCACGCATTCATCAGCAGCAGGAAATTGATAACGGCAAGTTGCCTGGTTTTATTTCGGAAACCGCTTCCATTCGCCGTGGCGAGTGGAAAATCCGCGGTATCCCTGAAGATTTACAGGATCGTCGCGTTGAGATCACCGGTCCGGTAGAGCGCAAAATGGTGATCAACGCCATGAACGCGAACGTTAAGGTCTTCATGGCCGATTTTGAAGATTCCCTGGCGCCGGACTGGCGTAAGGTCATCGAGGGGCAGATCAACCTGCGCGACGCCGTGAACGGCACCATCAGCTATACCAACGAAGCCGGTAAAATTTACCAGCTCAAACCGAACCCGGCGGTGCTGATCTGCCGCGTGCGCGGCCTGCACCTGCCTGAAAAACATGTCACCTGGCGTGGGGAAGCCATTCCGGGCAGCCTGTTTGATTTCGCGCTCTATTTCTTCCACAACTATAAAGCCCTGCTGGCGAAGGGCAGCGGCCCGTATTTCTATCTGCCTAAAACGCAGGCCTGGCAGGAAGCAGCCTGGTGGAGCGAGGTCTTCAGCTACGCGGAAGATCGTTTCAACCTGCCGCGCGGCACCATCAAAGCCACGCTGCTGATTGAAACGCTGCCTGCCGTATTCCAGATGAATGAAATTCTGCACGCCCTGCGTGACCACATTGTCGGTCTGAACTGCGGACGCTGGGACTATATTTTCAGCTACATCAAAACCCTAAAAAACTATCCCGATCGCGTACTGCCGGATCGCCAGGTCGTGACCATGGATAAACCGTTCCTGAGCGCCTACTCGCGTCTGCTGATCAAAACCTGCCACAAGCGCGGCGCCTTTGCGATGGGCGGCATGGCGGCTTTTATCCCGAGCAAAGACGCAGAGCGCAACAATCAGGTGCTCAACAAGGTGAAAGCCGATAAAGAGCTTGAAGCCCGTAACGGTCACGACGGCACGTGGATTGCGCATCCCGGCCTGGCCGATACGGCAATGGAGGTCTTCAACCGCGTCCTCGGTGACAACAAAAACCAGCTGTTTGTCACGCGTGAAGACGATGCCCCAACGGCTGAAGAACAGCTGCTGGCCCCGTGCGCGGGCGAACGGACGGAAGAGGGGATGCGGGCCAATATTCGCGTTGCGGTGCAGTACATCGAAGCGTGGATCTCCGGCAACGGCTGCGTACCGATCTACGGCCTGATGGAAGATGCCGCGACGGCGGAGATCTCACGTACCTCTATCTGGCAGTGGATCCACCATCAAAAAACGCTCAGCAACGGCAAGCCGGTGACCAAATCCCTGTTCCGCCAGATGCTGGCCGAAGAGATGCGGGTGATCCAGGACGAGCTGGGCGAACACCGCTTCAGCAGCGGACGCTTTGACGACGCCGCGCGCCTGATGGAGCAAATCACGACATCAGATGACTTAATCGACTTCCTGACCCTGCCGGGCTACCGCTTCCTGGCGTAATCCACCACATAACAATATGGAGCATCTGCACATGAAAACCCGTACCCAACAAATCGAAGAATTGAAGAAAGAGTGGACACAACCTCGCTGGGAAGGCATCCGCCGTCCTTACAGCGCTGAGGAAGTGGTGAAATTACGCGGCTCGGTCAATCCGGAATGCACGCTGGCGCAAAATGGCGCGGCGAAAATGTGGAAGCTGCTGCACGGCGGTTCCAAAAAAGGCTACATCAACAGCCTCGGTGCGCTGACCGGCGGTCAGGCCCTGCAGCAGGCGAAGGCGGGTATTGAGGCTATTTACCTCTCCGGCTGGCAGGTCGCGGCGGACGCCAACCTGGCCTCCAGCATGTATCCGGATCAGTCGCTCTATCCAGCTAACTCCGTGCCGTCGGTCGTGGATCGGATCAACAACACCTTCCGTCGTGCGGATCAGATCCAGTGGGCTGCCGGTATCGAACCTGGCGATCCGCGCTTTATTGATTACTTCCTGCCGATCGTTGCGGATGCGGAAGCGGGCTTCGGCGGCGTGCTGAACGCCTTCGAGCTGATGAAATCGATGATTGAGGCCGGTGCAGCGGCCGTTCACTTCGAAGACCAGCTGGCGTCAGTGAAGAAGTGCGGACATATGGGCGGTAAGGTGCTGGTTCCCACACAGGAAGCGGTTCAGAAGCTGGTTGCCGCGCGTCTGGCTGCTGACGTGCTCGGCGTGCCGACGCTGGTCATTGCCCGTACCGATGCGGACGCGGCTGACCTGATCACCTCTGACTGCGATCCGTACGACAGCGAGTTCATCACCGGCGAGCGTACCAGTGAAGGTTTCTATCGTACCCACGCGGGTATCGAGCAGGCGATCAGCCGCGGTCTGGCGTACGCGCCGTACGCGGATCTGGTCTGGTGTGAAACGTCCACGCCGGATCTGGCGCTGGCAAAACGCTTTGCTGATGCCATTCATGCGAAGTATCCGGGCAAACTGCTGGCCTATAACTGCTCGCCGTCCTTCAACTGGCAGAAAAAGCTGGATGACAAAACCATCGCCAGCTTCCAGCAGCAGCTGTCCGACATGGGCTACAAATACCAGTTCATTACCCTGGCCGGTATCCACAGCATGTGGTTCAACATGTTCGACCTGGCGCACGCCTACGCGCAGGGTGAGGGCATGAAGCACTACGTTGAGAAGGTGCAGCAGCCGGAGTTTGCGGCGGGCAAAGATGGCTACACCTTCGTCTCTCACCAGCAGGAAGTGGGCACCGGCTACTTTGATAATGTGACCACGATTATTCAGGGCGGCACCTCCTCCGTCACCGCCTTGACGGGTTCAACGGAAGAAGCACAGTTCTAATCTTTTCCCCCTCTCCCCCCTGGGGAGAGGGCTGGTGGTGAGGGGGAATATATGTCGCGTGGCCTGGAATTACTGATTGCCCAAACTATTTTGCAGGGCTTCGATGCCCAGTATGGTCGTTTTCTTGAAGTGACCTCCGGCGCGCAGCAGCGCTTCGAACACGCAGACTGGCATGCGGTTCAGCAGGCCATGAAGCAGCGTATCCATCTTTATGACCACCACGTGGGTCTGGTGGTGGAGCAGCTGCGCTGTATTACCGACGGTAAAAGTCCGGACGCGGAATTTTTACTGCGCGTGAAGGAGCACTACACCCATCTGTTACCCGACTACCCGCGCTTCGAGATTGCGGAGAGCTTTTTCAACTCCGTCTATTGCCGGTTATTTGACCACCGCTCATTATCTCCTGAGCGGTTATTTATCTTCAGCTCCCAGCCCGAGCGGCGCTTTCGTACCATTCCGCGTCCGCTGGCGAAAGATTTCTTTCCCGATCGCGGATGGGAAAAGCTCCTGCACCGCGTGCTAACGGATTTGCCGCTGCGCCTGCCCTGGGAGAATAAAACCCGAGATATTGGTTATATCCACGCGCATCTCAACGAAACCTTCGGCGCGGAGTTGCTCAGCCACAGCCATTTGCAGGTTGCCAACGAGCTTTTCTACCGCAATAAAGCCGCCTGGCTGGTGGGTAAACTGGTTACCCCTACGGCCATTGTGCCGTTTCTGCTGCCCATTCACCGCACCGACGGTGGGGAACTGTTTGTCGATACCTGTCTGACCACCGGCGCCGAGGCCAGCATCGTGTTTGGCTTCGCACGCTCCTATTTTATGGTCTATGCACCGTTACCTGCCGCGCTGGTGGAGTGGCTGCGCGAGATCCTGCCGGGCAAAACCACCGCCGAGCTGTATATGGCTATTGGCTGCCAGAAGCACGCCAAAACGGAAAGCTACCGGGAATACCTGCGTTATGTCACCACGGCCGATGAGCAGTTCATCGAAGCGCCCGGCATTCGCGGCATGGTGATGCTGGTGTTTACGCTGCCGGGTTTCGACCGGGTATTTAAGGTGATCAAAGACAGATTCGCGCCGCAGAAAGAGATGACCGCCGCGCACGTCCGCGCCTGCTATCAGCTGGTTAAAGAGCACGACCGCGTCGGTCGCATGGCGGATACCCAGGAATTTGAAAACTTTGTGCTGGATAAGCAGCAGATCGACCCGGCGCTCATGGCGCTATTAATGCAGGAAGTACCGGCTAAGATCACCGATCTTGGTGATAAAATCGTGATTAGCCATCTCTATATTGAACGCCGCATGGTGCCGCTGAATATCTGGCTGGAGCAGTCCGAAGGTCAGGCTTTAAGAGATGCGATTGAAGAGTACGGCAACGCGATTCGCCAGCTTGCCGCCGCCAATATCTTCCCGGGCGATATGCTGTTCAAAAACTTCGGCGTTACCCGTCACGGGCGGGTGGTGTTCTACGATTACGACGAAATTTGCTACATGACTGAAGTGAATTTCCGCGATATCCCACCGCCCCGCTACCCGGAAGATGAGCTTTCCAGCGAGCCGTGGTACAGCGTCTCGCCGGGCGATGTTTTTCCCGAAGAGTTTCGCCACTGGCTGTGCGCCGACCCGCGCATCGGGCCGCTATTCGAAGAGATGCATGCCGATCTGTTTCGCGCCAGCTACTGGCGCGGCCTGCAAACGCGGATCAAAAATGGGCATGTCGAAGATGTGTATGCATACCGCCGCAAGCAGCGGTTTTGCATCAGGTTTTCAGAGGGCATCATGTAGGCCGGGTATGGCGAAGCCGCCACCCGGCAATGCATGCTTAACGAATCCCACCGTACGCCAGCGTCACCTCTTTCGCCGCCTTAATTACCAGTGCGCCCAGCTCGGTAACCCGGTCATCGGTCATGCGCGAAATCGGTCCGGAGATGGAGATGGCGGCAAACGGCTCGCGGTGCTCGTCAAAAATACAGGCTGCGATACAGCGCAGGCCGAGGGCGTGCTCCTCGTCGTCAAACGAATAGCCGCGCTTGCGGGTCAGGGCCAGATCTTCTTTCAGATGGACGGGTGACACCAGCGTGGCGTGGGTATAGGCGTGCAGCCCTTTACGGTGCAGCAGCCCCGTCACCTGCTCCTCGCTCAGCTGCGAGAGAAATGCCTTTCCCGCGCCGGAGGCGTGCATCGGCAGCTTGCCGCCAATCGGCGCGGACATGCGCATCAGCTGCGTGCACTGCACCTGGTCGATGATAATCGCCTGATGGTCGCTCTGGTCCAGCACCGCCAGGTTTACGGTCTCGCCGGAGTCCTCCATCAACTTGCGCAGAATCGGGTGAACAATCGCCAGCAGGTTGCGGCTCTGCAGGAAGCTGCTGCCAACAATAAATGCATGCGCGCCCACCGCCCAGTGCCCCAGCTCGCCCACCTGGCGGACAAAGCCCAGCTGCTGCATGGTGGTCAGAAGACGGTGCGTCGTGGAGTTCGGCAGGCCAGCCTGCTGGGCAAGCTCCGTCAGGGCCACGCTGCTGTGCGACTCGGCTATCCACTCCAGCAGCTTCAAACCGCGCGTGAGCGATTGAACCTGTCCGCCCTGTTGTGCGGTGGTGGCAGCAGCAGGTTTTCTGCCGCGTTTAGCGGGAACGGTCGCGACCATGACGATCTCCTTTTTCTGTATCGTGGAAATCATTTTCGTTTTATTTGGTGAATTTGCAACCGTTCTCCTGACTGATCGGAGGAGTGATGGTGAACATGTCTCATGTTACCGCTGAGCGGCTTTTCCACCCTGCGAGATTGTGCCAGTATGGAACGCAGCCTTTTGGCCTTGTTGAGCGTTGTCGGGAGCAAGTGTGAGCAGCAAAGTAGAGCAACTGCGTGCGCAGTTAAATGAACGAATTCTGGTGCTGGACGGCGGCATGGGCACCATGATCCAGGGGTATCGTCTGAGTGAAGGCGATTTCCGCGGCGAACGCTTTGCCGACTGGCCCTGCGACCTGAAAGGGAACAACGACCTGCTGGTGCTCAGCAAGCCGTCCGTCATTAAGGATATCCACAACGCCTACTTCGAAGCGGGTGCGGATATCATTGAAACCAACACCTTTAACTCGACAACCATCGCCATGGCGGATTACCAGATGGAATCCCTGTCGGCGGAAATCAACCTGGAAGCCGCGAAGCTGGCGCGCGCCTGCGCCGACGAGTGGACGGCCCGCACGCCGGACAAGCCTCGCTACGTTGCCGGGGTGCTTGGCCCAACCAACCGCACCGCGTCGATTTCACCGGACGTCAACGACCCGGCGTTTCGTAATATCACCTTTGACCAGCTGGTTGCTGCCTACCGTGAATCGACCAAAGCGCTGGTGGAAGGCGGTTCCGATCTGATCCTGATTGAAACGGTATTCGACACCCTCAACGCCAAGGCCGCGATTTACGCGGTAAAAGAGGAGTTTGAGGCGCTGGGCGTTGACCTGCCGATCATGATTTCCGGTACCATCACCGACGCTTCCGGGCGCACTCTGTCCGGCCAGACCACCGAAGCGTTTTATAACTCCCTGCGTCATGCCGACGCGCTCTCCTTCGGCCTGAACTGCGCGCTGGGGCCGGATGAACTGCGCCAGTACGTGCAGGAGCTTTCGCGCATTGCGGAATGCTACGTCACCGCCCACCCGAACGCCGGTCTGCCGAACGCCTTCGGCGAATACGATCTTGATGCCGATACCATGGCGGCGCAAATCCGCGAGTGGGCCGAGTCTGGGTTTCTGAACATCGTCGGCGGCTGCTGCGGCACCACGCCTGAACATATCGCTGCTATGAGCAACGCCGTGGCGGGGCTGCCGCCGCGCAAGCTGCCCGAGCTTCCGGTTGCCTGTCGTCTCTCCGGCCTTGAGCCGTTGACCATCGGCGAAGACAGCCTGTTTGTGAACGTGGGCGAGCGTACGAACGTTACCGGTTCCGCGAAGTTCAAACGCCTGATCAAAGAAGAGAAGTACAGCGAAGCGCTGGACGTCGCGCGTCAGCAGGTGGAAAACGGCGCGCAGATTATTGATATCAACATGGATGAGGGGATGCTCGACGCCGAAGCGGCGATGGTGCGTTTCCTCAACCTGATTGCCGGTGAGCCGGACATTGCCCGCGTGCCGATCATGATCGACTCCTCCAAATGGGAAGTGATCGAGAAGGGGCTCAAGTGCATTCAGGGAAAAGGCATCGTCAACTCTATCTCGATGAAAGAGGGCGTGGATATCTTTATCCACCACGCGAAGATGGTGCGCCGCTACGGTGCCGCCGTGGTGGTGATGGCTTTTGACGAAGTGGGCCAGGCCGATACCCGCGCGCGTAAAATTGAGATTTGCCGCCGCGCGTACAAAATACTGACCGAAGAGGTGGGCTTCCCGCCGGAAGACATCATCTTTGACCCGAACATCTTCGCCGTGGCGACCGGTATCGAAGAGCACAATAACTACGCCCAGGACTTTATCGGCGCGTGCGAGGACATTAAGCGCGAGCTGCCGCATGCGCTGATCTCCGGCGGCGTGTCGAACGTGTCGTTCTCGTTCCGCGGTAACGACCCGGTGCGCGAAGCGATCCACGCCGTGTTCCTCTACTACGCCATCCGCAACGGGATGGACATGGGGATCGTCAACGCCGGCCAGCTGGCGATTTACGACGACCTGCCCGCAGAGCTGCGCGACGCGGTAGAAGACGTGATCCTTAACCGTCGCGACGACGCCACCGAGCGCATGCTGGACCTGGCGGAAAAATACCGCGGCAGCAAATCGGATGAATCGGCCAACGTTCAGCAGGCCGAGTGGCGCGCCTGGGACGTGAAAAAGCGTCTGGAATATTCGCTGGTAAAAGGCATCACCGAGTTTATCGAGCAGGATACCGAAGAGGCGCGTCAGCAGTCAGCCCGCCCGATCGAGGTGATCGAAGGGCCGCTGATGGACGGCATGAACGTGGTGGGCGATCTGTTCGGTGAGGGCAAAATGTTCCTGCCGCAGGTGGTGAAATCCGCCCGAGTGATGAAGCAGGCCGTGGCGTACCTGGAGCCGTTTATCGAGGCCAGCAAAGAGAAAGGCTCCAGCAACGGCAAAATGGTCATTGCCACCGTCAAGGGCGACGTGCACGACATCGGCAAGAACATTGTCGGTGTGGTGCTGCAGTGCAATAACTACGAGATTATCGACCTTGGCGTCATGGTCCCCGCGGATAAAATCCTCAAGACCGCGCGCGAAGTGAATGCCGACCTGATTGGCCTCTCCGGGCTGATCACCCCGTCGCTGGACGAAATGGTTAACGTGGCGAAGGAGATGGAGCGCCAGGGCTTCACCATTCCTCTGCTGATTGGCGGCGCGACCACCTCCAAAGCGCACACGGCGGTCAAAATCGAGCAGAACTACAGCGGGCCGACGGTCTACGTTCAGAACGCCTCGCGCACGGTGGGCGTGGTGTCCGCGCTGCTCTCTGACACCCAGCGCGACGAGTTTGTTGAGCGCACCCGCAAAGAGTACGAAACCGTTCGCATCCAGCACGGGCGCAAGAAACCGCGCACCCCGCCAGTTTCACTCCAGGCGGCGCGCGATAACGATCTGGCTTTTGACTGGTCGAGCTATACGCCGCCGGTCGCGCATCGGCTGGGCGTTCAGGAGGTCAGCGCCAGCATAGAAACGCTGCGCAACTACATCGACTGGACGCCGTTCTTTATGACCTGGTCGCTGGCGGGCAAATATCCGCGCATCCTGGAAGATGAGGTCGTAGGTGAAGAAGCGAAACGCCTGTTTAAAGATGCCAACGATATGCTCGACACGCTGAGTGCTGAGAAAACCCTCAATCCGCGCGGCGTGGTGGGGCTATTCCCGGCCAACCGCGTGGGAGACGACATCGAAATTTATCGCGATGAAACCCGCACCCACGTGCTGGCGGTCAGCCGCCATCTGCGTCAGCAAACCGAGAAAGTGGGCTTTGCCAACTACTGCCTGGCCGATTTTGTCGCGCCGAAGCTGAGCGGAAAAGCCGACTATATCGGCGCCTTTGCGGTAACCGGCGGTCTGGAAGAAGATGCGCTGGCGGACGCGTACGAAGCGCAGCACGACGATTACAATAAAATCATGGTGAAAGCGATAGCCGACCGCCTGGCAGAAGCCTTCGCCGAGTACCTGCACGAGCGCGTGCGCAAGGTGCACTGGGGCTACGCGGCGAATGAAAACCTCAGCAACGAGGAGCTGATCCGCGAAAACTACCAGGGTATTCGTCCGGCACCGGGATATCCGGCCTGTCCGGAACACACCGAAAAGGGCACTATCTGGCAACTGCTGGACGTCGAAGCCCATACCGGAATGAAGCTCACCGAGTCGTTCGCCATGTGGCCGGGTGCGTCCGTCTCCGGCTGGTACTTCAGCCACCCGGACAGCAAGTACTTTGCCGTGGCGCAGCTGCAGCGCGATCAGATTGAAGATTACGCCCTGCGCAAAGGCATGAGCGTATCAGAAGTCGAGCGCTGGCTGGCACCGAATTTAGGCTACGACGCAGACTAACGTCACTTTTCCTTACAACAAACAGGGCACCTCAAGGGTGCCTTGTCTCTTTCTTACGCTTAAACCCTTATACTGAACCTATGGAAAACGAATAACGATAAGGAGGAAAACCTTTCGTGCTGACCTTGTTACACCTGCTTTCTGCAGTCGCACTGCTCGTATGGGGCACCCATATCGTTCGTACCGGCGTGATGCGCGTCTTTGGCGCGCGCTTGCGTACCGTTCTCAGCAGCAGCGTTGAGAAGAAGCCGCTCGCCTTCTGCGCGGGTATTGGCGTAACGGCACTGGTGCAGAGCAGTAACGCCACAACCCTGCTTGTCACCTCCTTTGTGGCGCAGGATCTGGTGGCGCTGGCTCCGGCGCTGGTCATTGTGCTGGGGGCCGACGTGGGGACCGCGCTGATGGCGCGTATCCTGACCTTCGATCTCTCCTGGCTGTCGCCGCTGCTGATTTTTGTCGGCGTCATCTTCTTCCTCGGCCGCAAACAGACGCGCGCCGGCCAGCTTGGACGCGTGGGCATTGGCCTGGGGCTGATTCTGCTGGCGCTGGAGCTGATTGTGCAGGCGGTCACCCCTATTACCGAGGCCAACGGCGTTCAGGTCATCTTCGCTTCCCTGACCGGGGACATCATGCTCGACGCGCTGATTGGCGCGGTGTTTGCCATCGTCAGCTACTCCAGCCTGGCCGCCGTGCTGCTGACGGCCACGCTTACTGCCGCCGGGGCGATCTCCTTCCCGGTGGCGCTGTGTCTGGTGATAGGTGCCAACCTCGGCTCTGGCCTGCTGGCGATGCTCAATAACAGCGCGGCCAACGCTGCCGCCCGCCGCGTGGCGCTCGGTAGCCTGCTGTTTAAGCTGGTGGGCAGCCTGATTATCCTGCCCTTTATCCATCCGCTGGCGAACCTGATGGACAACCTCCCGCTGCCGAAGGCGGAGCTGGTGATCTACTTCCACGTGTTCTATAACCTGGTGCGCTGCCTGGCGATGGTGCCTTTTGCCGGGCCGATGGCCCGCTTCTGCGAACGTCTCATTCAGGACGAACCGGAGCTGGATGCGCGCCTGAAGCCGAAGCACCTGGATACGTCCGCGCTGGATACCCCGGCACTGGCGCTGGCGAATGCCGCGCGCGAGACGCTGCGCATGGGCGACGCGATGGAAACCATGCTCGAAGGCCTGCAAAAGGTGATGCACGGCGAGCCGCGAGAGGAGAAAGAGCTGCGCAGACTGGCGGACGATATCAACGTGCTCTATACCGCCATTAAGCTTTACCTGGCGCGCATGCCGCAGGACGAACTGGCGGAAGAGGAGTCCCGCCGCTGGGCGGAAATCATTGAGATGTCGCTTAACCTTGAGCAGGCCTCCGATATTGTTGAGCGCATGGGCAGCGAGATAGCCGATAAATCGCTGGCCGCACGCCGGGCGTTCTCCGTTGAAGGCTTAAAAGAGCTTGAAGCGCTGCACGAACAGCTGGTCAGCAACCTCAAGCTGGCGATGCTGGTCTTCTTTTCCAGCGACGTGCCGAGCGCGCGCCGCCTGCGCCGCAACAAGCATCGTTTCCGTATCCTGAACCGCCGCTATTCGCACGCCCACGTTGAGCGTCTTCACCAGCAGAACGTGCAGAGCATCGAAACCAGCTCGCTTCATCTGGGGCTGCTGGGGGATATGAAGCGTCTCAACTCGTTGTTCTGCGCGGTGGCCTACAGCGTGATGGAACAGCCGGATGAAGATGACGAGCGGGATGAGTATTAATCTCTGAAAGCGCCTCGCAAAACTTTTTTGCGAGGCGTGACACCTTATCATGCGCCATTTACACACTACACTTCGCCAATTCATGCGCATTCCGATGGGGGGCTCATGCGCACTACTCATGGCTGCACTGCAGGAGCAGTTTCGTGCGCATCAGCGCGCAGAGTGGTTAGCAGAAAATAAAGTTTCTATCGAGGCCATTAACCAGTGGGTTGATGAAAACGGCTCCTTTAGTGACTTTCAGAGGTCATTCTGATGGATCAATAGGCAGGCATATCGCCAAAAGAGTTAGGCGAGCGTGTCGCCGATCTTACGCAAAACAGTGCTTCATTGCGGGATGCACTCGATTTTTTGATCAACGGTTACTAACACTTTTTTGTCAGCCGCAAGGTAAGGTATATTTCGCCCTTCACAGGAGAAACTATGCTGCCAACTCAATCAACCCGATTAAACAAATACATCAGCGAGAGCGGAATCTGCTCACGTCGCGAGGCTGACCGTTACATTGAACAAGGTAACGTGTTTCTTAACGGCAAACGCGCCACCATCGGCGATCAGGTGGTCCCTGGCGATGTGGTTAAAGTGAATGGTCAGGTCATCGAACCGCGTGATGCTGAAGACCTGGTGTTTATCGCGTTGAACAAACCGGTTGGGATTGTCAGCACCACGGAAGACGGCGAGCGGGACAACATCGTTGATTTCGTGAACCACAGCAGCCGTATCTTCCCGATCGGCCGTCTGGATAAAGACTCTCAGGGGCTGATTTTCCTCACCAACCACGGCGATCTGGTCAACAAAATTCTGCGTGCCGGTAACGACCACGAGAAAGAGTATATCGTGACGGTGAATAAGCCGATCACGGACGACTTTATTCGCGGCATGGGCGCCGGTGTGCCGATCCTCGGTACCGTTACGAAAAAGTGTAAGGTGAAAAAAGAAGCGCCGTTCGCGTTCCGTATTACCCTGGTGCAGGGCTTAAACCGCCAGATCCGCCGCATGTGCGAGTATTTCGGTTATGAAGTGACGAAGCTTGAGCGCACGCGCATCATGAACGTTAGCCTGTCCGGCATCCCGCTGGGTGAGTGGCGCGACTTAACGGACGACGAGCTGATCGAGCTGTTCAAGCTTATCGAGAACTCCTCGTCCGAAGCGAAGCCGAAGGCCAAAGCAAAACCGAAAGCTCAGGCGATTAAGCGCCCGGTCGTGAAGGCGCCGCAGGCGGAAGAGAAAGGGCGAGGCAAGCCGGGCAACGGAAAACGCTTTACCCAGCCGGGGCGTAAAAAGAAAGGGCGCTGATTAGCGCCTTCCACGGGTTGATGTGGTGGCGGACCAGGAAAAGGTCGCTTCTGCATCAGGTTTATAAGCCTGCTCTTTTTTCAGCTTGCGGGCCTTTTTCGCCGCGGCGTCACGTTGCGCCATCAGCTTATCGATGTACTCTTTTTTCACCTGATTGGTTTCGGCGTTCGTCAGCGTGCGGCCATGTGCGATACGAGCGCGGTCGAGAAGCGTTTTCAGCTCGCGCTGCTCGGCTTCCGTCATGTCTTTCTGGGTCAAACGTGGTGTAGCCATTGCTGAAGCCTCCTGATGTGGAGGCTTCAGTGTAAAGCAAGCAGCGTAAATTAACCCTGCTTCACCGCATCTTTTTTCGTTTGTTCCTCAATCGGTTTGCCGGACCAGTAGCCCGCCAGCAGAGAGCCGGAGAGATTGTGCCAGACGGAGAACAGCGCACCCGGCAGGGCCGCCAGCGGCGAGAAGTAGATTTTACCGAGCGCCGCCGCCAGGCCGGAGTTCTGCATCCCTACCTCGATTGCCAGCGTGCGGCAGGTCGATTCGTCGAAGCCAAACAGTTTCCCGCCCCAGTAGCCGCCCAGCAGGCCGATGGTGTTATGCAGCACAACCGCGACGATCACCACAAAGCCTACGGAAGCAATGTGCGAGGCGGAGCCCGCCACCACGGCGCTGATGATGGCCAGAATGCAGATCATCGAAAACGCGGGCAGATACGGCTCAACGGCCTTCACCACGCGAGGGAACAGGTGGTGAATGACCAGCCCAAGCGCAATCGGGATCACCACGATTTGCAGAATGCTCAGCAGCATCCCCATCACGTCCACCTGAATATGCGCATCCACGTACAGGCGGGTTAACAGCGGCGTGGCAATCACGCCCACCAGCGTGGAGACGGACGAGATAGTGACGGAGAGCGCCACGTCGCCTTTCGCCAGATAGATCATGACGTTGGACGCCGTGCCGCTGGCCACGCTGCCCACCAGCACCATCCCGGCGGAGAGATCGGGCGGCATCTTAAAAGCCATCGCCAGCAGCCACGCCGCGAGCGGCATCACCAGGTAGTGCAGAAATATCCCTGCCGCGACGGGCGCAGGGCGAGACAGCACGCGCTTAAAATCGTCTACTTTCAGATGCACACCCATACCGAACATGATCAGCATCAGCAGCGTGGCGACCCACGGACCAATACCGGTGAACGTGGTGGGCGTGTAATACGCGAGTACGGAGAGCAGCAGCGCCCATAACGGGAACAGCCGCGTAATAGCGGATAACATAATGATTTCCTTGCGATGAATGTTGCGTGTGTTTGTTATAAAAAGCCGGGATCGAGCCCGGCTATAGTTATTGTTTATCGCGTAAGGAAGTAATATTCAAATGAATTATGACCGGATGCTTTCCCAGCTCAGACTAAAGCGAGCCAGATATTTACGCAGTCGGTCGGCGTCGTTAGGATTGGCTTTTTTGAGCCGTGAAACGGCAAACAGCTCACGTCCGGCTTCAGACAACGATGCGCTGCGGCGACATACCTCCAGCACCGTTTCCAGTTGCCGCTGGTCAAAGAGGTCAATCTCCATGTCAGTTGCAGGCTGCGTCACGTCAGTTTGCCAGTCGGTCTGAAGACGTGAGATCTCCTCCAGCACCAGATCCTGAGTAATACGCCCTCGTTCCGCCAGCGTCGCCATGCGTGCGACGCTGGCGCTCAGTTCGCGAAAGTTGCCCCGCCACAGCGCTCTGCTGGAACAGGCAAAGGCCAGATAGCCTTCGCGTGCCTCTTTATCGAAGCGGATTTGCGTCTGGCTTTCGCGAGAGAAACGTTGAAGTTCGTAGTCAACATTCGGCGTGATGTCTTCTTTCCGTTGGGCAAGGCCGGGTAATGCAAAGCTCCACATATTAATACGGGCATAGAGATCTTCTCGAAAACGTCCTTCTGCCACCCACTGGCGCATATCACGGTGGGTTCCGGCGATAAGTTGAAAATCGCTGTGAACTTCTTTATCGGAGCCAAACGGGAAAAAAGTTTTCTCTTCAATGGCTTTGAGCAGCATCGCCTGTTCATCCAGGCCTAGTTCGGCAATCTCGTCGAGGAAAAGGACACCGCCATCGGCTTCACGCAGCAGGCCGCTGCGCGCCGACAGTGCGCCGGTAAAGGCCCCTTTCACATGGCCGAACAGCGTGGACATGGCGTTATCACCGCGCAGGGTCGCGCAGTTGACGGAAACCAGTTTGCCGGAAACCTGATGGCGTGACTGCTTCAGCTGATAAATGCGGTTCGCGAGGAACGACTTGCCCGCGCCGGTGGGGCCGGTCAGCAGGATCGGGGCTGTTGAACGTAGCGCCACGCGTTCAATCTTGTCGATCAGACTGTTAAAGGTGGCATTTCGCGTCTCAATACCCGCTTTCAGAAATGAGATTGACTGCTGCTGCTCGCGCTGAAAACGGTTGGTAAGGGTCGTGTAGCGGCTTAAATCCAGGTCGATAATTGAGTAAGTTCCGGCTGCAGTCTCCTCAGCAGAGGCTTCTTTTCTGGCAGGGCCAGTCTGCAAAAGGCTGGCGGGAAGATAGCGGGCTTCCGTCAGCAGGAACCAGCAGATCTGCGCCACATGCGTGCCGGTGGTGATGTGGACGAAATACTCTTCGCGATCGGTATCAAAAGTGTACTGGGTGGCGAAATCGAGAAACGCGGCATAAACCTCTTCGAAATCCCACGGGTCTTCAATGATTACCGTGCTGGGACGCACCTCGGTGTGGGGGGAAACCAGCACAATATCTTCCGCCAGTTGCTGAGCCATGCCGAGATCTCGCGGTTGATGTAGCAGCTCCAGCCTGTCGACCGGGAAATCCGGCTGTTGGCACAGCCCGACGGTCGGTCGCCATTTGCGAAAGCGATTAGCCCGCTTTCCCCGTTTATCCATCACGGTGCCAAGCACCCCGATCACCACCTTCCGCTTCTTCATGTTTATCCAGAAAGATAATTGTCGATATAGCAGGATAAGAAATGTTGAGCCGAACAGCAATGCATGAAAAGCGCGATAAATAAAAATCATTAATTATCAATAAAATAAAAAAATAAAACAGCGATTTTTGTTTTTGGCACGCTTCTGGCAATACAGATAACGTCACGACGTTGAGCACACTGGGGGTTAAGGCCCCGTCGGCGCACCAGGAACGGCAAGGCTGTTTTCCGGGGGCGTTCCGTCAACCAATGACAGATAGAAGGGTTCGATTCCCGATTCATTCTCCCAATGAAAACTGGTTGTAAACATCAAAGTAAAAACGGGTATTGCGCAGTCAGCAATCCCAATGAAGGTCGCCGGTAATGGCGCCGGATCGCAGGCGAAAAGGCATTCCCCTGTGATTTCGTGCCTGCACCCGCGCCTGACTTTAAGGAATATAAAATGGCTAAAAAAATCACGATAAAAAAAGGTCAGTTAGGACTGGTAGCAAAAGCTGGCGATTATTACCGGGTACTGGAGGCGGGTGAACACCGTCTGGGTTGGTTCAATACTGACGACGTGCTGGTGGTGAGCCAGGATGGCAGCGAGGTGCCGGGTGCGCTGGCGGATTATCTGCGCCGCTTTCAGCCTGACTGGGTGGTACGTTACTGCCTGGCGGTTGACCTTACTGCAGATGAAATCGGGGTGTTATCGAACAACGGCGTATTGCAGGAAATTGTGCCGCCTTCGACTCGTCGTCTGTACTGGCAGCAGGATGCGGCGTTGAGCCTGCAAAGAATCGATACCCGCGACGTGCGGGTGCCAGTGGACGTGATGAATGCTGCTCTGCAACCGCGTCGTAATGGCGCGCTAAAGGGGCGCGACGCGATGCTGGTCGTACAGGTACCTGCCTGGCACGTCGGGGTGGTGAAAATCGACGGAGAAATTCAGGCACTGTTACCGCCGGGACTGACGGCTTACTGGAAAATTAACCATCTGGTTGAGGCAGAGGTAGTGGATACGCGCCTTCAGGTGGTGGAAGTGAGCGGGCAGGAGATCCTGACGAAGGACAAAGTTAACCTGCGCCTGAACCTGGCGGCTAACTGGCGCTACAGCGACGTGCTGCAGGCCTGCGGACAGCTTACGAAACCGCTGGAACATTTGTACCGCGAACTCCAGTTCGCACTGCGTGAGGCGGTCGGCACCCGCACGCTCGATGAGTTACTGGAAGATAAGCAGATCATTGATGAGGTGGTCAGCAAACAGGTGCAAGGCCGCCTGTCATCCTTTGGAATGGAAATTGCGTCGCTTGGGGTAAAAGATATTGTTTTACCTGGTGATATGAAAACGATTTTATCCCGTCTGGTAGAGGCCGAAAAATCGGCCCAGGCGAATGTTATTCGCCGACGTGAAGAAACGGCGGCGACACGATCGCTGTTAAACACCGCAAAGGTGATGGAGAACAACCCGGTGGCGCTGCGTTTAAAAGAGCTGGAAACCCTGGAAAGGGTCGCGGAGCGTATCGACAAAATTTCAGTATTTGGTGGCCTGGACCAGGTATTACACGGCCTTGTTAACCTGAAAGGATAACGCAATGCAACAGAATGATTTTGAATTACTGACGGCGTCAAACGGCGCCCCGATCAAAATGTGGACTCACGGCGTTCCCGTGGAGCCAGAGGCACAGGCGCAGTTACTGAATACTGCAAAGATGCCGTTTATTTTCAAACACCTTGCGGTGATGCCCGACGTTCATCTCGGTAAAGGCTCAACCATCGGCAGCGTGATTCCGACCAAAGGGGCAATTATTCCTGCGGCGGTTGGCGTGGATATTGGCTGCGGGATGATTGCCGTTCGCACTTCGCTGGTGGCCGGTGATTTGCCGGATAATCTCAGCGGTTTACGTAGCGCCATTGAACAGGCAGTACCGCATGGGAGAACCAATACGCGTTCTCGACGGGATAAAGGCGCGTGGGAAACGCCACCGAAAGAAGTGGACGATCGCTGGTTGGTGTTGGCCCCACGTTTTAAACAACTCACGGATAAATACCCGCAGTTGCGGAAAACCAACAACTACCAGCATCTGGGCACGTTGGGTACCGGAAACCACTTTATTGAAATTTGCCTCGATGAGCAGCAGCGCGTCTGGGTGATGTTGCACAGCGGCTCGCGCGGCGTAGGAAACGCCATCGGTAATGTGTTTATCGCCCTGGCACAGCAGGATATGCAGCATCACCTGGGACATCTGCCGGATAAAAATCTGGCCTATTTTCAGGAGGGGAGTCGTCACTATGAGGACTACATTGAGGCGGTGGAGTGGGCGCAGGATTTTGCCCGCCACAATCGGGAAGTGATGATGTCGCGCGTGCTGGCGGCGCTCTCTCGCGAAGTGACAAAGCCCTTTATTACGCAGCAGGAGGCGGTTAACTGCCATCACAACTATGTGCAGAAAGAGCATCACTTTGGGGAAGAGGTACTGATCACGCGCAAAGGTGCGGTGTCGGCGCAGAAAGGGCAGATGGGGATTATTCCGGGCTCAATGGGCGCAAAGAGCTTCATCGTGCGTGGCCTCGGCAACGAGCAAAGCTTCTGTTCCTGCAGCCACGGCGCCGGGCGAGTGATGAGCCGAACGGCGGCAAAAAAACGCTATACCCTTAGCGACCATATTCAGGCGACCTCTCACGTAGAGTGTCGCAAAGACAATGAGGTGATCGATGAAACGCCGATGGCCTATAAAGACATTGACGCCGTGATGGCCGCGCAATCGTCGCTGGTGGAGATCGTTCACACCCTGCGTCAGGTAGTGTGTGTAAAAGGATAAAAAAATGAGCAACAACGATGTTGATAGCGCGATGCGCGCACGTGTCTGCGCGCAACTTCGCGATATAGAGCAGCGCTATAACGTGCGCGTGCTCTACGCCTGTGAATCGGGCAGCCGGGGATGGGGATTTGCCTCACCGGATAGCGATTATGATGTGCGGTTTTTGTACGTTCACCACCCAGAATGGTATCTGCGCGTCGAATCCCAGCGGGATGTGATCGAGCTGCCGATAGATGATGAACTGGACGTTTGTGGCTGGGAATGGCGCAAGGCACTGGGCCTGCTGAAGGGGGCAAACCCGACGCTTATCGAGTGGCTGGATTCCCCTGTTGTTTATCAGGAGGATGAGACGGTAGTGGCCGAGTTGCGTGCGCTGATACCTGCGTGGTTTTCGCCATTGCGCGCCCGCTGGCATTATTACTCAATGGCCCGAAAAAACTTCCGTGGATATTTACAGGGGGAAACGGTTCGGCTGAAAAAGTACTTTTATGTTCTGCGCCCTTTGCTGGCGGCGCGGTGGGTAGAAGCGGGGAAAGGCGTTCCACCGATGCGTTTTGCCGAACTGCTTGCCGGGAGCGAACTGTGCGCGCCGTTACGTGCGGAAATCGATGCATTACTGGAAATAAAACAGCGCGCAGGTGAAGCGGAATATGGTCCTAAACGGCCCTTACTCCACGCTTTTTTGCAAAGTGAGCTGGTGAGAGGAGAAGTGCCGCCGGTACTACCCGACAGCAGAGAAGGAAATTTAAAAGATCTGGATTCGCTGCTGATGAGAACAGTTATGAAAAGCTAGAGAATGGCCCGGTAGTGAAAACGCCCGGGCCACTCTTGCGCTTATTCAAACAAATTCTGATGAAGTTTCTGCACGACCTGCTCGGCCTGATCGGCTGGCACCAGGAAGCAGAGGTTATAGCTGGACGCACCGTAGCAAATCATGCGGATGTTGAACGGGTCGAGCACGCCAAATACCTCTTTGCCCACGCCGCAGGCGCGCGACAGCTTGTTGCCGATGATGGCAACCAGCGCCAGGTCTTCTTCCACTTCCACGCGGCACAGCTCAGACAGCTCAATCAGCAGCGACTGCGTCAGCAGGGTATCACCGGTTGAGGTTGAACCGGTGGTGTCCAGCGTCAGCGCAATGCTCACTTCCGAGGTGGTGATCAGATCCACGGAGATGTTGTGGCGTGCCAGAATGCCAAACACTTCCGCCAGGAAACCGCGGGAGTGCAGCATATTGTGACTGTGGAGCGTCACCAGCGTCTGGCGACGGCGCAGGGCAAGGGCGCGGAACAGCGGTGGGTTTTCCGTTTTCTTGCAGACCAGCGTCCCGCCGGCTTTTGGATCTTTACTGGAGCCGACGAAGACCGGGATATCGCTGCGTACGGCAGGCAGCAGCGTGGCCGGGTGAAGCACTTTCGCGCCGAAGGTGGCCATTTCCGCCGCTTCTTCAAAGGCGATCACATCAATACGTTTCGCCGCGGAAACGACGCGCGGGTCGGTGGTGTAAATGCCCGGAACGTCAGTCCAGATATCCACGCGAGTGGCATGCAGGGCCTCGCCCAGTAGCGCTGCGGTGTAGTCGCTGCCGCCACGGCCAAGCGTGGTGGTGCGGCCCTTCGCTTCGCTGCCGATAAAGCCCTGTGTGATTACGATGCCGTCTGCCAGACGCGGGGCCAGCTGCTGATTGGTCAGTTCCGCCAGCGCCTCAACGTCCGGCTCGGCGCGGCCAAAGCGGTCGCTGGTACGCATGATTTTGCGCACGTCAAACCACTGCGCCTGAACGTTACGCTCGCGCATGATTTCAACAAACAGCAGGGTGGACATCAGCTCACCGTGGCTGACCAGCTCGTCGGTCAGGGCGGTGGAGGTTGCCAGAGAAGCCGCTTCTGCCAGGGTAGTGATATTTTCCAGCAAACGTTCCACTTCCTCGCGGATGACGTTAGGGTTCTGCAGACGTTCAAGAATGTCGAACTGAATTTTGCGCAGTGCATCCAGCTTCACGAAACGTTCTGTCGCTTCCAGTCCTTCAGACAGAGAAACCAGCAGGTTCGTCACGCCGGCGGAGGCAGACAGCACCACCAGGCGGGTATTCGGATCGGCCAGCACCACATCGGCGCTGCGGTTCATGGCATCGTAATCGGCCACACTGGTGCCGCCAAATTTGGCGACCACAAAACTCGTCATAACAACCTCGTGTCAGGGAATGAATAAGCGACCTTGGCACAAGAGTGAAACGAAAACAGGTGCAGGCGCAAAATACGGCCCTATAAATAAAATGCGGGGGAGGTCCTGTCAATGCTGGGATTATGCGGATTTTTTATGGGGGGGTACCCCTGAGAAACAGGACTTATAACAGGGCCAGATTTTATGCTCCGTTTTAGGGCATTTTGACCGACATTTATCCGCTCCGGGAGGGCGCTTCAGCAGCTATACTTTTCGGGTCTTTTCACCTGTGTTTGATGCAGGCCAGGGCAATGGCATAAAAACCATCACAATTTTTATTTGCAGGCGCTACAATCGACCGCAGTCACAATTCTCAAATCAGAAGAGTATTGCTAATGAAAAACATCAACCCAACGCAGACCGCTGCCTGGCAGGCACTCCAGAAACATTATGATGAAATGAAAGACGTCACCATCGCGGATCTTTTCGCGAAAGATGCCGATCGTTTCAACAAGTTCTCCGCGACCTTCGACGACCTGATGCTGGTGGATTTTTCTAAAAACCGCATTACCGAAGAGACGCTGGCAAAACTGCAGGATCTGGCGAAAGAGACTGAGCTTGCAGACGCCATCAAATCCATGTTCTCCGGCGAGAAGATCAACCGCACCGAAGATCGTGCCGTGCTGCACGTGGCCCTGCGTAACCGTAGCAATACGCCAATCATCGTTGACGGCAAAGACGTCATGCCGGAAGTGAACGCGGTGCTGGAAAAGATGAAAGCGTTCTCCGAAGCGATTATCTCCGGTAGCTGGAAAGGCTACACCGGCAAACCGATCACCGACGTGGTTAACATCGGTATCGGCGGTTCTGACCTCGGCCCGTTCATGGTGACCGAAGCGCTGCGTCCGTATAAAAACCACCTCAACATGCACTTTGTGTCTAACGTCGATGGTACCCACATCGCCGAAGTGCTGAAAAACGTGAACCCGGAAACCACCCTGTTCCTGGTTGCGTCTAAAACCTTCACCACTCAGGAAACCATGACCAACGCCCACAGCGCGCGCGACTGGTTCCTGAAAACCGCTGGCGACAACAAGCACGTGGCGAAACACTTCGCGGCGCTTTCTACCAACGGTAAAGCCGTCAGCGAGTTCGGTATCGACACCGCGAACATGTTCGAGTTCTGGGACTGGGTTGGTGGCCGCTACTCTCTGTGGTCTGCAATTGGCCTGTCCATCATCCTGTCCGTGGGCTTCGACAACTTCGTTGAGCTGCTCTCCGGCGCCCACGCGATGGACAAACACTTCTCCACCACCGCGCCTGAGAAAAACCTGCCGGTGCTGCTGGCGCTGATCGGGATCTGGTACAACAACTTCTTCGGCGCTGAAACCGAAGCGATCCTGCCGTACGACCAGTATATGCACCGCTTTGCGGCTTACTTCCAGCAGGGCAACATGGAATCCAACGGTAAGTACGTTGACCGTAACGGCAACGCGGTGGACTACCAGACTGGCCCAATTATCTGGGGCGAGCCGGGCACTAACGGTCAGCATGCTTTCTACCAGCTGATTCACCAGGGCACCAAAATGGTACCGTGCGATTTCATCGCTCCGGCTATCACCCATAACCCGCTGTCCGACCACCATCCGAAGCTGCTGTCCAACTTCTTCGCCCAGACCGAAGCGCTGGCGTTCGGTAAATCCCGCGAGGTGGTTGAGCAGGAATACCGTGACCAGGGTAAAGATCCTGCCACGCTGGAGCACGTGGTACCGTTCAAAGTGTTTGAAGGCAACCGTCCAACCAACTCCATCCTGCTGCGCGAAATCACGCCGTTCAGCCTGGGCGCGCTGATTGCCCTGTACGAGCACAAAATCTTCACGCAGGGCGCGATCCTGAACATCTTCACCTTTGACCAGTGGGGCGTTGAGCTGGGCAAACAGCTGGCAAACCGTATTCTGCCAGAGCTGGGTGACGATAAAGCGATTACCAGCCATGACAGCTCGACAAATGGTTTGATCAACCGTTATAAAGCATGGCGTGCGTAATTAAAACGACATGAAAACGTGCCGGCTTAATGCCGGCATTTTTTTATCGGATAATTCCTGATGTCTGTTAGTTAACTCAAATTCTGGATCTGAGTTTAATCCGAAAAAGACGCTTAACCCGTTAATTGCTGCGGTTTATTTTAAGAAAATACGCAGAAATCAGATAATGTAAATATATTATAAGTATTTGTTTTGTATTTCTTTTGTATTTTTTGGATTTGTCCTTCATTTCAATTTTAACCATTATTCCGAAAACCCACTCCCTATTTCCCCTTACGGCAAACCCACGGCATGAGTTGTGTATACTCGATTCCGCCTGAAATTCTTTTCGGGCAAATCTCCATTCATTCATTGAAGGGAAATTGTTATGAAGAAAGTACTGTATGGCATTTTTGCCATATCTGCGCTTGCGGCGACATCTGTTTATGCAGCTCCGGTTCAGGTCGGGGAAGCGGCAGGGTCGGCTGCGACGTCTGCGTCTGCGGGAAGTTCTACCGCAGCCAGCGCCAGCACCGTAAGTTCAGCCGTGGGTGTCGCGCTGGCGGCAACCGGTGGCGGTGATGGCTCCAACACCGGAACCACAACCACCACGACAACCAGCACCCAGTAATAGCGGGTGTTTTAATCATAACCACACTTCGGTGTGGTTATTTCGCCCCTTCGGAGAAGAGTCGTGAAGCGACCTGCAATCATTCTGATTTGCCTGCTGCTGCAGGCGTGCTCGGCCACCACTAAAGGGCTGGGAAATTCACTGTGGGAAAGCATGTTCGGCACGCCGGGCGTGCATCTGACCGATGACGAACTTCAGAACATGCCTTATGCCAGTCAGTACATGCAGCTTAACGATGGCCCGCAGCTTTTTGTGGTGCTCGCTTTCGATGAAAACGGGCAGCAGAAATGGGTGACGCAGGATCAGGCCACCATCGTGACGCAGCATGGCCGTATCGTGAAAACCCTGCTGGGCGGCGACAACCTGCTGGAGGTGAATAATCTCGCCGACGACCCGCTGATCAAGCCGAACCAGATCGTCGACGGCGCAGGCTGGACGCGCACGATGGGCTGGACTGAACACAAGCAGGTGCGTTACGCCACGGCACGCTCGACCTTCCGCTGGGACGGCACGGACAGCGTGAAGGTCGGCAGCGACGAAACGCAGGTTCGCGTGCTGGATGAAGAGGTCACTACCGATCGGGCCACCTGGCACAACCGCTTCTGGATTGACGAGGAAGGGCAGATCCGCCAGTCATTACAGTATCTTGGTGCCGGATTCTTTCCGGTCAAAACCACCCTGATCAAGGCGGCGAAATCATGAAAATGCTCATCCACGCTGCGCTTATCGCCAGTTTTGCCGCGCCGCTGGCATGGTCCGCCGGGACTGTGAAGGTCTACACGCCGGACAGTGAAAAACCCAAAACCTTAACCCACGCCGAGCATCTTCTCGATCTCGTCGGACAGCCAAGGCTCGCCAACAGCTGGTGGCCAGGCGCGGTCATCGCTGAACGGCAGAAGACCGCTGAAGCGGAACAGCAGCACAAGGCGCTCCTTGCCAGGCTAACGGGATTAGCGGAGCAGGAAGACGGCGACGACGCGGCGGCGATTAATAGCGTTCGCCAGCAGCTGCAGGCGCTGAAGGTGACGGGCCGACAGAACGTCAATCTTGACCCGGATGACGTGCGCGTCACGGAAAACGGCAACCCGACCCTGGAAGGGGACTATACGCTCTGGCTTCCGGCGAAGCCGACGACGGTGACCGTGATGGGGCTGATCGGCAGCCCGGGTAACAAGCCCTTTACCCCCGGTCGTGACGTGGCGAGTTATCTCGACGAGCAGAGTCGGCTGAGCGGCGCGGATAACAGCTACGCCTGGGTGATTTACCCCGACGGCCACACGCAAAAAGCCCCCGTTGCTTACTGGAATAAACGTCATATCGAACCCATGCCGGGCAGCATTATTTTTGTCGGTTTTGCCGACCATTTCTGGACGAAGGCGTATGACGGGCTTAACGCCGATATCCTTCACTCCCTGATTCAGCGGATACCGGAATAATGAAAAGAACCTATCTCTACAGCATGCTGGCGCTCTGCGTGAGTGCCGCCTGCCATGCAGAAACGTATCCGGCACCCATTGGCCCGTCTCAGTCAGACTTCGGCGGCGTCGGTTTACTGCAAACGCCCACCGCGCGTATGGCGCGCGAAGGGGAAATTAGCCTTAACTACCGTGATAATGACCAGTATCGCTACTACTCGGGGTCAGTGCAGCTGTTCCCGTGGCTTGAAACCACGCTGCGCTATACCGACGTACGGACGAAACAATACAGCAGCGTCGAGGCGTTCTCAGGCGATCAGACCTACAAAGATAAAGCCTTCGACGTCAAGCTGCGCCTGTGGGAAGAGAGCTACTGGATGCCGCAGGTCTCCGTGGGCGCCAAAGATATCGGCGGTACCGGCCTGTTTGATGCGGAATACATCGTGGCCAGCAAGGCCTGGGGGCCGTTCGACTTCTCGCTTGGCCTGGGATGGGGCTATCTCGGCACCAGCGGAAACGTGAAAAACCCGTTTTGCTCCTACAGCGATAAATACTGCTACCGCGATAACAGCTATAAGAAAGCGGGCTCCATCAACGGGGATCAGATGTTCCACGGTCCGGCATCGCTGTTTGGCGGTGTGGAGTATCAAACCCCATGGCAGCCGTTACGCCTGAAGCTGGAGTACGAGGGGAATGATTACTCGCAGGACTTCGCCGGGAAGATTGAGCAGAAGAGCAAGTTTAACGTCGGCGCAATTTATCGCGTCACCGACTGGGCCGACGTTAACTTCAGCTACGAGCGCGGCAATACGGTGATGTTCGGCTTCACGCTGCGCACCAACTTTAACGACATGCGGCCGCACTACAATGATAACGCGCGGCCTGCATACCAGCCGGAACCGCAGGATGCGATTCTGCAGCACTCCGTGGTGGCAAACCAGCTGACGCTGCTGAAATACAATGCCGGCCTGGCGGATCCGAAAATTCAGGTGAAAGGCGATACGCTTTACGTCACCGGCGAGCAGGTGAAATACCGCGACTCGCGGGAAGGGATCGAGCGCGCCAACCGGATCATCATGAACGATCTGCCAGAGGGGATCCGCACGATCCGCGTGACCGAGAATCGTCTCAACCTGCCGCAGGTGACGACGGAAACGGATGTTGCCAGCCTTAAGCGCCACCTGGAAGGCGAGCCGCTGGGACATGAAACCGAGCTGGTGCAAAAACGTGTTGAGCCGATCGTGCCAGAAACCACAGAGCAGGGCTGGTATATCGACAAGTCGCGCTTCGATTTCCATATCGATCCGGTGCTGAACCAGTCCGTCGGTGGGCCGGAAAACTTCTACATGTATCAGCTGGGCGTCATGGCGACGGCGGATCTGTGGCTGACCGACCATCTGCTGACCACCGGCAGCCTGTTCGGCAACATCGCCAATAACTACGACAAGTTCAACTACACCAATCCGCCAAAAGACTCGACGCTGCCGCGCGTGCGTACCCGCGTGCGTGAGTACGTGCAGAACGATGCCTACGTGAATAACCTGCAGGCCAACTACTTCCAGTACTTCGGTAACGGCTTCTACGGCCAGGTGTACGGCGGGTATCTGGAAACCATGTACGGCGGCGCGGGGGCGGAAGTGCTTTATCGTCCTGTCGACAGCAACTGGGCGTTCGGGGTGGATGCTAACTATGTTAAACAGCGTGACTGGCGCAGCGCGCAGGACATGATGAAGTTCACCGACTACAGCGTCAAAACCGGTCACCTGACCGCCTACTGGACGCCGTCGTTCGCGCCTGACGTGCTGGTGAAAGCCAGCGTAGGCCAGTATCTGGCGGGCGATAAGGGCGGTACGCTGGACATCTCCAAACACTTCGATAGCGGCGTCGTGGTGGGCGGCTACGCCACCATTACCAACGTCTCGCCGGACGAATACGGGGAAGGGGACTTCACCAAGGGAGTCTATGTGTCGATTCCGCTGGATCTGTTCTCGTCAGGCCCAACCCGCAGCCGTGCAGCGGTTGGCTGGACGCCGCTGACGCGCGACGGCGGCCAGCAGCTTGGACGTAAGTTCCAGCTGTACGACATGACCAGCGATAAGAACATTAACTTCCGCTGATTCTTTACGCCGGGCGGCACTGCGCTTACCCGGCCTACGGCTTCGTAGGCCGGGTAAGCGCAGTGCCACCGGGAAAATCACAAGCGGCGCAGCAGCCTCGCCGGGTTACCGGCATAGACACCTTTCTCGACAATCGATTTTGTTACCACGCTTCCTGCTCCAATCACCGCCCCGTCGCAGATGGAGACCGCCAGGATGGTGGCACCGCTGCCTATTGATACGTCATTACCCACGGTAATGCGTCCCCAGCTGTTTCGGTCAGCATTGGGTTTGCCTTCGCGGAACATATCGTTGGCAAACATCACCCCATGGCCAATAAAACAGCGTTCGCCTACGGTAACGTACTCGCAAATGAAGGTGTGCGACTGAATTTTGCTGTCGTCGCCAATGTACGTATTGCCCTGGATTTCAACAAACGGGCCGACGAATACGGCGTTGCCCAGCACGCAGTCGTAAAGATTAGTAGGTTCATATACGGTCACATTGTCGCCGCAGGTCACGTTGCGAACCCCGGTTGGTTTACGATCCATCGGTTACCTCCCTACATAAAACATAATTAAAAAATATAGATCTCCGTCACATTTTTGCGTTATACAGAAACCTCGCCCTGGAGAATGAGGTGCTGTATGACATCCCTGACTCGCCCGCGCGTTGAGTTTATCTCAACTATCCTCCAGACCGTGCTGAACCTCGGTCTGTTGAGCCTTGGCCTGATACTGGTCGTCTTTTTGGGTAAAGAGACGGTGCATCTGGCGGATGTGCTGTTTGCCCCTGAACAAACCAGCAAATATGCGCTGGTGGAAGGCCTGGTGGTCTACTTTCTCTACTTTGAATTTATCGCCCTGATTGTGAAGTATTTTCAGTCCGGCTTTCACTTCCCACTACGTTATTTTGTCTACATTGGGATCACCGCCATTGTGCGGCTGATCATCGTCGATCATAAATCCCCGCTCGACGTGCTGATCTACTCGGCGGCGATCCTGCTGCTGGTGATCACCCTCTGGCTGTGCAATTCGAAGCGGCTGAAACGGGAATAAAAAAATGGCGCTCCGAAGAGCGCCTAACAACAGTCACAAGTTGGGTCAATACAATACGTCTAAAGTTGAGGGTTGCAGTGGCATAACAAAACGAAACTTAACCTTTCACACCGCCCGCCGTCAGGCCGTTCACCAGCCAGCGCTGCGCCAGCAGGAACACCACGGTTATCGGGATGGCAGAGAGTACGGCCGCCGCGGCAAAGTCGCCCCACAGGTAGTTTTGCGGGTTGAGGTATTGCTGCATACCCACGGCCAGGGTGTAGCTGTTCACATCACGCAGTAACAGTGAGGCAACCGGTACTTCAGTGATCGCAGCGATAAACGACAGGATAAACACCACCGCCAGAATCGGCACCGACAGCGGCAGCAGCACCAGGCGGAACGCCTGCCACGGGGTAGCCCCATCCAGCGCGGCGGCTTCTTCCAGCGAGCCGTCGATAGTTTCGAAATAGCCTTTAATGGTCCACACATGCAGTGCGATACCGCCAAGGTAGGCGAAGATCACGCCGCCGTGGGTGTTCAGGCCGATAAACGGGACGTACTGGCCCAGGCGGTCAAACAGGGCATACAGCGCCACCAGCGACAGCACCGCCGGGAACATCTGGAAAATCAGCATCCCTTTCAGCAGCGTCGCTTTGCCCGGGAAACGCATACGGGCAAAGGCGTAGGCGCAGGTGGTGGACAGCGCCACGATACCAATGGCGGTAATGCCTGCGATTTTCACCGAGTTCCACAGCCACAGCAGCACCGGGAACGGCGGCGGCGTGACGCGGCCATCCGCGTGTTCCACGCTAAAGCCCAGCGCGAGCTTCCAGTGCTCCCAGGAGATTTCGTCCGGGATCAGGCTTCCTGTCGCGAAGTTACCCGAACGCAGGGAGATGGCGATAACCATCAGCAGCGGGAACATGATCGCCGCGATGAAAATCAGCAGGCCTAAGTGTGTCGCCAGGAGGCGCAGTTTCTGAGATTTGGGTTGTACCATTGCCATGATCGATGCCCTCCTTAGTCGAATTTCATACGTGTGGCTTTCAGGTTCACAATCGCCAGTGCGCCTACCAGCAGGAAGATCAGGGTGGCAATCGCTGCCGCCAGACCGAAGTCCTGGCCGCCGCCGCCTTCGAAGGCGATACGGTAGGTGTAGCTCACGAGCAGGTCGGTATAGCCTGCCGGCGTCGTAGTGCCGAGGCGGTCCGGGCCGCCGTTGGTCAACAGCTGAATCAGCACGAAGTTGTTAAAGTTAAAGGCGAAGCTGGCAATCATCAGCGGGGTGAGCGGCTTGATGAGCAGCGGCAGCGTAATCTTAAAGAAGTTCTGGAACGGGCCCGCGCCGTCCATCGCCGAAGCTTCGTACAGGTCATCCGGGATGGCCTTCAGCAGCCCCATGCACAGGATCATCATGTACGGATAGCCCAGCCAGGTGTTCACGATGATGATCATCGAGCGGGCGGTGGTCGGGTCGCTGAACCAGGCCGGTTTGATGCCAAACAGCGCGCTCAGCATGATGTTGATTTCACCGAAGCTCTGGTTAAACAGCCCTTTGAAAATCAGAATCGAGATAAACGACGGCACGGCATACGGCAGAATCAGCAGCACGCGGTAGATCGCTTTGCCCTTCAGGGATTCCCACTGGACCAGACAGGCCAGAACCATGCCCACGGCAACGGTCAGTATCACCGTCAGCACCGAGAAGACCACCGTCCAGACGAAGATGGCGAAGAACGGTTTCTGAATGCCTTCGTCGGTAAATACGCGGGTAAAGTTGTCCCAGCCGATGGTGACTGTGTAGCCCGGGCTGAGCTTGTCATCACCCCATTTGCCGTCGGCAGTAATGGACTGATAGAAACCAATGTCGTTATTCGGACGGTACTTCACGCCGCTCTGGTTGTTGGTCAGCGTGCCGTCATCCGCCAGGGTATAGAGCGGTTGGGTGCCGGAGAACTGGCGCAGCGAGCTCATGGTCACTTTGCTTTCATCTGGCAGCACGGCGGTGAGCTGGGTCAGCGCCTGGCGGTTCTGGGTAATGACACGCAGGTTGGCACGTTCACCTTCCGGCAGGGCTTGGGCCTCTTTTAAGGCCAGCTTCTGCTCGCCGCCAAATTTGAACGCGTCGGAAACGTAGTATTTGCCGCTTGCTTCGTCAGTAAGCGCTAACTTCCACTCGTTCCCGGCAGGATAAAGGCCGAAGTTAAAGGTCTTGCCTGCCTGATATGAGCGATCCAGCAGGACCTGCTGGGCGCGTTCCTGCGCAAGCTGGTTGGTGCTGCTGTAGTTGGTAAACGCAATGGCGATGGTACAAATCAGCGGGAACAGGACAAACAGCCCCATCCCGGCCACGCCTGGGTAAACATAGCGCCAGGCATAGGCTTTACGGTTGGCGAAAATATACAGGCCAGCAGAGCTTAAAATCAGCGTCATGATGGCGAACAGATATTCCCCTTGTACGTACATTAAAACAACAAGGTAACCCACCAGCAGACACAGCAGACCTATCGCTGACCACTTCAGCGCGTCGCTTTGCCACCAGCGTTTCTTTTTAATGACATCCATGGGGTTTTTCCTCTACAACGTTTGATCTTTTCTCCCTCTCCTGGGGGAGAGGGCCGGGGTGAGGGCGTGCGAATAGCGACAACCCTCACCCTAACCCTCTCCCAAAGGAAGAGGGGACTACGTCATTACTTAGTAATACGACCCTGAGCATCTTTCAGCGCGGCATCAACGGTCTGGCGACCGCTTGCAGCGTTGATGACCGCGGTACGGGTGGCGTACCAGAACGCAGCCATCTGCGGGATGTTCGGCATGATTTCGCCTTTCTGGGCGTTATCCATGGTAGCCGCGATACGTGGGTCTTTCGCCAGCTGATCCTGGAAGGATTTCAGCGCAACGGCGCCCAGCGGTTTGTCCTTGTTCACTTCATCCAGACCCTGATCGGTCAGCAGGTAGTTTTCCAGGAACTCTTTCGCCAGCTCTTTGTTCGGGCTGGCGGCGTTGATACCCGCGCTCAGCACGCCAACGAACGGTTTAGACGGCTTGCCTTTGAAGGTTGGCAGCAGCGTCACGCCGTAGTTGATTTTGCTCTTATCGATGTTGGTCCAGGCCCACGGACCGTTGATGGTCATCGCGGTTTCGCCTTTGTTGAACGCCGCTTCCGCGATGGAGTAATCGGTATCCGCGTTCATGTGTTTGTTCTTGATCAGGTCAACCAGGAAGGTCAGGCCCGCTTTCGCGCCCGCGCTGTCGACGCCCACGTCTTTCACGTCATACTTGCCGTTTTCAAACTTGAACGCGTAACCGCCGTCGGCAGCAATCAGCGGCCATGTGAAGTACGGCTCTTGCAGGTTGAACATCAGGGCAGATTTACCTTTCGCCTTCAGCTCTTTATCCAGTTTCGGGATCTCTTCCCAGGTTTTCGGCGGGTTAGGTACCAGGTCTTTGTTATAAATCAGAGACAGAGCTTCAACCGCGACAGGATAAGCGATCAGCTTGCCGTTATAGCGAACAGCGTCCCAGGTGAACGGGAACAGCTTGTCCTGGAAAGCTTTGTCCGGGGTGACTTCAGCCAGCAGGCCAGACTGCGCGTAACCACCGAAACGGTCATGCGCCCAGAAGATGATGTCCGGGCCGTCGCCGGTTGCCGCAACCTGCGGGAATTTCTCTTCCAGTTTGTCCGGGTGTTCTACGGTAACTTTGATGCCGGTGTCTTTCTCGAATTTTTTGCCCACTTCGGCCAGGCCGTTATAGCCTTTGTCGCCGTTAATCCAGATAACCAGTTTGCCTTCTTCAATTTTGGCGAGCGCCGGTGCGGAAATCATCATTGCTGCGAGGGCGGACAATGCGAAAACGCGTGCGCCAGTCTTGATATTCATAGCTGCCATCCTTTTTGGTGATGTCTCGTGGTATGACTTCAGTGGTTCAACGTGTCTCAGTCTCCTTATTTGACATCCTCTTTCCATCCTCCCAACCCCTACGCCCCACCCCCCGTTTGTGTGATCTCCGTTGCATAAATTTAAGTTATGAGTGCTGGCGCACATAAAAACCCACCGAATTTTGCAGGCGGCTTCACGAATTTTGCCTCAGCCCTCCCACGGCGGTCGCAGAGCCTGCTCTCTCATCCTCCCGCCTCCTCCCCCATAAAAAAGGCGGGGGGTGGAGGATTCGGGAAAGTAATGGATACCCCATAGTGAACTTATCTTGAATGTTTCTGTCGGTGACAGGTTGTAACGAAGGGAGAAGGGCATGGCGAGCGTACAGCTGCGTAATGTAACGAAAGCCTGGGGTGACGTTGTGGTGTCGAAAGACATCAATCTGGACATCAACGAAGGCGAATTCGTGGTGTTTGTTGGCCCATCAGGCTGTGGTAAATCTACTCTGCTGCGTATGATTGCCGGTCTTGAAACCATCACCAGCGGCGACCTGCTGATTGGTGATACCCGAATGAATGACATCCCGCCTGCCGAACGTGGCGTAGGCATGGTGTTCCAGTCTTATGCACTCTATCCCCATCTTTCCGTTGCCGAGAACATGTCCTTTGGCCTGAAGCTGGCCGGCGCGAAGAAAGAGGTCATTAACCAGCGCGTGACGCAGGTAGCTGAAGTATTACAGCTGGCGCACCTGCTGGAGCGTAAGCCGAAAGCGCTTTCCGGCGGTCAGCGTCAGCGCGTGGCGATTGGCCGTACCCTGGTCGCCGAGCCGCGCGTCTTCCTGCTCGACGAACCGCTTTCCAACCTGGATGCCGCCCTGCGCGTCCAGATGCGTATCGAAATCTCCCGTCTGCACAAGCGTCTTGGCCGCACGATGATTTACGTCACCCACGATCAGGTCGAAGCGATGACCCTCGCCGACAAAATCGTGGTGCTGGATGCCGGTCGCGTGGCGCAGGTGGGTAAACCGCTGGAGCTGTATCACTACCCGGCAGACCGCTTTGTTGCGGGCTTCATTGGCTCGCCAAAGATGAACTTCCTGCCCGTCAAAGTGACCGCGACAGCCATTGAACAGGTACAGGTGGAGCTGCCAAACCGCCAGCAGGTCTGGCTGCCGGTCGACAGCGCCAACGTACAGGTCGGGGCAAACATGTCCCTCGGTATTCGCCCTGAGCATCTGCTGCCGAGCCACATCGCTGATGTGACCCTGGAAGGTGACGTTCAGGTCGTCGAACAGCTTGGTCACGAAACACAGATTCATATCCAGATCCCCGCCATCCGTCAGAACCTGGTCTACCGCCAGAACGACGTGGTGTTGGTAGAAGAGGGTGCCACATTCGCTATCGGCTTGCCGCCAGAGCGTTGCCATCTGTTCCGTGAGGATGGCACTGCATGTCGTCGGTTGCACAAAGAGCCAGGCGTTTAAGCAATCCCAAAAGAAGACACGAAACCGACAGGTGAAGTGTTCAAAGAAAAGCAATGATCTCAGGAGATAGAATGATGATTACTCTGCGCAAACTTCCTCTGGCAGTTGCCGTCGCAGCGGGCGTAATGTCTGCTCAGGCAATGGCCGTGGATTTCCATGGTTATGCTCGTTCCGGTATTGGCTGGACGGGTAGTGGCGGCGAACAACAGTGCTTCCAGGCAACCGGTGCTCAAAGTAAATACCGTCTCGGTAACGAATGTGAAACTTACGCCGAGATTAAACTGGGCCAGGAAGTGTGGAAAGAAGGTGATAAGAGCTTCTACTTCGACACCAACGTAGCGTACTCCGTGGGGCAGCAGAACGACTGGGAAGCCACTAACCCGGCGTTCCGTGAAGCCAACGTGCAGGGAAAAAACCTGATTGAATGGCTGCCAGGTTCGACTATCTGGGCCGGTAAGCGCTTCTACCAGCGTCATGACGTTCACATGATCGACTTCTACTACTGGGATATTTCTGGTCCTGGTGCGGGTATCGAAAACGTCGATCTGGGCTTCGGTAAACTGTCTCTGGCAGCGACCCGTTCTCAGGAAGCGGGTGGTTCCTACACATTTAGCAGCCAGAATATCTATGACAAATCGAAAGATACGGCGAACGACGTGTTTGACATGCGTCTGGCGGGACTGGAGACCAACCCGAACGGTACTCTGGAACTGGGCGTCGACTATGGACGTTCCAATAAAACTGATGGTTACAGCTATGCAGACGGCGCGTCGAAAGACGGCTGGATGTTCACCGCTGAACACACCCAGAGCATGCTGAAGGGCTATAACAAGTTCGTTGTTCAGTATGCAACGGACGCGATGACCACTCAGGGCAAAGGCCTTTCACAAGGTTCCTACGGTTCGACCTTCGATATTAAAAATGACGATGGCTCAGTTACCCACTATGTTGATGACTACATCAATAACAACGGTAAGCTGTGGCGCGTGCTGGATCACGGTGCCATCTCCCTCGGCGATAAGTGGGATCTGATGTACGTCGGTATGTACCAGAAACTGGATCTTGATAACGACCTCGGTACCGACTGGTGGACCGTTGGTGTTCGTCCAATGTACAAGTGGACGCCAATCATGAGTACCCTGCTTGAAGTCGGTTACGACAACGTTAAGTCACAGCAGACTGGCGATCGTAACAACCAGTACAAAATTACCCTGGCACAACAGTGGCAGGCTGGCGACAGCATTTGGTCTCGTCCGGCGCTGCGTATCTTTGCAACCTACGCCAAGTGGGATGAGAACTGGGGTTACATCAAAAACGGCGATAAAGTCCTGAAATACGCCGCCGACAATAACTCCGGCTTCACAACCACTAGCCGTGGTGACAGCGATGAGTGGTCCTTCGGCGCCCAGATGGAAATCTGGTGGTAATACCGTCTTAACCTGACGTAATGACCAAACTGAGGGGCGTAAGCCCCTCAATCCTTGGGACGGCGCGCTATTGCCTGGCTACCGCTGACCTGTGCATTTTGAGGTGATAACAATGAAAATGAACAAAACTCTCCTTGCCCTTTGTTTATCCGCAGGGCTGCTGGCGAGCGCGCCTGCAGTAACGCTCGCTAATGTGAATTTCGTTCCGCAAAACACTACATCCGCGCCGGCCATACCAGCAGCTGCGTTGCAACAGCTTGTCTGGACGCCTGTCGATCAATCTAAAGCCCAAACGACCCAGCTCTCGACGGGTGGGCAACCGCTTAATGTTCCGGGCATCAGTGGCCCGGTGGTCGCGTACAGCGTGCCCGCTAACATAGGTGAACTGACGTTAACGCTCTCCAGTGAAGTTAATAAGCAGACCAGCGTCTTTGCACCTAACGTGCTGATTTTTGACCAGAACATGACGCCTTCTGCGTTCTTCCCGAGCGAATACTTTACCTATCAGGAACCCGGCGTCATGAGCGCAGACCGCCTCGAAGGGGTAATGCGACTGACGCCTGCGCTGGGTCAGCAGAAAATTTATGTACTCGTCTTCACCACGGAAAAAGATTTGCAGCAAACCACCACGCTGCTTGATCCCGCTAAGGCCTATGCCAAAGGCGTAGGTAACGCCGTGCCGGATATCCCGGACCCGATCGCCCGCCACACCACTGACGGCCTTGTGAAGCTGAAAGTGTCGACCAACAGTGCGTCCAGCGTCCTGGTCGGACCGCTGTTTGGCTCCTCCGGTACCGGCCCTGTCACCGTAGGCAACACCGCTGCACCTGCCTATACCGCACCCGCTGCCACGGCAGCCGCACCGGTAGCGACTGCAGCGCCTGCCTCGGCGAAGAAAGCCGAGCCGGTACTGAACGACACCGAAGAGTACTTCAACAACGCCATTAAGCAGGCGGTGAAGCGCGGCGATGTCGATAAAGCGCTGAAGCTGCTTGATGAAGCCGAACGTTTAGGTTCAACCACTGCCCGTTCCACCTTTATCAGCAGTGTAAAAGGCAAGGGGTAACCGTTTCCCCACAGTGCTGATTTGTTAGTAGTTTGGTGCGCCTGAGTGGGCGCACTTTTTTTCGTATCGGCCAGGCTGTTGCGCCCATGTTGCGATCGTGATCGTTAAATAACGTTTGGCCCCCCTCAATCCGTGTTTCTGCGATACAATGCCATTACGTTATGTATCGGAGAGTCTGGCATGTCACACCCTGCGCTAACGCAACTGCGTGCGCTGCGCTATTTCGACCAAATACCTGCGCTTGATCCGCAGCAGCTCGACTGGTTGCTGCTGGAAGATTCCATGACGAAACGTTTTGAGCAACAGGGTAAAACGGTCACGGTGACCCTGATTCAGGAAGGGTTTGTCTCTGGCGATGAGATCGCCAACGAGCTGCCGCTGCTGCCGCACGAGCCACGTTACTGGCTGCGCGAAATTTTGCTCTGTGCCGATGGCGAGCCGTGGCTTGCCGGACGGACGGTAGTGCCCGAGTCCACCCTTTCCGGGCCAGAGCTGGCACTGCAACGTCTGGGGAAAACGCCTCTGGGGCGTTACCTTTTCACCTCGTCTGAGCTTACCCGGGATTTTATTGAGATTGGTCGTGATGCTGAACTGTGGGGGCGTCGTTCCCGCCTTCGCCTGAGCGGTAAACCGTTAATACTGACGGAGCTTTTTTTACCGGCATCACCGTTGTACTAAGAGGAAGAAAAAATGGAGTGGAGCCTGACGCAGAATAAGCTGTTGGCGTATCACCGCTTAATGCGTACCGATAAACCGATTGGCGCGTTGCTGCTGCTGTGGCCGACCCTCTGGGCGCTGTGGCTTGCCACGCCGGGCGTGCCGCCGCTGTGGATCCTGGGCGTGTTCGTTGCCGGCGTCTGGCTGATGCGCGCGGCGGGCTGCGTGGTGAATGACTATGCCGATCGTAAATTCGACGGTCATGTTAAGCGTACTGCCGGTCGTCCGTTACCCAGCGGGCAGGTCACCGGGAAAGAAGCCCGCGTGCTGTTTATTGTTCTGGTGCTGCTCTCTTTCCTGCTGGTGTTAACCCTGAACACCATGACCATTCTGCTTTCCATTGCGGCGCTGGCCCTGGCCTGGGTTTATCCGTTTATGAAGCGCTATACCCACCTGCCTCAGGTGGTGTTGGGCGCGGCGTTTGGCTGGTCGATTCCGATGGCGTTTGCGGCGGTTAGTGAGTCCTTACCGCTCAGCTGCTGGCTGATGTTCCTGGCGAACATTCTCTGGGCGGTGGCTTACGACACGCAATATGCAATGGTAGACCGCGACGATGACCTGAAAATCGGCATCAAATCCACCGCCATCCTCTTTGGTCGTCACGACAAGCTGATTATCGGTATCCTGCAGGTCGCGGTATTGGCGCTGATGGTGGCGATTGGCCGCCTGAACGGGCTGAACTGGGAGTTTTACTGGTCCGTGCTGGTGGCGGGGCTGCTGTTTGCTTATCAGCAGAAGCTGATCGCTAAGCGTGAACGTGATGCCTGCTTCAAGGCGTTTATGAACAATAACTACGTCGGTCTGGTGCTGTTTTTAGGCCTGGCGATGAGCTATTTCTTATAAAAAAGTCGGGTGGCGGCTTCGTCTTACCCGATCCACGATCTGGCAGGAAATGTAGGCCCGGTAGCGTTAGCGCCACCGGGCGTTTTTTTACCGGCGACGCAGCAGCCGAAGCGCGTTCGCCGTCACCAGCACCGTTGCCCCGGTATCCGCCAGCACCGCCAGCCACAGTCCGGTCATGCCGAGCAGGGTCGTCACCAGGAAAATCCCCTTCAGCCCGAGCGCGATGCCGATGTTCTGACGGATATTGGCCCGCGTCGCGCGCGCAAGATCGATCATCTGGGCCAGCCCGGTCAGGCGGTTGTGGGTCAGCGCCGCGTCGGCGGTCTCCAGCGCCACGTCAGTACCGCTACCCATCGCAATACCAATGGTGGACGCTTTCATCGCCGGGGCATCGTTAATCCCGTCACCGACCATCGCCAGCGGAGCCTGAGCGTTCAGTTCCGTCACCGCGCTGACCTTATCCGCAGGCAGCAATCCGGCTTTAAACGCCAGCCCCAGCTCACCGGCAATCGCTGCCGCCGCGCGAGGGTTATCACCGGTGAGAATCACGCCCTTCACGCCCAGCTGATGCAGCGCCGCCACGGCCTCTTTTGCGTCATCGCGCAGGGTGTCGCGTAGCGCCAGCATCCCTTTTGCGGTGCCGTCCTGCATGACGGTCACGACAGTCTGTCCGGTCTGTTCTAACGTCTCCACCTCTGGAGTAGAAGACTTACCCGCCGCGACAATCAGCACCTTTTTACCGTCAACGGTGGCCTCAATCCCTGACCCTACCAGCGCCCGCTGGGCGGTTGCCGGAGGTATGTTTAGTCCGCGCGACTGCGCTTCACGCACAATCGCCTGCGCCAGCGGATGGGTGGAGCCCTGTTCAACGGCGGCGGCCAGGGTCAGCAGTTCATCCTCACTGATATCCTGCGGATACACGCCGGTCACCTGCGGCTTGCCCACGGTCAGCGTACCGGTTTTATCAAAAGCGATATGCTGGACCTGGCTGAGCTGCTCCAGCGCCGCGCCGCCCTTAATCAGCGCCCCGCGACGTGCCGCAGCCGCCAGACCGGACGTAATCGCCGCCGGGGTGGAAATCACCAGCGCGCATGGGCAGCCGATCAGAAGCAGCGTCAGCCCTTTATAAATCCAGCCCTCCCACGGCGCGCCAAAGAACAGCGGTGGGACGACGGTAACCAGCAGGGCCACCAGCATAATGGCGGGCGTGTAGATCCGGCTGAAGCGGTCGATAAAGCGTTCGACCGGCGCGCGGCGCTCCTCAGCCTCTTCAATCAGCTTCAGGATACGGTCGATGGCGCTGTCGCCTGGCTCGGAAAGCACGGTGAGCTGTACCAGACGATCGACGCTGGTGGCGCCTGCAGGCACTTTTTCACCCGCCTCACGTTCAACCGGAATGGACTCGCCGGTCAGGGCGCTTTCATCAAAGCTTGCGGTGGCGGTAAGCAGCGCGCCGTCTGCAGGCAGGCGTCCGCCTGCCGCGACTTCTATCACGTCGCCCGGACGCAGCGTAGTGATGGCGACCGTTTCACGCGTACCGTTTACCACGCGAATGGCTGTTTCCGGCTTCAGCGCCATCAGCGCGCTGACCCCTTTACGCGCCCGGCTCGCCGCCCAGCCCTCAAGACGTTCGCCGATTAAGAACAGCAGCAGCACCATCGCCGCTTCTGCCGTCGCGCCAATGAACAGCGCGCCGATGGCCGCCACGCTCATCAGCGTTTCGATGGCAAACCAGCTGCCGCTTTTCATCAGGCGCAGCGCCTGACGGGCAATCGGGAACAGACCGACCAGGGTGGTGGCGATAAACGCCAGATTGCCGAACGGGTGGTTAATCTGCTCCAGACCCCAGCTCAGGGACATCATGATGATGAGGGTAATGAGCGGCAGGTTTTCTTTCAGGGAGGAGACTTTTTCAACGGGCGCCGTTTCGCTGCGCAGGGTATAACCCGCCTTGCTGACGGCGGCTTCAACCTGCTTGCTGACGTCGTTATCGGCGCTAACCAGCAGCTTTTCGGTGGCGAACAGCACCTGAACGTGACTCACGCCCGGCACCTGTTTGACGGCGTTTTCCACTTTGCGCGCGCAGGCGGCGCAGTCCATGCCGTTGACGACCCAGCTGTAGCGGTTGCCGCTTTCAGGAAGGGGTTGAGTTTGCGTTTCACACGCGCCTTCGCAGCAGCAGTCGTCTTTCGACAGAGCCGGGCTGAGCTTAAGTGCCGAGAATTGAGGAACTTTTTTAGGTATTTCTGGAGTCGACATGGCAGTCTCCGGCAATGATAATTTTCTCATTAACCGCAGCATACACTCTGGAGTCGACTCCAGAGTCAAGCGCTATTTAGATATACAGCGAACGCACAATAAGGAAATGCCCGGCAAAGTAACAGGCGGCGGCAATCGCGTTATCCGCCCGGAAGCGGCGGCGATAGTGGCTGCCCAGCCAGACGACGTTCCCGATCAGCAGCAGTGCGGCGCCGAAGAACGCTGACATCGCCGGAGCGGTCGGACGAAAAAACCACAGTTCACCTGCCAGCCATACCATTACCAGCGTCATGGCGATAAACGTACAAACCGGCAAACGCATCTCTTCCAGACGCGACCAGATCACCGCGATCAGCAGGGCGCCAATCACCAGCAGGACCAGCGGCAGCGGCCAGAAGAAAGAGAGCGTCATCTGGCTGGCGAAGTAGATGGTATACAGCAGATGCGACAGGAAAAATGCCCCTACGGCATACAGCAGGCGCTGGCGCGGCAGCAGGGTCAGGGCATCGCCAATCAGAGAGGCGCACAGCCCGGCGAGCACCAGATAGCTGACGGCGTTAAACATTGGCGCTTGCCAGGCCAGCAGAAGCAGGAGCAGCAGCGTGACCGGTTTAAACAACCAGCGCTGCCAGGTGGGACCACGGTACGACGCATCGACATAAAGCCATGCGGAAAAACAGACAGCGATAAATGACCAAAGCATATTAACTCCCTGTATCTGTTAAGCCTGAATAATCAGTTTCTGATCCAGTGTAGTGACGCGGGCGGGCGTTTGGCAATGGTGGGGAAGGCAAGGTATCCTGAATTCCGCATAATCTGATGGGATTTTTCAATGAGCAAGATGCCGCTTTTTTTCATTATCGTGGTGGCGATTATCGTCATTGCCGCCTCGTTTCGTTTCGTGCAGCAGCGCCGCGAGAAGGCGGATAACGATGCCGCACCGCTGATGCAAAAGCGCGTGGTGGTGACGAACAAGCGTGAGAAGCCGCTCAACGACCGCCGCTCGCGCCAGCAGCAGGTGACGCCTGCAGGAACCAGCATGCGCTATGAAGCGAGCTTTAAGCCGGAAACGGGCGGCCTTGAGATGACCTTCCGCCTGGAGGCGCAACAGTACCACCAGCTGACGGTGGGAGAGAAAGGAACGCTGAGTTACAAAGGGTCGCGGTTTGAAGATTTTAGGGCTGAGTAATGCGCGATCGTTTCCCTCTCCCTGTGGGAGAGGGTTAGGGTGAGGGCATCAGGCCGCACCTTACTTCTTCACCTGCGCCTTAAACTTCTTCATCCACACCAGCAGCTCAAACACGCCGAAAATAAAGACGCGCAGCTGCTGCCAGCCCGTCATCTGCGGGCCGTCTTTCGGCAGGCCGTTTTTCAGCATCACCATCTGCAGGGCGTGCATAAACGACGTGAAAATCAGCGCCACGTTAACGAAAATGTTCATCGGGCGCGGGAACGGGTGCACCAGATTCAGAATCAAGAACGCCCAGACGCCCAGCATCAGCAAGCGTCCCAGGTTAATCAGTACCGGCATCGGATCCTCCTTGTGCCTGACGGTGATAAAGACGATAAGCAACCTGACCTGCCACTTTTTCACGGTGCAGATCCCAGTGGGCGGGAACCGGCGGTAAACCGTTTTCCACTTCGCTTTCAACATAAATTAGCGCGTCATCCGCCAGCCAGCCGTTTTGCTCCAGCAGGGATAACGTCTCTTCAAGCAGCCCCTTGCGGAACGGCGGGTCGACAAACACCACGTTATGCGGCGTGCCCTTTTGCGCGAGGAAGCTCAGCGTGTTGGTGTTCACCACTTTGGCGTTGCTCGCCTTCAGCGTCGCCAGATTTTGCTGCAGCGTCTGCGCAACGCCGCGCTCCATCTCCAGCAGCGTGGCGCTGGCGGCATAGCGCGACAGCGCTTCCAGCCCGAGGGCGCCGCTTCCGGCGAAGCAGTCCAGACAGTGGGCGTCTACCATAGACGGAGCCAGCCAGTTAAACAGCGTCTCGCGCACGCGGTCGGTAGTTGGGCGTAAACCGGGGCTGTCCGGCACCGGTAATTTCCGGCCTCGCCACTGACCGCCGATAATACGAATTTGACCGGCCGGGGCGCGGTTGGGTTTCTTCATCTCAGGAAAGCTCTGTTAACAATTGGCCTGCGATTGCGGGCGGTGATGTCAATTAAGTAAAGTGTTAGACTATTTCATCATTTTTTTAGCTTCCATGTATATAGCGCCGCGAGGAGTGTAGTCGCAGATGGCAAAACAAAAAAAACGTGGCTTCTTTTCCTGGCTGGGCTTCGGTGAAAAAGAGCAAGAAACAGAACAGAAAACCGAAGAGCAACAAGCCGTTGAAGAGCAGTCGCAGCCTGAAACGCCTGTAGAAACCGCCGCGGTTGTCGAAGCGGAAGAAACGGCGCACAGCAAAGAAGAAATTGAATCCTTTGCACAAGAGGTGATTGAAGTCACTGAACAGGTTCAGGAGAACGAGAAGCCAGAACCGATTATCGTCGAAGCCGTTACCGAAGCGCCACAGGCCGTTAACGAGCATGAAGAGCTGCCGCTGCCGGAAGAGGTCAAAGACGAAGCGGTGTCTGCCGAAGAGTGGCAGGCCGAAGCGGAAACCGTTGAAATCGTTGAGGCGGTGGAAGAAGAAGCGACGCTTGAGCCAGAGCTGACCGACGACGAGCTGGAAGCCCAGGCGCTGGCGGCGGAGGCAGCTGAAGAAGCGGTCATCGTTGTGCCGGTAGAAGAGCAGGCCGAAGACGAGATCGTTCAGGAGCAGGAAAAACCGACCAAAGAAGGTTTCTTCGCGCGCCTGAAGCGCAGCCTGCTTAAAACCAAAGAAAACTTAGGTTCCGGATTTATCAGTCTGTTCCGCGGCAAGAAGATCGACGACGATCTGTTTGAAGAGCTGGAAGAACAACTGCTGATTGCTGACGTTGGGGTAGAAACTACCCGTAAGATCATCGCCAATCTGACCGAAGGGGCGAGCCGCAAACAGCTGCGCGACGCCGAAGCGCTGTACGGCCTGCTGAAAGACGAGATGGGTGAAATTCTCGCAAAAGTTGACGAACCGCTTAATATTGAAGGCAAAACGCCATTTGTTATTCTGATGGTCGGCGTGAACGGCGTGGGTAAAACCACCACCATCGGCAAGCTGGCGCGCCAGTTCGAGCAGCAGGGCAAATCGGTGATGCTGGCGGCGGGCGATACCTTCCGTGCAGCGGCGGTTGAGCAGCTGCAGGTGTGGGGCCAGCGCAACAACATTCCGGTGATTGCCCAGCATACCGGCGCGGATTCCGCGTCCGTTATCTTTGACGCCATCCAGGCGGCGAAGGCGCGCAACGTGGACGTGCTGATTGCCGATACCGCAGGGCGTTTGCAGAACAAATCGCACCTGATGGAAGAATTGAAGAAAATTGTTCGCGTCATGAAGAAGCTGGACGAAGACGCACCGCATGAAATTATGCTGACCATTGATGCCAGCACCGGACAGAACGCCATCAGCCAGGCGAAGCTGTTCCATGAAGCGGTAGGACTGACGGGGATCACGCTGACCAAACTGGACGGCACCGCGAAAGGCGGGGTGATTTTCTCCGTGGCTGACCAGTTCGGCATTCCTATCCGTTACATCGGTGTGGGCGAGCGTATTGAGGATTTACGTCCGTTTAAGGCGGACGACTTTATTGAGGCATTATTTGCCCGAGAGGACTAACAATGATTCGCTTTGAACACGTCAGCAAGGCCTATCTCGGTGGGAGACAAGCGCTGCAGGGGGTCACATTCCACCTGCAGCCGGGCGAGATGGCATTCCTGACCGGCCATTCCGGCGCGGGGAAAAGTACCCTGCTCAAGCTTATCTGTGGGATCGAGCGGCCAAGCGCCGGGAAGATCTTTTTCAGCGGCCATGAGATCAGCCGCCTGAAAAACCGTGAGGTGCCGTTCCTGCGTCGCCAGATCGGTATGATTTTCCAGGATCACCACCTGCTGATGGATCGCACCGTTTTCGATAACGTGGCCATTCCGCTGATTATTGCCGGCGCCAGCTATGACGATATCCGCCGCCGCGTCTCTGCGGCGCTGGATAAGGTCGGGCTACTGGACAAAGCGAAGAACTTCCCGATCCAGCTCTCCGGCGGTGAACAGCAGCGCGTGGGTATCGCCCGCGCGGTGGTGAACAAGCCTGCGGTGCTGCTGGCGGATGAACCGACCGGTAACCTGGACGATGCTCTGTCAGAAGGGATTTTGCGTCTGTTTGAGGAGTTTAACCGCGTAGGGGTCACCGTATTGATGGCAACGCACGACATCGGGCTGATTTCCCGTCGTTCGTACCGCATGCTGACCCTGAGCGACGGTCATTTGCACGGAGGCCACGGTGAATAAGCGTGATGCAATAAACCAGATTCGGCAGTTCGGGAACCGGTTTGACCGTTTCCGTAAGCCGCAGGGCGGGGGGGACGGCAATCGTAATGCGCCGAAGCGCCAGAAGGCCGCGCCAAAACCGGCCTCCCGTAAAACCAACGTGTTTAACGAGCAGGTGCGCTACGCGTTCCACGGCGCGCTGCAGGACCTGAAAAGCAAACCGCTGGCGACGTTCCTGACGGTGATGGTGATTGCCATTTCTCTGACGCTTCCAAGCGTCTGCTATATGGTCTATAAAAACGTCAACCAGGCGGCCTCACAGTATTATCCGTCCCCGCAGATCACGGTCTATCTGGATAAAGCGCTCGACGATAACGCGGCGGCCCAGGTGGTTGGGCAAATTCAGGCCGAGCAGGGCGTGGAGAAGGTCAACTATCTCTCACGTGAAGACGCGCTGGGCGAGTTCCGTAACTGGTCTGGCTTTGGCGGCGCGCTGGATATGCTTGAAGAGAACCCGCTGCCCGCCGTGGCGGTGGTGATCCCGAAGCTGGATTTCCAGGGGACCGAGTCGCTTAACACCCTGCGCGATCGCATCACGCGCATTAAGGGCATTGATGAAGTGCGCATGGATGACAGCTGGTTTGCGCGCCTTTCTGCTCTCACCGGGTTGGTAGGCCGCGTCGCGGCGATGATTGGCGTGCTGATGGTGGCGGCGGTCTTCCTCGTCATCGGCAACAGCGTGCGCCTGAGCATTTTCGCCCGTCGCGATACCATCAACGTTCAGAAACTGATTGGTGCGACGGATGGCTTCATCCTCCGACCGTTCCTTTACGGTGGCGCACTGCTCGGTTTTTCCGGCGCATTTCTTTCACTGATATTGTCAGAAATTTTGGTGATGCGGCTTTCGTCTGCCGTGACTGAAGTGGCGCAGGTTTTCGGAACGAAGTTTGATATCAGTGGCTTAGGGTTCGATGAGTGCCTGTTACTGCTGCTGGTGTGTTCGATGATTGGGTGGGTGGCAGCGTGGCTGGCAACCGTTCAACATTTACGTCACTTTACTCCCGACTAATAAAAGCGTGATATAATCTTTCCCTGCACCGAGATGTTCGCTCTGCAGGGAAAGCGTCCCTGTTGTCTCTTCCCCTGTTATCATCTCCATGTCACATTTTGTGCGTAATTTATTCACCGTTGCACCTGGAACTTGTGGATAAAATCACTGTCTGATAAAAGAGTGAATGCTAATCTCGTTGCTCAAACGCTTTGGCATGGTTGTTGCCTGACGGGGACAGCCTGGACCAGAAGAAATACTGAGAGGAATGAATGACCAAAGAAATGCAAACTTTAGCTTTAGCCCCTGTTGGTAACCTGGAATCTTATATCCGGGCTGCGAACACCTGGCCGATGTTAACGGCCGAGGAAGAAAAGGAGCTTGCTGAAAAGCTGCATTACCAGGGCGATCTGGAAGCAGCGAAAAAGCTGATCCTGTCTCACCTGCGCTTTGTTGTTCACATTGCTCGTAATTATGCGGGCTATGGCCTGCCGCAGGCGGACTTGATTCAGGAAGGTAACATCGGTCTGATGAAGGCTGTGCGTCGCTTTAACCCGGAAGTGGGTGTGCGACTCGTCTCCTTCGCCGTACACTGGATCAAAGCAGAAATTCATGAATACGTGCTGCGCAACTGGCGTATCGTGAAAGTCGCCACGACAAAAGCGCAACGCAAACTGTTCTTTAACCTGCGTAAAACCAAGCAGCGTCTGGGCTGGTTCAACCAGGATGAAGTGGAAATGGTGGCGCGCGAGCTGGGCGTAACCAGCAAAGACGTGCGTGAGATGGAATCCCGTATGGCCGCGCAGGACATGACCTTTGATATGTCCTCCGACGACGACGCCTCCGACAGCCAGCCGATGGCACCGGTTCTGTATCTGCAGGATAAAACCTCTAACTTTGCTGATGGCATCGAAGAGGACAACTGGGAAGATCAGGCCGCGAACAAGCTGACCCATGCGATGGAAGGCCTCGACGAACGTAGCCAGGATATTATCCGCGCCCGCTGGCTGGACGAAGACAACAAGTCCACGCTGCAGGAGCTGGCTGACCGTTACGGCGTCTCTGCAGAACGTGTGCGTCAGCTTGAAAAGAACGCCATGAAAAAACTTCGCGCCGCTATCGAAGCGTAATTTCCGCGAAGTACACCGAGAACCCCTGGATGAGAGTCTGGGGGTTTTGTTTTTTTAGCGCCCGCTCTGGCGAATTCCCTCCCCCTGGCAAACACTTACTGATGCGCTAAGCAGGCGACTTTCTCAGGGGGACAGGGTGAAAAACAACGAACTGAACGACCGGCGTTTACAGGCGACGCCGCGCGGCATCGGCGTGATGTGTAACTTCTATGCCGATAAAGCCGAAAACGCCACGGTGTGGGACGTGGAAGGCAATGAGTATATCGACTTCGCCGCCGGGATCGCGGTGCTGAATACCGGCCATCGGCATCCCAAAGTCATTTCCGCCATCGAAAAACAACTCCACGCGTTTACCCACACGGCCTACCAGATTGTGCCGTACGAAGGCTACGTGGCGCTTGCCGAGCGTATCAACGCACGCGTGCCCGTAGAAGGTCCTGCCAAAACGGCGTTCTTCTCCACGGGGGCTGAGGCGGTCGAAAACGCGGTCAAAATTGCGCGCGCCTATACCAAACGTCCTGGCCTTATCACCTTCGGCGGCGCGTTCCACGGCCGCACCTTTATGACCATGGCGCTTACCGGCAAAGTTGCGCCGTACAAGCTCGGCTTCGGACCCTTCCCCGGCTCGGTTTACCACGCGCAGTATCCGAATGAACTGCACGGCGTCAGCACCGCTGAGGCGTTGAAAAGCCTGGAACGTATCTTTAAAGCGGATATTGCTCCTGACCAGGTCGCGGCGATTATGCTCGAACCGGTTCAGGGGGAGGGCGGCTTCAACATTGCGCCTGCTGATTTTATGCAGGCTCTTCGCACCCTGTGCGATACCCACGGTATTTTGCTGATTGCCGACGAGGTGCAAAGCGGCTTCGCCCGCACCGGCAAGCTTTTCTCGATGGAACACCACTGCGTGAAGCCGGACCTGATCACCATGGCAAAAAGCCTGGCGGGCGGGATGCCGCTCTCGGCGGTATCGGGCCGTGCCGACGTGATGGACGCGCCTGCGCCGGGCGGGCTGGGCGGCACCTACGCGGGTAATCCGCTGGCGATTGCCGCAGCGCACGCGGTGCTGGACGTGATTGACGAGGAAGATCTCTGCACGCGCTCGGCGCATCTCGGCCATCACCTGGTGGAAGTGCTCAACAAAGCCAAGGAACACTGCCCGTATATCGCTGACATTCGCGGGCAGGGCTCGATGGTGGCGGTAGAGTTTAACGACCCGCAAACGGGCCAGCCTTCGCCGGAATTTACCCGCCAGGTGCAGGAACGTGCGTTGAACCAAGGGCTGCTTCTGCTGAGCTGCGGCGTCTACGGCAACGTCATTCGTTTCCTCTATCCGCTGACTATCCCTGAAGCGCAGTTCCGTAAAGCGCTGGACATTATCTCCGCGTCGCTGACACGTTAAAGCCACATGCCCGGCGGTAAATCCTGCCGGGCTTATCATATATTCATTTCAAATTAGCTATTCCAAAATCATAAAAATCGGGTATGTTTTAGCAGAGTATGCTGAAAAAGCGCGGACAGCACACCTATAACTGACATAAAGCGCTGCACAACAACATCACAACAATCGTAATAACCATAATAATGGGGAATCTCAGGATGAACATGAAGGGTAAAGCGTTACTGGCAGGATGTATCGCGTTGGCATTCAGCACCATGGCACAGGCAGACATCAAGGTGGCTGTGGTTGGCGCGATGTCCGGTCCGGTAGCACAGTACGGCGACCAGGAATTTACCGGCGCTGAACAGGCGGTTGCAGACATTAATGCTAAGGGCGGTATCAAAGGCGAAAAACTGCAGATCGTAAAATATGATGATGCCTGTGACCCGAAACAAGCGGTCGCGGTCGCGAACAAAGTGGTGAACGACGGGATCAAATACGTTATCGGTCACCTGTGCTCTTCCTCTACTCAGCCCGCGTCTGACATCTACGAAGACGAAGGTATTCTGATGATCACCCCGGCAGCGACCGCACCGGAGCTGACTGCGCGTGGCTACAAGCTGACCCTGCGCACCACCGGCCTGGACTCAGACCAGGGCCCAACCGCGGCGAAATACATCGTTGAAAAAGTGAAGCCGAAGCGCATTGCTATCGTTCATGACAAGCAGCAGTACGGTGAAGGTCTGGCGCGTTCAGTGCAGGACAACCTCAAGAAAGCCAATGCCGACGTGGTGTTCTTCGACGGGATCACCGCCGGTGAGAAAGACTTCTCCACCCTGGTTGCGCGTCTGAAGAAAGAGAATATCGACTTTGTTTACTACGGCGGCTACCATCCGGAAATGGGCCAGATCCTGCGTCAGGCGCGCGCTGCTGGCCTGAAAACCCAGTTTATGGGCCCGGAAGGCGTGGCGAACGTTTCTCTGTCTAACATTGCGGGTGAATCAGCCGAAGGTCTGCTGGTGACCAAACCGAAGAACTACGACCAGGTCCCTGCGAACAAACCTATCGTAGATGCCATCAAGGCGAAGAAACAGGATCCAAGCGGCGCGTTCGTCTGGACCACCTACGCGGCGCTGCAGTCTCTGCAGGCAGGCCTGAACCAGTCAGCCGATCCGGCTGAAATTGCCACCTGGCTGAAAGCGAATACGGTCCAGACTGTTATGGGGCCACTCTCCTGGGACGAGAAGGGCGACCTGAAGGGCTTCGAGTTCGGCGTGTTTGACTGGCATGCCAATGGCACGGCGACAGACGCAAAATAATTTTCCCGTCTCCTTTCGCGCCGCAGGTGCGTTGGCTGCGTTATTCAACCCCGGTCACTTACTTATGTCAGCTCCCGGGGATTTCATAACTTGCCGCCTTCCTGCAACACGAAATGCTTGGGAAAATACAGTGGAGAATGTAGGCCGGGTAAGGCGCAGCCGCCACCCGGCTTTCTTTTAGCGCTTCTCCCACCCGCTCTCCTGCGCCGTAAAGCCTAACGCCTGCATAAACGCTGCCATCACGCCGCGGTCTTCTACGCCCACGTCGGCCATCCACCATGAGGTCACGCTTGGGTTTTCGCGGATCACTTCTTCAATTAAATACTGTCCCACGCCGCGACGACGGGTGACGTCACGAACGCGCAGTGAGTCCAGCGCTCCTTCTGTACCGCTCAGGGTGACGCGAACCGCAGCCAGCAGGCGCTCGTTAAAACGCGCGGCATAAATGCGGTGGGTCTCATCAACGCGCAGCGACGAAGGGGAATATTCCGGCCAGATCTTGCCCAGGTCGATATGATCCTGGTCGCTAAAGGTCACCAGACGCACGATAGTCAGTTTCATTAGCTACTTGTCCAAATCAAATTGAGTAGAGGCAGTGTACTCAATTTATTCACTCAGCGGCTTCCTCTTTTTATTCTCATTAACCAGGTGATTAGTTTTTTGGCAACGCGATGGGCAGTTTGAAAACACATGGATCGAAAAATAAGCAGAATTTTAACCTGAATGGTAGTGATTTATTCGGCGCTTTGTACCGTTATTTTATGCTGCAAACTGCACTTTTATTTGTTTATCTCTGCCTGATTTCAGAATATTATCTTTGCTTAATCGCCTGAAAAATAGAGATTTTAGTCTGGTTTTTGACAAAAACCTGCGCTAAACCATTAAAGGCACTGGTAAAAATAGCGTTGTTCATTAAAAGTACAGAATGCTTTTTAACCATAATAAAACAAAATATAAACACGACATCACGAATGGGGATTCAGAGATGAAAAGGAACGCGAAGACGTTAATCGCGGGGATGGTCGCACTGTCGATCTCGCATGCCGCCATGGCGGAGGACATTAAAGTTGCGGTAGTGGGCGCGATGTCCGGCCCTGTTGCGCAGTGGGGTGATATGGAGTTCAACGGTGCGCGCCAGGCCATCAAAGACATCAACGCTAAGGGCGGCATCAAAGGCGACAAGCTGGTGGGCGTAGAATATGACGACGCCTGCGATCCGAAACAGGCCGTCGCGGTCGCCAACAAAATCGTTAACGACGGCATCCAGTATGTTATCGGCCACCTGTGCTCGTCGTCCACCCAGCCCGCTTCTGATATCTACGAAGACGAAGGCATTCTGATGATCACCCCTGGCGCCACTAACCCTGAGCTGACCCAGCGCGGATACCAGCACATCATGCGTACCGCGGGGCTGGACTCCTCTCAGGGGCCAACCGCCGCCAAATACATCCTTGAAACCGTCAAGCCGCAGCGTATCGCCATTATTCATGACAAGCAGCAGTACGGCGAAGGCCTGGCGCGCTCCGTTCAGGACGGCCTGAAAAAAGGCGACGCAAACATCGTCTTTTTCGACGGGATTACCGCCGGTGAGAAAGACTTTTCCGCGCTGATCGCCCGCCTGCAAAAAGAGAATATCGACTTTGTTTACTACGGCGGCTACTACCCGGAGATGGGCCAGATGCTGCGTCAGGCGCGCGCCACCGGTCTGAAGACCCAGTTTATGGGGCCAGAGGGCGTGGGCAATGCCTCTCTGTCAAACATCGCCGGGGATTCTGCTGAAGGCATGCTGGTGACGATGCCAAAACGCTATGACCAGGATCCGGCCAACAAGGCTATCGTGGATGCGCTCAAGGCGCAGAAGAAAGATCCGAGTGGTCCGTACGTCTGGATCACCTACGCCGCCGTACAGTCTCTGGCCACCGCGCTGGAACGCTCCGGCAGCAAAGAACCGCTGGATCTGGTGAAAGATTTAAAAGCACACGGGGCGAACACCGTGATTGGGCCGCTGAACTGGGATGAGAAAGGCGATCTGAAGGGATTTGAGTTTGGTGTCTTTAAGTGGCACGCCGACGGTTCATCCTCGGCCGCCAAATAATTATCCCACCGCCCGGACTGACGGGCGGGTATAAAAAGGTTTGCATATGTCCGAGCAGTTTCTCTATTTCCTGCAGCAGATGTTTAACGGCGTTACGCTGGGAAGCACCTACGCGCTGATCGCCATCGGCTATACGATGGTTTACGGCATTATCGGCATGATCAACTTCGCCCACGGCGAGGTCTACATGATCGGTAGCTATGTCTCCTTTATGATTATTGCTGCCCTTATGATGATGGGCATCGACAGCAGCTGGCTGCTGGTCGCAGCCGGGTTTGTTGGCGCGATTGTAATTGCCAGCGCCTACGGCTGGAGCATCGAGCGCGTGGCCTACCGGCCGGTGCGCAGCTCCAAGCGTCTGATTGCGTTGATTTCCGCGATCGGGATGTCGATCTTCCTGCAAAACTACGTCAGCCTCACCGAAGGCTCGCGCGACGTGGCGCTGCCAAGCCTGTTTAACGGCCAGTGGATTGTGGGGGCCAGTGAAAACTTCTCGGCTTCTATCACCACTATGCAGCTGGTTATCTGGGTCGTGACCTTTATTGCGATGCTCGCCCTGACGCTGTTCATCCGCTACTCGCGTATGGGTCGCGCCTGCCGCGCCTGCGCAGAAGACCTGAAGATGGCGAGCCTGCTCGGCATCAACACCGACCGCGTGATTGCCCTGACCTTCGTGATTGGCGCCGCGATGGCGGCCGTCGCAGGCGTGCTGCTCGGCCAGTTCTACGGCGTGATCAACCCGTACATCGGCTTTATGGCCGGGATGAAAGCGTTTACCGCGGCGGTTCTGGGCGGTATCGGCAGTATTCCGGGGGCGATGATCGGCGGCCTGATCCTGGGTGTGGCGGAAGCGCTCTCCTCGGCGTATCTGAGCACTGAGTATAAAGATGTGGTGTCGTTTGCCCTGCTGATTCTGGTTCTGCTGGTGATGCCTACCGGTATTCTGGGCCGTCCGGAGGTAGAGAAAGTATGAAACCGATGCATTTTGCAATGGCGCTGCTCTCTGCCGCCATGTTCTTCGTGCTGGCGGGCGTCTTTATGGGCGTCCAGTTAGGTCTGGACGGGACGAAGCTGGTGGTAGACGCCGCCCCCGACATCCGCTGGCAGTGGGTATTTATCGGCACTGCCGTGGTGTTCCTGTTCCAGCTGCTGCGTCCGCTGTTCCAGAAGTCGCTGAAAAACGTCTCCGGGCCGAAATTCGTTCTGCCGGCCATCGACGGGTCAACCGTTAAGCAGAAGCTGTTCCTCGTGGCGCTGCTGGTGGCCGCCGTGGCGTGGCCGTTTGTGGTCTCTCGTGGAACCGTAGATATCGCTACCCTGACCATGATCTACGTGATTCTTGGTCTTGGTCTGAACGTGGTGGTGGGGCTATCTGGCCTGCTGGTGCTTGGCTACGGCGGCTTCTACGCCATCGGCGCCTACACCTTCGCGCTGCTGAACCACTATTACGGCCTCGGCTTCTGGACCTGTCTGCCGCTGGCGGGGCTGGTCTCCGCCGCAGCCGGTTTCCTGCTTGGCTTCCCGGTGCTGCGCCTGCGCGGTGACTACCTGGCGATCGTGACCTTAGGCTTCGGTGAAATCGTCCGTATCCTGCTGCTGAACAACACCGAAGTGACCGGCGGCCCGAACGGCATCAGCCAGATCCCGAAACCGACCTTCTTCGGTCTGGAGTTCAGCCGTACCGCCCGCGAAGGCGGCTGGGATACCTTCAGTAACTTCTTCGGCGTGAAGTATGACCCGTCCGACCGCGTGATCTGGCTCTATCTGGTAGCGCTGCTGCTGGTGGTGATCACCCTGTTCGTGATTAACCGCCTGCTGCGCATGCCGCTGGGCCGCGCGTGGGAAGCACTGCGCGAGGATGAGATCGCCTGCCGTTCCCTGGGCCTGAACCCGACACGCATCAAGCTGACCGCGTTCACCATCAGCGCCGCGTTTGCCGGTTTCGCCGGGACGCTGTTTGCCGCGCGTCAGGGCTTCGTCAGCCCGGAATCGTTCACCTTTGCCGAATCCGCTTTTGTGCTGGCGATTGTGGTGCTCGGCGGGATGGGCTCGCAGTTCGCCGTTATCCTCGCGGCCATCCTGCTGGTGGTTTCGCGCGAGCTGATGCGCGACTTTAACGAATACAGCATGTTAATGCTGGGTGGTTTGATGGTGCTGATGATGATCTGGCGTCCGCAGGGCTTGCTGCCGATGACCCGTCCACAGCTGAAGCTGAAGAACGGGCAAGCGAAAGGAGAGCAGGCATGAGTCAGCCATTATTATCCGTTAACGGTCTGATGATGCGTTTTGGCGGCCTGCTGGCGGTCAACAATGTGTCACTGGATCTGCACAAGAAAGAGATTGTCTCCCTGATTGGCCCGAACGGCGCGGGGAAAACCACGGTCTTTAACTGCCTGACCGGCTTCTACAAGCCGACGGGCGGCACCATCATGCTGCGCGACAAGCACCTTGAAGGGCTGCCGGGCCAGCAGATTGCCCGCATGGGCGTGGTGCGTACCTTCCAGCACGTGCGTCTGTTCCGCGAGATGACGGTGATTGAGAACCTGCTGGTTGCGCAGCATCAGCAGCTGAAAACCGGGCTGTTCTCCGGTCTGCTGAAAACCCCGGCCTTCCGCCGCGCCCAGGATGAAGCGCTCGATCGCGCCGCCACCTGGCTCGACCGAATTGGCCTGCTGCAGCACGCTAACCGCCAGGCGAGCAATCTGGCCTACGGCGACCAGCGTCGTCTGGAGATTGTGCGCTGCATGGTCACCCAGCCGGAAATCCTGATGCTCGACGAACCGGCGGCGGGCCTCAACCCGAAAGAGACCAAAGAGCTGGACGAGCTGATTGCTGAGCTGCGCGATCACCACGACACCACCATTCTGCTGATTGAGCACGACATGAAGCTGGTAATGGGCATTTCCGACCGTATCTACGTGGTTAACCAGGGTACGCCGCTGGCAAACGGCACGCCGGAAGAGATTCGCAACAACCCGGACGTGATCCGCGCATACCTGGGTGAGGCATAAGATGGAAAAAGCGATGTTAACGTTCGACAAGGTCAACGCGCACTACGGCAAGATTCAGGCGCTGCACGACGTCAGCCTGCATATCAATCAGGGTGAAATCGTGACCCTGATTGGCGCCAACGGCGCGGGCAAAACCACGCTGCTCGGCACCCTGTGCGGTGACCCGCGCGCCACCAGCGGGCGGATTGTGTTCGATGGCAAAGACATTACCGACTGGCAGACCGCCAGAATCATGCGCGAGGCGGTGGCGATTGTTCCGGAAGGGCGCCGCGTGTTCTCGCGTATGACGGTGGAAGAGAACCTGGCGATGGGCGGGTTCTTCGCCCACCGCGATGAATACCAGACCCGCATCAAGTGGGTGTACGAACTCTTCCCGCGCCTGTGGGAGCGCCGCATTCAGCGTGCGGGCACCATGTCCGGCGGTGAGCAGCAGATGCTGGCGATCGGCCGCGCGCTGATGAGCCAGCCGCGCCTGCTGCTGCTGGATGAGCCGTCGCTCGGCCTGGCGCCAATCATCATCCAACAGATATTCGACACCATCGAGCAGCTGCGCAAAGAGGGGATGACCATCTTCCTCGTCGAGCAGAACGCCAACCAGGCGCTGAAGCTCGCCGACCGTGGCTACGTGCTGGAGAACGGCCGCGTGGTGCTGGAAGACACCGGCGACGCGCTGCTGGCGAACGAAGCGGTGCGGAGCGCGTATCTGGGCGGATAGGTAAAAGCAAAAAGGCAACGCAAGTTGCCTTTTTTAGTGTTTTCTCCCTCTCCCTGTGGGAGAGGGCCGGGGTGAGGGCACCAGACCGCACCCAACCATCCAACCCCCTTCACATAACCATCATCCCCCTGACCCTTTACTGTCACTTATCTGTAAACAAACAGTTATTTTTCTGTCATTCGAGCATGTCATGTTACCTCGCGAGCATAAAACGCGTGATATCGCGCATCCGGCACAATAAGAGAGATGACAATGACATCGTTACGACACACAGCTTTGGGTCTGGCACTGGGTCTGGCTTTTGCGACGAACGCAATGGCTGTGACGACCATTCCGTTCTGGCATTCCATGGAAGGGGAGTTGGGTAAAGAAGTTGACTCCCTGGCGCAGCGTTTCAACGACACCCACCCGGATTACAAAATTGTGCCGGTGTACAAAGGCAACTACGAGCAGAGCCTGAGCGCGGGCATCGCCGCCTTCCGTACCGGCAACGCGCCTGCACTGTTACAGGTTTATGAAGTGGGCACCGCCACGATGATGGCCTCCAAAGCCATCAAGCCGGTCTATGAAGTATTCAAAGAAGCGGGTATTAACTTCGATGAATCCCAGTTCGTGCCAACCGTAGCGGGTTACTACACCGATTCCAAAACCGGACATCTGCTGTCTCAGCCGTTTAACAGCTCCACGCCGGTGCTGTACTACAACAAAGACGCCTTCAAGAAAGCCGGTTTAGATCCGGAGCAGCCGCCAAAAACCTGGCAGGACCTGGCCGAATACACCGCGAAGCTGAAAGCGGCGGGAATGAAGTGCGGCTACGCCAGCGGCTGGCAGGGCTGGATCCAGATTGAAAACTTCAGCGCCTGGCATGGCCTGCCGGTTGCGACCAAAAACAACGGCTTCGACGGCACCGATGCGGTACTGGAGTTCAACAAGCCGGAGCAGGTGAAGCACATTGCGCTGCTTGCCGATCTGAACAAGAAGGGCGACTTCAGCTACTTCGGGCGTAAAGACGAATCCACCGAGAAGTTCTACAACGGCGACTGCGCCATTACCACCGCCTCGTCCGGCTCTCTGGCGGATATCCGCCACTACGCCAAATTTAACTACGGCGTGGGCATGATGCCGTATGACGCTGACGTGAAGGGCGCGCCGCAGAACGCCATCATCGGCGGGGCGAGCCTGTGGGTGATGCAGGGTAAAGACAAGGGCACCTATAAAGGCGTGGCCGAGTTCCTCGACTTCCTGGCGAAGCCGGAAAACGCCGCCGAATGGCACCAGAAGACCGGCTACCTGCCGATCACCAAAGCCGCGTATGACCTGACCCGCGAGCAGGGCTTCTACAGCAAGAACCCAGGGGCGGACATCGCGACGCGCCAGATGCTGAACAAGCCGCCGTTGCCGTTCACCAAAGGCCTGCGTCTGGGCAACATGCCGCAGATCCGCACCATCGTGGATGAAGAGCTGGAAAGCGTGTGGACCGGGAAGAAAACGCCACAGCAGGCGCTGGATTCTGCGGTAGAGCGCGGGAATCAGCTGCTGCGCCGCTTTGAGCAGTCGACGAAATCGTAAAAAAATGCCCGGTGACGCGCAGCGTTCCGGGCCTACGGATTAATGCGGCCTGATGCCTCACCCCAACCCTCTCCCCCAGGGAGAGGGAGAAAACAGAAATCGCCAGGAACCAAATCTCAATGTCATCATCCCGTCCGGTGTTCCGTTCCCGCTGGCTTCCGTACCTGTTGGTCGCGCCGCAGCTGGTCATCACCGTTATCTTCTTTATCTGGCCTGCGGGCGAAGCGCTGTGGTACTCGGTACAAAGCGTCGACCCGTTCGGGCTTTCCAGCCAGTTTGTTGGTCTGGACAACTTTACCGCGCTGTTCCATGACAGCTACTACCTGGACTCCTTCTGGACGACGATGAAGTTCAGCGCGCTGGTGACCGTCAGCGGTCTGGTTGCCTCGCTGTTTTTCGCCGCGCTGGTGGACTATGTAGTGCGCGGCAGCCGTATTTATCAAACCCTGATGCTGCTGCCTTACGCCGTGGCTCCCGCCGTCGCCGCCGTGCTGTGGATCTTCCTGTTTAACCCCGGGCGCGGGTTGATTACCCACTTCCTGGCCGAACTGGGCTACGACTGGAACCACGCCCAGAACAGCGGCCAGGCGATGTTTCTGGTGGTGTTCGCCTCGGTGTGGAAGCAGATCAGCTACAACTTCCTGTTCTTCTTTGCCGCGCTGCAGTCCATCCCGCGCTCGCTGGTGGAAGCCGCTGCCATCGACGGGGCTGGGCCCATTCGTCGTTTCTTCAGACTGTCGCTGCCGCTGATCGCCCCGGTGAGTTTCTTCCTGCTGGTGGTTAACCTCGTGTACGCCTTCTTCGACACCTTCCCGGTGATCGACGCGGCGACCGCAGGCGGTCCGGTACAGGCGACCACGACGCTGATTTACAAAATCTACCGCGAAGGCTTTGCGGGGCTGGATCTCTCCGCCTCCGCCGCGCAGTCGGTTGTGCTGATGTTCCTCGTCATCATCCTCACGGTGGTGCAGTTCCGCTATGTCGAAAGTAAGGTGCGCTACCAATGATTGAGAACCGTCGCGGGCTGACGATTTTCAGCCATACCATGCTGATTTTAGGGATCATCGTTATCCTCTTCCCGCTGTACGTGGCGTTTGTCGCCGCCACGCTGGACACCAAAGCGGTGTTCGACACGCCGATGACGCTGCTCCCCGGCGGGCATCTGTTCGAGAACATGAAGACCATCTGGACCCGGGGCGTGGGCGCCAACAGCGCGCCGTTCTGGCTGATGATGCTCAACAGCTTCATCATGGCGTTTGGCATTACGGTCGGCAAAATTACGGTGTCGATGCTTTCGGCCTTCGCCATCGTCTGGTTCCGCTTTCCGCTGCGTAACCTCTTCTTCTGGATGATCTTCATTACGCTGATGCTGCCGGTAGAGGTGCGTATCTTCCCGACGGTGGAGGTGATCGCCAACCTGAAGATGCTCGACAGCTACGCGGGCTTAACCCTGCCGCTGATGGCCTCGGCGACCGCCACCTTCCTGTTCCGCCAGTTCTTTATGACCCTGCCGGACGAGCTGATTGAAGCGGCGCGCATCGACGGCGCGTCGCCGATGCGCTTCTTCCGCGACATCGTGCTGCCGCTGTCGAAAACCAACCTTGCGGCGCTGTTTGTGATCACCTTTATCTACGGCTGGAACCAGTACCTGTGGCCGCTGCTGATTATTCAGGACGTCAACCTCGGCACCGCCGTGGCGGGCATCAAAGGCATGATCGCCACCGGCGAAGGCACCACCCTCTGGAACCAGGTGATGGCGGCGATGCTGCTCACCCTTATCCCACCCGTAGTCATTGTTTTAGCCATGCAGCGCGCGTTTGTCCGCGGCCTGGTCGATAGCGAGAAATAAGATGGCAGGTTTAAAACTTCAGGCAGTAACCAAAAGCTGGGATGGTAAAACCCAGGTGATTCAGCCGCTGACGCTCGACGTGGCGGACGGAGAATTCATCGTGATGGTCGGCCCGTCCGGCTGCGGCAAATCCACGCTGCTGCGCATGGTGGCGGGGCTGGAGCGCGTAACCTCCGGGGATATCTGGATTGATCGTCAGCGCGTCACCGAAATGGAGCCAAAAGACAGGGGCATCGCGATGGTGTTCCAGAACTACGCCCTCTATCCGCACATGAGCGTGGAAGAGAACATGGCCTGGGGGCTGAAAATCCGCGGCATGGGCAAAGGCCTTATCGACGAGCGGGTGAAAGAGGCGGCGCGTATTCTCGAGCTGGACGGCCTGCTGAAGCGCCGCCCGCGCGAGCTCTCCGGCGGCCAGCGCCAGCGCGTAGCGATGGGGCGCGCCATCGTGCGCGATCCGGCGGTATTCCTGTTCGACGAGCCGCTCTCTAACCTCGATGCCAAGCTGCGCGTGCAGATGCGTCTTGAGCTGCAGCAATTGCACCGTCGTCTGAAAACCACCTCGCTGTACGTTACCCACGATCAGGTCGAAGCCATGACCCTCGCCCAGCGCGTGATGGTGATGAACAAAGGCGTTGCCGAGCAGATTGGTACCCCGGTGGAAGTGTATGAGAAACCGGCTACCCGCTTTGTGGCGAGCTTTATCGGCAGCCCGGCGATGAACCTGCTGGAAGGGCGTATCAGCAGCGCGGGCTCGCACTTTGAGCTGGAAAGCGGGATGGCATTGCCAATCAACTGGTACTATCGTGGCTACGCCGGGCGTAAGATGACGCTCGGTATCCGCCCGGAACATATCGGTTTAACCTCTCAGGCGGAAGGAGGCGTGCCGCTGGTCATGGACACGCTGGAGATGTTGGGTGCAGATAACCTGGCGCACGGGCGCTGGGGCGAGCAAAAGATGGTGGTGCGTCTGGCACATCAGGAGCGCCCTAAAGCAGGCAGCACGCTGTGGCTGCACCTGCCGGAAAATCATCTGCACCTTTTTGACGGTGAAACAGGACAACGAGTATGAGCAACTGGCCTTATCCCCACGTCGTCGCCCACCGCGGCGGCGGTAAACTGGCGCCGGAGAACACCCTGGCGGCGATTGATGTTGGCGCGCGTTACGGCCACACCATGATCGAGTTCGACGCCAAGCTGTCGAAAGACGGCGAGATTTTCCTGCTGCATGACGATAACCTCGAACGCACCAGCAACGGCTGGGGCGTGGCGGGCGATCTGCCGTGGCGCGATCTGCTGAAAGTCGACGCCGGAAGCTGGTACAGCGGCGAATTCAAAGGCGAACCGCTGCCGCTGCTGGCGGAAGTGGCCGATCGCTGTCGCCAGCACGGCATGATGGCCAATATCGAAATTAAACCGACCACCGGCACCGGGCCGCTGACCGGCAAAGTGATTGCCCTTGCCGCGCGCGAGCTGTGGGAAGGGATGACCGCGCCGCTACTCTCCTCGTTTGAAATCGACGCGCTGGAGGCGGCGCAGGCTGCCGCGCCGGAGCTGCCGCGCGGGCTATTGTTGGACGAGTGGCGCGAAGACTGGCGCGAGCTGACGACGCGCTTAGCGTGCGTCTCTATTCATCTCAACCACAAGCTGCTGGATGAGGCGCGGGTGAAGATGCTGAAGGACGCGGGTCTGCATATTCTGGTTTACACCGTCAATAAACCCCAGCGCGCGGCCGAACTGCTGCGCTGGGGGGTAGACAGCATCTGCACCGATGCAATCGACCTGATCGGCCCGGACTTTAGTTCTGCGGATTAAGCATACTGCCATTCGACTGCGGCGGCAGCATATGCTGCTGTCCGCTACCTGACGACGTCATTCCCCCTAACATCCCGCCGTTTTTATTTGGCAACGGTTGCTCGCGCACCTGCCCCTGCTGCACGCGCTGGGTGTTGGCGTTCATCTGATTTTGCAGGCTTTGCTGCTGCACCTGGGTCTGCGTTCTCAGCTGCTGATTCAACATCCCTTTTTGCTGCTGCTGCTGGCTCATCATCTCGGTCTGCATACGCTGCTGGCTCGGGATGACGTAACCCTGCTGATTCGGGTTATTCATGGTGTTGAGGGGCTGTGCGAGCGCGGCAAACGGGATCAGCGCCGTAAGAATCAATAAGCGTTTCATTGTCATTTCCTCCTTTTGAGGTCTCTCTTAAGTTTACCCTGATTTCACCATGACGATGATTTTTTAGGAGTTGTGAACCAGGCTTAAGCGGGGAATATGGATCCCTTCACCTGGAGAACAATAATGATGAAACCAACGTTTTTGCGCTGGGTCGCCCTCGCCGCGCTGATGGCTGGCGGTACATTTAGCGTGGCGGGGAACCCGCCCGCGGCGCCTCCGGTCTCTTACGGCGTGGAGGAAGATGTTTTTCATCCCGTGCGGGCAACCCACGGCATGGTGGCATCCGTGGATGCGCTGGCGACCCGCGTGGGCGTCGATATTCTCAGACAGGGCGGTAACGCGGTGGATGCCGCGGTCGCCGTCGGCTACGCGCTGGCGGTGACGCACCCGCAAGCGGGGAACCTGGGCGGTGGCGGCTTTATGATGCTGCGCACCAAAGACGGGAAAACCACCGCCATCGACTTCCGTGAAATGGCGCCTTCTCAGGCGTCACGAGACATGTTCCTTGATGACCAGGGCAACCCTGACAGTAAAAAATCCCTGACCTCGCATCTCGCGTCCGGCACGCCGGGCACCGTTGCGGGCTTCTCGCTGGCGCTGGAAAAATACGGCACGATGCCGCTGAACAAGGTGGTGCAGCCTGCCATCAAGCTGGCGCGGGAGGGCTTTGTGGTGAATGACGCGCTGGCAGACGACCTCAAAACCTACGGCAGCGAAGTCATTCCGAATCATGAAAACAGCAAGGCCATCTTCTGGAAAGACGGCGAGCCGCTGAAGAAGGGCGATAAGCTGGTGCAAAAAAACCTCGCTAAAAGCCTGGAGCTGATTGCGGAGCACGGTCCGGACGCCTTCTACAAAGGGGCGATTGCCGATCAGATTGCGGAAGAGATGCAGAAGAACGGCGGGCTCATCACCAAAGCGGATCTGGCGGACTACAGGGCGGTGGAGCGCGAGCCGATTAGCGGCACCTACCGCGGGTATGAGGTCTTCTCCATGCCGCCGCCGTCTTCCGGGGGCATTCACATCGTGCAGATCCTCAACATTCTTGAAAACTTCGATATGCACAAGTTCGGCTTTGGCAGCGCGGATGCCATGCAGATAATGGCGGAAGCGGAAAAACGCGCCTATGCCGATCGCTCGGAATATCTCGGCGACCCGGACTTCGTGAAGGTGCCGTGGCAGGCGCTGACCAACAAGGCGTACGCCAAATCCATTGCCGATCAGATCGATATCAACAAGGCCAGGCCGTCGAGCGAGATCCGCCCCGGCAAGCTGGCGCCGTATGAAAGCAACCAGACCACCCACTTCTCGGTGGTGGATAAAGACGGTAACGCGGTGGCGGTGACCTATACGCTCAACACCACGTTTGGCACCGGGATTGTGGCGGGCAACAGCGGCATTCTGCTGAACAACGAGATGGATGACTTCTCCGCCAAGCCGGGCGTGCCGAACGTCTACGGGCTGGTCGGCGGCGATGCGAATGCGGTAGGACCGAAGAAACGTCCGCTGTCGTCCATGTCGCCCACAATCGTGGTGAAAGAGGGCAAAACCTGGCTGGTAACCGGCAGCCCGGGCGGCAGCCGAATTATCACCACAGTATTGCAGATGGTGGTGAACAGCATCGACTTTGGGATGAACGTCGCCGAAGCCACCAACGCACCGCGCTTCCATCATCAGTGGCTGCCGGACGAGCTGCGCGTCGAGAAGGGCTTTAGCCCGGACACCATTAAACTGCTGGAGCAGCGTGGGCAGAAGGTGGCGGTGAAAGAGGCGATGGGCAGCACCCAGAGCATTATGGTAGGGCCGGACGGAGCGCTGTTTGGCGCATCAGATCCGCGTTCGGTGGATGATTTGACGGCGGGGTATTGATGTATTGCCCGGTGGCGCTGCGGTTACCGGGCCTACAACTGCACGAACGAAGGCCGGGCAAGGCGAAGCCGCCCCCCGGCAAATCACTACTTCATTCTCGCCATATAATACGCGTCCACATATTCGCCGTTGCGCAGGGCAAATTTCTTGCCGGTCCCTTCGATTTCAAAACCAAAATTTTTATAGAGGGCAACTGCCGCGGGGTTATCGGCAAAGACCGTCAGTTCGATACGTTCAATGCGCAACCAGTTGTCACACAGGTTGATCATCTCGCTCATGAGCCTGCGGCCTACGCCGCGTCCCTGCATATCCGCAGCAACGCTGATGCCGAATGTGGCAACATGGCTGCGACGCGGGTTTTCCATTACGTCCAGCGCCATATGTCCAATAACGCGCTGGTCAAGACAGGCAACGAGATGGCGCCGGCCTGGTTTTGTCGCAACGCGTTCGTGCCACATTTCCATAGAAGGATGAGGGAGTTGTAGCGTGTCGTGATACACATCAGGATGCGACATGATGTCACGTAAAGCTTCTGCATCGCTGGGTTCGATGTGGCGTATCACTATCTCACTCATTCCTTGTTCCTCAGTCAGTTAAAAGTCCCTTCCAACATCAATGACTTTAAAATTTGAGTCAACCGCTATTTTTTGCAAAAAGTATTGGACAAGTGCGAATGAGAATGATTATTATTGCTCTGCATTCAGGAAGACCGCTACGGGAACCTGAAAGCACGACATTGCTCACATTGCTTCCAGTATTACTTTAGCCAGCTTTTAGCTGGCTTTTTTTTTGTTATGGTTAGACTCAGTAACCTTCCAAAAGGACTGAGCCATGACACTACATTGCGCATTTATTGGATTTGGTAAAAGCACCACCCGCTACCACCTGCCGTATGTCCTCAACCGTAAAGATACCTGGCATGTGGCCCATATCTACCGCCGCCGCGCGAAGCCGGAAGAGCAGTCTCCGCAGTACTCCCACATCCACTTCACCAGCGATCTCGATGAGGTGCTTAACGACCCGCAGGTGAAGCTGGTGATTGTCTGCACCCACGCCGACAGCCATTTTGACTATGCCAAACGCGCGCTCAATGCGGGTAAAAACGTGCTGGTAGAAAAGCCGTTCACCCCGACTATTGCCGAAGCGAAAGAGCTGTTCGCGCTGGCGAAAAGCAAAGGCCTGACCGTCACGCCGTATCAGAACCGTCGCTTTGACAGCTGCTTCCTGACGGCGAAAAAAGCGATTGAAAGCGGCAAGCTCGGCAACATCGTGGAAATCGAAAGTCACTTCGATTACTACCGTCCGGTGGCGGAAACGCAGCCCGGACTGCCTCAGGATGGTTCGTTCTATGGTCTGGGCGTGCACACCATGGACCAGATCATCTCCCTGTTTGGCCGCCCGGACCACGTGGCGTATGACATTCGCAGCCTGCGCAACAAAGCCAATCCGGACGATACCTTCGAAGCCCAGCTGTTCTACGGCGATCTGAAGGCCATCGTCAAAACCAGCCACCTGATGAAGATCGACTACCCGAAATTTATCGTTCACGGTACCCGGGGTTCGTTCATTAAGTACGGCATTGACCAGCAGGAGACCAGCCTGAAGGCCAATATCATGCCGGGCGAGCCGGGATTTGCCGCGGACGATTCCGTGGGCGTGCTGGAGTATGTGAACGACGAGGGCATGACGGTCAAAGAAACGCTGAAGCCGGAAAGCGGCGACTATGGCCGCGTCTACGATGCGCTGTTTGAGACCCTAACAAACGGCACGGCGAATTACGTCAAGGAATCTGACGTTCTGATCAACCTCGAAATCCTTGAGCGGGCCTTCGAACAGGCTTCTCCTGCCACGATAACCCTCGCGAAATAAGCAAAAACGGCTCCTCTGAACTTGTTCACAATTTTTGAACAGAGGAGTCAATTTTCACCCTCTATGATCCCAGGCCGTTTGCGTCCACACTTACTCCATCGAAACGAACTGAGGGTGAAAACAATGATCTACTTACGCAAAGCAAACGAACGTGGTCACGCGAATCATGGCTGGCTGGACTCATGGCATTCATTCTCGTTTGCCGACTACTACGACCCGAACTTCATGGGCTTCTCCGCGCTGCGCGTGATTAACGACGACGTGATTGATGCAGGCCAGGGCTTCGGTACCCACCCGCACAAAGACATGGAAATCCTTACCTATGTGCTGGAAGGCGCGGTTGAGCACCAGGACAGCATGGGCAACAAAGAGCAGGTTCCGGCGGGCGAGTTCCAGATTATGAGCGCGGGTACCGGGGTGCGTCACTCCGAGTACAACCCGAGCAAAACGGAAAAACTGCACCTGTATCAAATCTGGATCATTCCAGAAGAGACCGGCATCACGCCGCGCTACGAGCAGCGCCGCTTCGACGCGAAACAGGGCAAACAGCTGGTGCTGTCCCCGGATGCGCGTGAAGGTTCCCTGAAAGTGCATCAGGATATGGAGCTGTACCGCTGGGCGCTGGCGAAAGATGAACAGTCCGTGCATCAGATTGCCGCTAACCGCCGCGTCTGGATCCAGGTGGTGAAAGGTGACGTGTCCATCAACGGGACCAAAGCGACAACCGCCGATGGTCTGGCCATCTGGGACGAGCAGGCGATCTCCGTGCACGCCGACAGCGAAAGCGAAATTCTGCTGTTTGACCTGCCGCCGGTGTAATAAAACATAAATAAATCCCCATCCTTCCCTTTGACAGGGGAAGGATGGGCTTTGTCCGTGGTAAACTGAGCAAATCTATCACTTCAAGATTTCTCAGGACGATGAAAAAGAAACGCCCCGTACTTCAGGATGTCGCCGATCGCGTCGGTGTGACCAAAATGACGGTCAGCCGTTTTTTACGTAACCCGGAACAGGTTTCCGTAGCGTTACGTGGCAAGATTGCCGCTGCCCTTGATGAACTGGGTTATATCCCCAACCGCGCGCCCGATATTCTCTCCAATGCGACCAGCCGCGCGGTGGGCGTTCTGCTTCCTTCTTTGACCAACCAGGTTTTCGCCGAAGTATTACGTGGAATAGAAAGCGTCACCGATGCGTTTGGCTACCAGACCATGCTCGCCCACTACGGGTACAAGCCGGAACTCGAAGAGGAACGTCTTGAGTCGATGCTTTCCTGGAACATTGACGGCCTGATTTTAACCGAACGAACCCACACTGCCCGCACGCTCAAAATGATTGAAGTGGCCGGTATTCCGGTCGTGGAGCTGATGGACAGCCAGTCGCCGTGCCTCGACATCGCCGTGGGGTTTGATAACTTCGAAGCGGCGCGTCAGATGACGGCGGCCATTATCGCCCGCGGGCACCGTCATATCGCCTATCTGGGTGCGCGTCTTGATGAACGTACTATCATCAAACAGAAGGGATACGAGCAGGCGATGCTTGACGCGAACTTAACCCCCTACAGCGTGATGGTGGAGCAGTCCTCTTCCTATACGTCGGGTATTGAGCTGATGCGTCAGGCACGACGTGAGTATCCGCAACTGGACGGTATTTTCTGTACCAACGATGACCTTGCGGTCGGCGCAGCATTTGAGTGTCAGCGTCTGGGGCTGAAGATCCCTGATGATATGGCGATCGCCGGTTTCCACGGCCACGACATTGGCCAGGTGATGGAGCCGCGTCTGGCGAGCGTCCTGACCCCGCGTGAACGTATGGGCCGCATTGGCGCAGAACGCCTGCTGGCGCGCATTCGTGGCGAGACGGTTACCCCGAAAATGTTAGATTTAGGTTTCACCTTGTCACCGGGTGGATCTATTTGAACTGACAAATTTGAAGTAGCTCACACTTATTCACTTCGCGCACGTTTGGATATTGCTTCTCTTTTGCCCCAGCAGGACAATGTTACCGATAACTGTTACCCGTAACAATTGACTGAGGGACACCCTTTGAGCACGACTAATCACGATCACCACGTCTACGTCCTGATGGGCGTTTCCGGTAGCGGGAAATCAGCCGTGGCCAGCGAAGTGGCGCATCAACTCCAGGCTGCGTTTCTTGATGGCGACTTCCTCCATCCGCGCAGCAACATCATGAAAATGGCCTCCGGCGAGCCGCTGAACGACGACGACCGCAAACCGTGGTTGCAGGCGCTGAATGACGCCGCGTTCGCTATGCAGCGTACCAATAAAGTCTCCCTGATCGTCTGCTCCGCGCTGAAAAAAACCTATCGCGACCTGCTGCGCGACGGCAACCCAAACCTCTCTTTCATCTACCTGAAAGGGGATTTCGAAGTGATTGAAAGCCGCCTGAAGGCGCGTAAAGGTCACTTCTTCAAAACCCAGATGCTGGTAACGCAGTTCGAAGCGCTGCAGGAGCCGGGTGAAGACGAGAAAGACGTCTTAGTGGTTGATATCGATCAGTCACTGGAGGGTGTTGTTGCCAGCACCATCGAGGTCATTAATAAAAGGCAGTAAGTTTTGAGTACATTAACGCTAGTTTTGACAGCAGTGGGTTCGGTATTGCTGCTGCTGTTTTTAGTGATGAAGGCGCGCATGCACGCCTTTGTTGCTTTGATGGTGGTTTCTATTGGTGCTGGTCTCTTTTCCGGTATGCCGCTCGACAAGATCGCCGCGACGATGGAAAAAGGGATGGGCGGTACGCTGGGCTTCCTGGCGATTGTGGTCGCGCTGGGCGCGATGTTTGGCAAGATTTTGCACGAGACGGGCGCGGTCGACCAGATTGCAGTGAAGATGCTGAAATCCTTTGGCCACAGCCGTGCGCACTACGCGATTGGCCTGGCAGGGCTGATTTGCGCGCTGCCGCTGTTCTTCGAAGTGGCCGTTGTGCTGCTGATAAGCGTCGCATTCTCCATGGCGCGCCATACTGGTACTAACCTCGTGAAGCTGGTCATTCCGCTGTTTGCGGGGGTGGCGGCGGCTGCGGCGTTTCTGCTGCCGGGGCCTGCGCCGATGCTGCTTGCCTCCCAGATGCACGCCGACTTTGGCTGGATGATCCTGATTGGCCTGTGCGCGGCAATCCCGGGGATGATTATCGCCGGTCCGCTGTGGGGCAACTTCATCAGCCGTTACGTTGAGCTGCATATTCCGGATGACGTCACCGAGCCGCACCTGGGCGAGGGCAAAATGCCGTCCTTCGGCTTCAGCCTGTCGCTGATCCTGCTGCCGCTGGTTCTGGTGGGTCTGAAAACCATCGCCGCGCGCTTTGTGCCGGTGGGTTCCAGCGCCTACGAATGGTTCGAGTTCATCGGTCACCCATTTACGGCGATCCTGGTGGCCTGTCTGGTGGCGATTTACGGCCTGGCGATGCGTCAGGGGATGCCGAAAGACCGGGTGATGGAGATTTGCGGTGCGGCGCTGCAGCCTGCGGGCATTATCCTGCTGGTGATCGGTGCCGGCGGCGTGTTCAAGCAGGTGCTGGTGGATTCCGGCGTGGGCCCGGCTCTGGGTGAAGCGCTGACCGGGATGGGCCTGCCGATTGCGGTAACCTGTTTTGTGTTGGCTGCGGCGGTTCGTATCATTCAGGGTTCCGCCACCGTGGCGTGTTTAACCGCCGTGGGTCTGGTGATGCCGGTGATTGAACAGCTGAACTACTCCGGTGCCCAGATGGCCGCGCTCTCTATCTGTATCGCGGGCGGTTCGATTGTGGTCTCTCACGTTAACGACGCCGGCTTCTGGCTGTTCGGTAAGTTTACCGGCGCCACCGAAGCGCAAACCCTGAAAACCTGGACGCTGATGGAAACCATACTCGGCACGACGGGTGCGATTGTCGGGATGATTGCCTTTACGCTGCTCAGCTAAATGCAATGATTTAACAAGGCAGAAAAAAAGGCCCGGTAGCGTTAACGCTTACCGGGCCTTTTATTATGCAGAACGTCAGGCCGGGTCAGGTGAAACCATCACCCGGCTTTTTAACATCACTCGCCCTGCGTGGCGCTCTCAATCGTCAAGCGCACGTCCGAGGTAATCAGCTCTGCGAGCATCTGGTAAACCTTCAGCGTCTCTTCCGGCTCGGCATCGCCTGTATCGCTGATGAAGCCTTCATCACGCAGCGTCAGTACCAGAGAACTAAAGACTGCTTTGTCGAAGAATTCAGGGGCGTTAATGCCGTGCAGAACGGACAGGCGCTGGGCCAGCGTCCGGCTTTCTTTCTCCAGCGTACCGCGGTTGATGGACGGGTTCGCACTCAGCAGCCAGAACGTAATGGCGTAGCGCTGCAGCGTTTCACGCGCACCGGCCGCCAGCAGCTGCAGGGTACGGGAGCGTGACGGATTGATGTGCAGCTCGTCGTTTGAAACGGCGATCAGCCCCTGGCGACGCATCTCTTCCGTCATCTTATCCAGTTCTGTCGCCAGCTCATCCTTACTCCAGCGCAGGAACAGCTCCGCTTTCAGCATCGGATAGATGGTCTCAAGATGGCGCAATAGCTCCTGACGGGAGATATGACGATGCTGGGTAATAATGGCGGCCATGAGCGACGGCAGCATCAGCATATGCGTGATGTTGTTGCGGTAGTAGGTCATCAGCACCGCCTGCTCGCGCGGCAGAATGATGATGTCGCCGATCGTGTCCTTTTCGACTTCAAACTTGTTCATCTGAAGCGCGTGATCGATAAGCTCACTGGCGGTCGCAGAAGGTACGGTCGAATCAACCGAATACGGCACGTTCCGCATCATATCCAGATAGCAATCCAGCTGCTCTGTGAGCTGTTCACGGGTCAGCGAGCGCTGGCGCGAAGCCAGAAGCGCCGTACAGCACAGGTTCATGGCGTTAGCCGCACCGGCGTTGTTAATGCGCACCATCAGCTCGGACGCGATGCCGTTAACCGTTGGCGTCAGCCAGGCCGGACGCACCGCTTCGATAGGATCGATGGACTCGCGCCACTCCGGAACGTGATGGTTCAGGTACGTCATCAGCGGCATCGGCTCGCCGAAGTTAACGTAGCCCTGACCAAGATTGCGCAACTTGCTCAAGCCGCGCAGCATCTGCGGCAGGCTCTCTTTCTCTTTGGTCGCGCCACGCAGCTCTTTCGCGTACGTGCCCACTTCCATCACGTGCTCGTAGCCAATGTAGATAGGCACCAGCGTAATCGGACGGGTACCTCCGCGCAGCATGGCCTGGATGGTCATCGACAGCGTGCCGGTCTTCGGATCGAGCAGACGTCCGGTACGGGAACGACCGCCCTCCACGAAGTACTCCACGGAATAGCCGCGGCTGAACAGCTCGCCCAGATACTCGCGGAACACGGTGGAGTAGAGCTTGTTACCCTTGAAGGTACGACGAATAAAGAACGCGCCCAGGCGGCGGAAAATCGGACCTGCTGGCCAGAAATTCAGGTTGATACCGGCAGCAATGTGCGGCGGTACCAGCCCCTGATGATAGAGCACGTATGAAAGGAGCAGGTAGTCCATGTGGCTGCGGTGGCAGGGGACATAGACAATCTCATGGCCATCATGCGCCAGCTGACGCACGCGCTCGGCGTTATGGACGTTGATGCCCTGATACAGGCGGTTCCACGTAAAGCCGAGAATACGATCGGAAAGGCGAATCATCTCGTAAGAGAAGTTCGCTGCAATCTCTTCCATCAGCGCAATGGCGTTCTGCTGGGCTTTCTCATGCGAAATTTTCTTGCTGCGCGCTTCATCTTCAACGGCGCGGGCAATCGCTTTGGAGGCCAGCAGCTTGTTGAACAGATCCTGACGCGCCGGGAGGCGTGGCCCTACGGCAGCGAGGCGCTGACGAGCGAAGTGCATACGCGCCACGCGCGCCAGTTTTTGCGCGATGATCTTGTCGGTGCCGTGCTCGTCCGCCATGTGACGCAGCGAAACGGAAGGGGAGAAACGTACAAAGCTGTCGCGTCCCAGCCAGGAGACCGCAAAGAACTTCTGGATGCCGTTAAGCATGCGCAGCGGCGGGTTCTCTTCACCTTTTTCGCGGCCCGGACGACGACCAAACATCACCGATACCGGCACCATCTGCACATCCAGATCGGGGTTGCTGCGGTGCAGGTCGAGATAGTCATGGAACAGCTTGATGGACTCTTCTTTCGGCGTGTAATAGGTAAACACGCGCGGCCCGCCGTGGATGAACACGTAGCGCGGCAGCAGCGTACCGTCAACTTCCAGCGGTTCAAGCGGATCTGGTAAGTCATGCGCCAGACACTGGGCGCGAAGCGTCAGTAAGTCAGCCTTCGAGTTATAAGGCAAAACGTACATAATGGGACGCGACGTATCGAGCCCCAGTTCCAGCGCGGGTTCTGCTGGGATAGACTTGCTTTTTACCAGGATGCTTAATGGTAAATTAAGTAATTTGTAGTAAATTCGTGGCCAGCCGGACATAAACGATGTAAAGCCTCTGGTTAATAATGCAATTGCGGCGCAAGGATAACAGAAAGCGCGCAAAATTTCTGTTGTTACCCGTCATACTTCAGGCTGTAGCGAAACGCGCTACGGCTCCTGTTACTGACGCTCTTTTTTAAAAAAGGTTCTTTTAATGGCCAATAATACCACTGGGTTAACACGTATCATCAAAGCCGCCGGCTATTCATGGAAAGGTTTCCGTGCCGCATGGGCCAACGAGGCCGCGTTTCGCCAGGAGGGCGTCGCCGCTATCATCGCGGTGATCGTCGCCTGTTTCCTTGATGTTGATGCTATTACCCGCGTACTTCTTATCGGTTCCGTACTTCTGGTGATGATAGTGGAAATTCTTAATAGCGCTATTGAGGCCGTTGTGGATCGCATCGGTTCCGATTTCCATGAGCTTTCTGGCCGCGCAAAAGACATGGGATCTGCTGCCGTATTACTGGCGATTATCACTGCCGTTATCACCTGGGTCACGCTGCTTTGGTCACATTTCCGATGAGCCTCGAGGAATAATTAAGTCCCTGGTTTTTTGTGCAGTTTTTGGTTCCAAAATCGCCTTTGACTGTATATACTCACAGCATAACTGTATATACACCCAGGGGGCGGAATGAAAGCGTTAACGACCAGGCAGCAAGAGGTGTTTGATCTCATCCGGGATCATATCGGCCAGACGGGTATGCCACCTACGCGTGCGGAAATCGCGCAGCGTCTGGGTTTCCGTTCTCCGAATGCTGCCGAAGAACACCTGAAAGCGCTGGCGCGTAAAGGCGTGATTGAGATTGTATCAGGCGCGTCACGCGGTATCCGACTGCTGGTAGAAGAAGAGACGGGCATTCCGCTGGTAGGTCGTGTTGCTGCCGGTGAGCCTTTACTGGCACAGCAGCATATTGAAGGTCATTACCAGGTCGATCCAGCCATGTTCAAGCCGAGCGCTGATTTTCTGCTGCGCGTTAGCGGCATGTCGATGAAAGACATCGGTATTCTTGACGGCGATCTGCTTGCGGTACATAAAACGCAGGATGTGCGTAACGGCCAGGTGGTTGTCGCGCGCATTGACGATGAAGTCACCGTCAAACGTCTGAAAAAACAGGGTAACACCGTTCAGTTGCTGCCTGAAAACAACGAGTTCACCCCAATTGTGGTCGATCTCCGCGAACAGAACTTCTCTATCGAAGGTCTGGCAGTAGGCGTGATTCGTAACGGTGAATGGCTGTAATCTCTTCCTGACAGGCTACGCTTCCGCTGTAGCCTGTTCATCTACCTTTCCCGGTATTTCGCATGTCACTACTGACGGCATCAGATAAGGCATTGTGGCGTCTTGCCCTGCCGATGATTTTCTCCAATATTACCGTGCCTTTACTGGGACTGGTTGATACTGCCGTTATAGGCCATCTTGATTCACCGGTTTATCTTGGCGGCGTGGCGATTGGCGCGACGGCAACCAGCTTCCTGTTTATGCTGTTGCTCTTTTTACGCATGAGCACCACCGGTCTTACCGCACAGGCTTATGGTGCGAAAGATCCGCTGCGTCTGGCGCGTGCGCTGGTGCAGCCGCTGATACTCGCGCTTGGCGCGGGTGCATTAATCGTTGTATTGCGGACACCCCTGATCGATCTTGCGCTTCATATCGTTGGCGGCAGCGAGGCGGTACTGGATCAGGCGCGACGTTTCCTTGAAATCCGCTGGCTCAGCGCGCCAGCGTCGCTGGCTAACCTGGTTCTGCTGGGGTGGTTACTGGGCGTTCAGTATGCCCGGGCGCCAGTGATTTTGCTGGTGGTGGGCAACCTTCTCAACATTGTGCTGGATATCTGGCTGGTGATGGGCCTGCATATGAACGTGCGGGGCGCGGCGCTGGCGACGGCGATTGCCGAATACGGAACCTTTATCATTGGCTTGTGGATGGTCTGGCGCGTGCTGTCGATGCGCGGGATCTCTCTGGCGCTGCTCAAAACCGCATGGCGCGGCAATATCCGTAAGCTGCTGGCCCTCAACCGTGACATCATGCTGCGCTCGCTGCTTCTTCAGCTCTGCTTCGGCGCGCTGACGGTTTTCGGGGCTCGACTGGGGCCAGAAATCGTGGCGGTCAACGCGATATTGATGACGCTTCTGACCTTTACCGCCTATGCGCTGGACGGTTTTGCCTACGCGGTTGAAGCGCATTCCGGGCAAGCATACGGTGCGCGAAAAAGCGGGCAGCTTCGGGATGTCTGGCGGGCAGCCTGCCGTCAGTCGGGACTGGTGGCGCTGGCCTTTGGTCTGGTGTACGCCTGCTTTGGTGAGCAGATCGTTGCATTGCTGACGTCTATCCCTGCTCTGCGCGAGCTGGCGAGTCACTATCTCCTCTGGCAAGTCATCTTACCGGTGGTCGGCGTCTGGTGTTATCTGCTGGACGGCATGTTTATTGGTGCGACGCGCGGAGCGGAAATGCGCAACAGCATGGCGGTTGCGGCGGCAGGTTTTGGTCTGACGCTGCTAACGCTTCCCTGGCTGGGTAATCACGGTTTGTGGCTGGCCCTGGCCGTCTTCCTCTCGCTGCGCGGGTTATCGCTGGCGTTTATCTGGCACCGCCACTGGCAAAACGATACCTGGTTCTCTTCGCGCCACGATATATCGTGACGGTTAAAGATTCCGAATATGAAATTAACTACGGAATCCTTAACTACAATAATTATCACGTCCAGCAGAAAAGAACGTAACGGACGTTACGACCCGACGCTTAACTAAGAGGACACGATGATGAATAAAGACGAAATCGGCGGCAACTGGAAGCAGTTCAAAGGTAAAGCGAAAGAAAAGTGGGGTAAGCTGACTGATGACGATATGACCGTCATTGAAGGTAAACGCGATCAGCTTGTCGGTAAAATTCAGGAACGTTACGGCTACGCGAAAGATCAGGCGGAAAACGAAGTAAAAGACTGGGAAACCCGTAACGACTACCGCTGGTAACGCTGAATAACCCACAGGGCGGCTCCAGGCCGCCTTATCTTTTGCCGTTAACGCGGCTTTTTCTTCACCAGGATAGAGTGGTCGTGCTGACACGCGTCCTGATGGCGACAGGCTTCCACCTCCACGCACGCGGAACAGAGCCCGTGCGCTTCAATCACGTTATGACGCAGGGCAAACCCTATTTTCGCTGCCAGCGTATGCATAATGTCTTCCACGCCTTCCGCAGCCTCTTCTTTCACCACGCCGCAGCGGTCACAGATAAACATCGCCGATGTGTGGGTGGGCTGATCGAACAGATGGCACAGCACATAGCTGTTGGTGGATTCCACCTTGTGCACGAACCCTTGTTCAAGCAGGAAATCCAGAGCGCGATAGACCGTCGGCGGCTTTGCCTGCGGCTCGCTTTCGCGGAGCAGGTCGAGCAGATCGTAGGCGCTGATGGCACCCTGCTGCAGGCTCATCAGGCGTAATACTTCAAGGCGCTGCGGAGTCAGGCGCACATTGCGTTGCGCACACAGCTTTTCGGCCTGCGCTAACAGCTCTTTTGTGGACTTATCCATGTAGCACCCCGGATGTTATAGGACGGAAAACCCTCACTTTATCATGTTCTGGTAAAAACGCCGAGATCCACCAGTCTGTGCTATACCTGACCCATTACAAACCGGGAAATAAACAATGAAAAAACCTGACTGTATTCGGCACTGGCGCGACGTAGAAGTCGCGGATGATTCGACCTATCCAGATAGCGATGAGCTTTTTTCTATCGGCGCCCCGCTGGCTCGAAAGCTTGGGCTCGGGCGTATTGGTATCCATCATGAGCGCCTGCCGCCTGGGCGCAGGACGTCCTATCCGCATGCGGAGAGCGACGAAGAAGAGTTTATTTACGTGCTTGAAGGCCACCCTGACGCCTGGATTAATGGCTACTTGTGGAAGCTGGAGCCTGGCGACAGCGTAGGTTTTCCCGCCGGTACCGGCATCTGTCATACCTTTATCAACAACACGGACGACGAGGTTCGGCTCCTGGTCGTTGGCGAGGCCAACAAGAAGCATAACCGCATATACTATCCGCTTAACCCGGTTTATGCCGCTACCCGAGAGGATCGCTGGGTAGACCACCCGCCCCAGTTTTTTGGACCGCATGATGGAAAACCTGGGAAAAAATAATTTCCTCTTCTATAAATATTGAGGGCCGTCACAAAATATAACAGGCCGTAAGGGAGTTTTACTTAGGGATAGAAATAGCGGGTCTTTTACTACTTATTCACAGCAATAGTTCGTTCCTGTTTGGGTGATAACAGACAGGGGTTATTTCATAACAGACTATAACGGGCATACTGTGAAAAAAAATTTTAAATTTTCGGTGGTTAGTATCGCTGTTTCCTTGTTTATGGCAAATCAGGCGGGAGCAGCCAATACCTGGACAGAATCACGAAGCGACGCAATGGGTGGCACTGGCGTTGCCTCCGGGAGCTATGGCAGTGGGGCATTAATCAACCCCGCGCTGCTGGCAAAGGCAAAACCTGACGATGATGTGACGGTCATTTTGCCGTCCGTTGGCGTACAGGTAACGGATGAGGACAATCTTCAGGACGAGATTGATACCATCAACGACAAAATCAATCACTACAAGGATGTGGTTGATAATCTCACGCCAAGAGAAATTATCACCAATCCATTAGGTTCCATTAATCAATTCCAGGGCGCGGCCAAAGATCTGGCCGATGAGCTGGACTATCTCAAAGGCAAAACCGCACGCGCAACGGCAGGGGCAGGGCTTGCTGTGAGTATCCCTAACGATGTCCTTTCGGTAGCCTTCATGGCGAAAGGCTATGCCCATGGCCGGGTGAGCTCGTCTATCGATCAGCAGGATATTGATTATCTGCGCGGTATTCAACGCAGTAATGTGGTGGCTGCCGGTGTTGCCCTGGACGCTGCGCTGAACGGCACGGATCAGATCACTAAAAACCTCAACTCAACCGCGTCTGGCCGGGCAGCGATTGTCTCCGACTATGGTGTTGCCGTTGCCCGCCAGTTTGACCTCGGCGGCGTCCCTGTTTCCGTGGGCGTGACGCCAAAGCTGCAAAAAACCTGGGTCTATAACTACACCACGTCAATCTACGATTACGACAGTAACAAGTGGAACGACAGCCGCTACCGTACTGACGATACGGGCTTCAACGTGGATGCCGGTATTGCGGCCGATTTCGGCGAACACTGGACCGTTGGCGTGAGCGGACAAAACCTGATGTCGCGCGATATCGACACCAAAGATATCCGTATCCGCAATGGCCGTACGGGAGAAGTGGTGAGCTATAAAGACACCTATCAGATCCGCCCGCTGGTAACCGCCGGTGCCGCCTGGCATAACGACCTGGTGACGCTGACCGCCGATGGCGATCTGACCGAAACCAAAGGCTTCAAGAGCGAAGATACGTCGCAGTACGTGGGTGTCGGTGCCGAGGTGACGCCGCTGAGCTGGCTGGCGGTCCGTGCGGGTTATCGTGCAGACGTGAAGGGTAACGACAGCAATGTCTTTACCGGCGGTGTCGGTTTCGCGCCGTTTAGCACCGTGCATGTTGACCTGATGGGCCTTTACGGTGAAGATGAAACCTGGGGCGCAGGGGCTCAGCTGAGCATGACGTTCTAAAGTCAACCGGAGGCGCTGCGCCTCCGGCTTTTCTTTGTGCTATAGTAGCGCCCCTTTTCCACCAGATGCTTAAAACTTCGCCATGTCGTCAGAATCACAGACCGCTTTCCCCGCACACCGTTTCTCCATTGCGCCGATGCTCGACTGGACGGACAGACACTGCCGCTATTTCCTGCGCCAGCTCTCCCGCCATACGCTGCTGTACACCGAAATGGTGACCACGGGCGCAATTATTCACGGGAAGGGCGACTATCTGGCCTACAGTGAGGAAGAGCATCCGGTTGCCCTGCAGCTGGGCGGCAGCGATCCGGCCGCGCTGGCGCAGTGTGCGAAGCTGGCGGAAGCGCGCGGCTACGACGAGATCAACCTGAACGTTGGCTGCCCGTCCGACCGTGTGCAAAACGGTATGTTCGGTGCCTGCCTGATGGGGAACGCGCAGCTGGTAGCGGACTGTATCAAGGCGATGCGCGACGTCGTTTCCATTCCGGTGACGGTCAAAACCCGTATCGGGATTGACGACCAGGACAGCTACGAATTCCTGTGCGACTTCATCGATACGGTCTCCGGAAAGGGCGAATGCGAGATGTTCATCATTCACGCGCGAAAAGCCTGGCTCTCCGGCCTGAGCCCGAAAGAGAACCGTGAGATCCCGCCGCTGGACTACCCGCGCGTGTATCAACTGAAGCGTGACTTCCCGCACCTGACGATGTCGATCAACGGCGGCATTAAGTCGCTGGAAGAGGCCAAAGCGCATCTGGCGCATATGGATGGCGTGATGGTCGGCCGCGAGGCGTACCAGAACCCAGGCATTCTGGCGACGGTCGATCGCGTAATCTTTGGCATTGAAGGCGCAGACACCGATCCGGTTGCCGTCGTGCGGGCGATGTATCCTTATATTGAGCGCGAGCTGAGCAACGGTACGTATCTCGGCCATATCACCCGCCATATGCTGGGTCTGTTCCAGGGTATACCGGGCGCGCGTCAGTGGCGTCGCTACCTGAGCGAAAACGCACATAAAGCCGGTGCCGATATTGAGGTGCTGGAACATGCGCTGCGACTGGTGGCAGACAAGCGATAACTTTCGCTAAAAGTTCGTCAAATTCACCACGCCCTGCGAGTTCTCGCGGGGCGTTTTGCTTTAAGAACAAAACGTTAGCTTTGGCATGGATCTTGTAATGCTTAATGCATTACTCGGGAACTCGTGGGAGAGCACCATGCTGGAACTACTTTTTGTGATTGGCTTTTTTGTCATGCTGTTAGCGACAGGCGTTTCGTTGCTCGGCATTCTGGCGGCTATCGTGGTGGCGACGGTGGTCATGTTTATTGGCGGACTGTTTGCGCTGACGATCAAACTGCTGCCGTGGTTACTGCTGGCCGTTGCTGTGGTGTGGGTGATTCGGTCGATTAAATCGCCAAAAGTGCCCGGTTATCAGCGCAATAACCGCTTTCGTTACTAAGGTATTGAGGGGTTCGTCACATAGTTGTAACTTTTCCGGCAGCATGGCTTAGAACAGAATAGGATTTACTTATCGAATCTGTCACTATGACTGCCGTTAAAGAATTCATCGTGCTGTACCCTACATACAGCCGAACTAAAAAAAGAAAGGGCTTCCCACGGGAAGCCCAATTTCTTTTTGGGGCTCAGGGAATCAACAGGCTCGACCCCTGCGTCGCCCGGCTCTCCAGCACCTCATGCGCGCGCTGCGCATCGGTCAGCGCGAATTTCTGCGCATCTGCCACGTCCACTTTGATGACACCGCTGGCGATCAGCGAGAACAGCTCGTTGCTGGCTTCCTCAAGTTCTTCCCGGTTGGTGATGTAGCCCTGCAGGGAAGGGCGCGTGACGTACAGCGAACCTTTCTGATTCAGAATACCGAGATTCACGCCGGTGACAGCGCCTGACGCATTGCCAAAGCTCACCATCAGCCCACGACGCTGCAGACAGTCCAGCGACGCTTCCCAGGTGTCTTTCCCAACCGAGTCATACACGACGCGCACCTTTTTGCCGCTGGTGATCTCCTTCAGCCGTTCGACAATGCTCTCTTCACGATAGTTAATCACCTGCCAGGCGCCCGCCTGCAGCGCGCGCTGCGCTTTTTGGGCATTGCCCACGGTGCCGATCAGTTTTGCGCCCAGGGCTTTTGCCCACTGACAGGCGATGAGCCCGACGCCGCCCGCCGCGGCATGAAACAGGAACTGCTCGTCGGGTTTAATTTCATAGGTTTTACGCAGCAGGTAGTAAACCGTCAGACCTTTCAGGAACGAGGCCGCCGCCTGTTCGAAGGAGATAGCGTTAGGCAGCAGGGCGGCTTTATCCGCCGGAACGTTGTGGACGGAGCTGTAAGCGCCCAGCGCAGACTGCGCATATACCACGCGGTCGCCCTCTTTAATATGCTTAACCGCGCTGCCCACTTTGACGACGACACCGGCTGCCTCGGTGCCGAGGCCGCTCGGCATTGACGGAGGCGGGTAGAGACCGCCGCGAATATAGGTGTCGATGTAGTTTATGCCTATGGCTTTGTTTTCAACCTGCACTTCGTTTTCGCCAGGCGCGGTGGGGGTGAACTCCACCGCTTTGAGTACGTCTGGCCCACCGTGTTTCTGAAATTCAATGCGCGTTGCCATGCTCCCTCCGTAAGAAAAATATGGTAATCTTTCGACCCACTCTTTATCTCGGTAACTCCATTCACTATGGCAGGAAACAAACCCTTCAACAAACAGACTGAACCTCGCGAGCGTGATTTCCAGGTCGCAGGGTTAAAGGTCCCGCCGCACTCGATTGAAGCGGAACAGTCGGTGTTGGGCGGTTTAATGCTGGATAACGAGCGCTGGGACGACGTCGCCGAACGCGTCGTGGCGGAAGATTTCTACACCCGCCCGCACCGCCACATCTTTACCGAAATGGCGCGTCTGCAGGAATCGGGCAGCCCGATCGATCTGATCACGCTCGCGGAATCACTGGAGCGTCTTGGTCAACTCGACAGCTGCGGTGGGTTTGCCTATCTGGCGGAACTGTCAAAAAACACGCCTAGTGCGGCGAACATCAGCGCTTATGCCGATATCGTGCGCGAACGTGCCGTCGTCCGCGAGATGATTTCGGTGGCGAACGAGATCGCCGAAGCGGGTTTTGATCCGCAGGGTCGCACCAGCGAAGACCTGCTTGACCTTGCCGAGTCCCGCGTCTTCAAAATCGCCGAAAGCCGCGCCAACAAAGACGAAGGCCCAAAAAATATCGCCGATGTGCTCGACGCCACCGTCGCCCGTATCGAACAGCTGTTCCAGCAGCCGCACGATGGCGTCACCGGAGTGAATACCGGCTATGATGATTTGAACAAGAAAACCGCTGGCCTTCAGCCGTCGGATTTGATTATCGTCGCCGCGCGTCCGTCGATGGGTAAAACCACTTTTGCGATGAACCTCGTCGAAAATGCGGCGATGTTGCAGGATAAGCCGGTGCTTATCTTCAGCCTTGAGATGCCCTCCGAGCAGATTATGATGCGTTCTCTGGCATCGCTGTCTCGCGTGGATCAGACCCGCATTCGTACCGGCCAGCTCGATGATGAAGACTGGGCGCGCATCTCCGGCACCATGGGCATTCTGCTGGAAAAACGTAACATCTATATCGATGACTCTTCCGGCCTGACGCCGACGGAAGTGCGCTCCCGCGCGCGCCGTATCGCCCGTGAACACGGCGGCATCGGCCTCATCATGATCGACTACCTTCAGCTGATGCGCGTTCCGTCGCTTTCCGACAACCGTACGCTGGAGATTGCGGAGATTTCCCGCTCGCTCAAGGCGTTAGCCAAAGAGCTGCACGTGCCGGTGGTCGCGCTGTCGCAGCTGAACCGCTCCCTGGAACAACGCGCCGACAAGCGCCCGGTCAACTCCGACCTGCGTGAATCCGGCTCCATCGAGCAGGATGCCGACTTAATCATGTTTATCTACCGTGATGAGGTTTATCACGAGAACAGCGACCTGAAAGGGATCGCCGAAATTATTATTGGTAAACAACGTAACGGCCCGATCGGGACGGTACGTCTGACCTTTAACGGACAGTGGTCACGTTTCGACAACTATGCCGGTCCTCAATATGATGATGAGTAATTTCTAAGGAATTCAAATGCAAGCGGCAACTGTTGTTATTAACCGCCGCGCTCTGCGACACAACCTGCAACGTCTGCGTGAACTGGCGCCTGCCAGCAAGCTCGTTGCAGTCGTGAAAGCGAACGCTTACGGACACGGTCTTCTTGAGACCGCGCGAACGCTCCCCGATGCCGATGCCTTTGGCGTCGCCCGTCTTGAAGAAGCCCTCCGCCTGCGCGCGGGGGGGATTACCCAACCGATTCTTCTCCTCGAAGGTTTTTTCGAAGCCAGCGATCTGCCAACCATTGCTGACCAGCATCTGCACACGGCGGTACACAATGAAGAACAGCTGGCCGCACTTGAAACCGCCGAGCTGAGCGAGCCGGTGACCGTCTGGATGAAGCTAGACACGGGCATGCACCGTCTGGGCGTGCGTCCGGAAAGCGCGGAAGCGTTTTACCAGCGTCTATGCCGGTGCAAAAACGTGCGCCAGCCGGTGAATATTGTTAGCCACTTCGCCCGTGCCGATGAGCCCGAGTGCGGTGCAACCGAGCGGCAGCTGGATATCTTTAATACCTTCTGCGAAGGCAAGCCGGGGATGCGCTCGATCGCCGCATCCGGCGGTATTTTGCTGTGGCCGCAGTCGCACTTCGACTGGGCGCGACCGGGCATCATTCTTTACGGCGTATCACCGCTGGAGAACAAGCCCTGGGGGCCGGATTTTGGCTTCCAGCCGGTCATGTCGCTGGTCTCTAACCTGATTGCCGTGCGTGACCATAAAGCGGGTGAGCCGGTGGGCTACGGCGGTACCTGGACCAGCGAGCGTGATACCCGCCTTGGCGTGGTGGCGATGGGCTATGGCGACGGTTATCCCCGTGCCGCGCCGTCGGGTACGCCGGTTCTCGTCAACGGTCGCGAGGTGAAGATTGTTGGTCGCGTGGCGATGGACATGATTTGCGTCGATCTGGGGCCAGAAGCGCAGGATAAACCCGGCGACGATGTGGTGATGTGGGGGGAAGGTTTACCCGTTGAACGTATTGCTGAAATCACTAAAGTGAGTGCTTACGAACTTATTACCCGCCTGACGTCTCGGGTGGCGATGAAGTACGTCGACTGAAACGTGTACATAACAGTCCAACGGCATACGCTGCCGTTGGACAAGTAACGCTTATTTCAACACGTTATAAATCGCCTGATTCGTTAAATAATCTGACGCCAGCCCTGACTCTGGACTGAAGCGCGCGCCCTGGATGGATGAGAAGCGTTTTCCTGTGTTGCCCAGTGAGACATAGCGTTCTCCCCCATCGTTTTCCGAAATGGTGTACACCGTTTTCTGCATTTCGGCGAACAGCGGAGCGTTACGCTGAATGACCTGATGCAATTCCAGCAGCTGCACACCATCAAGATTGAGCTTTTTATCCAGCGTGACCCCCCATCTTTGCAGGCAAACCTCGGCAAAATGACGCACGATCGTGCCCGGTTCATGTACCACTTTTTCCCCGCTATTCCCATTAGCCGACGCATTTCCCACCAGCGTAGCATGACGACCAGACATAGGATAAATATGTACCTTTGTCGTGCTATCGGTCTGTGGAATGACGCACGAGAAACCTTTTGAACGCTCGTGTCGGGCATAGAAAGCCACATACTCCTTCACGTTGCTGCCCAGAGTGACTTTTTCCGGCTGGAAATTACCCATTCCCGGAACCGGATCGACAGCAAAAATATTCACCGGAATAGTCGTCAAAAGGGGATCGGCCAGCATCGCATTCGCAAGCATATGGCAGCTAATTCCGCCCCGGCTCCATCCCACAAGGTTCACCTGAGTGGGCAGAATCTGGCCCTGACGGAAGGTTTTAATAATTTGCTGCTGCAGCGCCTGCTGGGTCACTTTACGGTCACCATAATCATACTTGCGCCACCAAAACGATCCGGTAACCTCAACGTCCTGAATCGGCACGCCCGCCTTTTTGAGCTGCTCATAGTTCTCTTTTGTGAGCTTTTCTCGCTGCCAGTCAACGTGCCCTTTAATAATATTGATCGCGTGCTGAACATTCTCACTCCAGCCGCTGCCCAGAAGCTGGGCCCGAAGCTGAGAATATTCTCCGCTTTTGACCCAAAGTTCATCGCTTTGAAGATTACCGCTTCCCGGGCCATCAAGAATGACCCATTCGGCGAACTCTTTACCCTTGTTATTGGCGGCCAGAGAAGAAATGAGCTCGCCGTTCCAGTAATTAGCATGAGACTCATCAAACTTATTAGAACCAGTACCACAGAAATACACTGTTAGTATTGTCATAAATGACCTCATTGAAATATTAATATGTAGGTGGATGGCACGCGTGCAGTTAAATAATACGTGTCGGCAATATTTCGAGAAATATGCTATTAAGCCCAGGGTATTTTTGATAGCGATAAGTTCGTTCTTAATTAAATATGGCTATGTTTAATGTGTAGCACTGCTTAACTTTTTGCTTAGGCATATGACATTTGCCTTATGCTGAATGCTGTTTTTACAGTTCTGCAATAGCACGCATACTTAATTTCGGAATAAGTTAGTTGAATAATCAAAGAAAATAGATTTCACACGGGGTTATGCTACAATGAACATATTAATGATCGATGAATTACCGATCTTCATTCACGGTATGAAAACAGAGCTGGAACGCGTAATGCCGGAATGCACTGTTTTTTCAGCGAACAACTTTGAAGATGCACACGCAATCTTAACCTCTATGCCAGTCAGCATTATTTTGCTGGATGGTGAAATGAAATGCCGTGATTTTATCACAAATTTGATGTCAAACTGGCCTGAGCTACCGATCGTGGTAATGTTACGAAAAACGACGGATAAGATATTCAACTTCTACATTCGTCAAAGCATTAAGGGCATTTTTACTAAGGATCTTCCCGCCGAGAAAATCAGCCAGATACTTAGCATGGTTTCCTCGGGTGTGGTCTGCTTTCCGGAGCAGGCCGTGATTCAGCGAGAACAACCCACTGGCGGTTTACCGATTCATACTCTGAGTCGTCGGCAGAAGGAAGTGCTCAAGCTGCTGGCGAATGGAGGAACAAATAAGCAGATCAGCAGACAACTGAATATCAGTGCTGGTACGGTCAAAGTACATCTGGAATCCATTTTTCACCGATTGCAGGTCAACAATCGAACACAGGCTGCAATGCTCTATTTTAAATATATGGGCAATTAGGCCGTTTTTGTAAGACGCAGGATTGGTATCAAACTATGTTTAGTGAAAAGCGCGACAGGCAGAATACTGTCGCGCTTTTTTTAATGATACTGAGATTTGAAATAGTATATCACGACCACCAGAGTTCCAAAGTCCTGCAATAGCCAGAAGGGAAAACTGTCACTCAGTATATCAGCCCCAGTAAGGATAAATTTCATGTTTAAACTGCTCTCACCAAAAAAGCCAAAGGCGAGGGCAGCTAAGCCGACTTTACACATTACCGGCAGAGCATGGACTCTTCGACTATAGGCTGCAAACAAAATGAGCAGCGAGGTGACAAGGTCGACGAGGATAATAAAGGGAAGAACCCAGCCATTCATTATGTTAAGCATTTACTCTCCATCGGGATTGTTATGGGTTAAATCAGGCGGAGAAAGTGACTCGTGCCTGACTTTGCTTTTGATGACGCTGGCGACATCAAAAATATCGCGCTGTTCGTGCCGGCGGAAAAAGTTTGCCAGCCAGACGATCAGACCATTACTCATTGCCCCGAGGATATAACCTAAACCAAGCGTGATATCGGCCTGGTTAAGGTCTATCTTTAACCAGCGGGCTGATAAGCCACCTAATGCGACGGCCGCACCCATGCTGATTCCGCCAAAAATAATGCCTGCCATAAATCGGCTGTGCTGATGCAGCCGCTGCGGTTGCCAGAAAAACGAAATACTGACGCCGCCAAATAAGCCTGAAAATGCCAGCAAGGCTTCGCTGATGAGGGTCGGGAGATAGATGTCAGACATACATTCATCCTCTGCAAGGATAAACCCCCTCGAAAAAGGGGATTTATTATCGTAACGGGCGCTTATTATTGGCAGGGATCCAGCTCAACAATATGCTGATACTTATCGGTAGTGATAAAGCGCTGTTGCCCTGACAGGCTGTAAATCAAACGTTCAGGAGAGCGATAGCCCTTTACGACATCCACATCCGCGCTAAGCCAGGGCTGATCGGCAGGAAGAGCGCTATGGCTGTATTTGTCACCTCCGATCCATTTTTGATGAGTGAGTTTCAACCCCCAAAGTGACTCGCTTTCACTCCCCGACCAGCCGAGGCGTTTGGCTTCTTCCGACGTGATATAGCGGTCGGGCAGGCGGCCAAAATTTTTTATATGGCGAAGGGTTGTCGCCAGCTCGGTCACATTATTGACGGGCGGTACACCCTGAGAAGATAAAAAGGCGTTAACTTCCTTTATTTCATCTTCGCAGGTTGGCATGGCGGCAGTAGCCTGTAAAACGGCGAATAAGGAAGCAGAAAGAACGGCCATTTGCACTATGGATAATGATTTCATGTGTTTTTCCTGTCGAGTTAACTGAGAAATAACTTCATTTCCGCCTCGCGGCGACGCGTCAGACCAGCCAATACCTTCCCGCCTGCCTTATTCCAGCTTTTGAACTGCAGTGCGGCGCCCTGAACATCGCCCGCGTTGAATTTTTTGAGCAGCGTTGATTTCTTCAAATTGCCAACGCCGAGGTTGAAGGCGAAGGAAACCAGCGCGTCGAATTGCGCCTGCGTTGCTGGCTGGTTCAGCAGCTTTTTCACGCCGTCCTCGGTGCGTTTCAGATCTTTGCGCAGCAGTTCTTTGGCTTCGCCGGTAGTAATTTTAGTGAGCTTTTCCATCTCCTCTTTGAGGATCAAATGGCCATAGCCGATGGTCCATAAACCTACGGCATCGCGATAACGCTCCAGCTTTAGTCCTTCAAACTGGCAAATCAGCTGAATACCCTTGTCACCTGTACTTTCTGGTTGTGTGTGCATTACGGAGTCTCCTCTGCTTTCGGACGGGGAATCACCTTGTTGGTGTATTCGTCAATCAAGCGCATAACGCTTTCCGGTGGCTCAAGCGCGGTAAACTGCATCTCCACATCGACGTGGCGGCTGTCACGCCCGCCTTTGTTATCGCTGGAAGGCGAAAGGCTGACGTGAAAGCGACCAAATTCGTTTTCACCAGACTGGCGGGAAGGTGCCTGCATGCCTTCTGTACGGATCGTCAGGTTGACCTTCATTTTCTCCAGCATCAGCCCGCGCGGCGTTGAAAGTGCGACCAAGGGCAGGTCAAAGTAGTGCTTTTCATCCAGTGCCAGCTGTACCGTGCGTGGAACCAACGAACCGTCCTCAGCAGGTTCGAAAAAGGGATCCAGCGCTTTCATATACTGCTGAGCAATCAGTTCGTTGGCCGCCGTGGCCGCGTACTGCATCCCGCGCGTAATATCTTCAAGCGAGATCGGCACGCCGGGAATATCGGCTGGCGGCGTAGGGGGCGTGTTTTCCTGTACAGGCGGCGTGCCTTCATCCTCTTTGCCCATCCTGTTTTCCGGCTCTTCATCCTTGCCGCCGCGCAGCCATTTTTTAAAAGACATATTTCGCTCCTGGAAAAAGGGCTACCCGGGTAGCCCCTGCGTTACGGAATCGCACGTATGTCGCGGCGTGGAAGATTATTGCGCGGCGACAGGCTTGGTTTTGGCGTTGGTCAGGTAGTCAATTACGCGCTGCAGAGCTTCTGGTGGCTCCTGGCGTTTGATCTGGGTATGAATGGAGTATTTCGCGCGTGTATCGGTCGAACGGGTCTGCTCCGATTTATGGGAGACTTTGCCGGTCATTTTAGCTTTAAAGACACCCCAGCCGACGGACGCTTCCACGGAGGCCTCCGCTTCGGTACTGCTGGAACTGGCTTCGCTCTGGCTCACTTCCAGCTCAAAGTCGATGGTGCCGTCTTCGATACAGATGATAGGGTGCGTGATCGCCGCCAGCAGCGGAATGCTCATCTTGCGGGTCACGCTGCCTTTGTTCACGCCTTGTTCGTCTACCACGGTTTCGTCGTAGTCGAACTCGATCGCGACGGCTTTGCCGTCTTTAATGCAGACAGAGAGCAGGAAGTCGGTATAGGACTTGCTCGCCTGAACCTGTGCTTTGATCATCGCCTGCAGCGGACCGCCGATCATATGCTCCAGCGGCAGGGCGTTAATAACTGAACCAATAAATTGTGAATCCATGATGTGAACTCCTTGAATCAGTGAATGCGCGGTTGCGCAGGAGTCACATTACGGAAAGCGAGAAGGGGAAAATATTGGGTAAATGTCATGGCTAAAGGACGCAAAAAACCTATGCCGATCGCAGGATAATCCTAAGGGGTGGTGTTGCGTGATATTCCGGTTTATTGTTGAAATCCCTGCCTCATCGAATTCCGGAGAACCATCGCGTGTTTCAGAAAGTTGACGCCTATGCCGGCGACCCTATCCTCTCCTTAATGGAGCGTTTCAAAGAAGATCCTCGCAGCGACAAAGTGAACCTCAGCATCGGTCTGTATTACAACGAGGATGGCATTATTCCTCAATTAAAAGCCGTTGCCGAAGCCGAAGCACGTCTGAACGCTGTTCCACACGGCGCTTCTCTTTATCTGCCAATGGAAGGGCTAAACGCTTATCGCAACACCATTGCACCGCTGCTGTTCGGCACCGATCACGCGGTGCTCGCGCAAAAACGCGTGGCGACCATCCAGACGCTGGGCGGCTCGGGTGCGCTGAAAGTGGGTGCAGACTTCCTGAAAAAATACTTCCCGGATTCAGGCGTGTGGGTCAGCGACCCGACGTGGGAAAACCACGTTGCGATCTTCGAGGGCGCAGGCTTCAAGGTCGAGACCTATCCGTGGTTCGACAGCAAAACTAACGGCGTGCGCGTTGAAGCGCTGCTGGAAAAACTGAACACGCTGCCGGCGCGCAGTATTGTGCTGCTGCACCCATGCTGCCATAACCCGACCGGTGCAGATCTCACTAACGCCCAGTGGGATACGGTGATTGAGATACTGAAGGCCCGTGACCTGATCCCGTTCCTCGACATTGCCTACCAGGGCTTTGGCGCGGGCATGGAAGAAGATGCTTACGCCATCCGCGCCGTAGCCAGCGCCGGGCTGCCTGCTCTGGTTAGTAACTCCTTCTCTAAAATCTTCTCCCTGTACGGTGAACGCGTTGGCGGTCTGTCCGTAGTGTGTGAGGATGCCGAAGCAGCCAGCCGCGTGCTCGGCCAGCTGAAAGCGACGGTACGCCGTATCTACTCCAGCCCGCCAAACTTTGGTGCGCAGGTGGTGGCGACGGTTCTCGGTGACGAGCAGCTGAAAGCGTCATGGCTTGGCGAAGTGGAAGCGATGCGTAAGCGCATTCTTTCGATGCGTCAGGAACTGGTTAACGTCCTGAAAGAGGCGGTGCCGGGACATAACTTCGACTATCTGCTCAAGCAGCGCGGGATGTTCAGCTATACCGGACTGAGCGCGGCGCAGGTCGATCGCCTGCGCGAAGAGTTCGGCGTTTATCTCATTGCCAGCGGCCGTATGTGCGTGGCGGGTCTGAATTCAAGCAACGTTCATCGCGTGGCGCAGGCGTTTGCCGCTGTAATGTAAGTACTCACTATTCATTTTCCCCTTTCCCTGTGGGAGAGGGGTGGGGTGAGGGCATCAGGCCGCACAAGAATCTTGCCCGGTGGCGCTTCGCTTACCGGGCCTACACGTCACATCTGCGCTTTGTGATCATCTTCTTTTTATTCATCTTCATAAGTAAAAACTCCTTCCCTTCACCTCCCGCTGGGGTTATGGTCGGATAGTTTTTTGACCGTTCGCTCAAATTAAAACGATAACAAACTGAATTTTCAGGGGAAAACATGCGCAAGATCACACTGGCGCTCAGCGCCGCCTGCTTATTGTTCTCGCTTAATAGCGCCGTCGTCGCGCGAGCTTCTGCCCCGACGCCGCTTTACACCGGTACCACTGCCGCCATGCTTGCCGAGCAGGCGCCCATTCACTGGGTTTCCGTGGCTCAAATCGAAAACAGCCTGATGGGCCGTGCGCCAATGGCCGTGGGTTTTGACATTGACGATACCGTTCTCTTCTCCAGCCCGGGCTTCTGGCGCGGAAAAAAAATGTATTCGCCCGACAGCGAAGCGTATCTGAAGAACCCGGAATTCTGGGAAAAAATGAATAACGGCTGGGACGAATTCAGCATCCCGAAAGAGGTTGCCCGGGCGCTTATTGCCATGCACGTGAAGCGCGGGGACAGCATTTACTTTGTGACCGGCCGCAGTCAGACCAAAACGGAAACCGTCTCCAAAACCCTGCAGGATGATTTTCAGATCCCGGTAGCCAGCATGAATCCGGTGATTTTTGCCGGTGACAAAGAAGGGCAAAACACCAAAACCCAGTGGCTGGAAAAGAAAAATATCAAAGTATTCTACGGCGATTCGGATAACGACATCACTGCCGCGCATGACGTGGGTGCCAGAGGGATCAGGGTATTGCGTGCCTCTAACTCGACCTATCGACCGCTGCCGATGGCCGGAAAGTTTGGCGAAGAGGTCATTGTGAACTCTGAGTATTAAACCGCAGGCGACGAGTTTGACTCTTTTTTAAGCAAATCTCGTCGCTGCGGGTTTTACCTTTCGCCTTCTTGCTGCACACTTAGAAAGATTCATCTTTCATTACGGAGCAGCACATGTGGTATCAACAGACCCTGACCTTAAGCGCTAAACCACGCGGATTTCATCTGGTGACGGACGAAGTCATCGGGCAAATCCGCGACCTGCCGCGGGTCAAAACGGGTTTGCTGCATCTGCTCCTTCAGCACACGTCTGCCTCTCTCACGCTTAATGAAAATTGCGATCCCACCGTCCGGTCAGACATGGAGCACCATTTTCTGAAGAGCGTCCCGGACAACGCTCCTTATGAGCATGACTATGAGGGGGCAGACGATATGCCTTCGCATATTAAATCCTCCCTGTTGGGCGTATCGCTTATGCTGCCGGTTCACAACGGGCGGCTGCTGTTGGGAACGTGGCAGGGGATCTGGCTGGGAGAGCATCGCATTCACGGTGGTTCGCGTAAAATTATCGCCACGCTACAAGGGGAATAAAGATGACAATTTCGGAGATACTTCAGTACTGCATGAGCAAGCCCGGCGCGGAGCAGAGCGTCCATAGCGACTGGAAAGCCACGCAGGTTAAGGTGGGGGATGTGCTGTTCGCGATGGTGAAAGAGGTGGAAGGCCGTCCGGCGGCGTCGCTGAAAACCAGCCCTGAACTGGCGGATTTGCTACGTCAACAGCATGATGACGTGAGGCCGAGCAAGCACCTCAATAAGGCGCACTGGAGCACCGTCTATCTGGATGGATCGATTCCAGGCTCGCAAATTTACTACCTGGTGGACGCGTCCTATCAGCAGGCGGTTGAGCTGCTGCCGGAAACGACCCGACAGCAGCTCTCCGTGTGACAATTACAGCAACGGTTTAAGGAAGCGCGCGGTGTGCGAGGCTTCGCACTCTGCAACCGTCTCTGGCGTACCTGAGACGAGGATTTCACCGCCGCCGCTGCCGCCTTCCGGGCCGAGATCGACAATCCAGTCCGCGGTTTTAATCACGTCCAGGTTATGTTCGATGACCACGATAGTGTTGCCCTGATCGCGCAGCTGATGCAGCACGTCGAGCAGCTGCTGGATATCGGCAAAGTGCAGGCCGGTGGTCGGCTCGTCCAGAATGTAGAGCGTCTGACCGGTGCCGCGTTTTGACAGCTCGCGCGCCAGCTTCACGCGCTGCGCTTCGCCGCCGGACAGCGTAGTTGCCGACTGCCCCAGACGAATGTAGGTCAGGCCCACGTCCATCAGCGTCTGCAGCTTACGCGCCAGCGCAGGAACGGCATCAAAGAATTCGCGCGCCTCTTCGATGGTCATGTCCAGCACTTCGTGGATGGTCTTGCCTTTGTACTTAATCTCCAGCGTTTCTCGGTTATAGCGCTTGCCTTTGCACTGGTCGCACGGCACGTAGATATCCGGCAGGAAGTGCATCTCAACCTTGATCACACCGTCGCCCTGGCACGCTTCGCAGCGGCCACCGCGTACGTTAAAGCTGAAACGTCCTGGCGTATAGCCGCGGGAGCGTGCTTCCGGCACACCGGCAAACAGTTCACGTACGGGCGTGAAGACGCCGGTATAGGTTGCCGGGTTAGAGCGCGGGGTACGGCCAATCGGGCTCTGGTCAATGTCGATAACTTTATCGAAATGCTCCAGCCCCTGGATGTCACGGTACGGCGCCGGCTCGGCCAGCGTCGCGCCGTTCAGCGCCGTCTGCGCAATCGGGAACAGCGTATCGTTGATCAGCGTCGATTTACCGGAACCGGATACGCCGGTGATACAGGTAAACAGGCCAACAGGCAGCGTCAGGGTGACGTCTTTCAGATTGTTGCCGCGCGCGCCGGTCAGCTTCAGCACTTTTTCAGGATCTGCCGCTACGCGCTGTTTTGGCACCTCAATCTTACGCTTGCCGCTCATGTACTGACCGGTCAGCGATTCGGGCACCGCCATGATGTCCTTCAGCGTCCCTTCTGCAACCACCTGTCCGCCGTGTACGCCTGCGCCCGGACCAATATCGATCACGTGATCAGCCGCGCGGATCGCATCTTCATCGTGCTCGACCACGATTACCGTGTTGCCGAGGTTGCGCAGGTGGACCAGCGTGCCGAGCAGACGCTCGTTGTCGCGCTGGTGCAAGCCGATGGACGGCTCATCCAGTACGTACATCACGCCTACCAGACCCGCGCCAATCTGGCTCGCCAGACGAATACGCTGGGCTTCACCGCCGGAGAGCGTTTCTGCCGAGCGGGATAGCGTCAGGTAGTTCAGGCCGACGTTCACCAGGAATTTCAGGCGATCGCCAATCTCTTTCAGCACTTTTTCGGCAATTTTCGCGCGCTGGCCGGAGAGTTTCAGGTTATTGAAGAAGTCCATCGCGTGGCCGATGCTCATGTCTGAGATGGTCGGCAGCGCCGTGTTTTCCACAAACACGTGGCGCGCTTCGCGGCGCAGGCGCGTTCCTTCACAGGTGGCGCAGGAGCGGTTGCTGATGAACTTCGCCAGCTCCTCGCGCACCGCGCTGGATTCGGTCTCTTTGTAGCGGCGCTCCATGTTGTGCAGCACCCCTTCGAACGGGTGGCGACGCACGGAGGTATCGCCGCGATCGTTCATGTATTTGAACTCGATGTGCTCTTTACCGGAACCGAACAGGATCACTTTGTGCACGTTCGGGCTCAGGCTGGCCCACGGCGCTTCAACGTCGAACTTGTAGTGTTCTGCCAGCGATTTCAGCATCTGGAAGTAGTAGAAGTTACGCTTGTCCCAGCCGCGAATGGCGCCACCCGCCAGCGACAGTTCCGGGTTCTGGATCACGCGATCCGGATCGAAATACTGCTGCACGCCCAGGCCGTCACACGTCGGGCACGCGCCCGCCGGGTTGTTAAAGGAGAACAGGCGCGGTTCCAGCTCGCGCATGCTGTAGCCGCAAATCGGGCAGGCAAAGTTGGCGGAGAAGAGCAGCTCTTCCGCTTCTGGATCGTCCATGTCGGAGACCACGGCCGTGCCGCCAGAGAGTTCCAGCGCCGTTTCAAAGGATTCCGCCAGGCGCGTGGCGAGATCGTCGCGCACCTTAAAGCGGTCAATCACCACTTCGATGGTGTGCTTCTTCTGCAGCTCCAGCTTTGGTGGATCGGACAGGTCACACACTTCGCCGTCGATACGGGCGCGGATATAGCCCTGGCTTGCCAGATTTTCCAGCGTTTTGGTGTGTTCGCCCTTACGCTCTTTGATGATTGGCGCAAGGAGCATCAGGCGTTTGCCTTCCGGCTGCGACAGCACGTTATCGACCATCTGGCTCACGGTTTGCGCCGCCAGCGGGACGTCGTGGTCCGGGCAGCGCGGCTCGCCCACGCGGGCATACAGCAGACGCAGGTAGTCATGAATTTCGGTAATGGTACCGACCGTTGAGCGCGGGTTATGCGACGTGGACTTCTGCTCAATAGAGATAGCAGGTGACAACCCTTCAATATGGTCGACATCCGGTTTTTCCATCAGCGACAGGAACTGACGAGCGTACGCCGAGAGCGATTCAACGTAACGACGCTGTCCTTCGGCATACAGAGTGTCGAAAGCCAGTGAGGATTTGCCAGACCCCGAAAGCCCGGTCACGACAATGAGTTTGTCGCGAGGGATTATCAGGTTGATATTCTTGAGATTGTGGGTGCGGGCGCCCCGAACTTCGATCTTATCCATTCACCTTTCCCGGTTGGAACACGGATTGCCTGGTTTGTTTGAAGGACAAACGGCTGTCAGAAACGGCTAATTATGACACAATTTGACCTGTTTGAATATACAGTATTGGAATGCATTTTCTGATTCGCTGTGTAACAATGTTGAGTTGCGGGAGAACTCTGGAACGTGCTACGCAACTATCAAAGTGCAGCATGGAAATGGTACACTCGCGCGTTTACACTATTAAGAAACGTATTCAGGAGACACGAACATGGCCAGCAGAGGCGTAAACAAGGTGATTCTCGTCGGTAATCTGGGCCAGGACCCGGAAGTACGCTACATGCCGAGTGGTGGCGCAGTTGCCAACATTACGCTGGCTACTTCCGAATCCTGGCGTGATAAAGCGACCGGTGAGATGAAAGAGCAGACCGAATGGCACCGCGTTGTGCTGTTTGGCAAACTGGCCGAAGTGGCCGGAGAATATCTGCGTAAAGGTTCTCAGGTCTATATCGAAGGCCAGCTGCGTACCCGCAAATGGACCGATCAGTCCGGTGCTGAGAAGTACACGACTGAAGTCGTGGTTAACGTCGGCGGCACCATGCAGATGCTGGGGGGCCGTCAGGGCGGTGGCGCACCTGCAGGTGGCGGTCAGAGCCAGCAGCAGGGCGGTTGGGGTCAGCCTCAGCAGCCGCAGGGTGGCAACCAGTTCAGCGGCGGCGCACAGTCTCGTCCGCAGCAGCAGTCTGCTCCGGCGCCGTCTAACGAACCGCCAATGGATTTCGACGACGACATTCCGTTCTGATTCCCGCGTGCTAAAACAAAAAACCCAGACCATCGTCTGGGTTTTTTTATTCCGTAAGGGATCAGGTAATCACCATCGGCCAGTCTGGCGGCGTGTGGCTCATCGCCTCAACCATCACCACTTTAATATTTTCCCAGACGGCGGCCATATCCAGCAGGGTGATACCAAGCAGACCCGTTGCAAACCAGCAGGCCGCACCCAGCCCCAGCAGGGTGCTGATGACAGCAAGACCCGCATAGTCAGATTTACGAAACTGAATGTTCAGCGTGCTGGCTAAAAACATCAGTACCGCACTTAACAAAGGCCAGCGCATGAGAACCATGCTGGTAGTAATGGTTGCCATAAAACCCATCCTCTACAAATCAGACGAACTGCATGAAACAGTGTTTCTCGTTACAAAATATGTGTGAACTATATCACAATTGATGATTTATTCGCCAGTGCCTGTGCGATCAAAAAAGAGGATTTTATTCCCCAGGAAAAGCGATTCTGTAGGCAGGACCAGCCTCGGCGCATGAGGAGATGAACCCACAACGTGCCGGAAACGCCCGTCGGGCAAGTGGGGATACCGCAAATTCGGTTTTTATAACAGGGGCGTTATTCTCCGCCATTACTGAAAATAGTGTGGTAAAGACCGATTATTTATAAATCATCAAACACAGTACCTGGAGCAAATAGCATAAAACGTCATGACGATGTTGTACTTTTTTCATGCTGTTAGACGTTTGGCTTAATCAACGATCGTCTGTTGTGTTATCTTTCCGTCGGCCCCGGCGGGCTGGATAATTATTTCCCTTAATTGAAACGGAACGAATACTTACAGTTTAACTTACGGGAAAATATTATCGTCATAACGAAATTTAAGATTTTTAATACTAAAAGTCAGTTGCTAACTTTGCATGATTCATGCAACGTAATCACCTGTTTAACAAAGCATCCGGCCTTCATTACTACAGGCGTACAACATGCAGGGATATAGGGCGGGAAATGAATCGTAGCGCGCGGCGCAAAATGCTCAGGGTGGTAGGGATCATCATGGTAGTTATGCTGCCGGTGATGCTTGCCCTATGGTTTGCCCAGCTACGCGCCGTGTCTGAAACAAGCGCACAGCTACGCACATTTGCTGAACTGGCTTTAGACAAAACAGAGCTGGTTATTCAACAGGTTGAGCTGGCCCGGGACGAGGCTGAAAAATATCAGGGTGAGCTTTGCACGCCGGGACACCGTCAATATATGCTGAACGTTGTTCGTGGCCGCCTGTTTGTCGCCGATTTAATTTACGCTGAAGGTCAGAATTTTCTTTGTTCGACCGTTTTTACACCGGATCATCCCTACGCCATTCCTGTCGCTAATTACACGCGTAAACCTGACGTCGCTATCTATTATTATCGCGATACCCCATTTTATACTGGCTATAAAATGACATATATGCAGCGCGGAAATTATGTGGTGGTCGTCAATCCGCTTTCATACAGCGAAGTCATGTCAGCGGATCATTCTCTCTCGTGGGGTGTGTACGACACGGTAACCAATGCTTTCTTTTCGGTTAGCCAGAAAGCCAATGTTTCTTTATTAAATTCGATGATTCGAGATAAGGAATCGGTATTTCAAAAAGATAACCGCTTTTATACGATCGTAACGTCCCCCAAAAGACCTATTGCGGCCATTGTGTCGACATCGAATAAACGCTTTTATGAAACGCTTTATCACCAGGCGACGTTGACGCTACCGCTGGGCATGATCTGCAGCATTATTATTTTGCTGGTATGGTCCCGTACCCATCGTGAGCTTAATTCGCCGGGGCGCTTACTGCACCGGGCGCTGAACAAGCGACAGCTTTGCGTCCACTATCAGCCGATTATTGATATCAAGAACAACCAGTGTGTGGGTGCGGAAGCGTTGTTACGCTGGCCGGGTTTTAACGGGCAGGTGATGAGCCCGGCTGAGTTTATTCCGCTGGCGGAAAATGAGGGAATGAGCGAGCGGATTACGGACTATGTCGTTGAGGAGGTGTTCAACGATCTGGGCCATTTCCTGGCGGAGCATCCGCATCTCTATATTTCGATTAACCTGTCGGCCACGGATTTCCACTCCTCGCGGCTGATCGCCATGATTTCCGACAAGGCTCGCCACTACGCCGTCCGCGCGCAGCAAATCAAAATTGAAGTGACGGAACGTGGTTTTATCGATGTGCCAAAAACCACGCCGGTGATTCAGGCTTTCCGTCAGGCTGGTTATGAAGTCGCGATCGATGACTTCGGTACCGGCTACTCGAACCTGCACAACCTCTACTCGCTGAACGTGGATATCCTGAAGATCGATAAATCGTTTATCGATACCTTAACGACCAACAGTACCAGCCACCTGATCGCCGAGCATATTATCGAGATGGCGCAGAGCCTGCGCCTGAAAACCATTGCGGAAGGGGTAGAGACGGCAGAGCAGGTGAGCTGGCTGTTGAAGCGCGGCGTCCAGTTTTGTCAGGGATGGCACTTCGCGAAAGCGATGCCGCCCCAGGAATTTATGACCTGGCAGCAGCAGCCTTTGCACTGAGAGTGATTAATTCAACTGGTGGCGATAGTCGCTCGGCGTACGGTCAAATTCGCGGCGAAACACGCGGGAAAAGGTTTGTTGCGACACATAGCCAAGATCCATCGCGATATCAAAAATGGGCCGCTGCGTTGAGCGTAGCGCCTGCGCTGCCAGCAGAAGTCTTCGCTGGCGAATGTACTCACCCAGCGTCTGATGCATGACCGTGCGGAACATTCTCTGTAAATACCATTTCGAATAGCCCGACTTTTTAGCGACCACATCAATGTTCAACGGTTGGTCGATATGGTCATCAATCCATTCAATAAGCGTCTGAATAATCTGCTGATGCGACATAAGGTTGCCCCTCTGTAGATACAACTATCTCGGTTAATTCGTCGTTTTCTCTGCGGGGGAGTATAATTCCTCAAGTTAACTTGAGGTAAAGAGGTTTTATGGAAAAGAGATTGCCGCGAATAAAAGCGCTTTTAACCCCCGGCGAAGTGGCAAAGCGAAGCGGCGTAGCGGTATCGGCGCTCCACTTCTATGAAAGCAAAGGGTTAATCAAGAGCATCCGTAACGGGGGTAACCAGCGTCGCTATACGCGCGACGTGCTCCGCTACGTGGCGATAATCAAAATTGCGCAACGAATCGGAATTCCCCTGGCCACGATCGGCGAGGCGTTTGGCGTGCTGCCGGAAGGGCATACGCTGAGTCCGAAAGAGTGGAAAGAGCTGTCGTCCCAGTGGCGTGAAGAGCTGGACAGGCGTATTCACACGCTGGTCGCTCTGCGTGACGAGCTGGATGGCTGCATCGGCTGCGGCTGCCTGTCGCGCAGCGACTGCCCGCTGCGTAACCCCGGCGACAAACTGGGCGAGCAGGGGACGGGGGCGCGGCTGCTGGAAGAGGATTGAGATTGCGCGGCAAAAAGCACATAAAGAACTAAAGCGCCACATAAGGGCGCTTTAGTTTTTCCCGGTCTTTGTCTTTCACTCTATCCCGCTGGTTCACGGGAGGGTTTCCCCCGACGTCAGCACCCCTCAGTGTCGAGCTGGTTGGGGAGGTTCCGGATTGTGCTGACACTTTAATTCTATGCAAGACCCGTTTTTTCGCCAGCGTCGCTGATCGGTTTTTAGCCGAATTTTTTTCGCGGTGTTGTTCAATTTTCTATAGTTAAAAAGTATGAATAACAGGAGAAAGCCATGCTCACGGTACACCACCTTAACCAGTCGCGCTCGCACCGCGCGATCTGGGCGCTGGAAGAACTCGGCCTGCCTTATGAGATCGTTCACTATCAGCGCCAAAAAAACATGCTGGCGCCGGAGGCTCTCAAAAAGGTACATCCGTTGGGTAAATCACCGGTTATCGAAGATAACGGGCTGATCCTTGCGGAGTCTGGCGCCATTCTGGAGTACCTGCAGGAAACTTACGATCCCGAGTCGCGGCTTAAGCCTTTAGATCCGGCGCATAAGGTGCAGTACCGCTTCTGGCTGCACTACGCGGAAGGATCGCTGATGCCGCTGTTGTTAATGAAGCTGGTCTTCAGCAGCCTCGGAAAACCGCCGGTGCCGTTTGGTATCCGAACCCTGGGGAAAGCGCTGGGGCAGGGGGTGCAGAAAGCGTACCTCAACCGCCAGCTGGAAACCCATGCGCGCTTTATTGAATCACATCTGGCTAAAAACAGCTGGTTTGCCGGGGATACGCTCAGCATGGCCGACATCCAGATGAGCTTTCCGATTTTTGCCCTGCTGGCGCGCGGCGGTATTAACAACCTGCCGCATATTCAGGCATGGAAAAGTAAGGTTGAGAACAGCCCTGGCTGGCAAAGAACTCTGGAGCAAGGGGGGCCGTTATCCATCCCGGGTGAGGATTAAATGTAAACAAATTGCGCATTGACGATAACGTTTGCGCATCCTCTGTTTATTTCTTCAGCGTCATAAGTGAATTTTAGCGAAAAACGATAAAGTTCAGTTGAAAAGGGCGGGGATTAGGCTGGATAATCGTTTGCCTTAATTTGACCACCCGTTTGTAAGCGCGGAGCTAAACGTTTGCTTTTTTTGTGACGCCCTTTCGTCGCAAACGCAACACAAGGATTTGACGTTTAGCTGGCAGTGGCGTCTCCACCTCGCTTACGGACTTCCTAAAAAACTCTCAGGGGATGTTTTCTATGTCTACGCCATCTGCGCGTACTGGCGGTTCACTTGACGCCATGTTTAAAATTTCGGCCCGCGGCAGCACCGTGCGTCAGGAAATCGTTGCTGGTTTGACAACGTTTCTGGCGATGGTTTATTCCGTCATCGTTGTGCCGGGCATGCTGGGCAAAGCGGGCTTCCCGCCAGCGGCTGTCTTTGTAGCGACCTGTCTTGTGGCCGGCGTGGGCTCTATCGTGATGGGCCTGTGGGCGAACCTGCCGCTGGCGATTGGTTGCGCCATCTCCCTGACCGCGTTTACCGCGTTCAGCCTGGTGCTGGGTCAGCACATCAGCGTACCGGTTGCGCTGGGCGCCGTGTTCCTGATGGGTGTGCTGTTTACCATTATTTCAGCGACCGGCATCCGTAGCTGGATCTTGCGAAACCTGCCGCAGGGCGTGGCGCACGGTACCGGCATCGGCATCGGCCTGTTCCTGCTGCTGATCGCCGCCAACGGCGTCGGTCTGGTCATCAAGAACCCGCTGGACGGCCTGCCGGTGGCGCTCGGCCATTTCGCCAGCTTCCCGGTGATCATGTCGCTGATCGGCCTGGCGGTGATTATCGGTCTGGAAAAACTGAAAGTCCCGGGCGGCATTCTGCTGACCATTATCGGCGTGTCGATTGTGGGCCTGATTTTCGATCCGAACGTCCACTTCTCCGGCATTTTCGCCATGCCGTCGCTGAGCGATGACAAAGGCAACTCCCTGATTGGCAGCCTGGATATCGTTGGCGCGCTGAACCCGGTGATCCTCCCAAGCGTGCTGGCGCTGGTGATGACCGCCGTGTTTGACGCGACCGGTACTATTCGTGCGGTGGCCGGTCAGGCGAACCTGCTGGATAAAGACGGTCAGATTATTGACGGCGGCAAAGCGCTGACCACTGACTCCCTGAGCAGCGTCTTCTCTGGTCTGGTGGGTGCGGCGCCTGCGGCGGTATACATCGAGTCCGCGGCGGGTACGGCGGCAGGCGGTAAAACCGGCCTGACGGCGATCACCGTCGGCGTGCTGTTCATGCTGATCCTGTTTCTCTCTCCACTCTCGTACCTGGTTCCGGCGTACGCGACCGCGCCAGCGCTGATGTACGTTGGCCTGCTGATGCTGAGCAACGTGGCGAAAATCGACTTTGCGGATTTTGTGGACGCGATGTCTGGCCTGATTACTGCGGTCTTCATCGTACTGACCTGTAACATCGTGACCGGCATTATGATCGGCTTCGCGTCGCTGGTGATCGGTCGTCTGGTCTCCGGTGAATGGCGCAAGCTGAACGTTGGCACCGTTGTTATCGCCGTTGCGCTGGTGGCGTTCTACGCGGGCGGCTGGGCAATCTAAGTTGTCCTTTGATGCGAAAACGGGTGGCTCAGGCCGCCCGTTTTTATTTTCAGGACTCATCCTGTTGCCTTTTGCGTTACTCTGGGGAAGATAGAATAAAAGGCACGACGCCTTCCGGAGTACATAAGCAACACAGCAAACAGGGAACGCATGGAAATCTTCTTCACAATACTCATCATGACCCTTGTGGTCTCGCTATCCGGGGTGGTTACACGCGTACTGCCCTTTCAGGTCCCCCTGCCATTAATGCAAATTGCCATCGGCGCGCTGCTGGCGTGGCCGACGTTTGGCCTGCACGTGGAATTTGACCCCGAACTGTTCCTCGTGCTGTTTATTCCGCCACTGCTGTTTGCCGATGGCTGGAAAACGCCCACGCGCGAATTCCTTGAGCACGGGCGAGAGATCTTCGGCCTGGCGCTTGCGCTGGTGGTGGTCACCGTCGTCGGGATTGGTTTCCTGATCTACTGGACGGTGCCGGGCATTCCGTTAATACCGGCTTTTGCGCTGGCCGCCGTGCTGTCGCCAACCGATGCCGTGGCGCTGTCCGGCATTGTGGGTGAAGGCCGTATTCCGAAGAAAATCATGGGGATTTTACAGGGTGAGGCGCTGATGAACGACGCCTCCGGCCTGGTCGCCCTGAAGTTTGCCGTGGCCGTAGCGATGGGTACGATGGTCTTTACCGTCGGCGGCGCAACGCTGGAATTCTTCAAGGTGGCGATTGGCGGTATTCTCGCAGGCTTCGTGGTGAGCTGGCTGTACGGCCGCTCGCTGCGCTTCCTCAGCCGCTGGGGCGGCGATGAACCCGCTACGCAGATCGTACTGCTGTTCCTGCTGCCGTTTGCCTCTTATCTGATTGCCGAACATATCGGCGTGTCGGGCATTCTGGCAGCGGTTGCGGCAGGGATGACCATTACCCGTTCCGGCGTAATGCGCCGCGCGCCGCTGGCCATGCGCCTGCGTGCAAACAGCACCTGGGCCATGCTGGAGTTTGTCTTTAACGGCATGGTGTTCCTGCTCCTGGGCCTGCAGCTGCCTGGCATTATGGAGTCCTCGCTGGTGGCGGCGGAGGCCGACCCGAACGTTGAGGTCTGGATGCTGTTTACCGACATCGTGCTGATCTACCTGGCGCTGATGCTGGTTCGTTTCGGCTGGCTGTGGACGATGAAAAACTTCAGCGTCCGCTTCCTGAAGAAAAAACCGATGGAGTTCGGCTCGTGGACAACGCGTGAACTGCTGATTGCCTCTTTTGCGGGCGTACGCGGGGCGATCACCCTTGCCGGTGTGCTCTCCATTCCGCTGCTGCTGCCGACAGGCGATGTCTTCCCGGCGCGCTACGAGCTGGTCTTCCTGGCGGCGGGCGTGATTCTCTTCTCACTGTTTGTCGGCGTGATTATGCTGCCGATCCTGCTGCAGCATATTGATGTCGGCGATTCGACCCAGCAGCACAAGGAAGAGCGCATTGCGCGTGCCGCCACCGCCGAAGTGGCCATTGTCGCCATCCAGAAAATGGAAGAGCGTCTGGCCGCGGATGCGGAAGAGAACATCGATAATCAGCTGCTGACGGAAGTGAGTTCCCGCGTAATTGGTAACCTTCGCCGCCGCGCTGACGGGCGTAACGATGTGGAAAGCTCGCTGCAGGAGGAGAACCTGGAACGCCGGTTCCGTCTGGCAGCGCTGCGCTCAGAGCGTGCCGAACTGTACCACCTGCGCGCCACGCGCCAGATCAGCAACGAGACGCTGCAAAAGCTGCTGCACGATCTGGACCTGCTGGAAGCGCTGTTGATAGAGAATCAGTAGCGCTGTTTTTGCCCCTCACCCTAGCCCTCTCCCCACAGGGGAGAGGGAACCGATCGAGCCCAGGGGTTAGGGTGTGGGCACCCAAAACCCCTCACAACACTGCAGCCACGCCTGCGCGCTCTGCGACAAATAGACCCCTTCACGCCAGATCATGCCCAGTTGCCAGTGTAGATCGCTCTCCAGTGGGATCCAGCGCAGCGTGTTTTTATCCAGACGCTCGCAAATCGGCTGCGGCAGAATGGCAATCCCCACGCCGGCCTGCACCATCGCCGCCAGGAAATCCCACTGTCCGCTGCGCACCGCAATGCGCGGCTTGACGTTATGTTGGTTAAACAGCGTCATCAGCTGGCGGCTGAGAGCGAAGTCTTCGTTGTAGATCAGCAGAGGATGCTCGCCGAGCAGTTCAGGCTTCACCGAGTTTAACTTCAGCCAGTCGCCGGAGCGGGGAACCAGCACGCACAGCGGGTGGCTAAAGAGCGGAAGCGTCGCCAGGCCGCTCTCTTCCTCAACGGGGAGGGCAGTCATGGCCACGTCGAGCTCGCCGTTAGTGACGGCCTGCTGGACGGTTAACCCGCCGAACTCTGAAATCTTCAGCTCTACGCCGGGATAGCGCTGGCGAAACAGGCTAATCGGCCCGGCCATCATCATCCCCACCATCGGTGGAATGCCGAGGCGAAGCACCCCTTTGGTCAGATGATTAATATCGTCCAGCTCTGCTTTCAGCTGGCGGAACTCCGCCAGAATCGCCAGCCCACGCTCGAACACCACGCGTCCGGTGTCGGTCAGCAGCAGCTTGCGCCCGTCGCGGATCAGCAGGGTACAGTTCAGTTCATCTTCGAGGTTTTTCAGCATCTTGCTGATGGTGGGCTGGGTAACAAACAACTTCTCCGCTGCGCGGGTAAAACTTTGCTGACGAACCACTTCGACAAAATAGCGCAGCGTTCTTATGTCCATGATTATTCCTCGAAACTATACCTTTGATGATTTTAATTCATTTCAGTCCACACCGTGCGCTCACTATACTGGCGCTTCGTCTCATTTTTGAGGAAAACCCCCATGGCCGTGGCGTTAAGCCGTGTTACGCCTGCCGTTGTACAACGACTCCAGGTCCCGGTTCAGGTACTGCTCTACGCGGGACTGTTTGTTTTCGCCGAATATCTTGTCGGCTGGCTCCACCTGCCGCTGCCTGCCAACCTGGTGGGGATGCTGCTGATGCTGACGCTCATCCTCTGTCGCGTGATCCCCCTTAACTGGGTGCGCGCCGGGGCGCGCTGGCTGCTGGCGGAGATGCTGCTGTTCTTTGTCCCTGCCGTGGTGGCGGTGGTGAACTATGCGCAGCTGCTGATGGTGGACGGCTGGCGAATCTTTGCGGTCATCGCGCTGAGTACGCTGATGGTGCTGGGGGCGACCGCCTGGGTTGTGGATAAAGTGTACCGGTTTGAAATCAGCAGGCACAAACATGACTAACTTTCAGATCAGCGTCCTGTGCCTGATCGCGACGCTCGGGATCTACTTTGCCAACAAGCGGCTGTATCGCCGTTTTCATGCCCTGCCGCTGATGCCGCTGGTCTTTACGCCGATCCTGCTGGTGCTGATGCTGGTCTTCGGCCATATCTCCTGGCAAAACTATATTGGTGAAGCCCACTGGCTGCTGTGGCTGCTCGGCCCGGCGACCATCGCCTTTGCCGTGCCCGTTTACGACAATCTGGCGATTATCAAACGCCACTGGATGTCGCTCAGCGCCGGCGTGATTACCGCCACGGTGGTCGCGGTCTGTAGCTCCGTCTGGCTGGCGCGGCTGTTTACGCTGCCCGACGAAATTCAGCGCAGCCTGGCCGTACGTTCGGTGACCACGCCGTTCGCGCTGGCGGCGGCTAAACCCCTCGGCGGACAACCGGACCTGGTGGCGCTGTTTGTGGTGGTGACGGGCGTCTTTGGGATGGCGGTGGGCGATATGCTCTTTCTGCGGCTTTCTATTCGGGAAGGAATGGCCAAAGGCGCGGGGTTTGGCGCGGCGTCGCACGGCGCGGGCACGGCACGTTCCTATGAGCTGGGCCAGCAGGAGGGCGTTGTCGCGAGCCTGGTCATGATGCTGTCGGGCGTGGTAATGGTGCTGGTTGCGCCGCTGGTGGCGTGGGTGATGTTTTAAGCTCCCCGGCCAGAATGACCGGGGAGAAAGGCTTAGTGCGCGCGGCCCTGCTCAACACCGAGACCGGTTTGTGAACGGATAAACTGGGCGCGGAATTTCTCACGCTCCAGGTTACCCTCCGGCGAATTGTCGGTGGCCGAGAAGACCCAGATACCGATAAACGCCACGGCAATAGAGAACAGCGCCGGGTATTCATACGGGAAGATGGCGCTTGCGTGACCGAGGATCTGCACCCAAATGGTTGGGCCCAGAATCATCAGGATCACCGCCGTCAGCAGCCCCAGCCAGCCGCCAATCATCGCCCCACGGGTGGTCAGTTTCGACCAGTACATGGAGAGCAGGATGATCGGGAAGTTACAGCTGGCCGCAATCGAGAAGGCCAGCCCCACCATAAAGGCGATGTTTTGCTTCTCGAACAGAATGCCCAACAGAATCGCCACGACGCCCAGCACCAGCACGGTAATTTTCGAGACCTTCAGTTCATCGCGCTCGCTTGCGCCTTTGCGGAAGACGTTGGCGTAGAGGTCATGCGAAACCGCCGACGCGCCGGCCAGCGTTAAACCCGCAACCACCGCAAGAATGGTGGCGAAGGCCACGGCGGAGATAAAGCCGAGGAACAGGTTGCCGCCCACCGCGTCCGCCAGATGCACCGCCGCCATGTTGTTACCGCCAATCAGCGCGCCCGCCGCGTCTTTAAACGCCGGGTTCGCCCCCACCAGCATGATCGCGCCAAAGCCGATGATGAAGGTCAGAATATAGAAGTAGCCCATGAAGCCGGTAGCGTAGAAGACGCTCTTGCGCGCTTCACGCGCATCGCTCACGGTGAAGAAGCGCATCAGTATATGCGGCAGACCCGCGGTACCGAACATCAGGCCGAGACCAAGCGAGAGTGCAGATATAGGGTCTTTCACCAGCCCGCCCGGGCTCATAATGGCTTCCCCTTTCGGGTGGACCGCCATCGCTTCGGTGAACAGGTTATTGAAGCTGAAGCCAACGTGCTTCATCACCATAAAGGCCATAAAGCTGGCGCCGAACAGCAGCAGAACGGCTTTGATGATCTGCACCCAGGTGGTGGCGAGCATGCCGCCGAACAGCACATACATCACCATCAGCACGCCCACCAGCACTACCGCGATGTGGTAGTTCAGGCCGAACAGCAGTTCGATCAATTTACCCGCGCCGACCATCTGCGCAATCAGGTACAGCGCCACTACCACCAGCGAGCCGCAGGCGGAGAGGGTGCGAATCGGCCCCTGCTTCAGGCGATACGAGGCCACGTCGGCGAAGGTATAGCGGCCCAGATTGCGCAGGCGCTCGGCAATCAGGAACAGAATGATCGGCCAGCCGACGAGGAAGCCGAGGGAGTAGATCAGGCCATCATAGCCGGAGGTGTACACCAGCGCGGAGATCCCGAGGAACGAGGCGGCGGACATAAAGTCACCCGCAATCGCCAGCCCGTTCTGGAAGCCGGTAATATTGCCGCCTGCGGTGTAGTAATCGTTACGGGAGCGCACGCGTTTCGACGCCCAGTAAGTGATGTACAGCGTCAGCACCACGAAAATCAGGAACATCACAATCGCCTGCCAGTTGGTTGGCTGGCGCTGTACCTCGCCGGTAATGGCATCCGCCGCGTGGGCGGCAAAGGGAAGTGTGGCGGCTAGCGCCGTCAGGACTCGCTTCATGATGCTTTTACCTCTTGCAGTACCGCTTTATTAAGACGATCGAATTCACCGTTCGCGCGCCAGACGTAGACGCCGGTTAGCACAAATGAAATCACGATCACGCCAATGCCAATGGGGATACCGCGCGTCACGCTGGTACCCTCGTGTAACGGGGTGCCCAGCCAGTGCGGCGCAAAGGCAATCAGCAGAATAAAGCCGACATAGATAATCAGCATGATGATGGAAAGGGTGAAGGCAAACCGTTGCCGCTTATCGACGAGCTCCCTGTAGTGCGCACTATTCTCTATCTGCTGACAAATATGGTCATTCATCACAGAGTCTCCAAAGGTAAGGTTGGTTTGTTTTTATCCCCTCTCCCCTATGGGGAGAGGGTGAGGGGAGAGGGAGAAATCACTAGGAAGGCATTGCGATGGTCTGCTTCTCTTCGAGCAGTTTTTCCACCACGCCAGGATCCGCGAGCGTTGAGGTATCACCGAGGTTGCTGGTGTCCCCTGCCGCGATTTTGCGCAAGATACGACGCATAATTTTGCCGGAGCGGGTTTTCGGCAGAGAGTCGGTCCAGTGCAACACGTCCGGCGTGGCCAGCGGGCCAATCTCTTTACGCACCCAGTTGCGCACTTCGGTATACAGCTCTGGCGACGGCTCTTCCCCGTGGTTCAGGGTGACGTACGCGTAAATCGCCTGGCCTTTAATGTTGTGCGGAATGCCCACAACAGCCGCTTCGGCAATCTTCGGATGCGACACCAGCGCAGATTCAATCTCCGCGGTGCCCAGACGGTGGCCGGAGACGTTCAGCACGTCGTCCACGCGTCCGGTAATCCAGTAATAGCCATCTTCATCACGGCGCGCGCCGTCGCCGCTGAAGTACATGTTTTTAAAGGTCGAGAAGTAGGTCTGCTCGAAGCGATCGTGATCGCCGAACAGGGTACGCGCCTGACCCGGCCACGAGTCCGTGATCACCAGGTTGCCTTCGGTGGCGCCTTCCAGCGGGTTGCCTTCGTTATCCACCAGCGCAGGCTGCACGCCGAAGAACGGACGGGTTGCCGAGCCCGCTTTCAGCTGAGTGGCGCCCGGCATCGGGGTGATCATAAAGCCGCCGGTTTCGGTCTGCCACCAGGTGTCCATGACCGGGCATTTCTCGTTGCCGATTTTCTTCCAGTACCACTCCCAGGCTTCCGGGTTGATTGGCTCACCCACGGAACCGAGGATGCGCAATGAAGAGCGGTCAGTGCCTTCGATGGCTTTATCGCCTTCCGCCATTAATGCGCGGATCGCCGTTGGCGCGGTGTAGAGAATATTGACCTGATGCTTGTCGACTACCTGACACATCCGCGCCGGAGTCGGCCAGTTCGGTACGCCCTCAAACATCAGCGTCGTTGCGCCACAGGCCAGCGGGCCGTACAGCAGGTAGCTGTGTCCGGTAACCCAGCCCACGTCGGCTGTACACCAGTAGATGTCGCCCGGATGGTAATCAAAGACGTATTTGAAGGTGGTGGCCGCGTAGACCAGATAGCCGCCGGTGGTGTGCAGCACGCCTTTCGGCTTACCGGTCGAGCCGGAGGTGTAAAGAATGAAGAGCGGATCTTCTGCGTTCATCTCTTCGGGCTGATGCTGGTCGCTCGCTTTTTCAATCAGGTCGCTCCACCACAGGTCACGCCCCTCGTGCCAGTCGATTTTGCCGCCGGTACGCTTAAGGACGATAACGTTGCTGACCGTTTTGACGTTCGGGTTTTTCAGCGCTTCGTCGACGTTTTTCTTCAGGGGGATTCCGCGTCCGGCGCGCACGCCTTCATCGGCTGTGATCACCAGTTTTGAACTGGAATCGACAATACGGCCCGCAACCGCTTCTGGTGAGAAACCGCCAAAGATAACGGAGTGGATCGCACCAATACGCGCGCAGGCCAGCATGGCTACCGCCGCTTCCGGCACCATCGGCATATAGATAGCGACCACATCGCCTTTTTTAATGCCTTTTTCCAGCAGGACGTTGGCGAAGCGGCACACGTCGCGGTGCAGTTCTTTATAGGTAATGTGTTTGCTCTGGGAGGCATCATCGCCTTCCCAGATAATCGCCGTCTCGTTTCCGCGCTCGGCAAGGTGACGATCAAGGCAGTTCGCCGCCAGGTTCAGGGTGCCATCTTCATACCATTTAATGGAGACATTGCCGGGCGCAAAGGAGGTGTTCTTCACCTTCTGGTAAGGTTTGATCCAGTCAAGGATATGACCCTGCTCACCCCAGAAGGTGTCCGGGGCGGTGATAGATTGCTGATATTTCTCGTGGTACTGCTCCGGGGTGATCAGGCAACGGTCCGCAATATTTGCGGGAATGTCATGTTTGTGTATTTGGCTCATGGCTTTTTTTCTCCTTGTAAGATGTTAATAATATGTCGCAAAAACGTTAATTGTAGGGGCTTTACAAGCTTTGTTTATTATTTGGGCTGCAGATCACGCATTGTTTGAAGAGTATGAAAATTGAGCGAATGAATCTTTGAAGGAAAATAATTTATGCTGACGATTATTCACATTTATGTTTAAAAAAGCGTTTTTATAACAAAAGGTTATTTATCAGAATTAGAACAAACTGCCGTCATCGTCGCTTTTGTGAGTGAAACGCGTCGTTCTTTAAGGCTTGCGCAACAGGTCGCGCAAATGATACTCATACGCCGCGTTAAAAAATCCCATAAACCAACGCAACACAATTCATACCCTTTCAGTATGTCTCCATATTCATGCAGTTTGAGTGAATAAGGCGCTTCATTGAGGAAGTCAGTTTCTATGAAAAACGTTAAAGTCAGCCTTGCCTGGCAGATCTTAATCGCCCTTGTGCTGGGCATCTTGCTGGGCAGTTACCTTCACTATCACAGCGACAGCCGCGAATGGCTGATTGCGAACCTGCTCTCACCGGCAGGGGATATCTTCATTCATCTGATCAAGATGATTGTGGTTCCGATTGTGATCTCGACGCTGGTGGTCGGTATTGCGGGCGTCGGCGATGCGAAGCAGTTAGGTCGTATTGGTGCAAAAACCATTATCTATTTCGAAGTGATCACTACGGTTGCGATCATTCTTGGTATCACTTTGGCGAACGTGTTCCAGCCGGGTTCCGGGATCGATATGTCGCAGCTGGCAACGGTGGATATTTCGAAATACCAAAGTACGACCGCTGACGTGCAGAGCCATGCGCATGGCCTGATGGGCACAATCCTGTCGCTGGTGCCGACCAACATCGTGGCGTCGATGGCGAAGGGCGAAATGCTGCCGATCATCTTCTTCTCGGTACTGTTTGGTCTGGGGCTCTCTTCTCTGCCCGCGACGCACCGTGAACCGCTGGTGACCGTGTTCCGCTCTATTTCCGAGACCATGTTTAAAGTGACCCACATGGTAATGCGTTACGCGCCGGTAGGGGTGTTTGCGCTTATCGCCGTCACCGTGGCGAACTTCGGTTTTGCCTCCCTGTGGCCGCTGGCGAAGCTGGTGATCCTGGTGCACTTCGCCATCCTGTTCTTCGCACTGGTGGTGCTGGGCATCGTGGCGCGTCTGTGCGGGCTGAGCATCTGGATCCTGATCCGTATCCTGAAAGATGAGCTGATTCTGGCCTACTCCACGGCAAGCTCTGAGAGCGTGCTGCCGCGTATTATTGAGAAGATGGAAGCCTACGGCGCGCCTGCCTCTATTACCAGCTTCGTGGTGCCGACCGGTTACTCCTTTAACCTGGATGGTTCCACGCTGTACCAGAGTATCGCCGCTATCTTTATTGCCCAGCTGTACGGCATTGACCTGTCGCTGTGGCAGGAGATCGTCCTGGTACTGACGCTGATGGTGACGTCTAAAGGTATCGCAGGCGTACCGGGCGTTTCGTTCGTGGTGCTGCTGGCGACGCTGGGCAGCGTAGGCATTCCGCTGGAAGGTCTGGCCTTTATCGCCGGTGTGGACCGTATCCTCGACATGGCGCGTACGGCGCTGAACGTGGTGGGTAATGCGCTGGCGGTGCTGGTTATAGCCAAATGGGAACACAAATTCGATCGTAAAAAGGCGCTGGCGTATGAACGCGAGGTGCTGGGTCGTTTTGATAAGACTGCTGACCAGTAATGTAACGTTGTCTTCCCTCTCCCCTTTGGGGAGAGGGTTAGGGTGAGGGGATTTTATTCCCCGCTCAACGCATCAAACTCTTCGCACCCCGTATCAAACCCTTCCGTACAGCTCAGGTTCAACCAGTACAGTGATTTCTGTTTATTGGGCGTGATAAAGCCTTTCTCACCCTGCCTGAACAGCATCCCAGCCCAATACTCGGCATAGCCGGTACGCGAAAGGGCTGAACTCCGCTTGAACCAGGAGGCAGCCTGCACGTCATCCTGCGCTACCTCACCGCCGTTGGCATAAATCAGCCCCAGGAGCAGTTGGGCATCGACCGCAGAGTCGCTGTCGATATCTTCGGTCGCCGTTTGCAGCAGTCTGATGGCCTGGGGATAGTCAGTTTTCCCCGCCTGAGTATTCACCAGAATGCGCGCCAGCATGATCGCACCGCGTTTGCTGCCAGCAATGTTTGCCTGTTGGGCCAGGGCTTTGGCCTGTGCGTAATCACCTTGCGTAAAGAGGATTTGCGAGAGCAACCCCATGGCGTCGACATCGCCGCCTTTCGCGGCTTTCTCGGCCCACAGCGCGGCCTGCTTGCTGTCGCCGGAGCTGAAGTACGTATCGGCAAGATAATACTGGGCGCGGGCATCGCCGGCTTCCGCCTGTTTCCGATACTGGCTGCCTATCTCATCCGCGCGGGCAAAGGACGTTAAAAACAATAACAACAGAAAAATGGCTTTCATGGACTCTTATCATCTGGGTACACGCCGCGCAGTATAATCGCGGGCGCAAAAGAAAAAAACGGGTGCATTAAGACCCCAGCATCCTACAAGCCGGGCGGAACCGTTGTTCCGCCCGTAGAGATTAGCCTGCGTTGCAGGCTAATTTTGCCGCCACCTCCTGATGCTCACTCTTTATTGAGAACTCGCAGAGCTTACCACGAGTAATAAAGGTAAAAATCACTATCGTCAGGCAAACAATAAAGACGATGCCTAACGCAGTTTTTAATGGCGTCATGCCTTTTACTCCTTGTCAAAAAAAGAATAAGAGGCTACTCTCAACCTGTTGGGAGTTGAGGGAGTAGCCTCGGGTAAATGAAAATTTCCCGGGGCTTTCCACTTTCTGTCCCTCAACAATGCTCAAGACAGAAAGTCTTAAGCACCCGCCGCACATCTTATCCCTCTGAATTAAAATGCAAAGATGTAATTCTATTCTGCGTAAATTACATTATTTCTGCGAGCCGCTTTACAAAATAATAATTTCTATTTCTTATGAATTAATTGGAAATAAAAAGGGAGTGAATATATCACTCCCTTTATTCAACGTTCAATTAACGGCTTTAACCGATTGCGCTTTCGCGCAGTCGGGATTTCAGCTTGTTATATTCCTCTATCACGTACTGTTCCGCCGCGTGCTGATCCGCAATCGGCTCAACGTTGACGGCACAGTATTTATACTCCGGCGTTTTGGTTATCGGGCTTAAGTTCTCCGTCACCAGCTCGTTGCAGGCACCAATCCACCACTGGTAGGTCATATAGACCGCCCCTTTGTTCGGGCGATCGCTGACCTGCGCGCGGGTGATGATCCGCCCTTTGCGCGAGTTCACCCACACCAGGGCTTCGTCCTCAATACCAAGGCGTTCAGCATCTGCGGTGTTGATTTGCGCATAGCCCGGTTCGTCCGCCAGCGCGGCCAGCGCGGCGCAGTTACCGGTCATTGAGCGGCAGGAGTAATGGCCCACTTCACGTACGGTGGAGAGCACCATCGGATACTCGTCGGTGAGTTTATCGATCGGCGCGACCCAGTCGCAGGTGAAGAACTGCGCCAGCCCGTTCGGGGTGTCGAATTTCTCCTTAAAGAGATAGGACGTGCCTTGATCGGCCTCTGACTCATCCCTGCACGGCCACTGGATGTACCCCAGCTCACCCATTTTTTCATAGGTGGCGCCGTAGAAGTCCGGACACAGACTGCGCAACTCGTCCCAGATCTCCTGGGTGTTGTTGTAGTGCATCGGGTAGCCCATGCGGGTGGCGATTTCGCTGATGATCTGCCAGTCCGTTTTCAGATCCCACTTCGGCTCGACCGCCTTGAAGAAGCGCTGGAAGCCGCGGTCCGCCGCCGTATAGACGCCTTCATGCTCGCCCCAGGAGGTCGACGGTAAAATCACATCCGCCGCCGCCGCAGTTTTGGTCATGAAGATATCCTGGACAATCACCAGCTCCAGATCCTCAAACCCTTTACGCACTGCAGAAAGCTCGGCGTCGGTCTGAAGCGGATCTTCACCCATGATGTAGGCCGCACGCACTTCGCCATGCGCCGCGCGGTGCGGCAGCTCGCTGATGCGATACCCGGTGTGTTCCGGCAGGCTTTCCACGCCCCAGGCCTTCGCGAACTTGGCGCGGTTTTCCGGAAACTTCACGTACTGGTAGCCCGGATAAGTATCCGGCAGCGCGCCCATATCGCAGGCGCCCTGCACGTTATTCTGACCACGCACCGGGTTCACGCCAACGTGGGCTTTACCCAGATTACCGGTCAGCATCGCGAGGCTGGTGAGCGAGCGCACGGTTTCCACGCCCTGGTAGAACTGGGTTACGCCCATACCCCAGAGAATGGCGGCGGTTTTTGCCCCGGCATACATTCTGGCCGCCTGACGAATCTCCTGTGCGCTGACACCGGTTATCGCTTCGACGGATTCAGGCGTATAGCCCTCGACTATTTTCTTATACTCTTCAAAGCCTTCTGTACGGGTCGCGACAAACGCCTGGTCGTACAGGTTCTCCTCAATAATGACGTGCCCCATTGCGTTCAACAGCGCGATGTTTGAGCCGTTTTTCAATGCAATGTGCATATCCGCAATGCGCGCGGTTTCAATTTTGCGCGGATCGCAGACGATGATTTTCGCCCCATTCTGTTTAGCGCGAATAACGTGGTTCGCGACGATAGGGTGAGAATCCGCCGGGTTATAACCAAAGATGAAGACGAGATCGGTATTATCTATCTCGTTGATGGCGTTACTCATTGCGCCGTTACCGACCGACTGGTGCAGACCTGCAACCGATGGGCCGTGTCAGACGCGAGCGCAGCAGTCGACGTTATTAGTACCAATAACGGCGCGCGCGAATTTTTGCATCACATAGTTGGTTTCATTTCCCGTCCCGCGGGAAGAGCCGGTAGTCTGGATGGCATCCGGGCCATACTTGGCCTTGATGGCGCTCAGGCGCGCGGCGACGTAATCCAGCGCCTCGTTCCAGGAGACGGCTTCCAGCTTGCCGCCGCGCTCGCGGCGGATCATAGGGGTTTTCAGGCGCGGGGTAAGGATTTGGGTATCGTTAATAAAATCCCAGCCGTAGTAACCTTTCAGGCACAGCGTGCCCTGATTGGTTTTCCCCTGTGCGGCCTCCGCCCGGACGATTTTGCCGTTATCGACCACCAGGTGGATCTTGCAACCTGAGGCACAATAAGGGCAAACCGTGACGACTTTTTTCATCAGTCTGCTCCAGTTAATCGAATCGTTCGCACCCACTATGCAGCTTCTATGCCATGTTTTTTGTATGGGTATCCCCTGACTTTACGGCCCATCCGGGGTGAAAACCCTGACAAAAAGCAGTCAATCGTCAAAATTGACGTGTCGACAGGGCGGCGGATGTGACATGGGTTGAATTTCCGTCACTGAAAAAACCTTTTGACTGGAGCCGACGGCAGAATAGTTCAGACTTAACATAATCCCCTGACGGAAGCATACGATGAAACCGGCGATTCTGGTGGTTGATGACGATACGGCAGTCTGCGAACTGCTTCAGGACGTGCTGAGCGAGCACGTCTTTAGCGTGCTTGTCTGCCATAACGGCCAGGATGCACTGCGGCAGGTGCAACAGGAGCCAAATATCGCGCTGGTACTGCTGGATATGATGCTGCCGGATATTAATGGACTGCAGGTTCTGCTGCAGCTGCAAAAGCAGCGTCCGGCGCTACCGGTTGTGATGTTAACCGGCCTGGGCAGCGAGTCAGACGTGGTGGTGGGGCTGGAGATGGGGGCCGACGATTATATTGGCAAGCCGTTCAACCCGCGCGTGGTGGTCGCCCGCGTAAAAGCGGTACTGCGCCGTACGGGCGTGCTGGCTGCGGATCCCTCCGCAGCGCCCGTTGCGGGCATTGCGTTTAACGGATGGACGCTTGATACCACCCGCTGCGAGCTGAGCGATCCGCAGCGTAATCCCGTCCCCTTAACCCAGGGCGAGTATGGCCTGCTGCTGGCGCTCACGCAGAATGCCCGTCGGGTGCTAAGCCGTGACAGGCTGCTTGAGCTGACCCACAGCGAAAGCGCCGACGTGTTCGACCGCACGATTGACGTGCTGATCATGCGCCTGCGCCGGAAAATAGAGGCTAACCCGCATCAGCCTGCGCTCATCAAAACCATTCGCGGGCTGGGTTACGTGTTTGCCACCGACGTGAGCCGGCCCGAGCAGGCGGCATAAGGCTTACGTTATTGCCGGAACAATGATGGCGGCAAAAATTGCGATGATGCACAGATACTTGAGGGCGTAATAGGCCTTACGGTTTCTTTTTTTCAGACGCTGCCCCCGCTCGCGGCCCGCATGAACGTATTTAAAAATGCGGTTTATGCCGCCGGTGCTGTCATTCTCGTCATTCGGTGAGCTGGCTGCAGACATCAGCGTGGTCCCCACCCAATGGTTAACCGCCTGCGCCCAGCGCCATTTCATCGGACGCTCAATATCGCAGAAGAGAATAATGCGCGTTTGATCCGATTTATTCTCTGCCCAGTGGACGTAGGTCTCATCAAAAATAACGGCTTCACCATCCCGCCAGCTGTGGCGCTGCCCGTCGACTTCAATAAAGCAGCGGTCGTCATTCGGTGTGAATAAGCCCAGATGGTAACGAACCGAGCCCGCGTACGGGTCCCGGTGCTTGCCAAGCTTTGCACCCGCCGGAAGCTCGGCAAACATGGCCGCCTTCACCGAGGGGATTTCACTCACCAGCCGGGTCGTCACCGGGCATAAAGACTGCGCGGAGGGATGGGCATCGGCATACCATTTCAGGTAAAACCGTTTCCAGCCGCGTTTAAAAAAGGTGTTAAAGCCGGCGTCGTTATTATTTTCCGCCGCCTTAATATGGTGCTGCAAACGCAGCGCCTCTTCGCGAATAATCAGCCAGTTTTCCGTCAGCTTATTTAATTCAGGAAAACGTTCTGTTTCAAAGAAAGGCTGCCTGGCGGGCAGGGAAGAAAAAGCCGTCATAAACATATTGATGGGCGCCATGAACGTCGAATGGTCGAAGAGCTGACGGGAAAGCGTCTGTTTTTCTTTGCCGCGTGAATGCGCATAAATAACGCTGATAATGAAAATACCGATGATGATGGCTGCGAACATTTTTCCCTTGTCCTCTTTCTATCTCATTTCGGAAAAGCGTGCGGACAGAGTGCTGCCCACGCCGAATATGCCAGATGGAGAGAGTGTAGTTCGGAGATGTAAAATTCATAGATCTGTAATGAAAAATCGCAATTATTGTTAAATTAAACACTCTCGCGAATAAACGCCTGCAGCTCGGCCAGCGTTTTTGCGCCATCAATCGCATTGGCGGCCAGCAGGCTTGCTCGCGCGCAGGCGTGTGCCAGATAAATACTCTCTGTTAGCGGCAGCGATTCATGGCAGCCGTATAAAAAGCCTGCGCAAAAGGCATCGCCCGCGCCGACGCTGCCGATAATCTCTTCCTGCTCCAGCATCCATGACGGGATCCAGCGACCCTCTTCACCATGTGCTTCTCCCCATGCTCCTTCCGGACAGTGGATCACCACCCGCTGGCGTACCCCGGCCGCCAGCAGCTGCGCCGCGGCGTCGGCGATATGGGCAACGTGCGGGGCGTCGTTTTCGTCACGCATTGTCAGGCCGCTAAACTCACCGGCCTCCAGCTCGTTAATTACCAGATAGTCGAGATGTCGCAGGGCAGGGAGCACCAGCGGCTGATAGCGCGGGTCGCCCTTGCGGGAAACCAGATCGAGCGACGTTTCATACCCCTGGTCACGCATCTGCGCCAGCAGCCGCGCGCTGCGGGTGCCAAATTCGTCATCGGGCATATCCAGGCTGTCGAGCAGCAGGAGATAGCCGAGATGGAAGATCTTCATCGATCCGTCTAAGCGATCGAAGGCGGGTAGATCCAGCAGGCGGTTGGCCCCCGGCGAGTGGAAAAAGGTGCGCTGTCCGCTGGGATCGGTCATCACCTGCGACATGGAGGTTGGCGCAAATGTGGTGCGCTGAACGCGCTGGCGGTTGACGTGGTACTGGTCGAGCATTGCCAGAATGTAGTCCCCGTCGCCATCTTCGCCAATCAGCCCCACCGCCTGCAGCGGCAGGCCAACGTGCATTTTCGCCAGCGTCAGCAGGACGTTGAGCGGCGCGCCGCCGGTTGAGCGTTCGCTGTGGGTGATTTCCGCCAGCCAGCCGCGCTCCGGCCACTGCACGATCTGGTGGACGTGGTCCACCAGCATATTGCCTGCGGCGATGATGCCTTTACGTTCCATTATGCCTGCCCCGCGCTGCCGAAGATGCGCATCTGTTCGGCGACCGTATCCGTAATCGCCTCTTCTATCCCCAGCAGCAGCTCGGCAAACTCGTCGTACAGCGGCTGGCGGTTAGCCATGCGCTGCTCCACGGCGGCGAGCGCGGCCTGCGACATCCCGGTATAGAAATTGATTTTATGAATGCCCAGCTCAATGGCGCGGCGGAAGTCAGCATCGCTAATCCCGGAGCCGCCGTGTAAAACCAGCGGCAGCCCCGTCTGCTGGCGAATGGCGTCCAGGCGCGGGAAATCGAGCTTCGGCTCGCCTTTATACTTGCCGTGCGCGTTGCCGATGGCGACGGCCAGCGCATCGATGCCGGTTGAATCAACAAATTCGCGCGCCAGCTGCGGATCGGTGAAGAAGGCTTCATCCGCATGTCCGTAAAGCGCGCCGCCTTCATCGCCACCGACCGCGCCCAGCTCCGCCTCCACCGACACGCCGACCGCGTGGCACATTTTCACCACTTCCCGCGTCTGGCGGATGTTTTCCTCGTAGCTCAGCGTAGAGCCGTCGAACATCACCGAGCTGAACCCTAAGCGCAGGGCGCGCACGACGGCGTCAAAATGCAGGCCGTGGTCGAGGTTGAGCACCACGGGAATATCGTGACGGGCGGCTTCGAACTTAACCGCTTCGACAAGAGAATCCAGCGACACGTACTTAAAATGCACTTCGGCGATGTTGATGATAAACGGCGAGCGTTCCTGCTTTGCGGCGGCGAACAGCGCGCGCAGGAAGTGGGAGTCGAGCACGTTAAACGCGCCCAGCGCGTAGCGGTGCTGTCTGGCGTGCGCAAGACCGTCGGCAAGAGAAATTAATGGCATTATTTACCCCTTATATCCGAAACAGGTTGTACTCGTTGCACAGCACCAGCAGCGCCGGTTCGTCTTCTTCGATGTTGTTATAGCGGGCAACGGGCTGCAAAAAGTGGTTGTCGTGTTCATCGTCATTGACCGAGGACACTTCCCCGACCAGCACGTCACCGAAGCCGCGTTCGCCCCAGAAACTGTGGTAAAGGCCGGGCGTCAGGCAGATGCTTTCCCCGGGCAGCAGGCGCAGCTGGCTGCCGGGAGCGTGGGTCTGACGGCAGCCGTCGACGGTGACCGTCACGTCGGTGTTTTCCGTCTCTTCATGCGCCCCGGCATTCCATAACTCAATAATCAGGTTCCCGCCGCCCCGGTTGATAATGTCTTCTCGCTTACGCCAGTGAAAATGCATCGGCGTCACCTGGCCGTCGCGCACGTGCATGATTTTTTCGGCATAGCATTTTTCATAAGGTACGCCGTTGGGCGAGCCGTTGCGCAGGGTAAACAGCGTCAGGCCCTCTGCGGCAAAGCTGTTGCCGCCGAACGCCGTCACGTCCCAGCCGAGCCTGAGGTCGAACACTTCCTGCCATGCGGCCTGGTCAAGCTGCTGCCATTTTGTTGGCGGAAAGCTGGCAAAAGGTGGGAGATGCACGTCGTGCATGGAGAAAAACTGCCGCGTGTGGCCGAGAATTTCATTGATGTCGGAGCGTTTCATGGGGACTCCTTGAAAACAGTTCCCTCTCCCTGTGGGAGAGGGAAAAGGATCATTTAACCGTCCACCCCTTATACGTGCCGACGTTCTTTTTATCGATCATCGTCACCGGGATCAGCACAGGCTCTTTCGGCGCAGGTTTGCCCTGAAGAATGTCATAGCCGATCTCCACCGCTTTTGCCGCCATAACCTGCGGATCTTGCGCCGGGGTCGCGACAAACAGGGAGTTTTCGCGCTTCAGCGCTTCCTCACCGTCCGGGCTGCCATCCACGCCGACAATAAAGAACTCATTGCGCTGCGCCTGCTTCGCGGCCAGATCGGCGCCGATCGCGGTCGGATCGTTAATCGCAAACACGCCGTCGATCTTCGGATTGGCCGCCAGCAGGGAGGTCATGACTTCCAGGCCGCCTTCACGACTGCCTTTGGCGTTCTGGTTATCCGAGAGCACCTTGATATCCGGATGTTTTTTGAACTCCGTCTGGCACCCTTCCACGCGGTTTTGCACCGCTGAGACCGGCGGTCCGTTGATGATCACCACGTTGCCTTTCCCTTTCAGGCGGTCAGTAATGTACTTACAGGCCATCTCACCCGCCTGGGTGTTATCGGAGGTGATGGTGGCATCAGCCCCTTCCGCCGCGACGTCAACCGCCACGACCACGATCCCGGCGTCCTTCGCGCGCTTCACCGCCGGGCCGATCCCTTTGGAGTCCGCGGCATTGAGGATGATCATGTCCACCTTCGCGGCGATGAAGTTGTCGATCTGCGCCACCTGCTGGCCCAGATCGTAACCGCTGGAGACCAGCGTCACCTTGACGTTATCCCCCGCCAGCTTGCGCGCTTCCAGCTCGGCACCTTTGGTGATCTGCACGAAGAACGGGTTGGCCAGGTCACCCACCGTCACGCCAATGGACTTCAGATCTTTTGCCTGCGCAAACGGCGTTGCGGCAAGCAGCGCGCCAGCACAGAGCGCGGTTACTAAGGGTTTCAAACGCATCTTGTCTTCCTCACTCGTAGGGTATTGTTGTTATGCACTTTGATGGTGTCGGGTACGGTATTTGTCGATCAGCACCGCAATGATGATCACCGCCCCTTTGATCACCAGCTGCCAGAAATAGGAGACGCCCATCAGCGTCATGCCGTTGTTGAGGGTGGCGATGATCAATGCACCGACCAGCGTGCCGGTGATCGTGCCGATCCCGCCGACGAAGCTGGTGCCGCCGAGGATCACCGCTGCAATTGCATCCAGCTCGTAACCCGTGCCGAGGTTACCGTTAGCGCTGTAGAGGCGTGAGGCGCTCATGACGCCGCCGAGGCCGGAGAGCAGGCCGCTCATGCCGTAGACAAACAGCAGCACCAGCCAGACCTTAATCCCCGTTAAGCGCGCCGCCTGCATGTTGCCGCCCACGGCGTAGATGTGAACGCCGAGCGTGGTGCGGCGCAGGATGAACCAGCACACCGCAATTACCGCAAGGGCAATGACAACCAGCCAGGGGATCGGGCCGAGGTAGTTATTGCCGATCCACTCGAAGTTGATGTTGGAGTTAATGACCGTCGTACCGTCGGCCAGCAGATAGGCCGCGCCGCGCAGCGCCGTGTAGGTGCCGAGCGTGACGATAAAGGGCGGCAGCCCGGCAAAGGCCACCAGCGCCCCGTTGAACAGGCCCAGCACCATGCCGAGCATTAGCGCGGCCGGAATGGATAGCCCGGCGAATTCGGGAATGAGCGACACCACCATCGCCGCCACCGCCGTGGTGCCGAGAATCGACCCCACCGAGAGGTCAATCCCGCCGGTCAGGATAATGAAGGTCATTCCCGCCGCGAGCACGATGTTGATCGACGCCTGACGGGTGATATTGAGCAGGTTGCTCTCGGTGAAGAAGTTGGGCGCAATAAAGCCAAAAACTGCCACAATCAGGATCAGAATCGGCAGGATACCGACCGTTTGCATCAGATCGCTCATCAGCATTTTTTTTGCGGAAGCGGATTTCGCCACCTGCTGCGGACTGGTTGAATGTGTCATGGTTACACCGCCTGATGATGAGTGTCGTTTACGCCGGTTGCCAGCGTCATGATGTTTTCCTGAGAGATGTCGCGCCCGTGAAGCTCGCCCGCGATGCTGCCTTCGCGCATCACGTACACCCGGTCGCTCATCCCCACCACTTCCGGCAGCTCGCTGGAGATCATCAAAATCGCCACCCCTTTGCGGGCCATTTGGTTCATGATGCGGTAGATCTCGCTTTTCGCCCCGACGTCCACGCCGCGCGTGGGTTCGTCCAGAATCAGAATGCGTGGGCCAATCGCCACCCAGCGGGAGATGAGCAGCTTCTGCTGATTTCCGCCGGAAAGCCCGCCCGCGCGCACCTGAGCATGGGGCACGCGGATGTTAAGCAGGGCGATGGCGTCATCGGAAATCGACTGGGCTTTTTTGCGGTTTAACATGCCGAAGGTGGCGTCGCGCTCAAGCGTCGCCATGGTGATGTTCTCCTGCGCCGCCAGCTCCAGAAACAGCCCCTGCTCCTTGCGGTTCTCGGTGAGAAAACCGATGCCGTTTTCGATGGCCGCGCGCGGGGAGTGGATCACCACCGGCTCGCCGTCGACCTCAATCATGCCGCCGGTGGCTTTACGCACGCCGAAGATGAGCTGCGCCAGCTCGGAACGTCCGGCCCCCACCAGGCCCGCCAGCCCGACGATTTCGCCGGAACGCACCTGCAGGCTGCACGGCTGTACTTTTTTACCGTCGGTGAGGTGGTGGACGTTGAGACGCGGGCTGCCGAGGGGGATATCACGCTCCTTGTTGAACAGGTCGCTTAGCGGGCGGCCCACCATCATCTTCACCAGTTCCGACGCGTTCAGCTTGTCGCGCGTCAGGCTGCCGACGTACTGCCCGTCGCGTAGAACGCTGACGCGGTCAGAGAGTTCATAGACCTCCGCCATGCGGTGGCTGATATAGATGATCGCCATCCCTTCATCGCGCAGGCGCAAAATCAGTTCAAACAGGCGATGCGTTTCGCGGGAGGAGAGGGCGGCGGTGGGTTCATCCATCACCAGAATACGGCTGTTGCGGTGCAGCGCGCGGGCAATTTCTACCTGCTGCTGTTCGGCGATGGTGAGCTTCATCACCCGATCGGTGGCGCTGAACTGCGCGCCGAGGCGGTCAATCACCGCCTGCGCCTGGGCGGCCATCTCCTTGCGCTGCACCATCCCGCCGCGCGACAGCTCGCTGCCGAGGAAGATATTTTCGGCTACGGTCAGATTGGGCGCGAGCTGCATCTCCTGATAAATCAGAGTGATGCCTGCGGCCAGCGCATCTTTCGGCCCTTTAATGTGAAACGGCTTGCCGTCGATCAGGATCTCGCCGCCGGTCGCGGTATAGGCCCCCGCGAGGATTTTCATCAGCGTGCTTTTTCCCGCGCCGTTTTCGCCCATCAGCGCATGGATCTCACCGGGAAACACCGTCAAATCCACGCCCTTGAGCGCGTGGAAACTGCCAAACGTTTTGGCAATGCTGCGCATCTCTAATACCGGGGTTCTGCTCATGGCGGATCTCCTGTGAATGCCGATTTCTGTACTTCATCACAGGTGCGTAAATGCAAAATGTCAGAAGCTGTTCATATTTGTCATAGTTATGAATAGCTAATCGCCATCACATTTTCCTTTTCCCTCTCCCTGTGGGAGAGGGGCAGGGTGAGGGCAGCAAACCGCAAAGGAGCCTCAATCCATGCCATCACGCCGCCCCCCGTTCTTCGCCAGCGCCCGCGGTCGCCTGCTGATTTTCAATCTGCTGGTGGTCGCCGTGACGCTGATGGTGAGCGGCGTGGCGGTGCTCGGCTTCCGTCACGCCAGTCAAATCCAGGAGCAGGTGCAGCAGCAAACGCTGGACGATATGACCGGCAGCATGAACCTGGCCCGCGATACCGCCAACGTGGCGACGGCGGCGGTGCGGCTCTCGCAGGTGGTGGGGGCACTCGAGTACAAAGGCGAAGCCGAGCGCCTGAAGCAGACGCAAATGGCGCTGCGCCGCTCCCTGGAGCAGCTTGCGGAGGCACCGCTGGCACAGCAGGAGCCGGCCCTGGTGGCGCGTATTATTCAAAGAAGTAATGAATTACAGCAGAGCGTGACGGAGATGCTGGAGCGAGGACAGCGACGCCATCTGGAGCGTAACGCGCTGCTGAGCTCGCTGTATCAAAGCCAGAGCTACCTGCGCCATCTGCAGGACATCAACCGCCGTTATGACAGCAACGTACCGAATGCGCAGCAGCTGATGGAGATGGACCGGCTGATCGCCGCCGCCATTGATACCCCTTCGCCGCGCGCGACCGTTCAGCAGCTGGACGCGGTGGCCGCAACGCTGCCCCGGAGTGCCGTACAGCCGGTTGTGAAGGAAGTTCTGCCTGATTTTAATGCCGAGCTAGGTCAGCTCGCCCCGCTGTCGAAGCGGCTGGAAGAGAGCGACCTGGCGATAAGCTGGTACATGTTCCACATCAAGGCGCTGGTGGCGATCCTCAACAGCGACATTAATCAGTACGTCGAGCAGGTGGCGCAGGCCTCCCGGCTTCGCACCGCCCAGAGTCATCACGAGCTACAATCCATCAGCGTATTTATCAGCATCTTCGCCGTGCTGGCGTTGATCATCACCGGGTGTGCCTGCTGGTATATCTACCGCCATCTGGCCTCAAACCTGACGGCCATTTCCCGGGCGATGTCGCGTCTTGCTCACGGCGAACAGGATGTCTCCGTTCCCGCCCTGCAGCGGCGCGATGAGCTGGGCGAGCTGGCGCGCGCGTTCAACGTTTTTGCCCGCAACACCGCCTCGCTTGAACACACCACGCGTCTGCTGAAAGAAAAAACAACGCAGATGGAGATCGACCGCATTGAGCGTCAGGGGCTTGAAGAGGCGCTCCTGCACAGCCAGAAGATGAAGGCCGTCGGACAGCTGACGGGCGGGCTGGCGCATGATTTTAATAACCTGCTGGCGGTGATCATCGGCAGTCTTGAGCTCACCGCCCCTGAATCAAAAGACGCGCCGCGCATTACCCGGGCGCTAAAGGCGGCCGAGCGTGGCGCCTTGCTGACCCAGCGACTGCTGGCGTTTTCCCGCAAGCAATCCCTGACCCCGCATGCTGTAGAGATGCTGCCGCTGCTGGAGAACCTCCGGGAACTGCTGCGCCACTCCCTGCCTGCTACCCTGACCCTGGAGATTGAAGCGCAATCCCCTGCATGGCCCGCCTGGATAGACGTCAGCCAGCTGGAAAACGCCATCATCAACCTGGTGATGAACGCGCGCGATGCGATGGAAGGGCAAAGCGGAGTGATTAAAATTCGCACCTGGAATCAGCGCGTTACCCGCAGCGACGGACGCAGGCAGGACATGGTGGCGCTGGAAGTCATTGACCGCGGCAGCGGCATGTCGCAGGAGGTCAAATCCCGGGTCTTTGAGCCGTTCTTCACCACCAAGCAGACCGGGAGCGGAAGCGGATTGGGCCTGTCGATGGTCTACGGCTTTGTCCGCCAGTCCGGCGGTCGCGTGGAGATCGAGAGCGCGCCGGGGCAGGGAACGACCGTGCGGCTACACCTTCCGCGCTCGACGCTGCCCGCTGCTGCAGTTGATGAAGCATTATCTGCCACCGCCTCCGTCGATAGCGAGCGGCTGGTGCTGGTGCTGGAAGATGAGGCGGATGTCCGTCAGACCCTGTGCGAACAGCTGCACCAGCTTGGCTATCTGACGCTCGAAGCGGAAAACGGCGAGCAGGCGCTGAACATGCTGGCGGCGTCGCCGGATATTGGCATGTTTATCAGCGACCTGATGTTGCCGGGAAGCCTGAGCGGAGCCGAGGTGATTAGCCATGTGCGTAATCATTATCCGCAGCTTCCGGTGCTGCTGATCAGCGGCCAGGATTTACGGCCCACGCATAATCCTCAGCTGCCGGACGTTCCGTTACTGCGCAAGCCGTTTACGCGGGTGCAGCTGGCTCAGGCGCTGCGCAAGGTAATGGTAATTTGAGATTCCTCCGCTACCCCCGTTTCCTGCCGTTGATTATCGTAAGGCCAGTTCACCTGCGAGTCTGGCCTTATGAAACGTTACTCAACTGCTCTGTTATTTGGTCTGCTGTCTCTCACCAGCCAACTGGCTCATGCCGACATTGTTGATGATGCTATTGGCAACATTCAGCAGGCGATCAACGATGCCTACAACCCCAGCAGCAGCCGAAGCAATGACGACGACGATCGTTATGACCGCAGCCGTCAAATCGACAGTCGACAGTACGACGATCGTCGTCGGCAGCTCGAAGACAGGCGCCGCCGTTTAGACGAGCGCCAGCGACAGCTGGATGACGACAGACGTCGTCTGGAAGAGGACGAGCGCAGGTTGGAAGACGATTACGATCGAGGCTAAGTGCGGCCTGTTGCCCTCACCCCAACCCTCTCCCACGGGAGAGGGAGAAAACCTAGTCCAGGACCAGCACCATCCCGTCATACCCCGCTTCAATGCCGTCGGGCAGCGGGTTATCCATCATCCACACGTCAAACTGATGGCTGATGTGCGTCAGGATCACCTGCGGGCAGCCAATCACCTCGTTTAGCGCCATCACGGTATTTAAGTCGCAATGGTTTCGCGGCGTCTCGTCGCGCGGTTCGTGGCTGCAGTCGATAATCATCGCCTGCGGCTGATTGTTAAGCAGGAACTTCACCGTTTTTTCCGGCAGCCCGGCGGTGTCGGACAGCCAGGCAACGCGGCTGTGGGCTGACTCCAGCAAATACCCGAAGGTCAGTTTCGAATGGTTGAGCGGCAGCGGCGTTACCCGCATTCCCTGAAGCTCAAACATGACAAAGGGTTCGACCGTATGGCTGAAATCCAGAATCCCCGGATGTTTAAACAGGTCGTCGCATCCCGCTTCATCCGGCGGACCGTAGACGGGGATCGTCGCGCCCACGCCCCAGCGCAGGGGGAAGAGCCCCTGAACGTGATCCATATGGTAATGGGTCAGCAAAAACTGCTGAAAGCTGCCTGCAGCCCAGTCGTCCATCAGGTGCGGAATACCCGCGTCCAGCAGGGTCACCGCATCGTTGAATTTGACCACCGCGCTACAGGGGCGACGGCGATAGGTCTCCTGCAGGCGCGCCCGGCGGCACGCCGCGCAGTCGCAGCCAAAGACCGGTACGAGCTGGGCGCTTCCGGTTCCTGTTAACGCGATCGTCAGACTCATAACACACCTCTACAGCGGTTTAGTGAATCGAAAATGGCTCTGTGTATATCCTTCACGGACGTAAAAACGATGGGCATCGGTGCGCTTCACGCTGGTGGAGAGCTCGGTCAGCTCAGCGCCGGCCTGTCTCGCGACGTCCTCTGCCCAGGCGAGCAGATGGCTGCCCACTTTTAGCCCGCGCGCCTGCGGCATCACCACCAGCTCCTGGATCTCGCCGATCCAGCGCGCGTGATGGAGGTGAAACTGCAGGTGCAGGCCGATCATGCCGATGACCTGCCCGTCCAGCTCGGCAAGCTGGTAGCGCATATTGTGATCCTGCAGATTGGCAAGATAGCCCGCGTGAAACGCCTGGCGATCGAATTCCGCCTGTTTCAATTCGCAGATTAACGCATAGACGATTTGCGTATCGTCGGCGGTGGCGGGACGAAGCCTGCAGTCAGGCATGCTGTTTCTCCTTCTGACGGATAAGCGATAAAAAGGTCTCGACTGACTGTAGCAAACTTCCGTCGTTATTAAGGATATGGCAGTCGGACGGGGTGTAGCGCGCCGCACGCTCCAGCCGCTGGTCGATCTCGCGGGCGGATTCACGACCCCGTATCTGCAACCGGCTGCGCAGGACCTCCGGTGAAACCTGCAGGCAGACCGGCAGCAGGGCTGCCCCATAGCGGGCGCGCGCTTGCGAAAGATGCGCCCGCGAGCCGTTGACCAGCACGTCGAACCCCGCATGCAGCCACAGATCGGTCTCGATGCCGATTCCGTAGTAATAGCCATTGGCGTGCCAGCTCAGCGCCAGCAGATTTTGCCCGGCGCGGGTGAAAAACTCCTGCTCGCTCAGGGCGATATGGTTTTCACTCCCCGCATTGGCCGCGCGGGTAATGTACCGGTGCGCCACCAGCAGCTGCGGATGCTCCTGCTGCCGTAAGGCGGACAGCAGGCTGTCCTTACCGGAGCCGGACGGCCCCATTAGCCAGATAAGTCTTCCCATCAGAACACCCTCTTTCCCTGACGCCAGACGTGGTCGATATGAACGTGCTCGCCCTTGCGGTGGGCCAGGACCAGATCCGCCCGCTTGCCTTCGGCTATCTCGCCGCGATCCTGCAGATTAAGCGCCGAGGCCGGGTTTTTCGTCACCAGGCGAATCGCCTGCGGCAGCGTAAAGCGGTTGCCCTCGTCGTCGGCCACCCGGAACGCCGCGTCGAGCAGGCTGGCGGGGTAGTAGTCGGACGAGAGGATATCCAGCAGGCCAAGGGACGCGAGCTTGCTTGCCGCGACGTTGCCGGAGTGTGAACCGCCGCGCACGATGTTCGGTGCGCCCATCAGCACGTTCATGCCGTGCTTGCGGGAGGCTTCAGCCGCCTCGAACGTGGTGGGAAATTCGGCGATCACGCTGCCAAGCTGGTGGGATTCGAGCACGTGACCGTGTGTGGCATCGTCATGGCTGGCCAGCGCGATATTACGGTCCCGGCACATCGCCGCAATCCTGAGACGGTTAGGCTGCGACCACCGTGCCGCAAGCGCCAGCTGCTCTTCTTCGTAACGCGCCATCTCCGCATCGCTGAGAGAATATTTGCCCTGATAGTATTCGCGATACTTTTCAATGTTGGCGAACTGACGCTGCCCCGGCGAGTGGTCCATCAGGGAGACCAGCGACACCGGCTCGCGGCCGACCAGCTTTTCAAACAGCGGCAGGGTGGTGTGGTGCGGCAGCTCGCAGCGCAGGTGCAGGCGGTGCTCGGCGCGGTTGAGGCCGCGTTTTTGCGTCTCCTCTACGGCGTTGATCATCTTCTCCAGATTCTCCAGACGGTCGCCGCCGTCGCGCACGTCACCAATGGCCACCGCGTCCAGTACGGTGGTGATGCCGCTGGCGACCATCAGCGCGTCGTGGCTGCTCATCGCAGAATGCGCGGGCCAGTCCACCTTCGGCCGTGGCGTGAAGAACTTGTCCAGATTATCGGTATGCAGTTCAATCAGCCCCGGCAGCAGCCAGCCGCCTTCACCGTCCATCGCCTCGGGCGAGCGGCTCTGGGTTTCAGCAAACGCGCGGATTGTTCCGTCCTGGATCTCAATCGAGCCGTCAACCACCTCATTATCCAGCACCAGCTTGACGTTATTGATAATCATACGTTTGTCCCCATCGGGTGCAGTCTGTCCGCGACGCGGGTGCGAACGCTCTCATCGTGGAAGATCCCGACGATCGCCGCCCCGCGCGCTTTGGCCTGCTCGATCAGTTCCACCACGGCCGCGCTGTTTTTAGCGTCGAGCGAGGCGGTGGGTTCATCCAGAAGTAAAATCGGGTAGTCGACAATAAAGCCGCGGGCGATGTTGACGCGCTGCTGCTCGCCGCCGGAAAAGGTCGACGGGGCAAGGTGCCACAGGCGCTCCGGCACGTTGAGGCGCGTCAGCAGGCTGGCGGCTTTGGCGGCACAGGTTTCGCGCGGCACGCCAAGATCCAGCAGCGGCTGCATGACCACGTCCAGGGCGGATATCCGCGGGATCACCCGCAGAAACTGGCTCACCCAGCCGATCGTCGTGCGGCGCACCTCCAGCACCTTACGCGCGGGGGCCTGTACCAGGTCGACCCATTCATCGCCGTGGCGAATATGAATATGGCCTTCGTCGGGCAGATAGTTGGCGTACAGGGAGCGCAGCAGGGTGGATTTTCCGCTGCCGGAGTGGCCGTGCAGCACCACGCATTCGCCGCGATTCACCTCCAGTGAGGCATTTTGCAGCACCGGCAGGCGTACGCCGTTTTGCTGGTGGAGCACAAAGGTCTTACTTACGTTTTGTACGTGGATCATGTTGGCCTCTTAGTTCTGCAACACGGACGACACCAGCAGCTGGGTATAGGGATGGTGGGGATCGTCGAGCACGCGGTCAGTTAATCCACTTTCCACCACCTGACCCTGCTTCATCACCAGCAGACGGTCCGCCAGCAGGCGCGCCACGCCCAGATCGTGGGTGACAATCACCACCGCAAGGTTCAGTTCCACCACCAGGCCGCGCAGCAGGTCGAGCAGTCGCGCCTGCACCGAGACGTCCAGCCCGCCCGTGGGTTCATCCATAAACACCAGCTTCGGATGGGTGACCAGGTTGCGGGCGATCTGCAGGCGCTGCTGCATCCCGCCGGAGAAGGTCGTCGGCAGGTCGTCGATGCGCGAGGCGGGGATTTCCACCTCTTCAAGCCAGTGCTGGGCGGTGGCGCGGATATTGCCGTAGTGGCGCGCGCCGGTGGCCATCAGGCGTTCGCCAATATTGCCCCCCGCAGAGACCTGACGGCGCAGGCCGTCCATCGGGTGCTGATGCACCACGCCCCACTCGGTGCGCAGCAGGCGGCGGCGCTCGGCCTCGCTCATGCCGAAGAGGGAGTGTCCCTGGTAGAGTATCTCGCCGTGTTGCGGCGTAAGGCGCGCGGAGATGGACTTCAGCAGGGTGGTTTTGCCGGAGCCGGACTCGCCGACGATCCCCAGCACCTCACCCGGCCACAGCTCGAACGACACGTCGCTAAAGCCTTTGCCCGGCGCATACAGGTGGGTCAGGTTATTAACCGAAAGCAGCGGTTTCATTGGCCGTTCGCCTCGCTCTGTTGGCGGCAAAAATCGGTGTCGGAGCAGACAAACATCCGTTTGCCCGTATCATCCAGCACCACTTCATCCAGATAGCTGTGTTTGGATCCGCAGATGGCGCACGGCTCGTCCCACTCCTGCACCGTAAACGGGTGATCGTCGAAATCCAGGCTTTCCACGCGGGTGTAAGGCGGAACGGCGTAGATGCGTTTTTCGCGCCCGGCGCCGAAAAGCTGCAGGGCCGGCATCATGTCCATCTTCGGGTTATCGAATTTTGGGATTGGCGACGGGTCCATGACGTAGCGCCCGTTGACCTTCACCGGGTACGCATAGGTGGTGGCGATATGGCCGAAGCGGGCGATATCCTCATACAGCTTCACCTGCATGACACCGTACTCTTCCAGCGCGTGCATGGTGCGGGTTTCCGTTTCGCGCGGCTCGATAAAGCGCAGCGGCTCCGGAATCGGCACCTGGAAAATCAGAATCTGATCTTCAGTCAGCGGGGTTTCCGGAATGCGGTGGCGGGTCTGGATCAGCGTCGCGTCTTCGGTTTTTTCGGTGGTCGCGACGCCCGTTACCCGCTGAAAGAAGCTGCGGATCGACACGGCGTTGGTGGTGTCGTCGGCGCCCTGGTCGATGACCTTCAGCACGTCCGCCTCGCCGATCACGCTGGCGGTAATCTGGATGCCGCCCGTGCCCCAGCCGTAGGGCATCGGCATTTCGCGGCCGCCGAACGGCACCTGATAGCCCGGAATCGCCACCGCTTTAAGTATCGCTCGGCGGATCATGCGTTTGGTTTGCTCATCCAGATAGGCAAAGTTGTAGCCGCTTAAGTTAGCCATGTTTGCGCTCCCGTTGCAGGCGTTTCAGCAGTTCCAGTTCGGCCTGGAAATCGACGTAGTGCGGCAGCTTGAGGTGTGAGACAAAACCGGCGGCCTCAACGTTGTCCGCGTGAGCCAGCACGAACTCTTCGTCCTGCGCCGGGCCTGCAACGTGCTCGCCGTAGTCCGGTGCCTGCAGGGCGCGGTCGACCAGCGCCATGGCCATGGCCTTGCGCTCGCCGAGGCCGAATACCAGCCCGTAGCCGCGGGTAAAGTGCGGGTCTTCGTCTTCCGGGGCGACGAAACCGTTGACCATTTCACACTCGGTCATCAGCAGTTCGCCGACGTTCACCGCAAAACCCAGCTCTTCCGGCACGATTTCGACGTCGATATAGCCGCTGCGAATTTCGGCGGCAAACGGGTGGTTGCGCCCGTAGCCGCGCTGGGTAGAGTAGGCTAGCGCCAGCAGATAGCCCTCGTCGCCGCGCATCAGCTGCTGCAGGCGGGACGAGCGCGAGCACGGGTAAACCGGCGGCGTGCGGGTGATGTCATCCGGCTGCGCGCCGGAATCCGCTTCCGCCTTCGCCAGGCCCTGTTTCGCCAGCAGGCTGAAAACGTGCGGAGACGGTTCCTGTTCTGCGTCAGAGGTGCTGAGCGGTGGCATCTCGCCGTTCGCCAGCAGGGTAAAATCCAGCAGGCGGTGGGTGTAGTCGTACGTGGGGCCAAGCAGCTGGCCGCCGGGGATGTCTTTATAAACGGCAGAAATGCGGCGTTCCAGGCGCATCTCCGCCGTGTTCACCGGCTCGCTTACCGCCAGTTTGGCAAGCGTAGTGCGGTAAGCGCGCAGCAGGAAGATCGCTTCCACGTTATCGCCGCTGGCCTGCTTCAGGGCCAGCGCCGCCAGCTCGCGGTCGGCGATGCCGCCTTCGGTCATCACCCGGTCGACGGCGAGGTTTAGCTGCTGCTCGATTTGGGCCACGCTCAGCTCAGGGAGCTGTTCATCGCCCCGTCGTCTGTGCGTCTGCAGCGCATGGGCGGCGGCGATAGCCTTCTCGCCCCCTTTGACGGCAACGTACATCAGCACACCTCCACGTGGGTGGTCCGCGGGATGGCCAGCAGGCGCTCGCCGCAGGTCAGGATCAGGTCAATGCCCAGCGGGAACGGGTGCGGGCGCTCGGTCAGCTCGTGAATGATGCACTCCGGCAGCTGCGGCGCAACCATGCGCTCATCGGCGATGCCTGCCCCCGTCAGGCGCAGCATGCGGCCGCCGCTCAGGCTGGTGACCTGCAAAATCAGCGTGGCGCTGGTTTCCGGGGCGACGGCGGAGCCTTCGCTCAGGGCATTCAGCTGTTCATGGCTGATTTGTTCGTCGGCCACGGCAAAGATTGCCTGCTGCGGCTGTTCAACCAGCGGGGCGCCGGTGTGAAAACGCAGGTTCTGGCTGGCGATATCGTTCGACAGCGCGCCCGAAAGCCATACCGGTGTATCGTTGTCGGCCAGGGTCAGCAGCACGCTGGTGGTCGCCAGGTTCAGCGGCAGCCAGCCCTGAGAGAGCTGGTGCAGCGAGACAATCACGCCCGGCTCGCTCATGGCTTTCAGCAGGCGACGAAAACTGTGTTGGGCATCCTGGACGGCCAGGGTAAAAGCGGGTTGAAGCGTCATGCGTTGTCTCCGCGAACGAGCGTAAAGAAGTCGACCCGGCTGGTATTCACTTCGGCCTGACGCGAGGCAAGACGTGCGGCGCGGTCGGCCTCCAGCGGGGAAATAAGGGTTTCCATCAGCGTCTGGAAATGCGGTTGTTCCTGTAAAAGCGCGTCGATGACCGCGCAGCGCTCGGCGTGCGCTTTATCACGCCCGAGCACGTAGCCGTAGCCCAGCGTGCCGCTGTGCAGGCGGATCGCTGCGCGGGTGAGGGTGGCATCTCCGGCGAAAAAGCGTTCTCCGGTGCCGCCCATGCGCGCCTGGATCTGAACGAGGCCGATCTCCGGTGCGCGAAGAGTGTCGTAGTCTGGCGTCAGGCTGAGCGCGTTCATGCGGGCAGCCAGCGCAGCAGGCTGGCTGTGGGCCAGCACGCGCATCCAGCGCTGTCGGGTGGCGGTGTCGAAGTGCATTCAGTGCTCCATGGTGAATTCGATCATGTCGGCGCGGGTCAGGCTGACGGAGTATTCCGTCGCGTCGATCTCGCCGTCACGGTGGTTGAGGGTGCGCACGCAGAGCAGCGGGGCCATATTGGGAATTTCGAGTACTTTGCTCTCTTTCGCCTGCGCGCGGCGGGCGCTGATGCGCGTCTGGGTGCGTTTCAGCGCAATGCCTGTCGCATTCTGGAGAAAATCATGCAGCGATCCGCTGGAGAAATTCTGCAGCACCGGCCAGAGGGTGAGGTCCGCGAAGTAGTGGTCGATCTGGCACACCGCCACGCCGTTGACGCGGCGCAGCGTGCGCAGGTGGATGACGTTGTCGCCCTCCTGAATGCCCAGCGCGTCCGCCACGTGGCTGGAGGCCGGACGCAGCACCGAGAGCAGCTTTTCGCTGGTCGGGTGGCTGCCCTGATCCAGCAGGTTCTGGCTAAAGCGCGCCTGGGCGTTCAGCGGGTAGTCGAACGGGCGCATCAGCACCAGCACGCCCACGCCCTGACGGCGCTGCACCCAGCCGCGCTCGACCAGCTGGTCAATGGCGCGGCGGAGGGTATGGCGATTGACTTCATAGCGGTCGGCAAGCTGCTGCTCGGCAGGGAGGTAGTCTCCGCAGCGGTAGTGCGTGCGCAGCTCCACTTCGAGCTTTGCCGCAATCTCTTGCCATCGGGTGGGGTAACTGGTCGGATATCTGGATAAGTGCATAGAAAACAAAGCCTCGCTTCTCAGATGAAGTGCTTACGCAAACGTTGAGAGAGGAAATCCAGCAGGCTGACGGTGACGATGATGAGCGCCATCAGGGCGCAGGTTTGCTGGAACTGGAAACCGCGAATCGCTTCCCACAGGGTGACGCCAATCCCGCCTGCGCCGACCATGCCGACCACGGTGGCGGAGCGGACGTTGGACTCAAAGCGGTACAGGGAGTAGGAGATCAGCAGCGGCATCACCTGAGGCAGAACGCCGTAGAGGATCTCTTCGATTTTATTGGCACCCGTGGCGCGGATGCCTTCCACCGGACCGGGTTCAATGGCTTCGACCGCCTCGGAGAGCAGCTTGGAGAGCACGCCGGTGGTGTGGATGAACAGCGCCATGACGCCCGCGAACGGACCCAGGCCGACGGCGACCACGAACAGCATCGCAAAGACCATTTCGTTGATGGCGCGGCAGGCGTCCATCAGGCGGCGCATGGGTTGGTATACCCACCACGGCACGATGTTTTCGGCGCTCATCAGGCCAAACGGAACGGAGAGAATGACGGCAAGCGCGGTGCCCCAGACGGCGATTTGCAGGGTGACCGCCATTTCGCTGAGGTAGTCCTGCCACTGGCTGAAGTCCGGCGGGAAGAAGTCGGCGGCGAAGGTCGCCATGTTGCCCGCGTCTTTGAAGAGCAGCAGCGGATCCATTTCCGCGCCCTTCCAGGAGATAACCAGCACCGCCAGCAGGATGGCCCAGCTTATGAGCGAGAACCAGCTGCGCTTTGGCGGCGGGAGAGTGATGGTTTGCATGTTGGCTCCTTAATCTGTTCTCCCTCTCCCTCAAGGGAGAGGGGACAAAGTTACTGCACCGCTTTATTCACGCTGGTCATCGCGCCGAGCGCGGCGGTCAGGCGGTCGAGGTCTTCAAGCTGGGCCTGAATCTCGGCCACTTTGCTGGTCTTCTCCTCGTCCTTCAGTCCCTTGTTGTCCTTCACGCCCTGCATCTCTTTAAACAGCGCCAGCTGGCGAATCGGAACCAGCTGCAGGTCGCTTGACGGGCGGAACGGTGCCCAGCCCAGGCGCGCCAGGACCGCTTTCTCTTCCGGCGTTTTGCCATAGGTCATGAAGAAGTCGTACACCTTGTCCTTGGTGCTCTCGGAGAGATTTTTACGCCAGACGATCGGGTCGCCCGGGATCAGCGGCGATTTCCAGATAACCTTGATCTCTTTCAGCTTGTCCGGCGCGGAAGTTTTCAGCTTGTCGAGGTTCTCGGTGTTGTTGGTGGCAACGTCCACCTGCTTGTTGGCCACCGCCAGAGCGTTGGTTTCGTGGCTGGCGTTTACGGTGCGCTTGAAGTCGCTGGCGGAGGCGTTGTTTTTGGCGAAGACGTAGTAGCCAGGGACAAGGTAGCCGGAGGTAGAGTTCGGGTCGCCGTTGCCGAAGGTCAGCTCTTTGCGTTTGGCGAGCATGTCATTGAGGTTGTTGATCGGGCTGTCTTTGTTAACGATCAACACGCTCCAGTAGCCAGGGGAGCCATCGGCCGCGACGGTCTGGGCAAAGACCTGGCCGTTCGCGCGGTCCACCGCTTCCATGGCAGAGAGGTTGCCGTACCAGGCGATGTCCACTTTATTAAAGCGCATCCCCTGGATGATGCCCGCGTAGTCCGGGGCGAAGAAGGCGTTCACTTTGATCCCCAGTTTGGTTTCCATATCTTTCAGGAACGGTTCCCACTGAGGTTTCAGGTTTTGCTGTGATTCCGTCGAAATAATGCCGAAGTTCAGCGCTTTTTCCTGCTCTTCCGCATACGCCGGGCTTAACAGGGTGCTGAGGCTGAACATGCTGGTAAAGGCCAGCGCGGCAACGGCTTTGTAGCTCATGTACTTTCCTCGGATCGGGTTTATTTAAGCAGCCTGCGCGTTCTCTTCGACGCGGTTAATGCTGCGGTAGAGATGGTCAAAACGTTCGTTATCAAACTGATGGCTCGCGCCATCAAAGAACACGTGCCCCTGACGCAGGGCGACGATGCGCTCGCAGTAGCGCAGGGCGTAATCCACCTGATGCAGCGTGACCACCACGGTGATGCCGTCGTTCTGGTTAATGTCGCGCAGGGTCTCCATCACGATGCGTGCGGACTCCGGGTCCAGCGAGGCGATGGGTTCGTCAGCAAGAATGATTTGCGCTTTCTGCATCAGCGCGCGCGCAATCGCTACGCGCTGCTGTTGCCCGCCGGACAGGGTGGAGACGCGCTGGTGGGCGAAGTGCGCCATGCCGACGCGGGTCAGCGCCTGTAAGGCTTCCTGCTTCTGGGAAGGGGAGAACCAGCGCAGACAGGTGCGCCAGAACGGGGTGCTGCCGAGCGCGCCAATCAGCACGTTCTCCAGCACCGTCAGGCGGTTTACCAGGTTGAACTGCTGGAAGATGTAGCCCGTCTGGGCGCGGCTCTTGCGGATATCGCTCGCCAGACGCCCGGCGCGCTGTACGGTATTACCCAGCAGCTCGACGTGGCTTTCCGGCGTTTTATCGCCGGTGATAAGCCCGCTCAAATGGCGCAGAAGGGTAGATTTACCCGAGCCAGAAGGCCCGAGAAGCGCCACCATGTCGCCCTGCCGGACGGTCAGATCAACGGCATGCAGAGCCTTGTTGTGATTGAAGGTCTTGCTCAGTTTCTCGACGCGGATGACGGTTTGCATGTGCTGGGCCTCACGATAAATGTGGCCTCATGCTGGCGCATCAATATGACATTTGGGTTAAGTGCAGGTTGCGGGAGTTTGAAGAGTTGAAGTGAAAGCGATGACAGTTACTGTAGGCCCGGTAAGCGCAGCGCCACCGCGCGCTTTTGCTGGCTGCGCTGCGCGTGTCCTGCCTACGACGTTTGTTGCTTAACGACGTTAATCATCCACGGCACGCCGAACTTATCGGTGACTCTACCAAAACCATGTGCCCAGAAGGTTTCCTGCCAGGCCATGTCGATGTTCCCGCCCGCGGCGAGGTTGTCGAACCAGCGTTTGCCTTCATGGACGTCCTGGGTGTCAAGCACCAGCGTAAAACCCGCGTACTGCGCGTTGCTGCCGGGCGGCATCCCGTCGCTCATCATGATATCGCTGCCCGCAATGCGGACGTTGGAGTGGGCGATAGCCGAATCCGGAAATTGCATACCGGACGGACAGCCTTCTTCGCTGTTATCGCTTTTTGGCATTTCACCGAAGGTGATTTTATAGAGAAGTTCTGCGCCGACGGCTTGCTGGTAAAAGGCGGTGGCCTCAGCGCAGTTGCCGGCAAAAGAGATGTAGGGACTTAACGGCATAATCTTTACCTCACGTAAGATAAGCCCGTTAAGTGTAGTGCCCGAAAGCCCGGTAAGCGAAGCGCCACCGGGCGGGTAAATCAGTTCTTTTTCACAAACTCTGATTTCAGTTTCATCGGACCGAAGCCGTCAATTTTGCAGTCGATATTATGATCGCCTTCAACCAGACGGATATTCTTCACTTTGGTGCCGATCTTCAGCATGGAAGAGCTGCCTTTCACTTTCAGATCTTTAATCACGGTGACGCTGTCGCCGTCCGCCAGCAGATTGCCGTTCGCATCTTTGACGACAAGTGCATCAGCATCGTTTGATGGTTCGGCATCATTCCATTCATGAGCGCATTCCGGGCAGATGAACATGCCATTATCTTCATAGGTGTATTCAGAATTGCATTTTGGGCAGTGTGGGAGTGACATATCGGTATCCTCAAAAAGTGTAAACGCGCTGGAAAGTGCCAGCTAAATGACGGCAGCGTGCCGAAAAAGGCGGCAAGTATAGCGCAAATCCACACGTTTGTCGGTGACATTGTGAATTAAAAAAATGCAAAAAACGTATCGGGAGTGACACATCCTGTCAGTCAGTTAAGCGATGCTTACCTCATTAACACGGTGGGAAGAAATGACGCTAAATATATCGAATATTTTATTGCGGCAAATTGCTACGTTCCTTCATTTCGGATAAGGTGAAGCGACACATTGTTATTTATCTCTGGACTTCGCTGCTCTACATATCTTATGGCAGTGGGGTATTACCTCTCTTTTTAGGGGGGAAATAATGATGATATATCCTGAAGTTTCTTAAAAATGGGCTACGCTTTTTTTCTTTTGGCTGTCAGGCCAGGAGGGAAGCTATACACGCCATGCAAGGATAGTGAATTATTTCTGATTATCATCAATCAGTTATATTTCGGCGAACATGTTTTCCACACGTAATCATATAAGCCTGAACAACATAATTAATACCAGTGGCTTAATAAAAGTAATAAATTTGCGTTAAGGAAAGGCTTTTATCATGCACACACAGACCATTTTTGAATTAAGCCAGGAAGCTGAACGTTTGCTACAGCTCGCCCTGCAAAATCTTGATACGTTGAAATCAATGCCGACTGCGATGCTGGAGAGCACCGCGGCTGCTATTACGGGTGAAAAGAACAACGTTTTACCTTTGCATTTTAGCGCGCGCGGCGTCGAAGCGCAGCAGGCGATGCTGAATAATGAATTACGAAAAATAACCCGGCTGGAAATGGTCCTGGCTATTGTGGGCACCATGAAGGCGGGAAAATCAACCACCATTAATGCGATTGTGGGGACCGAAGTGTTGCCGAATCGCAATCGTCCGATGACGGCACTTCCTACTCTGATTCGCCACACGCCGGGTCAGAAGGAGCCGGTGCTGCATTTCTCGCATGCCTCGCCCATTGATGAATTGATCCAACTGCTCCAGAAAAAGCTATGCGATTACGACCGCGGGAAGCTGGCTCAGCGTCTGGAAATTGATAAAGACATGAATACGCTGCTGGAGCGCATTGAAAAAGGGGAAGCGTTTGAGAAGCATCACCTGGGCGCACAGCCGATATTTCACTGTCTGAAAAGTCTCAACGACCTGGTGAGGCTTTCCCAGGCATTAGGTGTAGAGTTTCCGTTCTCTGAGTATGCGGCTATCGAACATATCCCGGTAATTGAAGTGGAGTTCGTGCATCTTGCGGGTCTGGATGCTCACCTCGGACAGCTGACGCTGCTCGATACGCCCGGGCCGAATGAGGCCGGACAGCCGCACCTGCAAAAAATGCTCAGCGAGCAGTTGTCCCGGGCGTCGGCGGTGCTGGCCGTGATGGATTATACCCAGCTTAAATCCATCTCTGATGAAGAAGTCCGCCAGGCCATTTCTGCGGCGGGAAAATCCGTGCCGCTGTATGCGCTGGTCAATAAATTCGATCAGAAAGATCGCAATAGCGACGATGAAGAGCAGATCCGGGCGATGATCTCCGGCACCTTAATGAAAGGCAATATTTCGCCTGGCCAGATCTACCCCGTTTCGTCCATGTGGGCCTACCTGGCGAACCGCGCTCGCTACGAGATGAGTACCCACGGACAACTGCCGGATCATCAGGAGCAACCCTGGGTGCAGGATTTTGCTGAAGCTGCGCTTGGACGTCGCTGGCGCACGGCGGACCTGGACGATATCGACCATATTCGTCATTCTGCCGATTTGCTCTGGGAAGATTCGCTATTCGAACAACCGATACGCAAACTGATTTACGCCGCCTATGCCAATGCTTCGCTTTACGCGCTGCGTTCGGCCTCGCATAAGCTGCTTAACTACGCGCAAAATGCCCGGGAGTACCTCGACTTCCGCTATCAGGGATTGACGGTGGCTTTTGAGGCGCTGGAACTGAACATCGCACGTCTGGAAGAGGACATGGCGCTTCTGCAGACGCGTCAGAGCGTGGTGAGCGATGAGGTGAAACATGAGGTTGAAGAGGCTCTGAACGCCACTACGGACTTTATGGGAGCCCAAAAAACTGCGCTTCACCAGGCGATTGGTGAGGTGTTCAGCGCTCAGCATATTCTTGATTTGGCAGGTATCGATCGGCAGAACCTTCGCGGTGACGAGCTGCACGAGCTGAAACAGCTGGTTCTGGAAGATGAAGGGCAGGCGCAGATCGCGCTGAGTAAAATCCGCTCCTCCTGCGAGCTGGTGATGCTGGATGCACAGACGAAGATTTGCCGGGAGCTGGCGTTACGCTTCGACCAGCTTGAATCTACGCTGGCGCGTTCCCTGAACGAAGCCATGCGCCCCATCGAAACGCGTATTAAAGAGCATCTGAGCCATGCGGGTTTTCGGGCGCGGATCAGTTTCCCCGCGTTTCAGGCAAGCCAGCTTAACTTCAATACGCGAGCGCTGTTTAACGATGCGATTGCGCAGGACGACAGCCAGGCAGGCCCCCCATCAGGCGGGAGCAGCATGCGTGAAACAGTCTCTCGTTGGCTCAATAATCCGGGCTGGGGCTGGGATGAGTATGTGGAAACGCGCACGCGCTATGTTATCGATATTGCGCAGCTACATGACAGATTTAAGCAACATATTGAGCTGTTTTGTGAACAAATACGTAAAGCTTTATCCGCGCAGGTCGATGTCTCTGTTACGGCAGGAATGGCAACGTTCTTTGCAGAATTTTCGTTGTGCCTGACCGGGTTACAGGAAAGCTTGCGTGATAGCCTCGCAGTGCGTCAACAGAATGAGCATTCAACCCGAGCGCTCTGCCAGTTGTTGAAGCAAAGTATTACTACTGCGACGTGGATACAGGAAGATACCCGATTGTTACGCGATGATATTCAAACTCTATTCGCGGCAGAGCAACCATGACAACACCACTACTGGATGGCCCAGGGCGAACGCTGGAGTGTATTAATCCAAAATTTATGGTCGATCTGGTTCAGGGAGTGGACGCGGCGCGTCATCCTCACCTGGGACCTCAACAGCTTCAGTTTCGTGAGCGTTTGACTCAGGAAATCATGACGCATACCCGGCTACGCCCCTGGGCGATGGCGGGTATGCTCAATGAAAATGCGGCGCTGCGCCTGGGGCTGGCGGAAAAACTGGCCGGCATGCTTGACCCGGGTCATCTCGCGCTGACGCTGATGGCAGAGAAGCTGATTGCTTTGCGCCAGCAGACGCACCCGCGCGCCCAGCAGTCCCCCGGACTGATGCAGCAGTACGCTGAACTCTCTTCTCATTTTACCCAACGCGCCGCCTGGAAAGAGAAGGCGCTAACCCAGCGCGGGCTGACGGTGCAGGCGGGCGAGCACAGCGAGCAGATTTTTACCCGCTGGCGGGCCGGACATTATGATGGCTGGTCGCTGGCCGGGCGCTGTTTTATCGTCCTGGAAGAGCTGCGCTGGGGGGCATTTGGTGACGCATGCCGCCTCGCGAATGAAGATGTGGCGGCAATGCTTAAGGATAACCTGCGCAGCATGGCGGCTAACTATCTGGCGCAGGGTATCAATGCGTCACCCACGACCCGTCATTTCTATCACCAGTGGCTTACAACGCCAGCCTCTCCGGGCTTAATCGATCATAAAGATATGCTGGGCTGGCTGGGGGACTGGTGTCAGGCGGATCAACATCCGGTGAGCTGGTCAGTGACGCAAAACTGGCAGACCGTCGCGCTGGGCATGCCGCGGCTCTGTTCGGCAAAACGGCTGGTGGACGGGATGGTGGAAGAAATTTTTGGATGAATACCTTATCACCCCGATCCTCTCCCCGAGGGGAGAGGGGATGATCTGGTGCGGTGTGTTAATGATTCGCTTCTATTGGCTTCGGTTCAGGCTGGGTCTCATGCATATTCCCGTAGCGCTTCGCATACAGCGCCGTGATGATGGGTACCAGAATCGCGGTGACAATCACGCTCGCGGCAACCAGTGCTGTCGCTGAAGCAGCGACCGGTTCGAAGGCCGGGTTAATCTGAGCAATAATCATCGGGTTTGCGACAGCAGCACCTGCGGCTGAAGAGGCGGCGACGCCCGCCGTGCCGTTTCCTCCTCCGATTACGCGGTCAGCAATAATCAGCGGAATGCCGGTGATGACGATCACGGCGACACCCAGCACAATGCCCAGCAGGCCTGTATCGAGAATGACCTTCAGGTTGATGGTGTTCCCCAGTGCGAAACCGAAGAAAGGGATCAGCACCGGCGTGGCTTTGCTGAAGAAATCACGCAGATCGCGATCGAGATTGCCAAGGGCGAAACCGACCAGGAAGGGCAGGATCGCGCCGACAAAGTGGTGGGGTTCAAACGAGGCCAGGCCAGCAGACCCCAGGATCAGCATCGTCATTAATGGGCCGGACTCCAGTGACATCAACACAAATGCGCCGGACTCTTCTTTCGTTCCGTACTGGTTCATCAGGCTGGCGTATAATCCGCCGTTGGTCATGTCCATCGCCGAGACAATTGCCAGGACCGATAATCCCGCGAAGAACCCGGTCTGAATTCCATTCTCCGGAATGAACATTGCGCATATCATTGCCGCCGCCCAGGCTACCGCTATTTTGGTTATCACCAGCGTTCCGGATTTCCGTAATACGGTACCCGTTGCCCGCAAATTAATGGACGCGCCGATACAAAAAAACCAGACGGCAAGAATCGGAACCGTGCCCGTTATCATGCCTTTAGTGAAACCGCCAAAATAAGCTCCGGTATTGGGAGCAAGGGTATTCAGGATCGCGCCCAGCACCAGCGGAACCAGCATCATACCGCCAGGAATGCGTTCTATCGTGGCTTTAATCTTCATAGACAAACCTCACATCGGATCCCGCAGCACGGGGGATAGGTGTTAAAAATTAGTCAATAAATTCAATTGATTGCTCTTATTGCTTGCCGTCTTTTTTCGATGGCCCAGCAACATAATTAAATGTGTGCTCGCGATTAGCCTCTTTTGAAAACACATAAAACGTTGTATTCGGATTTATCATGCGATCATTGGAATATTGATTCAATGAAAATAAAACATCGTTTTAGTTATCTTTGTCACATATTCAATGTAAAGCTTGAGGCCGGATCCTGTTGATGAAAATTTATGTAAAGTTGATGTGAATTAACGTGGTTTGTTTTTCTGTTACGAAAGAAATAAAAACGCGCGTGAGGATGTTCTTTTGGGGAGGGTAAGGAAGTGCTTATTGGCATTCCTTGACAAAAATTGGACTGAGTTGACCAGATGCAAAAATATATGTGAAGTTGATCACAAATATAAACGCTGGTAGGGTAAAAAGGTCATTAACTGCCCATGCAGGCGTCAACAGGTTCGGTTGTATCGATGTAAAACGTCAATGTAAGTAAACCTGCTACGCTTGAATAAGGCGATTCGCATGGAGCGGATCCCATGGTTCACAGAACGCATACTGGACTGTGAAACAGACAGGGCCGAGTCAACGAGGATAGCTATGCTGAGAAGGAAAAAGATTAAACCCATCACGCTTCGCGACGTCACCATTATTGATGACGCAAAGCTGCGTAAAGCGATTACCGCAGCCTCGCTCGGTAATGCGATGGAATGGTTCGATTTTGGTGTCTACGGTTTTGTGGCCTATGCGTTAGGTAAAGTGTTTTTCCCCGGGGCCGATCCCAGCCTGCAGATGATTGCTGCACTGGGTACGTTCTCCGTTCCCTTCCTGATTCGCCCGCTGGGCGGTCTGTTCTTCGGTATGCTCGGCGATAAATATGGTCGCCAGAAGATCCTTGCTATCACCATCGTTATTATGTCGATCAGTACATTCTGTATCGGCCTTATACCGTCTTACGCCACCATCGGCATTTGGGCACCCATTCTCCTGCTGATTTGTAAGATGGCCCAGGGCTTCTCCGTAGGCGGTGAATATACCGGAGCCTCGATCTTCGTTGCCGAGTATTCCCCGGACCGTAAGCGCGGTTTTATGGGAAGCTGGCTGGACTTCGGCTCGATTGCCGGGTTTGTCCTGGGGGCGGGCGTCGTGGTGTTGATTTCAACCGTGGTGGGTGAAGATAACTTCCTCGACTGGGGCTGGCGTATTCCGTTCTTCCTGGCATTGCCGCTGGGGATTATTGGCCTCTACCTGCGTCATGCGCTGGAAGAGACGCCTGCCTTCCAGCAGCACGTCGATAAACTGGAGCAGGGTGACCGCGAAGGGCTGCAGGATGGTCCTAAGGTATCGTTCAAAGAGATTGCTACTAAGCACTGGCGCAGCCTGCTGACCTGTATTGGTCTGGTGATTTCGACCAACGTGACCTACTACATGCTGTTGACCTACATGCCGAGCTATCTGTCGCATAACCTGCACTATTCGGAAGATCACGGTGTGCTGATTATTATCGCCATCATGGTGGGTATGCTGTTTGTGCAGCCGATTATGGGCCTGTTGAGTGACCGTTTTGGTCGTCGACCGTTCATTATTCTGGGAAGCGTTGCGCTGTTTGCTCTGGCAATCCCGGCATTTATTCTTATTAACAGTGATGTGCTGGGGCTGATTTTTGCCGGTCTGCTGATGCTGGCGGTGATCCTTAACTGCTTTATCGGGGTGATGGCCTCAACGCTGCCCGCAATGTTCCCGACCCACATTCGCTACAGCGCGCTGGCCGCAGCCTTTAACATCTCGGTGCTGATTGCCGGTCTGACCCCAACGCTTGCCGCCTCGCTGGTGGAGAGCACACAGAACCTGATGATGCCTGCTTATTACCTGATGGTGATCGCGGTGATTGGTTTGATTACCGGTATTACCATGAAGGAGACGGCAAATCGTCCTCTGAAAGGCGCAACGCCTGCGGCATCGGATATCCAGGAAGCGAAGGAGATCCTGCGTGAGCACTACGATAATGTAGAGCAGAAGATTGAGGATATTGACGCCGAGATTGAAGAGCTGCAGAAAAAACGCTCCCGACTGGTGGATCAGCATCCACGCATCAACGAGTAATAAATAAACCCGCCAACGGCGGGTTTTCTTTTATTAGCATCCGGCAGCGATGTAGTCGCCATTGGCACTGATGGGGATCACCGTCAGGAACAGCACTGTCGCGAACAGGATCAGGACTATCCCTCCGGCTATTTTGACTGCCGGTACCAGCCATCTTAATGAGGCGCTTTCTCCGAACCAGGTCACCGTGCGTTCGCGTGCGTACCTTACAGCCAGGGACAGCCCCACAATAGAGAGGGCGGTTCCCAGAGACATGGTCATGACTGCGGCCACCCCCCAGGTGACAATGCCCAGCGCGTTCGAAAACATCAGAATCATGATCGCCCCGCTGCACGGGCGTGCGCCAATCGCCAGAATCACGCCCAGACGGGTTTTCCAGTCGCCCTGCGTCAGGTCTGTACCTACGCCGTGATGGCTGCAGCCACAGTGTTCGCCGTGCTGATGAAGTGGCTTAATTGCAGAGACAGACATTCTGCGCGGACGCAGACTTTTCAGCGCCTGGTAAATGACAAATGCGCCGAATGCGCCAATAAGCACTGCGCTGATCTTCTCCACATACCAGCGGCTGGTACTAATATCCCCTGAGGCGAGGTTAAATCCTACCGCCAGAATAAAGACAAACAGAATGGCGCTGACGCCCTGCATCAGGCTGCCCAGGAAGGGAACGACCCGGGTGGCCAGCTCGCTTTCCTTATTGGTAGTCAGATAGGTTGTCACAATGAATTTTCCGTGCCCGGGTCCGATGGCGTGAAGGACACCATAAAGGAAAGCCCCCGTTAACAGCCATAATCCTCCGCTGTACTGGTGATTATTAAGCTGCAGCAGATACATCACCAGATAACGGTGCAGGGTAATTTGTGTGGCAAGACACCACTGGATAAAGGCGTTCCAGTGCGTGTGCAGGGTAAAACCGGCAAAGAGAATTACCAGAAGCATCAACCCAGCGGTAGGGAGACGCCAGTCACGGGTGAGGCGTTGTGTGGTCATGATGCGGCCTGCACAGAGGAGAGTATTTGCCGCTAGTATAGTTGATCTTACCGCTCAATTCGTGGGATCGCGTCGGGAACCGTGCATGATTGTGGATAACTTTGTGCATAAAAGGGTATAAGGCGGGGTTTTGCTGGGGAATGCAGCAGTCAGTCATTTTTTTGCAACTTTTCGGTTGCGGTCGTTCGGGAACTCCCTATAATGCGCCTCCATCGACACGGCGGATGTGAATCACTTCACAAACAGCCCGGTCGGTTGAAGAGAAAAAATCCTGAAATAACGGGTTGACTCTGAAAGAGGAAAGCGTAATATACGCCACCTCGCAACGGTGAGCGAAAGCCGCGTTGCACTGCTCTTTAACAATTTATCAGACAATCTGTGTGGGCACTCAAAGTGACATGGATTCTTAACGTCGCAAGACGAAAAATGAATACCAAGTCTCTGAGTGAACATACGTAATTCATTACGAAGTTTAATTCACGAGCATCAAACTTAAATTGAAGAGTTTGATCATGGCTCAGATTGAACGCTGGCGGCAGGCCTAACACATGCAAGTCGAGCGGTAACACAGGGAGCTTGCTCCTGGGTGACGAGCGGCGGACGGGTGAGTAATGTCTGGGAAACTGCCTGATGGAGGGGGATAACTACTGGAAACGGTAGCTAATACCGCATAACGTCGCAAGACCAAAGAGGGGGACCTTCGGGCCTCTTGCCATCAGATGTGCCCAGATGGGATTAGCTAGTAGGTGGGGTAACGGCTCACCTAGGCGACGATCCCTAGCTGGTCTGAGAGGATGACCAGCCACACTGGAACTGAGACACGGTCCAGACTCCTACGGGAGGCAGCAGTGGGGAATATTGCACAATGGGCGCAAGCCTGATGCAGCCATGCCGCGTGTATGAAGAAGGCCTTCGGGTTGTAAAGTACTTTCAGCGGGGAGGAAGGCGTTGAGGTTAATAACCTCAGCGATTGACGTTACCCGCAGAAGAAGCACCGGCTAACTCCGTGCCAGCAGCCGCGGTAATACGGAGGGTGCAAGCGTTAATCGGAATTACTGGGCGTAAAGCGCACGCAGGCGGTCTGTCAAGTCGGATGTGAAATCCCCGGGCTCAACCTGGGAACTGCATTCGAAACTGGCAGGCTAGAGTCTTGTAGAGGGGGGTAGAATTCCAGGTGTAGCGGTGAAATGCGTAGAGATCTGGAGGAATACCGGTGGCGAAGGCGGCCCCCTGGACAAAGACTGACGCTCAGGTGCGAAAGCGTGGGGAGCAAACAGGATTAGATACCCTGGTAGTCCACGCCGTAAACGATGTCGACTTGGAGGTTGTGCCCTTGAGGCGTGGCTTCCGGAGCTAACGCGTTAAGTCGACCGCCTGGGGAGTACGGCCGCAAGGTTAAAACTCAAATGAATTGACGGGGGCCCGCACAAGCGGTGGAGCATGTGGTTTAATTCGATGCAACGCGAAGAACCTTACCTACTCTTGACATCCAGAGAACTTTCCAGAGATGGATTGGTGCCTTCGGGAACTCTGAGACAGGTGCTGCATGGCTGTCGTCAGCTCGTGTTGTGAAATGTTGGGTTAAGTCCCGCAACGAGCGCAACCCTTATCCTTTGTTGCCAGCGGTTAGGCCGGGAACTCAAAGGAGACTGCCAGTGATAAACTGGAGGAAGGTGGGGATGACGTCAAGTCATCATGGCCCTTACGAGTAGGGCTACACACGTGCTACAATGGCGCATACAAAGAGAAGCGACCTCGCGAGAGCAAGCGGACCTCATAAAGTGCGTCGTAGTCCGGATTGGAGTCTGCAACTCGACTCCATGAAGTCGGAATCGCTAGTAATCGTAGATCAGAATGCTACGGTGAATACGTTCCCGGGCCTTGTACACACCGCCCGTCACACCATGGGAGTGGGTTGCAAAAGAAGTAGGTAGCTTAACCTTCGGGAGGGCGCTTACCACTTTGTGATTCATGACTGGGGTGAAGTCGTAACAAGGTAACCGTAGGGGAACCTGCGGTTGGATCACCTCCTTACCTTAAAGAACCTGCCTTTGTAGTGCTCACACAGATTGTCTGATGAAAAGTAAATAGCAAGGCGTCTTGCGATTGAGACTTCAGTGTCCCCTTCGTCTAGAGGCCCAGGACACCGCCCTTTCACGGCGGTAACAGGGGTTCGAATCCCCTAGGGGACGCCACTTGCTGGTTCGTGAGTGAAAGTCACCTGCCGTCATATCTCAAAACTGACTTACGAGTCACGTTTGAGATATTTGCTCTTTAAAAATCTGGATCAAGCTGAAAATTGAAACGACACATCTTTAATGGTGTGTTCGAGTCTCTCAAATTTTCGCAATCAGAAGTGAAACATCTTCGGGTTGTGAGGTTAAGCGACTAAGCGTACACGGTGGATGCCCTGGCAGTCAGAGGCGATGAAGGACGTGCTAATCTGCGAAAAGCGCCGGCGAGGTGATATGAACCTTTGACCCGGCGATGTCCGAATGGGGAAACCCAGTGCAATTCGTTGCACTATCGTTAACTGAATACATAGGTTAACGAGGCGAACCGGGGGAACTGAAACATCTAAGTACCCCGAGGAAAAGAAATCAACCGAGATTCCCCCAGTAGCGGCGAGCGAACGGGGAGCAGCCCAGAGTCTGAATCAGCTTGTGTGTTAGTGGAAGCGTCTGGAAAGTCGCACGGTACAGGGTGACAGTCCCGTACACGAAAGCACACAGGTTGTGAACTCGAAGAGTAGGGCGGGACACGTGGTATCCTGTCTGAATATGGGGGGACCATCCTCCAAGGCTAAATACTCCTGACTGACCGATAGTGAACCAGTACCGTGAGGGAAAGGCGAAAAGAACCCCGGCGAGGGGAGTGAAAAAGAACCTGAAACCGTGTACGTACAAGCAGTGGGAGCACCTTCGTGGTGTGACTGCGTACCTTTTGTATAATGGGTCAGCGACTTATATTCTGTAGCAAGGTTAACCGTATAGGGGAGCCGAAGGGAAACCGAGTCTTAACTGGGCGTTAAGTTGCAGGGTATAGACCCGAAACCCGGTGATCTAGCCATGGGCAGGTTGAAGGTTGGGTAACACTAACTGGAGGACCGAACCGACTAATGTTGAAAAATTAGCGGATGACTTGTGGCTGGGGGTGAAAGGCCAATCAAACCGGGAGATAGCTGGTTCTCCCCGAAAGCTATTTAGGTAGCGCCTCGTGAACTCATCTTCGGGGGTAGAGCACTGTTTCGGCTAGGGGGCCATCCCGGCTTACCAACCCGATGCAAACTACGAATACCGAAGAATGTTATCACGGGAGACACACGGCGGGTGCTAACGTCCGTCGTGAAGAGGGAAACAACCCAGACCGCCAGCTAAGGTCCCAAAGTCATGGTTAAGTGGGAAACGATGTGGGAAGGCACAGACAGCCAGGATGTTGGCTTAGAAGCAGCCATCATTTAAAGAAAGCGTAATAGCTCACTGGTCGAGTCGGCCTGCGCGGAAGATGTAACGGGGCTAAACCATGCACCGAAGCTGCGGCAGCGACACTATGTGTTGTTGGGTAGGGGAGCGTTCTGTAAGCCGTTGAAGGTGTGCTGTGAGGCATGCTGGAGGTATCAGAAGTGCGAATGCTGACATAAGTAACGATAAAGCGGGTGAAAAGCCCGCTCGCCGGAAGACCAAGGGTTCCTGTCCAACGTTAATCGGGGCAGGGTGAGTCGACCCCTAAGGCGAGGCCGAAAGGCGTAGTCGATGGGAAACAGGTTAATATTCCTGTACTTGGTGTTACTGCGAAGGGGGGACGGAGAAGGCTATGTTAGCCGGGCGACGGTTGTCCCGGTTTAAGCATGTAGGCGGAGGTTCCAGGTAAATCCGGTACCTTATTAACGCTGAGGTGTGATGACGAGGCACTACGGTGCTGAAGTAACAAATGCCCTGCTTCCAGGAAAAGCCTCTAAGCATCAGGTAACACGAAATCGTACCCCAAACCGACACAGGTGGTCAGGTAGAGAATACCAAGGCGCTTGAGAGAACTCGGGTGAAGGAACTAGGCAAAATGGTGCCGTAACTTCGGGAGAAGGCACGCTGATATGTAGGTGAAGCCCCTGCGGGTGGAGCTGAAATCAGTCGAAGATACCAGCTGGCTGCAACTGTTTATTAAAAACACAGCACTGTGCAAACACGAAAGTGGACGTATACGGTGTGACGCCTGCCCGGTGCCGGAAGGTTAATTGATGGGGTTAGCGGCAACGCGAAGCTCTTGATCGAAGCCCCGGTAAACGGCGGCCGTAACTATAACGGTCCTAAGGTAGCGAAATTCCTTGTCGGGTAAGTTCCGACCTGCACGAATGGCGTAATGATGGCCAGGCTGTCTCCACCCGAGACTCAGTGAAATTGAACTCGCTGTGAAGATGCAGTGTACCCGCGGCAAGACGGAAAGACCCCGTGAACCTTTACTATAGCTTGACACTGAACACTGGTCCTTGATGTGTAGGATAGGTGGGAGGCTTTGAAGCGTGGACGCCAGTCTGCGTGGAGCCGTCCTTGAAATACCACCCTTTAATGGCTGGTGTTCTAACGTAGACCCGTAATCCGGGTTGCGGACAGTGTCTGGTGGGTAGTTTGACTGGGGCGGTCTCCTCCCAAAGAGTAACGGAGGAGCACGAAGGTTAGCTAATCCTGGTCGGACATCAGGAGGTTAGTGCAATGGCATAAGCTAGCTTGACTGCGAGAGTGACGGCTCGAGCAGGTGCGAAAGCAGGTCATAGTGATCCGGTGGTTCTGAATGGAAGGGCCATCGCTCAACGGATAAAAGGTACTCCGGGGATAACAGGCTGATACCGCCCAAGAGTTCATATCGACGGCGGTGTTTGGCACCTCGATGTCGGCTCATCACATCCTGGGGCTGAAGTAGGTCCCAAGGGTATGGCTGTTCGCCATTTAAAGTGGTACGCGAGCTGGGTTTAGAACGTCGTGAGACAGTTCGGTCCCTATCTGCCGTGGGCGCTGGAGAATTGAGGGGGGCTGCTCCTAGTACGAGAGGACCGGAGTGGACGCATCACTGGTGTTCGGGTTGTCATGCCAATGGCACTGCCCGGTAGCTAAATGCGGAAAAGATAAGTGCTGAAAGCATCTAAGCACGAAACTTGCCCCGAGATGAGTTCTCCCTGAGACTTTAAGTCTCCTGAAGGAACGTTAAAGACTATGACGTTGATAGGTCGGGTGTGTAAGCGCAGCGATGCGTTGAGCTAACCGATACTAATGAACCGTGAGGCTTAACCTTACAACGCCGAAGATGTTTTGGCGAAGAGACAGAACAATCAATTTCAGCCTGATACAGATTAACAGAATTTGCCTGGCGGCTTTAGCGCGGTGGTCCCACCTGACCCCATGCCGAACTCAGAAGTGAAACGCCGTAGCGCCGATGGTAGTGTGGGGTCTCCCCATGTGAGAGTAGGGAACTGCCAGGCATCAAAATAGAAGAACCCCGTACCGAAAGGTGCGGGGTTTTTTGCTTTGTGCTCAGAAAAAACCGGTGTCGCTGCGCTTGCCGGATCTACGGGTTTAGTAGGCCCGATAAGGCAAAGCTGCAAATTGGCAATACAGACCGCACGATCCCACGACAAAGAGAAACAAGAATACAAAGAAAGGATTTATAAACGCAGAAAAGCAAAAGCCCAGCCATAGGCTGGGTTCTTTAAATAGTGGTGCCCGGACTCGGAATCGAACCAAGGACACGGGGATTTTCAATCCCCTGCTCTACCGACTGAGCTATCCGGGCAACGGAGCGCATTAAACCGCAATCACGCGCTATCGTCAACATTATTTCGGGAAAAGCTGTTCAACTGCTTAAGTTTACGGCAATCTGTCCGCTTTCGCCGCGAAAATGCACAAATCTTCCAGACAGAACCAGTGTAATACGGCAATGCTGATAGTAAGAGGAGGGCAGTAATGGTGAATGACTGGCTTGAACTGCGTCAGCATGCAGATACGGGTATTGAGACGATTAAAGCGCATTTCGAAGGGCATGCATTTGATCCGCACTGGCACGATAGCTACCTTGTAGGGATAACCCTCTCCGGCACGCAGCAGTTTCACTGCCGCCGTGAGCGTCATCGCAGCCAGCCGGGCGACGCTTTCCTCCTCGAGCCTGGTGAAATCCACGACGGAGATGCGCCTGTAGAGGGTGGTTTTACCTATCTGACCTTCTATCTTGATGAGCGCTGGCTTATCCGTGCGCTACAGGGGCTTTACGAATCTACTCCCGGGAGTTATTCACTCCACTTTGCCCAAACGTTGACGCGGGAGCCGCAGCTGGTGCGCGCTATCGGCGAGACATTTTCCACCCTGCATAATAATGAGTTGAAGATCGTTCAGCAGAGCGCAATGGATAATCTGCTCTCCCGGATCACCGCCCATTGCCACTGGCGTAAAAAGCTGCCGTCGCAGTTACAAAGTGCTGCCGTGGCGTACCGTGCGCGCGACTATCTCTATGCTCATATCGGCGAGAACGTAGGGCTATCAGACCTTGCGCGCGAGACGGGCACCGATCGCTTCACCCTGACGCGCTGTTTTAAGCGCGAGTTCAACCTGGCGCCTCACGCATGGCTTATTCAACTGCGTCTGGCAAAGGCCCGACAGCTGCTTGCGTGTGGCGACCAGCCTGTTGATGTGGCTGCGGCAGTGGGATTTGCCGATCAAAGCCATCTGGGGCGCTGGTTTCAGCGGGCTTACCGTATCTCTCCTGCACACTACCGCCGGTTGTGCACAAACCTTCCAGACGTTTCCAAAAAATAGCGGCACATTCATGGCTCTAATAAAAAGGAGTCACCTGTGAGTTTGATACCCTTTCTGTTGTTCGCCTTTGTCGCCTCCATTACGCCGGGGCCAACCAATATTCTGGTGCTGACGAACAGCCAGCGCTTTGGCGTTAAAAATACCGTACCAGCTATTCTGGGCGGGTGTATCGCGGCCAGTGCGATTGTGCTGATATCAGGCGCCGGCGCAGGGGAAGTGCTGCGTCAGTATCCTCTAATACGTCAGCTCATGAGCTGGACAGGCGTGCTGTGGCTAAGCTGGATGAGCTGGCAGCTGTTTCGCGCCCCAGCCGCTCGTCTCTGCGCTGAGAACCATATCCAATTTACCGCTAAGGCGGCTGCACTGCTGCAGATCGTGAACCCTAAAACCTGGATGATGGCGCTGGCCGTCGTCAGTCTGTTTGCGCCTGCTGGCGATCATGCATTGCGGGATATTGCGCTAATGGCGCTATGGTTTCTGCTGATCTCAATAGCCTGTTTGATGTGCTGGGCGTGGCTGGGTAAAGCGGTGAACCGAATTTTTCGCACCACCGTAGCGATGGTGCGGTTTCAACGCCTGATGGCGCTGTGTCTTATCGTCTCTGCCTGGGCTGGCATGCTGGCTTAGGTCAGAGCCCCGCCCATACGGCACTGAGCAAAGCGCAGAATATCTTCCGCCAGGCGGTGCGCTGTATCCACATCGGCCTGGCTACGGTTTACCAGCATGCGGCTGAGGCAACCTTCCAGCACCAGTTCCATCTGCTTCGCCACCATCGCCGGATCGTCGACTTCCAGGGTGGTCAACAGCTCATGGGTGAAGTCATGAGCCGCCCGTTTTTGCTGATCTGCTAACTGGTGGATAGGATGCCCAGGGTCGGGAAAATAAGTGCAGGCTGCGATAAACAGACAACCCGGGTACCGGTTGTTGCTGACACATTCCGTCAGGGCGGTATAGCGCGCCAGCAGCTTCTGCTCCGCAGTCAGTTCTTCATTCAGCATCAGCTGCCTGCGCCAGATATCAACCTGCTGGCTGAGATAGCGCAGGGCATCATAGAGTAGCGCTTCTTTATCCGGCCAGAAGCGCTTAAGTTCATCCAGGGGGTAATCGATACGGTCGGCTACCATCTCAAGCGTGGTGCTGGCGATCCCTTGAATCTCAAGTAATTGCAGGGCTTGTCCCAGTACGTCTTCACGTTGCACGGTTATCTCCTCCGCTATTCCCAACGGTTTGTCCCGTTTAAAGTGTTGTTTACGGTTGGCGATTGCGCAAATGCGCGCTAAATGCCGCTGCATCCATAAACCCGGTTACACGCTTTTCTGGCTGCTCCTCGCCCCGTTCATTAAAGAACAAAATGGTGGGCAGACCGAGAACGTTAAGCTGTTTCAGCAGGTCCCTATCCTGCGCATCGTTGGCGGTGACGTTCGCCTGAAGAAGCACCATCTCTTTCAGGGCGCGCTGCACCTGCGGATCGCTAAAGGTGTATTTTTCAAACTCTTTGCAGGCGACACACCAGTCGGCATAGAGATCGAGCATCACCGGTTTGCCTTTCGCCTCCGCTAGGGCGCTGTTAAGTTCTTCCACGTTCTTTATTTGGGTGAAGTTCAGATGCGCCTGCATCTGACCCACGGGTGAACCAAACGCCCAGTCCTGCAGCGGGCGTACGCTTACCAGCGCGGCGGCGAGCAGGATAATTTGCACCAAACGCATCCACGGTCGTTTCGCTCCCAGACTGGTGATAAATGCCCAGCTGAAGAACGCTACGCCGAGCATAGCCCACAGGCGCATACCCCAGACGTCACCGATGATACGCTCCAGCAGGAACACCGGCAGCGCCAGAATGACAAAGCCAAATGCGGTTTTCACCGTTTCCATCCACGGGCCGCTCTTCGGCAGCAGTCGATTGCCGAAAACCGTGACCAGAATCAGCGGCAGACCCATGCCCAGGGCATACAGGTACAACGTTCCGCCGCCGAGCCACATGTTTCCGCTCTGGGCGATATAGAGCAGGATGGCGCTAAGCGGCGCGGTGGTGCAAGGGGAACAAACCAGCCCGGCAATGGCACCCATTGCGAACACGCCGCCTGCCGAACCACCCTGCTGGCGATTACTCATCAGCGTTAAGCGGGTTTGCAGCGAGGAGGGCAACTGCAGCGTGAACAGGCCAAACATCGACAGCGCCAGCAGGATAAATATCGCCGACAGGCCAATCAGCACATAAGGATGCTGCAGTGCGGCCTGGAACTGTAACCCGGCAGCGGCAACCACAAGTCCAAGGGCCGTGTAGGTCAATGCCATACCCTGCACGTAAATTAAGGCCAGCAGCAGCGCGCGGGCTGTGGAAAGGCGCTGTTTGCCGCCCAGCACGATGCCAGAGATGAGCGGATACATGGGCAGCACGCAGGGTGTAAAGGCAATGCCAATCCCAATCAGGAAGGCCCAGAGCGCCGAGAATGGAAGGTCTGCGTGGTCTTCGCTCTTCTCGTCCGAGGGGAGAGGGGAAACGGCAGCAGCCGCTTTCACTTCGCTGAGCGGAACAACCTTCGTTTCCGGCGGATAGCAGAATCCGGCATCCGCGCACCCCTGATAGGTCACCGTCAGCGTCGCGCCTTTATCCGCCTGATTCACCGTAACAGGCACGATCATGCGCTGGCGATAGATCTCGCTTTTGCCGTAAAACTCATCTTCATGCCACTCGCCAGCGGGCATCTGTAATGCGCCCACGCTGGCCTGAGCAGGCGTAATGCTCACCTGCTTGCGATAGAGGTAATAGCCCTCTTTCACCTGCCAGTTGAGCGTAAGGTCATGCTGGTTTTGCTGAAAATCGAAAACAAACGCCTGGTCGGCAGGGATGAAGTTCGAACGGCCGGGCGCGTCAAATAACCCGGCAAATACTGATGTGCTGCACAGCAGCAGAATCAGCGTAAGGAAGCGTTGAGCCATGAGAGATAGTCGTTATCGCCATGAACCACTGGCACCACCAGCAGCTCCGGGGTTTGGTAAGGATGATGAGATTTGAGGCAGTCCAGGAGTGCCTGCTGATTTGCCAGATTGGTTTTGAGCAACATCTGGACCTCGTACTCTTGCTCCAGCTTACCTTCCCAATAGTAAAGAGAGGTGGCACCGGGGAGGAGCGTAACGCAGGCTGCCAGTTTTTCGGCCAGCACTTTGGCGGCGAGATCCTGGGCAGAGGCTTCATCAGGGGCGGTACAAAGTACGACAACAGCATCAGGCGTGTTCACAAGTCGACCTCCTCATCACGAAAGGTTTAACTATATCACGCAAGGCGGTTGGTCATTAATGAAACGGGCCGCAGAGCGGCCCGATTTTAACTATTTTTACAACCGGGAGCGGTTTACAGCACCACGCCACCGATGATAAAGCCGAGGATCACGCAAAGTGAAATGGCGACCACGCCCGGGATCAGGAACGCATGGTTAAACACATACTTACCGATACGGGTTGAGCCGGTGTCATCCATCTCTACCGCCGCCAGCAGGGTTGGGTAGGTAGGCAGCACGAACAGGGCGGAGACGGCAGCAAACGAGGCGATGGCGGTCAACGGCGTTACGCCCAGCATCAGTGCCGCAGGCATCAGCGCTTTGGTGGTCGCGGCCTGAGAGTAAAGCAGGGTCGCAGCAAAGAACAGCACGACCGCCAGCAGCCATGGATAGTTGTGCAGCAGGTCCCCGGCCACGGTCTGAATGTCGCTGATGTGCGCTTTAACGAAAGTATCACCGAGCCACGCCACACCCAGCACGCACACGCAGGCGCTCATACCGGATTTAAAGGTGCTGGCGTTCAGCACTTCGCTGGTATCAATTTTACAGGTGATGCTAATCAGCGTGGCGATGGTCAGCATAAACACGACAATCGCTTCGTTACGCGGCAGAACCGGGTTCTGGATCAGACCTACGGTATCGCTGATGGCGGTCGCGTAGAACATGACGGCAACGATACCAATCAGGAACAGCAGCACGGAGCGTTTTGCATGTGGCTTCAGTTCGAAGACCTGACTGCCGCGCAGGCTCACTTCACCTTTTGCCAGACGCTCCTGATAAATCGGATCGTCTTTCAGTTCAGCGCCGAGGAAGTTACACAGCACGGCGGTAATCATCACCGCGATCAGCGTCACCGGGATACAGATCGCCAGCAGCGTCAGGTAGCTCACGCCCATCGGCTCAAGGATACCGGCGAAGAAGACCACCGCCGCGGAAATCGGTGAAGCGGTAATGGCGATCTGGGACGCGACGACCGCAATGGAGAGCGGACGCGACGGACGGATACCCTGTTCTTTCGCCACTTCGGTAATCACCGGTAACGTGGAGAAAGCGGTGTGGCCAGTACCGGCGAGAATGGTCATAAACCATGTCACCAGCGGAGCAAGGAAGGTAATGTATTTTGGATGGCGGCGCAGCATACGCTCCGCCAGGCTTACCAGGTAGTCCATACCGCCTGCCACCTGCATGGCGGCAATAGCGGCAATAACAGCCATGATGATTTCGATAACGTCGAACGGTATAGCGCCGGGTTTAATCTGAAAGATAAGGGTAAGAACGAGCACTCCAAGACCGCCGGCAAAACCGATGCCGATACCCCCGAGTCGTGCTCCCAAATAAATCGCCAACAAGACGATGACGAGTTCTGCTCCAAACATAAGGACCTGCCTTGCTTATTAACAAGTTGATATTGAATTGTTGTATTTTGGTAACGCCTAAAAAGAAAAAAGGCACGTCACAAGTGACGTGCCTTAAGAAGCCTAGCCTGAACGGTTACTGTTCGCTTTCATCGGTATATCGTTTCGCTTTATATGCCGGGTGCATCAGGTTTTGGGCCGAGAAGATATCGTCCAGCTCGGCTTCGGTCAACAGCCCGCGCTCCAGTACTACTTCACGTACGCTCTTACCGGTTTCGGCACAAATCTTACCGACGATGTCGCCGTTGTGGTGACCGATGAACGGGTTGAGGTAGGTGACGATCCCGATGGAGTTGTAGACATAACCTTCACAGACTTCTTTATTCGCCGTGATGCCGTTAATGCATTTTTCCAGCAGGTTGTAGCAGGCGTTCGTCAGGATGTGGATAGATTCAAACATCGCCTGGCCAATCACCGGCTCCATCACGTTCAGCTGCAGCTGACCCGCTTCAGAGGCCATGGTCACGGTCGTATCGTTACCGATGACTTTGAAGCAAACCTGGTTCACCACTTCTGGCACCACCGGGTTCACCTTGGCCGGCATGATGGATGAACCGGCCTGCAACTCTGGCAGGTTGATTTCATTCAGGCCAGCGCGCGGACCGGAAGAGAGCAGGCGCAGGTCGTTACAGATTTTGGACAGTTTCACTGCCAGACGTTTCAGCGCGCTGTGTACCATGACGTAGGCGCCGCAGTCGGAGGTGGCTTCAATCAGGTCTTCTGCAGGCACAACCGGCAGGTTAGACACTTCAGCCAGTTTCTGTACCGCCAGCTGCTGATAGCCATCCGGGGTGTTCAGACGCGTACCGATGGCGGTGGCGCCCAGGTTCACTTCCAGAAGCAGCTCGGAGGTGCGCAGCAGGTTTTTGGTCTCTTCGTTCAGCAGTACGTTAAACGCGTGGAATTCCTGGCCGAGGGTCATCGGCACCGCATCCTGCAGCTGGGTACGACCCATTTTCAGGATGTCCTGGAACTCAACCGCTTTACGCTGGAAGCCATCACCCAGTTGGTTGATCGCATCCACCAGTTTCACTACGGAGGCATACACCGCAATACGGAAGCCGGTTGGGTAGGCGTCGTTGGTGGACTGGCATTTGTTAACGTGGTCGTTCGGGTTCAGGTACTGGTATTCACCTTTCTGGTGACCCATCAGCTCCAGGCCAATGTTTGCCAGTACTTCGTTAGTATTCATGTTGACGGAGGTGCCCGCGCCGCCCTGATAGACGTCAACCGGGAACTGGTCCATGCATTTGCCGTTGTTCAGCACTTCATCGCAGGCTGCGATAATCGCATTTGCCGCGCTTTTAGGAATGGTTTGCAGCTCTTTGTTGGCCAGTGCTGCGGCTTTCTTCACCATCACCATGCCACGGACAAACTCAGGGATGTCGCTGATTTTGCTGTTGCTGATGTAGAAGTTTTCAATCGCTCTCAGAGTGTGGACACCGTAGTAGGCATCCGCTGGAACTTCCCTGGTACCCAACAAGTCTTCTTCGATACGAATGTTGTTTAACATGTGAACCTTCTTTTCAAGCTGCCGATGGATTGTACTAAACACACAGTATTTATGTGGTTTTGAATATTTTCTGGCCGACGATTATTCCCTCAATCAGCCAGATGCTCGAGATCATATGCTGATGATAGCGAATTGCCGTAAGCTGGATCACTTATTATCGAGCCGATTCCATGATAATTATTAATCTGTGAAATGGGTCACCGCTTTAAAATTTCCAAAAAAAATATCCGTGCAAACTGATTGAATTTTCGCTAACCGTCACCATTTCATACAAACGCGCGTCGCGAACACATTCAGACAGGGGCCGACGGCCCTTGCCATACAGGAGATGCCAGTGCGCTGGATACCGTTTATTGCTTTCTTCCTCTATGTTTACATTGAGATTTCCATTTTCATCCAGGTTGCCCATGTGTTGGGCGTACTGCTAACGCTGATTCTGGTGATTTTCACCTCCGTCATCGGCATGTCGCTGGTGCGTAATCAGGGTTTCAAAAATTTCCTGATAATGCAGCAGAAGATGGCCGCAGGGGAAAGCCCCGCGGAAGAGATGATCAAAAGCGTGTCATTGATTATTGCGGGGCTGCTGCTGATCCTGCCGGGATTCTTTACCGACTTCCTCGGCCTGCTGCTGCTTCTGCCGCCGGTGCAAAAACACCTGACCATGAAGCTGCTGCCGCATCTGCGCTTTAGCCGAATGCCGGGGGGCGGATTTAGCACCGGACCGGGCGATACCTTCGAAGGGGAGTATCAGCGTAAGGATGAACAGCACGACCGTTTAGACCATAAAGACGATCGGTAATGTTTTTGCCCGGTGGCGCTTCGCTTACCGCGTCTCCGGGTGCGCACCGCGCCTCGGCAAAAACACCCACAGCCCTGCCAGCATGACAATTGCGTACAAACTCTTCCAGCCCACCATCGCCAGCAGCAGCAGGCAAAGCACACCCCCGACGACCGCCAGAGCTTTATAGCGACCTTTTAGCAAACGGCATCCCGCCAGCATGCACAGCAGGTAGATCATGATGAAAATGCCGTTGGCGTAGACGATCAGCGCGTCCAGATTAATCTTCAGTGCGTAAATACAGAGCGTGCTCACCACGCAGCAGCCCAGTACGGCATTCAGGGCATTCAGCGGAAGCTGGCGTTTAGACAGGCGCGCGAGACGATTCTCGGGTTTGTCGAGCGCCTGCGACCATACCAGACGGGCAAAGCTCTGGATATAAATGTTGAGGCTGGCAAAACAGGCCAGATAGCCGATGACACAGGCGATCCATAGCGCCTGCACGCCGAACAGTTCCACCACGATACCCGGCAGCGAGGCCGCGGCGGCGAGATCCGCTCCGAACGCGTGGAAGTGTAAAACCAGCACGGTACACGCCCAATAGACCGTGCCAGCCAGCAGCAGGCCTATAATCAGGGCGCGGGGGAAATCACGTTCAGGCTGCTTAAATTCAGACGCCAGATGGGCAAAGGCTTCCAGGCCAACAAAACACCAGAACATGACGGAGAGCGCGGCGAAAAGCTGTGAATGGTCGACGTCTGTCAGCGCAGGGAAGGGAATTTCCTTGATGGTGATATCGCCCGCCCACCAGATAGCGACAACGAGCGCGACAATCAGCACCGCAACCAGCGTCTGCAGGTTGGCGCTCGAGCTGGCGCCGCGAGAGCCCACCCACCAGACGATTGCCAGCGTACCCAGCTCGGCCAGCAATAACTGCTCGTTATGCCAGCCAAACAGCGCCTGACCAAATCCGGTCGCAATATGCAACGCCGCAGGAAGGCCAACCGGAATGACGGAGAGAAACAGCCAGCCGGTTACACACTGCAGCCGCGGACCAAAGGCCAGTCCGACAAAGTGCGCCACGCCGCCCGCGCTGGGGAAATGCCGCCCCAGGATGGCAAACACAATGGCTATCGGGAAAACCAATACAATCAGCGCCGGCCACGCCCACAGGCTGTTATTTCCAGCCACCAGCGCCGCCAGTGCGGGTACGGCAAACACGCCCGTACCTAACAAGGAGGTTGAGAGCAGTCCGACGCCCTGCGCCAGCCCCAGCTCCTGCTTGAGTCCACTCATTGACATCGCCCTGCCAGTACCAAAAGAGAGGCGATGGTAACACTTTCGCAAATTTTTTTTTCGACTCCCCCTTGAAGGGGGAAAAAGCTATCCCCATCTCTCAGGGCACTAGTCGGAAAACCGCATGCGGGCCGGCGTCATCCATAACTGATAATGACTTTCTCAAAGGAGAGCTATCAATGAGTATTCGTCCGTTACATGATCGTGTGATCGTCAAACGTAAAGAAGTTGAAACCAAGTCTGCTGGCGGCATCGTTCTGACCGGTTCTGCAGCAGCCAAATCAACGCGTGGCGAAATCATCGCTGTCGGTAAGGGCCGCATCCTGGAAAACGGAACTGTGCAGCCGCTGGACGTTAAAGTTGGTGACATCGTAATTTTCAACGATGGCTACGGCGTGAAATCCGAGAAGATCGACAATGAAGAAGTGTTGATCATGTCCGAGAGCGACATTCTGGCAATTGTTGAAGCGTAATTTACGCACGAGAATTTGAGGAAATAAGAACATGGCAGCTAAAGACGTAAAATTCGGTAACGACGCTCGTGTAAAAATGCTCCGCGGCGTAAACGTACTGGCAGATGCAGTTAAAGTGACCCTGGGCCCGAAAGGCCGCAACGTAGTGCTGGATAAATCCTTCGGCGCGCCAACCATCACCAAAGATGGTGTTTCTGTAGCACGTGAAATCGAGCTGGAAGACAAGTTCGAAAACATGGGTGCGCAGATGGTGAAAGAAGTTGCCTCTAAAGCGAACGACGCTGCAGGTGACGGTACCACCACCGCGACCGTTCTGGCGCAGGCGATCATCACCGAAGGTCTGAAAGCCGTTGCTGCGGGCATGAACCCAATGGATCTGAAACGTGGTATCGACAAAGCTGTCGCCTCCGCTGTTGAAGAACTGAAAGCGCTGTCCGTACCGTGCTCTGACTCTAAAGCCATTGCTCAGGTTGGTACTATCTCCGCTAATTCCGACGAAACCGTAGGTAAACTGATCGCTGAAGCGATGGACAAAGTCGGTAAAGAAGGCGTAATCACCGTTGAAGACGGTACCGGTCTGGAAGACGAACTGGACGTGGTAGAAGGTATGCAGTTCGACCGCGGTTACCTGTCCCCATACTTCATCAACAAGCCAGAAACTGGCGCTGTTGAGTTGGAAAGCCCGTTCATCCTGCTGGCTGATAAGAAAATCTCCAACATCCGCGAAATGCTGCCAGTACTGGAAGCCGTTGCGAAAGCAGGCAAGCCTCTGGTTATCATCGCTGAAGACGTTGAAGGCGAAGCGCTGGCGACCCTGGTGGTTAACACCATGCGCGGCATCGTGAAAGTGGCTGCGGTTAAAGCACCTGGCTTCGGCGATCGCCGTAAAGCGATGCTGCAGGATATCGCTACCCTGACTGGCGGTACCGTGATCTCTGAAGAGATCGGTATGGAGCTGGAAAAAGCGACCCTGGAAGACCTGGGCCAGGCGAAACGCGTTGTGATCAACAAAGACACCACCACCATCATCGATGGCGTGGGTGAAGAAGCCGCTATTCAGGGCCGCGTTGGTCAGATCCGTAAGCAGATCGAAGAAGCGACTTCCGATTACGACCGTGAAAAACTGCAGGAGCGCGTAGCGAAACTGGCAGGCGGCGTTGCGGTAATCAAAGTCGGTGCTGCTACCGAAGTTGAAATGAAAGAGAAAAAAGCACGCGTTGACGATGCTCTGCACGCGACCCGTGCTGCGGTAGAAGAAGGCGTGGTTGCTGGTGGTGGTGTCGCGCTGGTGCGTGTTGCCGCTAAACTGGCTGGCCTGACCGCTCAGAACGAAGACCAGAACGTGGGCATCAAAGTTGCGCTGCGCGCAATGGAAGCCCCTCTGCGTCAGATCGTTTCTAACGCCGGTGAAGAGCCATCTGTGGTTGCGAACAACGTGAAAGCGGGCGAAGGTAACTACGGTTACAACGCAGCAACTGAAGAATACGGCAACATGATCGACTTCGGTATCCTGGATCCAACTAAAGTGACCCGTTCTGCTCTGCAGTATGCGGCCTCTGTTGCTGGTCTGATGATTACCACCGAGTGCATGGTGACCGACCTGCCTAAAGGCGATGCGCCTGATTTAGGTGCTGCTGGTATGGGCGGCATGGGCGGTATGGGCGGCATGATGTAATCGTGCGCTCTACGTCGTAGAATGTGAAAAACCCCCGGGCAGAAATGCTCGGGGGTTTTTCTTTTGGTCATCTTTTAGGTATAAGATTTACACACGGACAACTACTGTCCAGCTTATTGAAAACGAGGAATAACATGCGCGTAAAAGTCTGTGCAGGGATTGTAGGGGCAGCATTGCTGCTGGCGGGTTGTAGCTCCAGCAATGAGCTGTCGGCAGCGGGCCAGGGCGTTCGCTTTGTGGAAGATAAGCCTGGCAGTGAATGCCAGCTGTTAGGCACGGCAACCGGTGAGCAAAGCAACTGGATGTCAGGTCAGCATGGCGAAGAAGGTGGCTCGATGCGCGGTGCGGCGAATGCCCTGCGTAACCAGGCTGCGGCAATGGGCGGTAACGTCATTTACGGCGTGAGCAGCCCAACGCAGAGTATGCTGTCCAGCTTCGTGCCGACCGCCAGCCAGATGAACGGCCAAGTCTACAAGTGCCCGAACTGATTGCCTTTTCCCCTCTCCCTGTGGGAGAGGGTTAGGGTGAGGGGAAACTAGTGCTGTCGCAGCTGCAAATCCAGCGGCGTCTTGCTCGGCTCTCCGCCAATCTCCCGTGCCAGCTTCGGCACCATATAGCCTGAAACCAGCGTTAACAGTTCGCGCATAATCTGCCGGGCTTCTTCATCCGTTACCATGAAATGGGCCGCGCCCTGAACGCGATCCAGCACGTGCAGGTAATAGGGCATCACGCCCGCATCAAACAGGGCATTGCTCAGGTCAGCCAGCACGCGGGCGCTGTCATTCACGCCGCGCAGCAGCACGCTCTGGTTCAGCAGCGTTACGCCCGCTTTACGCAGACGCGCCATCGCCGCGCGAAAATCATCGTCAATTTCGTTCCCGTGGTTGATATGGTTCACCAGCAGCACCTGCAGGCGAGACTGCTCAAGGCGTGCCACCAGTCTGTCCGTGATACGTGCCGGAATAACAATCGGCAAACGGCTATGAATGCGCAGACGTTTGATGTGCGGGATGGCTTCCAGCTGTGTCAGCAGCCAGTCCAGCTCGTGATCTTTTGCCATCAGCGGATCGCCGCCGGAAAAAATAATCTCATCCAGCTCTGAATGGACGGCAATATAGTCCAGCGCGACCTGCCAGTTGCGTTTATTGCCCTGGTTTTCGGCATACGGGAAGTGCCGACGGAAGCAATAACGACAATTTACCGCGCAGCCGCCCTTTACCAGCAGCAGGGCACGGTTGAGATATTTGTGCAGTAAACCAGGCACCACGCTGTTCTGCTCTTCCAGCGGATCGGTGCTGTATCCCGGCGCGGTGATAAACTCATCCTGCGAAGTAAGTGTTTGTTTTAATAGCGGATCGTCGGGGTTGCCTTTCTCCATCCGCGCCACAAACGCACGGGGAACGCGCAGGGCGAAAAGGCGCTTTGCCTCGCGGCCAGCAAGCAACTCTGGGTGCTGATCGAGGTCTAAAAGACGCAGCAATTCATCAGGACTGGTGATTACATCGGCAAGTTGCGATAACCAATCTTCTCTGGACGGGGTGTTTAGGGTTACAATATGCGCCATTTTGTGGCTTAGCTACCAGTTAACAAATTTAGAGGGCCTTATGGCAACGTACTATAGCAACGATTTTCGTGCTGGTCTTAAAATCATGATGGACGGCGAACCGTACGCGGTTGAAGCCAGCGAATTCGTTAAACCAGGTAAAGGCCAGGCATTCGCACGCGTTAAGCTGCGCCGTCTGCTGACCGGTACCCGTGTTGAGAAAACCTTCAAGTCTACTGACTCCGCTGAAGGCGCTGATGTTGTTGATATGAACCTGACCTATCTGTACAACGATGGCGAGTTCTGGCATTTCATGAACAACTCCACTTTCGAACAGCTGTCTGCTGATGAGAAAGCGGTAGGTGATAGCGCTAAATGGCTGCTGGACCAGGCTGAGTGCATCGTAACCCTGTGGAACGGTCAGCCTATCGCTGTGACCCCACCAAACTTCGTAGAACTGGAAATCGTTGAAACCGATCCAGGTCTGAAGGGTGATACCGCTGGTACCGGCGGTAAACCAGCCAAACTGTCTACCGGCGCAGTGGTTAAAGTTCCACTGTTCGTACAGACTGGCGAAGTGATCAAAGTGGATACCCGCTCCGGCGAATACGTGTCCCGCGTGAAGTAATTTACGTCATGATTGAAGGCGCAGCGCCCGCTGCGCCTGATTTTTGCAGGCAGGGATGATGAAACGTACCGTTAAAATTCTGCTTCTGTTAGCGCTTTCCAGTGCATTGCTTTCCGGCTGTAACACCACCCGTGGAATGGGACAAGATATCCAGGATCTCGGTCATATCATTTCTCACGCCGCCAGCTAAGTTCGTCTAATTTTCCTAAAAATGCTTCCTTTTCCGTCATCCGGCGGGATCTTGTCTATCCTTAAGTTGCTATACACAAAACAACTTTGGCTATAAAAGGAAGATATTATGGTTAAGAAGACAATTGCAGCGATCTTTTCAGTCCTGGTACTTTCTTCAGTATTAACAGCCTGTAATACCACGCGTGGCGTTGGTCAGGATATTTCTGAAGGTGGTAGCGCAATCTCTGGTGCGGCAACTAAAGCCCAGCAGTAATTAACACACGGTACGAGACCAGCCGTTTCGTACCGTCAGCTTTTTGATTCCTGCAGGGATAAGAACGGAGAAAAACGCGTATCCATATGCAATTTCATGCGGATATTGCGTTTATAGGTATAGACCGTTTTTCCGTTGATACTCAGGTGGGCAGCAATTTTTTGATTGCTCGCGCCGTCCATCCATAATGTCAGCACTTTCTCTTCCTGCCGGGTCAGCAAGGGGGCGGCTGCCGTGGGCCTTTCAGCGCATGAGCGCGAGGTTAATGCATCATTTATAGTCGTTGCCACTTCTTCGAGACTGGCGTTTTTCAACAGCGACGACCACACCGGGAAGTGTCCGAGCCAGTCTGTCATGCCGTTGTCCTCTCCCGATTGCAGCAAAATAAACGGTAAGCGTTCACTGGCGTTGAGCAAGGACGAGAGCTGCTGAAAATGATGAATATCCTGCCTGAAACCGTACAAATCGGCGATAACCAGCGTGGGTTTCCATTGCAGAATGTGCTCCCTGGCAAGGAACAGATTATTCAGCCCGGTCACAACGTAGTGTCCCGGGAACAAACCGGAATGATTGAGCCATGCTTCAAACCCCGTGCGGGTAAAGTGACAACGGTCAATCAAGAGAATTTTGAACATATTTTATTCGCAGTCGGCTAGTGGTTTGGCTTCCTGCCATCAGAAAGCACATCATCATAGAGAAGTCGGATGAGTGCTAAATGCCGGAACTACGCGCCATACTGCGGCTATTTCTTGCCTTAACGTGTTCAGCAAAAAAATATTGAAAAAAAATAGCACGCTAACCAAAATATGGGGCGTAATCTCTGCCTTACGGGACGACCCGTAAGCGTTTCTTTCACCGGGGACGGCCCCAACTTCTATTAAGTTAAGGAGCCTGAAATGTCCTGGATCATTCTTTTTATTGCCGGTCTGCTCGAAGTGGTGTGGGCGATTGGTCTCAAGTACACCCATGGATTTACCCGTCTGACGCCCAGCGTTATTACCGTAACCGCGATGATCGTGAGTATTGTCCTGTTATCCTGGGCGATGCGCTCGCTGCCTGTGGGAACGGCTTATGCCGTCTGGACGGGCATTGGGGCGGTGGGGGCCGCCATCACCGGCATTCTGCTACTGGGAGAGTCAGCGAGTCTGGCGCGTATCGCCAGCCTCGCCTTGATTGTAGCGGGGATCATTGGGCTTAAGCTCAGCACCCATTAATGGGGTTGTTTTACCCAGATCAGTTTTGACACATCAAACCCTTGCCGGGTCGCGACGTCCAGCATCTGCTGTTTCATTTCTGACGAAATAGTTGGCGTGCGGGAAAGTATCCACAGATAGTCGCGATCCGGCCCGCAGACCAGCGCGTGACGGTACTCTCTGTCGAGCGCGATCACGTTATAGCCACCATAAAACGGGCCAAAGAAAGAGACTTTTAGCGCGGCCCGTCGCGGGTCGCCCGTGAAGTACGCTTTCCCAATCGACTGCTGCCACATCTCCCGATCGGGATTATAGCCCCGGTTGATCACCTGAATACCGCCATCATCCATCGGGCTGTAATTTGCAGTGACCTTCTCTAAGCCCTGCTCAAACCGATGGTCGAGGCGCGCGATTTCATACCATGTTCCAAGGAAGCGTTGTGCATCAAAAGGCGTGACGACGGTAACGCCAGGCGGTGGGGTAGGGGAACTGCAGGCAACCACTAAAAACGCGGCTGTCACCGCGGCGATAACAGGCAGAATGCGCATAGGAGTTTCCTTACTGTTTTTTGTTAAGTGTAGATGACGGCAAGGAAAATGTGGTTTTTGTGCGGTGTGTTTCGCCGGGTAAGCGCAGCGCCACCCGGCAATGTTTTACTGCAGCGCGTCGAGGATACGGTATGCCGCCTCAACGCGGGCAGGGTTCGGATAGCTTTTATTCGCCAGCATCACAATGCCGAGCTGTTTTTCAGGAATAAATGCCACGTAGCTGCCAAACCCGCCGGTTGAGCCTGTTTTATGGACCCAGGACGCGTTGACCAGCGGTGCCGGTGGATTCACTTCTCTCGCAGGCAGCGGTGCCAGCGCCACCTTATTGTCGCTGCCTTCAACCACGGTTTTGGCATCGACCGGCCAGTTAAGCATTTCCCAACCTAACCCTTGATACATGGCCCCCACGCGCCAGTAGCGAGACTGCGCCAGGGCAATGCCTTTCCTGAGTGAACTATCCTGAAGCGAGTCCGGCTTCATGTTGACCATCACCCAGCTTGCCATATCCTGCACGTTGGTTTTTACGCCATAGGCTTCTGCATCCAGCATTCCTGGCGAAACGTGGACCGCTTTACTGTCGCGGTATCCCCAGGCGTAATGCGCCTCTTCCGTTTTCGGAACGTTAATCCAGGTATGGTTCAGATTGAGCGGCTTAAAGATTCGCGTCGTCATGGCCTGCTCATAGCTCATGCCGGAAGGTTTAACCGCCAGCGCGCCAAAAAGACCGATGCTGGCATTGGCGTAAAGACGCGTGGTGCCCGGCTTCCACTGCGGCTGCCAGTTTTGATAAAAGCGCAGCAGAGAGGCGTTATCCGTGACCTCATCCGGTACCTGTAACGGCAGACCGCCTGCGGTATAGGTTGCCAGCTCCAGCATGTGAATGCCCTGCCACTGCTTGCCCGTCAGTTCAGGCCAGTATTTTGTCACCGGATCGCCGAGCGATATTTCACCGCGAGCAATGGCATCGCCACCCAGTACGCCGGTGAAGGTTTTACTTATAGAACCCAGTTCGAACAAGGTTTGTGGGGTGACGGGTTTGTTTGCCGCAACATCGGCTTTACCGAAGGTAAAGTAGTGCGGCTGACCCTGATAAATCACCGCCACCGCCATGCCCGGAATGGCCTGCGCTTTCATCAGCGGCGTAACGGTACGTTCCACCACCTCAGCCAGCTGTTTTTCGGACATCGGTGCGGCGAATGCAGAGCTGGCAACGCTGAGCAGCAGGGCACAGCTTAGGGATTTTGTCATCATCAGTTATCTTCCGTAATAGCAGTTCAAGGGAGTGTCCGGGCCCGTCAGACCGCTGTAGTCTGTTGGATTTGACTATGGCTGACAAACGGTTAAATTTAGCATTAGCTGTTAATTTTTCTAACGGACGAGACCATGACGCGCAGCTATCTTCCTCTGAACTCCCTGCGGGCGTTTGAAGCAGCCGCCAGGCACCTCAGTTTTACGCATGCCGCTATTGAGCTGAATGTCACCCATTCCGCGATTAGCCAGCACGTAAAGGCGCTGGAGCAGCACCTTAACTGCCAGCTTTTTGTTCGCGTTTCGCGAGGGCTGATGTTGACTACCGAAGGCGAGAATTTGCTGCCGGTGCTGAATGACTCGTTCGATCGTATCGCCGGAATGCTGGATCGCTTTGCCAGCCAGCGCGCGCAGGAGAAGCTCAAAATTGGCGTGGTCGGGACATTTGCGACGGGGGTGTTATTCTCGCAGCTCGCGGACTTCCGCCGCTGCTATCCGCATATTGATCTTCAGCTTTCCACCCATAACAACCGTGTCGATCCGGCGGCTGAAGGACTTGATTACGCCATTCGTTATGGCGGCGGGGCGTGGCACGGCACGGAAGCGACGTTTCTTTGCCCTGCACCGCTTGCGCCGCTTTGCACACCTGACATTGCTGCCGCGTTGCACACCCCTTCCGATATCCTGAAGTTTACCCTCCTGCGCTCTTACCGGCGCGACGAGTGGACCGCCTGGATGCAGGCCGCGGGAGAAAACCCGCCTTCACCGACGCACCGGGTAATGGTATTTGATTCGTCCATCACCATGCTGGAAGCCGCGCAGGCAGGTACGGGCATCGCGATTGCCCCTGTCGATATGTTCACCCATCTGCTGAACAGCGAGCGTATCGTGCAGCCATTTGCAACGCAGATTGACCTCGGCAGCTACTGGCTCACGAGGCTGCAGTCACGGGCGGAAACGCCCGCAATGCGCGAGTTTGCCCAGTGGCTAGTGGGGAAGATGCAAAAATAGAAGGCCCGCCTGATGGCGGGCCTGAAGCGTCAGATGGTGACCACGGCAATCAGCGTTACTACGGTCAGGATGGTTGCCAGACCGTAGAAAACCCATTTCCCGCTCGGGACATGGATTTTCAGGTCATGCATCGCATGGTGAATACGGTGCAGGCCACACCACAGCGGCAGGACGATCATCAGGAAGATGAACACGCGGCCGATAAAGCTGCTCGCGAACGCCAGTACGCGTTCGTAGCTCAGCGCATCGCCCGGGAAGAGCCCCAGCGGTAGCATAATGCCGACCAGCAGGATGATGACGGGGGCGATGATGGCACTCCACATGCCGCCTGCGCCAAACAGACCCCAGAAGACCGGCTCGTCAGAACGTTTTGGATTTGGATTGATCACAGTAGTCTCCTTACCAGAACAGTGCGACAAACAGAATGACCACAGTGACCAGAATCGTCACTGCCCAGAGCCCTTTAATCACCGGCTCTGGCCCCATTTTCTCGCCTTTTACGATAATGTTCGCCGCTTTTGGCGCCAGTTCAAACCAGGTTTTGGTATGAAGCAGCGCGGCCGCGAGCACGATCAGGTTCAGAACAACAATGATCGGGTTTTGCAGGAAACCGACGAAGCTGGCCCAGGCTTCCGGGCCATGCTTGAGGGCAAAAACGCCGTACATCAGCTCAAGGCTGAACCAGACCGCCGGTACCGCCGTGCCTTCACGCAGCATGTAGAAGCGATAAAACGGCAGATTTTTCCACCAGGTTGACGGCACAGGCCGCACGTAGGCTTTGCGTTTAGTCGTCATCATGCACTCCTTAGCGTGGTTTCAGGGTAGCGATAAGAAAGTCTTTCGAGCTTTCCACTTTACCCTGCTGAATTGCGGCGGCCGGGTCGACGTGCTTCGGACAAACTTCGGAGCAATAACCCACAAAGGTACAGCTCCAGACGCCGTTCTGGCTGTTAAGCTGCGCCATGCGTTCTTTTTTGCCGTGATCGCGGCTGTCCTCGTTATAGCGGTGCGCCAGGGTAATGGCGGCCGGGCCGATGAACTCCTTGTTCAGGCCAAACTGTGGACAGGCGGCGTAGCACAGGCCGCAGTTGATGCATCCGGAGAACTGATGGTATTTCGCCATCTGAGCTGGCGTCTGGGTGTTTGGCCCCTGATCCGGCGTGCGCGGGTTGCCAATGATGTATGGCTTAATGGCTTCCAGGCTTTCGATAAAGTGGGTCATATCGACCACCAGATCGCGTTCAATCGGGAAGTTGCCCAGCGCTTCGACCTTAATGCCTTTGGTGTACTCGCGCAGGAAGGTCTTACAGGCCAGCTTCGGCACCTTGTTGACCATCATGCCGCAGGATCCGCAGATTGCCATGCGGCAGGACCAGCGGTAGCTCAGATCCGGCGCCAGGTTGTCTTTGATATAGCCGAGCGCATCCAGCAGGGAGGTTTGCTCGTCATAAGGGACTTCATAGAAAGCGCTGTGCGGTGCGGCGTCCACTTCCGGATTGTAGCGCACCACTTCAACCTTCATTTTTTGCATCTCAGCCATTCGCCTTCTCCTTCTTCTCGGCGGCTTCTGCTTCTGCACCGTACACGCGCTTAGCCGGCGGCAGCGTGGTGATTTTCACGTCGCTGTAGTCCAGACGTGTGGTGCCATCCGCATCGCGCCAGGCGAGAGTGTGTTTCAGGAAATTGACGTCGTCACGTTCGGTGCAGCCTTCGTCCAGACGCTGGTGGGCTCCACGTGACTCTTTACGCGCCAACGCAGAGTGCGCCATACATTCCGCTACGTTCAGACCGTGGCCCAGCTCGATAGTGTAGAGCAGGTCAGTGTTGAATACGCTGGAGGTATCGGTGATGCGCACGCGCTTGAAGCGCTCCTGCAGTTCCGCCAGCTTGTCGACGGTTTTTTGCATCAGCTCTGGCGTACGGTAGATACCGCAGCCTTCTTCCATCGACAGGCCCATCTCGTCGCGGATCTTAGACCAGTTCTCGTTACCCTCCTGGTTCACCAGATCTTTCAGGCGTTTTTCAACGTCTGCAACCTGCGCATCCAGTGCGGCACCGTTGGCTTCGCCTGCGGTAGCCGCCCGCTCCATCGCGCGCTCGCCCGCCATGCGGCCAAAGACGACCAGCTCTGCCAGCGAGTTAGACCCAAGACGGTTGGCGCCGTGCAGGCCCACAGAGGAACACTCGCCGACGGCGAACAGGCCTTTAATTCGGGTTTCGCACTGCTGGTCGGTTTCGATCCCGCCCATGGTGTAGTGCGCCGTTGGACGTACCGGAATCGGCTCTTTCACCGGGTCGACGCCAACGTAGGCTTTTGCCAGCTCGCAGATGAACGGAAGACGTTCCAGCAGCTTCTTCTCGCCCAGATGACGCAGGTCGAGGTGAACGACGTCGCCTCGCGGCGTGGAGATAGTGTTGCCTTTGCGCCACTCGTGCCAGAAGGCCTGAGAGACTTTGTCGCGCGGGCCAAGTTCCATGTATTTGTTCTTCGGCTCGCCGAGCGGGGTTTCCGGGCCCATGCCGTAATCCTGCAGATAGCGGTAGCCGTTTTTGTTGACCAGAATACCGCCCTCACCGCGGCAGCCTTCCGTCATCAGAATGCCGGAGCCTGGCAGGCCGGTTGGGTGATACTGGACGAACTCCATATCGCGCAGGGGTACGCCATGGCTGAGCGCCATGCCCATGCCGTCACCGGTGACGATGCCGCCGTTGGTGTTATAACGATAAACGCGGCCCGCACCGCCCGTCGCCATCACTACCGCGTTGGCACGGATCTGGACAAGCGTGCCTTCCATCATATTCATCGCCACCAGGCCGCGCGCGTGTCCGTCATCAACCAGAATGTCGAGGACGAAATGTTCATCGAAGCGCTGAATTTGTGGGAACTGAAGGGAGGTCTGGAACAGGGTGTGCAGCATGTGGAAGCCGGTTTTATCAGCGGCGAACCAGGTGCGTTCAATCTTCATTCCGCCAAAGCGGCGAACGTTGACGCTGCCGTCCGGACGGCGGCTCCACGGACATCCCCACTGTTCAAGCTGGGTCATTTCCGTTGGACAATGATGCACAAAGTAGTCAACGACATCCTGTTCGCAAAGCCAGTCGCCCCCTGCAACCGTGTCGTGGAAATGGTATTCAAAGCTGTCATGATCCTGCGCAACGGCGGCGGATCCTCCTTCTGCTGCCACAGTGTGGCTACGCATTGGATAGACTTTTGAAATCAATGCGATTTTAGCGTTGGGATTAGCTTGTGCTGCAGCAATCGCAGCACGTAATCCAGCCCCGCCAGCGCCTATTACGGCAAGATCGGCTTGAAAAGTTTGCACGACATTCCTCCAGATTTTTGTTATTTCGCAACGCGACAAACTAAAGGTAGTTCACCCGTCCAAAAGGACGATTGCGAAAGCGTTTCCACTGCTCCTTTATGGGTAAAACAGTATAACCGTGTAGATGTCAGGGAAATTTGACGTGTTCGATTTTTTTGCTGTTCTGTACGGCGATTTATCATGAAGATTGATGAAATACGTCACGAAAAAGTTCACCTAAATGAAATGCGCTTTTTTACTGCGCAAAATTTGTCTCTGCCCCTGCTAACGAGTAGACTTCGTGCCCTTGTCTGAAATCGGAGAACAACTCATGAGCGAAACGGCCACCTGGCAGCCGAGCGCATCCATCCCTAATCTGTTAAAACGCGCTGCAATTATGGCGGAGATCCGCCGTTTCTTTGCCGACCGCGGAGTCCTTGAGGTGGAAACGCCGTGCATGAGTCAGGCAACGGTAACGGATATTCATCTGGTCCCGTTTGAAACCCGTTTTGTTGGCCCCGGCCACTCTCAGGGGATGAATTTGTACCTGATGACCAGCCCGGAATATCACATGAAACGCCTGCTGGCGGCGGGGTGTGGTCCGGTCTATCAGCTGTGCCGCAGTTTCCGTAATGAAGAGATGGGTCGTCACCACAACCCGGAATTCACCATGCTGGAGTGGTACCGCCCGCATTATGATATGTACCGCCTGATGAATGAGGTGGACGATCTGCTCCAGCAGGTGCTGGACTGTTCAGAAGCCGAAACGCTCTCCTATCAGCAGGCTTTCCAACGCCATCTGGAAATCGATCCGCTGTCGGCGGATAAAACCCAGCTGCGTGAAGTAGCGGCAAAGCTGGATCTGAGCAACGTGGCGGATAACGAAGATGATCGCGACACGCTGCTGCAGCTGCTGTTCACCTTCGGCGTAGAACCGCAGATTGGCAAAGACCGTCCGACGTTTGTCTATCACTTCCCGGCAAGCCAGGCTTCACTGGCGCAGATCAGTACCGAAGATCATCGTGTCGCAGAGCGTTTTGAGGTCTATTACAAAGGCATCGAACTGGCGAACGGCTTCCACGAACTGACTGATGCCCGCGAGCAGCAGCAGCGCTTCGAGCAGGATAACCGCAAGCGCGCCGCGCGCGGTCTGCCGCAGCAGCCTATTGATGTTAATTTGCTTGAAGCCTTAAAAGCGGGTCTGCCGGATTGCTCCGGCGTGGCGCTGGGTGTGGATCGTCTGGTGATGCTGGCCCTGGGCGCAGAGCAGCTTGGCGATGTGATTGCGTTTACCGTAGATCGCGCCTGACGGCAGTTAACCCTCTCCCGTGGGAGAGGGTCGCCCTGCTTATCTTACAAACTCCCCGCCGGGCGCGTACGCGCCGCTGACGTCAACGTTCTTCCCGTTTTACGCCCGTCCAGGCTTTCCAGACGCATCTGGAACGGTGGGAACGGCATATCAATACCGTGCTCGCGGAAGCCTGCCAGAATCAGCTGGTGGATCTCATGGCGCAGCGGCATACGGTGGCCCATTTCGGCGGCGTAGATACGCAGCTCGAAAATCTGGATCCCCTGCTGTAAATCCACCAGGAACACTTCCGGTGCCGGGTTATCGATCACCAGCGAGCAGCGCTCTGCGGCTGTGTAGAGGATCTGGGTGACCTCTTCGCTGTTGGCGTCCGACGGCGCCGGTACCGTCAGCACCACACGGGTAACGGAGTCTGACAGCGACCAGTTGATGAACTGCTCGGTAATAAACGCCTTATTCGGTACGATGATCTCTTTGCGATCCCAGTCGCTGATCGTTGTCGCACGTGTGTTGATCTTCGTGATGCTGCCGGTCAGATCGCGGATCGTGACGGTATCGCCAATACGGATCGGTTTTTCGAACAGAATGATCAGGCCAGAGATGAAGTTGGCGAAAATCTCCTGTAAACCAAAACCTAACCCTACACCAAGGGCCGCCACCAGCCACTGCAGCTTCGACCACTCAATACCGATCATCGAGAAGCCAACCAGTCCGCCAAACAGCATGATCAGATATTTGGTTATGGTCGTAATCGCATAACCCGTCCCCGGCGTTAAATCCAGATGCTGCAGCAGCGCCAGCTCCAGCAGCGCCGGGAAGTTGCGCACCAGCTGCGTGGTAATGATCAGCACCAGAATGGCAATCAGCACCGCCCCTAAGGTGATCGGCTCCAGGCTTTCAACACCCTGCACCGTGGACGTCACGTCCCAGAGAGAGATGTTCTCCAGGAAGCCGAATGCGGAGTGGATCTCTGACCACAGGAAGATCACCGACAGGAGGGCAATCAGCATCAGTATGGAACGAACCAGACGCAGGGACTGGGTGCTGATGGCATCCAGATCCAGTTCGACCTCGTCCGCTTCCGTCGTGCCTTCCGTACTGTTGACGTGGTTTGGCTCTTCCTCACCTCGCGCGCGCTGGGCGAGGATCTCTGCCCGGCGATGCTTGGCTCGGTCAAAGGCCAGACGGCGGCGCTGGATCAGCATCCAGCGGCGGATCACGTGGTACACCACCAGCAGCAGGAACCAGATGGCCACCGAGGTTTCCAGCCTTGCCAGCAGCGCCTGCGAGGTTGCCAGATAGCCCACCGCGGCCGCCAGCATCGCAAACAGCGGCGCGCTAAGCAGCAGGTTCCAGAGCAGCCGGTTGAACATGTTTTCGCCGCTGCCGGATTTATCGAGATAGAGCGGAATACCCGCGCGTTTCAGGCTGAGCGTGACGATGGCCAGCGCCCCGCATATCAGCATAAAGCAGAGACGGCCCAGCGAGCCTGAGAATTCCCGGTCGTTGAGATTGTCGAACATGATCAGCGCCATAATCAGCGGCACAATCAGCCCGATGCTCATCAGGTAGTAACGCATGGCGCGCGCAACGCGATTACGCGGCCAGCCAAAGTGGGTGATAAACAGGCCATTGGGGCGCGCGAAGGTGGCGCAAATCATGACTACCCACAGCAGCGGCACCGTGGCGGTGACGCCATCGCCAATCGCAACCGCGAGCGGATAGGGCCAGGCTTCACGCAGGCCATACCCCAGCGTCATCCACAGCACCGGCAGCGGGGAGGCGACAAGAATCGACCAGAATACGGTGCGCAACGTCAGCCAGAAGTGATCCTGGGTAACCTTCCCCACCCGGGAGCTGGAACGCTCCAGGAAGCGAGTGAAATGTCTGCGCGAGTAAATGCTGAAGCCCACCAGAATCAACGCCCCCAGCAGCGGGAAAATGGTCTCTTTGCTGGTGAACATCATCACGCTGGCCTGTCCCAGCTGGCTGAAGGTGTCCAGCGAAATCAGGCGGCGCAGGTCCTGGACAATTTCAATCGGCCACGAGAAGGTCATCGGACGCACGTCGGACGTCCAGAAGAGATAACGGTGCGTCGCCTCGTTCACCTCTTTCAGCGCATCTTCCAGCTGGCTGTTGGAGACTTTTAGCTTGGTCAGCTCCAGAATCAGCGTATCCCCGCCCTGGAGCAAAGAGTTCAGCAGTTCACGCTGGGTACGCAGCTGGGCTTCCAGAATACGGTTTTGCTCGCTGGTCAGGGGCTGTCCGTCAGCCTGACGGATCTGGCGGATTTGCGGCTGTTTATTAAGGAGATCTTCAAAGTGCAGTCGCTGAACGCGCAGCTGGGCCATCTCGGTATCCAGCTGTTGCGGCTTCGGCATTTCCGGCAGGCGCGCGACCTGGGCACGTAGCGCTTCGCCCAGCAGGTTTGATGACCCGAGCCACTGGGACTGCTCGCGCAGGGTGTTGAGCGCCTGGCGAACCTGAAGGGTTTGATTGGTGGCCTGACGCTGCTGCGAGGCAACCAGATCCATACGCTGCGCCTGCTGATTCAGCGCGGCAGAAAGCTCGCGGTTGACCTTAAACTGTTCGACGATTCCGGCAGGCAAGTTATCGCTGTTTTCTGCCAGCAGTTCGGTACTTTCCAGCGCGCGCTCCGCCTCGCGTTGACGCTGACTGTTGAGCTGATTGCGCAGGGCCTGGAGATACGCATCCAGTTGCTCGCTCTGCTTCTGAGCGAGTTCAGAGCGCATCCGCGACAGCTCCTGGCGGTTATTGGCGGAAAGCTGCGCCAGCTCAAGCTCATCGACAAGGGCCTTCAGGCGAGCCGATTCTGCCTGAAAGCCCAGATTTTGGGCCTGAGCCTGTGGCGTATTGCCGCTTTGCGTACCCACGCGGCGCTCAACTTCATTTAGCTGGCGACGGGCGTCGGTTTGCTGCTGCGGAAGCTGGCTGAGGGAGTCGGCAATTTCGCGCGCGCGCTCCTGCTCCTGCTGAGCAAGGCGGCTCTTTTCCAGAAGCTGGCTGCTGACCTGCAGGATCTCCTGGTTCAGCGCGTCGGAGGTCATCCCTGCGGGCACATCGCGCGGTTCGTCACGCAAATTATTGAGCTGCGAGCGTAGCGTCTGCGAGAGTTTGGGGAAGTTGTCGATAACCTGCTGATACTGCTGAGCGCGCTCAAGAGAGCCTTTCCGCTCCTCAAGCGCGTTCAGGGCAGCCTGGAGCGACTCGACGGTCTCTGGCTGAGCGGGTTTGGCCGCTTTTGCCTGCTCCAGTTCCTGGGTTATCTGTTTGGCGTCGGGGGCTGTCGCTGCGTACGCCCCCATGCTGAGGCACCAGGCCATCAGTAGAACGATAATCGGGCGCACGTCAGCGATCCTTCTGTTGTTAGCCTTCGTCTTTTTTGTCGTCAACCAGCGGGCTGGCGTCGTGCTCGGCGTTGATCTCTTCCTGTGACAGCGGAGCAGGTTCTGCTTCCGGCGTCACGAAGGTTTCGGTAGAGACCGCCAGCGGCTGGCCCAGCTTGGTGACCGACAGGCTTTCGAGCTGTTCAGCCAGCTTCACTTTGCCCGGCGCAAACAGGTTGATCACGGTGGAGCCAAGCTTGAAGCGACCCATCTCCTGACCTTTTAGCAGGGCCACAGAGCCTTCCGCTTCACCGGCAGGCCAGGTCCAGCGTTTGATCACGCCTTCGCGCGGTGGGGTGATGGTGCCGGCCCAGACGGTTTCAATGCTGCCTACGATGGTTGCACCCACCAGAATCTGTGCCATAGGACCAAATTCAGTATCGAACAGACAGATGACGCGCTCGTTACGGGCAAACAGGTTCGGCACGTTCTGCGCGGTCAGGTGGTTGACGGAGAACAGATCGCCCGGGACATAAATCATTTCACGCAGGATACCGTTACACGGCATGTGCACGCGGTGATAGTCGCGCGGTGACAGATAGGTAGTGGCAAACGTACCGTTGCGGAACAGATCCGCCATCAGGTAGTTACCTGCCAGCAGCGCTTCCAGACTGTAGTTATGGCCCTTCGCCTGCAGGATTTTGTCGTCTTCGATGTTACCCAACTGGCTGATCACGCCGTCTGCTGGCATCACCAGGACGTTAGGATCGGTGTTCAGCGGGCGCACTTCGTCACGCAGCGGGCGCACGAAGAACTCGTTGAAGGTGCGGTAGCTGGCGGTGTCCGGCTTTTGCGCCTCTTTCATATCGACCTTGTAATATTTTACGAAAAGATCGATGACCAGTTTGGTCAGCCAGCCTGCGCGTTTGCTCGCGCCCCAGCCCGCCAGGCGAGTGAGCCACAGTTTTGGCAGAATGTATTGAAGCGAAAGTTTAAATGCGTTTAACAAGGTAGCCTCCAGGCCATTGTTTTGTCGTTCCTGATCCGGCGTTAAGCCGCCGGAACCTGAAAAAAGGGGACGATTTTAGCGATGCTTAGCTTAGTTGTCAGTTATCAGAATCAGAAAAGTTTTTACGCGTTTTTACGTCTTCCATGCTCTCAAGAATACGGTGGTAATTCTCGAAGCGGGTTTCCGCGATCTCGCCTTTCTCAACCGCTTCACGGATAGCGCAGCCTGGATCGTTATCGTGTTTACAGTCGCGGTATTTACAAGCGCCTAAATAATCATGGAATTCGACAAATCCGTTAAAGATTTGTTCCGGCTCAAGGTGCCACAAACCGAACTCACGCACCCCTGGGGAGTCGATCACGTCGCCGCCGTGCGGGAAATGATACAGACGCGAGGCGGTGGTGGTGTGCTGGCCCAGACCCGAGACGTTGGACACATCGTTAGTCAGGATCTCTTGCTGGAGGCCAAGCAGGTTGTTCAGCAGGCTCGATTTACCCACGCCGGACTGGCCCGCAAAGATGCTGATACGGTCGGTCAGCGCCTCTTCTAACGGCTTAAGGCCATCTTTGGTATGGCTGGAGACCATCAGCACGCGATACCCGATCTCACGGTAGATATCCATCTGCTCATTCACGAAGGCCATGCCGTCGTCATCCAGCAGATCGATTTTATTCAACACGATAATCGGTTCAACCTGCAGCGTTTCGCAGGCGACAAGGTATCGGTCGATAATGTTGAGCGAAAGTTCGGGTAAAATCGCCGAAACAATGACGATCTGGTTAATGTTGGCGGCAATTGGTTTTACGCCATCGTAGAAATCCGGGCGGGTGAGCACCGACGTGCGTTCATGCACGGCTTCAACGATGCCCTTAACCGTGACACCTTCAGCTGCCTCTTTACCCGGACGCCAGACCACGCGATCGCCGGTCACCAGGGAACGAATGGTCCGGCGGATATTGCAACGGTGAATATCCCCGTCGGCGGATTCGACATCGGCATGCATACCGAAACGGCTGATGACTACGCCTTCTGTCGCTTCACCAAACAGGTTGTCGTCATAATCCGGCTTCTCCGAAGTGGTTTTAAGACGGCGCTGGTGGTTGGCGTTTACGCGGCGCTGCTGCCCTTTGGAGAGTTTATTTTTACTCAATCGCGCTGGCTCCTGGTCGCCCGTAAGGGGCAAAACCTCTATGATACACTCTAATTAATACTAGTTAACCTGCTACTGCCGGTTATGCGAGAAGGGTGGAAAATAACATGAGCGCGGATGAAAACAACCTGATTTGGATCGATCTCGAAATGACCGGGCTGGATCCCGAGCGCGATCGCATCATTGAAATTGCAACTCTGGTGACGGACGCCAACCTGAATATCCTGGCTGAAGGGCCAACGATTGCGGTGCATCAGTCCGACGACCAGCTGGCTTTGATGGATGAATGGAACGTGCGTACCCACACCGGCAGTGGCCTGGTGGAGCGCGTGAAGGCGAGCACGTTCGGCGACCGTGAGGCGGAGCTGGCGACGCTTGAGTTCCTGAAAGAGTGGGTTCCGGCAGGCAAATCCCCTATCTGCGGCAATAGCATCGGCCAGGATCGCCGTTTCCTGTTTAAGTACATGCCGGAGCTGGAATCTTACTTCCACTACCGTTATCTGGATGTCAGCACTTTGAAAGAGCTGGCGCGTCGCTGGAAGCCTGAAATCCTCGACGGCTTTAAAAAGCAGGGGACGCACCAGGCAATGGACGATATCCGAGAGTCCGTGGCGGAGCTTTCCTACTACCGCGAAAACTTTATTAAGCTGTGATTTTGCGATCCGGCGCCTTGCGTGGCCGGGTTTTTGTCGTTAAATTGTTCAGCTTGCCGATTTAATAAGCATTTGAACTTAATTTCGAAAAAATCACTTTAAGGGGGGTTGCAGCTAAAAGGATTTCTCGTATAATGCGCCTCCCGTAACGACAGAGAATTACACGTTACGACAGCAACAAAAGCAGTGCAGATTTGCGGGAATAGCTCAGTTGGTAGAGCACGACCTTGCCAAGGTCGGGGTCGCGAGTTCGAGTCTCGTTTCCCGCTCCAAAATTTGAAAGTGCTTTCACAGCACAGACTGCCCAAGCGGGAATAGCTCAGTTGGTAGAGCACGACCTTGCCAAGGTCGGGGTCGCGAGTTCGAGTCTCGTTTCCCGCTCCAAAATTTGAAAGTGCTTCTACAGCACGGACCACCCAAGCGGGAATAGCTCAGTTGGTAGAGCACGACCTTGCCAAGGTCGGGGTCGCGAGTTCGAGTCTCGTTTCCCGCTCCAAATTCTTCTTCATCTCTAAAATATCCACAGCGAAAAGCGTCGCTGGGGACGTTTTCTATTGTCTCTGAAATACTCTTGTGAACAGAGTTATCCACAGAAACTGCGCTTAACCGAAACAGGGTTAAAACTTAGCAGGGTGAATAATATCTCCATAACGCGCTGTATTTAAAACATAAAATTTGATTTCAAAATGTTATTGAGATCACTTGACCTCTTCTCCAGCCCAGATGGCGCTTGAGTTTGTAATTTTATTCACAGGCTGTGAATAGTTCAGGCATCCCGCGGAAGCCCTTTTTCAATCACCCTCACCAGACGCTGTTTCTTCGGCAGCTGCACCTCGACAACGCAGGCATTACGTTTCTCAATTTGCTGCGCAATCGCCCACTCGATGTGCTCATCAAGAAGTGGGTGCTCACCTCGACGGCTTTCAAGCGCCCGTATATTCGCTTCCTCCCACGGGGCATTCCCCAGCGCGACGGCAACATTACGCAGCCAGCGCAAATGACCAATACGGCGAATGGCCGAACCCTCCGTCACTTTCAGGAACCATGCTTCGCTCCAGGCGAACAGCTCAATGAGCTGCGGCGCATGCAGCGCCTTACGCGGGCTGAAATCCTCTTCGTCCGTGAGCTGTGAATAGCGGTTCCACGGGCAGATCAGCTGGCAGTCGTCGCAACCGTAGATGCGGTTGCCAATAAGTGGCCGGAATTCCTCTGGAATGGCCCCTTCCAGCTCGATAGTGAGGTAGGAGATGCAGCGGCGTGCATCAACAGTGTAAGGCTCGACGATAGCACCCGTCGGGCAGATGGTCATGCAGGCCACGCAGCGCCCGCAGCCTTCTTCGACCGGGCCGTCTACCGGCAGCGGTAAATCAATCAGCAGTTCGCCCAGGAAGAAGAACGATCCGGCGTCACGGCTGAGGATAAGTGAGTGCTTACCTGTCCATCCAAGCCCGGCTTTTTCGGCGATCGGGCGCTCAAGAATAGGCGCAGAATCGACAAAGGGTCTAAAATTCAGCGAAACACAGTGCTGCTGAATGGTTTCCCCGAGTTTTTTTAAGCGGTTACGCAAGAGCTTATGGTAATCACGACCCAAAGCGTACCGGCTGACGTAACCCAAAGAGGGATTTTTTAGCGTGCGCGCAAAGGCCGCGTTGGCGGGTAGATAGTTCATGCGCACGCTGATGACGCGTAATGTGCCCGGCAAAAGCTCGTGAGGACGGGCGCGCATCATGCCATGACGCGCCATCCATTCCATTTCGCCGTGGTATTGTTTGTCCAGCCAGGCCTGCAGTTTCGGCTCGCTGGCGGAAAGGTCGGTATCGGTAATGCCCACCTTCTGGAAGCCAAGCTCAGCACCCCACTGTTTTATTTTTTGCGCTAATTCATTGAAATCGAGGGGCTGTGACATGACGGACCATACGGTGAAGAAAAACCCCGCAAGTATACCACATTCCATCTGGCATGCGGATGACCTCCGGCGTGCCGAAAAAGAGGCCGCAGACAGCCTCGGGATTACCCTCTATGAACTGATGCTACGTGCGGGTGAGGCGGCGTTTAACGTTGCCCGCAGCGCGTACCCGCAGGCTGCTCACTGGCTGATTCTGTGCGGGCACGGCAATAACGGCGGTGACGGCTACGTCGTCGCCCGTTTGGCGGTTGTGGCCGGTATCCGCGTGACCTTGCTGGCTCTCGAAAGTGATAAACCGCTGCCGGAAGAGGCTGGCGCGGCGCGGGAGGCATGGCTTAACGCAGGCGGTGTAATTCATGCGCCTGATATCGTCTGGCCGGAAGAGGTGGATCTGATTGTTGATGGTCTTCTGGGCACCGGGCTGCACAGCGCGCCGCGCGAAAATATTGCCGCGCTTATTGAACACGCTAACAGACATTCCGCGCCGGTAGTCGCCCTGGATATTCCCTCTGGCCTGATTGCACAAACCGGCGCGACGCCGGGAGCGGTCATTGAGGCTGCACATACGGTGACCTTCATCGCCCTCAAGCCGGGGCTACTGACCGGTAAAGCACGAGACGTCGTTGGCGTTTTGCACCACCATGCGCTGGGGCTGGAGAGCTGGCTGTCCGGGCAGGAAACGCACCTGGCGCGTTTTGATGCGTCGCAGCTTGCAGCGTGGCTCCCGCCGCGCCGACCAACGTCCCATAAGGGCGATCACGGCAGGCTGGTGATTGTGGGAGGAGACCACGGTACGGCTGGTGCGATTCGTATGACGGGTGAAGCGGCTCTGCGCAGCGGTGCCGGATTAGTGCGAGTGCTCACTCGCATTGAGAATATTGCGCCCATAATCACCGCTCGGCCGGAACTGATGGTCCATGAGCTTACGCCCCAGGCGCTTGAAGAATGCCTGGAATGGGCGGATGTGGTGGTGATTGGCCCCGGGCTTGGGCAGCAGTCATGGGGTAAACAGGCCCTGCAAAAGGTCGAGAATTTTCGTAAACCGATGCTGTGGGATGCCGACGCGCTTAACCTTCTGGCAATAAACCCGGATAAGCGTCACAATCGCATTCTGACACCACACCCCGGCGAAGCCGCGCGCCTGCTTAACTGCAGCGTGGCAGAAATTGAAAACGATCGCTTACTTTCTGCTCAGCGTCTGGTAAAACGTTACGGAGGTGTTGCTGTTTTAAAAGGGGCAGGAACCATTGTTGCCAGTGATGAGATGCTGGGCATTATTGATGCCGGAAATGCGGGCATGGCGAGCGGCGGAATGGGCGATGTGCTTTCCGGCATCATTGGCGCATTGCTTGGACAGAAACTTCCCCTTTATGATGCAGCCTGTGCGGGCTGCGTGGCCCACGGTGTCGCGGCGGATAAACTGGCTGCGCGTTACGGTACACGCGGTATGCTGGCCACGGATCTTTTTTGCACGCTGCGGCGTGTTGTTAACCCGGATGTGATTGACGTAGAAAATGACTAATCGAGCGATTCCTTTACCTGATGAACAAGCCACTTTAGAACTCGGCAAGCGCGTGGCGCAGGCCTGTCAGGGGGCAACCGTCATTTATCTGTATGGTGATTTAGGTGCGGGTAAAACCACCTTCAGCCGGGGTTTTTTGCAGGCGTTAGGGCATAACGGGAATGTGAAAAGCCCAACCTACACGCTGGTAGAACCGTACACCCTTGAAAATCTCATGGTGTACCACTTCGATTTATACCGCCTTGCGGATCCTGAGGAGCTGGAATTTATGGGGATCCGTGATTATTTTGCCAACGACGCCATTTGCCTGGTGGAGTGGCCGCAACAAGGTGCGGGTGTGCTGCCTGACCCGGATGTCGAAATTCACTTAAATTACCAGGCTCAAGGGCGTGAGGCACGCATCAGTGCTGTTTCCTCATCAGGCAGTTCCTTACTGGCGCGTCTGGCCGGTTAAGCGTAGGGATGACGGGATGATAAATCGCGTTAAAGGTTGGGTGTTGGCTGCCACCGTGCTGCTGTGCGCGCAGGCCGGGGCGGCAAACCTCTCAGATATTCAGGTATCTAACGGCGAAAGCCAGGCTCGAATCACGTTCAGCTTTATGGGCGATCCTGAGTATGCGTTTTCACAGCCAGACAGCCACAGCGTGGCGCTGGATATCAAGCAGACAGGCGTGATCCAGGGATTACCGCTGCGGTTTAGCGGCAACAACCTGGTGAAAAGTATCCGTTCGGGTACGCCGCAGGATAGCCAGTCGTTACGCCTGGTGGTCGATCTGACCGAAAAGGGCAAAACGAAGGCGGTGAAGCAGCAAAACGGGGCGAACTATACGGTGGTCTTTACCATCAATGCCGACGCACCGCCGCCGCCGCCGCCGGTCGTAGCGAAGCGGGTGGAAGAACCGGTGTATACGCCGCGTCCTGCTGAACCTGCGCGTAATCCGTTTAAATCGCAGAACGATCGCATCACTGCGGCAACCAGCAGCGATACGGTGACGCGTCCGGCGGCCAGCGCGCGACGCGCGACGGTCAGCGGTGACAAAGTGATTATCGCCATTGATGCGGGTCACGGCGGGGAAGATCCCGGGGCGATTGGTCCTGGCGGCACGCGAGAGAAAAACGTAACTATCGCTATCGCGCGTAAACTGCGTTCGCTACTCAATGACGACCCTATGTTTAAAGGCGTGTTGACCCGCGATGGGGATTACTTTATCTCCGTAATGGGGCGCTCGGATGTGGCGCGTAAGCAAAACGCAAACTTCCTGGTCTCCATTCATGCGGACGCCGCACCGAATCGTAGCGCCACCGGTGCCTCGGTTTGGGTGCTGTCGAACCGTCGCGCTAACAGCGAAATGGCCAACTGGCTGGAAGAGCATGAGAAGCAGTCTGAACTGCTAGGCGGTGCGGGCGACGTGCTGGCGAACAGCCAGTCCGATCCGTACCTCAGCCAGGCGGTGCTGGATTTACAGTTCGGTCATTCTCAGCGCGTCGGGTATGATGTCGCCACTAACGTATTGAACCAGCTGCAAAGCGTTGGCGTGCTGCATAAGCGTCGTCCGGAACATGCCAGCCTCGGCGTTCTGCGCTCGCCAGATATTCCGTCCATCCTTGTAGAGACGGGCTTTATCAGTAACAACGGTGAAGAGCGTCTGTTGGGAAGCGACAGTTACCAGCAGCAAATTGCCGAAGCGATTTATAACGGTTTACGCAAATATTTTGAGGCGCATCCTCTGCAGTCTGCGCCGCAGAGCGGCGCTGCCCAGACGGCCAGCGCAGCGCTGCCGGGTGAGATGACCGCGACCAACTAAGGAGAATTCATGCCGATTCAGGTTCTACCGCCGCAGCTCGCGAACCAAATCGCCGCCGGTGAGGTGGTGGAACGCCCTGCGTCGGTGGTGAAGGAGCTGGTGGAAAACAGCCTCGATGCGGGCGCAACCCGCATCGATATTGATATCGAACGCGGTGGCGCGAAGCTTATCCGCATTCGGGACAACGGCTGTGGCATTAAAAAAGAGGAGCTGTCGCTGGCGCTGGCTCGTCACGCCACCAGTAAAATCGCCTCTCTGGACGATCTGGAAGCGATTATTAGCCTCGGTTTTCGCGGAGAAGCGCTGGCCAGTATCAGCTCGGTTTCGCGTTTAACGCTGACCTCCCGTACCGCTGAACAGCAGGAAGCCTGGCAGGCTTACGCCGAAGGGCGCGACATGGATGTGACGGTCAAACCGGCGGCGCATCCTGTCGGGACGACGCTTGAAGTATTAGATCTCTTCTACAACACTCCCGCCCGACGCAAGTTTATGCGTACCGAGAAGACCGAGTTCGGCCATATTGACGAGATCATTCGCCGTATCGCGCTGGCCCGCTTCGATGTCACCATCAACCTCAGCCACAACGGCAAGGTGATGCGCCAGTACCGCGCGGTGGCAGAAGGTGGACAGAAAGAGCGCCGCCTGGGCGCTATCTGCGGGACGCCGTTTCTGGAACAGGCGCTGGCTATAGAATGGCAGCACGGCGATCTGGCTTTACGCGGCTGGGTTGCCGATCCAAACGCGAGCAGTGCTGCGTTCTCGGAAATTCAGTATTGCTACGTGAACGGCCGCATGATGCGCGATCGTCTTATCAATCACGCGATTCGCCAGGCATGCGAAGACAAGCTCGGGGCCGATCAGCAGCCTGCTTTCGTCCTTTATCTGGACATCGACCCGCATCAGGTGGATGTGAACGTTCATCCTGCCAAGCATGAGGTGCGGTTCCACCAGTCGCGTCTGGTTCACGACTTCATTTATCAGGGCGTGGCCGCTGTGTTGCAGCAGCAGGCAGCACCAACGCTGCCGCTGGAAAACGACGCTCCAGCGCCGCGTCCGCTGCCGGAAAACCGAGTGGCGGCAGGGCGCAACCATTTTGCGGAGCCTGCCGCCGCGCGTGAACCGGAGACCCCGCGTTTCTCCCCAGCAGGGAGCGTACCGCGTCCAACGGGCGCGAACTATCCCAATGCCCAGCCTGGTTATCAGAAGCAGCAGGGAGCGTTGTACCGCAAATTGCTGGAAACACCAGCCGTGGAGCGTAAAGAGCACATTCCTGCCGCTCAGCCTTCTCTGGACGGGCATAGCCAAAGTTTTGGCCGGGTGCTGACGATTATCGCGTCCGACATGGCATTGCTTGAGCGTGACGGCAAACTGATGCTTATGGCACTGCCGGTTGCCGAACGCTGGCTTAAACAGGTTCAGCTCACGCCCGGCGAAAATGCAGCCTGTGCGCAGCCGCTCTTGATTCCGGTTCGCCTGAAGATATCCCCTGAAGAAACAAGGGTATTGCAGCGTGCAGAGCCGCAGCTGGCGAAAATGGGTATTGAAACTGTGCTCGAACCACAACATGTGACAATTCGTGCAGTGCCTTTACCCTTACGCCAACAAAATTTACAAAACTTGATTCCTGAACTGATAGGCTACCTGGCGCAGCAAACATCGTTTGATGCCGCCAACACCGCGCAGTGGATCGCCCGCCATCTGGCAAGCGAACACGCGCCGTGGAGCATGGCACAGGCCATCAGCGTGCTGGCTGAGGTTGAACGCCTCTGTCCGCATCTGGTGAAAGCGCCGCCGGGTGGGTTATTACAACCTGTTGATTTACAAACGGCGATGAACGCCCTGAAACATGATTGACGCAAGTAAGGCGAGCCTGCCTAAGGCAATTTTTTTAATGGGCCCAACGGCCTCCGGCAAAACGGCGCTAGCCATTGAGTTGCGTAAAGTTTTGCCTGTAGAGTTGATTAGCGTCGACTCTGCCCTCATCTACCGAGGGATGGATATCGGCACGGCGAAGCCTGACGCAGAAGAACTGCGCGCGGCACCGCACCGTTTGCTGGATATACTCGACCCGGCTCAGGCTTACTCCGCAGCGGATTTTCGCCGGGATGCCTTAGCCGAGATGGCAGAGATAACGGCGGCGGGGCGTATACCGCTGTTGGTTGGCGGAACCATGCTCTACTTCAAGGCGCTGCTGGAGGGGTTGTCACCTCTGCCATCCGCGGATCCGGAAATAAGAGCAAAAATTGAGCAGCAGGCGGCAGAGCAGGGTTGGGACGTTTTGCATCAGCAACTGGCGGAGATTGACCCGGTTGCTGCAGCGCGGATCCATCCAAATGATCCGCAAAGGCTTTCCCGGGCACTGGAAGTTTTTTTCATTTCGGGTAAAACTTTAACGGAACTGACGCAAACGTCAGGAGACGCTCTGCCGTATCAGGTGCATCAGTTCGCCATCGCCCCGGCGAGCCGTGAACTGCTCCATCAGCGGATTGAGCAGCGTTTTCATCAGATGTTAGCTTCAGATTTTGAAGCAGAAGTGCGGGCGCTTTTTGCCCGTGGAGATTTGCATACGGACATGCCTTCCATTCGTTGTGTGGGATACCGCCAGATGTGGTCGTATCTGGAAGGTGAGATTTCATACGATGAAATGGTTTATAGAGGTGTTTGCGCCACGAGACAGTTAGCGAAGCGCCAGATCACCTGGTTGCGCGGTTGGGAGGGTGTTCACTGGTTAGACAGTGAAAAACCGCAACAGGCGTTAAACGAAGTGATTGAGGTTGTTGGTGATATCGCTCACTGAATGTGTACAATTGAGGCGTATCGTGCGCAATTTTTCAGAATCGCAAGGTTCTAAGTACAAAACAAGCATATAAGGAAAAGATAGAATGGCTAAGGGGCAATCTTTACAAGATCCGTTCCTGAACGCATTGCGTCGGGAACGTGTTCCAGTTTCTATTTATTTGGTGAATGGTATTAAGCTGCAAGGTCAGATTGAGTCTTTCGATCAGTTTGTGATTCTGTTGAAAAACACGGTCAGTCAGATGGTCTACAAGCACGCTATTTCTACTGTTGTTCCGTCCCGTCCGGTATCTCATCACAGCAATAACGCTGGCGGCGGCACTGGTAGTAACTACCATCATGGCAGCAGCGCGCAGGGTTCTTCAACGCCGGCGCAGGACAGCGACGAGACCGAATAAGGTTTCGCACTGTTATCCACACGGGGAGCCAGGGATCCTGCGTTCCCCGCTGATCTTTTTAGAGAGGTTTACGCTTGTTTGACCGTTATGATGCCGGTGAGCAGGCGGTGCTGGTACACATCTATTTTTCGCAAGACAAAGATATGGAAGACCTCCAGGAGTTTGAATCTCTGGTCTCTTCCGCCGGTGTCGAAGCAATGCAGGTGATTACCGGTAGCCGTAAAGCGCCGCACCCAAAGTATTTTGTTGGTGAAGGTAAAGCAGTCGAAATTGCGGATGCCGTAAAAGCAACCGGCGCGTCAGTCGTGTTGTTTGATCATGCGCTGTCTCCAGCCCAGGAGCGCAACCTGGAAGCCCTTTGCGAATGCCGTGTTATCGATCGCACGGGTTTGATTTTAGATATTTTTGCTCAGCGTGCACGTACCCATGAAGGGAAACTGCAGGTTGAGCTGGCGCAGCTGCGCCATCTGGCAACGCGTCTGGTGCGTGGCTGGACACACCTTGAAAGACAAAAAGGCGGGATTGGTTTGCGCGGTCCGGGTGAAACCCAGCTCGAAACCGACCGTCGTTTACTGCGTGGCCGAATTACCCAGATCCTCTCACGTCTGGAACGTGTAGAGAAACAGCGTGAACAGGGGCGTCGGGCGCGCACCAAAGCCGACATCCCGACGGTGTCGCTGGTGGGCTATACCAACGCCGGTAAATCCACCCTGTTTAACCAGATAACTGAGGCCCAGGTGTATGCCGCAGACCAGCTGTTTGCGACCCTGGACCCTACGCTGCGCCGTATTGACGTTGCAGACGTCGGTGAAACGGTGCTGGCGGATACCGTAGGTTTTATTCGCCACCTGCCGCATGACCTGGTGGCGGCGTTTAAAGCCACCCTGCAGGAGACGCGACAGGCGACTCTGCTGCTGCACGTGATTGATGCAGCAGACGTGCGCGTGCAGGAGAACATTGACGCGGTGAATGTGGTGCTCGAAGAGATCGATGCTCACGAGATCCCAACGCTGTTGGTCATGAACAAGATCGATGTGCTGGACGATTTCGAACCGCGTATCGACAGAGATGAAGAAAACAAACCAATTCGGGTCTGGCTTTCTGCCCAGACCGGTATTGGTGTGCCACTGCTTTTCCAGGCTTTGACAGAACGTCTTTCCGGTGAGGTAGCTCAGCACACGCTGCGACTGCCGCCACAGGAAGGCAGGCTGCGCAGCCGGTTTTATCAGCTTCAGGCGATAGAAAAAGAGTGGATGGAGGATGACGGCAGCGTGGGGATGCAGGTGCGTATGCCGATCGTTGACTGGCGTCGCCTCTGTAAACAAGAACCTGCGCTGGTCGACTATATCGTCTGATCAGAAAGGGGATGCCTGAATAATTCGCCCTTGCATAACAAATATGGAGCATATACATGGCGTGGAATCAGCCCGGTAATAACGGACAAGACCGCGACCCGTGGGGAAGCAGCAAACCTGGCGGCAACTCTGAGGGAAATGGCAACAAAGGTGGTCGCGAGCAGGGGCCGCCGGATCTGGATGATATCTTCCGCAAACTGAGCAAGAAGCTTGGCGGCCTTGGCGGAGGAAAAGGTTCTGGCTCGGGTGGCAATTCCACTCAGAGTACGCGCCCGCCAATGGGTGGCCGCGTAGTGGGCATCGTGGCCGCTGCGGTAGTCATCATCTGGGCAGCCAGCGGGTTCTACACCATTAAAGAAGCAGAACGCGGCGTAGTCACCCGTTTCGGTAAGTTCAGCCATCTGGTTGAGCCGGGTCTGAACTGGAAGCCAACCTTCATTGACGACGTGACCGCGGTAAACGTGGAATCCGTCCGTGAACTGGCCGCCTCCGGCGTGATGCTGACCTCTGACGAAAACGTGGTGCGCGTTGAGATGAACGTGCAGTACCGCGTGACCGATCCTGAGCGTTATCTATTTAGCGTGACCAGCGCCGATGACAGCCTGCGTCAGGCGACTGACAGCGCCCTGCGTGGTGTCATCGGAAAATACACCATGGACCGTATCCTGACCGAAGGTCGTACCGTTATTCGTAGCGATACCCAGCGCGAGCTGGAAGAGACCATTCGTCCGTACAACATGGGTATCACCCTGCTGGACGTCAACTTCCAGGCTGCGCGTCCGCCGGAAGAGGTGAAAGCCGCATTTGACGATGCGATTGCTGCCCGTGAAAACGAACAGCAATACATCCGTGAAGCAGAAGCGTACACCAACGAAGTTCAGCCACGCGCTAACGGTCAGGCGCAGCGTATTCTGGAAGAAGCGCGCGCGTATAAGACCCAGACCATCCTGGAAGCTCAGGGTGAAGTGGCTCGCTTTGCGAAGATCCTGCCTGAATACAAAGCGGCGCCGGAAATTACCCGTGAGCGTCTCTATATCGAGACCATGGAAAAAGTGCTGAGCCACACCCGCAAAGTGTTGGTTAACGATAGTAAAGGCGGAAACCTGATGGTGCTGCCGCTGGATCAGATGCTGAAGGGCAGTTCTGCACCGGCAGCAAAAGATACCAGCGGAGCGAACAACCTGCTGCGTCTGCCGCCAGCCTCAACAGGCAGCGCCAGTACGAACACAACGCCTTCTTCGAACGATGGTGACATTATGGACCAACGCCGTGCTAACGCGCAGCGTAACGACTACCAGCGTCAGGGGGAATAAGGATGCGTAAGTCAGTTATTGCGATCATCGTCATCGTACTGGTCGTGCTTTATACCTCGATCTTTGTGGTGAAAGAGGGCGAGCGTGGGATCAAGTTCCAGTTCAGCAGCGTCGTGCGTGATGGCGACAAACGCCCGGTGATTTACGAGCCGGGTCTGCACTTCAAGGTGCCGTTCATTCAGTCCGTAAAAACGCTTGATGCGCGTATCCAGACCATGGATAACCAGGCAGATCGTTTTGTGACCAAAGAGAAGAAAGACCTGATCGTTGATTCCTATATCAAATGGCGCATCAGCGATTTCAGCCGTTACTTCCTGGCAACGGGCGGCGGTGACGTTTCTCAGGCAGAAGTGCTGCTGAAACGTAAGTTCTCTGACCGTCTGCGTTCTGAGATTGGTCGTCTGGATGTGAAAGACATCGTGACCGACTCCCGTGGTCGTCTGACCCTGGAAGTTCGCGATGCGCTAAACTCCGGCACAGCGGGCACTGAAGATGAAGTTTCAACGCCGGCAGCAGACGATGCGATTGCCAAAGCGGCTGAACGTGTTCAGGCGGAAACCAACGGTAAAGTGCCGGTGATCAATCCGAACAGTATGGCTGCACTGGGTATCGAAGTCGTTGACGTGCGTATCAAGCAGATCAACCTGCCGGTGGAAGTGTCCGAGGCGATTTACAACCGTATGCGCGCCGAGCGTGAAGCGGTAGCCCGTCGTCACCGTTCACAGGGCCAGGAAGAGGCTGAGAAGCTGCGTGCTGCAGCAGACTACGAAGTCACCAAGACGCTGGCGGAATCTGAGCGCCAGGGCCGTATCCTGCGCGGTGAAGGTGATGCGGAAGCCGCGAAGCTGTTTGCTGATGCCTTCAGCCAGGATCCTGACTTCTATGCCTTTATCCGTAGCCTGCGTGCCTACGAGAATAGCTTCCAGAGCAGCCAGGATGTGATGGTGCTTAGCCCGGACAGCGATTTCTTCCGTTATATGAAGACGCCGACTAACGCAACGCGATAAACTCAGGCTCGTTTGAGTATTCAAACCACCGCTCTCAACGGAGCGGTGGTTTTCTTTTATAAGGAACAAAAATGAATTCAACGATCTGGCTCGCGCTGGCCCTGGTCCTGGTGCTTGAAGGCCTGGGACCGATGCTCTATCCACGCGCCTGGCGTCGAATGATCGCCACCATGAGCCAACTGCCGGATAATATTTTACGTCGTTTTGGCGGCGGTCTTGTGGTTGCGGGCATCGTGATCTACTACATGTTGAGGAAAACGATTGGCTGATCAAAAAGTAGGCGCAATCGGCGTATTTTGAGGTCAAAAAGTGCTGTATATCTGAAAAAGCGATGGTAGAATCCATTTTTAAGCAAACGGTGATTTTGAAAAAAATGGGTAACAACGTCGTCGTACTGGGCACCCAATGGGGTGACGAAGGTAAAGGGAAGATTGTTGATCTTCTGACTGAACGGGCTAAATATGTTGTGCGCTACCAGGGCGGTCACAACGCAGGCCATACTCTCGTAATCAACGGTGAAAAAACCGTCCTCCATCTTATTCCATCAGGCATTCTTCGCGAAAACGTCACCAGCATCATCGGTAACGGCGTTGTGCTGTCTCCAGCGGCGCTGATGAAAGAGATGAAAGGTCTGGAAGACCGTGGTATCCCTGTTCGTGAGCGTCTGCTGCTCTCCGAAGCCTGCCCGCTGATCCTGGATTATCACGTGGCGCTGGACGTAGCGCGTGAGAAAGCGCGTGGCGCGAAAGCGATCGGCACCACCGGTCGTGGTATCGGCCCGGCTTACGAAGATAAAGTTGCACGCCGCGGTCTGCGCGTGGGCGATCTCTTCGACAAAGCGACCTTCGCTGAAAAACTGAAAGAAGTGATGGAATATCACAACTTCCAGCTGGTGAACTTCTACAAAGCTGACGCTGTTGACTACCAGAAAGTGCTGGATGACGTCATGGCGATTGCAGACATTCTGACCGGTATGGTTGTTGATGTGTCCGATCTGCTGGACCAGGCGCGCAAGCGTGGCGATTTCGTCATGTTCGAAGGTGCGCAGGGTACGCTGCTGGACATCGACCACGGTACCTATCCGTACGTCACCTCCTCTAACACCACCGCGGGTGGCGTGGCGACCGGCTCTGGCCTGGGTCCACGTTATGTGGATTACGTCCTGGGCATCATCAAAGCGTACTCCACTCGCGTGGGTGCGGGTCCATTCCCGACCGAACTGTTTGATGAAACCGGCGAGTTCCTGTGCAAGCAGGGTAACGAGTTTGGCGCGACCACCGGTCGCCGCCGTCGTACCGGCTGGCTGGATGCGGTTGCCGTGCGTCGTGCAGTGCAGATCAACTCCCTGTCTGGCTTCTGCCTGACCAAGCTGGACGTACTGGACGGCCTGAAAGAAGTGAAAATCTGCGTCGGCTACCGTATGCCAGATGGCCGCGAAGTGACCACCACTCCGCTGGCTGCTGACGACTGGGAAGGCATTGAGCCAATCTACGAAACCATGCCGGGCTGGTCTGAGACCACCTTCGGTGTGAAAGAGCGTAGCGGCCTGCCGCAGGCGGCGCTGGATTACATCAAGCGTATTGAAGAACTGACCGAAGTGCCGATCGATATTATTTCTACCGGCCCGGATCGTACTGAAACGATGATCCTGCGCGACCCGTTCGACGCATAATCTTCGTGACTGCTGGCCTGCGGGGAGACCCGTAGGCCGGATAAGCGTAGCGCCATCCGGCGACCGCTCCTGGATCTCCGCTTTTTCGCCCCGTCTGTCAAATAAATTAGCCGCTAACTATCTGGCTGGTTTATCATCATTAATGAATATCTCTGCGGTTTGTCCGCGATTTCCCTTTTCCTGAGGTTGATGTGCAGTTAACAAGTTTCACCGATTACGGCTTACGTGCGCTGATTTACATGGCGTCGTTACCCGAGGGGAAGATGACCAGTATCTCTGAAGTGACAGAGGTCTACGGCGTATCCCGTAATCATATGGTCAAAATAATCAATCAACTTAGTCGTGCCGGATACGTTGCTGCCGTCCGCGGGAAGAATGGTGGGATCCGTCTCGGTAAACCGGCACAGAGTATTCGTGTTGGCGATGTGGTACGTGAACTGGAGCCGCTGTCTCTGGTGAACTGCAGCAGCGAGTTCTGCCACATCACGCCCGCTTGCCGCCTCAAACAGGCGCTTTCTAAGGCCGTGCAAAGTTTTCTCATGGAACTGGATAACTACACGCTGGCCGATTTGGTTGAAGAGAATCAACCGCTTTATAAATTATTGCTGGTGGAATGAAGAAAATTTCCACCGGAGCTGACAACGGAGGAACCGACATGTCACACGATCCTTTCCAGGAACGCGAAGCCGAAAAATACGCGAATCCTATCCCCAGCCGCGAGTTCATCATTGAACACTTAACAAAACGCGAAAAACCCGCCAATCGTGAAGAACTTGCCGTTGAATTAAATATTGAAGGTGAAGAGCAGATTGAAGCCCTTCGCCGCCGCCTGCGCGCGATGGAGCGCGACGGGCAACTGGTCTTTACCCGCCGCCAGTGCTACGCGCTGCCGGAACGCCTCGATCTGCTGAAAGGGACCGTCATTGGTCACCGCGATGGCTTCGGCTTCCTGCGCGTGGAAGGCCGTAAAGACGATCTGTATCTCTCATCTGAACAGATGAAAATGTGCATCCACGGCGACCAGATCCTGGCACAGCCGCTGGGCGCCGACCGTAAAGGTCGCCGCGAAGCGCGCGTCGTGCGCGTGCTGGTGCCAAAAACCAGCCAGATTGTCGGCCGCTACTTTACCGACGCGGGCGTTGGGTTCGTGGTGCCGGACGACAGCCGTCTGAGCTTCGACATCCTGATCCCACCTGAAGAGGTGATGGGTGCCCGCATGGGCTTTGTGGTGGTGGTGGAACTCACCCAGCGCCCAACCCGTCGCACCAAAGCGGTAGGTAAAATCGTCGAAGTGCTGGGCGATAATATGGGCACCGGCATGGCCGTTGATATGGCGCTGCGCACCCACGAAATTCCGTACATCTGGCCGAAAGCGGTTGAAGAGCAGATCGAAAGCCTGCGTGAAGAAGTGCCGGAAGAATCCAAAGTGGGCCGCGTGGATCTCCGCTCCCTGCCGCTGGTTACGATCGACGGTGAAGACGCCCGTGACTTCGATGACGCCGTCTACTGCGAGAAAAAACGCGGCGGCGGCTGGCGTCTGTGGGTCGCTATTGCAGACGTAAGCTACTATGTTCGTCCGCACACTCCGCTGGATAACGAAGCGCGCAGCCGCGGTACCTCGGTCTACTTCCCGTCCCAGGTCGTGCCGATGCTGCCGGAAGTGCTCTCTAACGGCCTGTGTTCCCTGAACCCGCAGGTTGATCGCCTCTGTATGGTTTGCGAGATGACCATCTCCACCAAAGGGCGCTTAACCGGCTACAAGTTCTACGAAGCGGTGATGAGCTCGCACGCGCGTCTGACCTATACCAAGGTCTGGCATATGCTGCAGGGCGACCAGGATCTGCGCGAACAGTACGCGCCGCTGGTCAAACACATCGAAGAGCTGCATAACCTCTACAAAACGCTGGATCAGGCGCGCGAAGAGCGCGGCGGGATCTCGTTTGAGAGTGAAGAAGCGAAATTTATCTTCAACGCCGAGCGCCGCATTGAGCGTATCGAACAGACCCAGCGTAATGATGCCCACAAGCTGATCGAAGAATGTATGATTCTGGCGAATATCTCGGCGGCACGCTTCGTTGAGAAAGCCAAAGAGCCTGCGCTGTTCCGTATCCACGATAAACCGTCGACGGAAGCCATCACCGCGTTCCGCTCCGTGCTGGCTGAACTGGGCCTGGAGCTGCCGGGCGGCAACAAGCCAGAGCCGCGCGATTACGCCGAGCTGCTGGAATCCATTAGCGATCGTCCTGATGCAGAAATGCTGCAGACGATGCTGCTGCGCTCAATGAAGCAGGCGATTTACGATCCGGAAAACCGCGGACACTTCGGCCTGGCGCTGCAGTCTTACGCCCACTTTACGTCGCCGATCCGTCGTTATCCTGACCTCTCCCTGCACCGTGCGATCAAGTATCTGCTGGCGCAGGAGCAGGGACATAAAGGGAACACCACCGAAACCGGTGGCTACCACTATTCGATGGAAGAGATGCTGCAGCTGGGTCAGCACTGCTCCATGACCGAACGCCGTGCCGATGAAGCCACCCGCGACGTGGCGGACTGGCTGAAGTGTGACTTTATGCTGGACCAGGTCGGTAACGTCTTCAAAGGTGTGATTGCCAGCGTGACCGGCTTTGGCTTCTTCGTTCGTCTGGACGAGCTGTTCATCGACGGTCTGGTGCACGTCTCCAGCCTGGATAATGACTACTACCGCTTCGACCAGGTCGGCCAGCGTCTGATTGGCGAATCTGGCGGCCAGACCTATCGTCTGGGCGACCGTGTGGAAGTGAAGGTTGAGGCCGTGAATATGGACGACCGTAAAATCGACTTCAGCCTGATCTCCAGCGAGCGCGCCCCGCGTAACGTCGGTAAAACCGAACGCGAAAGAGCGAAAAAAGGCGGAAACGGCAAAACGAGCGGCAAGCGCCGTCAGGCCGGTAAGAAGGTGAACTTCGAGCCGGACAGCGCGTTCCGCGGTGAGAAGAAGCAGAAGCCGAAGGCGGCGAAGAAAGAAGCCCGTTCAGCGAAGAAACCTTCCGCGAAGACACAGAAAATAGCGGCCGCCACCAAAGCGAAGCGCGCGGCCAAGAAAAAGCAGGCGGAGTAAAATCTCCCCTCATCCTGACCCTCTCCCCAACGGGGGGAGGGGAAATACTTATTACGAGAACCATCAATGAGTGAAATGATTTACGGCATCCACGCGGTGCAGGCCCTTCTCGAGCGCGCACCGGAGCGTTTTCAGGAAGTGTTTATTCTGAAAGGGCGTGAAGATAAACGTCTGATGCCGCTGATCCACGCCCTGGAAGCGCAGGGCGTGGTGATCCAGCTGGCGAACCGCCAGTTCCTGGATGAAAAAAGTGAAGGCGCGGTTCACCAGGGGATCATTGCCCGCGTGAAGCCGGGCCGTCAGTATCAGGAAAACGATCTGCCGGATCTGATCGCTGAGCTGGATAACCCATTCTTCCTGATCCTCGATGGCGTAACCGATCCGCACAACCTCGGCGCGTGTCTGCGCAGCGCGGATGCGGCGGGCGTGCATGTGGTGATCGTGCCGAAAGATCGCTCCGCGCAGCTGAACGCGACGGCGAAGAAAGTGGCCTGCGGCGCGGCGGAAAACGTTCCGCTGATCCGCGTGACCAACCTGGCGCGCACCATGCGTCTGCTGCAGGAAGAGAACATCTGGATCGTCGGTACCGCCGGTGAAGCGGATCATACTCTGTACCAGAGCAAAATGACCGGCCGTCTGGCGCTGGTGATGGGGGCGGAAGGTGAAGGCATGCGTCGTCTGACCCGCGAGCACTGCGATGAGCTGATCAGCATCCCGATGGCGGGCAGCGTGTCCTCCCTGAACGTGTCTGTTGCGACGGGTATTTGCCTGTTTGAAGCGGTGCGTCAGCGTAGCTGATTTTCGCCCGGTGGCGCTTCGCTTACCGGGCCTACGGTTTTGTAGGCCGGGTAAGGCGAAGCCGCCACCCGGCAAAACAACCTCACTCCTCTAACGACCGCAAATGGTCATCCTTCCTCAGAGTCATCAGCGCGAAAATACTCACCACCGCCGTTGCCATCACGTAATACGCCGGAATATCCAGGTTACCCGTCTGCTTAATCAGCCCGGTAATGATTAACCCTGCGCATCCCGAGAAAATCGCGTTCGATAACGAGTAGGCCAGCCCCAGCCCGGTATAGCGCACGCGCGTCGGGAACATCTCAGAGAGCATCGCCGGGCCCGGCCCCGCCAGCATGCCCACCAGACCGCCCGCAATCAACACCACAACAGCCTTCACCGCCAGCGTGCTGGACTCCGCCTGCAGAAGTTTCAGCAGCGGCAGGGCGAGGATCAGCAGCAGCGCGGTGGCGATAATCATCACCGTGCGACGCCCGATCCTATCGCTCAGGATCCCCGACGGAATGATGGTCAGCGCAAACCCAACGTTCGAAATCACCGCGATCAGCAGCGCCTGGTTAAACCCGGTGTGTAGCGCCGACTGGAGATAGGTCGGCATAATCACCAGGTAAGTGTAACCCGCCGCAGACCAGACCATTACGCGCCCAATCCCCATCACGATGGCCCTGAGCGTAGCGGCAATATCCGCCTGAGCGACAGCCGGTTTGTCCTGCTGCTGCACAAAGCTGGGCGTCTCCTCCATGCTGACGCGAAGCCACAGCGCAACAACACCCATGGGCAGCGCCAGGAAGAAAGGAATGCGCCAGCCCCAGTCGTGCAGGGCTTCAGGCGTGAGGAGGGCGGAGAGCAGCGCCACGATGCCTGCGCCCGCCAGCAGCCCCAGCGCCACGGTAAAGGACTGCCACGCGCCATAGAGGCCGCGCCTGCCGCGCGGGGCGAACTCCGTCATCAGCGAGACCGCACCGCCGTACTCGCCGCCGGCGAACAGTCCCTGCAGGATGCGAAGCAGCGTAACGATCAGCGGTGCGGCAATGCCGATGCTGGCATAGACCGGCACAATGCCGATGGCGGCGGTGGCCAGCGTCATGAGTACCAGCACAATAATGAGCGTCGGCTTTCGGCCAATTCGGTCGCCGATGCGGCCAAACACCACCGCACCCAGCGGACGGAAGAAGAAGGCGATGGCGAATGAGGCGTAGGTGAGGATCAGGCTGGTAAGCCCAGCTTCCCCTTCAAGCTGGAAGAAGTTCTTCGCAATGACGGTCGCCAGAAAACCGTAGACCGCAAACTCATACCACTCGATAAAGTTACCAATGGAGCCGGCAATTAATGCTCGCTTGTGCGCATCCGGTTGCATAACGATCCTCATTGAAAAGGGTAAGAATAAATTATTCAACAAAAGCGAAGTCATGAAATAGTTTATTCTTATGTTCTGTGAGCTATTTCACGAATGATATCAGCGGGATCGTGAACGTGTGACTCCCCTCCCATGCAGCGTGTGCGCGGTCTGTCCATACTTATCGTCATTGCCACTGAAGGAGGGAGACAGTATGCACTGGCAGACCCATACCGTTTTCAATCAACCCGCACCGCTTTCCAACAGCAACCTTTTCCTTTCGGACTGCGCGCTGCGTGACGCAGTTTCGCGCGAGGGGGCCGAGTGGGATGTTGAGCTGCTCGCCAGCATCGGGCAGCAGTTAGGTACCGCAGAGTCGCTGGAGCTGGGCAGGCTGGCGAACGTGAATCCGCCGGAGTTGCTTCGCTATGACGCCACCGGAGAGCGCCTGGATGACGTTCGCTTTCACCCGGCGTGGCACCTGCTGATGCAGGGGCTGTGTGCCAATCGGGTGCATAACCTGGCGTGGGAAGAGGAGGCGCGTAAAGGGACGTTTGTCGCGCGGGCCGCACGCTTTGTGCTTCATGCTCAGGTGGAAGCGGGCACGCTTTGTCCGGTCACCATGACGTTTGCCGCCACGCCGCTCCTGCAGCAGGCGCTTCCCAAAATATTTCACGACTGGCTGACGCCGCTGCTCAGCGATCGCTACGATCCGCATCTGGCCCCCGGCGCGCAAAAGCGCGGCCTGCTGATTGGTATGGGGATGACGGAAAAGCAGGGCGGCTCGGACGTGCTGAGCAACACCACCAAAGCGGAAAAATGCAGCGACGGCAGCTACAGGCTGGTGGGGCATAAATGGTTTTTCTCCGTCCCGCAAAGCGATGCGCATCTGGTGCTGGCCCAGGCGAAGGGCGGGCTGTCCTGCTTTTTTGTGCCGCGCTTTTTACCTGACGGACAGCGCAACGCCGTCCGGCTGGAGCGCCTTAAGGACAAGCTCGGGAACCGCTCCAACGCCAGCAGCGAGGTGGAGTTTCTTGATGCCTCCGGCTGGCTTCTGGGGGAAGAGGGCGAAGGGGTACGGCAGATCCTCAAAATGGGCGGTCTGACGCGCTTTGACTGCGCGCTGGGCAGCCACGGACTGATGCGTCGGGCGCTCTCGGTGGCGCTGTACCATGCGCATCAGCGCCAGACCTTCGGCAAAAATCTTATCGATCAGCCGCTCATGCGCGAAGTGCTAAGCCGGATGGCGCTGGTGCTGGAGGGGCAAACGGCGCTGCTGTTTCGCCTGGCGCGGGCGTGGGATAAACGCACGGATCCGCAGGAGGCGGCATGGGCGCGGCTGTTTACCCCGGCCGCGAAGTTTAGCGTGTGCAAAGCGGGCATCCCGTTTGTCGCTGAAGCGATGGAGGTGCTGGGCGGAGTCGGGTACTGCGAGGAGAGCGAACTTCCCCGCCTGTATCGCGAGATGCCGGTGAACAGCATCTGGGAAGGGTCCGGCAACATCATGTGCCTGGACGTGCTGCGCGTGCTGGCGAAGCAGCCGGGGATTCACGATCTGCTTGCCGATGAGTTTGCACAGGTAAAAGGGCAGGACAGACACTTCGACCGCAGCTGGCGACAGCTTCAGCAAAAACTGCGTAAACCGCAGGAGGCGCAGGGGCGGGAGATCGCGCAGCAGCTTTTCCTGCTGGGTGCCGGGAGCGAAATGCTGCGGCACGCGTCGCCTCCGGTGGCGCAGGCGTGGTGCCGCATGATGCTCGATACCCGTGGCGGCACGCTGATGAGCGAGCAGGTGCAAAGCGACCTGCTGCTGCGTGCGACGGGCAGAGTTGGCTAGCCTTTTAGCTGGAACAGACTCACCAGCTGGGCCAGATGTGATCCCTTCTCGCGCAGCGTTTGAGCCGTTTGTTCGCTGCGTGAGATGCGATCCGCATTGATATGCGACGCTTCGCCAATGTGGGTCATGGCGAGATTAACCTGGCCAATCCCTGCGGACTGCTCGCGTGAGGCATGGTTAATCTCGGTGACCAGCTGGCTGATGTTATCGATGTGAATGATGATGTCATCCATCGCCAGGCGGGTCTTTTCAGACAGCGCATGGCCCTCACTCACTTTTCTGAGCGTATCGCCAATCAGCTGTTCAATCTCCTTCACCGCGTTAGCGCTGCGTCCCGCCAGGGCGCGAACTTCCTGCGCGACTACCGCAAACCCTTTTCCGTGCTCGCCCGCGCGGGCCGCTTCCACTGCCGCATTCAGCGCCAGAATATTGGTCTGGAAAGCGATGGATTCGATCACGCGCGTGATGTCTTCGATGCGTTTTGACGCTTCGCGAATATCGTCCATGGTCGACACCGCGTGGGTGACCGTCTCACCGCCCTGATGGACCGCGAGCGAGGTTTCACCGACCAGCTGTTGCGTTTGCTCCATGTTGGCGGCATTTTGCTGCACAGTGGCGGCCAGCTGCTCCATGCTGGCGGAGGTCTCTTCCACGCTGCTCGCCTGCTTGTTGATCTGCTCTGAAATCTCGCCGGTGTCGGCGGCCAGCGCGTTGGTGCCCAAATGGATCTCGCCAGCGGCCTCGCGGACCTGCAGGACAATTTTTTGCAGGCCGCCGCCGATGCCGTTGATGGCGTCGATCAGCTGGCCGACTTCGTCCTGGCACGTCACGGGCAGGCTGGAACGGAGATCCCCTGCGGCATATTGCCGGGCAAGATGGATCACATTGCGCAGCGGTCGGGTCAGCACGCGGCGAATAAGAATCACGAACAGGCCAGCAAACAGAATGGATAAGACCACGCCGGCCAGCAGGAAGCGATCGCGCATGGCGGTAACGCTTGAGAGCAGCACCGATTTATCCACTTCGCCGACGATAGTCCAGTTCCAGCCTGGCAGCGGGGTATAGGCCATTTTCAGCGTGCGGCCGTCGTCGCTTACGCGTTCCAGCGTGCCGGGCTTGTCACTCAAAAGCTGTTGCTGCGTCGCGCCGTCCCACTTTGGCAGCTGTCCCTCTTCACCGGCATGGAACAGGTATTGCCCGCGCGTTTTGCCGTTGCTGCGATCCAGCACGAAGAAGTGGCCGCTTTCGCCCAGGCGACGGGTGAGGATTTTCTCGCGCATGACGTTCCAGGAATGCGTAATGTCCACGCCAACAAAGACGATCGCAATGACCTGGCCTTCGGCGTTTTTAACCGGCTGATACTGGGTGATATAGCGTTTGCCAAACAGCAGCGCCAGGCCACGGTAGACTTCCCCTCTGTTGACTGCGGCAAAGGCCGGGCTGGCGGTATCCAGCAAGGTGCCCATCGCCCGCTCGCCGTTCTCTTTGCGCAGGGAGGTGGCGACGCGAACAAAGTCGTTACCGCTGCGTACAAACAGCGTGGAGATTGCTCCCGTACGGCTCAGAAAATCATCGGAAAAAGAGGTATTTTCATGGAGTTCAGCTTCTCCCCCTTTCAGTAGGGGAACGGTGAGCCCGTTAATGGTCCGGGGCTGCTGAGTATCGACGCTAAAAGGCTGGGGCAGAAATGTCGTAAACAGTTTGGTGTAGCTTTCGACTTCTTCGCTCAGGCTGGTATTAAACATCTGCACCATGTCGACCATGCCGGTGGACTGATTATGCAGATCTTCGACGGCGAGGGCTTCAAGCTGCTGGCTGGCTTTTTGACTGAGCAGAAAAGTGAAAAGCAGAAACAGCGTGGCGACACTGATGCCCGTAAGCAGCGACAGCTTTGCCCCCAAGCCTGCACGGCGAAAAACGTTGATCATAAATTGCTCATCATTGAAAAGGTATGGTTCTTCAACGGCAGAGCGGGGATTACGTTTACTGAATTAATGTAACAAAATGTTATTTTCTTGTTATTGATTGGTTTTTCATAAGATAAAAGATTTGCAAAAACGAAAAGCCACTAAAAATAAGTGGCTTTTATCAGGGGGGATATTACACGTAAAGAATGGCCTGTACTCGCCAGCGATCGATGTGGTGATCTTCCTGCATCTGGATGATGCGATACCATGAAGCACCCTGCTCATCGGCCTTTAATGCCACAACGCGTTCAACGTCCTGCGGGCTCCCCGAGATATTATTCACGGAGATCTGGCCAATTTCATTCAGGCCAGTCACACAGTCAGCACTGGCGAATTCTGCTGACTGCGCGGTGGTGCTCACCAGGCCTGCTGAGAGCAACAGAGAGGTCAAAGCAAGAGTTCGTTTCATCGTCAGCTCCATTTCACATATCTCCGGTATCCGCCGGGCAATCCTTCGCGAATAAACTCCCTTCCATTGACGCGGGCATGGAGTTTATTGTGGACAGGAAAATGTCTATGGACGCAAAGCAGTGTAAATCTCGTTCAAAGGAAAACCATTATTTACGGTACAAAATGGCCTGTGAATACCACTGTCCCGTTATGATGGTTTCGTCGATCATAATGATGACGTAATAATCTGCTTTGGCGGCGACGGCCTGTGCTTTTATTGCCGCTTCTGCGTCATCCGGGGAGCCGCGAACCAGCGCGGAAATCGTGCCCATTCGTTGTAATCCTTCCGTCTGATTACGACGAATCTCCTGTGGATGATCGGCGACCGGTGGAGCGGGTTGCGGCGTTCCCTGCAGCGCGCTACAGCCACTGAGCAGAAACACCAGCACTAAAGCAGCAAACCTGCGCATAACCATATCTCGTTTCCTGATAGCCATAGTGTAGTTGTCTGTGAATTTAGTTTTGGGGGAATGTTCCCGAAGTGTTATCTGGGACGTATATTTCGAATGAAAATGACGTGAAAGCGTAACCCAGTTCTCAACATTATGAATCATACATTCGCACAGGGTCGACAATGATTGAAATTGAAATACGCCACCTCGGCGACCATGAAATTTTACACGCGATGCCTGCGGGTAAACGTGATAAGCCGCTGCCTGTTGTGGTTTTTTATCACGGGTTTACCTCATCGAAGCTGGTTTACAGTTATTTTGCGGTTGCGCTGGCGCAGGCGGGTTTTCGCGTGGTGATGCCGGATGCGCCTGACCACGGCGCTCGCTTTACGGGCAATGAACAGGCGCGGCTTGGGCAGTTCTGGCACATTCTGCACGGGAGTCTGACCGAGTTTGCCGGGGTGCGCGAGGCGCTTTATGAGGCCGGCCTGGTTGCCGACAATCGTCTGGCTGTCGCCGGGGCGTCGATGGGCGGTATGACGGCGCTGGGGATTATGACGCATCATCCGGAAGTGAAGTCGGTCGCCTGCCTGATGGGCTCGGGTTATTTTACGTCGCTGGCGAAGACGCTCTTTCCCCCTCAGGATTCAGCGGAAATCACCGCGACGCTCGAAGAGTGGGATGTGTCCCGGTCATTGCCGCGCGTGGCCGATCGCCCATTGCTGCTATGGCACGGTGATGCAGATGATGTGGTCCCGCCCGAGGGAACCTTCCGTCTGCAGCAGGCGTTAATAAATGCAGGCCTGGACGGTAATCTCACCTGTCTGTGGGAAGCGGGCGTCCGCCACCGCATCACGCCAGCGGCGCTGGACGCCACGGTGGCATTTTTCCGCCAGTACCTTTAAATGCGCAGCACCTTAACTCCCTGATCTTCCAGCTTCTGGAGGAGCTCAGGGGGGCTTATGCCGATGGTATTCCGGAGCCTTTCTCAAAAAAAAGCCCCCGGGCAGGGGGCAACGTCAACTATGGCTATGTTCTCGTTGTTGGCTTTCCTGGTGCTAGCGTTAAAGCGTTATCGGTAAATATCTGCACTGGCGTGCATGTTGCCGTTGCTGCCGGGCTCACGGGTTAACATCACGTGGTAATAGGTTGCGCCCTGCGCATCGGTTTCTTCGTTTAGGGCCTGATCTGCTTCACTTTCCGTGGCGAAATTATGATTGATGTAAATGACGCCCAAGCTTTGCACATCATCCATGTTTCTGGCCTGTCGGCTGTCTATCTTGATGGCTGCCATCGCGTTTGCACTGAGCAAAAGCGCCGCCATTATGGCTAATGCGATTTTTTTCATGATATGCGCTCCACGACTACGTGCTGCGAGAGGGGGGGGCTCCTTCTTTAATTCAGGCGATCTCTGATTAAAGTGTAATCACTCATCCGGCGGGGATGCGTGACCATTTCTGATGCAGTTGTTCAAAAAAACAACGCTTCCGGGTGTGACCAATTTTAAATCACCTACTTAGACCCGCTTCGCGCTTTGTGCGAATTATTTGTGCAATCAGCTTGAGTTTCCAGGGGCGCGCAAGTATTATGACGCGTCAATTTTTCAGCCGACCTTTAACACGTTCCTTGCCTCCCCGGGCCTCGGCTGACCCAGACAGGAGGCTGAATAATCCGTAAGGAGCAATTCGATGCGTCATTACGAAATCGTTTTTATGGTCCATCCTGACCAGAGCGAACAGGTTCCGGGTATGATCGAGCGTTACTCTGCTGCCATCACTGGTGCAGAAGGTACGATCCACCGTCTGGAAGACTGGGGCCGCCGTCAGCTGGCTTACCCGATCAACAAACTGCACAAAGCACACTACGTTCTGATGAACGTTGAAGCGCCGCAGGAAGTTATCGATGAGCTGGAAACTACCTTCCGCTTCAACGATGCCGTTATCCGCAGCATGGTTATGCGTACCAAAAACGCAGTTACCGAAGCATCTCCGATGGTTAAAGCGAAAGACGAGCGCCGTGAGCGTCGCGATGATTTCGCAAACGAAACCGCAGATGATTCTGATGCTGGGGATTCTGAAGAGTAATTTCTGATGACCAACCGTCTGGCGTTGTCCGGCATCGTATGCAGGGCTCCCCTTCGAAAGGTCAGTCCATCAGGAATTCCGCATTGCCAGTTCGTGCTTGAGCATCGTTCTGTGCAAGAGGAAGCCGGGTTTCACCGGCAGGCGTGGTGCCAAATGCCCGTTATTATTAGCGGACACGAAAACCAGGCCATTACTCACAGTTTAACGGTCGGTAGCGCAGTAATCGTTCAGGGGTTCATCTCTTGCCACAAGGCAAAGAACGGCCTGAGCAAAATGGTTCTGCATGCCGAGCAGATTGATTTGATAGATTCTGGAGACTAGCCATATGGCACGTTATTTCCGTCGTCGCAAGTTCTGCCGTTTCACCGCGGAAGGCGTTCAAGAGATCGACTATAAAGATATCGCAACGCTGAAAAACTACATCACCGAAAGCGGTAAGATTGTCCCAAGCCGTATCACCGGTACTCGTGCAAAATACCAGCGTCAGCTGGCTCGCGCTATCAAACGCGCTCGCTACCTGTCCCTGCTGCCGTACACTGATCGTCATCAGTAATCGGGCACGGTCCATTAATACGACTTTAAGAGGATAAGGTAATGCAAGTTATTCTGCTTGATAAAGTAGCAAACCTGGGCAGCCTGGGTGATCAGGTTAACGTTAAAGCGGGTTACGCACGTAACTTCCTGGTTCCACAGGGTAAAGCTGTTCCAGCTACCAAGAAAAACGTAGAGTTTTTCGAAGCACGTCGCGCTGAACTGGAAGCCAAACTGGCTGACGTTCTGGCGGCTGCTAACGCTCGCGCTGAAGCAATCAACGCACTGGGCACCGTTACCATCGCGTCTAAATCAGGCGACGAAGGTAAACTGTTCGGTTCCATCGGTACCCGCGATATCGCTGATGCAGTAACTGCTGCAGGCGTTAAAGTGGCTAAGAGCGAAGTTCGTCTGCCGAACGGCGTTCTGCGTACCACTGGTGAGCACGAAGTTGACTTCCAGGTTCACAGCGAAGTGTTCGCTAAACTGGTTGTTAACGTTGTAGCTGAGTAATTTTTACTCTGCTCACGTTGAAACGCCGGCCTTGTGCCGGCGTTTTGCTTTTTACAGCTCCGGGCCCTTAACGCGCCCTGATAAAACTGCCGTCTGGCTGGCGGGTAAACAGCACCTGTTGTCCGTTTCCTGTATCAATCGTTAATCCTGTCACCACACCGCTGGCATTCTGACGAACCTGCACCATCTGTCCATTCTGCAGGTTACTGAGCGGCTTACCTGCACCTTCTACCTTCGCCATGGCATATACGTCGGTTGGCGGCAGGTTATGGTCGCGGAACAGCTGTGCCAGGGTTTTGCCCGGCTCCACGCGATAGGAACGCCACTGTTGCTCAATGCCGGTAGGCTGTTGCGTCTGAGGCTGAGACGGGGCGGCGGCTTGATCCTGCGGCTGTTCATCCTGAATGGGCTCTGGCTCAACCGGTGCAACCTGACCCGGATCGTTAGACGGGGTGACAAGCTGCGTTTGCATCGGCTGTGCGTCAGGCTGCGGTCGCGTCTGCGACTGAATGTCCAGTTGGGCATTGCGGGTAACGGGTACGGTATCGACATCATCGCTCCCGGAAGGAAGCAGGAAGCCCACGATCACCATCAGCGCGCCAATGATGATCCCTCTGCGATGCAGAGGAGGCAGCGGGTCCATGATGCGAAAATTGTCCGGCGCCTGCCAGATTTTCGCCAGGGTAGGTTTCAGTTCAAATCGCCCGGGCATGGCACTCCTCCTGCTCCGCGTCTTTTTTATCCTGTGTTCCGAAGTATAGTTTGCTAACTGCCTGAACGGCGTAGCAAACCCGACATCCGTGACATCAGTTCGGGATTAATCCTGGTTATCTCTATTGTTTCTGTTTCGTCGCGGTTTGTCACCTTAACTTCAGACAAAGTTTTACCCATAAGGGCATGGCTGATATGCTGCCCGCTACTTTAAATGTGATGGAAGGAAAACCCATGACCACCCCGACTTTTGACACTATCGAAGCGCAGGCAAGTTACGGTATCGGCTTGCAGGTAGGACAGCAGCTGAGCGAATCCGGCCTGGAGGGTCTGTTACCAGAAGCGCTGGTGGCGGGTATCGCTGACGCACTGGAAGGCAAACAGCCTGCCGTTCCGGTTGACGTTGTGCACCGTGCGCTGCGTGAAATCCACGAGCGTGCTGACGCCGTGCGTCGCGCACGCTTTGAAGAGATGGCCGCCGAAGGTGTGAAATATCTGGAAGAGAACCGTGAGCGTGAAGGCGTGAACAGCACCGAGTCTGGTCTGCAGTTCCGCGTGATCAATCAGGGTGACGGCGCAATCCCGGCGCGTACCGACCACGTTCGCGTACACTACACCGGTAAGCTGATCGACGGTACCGTGTTCGACAGCTCTGTGGCGCGCGGCGAACCGGCTGAGTTCCCGGTGAACGGTGTTATCGCAGGCTGGATTGAAGCGCTGACCCTGATGCCAGTCGGTTCCAAATGGGAACTGACTATTCCGCATAACCTGGCCTACGGCGAGCGCGGCGCTGGCGCGTCCATCCCGCCATTCAGCACCCTGGTATTTGAAGTCGAGCTGCTGGAAATTCTGTAATCGACTTTTCTTATTTCCTCTCTCCGGTTGGGGAGAGGAAAATAGTGTAAAAACCTATAGTTATGATGCAATCAACATTTTATCTTGCAAACGAAACTGTTGCGTGTATTTTTGTGAGCTGTTTCGCGCTGTATGAGTGATATGACACTCACTTTCAACATATTATTAACATAATATCTAAATCATAGTATTCATCCCGCCGATTCTTACCTAATATCGATTAGCCCTTACAAGGGAACGTCATCTTTTGACGTATTTAAAGGCCAGAAGAGCCTTAACAACACAGACAGGCATAAACAGGAAAATATCACATGGTAGATCAGGTTAAAGTCGTCGCCGACGAAGGGGCGTCGTCTGAACAGTCGCTACGGCGCAATCTCACAAACCGTCATATTCAGCTCATTGCCATCGGGGGTGCCATCGGTACCGGGCTGTTTATGGGTTCAGGCAAAACTATTAGTCTCGCCGGGCCGTCAATCATATTCGTTTATATGATTATCGGTTTTATGCTGTTCTTCGTGATGCGTGCAATGGGTGAACTGCTGCTCTCGAACCTCGAATACAAATCCTTTAGCGACTTCGCTTCTGACCTGCTCGGGCCGTGGGCGGGCTATTTCACCGGCTGGACCTACTGGTTCTGCTGGGTTGTCACCGGTATGGCGGACGTCGTGGCGATTACCGCCTACGCGCAGTTCTGGTTCCCGGGTCTGTCGGACTGGGTCGCCTCGCTGGCGGTTATTGTTCTGCTGCTGAGCCTGAACCTCGCCACCGTTAAAATGTTCGGTGAGATGGAGTTCTGGTTCGCGATGATCAAAATCGTGGCCATTGTCGGGCTTATCGTTGTGGGTCTGGTGATGGTGCTCACCCACTTCCAGTCACCAACGGGCGTTCAGGCGTCGTTTACCCATCTGTGGAATGACGGCGGCTGGTTCCCGAAAGGTATTAGCGGCTTCTTTGCCGGCTTCCAGATCGCGGTATTTGCGTTCGTGGGCATTGAGCTGGTGGGCACGACGGCAGCGGAGACCAAAGATCCCGAGAAGTCTCTCCCGCGCGCGATAAACTCTATTCCGGTGCGTATCATCATGTTCTACGTCTTCGCGCTGATCGTCATTATGTCCGTGACGCCGTGGAGCTCGGTGGTGCCAAGCAAGAGCCCGTTCGTTGAGCTGTTCGTGCTGGTAGGCCTGCCTGCGGCAGCGAGCCTGATTAACTTCGTGGTGCTGACCTCTGCGGCCTCTTCCGCGAACAGCGGCGTGTTCTCAACCAGCCGTATGCTGTTTGGTCTGGCGCAGGAAGGCGTGGCGCCGAGCGCGTTCGCCAAGCTCTCTAAGCGTGCCGTACCGGCAAAAGGGCTGACCTTCTCCTGCATGTGCCTGCTGGGCGGCGTGGTGATGCTCTACGTGAATCCAAGCGTGATTGGCGCGTTCACCATGATCACCACGGTCTCAGCGATCCTGTTTATGTTCGTCTGGACCATCATCCTGTGTTCATATCTGGTGTACCGCAAGCAGCGCCCACATCTGCATGAGAAATCGATCTACAAGATGCCGCTGGGCAAGCTGATGTGCTGGGTGTGCATGGCGTTCTTCGTCTTCGTGCTGGTTCTGCTGACGCTGGAAGATGATACCCGTCAGGCACTCATCGTCACGCCGCTGTGGTTTATCGCGCTGGGGCTGGGCTGGGTGTTTATCGGTAAGAAACGTATGGCAGGCATGCGTTAAGCATGTTGCCGGGTGGCGCTGACGCTTACCCGGCCTACGTTCGAGGACGTTGCAGGCCCGGTAAGCGCTAGCGCCACCGGGCTTTTTTTATTCCCCCGCTAATGCCCGCGGGAACAGAACGTTGTTCTCGAGACTGATGTGTTCCATCAGGCCGTCAATCATCTCGTTAATGCCGTTGTACATCGCTTTCCACGTTGTGCACGCTTCTGGCGGTGGCGTAACGTTGTGGGTGGTGTGTTTGATCACTTCCAGCAGTTCGCCCGCGTCATCATGCTCGCTTTCCATCACGCTGATGGGCCCCATCGCCTGGCTTCCCATACCCTGTTTAATCATCGGGAAGAGGATCTGCTCTTCCTTCATCATGTGGCTTGAAAGCTCTTCGTGCAGCAGGGTCAGGTACTTTGCCAGACCGCGCGGTACGGAAGGTTTGTCGGCATGGACGCGCTCGACTTTGGTCGCCTGAAGAATCAGTTCCGGCAGCTGTTCACGGTGACGATCATGATAACGCACGATGATATGGTCGATGATTTCCGCGAGCGGGGCGGTTCGCCAGTCTTTATCGACGGGCTGCTCGGCCAGCTGCGCCAGCTCTGCTTCAATAACCTCAACGTCCAGCTCTTTGCGTGAGGCCGCACGCTCCAGTGTTTGCTTACCGCCGCAGCAGTAGTCCATATCGTATTTACGGAACAGCGCAGAAGCGCGAGGAATGGAGAGCGCCAGCTCGCCAAGGGGTTGGTCGCGAAAGGCCATAGCAGTTACCTCGTCATCAATAATATAAAGTGCATATTAAATGCATCTTTAGGCCAGCGCTATAACCCTTTAGAGGGAAGGGGAAAAGTGAGATGTGGATCACAAAAAAATCCCACTTTTAACTCTCTGAATGGGCTCAGGAAAGTGGTTTCGAAACTTTTTAAAGGTGGAGGAACAGTAAACAACCCGCCGCGCCTGCCGATATATCCACGTCAGACAAACCTGCATAAAACAAAGGCAACGCATGTTTAAACGTATAAAAGTCATTACCCTTCTGATTTCGGTGCTGCTTGTGCTCGGCATCATGCAAGTGATTTCCGCCGGTATCTTTATCAACGCCCTGAATAACGATAAAGACAACTTCACCGTGTCGCAGCTCTCCAGCAAGAACGTGGCGGAGTTTACCGATGCGTGGATCAGTCTGAACCAGGCTCGCGTCACCCTGAACCGCGGGATGCTGCGCCTGCAAAGCAGCATGGCCTCACAAATTAACGGCGGTCAGCTGAATGAGCTGGTGACCACGGCGAAAAATCTGCTGACTGAAGCGCAGGTTCATTACGATAAATACTATGCCCTGCCGAACACGCCTGGCCTGGATGAGAACCTGACCAACCAACTCGAAGAGCAGTACCGCATTTACTCTGCAACGCTGACGCAAATGAACGTTCTGCTGAGCCAGGGCAATCTGGAAGATATGTTCAAGCAGAATGCCGAACAGAAACAAAACGCGATGCAGACGGTATATCGTGAATGGCGCGAAGCGCAGGCAATGCTTACCGATAAAGGCATCCAGGACAATGAAAGCGACTACAAGCGCATCCTGTGGATCCTTTCTGCGGTTATGCTGCTGGTGATTGTGGTGATTATCTCCAGCTGGATCGCCATGCGCCGCGTGCTGCTGCTGCCTCTTGAAGAGGTGATTAACCATATTCGCGCTATTGCGGCAGGCGATCTCACCCAGCCGATTCAGGCAGACGGTAATAATGAAATGGCCATCCTGGCGCGCAACGTGCAGGAGATGCAAACTTCGCTGGCTAACACCGTGGGCGTGGTGCGTGAAGGCGCAGATACCATTTACACCGGTGCAGGCGAAATCTCCGCTGGCAGTAACGACCTCTCTTCCCGCACCGAGCAGCAGGCCGCGTCTCTGGAAGAGACGGCAGCCAGCATGGAGCAGCTGACGGCGACCGTGAAGCAGAACGCTGATAACGCGCGTCAGGCTTCCCGTCTGGCACTGGATGCCTCCTCAACGGCGAAGAAGGGTGGTAACGTGGTTGAAGGCGTCGTGCGGACAATGGACGAAATCGCCACCAGTTCCAGCAAAATTGCGCAAATTACTAACGTGATCGACGGCATTGCCTTCCAGACGAATATCCTGGCGTTGAACGCGGCGGTGGAAGCCGCGCGTGCGGGCGAGCAGGGCCGTGGTTTTGCGGTTGTGGCAGGCGAAGTGCGTACTCTTGCCCAGCGTAGCGCCCAGGCGGCGAAAGAGATTAAAGCGCTGATCGACGATTCCGGTGAACGCGTGAACGCGGGCTCTCAGCTGGTTAACGAAGCCGGGGAGACGATGGCAGAGATCGTCAATGCGGTCACCCGCGTCACCGACATCATGGGCGAAATTGCTTCGGCCTCTGACGAGCAGAGCCGTGGTATCGACCAGGTGGGCCAGGCGGTAGCCGAGATGGACCGCGTGACCCAGCAGAACGCCTCGCTGGTGGAGGAATCTGCGGCCGCGGCGGCGGCGCTGGAAGATCAGGCTGCACGTCTGAACGAAGCGGTAGCGGTGTTCAAAATCACCCGCAACCAGGCGGTTAAAGCGGCGCCGGTGAAAACCTATGTGCCAAAAGCGCAGCCTGTCGCGGCGGCGTCTGAAGGGAACTGGGAAACGTTTTAAGGGCTTGCCCGGTGGCGGCTACGCCTTACCGGGCCTACGGTTTTGTAGGCCCTGCAAGCGCAGCGCCGCCGGGCAATACTCACATCTCCGATGCCGGAACAACCCTCGGTTTTTCCGGCTTCGCTCTCACCGCCATCACTACCCCCACCACCAACAGCACGATCCCACAGGTCGTGAACAGCGGCGGTACGCTCTGGCGCATCAGAAAGGTATAAAGCAGTCCGGCCAGGGTTTCGAAGACAATCAGCGGCCCTAATATCACCGTCGGCAGCTTCTGGCTGGCAATATTCCAGCACAGCGCGCCCACCCATGAACACAGCACCGCAATCGCCACCATCAGGCCGATAAACACCCACGGTCTTGGCCCGAAAGGCTGGGCGAAGTCCGGCTGCTGATGGCCCAGCCAGAGGCATGCGCCGAGATACCCTACGACTGATACGGGCAGCGTGACCAGCGCCTGCGCTGTCGCCCACATCATCGGGTGCTTGTCCGGGTTCTCCCGCAGCCAGCGCGCGTTGCGCAGGGCATACCATGCCCAGCACGCCACGGAAATGAACGCCAGCACAATGCCAGAACCGTAACGCCACAGGTCAACATTCGCCTGGCCATGACGCAGCTCGGCAATATTGACGCATATCAGCCCCAGGGCAGTGCAGACCAGCGCCGGCGCCATTTTAGACCACGCCAGTTTGCCATCGCGCTGGCTGTAGAGCAGGTTAGCAAAGACGGGGATGACGACCGGCAGCGTGCCGATAATCATGGTCGATACCGGCGCACCGGTACGCTGAATGGCGCTCGCCAGGCAAACGTAATAGATAAGATTGCCCATCATGGTCAGCGCCAGCGCGGTGACCCAGTCCTGACGGCTGAGCTGACGCAAGCGCGCGCGTCCCAGCCACGCCAGAGGCAGGGCAATCAGCCCCAGCGCCAGATAACGTCCGGTCGACTGCAATATTGCCGGATACTCGGGCACGATCAGCGGGCCGACGAAAATCAGACCCCACATCATCCCGGCCAGCAGGGCATACAACACTCCACTAATCATTTTTCCATCCACAGGTATTTACGCTGTATGCAGTGTAGGAGGGGAAAATACGCGCGTATTGTATGAGATTGCGCATTAGCGCCGGATGACTTGCTTCTGGTAGCGCACGGGCGTAATGCCGTAGCGGCGGGTAAACGTGCGGGTGAGATGCGACTGATCGGTCAGCCCGGTTGCGGCGGCGACCTCTGCGGCGGGCATGCCGTGCGTGAGGAATGCTTTGGCGCGCCAGAGGCGAATGGCCATCAGCATCTGATGCGGCGTCACGTGAAAATGGGCTTTGAACTGGCGCTGAAAATGATACGGGCTGAGTGAAACGACGCTGGCCAGCTCGTCCAGCGTCAGGGGGTGCATGTAGTTGTCGTGCAGGTACTCGCGTACCCGTTCGAAGCGGTGCGCACCCTCCTGAATCACCGGCGCGTGATGGGCCAGGGGCTGGAAGGTCTCAATCAGATCCAGCAGTAATCCTTTTTGCGCAAGCGGATCGTCCGTGTGCCACAGGCCGTAAATCAGCCTGCCGATTTGCTGCGAGCGCAACGGGTCATGGCGGGTCACGTCGCTAAACCACCAGTGCCTGAGGCCGGTCACCTCTTCAAGCAGATCGGGTTCGATATAGACCATCCGGTAGCGCCAGCCGCCCTCGGTGGCGGATTCACCGGTGTGGATCTCGTCCGGGTTCATGGTGACGACGGATTTTTCCGCCGCGAGATGCTGGGTACCGCGATAGCGAAAGCGTTCGGCACCGGTTTCAATCGTGCCGATCCCGAAGGCTTCATGGGTGTGAGGCTCAAAGGCGTAGTCAGAAATGTGCGCGTGATACAGCTCCAGACCCGGCAGCTGCGCCAGATGGCGAAAGCGCGCGCTGTCTCTTTCATCATTAAACTGTTCCGGTACGCCTTGCACGTTGAACCTCCTCGTGGTCATCTTTTCATTATCAGAGATGACCGGAGTTTATGCACTAAACATCTTTGCCCGGACGGTCTTACGGTAATCCCCCGGTGAAACCGTTGTTTTATGCTTAAACTGGCGATTAAAGTGCGCAATATCCTGATATCCCACCGCATTCGCGATCTCCTGAATGCACAGATTGGTGGATTGCAGCATTGTCATGGCGGATTCAATTCTGGCGGTTAATAAATACTGCAGGGGGGATATGTCGGTGGCATTTTTAAAGCGACGGTTGAAGTTGCGCAAACTCATGCCAGCCATATCGGCAAGATTCTGCATGGATATATCCGAGGCGCAGTTGGCTTTTATCCAGGTTTGAATTTGAACAATATCTTCATCCGGGTGGGGTTTGTTTTCTTCACTGTAACACTGGCGATCGAACTGACTACGAATTTCATGAAAAAATGTCCGTTGAGTATGTGTGGCTACACGTTTCCCGTATATCGTTTCGATAAAATGAATCGTCAGATCTGACAGGGCCTTAACGCTGGCGGCACAGTAAATATTATCGGCCTGCGTGAGAAAATGTTTGGTTTGTAATTTTACGCTGGGGTAGTCGCGCGAGAATTGTTTGAAGTAGTGCCAGTGGGTGGTGGCGGGCTTTCCGTTGAGCAATCCCGACTCCGCCAGAAAACAGCAGCCCGTTCCGACGGCGGCGATACGGGTTCCTCGCTCAGCCTGCTCGGTCAACCATTTCAGAAGTTCAGGCTTTTGTCTGACCACTGCTCGAGGGTTGCGCCACAGGGCAGGAAGATAGATAACGTCATAGTGCCTGTCTGCGGCAAGCGTGGTATCGGCGGTAATGCTAAAGCCACTTTGCGTCAGGATGGGCTCGTTATTTATGCCAATAGTATGAACTTTCAGTATATTCTCCGGACGACAGAGCCTGAACGCAGATGTCTCCGTTTTGTGCGTGTCTGCGTGGGATGTTGTTTTTTGCTCGGCTAAATAGCTGCTGGCTGCGGCTTTCCACATTTCAATCGGCAGACTGAGACCGGAACTTAGCATGCGTTCACATAACACAAATCCAATTTGTGTATTTGTCATTTTCGATTAATACCTGTTTTGACTATTATTTTTGGTGACTCATCGTTGCCCTGGCCAAAAAAGTCAGCATTTTGGCTGGATTTTCATATTAGCTTTTGTCGGTAATTTGTAAACTAATATCTGAAATTATCGCACTTGCACAAAATAAATCTACGACCACTACAGGATGAATTATGGTGAAATTACCCGTAATAACGGCTTTTGGCGGCTATAGTCCAGCTGGTCGTAGTTCTTTTCATCATGCATTTCGCCGAATGATTATTGATTCATTATCGGAAGAGGAAAGGCAGGAGACGTTATTATCGTTAGCTATTCTGATGGGCGTGCTTAAATATGATGAAGGTGGGTATTGCGACATTTCAGGTAAAAGATTTACGCCCGCTCAGGCTGCCGCGCAGATAAAAGACGAGACGCTGGAAGGAACCCTTATCAGAATAATTACGCGCGACTATTTTGATGTCGATGCTATCACCAGCCATGCAAAATTGAATATGGTTTCTGGCGAAGAAGGATTCAGCTTTAATATCTCAGCCAGACAATTACCGCATCCCTTACCGGCGGGATGGCAGGTTGAGGAATTACCGGATCGGCGCGTGCGTATTACCGTTCAGGGAGAGATGGACTGTAAAATTGAGGCGTTGTTGCGCACGGAGATTCAGGCTGCAGGTTTGCTGCCGCAGGGATTCCGGCCGGGTGACCATTACAATTCGCAGTTCCATCCGCGGGCGTTACAAATGGCGATTGTCGGGGCATCGGACGCCATCAACGCTCTGGGGATCCCGTGGCGCGAGATACAGGCAGCGATCGCGCCGGATCAGCTCGGGGTCTATTCGGGCAATATCATGGGACAGCTCGACGATTATGGCTTTGGCGGTATGCTCCAGTCGCGCCTGAAAGGCCAGCGCGTCAGCGCCAAACAGTGTCCGCTGGGCCTGAACAGCATGTGCGCTGATTTCCTCAATGCGTATGTGCTGGGTAGCGTTGGCCATACCAGCGCCACGCTGGGGGCGTGCGCCACGTTTCTGTATAACCTCAATGCGGCAGTCGAAGATATAAAAGCGGGACGCATTCGCGTGGCCGTTGTGGGCAGCGCCGAAGCGCCGGTCACCTCCGAAGTGATTGAAGGATTCGACGCCATGGGCGCCCTGGCAACGGAGAGCAAGCTTAAGCATATTGATGAAACGGAAACGCCCGACTGGCGCAGCAGCAGCCGTCCTTTTGGCGACAGCTGTGGTTTTGTGATCGCAGAATCCAGCCAGTATGTCGTGTTAATGGACGACGAGCTGGCGCTGCAGCTTGGGGCAGAGATCCATGGTTCGGTGGGGAATGTCTTTATCAACGCTGACGGCTTTAAGCGTTCTATTGCGTCACCAGGGCCGGGGAACTACATCACCATGGCGAAAGCCGTGGCTTCGGCAGTGTCGATGGTCGGAATGGAAGCGGTGCAAAAGGGATCGTTTATTCAGGCGCACGGTTCAAGCACGCCGAAGAATTGCGTCTCCGAAGCGGATATTTTTGACCGCGTTGCGCAAGCCTTTGCGATCCGCGACTGGCCGGTGACGGCGGTGAAATCGTATTTCGGTCACTCCCTGGGACCCGCCAGCGGCGACCAGCTTATCAGCTGCCTCGGCGTCTTCCGCTATGGCATTTTACCGGGAATTAAAAGCGTAACCCAGATCGCGCCGCAGGTGAATAACGCACGCTTATCCATTCCTCTTCAGGACTACAAATTAGAGCAAGGCCAGGGGCAAATTGCCTTTATTAATTCAAAAGGCTTTGGCGGTAATAATGCCACGGGGGTGGTTTACTCGCCAAAGCTTACCCATCAATGGTTGCGCAAACGCTACGGGGACGCGGTATTTGCGGATTATCAGCAGCGTAACCGCGAGGTGCAACATCAGGCGAACGCGTACGACGAGTCGGCTTCGCAGGGTGAACTCAACGTCATTTATCTGTTTGGCCAGCAGGGGATAAATGAGGAAGATATTGAGATTGCCAGGGATGGCATCACCATTCCCGGATTTGAAAAACCGATAACGTACGCGACGGAAAAAGAATACCCGGATTTTTAATTGTTATATCTGATTTTATTATTAATATATTTGAGCGGGCCGGGTAAGGGGAATCACCCGGCCGCGGGAGAAAACGGTCAGACCGTTACAGGATGGCTTTAATGCTCTGCGCCAGCGGTGTCGTTGCGCGCCCGATCAGTTTGCTCAGCGTATGGCTGTCGTCAAAGAGTCCGCCTTTGGAGGCCCCGACATCGGAATCCGCCAGCATATCGGCCAGACCGGCAGGCAGGCCGACGCTCTTCAGCGCGGCGGCAAAATCCGCTTCACTGAGATTCTGGTAGCTGACCGGCTTCCCGCTCTGTTTGCTGAGTTCAGCTGCCAGTTCGCTCAGCGTCCAGCCGTGGTCGCCCGCCAGTTCATACACCTTGCCCGCATGGCCCTCTTCAGCAATCACTTTGGCTGCCGCCGCGGCATAGTCTGCGCGGGTGGCAGAGGCAATTTTGCCTTCGCCTGCCGCACCAATAAACACGCCGTGTTCCAGCGCAGGCGGCGCGCTCGCCAGGTAGTTTTCGGTATACCAGCCGTTGCGCAGCAGGGCATAAGGAATCCCGGACGCCGCCAGCGCTTTTTCAGTGGCAACGTGTTCAACGTGCAGGCCGAGCGGTGATGTATCCGCATGCAGCAGGCTGGTGTAGGCGATAAATTTCACCCGAGCCGTTTTGGCGGCGTTAATCACGTTCTGGTGCTGGGTCGCGCGCTGGCCGACTTCGCTGGAAGAGATCAGCAGAAGCTTATCCACGCCGCTCAGCGCGGCGGCGAAGGCGGCTTCATCCGTGTAGTCAGCCTGACGAACCACAATCCCCTGCTGGCTTAAGGCTTGCGCTTTCGCCGGGTTACGTACGATGGCCACAATCTGGCTGGCCGGTACGGTTTTCAGCAGCTGTTCAATAACGAGATGGCCAAGCTGGCCGGTAGCGCCGGTAATCGCGATCATGATGAATCTCCTTCGTGTTTGTCTGATGTTGTGGCACACTAGCACCATAGCTAACTTTTAGTAAGTACGTACAAAAAGGTAAGTATGAAAACAATGATACCGACGCTCAGCGAACAAATGCGCGATGGCAATCTTTTCGCGGAACAGTGCCCTTCACGAGAGGTGCTCAAACACGTTACCAGCCGCTGGGGGGTACTGATTCTGCTGGCGCTGCGCCAGGGAACGCATCGCTTTAGCGATCTGCGCCGCAAAATGGGCGGGGTTAGCGAAAAGATGCTCTCCCAGTCGCTTCAGGCGCTGGAGCAGGACGGGTTTGTCGATCGCGTATCGTATCCGGTCGTGCCGCCGCACGTAGAGTATAGCCTGACGCCGATGGGTATTGAGGTCAGCGAGAAAGTTGCCGCGCTGGCTGACTGGATTGAGGTGAATACGCCGAAGGTGATGGCGAACAGGGACGATCGCGCGGCGTAAAAGCCGGGTGGCGGCTTCGCCTTACCCGGCCTACCCGTACTCTTTCATCCCGTAGGCCGGGTAAGCGAAGCGCCACCCGGCACAATCGCCGCTACTTGCTTAAATCCACCTGATAAATCGCGAACCCAATATCATCCGTCGCGACCTGTTTCATTGGATACTGCGCCTTCTCCTTGATAAACGTGGCTGCCTTGTCGGATGGCGACGTTTCAAAGCGAATATCCAGTTTCGTATCGCTGTGGATCGGTGCCAGACGCCAGTTGTTATCCACCGCAGGATGAATTTCGCCCGCCTTCTTCGACTCCGCGCTGATCCACGCCGCAAGCACCGAGCGGTTCTCGTCCGGCGAGGCAAAGGCGATATGGCTATCTCCCGTACCGGCAAACTTACCGCCGTAGGCACGGTAGTTATTGGTCGCCACCAGGAAGGTGGCATTCGGGTCGATCGCCTTGCCGTTGAAGGTCAGGTTTTTGATGCGCTCCGCCTGCGGGTTAACCGCCTGGCACTCGCCGTCATATTTCGCCGGCTGGGTGACGTCAATCTGGTAGTTAACGCCGTCGATCACGTCGAAGTTATAGGTACGGAAGCCGTCCCAGTTAATCAGCGACTGCGGCTTACTGCTGTGCGGGTCAATCTGGTTAAACTGTCCGGCAGAACACTCCAGCCACTCTTTTACCTCTTTCCCGGTGGCTTTAACCACCACCAGCGTGTTCGGGTAGAGATAGAGGTCGGCGGCGTTACGGAAGGTCAGCTGGCCCTTTTCGACTTCAACATAGCTGGCCGGGTCATTCTTACGCCCGCCCACTTTGAATGGCGCAGCGGCTGACAGGACCGGCAGTTTTGCCAGATCCGGATCGCCCTGCACAAAGTGTTCGGCATAGGCTTTCTGCGCCATGTTGACGACCTGAACGGTCGGGTCGTCCTGCACTAGCGCGAGGAAGCTGTACATGTTATCGGCGGATTTGCCGATCGGCTTGCTGACGAATTCGCGCGTGGCGTCGTGATCGTGCTTCAGCACGTTGACCAGTTTTTTATCTTCAGCCGCCAGAGATTTTTTCGCTGCAGCGTCGTAGATTGGGCGCGCTTCGGCTTTTGACTGCGTCACCTTCCAGCTGCCACCGTCGTTATTCAGCACCAGATCCACTACGCCAAGATGGTCGCCCCACATACCTGGCATCACCGACGGCACGCCGTTGAGCGTCCCTTTCTCAATGTCAGCCCCTTTGATGCTGACGAAATCTTTACCCGGGAAGACCGCGTGGGCATGGCCGAACAGGATCGCGTCGACGCCAGGGACTTCACTCAGATAGTAAACGGAGTTTTCTGCCATGGCCTGATACGGATCGGCAGAGAGACCCGAGTGGGCGACAACGACCACCAGATCGGCGCCTTTTTTGCGCATTTCCGGCGCGTATTTACGCGCGGTTTCGGTGATGTCGTTGACGGTCACCTTACCGTCGAGGTTGGCCTTATCCCACGTCATGATCTGCGGCGGGACAAAACCGATATAGCCGATTTTGAGCGTTTGTTTTTTCCCGTCCCGATCGACAACCTCGGTATTTTTAATCAGGTATGGGGTAAAGAGCGGCTTTTGCGTTTTAACGTCGATGATATTGGCGTTAACGTACGGGAATTTCGCGCCGGCCAGGGCATCATGAAGGTATTTCAAACCGTAGTTGAATTCGTGGTTGCCGAGGTTGCCGACGGTGTAATCCAGGGTGTTCATCGCTTTATAAACAGGATGGATCTCGCCTTTTTTCAACCCCCTGGTCGCCATGTAGTCCCCAAGCGGGCTGCCCTGAATGAGATCGCCATTGTCGACCAGCACGCTGTTATTCACTTCGCCGCGTGCGGCATCGATCAAACTCGCCGTGCGTACCAGTCCGAATTTTTCCGTCGGGGTATCTTTGTAGTAATCGAAGTCCATCATGTTGCTGTGCAGATCGGTCGTTTCCAGAATACGCAGATCTACCGTCGCCGCCTGCACGCTCGCTGCAATCAGCGTCGCCAGAAGCGTTGCACTAAACTTAATCATCAGAGGAGTCCTTTTTTCGATGCAGACCACAAAAGAGTATGTATCTATAGCTTGTTGCTTACAGAAATGTGAATCCTGACAGAAAAAAGTAACCTGAAACCGGAATTGCTTCACAGATAGCGGAATTGTTCACATTACGATATAACTAAAACAAAGAGTTAACCTCACTGTGTTAACAAAGAGGTGGAAAATGCTAGAAAAAATTTGTCAGCTCGCACGGGATGCGGGAGATGCCATCATGCAGGTGTATGACGGTATTAAACCTATGGAGGTTGTCAGCAAAGCCGACGATTCTCCGGTCACGGCGGCGGATATTGCCGCGCATAAGGTGATCCTCAAAGGGTTACAGGCCTTAACGCCGGACATCCCCGTCCTGTCAGAAGAAGCGCCGCAAAGCTGGGACGAGCGCCAGCACTGGCAGCGCTACTGGCTGGTCGATCCGCTGGACGGGACAAAAGAGTTCATCAAGCGCAACGGTGAATTCACCGTCAATATCGCCCTGATTGAGAAAGGGAAAGCGGTGCTGGGTGTGGTTTACGCGCCGGTAATGAAGGTGATGTACAGCGCCGCAGAAGGGAAGGCGTGGAAGGAAGAGTGCGGCGTGCGCAAGCAGATCCAGGTGCGCGATGCGCGTCCGCCGCTGGTGGTAATTAGCCGCTCGCACAGCGACAGCGAACTGCAGGAGTACCTGCAGCAGCTGGGTGAACACCAGACCACCTCGATCGGCTCGTCGCTGAAATTCTGCCTGGTGGCGGAAGGCCATGCGCAGCTGTATCCTCGCTTTGGGCCAACCAATATCTGGGATACCGCCGCCGGGCATGCCGTTGCTGCGGCCGCCGGGGCGCATGTTCATGACTGGCAGGGCAAACCGCTGGACTACACCCCGCGCGAATCCTTCCTTAACCCCGGCTTCCGCGTCTCTATTTATTGAGCCAGCAGCTTATGCAGCAGGTCGACAACCTGCTGCACCTCTTCCTGGGTTAACGCGCCGTCTTTCGCCCACTGCACGCGACCTTCCTTATCCAACACAATAATCGCTGAGCTTTCTTCCTCCAGCTGCCAGGCCTTACGGGTTACGCCGTTGCTGTCGACGATAAACTGCGACCACGGATAGAGCTTTTTATTGCTCTCAAGGCTTGAGCGCACAAACATCCCGGAGCCCGGAATGGCGTCATCGGTATTAACAATAGTGGTCGTCTGGTAGCGGTCGTGCGGGAATTTCGCGGCCTTGATCGCTTCCACCAGGTTGGCATTTTTCTCTTTTGCGGATGTACGACCGGCAATATGTTGTACAACTCTCACTTTGCCCGCGAGCTGCGCGCTATTCCAGGGTTTGTAGCTAAACTTATCATTGTCGAGAATCAATTCTCCCCGGTCAGCAATGCCGACTGGCGGTACACGTTGTCCTTTTTCAATGTTGTGAGCGGAAGCCCACAGAGGCAGCAGCAGGCAGGCTGCTGCAAGGATATTACGTAGGGTCATGGCGTTTCCTTATTGTTTGCAGGTGATCCGACCACTTGGTCTTACGCTTTAATCATAAGTGCGATCAATGTGGTTTTCCCGCAATCCCGATGCCAGTTTGCGGGTGAACGCACATATCCATGAAAAAACGACGGCTTATACTGCGCCCGGTCACGCTTTGCAAAGATTATTCTGAATAATTGTAATCAAACGGTAAATAAACTTATGCACACTGGGTAACACCGTAGTTCTGGTCTATAGTCATTGGGCATTAAAATTTGCGCTCAGGACAGTCGGGCCGATTGTGGCACCGCAAGAGCGTATGATTCGCAGGAGATACAAGAATGAAAATTTTCCAACGCTACAACCCGCTTCAGGTGGCGAAGTACGTGAAGATCCTGTTCCGTGGACGGTTGTATATCAAGGATGTTGGCGCTTTTGAGTTTGATAAGGGCAAGATCCTTGTCCCAAAAGTGAAGGACAAACAGCACCTGTCTGTGATGTCCGAAGTCAACCGTCAGGTTATGCGTCTGCAAACTGAGATGGCTTAACCAACGTGCTACGCAGTAGTTAAAAAAACGGCTCCCAATGGGAGCCGTTGATGTTTGTGGAGGCTGGAACCTTACGCCGATACCTTCTCTTCCGCATCCGGCAGCTTCGGAACCAGTACGGTCGGTTTGTTGTCGATGCGCGTCACCAGCAGCTGGTCGATGCGGTAGTTATCAATATCCACCACCTCAAACTTGTAGCCGGAGAACTTCACCGAGTCGGTACGTTTCGGGATTTTACGCAGCATAAACATCATAAAGCCGCCGATGGTCTCGTAGTTACCGGACTGCGGGAACTCGTCGATATCCAGCACGCGCATCACGTCTTCAATCGGCGTGCCGCCATCAATCAGCCATGAATTATCGTCACGCTGAACAATCTGCTCTTCCAGCCCCTGGCCAACCAGGTCGCCCATCAGCGTGGTCATCACGTCGTTCAGGGTGATAATACCCACCACCAGGGCGTATTCGTTCATGATAACCGCGAAGTCTTCCCCGGCGGTTTTGAAACTTTCCAGCGCTTCTGAGAGCGTCAGAGTGTCCGGCACAATCAGGGTGTTGCGGATCTGCACGCCGCTGTTGAGCGCCAGGCTCTGGTTTGCCAGTACGCGGTTCAGCAGGTCTTTGGAGTCGACGTAACCGATGATGTGGTCGATATCTTCATTACAGACAAGGAACTTAGAGTGTGGATGCTGCGCCACTTTGTTCTTCAGGCTCTGCTCATCTTCATGTAAATCGAACCAGATAATGCTTTCACGGCCCGTCATGGAAGACGGTACGGTACGGGATTCCAGTTCGAACACGTTCTCAATCAGCTCGTGTTCCTGCTTGCGCAGCACCCCGGCCAGCGCGCCGGCTTCCACTACCGCATAGATGTCGTCAGACGTGATGTCGTCTTTACGCACCATAGGCAGCTTAAAGATGCGGAAAATCACGTTCGCCAGGCCGTTGAAGAACCACACCAGTGGACGAAACACGTACAGACAGAAGCGCATCGGGTTGATGATACGCAAAGCCACAGCTTCTGGCGCAATCATACCGATGCGTTTCGGGGTCAGGTCTGCAAAGAGGATGAACAGGCCGGTTACCAGCGAGAAGGAGAGGATAAAGCTGAGCTGTTCGGCCAGTTCAACGGACATGTACTTAACAAACAGGCTGTAAAACGCCGGAGAAAACGCCGCATCACCCACGATACCGCCGAGTATGGCGACCGCATTGAGGCCAATCTGCACCACGGTGAAGAACATGCCAGGGTTTTCCTGCATTTTCAGGATGCGGGTGGCATTGATGTTGCCTTCATCGGCAAGCAGCTTCAGTTTGATTTTACGGGACGCGGCCAGCGAGATCTCAGATATCGAGAAAAATGCGCTGACGGCAATCAGACAAAGTATTACTAAAATACTGTTTAACATAGTTTATCCGGCTTCTCGCCAGATCCTCGGAAGGGAAGTTGATACCATTTGTGTGAAAACACATTGAACGTCAGCTCGTAGCGTTGAGCCGATTATTTCAGCGGGTAGTATAGCGTAAAGAGATGTAAATCTGCCAGAGGTCACATTTTGACGAAGATAGCCGGAGGGGGCGGCCACGCGTGGTGGCTATGTTATGAGACAACGCTGTCGCTGCCGTGTGCGCCACGCTGCTCGCGTGGCGCTGGAACGGAAATCAGGCCAGCTGTGGCGGCAGGCAGACGCCGATGCCCCCGATACCGCAGTAGCCGTACGGGTTTTTATGCAGATACTGCTGGTGATCGTCTTCCGCATAGTAGAATGGTTTCGCGGTTGTGATTTCCGTCGTCACCTCGCGCGTGTCGCCCGCTTCACGCATGGCCTGCTGGAAACGCTCAAGGCTGGCGCGCGCGGCGGCATCCTGCTCCGGCGTGAGCGGATAAATGGCCGAGCGATACTGTGTGCCGTGGTCGTTGCCCTGACGCATGCCCTGCGCCGGGTCGTGGTTCTCCCAGAAGACCTGCAGCAGCTGCTCGTAGCTGATTACCGCAGGGTCATAGACCACGCGCACCGCTTCCGCATGCCCGGTTTCGCCGGAGCAGACTTCGCGATAGGTAGGATTCGGCGTGTAACCGCCCGTGTAGCCAGCCGCCGTGCTGTAAACGCCGGGGAGTTGCCAGAAGAGGCGCTCAACGCCCCAGAAACAGCCCATGGCGAACAGGGCGATTTCCATTCCCTCCGGCACGTTGGTCATGGAGTGGTTATTGACGGCGTGTAAGGTCGCCACAGGCATAGGGGTGTTGCGTCCCGGTAATGCATCAGCTTGTGAAACCAGATGCTTTTTGTCGAATAAACTCACGATGGGGCCTCCCGGGGTGCGATGTTTCAGTTAAGGTTGTCACGAAGCGTTTAATTGAACACAATAAATGCGCTGAATCAGTCTAGATTTAATCATAAGAAATATTTGGGTGTTACACCCATTTTCAACCCGCGATTCGGGTTTTTGGCCACAGGCCGTATTTTGCCGCGGAGCGGCACTTCATTTGCTTCCAGGGTGGAAACAGGGATATTCAGGAGAAAACGTGACAAAAATCCGCCAGTTATGTTTAGTCAGTGTGTTGCTGACAAGCGGGATTGCCAGCGCGGCGAATGTCCGTTTGCAGGTTGAGGGGTTATCCGGGGCGCTACAAAAAAACGTGCGTGCGCAGTTGTCGACCATCCAGAGTGATGAGGTGACGCCGGACCGGCGTTTTCGCGCGCGCGTAGATGATGCGATCCGTGAAGGGCTGAAAGCGCTGGGGTATTACGAACCCACCATTGATTTTGACCTCCGTCCGCCGCCAAAGAAGGGGCGCCAGGTCCTTATTGCCCGCGTTTCGCCGGGTGAGCCGGTACTGATTGGCGGTACGAACGTCATCCTGCGCGGCGGGGCGCGTACCGACCGGGATTATCTGGACCTGCTCAGCACGCGGCCGAAAATCGGTACCGTACTTAACCACGGTGACTACGACCATTTCAAAAAAGAGCTGACGAATGTTTCCCTGCGTAAGGGCTACTTTGACAGCCAGTTCAATAAAAGCCAGCTGGGCATTGCGCTGGAGAGACGTCAGGCCTTCTGGGATATCGACTACGACAGTGGAGAGCGCTACCGCTTTGGCGACGTGACGTTTGAAGGTTCGCAAATTCGCGAAGAGTACCTGCAAAACCTCGTGCCGTTCAAAAAAGGGGATTACTACCAGTCGAGCGATCTCGGAGAGCTGAACCGACGCCTCTCCGCTACCGGCTGGTTTAACTCCGTAGTTGTCGCACCGGAATTTGATAAGTCTCGCAAAACCAAGGTGTTGCCGCTGCATGGCGTTGTCTCGCCGCGCACCGAGAACACCATTGAGACCGGTGTTGGCTACTCGACGGATGTTGGGCCACGCGTGAAAACCTCGTGGAAAAAACCGTGGATGAACTCGTACGGTCACAGCCTGACCACCAGCCTGAGCCTCTCTGCGCCCGAGCAGCAGCTGGATTTCAGCTACAAAATGCCGCTGCTGAAAAATCCGCTTGAGCAATATTACCTTCTGCAGGGCGGTTTTAAGCGCACCGATTTAAACGACACCAAGCAGGACTCCACGACGCTTGCGGTCTCCCGCTTCTGGGATCTCTCCAGCGGCTGGCAGCGCGCCATTAACCTGCGCTGGAGCCTGGACCACTTTACCCAGGCCAACGTCACCAATACCACCATGCTGCTTTATCCGGGCGTCATGATCAGCCGAACCCGCTCGCGCGGGGGGCTGATGCCGACCTGGGGCGACTCACAGCGCTACTCGATCGATTATTCCAACTCCGCCTGGGGCTCCGACGTGGACTTCTCCGTCCTGCAGGCGCAAAACGTCTGGATCCGCACGCTGTATGACAAACACCGCTTTGTGATGCGCGGCAATCTCGGCTGGATTGAAACGGGAGACTTCGAGCGCGTTCCGCCGGATCTGCGCTTCTTCGCCGGGGGCGACCGCAGCATTCGTGGGTATAAGTACAAATCGATCTCACCTGAGAACGAAAAGGGCCAGCTAACCGGTGCGTCAAAACTGGCGACGGGATCGCTGGAGTATCAGTACAACGTCAGCGGAAAGTGGTGGGGCGCCATGTTTGTTGACGGCGGTGAAGCGGTGAACGATATCCGCCGCAGCGACTTTAAAACCGGCGCGGGCGTGGGCGTACGCTGGCAGTCACCCGTCGGACCCATCAAGCTCGACTTCGCCGTGCCTGTCGGCGACAAAGATGAACACGGATTACAGTTTTACATCGGTCTGGGGCCTGAATTATGAGTTTATGGAAGAAAATAAGCCTCGGGGTGCTGATTTTTATCGTGCTGCTGCTCGGTACGGTGGCGTTTCTGGTAGGAACGACGACCGGGCTGCATTTGCTGTTTAACGCCGCGAACCGCTGGGTGCCGGGGCTGGAGATTGGTCAGGTGACGGGTGGCTGGCGCGATCTGCGTCTGAAGAATATCCGCTACGAGCAGCCGGGCGTGGCGGTGAACGCCGGGGAGTTCCATCTCGCGGTGAAGCTGGGCTGTCTGCGTGACAGTAGGCTCTGCGTCAACGACCTGTCGCTTAAAGACGTCAACGTGGCGATAGATTCGAAAAAAATGCCGAAGTCTGCGCCGGTCGAGGAAGAGGACAGCGGCCCGCTGAATCTCTCCACGCCTTACCCGATCGCGCTCTATCGGGTGGCGCTCGATAACGTCAATATCAAAATCGACGACACCACCGTGTCCGTGATGGATTTCACCTCCGGCCTGCGCTGGCAGGAGAAAAACCTGACCCTGACGCCCACGTCGTTGCAGGGCTTGCTGATCGCGCTGCCGAAGGTGGCCGACGTGGCGCAGGAAGAGATCGTCGAGCCGAAAATTCAGAACCCGCAGCCGGAAGAGAAGCCGCTGGGCGAAACGCTGAAAGATCTCTTCTCGAAGCCTGTCCTGCCGGAAATGACCGACGTTCACCTGCCGCTGAACCTCAACATTGAGGAGTTCAAAGGCGAGCAGCTGCGCCTGACCGGCGATACCGATCTGACGGTCTACACCATGCTGCTGAAGGTCAGCAGCATTGACGGCAACATGAAGCTCGACGCGCTGGATATCGACACCAACCAGGGCTCGGTGAATGCGTCAGGGAATGCCCTGCTGCGCGATAACTGGCCGGTAGATATTACGCTGAACAGTGCCCTCAACATCGATCCGCTGAAAGGCGAAAAGGTGAAGGTTAAAGTGGGCGGGGCGCTGCGCGACAAGCTCGATGTCGGGGTGAATCTCTCCGGCCCGGTGGACATGGTCCTGCGCGCGCAAACCCAGCTGGCGGAAGCCGGGCTGCCGCTCAATCTTGAGGTGGTCAGCAAGCAGCTTTCCTGGCCGTTCACCCGCGAAAAACAGTTCCAGGCCGATGACCTGAAGCTGAAGCTGAGCGGCAAGATGACCGACTACACGCTTTCGTTCCGCACCGCGGTGAAGGGGCAGGGCGTGCCGCCCGCGAACATCATCCTGGATGCGAAGGGCAACGAACAGCAGGTCAACCTCGACAAGCTGACCGTCGCGGCGCTGGAAGGTAAAACCGAGCTGACCGCTCTGCTCGACTGGCAGCAGGCGATCAGCTGGCGCGGCGAGCTGAAGCTGACGGGCATTAATACCGCCAAAGAGGTGCCGGACTGGCCGTCGAAGCTGGATGGCCTGATCAAAACCCGCGGCAGCCTGTACGGCGGCACGTGGCAGATGGACGTGCCGGAAATTAAGCTCACCGGGAACGTGAAGCAGAACAAGGTGAACGTTGAAGGCTCGGTGAAAGGCAACAGCTATCTGCAGTGGGTTATCCCGGGGCTGCACGTAGCGCTGGGCCGCAACACGGCGGATATCAAAGGCGAGCTGGGGGTGAAAGATCTCAATCTGGACGCCACCATCGACGCGCCGAATCTGGATAACGCCCTGCCGGGGCTTGGCGGCACGGCAAAAGGACTCGTGAAGGTTCGCGGCACGGTAGACGCGCCGCAGCTGCTGGCGGATATCACCGCCAATAACCTGCGCTGGCAGGAGCTGAGCGTTGCCCGCGTCCGCGTGGAAGGGGATGTGAAATCCACCGATCAGATTGGCGGTAACCTGAACCTGCGCGTGGAGCGCATTTCTCAGCCGGACGTGAACATTAGCCTTGTCACCCTGGACGCGAAAGGGAACGAGAAGCAGCACGATCTCCAGCTGCGCGTGCAGGGCGAGCCGGTCTCCGGCCAGCTTCACCTGACCGGCAGCTTCGACCGCAAAGAGGAGCGCTGGAAAGGTACGCTGGATAACACCCGTTTCAATACGCCGGTCGGGCCGCTGGCGCTCTCGCGCTCCATCGCCCTGGACTACCGCAACGCCGAGCAGAAGATCAGCATTGGGCCGCACTGCTGGACCAACCCGAATGCGGAACTGTGCGTGCCGCAGACCATCGATGCGGGCGCGGAAGGGCGGGCGCAGATCAACCTCAACCGCTTCGATCTGGCGATGCTGAAGCCGTTTATGCCGGATACAACACAGGCGAGCGGCGTCTTCAGCGGAAAAGCCGATGTCGCCTGGGACACCACCAAAGAGGGGCTGCCGCAGGGCAGCGTCACGCTGTCCGGGCGTAACGTGAAGGTGACGCAGGAGGTCAACAACGCGCCCCTTCCGGTAGCGTTCGATACTCTGAACCTGAGTGCCGATCTGCATAACAATCGCGCACAGCTGGGGTGGACAATCCGCCTGACCAACAACGGCCAGTTGGATGGGCAGGTCCAGATTACCGATCCGCAGGGACGGCGTAATCTGGGCGGTAACGTCAACATCCGTAACTTCAACCTGGCGATGGTGAACCCGATTTTCGCCCGCGGGGAAAAAGCCGAGGGCATGCTGAACGCTAACCTGCGCCTGGCCGGCAACGCGCAAAGCCCGCAGCTGTTCGGTCAGATGCGGCTTAGCGGCGTGGATATTGACGGCAACTTTATGCCGTTTGACATGCAGCCCAGCCAGATCGCGATGAATTTCAACGGCATGAGCTCGACGCTGAGCGGCTCGGTACTGACGCAGCAAGGGCAAATCAACCTGAGCGGTGACGCGGACTGGAGCCAGCTCGATAACTGGCGCGCGCGTATTGCCGCGAAAGGCAGCAAGGTGCGCATCACCGTACCGCCGATGGTACGCCTGGACGTCTCGCCTGATGTGGTCTTTGAAGCCACGCCAAGCCTCTTCACGCTTGACGGACGCGTCGACGTGCCGTGGGCGCGCATCGTGGTTCACGACGTGCCGGAAAGCGCGGTCGGCGTCTCAAGTGATGAAGTTATGCTCAATGAAAATCTGAAACCTGTCGAACAGAAGAGCGCGGGCATACCGATCAATAGTAACCTTATCGTGCACGTGGGGAATAACGTGCGGTTGAATGCGTTTGGGCTGAAGGCGAGGCTCACGGGCGACCTGAAGGTGGCGCAGGATAAACAAGGGCTTGGCCTGAACGGGCAGATCAATATTCCTGAAGGGCGTTTCCACGCCTATGGTCAGGACCTGATTGTGCGCAAAGGCGAGCTGCTGTTCTCCGGTCCACCGGATCAGCCTCTGTTGAACATCGAAGCGATTCGTAACCCTGAAGCGACGGAAAACGACGTTATTGCTGGCGTACGCGTTACCGGTTCCGCCGACGAACCGAAGGCGGAGATCTTCTCTGACCCGGCGATGTCGCAGCAGGAAGCCCTCTCTTATCTGCTGCGTGGACAAGGCCTGGACAGCGGTCAGAGCGACAGCGCGGCGATGACCTCGATGTTAGTGGGTCTGGGGGTTGCACAAAGTGGGCAGGTTGTGGGTAAAATCGGCGAGACGTTCGGCGTAAGCAATCTGGCGCTGGACACCCAGGGCGTGGGTGACTCCTCGCAGGTGGTGGTCAGCGGCTATGTACTGCCGGGTCTGCAGGTAAAATATGGTGTGGGGATCTTTGACTCACTGGCAACACTCACGTTACGCTATCGCCTGATGCCTAAGCTATATCTGGAAGCAGTGTCCGGCGTAGACCAGGCACTTGATCTGCTCTATCAGTTTGAGTTTTAGCAATGCGAATATTTGTCTACGGCAGTTTACGAACCAGGCAAGGCAACAGTCACTGGATGACCAATGCCCAGCTACTGGGGAATTACGATATCGAGAACTACCAGTTGTACAGCCTGGGCCACTATCCAGGCGCGGTTCCGGGCGAAGGAACAGTACAGGGTGAAGTTTATCGTATTGATAACGCGACACTTGCCGAACTTGATGCCTTGCGCACCAGGGGCGGTGAATACGCACGCCAGTTGATCCAGACGCCGTACGGAAGCGCGTGGATGTATGTCTATCAGCGTCCGGTCGAAGGGTTAACGCGGATTGTAAGCGGTAACTGGTTAGACAGAGACCAGTACTGAAAAAAAACAGCGCCACCGTGAGGTGGCGTTGTTTTTTTGCACTTTCAATTCTCTTCTGTATCCCTGCGTCGGGTTAAAAACAGAGGAACAAACAGCATGATGTATGGGGCAATAAGCCATAAAAAACACAAGGCGCGTGAACGGCCATAGTAGTTTATGCACCGCGTATTGCTTGATATGACGGGCAGGAAAAACAGTAAAAACAGCAGAATCGCATAATCGCTTCGATAAGGGATCCATAAGTAAAACAAAAACCAGGCAAGCTGGAATGTCATGATGCAGAGATACTGCCATTTACTGTCTTTACCGTAACAGTCAAACGCCTTTATGTAGCCCATCTTTATGCTTTGAAGAAAGAAACTTAGCATGTATAACGCTCACGATCGCGACGGTCAGGAGTGTGCTCATCAGCAACGCCCCTAAAAAATAGCTGTGGGTGATATCAGTAGCACCCGAGCCTAAAGTATGCAATTTACTATAACCTCTATCTACTGCAACAAAAAGCGTATATAGCCCTATGTTAATAAAGAATTGCAGAAGACAAGAAAAGAAGATATTTCTGGGAATTGTTTTTAATAGAGAGAGTAACGCATAAATAATGCTTGATGATAGCGCGAAGTAAAGTCCGTTAAGTAAACCAGATAGTAATGCGCTATTTATTTGACTGAATATTAAATGATCGCTTCCATAGTACCATGACAGATATTCAATATAAGTACTTCTGCCAAAGACAAAGGAGGCAATAATAAGGACGAATAGGCTCATGGCATGGCTTTTCTTACTCATAATTTTGCTCCCTTAGATAGCAGCTCCTTCATCGTTTTACTGGCTTCAAGCTGATCTTTGATTATGGCAAGGTCACGAGTATTGTGGTTATATTTTGCAATAGCGGTTGGTGTACCCTTACCACCATTATCCATAAAGAAGACTATATCCTTACGACCATAAAGAAGGACTTGTGGGATGGGATCACGCCCATAACTCACCGCCTGTGGAAGGGAGTGGATAGACTCTGTCGTGAGGAAGCGAGGAATATTTTCATGCTCAATATTACCTAAAGGCGTGGTGGCAACAAGGGAGCCGATAAAATCGGTCGTATACACTAACGCATCTGTATCCTTGGTCGTTACTTTTGAACCCGTAATATATTTTATCTGTTGCCAAAGGGTAATATCTTTGGGGTAACCTTAACACCATCCATAAACATATCCTGCTTGCGTTTTAGCTGAATGACAGTACGGTGCACCTGTGTCAAAGAGGGGCTGATTTCCCCAATAGAAGGCATAAAACCATCGCGGGAATACAACCGTTCAATGATAAAATAAATTCCAGTTGGGCGGGCAACATCAATGTTAATGGATGACATATGAATCCTGTACTGAATGGGGATTAATGATCATCATGACAGTATGTTGTGAACAGCCAGGCTATTCAACCACTCCCACTATAAATGATAGGGTGTCATTTTTGTTTTTAATATTCAAAACAAAAGTAATGGGATTATTCTTAAAAATTAAGTTTGTACTACTCTCAACCAGGGAAATAAAAAAGCCCCGACTCGCGGGGCCTTCATTAACAGCGGTAAGAATTACTTCTTAGCAGCGCGTTCGAAAGAGGAGATGATTTCCGCTTTCGCTGCTTCTGCGTTGTCCCAGCCGTCAACTTTAACCCACTTGCCTTTTTCGAGGTCTTTGTAGTGCTCGAAGAAGTGAGTGATCTGCGCTTTCAGCAACTCTGGCAGGTCGTTCACATCTTTGATGTGATCGTACTCTTTGCTCAGCTTGGTGTGCGGTACCGCAACCAGCTTCGCATCTTCACCGGATTCGTCGGTCATTTTCAGCACGCCAACTGGACGGCAGCGAATGACGGAGCCTGGCTCCAGTGGGTACGGCGTTGGGACCAGCACGTCAACCGGGTCACCGTCCAGAGACAGGGTATGGTTGATGTAACCGTAGTTGCACGGATAGAACATCGCGGTAGACATGAAACGGTCTACGAACAGGGCGCCGCTCTCTTTGTCCACTTCGTATTTGATCGGATCTGCGTTAGCCGGGATTTCGATAACTACGTAGATGTCTTCTGGCAGTTCTTTACCCGCTGGGACGTTGAGTAAGCTCATGTCGGTGTCCTTTAAAATGGATGGTAAACAAGTGGCAGGTATTATAGCCAACTCGCGCTGAATGTCTCCGCCTGTTTTCGCCTTCTCTCCACGTTCTTCCCACTTTTCAGACCGATTCCATGACAGAAAAATCCATAAACTCAGCCGCATTTTTCATGGAGAAATGAAAGCGATTACAAACTTGTGATTAACGTTTTATTCACTTTTCTGAAGTGTGATGTAACGCAATTCGTTACATATTTCATGGGCTATAGTCATTCCGCAGAACATCTTTTAACCAACAATAACTCACCCTACGAGGACGTTCATATGTGGAAGCGCTTACTCCTGGTCACAGCAGTTTCGGCAGCCATGTCGTCTATGGCGATGGCCGCTCCCTTAACCGTAGGTTTTTCGCAGGTCGGCTCTGAATCTGGCTGGCGAGCGGCAGAAACCAACGTGGCGAAAAGCGAAGCTCAGAAACGCGGTATTACCCTGAAAATCGCCGATGGTCAGCAAAAACAAGAGAATCAGATCAAAGCCGTGCGCTCCTTTATCGCCCAGGGCGTGGATGCCATCTTTATTGCACCCGTCGTGGCAACCGGCTGGGAACCCGTCCTGAAGGAAGCGAAAGACGCTGAGATCCCGGTCTTCCTGCTCGACCGTTCCATCGACGTCAAAGACAAATCCCTTTATATGACAACCGTCACCGCTAACAACGTGCTTGAAGGGCAGTTGATTGGCGACTGGCTGGTGAAACAGGTCGACGGCAAGCCGTGTAACGTCGTTGAGCTGCAGGGCACCGTCGGCGCGAGCGTGGCCATCGACCGTAAAAAAGGCTTTGCTGAAGCCATCGCGAAAGCGCCAAACATCAAGATCATCCGCTCTCAGTCCGGCGACTTTACCCGTAGTAAAGGTAAAGAGGTCATGGAGAGCTTCATTAAGGCTGAAAACAACGGCAAGAATATCTGCATGGTTTACGCCCACAACGATGACATGGTAATCGGCGCGATTCAGGCAATTAAAGAAGCGGGCCTGAAGCCGGGCAAAGATATCCTCACCGGCTCTATCGACGGCGTGCCGGATATCTACAAAGCGATGATTGACGGCGAAGCCAACGCCAGCGTGGAGCTGACGCCAAACATGGCGGGCCCGGCATTCGACGCGCTGGAGAAATTCAAGAAAGACGGCACGATGCCGGAGAAAGTGACGGTTACCAAATCCACGCTCTACCTGCCTGACACGGCGAAAGAAGAGTTAGAGAAGAAGAAAAATATGGGCTACTAAGCCTGTCTGAACATGCCGGGTGGCGCTGCGCCATCCGGCTTGATGCAGGGGGAAACCATGACCACTGAACAACACCAGGAAATCCTCCGCACAGAGGGCTTGAGTAAATTCTTCCCCGGCGTAAAAGCGCTGGATAACGTTGATTTTAGCCTGCGGCGTGGGGAGATCATGGCGCTGCTGGGCGAGAACGGCGCGGGAAAATCGACGCTGATTAAATCCCTGACCGGCGTTTATCACGCCGACCGCGGCACCATCTGGCTGGAAGGCAACGCCATTTCGCCAAAAAATACCGCCCATGCCCAACAGCTGGGGATCGGGACGGTCTATCAGGAAGTGAACCTGCTGCCTAATATGTCGGTGGCGGATAATCTGTTTATTGGCCGTGAGCCGCGACGCTTTGGCCTGCTGCGCCGCAAAGAGATGGAGGCGCGGGCGACAAAGCTGATGGAATCCTACGGCTTCTCCCTCGACGTCCGCGAGCCGCTGAACCGCTTTTCCGTGGCGATGCAGCAGATCGTTGCCATTTGTCGCGCGATCGATCTCTCCGCGAAGGTACTCATCCTGGACGAACCCACCGCCAGCCTCGATACCCAGGAAGTGGAGATGCTCTTTACCCTGATGCGCCAGCTGCGCGATCAGGGCGTAAGCCTGATCTTCGTTACCCACTTCCTCGATCAGGTATATGAGGTGAGCGATCGCATTACGGTGCTGCGCAACGGCAGCTTTGTTGGCTGCCGCGAAACCCGCGAGCTGCCGCAGATCGAGCTGGTGAAAATGATGCTGGGTCGTGAGCTGGAAACCAACGCCCTCCAGCGCGCAGGGCGCACGCTGCTGAGCGAGAAACCGGTCGCCGCGTTCAGCGATTACGGCAAAAAAGGAGTGATATCGCCGTTTAACCTTGAGGTGCGGCCGGGCGAAATTGTCGGGCTGGCGGGCCTGCTAGGCTCGGGCCGAACCGAAACCGCCGAGGTGATCTTCGGGATCAAGCCCGCGGACAGCGGCAGCGCGCTGATCAAGGGCAAACCGCAAACCCTGCGATCGCCGCATCAGGCCTCCTGTCTGGGCGTTGGATTCTGCCCGGAAGATCGGAAAACGGACGGTATCATTGCCGCGGCCTCGGTGCGGGAGAATATCATTCTGGCGCTGCAGGCCCAGCGCGGCTGGCTGCGCCCGATCCCCCGTAAAGAGCAAAACGCCATAGCCGAGCGCTTTATCCGCCAGCTCGGCATCCGCACCCCGAACGCGGAACAGCCGATCGAGTTCCTCTCCGGCGGCAACCAGCAGAAGGTGCTGCTGTCGCGCTGGCTGCTGACCAAACCGCAGTTCCTGATCCTCGACGAACCGACCCGCGGCATTGACGTGGGGGCGCACGCCGAAATTATCCGACTTATCGAAACCCTGTGTGCAGACGGTCTGGCCCTGCTCGTCATTTCGTCCGAGCTGGAGGAGCTGGTAGGTTATGCCGATCGCGTCATTATCATGCGCGATCGCAAGCAGGTGGCAGAGATCCCGCTGGATAAGCTGTCCGTTCCGGCGATCATGAATGCCATTGCGGCATAAGGAGTGAATCGTGATGTCCCGTTCGCTTACGCAAACCGGTGAGTCAAAGCGCCGCTTCAGCTGGCCAACCGGCACGCCGCAAATCGCGGCGCTGCTGGTGGTACTGATGGTTGACAGCCTTGTCGCACCGCATTTCTTCCAGATTATCGTGCAGGATGGTCGCCTGTTTGGCAGCCCGATAGACATCCTGAACCGTGCTGCGCCCGTGGCGCTGCTGGCCATCGGGATGACGCTGGTCATTGCCACCGGCGGGATTGATCTCTCCGTCGGCGCGGTGATGGCTATCGCCGGGGCCACTGCAGCCTCCATGACCGTGGCCGGACACAGCCTGCCGGTGGTACTGCTGGCGGCGTTAGGCACCGGCGTGCTGGCCGGATTATGGAACGGTATTCTGGTGGCGGTGCTGAAAATTCAGCCCTTTGTCGCCACGCTTATCTTAATGGTGGCCGGGCGTGGGGTGGCGCAGCTGATTACCTCCGGCCAGATTGTCACCTTTAACTCCCCGAGCCTGGCGTGGCTTGGTAGCGGCAACCTTCTGTTCTTCCCGACGCCGGTGATTATTGCCCTGGCCACGCTCGTTGTCTTTTGGCTCTTCACCCGTAAAACGGCGCTCGGCATGTTCATTGAAGCGGTTGGGATCAACATTCGCGCCGCGCGCAACGCCGGGGTCAACACGCGGCTGATGGTGATGCTGACCTACGTGCTGAGCGGTATCTGCGCCGCCATCGCAGGGGTGATCGTCGCGGCGGATATCCGCGGAGCCGATGCCAACAACGCCGGGCTTTGGCTGGAGCTGGACGCAATCCTGGCTGTGGTCATCGGCGGCGGGTCGCTGATGGGCGGGCGCTTTAACCTGCTGCTCTCGGTGATCGGCGCGCTGATCATTCAGGGCATGAACACCGGGATCCTGCTCTCCGGTTTTCAGCCGGAACTCAACCAGGTTGTGAAAGCGGTGGTCGTACTCTGCGTGCTGATCGTCCAGTCGCCGCGCTTTGTCAGCATCATTAAGGGGATCCGTGGCCATGATAAAACGTAATTTACCGTTGATGATCACGCTGGGCGTATTTGTGCTGGGGTATCTCTACTGCCTCACCCAATTCCCCGGCTTTGCCTCGACGCGCGTGATCTGCAATATCCTGACCGATAACGCCTTTTTAGGCATCATCGCCGTCGGAATGACCTTTGTGATCCTCTCCGGCGGGATCGATCTCTCCGTCGGCTCGGTGATCGCGTTTACGGGCGTGTTCCTCGCGAAGGCGATCGGCTTCTGGGGGATCTCTCCCCTGGTGGCGTTTCCGCTGGTGCTGGCGATGGGCTGCGCGTTTGGTGCCTTTATGGGGCTGCTGATCGACGCGCTGAAAATCCCGGCGTTTATCATTACCCTCGCGGGGATGTTCTTCCTCCGTGGGGTAAGTTATCTGGTGTCGGAAGAGTCGATCCCGATTAACCATCCGGTGTACGACACGCTCTCCAGCCTGGCGTGGAAAATTCCCGGCGGCGGTCGTCTGAGCGCGATGGGGCTGCTGATGCTGGGCGTGGTGGTGATCGGCATCTTCCTCGCCCACCGTACCCGGTTTGGCAATCAGGTTTACGCCATCGGCGGTAACGCCACGTCGGCAAACCTGATGGGGATCTCCACCCGCAGCACCACCATCCGCATCTATATGCTCTCGACAGGCCTGGCGACGCTGGCGGGTATCGTCTTCTCGGTGTACACCCAGGCGGGCTATGCCCTTGCAGGCGTTGGCGTTGAGCTGGATGCGATTGCTTCTGTGGTCATCGGCGGTACGCTGCTTAGCGGCGGCGTGGGTACGGTGCTGGGGACGCTGTTCGGCGTGGCTATACAGGGGCTGATACAAACCTATATCAACTTTGACGGCACGCTCAGCTCCTGGTGGACGAAGATCGCCATCGGCATTCTGCTGTTTATTTTTATTGCCCTGCAGCGCGGCCTGACTGTGCTCTGGGAGAACCGTCAAAGCTCACCTGTTACCCGCGTAAACACATCGGTAACAGAGCGATAACACGCTGAATTTGCTTAAAGTCTAAACATTTTCCGGTAGCGGCCGATACTCTTTTTTTATGCCCAGAAATATCTCGCTACCGGAAATAATATCATGCTTAAAACGCTATCGATTCGTACCGGCTTGCTCTCTTTACTGGCCGTTATGACCCTTCTGCTGCTGATTGTCAGCGGCATTGGCATTTATGCCCTCACACAGAGTTCTTCTTCGCTGCAGCGCATTAATCACCTTCAGGGTGAGCAGATGGTGCAGCTAAATTCAGGCTATACGCTGATCCTGCGCGCCCGCAATGAAGCGGGTCAGGCCGTCCGCATGATGGAAATCGGCATGCTGGACGATGCGGCCAAAGCGGTAAAAAACATCAATCAGGAAGTTGCCCTGGCCCAGAAAACGCTGAAAGGCGTGATTGACGGCGGCGTGGCTGACGAGCAGGGACAACAGCTGCTCGACAAAGTGTCAGCCAGCCTGGCGACGTATAACCAGCAGGGGATCAACCCGATGTTGAAAACCCTGAACGACCAGAGCGCGGACGGGTATTACGATCTGCTGGAGAAGACGCTGATCCCGGTGGCGAAACAGTTTGATAACGATATGCAGGCGTTTCAGAAATGGAGCGAAGCGCGTGGTCAGGCGGAAGTGAGTGCCGTACAGTCGAGTAAAACCCGCGTGCTGATCCTGATTATCGTCGCAGCGCTGCTGACGGCGGGCATTATCGTGCTCGCGTGGCTGGTGCTGCGCCATATGCTGCTCCAGCCGCTCTCGGCCTCCATTGCTCAGCTGGAGAACGTGGCGGCGGGGGATTTAACCCATACGCTTGCCGCGCCCGCGAGTCAGGAGTTTAACCGCCTCAACGCGGTGATAGAGGAGATGCGACAGTCGCTGATGAACTCGGTAATGCGGGTACGCGATGCCAGCTCGCAAATTGACACCGGCAGCCGCGAACTGACCCTGGGAAACCGCGATCTTGCCGAGCGTACGGAATCCACCGCCACGTCGCTGGAGCAGACGGCGGCCAGCATGGAACAAATCACCGCGACGGTGAAACTCAACGCGGATAACGCCGAGCAGGCGCACCAGCTGGCGAAGTCGGTGTCCGATACGGCCGATCACGGCAGCGAAATGGTCTGCTACGTGATTGAAAAAATGCGCGATATCTCCGGCAGCTCGGCGCGCATCGCCGACATCCTGAGCGTGATCGACGGTATTGCCTTCCAGACCAATATTCTGGCGCTTAACGCCTCCGTGGAAGCGGCGCGTGCGGGCGAGCAAGGGCGTGGTTTTGCCGTCGTCGCGGGCGAGGTGCGAAACCTTGCCAGCCGCAGCGCCGACGCGGCGAAAGAGATCCGATCGCTTATCAGTGATTCGCAGACCCACGTTAACGAGGGCAGCGAACTGGCTCAGCAGGCTGGCGAAACGATGGATGAGATCGCAACAGAAGTGCTGCGCATGACCAAACTGATGCGTGAGATTGCGACCGCGTCCCAGGAGCAGAGCCGCGGCATTGAGCAGGTGAATATTGCGGTGAATCAGATGGACGAAACCGCGCAGCAGAATGCGGCGCTGGTGCAGCAATCCTCCGCTGCGACCCGCTCCCTTGAGGAGCAGTCGCGTCAGCTTATGGAAGCGATGTCATCATTCAAAGTGACGACTCAGACCGCTGCATAATATTACTCAACCCCGGTACGTTCTGTGCCGGGGTTTTATTTTTCCCGGAATTAACTGCCGCAATATTATCGTGAATTTCACCCATTAATATTTCCAGCGAGCTGGTTAAGGCTAACGCTTTTTCCGTCGGTTCAAGATATAAACCTTTTCGGAAAAATAATGGTTCATCAAAGAGTTGATTAAAACGCTTTAAGGCCAGGCTCACCGCGGGGCGTGACATCTCCAGACGCAAAGAGGCTTTTGCCATGCTGCCGCAGCGGACGACTTCAATAAATACAGGGATAAGATTTAAATCAATGCCGGTATTAGCACGGGAATAATTTTTCATTGCGATTCTGCTCCACGAAATATCTATCAAACTGTTATGGAAATAATGCAGGAGCAGTGGTGAATATTAAAGCATGTTTTTTATAAACACTTATACGGTAAAATATATAAATGACCAGGGGAGCCAGAACGGCTCCCCTGTAGAGAGGTATTACGCGTCCGGGTACTCACGGATAAAACGTTCAACGTCTTCAACCATGTGGTTGTTGCCGACGAAGAATGAACGGCGCTGGTGAAGGCTTTCCGGCACGATATCCAGAATACGCTCTTTACCGTCGCTCGCCTTGCCGCCCGCCTGTTCGGCGAGGAATGCCATCGGGTTGCACTCGTACAGCAGACGCAGTTTCCCGTCCGGATGGCTGGCGGTGCTTGGGTAGAGGTAGATACCGCCTTTCAGCAGGTTACGGTGGAAATCAGCGACCAGAGAGCCGATATAGCGGGACGTGTAAGGGCGCTGGGTCGCTTTATCTTCTTCCTGGCAGAATTTAATGTACTTCTTCACGCCGTTCGGGAATCGGATGTAGTTGCCTTCGTTGATGGAGTAGGTGTTGCCCTTTTCCGGGAAGCGCATGCGTTCCTGGCTCAGACAGAAAACGCCCAGTGAAGGATCGTACGTAAAGGCGTGAACCCCGCATCCGGTGGTATACACCAGCATGGTGGACGAGCCATAAACGACGTAACCGGCAGCAACCTGATTAATGCCAGGCTGCAGGAAATCTTCTTCGGTCACCGGCGTGCCAACAGGCGTGACGCGGCGGTAGATGGAGAAAATGGTACCGACAGAAACGTTAACATCAATGTTGGAGGAGCCGTCGAGCGGATCCATCAGAACAACGTATTTCGCGTGTTCACACCCTTCGAAAACAACAATTTCATCTTCTTCTTCGGAGGCGATACCCGCAACGATGTCGCGCGCGCGCAGTGCAGCTTTCAGTTTTTCATTTGCGAACAGATCGAGTTTCTGTTGAACCTCGCCCTGAACGTTCTCGGCACCGCTGGCACCCAGGATATCGACCAGACCGGCCTTGTTGATATCACGGTGGATGATCTTAGCGCCCAGCTTTATTGCCGACAGCAAAGCAGTGAGTTCACCGGTAGCATGAGAGAACTCGTGCTGCTTTTCGACAATAAATTCACCTAACGTTTTCATAACACTTTCCCTGCATCTTTGTGAGTAGAGCGATTGTATGTTCACTAAAACGACTAAAGCCCAACAATCTTAACAAATATTCAAATAGTAGCGCAGAGGTGAATCGCGCCAGCAACATACGGATTTACCTGAAATGCGTTTCACAGCCGCTAACATGTGAGTAAAATGTGCGCCACATTGAAGAAGGATAGTGACGTATGCGCATTCATATATTGGGGATTTGTGGCACTTTCATGGGCGGACTGGCAATGCTGGCGCGCTCGCTGGGCCATGAAGTGACAGGTTCGGACGCCAATGTGTATCCGCCAATGAGCACACTTCTGGAAAAACAGGGCATCTCTTTAATTCAGGGCTACGATGCCAGCCAGCTGGATCCCGAGCCGGATCTGGTGATCGTTGGTAACGCGATGACCCGCGGCAATCCGTGCGTCGAGGCGGTACTGGAACGCAATATTCCGTTCATGTCCGGCCCGCAGTGGCTGCATGACTTCGTCCTGCGCGACCGCTGGGTGGTTGCCGTTGCCGGTACTCATGGCAAAACCACGACCGCGGGCATGGCAACCTGGATCCTCGAAGCCTGCGGCTACAAGCCGGGCTTCGTGATCGGCGGCGTACCGGGTAATTTCGACGTTTCTGCGCGTCTGGGTGACAGCCCGTTCTTCGTGATCGAAGCCGACGAATACGACTGCGCGTTCTTCGACAAGCGCTCCAAGTTCGTGCATTACTGCCCGCGCACCCTGATCCTCAACAACCTTGAGTTCGACCATGCGGATATTTTTGACGATCTGAAAGCGATTCAGAAACAGTTCCACCATCTGGTGCGCATTGTTCCAGGTCAGGGGCGCATCATCCTGCCGGAGAACGATATCAACCTGAAGCAGACTCTGGCGATGGGCTGCTGGAGCGAGCAGGAGCTGGTGGGCGAGCAGGGCCACTGGCAGGCGAAGAAACTCAACGCCGATGCCTCCGAGTGGGAAGTGCTGCTCGACGGTGAAAAAGTGGGTGAGGTGAAGTGGGGCCTGGTGGGCGAACACAACATGCACAACGGCCTGATGGCAATCGCTGCCGCACGCCATGTGGGCGTTCAGCCTGCGGATGCGGCGAATGCGCTGGGCTCGTTTATCAATGCCCGCCGCCGTCTGGAGCTGCGCGGTGAAGCCCACGGCGTCACCGTGTATGACGATTTCGCGCACCACCCAACGGCCATTCTGGCGACGCTTGCCGCCCTGCGTGGCAAAGTTGGCGGTACCGCGCGCATTCTGGCGGTGCTGGAACCGCGCTCGAACACCATGAAGATGGGCATCTGCAAAGACGATCTCGCGCCGTCATTAGGACGCGCCGATGAGGTCTTCCTGCTGCAGCCGCAGCATATTCCGTGGCAGGTGGCGGAAGTGGCCGATGCCTGCATCCAGCCTGCGCACTGGAGCGCGGACGTGGATGCGCTCGCGGATATGGTGGTGAAAGCCGCTCAGCCCGGCGACCATATTCTGGTGATGAGCAACGGCGGTTTTGGTGGGATCCATCAGAAGCTGCTGGACGGTCTGGCGAAGAAAGCGGAAGCGGCCGCCGAGGCGTAAAAAAAAGCCCGGTGGCGCTCACGCTTACCGGGCCTACGTTCTTTTCTCCCTCGCCCCTCCGGGGTGAGGGGAACGAATTACTCTTCGTTCTCAGACAGCTCGCGCAGATACTGGAAAATCAGGCGCGCGGACTTCGGCGGCTTATTCCCTTCTTTCTCTTTCTTCGCGTTGCGGATCAAGGAACGCAGCTGCTGGCGGTCGGCATCCGGCCACAGGTTCAGCACTTCCGGCACGGCATCATCACCCTGTTCAATCAGACGATCGCGGATCTGCTCCAGCTTATGAAACAGCGCAACCTGCTGGTTGTGGCGGTTTTTCAGCTTGTCCAGCGCCTGGCGGATCGGATCGACGTCGCGCTGACGCAGCATTTTCCCGATAAGCTGAAGCTGGCGACGACGACCTTCTTTTTTGATTTTCTGTGCCAGTTCAATGGCATCGCGCAGATCCTGGTCGAGCGGGATCTTGTCCAGCGCGTTTTTGCCCAGCTCTACCATTTCCGCGCCAAGCTGTTTTAACTCTTCGGCGTCACGTTTAATTTCACTTTTACTGACCCAGATGATCTCATCATCTTCGTCTTCGATGTCATCACCGGGAACGTCGTCGAGCCAGTCTTCGGGCTGCTTAGTCATGTCAGGCTCCTTAAAAAAAGAGGCTAATGTTACCAGTTAAGACGCGCACTGAAAAACGGTTCTCTGTTAGACTTCAGATAACTCTCTCTTACAGTATGGCATTTGCGATGAAAGTAACCTCACAAGTTGAAGCGCAGCGTAAGATTCTTGAAGAAGCCGTCTCCACCGCGCTGATGCTTGCTTCAGAAAAATCAGATGGCGCCGAAGTGGCGGTCAGCAAAACCACCGGCATCAGCGTGAGTACCCGCTATGGTGAAGTGGAGAATGTAGAATTCAACAGCGATGGCGCGCTTGGGATCACGGTGTATCACCAGAATCGCAAAGGCAGCGCGTCATCCACCGATCTCAGCCCGGATGCCATTGCCCGTACGGTGCAGGCGGCGCTGGATATTGCCCGTTATACCTCTCCGGATCCTTACGCAGGCGTGGCGGATAAAGATCTGCTGGCGTTTGACGCGCCGGATCTCGATCTGTTCCACCCGGCGGAAGTGACCCCGGACGAAGCGATCGAGCTTGCCGCGCGCGCCGAGCAGGCTTCCCTGCAGGCCGACAAGCGCATCACCAATACCGAAGGCGGCAGCTTTAACAGCCACTACGGCATCAAAGTCTTCGGCAACAGTCACGGTATGCTGCAGGGCTACTGCTCTACCCGTCACTCGCTCTCCAGCTGCGTCATCGCCGAAGAGAACGGTGACATGGAGCGCGACTACGCCTATACCATTGGCCGCGCGCTGGGGGATTTGCAGTCTCCGGAGTGGGTGGGTAAAGAGTGCGCCGAACGCACGCTGTCTCGCCTGTCGCCGCGTAAACTCTCCACCATGAAAGCGCCGGTTATCTTTGCCAACGAAGTGGCGACCGGTCTGTTTGGCCATCTGGTGGGCGCTATCGCGGGCGGCTCCGTTTACCGTAAATCGACCTTCCTGCTCGACTCGCTGGGCAAGCAGATCCTGCCGGAATGGCTGACCATCGAAGAGCATCCGCACCTGCTGAAAGGCCTGGCCTCCACGCCGTTCGACAGCGAAGGCGTGCGCACGGAGCGTCGTGACATAGTGAAGGACGGCATTCTGACCCAGTGGCTTCTGACCAACTACTCCGCGCGCAAGCTGGGGCTGAAAAGCACCGGGCACGCTGGCGGCATCCACAACTGGCGCATCGCCGGACAGGGCCTTAACTTTGAGCAAATGCTGAAAGAGATGGGCACCGGTCTGGTGGTCACCGAGCTGATGGGCCAGGGCGTAAGCGGCATCACCGGAGACTACTCTCGCGGCGCGGCGGGCTTCTGGGTGGAAAACGGCGAAATCCAGTATCCGGTGAGCGAAATCACCATCGCTGGCAATCTGAAGGATATGTGGCGCAATATCGTTACGGTCGGTAACGATATTGAAACACGCAGCAATATACAGTGTGGTTCTGTATTACTCCCGGAAATGAAAATCGCCGGACAATAGAGATAGCGTTTTGTTAATAATAAAAAAGGAAGTGAGCAATGCGTAAACATCTGTTAGCGATCGTCGCGGCTTCAACGCTGGTTCTTGGCTCTTCTGCGTTTGCTGCCGATCTTGAAGACGACATGGGCATCCTCGGGCAAAACCTGAAGGTGGTGCAGAAAACCGACAATGCGGCGGAAATGAAAGACGCGCTGACCAAAATGCGTGAAGCGGCGCTGGACGCACAAAAAGCGACGCCTCCTAAACTGGAAAGCAAAGCGGCAGACAGCGCAGAGATGAAAGACTACCGCCACGGCTTTGACGTGCTGGTCGGCCAGATCGACGGCGCGCTGAAGCTCGCTAACGAAGGCAAAGTGAAGGAAGCCCAGGCGGCGGCCGAGCAGTTTGTGACGACCCGTAATACGTATCACAAGAAATACCGTTAACCGATCGCGCATCTGACAAACAACCAGCGGGGGCCAGCGGCCCCCGTTTTTTTTACGCGGTAATAAGTAAACCCTATCGCCATCACATTTTTGCGTCACCACGCCTGAACGTTTCGTTTCCCCGGCGCGCGTTTTGCCGCTGGAATACGTGATATTCATCACGCGAATACCGTCATTAATTCAGATTCACCGCATTTATGTGGCACAGATCACTGCTGCGGCTCGCCTTTCCACTTCGAAGTGGAAAACAACTCGCTACAAACAATTCCCCCCCAACGTTAGTTTTATTCCAGAGCCATTAACGGGGTAAGACCAGTGATTAACGGAGCGGTAATGAACGACGTTGGGGAACAGGCGGAGCAAACAGAACAGCTCGCGAACACCATGCTGCAGCAGGTTTATGCCCTGCTGGCCCGGAACAACATCATCCCCAATGCGGTACAGGAGCAGATGCTCACCTCCCACGTGCGCGCCATGGCGCACCGGTCCGTGACCGGCGAGCCGCTGCCGGAGGTTGAAGCAGAGCTGTTTGACGAAATTTCACCGGATTCAATGCGGCTCGCCCGTGAAGTGGTCGCGCAGTTTGGCAACCTTCCTGATGAAGAAGCCTGGCTGCTCTCCGTTCACTTTGAAGTCGCGAAAGACAACCTTTAAGGAGCAACACATGGAACAGATTACAGTCGTGATTGGCGATCGCCTGGGTAAAGGTCAGAAAGTGGCTGCCGGTGTGGAAAAAGCAGGTGGACGCGCGGTTGTCGTACCGGGCATGGCGGCGGACATGAAGCTCGGCGACATGATGAAAGCGGAAAACGCCACCTTCGGTATTTCCTTTTGCGGCAGCGGCGGCGCGGGTGCCATCACCGCCCAGACCAAATACGGCTACAAGGCCAAATACGGCATGCGTTCCGTGGAAGAGGGCGTGACCGCCATCAACGAAGGCTGCAACGTGCTGGGCTTCGGCTTTATGGATAAAGAAGAGCTGGGCGAGCGTCTGGTACAGGCGTGGCAGAAGAAATACGGCGCATAAGCATGAAAGAACAGTTCACAACCACGGTGAGAGTGAAGGGGAAGGGCGACGCCAAAGCGCGCGCCTTTGCCGACGCGCTCAACCACGTTCAGGCCGCGGTGATGAAAGCCTCACCGCATATCTTACTGCGTATTGAGCCACAGGATGTGCAGGTCGTTCAGGCGCAAGAAGCGGTGCGTAAAGAAGCGTTTCTGTTCTTCTTTCTGCGCCGGGAAAGACGCACCTACAGCGTGGAGCTGGATGTGACCGTCAACGTGACCGCTATCAATCTTGACCAGGTGGATTTCGTCACGCAACGCTGATTATTCATAAAAGGGCAGACTGATGTTCTTAATTATATTAATAAAATCGCTCATCATTGGCGGCCTGGTTGGCGTCGGTGTCGGAGCCGGGGCTGCACGCATGTTTCATGCGCCTACCACTCAGGGTATGGGCGCGTTTCGTACGTTGGGGGAACTGAACTCCTGTGAAGGGGATCCGGCGTCCCACTTCTCCTTTGGGTTAGGTTTCTTCTTTAACGCCTGGGCCTCTTCCGTGGCCGCAGGTGCCTTCACACAGGACGTTGACCACCGCATCATCCCGAACTGGGGTGCTGCTGCACTGATGATCAAAAACCGTAACGTCGGCGAAACGCTGCACGACCCGCGCAAAATGGCGATTGCCTGCGGCCTGATCGGCATGATTGTCGTGACCTTCCTTAACCTTACCGCCTCCTCCGTGCCGGCTGCCCTTCAGGTCACCGCCGTGAAGGTGCTGGTGCCGGCGGCAAACCTGCTGGTGAACACCGTGATGCCGGTGATCTTCTGGCTGGCGGCTATCGACGCGGGTAAAAAATCGGGCTTCTGGGCCACCATTTTTGGCGGCGCGGCGCAGCTGATCATGGGCAACGCCGTACCGGGCCTGGTGCTGGGGATCCTGATCGGGAAAGGCGTGGAAGAGAGCGGCTGGAACCACGTCACCAAAGTGATGATGGCGGCGATCGTCCTGCTCTTCGTGCTGAGCGGCTTCTTCCGCGGCTTCGACATGAAGATGATCGAATCCTTCCATCTGACCGTGCCGAACTGGCTCGACATGATCCACAACTCGCTCAGCGGTAAATAACAGGAGCCTCTAAATGGAACAGAATAAAGGTTTTTGGTATGCCGACTGGTCGTTCCCGATCTTCGTTGGCCTGCTCTCCTCCGGCGTGTTTGCCGGGACGCACATGTACTACCTCTACGGCATCGGCGCGTTTAACGAAGTGGCCTTCGTGGCGATGCTGAAAGCGGGCATTGATACCGGCGTTTACGGCGCGGTGGCGGCGTTTGGCGCGAGCTTCCTGTTCGCCCGTATTATCGAAGGGTCGCTGGTTGGTATTCTCGACATCGGCGGCGCGATCCAGACCGGCGTGGGCCTTGGTGTTCCGGCGCTGCTACTGGGCGCGGGGATCATGTTCCCGGTGACCAACTTCATTGCTTCGCTGATCACCGGCCTGGCGATTGGCCTGGCGATTGGCTACGTCATCATCCTGGCGCGTAAGTTCACTATCAACCAGAGCAACTCCACCTACGGCGCAGACGTGATGATGGGCGCGGGCAACGCCTCCGGCCGCTTCCTCGGGCCGTTGATTATCCTCAGCGCCATGACCGCCTCCATTCCTATCGGCGTCGGTTCCCTGCTGGGTGCGCTGGTGTTCTACATCTGGCAGAAGCCGATTACCGGTGGCGCCATTCTCGGCGCGATGCTGTTGGGCTGGCTGTTCCCGGTCGCCCTTTAATACCCGCGGGCGCTCAGGCGCCCGCCTTATCAGGAGATCCTCATGTTTGATTTACTCCTGCGCCGTGCACGCCTTGCCGACGATACCCTGACCGATATCGCCATTCAGGACGGGAAAATCGCGGCGCTGGGCGAGATTGTCGCCCCCGCGCATAAAACGGTTGAGCTGAACGGCGACGTGTTCGTCAGCGCAGGCTGGATTGACTCCCACGTTCACTGTTACCCGAACTCCCCGATTTACCACGACGAGCCGGACAGCGTGGGTATTGCCACCGGCGTCACCTCCGTAGTGGACGCGGGCAGTACCGGTGCCGACGACGTGGATGATTTCTATAAAATCACCCGCAGCGCCTCCACCGAGGTATTTGCCCTGCTGAATATCTCCCGCGTGGGGCTGATTGCCCAGAACGAGCTGGCCAACATGGCGAATATCGACGCTGACGCGGTGAAGCAGGCGGTGAAGCGCCACCCTGATTTTATCGTCGGCCTGAAGGCGCGCATGAGCAGCAGCGTGGTCGGTGAAAACGGCATCACGCCGCTGGAGCGCGCGAAAGCCATCCAGAAAGAGAACGGCGACCTGCCGCTGATGGTGCACATCGGCAACAACCCGCCGAACCTCGACGAAATTGCCGAGCTGCTGAGCTCCGGCGACATCATCACCCACTGCTACAACGGCAAACCCAACCGCATTCTTACGCCCTCCGGCGAGCTGCGCGCCTCCATCACCTCCGCCCTGAAGCGCGGCGTGCGTCTGGACGTCGGTCACGGCACGGCGAGCTTCAGCTTTGAGGTGGCGAAACGCGCCATCGCGATGGGCATTCTGCCGCACACCATCAGCTCGGACATCTACTGCCGCAACCGCATCAACGGCCCGGTGGGCTCGCTGGCAAGCGTGATGTCGAAGTTTCTCGCCATCGGCATGTCGCTGCCGCAGGTGATTGACTGCGTGACTGCGAACGCCGCCGACGGCCTGCGCCTGGCGCGCAAGGGCCGCATTCAGCCGGGTCTCGACGCCGACCTGACGCTGTTCAAGCTTAAGCGCCAGCCGACGGTGCTGACGGATGCCGAAAACGACAGCCTGCAGGCTGAACACATTCTTGTGCCGCTTGCCGCGATCCGCGCGGGCAAGGGCTACATGACCGAACAAGGGAGCACGGAACATGCCTTCGATTTATGAGAAGTACAACTTAAAGCAGGTGATCAATACCTCCGGCCGCATGACGGCGCTGGGCGTCTCCACGCCGCGCCCGGAAGTGGTGCAGGCGGCGATGGACGGCATGAATCACTATTTCGAGATGAAGGATCTGGTCAATAAAACCGGGGAATACATCGCGAAGCTGCTGGATGTGGAAGGCGCGACGGTGGTTTCCTGCGCGTCGGCGGGCATAGCCCAGTCGGTGGCGGCGGTGCTGGTCAAAGACAGCGACTGGCTGCTGGAAAACCTGCACGTGACCCCGATTGAGAACAACGAAATCGTCCTGCCGAAAGGCCACAACGTAAACTTTGGCGCGCCGGTGGGCACCATGGTGGCGCTGGGCGGCGGCAAGCTGGTGGAGGCGGGCTACGCCAACGAATGCTCTGCCGATCAGCTGGCGGCGGCGATTACCCCGCGCACGGCGGCGATCATGTACATCAAATCTCACCACTGCGTGCAGAAAAGCATGCTCAGCGTCGAGCAGGCGGCGGTTGTCGCACGTAAACACGACTTGCCGCTCATCGTCGATGCCGCGGCGGAAGAAGATCTGCACGTGTACTACCGCGCCGGCGCGGACCTGGTGATCTACAGCGGTGCGAAGGCGATCGAAGGCCCAACCAGCGGGCTGGTGATCGGCAAGACCCAGTACGTTGAGTGGGTGAAGCGCCAGACGGCGGGGATTGGCCGCGCGATGAAGGTGGGCAAAGAGGGGATCCTCGGCCTGACCTGCGCCATCGAACACTACCTGACGGCCACTAAAGAGAGCGGCGCCGAGATGGTGGCGAAAATGACGCCGTTTATCGAGGCGCTCAACACCCTGAACGGTGTGACCGCGCGCGTGGTCTGGGACAGCGCCGGACGCGATATTGCCCGCACCGAGATTAAGTTTGACGAAGTCACGACCGGCGTCGGCACGGGCGATCTGGTGGCGAAGCTCAAGCAGGGCGAGTACGCCATTTACTTCCGTGGCTACAAGGCCAACGAAGGGATAATCGAAGCGGACGTGCGCAGCGTGAATGCTGACCAGCTGAACATCGTGTACCGCCGCATTAGCGAAGTATTAGGACAGGAGAAAAACGCATGAAACTGACCCCCAACTTTTACCGTGACCGCGTCTGTCTGAACGTGCTGGCTGGCTCAAAGACCAACGCCAGCGCCATCTATGAGGCGGCGGAAGGCCACGTGCTGGTGGGCGTGCTCTCCAAAAATTACCCGGACGTGGCGAGCGCTGTTGCTGATATGCGCGAATACGCGAAGCTGATTGAAAACGCGCTGTCTGTTGGGCTGGGCGCGGGCGACCCGAACCAGTCGGCGATGGTGAGTGAAATCTCCCGTCAGGTACAGCCGCAGCACGTTAACCAGGTTTTCACCGGCGTGGCCACCAGCCGCGCGCTGCTGGGGCAGAATGAGTCCGTGGTCAACGGTCTGGTCTCTCCGACCGGCACCGTCGGCATGGTAAAAATCTCCACCGGCCCGCTGAGCAGCAAAGCGCCGGACGGTATCGTGCCGGTTGAAACCGCGATTGCCCTGCTGAAAGATTTCGGCGGCAGCTCCATCAAATACTTCCCGATGGGCGGCCTCAAGTGCCGTGACGAGTACAAGGCGGTAGCGGAAGCCTGCGCCCGCCACGACTTCTGGCTGGAGCCGACCGGAGGTATCGATCTGGAAAACTATGAGGAGATCCTGCAGATCGCCCTCGACGCGGGCGTGAGCAAGATCGTCCCGCATATCTACAGCTCGATTATCGATAAAGCCAGCGGCGATACGCGTCCGGAAGACGTGCGTACGCTGCTGGCGATGACGAAGAAGCTGGTTAAATAAAACTAAACCGCACACACCTGAAGGAGCCACCATGCACACCCGTACCCTGCTTGTCGCTTCACTCTCAATGTTCGCCACCGCCGCTGTCGCCCAGACGCAATACGCCTGGGTGGGCACCTATAATCCGAACGGTGAAGGGCTGTACCGTTTTACTGTTAACCCGCAAACCGGCGCGCTGAACGATAAAACGCTGGTGAGCAAACTGCCGAATGCGGCGCAGTTGACCCTTTCACGGGACGGCAGAACGCTGTATCTGGCAAGCGAAGTGGAGCAGGGCGTGGTGCAGGCGCTGCGCGTCGGCGATAACGGTGAGCTGAGCGAGCTGAATCAGGTGGCCTCCGGCGGTGCGGGGCCGGTGTATCTCTCCCTGACGCCGAACGGCAAGCATCTTCTGGTGGCGAACTACGTCAGCGGATCGATTGCCATTTTACCCGTCAACGCAGACGGCAGCCTGGGTGACGCCACGGACAAACGTCAGGATCAAGGCGAACCGGGCGCGGCGAAGCCGGAAGCTGCCGTCGAGGGCAGTTTCGCGATCAGCGATCATAACGGCCCGCATGCGCACATGATCGCCGCCGATCCGAGCGGGAAATACGTGTTTTCGACCGATCTTGGGCTGGATCGCATCTATCAGTACCGCTTTGACGATCGGACAGGAAATCTGACGCCGAACGATCCGCCGTTTATCAGCTCCTCCTCAAAAGGGGCCGGGCCGCGCCACTTTGTCTTTACGCCGAAGGGCGATGCCCTGTGGCTGATTAACGAAGAGGCGTCTACGCTCACCCATTATACCGTGAACGCCAACGGCACCTTAAAAGAGGGCAAAACAATTTCAGCCCTGCCTGAAGGTTACAAAGGCACCAGCTTTGCTGCCGGTCTGGCGTTAAGCGCCGACGGCAAACAGCTGTATGTGGCTAACCGTTTGCATAACAGCATCGGGCACTTTACCGTAACGGCGGAGGGCACGCTGACGCATCAGGATGACGTGTGGACGCGTGGTGATTACCCGCGCACCCTGACGCTCGATAAGCAGGGACGCTGGCTGTACGTCATGAACCAGCGCAGCGACAACATTACCCGTTTCCGCGTGGCGCAGGACGGGAAATTGAGCTTCGAACCGGACTATACCCCGGTCGGCAGCCCATCCCAGATGGTCATTTCACCTTAAGCCGTAAGAGGACAACGACGTGCGATTTCCGAACCAACGTTTAGCGCAACTTTTCGAACTGTTGCAAAACGAGACGCTGCCGCAGGACGAACTGGCGCAGCGGCTGTCGGTTTCCACGCGAACCGTCCGTGCCGATATCACCGCCCTGAACGCGCTGCTGGCAAGCCACGGCGCGCAGTTTATCTTGAGCAGGGGCAATGGCTACCAGCTCAAAATAGATGATGCCCAGCGCTACCAGCAGCTGCAGGCATCCCACCCGCGCGCGCTGCGTATCCCCCGCACCGGGCCGGAGCGCGTGCATTATCTGGTGGTGCGTTTTTTGACCTCGGCATTTTCTCTTAAGCTGGAGGACCTGGCGGACGAGTGGTTCGTCAGCCGCGCCACGCTGCAAAGCGACATGGCGGAGGTGCGCGAGTGGTTTCATCGCTATAACCTGACGCTGGAAACGCGTCCGCGCCACGGCATGAAGCTGTTTGGCAGCGAGATGTCGACCCGCGCGTGCCTGACCGATCTGCTCTGGGAGCTTGCGCAGCAGGACAGCCTGAATCCGCTGGTGACCGACGTGGCGCTGAATGCAGGCGTGGCGGAGCAGATGGTGCCCGTGCTGCACGAGGCGCTGACGCGTCATCACATCCGTCTGACAGACGAAGGCGAGCTGTTCCTGCGCCTGTACTGCGCGGTGTCGGTGCGGCGCATCAGCGAGGGCTATCCGCTGCCGGAATTCCACGCCGAAGACGTGGAAGAGAACGTGCGCGAGGCGGCGAAGGATATCGCCGTCACTATCCAGCAGCTGGCGGGCAAAGCGCTTTCACCTTCGGAGGAGAGCTGGCTGTGCGTGCACATTGCGGCGCGGCAGATTCAGGAGATTGCCCCGAGCGCAATTAACGCGGATGACGACGAAGCGCTGGTCAACTACATCCTGCGCTATATCAACACCCACTATAACTACAATCTGCTGAGCGACGCGCAGCTGCACGCGGACCTGCTCACGCACATCAAAACCATGATCACCCGCGTGCGGTATCAAATTATGATCCCCAATCCGCTGCTGGATAACATCAAGCAGCACTACCCGATGGCGTGGGACATGACGCTGGCGGCGGTGTCGAGCTGGGGCAAATACACGCCGTATGCGATCAGCGAAAACGAGATTGGCTTCCTGGTGCTGCACATTGGCGTCGGGCTGGAGCGCCACTACAACATCGGCTACCAGCGCCAGCCGCGCGTGCTGCTGGTATGCGACGCCGGTAACGCGATGGTCCGCATGATTGAGGCGGTGCTGCAGCGTAAATATCCGCAGATTGAGGTGACGCGCACGCTCACCCTGCGCGAGTACGAGGTTGCGGAAACCATTGGCGAAGACTTTGTGATAGCCACCGCACGCGTCAGCGAAAAGTCGAAACCGGTAGTAACGATCGCCCCGTTCCCGACCGACTATCAGTTAGAACAGATTGGCAAACTGGTGCTGGTGGACCGCACCCGCCCGTGGATGCTGGATAAATACTTCGACGCGGCCCATTTCCGCATTATCGACAAGCCAATCGATCAGCAGACGCTCTTCCGCGAGCTGTGTGAACAGCTTGAAGCAGAAGGCTTTGTCGGCGCGGAGTTTCTGGATTCGGTTGTTGAACGTGAAGCTATTGTCAGCACCATGCTCGGCGACGGCATCGCGCTCCCGCACTCCCTCGGCCTGCTGGCGCAGAAAACGGTGGTCTACACCGTGCTCGCCCCGAACGGCGTTCAGTGGGGCGACGAAACCGCTCACGTCATCTTCCTGCTCGCCATCAGCAAAAGCGAATACGAAGAGGCGATGGCGATTTACGATATCTTCGTCACCTTCCTGCGTGAACGGGCGATGTCGCGGCTCTGTAGCTGCAGTGACTTTGCCGAATTTAAGGCGGTGGCGATGGAGAGTTTGAGTCGGTTTTGAGGTAAGGGCGGATGGATAACATCCGCCTTTGATCAACGCAAATGATGTACAACCTGGTTACTGCTGCCGCGCCAGATCAAAGCCGGGTCTTTTAAATCCTGCACGAACTTGCCGTCGACCAGCACGTTAATCAGATCCACCACTTCCATCTGCTGCGTATTCAGTTCATCCAGCCTGTAGCCTGTCCAGACCCAGATATCTTTTCCCGCACACTCTGCACGAATGCGCTTCACCAGCTTCAGGATATCCGGCACGTTTTGCGGGTGCAGCGGATCGCCGCCGGAGAGCGAAATTCCCTGGCGGTGAATGCGCGTGTCGTTCAGGTCGCTGATGATTTTATCTTCCATCTCCGCGGTGAACGGCATGCCGGAATTGAGTCGCCAGGTGCTTTTGTTGTAGCAGCCGGGGCATTCGTGGATGCAGCCTGAAACAAACAGGGTGCAGCGGGTGCCGGGGCCGTTGACGATGTCGACAGGGTAGTACTGGTGATAGTTCATAGCGAATAACCACGCCGGGTGGCGCTGCGCTTACCCGGCCTACAAAAGAGAGCGGTCCGTAGGCCCGGTAAGCGCAGCGCCACCGGGCATTAACGTGGCTGAGGATTAACCGATCTGCCCGTTCCCCAAATGCTTGACGCGACGCTTCACCTCTTCCTGCTTCCCGGCGTTAAACGGACGCGCGTCCGGGCTACCGAGATAGCCGCACACGCGACGGGTCACGGAGACGCGAGCAGCATCGTGGTTGCCGCATTTCGGGCAGGTAAAGCCTTTACTGGTACATTCAAACTCGCCGGTGAAGCCGCACTCGTAACACTCATCAATTGGCGTGTTGGTCCCGTAATACGGCACGTGCTGGTAGCTGTAATCCCACACGTCTTCCAGTGCCTTCAGGTTGTGCTGAATGTTCGGGTATTCGCCGTAGCAGATGAAGCCGCCGCTGGCGATCGGCGGATACGCCGCTTCGAAGTCGATCTTGTCGTACGGGTTGACCTTCTTCTCGACGTCGAGGTGGAAGCTGTTGGTGTAGTACCCTTTGTCGGTCACGCCTTCCACAATCCCGAACTCGGCGGTGTCCAGACGGCAGAAGCGGTCGCACAGGTTCTCGCTCGGCGTGCTGTAGAGGCTAAACCCGTAGCCGGTTTCCTCTTTCCACTGGTCTACCGCGTCGCGCAGGCGCTGAACGATGGCGATCCCTTTTTCGCGCAGGGCTTCGCTGTCGTACATGTGCGTGTCGCCAAACAGCGCGTTGATGGTTTCGTGAATGCCGATGTAGCCCAGCGAAATGGACGCGCGACCGTTTTTGAAGATCTCGGATACGTCATCGTCCGCCTTCAGGCGCACGCCGCAGGCCCCTTCCATATAGAGGATCGGCGCGACGCGGGCTTTCACCCCTTCCAGACGGGCGATACGGGTCATCAGCGCTTTGCGCGCCAGCTGCAGACGTTCATCCAGCAGTTTCCAGAACTCAGCTTCATTACCTTTCGCCTCCAGCGCGATGCGCGGCAGGTTGAGGCTGATGACGCCCAGGTTGTTGCGCCCGTCGTGGATCTGCTCGCCGTTTTCATCCTCGTACACGCCGAGGAAGCTGCGGCAGCCCATTGGCGTTTTAAACGAACCGGTCACTTTCACAACCTGGTCGTAGTTCAGGATGTCCGGATACATGCGCTTGCTCGCGCACTCCAGCGCCAGCTGTTTGATGTCGTAGTTCGGATCGCCAAACTTGTGGTTTAGGCCGTCGCGAATGGCAAACACCAGTTTTGGGAACACCGCGGTTTTGCGGTTTTTACCGAGGCCGGAAATGCGGTTGCGCAGGATGGACTGCTGAATCAGGCGCGATTCCCAGCTGGTGCCCAGGCCAAAGCCGAAGGTCACAAACGGCGTCTGGCCGTTGGCGGTGTGCAGCGTGTTCACCTCATATTCCAGCGACTGGAAGGCGTCGTAGCATTCTTTCTCGGTGCGGGAATGGGCGTAGCCGTCAGCGTCCGGGATCTGCCACTCTTCGGCCGTTTTACGGTGCTTGTTGAAGCTTGCCGTCACGAACGGCGCCAGCACTTCATCAATACGGTTAATGGTGGTGCCGCCATAAATATGGCTGGCGACCTGGGCGATAATCTGCGCCGTGACCGCGGTGGCCGTGGAGATTGATTTTGGCGGTTCAATCTCGGCGTTACCCATTTTAAAACCATGGGTCAGCATGCCTTTCAGGTCTATCAGCATGCAGTTGAACATCGGGAAGAACGGCGAATAGTCGAGATCGTGGTAGTGAATTTCGCCGCGCTCGTGCGCCGAGACCACGTCGCGCGGCAGCAGGTGCTGACGGGCATAGTGTTTGGCGACGATACCGGCCAGCAGGTCGCGCTGGGTCGGGATCACTTTACTGTCTTTGTTGGCGTTTTCATTGAGCAGGGCAGAGTTGGTCTGCTCTACCAGACCACGGATCTCCTGGTTCAGACGACCGCGCTTCTCGCGCTGCACGTCACGATCGTGACGGTACTCAATGTAGGCGCGTGCCAGCTGCTTGTAAGGCCCCGCCATCAGCTGGTTTTCAACCGCGGTCTGGATCTCATTGATATCGACCTGGCTGCGTTCGTTCATCTGGCTGCTAACGACTTCTGCGACGGTGGCGCAGTAATCTGCGTCATCGACTCCCGCTGCTTTAGCTGCACGCAGAATGGCTTCCTGGATGCGCTCTGATTTAAACGGCACTTTACAGCCATCACGTTTCATCACATGCGGTGTCATGATCACTCCATTTTTTGAAAACAGGTTATCCACAGAGGTGGAGAAGACTTCTCCGGGCGTATTCCCCGCCAGGCCAAAGACTTCCCGCGTTCCCAGCTCGTGTTATCCACAGTTCCGGCCAGCGTAAGCGCCGTCTTGTTGTTGGAATAGTAGACGATAAATACAAGATGTTGGGTCGGCGTGCATTTTAAGTTCTACATATAGTGATTTGCATCAAACATGTTTGCGATTTATTTGATTCAGAACAAAGTAAAAAGACGAGAGTACAAACGACGGGCGCTTCAGCGATTGTAAAGGCGCGAGAGAAAAATCTGATTAATTATTTAGCAAAAACAAGCGCTCAGCACAGTGTGTGCCGAGCGCTATTCGGTTAACTTAACCCGCTGGCCCAACTCAATCCTGCCTGCAGAAAGGCTGCGGTAGCGATACTGCCCAGAATGAGCGGAATGAGGAAGGTATTTTCGGAGGGCTCATCCTCGTTCGGCGGCTCTTCCGTATTCAGTGCGGACATTACCTCTTCCCGTGTGCGTGCCGCCAGAATCTGCTCACGCACCCGGTCTTCCGTTAATAAACAGGTCAACGTCGTCAGCAATTGCATATGGGTACTGCCTGCTTCCGCTGGTGGAATGGCGAGCAGGAAGACCATTCTCACCTCTTCATCACCTTCCAGACCTGGCCAGCGTATCGGTTCATCGAAGAGTGCCAGACAAAACGCCGCCTGCTGCACCGCCTGGGCTTTTCCGTGTGGGACAGCGAGCGCCTCACCCAGCGCGGTAGGACCTTCACTTTCGCGTTGTAATACGCTCTGGATAAACGTCTCTCGATCGCTGATAATTTTTCGCTTTGCGAGCGGCTCGGTGAGCCAGCGTATCAGCGCTTCAGGCGTACGGTATTGCGGGTTGATAAAAACCAGATCGGGATGCGTCAATGCAAGCAAGTTCATATTAAGCCTCAATTAAAAAATCGCAGGTCGCGGAAGGGAGGATCGCCGTTACCGGTTGTACGGGCTCTTCCAGATAGTTGATCTGACGAAGCCCCGCCAGACTTGCCGGGACCGGAACGGGCTTCTTGCCGGCGTTAAATACGCGGACGACCGTACCTGGCGACTGCTGCGCATGGGGCAGGGCAGAGAGAATGAGCGGCTCCGGCAGGTTCAATAATGAGAATTCTGCCGGAAGCCTTCGGTCGGGCAGATGCAACGAAAAGCGCTCAAGACGGTGATCGAGCGTGTGCAGCGTCTGACGTTGATAGGTGAAGGGCTGTCCGGCCGCCTGATTTTCCAGCTGGCGAAGCGTAAGATGCCCGGCGTTGTCGGCCAGCGCGACGGTGAATGAAAAGCTCAGCGGTTTCAGCAGCTGGGCATCGGGGGTCTCAACCACCGTATTATTAATGCCGGACGCCCGGCCCGGTCGCCATTGGAGATCGCTGCGTCCCAGCACGCCCGTTGATTTAAACAAGGTCAGGGCGATCGCCGCTGGTTCACTGCCGATAATTTGAAATTCCTTCATACCGCGGCTGTTCACTACCAGCGCTTTGCCCGCTTCCGCGACAGCAATAATGCCCTCGGTGGTTTCGATATCCACGGGCATCTCGCGATAGCGCTCCTGCCAGTTTTCACCTGCACACCCTGTTTCGCGCTGAATTATCGCGAATGGCTGTGAAGCGATCGCGTGACGGGTATGAATATCGCTGCCGATCAGTAAACGAAGTCGGTGATCGCAGTGGTTGTTTTCCAGAGAAGCCTCGACATACAGGTTCGGATCGCCATGGCGTAATTCGCAGACGAAACGAATGGATAACGGCGTTCGGGCCGCATCCTGACGGCTGGCGAGATCCTGCGGAAGAAGCATTGTGGCTTTGAAGGTCAGCTTTTCGACAAGCGGCGTTTTCACGCCGCTGAGGAGCGTAAAATACGAACAGCGCGTCGGCGTGTCGCCCGCAAGCGGTGAAAAATCGTAGCTGTCGCCCGCGTCCGCACAATCTTCGAGAGTAAAGAAAGAGGGGATGCGTCTGCCGCTGCGTTTGTCTTCCAGGATAAGCGTTCCGGCGTCAAGTGTCAGTCGATAATGCGCATTCTCTATCTCGCTGCTCTTTGTCTGCTCAGGCTCCCGTAGAGGCGCACGGCCATCTTCAACATTAACGCTGAGATAGCCGAGCGGCGGAAGAACCGGTGTCTTTACCGCCACGTGCCAGCGGTAGTAAGGGGGAAGGGATGTCTCACGCTCGCCTTCGGCGGTAAGAGAGATCGCCGTTCCGCCGGGCAGAATGTCCTTTTTCAGGACGTCGAAGGGGATGGGCTGCCCCTGATACGTCAGGGCGATATTATCAGCCCGGCTATACAGGGTGGTTATCACCACGCGCTGCGTTGGGATGGCCAGCGGGTTGAAAATCAGCAGGTCGCCTTCCCGAGCGCAGGCGGCGGCCAGCATTTTCACCACCAGATTCCACAGGCTGTGGCACAGCTGTTCGGTTTGCTCCAGCCGATGCAGTATGTCGCGGTTGGTGGCATCGCTATTACAACCGCCGATGGAGTCGTGGGCATGGCTTCGCAAAAGCTTTTTCCAGAGCGTATCGACGAGTGAGAGATTGACCGGGATCCCCTGATGACGCGCCATTGCGATTGTCGGCTCCAGCTGTCGCAGGATAAACTGCTCAACCTCATCATTTTTCTTTTTGATGTCATAGCGCACGGAGCCGATCGTTTTATGGATGCGGGTGTAGCGCGGCGATTTCAGCTCCCCTTCCCAGCGTTCAAACTGCTCACGCTGCGCACGCAGAATGTCGACGTAGCGCTCCAGCGAGCTGATGACGTAGCGGTCCTGGTCCGGGGAGCTTGCGCTGGCGACCTGCAGGATTTTTGGCAGTGCCGGGTCGATGCTGACCTGATCGCCGCCGCAGGGCAGGAGCAGGTCGTTGATACCGGCACGTGAACGCAGAAGATTGACCATTGGGTAGATTTTGCCCTGCAGATGGCTCGCTTCGGAATCCATGTTTTTGGCCGCACCATAACCAAACGCCATCGCGCAGGCGATAACGGTCGCCCCTGATGGCGCGCGCCAGAGGAACTGGCTGCTTTTAGCTTGTTTGTCGTGATCGATACCGCGCCAGAAGACGATGTTGTCGATATTGCAGCCCTGCAAAATCGTGGGCATCTGCGCATTTTGGCCGAAGGTATCAGGAAGATACCCGACCTGCATGGCGTGCCCCAGCTTCCGAGCGGCGAAGATGCCGTACTTAAGATTGCGGATAATGGATTCGCCATGCACGTTGTAGGTGTCCGTCTGGGTATACCATGGTCCCACAAAGATCCTTTTCTCTCTGACCAGCGTTTCCAGCCTGACGCGATAATCGGGATTGATGGCGAGAAAATCCTCCACTACCGCCATCTGTCCGTCAAGGTGATAGCAGCTGTAAGCCGGATCCTTCTCCAGCGTGTCGATGACCTCTGCAAAGTTATATGACGCCAGCACCATGCTGTCCTGATGGGTGAAATACCACTCCTGATCCCAATGCGTGTGGGCAATGACGTGGATCTGATTCATGACGTTCCCCTTACCCGGCGTTCTTTGGGCTGACATAAAGCACGCCCAGGGCGCAAATCAGTGCGCCAACAAAAACGCTCGCCAGGTAGCCCACCACATTGGTTGCCAGTGGCCAGCCCCAGATGGCCGGCAGAGGCAGCGTCTGCTTCACGCCGAGTGCAATGGCGACCAGCGCGCCGGCAACGGCACCGGTCATGAACACCGGGATCAGGCGTGGATTTTTCAGGATAAATGGGATCGCGCCTTCGGAGATCCCAATCACGCCCAGCAGCAACGAGGTACTCCCGACGGTTTTTTCTTCCCGGCTGAAGACATCCGGTAATCCAAAGCGGCCGTTGAGAAACGCCGCAAAGCCGACGCCAATTGAGGGGATCACGATGGAGAGTTCGCGGGCGGTGAGATCAAACGTTTCGCTCATGCCATTCAGGCCGAGCGCGACCGAGCCTGCCGCCTTGTTGACCGGACCACCCAGGTCGAACGCGGTGCCTGCGGCGATCATCGCGGAATAGAATCCGCGCCCGGTGTCACCTGCTGAGGTAAAAAAGACCACCATCAGCTGGTTAAGCGAGCCAAATATGGGGTTAATCAGGTATTCCATGACCATCACCAGCGTAATGCCGGTGATCAGCGGGACGACCAGCATGGTTTTAATGGTGGTGAGCTGCTGGCGGACGTGAATCGAATCATTGAGCCAGCGCACCAGATAGCCCACAAAAAAGCCAATGCCAATCGCGCCGAAAAAGCCGGACGGCATAAAGCCTTCGATATCAAAGAAGCGCTTGTAGACTTCGTCGGACATGATGCCGCCGATAAGCCCAGGGATCAGCGCCGGTTTACCGGCAATCGAAAACGCCAGAAACATGGCGAAGACCGGGTACATGAACTTGATGGTCATAAAGCCCACTTTATCCAGTACGCTGAATGGCGAATGCTCAATGTTAATAAACTGGCCGGTAATTTTGGCCGCTGCCATCATCAGCCCACCCATAACCACCACCGGCAGCATGTAGCTGATGGCCGCCATGATATGGCCGATAAAGACCTGGTAAGCCGAACGCGGAATATCGTCTTCGTCTGTTACGCAGGTCGAGGTGACGTTTTTTTCCATGGCTAGCGCCTGACGCAGATAGCGATCGGTATGCTTGATGAGATCTTGTGTTCGGGTCTGAAGGTGGGGAATGTTTTCAAAACGCTCGGCATCCTGAATGGGGACGTCGGTTGCCAGAATAATGGCCGTGGCGGAGGCGATATCCTGCTTTGTTAAGCGGTTTTTAACGCCGTCGCTGCCCTGCGTTTCGACCTTTACCTCGATATTGTGTTCTTTAGCCCACGCAATAATTTTATTCGCCGCCATAAAGGTGTGTGCAATACCTGTCGGGCAGGCCGTTACCGCGACAACTTTTCGTTTCGTCATTGTCATAATTCCCTGGATGTGAAAACAGGGAAAGTATAAAGAGAACATAAAGCAGTTTTTAACGTATTGCTAATACTAATTACGTATCGTGATACGCGTAAATGCAATGTGTGAAGCGCCTTCCAGAGACTATTTTTCTGCTGTGCTAATATCATGCCGGGATTAAACAGGGCGTAATTTATGAATTCATTTCAGGGAAGTGAACGTTTGATATTTGAATACATTCAACATCACGCGGGTAATATTTCTAATATATCGGCAAAAGAGATAGCCCGTGATACCTATACTACGACAACATCCGTTAATCGTGTGTGTAAAAAAATGGGGTATAAAAGTTATACCGAACTTCGGTATCGTTTTTTGCGCGATCATTTTACACCCGTGCCTTCAGCATCCGGCGTAGGGACACAGGCGGACGATATTGTGGCGGAGGTGTCAAGGTTGCTCACCCATTCCAGCCATATCTATCTGTACGCACGGGGTGCCTCGCTCACCAGTCTCAACTACCTGTCGCGTTTTTTATCGCTGGCGAGCCTGCCGCACCTTATTTTGAATGACATGCACCAACTGACACGAGTATCGAAGGGAACACTGGTGCTGATCAGTAAATCCGGGGAGACGCAGTCGCTGATTGAAATGGCGCGTAACGCGCTGCGCAAAGGGTTAAAGATTATTGCGATTACCCGCGAAGGATCGACGCTTGCTGCAATCTCAACGTTATGCTGGCCGTTACCGATCGACATTAACGCGGTATCGCTGTATCAGCGGGAAGGGCAGCTTGAACTGTTAAGCGCCGTGGACCGCATCGGCTGCAGGCTGCTGCAGCACGATACGGTGTAGTCAGGCTGTCAGAGCTGCTTCACTATCCCCAGACGTACGGCATAGTCATTTTCATGATTGCCATCAGCAGTGATGTACGTTTTATCCAGAGAAACCAGTTCGACGTAAGGCGTCCAGCCCTCGTCGAGTTTGTAGTTGAATGCGATAGTGTGTTCCCAGTAGGTGTCATCCCCGGTTCCCTGATCGACGTTATCCTGCCAGCGGAAGCGCGGATTGTAGGACATACCGAATTTGCCGATGTTATACGCGAACCAAATGTCGAACTGGTGTGACTCGCGGCGGGTATAGCCGTTGCCGTCTAGTTTTCTGTCACTGTGCGCATCGTTTACGGTGTTATAACGATAGCGGGCAGAAAGGTTCAGCCCATTATCGAACGCTTTCCAGCCCTGAATGAAAGGGCGGTAATGCGTGTTGCTGGCAGTGAAAACCGTCACCAGGCCCGGCGCAACCGCGAAGCCGTTTCCGAGATCGAAGCGCCAGCGCGTTTCGATCTCCTGGGCTGCCTCTGTTACCCCTTTGTCGTTGGGATTGTATCTGTCATTATCACCAAAAAAGGTATCGTTGTGGTTTTGTGCGGCTTCGACGGAGAAGTAAAAACCGTTGTTCGCCTGATGCATGACCTTAATACGTGAATCATTTACGTCTGAGCGCGTATTATGACCAAAACGAAGATCGACGGACGTATTTCCGCACCATCCCTGTGAGCTTAATAATAATGTGCTAATACACGTTGCTTTAATAATTGTCTTTTTCATAATATCCTGCCGAGGTTATTTGATTGGCAGGGCTATTTTTATTTTGGGTACGCCGCGATGTAAAAGTTATCGTCGTACATTTAGCGTATCGCTAAACATAAAAAAGGAGATACAGCATGCCGTATCTCCTGACGTTTATTCCTGCACCCACCAGATGGCTTCAAACGGACGCAATAGCAGCGCATCGGGACGGGAGGAGACTTCCTCGTAGTTGCTGAGTGCGACCCGCCACACTCCTGTCACCGGGTCGGGTTGCCACTGCTGGCGCTCGTGACTCAGGTTTGCCGCAACAATCAGCGTCTGCCCCTGCCAGTGACGGCGGTAACACCAAAGAGAAGGATGTTCCGGCAGGAGATCCTCATAATCCCCCCACGTCAGCACCGGGAGGGTTTTGCGCAGACGAATCAGCGACTGATAGGTGTAGAACACTGAATCCGGGTCGTCCAGCGCCGTACGGGCGTTCACGGTTTCGTAATTACCGCAGACGCCAATCCACGGTTCGCCCTCGGTAAAGCCCGCGTTGTGCGACGCGTCCCACTGCATTGGGGTTCGCCCGTTATCGCGGGATTTACTCGCCAGAATCGCCAGTAATTCATCCGGCTCGCGGCCGCTGGCACGCAGTTCCGCGAACATGTTCAGGCTCTCCACGTCGCGGTAATCGGTGATGCGGCTGAAGTGTGGGTTGGTCATCCCCAGCTCCTCCCCCTGGTAGATATACGGCGTGCCCTGCATGCCGTGCAGCACCATGCCGAGCATCTTCGCGGCGTGAACGCGGTATTCTCCTTCGTCACCGAAGCGCGACACAATGCGCGGCTGATCGTGGTTACACCAGAACAGCGCGTTCCAGGCTTTGTTGTGCATCCCCTGCTGCCAGTGGCGGAAGAGGGTTTTGAGCGCCACGAAGTCCGGCTTCGCCAGCGTCCATTTTTCGCCGCCCGGGTAGTCCACCTTCAGGTGGTGGAAGTTAAAGGTCATCGACAGCTCGCGCCCGTCGAGCGACGCGTACTGCTGGCAGTTTTCCAGCGAGGTCGAGGACATCTCGCCCACCGTCATCAGGTTGCGCGGGGTGAAGACGTCGCGGCTCATTTCCTGCAGATATTCGTGGATGCGCGGGCCGTCCGTGTAGAAGCGGCGGCCGTCGCCTGTGTTATCGTCAGGGAAATCCTGATCTTTCGAAATCAGGTTAATGACGTCGAGGCGCAAGCCGTCGACGCCGCGGTCGGCCCAGAACTCGCACACCTTTTTCAGCTCGCCGCGCACCGCCGGGTTTTCCCAGTTGAGGTCCGCCTGCTCTGGCGCGAACAGGTGCAGGTAATACTGCTCGCTCTCCGCGTGCCAGCGCCAGGCGTTGCCGCCAAACTTGGAGCGCCAGTTATTGGGCAACTGCTCCGGCGTGCCGTCTCGCCAGATGTAGAACTGGCGGTACGGGCTCGCTTTGTTCAGCGACTCGCGGAACCAGGCGTGCTGCGTGGAGGTGTGGTTAAACACCATGTCCAGCACGATGCGAATGCCGCGCGCGTGCGCCTCAGCGACCAGCTCGTCGAAATCATCCAGCGTGCCGTAGGCCGGATCGATGGCGGTGTAGTTTGCCACGTCGTAGCCGTTGTCCACCTGCGGGGAGATATAAAACGGCGTCAGCCAGATGGCGTCGATACCGAGGGTTTTCAGGTAGTCCAGACGCTTCGTCACGCCGCGCAGATCGCCGGTGCCGCTGCCGGTGGTGTCCTGGAAACTCTTTGGGTAAATCTGATAGATGACGCCGTTCTGCCACCAGTGAGGAAGGGTATTCATAATGCGTTCCTGCAAATGCGAAGGGGCGCAACTGCGCCCCGAAAGAAAAAGTTAAACAATCTGCAGCGAGCCCTGACGGAACTTACGCTGGTAAATCACGGTGGTGAGCGCCATTGGGACGATAATGGCGATGGCCATTGCGAGGGCGAACACCTGCCAGTAAGCGGGCTGGATGGAGAGGATGCCCGGCAGGCCGCCGACGCCAATCCCGTTTGCCATTACGCCGTTCAGTCCGCACACCAGGCCAGCCAGACCGGAACCGATCATCGCGCAGAGCATCGGGAAGCGGTATTTCAGGTTGATACCGTACATCGCCGGTTCGGTGACGCCGAGGTAGGCGGAGATGGCCGCCGGAACGGAGATCTCGCGTTCGTTGTGCTTGCGGCTGACGATAATGATGCCGGTCACCGCTGACGCCTGAGCAATGTTAGACAGGGCGATAATCGGCCAGACCGGTGTGCCGCCGAGGCTCTGGATCATCTGCATATCAATGGCCAGCGTGGTCTGGTGCACGCCGGTGATTACCAGCGGGGCGTACAGGAAGCCAAACAGCGCGGCACCGATTGGCGCGAAGCTGCCGGTCATCAGGTGACGCACCGCGAAGGCCACGCCGTCGCCAATCATGCGGCCAAACGGACCGATAAAGGCGTGCGCCAGAAACACCGCCAGGATCAGCGAGCAGACCGGCACCACCACCAGATAGAGGTAATCCGGCACGATGCGTTTCAGGCGCGTTTCAATAAAGCCCAGCGCCAGGCCCGCCAGCAGGGCCGGAATGACCTGAGCCTGATAGCCCACTTTGGCGATGGTAAACAGGCCGAAGTTCCACACCTCAGGCACCTGCTGACCAAGTAAGTAAGCGTTCATTAACTGTGGAGAGACCAGCGTGACGCCCAGCACGATTCCGAGAATCGGCGTGCCGCCCATTTTACGCACCGCGGACCAGCAAATCCCGACCGGCAGATAGAAGAAGATCGCCTCGCCAATCAGCCACAGGAAATCGTAAACGGTTTTCAGCGCCGGATACATCTGCGCCAGGGTTTTACCGTCGCTCATCGGCACATCGCCGATGACGTTACGGAAGCCTAAGATCAAGCCTCCGCTGATCAGCGCGGGCAGCAGCGGGAAGAAAATTTCCGCGAAGTGGGAAATCAGCTGCTCGTGCCACTTCATGTTCTGGCGCGCGGCCTTCTTCGCCTGCTCTTTATCGGCGGAGGAGTGCCCGGTTGTCGCCAGCAGAGCCTGATAGTAATCGCCCACTTCGGTACCAATCACGACCTGGAACTGACCGGCGTTGGTGAAGCAGCCTTTGACCATGGAAAGTTCTTCAATGGCCTTCGGGTTGGCTTTGGCCGGATCGTTCAGCACGAAGCGCAGGCGGGTAATGCAATGGCTGACGGTGGCGATGTTTTCGCGGCCGCCGACCAGGACGATCAGCCGATCGATATCTGCTTGTTTGACTTTACTCATCATGAAACCTCATGACAGATGGTGAGGGGGGTAATGACCTGAGCGCAAGCCTACTCCTTCAGCGTGGCGGCGAAAATGGGAACGTTCCCGAAATCGGGCGAAGATCACAATAATCTGTTTTATGGCGATTACGAAAGGTGAGCGGGAATGACGATCTGCCGCGGCTCAGCGCGCCCGTTGATCTGCTCGATCAGCTGCGCGGCGGCCTGTCTGCCGGATTCGGCGTAGCCCGGATCGACGGTGATGATCTCCGGGTGCAGAAACTTCATCAGCGGCGTGCTGCCGACGCTCGCCACCTGCAGGTTATCGATACGCTGCTCCTGCAGATATTTGCTGGCACCCAGTGCAAGGGTATCCGTGGCGCACACCAGCGCGGTGGTCTGCGGCGTCAGTACGCTGGCGACCTGCTCGTAGCCCTGCTTCATGCCCAGACCCGGCAGGGAGGCCACGGCGGAAAGATTGTGCTTTTTGCAAAAGGCCAGGTAGGCCTCATGACGACGCTTGCCGGTGGTGACGTCCGCGTGCGGGACGCCGAGGAAGCTGATGTGGCGATGGCCTTCGTCAAACAGGCGCTGCATCAGGGTGATAATCGCGCCCTCGTCGTCATAGCAGACGGAGGCAAACCCGTGGGCATCGCGCGCCAGCAGCACCAGCGACGGCTGCCAGGGTTTTAGCATCTCGTCTTTGATGCCGGTAAAGCCGAACAGCACCACGCCGTCAATGTTGCGCCGCTGGAGCATGCCCAGATGCTCTTCCACCAGCTGTGGCGAGAACTGGCTCTCCATCATGATCGGATCATATCCCTGCTCGTAGAAGGCGGGCAGCATCGTCTGCACGGCGAGGTTTTCAGACAGAGAGTCCAGACGCGAGACAATGATGGCGACGACTTTGTCACTCTGCCCGCGCATGGCGCGCGCGGAGCGGGAAGGGGAAAAACCGTGCTGATTCATAACCGCCTCGACGCGCTCGCGGGTGCGTTCGCTGACGCCGCTTTCGTTATTCAGCACGCGTGAGACGGTCGATTTCCCCACGCCGCTTAAACGCGCGATGTCTTTAATCGTAAGACGGTTCTGCATGCTGTATTCCCTGTAACAACGACGATGTAGTGAATTGAGCCTAATGCTATAGCGCGATTTCGCTATGGGCAAAGTCTGGTTTACGTTCGGTTTATTTGCAGGGGGGTATAATACCGCCCGAATCGTCATAAAGGGTATGCCTAAATCCCTGGACTGCGCGGCGACACCCTGTTTTTTACTTACCGGAGGCTTCATGGATCCCGATCCCACACCTCTCCTGAACGGGAGAATGCGTTCTTTCCGGTAAGCCAGCTTTTGCTGTCTCACCGGCGTGAGGCAGCAACGTCTTAAACGTTCCTGCTTGAAAAATTAAGTGCCTCTCAGGTACGGCTTTGCCACGCCTGAAGGAATTGCTGCGTCCGCATTCGCGGATGCGGAGGAATGACTATGTTTAAAAATATCACCCGGCAGCTGCAGGCCCTGCTGAGCCGCCACCTGCCACACCGTCTTGTTCAGCGCGACCCGCTGCCTAATGCCAAAAACATGGCGGGGGCGGCGATCCCCGCGTCCCTGACCGAACGCTGCCTGAACGTGGCGGCGATGGATGAAAACGAAGTCTGGCGCGCCTTTGGCGGACACCCGGAAGGGCTGAACGCGTCAGAAGTGGAAAAAATCCGCGCCGTGCATGGCGATAACCTCATTCCGGCGCAAAAGCCGTCTCCGTGGTGGGTGCACCTGTGGCTCTGCTACCGCAACCCGTTCAACCTGCTGCTGACCGTGCTCGGCCTCATCTCCTACGCGACGGAAGATCTGTTTGCCGCAGGCGTCATTGCCCTTATGGTCGGTATCTCCACGCTGCTGAACTTTATTCAGGAAGCCCGCTCTACCAAAGCGGCTGACGCCCTGAAGGCGATGGTCAGCAACACCGCGACCGTCTCGCGCGTGATTAACGATCTCGGCGAAAACGCCTGGGTGGAGCTGCCTATCGACCAGCTGGTGCCGGGCGATCTGGTGAAGCTGGCCGCGGGGGACATGATCCCGGCGGATTTACGCATCATCCAGGCGCGCGATCTTTTCGTCGCGCAGGCCTCCCTTACCGGGGAATCCCTGCCCGTTGAAAAGGTGGCGCGCAGCCGCGACCCGCAGCAGATGAATCCGCTCGAGTGCGACACCCTGTGCTTTATGGGCACCACGGTGGTCAGCGGTACGGCGCAGGCGATTGTCACCGCCACCGGGGGCAACACCTGGTTTGGACAGCTTGCCGGGCGCGTCAGCGAGCAGGAGAGCGAGCCAAACGCCTTCCAGAAAGGAATTGGCCGCGTCAGCATGCTGCTGATCCGCTTTATGATGGTGATGACGCCGATCGTGCTGCTGATCAACGGCTACACCAAAGGAGACTGGTGGGAAGCGGCGCTGTTTGCGCTCTCTGTGGCGGTCGGCTTAACGCCGGAAATGCTGCCGATGATCGTCACCTCCACGCTGGCGCGCGGTGCGGTGAAGCTCTCTAAACAAAAAGTGATCGTTAAACACCTCGATGCCATTCAGAACTTTGGCGCGATGGACATCCTTTGTACCGATAAAACCGGCACCCTGACGCAGGACAAAATCGTGCTGGAGAACCACACCGATATCTCCGGCAAAACCAGCGAGCGCGTCCTTCACAGCGCGTGGCTGAACAGCCATTATCAGACCGGGCTGAAAAACCTGCTCGACGTTGCGGTGCTGGAAGGGGTGGATGAAGAGTCCGCCCGCACGCTCTCCGGCCGCTGGCAGAAGGTGGATGAAATCCCGTTCGACTTTGAGCGCCGCCGCATGTCGGTGGTGGTGAGCGAGCAGACGGACGTCCACCAGCTGATCTGCAAAGGCGCGCTGCATGAGATCCTCAACGTGTCGACGCAGGTTCGCTATAACGGCGACATCGTGCCGCTGGACGACACCATGCTGCGCCGCATCAAGCGCGTCACCGACAACCTGAACCGTCAGGGGCTGCGCGTCGTGGCGGTCGCGAGCAAGTTCCTGCCCGCGCGCGAGGGTGATTACCAGCGTATTGACGAATCCGATCTGATCCTTGAGGGCTACATCGCCTTCCTCGACCCGCCGAAAGAGACCACCGCACCGGCGCTGAAGGCGCTGAAGGCGAGCGGTATTACCGTCAAAATTCTCACCGGCGACAGCGAGCTGGTGGCGGCTAAAGTGTGCAATGAAGTGGGGCTGGACGCGGGCGACGTGGTGGTGGGGAGCGATATTGAACATCTCTCTGATGACGAGCTGGCGAAGCTTGCCCAGCGTACCACGCTGTTTGCCCGCCTGACGCCGATGCACAAAGAGCGCATCGTCACCCTGCTCAAGCGCGAAGGGCACGTGGTGGGCTTTATGGGCGACGGCATCAACGACGCGCCCGCGCTGCGTGCGGCGGATATCGGTATTTCCGTCGACGGGGCGGTGGATATCGCCCGCGAAGCGGCGGATATCATTCTGCTGGAAAAAAGCCTGATGGTGCTGGAGGAGGGTGTCATTGAAGGGCGCCGTACCTTTGCCAATATGCTCAAGTACATCAAGATGACCGCCAGCTCCAACTTCGGTAACGTCTTCAGCGTGCTGGTGGCGAGCGCGTTTCTGCCGTTCCTGCCGATGCTGCCGCTGCACCTGCTGATCCAGAACCTGATGTACGACGTGTCTCAGGTGGCGATTCCGTTTGATAACGTGGACGACGAGCAGATCCAGAAGCCGCAGCACTGGAACCCGGCAGATCTCGGGCGCTTCATGCTGTTCTTTGGCCCGATCAGCTCCATCTTCGACATCCTGACCTTCTGCCTGATGTGGTTTGTGTTCCATGCCAACACCCCGGAACATCAGACGCTGTTCCAGTCCGGCTGGTTCGTGGTAGGCCTGCTGTCGCAGACGCTAATTGTGCATATGATCCGCACCCGCCGCATTCCGTTCATCCAGAGCCGTGCCGCGTGGCCGCTGATTGTGATGACGGGGATTGTGATGGCGCTCGGCATCGCGCTGCCGTTCTCACCGCTGGCGAGCTACCTGCAGCTGCAGGCGCTGCCGCTGAGCTACTTCCCGTGGCTGGTGGCGATCCTCGCCGGTTATATGGTGCTGACCCAGATGGTGAAAGGGTTCTATGCGCGTCGGTATGGGTGGCAGTAATTTTTTACCCTCACCCTAACCCTCTCCCTGGAAGGGAGAGGGGACCGCTCGGTGCCGCCTTTCCCCCTCGCCCCTTTGGGGAGAGGGGACTGGCTTTCCTCCCAAATTCAACAACCTGTGATCTCCGTCGGCGCATTCGCTTGACGACAAATTGAGCGCATGTTAACAGAATGTTTTGCCTTTATTTGGCCCGTCAGATAAGGAACATTCATGTTACGGTACAGTCTCTTAACCGCCGGGCTGATGCTCGGCGCCTCTGCCTTTGCCGCCCCGGCAGGGGATCTCCCCTTAATGCCCTGGCCTGCGAAGGTCGAACGCCCGACGACTCAGGGCACGCTGGTGCTCAGCAACAACGTATCCATTAGCGTCAGCGGGGACGATCTCGGTGACGCCGTCAGCCGCCAGCGCCAGCGTATCGCCCTGCAAACCGGCTGGACGCTGCAGCCGCAGGCTGAAAAGCCGGACAAACCGACTATCCGCATCGCGGTTGCCAAAAAGGTCAAGCCGCAGCCGCTGCCGGACAGCGATGAAACCTATAAGCTCACGGTGGACGCCAACGGGGTGAATATCTCCGCCAACACCCGCTTCGGCGCGCTGCGCGCTATGGAAACCCTGCTCCAGCTGATGCAGAACGGGGCGGAAAAAACCTCTCTGCCGTGGGTTACCATTGAAGATTCGCCGCGCTTCCCGTGGCGCGGGCTGCTGCTCGATTCGGCACGCCACTTTATCCCGCTGCCGGATATCAAACGCCAGATCGACGGCATGGCTGCGGCGAAGCTCAACGTGCTGCACTGGCACTTAACCGACGATCAGGGCTGGCGCTTCAGCTCGAAGCGCTACCCTAAGCTGACGCAGCTTGCCAGCGACGGGCTGTTCTACACCCCAGATCAGATGCGCGAGGTGGTGCGTTACGCCGCCGAACGCGGTATCCGCGTGGTGCCGGAGATCGATATGCCGGGTCACGCCTCGGCGATTGCCGTGGCCTACCCGGAGCTGATGAGCGCCCCGGGGCCGTACGCCATGGAGCGCCACTGGGGCGTGCTGAAGCCGGTGCTGGATCCCACAAAAGACGCAACTTACGCTTTTGCCGACGCGATGGTCAGCGAACTGGCGGCGATCTTCCCCGATCCGTATCTGCATATCGGCGGTGACGAGGTCGACGACAGCCAGTGGAAAGCGAATACCGCGATCCAGAATTTCATGCGCGACAACAGGCTGGCGGACAGCCACGCGCTGCAGGCCTATTTTAACCGCAGGCTGGAAACGATCCTCGAGAAGCATCACCGCCAGATGGTCGGCTGGGATGAGATCTACCATCCCGATCTGCCGAAAAGCATTCTGATCCAGTCCTGGCAGGGGCAGGACGCGCTGGGGCAGGTGGCGCAGAACGGCTACAAGGGCATTCTCTCCACCGGTTTCTATCTCGACCAGCCCCAGTCCACCGCCTATCACTACCGCAACGAGATCGTCCCGCAGGGGCTGAACGGCGTGGACGTGATAGCCGACACCGACAGCGCCCAGAGCTGGGCCTTCTCCATGCCGCGCCTGAAGGGCAAGCCGGTGGAGGGGAGCTTCACGCTGGTGAAAGGGGACGCAGGCTGGCGCGGATTTATTGATTTTGCCGGGAAATCCCGCCGCGCGGTGCAGGATATTGAATGGCGCAATGACAGTCAGGTGACCTTTACCGTCGATACGTGGATGGGCGAGACGCGCCCGGTGGTCTCCGTTGATAACGACAAGCTTACCGGCTATTTCCTGGTGGGGAATTCGCGTTACCCAATCAGCGGCACGCGTCTGGACGCGGTGCCGAAAGGCATTCCTCCCGTCGTGCCGGACGTGGCGAATCAGGCCAACCTGCTCGGCGGGGAAGCCGCGCTGTGGGCGGAAAACGTGGTGGCGCCGGTTCTGGATATCCGCCTGTGGCCGCGCACCTTCGCGGTGGCGGAGAGGCTGTGGTCCGCGCAGGACGTCAACGACGTCGATAACATGTACACTCGCCTGCAGGCGATGGACAGCTGGTCGACGGTGTCGGTCGGGCTGCAGCAGCATACCCAGCAGCAGGTGCAGTTCACGCGCCTTGCCGGTAATGCCGACACGCTGCCGCTGCAGATCCTCGCTCAGGCGGTAGAGCCCGCGCAGTATTACACCCGCCAGCACCTGAAGTTCCAGGCGGGAAACTATCATCAGTTCGAACCGCTCAACCGCTTCGCCGATGCGCTGAACGTCGAAAGCGCCACCGTGCGCCAGATGAACAAATGGGCGGACCGCCTGGTGAGCGATGCGGAAGACGCGGAAAGCGCCGACGCGCTGCGCCACGTCTTTAACCGCTGGCAGAGCAATACCAGCGACGCGCTGGCGTTAAGCGAAAACAGCTATCAGCTGAAGGCGATGAGGCCGGTGATCCAGGAGGTGGATAAGCTGGCCTCCATTGGCCTGAGGCTGACGGATCTGGTGGCGCGCCAGGGCACGCTGGATGATAAAGAGATAGCCTCGATTCAGAGCGAGCTGGATAACGCGGCGAAGGTTCAGGACGAGGTGGTGATTGCGGCGGTCTATCCGCTGGAGACGCTGCTCAGGGCGACGAGGAATCAGTAGCAAGCAACAAAAAAGGCAGCCCGGGCTGCCTTTTTTATCGCCAAAACGAATTAGCGACGTACCGCAATCGCTTCGATTTCAATTTTCACGTCTTTTGGCAGACGAGCCACTTCCACGCAGGAGCGCGCCGGGAAAGAGGCGTTATGCTCGGTGAAGAACGCTTCGTAAGTGGCGTTAACGGTGGCGAAATCGTTCAGATCTTTCACGAAAACGGTGGTTTTCACGATATCGCCCACTTTCAGGCCTGCGGATTCCACGATCGCCTGCACGTTTTCCAGCGACTGACGCGCCTGCGCCGCTACGTCGGCTGGCACTTCACCGGTCTTCGGGTTCACCGGGATCTGGCCAGAGGTAATAATCATGCTACCCAGATCAACGCCCTGAACGTATGGGCCGATAGCCGCTGGTGCATTTTCCGTCGCGAGTACTTTGGTCATGATTTCTCCAGAATAACAGCTGATTTAAGAGTCCCGGCCATTATAGGGAGGCCGGGATCCTTTACCAACCTCAATTAGTTGGCCAGCACCACATAATGAGAAAACTCTTTTTCGCAGTATTTGCATTTGAGTGCGATGTCATCGGCGCGTTTTTTCACTGCGAAGCTGGAGGAAACCGGCTCCGCGTGGCTGATGCAGTTGCTGTTCGGGCAAACCAGCACGCTCTCAATCCGCTCCGGCAGGCTTGGGCGTGATTTTCCCACCACGTCGTAATCGTCGATGCGGTTCACCGTGGCGTCCGGCGCGTAAAGCGACAGCTGGTTAACCTGCTCGTCGGTCAGGAAGGTATTCTCGATCTTGATCAGGTCCTTGCGGCCCATTTCGCCTGACGGCAGGTTCAGGCCAATGGTGATGCGCTGGTCGGTTTCGGTCAGTTTGAACAGCGTCAGCAGCTTAAAGCCGACCTGCGCAGGGATGTGGTCAATCACGGTGCCACGTTTGATGGCTTCAACCTGGAGTTTGTTATCGTGTGTCATTGTCGTTTCCCCTTACAGAGCCAATTCGCGATTCAGAACCAGTGCCAGTAACGCCTGGCGGGCGAAGATGCCGTTTCCGGCCTGCTGGAAGTACCAGGCGTGCGGCGTTTTATCCACGTCTGTGGTGATCTCATCGATGCGCGGCAGCGGGTGCAGCACCTTCATGTTGTCGCGCGCGCCCTCGAGGTCGCTGGCGCGCAGCACAAACTGCGCCTTCACGTTGGCGTACTCGGACGGATCCAGACGCTCTTTCTGCACGCGGGTCATATACAGAATATCCACGTTGCCCATCACCTCTTCGATGCTGGCGTGCAGGCTCCACGGGATGCCTTTTTCGTCCAGCATGTCGAGAATATACTGCGGCATCGCCAGCGCGTCCGGGGCGATGAAGAAGAAGCGGTTTCCGTTGAATTTCGCCAGCGCCTGGGTCAGGGAGTGAACCGTGCGGCCATATTTCAGGTCGCCGACCATGGCGATGTTCAGGTTTTCCAGACGGCCCTGGGTCTCCTGAATGGTGAACAGATCCAGCAGGGTTTGCGTCGGGTGCTGGTTGGCGCCGTCACCGGCGTTCAGCACCGGGATACCGCCGGAAAACTCGGTCGCCAGACGGGCCGCGCCCTCCTGCGGGTGGCGCATTACAATCGCGTCAACGTAGGTGCTGATCACTGAAATGGTATCCGCCAGGGTTTCGCCTTTTTTACCCAGCGACGTGTTGCTGCTGTCTGAGAAGCCCACCACGCTCGCGCCCAGGCGGTGCATGGAGGTTTCAAAGGAGAGGCGGGTGCGGGTCGAGGCTTCAAAGAAGCAGCTCGCAATCACCTTGTGCTTCAGCAGCTCCGGTTGCGGATTGGCCTTCAGTTTTGCCGCGGTTTCCAGAACCAGTTCCAGCTCTTCGCGGCTGAGGTCGTTTATGGAAATGATGTGTTTTTGATAAAGCGGATTCATGTTTATCTCCTGACGCCGGGCAAAAAAAAGCCCCTCAAATGAGGGGCTCTGGGAATAGGTTTAGCAACGGGAAGAAAAACGGCAGGCCAGCGTCTGATTTCAGACGCGGTAAGACGTTATGTCGAACACGCTTGACCATGCTTCCTCCCGGCAAATTGTCGGGCATTATACGCACCCCGATGTCCGGATCAAGCAATTTAATGCACGCTTTACTCAATGCAAACGGTTCTTTATGAATATTAATGCGTTCTGAGTAAATAATTAATTTGCTTATGCACCAGCGCGGTACGCTTCACCACCCGGGGGGCGACCCAGACAATACTGCTTCCGGCAACCACGCCTAAAATTTCCGGTAACTGGTGATAATCCAGAATGCGCGCCACCGCGCGGCCATATCCGGCCACGGTATGAATAAGGATAAATTCGCTATTATGCTCCACGCTGACCACCATTTCGGAAACGGTACGCGCGGCGTCGGGGGCAGGGCGCAGAAGAGGATTCAACGAATAAATCTTTAGCCCTTTGGCATTTCGAATTTTTATGACACCAAGCAACTTGAGCAGACGTGAAACGGTGGACTGGCTGATGGTCTCAAAACCACGCTCCTGCAAATCGCGGCGAATCTCTTCCTGGGAGAGATAGCTCTTTTCCGCGATCAGACGCTGGCACACCGTAAGCTGCAGTTGCTCTTTGGGAGAGTACTCTTCGTAATCCATCATAGTTCCCATATTAGTTCCCGAAATAACCGGTGGCACCGCACCGATCCGTAGGCCGGATAAGCGCAGCGCCATCCGGCAAATTACAACAATGCCCCCAGACTTAACGCCACCATGATCACCACCGTCAGGATCGCCAGCAGCGGCGCCACCCATTTCAGGTAGCGCACGTAGGGCACGCGGGCGATAGCCAGCCCGCCCATAACCACCGCGGAGGTGGGCGTCACCAGGTTAACGATACCGGAGGCTGACTGGTAAGCCGTGACTACCAGGTCGCGGTTGACGTTAGCGAAATCGGCAAGCGGTGCCATGATCGGCATCGTCAGAACGGCCAGGCCGGATGAAGAAGGCACAAGAAACGACAGCACCACCTCCAGCCAGTACATCACGTTGATAAACGCCACCGTGGACAACCCGCTGACCAGCCCTTCCGCGCTGTGTAAAATGGTGTGGGTAATCATGCCCTTATCCATGATGACTACGATACCGCGGGCAATACCGATAATCAGCGCGACGCCCAGCAAATCTCGTGCGCCGTTGATAAACGTCGAGGTCAGCTCCTCTTCACTCATGCGGGCGATCAGGCCGACGATAATGGCGCTGGCGAGAAACACCGCCGAGATCTCCGCCATCCACCAGCCCAGCACCGCCACGCCGTAAATCATCACCGCGAAGGCGAGGGCGAAAATCACCAGGATGATTTTGCGCACCGGGGTAAATTCCAGCGACTGTTCCCCCTTGTTGCCAAGGAAATGGGCGCGGTTCTCTTCCTGTTTGTCTGCGACGATGGAGAGAGACGGATCCTGGCGCACCTTACGGGCGTAACGCATTACCCACGCCACGCAGATGATCCAGCCGATGACCAGCAGCGCCACGCGCAGGGCGATCCCGTTGGTGAAGGGGATCCCGGCGGCGTTGGCGGCGATCACCGTGGCGAAGGGGTTGATGGTGGAGCCGAGTGTGCCGATCCCCGCGCCGAGCAGCACGGTGGAGGCCGCGACAACCGGATCAAAACGGGCGGCCAGCATTACCGGCACCAGCAGGGTGTAGAACGGCAGTGACTCTTCGGCCATGCCGTAAATGGTCCCACCTGCGGCGAACAGCGCCATCAGGATCGGGATCATCCACTCTTCACGCCCGCGTAATCGCGTGGTGACGCGCTCGATCCCGGCGTCGATCGCCCCGGTTTTAGTGACGATCCCGAGAAATCCCCCGATGATCAGGATAAACAGCGCCACGTCGATCGCCCCGGCCTGGCCGGACTCCGGATCGTACAGCCCGGCAATGGGAGCCATCAGGACGGAAACCAGCCCCTGCGGGTGGGCCGCCACGTGCGCGTAGGTTCCGGCAACCGGCACATCCTTGCCGAGCGCCTCGTTCATTGCCATATGGTACTGCCCGGCCGGCACAATCCACGTCAGCACGGCCACGACGGCAATCAGAAAAAAGAGAATGGTGTAAGCGGAGGGAAACTTAAACTTGCCCATGATGTTCTCCTGAACCCCGGCGCACCCCGTGGCGCGCCGGGCGGTGATTAGTCGCCGAGTGTCGCCACCATGACGGCTTTTATGGTGTGCATACGGTTTTCTGCTTCGTCGAAGACAATAGAGTTTGGTGATTCAAAGACCTCTTCCGTCACCTCCAGCCCCTTCAGCCCGTAGGCCATCTCGATTTCGCGGCCCACCTTAGTGTGCTCGTTGTGGAATGCCGGCAGGCAGTGCATGAATTTGACGTTCGGGTTGCCGGTGGCCTTCATCACCTGCGCGTTAATCTGATACGGCTTCATCAGGCTGACGCGCTCGGCCCAGGCTTCCTTCGGCTCGCCCATGGAGACCCACACGTCGGTGTAGAGGAAATCGGTCCCCTGCACGCCTTCTTCCACGTCGTCGGTGAGGGTGATGCGCGCGCCCGTCTCTTTCGCGATGGCGCGGCATTGTTCAACCAGCCCCGCTTCCGGCCAGAAGGATTTCGGCGCGACGAGGCGGATATCCATCCCCATCTTGGCCGCGCCTACCATCAGGGAATTGCCCATGTTGTTGCGCGCGTCGCCGAGATAGGCAAAGCTCAGCTCCGGCAGGGTTTTGCCCGGGGAGTGCTCCAGCATGGTCATCAGGTCGGCGAGAATTTGCGTTGGGTGGAACTCGTCGGTCAGGCCGTTCCACACCGGCACGCCCGCGTACTCGCCCAGCTCTTCGACGATGGCCTGACCATAGCCGCGGTATTCGATGCCGTCGTACATGCGGCCCAGCACGCGGGCGGTGTCTTTCATCGACTCTTTATGGCCAATCTGCGATCCGCTTGGGCCGAGATAGGTCACCTGCGCGCCCTGATCGAACGCGCCCACTTCAAAGGCGCAGCGGGTGCGGGTGGAGGTTTTTTCAAAGATCAGGGCGATGTTTTTCCCGACCAGGGTCTGCTTCTCGCGCCCGGCTTTTTTGGCGGCCTTGAGCTCGATGGCGAGGTCAATCAGGTACTGGATCTCCGCCGGGGTATAGTCCAGCAGTTTGAGGAAGTTGCGGTTTTTCAGGTTGATGGTCATGGGTAAATCCTTTTTAAAATGAGTGTTCAGTTACGAATCAACGTGCCTTTCTCGCCCGCGAGGATCTCCGCGCCGTCGGCCAGCGCGCCGATCCCGGCAATGCCGTTACAGGCTTCAACGAACTCGCGGCAGGCGGCCACTTTTGGCCCCATCGATCCGGCGTCGAACTGCATGCCTCTGAGCAGCGCCGGCGTCACCTGCGCCAGCGGGCGCTGGGTCGGTTTGCCCCAGTCGAGGTACACCGCGTCGGCGTCGGTGAGGATCAGCAGGGCATCGGCTTCGATCTGGCGCGCCAGCAGGGCGGCGGAGAGGTCTTTGTCGATCACTGCCTCAATGCCGCGATAGCCGTTGGCGTGTTCCACCACCGGCACGCCGCCGCCGCCGTTGCAGATCACCAGGTGATCTCGCTGGATCAGCGCCGTGATGGCGTCGCTCTCGACGATGCGTTTCGGCTGCGGTGACGGCACCACGCGGCGGACGTAGCTCCCGTCGGCCTTAAACACCCAGCCTTTTTCTGCGGCCAGCGTTTTTGCCTGGGCTTCGCTGTACACCGGGCCGATGTATTTGGTGGGGTTGCTGAAGGCCGGGTCGGCGGCGTCCACTTCCACCTGGGTGAGCAGGACGCTCACCTCGCGCTGCGGCAGATTGTTTTTCAGCGCCTGCTGAAGCATGTAGCCGATCATTCCCTGGCTTTCGGCACCGAGAACGTCCAGCGGGTAGGGTGTGACTTTGTCGTAGGCGCTGTTCTGCAGCGCCAGCAGCCCGACCTGCGGCCCGTTGCCGTGCACCAGCACCACGCGCCACTGTTCTGTTAATCCGGCGATGGTGAGCGCGGCCTGCTCGATGTTCTGGCGCTGGATTTCGGCTTCCAGCGGCTCGCCGCGCTTGAGCAGCGCGTTGCCGCCAAGGGCCACAACCAGAGTGGGTTTTCGTTCCATGATGGCTCCTTTAAATTCCGTCGCGTTCCAGCGGGCAGCTCATGCAGCGCGCGCCGCCGCGACCGCGTCCGAGCTCGTCGCCAGGGATGGGCAGCACGGTGATGCCCGCTTTGTCGTACTTCTCGTTGGTCCAGACGTTGCGCTCGTAGCCAATCACCACGCCCGGGCGGATGGTCAGCACGTTGTTGGCGTCGTTCCACTGCTCGCGTTCGGCTTCAAAGGCGTCGCCGCCGGTGGTGATCAGGCGCACCTGGTTAATGCCGAGCGCTTTCTCGATGGCGTGCAGCAGGTCGGTTTCCTGAGTGCGCAGCAGGCCGCCGCGTCCGTCCGGGGTAAGCGTCCAGCACTGGGCGTCCTTGCGCACCACTTCCGGGTAGACGGAGAAGGTGTCCACGTCGATGTGGGTCATGACGGTGTCGAGGTGCATACAGGAGCGGTGTTTGGGCAGCTCAACGGCAATCACGCGCTCGGCCTGGCGGTGCTTAAACAGGCTGTTAGCGAGGAACTCCACGCCCTGCGGCGTCGTGCGCTCGGACATGCCGATCAATACCGCCCCGCGGCCAATCACCAGTACGTCGCCGCCTTCTAAGGTGGCGTGGTCGTAATTAATATTCTCGTCGCCGAAATACTTAATAAAATCGCCGTCGGCAAACGCCGGGTGCCAGCGATATATTGCCCGCAGGTTATTGGTTTCACGCTGACGGGCTGGTTTGGCCATTGGGTTAATAGAGACGCCGTTATAAATCCAGCACGAGGTATCGCGGGTAAATAAATGGTTCGGCAGCGGCTTCATAATAAAATCATTCGCCGTGTGGGTATCCACCACCATATTTTTAATGGCCGCCGGAATTTCGCCGTAGGTTAATCCGCCGCTCAGTCTGCGCGCCAGTTCGCGGTGCGGCATATCCGCCAGCCAGCCGCGCACGTCGCCAGCAAAGGTTGGGCCGAGGCGGTAGTCAGAGATTTGCGTCTCCAGCAGCCAGGCTTTCGCCTCAGCGATATCAAGGGTTTGTGTCAGCAGGTCGGTCAGCAGCAGGACTTCCACCCCCTGCTCGCGCAGCGTGTTGGCGAAGATGTCATGCTCCTCACCCGCCCGCTCAACCGAGAGCACGTCATCAAATAGCAGCTCCTGACAGTTTGATGGCGTTAAGCGTTTCAGACTTAAATTTGGGCGGTGCAGCATAACGCTACGCAATTGACCAATTTCAGAACCGACGTAATGCTTTTCCATAATTATTCCTTTAACTGTTTTTCAGAATAAAAAGGGCATGCGCCATGTCATGTATTTAATTGCATGGCGGCTAAGCTCAATTGATTTCGTGGTTCATACTAGGCAGTTAAATAATCCGTATTGTGATATTGCTCACGCGAAAATGGATATTAAGCGGTTTGTTTTCATTTGCATGATTCGCATCAGATAATGATTAATTGGCTATTCTGGCGAGGTGAATAGCTAAGCACTATCCGTTGTCATTATTTGCAGTTGTTAGTGTTTTGTAGAATTTCATGCTTTGAAATATTTTGTTAAGCTATTGATTTTAATTGTTTTTATGGTTTGTGTGGAATGGCTATGCAATATTGCTAATTAACTATTTTTGGCTTAAGGAAAATCAATAAATATTTATTGAATTTAATAGCAAATTATCAAAGTGCTAAAATGTGAAGCGGTAGCGAGTTTTGTTGTTAAGGCATGATGATCAGTAAGTTAGCGCAAGGCCGTGATAACGAAGAACTGAAGATATGCATAATGACTGCATAAATGCCTGCGAAGGCTTAACAGCAAATTAACACCATTCCCGATAAACATGCGTTCGCGCAAATCCCGCCTAAAAAGGACTGGTATGGCAGCCAGGATTCTCGTATAAAAGATAAAAATGAAACGTTGTTTTATATCGAGGGTTTTCTGATGATTATCGGCAACATCCACCATCTGCACTCCTGGCTGCCTGACGAACTGCGACAGGCCATCGAGCACGTTAAATCTCACGTCACCGACGCGACGCCGCTCGGCAAGCACGACATCAACGGCAACAGTCTGTTTTATCTGGTCTCCGAAGACACGACCCAGCCGTTCGCCGAGCGTCGCGCCGAGTACCACGCGCGCTATCTGGATATTCAGATCGTGATGAAGGGTCTGGAAGGGATGACCTTCAGCACCCTGCCGCCCGGCACGCCGGACACCGACTGGCTGGCGGATAAAGATATCGCCTTCCTGCCGGAAGGCGAGCAGGAGAAAACCGTGGTGCTGAGCGAAGGGGATTTTGTGGCGTTCTGGCCGGGTGAGGTGCATAAGCCGCTGTGCGCGGTGGGCGCGCCGGCGCAGGTGCGTAAGGTTGTGGTGAAAATGCTGGTGGAGTAAGACCCCTCATCCCAGCCCTCTCCTACAGGTAGAGGGTTAGGGTGCGGGCATCAGGCCGCATCGCCGCCTGATTTGCGGGCCTACAAGGGATTGCGTAGTTAATTGATATCGCGGAATAAGGTTGGCCGGGTAAGCGTAGCGTCACCCGGCAAAAAGAGCGCACCAAATCAATTTCATTGTTAGTACGTCGTTTGGCTCATTTTGCGATAGCCAGATTTCTTGAAAAATCCGCATTAGAAACTGACTGTACCTTCCATAAGTTGTTTTCTTTAACCATGCAGTCTATGACTACGTGCTCCTGCTTTTTGCCAAATGCAATGTATACGTTGACACAAACTGGATCAGTATCCCCGGCTATGGCTGTTACATTCTGGGGCCAGTCATCGCCAACGTATTGCGCTTTTAAAAACATATCGGCTTCGTAAAACTCTTCGTCGGCATAACGCGGAGCCTGCGTATGACGGAGTTTTTTCATTGTTGATGCTGTGACATATTTATCTATTTCGTTTCCATCAGTAATGGGAAATGCATCTTTGTTGATTTGATTAATGTACCAGCTGTTAAATTTTACAGCACGCTCAATCGGGTCAGAGTGGCCAGCCATTACAGAGAAAGAAAATATGAAGAGAAGCAGTAAGATATTTTTCATATCAGTAGTGCCTGTAAAGGGTGATTTTTGGCTGTATCTTCCGATATGTCTGGCCGGGATAAAGGCTGTTCTGTTTAAAATCTGAATACCAGGTACCCGATTCGTCGTAGATACATGCATGCCCATTCTGATGCGCACCTGGTAATGCGTCAATTACTGCGACATCACCCTCAATGGGTGTGCCGTACACCTTGCTGAATCCTGCCTTCTCAAGAGAGCGCCAGAAGTTTTTTGCATCAGCACCATCAATTTTCAAACCTCCGGCACGAATAGCTGCAGCGACGGCGCGAGCGCAGTAACCCGTACTGTTATGATGTGCGTGGCTGCGGGCATATGACACAGCTTCATGCTTATTCCATGACATAAAATAATCCTTATTTTATTAACTAAACGTAGTAATAAGGAAACATTACACCGAATATTTACAATGGTTTGTAATTGATAATAATCTAATATTAACCATCATCAATCTAATAAATAATGGTTAATAAAATTATAAATACATATTATGGTTGATGCTTATCTGAGGATGCGTCAGTAAAATGATTTTTTTGCGCGTAAACTGGAAATGATTATCTGCTGAAAAATAATTCAGCAGATAATCACCATCTCAAGGTAACAGAGAGGCTCACTCCCCAAGCGTCGCCACCATCACCGCCTTAATCGTATGCATCCGGTTTTCCGCCTGGTCGAACACGATGCTCGCCGCCGACTCAAACACCTCGTCCGTCACCTCCATCCCGCCGTGCAGGTCGAACTCCTTCGCCATCTGCTTGCCGAGCGTGGTCTGGTCGTCATGGAACGCCGGCAGACAGTGCAGGAACTTCACGTCCGGGTTGCCGGTCAGCGCCATCATCTGGGCATTCACCTGATACCCACGCAGCAGCGCAATCCGCTCCGCCCACTTCTCTTTGGCTTCGCCCATCGACACCCACACGTCGGTATAGATAAAGTCCGCGCCCTTCACGCCCGCCGCCACGTCTTCCGTCAGCGTGATTTTCCCGCCGTGCTTCTCCGCCAGCGCGCTGCACTCCGCCACCAGGCTCTCTTCCGGCCAGCAGGCCTTCGGAGCCACCAGGCGCAGATCCAGCCCCGTCAGCGCCGCCGCTTCCAGCATCGAGTTGCCCATGTTGTTGCGCGCGTCGCCCGCGTAGACCAGCGTCATCTCGTTAAACGCCTTGCCCGGCAGGTGCTCCTGCATGGTCAGCAGGTCCGCCAGCAGCTGCGTCGGGTGGAACTCGTTGGTCAGCCCGTTCCACACCGGCACGCCCGCATACTGCGCCAGCGTCTCGACCACTTCCTGGCCGTGGCCGCGATACTGAATGCCGTCGTACATCCGCCCGAGCACGCGCGCGGTGTCCTTAATTGACTCTTTATGCCCAATCTGGCTGCCGCTCGGCCCTAAATACGTGACGCGCGCGCCCTGGTCAAATGCGGCAACTTCGAAAGAGCAACGGGTACGGGTCGAGTCTTTTTCGAAGATGAGCGCGATGTTTTTACCGGTAAGCTTCTGTACTTCCTTGCCATTTTTTTTATCGGCTTTGAGCTGTGCGGCAAGGGTCAGCAGAGAAGTGAACTGTGCAGGGGTAAAGTCGAGCAATTTCAGAAAGTGTTTCTTGTACAGATCAGACATTTTATCCTCACATGGCGAACGCCACTTATTGAATTAAAATTCACTTTATATGTGTAATTATTCATTTGCAACCCCGTTTCACAATTCTTTCTTACAAAGGTGGAGGCAAACCCGTCCGTGTGTGAAAATAGAAGTATCTGCCGCACTTTAAAGAGGATTGAGCCATGGCAAACCCGGAACACCTGGAAGAGCAACGCGAAGAGACGCGTCTGATTATTGAAGAGCTGCTGGAAGACGGTAGCGATCCGGACGCGCTGTACACTATTGAGCATCATTTCTCTGCGGATGATTTCGACGCGCTGGAAAAAATGGCCGTGGAAGCCTTCAAGCTGGGTTACGAAGTGACCGAGCCGGAAGAGCTGGAAGTGGAAGAGGGCGACACCGTCATCTGCTGCGACATCCTGAGCGAAGGCGCGCTGAAGGCGGAGCTGATCGACGCGCAGGTTGAACAGCTGATGAACCTGGCCGAGAAGTTTGAAGTGGAATACGACGGCTGGGGAACCTATTTCGAAGATCCGAACGGTGAAGACGGCGAAGAAGGCGACGACGAAGATTACGTCGACGAAGACGACGACGGCGTGCGTCACTAAGCGTTTCAGGCGGTGGCGCGCGCCACCGCTTTTTCAAGGCAGAACCATGGATTACCCGCAGATACTCGCCCCCGTACTCAACTTCCTCCAGTGCCCGACCCCGCAAGCATGGATTGATAAAGCCCGCGATCCGGCGAACCTGCCGCTGCTGCTCACCGACCACATGGTGTGCGAGCTCAAGGCCGCCCAGACCGCGCTGCTGCTGGTGCGTAAATACGTCGCCGACGAAAGCGGTGCCGACGCGCTGCTCGACTGGCTCAAGCCCTACGAACAGTTCACCTTCCGCGACGGCCCGGAGCCGGACTTCATCGCCCTGCACAGGCAGATTGGCAAAAGCGTGATGCCCAAAACCGACGATCCGTGGGGCCAGGCGCTTATCGACAGCATGGTGCTGCTGATCAAAGAGGAGCTGCATCACTTCTGGCAGGTGCGCGAGGCGATGCTGGCCCGCGACATTCCGTACGTCAAAATCACCGCCAGCCGCTACGCCAAAGGGATGCTGAAGGAAGTACGCACCCACGAGCCGCTGACGCTGATCGACAAGCTCATCTGCGGCGCCTACATCGAAGCCCGCTCCTGCGAACGCTTCGCCGCGCTGGCCCCGTTCCTCGACGACGACCTGCAGAAGTTCTATCTCTCGCTGCTGCGCTCGGAAGCGCGCCACTATCAGGACTACCTGACGCTGGCCCAGCAGGTGAGCGACGACGATATCTCACCGCGCATAAAGCTTTTTGGCGAAATTGAAGCCACACTTATCTCGACACCGGACAACGAGTTTCGCTTCCACAGCGGCGTGCCGGTGTAAACCGGCATAACTCAAGGATAAGGATGCGAGATGAATAAAACGTGGACCCGTATTGTGATTGTCGTCATTGCGGCTGCCGCCGTGGCGTTCTGGGTGTTTTTCGACAGGCAGCGCGCCCCGGAACGGCAGATGGATAACGCCCTTAACGCGATGCCCGCCTGGCAGGTGATTAAGGAGCAGGAGCCCGCGCTGCATCAGCGCATCCTCGACCAGATGGCCGCCCTGCAAAAAGCGGGCGAGCCGGAGCAGCAGATTATCGACACCATCCAGCCGCAGATCCTGCATCTGCAGATGTCGCGCCTGCAAAACGCCCCGGACGCCAACGTGGTGAACTACATGACCATCAACATGGAGCAGACCGCCGCTATCCAGAAGGTGAGCGACGACGCCTGCTTCCGCTTCCTCTACCCGATGGTGAAGGGCGGCATCAACCCGATGCGCATGCTGGATAAAGACCTGATGACGCGGCGCATGCAGGCCGACGCCGACATGATGCGCGCGGCCTACGGCAAAAACCGCCACACCGTGACCCCGGCCGAACGCGAGGCGGCCGTCGAGGATGTGCGGCCGATTATGAAGCAACTTGCCGATAAGTACGGCGAGGACATCCAGCTGCTGCAGATGCCGGAGAAGGCGGCGGGCAAAGAGAAGCTCTCCTGCGATATGGTGCAGGAGATGTGGGCGAAGGTGCTGGCGCTGCCGGAGCAGAAGGCGGCAGGGGTGATTCGGCTGGCGGTGTCTGAGCTGGACTGACGAAGGGCGCTGGTTTTTTGGGCACTTAGCGCGGGTTTAGCGCGTCGTCGCTTGCATGGCGGCGCGCGACAGGTATAATCCACAACGTTTCCGCATCCCCTTCAGTGCCGAAGTGGCGAAATCGGTAGACGCAGTTGATTCAAAATCAACCGTAGAAATACGTGCCGGTTCGAGTCCGGCCTTCGGCACCAAAAGATGCAAATCAAAGTCGCTTAAGGGCGGCTTTTTTTGTGTCTATATTCATCTAAATTTACTCATCACCAAACGTAATAAAATCGAATTTATTGGTGATAAATAACAATCGATATTGCTTGAACATTCTGCATATAACTGGTTCTTTCCCTGCTGAGTTTGAAAAGCAAAATGTTAAACAGGACGCTTAACAATTCCCTGGCAATATTATCGTTACCACTTTCCCCTATGTGCATGAGCATGGTCCAGCTTGAGCGGCATAGCATCCGCGTGTCCAAAGCTACGGTTGAACGCTGCAAGATGGCAAGGTGTACAAAGATGCACTTTCCCATAGTTGCTGTCGGCATATGCCCTGATTGGGCTGATGTAGCTGTGGCATTCGGCACAGTAATGTTTTTCTGTAACGATTTTCCCCCTTCTGACCTTCAGGATCAGCGGACCGTGCTCACCGCTGACAAGATTATCATAATCGCTGGTTGCAATATTATAGCGGGTCGGTTTTCCATGCCGTTTAGCTGTAGCGTCCGTCTTTTCTTGGCGACTTCCTAGTGCCTTGAGGATTTTCTTCTGCGAGTAAGGTGACAAGACAAATCCCGGATTATTTACTTTCGACATTGTAGTTTACCTCTGGTTACGATCCATAAACTCACTCAATACGAGACTTTCGTGAAGGCATCAAACCGGAAATTACGCTCTAAATCTATGATCAGGATCAGTCGATAATCTGCATCAATAAATCACATCATTGTTCGGGTCTTAACCATGGCATATCACCTGCGGGCCGATTACAATCATTACTTGATTTTTTGCGAGCAGCATTCCGGATTTTTGATGACAAACACCATGAAAAAAAATGACAAACGCTGGATTGGCGATCTGCTGGGCGGTTCGTTGATGGTCCGAGAGAGCCGAACCATTGCTGAGCTGTTGCTATCTGAGCCAGATGAAACGACCTGGCAGCAGCAAATAATCAATGAAAATATTCTTCAGGCATCCTCCACCAGTACCGCAAATCGTTATGCCAGAACCTTAAGGCTGCGATTAATGACCCTGGATCGTGAGTGTTGGCAACTGATTGCTAATGGCAGTGAAAGCGAACGTCTGCAGATGCTGTTGGTTGCGTTGATGATACAGTCGCCAGTTGTTGCGGAGTTTATTGCTGATGTCGTAAATCCGGCTCGCCAACAGTTTAAAGAAAAGCTTGGTTTAAATTGCTGGGGTGATTTTGTGGATGAGAATCTTCGTTTGCACCCGGAGCTGGCTGCATTCTCTGATTCATCTATCCAAAAAATGGGTAACAATCTGATTAAGGCGCTTGCAGAAGCAGGTTACCTGGATAGCCCACGCCGCCGGAACTTACAAAACGTTTTCCTTCTACCAGATGTTGCAACGGCCTTGCATCGTTTAAACAAAGCCGAATTGCTTCCTGTTCTGGAGGGTAAAGCATGAATGATCCGATCCTTGAATATCGTTTAAAACAGTTAGAAGAACGTATCGGCGACGATCGTTTTTTGAAAAACCAAGGCTCCGGCAACGAGATTGGCTTCTGGATCTTTGACTATCCGGCGAAGCAGGAGCTTCAGGTCCGCGAGTATTTACACTTTTTATTCAAAAAACTGGATAAAAAATATACCTATAAAACACTCAATATCTTCCAGGTTATCATCGATATGCTTGAAGAACGTAAGCTCTTTGACCGTATCTGCCAGCGGGAGCCTGAGCTTGGCCTTGAGACACTGAAAAAGCATCTGGCAGCCCCACTAAGCCAAAAAAAAATCGCGGAATATATTGCGCGTACGGTCGATCTTCCGGCACAGCAATTTGTCATTCTGACGGGCCTCGGTAACGCCTGGCCATTGGTTCGCGGTCATGAGCTTATGAGCGCACTTCAGGACGTGATGGGGTTTACACCACTGCTGATGTTCTATCCTGGCACCTACAGTGGATATGATCTTTCTCCACTCTCAGGCATTAACTCGCGTAACTATTACCGCGCCTTCAGACTGGTACCAGAAACCGGACCTGCGGCGACTTTGACTCCTCGTTAAAAGACGACAGCAATGAACATAGAAAAAATTTTTGAGAAACCGCTAAAACGTAATATTAACGGCGTAGTTAAAGCCGAGCAGACCGACGACGAAAGCGCCTGGATAGAACTGGATGAGTACGTCATCACTCGGGAGCTCGATGGCCACCTGCGTCAGTTCTTTGAAGTCTATGCCCCAGCTACTGGACCCGGCAGATTACAGCTTGCCGATAAAATGGGCGTCTGGGTTTCAGGCTTCTTTGGGTCCGGTAAATCACACTTCATTAAGATCCTTTCCTATCTGCTGGCGAACCGCGAAGTTAGCCACAATGGCGTCACGCGTAATGCGCTCTCCTTCTTTGAAGAGAAAATTGATGATGCACTGCTGTTGGCCGATATTCGGAAATCGGTTCAGCATCCGACTGATGTCGTACTATTCAATATTGACTCACGCGCTAATGTCGAAGATGGCGTTGATGCCATTCTCAAAGTCTTTCTGAAAGTCTTTAACGAACTGGCTGGTTATTGTGGGGACTTCCCACATATTGCACACCTGGAACGTGAGCTCGATAAGCGTGGGCAGTTTGATACCTTTAAAGCCGCCTTTGCGGATATCACCGGCTCTCGTTGGGAAGATGAACGTGATGTTTATCTGATGATAAACGATCAGATGGCTAAGGCGCTGAGTGTTGCTACAGGCCAGAGTGAAGAGTCTTCTCGCCAGTGGATCGAGCAACTTGATAAGAACTTCCCTCTGGATATCAAAAATTTCTGTACGTGGGTTAAAGAGTGGCTGGATAGTCAAGGCAACCGCAACATTCTGTTTATGGTCGATGAAGTTGGGCAGTTCATTGGTAAAGATGCACAGATGATGCTGAAGCTGCAAACTATCACCGAAAACCTGGGCGTTATTTGCGGTGGACGCGCATGGGTGATTGTGACCTCCCAGGCCGACATTAATGCCGCCATTGGCGGTATGAGCAGTCGCGATGGTCAGGATTTCTCCAAGATTCAGGGGCGTTTCTCAACGCGCTTACAACTCTCCAGCTCGAATACCTCAGAAGTTATTCAGAAACGTTTGCTGGTGAAAACTGATGCGGCAATACCGGCGCTGGAAGCTATCTGGCAGGAAAAAGGCGATATTCTGCGTAACCAGTTGGCGTTTGACACGACAACGACAGCTACGCTGCGAGCCTATACAAACAGCCGCGAGTTCGTGGATAACTATCCGTTTGTACCGTGGCATTACCAGATCCTGCAAAAGGTCTTTGAATCAATCCGTACCAAAGGGGCCGCAGGTAAGCAGTTGGCAATGGGGGAACGCTCTTTGCTGGATGCCTTCCAGTCAGCTGCAGTCCAGATTTCTGCCGATGGTCTGGATAGTCTGGTCCCGTTCTGGCGCTTTTACTCAGCGATTGAAAGCTTCCTGGAACCTGCAGTTAGCCGCACTATTATTCAGGCCTGCCAGTCTCCGTCACTGACGGAGTTTGACGGCAAACTACTAAAGACGCTGTTCCTGATCCGCTACGTCGATGTGCTGAAAAGTACTCTCGACAATCTCGTCACGCTCTCTATTGAGCGTATTGATACTGATAAAGTGGAACTCCGTCGACAGATTGAAGCCAGTCTTAATCGTCTGCAGGCTGAGATGCTGATCTCGCGTATTGATGACAAATTTGTTTTTCTCACTAACGAAGAAAAAGAGATTGAAAACGAAATCCGCAATATTGACGTGGAATTCACCACCATCAATAAGCAACTCTCAACGATCATTTTCGAAGAGATCCTGAAAAACAAAAGATATCGCTATCCGGCCAATAAGCAGGATTTTGATATCAGTCGTTTTTGTAACGGACATCCGCTGGATGGTGCGAATCTTAACGATCTGGTGGTTAAGGTGCTCACGCCACTGGACTCGAACTACGAGAGCTATAAGGGTGCGCATTCTAATAGTCTGCTGATGACGGACAGTAAGGACTGCATCTTAATTTGTCTGCCTGATGAGGCTCGTACCTGGCAAGACCTGACCATGTACGCACAGACCAAAGCCTTCCTTAGCAAGCAAAGCGGACAGCGTCCGGAACAGGCAACGCTGTTGGCAGAAAAAGGCCGTGAAAATGGCATGCGCGAAAAAACGCTGAAGGCGCAGATTGAAGGCTTGCTGGCTCAAGCTGATGTCTGGGCGCTGGGCGAACGGCTGGATAAGAAATCCTCTTCGCCGTTAGCTATCGTGGATGCAGCCTGCGGTTACGTTATCGAGAACAGTTTCTCTAAACTAAAATTGCTGCGTCTTAGCACCGGAGACGTAAATCGTGAAACTCACGCGCTGTTGACAGTAGAAAATGATACCCAGCTCGACATCGGGGAAATGGAGGAATCCAATCCTGAGGCAATGCGTGAAGTGGATAACTGGATCAGTATGAGTATTGAGACTCATAAGCCAGTTTACCTGCGGGATATACTCACCACTTTTGGCCGTCGCCCATTTGGCTGGCCGGAAGATGAAGTCAAATTGCTGGTTGCTCGGTTGGCGCGTAGCGGAAAATACAGCTTCACTCTACAAGGCAGTGAAATCGCACTGAAGCAGGCGTGGGATGCGTTTAATAATTCACGTCGTTACAGCGATTTGCGTCTGCATAAAGTTCGTCGCCATGACGAAGCACAATTGACTAAAGCTGCGCAGCTGATGGCTGAGATTGCCGGAGAGCCGTTTAACGAGCGTGAAGAACAGTCGTTGGTATCTCATATTCGCGAACTCTTTGGCCGCTGGAAGAGCGAACTGACCGTTTTTAAAACTCGTGCAGAGAGTGGACAAAACCCTGGCCGTAAAGAGATAGAAGAAGGGCTGGTATTGCTGAACGGGATTCTCAACGAGAAAGAGGAATACGCGGTCATTGAAAAAATCACCGCAGCGGCTGACGATCTTAAAGATTTCTCGGAAGACTGGGACGATTTGGTCAGCTTCTACAAAAACCAATACGCCACATGGCAGCGCTTGAGTATGGCGTTGAATGGAAGTTTTAAAGCTAACCGTAACGCGCTGGATAAAGACGAAACGGCCCAAAAGGCTTTGCAGGAGTTGGAAGGTATCTACAGCAAGGCACGACCTTACGGAGAGCTACACCGGATTATTCCGCTGATTGAAACCGTTGAAACCATCAACCAGCGTCTGGTGGAAGAATACCGAAGCCATGCGCTGCAGCAGATAGATAACCATATCAATGAGCTGAAGCAAAGCATGCAGGAGATGCACGTCCCTGCTGACTTGCAGCACTCGCTTTTACACCCGATGCAGCAATCGCGTAAGAAAGTGGAGCAGAACGGCCTGATCCCACAGATTATGGAAGAACAGGCTGAGGTTCGAGCGCTACAATTCAAAGCAAACGAACGACTGAACGGCTGGGTTGAAGAACAGCGTAAGAAAGTGCCTGAACCAAAAACTGTCCCTCAGCCAGGGATTATCGATCCAGTAGCTAAGCCTGAACCCAAGCTGAAAAAGACCATCTACGTGAACACGCGTAAAACGATGGAACGAGCTGCGGGTGTGACAACGCTGGATAACGCCGAACAGGTAGACAAAGCGCTGGAACAACTCCGTAAAACGCTAATGGATGCTATTAACGCAGGCGAACGCGTTCAGCTTCAGTAATTTCCCCATTTTCAGGGCAGATGTTGTCTGCCCTTTTCAGGACTTCACATGAATACGTCAAATATCAAAAAATACGCCCCAGTGGCACGTAAACAGTTCCGCGATGCGGTCATGCAAAAACTGACCACGCTGGGTATTGAGGCCGATAAAAAGGGAAACCTGCAAATTGCGCAAGCAACCGATCTTGGCGACAGCGTGCGTTATGGTCAGTTCTCGTTGGATAAATCACTGGCTTCACGCCGTGAGCGTCTGGTCAAACGAGCAGAAAAGCAGGGCTACGACGTGCTGGTGGAACACATTGCTTACACCTGGTTTAACCGCTTCTGCGCTATTCGCTATATGGAGCTGCATGGCTATCTTGATCACGGTTTCCGTATGCTGTCTCACCCGACGCTGGAAGGGGGTTTTGAGGTTCTGGATCATGTGCCGGAAGTGGCTGACGCTCTAGGGCAGGACAAAGCGCGACTGGTGGAGATGAAGCTGGCAGGCGATCGCGATGAAGAGCTATATCGTGAACTGTTGCTTGCCCAGTGCCATGCGCTACACGGGGCAATGCCTTTCCTGTTCGAAGCAGTCAATGATGAAATTGAGCTAGTACTGCCGGATAACCTGACTCGCACCGACTCCATTCTGCGCGGGCTGGTGGACATTATTCCTGAAGAAGACTGGGAGCAGGTCGAAGTGATCGGCTGGCTGTATCAGTTCTACATCTCCGATAAGAAAGACGAAGTGATCGGCAAGGTGGTAAAGAGCGAAGATATTCCCGCCGCCACTCAGCTGTTTACCCCGAACTGGATTGTGCAGTACCTGGTACAGAACTCGGTGGGCCGCCAGTGGCTGCAAACCTACCCGGACTCGAGCCTGAAAGGCAAAATGCCGTACTACATTGAGCCAGCGGAGCAAACGCCGGAAGTGCGGGCACAGTTGGCAGCTATCACCCCATCCAGCATTGAGCCTGAAAGCATTAAAGTGCTGGATCCGGCCTGCGGCTCCGGGCATATCCTGACTGAAGCCTATAACGTACTGAAGGCCATTTACGAAGAGCGCGGCTATCGTACCCGTGATATTCCGCAGCTGATTCTGGAAAACAATATCTTCGGCCTCGATATCGACGACCGTGCCGCACAGCTGTCTGGTTTTGCAATGCTGATGCTGGCCCGCCAGGATGACCGTCGTATTCTGGGGCGTGGCGTTCGTCTAAATATTGTTTCCCTGCAGGAAAGTAAGCTGGACATCGCAGAACTGTGGACCAAGCTGAACTTCCACCAGCAGGTGCAGCGTGGCAGCATGGGAGATATGTTTGCAGAGGGGACGGCACTGACCAATACCGACAGCGCGGAATATAAGCTGCTGATGCGTACGTTGGCATTGTTCACCAGTGCGAAAACGCTGGGATCGCTGATTCAGGTTTCACATGAAGATGAAGCGGGGTTAAAGGCGTTTCTGGATAGGTTGTATCGTCTGACTATTGAGGGTGATATTCAGCAGAAAGAAGCGGCGACAGAGCTGATCCCGTATATCCAGCAGGCGTGGATACTGGCGCAGCGCTATGATGCTGTGGTGGCAAATCCGCCATATATGGGGGGGAAAGGAATGAACGGCGAGCTGAAAGAGTTTGCTAAAAAACTATTCCCGGACAGCAAGTCGGATCTGTTTGCGATATTCATGCAGCATGCGTTTTCTTTACTTAAAGAAAACGGCTTTAACGCGCAAGTGAATATGCAGTCGTGGATGTTCCTGTCGAGCTATGAAGCGCTACGTAACTGGTTGTTGGATAATAAAACATTTATAACCATGGCGCATTTAGGTGCGCGGGCATTTGGGCAAATCTCGGGAGAGGTAGTTCAGACTACTGCATGGGTGATTAGAAAACATCACGCGAAGTACTACCGACCTACGTTCTTTCGTTTAGTTGAGGGGAATGAAGAACAAAAACAACAATCATTATTTAAGAAAACTAACTATTTTGATAATGTTGTGGCTGATGATTTCAAAAAAATCCCTGGCTCCCCGATTATTTATGATATTGATAAATCTATTTATTCCTCATTTGAAAAATTACCTTCACTGATTGAGACGCATCATGCTTGTTCGGGATTGCAAACAGGAAATAATGATGTTCACCTGAAACAATGGCATGAGGTCAATTATCATGGGGTTTTTTCACAATATAGCGACATTAATAATAGAGGGAGTTTTAAATGGTTTTTCCATCGTAAAGGCGGTGAGTTTAGAAAGTGGTATGGGAATATTGACTACATTCTGAATTGGGAAAACGATGGGGAAGATATCCGGAATTCTAAATCTGCTCGCCCTCAAAACTTAGATAAGTGGTTTTTAAACGGTGCCACATGGTCACACACATCGTCAACCTCATTTAGTGCAAGATTATTACGAAATATAGACACAATAAACGTTGAAGGACCATCTGCGTTTGCAAAAGAACCTGAACAACTATTGGGATATTTGTCGTCAAAATTAGCATTTTATTTTATGAGTATTTTGAGTCCAACTCTACATTTCCTTGTTGGGACGGTATCTCAGTTACCTTATAAAAGTGGTGTTGGTGATGTTAACGTTATTCGTCGTTTGATCGAAATATCTAAAAGAGACTGGGATTCTTACGAGACATCATGGGATTTTTCATCTAACCCCTTAGTTCAGTTCGGATTTCAACAGACTGTGTTATCTCATTGCTACCATTCAATTAAACAAAATTGGCAAGATAGTATGTTTGAAATGCAACATTTAGAGGAAAAAAATAACAGAATTTTCATTGAAGCATATGGTTTAGAGGGAGTGCTAGCTCCCTACGTAAATTTAAACGAAGTAACTTTAAATAATAACCCGCACTTTCGATATGGTAGTAAAAACAACGAAGCTGAGCTCAAAATCATTCAACAAAGCGATACTATCGCAGAGCTTATTTCATATACTATCGGCTGTCAGATGGGTCGCTACTCCCTCGATCGAGAAGGTCTTGTCTATGCTCACGAAGGCAACAAAGGTTTCGCGGAGCTAGTCGCCGAAGGTGCCTATAAAACTTTCCCTGCCGATGAAGATGGCATTCTGCCATTAATGAATTCAGACTGGTTCGATGACGATGTTACAGCGCGCGTTAAAGAGTTTGTCTGCGTCGTGTGGGGTGCGGAACATCTGCAGGAAAACCTCGACTTTATCGCCGAAAGTCTCTGTTTGTACGCAGTCAAACCGAAAAAAGGTGAGTCTTCTCTGGAAACCGTTCGCCGCTATCTTTCCACTCAGTTCTGGAAAGATCATATGAAGATGTACAAAAAACGCCCGATTTACTGGCTGTTCAGCTCTGGTAAAGAGAAAGCATTTGAGTGCCTGGTGTATCTGCACCGTTATAATGAAGGCACATTGTCGCGTATGCGTACCGAATACGTAGTTCCGCTGCTGGCGCGCTATCAGGGCAATATCGACCTGGTAAACGATCAGCTTAAGAGTGCTGAATCGGGAGCTGCTACCACGCGTCTGAAAAAAGAACTGGATGGGCTGACCAAAAAATTCAACGAGCTGCGTAGCTTCGATGACCGCTTGCGTCACTATGCTGATAGACGCATCACTATTGATCTGGATGACGGCGTTAAGGTTAACTACGGCAAATTTGGTGATCTGCTGGCGGATGTAAAAGCCATTACCGGCAGTGCACCTGAAGAAATTTGAATTTAAATTATCAACAAGCCAGTTCTCCAATAGTTCTGGCTTTTAATAAATTTAAAATATGCCCGTTATTTGAACGCCAGCATGTTTATTGAATTTATTGGGATTGAATATGAATACGTCCAACATCAAAAAATATGCCCCGGTGGCACGTAAACAGTTCCGTGGTGCAGTCATGCAAAAACTGACCACTCTGGGTATTGAGGCCGATAAAAAAGGCAACCTGCAAATTGCGCAAGCAACCGATCTTGGCGACAGCGTGCGTTATGGTCAGTTCTCACTGGATAAATCACTGGCGTCACGCCGTGAGCGTCTGGTCAAGCGTGCCGAAAAGCGGGGTTACGAGGTGCTGGTGGAGCACATCGCTTACACCTGGTTTAACCGCTTCTGCGCTATTCGCTATATGGAGCTGCACGGCTATCTTGATCACGGTTTCCGTATGCTGTCTCACCCGACGCTGGAAGATGGTTTTGAGGTTCTGGATCATGTGCCGGAAGTGGCTGATGCTCTGGGGCTGGACAAAGCGCGCCTGGTGGAGATGAAGCTGGCGGGCGATCGTGACGAAGAGTTGTACCGTGAACTGCTACGGGCGCAGTGTCATGCGCTGCACGGCGCGATGCCTTTCCTGTTCGAAGCTGTCAATGATGATATCGAACTGGTACTGCCGGATAACCTGACTCGCACCGACTCCATTCTGCGCGGGCTGGTAGATATTATTCCTGAGGAGGACTGGGAGCAGGTCGAAGTGATCGGCTGGCTGTATCAGTTTTATATTTCCGAGAAAAAAGACGATGTGATCGGCAAGGTGGTGAAGAGCGAAGATATTCCCGCCGCCACTCAGCTGTTTACCCCGAACTGGATTGTGCAGTATCTGGTGCAGAACTCGGTGGGCCGCCAGTGGCTGCAAACCTACCCGGACTCGAGCCTGAAAGGTAAAATGCCGTACTACATTGAGCCAGCGGAGCAAACGCCGGAAGTGCGGGCACAGCTGGCAGCTATCACCCCATCAAGCATTGAGCCTGAAAGCATGAAGGTGCTGGATCCGGCCTGCGGCTCCGGGCATATCCTGACTGAAGCCTATAACGTGCTGAAGGCCATTTACGAAGAGCGCGGTTACCGTACCCGTGACATTCCGCAGCTGATTCTGGAAAACAATCTCTTCGGCCTAGACATCGACGACCGTGCGGCGCAGCTTTCCGGATTTGCAATGCTGATGCTGGCCCGCCAGGATGACCGTCGTATTCTGAGTCGCAGCGTGAGGCTGAATATTGTTTCCCTGCAGGAAAATAAGCTGGATATCGCTGAGCTGTGGACCAAGCTGAATTTTCACCAGCAAGTGCTGCGCGGCAGCATGGGAGATATGTTCAGCGAAGGGCCGGCACTGGCCAATACTGACAGTGCGGAGTATAAGCTGCTGATGCGCACACTGGCATTGTTCACCAGCGCGAAAACGCTGGGCTCATTGATTCACGTCTCTCATGAAGATGAAGTGGCGTTAAAAGCGTTTCTGGATGGGCTGTATCGTCTGGTTGTTGAGGGCGATATTCAGCAGAAGGAAGCAGCGACAGAGCTGATCCCGTATATCCAGCAGGCGTGGATCCTGGCGCAGCGTTATGATGCGGTGGTGGCGAATCCACCTTATATGGGTGGGAAAGGGATGAATGGCGAGCTGAAAGAGTTTGCTCAAAAGCAATTCCCGGACAGTAAATCGGATTTGTTTGCGATGTTTATGCAACATGCATTTTCTTTGCTCAAAGATAACGGCTTTAATGCGCAAGTGAATATGCAGTCATGGATGTTCCTGTCCAGCTATGAAGCGTTTCGTGGATGGTTGCTGGATAATAAAACCCTTATTACGATGGCACATTTAGGCGCTCGGGCGTTTGGGGAAATTTCTGGAGAGGTGGTTCAAGCGACAGCATGGGTGATTAATAATCACACTACTGAAAGTTACCAACCAGTATTTTTCCGCTTAATTGAAGGTAATGAAGAGCAAAAGAAAAATGCTTTGCTTGAGCAAAAAGAACGTTCCGATAAAACCACTCAGAATAATTTTAAAAAAATCCCTGGCTGTCCAATAGCATATTGGCTTCCTAAAGAAATAATTGATGTTTTTTCTACCTCAACTAGGGTAACTGAAGTAGCTAACTCTCGTGCGGGGATGACGAGTGGCAATAATGATTTATTTACCCGTCAATGGTTTGAAGTAGTTCATGATAAAATAAAATATGATGCTTCCGACTGGAACAATGCTGTTAATAGTGGTTGTCGCTGGTTTCCATATAACAAAGGAGGGGCTTACAGAAAATGGTTTGGTAATATTACACTGGTGATTCGCTACGATAATGACGCAAGAAGTGCCCTTAAAAATACAGGCAATAATTGTGCTTCAGAAGATTGCTATTTTAAAGAAGGTACAACCTGGACGGATTTGAGTTCAGGCCGATTAGGGGCCCGCTTTTTACAGAAAGGTGCAGTTTTTGATATCGCAGGGCATTGTGCATTTCCGGTAAAAAATGATGGGCATTACCTTGCATTAGCAATGCTAAATACAAATTTTGCTAATGATATATCTAAAGTTATAAATGCAACGATGCATTTTCAACCAGGAGATTTTCGTAAGCTGCCTTTTCCACATGGACTCCAAGAAGAATTGGTGATAAAATATACTCTCGAAAACATTAGAGTAACCAAAAAAGACTGGGATAAGAAAGAAACATCTTGGGATTTTAAATTGTCACCAGTAATTGCTACTAAACAAGCAACAATATCTCAGTCTTATAAAACAATGATAAGCAATAATAAAATGGATATCGCTCAAGTACAAAAGAATGAAGAGGCGATTAACAGTTTATTTCTAAAAGCCTATGGGGTTGATGATTTTTACGATAAAAGTATACCACTCAGTCAAATTACACTATCTGTAAACCCATATTATCAGTATTCCCTTAAGGATGAAAATGATAGTTTATTATTTGACCGATTGCAGTCTGATACCTTAGTTGAATTTATAAGCTTCATTATTGGCTGCCAAATGGGTCGATACTCTCTCGATCGTGAAGGTCTGGTTTACGCCCACGAAGCCAACAAAGGCTTTGCTGAATTAGTCGCTGAAGGTGCTTACACGATCTTCCCTGCCGATGAAGACGGTATCCTGCCATTAATGGATACCGACTGGTTCGACGACGATATTACAGCGCGTGTGAAAGAGTTTGTCCGCACCATTTGGGGTGCAGAACACCTACAGAAAAACCTCGATTTCATCGCCGAAAGTCTCTGCTTGTACGCAATCAAGCCGAAAAAAGGCGAATCTTCGCTGGATACCATCCGTCGCTATCTTTCCACTCAGTTCTGGAAAGATCATATGAAAATGTACAAAAAACGCCCGATTTACTGGCTGTTCAGCTCCGGTAAAGAGAAAGCTTTTGAGTGCCTGGTGTATCTGCACCGTTATAATGAAGGCACGCTGTCGCGTATACGTACCGAATACGCGGTTCCACTGCTGGCGCGTTATCAGGGCAATATCGATCTGGTTAGCGATCAGTTGAAGAATGCGGAATCTGGTGCTGCCACCACGCGTCTGAAAAAAGAGCTGGATGGGTTGACCAAAAAATTCAACGAGCTACGCAATTTTGACGATCGCTTGCGTCACTATGCTGATAGACGTATCACTATTGATCTGGATGACGGCGTTAAGGTTAACTACGGCAAATTTGGCGATCTGCTGGCGGATGTAAAAGCCATTACCGGTAGCGCACCTGAGGAGATTTGATGAAAATAGCGGCGATTTATACGCAGAGTGTTGGCCCATTACGCAATGCGGAAATTAGCTTTAAAAACGACTGGACGGGAGAAATAGAGGAAAACGTTCTCCTTACCGGCCCGAACGGCTGCGGTAAATCGACGCTGCTTCGTGGTATAGCTATGCTGTGGGATGCCTTGGGTTATTGGCTTGATCAGCGGGATTTCATGCCGCTCAGAATGGAACCCAAGAAATGGCTGCGCCGTTGGGATGGAGTAGCTATTGTTCTTGAGGATATGGAGTTTCTTGGGGATGAAAAAGTGGGCGTCTATTTCGGTAATAAGGAATGGGTCGAAGAATTAATCATTGAACATCCTGATATTTCCTGGGCTGGAGAAACCTTTGGCAGTCGCTCGACACGCATAAACTTAAGTAAAGGTGTCTGGAGCACTGGGACAGGTCATTCGTCACTTGCCCCTTATCTTGTTGATAAATGGTCTCAGATTAGACAACGTTTACTGATTACCAGTGAGTACGTTGATGCTCCAAATATTATCTATCTCGACGCAGATGAGCGACGCTGGGTGTCCCCGCAAAAAAATATATCGTCCTTATCTCAGGATGATTTAAGCCAACGCTGGCTGGCGACTTACTCTCCATCAACGGACTGGAAAGATCAGCTGGAAGCATCGCTGTTCAACATGAAAGCGACGCTCCCCGATCAGTATCCTGAGATGATGAGAACTCTGAATCAGTTTTTCTCAGGCAAAGTCATTGAAGAAGATATTCAGCCAGGGCAGCGTCAGCAGGTCAAACTTGCTAACGGTGAAACTCATACGTTGGATGAACTGAGTTCTGGTGAGCATCAGGTCTTGATCATGCTTTTTATGGTTCAACGCTGGCTTCAGCCGGGCGGGGTCGTTTTAATTGATGAACCGGACCTACATCTTCATCCTTCTCTGGTTCCACCTCTGCTTGCGACATTAGAAAACATTATCCAGAAAAAACGTGGCCAACTCATTTTGACTTCCCACGCCACTGATGTTTGGGAAAGGTACGAGAACCTAGGAATCAGGACAGATTTGAGTCGACTCAAGGAAGTACATCATGGCAAAGATTGATAAATTAATTCAAGATATCAAAGACCGTGATCTTGCTGCCTTTCCTGATAAACAAGTCCTCGTACTGGAAGGAGTGGATGACATAGCAGCATTTCGGCAACTGTTGACCAAACATAATCCTGGTTGGGAACAGCAATGGGTATTGGTTAAAGCTAACAAAAAACAGAATGTCCTGGATATTCTCGCATTAGAAAAGACCTGGTATGGCCTTATCGATCGCGATGAATGGTCTGAAGAAAAGATTATGCAGCTAGAGCAAGAACATCCTCGCCTTATGTTTCTACCCAGATTCTGTATTGAGAGCTATCTGGTCAATCCTTCTGAAATCTGGGAGGCGTTACAGCCAAAACATCAGGCACGTATTGAAGGTGGAGAGCCCGCTTTCACCAGCCTGTTTGTGCAGGAAGCGCAACGTTGGCTTAACCATTCCGCGATTTGGTATGTCGTTAATCCCCTTTGGGAACGCCTTCGTGCTGCTGGGTTTAACTCAGCACTGCTTGATGTTGATACCGTTCAGCAAGATGCAGAGGTTGAGCGAATTTTGCGCTCTTGGGGAGCTTTAATTAATCCAGAAAACCTTGCCCAAGAAATACAGCGGCGCAAGGCGCAGGTCGAGAGTCTTTCTCTATCTGAACAATTGTCCATCTGTATTCATGGCAAACTCTTCTTTGAAAAGTTTGTTGATCCACTTCTGACGAGTTTCTTGGGACAGCGTGGCAGGGAACAACGTCAAAAGGATCTATTTAGGACGCTTCCAGTTCCTAATGATTTATCCCCGATTTGGGTGAGAATGGGATTATAAATTGCAAAGTAAAGAATTAGTTGCTGGACTTACTGACAAGTTCTTATATCACCGTATCGTCTTCTGGCACGACCCGGAACAACGTTTTACCGATTCGCTCAATGAGCTGGATCTCGACAACGTTACGCTGCTGGATATGCGCGGCGTTTCTGTGCTCGCAACAAAAAAACGACTCGAAATCGACGAGCCTGCGCAGAAATTTTTACTCTATTTCACCTGTGAGGTTCCTGCTCGCGAGCAGGACTGGTTGTTGGATATCCGCCTTTATAGCACCGAATTCCACGCTGATTATGCGGCGATCACTTTGCATTCGCTGGGTATCCCGCAGTTGGGGTTACGCGAACATATTCAGCTGCGCAAAGCCTTCTTTACCGTCAAGCGAACTCAGATCCTGAAGGGATGGGTTACCGAACGGGAAACGGAAAACTCTCTCGATAAGAAAATGCTGGCGGTGGTAGTCGGGGCCAGTACTTTTGAAACCAAAGAGATTCTGTTTGCTTTGGTTCAGCAATTTGTCGCGGCACGGCAGCAAGATGACAGCGAGCTAGAGAACACCTTCGCCATACTGAAGAAGCTTGGCCTGGATGAGGTACTCTGGGAGATTCTTCGCATTGAGCTCGGGTACCAATCTGAATCTCCTTCCTTGGATAACCTGCTTCTAAAACTGTTCTGTACCGATCTCTGGGCGCAAGGTGATGAAGCGCATCGTGACTGGTTGAGTAAAAATGTGCTGACAACTGCGGCTGGACGAGCCTCTTCACTGGCCTTTATGGGGGCGTGGCGCAACGATCGTCGCTATAAAGCAGAATACGATTATTGTGCAGAGGATTTGCAACAAACACTGCAGCCAAAAGAGTACTACAACTACAGCTCACCGTACGCCCTGGCAAAATGTGAAACCTTCGAGGCCATTGAACAACTTATTATCCGTGGTCTGGTGACCCAGTTGCAGGAAGAGAGCACCACTCTGGACAGAGATGCGTTTAAAGCACTGGTATCTGAGCGCAGTGCTAAATACTGGAGCCAGACACGTCCAGAGTATCTTTCTATCTGGAATGCTATTCGTCAGGCGGAACGTTTGCTGAATTTGCGTAACCGCTACACTGACGGGTTTAATTTCCCCGATACAGGCGCGTTCTGGAAGGCCTACTGCGACGAAATTTATCGCTTCGATCAGACCTATCGTTTGTTTAATGAATATGCTGCACCGGTGCACAGCAAAGGGGCGATGATCCTGCATGAACTGGATAAATTCATTGAAGAGTTGTACAGCAACTGGTATCTGGCCGAGCTGAGTCGCGGCTGGAACAAACTGCTGGATGCGGAAAAACGTATGCAGGTATGGCAATTTACTGGCATACCACTGCAGCGCAATTTCTATAAAGAGAATGTTAAACGTCAGTTTGACACCTCTCAGGTGAAACGCGTTTTTGTCGTGATCTCGGATGCACTGCGCTATGAAGTGGCGGAAGAGCTGGGCAGGCATATTAACCATGAGAAGCACTTCAGCGCAGAGCTGCGCTCCCAGACCGGAGTGCTCCCAAGCTATACCCAACTGGGCATGGCTGCACTGTTACCTCATGAGTCGTTGAGCTATCTTCCTGATAATTCTGGCGTAGTCTACGCCGATGGGATGTCCACTTCCGGGTTTGAAAAACGAGCCGCTATTCTTGCGAAGGTGAATGGTGTAGCGCTGAAAGCAAAGGACTTGCAGAATGCCAATAATCAGGAAGTGAACGAACAAATCCGTAACGCTTCCGTGGTTTACATCTGGCACGACACTATCGATGCCATGGGTGATAAGGCGGCAACCGAAGATAAAACATTCGAGGCTTGCCGAAGCGCTATTACCGAGCTAAAAGATCTGGTCTCACGCTTACGTAGCCGATTTAATGCCAGCCGAATTTTTGTTACCGCCGATCACGGGTTCCTGTTCCAACAACAAGCGCTGGTGGAGCAGGATAAAACGAAGCTGGAAAGTAAAGCTAAAGACACGATTGAAGCGAATAAGCGTTTTATTGTGGGTCATCAACTGCCTGAAAGTGAATTTTGCTGGCACGGTAAACTGGCAGATACAGCAGGCGCAAGCGATGAGAGTGAATTCCTGTTGCCCAAAGGGGTACAGCGTTTCCACTTCGTAGGTGGTGCTCGTTTCGTTCATGGCGGAGCCATGCTGCAGGAGGTGTGTGTTCCTGTGTTGAAGATTCGCGCGCTTGAAAAGAAAGCGGCTGAGAAGCAACCCCAGCGGCAGCCCGTGTCCGTCGTTGCGCGGGATCAGGTGATCAAACTGGTTAACAGCATTGATAAAGTTGGTTTTATTCAGACTTCGGCAGTGAATGATCTAAATGAGCCGCGTACGCTGAATATCTTTATCGTCGATGAAAACAACCAGGTCGTCTCCGGCACGGAAACAGTATGCTTCGACAGTGATAACGAAGATATGGGTAAACGCACCCGCGATGTAACCATGAAACTCATGGGGACGGCATTCAATCGTAAAAACAAATATGTTCTGATCCTGGAGAATGCGGACAGCACAACAGAGTATGGTCGCTACCCGATCACGATCGACCTGGCATTTCAGGATGACTTCTTTTAAGTGAGGCGTTATGCAACAGCAGGATAACTCAGCCAGTAACATGGAAACGGCCTCTGTGTTGGCTCAGGACCTGGATTCATTGTTGAATCAGTACTTTCGCGGTCGCGTGGTGCGTAAGGATCTGACTAAGCAACTTAAAGAAGGGGCTAATGTTCCGGTTTACGTACTGGAATATCTACTCGGTATGTACTGTGCCTCCGATGACGATGAGGTTGTCGAGCAGGGGCTACAGTCGGTTAAGCGTATTCTTTCTGATAACTACGTCCGCCCGGATGAAGCAGAAAAAGTGAAATCACTGATTCGCGAGCGTGGTTCTTACAAAATTATCGATAAGGTCACGGTAAAGCTAAACCAGAAGAAAGACGTTTACGAAGCCCAGCTTTCTAACCTCGGTATTAAAGATGCCCTGGTGCCGTCTCAGATGGTGAAAGACAATGAGAAACTGTTGACGGGTGGTATCTGGTCCATGATCACCGTGAACTACTTTTATGAAGAAGGGCAAAAAACGTCTCCTTTCTCGCTGTTCACACTGAAGCCGATCCAGATGCCAAATATGGATATGGACGAGGTATTTGAGGCCCGCAAGCAGTTTGATCGTGACCAGTGGATTGATGTGCTGTTACGTTCTGTCGGGATGGAGCCTGCGAATATTGAACAGCGTACCAAGTGGCATCTGATTACTCGCATGATTCCCTTTGTGGAAAACAACTATAACGTCTGTGAGCTTGGACCACGTGGTACCGGTAAGAGCCATGTTTATAAAGAATGCTCCCCTAACTCCCTGCTGGTATCTGGCGGGCAAACCACGGTAGCGAACTTGTTTTACAACATGGCCAGCCGGCAGATTGGTCTTGTGGGTGTGTGGGACGTCGTCGCGTTTGATGAAGTGGCAGGGATCACTTTCAAAGACAAAGATGGCGTACAGATCATGAAAGACTACATGGCTTCAGGTTCGTTCTCTCGCGGTCGTGACTCCATCGAAGGTAAAGCCTCCATGGTGTTTGTCGGCAACATTAACCAGAGCGTGGACACGCTGGTCAAAACCAGTCATCTGCTTGCACCGTTTCCGGATGCGATGATTGATACTGCATTTTTTGACCGCTTCCATGCTTATATTCCTGGTTGGGAAATTCCAAAGATGCGTCCGGAGTTTTTCACCAATCGCTATGGTTTGATTACGGATTACCTCGCTGAATACATGCGCGAGATGCGTAAACGTAGCTTCTCCGATGCAATTGATAAATTCTTCAAGCTGGGAAATAACCTCAATCAGCGTGACGTGATTGCCGTACGCCGCACGGTATCCGGTCTGTTGAAGCTTATGCACCCAGACGGCGCGTATGACAAAGAAGATGTACGGGTTTGCCTGACCTATGCACTGGAGGTCCGCCGTCGCGTTAAAGAGCAGCTTAAGAAACTCGGTGGCCTGGAGTTCTTTGATGTGAACTTCAGCTATATCGATAACGAAAGTCTGGAAGAGTTCTTTGTAAGCGTACCGGAGCAGGGTGGCAGTGAATTGATTCCTGCTGGAATGCCGAAACCTGGCGTAGTGCATCTGGTCACGCAGGCTGATTCTGGCATGACGGGGCTCTATCGTTTTGAAACGCAGATGACTGCCGGTAATGGCAAACATGCGGTATCAGGTTTAGGGTCGAATACAGCAGCGAAAGAAGCGATCCGCGTGGGTTTTGACTACTTCAAAGGTAACTTAGGTCGTATCAGTGCTGCGGCTAAATTCTCTGAACATGAATATCATCTTCATGTGGTGGAGCTGCACAGCACAGGACCGAGTACAACCACCAGTCTGGCCGCGTTAATCGCGTTCTGTTCCATATTGCTGGCAAAACCGGTTCAGGAACAAATGGTCGTATTGGGCGGCATGACATTGGGCGGCGTGACGAATCCCGTTCAGGATTTAGCTGCATGTCTGCAGGTAGCATTCGATAGCGGTGCTAAAAAGGTACTGCTCCCTATGGCGTCTGCTATGGATATTCCTACCGTACCGACTGAGTTATTTACCAAGTTCCAGGTAAGCTTTTATGCTGACCCTGTGGATGCGGTGTACAAGGCATTAGGTGTGAATTAAATGATATTATTACCAGTACTGTGTTCACTGCGTTACTGGTAATTTCATTTATTCCAAATATTCTTTTGAAATTTAAATTATGTGTTTTCATAAATTATTTGATCCCGGTTTTATGAAATAAAAATACAAGAATACAAACGGGATACAGTTTTCAAGAATCGGAATGGATTTGAGGTAATTTAGCATCTCGACTGGCGCAGTGCCGTGAGAAGCCTTACTCTGGAATGCGTTTCGGACCTGGAAAATAATCACGCAACTTTGTGATTTTCCACGCAGTATTCAATTTTAGGTCCTACTTTGGGGGCAAATTCTCAAAATAAAACCTCACAACCCATTAATTTTCAATGAATTAAAAGAAAAGGCGAGTCCGGCCTTCGCACTCATCCTCTAAACACTTCCCTCCGATGCCACTCAACAAATCCCTCCCGCGGATAATTCCCTTTCACCATCGGCAACGTAATCTGCTTCCCTGCAAAATCCCAGAACAGCCGCCCAACAATCCCGTTCTCATTCACCGCCTCAGATACCAGCACCCGCATACTCTCATCCAGCCCAATCGATCCCTTATCAAATACCTTATGATGAATTGCACACAACGCCAGTCCGTTCGGGATCTCACATGGTCCGCCAAACTGCTTCCACTTGATATGCGCGGCTTCAAGTCCAATAGAGGCGTTATCATGTCGCATGTTAAACCCGCAGATTGCACACTCATAGTTATAAGCTCGCAGCACCTGCTGGCGGAACAGCGGATCGCGAACCTTACGAATCTGCTGGATATCAAAACCCATCTCATCCGCGATCTCTTCCTGAATGCTTTCAGGAAAATGTGCTTCAAGGATCTGCTGCGCCAGCGAGCCGATCAGATTTTTGTTCTTATTCAGCAGCGCAAAGTGTTCTTCATCAAACCCGCCTGCGACGTTATGTTCCACAAGTTCTTTAACGGGCGGCTGCTTACTACCGGTGGTCGAACAAAACTCTGTATTCTTCAGATCCCAAAAACCGTCCCCTTTGAGCCGCCAGAAGGGCATATTTGGGTAATGCGCCTTCCTCTGTGGGCCAAAGCGTTCTAGCAGGCTAAGCAACTGTTCGTGGACCTCTGTACCGTAATCAAACAATCGCGCATGCCCCTGCTGATAGTTCGCCAGCACGTACAGAAGCAATAAAGGTTTATGCGGCGCACGCTGTTCGCCTTTGCGCCAGATGGTGATGTCGGCAATTGCCTGTTCGAGAGTTTTGCTGGAAGCCATCGCGTTACGGAAGAAGGTAAATAATTGCGATGATGCTCGCAAAACCCAGACCAATCAACCCGCAATCAACAAAAACATGACCTTACCGCAAAGAACCCTATTTCCTGAATCCTCCTCGCAAATTCCAAATTTACCCCACACCAAACCGCTGTATTTATATTCAGTCCTGTATAATGAGCAACAGAAATTACGCCGAACGGCAAAGGAAGTATCAAGGAATATTTAAAGAGAGAATTCGCGATATGAAGGTGCTGCAACACCCCCATACCGCTAACCACAACCAACTAGAATGGAGTTGTATATGGCTGCGACGAATTTTAAGCCAGAGTTTACTGTTTGCAAAACAGAATCAGACGCTTTCACCGGCATGATTGAAAACCGCGAGCTGGTACGCAAAAACAGCGCCCGCCGTCTGCACGGTAACCAGCCCAATGCGGCACCCGTTCATCCCCGCGCGGAAACGCCGCAGGACAGTGCAGCCTGCTGCGAACTGTATGCACGCATAGACATGAAATACCTTCTGTTGGGTGGCGACTGGTTAACCCGAGCGGGCTTTATCGACGGCATGCCCGTAAAAATCCGCGCCATGAAAGACTGCATTGTGATTACGCCGCAGCATACAAGAGAATTATGGGGATGCCTGGAAGGTATGAGTGTGGTGAATATTAATAAGCAGAAAGTCGCTCAGTGGTTAAAAACATTTCCGGGCGCGTTAAATGATACCGGCGATATTCCGGTGATTAAGCGCAACGCCTGATAAATATCCCGGCCCTGCGCCGGGATGATTATTTAAGCCGTCATCAAAACACCGGCACCCCCAGCCCAACTTTCACCTCCCTCAACGTCGCCTGCGTCACCCCCTGCGCCCGTTCCGTCCCGCGCTTCAGCATCGCCATCAGCTCTCCCTTGTCCTGCATATACATCGCCCTGCGCTCCCGCATCGGCGCAATCAGCTCCTGCAGGCACGCTTCAAGCTCGTTCTTGCACGCCCGGTCACCCAGCCCGCCCGCCTGATAGTGCGCCTTCATCGCCGCCACTTTGTCCTTATCAGGATAAAACGCGTCGAGGTACGTAAACACCACGTTCCCCTCAATCTGCCCCGGGTCGCTCACCTTCAGGTGATTCGGGTCGGTGTACATGGCGCTGACCGCACGGTGAATGGTCTCTTCGCTGGCCGAAAGGTGCAGCGTGTTGCCCAGCGATTTCGACATCTTGGCGCTGCCGTCGATGCCGGGCAGGCGGCTGGTGTCGCTCAGCATCGCCTTGCAGTGGCGCAGCACCGGGGCGGGCAGCAGGCTGTTCATCTTGTGCACAATCTCGTTGGTCTGCTCAATCATCGGCAGCTGGTCGTCGCCGACGGGCACGCACTCGGCCTTAAACGCGGTGATGTCCGCCGCCTGGCTGATGGGGTAGGCCATAAACCCGACCGGCAGCGAGCGGGCAAAGCCTTTCTGCGCAATCTCGTCCTTCACCGTCGGGTTACGCTCCACGCGGGCGACGGTGACGATGTTCATATACAGCATCGTCAGCTCGGCGAGGGCGGGCAGGGCGGACTGCAGGCAGATGGTGGTCAGGTTCGGGTCGATGCCGGCGGCGAGATAGTCGGCCAGCACTTCGGGGATGTTGTCGCGGATCTTCTGCGGGTTGCTGCCGTTGTCGGTCAGCCCCTGCAGGTCGGCAATCAGCACAAACTGGCTGTGCGTGTGCTGGAGCGCCACGCGCTGGCGCAGCGATCCGACGAAGTGGCCGAGGTGCAGCGGGCCGGTTGGGCGGTCGCCGGTGAGGATGGTTTGCGTGTTCATAAAGACTCCTTAATGTGCAGTTGCCGAAAGGGGTCTTAGATGTGTGAAAGCCGCCTTTCGGCGGCTATCTGAAAATGGGGAAAACTACTCCGTGCCGCCTTTAAGAAGGCAGCCACCAGCGGTTTACGGTGAGCACGGCGTGGTTTATGTTCATCTCTTTACCGTACCACGTCCGGCGCGAAAAACAAAAGGGCACGTCATGCTGCAATCTCTCAACCACCTGACCCTTGCGGTCAGCGACCTGCAAAAAAGCGTCACCTTCTGGCACGAGCTGCTGGGCCTGACCCTGCACGCCCGCTGGAATACCGGGGCCTATCTCACCTGCGGCGATCTGTGGGTCTGCCTGTCGTACGACGAGGCGCGCCAGTATGTGCCGCCGCAGGAGAGCGACTACACCCACTACGCGTTTACCGTCGCGGAAGCGGATTTTGAACCGTTCTCGCAAAGGCTTGAGCAGGCGGGCGTCACCGTCTGGAAGCAGAACAAAAGCGAGGGGGCGTCGTTCTATTTTCTCGACCCGGACGGGCACAAGCTGGAGCTGCACGTGGGCAGCCTCGCCGCGCGGCTGGCGGCGTGTCGCGAGAAGCCCTATGCGGGCATGGTGTTTACCTCAGACGAGGCTTGAGGCGCGCACCTTCAGCCTGCCCGCCAGCGTCACGTGCGTGGCAGCATCTTCCTGATTACACAGGTACTCCACCGCCAGCCGTCCCAGTTCGCTGTAGGGCAGCTGAATACTGGTCAGCGGCGGGGTGAGCTGTTCGGAAATCTTCTGGTCGTCATAGCCCGCCAGCAGCATGTCCTGCGGGATGCGCACGCCGTTCACCGCCAGCGCCTGATAGCAGCCAATCGCCAGCCAGTCGCTGGCGCAGAAGATGGCGTCCGGGCGCTCGGTCAGCTCCAGCAGAGAAGTCGTGGCGGTAAAGGACTCGCTGAACTGCCAGTTGGTCTGGCGCACCAGGCCGTCGTCGCACGCGAGTCCGGCCTGCTGTAATGCCGCCTGGTAGCCCGCCAGACGCTGGCGCGAGGCCTCCATCCAGCTCTCGCCGGTAATGTGGGCGATGCGCGTGGCCCCGCAGGCGATGAGGTGTTTAGTCACCTGGAAGGCGTTGGCGTAGTCGTCCGGAATAAACGACGGCAGCAGCGGCGAGCCGGGGTCGCGCTGGTTGAGCAGCACCAGCGGGATGCGGGTGCAGTCCTGGAATGCCGTCATGTCCACCAGCGTGGTGACCGGTGAGGCGAGGATAATCCCGATGCAGTTGCGCTTCTCCAGCTGGCGAATGATGTTCAGCGCCAGCTCCACGTCGTCGCCGTAGTCGTAGACGGTGAGCAGGGTTTCGTTGCGCCACGCCGCTTCCCGCGCCTGGCTGATGGCGTCGATAAACGGGTCAAAGCTCTGCATGGAGCTCACCAGCAAGGCGATCTCTTCCTGGTTGCGCGGGGCGTGTACGGCGGGGAGGCGGTCGTAGCCGAGCTCGGTAGCGACGCCAATGACCCGCTGGCGGGTGTCGTCGCTGAGCTTGATGTTGCGGGACTGGTTAAGCACCAGCGATACCGTCGCCTGCGACACCCCTGCCGCCCGCGCAATATCGTTCATCGTCACTTTCGTTTTTCGCTTCATCCGTCCTCTCCCTTTCGCGATTTCGCATCATACCCTAACCGCACGCTTACGCGCCGTCGATCACGTTTCTCATTCATCGAAGCGCGAACTTTGTGAGGGGCATCGCTTTTCTTCGTGCGGGAAATTGCGCATTTATCCCGCAGCTAATATTTATTAGCTAAATATTATCAGTAAGAGGACGCGTAATGAAAGATCAGTGGAGCAGGGAGCAGGCACAGGCGTGGTATCAGCAAAAGGGCTGGCTGTGCGGGTTTAACTATCTGCCGTCGACGGCGGTGAACTGGACCGATATCTGGCAGGCAGAGACCTTCGACGCCGGGACGATTGACCGCGAGCTGGGCTGGGCGGCGGAGGCGGGCTACAACACCCTGCGCATCAACCTGCCGTTTATCGTCTGGGAGCACGATCGCGACGGGCTGATGGCACGCATCGACCGCTTTTTGACGATTGCCGACGGCCACGGCTTCAGCACCATGCTGACCCTGATGGACGATTGCGGCTTCTCCGGCGACGAGCCGTATCTCGGCCCGCAAAAGCCGCCGGTGCCGGGGAAGCACAACAGCCAGGCGGCGGCGAGTCCGGGGCGCGACAAGGTGTGCGATCCCAACTGCTGGGCAGACATTGAGCGCTATATCCGCGACGTTGTCCGCCAGTTCCGCGAGGATAAGCGCGTGCTGTTGTGGGATCTTTACAACGAGCCGGGCAACCGCGGCATTTTCGCGACCGGCACGCAGGAGGTGCAGTACGACGCGAAGCTGGAGACCTGCGCCCACGCGCTGATGAAGCTGGCGTTCCAGTGGGTGCGTGAAGAAGATCCAACCCAGCCGCTCACCGTCTGCGCGTGGCGTCTGCCGCCGGAAGAGGAGGGCGAGACGTTCTTCCGGCACCCGCTGGACCAGACCGCGCTGGCGCTCTCGGACGTGGTGAGCTTCCACGCCTACACCCACACCGGGCGCATGACGGCGATTATCCAGCAGCTGCAGGCGCTCGGTCGCCCACTGTTCTGTACCGAATGGCTGGCGCGCCACGTTGGCAGCACCATCGAAGAGCAGCTTCCGCTGATGTACGCGGCGAAGGTCGCGCCATACCAGTGGGGGCTGGTGCGTGGCAAAACCCAGACGTGGCTGCCGTGGCCGGTGGTGATGAAGGAGTTCACGGACTACTGCCGCCTCTGGTTCCACGACGTGTTTGAGGAGAACGGCATTCCGTTCTCGCGCCGTGAAATCGCCCTGATGCAGCAGCTGCGCAAGATCGCCCCACAGGCGCAGGACTAATAATATCGACCCGGCGGTTCACCGCCGGGCAACCAGGCAGGCATATAACAATGGCAACGACAATGAAAATCCCGTCTCGCGAGCTGTGGTCTTATTTTGGTTATGGTTTAGGTCAGTGTTTTAGCTTTGGTTTAGTGGGTTCGTTTATTAACTATTTTTACACCGACGTGCTGGGGATCTCGGCGCTGGCGGCGAGCACTATCTTCCTGATTGCCCGCGCGTGGGACGCGGTTCACGATCCGCTGTTTGCCAGCATTATGGACACCATTAACAGCCGGTTCGGCAAGTTTCGCCACTTTTTGCTGATCGCCCCGCTGCTGATCACCGGCGTCACGCTGCTGTCGTTCTATAAAATCGAAGCGGACATGACCACCAAAATCCTCTACGCCGGGGTGACGTATATCCTGTGGGGGACGCTGTACGCCATCTCCGATATCCCGTTCTGGTCGATGTCGTCGGTGATGACCAACGACTCCGCCCAGCGCACCCGCGCGGTGACGGCGGCGATGCTCGGGGTGAACGCCGGGATTGCCTGCGCCAATATCTTCTTCCCGAAGCTGGCGGCGTTTTTCGCCCAGTACAGCAACGATAAAGGCTACTTTATGGCGGCGCTGGTGATGATGCTGGTGGGCCTGCCGCTGATGCTCAACGGCTTTATGCAGATCAAAGAGCGCGTGCCGCCGAGCCCGGAAAAGGTGACCATCCGCGACACCTTCCACAATCTGCGCCAGAACAAGCCGCTGTTTATCGTCCTGCTGTCGTTCTTCTTCTGCGTGTTCCACAACGTGGCGGGCGGGCTGTATATCTACTTCTTTATCAACAACCTGGGCGATGGCAGCCTGCAGATGGCGATTGGCGTGATGGGGATCGTGGCGGCGGTGCTGTGCCTGGTCGCCCCGATGCTGACGCGCCGGATGCAGAAGCGGAAGCTGTTTATGATCCTCTGCGGGCTGGACGTGGCGGTGCGCGTGGTGATGTGGTTTGTGGGCTATCAACAGGTGACGATGCTGTTTATTCTGCTCGGCCTGAGCACGCTGTTCGTGATGATGACTAACATCCTCACCTCGTCGATGATTGCCGACACCATCGAGTACGCGGAGTACCACACCCACAAGCGCTGCGCGGCGATCACCTTCTCCGGGCAGACCTTTACCGGCAAGATGTCGGTGGCTGTGGGCGGCGGGCTAATCGGCGTGTTTCTGACGACGATCGGCTACGTGCCGCAGGCGCAAATTCAGAGCGAAGGCGTGCTGTCGGGGCTGTTCTTCGGGATTTGCCTGCTGCCGGCAATAGGCTCGCTGATCCGCATGGGCTTTATGTCGCGCTTTACCTTTACCGAGGAGAAGCATGCGGAGATTTGTCGGCTGCTGGCGGAGCGCGAGCACGGCGTTGTGCAACGTGGTGAGCCTGGGCAGAAGCATGAGCCTAGGCTTACGGTGAATTGATTAAGTAGCGCCCGCGCTGCGGGCGTTTCTTAAAAGGCTACTTGATATCATGAAGCAACTTTAATAAAAGGCTTTCATCGGTAGATTTAATTTTCTGAAAATAAACAGGCTCAGCTACAGGAGAATCCCATTGGTGTATCTCATCCTTCTTAAACGGGATACATTTCATAGCGGTGTTTTTTAATCGTTTTATGCGAAGGTCATATTCGTCAAAGTTGTCTGGCGTAGTTTTCAGGCTCAGCGATCTGGCATGATTGATTTGCGTAGGGCAAATAAGCTGAATGTTTCCAAGCGAGAAAATGTTTACGCCGGTGATAAAGAATCTCGAAGGGATATCTTTATAATAACGTGTGTTCCATGTTAAACCATCAAACATCGCTGGTGGGTGAGTGTGAGTATCTATGTAATATTGATGTGTGCGCCAATCGCTTATGCCGGAAAGGTTCATGGTCATGTTAATGATCATATTGGGGGTGGGGCGGAAAATCATTGTCAGGACAAGCATGCTGACGGGAATAATGATTAGTGTATAAATGATTATTTGCAATAAATTTTTATTTTTCTTTTCATTTATCAGGATTATTCCTGGGAAAATACCCACAATAATCATCGCGACCGAGAGAGCAAGGAAAATGATAACCTGTAAGAACGTATTACTTTCTTCGTTAAAATCTAGCTGACCCGCGATAAAAATGAGTGGGAAGATTTGTGTAAAAGCAGGTGCAATCAATAACAGAGGCAGACAGTTCCTGACGGCCTTTTTCTGCAAATATTTTACATCACGCGTATCATCAACATCCTTGTATGAGTGAACGTTGAACATAAGCTTGTAGCATAAGCCATACGATGCGGCCAGTATTATGGCTATCGCTAAGGCAAGAACGATAAAACCATTTATATCCAGAAAAAATTGTAAGCAGAACGCTCCGATAAGCACAACGCACATCACAAAGCTATTACCAAAACAGACTGAGGTAAAGCTATGTGTTAAACCTTCGTATTTAACAAACTCTTTCTCATGTGCGGTGTAAATTAAATAAGTAAGGAAAGATGAGATAAAAATGACAAGGCTGAAGCCAAGTAGTGAGACAAGGGTAAACCCAAATATTATTCCTACTGCGCTACTCACGCTTAATGCATCATATAAAATATCAAGCCGGTCAATATTCGCAAGATAGAACCATATAACGCTAAATGTACAGGCTGTGACAAATGAAGAGGATGTTAAAATAGCGATGATAAACTTTCGGGTTAGCCGCTTATGAAGCTGGATATTCATCTTATGTAGTCTCCCTTTGAAATGAAGGAATACTAGTCACAAGGGAGTGGGAGTTCTACGCTCAAATTTAGTATGCCGGGAAGTGCATATTCAGGCTGACGCCTTCTGGCGTCAGCCCCGGGAAATTACAGCGACTTCACAAACGCCAGCAGATCTTCGTTGAGCTGGTCCTGGTGGGTCAGCGCGAAGCCGTGCGGCGCGTTGTCGTACACCTTCAGCGTGGCGTTTTTGATCATCTCTGCCGCCAGCTTGCCGGTGCTTTCAAACGGCACGATCTGGTCGTTGCTGCCGTGAATCACCAGCGTCGGCACGTCGATTTTCGCCATATCCGGGCGGAAGTCGGTTTCGCCGAAGGCGGTCACGCAGTCGATGGTGCCCTTCAGGGACGCCAGCAGGGCGATGTTCAGCGTCTGGGTCAGGGCACCGGCAGAAACGGTCTGCCCGGCGTTGGTGCCGTAGAACGGGGTGGCGAAGTCGCTGATGAACTGGGCGCGATCTTTACGCAGCCCGTCGCGAATGCCGTCGAACACGCTCTGATCCACACCCTGCGGGAAGGTATCTGATTTGCCGAAGATTGGCGTGACCGCGCCCAGCAGCGCCAGACCGGCGACGCGCGCGCTGCCGTAGTTGTTGATGTAGCGGGTCACGTCGCCGCCGCCCATGGAGAAGCCCACCAGCGTCACTTCGCGCAGGTCCAGGGTGGTGATCAGATCGTTGATGTCGGACGCAAAGGTGTCATAGTCGTAGCCGTTCCACGGCTGATCCGAGCGGCCAAAGCCGCGGCGGTCAAAGGCGATGGCGCGGAAGCCGCGCTCGGCCAGGTAGTTCAGCTGGCTGTCCCACATGTCGCCGTCCAGCGGCCAGCCGTGGCTGAAGAGAACCGGTTTGCCCGCGCCGCAGTCTTTGTAGTAAATCTGCGTGCCGTCTTTTGCCTTAAACGTTGCCATAGTGTGTTCCTGTGCAGGTGATGGTTGTGGTTATACCGGCGCGACCAGGTAGCGAATAGCCGGTGATGTTGTGCCCTGATGAAAAGCCAGAACGCGGCTCTGCAGCAGGAGGTCATTCATGGTGTGGCGCTCCTGCTGGCGCAGATGTTCAATCCAGGAGCCCATCAGGAAGGTCTCGATAAACAGGCCGGGACGCTCGATATCCTCGTACACCGCCCAGCTCATCGCCCCGGCGCGGCGGCGTACCCGGCGCAGCTCGTGGACCGCCTCCAGGAAGGCTTTCGCGTTGTGCGGGTCGATGATGTACTCGTGCGAGACCAGCACCGGGCCGCGCTCGTTCGGCAGGTCGATCTCCACGCCGTCCAGCGGCTGTCCGCTCAGGTCGAGGTTCAGGTCCGGATCTTTGCCCAGCTTCCAGCGGAATACCGTCGCGCTCGCCAGCACCATCCCCAGCGTGGCGACAACCAGCGCGGTCGGGGTGCCGAACCGGGAGGCAATCTGCCCCCAGATGGCGCTGCCCGTGGTCATTGAGCCGAAGAACACCGTCAGGTAAACCGCCAGCGCCCGGGCCTTCACCCAGCGGGCGGCGCTGCGCTGCGCGCCGAGGTTCAGCGTCGAGAGCACCGCAATCCACGCGAAGCCGGTGAAGAACTCAAACAGGTTGAGCAGCCAGACGTGGCGCACAAACGCCAGCGCCAGCATGGTGAGGGCAAAGACCAGGCTCGCGGCCACCATCAGCCGGTCGGCGTTCAGCCGCTGGCGCAGGCGCGGCAGCAGAATGGCCCCGGCAATCGCCCCCAGGCCAATGCAGGCCAGCATCACGCCGTAGCCCGCCGGGCCCAGGCCCAGCTCGCGGCGCGCCACCAGCGGCAGCAGCGCCCAGCCCGCGCTGCCGAAAACGAAGAACGCCACGGTACGCACCAGCACGTTGCGCAGCACCGGGGCGGCGTGCACGTAGCGGATGCCGGTGCGCACCGCAGAGAAGAAGTGCTCCGGCGGCAGACGCTGAATGGACGGGGCCGGACGCCAGTGCCACAGCACCCACGCCACGCCGACGACGGAGAGCGCGTTCAGGGCAAACACCATCCACGGCCCGGCGAGCGACAGCAGGAAACCGCCCAGCGCGGGGCCAATCGCCCGGCTGATGTTCACCCCGAGCGAGTTCAGCGCCACGGCGGCGCCCAGCTCCGGCTTGCTCACCAGATCGGGCACCACGGCCTGGAACGGCGGCGAGCTCATCGCCGCCCCCACGCTCAGCAGAAACGTCGCCACCAGCAGCACGGTGGGGGTGACGTGTCCGGTGAAGGAGAGCACCGTCAGCCCGGCGGCGGCGATGAACACCCACAGCTGGGAGAAGAGCAGGTATTTACGCCGGTCAACGATGTCCGCCATCACCCCGGACGGCAGGGCGAAGAGGAACATCGGCAGGCTGCTGGCCGCCTGCACCAGCGCGATATCCAGCGGGTCGGCGCTCAGGGTCAGCATGCTCCAGTTGATGCCGACGTCGCTCATCCATGAGCCGACGTTAGAGACCACCGTGGCGATCCACAGCATGCGGAACACCGGCTGGCTCAGCGGCTGCCAGGGAGAAACCGTCGATGCGGGCGTCGTCTCGACGTGTGCGTCGCGAACGTCGTTAACCTGGGTCATGCGAACCTCTCCGCTGCCTTACGCTGCAGCCGCCACTGGCCCGGCCCGGTGAGGGCGAGAGTGGTGAAGATAATCAGCAGCAGCCAGCCAAACTGCCCTTCGGCAATCGACCAGTTCGGGTGGACCGCCAGCATCGCCACCAGCAGCACGGCGATAATCGGCAGGCACGCCAGGCGGGTGTAGACGCCCACAATGATCAACAGCGGGCAAATCACCTCGGCGACAATCGCCGGGATCAGGCTGGCGTAAGGCCCGAAGCCGAACGGATCTTCAATGCGCGTCAGCTCTTCGCTGAAGTGCAGCACTTTCGGCAGGCCGTGCACGTAGAGCAGCAGCAGGCTGCCGGTCAGGCGCAGGAAGAACAGCCCCAGGTCGATCCGGGGCGGCATAGTGGTGTTTTTCATCAGAATGCAAAGCAGCTGCAGCCCAGCGCCCCCCAGAAAGCGTTATCGTCGGACACCGGCATCGCTGACGTGCGGGCGAAATCATGCTGGTGGCTGTGAACCCCGCACGGCCCGCTGCAGTGGTGGACGGCGCTCATACCCACGCGTGCGGCCTGCGGCGGCGCGCTGCGGTAGTGGCCAGGCACCTTGACCACCGGGGACCACTCGGGCAGGACCGGGATGGCCGGCGGCGCGAGCGGGCCAAAGCTGCCCGCGGCGTAGACGATATCGCCGTTGACCACCGTGAGAACGGACTCGATGCCCTTGATCTCCTCTTCCGGCACGCGGAAGTAGTCTTTGCTCAGCACGGCCAGGTCGGCGAGCTGGCCGACTTTAATCTGTCCCTTCTGGTTCTGCTCGCTGGAGAACCACGCGCTGCCCTGGGTCCAGAGCATCAGGGCGGTATCGCGATCCAGACGGGCGCTGTGATCGTACATCTGCATCCCGCCGACGGTGCGGCCGGAGACCAGCCAGTAAAGCGCGGTCCACGGGTTGTAGCTCGCCACGCGGGTGGCGTCCGTTCCCAGGCCCACCGGCACGCCGGTCTCGAGCATTTTCGCCACCGGCGGCGTGTGGCGGGTGGCTTCGATGCCGTAACGCTCGGCAAAGTACTCCCCCTGGAAGGCCATGCGGTGCTGGACGGCAATGCCGCCGCCGAGCGCTTTGATGCGGTCGATGTTGGCCTGGGTGACGGTTTCCGCATGGTCGAAGAACCAGTGCAGGCCGTTGAACGGAATGTCGCGGTTCACCTTCTCGAAGACGTCCAGCATGCGGCTGATGGATTCGTTATAGGTAGCGTGCAGGCGGAACGGCCAGCGGTGCTCCACCAGATGGCGTACCACGCGCTCCAGCTCATCCTCCATGCCCTGCGCGAGGTCCGGGCGCGGCTCGAGGAAGTCTTCAAAATCGGCGGCGGAGAAGACCAGCATCTCGCCCGCGCCGTTGTGGCGGAAGAAGTCGCTGCCCTGGCCCGGCGTGAGCATGTCGGTCCATTTTTCAAAGTCTTCCAGCTCGTGGCCCGGACGCTGGGTAAACAGGTTGTAGGCGATGCGGATGGTCATCTGCTTCTTCTCGTGCAGCTCGGCAATCACCTCGTAGTCTTCCGGGTAGTTCTGGAAGCCGCCGCCCGCGTCGATGGCGCTGGTCAGCCCCAGACGGTTGAGCTCGCGCATGAACTGGCGGGTGGAGTTCACCTGCTGCTCCAGCGGCAGCTTCGGCCCTTTGGCCAGCGTGGCGTAGAGGATCATGGCGTTCGGACGGGCAATCAGCATCCCGGTCGGGTTGCCGTTGGCGTCGCGCTGGATCTCGCCGCCCGGCGGGTTTGGCGTGTCTTTGGTGTAGCCGACCACCTTCAGCGCGGCGCGGTTGAGCAGGGCGCGGTCGTAGAGGTGCAGGATGAAGACCGGGGTGTCCGGCGCAGCGTCGTTAATTTCGTCAAGGGTCGGCATGCGGCGCTCGGCAAACTGGAACTCGGTCCAGCCGCCCACCACGCGCACCCACTGCGGCGACGGGGTGCGCAGCGCCTGCTCTTTCAGCATCCGCAGGGCGTCGGCCAGGGACGGCACGCCTTCCCAGCGCAGCTCGAGGTTGTAGTTCAGCCCGCCGCGAATCAGGTGCAGGTGCGAGTCGTTCAGGCCGGGGATGGCGGTGTGGCCTTTCAGATCGACCACTTTGGTGCCGTCGCCGTGGTGCTGCATCACCTCGGCGACGGTACCCACTTCCAGAAATTTTCCGTCGCGCACGGCAACGGCTTCCGCGACAGGATTCTCGCGATCGACGGTGTGAAACTGGCCGTTAACCAGAATGAGATCGGCTTTACCGAGGGTAACCATAACTGCTCCTGACTGAGAGGGGAATGGTCAGGATTATGGGAACCGGTTTCGGCAAAGATCCAGTTATACAATAGGATAGGTATACCAAAGTATAACTATACCTAAGGTTAACTATACGAAGAGATAATTACGCGCGGAGAAGGAAAACCGCAGGATGAGGGTGACTTTATCGCCGTGGCACTCGCGGCGATTTCTACCCTTAACCACTGGAAAATGCTATGACCTCTTCAAAGCTCGAAGTGTTAACCCCTGCGAACTGTCAGATCATCTTTATCGATCACCAGCCACAGATGGCGTTTGGCGTGCAGTCGATTGACCGCCAGGTGCTGAAAAACAACACCGTGGCGCTGGCGAAAGCGGCTAAGGTGTTCAACATCCCGACCATCATCACCACCGTAGAGACCGAAAGCTTCTCCGGTAACACCTATCCTGAGCTGCTGGACGTGTTCCCGGGTCAGGACATTCTGGAGCGCACCTCCATGAACTCCTGGGACGACCAGAAGGTGCGCGACGCGCTGAAGGCCAACGGCAAGAAGAAGGTGGTGGTTGCCGGTCTGTGGACCGAAGTGTGCAATAACAGCTTCGCCCTCTGCGCGATGCTCGAAGGCGACTACGAAATTTATATGGTGGCGGACGCGTCCGGCGGCACCTCCAAAGAAGCCCACGACTACGCGATGCAGCGCATGATCCAGGCGGGCGTGATCCCGGTGACCTGGCAGCAGGTGATGCTGGAGTGGCAGCGCGACTGGGCGCGTAAAGAGACCTATACCGCGGTGATGGACATCGTGCGCGAGCACTCCGGCGCGTACGGCATGGGCGTGGATTACGCCTACACCATGGTGCATAAAGCGCCGTCTCGCCAGAAGAGCGAGCACCGCACCCTAGCGCCGGTCCCGGCTCGCTAAGTTCCGCTGGCGGGCTGGTCCCTCATCCGGCTCGCCGCTGCCTCTTTCTCTGGAGTTCATAATGAGTACTGGGCTGATATCCCTTGCGGCAGGCGTGTTGATTGGCCTGATGTATGCCGTGCTGAAGGTGCGCTCCCCCGCGCCGCCCGCGCTGGCGTTGATTGGCCTGCTGGGGATGCTGGCGGGTGAACAGGCGACGCGCCATCTGTTATCCCGGGACGGCGCGCCTCCTCCTCAGGTGACCGTTCCGCAGGCTAAATCGCAGACGGGAGCGTCCTCATGAAGGCATGGATAATTTCGCTGGTGTGCGGCGTGGTTGCTGGGGTAATTTACGCCCTGCTCGACGTTCATTCCCCGGCACCGCCGGTTGTCGCCCTGCTTGGCCTGTTCGGCATGCTGGTGGGCGAACAGCTCATCCCGGTGGGACGACGTTTACTGAGTCGCGAACCGCTCACCCTCGCCTGGTTTCGTCACGAATGCGTACCGAAAATCAGCGGCTCGGCGCCCCCTGCGCCCGCGAAGGACGATCGCGACGTATAATGATTTTTTAGAGGAAAGACAGCATGACGCTGCCGTGGCGCATTGCCATCATTGATGACGAACGTTCCGTCCGCAGCGGGCTGAGTAATCTCCTGGAGTCGGAAGGGTATTCGACCGATACGTTTGATTCGGCAGAGGTATTTCTGAGCCATCCGCTTGCCCTGTCCGGCGCGGCGCTGGTGATCACCGACATCAAGCTGCGGGGCATGAGCGGCCTGGAGCTGTTTGAAAAGCTGCGCCTGCTGGCCGTACCGCCTCCGCCCGTGCTCTTTATCTCCGGTCATGCTGATGAAAATATGCAGCGGTACGCTCTCGGTCTGGGCGCCGCTGCTTTTTTGCGTAAGCCCATTAACATCGATATTCTGCTGGATCATATTCAGCGGGAGCTGGCCCGCCGACAATAAGGATCGCGGATGAACGAACACGAGCAGCCTGCATTCTGGCCCGCCCAGGGGAATCTTCACCAGGGGCGGGTTTTTGTCCTTAAAGAGGATGTGATTTTTACCGTGCTGGCGCAGGAGGGCGGAATCGCCTGGATGCATGCGCGACATTCTCATTCCGGCGGCTCGTTCATTATCGCCACCGCGGTCAGCGACGAAGAGGAAGAGCGGGCCACCCGGCTGCTGAAAAACGAGTTTGCGCTGCGTGACGCGCTGCAGGACAGCTGGGCCATTCGCGCCGTCGCATCCACCCAGTACCGGGGGCGCTTCGCGCTGGTATATGCGCCGTTTGCGTTTGAGCTGCTGGCGCGGCGCGCGGGCAGGGCGATCTCGGGGATCACGCGCTTTATCGAGATGGCGATCCAGATCTGCGTTCCCCTGCGCCAGATGCATCTGCAAAACCTGATCCACGGCGATATCAAGCCCGGCACGATTTTTGTTCATCACGATGCCACCTGCCGTCTGGGCAGCTTTGGCCTCTCCTGTAGCCTCTCCGGTGCCTTCACCCAGACCCGGCTTGCCGTGTCCGGCGGCACTCCCGCCTATATGTCTCCAGAGCATACCACCCGCACCCAGCGCCCCGTCGACAGCCGCAGCGATCTCTACAGCCTCGGCATGGTGCTGTATGAACTCCTGACCGGACGCCTGCCGTTTGAGCTGGGAGAGGACGAGCAGACCAACTGGGCGCACTACCATATTGCCTCGGCGCCGCTGGCCCCGGATGCGATCCGCCCGGACGTGCCGGGAATGCTGTCGACCATCATACTGAAGCTGCTGGAAAAGCACCCCGATAACCGCTACCAGACGGTTGACGGGCTGATTGCCGATCTCCGCCGCTGCCAGGCGACGTTAACCTGCGAGGGCGAGATCGTCGCCTTTACCCCCGGTCAGCAGGATCGCACTCCGGCGATCCATCTGGCGGACTCCCTGTTCGCGACGCATCCGCAGGCGAATGATGTCGTTGCCGCGTTTGAGCGGGTGGGGCAGAGCCTGGTCCCGGAGCTGGTGACGATCGGCGGGCCGTCCGGGATCGGCAAATCCTCCATTATCGCGACGGCGCTTAAAACGCTGCAGCAGCGTACGGTGCTGCTGGCGGTGGGCAAAGTCGATCAGTTTTCACCGTCGTTGCCTTACGGCGTATTAAGCTCTGCGTTCCGCGCCCTGACGCTGCACCTGCTGGGGCTGCCCGCAAACGACGTGGCGAAGTGGAAAATCCGCCTGTCTCGCGCCCTGGAGGGACACGAGGCGCTGGCCGTCAGCCTGGTGCCCGAGCTGGGACTGCTGCTTGAGAGCAAGCCGCGCTTCTCGACGGATACGTTTTCCATTGATGCCCGGGCGCGCTTCAGCCATATGGTGCTGGCACTGGTGAAGACCTTTGCCTCGCAGGGCTGCCCGCTGGTGCTGGTGCTCGACGATCTCCAGTGGAGCGACGCTGCCAGCCTGCACACGCTCAAATATCTGCTGATGAACTGCGGCGCTATCCCGCTGCTGGTGGTCGCGGCCCACCGGGATATCGGCTCTGTGACCGACGCCTCCCTGCAGGCGCTGCTGGCAAGCCTGCCGGAAGCGGCGCAAAACGCGAGCGAGATTGCTCCGCAGGCGCTTTCCGTGAAAGCGGTGGCGCGCTGGCTGGCGACGGTATTTCGCACCCGTAGCGCGGCGACGGCCGATCTCGCCACGCTGATCCACGAGAAGACCGGGGGTAACCCGCTCTTTGTGCACGAGTTTTTCCGCCGTATCGTTGATGACGGGCTGGTGGTACACAACAAATATCAGGACAAGTGGCATTACGATCTGCAGGCGATCCGCGCCCGGCATTACACCGAAAACGTGGTCACCCTGGTGCTGGAGCAGCTCGAAGAACTGCCCGACGAGACGCGTCGCCTGCTGGGCAGCATCGCCTGCCTTGGCGGCACGGGCGAGATGGAGATGGTCTGCCGCGTGGTCGGCATGTCGATGGCAGAAATGCGCTATGCGCTGCACCCGGCGGTGATGGCCCAGCTCATCGTGCTGACGGAAAAAGCGTATTCCTTCACCCACGACCGGGTACAGGAGGCCGCCTTCGCGCTGCTGGATCGGCATGAGAAAAGCCATATTCACCTTACGACTGCCAGCCTGCTGGCCGACGCCGCGCGCCAGGCGGCCGGGAACGAACTGCTGTTCCGCGCCGTTCACCACGTCACGGCCGCGCTGGACAGCATTCAGCCCGCGCCGCAGCGCCAGATGTTCCGCGAGCTGAGCCTGCTGGCCGCGCGGCGCGCGAAGCGCTCGGGAGATTACCCGTCGGCACTCAGCTATATCCAGACCGCCAGAGCGCTGGGCAACGCCGGGACGGTGTCGGACTTTATGCTCGATATTGAAGAGGCGGGCTGCGAGTTTGCGCTGGGGCACCTGGAGCGGACCCGCGAGCTGTGTGACGCGATCCTCGGCTGCCCCGGCGGGCTGACCGAAAAGGCGCTGGCGGCCAACCTGCTGGTGGAAGTGTACATTCGCCAGTCGGACAGCCGTCTGGCGCTGGAGGCGGCGCTCTGCTGGCTGGGGGTCTTTGGTATTCAGATCGGCCGCTATCCGGAAGATGCCGACTGCGACGAGGCCTGGGCGCTCTTTTGCAACCGCACGGCAGACGCGCCGCAAAACCTGTTTGCCCAGCTGTCGCGGATGGATAACCCGGAAACCGAAGCGGTGATGAACCTGCTCTACAGCGCCAGCATTTGCGCCAGCTTCATCTGCCCGCGCCTGCACTTTTTACTGCTCTGCCGCATGATGCACCTGACCCTCGACCACGGCATTACCGGCGCGTCCACCACGGCGATGGCCTGGTTTGGCGTGCTGATTGGCCACCGCTACGCCGAGTACCGCCTCGGGTTCCAGTACGGCACGCTGGCCCGCGAGCTGGTGAATCGCCACGGCTACGATGCGTTCGAAGCCAAAACCCTGCTGCCGCTCGACCAGCTCAGCGTCTGGACCCAGCCTTTGTCGTTCACCATCGAGTGCGCGAAAGCCTGTTTTACCTCAGCGGTGACCCACGGGGATATGACGATGGCCTGCTTTGCGGCCTGCCACCAGGTGATTAACTTCCTCTCGCGGGGCGATCACCTGGACGGGGTGCTGACCAGCATCGATCGCGGCCTGGCGTTTGTGCGTAAAACCCACTTCCAGGACGTGGAGACCATTTTGATGGTGCAGCGCGGCTACGTTGAGTTCCTGCGCACGCCTGTTATCGGCACCTGGACTGCGTCGCAGGTATTGCCGGAGGCGCTGCTGCCCGCGTCGCCGGAGCAGGCCCCGGAGCAGACCTCCACCATGCTGTTCTGGTACTGGCTCTATCGCGGTATGGCCCACTTTACCTGCGGGGAGTATGCCGACGCGCAGGCGGATCTGGAGATGGCGGGGTGGTACGCGTGGTCTGCGCCGGGGCACATCCATCTGCTGGATTACCATCTTTACAGCGCGCTGGCGCTTTCCCGTCAGCTGACGCCGGAGACCTTCTCGGCGAACCACCGTCGCAGCATTCACGCCCACTATGACAAAATCGCCCTCTGGGCGCGCGTTAATCCCGGCACGTTCGCGGATAAAGAGGCGCTGATCTACGCCGAAATCGTGCGTCTGGACGGGATGAACAGCATTGCGCTTGAGCAGTATGAGAAGGCGGTCCGGCTCTCCCGCGAGGGCGGGTTTAACCCGATCAACGCCCTGGCCCACGAGCTGGCGGGGCGCTTTGCGCTGGCCTGCGGCTATCCGACTGCCTCGGACGCCCACTTCCGCGGCTCTATTGCCGCCTGGGGGCGCGCGGGCGCGCAGGCCAAGGTGCGCCAGCTGGAGCAGGATTTCCCGCACCTGCTGGCCTCCGGGCAGGCCAGCGCCTACGACACGGTGGCGTTCGCCCAGAACGAGACCATCCGCGATCTGCAAAGCGTGATCAAAGCCTCCCGCGCGCTGTCGGAAGAGATTAATCTTGAGCGCCTGATCGAAAACCTGATGACCATCCTGCTCGAACGCGCCGGGGCGCAGCGTGGCCTGCTGCTGCGCGTGAGCGATAACCTTATCCCTGAGATCGAGGCCAGCGCCTGGACCAGCACCGAGGGCGTGCGGGTGCGGATCCTGAAAGACGTGCCGACGGCGACCGACCTGCCGCTGTCGGTGCTGGCGGCGGTGATCCGCACCGGGCAGGAGATCCGCACTGGCAGGCCGGAGGAGTTCCATCCCTTCAGCCAGGACCCTTATCTTGTGACCTCGGGGGCGGCGGTTATGTGCGTTCCGATGTTCAAACAGGCGCGGCTGGTGGGCGTGCTCTATCTCGAAAACCGCTTGATGCCGGAGGTCTTCACCGCCGAGCACTCGCGCGTGGTGAGCCTGCTGGGCGCGCAGGCAGCGGTATCCCTGGAGACGGCGCGGCTGTACGCCGAGCTGCTGGCGGAGAACATCCAGCGCCGCCGGGTGGAGAAAGAGCTGCGATCCAGCCAGACCTCGCTGATGCTGGGCGAGCAGATCAGCCACACCGGCAGCTGGCGCTGGGAACTGGAGCAGGATCTGATGTATGTCTCGGAAGAGTACGCCCGCATTCTCGGCCTGCCCGAGCAGCAAAAGATGATCTCCATGGCAGAGTTTTTGACCTTCGTCCATGAGGACGATTACGCCCGCATCAGCGCCATCGTCACCCAAAGCGTGCGCGAAGGTCTCTCCATGCGCGCGGAGTTTCGCGTCAAGCGTCCCGATGGCTCGACGCGCTACATCCTCGGAATTGGCGATCCGGTGGGCGTGGGCAGCGAGGTGAACGAGTACTACGGCATCATCACCGATATCACCAGCCAGCGCGCCGCGGAGGATGCCATGCGGGTGGCGCAGGCGGATCTGGCGCGGGTGTCCCGGGCCACCACCGTCGGACAGCTGACCTCCTCCATCGCCCACGAGATCAACCAGCCGCTGATGTCGATCGTCTCGAACGCCGGAGCGAGCCTGCGCTGGCTCAGCCGCGAGCCCGCCCGGCTGGATAAAGTGCGGGAAGGGCTGGAGGAGATCGCCGCGGAAGGCGCGCGGGCGGGGGAGATCATTCGCAGCATTCAGTCCCTGACGCGCAAGCAGGATCCCACCTTCTCGCGCATCGATCTGCACTATCTGATCCACCATATCATCGCGCTTTCGCGCAGCGAGCTGGAGCAGCGACACATAAGCGTTGATTATCTGTTGAAAGCCAGCGACAGCTTTATCACCGGCGATAGCGTGCAGATCCAGCAGGTGCTGTTGAATCTGGTGATGAACGCGGTAGAGGCGATGGCCGAGGTGAAGGATCGCGCCAGCACCATTACCCTCAGCACCGCCAACGCGGACGGGAAAGCGATCGTCGAGATTGCCGATACCGGCAGCGGCATTGAGCCCGAGCGGCTGGAGCAGATTTTTGACTCGTTCTATTCCACCAAGCCACAGGGAATGGGGATGGGGCTGACCATCAGCGCCAGCATCATCGAGCGCCACTGCGGGAAGCTGAGCGCGCGCCGCCGGGAGCCGTACGGCACTGTGTTTGCGTTTGCGCTGCCGCTGGCGGCGCAGGAAGGGTAAACGTTACTCCGCAGGCTGGCTTTTGGTCAGGCGCTCAACGGCCCTGACCAGCTCTGCCACAGAGCGCACCTGCATTTTCTCCATCACGCGGCGGCGGTGCACCTTCACCGTGATCTCGCTAACGCCCAGCTCGGCGGCAATTTGCTTGTTCAGCATGCCGCTTATCGCCAGCGTCAGCACCTCGTGTTCGCGCGGGGTGAGGGACATATGGCGCTGCTTCAGGGCGTAGTGCTCTTTATTGCGCACGGCGTTGTGTTCCGCCAGCTGAAGCGCGGACTCGATGGCGTCGATAAGCGCGGTGGATTCGACGGGCTTGGTGAGAAATTCGTACGCGCCGCCTTTAATGGCGCGCACCGACATCGGGATAGTGCCGTGGCCGGTAAGAAAAATAATCGGGATTTCGCGCCCGCTGTCCTTAAGGGCGTCAGCCACCTCAAAACCCGAGATGGTAGGCATTTGCATATCAAGCACCACGCACGACGGGAGCTCTTCAAAGCGGTACTGAAGAAACGCTTCTGCCGATGAAAAGCCGACGGCGTTTAGGTCTGCCGATTCCAGCAGCCCAATCACGGACTGCCTGACTGCGTCATCATCATCTACAACATACACAATGTGTTCCATTCACCGCCCCGGTGCTGATTGACATGTCGAGGATGCAAACAGTCACTACGGCGACGTAAGAGACTGTTTATGCTGACTTTCATCTTAACACATTAACTATCATTATCATTTAACAATATGATAACCGTATGAAGTATAGCGAGCCGGGGCGGGAGTGGTGAAGGAACGAAACGCGTGCAACATGGGCAGTATGCCCCAGCGCCCTCGTTATTTGTCGGTGAGGACTTTGATCGGTAAAACAGGCTACACTCTGGTTTTGAGCGCTAAATGCTGAGGACATAACAATGCACTACACACTGAAAGAAAGCGACAAGGATAAAGCGGAAGGGTCAAACGGCGCGGGCGCTCTGCAGCAAAAACTGCTGGAGTCTCGTTCGATTGTGATCTCCGGTGAGATCAATCAGGAGCTGGCGCAGAAAGTGATCACCCAGATGATCCTGCTGCAAAGCGTCAGCAACGATCCGATCAAGCTGTATATCAACAGCCAGGGCGGCCACGTGGAAGCGGGTGACACCATTCACGACTTCATCAAATTCATTCGCCCGGAAGTGCACGTTATCGGCACCGGCTGGGTGGCGAGCGCCGGGATAACCATCTTCCTGGCAGCGAAAAAAGAGCACCGCTACTCGCTGCCAAATACCCGCTTTATGATCCACCAGCCGCTGGGCGGCGTGCGCGGTCAGGCGACGGATATTGAGATCGAAGCGCGCGAGATCATCCGCATGCTTGATCGCGTGAACAAGCTGATCGCCGACGCCACCGGCCAGCCGCTGGAAAAAGTGAAAAAAGACACCGACCGCAACTTCTGGATGTCTCCGGCAGAAGCGCTGGACTACGGCATTGTGGGTAAACTGATCACCCATTATGACGAGCTGAAGCTGGATTAAGTTTTCGCGGCGTGTTTGTGTCGGGTGGCGGCTTCGCCTTACCCGACCTACACGCTTTTTACCCTCGCTTGACCCACGACAAAGCAGCCCTCCACGCTCTCCACCATAATCGCGCCTGTTTCCCTTCTCACTGGTGCTACCCATGGCGTATCAACTGAACCTGAACTGGCCGGAATTTCTTGAGAAATACTGGCAAAAACAACCCGTTGTGCTGAAAAATGCCTTCCCGAATTTTGTCGACCCGATTACACCGGACGAGCTGGCGGGTCTGGCGATGGAGCCGGAGGTCGATAGCCGTCTGGTAAGCCATTTCAACGGTAAATGGCAGGCCAGCAACGGTCCGTTTGAGCACTTCGACGATCTGGGCGAAACCGGCTGGTCGCTGCTGGCGCAGGCGGTGAACCACTGGCATATGCCCGCCGCGGAGCTGGTGCGTCCGTTCCGCGTTCTGCCGGACTGGCGTCTGGACGACCTGATGATCTCCTTCTCCGTGCCCGGCGGCGGCGTGGGTCCGCATATCGATCAGTACGACGTGTTTATCATTCAGGGGATGGGCAGCCGCCGCTGGCGCGTGGGCGACAAGCTGCCGATGCGTCAGTTCTGCCCGCATCCGGCGCTGCTGCATGTCGATCCGTTCGAGCCGATCATCGACGAAGATCTGGCCACGGGCGATATCCTCTACATCCCGCCAGGATTCCCGCACGACGGCTTTACCCATGAAACGGCGCTCAACTACTCCGTCGGCTTCCGTGGACCAAACGGCCGCGATCTGATCAGCAGTTTCGCCGATTACGCGCTGGAGAACGATCTGGGCGGCGAGCACTACAGCGATCCGGATCTGACCTGTCGCGAACACCCGGGCCGCGTGGAGCAGTACGAACTCGATCGCATTCGCCAGATGATGTTCGACATGATTAGCAAGCCGGAAGATTTCACAAAATGGTTCGGCAGCTTTGTCTCCACCCCGCGCCACGAGCTGGATATCGCCGCCGCCGAGCCGCCGTACGCGCCGGAAGAGGTGCTGGACGCGCTGCAGGGCGGCGAAACGCTGTCTCGCCTGAGCGGCCTGCGCGTGCTGAACGTCAACGGCAGCTTCTTTATCAACAGCGAACTGCTGGAGACGGTTGACGCGAAGGGGGCGGATGCGCTGTGCCGCTACACGGAACTCGGCCAGGCCGAGCTGGGCGATGCGCTGAAAAACCCGGCGTTTGTTGAAGAGCTCACCGGGCTGATTAACCAGGGATACTGGTACTTCGACGAGTAGTGCGGCACGGTTTTCTCCCTCTCCCTGTGGGAGAGGGGCGGGGTGAGGGCATCAGGCCGCACTAGCCCTCCTCCATCGCTATCACAATCGCTTCACCCAGCTTCTTCAACGCCTCGCGATGTTTCTCCGTCGGCGGCAGCGCCACGTTGATCCGCAGGCAGTTGCGGTACTTCCCTGATGCGGAAAACAGCGACCCGGCCGCGGCCTGGATCTTCAGCCGGCACAGCTGCTTGCTGACGCACACCATGTCGACCTTCTCCGGCAGCTCAATCCACAGCAGGAAGCTGCCCTGTGGGCGCGTGACGCAAATCTCTGCTGGAAAGTACTGCCGTACCCAGCAGGTGTAAGTTTCCATATTCTGCTGATAAATCTGGCGCATGCGGCGCACGTGGCGATGGTAATGACCGTCGCGAATAAACGCCGCCACCGCCATCTGCGTGCCCGGCACGTTAAACCCGCCGGCGGCGTATTTCATGTGCATCACCCGGTCGTAGTAGCGTCCCGGTACAATCCAGCCGACGCGCAGGCCCGGCGCCACGGTTTTGGTAAACGAGCTGCAGAGGATCACGCGGCCGTCGATATCCATCGAATGAATGGTGCGCGGGCGCGGGTACTCCGCCGCCAGCTCGCCGTAAATGTCATCCTCAACAATCACGATATCGTGCCGCTGGGCGAGGGCCAGCACCTGCTTTTTCCGCGCCTCCGGCATGATAAACCCGAGCGGGTTATTGCAGTTGGGCACCAGAATCACCGCCTTGATTGGCCACTGCTCCAGCGCCAGCTCTAACGCTTCGATGCTGATCCCGGTTTCAGAGTCGGTAGGAATTTCAATCGCCTTGATGTCAAATCCGCGCAGCATCTGCATGGTGCCGTGAAACGACGGCGATTCCACCGCCACGATATCTCCAGGTTTGCATACCGAGAGCAGGGCGATTGATAGCGCACCGTGGCAGCCGTTGGTAATCACAATGTCGCTTGCCGAGACGGTAGAGCCGCCGTCCAGCATCAGGCGCGCGATCTGCTCGCGCAGCTCCAGGCGCCCGTCGAGCACGTCATAGCTCAGCATCTCGCCGGGGTTATGCTGCGCGATGCGGCTCATCTCGCGCCACAGGGGCTTCAGGCTCGGCTGGTTAATGTCCGGCGAACCGCCGCCAAAGGAGATCATCTCTTTGTCGGCGCGGGCGTCCAGCAGCATCATCACCTCATCCCACTGGGTAACGTCCACGGGGCGCTGCACCGGGCGCGTCATCGCCGGGACGGGCGGCTGGGCTTTTCGCGGTGAGACAAAATAGCCGGAGCGCGGCTGAGGGGTTATCAACTGGAGGTTTTCGAGGATCTGGTAGGCCTGCTGTATGGTGCTGATGCTCACGCCGTGCTCCTGACTCAGCGTGCGCACCGACGGCAGACGTTCGCCGCTGCGATACAGCCCTTGCTCAATGCGTTCAGCCAGAAGATTGGCCAGATGTTGGTAGCGTGTCATGCTGTATCCTTTGTTTTCACCATACAGATTATAAAACCAGTACAGATTGCTGCGAAAATTGCCATGCAGATACTGTTTTAGCGGATCTGTATGTTAAACAAAAGTTGTTTTTGCATCTGTATTGCACGGGTGGATTTCCGGGATGATAACCCCGCTGACACAGTGAGGAGAGCATCATGGAATTCTACGAGAATCGTTCAAAACGTCCGTTTATTGTGTTTGTCTGGATCGCAAAAACGCTGCGTAACTGGTATCGCATCAACCGCACCCGCCGCATCCTGAGCCAGATGAGCGACGAGCAGCTCAAGGACGTTGGGTTATCGCGATATGATGTGTGAGCCGTATCATCGCCCGGTGGCGCTACGCTTACCGGGCCTACGGGATCGAGTAGGCCGGGTAAGGCGAAGCCGCCACCCGGCGATGGTTAGCGCAACAGCGCAAACGTCTGCCGCTTCGGCCTTTCCAGTAAATCCAGCGCCTCCTGATACGAGCGCACGTTGTTATAGCCCATCACCAGCCCGTAACGTTTGCCCGACCCGCGATACCACTCCGAGAGCGCATTGACCTGCAGCTGATGTTCCTGCCAGCAGCGCGCCACTTCCCGGTCACGGCTTCCTTTGGTCAGGAACGCCACGATATGCATCCCTCCGTCGTTTTGCTCGGTGAAAAACAGATCGCCATACACCTCCTGCAGGGCGGCAATCATCCAGTCGCGGCGGGTCTGATACAGCGCGCGCATCTTTTTCAGATGACGGAAAAAATGCCCTTCGTTGAGAAACGCGGTGAGGATCTTTTGCGTCAGCACCGGCTGGCCGCTGGTGGTGATGTCCGCGCAGTCGGTAAAGGCTCCGACGGTGCTGGCGGGCATCACCACGTAGCCCATGCGCAGCGACGGCATGATGGTTTTACTGAAGGTGCCCATAAAAATCACCCGGTCGTGCTGGTCGAGGCTTTTCAGCGACGGCAGCACCTTGCGGGTGTAGTGAAACTCCCCGTCGTAATCGTCTTCGATAATCCACGCCTCGTTCTGGCTGGCCCAGTCGAGAAGCTGCTGTTTACGCGGCAGGGAGAGCGTGACCGCCAGTGGGCTCTGGTGCGACGGGGTGACGATGGCAAATCGGGCGTCGCGATGGTGACGCAGCAGGTAGTCCGTATCGATACCTGAACGGTCGACCGGCACGGTGTGCAGGCGCGGCACGATCCGCTTGAGCAGCTGCTGGCCCATAAAATAGCCCGGATCTTCAAACACCACCTTGTCGCTGCGGCTGGCGAGGGTGTCGAGGATCAGCCGCAGGCTGCCGCTGTAGCCACTGGTGATCAGCACCTGTTCAGCGGTGCAGGATAAACCGCGTGAAATATTGAGGTAGCTGGCGATGGCCTGGCGCAGCGGATACCAGCCCAGAACGGGCGGGTTGAGCATCTCCTCCTGTCGCATAGCCCGCGTCGCCTGGCCCGCCAGCAGCAGCCATTTTTTATACGGGAAGCTGTCGAGGGCGGGGATGCCGGGACGCAGAAACCCGGCCCGCTCGCGCTGGCTGATGAGCGAGGCCGGAAGCGCTCCGGTGGGCTGCTCCGCAGGGGCACTCTTATCCGGCAGCAGTAAGTCCGGGTTAACCCGCGTGCCGCGCGCGCCCTGGCTCACCAGATACCCTTCACCCGTCAGAATGGCATACGCCGTTTCGACGGTTTTACGCGCCACCTTCAGCTCTTCCGCCAGCACGCGGATGGCAGGCACCCTGTCGCCCGGCTTCAGCACGCCGCGCATGATGTTGTCGCGGTAGCGGGAATAAATCTCGTGATAGCCCGGCTTCATGTCCTACCTCATTTCACGCTTTTTGTATCTTTTTACTATGTCATGAACGGCGTAGATTTGCCTCATCGCACGGCACATGCCGCACAAAAAGAGGAAAGACCATGAGCACTCGCGTTAACCACCATAAAGTTACACCTGCCCTCGCCAACGCGCTGTCTGCCCTGAGCATGGAGGTAGCAAAAACCTCCATCGATCCGGCGCTGAAGCACCTGATCGACATTCGCGTGTCGCAGCTGAACGGCTGTACGTTCTGTCTGGATATGCACTCAAAAGAGGCGAAAATCGCCGGCGAGCGCGAACTGCGCCTGTACCATCTGGCGGCCTGGCGCGAGTCCCCGCTGTTCAGCGCCCGCGAGAAAGCGGCGCTGGCGTTCACCGAAGCGCTGACCCAGATTGGCGTTCACGGCGTAAGCGATGCGCTGTACCGCAGCGTGGCGGAGCACTTCTCGGACGTCGAGATTTCAGAGCTGAACTTCGCCATCGTGGCGATCAACGCCTGGAACCGTCTGGGGATCACCTCCCGCATGGCGCCCGGCGCGCTGGACGCGGCGTACGGGCTGAACAAGGCTAACCTGGAATAATTCCGCGCTCGCGGATCATCGCCACCAGCGCCCGCAGTCCCGGCGGGACGTGGCGATGGCCGGGGTAGTACAGGCGCAGCCCGGCAAACGGCTGCGCCCAGTCGTTTAAGACGCTCACCAGTTCCCCGCTTTTCAGCTCGTCCCGAATATAGAGTTCCGGCAAAAATCCCACCCCTAATCCTGCTTTCACGGCGCGGATCGAGGCAAAAAGATCGGACGTCGCAAAGCGCGGCGGCACGGCAAGGGCGTACGTTTCCCCCCGACGCGCCAGCTCCCAGCGGTAGATCCCGCCGTGGGCCATGCGCATGCCGATCCCCTGGTGTGAAAGCAGATCGTCCGGCGTTTCGGGTATGCCGTGACGGGCGAAATAGTCCGGCGTGGCGGTGACGAGCTGGCGGATCTCACCGGTCAGCGGCACGGCGATCATGTCCTGCGGGACGGACTCTTCGAGGCGGATCCCCGCGTCATAGCCTTCGGCAACGATGTCGATCATCCTTGCTTCACTCACCGTTTCCACGCGCATTTTCGGGTAGCGGATCATGTAGTCGATCAGCAGCTGCTCCAGAAACAGCGTGCCGATATGGTTCGGCACGTTCAGCCGTAGCGTACCGGCGGGTTCCCCGGTGTCGCTGTGGATCTCCTCGCTGGCGAGACGGATCTCCTGCAGGGCAGGGCCGATACGCGCCACGTACCGTTGCCCGGCGTCGGTGAGGGCCACGCTGCGGGTGGTGCGGTTGAAAAGTCGCGTCTCAAGGCGGCTTTCCAGCCCGGCGATGGCGTTGCTGACCGCCGTGGCGGACATCCCCAGCTCCTGCGCCGCACCGCGAAAACTGCCGCGCCGCACCACCGCCATCACCACTTCCAGCTCTGTCAGACCTGAACGATGCATAGATTATCCTGAAAATCGAAACAACCCTTGCAGCATAGCGTGGATTATCGCAACGGAGAAGCCGTGACAGACTGGGCTCACACAGCCTGAGGAGGTTTATATGCACACCATCGAACAGATCTTTATTAACGGCGAGTTTGTTACCCCGCACGGTACCGAGTGGTTTGATTTGTACAATCCGGCGACGGCGCAGGTCATCGGCCAGGTTCGTCTGGCGGATGAGGTTGACGCAACGCGCGCCATTGCGGCGGCAAAAGCGGCGTTTCCGGCGTGGTCGCAGACCACAAAGCAGGAACGCCTCGCGGCGCTGAAGCGCATGCACGCCGCCGTGGCCGCTCGCCACGACGATCTGCTGGAAGCGGTCATTGAAGAGTACGGCGCGCCCGCCTCGCGCTCGGCGTGGATGGCTAGCTATCCGGCGGAGGTGATTGCTCAGGCAATTGAGGCGCTGGAGGCGTTTGAGTTTGTCACCCCCGCAGGTGCAGCGACGGTGCAGATGACGCCGCTTGGGATGGCCGGGTTGATTACGCCCTGGAACAGCGACGCGGGGTTTATCTGCGGCAAGCTGGCGGCCGCGCTGGCTGCGGGCTGCACGGCGGTGATCAAGCCGAGCGAAATGAGCGCCCTGCAAACGCAGATTGTCACCGAAGCGCTGCGCGATGCTGAATTACCGCCGGGGGTATTTAATATCGTCACCGGACGCGGCGAGACGGTAGGCGAAACGATTAGCCGTCATCCGGACGTGGCGAAAATCTCGTTCACCGGCTCCACGAATACCGGCAAGGCGATCCTGCGTAACGCGGCGGAAAGCTTTAAGCGCGTGACGCTGGAGTTGGGCGGTAAATCGCCGACGATCCTGCTGGATGATGTGGATCTGGCGCAGGCGATCCCGCTGGTGATTCAGGCCGGGTTTATGAACAGCGGGCAGGCGTGCGTGGCCGGAACGCGCATTCTGGTGCCGCAGGCGCGCAAGGCTGAGATCGAAACCGCGCTGGCGCAGGCCGTGGCGGTGGTGAAATCGGGCGATCCGCGCGATAGCGCGACGGACGTCGGCCCGATGGTCAGCGAAAAGCAGTGGCTGCGGGTGCAGGGCTATATCCGGAAAGGTATCGAAGAGGGGGCACGCCTGCTGGCGGGCGGTGAAGGGCGACCGGAAGGCACGCGGGACGGCTGGTTCGTGCGTCCGACGCTGTTTGCCGACGTGAACAACCGGATGACCATTGCCCGCGACGAGATTTTCGGCCCGGTGCTGTGCGTGATCCCCTATCATGACGAGGCGGAGGCGATCGCCATTGCCAACGACACCGACTACGGCCTGAGCGCGATGGTGCTGGGTGGTGATGTAAACCGCGCGCGACGCGTGGCGCAGCAGATTGTTTCCGGTCGCGTGCTGGTGAACACCCTGGCTCATGAACCGAAAGCACCATTCGGTGGCTTCAAGCACTCCGGTTTGGGGCGCGAGATGGGCGAGTGGGGAATTCGGGCGTTTATGGAGCCGAGGTCGATGGTGGGCTAAAACTTCGCTATTTACCGAAGCATTGTGCTTTTCCATCCCGCATGCTCTCCCCAACATCGCAACGGAGAGAAAACCATGATCGCAGTCATTTTCGAAGCTAAAGCCGCGCCTGCCCATCAGGCGCGCTATCTTCAGCTTGCCGCAGAGCTTAAGCCGCTGCTGGCGGACATCGACGGCTTTATTGATATCGAACGTTTTCAGAGCCTGACCACCGACGGCAAAATCCTGTCCCTTTCCTGGTGGCGGGATGAAGAGGCCGTCCGCCGCTGGAAGCAGAACGTCTTTCATCAGGCGGCGCAGGCCGAAGGGCGGGAGTCGATTTTTGCGTACTACCGCATCCGGGTGGCGCAGCTGGTGCGGGAATACAGTTCCGAAACCGGAGGGCATGCCGATGTATGACGTTCATGTCATTTTTCGCGATACCCCCGGTGAACTGGCGCGGTTTGGACAGCTGCTGGGCCGCAACGACGTGGGGCTGGAGGGCGGTGGCGTATTTGGTACACATGCCCATTTCCTGGTGGAAGACGGGGAAAAAGCGCGACGCGTGTTGCTCGACGCCGGGTTTACCGTACAGGCGGTGCGACAGCCGGTGATCAGAAAGCTTAAGCAGGAGCGTCCAGGCGAGTTGGGCGAGATCGCGGCGGCGCTGGCGGCACGCGGCGTGTCTATCCTGACTCAGTACAGCGACCATGCGAATCACCTTATTCTGCTGACGGATGATGATAAGCTGGCCGCTGAGATCACCGAACCCTGGGCGGCCCATGCTTAAGACGAGTTTACCTCCTGACAACAGCGCGATGCTGGAAAAGGCGATTGCCGCGGTGGCGGCTGCCATGGCCGATCCGTCGCGCGTGAAGATGCTGTGTGCGCTAATGGACGGGCGGGCGTGGACGGCCACTGAACTGAGCGCGGCGGCAGACGTCGCCCCGTCGACCGCCAGCGGGCATCTCGCCCGGCTGCTTGAAGGGCAACTGATTACCTGCCTGTCGCAAGGGCGACATCGCTATTATCGTCTTGCCGGGCACGACGTGGCGGCGCTGGTGGAGCAAATGATGGGGCTTTCGTGGAGCCGCATTACCCCGCCGGAAACCACCGCGCCGAAAGCCATGCGTGAAGCCAGGACCTGCTACGACCATCTCGCAGGCGCGGTGGCGGTGCAGATTTATGATTTCATGCAGACGGAAGGCTGGCTGGAGGCTGATGGTTCAGCGTTGACACTCTATGGCCGGGAGCAGTTCCTGACGCTCGGCATTTCGTTAAGCGCGCATCCGCGCCGGAAGGCCTGCTGCGCCTGCCTGGACTGGAGCGAGCGGCGATTTCATCTCGGCGGTGAGGCGGGCGCTGCGTTGCTCATCCACATGGAAAGCAAAGGCTGGATCCAGCGGGTAGCGGGGTATCGGGAGGTGGTTGTGACGGCGTCGGGGAAGGCCGCTGTAAAGAGGCTTTTTAGCCGCTAAAAACGCCCGGTGGCGCTGCGCTTACCGGGCTTACGCGTACATCGCCGCCAGTAACACCTTTCGCAATTCCTGCGCTTATGCCTCTCGTTTCTTGATACTTACCCTGATAACTATTATCTTGACCGCGTGTGACGAGAGGTTTCCCCATGAGTGAAGAAGAACTGTTCTGCCGCAGACCGATGGGCATGCGGATGGCGATGATCGTGCGCCAGTGGCGTGCCGTCATCGACGAGGCCATTCTCGATACCGGGTTAACCCAGTCGAGCTGGACGGTGATGATGCAGCTTCATCAGCTCGGGGATAACGTCTCAATGAGTGAGCTGGCGGAGGTGCAGGGCATTGAACTGCCGCCGCTGATGCGCACCCTGACACAGCTGGAAAAGCAGGGTTACCTGCTGCGCGCCACATCGCCTTATGACAAGCGCATCCGGCTTCTGACGCTGACGCCTGAGGGAAAAGCCCTGTTACAAAGGCTCAGTCAGGTGATTGAGACGTATCAGGCGCGCGTATCGCAAAACATCGCGCCGGAACATCTCGACATTTTCAGCGCCACGTTGAATCAAATCGCCTGCAATTTGCGGACAATCCGCGAAGAAGATAACAAGACCGAAAAATAATGACCCCTGAACAAAAGTTTGCCCGCTGGGTAAGGGTGAGTATTGCCTCTTTCCTGCTGATGTTTGTCTATTTTATCGTCGCGGATATCTGGATCCCGCTGACGCCGGACTCCACCGTAATGCGCGTGGTGACGCCGGTGTCTCCGCGCGTCTCCGGCTACGTGGCGGCGGTACATGTCCACAACAACAGCCAGGTGAAGAAAGGCGATCTGCTGTTTGAGCTCGACGACACGCCGTTTCGCAATAAGGTGGAAGCGGCGCAAATCGCGCTTGAGCAGGCACGCCTGTCCAATGAACAGCTGGACGCGCAGATCGCCGCCGCGCAGGCCAGCCTGAAAACCGCCGTGCTGACCGCGCGTAACGACAAAGTGACCTTTGACCGCTACCAGAAGCTGAGCACGCTGCAGAACGTCTCGCAGGCGGATCTGGATAAGGTTCGCACGACCTGGCAGAGCAGCGAACAGTCCGTCAGCTCAATTCAGGCCAACATCCAGAACCTGCGCATCCAGCGTGGTGAGCGCGAAGAACACCGCAACGTGACGCTGCAAAAATACCGCAACGCGCTGGATGAAGCTGAGCTGAACCTCGGCTGGACGAAGGTCTATGCCCTGGCGGACGGCACGGTCAGTAATCTGCAGTTGAGCCCCGGCTTTTACGCTTCATCCGGTTCCGCCGCGCTGGCGCTGGTGAACAACCAGACCGATATCGTGGCCGATTTCCGTGAAAAAAGCCTGCGCCATACCCATCAGGGCACCGATGCGGCCGTGGTGTTTGACGCCTTCCCGGGACACGTTTTCCGCGCCCACGTCACCAGCAGCGACGCGGGGATCCTGGCAGGTCAGGAGGCCGTTAACGGCCAACTCTCCGAGCCGGAAACCTCCAACCGCTGGGTGCGCGACGCCCAGCGCATGCGCATTCACGTGACGCTGGACGAGGCGCTGCCGAAGCATCTGCCGACCGGCGCCCGCGCGACCGTGCAGCTCTACAACAGCGAAGGGCCGTTTGCGCGCTTCTTCTCCGGGATGCAGATCCACCTGGTAAGCCTGCTTCACTATGTCTATTAGTACCCTGGCGCGGGTCTTTACCCCGCACGGCAACATCGTCTACACGGCCAACGACTTTCGCCAGACCCTGCGCATCGTCTTTGCCGGGATGATTGCGCTGAGCATCTCCAGCTTTTACAACACCAGCTACGGCGTGTTTTTCGTGGTCTACCCGATCATGCTGCTGTCGCTGGTACCGGTGTTTAACCGCCACGTGGCAAAGCAGTTTATCTTCAGCGCCGCGCTAAACTGCGTCGAAATGATCCTCATCATCGGCTATCTGTCGCAATGGCCGGTCATCATGACGCTGGTGGTCTTCGCTCTGTACGTGATGCGTTTTCGCTTTATGAGCAAGGGACCGCTGTTCCTGTTTGGCTCAATGGGCGTGGTGTGCCAGAGCGTGATGCTCAACTTTATGAGCTACCCCACCACCAGCTGGCACACGCTGCTGTTTTCCAACATCGAAGCCAGCGTAATGGCGGTGTGCCTGAGCGCGCTGATGAACTACCTGCTGCCGGACGTGGAGCCCCGCAAGCCGCCGCCGCTGATTGAGAAAGACGACGCCCGCGTGCGCCACGAGTCGCTGCTCTCCGGTACCGTCGCGACGCTGATTTTTGTGGTGTTTCAGATTAGCGACTTAAGCGACTCGCTTTCGGCGCTGATGGCGGGGATTTTAATCCTGTTCCCGATGCACTACCGAGGTTCGGTGATGAGCTCAATCTGGCGCGTGGTCGGCGTGGTGCTGGGCTGCCTCTATATTCTGGTTGTGCAGCTAATACTCTACGATCACAGCAGCCATATGCTGCTGATGATGCCGCTGATCGGCCTCGGGCTGGCGTTTGGCGCGCGTCTGCACGTGATGGAGAAGGTGGGGGCGGGCGTGGGCTTCTCCAGCATCACCACCATCGGCATTATGTTCGGGCAGAACATGCACCCTGACACTGACCTGGTGTTCAGCGATCTCTATCGCATCACCTCCGTCACCTTTTCGCTGGTGGCGACGCTGACGATGGTCTTTCTGATGCACCTGATCCTCAACCGCTTCGAGGCGACCCGCTACGTCATCGCGCCGCCAAAAGCAGATTAATGCCCCAGCACGGCAGGCAGCTGCGAGAGTAAAAACAGGATCAGGCCAATCGTCCCGCCCACCAGGGTTCCGTTGACGCGGATAAACTGCAGATCCTTGCCAATGTTCAGCTCAATCTGGCGGGACATGTCTTTGGCGTCCCAGCTTTTCACCGTGTCGCTGATGTGGCGGGTCAGAAACGCCGCGAAATCCGGCGCGAGGCGGTGTGCGGCCTGCTCCAGATGCTCGTTCAGCGAGGCCTGCAGGTTCGCATCGTTTGTCAGCGTTTCACCGAACCACAGCCCGGCGTTGGCGATGCGCTGCTTCACGCGCGAATCTTCACTCTGCATATCTGCCTTCAGCCACTGGCGCAGATCGGCCCACATCTCGCCCAGATAGCGGTTAAAGGCCTCATCGTTTTTCAGGTAGTGCTTGATGTTGTCGGCTTTTGCCGCCATCTCCGGATCGTTTTTCAGGTTGTCGATAAGCTTCAGCGTGGCGCGGTCGAACGCCTGACGGATCTGGTGCGTGCGGTCGTGGCTGATATCATCCAGCAGCGTATTCACCGCGTTCGACACCATCTCCGCGCTCTGATCGCCCAGCCACTCGGTGGGCAGCACCATCGCCTTGCGCGGGTGCTCGGTCTTCAGCCAGTGGACAATCTGGTCGGCAATAAACTCCCGCGTGCTCTCCCGCTGAATCAGGGTAATCAGGCGATTGATGATGGCGTCGAGCAGCACCTGGTGACGGTTGTTTTTGGTCATGCTCTCCAGCATCACGGCGCTGGTTTCGGTGAAATCGACCTTGTCGATGGCCTTATGTACCGCGCGTTTAAGCAGGCGCTGAATGCGCCCGTCGTCGGTCAGTTCCAGAAAACCGCTCATCACCTGCATCAAGTGCAGCCCGACGCGCTGGGCGTTGTCGGGCTTGCTGAACCAGACGCCGATCATCTGCGCGGGCTCATAGCGGCGGATCAAATCGACCAGCGACTGGGTATCCAGAAACTTCTCCTGCACGAACTGGCCGAGATTGTCGCCAATCCGGTCCTTATTGCGCGGGATGATCGCCGTATGGCGGGAGATAAAGGGAATCGGCACCCGGCGGAACAGCGCGACGACCGCAAACCAGTCAGCCAGCGCACCGACCATTGCCGCCTCGGCAATGGCCTTGACGCCGCGCACCCAGAAGGTCTGCGGCAGGAACAGGGTGGTGATAAAGGCCGCGGCGGCAACCAGCAGCAGCGACAGCGCCAGCATCTTGGCGCGTTTGAGTTCAGCTATTTTTTCCATGGGTTAAGGATAGAGGGTTGTGGGAGAGAAGTGCAAAGTACCCTGACAGACAGTTTTTGTAGGCCGGGTAAGGCAACGCCGCCACCCGGCATTTGCACTACCGTATCAATTCTCCTGATAAGCCTTTTCAATAAGCAGTTTCGCTTTCATCAGGTCATGTTCATTTCGAACGACTAGCTCAACGTTGCCCGTTCCCCAGTGCCCAATATGTGTTACATCCCGGCTAAATCCCTCTTCTAGCTGAATATTCTCAGGATCCAGTTTCAGCCACAAACGGATATGGGGATCGGTAACGGGGTAAACGCCGGCGCAAACAAAATTCCTCAGACGGCGGAATGCGCCGTATAGCTTTAGCTCCTTGTATTGCACCTCATCGCCAAGAGACAGGACGTAGCTCTTAAGCTGTTCGAACAAAGTGGCTAATTCGGTGGACGCGCTGGAGATCTGTTCGCTATGCGAGCGTGTGTTACGCTTGCCAGCGGCAGCGGTTAGCGTATCGGTTGCAGTTTCTGAAAACGCGTTTTCAACCACCGCATTCACCAGTTCGAACATCAGCAGATCGTCAGAAAAAAGCTTGTAACGAATCAGGCTGATATTACGGTTAATTTGCTGAACGGCATGTTCGTCATACTTATTGAAATCAGCAGCAATACAGAGCAAGCGCGTGCCAGACCAGTCGATGGCCTCTGCCGTCTCTTTGCCGAGCTTCTCCATCACCAGCCACTTAAATTCAGCCTTATGATCGAGAAGCCAGTCCAAATAAAACAGCCCCTGGTTGATGACATTTTCATTGCTGTGACGTTTATATTCGATAATGACCGGGCAGTTATTTTCGTCCAGACCCAGTGAATCAATGCGTCCACGGTGGGTCTTACCGGTACTGTATTCACTGTCGAGAAAACGAACGCCGAGAAAGGTATCCATTCGGGATTCGATCAAGGATTGCAGCTCTTTTTCGATGGTTGCTGCTTTACCGGAAAGTTCTTTTACGCCGCTAGCGCCGTAGCGAAAGATCTGAATATCACTCATGAATTGATTCCCTGCGCATTTTTGCGATGTCATACATCAGGTGAGCAAACCCTTTGGCAACTTCCGGTGACGATAAATATTGCATCATCATCTCCTTGTGCGCTTCGTTGCTGTCTATCACGGCATCATCAATGGCTTTCGTAAAGTCGCCCAGCATCGCTTGCTCACGGGTGTTGTTGTCGAGTTGGGTCATGACAAGTTTGTTTTCTGCGAGCTTATCGTAAACCACAAAGGCATAGTTGAGCATGTCTTTATCGGTCAGGTTTTCGGTGATAAACAGCTCGTTGAGCTGCGCCAGCACCTGCGACATAAACTCCTCTTTCTTATCTTTTGCTTTTGCGGTGCCGACGCCATTAACCGAGTTGAGCTTATATTCTGCCGCATCCTCCTGAAGCTTAATATGCTGCTCATGGATCTTTGAAAGCCGATAGTGGCTCATTTCAACATTGGATAGATCGACTTCATCTTCATCTGTTGCCTCTTCACGAAGTAAGGGGCGAAGGTGTCGACAATAAAGGCTTAATTTCTCCAGCGACTTGTCATCGTAGGAGACGATCTGCGACATAAATTCATAAAAGCGTACAAAGCTACCGAGATCTTTTTTAAAAATCTCCAGGCGATCTTTTTCCTTCTTGCAGGCTTTAAAACTGTTTTCCGCGTTTGCGAGCAAGATGGGGTTAGGAGAATCCCTTTTTGTTAACTCATAGATCTGTTTGGCGCTGATATACGCCTCTTTCGCGGAGGCATACCGCATTGCCCAGCGGTTTACTGCGGGCAGGCAAATATTGCTGAGCGTCGCATTCGATTTCTTCTTGCTGTAAAAAGCCTCGCACAGCTGTTCGACTTCGTGCCATAAAAATATCCCCGTCGCGCGAAGTTTCTCGTACAGATCGAACACCAGACCCGGATCGCTGACATCGGTCAATTCAGCTGTCTGGTAGTAGGGCTGGAAGGCAGCGAGAATATCGTCAGGTTCGTTATAAAAATCGAGTACAAAGGTGCCAGATTCCCTTTTGCCGGGATAGGTTCGGTTGAGACGCGACAGCGTCTGCACGCACTCCACGCCGCCAAGCGCTTTATCCACGTACATGGCGCACAGCTTCGGCTGGTCGAAGCCGGTCTGGAACTTGTTGGCCACCAGCATCACCTGATAGTCATCAGTATCAAACGCCTTACGCATATCGCGGCCTTTGAGCGCAGGGTTCATATTGATTTCAGTAAATTTCTGGTGCAATAGCGCAAGGCTGTTCATGTCATTTTCCTGAAACTCAACTTCGCCTGAGAACGCCACCATCGCAGTGATCTTCCCGTAGCCCATGTCGGCAATGTATTTATCAAACGCCAGCTTATAGCGCACGGCGGCTTTGCGAGAGCTGGTGACCACCATCGCTTTTGCTTGTCCGCCGAGCAGATGCATCACGTGCTGGCGGTAATGCTCAATGATGACTTTTACCTTTTGCGAGACATTGTGGTCGTGCAACGTCACCCACTGGTTGAGCCTGATCTTCGCCCGTTTGCTGTCCACTTCCCGGTCTTTATCACCCATTTTTTGCAGCAGCTTATAGGCCACTTTGTAATTGGTGTAGTTTTTCAGCACGTCGAGGATAAAGCCCTCCTCAATGGCCTGACGCATGGAGTAAACGTGGAACGCCGCAGGTTTGTTGGTTCTTGATGCGGGTTCGTGCGGGTTGGGTCGGCGGCCAAAAAGCTCCAGGGTCTTCGCCTTCGGCGTTGCGGTGAAGGCGTAGAAATTAAGGTTGCTGCTCCCGCTGCGTGCGGCAAGGGTGGCGTCGAGGATATCTTCAGAGGTCAGGACCACATCCTCGTCGGCCCCTTCGCTCATCAGCACTTCTTTCAGCTGGCGCGCCGTGGAGCCGCTCTGGGAGGAGTGCGCTTCATCTGCGATGATCGCGTAGGTTCGTTCTTTGAGGCTGGTGCTGTTTTCGATCGCTTTGAGTACGAACGGGAAAGTCTGAATAGTGACGATGATGATGGGCTGCGAGTGCTCCAGCGCGCTGGCAAGCTTCTCCGATTTCGAGCCTTCTCCCTCGCGGTTGTTGATTCGCCCGACCACCCCATCCGCATGTTCAAACTGATAGATGGTGTCCTGCAGCTGATCGTCCAGCACGGTACGGTCAGTCACAACAATCACCGAGTGGAAGCGTTTTTCACCCTTTTCGTTATGCAGGCAGGAGAGCTGATGCGCCGTCCAGGCGATGGAGTTTGATTTTCCGGATCCGGCGCTGTGCTGGATAAGGTATTTGTTGCCGGTGCCTTCTTCGTCTGCGGCGGCAATCAGCTTGTTCACCACGTCCCACTGGTGATAGCGCGGGAAGATCAGGCTCTCTTTTTTGACCTTTTTACCGTCCCAGTCCTCTTTCTCCTCGATTTGAAGATGCACAAAGCAGGCAAGGATTTTCAGCAGGTTCTCAGGGAGTAATACCTCGTTCCACAGATAGCTGATGGCGTATTCCTGGTTATCTTCCGGGATGTCGTTCCCCGCGCCGCCTTCTTTGGTGCCTTTGTTAAACGGCAGGAAGAATGTGTCATCACCTGCCAGTTTGGTGGCCATGTAGACCTCATACTGGCTGACGGCGAAATGCACCAGCGCGCCGCGCTTGAAGGTCAGCAGCGGCTCAGGCTTGTTGGTCTCCGGATCTTTTGGCAGGCGCGTTTTTTTGTACTGGTTAATGGCGCTGTTGACCGTCTGCTTGAACTCGGATTTCAGCTCCAGAGTGGCAACCGGGAGGCCGTTGATAAACAGCACCAGGTCGATGCGCCAGCGTTTGGCTTTCGCCTCCGCCTCGGTGCCGCTCGCGTGGGGGCTGTAAACCAGTTCCGGAACGATGCGGCAGATGTTCTGCCGATAGCGCGCAAGGGTGTCCGGGTTGAGGTTGTGATCCGGCTTAAACTGGCATAATGAGAAGCGCGCATTATGGCTTTTGATGCCGTGGCGCAGCACCCCCAGAGTACCGTAGGTCCGGGACTGGAGATCGGTGGCGTTGGCATCGGCTTTTTTAAGCTGCGCGACCAGCGCATCGAGAAAATGACGCTCGGTGTCGTTGGGATATATGCGGATGAATTTTTCCCACTCCTGCGGCTGGGTGATTTGAACAAAGGTCAGTGCATCCTGCGGATAGAGGGCACGTTCGCGATCGTACTTGCTGCCCGTGCCGGGAACCCAGCCGTTTTGGCACATCTGCTGAATGATATCGGCCTGCAGGTTCGATTCTTTGGTGACGTCGGCGATCATGCTGTGGTCTCCTCAGCGGTGAGGGATGATTCGGTGCTGCTGGCGGGAGGCGTCCAGTCGCGCAGATCGATTTTGCCGGTGACGGCGGCGGAAATCAGGGCGGTGCGGCGCTCTTTGAGGAGATCGATTTGTTGGCGTTGTTTTTGGATTAGGGTGTCGATTTGTGTTGTTTTATAATCAAGGTAATCAACTAAAATTCCAGCCTCATATTTTGTAGGTAAAATTATATAGCTGTTACTTATTAAGTCTTGGTTAAGTATTTTTGCGCCGTATATGTTTGTCGTGGTATTTTTATCGATAAATAAAGGGAGTGAGTAATATAAAAAAGACAATGGTAGAAAAGGATTTTCTACAAATGAAGCAATTGCTTCATTTGTATACATATCAATTCCAGCAAAAGATACAGAACCTACTGAGAGCTTAAAGCTATAAAGTAATGAGCCCTTTGGGGTAATCTTCATATTTGAGTCCTTTATGGCTACATCAGAGATTTTTTTTGTCGTATTTGTAATTATTTTTTCTTTTAGATCGGAAATATTAGCCCATAGACTTTTACCGATAAAATTAGCCTCATTTTTGGTTGAGGGCGTCCACCCTACTTGAAATGGGGCAACATATTTAATTTTACTTGCCATCCAATCAGCAGGTATTTTACTCAACCACTCAATCCCAGAATCTTTCATCGGCACATCAGGGTTTAGCCCTTTAGTTACGGCATGGCTAATCACTGCCTGACTTTTTTCTTTGAGTAGTTCGATGAGTTGGCATTGTTTTTCGATTAGGGTGTCGATTTTTGCTGTTTCGTGTTCCAGGAAACTAGCTATTTTTTCTGATAAAGAATAAGAACAGGTAGGTACAGGTAACTGACCAATAAAATCCCAACTTGCTCGTGGCATTTTGGAGCCATAAGTTGAAGAATTAACCTGCTCAATAAATTCATTTGTTAATGAATAGTAATTCAGAAATCTTGAATTTAATTTGGTTGTACGAAGCACAAGAAACTCGGATGAACATACGCCAGCGAAAGTTGCCAGCCAAGATTTGGCAAGGTAAGGCCGTAACTTCCCGAAAAGGATATCGTTTTTTTCAAAGGATATCGATGTGCCATCTATTATACTTTCCTCCTTTGAAACATATTTCCCGTCAACGCTAGAGATATTTTCCAACCCAACATATAAGGCGGGTGTACAGGTGGATTTTGTGGTAAACAAATCTGCGATGTATTTAAGTTTAGCGGCATCCCAATCTTTAGGAATCTCCCCCAACCACTCAACCCCAGAATCCTTATATTCCGGATACGCCTTATACTTAGCCATCAGGAGTGTACCTCCTGCAGCAGCTTCATAATCTCCGCGCTCAGCGCATCCAGCTCCGCGTCAATCTCCTCCAGCGGACGCGGTGGTTTATAGACATAAAAATGCCGGTTAAACGGAATCTCATACCCTACAACGCCAACCTCGCCGTCGCGGGCGTCGCGCTTGTCGGCATTAATCCACGCGTCCGGCACGTGCGGCAGCACCTCCGCCTTCACGTAGCCTTCAATCAAATCGCTGGTCGAAACAGACGGATCGAGCGCCACGTTCTCGTTGTCGCGCAGGTCTGCGTCCTGTTCAAACTCCACCACCTGTCCGCGGTAAGCAAACGCGCCGTACAGCGGCTGCGCATCTTCCCTGAGGACCTTTTTAACGACCGGCTCCGCGTCCGGGTTTTTGCGGGTAATGGCCTCGATAAACTGCTTATGCTCTTTGGCATCCAGCTTAACGGCGGCGGTTTTGAACGCCGCTTTGAGCGTCATCTGGAACTGATTGAAATCATCGCTCGGCTGAGCGCGACCACCCGCTTTACCGTCCAGCGCCGACTGGATTTTTTGCGCTTTTACCATCAGCGCGCGCTGGTGCTGCCACAGCGTTGCGTCGAGCAGATCTTTAATCTGCTTCTCTTTAAGCTCGGGGAATTCGGCCTTAATAACGGCGCGTGCCTCCACCTCAAACTCGGCAAAACTGCCGTAGTTCTCGTCCTGCCAGAAGGCACCGAACGCGTCGTACAGGCACGCCATCGGTGCGTTAAACGGTTTCGGCGCAAAGCGCAGCGCGGCAATGGATTCATCCGTAACCTGCGCCGTCAGGCGCAGCGGGCGCTCAATGGTCAGGCGGCGGAAGCCAAAGTCGGTGCTGCTGAAAATCTTGCAGGCGAAAGTGCGTTTGTCATCGATGTCTTTAAGTTCCACAGCCTCGAAGTCGCCAAAGGTGCGGGTGATAAGCCGAATATCCTCCTCGCTCATCATGTTGCGCTTCGCGCCCAGTGATTTACGCATTTTGCTGCACAGCTTGCTGGCGTCGATCAGCTGGATCTTGCCCTTACGCTCCGCCGCCTTTTTGTTGGACAGGATCCACACGTAGGTGGCGATCCCGGTGTTGTAGAACATGTCGGTGGGCAGGGCGACGATCCCTTCCAGCAGATCGGCTTCAAGGATGTAGCGGCGGATCTCGCTTTCGCCGCTGCCCGCGCCTCCCGTGAATAGTGGCGAACCGTTGAGGATGATCCCGATGCGCCCGCCGGTATCGGCATCACGCATTTTGCTGATCAGGTGCAGCAGGAAGAGCAGCGAGCCGTCGGAAACGCGCGGCAGGCCAGGCCCGAAGCGGCCATCAAATCCTTTGCGATGTTCGTTGTTAACGTCGGCTTCTATCTTCTTCCAGTCCACGCCAAACGGCGGGTTCGATAGCATGTAATCAAAGCGGTCGGCGGGAAGCTGATCGTTAGAAAGGGTGTTGCCCAGCTTGATGCGGCTGACGTCCTGACCTTTTATCAGCATATCAGCCTTGCAGATAGCGTAGGACTCCGGGTTCAGCTCTTGTCCGAACGCGCGCATCACTGCATTCGGGTTGAGTTCATGAACGTACTCCATTCCGGCAGAGAGAAATCCGCCAGTGCCCGCCGTCGGATCGTAAAGGGTTCGAATGACGCCCTCTTTGGTGAGAGCCTCGTCGTCTTCCATAAACACCAGCGAGGTAGTGAGACGCACGATATCGCGCGGCGTGAAGTGTTCACCGGCGGTTTCATTCGAGCTTTCGGCGAAACGGCGGATCAGTTCTTCAAAGACCAGCCCCATATCATGGTTGGAGATGGCCTGCGGGCTGAGATCGGTGGTGGCAAACTTCTGCACCACTTTATAGAGGAGGTTGGCATCATCCAGCAACCCGATGAATTCGCTGAATTTAAAGTGCTCGAAAATTTCCCGCGCATCTCTGGAAAAATACTGAATGTAGTTTTCCAGGTTGGCCCTGATGTCGTTTTGACCCATTTTGCTCAGATCCAGCGGCGAGGCGTTAAAGAACGTCAGCCCGCTGGTGGCGCGCAGGATTAACTTTTCTTTCGCTTCTTCAGGCAGGGGCGAAGAACGGACCTTTTGAGCCTCAATAACGACGGCCTCTTTAGTCTCTTCAAGGACGCATTCCAGGCGGCGCAACAGGGTAAACGGGAGAATAATGCGGCCATATTGAGATTGCTTAAAATCACCGCGCAGGAGATCTGCAACAGACCAGATAAAGGCTGCCGTTTGGGAGAAATTCAGGGTACTCATAAAAGCGTCCTTGCCCATTTTTCAGGCATTTTTGATGATGAATTAAAACCCTCTTTTTATCATGACTAAAAGTATCGATCGACTAAAAAATCGATCTAAATCAATGTGTTATGTTTATAGATTGCAATAATTCATGGGTGTCATGAATGTGTATTTCAATACAAATGATGGAGCCGGGTCATATAGTATTAACGCACAATCGCCACAGCACCCATCCCCCAAACCCCATCAGCACCACCCCCGCCGTGCGCTCAATCCACCACAGCGAACGGCTGAGCTTCTGTTGAACCACGGTCAACCCCATCAGCGATACCAGCGCCAGATCCCACGCCAGCACCACCATCACCATCCAGACGCCGCAGGTCGCCTGTTGAAGCAGCGTCACGTCCGGCCCCAGCAGCGCCGTCATCAGCGCCAGATAGAACAGCGCGTTCTTCGGGTTTAACAGCGCCGAGCCGAGCCCCAGCAGGATCTGCTTGCGAAGCGAAGGTAAGCGCTGGTGGGTTTCATTCAGCGTCAGAGTCTGAGATCGGCTGCGCACCAGATGCGAGCCGATCCACAGCAGATAAAGAGCCCCGCAAAGCTCGATCAGCGTAAACAGCCACGTAAACTGGCGCAGCGCGCTCCAGCCGATAATCACCAGCAGGATGTAAAGCCCGTTGCCCGCGGCGATGCCGAGGCACAGTCCGGCGCTACCCCGCAGCCGATAGCGCGCGGCGTAGCCCACCAGCAGGAAGAAATCAGGGCCCGGGCTTAGCAGGGCGACAAAGTGCGCCAGCGCCAGGGCGAGAAAAGCGGAAGGGAAGAACAGTTCCATAGCAACCTCAGTTTAAAAATCTGCGGTCAGACTACGGCGCTGCAAACGCTATTTATTGTCGGATATTGATCGGCCCGTAGCGTACTGGCGCGGCGTGGCGGCGGTATAGCTGACGAAGATCTTATGAAAATGGCTCTGATCGGCAAAGCCGCTCTGGTAGCCAACGTCGGCGATGTCGTCCCCGGCGCGCAGCCGCGCTTTGGCGAACTCCACGCGGGAGATGTTGAGGAAGCTGCCCGGCGTCAGGCCGGTATCCTGCCGGAAGGTGCGGATCAGCGTCTCCTTGCGCAGCGAGAATCGTTGGGCAAGTTCATCGAGGGAAGGCGGAGCGGCCAGGTCAGCAAGAAACGCCTGCCGCACGTGCTGGCTGGTTGAGCGAAGCGCATCTGCGTTTTTCTCGCATCGGGGAAGGGCTGAAAGCAGCGTATCCACGGATGCAGGCGACATCGTCTCAACAATATCAAGGTAGCGCTTAAAGAGCGTAGGGTCGCGAATCACCTGGAGCGCCAGAGGAAGATCGGTGTCGATATAGAGCATATGGTAGCTGCGCGGTTGCCCGGCGACGGGGTTGCAGCTGTGCGGCGCAGAGGCCGGGATCACAATGAGGTCCCCGGGGTTAAGGATGTATTCTCTGTCATGGCACACGCAGCAGGTCTGGCCTTCCATAATCGCGCCGATAGAGAGCTGAGGGTGACTATGGCGTTTGTACGCCTGCGTGCTCCGCCACGTGCTGCGCAGCTCAAGGCCTGAGGCGCGGTGAAAAGTCTGCCGGATGTGTCGGGTATCGGTCATAAGCACTCCTTCTGGACGTTTTTTATACCATGTCAGCGAACCGTCTGGCAGCGCTTCATTAAGAACCTTCCGGATATACCCAACTTTACGTCCACGGCCAGTCATGTTGACTACCCTTAATACCCTAAGCGGTAAAACAAGGAGATTCGACATGGCTTATCAGACAGTAAACCCTGCCACTAACCAGCTCATCAAAGAATACCCCTCGCATACCGACGCGGATATCGAAGCGGCGCTGAAGGCGGCCGATGCGCTTTACCATTCGGACTGGGCGAAAGGCGACATCAGCCAGCGTCTGCCGGTGCTGCATAAGCTTGCCGACCTAATCGACGAGCGCACCGAGGATCTGGCGAAAATCGCCAGCCAGGAGATGGGTAAGCTCATCGAACAGAGCCGCGGCGAAGTGAAGCTGTGCGCGCAAATCGCCCGCTATTACGCTGACAACGCGAAGCAGTTCCTGGCCCCGGTGAAGTATCAATCCGAACTCGGGGAAGCGTGGGTGGAGCATCATCCCATCGGCGTGCTAATGGCCGTTGAGCCGTGGAACTTCCCGTATTACCAGCTGATGCGCGTTCTGGCGCCAAATCTGGCGGCGGGTAACCCGGTGATCGCCAAGCATGCCAGCATCGTGCCGCACTGCGCCGAAACCTTTGCCCATCTGGTCCGCGAGGCGGGCGCGCCGGAAGGTGCATGGACCAACCTGTTTATCTCGTCCGAGCAGGTGGCGAACATCATTGCCGACGATCGCGTGCAGGGCGCCGCATTAACCGGCTCCGAAAAGGCTGGCAGCGTGGTGGCCGCGCAGGCGGCGAAGCATATCAAGAAATCCACGCTGGAGCTGGGCGGTAACGACGTGTTCGTGGTGCTGGATGACGCAGACCTTGAGAAGGCCGTGAAAATTGGCGTTAACGCGCGGCTCAACAACGCCGGGCAGGTCTGCACCGCGGCGAAGCGCTTTATCCTGCATGAAAAGATTGCGGATGCCTTCCTGAGCAAATTCACCGAGGCGTTTAAGCAGGTGAAGATTGGCGATCCGCTGGACGAAAGCACCACGCTGGGGCCGCTGTCGTCGAAAGATGCGCTAGAAACGTTGACCAAACAGGTTAACGAGGCGGTGAAAAACGGCGCGACGCTGCACTATGGCGGCAAACCGGTACAGCGCGACGGGAGCTTTTTCGAACCGACGATCCTGACGAATATCTCCCGCGATAACCCGGCGTATTTCGAAGAGTTCTTCGGCCCGGTAGCGCAGATTTACGTGGTGAAAAACGATGACGAGGCGGTCGCGCTGGCTAACGACTCCCACTACGGCCTGGGCGGGGCGGTATTCAGCCAGAATATCGAGCGCGCGAAGAAAATGGCGTCGCGGATTGAGACCGGGATGGTGTACATCAACTGGCTCACCGATACCGCACCGGAGCTGCCGTTCGGCGGGGTGAAGCGCTCCGGTTACGGACGCGAGCTGTCGGATCTGGGGATTAAAGAATTTGTGAACCAGAAGCTGGTGGTGGTGCGTAAGTAACGTAGTAATAAAAAACCTGCCGAATGGCAGGTTTTTTATTTATCAGGTGGATTAGAAGCTCACGCCGCCGCCGAAGTAAGCGCCGTCTACCAGCGTGTGGTTTGGACGACCGTCTTTGCCATCAACGCTCACGTGACGATAACCCACCTTCAGCGTCACCGGCTTCACTGGCGTCCAGCTTACGCCGCCGTTCGCTTCAACGTAGTTTTTCACGCTGTTGTTCAGGCCGTCTGGAGCAACGTAGCCTTCACCGAATACCCTGATGCTGTCGGTCAGGGCAACGTTCACACCGCCGCCGACCGGGAACGCCACGCCGTTATCGCCTTTCTTCGGGCCAACGTAGAGGGCCTTAGCGCCTGCGTTCAGCATCACCGGGCCGACCTCGAAGTTGTAGCCTGCACCCACGCCACCGGTCGTGGTGCCGTCGTCGGTGTTTTTCAGCCAGCTACCTTCGGTGTACAGACCAGAGGTTGATTTACCCATTTCGACGTTCAGGTTAGTGAAGTTCTTACCCTGCTCAATGCTGCCGCCCATGGCCAGTGCGGAGCCTGATACGGCGGTCAGAGCGGAAAGAAGGAGAACGTTGAGCTTTTTCATGAGTTTTTCCTCTTCATCAAATTAATCTGAGGGCACCTTAACAAGAGCTGTTTATCACTGCAAATGTGATGTTTGTCGCGTTTTTAAGCTGATTTTGTTGGGTTTTTGAATTTTAAATGTTGGTTGAATGTTGAGCCGGCAAGGAGTCAATACGTAATGCATTCGCGTTTAGGGATGGTTCAGGGTTTTGATTAAACGTACGCTGAACGAGCCGGAGAATGTAGTTCGTGTTGAATTAATTGAGTTTCTAATAATTTCCAAAAGTGTTTCAGTTGTCACAGATTAAGACACAGGTTTACATTTCTGGAGGTGGTTATACGTCCCGCAACGCCAGGTCGCTTTCCGCCATGTCATTTTTCTGACACGTTCCTTCTTTACGTTGTTGGCTTCACTTACTGGATGCTAACAATATGAAAAGAAAAATTATTCCTGTGCTTATCGGCTGTGCGCTCTCTTTCTCTGGCCTCGCGGCGCAGCCCACTGCTGAGCGCTATGTCGTCAGCTTCCCTGAAGGCTCCCACGTGAGCTACAGCGGCGCGTTTGCCGATGCGTTTCCGAACGGACTCCCTGTGGGAATCGGCTCCGGCCTGCTGTTTACGGGCAAGCAGGGCGATGCCCTGACCTTTGCGACCGTGACCGATCGCGGTCCCAACGCCGATGCGCCAAAAATGGGTAAAAGCGAAGCCAAAATATTTGTCACGCCGGATTTCGCGCCGCTGCTGATGACCATCCGCGTCCAGAACGGCAAAGCGGAGGCGGTTGATGCCCGCCCGCTGCATGACGATAAAGGCGAGATTAACGGTCTGCCGCTGCAAAGCGGCGTGATTGGTTCCACCAATGAAGTGGCGTTCAGCGATACCTTAAAGACGCTCAAGGGTGACAACCGTGGCCTGGACACAGAAGGCATCACCCCGGACGGAAAAGGCGGCTACTGGCTGTGCGACGAATATGGTCCGTTCCTGATTAACGTCGACAGCAAAGGGAAGATCTTGGCGATCCACGGGCCGCAGGCGGCGGAAGGGGAAAAATCCATCGCGGGCGGTCTGCCAAACATCATCAAATGGCGCCAGCCGAACCGGGGCTTCGAAGGCCTGACCCGGATGCCGGACGGACGCATTATCGCCGCCGTGCAGAGCACGCTGGACATCGACGGTAAGAGCAAAAAGCAGGCGCTGTTTACGCGTCTGGTGAGCTTCGATCCGGCAACCGGCAAAACCGCAATGTACGGTTACCCCATCGACAGCGCGGCCTACGACAAAAACAGCGATGCCAAAATCGGCGATATCGTGGCGCTTGATGACCAGCACATCCTGCTGATTGAGCAGGGAAGCGATAAAAACGACGGAATGCGTAACCTGATTTACAAGGTGGATCTCAGCAAGGCGAGCGACCTTTCCGCCTTCGACAAGCCGGGCGAGTACCCTGAGTTTGATGATGAGAAAACCCTGGCGCAGCGCGGCATTACCCTTGCGGCAAAAACGCAGGTCGTCGATCTGCGTGCGTTGGGCTGGCAGCAGGAGAAGGCCGAAGGGCTGGCGCTGATCGACAGCAAAACGCTTGCGGTGGCGAACGATAACGACTTTGGCGTAAAGGTAGCGATGCAAAATCCGGTCGAGGGCAAGAAGCTCAAGGATTATCGGGTGAACGCAGAAGGCAAGCTGACGCTGGATGATAAACCAGTTGAAACCACGCTCAGCGTGAAGCCGCTGAAGAAGCCGGAGTCCGACAGCGAGCTGTGGATTGTGACGCTTCCGGAGGCGGTGAAATAATACCAGGGCTTACCCCTCACCCTAGCCCTCTCCCCATAGGGGAGAGGGGATGTTCGATGCGGTTATTTCTTCAGACCCGCAAACGCCGCCCGAATTTCTTCCTCCGGCAGTTGGATGCCAATAAACACCATCACGCTGTGCGGCGCTTCATCGCCCCACGGTCGGTCCCAGTCGGCGCTGTACAGGCGCTGCACGCCCTGGAACAGCAGGCGGTTGGGTTCGCCGTCAATCCACAGCATTCCTTTGTAGCGCAGCAGCCTGTCGGCAAACGACAGCAGCAGGTTCTCCATCACGCGGGAGACCTCGCTGATATCCACCGGATAATCCAGCTCCACCACAATCGACGCCACGTCGTTTTGCTTATCTCCCATAAAGTGGAAGCGCGGTTTCGCGGTGACGTTCTCCTCCAGCATAAAGCCGTTGGTGTTGAACAGCTGGGACAGGTCGATATCGCCGTGCGTCACCGTGTAAATCGGCGCGCGGGAGTTAATGCGGGTCAGGCGCTCGCGAAGCTTTTCGCTTTCGCCCGCCACGTCGGTTTTGGTCAGCAGGATGCGGTCGGCGTAGCCCACCTGAGACTGGGCGATGGTGAACTGGTTCATCTGTTCGTCGGCGTGGACCGCATCAACCAGGGCAATCACGCCGTCCAGCAGATAGCGCTGACAAAGGATCTCATGGGAGAAAAAGGTCTGAATAATCGGGCCGGGATCGGCCATGCCGGTGCACTCGATCACCAGGCGGTCAAAGTCGATTTCCCCGCGATCGCGGCTGTCGAGCAGGTCCAGCAGGGCATCTTCTAATTCGTTAGAGCGGGTGCAGCAGATGCAGCCGTTGGTCAGGGTTTTGATCTGCGTGGCGCGATCGCCAATCAGCTGGTCGTCTACGGAGACTTCGCCAAATTCGTTTTCGATGACGGCGATTTTGAAGCCGTGCTGCTCGTTCAAAATGTGGCGCAGCAGGGTGGTTTTACCGGCGCCGAGGAAACCGGTCAGCAGGGTAACGGCAATCGGGGTCATGGTCTCTCCTTTAGCAGCAGCGGACGCCGCCTTCTCCACTTCCGCCGTAGCGCGCTTCCTGACGCTCGCGGAAGAATTCGGTGTAGGTCATGTACGGCTTATCCGGATGGTTGGTCTTCATATGCTCAACGTAGTTGTCATAGTCCGGAATGCCAATCAGCATTTTCGCCGCCTGACCGAGGTATTTTTTTGCTTCGCCTAAGTTACCAAACATAACGGGTCCTGATAAGAAAAAGCCCGGTGGCGCGCAGCGATCCGGGCCTGGAGTGACATGCTGGATTAATGGTGTGAAGAGGTCTTCACGCCGCCTTCAGGCACCGGCACGTACGGGGTTTCTTTGTCCGTACGGCCGTCGGCGTTACGCACTTTCAGCCAGGTTTTGATGCCATAGAAGATGATGCTGTACACCACCACCAGGAACAGAATGCTCAGACCCGCGTTGGTATAGTTGTTCACCACGATATGGTTCATGTTGGCAATCTGCTGGGCGGTCAGATCCGCGCCGCCTGCGGCAATCTTCTCTTTGTACTGGTTAGCCATGAAGAAGAAGCCTTCCAGCTGCGGGTTGGCGCTGAACAGCTTCAGGCCAAGCGCCCATGTGGTGCAGAGCAGCAGCCACAGCGCAGGCACCACGGTGACCCAGATGTATTTGGTGCGTTTCATCTTCACGAGGACAACGGTACCGAGCACCAGAGCTACAGCCGCCAGCATCTGGTTAGAGATACCGAACAGCGGCCACAGGCTCTTCACGCCGCCGAGCGGGTCGACAACGCCCTGATACAGCAGGTAGCCCCAAAGGCCGACGCAGCCCGCCGTGCCCAGAATGCCCGCTACCAGAGAGTCGGTTTTCTTCAGGAACGGCACGAAGTTACCGAGCAGGTCCTGCAGCATGAAGCGGCCCGCACGGGTACCGGCGTCCAGCGCGGTGAGGATGAATAGCGCTTCGAACAGAATACCGAAGTGGTACCAGAAGCCCATGTCCGCCCACGGCAGCACTTTGTGGAACACGTGTGCGATACCGACAGCCAGCGTCGGTGCGCCACCGGCGCGGTTCAGCACGGACGGTTCGCCGATGTCTTTCGCCGTCTGCATGATCTGCTCAGGCGATATCACGAAGCCCCAGGAGCTGACGGTCGCCGCCGCGTGTGCGCTGGCGTCTTTCAGCTGCGCCATAATCAGCGCCGCGTTGTCGCCGCCCATCTCGTGCAGGTTCGGCATGGTAATACCGAGACCCGCCGGAGGGGTGTTCATCGCGAAGTACAGACCCGGTTCGATGATAGACGCGGCAACCAGCGCCATGATCGCCACGAAGGACTCCATCAGCATGGCGCCGTAGCCGATGAGGCGTGCGTCTTTCTCGTTTGCCAGCAGCTTAGGCGTGGTACCGGAGGAGATCAGGGCGTGGAAGCCGGAGACCGCACCGCAGGCGATGGTGATGAACAGGAACGGGAACAGGGCGCCTTTCCACAGCGGACCGGTACCGTCGATGTACTGGGTCACCGCCGGCATTTTCAGTTCAGGGTTGATGATCACAATCCCGATTGCCAGCCCGACGATCACGCCGATTTTCAGGAAGGTCGCCAGGTAGTCGCGCGGGGCCAGAATCAGCCAGACCGGCAGCAGCGCGGAGATAAACGCATAGCCAATCAGCGCGAAGGTGATGGTGGTGTCCTTGAAGGTCAGCGCCGGGCCCCAGTACGGGTCGTGCGCGATGACGCCGCCGAAGTAGATAGAGGCCACCAGCAGCACGATACCAATGACCGACACCTCACCTACGCGTCCCGGTCTCAGGAAGCGCATGTAGATACCCATGAACAGCGCAATCGGCACGGTTGAGCAGACGGTGAAGACGCCCCACGGACTTTCGGCCAGGGCTTTCACCACGATCAGGGCCAGCACCGCGAGGATGATGATCATGATCAGGAAGCAGCCGAACAGGGCGATAGTCCCCGGCACGCGGCCCATCTCCTCTTTGACCATCTCACCCAGAGAGGCGCCGTTACGGCGAGAAGAGATAAACAGCACCATAAAGTCCTGCACCGCACCGGCCAGCACCACGCCCGCCAGCAGCCAGAGCGTACCCGGCAGGTAGCCCATCTGCGCGGCCAGTACCGGGCCGACCAGCGGGCCTGCCCCGGCGATAGCGGCAAAGTGGTGACCAAACAGCACGTAGCGGTTGGTTGGCACGTAGTTCAGGCCGTCATTGTTAATGACCGCCGGAGTGGCGCGCGTTGGGTCGAGCTTCATGACCTTCTGCGCGATGTATAAGCTGTAGTAGCGATAAGCCACAAGATAGACGGAAACGGACGCGACCACGATCCACAGGGCGCTTACGTGTTCGCCCCGGCGTAATGCGACAACCGCCAGACAAAAAGCGCCGAGGATCCCGAGTAAGGCCCAGGGCACGTGCTTCAGTAGTTTTTTAGTATCCATAGTAAGACCTGGTTTTTTATGTAAAGAAAAAAGGGTCAGGGTTCGTTGTGAGGAGGTATTGATTAATGCTGGAGCGATCGTGCCAGATCAACGCGCGCGTAAAGGACGGTAAATGAATGAGTGGTTGAAAGTGCCGGGTGAGCGGTCAAAGGCGGCGACGAGCGGTTTCGGCTCGCCGCCAGTGGGCGAAATTATGTGATTGAGATCACTTGATTATTCGGGTTGCGTTCCACTGCCAGATAGTTCTCCAGCGTTCTGATGAGCTTCTCCTTCAGCCAGCTCGGTTCCAGTATCTGAATATGGGGGAGCCAGTAGAACAGCAGCGGCAGGATCTGGTTCTCGTGTGCCGCCTGGCAGCGCAGCGTGACGCCGCCCTGTTGCTCCTCCAGCAGCTCCTGTTCCGGCAGAAGATCGCGGCGCAGGAAGTAATGTGAAATATTATCTTTAATAAATATTTTCACTGCGAAAGTATCTTCAGATACCCAGGGGTCGAGGCTTTTCTCCAGCAGCTCAAGAACATTTTCTTCAGGAGTGAAGGTCGTTTTCTGAATATCAAACCAGCTAATTTGGCTCAAGGAGAAGGATTTCAGGCGGCTATTTTCGGTGGCTTGTAAATACCATATATTTTTTTTGTTAATGAGTTTATAGGGATTAATCAGACGGGTTTTACCCTTATAAACGATCTGACAAACATTATGGTTTTTAATCGATTTCTCGATTTTCGTTAAATGACGGCGAATATCACGCTCTACCGTGTGTTCTGCTTCATTGCCAAGAATAAGAATATGGTTTTCGTCAACGCGCGTTTCAAGCTTCTGCCAGAATTCCGTATTTCTTTCAGGGAAAAAGCTGTCAGCATTCAGGAAGTTAGCAAGGGTGTGATGTAAGCCTTGTCCGCCGGGCGATTGTGCAGAATGGATCAGCCGATATAGCCCGTTACCGAAATGTTCAACAATGGGAGAGAGGGCATTTAAATCCCGGTAGACGGTACGCTCGGTAATTTTAAATTTCTCCATTAGCGCACTGCGGTTTACCACACCGTTTAAATGTAGCTCAACCAGAATATCGACCAGACGTTCAGCCGAGCGGCTACGCGTCGTTTTAGCCATAAGGTCATCCTGTATATTTAGGTATGCGCTGAATGATGCGGATGCACTGACAGGTAGTGTCAGTATTCAGTCACAGAAAATTTCTCTTATGGCTATATAACGGCGTGATTTAGGGGAAACCTTAGGAGTTTTTGTAGAAAGCGGCGCTGGCCGGAAAAAAAGGCCAGCGCGAGGGGGCATCACAAGGCGGCTTCTGCCTCCAGCATGACCGGGTGGAAACGGCGCCTGAAGTAGATCAGGCCGTGTCCCGCGTCACTCAGGATAATGTTTTTAACTTCAACAAGGTAGACAAGATGCGTGCCGATGGTTTGCACCTGGCTAATCTCACCTTCAAGGCTGGCGAGCGCACCCTTGAGCACAGGCTGCGCCAGCGGCCCTTTCTGCCAGCAGGAGAGTGCAAAGCGCTCTTCCATCGTCATACCGGTCATCCCGGCGAAATGGCGAGCCATGATCTCCTGCTCGTGGTTCAGCACGTTAACGCACAGCCTGCCGTTGCCCTGGAATACCGGGTTCATGGCGCTGTTGGCGTTGATGCACACCATGACCGACGGCGGGGTGTCCGTGACCGAACAGACGGCGGTGGCGGTAATGCCGCAGCGGCCCGCCTCGCCCTCGGTGGTGACCACGTTTACCGCCGCCGACAGGCTACTCATTGCGTCGCGAAAACGCAGGCGTTGTTCATCTGAATGCATTGCAACCTCCCGCTGCGCTATTTCAGCAGCTTGTCGAGCATGTTGATATCGCTGTTGTTGTGCAGGTGCGGTACGGTCCAGCCGTGCTGGTCGTATTCGGACATGCAGCGGTCGACCATCGCCATCATCTTGTCCATGTTGCCGGAGCTCTGCGCCTGGCGCAGACACTGCAGGCGAATTTCATCCTGGCTGCCGGAGTAGTTAATTTCGTACAGCTCGTGACGACCGCCGAACTCGCTGCCGATGGCGTCCCACATCAGTTTCAAAATCTTGATACGTTCAACGTGATCCATGCCGTTGGAGCCGCGCACGTATTTCGCCAGATACTGGTCGATCTGCGGATTGTTCAGATCCCGGGCGCTGGACGGCAGGTAAATCAGGCCGGACGTCACGTTACGCTCGATGATGTTCTTGATTTTGGCGTAGGCCATCGGCGCCATCACGCGGTAGGTTTGCAGCGCGGCGTGATCCGGCAGATACGCGCCGTTGACCCACGGGGTGGCTTCGGAACACATGGAGTCGCTCAGCGCCCAGAACATGTTGCGCCAGGCCACCACTTCGCCGAGATCTGCCTGCACGCCGCGGAACTCCAGGGTACCGGTGCACTCCAGGGATTTCTTCAGCAGGGCGGTGATGAAGTCGAGCTTCACCGCCAGGCGCACGCAGGCCTGCAGCGGGTACATGCGGGCGAAACCGCCTTCCATCGTCCAGCGACGGCAGCGGTCGAAATCGCGGTAGATGAGCACGTTTTCCCACGGGATAAGCACGTGATCCATCACCAGGATCGCGTCGTTCTCGTCAAAGCGGCTGGAGAGCGGGTAGTCGTAAGGGGAGCCGGTCGCGCCTGCCACCATCTCGTAAGAGGCGCGGGAGATCAGCTTCACGCCCTCGGCATCCATCGGCGCGACGAACATCAGCGCGAAGTCCGGGTTTTCGCCCATCACCTGCGCGGAGCCGAAGCCGATCATGTTGTAGTGGGTCAGCGCCGAGTTGGTGGCCACCACTTTCGCGCCGCTGACGATGATCCCGGCGTCGGTCTCTTTCTCCAGCTTGATGTAAACGTCTTTTACCTCGTCCGCCGGCTTGTGGCGGTCGATCGGCGGGTTAACGATGGCGTGGTTGAAGTACAGGCCGGTTTCCTGAATGCGGGTGTACCAGTTCCGGGCGTTCTGTTCGAACTGGCCGTAGAAGGCCGGGTTAGCGCCGAGCGCGCAGCCGAAAGCGGCTTTGTAGTCCGGCGTGCGGCCCATCCAGCCGTAGCTCAGTCGCGACCACTCGGCGATGGCATCGCGCTGCTGGCGCAGGTCGTCGGCGCTTTTCGCCACGCGGAAGAACTTGTGGGTGTAGCCGCCGCTGCCGGTGTCGGTGCCCCAGCACAGCGTGTCCTGCATGTCCGGCTTGTGCAGCGCGTCGTACATCTGTGCGATGGAGGCCGCCGCGTTGCGAAACGCCGGATGGGTAGTGACGTCTTTGACGCGCTCGCCGTAGATATAAATCTCACGACCGTCCTGCAGGCTTTTTAAATACTCTTCGCCGGTTAACGGGCGTTTGGCGTCTGCGCGGAACTCTTCAGGCTTCATAGGGACCTCGTATCGGAATAGTGTTGTTAAATTTATGTTTTGTTTTTGTTGTTTAATTGAAGCCTGAGAGGGGCGTAACGTGAAGGGACGATTGGGACAACGACGGGTACTTTTCGGGTGGGATGTGGTTTTGTGATCTGTGCGGCTTTTCGGCGGGTGGCGCTGCGCTTACCCGCCCTACGAACCGTGATGCGTTCAGGAAACCGGTACTTTCTGCGCCCGATACGCGCTGGGCGAGCATCCCACTAAGCGGTTAAAAAAGCGGGCGAAATAGGCCGGATCTTTGAACCCCAGCTGCCAGGCAATTTCGCTGACCGTGCTGTCGGAGAAGAGCAGCAGGCGCCTGGCCTCCCGCAGCTGGCGGTCGAAGATCAGCCGTTTTGGCGGGCGGTTGGCGAAGCGGCGGCAGATATCGGTCAGGCGGGATTCGGTCAGGTGCAGCTCGCTGGCGTATTCCGGCACCGTCCAGTGCTGGTGGTAGTGCGCATCAATCAGCTGGGTAAAGCGCTGGAACAGCTTCAGCTCGCCGCGCATGCCGCCCGAAGCGTGGTCGTCGAGCTTCGCGTTGCGCAGCAGCAGGGTAAACACCGCCTGCGCCAGCAGGACCAGGGTATGCCCGCGCCCGGGCAGCTGTTCCGTGGATTCGCGGGCGATCAGCTGCCAGTAGTGCTTCAGCGCCGCCAGCTCGTCCGGCCTGTCGGCCAGCGAGAGGCAGATCCCCGGCAGGCCAAACGCCTCCCGCGTGCCGGGGTAGAGCACCTCCAGCAGCGGCCAGATCAGATCCTCGCGCACCGTCAGCACGTGACCGTCGCTGTCGGATTCGGTGATAAACGCGTGCGGCACCGACGGCGGCGTGAGGACGAACAGCGGGGCCTGCACCGAATAGCGGTGATCGTCGAGCTGGAGCTCAATCTGCCCGGTATCGAGAAAGTGCATCTGAAAGTACTGGTCGTGACGATGCGCCTGCATGTCGCGGCCAAAAAAGGCCGCCATGCGGGCAAATGACTGGTAGTGCACATCGTCGGTGCCCAGACTTTCGTCGTACTCCTTGCTGATATCAATGTTGGCGATAGGGTTCTGGCACACGATCGTTCCTCTGTTGATCCCGCTGCGTCATCGGAATGCGCGTCAGCACCAGCGCGCCGACCACCAGCAGCCCGGCCACAAACCACAGCCCCGAGCTGAAGCTGCCGGTCGCGTCGCGCAGGATCCCAATCAGCAGCGGGCTGACGGCGGAGCCGACGTTGCCGATGGCGTTGATCACCGCCAGCGCCACCGCGCGGGACTGCAGGCTAATAACCCGATCCGGCGTGGTCCAGAATATCGCCATGGCGGTAAACGATCCGGTTGAGGCCATGATGATGCCAAGCAGCTGGATCAGGCTGTGATCCGTCGCGGAGGCCAGCATCCATCCCGCCGCGGCGAACAGGTACGGCAGGATGGTGTGCTTTTTTCGCTCTTTCAGCCTGTCGGAACGGCGGCTCCACCAGATCATCCCGAGGATGGTGCAGAACTGCGGGATCGCCGCCAGCAGACCGATGACGATGTTGCTGCTTCCCGTGTTAAAGCTTTGCAGGATCTGCGGCGTCCAGATGTTGATTGCACTCAGCGTATTGGTCAGGCAGAAGTAGGCCAGCGTGTAGAGCAGCACGGCGGGCGTGAGCACCTCGCGCAGCGTGGAACGCGGCGTGACGGATTGGGCAATCGCGACCTCCTGCTCGCGGGCGATCATCGTTTTCAGCGCCTGCTTTTCGTCCTCATCCAGCCAGGTGGCCTGGTCCGGCGTGTCGTTGAGGTAAAACCAGGTCACCACGCCGAGCACCACCGATGGCAGCCCCTCCAGCAGGAACAGCCACTGCCAGCCCTTGAGGTTCCACAGCCCGTCCATCGCCAGAATGTACCCGGAGAGGATCGAGCCGAGCATCATGGTTACCGGCATGGCGATCATGAACAGCGCGTTGGCGCGGGCGCGGTGATAGGCCGGGAACCACCAGGTGAGATAGACCAGAATCCCCGGCAGGAAACCCGCTTCGGCAATGCCCACCAGCATGCGCAGGACGTAGAGGGTTTCGGGGCTGGTGGCGAACATGGTGCAGGTAGAGGCAACTCCCCACACCACCATGATCCCGGCGATCCAGCGGCGTGCGCCGATCTTCGCCAGCATGATGTTGCTCGGGATGCCGCACAGCACGTAGGTGACGTAAAACAGCGTCGCGGCCAGGCCAAACATGGTTGACGTGAGGCCAAGATCTTTACCCATCGTCAGCCCGGCGAAGCCGATGTTGATGCGATCGAGGAACGAGAAGACAAACAGGATAAAGAGAAAGACGATCAGGCGTCGGAACAGCTTGTGAATGACGCGGTGTTCAACAGCTTTATTATCATGGGCTTGCAGGGTAGAGGTCGTCATGGTGCGCTCCAGATCTTACGTTTAGTAGACGGATTTATTGTTATGAACTGACGTAACCGGTGTTTCGATAAAGCGTGCCGCCAGCGCTTCCGCGCCGCGGGCAAGCAGAGTGGTGTCGACGCCGACGGCAACAAACAGCGCGCCGAGTTCAAGATAGCGTTTTGCCAGCGGCTCGTTCGCCATCAGGATGCCGGGTGCTTTACCGGTGGCGCGTATCTGCGCGATCGCCTGCTCAATGGCGGCCTGCACCTCCGGGTGCTGCGGATTGCCGGCAAAGCCCATGTCGGCGCTCAGATCCGCCGGGCCGATAAACACGCCGTCGACGCCTTCCACGTCCAGGATCTGCGGCAGGTTTTTCAGCGCCTCGCGGGTTTCAATCTGCACCAGCACGCACATGGCGTCGTTGGCCTGCTGCAGGTAATCGGGAACGCGGTTCCAGCGCGACGCGCGCGCCAGGGCGCTGCCCACCCCGCGAATGCCCGCAGGCGGGTAGCGGGTGGCACGTACCGCCAGCCGCGCTTCGTCGGCGTTTTGCACCATCGGCACCAGCAGGGTTTGCGCGCCCACGTCCAGCAGCTGTTTGATCTGCACCGGGTCGTTCCACGACGGGCGGACCACCGGCTGGCTTGGATAAGGAGCGATAGCCTGCAGCTGGGTTAAGACGGTCTGCACGCTGTTCGGCGCGTGCTCGCCGTCGATCAGCAGCCAGTCGAAGCCTGCCCCGGCCAGCAGCTCGGCGCTGTAGCTGCTGGTCAGCCCCAGCCATAACCCGATTTGCGGACGGCCCGCCTGCAGCGCCGCTTTGAATGCATTTTGCATGGCTATCTCCTAGACAAAACGGCAGCTGATGGAGCCCATGCTGCTATAGTCGACGTGGAAGGTGTCGCCTCTGCTGGCGGGCACCGGGCGGGTAAACGAGCCGCCGAGGATGATTTGCCCCGGCTCAAGCTGCACGTCGTACGGCGCAAGCTTGTTGGCCAGCCACGCCACGCCGTTGGCCGGGTGGTTAAGGACGCCTGCGGCCACGCCGGTCTCTTCGATCACGCCGTTGCGGTAGAGCAGGGCGGAGATCCAGCGCAGGTCCAGCTCGTCGGGCTTAATCGGACGGCCGCCGAGGATCACCCCCGCGTTGGCGGCGTTATCCGAGATGGTGTCGAACACCTTGCGCGGGCGCTGGGTCTCCGGGTCGACGTTGTGGCAGCGGGCGTCGATCAGCTCCAGCGCGGGGATGACGTAATCCGTGGCGTTGTAGACGTCGAAGATAGTGCAGTTCGGGCCGCGCAGCGGTTTTGCCAGCACGAAGGCCAGCTCCACTTCAATGCGCGGGACGATGAAGCGGTCGACCGGGATGTCGCTGCCGTCGTGGAAGAACATGTCGTCCAGCAGCGCGCCGTAGTCCGGCTCGCTGATCTGCGAGCTGGCCTGCATCGCTTTGGAGGTCAGGCCGATCTTGTGGCCCTTCAGCACGCGGCCTTCGGCGATTTTCAGGCTGACCCATTCGCGCTGGACGGCGTAGGCGTCTTCAATGGTAATCTCCGGGTAGTCCAGCGAGATCGCGCGGATCTGCTCCCGGGACTGTTCCGCCTGATGCAGACGATGGGCGATCAGAGTATGGGTATGTTTGTCGAGCATGGCGATATCCTGTTTTATCTTTGTTTTCACCCTCTCCCTGTGGGAGAGGGGACTGACCGTGCCGGTATTACTTAAACAGCGCGTGCACGTTGTTCTGTTTGTAATTAAGGGTCGGGTGCAGCTCGTCAAGCTCGAACGACAGCGCCAGGTAGCGGCTCGCCATCAGCTCCGCGAAGTGCGCTTTGATAAGGCCAAACAGCATCTCCCCCACGGCTTCCCGGCTCTCCAGGCTGCGCCCGGCGCCGATCTTCAGCGTCATATGGACAAAGGCGTAATCGTGCCTGCCGTCAGCCATCTGCCAGGTGTCCAGCCAGTGGGCGCGGCTGCGGATGCCGCCGATGGGGAAGATGCCCGTGGCGGCCAGCGCCTCGTTAACTTTGGCGAACAGCCCCGGCAGGTCGGCCTGCTCGCGGATGTTGTCGGTACATTCAGCAATAAAGTGCGGCATGGTGGCTCCTTAGGCGGGCAGTGGGAAAACGGCGTTGACCTGGCCGGTTCCGGAGCTGGCGAACAGCTCGGTGAGAAACTCCACCTTGCCGTCGTATTTGTCCCAGCCGAGCATGCCCAGCAGCATCACCGTGTCGTGCATGTTGCCCTCGCCGTAGCAGTAGTCGGCGTATTCCGGCAGCATGCTGCAAAACTCTTTAAACTGACCCTCGCGCCACAGCTTCACCACGCGCTCGTCCATCTGGCGGTCGAACTCCCGGGTGTAGCTGTTCATCCCTTCCTCGGCGCGCTGGTCGTCGATAAAGCGGTGCGACAGCGAGCCGCTGGCGAGCACCGCCACGGTGCCGTCATATTTTTCGATGGCGCTGACGATGGCCTCGCCCAGCCTGCGGCTGTCGGCGAAGTCGTGAACCGTGCAAAACGCCGAGATGGAGACCACCCTGAAGTGCTTATCCGCGTTCATGTAGCGCATCGGCACCAGCGTGCCATACTCCAGCTTCAGGCTCGGGATGTTGTGCGCTTTGGCGCGCACGCCGAGCTTCACCGCCTCGTCGGCGATGAGCTGGCCGAGTTCCGGATTGCCGTCGTAGTCGTAGGTCATGTCGCGGATAAAGTGCGGCAGCTCGTTGCTGGTGTAGACGCCCGAAAAATGGTCCGCACAGTTGATGTGGTACGCGCTGTTCACCAGCCAGTGGGTGTCGAAGACGATAATGGTATCGACGCCCAGCTCCCGGCAGCGCTTGCTAATTTCTTTATGCCCATCGATAGCGCCCTGGCGGCAGCCGTGGTTTTTGCCCGGCAGTTCGGAGAGATACATCGACGGTACGTGGGTGATTTTCGCCGCTAACGCTAATTTACCCATGCTCAGATCCCCCACTTTGGAATCGGATGGTCGCCCATGGAGATGCAGACGTTCTTCATCTCCGCGAATACCTCGAAGCTGTACTCGCCGCCCTCGCGGCCGGTGCCGGAGGCCTTCACGCCGCCAAACGGCTGGCGCAGGTCGCGCACGTTCTGGGTGTTGACGAACACCATGCCCGCTTCGATATTGCGCGCCAGACGCAGCACCTTGCTGACGTCCTGGGTCCAGATGTACGACGCCAGGCCGTACTCCACGTCGTTGGCCAGGCGCAGCCCTTCCGCTTCGTCCTTGAACGGCAGCAGGCAGGCCACCGGCCCGAAGATCTCCTCCTGCGCCACGCGCATGCGGTTGTCGACGTCCGCCAGCACGGTCGGGCGCAGGAAATTGCCGCCCTTCAGGTGCGCAGGCAGGTCGGTCGGTTTGTCCGGGCCGCCCGCCAGCAGGGTTGCGCCTTCCTCGATGCCGAGGCGGATGTAGCCGGAGACTTTTTCCCAGTGCTGCTGGCTAATCAGCGCGCCAATCTGGGTGTTCGGATCGGTCGGGTCGCCCACGCGCAGGCGGTTGGCGCGCTCGGCGAATCGCTTGACGAATTCCGGGTAGATGCTCTGCTGGATAAAGATGCGCGAGCCCGCGGTGCAGCGCTCGCCGTTGATGGAGAAGATGGTGAACAGGGCGGCGTCCAGCGCGCGCTCGATGTCGGCGTCTTCAAAAATCAGCACCGGGGATTTGCCGCCCAGCTCCATGGAGTACTTCTTCAGCCCGGCGTTTTTCATGATGTTGCGTCCGGTGGCGGTACCGCCGGTGAAGGAGACCGCGCGCACGTCGTGATGACGCACCAGCGCGTCGCCTGCCGTGGCGCCATAGCCCTGAACGACGTTCAGCACGCCCGCCGGAATACCCGCTTCGAGGGCCAGTTCGCCCAGACGGTCGGCGGTTAGCGGGGAGAGTTCAGACATTTTCAGCACCGCGGTATTACCTAAGGCGAGGCACGGCGCGACCTTCCAGGTGGCGGTCATAAACGGCACGTTCCACGGCGACACCAGCGCGCAGACGCCCACCGGCTGCACCAGGGTGTAGTTGAGCATCTTGTCGTCGACCGGGTAGGTTTTACCGTTCATCTGCTGGCACACCTCGGCGAAGAACTCGAAGTTGTGCGAGGCGCGCGGAATGAGCACGTTTTTGGTCTGGTGGATCGGCAGCCCGGTATCGGCGGTTTCCATGGCGGCGATCTCCGGCACGTTCTGGTCGATCAGATCGCCCAGACGACGCATCAGGCGCGCGCGCTCCTTCATCGGCAGATTAGCCCACTTCGGAAACGCCTCTTTGGCGGCGGCAACGGCCTGATGGATTTCGGCTTCTCCGCCTGAGGCCACTTCTGCCAGGACCTCGCCGGAGGCCGGGTTAGTGGTGTGGAAGTAGTCGCTGCCCGCGACGTTTTTACCGTTGATCCAGTGGTTAATCTTTTTCATTTTGCCGTCTCCTCACTCACAATTCGGTTCACCAGGCGTCCCACGCCTTCCACTTCCACCACCACCTCATCGCCCGGCACCACGTCGGAGAGCCCCTTCGGCGTGCCGGTGGCAATCATGTCGCCCGGCTGCAGGGTCATAAAGTCGCTCAGGTAGGCGATCAGGTACGGGATGCTGAAGATCAGATCCGCCGTGGTGCCTTCCTGACGCAGCTCGCCGTTGACGAAGGTGCGCAGGGCGAGGTTGTGCGGGTCGGGAATGGCTTCTTTTGGCACGACGTTTGGGGAAATGGGGGTCAGCCCGTCGCGGCTTTTTACCCGCAGGTTCGGGCGGTAGTAGTTTTCCAGGTAGTCGCGGATGGCGTAGTCGTTGCAGACCGTGTAGCCCGCAACATAGTCCATCGCCTCGGCTTCGCTCACCTTACGCGCGGTTTTGCCGATGACCACCACCAGCTCCGCTTCATAGTGCATGTACTCGATATTGTTCGGGCGCACCGACGTCTGGCCGTCGCCGTTGAAGGTGTTTGGCGCTTTGATAAAGACCAGCGGCTCGGTGGGCGGCTTGAAGTCCAGCTCGCTGGCGTGGTCGGCATAGTTCAGGCCGAGGGCAAACAGCGTGGCGTGCGGCGGCGTGCTGTGCGCAAAAGTGACGTCGCGCTCGTCCACCACCGGGTTTTCCAGCGGCGGAAACCCTGCCGCCAGAATACGCACCCGATCGCCCGGGCGGATCTCAACGCGGCTTTGCGGGGTACCGAGCAATATCGCATCGCCGGGATTGAGGGTAGCGAACTCGCTCAGGGCGCTCAGCAGTTCGGCTGCGGTACGCTGAAGGTCGGCCGTGTTCCAGTGGTCCGCTTCGCGGCCGTTGATCTCGGTGATGATGGTCAGGTTATCCACGTTACCAACGGCGACCATTTCACCGAGCGGGCAAAATCCGTCACGGCATTTCGCCCTGATGGCCGGGCGGTAGAAGCTCTCTTCCGGCAGGCTCACCTCGTTGGCGAGCGCGTATCCCGCAATGTATTCCGCGGCGTCCTCCACGCGCACCTTGCTGGCTGTTTTGCCCACGACCAGCGCCACCGTCGCGCCGCTCAGCACCGTTTCCCCCTGCGGGAACGGAATGGGCTCGCACGCGCGAATCACGGTGTTATGCGGTTTGATAAACCACACCGCCGTTTTCGGCGGCGTGTTGTAGGGGGCTTTTTCAAAGGCCTCACGCCAGGCTTCACGCTGGCTTTGATGGTTGAGGGCGACGGCAAAAACGGTACCTTTCATTCACATACTCCTCAGGCCGGATGTCCGGCTTGGATTTCATTAATATGTTAATGATCTGTTTTTATGCTTTTGCTGTTTATTTCGCAATCAGAAGTGAAAAAATTGTGATATGAATAACAATAAATTTACATATTGGGTTTTATTGATATTTAAATCATGGAGTTAATAAAATTGACGGGTTTCTGTTAGACTTTTTGACGGAAAACGCATTGTTTATAAAAACATCTTTTAGTGATTGTTTACTTGTTAATGATGTAAAGGGGAGACGCTATGCATGATTCATTAACCATCGCCCTGCTGCAGGCGCGGGAAGCGGCGATGTCGTACTTCCGCCCAATCGTGAAGCGCCATAACCTGACCGAGCAGCAGTGGCGCATTGTGCGCGTGCTGGCTGAACATCCGTCGATGGATTTTCACGATCTGGCGTTTCGCACCTGCATCCTGCGCCCGAGCCTGACCGGCATCCTGACGCGCATGGAGCGCGACGGCCTGGTGCTGCGCTTGAAGCCGGTGAACGACCAGCGCAAGCTGTACGTATCGCTGACCAAAGAGGGAAATGCGCTGTATGAACACGCCCAGGCGCAGGTGGAAGAGGCGTATCAGCAGATTGAGGCGGAATATACGCCGGAGAAGATGAAACAGCTGACGGCGCTGCTGGAAGAGTTTATTGAACTCGGAAACCGTCATAACGCAGCGCGGGATGAAGAGTAAAAACCACAAATTCCAGGATGAATTTCGTAAAGTTTTCCCTTTCCAGGCCGAAAATTCTGTATCTGTCTGAGGAAAGAGAAAACATGTTAAACCGTATCAAGATTGTCACCAGCTTAATGCTGGTTTTAGCGATATTTGGCCTTTTACAACTCACATCCGGTGGTCTTTTCTTTAATGCTCTGAAGAATGACAAAGAGAATTTCACCGTCCTGCAAACCATTCGCCAGCAACAGTCCACGCTGAACGCCAGCTGGGTAGCGTTGCTGCAAACCCGTAATACCCTGAACCGCGCGGGTATCCGCTACATGATGGATCAGAGCAATATCGGCAGCGGCGCGACCGTGAACGATTTGATGCAAATCGCGTCTGCGTCTCTGAAACAGGCGGAAAAAAACTGGGCTGCCTATGAGGCCCTGCCGCGCGATCCGCGTCAAAGCGATGCGGATGCCATGGAGATCAAGCGTAACTATGATATTTACCACGGCGCGCTGGCGGAGCTGATTCAGCTGCTGGGCGCTGGCAAAATCAACGCCTTCTTCGACCAGCCGACCCAGAGCTATCAGGACGGTTTTGAGAAGCAGTACGTGAGCTACCTGCAGCAGAACGACAAGCTGTATCAGACGGCGGTCGAAGACAGCAACAGCTCCTACAGCCAGGCTATCTGGGTGCTGATTAGCGTCCTGATTGCCGTGCTGGTGGTGATCGTGGCCGTCTGGCTGAACATCAAGCAGACGCTGATCTCTCCGCTGAATCGTCTGATCGACAACATTCGCCATATCGCCAGCGGCGACCTGGTGAAGCGCATTGAGGTTCAGGGCACCAACGAGATGGGTGAACTGGCCGACTCGCTGCGTCATATGCAGGGCGAACTGGTGCGTACCGTTGGAGACGTGCGTAACGGCGCGAATGCGATCTACAGCGGCGCGAGTGAAATCGCGATGGGCAACAACGACCTCTCCTCCCGTACTGAACAGCAGGCCGCTTCCCTGGAAGAGACCGCTGCCAGCATGGAGCAGCTGACGGCGACCGTTAAGCAGAACGCCGAGAACGCTCGTCAGGCAAGCCATCTTGCGCTGAGCGCCTCCGAAACCGCGCAGAAAGGCGGCAAAGTGGTGGATAACGTGGTGCAGACCATGCGCGATATCGCGGGCAGTTCGCAGAAAATTGCCGACATTATCAGCGTGATCGACGGCATTGCTTTCCAGACCAACATTCTGGCACTGAACGCGGCGGTAGAAGCGGCGCGTGCGGGCGAGCAGGGCCGTGGTTTCGCGGTGGTGGCAGGTGAAGTGCGTAACCTGGCCCAGCGCAGCGCCCAGGCGGCACGCGAGATCAAGAGCCTGATTGAAGACTCCGTGGGTCGCGTGGAAGTGGGTTCAACGCTGGTCGAAAGCGCCGGTGAAACAATGGGTGAGATCGTGAACGCGGTTACCCGCGTAACGGACATCATGGGTGAAATCGCCTCTGCGTCTGACGAGCAGAGCCGCGGTATCGACCAGGTGGGCCTGGCGGTAGCCGAGATGGATCGCGTGACCCAGCAGAACGCCTCGCTGGTTGAGGAATCTGCCGCAGCGGCGGCCGCACTGGAAGAGCAGGCAAGCCGTCTGACGCAGGCCGTGGCGGTATTCCGCATTCAGCAGGAGCAGATGAAAGCGCGCGAATTCGCTTCAGCGAAAACCGTTGCAGCACCGGCGATGGCGAGTAAAACGGTTACCGCTGATGCAGGTGATAACTGGGAAACCTTCTAACGCCATATGTTGTGCCGGGTGGCGGCTGCGCCTTACCCGGCCTACGGTTCGTGGTTTTGTAGGCCCGGTAAGCGCAGCGCTACCGGGCGATATTACAGAGGCAGGCGCATGGCGCAGCGCGTTTCATACGCGAAGCCGTGCGCCGTCTCTTCTTCCCTTTTCCGACGCAGTTCAGGCGTCAGCGTCGTCATTTTTTCAAACCCCAGCCGGGCATAGAACGGCGCATTCCACGGGACGTCCCTGAACGTCGTCAGCGTCAGCGCTGTCAGCCCCCTGTTACGGGCATGTTCTGCCACGCAGGCGATGAGCTGCCTGCCGATCCCTTTTCCCTGCGAGTGCAGATCGACCGAGAGTTCGACAATAAACAGTGATGACGGATGGGCTTCGGCAAGGATAAACCCGACGGGGTGGTCGTTTGCCAGCGCCAGCCAGCTTAGCCCGCGTTCGACATAGCCGAGGTGTTGTTCAGCGGAAATGACCACGCCATCGGCAAGCCAGGCGAGTGCCGGGAAGTCACGGAAGCACCCGGCTGCCGCGCGTTCAATGGCGGGCAGGGCGGCAACGTCGTTGCGGGTGGTAGGGCGAATGCGAATAGTCATGGCGGCAAGTATAGCCTGACCCGTCGACATTATTCCGAGCAGATCAGCACCGGCGAATAGAAATTGCTGATCACCAGCGCGTCTTCCGGCGTGCGCTCGATCGTCAGAAGCCTTTTATTGCCCAGCGTCAGGCCGGCAACGTATTTTTCAAAGACCCCGGGCGGCATGGCGTCATGGCTAAAACGCTCCACTTTTTGAATAGCAATCTCATACAGTTCGCCCTCCACGTGACGCCATTTAAACATCTCCTGGCGGGAAACCTCCCAGCTGCGCGGGGCATTCACCACGCTGCCGTTAACCGTGATATACCCCGTTTTGTCGGGATGAAAACGCATAATGATCTCACCGTCAAAGGTGAAATCGTGGCTGTCGCGCCGGTCGGAGAAGGTCAGGTTTCCATCGCAGGCCACCGACAGCGGGGGCGTGTGAAAGTACCACGCCGTCACGGCGCCCAGCAGCAGCAGGTTGAGGAACAGGATTAGCCAAACTTTTTTGTGTCTCATATCACCACTCGTAATAGTAAAGCGTACGACAGGCGCTGGCTTTACCCCGCGTGAGGGAACATTGGGAGAGCACCAGCCGCCCTTCGTGGCCGTAGAAAAGCGTTCTCTGAATGTGCATGTAGAAAATTGAATTTTTCAGGCACGGAAGATGGCCGTCCTTCTGAAGCGTTTGCGCCAGCGTTATTGCCTTCCCGTGAAACACGTCCGCCAGCGGCGTAAAGGTGTAGACCGGGCAGGTGCCGATATGCGTCAGCAGATGGATCTCCCTTTGTGAATTTTCTGGCTTGATCAGCGCGATCCAGAGGCATAGCGCAACGACGACCAGCGTGAGCGCGCCGCAGAACAGCCATTCCGGGCGAACGCGCCATGCAGGTTTTGCCGTTTCGGCGGTCGGCGGAGCCTCCTCCAGCGGAGTGACCGTGACGTCCGCGCTGAGCATAAAGCCCGTTTTCGGTACGGTAATGATAAGCAGCGCGTCGGGAAGCAGGGCCGCCAGCATCTTGCGCAGAATGCTGATGTACTGGTTTAAGGAGTTGTTAGATCCCTGGAGCCCTCGCCGATCCCAGACTTCCTGGAGAAAGGTTTCCCGTTCAACCACGTTCCCATGATGCTGAACCAGCAGCTTCATGATGGTATTGGCCGTACAGGTGAGGAGCTGCGCATCCTCATCCGGCGCATTGATAAGAGAAACAGAACCGTCCTCGTCGTTATAGACGATGGCGTCAGCAAGCAGGTATTTCATAAGTTGTTGTAATAAAAACAGAGATAAAAAATAAAAGAGAAGGTCTACGCCTTCCGGGCTGCATTGCTGGCTATTTTAACGCCACTGTTACCGATAACATTGATCCAGACAGGATTTTGGGTGGTTTAATAAGTCAGGGTGATAATCACGTCATCAATAAATTCCCCGGTACCGGTTAGCGGCTGTGCCGGGACCTCGCCATAAACGGTGTAGTTCTGGGTGCCGCCAGCGGGATTGGTGACCTGCAGCGCATCGCCGCTGCTTCGATCTCCCCAGCGTCGCGTGGCCGCCTCATCCTGCCAGAGCCCGTAGCGCAGGCACTGGCCCTCGCTGTTGCAGAGCTGCCGCTGGTTACCGCTGGCATGGTTGCCTTTGCCCATGGCAAGGGTGAACGCGGTTCCGGCCGGACAGCGCGTGGTCAGGGTGGCGGTGGAACGTGTCGGACGCAGGGTCGCGGTGCTGGTCAGGGTGCCGAAGTTAAGGGGCGTCACGCGCTCGATGTAGCACCCCTGGCTGATTTCAGCCTGCGCGCTGGTGCCGCCCTGCACCTGCTCCCCCTCTGCGGAACCGTCCGAGCAGTTTTGCAGGGCATCCTGACGCAGGGCGCTGTGCCAGGCGATACGCAGATTCATGTTGTAGTTGTAATAGTGGTAGGCCGGAAGCTGGCTTTGCCCTGCCGGAATGGTAGCGATAAGCGGAAAGGTACCGCTGACGTTGGCATTGCTTTGCGCGGCCAGAGTCTGCTGAATCAGGTTCCCGCTGCTGGCAGGCCCCAGCTCCTGAGAGCGCGCTGCGCCGTTCAGCAGGCGGAAGAGGAGGGTGTACTGTTTTCCCTCCTGGTCCCCCGGCGAGATCATCTCAAAGGGCGGGGCGTCTACGCTGCTCAGGCAGACGTTGAGATATTCCGTCCTGCCCTCGTTGTCGGCCTGGCAGCTAAATTTGACCTCGGTGTTGACGAAGGTGGTATTGCCCGCCACGACGTTTCCAAAGTTAATGGCGGGCATGGAGGTTATCCAGCAGGCTGCCGCCATCGCCTTCACGGACAGGACGAGCAGCAATAATAACGGTGCTCTTAATGACACAGTTGTTCTCCGATATTCTGTATAGATGACGCGGTACGGGGCGCCGGAAGCGTGACCCGGCACGCTCCCTCACCGGTTTTCACCACCAGTTCACCCGGCAGGGGCGGATCTTCAAGCCAGATAAAGCCATCGCGTCCCACGATGGTGGCACCCTGCGGCGTTGACACGACGCTGCCCAGCGGGAGCGGCCTGCGGCGGCTGTCGACCAGCCGGGCCTGAACCGTGACGGCGTGATGGACGTTAAAATCGACTTTGACCGCGCTGCTGTTGCCCGGCCTGGCATGCATGTCGGTGACGGGGGCGATCACATCGGCGGGCAGATCGAGCGGGTTAATGCTGACTTTGCTGTTGTGGTAGCGCGGCAGGTCGGTCAGCAGGAGATAACCGTCCTCATCCGTTTCACCGGCCGGGCGGTTTTCCAGCATCACCGGTACGTGCCCAATACCGTGCGTGGAGACCAGCGCCATGCCCTGCTGGATGTAGCGCAGCGCGTGCAGGCTGCCGTCCAGCAGCGTCAGGCTACCTTCGGCGGAGGCGTACTGGTTGCCCTGGCTGGCACCCTGCTGCAGCCCAACGTGCCATTCGCCCTCTCGGCCCAGATAGCCTACGTCCGCATATCTTTCACGTCGTTCGCCAAAGCCCTGGCCCAGCTCCCATGACCAGCCGCCGGCCTCATCGTCCGGCTGGTGGCGGTAATCCATGCGCGGCGTATCCCGGCTGGCCTGAGCGGAGAGCGTGTCCTCGCGACCCAATGGGACGGAAAACAGCAATTGAACGTGACTCGACGCATCCGTAAACGAGCGGGTATAGCTCAGCGTGGTGGAGATGTGTGCCGGCAGCGACACCGACCAGGAGGCGTTGAGGTAGCGCTCTGTGCTGCCCTGAATGTTCTGCTGTACCCAGCCCGCGCCCACGGTACCGAAATGGGGGACGGACTGGCTTACCCACACGCTGTCGCTGCGCCTGACCGGCGCGGCACCGCTCATGCGGGCGTTGTCGGCGAAATCCGCCCCGGTACGGACGGTGCTGGCAGAAATGCCCGTTCCTCTGCCGTTCCACTGCCAGCCGAGGCCCCACTGAACGCCCTGACCGTAAGGGCTGTCGCTCACGGCAACGTGCTGGCTGACCACCCCTACGGCGGGGGAGACCAGCCAGTCAGCGCCCGTGCCCACGTTGTGCAGCCTGCGCTGCTGCTCCGTATGCAGCGCCAGCGTCAGGTGATTATTCACTCCATAGCGCCAGCCCGCGTCCAGCAGCGGCGAGGCGGCATAGTCGTCGGAGTGCAGGGCGTAGTTTTCCCGCATCCAGCCGATGTCCAGCGAACCGCTGCTGAGCCCTTCCGCCAGCATGCCCGGGGCGCCGTAGAGATCGAGCTGTACGGCGCGACGCTGACCGTTGATATCGGTAATCACCACCTCCGCCTGCCCGCTGCCGGTGAAGGACGGCAGGGTATCCAGCAGAAAGTCTCCCGGCGTGACGCGCTGGCTGCTCTGCTTAAGGCCGTCGATATACAAATCGATCGTGGAAGGCAGCACGGCCGTGTCGCTGTAGCGGCTGCGCGGTTCGGTATTGAGCTGGGGATTAAGCTCAAAATTACGTGCCCAGTGCAGACCGCCAAAGCGTATCTGCCGGCTCCAGCGGGTGCCGGTGGTGACGCTGTCGCCCAGCGCCAGCGTGGTCAGCGAGTCGGTGTTGTCCCACTGCCAGCGGGTTTCGAGACGGGTGTGGGTAGGCCGACCGGCGCTGTTTTCCTCCCCCGCATGGCTTGAAAAACTACTGCTGAACGTTCCGGGTAGCCCTCCGGACGCGGTCAGCATGGTCTGGGCGTTAAGCTGGCGCTTCCCCTGCGCATCGCTGGCGTAGAGCGCGTATCCGAGCGTATACGCGCTGACGGGCTGCGCATCAGGATAGCGGTACATCGGCGTGGGCCTTGAGACGATCAGATGCTGCTGGCCCTCGAGCGCGTCTGCTTCTGCGGTAATCGACACCTGCTGGGACAGCACGTCGAGATTGACCTTCAGGCCCGGCAGGGAGGTTAGCTCAACCCACTCTGCGCGATCGTCCGGGGCGTGAAGCCCCAGCTTTTTCATGTCGCTGCGGCTTATCCATAGCGTATTATCCACCACCCGGCAGGCCCACAGCTCGCCTCGCGGGGCGTGGTTCACGGTAATGGCCAGCCATTGTACGGTGTCGGCGGGTTCAGCCCGGGCTGACAGCATGAGCGGTAGCCAAAACAGGAGCGCGAGAAGCGAGCGGGCGCAGGGGTATCTGGCTGGCATGATGGTCATCATTGAGATAGACGCGCAGCGAGCTGAGCGCGTGTCGTGAGGGCTGCTTGAGCGATAAAAGGGCGATTTTTCCCGGTAGCACATAGCCCGCCAGGCCTTTAATCGACCCTACAACCTGCCCATCGGCCGTCAGGGCCTCAAGGTGGCTCAGGCGGATATGGCGGTTTCCGGCGTTAAAGCAGCGGAGAGTGGCCGGTATGTCTGCCTGCTCACAGCTCAGGGCATCGTGGCTGACGGGCGCGCTCTGGTTCCCGGCAATGAACACCGGAATCGAGTAGCGCAGCAGGAAGTGCACCGCGGTGGGATTGGCGGCGCGGGACGTGGCGTCCGGCAGTTCGTCGATGATCAGCCGGTAACTTTGCTCCTGTGCACGGTTGCCTGGCTGCATGACGATAATGCGCACCAGCTGCTGCTGGCCCGGCGCCAGTGATGTCATCGCCGGGCTGGTGACCACCTCCCCGGTGTTCACCAGAACATCTTTACCGTTTTTTTGCGTCCATTCGTACACCCGAATCTGCGCATGGATGGCCGCTTTCCCGCTGTTAGTGAGATAGACCGCCGCTGCCCGCTGGTCGCTCTGCAGATCGAGCGTTACCGGGGCCACCTGAAGCGTGGCGGCCAGCGCGTAGCGTGACAGCAGCGCCAGCATCATGAGCCATAGAATGAAGCAGGGAAGGTAGCGACGCACGATCAGTACTCCAGTTTTAACGTGATATCGTCGCTGTAGGTACCTGCCTGGGCGGTTGTCAGCGCCCCGGCTTCAATGACGCCATACAGCGTTTCCTCCTGTTCCACACCGTTGCCGGTATCGTCCAGGCCATTCGTGCCGGTGATTTGCGTCTGTTTGCCTTCGTCGGCAAAGAGTTTCCACGCAATCTTCTGTGCGCCCGTTTCGCCGTTTTCCGATTTCAGCCAGAAGGTTCCGTTTTCGCCGTCGTTGCTGGTGGCGGTGAGGGTGAAAGGCGTGCCGTTGGTACAGACGATATCGACCTGCGTTTTGGCCTGGATTTCGCTCGACTCATCGGAGCCGTGACGCGAGAAGTTGAGGTCGTTGGCTTTGAGGGTGCACGACTTTACGACCTCAAGTGATACGTGCATCGTCGCGCTTGCGCTACTGTCTGCGGCGATCGCAGCAGCAGGAAGCAGGAGAACGGAACAACATGCAACGGTGGGAATAATTTTCATGATTTTATTTCCTGACGTGAGTAACAGTGGAATTACAAAGCGAATGACTGAGCGTCCAGCAGGCAGAGTTTTCGATGGAATTCCGCCAGGCTGTGGCAGCAAAATTTGTTCATCGCGTTACGCTTGTGGGTGTAGATCGTTTTAGGGGACTTATTCATGATTTTTGCGATGCGAACCGGACTGAATCCTTTATGGAGCAACATGCAAACCCGTCTCTCCTGATACGAGAGCATGGCGGCGTTTTCGAAGGCGAATGTCGTGTCGCTAAAACAGTGGCTTAGCTGCGAAAAAGAGAGGTTGTCCGCGACCACTCGGACCCGCTCGTTGCGCAGGAAGGCGTGAACGTCGCAGACCCGCGCTGCATCCGTAAATACCAGCCAGTTCTCTCCAGCGTGTGTATTGAGCAGCCGTTCCTGCAGGCGCAAAAGCCCTTCCGGATTAACGTCATGGATCCAATACATCTCCGGGCGAGGGGTAACGGCCGTCGAGATCATCGAAGTGAGGCCAAGCCATAAAAACGTATTCCCGCTCAGAACGATAACCTGATAGCCAGCATTCAGAATGAAAGGGGTCATTTTCTACCCCACAGATAGCCCTGGCCGTAATCGGCCGCGCTGGCGCGGGCCAGCGCGAAATCACCCGCGGTTTCGATGCCTTCGATCAGTACCTTGCTGGCGATGCGCTTGCACTGGCGGGTGAGATGCAGAAACTTTGCCTGCTCGATCCGTCCGTTCCAGAAGGTATGTTTGTCAATTTTGATGCCGCAGAAGCGGATCTGGCTGGTCAAAAGTTCGGGAAGAAGGTCTTCGCAAACATCGTCTGCCCACACTTCTATTCCCCACTGATGGAGCGTTGCGATGCATTTCCTCAGCGCCCGGCTTTGCGTATCGTCGAGTTGTACCATCGTATGGAGATCGGTGACCTCGATAGCAAGTCTCTCCGGGCAGGGTGTTTCTTCTTTGAGCCTGTCGAGGAAGTCCGTTTCCAGCAGTAAATCCGATGTCGCATTGAGGTAATACTTGTCGCCCTCTTCGCAAAACATGGCATGACGAAGCTGCGCAAAGAAGTGCGCCTTACGCAGCGTCGAGGACATCGAGCCAAAGTAGTCTTCAAGATCGACGTGGGGCTTTGCCGTGGACAATACCTCCCAGGCAATCACATTTTCGCTGCGCAGTGCCCGGATGGATTCGAACTTATAGCCGGTTAGCATGATAAAAGTGCGTAACGCTCCGTGGTGATTTCAGGAGCTGCACATTTTATTTATTTGGTTTTTGGCGGGATATTTATAGATAAAAATGGCTTATATAAAGTGTTTTTATCTAATTTATAAGGATTGTAAAGGATTATTTATTTTCATAAGCACCCGGCAGAACGCCGGGCGCGACGCGCATTAACCCGCTTTGCTGATGATTTTGATTTCGACCATGCCAATTCCGATCTCGCGCGGTGAGTGCCCAAGGATATTTCCCTCATTCGTGGACTGCGGGTCCGGCGGCACGATCACCAGGGTATTGCTGCGAGAAGGATTCTCAAAATGCAGCGTTTGTGTGCTCACGTCGTATCCAAGCGTTAACGTCTGCTCCCGATCCCCCACGCGCACGGGTACGGGCTTGTTAGCATTGGGGCCATACGCTCTGGCGGTGATCACCAGGTCGAACTGTTCCGGCAGCGGATGGGCGTATTCAATTTTCACCTCATTGCCCAACTGCGCGTTGGACCAGCGCCCCCAGGACTCCGGACGCGAGATGCCGCTAAACTGCTTCACTTCTTCCGGTGCGCCGGCCACGTTAAAGATAAAGCTATCCGCTTTGTAGCGAATATCGTTATCGCTGATTTTCAGCATGTCGATGTTGTGCTGATAGCGCGCGGTATCAATCACCGTATCGTTGAACGCGGTTTTGCCCTTCCACTGCGCCTTATCAACGTGCTGCACGGTTTGCTCCCCGCCGAGCTGACCCTGAGAGACGCACCAGTCGGTAGAAAGCGCCAGCGGCTGCGACCAGAGCTGGCCCATTTTGTAGCATCGGTCGACCCAGACAAAATTATCGCGTGGCGCGAAATCGGCCAGCTGATAGCGCAGCGGCGCGGAATATTCGCTTTCCGGCAGCGGCTCAACGCGCCCTTCCGACACGCGCACCAGCAGCGGCAGACGGAAGCTGCTGCCCGAGAAGGCAATCGTGTTTTTATCCCGATCGACGGTGAAGTCCTTCATCTCTTTCGGGAAGTTCCACAGGCGGATAATGTCTGGCTTCCAGGCGAGGATTTTATCCTTCATGTTGAGGAACACTTCCGACAGGGACTGCCCCGACAGCGTGCTGCGGCCAAGGCCAATAAAGTTGTCGCCGCCCAGAATGTCCAGCACGGTTGCGCCGTTATCCATGGAGTTGCGTTTGGTGGCAATGACCTCCCGCTGCGGCTGGTCGCCGCGCAGGACGAAGAACAGGTTGCTGCGATCCTGCTTATTGAGCTGATTCCATGCGCTGTTTTTCATCGCCAGATGGTCAGACGAGACGACGATGACGGTGTTTTTAAAATATGGCGAGGCTTTGATTTTCTCGACCAGCGCGGCAATGTGTTCCTGGCTACAGGTGACGGCGCTGAAAGACTTGTTGTTTTTGCCGTCCACGTCATAGCTTTTGCGTTTGCAGCTGCGCGAGACGAATCCGTCCGGATGGTGTGTGTCCACCGTCAGCGCAAAGAGGGAGAAACGCTTGCCCGTGCGGGACAGCTCCTCGAATTTCTTCCAGGTTTCGTCGAGTACCGTATCGTCATAGAAGCCCCAGTCGTTGCGGTAGCTCGGATCGGCAACCGTCGTTTTTAACTCCTCTGAGCCATACAGGTGATCAAAACCGTGGGATTTCAGGAACACATCTTTTCCGGCGAAGCGCAGGTTTGCCCCCTGCACAAAATAGTTTTCGTAGCCGGAGTTTTTCAGGATATCGCCGAGGCAAATATTCTGCGGGAAGAAGGTCGACATGGAGGCTGAGGCGTTACCTTCAAAAGGCGCGAACAGCGGAATACCGCACTGGGAGGCAACCATCCCGGCAATCGTATAATCCGTTCCGGGCAGCTGCATGGTGTGGCTGAAATCGAGCCCTTCATTTTTCAGCGCACCCAGATCCGGCGTCAGCTCCGGGAATGCATCGTTATCAAAGTACGTGCGTTCCAGGCTTTCACCGTAGATATAGACCAGGTTGAGCTTCGGGTTGGCGATCGTTTTCGACGGTTCTTTGTAGTAAGCCACGAAATCCGGATCGCCGTCGCGCGACTGGGATTTCACCAGCTCGGTGATCTGATGGAACGCCGGGCTGGCGTCGACGGAGGCCAGCGCCAGGAAAAGCGCCAGCAGGCTATAGCCATGATGGTGTGGAAGGTGGCGGCGGCGGCGCAGCACCCAGGCCAGCGCGCCAAATATCGTCACCAGCGCGACGATAAGGCCGAGCCCCGGCAGAATGTACTTGCCCACACCCGCGCCCGTCAGGCTGTTCGTCAGCGTGTAGAGTACCGCATCGTTAATACCGTCACCGGTAAAGTAATCGCTGGCGTATAAGGTAATGTTTAAAATAATAAAAATGCCGAGCACCACCAGCGTGGCGATAAACCACCAGGTATGACGGCCTGCTTTCCAGGCGTAAACGCCGACGGAAGCCAGAAAAAGGATAAGAGACATGAATTCAGACAACAGCATATCCTCGTGACGCCAGATAATTTGCTGGCTAACTGTTTATTTTTTGGGTCATACAATGTAATTGCGATGTCGTTAAGCTGCAATTTTAGTGTCACGAAAGTGTGCTGTTGTTAGGATTTGGTTTAGAAAATCGTTTTTATGAAGACGTGCACATCCTGACAAACGGACGCTGAGGCGGTGGCAGGTGGGGAAAACGCTCATTTAGCGCCGCGCTGCAAGACTATCGCATTAAACGCGGCGTGTTGTGGCAGAAAATGGGGTGGATCAGGAGATGAAATTAACGCCTTGTTTCAGCACCAGATCGCAGGCTTTGGTTTTCACCTGTTTTGCCAGAGAAGAGTTGCCGAGGGTGCTCAGATTCAGCTGCTGCCCGTTTTGTGCGTTAAGCAGGCCCTGAATGCCGTCCATATAGTTGGTGTCCGCTTTTTGCTCCTGGGTATCCAGACCCAGTTTACCAAGCACCTGGTTTTTCACGTTTTGCGCGTCGGTCACGGAGGCCAGCTTTTGCTTCGCGCAATATTCAAGAATCCCCGCCGCGTTGTTCATCGTGCCCGCGCTAAGGCTCTGGGAGCTGTTGCCCAGCAGGCTGGTAAGAGAAGAGGCGGAGAGTCCACCCTGAGAGCTGCTGCTCTCTTTGGTCAGCTCATTTGCTGCGCTTGACAGGGACTCCTGCCAGGACGCCGCTTGCGCTGCACCGGTCACCAGCAGCGCGCCTAAAAAGGTGCTGATTAGAATCTGTTTTTTCATTATGGCTCTCTCAAAAAGGTCCGTTTTGGGCCAAGGGGTTCCAGTATATACCTATGCCCTGTCGGCGATTCCTGGAACTGTCTTAATACTCTTTGCCGGTAACGCGGCTGCGGTAACTTTCCCAGTCGAAGATGACATAAAGACTGTTACCCAGCTTCATGCGGTCCATAACGCGTTCCCCCAGCAGGCGGGTCATCTCGTCGATGTTGTGGTTCGTCAGCATGCCGGTAGGGCGTTTGGACGAGGAGCGGCGATCGACAATCTGGTTGATGATCACTTTTTCATAGCGGGATTCCGTCTGAACGCCAATCTCGTCGATGACCAGTAAATCGACATTGCTTAAATCATTAAGTAATTGCTCTTCGCTGGTTTCGCGGTTGCTGAAGGTGTCTTTCATCGCGGACATGATATCGGCCACGGTGATGATAAGAACCGATTTACCCCGCAGAAGCAGCTCGTTGCAGATGGCGGCTGCCAGGTGGTTTTTTCCGGTGCCCGGCTTGCCGCTAAAGATGAAGCTGGCGATATTGCCGTCGAATTCATCCACGTACTGACGGGCGGCGGCAAGGGCGTTCATCTGCCCGTTGGTCTCAATTTTATAGTTATCGAACGAGCAGTTCTGGTGCAGAGGGCGGATACCGGAACGGTTAAAGGTGCGCTGCATTTTCATCGCCCGATTTTCGCGGGCAAGCGCGGCGGCGCGGATCTTGCCTTGCTCTTTTTGCCACGCCAGCAGCTCTTCACCGGTGGTGAAAGCAGGCTTCACGTTGGCAGGCATCATTTTTTGCAGACGTTTCATCAGGTCGCCGACGTTCTTCATTTCGCACCTCGGAATCCGCTGGGGATCTGTTTATCCGGTTCGGAAAACGCGTTGATGTCGCGTTTGGGCTGGCCGTTGTTGCCGGCGCGGGTAATTTGAAGATGACGCGCGAGCTTTTGCTGCCACTGAATATGGGTGAAGACTTTACCTTCCGCCTGCCACCAGGCAGTAAACGCGGCAAGCTCTTCCGCGGTGGCCGGTTGGGTTAACGCAATCCCCCACAGCGCGGCCTGCCGCTGAAAATCCGCATCCGGCTGCCAGCCCGTGTAAAGAGCAAATTTTCCCATTGGAACGGTCACGGGAACGTTGACTGGCTCATCAAAGAACTGGTTGTCCAGCGTGACATCGCTCGCCGGGCGTGACAGTTGCGCTTCAATCTCCAAAAGCTGTGCCAGACGTTCCGGTGTGATTGCGTAAAACGCCGGCGCGTTGTCGGCAAAAACGGCAACCGTGCCGCCTTCAGCGTGGGTCAACACACCGCGTGGGTCGCGCATAAAGGCATCAATGCCAGCAATGCTGGTGGTCAGAATTCTGGAGGACATAACGCTTACTCTACTGATTACTACGGGCGTGATATGGGCTTATGGTAGCACAGAGAGGGGAAAGGGAAGGAGGGGATTTCCCCGGTAGCGCTGCGCTTACCGGGGCTACAGTCGTAGGCAGAATAAGCGCAGCGCTATCAGGCAGTTATCACGCAATGATGTTCAGCGTGACGTCGATGTTGCCGCGGGTCGCGTTAGAGTACGGGCAAACAATGTGTGCCGCATCGACCAGCTTTTTAGCTTCCGCCGGATCCATACCTTCAACATGGATGTTCAGCTTTGCTTCGATACCAAAACCGGTTGGCAGCGGGCCAATCCCCACTTCGCCTTCAATATAGGCATCTTTTGGCAGGGTGAATTTGTCGCGTGCGGCCACGAACTTCATCGCGCCCAGGAAGCAGGCAGAGTAGCCCGCAGCAAACAGCTGCTCAGGGTTAGTCACTTCTCCGCCCATGCCGCCCATCTCTTTTGGCACACCCAGTTTGACGTCCAGTACGCCATCGGAGGAGGTGGCACGGCCGTCACGGCCACCGGTGGCTTTTGCTTTGGCGGTATAAACAACTTTTTCTAAAGACATGGCAGGTTCCTCATCTTGTTTTGATATGTGCTATTAAATAGCGTGCGATATATGTGGGTAAATAATAACGCGTAAAGTATAGCGTTACGCGCGGTGTAGCTGTTGTCGCAAAAGTTCGAGCTGCTGTTTGAGCGCCAGCAGGGTGTCAGTATCACACTGCGCTGCGCAACCAACCGCATCGGGAATACCCAATGCCTGCTGCTGGAGCTCACGTCCCGCTTCACTCAGGGTGACGGCGACCTGACGTTCGTCTTTACGCGAACGGTGACGGTTGATTAGGCCGGCACTTTCCAGCCGCTTCAACAGCGGCGTCAGCGTCGCAGAGTCCAGAAACAGCCGTTCGCCGATGTCCGACACCGTTATGTCATCCTGCTCCCACAGCACCAGCATCACCAGATATTGCGGGTAAGTCAGGTTCAGCGGTGCCAGCAGCTGCCGGTACAGCTTATTAAGCGCCAGATTTGCCGAATAGAGAGCAAAGCAGAGCTGGTTATCCAGCTTGAGCGCAGCGGTTGCGTCGTTCGTTTTCGCGTTCATGAGATGAATATAGATAGTGTGCAATTTAATTGCAAGCAATTTTATGGGCAGGTGTAACGGAGCGCTACCTGAACGGCCATTTTGCGGTAGTGCTCGCGCTGAGCCTGTTCGTCTGCGCCATCTTCAAACAACAGCGTAAAGGTGTAGCTGTTGGCAACGTAGTGAAAGCTGAAGCTGCTTATCAGGCGGTGAAGATCTCGGGCGTCAACGGTCTGGCTGAATAGCTGTTTTTCTTTGCCCCGGAGCAGGATGCCCTCCAGCAGGTCGAGCGCGCTACGGTTGACTTGGCGAAGATAGTTCGACTGCTGCATAAAGCGGCCGCGCTGCATGTTTTCCATGCAGATAATCCGGATGTAATCCGGATGGTCGGCATGATAGTCAAAGGTAGCTTCAACCAGATTGACCAGCGCTTCGACGGGAGGCATTCCCGCCAGGCTAAGTGCTTTTTCACTGGCGCGAATCTGAGTGTAAACATGTTCCAGAACCAGGAGATAGAGGTTCTCTTTATTCTTAAAATGGTAAACCACCATGCGTTTGGTCGTACCCGCTTTCTCCGCGATCTGCTCCATGCGGGCACCGTTCAATCCATACTCGGCAAAAAGCGCGATGGCGCTCTGAAAGATTTTCTCTTTCAGGCTAGATTCTTCGCTGTGCTCGGGGTGTTCGCTGTCAGGGTTAGCCACATCCTTTCCTTATTTTCACCAAACGGACCAGAAGGATTATCTCCACGGCAGCGAAATAACACAAATATCAAACGCGTGGGCGTTTGCGGTACAGCCACAGCCCGGGGATCGACAGCCCGATAGAGAGCGCGCCAACGATGGACGACGCCTTAAGAAAGTTGCTCAGAAGAAGGATCATCTGAGGTTCGGTGTAGCCAAAATGGCTGATTTTCACCGCGGAAATCATCGCTGTGTACGCAGATATGCCCGGGAACATCGGGATAACGGCGGCGACGGTGAACACTTTGGGATGCGCCAGATACCAGCGCGACCACTGGATGCCGATACTGCCAACCAGCATGGAAGCCATAAATGTTGACCATTCGATGTTAAAACCCGCCGTCATCATCACCATTCGCGAGCCATGGCCAATCGCGCCCAGCAGGGCACACCATGGCAACGCGCGTTGCGGAACGTTAAATACCATCGCAAAGCCGACGGCAGGAATGGCGGCCAGAAGCATGTCCTGTGCCAGCGCCAGCAGAAAATCTATCACGCCCATCCGCGTAACCCCCAGAGTGTCATGGCCATGACCACGCCGATGCAGGTCGCCAGCGTCAGCAGGCTGGCAATAGCCCAGCGTGCCAGACCTGTATTGATGTGCCCTTTAAACATGTCGGCGACGGCGTTTATCAACGGAAAGCCCGGGACCAACAGAAGCACGCTGGCGGCCATAGCAATCGTCGGGGTGCTGGCAAACTGCGGCAGGCGCAGCAGCAGACCGGAAACCGTGGTGGCGACAAACGCGGTAATACAGAAGTTAATTTGCGGATGCAGCTGTCGGTGCGTCAGCAGCTGGCGAACATACATGGCGATGCTGCTGGCGAAAAAGGTGACGATCGCACCGTCCCAGCCGCCTTTATTGAGCTTACAAAAGCAGGCGCACGACAGCCCTACCATCAACACGACAAGCCAGCGCGGATAACGTAATGGCTTAATTTGGCTGAACCTTTTTTCAATCTCCCGAAGTTCGAGAAGCTTATGTTCAGCAAGGATGACGATGTGCTGCACTTCGGTCACGACGTGCATGTTAATGCCACGGTCATGGTTTTTGCGGGTGGAGGTCAGGCACTGACCATCTTTGATCGTGGTCAGCACAATGGCGTTGGATGAAATAGCGCTTTCAACGCTATCCATACCCAGCGCCAGTCCCAGTCGGGTGGAAAGCTCCTCAACCAGCGCGCTTTCCGCGCCATGCTGGAGCAGAAAAAGACCGCACTGGATACATAGCCGCGTGATAGCACGCTGCGTTGACCGATCTGCCTGCATGTATTGTCCTGAAAAAGGGTGAAAGTTGCCGGTTGGCCCATAGCAATTATTTTTAACACAAAGTGCAGTGTCTCTTGCTGTGGGCCAGATCAAGGTTTATGCAAACACTTGCTGCCCCTTAGTGCGGAAGAGGTTGGGATTAATTTATCATTTTCATGAATAATTAATATTGAAAGATAAGTTATTTATATTTAGTTATTCTAATTTTATATTGTAGTTATTTTAATGGCACTGCAATTAAATTTTATTTCGCTTTGTGAGATATTAGTGCTGTTTAGGCATTTCTTATACTAAGAATACATCTCATCTTCTACTTGTATTAACCTGCATTACACTCAGGGACAAAAATACTCATACGTTGATGCGTTTTAACGTTACTCATCAAATGAAGAATGGACACGGAGGGTCTATGTTGTCTTTGCACGGTAAGCATAGCGTTATCATCAGCCGGATACCTGTGATGCAAAACGGGTTAGGGGGCGTGATGACTCGCCATTTCCCCGATTTTGAATTGACCTATTGCAACTCATTGCAGGAGTTAACGCTGCTCCAGCTACGCCGCGCTGACGTTATCATTGCCGACATTTCAGGCGAATACTGGAATCCTCGAGGGGCGCTTGAAGAGTATTTCAGTTTATTGAATCAATACCGGAATATTCACTGGATCTTTTTAGTTTCGCGGCCACTTAACCCTATTGCCGTTGAGTTACTTGTGCGCCCTGAAAGTACGTTGCTTTCTGATATGGAACCCATTGAAGGCCTGGTTAACGCTGTACGGGCAGGTCGCGAACGCGCAGAGCGAGTAAGCCAGATGTTGTTAACCCCGGAACCTCTAAGTTCAGAGGAGGAAAACGAACATGTTATCGCACTCACGCACTCCGAACGCAAGGTATTGAGACTGTTAGGTAAAGGATGGGGGATCAACCAAATCGCCACATTGCTCAAGAAGAGCAATAAAACCATCAGTGCGCAGAAAAACAGTGCGATGCGACGACTTTCATTACGCAGTAACGCCGATATGTACGCCTGGATAAACAGTACACAGGGAATGCGAGAGCTGAGTTTGATGTCAGCCTATGGAGAGTTCGAAGAATGGAAAAAACCGATTCAACAAGCCATATTGCCATCGTCGAAAATTGCACGATGAGTGCTGTTGGGCTACAGCATCTTTTTGCGATGCCCGGCCTGAATCATTACCAACTGCATCTGTTTAGTGAATTTGACAGCTTTAAGAAAGCACTTCAGCACGTCAATTTTTTCTCGCTGATCTATTCATATTCCGATGCGCGGGAAGAGCGTCGTAGCTGCCTGGCGCACCTGCGGGATTTTGCGTTTACGCATGGTCATATCCAGCGCATCATCCTGGTCGCTGACGAGATGGAAGCAAGATTAATTAGCTATCTTTCCCCGTCACGCCTTCACGGTGTGGTTAGTAAATCGCTGACGCTTGAGCTCCTGCAGAAGGAACTCATGGTGTTGTTGAGTGAAACCTTGTGTATCAATGACAATATGATGAATCACTGGTACCGGAGTCAAAGCAGAATGTTAAGCCCAACGGAAAGGGCAATATTGCGTTATATGTCTTGCGGGTATTCCATTCCTCAAATCGCGGCACGGCTTGAACGCAATATTAAGACCATCCGGGCGCATAAGTTTAATGCGATGGTGAAGCTGGGGGTGAACTCTGACGTAGGGTTGCTCGATGCGGCAGATATTATTACCCACCTTTCGGCAAGAGAACCGCGAAGTCCGACGCTTAGCAAGCCGACCTTTTTATAACCTGCCTGTTGCGCGCCAGACAGGCTCTGGCGCATCAATCAGATGCAAACATCCACCCATTTTGCGGAAGTCAGCTCTGCCATTCTGTCAGGTGAGATACGCACAGCGCTGTGAATTGCGCCTGCGGCGGGCAGCACTTCGGCGTACTGCTTTAACGAGACATCGCAGTAAACCGCGAGCGGGTTTTCCAGGCCGAACGGGCACACGCCCCCAACGGGGTGACCGGTTATGGTCACCACTTCATCACTGCTGAGCATGCGCGCTTTTGCACCAAAGGTGTCTTTCAGCTTTTTGTTATCCAGACGCGCATCGCCTTTCGCTACCACCAGAATCACCTCATTTTTCACCTTTAGTGACAAGGTCTTGGCGATTTGTCCCGGTTCCACACGGTGGGCGGCAGCAGCCAACGCAACGGTAGCGGTACTCTGGCTAAGTTCAATGACGTCTATATCCGGCGCGTTGTCGGCAAAAAACTGCTGTACAGACTGCAAACTCATTGTTTCCTCCTGACAAATATCCTGCGTAATCTGTCATAAGAATTTATGCTCTGTAAATATCTCTTCAGTAACAAATATACCGAACGGCTGATTTCTGGATCCTCTTCACAATCACGGAAACCGGTTACAGTAACCGGTTGCAGAGCGTGATGCGTCGATTAATACTGAGTACGTAACGTCCCCTGTATCTAATAATAAGAGCAAATTATGAAACCATTCCGTCTTAGCAGTACTACTGGTACACAAGCCAGCAAGGTTGTGAAGGTGATTTATGGAACAACGTGCGGCGCAAATGTGCCCGTAACAAACGTCTGACAGGAGATCTGCCATGTCTGCCAACCATGCTGCGTTTAACCTGATATTCCGTTTTGTTGAAAATTACGTCAGCCCGATTGCCGGGCGGATCTCTTCCCAGCGTCATGTGATGGCCATTCGTGATGGGTTCATCTCCGCGATGCCATTCATGATTGTGGGTTCATTTTTGTTAGTGTTCGCATACCCGCCATTTTCGCCTGATACCACCTGGAGTTTCGCCCGCGCCTGGCTGGATATGGCGAAGCAGTTTGAAGGTCAGATCCTGACGCCGTTTGATATGACGATGGGCATTATGTCCATTTATATCTGTGCGGCCATTGCCTATAACCTTGGCAAACACTATGTCAAATCGCACCAGCTAGACCCGTTTATGTGCGCCATGCTGTCGCTGATGGCATTTCTGCTGGTCGCGGCACCGAAAACCAAAGGCACGCTGCCTGTCGACAGCCTGGGTGGAACGGGGATTTTTACCGCGATTCTGGTGGCGATCTACTGCGTTGAGATGATGCGTTTCCTCAAGGCGCACAACATCGGTATTCGCCTGCCAGACCAGGTACCTCCGATGATCAAAAACTCTTTTGATCTGCTCATCCCTGTGCTGGTGGTGGTCTTGATGCTTTACCCTCTGAGCCTGGTCATTCAGTCTCAGTTCGGCATGCTGATCCCGCAGGCCATTATGTCGGTCTTTAAACCTCTTGTTTCCGCAGCGGATTCCCTGCCTGCGATCCTGCTGGCCGTGTTGATTGGTCATCTGCTGTGGTTCGCCGGGATCCACGGAGCCGCCATCGTCTCCGGGATGCTTCAGATGTTCTGGCTCACGAACCTCGGCGCGAACCAGACCGCTCTGGCCGCCAGCCAGCCTCTGCCGCATATTTTTATGGAGGCGTTCTGGACGTTCTTTATCGTGATTGGCGGGTCGGGCGCCACGATGGGGCTGGTGATTTGCTATCTGCGTAGCCGTTCAGCGCATTTACGCTCTATCGGTCGTTTGAGCGTGGTACCCAGCTTCTTTAACATCAATGAACCTGTCATTTTCGGTACGCCGATTGTGATGAACCCGGTGTTCTTTATTCCGTTCCTGCTGGCACCGATGGTAAATGCCGTGCTGGCCTGGGCGGCGATGACGTTTGACCTGATTGGACGCGTCATCTCAGTAGTCCCCTGGACAGCACCGGCGCCAATAGGTGCAGCGTGGGCTCTGGGCTGGGATTTCCGCGCGGCTATTCTGGTTGTGGTTCTTGCCTGCGTATCGGCAATCATCTATTTCCCGTTCTTCAAAGTATACGAGAAACAGCTGCTGGAGCAGGAAGCGGAAGAAGCGCAGCGTAACGCGGAAGAGGACAATCAGCAGGTGGCATAGGTAAAAACAAAACGGCAACGCATGTTGCCGTTTTTAGTGTTTATTCCCTCTCCTTGTGTGAGAGGGTTTAGGCCGGGCCCGGTTTTGTAGGCCCGGTAAGCAAAGCGCCACCGGGCAATTCACTGCTCTACTTCAGCGTGCAGTCCCCACACTGCTTAACGTCCGGCAGGCGATAGCGCTGGCAGCAGGTGCGGCGAACCAGAAGCCCATCACGGAGCACGACGGTGCGGAATAGCGGGTTGTCACGGCCATCGGAAAGCTGTTTTGCAAAGAAACAGGACTGACGCAGGGCATCAACGTTCTCATCACCAAGCAGAGGCTTCATTTCCGTTAAATACCAGTGGATTAAATAGCCCGTATTGCTCCAGATAAGCTTTGCATTAATCTCTCCCGTCGCTTCAAGCACTTCCACCACCGGGATCAGGGCCTGGATGATAAGCTGCTCCATACGTTCCTGAGCCGTCAGGCGTTCAGCGTTCTGGTCTTCGTGGAGATCAATCCAGAAACAGGCCGCACGCCCGGTTTCGTGGAACTCGACGTGGAAATTATCCGGCGAGAGTTCCAGCATGCTCTTCTGGGTTAACAGCGCCAGCATGAGGGGGGGCACCATCAGCCCGATATACCACTGCGCCCATAGAGAGAGCAGGGGTTTATTTTCCCGCGTAAGGGTGGGCTGATTGCGATAGATATGGTCGGAATAGGTAGCCAGCAGAGACTGTAGTTTTGTCGGGTGACGCCACTCTGAGAGCGTCATGGCGTGATTCGGGTGCGCTTCATCAAGCCGGATGAAGTCCAGCAGGTGGGCGCGCGTCTCCGCAATCTTATCCCGTATGGCATCCGCAAGCGAAACATTCCCGCTGGTGAGGGGCGCTCGCCAGAGGAGTGGTTCGACGATGTGTGCGGTATGCGTAGCCATAGTATAGATAGAAATCTAAATGATAATGATTGCCAATCCTAACTATTGCTTATACCAATGGCAAGACTTTTGTCCGGGTGACATCGTCGTGATGTTTAAGCCGTCTGCAGCTCTTCACTCAGCAGAATGTTATTGCGCCCCATATGCTTGGCTTCATAGAGGGCTTTGTCCGCTTTTTCCAGCGCGCCTTCTACGTCTTCATCCTCGAAAATGGCAATACCAATGCTGATGGTGACGTTTGTCGCTACGCTCTCGTTAAACAGATGCGGGATTTTCAAATCGTAGACTTTCTGACGGATCCGCTCGGCCGTCTGGCGAGCATGTTCGAGAGAAATATTCGTCAACAGCACCATAAACTCTTCCCCGCCAAAACGCGCCACAATATCGCGAGAACGCACGGCGTCGCGGATTGCCGCAGAGACACGCTTCAGCGCCTGGTCGCCCATCATGTGGCCATAATGGTCGTTATAGGCTTTGAAGTGATCGATATCCATCAGCAGGACAAAATGCTCGCCATTTTCAACCGTCGGCAGATTCTCCAGACGGCTTTGCAGACCGCGACGATTATAAAGCCCGGTAAGCGGGTCCATCATGCTGAGATCGGTAAGGGTTTCTCGCTCTTCCAGAAGACGTGAGAGCAGCTCCTGAGCAAAACGGTCGTTACGTGTTTGCAAAATGTTATGAATAGCAATTGCCACCACAGGAAGTGCGAAAGAATAGGTCATTCTCAGCCATATATCGTGATCGCTTAACCACAGGCAGACAATAAACGTAGGCAGTGAGTGCAGCGTAAAGGCTTTGATATTACTGGCGAATGCCAGCGTTCCGATAAAAAGCACCGTTAATAGGGCGATTAACAAATACGTCGCGTGATCGTGGGTAATTAAGGCGAATTTAGACACAATTTGCCAGGCCCACAAAATACCGAATATCCCTGAAACAAAAGGAATATTTATCTTCCGCGCGCGCTTTCTCCAGTGCCAGACGAACAGGCCGGTGCTGATGGAGAAAATAGCAATAAGTGGGGCTGATAACAGGCGTACAGAATTGAGCGGATTTGTTACCGAGAACACTGCCGAGGTTGCGTTCAGAAATAAAAATAAACGTAACGACAATTGATATTTTCTGTGAACCAAAGACCGCCAGGATTGTGATGTCATAGTCGTGCGTTTTTATTAAAATTTAATTAAAACAAATAAGTAGGTGCTGTATCGCAATAAAATATGAAAAAAACTCAAAGAGTAATTATCAGAAAATCTTTAGATGTTGTTAACAGGTGTGCAATTTATCACCTTAGGCATTTCCTGTCATTACGGGAAAGGTAAAGGACGATGGATTTTGATTCATTCAGCTGACAAATGATAATTCGTGTCATATGATATTGGTTATCATTATCGTTCCGAGAGGGCAGAGCATGTTGAACAGGGCGCTTGGCAGTGGTTGGGGGGTATTGCTACCGGGAGCCATTCTCGGCGGGTTGACGTTTGCCGATCTCTCCCTTGATACATGGAAAGCGATCATTGTGTCAGGACTGTTAGTCACGTCAGGCATGATCTGGCATAAGCAATTGCGCCACTTTGTTTTACTACCATCATGTGTAGCACTGGTCAGTGGAATTCTGGTGATACTGATGAGCTTGAAATAACAGGGAAAAGAAGAGGAACTACAGAAGGGATGTAAGATATTGGTGCGAGGGGGGGGACTCGAACCCCCACATCCTAAGGACACTAACACCTGAAGCTAGCGCGTCTACCAATTCCGCCACCTTCGCACAGTCATCTTACTATTGTTGATATCGCCTCGTTGGTGCGAGGGGGGGGACTCGAACCCCCACATCCGTAAGGACACTAACACCTGAAGCTAGCGCGTCTACCAATTCCGCCACCTTCGCCCAGTGCGAGCAATATCATTGTGATTTATGGTGCGAGGGGGGGGACTCGAACCCCCACATCCGTAAGGACACTAACACCTGAAGCTAGCGCGTCTACCAATTCCGCCACCTTCGCATACCATCGATACTGTAAAAGTATCGTAACCACGGAGGCGCATTCTAGATGTTTTCAGCTTTACGTCAACAGAAAAGTGCGCGCGACGCCTTGATTGCTGCAAAAATGGCCGATGCAGGCGCCATGCGGAGCCGGATGGTGCTTGCACTTATCCGGCCTGCATGAGTGGAGATTACTTTTTGGCCTGACGCGTCATCACGGTACGGTAGACCTTAAAGCGGCCGGTCTGGGCGATCACTTCGTGGAAACCGAAGGTTTCGTCCAGCACTTTCGGGTACGCCAGGAAGGCGTTCGCGACAATACGCAGCTCACCGCCGCTGTTGAGGTGACGGACCGCGCCACGGATCAGCGTTTGCGCGGCTTCCAGGCTGGTCTCCATGCCGTCGTGGAACGGCGGGTTAGAGATGATCATGTCGAAGCGACCGGTGACGTCGGAGAAGACGTTGCTGGCAATCACCTCGCCTTCAATACCGTTTGCGGCAAGCGTTGCGCGGCTGGCTTCTACCGCCGGAGCGCTCACGTCACACAGGGTTAAGCGCACTTTTGGTGAATGGTTGGCGAGCACGGTAGAGAGCACGCCCGCGCCGCATCCCACGTCCAGCACTTTGCCTTTGGTGTGCGGCGTCAGGGTGGAGAGCAACAGCTTGCTGCCCGTATCCAGCGCGTCGCGGCTGAACACACCCGGCAGGGTTTTGATGGTCAGGCCGTCAAGCTGGTACTCGTCCCAGTAAGCCTGGGGATCAAACGTTGTCTGTTTTTCCAGACGGCCATGGTACAGACCACAGCGGCGAGCGCTGTCGACTTTATTCAACGGCGCGTAGCCTTCCAGCATCTGTTCAGCGCTACGCACGCCGCTGCGGTTTTCACCGACCACGAAAATATCGCAGCCGACCGGCAGCAGGGAGAGCAGGTTCATCAGCTGGAACTGGGCCTCAGGTTTATTCTTCGGCCAGTAGTAGATCAGCGTATCGCAGTCGGCAATATCGCTCTGCTCTGCCACCAGGCTAAAGCGCGCGCGCTCGCCCATCTGGCGGCTCAGCACCTGCCAGTGGTGGTAGTATTGGGTATGGGCACGGCTTTCAGCACAGTCGAAACGCGCAGGCAGGTCATCCTGCATATCTCCGGCAAACAGAATACGGCTTTCTTCGAAATCATCACTGTGACGCAGCAAGACTTCACTTGCCGGGGTAAATGCAGACATGAATTGTTCCTCAATAAACTCAGGCGGGGATTATAGTAGGTAGATGGCGCACTTTCGACACATTTGCTATATTTGCGCGCCTGAGAGACAGGAGTTTTCCCTATGACATCCCGACGAGACTGGCAGTTGCAGCAGCTGGGCATTACCCAGTGGGCTTTGCGTCGCCCGACGGCGTTGCAGGGCGAAATCGCCATCTCCATCCCGGCGCACGTTCGTCTGGTGATGGTGGCGGAAGAACTGCCTGCCCTGAATGACCCCCTGATCGGTGATGTCCTTCGCAGCCTGAAGCTGACGGCCGACCAGGTTTTACCGCTGACGCCAGAGCGTGTCGCGATGCTGCCTCCTGATAGCCGCTGTAACAGCTGGCGTATCGGAGAGGCAAATGAGATCTCTCTTCAGGGGAGCCAGATCTGCTCGCCAGCGCTGGACGAACTGAAAGCCAACCCAAAAGCGCGCAGCGCGCTATGGCAACAAATCTGTGAATATGAACACGATTTCTTCCCTCACGACGCCTGACCTGTCCACAGCGTTCGCGATTGAAACACGCGCCCATGCGTTTCCATGGAGCGAAAAAACCTTCGCCAGTAATCAGGGCGAACGGTATCTGAACTACCGCCTGGACGTTGACGGCACCATGGCCGCTTTCGCGATCACGCAGGTTGTTCTTGATGAAGCGACGCTGTTTAATATCGCGGTTGATCCCGCGTTTCAGCGCCGTGGGCTGGGAAGAGAACTGCTTGAGCACCTCATCCGTGAGCTCGAAACCCGTGACGTTTTCACCCTGTGGCTGGAGGTGCGCGCGTCGAATGTCGCCGCCATCGCGCTCTATCAAAGCTTAGGCTTTAACGAGGCGACAATCCGCCGTAACTACTACCCCACCGCAGAGGGACGTGAAGACGCCATTATCATGGCTCTGCCGATTGGATAACGAATATAAGGTTGTAACGATGAAATGGGACTGGATTTTCTTTGATGCCGACGAAACGCTGTTTACGTTTGATTCGTTCGGCGGCCTGCAGCGGATGTTTCTCGACTATAGCGTGACCTTCACCGCTGAAGATTTTCAGGACTATCAGGCGGTAAATAAGCCGCTGTGGGTGGATTACCAGAACGGTGCCATCACCGCGTTACAGCTTCAGCACCAGCGCTTTGACGTCTGGGCGGAACGCTTAAAGGTCAGTCCGGGGACGCTGAACGATGCGTTCCTGAACGCGATGGCCGATATTTGTGCGCCACTGCCGGGCGCGGTTTCCCTGCTGAATGCGTTGAAAGGCAAGGTGAAACTGGGGATCATCACCAACGGTTTTACCGCCCTGCAGCAGATCCGCCTTGAGCGCACAGGCCTGCGCGATCATTTCGACGCGCTGGTGATCTCGGAAGAGGTTGGCGTGCCGAAGCCGGATCCGCGTATTTTCGACTACGCGCTGGCGCAGGCCGGAAATCCCGACCGCGATCGCGTCCTGATGGTGGGTGATACGGCGGAGTCAGATATCCTGGGCGGCATGAAGTCAGGTCTGTCGACCGTGTGGCTCAACGCGCATGGCCGCGTGAAGCCTGAAGGCATCGAGCCGACCTGGACCGTGACGTCGTTGAACGAACTGGAGCAACTCCTGTGTAAACAATGATTGCCTGCCCCCCGTTGATGGGTAAAATAGCCGCAATTTTGTATTCCATGATGCGTGGCGTGCTGCCGCGCTTATAAAAGAAGATTTAATTATGACGTTGTCTCCTTATCTGCAAGAGGTGGCCAAGCGCCGCACTTTTGCCATTATCTCTCACCCGGATGCCGGTAAAACGACCATCACCGAGAAGGTGTTGCTGTTTGGACAGGCGATCCAGACTGCGGGTACAGTGAAAGGCCGTGGCTCCAGCCAGCATGCAAAATCCGACTGGATGGAGATGGAAAAGCAGCGTGGTATTTCGATTACCACCTCCGTGATGCAGTTCCCGTATCACGACTGCCTGGTGAACCTGCTGGACACCCCGGGCCACGAAGACTTCTCCGAAGATACCTACCGTACCCTGACGGCAGTGGACTGCTGTCTGATGGTGATCGACGCCGCGAAAGGTGTAGAAGACAGGACCCGTAAGCTGATGGAAGTCACCCGTCTGCGCGATACGCCGATCCTCACCTTTATGAACAAGCTCGACCGTGACATCCGCGATCCGATGGAGCTGATGGATGAAGTAGAAAACGAGCTGAAGATCGCCTGTGCGCCCATCACCTGGCCAATTGGCTGCGGTAAGCTGTTCAAAGGGGTGTATCACCTCTATAAAGACGAAACTTACCTGTATCAGACCGGTAAAGGCCACACCATTCAGGAAGTGCGCATTGTTAAAGGTCTGGACAACCCGGATCTGGACGCGGCGGTTGGCGAAGAGCTGGCCGCGCAGCTGCGCGAGGAGCTGGAGCTGGTCAAGGGCGCGTCTCACGAATTCGACAAAGAGCTGTTCCTGAGCGGCGAAATTACCCCGGTCTTCTTCGGTACCGCACTGGGTAACTTCGGCGTTGACCACATGCTTGACGGCCTGGTGGAGTGGGCGCCGCAGCCGATGCCGCGCAAAACCGACACCCGTGAAGTGGAAGCAAAAGAAGAGAAGTTCACCGGCTTCGTATTTAAGATTCAGGCCAACATGGACCCGAAACACCGTGACCGCGTGGCCTTTATGCGCGTGGTGTCCGGTAAGTATGAAAAGGGCATGAAGCTGCGCCAGGTGCGTATCGGGAAAGACGTTGTCATCTCCGACGCGCTGACCTTTATGGCGGGTGACCGTTCGCACGTTGAAGAGGCCTATCCGGGCGACATCATCGGGCTGCACAACCACGGCACCATCCAGATCGGTGATACCTTCACCCAGGGCGAAATGATGAAGTTCACCGGTATTCCGAACTTCGCGCCGGAGCTGTTCCGTCGTATTCGTCTGCGCGATCCGCTGAAGCAGAAACAGCTGCTGAAAGGCCTGGTTCAGCTCTCCGAAGAGGGCGCCGTGCAGGTCTTCCGCCCAATCGCAAACAACGATCTGATCGTTGGCGCGGTCGGCGTGCTGCAGTTTGATGTGGTCGTTGCGCGTCTGAAGAGCGAGTACAACGTGGAGGCGATTTACGAATCGGTGAACGTCGCGACCGCGCGCTGGGTTGAGTGTTCTGACGTGAAGAAATTCGAAGAATTTAAGCGTAAGAATGAAGTTCAGCTGGCGCTGGATGGTGGCGATAACCTGACCTATATCGCGCCAACGATGGTGAACCTGAACCTGACGCAGGAACGTTACCCTGACGTTCAGTTCCGTAAAACCCGCGAGCACTAATCCCCTCTCTGAGCACGGCTCCCGCCGTGCTCTTCTTTAATTCCTGTCTTATTAATCCCTTGCGGAATGTTCTTAATTCAACGCAATTTCACGCTATTCGCGCGTTTTTTGCCCAATTCTGAAAGCGGCTCTGTGAGAGTGATCTATATTTAACTCAGTGTTTAACACCGGGCGTGGATAAATTAACTGTTCAATGCATGACTTTAGGTTATCCATTTTGCCCGCGTGTTTATTCGCAATATATAAAACTACTAAGGAAGTATGCAGCCCGAATAACGGGTCAACACAGGAATAGATCGATGAATATGACAAGACTGAAGATTTCTAAAACTCTGCTGGCTGTAACTCTGGGTAGCGTTCTGGTGAGCGGCTCCGCCCTGGCGGAAAGCAGCACCATGGATAAAGCACAATCCACGGCCGATAACGCAGGGCAAAAAATCGATAGCTCTATGAATAAAGTCGGCAACTTCATGGATGACAGCTCAATCACAGCAAAAGTGAAAGCCGCACTGGTGGATGATGAAGCCATTAAGAGCACCGACATTTCCGTTAAGACCGACAAGAAAGTGGTCACGCTGAGCGGCTTTGTCGAAAGCCAGGCTCAGGCTGAACAGGCGGTAAAAGTGGCGAAAGGCGTCGAAGGTGTCGCCTCCGTCAGCGATAAGCTGCACGTCCGTGACGGCAAAAACGCGTCGGTGAAAGGTTATGCCGGTGATGCAGCTACCACCAGCGAAATCAAAGCTAAACTTTTAGCAGATGACATCGTGCCGTCCCGTAAGGTGAAAGTGGAAACCACCGATGGCGTGGTTCAGCTTTCCGGTACGGTAGATTCGCAGGCGCAAAGTGAACGTGCCGAGTCCATCGCGAAAGCGATTGATGGTGTGAAAAGCGTTAAAAACGATCTGAAAACGAAGTAAATCTCGACCATTCGCCCGTCTGGCTAATACCTGCGGGCGAAATAAGAATGACTCTGGAAAAACGCCGGTGAGTGACCTGAGCGCTCACGTTTAGCGGCCGACATTAACTATGGTAAAGGAGAAGCTTATGTTTCGTTGGGGCATTATATTTCTGGTTATCGCGTTAATTGCCGCCGCATTGGGCTTTGGTGGACTGGCAGGTACAGCGGCATGGGCAGCTAAAATTGTCTTCGTTGTGGGTATTATTCTGTTCCTGGTCAGCCTGTTTACGGGACGTCGACGTCCGTAGCAAACGCAATATTCCTTCAACAAAATAAAGCCAGTCACTGTGACTGGCTTTTTCTTATTTGCGTAACAGGTCGGGTGCGTTACTGTGGTGTTATAAAATAATCAAAACAGGAAAGCAGAGGTGGGGCAACGAATTCCCGTTACGCTCGGCAATATTGCGCCGCTGACGTTAAAACCGTTCCGCGCAGGTCAACTCGCGCTGGTCTGCGAGGGTGGCGGACAGCGCGGCATTTTCACCGCCGGTGTGCTGGATGAGTTTATGCGCGCGCAGTTCAACCCGTTTGACCTCTATTTCGGCACGTCTGCCGGGGCGCAGAACCTGTCGGCCTATGTCTGCAACCAGCCCGGCTACGCGCGAAAGGTCATCATGCGCTATACCACGGCGAAAGAATTTTTTAATCCTGTGCGCTTTGTGCGCGGCGGCAACCTGATCGATCTCGACTGGCTGCTGGAGTCGACCTCCAGCCAGATGCCGCTGGCCATGGACACCGCCGCACGTCTGTTTGATAGCGGCAAAGAGTTCTGGATGTGCGCCAGCCGGGGCGATGACTATTCGCCGGGCTATTTTTCTCCTCAGAAGGAGAACTGGCTGGACATCATCCGCGCCTCCAGCGCGATCCCCGGTTTTTATCGTACCGGCGCCCTGCTGGACGGTATTAGCTATCTTGACGGCGGGATCAGTGACGCGGTGCCGGTGCAGGAAGCCGCCCGTCGCGGGGCGAAAACCATCGTGGTGATCCGTACCGTGCCGTCGCAAATGTATTACACCCCGCAGTGGTTTAAGCGGATGGAGCGCTGGCTGGGCGACAGCAGCCTGCAGCCGCTGGTGAACATCGCGAAGCAGCATGAAACCACCTATGGCGCGATGCAGCGCTTCATTGAAAAGCCGCCGGGTAAGCTGCGTATTTTTGAAATTTATCCGCCTAAGCCGCTGCTGAGCATGGCGCTGGGCAGTCGCGTTCCTGCGCTGCGTATGGATTACAAAACGGGGCGGCTGTGTGGGCGCTACTTCCTGGCGACGGTGGGGAAAATGCTGGCGGAGCAACCGCCGCTTCATCGCCATAAACGCATTATTACGCCGCCTGCGATTGTCGCTAACGATGCCCTGACGATGCCGCTTGTGGATATTCCGCAGGCGAATGACGCTTTACTGGATAATGAGGATCTGGCGTGACGCACCGCTTTATTGATACCCACTGCCACTTCGATTTCCCGCCGTTTACGGGAGATGAAGAACGCAGTATTGCGAAAGCGGCCGAGGCAGGCGTTCAGGCCATCATTGTGCCTTCAGTGGAAGCGGCTTACTTTTCCCGGGTGCTGGATCTTTCCATGCGGCACTCCGCACTCTATGCCGCGCTCGGCCTGCATCCGATTGTGATTGAGCGACATCGGGATGAGCACATTGAGAGGCTTGATGAGGTACTGCAGACCGCAGGCGACAAGCTTGTCGCCATCGGTGAGATCGGCCTCGATCTTTATCGCGAGGATCCGCAGTTTGAGCGCCAGCAGACGATCCTCGACGCGCAGCTCAGGCTGGCGAAGCGCCACGATCTGCCGGTGATCCTCCACTCAAGACGCACGCACGATAAGCTGGCGATGCACCTGAAACGCATCGATCTGCCGCGCAGGGGCGTCGTGCATGGTTTCTCCGGCAGCCTGCAGCAGGCGCAGCGTTTCATTGAACTGGGCTATAAAATTGGTGTGGGTGGCACCATCACCTATCCGCGCGCCAGTAAAACCCGTGACGTGATGGCACAGCTGCCGCTGTCGGCGCTTCTGCTGGAAACTGACGCGCCGGATATGCCGCTGAACGGTTTTCAGGGACAGCCGAATCGCCCGGAACAGGCGGCGCGCGTGTTCACCACCCTGTGTGAACTGCGTCAGGAGCCGGAAGAGGTGATTGCCGATGCGCTGCTGGAAAATACGCGTTCGGTATTTGGCATCACGCTATAGATAAAGCGCCGGGCGGATCACCGTTATTTTCTGTTTTTCCAGCGCCCGCGCCAGCGGTTCAACGTCTTCCGGCGTGGCGCTGCGCCACGACGCCGCCTCACCGTATACGCCGTGCGCATGAAACGCGTTGATGCGCACCGGCACATTTCCAAGCCCGTGGATAAAGGTCGTTAGCGGCTTGAGGTTTTCCAGATAGTCACACTGCCCCGGAATAACCAGCAGGCGGAGTTCCGTCAAACGGTGACGATCTGCCAGCCAGCGGATGCTCTGCTTGATCTGCGGGTTTTCGCGCCCGGTCAGGAAGCGGTGGTGTTCGTTCCCCCACGCCTTCAGGTCCAGCATCGCGCCATCCAGTACCGGCAGCAGCTTTTGCCAGCCGGTTTCGCTTAACAAGCCGTTGCTGTCGACCAGGCAGGTCAGATGATTCAGGGCGGGATCGGCTTTGATCGCAGAGAATAGCGTCACTAAAAACGGCAATTGAGTTGTGGCTTCCCCGCCGCTTACGGTGATCCCTTCGATAAACGGTGCGGATTTGCGGACCTGGGTGAGGATCTCCTCCACGCTGAAGCGGTGCGCCATGGGCGTCGCCTGCTGCTGGCACAGGTGCAGGCAGGTGTCGCACTGCTGGCAGTCGCTCTCCTGCCACCAGACGCGCCCGGCCTGAATGGTCAGCGCGTCGTGCGGGCAGTGGGGCACGCAGTCCCCGCAGTCATTGCAGCGGCCGATCGTCCACGGGTTGTGGCAGGTTTTACAGCGCAGGTTGCAGCCCTGCAGGAACAGGGCCAGGCGGCTGCCCGGCCCGTCCACGCAGGAAAAAGGGATGACCTGACTAACTAAAGCGCATCTGCTGTTCATGGCTTATCACGCGCGGCTGACGTTCCAGAATACGGGTATTGCGTGCGGCTTCTTCCCCCAGCCACGTGGTATTGGTGCGCGATCCGGCTTCCCGGTATTTCTCCAGATCCGACAAGCGAACCATATAGCCGGTCACGCGGACCAGATCGTTACCCGCTACGTTGGCGGTAAATTCACGCATACCGGCCCTGAACGCGCCCAGGCAAAGCTGAACCACCGCCTGAGGGTTGCGTTTTACCGTTTCATCCAGCGTCAGAATATCGCTTATCCCGGAAGCGTAGTGCTTGTGATGGGGAGCCACCGCCAGCAGGTGGCTGATGGGATCCGGCTCTTCGCCGTAGGGCAGGCGCGCGCCTGGCGTGGTACCCGAATCGGAGCTGATCCCCGACTGGGCATGAAGCATCGCGCGCTGCTTCCAGGCGTGCTTCACCGGCGTGTTTTCGACAAACGCCGCAAGCTGTTCGCTGATGCGATAGCCCAGCGCGTTGGCCTGCTCATCTTTTCCGTAGCGTCCCGCTATTCCTGCTTTCTCACAAAGCGAGTTTACCGCTTCCGCCAGGCCGTACATGCCAAACATCGGCACAAACCGATCGGCATCAATCAGCCCCTCTTTCACCAGGAAGCTATTCTCAAAGAAGCCAGATTGCTCGTACAGGAAACCGCAGCGTGCATCGATGATGGCCATTTGCTGCTGGCAGTAGTGCGGGAGCGTGCGGGTAAAGAAGTCTTCAATGGATGTGCTGCGTTCAGCAATGGCTTTGAGGTTAAGGCGCACCAGGGTGCTGCCACCGCCTGCAAGCGGCAGGGAGTTGTAACAGCTCACCACGCCGTAACGGCCTTTTGTGAAAATTTTATCATTCACCGGGCCATAAGAAATATGCGGTTTGCTGCATTCACATATGTTTTTTGCTACCTCAAGCAGCAAGTCGTCCGGGGTGATATCGGGATCGTAGATAAAGGTCAGGTTTGGCGCGACCTGCTTCAGCTCTGCATCGGCCCGCAGAATGGCACGGGTGATGGGGCCGTCAGCAGGCCCGATGTTTGCGTGCATAAAGGCATCCGGCAGCGTACGGTCGAGATAGCGCCAGAAACGTTTTATTCGGCTATCGATCTCTTCTTGTGTTAGAATTCTAACATAAGGTTGCAGCAACGCATCAAGCTGACCGAGATAGACCGGCATCGATGTGACGGACGGAACATGATGGTAGAGGATGGTTAACAGCGAGAGGGCATCGTCGAGATCTTTTGCCCCTTCCAGCTCAAGCCATTCTGAACCATTAGCCAGAAATTTTGCGTAATCCGGCAGAACGTAACGGGGTTTGTAAGGCGCATGGCCTTCGAACATGTCGCAGATAAACCCCTCGTCCAGCGCGGCGCGCGCAGCTTCAGGAAGTGCCGGATACGGCAGGTTGTTTTCCGCTTCCAGCGCCAGAAAATGACGTTTTTGTTCCGGGGTTAACACCGGGCTTGTCACAATCTGCTGGCAACGTTGCTGCAGGGCGTCGGGGCTGGAGTGGGGCATATTCGCTTCCTTGAATGTTCTGCGGATGATGAACGGATTGTAGAAAGCCTGCCTGTTGGCGCTTTTGATCCCACAGGGGGTATTGCTGCTTTAGTCGGCAATTTGCGCACTAAAGTTTGAAGAAGATCTCATTACAGTAATGCAAATTAGTACGCAGTTTTCATTAACTGTGATGAATGTCGAAGTGTGGATGCGGGTGAATGTTAGAATACTCACAGACCCGCAAGGTAAAATTTATACGGCACTGCCGTTGGAGAATGTTATGACCGATTTAACTGCAAGCAGCCTGCGCGCGTTGAAACTGATGGACCTGACCACCCTGAACGATGACGACACCAATGAGAAAGTCATCGCCCTGTGCCATCAGGCGAAAACGCCGGTGGGTAATACCGCAGCCGTTTGTATCTACCCGCGCTTTATCCCGATTGCCCGTAAGACGCTGAAAGAGCAGGGCACCCCGGACGTGCGCATTGCAACCGTGACTAACTTCCCGCACGGCAACGACGATATCGACATTGCGCTGGCAGAAACCCGCGCGGCGATTGCCTACGGCGCAGACGAAGTTGACGTGGTGTTCCCGTACCGCGCGCTGATCGCCGGTAACGAGCAGGTCGGTTTTGACCTGGTGAAAGCCTGTAAAGACGCGTGTGCGGCGGCAAACGTGCTGCTGAAAGTGATCATCGAAACCGGCGAGCTTAAAGAAGAGGCGCTGATTCGTAAGGCGTCTGAAATCTCCATCAAAGCCGGTGCGGATTTCATTAAAACCTCTACCGGTAAAGTGCCGGTGAATGCGACCCCGGAAAGCGCGCGCATCATGATGGAAGTTATCCGCGACATGGGCGTGTCCAAAACCGTCGGTTTCAAACCTGCGGGCGGCGTGCGTACCGCGGAAGACGCGCAGCAGTTCCTGGCGATTGCCGACGAGCTGTTTGGCGCCGACTGGGCCGATTCCCGTCACTACCGCTTCGGCGCCTCCAGCCTGCTGGCCAGCCTGCTGAAAGCGCTGGGTCACGGCGACGGTAAGAGCGCAAGCAGCTACTGATTGCCATACAACGCCGGATGACGCTTCGCTTATCCGGCCTACAGGATCGTAGGGCGGGTAAGCGTAACGCCACCCGCCACAACTCCCCCGATTCCGCATGGAGGTTACCGTGTTTCTCGCACAAGAAATTATTCGTAAAAAACGTGATGGTCATGCATTAAGCGACGAAGAGATCCGCTTCTTCATCAACGGCATTCGTGATAACACCGTCTCAGAAGGGCAGATTGCTGCTCTGGCGATGACCATTTTCTTCCACGATATGTCGATGCCTGAGCGCGTGTCGCTGACCATGGCGATGCGAGATTCAGGAACCGTTCTGGACTGGAAAAGCCTCAACCTTAACGGCCCGATTGTGGATAAACACTCCACTGGCGGCGTGGGCGACGTGACCTCCCTGATGCTTGGCCCAATGGTGGCAGCCTGTGGTGGTTACATCCCGATGATCTCCGGACGCGGCCTGGGCCACACCGGCGGTACGCTCGACAAACTGGAAGCCATTCCGGGTTTCGATATCTTCCCGGACGACAACCGCTTCCGCGACATTATTAAAGACGTTGGTGTGGCGATTATCGGCCAGACCAGCTCTCTTGCTCCGGCAGACAAGCGTTTCTACGCGACCCGCGACATCACCGCGACCGTTGACTCCATCCCGCTGATCACCGCCTCTATCCTGGCGAAGAAGCTGGCGGAAGGGCTGGACGCGCTGGTGATGGACGTGAAGGTCGGCAGCGGCGCCTTTATGCCAACCTATGAACTCTCTGCGCAGCTTGCCGAAGCGATCGTTGGCGTCTCCAACGGCGCGGGCGTGCGCACCACCGCACTGCTCACCGACATGAACCAGGTGCTGGCCTCCAGCGCCGGTAACGCCGTCGAAGTGCGTGAAGCGGTGCAGTTCCTGACCGGTGAATACCGCAACCCGCGTCTGTTTGACGTGACCATGGCGCTGTGCGTTGAGATGTTAATCTCCGGCAAGCTCGCCAAAGACGACGCTGACGCCCGCGCAAAACTGCAGGTGGTGCTGGACAACGGCAAAGCGGCGGAGATCTTTGGCCGCATGGTTGCCGCGCAGAAAGGCCCGACCGATTTCGTCGAAAACTATGCGAAGTACCTGCCGACCGCGACGCTCAGCAAAGCGGTGTATGCCGATAGCGAAGGGTTTGTCTCCGCCATGGATACCCGCGCGCTGGGTATGGCGGTGGTCTCGATGGGCGGCGGGCGCCGTCAGGCGTCAGACACCATTGATTACAGCGTCGGCTTTACCGATATGGCTCGTCTGGGCGACAGCGTTGATGGCCAGCGTCCGCTGGCGGTGATCCACGCCAAAGATGAAGCCAGCTGGCAGGAAGCGGCTAAAGCGGTGAAAGCGGCTATTACGCTTGACGATAAAGCACCGGAAACCACACCGACTGTCTATCGCCGTATCACCGAATAGCGGTATACTGATCTGATCGATAATTTTTGAAGCACTACGTACGGAGAACAATTATGAAACGTGCATTTATTATGGTGCTGGACTCATTCGGCATCGGCGCAACCGAAGATGCAGAACGTTTTGGTGACGTGGGTTCCGATACCATGGGTCACATCGCGGAAGCCTGTGCGAAAGGCGAAGCGGACAACGGTCGTAAAGGCCCTCTGACTCTACCTAACCTGACCCGCCTCGGGCTGGTGAAAGCGCATGAAGGCTCTACCGGTAAAATCGCAGCCGGTATGGACGGCAACGCGGAAGTCGTGGGCGCCTACGCCTGGGCTCACGAGCTCTCCTCCGGTAAAGACACCCCGTCTGGCCACTGGGAAATCGCCGGTGTGCCGGTGCTGTTCGACTGGGGCTATTTCTCCGATCACGAGAACAGCTTCCCGCAGGAGCTGCTCGATAAGCTGGTGAAGCGTGCCAACCTGCCGGGTTACCTGGGTAACTGCCACTCCTCCGGTACCGTGATTCTGGATCAGCTCGGCGAAGAGCACATGAAAACCGGCAAGCCGATTTTCTACACTTCTGCTGACTCCGTGTTCCAGATTGCGTGCCATGAAGAAACGTATGGCCTGGATAAACTCTACGAGCTGTGCGAAATCGCCCGTGAAGAGCTGACCGAAGGCGGCTACAACATTGGGCGCGTGATCGCGCGTCCGTTTATCGGCGACAAAGCGGGTAACTTCCAGCGTACCGGTAACCGTCACGATCTGGCCGTTGAGCCGCCGGCGCCAACCGTGCTGCAGAAGCTGGTTGAAGAGAAGGACGGTCACGTGGTGTCCGTGGGTAAAATCGCGGATATCTACGCTAACTGCGGCATCACCAAAAAGGTCAAAGCGACCGGTCTGGATGCGCTGTTCGATGCCACCATCAAAGAGATGAAAGAAGCGGGCGACAAGACCATTGTCTTCACCAACTTCGTGGACTTCGACTCCTCCTGGGGTCACCGTCGCGACGTCGCAGGCTATGCGGCCGGTCTGGAACTGTTCGACCGCCGTCTGCCGGAGCTGATGGAGCTGGTGGGTGAAGATGACATTCTGATCCTGACCGCGGACCACGGCTGTGACCCAACCTGGACCGGTACCGACCACACCCGTGAGCACATTCCGGTGCTGGTGTACGGCCCGAAAGTGAAGCCAGGCTCGCTGGGGCACCGTGAAACCTTCGCGGACATCGGCCAGACTATCGCCAAATACTTTGGTACGTCTGACATGGAATATGGCAAGGCCATGTTCTGAATCATGTAGGGTGAGGTCTGATGCCCTCACCCCAGCCCTCTCCCTGCGGGAGAGGGTGAAAAGAATAAACAATGTTAAAGGAACTGAAGATGGCAACTCCTCACATTAATGCAGAAATGGGTGATTTCGCTGACGTCGTATTGATGCCGGGCGACCCGCTGCGCGCGAAGCACATTGCAGAAACCTTCCTGGAAGACGTGCGTGAAGTGAACAACGTTCGCGGCATGCTGGGCTTCACCGGTACCTATAAAGGCCGCAAAATTTCCGTTATGGGCCACGGTATGGGTATCCCATCCTGCTCTATCTACACTAAAGAGCTGATCACCGATTTCGGCGTGAAGAAAATTATCCGCGTTGGCTCCTGCGGCGCGGTGCGCATGGACGTTAAGCTGCGCGACATCGTTATCGGTATGGGTGCCTGCACCGATTCCAAAGTTAACCGTATGCGTTTCAAAGACCATGACTTCGCAGCGATTGCTGACTTCGGCATGGTGCGCGACGCGGTTGACGCAGCAAAAGCGCTGGGCGTTGAAGCGCGCGTGGGTAACATCTTCTCTGCGGACCTGTTCTATGCACCGGACGGCGGCGAGATGTTCGACGTGATGGAGAAATACGGCATTCTGGGCGTGGAAATGGAAGCGGCGGGTATCTACGGCGTCGCGGCTGAGTTTGGTGCGAAAGCGCTGACCATCTGCACCGTGTCTGACCACATCCGTACCCACGAGCAGACCACCGCTGCCGAGCGTCAGACTACCTTCAACGACATGATCAAAATCGCGCTGGAATCCGTTCTGCTGGGCGATAAAGCGTAATTCTGTCTCTGCCCTCCCTCTCCCTGTGGGAGAGGGCTGGGGTGAGGGTACCAGACCGCACCTAGCGCACGGCCTGTGCAATCCACGCCGACAGCTCCCGCAGCTCTTTTTCCTGCTCAGGGAAATCTCCGATCAACGCGTCGCATTCCTGCTGCAGCATATCCGCCCTGTACAAACAGCCCTGCAAACGTGCCGCCAGCGCCTCTAATGGTGCCGGGTTCAGGCTATCGGTAAACACCTGCGTGCGGGTGATATGGCCTTTCTCCACGTCAAAATGCAGCTCCACGCCGCCCCAGGTAAAACGCTCGTCCAGCAGATGGGAAAAGGCAGGGGCCTGACCGAAGTTCCACTCCCAGCTGCTCTGGCGGGCGAAGGTTTCGGCGAAGTTGGGCAGATCCGGGGTTTTGTCTGGGGAGATCACTTCTGCTTCCACGCGCTCGCCGTAATGTTCAAAGAACGCTTCACGGATCGCGTCGCAAATCTGCTCGTGCGTAATCCCCGGCAGCAGCTCCACCAGATTTGCCACGCGCCCGCGTACGGACGTAATGCCCTTAGCCTGTAACTTTTTCTTATCAGGATTAAGGTAGTTCGCCAGACGGCTGAGATCGGCATTCAGCAGCAGGGTGCCGTGGTGGAACCCGCGATCCATCGTTTCGCGGTAGGCGGAGCCGGAGACCTTCCGGTCGCCCTCGGGGGTTTTCACCACCAGATCGTTACGTCCGGAGGCTTCAGCCGTCACGCCGAGTGAATTCAGCGCATTGAGGACAATCGAAGTTGAGATGGTTTTGTCGTATTCCGGTTTTCCCGCCATAAAGGTAAAGCAGGTATTGCCCAGATCGTGAAAGACCGCGCCACCGCCGCTGCTCCGGCGCGCGAGGCGGACGTTATCCTCTTCCATACGCCGCGTATTGCACTCTTTCCAAGGGTTTTGCGCGCGGCCGATCACGACCGTATCGGCGTTACGCCAGAGAAACAGGACGCGCTGGGTGGCAGGCATCTGGCGGAAAATGCACTCTTCTACAGCGAGATTAAACCAGGGATCGTAAGAGTCAGAGATAAGCAGGCGTAACGTCGTCATGGCAAAGTTCCTTTTCCGAATCGTTCGCCTACTTTATCACTATTCTTTCTTCTCGCTCTCTTCGTCTTCGGGAACGGATCTGCTGGCGGTCAGCAGGAACGGGGATTGCTGCCATCGCGAGCGCTTGCCGCGAAGCAGGGTGCGCGCCAGCACAACGCCGATGGCGAGTGAAAGCAGCAGCATCAGGCGCAGAATATTGGTGGTATTATCGACCTGTTTGGCTTCAGTGGGCAGGGTGTGGGTGTCGAGCGTCAGGCGCAGATACCCCAGGGGGCCATTCTTACCCTGAATAGGTTCAACAAGCTGCTGGTTGAAGTAGCCGCCGGCTTTTTTACCGTCAAGCGCCAGCCTGTCGCGCACGTCGACATGTTCGCCCGCGCGGGCAATCAGGTTGCCTTGCTCATCATAGACGCCCGCATCAAGAATGCGGCTATTCTCCGTGAGCAGGCGTAAAACCTGGCCTATTCGCTTATCGTCCGGCGTTTCGGTTCGCATGGACGGTGCGACGTTGAGCGTCACCTGGCGTGCCAGCGTGCGGGCCAGCTCTTCAAACTGCGGGTTGCGTTGCCGTTGATGATTCTGGCTAAACCACGATGCCCCCTGCATCAGCACCACTAAGAGTGCGAGACAGGAAAGGACGATCACGGCGCGATGGAGCCGGAATTTCAGTTTTGCGCGAGCCATATTCCACCTGCTGAAAATTTACGGCTTAATGTTGCCAGAAGTGATGGTTACAGGGTAGCCTCATGCGTTATTTTCCCTCTGCAACCTTCCGGCGCGAACGAAATTACAGGAGCTTTAATGCCGAACATTACCTGGTGTGACCTGCCAACGGATGTCTCTTTATGGCCAGGATTGCCGCTCTCTTTAAGTGGCGATGAGGTGATGCCTCTGGATTACCATGCCGGTCGTAGCGGCTGGCTCCTCTATGGACGCGGTCTGGATAAGCAACGCCTGACCCAGTATCAAACCAAACTGGGGGCCGCGATGGTCATCGTCGCCGCCTGGTGCGTGGAAGACTATCAGGTCATTCGCCTGGCGGGCTCTTTGACGCAGCGCGCCACGCGTCTGGCGCATGACGCCGGGCTGGACGTCGCGCCGCTGGGTAAAATTCCGCACCTGAAAACGCCTGGCCTGCTGGTCATGGACATGGACTCTACCGCCATTCAGATCGAGTGTATCGACGAAATTGCGAAGCTGGCGGGCAGCGGCGAGCTGGTGGCGGAAGTCACCGAGCGTGCGATGCGCGGCGAGCTGGATTTCACCGCCAGCCTGCGTCAGCGCGTGGCGACCCTGAAAGGGGCCGATGCCAACATTCTGCGCCAGGTACGCGACGTACTGCCGCTGATGCCAGGGCTGACGCAGCTGGTGCTGAAGCTACAGTCCCTCGGCTGGAAGGTGGCAATCGCCTCCGGTGGCTTCACCTTCTTCGCGGATTACCTGCGGGAAAAACTGCATCTGACCACCGTGGTGGCCAATGAGCTGGAGATCATGGACGGCAAGCTGACCGGCCAGGTGATCGGCGATATTGTGGATGCCCAGTACAAAGCCAATACGCTGACGCGTCTGGCGGAAAAATATGAAATTCCGGTTATCCAGACCGTCGCTATCGGGGACGGCGCGAACGACCTGCCGATGATCAAAGCGGCCGGCCTGGGCATTGCCTACCATGCCAAGCCAAAAGTGAATGAAAAGACGGAAGTCACTATCCGTCACGCTGACCTGATGGGGGTGTTCTGCATTCTCTCCGGCAGCCTTAATCAGAAATAACGAGGTAAACCGTGGCGAAAGCTCCAAAACGCGCATTTGTCTGTAATGAATGTGGTGCGGATTATCCGCGCTGGCAGGGGCAATGCAGCGCCTGTCATGCCTGGAACACCATCACCGAAGTGCGTGGTGTGGCGGCTTCGCCGAGCGTGGCGCGCAATGAACGCCTGAGCGGCTACGCGGGCAATGCGGGCGTGGCGAAGGTGCAAAAACTTTCGGACATCAGCCTCGAAGAGCTGCCGCGCTTCTCCACCGGGTTCAAAGAGTTTGACCGCGTGCTCGGCGGCGGCGTGGTGCCGGGGAGCGCCATTTTGATCGGCGGTAACCCGGGCGCGGGTAAATCGACCCTGCTGCTGCAAACGCTCTGCAAGCTCGCCGAACAGATGAAAACCCTGTACGTCACGGGCGAAGAATCACTGCAGCAGGTGGCGATGCGCGCGCACCGTCTGGGCCTGCCGACCGGCAATCTGAACATGCTCTCCGAAACCAGCATCGAGCAGATCTGCATGATCGCCGAAGAAGAGCAGCCGAAGCTGATGGTGATCGACTCCATCCAGGTGATGCACATGGCGGACATTCAGTCCTCGCCGGGCAGCGTGGCGCAGGTGCGTGAAACGGCGGCCTACCTGACGCGCTTTGCCAAAACGCGCGGCGTGGCGATTGTGATGGTCGGCCACGTGACCAAAGACGGCTCGCTGGCCGGACCTAAAGTGCTCGAACACTGTATCGACTGCTCCGTGATGCTCGACGGCGACGCGGACTCCCGCTTCCGTACCCTGCGCAGCCATAAAAACCGCTTTGGGGCGGTGAACGAGTTAGGCGTGTTTGCCATGACCGAGCAGGGGCTGCGCGAAGTCAGCAACCCGTCGGCGATCTTCCTGAGCCGGGGAGATGAGACCACCTCCGGCAGTTCGGTGATGGTGCTGTGGGAAGGCACGCGCCCGCTGCTCGTCGAAATTCAGGCCCTGGTGGACGTGTCGATGATGGGCAACCCGCGGCGCGTGGCGGTCGGTCTGGAACAGAACCGTCTGGCGATCCTGCTGGCGGTGCTGCACCGTCACGGTGGGCTGCAGATGGCGGATCAGGACGTTTTCGTTAACGTGGTGGGGGGCGTGAAAGTCACTGAGACCAGCGCAGACCTGGCGCTGCTGCTGGCGATGGTCTCAAGCCTGCGCGACAGGCCGCTGCCGCAGGATCTGGTCGTCTTCGGTGAGGTGGGCCTCGCCGGGGAAATCCGTCCGGTGCCCAGCGGCCAGGAGCGTATCTCCGAGGCGGCAAAACACGGTTTCCGCCGGGCTATCGTTCCCGCTGCTAACGTGCCGAAAAAAATCCCGGAAGGGATGCAGGTTTTCGGCGTGAAGAAACTCGCAGATGCGTTAAATGTCTTTGACGACTTATAATTACGTATTCGATTTTGCAGGAGGCACCGTAATTTATGTCATCATTTGACTACATCAAGACCGCTATCCGCCAGAAGGGCTGCACGCTGCAGCAGGTGGCGGACGCCAGCGGCATGACTAAGGGCTACCTGAGCCAGCTGCTGAACGCCAAAATCAAAAGCCCCAGCGCGCAGAAGCTGGAAGCGCTGCACCGCTTTCTGGGGCTGGAATTCCCGCGTATGCAAAAGAACATCGGCGTGGTGTTCGGCAAGTTTTACCCGCTGCATACCGGGCATATCTATCTGATCCAGCGAGCCTGTAGCCAGGTTGACGAGCTGCACATCATCATGGGCTACGATGAAACCCGCGATCGTCAGCTGTTTGAGGACAGCGCCATGTCGCAGCAGCCGACCGTGCCTGACCGCCTGCGCTGGCTGCTTCAGACCTTCAAGTACCAGAAAAACATTCGCATTCATGCCTTTAACGAAGAGGGCATGGAGCCGTATCCGCACGGCTGGGACGTGTGGAGCAACGGCATCAAAGCGTTTATGGAAGAGAAGGGCATTGCGCCTAACTGGATCTACACCTCTGAAGAGTCCGATGCGCCGCAGTTCCGCGAGCATCTGGGCATCGAGACGGTGCTGATCGATCCGAAACGCACCTTCATGAACATCAGCGGAGCGCAGATCCGCGAAAACCCGTTCCGCTACTGGGATTACATCCCGACCGAGGTGAAGCCGTTCTTTGTGCGCACCGTCGCGATCCTGGGCGGCGAGTCGAGCGGTAAATCAACGCTGGTCAACAAGCTGGCGAATATCTTCAATACCACCAGCGCATGGGAGTACGGCCGCGATTATGTCTTCTCGCACCTGGGCGGCGACGAGATGGCGCTGCAGTATTCCGACTATGACAAAATCGCGCTCGGCCACGCTCAGTACATTGATTTCGCAGTGAAATATGCCAACAAGGTGGCGTTTATCGATACCGATTTCGTCACCACTCAGGCGTTCTGTAAAAAATACGAAGGGCGCGAGCACCCGTTCGTGCAGGCGCTGATTGACGAATATCGCTTTGACCTGGTGATCCTGCTGGAAAACAACACCCCGTGGGTGGCCGACGGCATGCGCAGCCTCGGCAGCTCCGTTGACAGGCGTGAATTCCAGTCCATGCTGGTGGAGATGCTCAACGAAAACAACGTTGAGTTTGTGCACGTGGAAGAGTCGGACTACGACTCCCGTTTCCTGCGCTGCGTAGAGCTGGTGAAGGAGATGATGGGGGAGCAGGGGTAAAAACTTACCCCTCACCCTAACCCTCTCCCTGCGGGAGAGGGCCGGGTTGAGGGCATCAAGCCACTCAGAACTCAACCACCACTTTTCCGCGCATATGCCCGTCCAGTACCTTACGGTGCGCCTCGGTAATGCTCTCCACGCTCAGCCCGTGCAGCGTTTCACTCAGTGAGCTTTCCACCACGCCATTATCTACCAGCTTCGCCACCTCATTGAGGATCTCACCCTGACGCGCCATATCCGCGGTCTGGTACATGCTGCGGGTGTACATAAATTCCCAGTGCAGGGCGGCGGATTTCGACTTCAGCTTGTCCTGGTTCAGCGGGTGTTCATTCTCCACGATGGAACAGATATGCCCCTGTGGGGCAATCAGTTCGCTGACCGCATCCCAGTGTCCGTCGGTGTCGTTGAGGATGAAAATGTAATCCACAAATTTGAGCCCGTGTTTCGCCAGTTCGCCTTTCAGATCGCGGTAGTTCACCACCACATCTGCACCGCGATCGCGGCACCACCGGGCGGAATCTTCGCGAGACGCGGTTGCGACGATCTTCACCTTGCTGTTGTGCTTCGCAAACGGGATCGCCAGCGATCCCACGCCGCCCGCGCCGCCAATGATCAGCAGGGTTTTGTCCGCGCCGGCATCCTGAATGTTCAGCCGTTCAAACAGGCCTTCCCACGCGGTGAGTGCGGTCAACGGCAGTGCAGCGGCAGCGGCCCAGCCGAGGCTTGCAGGCTTGCGCCCGACAATGCGCGCATCAATCAGCTGATGCGTGGTGTTGCTGCCCGGGCGGGTGATGTCGCCCGCGTACCACACTTCATCTCCCGGTTTGAATCCGGTGACGCCCGTCCCAACGGCTTTGACGATCCCGCTGGCATCCCACCCGAGAATGCGCGGCTCGTTCAGTCCGTTTTTGGCAATGCCCGCGTGGACTTTGGTATCGACCGGGTTAACCGAGACGGCTTTCACCTCCACCAGCAGATCGTGCTCGCCGGGATGCGGCATCGGCGGGGTGATTTCAATGAAGGTGGACGGATTTTCCGGGTTCACGGCAATGGCTTTCATTGACATGGTGTGCTCCTCAATGGCATGCGTTTTGTTGAGGCTAGTCTATTAAGTGGCCAGCCGCATGATAAGATGGACAATCAAGAACTCAGCGTTCGTACAGGATGAACAATCATGTTTAAACAGCTGCAGGATATGGCGCTTTTCGCGCTGGTGGCGGAGATGGGCAGCTTTACCGCGGCAGCCCAGAAAGCCGAACTGCCGAAATCCAGCGTCAGCCAGCGAATTAGCCAGCTGGAGCAGCAGGTGGGTATCCGCCTGCTTAACCGCACTACCCGCAGGCTGAACCTGACGTTTGCGGGCGAGCACTATCTGGTGCACTGCCGCGAAATGCTGGCGGCCAGCGAGCGGGCGGAGTATGCCATTCAGCGCCTGCGCGAAAACCCGAGCGGGCGGCTGCGCATCACCTGTCCGGCTGGGATTGGCGCGACGCTGCTGGCGCATATGAATGCCGAGTTCCAGCTTCGCTATCCTGAGGTTTCGCTGGACGTGTCGATCTCTGATGATGTGGTGGATCTGGTCGAGTCCGGCTTTGACGTGGCGCTGCGTACCGGCAAGCCGCAGGACTCCTCCCTGATTGGCCGAATGATCGGGCACTGTCCGCGCTACATGCTGGCCTCGCCGGAATATCTGGCGCGCCGGGCGCCGCTAACGCATCCCCGTCAGCTGGTGGAGCACCGCAGCATTACGCACAGAGCCTGGTCGGAGTGGCTTCTGCGAAGCGAGAATGAGGATTACCGCTACCTGCCGGATAACGCGCACATGACCGATAATCTGGTGTACGCCCGCGAGTGCGCGATGGCCGGGGCGGGGATCACGCTGCTTCCTGCATTTCTGCTGGGAGATAAGGTTGAAAAGGGCGCGCTGGTGCAGGTGCTGCCGGAGTGGAACGTTGAAGGCAACGACCTCTGGCTGGCCTACCCGAGCCGCAAGCTGAATTCGCCCGCGCTGATGAGCTATATCGAGTTTGCGATGCAGTTTGACGAGGTGAAGCGGTATTACGTGGGCAAATAAAAAAGCCGGGTGGCGGCTTCGCCTTACCCGGCCTACAAACAGCGCAGAACCGTAGGCCGGGTAAGCGTGAGCGCCACCCGGCTTTTTGGGCACTTACTTAGCAATACGCTTATACTTAATACGCTTCGGCTCCAGCGCGTCGGCGCCCAGCGTGCGTTTCTTGTACTCTTCGTATTCGGTGAAGTTACCTTCGAAGAACTCCACCTTACCTTCGTCCTGGTAGTCCAGAATGTGGGTCGCGATACGGTCGAGGAACCAGCGGTCGTGCGAGATAACCATCGCGCAGCCCGGGAACTCCAGCAGGGCGTTTTCCAGCGCGCGCAGGGTTTCGATATCCAGGTCGTTTGTTGGTTCATCGAGCAGCAGAACGTTACCGCCCACCTGCAGCAGCTTCGCCAGGTGCAGACGACCGCGCTCACCGCCGGACAGCTCGCCTACACGTTTGCCCTGATCGGTGCCTTTGAAGTTAAAGCGACCAACGTAGGCGCGGCTTGGCATCTCGGTGTTGCCGATGCGCATGATATCCAGGCCGCCGGACACTTCTTCCCACACGGTTTTGCTGTTGTCCATCGCGTCACGGAACTGCTCAACGGAGGCCAGCTTCACGGTCTCACCCAGGGTGATAGAGCCGCTGTCAGGCTGTTCCTGACCGGACATCATGCGGAACAGGGTCGATTTACCCGCGCCGTTCGGACCGATGATGCCGACGATAGCGCCTTTCGGTACGGAGAAGGTCAGGTCGTCGATCAGCACACGGTCGCCGTAAGACTTACGCAGGTTGGTCACTTCAACCACTTTATCCCCCAGACGTGCTCCAGGTGGAATAAACAGTTCGTTGGTTTCGTTACGTTTCTGGTATTCGGTGTTGTTCAGCTCTTCAAAGCGTGCCAGACGGGCTTTGCCCTTAGACTGACGGCCTTTCGCGCCCTGACGAACCCACTCCAGCTCTTTCTCGATAGACTTACGGCGCGCCGCTTCCTGAGAAGCTTCCTGCGCCAGACGCTGATCTTTTTGCTCCAGCCAGGAGGAGTAGTTGCCTTCCCACGGAATACCTTCACCGCGGTCCAGCTCCAGGATCCAGCCGGCGACGTTGTCGAGGAAGTAACGGTCGTGGGTAATCGCCACAACGGTGCCTTCGAAGTCGTGCAGGAAGCGCTCCAGCCACGCCACGGATTCCGCATCCAGGTGGTTGGTTGGTTCGTCGAGCAACAGCATATCTGGTTTTTCCAGCAGCAGGCGGCACAGCGCCACGCGGCGGCGTTCACCCCCGGAGAGGTTCGCGATTTTCGCATCCCAGTCCGGCAGACGCAGGGCATCTGCCGCGCGCTCCAGCTGCACGTTCAGGTTGTGGCCGTCGTGCGCCTGGATGATCTCTTCATACTTGCCCTGCTGTGCGGCCAGCTTGTCGAAGTCCGCATCCGGCTCGGCGTATTTGGCATACACTTCATCCAGGCCTTTCAGGGCGTTAACCACTTCGGAAACCGCTTCTTCAACGGATTCGCGAACGGTGTGTTCCGGGTTCAGCTGAGGTTCCTGCGGCAGGTAGCCAATCTTGATGCCAGGCTGCGGACGGGCTTCACCTTCGATGTCTGTATCAATGCCGGCCATGATGCGCAGCAGGGTGGACTTACCGGCACCGTTGAGACCCAGAACACCGATTTTTGCGCCCGGGAAGAAGCTCAGCGAGATATTTTTAAGAATATGACGTTTCGGCGGGACAACTTTGCCGACACGATGCATGGTATAAACGAATTGAGCCACGTTGGACTTCGCCTCTTTTATCGTAATGAGAAGGAATTTCAGCCTCGAAGTGTAGCCTTTTTCCCGCCCTAATCCCAGCCAGGAACGTCGGGAGTGTTAAAACGCGCAAGAAAGGTAAAAAAGTGTCCACGACGTGGCGCGTTGAAGGATGCCTGGTTAGCATAAGTTAATTAGACTTTGACGTGGCAAGACGCTGCAATTGACGAAAAAACAATGAGGAAGAGCTTGTGGAAAAAGCCAAACGGGTGGTCTGGCGTCTGCTGGCTGCCAGCGTATGCGTAATGGCGGTAAGCCAGGCGGTGCATGCCGATTCACTGGATGAACAACGCAACCGCTACGCCCAGATTAAACAGGCGTGGGACAACAAGCAGATGGATACCGTGCAGGCGCTGATGCCGACGCTAAAGGATTATCCGCTGTATCCGTATCTCGAGTATCGCCAGATCACGGACGATCTCATGAACCAGCCCACCGTCACCGTGAATAACTTCATTCAGGCGAACCCGACCCTGCCGCCAGCCCGAAATCTCCAGTCTCGTTTTGTGAATGAGCTGGCGCGTCGCGAAGACTGGCGCGGACTGCTGGCGTTTAGCCCTGAAAAGCCGAATACCACCGAAGCCCAGTGTAACTACTACTACGCAAAATGGGCGACCGGCCAGCAGGAAGAGGCCTGGGCCGGGGCGAAAGAGCTCTGGCTGACCGGGAAAAACCAGCCGAACGCCTGTGACTCCCTGTTCGGCGCGTGGCGCGCATCCGGCAAGCAGGATCCGCTGTCCTACCTTGAGCGCATCCGTCTGGCGATGAAAGCCGGCAACACGCGTCTGGTGACCACGCTGGCGGGGCAGATGCCGTCCGATTACCAGACGATCTCCACCGCGGTTATCTCGCTGGCTAACGATCCCAACAGCGTGCTGACCTTTGCCCGCAGTACGGGCGCGACCGATTTTACCCGCCAGATGGCGGCGGTGGCCTTTGCCAGCGTGGCGCGTGACGATGTGGAAAACGCGCGGCTGATGATCCCGCAGCTGGTGCAGGCGCAGCAGCTTAATGAGGAACAAACCCAGGAGCTGCGCGACATCGTGGCGTGGCGACTGATGGGCACGGATGTGACCGATGAACAGGCGCGCTGGCGTGACGATGCCATTATGCGTTCGAACTCCACGTCTCTGGTGGAACGTCGCGTGCGCATGGCGCTGGGTACGGGAGATCGCCGTGGGCTGAATACCTGGCTTGCGCGGTTGCCTATGGAGGCCAAAGAGAAGGACGAATGGCGCTACTGGCAGGCCGATCTGCTGATGGAGCGCGGTCGTGATGACGAGGCCAAAGAAATTCTCCATACGCTGATGCAGCAGCGCGGGTTCTACCCGATGGCAGCCGCGCAGCGCCTGGGCGAGGAGTACACCTTCCGCATTGATAAAGCGCCAGCCAACGCGAACCCGGCGCTGACGCAGGGGCCAGAAATGGCGCGCGTGCGCGAGCTGATGTACTGGAATATGGATAATACCGCGCGCAGCGAGTGGGCGAATCTGGTGACCAGCCGCAGCACCGACGAGAAAGCCCAGCTTGCCCGCTATGCTTTTGATAACCACTGGTGGGATCTGAGCGTGCAGGCGACGATCGCCGGTAAGCTTTGGGATCATCTCGAAGAGCGTTTCCCGCTGGCTTACAAGGATCTGTTCGATCGCTACACCAGCGGCAAAGATATCCCGCAAAGCTACGCGATGGCAATTGCCCGTCAGGAGAGCGCATGGAACCCGAAAGTCCGTTCCCCGGTGGGCGCCAGCGGCCTGATGCAGATTATGCCGGGCACGGCGACGCACACGGTGAAGATGTTTAATATTCCTGGCTACAGCAGCCCGTCACAGCTTCTGGATCCAGATACCAACATCAACATCGGTACCAGCTACCTGCAGTACGTGTATCAGCAGTTCGGCAATAACCGCATCTTCTCGTCGGCGGCGTATAACGCGGGGCCGGGTCGCGTGCGTACCTGGCTCGGCAACAGCGCCGGACGCATTGACGCCGTGGCGTTTGTCGAGAGCATCCCGTTCTCGGAAACGCGCGGCTATGTGAAGAACGTGCTGGCCTATGACGCCTACTATCGCTACTTCATGGGGCAGAAAGATACCCTGATGAGTGATGCCGAGTGGCAGAGACGTTACTGATCGGCGCGGGTTGTGTTATGCTGTACTCGCTAATGAGTACAAGAGGCAGCATAACATGACACAGCATTCCCCGTATTCCTCGGCAATGGCCGAACAACGTCATCAGGAGTGGCTTCGTTTTGTGGAGCTGCTTCGCCAGTCTTACGAGCAGGATTTGCACTTACCCCTTATGCAGCTGATGCTCACGCCGGACGAGCGTGAGGCGCTGGGCACGCGCGTGCGCATCATTGAAGAGTTGCTGCGCGGCGAGATGAGCCAGCGCGAGCTGAAAAATGAGCTCGGCGCGGGCATCGCAACGATTACCCGCGGATCGAACAGCCTGAAGTCGGCACCCGTTGAGCTGCGCCAGTGGCTGGAAGCGGTATTGCTGAAAAATACCTAACGATAAATCGCGTTATGGAACGGGCTTAACGCCAGGATCACCGCCTGATGATAAACGCCTGAACGCGTCAGCGCGCCTGCGGTAAAGACGCCAATCGCCCCTTCTTTACGGCCAATCTCATCAATGCCGGTGTACTGCGACATCACCGGCCCAAGCGCTTCACCCGCGCGGACTTTTTCCAGAATAATCTCCGGAAGCGGCAGGGTGGCTGAACGCGCTTCACCGCGCTGTTCACGGCTTTCGATCACCACCCAGCTAAAGGTTGCGCCTTCGTCGATACCGGCTTCAATTGCCACCCAAAAGTCCGCATCCGGTGCCGCAGCCCTGGCATTTGCCACGCGGTTTCGTGCGCCAGCGCGCGTTTCCTCGCTGCCAAACGGCTGTTCAGGAACGCCACTCTCGACGCCGATGGCTTCAATATGGCAGGATCCTGCGCCGAAGATCTCTTCAAATGCCCTTAGAATTGCCTGAATTTTGGCAGGATTAGTGGTAGCAGAGACAACATGGTGCATAATTAAGCTCGATTCAAAAAAAACTCATCGCAGTATAACGGAAAAAAAGCATGTTACAGGTATACCTTGTTCGCCACGGTGAAACGCAGTGGAACGCCGAGCGACGTATTCAAGGCCAGTCAGACAGTCCTCTTACAGAGAAGGGCGTGCAGCAAGCGTGGCAGGTGGCAGAACGCGCCCGAACGCTGGGCATTACCCACGTCATTACCAGCGATTTAGGTCGCACACAGCAGACGGCGCGCATCATTGCAGACGCCTGCGGCTGTGACGTCATGCTGGAGCCGCGCCTGCGCGAGCTGGATATGGGCGTGCTGGAAAAACGCCATATCGATACGCTGACGGAAACGGAAGAGGGCTGGCGCCGCACGCTGGTGAACGGTACCGAAGATGGCCGTATTCCTGAGGGCGAATCCATGCAGGAGCTCAGCGTCCGTATGCATGCCGCACTGGCGGAATGCCTGAAGCTTCCGGCGGGAAGCCGTCCGCTGCTGGTGAGTCATGGGATTGCGTTGGGATGCTTGGTGAGCACCATTCTGGGATTACCGGCTTACGCTGAGCGCCGTTTGCGTCTGCGTAACTGCTCCATTTCCCGAATTGATTATCAGGAAAGCGCGTGGCTGGCGTCAGGATGGGTCGTGGAGATGGCAGGGGACATTTCGCATCTCGATGCCCCTGCGCTTGACGAACTGCAGCGTTAACGACGTATTGGAATCAAAAATTCCATACGCAGATTGATTGGGCCTTCTTCCGGTTTGGCATCCTGCGCCGGGTAGTAGCGCTCAATGTCCTGACCTTTACGGCGATTAAGATTCAGCATTGGCATGCAGGTACCGTAAACGGTCAGGATAAACTCCTGTACCCCCGTTCCCAGCCCTTCATAGGCGAACATCACGTATTCGCCTCCTTCCAGCACGACAGGCTTCGAACCCTGAATATACCCGTTGGCCATCTCTGGCGTCAGCGCGGTGGTGTAGAACACCTCCTGCTCGTCGTCTTTTTCCTGGCTTGGATGCGTTTCGTTGAGGCCATACAGGATAGGCGGGATCGCCGGCGCGTGGCTCAGGAAGTCGCGCCAGAACTGGACGCGCATCTGATGTCGGAACTCGGAAATCTGCTCCAGTGAACAGGAGTAGCTCTGCGTTGTGCCGATCAGATGGGTTTCCGGCAGTGTAATAATGTCGTACTTCGGCATTGCGAACTCGCCCAGACGCAGCGGCGGACGCATGCCAAACGAGCTCCAGTCAGGCGAGCGACGATAAAGCGCTGGCGTCAACAAGAACTGTTTTTTAAAGGCGCGGGTGAATGTCTGCTGTGAATCGAAACGATATTGCAGGGCAATATCCAGAATCGGCCGCGCGGTGAGGCGCAATGCTACAGCAGATTTTGATAAACGACGTGCGCGAATATAGGCCCCGATAGCATGACCGGTGACATCCTTGAACATCCTTTGCAGATGCCACTTGGAATAGCCTGCTTTAGCCGCCACATGATCCAGTGACAAAGGCTGGTCGAGATGACCTTCCAGCCAGGTGAGCAGGTCGCGAATAATTCCAGCCTGATCCATATACTATCCTCATCCTTAAAACAGCAGGTGCCTGATAACAGGTTAGCGGATAATAGCATTTTTTGATGTTTTAGCATTCAGTGTTTTTTTTGCGCATTCATGCTTTTTCTAGCACATTACAGGCAGATATATTCTAATCCTGTGATCTTGCTACATTTTTGTCTAAAGTGTTGAATAATTGCTCAGTGTAATTTTAAAGAATGGTAACAATATGAAATACAAGACTTTGCTCTTCACCGCGCTGATGTTGATGGTCGGGCGCGCTGCACAGGCGGAACAGATTGGTTCCGTCGATACCGTGTTCAAAATGTTTGGCCCGGACCACAAAATCGTGGTGGAGGCGTTTGACGATCCGGACGTGAAAAACGTCACCTGCTATGTCAGCCGCGCGAAAACGGGCGGCATCAAAGGCGGACTGGGGCTGGCGGAAGATACCTCCGATGCGGCGATCTCATGTCAGCAGGTGGGCCCGGTTGAATTGAGCGACAAAATTAAAAACGGCAAAGCGCAGGGCGACGTGGTATTCCAGAAACGGACCTCGCTGGTGTTCAAAAAGCTGCAGGTTGTGCGTTTCTACGATGCCAAACGCAATACGCTGGCCTACCTGGCCTATTCTGACAAAGTGGTGGAAGGGTCACCGAAAAACGCGATCAGCGCGGTGCCGATTATGCCCTGGCGGGAATAAAAAAAACGGCGCATAAGCGCCGTTTTTTAATGCATTAACTGCGGGGTTATTCCTGCAAATCGCCGCAGAAACGGTACCCTTCGCCGTGAATGGTGGCGATGATTTCCGGCGTATCTGGCGTAGATTCGAAATGTTTACGAATACGACGGATAGTGACGTCTACGGTACGGTCGTGCGGCTTCAGCTCACGGCCGGTCATTTTCTTCAGCAGTTCTGCACGGGACTGAATTTTTCCCGGGTTTTCGCAGAAGTGCAGCATCGCGCGGAATTCACTGCGCGGCAGTTTATACTGCTCACCGTTCGGGCTAATCAGCGAGCGGCTATTAATATCAAGTTCCCAGCCGTTGAATTTGTAGCTATCTACGCTACGACGCTCTTCGCTGACAGTACCCAGGTTCATGGTGCGGGACAGCAGGTTGCGTGCACGAATGGTTAACTCGCGAGGGTTGAACGGCTTGGTGATGTAGTCATCCGCACCGATTTCCAGGCCAAGAATTTTATCAACTTCGTTATCACGGCCCGTCAGGAACATTAACGCGACGTTCGCCTGCTCGCGCAGTTCGCGCGCCAGAAGAAGACCGTTTTTGCCCGGCAGGTTAATATCCATGATCACCAGGTTGATATCATTTTCAGAAAGGATCTGATGCATCTCTGCGCCATCGGTCGCTTCAAAGACATCGTAGCCTTCTGCTTCGAAAATGCTCTTTAACGTGTTGCGTGTTACCAACTCGTCTTCAACGATAAGAATGTGCGGGGTCTGCATGTTTGCTACCTAAATTGCCAACTAAATCGAAACAGGAAGTACAAAAGTCCCTGACCTGCCTGATGCATGTCGCAAATTAACATGATCGGCTTAACGTGACTAAAGTACGTAATTGCGTTCTTGATGCACTTTCCATCAACGTCAACAACATCATTAGCTTGGTCTTGGGTACTTTCCCTTTGGACCCGACAGTGTCAAAAACGGCTGTCATCCTAACCATTTTAACAGCAACATAACAGGCTAAGTGACACCAGACACCCAATAAAACTACGCTTCGTTGACATATATCAAGTTCAATTGTAGCACGTTAACAGTTTGATGAAATCATCGTAGCTGAATGCTAGCCTTTGTCACAATTTTTCAATAAACCAACTAGTTGCGGACATTGATTTATAAACGAAGCGAATCCAATCAGAATAGGGTATTCATGCTGCCATTATCATTATAAAACATAGGGATAATGGTGTTCTATTAACATTCTAACTGATTGTTCAGACACAGAATAGTTTAGCGTTTTTAATTTGTTATGAAACGCTATTTCGGTGATTTGTGTTGCAATTTTGTAAATTCGCGCTGCGTAATATGTTGAAGTGCATCACATTTTTACCGGCTAACTGATTAAAAAGAGAGCATAAATGCATCTGTCGATTGTACTGGTTGCCCCAGCCAGAGCAGAAAATATAGGCGCAGCTGCGCGTGCCATGAAGACCATGGGTTTTACCGATTTGCGCATTGTGGACAGCACGGCCCATCTGGAGCCTGCCGCGCGTTGGGTGGCGCACGGATCGGGAGATATTCTCGATAATATAACCACTTACGCTACGCTTGCCGACGCGCTGCACGACATTTCGTTTACCGTTGCAACCACGGCGCGCAGTCGGGCTAAGTTCCACTACTATGCGACGCCAGCGGAGCTGGTGCCGATGCTGGAAGAGAAAAGCCAGTGGCTGGAGAAAACGGCGCTGGTGTTTGGGCGTGAAGATTCCGGATTAACCAACGAGGAGCTGGAACTGGCGGACGTGCTCACCGGTGCGCCGATGGTAGCCGATTATCCTTCCCTGAATTTGGGCCAGGCGGTCATGGTGTACTGCTATCAATTAGCCTCCCTAATACAAATCCCCCAGCCTCAGGCTGAAAGGGCTGATGAAAATCAGCTGGCTGCGCTGCGCGCACGCGTTGAACAGCTGTTAACGCAGTTGGAAGTAGCGGACGATCAAAAAATGGCTGACTGGCTGCAGCAGCGTTTGGGACGTCTTGAGCAGCGGGACACCGCAATGCTGCACCGTTTGCTGCATGATATTGAAAAAAAATTGGCCGAGTAAAACACTGCCATAAGTTTTTACTATGGCGAATAAGTCTGTCTGTGTGGGTTGCATCTGGGGGAATCGGATGAAAATAAATCTGCACGCAGCGGGACGTGAGAGTCTTCCGAATTGTGATCAAATTAAAAATTCGTTGACTTAACGAGCCCGATCCTTTAACCCTAAAAGAATACAGCACAGACAGATAATAATGACAGAGTACACAACATCCATGAAACGCATCAGCATCACCACCATTACCACAACCATCATCATTACCACAGGTAACGATGCGGGCTGACGCGTACAGGAAAAACAAAAAAAAGCCCGCACCTAGACAGTGCGGGCTTTTTTTTCGGCTAAAGGAAACGAGGTAGAACCATGCGAGTGTTGAAGTTCGGCGGTACATCAGTGGCAAATGCAGAACGTTTTCTGCGAGTTGCCGATATCCTGGAAAGCAACGCCAGGCAGGGGCAGGTTGCGACCGTGCTCTCTGCCCCGGCAAAAATCACGAACCATCTGGTGGCGATGATCGAAAAAACCATCGGTGGCCAGGACGCACTCCCGAACATCAGCGACGCAGAGCGTATATTCGCTGACTTATTGCAAGGGCTGGCAGAGGCGCTGCCTGGCTTCCCGCACGCTCAGCTGAAGTCCTTCGTTGAGCAGGAATTTGCGCAAATCAAACACGTTCTGCACGGTATCAGCCTCCTCGGCCAGTGCCCGGACAGCATCAACGCGGCGCTGATTTGTCGCGGTGAAAAACTCTCTATCGCCATTATGGCCGGCGTGCTGGAAGCGCGCGGCCATAGCGTGACCGTGATCGATCCCGTTGAAAAACTGCTTGCGGTGGGCCACTACCTCGAATCCACCGTTGATATTGCCGAATCAACCCGCCGTATCGCCGCCAGCAAAATTCCCGCTGACCACATGATCCTGATGGCAGGCTTTACCGCCGGTAACGAGAAGGGCGAGCTGGTGGTGCTGGGCCGTAACGGTTCCGACTACTCCGCCGCCGTGCTGGCCGCCTGCTTACGCGCGGACTGTTGTGAGATCTGGACTGATGTCGACGGCGTCTATACCTGCGACCCGCGCCAGGTTCCGGACGCCAGGCTGCTGAAGTCGATGTCGTACCAGGAAGCGATGGAGCTTTCCTACTTCGGCGCCAAAGTGCTTCACCCGCGTACCATCTCCCCGATTGCCCAGTTCCAGATCCCTTGCCTGATTAAAAACACCGGTAACCCGCAGGCGCCGGGTACGCTGATTGGCGCAAGCAGCGATGAGGACGGTCTGCCGGTGAAAGGCATCTCCAACCTCAACAATATGGCGATGTTCAGCGTCTCCGGCCCTGGGATGAAAGGGATGGTCGGCATGGCAGCGCGCGTATTTGCGGCCATGTCCCGCAACGGTATCTCGGTGGTGCTGATTACCCAGTCCTCTTCCGAATACAGCATTAGCTTCTGCGTGCCGCAGGGCGACTGCCTGCGCGCCCGTCGCGCGCTGGAAGAAGAGTTCTATCTGGAGCTCAAAGAAGAATTGCTCGAGCCGCTCTCCATTCAGGAGCGTCTGGCGATTATCTCCGTGGTTGGCGACGGCATGCGCACGCTGCGCGGTATCTCAGCCAAGTTCTTTGCCGCGCTGGCGCGCGCCAATATCAACATCGTGGCGATTGCTCAGGGCTCGTCGGAGCGTTCAATTTCTGTTGTCGTGGACAATGATGATACGACCACCGGCGTTCGCGTGGTTCACCAGATGCTGTTCAACACCGATCAGGTCATCGAGCTGTTCCTGATTGGCGTGGGTGGCGTAGGCGGCGCGCTGCTGGAGCAGGTGAAGCGTCAGCAGGAGTGGCTGAAGAAGAAACACATCGACCTGCGCGTCTGCGGGATTGCGAATTCCAAAGCGCTGCTGACCAACGTCCACGGCCTTAACCTGGAAAACTGGCAGGCAGAGATGAACGAGGCGAAAGAGCCGTTCAACCTGGGCCGCCTGATCCGCCTGGTGAAAGAGTACCATCTGCTTAACCCGGTCATCGTCGACTGCACTTCGAACCAGGCGGTGGCGGACCAGTACGCCGATTTCCTGCGCGAAGGTTTCCACGTGGTGACGCCGAACAAAAAGGCCAACACCTCGTCGATGGATTACTATCACCAGCTGCGTCTGGCGGCGAGCAAGTCGCGCCGCAAGTTTCTGTACGACACCAACGTTGGGGCTGGTCTGCCGGTTATCGAAAACCTGCAGAACCTGCTTAACGCGGGTGATGAACTGCAGCGTTTCTCCGGCATTCTCTCCGGCTCGCTGTCGTTTATCTTCGGCAAGCTGGATGAAGGGATGAGCCTCTCCGAAGCCACCCGCGCCGCGCGCGAGCTGGGCTACACCGAGCCGGATCCGCGTGACGATCTCTCCGGTATGGACGTGGCGCGTAAGCTGCTGATCCTCGCGCGCGAAACGGGCCGTGAGCTTGAGCTTTCCGATATCGTGATTGAACCGGTCCTGCCGGCAGAATTTGACAGCAGCGGTGACGTCAGCACCTTTATGGCCAGACTGCCGCAGCTTGACGACGCGTTTGCCGCGCGCGTTGCGAAAGCCCGTGATGAAGGTAAGGTATTGCGCTATGTTGGCAACATTGAAGAAGATGGCGTGTGCCGGGTGAAGATTGCCGAAGTGGATGGCAACGACCCGCTGTACAAAGTCAAAAACGGCGAAAACGCCCTCGCGTTTTACAGCCACTATTATCAGCCACTGCCGCTGGTGCTTCGCGGCTATGGCGCAGGGAACGATGTTACGGCGGCGGGTGTGTTTGCCGATCTGCTGCGTACCCTGTCATGGAAGTTAGGAGTTTAACATGGTCAAAGTTTATGCCCCGGCTTCCAGCGCGAATATGAGCGTCGGATTTGACGTGCTGGGTGCGGCGGTGACGCCGGTGGATGGTTCGCTGCTGGGCGATACGGTTACGGTGGAAGCGGCAGACAGCTTCAGCCTGAATAACGTGGGCCGCTTCGCCAGCAAGCTACCGTCCGACCCGCGCGAGAACATCGTCTATCAGTGCTGGGAACGCTTCTGTCAGGAGATCGGTAAAAACGTGCCGGTCGCTATGACGCTGGAAAAAAGTATGCCGATTGGCTCGGGGCTGGGTTCCAGCGCCTGTTCGGTGGTCGCCGCTCTGGTGGCAATGAATGAGCACTGCGGCAAGCCGCTGAACAACAACCGCCTGCTGGGCTTAATGGGCGAGCTGGAAGGGCGTATCTCCGGCAGCATTCACTATGACAACGTGGCGCCGTGCTTCCTCGGCGGCATGCAGCTGATGATCGAAGAAAATGGCATCATCAGCCAGCAGGTGCCAGGGTTTGATGAGTGGCTGTGGGTGCTGGCCTATCCGGGCATTAAGGTCTCTACCGCGGAAGCGCGTGCGATCCTGCCCGCGCAATATCGTCGTCAGGACTGTATCGCCCACGGGCGTCATCTGGCGGGCTTTATCCACGCCTGCTACACCCGTCAGCCGCAGCTGGCGGCAAAACTGATGAAGGACGTCATTGCCGAGCCGTATCGCACGAAGCTGCTACCCGGCTTTAACGAGGCGCGACAGGCATCAATGGATATCGGCGCGCAGGCGTGCGGCATCTCCGGCTCCGGCCCGACGCTGTTCGCCCTGTGCGACAAGGCAGACACTGCGCAGCGCGTGGCGGACTGGCTCTCTAAACACTACCTGCAAAATCAGGAAGGCTTTGTTCATATTTGCCGTCTGGACACGGCTGGCGCACGAGTACTGGGATAATTAATGAAACTCTACAACCTTAAAGATCATAACGAGCAGGTCAGCTTCGCGCAGGCGGTGACTCAGGGACTGGGCAAAAATCAGGGGCTGTTTTTCCCGCATGACCTGCCGGAATTCCAGCTGACCGAGATTGATGACCTGCTGAAGCAGGATTTTGTCACCCGCAGCACCAAAATTCTGTCCGCGTTTATCGGCGATGAAATTCCGCAGGAGCTGCTGGAAGAGCGCGTGCGTGCGGCATTCGCTTTCCCGGCGCCGGTTCAGCAGGTTGAGCCTGACGTGGGCTGTCTGGAGCTGTTCCACGGCCCAACCCTGGCGTTTAAAGACTTCGGCGGCCGCTTTATGGCGCAGATGCTGACCCACATCAGCGGCGACAAGCCGGTGACCATCCTGACCGCAACCTCCGGCGATACCGGCGCGGCGGTGGCACACGCGTTCTACGGCCTGAAAAATGTCCGCGTGGTGATCCTCTATCCGAAAGGCAAAATCAGCCCGCTGCAGGAGAAACTGTTCTGCACCCTCGGCGGCAACATTGAAACCGTGGCAATTGACGGTGATTTCGATGCCTGCCAGGCGCTGGTCAAGCAGGCCTTCGATGACGAAGAGCTGAAGGTAGCTTTGGGTCTTAACTCTGCGAACTCCATCAACATCAGCCGTCTGCTGGCGCAGATCTGCTACTACTTCGAAGCGGTGGCGCAGCTGCCGCAGGAAGCGCGCAACCAGCTGGTGATCTCCGTGCCGAGCGGTAACTTTGGTGACCTGACGGCGGGCCTGCTGGCAAAATCCCTGGGTCTGCCGGTGAAACGCTTTATCGCCGCGACCAACGCCAACGACACCGTGCCGCGCTTCCTGAAAGACGGGAAGTGGGCGCCGAACGCCACGCAGGCGACCCTCTCCAATGCGATGGATGTGTCTCAGCCGAACAACTGGCCGCGCGTGGAAGAGCTGTTCCGCCGTAAGATCTGGCGTCTGGGCGACCTGGGCTATGCCGCGGTGACGGATGAAACTACCAAATCCACCATGCGCGAGCTGAAGGCGGTCGGGTATACCTCTGAACCGCACGCGGCGATTGCCTACCGCGCGCTGCGCGACCAGCTTAACCCGGGTGAATATGGCCTGTTCCTGGGCACCGCGCATCCGGCGAAGTTCAAAGAGAGCGTGGAAGAAATCCTGGGCGAAACGCTGCCGCTGCCGAAAGAGCTGGCCGAGCGTGCCGACCTGCCGCTGTTGTCCCATGAACTGCCGGCAGACTTTGCCGCGCTGCGTAAGCTGATGATGTCCCGAGCATAATTTTTGTCGGGTGCGGCTTCGCCTTACCCGACCTACTATCAATGATGACACGTGCGTGATTGTGTTGCCCGGTGGCGGCTACGCCTTACCGGGCCTACAACGACGATAACGGCTCAGAACGTAGGCCGGGTAAGCGAAGCGCCACCCGGCAATAGCAGCATTGTACTGAAGCCGCTGCCCGGCTTTTTTTATGGAGAAATTAAGGAGGAAAATAGCAGGGAAAAAGCAGAAATTCCCAATAAATGCGGTCACTTAGCGATTAGGATTGCAGAGAATAACATCCCCCGTTTCCCTCGCGTAATCTCCTTACATCGGCCCACGTAGGGCAAAGATAATAAGGAGTCACCGATGTCTACACTGAAACCTGTGCTGATTGCGCTTTCACTGATGCTGGTCGCTCCCATGGCGGTACAGGCATCCGAAATCACCCTCGTACCTGCGGTAAAACTGCAGATTGGCGACCGGGATAATAACGGGCACTACTGGGACGGTGGCCGCTGGCGCGACCACGACTGGTGGAAGGCGCATTATGACTGGCGCGATAACCACTGGCGTCCACATGATGAGCATCGCGAGCGTGACCACCATCATGACGACCGTCGCCATGACGATCATCGTCCGGGCCCGGACTGGAAACACCACTAATGCAAAACCCCGCCAGCCGGCGGGGTTTGTTTTTACTGCTCGTGGCGCTTAAACACCAGCTCGCCTTTCCCTGACGCTTCTTCGTCAAAGAAATAGCCTTCGCTGTTAAAGGCGGTCAATTGCTCCGGCTTCGTCAGGCGGTTCTGGATAATGTAGCGGCTCATCAGACCGCGCGCTTTCTTGGCGTAGAAGCTGATCACTTTGAACTTACCGTTCTTCTCGTCGAGGAACACCGGTTTGATAATCTCCGCATCCAGCTTTTTCGGCTTCACCGACTTGTAGTATTCATCGGACGCAAGGTTTATCACCACGTTATCGCCCTGGGCGTGCAGCGCCGCATTCAGCTTGTCGGTAATGATATCGCCCCAGAAATGGTACAGGTCTTTGCCTTTGGCATTCTCCAGACGAATCCCCATCTCCAGACGATACGGCTGCATGAGGTCCAGCGGTCTCAGCACGCCGTACAAACCCGACAGCATGCGCAGATGCTGCTGGGCAAAATCGAAGTCGGTTTCGCTAAAATCTTCCGCCTGCAGGCCGGTATAGACATCGCCTTTAAATGCCAGAATCGCCTGGCGAGCGTTAGCCGGGGTGAAATCCGGGTGCCATTCATGAAAGCGGGTCGCGTTAAGGTCTGCCAGCTTGTCGCTGATGCTCATCAGCGAGGCGATTTGCGGCGCAGAGAGCTTACGCGCTTCGCGGATCAGCTGTTGCGAGTAGTCCAGCAGTTCAGGCTGGGTATAGCGCTCTGTAGCGAGCGGGCTCTGGTAGTCGAGCGTTTTTGCAGGTGAAATCAGAATCAGCATATCCAGTCCTTGCAGGAAATTTAGAGCGACTTTAGCAAAAAATCGCCCTGAATTGATCGATAGCTGTTATTGCCGCGGCAAATCATCCCACGTGCCGGGGGCAAGCTGCGCCTTAATATCGGGATAACGGGCGGGATCAAATACCGGCGGAACGCCGAGTTTGCGCTGGCGCAGATAGTCTCTGGCAATCAGGGTCACAACGGGCGAGAGCAGCAGGATCGCCGTGAGGTTAGTGATCGCCATCAGCGCCATAATGATATCGGCCAGCTGCCAGACCAGCGGCATACTGAGCAGGGAGCCAGCGATCACCATCAGGATGACCCCCAGACGCAGGGTTCCGATTGCGGCGCGGGAGTCGAGCTTCAGGAAAATAAGGTTATTTTCGGCGTAAAGGTAATTCACCACTATCGAGCTGAAGGCAAACAAAACCAGGATTAGCGAGACAAACCCTGCACCCCAGCCGCCGGTCAGGTTCACCAGCGCCTGCTGGAGAAGCTGTATTCCGACGGTGCCCGACGCGTGCGGTACGGGGCCTGCCAGCAGCAAAATCATAGCGCTGGCGGAACAGATAATAATGGTATCTGTAAAGACGCCAATCATCTGCACAATGCCTTGCGCGGCCGGGTGCGGCGGCCAGGAAGAGGCGGCGGCTGCCGCGTTGGGGGTTGACCCCATACCGGCTTCATTGGAGAACATGCCCCGCTGAAAACCCGCCATCAGCGCCTGGCTGAAGGTATAGCCCAGCGCCCCGGAGGCCACTTCGCGCCAGCCAAAGGCGCTTTTGACGATGGTCGCAATCACGCCCGGCACCTGGTCGAGATGCAGGGCGGCAACGAACAGGCTCGCGGCAACCCAGAGCAGCGCCATAATGGGCACCAGCCACTGCATCAGACGGGCGATGCCCTTGAGACCGACCGAGATGGTAAGCAGAACGACGATGGCTAAAGCGAGACCCGCGAGCCACTCGGGGCAGGAGAAGGCATAGCGCAGGGCGTTGGCGACCGAGTTCGCCTGGACGGTATTAAAAATAAGGCCGTACGCGAGAAGTAAAAAAAGCGAGAACAGGACGCCCATCCAGCGCATCCCTAAGCCACGCGCCATGTACCAGGCAGGACCGCCGCGAAACTGGCCGTTTTTATCTTTCTCTTTATAAAGCTGGGCGAGCGAACTTTCGGCAAAGGAGGTGGCCATCCCGAGAAGCGCCGTCACCCACATCCAGAAGACTGCGCCTGGCCCACCGGCGCTGATGGCCAGCGCAACGCCCGCCAGATTGCCGCTGCCGAGGCGTGCCGCCAGGCTGGTACAAAGTGCCTGAAACGACGTTAATCCGCCCGGCTGAGGCGTGACGCTGTTTTTCAGACTTCTGCCAAACTTGCGAATATAACGAAACTGGATGAACCCACTGCGTAGCGTAAACCAAATACCTGCTCCCAGAAGCAGGTAAATCATTATCGAACCCCACAGGACTTCGTTAATAAAGAAAAAGAAATCAGGCATTAACGTCCCTCTTGTTGATGCCAAAGTGAATATGTAAGCGCTACCACTGATTGGGCATGCTGTTGCTTAGCAGCCTGTTAATATTCCGAGTTTACCATACTCTACCTAAGCGCACTGTCTGCGGTTGCGCTACCCCTCCGTCGTGTTATCATCAGGGCAGACCGGTTACATCCCCCTAACAAGTAAACCTGTCATTTTTCCGCTGCAGGCATGCTGTCGGTAGCGTGAATTATCCAGGGCACGTTAAAAGAGAAACACTATCATGACGGATAAATTGACCTCCCTTCGTCAGTTCACCACTGTCGTAGCTGACACCGGAGATATCGCGGCAATGAAGCTGTACCAGCCGCAGGATGCCACAACTAACCCTTCTCTGATCCTTAACGCCGCACAGATCCCTGAGTATCGCAAACTGATTGACGACGCAGTGACCTGGGCGAAAGCACAGAGCAACGACCGCGCGCAGCAGGTTGTGGATGCCACCGACAAACTGGCAGTGAACATCGGTCTGGAAATCCTGAAACTGGTTCCTGGCCGTATCTCTACCGAAGTAGATGCGCGTCTTTCCTACGACACCGAAGCGTCTATCGCCAAAGCGAAACGTCTGATCAAAATGTACAACGACGCGGGCATCAGCAACGACCGTATCCTGATCAAACTGGCTTCCACCTGGCAGGGTATCCGCGCGGCAGAGCAGCTGGAAAAAGACGGTATCAACTGTAACCTGACCCTGCTGTTCTCCTTCGCGCAGGCGCGTGCTTGTGCAGAAGCGGGCGTATACCTGATTTCTCCGTTCGTGGGCCGTATTCTGGACTGGTACAAAGCCAACACTGATAAGAAAGAGTACGCACCGGCTGAAGATCCAGGCGTAGTTTCTGTTACTGAAATCTACGAATACTACAAGCAGCACGGTTATGAGACTGTGGTTATGGGCGCAAGCTTCCGTAACGTCGGTGAAATCATCGAGCTGGCTGGCTGTGACCGCCTGACCATCGCTCCTGCGCTGCTGAAAGAGCTGGCAGAAAGCGAAGGTACCATTGAGCGTAAACTGTCTTACACCGGTGAAGTAAAAGCACGTCCAGAGCGCATCACTGAATCCGAGTTCCTGTGGCAGCACAACCAGGATCCAATGGCGGTAGACAAGCTGGCGGATGGTATCCGTAAGTTTGCTGTTGACCAGGGCAAACTGGAAAAAATGATCGGCGACCTGCTGTAATCATTCTGCGTGACCGGGCTCCCGGTCACGCGACTTCTTTCGTCCCCTGTCTGAATCTCCTCTCTGCGTGTATCATTCCCTTTAATCAGTACTCTTTGAATGGAATGGATATGAATACCTTACGCATCGGCTTAGTGTCGATTTCTGACCGCGCCTCCAGCGGTGTTTACCAGGATAAAGGCATCCCCGCTCTGGAAGAATGGTTGAGCAGCGCGCTGACCACCCCTTTTGAGATTCAGACACGCCTGATTCCTGACGAACAACCGATCATCGAGCAGACGCTCTGCGAGCTGGTGGATGAGATGAGCTGCCACCTTGTTCTGACGACGGGCGGAACCGGCCCCGCCCGCCGTGACGTGACGCCGGACGCGACGCTGGCTATCGCCGATCGCGAAATGCCGGGCTTCGGTGAACAGATGCGCCAGATCGGTCTACACTTTGTTCCGACGGCCATTCTTTCCCGCCAGGTGGGGGTGATCCGCAAGCAGGCGTTGATTCTGAACCTGCCGGGTCAGCCGAAGTCGATCAAAGAGACCCTGGAAGGGCTTAAAGCGGAAGACGGCAGCGTCATCGTTCACGGTATCTTTGCAAGTGTACCGTATTGTATACAGCTTCTTGACGGCCCGTATGTCGAAACCGATGAGAAAGTGGTAGCAGCTTTTCGTCCTAAAAACGCGCGTCGCGAAACAATCTCCTGAAATTAATCAATATGTGACATAAGCTGAAGCGGCGATAGCGTGGGCAAGGTTTTACGGTATAGTAATTTTTTCTTTACGATTGCTGTAAAAATAAATCCACAATACAAGCATAATGGTTCGCTATGTCACATAACGCCCGACCTCTGAATCGACAGGATTACAAAACCCTCACGCTTGCGGCCTTAGGCGGCGCGCTGGAGTTTTACGACTTTATCATCTTCGTCTTCTTCGCCGCCGTGGTGGGAGAGCTCTTCTTCCCGGCGGATATTCCGGAATGGCTGCGTCAGGTGCAAACCTTCGGCATTTTTGCCGCCGGGTATCTGGCGCGTCCGCTGGGCGGCATCATCATGGCCCACTTTGGCGATCTGGTCGGGCGTAAGAAGATGTTTACCCTTAGCATCCTGCTGATGGCCGTGCCGACGCTGGCCATTGGTCTGCTGCCCACCTATGCCTCGATGGGTATCCTTGCGCCGTTGCTGCTGTTGCTGATGCGCGTTCTTCAGGGCGCGGCGATTGGCGGTGAAGTGCCGGGCGCGTGGGTGTTTGTCGCGGAACATGTTCCGGCGCGCCGCATTGGTATCGCCTGCGGAACCTTAACCGCGGGCTTAACGGTAGGGATTTTGCTCGGGTCCGTCGTCGCAACGATCGTTAATACCAGCATGACGCAGCAGGCCGTGCACGACTGGGGCTGGCGTATTCCATTCCTGCTGGGCGGAGCGTTTGGCCTGGTCGCGATGTACCTGCGTCGCTGGCTGCAGGAGACCCCGATTTTCCTCGAAATGCAGCAGCGCAAGGCGCTGGCGCAGGAGCTGCCGGTGAAGGCGGTCGTGGTACGCCATAAAAAAGCGGTAGTGGTGTCGATGCTGCTTACCTGGCTGCTCTCGGCGGGCATCGTGGTGGTGATATTGATGTCCCCGGTGTGGCTGCAAAAGCAGTATGGTTTCGCTCCTGCCGTGACGTTACAGGCGAACAGTATCGCGACAATCATGCTCTGCTTTGGCTGTCTTGCCGCCGGGCTGGCGGCGGATCGTTTCGGTGCCAGCGTTACCTTTGTTGTCGGGAGCCTGTTACTGGCCGCATCAAGCTGGGCGTTTTACCATCTGGCTGGCAGCCATCCTGAACAGCTGTTCCTGCTGTACGGCGTGGTAGGCCTGTGCGTGGGCGTTGTCGGGGCTGTACCGTACGTGATGGTGCGCGCGTTCCCGCCAGAGGTACGCTTCACCGGGATTTCTTTTTCCTACAACGTGTCGTATGCCATTTTCGGTGGGCTGACGCCGATTGCGGTGACGGTGTTGATGGGCGTGTCTCCCATGGCTCCGGCCTGGTACGTGCTGGCGCTGTCGATGATGGGGCTGGGATTAGGGATTTGGCTGGGGCAGAAGCGGGGATGTCGTGCCCGCGAGGCGGACACGACAGAAGGATCAGTGTTTTTCACCAATCGGTAAAACGGTGCGGTCAAACTGCTCGTTCAGCACTTCACCCATTGCAAGGTAGATAGCGCTTGCGCCGCAAACCAGACCAATCCAGCCTGCAACATGAACGATGCCTTCGTTATCCACCAGGTGACCGATCGCCAGCAGGGCGAACAGGACGGTCAGGCTCAGGAAAACGAACTGCAGCATGCGGTTGCCCTTCAGGGTACCGAAGAACATAAACAGGGTGAAAACGCCCCACAGACCCAGGTAAACGCCCAGGAAGTGGGCGTTTGCCGCGTCTGCCATGCCCATTTTAGGCAGCAGCAGAATGGCAACCAGGGTCAGCCAGAAAGAACCGTAAGAGGTGAATGCGGTTAAGCCGAAGGTATTGCCTTTCTTATATTCCAGCAGGCCCGCGAAGATTTGTGCGATACCGCCGTAAAAAATGCCCATCGCCAGGATGATGCCATCCATCGGGAACATCCCGATATTGTGCAGGTTCAGCAGAATAGTGGTCATGCCAAAACCCATCAGGCCCAGCGGAGCCGGATTAGCCAACTTAGTGTTGCCCATAAGTCCTCAAAAAAATCATCATTAATATGGTGAAATGGTTAAACCCGCGTCAGTTCTCCCTGACTGGGCGCGGCATCATAATGGGCGCAATCAATGGCGTCTATGATCTCATCAGGGTGAAATTAAAATTTTTTTTATGCTTGCCCCTTGATGGATGCCGTCGCGACCCCATCTTGTAGTCAACCGCAGTGTGTGGACCTGAAAAAAATCAAATCTGGGCAGTTGAAAAAGCACGTTCTGCCCTTATTACAGGTACACAACCACATGTTGACTGAATTTTTAGTGGAGACGTTTAGATGGGTAAAATTATTGGTATCGACCTGGGTACTACCAACTCTTGTGTAGCGATTATGGATGGCACTACTGCACGCGTGCTGGAGAACGCCGAGGGCGATCGCACCACGCCTTCTATCATTGCTTATACCCAGGATGGTGAAACTCTGGTTGGTCAGCCGGCTAAACGTCAGGCAGTGACAAACCCGCAAAACACCCTGTTTGCGATTAAACGCCTGATCGGTCGCCGCTTCCAGGACGAAGAAGTTCAGCGTGACGTTTCCATCATGCCTTACAAAATCATCGCGGCAGATAACGGCGATGCATGGCTTGATGTGAAAGGCACCAAAACTGCACCACCGCAGATTTCTGCTGAAGTGCTGAAAAAAATGAAGAAAACCGCTGAAGATTACCTGGGTGAGCCGGTAACTGAAGCTGTTATCACCGTACCTGCCTACTTCAACGATGCTCAGCGTCAGGCAACCAAAGATGCTGGCCGTATCGCAGGTCTGGAAGTAAAACGTATCATCAACGAACCAACCGCGGCTGCACTGGCTTACGGTCTGGATAAAGAAGTCGGCAACCGTACTATCGCGGTTTACGACCTGGGTGGTGGTACCTTCGATATCTCTATTATCGAAATCGACGAAGTTGACGGCGAAAAAACCTTCGAAGTTCTGGCAACCAACGGTGATACCCACCTGGGTGGTGAAGACTTCGATACCCGTCTGATCAACTACCTCGTTGACGAGTTCAAGAAAGATCAGGGCATTGACCTGCGTAACGACCCGCTGGCTATGCAGCGCCTGAAAGAAGCCGCTGAGAAAGCGAAGATCGAGCTGTCTTCTGCTCAGCAGACCGACGTTAACCTGCCGTACATCACTGCAGACGCGACCGGTCCTAAACACATGAATATCAAAGTGACCCGTGCGAAACTGGAAAGCCTGGTAGAAGACCTGGTGAACCGTTCTATCGAGCCGCTGAAAGTTGCTCTGCAGGACGCTGGCCTGTCCGTGTCTGATATCAACGACGTTATCCTCGTTGGTGGCCAGACCCGTATGCCAATGGTGCAGAAGAAAGTGGCTGAATTCTTTGGTAAAGAGCCACGTAAAGACGTTAACCCGGACGAAGCAGTGGCTATCGGTGCTGCGGTTCAGGGTGGCGTACTGACCGGTGAAGTTAAAGACGTACTGCTGCTGGACGTTACCCCGCTGTCTCTGGGTATCGAAACCATGGGCGGTGTGATGACTGCGCTCATCAACAAAAACACCACCATCCCAACCAAGCACAGCCAGGTGTTCTCTACCGCTGAAGACAACCAGTCTGCGGTAACCATCCATGTGCTGCAGGGTGAGCGTAAGCGTGCGGCGGATAACAAATCTCTGGGTCAGTTCAACCTGGACGGTATTAACCCGGCACCGCGCGGCATGCCGCAGATCGAAGTCACCTTCGATATCGATGCTGACGGTATCCTGCACGTGTCTGCGAAAGACAAAAACAGCGGTAAAGAGCAGAAGATCACCATCAAGGCATCTTCTGGCCTGAACGAAGCTGAAATCGAAAAAATGGTTCGCGATGCCGAAGCTAACGCGGAATCCGACCGTAAGTTCGAAGAGCTGGTTCAGACCCGTAACCAGGGTGACCATCTGCTGCACAGCACCCGTAAGCAGGTTGAAGAAGCAGGCGATAAACTGCCAGCGGAAGACAAGACTGCTATCGAAGCTGCACTGAGTGCGCTGGAATCCTCACTGAAAGGTGAAGATAAAGCGGACATTGAAGCGAAGATGCAGGAACTGGCACAGGCTTCTCAGAAGCTGATGGAAATCGCTCAGCAGCAGCACGCTCAACAGCAGGCGGGCGCTGACGCTTCGGCGAACAACGCGAAAGACGACGACGTTGTCGACGCTGAGTTCGAAGAAGTTAAAGATAAAAAATAATCGCCCTGATGCAGGGTAATTAATCGGCACGGGCGTAGGAGAACTCTCCACGCCCGTGCTCGCATGTTAAGGGGCTTAAAAAAACCAATGGCAAAGCAAGACTATTACGAGATTTTAGGCGTTCCGAAAACTGCGGAAGAGCGTGAAATCAAAAAGGCGTATAAGCGCCTGGCCATGAAATTCCACCCGGACCGTAACCAGGGTGACAAAGAGGCTGAAGCCAAATTTAAAGAGATCAAAGAAGCCTACGAAGTCCTGACCGATGCACAAAAACGTGCGGCCTATGACCAGTACGGTCACGCAGCCTTTGAACAGGGCGGCATGGGCGGCGGTGGATTCGGCGGTGGCGGCTTTGGCGGCGGCGCTGACTTCAGCGATATCTTTGGCGATGTGTTCGGCGATATCTTCGGCGGCGGCCGTGGTCGTCAGCGCGCGGCGCGCGGCGCGGACCTGCGCTACAACATGGAACTGACGCTGGAAGAGGCCGTTCGCGGCGTAACCAAAGAGATCCGTATTCCAACGCTGGAAGAGTGTGACGTTTGCCACGGCAGCGGTGCGAAAGCGGGTACGCAGCCACAAACCTGTCCAACCTGTCACGGTTCGGGTCAGGTACAGATGCGTCAGGGCTTCTTTGCGGTGCAGCAGGCCTGTCCGCACTGTCACGGTCGCGGTACGCTGATCAAAGATCCGTGCACCAAATGCCACGGCCACGGTCGCGTTGAGAAAACCAAGACCCTGTCCGTTAAGATCCCGGCCGGCGTGGATACGGGCGACCGCATCCGTCTGGCAGGTGAGGGCGAAGCAGGCGAGCACGGCGCACCGGCAGGCGATCTGTACGTCCAGGTGCAGGTGAAACAGCACGCTATCTTTGAGCGTGAAGGGAACAACCTGTACTGCGAAGTGCCGATCAACTTTGCGATGGCGGCACTGGGCGGTGAAATCGAAGTACCGACGCTGGATGGTCGCGTCAATCTGAAGATCCCGGGCGAGACCCAGACCGGTAAGCTGTTCCGCATGCGCGGGAAAGGCGTTAAATCCGTTCGTGGTGGTGCGCAGGGCGACCTGCTTTGCCGCGTCGTCGTGGAAACGCCGGTTGGCCTGAACGACAAGCAGAAACAGCTGCTGAAAGAGCTGCAGGAGAGCTTCGGCGGCCCGACGGGTGAGAAAAACAGCCCGCGCTCCAAAAGCTTCTTCGATGGCGTCAAAAAATTCTTCGATGATTTGACCCGCTAATCGATCAGCTGGTTTTCATCCGCAAAAGCCCGGAAGCGATTCCGGGCTTTTTCTTTTTGTAGGTATTGCTCGGTTAAACTGAATCTATACTCAATATTAATCTTTTTTTGCCGAGCTATTTGGCTTGGTATTATGGTTTTATCGAGGTATTGTTGTAAAAGAGAGAATTTAAATGAAATTACTACACCGTTTCTTTAGCAGTGAGGCGTCCGGTGGCGTGATCCTGATTATTGCCGCAGCGGCCGCGATGGTGCTGGCTAACCTTGGCATCACGCAGGATCTCTACCATGTATTTCTGGAAACGCCCGTTGAGCTGAAGGTCGGGGCGCTGGAAATTAACAAGAACATGCTGCTGTGGATCAACGATGCGCTAATGGCGGTGTTCTTCCTGCTGGTGGGGCTTGAGGTTAAGCGTGAGCTGGTACTGGGCTCGCTAGCCAGCCGCCAGCGCGCGGCGTTCCCGGTCATTGCCGCGCTCGGTGGGATGGTGGTGCCGGCGCTGCTCTTCCTGGCATTCACCTGGCAGGATCCGATTGCACGTCACGGCTGGGCGATCCCGGCTGCGACGGATATCGCCTTTGCGCTCGGTGTCTTAGCCTTACTCGGTAGCCGCGTGCCGGTAGCCCTGAAAATCTTCCTGATGGCGCTGGCGATCATCGATGACCTGGGCGCCATTGTGATTATCGCGCTGTTCTACACCAGCGATCTGTCGATCCTGTCCCTGAGTGTCGCTGCCGGGGCGATTGCGGTGCTGGCGCTGCTGAACATCTTTAATGTGCGCCGTATTGGAATCTATATCCTGGTGGGGATGGTGCTGTGGACGGCGGTGCTGAAATCCGGCGTGCATGCCACGCTGGCAGGGGTAATCGTCGGCTTCCTCGTGCCGCTTAAGCCGCAGGACGGCAAGTCGCCCGCTAAGCAGCTGGAGCATGTGCTGCACCCGTGGGTCGCCTTTATGATCCTACCCCTATTTGCGTTTGCCAACGCCGGGGTTTCGCTGGGCGGGGTGACGCTGGACGGGCTGACGTCCGTGCTGCCGCTGGGCATTATTGCCGGGCTGTTTATCGGTAAGCCGCTGGGTATTAGCCTCTTCTGCTGGCTGGCGACGAAGCTGAAGCTGGCGTCATTGCCGCACGGCACAACCTTTGGTCAAATTATGGCCGTCGGCGTGCTGTGTGGAATCGGGTTTACGATGTCGATCTTTATCTCGACCCTTGCGTTTGGCGCGCATGCGCCTGAGCTTATCGTCTGGGCTAAACTCGGCATCCTCATCGGGTCATTACTGGCCGCGGTAATCGGTTATACCTTGTTGAAGGTGAAGTTATCCGGACAGGCCGTCCGGGCATAACGGAACACCGGGAGGAGGCGATCCTTCTCCCGATATATACTCAGGGAGAGAAGACGCGATGTCTCATTTAAATTACAACCATCTGTACTACTTCTGGCACGTCTATAAGCAGGGCTCGGTGGTGGGAGCGGCAGAAGCGCTCTATCTGACGCCGCAAACCATTACCGGGCAAATCAAGGCGCTGGAAGAGCGTTTGCAGGGCAAGCTGTTCAAGCGTAAGGGGCGTGGGATTGAACCCAGCGAACTGGGCGAGCTGGTGTTTCGCTACGCGGACAAGATGTTCACCCTGAGCCAGGAGATGCTGGATATTGTCAACTACCGCAAAGAGTCGAACCTGCTCTTTGACGTGGGCGTGGCGGATGCGCTGTCCAAACGGCTGGTGAGCGGCGTGCTGGACGCGGCGGTGGTTGAAGATGAACAAATTCATCTGCGCTGCTTTGAATCCACCCACGAGATGCTGCTGGAACAGCTAAGCCAGCACAAGCTGGATATGATTATCTCGGATTGTCCGATTGATTCCACCCAGCAGGAAGGGCTGTTCTCGGTAAAAATTGGCGAATGCGGCGTGAGCTTCTGGTGCATTAATCCGCCGCCGGAAAAACCGTTCCCCGCGTGCCTTGAAGAGCGCCGCCTGCTGGTGCCGGGAAGGCGCTCAATGCTGGGACGCAAGCTGCTGAACTGGTTTAACTCGCAGGGGCTAAAGGTCGAAATTCTCGGAGAGTTTGACGATGCGGCGCTGATGAAAGCCTTTGGCGAAGCGCATAACGCCATCTTCGTTGCGCCGACGCTGTACGCGCACGATCTCTATTCGGACGATAAGATTACGGAGATAGGCAGAGTGGATAACGTGATGGAGGAGTATCACGCCATATTTGCCGAAAGGATGATTCAGCACCCGGCGGTGCAGCGAATCTGTAACCGTGACTACTCGGCGCTGTTTACGCCACCGGCAATCTGAAGGCATAAAAAAACCCGCGTTAAGCGGGTTCTTTAAACAAGCAACAACAAGTAGCGATTAAGCCAGTTTGTTGATCTGCGCGGTCAGGTTTGCTTTATGACGCGCTGCTTTGTTTTTGTGGATCAGACCTTTAGCAGCCTGACGATCCACGATTGGTTGCATTTCGTTAAATGCGTTCTGCGCTGCAGCTTTGTCGCCTGCTTCGATTGCTGCGTATACTTTCTTGATGAAAGTACGCATCATAGAGCGACGGCTTGCGTTGTGCTTACGAGCCTTTTCAGACTGAACGGCACGTTTCTTAGCTGATTTGATATTAGCCAAGTCCAACTCCCAAATATGTTCTATGTGGACAATTCAAAGGCCGAGGAATATGCCCTCTTTGCCTTCTTTTGTCAATGGATTTGTGCAAATAAGCGCCGTTAATTAGCGACGCTACGTTACGTAGTGATGGCGCAGGATTCTACCAGCTTGTCTTCCCTGAATACAGCCTTTCGGCATAAAAATCGCAGTTCACGAGCAGATTTTTTCGCTGCGAAAGGTCAGCCTGATGAAATCATTACGGCTTTCTGTTTTGCGCGAACAATCGCCGGTTAACCTTAACCGCTGTACAAGGTATACTTTGGCGATTTTCACTGTTTTGAGCCAGACATGAAGCTGATACGCGGCATACATAATCTCAGCAGCGCACCGCACGGGTGCGTGCTGACTATTGGTAATTTCGACGGCGTGCATCGTGGTCATCAGGCGCTGTTGCAGGGATTGCGTAAAGAAGGGGAGGCCCGCGGCCTGCCTGTTGTAGTGATGATTTTCGAGCCGCAGCCGCTGGAGCTGTTCGCGGGCGATAAATCTCCCGCCCGCCTCACTCGCCTGCGCGAGAAGTTGCGCTATCTGGCGGAGTCCGGCGTGGACTATGTATTGTGTGTACGTTTCGATCGCCGCTTTGCCGCGCTGACAGCACAAAATTTCGTCAGCGACCTGCTGGTTAAGCGCCTTGGCGTGCAGTTTCTCGCCGTGGGCGATGATTTCCGCTTTGGCGCTGGTCGTCAGGGCGATTTCTTGCTATTACAGAAGGCTGGTCTGGAGTACGGTTTTGACGTCACCAGCGCGATGACCTTCTGCGAAGGCGGCGTGCGCGTCAGCAGCACGGCGGTTCGCCGGGCATTGGCCGATGATGAACTGGATACGGCTGAAACCCTGCTGGGGCATCCGTTTACTATCTCTGGCCGCGTGGTCCATGGCGATGCGCTGGGCCGCACGATAGGCTTCCCGACGGCGAATATACCGCTGCGTCGTCAGGTTTCCCCGGTTAAAGGGGTTTATGCGGTGGAAGTGGCAGGACTGGGCGATAAGCCGTTCTACGGCGTCGCCAACATTGGCACGCGTCCGACCGTCGCGGGTGTGCGTCAACAGCTAGAAGTGCACCTGCTGGACGTTGTAATGGACCTGTATGGTCGCCATATAGATGTGATACTGCGTAAAAAAATACGCAACGAGCAGCGATTTGGTTCGCTGGATGAACTAAAAGCGCAAATTGCGCGAGATGAATTGACGGCCCGCGAGTTTTTTGGGCTTTGAACCCGGCTTAACTGCCTACGTGATAAATACGGAACCGAGAATCTGATGAGTGACTATAAATCAACCCTGAATTTGCCGGAAACAGGGTTCCCGATGCGCGGCGATCTCGCCAAGCGCGAACCGGGAATGCTGGCGCGTTGGACCGATGATGACCTGTACGGCATCATTCGTGCAGCCAAAAAAGGCAAAAAAACCTTCATTCTGCATGATGGCCCTCCATATGCGAATGGCAGCATTCATATTGGTCACTCGGTTAACAAGATTCTGAAAGACATTATCGTGAAGTCCAAAGGGCTCACGGGCTATGACTCGCCTTACGTTCCAGGCTGGGACTGCCACGGTCTGCCAATCGAGCTGAAAGTGGAGCAAGAGTTCGGCAAGCCGGGTGAGAAGTTCACCGCCGCCGAGTTCCGTGCGAAGTGTCGCGAATATGCAGCCACGCAGGTCGACGGTCAGCGCGCTGACTTCATCCGTCTGGGCGTGCTGGGCGACTGGTCGCACCCGTACCTGACCATGGATTTCAAAACTGAAGCCAACATCATCCGTGCGCTGGGCAAAATCATCGGTAACGGTCACCTGCACAAAGGCGCTAAGCCGGTGCACTGGTGCGTGGACTGCCGCTCTGCGCTGGCAGAAGCGGAAGTGGAGTATTACGACAAAACTTCCCCATCTATCGACGTGGCGTTCCATGCCGTCGATCAGGATGCGGTGAAGGCTAAATTTGGCGTCTCCTCGGTAAACGGCCCGATCTCTCTGGTGATCTGGACCACCACCCCGTGGACTCTGCCTGCCAACCGTGCGATCTCCCTGTCCGGTGAGTTCGAATACGCACTGGTGCAGATTGACGGTCAGGCGGTTATCCTGGCGAAAGATCTGGTTGAGAGCGTGCTGAAGCGCGCGCATATCAGTGACTACACCGTGCTGGGCACCGTGAAAGGTGACGCCCTGGAGCTGATGCGCTTCAAGCACCCGTTCCTGGACTTCGACGTTCCGGCGATCCTGGGCGATCACGTGACGCTGGAAGCGGGTACCGGTGCGGTGCATACCGCCGGTGGCCACGGTCCTGACGACTACAACATCAGCCTGAAGTACGGTCTGGAAATCGCTAACCCGGTCGGCCCGGACGGTTCTTATCTGCCTGGCACCTACCCGGCGCTGGATGGTATCAACGTCTTCAAAGCGAACGACATTATCGTCGACATGCTGCGTACCAGCGGCGCGCTGCTGCACGTAGAAAAAATGCAGCACAGCTATCCGTGCTGCTGGCGTCACAAGACCCCGATCATCTTCCGTGCGACCCCGCAGTGGTTCGTCAGTATGGATCAGAAAGGCCTGCGCGAGCAGTCTCTGAAAGAGATCAAAGGCGTGCAGTGGATCCCTGACTGGGGCCAGGCGCGTATCGAATCCATGGTAGCTAACCGTCCTGACTGGTGTATCTCCCGTCAGCGTACCTGGGGTGTACCGATGTCTCTGTTCGTGCACAAAGAGACGCAGGAACTGCACCCAAATACCCTGGAACTGATGGAAGAAGTGGCGAAGCGCGTCGAAGTTGACGGCATTCAGGCTTGGTGGGATCTCGACGCCCGCGACATCTTGGGCGCTGATGCAGATAACTACGAGAAAGTGCCGGATACCCTGGACGTGTGGTTCGACTCCGGGTCGACCCACTCCTCCGTGGTTGACGTGCGTCCGGAATTCGCCGGTCACGCTGCCGATATGTATCTGGAAGGGTCGGACCAACACCGCGGCTGGTTCATGTCATCTCTGATGATCTCCACCGCCATGAAGGGTAAAGCGCCTTACCGTCAGGTACTGACTCACGGCTTCACCGTGGATGGTCAGGGCCGTAAGATGTCCAAATCTATCGGTAACACCGTTTCTCCGCAGGATGTGATGAACAAACTGGGCGCAGACATCCTGCGTCTGTGGGTGGCGTCGACCGACTACACCGGCGAAATGGCGGTGTCTGACGAGATCCTGAAGCGTGCTGCCGACAGCTATCGTCGTATCCGTAACACCGCGCGCTTCCTGCTGGCGAACCTGAACGGGTTCGATCCGGCAAAAGACATGGTTAAACCGGAAGAGATGGTGGTGCTGGACCGCTGGGCGGTAGGCTGCGCGAAAGCGGCGCAGGACGATATCCTGAAAGCCTATGAGTCTTACGACTTCCACGAAGTGGTGCAGCGCCTGATGCGCTTCTGCTCCATCGAGATGGGCTCGTTCTACCTCGACATCATCAAAGACCGCCAGTACACCGCGAAAGCGGACAGCGTGGCGCGTCGTAGCTGCCAGACCGCGCTGTTCCACATCGCAGAAGCGCTGGTACGCTGGATGGCGCCGATCATGTCCTTCACCGCGGATGAAATCTGGGGCTATCTGCCTGGCGACCGTGAGAAGTATGTCTTCACGGGTGAGTGGTACGAAGGTCTGTTCGATCTCTCCAGCACCGAAGCGATGAACGATGCCTTCTGGGACGAGCTGCTGAAGGTGCGTGGCGAAGTGAACAAGGTTATCGAGCAGGCGCGTGCAGACAAGAAAGTCGGCGGCTCTCTGGAAGCGGCAGTCACGCTGTACGCTGAACCGGAGCTGGCGGCGAAGCTGATCGCGCTGGGCGATGAATTACGATTTGTCCTGTTGACCTCCGGTGCGAAAGTTGCGGATTATGCCGAGGCTTCTGCTGATGCTCAGCAGAGCGAACTGCTCAAAGGACTGAAAGTCGCGCTGAGCAAAGCCGACGGTGAGAAATGCCCGCGTTGCTGGCATTACACTACCGATGTCGGTCAGGTGGCGGAACACGCAGACATCTGCGGACGCTGTGTAAGCAACGTCGCCGGTGACGGCGAAAAACGTAAGTTTGCCTGATGAGTAAAACTCTCTGTTCAACAGGACTGCGCTGGCTGTGGCTGGTTGTGGTGGTGCTGATTATCGATCTGGGCAGCAAATTCCTGATCCTCCAGAATTTTGCTCTGGGCGAGACGGTCCCGCTGTTCCCGTCGCTTAACCTGCACTACGCGCGTAACTACGGCGCAGCCTTTAGTTTCCTTGCCGACAGCGGTGGCTGGCAGCGCTGGTTCTTTGCAGGTATCGCTCTCGGTATCTGCGTGATCCTGGCGGTGCTGATGTACCGCTCGAAGGCCACGCAAAAGCTGAATAACATCGCCTACGCGCTGATCATTGGCGGCGCGCTGGGCAACCTGTTTGACCGCCTGTGGCACGGCTTTGTGGTCGATATGATTGACTTCTACGTCGGCGACTGGCATTTCGCGACCTTTAACCTGGCCGATACGGCAATTTGTATCGGTGCGGCGTTAATCGTGCTGGAAGGCTTCTTGCCTAAACCGGCTGCGAAAGAGCAGGCGTAACACACTCGCCCGGTGGTGTAATGCCACCGGGCAAAACAAGCGAGCAATTTGCATGTCTAAATCCGTACAGAGCAACAGCGCGGTTCTCGTTCACTTCACGCTGAAGCTGGATGACGGCTCTACGGCCGAATCCACCCGCAACAACGGCAAACCGGCCCTGTTTCGTCTTGGTGATACCTCCCTGTCTGAAGGTCTTGAGCAGCAGCTTCTCGGTCTGAAAGAGGGTGAGAAAAAGGCCTTTTCGCTGGAGCCGGATGCCGCGTTTGGCGTGCCGAGTCCGGACCTGATCCAGTATTTCTCGCGCCGCGAGTTTATGGATGCAGGTGAACCGGAAATCGGCGCGATTATGCTCTTTACCGCTATGGACGGCAGCGAAATGCCTGGCGTGATCCGCGAAATCAACGGTGACTCTATTACCGTTGACTTCAACCATCCGCTTGCCGGGCGTACCGTTCATTTTGATGTTGAAGTGCTGGAAATCGATCCTGCACTGGAGGCCTGAAATGCAGATCCTGTTGGCTAACCCGCGCGGCTTCTGCGCCGGTGTAGACCGCGCTATCAGCATTGTTGAAAACGCGCTGGAGATTTACGGCGCGCCGATTTATGTGCGTCACGAAGTGGTGCATAACCGCTATGTTGTCGATAGCCTGCGCGAGCGCGGCGCAATCTTTATTGAGCAGATCAGCGAAGTACCGGACGGTGCGATCCTGATCTTCTCCGCGCACGGTGTCTCGCAGGCGGTCCGTAACGAAGCAAAAAGCCGCGATCTGACCGTATTCGATGCTACCTGTCCGCTGGTGACAAAAGTGCATATGGAAGTGGCGCGCGCCAGCCGTCGTGGTGAAGAGTCGATTTTGATTGGCCATGCCGGTCATCCGGAAGTCGAAGGCACCATGGGCCAGTACAGCAACCCGGAAGGGGGGATGTATCTGGTTGAGTCGCCTGAAGATGTCCTTACGCTGAACGTGAAAAACGAAGCGCGTCTGTCGTTTATGACCCAGACGACGCTCTCCGTAGACGATACCTCAGACGTGATTGACGCCCTGCGTCAGCGCTTCCCGAAAATCGTCGGCCCGCGTAAGGATGATATCTGCTACGCAACCACTAACCGTCAGGAAGCGGTGCGCGCGCTGGCTGAAAAGGCGGATGTGGTGCTCGTGGTCGGCTCCAAAAACTCATCTAACTCCAACCGTCTGGCCGAACTGGCGCAGCGCATGGGGAAAATGGCTTTCCTGATTGATGACGCGTCGGACATTCAGGAAGCGTGGGTTAAAGACGCGGCCTGTGTCGGCGTGACGGCAGGGGCGTCTGCGCCAGATATTCTGGTTCAGAACGTCATTTCCCGTCTGCAGGAGCTGGGCGGCGGCGAAGCGGTGCCGCTGGAAGGACGTGAAGAGAACATCGTTTTCGAAGTCCCGAAAGAACTGCGCATCGACGCCCGCGAAGTTGAATAGTCCTTTTTCTGATGAAAGGCCAGCACCTCCTGTGCTGGCCTTTTTTTTACCCGTTACTTTATCGTGACGACAAAATCATGTCTTTTACTGATATTTAAGTCGGTTTCACGTTAAATTCTAATTATCGGTGTTTTCAGTTGGCAGTGCTTCTCAAGGCTGGTTAATCTGAAAACGGTTTACATCATTTTAACGTAAGAGAATAACTATGCATGATGCACAGATCCGTGTCGCCATTGCGGGCGCGGGTGGACGTATGGGCCGTCAGCTTATTCAGGCGGCACTTCAGATGGATGGCGTAGCGCTTGGCGCGGCACTGGAGCGTGAAGGTTCTTCGCTTCTGGGGACCGATGCCGGTGAGCTGGCGGGCGCTGGCCACACGGGCGTTACCGTGCAAAGCAGTCTGGAAGCGGTAAAAGAGGACTTCGATGTATTCATCGATTTTACCCGCCCGGAAGGGACGCTTACGCATCTGGCGTTTTGTCGTCAACACGGCAAGGGGATGGTGATCGGCACCACCGGTTTTGACGATGCGGGCAAGCAGGCTATCCAGGATGCATCAAAAGAGATTGCGATTGTCTTCGCGGCAAACTTCAGCGTGGGCGTTAACGTCATGCTGAAGCTGCTGGAGAAGGCCGCGAAGGTGATGGGCAATTATACCGATATCGAGATTGTAGAAGCTCACCACCGTTACAAGGTTGATGCGCCATCTGGCACGGCGCTGGCGATGGGCGAAGCGATTGCTCATGCACTTGATAAAGATTTAAAAGACTGCGCGGTCTATACCCGCGAAGGCTACACCGGCGAACGCGTACCTGGCACCATCGGTTTCGCAACCGTGCGAGCGGGTGACATCGTCGGCGAACACACGGCGATGTTCGCCGATATTGGCGAACGTGTCGAAATTACGCATAAAGCCTCAAGCCGAATGACGTTCGCCAACGGCGCCGTACGTTCCGCTTTGTGGCTTAAAAGTAAGAAAAGCGGTCTTTTTGATATGCGAGATGTGCTCGATCTCAACAATTTGTAAGTATTATTACCCATCGTGATGTGGTTATTGCAGTCGTAATTGTTTGATTGCATAGGGCAATATTTTATTGCCCTTTTATTTTATCTGTTTCATGTGTTATTTTTAATTAAGCCTCTAAATTTATATATCTTGTAGCGTTTTAACGTTACTGAAATGTAAATTTTGACCATCCGGTCCACTTTTTCATGCTCCAACACGACATTTTTTATTAAACCAGGCGCGCAAGCGTTTTCCGCGGTGATTTACCTGATCTTTTTGTCACTTAAGCCGCATTACTCTCACCAGGGCTGCAAAACACTAAACAAAATATCCGTTTTAAGTTGACTTTTACCCACCAAATCTCCAGAATGCCGCCGTTTGCCAAAAATCCGCTGGCAACACATTTGCATTGATTCATGATACGGTTATGAATTAATATGCAAATAAAGTGAGTGAATATTCTCTGGAGGGTGTTTTGATTAAGTCAGCGCTATTGGTTCTGGAAGACGGAACCCAGTTTATCGGTCGGGCCATAGGGGCAACAGGTTCGGCGGTTGGGGAAGTCGTTTTCAATACTTCAATGACCGGTTATCAAGAAATCCTCACTGATCCTTCCTATTCTCGCCAAATCGTTACTCTTACTTATCCTCATATCGGCAATGTCGGCACCAATGCGGCTGACGAAGAATCCTCTCAGGTACATGCGCAAGGCCTGGTCATCCGCGACCTGCCGCTGATAGCCAGCAACTTCCGCAATACCGAAGATCTTTCTTCTTACCTGAAGCGCCATAACATCGTGGCGATTGCCGATATCGATACTCGTAAGCTAACGCGTTTGCTGCGCGAGAAGGGTGCACAGAACGGCTGCATCATCGCGGGTGATAACCTCGATGCGACGCTGGCGCTGGAAAAAGCGAAAGCCTTCCCTGGCCTGAACGGCATGGACCTGGCGAAAGAAGTGACTACTGCTGAAGCCTACAGCTGGACTCAGGGTAGCTGGACGCTGGAAGGCGACCTGCCGGAAGCGAAAAAAGAGAGCGAGCTGCCGTTCCACGTGGTGGCCTACGATTTCGGCGCCAAGCGCAACATCCTGCGCATGCTGGTTGACCGCGGCTGCCGCCTGACGGTGGTTCCGGCACAAACGTCTGCCGAAGACGTGCTGAAGATGAATCCGGACGGTATTTTCCTGTCCAACGGTCCTGGCGACCCGGCGCCGTGTGATTACGCCATCGCCGCCATCAAGTCCTTCCTGGAAACCGACATCCCGGTATTCGGCATCTGCCTCGGCCATCAGCTGCTGGCGCTGGCTAGCGGTGCGAACACCGTTAAGATGAAGTTCGGCCACCACGGTGGTAACCACCCGGTGAAAGACATCGATAACAACACGGTGATGATCACCGCGCAGAACCACGGCTTTGCCGTCGATGAAGCCTTAATGCCGGCTAACCTGCGCGTGACCCATAAGTCGCTGTTCGATGGCACCCTGCAGGGTATCCACCGTACCGATAAGCCAGCATTCAGCTTCCAGGGCCACCCTGAAGCCAGCCCGGGGCCACACGACGCCGCGCCGCTGTTCGATCACTTCATCGAACTTATCGAGCAATACCGTAAGACAGCTAAATAATCAGGAGCCGAGAAGACAATGCCAAAACGTACAGACATAAAAAGCATCCTGATCCTTGGCGCTGGCCCGATCGTGATCGGCCAGGCCTGCGAATTCGACTACTCCGGCGCGCAGGCGTGTAAAGCCCTGCGCGAAGAGGGTTACCGCGTTATCCTGGTGAACTCCAACCCGGCAACCATCATGACCGACCCCGAAATGGCAGATGCAACCTACATCGAGCCGATTCACTGGGAAGTGGTGCGTAAAATCATCGAGAAAGAGCGTCCGGACGCGGTGCTGCCAACCATGGGCGGCCAGACGGCGCTGAACTGTGCGCTGGAGCTGGAGCGTCAGGGCGTGCTGGAAGAGTTCGGCGTGACCATGATCGGTGCGACCGCCGACGCCATTGATAAAGCAGAAGACCGTCGCCGCTTCGACGTGGCAATGAAGAAAATCGGCCTCGACACCGCGCGCTCCGGTATCGCACACAATATGGAAGAAGCGCTGGCCGTTGCCGCTGAAGTGGGTTATCCGTGCATCATCCGTCCATCGTTCACCATGGGCGGCACCGGCGGCGGTATCGCCTACAACCGTGAAGAGTTCGAAGAGATTTGTGAGCGCGGTCTGGATCTCTCCCCAACCAAAGAGCTGCTGATTGACGAGTCGCTGATTGGCTGGAAAGAGTACGAGATGGAAGTGGTGCGTGATAAAAACGACAACTGTATCATCGTCTGCTCCATCGAAAACTTCGATGCGATGGGTATCCACACCGGTGACTCCATCACCGTTGCGCCAGCCCAGACCCTGACCGACAAAGAGTATCAAATCATGCGTAACGCCTCGATGGCGGTACTGCGTGAAATCGGCGTGGAAACCGGCGGTTCTAACGTGCAATTCTCGGTTAACCCGAAAACAGGCCGCCTGATTGTTATCGAAATGAACCCGCGCGTGTCCCGTTCCTCCGCGCTGGCCTCTAAAGCGACCGGCTTCCCGATTGCGAAAGTGGCGGCGAAGCTGGCGGTGGGTTACACCCTCGACGAGCTGATGAACGACATCACCGGTGGCCGCACGCCTGCGTCCTTCGAGCCGTCCATCGACTACGTTGTGACCAAAATTCCTCGCTTCAACTTCGAGAAATTCGCGGGCGCGAACGACCGTCTGACCACCCAGATGAAATCTGTCGGTGAAGTGATGGCGATTGGCCGCACCCAGCAGGAATCCCTGCAAAAAGCGCTGCGCGGCCTGGAAGTGGGCGCGACCGGCTTTGACCCGAAAGTGAGCCTGGACGACCCGGAAGCGCTGACTAAAATCCGCCGCGAGCTGAAAGACGCGGGCGCAGAGCGTATCTGGTACATCGCCGATGCCTTCCGTGCGGGCCTGTCCGTGGACGGCGTGTTCAACCTGACCAACATCGACCGCTGGTTCCTGGTGCAGATTGAAGAGCTGGTCCGTCTGGAAGAACAGGTTGCCGAGCTGGGCATCACCGGCCTGGACGCTGACTTCCTGCGCGTGCTGAAGCGTAAAGGCTTCGCAGACGCGCGTCTGGCTAAGCTGGCGGGCGTGCGTGAAGCAGAAATCCGCAAGCTGCGCGACCAGTACAACCTGCACCCGGTCTACAAGCGCGTGGACACCTGTGCGGCTGAATTCTCGACCGACACCGCGTACATGTACTCCACCTATGAAGACGAGTGCGAAGCGAACCCGTCAGTCGACCGCGACAAGATTATGGTGCTGGGCGGCGGTCCAAACCGTATCGGCCAGGGCATCGAGTTCGACTACTGCTGCGTACACGCCTCGCTGGCGCTGCGCGAAGACGGTTACGAGACCATCATGGTCAACTGTAACCCTGAAACGGTTTCTACCGACTACGACACCTCTGACCGCCTCTACTTCGAGCCGGTTACCCTGGAAGACGTGCTGGAAATCGTGCGCATCGAGAAGCCAAAAGGCGTTATCGTGCAGTACGGTGGCCAGACCCCGCTGAAGCTGGCGCGCGCGCTGGAAGCGGCAGGCGTACCGGTTATCGGTACCAGCCCGGATGCGATTGACCGTGCGGAAGACCGCGAGCGTTTCCAGCAGGCGGTTGACCGTCTGAAGCTGAAACAGCCGGCGAACGCCACCGTGACCGCTATCGAACAGGCCGTTGAGAAGGCGAAAGAGATTGGCTACCCGCTGGTGGTGCGTCCTTCCTACGTGCTGGGCGGCCGCGCGATGGAAATCGTTTATGACGAAGCCGACCTGCGTCGCTACTTCCAGACCGCAGTGAGCGTTTCCAACGATGCGCCAGTGCTGCTTGACCGCTTCCTCGACGACGCGGTGGAAGTAGACGTTGACGCCATCTGCGATGGCGAAATGGTGCTGATTGGCGGCATCATGGAGCATATCGAGCAGGCAGGCGTGCACTCCGGCGACTCCGCCTGTTCTCTGCCAGCGTACACCCTGAGCCAGGAGATTCAGGACGTGATGCGCCAGCAGGTGCAGAAGCTGGCCTTCGAGCTGCAGGTTCGCGGCCTGATGAACGTCCAGTTCGCGGTGAAAGACAACGAAGTCTACCTGATTGAAGTCAACCCGCGTGCGGCACGTACCGTACCGTTCGTCTCCAAAGCCACCGGCGTACCGCTGGCGAAAGTGGCGGCGCGCGTGATGGCGGGCCAGACGCTGGCGCAGCAGGGTGTGACCAAAGAGATCATTCCACCGTACTACTCGGTGAAAGAAGTGGTGCTGCCGTTCAACAAATTCCCGGGCGTTGACCCGCTGTTAGGGCCAGAAATGCGCTCTACCGGTGAAGTGATGGGCGTGGGCCGCACCTTTGCCGAAGCGTTCGCGAAGGCGCAGCTGGGCAGTAGCTCTACCATGAGAAAATCAGGCCGTGCGCTGCTCTCCGTTCGCGAAGGCGACAAAGAGCGCGTGGTTGACCTGGCCGCCAAGCTGCTGAAACAGGGCTTCGAGCTGGACGCAACCCACGGTACGGCGATTGTGCTGGGTGAAGCCGGCATCAATCCGCGTCTGGTGAACAAGGTGCATGAAGGTCGCCCGCACATTCAGGACCGTATCAAGAATGGCGAATACACCTACATCATCAACACTACCGCAGGCCGCCAGGCGATTGAAGACTCCAAGCTGATTCGCCGCAGCGCGCTGCAGTACAAGGTGCACTACGACACCACCCTGAACGGCGGTTTCGCAACGGCTATGGCGCTGAACGCGGATGCCACCGAGAAGGTGATTTCAGTGCAGGAAATGCACGCGCAGATTAGCAAGTAAGTAAAAATGCCCGGTGCCGTTCGGCTGCCGGGCATTCTCCCCATCTTCAGAACCTTCTGGTTTTTCATCCGCTTTCAGTCAGTTAGCCTAAAATGGTTAGGTCGATAACGAAATTCAACTGAGAGCAGGGGAAAACACCATGCAAAATAAATTACTGATCGCTTCCGTTCTGGCTGCTACGGCAATGTTTACCGTTGCGGGCTGTTCGTCTAATCAGGCCGTAAAAACCACCGATGGCAAAACCATCGTCACCGACGGCAAACCGCAGGTGGATGACGATACCGGTCTGGTGTCGTACAAAAACGCCGAAACCGGCCAAACCGAGCAGATTAACCGTGACCAGGTGAAATCCATGGGCGAGCTGGATAACTAATTCAGAATTCTGACGTAAGCCCGTCAATAATATTCACTATTAGCCTGTTGAATTACTGACTACACTCTTTTGTTAAAAGAAAGCAGTAACAACAGGCTAATCAATGATTCTGATAATTTATGCCCATCCTTATCCGCAGCACTCGCATGCGAATAAGCGGATGCTTGAGCAGGTAAGGACGCTTGATAACGTAGAGATACGTTCCCTCTATCAACTTTATCCCGATTTTAATATCGATATCGCCGCCGAGCAGGAGGCGCTTTCTCGTGCCGATCTGATTATCTGGCAGCACCCCATGCAGTGGTACAGCACGCCCCCGCTGCTGAAACTGTGGATTGATAAAGTCTTCTCCCACGGCTGGGCGTATGGACACAACGGCCATGCGCTAAAAGGGAAAAGCCTGATGTGGGCGGTCACCACCGGCGGTGGGGAAAGCCATTTTGATATCGGTTCCTTCCCGGGTTTTGACGTCCTGGCGCAGCCGCTGCAGGCGACAGCGCTTTATTGCGGTCTGAACTGGCTCCCGCCTTTTGCGATGCACTGCACGTTTGTTTGCGACGATGAAACGCTGCAGGCGCAGGCTCGCCATTATAAACAACGCTTACTTGAGTGGCAGGAGACGCACCATGGATAGCCATACGCTGATACAGGCGCTGATTTACCTCGGCGCGGCGGCGCTGATTGTGCCCGTGGCGGTACGCCTGGGGCTGGGCTCTGTTCTCGGCTATCTGATTGCGGGCTGCGTCATTGGGCCGTGGGGCTTTCGACTGGTCACGGATGCCGAGGCGATTCTTCATTTTGCTGAAATCGGCGTTGTGCTGATGCTGTTTGTGATTGGCCTGGAGCTCGATCCCCAGAGGTTGTGGAAGCTTCGCGCCTCGGTATTTGGCGGAGGGGCACTGCAGATGGTGGCCTGCGGCCTGCTGCTGGGTGGGTTCTGCATCCTGCTGGGCATGGACTGGAAAGTGGCAGAGCTCATCGGCATGACGCTGGCGCTCTCCTCAACGGCTATTGCCATGCAGGCGATGAACGAGCGAAATCTGACGGTATCCCAGATGGGACGTAGCGCGTTCTCGGTGCTGCTGTTCCAGGACATTGCCGCTATTCCGCTGGTGGCGATGATCCCGCTGCTGGCAGCCAGCGGTTCCTCTACAACGCTGGGCGCTTTCGCGCTGTCCGCACTGAAGGTGGCGGGCGCGCTGGCGCTGGTGGTGCTGCTTGGCCGTTACGTGACCCGCCCGCTGCTGCGGTTTGTTGCCCGTTCAGGCCTGCGCGAAGTGTTCAGCGCCGTGGCGCTGTTCCTGGTGTTTGGCTTTGGTCTGCTGCTGGAAGAAGCCGGGCTGTCGATGGCGATGGGGGCGTTCCTCGCAGGCGTCCTGCTGGCGAGCTCGGAATACCGTCACGCGCTGGAAAGCGATATCGAGCCGTTCAAAGGGTTGCTGCTGGGGCTGTTTTTCATCGGCGTGGGGATGTCCGTCGACTTCGGCACGCTGGTGACGCACCCGCTGCGGATCGTCATCCTGCTCGTCGGCTTCCTGATCATTAAAATGGTAATGCTGTGGCTGATTGCGCGTCCGCTGAAGGTTCCAAATAAGCAGCGCAGCTGGTTTGCGGTTCTGCTGGGGCAGGGGAGCGAATTTGCGTTTGTGGTTTTTGGCGCTGCGCAGATGGCAAACGTGCTCGATCCCGAGTGGGCGAAAGCGCTGACGCTGGCGGTCGCGCTCTCGATGGCCGCAACGCCCGTTCTGCTGGTGGTGCTGACGCGTCTGGAAAAATCGGGTAGCGAGCAGGAGCGCGAAGCCGATGAAATTGACGAAGAACAGCCGCGCGTCATTATTGCCGGATTTGGCCGCTACGGGCAGATCGTTGGCCGTCTGCTGCTGTCCAGCGGGGTGAAGATGGTTATCCTCGATCACGACCCCGACCATGTCGATACTCTGCGTAAATTTGATATGAAGGTATTTTACGGCGATGCGACCCGCGTCGATCTATTGGAATCCGCCGGTGCGGCCAAAGCGGAGGTATTGATTAACGCGATTGACGATCCGGAGACCAGCATGCAGATGGTGGAAATGGCGAAAGAACATTTCCCGGATCTGACCATTATTTCCCGTGCCCGCGATGTGGATCATTATATCCGTCTCAGGCAAGCGGGCGTAGAAGCCCCTGAGCGTGAAACCTTCGAAGGCGCGCTGAAATCTGGCCGTATGGCGCTGGAAAATCTGGGGCTCGGCGCGTATGAAGCGCGCGAGCGGGCGGACCTGTTCCGCCGCTTTAACACCGAGATGGTCGAAGAGATGGCGGCGATGGCCGGGAGTACGGCCACCGAGCGCGCGGCGGTGTTTAAACGCACCAGCGCCATGCTGACGGAAATCATTAACGAGGACCGTAATCACCTGTCGCTGATCCAGCGTCACGGCTGGCAGGGCACGGAAGAGGGCAAGCATACCGGCGATCCGTCTGACGAACCGGAGAGTAAACCTTCCGCGTGAAGTGGAGTTGCCAGCAATATTAAAAAATTTCTTTATCTTTACTCTGCCGCCAGTCGACGAAAGATTAAGCTTTCCGTATAGTGGCGGCAATTTTTTGCATCCGGGAAATTTTCAATGATCAGTCTGATTGCAGCGCTGGCGGTGGACCGCGTTATCGGTATGGAAAATGCCATGCCGTGGAACCTGCCTGCCGATCTCGCATGGTTTAAACGTACTACGTTAAACAAGCCGGTAGTGATGGGCCGCCTGACCTGGGAGTCGATTGGTCGTCCATTGCCGGGCCGTAAGAATATCGTTATCAGCAGCCAGCCGGGCACTGACGATCGCGTCGAATGGGTAAAATCAGTCGACGAGGCAATTGCTGCATGCGGCAATGCCGAAGAGATCATGGTGATCGGCGGTGGGCGCGTGTACGAGCAGTTCCTGCCAAAAGCGCAGAAGCTGTATCTGACCCACATTGATGCAGAAGTGGAAGGGGATACTCATTTCCCGGACTACGATCCGGACGAGTGGGAATCGGTATTTAGTGAATTCCACGACGCGGATGCACAGAACTCCCACAGCTACTGCTTCGAGATTCTGGAACGTCGTTAAGTGATTTTCCCTCTCCCGGCCGGGAGAGGGAATAGCGTATCAGGAGGCGACTGCCTCGCCTTTTCCTAAGTCCAGCTGTCGGTTGGACGGCTGCACAAAGTAAGCTTTATCTTCCCAGCGTAAACAGGTTAACTCTCCGCCCCAGCAGCATCCGGTATCCAGACCGTAAATCCCTTCCGGCGTTCCTTTTCCTTCCAGTGCCGCCCAGTGACCAAATACCACGCTGTACTCGCTTGTCACCGGCCCCGGAATGGCAAACCACGGTTTCAGCGGAGCGGGCGCACTTTCCGGCGTCTCTTTGGAATACATGTCCAGCTGTCCGTTCGGGAAGCAGAAGCGCATGCGGGTAAAGGCGTTGGTGATAAAGCGTAGACGGGCCAGACCGCTGAGATCCTCGCTCCAGTGGTTCGGCATATCGCCGTACATGGCATCGAGGAAGAAAGGATACGAGTCGCTTGCCAGCACCGCCTCAACGTCGCGCGCGCAGGTTTTCGCCGTCTCAAGATCCCATTGCGGGGTGATCCCGGCATGCGCCATGACCAGCTTTTTCTCCTCGTCGACCTGCAGCAGCGGCTGACGGCGAAGCCAGTTAATCAGATCGTCCGCGTCCGGCGCATCCAGCAGCGGAGTGAGGCGATCTTTAGGTTTGTTGCGGCTGATCCCGGCGAACACCGCCAGCAGATGCAGATCGTGATTGCCCAGCACCATGCGGACGCTGTCGCCCAGCGATTTGACGAAACGTAATACTTCAAGGGAGCCGGGGCCACGCGCGACTAAATCGCCCGTCAGCCAGAGCGTGTCCTGTCCTGGCGTAAAGTCGACCTGTTTTAATAATGCGATCAGTTCATCGTAGCAACCGTGAACGTCGCCAATCAGATATGTAGACATTAGATTAATGAATAAGTGTGGTTACGGCGAGACGGAACACGGGAATGGCAACGCGGAAATCATTGCCATCGACATCGACCATTTCATAATGGCCCTGCATCGTACCCATCGGCGTTTCAATCACCGCGCCGCTGGTGTACTGGTACTCTTCGCCAGGGGCGATGTGGGGCTGTTCACCGACCACACCTTCACCCTGAACTTCGATTTCGCGGCCATTGCCGTTGGTGATAAGCCAGTAGCGTCCGCGCAGCTGCACGGGCGTCCGCCCCAGATTGCGAATGGTCACGGTGTAAGCAAAGACAAAACGTTCTTCGTCCGGTGATGACTGTGATTCAACATAGACGCTTTGTACATGGACACATACGCGGGGCGAATCAATCATGGCTTAACTCTCCTTCGGCGGCGCATTATCGCTGATGTAATTAGCCAGCTTGCAGTATTGCTCTACGGAAATGTTCTCCGCACGCATTGCCGGGTCGATTCCCAGTTCGGCTAACACCTCAACGGTAAAGGAATTGCTGAGGCTGTTACGGATCGTTTTACGACGCTGGTTAAAGGCTTCAGTGGTAATGCGGCTCAGTACACGCAGATCTTTAACCGGATACGGTTTCGTTTTGTGCGGTACAAGGCGCACAACCGCTGAATCCACTTTCGGTGGTGGTGTGAACGCTGACGGCGGTACTTCGAGTACCGGGATCACGTTGCAGTAATATTGTGCCATCACGCTTAAACGACCATACGCTTTACTGTTCGGGCCTGCAACCAGACGGTTAACAACCTCTTTTTGCAACATGAAGTGCATGTCGGCAATGGCATCAGTATAGCTAAAGAGGTGGAACATGAGCGGCGTGGAGATGTTGTACGGCAGGTTGCCGAAGACGCGCAGCGGCTGGCCCATTTTTTCCGACAGTTCGCCAAAGTTCATGGTCATGGCGTCCTGCTGATAGATGGTCAGCTTCGGCCCAAGGAACGGGTGCGTTTGCAGGCGAGCGGCCAGATCGCGGTCCAGTTCAATGACGGTCAGCTCGTCAAGGCGTTCGCCTACCGGCTCGGTCAGCGCGGCAAGGCCCGGGCCGATTTCGACCATCGCCTGACCTTTTTGCGGATTAATAGCCGAGACAATGCTTTCGATCACGAACTGATCGTTAAGGAAGTTTTGCCCGAAACGTTTACGGGCTAAGTGGCCCTGATGGACTCGATTAGTCATTGAGTATTAACAATCATTTTGATGGCGAGATTAAGCGCCGTAATAAAACTGCCGACATCCGCTTTCCCCTGGCCTGCCAGATCCAGCGCAGTACCGTGGTCAACGGACGTTCGAATAAAGGGTAAACCGAGGGTGATATTCACCCCGCGGCCAAAGCCCTGGTATTTTAGCACGGGCAGGCCCTGATCGTGGTACATCGCGAGCACGGCGTCGGCATTATCCAGGTATTTCGGCTGGAAAAGAGTATCTGCAGGCAGCGGCCCGCTGAGGTTCATCCCCTTCGCCCGCATTTCGTTGAGCACCGGAATAATGGTGTCGATCTCTTCGGTGCCCATGTGCCCGCCTTCGCCGGCGTGCGGATTCAGGCCACAGACCAGCACATGCGGCTGCGGTATCCCAAACTTTGTCTGCAGATCGTGGTGCAAAATCCCGATGATCTCGCGCAGGAGTTCAGGGGTGATCGCATCAGGAATGGCTTTGATCGGCAGATGGGTGGTCACCAGCGCAACGCGCATTTCCTCCGTCGCCAGCATCATCACCACTTTCGGGCTACGTGAGCGCTCTTCGAAGAACTCCGTATGCCCGGTAAACGGTATACCCGCTTCGTTGATGACGCCTTTATGGACGGGACCGGTAATAAGGGCGGCAAATTCGCCCTTCAGGCAACCGTCGCAGGCGCGCGCCAGGGTTTCCACGACATAGTGGCCGTTTTCCGTGCTGAGTTGTCCCGGAATAACCGGTGTACGAAGCGGAACAGAAAGAAGGGTGAGTGTACCGGCTTGCTGCGGTGCAGGCTGTTGGCCTTCAACGTAAGGGATAAGCGTTAAAGGCAGACCGAGCAGCGTTGCCCGGTCTTGTAACAGTGTTGCATCGGCGCAGACAACCAGTTCTACAGGCCAGCTGCGCTGGGCGAGCTGGACAACGAGGTCAGGCCCAATCCCGGCGGGTTCGCCGGGCGTGATAACAACACGATGCTGTTTCATTAGTTGCTCAGAATTTTCACGTATGCGCTGGCGCGTTGTTCCTGCATCCAGGTGGCTGCTTCTTCAGAGAACTTACGGTTAAACAGCATACGGTAGGCTCTGTCTTTCTGTGCCGCATCCGTTTTATCAACGTTACGGGTGTCCATCAGCTCGATCAGATGCCAGCCAAACGAAGAGTGGACAGGCGCGCTGATCTGGCCTTTGTTCAGCTTCATCAACGCATCGCGGAAGGCAGGATCGTAAATATCCGCAGCCGCCCAGCCCAGATCGCCGCCCTGGTTAGCAGAGCCTGGATCCTGAGAGAACTCTTTTGCTGCCTTCGCAAAAGAGGTTTTACCGCTCTTAATGTCTGCTGCAATCTGTTCCAGCTTCGCACGCGCCTGATCGTCAGTCATGATCGGTGACGGTTTCAGAAGAATGTGGCGAGCGTGAACTTCGGTGACGGAGATATTTTGGCTCTGGCCACGCAGATCGTTCACCTTCAGAATGTGGAAGCCCACGCCTGAACGGATTGGACCCACGATATCCCCTTTCTTCGCCGTGCTCAGCGCCTGGGCAAAGATGGATGGCAGCTCCTGAATACGTCCCCAGCCCATCTGGCCGCCTTTCAGCGCCTGTTGGTCAGCGGAGTAGGTGATAGCCAGCTTGCCAAAGTCTCCGCCGTTACGCGCCTGTTCGACAATAGAACGCGCCTGGCTTTCAGCTTCCGCAGCCTGATCGGAAGTTGGGTTCTCTGGCAGTGGGATCAGGATGTGGCTCAGGTTCAGCTCTGTGCTCGCATCGTTCTGGTTACCCACCTGTTTTGCCAGCGCGTCCACTTCCTGAGGCAGGATAGTCACGCGGCGACGCACTTCGTTGTTACGCACTTCCGAAATCAGCATCTCTTTACGGATCTGATTACGGTAGGTGGCGTAGCTGATGCCGTCATAGGCCAGACGGCTGCGCATCTGGTCTAAAGACATATTGTTCTGCTTCGCGATGTTAGCGATCGCCTGATCGAGCTGCTCGTCAGTGATCTTCACACCCATTTTCTGCCCCATCTGCAGAACGATCTGATCCATGATCAGACGCTCCAGGATCTGGTGGCGCAGCGTGGCGTCATCCGGAAGCTGTTGACCGGCTTCACCCGAATTGAGCTTCACCGATTTCATCAGACCGTCAACGTCACTTTCAAGCACGACGCCGTTGTTAACCACAGCAGCGACTTTATCAACAACCTGGGGGGCGGCGAAGCTGGTATTCGCAACCATAGCGACACCGAGCAGCAGCGTTTTCCAGTTCTTCATACTTTTTCCATTTCAATTAACCGCAAAGCGGATTACGTTGCAAATCAAGCACATTACAAGGCGCTACTGTACGGCAGAATATTCGAGCGCAGCATTTTCTGCGTACCCAGGCCGTAGTTGGAACTCAGGCCGCGTAACTCGAAGTTAAAGCCAATCACGTTATCGTATTTGCTCTGATTGTTTTCACTGTTCCAGCCGTTAAGCTTACGTTCGTAGCCGAGACGCAGCGCGTAACAGCAGGAGTTATACTGCAGGCCCACCATCTGGTCAGCAGCTTTATTGGCGTTAGTGTCGAAGTAGTACGCGCCTACGATTGACCAGCGGTCGGCGATTGGCCAACTCGCTGCGCCACCCACCTGCGAAATACCGTCTTTATACTGCTCGGCAGTACCATAGTTCGGTAGCGTCGCCTGAATATATTCCGGGCTGGCATAACGATAGGTCAACTGCACCATACGATCTTCATCCCGGCGATACTCAATCGCCGCCGTACTGTTGGCGATATTGTCGAGACGGGTGTCATATTGGACGCCGCCGCGCAGACCCCAACGATCGGTCATACGCCAGTAGGTGTCACCAGCCCAAATCAGCGAACCTGTCTTGTTATCTTTCTCCCACTTAATATTGTCATCGCCCGTGCGAGACTCGGTGAAATAGTAGATTTGACCAACAGAAACGTTAAAACGTTCAACGGCAGCGTCATCATAAACGCGCGATGTGACCCCGGTCGTTAACTGGTTCGCTGAGGCGATGCGGTCAAGACCGCCGTAGGTACGATCGCGGAACAGGCCGCTATAGTCAGATTGCAGTAAAGAGGAGTCGTAGTTATTGATGTTGCTCTGGTCGCGATAAGGCACGTACAGGTACTGCATACGTGGCTCCAGCGTCTGGGTATAGCCATCCGCCAGAAGTGCCATATTGCGTTCGAAGATCAGCTTACCGTCCATTTTGAACTGCGGAAGCGTACGGTTTACGGATTCCTCAAGATGGGCGTTGTTGCTGGTATTGTAATCATCAATATTTTTTTGCTGATAATGGGTCGCCATCAGCTTGGCTTCCGTGTTCAGGCTTGCCCAGTCATTCGACCATGGCAAGTTGATAACGGGCTCCAGGTGAACACGGGTGGCTTCCGGCATATTGGAATTGGTGTTCACAAAATGCACGGCCTGGCCATAAATACGAGTGTCGAACGGACCCACGTCATTCTGGTACCAGTTAACGTCCAGCTGAGGCTCGGCGCCATAGGTACTTGCCGTCTGGCTGGAGAATACCTGGAACTGTTTGTTGGTTACCGTCGCATCGAAGTTCTGAACCGCGTAGCCAACGCTGAAAATCTGTGTGGCATAACCATCGGTACTCGAACCGTATTTGGATGAGAAATCATTGAAGTAGTTCGGGTCACTGACTTTGGTGTAGTTGACGTTGAAACGCCAGACCTTGTCCATCACCCCGGAATGCTGCCAGAAATACATCCAGCGGTGCTTATCGCCTTCGGTTGGATGCTCGTCCTGGAAAACTTTATCCGACGGCAGATAATCCAGCTCCATCAGACCCGCACCGGCCTGGGTCAGATAGCGGAACTCGTTCTCCCACATGATGTTGCCGCGCTTGTGGATATAGTGCGGCGTGATCGTCGCATCCATGTTTGGCGCGATGTTCCAGTAATACGGCAGGTAGAACTCAAAGTAGTTCGTGGTGCTGTATTTGGCATTCGGGATCAGGAAACCGGAGCGACGTTTGTCACCCACGGGAAGCTGCAGATAAGGGCTATAGAATATGGGCACCGGACCCAGCTTGAAGCGGGCGTTCCAGATCTCTGCGACCTGTTCTTCGCGGTCATGGATAACCTCGCTCCCGACCACGCTCCAGGTATTTGAACCCGGCAGACATGACGTGAACGTACCGTTTTCCAGGATCGTATAGCGGTTTTCACCGCGCTGTTTCATCAGGTCTGCGTCACCGCGCCCCTGGCGACCCACCATCTGGTAATCACCTTTCCAGACGTTAGTATCTTTCGTATTCAGGTTTGACCAGGCTTTCGGACCTTTCAGGATGACCTGATTGTCGTCATAGTGCACATTACCCAGCGCATCCACCGTTCGTACCGGCTCGGCCGCACCTTCCGGTTGTTTCTGGTGCAGCTGCACTTCATCTGCCTGCAGGCGGCTATTGCCCTGGTTAATATCGACATTGCCCGTAAACGTGGCATTGTCAGGGTAAGTCCCTTTTGAACTGTCGGCAGTAATGGTTACCGGCAAGCTATTTGTATCGCCACTCACCAGTGGGCGATTATAACTTGGGACGCCAAGCATACACTGCGAGGCGAGATCGGCCGCCAGACCCTGTTGACTGTACAGGGCGGAGCCAATCATTGTGGCCAGGAGGGTGGGGATACGTTTTTTCATACGTTGTATTTTATTGTTCCGTCATCAGTGGCTACGGCTTATAAACGCTCAGAGACTATCTTACTCATCTGCGCAGTACCAGCGTTAATCCTGCCCGTTTGCGTGCCAGAGTGTTAGGCTCGCTATCGAATGACGAGTATGATAAAGCAAATTATAGGCGATGTCCTTCAATTGACCGTGACTTGAACACAGTGATGATGACGTTGCGTCGGCAAGGAATATGACTATCCGGGGAGTATATGCAGTATTGGGGTAAAATAATCGGTGTTGCGTTCGCCATCATCATGGGTGCCGGGTTCTGGGGAATTGTGCTGGGGCTTATTATTGGCCATATGTTTGATAAGGCGCGCAGCCGCAAAATGGCCTGGTTTGCCAATCAGCGCGAGCGTCAGTCACTCTTTTTCTCCACCACCTTTGAGGTCATGGGGCACTTAACCAAATCCAAAGGGCGTGTCACAGAAGCCGATATTCAGATTGCCAGCGTTTTTATGGATCGCATGAACCTGCACGGCGACTCCCGTCTGGAAGCGCAAAATGCGTTTCGCATCGGGAAATCCGATAACTATCCGCTTCGCGAAAAAATGCGTCAGTTCCGCAGCATCTGTTTTGGACGTTTTGATTTAATTCGGATGTTTCTGGAAATTCAAATCCAGGCGGCCTTCGCGGACGGTTCACTACACCCTAATGAACGTGACGTGCTGTACGTCATTGCGGAAGAGCTGGGCATCTCCCGCATGCAGTTCGACCAGTTCCTGCGCATGATGCAGGGCGGGGCACAGTTTGGCGGTGGCTATCACCAGCAGTCGTCCGGCGGTGCCTGGCAGCAGGCGCAGCGTGGTCCAACGCTGGAAGATGCCTGCAATGTGCTTGGCGTTAAGCCCTCTGACGATCAGACCACGATCAAACGTGCCTATCGTAAGCTTATGAGCGAGCACCATCCGGACAAGCTGGTCGCGAAAGGCTTACCGCCAGAAATGATGGAGATGGCAAAGCAAAAAGCGCAGGAAATTCAGAAAGCGTACGAACTGATTAAAGAGAAGAAAGGTTTCAAATAGAAAAAGCCCGACGATGTCGGGCTTTTTTTTAGAAGTCCACCGGGGCTTTAAACGTCATCGCGTTACCGAAGGCCGGATGGGTGATGGTGAGCGTCTGCGCGTGCAGCTGCAGACGTGGCGCTAAGGCCAGCGCTTCAGGCGGCGCGTAAAACCTGTCGCCCAGAATCGGATGACCCAGCGCAAGCATATGCACGCGCAGCTGGTGCGAGCGTCCGGTAATCGGCTTTAGCAGGACGCGCGCGGTATTATCCGGCGCGTACTCAAGCACTTCGTACTCGGTCTGCGCGGCCTTGCCGGTTTCATAACACACCTTCTGCTTTGGCCGGTTCGGCCAGTCGCAGATCAGCGGTAAATCCACCAGCCCTTCGGCCTGCGCCGGGTGACCCCAGACGCGGGCGACATACTGCTTCTTCGGCTCGCGCTCGCGGAACTGGCGCTTCAGCTCGCGTTCCGCCGCTTTGTTCAGCGCCACCACAATCACGCCGCTGGTCGCCATGTCCAGGCGATGGACAGACTCCGCCTGAGGATAATCGCGCTGAATGCGCGTCATCACGCTGTCTTTGTGCTCGTCCAGACGACCCGGCACGGACAACAGCCCGCTGGGCTTGTTGACCACCATAATGTGTTCATCCTGATACAGAATGACCAGCCAGGGATCCTGCGGCGGATTGTACGGCTCCATCACCATCTTGCGCTCCGGTTACTGATGCGTCACAACGATAAGACGCAGGGCATCCAGGCGCCAGCTAGCCTGATTGAGGCTTTCCAGCACCTGCTGACGGTTGCTTTCAATCGCTGCCAGTTCGTCGTCACGGATGTTAGGGTTCACGGCCTTCAACGCTTCCAGACGCGACAGCTCAGCAGAAAGTTTCTCGTCGGCTTCCGCGCGCGCGGCATCAATCAGCGCTCTGGCCGCTTTCTCAATCTGGGTTTCGCCCTGTTGCAGAATAGCGTGCACGTCCTGCTGGACCGCGTTAACCAGCTTGCTGCCGGTATGGCGGTTCACCGCGCTCAGCTGTCGGTTGAAGCTCTCGAATTCAACCTGTCCCGCCAGGTTCGTACCGTTTTTGTCCAGCAGCAGGCGGACAGGCGTTGGCGGCAGGAAGCGGTTGAGCTGCAGCTGTTTCGGCGCCTGCGCTTCCACAACGTAGATCAGCTCCAGCAGCAGGGTACCCACCGGCAGCGCCTTGTTCTTCAACAGGGAGATGGTGCTGCTGCCGGTATCGCCGGAGAGGATCAGGTCCAGACCGTTGCGGATCAGCGGGTGTTCCCAGGTGATAAACTGGGCATCTTCGCGGGACAGCGCCACATCGCGCTCGAAGGTGATGGTACAGCCATCTTCCGGCAGGCCCGGGAAATCCGGAACCAGCATGTGATCGGACGGGGTCAGGACAATCAGGTTCTCGCCGCGGTCGTCCTGGTTAATGCCGACGATGTCGAACAGGTTCATGGAGAAGCTGATCAGACTGGTGTCATCATCTTGTTCTTCAATGCTTTCGGCAAGCGCCTGCGCTTTTTCACCGCCGTTGGAGTGGATCTCAAGCAGGCGGTCGCGGCCCTGTTCCAGCTGCGCTTTTAGCGCGTCGTGCTTCTCACGACAGGACTTAATCAGATCGTCAAAGCCGTCGGTGTTTTCCGGCGCGGCCAGGTAGCCGATCAGATCGCCATGCACCTGATCGTAAATGGTGCGGCCCGTCGGGCAGGTATGTTCAAACGCGTCCAGACCTTCGTGGAACCAGCGCACCAGCACGGACTGGGCCGTTTTTTCCAGATACGGCACGTGGATCTGAATATCATGGGCCTGACCGATACGGTCCAGACGGCCGATACGCTGCTCCAGCAGATCGGGGTTAAACGGCAGATCGAACATCACCAGGTTGCTGGCGAACTGGAAGTTACGGCCTTCAGAACCGATTTCAGAGCAAAGCATAACCTGAGCGCCGCTGTCCTCTTCGGCAAACCACGCCGAGGCGCGGTCGCGTTCAACGATGGACATGCCTTCGTGGAACACGGCGGCGCGAATGCCTTCGCGCTCGCGCAGGACCTGCTCCAGCTGCAGCGCGGTGGCCGCCTTGGCGCAGATCACCAGCACCTTCTGGGAACGGTGCGCGGTCAGGTAGCCCATCAGCCACTCTACGCGCGGATCGAAGTTCCACCAGGTGCCGGTATCGCCTTCAAATTCCTGGTAGATTTGTTCCGGGTAGAGCATGTCGCGAGCGCGCTCTTCCTGCGTTTTGCGCGCGCCCATAATGCCGGAGACTTTAATCGCCGTCTGATATTGCGTCGGCAGCGGCAGCTTGATGGTGTGCAGCTCGCGTTTCGGGAAGCCTTTGACGCCGTTACGGGTGTTACGGAACAGGACGCGGCTGGTGCCGTGGCGATCCATCAGCATGTCGATCAGTTCTTTGCGCGCGGATTCCGCGTTCTCGCTGTCGCTGTTAGCGGCCTGCAAAAGCGGCTCGATATCCTGCTCGCCAATCAGATCGCTCAGGGTGTTGAGTTCGTCATCAGAAAGACGCTTGCCCGCCAGCAGCAGCGCGACGGCATCCGCCACCGGACGGTAATTATTCTGTTCTTCCACAAATTGCCCGAAGTCGTGGAAACGGTTTGGATCGAGCAGGCGCAGACGGGCGAAGTGGCTTTCCAGACCCAGCTGTTCCGGCGTTGCGGTCAGCAGCAGGACGCCAGGCACGCGCTCGGCAAGCTGCTCGATAGCCATATATTCGCGGCTCGGCGCGTCTTCGCTCCAGACCAGGTGGTGCGCTTCGTCGACCACCATCAGATCCCACTCGGCATCGCACAGGTGCTCAAGACGCTGCTTGCTGCGGCGCACGAAGTCCAGGGAACAGATCACCAGCTGTTCGGTTTCAAACGGGTTGTCCGCATCATGCTGCGCCTCGGCATAGCGTTCGTCGTCGAACAGGGAGAAACGCAGGTTAAAGCGGCGCAGCATTTCAACCAGCCACTGGTGCTGCAGGGTTTCTGGCACCACAATCAGCACGCGTTCGGCAGCGCCGGAAAGCAGCTGTTGATGCAGTATCATGCCCGCTTCAATGGTTTTACCCAGCCCCACCTCATCTGCCAGCAGCACGCGCGGCGCGTGACGACGGCCCACGTCATGGGCGATGTTCAGCTGGTGGGGGATCAGGCTGGTGCGCTGGCCGCGCAGACCGCTCCACGGCATGCGGTACTGTTCACTCTGGAACTTACGCGCGCGATAGCGCAGGGAGAAGCGATCCATACGGTCGATTTGCCCGGCAAACAGGCGGTCCTGCGGCTTGCTGAACACCAGCTTGCTGTCGAGCAACACTTCACGCAGGATGACATTTGACTCGTCGGTGTCCAGGCGAGTCCCGATGTAGGCGAGCAGTCCATTCTCTTCTTTTACGTCTTCAATCTTGAGCTGCCAGCCGTCATGGCTGGTCACGGTGTCACCCGGATTAAACATCACGCGGGTTACAGGGGAGTCATTGCGAGCGTACAGACGGTTTTCACCGGTGGCAGGGAAGAGGAGGGTAACCATACGCGTATCGATTGCTACGACGGTTCCTAATCCAAGTTCGCTTTCTGTATCGCTGATCCAGCGTTGACCAAGTGTAAAAGGCATAGTTGTTCGGCTCTAATCTTTAATTGCAGGCAATAGTTCGACTACCGTCAGAAAAAACGGTCATCGAAAAATGGGTCCGGGAATGGAAAGGGCGCTATGGTACTGGATGGCAGCCATTTCGTCACGCGTCAAAATAGGCCAAGTTGCCCTGTAACCAGTGTAGCAAAATCATCGTCGATGAAGGGCAAAATTCCGTCGGCAACCGGCTGAAGCTGACGCGTCAGATAGTGTTCATAATCCAGAGGCGAGTGCTGATAATCCACAGGTTCCGGGCCGTTAATCGTCCAGACGTATTTGATGGTCCCCCGGTTCTGATACTGCGGCGCGCGGCCGCGGCGGACGTTTTCTTCATCCGCCAGGCGCGCGGCGCGGACGTGCGGAGGAACGTTACGCTGGTACTCCGCCAGCGGACGGCGCAGACGCTTGCGGTACACCAGCTGCGCGTCAAGTTCGCCCGCCATCAGGCTGGCTATCGTCTCGCGCACGTAGTCCTGATACGGCTCATTGCGGAACACCCGCAGATAAAGCGTCTGCTGGAACTGCTGCGCCAGCGGCGTCCAGTCGGTACGTACCGTCTCCAGCCCTTTGAAGACCATCCGCTGCGCGTCGCCTTCCTGAATCAGCCCGGCGTAGCGCTTCTTGCTGCCCTGATCGGTACCGCGAATGGTGGGCATTAAAAAGCGGGCAAAATGGGTTTCAAATTCCAGCTCCAGCGCGCTGGTTAAGCGCGCTTTCTGCAGATGTTCCTGCCACCAGTTGTTCACGAAGGCAACCAGCGCTTTGCCGATTTGCGCGGCGTCTTCTTCTGAATGAGTGCCCTTAAGCCATACAAAGGTGGAGTCCGTGTCGCCGTAGATGACGTCATAGCCCCGGGACTCAATCAGCGCTTTAGTCTGGCGCATGATCTCGTGTCCGCGCATGGTGATCGACGACGCCAGCCGCGGGTCAAAGAAGCGGCAGGCGCTGGTGCCCAGCACGCCGTAAAAGGCGTTCATGATGATTTTCAGCGCCTGCGATAGCGGCTTGTTGCCGTGGCGCTTGGCCTCATCTCGGCCGTGCCAGATGTTTCCCACTATCTCAGGCAGACAGTGTTTTTCCCGCGAGAAGCGTGCGCCGAGGAAGCCTTCGGTGCTGTGTTCATCATCCGGCTGGGCCAGGCCTTCCACCAGCCCGACGGGGTCGATCAGGAAGGTGCGAATTATCGACGGGTAGAGGCTTTTGTAGTCCAGCACCAGAACGGAGTCATACAATCCTGGCCGGGAGTCCATGACATATCCGCCGGGGCTGGCCTGCGGCGGCACGTCCCCAAGGTTGGGGGCGACGTATCCTGCCCGGTGCATCCGCGGAAAATAGAGGTGGCTGAAAGCCGCCACGGAGCCGCCGTGTCTGTCAGCTGCCAGGCCGTTCACCGTCGCGCGCTCCAGCAGGAACGGCATAATCTCGGTTTTATGGAATATCTGCGTGACCAGCTCGCAGTCTTTCAGGTTATAGGTGGCGAGCGCCGGTTTGTCTTCGTTAAAGCGCCGGTCGATCTCGTCCATTCTGTCCCAGGGGTTGTCGATGGATTTACCTTCACCAAGCAGCTCCTGCGCCACCGCTTCGAGGGAGAATGAAGAGAAGTTCCAGAAGGCGGATTTCAGCGCCTCAATGCCGTCGATAATCAGGCGACCGTTCGCCTGTGCGAAGAAGACGCCGTTCTTAAAACCGTGCTCGCGCCATTCCAGCTCGCTGTTGCCGCGACCGAGCATCAGCGGAATGCGGTAACGCTCGGCGTGCTTTTGCAGCACGCGCAGATCGAACTGCACCACGTTCCAGCCGATCAGGACGTCGGGATCGTAGTCGGCAAACCACTGGTTAAGCTTTTCCAGCAGCTGCGGGCGGCTGCTGACGTACTCAAGCCGGAAATCCAGCGCGGAGGCATTACCATTCGGCGGCCCGAGCATATAGACAACCCGATCGCCGCAGCCTTCCAGACCGATGCAGTACAGTTCGCCGTGGCGGGTGGTTTCGATATCCAGTGATACCCACTTCAGCGGCGGGCGGTAGTGCGGGTTCGGCTTCAGCCGCGCATTAACGAGGCTGCCGTTATGCGCGGTGCCGTCCACCCAGACGGGCGCGGTAATAAACCGCTCCATCAGAAAGCGTTCCGGTGGGCGGATATCCGCTTCGTAGAGCGTCACGTCTGCTTCGCGCAGCAGTTTTTCATAGCGCATCAGCTGACGATGGGCGCGACAGTAGAGGCCGTAAACCGGCTGACGGTGGAAATCTTTCAGCTCAAGCGGAGTGATGCGCCAGCCGTTTTCGCCGCGCAGCAGCTCTTTCACTTTTTCGACGTGAGCTTCCGGAATAAAAGCCACGGATTCCTGCGGGGGGAGCGTCACGTGCAGCGGACCGTTGTCCGTCGCCAGCCAGAACGCGACCTCGGTGCCCTGAGGGGTATCCCGCCAGTGTCGGGTCAGTAAAAAGCCTTCTTGCACCTGCGCCACGCCGTTATCCCAGAAAACAAAACCAGGCCTGATTATAGCCTGGTTAAGATTTTAATGCTGGGTTTATATACAGTTTACTGCCCGTAGTAGGCCTTCGCGCCGTGTTTGCGCAGGTAATGCTTATCCAGCAGGGTTTGCTGCATATCCGGCAGCTGCGGCGCCAGCTGGCGACAGAAGATCCCCATATAGGCGATCTCTTCGAGTACGATGGCGTTATGCACCGCGTCTTCTGCGTTTTTCCCCCAGGCAAACGGGCCGTGGGAGTGCACCAGCACGCCGGGCATTTGCGCCGCGTCGATTCCCCGTTTTTCGAAGGTTTCAACGATCACGTTGCCGGTTTCCCACTCATACTCGCCGTTGATTTCTGCATCGGTCATCAGACGCGTGCAGGGAATAGTGCCGTAAAAGTAATCCGCGTGGGTGGTGCCGGTCGCCGGGATGGACTGGCCCGCCTGCGCCCAGATGGTGGCATGGCGTGAATGGGTATGCACGATACCGCCGATGGTCGGGAATGAGCGGTACAGCAGGCGGTGGGTCGGCGTATCGGAGGACGGTTTTTTGTTTCCTTCCACCACTTCACCTGTTTCGATGCTGACAACGACCATATCGTCTGCGGTCATTACCGAGTAATCGACGCCGGAAGGCTTGATCACGAACACGCCTTTTTCGCGGTCAACGGCGCTGACGTTGCCCCAGGTCAGGGTCACCAGATTATGTTTCGGCAGCGCCAGGTTGGCTTCGAGCACCTGGCGTTTGAGCTCTTCTAACATTGTTGTCTCCAGTGCCGGATGGCGCTTCGCTTATCCGGCCTACAGGATCGTAGGCCCGGTAAACGCGGCGCCACCGGGCATTCCGTGCTTTAGCGTTTTGAACCGTAATAGACTTCGTTCCAGCGCAGCGCGTCCTTGAAGGCGGGCAGGCGGGTATCGTTATCAATGACGGTCAGCTCGATATCATGCAGCTCGGCGAACTGACGCATGTCGTTCAGATCCAGCGCGTGGCTGAAGACGGTATGGTGCGCGCCGCCGGCCAGGATCCAGGCTTCTGACGCGGTCGGCAGATCTGGCTGTGCTTTCCACAGGGCGTTGGCGACCGGCAGTTTCGGCAGGGAGTGTGGCGTTTCAACCGCATCGACGCAGTTCACCAGCAGGCGGAAACGATCGCCGAGATCGATCAGGCTGGCGTTGATGGCCGGGCCCGTGCGGGTGTTGAAGATCAGACGCGCCGGATCGGCTTTACCGCCAATACCGAGGTACTGCACGTCCAGGATCGGTTTTTCCTCTACCGCGATGGAAGGGCAGACTTCCAGCATGTGTGAGCCGAGCACCAGATCGTTGCCGTTTTCGAAGTGGTAGGTGTAGTCCTCCATAAAGGAGGTGCCGCCCTGCAGACCGGTCGACATCACCTTCATGATGCGAAGCAGAGCGGCAGTTTTCCAGTCGCCTTCGCCCGCAAAGCCGTAGCCCTGCTGCATCAGGCGTTGTACTGCCAGACCCGGCAGTTGTTTCAGACCGTGGAGATCTTCAAAGGTGGTGGTAAAGGCGTGGAAACCGCCCTGTTCCAGGAAGCGCTTCATGCCCAGCTCGATGCGCGCCGCGTCCAGCACGTTCTGGCGCTTGTCGCCGTTGATTTGTGCCGCAGGCGTCAGGCGGTAGCTGCTTTCGTATTCGTCCACCAGCGCGCTCACGTCGCCATCGCTGATTTCATTCACCACCTGCACCAGGTCGCCCACGGCCCAGGTATTCACGGAGAAGCCGAACTTGATCTGCGCGGCCACTTTGTCGCCGTCGGTGACCGCTACTTCACGCATGTTGTCGCCGAAACGCACCACTTTCAGGTGGCGGGTATCCTGCTTAGAGACTGCCTGGCGCATCCAGGAGCCGATACGTTGTTGCGCTTTGCCATCCTGCCAGTGGCCAGTCACGACCGCATGCTGCTGACGCATACGCGCGCCGATGAAGCCGAACTCGCGGCCGCCGTGCGCGGTCTGGTTCAGGTTCATAAAGTCCATGTCGATGCTGTCCCACGGCAGGGAGGCGTTGAACTGGGTGTGGAACTGCAGCAGCGGTTTGTTCAGGATAGACAGGCCGTTGATCCACATTTTTGCGGGGGAGAAGGTGTGCAGCCACACCACCAGACCGGCGCATTTATCGTCGTAGTTGGCGTCGCGGCAGATGTGAGTGATTTCGTCCGGCGTTGTGCCCAGGGGTTTCAGCACCAGTTTGCACGGCAGCTTGGCTTCCGCATTCAGCGCGTTAACGACGTGCTCCGCGTGTTTTGTCACCTGCTGCAGCGCTTCCGGTCCGTACAGATGCTGGCTGCCAATCACAAACCACACTTCATAGTTATTAAAAATGGTCATCATCGTGTCCTTAATGGGTCAGGGTTGCCGTAGTGTCCGCGGCGCTTTTGGTCGGGGCGGCGACAGGGAGATAGTGAAGTTCGGCGCTTTTTGCCCATTGCTGGTAGCGCTGATAAAGCTGTTCAAAGCGTTGTGCCTGCTGGGCACGCGGCTGGAGCGTATTTTCGACAGCGCTCGCCATATGCTGCTGCGCGGTCGGGATATCCGCATGGACCCCTGCGGCCACGGCGGCGAAAATCGCCGCGCCCAGCGCGCAGCACTGATCGGAGGCCACAATCTGCAGCGGACGGTTCAGCACGTCGCAGCAGGCCTGCATGATCACCGGGTTTTTACGGGCAATACCGCCCAGCGCCATCACGTTATTCACGTCGATGCCCTGCCCGGTGAAGCACTCCATAATCGCGCGGGCGCCGAAGGCCGTTGCGGCAATCAGGCCGCCGAACAGCGCAGGCGCGTCGGTTGCCAGGTTGAGATCCGCGATCACCCCTTTCAGACGCTGGTTGGCGAACGGCGTACGACGGCCGTTAAACCAGTCCAGCACCACCGGGAGGTGATCGAGAGACGGATTTTTTGCCCAGGCTTCGGTGAGCTGCGGCAGGAGCTGCTTTTTGCTCTCGGCTATCTGTGTTTTCAGTTCAGGATGCGCCGCCGCCAGCTGGTCTAGCGGCCAGCCCAGCACGCGGCCAAACCAGGCGTAGATATCACCAAACGCGGACTGACCGGCTTCCAGGCCGATGAAGTCCGGCACCACGCTGCCGTCAACCTGCCCGCAGATGCCTTTTACCGCGCGGTCGCCGACGGTGGCTTTATCCGCCGTCAGGATGTCGCAGGTGGAAGTCCCGATGACTTTGACCAGCGTGTTTGGCTGTGCGCCCGCGCCCACGGCGCCCATATGGCAGTCAAAGGCGCCGCCGGAGATCGCCACGTTTCGCGGCAGGCCGAGGCGCGTCGCCCACTCTTCGCAGAGGGTGCCGACGGGAATATCGGCGGTGAAGGTGTCGGTAAACAGCGGGTATGACAGGCTCTTGTTGACGATCGGGTCGAGCTCATCAAAGAACGCGGCCGGAGGCAGGCCGCCCCAGCTTTCATGCCACAGGGATTTATGCCCGGCGCTGCAGCGGCCGCGGCGGATATCCTGCGGGCGCGTGGTGCCGGAGAGCAGGGCAGGCACCCAGTCGCATAGCTCAATCCATGACGCCGCTGCCTGTGCGACAGACGCGTCCGCGCGGGTGACGTGCAGGATCTTGGCCCAGAACCACTCGCTGGAGTAAATCCCGCCGATATAACGTGAGTAGTCCGTTTTGCCCGGCTGATGGCATAAGCGGGTGATGGCTTCGGCCTCTTCCACGGCGGTATGGTCTTTCCACAGCACGAACATGGCGTTCGGGTTGTCGGCAAACTCCGGGCGCAGCGCCAGCACGCGGCCTTCGGCATCGACAGGGGCAGGCGTAGAGCCGGTGCTGTCGACGCCAATCCCCACAACATCGGCCCGCTGGGCGTCGGTCAGGTCCGCCAGAACGGTTTTGAGCGCCGCTTCCATCGACTCGATGTAGTCCCGCGGGTGGTGACGGAACTGGTTGTTTGGCGCATCGCAGTAGCGCCCCTCTTGCCAGCGCGGATACCACTCAACGCTGGTTGCTATCTCCTGGCCGGACGTACAGTCCACTGCCAGCGCGCGAACTGAATCGCTGCCAAAATCGAGGCCAATCGCAATTGCCATGGTGTTGCTCCATCGAAAAAACAGGTATGGAAGAACATTAGAGACTGGGGACAAAAGTCGTCAGGCAGGATCCGCTAATCTTATGGACTAAATTGCTGTTACGACGGAAAGTGTGACGCCGTGCAAATATTCAATGTGGACATTTCTGCCGCACTTATAGACACTTTTGTTACTGGTTATCTGTCTGCTCTGGCGGAGAAATCAGGGGGAAAGGCTGAAACATGGCGGACGTAAAAGCGGCGTGATGCTTTTTGGATCTTTTCGCGGGCCATTTTTAACCTGCATTTAGTGATATGGACAATTGGTTTCCTTCAGGACCCTTGGGAGAACTGAATCTATGGCCGAAACGCAGAACGATCCCCTGCTGCCGGGATACTCGTTTAACGCGCACCTTGTGGCGGGGCTGACCCCTATCGAGGCTGAGGGATATCTCGACTTTTACGTCGACCGACCGCTCGGAATGAAAGGGTATATCCTCAACCTGACCGTGCGGGGGGAAGGGATCATCAAGAACGGTGACCAGCAGTTCGTCTGCCGCCCGGGGGATATCCTGCTGTTCCCGCCGGGGGAGATCCACCACTATGGCCGTCATCCGGATGCCAAAGAGTGGTATCACCAGTGGGTCTACTTCCGTCCGCGCGCCTACTGGCAGGAGTGGCTTTCCTGGCCGGCTATTTTTGCACACACCGGGTTTTATCGCCCGGATGAGGTGCATCTGGCGCAGTTTCGCGAGCTTTTTGCGCAGATTATCGAGGCGGGGCAGGCTGGTGGACGCTATGCCGAACTGCTGGCGATAAACCTCCTTGAACAGCTGCTGCTGCGGCGGATGGAGGCGATTAACGCGTCGCTTAACCCACCGCTGGATAACCGCGTGCGCGACGCCTGCCAGTACATCAGCGACCACCTGGCCGATAGCCAGTTTGATATTGCCAGCGTCGCCCAGCACGTCTGCCTGTCGCCGTCGCGGCTGTCGCACCTGTTCCGCCAGCAGCTTGGCGTCAGCGTGTTGAGCTGGCGCGAGGATCAGCGCATCAGCCAGGCGAAGCTGCTGCTCAGCACCACCCGGATGCCCATCGCCACCGTGGGGCGCAACGTGGGCTTTGAGGATCAGCTCTATTTCTCCCGCGTATTTAAAAAATGCACCGGTGCCAGCCCCAGTGAATTCCGCGCGGGATGTGAATAAACGGTAAAAAAAGATAAACAAACAGGTGAATGCGGGAAGCAACCTGTAAACTATTCAGACAATTGTTGCCTTGACGCGGTGCGGGGCGCTAAGCAGAATCGCTGATTCGTTTTCTGACCGGAATAGTTATGCAGGCATTGCTGGAACACTTTATTACCCAGTCCGTTATGTACTCGCTCATCGCCGTGGCGCTGGTGGCGTTTCTGGAATCGCTGGCCCTTGTCGGGTTAATTCTGCCCGGCACCGTGATGATGGCGGGGCTTGGGGCGCTGATCGGCAGCGGTGAGGTCAATTTCTGGCAGGCATGGCTGGCCGGGATTATCGGCTGTCTGCTGGGGGACTGGATCTCCTTCTGGCTGGGCTGGCGCTTTAAGAAGCCGCTGCACCGCTGGTCGTTCATGAAAAAGAACAAAGCGTTGCTGGATAAAACCGAGCATGCGCTGCACCAGCACAGCATGTTTACCATCCTCGTGGGCCGCTTTGTTGGGCCAACGCGTCCGCTGGTGCCGATGGTGGCCGGGATGCTGGATCTCCCCGTCGCGAAGTTTGTGGTGCCGAACATCATCGGCTGCGTCTTTTGGCCGCCGTTCTATTTCCTGCCGGGGATCCTGGCGGGCGCGGCCATCGATATTCCTGACGGTATGCAAAGCGGTGAGTTCAAGTGGCTGCTGCTGGGCACGGCGGTGCTGCTGTGGCTGGCGGTCTGGCTCTGCTGGCGGCTGTGGCGCAGCGCGAAAGCGAGCGTCGATCGCCTGACGCGCTATCTTCCGCGCTCTCGTCTTTTGTGGCTGGCCCCGCTGACGCTGGGTGTAGCTGCGGTAGCCCTTGTCGCGCTGATTCGTCACCCGCTGATGCCGGTGTACGGTGAGATTTTATTAAAAGTGGTCAGTCGTTAAGGACTATTGCCCTCTCCCAGTGGGAGAGGGCCAGGGTGATGGCATCAGACCGCACGAATGCCCAACAGTGAAGACGCCCCCGCTTGACCACTGAGCAGCTCTTCCGTCTTCCCATCCCACGCAATTCGCCCTTCTGCAACGACCACCGATCTCGGCGCAATCCGTGCTGCATCCTCAATACTGTGCGAAACCATCAGCATCGTAAGCTGCTGACGCTGGCAGACCTCCTGCACCAGGGCGAGCATCTCCTGACGCAGCGCGGGATCGAGCGCCGAGAAGGGCTCATCCAGCAGCAGCAGCGGCTGCTCGCGCACCAGACAACGCGCCAGCGCCACGCGCTGACGCTGGCCGCCGGAGAGCTCGCCCGGCAGCCTGTCGATGAATTCGGTGATCCCCATCTGTCCGGCAATCACTTCAAGTTTTTCGCGTTGGGCATCGTTCAGCCTGAGCCCCGGATGCATTCCCAGCGCGATGTTTTGCCGCACCGTCAGATGGGTGAAGAGGTTGTTTTCCTGAAACAGCATCGACACAGGACGTTTAGCCGGAGGGGCGTTGGTGAAATCACGATTATCGATGGCTATCGACCCGCTGGCAGGTTGCAGAAAACCGGCGATCAAATTGAGCAAGGTGCTTTTCCCGGCACCGCTTGGGCCAAGCACCGCAATCCGCTCGCCCTGCTGAACGGAGAGCGTGAAGCGCATCGGCAGATGCTGATAGAGCCAGGTTACATCAGTCAGTTTTAACATCTCGCCCCGGGAGTTTTTCGATAACGGTAAATAAGGCAAAGCACAGCAGCAGCAGTAACAGCGCGGTGACCGCGCCGTCCTGACTGCGGTAAGAGCCGATTTGCTGATAAAGCCAGTACGGCAGCGTGCGGAAATCGTCATTGCCGAACAGCGCCACGACGCCAAAGTCTCCAATAGAGAGCACGCAGGCAAACGCCAGCGCCTGCGCCAGCGGGCGTTTTAGCGCGCGCAGTTCGACTACCTTCAGCCGCTGCCAGCCTTGCATGCCCAGCGACTGACACAGCAAATCGTAGCGGCTGTTGACGTCGCGCATCGGGTTTTCCAGCACCTTAAGCGCGTAGGGGATGGCCATTAAGGCGTTGGTGAAAATCACAATGCCATCGGCCCTTTCCGGCATGCCGAAGGTGCTGTTAAACAGTAAAAAGAAGCCCGTTGCCAGCACGATGCCCGGCATCGCCAGGATCAGCATGCCCGTCAGCTCCAGCATTTGTCCGGCTTTTTGCGCCTGGCGGGCGTAGAGCTCACGGCTGCTCCACAGCAGCATCATGGTCAGGAGGACGCACAGTAATCCGGCAGCCAGCGCGATACGCAGCGAGGTCCAGGTGGCCTGCCAGAGAACGGGCTGTTGCAGGACTGCCATGAGATTGAGGTTCAGTCCGTCAACGATAACGGCCATCAGCGGCGGCAGCAGAAGCAGGAGCGCCAGCGCGATCAGGATAAAATCGGTAACGCGGCTGTGCAGGCTGTCCTGCGGATCGCGCCAGCCGGTTATTTGATTACTGCCCGCGGGAATGGCTTTACTCAGCCGCTGGCTCAAAAGGACCAGCACAAGGCAGCACGCCATCTGCACCATCGCCAGCAGCGCGGCGCGACCGGGATCGTAGTCGTAACTCAGCGCCTGGTAAATCGCCAGCTCAATAGTGGTGGCCTGCGGCCCGCCGCCGAGCGACAGCACGGTGGCAAAGCTGGCAAAGCAGAGCATAAAGATTAACGCCGCGACGGGCGGGATCTGGCGGCGCAGCCACGGCCATTCGACAAAGCGGAAGAACGACACGCCGCGCATGCCGAGCTGGGCAGCAACCTGGCGCTGCTCGCCGGGAATGTTCTCCAGCGCCTGCAAGAAGAGGCGCGTTGCCATCGGCATATTGAAAAACACGTGCGCGAGCAGAATGCCCTGCAGTCCGTAAGGAGAGAATGACCATTCCAGACCAAGCTGGCCGAACAGCGAAGCCAGCCAGCCCTGGCGACCGTAAACGCTGAGGATACCAAATACCGCCACCAGCACGGGCAGGATCAGCGTCATGGCGCACAGGCGCAGCAGTGCCAGCCTGCCGGGAAAACGCCGCCGATACAGGGCGCGCGCCAGAAAAATGGCCGGGATCGCCGACAGCAGGGCTGAAAGGGACGCCTGCCAGAAGGAGAACCGGATAACGTGCCAGAGGTAGCTGTCGTGCCAGAGGGCGAGCAGGTCGCTCTCTGGCGCGTTAAACCACAGTGCAAGAAAAGCCCCCAGGCTGACCGCCACCATCACTGTGGCGGCGAGCAGCCCGGGAAGTAACCAGCCGGGAATCAACGGCTGACGGCGCGTTGCCATTCACTTACCCATGCTGCACGCTGCGCGGCGACCTGCTGCGGCGTAAACTCCAGCGAGGTGTTTGGTTTGGTCAGCTGCTCGAAACCTGCGGGCAGCGCAACGTTCGTAACCGGATACATCCAGTTGCCTGCGGGAATCGCATTCTGGAACGCCGGTGAAACCATAAACTTCAGGAACTTCTCGGCCAGCTCCGGCTGTTTGCTGGCAGCGGTACGCGCGGCCACTTCCACCTGCAGATAGTGCCCTTCAGCAAAATTAGCGGCAGCGTAGTTATCTTTCTTCTCGGCGATAATGTGGTAGGCCGGAGAGGTGGTGTAGCTCAGCACCAGGTCGCTTTCGCCTTTGAGGAACAGGCCGTAGGCTTCGCTCCAGCCTTTGGTGACGGTGACGGTTTTAGCGGCCAGTTTCTGCCACGCCTCCGGCGCTTTATCCCCATAAACCTTTTGCATCCACAGCAGCAGGCCCAGGCCTGGCGTACTGGTGCGCGGATCTTCATAAATCACGCGCCATTTCTGGTCACTTTCCACCAGCTCTTTCAGGCTCTTCGGCGGGTTTTTCAGCTTATTTTTGTCGTAAACAAAAGCAAAGTAGCCATAGTCGAACGGCACAAAGGTGTCGTTTTTCCAGCCGCCCGGCACGTTAACGGCATTTGCCGCTACGCCGCTTTTGGCAAACAGTTTGGTTTGCGAGGCGGCTTCCAGCAGGTTGTTATCCAGCCCGAGCACCACGTCGGCCTTGCTGTTTTTCCCTTCCATACGCAGACGGTTGAGCAGCGACACGCCATCTTCCAGAGCCACGAACTTCAGCTCGCAGTTACAGTCCGCTTCAAAGGCTTTTTTAACCACCGGGCCAGGGCCCCAGTCGGCAGAGAAGGAGTCATAGGTGTAGACCGTCAGGACGGGCTTCGCAAAAGCAGGCAGCGCAAACAGCGCCAGCAGGGGAAGAACTTTTTTTAACACTTTGCACCTCAAGGTTGAGTGGCAAAGGATTTTGAGCGACAGCCTCAAATCCCTTCGCCGGCGTTATCCGGATCAGGTTCGACGGGTATTATCTCAGCGCACATCTGTGATGCAGCACCCCGTTGAGAACGGCGCTATTGTAATGATTTGGTGAATATTACGAAAGCGTTATGGCTCCGGGGGCGCAAACCAGGCGGATTTAAAATCAAACCAGCCCAGGGTGTTCATCCGCAGGCCGCGCATGCTGCGCTGGCCCTGGATCATCAGCCAGTGGTGGATCAGCGGGACGATCGCCTGCTCGGCCAGCAGCTGCTGGCACCAAACGGCAAGGTTCATCTCGCCCGATCGCCACAGGGCGGCGTCCTGCTGCCAGTCCCGATCGATGCAGTGCTGGATCAGCGGTACTTCATACAGATGTGAAAATAATGAAAAATCGAGCGGCAGGGTAAAATTAGCGCTGTTGAGCCAGATATCGCTGGCGATCTCTCCCTGATGCCATTCGTCATAGTCCACTTCTCTTACCTCTAACTTGACCCCCTCGGCTGCCAGCAAGCGGGTCATGATCCTCGCGATAAAACGATGCTCCACGTGCTCGCGGTAGTAGGTCAGGGTGATGGACTCCAGCCCTGCGGGTTTGTCGCAGTGCGACGGCCGGGCGTGGTGCCAGCGCGGAAGCAGACCGTAGGCCGGAAACCAGTATGTCTGGTACTGCTCTTCCGCATGGTAGATCAGATTGGAAGGGGACAGCACGTGGCTGATCCACTTGCGGACGCCCTGGTTTGCCCCGCGGTGGGTGCGGCGGTCAAACAGGAGATAGTAGCATCCTTCCTCCAGGCGGCTCTCCACGGCCTTTTCTCCGGTGGTGGGGCCTTCAAGCGTCAGACCGCAGCTCAGGTCTTCATTGAGATCAGGCAATACCCACACGTTCACTTCGTCGATCAGCGCCCGATAGCCAAAGTAGTCATCGAACGCGCGGATTTTCAGCTGGTTGCTGTTATTGCGGGACACGGCGTAGGGCCCGGTGCCAATTGGCAGGCTGGCAAAATTGTTCATCGATTCCCACTCGCCGGGCAAAATCATCGACGGTACATAGCCCAGCAGCCAGGGAAGCCACTTGTCCTGCTGCGACAGCTCAATGTCCAGCGTCCAGGCCGTGGGGGAATGGATGCGCGAAATATGCGAGTAGAGCGGCAGCCTGCGGGCGCGTTCCAGAGAGGCGATGACGTCGTGCATTTCCAGCTCGCGGCCGTGGTGAAAGTGGATGCCGGGGCGTAAGAAGAAGCGCCAGTGGCGCGGGGAAAGCTGCTGCCAGTGATGGGCAATATCCGCCTCCAGTTCCCCGTTTTCCTCATTTATGCGCGTCAGGCCGCTGAAGATTTGTCGGGCCATGTGGGTTTCCGAGCGGCGTAACGCCGTGCCGGGCAAAAGATTTTTCATCGGACGGTAGTAGAGCACCCGCAGAATGTGTCGGCCCTGACGAAAGCTGCGTCCGAGATGGGAGACCAGCATCTGGCGCACGGCGGCCTTGTCGCCCACCAGCTGGACCAGCTGATCGATGCGGTCCTGTTCGAGCAGATCTTCTGCGCGCTGCTGCTGCAACGCCAGTCCGGTATACAGGAAGGTCAGTCGCGAGCGTTTGCCGCGTCCCGCTTCCGCTTCCCAGCTTAACCACCCCTGCTGCTGCATGGTGTTGAGCAGCGTGCGCATATGGCGGCGGGAACAGCTAAGCAGGTCCGCCAGCTCGTTGAGCGTGGTCTCCTGCGATTGCCCCTCGCAGCACTGCCAGAGGCGGATAAACTGTTGTTGCAGACGACCGGAAGGCATAAAAGGGGAACTCCTGACAAAAAACCAGCAATTTATTTATCCCTATATTAGGCCAATAATTCTCCTCGATGAAGCGAGGAGGTAAATTATGAAGAGGTCTACCGCACGTCAGTTTTATCAGCAGTACTTTTCAGCGACAAAAGGATCGTCCTGGCTGGCCCGCCGGTGTGCAGAGCAACGGCTGAAAACGTTAGAAGAATTGATGCAGTGGGACGTTACGACACCGACCTCTTCCCGCTAACTCGCCTCGATCATGTGTGACTGAGTATTGGTGCTTATCACCCGCCAGCAAAATGTTTTTGCTGGCTTTTTTCGTTTACTATTCACCCAATTTCGATTCGCTTTCACAAGGACTTGCGCATGCTGTGGTTGATGACGATGGGGCGACGCCTGAACGGCGTGTATGCCGCTTTTATGCTGGTGGCCTTTATGATGGGCGTGGCGGGGGCGCTTCAGGCGCCGACGCTGAGCCTGTTTCTCAGCCGCGAGGTAGGGGCGCAGCCGTTTTGGGTCGGCCTGTTTTATACCGTCAACGCCATTGCCGGGATCCTGGTCAGCCTCGCGCTGGCGAAACGATCGGACAGTCAGGGCGATCGCCGCAGGCTAATCCTCTTTTGCTGCGCCATGGCCGTGGGCAACGCGCTGCTCTTTGCCTTCAATCGTCATTATCTGACGCTCATTACCTGCGGCGTGCTGCTGGCGTCGCTGGCGAACACCGCTATGCCGCAGCTGTTCGCCCTGGCCCGTGAATATGCGGATAACTCCGCGCGGGAAGTGGTGATGTTCAGCTCGGTGATGCGTGCCCAGCTCTCGCTGGCGTGGGTCATTGGTCCGCCGCTGGCCTTTATGCTGGCGTTGAACTATGGCTTTACCACCATGTTCTCCATTGCGGCAGGGATTTTTGTCATCAGCCTGGCGCTGATAGCCTTCGCACTGCCGTCCGTGGCCCGCGTCGAACAGGCGACGGATAAACCTGTTACCCAGGTGAGCGGCTGGCAGGACAAGAACGTCCGCATGTTGTTTATTGCCTCGACGCTGATGTGGACCTGCAACACCATGTACATTATTGATATGCCGCTGTGGATCAGCAGCGATCTGGGCTTACCGGACAAGCTCGCGGGGATCTTGATGGGAACCGCTGCCGGGCTGGAAATTCCGGCGATGATTCTGGCGGGCTATTACGTTAAGCGCTTTGGAAAGCGTCGGATGATGATCGTCGCCGTGGCGGCCGGGGTACTGTTCTACGCGGGGTTGATCCTTTTCCATTCGCGTGAAGCGTTGCTGGCGCTGCAGCTGTTTAACGCCGTGTTTATAGGAATTGTTGCCGGGATCGGCATGCTCTGGTTCCAGGATCTGATGCCCGGCCGTGCAGGCTCGGCAACGACGCTTTTTACCAACAGTATTTCAACCGGCGTGATCCTGGCGGGCGTGATTCAGGGGGCGCTAGCGCAAAGCTATGGCCATGCGTCGGTCTACTGGATGATTGCGGCGCTATCCGTCGTGACGCTCCTGCTGACCTGCCGCGTAAAAGACGTGTGATCGGATGAATGAAACGGAGCCCGGGAGCGCCGGGCTCTGCGAAGCGTTTTATTCGGAATACTGATATTTACGCTGCGCGCGTAGCGTCAGGTACATATGAACGAGTCCCATGAAGCCGTGTGCCCAGAAATATGTCTCAATAAAAACTGTCAGGAATTTATGCAAATCTAAGACGGATTCCGTGACGGACGAAACCGGCCCAAGCGTGGCGTTCAGCACGAACCAGGCCGCGCCGCAAAGTGCAACGCCCAGCAGCGCCAGCACACCCAGACCTTGCACCGTTGCCGCCATACCGCCAGCATGCGCGTCAGGTAACTGACGCTGCGCGAGGGTGCGAATATCTTCAACGATTCCACGAAAATCCAGCGCCAGCCAGGCGTAGTAATACTTAAATCCGCGTTGGGTTAACATCCATGCCATCATGGCAATACCACAAAAAATTAAACCAAACCCTGAGATAACATGGATCCAGGTGACAATTCCGTTCAGTCCGGATTCGTGGAGGGCCTCGCTTTCGGTGAAATTAGAATTGATAATTTGGGCCAGCACCAGTATGGCTACAAGAATGTGCAGTACGCGAAGAAAAGGTGTTTCTTTATGGGGAAGCGTATTACGTAGCGTTGGGTTCATCGCTTTTTACCTCAATAATGAGAGAGCTGATGCGATGCAGTGTGACGCAGATTAATTAACGAAACCTTAACGATGAGTAGCGTCACACTGTATTTATGCGTTCCGATTAGCGAGCAGGATCAATATGCGTCATCACGTTCAGCACATTGAATTTTTGCATCACGTTGTTTCTGGCATTGACGGCAATCTGATGCCCTTCTTTTACGCTTAATTCGCCGTTCACTTCCAGATGGACATCGACAAGGGCTAAATCGCCCATCTTGCGGGTTTTTAAATCATGGAGTCCGGTGACGCCTTCGGTTGAGAGAAGACACGTTTTGATATCGTGCTCCAGTTCGGGTTCAAGCGAACGGTCCATCAGATCGTGCAGGGCATCGGCAGAGAATTTGTAACCCATATGGGCGATGAACACTCCGACAATCAGGGCCGCAATCAGGTCCATAGCGTGAAAGCCCACTAAATTCCCGGCAATACCGATGGCGACAACCACTGACGACGCTGCGTCAGAACGGGCATGCCAGGCATTGGCTATCAGCAGCGAGGACTGAATACGTTTTCCCGTGGCAAACATGTATCTGAACAGACTCTCCTTCACCACCAGCGCCAGTATCGCCACCCACAAAGCGGCCCCTTTCACCACCTGATGCGTCTCGGGATTAAGCAGTTTATTGCCAGCGGACCAGAGCATCCCGACCCCCACGAGCAGCAGAATAGCGCCAATAATAAGCTTTGCACCGTTTTCGAAACGCAGATGACCGTAATGATGATCGATATCAGAGGCTTTCTGACTCTTTTTATTCGCAATCAGAACGACAAAGTCAGAAGATAAATCGGAAAGAGAATGAATCCCATCAGCAATTAATCCCTGTGAACCGGAGAATATTCCTGCAACTATCTGAAAGCAAGTGAGTAAAATATTTATTATCACGCTTACTAATGTGCATTTGTGTATTTCCCGAGAACGGATGTGAGACTCATTGCCATTTTTCTTTTCCATGATGATTTCCGCTACCAACTGATTGAGCGATTATTCTGCGCAGGAAACATTAAATTGACGTTAAATATAATGTCATTATTGGCTGGGTTTGGGAATATTTACAGAAGGAGGGCGGGTATTGGGATAAAACGCGGCCTGCAGAGTGCACTGCAGGCCGGAGGATTACTTCATAAATGCAGGTTGTTTGTTTTCGTAAGTGGCAATCGCCGCTTCGTGCTGGAGAGTTAAACCTATGCTGTCCAGACCGTTCAGCATGCAGTGACGGCGGAACGCATCAATGCTGAAGCTGTAGGTTTTATCCCCGGCTTTCACCACTTCCGCTTCCAGATCCACTTCAAACGAAATACCCGGATTCGCCTTAACCAGCGCGAACAACTCATCGACCTGTTCATCGCTCAGCGTCACCGGCAGCAGCTGGTTGTTGAAGCTGTTACCGTAAAAAATATCCGCGAAGCTTGGGGCGATGACCACTTTGAAGCCGTAATCGGTGAGCGCCCACGGGGCGTGTTCGCGGGATGAGCCGCAGCCAAAGTTTTCTCGGGCCAGTAAAATGGAGGCGCCTTTGTACTCAGGGAAGTTCAGAACGAATTCCGGATTAGGCACTTCGCCTTTGTCGTCCAGGAAACGCCAGTCGTTGAACAGGTGCGCGCCAAAGCCGGTACGCGTCACCTTCTGCAGAAATTGTTTCGGAATAATAGCGTCAGTATCGACGTTAGCGGCGTCCAGCGGGACAACCCGGCCCGTATGTTGGGTAAATTTCTCTGCCATGATTGTCTCCTTATTTCAGGCTGCGAATATCGGCGAAATGGCCGGTGACTGCCGCAGCGGCGGCCATTGCCGGGCTGACCAGATGGGTACGCCCACCGCGGCCCTGACGGCCTTCAAAGTTACGGTTGCTGGTGGAGGCGCAGCGCTCACCCGGATTCAGGCGATCGTTATTCATGGCCAGACACATGGAGCAGCCAGGCAGGCGCCACTCGAAGCCCGCTTCGATAAAGATCTTATCCAGACCTTCGGCTTCCGCCTGGGCTTTCACCGGACCAGAGCCTGGAACCACCAGCGCCTGCACGCCCGGCGCGACTTTACGGCCTTTGGCAATCTCTGCCGCCGCGCGCAAATCTTCGATGCGGGAGTTAGTGCAAGAACCGATAAAGACTTTATCAATGGTCACGTCGGTCAACGGCACGCCGGGCTTCAGCCCCATATAGGCCAGCGCTTTTTCCGCACTGGCGCGCTCGACCGGATCGGCAAAGGAAGCAGGATCTGGAATAGAGTCGTTGACGGAAATCACCTGACCCGGGTTGGTCCCCCAGGTCACCTGCGGCGCAATCTCTTCTGCCTGCAGCGTGACAACGGTATCAAACGTTGCCCCATCGTCGGTTTTCAGGGTTTTCCAGTATGCTACCGCGTCGTCAAAATCCTGACCTTTTGGCGCGTGCAGACGGCCCTTCACATAGTTGAAGGTCGTTTCATCTGGCGCGACCAGACCGGCTTTGGCGCCCATCTCAATGGCCATGTTGCACAGGGTCATGCGCCCCTCCATGCTCAGCGCCTGGATAGCGTCTCCGCAGAACTCAACGACGTGGCCTGTACCGCCTGCGCTGCCGGTTTTACCGATAATCGCCAGCACGATATCTTTCGCGGTAATGCCAGGTGCCGCTTTGCCCTTCACTTCAATCTTCATCGTTTTGGCACGGCCCTGCTTCAGGGTCTGCGTCGCCAGAACGTGTTCAACCTCTGAGGTGCCAATCCCGAACGCCAGAGCGCCAAACGCGCCGTGTGTCGCGGTATGGGAATCACCGCAGACGATGGTCATGCCAGGCAAGGTGATCCCTTGCTCAGGCCCCATCACGTGGACGATGCCCTGATAAGGATGGTTCAGGTCGTACAGCTCAACGCCAAAATCGTTACAGTTCTTAATCAGCTCCTGCATCTGGATACGCGCCATCTCACCCGAGGCATTAATGTCTTTGGTCTGGGTGGAAACGTTGTGATCCATCGTTGCGAAGGTTTTACCCGGCTGACGTACCGGACGCTTGTGCGCGCGCAGGCCGTCAAATGCCTGAGGAGAGGTCACTTCGTGTACCAGATGACGGTCAATGTACAGCAGCGGGGTTTCGTTTGGTGCCTCGTAAACAACGTGCGCATCAAACAACTTTTCATATAACGTCTTAGCCATGATTACACCCCTTCAGCGACATAGCGGGCAATGATGTCGCCCATTTCATCGGTACTGACTGCCGCCGTGCCGCGTGCTAAATCGCCGGTACGGACGCCTTCTTCTAACGCCCGGTTAATGGCGTGTTCAATTGCGGTTGCTGCATCGTCTGCATCCAGGCTGTAGCGCAGCAGCAGGGCCAGGGAGAGGATCTGCGCAATCGGGTTAGCGATGTTTTTACCCGCGATATCCGGCGCGGAGCCGCCCGCAGGCTCGTACAGACCAAAGCCTTCTTCATTCAGGCTTGCGGATGGCAGCATCCCCATGGAGCCGGTGATCATTGCGCACTCGTCAGAGAGAATATCGCCGAACAGGTTGGAGCACAGCAGCACGTCAAACTGGGACGGATCTTTAATCAGCTGCATGGTCGCGTTGTCGATGTACATGTGCGACAGCGCTACATCCGGATACTGTTTAGCGACTTCACTGACGATCTCGCGCCACAGAATGGAAGACTGCAGCACGTTCGCTTTGTCAATTGAGGTCACTTTATGGCGGCGCTTACGCGCAGACTCAAAGGCGATATGGGCGATACGTTCAATTTCGAAACGGTGATACACCTCGGTGTCGAAAGCTTTTTCATGCTGACCGCTGCCTTCGCGCCCTTTTGGCTGACCAAAATAGATCCCGCCGGTCAGTTCACGCACGCACAGAATGTCGAAACCGTTGGCGGCGATATCCGCGCGCAGCGGGCAGAACTCTTCCAGACCCTGATACAGCTTAGCCGGACGCAGGTTGCTGAACAGCTTGAAGTGTTTACGCAGCGGCAGCAGCGCGCCGCGCTCTGGCTGCTCTGCTGGCGGCAGGTGTTCCCATTTCGGGCCACCGACGGAACCAAACAGCACGGCATCGGCATTTTCACAGCCTTCCACGGTCGCTTTCGGCAGCGGTGTACCGTGGTTATCAATCGCAATACCACCCACGTCGTAGTGGCTGGTGGTGATTTTCATCGCAAAACGCGCGCGAACGGCTTCCAGTACTTTCAGCGCCTGTGCCATCACTTCCGGGCCAATACCGTCACCCGGCAACACAGCAATATGGTAATTCTTCGACATTACACGGTTTCCTTGTTGTTCTCTTTATTCTGAGCTTTGCGTTGCAACTCTTTTTCGACTTCGGCGGCGCGCCAGATGTTGTTCAGAACATGCACCATCGCCTTCGCGGAGGATTCAACGATATCTGTCGCCAGGCCCACGCCATGGAAGCGGCGGCCGTTGTAATTAACCACGATATCTACCTGACCCAGCGCATCTTTGCCGTGGCCCTTGGCCGTCAGGTCATATTTGACCAGCTCAACGTCGTACTCGGTGACGCGATTAATCGCCTGGTAAATCGCATCGACAGGGCCGTTACCGTTAGCTGCCTCTGCTTTAATTTCATCTCCGCAGGCCAGCTTGACCGAGGCGGTAGCGATGTCGCTGGACCCGGACTGCACGTTGAAGTAATCCAGACGGAAGTGCTCCGGCTCTTCCTGCTGTTTGTTGATAAAGGCCAGTGCTTCCAGGTCGTAGTCGAAGACCTGGCCTTTTTTGTCGGCCAGCTTCAGGAACGCGTCATACAGCTGATCCATGTTGTAATCGCTGTCCTTATAACCCATCTCTTCCATACGGTGCTTAACCGCCGCACGGCCGGAACGGGAGGTCAGGTTCAACTGGACCTGGTTCAGGCCAATGGATTCCGGGGTCATGATTTCGTAGTTTTCACGGTTCTTCAGCACGCCATCCTGGTGAATACCGGAGGAGTGTGCGAAGGCGCCAGTGCCGACAATCGCTTTGTTGGCCGGAATGGGCATGTTGCAAATCTGGCTGACGGTCTGGCTGGTGCGCCAGATTTCGTTGTGATTGATGCGGGTGTGCACGTTCATGATGTCTTTGCGTACTTTGATCGCCATGATCACTTCTTCCAGCGAACAGTTGCCCGCACGTTCGCCGATGCCGTTCATCGCGCCTTCAACCTGACGCGCCCCGGCGTGGACGGCGGCGATGGCATTACCCACGGCCAGACCCAAATCATCGTGGGTGTGGACGGAGATAATTGCCTTATCAATATTTGGTACGCGGTCATACAGGCCGGTGATGATGTTGGAGAACTCAAACGGCATGGTGTAGCCGACGGTGTCCGGAATGTTGATGGTTTTGGCACCAGCATTGATGGCGGCTTCGACGACGCGCGCCAGGTCTTCGATTGGCGTACGGCCCGCATCTTCACAGGAGAATTCAACGTCATCGGTATAGTTGCGTGCGCGCTTAACCATGTAAACCGCGCGCTCAATCACCTCATCCAGCGTGCTGCGCAGCTTGGTTGCGATGTGCATGGGCGAGGTCGCAATAAAGGTGTGGATACGGAACGCTTCGGCCACCTTCAATGACTCGGCGGCAACGTCGATATCTTTCTCTACGCAGCGCGCCAGGGCACATACGCGGCTGTTTTTAATGGTGCGGGCGATAGTCTGGACGGATTCGAAATCACCCGGAGACGAGACAGGGAAACCGACCTCCATCACGTCGACACCCATACGTTCGAGAGCCAGCGCGATCTGCAGTTTCTCTTTAACACTCAGGCTTGCCTGTAATGCCTGTTCACCGTCACGTAAAGTAGTATCGAAAATAATGACTTGCTGGCTCATGGGTTAGGTCCTTGTCAGTCTTAGGGCGCCTTGCTACGAGCATAAAAAAACCCGCGCAGTGGCGCGGGTTTTTAGTCTTACTGGTGACGATTCAACGCTGAATTTCGCCCGCCAGTCTACCGCGCACAGTGGATGCGTTTAGTAGTAGTAGACCGGTGAAACGAATGGTGCGTGTCATGAATCGTGCTCCGTTAAATTCAATATGCTTTTAGTGGTACTGGATACGGCTGTTCATGTCAACCCCTGAAGATGAAAACGGGCCCGAGAGACGGAATCAACAGGTTATTAACTTTAGCTAATTGTGCTGGTTTTAGCTTTCGTAGCCCGACTAATTGTCTAATTTTGGACTTAATAAAAGAGTTGCAGAAACAAATAAATATAATTGTTTAAAATGAGTGAAATGTGTTGAAGAGAATGCTTTGTGCTTAAAGAGTTTGGATATCATTAAGTTATAAATACAGCGAATCTATTCCAGGACGTTGAAAAACGAAAAGAGATAACAGGATGTTAAGTAACTGTAGATCGATAGCATTAACAGTTTAATAATACTTAAGTCATCGTTAACCTGATGGCAATTGTATATTTGTTTAGTTTATGGTTTCATTCAGTTCCTAAAGTCAAACATATCATTTGCGCTCATTAATTTTCATTTATATAGAGTCTTTATATATTCCGAATTTTAAATAATTCTCTTTCGCTGATCGTATTTGCATGATAAATCATATTTTTCGAGATTATTACCGTGCGATGGCAAAGGGAGTGTAGCGTGACAGTGGAGTCAGAAGTGCCAGAAAATAATATTAAACAACCTCAAGCTACTGATGGGATTAAACCGCAGTTACGCACGGTGGATCTGAATCTTCTGACGGTGTTTGATGCTGTCATGCAGGAACAGAATATCACCCGCGCTGCTCAAACCTTGGGGATGTCACAACCTGCCGTAAGTAATGCCGTTGCCAGGCTTAAGCTTATGTTTAACGACGAATTATTTGTTCGCTACGGGAGAGGGATTCAGCCTACGGCGCGCGCATACCAGCTGTTTGGCTCTATTCGCCAGGCGTTGCAACTGGTTCAAAATGAGCTGCCGGGGTCGGGCTTTGAACCCTTAAGCAGCGAGCGCGTATTCCATCTTTGTGTCTGTAGTCCATTAGATAATTATTTAACGTCGATTATCTATAATAAAGTTGAAGAGATCGCACCAAATATCAATCTTGTTTTTAAATCATCCCTGAATCAAAACACGGAACATCAGTTACGCTATCAGGAGATTGAGTTCGTTCTCGGGTATGAAGAGTTCCGTCGTCCGGAATTCTCCTGCGTGCCGCTGTTTAAAGATGAAATGGTTCTGGTCGCCAGTAAAAAACACCCACGCCTGAATTCTCCGCTGCGCGAAAACGATGTTTATAACGAGCAGCATGCCGTTGTTGCACTCGACAGATATGCTTCCTTTAGCCTGCCGTGGTATGACACTGCGGATAAACAGGCAAGCGTGGCTTATCAGGGCATGGCTATGGTCAGCGTATTAAACGTGGTCTCACAGACACAGCTGGTGGCGATTGCGCCGCGCTGGCTGGCAGAAGAGTTTTCTGACTCTCTAAATCTGCAAATTTTACCTCTGCCACTCAAACTAAATAGCCGTACCTGTTATCTTTCCTGGCATGAAGCAGCGGGGCGGGATAAAGGACATCAGTGGATGGAAGAGCTGCTGGTGGGCATTTGCCGTCGGTAAACGCATCAGGATAAATTGCATCGGATTATGTGATTTATCCTGGTTTTTTTTAGATAATTGATATTTTGTTCTGTTGTTCTTTTTTTTGGGCTGCTCTCTGGCTCGCAAAAATAGATGATTTCCTGCGTTGTCGCGCTTTTCAGTGATGATTTATCACCCCATCCTCTATTCCCAGAGGAATTAACCATATCTTCAGTTAACGGCTGCTTTTTCTGCTTTACGCACCGTTTATCTCTCCAGGTTTGCTAATTGCCTGCCTCATAACGAGCGGTTAAGGTAAAGAACACTCTGCAAAATATAAGATTGGTTTCTCCCAATCGTAAGACGGTGCGGAAATGAATTCGGCATTCCGTCTATAACAAAATGCCTGGAGGCAAACCATGGAGATGTTGTCTGGCGCGGAAATGGTCGTTCGGTCGCTGATCGATCAGGGCGTAAAGCAAGTGTTCGGCTACCCTGGCGGCGCGGTTCTCGATATTTATGATGCGCTGCACACGGTAGGGGGCATTGACCATGTTCTGGTACGTCACGAGCAGGCGGCGGTACACATGGCTGACGGCCTGGCGCGGGCGACGGGTGAAGTGGGTGTGGTATTAGTCACGTCCGGTCCCGGCGCGACAAACGCCATTACCGGCATTGCGACAGCGTATATGGACTCTATCCCGCTGGTGATCCTCTCCGGGCAGGTGGCAACCTCACTGATCGGTTACGATGCGTTTCAGGAGTGCGACATGGTAGGGATTTCGCGTCCCGTTGTGAAGCACAGCTTCCTGGTCAAGCAAACGGAAGACATTCCCGGCGTACTGAAGAAAGCTTTCTGGCTGGCGGCGAGCGGACGCCCTGGACCGGTGGTGGTCGATCTGCCTAAAGATATCCTCAACCCGGCAAACAAGCTGCCATATGTCTGGCCGGAAGCGGTCAGCATGCGCTCTTATAACCCAACAACGCAGGGGCACAAAGGGCAGATCAAGCGAGCGTTGCAAACGCTTCTGGCAGCCAAAAAACCGGTGGTCTATGTCGGAGGCGGGGCGATCAACGCTGCCTGTGAAGCCCAGCTTCGCGAGTTGGTTGAAAAACTCAACCTTCCTGTGGCGTCGTCGCTGATGGGACTGGGGGCGTTCCCCGCAACCCATCGTCAGGCGCTGGGTATGCTGGGTATGCACGGTACCTATGAAGCCAACATGACGATGCATCATTCCGATGTGATTTTTGCCGTCGGCGTGCGTTTTGACGATCGCACCACAAACAACCTGGCGAAGTATTGCCCTAACGCTACCGTGCTGCATATTGATATCGATCCAACGTCAATTTCAAAAACGGTATCGGCTGATGTGCCTATCGTCGGTGATGCCCGGCAGGTTCTGGAGCAAATGCTGGATCTGCTGGCCCAGGAGAGTGCGACCCAGCCGCTGGATGAGATCCGCGACTGGTGGCAGCAGATTGAACAGTGGCGCGCGCGTCAGTGCCTGAAATATGACACACAAAGTGAAAATATTAAGCCGCAGGCGGTCATTGAAGCGGTGTGGCGACTGACGAAAGGTGAGGCGTACGTAACCTCAGATGTTGGGCAGCATCAGATGTTTGCCGCCCTGTATTATCCGTTTGATAAACCGCGACACTGGATCAACTCCGGTGGTTTAGGAACAATGGGCTTTGGTCTGCCTGCCGCGTTGGGCGTGAAGCTGGCGCTGCCGAATGAAACCGTCGTCTGCGTAACGGGGGACGGCAGTATTCAGATGAACATTCAGGAGCTGTCTACTGCGCTGCAATATGAACTGCCGGTACTGGTGCTGAACCTGAATAACGGGTATCTCGGTATGGTGAAGCAGTGGCAGGATATGATCTACTCTGGCCGTCACTCTCAATCCTACATGAAATCGCTGCCAGATTTTGTTCGCCTTGCTGAAGCTTACGGCCATGTTGGCATGCGGGTGACCGATCCGGCAGAGCTGGAAACAAAGCTCGCGCAAGCGCTTGAGCACGTTAAAAACAACCGCCTCGTCTTTATGGATGTGATTGTTGATGGGACCGAGCACGTTTATCCGATGCATATTCGTGGAGGCGGTATGGATGAAATGTGGTTAAGCAAAACGGAGAGAACCTGATATGCGCCGGATATTATCGGTTTTACTGGAAAATGAGTCTGGCGCACTGTCGCGCGTCATTGGCCTTTTTGCGCAGCGCGGCTATAACATTGAAAGCCTGACCGTTGCCCCAACGGAAGACCCAACGCTGTCACGCATGACGATCCAAACTGTCGGCGATGCCAAAGTGCTAGAACAGATTGAAAAACAGCTGCATAAGCTGGTTGATGTGCTGCGCGTGAGCGAGCTGGGGCAGGGGGCCTATGTTGAACGTGAGGTCATGCTGGTGAAAATCCAGGCCAGCGGCTACGGGCGCGAAGAAGTTAAACGTAATGCGGATATTTTCCGCGGACAAATTATCGACGTTACGCCTTCTCTTTATACGGTTCAGCTGGTCGGGACAAGTGACAAGCTGGATGCTTTCCTGACGTCCGTGCGGGATGTGGCAAAAATTGTCGAGGTCGCGAGATCGGGTGTAGTGGGTCTGTCACGCGGCGAGAAAATCATGCGTTAGTTGTCAAAAAGGTTCGCCTCTTTCTGCCCGGTCACCAAAGCCGGGCTTTTTTTTGCGTAATCAGCCGACAACGCAGATAAAAGCGGTTGCCGCGAAGGCTTTTCTGCGTTTAGATGTTAAAAGATTTAACCATAACCTTGACAGGGCCATGGACTCTTTTCTTTTTTTAAGGGGCAATTGTGAAACTGGATGAAATCGCCCGGCTAGCCGGCGTGTCACGAACAACGGCCAGCTATGTGATTAACGGTAAAGCAAAGCAGTACCGTGTCAGCGACAAGACCGTTGAAAAAGTTATGGCGGTGGTTCGTGAGCATAACTACCATCCGAATGCTGTCGCAGCCGGTCTGCGCGCCGGGCGCACCCGCTCTATTGGTCTGGTGATCCCTGACCTGGAAAACACCAGCTATACCCGTATCGCCAACTATCTCGAACGTCAGGCGCGCCAGCGCGGTTATCAATTGCTGATTGCCTGCTCTGAAGATCAGCCCGACAACGAGATGCGCTGCATTGAACATCTTCTCCAGCGCCAGGTGGATGCCATTATTGTTTCGACCTCCCTACCGCCAGAACATCCGTTCTACCAGCGCTGGGCGAACGACCCGTTCCCAATCGTTGCGCTGGATCGCGCGCTCGATCGCGAGCATTTCACCAGCGTCGTGGGTGCGGATCAGGATGATGCAGAAATGCTGGCCGCAGAGCTGCGAACTTTCCCCGCAGAAACTGTGCTGTATCTTGGCGCGCTGCCCGAGCTTTCCGTTAGCTTCCTGCGTGAGCAGGGGTTCAGAACCGCGTGGAAAGACGATCCGCGCGAGGTTAACTATCTCTATGCCAACAGTTACGAACGTGAAGCCGCAGCGCAGCTGTTCGAAAAATGGCTGGAGACACACCCGATGCCGCAGGCGCTATTCACCACGTCGTTTGCGCTGTTGCAGGGTGTCATGGATGTAACCTTACGCCGTGAAGGTAAACTTCCCTCTGACCTGGCGATTGCCACGTTTGGGGATAACGAGCTGCTCGACTTCCTTCAGTGTCCGGTGCTGGCGGTAGCACAGCGTCACCGTGATGTGGCTGAACGCGTGCTGGAGATTGTGCTGGCAAGCCTGGATGAGCCGCGCAAACCGAAGCCGGGCCTGACGCGTATCAAACGTAATCTCTATCATCGCGGAATTTTAAGCCGCCAAAAATGAAATGACCGGGGCGGGAAAGTCTGCCCCATTTTGCTGCGATAAATCGTCCGGATAATTCCCGGAGAGAAATTAGGATAATTCTTGTGAGATGATAATCGCCAATTTTTCTTAATTCATTTTGGCTTTTAAATTGTCCTTTAAAGAACATCTCAGCGATTTTAAACAGCTATCTTTGTATTATTTTGTTACAAACCCTATTCGGCCGATGAATATTCAGACGTTTTTCCTCCTCCTGTAGCTGCTTACGTGGCAACTGCCGCGCTTACCCGGTGCCAGAGTGAATCTGGCGCTGTTATCCCCTGAGAATCTGTCATAAAATGCTGCCCGCGTCGCAAACTGACACTTTATATTTATCTGCGATGATATTGAGTGAGCTTTAACGCTAGTGTGCATATTCGGTTTTTTTCTTACAAATATTCATAACGTTAATTTTGCCTCGCCAGTTGTGCAGTTATTAACCAGGACTGTTTATCTCTGTAAATAGAGGGCGTTCGAGTCCTTACAGGGAGAGTCCTGGCTTGACAAGCTTTTCCCTCGCTCCGTAAACTCCTTTAGGTGGGAATTTGTGGGTTAAAGTGGTGAGGAGGGGTGAGACTGGCATGTTCCGTGGAGCAACGTTAGTCAATCTCGACAGCAAAGGGCGTTTATCGGTACCAACCCGATATCGCGACCAGCTGATCGAGAACGCTGCGGGTCAAATGGTTTGCACCATTGACATTAACTCCCCCTGCCTGCTGCTTTACCCCTTGCCTGAATGGGAAATTATTGAGCAAAAGCTGTCGCGACTGTCGAGCATGAACCCGCAGGAACGCCGCGTGCAGCGGCTGTTATTGGGACATGCCAGTGAATGTCAGATGGATAACGCAGGGCGGTTACTGATTGCCCCTGTGTTACGGCAACATGCCGGTCTGACCAAAGAAGTGATGCTGGTCGGGCAGTTCAACAAATTTGAACTGTGGGATGAAACGACCTGGTATCAACAGGTCAAGGAAGATATCGACGCTGAGCAGTCTGATTCCGCGACATTATCGGAACGGCTGCAGGACTTGTCTCTATAAATATGATGGAAAATTATAAACACAAAACGGTGTTACTGGACGAGGCCGTAAACGGTCTGAATATTCGTCCGGATGGCATCTACATTGATGGCACGTTTGGTCGCGGTGGTCACTCGCGTTTGATTCTCTCCCAGCTTGGAGAGGAAGGACGTCTGCTGGCAATCGATCGCGATCCGCAGGCAATTGCGGTTGCACAGACCATCAATGACCCACGCTTTTCCATCGTGCATGGACCTTTCTCTGCGCTCGCAGATTATGTTGCTGAGCGCGGCCTGACGGGCAAGATCGACGGGATTCTCCTCGATCTTGGCGTCTCTTCACCCCAACTTGATGATGCCGAACGTGGTTTCTCCTTTATGCGTGATGGTCCGCTAGATATGCGGATGGATCCGACGCGCGGTCAGTCTGCCGCTGAGTGGTTACAGACCGCTGACGAAGCCGATATTGCATGGGTCATCAAAACGTTTGGCGAAGAGCGCTTTGGCAAACGAATCGCGCGCGCCATCGTTGAGCGTAATCGCATTGAACCAATGACCCGCACCAAAGAGTTGGCCGAAGTGATCGCGGCGGCGACACCGGTGAAGGATAAGCACAAACATCCCGCGACCCGTACCTTCCAGGCGGTTCGCATCTGGGTAAACAGTGAACTGGAGGAAATAGAGCTGGCGCTAAAAAGCTCGCTCGACGTGCTGGCTCCGGGGGGGCGGTTATCCATCATCAGCTTCCATTCGCTGGAAGACCGTATTGTGAAACGCTTTATGCGTGAACAAAGCCGCGGTCCACAGGTGCCAGCGGGGCTGCCGATGACGGAAGAACAACTCAGGAAGCTGGGTGGCCGTCAGTTGCGAGCATTAGGCAAGTTGATGCCGGGCGAAGAAGAAGTGGCAGAGAATCCACGCGCCCGTAGTTCAGTGCTGCGTGTTGCAGAGAGGACGAACGCATGATCGGCAGAGTGACAGAGACCCTAAGCAAAGTTAAGGATTCGTTAGGAAGCAACGAGCGCCATGCCTTGCCTGGCGTGATCGGCGACGATCTTTTGCGGTTTGGGAAACTGCCACTCTGTCTGTTCATTTGCATCATTGTCACGGCAGTTACGGTGGTGACCACCGCCCATCATACACGTTTATTGACTGCGCAACGCGAGCAGATGGTACTGGAACGCGATGCGCTGGATATTGAATGGCGAAATCTGATCCTTGAAGAAAACGCGCTCGGCGATCACAGCCGGGTTGAACGGATCGCAACGGAAAAGCTGCAACTGCAGCATGTTGATCCTTCGCAGGAAAATATCGTAGTACAAAAATAAGGGAAAACGCGACGCATGAAAGCAGCGGCAAAAACGCTAAAACCAAAACGTCAGGAAGAACAGGCCAACTTTATCAGTTGGCGTTTTGCGTTGCTTTGCGGCTGCATTTTACTCGCTCTGGGTTTTCTGCTTGGACGCGTGGCCTGGCTACAAATCATCGCTCCTGACATGCTGGTACGCCAGGGTGACATGCGTTCCCTGCGCGTTCAGGAAGTGTCGACATCCCGTGGGATGATTACCGATCGCTCGGGGCGTCCGCTAGCGGTGAGCGTGCCGGTGAAGGCGATTTGGGCCGATCCTAAAGAACTGCATGATGCTGGCGGTATCACACTTGATAACCGCTGGAAGGCCCTTGCGGATGCGCTGAAGATGCCGTTGGACCAGTTAGCTTCACGCGTGAATACGAACCCGAGAGGGCGCTTTATCTATCTGGCACGTCAGGTGAACCCTGACATGGCGGACTACATCAAAAAATTGAAGCTGCCGGGGATCCATCTGCGTGAAGAATCCCGTCGTTACTATCCATCCGGCGAAGTGACTGCTCACCTCATTGGCTTTACTAACGTTGATAGCCAGGGGATTGAAGGCGTTGAAAAAAGCTTTGATAAATGGCTTACCGGCCAGCCCGGCGAGCGCATTGTGCGTAAAGACCGCTATGGTCGCGTGATCGAGGATATTTCCTCAACGGACAGCCAGGCCGCACACAACCTTGCGCTGAGTATCGATGAGCGATTACAGGCGCTGGTTTACCGCGAACTGAACAATGCCGTGGCCTTCAACAAAGCGGAATCGGGCAGTGCTGTGTTAGTTGATGTCAGCACGGGTGAAGTGCTGGCGATGGCCAATAGCCCGTCCTACAACCCTAATAATCTTACCGGCACGCAGAAGGATGTTATGCGTAACCGTACCATCACCGACGTGTTCGAACCGGGTTCGACGGTTAAGCCGATGGTGGTCATGACTGCACTTCAGCGCGGTATCGTCAACGAAAACACCGTACTGAATACCATTCCATACCGAATTAACGGTCACGAAATCAAAGACGTGGCGCGCTACAGCGAATTGACCCTGACCGGGGTATTACAGAAGTCGAGTAACGTCGGCGTTTCAAAGCTGGCGTTAGCGATGCCGTCCTCAGCGTTAGTAGAGACTTACTCACGTTTTGGACTTGGAAAGGCGACCAATTTGGGGTTGGTCGGAGAACGCAGTGGCTTATATCCTCAAAAACAACGGTGGTCTGACATAGAGAGGGCCACCTTCTCTTTCGGCTACGGGCTAATGGTAACTCCGTTACAGCTAGCGCGAGTCTATGCAACGATTGGCAGCTATGGCGTCTATCGTCCGCTGTCGATTACTAAAGTTGATCCACCGGTTCCGGGCGAGCGTATCTTCCCGGAATCTGTCGTTCGTACCGTGGTGCACATGATGGAAAGCGTGGCGCTGCCTGGCGGCGGCGGCGTGAAGGCGGCGATCAAAGGCTATCGCATTGCCATCAAGACCGGTACAGCGAAAAAGGTGGGGCCAGACGGCCGCTACATCAACAAATATATTGCCTATACCGCAGGCGTTGCGCCTGCAAGCAATCCGCGTTTTGCGCTGGTGGTCGTAATAAACGATCCACAGGCGGGTAAATACTACGGCGGCGCCGTCTCCGCGCCTGTGTTCGGGGCTATCATGGGCGGCGTGTTACGCACCATGAACATTGAACCGGATGCGCTGGCGACGGGCGAAAAAAGTGAATTTGTAATTAATCAAGGCGAGGGTACAGGTGGCAGATCGTAATTTGCGCGACCTTCTCGCTCCGTGGGTGCCAAATGCACCGGAGCGAGCACTGCGAGAGATGGTACTGGACAGCCGCGTGGCTGCTTCTGGCGATCTTTTTGTGGCGGTGGTCGGTCATCAGGCGGACGGGCGTCGTTATATCCCGCAGGCGATTGCGCAAGGTGTGGCTGCCATTATTGCTGAGGCCAAAGATGAGGCAACCGACGGTGAGATCCGTGAAATGCACGGGGTGCCGGTTATCTATCTCAGCCAGTTAAACGAGCGTCTCTCCGCGCTGGCGGGACGTTTTTATCACGAACCTTCCGACCAGCTGCGTCTGGTCGGCGTGACGGGCACGAACGGTAAAACCACCACCACGCAGCTGATGGCGCAGTGGGCCCAGCTGTTGGGTGAAACCGGTGCAGTGATGGGTACCGTAGGTAACGGCCTGCTGGGCAAAGTGAGCCCGACGGAAAACACCACCGGCTCGGCGGTAGACGTACAGCATGTGCTTGCAGGTCTGGCTGGGCAGGGGGCAACCTTTGCTGCGATGGAGGTCTCTTCGCACGGTCTGGTACAGCATCGGGTTGCGGCGCTGAAATTTGCCGCTTCAGTGTTTACTAACCTGAGTCGCGATCATCTTGATTATCATGGTGATATGGAGCATTACGAAGCCGCGAAATGGCTGCTGTTCTCCACTCACCATTACGGACAAGCCATCATCAACGCCGACGACGAAGTGGGCCGCCGCTGGCTGGCGAAGCTGCCGGATGCGGTTGCGGTGTCGATGGAAGACCATATCAATCCGAACTGCCACGGCCGCTGGCTGAAGGCGGTTGAGGTGAATTACCACGACAGCGGGGCGACAATCCGCTTTGCTTCTTCCTGGGGTGAAGGCGAAATTGAAAGCCGCCTGATGGGCGCGTTCAACGTCAGCAACCTGCTGCTGGCGCTGGCGACGCTGCTGGCGCTGGGTTATCCGATGGCTGAACTGCTGAAAACCTCAGCGCGTCTGCAGCCGGTTTGCGGCCGTATGGAAGTGTTCAGCGCGCCGGGCAAACCGACCGTTGTGGTTGATTACGCCCACACGCCGGATGCGCTGGAAAAAGCGCTCGAAGCGGCGCGCCTGCACTGCGCCGGGAAGCTCTGGTGCGTGTTTGGCTGCGGTGGCGATCGTGATAAAGGCAAACGCCCGCTGATGGGGGCTATTGCCGAGCAGTTCGCAGATATTCCGGTAGTAACCGATGACAACCCGCGTACGGAAGAGCCGCGCGCCATCATCAATGACATTCTGGCGGGCATGCTGGACGCGGGCCGCGCTCGCGTGGTGGAAGGCCGTGCGGAAGCCGTGACCAATACCATTATGCAGGCGCAGGAGAATGATGTTGTCCTGTTAGCGGGCAAAGGGCATGAAGATTATCAGATCGTTGGCAATCGCCGTCTGGACTACTCGGACCGCGTAACGGCAGCTCGTCTGCTGGGAGTCGTGGCATGATTAGCATCACGTTACGTCAGGCCGCTGCAATCCTGAAGGGCGACCTGCACGGGCAAGACCTGACCATTGATGCCGTAACGACGGACACCCGCAAAATCACTGCAGGCTGTCTGTTTGTGGCGCTGAAAGGCGAACGTTTTGACGCGCATGATTTTGCTGAACAGGCCAAAGAGAACGGCGCCGGTGCGCTGCTGGTCAGCCGCAAGCTCGATATCGATCTGCCGCAAATTGTGGTGAAAGATACGCGCCTCGCGTTCGGTGAGCTGGCTGCCTGGGTGCGTCAGCAGGTGCCTGCTCGCGTCGTCGCGCTGACCGGATCCTCAGGCAAAACGTCAGTGAAAGAGATGACGGCGGCGATCCTCGGCCAGTGCGGTAATACGCTTTATACCGCGGGCAACCTCAATAATGATATCGGCGTGCCGATGACATTGCTTCGCCTGACCAAAGAGCATGACTATGCGGTGATCGAGTTAGGAGCAAACCACCAGGGCGAAATCGCCTGGACCGTGAGCCTGACTCGCCCGGAAGCTGCGCTGGTGAATAACCTCGCGGCTGCGCACCTGGAAGGTTTTGGCTCGCTGGAAGGCGTGGCAAAAGCGAAAGGCGAGATTTACACCGGCCTGCCGGATAACGGTATCGCTATTCTGAACGCCGATAACAACGACTGGCTGAACTGGCAGAGCATTATTGGCTCGCGTAAAACCTGGCGCTTCTCGCCAAATGCGGCCAACAGTGATTTTACGGCGACCAATATCCATGTGACGTCCCACGGCACCGAGTTCACCCTCACGACCCCAACGGGGGGCGTGGAGGTTCTGCTGCCGCTGCCGGGTCGCCATAACATCGCCAATGCCCTTGCGGCGGCGGCGCTGTCAACGGCGGTGGGCGCTACACATGAGGCGATCAAAGCCGGGCTGGCGAACCTGAAAGCCGTGCCGGGTCGTCTGTTCCCGATTCAGCTTTCGGAAAACAAACTGCTGCTGGATGACTCCTACAACGCGAACGTTGGTTCAATGACGGCGGCGGTGCAGGTGTTATCAGAAATGCCGGGCTACCGCATCATGGTGGTTGGCGACATGGCAGAGCTGGGCGACGAAAGCGAAGCCTGTCATACCCAGGTTGGCGAAGCGGCGAAAGCTGCGGGGCTGGACTGTGTACTGAGCGCAGGAAAACTGAGCCAGGCGATTAGCCAGGCCAGCGGCGTTGGCGAGCATTTTGCCGATAAAACCGCGTTGATTGAGCGCCTTAAGGCATTAATTACAGAAAAACAAATTGTGACAGTGTTAGTGAAAGGTTCACGTAGTGCCGCCATGGAACAGGTTGTGCACGCATTACAGGAGAACGGGACATGTTAGTTTGGCTGGCCGAACATTTGGTCAAATATTATTCAGGCTTTAACGTCTTTTCGTATCTGACGTTTCGCGCCATCGTCAGCCTGCTGACTGCGCTGTTCATCTCGTTGTGGATGGGCCCGCGCATGATTGCCCGTCTGCAAAAACTCTCTTTCGGCCAGGTTGTGCGTAACGACGGTCCGGAATCGCACTTCAGCAAACGCGGTACCCCGACCATGGGCGGGATCATGATCCTGACCGCCATCGTCGTTTCCGTGCTGCTGTGGGCGTATCCCTCCAACCCGTACGTCTGGTGCGTTCTGACGGTACTGGTGGGTTATGGGATCATCGGTTTTGTTGATGATTACCGCAAAGTCGTTCGTAAAGATACTAAGGGCCTGATCGCGCGCTGGAAATATTTCTGGATGTCGGTGATCGCGCTTGGCGTAGCCTTCGCGCTGTATCTGGCAGGCAAAGACACACCGGCCACCGAGCTGGTTGTGCCGTTCTTCAAAGACGTGATGCCGCAGTTGGGGCTGTTCTACATTCTGCTGGCCTACTTTGTGATTGTCGGCACCGGTAATGCCGTTAACCTGACCGACGGTCTGGATGGCCTGGCCATTATGCCAACCGTCTTTGTGGCGGCCGGTTTCGCGCTGGTGGCGTGGGCGACCGGTAACATGAACTTTGCGAACTACCTGCACATTCCTTATCTGCGCCATGCGGGTGAGCTGGTGATCGTCTGTACGGCGATTGTTGGCGCGGGGCTGGGCTTCCTGTGGTTCAACACCTATCCGGCTCAGGTCTTTATGGGTGACGTCGGTTCACTGGCGTTAGGCGGCGCGCTGGGCATTATCGCCGTACTGCTGCGTCAGGAGTTCCTGCTGGTGATCATGGGCGGCGTGTTTGTGGTTGAAACCCTGTCGGTGATTTTGCAGGTCGGTTCCTTCAAGCTGCGCGGTCAGCGCATCTTCCGTATGGCGCCGATTCACCACCACTATGAACTGAAAGGCTGGCCGGAGCCGCGCGTTATTGTGCGCTTCTGGATTATTTCGCTGATGCTGGTGCTGATTGGCCTGGCAACGCTGAAGGTACGTTAATCATGGCAGATTACCAGGGCAAAAAAGTCGTTATCATCGGGTTGGGCCTTACGGGACTCTCCTGCGTGGACTTTTTCCTCGCACGCGGCGTGACGCCGCGCGTGATGGATACGCGTGTCTCTCCGCCGGGTCTGGACAAACTGCCGGAACAGGTTGAACGCCACCTTGGTGGTCTGAATGATGACTGGCTGCTGGCAGCCGATCTGATTGTCGCCAGCCCGGGTATGGCGCTGGCGCACCCTTCACTGAGCGCTGCCGCGGATGCGGGCGTTGAGATTGTCGGCGATATCGAGCTGTTCTGCCGTGAAGTGCAGGCGCCCGTTATCGCGATTACCGGTTCTAACGGTAAAAGCACCGTCACCACTCTGGTGGGTGAAATGGCGAAAGCGGCAGGCATGAACGTCGGCGTTGGCGGTAACATTGGTTTACCTGCTCTGATGCTGCTGGACAAAGGCTGCGAGCTGTTCGTGCTGGAACTCTCCAGCTTCCAGCTGGAAACGACTTCCAGCCTGCATGCTGCGGCTGCGACGATCCTCAACGTGACTGAAGATCATATGGACAGGTATCCATTTGGCCTGCAGCAGTACCGTGCCGCTAAGCTCCGCGTTTATGAAAATGCCAAAGTCTGCGTTGTTAATGCCGATGACGCGCTGACCATGCCGGTGCGTGGCGCAGACGATCGCTGTATCAGCTTCGGTATCACGATGGGGGATTATCATCTGAACCGCCAACTGGGTGAAACCTGGCTGCGCGTGAAGGGTGAGAAAGTGCTGAACGTGAAAGAGATGAAGCTCACAGGTCAGCACAACTACACCAATGCCCTGGCGGCGCTGGCGCTGGCGGATGCTGTAGGGCTGCCGCGCTCCTCCAGCCTGAAAGCGTTAACCACGTTTTCAGGTCTGGCGCACCGTTTCCAGCTGGCGCTGGAGCACAACGGCGTGCGCTGGATCAACGACTCCAAAGCCACCAACGTGGGCAGCACGGAGGCCGCGCTCAACGGGCTGCACGTTGACGGCACCCTGCATCTGCTGCTGGGCGGCGACGGTAAATCAGCTGATTTTTCCTCGCTGAAGCCGTATCTCTCCGGCGATAACGTCCGCCTGTACTGCTTCGGCCGTGACGGCAGCGAGCTGGCTGAACTGCGCCCTGAGGTTGCCGTACAAACCGAAACCATGGAACAGGCGATGCGGCTGATTGCCCCTCGCGTGAAGCCAGGCGATATGGTGCTGCTCTCTCCGGCCTGTGCCAGCCTCGATCAATTCAAGAATTTCGAACAGCGTGGTGATGTCTTTACCCGCCTGGCGAAGGAGTTAGGCTGATGCGTTTATCTCTCCCTCGCCTGAAAATGCCGCGCCTGCCAGGATTTGGGATCCTGGCATGGCTGTTTGCGGCGCTCAAAGGCTGGGTGATGGGCTCTCGTCAAAAAGATAACGACAGCCTGATCATGTACGACCGCACGCTGTTCTGGCTCACGATGGGGCTGGCGGCGGTAGGCTTTATTATGGTGACGTCGGCATCAATGCCCGTCGGGCAGCGTCTGGCGAACGATCCTTTCCTGTTTGCCAAACGTGATGGTCTTTACATCATCCTGGCGTTCTGTCTGGCGCTGGTGACCTTGCGTCTGCCGATGGAGTTCTGGCAGCGGCACAGCACGGCGATGCTGATCGCGTCGATTATTATGCTGCTGATCGTACTGGTGGTGGGCAGCTCCGTTAACGGGGCATCCCGCTGGATCGCCTTCGGCCCGCTGCGTATTCAGCCTGCGGAATTTACCAAACTCTCCCTGTTCTGCTACCTGGCTAACTACCTGGTGCGTAAGGTAGATGAGGTGCGTAACAACCTGCGCGGCTTCTTAAAACCGATGGGCGTGATTCTGGTGCTGGCGGTATTACTGCTGGCGCAGCCTGACCTCGGTACCGTTGTCGTGCTGTTCGTTACCACCCTGGCCATGCTGTTCCTGGCGGGCGCGAAGCTGTGGCAGTTCATCGCTATTATCGGGATGGGGATTTCGGCGGTTGTGCTGCTGATCCTCGCCGAGCCTTACCGTATTCGCCGTGTGACCTCGTTCTGGAACCCCTGGGAAGATCCGTTCGGCAGCGGTTATCAGCTGACGCAGTCGCTGATGGCCTTTGGTCGCGGTGAAGTCTGGGGACAGGGGCTGGGGAACTCGGTACAGAAACTTGAGTATTTACCGGAAGCGCATACTGACTTCATCTTCTCCATTATTGCGGAAGAACTGGGTTATATCGGTGTGGTATTAGCGCTATTAATGGTATTCTTCGTCGCTTTCCGCGCCATGTCCATCGGCCGGAAAGCGCTGGAGATCGATCACCGCTTCTCAGGCTTCCTGGCCTGCTCAATTGGTATCTGGTTTAGCTTCCAGGCATTGGTTAACGTGGGGGCCGCAGCGGGTATGCTGCCGACCAAAGGTCTGACGTTGCCGTTGATCAGTTATGGTGGTTCCAGTCTGTTGATTATGTCGACGGCCATCATGCTGTTGTTGCGCATAGATTATGAAACGCGTCTGGAAAAAGCCCAGGCGTTTACACGAGGTTCACGATGAATCAACCGAAGCGGTTAATGGTGATGGCTGGCGGTACCGGCGGACACGTGTTCCCGGGGCTTGCGGTTGCGCACCATTTAATGGATCAGGGCTGGCAGGTACGCTGGCTGGGAACCGCAGACCGCATGGAGGCCGACCTGGTACCGAAGCACGGTATCGAGATCGACTTTATTCGTATTTCCGGCCTTCGGGGCAAAGGCCTCAAGGCAATGCTGCTGGCACCAGTGCGTATTTTTAACGCCTGGCGTCAGGCGCGCACCATTATGAAGCGCTTTAAGCCCGATGTGGTGCTGGGCATGGGCGGCTATGTCTCGGGGCCCGGCGGGCTGGCGGCGTGGTCGTTAGGTATTCCCGTCGTTCTGCATGAGCAGAACGGTATTGCCGGTCTGACTAACAAGTGGCTGGCGAAGATCGCCACTAAAGTGATGCAGGCGTTTCCCGGCGCGTTCCCAAAAGCGGACGTAGTGGGTAATCCCGTGCGTGTCGACGTGCTGGCGCTGCCGCTGCCGGACGCTCGCCTGACGGGCCGTGAAGGGCCGGTTCGTGTGCTGGTCGTCGGCGGCTCTCAGGGCGCACGTATTTTAAACCAGACGATGCCGCAGGTAGCTGCAAAGCTGGGCGATACCGTGACCATCTGGCACCAGAGCGGGAAAGGCGCTCAGCAGACCGTTGAGCAGGCTTACGCAGACGAAGGTCAGCCGCAGCATAAAGTCACAGAGTTTATCGACGACATGGCGGCAGCGTATGCCTGGGCCGATGTCGTGGTCTGTCGCTCAGGCGCGCTGACGGTGAGTGAGATCGCCGCCGCGGGTCTGCCGGCCCTGTTTGTGCCGTTCCAGCACAAAGACAGACAGCAGTACTGGAATGCGCTGCCGCTTGAGAAAGCCGGTGCCGCGAAAATTTTTGAGCAGCCACAATTTACCGCCGACGCGGTCGCCACCACCCTGGCGGGCTGGAACAGAGACGCACTGCTGGAGATGGCACAACGCGCGCGCGCGGCCGCTATCCCTGATGCGACGGAACGGGTGGCAAAAGAAGTGAGCCTGGCAGCCCAGGCTTAACCCTCGCAGCGCGTGTTGCGCTGCACGAATTTTAAGTAGTCGATGGCGTTTAGAGAATGAATACACAACAACTGGCAAAACTGCGTTCAATCGTGCCCGAGATGCGTCGCGTCCGGCACATTCACTTTGTTGGCATCGGTGGTGCTGGCATGGGCGGTATTGCCGAAGTGTTAGCTAACGAAGGCTATCAGATCAGCGGGTCTGACCTGGCGCCAAACCCTGTTACGCAGCAGCTGGCGTCGCTTGGGGCGACTATCTATTTCAACCATCGTCCGGAAAACGTGCGCGATGCGAGCGTGGTGGTGGTCTCAAGCGCCATCTCCTCTGACAACCCTGAAATCGTTGCTGCGCACGAAGCGCGCATTCCGGTGATCCGCCGTGCAGAAATGCTGGCGGAACTGATGCGTTTTCGTCACGGCATCGCCATTGCCGGGACCCACGGTAAAACCACGACCACGGCGATGGTTTCCAGTATTTATGCGGAAGCGGGGCTCGATCCGACGTTCGTCAACGGCGGTCTGGTAAAAGCCGCGGGTGTGCATGCACGTCTGGGCCACAGTCGTTATCTGATTGCTGAAGCGGATGAGAGCGACGCGTCGTTCCTGCACCTGCAGCCGATGGTGGCGATTGTCACTAACATCGAAGCTGACCATATGGATACCTACCAGGGCGACTTCGAGAACTTAAAGCAGACCTTCATCAACTTCCTGCACAACCTGCCGTTCTATGGACGTGCGGTAATGTGCGTAGACGATCCGGTGATCCGCGAACTGCTGCCGCGCGTGGGTCGTCAAATCACCACCTACGGCTTCAGCGAAGACGCTGACGTTCGCGTGGAGGAGTACAAACAGATTGGTGCGCAGGGACACTTCACGCTGGCGCGTCAGGACAAAGAGCTGCTGCACGTCACGCTGAATGCACCAGGGCGCCATAACGCCCTCAATGCCGCAGCGGCAGTGGCCGTCGCGACGGAAGAAGGCATTGATGATAATGCGATTCTGCGCGCGCTGGAAAGCTTCCAGGGCACCGGTCGCCGTTTCGACTTCCTCGGTGAATTCCCGCTGGATGCCGTGAACGGTAAAGCCGGCTCAGCGATGCTGGTGGACGACTACGGCCACCATCCGACCGAAGTGGACGCCACCATTAAAGCCGCACGCGCGGGCTGGCCTGACAAAAATCTGGTGATGATCTTCCAGCCGCACCGCTTCACGCGTACGCGCGATCTGTATGACGATTTCGCCAGCGTCCTGTCACAGGTAGACACCCTGTTAATGCTGGACGTATACGCCGCAGGCGAGACGCCGATTCCAGGGGCTGACAGCCGCTCCCTGTGCCGTACAATCCGTGGACGCGGTAAGGTTGACCCTATTCTGGTTTCTGACCCTGCGCAGGTGGCGGAAATTCTGGCACCGGTCCTGACGGGTAACGATTTGATTCTGATTCAGGGCGCGGGAAATATCGGCAAAATCGCCCGTACCTTAGCTGAAATCAAACTGAAGCCGCAAACCCAGGAGGATGAGCATCATGGCTGATAAGATTGCTGTCCTGTCTGGCGGCACCTCTGCTGAACGCGAGGTTTCCCTGAATTCCGGCGCGGCTGTGCTGGCGGGCCTGCGGGAGGGGGGCGTCAACGCGCACCTGGTCGACCCAAAAGAGGTCGACGTGACGCAATTAAAAGCCATGGGCTTCGATAAAGTCTTTATCGCTTTGCATGGTCGTGGTGGTGAAGACGGAACCCTGCAGGGGCTTCTTGATCTGATCGGCCTGCCGTACACCGGCAGCGGCGTGATGGCTTCCGCTATCTCAATGGACAAACTGCGCAGCAAGCTGCTGTGGCAGGGCGCGGGATTTCCTGTTGCGCCATGGGTAGCGCTGACGCGTCGCGAATTTGAATTGGGCCTTTCGGATAGCGTTAATGCACGCATTGCTGAACTGGGCTTACCGGTTATTGTAAAGCCCAGCCGGGAAGGCTCCAGCGTGGGAATGTCCAAAGTCGACAAAGCTGAAGATCTTTCGTCCGCTTTAGCACTGGCATTTCAACATGATGAAGAAGTTCTGATTGAAAAATGGCTTAGTGGGCCGGAATTTACCGTCGCGATGCTTGGCGAAGAAATTTTACCGTCAATCCGTATCCAACCCGCCGGAGTCTTCTATGATTATGAGGCGAAGTATCTCTCTGATGAGACGCAATATTTCTGCCCAAGTGGTCTTGAAGCTGAGCGTGAAGCCGATTTACAGTCCCTGGTGCTTAAAGCCTGGCATGTTCTGGGTTGCCAGGGCTGGGGACGCATCGATGTGATGCAAGACAAAGATGGACAATTTTATCTGCTGGAAGCCAACACCTCTCCGGGTATGACGAGCCACAGCCTTGTGCCGATGGCCGCGCGTCAGGCGGGGATGAGTTTCTCGCAGTTAGTCGTACGCATTCTGGACCAGGCGGGCTGATATGTCTCAGGCTGCATTGAACACGCGCAACCGCGATGACGAGGACGAATACACCTCTTCACGCCGCAGTAATGGAACGCGTCTTGCAGGCATCATTTTCCTGCTCGGGGTGCTGTGCACCGTGTTTATCAGCGGCTGGATGGTCCTGGGCTGGATGGAAGATGCGCAGCGGTTGCCGCTCTCTAAGCTGGTGGTCACCGGTGAGCGTCACTACACGCGTAACGACGATATTCGCCAGTCAATACTGGCGCTGGGTTCGCCTGGCACTTTCATGACTCAGGACGTCAATATTATTCAGAGTCAGATAGAACGTCTGCCATGGATAAAACAGGCGAGCGTAAGAAAGCAATGGCCTGATGAATTGAAGATTCATCTGGTTGAATATGTGCCCATTGCGCGTTGGAATGATCAGCACATGGTTGACGCAGACGGAAATTCCTTCAGCGTCCCGGCCGATCGTGTCAACAAGCAAAATTTACCGATGTTGTATGGCCCTGAAGGCAGCGAAAACGAAGTGTTACAGGGTTTTCGCGAAATGGGTCAGGTGCTGGCGAAGGACAGGTTTACGTTAAAAGATGCTGCCATGACGGCGCGCCGTTCCTGGCAGCTGACGTTAACGAACGGCATTAAGCTCAACCTGGGACGCGGGGACACCATGAAGCGTCTGGCGCGTTTTGTCGAACTTTACCCGGTTTTACAGCAGCAGGCACAGACTGACGGCAAACGGATAAGCTACGTTGATTTGCGCTATGACTCAGGCGCAGCAGTCGGTTGGGTACCGGCTCCGGTCGAGGAACCTAATCAGCAACAGAATCAGGCACAGGTACAGGCAGAACAACAATGATCAAGGCGACGGACAGAAAACTGGTAGTTGGACTGGAGATTGGCACCGCGAAGGTTGCCGCTTTAGTAGGGGAAGTTCTGCCCGACGGTATGGTCAATATCATTGGCGTAGGCAGTTGCCCTTCCCGTGGTATGGATAAAGGTGGGGTAAACGATCTTGAATCGGTGGTGAAATGCGTTCAGCGCGCCATCGATCAGGCTGAACTGATGGCAGATTGCCAGATTTCTTCTGTCTATCTGGCCCTTTCTGGTAAGCATATTAGCTGCCAGAACGAAATTGGTATGGTGCCGATTTCCGAAGAAGAAGTGACGCAGGAAGATGTTGAAAACGTAGTGCACACGGCGAAATCCGTGCGTGTCCGCGATGAGCATCGCGTATTGCACGTGATCCCGCAGGAATATGCGATTGACTACCAGGAAGGGATCAAGAACCCGGTCGGTCTTTCTGGCGTACGTATGCAGGCAAAAGTGCACCTGATCACATGTCACAACGATATGGCGAAGAACATTGTAAAAGCCGTTGAACGTTGTGGCCTGAAAGTTGACCAACTTATTTTCGCGGGTCTGGCGGCAAGTTATTCCGTGCTGACAGAAGATGAACGTGAACTGGGTGTCTGTGTGGTCGATATTGGTGGTGGTACAATGGATATCGCCGTCTATACCGGCGGTGCGTTGCGCCACACTAAAGTGATCCCTTATGCCGGCAACGTTGTGACCAGCGATATTGCTTACGCTTTTGGTACGCCGCCGAGCGATGCAGAAGCGATTAAAGTGCGCCACGGCTGTGCGCTGGGGTCTATCGTTGGCAAAGATGAGAGCGTTGAAGTGCCGAGCGTCGGTGGTCGTCCACCGCGTAGCCTGCAGCGCCAGACGTTGGCAGAGGTGATTGAGCCGCGCTATACCGAGCTGCTCAACCTGGTCAACGAAGAGATTTTACAGTTACAGGAACAGCTTCGTCAGCAGGGTGTTAAGCATCATCTTGCGGCGGGGATTGTATTAACCGGCGGTGCAGCGCAAATTGAAGGTCTTGCGGCCTGTGCTCAGCGCGTGTTCCATACGCAGGTGCGTATTGGTGCGCCGCTGAATATCACCGGTTTAACGGATTATGCTCAGGAGCCGTATTATTCAACGGCTGTGGGCCTGCTTCACTACGGGAAGGAATCTCATCTCAGTGGTGAAGCAGAAGTGGAAAAACGCGTCTCAGTGGGGTCGTGGGTCAAACGACTGAACAACTGGTTGCGAAAAGAGTTTTAATTTTTTTAAGAGACCGGAGAGAATTAGCGGTCTCGGGCGACAGGCACAACGGAGAGAGAAATTATGTTTGAACCTATGGAACTGACCAACGACGCGGTGATTAAAGTCATCGGCGTCGGTGGCGGCGGCGGTAACGCCGTAGAGCATATGGTGCGTGAACGCATTGAAGGTGTTGAATTCTTCGCAGTTAACACCGATGCGCAGGCACTGCGTAAGACGGCTGTAGGCCAGACTATCCAGATCGGCGGTGGTATCACCAAAGGGCTGGGAGCAGGGGCTAACCCGGAAGTTGGTCGCAATGCGGCTGAAGAAGATCGTGAAGCGCTGCGCGCTGCACTGGAAGGTGCGGACATGGTCTTCATCGCAGCAGGTATGGGTGGCGGTACGGGTACCGGCGCAGCACCTGTTGTAGCTGAAGTAGCTAAAGATTTAGGTATCCTGACCGTTGCTGTCGTGACCAAGCCTTTCAACTTTGAAGGCAAGAAGCGTATGGCATTCGCGGAGCAGGGTATCACCGAGCTGTCCAAGCATGTGGACTCGCTGATCACCATCCCTAACGACAAGCTGTTGAAGGTTCTGGGGCGCGGTATCTCCCTGCTGGACGCCTTCGGCGCAGCAAATGACGTGCTGAAAGGCGCGGTCCAGGGTATCGCTGAACTGATTACCCGTCCTGGCCTGATGAACGTTGACTTTGCAGACGTTCGCACCGTGATGTCCGAAATGGGCTACGCGATGATGGGCTCTGGCGTGGCGAGCGGTGAAGATCGTGCAGAAGAAGCGGCTGAAATGGCCATCTCTTCTCCACTGCTGGAAGATATCGATCTGTCTGGTGCGCGCGGCGTGCTGGTCAACATTACCGCTGGCTTTGACCTGCGTCTGGATGAGTTCGAAACCGTGGGTAACACTATCCGTGCGTTCGCCTCTGACAACGCTACCGTGGTAATCGGTACTTCTCTTGACCCTGAAATGAACGACGAGCTGCGTGTTACCGTTGTTGCTACCGGTATCGGCATGGACAAACGTCCTGAGATCACCTTAGTGACTAACAAGCAGACTCAGCAACCGGTAATGGATCGTTACCAGCAGCACGGTATGTCTCCTCTTACTCAGGAGCAGAAACCGGCCGCGAAAGTGGTGAACGACCCAACACCGCAAACGGCGAAAGAGCCAGATTATCTGGATATCCCGGCGTTCCTGCGTAAGCAAGCTGACTAAGAATTGGCTGGAATTTGGGGATTTGCGCTCTTTGTGCTAAACTGGCCCACCGTTAGTGATATACACTCTCGGTTGGATAGTTAATTTGGCGAGATTATACGATGATCAAACAAAGGACACTTAAACGTATCGTTCAGGCGACGGGTGTCGGTTTACATACCGGCAAGAAAGTCACGCTGACGTTACGCCCTGCGCCGGCCAATACCGGGGTCATCTATCGTCGCACCGACTTGAATCCACCGGTAGATTTTCCGGCCGATGCCAAATCTGTGCGTGATACTATGCTCTGTACTTGTCTGGTGAACGAGCATGACGTGCGGATTTCTACCGTTGAGCACCTGAACGCCGCCCTGGCGGGGCTGGGTATCGACAACATTATTGTTGAAGTCGATGCGCCAGAAATCCCGATTATGGATGGCAGTGCTGCACCGTTCGTCTATCTGTTGCTGGATGCTGGCATCGAAGAACTGAACTGCGCGAAGAAATTTGTTCGCATCAAAGAGACCGTTCGCGTCGAAGATGGCGACAAATGGGCTGAATTCAAACCGTACAATGGTTTCTCGTTGGACTTTACCATCGACTTTAACCATCCGGCGATTGACTCCAGCACCCAACGCTATGCGATGAACTTCTCTGCCGATGCGTTTATGCGCCAGATCAGCCGAGCCCGTACGTTTGGCTTCATGCGTGATATCGAATATCTGCAGTCCCGCGGCCTGTGCCTGGGCGGCAGCTTCGATTGTGCCATCGTTGTTGACGATTATCGCGTACTGAACGAAGACGGCCTGCGTTTCGAAGATGAATTCGTTCGTCACAAAATGCTGGATGCTATCGGCGACCTGTTCATGTGTGGTCACAACATCATTGGTGCATTTACCGCGTTCAAATCCGGTCATGCGCTGAACAACAAACTGTTGCAGGCCGTCCTGGCAAAACAGGAAGCCTGGGAATATGTGACCTTCGAAGACGAAGCTGAGCTGCCGCTGGCTTTCAAAGCACCGAGCATGGTTCTGGCGTAACGGTTCACGCCGTTTCGTAAAAAAATCGACTGGTTAACCTGGTACTCTCTCCGACCAGGAAGACCAGTCGTTTTTATTTTTACCCTTCTTAGTTTGCCCCAGCGTTATCTCTTGTTTGTCTTTCGCAGAAAATGTGTGCGTTAGCTGCATTCTTGACCGTTTTTCCCCGCGGCGGCACCTCATTCCTGCTGATGTGCATTGGCTTTAGTGATACTATCTGGGCGCTAAAAGAATAACTGAACTCAGCCTCTGCAAGGCTGGCTTATTGGGTGGAGCAGGTGAGCGGAATACTGACGCGCTGGCGACAATTTGGCAGACGTTACTTCTGGCCGCATCTCTTATTAGGGATGGTCGCGGCGAGCTTTGGCTTGCCTGCGCTCAGCAACAGTGCCGAAGCGGCGACGCCCGCAAAAACCTCCACGACTAAACACGATTTCAACACGCGGGTTAACTTCACTAATCTTGCGTGGCTTGAAGCCAGCCGCCGTCCAAACTTCACCGTCGATTACTGGCACCAGCACGCTATCCGCACGGTTATCCGCCATCTGTCGTTTGCGATGGCACCGCAGGCCATGCCTGTTGCGGAAGAGGCGCTGCCGGTGCAGGCTCAGCATCTTGCCCTGCTGGACACGCTCAACGCGCTGCTCACGCAGGACAGCCAGCCGCCGGTCATAGTTCGTCAGTCGACGCAACGTGAATTTGTTTCACCTGTTTCATTCTCTGTTTCAACCTGGATTAGCCAGGCTCACGGCATTCGCGCCGGGCCGCAACGCCTCAGCTAAATTAACTTTTTCAATACCTTAATTTATCTGCCCACAATGGGGCGTTTGAGAATTTATTATGCTAATCAAATTGTTAACTAAAGTTTTTGGTAGTCGTAACGATCGTACCCTGCGCCGTATGCGCAAAGCAGTTGCCGTCATCAACGGTATGGAACCGGCGATGGAGAAGCTCTCTGATGACGAGCTTAAAGCGAAAACGGCGGAATTTCGTGCGCGTCTGGAAAAAGGTGAAACCTTAGAAAGCCTGATCCCGGAAGCGTTTGCTGTCGTGCGCGAAGCGAGTAAGCGCGTGTTCGGCATGCGTCACTTCGACGTTCAGCTGCTGGGTGGTATGGTGCTCAACGAGCGCTGCATCGCGGAAATGCGTACCGGTGAAGGTAAAACCCTGACCGCAACGCTGCCGGCTTACCTGAACGCGCTGACCGGTAAAGGCGTTCACGTCGTTACCGTCAACGACTATCTGGCGCAGCGTGACGCCGAAAACAACCGTCCACTTTTCGAATTCCTCGGTATGACTGTTGGCATCAACATGTCCGGCCTGCCTGCGCCAGCCAAGCGTGAAGCGTATAACGCGGATATTACCTACGGTACCAACAACGAATACGGCTTCGACTACCTGCGTGACAACATGGCGTTCAGCCCTGAAGAGCGCGTCCAGCGTAAGCTGCACTACGCGCTGGTGGATGAGGTGGACTCCATCCTGATCGATGAAGCGCGTACTCCGCTTATCATCTCCGGCCCGGCTGAAGACAGCTCCGAGATGTACCGTAAAGTCGACAAAATCATTCCACACCTGCTGCGTCAGGAGAAAGAAGACTCGGATACCTTCCAGGGTGAAGGCCACTTCTCCGTTGATGAAAAAGCGCGCCAGGTTAACCTGACCGAACGCGGTCTGGTGAAAATTGAAGAGCTGCTGGTCGCTGAAGGCATCATGGAAGAGGGTGAGTCCCTGTACTCCCCGAGCAACATCATGCTGATGCACCACGTGACCGCCGCGCTGCGTGCCCACGCGCTGTTCACCCGCGACGTCGATTACATCGTTAAAGACGGCGAGGTGATCATCGTCGATGAACACACCGGCCGTACCATGCAGGGACGTCGCTGGTCTGACGGTCTTCACCAAGCTGTGGAAGCCAAAGAAGGCGTGGATATTCAGAATGAAAACCAGACGCTGGCGTCTATCACCTTCCAGAACTACTTCCGTCTGTACGAGAAGCTGGCAGGGATGACCGGTACCGCCGATACCGAAGCGTTTGAATTCAGCTCCATCTACAAGCTGGATACCGTGGTTGTTCCAACCAACCGTCCGATGATCCGTAAGGATATGCCGGATTTGGTGTACATGACCGAAGCGGAAAAAATCCAGGCAATCATTGAAGACATTCGCGAACGTACCGCAAAAGGCCAGCCGGTTCTGGTGGGGACCATCTCCATCGAGAAATCCGAAGTGGTTTCCAACGAGCTGACCAAAGCAGGCATCAAGCACAACGTTCTGAACGCCAAGTTCCACGCTAAAGAGGCAGACATTGTTGCGCAGGCGGGTTATCCGGCTGCCGTCACCATCGCCACCAACATGGCGGGTCGTGGTACCGATATTATGCTGGGCGGTAGCTGGCAGGCTGAAGTGGCTGAGCTGGAAAACCCAACGCCAGAACAGATTGCGCAGATCAAAGCCGACTGGCAGGTTCGTCATGACGCCGTTCTGGCTTCCGGCGGTCTGCACATCATCGGTACGGAGCGTCACGAATCGCGTCGTATTGATAACCAGCTGCGTGGTCGTGCGGGTCGTCAGGGTGATGCCGGTTCATCCCGCTTCTACCTGTCTATGGAAGATGCGCTGATGCGTATTTTTGCCTCCGACCGCGTGTCCGGCATGATGCGTAAGCTGGGGATGAAACCTGGCGAAGCCATTGAGCACCCGTGGGTGACCAAAGCGATCGCGAACGCACAGCGTAAAGTGGAAAGCCGCAACTTTGATATTCGTAAGCAACTGCTGGAATATGATGACGTGGCTAACGATCAGCGTCGTGCGATCTACACCCAGCGTAACGAACTGCTGGACGTCTCCGACGTGAGCGAAACCATCAATAGCATTCGTGAAGATGTGTTTAAAGCCACCATCGACGCGCATATTCCACCGCAGTCTCTGGAAGAAATGTGGGATATCGAAGGCCTGCAGGAACGCCTGAAAAACGACTTTGACCTCGATCTGCCAATCAAAGAGTGGCTGGATAAAGAGCCTGAGCTGCACGAAGAGACCCTGCGTGAACGTATCTTTGAAACCGCGCTGGACGTATACAAGCGTAAGGAAGAGGTCGTTGGCGCTGAGATGATGCGTCACTTCGAAAAAGGCGTGATGCTGCAGACCCTGGATTCCCTGTGGAAAGAGCACCTGGCGGCTATGGACTACCTGCGTCAGGGTATCCACCTGCGTGGCTATGCGCAGAAAGATCCGAAGCAGGAATACAAGCGTGAATCCTTCTCCATGTTTGCGTCTATGCTGGAGTCGCTGAAGTATGAAGTGATCAGCACCCTGAGCAAGGTTCAGGTGCGTATGCCGGAAGAGGTAGAAGCGATGGAGCAGCAGCGTCGTGAAGAAGCCGAGCGTCTGGCACAAATGCAACAGCTGAGCCACCAGGCCGACGACAGCGAAGCTGCAGCGGCGATCGCCGCGCAGACCGGCGATCGTAAAGTGGGTCGTAACGATCCGTGCCCGTGTGGTTCCGGTAAAAAGTACAAGGCGTGCCACGGCCGTCTGAGCTAAGTTCATAAAAAAACAAAAAGGCGCAGATTTCTGCGCCTTTTTTATGGAAGCGACACTATGAAAATACTGCAAATTGCCGTCGGGATTATCCGCAACCCGCAAAACCAAATCTTCATCACCCAGCGCGCTGCCGACGCCCACATGGCAAACAAGTGGGAGTTTCCGGGCGGTAAAATCGAGTCAGGTGAAACGCCGGAAGAGGCGCTGGTTCGCGAGCTTCAGGAAGAGGTGGGGATCACCCCGCATGGCGCAACGCTGTTTGATAAGCTTGAATACCAGTTTCCGGACAGGCACATCACGCTGTGGTTTTGGCTGGTGGAAAACTGGGAGGGTGAACCCTGGGGAAAAGAGGGACAGCCGGGTAACTGGGTGGAACTTCAGGCAAGTGATGCCGAAAAATTCCCGCCAGCCAATGAGCCTGTGATCCTCCGGTTAGCCGCACAATCGTAGGCCTGCTAAGCGAAGCGCCAGCAGGCTTTACAGATTACTGCTGGGTTTCACTCCAGTCGTCGCTGTCCGAGAGACCGCCTTCACTTGGAATGCGTTTCTCTTCCGCCGCCCATTCGCCCAGATCAATGAGCTGGCAGCGCTTGCTACAGAATGGGCGGAACGGACTCACTTCGCCCCATACAACGGTTTTGCCGCAGGTCGGGCAGCTTACGGTGGTGACATCAGACATCGGCACTCCTTAACAACAGGCCAGTTCAAAATCGAGACGTTCCGGCACGGTGCCATTTTCACTGTCCAGCGGCATAAAGCGAATCGCAAAACGGCTCTTATGCCCGGAAATCTGCGGGTAAAGCTGTTCGCCAAGCGATAAATTCAGGCGCAGAAGATCGGCATCATCACCGTTATCCTGGTAGAAACCATTCAGGCTGGTTTGCTTGCGGAACGGCGCAGAGTTACGTATCAGGTCGAGGATCAGCGACAGCGTCTGGTGCATTGGCTCCAGGCTTGCCAGCCAGCTGTTCACCTGCGCGTCACGCTGAGCCTGTGGCATATGTAGCCACATATGCAGCGTCGGCAGGTCGAAGCTACAGCAGCCGCCAGGGATGCTCAGACGCTGGCGCACCAGACCAATCAGGCGGTCTTCGCGCAAAAACTGCCCGACGCGTGGCGCGGCCATCAGGACGGCGCTACTGCTTTTCAACTGCTGGCGGAGCGCGTCGATACGGCTCTGATCTACGCCGGGGACTTCTGTCCATGCCTGCAATTTACGCTGCTGGCGCTCCAGCTCTTTGAGTAATTCTGTGCGGACATCACCGCGTTCAATCACATCCAGCAGATCGCCTACGTTGCGGAAGAAGTGCAATGCGGTGGCATGATCGTTAACCGGCAGATGTTGTGAAAGTTGTTGAATAAGAAATTCGATACGCAGCCAGGTGCGCATTTTTTCATTGAGCGGATGCTCAAAAAGGACGTGTGTCGACATTATAGTTTTTCCTGTGCAACGGCCTGCGCGGCGAACGTCAGATACTGCGCGTGCAGACGGGCAACATCCGATGCAATGGCATCTGGTGCGCCGTTATTATCAATAACATCATCCGCCACGGCAAGACGCTGAGCGCGCGTAGCCTGAGCGGCAAGAATTTGTTCAGCATGCTCCCGCGAAACGCGATCGCGCGTCATGGTTCGCTGGATTTGCGTTTCGGGTGCGACATCAATCACCAGCACCCGATCGGCTTTCTGATGCAGCTGATTTTCCACCAGCAGCGGGACCACCCACAGGACATAGGGCGAGCGGGCTGCGGCTATCTGACGCTGAGTTTCCTGGTGGATGATGGGGTGGAGCAGGGCATTAAGCCAGGCTTTTTCCGCAGAATCAGAAAAAATCCATTCGCGAAGCTGACGGCGATTCAGTGTGCCGTCGGCATTGATGATTGCCTGACCAAAATGTTCTGCGATGGCCTTTAGCGCGGGTGTATTGGGCTCTACCACCTGGCGGGCAATGATATCGGCATCAATAATCGTGATACCCAAACGAGAAAACGCGTCCGCAACGGTACTTTTGCCACTACCGATGCCGCCGGTTAATGCGACGATATACCCCATTAAATCAAATCCTGGGAATTATTCATTATAAAAATCAGTTGATTAAAAATCACAGATGCGCCAGTCACTGTTTAGCCCTGTTTACCGGCTTTTTACCAGGTAAATTTATAGGATTGTAGCGTAAAAAAAGAGAATTTCGCAGTCTTGCGGAGCAGGTATTAGTGCGTATGATAGCGTCACTGGAGTTGTGCTTTTAACATATTTGCCTCTAACCCCAGGAATCCGCACATGCGTATCGAAGAAGATCTGAAGTTAGGTTTCAAAGACGTTCTTATCCGCCCTAAACGCTCTACACTGAAAAGTCGCTCAGACGTTGAACTCGAACGTCAATTCACCTTTAAGCATTCCGGTCAGACCTGGTCTGGCGTGCCGATCATCGCTGCCAATATGGATACTGTGGGAACCTTTGAGATGGCAACCGCCCTGGCACAGTTCGATATTCTCACCGCCGTTCACAAACATTACAGCCCTGAAGAGTGGGATGCGTTTGTTGCGTCCGCCTCTGCTGATGTGGTGAAGCACGTGATGGTCTCTACCGGCACCTCCGATGCGGATTTCGAGAAGACCAAACAGATCCTGAAGGCTAACCCGGCGCTGAACTTCGTTTGTATTGATGTGGCGAACGGTTACTCCGAGCACTTCGTGCAGTTCGTCAGCAAGGCGCGTGAGGCCTGGCCGACGAAAACCATCATCGCGGGCAATGTGGTGACCGGTGAAATGTGTGAAGAGCTGATCCTCTCCGGTGCCGATATCGTGAAGGTGGGCATTGGTCCGGGCTCTGTATGCACGACACGCGTCAAAACCGGCGTCGGTTATCCGCAGCTCTCCGCCGTCATTGAATGTGCCGATGCGGCGCACGGGCTGGGCGGACAGATCATCAGCGACGGCGGTTGCACCATGCCGGGTGATGTCGCAAAGGCTTTCGGCGGCGGCGCGGACTTCGTGATGCTCGGCGGTATGCTGGCAGGTCACGAAGAGAGCGGTGGTACCGTAGTTGAAGAGAACGGCGAGAAATTCATGCTGTTCTACGGCATGAGCTCTGAGTCTGCGATGACCCGTCACGTCGGTGGCGTGGCAAAATACCGTGCGGCAGAAGGCAAAACCGTGAAGCTGCCTCTGCGCGGCCCGGTTGAAAACACCGCACGCGATATCCTCGGCGGCCTGCGCTCTGCCTGCACCTACGTTGGAGCATCCCGTCTGAAAGAGCTGACAAAGCGTACGACGTTTATTCGCGTTCAGGAACAAGAAAACCGCGTATTCAATAGCCTGTAATGGCTTTCGCTGGCGCATGCCCGTGCGCCAGCCCTGCTGTACTATCCCGCACTCAACGCATCCCCCAGATGGAAAATCGGCAGGTACATTGCCACCACCAGCGTGCCGATGATGACCCCTGTCACAATCAGAAGCACCGGTTCCAGAATGGCCGCCAGGCTATCTGCTCGTTGAAAGGTCTGTTCCGTGTGATGCCGGGCGAGGTTTGCCAGCATGATATCCAGCGCACCTGATATTTCGCCGGTTCGTAAAAGCTGAATACACAGCGGGGTACAGATGCCCGCTTTATTAAAGGATGACCAGACGGGGAGACCTTTTTCAATGTCCTCCCGAACGCCACGGAGTATTCCCTGCCAGTACCGACTTTCAACGGTCTCCTCTGCACTCTCCAGGCCCTGTAGAAAGGGGATTCCGGACTGCTGCGTGAGTGACAGCACGGTAAAGATGTGCCCCAGTTTTTGTCCTTTTGCCAGCGCGCCCATCACGGGCGTATACATCAGCATGCGCTGCCACCGAGGGTTCTGCCGCAGAGCCCAGGCAGTGGCCAAGGGCGCTAATAACGCGGCGAACAACGCGAGGGCATAGGACTGGATAAAGGCGGCCATCCCCATGACCATCTGTGTCAGCAGGGGAAGCGGAGCGTTAAACGTTTTATAGATCGCGGCAAACTCGGGCAAGACCAGGCCAACCATCGCCAGCACCACGAGCACGGCCAGCGTCAGGACAATCGCCGGATAGCGCAGGGCTTTTTTTACCTTTGCTCTGAGCTCCTGCTGCGCTTTTTGCTGCTGCGCGAGCTGGCGACAACACTCCTCCAGTTTCCCTGTGAGCTCACCGGTTTTCACCATCGAGACATGCAGTGGGCTAAAAACGGCTGGCCACTTTTTTAGCGACTCAGAAAAGGGGGCTCCCTCACCGAGCTCATCGGCAATACTTTGCAGCAGTGCCTGCCACGGTTTTAACGGATGTTGCTCTGCCAGCATCTGCAGGCTGTGGGACAACGTGAGCCCGGCCTGCAGAAGCGTTGCAAGCTGGCGAAACATCTCGTAGCAGTGATGTGGCCGCCAGCGGTGTTGCTGAGCGCATCGGGTCAGCGTCAAAGGATGGAGATCGCTCCGCACTAGCCTGGTGAAGGCGGCATTGCGGTCTGTGGCCCAGAGTGTCCCGCTTCGGAGTTCACCTTCTTTGGTGAGCGCTCGCCAGCGCCAGAGTTGATTAGCCGCCATTTGGCATTCCCAGCACGCGCACCAGTTCTTCGAGCGTGGTCAGCCCTTGTTCGACGGCCATGCAACCGTGCTCGAAAAGAGAAATCATTCCCGCCTGCCGGGCGCTCGCTTCTATCACTTCTGTTCCCGTTCCGCTGGCAATGGCCTGCCGCAGCGCATTGTCGACCGCGAGTACTTCAAAAATAGCCACGCGGCCATAAAAACCGTGATAACAGCGATCGCAGCCGGTGGACTGCCAGCGAGGAAGTGGTCTGGACCATACGGCGCGCGGTAATTCAGCATGCTCGCTGGCTTCCCGACGACAATGTGGGCACAGGCGCCGGACCAGTCGCTGGGCAATCACCATCGACAGCGCGGAAGATATCATCCAGCGCGCGACGCCCATCTGCTCCAGTCGAATCAGGGTTTCTGCCGTCGAGTTGGTGTGCAGCGTTGACAGTACCAGATGACCGGTCTGGGCGGCATTAATGGCAATTTCTGCCGTTTCACCGTCACGGATTTCGCCGACCATAATGATGTCGGGATCCTGACGTAGCAGCGCCCTTAACACGCTCTGGAATGTTAAACCCGCCCGGGGATTAATCTGCGTCTGGTTTAAACCCGCAAGGGGGATCTCAATGGGATCCTCCACGCTGCATATGTTGACGTCAGGGGTGTTACGCGCCTGCAGCGCGCTGTACAGCGTCACGGTTTTGCCGCTGCCGGTAGGGCCGGTGACCAGAATCAGCCCCTGCGGCTGGTGGAGCACCTCGTTGAAACGGGCCAGTTGTTCAGCACTCATACCAAGCGCTTCAGGCTCAAGGGCCTGCTGAACCTGATGCAAGAGACGCAGCACAATTTTCTCACCACCGCTGCAGGGAAGCGTCGCGATCCGAAATGAGACCGGCTCGTTTGCCAGCTCAATCGTAAACTGACCGTCCTGGGGCAAACGACGTTCTGCAATATCCAGGTTACCTAGCACCTTTAAACGTGCGCTGAACAGGCTTGCCAGTTCAGCGGCAAGGGGAGGCTGAGGGCAAAGTACGCCGTCGATACGCAAACGAATCTGGCACGCGTGCTCCATCGGTTCGATATGAATATCAGAGGCGCGTCGGTTGATTGCCTGCTGCAGCGTGTGGTTGAGGACATCAACTGTTGAGTATGTTTGCGTAATGCCGGGCAGATGTGATTGGGACGTTAGCTGCCGGTGTTTTTCCATGCGCTCAGCGCTCCAGCACTCAATATCAATTCGTTTCTGGGTCGCGAAGCGCAGCGCCTCCATGAGTTCAGCCGCGGGGCTTCCCACGACGGCAATGCTGACCATGTCACTGTCGCTGGTGAGCAGCAGCGCGCGGTGGCGCAGACAAAGCGCCACGAGTTGCTCGGTATTCATTATCCGCTCCTCAGTTGTTGTCGAAGCGGAAAACGTCTTCGCAGGCCTGTTTCAGGGCGCTATCAGCACCGATCTTACAGTCGCGCGTCCAGCCCGTCATACCGTTGCCGTCGTTCCACCGTGGCGTCATGGTTACCGTCAGCCCGTTAAGACTCTCCTGTCCTGTTAAGGTCACGGTCCCTTTTGCCACGCTCATTCCTGAAACGTAGCGTGTCGTGGTGGGGGAAGGAATACCGTTACTGCCGGCATCGCAGCTCTCCACGCCTCCGTGATCCAGTGCGCAAAGCTCAATGGCCGTGCGGTAAGGAACGAAGGTTTGCAGCATATCGGTCAGCGCCGCTTTGCGCAGGTAGTTCTGATAGGCTGGTACGCCGATGGCGCTCAGAATCGCGATAATGCCGATGACCACCATCAGCTCAATGAGAGTGAATCCGTGTTGTCTGTTCATATCTGCTCCTTACGTTTAGTGGCGCTACTCTGTCAGCGCGAAAGGGCAGATACGAGGGGCAAAAAAGTGAACGGGAAAGCACATTCAGAGAATTTATGCCGCGTTGCAGGGAAGAACAGCGGATATGCGAGCGGGGCTGAAATTCCCCTCTCCGGGCGGAGAGGGGAGAATGCATTATTTGAAGCGCATTGAGAGGTCGAGGGCGCGAACGTGTTTGGTCAGCGCGCCGACGGAGATGTAATCCACGCCGGTTTCGGCGAATTCACGGATCGTTTCGAAGGTGACGTTCCCGGACACTTCAAGCTGGGCCCGGCCGTTAGTCAATTTTACCGCCTCGCGCATCTGCTCGGTTTCGAAGTTATCGAGCATGATGATATCGGCCCCGGCCTTAATCGCCTGCTCCAGCTCGTCCAGGTTTTCCACTTCCACTTCAACCGGCACGTCCGGATGCAGCCAGAAGGCCTTCTCCACTGCCTGACGCACGGAGCCAGAGGCAATAATATGGTTTTCTTTAATAAGGAAGGCGTCGGACAGGCCCAGACGATGGTTTGCGCCACCGCCGCACAGCACCGCATACTTCAGCGCCGTGCGCAGGCCCGGCAGCGTTTTGCGGGTATCCAGCAGCTGGGTGCGGGTGCCTGCCAGCAGGTCAACGTAGCGACGTACTTCACTGGCGACACCAGAGAGCGTTTGTACAAAGTTGAGCGCGGTACGTTCGCCAGTCAGCAAGACGCGGGAAGCTCCGTCCAGTTCAAACAGCGGCTGGTTTGCCGTAATCGCATCGCCGTCTTCAACGTGCCAGATAATCTGCACATCATCACCCGCCAGTTGAGTAAAGACCTCTTCAACCCAGCGCTTGCCGCAAAAAACACCCTCTTCGCGGGTGATAATGACCGCGTGGGAGCGCGTCTCTTTCGGCAACAATTGTGCGGTAATATCCTTTTCGGCATTAACATCACCGCCCAGATCTTCTTTCAAAGCATGGGAGACGCTTGCCGGAATATCCATATTAATACGTTCCAGAAGCGCTTCACGTCGGTGGTCGGGGTTGTAGCGGCGAGGCGGCATGATAAAACTCCAAATTGGTAACGAATCATAATATTGAAACATGCTACTCTGAACCGAGTCATTGCACCATACAGAAGGAGTTCCAGCATGTTGTTAGAAAACGGATGGCTGGTGGATGCGCGGCGTGTGCCCTCGCCGCACCACGATTGCCGCCCGGAGGATGAAAAGCCCACACTGCTGGTGGTTCATAATATTAGTCTCCCGCCGGGTGAATTTGGCGGCCCGTGGATTGATGCGTTATTCACGGGAACGATTGATCCCGATGCTCATCCCTTCTTTGCTGAAATTGCACATCTGCGCGTATCGGCTCACTGCCTGATTCGTCGCGATGGTGAAGTGGTTCAGTATGTTCCTTTTGATAAGCGCGCCTGGCATGCCGGGGTGTCGGTGTATCACGGGCGCGAGCGGTGCAATGATTTTTCTATCGGGATCGAACTGGAAGGCACGGATACCACGCCCTACACCGATTCACAGTATCAACAGCTAGCGGCTGTGACCCGCACGCTTATCGGACTTTACCCGGCAATCGCCGACAATATTACCGGGCACAGCGATATCGCTCCGGCGAGAAAAACCGATCCCGGCCCGGCATTCGACTGGCCCCGCTTTCGCGCCATGCTCACCGCGTCGTCAGAATAAGGAGATACCATGACGTTGTTTACCATGCTGCTGGTCATCATCGCTGAACGCCTGTTCAAGCTCGGCGAGCACTGGCATCTGGATCACCGGCTGGAGGTGCTTTTCCGCCGGATTAAGCATTTTTCCATGTTGCGCACGCTGCTGATGATGGCAGGGGTGATGGTCATTACGTTCTTGCTCCTGCGCTCGCTGTACGGGCTGTTTTTCAACGTGCCGCTGCTGGTGGTGTGGATCCTGCTCGGCGTGCTGTGCATTGGTGCGGGCAAGGTGCGTTTGCACTATCACGCCTACCTGAAAGCCGCCTCCCGTGATGATGCCCATGCGCGCAGTGCCATGGCGAGCGAACTGACCATGATCCACGGCGTGCCGCCTGACTGCGACGAGCGCGAGTTTCTGCGCGAGCTGCAAAACGCGCTGCTGTGGATTAACTTCCGTTACTACCTGGCGCCGCTATTCTGGTTCGTAGTGGGCGGCTCGTGGGGGCCGGTACTGCTGATGGGGTATGCGTTCCTGCGCGCCTGGCAGACCTGGCTTGCCCGCTATCTGACGCCGCATGAACGTCTGCTGTCCGGCATCGATGCCATCCTGCACGTGCTAGACTGGCTCCCGGTGCGTCTGGTGGGCGTGGTTTACGCGTTAATTGGCCACGGTGAAAAAGCGTTGCCCGCGTGGTTTGCTTCTCTTGCCGATCGCCATACGTCGCAGTATCAGGTGCTAACGCGTCTGGCGCAGTTCTCGCTGGCACGTGAGCCGCATACCGACAAGATTGAAACGCCGAAAGCCGCTGTCTCCATGGCGAAGAAAACGTCGTTTGTGGTGGTGGTTATCGTGGCGCTGCTGACTATCTACGGCACGCTGGTGTAAGCCAGCGCGCCGCAAAGTCTAAAGCGTATCCGCGGGCGGGATGCCGAAATCAGGCATCCCGTTTTCATTCCAGCGGACAAGCTTCAGGCGGGTATGGCGATTCGGATCGTACAGCGGATCGCCCTCAATTTCGGTGTAATTCCGCGCGTGATACACCAGCACATCGTCCCCTTCCGGCGTTTGCGTAAAGCTGTTATGGCCCGGGCCGAACTGGCGGTTTTCGTAGCTGGTCACGAATACGGGATGCGGAGATTTTTGCCAGTTCAGTGGGTTTTGCGGATCCGCGTTCAGGTCTATCCACAGCAGCCCCATGCAGTAGTTCTCGTCGGTAGCGCTGGCGGAATAGCTGATAAACAGCTTATCGCCGTGAACCAGTACCGCCGGGCCTTCGTTGACCCAAAACCCGCGACACTCCCAGTCGTATTCCGGCTTGCTGAGCATCACCGGCTCGCCTTTTAGCGTCCACGGGTTCGCCATTTCACACAGATAAAGGTTGGAGTTCCCGGTGATATCCGGCGCTTTTTGCGCCCACAGATACCAGCGTTTCCCCTGATGCAAAAAGGTGGTGGCGTCCAGTGCGAAGGTATCGAAAGGCGTTTTGATCTGCCCTTTTTCCACCCACGTGCCGGTAAGCGGATCGCTGTCGGCACATTCAATGGCAAACATGCGGTGCTGGAACATCCCGAGCGCGTCGAGCGCCTGGGTGTGCGCCGCAGCTAAATAGATGTACCACTTCCCGTCAATGTGGTGCAGTTCCGGCGCCCAAATCAGCTGGCTCATTGGTCCGGTCTCGGGTTTACGCCAGACCACCACTTCTTCGGCATGACGTAAGCCTTCCAGCGACGCTGCGCGGCGGATCGCCAGCCTGTCGTACTCCGGCACGGAGGCGATAAAATAGTACTGCCCCTCGTGATGTAAAATGTACGGATCGGCGCGTTGTTCGATAAACGGGTTTGGCCAGGTTTGCATTCGGCTTTCCTTATTTAGTCTCAGCAGCTTTCAGTTCCTGATAATCGTTCAGCTCTTGATAGTTGTTGCGGCGTTTTTCCAGATCGGACTGGATCTGCTTCATGGTTTCACGATCCACCTTCAGCAGTCGTACTACACCCGCGGTAATTAAGTATCCAATGCCGGGAATGACGGTAAAGAGCAGCACGATCCCGTTAATGGCGTCCGCGCTCTGCGCTTTTGCTCCCGCATCATAACCGTACCAGGAGAGCAGGAAGCCGACCATCGCCCCGGCAATCGCTAGCCCCAGCTTCAGGAAGAAGATGTTGCCGGAGAAGCTGATCCCGGTGATGCGCTTACCGGTCTTCCACTCGCCGTAGTCGTCCACGTCGGCCATCAGCGACCAGTGTAGCGGAGACGGGATCTGGTGCAGGATGTTCAGCAGGAAGTAGAGCACCACGATGGTGACGGTGGCTTTCGGGTCGAAGAAATAAAAGGCGCAGGAGAAAATCGCCAGCACAATATTGGTCCAGAAGAAGACCTTTAGTTTGCACCAGCGGTCGGTCAGCACTTTTGCCAGCACGCTGCCGAGCATCATGCCGACAACGCCCAGACTGATAAACAGCGTGGCGAAATGAGTGCTCTGACCCATCACCCAGGTCACGTAATACATGGTGGCCGCCATGCGGATAAAGCCCGGGCAGACGTTGCAGAGCGTCAGCAGCAGAATGCGCACCCACTGGTCGTTTTTCCACACGTCTTTCAGGTCATTTTTCAGCTGGTCATTGGTCTGCACCGCCGGACGCACGCGCTCGCGCACGGTGGCGAAGCAGAACAGGAACATGCATGTGCCAATCAGCGCCAGAACGGTCATCGCCATCTGGTAGCCTTTGGCTTTGTTGTCCCCGCCAAACCAGTCGGCCATCGGCAGCAGCGTTAATGAGAGCAGCAGCGTGGCGATGCCGACCAGCACGAAGCGATAGGACTGGCAGGCCACACGTTCTTTTGGATCGTTGGTGATCACCCCGCCCAGCGAGCAATAGGGGATATTGATGGCGGTATAGGTAAGCGACAGCAGGAAATAGGTGACAAACGCATAGATAACTTTGCTGTTATAGCTCCACTCAGGCGTGGTGAACATCAGGATGCTGAACAGCGCGTAGGGGAAGGCGATCCACAGCAGCCATGGACGAAACCGGCCATATTTGCTGCGGGTACGGTCAGCAATCGCGCCCATGATCGGGTCCGTTACGGCGTCAATCACGCGCACGGAAAGCAGCAGCACGCCGACCAGCGCAGGGGCGAGGCCAAAAATATCCGTATAAAAATAGTTAACAAACAGCATGATGGCGCCAAAGATGATGTTGCATCCCGCGTCGCCCATCCCATAGCCGATCTTTTCTTTTACTGACAGTTTGTTGTTATCCATCGACAGCTCTCCGGTTTACGGTATGGAGAGAATTATTTGCTGGCAAAGGAATATATGCGTTGCAGTATCAGGGCGGTGATATGGATAAATGCGCTGTGGACGTGAAAGTGTGAAGGAGGTAACAACGCGCGGCACCCGTAAAAGCAGGTGCCGCGAAGAGAGGTTTAGTGTGCCTTCATGGCTTTACGGCTTTTCTGACTGAACAGATAGCCCACGCCCAGGATCGCAATCCAGACCGGGATCAGGTAGACGGAAATCGCCATACCCGGGGTGATCAGCATAATCACCAGCACGGCTGCCATAAACAGCAGGCAGATCCAGTTACCCAGCGGATAGAGCAGGGCAGGGAAGCGCGTGGTGACGCCCTGCTGTTGTTTCGCGCGGCGGAACTTGATGTGCGCCAGGCTGATCATCGCCCAGTTGATGACCAGGGCAGAGACCACCAGCGCCATCAGCAGGCCAAACGCCGATTCCGGTGCCATGTAGTTAATGAGCACGCACAGCGCGGTCACGACCGCCGAAACAAGAATCGTGTTTACCGGCACGCCGCGCTTATCGACGTTGAGCAGCGCTTTTGGCGCGTTACCCTGCTGGGCCAGGCCGAACAGCATGCGGCTGTTGCAGTATACGCAGCTGTTGTATACGGAGAGCGCGGCGGTGAGTACAACGATGTTCAGGGCGTTGGCGACAAAGGTGTCGCCCAGCTCGTGGAAGATCAGCACAAACGGGCTAGTGTCGGCGGTGACGCGCGTCCACGGCAGCAGGGAGAGCAGCACGGCCAATGAGCCCACATAGAAGATCAGAATGCGGTAGATAACCTGATTTGTGGCTTTCGGGATGCTCTGCTCAGGGTTGTCGGCTTCAGCAGCGGTGATGCCCACCAGTTCCAGGCCGCCAAAGGAGAACATAATGATCGCCATCATCATCACCAGGCCGGTCATGCCGTGAGGCAGGAATCCGCCCTGTTCCCAGAGGTTGCGCACGGAGGCCTGCGGGCCGCCGTTGCCGCTGAACAGCAGCCAGCCGCCGAAGATAATCATCGCCACCACGGCAATGACCTTGATGATGGCAAACCAGAACTCCATCTCCCCGAACACTTTAACGTTGGTCAGGTTAATGGCGTTGATAATGACGAAGAAGGCTGCAGCAGAAGCCCAGGTTGGGATTTCGGGATACCAGAACTGAATGTATTTCCCGACGGCGGTCAGTTCGGCCATGGCAACCAGAACGTACAGCACCCAGTAGTTCCAGCCCGAGGCGAAACCGGCAAAGCTGCCCCAGTACTTATAGGCAAAGTGGCTGAAGGAGCCTGCGACCGGCTCTTCCACGACCATTTCGCCCAGCTGGCGCATGATCAGAAAAGCAATGAAACCCGCAATCGCGTAACCCAAAATAATGCCCGGACCGGCAGACTGGATAACGGATGCGCTGCCCAGAAACAGGCCGGTACCAATCGCACCGCCCAGTGCGATGAGCTGAATATGGCGGTTTTTAAGCCCGCGCTTTAGCTGATCGCCGTGCTGTTGAGCTTCCATTTGAAACCTCGTGTGTGGTTGTTATGTTCACGCTGAGCGTGTGTAATTATGAAAATCCATATTCTGTATTTATTTCTTTACGGTTAACGAGACCGAAAAAAGCGGAGATGACTTCCGTAAGCGCCAGAATAGTGGTAAGTGCCTGCGAATGCACCTGCTTTATGAAGGGGTGATGACGACTTGAATAAAAAGAAAGCATTTGTAAATCGGCCCGCTCGTTGTTCCTCACCCAACCTATAGAATAGAAATGCGCCTTAAGTGGGCGAATTTTCATTATTTGCTTTGTTGAATCGCTTCAGATTGCAAAAACCCTCGTTTCATTATGGTTAAAACTCCCTCTTTGGGGGTAATCAACTCATTTGTGCAAAGTTACATTTCTGAAACGTTATTTCTGTAAGGTTGTTAAAATGTGCAGGGTTTACTGATTTCAATCAAAACCAATATGGACAGAAGGTGAATACTTTGTTACTTTAGCGATACGAAATAGAAATTGGTAAGACCAATTGACTCCGGGCAAAAAGGCGTAAGACAGGGAATATGGCCTACAGCAAAATTCGCCAACCAAAACTATCTGATGTGATTGAGCAGCAGCTGGAGTTTTTAATCCTCGAAGGGACTCTGCGCCCGGGTGAGAAACTTCCGCCAGAACGCGAGCTGGCAAAACAGTTCGACGTTTCACGTCCTTCTCTGCGTGAGGCGATTCAACGTCTCGAAGCAAAGGGCTTGCTGCTTCGTCGCCAGGGCGGCGGAACCTTTGTGCAAAACAGCCTGTGGCAGAGCTTCAGCGATCCGCTGGTAGAACTTCTCTCTGACCACCCAGAATCCCAGTTTGATCTGCTTGAGACCCGTCACGCGCTGGAAGGTATTGCGGCCTATTACGCCGCCCTTCGCAGCACTGATGAAGATCGCGTGCGTATCCGTGAACTGCATCAGGCCATTGAACGGGCACAGCAGTCCGGCGATTTAGACGCCGAGTCCAGCGCCGTCGTCCAGTATCAAATCGCCGTCACCGAAGCGGCCCACAACGTGGTGCTCCTCCATCTGCTACGCTGCATGGAGCCGATGCTGGCCCAGAACGTTCGTCAAAATTTTGAATTGTTGTATGCCCGTCGGGACATGCTCCCACTGGTAAGCAACCATCGCACCCGAGTATTCGAGGCGATAATGGCCGGGGAACCGGAGCAGGCGCGCGAAGCGTCGCACCGCCATCTGGCTTTCATTGAGGAAATCTTGCTGGACCGCAGCCGTGAACAATCGCGTCGCGAACGTTCATTACGCCGCATACAGCAACGAAAGGATTAAGCGCCAGGTACTTTTAGAGCGCGGCAACTAAACGCAGAACCTGTCTTATTGTGTTCTTGCCCAAGAGCACAATGGGACAGGTTCCAGACAAATCAACGTATTAGATAGATAAGGAATACCCCCATGTCAGAACGTCTCCAAAATGACGTGGATCCGATCGAAACTCGCGACTGGCTACAGGCGATCGAATCGGTCATCCGTGAAGAAGGTGTTGAGCGCGCTCAGTATCTGATTGATCAGCTGCTTTCTGAAGCCCGCAAAGGCGGCGTGAAGGTTGCTTCAGGTGCAGGGGCTAGCAACTACGTAAACACGATTGCCGTCGAAGACGAACCGGAATACCCGGGCAATCTGGATCTGGAACGTCGTATCCGTTCTGCAATTCGCTGGAACGCCATTATGACCGTTCTGCGCGCATCCAAGAAAGACCTGGAACTGGGTGGCCACATGGCGTCCTTCCAGTCTTCTGCGACCGTTTACGAAGTGTGCTTCAACCACTTCTTCCGTGCAGCGAACGAGAAAGACGGCGGCGATCTGGTGTACTTCCAGGGCCACATCTCTCCGGGCATCTATGCACGTGCATTCCTGGAAGGTCGTCTGACTGAAGAGCAGATGAACAACTTCCGTCAGGAAGTTCACGGTAAAGGTCTGTCTTCTTACCCGCACCCTAAACTGATGCCTGAATTCTGGCAGTTCCCAACCGTATCTATGGGTCTGGGCCCAATCGGTGCGATCTACCAGGCTAAATTCCTGAAGTATCTGGAACACCGTGGTCTGAAGGACACCTCTGAGCAGACCGTATACGCCTTCCTGGGCGACGGCGAAATGGATGAGCCAGAATCCAAAGGTGCGATCACCATCGCAACCCGTGAGAAGCTGGACAACCTGTGCTTCATCATCAACTGTAACCTGCAGCGTCTGGATGGTCCGGTAACCGGTAACGGCAAGATCATCAACGAACTGGAAGGCATCTTCGCAGGTGCTGGCTGGAACGTGATCAAAGTGATGTGGGGTTCCCGTTGGGACGAACTGCTGCGTAAAGACACCAGCGGTAAACTGATCCAGCTGATGAACGAAACCGTTGACGGTGACTACCAGACCTTCAAATCCAAAGACGGTGCCTACGTTCGTGAGCACTTCTTCGGCAAATATCCAGAAACCGCAGCCCTGGTTGCAGACTGGACTGATGAGCAGATCTGGGCCCTGAACCGCGGTGGTCACGATCCGAAGAAAATCTACGCTGCACTGAAAAAAGCGCGTGAAACCAAAGGTAAAGCGACTGTAATCCTGGCCCACACCATCAAAGGTTACGGCATGGGTGATACCGCAGAAGGTAAAAACATCGCTCACCAGGTTAAGAAAATGAACATGGACGGCGTGCGTTATATCCGCGACCGTTTCAACGTTCCAGTGACCGATGAGCAGGTTGAAAACCTGTCTTACATCACCTTCCCGGAAGGTTCTGAAGAGCACAAGTACCTGCACGAACGTCGTCAGGCGCTGAAAGGCTACCTGCCAGCTCGTCAGCCTAACTTCACCGAGAAGCTGGAACTGCCAGCGCTGGAAGACTTCTCTCAGCTGCTGGAAGAGCAGAACAAAGAGATCTCTACCACTATCGCTTTCGTTCGTGCTCTGAACGTGATGCTGAAGAACAAGTCGATCAAAGATCGCCTGGTGCCAATCATCGCCGACGAAGCGCGTACTTTCGGTATGGAAGGTCTGTTCCGTCAGATCGGTATCTACAGCCCGAACGGCCAGCAGTACACCCCGCAGGACCGTGAGCAGGTTGCATACTACAAAGAAGACGAGAAAGGTCAGATCCTGCAGGAAGGTATCAACGAGCTGGGCGCAGGCGCATCCTGGCTGGCTGCTGCGACCTCTTACAGCACCAACAACCTGCCGATGATCCCGTTCTACATTTACTACTCCATGTTCGGGTTCCAGCGTATCGGTGACCTGTGCTGGCAGGCAGGCGACCAGCAGGCTCGCGGCTTCCTGATCGGTGGTACTTCCGGTCGTACGACCCTGAACGGTGAAGGTCTGCAGCACGAAGATGGTCACAGCCATATTCAGTCTCTGACTATCCCTAACTGTATCTCTTACGACCCGTCTTACGCGTACGAAGTGGCGGTCATCATGCATGACGGTCTGCAGCGCATGTACGGTGAAGCGCAGGAGAACATTTACTACTACATCACCACCCTGAACGAAAACTACCACATGCCGGCAATGCCAGCAGGTGCCGAGGAAGGTATCCGTAAAGGTATCTACAAACTCGAAACCATCGAAGGTAGCAAAGGTAAAGTTCAGCTGCTGGGCTCCGGTTCTATCCTGCGTCACGTTCGTGAAGCAGCGCAGATCCTGGCGAAAGACTACGGTGTCGGTTCCGATGTGTACTCTGTTACCTCCTTCACTGAACTGGCGCGTGATGGCCAAGATTGTGAGCGCTGGAACATGCTGCACCCAATGGAAACCCCACGCGTTCCTTACATCGCTCAGGTGATGAACGACGCGCCAGCGGTGGCGTCTACTGACTATATGAAACTGTTCGCTGAGCAGGTTCGTACTTACGTTCCAGCTGATGATTATCGCGTACTGGGTACTGACGGCTTCGGTCGTTCTGACAGCCGCGAAAACCTGCGTCACCACTTCGAAGTTGATGCTTCTTACGTGGTTGTAGCAGCACTGGGCGAACTGGCTAAACGTGGCGAAATCGATAAGAAAGTGGTTGCAGACGCAATCACCAAATTCAACATCGATGCAGAAAAAGTTAACCCGCGTCTGGCGTAAGAGGTAAAAGAATAATGGCTATCGAAATCAATGTACCGGACATCGGGGCTGATGAAGTTGAAATCACCGAGATCCTGGTCAAAGTAGGCGACAAAGTTGAAGCTGAACAGTCGCTGATCACCGTAGAAGGCGACAAAGCCTCTATGGAAGTCCCGTCTCCTCAGGCTGGCATCGTTAAAGAGATCAAAGTCTCTGTTGGCGATAAAACCGAGACTGGCAAACTGATCATGATTTTCGATTCCGCCGACGGTGCAGCAGCTGCTGCACCTGCGCAGGAAGAGAAGAAAGCCGCGCCGGCCGCCGCTGCTCCAGCAGCTGCCGCGAGCGCGAAAGAAGTGAACGTGCCTGACATCGGCGGTGACGAAGTTGAAGTGACTGAGATCCTGGTGAAAGTGGGCGATACCGTTGCGGCCGAGCAGTCACTGATCACCGTAGAAGGCGACAAAGCCTCTATGGAAGTGCCAGCACCGTTTGCGGGTACCGTTAAAGAGATCAAGATCAACACCGGCGACAAAGTGTCTACTGGCTCCCTGATCATGATCTTCGAAGTGGCAGGTGCTGCACCTGCTGCCGCGCCTGCACAGGCCGCTGCTCCGGCTCCGGCCGCAGCACCAGCCGCTGCTGGCGGCGCGAAAGACGTTAACGTACCGGACATCGGCGGTGACGAAGTTGAAGTCACAGAAGTGATGGTGAAAGTGGGCGACAAAGTTGCCGCTGAACAGTCACTGATCACCGTTGAAGGCGACAAGGCTTCTATGGAAGTCCCTGCGCCATTCGCGGGTACCGTTAAAGAGATCAAAATCAGCACCGGCGACAAAGTGTCTACCGGCTCTCTGATCATGGTCTTCGAAGTGGAAGGCGCTGCGCCTGCCGCAGCTCCGGCTGCCGCGGCTGCTCCAGCACCGGCTGCTGCACCGGCTCAGGCTGCTAAACCAGTCGCTGCCCCTGCTGCAAAAGCAGAAAAATCAGAGTTCGCTGAAAACGACGCTTACGTCCACGCGACGCCGCTGATTCGTCGCCTGGCGCGCGAATTCGGTGTTAACCTGGCGAAAGTGAAAGGGACCGGCCGTAAGGGTCGTATCCTGCGCGAAGACGTTCAGACCTACGTGAAAGACGCGGTGAAACGCGCCGAAGCTGCACCAGCTGCAGCCGCTGGCGGCGGTATCCCGGGCATGCTGCCATGGCCGAAAGTGGACTTCAGCAAGTTCGGCGAAATCGAAGAAGTGGAACTGGGCCGTATCCAGAAAATCTCTGGTGCGAACCTGAGCCGTAACTGGGTGATGATCCCGCACGTTACGCACTTCGACAAAACCGATATCACCGATCTGGAAGCGTTCCGTAAACAGCAGAACGCCGAAGCTGAGAAGCGTAAACTGGACGTGAAATTCACCCCAGTGGTCTTCATCATGAAAGCGGTTGCTGCGGCTCTGGAACAGATGCCACGCTTCAACAGCTCCCTGTCCGAAGACGGCCAGAAGCTGACGCTGAAGAAATACATCAACATCGGTGTTGCGGTTGATACGCCAAATGGTCTGGTTGTTCCGGTCTTCAAAGACGTGAACAAGAAGAGCATCACTGAGCTGTCCCGTGAACTGACCGTGATCTCCAAGAAAGCGCGCGATGGTAAGCTGACTGCCGGCGAAATGCAGGGCGGCTGCTTCACTATCTCCAGCATCGGCGGCCTGGGTACCACCCACTTCGCGCCGATTGTGAACGCGCCGGAAGTGGCTATCCTCGGTGTGTCTAAGTCCGCGATGGAGCCGGTGTGGAATGGCAAAGAGTTCGTACCGCGTCTGATGATGCCAATCTCTCTGTCCTTCGACCACCGCGTGATCGACGGTGCTGATGGTGCGCGCTTCATCACCATCATCAACAACATGCTGAGCGACATTCGCCGCCTGGTGATGTAATCGAAAAGCCGGCCAGTCGGCCGGCTTTTTTCTGATAATCTCATGGTGTTTGTGAGGTTATTGGCGAAAGCGACAATTCGTGAGCCGTTTGTTGTTTCAAAATTGTTAACAATTTTGTAAACTGCGGGCGGATAGAACGACCCGGTGGACGACGGGTATAAATTAAGAGGTCATGATGAGCACAGAAATCAAAACTCAGGTCGTAGTACTTGGGGCAGGCCCGGCAGGTTACTCCGCAGCATTCCGCGCCGCGGATTTAGGTCTGGAAACCGTCATCGTAGAACGTTACAGCACCCTCGGCGGTGTTTGTCTGAACGTCGGCTGTATCCCTTCTAAAGCGCTGCTGCACGTAGCGAAAGTTATCGAAGAAGCCAAAGCGCTGGCTGAACACGGTATCGTCTTCGGCGAGCCGAAAACCGATATCGACAAAATTCGTACCTGGAAAGAGAAAGTTATCACTCAGCTGACCGGCGGTCTGGCGGGTATGGCCAAAGGCCGTAAAGTGAAAGTGGTAAACGGTCTGGGTAAATTCACCGGTGCGAACACCCTGGAAGTGGAAGGCGAAAACGGCAAAACCGTGATCAACTTCGACAACGCGATCATCGCGGCAGGCTCTCGCCCAATCGAACTGCCATTCATTCCGCATGAAGATCCACGCGTGTGGGATTCCACCGATGCGCTGGAGCTGAAAACCGTTCCTAAGCGTCTGCTGGTTATGGGCGGCGGTATCATCGGTCTGGAAATGGGTACCGTGTACCATGCGCTGGGTTCAGAGATCGACGTGGTTGAAATGTTCGACCAGGTTATCCCGGCTGCCGACAAAGACATCGTTAAAGTCTTCACCAAACGCATCAGCAAGAAATTCAACCTGATGCTGGAAACTAAAGTGACTGCCGTTGAAGCGAAAGAAGACGGTATTTACGTTTCCATGGAAGGCAAAAAAGCCCCATCCGAACCACAGCGTTACGACGCTGTGCTGGTGGCTATCGGTCGTGTACCGAACGGTAAAAACCTCGACGCGGGCAAAGCTGGCGTTGAAGTGGACGACCGTGGCTTCATCCGCGTTGACAAGCAGCTGCGCACTAACGTGCCGCACATCTTTGCTATCGGCGATATCGTCGGTCAGCCAATGCTGGCGCACAAAGGTGTTCACGAAGGTCACGTTGCCGCTGAAGTTATCGCCGGCATGAAGCACTACTTCGATCCGAAAGTGATCCCATCTATCGCGTACACCGAGCCAGAAGTGGCATGGGTTGGTCTGACTGAGAAAGAAGCGAAAGAGAAAGGCATCAGCTACGAAACCGCCACCTTCCCGTGGGCTGCTTCTGGCCGTGCTATCGCATCCGACTGCGCAGACGGTATGACCAAACTGATCTTCGACAAAGAGACTCACCGTGTGATCGGTGGTGCGATTGTCGGTACCAACGGCGGCGAGCTGCTGGGTGAAATCGGTCTGGCTATCGAAATGGGCTGTGACGCTGAAGACATCGCGCTGACCATCCACGCCCACCCGACTCTGCACGAGTCCGTGGGCCTGGCGGCAGAAGTGTTTGAAGGCAGCATCACCGACCTGCCAAACGCGAAAGCGAAGAAGAAATAAGTTTCTTCAGATGAAAAAAGCGGCCAATGGCCGCTTTTTTTATGCGCTGCGTTCAGGGCGCTACAGGCTGCCAGGTTTTATCAGGGCTATAGGCGGCTAGCGCACGGGCTTTCTGCTCTGAATTGCTGCCGAGATCGGACTGGTACACCTTGTCGTCCTGGTTTATCAAAAAGCTCATGACGCCCGTCTGGCCGTAGCTGACTGGCCAGGCCACCATCGCGAAACCGTTATTATCCGGCAGGATGCGGAAGCGATAGCCGTGATAGCCGGTACCTGGCTCTTTTGGGCTAAATGCCGGTCCGAGCGGACTGGGCGCTTCGCCGGGGGAGGCGGGCCAGTACAAACCGTCTTTTTTCCCCTTCGAGCTGACAATCTTCTGCGCGTATTTCTGGTTCATTGCAAAGTAGCTTTGCTGCGCATCAACATAGGCATGTAAGGCTTCAATGGCGGCGAGTTCGTTACGCCCAATTTCGCGGGTCAGGATTTCTTCAGCCCCTTCTTTAATATCGAACTGCCAGCCTGCAGTGGTTTTGATCACCGGGATGGGAAGCTGCCAGCCGCTGTCTCCGACAACCAGATGCGCCGTATCCCCTTCGATAACGGTCTTATGACGGACTTTCCAGTCGCGCAGGAAGCGATCGACGGCATCAGGATCAACGCCTTCAGGGGGCAGAAAATCGCGCCAGTTCTCTCCAAGCAGATTGCTCATCGCGCTCTCATTTTGCTCACTGATGGCGTTGGCCAGCGCATCGGTCGCCCGATCGGGCGTGCTGAAGGACTGCTGCGCCATCACCGGGGCCGAAAGCATGAACAACACCATTCCGCTGAGTAGTTTACTTTTCATGTCGGTTCCCTTAGCGATGTCGAATTTCACGGCGTTCAGCGCGTCCACCAGACGCCTGACGCTGCTGCTGGCGCGCAGCGAACTGTCTGCTTTGCGCACCGCGCTGCTGCTGCGCCTGCCAGTTCGCGGAGCGGCTGTCGTTGCCGCTCAGCGCATTGGCCCGGGGCTGGCTGTTTCGCTGCTGCAGAGTTCGTTGCTGTGCGGGCTGCGAAACCCGTTTCTCTTGCCTCTGAGCGGTGGTCTGGCGATTTTCTCGCTGCTGCGTGGTGGCGCGCTTCGTCGTCGGCGGTTTGGTGTCGTAGCCACGGTAGTTATTGCGCTGGGAAATCTGCTTCAGCTGTTCACTTGAGGCCTGACGCTGCACATCTTTCGTGCCGGTGCGCGCCGTTTGGGGGAAGGTTTTACCCGTGGATTTCTCCATCTGGCTCAGTGCCGCCTGACGCTGGCTATCGCGGTTAACCGGCTTTTGCTGCGTTGAACTGAGCCCTGTCGCCGTGCTGGTGGAGTGGAAGCGGCTGTTGAGCTGGTTAGTCGGATAGGGCACGCCTTCCCGATAGGCCGGGTTGTGCTGCCAGGTACGGTTGGCGTCCGTCAGACGCTGACCGCTGATTTTATTGAAGTTCTCAACGTTGATATTGATGTTGTTATCACCGTTGCGGTTATAGCCGCCGTGATTATCCCAGTCACCGTCATGATGGTGGTCCCAGTCATCGTCGTCGTCCCAGTCGATGTTGCTGAAGATGGCATAGGTTGTGGCAACGCCCAGGCTGAAACCTAAGCCGTTAACGAAGCTGTTGCCAAACTGCTCTCCGGGCGTGGGCGGGAGATAGGTGGGCGGATACGCGGTGTTGGGCCAGGTCCCGTAAACCGTATTGGGGTTATAGGTGGGGACGTAAACGACCTGCGGATCGGCAGATTCAATTTTGATAACCGTAGGGGCGGGCGCAGACGTGGTTGTTGTTGTTGCCTCGGTGGCGCTGGTTTTCGCTGGTGCCGGTTTAGTCACGGTGGTAACCGTCTGCTGAGGCGTGGATTGTAAAGCGCCGGTCTTTTGTGCCAGCGCGCGCAGGCGCTGAACGGAATCCATTACGTCTTTCGGCTGCGCGAGAAACGCATCGCCCAGATTTTGTACCCACGGCGGGTTTTCACCCATCAGGGACATAAGCTGAGGAAACGCGACCAGCGATTTCACGCTCGGATCCCAGGGCTGGCTGGCAACGGCCTGAATCGCGGCGTCTCCTTCCATTTTAGGGTTGTCTTTGGACCACTGCGCCGCCTGAATCACGTTGGCCGGATAGGTCGACGCCATCAAAATTTGCGACAGCAGGGCGTCAGGGTAGAGCGCAATGGGGGCAACCCACTGATCGATTTGTGCGGCTGTGTAGGCTGGCGCGACAGCAGGGGCGGGCTGCGCTGCGGCAGGCACCGCCGGTGCAGCCGGCTGTTGTGCGACGGGGGCTGTCGCAACGGGTTCCGTTGCGCGGCTTTTGACAAACATGACGCCCGAGGCGGCAAACAGCCCGGCACTGCACAGTAGGACGAGCAGATGTGGCTTAAAGGGCAACTTCATAAAATGACTCCAACGAGACAAGCGCTGTGCCGTGAGGCGTTACGGTTGGCGTGAGTATTATTCACCCGCCTTTTACCGTTTTGACTTTTATTGGGAAGCGTCCGGTACGTCCGGATAAAGAGTGTGAGTATTTATTACACAATTATATCTGATGAAGGAAAAACTGAAGCGTCACGATGCAGAAGAAACCGCAAATGATGGCCTAAATCCCCGTCACACCATGCTTAACGATTCAGCAAATTTTTTAATGTTGCTTTTTTGTAAACGGATTAACACTGTGCAGAAATCCTGCTATGCTGCCCGACGCGGTATCGGGCATTTACCCTACAAACTGCTGTCTCACAGGAGCGTGAAGAGAACGCCCGCCGCATATGACAATGAGAGCGAGGAGAACCGTCGTGCTAGAAGAATACCGTAAGCACGTAGCAGAACGTGCCGCCGAGGGAATTGTACCCAAACCTTTAGATGCAACCCAAATGGCCGCGCTCGTCGAGCTGCTGAAGAACCCGCCTAAGGGCGAAGAAGAATTCCTGTTAGATCTGTTGATCAACCGCGTACCGCCTGGCGTAGATGAAGCTGCCTACGTAAAAGCCGGATTCCTTGCTGCTATCGCCAAAGGCGAAGCCACCTCCCCACTGGTTACTCCTGAAAAAGCCATTGAACTGCTCGGCACCATGCAGGGTGGTTACAACATTCATCCGCTGATTGACGCGCTGGATAACGACAAGCTGGCACCGATTGCCGCTAAAGCGCTCTCGTCTACGCTGCTGATGTTCGATAACTTCTACGATGTGGAAGAAAAAGCCAAAGCTGGCAACGTCTATGCGAAACAGGTGATGCAGTCCTGGGCTGATGCCGAATGGTTCCTGAACCGTCCAGCGCTGGCTGAAAAAATCACCGTTACCGTCTTCAAAGTGACCGGTGAAACCAACACCGATGACCTCTCTCCGGCACCGGACGCGTGGTCTCGCCCGGATATCCCTCTGCACGCCCTGGCGATGCTGAAAAACGCCCGTGAAGGCATTGAGCCGGATCAGCCTGGCAGCGTTGGCCCGATCAAACAGATCGAAGCCCTGCAGAAAAAAGGGTTCCCGCTGGCCTACGTGGGTGACGTTGTGGGTACCGGTTCTTCCCGTAAGTCCGCGACCAACTCCGTGCTGTGGTTCATGGGCGACGATATTCCGCACGTGCCAAACAAGCGCGGCGGCGGTCTGTGCCTCGGCGGCAAAATTGCACCGATCTTCTTCAACACCATGGAAGATGCGGGCGCACTGCCGATCGAAGTGGACGTCTCTAACCTGAACATGGGCGACGTGATTGACGTTTACCCGTACAAAGGTGAAGTGCGTAACCACGAAACCAACGAACTGCTGGCAAGCTTTGAGCTGAAAACCGACGTGCTGATCGACGAAGTGCGTGCCGGTGGTCGTATTCCGCTGATCATCGGCCGTGGCCTGACCACCAAAGCGCGTGAAGCGCTGGGTCTGCCGCACAGTGATGTATTCCGTCACGCGAAAGACGTGGCGGAGAGCAACCGCGGTTACTCACTGGCGCAGAAGATGGTCGGTCGCGCATGCGGCGTCGCCGGCGTTCGTCCTGGCGCATACTGCGAGCCGAAGATGACCTCAGTAGGTTCTCAGGACACCACTGGCCCAATGACTCGCGACGAACTGAAGGACCTGGCGTGCCTGGGTTTCTCTTCCGATCTGGTGATGCAGTCCTTCTGCCACACTGCGGCGTATCCGAAGCCGGTTGACGTGACCACGCACCACACGCTGCCAGACTTCATCATGAACCGCGGCGGTGTTTCCCTGCGTCCGGGTGACGGCGTCATCCACTCCTGGCTGAACCGCATGCTGCTGCCGGATACCGTCGGTACCGGCGGTGACTCCCATACCCGTTTCCCAATCGGTATCTCCTTCCCGGCGGGCTCCGGTCTGGTGGCGTTTGCTGCTGCGACGGGCGTGATGCCGCTGGATATGCCGGAATCGGTGCTGGTGCGCTTCAAAGGTAAAATGCAGCCGGGTATCACCCTGCGCGACCTGGTTCACGCGATCCCGCTGTATGCGATTAAACAGGGCCTGCTGACCGTTGAGAAGAAAGGGAAGAAAAACATCTTCTCTGGCCGCATTCTGGAAATTGAAGGTCTGCCGGATCTGAAAGTGGAGCAGGCGTTCGAGCTGACCGATGCTTCCGCCGAGCGTTCTGCGGCGGGCTGTACCATCAAGCTGAACAAAGAGCCGATTATTGAGTATCTGAACTCTAACATCGTGCTGCTGAAGTGGATGATTGCAGAAGGCTACGGCGACCGTCGTACGCTGGAGCGTCGTATCCAGGGCATGGAGAAATGGCTGGCCGATCCGCAGCTGCTGGAAGCCGATGCTGACGCAGAGTACGCGGCGGTGATCGACATCGATCTGGCGGATATCAAAGAGCCAATCCTGTGTGCACCGAACGATCCTGACGACGCGCGTCCGCTGTCTGAGGTTCAGGGCGAGAAGATCGACGAAGTGTTCATCGGATCCTGTATGACCAACATCGGTCACTTCCGTGCTGCCGGTAAGCTGCTGGATACCCACAAAGGCCAGCTGCCAACCCGTCTGTGGGTGGCGCCGCCAACCCGTATGGACGCGGCTCAGCTGACCGAAGAGGGCTACTACAGCGTGTTTGGTAAGAGCGGTGCGCGTATCGAAATCCCTGGCTGTTCCCTGTGTATGGGCAACCAGGCGCGCGTAGCCGACGGTGCGACGGTGGTTTCCACCTCTACCCGTAACTTCCCTAACCGTTTAGGTACCGGAGCTAACGTCTTCCTGGCCTCTGCGGAGCTGGCGGCGGTTGCGGCGCTGATTGGCAAACTGCCAACGCCGGAAGAGTACCAGACCTTTGTGGCTCAGGTGGATAAGACGGCGGTGGATACCTATCGCTATCTGAACTTCGACCAGCTTTCTCAGTACACCGAGAAGGCCGACGGGGTTATCTTCCAGACGGCGGTATAAACAGCAAAACCGTCTCTACGAGACGGTTTTTAGTGTTTGCACCCTCTCCCGTGGGAGAGGGACGGGGTGAGGGCATCAGGCCGCAGGGTCTTGCTCTCACCTTTTTATTTTCATTCCTCCCACCTCTCCCGCTTTTTTTCTTCCTCGCTGCTGCGATAATTACCGTAATGGCTTTGCAGAGGAAAACACTATGGATTACGAATTTCTGCGCGACATCACCGGAGTGGTGAAAGTGCGTATGTCGATGGGCCACGAAGCCGTTGGACACTGGTTTAACGAAGAGGTGAAAGAAAATCTCGCACTTCTTGATGAGGTTGAAGAGGCGGCAAATACGGTAAAAGGCAGTGAACGATCCTGGCAGCGCGCCGGGCATGAATATACGCTGTGGATGGATGGTGAAGAGGTCATGGTGCGTGCCAACCAGCTCGAGTTTTCAGGCGACGAGATGGAAGAGGGGATGAGCTACTATGACGAAGAGAGCCTGTCGATGTGCGGCGTAGAAGACTTCCTTCAGGTGGTGAATGCATACCGTGATTTCATGAAACAGAAATAACAGCCCGGAGCATCCCTGCTCCGGCTTGTTCTTAAACGGCCGGAATATTGCGGCCGTAGTAAATCTCGCGCATCTCTTTCCAGAGCAGGTCAGTAATCGCCTTACGCTCTTCTTCGCTCAAATCTTCCGGCTTCGTGTGGAACATATAGTGCTTAAGGTCGAACTCCTTAAGTAACATCTTGGTATGGAAGATGTTTTCCTGATACACGTTCACGTCCATCATGTCGTACAGCGATTTCATGTCCTCGGACATAAAGTTCTGTATGGAGTTGATCTCGTGGTCGATGAAGTGCTTCATGCCGTTGACGTCACGAGTAAAACCGCGCACGCGGTAATCAATCGTGACGATATCTGATTCCAGCTGATGGATGAGATAGTTCAGCGCGTTCAGCGGGGAAATCACGCCGCAGGTCGACACTTCAATATCGGCGCGGAACGTACACAGCCCACCTTCCGGATGGCTCTCCGGGTAGGTATGGACGCAGATATGGCTTTTATCCAGGTGGGCAACCACCACTTCCGGCAGCGGGCCCGGATGTTCCGTTTTGTCGATAAGCTTCGGGTCAACCGGCTCTTCGCTGACCAGAATGGTCACGCTCGCGCCCTGGGGTTCATAATCCTGTCGGGCGATATTCAGGATATTTGCGCCGATAATGGAACAGGTTTCTGACAGGATCTCGGTCAGACGGTTGGCGTTGTAGAGTTCGTCGATATAGGCGATGTAACCATCGCGTTCTTCCGCTGTTTTGGCATAGCAGATATCGTAAATACAAAAACTCAGGCTTTTGGTCAGATTGTTAAAGCCATGCAGTTTAAGCTTTTTCAATTAGCTCACCCCCTTAGTGGATAATGCGTCTTGCAGGTACTGCGGCAGAGCAAACGCTGCGGTATGAATAGCCGGATTGTAGTATCGGCACTGAAGACCTGCCTGATGGAAGCGGGCCTGAATAATTTCGGTGGAGAGATGGCGTAATACGTCGTTATCCGTTGCCCAGGCAAAGGTCATGATCCCGCCGTAGTACGTCGGAATGGCCGCCTGATAGAAGCTGACATCCTCGAAATAGGTGCTGAGCTTGCGATGGCTGTCCAGCGCTTCATCCTGCTGCAGGAAGCAGACGCCGTTTTGTGCGACGAAGATCCCGCCCGGGTTCAGGCAGCGCTTGCAGCCTTCGTAGAACGAGGAAGTGAACAGCGACGCGCCTGGGCCAATAGGGTCGGTGCAGTCGGAGATAATCACGTCAAAGGTCTGCGAGGTCTGGTTAACAAAGTTAACGCCGTCGTCAATCACCAGGCTAAAGCGCGGATCGTCATAGCTGCCGGCATTGTGGTTGGGCAGGTACTGGCGGCAGAAAGAGACGACGCCCGCATCGATTTCCACCATGGTGATGGTTTCAATGGAACGATGGCGGGACACTTCACGCAGCATTGCGCCGTCGCCGCCGCCGATAATCAGAACATGCTTCGCGTGACCGTGCGCCAGGAGCGGGACGTGGGTCATCATTTCATGATAAATAAACTCGTCGCGCTCGGTGGTTTGCACAACGCCGTCCAGCGCCATCACGCGGCCAAAGGCAGCATTCTCGAAGATGATCAGATCCTGGTGATCGGTTTTCTCATGATAGAGCACGTTATCAACGGCAAAGTACTGACCAAACTGGTCATGCAATGTTTCATGCCACAACGTGTGGTCGGCCATAGCGAACTCCTCCTGTGTAAACATCCGTTACGCTCGCAAAAAATGAGCGAAACATGATAGCTAACTCTAACCGTGGTTGCACGGCCAGAGGTTCAACAGGAGGCGTCGGGAAGGTTATTTAACGTAGGCGAGCAGGCTGAGTGAGTCGCGAGCCAGCGCTTTGCATTTTTTAGCAGTGGGAATGCCAATACCGCTTAAGTCACGGTAGCTGTCTTCGCCGAGCGCCTTCATGTCGAAGCTGTCGTAGTTGCTGAGATCCCACTGGTTCTGCTGGGCAAAAAAGACCAGCGCGCGGCGAATCTGCCCGTTGGGTAAATTCTGGTAGCCACAATCATTTTTCAGGAATACAAAAACCGCCGTTAAATCGGCCATATCTTCCGCTTCATTTTCACTTAGCGCATAGCTGTTCGCACACATTGCCATCAGGCTACCGAACAAAATTGTCCTGAAAAACGTCTTCATTGCTTCTACCACTTCTTCACGGAAAATTAACGTTAGCATACTTGATGCCAGTGCGACGATCTTTATTATTGCCGCTTTACTTGACCTTCCGGTAAGGGGAGGGTTTATGCTCAAAAGATCGCCTGCTGGAAATAAGGAAATGAACATGCAACGTCGTGATTTTTTAAAATATTCCGCTGTGCTGGGGGCTGCCAGCGCATTACCCCTCTGGAGCCGCGCGGTTTTCGCGGCTGACAGGCCTGCCTTACCCATCCCTGACCTGGTGACCGCTGACGCCCGCAGCCGTATCCAGCTTGTGGTTCAGGCAGGCAAAACAACATTCGGTGCGCACAACGCCACGACGTGGGGCTATAACGGCAATTTGCTCGGTCCGGCGCTTCAGCTGCGTAAAGGGAAAGCGGTGACGGTGGATATCCACAACACGCTCGCCGAAGAGACGACGCTGCACTGGCACGGGCTGGAAGTGCCGGGAGAGGTAGACGGCGGGCCGCAGGGCATCATCAAAGCGGGCGGCTCGCGCAGCGTCACCTTTACGCCCGACCAGCGCGCGGCGACCTGCTGGTTCCATCCGCATCAGCATGGTCAGACGGGCCATCAGGTGGCGATGGGGCTGGCGGGGCTGGTGCTGATTGAAGACGACGAAAGCCGCCTGCTGCGCCTGCCGAAGCAGTGGGGCATCGACGATGTGCCGGTGATTGTGCAGGACAAGAAATTCACCGCTGACGGGCAAATTGACTACCAGCTGGATGTGATGAGCGCGGCGGTAGGCTGGTTTGGCGACACGCTGCTGACCAACGGCGCCATTTATCCTCAGCACGCCGCACCGAAGGGCTGGCTGCGCCTGCGTCTGCTTAACGGCTGTAACGCGCGTTCCCTCAATTTTGCTACCAGCGATAAGCGTCCGCTGTACGTGGTCGCCAGCGACGGCGGGCTGCTGCCTGAGCCGGTGAAGGTCAACGAACTGCCGATGCTGATGGGGGAGCGTTTTGAGGTGCTGGTGGATATCAGCGACGGCAAGGCGTTTGACCTCGTGACCCTGCCGGTTAGTCAGATGGGGATGGCGGTCGCGCCGTTTGACAAGCCGCATCCGGTGCTGCGTATTCAGCCGTTACAGGTGACCGCTTCCGGCACGCTGCCTGATACGTTAACCACTCTGCCGGCACTTCCGTCGCTTGATGGGCTTACGCAACGCAAACTGCAGCTCTCCATGAACCCGATGCTCGATATGATGGGCATGCAGGCGCTGATGGCGAAATATGGTGATAAGGCGATGGCGGGGATGAATCACGGGCAGATGATGGGCCACATGAATATGGACCACGGCAAAATGGGCGGCATGGGTAACATGAATCACGGCGAACATGGCTTTGATTTCCATAACGCCAATATGATCAACGGTAAAGCGTTCGACATGAACACGCCGATGTTTGCAGCGACAAAAGGGCAGTTTGAGCGCTGGGTGATTTCAGGTGAAGGGGACATGATGCTGCATCCGTTCCATATTCACGGCACGCAGTTCCGCATTCTTTCTGAGAACGGCAAAGCGCCGGACGCGCATCGCGCGGGCTGGAAGGATACGGTGAAGGTGGAGGGCGGCGTCAGCGAGGTGCTGGTGAAGTTTGACCACGATGCGCCGAAGGAGTTTGCCTATATGGCGCACTGCCATCTGCTGGAGCATGAAGATACGGGGATGATGCTGGGCTTTACCGTATAAAAAAGCCGGGTGGCGGCTTCGCCTTACCCGGCCTGCATAGCGTACCCGACGGCCCGGTAAGCGTAAGCGCCACCGGGCTTTTCAGTTACTTGTTTTCGTCAGGCAGTGCATAAGCGACGATATAGTCGCCCATCTTCGTGCCAAACGAACCGTGACCGCCCGCAGAGATGACAACGTACTGCTTGCCATTCACTTCATAGGTCATCGGCGTGGCTTGTCCACCAGCTGGCAGACGGCCTTGCCACAGTTTCTCACCGTTGGTCATGTTGTACGCGCGCAGGTAGTTATCTGCGGTTGCCGCGATGAACAGCACGTTACCGGCGGTGGAGATTGGGCCACCCAGCATTGGCATACCCATATTAAACGGCACTGGAACCGGCATCGGGAAAGGCATGCTGTCCTGCGGGGTACCAATACGTTTTTTCCACACGATCTGGTTAGTTTTCAGATCCAGACCGGAGATGTAACCCCAGGCAGGCTGTTTACACGGCAGACCAAACGGCGACAGGAACGGGTTCAGCGTTACGCCGAACGGTACGCCATACTGCGGCTGAATACCGGCTTCGGTACCGCTGCCTTTCGCGTCTTTCGGCTGCTCCATTGGGTTGCCCGGACCACGTGGGATCAGACGGGAAACGAACGGTAGCGCCATTGGGTTAGCAATAGCGACCTGACGGTTAGGGTCAACGGAGATCCCGCCCCACTCGAACATCCCCAGGTTACCCGGGAAGACCAGCGTGCCCTGCTCAGAAGGCGGCGTGAAGATGCCTTCATAGCGCAGCTGATGGAACATCACGCGGCACACCAGCTGGTCAAACATCGTGGCGCCCCACATGTCTGCCCCGCTGAGGTCTTTCTTCGGACGGAAGCTCAGATCGGAGAACGGCTGGGTTTTGCTGACGTAATCACCTTTCGCCGCACCCTGCGGAACCGGTTTTTCCGGTGCCGGCACAACCAGCTTGCCGTTGCTGCGATCCAGTACGAAGATGTTGCCGGTTTTCGCCGGAGCGTAAATCACCGGTACGGTTTTGCCGTTAACGGTAATGTCCGCCAGCGTCGGCTGGGACGGCATATCCATATCCCACAGATCGTGGTGTACGGTCTGATAGCTCCAGGCCAGCTTACCGGTGGTCGCGTTCAACGCCACGATAGCGCTGGCATAACGTTCCTGCTCCGGCGTGCGGTTACCGCCCCAGATATCTGGCGTAGTAACGCCCATTGGCAGGTAGACCAGGTCCAGCTTCGCGTCATACGCCGCTGGCGCCCAGGAATTTGGCGAGTTAAAGGTAAAGGTGTGCTCGTCAGACGGGATCGCGTTTGGATCTTTCGCGCCCGGGTCGAAGGCCCACAGCAGTTTACCGGTGTTCACGTCGAAACCACGGATAACGCCGGAGGTTTCACGCGTGGAGAAGTTATCCGTTACCGAACCGGCAATCACGATGGTTTTATCGGTGATGATTGGCGGTGAAGTTGGCTCATACAGACCCGGCGTGGTGTCAGGCATGTTGGTCTGCAGATTCAGGATACCTTTGTTGGCAAAGGTTTCGCACAGCTTGCCCGTTTCGGCATTGATGGCGAACAGGCGACCATCGTTGACCGGCAGCATGATGCGGCGAGGACAGTCGGCAATGACTTCCGGGCTCGCATTATCCGGGCGCGCTTCGTGGTAAGAGACGCCACGGCAGGTCACGTGCTGGAAGGACGGGTTGGAGTTCAGCTGCGGATCGAAGTGCCATTTCTCTTTACCGGTGGCCGCGTCGAGCGCGAACAGACGCTGGTGCGCCGTACACAGATAAAGCATATCGCCGACTTTAATTGGCGTCACTTCGTTGGTCAGTTCACCCGGATCGTTCGGCATCTTAAGGTCGCCGGTACGGAATACCCAGGCTTCTTTCAGGTTTTTAACGTTGTCCGCGTTGATCTGCTTCAGCGGGGAGTAACGCTGGCCTTCCTGGTTACGACCATAGGCAGGCCAGTCGCCGTCAGCGACCTGAGAGATCGCCGCCGCAGGCGTCGATTCTGCGTTCAGCGTACCGTTGATCTCCTGCGGGTCGTTAAAGCCGGCCCAGGTCAGGATACCGCCGCTGATCAGCAGGGCTACTACCAGCGCCGCAACGGCACCGCTGGACGGCACGATCAGGCGACGCCAGACAAACGGCAGGATCAGCCATATACCGAAGAAGACCAGAATATCGCTGCGCGGCGTCAGCGCCCAGAAGTCAAAGCCGACTTCCCAGACGCCCCAGATCATGGTGGCAAGAAGGAATGCGGCATACAGCCACAGTGCGGATTGTTTTCTACGCAACAGCAGGACGGTTACGGCAACCATCACCAGGCCCGCAATCGGGTAGTACCAGGAGCCGCCTAAAGCGACCAGCCAGACGCCACCGATTAACAGATACAGCGCGCAGAAGGCTGCGAACGCTGCTGTTAATGTCACCAGTAGACGCGGCTGTTTAGAGTTTGTTTCAGCCATAGAAAGTGTACTCGTCAGTTTTTGTTAATAATTTGCTAGCAACTAATTATAGGTATTAACAAGTGTGATCGGAATCACAATATTTGCTTTTTATAACTCATACGCCAGGCTTATCCATTTGCTGATATAATGAGGGGCTTGCGTATCAGTGCTGGATATTAACTCATCCGTATTGAGAGATTTTCATTAAAATCATTTGGTTAGTAATATGAAACATACTGTTGAAGTGATGATCCCGGAAGCCGAGATCAAAGCGCGTATCGCCGAACTGGGTCGTCAAATCACCGAACATTACAAGGACAGCGGCAGCGAAATGGTGCTGGTCGGTCTGTTGCGTGGCTCTTTCATGTTCATGGCAGACCTGTGCCGTGAAGTGCATGTGCCCCACGAAGTCGATTTTATGACCGCCTCCAGCTACGGCAGCGGCATGTCCACGACCCGTGATGTGAAAATCCTGAAAGACCTGGATGAAGATATTCGTGGCAAAGATGTGCTGATCGTTGAGGATATCATCGACTCCGGCAACACGCTGTCAAAAGTGCGCGAGATCCTGAGCCTGCGTGAGCCAAAATCGCTGGCGATTTGCACCCTGCTGGATAAGCCTGACCGCCGTGAAGTGCAGGTGCCGGTAGAGTTTGTGGGTTTCTCAATTCCTGACGAGTTCGTCGTCGGTTACGGCATTGACTACGCACAGCGTTATCGTCATCTGCCGTATGTAGGAAAAGTGGTGTTGCTGGACGAGTAATTGCGCTTTGTTGCCCGGTGGCGCTGCGCTTACCGGGCCTACGAATGGGCACATGTAGGCCGGGTAAGGCGCAGCCGCCACCCGGCTTTGTTTATTTATGGTTTACATGCTTAAGCTGAAGGTTGGCAATCCCCGAACGGTAACGCTGCTCCAGCGTTTCGCGGTTGGTGGCGGTCACTTCCAGATTGCGCAGCAGACCATCGTGAATTCCGTACGCCCAGCCGTGGATAGAGACCTTCTGCCCGCGTTTCCAGGCTGATTGCATGATCGTTGAGTGGCCCAGGTTATACACCTGCTCCATCACGTTGAGTTCGCAAAGGGTATCCATGCGACGCTCCTGCGGCATTTCACCCAGCAGTGAGCTATGTTTGAACCAGATATCGCGGATGTGCAGTAGCCAGTTATCAATGAGCCCCAGCTCCGTGTTTTCAACCGCCGCCTGCACGCCGCCGCAGCCGTAATGGCCGCAAATGATGATGTGCTCGACTTGCAGAACGTCAACGGCATACTGAACAACAGAAAGACAGTTGAGATCGGTGTGAATCACCAGATTGGCAACGTTGCGGTGAACGAACAGTTCGCCGGGCTCAAGGCCGGTCAGGCGCTCCGCCGGTACGCGGCTGTCGGAGCATCCAATCCAGAGAAAGCGTGGGTTTTGCGCCTGCGCGAGTTTTCCAAAAAATCCGGGGTCTTCCTCCACCAGCATTTTTGACCATAGTGCATTGTTGCTGATGAGTGTATCTATGTTGTTCATGGAGGTTAGCGACCTGTAACCGAGTAATTGCGTTGCGCTACTATAGGGTAACCCGACTTTTAATGAAACCACACAACGTGTGTCAGAACTGAAGGTAAGTTAATTTCATGGCAATTGCACTGGAGCTTGAGCAGCTTAAAAAAACCTATCCGGGCGGCGTTCAGGCGCTACGCGGAATAGATCTAAAAGTAGAGGCCGGTGATTTTTACGCGCTTCTGGGGCCGAACGGCGCGGGGAAATCGACCACCATTGGGATTATCAGTTCGCTGGTCAATAAAACGTCCGGCCGGGTGAGCGTCTTTGGTTATGACCTGCAAAAAGATGTGGTCAACGCCAAGCGCCAGCTGGGGCTGGTACCACAGGAGTTCAACTTCAACCCGTTCGAGACGGTGCAGCAAATCGTCGTTAACCAGGCGGGCTATTACGGCGTCGAGCGTAAAGAGGCCCTGGAGCGGAGCGAAAAATACCTCAAGCAGCTCGACCTGTGGGAAAAGCGTAACGAACGCGCCCGGATGCTATCCGGCGGGATGAAGCGCCGCCTGATGATTGCCCGCGCGCTGATGCACGAGCCAAAACTGCTGATTCTTGATGAGCCGACGGCGGGTGTCGATATTGAACTGCGCCGCTCCATGTGGGGCTTCCTGAAGGATCTCAACGACAAAGGCACCACCATTATTCTGACCACCCACTACCTTGAAGAGGCGGAAATGCTCTGCCGCAACATCGGCATCATCCAGCACGGTGAGCTGGTGGAGAACACCTCGATGAAGAATCTGCTCTCCAAGCTGAAATCAGAAACCTTCATCCTCGATCTGGCGGCTAAAAGCCCGCTGCCGAAGCTTGAAGGGTATCAGTATCGCCTCGTCGATACCTCGACGCTGGAGGTGGAAGTGCTGCGCGAGCAGGGGATTAACAGTGTGTTCTCGCAGCTGAGCGCGCAGGGGATTCAGGTCTTAAGTATGCGTAACAAAGCGAACCGACTGGAAGAGCTGTTTGTCTCTCTGGTACAGGACAAACAAGGAGACAAGGCATGACGCATCTTTACTGGGTCGCGCTGAAAAGCATCTGGGCGAAAGAGATTAACCGCTTTATGCGTATCTGGGTGCAAACCCTGGTGCCACCGGTCATCACGATGACGCTCTATTTCATCATCTTCGGTAACCTGATTGGTTCCCGGATTGGTGAAATGCACGGCTTTACCTATATGCAGTTTATCGTGCCGGGACTGATTATGATGGCGGTGATTACTAACGCCTACGCCAACGTGGCGTCGTCATTCTTCAGTGCTAAGTTCCAGCGCAATATTGAAGAGCTGCTGGTTGCGCCTGTGCCGACGCACGTCATTATCGCGGGCTATGTTGGCGGCGGCGTAGCGCGCGGGCTGTGCGTGGGGATCCTGGTCACGGCGATTTCGCTGTTCTTCGTGCCGTTCCAGGTCCACTCGTGGCTGTTCGTCGCGCTGACGCTGCTCCTGACGGCAATCCTCTTCTCGCTGGCCGGATTACTGAACGCTGTGTTCGCTAAGACGTTTGACGATATCAGCCTGATTCCGACCTTCGTGCTGACGCCGCTGACCTATCTCGGCGGGGTGTTCTACTCCCTGACGCTGCTGCCACCGTTCTGGCAGGCGCTGTCGCACCTGAACCCGATTGTCTACATGATCAGCGGTTTTCGCTTTGGCTTCCTCGGCATTACCGATGTGCCGCTGTTTACCACGGTAGCGGTGCTGGTGGTGTTCATCATCGCCTTCTACCTGCTCTGCTGGTATCTGATCCAGCGCGGACGCGGTCTGCGCAGCTAATCTTTTGCCCGGCGACGTTTAGTTTGCCGGGCACTTTCTTTGACAGTTATCACCGAAAGCTAACCTTCACTTCGCTAAACTACTTGCCTGCTAAGGAGAGAGTTATGCTGGGATGGGTTATCACCTGCCACGATGAACAGGCGCAGGAAATACTGGATAAGCTTGAAGCCAGATTTGGCCCGCTGGTGCAATGCCGGGCGGTAAACTACTGGCGCGGGTTGAGCACCAACATGCTTAGCCGCATGATGTGCGATGCCCTGCATGAAACCGACACCGGTGATGGCGTGATCTTTCTTACCGATAAATCGGGCGCGGCGCCTTACCGCGCAGCCGCTTTGCTCAGCCATAAGCACGCGTGCTGTGAAGTGATCTCGGGTATTAACCTCTCCCTGCTGGCGTTAATGTATCCGCAGCGTGGATCCTTAAGCAGCGCTGAGTTTCGCCAGGCCATCGTGGCGCAGGGCGTTCCGGGCGTCAGCAGCTTGTGGCATCAGCAGCAAAAAAATCCTCCTTTCGTCCTGCTCCACGATTTGTATAAGAATTAAACGTTGGTATTGATGTCTCATTTGTTACAATAGCGGCAGTTTTCCGCACCGATTAAGACACCATGCTACCGCGCATTCTTTTCCTGCTATTGATGCTCATTTCCGGCGTCAGCTCAGCCAGTTTACTCAGCCAGCAAACGCTGCCTGCCCAGTACATGCAAACCACCGAAGACGCGGCGATCTGGGCGCAGGTGGGAAACAGCGTGATCAACGTCGGTAACGTGCGCGCCGGGCAGATCCTGGCCGTCGTGCCCGCGGCGGCGGACTACTATGAATTTCGCTTCGGTTTTGGCACGGGTTTTATCGATAAAGGGCACCTGGAGCCGGTTCAGGGGAAACAGCGCGTTGAGGACAGCCTCGGCGATCTCAATAAACCCCTGAGCAATCAGAATCTCATTACCTGGAAAGACACGCCGGTCTATAACGCGCCGTCGAGCGGTAGCGCGCCGTTCGGCACATTAAGCGCCAATCTTCGCTATCCCATATTAAACAAACTGAAAGACCGCCTGAATCAGACCTGGTTTCAGATCCGCATCGGCAATCGTCTGGCGTGGATCAGCAGCCTGGATGCGCAGGAAGATAATGGACTTCCGGTTCTGACCTACCATCATATTTTGCGTGATGAAGAAAACACGCGCTTTCGACATACGTCCACGACCACCAGCGTACGTGCGTTTAACAACCAGATGGCCTGGTTACGCGATCAGGGCTATACCACCCTGACGATGTACCAGCTGGAAGGGTACGTGCGTAACAAAATGAACCTGCCTGCAAAATCGGTGGTAATAACCTTTGACGACGGCCTGAAATCTGTCAGCCGCTATGCCTATCCTGTGCTGAAAGAGTACGGCTTCAACGCTACCGCATTTATTATCTCTTCCCGCATTAAAGGCCACCCGCAGAAATGGGATCCTAAATCGCTGCAGTTTATGAGCGTGCAGGAGATTAAGGGCATTCAGGATGTGTTTGATATTCAGTCTCATACCCACTTCCTGCACCGCGTGGATGGGTATAAGCACCCGATTTTACTGAGCCGCAGCTATCACGTGATTTTGTTTGATTTTGAACGCTCGCGTCGCGCGCTGGCGCAGTTTAACCCGCGCGTACTCTATCTTTCCTATCCGTTTGGCGGCTACGACAATAAAGCGATAAAGGCGGCAAATGATGCCGGTTTCCATCTGGCAGTGACGACGGTGAAAGGTAAGGTGAAGCCGGGTGATAATCCGTTCTTACTGAAACGCCTGTACATCTTAAGAACGGATTCGCTGGAAACAATGTCGCGGCTGATCAGCAATCAGCCGCAGGGATAATGCTTAAGCAACCTGAACCGGAATCGCCTTCGCGGTACGTTTCATGTCGTTGTCGCCTTCAAAATAGGCGACTTTCGGCTGCCAGCGGCGTGCCTCTTCATCAGACATCATCACGAAGCTGGCGATAATCACAATATCGCCCACGTCAGCGCAGTGCGCTGCCGCGCCGTTAACGGAGATGATTTTAGACCCGCGCTCGGCGGCGATGGCATAGGTTGAGAAACGTTTGCCGTTGTTAACGTTCCAGATATCAATCGCTTCGTTTTCAAGGATGCCCGCGGCATCAAGGAAATCCTGGTCGATGGCGCAGGAGCCTTCATAGTGCAGGTCGGCCTGGGTGACTTTCACACGGTGAAGCTTACCTTGCAGCATTTTGCGAATCATTACGTTTACCTTTCATCTTCCGGGTAGAGAAACCTACGCCAGTTCAACCACTTTGTTGTCGATTAGGCGGGCCTGACCAAGCCATGCCGCCACCAGAATGACCGCACGTTTGCTGGTCTGTGTAAGCTCCAGAAGCGTGTCGGCATCGCGAATTTGAATATCATCAGCGCGGAAGCCTTTATCGTTCAGCGCCTGTTCAGCCAGAGCAATAATCTCTTCGGCAGTTAACTCTTTCGCCAGAAGCTGTTCTGCCATGGTATTCATGACCTTGCTTAAGCCCGGCGCGATTTTACGCTGGTCGGCGGTCAGGTAGCCATTTCGCGAGCTGAGCGCCAGACCGTCTTTGGCGCGTACAATCGGTACGCCGACAATCTCGATATCGTAACCCATATCCGCAACCATCTTGCGGATCAGCGCCAGCTGTTGGAAATCTTTCTCACCGAAGCAGGCAACGTCCGGCTGCACCAGGTTGAACAGCTTGCTGACGATGGTCGATACGCCGCGGAAATGACCCGGGCGGCTCGCGCCTTCGAGCATTGTGGAAATCCCCGGGACGTCAACGTAGGTTGTCTCTTCAGTACCCTGCGGGTAAACATCCGCCGGTGCAGGTGAGAAGACGATATCCGCATGGCGTTTTTTTAGCTTCTCGCAATCTTCCTGCAGGGTACGCGGATAGCGTGCCAGATCGTCGGCGCGGTCAAACTGCATTGGGTTAACGAAGATACTGACCACCACGATATCTGCACGGGCTCTTGCTTCGTCAACCAGCTTCATATGACCGTCATGCAGGTTGCCCATGGTCGGGACCAGTGCGATACGTTTACCTTCCTGACGCGCACGACGGATATGCTGGCGAAGCAGCGGCAGGGTTTCAATGATTAGCACAACGAGACTCCTTAATGGAAACTGTGTTCTTCACCCGGGTAAACACCGGATTCAACGTCGGCAATATACTGCCTGACCGCAGCGCGCATGTCGCCCGCTTCGGTGAGGAAATTTTTGGCAAATTTTGGAATATGTCCGCCAGTGATGCCAAAGGCGTCGTGCATCACCAGAATCTGACCGTCAGTCACGTTGCCCGCACCAATACCAATCACCGGAATCGACAGAGCTTCAGTAATGCGCTTCGCCAGCTCAACCGGCACGCACTCCAGCACCAGCAGTTGGGCACCTGCGGCTTCCAGCGCCAGGGCATCATCCAGCAGCGTCTGGGCTGCATCACCACGGCCCTGCACTTTATATCCACCAAAGATGTTGACGGATTGCGGCGTCAAACCCAAATGGCCGCACACCGGCACGGCACGCTCGGTGAGCATCTTCACCGTATCCACCAGCCAGGTGCCGCCTTCAACTTTGACCATATTAGCGCCCGCACGCATCACCGCTGCCGCGTTTTCAAATGCCTGCTCCGGCGTGGCGTAGGCCATAAACGGCAGATCGGAAAGCAGCAGGCAGGCTGGGGCGCCACGGCGCACGGCGCGGGTATGGTAAGCGATATCCTCAACCGTCACCGGCAGGGTGGAATCATGTCCTTGTACCGTCATCCCTAACGAATCTCCGACCAGCATGACGTTGATCCCCTCTTCGGCAAACAGTTTGGCGAAGCTGTAGTCATACGCGGTGATGGTGGCGAAGCGTTTTTTTTCCTGTTTGCATTTCTGCAGTAAGGAGATGGTGGTTGGTTTCATACTGTTTCCTGATAGCCCAAAGCGAATCTTTGCGCATTCTAACAGTAACATTCGAGGGAACAATGATTTTAGGTAACCGATTAGCCACAATTATTTTGAGGCTAATCAGCAGGGGAACCCGATCACCAGCGAGCGGGTCTTTCCGCGTTGAGGCTGTCCAGAATGGACTTAAGTGGGGGGCCATCCGGGAAGATAAGATCGGGGGCGACTTCAAACAGCGGCCAGAGCATAAACCCGCGATTTTTCATGTCGTAATGCGGAACGGTGAGACGTTCAGTGTTAATGGTCTCGTGACCAAACAGCATAATGTCGAGGTCCAGCGTGCGCGGTCCCCAGCGCTCGGCTTTGCGAACGCGGCCCTGCTGCAGTTCGATGCGCTGGGTATTGTCCAGCAGCTCTTCTGGGCCCAGTTCAGTCTCAAGGATCACGGCGGCGTTCAGATAATCAGGCTGATCCTGCGGACCCAACGGCGGAGTGCGGTAGAACGAGGAGACAGCCACAATCTTGCTTTGCGGGATCTCACCCAGCGCCTGTACGGCAGCATTCACCTGCTCCAGCGGAGAGGCTAAATTGCTGCCGATGGCGATATACGCGAGGGTCATGCTGTTCCTTCACGACGCGGCGCGCGTTTGCGCGGGCGACGATGACGGCGACGCGGTTCCGGCTCTTCATCCAGCCCGGTCAACATATCTTTCTGCTCTGGCGGGGCGGAAACCTGGAATTCGGCCCACCACTGCGCCAGACGCTGCAGCTCCTGGTTGCGTTCAATTTCCGCGCGCAGCGACAGGAGATCGAAGGCTGCGCGGAATTTAGGATGCTCCATCAGCTTCCAGGCGCGTTTGCCCTGACGACGGGACATGCGCAGCTGAAGCTGCCAGATATCGCGCACCAGAGTGGTAATACGTTTCGGAATGGCGAGCGTGCGGCAGCCTTCGTCGAGCACGTCGTTGGCGGCCAGCGCGAACGCATCGTAATAGGCGAGTCCGCTCTCCTGGGTGATGCGCTGGGCCGTTTCCAGCAGCGGATACCAGAACATCGCGGCAAACAGGAACGCCGGGTTCACGCGCATGTCGTTGCGAATGCGGGTATCGGTATTTTTCAGCACCTGCACAATCATCCGCTCCATTGGGCTGTCACCGTTTTCGGTGAAGTAGCGGGTAATGGTCGGGAACAGCGGCTGGAACAGGTTGTATTCACGCAGCAGATTGTAGGTTTCAAAGCCGTGGCCGGCCTGCAGCAGCTTCAGGGCCTCTTCGAACAGGCGGGCAGGGGGCACGTCGTTAATCAGAGTCGCCAGACGCGGAATAGGCTCTGCCGTTTCCGGGCTGATGCGCATGTTCAGCTTGGCGGCGAAACGCACGGCGCGCAGCATACGCACGGGATCTTCACGATAGCGCGTTTCCGGCGTGCCGATCAGACGGATCAGACCTTCTTTCAGGTCCTGCATGCCGCCGACGTAATCGCGCACTGTGAAATCCGCCACGCTGTAATAAAGGCTATTGATGGTGAAGTCGCGACGCTGGGCATCTTCTTCGATGGATCCGAAGATATTGTCACGCAGCAGCATACCGTTCTGGCCGCGCTGTGACGTCGTGCGATCGGACGCGCCCGCTTCGTGGTGTCCGCGGAAGGTCGCCACTTCGATAATTTCTGGCCCAAACATCACGTGAGCCAGACGGAAACGGCGGCCAACGAGACGGCAGTTACGGAATAGTTTGCGCACCTGCTCAGGCGTGGCGCTGGTCGTCACGTCGAAATCTTTCGGTTTTTTGCCCAGCAGTAAATCACGCACTCCACCGCCTACGAGATAGGCCTCGTAGCCCGCTTTATTCAGACGATAGAGCACCTTGAGGGCATTTTCACTGATATCTTTGCGGGAAATTGTGTGCTGCTCACGCGGGATAACCGACATGTGTGGCTGTGCAATAGCATCGTTCGCCATGCTCTCTTCGCGGCTTAGCACTTTACGGCAAAAATTAGCGACTCGGGTAAAAATGGTACACCTCGTAGTGTGTTTTGTTATGAAAAAAGCGGCTAATCATAGCTCAGCGCAACGCATTTGAGAATGCTGGATTTTTGGCACTGCCGCGAGCGTCCAGTTGGCAACGGCCATTTTCAGCAGTTCGTCAATACGCAGATCCTGCCATTCGTTGGTTACATTCTGGTTGAGAAACCGCAGCGCGTCGATCAAAACAGGACGCGGATCGCCCTCTGGCAGGGCCGGGGCGTGGTTCTGCTTTGACAATTTTAAGCCCTGCGCATTAACCGCCAGCGGCAGATGAATGTAATCCGGGGCCGTCCAGCCAAACTGGTGATATAGCGATATTTGTCGCACGGTGGGCTCGACCAGATCCGCCCCGCGCACAATCTCCGTCACGCCCTGAAAACGATCGTCGACGACCACGGCCAGGTTGTAGGCGAAAAGGCCGTCACGACGGTGAATAATAAAATCCTCACGCGCCAGACGTTCATCGGCATGAATCTCACCGGAGAGGAGATCGTTAAAGCGCGTCACCGGGGAGCGCTGCTTGATGCGCACGGCGGCATTTTCCGGGGGAAGGTTGAGCGTACGACAGTGACCATCATAAACCCCTCCTACGCTCTGGATACGGGCGCGGGTGCAGGTGCAGTTATAGGAAAGCCCCCGATCGCGAAGCCAGGCCAGACGTTCCCGATAAGCATCGTGACGTTTTGACTGCCAGAGCACCTCGTCATCCCAGTGAAGACCGTAATGTTCCAGCTGACGCAGAATAGTCTCTGCTGCACCGGGAACTTCACGCGGAGGGTCAATATCTTCAATGCGGACAAGCCATTTTCCCCGGCGGGCGCGAGCCTGCAGGTAGCTGCCGAGCGCGGCAATTAATGAGCCGAAGTGTAATTCACCGGAAGGAGATGGCGCGAAGCGCCCAATATAGTGTGATTCAGACATATCAACAGTAACAAGGCGGGAGAGACTCCCGCCTTTGGAGTGTGTAAACAGCGCTGGTGTTAACCGGCCATCTGTTTTTCGCGGATTTCGGCCAGCGTTTTACAGTCGATGCACAGATCGGCGGTTGGACGCGCTTCCAGGCGACGAATACCGATTTCAACACCGCAGGATTCGCAGTAGCCAAAATCTTCGTCTTCGACTTTTTTCAGCGTTTTCTCGATCTTTTTGATCAGTTTGCGTTCGCGGTCACGGTTACGCAGTTCGAGGCTGAACTCTTCTTCCTGAGCGGCACGGTCTACCGGATCCGGGAAGTTGGCAGCTTCATCCTGCATATGAGTAACGGTGCGATCGACTTCATCCCTGAGTTGATTACGCCATGCTTCAAGAATACGCTTGAAGTGCGACAGCTGGGCTTCGTTCATATACTCTTCGCCCGGCTTCTCTTGATACGGCTCCACCCCAGCGATGGCGAGAATACTCAGGGACGATGTTTTACGGTTTTGCCCTTCTTGCATGTTGCTTCTCCTTAACACGCACTATCGATCCCCGTGTTGGGGGAAAAATCAGGTCGCTATAAATAGCAGATGCTTTTCCGTATGGCAATTATCTAAACGTAACACTTGACAAGCCTGTGAGGAAAAGCGTATTTGCGCACGCGGCCAGAACACTTATTCGTCAATCGTCTAATCCCTTATAAGACAATGGGAAGAGAGGATCTCAGAGTCATATTATCGGCAGAAAGTTCCGCTTTATAAGCGAAAACCTCTACCCCCTGCTTTTGTGCCTCATTCAACAATTGCGCGTATTTAGGGTCAATATGGCGGGCAGGGGAGAAACGTTCAATGGCTGAATGCAATACTGCAAACAGCAATACGGCGCGTTTGCCCGCCGCCGCAACACTCATTAGCTCTCGCAGATGCTTCTGGCCACGTAGCGTTACCGCATCCGGGAAGTAGCCATTTTCCTGTTCCGCTAACGTCACTGATTTCACTTCAATATAGCACTCGGGCCTGTCTTCCGCCTGTAACATGAAGTCAATTCTGCTGCCTTCATCGCCATATTTCACTTCACTTTTATGCGTGCCATATCCCACCAGTTCGGGAATGGTGCCAAGGGTCAGCGCTTCCTTAACCAGCTGATTTGCGCGCTGGGTATTGACGCAAATAAATGCCCCGTTTTGCGTTTCGGTCATTTCCCAGGTATGGGCATATTTGCGTTTACTATTTTCTGATGTGGAATACCAGACTCTGTCACCCGGCGTCGCACATCCCGTCATGGCACCGGTATTGGGGCAGTGCAGGGTGAGCTGAACCCCTTCGGGGGTAATCACGTCGGCGAGGAAGCGTTTGTAGCGTTGGATTAACGTGGCGTGCTGCAGAGGAGGACTAAACTTCATCAGAATTCCTTTCGGTGTTGCCCAGCGTCCAGCGCTGTAGTGGCGTATAGCGGGTGCGTCCCTGTGCAAAGACGGATTCATAAAGCGCGAATGTGTTGACCGGAAACGCCCAGTGAAAACCCGGCGGCGGGATGGCAACGGCCTGACCGGCATCGCGCAGCAGCGTGATATGCGGATGAAACGGCTGTGGGCTCTGATAACAGCCGCTGCGCGCCGCCTGCGCGCGCAGCATGTTCGCCAGCTGCAATAATCCGCGCGGCGGCTGGCGCGTTCCCAGCCAGACCACGCGCGAACGCAGCCACTGACCCGCGTCGTCAAGTTGCAGCGTAAATTCCGGCTGGGCAATACGCCCGGCCATTGCGGCTAATGCCCGCTGTTTTTCGGCGCTGACGTCGCCCAAAAAGGCCAGCGTCAGGTGCAGGTTAGCCGCCGCAACAGGACGGCCTGCTTCCGGCGCGAAGTTGTCGGCACGCCAGCGAACAATTTGACGCTGTATCGTGGTGGGCAATTCAATGGCAAAAAACAGCCGTTTCGACTCAGGCATACGGAGGACTCGGTAATGATATGCGCCGATGCTACAATGTACGCCGACTAATGTTAACCCTCTGGAGCTGTTAGTGTCCTCATTGCCGGTCGCCGTCGTTCTTCCTGACCTTCTCGCTGCCTTACGCCATTCCCCGCAGGTTTTGCTCAGTGCCCCGACGGGGGCGGGTAAGTCCACCTGGCTGCCGCTGCAGATTCTGAAAGACGGGAACATCAGCGGGAAAATTATCCTGCTGGAGCCGCGCAGGCTGGCCGCGCGCAACGTGGCGCAGCGTCTGGCGGAGCTGCTGAATGAAAAACCGGGCGAAACGGTAGGTTACAGGATGCGTGCCGAAACCTGCGTTGGCCCGACCACGCGTCTTGAAGTGGTCACCGAGGGCATTCTTACCCGCATGCTGCAAAACGATCCGGAGCTGAACGGCGTTGGGCTGGTGATCCTGGATGAATTCCACGAGCGCAGCCTGCAGGCGGATCTGGCCCTCGCGCTGTTGCTGGACGTTCAGCAGGGGCTGCGCGACGATCTCCGGCTTTTGATAATGTCGGCCACGCTGGACAATGAGCGGCTACGGCAGGCGCTACCCGATGCGCCTGTTATCAGCTCTGAAGGGCGGGCGTATCCAGTTGAACGCCGCTATCAACCGCTTTTGACCCATCAGCGTTTTGACGAAGCGGTCGCCATCGCAACCGCAGAACTGCTGCGTCAGGAACCCGGCTCGCTGCTTCTGTTTTTGCCGGGTGTCGGTGAGATCCAGCGCGTGCAGGAGCACCTTTCTACCCGCGTAGGCGGCGATGTGCTGCTTTGCCCGCTTTACGGCGCGCTGTCACTGCAGGATCAGCGTAAAGCTATCCTTCCTGCCCCGGTGGGGCAGCGCAAGGTGGTGCTGGCAACCAACATTGCTGAAACCAGTTTGACCATTGAAGGTATTCGCCTGGTGGTGGATAGCGCGCAGGAGCGGGTGGCAAGCTTTGACCCGCGTACCGGGCTGACTAAACTCCTGACGCAGCGCATCAGCCAGGCGTCGATGGTGCAGCGCGCTGGCCGAGCGGGGCGTCTTGAGCCGGGTATCTGCCTGCATTTGACCAGCGCGGAACAGGCTGAACGTGCTGCACAGCAAAGCTCGCCGGAAATTTTACAAAGTGATTTGTCTGGTCTGGTGATGGATCTACTCCAGTGGGGCTGCCCGAACCCTGAGCAGCTCACCTGGCTCAATCCTCCCCCTGTCGTAAACCTCACCGCTGCGCGCACGTTGCTGACGCAGCTTGGCGCGCTGGAAGGCGAGCGTCTGACGGCGCGCGGCCAGAAAATGGCGGCGCTGGGCAACGATCCGCGTCTGGCTGCGATGCTGGTGGCTGCGCAAGGGGAAGATGAAATTGCCACGGCGGCAAAACTGGCGGCTATTCTTGAGGAGCCGCCGCGTGGAGGCAACAGCGATCTGGGGCAGGCTTTTTCGCGCAATCAGGGAAACTGGCAGCAGCGGGCGCAGCAGCTGAGCAAACGCCTGAATAGCCGGGGAGGAGCGCCTGACAGCGATAAGATTGCCTTCCTGCTGGCCCAGGCCTTCCCGGACAGGATTGCGCGTCGGCGCGGGCTGGACGGTCGCTACCAGCTGGCAAACGGCATGGGTGCGATGCTGGACAGCGATGACGCCCTGACGCGTCATGAGTGGCTGATTGCGCCGCTCCTGCTGCAGGGCAGCCATTCTCCGGATGCGCGTATCCTGCAGGCGATAGCCGTAGATATTGACGCCCTGACGCGTACCTGTCCGCAGCTGCTTCAGCAATCTGATACCGTGGAGTGGGATGACGCCCAGGGCACGCTTAAGGCGTTTCGTCGCAGCCAGATTGGAAAGCTGACGCTTGGAACGAAGCCGCTGGCGAAGCCGTCGGAAGAAGAGCTGCATCAGGCGATGCTGAACGGTATTCGGGAAAAAGGGTTGAGTGCCCTGAACTGGACGCCGGAAGCGGATCAGTACCGCATTCGTCTGCACTGCGCCGCGAAGTGGCTACCGGAATATAGTTGGCCTGCGGTGGATGACGAGACGCTGCTGGCTACGCTTGAGCACTGGCTACTGCCGCAGATGAGCGGCGTACACTCTCTGCGAGCCCTTAAGGCGCTTGATGTTAAGACTGCGTTACAGAATTTACTGAACTGGTCATTACGTCAACGTCTGGATAGTGAACTGCCAGGGCATTACACTGTGCCGACCGGAAGCCGGATTACTATCCGTTATCATGAGGAAAATCCGCCGGCGCTGGCGGTTCGGATGCAGGAGATGTTTGGTGAAGCCACCACGCCGTCCATTGCGGAAGGGCGCGTGCCGTTGGTGCTTGAACTGCTGTCGCCTGCGCATCGCCCCTTGCAGATCACCCGAGATTTAGGGGCGTTCTGGGCGGGGAGCTACCGTGACGTGCAGAAAGAGATGAAGGGGCGATATCCCAAACACGTCTGGCCGGACGATCCGGCGAATACGGCGCCGACGCGGCGAACGAAGAAATATTCGTAAAAGGGAGTGTGGCCTGATGCCCTCACCCCGGCTCTCTCCCACGGGGAGAGGGAGAAAACAAATTTTGAGAGATTTCTTCTTTCACAGGCCTGTGAAAGAAAAGAAAATCTGGCCTTTGCGCCTGAAAGTTGCGGAGAAAAAGCATGGCGGGGAATGACCGCGAGCCAATAGGACGTAAGGGAAAACCAACGCGTCCGGCGAAGGAAAAAGTAAGCCGTCGTCGCCTCAGAGATGAGGACTATGACGATGACTATGAAGACGATGATGAGGATGAAGAACCGATGCCGCGTAAAGGGAAAGGCAAAGGGCGTAAGCCTCGGGGCAAGCGCGGCTGGTTCTGGCTGCTGCTGAAGCTGTTTATTGTTTTTGTCGTGCTGATGGCGATTTACGGCGTGTATCTCGATCAGAAGATCCGCAGCCGTATCGACGGTAAAGTCTGGCAGTTACCTGCGGCAGTGTATGGCCGTATGGTGAACCTTGAGCCAGATATGTCCATCACTAAGAACGAGATGGTTAAACTGCTGGAAGCCACCCAGTATCGTCAGGTGTCAAAAATGACGAGGCCTGGCGAATTTACCGTGCAGGCGAACAGCATTGAGATGATCCGTCGTCCGTTTGATTTCCCGGACAGCAAAGAGGGTCAGGTGCGAGCGCGTCTGACCTTTGACGGCGATCGTCTGGATACCATCGAGAACATGGATAATAACCGCCAGTTCGGTTTCTTCCGTCTAGATCCGCGTCTGATCACCATGCTCTCGTCGGCAAACGGCGAGCAGCGTCTGTTCGTGGCGCGTAATGGCTTCCCGGATCTGCTGGTCGATACCCTGCTGGCAACCGAAGACCGTCACTTCTACGAGCACGACGGCATCAGCCTCTACTCGATTGGTCGTGCGGTGCTGGCGAACCTGACGGCGGGTCGTACCGTGCAGGGGGCGAGTACGCTGACCCAGCAGCTGGTGAAGAACCTGTTCCTCTCCAGCGAGCGCTCCTACTGGCGTAAAGCGAACGAAGCCTATATGGCCGTGCTGATGGATGCGCGCTACAGCAAGGATCGTATCCTTGAGCTGTACATGAACGAGGTCTACCTCGGTCAGAGCGGCGATAACGAAATCCGCGGCTTCCCGCTGGCGAGCCTGTACTACTTTGGCCGTCCGGTGGAAGAGCTGAGCCTGGATCAGCAGGCGCTGCTGGTGGGCATGGTGAAAGGGGCGTCCATTTATAACCCGTGGCGTAACCCGAAACTGGCGCTGGAGCGTCGTAACCTGGTGCTGCGTCTGCTGCAACAACAGCAGGTGATCGACCAGGAGCTGTACGACATGCTGAGCGCACGTCCGCTTGGCGTTCAGCCGCGCGGTGGGGTGATCTCGCCTCAGCCTGCATTTATGCAGCTGGTGCGTCAGGAACTGCAAAGCAAGCTTGGCGATAAGGTCAAAGATCTCTCCGGCGTGAAGATCTTCACCACCTTTGACTCCGTGGCGCAGGATGCGGCAGAAAAAGCAGCGGTAGAAGGCATTCCGGCGCTGAAGAAACAGCGTAAGCTCTCCGATCTGGAAACCGCGATGGTGGTGGTTGACCGTAACACTGGCGAAGTTCGCGCGATGGTGGGCGGTGCCGAGCCGCAGTTTGCTGGCTATAACCGCGCCATGCAGGCGCGTCGCTCAATCGGTTCTCTGGCAAAACCAGCAACCTATCTCACTGCCCTGAGTCAGCCAAATCAGTATCGCCTGAATACCTGGATTGCGGATGCGCCGATCTCCCTGCGCCAGCCCAACGGCCAGGTCTGGTCACCGCAGAACGATGATAAACAGTTCAGCGGGCAGGTCATGCTGGTGGATGCGTTGACCCGTTCCATGAACGTGCCAACGGTGAACCTGGGCATGTCGCTGGGACTGCCAGCGATTGTCGATACCTGGCAAAAACTTGGCGTGGCGAAAGATCAGCTGCACCCGGTACCGGCGATGATCCTCGGGGCGCTTAACCTGACGCCAATCGAAGTGGCGCAGGCGTTCCAGACCATCGCCAGCGGCGGTAACCGCGCGCCGCTCTCCGCCCTGCGTTCGGTGATTGCCGAAGATGGCTCCGTGCTGTATCAGAGCTTCCCGCAGGCGGAGCGTGCAGTTCCTGCTCAGGCCGCCTATATGACGCTGTGGACGATGCAGCAGGTAGTGCAGCGCGGTACCGGGCGTCAGCTGGGTGCGAAGTATCCGGGTCTGCATCTGGCGGGTAAAACCGGGACCACCAACAACAACGTCGATACCTGGTTTGCCGGGATTGATGGCCGTGAAGTGGTGATCACTTGGGTAGGCCGCGATAACAACCAGCCGACCAAGCTGTACGGCGCGAGCGGGGCGATGTCGATTTACCAGCGCTATCTGGCAAATCAGTCCCCGGTGCCGCTGAACCTTGTCGCGCCGGAAGATATCGTCGATATGGGCGTGGACAGCTCCGGTAACTTCGTCTGCGGCGGCGGAATGCGTACTCTGCCGGTCTGGACAACCAACCCGGATTCCCTGTGCCAGCAGAGCCAGCCTGAACAGCCGACCGGTAACCCGTTCGACCAGTCTTCTCAGCCACAGCAGCCGCAGCAGCAACAGCCGCAGCAGCAGAATGAGAAGAAAGACAGCGACGGTGTTGCGGGCTGGATTAAAGACATGTTCGGCGGTAACTAACCTTGTAAAGCCCTCTTCCCCGGAAGGGGGCTTTTTTTACCCGTAGACCTCATTTAGTTAACCCTCGTTTTAACTCTGATTAACCCTTCGTTTTCTCTTGATGATTTCTTAAACCCTTAATTCTCATAGGGCCGCTTACTGCTTGCTATGCAACCAGCGTTTCGCATATTATTCTGGCGCTCATAATAATAATTCTCGTTTACGTTATCATTCACTTTCACATCAGAGATTCAACATGGCGCTTTCCAATACTGCTCAGCCAATGAACACGTCGCTGCGTAAACTCGCGGTCGTCGTCGCTACAGCGGTTGCCGGCATGTCAACTTATGCACATGCTGCCGAAACCCCGAAAAAAGAAGAAACCATTACGGTAACAGCAGCTCCTGCGGCACAGGAAAGTGCCTGGGGTCCTGCTGCTACCATCGCCGCAAGGCAATCCGCGACCGGAACCAAAACGGATACCCCTATTCAAAAGGTTCCGCAGTCTATTTCTGTCGTCACTGCCGAAGAGATGGCTCTGCATCAGCCGCGCTCGGTGAAAGAAGCCCTGAGCTATACGCCGGGCGTTGCGGTAGGCACGCGCGGTGCGTCTAACACCTATGACTATCTGATTATTCGCGGCTTCGCAGCCGATGGTCAGACGCAGAATAACTACCTCGACGGCATGAAAATGCAGGGGAACTTCTATAACGACGCGGTGATTGATCCGTATATGCTGGAGCGCGCCGAGATCATGCGCGGTCCGGTTTCCGTTCTGTACGGCAAAAGCAGCCCAGGCGGGTTGCTGAACATGGTCAGTAAGCGCCCAACAACCGAGCCCCTGAAAGAGATCCAGTTCAAAGTCGGCACGGACAGCCTGTTCCAGACCGGGTTCGACTTTAGCGATGCAATCGACGATGACGGCGTTTACTCTTACCGTTTAACGGGCGTTGCGCGTTCTAATAATTCCCAGCAGGAAGGTAAGGGCGAGCAGCGTTACGCCATCGCGCCATCGTTCTCCTGGCGTCCGGATGATAAAACCACCTTCACGTTCCTCTCCTATTTCCAGAACGAGCCTGAAACGGGCTACTACGGCTGGCTGCCAAAAGAGGGAACGGTTGATCCGCTGCCGAACGGCGATCGTCTGCCGACGAACTTCAACGAAGGCGCGAAGAACAATACCTATTCCCGTAACCAGAAAATGGTGGGATATAGCTTCGACCACGAGTTCAACGATACCTTTACCGTGCGTCAGAACCTGCGCTATGCGCAGAATAAAACTTCCCAAAACAGCGTCTACGGCTACGGCATGTGTTCCGATCCGCTCTACTCGAGTAATCCGGCATCCAGCCCTTGCGCGAGCGTTCCTCAGTCGCAGTGGGGTCATACGCTGACTCGCCAGTATGTGATCGATAACGAGAAGCTGGAAAACTTCACTGTTGATACGCAGTTGCAGAGCAAGTTCGCGACAGGTTCACTCGATCATACTCTGCTGACTGGGGTGGATTTCATGCGCATGCGTAATGACATCGACTCGTGGTTCGGCTATGCCGGTTCCGTTGCGCCATCTGATATCTATAACCTCGATCGTAGCGATTTCGATTTCGGTTCACATCCTGGACCGTCAGGTGCCTATCAGGTGTTGAACAAGCAAAAACAGACCGGCGTTTACGCTCAGGATCAAATTGAGTGGGACAAAGTCCTGGTAACCCTGGGCGGTCGTTATGACTGGGCCGATCAGGAATCCTACAACCGCGTGACGAACACCACCTCCAAACGTGATGATACCCAGTTCACCTGGCGCGGTGGCGTTAACTACCTGTTTGATAACGGTATAACCCCGTACTTTAGCTATAGCGAGTCGTTTGAACCGGCTTCTCAGACCGGAGCGAACGGCAACGTCTTTGCACCGTCTAAAGGCAAACAGTACGAAGCGGGCGTGAAATACGTGCCGAACGATCGTCCGATCGTCGTCACCGGTGCGTTGTACCAGTTGACCAAAACCAACAACCTGATGGCGGACCCGGCGGGCTCCTTCTTCTCGGTACAGGGCGGTGAAATCCGCGCGCGTGGCGTAGAGGTGGAAGCGAAAGCGGCACTGTCTGCGAGCGTTAACCTGGTGGGTTCTTATACCTATACCGATGCCGAATACACCACAGACACCACTTATAAAGGCAACACGCCTGCTCAGGTTCCAAAACACATGGCATCGCTGTGGGGTGATTACACGCTGTTTGACGGTACGCTGTCTGGCCTGACGCTGGGTACCGGCGTGCGTTACACGGGCTCAAGCTATGGCGATCCGGCGAACTCCTTCAAGGTGGGCAGCTATACCGTTGTCGATGCGCTGGTCAGATACGATCTGGCACGCGTTGGCATGGCTGGCTCAAACGTGGCGCTGCACGTGAACAACCTGTTCGATCGTGAGTACGTTGCCAGCTGCTTCAATACCTACGGCTGCTTCTGGGGTGCTGAACGTCAGGTTGTTGCCACCGCGACCTTCCGCTTCTAATCTCTCTTCGGGCACGGTTCGCCGTGCCCTTTTTATTTAAGTTGGCTGATATGCAGGATATTCAAACGCAACCCGACACCACCTTTACGCTCAACCATCTCTCCTTTCGCGTACCCGGGCGCACGCTGCTGCATCCGCTCTCTCTGACGTTTCCGGCCGGTAAAGTGACGGGACTGATTGGTCACAACGGTTCCGGTAAATCCACGCTGCTCAAGATGCTGGGGCGCCATCAGCCGCCTTCAGAAGGCGATATTCTGCTGGATGACCAACCGCTGGAGAGCTGGAGCAGTAAAGCCTTTGCCCGCAAAGTGGCCTATCTGCCGCAGCAGCTGCCGCAGGCGGAAGGGATGACGGTGCGTGAGCTGGTGGCAATTGGGCGTTATCCCTGGCACGGGGCGCTTGGGCGCTTTGGCGTTGCTGACAGAGAGAAAGTGGAAGAGGCGATTGCGCTGGTCGGGCTGAAACCGCTGGCGCACCGTCTGGTGGATAGCCTGTCCGGCGGCGAACGCCAGCGCGCGTGGATTGCGATGCTGGTGGCGCAGGACAGCCGCTGCCTGCTGCTGGATGAGCCAACCTCCGCGCTGGATATTGCCCATCAGGTCGACGTGCTGGCGCTGGTGCACCGCTTAAGCCAGGAACGTGGCCTGACGGTCATTGCGGTCCTGCACGATATCAACATGGCCGCGCGCTATTGTGACTACCTCGTCGCGCTGCGCGGGGGCGAGATGATTGCCCAGGGGACACCGGCCGAGCTGATGCGCAGCGAAACGCTGGAACATATTTACGGTATTCCGATGGGTATTCTGCCTCACCCGGCCGGGGCTGCACCGGTGAGCTTTGTCTACTGATGCTGAATAACACACGCATTAGCCGCCGTCGCCTGCTGACGGCGATGGCGCTCTCGCCGCTGCTGTTAAAAATGAATACGGCGCGTGCCGCCGCCGTCGATCCGCACCGTATTGTGGCCCTGGAGTGGCTGCCGGTTGAACTGATGATGGCGCTCGGCGTCACGCCCTATGGCGTGGCGGACATTCCTAACTATAACCTCTGGGTGAACGAGCCAAAGCTGCCGGACTCGGTAATCGACGTCGGTCTGCGAACGGAGCCAAACCTTGAGCTTCTCACCCAGATGAAACCCTCGTTCCTGTTCTGGTCAGCGGGCTACGGCCCGTCAGAGGAGACTATTGCGCGCATTGCGCCAGGACGTGGATTTGCTTTCAGCGACGGTAAAAAACCGCTGGCCGTGGCGAAAAACTCGATTAACGAGATGGCGCATTTCCTCAACCGCGAAGCGGAGGCCAAAAAGCATCTCGACGAATTTGATGCCCTGATAGACTCGCTGAAGCCGCGCTTTGCTCACCGGGGCGATCGTCCGCTGCTGATGGTGACGCTGCTGGATGCCCGCCATATGCTGGTTTTCGGTAAAAACTGTCTGTTCCAGGAGGTGCTGGACAGCTTCGGCATTCGCAATGCCTGGGAAGGGGAGATGACCTTCTGGGGCAGTACCGCCGTGGGTATCGATCGTCTGGCGGCGTTTCGCGATGTGGACGTGCTCTGTTTCGACCACGGTAACGAACGCGACATGCAAACCCTGATGGCGACCCCGCTCTGGCAGGCGATGCCGTTTGTACGCGAGAAGCGCTTCCAGCGCGCCCCGGCGGTCTGGTTCTACGGTGCGACGCTTTCGGCCATGCATTTTGCCCGCGTGCTGGATAACGCCCTGGGAGGTAAAGCATGAGTACGCGTATCGCCCACTTCCCGGCGCTGCTGTTATCCCTGCTTTTTCTGGTTGCGCTGGTATTAACCGGATTCAACCTCTCCGCGGCCTTACCACGCGCGCAGTGGGGGGCCGCTCTGGCCTCGCCGGATATCAACAATATTCAGCAGATGCTGTTCCACTACAGCCTGCTGCCGCGTCTGGCGATCTCCCTTTTGGTCGGGGCCGGCTTAGGGCTGGTGGGCGTGCTGTTCCAGCAGGTTTTACGTAACCCGCTGGCAGAGCCAACCACGCTCGGCGTCGCGACCGGCGCGCAGCTTGGGATCACCATCACCACGCTGTGGGCGCTGCCGGGAGCGTTAACCTCGCAGTTTGCGGCACTCGCGGGGGCGTGCGTGGTGGGCGCGCTGGTCTTTGGCGTGGCCTGGGGCAAGCGCCTTTCTCCCGTGACGCTTATTCTGGCCGGGCTGGTGGTGAGCCTGTACTGCGGGGCGATTAACCAGCTGCTGGTGCTGTTCCATCACGATCGGCTGCAAAGCATGTTCCTGTGGAGTACCGGCACGCTCACCCAAACCGACTGGAGCGTTGTCCTGCACCTGTGGCCGCAGCTGGCTGGCGGTGTCGTGCTGACGCTGCTGCTCCTGCGCCCTCTGACGCTCATGGGGCTGGATGATGGCGTGGCGCGTAACCTGGGGCTGGCGCTGTCGCTGGCTCGTCTGGCGGCGCTGACGCTGGCGATTGTATTAAGCGCCCTGCTGGTAAACGCGGTCGGCATCATCGGGTTTATCGGCCTGTTTGCGCCGCTGCTGGCGAAAATGCTCGGGGCGCGTCGCCTGCTGGCGCGTCTGATGCTGGCGCCGCTGATTGGGGCCCTGATCCTCTGGCTTTCCGATCAGCTTGTTCTCTGGCTGGCGCAGGTCTGGAGGGAAGTGTCCACCGGCTCGGTGACCGCGCTTATCGGGGCGCCGCTGCTGCTGTGGCTGCTCCCGCGCCTGCGCAGCATGAGCGCACCGGCGATGGACGCTGGCGACAAAGTCTACGCTGAACGTCAGTCGGTGCTGTGGTTTAGCCTTGCCGGTCTGGCGGTGCTGATTATCGCCTCGTTCGCGGCGCTCTCATTCGGACGCGATGCCTCGGGCTGGCACTGGGCAACGGGCGATTTACTCAACGACCTGCTGCAGTGGCGCTGGCCGCGTATCTTTGCTGCGCTGATCGCAGGGGTAATGCTGGCGGTAGCGGGGTGCATTATTCAGCGTCTTACCGGCAACCCGATGGCGAGCCCGGAAGTGCTTGGGATCAGCTCCGGCGCCGCCTTTGGCGTGGTGCTGATGCTATTCTTTGTGCCGGGGAATGCGTTTGGCTGGCTGATGCCTGCCGGCAGTCTCGGTGCGGCAGTTACGCTGATGATTATCCTGATTGCCGCCGGTCGCGGCGGGTTTTCACCGCACCGCATGCTGCTGGCGGGGATGGCGCTCAGCACCGCGTTCACGATGCTGCTGATGATGCTGCAGGCGAGCGGCGATCCGCGTATGGCGAAGATCCTGACCTGGATTTCCGGCTCAACGTACAACGCCACCGGCAGCCAGGTAATCTGGTCCGGGATCTCGATGTTCGTGCTGCTGGCGTTTGTGCCGCTGTGCCGCCGCTGGATGACCATTCTGCCGCTCGGCGGCGAAACCGCGCGCGCGGTGGGAATGGCGCTGACGCCAGCGCGCGTGGCCCTGCTGCTGCTGGCGGCGTGCCTGACGGCGACGGCAACCCTGACGATTGGACCGCTGAGCTTTGTCGGGTTAATGGCGCCGCACATTGCCAGAATGATGGGATTTCGCCGGACGATGCCGCATATCGTCATGTCGGCCCTGACGGGCGGGGTGATGCTGGTGTTCGCGGACTGGTGCGGAAGAATGGTGCTGTTCCCGTATCAGATCCCGGCGGGTCTGCTGTCGACCTTTATAGGTGCGCCGTACTTTATTTATCTGTTGAGAAAGCAGAGTCGGTAATAAAAGTAAACGGCAATCCTTTGATTGCCGTTTTAGTGTTTGCTCCCTCTCCCCGTGGGAGAGGGTTGGGGTGAGGGCATCAAGCCGCACATCTTACAGTTTCGCAAACACCTTACGCGCCGCGTCAATGGTGTTATTGATATCTTCTTCGCTGTGCGCCACGGACATAAAGCCCGCCTCGAATGCGGACGGTGCCAGGTAGACGCCTTCTTCCAGCATCAGATGGAAGAAGCGCTTGAAGCGTTCAACGTCGCACTTCACCACGTCCTGATAGCAGGTCACGGTTTTCGCGTCGGTGAAGAAAATCCCGAACATCCCGCCTACGTGGTTAACCACCAGCGGAATGCCGGCCTCTTCTGCCGCTTCCAGCAGGCCGTTTGCCAGCTGCGTGGTACGGTCGGTCAGGGTTTCGTGAATGCCTGGCTGAGCCACTTCGGTCAGGCAGGCAAAGCCCGCCGCCATGGCGATTGGGTTACCGGAGAGCGTGCCCGCCTGGTAAACCGGGCCGGTTGGCGCCAGAGCTTCCATCACGTCCTTACGCCCACCGAATGCGCCGACCGGCATGCCGCCGCCGATGATTTTGCCGAGGCAGGTCAGGTCCGGCTCGACGTTGTAGTAAGACTGGGCACCCGCCAGCGCCACGCGGAAGCCGGTCATGACTTCATCGATGATCAGCAGCGCGCCGAACTCGTCGCACAGGGCACGCAGGCCCGGCAGGAAGTCAGGCTGCGGTGGAATGCAGTTCATGTTGCCGGCAACCGGCTCAACGATGATGCAGGCGATCTCCTGCGGATACTGCTCGAACGCCGCGCGAACGGTAGCAAGATCGTTGTAGGTGCAGGTCAGGGTGTGCTTCGCGAAATCTGCCGGTACGCCCGGGGAGTTCGGCTGGCCGAGCGTCAGCGCGCCGGAACCGGCTTTCACCAGCAGGCAGTCCGCATGACCATGGTAACAGCCTTCAAACTTGATGATTTTATCGCGGCCGGTAAAACCGCGCGCCAGGCGGATGGCGCTCATGGTGGCTTCGGTACCGGAGTTCACCATACGCACCATGTCCATGGTAGGCACCAGTTCAGTCACCAGCTCCGCCATTTTCACTTCCATTTCGGTTGGCGCGCCGAAGCTCAGGCCGCGCTGGGCGGCTTCAATTACCGCGTTACGAATAGCCGGGTGGTTGTGACCCAGCACCATCGGGCCCCAGGAGCCGACGTAATCGATATAGGCTTTGCCATCGACATCATACAGATACGCGCCGTCAGCACGTTCGATAAACAGCGGCGTACCGCCCACGCCGGTGAAGGCGCGCACAGGTGAGTTCACGCCACCCGGAATAAGCTCGCGGGCTGCACTGTAGAGGTTTTCAGACTTGCTCATGGCGTCGTTCCTGGTTCGTATAAAATGGTTAAGCCCACTATTCTAAGTGATTCGGGGATGGTTATGAAATTTTTAGCCGGGTAATGCTTTAAGATTTGTTAAGTAATTTTCAGGAGACGGTAGGGCAGTCTCTGGTAAAATCCTCGCAGCTTTTTGTATGACGAATAAGAACAGGACATGAAATCAGATTCTCCGTCTTTTGAAGAACAACAGTTTACGCGCGCTCAGCACCGAATCAGCATTCGGCGGCTGCTTAACCGCGATAAAACGCCGCTGGCGATCCTTCTGGCTGCTGCCGTGGTGGGAACACTCGCCGGGCTGGTGGGCGTGGCGTTTGAAAAAGCGGTTAATGCCGTGCTCAACTGGCGAGTGGGCACCGTGGCCGGTTTCGCCGACAGCGAATGGCTGGTCTGGGTGTGGGCATTCGGGCTGTCCGCGCTGTTTGCCATGGTGGGGTATTTTCTGGTGCGTAAATTCGCGCCGGAGGCGGGGGGATCGGGCATCCCGGAAATTGAGGGCGCGCTCGAGGAGCTGCGTCCGGTGCGCTGGTGGCGGGTGATTCCGGTTAAGTTCATCGGCGGCATGGGGACTCTGGGCGCGGGAATGGTGCTTGGACGGGAAGGACCCACGGTACAGCTGGGGGGAAACGTCGGCCGCATGGTGGGCGATCTGTTTCGGATGCGAAGCGCCGAAGCGCGCCATACGCTGCTGGCAACCGGCGCGGCGGCGGGGCTTTCCGCCGCGTTTAACGCGCCGCTGGCAGGCATTTTGTTTATTATTGAAGAGATGCGCGCGCAGTTCCGCTACAACCTGATCTCGATTAAAGCGGTGTTTACCGGCGTCATTATGTCGAGCATCGTGTTTCGCATCTTTAATGGCGAGGGCGCGGTCATAGAGGTGGGTAAACTCACCAACGCGCCGGTCAACACCCTGTGGCTTTACCTGATCCTCGGCATGATTTTTGGCGTGGTGGGGCCGCTGTTTAACACCTTTATCCTGCGCGCTCAGGATATGTTCCAGCGCATTCACGGCGGGAACACCACGAAATGGGTGCTGATGGGCGGTTTGCTGGGTGGAATGTGCGGCGTACTCGGGTTTATCGAGCCGAATGCCGCAGGCGGCGGGTTCGGGCTGATTCCCATTGCGGCGGCGGGGAATTTCAGCGTGGGTCTGCTGCTGTTTATGTTTATCTCCCGGGTTATCACGACGGTACTGTGCTTCTCTTCCGGCGCGCCCGGGGGGATTTTTGCCCCGATGCTGGCGCTGGGTACGCTGCTCGGCACCGCATTTGGTATGGCGGCCGAAGTGGGCTTTCCCGCCTATCACCTTGAAGCCGGGACCTTTGCGGTGGCCGGAATGGGGGCGCTGCTGGCCGCGTCCCTGCGTGCGCCCTTGACCGGGATCGTGCTGGTGCTGGAGATGACGGACAATTACCAGCTCATTTTGCCAATGATCATTACCTGTCTCGGCGCGACACTATTAGCCCAGTTCCTGGGTGGAAAACCGCTATACTCCACCATCCTTGCGCGTACTCTGGCAAAACAAGAGGCGGAGCGGGCCGCCGCGCAGAATACTTGAATGAATTACCAGGGTATTAGATAATGACGAAAAGAATTGGGTGAATTTTACCCAATAGCAGTATTCATGGGAGCATAAGATGAGTGATGACGTAGCTGTGCCGCTGGAATTTACCGAAGCAGCAGCCAACAAAGTGAAAACCCTGATTGCCGACGAAGACAATCCGGATCTGAAACTGCGTGTTTATATTACCGGTGGTGGCTGCAGCGGCTTCCAGTATGGTTTTACCTTTGACGACCAGGTTAACGATGGCGATATGACTATCGAGAAACAGGGCGTCGCGCTGGTGGTTGACCCGATGAGCCTGCAATATCTGGTAGGCGGTTCGGTGGATTACACCGAGGGTCTGGAAGGTTCGCGCTTTGTGGTGACCAACCCGAACGCCACAAGCACCTGCGGGTGTGGGTCTTCGTTCAGCATCTAAGAGAGTGCGGGCTGATGCCCTCACTCCGGCCCTCTCTCACAGGGAGAGGGAGAAATACTAAAAACGGTAACCTGACGGTTACCGTTTTGCTTTTATCTTGCATTATCATCCAGCGCAAACGTCGGCAGCTTCAGGTGCCAGCGTATCGCCGCTAAACGTATCACCAGCGTCACGACCATCCCCAGCATTGCGGCGTTTTCCAGCGGAATTGCAAAGGTGTAGTACGCGGTCGCGTGAACAATGCCGCCCGCAATACAGGCCGTCGCGTAAATTTCAGTACGCAGGATCATCGGCACTTCACGCGCCAGAATGTCGCGAATGATGCCGCCGCCCACGCCGGTTAATACGCCCATGCAGATTGCCACCATCGGACCGGTGCCCGCATTAAACGCCTTATTGACGCCAATACCGGCAAACACGGCCAGACCGACGGCATCCAGTACCGGTAATATCCATTTTGGTAATCGGCGGGGCTGGCGAACCAGCACAATGGTTAACAGGCAGGTGACCATTGCGACCACCAGATCGGTCGGATCTTTCACCCAAAACACCGGCCCATTCGCCAGCGCCATATCGCGGATAGTCCCGCCGCCCACGGCGGTCACGACGCCCAGCACCAGCACGCCAAACGGATCCATGCGTAGTTTTCCGGCGAGCAGGACGCCGGAGATAGCAAAAACGGCTGTGCCAAGAATATCCAGCCAATAAACGAGCATCGTTAAATCCTCGAAAAGGGTCTTATGTTAGTGACTCTCTGCCAGCGCGGCACAGAGCTGTTTTGCGGCGAGGATAATACGCGGGCTGGCGCGTTCAAACCAGTCGCTGTTGAGAGGTATCACCGGTATTTTTAGCTGTCTTTGCCAGAATTGCTCAATTTTGGGAATTTCGCTCGCATTTCCGACCACGACGATGGCCTGTGGCTGGCGCGCCAGAACCTGCTCACGGCTTACCTGAGGCCACGGCACCCGGCTGGCTGCAAAGATGTTTTCACCGCCACAGACTTCCAGCACCTGGTTCTGAATCGACCCTTTCCCGGTGGTAAACAGCGGCTGGCTGCCAAACTGAAGGAAGATGCGCTTTTTAACAGGGGTATCGTATCGGGATTTCAGCGCCGCATAGTCGCTCAGCATCTGTTTTGCCGCGGCCTCTGCTTTTTTGGGGGTAGGGCTATAGGGTGCCAGGGCGCGGAGCGCCTGAGCGACCTGCTCAATGCTGACGGCATCTATCCACATCACCTTTATGCCAAGGGAAGTGAGCTGGTTGACCTGCCGCTCGGCGTTGCCGCCACGCCAGGCCAGCACGAGATCCGGTTTAAGCGCCACGATGCGCTCAAGGTTCATCCCCTGCCAGGTTGCCACTTGTTCAATACCCGCGGCCTGCGGTGGGTAATCCGAAAAGCTGCTCACGCCAACGGGAGTGATCCCGGCGGCAAATGCCAGTTCCGTATTCGCGGGAGAGAGGGTAATTACGCGCGGTAGCGCATAGAGCCACAGCGGTGCGAAAAGAAGCAGGGCGGCAAGCGCCCTGAGGGTATGTTTAGCCACGTGCCAGATTCTGCACCAGGCGTTCCACCATCACGGTGGACTGTTTTGCCGCAACGGTCAGGAACTCGTCGAAGCTGATGTGGGACTGCTGGTCTGCCACGTCAGAGATGGCGCGAACCACCACAAACGGTACGCTGAAGTTATGGCAAACGTGAGCAATCGCGGTCGCTTCCATCTCAACGGCTACCGCCTGAGGGAAGTTATGACGGATTTTCGCCAGACCCACGGAACCATTGATGAACGCATCACCGCTGACAATCAGACCGCGTACCGCGTTGAGGTTGAGCTCCGCAATGCAGGTCTCTGCCGCCGCAATCAGTTTGTCGTCAGCCTTAAATCCTGCCGGGCAGCCAGGAAGCTGGCCGTACTCGTAACCGAACGCGGTGACGTCCGCATCGTGATAGCGCGCTTCGTCGGAAACAACGATATCACCCACCTTCAGCGTCGGCGCCAGGCCGCCCGCAGAGCCGGTATTAATGATTACGTCCGGCTTGCAGCGCTCAAGCAGCAGGGTGGCACCCAGCGCCGCAGCGACTTTACCGATGCCTGATTTCAGCAGAGCCACGTCAACACCGTTTAGCTGACCGGTATAGATCTCACAACCACCCAGAGAGAGGGTCTGACGGTTCTCAATTTTGTCACGCAGGAGCGTAACTTCTTCTTCCATTGCACCAATAATGCCGATTTTCATAGATTTACTCGCGATGTGCCTTGTTAAGATGCATAGTCTATCATGCGGTTAAGGGGAAACGCATTCTCACGCGGGGGAGCACATGTCACCAATCGATTTTCGCACCAAAATTAACTGGCACCGACGTTTCCGTTCGCCGCAGGGCGACAAGAGCGAACATGAGATCCTGCGTATCTTTGAAAGCGATCGCGGGCGGATCGTTAACTCGCCCGCCATCCGCCGTCTGCAGCAAAAGACCCAGGTCTTTCCGCTGGAACGTAACGCCGCGGTGCGCACGCGTTTAACCCACTCCATGGAGGTGCAGCAGGTCGGGCGCTACATTGCCAAGGAGGTTTTGAGCCGTCTCAAAGAGCAGCGTTTACTGGAAACCTATGGTCTGGACGAGCTGACGGGGCCTTTTGAGAGCATCGTTGAGATGGCCTGCCTGATGCATGACATCGGCAACCCGCCTTTCGGTCACTTTGGTGAGGCGGCTATCAATGACTGGTTTAAACAACGGCTTTACCCTTCGGATGCGGTGAGCCAGCCGCTGAGCGACGATCGCTGCATCGTACGCGATTTACGCCTGCGTGAAGGCGAAGAGGGGCTGAACGATCTGCGCCGCAAGATACGTCAGGATCTTTGTCATTTTGAAGGCAACGCGCAGGGGATCCGTCTGGTCCACTCCCTGATGCGCATGAACCTGACCTGGGCACAGGTCGGCTGCATTCTAAAATATACGCGCCCCGCGTGGTGGATGGGGGATCCCCCCGCGTCCCACAGTTATTTAATGAAAAAACCGGGCTATTACCTTTCCGAAGAGGCCTATATTGAGCGGCTGCGTAAAGAACTTTCATTGACGCCAAACGGTCGTTTTCCATTGACCTGGATTATGGAAGCCGCCGATGATATCTCCTATTGCGTGGCCGATCTGGAAGATGCCGTTGAGAAAAGAATTTTCAGCGTCGAGGAGCTTTATCAGCATCTTTATGCGGCCTGGGGTACTCACGAAAAAGGCTCGCTGTTTGCGCAGGTTGTCGAAAATGCCTGGGAAAAATCGCGGTCAAATACATTAAGCCGCAGTACGGAAGACCAGTTCTTTATGTATTTGCGGGTCAATACATTAAATAAACTGGTGCCATACGCGGCGTCGCGCTTTATTGATAATTTGCCGCTCATTTTCAGCGGGGAATTCAACCACGCGCTGCTGGAAGATGACAGCAGTTTCAGCCAGCTCCTTGAGCTTTATAAACATGTTGCGATGCGGCATGTATTCAGCCATCCGGATGTCGAGCAGCTAGAGCTGCAGGGCTATCGGGTAATCAGTGGGTTACTGGAAATTTATTCCCCGTTGCTTCAGCTGTCGGTCGATGAATTCAGCGAGCTCGTGGAACACGAGCGCGTGCGCAGAATACCCATCGAATCGCGGCTTTATCAAAAACTCTCTACCCGGCATCGTCTGGCGTATGTCGAAGCGATTGGCAAGCTGGAACGCAACTCTCCCGAATGGCCGGTAATGGAATATTATTATCGCTGCCGTCTTATCCAGGACTATATCAGCGGTATGACGGATTTGTATGCCTGGGATGAATACCGCAAGCTGATGGCGGTGGAATAATCCCGGAGTTTTGTAAAGACGGCCAATAAATTTTTACCTTTTCCATAAACTTATCGCCGGAACTAAGCGGTATAAAACGAATCTGAGTTACACAGCAATTTTGCGTTACCTGTAAATCGAGATTGAGAAACATGAAAAAAACCACATTAGCAATGAGTGCACTGGCTCTGAGTTTAGGTTTAGCGCTGTCTCCTCTGACTGCTACTGCAGCCGAGACCGCGTCGTCGGCAGCAACCGCGCAGCAGATGCCAAGCCTGGCACCGATGCTCGAAAAAGTGATGCCATCGGTGGTGAGTATTAACGTTGAGGGCAGCACGACCGTCAATACGCCGCGTATGCCGCGTAACTTCCAGCAGTTCTTCGGCGACAATTCGCCGTTCTGCCAGGACGGTTCGCCATTCCAGAGCTCTCCGTTCTGTCAGGGCGGCGGTGCAGGGGATGACAGCCAGGGCGGCGGCCAGCAGCAGAAATTCATGGCGCTTGGCTCGGGGGTAATCATTGATGCAGCGAAAGGCTACGTCGTTACCAACAACCACGTTGTCGATAACGCTAACAGCATTAAGGTTCAGCTGAGCGATGGCCGTAAGTTTGACGCCAAAGTGGTCGGCAAAGACCCGCGCTCCGACATCGCGCTGATCCAGATCCAGGATCCGAAAAACCTGACGGCGATTAAAATTGCCGACTCCGACGCGCTGCGCGTGGGTGACTACACCGTGGCGATCGGTAACCCGTTTGGTCTGGGTGAAACCGTGACATCCGGTATCGTCTCTGCACTGGGCCGTAGCGGCCTCAATGCCGAAAACTATGAAAACTTCATCCAGACGGATGCAGCGATTAACCGCGGTAACTCCGGCGGTGCGCTGGTGAACCTCAACGGTGAGCTGATCGGTATCAACACCGCTATCCTGGCACCGGACGGCGGCAACATCGGGATCGGCTTTGCTATCCCAAGTAACATGGTGAAAAACCTGACCGCGCAGATGGTGCAGTATGGCCAGGTGAAACGCGGCGAGCTGGGTATCCTCGGTACGGAGCTGAACTCCGAACTGGCTAAGGCGATGAAAGTTGACGCCCAGCGCGGGGCATTCGTCAGCCAGGTGATGCCGAATTCCTCTGCGGCGAAAGCGGGCATTAAAGCAGGGGATGTGATCACCTCCCTGAACGGTAAGCCGATCAGCAGCTTTGCCGCCCTGCGCGCCGAAGTGGGCTCAATGCCGATTGGCAGTAAAGTGACCCTCGGCCTGCTGCGCGACGGTAAGCCGGTTAACGTGAGCCTGGAGCTGCAGCAGAGCAGCCAGAATCAGGTGGATTCCAGCACCATCTTCAGCGGGATTGAAGGTGCCGAGATGAGCAATAAAGGCGCAGACAAAGGCGTGGTGGTGAATAACGTGAAAGCGAATTCACCGGCAGCCCGTATCGGCCTGAAAAAAGGCGATGTGATCATGGGCGCTAACCAGCAGCCGGTTAAAAACATCGCTGAACTGCGCAAAATTCTCGACAGCAAGCCTTCCGTGCTGGCGCTGAATATCCAGCGTGGTGATACCTCTCTTTATCTGCTGATGCAGTAATCCTCTGAAGCCCCTGTTCGCAGGGGCTTTCTCGTTTCTGTGACTGTAACCACAACTCCATACTTTTCCCTCTCTCTTTGTGCATTTGCACAATGCAGCCGCAGCTGAACTTCCCTATGCTTGAGCTCTGCTCACGGGAGGGTTGCATGGCTGGCTGGCATCTTGATACCAAAATGGCGCAGGATATCGTGGCGCGCACCATGTGCATCATTGATACCAATATCAACGTGATGGATGCTCGCGGGCGCATTATCGGCAGCGGCGATCGCGAGCGTATTGGGGAATTGCACGAAGGTGCGCTGCTCGTGCTTTCTCAGGGGCGGGTAGTGGATATCGACGATGCGGTAGCGAAACACCTGCACGGCGTCCGTCAGGGCATCAATTTACCGCTGCGCCTTGAAGGTGAGATTGTGGGGGTCATCGGCCTCACCGGCGAGCCCGAGTCGCTGCGAAAATATGGTGAGCTGGTCTGCATGACGGCAGAGATGATGCTGGAACAGTCGCGCCTGATGCACCTGCTCGCTCAGGACAGCCGCCTGCGCGAAGAGCTGGTGATGAACCTTATTCAGGCGGAAGAGCATACGCCTGCACTGAGTGAATGGGCCCAGCGTCTGGGGATCGATCTAAACCAGCCGCGCGTGGTGGCGGTGATTGAGGTCGATAGCGGCCAGCTTGGCGTGGACAGCGCGATGGCCGAGCTGCAGCAGCTGCAAAATGCGCTGGCGACGCCGGAGCGCGATAACCTGGTGGCGATCGTTTCTCTGACGGAAATGGTGGTGCTCAAACCGGCGCTCAATGCGTTTGGCCGCTGGGATGCGGACGATCATCGTCGTCGCGTGGAGCTGCTGATCTCCCGGATGAAGGAGAATGGTCAGCTGCGTTTTCGCGTTGCGCTGGGCAACTACTTTACCGGGCCGGGCAGTATCGCCCGCTCCTGGCGTACCGCGCGAACCACCATGATGGTGGGCAAGCAGCGGATGCCGGAGAGCCGCAGTTATTTCTATCAGGATCTGATGCTGCCGGTGCTGCTCGACAGCCTGCGCGGGGGCTGGCAGGCCAATGAGCTGGCGCGGCCATTGGCGCGTCTGAAAGCCATGGACAACAACGGCCTGCTGCGCCGGACGCTGCAGGCGTGGTTCCGCCATAACGTGCAGCCGCTGGCGACCTCAAAGGCGCTGTTTATTCACCGCAATACGCTTGAGTATCGGTTAAACCGGATTTCAGAGCTGACGGGGCTGGATCTGGGAAACTTTGACGACAGGCTGCTGCTGTATGTGGCGCTTCAGCTGGACGAACAGAGATGACTGAGTGCGGTCTGGTGCACTTACCCCATCCCTCTCCGACGGGGAGAGGGCGCAAACACTAAAAACGGCAATCAAGGATTGCCGTTTTGCTTTTATTTCCGCGTTAATTTCTCAAGATCCGCTTCAATCTCGCTGATCTTATTTGTTACAACGCTTTCAAGGTGACGCAGATCGTCAAGGATCTTACGCTTGAGATCGACTTCGGTGCGGTCGCGCTGGCAGATCTGATCGAGTTCATCGATCACATAGCGCAGGTTAGGGCTGATTTCCTGTACTTCTTTGTAGCCCTGTCCTACACCGTCAGCCACAACGGTCTTACGCTGGCGTGGATATTTAAACTTCACGCTTTTGGCGAAAAACTCTCCTTTGTCCTTGTGAAAATAGATTTTCAGAATATCGTTATTGGCTTCCTGACGGAGGCTGTAACGATCAATTTCATCAGGATTGGTAATGCCCAGACTTTTCAGATTATCGTACATAGCGGTACCCTTGATCTCAACATAACCTTTGAATAATTAACGAAAAAATCTATTTTCGCCACCCTCAGATATAAAAAAAGCGGGGTTGCCCCCGCTTTTTGTTATACCCGATTAATCGATGGTGCGCAGCAATTCGTTGATGCCCACTTTACCGCGCGTTTTCGCATCCACTTTCTTCACGATAACCGCACAGTACAGGCTGTATTTGCCATCTTTTGACGGCAGGTTGCCGGAAACCACCACGGAGCCCGCCGGAACGCGACCGTAGTGAACTTCACCGGTTTCACGGTCGTAAATACGGGTGCTCTGACCGATGTAAACGCCCATGGAGATCACGGAGCCTTCTTCAACGATCACGCCTTCAACCACTTCAGAGCGCGCGCCGATGAAGCAGTTGTCTTCGATAATGGTCGGGTTAGCCTGCAGTGGCTCCAGAACACCACCGATGCCCACGCCGCCGGACAGGTGAACGTTTTTACCGATCTGCGCGCAGGAACCGACGGTCGCCCAGGTGTCGACCATGGTGCCTTCGTCAACGTAGGCACCGATGTTCACGTAGGATGGCATCAGCACGGTGTTACGTGCGATGAACGCACCCTGGCGAACCGCCGCAGGCGGTACCACGCGGAATCCTTCTTTCTGGAAACGCGCTTCGTCGTAGTCAGCGAATTTCATTGGCACTTTATCGAAGTAGCGGCTTTCTGCTCCGTCGATAACCTGGTTATCGTTGATGCGGAAAGAGAGCAGTACGGCTTTCTTCAGCCATTGATGAGTGACCCACTGACCGTCGATTTTTTCTGCCACGCGCAGCGCGCCGGAATCCAGAAGGGAAATCACCTGGTTTACCGCTTCACGGGTCACGGTATCCACATTTGCCGGGGTAATCTCGGCGCGACGCTCAAAAGCGGACTCAATAACGTTCTGTAACTGCTGCATTGTTTACTCTTTCCATTTCACTAAAAAACATATCACCCTTTATCGTTTGGATTGAGGGCTGCTGTCAACCGTTGTTGCACTTCAAGCTGCAGGTCATTATTAAGGGCACGCCGGTCGGCGGTGGCGATTATAAATAAATCTTCTACTCGCTCGCCAATCGTTGTAATTCGGGCCCCATGAAGCGAAATTCCCAGATCGGCAAAAACCTGGCCGACGCGGGCAAGCAGCCCTGGCTGGTCGAGCGCGATCAGCTCCAGGAACGATTTTCGGTCGGTGTGGGTCGGCAGGAAATTGACCTCGGTATCGACGGTAAAGTGGCGCAATTTCGCAGGCTGGCGACGCGGCTGCGGAGGCTGCCAGCTGCGCTGGGTAATCGCCTGCTCCAGACCAAAACGTATCCCTTCATGCCTGTCCGCCGAGAGCGGGCTGCCGTCCGGCTCAAGCACGATAAAGGTGTCCATCGCCATACCGTCGCGGGTGGTGAAGATCTGCGCGTCGTGAACGCTCAGATTACGCCTGTCCAGCTCGGCGCAGACCGCAGCAAACAGATAAGGGCGGTCCGGGCTCCAGATGAAAATCTCCGTCCCGCCGCGGGTGGCCTGCGGGCTCAGCAGGATCATCGGCTGGGACAGATCGTGCTTGAGCAGATGCCGCGCGTGCCACGCCAGCTGGTTTGGGCTGTGGCGGACAAAATAGTTGGCGCGACAGCGGGCCCAAATCTGATGCAGCGCCTCTTCATCAATGTTATCCATCCGCAGCAGCGCCAGCGCCTGCAGCTGATGATGGCGTACGCGTTCGCGCATATCCGGGGTGTTTTGCATCCCGCGGCGCAGCTGTTTTTCTGTGGCGAAGTACAGCTCGCGCAGCAGGCTCTGCTTCCAGCTGTTCCACAGGGTCTCGTTGGTGGCGCAGATATCGGCCACCGTCAGGCAGACCAGATAGCGCAGACGGTTTTCAGTCTGAACCTCTTCGGCGAACTGCTTAATGACTTCCGGGTCCTGAATATCCCGACGCTGCGCGGTGACCGACATCAGCAGGTGATGGCGCACCAGCCAGGCCACCAGCTGCGTTTCACGCGAGTTCAGGCCGTGCAGTTCGGCAAATTTCAGTACGTCCTGCGCGCCCAGCACCGAATGGTCACCGCCGCGACCTTTGGCGATATCGTGGAACAGGGCGGCAATCAGGATCAGTTCCGGATGGGTCAGGCGCGGCCACAGCTCCACGCACAGCGGGTGGCGGGAGCGCGTCTCTTCTTTCGCAAAGCTCTCCAGCTTGAGCATCACGCGGATCGTGTGTTCATCCACCGTGTAGGCGTGGAACAGATCGAACTGCATCTGCCCGACGATGTGCGACCACTGCGGCATATAGGCCCACAGCACGCTGTGACGGTGCATCGGCAGCAGCCCACGACTTACGGCACCCGGGTGGCGGAGCATGCTCAGGAACAGCGAACGCGCTTCCGGGATATAGCACAGCGGCTGCGTCAGATGACGGCGCGCATGACGCAGATGGCGCAGGGTGGTGGAATAGATCCCGGTGATGGTGCTGTTGCGCACCATGGTATAGAACATCCGCAGGATCGCTTCCGGCTCGCGGATGAACAATGTTTCGTCGCGCAGATCGATAAGCGTGCCGCGCAGCTGGAATTCGTCATCAATCGGGCGCGGCTTTTCGTCGGCCGTCAGGGCCAGAATGGCCTCGTCGAACAGCTGCAACAGCATCTGGTTCAGCTCGGTCACCCGGCGGGTGACGCGGAAGAAATCCTTCATCATCTGCTCAACCGGCTCGTTACCTTCGCCCTGGTAATTCAGGCGCTGAGCCACGCTGAGCTGGCGGTCAAACAGCAGACGGTTATCGTAGCGCGTAACTTCCAGATGCAGGGCAAAGCGGATGCGCCAGAGCAGGTGCAGGCACTCGTTTAGCTCGTTACGCTCGGCCTCGGTTAAAAAGCCGAAGCCGACCATCTCGTCCATCGAGGTGGCGCCAAAATGGCGGCGGGCGACCCACTGTAAAGTGTGGATGTCGCGCAGGCCGCCGGGGCTGCTTTTTATATCGGGTTCAAGATTATAGCTGGTGCCGTGATAGCGCTGGTGGCGCTGGTTTTGCTCCTCGACCTTCGCGGCGAAGAACTTTTCTGACGGCCAGAAGCCGTCGCTGAAGATGTGTTTTTGCAGCTCCAGGAACAGGGCAACGTCACCAATCAGCAGGCGGGTTTCAATCAGGTTGGTGGCGACGGTCAGGTCCGATAACCCTTCCAGCAGACACTCTTCCAGGGTGCGCACGCTGTGGCCCACCTCCAGCTTCACGTCCCAAAGCAGCGTCAGCAGTTCGCCAATTTTTTGCGCCTGTTCGTCCGGCAGCTTTTTGCGGCTCAAGATCAGCAGATCGATATCGGAAAGCGGATGCAGCTCACCGCGGCCGTAGCCCCCGACGGCAACCAGCGCAACATCGCTGATTTGCCCAAACCCATAATCGATCCACAGGCGCTGCAGCAGCTGGTCGATAAATTCGGTGCGCGCCTCAATCAGCTGTTCTGCCGATATGCCCGCATCAAATGCGCTGCCCAGCCAGCGGTGAAAGACATCCATGTGCGCCTTGATGCCGGCACAGGTCAGCTCGTGCGACGGCCAGACGCCCGGGTTATCGGGCTGGTCGGGGAGGGTGGGAAGTGCTGTGTTAGCATACTGTTCGGGTAAAAGATTACTCATCGTGCGCCACCCATAAGAAAAAGCTATAGCCATTAAAAAAGCCGGCATTTGCCGGCTTTTTTATCATTCATCGTGCGTCAGTATCGCCGGGATGGTGTCATCCTTGCGCAACGTCATAATTTCGCAGCCGTTGTCTGTTACCACAATAGTATGCTCGTACTGCGCAGACAAGCTTCTGTCTTTGGTTTTCACCGTCCAGCCGTCTTTCATGGTACGGATGCGATAGTCACCCGCGTTGACCATCGGCTCAATGGTAAAGGTCATGCCTTTTTGCAGCACCACGCCGCCGTCATCTGCATCATAGTGCAGGACCTGCGGTTCTTCATGGAAGACGCGACCAATGCCGTGACCGCAGTACTCGCGCACCACGGAGAAACCTTCCGCTTCCACAAACTTCTGGATTGCCGCACCTATGGTACGCAGGCGAATACCCGGTTTAACCATTTTCAGCGCCAGATAGAGGCTCTCTTGCGTCACTTTGCACAGACGCTCGCCAAGAATAGTCGGCTTGCCAACGATGAACATTTTTGAGGTGTCACCGTGGTATTCGTCTTTAATGACGGTCACGTCGATGTTAACGATGTCGCCGTCTTTCAGCAGTTTTTCATCGTCCGGAATACCGTGACACACCACTTCATTAATAGAGATGCAGACGGATTTCGGGAAACCGTGGTAGCCGAGGCAGGCGGAAACCGCGTGCTGCTCGTTCACGATATAGTCGTTACAGATTCGGTCCAGCTCACCGGTGCTGACGCCCGGCTTCACAAACGGCTCGATCATTTCCAGCACTTCCGCGGCCAGACGACCGGCGACGCGCATCTTTTCAATTTCTTCAGGTGTCTTAATAGAGATAGCCATGTAATCTGTCCATCGGTGTCGATTTTTTCGACAATACTAGTCTAAGTGTCGTCAATGGTATCAGTCAGGTACGCTCCGTGCCAAATTGAGAATCATTAACAGCACACTCCGCCAACAACTGTTGGTTTCTGGTCGTGTTTTGTGGTATAAAGCGCGCCGGACTTCCGATCCATCTCAGATACACAGGCTGGACGGAAGCGACAAATCTCACTTTGTGTAACAACACACACGTATCGGCACATATTCCGGGGTGCCCTTCGGGGTCGGTAATATGGGATACGTGGAGGCATAACCCCAACTTTCAATATAGAGGTTTTAAACATGGCAACTGTTTCCATGCGCGACATGCTCAAGGCTGGTGTTCACTTTGGTCACCAGACCCGTTACTGGAACCCGAAAATGAAGCCTTTCATCTTCGGCGCACGTAACAAAGTTCACATCATCAACCTTGAGAAAACTGTACCAATGTTCAACGAAGCCCTGGCTGAGCTGAACAAGATCTCTTCCCGTAAAGGTAAGATTCTGTTCGTTGGTACTAAGCGCGCTGCAAGCGAAGCTGTGAAAGATGCTGCTAACAGCTGCGACCAGTTCTTCGTGAACCATCGCTGGTTGGGCGGCATGCTGACCAACTGGAAAACTGTTCGTCAGTCCATCAAACGCCTGAAAGATCTGGAAACCCAGTCTCAGGACGGTACTTTCGACAAGCTGACTAAGAAAGAAGCGCTGATGCGCACTCGTGAACTGGACAAGCTGGAAAACAGCCTGGGCGGTATCAAAGATATGGGCGGCCTGCCAGACGCGCTGTTCGTAATCGATGCAGACCACGAGCACATCGCAATCAAAGAAGCTAACAACCTGGGTATCCCGGTATTCGCTATCGTTGATACCAACTCCGATCCGGACGGTGTTGACTTCGTTATCCCGGGTAACGACGACGCAATCCGTGCTGTTAGCCTGTACCTGAGCGCTGTAGCTGCTACCGTTCGTGAAGGCCGTTCCCAGGATCTGGCTTCTCAGGCGGAAGAAAGCTTCGTAGAAGCTGAATAATAAGGTTTTACCCCTTATTAGTACCGTGTATGAATAGGGGCCCATTACCGGCCCCTTTTTTCAATTTACACTGTTTGGCCTCCGGCCGGGCAGTTCACATCTCCCGAGGATTTAAGAATGGCTGAAATTACCGCATCCCTGGTAAAAGAGCTGCGCGAGCGTACTGGCGCAGGCATGATGGATTGCAAAAAAGCGCTGACTGAAGCGAACGGCGACATCGAGCTGGCAATCGAAAACATGCGTAAATCCGGTGCGATCAAAGCAGCTAAAAAAGCAGGCAACGTTGCTGCTGACGGCGTGATCATCACTAAGATCGACGGCAACTACGGCATCATTCTGGAAGTTAACTGCCAGACTGACTTCGTTGCTAAAGATGGCGGTTTCCAGGCATTTGCTAACAAAGTTCTGGACGCAGCTGTTGCTGGTAAAATCACTGACGTTGAAGTTCTGAAAGCACAGTTCGAAGAAGAACGTGTTGCGCTGGTTGCTAAAATCGGTGAGAACATCAACATCCGTCGCGTATCTTCGCTGGAAGGTGACGTTCTGGGCTCTTACCAGCACGGTGCACGTATCGGTGTTCTGGTTGCGGCTAAAGGCGCTGACGAAGAGCTGGTTAAACAGCTGGCAATGCACATCGCTGCAAGCAAGCCAGAATTCGTTAAGCCAGAAGACGTGTCTGCTGAAGTGGTAGAGAAAGAGTACCAGGTTCAGCTGGACATCGCGATGCAGTCTGGTAAACCAAAAGAAATCGCAGAGAAAATGGTTGAAGGCCGCATGAAGAAATTCACCGGCGAAGTTTCTCTGACTGGCCAACCATTCGTAATGGACCCAAGCAAGTCTGTTGCTCAGCTGCTGAAAGAGCACAACGCTGACGTAACTGGCTTCATCCGCTTCGAAGTGGGCGAAGGCATCGAGAAAGTTGAGACTGACTTCGCAGCAGAAGTTGCTGCAATGTCCAAGCAGTCTTAATGATTGAAAAGGAGCCGCCTGAGGGCGGCTTCTTTTTGTCACCCGTCACAGGAAATCAGACAGGCTCCAGTATCGCTGTACTGATTTGCGGCATATCATGTCGCCAGAATTAACCCCCATCTTAATCGTTGACAGTCTCAGGAAAGAAACATGGCTACCAATGCAAAACCCGTGTACAAACGCATTCTGCTTAAGCTGAGTGGCGAAGCGCTGCAGGGATCGGAAGGCTTCGGTATTGACGCAAGCATCCTTGATCGCATGGCACAGGAAATCAAAGAACTGGTCGAACTGGGTATCCAGGTTGGCGTGGTCATTGGCGGTGGCAACCTTTTCCGTGGTGCTGGTCTGGCGAAAGCGGGGATGAACCGCGTTGTGGGCGACCACATGGGTATGCTGGCAACCGTCATGAATGGCCTGGCGATGCGTGATGCGCTCCATCGCGCCTATGTGAACGCCCGCCTGATGTCCGCTATTCCACTGAATGGCGTATGCGATAATTACAGCTGGGCAGAAGCCATCAGCCTGCTGCGCAACAACCGCGTGGTGATCCTCTCCGCCGGTACGGGTAACCCGTTCTTTACGACCGATTCCGCTGCCTGTCTGCGCGGTATCGAGATCGAAGCCGATGTGGTACTGAAAGCGACCAAAGTTGACGGCGTGTTTACTGCCGACCCGGCAAAAGATCCTTCTGCCACCATGTACGATCAGCTGAGCTACAGCGAAGTGCTGGATAAAGAGCTGAAAGTGATGGATCTTGCCGCCTTCACGCTGGCTCGCGACCACAAACTGCCGATCCGTGTCTTCAACATGAACAAACCAGGCGCACTGCGTCGCGTGGTCATGGGCGAAAAAGAAGGCACTTTGATCACGGAATAATTTCCGTCGACGATAAATACAGGTAAGATTCCGCTTTATTTTGTAGTGGTATCTTACCCGGGCGCGCCTTTGGCGTTGTCATGAATTAAACGCGACTATACTTAGCACACCTGTAGCGCTGTGCTGGCGGATAGTCTGCCTGAGACAAGTTTTCAAGGATTCGTAACGTGATTAACGACATCAGAAAAGATGCTGAAGTACGCATGGAAAAATGCGTAGAAGCGTTCAAAACCCAAATCAGCAAAATCCGTACTGGCCGTGCTTCTCCAAGCCTGCTGGATGGCATCATTGTTGAGTACTACGGTACGCCAACTCCTCTGCGTCAGCTGGCGAGCGTAACGGTAGAAGATACCCGTACGCTGAAAATCAACGTGTTCGATCGTTCTATGGGCCCGGCGGTTGAGAAAGCGATCATGGCGTCTGACCTTGGTCTGAACCCAAGCTCTGCGGGCGCAGACATCCGCGTTCCACTGCCACCGCTGACCGAAGAGCGTCGTAAAGACCTGATCAAAGTGGTACGTGGCGAAGCTGAGCAGGGCCGTGTATCCGTGCGTAACGTCCGTCGCGACGCGAACGATAAAGTAAAAGCGCTGCTGAAAGAAAAAGAGATCAGTGAAGATGACGATCGTCGTTCTCAGGACGACATTCAGAAAATGACCGACGCTGCCATCAAGAAAATTGATGCGGCGCTGGCAGATAAAGAAGCGGAACTGATGCAGTTCTGATTTCTGTCGTACACTGATAAACGCCGTTCAGAGGGACTTCGGGTCTTGCTGGCGGCGTTTTGCTTTTATCTGGTCTAACTTTTCGGGCATCCCATGAAGCATTTAACACTCCTCGGCTCAACTGGTTCCATCGGTTGCAGCACTCTCGACGTTGTTCGCCATAATCCTGAACTTTACACCGTTACAGCGCTGGTGGCCGGTAAGAATGTGCAGCGAATGGTTGAGCAATGCCTGGAGTTTACGCCCCGCTATGCGGTGATGGATGACGAAGAGAGCGCGCGTCTGCTCAGAGCACGGCTGATTGAACAGGGCAGCCGAACCGAGGTGCTGAGTGGCCAACAGGCGGCCTGCGAGATGGCGGCGCTGAATGAGGTGGATCAGGTGATGGCGGCCATTGTCGGGGCGGCAGGATTATTGCCGACGCTTGCCGCGATTGATGCCGGTAAGGACGTTCTGCTGGCCAATAAAGAGTCGCTGGTCACCTGCGGACGCCTGTTTATGGACGCGGTGAAGCAGCGCGGCGCGCGTCTTTTGCCCGTCGACAGCGAGCACAACGCGATTTTTCAGAGTTTACCGCAACCTTTTCAACAGAACCTGGGGTACGCTGACCTGGAGCAGAATGGCGTAGTGTCGATTCTGCTTACCGGGTCTGGTGGCCCGTTCCGTGACACGCCACTGTCTGAACTGCGCGCCATGACGCCGGATCAGGCGTGCCGTCATCCGAACTGGTCGATGGGGCGTAAAATCTCCGTTGACTCTGCCACCATGATGAACAAAGGTCTGGAATACATTGAAGCGCGCTGGTTGTTTAATGCGTCAGCGAAACAGATGGAAGTACTGATTCACCCGCAATCGGTGATTCATTCGATGGTGCGTTATCAGGATGGCAGCGTGCTGGCACAGCTGGGTGAGCCGGACATGCGTACGCCGATTGCCCATTCAATGGCGTGGCCAAATCGAGTGAAATCCGGCGTGAAGCCGCTTGATTTCTGCAAGCTAAGTTCCCTGACGTTCAGTGAACCAGATTACGATCGCTATCCTTGTCTGAAGCTTGCGATGACTGCCTTTGACCAGGGGCAGGCGGCGACAACGGCACTTAATGCAGCCAATGAAATTACCGTTGAGGCATTTCTGAATCAGCAAATTCGTTTTACCGATATCGCGTCGTTAAATTTATCGGTACTGGAGATGATGGATTTGCGCGAACCACAAAGCGTGGAAGAGGTGCTGGCGGTGGATGCAGCTGCGCGTAATATTGCGCGCCAACAGGTGACACGTCTCGCAAGCTGGTGATAAAGCAAGCACTAGTCGTCGTGCTATTTGTTAGCGTTGGGCTTCAGTGATATAGTCTGCGCCACCTGATCGCAGGTATTTGACTTAATGTGGTCAGGTGAGCCGTGGTTTGACACGGCTTTTTTATGTATAGGCTTCAGTATTCCTGAGTACCGTTAAATCCTTTTCAGGGACAAAAAACGCGTTATGTTGTCTGCGAATCAACCAATAAGCGAAAATTTGCCAGCTCATGGCTGCCGTCATGTAGCAATCATTATGGATGGCAATGGCCGCTGGGCGAAAAGACAAGGGAAGATACGAGCCTTTGGGCATAAAGCGGGGGCGAAATCCGTTCGTCGCGCCGTTTCTTTTGCCGCCAACAACGGCATTGATGCGTTAACGCTCTATGCTTTTAGCAGTGAAAACTGGAATCGGCCTCTGCAGGAAGTGACTGCGTTGATGGAATTGTTTGTGTGGGCGCTAGACAGCGAAGTAAAAAGCCTGCACCGCCACAACGTCCGCCTGCGTATCATTGGCGATACCAGTCGTTTTAACTCACGTTTGCAGGAACGGATTCGTAAAGCAGAAGCGCTGACGGAAAATAATACCGGTCTTACGCTGAATATTGCGGCGAATTACGGCGGACGCTGGGATATTATCCAGGGCGTTCGGCATCTGGCCGAACAGGTTCAGGAAGGGCTGTTGAGACCCGACCAAATTGATGAAGAGGCGCTGAGCAAGCAAATCTGCATGAATGAACAGGCTCCCGTGGATTTGGTAATTAGGACAGGGGGGGAACATCGCATAAGTAACTTTTTGATATGGCAAATTGCCTATGCCGAACTTTACTTTACGGATGTTCTTTGGCCCGATTTTGATGAACAAGACTTTGAAGGTGCGCTGCATGCCTTTGCCAATCGAGAGCGTCGTTTCGGCGGCACCGAGCCTGGTGGCGACAAAGCCTGATGGGGGTAGCTTTTGCTGAAGTATCGCCTGATTTCCGCTTTTGTATTAATACCCATTGTCATTGCGGCGCTGTTTTTACTGCCCCCGGTGGGATTCGCTATTGTCACGCTGGTGGTGTGTATGCTCGCCGCGTGGGAATGGGGACAGTTTAGCGGCTTTACCTCGCGCACTCAGCGAGTATGGCTTGCGGTACTTTGTGGCTTTATCCTGGCCATAATGCTGTTTACGTTGCCTGAATATCACCATGATATTCATCAGCCACTGGTTGCCGGTTCCTTGTGGATATCGTTGGCCTGGTGGGTTGCCGCGCTGTTGCTGGTTCTTTTTTATCCAGGTTCTGCGGCATTATGGCGTAATTCAAAAGTGCTGCGACTGATTTTTGGTTTGCTCACAATTATTCCTTTTTTCTGGGGTATGGTTGCGCTGCGAGCCTGGCACTACGACGAAAACCACTACAGCGGTGCGATCTGGCTGCTTTATGTAATGATTCTGGTCTGGGGTGCTGACTCCGGGGCCTATATGTTTGGTAAACTGTTTGGCAAACATAAGCTGGCACCGAAGGTTTCTCCGGGCAAAACCTGGCAAGGATTCATCGGCGGCCTGTTTACGGCAGCGATCATCTCCTGGGGCTACGGCGTCTGGGCGAATCTTGAAGTGGCACCGTCAATACTGCTGGTGTGCTCGATTTTTGCTGCGCTTGCCTCCGTGCTCGGTGATTTGACCGAAAGTATGTTTAAGCGCGAAGCAGGGATTAAGGATAGCGGACACCTGATTCCAGGGCATGGCGGTATACTGGATCGCATTGATAGCCTGACAGCGGCTGTTCCAGTGTTTGCGTGTTTGCTTTTACTGGTATTCGGGACGATTTAACGGAAGGTTTTATGCTGAGCATTCTCTGGAATCTGGCGGCGTTCATTGTTGCACTGGGTGTACTGATTACCGTGCATGAATTTGGCCATTTCTGGGTTGCTCGCCGCTGTGGCGTGCGCGTAGAGCGGTTTTCCATCGGTTTTGGTAAATCACTCTGGACGCGCACAGATCGTCATGGCACAGAGTTTGTCATCGCCCTTATTCCGCTGGGCGGCTACGTCAAAATGCTCGACGAACGCGTCGAGCCTGTCGCTCCTGAGCTGCGACACAGCGCATTCAACAATAAAACCGTTGGACAACGCGCCGCCATCATTGCTGCCGGACCGGTAGCCAACTTCATCTTTGCGATTTTTGCGTACTGGCTGGTGTTTATCATCGGCGTCCCTGGCGTACGTCCTGTAGTGGGTGAAATTGCCCCCAACTCCATCGCGGCGAGTGCGCAAATTACATCCGGGATGGAACTTAAAGCGATTGATGGCATCGAAACCCCTGATTGGGATGCCGTGCGACTGCAGCTGGTAGCCAAAATTGGCGATCCGCAGACCACCATCAGCGTATCGCCGTTTGGTTCTGATACGCGTCAGGACAAAGTACTTGATTTACGCCACTGGCGTTTCGAGCCAGACAAAGAGGATCCCGTCGCTGCGCTGGGCATTCGTCCGCGCGGCCCGCAGATCGAGCCGGTATTAGCCGAAGTACAGGCAAATTCGGCAGCGAGCAAAGCGGGTTTGCAAGCGGGCGACAGGATCGTTAAAGTCGATGGTCAACCATTAACAGAGTGGATGACCTTTGTTACTCTGGTGCGCGATAATCCGGGAACGTCTCTCGCGCTGGAAGTTGAAAGACAGGGTAGTCCGCTTTCGCTGACGCTGATTCCGGATACGAAGTCGGTCGGCAAAAAGGCAGAAGGGTTTGCAGGTGTTGTGCCAAAAGTGATCCCGCTGCCAGATGAGTACAAGACAATACGCCAGTATGGGCCGTTCAGCGCCATCCTTGAAGCCACGGATAAAATATGGCAACTGATGAAGCTGACGGTCAACATGTTGGGGAAATTGATAACCGGTGATGTGAAACTGAACAACCTCAGTGGGCCAATTTCGATTGCTCAGGGGGCTGGGATGTCAGCGGAATTCGGGGTGATTTACTATCTCATGTTCCTCGCGCTCATTAGCGTGAACCTTGGGATAATCAACCTGTTCCCGCTTCCCGTTTTAGACGGGGGTCATCTGCTGTTTTTAGCGATTGAAAAGCTAAAAGGCGGACCGGTATCCGAGCGAGTTCAAGACTTTAGTTATCGCATTGGCTCGATTCTGCTGGTGCTGTTAATGGGGCTTGCACTTTTCAATGATTTCTCTCGGTTGTAAGAGAGTGTTAGGAAGAACGCATAATAACGATGGCGATGAAAAAGTTGCTCATAGCGTCGCTGCTGTTTAGCAGCGCCACCGTATACGGTGCTGACGGGTTCGTAGTGAAAGACATTCATTTCGAAGGCCTCCAGCGTGTCGCCGTTGGTGCGGCCCTCCTCAGTATGCCTGTACGCCCCGGCGATACGGTTAATGATGATGATATCAGTAACACCATCCGTGCTCTGTTTGCCACCGGCAACTTTGAGGACGTTCGCGTCCTGCGCGATGGTGATACGCTGCTGGTACAGGTAAAAGAACGTCCAACGATCGCCAGTATCACTTTCTCCGGTAACAAGTCGGTGAAAGATGACATGCTCAAGCAAAACCTTGAAGCATCGGGTGTTCGTGTGGGTGAATCTCTGGACCGCACAACCCTTTCAGACATTGAAAAAGGTCTGGAAGACTTCTACTACAGCGTCGGTAAATACAGCGCCAGCGTGAAAGCGGTTGTTACTCCGCTGCCACGTAACCGTGTTGACCTGAAGCTGGTCTTCCAGGAAGGTGTTTCTGCGAAGATCCAGCAGATCAACATTGTCGGCAACCATGCGTTCAGCACCGACGAACTGATCTCCACCTTCCAGCTGCGCGATGAAGTGCCATGGTGGAACGTGGTAGGCGATCGCAAATATCAGAAACAGAAACTGGCGGGCGACCTTGAAACCCTGCGCAGCTACTATCTCGATCGTGGCTATGCGCGTTTCAACATCGACTCGACTCAGGTCAGTCTGACTCCGGACAAGAAAGGCATCTACATTACGGTTAACATCACTGAAGGCGAGCAGTACAAGCTTTCTGGTGTTGAAGTGAGTGGTAATCTGGCGGGGCATTCTGCTGAAATCGAATCGCTGACCAAAATTCAGCCAGGCGACCTGTATAGCGGTTCCAAAGTAACCAAAATGGAAGACAGCATTAAGAAGCTGCTCGGCCGCTATGGTTATGCCTATCCGCGCGTACAGACTCAGCCTGAAATCAATGACGCGGATAAAACCGTTAAGCTGCATGTGAATGTTGATGCGGGCAACCGTTTCTACGTGCGTAAGATCCGCTTCGTCGGTAACGACACCTCCAAAGATTCCGTTCTGCGTCGCGAAATGCGTCAGATGGAAGGCGCATGGTTGGGTAGCGACCTCGTTGATCAGGGTAAAGAGCGTCTGAACCGTCTGGGTTATTTTGAAACGGTGGATACCGATACCCAGCGCGTACCGGGCAGCCCGGATCAGGTTGATGTCGTTTATAAAGTGAAAGAGCGCAATACCGGTAGCTTCAACTTCGGTGTGGGCTACGGTACTGAAAGCGGCGTCAGCTTCCAGGTCGGCGTGCAGCAGGATAACTGGCTGGGTACAGGTTACTCTGTCGGTATTAACGGCACCAAAAACGACTACCAGACCTACTCTGAGTTCTCTGTAACTAACCCATACTTCACCGTAGACGGTGTGAGCCTGGGCGGTCGTATTTTCTATAACGACTTTAAAGCAGACGACGCGGATCTGTCTTCTTACACCAACAAGAGTTATGGTGTAGACGGTACGCTTGGCTTCCCGGTTAACGAATACAACACCCTGCGTGCGGGCTTAGGTTACGTGCATAACGACCTGTCCAACATGCAACCTCAGGTGGCGATGTGGCGTTATCTGGACTCTATCGGCCAGTCAACCAGCAAAACTGGTCATGACAATGGCTTCGCGGCGGATGACTTCACCTTTAACTATGGTTGGACCTATAACCGTCTCGACCGCGGCTACTTCCCAACGGAAGGTTCTCGCGTCAACCTGAACGGTAAAGTTACAGTTCCGGGTTCCGATAACGAGTTCTATAAGGTCACGCTTGATACCGCATCCTACTTCCCGATCGATGACGATCATAAGTGGGTGGTTCTGGGTCGTACCCGTTGGGGCTATGGCGATGGTCTGGGTGGCAAAGAACTGCCGTTCTATGAAAACTTCTATGCGGGTGGCTCCAGCACCGTTCGTGGTTTCCAGTCCAACAACATTGGTCCGAAAGCGGTTTACTACGGCGGGAACGACAAAGATAACTGTAATAAGTCTTCCTCTTCCGAAGTCTGTAGCTCTGATGACGCGGTGGGCGGTAACGCCATGGCCGTTGCCAGCCTGGAGTTCATCACGCCAACGCCGTTTATCAGTGATAAATACGCGAACTCGGTCCGTACGTCCTTCTTCTGGGATGCAGGTACCGTGTGGGATACCAACTGGCAGAATACTGCCCAGATGCGCGCAGAGGGCGTTCCAGACTACAGCGATCCGAGCAATATTCGCATGTCTGCCGGTATCGCATTACAATGGATGTCACCGCTGGGGCCGTTGGTCTTCTCTTACGCCCAGCCGTTTAAGAAATACGATGGAGACAAAGCGGAGCAATTCCAGTTTAACATTGGTAAAACCTGGTAATAATCCGCTGCAAAGGAATGCGTTGGCAGTGTAGCGCTGACAACTGGCGATCGGTAACACGGTCGCCTTGCCACGCAAAGAACGGTACCTTCTGGTGCCAATGGGATGGTAAGGAGTTAATTGTGAAAAAGTGGTTATTAGCTGCAGGTCTCGGTTTAGCGATGGCAACTTCTGCTCAGGCAGCAGACAAAATTGCAATCGTCAACATGGGTAATTTGTTCCAGCAGGTTGCACAGAAAACAGGTGTTTCTGCGACTCTGGAAAACGAATTCAAAGGCCGTGCAAGCGAACTGCAGGGTATGGAAAACGATCTTCAGTCCAAAATGCAGCGTCTGCAGCGTGATGGTTCTACCATGAAAGCAAGCGACCGCAGCAAGCTGGAAAAAGACGTAATGGCTCAGCGCCAGACGTTCTCCCAGAAAGCGCAGGCTTTCGAGCAGGATCGTCAGCGTCGTTCTAACGAAGAACGCGGCAAGCTGGTGACTCGCATTCAGACCGCTGTTAAAGCAGTGGCTGCCGATCAGAGCATCGATCTGGTTGTTGATGCGAACGCCGTTGCTTTCAACAGCAAAGATGTTAAAGACATCACTGCTGATGTTCTGAAACAGGTTAAATAAGTAATGCCTTCAATTCGACTGGCTGATTTAGCTCAGCAGTTGGATGCAGAATTACACGGTGATGGCGATATCGTCATCACCGCTGTTGCGTCCATGCAATCTGCTAAAGCTGGCACGATTACCTTCATGGTAAGCCCTAAGTACCGTGAGCAACTGGCTCAATGCCAGGCGTCAGCTGTTGTACTGACGCAGGACGATCTTCCATTTGCCACTGTAAGCGCGCTGGTAGTGAAAAACCCCTACCTGACGTATGCACGCATGGCTCAAATTCTCGATACCACGCCGCAGCCGGCCCAGAACATTGCTGCCAGTGCAGCGATTGATGCGACGGCCAGGCTGGGTAACAACGTCGCCGTTGGCGCGAATGCGGTTATCGAATCCGGCGTTGTGCTGGGCGATAACGTCGTCATTGGCCCAGGTTGCTTCGTTGGGAAAAATACGAAAATCGGCGCCGGGACCCGTTTATGGGCCAACGTGTCCGTTTATCATGACGTTGAAATTGGCGAAAATTGCCTCGTCCAGTCCAGCACCGTGATTGGTTCCGATGGCTTTGGTTACGCTAACGATCGCGGTAACTGGGTTAAGATCCCGCAGCTTGGTCGCGTTATTATTGGCGATCGCGTAGAGATCGGCGCCTGTACCACCATTGACCGTGGCGCGCTTGACGACACGATCATTGGCAATGGTGTTATCATCGATAACCAGTGCCAGATTGCGCATAACGTTGTGATTGGCGACAATACCGCGGTTGCGGGTGGCGTCATCATGGCAGGCAGCCTGAAAATTGGCCGTTATTGCATGATTGGCGGCGCGAGCGTGATTAATGGCCATATGGAAATATGCGACAAGGTCACCGTGACGGGAATGGGCATGGTAATGCGTCCTATCACTGAACCTGGCGTCTATTCCTCGGGCATTCCGCTACAACCCAACAAGGTATGGCGTAAAACAGCAGCTCTGGTGATGAACATTGATGATATGAACAAGCGCCTCAAGTCTCTTGAGCGTAAGATCGATCAACAAGATTAAGCGTCATCCGTTTAACGCTATTTTTCCCGGCCTGTCGGCTTTCTAATAAACCGGCAGGCCGTGTTATTATTGTTATCAGTACATTTTGACAGGAAGAGTATTTTGACTACTGACACTCATACTCTGCATATTGAAGAGATTTTAGAACTTCTGCCGCACCGCTACCCGTTTCTGCTGGTAGACCGTGTGCTGGATTTTGAAGAAGGTCGTTTTCTGCGCGCAGTGAAAAATGTTTCCGTGAACGAGCCGTTCTTCCAGGGGCACTTCCCTGGGAAGCCTATCTTCCCGGGTGTGTTGATTCTGGAAGCGATGGCTCAGGCTACCGGTATCCTGGCGTTTAAAAGCGTCGGTAAACTGGAGCCAGGTGAGCTGTATTACTTCGCGGGTATTGATGAAGCGCGCTTTAAGCGCCCTGTCGTGCCTGGTGATCAGATGATCATGGAAGTCACTTTTGAAAAAACGCGTCGTGGCCTGACTCGCTTCAAAGGCGTAGCGCTGGTTGACGGCAAAGTTGTTTGCGAAGCGACGATGATGTGTGCTCGTAGCCGGGAGTCCTGATACGTGATTGATAAATCCGCCTTTATTCATCCTACCGCTATTGTGGAAACCGGTGCCATCATTGGCGCTAACGTCCATATTGGCCCGTTTTGTATTGTTGGACCCCATGTCGAAATTGGTGAGGGTACAGTACTGAAATCTCACGTTGTCGTGAACGGTCACACGACCATTGGCTGCAATAACGAGATCTATCAGTTCGCTTCCATCGGCGAAGTTAACCAGGATCTGAAATATGCTGGTGAGTCGACCCGACTGGAAATTGGCGATCGTAACCGTATTCGCGAAAGCGTCACCATTCATCGTGGAACAGTACAGGGTGGTGGGTTGACGAAGGTGGGCAGCGATAACCTGTTTATGGTTAATGCGCATATCGCGCACGACTGTACCGTAGGTGACCGCTGTATTCTTGCCAACAACGCAACGCTGGCAGGACACGTATCGGTTGATGACTTCGCAATTATTGGCGGCATGACCGCTGTCCATCAGTTCTGCATCATTGGTGCGCACGTGATGGTTGGCGGATGCTCCGGTGTGGCGCAGGACGTCCCACCGTATGTGATTGCGCAGGGCAACCATGCCACGCCGTTTGGCGTGAACATCGAAGGCCTCAAGCGTCGTGGTTTTAGTCGCGAAGCGATTACTGCCATCCGCAACGCGTACAAACTGCTGTACCGTAGCGGTAAAACGCTGGAAGAGGCGAAGCCGGAAATTGCCGAGCTGGCGAATAAGCACCCGGAAGTGAACGCGTTCATGGAATTCTTTGACCGTTCCACAAGGGGTCTGATTCGTTAATGGTCGACAGTCGTCCGCTTACGATAGCCCTGGTCGCCGGAGAAACCTCCGGCGATATTCTTGGTGCCGGTCTCATCCGCGCACTTAAGGCGCGTGTACCCAATGCTCGCTTTGTCGGCGTTGCTGGCCCGCTAATGCAGGCCGAAGGCTGTGAAGCCTGGTATGAAATGGAAGAGCTCGCCGTGATGGGCATCGTTGAGGTGCTGGGGCGGCTACGCCGTTTGCTACACATCCGCGCCGATCTCACCCGTCGTTTTACCGAACTCAAACCCGATGTGTTTGTCGGTATCGATGCGCCTGATTTCAACATTACCCTCGAAGGGAATCTGAAAAAGCAGGGTATCAAAACGATTCACTACGTCAGTCCGTCCGTCTGGGCGTGGCGACAGAAACGCGTTTTCAAAATCGGACGGTCCACCAACCTGGTGCTGGCTTTTCTGCCTTTCGAAAAAGCGTTTTACGACAGATTTAATGTTCCGTGCCGTTTTATCGGTCATACCATGGCGGATGCGATGCCCTTGGATCCGGATAAAAACGCGGCGCGCGACGTGCTGGGCATTCCCCATGATGTGCACTGTCTGGCCTTGCTGCCGGGCAGCCGTGGCGCAGAAGTGGAGATGCTGAGCGCCGATTTCCTCAAGACAGCGCAAATTCTTCGCCAGACGTACCCCGATCTCGAAGTGGTCGTGCCGCTGGTGAATGCCAAACGCCGCGAGCAGTTTGAGCGCATCAAAGCGGAAGTCGCCCCGGATCTCCACGTCCGTCTTCTGGACGGCAAAGGGCGGGAAGCGATGTATGCGAGCGATGCCGCGCTGCTGGCCTCCGGCACGGCGGCGCTGGAATGCATGCTGGCGAAATGTCCGATGGTGGTCGGTTATCGCATGAAGCCGTTCACTTTCTGGCTGGCAAAACGTCTGGTGAAAACGGATTATGTCTCCCTGCCGAACCTGCTTGCCGGGCGCGAGCTGGTGAAAGAACTGCTGCAGGATGAGTGCCAGCCGCAGGCGCTTGCCGATGCGCTGCTGCCGCTGCTCGCCAACGGCAAGACCAGCCACCAGATGCACGATACCTTCCGCGAGCTGCATCAACTGATCCGCTGTAATGCTGATGAGCAAGCGGCCGATGCGGTGCTGGAGTTAGCAAAATGATGGAATTTGTTTATCCTCACACCCATCTTGTGGCGGGCGTGGACGAAGTGGGTCGTGGTCCGTTAGTCGGGGCAGTGGTGACCGCTGCGGTGATCCTCGATCCGGCTCGGCCGATCGTCGGGCTGAACGACTCTAAAAAATTGTCTGAAAAGCGCCGGCTGGCGCTGTTTAGTGAGATTCAGGAGAAGGCGCTGGCCTGGAGCCTGGGGCGCGCTGAACCGCATGAAATAGATGAACTGAATATTTTGCACGCCACGATGCTGGCGATGCAGCGTGCGGTAGCGGGCCTGAAAATTTCCCCGGAATATGTCCTGATTGACGGCAACCGCTGTCCGGCATTGCCCATGCCTTCAATGGCGGTCGTCAAAGGCGATAGCCGGGTCGCAGAAATTAGCGCAGCTTCTATTATTGCCAAAGTGACGCGCGACGCCGAAATGGCCGTGCTGGACCTCACTTACCCTCAGTACGGTTTCGCCCAGCACAAGGGGTATCCCACACCTTTCCACCTGGAGAGGCTGGCTGAACATGGCGCAACCGAACACCACCGGCGCAGTTTCGGCCCGGTGAAACGCGCGCTGGGACGGGTGTCCTGAATCAATACGCAAGCAATTAAGTAACGCGGAATCTGAAGATGGCTGAACCACGTTTCGTACACCTGCGGGTGCATAGCGACTACTCCATGATCGATGGGCTGGCGAAGACCGGGCCGCTGGTAAAAAAGGCGGCCACCCTTGGCATGCCTGCGCTGGCGATCACCGATTTTACCAACCTGTGTGGCCTGGTGAAGTTCTACGGAACAGCGCACGGCGCGGGGATAAAGCCCATCGTCGGCGCGGATTTCCACGTGCAGAGCGACCTCATCGGGGATGAACTGACGCAAATCTCCGTGCTGGCGATGAACAACACGGGTTACCAAAACCTCACGCTGCTTATCTCAAAAGCCTATCAGCGCGGATATGGTGCGCTGGGCCCGTGGATCGACCGCGACTGGCTGGCCGAGCTCAACGAAGGGCTGCTGCTGATCTCCGGTGGCCGTATGGGTGACGTCGGCAAATCACTGCTGCGCGGTAACAGCGCGCTGGTGGATCAATGCGTCTCGTTCTACGAAGAGTATTTCCCGGATCGTTATTATCTGGAGTTGATCCGCACCGGTCGCCAGGACGAAGAGAGCTATCTTCATGCGGCGGTCGCACTTGCGGAAGAACGCGGTCTGCCCGTCGTCGCGACAAACGATGTACGCTTTCTCGAACCGGGAGATTTTGACGCGCACGAAATCCGCGTGGCGATCCACGATGGCTTTACGCTCGACGATCCGAAGCGGCCGCGTAATTACTCCGCTCAACAGTACATGCGCAGCGAGGAGGAGATGTGTGAACTCTTCTCCGATATTCCCGAAGCGCTGGAAAACAGCGTAGAGATCGCCAAGCGCTGCAACGTTACCGTCCGCCTCGGCGAATACTTCCTGCCGCAGTTCCCGACGGGTGACATGACCACGGAAGATTTCCTGGTCGCGAAATCAAAAGAAGGTCTGGAAGAGCGTCTGGAATTCCTGTTCCCGGATGAAGAAGAGCGTAAAAAGCGTCGTCCTGAGTATGACGAACGCCTGGACATTGAACTCCAGGTGATCAACCAGATGGGCTTCCCGGGCTACTTCCTGATCGTTATGGAGTTTATCCAGTGGTCGAAAGATAACGGCGTGCCGGTCGGGCCAGGGCGTGGCTCCGGTGCAGGTTCGCTGGTGGCGTATGCGCTGAAAATTACCGACCTCGATCCGCTGGAATTCGACCTGCTGTTCGAACGTTTCCTCAACCCGGAACGTGTCTCGATGCCCGACTTCGACGTCGACTTCTGCATGGAGAAACGCGACCAGGTGATTGAGCACGTGGCCGATATGTACGGCCGTGACGCGGTATCGCAGATCATTACCTTCGGTACGATGGCGGCAAAAGCGGTTATCCGCGACGTGGGCCGCGTGCTGGGCCACCCGTACGGGTTTGTCGATCGCATTTCTAAGCTGGTGCCGCCCGATCCGGGCATGACGCTGGCAAAAGCGTTTGAAGCCGAGCCGCAGCTGCCTGAAATCTACGAGGCGGACGAAGAGGTCAAAGCGCTGATCGACATGGCGCGCAAGCTTGAAGGCGTCACGCGTAACGCCGGTAAGCATGCGGGGGGCGTGGTTATTGCGCCGACCAAAATTACCGACTTCGCGCCGCTCTACTGCGATGAAGCCGGTGAGCATCCGGTTACTCAGTTTGATAAGAACGACGTGGAATACGCCGGGCTGGTGAAGTTTGACTTCCTCGGCCTGCGCACGCTGACGATCATCGACTGGGCGCTGAAGATGATCAACCCGCGCCGGGAAAAGCAGGGTCTTGAGCCGATAGACATTGCCGCCATCCCGCTGGATGACAAGAAAAGTTTCGACATGCTGCAGCGCTCGGAGACGACAGCCGTCTTCCAGCTTGAATCCCGCGGCATGAAAGATCTGATTAAACGTCTGCAGCCTGACTGCTTTGAAGATATGATCGCACTGGTCGCCCTGTTCCGTCCGGGCCCACTGCAGTCGGGGATGGTAGATAACTTTATCGACCGTAAGCACGGTCGCGAAGAGATTTCTTACCCGGACGTTCAGTGGCAGCACGAAAGCCTGAAGCCGGTACTGGAACCAACATACGGCATCATCCTGTATCAGGAACAGGTCATGCAGATTGCCCAGGTGCTTTCCGGCTATACGCTCGGCGGCGCGGACATGCTGCGTCGTGCGATGGGTAAGAAAAAGCCGGAAGAGATGGCCAAGCAGCGCTCCATTTTTGAAGACGGGGCGAAGAAAAACGGCGTTGACGGCGAGCTGGCGATGAAAATCTTCGACCTGGTGGAGAAATTCGCCGGGTACGGATTTAACAAATCTCACTCCGCCGCCTATGCTTTGGTGTCGTATCAAACGCTGTGGCTGAAGGCGCACTATCCTGCTGAATTTATGGCGGCGGTAATGACGGCCGATATGGATAACACCGAGAAGGTGGTTGGCCTGGTGGACGAGTGCTGGCGCATGGGACTCAAGATCCTGCCGCCGGATATTAACTCAGGGCTCTACCACTTCCACGTCAACGATGACGGAGAGATCGTTTACGGGATCGGCGCGATCAAAGGCGTAGGTGAAGGTCCGATCGAGGCGATCATCGAGGCGCGTAACAACGGCGGGTATTTCCGCGAGCTGTTCGATCTTTGCGCCCGTACCGATACCAAAAAACTGAACCGTCGCGTGCTGGAAAAACTGATCATGTCCGGCGCGTTTGACAGGCTGGGGCCGCACCGCGCCGCGCTGATGAATTCCCTCGGCGACGCCCTGAAAGCGGCGGATCAGCACGCAAAAGCGGAAGCCATTGGTCAGGCGGATATGTTCGGTGTGCTGGCGGAAGAGCCAGAGCAGATCGAGCAATCTTATTCCAACTGCCAGCCGTGGCCAGAACAGGTGGTACTGGATGGGGAGCGTGAAACGTTAGGCTTGTACCTGACGGGGCACCCGATCAACCAGTACATTAAAGAAATTGAGCGCTATGTCGGCGGCCACAGGCTTAAAGACATGCATCCGACAGAACGTGGTAAAATCACCACGGCTGCGGGGCTCGTGATTGCTGCAAGGGTTATGGTCACCAAGCGCGGCAATCGTATCGGCATCTGTACGTTGGATGACCGTTCCGGGCGTCTGGAGGTGATGCTGTTCACCGACGCGTTGGATAAATACCAGCAATTGCTGGAAAAAGACCGCATACTTATCGTCAGCGGACAGGTCAGCTTTGATGACTTCAGTGGGGGGCTTAAAATGACCGCCCGCGAAGTGATGGACATTGACGAAGCCCGGGAAAAATATGCTCGCGGGCTTGCTATCTCGCTGACGGACAGGCAAATTGATGACCAGCTTTTAAACCGACTCCGTCAGTCTCTGGAACCCCACCGCTCGGGGACAATTCCAGTACATCTCTACTATCAGAGGGCGGATGCACGTGCGCGGTTGCGCTTTGGTGCAACGTGGCGTGTCTCTCCGAGCGATCGTTTACTGAACGATCTCCGTGGCCTCATTGGTTCGGAGCAGGTGGAACTGGAGTTTGACTAATACAGGAATACTATGAGTCTGAATTTCCTTGATTTCGAACAGCCGATTGCTGAGCTGGAAGCGAAAATCGATTCTCTGACAGCGGTAAGCCGTCAGGATGAAAAACTGGATATTAACATCGACGAAGAAGTGCATCGTCTGCGCGAGAAAAGCGTAGAGCTGACGCGCAAAATCTTTGCCGATCTCGGCGCATGGCAGGTGGCCCAGCTGGCTCGCCATCCACAGCGTCCGTACACCCTGGATTATGTCCGCCTGGCGTTTGACGAATTTGACGAACTGGCAGGCGATCGCGCATACGCTGACGATAAAGCTATCGTTGGCGGTATCGCGCGTCTGGACGGACGCCCGGTGATGATCATTGGTCATCAGAAGGGTCGTGAAACCAAAGAGAAAATCCGTCGTAACTTCGGTATGCCAGCACCAGAAGGCTACCGTAAAGCCCTGCGTCTGATGGAGATGGCTGAGCGTTTCAACATGCCAATCATCACCTTCATCGACACCCCGGGGGCTTACCCTGGCGTGGGCGCGGAAGAGCGCGGTCAGTCTGAAGCCATCGCGCGCAACCTGCGCGAGATGTCTCGTCTGAAGGTGCCGGTCATCTGTACCGTTATCGGTGAAGGTGGCTCCGGCGGTGCGCTGGCAATTGGCGTGGGCGATAAAGTGAATATGCTGCAGTACAGTACCTATTCCGTTATCTCCCCTGAAGGCTGTGCGTCCATTCTGTGGAAAAGCGCCGACAAAGCGCCGCTGGCTGCAGAAGCAATGGGCATCATTGCGCCACGCCTGAAAGAGCTGAAGCTGATCGATTCCATCATCCCGGAACCGCTGGGTGGTGCACATCGTAAGCCGGAAGTGATGGCAGCGTCTCTGAAAGCGCAGCTACTGGCTGACCTGGCAGACCTGGACGTGCTGAGCAAAGACGATCTGCTCAACCGTCGTTACCAGCGTCTGATGACCTACGGTTACGCGTAAGCTTCACAATTATCTGAAAAGCCGCACACTGTTGCGGCTTTTTTTATACCTGCGGTTTAGCCGGACTATGCTTAGCTAATGTTTTTTAAGGAGGAAGCCCATGAATATCATTGCCATTATGGGGCCACACGGCGTCTTTTATAAAGATGAGCCGATTAAGGAGCTGGAGCAAGCTCTGCAGTCGCGTGGGTATCAGCTAATCTGGCCGCACAACAGCGCCGACCTGCTGAAGTTCATCGAGCATAACCCGCGTATCTGCGGCGTGATCTTCGACTGGGACGAATATGATCTCGAACTGTGCAGCGACATCAACAAGCTGAACGAATACCTCCCGCTGTACGCATTTATTAATACTCACTCAACCATGGACGTCAGCGCCAATGATATGCGTATGGCGCTGTGGTTTTTTGAATATTCCCTCGGCGTGGCGGATGATATTGCGACCCGAATTCAGCAATACACGAATGAATATCTCGATAACATCACTCCGCCGTTTACCCGCGCGCTCTTCACCTACGTGAAGGAGGGGAAATATACCTTCTGTACGCCAGGCCATATGGCGGGGACGGCCTACCAAAAAAGCCCGGTGGGCTGCCTGTTCTATGATTTCTTTGGTGGCAACACGCTGAAAGCGGACGTGTCAATTTCGGTCACCGAATTAGGCTCTCTGCTGGATCACACCGGCCCTCATCTGGAAGCCGAAGAGTATATCGCCCGCACCTTTGGGGCCGAGCAGAGCTATATGGTGACCAACGGCACCTCGACCTCGAACAAAATCGTCGGGATGTACGCCGCGCCTGCCGGCAGCACCCTGCTGATTGACCGTAACTGCCATAAATCGCTGGCGCACCTGCTGATGATGAGCGACGTCGTACCGCTCTGGCTGTCGCCCACGCGTAACGCGCTCGGTATTCTTGGCGGCATTCCGCGCCGGGAGTTTACCCATGAAGCCATTGAAAGTAAGGTCGCGGCAATTCCTGGCGCAAGCTGGCCTGTTCATGCGGTCATCACCAACTCGACCTATGACGGTCTGCTGTACAACACGAACTGGATCAAAAAGACGCTGGACGTGCCGTCGATCCACTTCGATTCCGCATGGGTGCCTTACACTAATTTCCACCCGATTTACGCGGGTAAAAGCGGCATGAGCGGCGAGCGCGTGCCGGGTAAAGTATTCTTCGAAACGCAGTCGACGCACAAAATGCTGGCGGCGTTTTCCCAGGCTTCGCTTATTCACATTAAAGGCGAGTACGACGAGGAGACCTTTAACGAAGCCTTTATGATGCATACCACCACCTCGCCGAGCTATCCGCTGGTGGCGTCTATCGAAACGGCCGCGGCGATGCTGCGCGGCAACCCGGGTAAACGTCTCATCAACCGTTCGGTGGAGCGCGCGCTGCATTTCCGTAAAGAGGTGCAGCGGCTGAAAGATGAAGCCGACGGCTGGTTCTTTGATATCTGGCAGCCGGAAGAGATTGATGAGGCAGAATGCTGGCCCGTCTCGCCCGGCGAAGACTGGCATGGTTTCCGGGATGCCGATAGCGACCATATGTTCCTCGACCCGGTAAAAGTGACGATCCTGACGCCGGGCATGGACGAGCAGGGCAGGATGAGCGATGAAGGTATTCCGGCCGCGCTGGTCGCGAAATTCCTTGATGAACGTGGCGTGGTGGTGGAGAAAACCGGTCCCTATAACCTGCTGTTCCTGTTCAGCATCGGGATCGACAAAACCCGGGCGATGGGATTGCTGCGCGGGCTGATGGAGTTTAAGCGAGCCTACGATCTCAACCTGCGGGTGAAGAACATGCTGCCGGATCTCTACGCGGAGGATCCTGACTTCTACCGTAATATGCGCATTCAGGATCTGGCCCAGGGGATCCACAGGCTGATCCGTCAGCACGATCTGCCGCGTCTGATGCTTCAGGCGTTCGATGTCTTACCGGAGATGAAGTTTATCCCGCACAAGGCATGGCAGCGCCAGGTGAAAGGGGAGGTCGAAACCGTTGAGCTGGAAAACCTGGTCGGGCGCGTATCGGCGAACATGATCCTGCCCTACCCGCCGGGCGTACCGCTCCTGATGCCGGGAGAGATGATTACCGAAGATAGTCGGGCCGTGCTCGATTTCCTGCTGATGCTCTGTTCGGTAGGGCGTCACTATCCCGGTTTTGAGACGGATATCCACGGTGCGAAGCGCGACGAAAACGGCGTTTACTGGGTGCGAGTCCTAAAATAAGGGTGACCGCTTGCATGGTGCGGGTTTTCGGTTGTAACGTTCAGGGATCATAAAAAGGAGAAGCTATGCTGGGTTTAAAAGCTGTTCATCATATTGCGATCATTGCGACCGATTACGCGAAAAGTAAGGCCTTCTACTGCGACATCCTTGGCTTCACGCTTATGAGTGAGGCCTACCGCGAGGAGCGCGACTCCTGGAAGGGTGACCTGGCGTTAAACGGGCAGTATGTGATTGAACTGTTCTCTTTTCCTTTTCCGCCTGCTCGTCCGTCCCGCCCGGAAGCCTGCGGCCTGCGCCATCTCGCCTTCAGCGTCGATGACCTGGATAGCGCGGTAAAACATCTGGAGGCGCACGGCGTGACGTGCGAAGCGATACGCGTCGATCCGTTCACCGACAAGCGTTTTACCTTTTTCAACGACCCGGACGGCCTGCCCCTGGAGCTTTATCAGCAGTAATGGTTGTCCTGTGTGATAATGCCCGCTCAGTTCGGGCATTTTTTATGTGTAATCTCCTATGACCTTACCCGCTATCGCACAAGCCGTTTCACCGTACCGCCAGCTGCTGGTGGGGTTTAGCGGTGGCTTGGATTCTACCGTGTTGCTGCATCGTCTAAAGCTTTGGCGCGATCGGGAACCTGACGTCCAGCTTCGGGCGATGCATATTCACCACGGATTAAGTCCTCACGCAGAGGCGTGGGTGGCGCACTGCGAAGCCTTGTGTGCGGCCTGGGCGATCCCGCTCATCGTTGAACGCGTCATGCTTGCGGAGGAAGGGCTGGGCATCGAGGCGCAGGCGCGGAAAGCCCGCTATGCCGCGTTTGCCGGGGCATTACGTGCTGGAGAAGCGCTGGTCACGGCTCAGCACCTGGACGATCAGTGTGAAACCTTTCTGCTGGCGCTTAAGCGGGGCAGCGGGCCGGCGGGGCTTTCTGCCATGCCGGCGCGTTCTGAATTTGCCGGCACAACGTTACTGCGTCCGCTGCTTGGCGAGACGCGCGCCTCGCTTGAAGCCTGGGCGCGAGAACATCAGCTGAGCTGGATCGAAGATGAGAGCAACCAGGATGACGGCTATGACCGCAACTTCCTGCGTCTGCGCGTCCTTCCGCTTTTAAGCGAACGCTGGCCGCATTTCGCCGACGCGACGGCAAGAAGCGCTATGCTGTGCGCCGAACAGGAGTCGCTGCTGGACGAGCTGTTGAGCGACGAGCTGGCGGAACTGATTTCTGAAGACGGAGCGCTAGCCATTGTACCGCTGACAGCGATGAGCCCGGTACGTCGCGCCGCGCTGCTACGACGCTGGCTGGCCTCTCATCACGCTGCGATGCCGTCGCGGGCGATGCTGAGCCGTATCTGGGACGAAGTTGCCATGGCGCGGGATGATGCTTCCCCGAGTGTCCACCTGAACGGTTTTGACGTTAGACGCTATAAAGGGGAACTCTGGTGGATAAAGTCCATGCCCTCGCTGACTGATGTGGTGCTCGACTGGCTTTCTCCTGACGAACTGCTGGTATTGCCCGGTGAGGCAGGACGCGTTTCTCTCCTGTCGTCTGGTCATGTGCGGCTGCCGAAGCCCGGTGAACCGGTAACGGTGCGTTTTAAGGCTGGGGGCATGCTGCATATTGCCGGGCGCAACGGGGGACGCAAGCTGAAGAAAATCTGGCAGGAGTGCAACGTGCCGCCGTGGCTGCGCGACACCACGCCGCTGCTGTTCTATGGTGAAACGCTTATCGCTGCGGCAGGGGTTTTCATTACGGAAGAGGGTTGGACAGAAGAGGGTGTCCGTTTTGAGTGGCAGAAAGCGTAACGGGCAGCCAGGCTGCCCGTTAGTGTCATCAGGATTCGCTCACCACGACGGTGCCGATTTGCGGGTGGCTGAAGCTGGCTATTTTGTCCAGGCGCAGCTCACGCGTCGCACCGGCATCTTCCACTATCAGGTATTCCACATTCTTGCGTGAAACCAGATCGCTGGCTTTTGCCTTCAACACTTCGCCATCTTTTAGCTCCAGCGTCAGTAATAAATGATGCTGGCAGGCGAGTTCGAGGTTGTCATAGTCATCACAATTGATGGGTTGATAAGTATCATTCATCGACATAATCGCTCACCAGTAAATTCGCCGCAGCATAAGCTGCTTTTTCCCTGACCGACTCTGAAAGGCTCTCATCAGAGGCCACTTCATTAAGCACTTTCAATACACAGCCCAACGCGTCCGGGACATACCCCAGATCTCCGCTGGCGATTTCCGCATACCGTTTGCGAATTAACTCACAATAATTATTCACATCCCCTCCCGCCAGCGCACTGACTTACTGTGAGATATCATTAAGCCTACGAAGATAAACTCGGTTTAGCAAGGTGACTATACCATACTCATTTAAGCAATATCAGCGCCTTGATAGCGGTGTATTTATCACCCCATAACAGCCTTTTGCCGCGGTTTTCGCTACAATGAGCGCCTGATTCGAATGGAGTTCTCTCATGGCGCTGAAAGCGACAATTTATAAAGCAGTGGTCAATGTGGCCGATCTTGATCGCAACCAGTTCCTCGACGCGTCGCTTACACTGGCACGCCATCCCTCCGAAACCCAGGAGCGCATGATGCTGCGCCTGCTGGCGTGGATTAAGTACGCCGACGAGCGTCTGCAGTTTACCCGTGGGTTAAGCGCAGAAGACGAGCCTGAAGCCTGGCTGCGCAACGATCATCTGGGTATCGACTTGTGGATCGAACTCGGCCTGCCTGACGAGCGCAGAATTAAGAAGGCCTGCACCCAGTCCGCTGAAGTGGCCTTATTCGCGTATAATCAGCGTGCTGCGGAGATTTGGTGGCAGCAAAACAAGAGCAAGTGCGGACAGTTTAAAAATCTCACGGTTTGGTATCTGGATGATGAGCAGCTGGCTCAGCTGAGCGAGTTTGCCAGCCGGACCATGGTGTTGCAGGCGACGATTCAGGATGGCGCCATCTGGCTCTCTGGTTCTCAGAATAATCTGGAAATTCATTTGACGGCGTGGCAGCCCGCGTCATGATCGTCTTGTCCCGTAACGTCAGCATTCCTGACAACGAGCTGGAGATTACCGCCATCCGTGCTCAGGGGGCCGGTGGGCAGCACGTCAACAAGGCGTCGACGGCTATCCATTTGCGTTTTGACATTCGGGCCTCGAGCCTGCCAGAGTATTATAAAGACAGCCTGCTTGCTGCCAGCCATCACCTGATCACCAGCGATGGTGTGATTGTGATCAAAGCCCAGGAGTACCGCAGCCAGGAGCTCAACCGGGAAGCGGCGATAGCCAGGCTGGTGGCGGTCATCAAAGAATTAACGGCAGTACAAAAAAGCCGCCGGGCAACGCGGCCAACCCGCGCATCGAAAGAGCGTCGGCTGTCCTCGAAGGCCCAAAAATCCACAGTGAAAGCACTACGCGGTAAAGTTCGTCGCCCAACAGAGTGACGAAAGGGAACACAATTTTCATAAGGAATTCATTGTGAAAAAAGCATTATGGTCAGCGATGGCAGTGAGCACGCTGTTTGCGCTTTTCGGGTGTAACAACCGCTCCGAAACGCAGATGTTACAACCCACGCAAACGGAAGAGTTAAAACCAATGCAGCAGAGCTGGCGCGGCGTATTGCCTTGCGCAGACTGCGAAGGCATTGAAACGTCTCTGTTCCTGCAAAAAGACGGCACCTGGGTAATGAACCAGCGCTATCAGGGCGCTAAAGAACCCTCGTCATTTGCAACTTACGGAACATGGGCGCGTACGGCTGAGAAGCTGGTTCTGACGGATACCTCCGGTGAGAAAACCTTTTTCCGCGCCAAAGGCGAGGGAATGGAGATGCTTGACCGCGAAGGCAACCCGATTGAATCCCAGTTCAACTACACGCTTGCGCCGGTAAAAGCGGCTCTGCCTGCCACGCCTATGGCAATGCGGGGGATGTACTTCTATATGGCGGATGCGGCGATCTTTACCGACTGCGCAACCGGCAGGAAGGTTAGCGTGGCAAACAATGCGCAGCTTGAACGTGATTACGCCGTGGCACGCGGTAATGACAGCAAGCCGGTATTGCTGACGGTTGACGGTCACTTTACGCTTGAAGCAAACCCGGATAGCGGAGAGATGGTGAAAACGCTGGTGGCGGATAAAGGCGCGAAATTTATTGCGGGCAAAGACTGTAACAGTAAATAAGCTGACGTAGCACCATTAAAAAACCCCGCCTGAGCGGGGTTTTTTTGTTTAGCCTTTAATGGCTTTCACCAGGTAATCAAGGATATCGCCGGTCTTGATCATCTGTTTTTCGCCGCTGCGACGGTATTTGTATTCAATCTCATCGCTGTCGAGGTTACGGTCGCCGATAACGACGGTATGTGGGATGCCGATCAGTTCCATATCGGCGAACATCACGCCCGGACGCTCTTTACGGTCATCCATCAGCACTTCGATGCCCTGAGCGCGCAGCTCGGCATACAGCTTCTCGGCCAGCTCCTGCACGCGGTAAGACTTGTGCATGTTCATTGGCAGAATGGCGACCTGGAACGGCGCGATATTGTCCGGCCAGACGATGCCGCGCTCGTCGTAGTTCTGCTCAATCGCCGCAGCCACCACGCGCGTCACCCCGATACCGTAGCAACCCATGGTCAGGATCTGGTTACGGCCATCTTCGCCCTGAACGGCGGCGTTCAGCGCACGAGAGTATTTATCGCCCAGCTGGAAGATGTGACCGACCTCGATGCCGCGCTTAATCATCAGGGTACCCTGACCGTCCGGGCTTGGATCACCTGCAACCACGTTACGGATGTCAGCCACTTCCGGCGTCGCCACGTCGCGATCCCAGTTGATGCCGAAGTAGTGTTTACCGTCGATGTTCGCACCAGCGGAGAAGTCGCTCATTGCAGCAACCGTGCGGTCAATAACAACCGGCACCGGCAGATTGACTGGACCCAGTGAACCTGGACCCGCATTCACCACGGCGCGGATTTCCGCTTCCGTGGCGAACGTCAGCGGGCTGGCGACCTGCGGCAGCTTCTCGGCTTTCACTTCGTTCAGCTCATGATCGCCACGCACCAGCAGGGCAACCAGCGGGTAAGCGCTGCCTTCGGTGGATTTCACCAGCAGCGTTTTCACGGTTTTTTCAACTGGCAGATTGAACTGCTCAACCAGCTCGGCGATGGTTTTCGCGTTTGGCGTATCAACCAGCGTCATCTCTTGCGTTGCTGCAGCACGCGGTTCTTTTGGTGCCAGCGCTTCTGCAAATTCGATGTTCGCCGCGTAGTCTGAAGAGTCAGAGAAGATCACATCGTCTTCACCGCTCTGCGCCAGTACCTGGAACTCATGGGATGCGCTACCGCCGATGGAGCCGGTATCAGCCTGCACAGCGCGGAAATCCAGACCCATACGGGAGAAGATTTTGCTGTATGCCGCGTACATTGCGTCGTAAGTCTCTTGCAGTGATTCCTGAGAGGTATGGAAAGAGTAGGCATCTTTCATCAGGAATTCGCGAGAGCGCATGACGCCGAAACGCGGGCGAACTTCGTCACGGAACTTGGTCTGGATCTGGAAGAAGTTCAGCGGCAGCTGTTTGTAAGAGCTCAGCTCATTACGAATCAGGTCGGTAATAACTTCTTCATGCGTTGGGCCGAGAACGAACGGACGCTCGCCGCGATCGACGAAGCGCAGCAGTTCAGGACCATATTGTTCCCAACGGCCACTCTCCTGCCACAGGTCAGCGGGCTGAACCACAGGCATGGACACCTCGATAGCACCGGCGTTGTTCATCTCTTCACGCACGATGTTTTCGACTTTTTTCAGGACGCGCACGCCGGTCGGCAGCCAGGTATATAACCCGGAGGCCAGCTTGCGGATCATCCCGGCGCGCAGCATCAGCTGATGGCTGATCACTTCGGCGTCGGCAGGCGTCTCCTTCAGAGTGGAGAGCAGATATTGGCTAGTACGCATGTTGTTACGGTTCCATTTCGACGATTGGAACAGGCTGAAACACCAGCCTGACACAAAAAAGTGGTTTAGTTTACCAGTGTGGCAAAGATGCCAAAAGAGAGGAGAACAAAATTACCTGGGTTCAAGGGCAAACACTTCAAAACCTGCCCCGGAGACGCGCCAGCGAACGTTAAAATCCATCAGCCAGACGGCGTACGTTTTTCCTGCTTCCTCTTCTTTACGGTAGGCCGGGCGCGGGTCCTGTGCCAGAACTTCGGTGATGAAATCCCGTAAGCGAGGATAGCGTTTCTCCAGCTGACCGAGCTGTGCGGTTATCTCAGGCGTAAAATACACCGGCATGTCCGCCTGTGGTGCGTCCTGAGCATAACTTGCACGCGCGTTCGGGAGCGCTTCGGCGAAGGGCAAATAGGGCTTGATGTCGATAACCGGCGTGCCGTCGACCAGGTCCAGGCTACCTAACTCCAGTATCACCCGATCTTTCTGGCAGCGTATGCCTTTCAGTTCAACCAGCGACATGCCAACCGGGTTTGGACGGAAGGTCGAGCGCGTTGCAAACACGCCCATTCTCGCATTGCCGCCAAGACGAGGAGGACGCACGGTAGGTCGCCAGCCGCCTTCCATCGTCTGGTGAAACACGAACACCACCCATAAATGGCTGAAAGCCTCGAGCCCGCGTACCGCATCGGCCTGATTGTAAGGCGCAATCAGGTGAAGCTCACCGCTTCCGCTGGTGACCAGACCGGGCTGGCGAGGGACGGCGAACTTCTCTTTATAAGGAGAGTGGATAACGCCTATCTGCTCGAACTGAAATGCACTCATTTCGCCGTGATGTTCAGCGCAGAACCGATGCAAACCGCCTGACGGTAGCAGCCCGGCGTGCCGCTGGTGACTTCACAGCTGTGCAGCAGAACCGCGTTAGCTTTCATTTTTGCGGCATTAATCTGCATGCGTTTACGCGCTGTCGGAATATTTGGTGGTGAGTCCTGATTGGTCGCCTGACAGGATTCGCCGCTCACTTCGCCCAGCTCACGGAACGGTTTACCGACGAGTTCGTCCGCTTTCGTGATAATGCGAACCGGCGCAGGGCGAACCACTTTCGGTTTCGCAGGCTCGGTCTTTGGCGGGGTTGCCGTGCTTTGAACAGGTTCAACGGGAGATCTGCTTAGCATAGAACAGCCGCTCAGCATGAGTGCTAAAAGACAGATCGGTAAAGCACGCATAATATTTCCTCAATGGATAATCAAAACGTCAGATATTGAATCAGTTGACTGCACAAATGACAAGACGGGCATAAGCCCGTCCTGATGATATTACACTGAGGTGAGATTACCAGCCTTTAACAGCGCCGCCGTTAAACACTTTGTTGGCTTCCTGGTAAACTTCATCTGACTGATAGGCCTGAACGAATTTCTTCACGTTTTCCGCGTCCTTGTTGTCTTCGCGAGTCACGATCAGGTTAACGTACGGGGAGTCTTTATCTTCAACGAAGATACCGTCTTTGGCTGGCGTCAGGCCAATCTGGCTGGCGTACGTGGTGTTGATAACGGCCAGAGCAATCTGTGCATCGTCCAGAGAACGTGGCAGCTGCGGTGCTTCCAGTTCAACGATTTTCAGATTTTTCGGGTTCTCGGTGACGTCCAGAACGGTTGGCAGCAGGCCAACACCGTCTTTCAGTTTGATCAGGCCCACTTTCTGCAGCAGCAGCAGGGAACGACCAAGGTTAGTTGGGTCGTTAGGGACGGCAACCTGAGAGCCCGGCTGCAGCTCGTCCAGGGATTTAATTTTCTTAGAGTAACCGGCAATTGGATAAACGAAGGTATTACCCACGCCCACCAGTTTATAGCCGCGATCTTTAATCTGCTGATCCAGGTATGGCTTATGCTGGAAGGCATTCGCGTCGATATCGCCTTTGCTCAGCGCTTCGTTCGGCAGAACGTAATCGTTGAAGGTGACCAGCTCTACGTCCAGGCCATACTTCTCTTTTGCTACTTTCTGAGCAACTTCTGCAACCTGCTGTTCTGCACCCACGATAACGCCCACTTTAATGTGGTTTGGATCCTTTTCGTCCTGACCGCAACCCACCAGTGCCAGAGAGCCGATCAGCGCGCCTACTGCTGCGAAGGTCTTTAATTTAAACGCCATGTTTTATCCTTAACTCGTAGAGTTTGTGTTGTGTGTAACGTTATTTGTGCGTAACAGCCCGGACGATGCGATCGCCAGAGAACTGGATTAAGTAAACCAGAACAACCAGCAATACCAGAACGGTATTCATCACGGTAGCGTTATATCCAATATAGCCGTACTGGTAACCAATCTGACCTAAACCGCCGGCACCAACGGCACCGCCCATCGCGGAATAACCGACCAGGGTGATAAGCGTAATAGTTGCCGCATTCACCAGCCCTGGCAGCGCCTCCGGCAGGAGAACCTTGCGGACGATCTGCATCGGTGTGGCACCCATCGCACGGGAAGCTTCGATCAAACCGGTTGGGATTTCCAGCAGGGCGTTCTCCACCATACGGGCGATAAACGGCGCAGCGCCAACGGTCAGCGGAACGATCGCCGCCTGCAGACCGATAGACGTTCCGACGATCACGCGGGTAAACGGAATCATCCACACCAGTAAAATAATGAACGGGATAGAACGAAAGATGTTCACCAGCGCAGAGAGCGTACGGTACAGCTTCGCGTTCTCAATGATTTGACCCGGACGCGTCACGTACAGCAACACGCCGACCGGCAGGCCAATCACAAAACCAAAGAAGCCAGAGACAAAGGTCATTGCCAGCGTTTCCCAAACGCCGCGAACCAGCAGCCACATCATCGGCTCAGACATAACCCAGTACCTCTACTTTTACGTGATGTTCTTGCAGCCAGGCAATAGCTGCCTGGGTTTCTTCTTGTGTGCCGTGCATTTCTGTCAGCATGATGCCGAACTTCACGCCACCGGCGTAATCCATCTGCGCGCTGATGATGTTGTTGTTCACGTTAAAGCGACGCGCGGTTTCGGAAAGCAGGGGAGCATCAACGGACTGACCGGTGAACTCCATGCGCAGCATCGGGACGCTGTCAGCAGCGGGTTCGGTCTTCAAACGCTCCAGATAGTCTTCCGGGATATCCAGATGCAGGGTGGACTGGATGAACTGCTGCGCCAGCGGGGTTTTCGGATGCGAGAACACTTCACTTACCGTGTCCTGCTCGATCAGTTCACCGTTGCTAATGACCGCCACGCAGTCGCAGATGCGTTTCACCACATCCATCTCGTGCGTAATAAGGAGGATCGTCAGGCCCAGACGACGATTAATGTCTTTCAGCAGTTCCAGAATAGAACGCGTGGTTGCGGGATCCAGTGCGCTGGTGGCCTCATCGCACAGCAGTACCTTAGGATTGCTGGCCAGCGCGCGGGCGATGGCCACACGTTGTTTTTGCCCTCCGGACAGATTTGCCGGGTAGCTATCATGTTTATCGCCCAGACCCACGAGGTCGAGCAGCTCGGTGACGCGACGCTTCACTTCTTCTTTCGGCGTGTTATCCAGCTCAAGCGGTAAGGCAACGTTGCCGAACACGGTGCGGGAAGCCAGCAGGTTAAAGTGCTGGAAAATCATGCCAATCTGACGACGCGCTTTGGTGAGTTCTTTCTCTGAAAGGGCGGTGAGTTCCTGACCGCCAACTTCTACGCTGCCCTGGGTTGGACGCTCAAGCAGGTTAACACAACGGATCAGCGTGCTTTTACCTGCACCCGATGCGCCAATGACGCCATAAATTTGGCCAGCAGGAACATGCAGGCTGACATTGTTCAGAGCCTGAATGGTTCGGTTCCCCTGCTGGAACACTTTGGTGATATTGGAAAGTTTAATCATTAGATTATTTTTATCGTATGTAAGTTAGCCGTGGCATTTTCTTCTGCCAGATACGGGTGATGGCCGTAAACAAAACGGATGTTAAGGCATCCAGACGTCTAAATCAATCCAACTATGCACGATGAGCACTTTATTGCGCTGCGATTCATGAGATACTAGTTGAACATGCCTTTTTCAGGAGCAAACCGGTGGCAAAATCAGTACCCGCAATTTTTCTCGATCGTGATGGCACTATTAATGTGGATCACGGTTATGTCCATGAGATTGATGAGTTCGAGTTTATTGAGGGCGCAATAGATGCCATGCGCCAGCTGAAAGAGATGGGGTATGCGCTGGTGGTCGTGACGAACCAGTCCGGTATTGCACGCGGTAAATTCACCGAAGCGCAGTTCGAAACGCTGACGGAATGGATGGACTGGTCGCTGGCCGACCGCGGTGTGGATCTCGATGGCATCTACTATTGTCCGCACCACCCACAGGGAACCGTAGAAGAGTATCGTCAGACCTGTGATTGCCGTAAACCGCATCCGGGGATGTTCATCTCTGCGCAGGAGTTCCTGCACATTGATATGGCGGCTTCTTATATGGTGGGCGATAAACTGGAAGATATGCAGGCAGCCACAGCAGCGGGTGTAGGGACCAAAATATTAGTGCGCACCGGCAAGCCTGTGACGCCAGAAGCTGAGAATGCGGCGGATTGGGTAATTAATAGTCTGGCCGAGCTGCCAAAAGAGATTAAAAAGCACCAAAAATAGCCTTTCTGGTGAAAAGATGAGCGGTTGAAATAAAAATGCATTTTTCCGCTTGTCATTCCTCGGCGGCCCCCTATAATGCGCCTCCATCGACACGGCGGATGTGAATCACTTCACAAACAGCCCAGTCGGTTGAAGAGAAAAAATCCTGAAATAACGGGTTGACTCTGAAAGAAGAAAGCGTAATATACGCCACCTCGCAACGGTGAGCAAAAGCCGCGTTGCACTGCTCTTTAACAATTTATCAGACAATCTGTGTGGGCACTCAAAGTGACATGGATTCTTAACGTCCTCGGACGAAAAATGAATACCAAGTCTCTGAGTGAACATACGTAATTCATTACGAAGTTTAATTCACGAGCATCAAACTTAAATTGAAGAGTTTGATCATGGCTCAGATTGAACGCTGGCGGCAGGCCTAACACATGCAAGTCGAGCGGTAACACAGGGAGCTTGCTCCTGGGTGACGAGCGGCGGACGGGTGAGTAATGTCTGGGAAACTGCCTGATGGAGGGGGATAACTACTGGAAACGGTAGCTAATACCGCATAACGTCGCAAGACCAAAGAGGGGGACCTTCGGGCCTCTTGCCATCAGATGTGCCCAGATGGGATTAGCTAGTAGGTGGGGTAATGGCTCACCTAGGCGACGATCCCTAGCTGGTCTGAGAGGATGACCAGCCACACTGGAACTGAGACACGGTCCAGACTCCTACGGGAGGCAGCAGTGGGGAATATTGCACAATGGGCGCAAGCCTGATGCAGCCATGCCGCGTGTATGAAGAAGGCCTTCGGGTTGTAAAGTACTTTCAGCGGGGAGGAAGGCGTTGAGGTTAATAACCTCAGCGATTGACGTTACCCGCAGAAGAAGCACCGGCTAACTCCGTGCCAGCAGCCGCGGTAATACGGAGGGTGCAAGCGTTAATCGGAATTACTGGGCGTAAAGCGCACGCAGGCGGTCTGTCAAGTCGGATGTGAAATCCCCGGGCTCAACCTGGGAACTGCATTCGAAACTGGCAGGCTAGAGTCTTGTAGAGGGGGGTAGAATTCCAGGTGTAGCGGTGAAATGCGTAGAGATCTGGAGGAATACCGGTGGCGAAGGCGGCCCCCTGGACAAAGACTGACGCTCAGGTGCGAAAGCGTGGGGAGCAAACAGGATTAGATACCCTGGTAGTCCACGCCGTAAACGATGTCGACTTGGAGGTTGTGCCCTTGAGGCGTGGCTTCCGGAGCTAACGCGTTAAGTCGACCGCCTGGGGAGTACGGCCGCAAGGTTAAAACTCAAATGAATTGACGGGGGCCCGCACAAGCGGTGGAGCATGTGGTTTAATTCGATGCAACGCGAAGAACCTTACCTACTCTTGACATCCAGAGAACTTTCCAGAGATGGATTGGTGCCTTCGGGAACTCTGAGACAGGTGCTGCATGGCTGTCGTCAGCTCGTGTTGTGAAATGTTGGGTTAAGTCCCGCAACGAGCGCAACCCTTATCCTTTGTTGCCAGCGGTTAGGCCGGGAACTCAAAGGAGACTGCCAGTGATAAACTGGAGGAAGGTGGGGATGACGTCAAGTCATCATGGCCCTTACGAGTAGGGCTACACACGTGCTACAATGGCGCATACAAAGAGAAGCGACCTCGCGAGAGCAAGCGGACCTCATAAAGTGCGTCGTAGTCCGGATTGGAGTCTGCAACTCGACTCCATGAAGTCGGAATCGCTAGTAATCGTAGATCAGAATGCTACGGTGAATACGTTCCCGGGCCTTGTACACACCGCCCGTCACACCATGGGAGTGGGTTGCAAAAGAAGTAGGTAGCTTAACCTTCGGGAGGGCGCTTACCACTTTGTGATTCATGACTGGGGTGAAGTCGTAACAAGGTAACCGTAGGGGAACCTGCGGTTGGATCACCTCCTTACCTTAAAGAACCTGCCTTTGTAGTGCTCACACAGATTGTCTGATGAAAAACAGCAGTAAAAATCTCTGCAGGCTTGTAGCTCAGGTGGTTAGAGCGCACCCCTGATAAGGGTGAGGTCGGTGGTTCAAGTCCACTCAGGCCTACCAAATTTTCCCTGATACTGCGTTGCGGCAACGCTCACATACTGATGTATGCTTCGCGTTACCACGCCTTGTCTCAGGAAAAATTACCGGTACAGAGATTGCAAACGATGGGGCTATAGCTCAGCTGGGAGAGCGCCTGCTTTGCACGCAGGAGGTCTGCGGTTCGATCCCGCATAGCTCCACCATCTTTTACTGCAAACACAAGAAAACTTCAGAGTGAACCTGAAAAGGTGCACTGCGAAGTTTTGCTCTTTAAAAATCTGGATCAAGCTGAAAATTGAAACGACACATCTTAATGGTGTGTTCGAGTCTCTCAAATTTTCGCAATCAGAAGTGAAACATCTTCGGGTTGTGAGGTTAAGCGACTAAGCGTACACGGTGGATGCCCTGGCAGTCAGAGGCGATGAAGGACGTGCTAATCTGCGAAAAGCGCCGGCGAGGTGATATGAACCTTTGACCCGGCGATGTCCGAATGGGGAAACCCAGTGCAATTCGTTGCACTATCGTTAACTGAATACATAGGTTAACGAGGCGAACCGGGGGAACTGAAACATCTAAGTACCCCGAGGAAAAGAAATCAACCGAGATTCCCCCAGTAGCGGCGAGCGAACGGGGAGCAGCCCAGAGTCTGAATCAGCTTGTGTGTTAGTGGAAGCGTCTGGAAAGTCGCACGGTACAGGGTGACAGTCCCGTACACGAAAGCACACAGGCTGTGAACTCGAAGAGTAGGGCGGGACACGTGGTATCCTGTCTGAATATGGGGGGACCATCCTCCAAGGCTAAATACTCCTGACTGACCGATAGTGAACCAGTACCGTGAGGGAAAGGCGAAAAGAACCCCGGCGAGGGGAGTGAAAAAGAACCTGAAACCGTGTACGTACAAGCAGTGGGAGCACCTTCGTGGTGTGACTGCGTACCTTTTGTATAATGGGTCAGCGACTTATATTCTGTAGCAAGGTTAACCGTATAGGGGAGCCGAAGGGAAACCGAGTCTTAACTGGGCGTTAAGTTGCAGGGTATAGACCCGAAACCCGGTGATCTAGCCATGGGCAGGTTGAAGGTTGGGTAACACTAACTGGAGGACCGAACCGACTAATGTTGAAAAATTAGCGGATGACTTGTGGCTGGGGGTGAAAGGCCAATCAAACCGGGAGATAGCTGGTTCTCCCCGAAAGCTATTTAGGTAGCGCCTCGTGAACTCATCTTCGGGGGTAGAGCACTGTTTCGGCTAGGGGGCCATCCCGGCTTACCAACCCGATGCAAACTACGAATACCGAAGAATGTTATCACGGGAGACACACGGCGGGTGCTAACGTCCGTCGTGAAGAGGGAAACAACCCAGACCGCCAGCTAAGGTCCCAAAGTCATGGTTAAGTGGGAAACGATGTGGGAAGGCACAGACAGCCAGGATGTTGGCTTAGAAGCAGCCATCATTTAAAGAAAGCGTAATAGCTCACTGGTCGAGTCGGCCTGCGCGGAAGATGTAACGGGGCTAAACCATGCACCGAAGCTGCGGCAGCGACACTATGTGTTGTTGGGTAGGGGAGCGTTCTGTAAGCCGTTGAAGGTGTGCTGTGAGGCATGCTGGAGGTATCAGAAGTGCGAATGCTGACATAAGTAACGATAAAGCGGGTGAAAAGCCCGCTCGCCGGAAGACCAAGGGTTCCTGTCCAACGTTAATCGGGGCAGGGTGAGTCGACCCCTAAGGCGAGGCCGAAAGGCGTAGTCGATGGGAAACAGGTTAATATTCCTGTACTTGGTGTTACTGCGAAGGGGGGACGGAGAAGGCTATGTTAGCCGGGCGACGGTTGTCCCGGTTTAAGCATGTAGGCGGAGGTTCCAGGTAAATCCGGTACCTTATTAACGCTGAGGTGTGATGACGAGGCACTACGGTGCTGAAGTAACAAATGCCCTGCTTCCAGGAAAAGCCTCTAAGCATCAGGTAACACGAAATCGTACCCCAAACCGACACAGGTGGTCAGGTAGAGAATACCAAGGCGCTTGAGAGAACTCGGGTGAAGGAACTAGGCAAAATGGTGCCGTAACTTCGGGAGAAGGCACGCTGATATGTAGGTGAAGCCCCTGCGGGTGGAGCTGAAATCAGTCGAAGATACCAGCTGGCTGCAACTGTTTATTAAAAACACAGCACTGTGCAAACACGAAAGTGGACGTATACGGTGTGACGCCTGCCCGGTGCCGGAAGGTTAATTGATGGGGTTAGCGGCAACGCGAAGCTCTTGATCGAAGCCCCGGTAAACGGCGGCCGTAACTATAACGGTCCTAAGGTAGCGAAATTCCTTGTCGGGTAAGTTCCGACCTGCACGAATGGCGTAATGATGGCCAGGCTGTCTCCACCCGAGACTCAGTGAAATTGAACTCGCTGTGAAGATGCAGTGTACCCGCGGCAAGACGGAAAGACCCCGTGAACCTTTACTATAGCTTGACACTGAACACTGGTCCTTGATGTGTAGGATAGGTGGGAGGCTTTGAAGCGTGGACGCCAGTCTGCGTGGAGCCGTCCTTGAAATACCACCCTTTAATGGCTGGTGTTCTAACGTAGACCCGTGATCCGGGTTGCGGACAGTGTCTGGTGGGTAGTTTGACTGGGGCGGTCTCCTCCCAAAGAGTAACGGAGGAGCACGAAGGTTAGCTAATCCTGGTCGGACATCAGGAGGTTAGTGCAATGGCATAAGCTAGCTTGACTGCGAGAGTGACGGCTCGAGCAGGTGCGAAAGCAGGTCATAGTGATCCGGTGGTTCTGAATGGAAGGGCCATCGCTCAACGGATAAAAGGTACTCCGGGGATAACAGGCTGATACCGCCCAAGAGTTCATATCGACGGCGGTGTTTGGCACCTCGATGTCGGCTCATCACATCCTGGGGCTGAAGTAGGTCCCAAGGGTATGGCTGTTCGCCATTTAAAGTGGTACGCGAGCTGGGTTTAGAACGTCGTGAGACAGTTCGGTCCCTATCTGCCGTGGGCGCTGGAGAATTGAGGGGGGCTGCTCCTAGTACGAGAGGACCGGAGTGGACGCATCACTGGTGTTCGGGTTGTCATGCCAATGGCACTGCCCGGTAGCTAAATGCGGAAAAGATAAGTGCTGAAAGCATCTAAGCACGAAACTTGCCCCGAGATGAGTTCTCCCTGAGACTTTAAGTCTCCTGAAGGAACGTTAAAGACTATGACGTTGATAGGTCGGGTGTGTAAGCGCAGCGATGCGTTGAGCTAACCGATACTAATGAACCGTGAGGCTTAACCTTACAACGCCGAAGATGTTTTGGCGAAGAGACAGAACAATCAAATTTCAGCCTGATACAGATTTAACAGAATTTGCCTGGCGGCTTTAGCGCGGTGGTCCCACCTGACCCCATGCCGAACTCAGAAGTGAAACGCCGTAGCGCCGATGGTAGTGTGGGGTCTCCCCATGTGAGAGTAGGGAACTGCCAGGCATCAAATTAAGTAGTAAGCCGGTGCATTAATCCGGTGGTTACAAGCAGTCTTCGGTGGAGCGGTAGTTCAGTCGGTTAGAATACCTGCCTGTCACGCAGGGGGTCGCGGGTTCGAGTCCCGTCCGTTCCGCCACTTATTAAAAGCCCTGAGCGTTAGCTCAGGGCTTTTTTCTTATCTGACGCTTAATTATTGCGAAATCAGCAAAAATCCTCTGCGTTTTGCGATCTTTTTCTCTATAACAACGCCAGCGATAATCGTCCTCAGTTTACGAACATAACGATTGAGGAATAGTATGACTCTCCCCGCATTTGGTCTGGGCACTTTCCGCCTGAAAGACGACGTTGTTATTGCATCAGTTAAAACCGCACTCGAACTGGGCTATCGCGCGGTTGATACGGCGCAGATCTATGAAAACGAAGCTGCCGTAGGACAAGCTCTCGAAGAGAGTGGTGTACCGCGTAATGAGCTGTTCATCACCACGAAAATCTGGATTGAGAATCTCAGCAAAGACAAGCTGATCCCAAGCCTGAAAGAAAGCCTGAAAAAACTGCGTACTGACTATGTAGATTTGACGCTGATCCACTGGCCATCACCGAATGATGCCGTCTCCGTGGAAGAATTCATGCAGGCATTGCTGGAAGCGAAAAAGCAGGGATTAACCCGCGAAATTGGGATCTCCAACTTCACGATCCCGCTGATGGAAAAAGCTATTGCTGCTGTTGGCGAAGAAAATATTGCGACCAACCAGATTGAGCTGTCTCCGTACCTGCAAAATCGTAAAGTCGTGGACTGGGCAAAACAGCACGGGATCCACATCACCTCATACATGACGCTGGCCTACGGTAAGGCGCTGAAAGATGAAGTGATTACGCGTATCGCTGAGAAACATAACGCGACTGCCGCGCAGGTCATTCTGGCATGGGCAATGGGTGAAGGTTATGCTGTGATCCCATCATCAACTAAGCGTGAAAACCTGGCCAGCAACCTGTTAGCAACGGATCTTCATCTGGATGCTGACGATAAAAAAGCGATTGCCGCGCTGGAGTGCAACGATCGTCTGGTCAGCCCGGAAGGTTTAGCTCCTGACTGGGATTAAGTTTGACCCGCCCTCTGTAACCTGAACCCTCACACCGCTCCTCCGGGAGCTGTTTTTATATGTTCACTCAGAAAATCAATAAAGGCACGAATGCGCGTACTCACAGCTCTGTCACTGTAATACACCGCGCTAAAAGGCATTTCGACCGGCAGGCGTTTATCGGCCATCAATTCCACCAGCTCACCCCGGGCAATCTCCTTATCAATCATATAGTCTGACAAGCAGGCGATACCATTTCCTTCAAGGCACAGCTGCTTCAGCGTTTCCCCGCTGTTAGATGACAATCCGCTCGTAATTTCATGAAGTTGACCATCATGACAGGCGACAGGCCAGGTGTTCAGCGATACCGGCTCCGTAAAGCCCAGGCACAGATGCTGCTTCAGTTCTTCAACCGTCTCCGGTTTACCATGTTCAGCAATATACTGTGGCGACGCGATAATTTTACGGTAGCTGGCAAACAGAGGGCGGGCACGCAAGCTTGAATCGGTCAGCGTTCCCGCCCGAATAGCCACATCCACTTTACGCTCGATGAGGTTAATAAACGTCTCTGAGGAGACGAGAGAAAGCGTCATCTCCGGATAGCGTTCGCGGAAAGGTTTAATCAGCGGCATCAGAAAGTGAAGCACAACCGGCGTGGCTGCATCAATGCGCAGCAATCCGCGCGGCGTGCTGCGGGTCTCCATTATCTCGGTCTCCGCTGCGGCCATCTCCTGCAGTACCGACTGCACGCGGCGAAAATAACGCTCTCCTTCTTCCGTCAGGCTCAGCTGTCGCGTCGTTCGGTTGAGTAGACTCACTCCAAGCTTCATCTCCAGTTTTTTTACCGAACGGCTAATGGCTGAGTTAGCCTGTCCCAGCTGGTCGGCCGCGCGGCTAAAGCTGCCGCTTTCAACGACGGCGACAAAGATTGTCAGCTCTTCCGATGTAGCTTTCATTGTTGCACCACCTGCAAAATTCTATTGAGATTTTGACCATTTTTGTTATTTAAGCACTGGCGCATACTGCCTGTCATCTTAATCCTGATGATACGGAGTATTTTATGCCACTGGCGCTACTTGCCCTGACGATCAGTGCCTTTGCAATTGGCACGACCGAATTTGTTATCGTGGGACTGGTTCCCACTATTGCTAATCAGCTTGCGATCTCGTTACCTTCTGCCGGGCTGTTGGTGTCTATCTACGCCCTGGGCGTCGCCGTCGGGGCGCCAGTGCTGACTGCACTGACCGGGCGTTTTCCGCGTAAGCAGCTGTTAGTCGCGCTGATGGTGCTGTTCACCGCCGGCAACATTCTGGCCTGGCAGGCGCCGGACTACACCACGCTGGTGATTGCCCGTCTGTTGACCGGCCTTGCGCACGGGGTGTTCTTCTCGATTGGTTCCACTATTGCAACCAGCCTGGTACCCAAAGAGAAAGCGGCCTCCGCCATTGCGATCATGTTTGGTGGACTTACCGTTGCACTCGTTACGGGCGTACCGCTGGGAACGTTCATCGGACAACACTTCGGCTGGCGCGAAACGTTCCTGGCCGTCTCCTTACTGGGGGTCATCGCCCTGGTGACCAGCCTGCTGCTGGTGCCGTCGAATATTCCAGGCCGGGCGAGCGCCAGCCTGCGCGATCAGCTGAAGGTGCTTACGCATCCGCGTTTGCTGATCATCTACGCGGTAACTGCATTGGGTTATGGCGGCGTATTCACCGCTTTCACCTTCCTGGCTCCGATGATGCAGGATCTGGCTGGCTTCTCCCCCAATGCCGTAAGCTGGATTTTGCTGGGATACGGTATTTCCGTTGCCATTGGCAATATCTGGGGCGGCAAGCTTGCAGATAAGCATGGCGCGGTACCAGCGCTGAAATTTATCTTCGCCGCGCTGGTTGTTCTGCTGATGATTTTCCAGTTCACCGCTTCGATACACTACGCCGCGCTGGTCACGGTACTGGTCATGGGGATCTTCGCCTTTGGCAATGTGCCCGGGCTTCAGGTTTACGTTGTCCAGAAAGCCGAGCTTTATACGCCTAATGCAGTGGATGTGGCTTCCGGCCTGAATATTGCCGCTTTTAATATTGGTATCGCGCTGGGCTCCATCGTTGGTGGGCAAACCGTCGAACACTTCGGATTAACCCAGACCCCGTGGATTGGAGCGGTGATTGTCCTGGTGGCCTTCCTGCTGATTGGCCTGAGTGGGCGCCTTGATAAACCTGCTCGCGTCGCGCTGGGTTAATATAAGTAAGCGCTTGCTTACAAAACTGGAAAGCGGTTTCTCAGAAATTGCGTTGAAAGTGTGACCTAAAGTCCCTATAACATTAGAACCAGTCCGTTTTCCGGACTGGTTCATGTTACAGAGGCTGTTTCCAAAAGTGCGAAAAAATACCTATGCCATGCGTTATGTAGCCGGAATGCCCGCGGAGAGGATCTTGCCTCCGGGGTCATTTGCGAGCATAAGCCAGGCATTACCCGCCGGCACGCCGTTAAGCAGCGATGAAAAAATCCGCGTACTGGTGTGGAATATCTTTAAGCAGCAGCGTGCCGAATGGTTATCGGTACTCAAGAATTTTGGAAAAGATGCCCACCTGGTTCTGCTCCAGGAGGCGCAAACCACCCCGGAGCTGGTACGGTTTGCCACCACGAACTATCTTGCCGCCGACCAGGTGCCTGCATTTGTTCTGCCGCAACATCCCTCAGGCGTGATGACGCTTTCTGCAGCACATCCCGTCTATTGCTGTCCGCTGCGCGAACGCGAGCCTATCCTGCGTCTGGCGAAATCGGCGCTGGTGACGGTCTATCCGCTGCCGGATACCAGAATGCTGATGGTTGTGAATATCCATGCGGTAAACTTCAGCCTGGGCGTGGATGTCTACAGTAAGCAGTTACTTCCGATCGGCGATCAGATAGCGCATCACAGCGGGCCCATCATTATGGCCGGCGATTTCAATGCCTGGAGCCGTCCTCGCATGAATGCGCTCTATCGCTTCGCGCGCGAAATGTCGCTGCGTGAAGTTCGTTTTAGCGACGACCAGCGCAAAAAAGCCTTTGGTCGTCCTCTCGATTTCGTCTTCTATCGTGGTTTGAGCGTGCACGATGCCTCTGTTCTGGTGACGCGCGCCTCGGATCATAACCCTCTACTCGTCGAATTCAGTCCCGGCAAACCTGATAAATAATGGTGTGTCAGGTCTGCCGTGGGGCAGGCCTGCGCGGGTGCTGCCCTTTATTTTTCACTCACAAAGGACAGTACGATGACAACAACACACTCCCATCATGACAACGTAGAAAGACAGTTTGGTTCTCAGGCAAGTGCCTATCTGAGCAGCGCTGTACACGCTTCAGGCCGCGATCTGGTGCGTCTCGGTGAGCGCCTGTCGGCATTTCCGCAGGCGCACGTGCTGGATTTAGGCTGCGGGGCAGGGCATGCCAGCTTTACGGCTGCGCAGCAGGTGGCACACGTTACCGCGTATGACTTATCCAGCCAGATGCTGGAGGTGGTTGCTGAAGCGGCGAAAGCGAAGGGGCTGGACAACATCAATACGCGCCAGGGCTATGCCGAATCCTTACCGTTTGATGATGCGTCGTTTGAGGTGGTTATCAGCCGTTATTCCGCTCACCACTGGCATGATGTCGGCCAGGCATTACGCGAGGTCAAACGCGTTCTGAAGCCGGGCGGCACATTCATCATTATGGATGTGATGTCACCTGGGCATCCGGTGCGCAATATCTGGCTGCAAACGGTAGAAGCGCTGCGCGATACCTCGCACGTGCAAAACTACTCCAGCGGAGAGTGGTTGTCGCTTATTACTGAAGCGGGGCTGATCGCGCGCGCGTTGATTACCGATCGCTTACCGCTGGAGTTCAGTTCCTGGATCGCTCGTATGCGCACCCCGGAAGTATTAAGTCAGGCGATCAGGCTGTATCAGGAGAGTGCATCCGCGGAGGTAAAGGCGTATTTTGAACTGCAGAACGATGGTTCATTCACCAGCGATACCATCATGGCTGAAGCGCAAAAAGCGGGATAAACAAAAAAGGCACCGAGGGGAATCGGTGCCTTTTTATCTTTCGATCGTGCTATCAGGAGTCTGGCGTAGCGCTGTTCTTCACAAACAGCGTCAGCTGGTCGCCAGGTTTCAGATTGTCAGTATCATTGTTCCAGCGCATCACATCCTTGATGTTTACGCCGTGTCGTTTTGCGATACTGGACAGTGAATCGCCCTTGCGCACGCGATAGGTAATGCTATCGCTGTTGCTGGCGAGACGCTGTGCGCTGCTACCTGCACCTACCGTCAGAGTCTGACCCACTTTCAGGCCGGAGCTGCGCAGATTATTCCACTGCTGCAGATCTTTCGCATTCACGCCAAGACGTGACGCAATGCCCGAAAGCGTATCACCTGAACGAACCTTATAGCTGCGGCTGTTGACTGATGATGCATCCGCGATCAGCGTTGACTGAACGGCGGCGATTTCACCAGAAGCTAAAGACTCACGTAACTGGTCAGCATGTTTCTGCGGAACCATTACATACTGCGGGCCACTTGCCCCCAGGGTTGAGCCTTTAACGCCAGCATTAAAGGTTTTCAATTTACTTACCGACATACCCGTCATATCAGCAACCTGTTGAATATCAACTGGATTGCTGAGGCGAACACGCGCCAGTGCACGACTTTCGTCTGGTGTTGGCAGTTGTACACCATAACGCTTGCTGTTCTTGAGAATATCGCTCAAAGCCAGCATTTTCGGTACGTAAATCTTTGTTTCCTGTGGCAGTGAGAGCGACCAAAAATCGGTGGATTTACCCCGTGCTTTATTCGCTTTCATTGCCTTCAGTACACGACCTTCGCCACTATTATACGCTGCGACCGTTAACAGCCAGTCGCCGTCAAACATCTTGTTCAGACGTTGCATCATGTCGAGAGCGGCTGTCGTTGAAGCGACAACATCGCGACGCGCATCATAGTTGCGGGTCTGTTTCAGACCATAGTTTCGCCCTGTGCTCGGAATGATCTGCCAAATGCCTGCGGCATTGGCGCCAGACGTCGCGTGTGGGTCAAAAGCGCTCTCCACTATGGGTAGGAGTACCAGCTCCATAGGCATGTTACGTTTCTTAACTTGCCCGGCTATCCAGTACATATACGGCTCTGCCCGTAACGTTACATCGTGGAGATAGCTCTTATTTCTTAAATACTTCTGTTTCTGTTCGCGAATCCGGGTATTTTCCGGAATTCCCATCTTTAGCTCGTCGCCAATAGAGGTCCACAAGTCTTGATCCTGCGCGAAAGATGTTCCATCGTCCATCCAGCGCGCCGAACTTGCAAACTTCCCTGCTTCCCCTTGACCAGCTGCAGAAAGGCTCTGTGCGTGCTGTTGTACGTTGCTGCCATTCTGTGACTGGCAACCTACAAGCAGGACAGAGGCGAGTAATATCGCTTTTGCCTTCATGTGTGTGTCAATAGTTGCTTAAAAGACGAGCGATGATAACGGCGAAATTTTGAAAAGGCAACCCGCAATTATCTGAAGTTATCTTTCTTTGACCTTAACCATGCAAATCGCTGTTCTGGTTGTTGCAAATTTGTTTCTTGGTTAATTTTATTAATTAAATCAGTATCATCTGTTCGTAAAAATAAATTAATTTGGCGCTCGTTTTTCAGAATTACGGGGAGTGTTTTTTGGTTTTTTGCACGTAACTCCTTCACTTTGTGATAATAATCCTGAATCGCCCGATCCTCAGGCAACAGGCTGACGGCAAACTTCATATTTCCTAATGTATACTCATGAGCGCAACAAATAACGGTGTCATCGGGCAATGCGTTAATCTTCTGTAAAGACTGGTACATTTGCGCTGGCGTACCTTCAAACAATCTTCCGCAGCCTCCGGAGAACAGGGTATCGCCGCAAAAAAGATAAGGCTTACTGTAGAAACACAGATGTCCCAAAGTGTGACCCGGTGTAGCAAATACGGAAAACTCCCACTCACGTATGAGGATATTTTCGCCTTCTTCGACTACATGCGTGATTCCCTTATCTTGTGCTTCTGCCGGTCCGTAAACCACAAGATGCGGAAAATGAGCGTGCAGTTCAGGCACGCCGCCAGTGTGATCGTTATGATGATGCGTCAACAGAATGGCTTCTGGCTGCCAGTCGTTCTCTTTTATTGCGCGCAGAACAGGGGCCGATTCTCCGGGATCGACAATGACGCATCGACGATCGTCGTCAACCAAAACCCAGATGTAATTGTCCTGAAACGCTGGAATACTGATAAGATTCATACATTACCTCTTATAGCGTGGCGGGTGTTTTGATGAAACCGGCAAGGATACCTCAGACTGTCGCAGCACCGGAACGTTGGGCGGAATTGCCCTGGGGTGAATATTATCGCGAAGCGTTAGAACAACAGCTGAAGCCCTGGCTTGCGAAAATGTATGGCTTTCACCTGCTTAAGATTGGCAATCTCAGCGCGGAAATCAATACCGAAAGCTGCGCTATCTCGCATCAGGTCAACGTCTCTCTCGGCGGATCGCCGGTTCAGGTAAAAGCAGATCCGTTGCATCTGCCGTTTGCGGAAAAATCCGTTGATGCGTGTTTACTCGCTCACACGCTGCCCTGGTGCAGCGATCCGCATCGTCTGCTTCGTGAAGCCGATCGCGTGCTTATTGATGACGGCTGGCTGGTACTTAGCGGATTCAATCCGTTAAGCCTGATGGGGCTGCGTAAGCTGGTGCCGGTGCTACGCAGGAATCCACCTTACAACAGCCGGATGTTCACCATGATGCGCCAGCTCGACTGGCTTTCACTGCTGAACTTTGAAGTGCTCTGCTACGGTGGTTTTCAGGTGCTGCCCTGGGCGCGTCAGGGTGGCGTGGTGCTGAGCACCCATCTCCCCGCCCTGGGCTGTTTGCAGTTTATCGTCGCGCGTAAGCGAACCATTCCCCTTACGCTTAACCCCATGAAGCAGAGCAAATCGAAAACGCCAATCCGCCAGACCGTTGGCGCCACGCGGCAATACAAAAAGCCGTGATCAGGATTCGGGCTGATAGCCCGCGTCCTCATGCGCAGGGTTAGCGGCCGCCGCACGCGCCAGCTCGTCACAACGTTCGTTTTCCGGATGGCCGGCGTGCCCTTTAACCCACTCCCATTTAATCTGGTGCTGACCCAGCGCAGCATCAAGACGTTTCCAGAGATCGACGTTCTTGACCGGTTTCTTATCGGCGGTTTTCCAGCCGCGTTTTTTCCAGTTATGGATCCACTGGGTGATCCCCTGACGCACGTACTGACTGTCGGTACTTAACACCACGTCACAATGTTCTTTTAATGCCTCCAGCGCCACGATGGCCGCCATCAACTCCATCCGGTTGTTGGTGGTCAGAAAATAGCCTTCACTAAAGGTTTTTTCGTGCTGGCGATAGCGCATAATCGCGCCGTAGCCGCCGGGCCCTGGGTTACCGAGACAAGATCCATCGGTGAAAATTTCTACCTGTTTACGCATCTCTGGTAGACTTCCTGTATTCGAAACGTTCAGTTAAACGATAAGTCTGACATAAATGACCGCTATGAGCACTGCAATTACTCGCCAGATCGTCCTCGATACCGAAACCACCGGTATGAACCAGATCGGCGCGCACTACGAAGGGCATAAGATCATCGAGATCGGCGCCGTTGAAGTGGTGAACCGTCGTCTTACGGGGAACAACTTCCACGTTTACCTCAAGCCCGATCGGCTGGTGGACCCCGACGCGTTCGGCGTTCACGGGATTGCCGATGAGTTCTTGCTGGATAAGCCGACGTTTGCGGATGTGGCTGACGAGTTCCTGGAATACATCAAGGGCGCCGAGCTTGTCATCCATAACGCCTCGTTCGATATCGGCTTTATAGACTATGAATTCAGCAAGCTTAATCGTGATATCCCGAAGACGAACACCTTCTGTAAGGTGACGGACAGTCTGGCGCTGGCAAGGAAGATGTTCCCCGGCAAGCGTAACAGCCTGGATGCACTCTGCTCGCGCTACGAGATAGACAATACCAAGCGAACGCTCCACGGGGCGTTGCTCGATGCCCAGATCCTGGCCGATGTCTATCTGACGATGACCGGCGGGCAGACGTCAATGAAGTTCAGTATGGAAAATGAGTCTCAGCAGACGCAGGGCGAAGCGGGTATTCAGCGTGTTGTCCGTCAGGCAAGCCGGCTACGGGTTGTTTTAGCCAGTGATGAAGAGCTGCTTAACCACGAATCCCGTCTTGATCTGGTGCAGAAGAAGGGCGGCAGCTGTCTGTGGCGTGCCTGAAAAAACGCCGGAATGCCTGTAAAATCATCGTTTGGGCGATTTTTGCAGCAAACGATTCAAAACGCGAGAAAAAGCGTTGACGAGATCGGAGGCGCACCGTAATATGCGCCTCGTTCCCCAAACGGGAACAGTGGAGCGGTAGTTCAGTCGGTTAGAATACCTGCCTGTCACGCAGGGGGTCGCGGGTTCGAGTCCCGTCCGTTCCGCCACTATTCAGAAGGCCTGAATCAGAAATGATTCAGGCCTTCGTCGTTTCAGCGTTCTGTAATCTCATCCTCTCTCTTTTCGTTAATAAAAAGTTAATGTTTTTAGTGCAATTAATTAACAATTGCACGGATGTGGTGCGTTATTTGCACTGTTGTTGTGCATTTTTCCACCGCGCCTCTCTTCAGACCTCATTCAGAATGTGTCTTTCTGTAAAAAAATCACGCAAAATCATTTGGTTATCTCCCGCGCCCAAAAAAAGACCGAACCAATTCAGTATTGGTTTGTTTATTGCTTAATCATTAGCACGATAAGCGTCATTCCATATCAATAACTTATCGTTAATAAAAATAAAGCAATGATGAAAGCGAGCGAACCAATATGGAAAAACCGTCACGGTTTCTGGCCAATTCCAGCACCGCGCTTGAGCAGTTGCGCGGGCTTATCAACCAGCACGAGTCAACACCAGGCATACCGCTGCCCACGGAACGTGAGCTGTCGGACACTCTCGGCGTAGGGCGACGTGAAGTGCGTCGTGCGCTCGACGTGCTGGAAGAAGAGGGGCGCATCTGGCGTAAGCAGGGCAAAGGGACCTTTATTGGCCCGGCGGCACCCGTTGAACCGCTGGCCCTTCAGGGATTGGTTCAGCAGACCAACCTTCTGGAAGTGATGGAAGCTCGTCTACAGCTCGAACCCGGCTTAGCCCGGCTTGCGGCACTGCGTGCCACCAGGGAAAACCTCGCGCTTATGCAGCGCATGCTGGAACGCATCGACAAGGTCAGCCCGGACGACCGCGATCTCAACGAACTCTGGGATAGCGCCTTTCACCGGGCTATTGCCGAGGCTGCGGGCAACCGCCTGATGCTCGGCCTGTTTGATGCCATTGATGCCGTTCGGCGCGAACCGGGCTGGCAGCATCTTCGTGAATTAGCCCGCACGCCCGAACGTGTCGACAGCTATAACGACCACCACCATAAGATCATGTCTGCGATTATCCATCGCCAGCCTAATGAAGCCGCGGCCGCCATGCGCGAACACCTGCTCAGCCTGCAAACCGCCCTGATTCAGGCGATCCACCTTGAGGACGACTTCACGCCATGACGACAATCCCCTTTAAGGACGCCACGCCCGTACTGCAAGTACAAAACCTCAACGTTACGTTCGCGGGCTCGCCGGTTAGCGTGCTTGACGGTATCTCGTTGACCGTCAGGGCGGGCGAAACGCTGGCGCTGGTGGGAGAATCCGGCTGTGGGAAAAGTATCACCTCCCTGGCGCTGATGGGGTTACTGCCCGCCAGCGCACGGATCGTCAGCGGGGAGATGCAGTTTCGTCGCCACGATCTGCGCAAGCTCTCGCTGCGGGAATATGCCGACCTGCGCGGCAGCGAGCTGGCGATGGTTTTTCAGGAGCCGATGACCTCGCTCAATCCGGCATTTACGCTGGGGGATCAGCTGAGCGAAGCGGTTATGCGACACCAGAACGTCTCGCGCGCAGAGGCGATGAAGGTCGCGCTGCAGATCCTCGAGAAAGTGCAGATCCCAGCGGCAGAGATGCGCCTCAAGGCTTATCCTCACCAGCTTTCCGGCGGCATGCGCCAGCGGGTGATGATTGCAATGGCGCTGATTAACCACCCCAAACTGCTGATTGCCGACGAACCGACCACTGCGCTCGACGTCACCATCCAGGCGCAAATCCTCGCCTTGCTCAACACCTTAAAAGAAGAAACCGGCACGGCGGTACTGATGATCACCCACGATTTGGGCGTGGTGGCAGAAGTCGCCCAGCAGGTAGCGGTGATGTATGCCGGACAGGTGGTAGAGCAGGGAAGCGTCGAGGCGATATTTGCCGATCCGCAGCACCCTTACACCATCGGCCTGATGGGCTCGATTCCCTCCCTTGGCGCACGCAAGGGCCAGCTCTCCACCATTCCCGGCGCGGTCCCGCTCCCGGAATCCATGCCGCAAGGCTGCCGTTTTGCGACGCGCTGCCCGTTTGCGCAGTCGCGCTGCCATGATGAAAAACCGCAGCTCACCACGCTCGGCGCGGGCCATCGGGTCGCCTGCTTCCGCGTGCCGCTCGAACATCACATTGCCCTGGGAGAGACCGCATGACCACGCCCATACTTGAAGCCCGTGACCTCAGCAAGCTTTTCCCAGGCCCCAAAAAGCTCTTTACTCCGGCGCGGTTTGTCACGGCGGTCGATCGCGTGTCGCTTGCCGTCATGCCGGGCGAAACGCTGGCGATTGTCGGCGAGTCCGGTTCCGGAAAATCCACGCTTGGCCGTCTGCTGCTGCGCCTGCTGGCCGCCAGCGAAGGGCGCGTATTTTATCAGGGGGAAGAGATCACCCACGCCTCGGGCGCGCGCCTCAATCAGCTCCGCCGCGAGCTGCAGATCATCTTTCAGGATCCCTTCGCCTCCCTGAACCCGCGCATGACGGTGGAGCAGATCGTCGGCGAGCCGCTGTGGCTGCACCAGAACATGAAGAAAGCGGACCGCCAGTACCGCGTTGCCGAGCTGCTTAAAACCGTGGGCTTGCCTGCCGCCTGGGCCGGGCGCTATCCGCACGAGTTTTCCGGCGGACAACGCCAGCGTATCGGCATTGCGCGCGCGCTGGCCTCGGGACCGAAGCTGCTGCTGGGGGATGAGCCGGTTTCCGCGCTGGACGTCTCCGTCCAGGCGCAGGTGGTTAACCTGCTGGAGAGCCTGAAGAACCAGCTGGGGCTGACGATGGTGATTGTCGCCCACGGTCTGGCGGTGATCCGCCACATGAGCGATCGCGTGGCGGTCATGTATCTCGGGCAAATCGTCGAGCTTGCCACCGTTGACGAGATTTTTGACGCGCCGCTGCACCCCTATACTCAGGCGCTGATCGCCTCGGCGCCGCAGATGCAGCCGGGCACTGAACGCGACGCGCCGCTGCTGCAGGGGGATCTGCCCAATCCGGCCAGCCCGCCGTCCGGCTGCCGTTTCCACACCCGCTGCCCGTACGTCACCGACGAATGCCGCCAGGTCGTGCCGATCAATCAGGTGCTCGACGGTGGACGTCAGGTTGCCTGCCACCGCTGGCAGGAGATCAACCGCGATCGCAGCGTTATTCAGATCGCACCGCCATCCGCCGCATTTCTGCGCCGCCGCGCGCTGTTTGAACACGCGGTTACCCACTCGTCCCTTCCTTCAAGGAACTCATGATAATGACAATCCGTAATTCTCTTTTGACCGTACTGGGAAGCGTTATGTTGCTTGGCGCGGTGCTGCCCGCCCATTCTGAAAGCGTGCTGCGTATTGGACTCGGGGCAGACCCGGACATGCTCGACCCGCATCTGGCGCGCACCTACTATGGCCGCTTCGTCTTCGCCTCCCTGTGCGACAGGCTGGTGGACTTGGATGAAAACCTGAAGGTCGTCCCCGGTCTGGCCAAAGACTGGGCGTGGAGTGACGACGGTAAAACCCTGACGCTCAATCTGCGCGAAGGCGTCACCTTCCACGACGGTGAGAAATTCGATGCTGCCGCGGCAAAATACAACCTCGACCGCGCCCTGACCTTAAAAGGCTCTCTGCGTAAAAGCGAGATCTCCTCCGTTGAATCGGTAGAGGTCACCGGCCCGATGCAGATTGCGCTGCACCTGAAAACGCCTGATGCCGCGCTGCTGATGCAACTCACCGACCGTGCGGGCGCCATGATGGCCCCTGAAGCGGCGAAAAAGCCTGACTTTGCCGCCCATCCGGTCTGCTCCGGCCCGTATAAATTCGACAGCCGCGTGTCCCAGGACCGCATCGTTTTGAGCCGCTTCGATAACTACTGGAACAAAGACGCCTACCACTTCGACAAAATTATCTATCTGCCGATCCCGGATGCCTCCGTGCGTCTGGCGAACCTGCGCGCGGGCGATCTTGACCTGACCGAAGGCATCGCCGCCAGCGACGTTAAAACCGTCGAAGCCGACAGCAAGCTGGCGCTGGCGAAGATAACCGGCCTGGGCTATCAGGGCATTACCTTCAACATCAACAACGGCAAGATGCCGGCCAACGACCCGTTCAAAGATGCCCGCGTGCGCGAGGCATTTTCTCAGGCTATCGACCGCGATGCGCTAAACCAGGTGGTCTTTGAAGGGTTGTATACGCCAGCCAACCAGGCGTTTTCGACGGTGAGTCCGTATCACGTCAACCTGCCGGTCCCGCCGCGTGACGTCGATAAAGCCAAAGCCCTGCTCAAAGCGGCAGGCGTCACCGCGCCGCTGACCGTCAACCTGCTGGTGCCGAACAATTCCACCTCACAGCAGGTGGGGCAGGTGCTGCAGGCGATGGTCGCCGAGGCGGGTTTTAACCTGAACCTGCAGATGACCGAATTCGCCACGCTGCTGGACCGCCAGCAGAGCGGGGATTATCAGCTGAGCTTCTCTGGCTGGTCGGGGCGCCCGGACCCGGACGGCAGCATCTACGGCTTTATCAACAGCAAAGGCACGCTTAACGACGGCCGCTACAGCAACGTGCAGGTCGATGAGTGGCTGATCCAGGCGCGCCAGAGCACCGACCAGGCCGCACGCCAGCCGCTGTACGACAAGGTGGTGAAGCAGCTGCAAACGGATATGCCGATTGCCTACCTCTACTTCGAGCCGCGCATTTTCGGTCTGAACAAAAGCGTGCAGGGCTTTAAGCCATACCCGGACGGCATCGTGCGTCTGGCGGGTTTGACGCTGGCGAAATAAACGTCCCGAGGAGAACCCATGCTGGAACTGATTTGCAAACGTCTGCTGCTGGCTATTCCGACGCTACTGCTGGTGAGCATGATGGTATTCGGGCTGCAAAAGCTGCTGCCCGGTGATCCGCTGATTGCTATGGCCGGCGAGGAACGCGATCCGGCGGTGATCGCCCAGCTGCGCGCGGAGCTGAACCTGGATGCGCCGATCCCGGTTCAGTATTTCCACTGGCTGACGCGGGCGCTGCAGGGCGATCTGGGCGTCTCCTTACGTACGCATGAACCGGTGACGCAGCTGATCGCCAGCAAGCTGCCGGTCACGCTGGAGCTGTCGCTGCTGGCGATGATTATCGCGCTGGTGTTTGGCATCAGCATGGGGATCCTCGCGGCGGTGAACAAAAACAGCTGGGTCGATCACGGGGCGAACTTCGTGGCGATCTCGGGGATCTCGATCCCGCACTTCTGGCTGGGGATCCTGCTGATTCTGGTCTTTTCGGTAAACCTGCAGTGGCTCCCCGCGTCCGGCTATGTGCCGTTCAGTGAAGATCCGCTCCAGAACCTGCGCACGCTGCTGCTCCCCGCATCCGTGCTCGGAACGGGTCTCGCGGCAACGCTGATGCGCCACACCCGCGCCTCGATGATTGCCGTGCTGAAGGCGGACTATATCCGCACCGCGCGGGCGAAAGGGCTACTACCGAAAGCGGTGATCCTGAAGCACGCCTTTCGCAACGCGCTGGTGCCGGTAATCACCCTCACCACGCTGCTGTTCGGCGAGCTGCTGGGCGGCGCGGTGCTGACCGAGCAGGTTTTCACCATTCCGGGCTTCGGCAAGATGATCGTTGATTCGGTTTTCAACCGTGACTACGCGGTGGTGCAGGGCGTAGTGCTGATTGTGGCAATCGGCTTCCTGATGCTCAACCTGCTGGCGGACGTGCTCTACGTCCTTATCAATCCGAAAATGCGAGGGTAACCATGGCGGAACTGACGACGCAAACCGTTGTGCCCGCGCTGCCGCGGGCGCAAAACCGGGTGCTGAAGAAATTCCTCGGCAATAAAAGCGCGGTGATCGGTGCGGTGGTGGTGGGTTTCTTTGTGCTGGTGGCGCTGCTGGCGCCGTGGATCGCCCCGTTTGACCCGGTTAAAGCTAACTTCCTGGCGGTGCGCAAAGCGCCGTCGGCGATGTACTGGTTCGGCACCGACGAACTGGGGCGCGACATTCTATCCCGCATTATCTGGGGGGCGCGCACCTCGCTGATGGCGGGCTGTATGTCGGTCGTTATCGCGGTGGTTATCGGCGTGCCGCTGGGGCTGGTGGCGGGCTACTTCCAGAAGATGTGGGACGGCGTGATCTCGCGGTTTATCGAGGCGCTGCTGGCGTGTCCGTTCCTGATCATGGCGATCGCGCTGGGGGCGTTTTTGGGCCCGAGCCTGACGAACGCCATGATCGCCATCGGTCTTTCGGCGATGCCGATCTTCGCCCGCCTGACGCGCGGTCAGGTGATCGCTATTCGCAACGAAGAGTATATCGACGGCGCGCGGGCGATTGGCCTGCCGGATCGCTGGATCATCATCAAATACGTCCTGCCCAACGTGATGTCGCCGATCCTGGTGCAGGCCACGCTGGCGATTGCCTCAGCGATTATCGCCGAAGCCAGCCTGTCGTTTTTAGGGCTGGGGCAGCAGCCGCCCAATCCGTCCTGGGGCTCAATGCTCAACACCGCGAAAGGGTTTCTTGAGCAGGCGCCGTGGATGTCTGTTTTCCCCGGCGTGGCGATTTTCCTTGCCGTGCAGGGCTTTAATTTACTTGGCGACGGGCTGCGCGATGCGCTCGATCCGCGCCACGACTAAGGAGTCATGATGACCAAAGCGCTTGATTTTACGTCCGGTTACGCTTCACGACGCCCGCCAATGATGGGCCATAATGCTGTTGCCACGTCGCAACCCCTGGCGGCGCAGGCGGGGATGAAGATGCTGCAGCTGGGCGGCAACGCCGTTGATGCGGCCATTGCCACCGCGATGGCGCTGACGGTGGTAGAGCCGACCGGTAACGGGATCGGCAGCGACGCCTTTGCCATCGTCTGGGACGGTGAAAAGCTGCACGGCCTGAACGCCTCCGGTCGTTCGCCTGCGAGCTGGCATGCGGATCTGTTTGCCGGTAAAACCGCGGTGCCGGAAATTGGCTGGGACGCGGTGACCGTGCCGGGTGCGGTATCCGGCTGGGTCGCGCTGGCGGAACGCTTCGGCACCCTGCCGCTGACCACGCTAGCGCAGCCCGCCATTGACTACGCGCGCAACGGTTTCCCGGTCTCCCCGCTGATTGGGCATCTCTGGCAGCGCGGCTATAGCAAGCTGAAAGATCAGCCGGGCTTCAGCGCCTGCTTCGCGCCGGAAGGCCGCGCCCCGCGCGTGGGGGAGATCTTCCGTAACCCGGCGCAGGCGAACTCGCTGGAGCTGATCGCCCGCACCAACGGCGAAGCCTTTTACCGCGGCGAGCTGGCGCAGAAAATTGCTGCCTTCGCCAAAGAGCATGGCGCGCACCTGACGGCCGAGGATCTGGCGAGCCATCGCGTGGACTGGGTAGAGCTGCTGTCGCGCGACTTCGCGGGCGGTTCGGTGCAGGAGCTGCCGCCAAACGGCCAGGGGATCGCCACGCTGATTGCGCTCGGCATTCTTGAGCAGTGCGGCATTGAGAAGCATCATCCGGATTCCGTGCAGTCCCTGCACCTGTCCATTGAGGCGATGAAGCTGGCGCTGGCGGATCTCGACCGCTACGTGGCGGATGAAGACCATATGGCGTTCGCGGCGAAAGAGCTGCTGAGCGACCATTATCTGAAGTCACGCGCGGCGCTTATCGATCATGACAAGGCGTCCGATTTTGTCTACGGTTCCCCGACCCAGAGCGGCACGGTCTACATCAGCACCGCCGACGCCAGCGGGATGATGGTGTCGTTTATTCAGTCCAACTACATGGGCTTCGGTTCAGGCATCGTGGTGCCTGACACCGGCATCAGCCTGCAAAACCGGGGCTGTGGTTTTTCGCTTGATCCCAGTCACCCGAACGCGCTGGCGGGCAGCAAGCGCCCGTTCCACACCATCATTCCGGGCTTTGCGATGGACGGCAACGGCCAGCCGCTGATGTCCTTCGGCGTGATGGGCGGCCCGATGCAGGCGCAGGGGCACATGCAGATGGCGCTGCGCATTATGCTGCACGGGCAAAACCCGCAGGCGGCAATCGACGCCCCGCGCTGGCGCGTGGTGCAGGGCAGGGAGGTGATCGTTGAATCGACGTTCGATCGCAACACGATTTCCGCCCTGCGCGAGCGCGGACATCAGATTGTGGTGGAAGATCCGCTTCATGATTACAACTTCGGTGGCGCGCAGGTAATTTACCGCCTGCCGGAAGGACACTACGTGGCCGCGACGGAAAGCCGCAAGGACGGGCAGGCGCTGGTGAGTTAATATTTTATCCTCCCTCTCCCTTTGGGAGAGGGGCGGGGTGAGGGGATAATTTCACTCAATGCTAAACGGGTCCGCATCCTGCCACGCCGGGAACTTCTCCCGATACTCCTTCAGCGCCGTCAACGACAGTTCGGCATCAATGCGCGTTGCCTGGTGCGGCTCGGCGGTGGCGATGATCTCGCCCTGCGGATTCACCACCCGGCTGTCGCCGCGATAGTGATGCCCGTTACCGTCCGTCCCCACGCGGTTGCAGCCCACCACGTACGCCTGGTTCTCAATCGCGCGCGCCACCAGCAGCGACTGCCAGTGCAGGGAGCGCGGTGCAGGCCAGTTGGCAACATACAGCGCCAGGTCATAATCGTTGCGGTTACGCGACCACACCGGGAAACGCAGGTCGTAGCAGACCAGCGGCAAAATACGCCAGCCGCGCCATTCAAACACCACGCGCTCGTTACCGGCTTCATAGTGATGATGCTCATCCGCCATGCGGAACAGGTGGCGTTTATCGTAGAAATGCACTTTCCCTTCCGGCTCCACCAGCAGGAAGCGGTTCACCGGCCCGCGTTCGGTCTGCAGAGCGGCGCTTCCGGCAATCAGCGCGTTGGTCTGCTGCGCTTTGGCGTGCATCCAGGCGACCACCTCATCCTGAGGCATTGACTGTTTTGCCGCTTCCATGGCGAAGCCGGTGGTGAACATTTCCGGCAGGACAATCACATCACGCCCGGTAATGTCTTCCAGTTGACGATCAAAGTGGCGCAGGTTGGCGGGGCCATCCATCCACACTAAAGGTTGCTGCAAAATAGAAATCTTCAGACCAGGCACAATTCAGACTCCTCACACGACCACTTTTTGACACTGTAGCACGACATAACGAGAAAATGTGGCAATAAAAAACCCCGCGCGAGGCGGGGTTTGTATAAGCGAAACGCGTTATGCCGCTTCAGGTTTGCGGTGCTTCTCCGGCAGCTTTACCGGCTGCGTCGCCAGCTCGTCCGGTTCGAAATCATCCACGTTAATGCTGCGCAGACGGCTCTCTTCGGCTTTCACCAGCAGAGCGGCTTCATCTTTATTGATAATACCGCCTGCGAGCGCCTGTTTTGCCAGTTCGTCCAGACGGGTAAACGGCAGGTTTTTGCCCAGCTGTTTACAGATCTTCTGATGAATCGGGTCGGCAGCCATCACGTCCAGCAGCGCCTCTTCCAGCAGACCCACCGGGTTATGCTGCGTCGGTGCCAGATACTGACCGCGACCGATGCGGGAGCGGGTTGCGCTCGGAACCTGCAGGATCTTCGCCACCTTGTGGTCCAGCTTGTCGGACGGCGCCAGATGGTGACGACCGGTCGGGAAGATCACCGCGCGCAGGGCACCCGCCACGAAGCGGTTCGGGAAGTTTGCCAGCAGATCGTCAATCGCCTGTTCAGCCTGATACATCGCATCCTGAACGCCCCAGTGTACCAGCGGCAGATCCGCTTCCTGACGGCCTTCATCGTCGTAGCGTTTCAGGACCGCAGAGGCCAGGAAGATCTGGCTCAACACATCGCCCAGACGGGCAGAGATACGCTCGCGACGCTTCAGGCTGCCGCCCAGCACCGCCATGGAGACGTCAGACAGCAGGGCCAGGTTGGCGCTCAGACGGTTCAGATGCTGGTAATAACGTTTGGTTGCATCGCCGGTCGGCGTGGCGCTGGTAAGGCCGCGCGTCAGGCCCAGCCAGAAGCTACGTACCTTGTTGCTGCCCACGTGACCGATATGTTTGAACAGCAGCTTATCGAAGGCATCCACGTCGTTGTTCTGCGCGGCGGCCATCTCTTCCAGCACGTACGGATGGCAGCGAATTGCGCCCTGACCGAAGATCATCATGCTGCGGGTCAGGATGTTTGCCCCTTCCACGGTGATGGCAATCGGTGCGCCCTGATAGCCGCGCGCCAGGAAGTTGCCTTCGCCGAGCATAATGCCTTTACCGCCAGCGATATCCATCGCGTCAATAATTGACTGCTGCGCGCGGTGGGTACAGTGGTACTTCACAATGGCCGACAGTACGGCTGGTTTTTCGCCCAGCATAATGCCGTAGGTAATCAGCGTGGCTGCGGCGTCCATCACGTAGGCATTGCCCGCGATACGCGCCAGCGGCTCTTCGATACCTTCCATCTTGCCGATGGAAATTTTGAACTGACGACGGATGTGCGCGTAGGCACCAATCCCCATCGCCACAGACTTCAGACCGCCGGTTGAGTTCGACGGCAGGGTAATGCCGCGACCCACAGACAGACATTCCACCAGCATACGCCAGCCCTGACCGGCCATTTTCGGACCACCGATGATATAGTCAATCGGAACAAAGATATCCTGGCCGCGTGTCGGACCGTTCTGGAACGGTACGTTCAGCGGGAAGTGACGACGACCAATTTCAACGCCTGGGGTAGAGGTTGGGATCAGCGCACAGGTAATGCCCAGATCTTCTTCGCCGCCCAGCAGTCTTTCCGGATCAGAGAGCTTAAAGGCCAGACCCAGCACGGTGGCGATAGGCGCCAGGGTGATATAACGTTTGTTCCAGGTCAGGCGCATACCCAGTACCTGCTCGCCCTGCCACTCGCCCATGCAGACCACGCCGGTATCCGGGATTGCGCCCGCATCGGAGCCCGCTTCCGGACTGGTCAGCGCGAAGCAAGGGATTTCCTGACCGCGTGCCAGACGCGGCAGGTAGTGATCTTTCTGCTCTTCAGTACCGTAATGCTGCAGCAGTTCGCCCGGGCCTAAGGAGTTAGGCACGCCAACGGTAATCGCCAGGATCCCGGAGACGCCCGCCAGCTTTTGCAGGACGCGGGCCTGAGCGTAGGCGGAGAACTCCAGGCCGCCGTACTCTTTCTTGATGATCATCGCGAAGAAGCGATGCTCTTTCAGGTACGCCCACAGTTCCGGCGGCAGGTCGGCCATTTCATGGGTGATGGCAAAGTCGTTTGCCATGCGGCACGCTTCTTCCACCGGGCCGTCAATAAAGGCCTGTTCTTCAGCGGTCAGGCGCGGCTGCGGATAGTTATGCAGCTTTTTCCAGTCCGGGTTGCCCTGGAACAGATCGCCTTCCCACCAGGTAGTGCCTGCGTCAATCGCTTCTTTCTCGGTACGCGACATTGGCGGCATCACTTTGCGAAATCCCTTGAACACCGGCGCAGAGATCATTGATTTACGCATCGGGGCAAAGTTAAACGGCAGAAGAATGATGGCAAGAGGGACTAAAAGCCAGATATTCCAGAGGCCTGCGACGCCAAGCGCAGCCGTCCAGGCCAGAAGAATCAGGCTGCTCAGGAATAAACTCACGCGGTGATAGAACAACACACCGAGCAGAACAACGGTTGCGAGAATGCTCAAAATCATCATAAAGAAAAGCTCCCTTGCTTGTAGGAGGTCTGACCACTTGTGATGATATGGTTGTAGTTGATGTGAATTCCTTTAGCAATGTGTTTACAAAATAATTACAACCTGGTTCACATTGTTCGTGTTTTAGCCGGCACAAAAAATCAAAACGCCGGACGATTCGCATGGCTTTAGCTTCTCGCTTTTCCCGCTATCCGGTACACTCCACTATGTTATTTCATCAATACTGAAGGATTATCCTCATGTACCAGGATCTTATTCGTAACGAACTGAACGAAGCGGCGGAAACGCTGGCTAACTTTCTGAAAGATGATGCCAATATTCACGCTATTCAGCGCGCAGCGGTCCTGCTGGCCGACAGCTTCAAAGCGGGTGGCAAAGTGCTCTCCTGCGGTAACGGCGGCTCTCACTGTGACGCGATGCACTTCGCAGAAGAGCTGACCGGACGCTATCGCGAAAACCGTCCTGGCTACCCGGCGATTGCGATTTCCGACGTGAGCCATATCTCCTGCGTGGGCAACGACTTCGGTTACGATCACATCTTCTCCCGCTATGTTGAAGCGGTAGGCCGTGAAGGCGACGTGCTGCTGGGGATTTCTACCTCCGGTAACTCCGGCAACGTGATCAAAGCGATCGCCGCCGCGCGTGAAAAAGGGATGAAAGTCATCACCCTGACGGGTAAAGATGGCGGTAAGATGGACGGTACGGCGGATGTCGAAATTCGCGTTCCGCACTTCGGTTATGCTGACCGCATTCAGGAAATTCACATCAAAGTGATCCACATCCTGATCCAGCTGATCGAAAAAGAGATGGCTAAGTAAGACTTCGCTGGGGGCATTCTTGCCCCCGCAGTTGTGGAGGTGATGTATGTGCGAACTGCTCGGGATGAGCGCGAATGTGCCAACCGATATCTGCTTTAGTTTCACCGGGCTGGTGCAGCGCGGTGGAGGAACCGGGCCGCATAAAGACGGCTGGGGCATCACCTTCTACGAAGGAAAAGGGTGTCGCACGTTCAAAGATCCACAGCCCAGCTTTAATTCACCGATTGCCAAACTGGTGCAGGACTACCCCATCAAGTCCCGCTCGGTGATCGCCCACATCCGCCAGGCTAACCGCGGCGAAGTGGCGCTGGAAAATACCCATCCGTTTACCCGCGAGCTGTGGGGCCGTAACTGGACCTATGCGCACAACGGGCAACTCACGGGCTATAAATCGCTGGAGACGGGCAATTTTCGCCCTGTTGGCGAAACGGACAGCGAAAAAGCCTTCTGCTGGCTGCTGCACAAGCTGACGGAGCGCTATCCCCGCACGCCCGGCAACATGACTGCCGTGTTCAAATATATCGCGACGCTGGCAACTGAACTGCGTGAAAAAGGCGTGTTCAACATGCTGCTCTCTGACGGCCGCTATGTGATGGCGTTCTGCTCGACGAATCTGTTCTGGATCACCCGCCGTGCGCCGTTTGGCGTTGCGACGCTTCTCGATCAGGATGTGGAGATAGATTTTCAGAAGGAGACCACACCGAACGATGTGGTCACTGTTATCGCAACGCAGCCGCTGACGGGCAACGAAACCTGGCAAAAGATTATGCCAGGCGAGTGGGTGCTATTTTGTCTCGGGGACCGTGTAATTTGACGCCAGCTGTGGATGGACGACTTCGTGGCTCAGCGGTTTGCTGACCACGTAACGGCCATCGACGATAGAGACCACCGGCGGCTTGTGGGTCTGCTCAAAATAGTCGTACCCTGGCTTCAGCTGTTTCCAGAAATCCGCGTAGTAAGAATATTTGTGACGCGCCATGTTGGCGTCCGTCATGCGGAACGGATAGATGCTGACCTGTACGTTAGGCTGCCCAAAGACCAGCGCGCCCGTCACGAACTGGAAAATCTCATCAATGCCGGAGTCGGTCATCGCATAACAGCCGATAGACACGCAGGCACCGTGGATCATCAGATATTTACCTTCATAACCGTGTGCACGGTCATAGGCATTCGGGAAGCCGATGTTAATGGCTTTATAGAAGCGGCTGTCAGGCTTGAGCTGGCTGCGCTGAACGTTGTAGAACCCTTCCGGACTTTTGAAATCGCCCTGACGCTGTTTTGGCCCCAGTCCGCCGGAGTAGTTACAAATTTTGTAACTATCAAGCAGCTGATATGTCTCGCCCATTTTCACAAACAGATCGAGAGTGCGCTCTTCCTTGAAGATCTGAATATAAACCGGCGATCCCATTAACTGCTGTTTATATTCCTTGCTGACCGGCGTCGTTGAGCTATTACTGCTGAGCAGTCCGGCAAACGACATGTACGGCATCAGAAGCATCGCAATGAACAATGCGATTTTACGCATACTACTAGTTCCTTGATAAAACCATGACCAACTTGCCAGGACGGCAAAAGAGACCCGAAATCAGATTATTCTGTTAGGAGCGCTCACATTAGCACCGCTATAGATTTTCGCAAGAGCCGGGCGGTGAGTTTACAAATTAGTTTTACTTAATAAACCATCAAAATTGCGATGGCTCCAGAAACTTTGCGCATTAGCTCGCAATTTGGCACGCGCAATGGCGGATACCCTGCCCGCGGAAAGGGGAAAATGTTACACTTTGCGCCCACTGGATTGTTGTTCATGGAAACCTGCTAACCACATGTTTAAAATAAAAAAAGGACTTGATCTGCCGATTGCAGGCGTGCCCGCGCAGCACGTTTCGACAGGCGCAAGCGTCCGTCATGTCGCCATTTTGGGCGACGACTATCTGGGAATGCGCCCTTCAATGCTTGTACAGGAGGGCGATCGCGTGATCAAAGGACAGGCGCTCTTCGAGGACAAAAAAAATCCCGGCGTGATGTTCACGGCCCCCACGAGCGGCACCGTTGTGGCCATCAACCGTGGCGAACGGCGCGTTCTGCAGTCGGTGGTTATCCGCATTGAAGGCGATGAAAAGCGTGAGTTTGCCCATTATGACGCCGCAGAACTCGCTGCGCTGAACCGTGACGCCGTTCAGGCTCAGCTTCTGGCGTCCGGTTTATGGACCGCGCTTCGTACGCGTCCCTTCAGCAAATCCCCTGTTCCGGGCACGGAACCGGCCGCGATTTTCGTCACGGCAATCGACACCAACCCGCTCAGCGTGGATCCGCAGCCGGTTATTCTGGCGCAGCGCAAAGCCTTTGATGCCGGACTGACCGTTTTAACCCGCCTGACTTCGGGGAAAGTCCACGTTTGCCAGGCCGGCGGCGGCAAGCTTGGGGGGCATCCGCAAGGGCAGGTCACGTTTAATGAGTTTGCTGGCCCGCATCCGGCGGGGCTGGTCGGGACGCACATCCATTTCCTTGAGCCAGTAAGCCTGACGAAACAGGTCTGGCACCTTAATTATCAGGACGTCATCGCCATCGGTAAGCTTTTCACCGCTGGTGAACTCTGCGCTGAACGGATAATCGCCATCGGTGGACCGCAGGCTGCAAACCCGCGCCTGGTGAAGACGTTGCTGGGGGCAGACATCAATGAACTGCTGGTGGGGGAAATGAAAGAGGGTGAAAACCGCCTGATTTCCGGTTCGGTCCTCAGTGGCCGCCATGCTGTCAATGCGCACGCGTATCTGGGACGTTTCCATCTGCAGGTCAGCATTGTGCAGGAAGGGCGCGAAAAAGAGCTGTTCGGCTGGGTGCTGCCCGGTGCGGAAAAATACTCCGTCACCCGGACTACGCTGGGCCACTTCCTGCGTAATAAGCTGTTTAGCTTCTCGACCAGCACGCACGGCGGCGAGCGCGCCATGGTCCCGATTGGCAACTACGAGCGCGTCATGCCGCTGGATATTCTGCCTACCATGCTGCTGCGCGATCTGCTCGCTGGGGATACCGATAGCGCGCAGGCGCTGGGCTGTCTGGAACTGGACGAAGAAGATCTGGCGCTCTGTACCTATGTCTGTCCGGGCAAATACGAATATGGACCGGTATTGCGCGAGGTGTTAACCCGCATTGAGCAGGAAGGATAACCGATGGGCTTAAAACACCTCTTTGAAAAAATTGAGCCGCACTTTACCGAAGGGAAGCTCAAAAAGTACTACCCGTTGTATGAAGCCACGATGACTATTTTCTACACGCCGGGGCTGGTGACGAAAGGGGCGGCGCACGTTCGCGATGCCATCGACCTTAAGCGCATGATGATCCTGGTATGGTTTGCGGTCTTCCCGGCGATGTTCTGGGGCATGTACAACGTCGGTCTGCAGACCATTCCGGCGCTGCACCATATGTACGATGCCCAGCAGCTGGCGCATGTGATCCAGTCTGACTGGCACTACCGCCTGGCGCAGTCGCTAGGGGTAAGCTTTGCTGCAGACGCGGGCTGGCTGAGCATGATGACGCTGGGCGCGGTGTTCTTCATGCCGATTTACATCACGGTATTTATCGTGGGTGGCTTCTGGGAAGTGCTGTTCGCCATCATCCGTAAACATGAGATCAACGAAGGTTTCTTCGTGACCTCGATTCTGTTTGCCCTGATTGTCCCGCCAACCTTACCGCTCTGGCAGGCGGCGCTGGGCATCAGTTTCGGCGTGGTCATTGCTAAAGAAATTTTCGGCGGCACCGGGCGGAACTTCCTCAACCCGGCGCTGGCGGGACGTGCGTTCCTCTTCTTTGCCTATCCGGCGCAAATCTCAGGCGATCTGGTCTGGACGGCGGCAGACGGCTTTTCCGGCGCGACGCCGCTTTCACAGTGGGCCGCACACGGCGGCGAAACGCTGGTGAACAACGCGACGGGTCAGCCCGTGACCTGGTTTGATGCCTTTATTGGCAACATTCCGGGCTCCATCGGAGAAGTCTCTACGCTGATGATTTTGCTCGGCGGCGCGATCATTCTTTTTGGCCGCGTGGCCTCCTGGCGAATTGTTGCGGGCGTGATGATCGGCATGGTGCTGACCGCCACCCTGTTCAACGTTATCGGTTCGACCACCAATCCGATGTTCTCCATGCCGTGGTACTGGCATCTGGTGCTGGGTGGCTTCGCGTTCGGCATGATGTTCATGGCAACCGACCCGGTCTCGGCCTCCTTCACTGACAAAGGTAAATGGAGCTATGGCGTGCTCATTGGCGCAATGTGTGTCCTGATCCGCGTGGTCAACCCGGCGTACCCGGAGGGGATGATGCTGGCCATTCTGTTTGCCAACCTGTTTGCGCCGCTATTCGATTACCTGGTGGTGCGGGCCAACATCAAGCGGAGGAAGGCGCGTGGCTGAAGTAAAAAATAACGACAGCATCAGCAAGACGCTGCTGGTGGTGCTGGTGCTTTGCCTGGTCTGCTCCATTGTCGTAGCCGGCTCTGCCGTGGGGTTAAAACCCCTGCAGCAGGAGCAACGTGCGCTGGATAAACAGCGCAACATTCTGGCCGTCGCCGGGCTGATGCAGGAAGGAATGAGCGCAGACGACGTTTCTGCCGTCTTTGCTGAACGTATTTCGGCGCGTCTGGTGGATTTAAAAACGGGTGAACTGCTCGATAAAGACCCGGCAAAATTCAACCAGGCGCTGGCGCTTAAAGATCCGCAGATGAGCCTGACGCTGGAGGCATCCCAGGATCCCGCGGGGATTAAGCGTCGCAGCAACCTTGCCGAAGTTTATCTGGTTCGCGATCCCCAAAAACGCATTCAGGAAGTGGTACTTCCTGTTTACGGTAATGGTCTGTGGTCAATGATGTATGCCTTTGTCGCTCTTGATACCGATGGCCGCACGGTCAAAGGCATTACGTATTACGACCAGGGCGAAACCCCGGGGCTGGGTGGTGAAGTTGAGAACCCTAACTGGCGGGCACAGTTTGTCGGCAAGAAAGTGCTCGACGATAACGGCCTGCCTGCGCTGAAGGTGATGAAAGGGGCGGCTCGTCCCGGTGACGACTACGCCGTTGACGGGCTTTCCGGCGCCACGCTCACATCAAAAGGCGTGCAGCACAGTTTTGATTTCTGGATGGGCGAGCTGGGCTTTGGTCCTTTCCTGAAAAACGTACGTGAAGGAGCGCTGAACAATGGCTGATACCGGTGAACTGAAAGAAGTCAAAAAAGTACTCATTGGCCCACTGCTCGCCAATAACCCGATCACGCTGCAGGTGCTGGGCGTCTGTTCAGCCCTGGCGGTGACGACCAAACTGGAAACGGCGGTAGTGATGACGCTGGCGGTTACGCTGGTCACGGCGTTCTCCAGCATGTTTATCTCGATGATCCGCCACCACATCCCCAACAGCGTGAGGATCATCGTCCAGATGGCGATCATCGCCTCGCTGGTGATCGTGGTCGATCAGCTGCTGCGCGCCTTTGCCTATGAAACCTCCAAACAGCTCTCGGTGTTTGTCGGGCTGATTATCACTAACTGTATCGTCATGGGGCGTGCGGAAGCCTACGCCATGAAAATGCCGCCGCTGGCGAGCTTTATGGACGGCATCGGCAACGGCCTCGGCTACGGCGTGATCCTGCTTACGGTTGGGTTTCTGCGCGAGCTGATTGGCAGCGGCAAGCTGTTTGGCATCACGGTGCTGGACACGGTGCAAAACGGCGGATGGTATCTGCCAAACGGCCTGTTCCTGCTGGCCCCTAGCGCATTTTTCATTATCGGTTTGTTGATCTGGCTGATTCGTACGTTGAAACCAGAACAGCAGGAAAAGGAGTAACCGACGATGGCTCATTACCTGAGTTTGTTTGTGCGCGCGGTGTTTGTTGAAAACATGGCGCTCGCGTTTTTCCTCGGCATGTGTACGTTCCTTGCTGTGTCTAAAAAGGTCTCCACGGCATTTGGCCTGGGCGTGGCAGTCACCGTTGTGTTGGGGCTTTCGGTTCCGATTAACAATCTGGTGTACAACTTCGTGCTGCGGGATGGCGCGCTGGTGGAGGGGGTTGATCTCAGCTTCCTGAACTTCATCACCTTTATCGGGGTGATCGCGGCGCTGGTGCAAATCCTGGAGATGATCCTCGATAAGTACTTCCCTTCACTCTACAACGCGCTGGGGATCTTCCTCCCGCTGATCGCGGTGAACTGCGCCATCTTTGGTGGCGTCTCGTTTATGGTTCAGCGTGATTACAACTTCAGTGAATCCGTGGTGTACGGTTTTGGTTCCGGCATCGGCTGGATGCTGGCGATTGTCACCATGGCGGGGATCCGCGAGAAAATGAAATATGCCAACGTGCCTGCGGGTCTGCGTGGCTTAGGGATCACCTTTATCACCACCGGGCTGATGGCGCTGGGCTTTATGTCCTTCTCCGGTGTGCAGCTATAAGGGCTAACAGATGGAAATTATTCTTGGCGTGGTGATGTTTACGCTGATCGTACTGGTGCTGTCAGGGTTAATTCTGGCGGCGCGCGCGAAGCTGGTGAATTCCGGTGACGTGGTGATTGATATTAACGACGACCCGCAGAGTCAGATCCGCACGCCAGCGGGTGACAAACTGCTCAATACGCTCTCGGGCAATGGGATCTTTGTCTCGTCAGCCTGCGGCGGTGGCGGCTCCTGCGGGCAGTGCCGCGTGACGGTAAAAGAGGGCGGTGGCGATATTCTGCCAACAGAGCTGGCGCATATCACAAAGCGTGAGGCAAAAGAGGGCTGCCGTCTGGCCTGCCAGGTCGCGGTGCGTCAGAACATGAAGATTGAGCTGCCGGAAGAGATCTTCGGCGTCAAAAAATGGGAGTGCGAGGTTATCTCAAATGATAACAAAGCCACCTTTATTAAAGAGCTGAAACTGCGGGTACCGGAAGGGGAAGATGTTCCGTTCCGCGCCGGAGGATACATTCAGATTGAGTGTCCTGAACATACCGTGGCGTATGCGGACTTCGACGTGCCGGATGAGTACCGCGCCGACTGGGACAAATTCAATCTCTTCCGTTTTGTATCGGAGGTAAAAGAGCCGACGCTGCGCGCCTACTCGATGGCTAACTACCCGGAAGAGAAAGGCATCATCATGCTCAACGTGCGTATCGCCACGCCGCCACCGAATGTGCCGGATGCACCGCCGGGCGTGATGTCGTCATACATCTGGTCCCTGAAGCCTGGCGATAAGGTGACTATCTCCGGTCCGTTCGGGGAGTTTTTCGCGAAAGATACCGACGCGGAAATGGTCTTTATCGGCGGCGGTGCCGGTATGGCCCCGATGCGCTCGCACATTTTTGACCAGCTCAAGCGGCTCGGCAGCAAGCGTAAAATCAGCTTCTGGTACGGGGCGCGCTCGCTGCGCGAGATGTTCTACGACGACGAGTTTGAACAGCTGGCGCGTGAAAACCCGAACTTTACCTTCCACGTTGCGCTTTCCGATCCGCAGCCGGAAGATAACTGGACGGGCTATAAGGGGTTCATCCACAACGTGCTGTATGAAAACTACCTCAAACAGCACCCGGCACCCGAGGACTGCGAGTTCTATATGTGTGGTCCGCCGATGATGAACGCCGCCGTGATTAAGATGCTGAAAGATCTCGGTGTCGAAGATGAGAACATCTTGCTCGACGACTTTGGAGGTTGATGATGCTGACGTTTCTGGCAACCTTTGTGGTTTTTGTGCTTGTCATCTTCGGCATGTCGTTAGGCTGGATCGTTAAGCGGAAAAGCATTCAGGGCAGCTGCGGCGGTATCTCCTCTATTGGGATGGAAAAGGTTTGCGACTGCCCGGAACCGTGCGATGCGCGGAAGAAAAGGATGGCCCGCGAACAGCAGCGCATTATTTAGTCTTGTCTGTCGGGTAAGGCGAAGCCGTCACCCGACAATTTCCACGCACGCTTCTCAACCCTCATTTGTTTACTGTATACTTATCCAGTGATAAGTGAGGGCATACTATGCGCAAAATAATCCATGTTGATATGGACTGCTTTTTTGCCGCAGTGGAGATGCGAGACAACCCGGCGCTGCGGGATATTCCCATCGCCATTGGCGGCAGCCGCGTTCAGCGTGGCGTCATCAGCACCGCCAACTATCCTGCGCGCAAATTTGGCGTGCGCAGCGCCATGCCGACGGCGATGGCCTTAAAGCTTTGTCCTCATCTCACGCTTCTGCCCGGCCGGTTTGAAGCCTATAAAGAGGCTTCCCTTCACATCCGGGAAATCTTCTCCCGCTATACCTCTCTCATAGAGCCGCTGTCGCTCGACGAAGCCTATCTGGACGTGACCGACAGCGTTCACTGCCACGGCTCCGCCACGCTGATGGCGAAGGAGATCCGCCAGACGATTTTCAACGAGCTGAATCTGACGGCGTCGGCGGGCGTCGCGCCCGTTAAATTCCTTGCCAAAATCGCCTCCGATTTAAATAAGCCCAACGGTCAGTACGTCATCACACCGGAAGAGGTGCCTGCATTTTTAAAAACGCTGCCGCTCGGCAAAATTCCCGGGGTAGGAAAAGTTTCTGCCGCAAAGCTGGAAAGCATGGGGCTACGGACCTGTGAAGACGTGCAGCAAAGCGATCTCGCCATGCTGCTCAAGCGTTTCGGGAAGTTTGGCCGCGTGCTGTGGGAGCGCAGCCAGGGAATTGACGATCGCGATGTGAACAGCGAGCGGCTCCGTAAATCCGTCGGCGTTGAGCGCACCCTCATTGAAGATATACATGACTGGTCCGAATGCGAAATGATCATCACGGAACAGCTTTATCCGGAGCTGGAACGGCGTTTAATCAAGGTGAAGCCGGACCTGCTGATTGCCCGTCAGGGTATCAAATTAAAATTCAACGACTTCCAGCAGACCACGCAGGAACACGTCTGGCCGCGACTGAATAAAGACGATCTTATCGCGACGGCAAAAAAGGCCTGGGAAGAGCGCCGGGGTGGGCGAGGGGTAAGGCTGGTGGGATTGCACGTCACGCTGCTGGATCCGCAGCTAGAGCGACAGCTGGTTCTGGGATTGTAAAAAAGCCCGGTGCGCTACGCTTACCGGGCCTGGATTTTTCACCCTCTTCCACAGGAAGAGGGCTGGGATGAAGATGTTATTTCGCAGGGATCGCTTTCAGCAGTTCAGTCAGCAGCGTCCAGTAGTGACCGACGCTTTCGATATGAACCTGCTCATCCGGCGAGTGTGGACCGGTAATGGTTGGCCCGATGGACACCATATCCATATCCGGATACGGTTTCTTGAACAGACCACATTCCAGACCCGCGTGGATCACCTGAATGTTTGGCGTGCTGTTGAACAGACGCTGGTAAGTTTCACGCACCAGCGCCATCACCGGAGAGCTTGCATCCGGCTGCCAGCCCGGGTAGCTGCCTTTTGCAGACGTTTTCGCGCCCGCCAGCGTGCCCAGAGACTCCAGCATGCTCACCACGTACTCTTTACCGCTGTCGATCAGCGAGCGGATCAGGCAGATGATTTCCGCGCTGTCGTCGCTCATGGTCACCACGCCCACGTTCAGTGAGGTTTCCACCACGCCTTTCGCCACGTCAGAGTTGCGGATCACGCCGTTTGGCGTCGCGTTCAGCAGCTGAACGAAGGTGTCACGAGACTGTACGGTCAGCGCGGCTTTATCTGTAGAAACAGATTCCAGCACTACGGTCAGGTTTTTCTCTTTCGCCGACAGTTCGTTTTTCAGGATATCCAGGTATACGGTGGAGAGTTTTTTCAGCTCGTCCGCTTTTGCTGCTGGAACCGCTACGGTGGCGAACGCTTCGCGTGGGATCGCGTTACGCAGGGTACCGCCGTTGAAATCCACCAGACGCAGATCCAGCTCGGCCGCATGGCCTGCCAGGAAGCGTGCCAGCAGCTTGTTGGCATTGCCCAGACCCAGGTGAATATCGCCGCCGGAGTGGCCGCCTTTCAGACCTTTCAGCGTCAGCTTGAAGGTCTGGAAGCCCGCAGGTATCGCTTCGCGAGACAGCGGCAGGGTAGAGATAAAATCAATCCCGCCCGCGCAGCCCATGTAGATCTCGCCTTCTTCTTCTGAGTCGGTGTTGATCAGGATATCCGCCTGCAGCCAGTTCGCCTGCAGACCGAACGCGCCGTCCATGCCCGCTTCTTCGGTCATGGTCAGCAGCACTTCCAGTGGACCGTGCTCAACGCTGTCGTCAGCCAGCACCGCCAGCGCAGACGCCATACCGATGCCGTTATCCGCGCCCAGCGTGGTACCGCGTGCTTTCACCCAGTCGCCGTCGATGTACGGTTGAATCGGGTCTTTGGTGAAGTCATGAACGGTATCGTTGTTCTTCTGTGGGACCATGTCCAGGTGCGCCTGCAGCACAACCGGTTTGCGGTTTTCCATGCCTGCGGTTGCAGGTTTGCGGATCAGAATATTGCCAACCTGGTCGCGTTCAGCATGCAGACCTTTTTCCTTCGCCCAGCCCATAATATGTTCGGCAAGCTGTTCTTCATGGTAGGAAGGGTGTGGAATGGAGCAGATTTTGGCAAAAATATCCCACAGCGGCTGCGGAGATAGTTGAGACAGTTCAGACACGATAAGTCTCCTTGTCGAGGCGCTGCAAACAGGGTTGCAGGTCACAGGGTTAGCAGGTTAATAGTTACCACAAGTCAGGCTTGCGAGATGAAACTGAGAATACCACTTTCTCTGCTGGCTGGTAGCATAAAGCATGTAAAAACTCAGGCAGAGGGCGCTAAACACTGGTTTTTAGTGCGTCAGATCTCTATAATCTCGCGCAACCTATTTCCCCCTCGAACACTTTTTAAGCCGTATAAAAACAGGCTGGGACACTTCACATGAGCGAAAAATACGTCGTCACCTGGGACATGTTGCAGATTCACGCACGCAAACTGGCTGCGCGTCTGATGCCTTCCGAACAGTGGAAAGGCATTATTGCCGTCAGCCGTGGCGGTCTGGTACCGGGGGCGCTGCTGGCACGTGAGCTGGGTATTCGTCATGTCGATACCGTTTGCATCTCCAGCTATGACCATGACAACCAGCGCGAGCTGACCGTGCTGAAACGTGCGGAAGGTGACGGTGAAGGCTTCATCGTTATTGATGACCTGGTGGATACCGGCGGTACTGCGGTCGCTATCCGCGAAATGTATCCTAAAGCGCACTTCGTCACTATCTTCGCTAAACCGGCTGGCCGCCCGCTGGTTGACGATTACGTGATTGATATCCCGCAGGATACCTGGATTGAACAGCCATGGGATATGGGCGTGGTCTTTGTACCGCCGATTTCAGGCCGTTAATACCAGTACGTAACTTTACACGCCCGGCTATGTCGGGCGTTGTTCTTTTTGGCCTGCCACGCGTTACAATAGTCTTCATATGACGTATTCATGGAGGCAACGCAATGACGCAGGCGAATCTCACCGAGACTCTCTTCAAACCCCGTTTCAAACACCCTGAAACGTCGACGCTGGTGCGTCGCTTTAATCCGGGTACCCAGCCTGCCGTCCAGTCCGCGTTAGACGGTAAAAACGTGCCTCACTGGTATCGCATGATTAACCGCCTGATGTGGATCTGGCGCGGTATCGACCCCCGTGAAATCCTCGATGTGCAGGCACGTATCGTGATGAGTGAAGCCGAGCGTACCGACAGCGAACTCTATGATACCGTGGTGGGCTACCGTGGCGGAAACTGGATCTATGAGTGGTCTAAACAGGCGATGGTTTGGCAGCAAAAAGCCAGCCAGGAAGAGGATGCCACGCGCAGCGGCAAGCACTGGCTGCATGCGGCCAATCTCTACGCCATTGCCGCGTATCCACATCTGAAAGGTGATGAGCTGGCTGAGCAGGCACAAGCGCTGGCGAATCGCGCTTACGAAGAGGCGGCTCAACGCCTGCCGGGCCAGATGCGCGAACTCGAGTTTACCATTCCGGGTGGGTCATCCATCACCGGGTTCCTGCATATGCCTGAAGGTGAAGGCCCGTTCCCGACTGTCCTCATGTGCGGGGGGCTGGATTCGCTGCAAATCGACTATTACAGCCTGTATGAGCGCTACTTCGCACCAAAAGGGATCGCGATGCTGACGCTTGATATGCCTTCAATTGGTTTCTCATCCAAATGGAAACTGACTCAGGATTCCAGCCTGCTGCACCAGCATGCGCTAAAAGCGCTGGAAAACATTCCGTGGGTTGATCACACCCGCGTGGCGGCATTCGGCTTCCGTTTCGGCGCTAACGTCGCGGTGCGTCTGGCTTACCTTGAATCTTCTCGCCTTAAAGCCGTCGCCTGCCTCGGCCCGGTCGTACACGCCCTGCTCAGCGATCCTGCCCGTCAGGGCAACGTACCTGAAATGTACCTTGATGTGCTGGCCAGCCGTCTTGGCATGCATGATGCATCAGACGAAGCGCTGCGCGTTGAGCTCAATCGCTACTCGTTAAAAACGCAAGGCTTGCTGGGACGTCGCTGCCCAACGCCGATGCTGTCGGGGTTCTGGAAAAACGATCCGTTTAGCCCGGAAGAAGAGTCGCGCTTAATCACTTCGTCATCTGCGGATGGCAAATTGCTTGAGGTGCCGTTCAGCCCGGTCTATCAGAATTTCGACAAAGCACTGAAAGAGATTACGCGCTGGATCGCTCAGAGATTGTGTTAATAGATTGCTAAATTTCGCTGGTTTGGTAAAACAGTGGCTTCACAAAAGGAGATCGCAATGACGTTACCGAGTGGACACCCGAAAAGTAGATTGATTAAGAAGTTCATGGCTCTTGGCCCGTATATTCGAGAAGAGCAGTGTGAAGAGAATCGCTTTTTTTTCGACTGCCTGGCTGTATGCGTCAACGTGAAGCCTGCACCCGAAAAACGTGAATTCTGGGGCTGGTGGATGGAAATGGAAGCAGAGGAAAAACGCTTTACGTATAGCTACCAGTTTGGCCTGTTTAATAAAGACGGCAACTGGCAGGCGACCACCATTAAAGATCAGGAAGTCATTGACCGCCTGGAATACACCCTGAAAGAGTTTCACGACAAAGCGAGCGCACTGCTGGCGACTCTGGATCTCAAGTTCGAACCCGCAGATGACTTTTCCAGCGAAGCGGTGAAGCTGACTGCCTGATAGCGTCACAGCGCCACCGGGCAAAAAAAATCCCGGCTCAACTGCCGGGATTTTCTTATTCGGATAATCTTAGAACTGGTAAGTCATACCCAGTGCAACGATGTCATCGCTGCTCACGCCCAGTTTATTTTTGTCGTCAATTTGGTTGATTTTATAATCAACAAAAGCGGACATATTTTTGTTGAAGTAATAGGTCGCGCCAACGTCAATATATTTGACCAGATCTTCGTCGCCAATACCTTCGATATCTTTGCCTTTAGACTGGACATAACCCAGGGACGGGCGCAGACCGAAGTCGAACTGATATTGTGCGACCACTTCAAAGTTCTGCGCTTTATTTGCAAACCCACCGGAAATTGGCGTCATATTGCGGGTTTCTGAATACATTGCAGCCAGATAAATATCGTTCGCGTCATATTTCAGACCGGTTGCCCAGGCTTCTGCTTTCTGGCCCTGGCCACGCGCCAGCAGGTTCTGAGCGTTGGTGCGGTCAGAGTTGGTGTAGGCGCCGCTGACGGCGAAATCGCTGCCGCCGAAGTCATAGGTCAGAGAGGTACCAAAACCGTCACCGTTCTGTTTCTTGGCGTCACGGTTTTCGTTTTTACCCTGGTACTGCAGGGTCATGTCCAGGCCGTCAACCGCGCCGAAGAAGTCGGTGTTACGGTAAGTGGCAAGACCGGTCGCACGCTTGGTCATGAAGTTATCGGTCTGCGCGGAAGAGTCGCCACCGAACTCAGGGAACATATCGGTCCATGCTTCGACGTCATACAGGGCACCCAGGTTACGACCGTAATCCAGTGAACCAAAGTTTTTCAGCTTCAGGCCTGCGAACGCCAGACGCGTCTTCTGAGTAGAGTCGCTCTCGGCTTTGTTACCTGCAAATTCAGATTCCCAACGGCCATAGCCCGTCAGCTGATCGTTAATCTGCGTTTCGCCTTTAAAACCGAAACGAACGTAAGTCTGATCGCCATCTTTGGTAGCATCATCGCTGATGTAGTGCATGGCTTTCACTTTGCCGTACACGTCCAGCTTATTACCATTTTTATTATAAACTTCAGCTGCGTGAACGGATGCAGAAGCCACTACGCCCATAACCATTAATGCCAGAGTGCTCTTTTTCATTTTCGATCCTGTCTTATAAACGCGCTAAAAAATTCGCTGGACGATAAGCTCATGCTTAAGTCCCGTGAAAAAACAGGAAGGGTTTTATCGTTCTGGAATGAAACTTTTATGACAAACTAAGAATAATTTTAAAAAACTGTGATTTATTATTTCGGTAATAAAACTGTCATATTCTCCCGCTACGCTTCCTGATCCCGCGCAACAAAGTGTTTCGCGATGTGCTAAGGCAGTTGGCAACGGGGCTGACTCCTGTTAAAACGTTCGTTTGACATTACTTTCCCTTATCGTTGAACGGCAGAGAATCATGAGTGACAGCCAGACGCTGGTGGTAAAACTCGGTACCAGTGTTTTAACAGGCGGATCGCGCCGCCTAAATCGCGCCCACATTGTTGAGCTTGTACGTCAGTGCGCTCAGTTACATGCCGCAGGGCATCGTATTGTGATTGTGACCTCCGGGGCGATTGCCGCCGGGCGTGAACACCTGGGTTACCCCGAACTCCCCGCGACGATCGCCTCCAAACAGCTGCTGGCCGCCGTGGGACAAAGCCGACTCATTCAACTCTGGGAACAGCTGTTCTCTATCTATGGCATTCATGTCGGGCAGATGCTGCTGACGCGTGCGGATATGGAAGACAGAGAGCGCTTCCTGAACGCCCGCGATACCCTGCGCGCGCTGCTGGACAATAATATCGTTCCGGTCATTAACGAGAATGATGCCGTTGCTACCGCTGAAATCAAAGTGGGTGATAACGATAACCTCTCTGCGCTGGCCGCTATTCTGGCTGGCGCCGATAAATTACTGTTGCTGACCGATCAGCAGGGGCTGTTCACCGCCGATCCGCGCGCTAACCCGGAAGCCGAGCTGATTACCGACGTTCACGGCATCGATGATGCGCTGCGCGCCATCGCCGGTGACAGCGTGTCCGGCCTCGGAACGGGCGGTATGGGGACCAAGCTGCAGGCCGCTGACGTGGCGTGCCGCGCCGGTATCGACACCATTATTGCGGCCGGCAGCCGCCCTGGCGTGATTGGCGACGTGATGGAAGGCATCTCCGTCGGCACCCGCTTCCACGCTCAGGAATCCCCGCTGGAAAACCGTAAGCGCTGGATATTTGGCGCGCCGCCTGCGGGCGAACTCGTCGTCGATGAAGGGGCAACCGCCGCGATTCTGGAACGAGGAAGTTCATTACTTCCTAAAGGAATTAAAAGCGTGACAGGCAACTTCTCCCGTGGTGAAGTGATCCGTATTCGTAACCTCGAAGGCCGCGACATCGCCCACGGCGTAAGCCGCTATAACAGCGATGCCCTGCGCCGCATCGCGGGTCACCATTCGCAGCAGATCGACGCCATTCTGGGCTATGAATATGGCCCGGTTGCCGTGCATCGCGATGACATGATTATTCGTTAAGGAGCCAGAACATGCTGGAACAAATGGGCGCCGCCGCGAAGGCCGCCTCTTATAAACTGGCGCTCCTTTCCAGCCGCGAGAAAAACCGCGTGCTGGAAAAAATCGCTGATTATCTCGAATCACAGTCCCAGGAGATTTTGCTCGCCAACGAGCAGGATTTACTGGAAGCGCGCCGCAACGGTCTGAGCGAAGCGATGCTCGACCGTCTGGCGTTGACCCCGGCCCGCCTGAAAGGGATTGCCGACGATGTTCGTCAGGTATGCAATCTGGCCGACCCGGTAGGGCAGGTGATTGACGGTGGGCTGCTGGACAGCGGTTTACGCCTGGAGCGCCGTCGCGTGCCGCTCGGCGTTATCGGCGTTATTTATGAAGCCCGTCCAAACGTGACGGTGGATGTCGCCTCCCTGTGCCTGAAAACCGGCAACGCCGCCATTCTGCGCGGTGGGAAAGAGACCTGGCGCACCAACGCCGCGACGGTGAAAGTCATTCAGCAGGCGCTGGAAGAGTGTGGCTTACCGGCGGGTGCCGTACAGGCCATCGAGAGCCCGGACCGCGCGCTGGTCAACGAAATGCTGCGCATGGACAAATACATCGACATGCTGATCCCACGCGGTGGCGCGGGCCTGCACAAGCTGTGCCGCGAGCAGTCGACGATTCCGGTGATCACCGGCGGTATTGGCGTGTGCCATATAGTGGTAGACGACAGCGCTGAGATTGCACCGGCGCTGAAGATTATCGTTAACGCGAAGACCCAGCGTCCGAGCACCTGTAACACCGTGGAAACGCTGCTGGTGCATCAGGACATTGCAAACGCCTTCCTGCCGGCCCTGAGCAAACAGATGGCAGAGAGCGGCGTGACGCTGCATGCTGACGCCAGTGCGCTCGCACTGCTGCAGGATGGCCCGGCTAACGTCGTTCCCGTCAACGCGGAGCAGTACGACGATGAGTTCCTGTCACTGGATCTGAACGTGAAAATCGTGAGCGATCTCGACGACGCCATTGCGCACATCCGTGAGCATGGCACGCAGCATTCTGACGCCATCCTGACGCGTACGCTGCGCAATGCCGATCGCTTCGTGAACGAAGTGGATTCTTCTGCGGTGTATGTGAATGCCTCCACCCGCTTCACCGACGGCGGTCAGTTCGGACTCGGCGCTGAGGTGGCGGTCAGCACGCAGAAACTGCACGCGCGCGGTCCGATGGGGCTGGAAGCACTGACCACGTATAAGTGGATCGGCTTCGGTGACGATACGATTCGTGCGTAAATAATCGCGGGTGATGCAAAAGTAGCCGTTTGATTCAAAAGGGCATTGACGCATCACCCGGTTAGATCTAACCTTTTGCCACGTGGTTACACTCGTAACCGGCCTCTCAGGGCCGATATAGCTCAGTTGGTAGAGCAGCGCATTCGTAATGCGAAGGTCGTAGGTTCGACTCCTATTATCGGCACCATCTCAACTTCCCCAAACGTCCGTATCAATCCATAAACACTCTGTTTTATCACGGTTTTACTAGGTTTTAGTCCATCGTAGTCCGTAACCATCCAGTAGAATCCGATACAGAATGTGTATAGGATTGTATATATGTTCCTGTTCGGTCTGCGCAGTCCGTGGTTAAACAACCAACAGATCTTCGTCATCATTTGCGTTCGGATGGGACGCTAATGTGGGTTGTCTGTCATCTTTCGCAGCAGTGTGCTTTCTTCTCAGTGTGCAGAACCCGTTCCTAATAGCCACACAACCGGCCATTACCTTCTATATTCGTGTCTTTGCCAGGTTTCCGGAATGAGCGATAATGTGGCACATAACGGTAGCGTAAAAGGGGCAACATGCTTCATCACAGCCAGGCAATGTCACTGGACGACATCTACCTTGAGGACATTCCTCACATTATTCACCCGGATACGGCGGCAGGAGACCTCGCAGATACTGCAAGGCCTAACCGCATCATTCAGGAGTGGAATTTGCCACAGGGCTACTCCCGGTTTGTCAGCCGGTATCAACTGTACCACTGGCAACATCCCTGGATGGCATACCGTGACACGCTCGACGACATCAAATCCGGGAAGCTCGTTCTGCTGAGAAAAGACATCACCGGCCATGTCATTTCGGGCGTGCTGACGACATCCGGTGACCTTCGCAATGACCTGCCTCTGTTCCTTCAAACCCGACTCCGACACATTCTGTCCCGGCAACTGAATCGCCCGAGATATCAGGTCCGCCATGCGGCACCGGTGCAACATGCCCAGACCGCAAAAACCATCAACAGCAAAACTGCCGGTCGGTTGCTGGCCGCGGGTGGGATCTATAATGGCAATATCGAGGGATTCCGTCAGACCGCGCAGCAGCTTGGTGGTGATGCACCGGCGGGTTACGATCAGGTTATGGATAATAAAGGGCTGATTATCGCTGGTGCTTCTTTTGCTGCGGGCCTTGGCCTGGGCAGACTGGGGACGGCGAGAGAGCTTAGCAATCTTCATGTTCTGGGAAAAGTCGAGGGTGAGTACTCGATGATAAAACCCGGACCATTACCTAAAGAGCTGGCTGAAACCTTCTCCAGTGGTACATATAAAGAGATCACGCTATCAACAGACACGAGTTTCTACAGAGGTGGCATTGAGGGCCGACCATTAGGTCAGTTTTTCGGATATGAACAACCTCAGGGAGTGCTCCAGACCAGAATAGATAAGGCCCTGCTCCCCAAATGGCCTAACGGAAGTGAATCCCCTCTTGATAGCTATCACAAGATACAAATACCCGCTGGAACGAAAGTATATGTTGGAGAAGTTGGCTATCAAACAGACCTTTTTTCCGGTGGCTCTGAGCAAGTTGTGATACCTACCCCGTGGAAAATACCTGGCGTTAAGATACTTGGAAGTGGTGGTTTGAAATGAAAAATGAAATAAAGAAAACGGTAACAGATATCATCAAAATCCTCTCCTCAAATGATGAGGCTTCATGGGCAAAAACATTCGAAAAACTAGCCATCGAGCTCGATGTTGATTGTGAGTCATCCATTTACTCGTTGAAAAAACTCTACGGCGGGATGGGATCATTTAACGATATTGTTCTTCATAAAAATGGATTACCTCTAATTCGGGAAAATGACGAGTTAGACGATTTGAGACACAAACTCTACAAGCAGCTTGACCATGCAATCGTTTTGTTAAAAGCACGTGATTTACCATAGCGTTAGTTTCCAGCGCCGCCAGTAAATTATTGGGTACGCCTCCAGCCTGACAGGGGAAGCGCAGAACCTTAAAACAGGCTCATGTGTGTTCGTCTCGTCAGCATCGATGCCCCCGAAAAGAACCTGCCCTTTGGGCAGCGTTCCCGGCAGACATTCTCATCGATAGTGGCGCAGTGTGCCGTCTCCATAACGTGCAGGAACGCAGATTTCTATGGTCCTCTGCTGGATACGGTGTGGCCTCACATGGAAAGCGCACAAAATAATGAAAGGCCGGTAGGCTTCTCACACCCGCTCCTGCCAGATGGAAACCATCAACACTTCTTACGCATCATGCGCCAGGTTCCTCTGACAGCCCCGACAAACCATCACACATCTCCTGCAACTCATTAAACATCCTTGCCACATGGAAGCCATCGCACACTGAATGATGGACCTGCACCGCGAGCGGCAGCAGTACTTTTCCATCCTGTTCGTAGTATTTTCCAAACGTGAACATAGGCGAAAAGAAGTTCTTCATGTGCGCAATGTTCATATTAAAGTTGGTAAACGTTACCCACGGAATAGACGAGACGAAAAAGACATTTTCCCGGGATTCTTCCTTAGGCCAGTACGAAAGGATATTTCCATAGCGGGCCGTATCTTCTGCATACGTGTTCTGGAAGTGATGAATATTGCCGTCATAGTGGCTCCACAATGACGAAAACGTCTCAGTTTCAGGGTGGAAAATGGTGTAGCTGGGATGAACTTCATTCCATATGACAAGCTCATTGTCCTTCATAGCCATGCGGAACTCAGGATGCCTGTTCATAATTTCAGACAGGAGAAAAATGATCGTCGGGTAAAACTTCCAGCCAACTTCTTTGATGTGTTTTCTCAGCGCGGTAATGTCGATCAGAACGGTTTGGTTAATTGTGCATTCAGCAAATGACTGGAAGACTTCAAAATGCTCCTTCCTTGGCCAACGAGATAAATCAACAGGCGTATAGGCCGGGGCTGTTTTTTTCATTGCTTAACCTTTGATTATCAATCGTCTATATGATTTTGGGCCATAAACTACCGGACAACCATTTCAACCGTATCTAATCTTACTGTCAATCTCAGCCTGGGGTTTTCCGAACAGGTATCCCTGCACGAGATCGCAGCCAAGCGCCTGAAGGCGTTCAAGCTGCGCTTCGGTTTCAACACCTTCTGCAATAACCCGCATATTGAGGCTCTTCGCCATGCCGGTAATTAACTTAACGATATTAAGGGCATCATCCTGCGTAGATATCGGATTCACAAAGGATTTGTCGATTTTTATTTTATCAAAATTGAGTTCGCTCAGTCGTGAGAGTGACGAATAACCCGTTCCGAAATCATCGATAGAAATTTTTACACCCAGCGCTCTGAGCTTTTTGAGAATAGTGATCGGCATGTTGCTGTCACTGAAGAGTGAAGACTCCGTTACCTCTAACTCAAGTCGGCTAGCCGGTAACCCAGTCTCTTTCAGGATGGACTGCACCATCGTTGTAAAAGATTTATTACCCAACTGAATAGGCGAAACGTTTACAGAGATCCTTGCCGGAACGGCCCAGGAAACTGCTTCCCGGCAGGCAAGCTCAAGCACGGTTTTGCCGATCTGATTGATCATCCCCGTTTTTTCAGCGACGGAAATAAAATAATCTGGGGCAAGCATCCCCTTCACCGGGTGTATCCAGCGAATCAGCGCTTCATAGCCGTAAATCTCATTGCTGAATGAATCGACAATAGGCTGATAATAAACAACGAATTCACGGTTATCGATCGCCAGTGCCATATCATGTTCAAGAGTTCTGCTTTCCTGCAACTTTTGCAGCATCCATTGACGGAAAACTTTTATCTGCTGTGAACCCTCTTTTTTGGCTTCGTAGAGCGCCAGATCGGCAAATTTATAAAGATAATCAGAGCGTCGTTCATTATCAGATAAAACGATACCCACGCAGGTGGCGATTTTTATCAGCTGGTTATTTATCGTGTAGGGCTGGCTAATATGCTCGCTGATTTCTTTGGCGCGTGAAACGGCAGCAGTTTCGGTGAGTCCACTCGACAGAAGGGCGAACTCGTCTCCGCCTAAACGGTAAAACGTATCCGTTGCGCTGCTCATCGAGGTCAGCCGTCGGGATACCTGATTCAGGAGCAAATCTCCCGTATCGTGGCCATAGGTATCGTTGACCTCTTTGAAGCGGTCTAAATCAAATAACATCACCGTGACGGGGACATGATTTTTATCTGCCTGAAGATTAATTTTGTTGAGATCGTCCCAGAAGAAAAGGCGGTTTTTCATGCCGGTGAGGGAGTCATGATAAACATCATACTCCAGCTTCGAGTTCTGAATTTGCAGTTTTTCTTTTGATATTTGAAGTTCATCAGCCAGGCTTTTGACCTGCATATGTGCTTTCAGAATGTTTTTATTCTGGTAGATCATTAGGAAGCCAAGAATAAAGCTTAAAATAACCAGGAGCAAAGAAAGTGCGGAGTAAATATAATACAGTATTTGTATTTTGTTGTTGGATTCATTAACAGTGTTAATATCTTTTGTTAATGCCGTTGCAGACAGCTGGCTGAGCGGTGCATCGAGCTCATGCATATTTGTAAGGTATGCCTTTAACTCCGGATGGCTCATTTTTTCAAGATGACTATCGAGATAGGTCAGTATTTTTTCTAAGCGTAAAGCCAGCTCCTGATGCGTTTTATCGCTGTCAATGTAGCGACCTAAATCTCCCCCCTTCATTAAATCGGCCTGGCTAAGCATAATTTCGAGGCGCATGCGGACCTGGTCTATCGTAACGTCATCGGTATCGGTTGCGTATAGACCAAGCCATGATTCAAAACGGTAATACTCTGATACCAGTTGTGCCACGGACCAGGACTCAGTGTATTGAGTCAGTTTTTGCAATTCCTGCTGTCGATCGTAAACAAGGAATGCAATATATCCTGTCGTGATAAAAAGAGAAAAAATGATACCAACCAGTATCCTGTTCATTATGTTCTCCTGAACGACTACTCAATCTTCATTTTGCTAACCTGCCATGCTGATCGTGAGTAATAAATCTGATTATTCAACTCAGGAAGACTGTCATAGGGGTATACAATGAACGATGGGCCTTTATCGCGGATGCGCATATATTCGCCATTGACCTTTAAGGCAAGTATGGCGTTGTATTTTTTAAAGTCGCTGAGAGGGATGACGGTTGAGTAATCATTGAGCGCAATAACATTAACGTTTGTACCTTTTGCACCCACATAATCCATGAGCTTGCTCATTGGGACACCCTCAAACTTCGTACGACCGTTATACCAGGGGGAGGTCGTCTCGAAACTCACTACTCCAAGTTTTTCAAGGCTGGCGAGATCAAACACTGCTTTTCCATTTTCGTTGGTATTTTCTATATTACCGTAAATCGTTAAAATGGGTTTACCAACTGGTTTTGGCAGGTCGCCAGCCCAGGTTACACTTTGTACAAGACAGCATAACAGCAGTAGGGTTAATCGCATTTTGACCTCCACCTTTTTAACGTAAGTATAAGAATTATAATTTAGATATCACACGAGTTGATATATTTTGTTGGGAAGTAAGGGGTTTTATCGTTTTTATTGATATAAACTCATTTTAATCAATGAGTTAGGTGTTGCAGGTGGCAGGGTGTTTGATACTCGAGCGACGCTTAACTTTTTGATAAAAGCTAAAATTGCGGGCATAAATGCTCTTCTGTTTAAAAAATAATCGCTTTAATTGATTGATATTAACTTCCGCGACAATTTTTGGATGTCCGTGGCTTTTTGGGACGCGAATCTGGAGACTAAATACGCGCCCCGGTTGTGTCCGTAGTTTCAGGATGACGTTGATAAGCGAGGACACGAACATCAGATTGTGCGTATCCCATACCGCTTTGCTTACTTGAGGCCATCCTGGGTGGCCGCCGCCGACTTACCCCCTTTCGCCATGCTGGAAAACACTGCGTCCCGGTAGATCCATGCATGAACGAGTGCCGCAGAGAGATGGACCAGCACCACAGCAAAAAGCAGCTTTGCCAGAAGCCTATGGGCGTCGTGACACCAGGCATACAGTGCTGGACTGGCAGGGACAATCGCCGGCAGGTTGACGCCATCAAACATCACAATCGGCAGGCCGGCTGCCGACAGTTGCGCCCAGCCCAGCAGCGGCATTGCCAGCATTAGCGCATACAGCATCCAGTGTGATGCCTTTGCGGCAAGCACCTGCCAGACGGGCAAATCGGCAGGAAGTGGCGGCGTCCGGCTAAGAAGCCGGTTGACCAGACGCACCAGTGCCAGCAGTAAAATGGCGACACCCAGCGGCCGGTGCAGGTCGATTAACCAAATCCGGTGATGCAACGACGTCATCATCGCGACACCGATGAACAGCATCGCCAGGATCATCACCGCCATCAGCCAGTGCAGGCTTCGCGCCAGGATATTGAAATGCTGCGGCGCGTGCTCTCGCATATCTTTATTCGAGCTCATTTTACCTCCTGCTTTTGCACGGCTTCGGTGGCCTTGCCGTAGCCGATTTCCCGCTCGCGGCGGCTGAAAGAGTGGGAGTAGGCAGCAGAGCGGGCGTTTAAGATGGGATCGTCAGACACCGCAACGCCTGCTGGAACGACAGAAGGATCAAAGTTAACGTCGCGGCACGCGCCTGTGGATTGTGCTTCGACGCGCGTCACTTCCAGCGTGCCGGCCACCATCTTTTTGCGATCGTCCGGCCATGGCTGGGAAGGATCGTCTACCGGATCGCCCGGCTGTGCGAGCTGCAAAACGTAATCCCAGTAGAGCGGCTTCTGCGCCAGGCGCTGACGCAGGTTTTCAAACAGGAAGTTGTCATCGGCTTTCTGTCGTTGCTCATCGCTTATCGACAGGAAAGGCTCGTGCGGACGCATCATCCAGCGAACGGCCTGGCGATCCCCCTGCGCGTTCACAAGGTAAAAGGCGTTAATGCTGTAAAACGTCGCGCCCGCGAAGCTGCCGGGCGCGGGTTTTTGTGCCGCCCATTTAAGATATTTCTCCGCCTCAGGGTACGCTTTTAAAAAGTCTTTGAGACGCTGCGGGTCCGGTTTTCCGGTGGCTGCATCAATAGCAGTGGCTTTTCGCAAGGCCAGAAAACCTTCCGGGCTGTGCGTGGCGAAGAAAGGCTCGTTGTTCATCGCCATTCGCCATTGTTGCTTGTCATCTGTCTTCAGCAGCAGCGCCATGCTCAGGGTTTTGGTCGTACTATCCGGGGCATGGGGATCGCCAGTACCAATAGAGAATCGGCCCACCACGGGCACTTCCTGCTGCGAGAAGAGGCGGGAGGTTGAAAGGGAATCAGCCGAGCCGTTTGGCGTAAAGGTACCGGCAAAGCAGACGCCTTTTCCATGCGCGCGACGAAAACCTGGCGGGAAGGGTTTCGGTGTTTCACCCACCAGTGCCTGGCTGACCGTGCGTGACCCAAGCCAGCCCGCCGTCCATGCAAAAGCAGAAGCCAGCGTACCGGCGACAACGGCGATCGCAGCCAGCGCGCCCCAGGTTTTTTTGGACCTCAAATCCAGTTTCGACATAGACGTTTTTCCAGAACAAAATACCATCACCTGTCATGCACAACGTATCGTGCATGACATGTGGTAATACAGTGGCGAATATGGCTCGAGTATAGGAACTAAGGGGCGTAAAGAAAGAATATCACGAAAAGTTTAAATCTTTCCGCTGTCATAAGACCGAATTACTCATCGTGTCGGAAATTTTGACCGAGTCGGTGACCCAGCGTGAAATAGTGGCGAAATATGTAATAGAGGGGGTTCCATTTCTCCACATTAAATTTTACACCTCTCTGAGTACGAATTAATAATGCTTCAGATATGTGGACGCAGGTTATCATGGCATCAACGGACACCAGGCTCCCCTGCGAACCGGTCAGCGGCGATCTTCCACAAACTTTAGCCTCTATTTGTACAGGACACTCCTTAATTCTCAACGAGTTAATCGTTACCGCCTTTTCTTTGTGGAAATTTCCGCAGCTAAACTTGTCCTGTTCAAAAACATATCCCATCTTTTTCTTCCATTCCGGTGGCGATGCTTTCCCCGTTTTATCTGCGATAGCTTCAATATTCTGCCAGAGCCTGCTGTCCGGTATGTTCAGGACAATATCGGGATTACCCGTGATATTTTCATAACACTTTCCGGAGGTGCCAAGCCCGAACACGATATTCCGGTCAAGGATCCACCACGACGAGATCGGGCTCAGGTTTGTTGAACCGTCAGGATTTTGGCTGGAGATAATGGCGACCGGTGTACCAAAATATAAAGAAGCAAAATCGACCTGCTGGGTTTTCATTTTTTATCCTTTGAGTAGCGGAGGCCCAGCCTACTTTGTGCAAACGTGCGTTACTTCGGTGAAGCGCGAAGTAAAACGCGCCTCACTACAATTCCCTGGAACGTAATCTTCACCACTTCCTTCTGAGCGGGAGAAAGACATCACGTGCAGCTTTTAAGGAAATAAAATCATCTGAAATTATGAGCCCATTTATGCTGGGCTCCTGGTTTACTTGCTCTTATTTTTGTAAAGCACTGAGAGGCAAGCGCCACAAATCATAGCGTTCTTCCCCCGGTTTAACGGCTCCCGCGAAGTGGTCATTGAGGCGACTCGAGGTAAATACCAGGTCTCCGTTCGGACGGATTGCCGGCGTGTCTGGCCAGCGCACCTCTTCGCTTGCCGCAATCAGCGACATGGAATGGGTTTTAGGATCGTATCTGACGATGCCATTGCGTGTAACATCGGTAATGTAGAGGTTACCTTTTACATCTGTCACCATTCCGTCGGTGTTGCCCCCCACGCTCCCCAGATTGCGGATCTGCCCGGCAATTTGCGCATCGGTTGACGCGGGCTGCCTCAGTATCGCAGTCGGTACCGCATAGGCGTGCGTGCCGGTTGTCACCGTCCAGTACAGCGTGCCCGCATCGGGTGAAAGCGCAATGCCATTGATACCTATCAGTAATGGTTTACCAGGCCAGACTTCAGTCCCGTGCGAGACGACGTTAACGCCAGGCTCAATCTGCAGCGCAGGATGACGATCGAGCACGCGTCGAGCCATACCGGCGGCGAAATCAACGATAATTAGTCCTACCTGGTTTTCAGGAGCACTCCGCGAGCCGCTGTCGGAGATATAGGCGACACGGCGGTTCTCATCGACAACCACATCATTAAGGAAACTTGCCTTGCGGTCCGCTACGCCGTCCAGGGCGATACGTTTAATGGTTCGGCCTGAGCTGAGATCCAGCACGACCAGTTTTTGCGACCCCACGGGGGACTCTGTTTCCCCTGCAACAAACCCCATGTCCAGCGCCCATAGCCAGCCGTTTTTACGGTCAATATAAAAACCGAGCACGTTACGCAGGCTCTGAGCGGGATCGGTGTTCACCGCATTCCCCTCGCGGGAGGGAAACGCCGTCAGGCGGGCAGGGCCGGACTGTACCGTTGTATCCAGAATGCTTAACGTGGCGGGTGCTGCGGCGGAAACCAGCCGGGGCGTGCTGACAAAGGCCCGGTCCTTTGCATCAAAGTGGATACCCGCAATAGGAGCATTGACCGAACCGGAGAACGCCGCCGGTATCTTTCCGTCTTGAGCGGTATCCCAGCTCACACCGGCATAGCTTCGCCAGCGATCCAGAGGCGCGTGGTTCGCCGCGTTGACAACACTCGGGAAAGAGAACAGCGCCGCCATTGCGATGGCGGGCAGAATAAGGGGGCGGTTGAACATTGACAGGCTCCAGTGGAACGTTCAGGTGATGAATGCTGGCCACTTTACTCATCGCCCAACGGGAGATAAATTAGCCAAATTGAAAAACATTTGTTCCTGAGAGAGCAAAATGAGCCGGAAATTCGATTACCTAGGCGACGTTGAAGTGTTCATTGCTGTGGTTGAACACGGCTCATTTACGGGCGCAGCGGTTGCCCTTTCAACCACCCCTTCGGTACTGAGCCGCGCGGTTACTCGCCTGGAGGCGCGTCTTGGACGACAGATGTTACAGCGCACGACCCGCCGGGTGGGGCTGACCGAAGCCGGACGCGTCTATCTTGAGCAGGCTCGCTCAGCGTTTTCTCTTCTCGATGACGCCGAACGCGTTGGCCGGGGTCAGGAGGGGGAGCTGACCGGTCGCGTGAGAATGAGTGTCCCGACCACCTATGCCCATTACCGCCTGCCGCCGCTGCTGGCGCACTATAATCAACGTTACCCGCGCGTACAGGTGGAGCTGAACATTACTAATCGCAACGTTGACCTGATCGCAGAGGGGTTCGATCTGGCGATCCGTCTGGGGCAGTTGCCTGACAGCGGGCTGGTGGCGCGTAAGCTGGAAGACGCGGCATTGCTTCTGGTCGCCTCTCCGGACTACCTGCATCGGAGAGGAAAGCCTCGGACGCTGGAAGAGCTGCAGCGACATCAGTGCCTGCCGTTTATCATGCCGCGCACCGGGCGTATCGCCCCCTGGGTATTTCATGACGAAGGGCGCGATATTGACTGGATGCCGGGTTCAACTATCGAAATATCAGACGATGTACTCGGCGTGGTTTCGCTGGCGGAGCAGGGGATGGGGATCTGCCAGAGCTATGAATTTATCGTTCGCGACAGAATAGAGCGCGGCCAGTTAGTTGAGGTGCTGCCGCACCTTCGGGGACGATCGCGACCTTTCTCCGTGCTGTTTGCCCCGCACCCACGTCAGTCAGCAGCCACCCGGGCAATGATTGACCTTCTGACCCGACAAGAATGACAAGGACGAGTCCACCATGAAAAAAGCGCGTTTTTCCTTGTGGATCCCTCTCATCGCGGGCGGGATAGCATTGATATCGGGTTTTGTGGTCTGGTCAGTCAACATTTACCGCGTGACATACCTTTCGATCCGCGGGGAGCAGTACCTTGCCTGTGGGACGTTGCTGCTGGCGCTGGTGCCGATGGTCTATTTCATCAGAAAGGGGAGACTGAAAGGTAAGCGCCTTGCTGACGCGGTAAAAATCTACCTCGGCTTCTTTATTTGCAGCCTGCCGGTTGCCATGTTCGTGGTCTTTACAACGGCCTGGCTGCTGGAGGGGGTCTATTCGGCCTGGAGCAAACCTTACCGGTATGAGTCCAGTACCCGCCACAGCTGCTCGGGTGCGGAAGTCTACGAGCCGGAATTAAAAAAAGAGATCCGCATCTGTAACCCGCAGGGTAACGTTTATTCCGATACCACCCTGTATGTGGAAAAGCGGAGCAATGCCCTGGGGATTGTGGTGCTTTGGGCTATCACGCGCGCCTGAATCGGGGAAAGTCAGGGCGCGAGAATCAGCGTCAGCCCGCCTCCAGCATTCCAAAACTCACAATCCGCGCGCGTCCCAGCTCTTTTGCCCGGTATAGCGCCACATCCGCAGCGCGCAGCAGGTTGTCGGTCTGGGCATGTTGTGGGTAGCTGGCAATGCCAATCGACACGTCCACCGGCCCAATCTCGGTCAGCCCGTAGCGAATCGACAGCTCATGCACGCTGGTGTAAATCTTCTGCGCGCAGGCGTACGCTTCTGCTTCATCGGCACCGGAAAGCAGCACCAGAAACTCCTCGCCCCCGTAGCGGAATGCCAGCCCGTTATCATGTGCGGCCCGCTGAACAATTGACGCCACGCTTTTGATCACCAGATCGCCTGCTTCATGACCGAAACGGTCGTTGATGCTCTTGAAGTGGTCAATATCAATCATCATGCAGCTTAACGGTACGCCAGTGCGTATCGCCTGCGCCGTTTGGGTTTGCAGGGTATCTTCCAGATGATGACGGTTACGCAGGCCGGTGAGCGGGTCAAACAACGCTTTTTCCAGCAACGCGTCGCGCAGACGCTGGTTGGCCAGCGCGAGCCCGAGCGCCTCGGCCATCAGTTCCAGATACGCGCGAGAAGGGGCATTGTCCGCTGTGATATTCTGGAAGGAGAGCAGGCCAATGGCCTCGCCCTGAGCGATAAGCGGCACGCAAAGCGCGCTTTCCGCCTGTGATGCGGGAAGATGGTAGCAGGCAATATCCGGCTCGCCGTTCACCGGCGGGTGACTCTGCCCGCGACGCACGGCCCAGCACTCGTCCGGATGGAACGTCGTCTCTTCCCCAACCGGCGAGAGCCATTGCGCTACGCAGCGCATCTGCCACGGTTCGCGGTCAAGGACGTAGAGTCGGCCCGCGATCCCCGGCGCGATATTGGGAGCAAACAGCTCCGCCACGTTAATCACATCGTTAAAGTTCTCACACCCCTGCAGCCGCTGGGTCATGCGCGCCAGCAGCTCGCGGATGGCCCAGTCGGCATCGCGCTCTTTTTCCAGACGCTGCCGCGCCAGGCCGTTTTCACGAAAGATGCTGATGGCCTGTGCCATATCGCCTATCTCATCAATCTGGTTGAAATTGGGCGTTTCAACCGCGTAATCCTGGGATGCCAGACGGTGCACCACGTCGCTCAGGCGGACCACGGGGCGCAGCACGCGGCGTTTTAATATAAAGCCGAGCACAAACAGGAACAGCAGGGCGGTCAGGCCGACCGTCAGCTCAGAGGCGGTACGCAGCGCTTTCGATTTTTTTGTCGCCTCCTGAACGGCGGCGATGACGCGCTTATCGAGTATCTGGCGGAAGTGATCGAGTTGATTCTGCGCGCGCTCAAGCTCCTGCTCATAGGGCTGACCATAGAGCAAGGCTACGGCCTGGGCGTCTTCTCCGCGTTCAAGGCTGGCGAGGGCGGTTTGCTGTTCGTCCTGCAGCTCATCGACGATCTTTATTCCTTCATGCAGCAGGGCCAGTTCTTCATCCGATGCGCCATTATCCTGCAGCTTTTCCAGCCGAAGCTCGATGCGCTTCAGACTGTTTTCTGCCTGGTTATATTCCTTGAGAGCCTGAGGATCTTTTTTGATGACGTACAGCCGTGCTAAATCAGACTGCGCCCAGATATCGGTTTCAATATCTTCCGTCAGCTGATCAAATTTCTGCCGTTGTTCAACGGCCTGGCGCTCGAGGTTATCCGCATTGGACGCCATCAGCATGATGATGCCGGAGGCGATGGTCAGGCAGACCGTGGCCCCATAGGCCCAGTTTGTTATCGTCGCGATTCGCACCAGATGATCCTTTTACGACATGAGTAGGATGGCGTTCTTCAAATTATAGAAAACGTCTGATTTAAGGCGAAAAAAAAGGCGGCTCAGTGCCGCCTGGTGTGGTCTTTATCGTCACGACCTTACAAATCTGGAGGATTTTTTCCTTCTTCGATGAAGTCGGGGTCCAGCTCTTCGGCGTTACCTTCGTGATCGCGCCCTGAGAAGAGGTTCCAGCAGGCGATAAACAGCGCGGCAATGAGCGGCCCAATCACAAAGCCGTTAATGCCGTACAGCTCCATGCCGCCGAGGGTGGAGATCAGAATCAGGTAGTCCGGCATTTTGGTGTCTTTTCCGACCAGCAGCGGGCGCAGGATATTGTCCACCAGTCCGACGACTATCACGAAGAAACCGACAATAAACAGCCCCTGCCAGATCTGGTGCGTGGCGAACAGGAAGATTGCGGCGGGCACCCAGACAATCGCCGAGCCGATGGCGGGCACCAGGGAAAGGAATGCCATCAGAGCGCCCCAGAGCACGCTGCCGTCAATACCGGCAATAGCAAACGCAATCCCGCCGAGGATGCCCTGAACAACCGCCACCGCCGCCGTACCTTTTACCGTGGCCCGCGACACGCCGACGAATTTGGCGAACAGGTGCTGCTTGGCGAAATCAGACAGCGGCAGAGAGTCGAGGATCTGGCGCACCAGATACGGGCCGTCTTTCAGCAGGAAGAACAGCAGATAAAGCATAATGCCGAAGCTAATCGCAAAGCCAAACGTGCCTTTGCCGATCAGGAACGCGCTGCCGGCGAGATATTGCCCGCCCTGTAGGGCGACATCGGAGAGTTTTTTCTGAATCTGCGCCGCGTTGGTCAGATTGTGGTCCGCCAGGAAGCCGCTGGCCCAGTCAGGCAGGTGGTTGAAGATGCTCGCCACCACTTCCGGGAACTGGGTATTGTTCTCCTGCAGTTTGGTGTAAACCACGTTCAGCTCAATGGCGAGCGAGGAGAGGATCACCATCAGCGGAATAAAGACGATCAGGCAGATAATACCGATGGTCAACAGCGAGGCCAGCCCGTTGCGATCCCCCAGCGCGGCGCGCAGCTTGTTTTTTACCGGATTGAAGATAACGGTCAGAATGGCGGCCCACAGAATGGCGGAGAAGTAGGGCGACAGCACGTCGAAGAAGGCCCAGGTGACGAGGGCGAGAATGAAAATAAAGAAACCTTTAGTCAGTCCATTAAAGCGCATAGTGATTCCTGGTAACGAATAAGCAGTGTCGACTATAGAACTGATTGTGAGAATTACCAACCCTTGCGCCGGGCAGTGTTGCGGTATGACTCCGCTCTTCACGGATACCACTTTCGACTGACCGAAGTTCGCCTTTTCCCGCACCATGCTGTAAGTATCTGCTTGCGGAGGTGCTTATGGCCTGGCGTCCGATTCTCTATGTGATCCTCACAACCCACCCCAGACTCAGCGCGCGGCGCGCCCGTTTGCGTCTGGTCATCTAGCTTTTTATTAACAATCGCGGTATAACACACCTTCTTTGGATGTTTAGATGTCCATACGTATAGAAGGTAATATGCAAACACAACAAGAAAATGGGCAGCTTAAGCGCACCATGAAAACACGCCACCTGATTATGCTCTCGCTGGGTGGCGTGATTGGGACAGGGTTATTCTTCAATACCGGCTACATCATTTCCACGACCGGGGCAGCGGGCACGCTGCTGGCCTACCTGATAGGCGCGCTGGTGGTCTGGCTGGTGATGCAGTGTCTGGGCGAACTTTCCGTGGCGATGCCGGAAACCGGCGCGTTCCACGTCTATGCCGCTCGCTATCTTGGCCCGGCGACGGGCTACACCGTGGCATGGCTCTACTGGCTCACCTGGACGGTAGCGCTCGGCTCGAGCTTCACCGCCGCGGGTTTCTGTATGCAGTACTGGTTCCCGCATGTGCCCGTCTGGGCGTGGTGCGTGGTCTTCTGCGTGGTGATTTTTGGCCTGAACGTCATCTCGACGCGCTTCTTTGCTGAAGGCGAATTCTGGTTCTCGCTGGTGAAAGTCATCACCATCATCGCCTTTATTATTCTTGGCGGCGCGGCGGTCTTTGGCTTTATCCCGATGCAGGATGGTTCACCCGCGCCGGGCTTAAGCAACATCACCGCCGAGGGCTGGTTCCCGCACGGCGGCCTGCCGATCCTGATGACCATGGTGGCGGTGAACTTTGCCTTCTCCGGGACCGAGCTCATCGGTATTGCGGCGGGGGAAACTGAAAATCCGCACAAGGTGATTCCGGTCGCGATCCGCACTACCATTGCGCGCCTCATTATCTTCTTTATCGGTACCGTGTTTGTGCTGGCGGCGCTGATCCCGATGCAGCAGGCGGGCGTGGAAAAGAGCCCGTTCGTGCTGGTGTTTGAAAAGGTCGGTATTCCTTACGCGGCGGATATTTTTAACTTCGTGATCCTGACGGCGATCCTCTCGGCGGCGAACTCCGGGCTGTACGCCTCCGGGCGCATGCTGTGGTCGCTTTCTAATGAGAAAACGCTCCCGCGCTGTTTTGCCCGCGTAAATAAAAACGGCGTGCCGCTGACGGCGCTGTCGGTTTCTATGCTCGGCGGCGTGCTGGCGCTGTTCTCAAGCGTGGTGGCGCCGGACACGGTGTTTGTCGCGCTCTCGGCGATTTCTGGCTTTGCGGTGGTGGCCGTCTGGATCAGCATCTGCGCGTCGCACTTCGTTTTCCGTCGTCGCCATCTGCAGTCCGGGCAGCCGCTCTCTGCGCTGCAGTACCGCGCGCCGTGCTATCCGCTGGTGCCGGTGCTCGGGTTTATCCTCTGCGTAGTGGCCTGTGTCGGCCTGTGGTTTGACCCAAGCCAGCGCATTGCCCTTTATTGCGGGATCCCGTTTGTCGCCCTGTGTTATGGTGCCTACTACCTGACCCGAAATATGACATCGCAGGAGCCTGAACATGTCGCAGAATAATCCGCTTACCGCCATCCTTGAAAAACAGCCGTTTGTGGTGCTGGATGGCGCGATGGCGACGGAGCTGGAAGCGCGCGGCTGTAACCTGGCAGACAGCCTCTGGTCTGCCAAAGTGCTGATGGAAAACCCGGAGCTTATCCGCGAAGTGCATCTGGATTACTACCGCGCGGGCGCGCAGGTGGCGATCACCGCCAGCTATCAGGCCACGCCTGCGGGCTTTGCGGCACGCGGCCTCGACGAGGCGCAGTCCCGGGCGCTTATTGGCAGAAGCGTGGAGCTGGCACGTAAGGCGCGTGAAGCGTATCTGGCTGAAAATCCGCATGCGGGCACGCTGCTGGTGGCGGGATCCGTTGGGCCGTATGGCGCGTATCTGGCGGATGGCTCAGAGTATCGCGGCGACTACGTGCGCAGTGCGGAAGCATTTACCGACTTCCACCGGCCGCGCGTGGAAGCGCTGCTGGACGCGGGCGCTGACCTGCTGGCCTGCGAAACGCTGCCCTCGTTTGCCGAGACTAAGGCGCTGGCGGCGCTTCTGGCCGAGTATCCCCGCGCCCGGGCGTGGTTCTCCTTTACCCTGCGGGACAGCGAGCACCTGAGCGACGGTACGCCGCTGCGTGACGTGGTCAGCGTGCTGGCAAACTCGCCGCACATTGTCGCACTGGGCATTAACTGTATCGCTCTGGAAAACACCACGGCCGCGCTGAAGCATCTGCAAAGCCTGACGCCGCTGCCGCTGGTGGTCTACCCGAACTCGGGCGAGCATTATGACGCGGTGACCAAAACCTGGCACCACCACGGTGAAGCCTGCGAGACGCTGGCGGGGTATCTGCCGCAGTGGCTGGAAGCCGGCGCGAAGCTGATTGGCGGATGCTGTCGCACCACGCCGAAGGATATTGCTGAGCTGAACGCGCAGCGCTGATGCCCTCACCCTGACCCTCTCCCACGGGGAGAGGGGAAAAAACGAACCGCACAAAACCAACTATCCTTTCCCGCTTTTTATCTAAAAACGAATCGTTATGAGCGATTCATTTTTATTCCTTTATCAAAATTCCCGCGTTGGAAATACTGCCCTCATAACAACAAGGGGAGCAGGCACTATGGCAATTTCATCGCGAATCACACTTCTCGGCGCACTGGCGCTGTGGGCATTTCAGGCGCAGGCGGTGGACGTCACCGTCGCGTATCAAACTTCTGCGGAACCGGCGAAAGTCGCGCAGGCGGACAACACCTTTGCCAAAGAGAGCGGCGCGAAAGTCGACTGGCGCAAGTTCGACAGCGGCGCGTCCGTGGTGCGTGCGCTAGCCTCCGGCGACGTGCAGATCGGCAATATCGGTTCCAGCCCGCTGGCGGTTGCGGCCAGCCAGCAGGTGCCGATTGAGGTGTTCCTGCTCGCCTCGCAGCTCGGTAACTCTGAAGCGCTGGTGGTGAAGAAAAGCATCACCAAACCGGAAGACCTGATCGGCAAACGCATCGCCGTGCCGTTTATCTCTACCACCCACTACAGCCTGCTGGCGGCGCTAAAACACTGGGGCATCAAACCGGGGCAGGTACAAATTATCAACCTGCAGCCACCGGCGATTATCGCGGCCTGGCAGCGTGGCGACATTGACGGGGCCTATGTGTGGGCACCTGCGGTGAACGAGCTGGAAAAAGACGGCACCGTGCTGACCGACTCCGAAAAAGTGGGCCAGTGGGGGGCGCCAACGCTCGACGTGTGGGTCGTACGTAAAGACTTCGCCGAGAAACATCCTGAGGTGGTGAAAGCCTTCGCCAAAAGCGCGATTGACGCTCAGCAGCCGTACATCAGCAACCCGGATGAATGGCTGAAGCAGCCCGCCAACCTGGAAAAACTCTCCCGCCTGAGCGGCGTGCCGGAAGCGGACGTGCCGGGGCTGGTGAAGGGCAATACCTATCTGACCCCCGCGCAGCAGGTGCAGCAGCTGACCGGGCCGGTAAACAAAGCGATTGTAGATACCGCCACCTTCCTGAAAGAGCAGGGCAAAGTGCCCGCGGTGGCGACGGATTACAGCCAGTACGTAACCGATCGTTTTGTGAAATAAGGAGTCCGCCATGCTGAATATTACAAATCTGTCTGCTGATTACGGTGGTAAACCCGCGCTGGAAGATATCAACCTGACGCTGGACAGCGGTGAACTGCTGGTGGTGCTGGGTCCGTCCGGGTGCGGAAAAACCACGCTGCTGAATCTGATCGCCGGGTTTGTCCCTTATCAGCATGGCACCATTCAGCTGGAAGGCAAAAAGGTGGAAGGCCCCGGCGCCGAGCGCGGCGTGGTCTTCCAGAATGAAGGCCTGCTCCCGTGGCGCAACGTGCAGGAAAACGTGGCGTTTGGGCTGCAGCTTGCGGGCATCAATCGTGAACAGCGGCTGGAAACGGCGCGGGCGATGCTGAAAAAAGTGGGGCTGGAAGGGGCGGAAAAACGCTATATCTGGCAGCTTTCCGGCGGCCAGCGACAGCGTGTCGGGATTGCCCGCGCGCTGGCAGCGAATCCGCAGCTGTTGCTGCTGGACGAGCCGTTCGGGGCGCTCGACGCCTTCACCCGCGAGCAGATGCAAACCCTGCTGTTGCGCCTTTGGCATGAGACGGGCAAGCAGGTGCTGTTGATTACCCACGATATCGAAGAGGCGGTATTTATGGCCACCGAGCTGGTGCTGCTCTCGCCGGGGCCGGGCCGCGTGCTGGAGCGTTTGCCGCTGGATTTCGCCCGCCGCTACGTCGCCGGGGAACCCGTGCGCGGCATCAAATCCGATCCGCTGTTTATCGAACAGCGTGAGTACGTTTTAAGCCGCGTGTTTGAACAGCGGGAGGCTTTCTCATGAGCATCGTCTTCAGTGAAAAAACGCGCCGCACGCGTCTGGCGCTGCGCTGGCCTTTCTCACGTCAAATCACGTTGAGCGTCGGTACGCTGCTGGTGCTGCTGGCGGTGTGGTGGGCAGTTGCTGCCCTGCAGTGGGTCAGCCCGCTGTTTCTGCCGCCGCCGGGACAGGTGCTGGCCAAACTCATTACCATCGCCGGCCCGCAGGGCTTTATGGATGCCACGCTCTGGCAGCACTTAGGCGCTAGCCTGGCGCGCATTCTGGTGGCGCTGCTGGCGGCGGTGATTATCGGCATTCCCGTGGGGATTGCGATGGGGCTGAGCCCGACGGTGCGCGGCATCCTCGACCCGCTGATTGAGCTTTACCGTCCGGTCCCGCCGCTGGCCTATCTGCCGCTGATGGTGATCTGGTTCGGCATCGGTGAAACCTCAAAAATCCTGCTGATTTATCTGGCGATTTTCGCCCCGGTGGCCATGTCGGCGCTGGCGGGCGTGAAGAGCGCCCAGCAGGTGCGGATCCGCGCGGCGCAGTCGCTGGGAGCCAGCCGCACGCAGGTGCTGCTGTTCGTTATTTTACCGGGCGCACTGCCGGAGATTTTAACCGGGCTGCGCATCGGCCTTGGCGTGGGCTGGTCCACGCTGGTGGCCGCAGAGCTTATTGCGGCCACGCGCGGCCTTGGCTTTATGGTGCAGTCGGCGGGGGAGTTCCTGGCGACTGACGTGGTGCTGGCAGGGATCGCGGTGATCGCCGCGATCGCCTTCGGATTAGAACTGGGGCTGCGTGCGTTACAGCGCCGTCTGACGCCCTGGCATGGAGAAATACAATGAGTGAACGTCTGACCATTACCCCGCTGGGGCCGCACATTGGCGCACAGGTATCGGGCCTGGATGTGACCCGTCCGCTGAGCGATAACCAGTTCGAGCAGCTGTACCACGCGGTGCTGCGTCATCAGGTAGTATTCCTGCGCGAGCAGGCGATCACTCCGCAGCAGCAGCGCGCGCTGGCCCTGCGCTTTGGCGATCTGCATATTCACCCCGTCTATCCGCATGCGGAAGGGGTGGAGGAGATTATCGTCCTCGACACCCACAACGATAATCCGCCGGACAACGACAACTGGCATACCGACGTAACCTTTATCGAGACGCCGCCTGCGGGGGCGATTCTGGCGGCAAAGCTGCTGCCGGATACGGGGGGCGATACGCTGTGGGCCAGCGGGATTGCGGCGTATGAGGCGCTGTCAGTGCCGTTCCGGACGCTGCTGAGCGGGCTGCGGGCGGAGCACGACTTCAAAAAATCATTCCAGGAATACAAGTATCGCAAGAGTGAAGAGGAACATCAGCGCTGGCAGGAGGCGGTTGCGAAACATCCTCCGCTGCTGCACCCGGTGGTGCGGACCCATCCGGTCACGGGCAAGCAGGCGCTGTTTGTGAACGAAGGATTCACGACGCGCATTGTGGATGTGTCCGAGAAAGAGAGCGAGGCGCTGTTAGGTTTCCTGTTCGCGCATATCACCAAACCGGAGTTCCAGGTACGCTGGCGCTGGCAGGAGAATGACCTGGCGATCTGGGATAACCGCGTGACGCAGCACTACGCCAATGCGGACTATCTTCCGCAACGCCGGATTATGCAGCGGGCGACGATTTTGGGGGATAAGCCGTTTTACCGTGCGCCTTGATCCCCTTACCCTAACCCTCTCCCTTTTAGGGAGAGGGCTGTAAATGCGCCTCAATATACCGCTGATAGCGGTTCGCCTTCAGATAACACAAATCCACCAGCACCAGCCCGTCAACACAGTTGCTGAACGCCGGGTCGCTGCCAAAATCAATAAACTGCACGCCGCCGGGCTCGCACAGCTCGGAATATTGCTTGTAGAGCGGCGGAATGCCGCACCCAAGATTGCCGAGCAGGGATTTCAGCTTTGTCAGATCGTCCACGTAATCCACGCCGCCAAACTGCGCGAGCACGTCCGGCAGCGATGCGGGATACGGCTGACGTGACGCGGCCAGCGGATGCGTCGCCGGGAACCACAGGCGATAAAATGCCACCAGCAGATCCCGCGCGGCAGGCGGTAAGCCGCCGGAAATGGAGACCGGGCCAAACAGGTAGCGGTAGTGCGGATAACGCGCCAGATAGGCACCAATGCCGGACCATAAATAGTCCAGGCCGCGGCGTCCCCAGTAGCGTGGCTGGATAAAGCTACGCCCCAGCTCAATGCCGTGCTCCAGCACGTCCTGCATTTTGTCGTCGTAGTGGAACAGACTATAGCTGTACAGCCCCTCAACGCCGCGCTTTTCGATCTGCATGGCCGTCGGCATAAAGCGATACGCCCCGACGATCTCCAGATCGTCCTCATCCCACAGGATCAGGTGCAGATAATCATCGTCGTAGCTGTCGGTGTCCCGGCGTTTGCCGCTCCCTTCCTCCACCGCGCGAAAGGCAATCTCGCGCAGGCGGCCCAGCTCGCGCAGCAGCGGGGCGTCTTCCTGGCCGTTTCGCTGCCAAAGATAGATGGTTTTACCGTCGCTGGTTTTTCCCAGGCTCTCGGCCTGCGCCAGCGCGCGTTTCAGTGTGGCCCGGTCTTCCGGACGGGCAATCGCGCACTGGGTTTTAAAGACCCCGGGCAATCCCTTGCCAAGACGCATCACGTGCTGACGGCACTGCTCGGCCATCTCACGCGACGAAAGGTTAGCGCTGTGCCAGTGATGCCACGTAATCTGCTGGCCGATTTTGATCGGCAGCTGGCTGTGGCGGCGGCGGAACATCTGCTGCATCAGCAGCAGCATCGACAGCGTCGGAGAGACCAGCGTGCTGGCATAAAAGAGCAGGCTGTTATGCGCCTGAATATGCACCGGCAGCAGCGGGGCGCGCAGCTTGCCGGCGAGTTTGATAAAGCCGGAGTGCCATTTCTTATCGCGAATGCCCTTGAGCGTAGGGCGGGAAACTTCTCCGGCCGGGAAGAAGATCAGCACGCCCGCGTTTTGCAGATGCTGTTCCATCTGCACCAGGGACGATTTCGCCGTCCTGCCGCCCATATTGTCCACCGGAATAAACAGCGAGCTGAGGGGCTCAAGGTGGGTCAGCATCCGGTTGGTTACGACTTTAACATCGCGCCGCACGCGGGAGACGGCATACAGCAGCGCCAGGCCGTCCAGCGTACCCGTCGGGTGGTTGGCAATGATGACCAGCGGGCCATGTTCGGGGATTTGTTCGAGATCGCGGGCGGAAACGGTGCAGAGAATATCAAGGTGCTCCAGAACCTGCTCCACCATATCCAGGCCTTTCAGGTGGCGGTGGGCTGCGGCAAATTGCTGAAATTCGTCTTCGTAGAACAGTCTTTTTAACAGACTTTTTTGCCAGGGGGCGGGCCTCGCCTGAGGCCAAAGATCGTCGAGAACGCTATCGAGGCTAAACATGGTTACTCCTCCTGCCGTCTTGCGAAGACAGTAGAAGGAGCAGATGTCGATTGTATTGCAGTTGGGTGAAGATTTGAGCAGAGAACAGGCCGGGCCAGGCGAAGCCGCCACCCGGCGCTAAAGCGGATTAACGCAGAATTTTTTTCTCGGCCAGATCCAGCGCGAAGTAGCTGAAGATCAGATCCGCGCCCGCGCGTTTGATCGCGCCCAGGCTTTCCAGGACCACTTTCTCTTCATCAATGGCACCCGCCAGGGCGGCGAATTTGATCATCGCGTACTCACCGCTGACCTGGTAAGCGCCCAGCGGCAGCTCGGTGCGATCGCGGATGTCGCGCAGGATATCGAGATACGCGCCAGCCGGTTTCACCATCAGGCTGTCTGCGCCCTGGGCTTCATCGAGCAGGGATTCACGAATCGCTTCCCGACGGTTCAGCGGGTTCATCTGATAGGTTTTACGATCGCCTTTCAGCGCCGTTCCCGCCGCTTCGCGGAACGGGCCGTAGAAGGAGGAGGCAAATTTGGTGGAGTAAGACATGATGGCGGTGTCGGTGAAACCGGCCGCGTCAAGGGCCTGACGAATCGCCTGAACCTGTCCGTCCATTGCGGCAGATGGCGCGATGAAGTCCGCACCCGCAGCGGCCGCGACGACCGCCTGCTTGCCGAGGTTCAGCAGGGTAGCATCGTTATCCACGCCGTGATCGCACAGCACGCCGCAGTGGCCGTGAGAGGTATATTCACAGAAGCAGGTGTCGGACATCACCACCATTTCCGGCACGGTCTCTTTGCAGATGCGGGACATGCGGGCGACGAGGCCATCTTCTTTCCACGCGTCGCTGCCGGTGGCGTCAGTATGGTGGGAGATGCCGAAGGTCATCACCGAGCGGATACCCGCGTTGGCGATACGTTCGATCTCACGCGCCAGATATTTCTCCGGAATGCGCATTACGCCCGGCATGGCTTCGATGGCTTTGTAGTCATCGATCTCTTCTTCGACAAAAATCGGCAACACCAGATCGTTTAAGGTCAGGGTTGTCTCTTCAAACATAGCGCGCAGTGCAGGTGACTTGCGCAGGCGGCGGGGACGTGCAATTAAATCGGTCATGGTATGCCTGATGTTTGTGGAACAAAGAAGGCTAGTGTACCTCAAAGTGGCGACGGGTGTTTTACTAAAGTGGGCATTTTGCTTTTGCAAAATGCGGCAGGTGAGTTTGCCTGTTACCAATAATATATAATGCAGGTCACTATAACTCTGAGAGAAGAATGAGATATTCGTGTTATTTCTATATGGTAATGAATGCATAATCAAAAATAATTTATTATTTTTATGGTGTTTTTTCGATTGATTTGGCCGTGCATTAACATTCTGTTTTTATAATATTTATTTTATGACGCCTTATGCTTTGTGGTCTGGATGTGTTTTTTGTCTGAATACGGACTTAATGGAAACATTCATTGAACCTTTTCGAAGTGAAACTGCATAATTCCCTCCGCAATTAAATATTGCAAATTCATTGATGGACAAACTTGCTTACGTCCCTGAGGAGGGATGACCCAATGCAAACATGGAAAAAGAAACTGGTTGTATCTCAACTTGCATTAGCCTGCACCCTGGCTATCGCTTCTCAGGCCAATGCGAAGGATATTTCTGGTACGACATATAATACCTTCGGATACGATAATACAGCGTCCAACCCCTGGTATTATGGTTATGCCGACTGGGATTACTCAGATGCCATCCACGATGGTGATATTTATCCTGTGATTAATAAAGCCACCGTGAATGGCGTTATTTCAACGTATTATCTTGATGATGGTATCAATGGTCGGGCAAATGCGTTGAGCATTTCCAACAGCACCATTAATGGCTTGATCACTTCTGAATGTATGACCGCCTCGTGTGCTGATGGTATAGATACCGACGGCACGGCCCATTCTCAGTACGATCGTTTTAGCCTGACCGTGGATAACTCTACGATCAACGATACCTATGAGCATTACGCTTATGACGTCGTAAATGGTCAGAGCACAGAAACGCATTATCTGGACACCTATGCTCTCGGTAACGCGATTACCCTGGATGTTGAATCTGATATTGTGATCCAGAATAACTCCCACGTTGCGGGGATTACCCTGACGCAGGGGTATCAGGAACTGGATAATACCCCATACGACGGAGTTGAAGGCGTAGCCAACAGCAGCAAAGTCTTTACCGACACGCTAGTTGTGAAAGATTCGGTACTGACTTCCGGTGCGTACAGCGATTTAGGGACCAGCGGATTCTACGGTCAAAGCGCGAAGCCGAGCGACTACGGTGAAACTAACGCGACAGCGGCAGATGATGCGGCGCTGATTGTGGCCGCCAGCGCGTCTGATAACGCGATGCAGACCACCGCCACGTTCGATCACTCCACCGTGACTGGCGATATTCTGTTCTCCAGCACCTTCGACAACAACTTCTTCCCGAACGGCGATCCGGCAACCGATACCACCGCAGACGGCATCTCTAACCCTACTACCAACGGCTGGGATGGCACCGATAAGCTGGATGTTACTCTCACCAACGGCAGCAAATGGGTCGGTGCAGCGCAGTCCAGCGTCGAGGCTATTGGCACGGCGCAGATGTATGGCCAGGGCTACAGCAACGTAGACTGGAGCACTCTGTCTCCTAACAGCATTTGGCCGGATTCCACCTATGACAGCAACGGACACGTTGCGGGCGAAGCGGTGTATCAGAGCGGTCTGTTTAACATCGCGCTGGATAACGGCTCCGAGTGGGATACCCGTAAGATGTCTAACATCGACACGCTGACGGTAAACAACCATTCTCAGGTCAATGTTGAAAGCTCTGGCCTGCTGGCGGATACCATCACTCTGACCAATGCTTCCTCATTGAATATCGGCGACAGCGGCGACGTAGCCACCGACCATCTGTATCTGGACAGCTATAGCCGTGCGGCACTGACGGAAGAAACGGCCGATCTTTATGCCAACACTATCACCGTGGATAACGGTGCAGAACTGGCGCTGGGGCTGGGCCAGGTTGATACGCACAATATGGTACTGACCGATGGCGGTGTGTTAAACGTTGCCAGCCGTGATTACGTGCTGAACAGCGATCTGAACAACGCTCGCTATATCACCAACGATAAGCGCAGCGCCGATTATGACTACGGCGTTGTGGCCATTAACTCTGACGGCCATCTGGCGGTGAACGGTGATGTTGCAGGCAACTACCAGGTCCGTATTGACGGCGCGACCGGAGCAGGTTCCGTTGCTGATTACAAAAACAAAGAGATTATTCGCGTTTATGACAATAACGCGGATACCACAGCCAGCTTCACTGCCGCAAACAGAGCCGATTTAGGTGCTTACACTTACCAGGCGCAGCAGCAGGGTGACTCCGTTGTCCTCCAGCAGAAAGCGCTGACCGACTACGCGAATATGGCGCTGAGCATTCCTTCTGCCAATACCAATATCTGGAATCTGCAGCAGGATACCGTAGGCTCGCGTCTGACAAACAGCCGTCACGGCCTGGCGGATAACGGCGGAGCGTGGGTGAGCTACTTCGGCGGCAACTTCGACGGTGACAGTGGCGTTATCAGCTACGATCAGGACGTGAGCGGTATTATGGTGGGTCTGGATACCCAGATTGACGGTAATAACGCGAAGTGGATCGTCGGTGGTGCGGCAGGTTTCGCGAAGGGTGATATCAGCGATCGTACCGGTCAGGTCGATCAGGACAGCCAGACGGCGATGATCTACGCGTCAGCCAAGTTCATGAACGACCTGTTCCTCGACAGCTCCCTGAGCTACACCCGCTTCAACAGCGATCTTTCCGCTAACATGAGCAACGGTCAGTATGTTGACGGTAATACCACCAGCGACGCTGTTGGTTTTGGGCTGAAGCTGGGCTATGACTGGAAACCAAACCTCTCTGGCTACGTTACGCCATACGCAGCCGTATCGGGTCTGTTCCAGTCTGGTGATGATTATCGTCTGAGCAATGACATGCGCATGGATGGGCAATCTTACGACAGCCTTCGTTATGAACTCGGTGTTGATACGGGTTATACCTTCAACTACGGCGGCGATCAGGCTCTGACCCCTTACTTCAAACTGGCCTACGTCTATGACGACGCCGATAACAATGCCGATATTAACGGCGACGGCATTGATAACGGCGTGAAAGGTTCAGCTGTTCGAGTTGGGCTGGGCACCCAGTTCAGCTTCACGAAGAACTTCAGTGCTTACACTGATGCCACTTATCTGGGCGGCGGTGACGTTGACCAGAACTGGGGCGCAAACCTGGGTGTGAAATATAACTGGTAATGCATAAAAGCGGGGGAGGGATGACCTCCCCACTTTTCCAAAAGCAATAAAAATAATATTGAACCGACAAATACGGATGTTTTGAGGTCTGCATGAACGTTAATGCGAAACCGCTTTCTGAATTACGCCGGCTCGAACAGTGTTTAATATCGGCCAGTACTCCTTTTACATGTACGCCCCAACAATTAATAACGTCAGATGAATGGAATGAGCCTCGTACGATTGTATTACAAACCGGTGTTATTGAGGTCTACCGTTCCTCTGATGAGCTGCTGGTTGGAATTGCGACTGCTCCTTTTATTTTCGGTCTGTCGACGGTGATGATTCATCACTCTCAGGAATATAGGGTGATGGCAAAAACAGCCTGTACCGGTTTTTATTTGTCTACGGAAACCACCCGTCAACTCATTCAACAGAATTCACTCTGGAAAGAGGCCTTCTGCTGGTTATCGTGGATAAATTACATTCTTGAAAAACGCGATATGCAGCTGGTTGGCAATAACTCCTATCACCAGATCCGCGCGATGCTGTTAAATATGGCAGAGTGGGATGAAACGCTGCGTTCAAAAATCGGTGTGATGAATCATATTCAGCAAAGCACACGTATTTCACGTTCTGTTGTTGCCGAGGTTCTGGCCGCCCTGCGACAGGGAAACTATATCAATATGAGCCGGGGCAAGCTGGTCAGCATCAACCGCTTGCCCACGGAATATTAATATCAGTTGGACGCGGTAAGAACCTGGGCTTTATTGGCGCTCAGCTCAGCCACCAGGTTATTAATCCCGTCACTCATATTGACGAAACGCGTATGCGGGGAGCGGGTCACCACCACAAACGCGCCCACGTTTGACTGGGGGATCATCGCCATATAGGTGATGAACCCGCCACCGCCACCAGTTTTCTGAATAATACCCGGACGGCCATTTTTTGGCGCCATATAGACCCAGCCCATGCCGAGCGCATCGGCTTTACCCGGCACGTCCATCCCGATGACGCGGTGCAGCTGGGTACGCTGATAAATCAGGGTTTGCATACGATCGGCCTGGCTGCTGCGAGCGTAGAAATCCGAGGAAAGGAACTGCTGCATCCAGCGCATCATGTCGCCAGGCGTGGAATAGACCCCGCCGCTGCCCACGGCCGCGAGCGTGTTATTACAGGGGCTTGCGCCTTTCTCCGCCACCATCAGGCGACGGCACTGATCCGGGGACGGGGTAAAGGTGGTGTCTTTCATGCCCAGCGGACGGGTTATCTGCTCTTCAAACAGCTGCGTATAAGGTTTGCCAGCCGCCGTTGAAAGGGCGTCCGCCAGCAGGTCAAAGGCCAGGTTTGAATAAGAGGCCTGCGAACCCGGAGCCGCCTTCAGCGTGGCGGTACTCAGATAGCTCCAGCGCTGGTCGCGCGTTGGCCAGACAAATACGTCACGGTGCGCCGCCCCGCCCGGCTGCTCACGCGGCAGGGCGCTGGTGTGGGTGGCAAGGTTCACAAGCCGAATCGGCGTACCCTGATAGGTTGGAACCCGGGCGCCTGGAGGCGCGTATTTGCTGAGCGGGTCGTCGAGCTTCACCACGCCCTGGTCGAGCAGTTTCACCAGCATTTCGCTGGTCATCAGCTTGGTTAAGGACGCGATGCGGATAACGGAATCCAGCTGCGGATGAATGTTATTTCCCGGGCGCGTTTCGCCAAAGCTGCGGAACACGCGCTGGTTTCCGTCGATGACGACCATCGCCATTCCGGTCGCGCCGCTGCCGTAATAGATAAGGTTCGCGTAGCGATCGGCAATATCTGAAGCTAAAACGGGAGCCGTCAGCGGTTGGGCTGCCTGGGCGGTAGAAAAGCTCACCGCACACAGCGCGGCAAAAGAGAGCAGACAACGTTTCAACGAAAAGCATCCATGAAGTGAAATAGGAAAGTTATGGGTATTTATACTACTAAACGGTACCGCGCAATGCCCCGAATTGCATAACGATAGCGAGAAAAACGTAACCATGGGTAAATATGAACAATTTACTTACGAGCCATCTCCCATTTTGTGACATCGGGCTTATGATAGGCACCAGTGTCACTCAATCTTACGGAGAACGGTATGTCTGAGAAGCGTGTGGTTATGGTTGTCGATATGCAGAACGGGGTATTTGAAACCCCTCGTCATCAGCGCGAAAAGTGTGTTTCTCTGATCAACCAGCTTACGCAGGCTGCCGACAAGGTGATTTTTATTCAGCACACCGAGGCCGGGGGGCTGGAAGAGGGAAGTGAAGGGTTTGCGCTACTGCCTGAACTCCATCAGCCGGCTGACGCGCTTTACGTGACCAAAACGGCCTGCGATGCCTTCTACAACACCGGGCTTGAGACGCTGCTGCGTGACCAGGGCATTCGCGAGTTTGTCATCTGCGGCTGCGCCACCGATTACTGCGTCGATGCGACGATCAAGAACGGCGTTAGCCGGGGTTATCACATCACAGTTGCGGAAGATGCCCATACCACATCCAACCGCCCGGCTGCTGAAGCACAGATCCTGATTAACCATCACAACGACGTCTGGCGTAACTTCATTGCGCCAGCGAACCCTCTCGCAGTGAAACGCACCGAAACAATTCTTGAAAACTGGAAAGCGAACTAATAATCAACCCTCGGGTCTGACCTTTTTGCCTGAGCCGGGAGGCTGGCCTGGGCAGGTATTTCGTTTGGTAACGTGTTGTGCACAGCAACAGCCATAACAACAAGAAGGAAGCATTATGTTTAAGTCTTTTTTCCCAAAGCCGGGGCCTTTTTTCCTGTCGGCATTTATTTGGGCACTGATCGCTGTCATTTTCTGGCAGGCGGGCGGGGGCGCATGGCTGACGCGCATCACGGGAGCGACAGGCGAGGTACCGATTAGCGCGGCGCGCTTCTGGTCACTCAGCTACCTGCTGTTTTATGCCTACTACACGGTGTGCGTAGGGCTGTTTGCCCTTTTTTGGTTTGTCTATTCTCCGCACCGCTGGCAGTACTGGTCGATCCTCGGCACATCGCTGATTATCTTCGTGACCTGGTTCCTGGTGGAAGTGGGCGTGGCGGTTAACGCCTGGTATGCGCCGTTCTACGATCTGATCCAGACCGCGCTGAGCTCGCCGCATAAGGTGACCATCAATCAGTTCTACCATGAAGTTGGCGTCTTCCTCGGCATCGCCCTGATTGCGGTTATCATCGGCGTGATGAACAATTTCTTCGTCAGCCACTACGTTTTCCGCTGGCGTACCGCGATGAACGAACATTATATGGCGCACTGGCAGCACCTGCGCCATATCGAAGGTGCCGCACAGCGTGTGCAGGAAGACACCATGCGTTTTGCCTCCACGCTTGAAGACATGGGCGTCAGCTTTATCAACGCCATTATGACGCTGATTGCCTTCCTGCCGGTGCTGGTAACGCTCTCGGCGCATGTACCGGATTTGCCGATTGTCGGCCATATTCCGTATGGTCTGGTGATTGCCGCGATCGTCTGGTCGCTGATGGGGACGGGCCTGCTGGCGGTGGTGGGGATCAAACTGCCGGGGCTGGAGTTTAAAAATCAACGCGTCGAAGCCGCATATCGTAAAGAGCTGGTTTATGGCGAAGACGATGCCAACCGCGCCTCGCCGCCGACCGTCCGCGAGCTGTTTGGCGCCGTGCGTCGCAACTATTTCCGTCTCTACTTCCACTATATGTATTTCAACATCGCGCGTATTTTGTATCTGCAGGTGGATAACGTTTTCGGTTTGTTCCTGCTGTTTCCGTCCATTGTTGCGGGTACGATTACGCTCGGTCTGATGACGCAGATCACCAACGTTTTCGGTCAGGTTCGCGGGTCGTTCCAGTACCTGATCAGCTCCTGGACCACGCTGGTAGAACTGATGTCCATCTACAAACGTCTGCGCAGCTTTGAACGCGAGCTGGACGATCGTGACCTGCAGGAAGTCACCAACACATTTAGCTAATACAGGAAGTTGCTATGTCTTTTGCCGTACCGCGCGCGTTACCGTTGACCATTCTGGCCGCTTTTGTACTGGCAGGCTGTGCCGAAAAGGGGGCTGCTCCGCTCAAAAAGGGCGAGAAGCCCGTTGATGTGGCGAGCGTTGTGCGGCAGAAAATGCCCGCCAGCGTAAAGGATCGCAATGCGTGGGCAGACGCGCTGGCAAAAACCTTTGAAAGCCAAAAGATCGCGCCGACCGAGGAGAACATCTGTTCGGTGCTGGCGGTGGCGCAGCAGGAGTCAATGTACCAGTCAGATCCGGCTGTGCCGGGTCTGAACAAAATCGCCTGGAAAGAGATCGACCGCCGCGCGGAGTCCATGCATATCCCGGTGTTCCTCGTGCATACCGCGCTTAAAATCACCTCACCGAACGGCAAAAGCTACAGCGAACGGCTGGATACGGTGAAAACCGAAAAACAGCTTAGCGCCATCTTTGATGATTTCATCAGCATGGTCCCAATGGGGCAGAAGCTGTTTGGCTCACTGAACCCGGTCCACACCGGTGGCCCAATGCAGGTAAGCATCGCGTTCGCGGAGAAACACACCGACGGCTATCCGTGGAAAATCGACGGTACGGTGCGTCAGGAGGTCTTCTCCCTGCGCGGAGGACTGTGGTTCGGCACGTATCACCTGTTGAACTATCCGGCGAACTACGATGAGCCGCTGTACCGCTTTGCCGACTTTAACGCCGGCTGGTATGCCAGCCGTAATGCGGCATTCCAGAGTGCGGTCAGCCGCGCAAGCGGCGTCAAGCTCGCGCTGGACGGCGATCTCATCGCTTACGGCAGCAGCGAAGCAGGGAGCACCGAGCTGGCCGTGCGGAAACTTTCGAGAACGCTGGGTCTGAGCAACAGCGACATTCGCCGTCAGCTTGAGAAAGGCGATAGTCTGGCCTTTGAGAGAACGGATCTGTACAAGAAGGTGTTTGCGCTCGCAGAGCAGAAAAGCGGGAAAACGTTACCGAGGGCTATCCTGCCGGGCATTCAGCTGGAAAGCCCGAAGATCACGCGTAACCTGACCACCGCGTGGTTCGCAAAACGCGTGGACGATCGTCGGGCTCGCTGTATGGGGCTTTAATGGCGACGGCGAAAGCGCAGGACGAGCGCGACAACGCCTAAAATCATGCATCCCGCGAGGAAGGGGATCAGGCCGAACAGGGTGCTGACGCCAAAGCCAATCTCAACTCGCGGGCGTCCGTTATCCTGCACCTGCATCAGATGTTCATAAACGCCAGGCGCATGGACCAGCATATTGAGCAGCTGTGAGCCGGCCCAGAAGCAGAACAGGACAAACAGGGCATACGCGATATTACCCGCCGTAGAGGTTTTTGGTTTTCCGCCAAAAATCGGTTTCGACAATGTAAAGTCAGCCATGATGACCTCCGGATAAATCGCTCTGTTAATACGCTTCGTACAGGGTGAGTTTGACAGGTCATCGCATTTGTCAATATCAGAATCGTGGTAATTTACGCGCCGGAATCCTCCTGGATTGTTGATTTCTGCAGCACGTCACAATTTATTAACTTAAGTGAAATTGCGTCGCGTTTCAGAATTTCCGTATCTGCCACAGACCTGGCCGTAAAACTGTGAGAGGATGTCTTTTTTTCCTGCCGGAGTTGTTATGAAGCTCACGTCCAAACTACGCCGTGACTGGCACTACTACGCCTTCGCTATCGGGCTGATCTTTATTCTTAACGGTGTTGTGGGCCTGTTGGGGTTTGAAGCAAAAGGCTGGCAAACGTATGCCGTAGGGCTGGTGACCTGGGTCATTAGTTTCTGGCTGGCGGGGTTGATTATCCGCCGTCGCCCTGAAGAGACGACAGCGGATGAGGCTGAGTCGGCGAAGCGCGCCGATTAACCGTTTACGGAACTTTTAAGCGCGCTGTCGGCGGCGTGACGCTCCAGCGCCAGCTCGATCAGGCGGGTGATCAATTCCGGGTAGCTCAGGCCGCTCGCCTGCCACAGCTTCGGATACATGCTGATGTTAGTGAACCCCGGCAGCGTGTTAATTTCATTGATCACCACCTCGTTTTCCGCCGTCAGGAACACATCCACGCGCGCCATGCCGCAGCAGCCGAGCGTCTGATAAGCGCGAATGGCGATCGCCCGGATCTTATCGTTAACCGCCGGATCGAGATCCGCAGGCACGACAACCTGCGCGCCTTTATCATCAATGTATTTGGTGTCGTACGAGTAGAAGTCGCTGTTTAAGACCACTTCACCGCAGGTGCTCGCCTGGGGAAAATCGTTGCCCAGCACGGCGCACTCAATTTCACGACCTTTGATGCCCTGCTCAACCACCACTTTATGGTCGAACTCAAACGCCAGGCGGACGGCTTGCGTGAACTCAGCTTCGCTGGTCACTTTGCTGACGCCCACGGAGGAGCCCTGGTTTGCAGGCTTCACAAACAGCGGCAGACCCAGCTCTGCGCTGATTTGCGTGAAGCTGTGTTTGTCGCGGTTGGCGCGGGTGAGCGTCACGAACGGCGCAATATTCAGCCCGGCATCGCGCAGCAGGCGTTTGGTGACGTCTTTGTCCATGCACGCGGCTGAGCCGAGGACGTCCGAGCCGACGAACGGCAGGTTGGCCATGCGCAGCATTCCCTGCAGGGAACCATCTTCGCCCAGGGTGCCGTGAACAATCGGGAAGACGACGTCGATCTGGGCGAGAGCCTGCGCATTGCCGGCGTCGATGAGCTGCCCTTTAACGACGCCGGGTACGGTGGCGACGCTAATTTCTGAAGGATTCAGGGCGATATGTGCCGGATCGTGGGCATTCAGCAGATACTGGCTGGCATCGTTAACGTGCCACTGGCCCTGTTTATCAATGCCCAGCAGCACCACGTCGAAACGGCTTTTATCGATCGCATCAACGATATTTTTGGCCGATTGCAATGACACTTCGTGTTCCGCTGATTTTCCCCCAAAGACAATACCTACGCGCTGCTTAGCCATCTCACTCTCTTCCAGTATGACGAAAAGCCAATAACATACCACGATGCCCGGCGGGTTTCGCGGCCTTCTGCCATAATGTTTTGGGGAATGTTGAGGGGGGAGTGTGAAAGGAAAAACGCTGCTGACCGTATTTATCATTTTGGCCATTGCAACGGTGGGTTACCGCTGGTTGCCGCCTTACTACAACCCTTTCATGCCGTTGACGCTTGACGACCCGCCGGGTCGAATCACCCAGTATAAGCTTCGGCGTTTAACCCCCGAGGCGTGCGCGAGCCTGCTCGCACAGGCTAATCAACGCGATCTCATCCGCACCCGGCCGGTGGCTGACAGCGGCGGCGCGTGTCCGCTTAATAACGTCGTGCGCGTGAGTGACTTCGGCCCGGTCGGGCTGAACAGCAGTTTTCTTGCCAGCTGCCCGCTGGCGCTCAGCTCAGCCCTCTATATCAGCCAGCAGGCCCGGCCGCTGACAAAACGTTATACGGGCAGTGACCTGGCGCGTATCGACCACCTCGGCAGCTTTGCCTGCCGCAATATTTATCATCGCCCTGACGCGCGCCGCAGTGAACATGCCACGGCGGAGGCGCTGGATATCGCTGCTTTTCGTCTGGCGAACGGTGAACGCGTCACGGTGCTGAACGGCTGGAAGGCGGCCACCACGCAGCCCTGGCTGAAGGCCATGCTGGCGGCGAGCTGTGGGTACTACGGAAACGGACTGGGGCCGGAGTATAACGCGGCGCATGCCAACCATTTTCATCTGGGAATGCGCGGTTTTGGCCTCTGCCATTGAAGCATAATATTCCGCCAGAAAATGGATGAATTGTGACTTATTTCACAAATATGATGACTGGGGAGATAAAACACCAAAGTCAGTCGGGCCGCATCTCTGGTGCGACGTTAATACGCGTAACTTGCTAATCTGTCGGCGAATTCGCCTAAAAATAAAGACTATTTCTTTATGGAATCCTGGAAAGTTAATCTCATCTCGGTTTGGTTCGGCTGCTTCTTTACCGGACTGGCCATTAGCCAGATTTTGCCGTTCCTGCCTCTGTACGTGTCGCAGCTGGGGGTGACCTCGCATGAAGCACTTTCCATGTGGTCCGGTCTGACGTTCAGCGTCACGTTTCTGGTTTCCGCCATTGTGTCACCGATGTGGGGCAGCCTGGCGGATCGGAAAGGCCGTAAGCTGATGCTTCTACGCGCTTCGCTCGGGATGGCGATCGCCATTCTGCTGCAGGCCTTCGCCACCAACGTCTGGCAGCTGTTCTTCCTGCGGGCGGTGATGGGGTTGACGTCCGGGTATATTCCAAACGCCATGGCGCTTGTCGCCTCGCAGGTGCCGCGCGAGCGTAGCGGCTGGGCGCTGAGTACGCTCTCCACGGCACAGATCAGCGGCGTCATCGGTGGGCCGCTGCTGGGGGGCTTTCTGGCGGACCACGTCGGACTGCGCGCGGTATTTATCATCACTGCGGTTCTGCTGGTGGTCAGTTTTCTGGTCACGCTCTTTCTGATTAAAGAAGGGGGCCGCCCGGTTATCAGTAAGTCTGAACGCCTCAGCGGCAAGGCCGTTTTCGCCTCGCTGCCTTATCCGGGCCTGATGATCAGCCTGTTTGTGACCACTATGGTGATCCAGCTCTGTAATGGTTCGGTGGGGCCGATTCTGGCGCTGTTTATCAAGTCGATGGAGCCGGAGAGCACGAATATCGCTTTTCTTAGCGGCATGATTGCCGCCGTGCCGGGCGTATCTGCCCTGATTTCCGCGCCGCGTCTGGGAAAACTGGGGGACAGGATCGGCACGGCGCGCATCCTGATGGCGACGCTGATCTTTGCGGTGGTGCTCTTCTTCGCGATGTCGTTTGTCACCTCTCCGCTTCAGCTTGGCATATTGCGATTTCTGCTCGGCTTTGCTGATGGCGCCATGTTGCCTGCGGTACAGACCCTGCTGGTCAAATATTCCAGCGACCAGGTGACGGGGCGTATTTTTGGATATAACCAGTCGTTTATGTATCTGGGGAATGTTGCCGGCCCGCTTATTGGCGCATCCGTTTCTGCGATGGCCGGTTTTCGTTGGGTATTTGCGGCGACAGCGATTGTCGTTTTAATCAATATTATCCAGCTGGCTATTGCGCTGCGACGCCGCAGACAAATAGCGGAGGCCAAATCGGCGAGATAACACTTTAGTTGATGTATTATATATTCTTATGGTAGCCGCATTTTTATATAACAAAATGCGGCGTCTTTTTTTAGAAAAACGTTTCGCTCACGGCGCTACCTCTTTATTTTTGTTCCTGTGTCACTTTTGCATACCATAATTAATTTCTTCTCTTTGCAATAGGGATTCAGAGTGATAACGTCAGACAAAACTGAAAAGGAACTGGCACGATGAAAAACCTCATTGCTGAATTGCTGGTCAAGCTTGCACAAAAGGAAGAAGAGTCAAAAGAGCTGGTGGCTCAGGTCGAAGCGCTTGAGATTGTGGTCACCGCGCTGCTGCGACAAATGGCGAAAACCGATCAGCAGGCGTTGATTGAGAGCGTGGAAGGCGCGCTGGAGAGCGTCAGGCCTGAATCGCAGGTACCGGTAGAGGATGCGGAGATGCTTCACCAGTACGTAAAGAAGCTGTTAAGGCATCCGCGCAGCTAAACCGTCACAGGACGTAACGACGTGTCATAGAATTGTCATGCAGGATGCCTATAGTCGCTCTGTTTTTATTTTTATGTATTTGTACATGGAGAAAATAAATTGAAACAGAGCGCACTTTTCATCGCATTACTTCCCCTGTTAATTACCCCTGCCATTTATGCTGATACGACGCAAACCAGCGTGCTGGATAATCGTGCGGCAAAAGGGGATATCACCCAGCCTGGCGGCGCGCGTCGTTTATCAGAAGATCAAACTGCTGCTATTCGCGCTTCGCTGAATGATAAGCCGGCGAAAAATATTATTCTGCTGATTGGCGATGGAATGGGGGATTCCGAAATCACGGCGGCGCGAAATTATGCCGAGGGTGCGGGCGGCTTTTTTAAAGGTATCGACGCATTACCGTTGACCGGACAATATACCCACTACGCGCTGGATAAAAAAACCGGTAAACCGGATTACGTAACGGACTCCGCGGCCTCTGCCACGGCGTGGTCCACCGGCGTGAAAACCTATAATGGTGCGCTGGGCGTGGATATTCACGAAAAAGATCATCAAACCCTTCTGGAGATGGCAAAAGCGGCGGGCCTGGCGACCGGCAACGTCTCCACCGCTGAACTTCAGGATGCGACGCCTGCGGCGCTGGTGGCACACGTGACCTCGCGTAAGTGCTACGGCCCGTCAGTGACCAGCGAAAAATGCCCTACAAATGCGCTGGAAAAAGGCGGCAAAGGTTCGATTACGGAACAGCTGCTGAACGCGCGTCCTGACGTGACGCTGGGCGGCGGCGCGAAAACCTTCGCGGAAACCGCGACGGCGGGCGAGTGGCAGGGCAAAACGCTGCGCGAGCAGGCGCAGGCTCGCGGCTATCAGCTGGTGAGTGACGCAAATGCTCTGGCGGCGATAAGCGAGGCGAACCAGGATAAACCGCTGCTGGGGCTGTTCTCTGACGGCAACATGCCCGTGCGCTGGGAAGGACCAAAAGCCTCGTATCACGGCAATATCGATAAGCCTGCGGTGACTTGTACGCCAAACCCGAAACGCACGGACAGCGTACCGACGCTGGCGGCGATGACCGATAAAGCGATCTCTCTGCTGAGCAAGAGCGAAAAAGGGTTCTTCCTGCAGGTAGAAGGCGCGTCGATCGATAAGCAGGATCATGCGGCAAATCCGTGCGGTCAGATTGGCGAAACCGTCGATCTGGACGAAGCGGTGCAGAAGGCGCTCGCGTTCGCGAAAAAAGACGGTAACACCCTGGTGATCGTCACCGCGGACCACGCGCACGCCAGCCAGATCGTTCCGCCAGATACCAAAGCCCCTGGCCTGACGCAGGCGCTGAACACCAAAGATGGTGCCGTCATGGTGATGAGCTACGGTAACTCTGAAGAAGAGTCCATGGAGCACACGGGCACCCAGCTGCGTATTGCCGCCTACGGCCCGCACGCGGCCAACGTGGTAGGCCTGACCGATCAAACGGATCTGTTCTACACCATGAAGGCGGCGCTGGGCCTTAAATAATAAAATCCCGGCGGAAATCACATCTGCCGGGTGGTTTTTTTCCTGTCACGAACCAGACTTACAGGGAATGTTCACAAAAGGATGGTGCAATGAAAACAACATTACTGGTTACTCTGCTCTCCGGCCTGTTCCTGGTCGCATCGGCGAACGCGGAAGAGAAAACGTTAACGCCGCAGCAGCAGCGTATGACCACCTGTAATCAACAGGCGACGTCTCAGAGTCTTAAGGGCGATGCTCGTAAGACCTATATGAGCGACTGCCTCAAAAACGGCGCCTCGAAGCCGGCTGAAAAAAGCCTCACGCCTCAGCAGCAAAAGATGCGCGAGTGTAATGCCAAGGCAACCGAACAGTCCCTTAAAGGGGATGACCGCAGCAAGTTCATGAGTGCCTGCCTGAAGAAAAAAGTGTAGTTCGAACGGGTGAGCGGCATCGGCGGCTCACCCGAAATTTCATACTTTCCCCGCAGACCCCCTCTCTATAATTTGGGAAAATGTTTCAGAATATTCCCAAAAATGATGAATGATGAAACGTATTACAACAAAAAGCGCATTCGGGAAGAGTGGAATTTAACCCTTTCTCAGGATGACCCTCACCGCGCCGGCATTCAGTTTGCCCGGCGAGTTCGGCTGGCGCGCGCCGCGGGGCTGGCAGCGATGTTTTTCCCGGTTGCGGGAATGCTGGTCACCCATTTTTTACCCGGAGGCTGGTGGCTTTTACTGGTCGGTTGGGCGTTCGTATGGCCCCATTTCGCCTGGCAGTTATCCTGCCGGGCCGCGTCACCTCAACAGCAGGAAGTGTTCAATCTTAAGATCGATGCCATCATTGCCGGGCTCTGGATCGGCGTGATGGGGATGAATGCGTTACCCTCGGCAGCGCTGGTGATGATGGTAGGGATGAATATGATGGGCTCAGGGGGCTGTCGTCTGTTTATCCCGGGGATCCTGTTGACCCTGCTCTCCGCGCTGGTGACGCTGCCGCTTGTCGGGAGCGTGGCCGTCTTCAGGCCCGACCCGGTAGAGTGGGGCCTAACGCTGCCCGTACTGGTGCTTTATCCCATGCTGTTTGCCTGGCTCAGCCACCGCACCGCCGTCAGGCTTGCAGAACACAAGCAGCGGCTGGAAATGATGAGCACCCGTGACGGCATGACCGGGGTCTTTAATCGCCGCCACTGGGAAATGCTGCTGCGAAATGAATTTGAGCATTGCCGCCGCGACCACTGCACCGCCACGATTTTGCTGATTGATATCGACCACTTTAAAAACATCAACGACACCTGGGGGCACGCTGTGGGCGACGAGGCGATCATCGCCATTACGCGTCAGCTCCAGCGGTCAGTACGGTCAGGCGATGCTATAGGCCGGTTTGGTGGGGATGAGTTTGCGGTGATTATGTCGCAGACCGCGGCGGAAAGCGCCATCGCGGTGATGTCGCGGTTGCATGAGCGGCTGGAAAAACTGACGTTACCGTGCGCACCAAAAGAGGCGCTGCGCATCAGCGTAGGCGTTGCCCCCTGGGGGCCGCAGTTTGGACATTATCGGGAATGGCTGAAGGCGGCTGACGTGGCGCTGTACAGGGCGAAAAATGCCGGGCGCGGCCGCACCGAAGTGGCCGCCTGACGCCCGGTCAGAAATCAGGATTTACTCAGCTTCTCTGATTTTTCCATGCATTTTGCCATTGCCTCAATGACGGCCGAGCGGAACCCGCGCTCCTCCAGCACCCGCACCGCTTCAATGGTGGTACCGCCAGGGGAGCAGACCATATCTTTCAGCTCACCCGGGTGTTTACCGGTCTCCAGCACCATTTTGGCGGAGCCCATGACGGCCTGCGCGGCGAACTTATACGCCTGGGCGCGCGGCATTCCGCCAAGCACGGCGGCATCGGCCATCGCTTCTAAAAACATGAAGACATACGCAGGGGCTGATCCACTGACGCCGACCACCGGATGGATCATCGATTCGGCAATCACTTCTGCTTCGCCGAAGCAGCGGAAAATGTTCAGTACATCAGCCACTTCTTCTGAGGTCACCAGCGCGTTAGACGTGACGGAGGTCATGCCGGCGTTGACCAGCGAAGGGGTATTGGGCATCGCGCGGACGATTTTACGATCGTGACCCAGCGCGCGCGCCAGCTGATCGAGGGTGACGCCCGCGGCAATCGACACGACCAGCGTCTCTTTATTCAGGCTGGAGGTGATGTCACTCAGCACTTTGATCATGATGTTCGGCTTGACGGCGCCAAAGACGATATCGGCGACCTGGGCCACTTCCTGCGCGCTTTCGGCGGCGTTGATCCCGTACTGATCGCGCAACGCTGCGACCTTGTCCGGTGACGGGGTATAGACCCAAATCTGACCCGGCAGCACCTGCCCGCTGGCGATCAGGCCGCCCAGGATGGCTTTGCCCATGTTACCGCAGCCGATAAACCCGATTTTCTTGTCCATCACGATTCTCCGTCATTATGCGTTGTTTTCTCTGATTGATAGCTTAACAACGAAATGCAGGCGACAATAGTCGGCAGAGTTATTATGGGGAGACAATATGGCGATTTGGGTTGATGCGGACGCGTGTCCGAATGTGATTAAAGAGATTTTATTTCGCGCCGCCGAGCGCGTTCAGATGCCGCTGACGCTGGTGGCGAACCAGAATATTCGCGTACCGCCTTCGCGCTTCATCCGCTCTTTGCGCGTGCCGGCCGGGTTCGACGTGGCGGATAACGAAATTGTCCGCCTGTGCAGCGCGGAGGATCTGGTGATCACGGCGGATATTCCGCTGGCTGCCGAAGTGCTGGAAAAAGGGGCGGCGGCGCTCAATCCGCGCGGAGAGCGATACTCGCCGTCGACCATTCGCGAGAAGCTCACCATGCGCGATTTTATGGATACGATGCGGGCCAGCGGCGTGCAGACCGGGGGACCGGACAGCCTGTCACAGCGCGATCGTCAGCAGTTTGCTGCCGAACTGGATAAATGGCTGCTGGAAGTGAAGCGCCGCACAGCGTAATGATAATTATTGTCAATTTGTGGTACAGTGTGGCTTCCACAGGGTTGTCATCCCGTACCGCTTTGCAGTAAAGTAATCGCAACATCTTCTGCAATTATTTCTTTACACTCTTCAGCCATCCGGCATCAAGGGGAACACCTGGCTATGACCCAACCCATCTTTTTAGTTGGCCCCCGCGGCTGTGGGAAAACCACCGTTGGCCTGGACCTGGCACGCGTGTGTCATCGCCAGTTTGTGGATACCGACCACTGGCTGCAAACCGAGGCTGGAAAAACCATCGCTGAGATTGTTGAGCAAGAGGGATGGGAGAGCTTTCGCGCGCGCGAAACGGCCGCGCTGAAAGCGGTCACCACCCCGTCTGCCGTGATCGCGACCGGGGGTGGCATTGTTCTGGCGGAGTGTAATCGTCACTTTATGCGCGAAAAGGGGATTGTGATCTACCTTAGCGCGCCGGTGTCGGCCCTGGTTGGGCGTCTGGAAGCCTTTCCGGAAGAGGGGCAACGCCCTGCGCTGACCTCCAGGCCGCTGAACGAAGAGGTGAGTGAAGTGCTGGCGGAACGCGATGCGTTATACCGCGAAGCGGCTCACCACGTGGTGGATGCGTCAGCCTCTCCTGAAGACGTTGTGATTCAGATTATTACCGCCCTGCGTTTGGCTTGTGCCAGCTAAGCGGCGTCTATACTTATAGCTCAGACATAAAAAAAGGATGAGCTATGCCAACCAGACCTCCCTATCCGCGTGAAGCGCGCATTGTAACCGTTGAAAAAGGCCATACGGGTCATACCGTGACCTGGTATCAACTGCGTGCCGATCACCCCAAGCCGGACTCGCTGATCAGTGAACACGAGACTGAACAGGAAGCGCTGGATGCGAAACGGCGCTATGAAGATCCCGACATAACCTGAATGTTTTCCTAAACGCTCCAGGATCGTGCCTGAATCACACTTTTTACTCATCGTGAAAGTTAAGCAGGAGTTAATATTTAGTTATTACAAGTAACTCTGGTATCGGCAGGCGATCTTTACATTTCGATGTCGGGATCACCTGCTACGCTTGGTGCTGTTTTGTTGAAAAAACGAACTGTGCAGCGTAGTGAGCCTGTACCTGTGTGCACGATGTTGGAGTAATGGAAGGCGATAAAGATGAAGGCAACGTTGGCGATCCTCACCATTGGTGTGGTCCCTGTAAGCGAAGTGTTACCGCTCTTAACCGAGCATGTATCTGAACAACAGATAACGCATCTTAGCCTGCTGGGGAAGATGAGTCGGGAAGAGGTCATGGAGGACTACGCTGTCGAGGCGGGGGAGGATCCCCTGGCGACGTTATTAAGTGACGGTAAACTGGCGCACGTTTCACGCCAGAAAATCGAGCGCTCGCTGCAGGGCGTGATAGAAGTGCTCGATAATCAAGGTTATGACGTTATTTTGCTGATGAGCACGGCTCCCATTAAGGGGCTCACGGCGCGCAATGCGATTTTGCTGGAACCTATGCGGATCATTCCGCCGCTGGTGGCCTCCATCGTGGATGGTCATCAGGTGGGGGTGATTGTCCCCATCGAGGAGCTCATGGATAACCAGGAGGCAAAATGGCACGTGCTGGAAAAAGTGCCCTTGTACGCGCTGGCGAATCCGTTCTGGGACAGCGAGGCCAAACTCATTGCGGCCGGGAAGGAACTGCTGGAGAGAGGGGCCGATGTCCTGATTCTGGACTGCCTGGGTTTCCACCAGCATCATCGTGATTTACTGCAAAAAGCGCTGGATGTCCCGGTGCTGTTATCCAACGTTCTGATGGCTCGCCTGGCCTCGGAACTGCTCGTGTAATGATTTTGCGTGACAGGTGATGAGCATGGCCCCTATAGTGAATTTTTATTTAAAAATATAAGGGCCAGTTCATGCTTCAGAGTAACGAATACTTTTCCGGTAAAGTGAAATCCATTGGTTTTACCAGCAGCAGCACTGGCCGCGCCAGCGTTGGCGTAATGGCGGAAGGGGAATACACCTTTGGCACGGCGGAAGCGGAAGAAATGACGGTCGTCAGCGGTGCGCTGAACGTCCTGCTGCCGGGCGAAACGGAATGGAAAGTTTACGCTGCCGGGCAAGTTTTCAACGTCCCTGGCCACAGCGAATTTCATTTGCAGGTGGCTGAGCCCACCTCTTATCTGTGCCGCTACCTGAAATAAAAAATTAGCCGGGTGGCGCTAACGCTTACCCGGCCTACGTTTTGCCCGTTATCGCTGCGCTTCGCCGCCGAGACCTTCCACCAGATTCTGAATCAACGCGGCCAGCTCGCCGGTCATCAGGATGAAATCCGCGTCAAAACGCTGGGCGTAATCTTCCCTGTCGATATCTTCGTTCTGATCGCGCAGCTCGTCGCAGAACTTCAGACGCTTCACGGAGCCGTCGTCGCACATCACGAACTGGATGCGCTGCTGCCAGTCGAGCGCCAGCTTGGTGACCACTTTACCCGCTTCGATGTGTACGGCGATCTCGTCGCTGACCAGATCCTGCTTCTTCGCGCGGATCACGCCGCCATCTTCCAGCAGGGCTTTCAGCTCGGCTTCATCAAGGATCTGGAAGCCCTGGGCCGCAGCGCCGCTGCGTACCCATTCGGTCAGCGTCAGCTCGATCGGCGTTTCCAGCGCCAGTGGAACGACCGGTAAAGATCCGATGCTTTTGCGCAGCAGGGCCAGCGTATCTTCTGCTTTCTTGGCGCTGGCGCAGTCCACCATGATCAGCCCGTTGACGGTGTCGATCCACATCATGGTCTGGCTGAAGCGGCTAAAGGCGCGCGGCAGCAGGGAGTGCAGTACTTCGTCCTTCAGCGAATCTTTTTCGGTTTTTTTCAGCTTGCGGCCCTGTTCGGCTTCCAGCTTAAAAATTTTCGCCTCGAGCGCCTGCTTAACCACCGGCGTCGGCAGGATTTTCTCTTCTTTACGGGCACAGACGATAATTTGACCCGTGCTGCTGGCGTGGGTCAGTGCATCGCTTTGTGAACCCATTGGCGGAACCCAACCGGTTTTTGCCATATCCTGGCTACCGCAAGGGGAAAAGGTATAAGCGGCTAACTGTTTTTCCATCTCTTCTGCACGCAGCGAAACGTCGCGGCTGAGACGGTAAACCATCAAATTTTTGAACCACAGCATGATAATTTCCACGGCCTTGTCGTTAAATCAGCGGGCATGATAACGAATTGTCGCATCGCTTGCATTGCTAATCGGGATGCGTGCTTCTACTCTGTTGATAATCAAAATAATGAGGAGAGTCTTGTGCGTATTGGGATCGATTTGGGTGGCACCAAAACAGAAGTTATCGCACTGAGCGAGCAGGGGCAGCAGCTGTTTCGCCATCGTCTGCCAACGCCGCGCGATGATTATCGCCAGACTATCGAGACGATTGCTCAACTGGTTGAGATGGCCGAGCAGGCGACAGGGCAAACCGGGAGCGTAGGGATGGGGATCCCGGGGTCGATCTCGCCGTATACCGGCGTGGTTAAAAATGCCAACTCCACCTGGCTCAACGGTCAGCCGTTCGATAAAGATTTGAGCCAACGTCTGAACCGGGAAGTGCGTCTGGCCAACGACGCTAACTGTCTGGCGGTCTCCGAGGCCATCGACGGCGCGGCGGCAGGTGCCCAGACCGTGTTTGCCGTGATCGTCGGTACCGGCTGCGGTGCGGGCGTGGCGTTTGGCGGACGCGCCCATATCGGCGGTAACGGCACCGCGGGTGAGTGGGGTCACAACCCGCTGCCGTGGATGGATGAAGACGAGCTTAAATACCGCGCTGAAGTGCCGTGCTACTGCGGAAAGCAGGGCTGTATTGAGACGTTTATCTCCGGTACCGGTTTTGCGACCGACTACCATCGCCTGAGCGGCCAGCAGCTTAAGGGAAATGAGATTATGCGTCTGGTCGAAGCACAGGATCCGGTGGCGGAGCTGGCGCTGAGCCGCTACGAAATGCGGCTGGCGAAATCGCTGGCCCATGTGGTGAATATTCTCGATCCAGACGTGATTGTGCTCGGCGGCGGCATGAGCAACGTCGACCGGCTGTACGCCACGGTACCGAACCTGGTGAAGCAGTGGGTCTTCGGCGGCGAGTGTGAAACCCCGATCCGCAAAGCTGTCCACGGTGACTCCAGCGGCGTGCGCGGCGCGGCGTGGCTGTGGCCGGAATAAAAGCAAATAGTGTTTATTCCCTCTCCCTGTGGGAGAGGGCAAGGGTGAGGGGCACCAGAACGCACCGTTCCACCCTTCACCCCACCGCAAATTCCTTATCCAGCCTGCTATACCCCAGCCCGTTAATTTTCTTCACCTTGATCTGCACCGGAATACGCTCTTTCATCGCCTCTACGTGGCTGATCACGCCGATGGTTTTCCCGGTGGCGTTCAGTGCGTCGAGCGCATCCAGCGCCGTATCCAGCGTCTCACTGTCGAGCGTGCCGAACCCTTCATCCAGGAACAGGGAATCGATCCGCGTTTTATGACTCACAAGATCGGAAAGCGCCAGCGCCAGCGCCAGGCTGACCAGGAAGCTCTCGCCGCCTGAGAGCGTGCGGGTATCGCGAACCGCATCCGCCTGCCACGTATCCACCACTTCCAGCTCCAGCGCGTCGCTGGCCTTACGCTGCAATAAATAACGCCCGTGCAGGCGGTTAAGCTGCTGGTTAGCAAGCCAGACAAGATTGTCCAGCGTCAGCCCCTGGGCGAACTTGCGGAACTTGTCGCCGGTGCTCGAGCCGATCAGCGCGTTCAGGTACCCCCAGTCGTCTGCCTGGCGCGCGGCCTCTTCAATTTCCTGCATCAACGCCAGCTGGTGCTGCCGGTTATCGCTGTCCTGCTTAAGCTGCTGACGGATCTCACCCTGATGTGTGGTGTTCTCGCGAAGCCGTTGCGCCAGCTGCTGCAGCTGGCTTTGCAGCGCAGGAGCATCTTCGTTGAGCCCTTCCGGCCGCAGCGCCAGATGAGCCTGCAGCTGCTGATTAGCCTGCCCGGAAAGGGCCGCGGCCTGCTGTATCTGATTTTCCAGCGATTGCTTCAGCTGTTCGAGGCGACGAATAGCGTCGTCATCCAGCAGGGCGGCAAGGAACGCCTCCCGATCGGCAAAGCAGCTCGCTGCGAGCGCCGCGGTGAACTGCGTCTGCGACTGCTGCAGGCGCTCTTGCTCCAGCTTTTCCTGCTGCTGCTGCGCGGTGAGCTGGCTTTGCAGCGACACGCATTCGTCGTGGATGGCGCGCCAGTTATCAGGGATAACCGGTTCGGCCTCTTCGCTGTGCGTTTCCGGAAGCGCGTCGAGCAGCGGCTTCAGGGCGTTTATGCGTTCCTGAAGCACGCCGTGCTGCGCGTGCTTCTCCTGCCACTGCGCGAATTCAGCTTCACGGGCCTGAAGCCAGGCGCCTTCCTGACCCTCTTCAGGTGCGTTAAGTGAGAGCGCGAGCAGGACATGTTCCAGCGCCTGGCGCGTGGCAGCCTGCTGCTGCTGATACTGCCGCTCCTGCGCTTCCTGTTCGTTCAGCTGGTTTTGCAGGGTCAGACGCTGACTGAGCTGATAAAGCTGGCGCTCGTACTGTTCCTGTTCGTTCAGCCATGGCGCGATATCATCCTGAATATTCAACGCAATGTTCAGGGACGTGCAGGCCGCCATCCACTCTTTAGTGAGCGCTTGCTCTTCCTGAGAAAGCGTCTGCGCGTCGTCTGTTTCACGCTGGATCTGCTGAGTCAGGGCATTAACCTGTCCCAGCACCAGCAGGCCTTCCTCTTTAAGCGCGGCGACCTCTTTTTCCAGGGCATCACGGCGGCGCTGGTTATCCGTCAGCTCAAGCGACTGATATTGCTCAACGGCCGGATGTTCGCAGGAACCGCACAGCGGACAGGGTTTACCCGCCTCAAGCTGCGAACGGTAATGCTCCAGCTTCTTGATTGTTGCTTCGGTTTCGCACAGGGCTTTCAGGTCGAGATAGTGCTGGTTTTTTTCTTTGTACTGCTGGCGGCGCAGCGTCAGCGTTTCATTGAGTTTATTTTGTTCGGCCTGCGCCTTCTGCACGCTTTCACCGCTCTGACGCAGGCGCTTTTGCAGCGGCTGATAGCGGGCATGCAGCGACGTCAGCTGCTGGCGCAGCGTGCGTGACCGGGACTGCTGCTCCATGGCTACGCTGACTTCGTCCGCCGTTAGCGTCAGCGCATTTTCCGGCATCGCAGCCAGCCTGTTGCGTAATTCACTTATCCGCGCCGCAAGCGAGGCTAACTGCGTTATATCGCGGTTAAGCTGCGAGAACTGGGCACGCCATCCGGCGATCTCCTGCCCCAGCAGGCGATAACGCTCGTGCTCCGCCAGCCACTGCGCCAGCGCCGTCAGTTCGGTCTGAAGCTGCTCGTGGTTACGCAGGGCGGTATTGCGAATACGCGAACGCAGCGCGGTTCTGGCTTGTAAGCGAGTATTTACTTCGATAATACGCTGCTGCGTTTGCGTCAGGCGTGCGGTTTGTTCCTGCTGATGCTCCCAAAGCGGTCGAAGTTGGGCGGCGGGCAGAGCAAGCTGGAGTTTTGCCAGCTCAGGTGCTGCGTCCGCCATCGCCTGTTGCGCATGCTGCTGGAGCGCGTTGACGCGCTGTTGCTCTCTTACGAGCTCTTCATGGCGCGTAAGCCACTGAAAATCTTTCTGTTGGCTTTGCTGCTGTTCCAGCAGGATTTTCTCTTCGTCAGTAAGTGCCTGCAAACTTTGCTGTAACTGCTGCTGTTGCTCTTCACTCAACAGCACGACGCCCGCCGCCTGCGCCTCGCATTTTTCAAGCACGCTGCGGGCGGCTTTGTGTTTTTCAAACACCATGGCGGAAATCTGGCCGTAGATCTCGGTGCCGGTCAGCTCTTCCAGCAGCTCGGCGCGATCGCTCGGCTTGGCATTAAGGAAGGCGGCAAACTGCCCCTGTGAGAGCAGCATCGAGCGGGTAAAGCGGCCATAGTCCAGCCCGGTGAGCGCGGCGGTTTGCTCCAGTTTATCCGTCACTTTGTCGGCCAGGATTTTGCCATCTTCGCAGCGCGCCAGCTCAACGCGCGGTGCCTGCAGGTTGCCGTCCGGCTGGTTGCGCGCCCGGTTCTGGCTCCAGAAGGCGCGGTAGGCGATGCCTTTTACCTCGAACTCCACTTCCGCCAGGCACTCGGCGGTGTCGCGCGTCATCAGATCGTTTTGCGCCTGGGAGACCTTATTCAGGCGCGGCGTTTCGTGATAAAGCGCCAGACAGATGGCGTCGAGCAGGGTAGTTTTACCTGCCCCGGTCGCGCCGGTGATGGCAAACAGCCCGTTGCTGGCAAACGGCTCAGCGGTAAAGTCAATTTTCCACTCGCCCTTGAGGGAGTTGATATTTTTCAGGCGCAGGCTCAGAATTTTCACGCGTTTTCTTCCTCATCATTGAGCGCATGCAGGGTATGGCTGAACAGTTCGCTGAGCCTTGCGCGCTTCGTGTCGTCGATTTCCTCCTGCGAGAGCCTGCGTTCAAACACCTCTTCAACCCGAAGCTCACTGAGCGTTTCGCGTTGAGCGCTTAACAGTATTTTCTCGCGCTGCTCGCGGCTGCGGCGCACCAGTAACACCTCTACCGGCAAGTCTTCGGTCAGCGCCTGGATTTTTCGCTGCATATCGTGCAGGTAGTCGTCGGTGGTGATTTCGATATCCAGCCAGATGGGGGGATCTTGCTCGACGCCGCGCCACTGCTCCAGCTGGGCGGTAATGGCGTCGAGATCGCCCTTTAGCACCGCCAGCGGCTGGGTGACGGGCACCTCCAGCGTGTCGACGGCGCTGAGTTTTCCGTCAGAGAAGGTCACCAGATGCACGGATTTGGCTTTGCCCGTTTCGTCAAAGCTGAGCGAAAGGGGGGAGCCGCAGTAGCGGATGTGCTCGCAGCCACCGACGATCTGCGCCCGGTGAATGTGGCCGAGCGCGATGTAGTCGGCTGGCGGGAAGTTTTGCGCCGGAAAGGCATCCAGCGTGCCGATATAGATGTCGCGCACGGCGTCACTTTTACTGGCCCCGACCGTGGTGAGATGCCCGGTTGCAATCACCGGTATCGGCTGGTCACCGCGCAATGCACAAGCTTCGGCGTGCTGCTGGTGGTAATAGTCGGTGATGGCCTGCAATAAATGCTGCTGCTTTTCCGCGCCCGACAGCCCCGCCTGGCTTTGCACGATGTCCCGTGGACGTAAAAAGGGAATCGGACACAGCACCGCCCCCGGCGACCCGTCGCGTTTTTTCAGGATCTGCGGGGCGTGCCCGGCGCTGGCGACGACGGTGGTATTGAGAAACGCCAGGATGTCGCGGGATTCATTCAGCGTTGCGACGGAATCGTGGTTGCCGGCGACAATCACCAGATGACACCCTGTTTGTTGCAAATTCACCACGAAGCGGTTGTACAGCTCGCGCGCATAGCTCGGCGGCGAGCCGGTATCAAAGATGTCACCCGCCACGATAATCGCATCCACCTCGTGCGTCCGGGCCGTTTCCAGCAGCCAGCCCAGGAACGCTTCATGTTCAGCCGCACGGCTTTTGCTGTAAAAATTTTGACCCAGATGCCAGTCCGAGGTGTGAAGTATGCGCATAGCTGATCCGTGGCAAAAAAGAGAAAGCAGGATTATAAACGTTCAGAGAAGGGAAAATAACCGCTGTAATAAAACAACGGTTTGCCCGTTAACGTGGTACTGTTTTTCATAAATCTGTCATAAATCTGACGCATAATGGCGCCGAATTACAAACTTGTAACGTAAATAAGATAAGACAGGGCAAAGTATGGCGAGACGTATTCTGGTCGTAGAAGATGAAGCTCCAATTCGTGAAATGGTGTGCTTCGTGCTCGAGCAAAACGGCTTCCAGCCGGTTGAAGCGGAAGATTATGACAGCGCAGTGAACCAGCTGAATGAACCCTGGCCCGATCTGATTCTGCTGGACTGGATGTTGCCCGGCGGCTCCGGACTGCAGTTTATCAAACACCTGAAGCGTGAAGCGCTGACCCGCGATATCCCGGTTGTGATGCTCACGGCGCGCGGAGAAGAAGAGGATCGCGTGCGCGGTCTGGAGACCGGTGCGGACGATTACATTACTAAACCGTTCTCCCCAAAAGAGCTGGTGGCTCGCATTAAAGCCGTGATGCGCCGTATTTCGCCGATGGCGGTGGAAGAGGTGATCGAAATGCAGGGGCTGAGCCTTGATCCTACTTCTCACCGTGTGATGACCGGTGAAAATCCCCTCGACATGGGGCCAACCGAATTTAAACTCCTGCACTTCTTTATGACCCACCCGGAGCGCGTTTACAGCCGCGAGCAGTTGCTGAATAACGTCTGGGGAACTAACGTGTATGTCGAAGACCGGACGGTTGACGTACATATCCGCCGACTGCGAAAAGCGCTGGAACTGAGCGGCCACGATCGCATGGTGCAGACGGTCCGCGGCACGGGTTATCGTTTTTCTACCCGTTTCTGAACAATGACAGGAGTGTGACGCGTGCTGGAACGTCTGTCATGGAAAAGGCTCGTCTTTGAACTGATCTTATGCTGTATTCCGGCCTTCATTCTGGGGGCCTTTCTTGGACACCTGCCGTGGTTTCTGCTGGCGTCGGTCACCGGGCTGCTCATCTGGCATTTCTGGAACCTGCTGCGCCTCTCCTGGTGGCTGTGGGTTGACCGAAGCATGACGCCGCCGCCGGGAAGCGGCAGCTGGGAGCCGTTGCTTTACGGTCTGCATCAGATGCAGATGCGTAATAAAAAGCGTCGCCGCGAGCTGGGAAGCCTGATTAAGCGTTTTCGCAGCGGTGCAGAGTCGCTGCCGGATGCCGTGATCCTGACCACCGAAGAAGGGACGATCTTCTGGTGTAACGGCCTGGCGCAGCAGCTGCTGGGCCTGCGCTGGCCGGATGACAATGGCCAGAATATCCTCAACCTTCTGCGTTATCCCGAGTTCACGCTGTATCTGAAAAAGCGTGATTTCACCCGTCCGCACAATCTTAAGCTCAATAATGGCCGCCATCTGGAAATACGCGTGATGCCCTACAGCGATAAGCAGTGGCTGATGGTGGCGCGCGATGTTACCCAGATGCACCAGCTGGAAGGGGCGCGTCGCAACTTCTTCGCCAACGTCAGTCACGAACTGCGTACCCCGCTGACCGTGCTTCAGGGCTACCTGGAGATGATGCAGGAGCAAACGCTTGAAGGTGCGCCGCGTGAAAAAGCGCTGCACACCATGCGCGAGCAAACGCACCGGATGGAAGGCCTGGTGAAGCAGCTGCTGACGCTCTCTAAGATTGAAGCGGCGCCAACGCTCGCGCTGAATGACACCATTGATGTCCCGATGATGCTGCGGGTCGTGGAGCGTGAAGCGCAGACGTTAAGCCACAAAAAGCATCACCTGACCTTTGACGTCGACAACACGCTGAAGGTGCTGGGCAGCGAAGATGAGCTGCGCAGCGCCATTTCCAACCTGGTATATAACGCGGTGAATCATACGCCGGAGGGGACGGATATCGTGGTGCGCTGGCACCATACCCCAACGGGGGCCGAGTTTAGCGTGGAGGACAACGGGCCGGGGATTGCGCCGGAGCATATTCCGCGTCTGACCGAGCGCTTTTACCGTGTGGATAAAGCGCGATCGCGCCAGACGGGCGGAAGCGGCCTGGGGCTGGCAATTGTGAAACACGCGGTCAATCACCATGAAAGCCGTCTCGATATTCAGAGTACGCTGGGTAAAGGAACCCGCTTCAGTTTCGTTATTCCGGAACGATTAATTGCCAAAAAGATCGCCTGACGGCAGGCGTGTCATTTTACCTTTCCACGGGGCAGCCATCGCTGGCCCGTTTGCTTTGCAGTCAAGCGAAACGCGGATGAATTTTATACGGCTGGCTGTTTTTTGTTCGCATGATTAGCCATGGGTTTTTCTTATAAACAGCGTATTGTGCTGGTGCGTATTTTCATGCTGGCATATTGTTCTGGTTTTGCGATCCCACCTTGCCTTTAAACGTTATAAGCGTTTAAATTGCGCCCCAGATACTGTCAGACCGACTGTATTTGCGTGGTAAATCGAAAAACTATTCTTCTCCACGCCAGGACGGGAGCATTTCCCGCTGAAATTGAGCAAATTTTCGGCTGTATCGTCCCGTGAGGGATATCGAAAATCTCAATGTTTTCAACACCACATCCACAGGCAGTAAGGTTTTATGACCCATCACTTAAAATCGCGTGACATCATCGCGCTGGGCTTTATGACATTTGCGCTGTTCGTTGGCGCAGGCAACATCATTTTCCCTCCAATGGTTGGCTTACAGGCGGGTGAACACGTCTGGACCGCCGCGTTTGGTTTCCTGATTACTGCCGTGGGTCTGCCGGTGCTGACCGTCATCGCGCTGGCGAAAGTCGGCGGCGGTGTGGATAGCCTCAGCACCCCGATTGGCAAAGTGGCGGGCGTTCTGCTGGCAACCGTCTGCTATCTCGCCGTTGGCCCGCTGTTTGCGACCCCGCGTACGGCAACCGTGTCCTTCGAAGTGGGTATTGCTCCCCTGACCGGTGACGGTGCGATGCCGCTGTTTATCTACAGCCTGATCTACTTCGCGATCGTGATTCTGGTTTCCCTCTATCCGGGCAAGCTGCTGGATACCGTGGGTAACTTCCTGGCTCCGCTGAAAATTGTGGCGCTGATTGTTCTGGCGGTAGCGGCCATCGTCTGGCCAGCCGGCCCGATTAGCGACGCGATGGACGCCTATAAAAACGCCGCGTTCTCTAACGGCTTTGTGAACGGCTACCTGACGATGGACACGCTGGGCGCGATGGTGTTTGGTATCGTGATCGTTAACGCCGCGCGTTCCCGCGGTGTGACCGAAGCGCGTCTGCTGACCCGCTACACCATCTGGGCTGGCCTGATGGCCGGTGTGGGGCTGACCCTGCTGTATCTGGCGCTGTTCCGTCTGGGTTCCGATAGCGCCATGCTGGTTGAGCAGAACGCCAACGGTGCGGCTATCCTTCACGCCTACGTGCAGCACACCTTCGGCGGTGCGGGCAGTATGCTGCTGGCAGCGCTGATCTTCCTGGCCTGTCTGGTTACCGCGGTTGGCCTGACCTGCGCCTGCGCAGAGTTCTTTGCACAGTATCTGCCGCTTTCTTACCGCACCCTGGTATTTATCCTCGGTATCTTCTCCATGGCGGTGTCTAACCTCGGTCTGAGCCACCTGATTCAGGTCTCTATTCCGGTGTTGACGGCGATTTATCCGCCGTGCATCGTACTGGTAGTGCTGAGCTTTACTCGTCCGTGGTGGAACAACTCTTCACGAATTATTGCGCCAGCCATGTTTATCAGCCTGATTTTTGGTATCCTTGACGGGATTAAAGCATCAGCTTTCGCGCACATACTGCCGGCATGGACACAGCGTCTGCCGCTGTCCGAGCAGGGTCTGGCCTGGTTGATGCCTACCGTTGTTGCACTGGTTCTGGCGATTATCTGGGACCGTGCTGCAGGGCGTCAGGTCGCATCGAACGCTCATTAATCAACGGCAACAAACTGTTTAACCACGGGGCTTAAGGCCCCGTGGTTTTTTGTTTTTTTCGTGTTGAATGGCAAGATTTAAATGGAAAGCACTAACAAACTTAAACGTGGATTGAGCACGCGCCACATCCGCTTTATGGCGCTGGGTTCTGCTATCGGCACCGGTCTTTTTTATGGCTCGGCAGATGCCATCAAAATGGCCGGTCCTAGCGTTCTGCTGGCGTACATTATCGGCGGCGTGGCGGCGTATATCATCATGCGCGCCCTCGGCGAAATGTCGGTTCACAACCCCTCCGCCAGCTCATTCTCCCGCTACGCGCAGGAAAACCTCGGCCCGCTGGCCGGGTTTATCACCGGCTGGACCTACTGCTTCGAAATCCTGATTGTTGCGATTGCCGACGTGACGGCGTTTGGCATCTACATGGGCGTCTGGTTCCCGGCGGTACCGCACTGGATTTGGGTGCTGAGCGTGGTGCTGATCATTTGCGCCGTCAACCTGATGAGCGTGAAGGTGTTCGGCGAGCTGGAGTTCTGGTTCTCCTTCTTCAAGGTCGCGACCATCATCATCATGATTGTGGCCGGTTTCGGGATTATTATCTGGGGGATTGGCAACGGCGGGCAGCCGACCGGGATCCACAACCTCTGGAGCAACGGCGGCTTCTTCAGCAACGGCTGGCTCGGGATGGTGATGTCGCTGCAGATGGTGATGTTCGCCTACGGCGGTATCGAGATTATCGGTATCACCGCCGGGGAAGCGAAAGATCCGGAGAAATCCATTCCGCGTGCCATCAACTCTGTGCCGATGCGTATTCTGGTGTTCTACGTGGGTACGCTGTTCGTGATTATGTCCATCTACCCGTGGAACCAGGTAGGCACCAACGGTAGCCCGTTTGTCCTGACCTTCCAGCATATGGGCATTGCGTTTGCGGCCAGCATTCTGAACTTTGTGGTGCTGACCGCGTCGCTTTCGGCGATTAACAGTGACGTCTTTGGCGTAGGCCGTATGCTGCACGGCATGGCGGAGCAGGGCAGTGCGCCGAAGGTATTCGCCAAAACCTCACGCCGCGGCACGCCGTGGGTGACCGTCGTGGTGATGACCGTGGCGCTGCTGTTCTCGGTTTACCTGAACTACATCATGCCGGAGAACGTCTTCCTGGTGATTGCGTCCCTGGCGACCTTCGCAACCGTCTGGGTGTGGATCATGATCCTGCTGTCGCAGATTGCCTTCCGCCGTCGCCTGTCGCCGGATGAGGCGAAAGCGCTGAAGTTCAAAGTACCGGGCGGCGTTGCGACGACCGTCGTGGGGCTGATCTTCCTGGTGTTTATCATTGGCCTGATTGGCTACCATCCGGACACCCGCATTTCACTGTACGTGGGCTGCGCGTGGATTGTGCTGCTGCTGGTGGGCTGGGTGTTTAAATGCCGCCGCGACCGTCAGCTGGCGGAAGCGCAGTAATCTTTTTTTCTCCCTCTCCTTGTGGGAGAGGGTTGGGGTGAGGGCATCAGGCTGCACTGGTGCCTCCTCCCCCGTCCTCCTCCCCCAATAAATCCCATCATGGTGAGCTATCCTTAACCACCCTGTGGCAAGGTGACGTCAATTTCATCAAAGGGGATTCGTGATGTTAAACGCCTGGCACCTTCCGGTTGCCCCATTTGTTAAGCAAAACAAAGACAACCTGGTGATTACGCTCTGGCTGGCGGGTGAAAACCAGCCTGAACGCGTGACGCTCCGCGCCGAAATCGATAACGAAGAGACCGGGTTGAAAATGCACAAGCTGCGCAGCCAGCCGCAGCCTGGCATCACGGCCTGGCGGGCGAATATCGACCTGCGCAGCGGGCAGCCGCGTCGCCGTTACAGCTTTAAGCTTTTATGGAACAACCGCCAGCTGTGGTTTACCCCGCAGGGATTTAGTCGTTTCCCGCCCGCACGGCTGGAACAGTTTGCGGTCGATTACCCGGATAACGGCCCGCAGTGGGTTAACGATCAGGTCTTTTACCAGATTTTCCCGGACCGTTTTGCGCGCAGCGAAAAGCGCACTGCCGACCAGGATAAGATCTATCACCACCATGCGGCGGGTCATGACATTATTCTGAAAGCGTGGGACGAGCCATTAACCGCGCAGGCGGGCGGATCGACCTTCTACGGCGGCGATCTCGACGGCATCAGCGAAAAGCTGCCGTACCTGAAAAAACTCGGCGTGACGGCGCTGTATCTCAACCCGGTGTTTAAAGCCCCGAGCGTACACAAATACGATACCGAAGATTATCGCCACGTTGACGCGCAGTTTGGCGGTGACGAGGCGCTGCTGCGCCTGCGTAGGAACACCCAAAACGAAGGCATGCGCCTGATTCTGGACGGCGTGTTCAACCACAGCGGAGATTCGCATACGTGGTTTGACCGGCATAACCAGTCGATGGGCGGGGCATGTCATAACCCGGACTCGCCGCAGCGCGACTGGTACAGCTTTAACGAGGAGGGGCGTGCGCTGGACTGGCTGGGTTACCCAAGCCTGCCGAAGCTGGATTTCCAGTCGCCGTCTCTGGTGAACGAGATTTACGGCGGGGAAGACAGCATCGTGCGCCACTGGCTGAAGGCACCATGGAATATGGACGGCTGGCGCCTGGACGTGGTGCATATGCTCGGTGAAGCGGGCGGAGCGCGGAATAACCTTCAGCACGTCGCCGGGATCACGCGCTCGGCGAAAGCGGCTCAGCCGGAGGCGTTCGTCTTTGGCGAGCACTTTGGTGACGCGCGCCAGTGGCTGCAGAACGATGCGGAAGATGCGGCGATGAACTATCGCGGCTTTACCTTCCCGCTGTGGGGATTCCTCGCCAACACCGATATCTCCTACGATCCAAATCATATCGACGCGGAAACCTGCATGGCGTGGATGGAGAACTACCGCGCCGGGCTGTCGCATCAGCAGCAGCTGCGGATGTTTAACCAGCTCGATAGTCACGACACCGCGCGCTTTAAATCCCTGCTCGGCAAGGATGTCGCGCGTCTGCCGCTGGCGGTGACCTGGCTCTTTACCTGGCCGGGCGTGCCGTGTATCTACTACGGAGACGAGGTGGGGCTGGACGGCAACAACGATCCGTTCTGCCGCAAAACTTTCCCCTGGGAGCCAGCGAAACAGGACAAGGTGCTGTTCAGCCTGTATCAGCGCCTGGCGAAGCTGCGTAAGCAGAGTCTCGCCCTGCGCTATGGCGGCTGTCAGGTGGTGTACGCCCACGATAACGTGGTGGTGTTTGCTCGCATCTATAACCAGCAGCGCGTGCTGGTGGCGATAAACCGGGGCGAGGCCTGCGAAGTGGTGCTGGATGATTCGCCGCTGCTGAAGGTGGCAGCATGGAAGAGTAAAGAGGGCAAGGCCACGATTCAGGACGGCGTGCTGGCGCTGCCTGCGATATCCGCGACGATCTGGTTCGGCAGCTAATGCGCTAATGTTTCCACCTTTTAAGATGGCGCAAATGCAACGATTTGTGTCAATCTTAACAGATCGTTTACGGTGAAGGTGGAAACATGGACGAGCTTTACATCCTTGGCTGTTTATTCCTGGTTTTTGCGCTGCTGGTTGCGCCCGTGCTTGCGGTTATCGGGTTTAATCGAAGTACGGCAGCGCGGCAGGAGATAGCCCTGCTGCGCCAGCGCATTGAGGCGCTTGAGCTGCGCGGCGTGTCTAAGAACGCGCCGGAACCGGTGCAGACCGCCGCGCCGGAGGCTGTTACCGCGCCGATAGTGGAGGAAGCTCCCGCGGCTGTTGACCCCTGGCGCCCCGATATTTCCGCTTCCGTGGCAGAACCCGCTCTGGCGCCTGCGCCAGCGGCAAAACAGCCTTCAGCCTTTGGCGGCATCCTGACGTCGCTGGCGCGCTGGTTCATGCAGGGCAATCCGCTGGCGAAGCTTGGCATTCTGCTGCTCTTCCTCGGCCTCTCTTTCCTGCTGCGCTATACCGTCGAACATTCCCTGTTCCCGCTTGAGCTGCGCCTCGTGGCAACGGCGCTGTTTGCCGTTGTTCTGCTGGCGATTGGGTGGCGGGTGCGGCACAGGCAGCGCGTCTATGCGCTGATCCTCCAGGGCGGGGCGACCGGCGTGCTCTACCTGACGGTGTTTGGTGCATTTCGGCTCTGGCAAATGTTGCCGATGACGCTGGCCTTTACGCTGCTGGTGGTGATTTGCGCGGCGAGCGTCGGGCTGGCGGTGCTGCAGAAGGCGCTGAGTCTTGCCATGCTGGCGAGCCTTGGCGGATATCTCGCACCGCTGCTCTTATCTACCGGGGGCGGCAGCTTTGTCGCGCTGTTCTCTTTCTATCTTCTGCTGTCCATCGGCATTCTCGCGATCAGCATCTGGCAGCACTGGCGCGAGCTGAACCTGCTCGGGCTGCTGTTTACGTTCGGCGTGGGCGGCCTGTGGGGGCTGAATGACTACCAGCCTGAAGACTATTGGATCTGCCAGCTGTTCCTGATTGCCAATACGCTGATATTCGGCGTGCTGAGCGTGGCGCTGTCGCTGCGGGCGCAGGAGAAAGGGAAGCAGATTATCGACGGCGTGCTGCTGTTTGCCCCGCCGCTGATCGGCTTCGGGATGCAGTACGGCATGACCCGACACTGGGAATATGGCCCGGCGCTGAGCGCGCTGGGATACGGAGCATTTTATCTCACCCTCGCATACCTCGCGCTGCGTCGCTATCCCTCCCTCGGACGACCGCTGGTCATGGCGGCGCTGGCGATCGGCGGCGGGTTCGCCACGCTCGCCATTCCGCTGGCGCTGTCGGCGCGCTGGACGGCGATGGCCTGGGCGCTGGAGGGGCTGGGGATTCTCTGGCTGGGCGTGCAGCAGCATCAGCGTCGCATGAGCTATAGCGGGACGGCGCTGCTGGTGCTGGCGCTCGGCAGCGCGCTGTGGGCACAAACGGACGGCGTTACGGCGCTGAGCCTGTTCCTCATCTTCGCCATCCTCAGCCTTTGCTGGCTGGCTGCGGCCTGGCTGTGGCGGACTCTCTTCCTGCCGGTCAGCTGGGCGCTGCTGGCAGGCGGGCTGCTGTTCTGGATAGTGGCGCAGCTGGGCGCGTCGCAGCTGGTACTGACGAAGGAATTACCGATTCTGGCGGGCGTGCTGGCGCTGACGGCGGCGTCGGTCTGGGGCTGGCGGCAGGTGGCTGCTCGCCTGACGTGGCGGGAGCTGAACGCCAGCAAATGGCTGCTGTGGCCGGTTATGCTGCTGATGGTGGGTTATCAGCTCTGGCATCAGCAGATCGTTACCGCCGGCTGGTCAAACCTGGCCTGGTGCGTTGCGCTTCCTGCCGCGCTAATGCTGTTGCGGCGCGATGGTGAAAGACTCCTGCCGCGCATCGCGATGGGGCTGCATTTGTCGCTGTTCTGGATGATTTTGCTGGCGCTGGCCGCGGAGCTTTACTGGTTTGCCCGGTCTCTGCCGTGGGGAATGGCGGCCTGGGGAAGCGGATTAGCGATGGCCGCAGGTGGCGGGATTATTATGGCACTTTCTGCAGCAGTACGGCGTCGCGTGTGGCCGTTCCGGGAGTGGCCTGCGCTCTATGCGTGTCTGGCACCGATCCCTGTCGTCGTGGCGCTGCTGGTATTGCTGGTGGTGACCAATTTCCAGGACGGCGTGGTCTATCGTCAGACCTGGCTGCCGCTGGTGAACCCGCTCGAGGAAGGTGCTGCGTTCGCGTTGCTGGGGCTGGTGGTCTTTTATCGGGTGGTGGATCGCTACTACCCGTCATGGCTTGCGCAAGCGCGCCCGTGGCCTGCCGTCGCGATTATGGCGTTTGGCTTCTGGTGGCTAAACGGTGTGCTGATGCGCGCCCTGGCCTGGTACGGCGACGTGGCCTGGAATATGGCATCGCTGTGGGATTCGCGGCTGATCCAGACAAGCTTTGCCCTGTTCTGGATGTTGAGCGCGCTGGTGGTCATGATCCATGCCACCCGCAGGGCTTCCCGGCAGGAGTGGCTTTGCGGTGCCGCGCTGCTGGGTGTGGTGATGGTGAAACTGATGCTGGTGGACAGCGCGGGCGGAGGCGGTCTGTCGCGCGCGGTGGCGTTTATCGGCGTGGCGATACTGGTACTGATAGTGGGCTATTTCTCGCCGCTACCGCCAAAAACAGGAGATGAAAAATGAAATGGATGAAAGCGGTTGCGTGTACCGCGCTGCTGGCGCTTTCCGGCCCGGCGTTCTGCGACGAAGTACCAACGGAATCGCCCCGTGACTATGCCTTTGGTCGTTCAATTGACACGTCCGTTCCTTCCCGGTGGTATCGGGTAATGCTGCCGCTTGCCGTCTATGAGCAAAGCACGTCGCCGGATCTGCACGATGTCCGCGTCTTTAACCAGTCGGGTGAGCCGGTTCCCTTTAGCCTGATCGCCGCGACGCGCCCGCAGGCGACAGCGCAGTCCACGGCGCTGCGCCTCTTTCCGCTGGATGCCTCGCCGCTCGCGGCTGCCTCAGACGCCGGTGACAGCGATAAGATCCGGCTCCGTTCCCGAAACGGCATTGAGATTGTGCTGGAGGGGCAAAAAGCCGCCGCGGCCGGGCAACATTACCTGCTGACCCTGCCGGAGCAGACGATGGGTGAACTGGCTATATCCCAGCTGCAGCTCCTCTGGAATACCCATGAGACGCCGTGGCAGGGAACGGCGTCGGTCTATTACAGCGAGGATCTCAAGCGGTGGTATACCCTGCGCGAGGATATGCCGCTGCTGGACGTCGTCAGCGGTCAGGATCGTCTTAAGCTCGATCGGCTCGATACCGATACGGTTTTATCTCCCGATGCGAATCGCTATCTCATGGTGGTGCTGAATACGCAGAGCCAGGGGGTAACGTTGACCGGCGTAAACGCAATCAGCGCACCTGCCCAGGCGGCCCCGGAAGAGATTAGTCTTGAAGGGGAAGGTGAGCAGCTATCGACAAGTGAAGCTCAGTGGCGCTGGGCGCGCCCGCAGCCGCTGAGTGCTGTCAGCATCTCGCTGAACGGCGATGGCGTCCTTCCCGTGGAGATAGCGTGGCGGAGTACCGAAAAAGAGGCATGGCACCCCCTGAAGAAAGAAGTGATTTACCGTCTGGAGGGGAAAACGTCCGGACCGGTTTCGCTTAGCGGGGGCCCGGTGCAGGCAGTGAAAATCACGACGCTGAATGCGCGTCTGCCAGAATACCTGCCGAGCGTTACGGGGCATCGCGACCGCTATGATCTTGTGTTCAACGCGCAGGGGAAAGCGCCGTACGTCCTCGCATGGGGCAACGGTGCCGCAAAGCCTGCCAGCGTGGAGCCTGACATGCTGATCCCAGCCGACCTGCGCAAGACCTATGATATGGCGAACCTGCCGCAGGCCGATATTGTGGATGATGTCGCGTTGGGCGGCGAGGGGCGGCTGAACGCCACCTCTGCAGCTGAGCGGGCGAGCTGGATGAACGCCCTGCTGGTATGGGGCGTACTGATTGCGGGCGTGATCCTGCTTGCGGGCATGGCCTGGCGCATCTGGCGAGAGACGCAGCGTAAGGCATAAAAAAAGGCCCGCATAAGCGGGCCTTTTTCGTAAACCGTGCCGATTACAGGCTGGATACGTTCTCAGACAGGTATTTAGCTACGCCGTCTGGGGAAGCAGCCATACCTTCTTTACCTTTTTCCCACTGAGCCGGGCACACTTCGCCGTGCTCTTCGTGGAACTGCAGCGCGTCAACCATGCGCAGCATTTCGTCGATGTTACGGCCCAGCGGCAGATCGTTCACAACCTGGTGACGAACGATGCCGTTCGCGTCGATCAGGAAGGAACCGCGCAGCGCAACGCCAGCGTCCGGATGTTCGATACCGTAAGCCTGCTGGATTTCGCGTTTGATGTCCGCAACCATTGCGTATTTCACCGCACCGATGCCGCCTTTGTCGACAGGGGTGTTACGCCATGCGTTGTGTACAAACTCAGAGTCGAAGGAGACGCCAACAACTTCCACGCCACGCTTCTGGAATTCTTCATAACGTTTGTCGAATGCGATCAGCTCAGACGGGCAAACGAAAGTGAAGTCCATTGGCCAGAAGAACAGAACGGTCGCTTTACCGTTGGTGTGCTGTTTGAAGTTGAAGTTTTCAACGATTTCACCGTTGCCCAGAACTGCTGCAGCTGTAAAATCCGGAGCCGGACGAGTTACCAGAACCATATGATTCTCCTGTAGATACTAAGGTTATTTGGAACGCAACGCGAGCCAGTATAGAGAGTGTGCATGGATAAGACAAAGAGGTGGTGACAATCGTTCCGCCAGCTTTTACCTATCAATGTGAATTCTGTTACAGCTGTTTGTTTTTCGCCTGCACCATCATGCGCGGGTAAAACTGCCAGAAGCGGGTCTCCAGCGCATCGTAATGTTTATCCAGGTCATACCAGGAATCCCGCAGCGCATCCAGGCGCGGGCGACGGCTCGCCATCCCATTCAACACGTTCTGAATGAAGTCCATCTCACGATAGCGCTCCAGCCAGCGTTCTGACCACAGGTAGTTATTCAGATTCACAAAGCGCGGCGGCGAGTCGGGCAGAATGATCGACACCTGCTGATGGGCATAACGCACAAATTCCGGCAGGGATAGCTCCGGCGAGAGCTGTGCCCAGTGGCGCGACAGGAAGTGATCCCACATCACGTCGAGGGTAATCGGCGCAACGCGGCGCGTTTCCGGCCGAAACCACGCTTTGGCTTCCGTCACTTCCGGCAGCTTATCCGTCAGCACGTCGATGCGGCGGTGCATAAAAATCCCGTCGACAACCTCAGGGGAGTAGTCCTCCGCGGGATTACCGCGTACGAAATCGGCCAGCAAATTGCCGGAAAGGGAGCTGTCAGCGAGGTGCGCGAGATGCAGGTGAGCGAGAAAATTCATGCGTTTTATTTGTCCGGGGGCGGCTAGTTGTTGCAGCAAAAGGGTGTGAGCACTAGACTATGCCGCCTGTTTTTAAGTCACGAGTATACGTCATGCGCGTCGCCGATTTCTCCTTTGAACTACCTGAATCCCTGATTGCTCACTATCCCATGCCTGAGCGCAGCAGCTGTCGCTTACTGTCACTGGATGGGCCAACGGGCGAGCTGACGCACGGTACTTTCACCGATTTGCTCGACAAGCTCAACCCTGGCGATCTGCTGGTCTTTAACAATACCCGCGTGATCCCGGCGCGCCTGTTCGGCCGCAAAGCCAGCGGCGGCAAGATAGAAGTGCTGGTCGAACGTATGCTCGATGATAAACGTATTCTGGCACATATTCGCGCATCTAAGGCGCCAAAGCCGGGTGCGGAGCTGCTGCTGGGCGATGATGAGAGCATCAAGGCGACCATGACCGCGCGCCACGACGCGCTGTTCGAGGTGGAGTTCAACGACGAACGCACGGTGCTCGATATCCTGAACGCCATCGGCCACATGCCGCTGCCGCCGTATATTGAGCGTCCGGACGAAGAGGCTGACCGCGAGCTGTACCAGACCGTCTACAGCCAGAAGCCTGGCGCCGTCGCTGCGCCGACCGCGGGCCTGCATTTTGATGAGCCGCTGCTGGAGAAACTGCGCGCGAAGGGCGTGGAGATGGCGTTCGTGACGCTCCACGTCGGCGCGGGGACCTTCCAGCCGGTGCGCGTGGACAGCATTGAAGATCACATCATGCACTCTGAGTATGCCGAAGTGCCGCAGGACGTAGTGGACGCGGTGCTGGCGGCGAAAGCGCGCGGCAGCCGCGTCGTGGCGGTCGGTACGACGTCCGTGCGCTCACTTGAGAGCGCCGCGCAGGCAGCGAAGAACGATCTTATTGAGCCATTCTTTGGCGATACGCAGATCTTTATCTACCCGGGCTATCAGTACAAAGTGATTGACGCGCTGGTGACCAACTTCCATCTGCCTGAATCGACGCTGATTATGCTGGTTTCCGCGTTTGCCGGTTATCAGCACACTATGGCGGCCTACAAGTCTGCGGTAGAACAAAAATATCGCTTTTTTAGCTACGGGGACGCGATGTTTATCACGTACAATCCGCTGGCTTTGAATGAGCGTGTCGGGGAATAAGTCCGCGGCACCGTGTTACAACGTTGGACTGTTTTTCTGACGTCGGAGAAAAAATGAAATTTGAACTCGATACCACCGACGGTCGCGCGCGTCGCGGTCGCCTGGTGTTTGATCGCGGCGTGGTGGAAACCCCCGCGTTTATGCCTGTGGGCACGTACGGCACCGTAAAAGGGATGACGCCGGAAGAAGTAGAAGCCACGGGCGCACAGATTATCCTCGGCAACACCTTCCACCTGTGGCTGCGTCCGGGTCAGGAGATCATGAAGCTCCACGGCGATCTGCACGATTTCATGCAGTGGAAAGGCCCTATCCTGACCGACTCCGGCGGCTTCCAGGTCTTCAGCCTGGGCGATATCCGTAAGATCACCGAACAGGGCGTTCACTTCCGTAACCCGATCAACGGCGATCCGATTTTCCTCGATCCGGAAAAATCGATGGAGATTCAGTACGATCTCGGATCTGATATCGTGATGATCTTCGACGAATGTACGCCATACCCGGCCGACTGGGATTACGCCAAGCGTTCAATGGAGATGTCTCTGCGCTGGGCGAAGCGAAGCCGTGACCGTTTTGACTCCCTGCAGAACAAAAATGCGCTGTTCGGCATTATCCAGGGCAGCGTTTACGAAGATTTACGCGATATCTCGGTTAAAGGTCTGGTAGAGATAGGTTTTGATGGCTACGCTGTCGGCGGTTTGGCTGTGGGTGAGCCGAAGGAAGACATGCACCGCATTCTGGAGCATGTCTGCCCGCAAATCCCGGCGGATAAACCACGATACCTGATGGGCGTGGGGAAACCGGAAGATCTGGTTGAAGGCGTACGCCGCGGCATTGATATGTTCGACTGCGTCATGCCAACCCGCAACGCGCGTAACGGCCATTTGTTCGTTACCGATGGCGTGGTGAAAATCCGTAACGCGAAGCATAAGAGTGACACCAGCCCGCTCGATTCCGAGTGCGATTGCTATACCTGTCGCAATTATTCTCGCGCGTATCTGCATCATCTCGATCGTTGCAACGAGATTTTGGGCGCGCGTCTCAATACCATTCATAATCTTCGTTATTATCAGCGCTTAATGGCTGGTTTACGTAAGGCTATCGAAGAGGGTAAATTAGAGAGCTTCGTGACCGATTTCTACCAACGTCAGGGGCGGGATGTTCCACCGTTGAACGTTGATTAATTTTAATAATGAGGGAATTTGAATGAGCTTTTTTATTTCTGATGCGGTAGCGGCAACAGGTGCTCCAGCGCAGGGCAGCCCGATGTCTCTGATTCTGATGCTGGTTGTGTTCGGTCTGATCTTCTACTTCATGATCCTGCGTCCACAGCAGAAGCGCACCAAAGAGCACAAAAACCTGATGAACTCCATTGCGAAAGGCGATGAAGTGCTGACTAACGGTGGTCTGGTCGGTCGCGTAACCAAAGTGGCTGAAAACGGCTACATTGCTATCGCCCTGAACGACACCACTGAAGTGGTCATCAAACGTGACTTCGTAGCTGCCGTTCTGCCGAAAGGCACCATGAAGGCGCTGTAATCCCAACTTTTCCCAAAGGGAACTGCCGTGTTAAACCGTTATCCTTTGTGGAAGTACATCATGCTGGTCGTCGTGATTCTCGTCGGCCTGCTGTACGCGCTTCCCAACCTGTATGGTGAGGATCCGGCTGTTCAAATCACTGGCGCGCGCGGTGTCGCCGCCAGTGAGCAAACGCTGATCCAGGTCCAGAAAACGTTACAAGAAGAAAAAATTACCGCTAAGTCTGTGGCTCTGGAAGAGGGCGCAATTCTTGCTCGCTTCGACACCACCGACACGCAGCTCCGCGCTCGCGAAGCGCTGATGGGCGTGCTGGGTGACAAATACGTCGTGGCGCTTAACCTTGCCCCTGCAACCCCGCGTTGGCTGGCTGCGATGAAAGCAGAGCCAATGAAACTCGGTCTTGACCTGCGTGGCGGCGTTCACTTCCTGATGGAAGTGGATATGGATACCGCGCTCGGCAAGCTGCAGGAACAGAATATCGACAGCCTGCGCAGCGATCTGCGTGATAAAGGCATCGCTTACACCACCGTGCGTAAAGAAGATAACTACGGCATGAGCATCACGTTCCGCGACAGCGCGGCGCGCGATCAGGCTGTAGATTATCTGACTCAACGTCACCGTGACCTGGTGATCTCCTCGCAGGGCAGCAACCAGCTGCGTGCGGTGATGACCGATGCGCGCCTGAAAGAAGCGCGTGAATATGCCGTTCAGCAGAACATCAACATTCTGCGTAACCGTGTAAACCAACTGGGTGTGGCCGAGCCGCTGGTACAGCGTCAGGGTGCTGACCGTATCGTGGTTGAACTGCCGGGTATTCAGGACACCGCGCGTGCGAAAGAGATTCTGGGTGCGACCGCAACCCTGGAATTCCGTCTGGTGAATACCAACGTTGACCAGTCTGCTGCCGCTTCTGGCCGTATTCCGGGTGACTCCGAAGTGAAACAGACCCGCGAAGGTCAGCCGGTTGTGCTGTACAAACGCGTGATTCTGACCGGTGATCACATCACCGACTCCACGTCGAGCCAGGACGAATACAACCAGCCGCAGGTTAACATCTCGCTCGATAGCGCGGGTGGTAACATCATGTCTAACTTCACCAAGGACAACATCGGTAAACCGATGGCAACCCTGTTCGTGGAGTACAAAGACAGCGGTAAGAAAGATGCAAACGGTCGTGCTGTGCTGGTGAAAGAGGAAGAGGTGATTAACATCGCCAATATCCAGTCTCGTCTGGGTAACAGCTTCCGTATCACCGGCATCAACAACCCGAACGAAGCGCGTCAGCTCTCCCTGCTGCTGCGTGCCGGTGCGCTGATTGCGCCAATTCAGATTGTTGAAGAACGTACCATTGGTCCAACTCTGGGTATGCAAAACATCCAGCAGGGCCTGGAAGCGTGTCTGGCCGGTCTGGTGGTCTCTATTCTGTTCATGATCTTCTTCTATAAGAAGTTTGGTCTGATTGCGACCTCTGCGCTGATTGCGAACCTGGTGCTGATTATCGGCATCATGTCCCTGCTGCCGGGGGCGACGCTGACCATGCCGGGTATTGCGGGTATCGTTCTGACCCTTGCGGTGGCGGTCGACGCCAACGTACTGATTAACGAACGTATCAAAGAAGAGTTGAGCAACGGTCGTTCTGTTCAGCAGGCGATTGACGAAGGTTATAAAGGCGCGTTCAGCTCTATCTTCGATGCGAACGTAACAACACTGATCAAGGTTCTTATCCTGTATGCAGTGGGTACCGGCGCTATCAAAGGCTTTGCGATTACAACCGGTATCGGTGTCGCAACGTCAATGTTTACCGCTATTGTCGGCACCCGTGCCATCGTGAACCTGCTGTACGGCGGCAAGCGCGTCAAAAAGCTGTCTATCTGAGGAGTGCGTTGTGGCACAGGAATATACTGTTGAACAATTGAACCACGGCCGTAAAGTCTGGGACTTTATGCGCTGGGACTACTGGGCCTTCGGCATTTCAGGTTTCCTGCTGATTCTGTCCATCGTCATTATGGGCGTGAAAGGCTTTAACTGGGGGCTCGATTTTACCGGTGGTACGGTAATTGAAATCTCCCTGGAAAAACCGGTCGATATGGACCAGATGCGCGAATCGCTGCAGAAAGCGGGCTTTGAAGAGCCGCTGCTGCAGAACTTCGGCAGCAGCCGCGACATTATGGTACGTATGCCGCCGGTGCACGATGCCAACGGCAGCCAGGAGCTGGGCAGTAAGGTTGTTAGCGTGATTAACGAAACAACCAGCCAGAACGCGGCGGTTAAGCGTATTGAGTTCGTCGGCCCAAGCGTAGGTGCTGACCTGGCGCAGACCGGCGCGATGGCGCTGCTGGTGGCGCTGATCTCCATCCTGGTGTACGTCGGTTTCCGCTTTGAGTGGCGACTGGCGGCCGGTGTGGTTATCGCCCTGGCGCACGACGTGGTGATCACCATGGGCATACTGTCGCTGTTCCACATTGAGATTGACCTGACGATCGTGGCATCACTGATGTCCGTTATCGGTTACTCGCTGAACGACAGTATCGTGGTATCTGACCGTATCCGTGAAAACTTCCGTAAGATCCGTCGCGGTACGCCGTACGAGATCTTTAACGTGTCGTTGACCCAGACGCTGCACCGTACCTTGATCACATCCGGTACCACCCTGATGGTGATCCTGATGCTGTTCCTCTTCGGTGGTCCGGTACTGGAAGGCTTCTCGCTGACCATGCTGATTGGTGTCACCATCGGTACGGCGTCGTCTATCTACGTTGCGTCCGCCCTGGCACTGAAACTCGGCATGAAGCGCGAGCACCTGCTCCAGCAGAAAGTCGAGAAAGAAGGGGCGGATCAGCCGTCCATTCTGCCGTAAGGCGACGTTTAGCGCGTTATCGAAATCCCGGTCGGTTGACCGGGATTTTTTTTATCTTCTCCTGACAAACACTCCTGACAGTATGCTGTCAGGAGCCCTGTCGTAGACTCCTTCTGAACCCAAACAACAGGCAGGAGGATGTATGAAACGCGTCGTTAACTGGTTTGAAATTCCGGTCTCGGATATGGATCGCGCGATTAAATTTTATGAGCCGGTGATGCAGCTCGCGCTGCGTCGCGAGAAAATGGACTGCGCGGAGCTGGCGGTTTTCCCGCATGAGGATCCCGCCACCGGAGGCGCACTGGCAAAATTTGACGGCATTACACCGTCTTTGCAGGGCGCTATTATTTACCTGCATACTGACAATCTGGCGGCCACGCTCGATCGCATCGCCTCTGCGGGCGGCGAGTGCGTGTTTGGTCCGCTGGAACTGCCGCATGGCATTGGCACTATCGCCTTGTTTACCGACAGCGAGGGCAACCGCGTCGGGCTCCATCAACCTGCCTGAGAGCGGACAAAGTTATGACCCGACGCGCTGACCGTTTGTTTCAGATTGTGCAGATCCTGCGGGGCAGGCGTCTGACAACGGCAGCGCATCTGGCGGACCGGCTTGGCGTCTCCGAGCGCACGGTTTACCGCGATATCCGCGACCTGTCGCTTTCCGGCGTGCCGGTGGAAGGTGAGGCGGGGAGTGGATATCGGCTGATGTCGGGCTTTGACCTGCCGCCGCTGATGCTGACAAATAAGGAGTCCGAGGCGTTGATCGTCGCGATTCGCCTGCTCAAAACCTGGGGTGGGGAATCGCTGTCGCGCGAGCTGGAGTCGGCTCAGGAGAAGGTGCTGGCTATCCTGCCCGAGGAGAGCCGCCGAAAGGCGGAGCAGACGCGGATCTACGCCCCGGATTTTTGCATGCAAAGCCACTCCCGCAGCGATTTTGACATGATTCATCAGGCGATTTCCGCCCAGCGCGTGCTGGCGCTGCATTACCGTGATGAAGCAGGACAGCTCTCAAAGCGCGAGGTTCAGCCGCTGGGCTTGTTCTTCTGGGGGGAGCGCTGGCTGCTGGCCGCGTGGTGTGAACGGCGCGATGACTATCGCTGTTTCCGGCTCGACCGATGCCTCAATATTGTGGCTACGGAAAGGCGGTTTAGCGAAAGTGCGGACAGGTCTCTGGCGGATTTTTTGCGGAAGGTGAAGCAGTAAAAAGCCGGGTGGCGGCTACGCCTTACCCGGCCTACATTTGGGTCGTAGGCCCGGTAAGCGTAGCGCCACCGGGCGAAACCCACACTGATTAGAAGTTGTAACCTACAACCAGGTAACCACCCCAACCGGTAGAACGGACGTTTTCTTTCATCCAATTCAGGTCGGCGTCGTCGTTCCACTGACCGCCGTTGTGCCAGTAACGCGCCACTACAGAGTAGTGCCAGTGATCGTAGTTCAGCGCCAGGATGTGGCTGGAGGCGATGGAGTCGTTAGTACGCTGTTTAATACCGTTCTCTGCGTAACCGCTCTTATCTCCCAGTTCTGAACCCCAGTCGAAGTTGGTGAAGCCGATGTAGCTCAGGTTACCGCCCCACAGCTGAGTGATTGGTACAAAGTATTTCACTTTGAAACGGTAGCCATCCCACTCATTCTGGTTTTCTGCACCGTAGTTCTGCCACTGGTATTTCGCGTAAACGTTCAGGGACAGGCTCATTGGCAGGCCGGTGTCAACATCGGTACCTAGACCCATATACCAGGTGCTCTGACGACCAGACTCGTTGCGGCCCATGTCGTAGATATAGTTGTTCGCGAAGTACCACTCTTTGAACGGACCGAAGCTGAGGTCGGTGCCGGTCAGCTTGTCGATGGAGAAGCGCGGCTCGATCTCCATGAACAGCGGAGAACCGTGGTTCCAGATACCTTTTGCCTGAGAGTTACCGCCGAAGAAGACCGGTGCATCCATGTAGCCGTAGAAATCAAACCAGTCTTTCTTGGCGAATGCTTCGTACTCCAGGTAGGTATCGTTGCGGATCTGTGGTCCGAAACGGGTGTGGTAGCTGCCGACTACGTTAACGCTCTGGTGCCACCAGTCGGAGAGGTATTGTGGTTTATCGTTTTCCGCTGCGTTAACAGTGAAAGAGGAAGAAAGTGCCAGCACGGCGCCAGCTGCGAGTAATGTTTTTTTCATAATCATGCCACTGATTGAAATTCCCTTTCGGGAGTGAAAAATGCGCGAATTGCGTTTCTAAATATTTCGTGTTTCTGCGGTGCCTATTATAGGAATCCCTGCTCACAAAAATATGTGTTGTTTCACATATCTCTCACACGCGTAATCGATTGCGTTCACGTTTGCGTACTTTAAACGGGCGGGATTGTAGCGGCAATCATTTATGTTGCCAATCCATACGAAATGTAAATGTTAGCGGAGTGACATTGCGCTCCGCTAAAAAGGAGGGGATTAGTGCGCGGCGGGTTGAATGTCGTGAATGCGGATAAAGCCTAACTGTTCCGGCGTAACGCCGCTTAACTGAAGCGGAATATCCACATCGCTTGGTGCTAAAACACTGGCCGGGGCAGTGAATAGCTGATTCTTCACGTTCACCTCCTGGTAATTCTCCGTTGTGCCCTGGATCTGGCCCCACTCGACGGTGCCGCTGAAGGCCGGAAGCGGATCGTTGGACTCTCCCTGGATGCGTAATGTTGCGCGAGTACCATCTGCGTTCGCCGCCACATTCACCAGAGACATTTTTAGCGTGCCGATCTGACTATTGAGACGCGCAGGCGTATTCGCGCCCGGCAGCAGATAAACCCCGCTGCTGGATTTGGCATTCAGCGCGTTTTGCTGGGTGATTTTCACCGTTTCTTTGTTCAGCTTGTCCATCGCCGTATTGAGCGTATTGACGCTCTGTTTCAACTGACGGACTTCGGTTTGCTGTGCACAGCCGCTAAGGGTGAAGAGGCTCCCCACCAGCAATATTTTCAGGTAACGTCTTGTCATTGCGTTTATTTCCTTGAAATAACGGATCGCCTTAATGGTAGCCAGCATCATCATGTGAGATATAGATCCTTTGTCTCAAAAAGCTCTTCCTTTGTTGTCAGGCCAGATCAGGGTAAAATGAAAATTAGTTAACCAGATAACAGGGATACCGTATGCATTGCCCATTCTGCTCCGCTGTGGATACCAAAGTCATCGACTCTCGTCTTGTGGGCGAAGGGTCATCCGTACGCCGTCGTCGGCAGTGTCTGGTGTGCAACGAGCGTTTCACGACCTTTGAGGTTGCAGAGCTGGTAATGCCGCGCGTGGTAAAAAGTAACGACGTGCGCGAGCCGTTTAACGAAGAGAAACTGCGCAGCGGGATGCTGAAGGCCCTCGAAAAACGTCCCGTCAGCGCAGACGACGTGGAGATGGCGTTAAACCACATAAAATCTTACCTTCGTGGTTTGGGTGAGCGTGAAGTGCCAAGCAAAATGATCGGCAACCTGGTGATGGAGCAGTTGAAAAAGCTCGATAAGGTCGCCTATATCCGCTTCGCCTCGGTCTACCGTAGCTTCGAAGACATCAAAGAGTTTGGCGAAGAGATCGCCCGCTTACAGGATTAAGCTCATGCAGGATGAGATTTACATGGCGCGAGCCATGAAGCTGGCGCAGCGCGGTCGTTTTACTACCCATCCCAACCCGAACGTCGGGTGCGTTATCGTCAACGATGGCGAGATTGTCGGAGAGGGGTTTCACTATCGGGCGGGCGAACCGCATGCCGAGGTTCATGCGTTGCGCATGGCCGGTGAGAAGGCGCGCGGTGCCACAGCCTACGTCACGCTGGAGCCCTGCAGCCATCACGGGCGTACGCCGCCGTGCTGTGAAGCGTTGATCGCGGCGGGTGTTTCACGCGTGGTCGCATCGATGCAGGACCCAAATCCGCAGGTGGCTGGACGCGGTCTGTATCGCCTGCAGCAGGAAGGCATTGACGTCAGTCATGGTCTGATGATGCAGGATGCGGAAGCGCTTAATAAAGGTTTCCTGAAGCGCATGCGCACGGGGTTCCCTTATATTCAGCTCAAGCTGGGCGCCTCGCTGGACGGCCGTACGGCAATGGCAAACGGTGAAAGCCAGTGGATCACTTCTCCACAGGCAAGGCGCGATGTGCAACGTCTGCGCGCGCAAAGCCATGCTATTCTCACCAGCAGTGAAACCGTTCTGGCTGACGATCCGGCCATGACCGTGCGCTGGGACGAGCTGAATGCCGATACCCAGGACCTGTACCCGCATGAGAACCTGCGTCAGCCGCTGCGTATTGTCATTGATAGCCAGAACCGCGTGACGCCGGAGCACCGCATCGTGCAGCAGCCGGGGGAAACCTGGATTGCCCGCACCAAAGAAGATACGCGCGAATGGCCGGAAGGCGTGCGCAGCATTCTGGTGCCGGAGCATAACGGCCATCTGGATCTGGTGGTGCTGATGATGCTGCTCGGCAAGCAGCAGGTGAACAGCATCTGGGTAGAGGCGGGGCCAACGCTCGCCGGTGCGTTCTTACAGGCCGGGCTGGTGGATGAACTGCTTGTTTACGTTGCGCCTAAACTGTTAGGCCACGACGCGCGCGGCCTGTTTGTGCTGCCCGGCCTTGAAAAACTGGCCGACGCACCGCAACTCACATTTAGCGAGATTCGTCCGGTAGGTCCGGATGTCTGCCTCCACTTAACGACAGCGTAATTGCTCCTGAAATAGGGAAGCAGTGCGCAAAGTATTATGATAAAATCCGCCCCCCTGCGGGGCCAAATGAACCCGTAAAGGAAGAGTATGAACATTATTGAAGCTGCTGTAGCTACCCCGGACGCTCGCGTCGCCATCACCATTGCGCGTTTCAACAACTTCATCAACGACAGCCTGCTGGAAGGTGCGATTGACGCCCTGAAACGTATCGGCCAGGTTAAAGATGACAACATTACCGTTGTTTGGGTTCCAGGCGCTTACGAACTGCCACTGGCGGCAGGCGCGCTGGCGAAAACCGGTAAATACGACGCGGTGATTGCGCTGGGTACCGTTATTCGTGGCGGCACTGCGCACTTCGAATACGTTGCGGGCGGTGCAAGCAACGGCCTGGCACACGTTGCGCAGGATGCTGAAATTCCTGTCGCATTCGGCGTGCTGACCACCGAAAGTATTGAACAAGCCATCGAACGTGCTGGCACCAAAGCCGGTAACAAAGGTGCAGAAGCTGCACTGACCGCGCTTGAAATGATTAATGTATTGAAAGCCATCAAGGCCTGATTTTTTTGTAAGGGGAATTCCGTGAAACCTGCTGCTCGTCGCCGCGCCCGTGAATGTGCCGTCCAGGCACTTTACTCCTGGCAGTTGTCCCAGAACGACATCGCTGATGTTGAATACCAGTTCTTGTCAGAACAGGACGTGAAAGACGTTGACGTTCTGTACTTCCGTGAACTGCTGTCGGGAGTGGCGACTAATAGCGCGTATCTCGATGGTCTGATGAAGCCTTATCTGTCCCGTCTGCTCGAAGAGCTGGGCCAGGTAGAAAAAGCAGTGTTGCGTATTGCGCTGTTTGAGCTGTCTAAACGTGATGATGTGCCGTACAAAGTGGCCATCAACGAAGCGATCGAACTGGCGAAAACCTTCGGCGCTGAAGACAGCCACAAGTTTGTAAACGGCGTACTTGATAAAGCTGCACCTGCGATCCGTCCCCACAAAAAGTGATCCGCAAACCGGAGTTCTGCATTGCCTGACGGGCGGTGCGGCTCCGGTTTTTTCTTTTATTTGCTGAGGCATAACGTATGGCATGCGGCGAATTCTCCCTGATTGCCCGTTATTTCGACCGTGTCAGAACCTCTCGTCTTGATGTTGAAACCGGCATCGGCGATGACTGTGCACTTCTCAATATTCCCGAAAAACAGACGCTGGCAATCAGCACCGACACCTTAGTGTGCGGACGTCATTTTTTACCGGATATCGATCCTGCCGATCTGGCCTATAAGGCGCTGGCGGTTAACGTCAGCGATCTGGCGGCGATGGGTGCCGATCCCGCGTGGTTAACGCTGGCGCTGACGCTGCCTGAGGTGGACGAATCCTGGCTTGAAGCTTTCAGCGATGCGCTGTTTGAGCAGCTTAACTACTACGATATGCAGCTGATTGGCGGTGATACCACTGCCGGGCCGCTGTCGATGACGCTGGCGATCCACGGCTATGTGCCGCTCGGCCGCGCCCTGAAGCGCTCGGGTGCAAAACCCGGCGACTGGATCTACGTCACCGGTACGCCGGGTGACAGTGCGGCAGGGCTGGCGATTCTCCAGGATCGCTTAACCGTAAAGGATGCCGACGACGCGGCGTATCTGGTGAAACGCCATCTGCGCCCGACGCCGCGTATTCTGCACGGCCAGGCGCTGCGCGAGCGCGCGAGCTCTGCTATCGACCTCTCTGACGGGCTGATCTCAGACCTTGGCCATATTTTAAAGGCCAGCGGCGTTGGGGCGCGCGTTGATCTGGATCTGTTCCCGCTGTCAGAGGAACTGCTTCGTCATGTCGAACCTGCGCAGGCGCTGCGCTGGGCGCTGTCCGGTGGTGAAGACTACGAGCTGTGCTTTACCGTTCCGGAGCTGAACCGTGGAACGCTCGACGTGGCGTTAGCGCACCTTGGTGCGAAATTCACCTGCATAGGTCAGATCATGCCGGAGAGTGAAGGGCTGAAGTTTGTGAAAGACGGTGCGCCGGTTACGCTGGACTGGAAAGGGTACGATCACTTCGCGTGATGTTGTACGCTCTGTATTGCCGGGCGGCGGCTCCGCCTTACCCGGCCTACAAAAGATGGGGCTTATTTAAACCCCACCACCGGATGCGGCTGATACGGGGTCTCCAGCTCGGCAACCTGTTCGGGCGTCAGCGTGATATCCACCGCGTTTAACAGTTCGTCCAACTGCTCTTCCCGGGACGTGCCGATAATGGGAGCCGCGACGCCGCGCTTGCCCAGCAGCCACGCCAGCGCCACCTGGGCGCGGGTTGCGCCGGTATCGTCGGCAATCCCGGCCAGGCGTTCGGCAATCAGTGCATCGCTGGCCTCTGTTCCTTCATAGAGATTTTTTCCCACTTCATCCGATACCAGGCGAGCCGTGGTTTCCCCCCACGGACGGGTCAGGCGGCCGCGCGCCAGCGGGCTCCACGGGATAACCGCCACGCCCTCCTGATGGCACAGCGGCAGCATCTCGCGCTCTTCTTCACGATAGATCAGATTGTAGTGATCCTGCATGGTGACAAAGCGCGCCCAGCCGTGTTGGGCCTGGAGATCCAGCGCCTGGGCAAACTGCGACGCGTGCATAGACGACGCGCCGATGTAGCGTGCTTTACCGGCTTTGACCACGTCGTTGAGCGCCTCAAGCGTCTCCTCGACTGGCGTGTTGTAATCCCAGCGGTGAATTTGCAGCAGGTCGACGTAATCCATGTTCAGGCGTCTGAGGCTGTCATCAATGGAGCGCAGGATCTGCGCGCGAGAAAGGCCCTGCGGCAGGTCACCCACCGGGTAGTAGACCTTGGTGGCAACGACGATGTCATCCCGACGGGCAAAATCGCGCAGGGCGCGGCCGACAATCTCCTCGCTGCTGCCGTCGGAGTAGCTGTTGGCGGTGTCAAAGAAGTTAATGCCGCCCTCGATGGCGCGTTTGATAATCGGACGGCTGCTCTCTTCCGGCAGCGTCCAGGCGTGGTTCCCCCGATCGGGCTCGCCAAAGGTCATGCAGCCCAGGCAAAGTCGGGAAACCTTAAGGTCCGTTTTTCCTAATGTTGTGTATTGCACGGTTCCGCTCCTGCTGTTTAAACACCAGGTTTAAGCATAGCAGGAGCGGAAAAGGGGAGGGATCAGTCCAGCCAGGCGCGGATTTTAGCTTCGATACCGGCAGCGTCCAGGCCAATCGCCGCGCGGGCTTCGTCCTGGGTACCTTGCGGAATGAAATGATCCGGCAGGCCGAGGTTCAGCACCGGCACGGCTTTACGATTTGCCATCAGTACCTCGTTCACGCCGCTGCCCGCACCGCCCATGATGGCGTTTTCTTCCAGCGTCACCAGCACGTCGTGGGCCTCAGCCATACTCAGGATCAGAGATTCGTCGAGCGGCTTCACAAAGCGCATATCCACCAGCGTGGCATTCAGCGTTTCAGCCACTTTCGCGGCCTCGGGCATCAACGTGCCGAAGTTCAGGATCGCCACTTTTTCACCGCGACGCTTAACCACTCCTTTACCAAGCGGCAGTTTTTCCAGCGGCTGAAGCTCAACGCCTACCGCATTGCCGCGCGGGTAGCGAACGGCGCTTGGGCCATCCTGATAGTGGTAGCCGGTAAACAGCATCTGACGACATTCGTTCTCGTCGCTTGGCGTCATGACAACCATATCCGGAATACAGCGCAGGAACGACAGGTCAAACGCGCCCTGGTGCGTCTGGCCGTCTGCACCGACGATGCCCGCACGATCGATAGCAAACAGAACCGGCAGCTTCTGGATCGCCACGTCGTGAATCACCTGATCGTAGGCGCGCTGCAGGAAGGTGGAATAGATAGCGACAACCGGCTTGTAGCCGCCGATCGCCAGGCCCGCTGCAAACGTCACCGCGTGCTGCTCGGCAATGGCCACGTCGAAATACTGGTCAGGGTATTTTCTGGAGAACTCCACCATGCCGGAGCCTTCGCGCATGGCCGGGGTGATCGCCATCAGCTTGTTGTCTTTTGCGGCGATTTCGCACAGCCAGTCGCCGAAGATTTTTGAATAGCTCGGCATGCCGCCGCTGCTTTTTGGCAGACAGCCGCTGGACGGGTCAAATTTAGGCACCGCGTGGAAGGTGATCGGATCTTTTTCCGCCGGTTCGTAGCCACGCCCTTTTTTGGTCATGATGTGCAGGAACTGCGGGCCTTTCAGGTCGCGCATGTTCTTGAGCGTGGTCACCAGACCCAGCACGTCGTGACCGTCAACCGGCCCAATATAGTTAAAGCCCAGTTCTTCAAACAGGGTGCCCGGCACGACCATGCCTTTGATGTGCTCTTCGGTGCGCTTGAGCAGCTCTTTAATCGGCGGTACGCCAGAGAAGACTTTCTTGCCGCCTTCACGCAGCGAGGAGTAAAGCTTGCCGGAGAGTAGCTGCGCCAGATGGTTATTCAGCGCGCCGACGTTTTCGGAAATCGACATTTCGTTATCGTTGAGGATAACCAGCATGTCCGGCTTGATGTCGCCCGCGTGGTTCATGGCTTCGAAGGCCATACCGGCGGTGATGGCGCCGTCGCCAATCACGCAGACGGTGCGGCGCTGCTTGTTCTCTTTCTCGGCGGCAACGGCAATACCGATGCCCGCCGAAATGGAGGTAGAGGAGTGGCCGACGCTCAGCACGTCGTACTCGCTCTCACCGCGCCACGGGAACGGGTGCAAGCCGCCTTTCTGACGAATGGTACCAATTTTATCGCGACGTCCGGTCAGAATTTTGTGCGGATAGGCCTGGTGACCCACGTCCCAGATGAGCTGATCGAACGGCGTGTTATAGACGTAGTGCAGCGCCACGGTCAGCTCTACCGTGCCAAGCCCGGAGGCGAAATGGCCGCTGGAGCGGCTTACGCTGTCGAGCAGGTAGCGACGCAGCTCGTCGCACAGCTTCGGCAGGCTCTCTTTCGGCAACAGACGTAACTCCTGGGTGGAGTCAACTAACGCCAGTGTCGGGTATTTGGCAATATCAAAACTCATCAAAGGCTCATCGAGATATATAGTTTATTTATCACGCTGGATTATATAGTCCGCTAGCGCTTCCAGTGCCGAGGTATCCAGCGATTGCGCAGCCAGTTCATTCAGCGACTGGCGGGCATCGTCAATCAGATCCCGGGCTTTACGTTGGGCTTGCTCAAGGCCCAGCAGGGCGGGGTAGGTACTTTTGCCAAGCTGCTGGTCCGCACCCTGACGTTTACCCAATGTTGCAGTATCGCCCACCACATCCAGAATGTCATCCTGAACCTGGAATGCCAGACCGATACTTTCTGCGTATCTGTCCAGAATCGGCAGGGCTTTGCGCCCTTGTTCACCCGCGCTCAGCGCGCCCAGGCGAACGGCGGAACGAATCAGTGCCCCGGTTTTATGGCGATGAATACGCTCCAGCTGTTCCAGATTAACCTGACGTCCTTCCGCTTCAAGATCCAGCGCCTGTCCGCCGCACATGCCGGCCACGCCGCTGGCCATTGCCAGCTCGGAGATCATCGCCAGACGGTCGCGGTCAGCCACTTCCGCCATTGGCGCGTCGCTCAGAATCGAGAACGCCAGCGTTTGCAGGGCATCACCCGCCAGGATGGCATTCGCCTCGCCAAACTTGATATGGCAGGTGGGTTTACCCCGACGCAAATCGTCGTCGTCCATGGCCGGGAGATCGTCGTGGATCAGCGAGTAGGCGTGAATGCACTCAACGGCGGCTGCCGGAGCGTCCAGCGTGCTATCGCTGATGCCAAACATATTGCCGGTGGCATACACCAGGAACGGGCGCAGGCGCTTTCCACCCAAGAGTGCGCCATAGTGCATGGCTTCAACCAGTGGAGTGTTCTGAAAAGGCTGTGGCGCAATAAAACGGCGCAGGGCGTCGTTGGCGCGTACGACACGCGCCTGAAGCTCGTTGGCAAAATCCATTTACTCGGCGTCCGGTGTGAAAGGCGTGGTTTTCGCGTCTTCGCTGTCGGAAAGCAGGATCTGCACGCGCTGCTCGGCCTGCTGCAGCTTGACCTGCCCCTGGCGCGCCAGCTGCACGCCACGCTCGAATTCGTTGAGCGCCTCTTCCAGCGGGAGATCGCCGCTCTCAAGACGGGTAACAATTTGCTCCAGTTCACTCAGCGCAGTTTCAAAACTGGCCGGTGCGTCGTTCTTCTTCGGCATAGTGAATTGACTCTTATATTCTTCGCCCCGACATGGTAACGGACTCGGGCGGATAAGCAAATAACGCGCAATGTGCACAGGAGCGGCGCGATGGTGGTATACTTGCGCGCCTGGATGCAGCCACGGGTGTGGGCTGCTGTACTCTTTTCCATTACAAGCCTTAACAGGCTTGCCTAAGAAACATTGCCGCCATGAAGTTTATCATTAAATTGTTCCCTGAAATCACCATCAAAAGCCAATCTGTGCGTTTGCGCTTTATTAAAATTCTCACCGGGAACATTCGTAACGTATTAAAGCACTACGACGAAACCCTCGCCGTGGTGCGCCACTGGGACCACGTTGAGGTCCGTGCGAAAGACGAAAACAAACGTCAGGATATTCGCGACGCGCTGACCCGTATTCCGGGGATCCACCATATCCTGGAAGTGGAAGATGTTCCGTTCAGCGATATGCATGACATCTTCGAGAAAGCGCTGGTCCAGTACCGTGACCAGATCGAAGGCAAAACCTTCTGCGTGCGCGTCAAGCGTCGCGGTAAGCACGAATTCAGCTCCATTGAAGTGGAACGTTATGTCGGCGGCGGTTTAAACCAGCACGTTGAAACGGCGCGCGTACGTCTGACCAACCCGGACGTGACGGTGAACCTGGAGATCGAAAACGATCGCCTGCTGCTGGTGAAAGGGCGCTATGAAGGTATCGGCGGCTTCCCTATTGGCACCCAGGAAGACGTATTATCCCTGATCTCTGGCGGCTTCGACTCCGGCGTCTCCAGCTATATGTTGATGCGTCGCGGCTGCCGTGTGCACTACTGCTTCTTCAACCTGGGCGGCGCGGCGCACGAAATCGGCGTTCGTCAGGTGGCGCATTACCTGTGGAACCGCTTCGGCAGCTCCCACCGCGTGCGTTTCGTGGCAATCAATTTCGAACCTGTGGTCGGCGAAATCCTCGAGAAAGTGGACGACGGTCAGATGGGCGTCATCCTTAAGCGCATGATGGTGCGTGCGGCGTCCAAAGTGGCTGAACGCTACGGCGTGCAGGCGCTGGTCACCGGCGAAGCGCTGGGCCAGGTCTCCAGCCAGACGCTGACCAACCTGCGTCTGATCGACAACGTATCTGATACGCTGATCCTGCGTCCGCTCATCTCCCATGACAAAGAGCACATCATCGATCTGGCGCGCGAAATCGGCACCGAAGATTTTGCCCGCACCATGCCGGAATACTGCGGCGTGATCTCTAAAAGCCCAACGGTGAAAGCGGTGAAGGCGAAGATCGAAGCGGAAGAAGAGAACTTCGATTTCAGCATTCTGGATAAAGTGGTGGAAGAAGCGTCCAACATTGATATCCGCGAGATTGCCCAGCAGACCGAGCAGGAAGTGGTTGAAGTGGAGACCGTGAGCGGTTTCGGCGCGAACGACGCTATTCTGGATATTCGCTCTATTGACGAGCAGGATGACAAGCCGCTGCAGGTGGAAGGCGTCGAAGTGGTTTCTCTGCCGTTCTACAAGCTGAGCACGAAGTTTGGCGATCTCGACCAGAGCAAAACGTATCTGCTGTGGTGTGAGCGCGGGGTGATGAGTCGCCTGCAGGCGCTGTATCTGCGCGAGCAGGGCTTTGCGAATGTGAAGGTGTATCGCCCGTAGTTTCTCGCCCGGTGGCGCTTCGCTTACCGGGCCTACGGTACCGTGCATTTGTAGGCTGGGTAAGGCGTAGCCGCCACCCGGCTTTTTTTATGCACTACTCTTCATAGTAATTATAAATCCCCGCAGGCATCACCAGCGATGATGCCACTTCGTAGGCCTTCTCGCGCCCGACCAGCAGGTCAATAATCTTTAAGCCAAAATCAATCGCAGTGCCAGGCCCCTGGCTGGTCAACAGGTTTACGCGCGGGTCCCAGACGACGCGTTTGTCCACCCAATGTTCTTCCGGGATCGTATCCTTCAGCCCCGGGAAGCCGGTCATATTGCCGACGGGGAAGATATCGTGCGGAACCAGAACCGTTCCCGCGGCGGCGCAGATAGCCGCGACGATACGGCCTGACAGATGGAACTGACGCACGGTCTCGACCAGCAGCGGGCTGTCGCGAAAACATTCCGCGCCTTTTAGGCCGCCGGGCAGCACGATGATGTCGTAATCTCCGTCTGCCACCTGAACAAGCGGCGCGTCTGCCAGGATTTTCACCCCGCGTGAACAGGTGATTGCAAGATTGCCGTCGCTGGCGACGCTGGCGGTGGTGATCTTAATTCCGCCGCGCACCATCAAATCAATGGTGGTGACCGCTTCCATCTCTTCGCTACCAGGGGCGAGGCAGATCAGTGCTGACGCGCTCATATTCACTCTCCTTACGTTTAACCAGGTCATACAGACGGGCGTTTTCCGGCACGGAAATGCCGTGTGCGCGGGCGCGTTTTAGCAGATAGCCGGTAATGTAGTCGATCTCCGTGTGGCGTAATGCCCGAACATCCTGCAGCATTGAGGAGATGTTTTCTGCTGTACTCTCAATGACCTGCTCGACATAGCAGCGCAAATCGTCTGCCGAGGTATGCAGCCCTTCCCGCTCAACGACCGCCGCGACTTCCGCACACAAAATGGCAACGTCCTGCGGATGATTTTTCAGCTCCCCGTTCGGGCAGTTCCACAGCGCCGTCAGCGGATTGATCACGCAGTTTACCGCAAGCTTACGCCACAGCTGAGGGCGGATGTTGTTGTGCCATGCGACGTCCGGCAAGACCTTTTGCAGAACATCGGCAAGATAGCTGTAGTCGCCATCCTGTGGTCTGGCAGGACCCATGTGCGTCACGCCGCTGGCGACATGCACAATGATGTTGCCGTCGCGACGGGCAGCGTGCGTGGTTGTCGCCATCAGCAGGGGCTGCGGGACGCTTTTCAGCTCATCGAGGGTACCCATGCCATTATGCAGCAACAGTATGGGCGAAGTGGGGGGGAGCTGCGCGGCCAGTGTCTTTACCGCGTCTGAGACCTGCCAGGCCTTGAGCGTCACCAGTAAAAGGTCGCTTTGCGCCAGGAAATCAGGATCGTTGGCGGTGAGAGATTCGTTAAAGATGCTTCCGTCTTCACCAATCAGGTTTACACTGCAGTAGGGTTGGGGCACTCGCAGCCAGCCCTGAACCTCATGTCCGTGCTTGCACAGCGCGGTCAGCCACAGCTGACCAAGCGCTCCGCATCCGAGCACCGTAATTTTCATTGTTCCTCCTCACCTGCAACTGCGCCAGGTGTTACAGCTTAATTATACAGCTAAGCTTCTGTTGAGTTATGCCTCGTAGCGGGTATTATGCAACGCAACAAAAGTGAAGGGAGAAGAAAAGATGCCATCTTTCGATATTGTTTCCGAAGTTGATATCCAGGAAGTTCGCAACGGCGTAGAGAACGCAACCCGCGAAGTTGAGTCACGTTTCGATTTTCGTGGCGTTGAGGCGTCGTTTGAGCTGAACGATGCAAATAAGACCATTAAGGTGCTGAGCGAGTCTGATTTCCAGGTGAATCAGCTGCTCGACATTCTGCGCGCCAAGCTGTTAAAGCGCGGCATCGAAGGGACGTCTCTCGATGTGCCGGAAGAGTTCGTGCACAGCGGTAAGAACTGGTTTGTAGAAGCCAAGCTGAAGCAGGGTATTGAGAGTGCGGTGCAGAAGAAAATCGTTAAGCTCATAAAAGACAGCAAGCTGAAGGTGCAGGCGCAGATCCAGGGTGAAGAAATTCGCGTGACCGGTAAGTCCCGCGACGATCTCCAGTCCGTAATGGCGCTGGTGCGCGGCGGCGATTTGGGACAACCGTTCCAGTTTAAAAACTTCCGCGATTAATATAAAAAGCCCGGTTAAACCGGGCTTTTTATCACGCCTTGAGCGCCTGCTCGACTTCGAAGCGGTTAGTCATTTTACTGTCTATCTTGACGTAAGCGCTGCGCTCTTCCGGGACAATGAGCACGTCCGTCACGCCCTCTTTTTCTTCCAGACGCTGCTTAAGCGCATCGCTGATTTCCACATCATCCGGGATTTCTATCCGCAGGCTGCTCACGTAGCGCGGCTCTTTCATGGTGCTGGCGACCAGCAGCCAGACTGTCGCTAACAGCGCACCGGCGAGAAACACGGTTTGTGAATCAAACAGGCCGTCCACCCAGCCGCCGAGCGAGCCGCCGATCGCCACGCCGAGAAACTGGCTGGTGGAGTAAATACCCATTGCCGTACCTTTGTAACCGGCGGGCGACTCTTTGCTGATAAGCGACGGCAGCAGGGCTTCCATCAGGTTAAAGGCCAGGAAGAACAGCTGCACGCCGGCAATCAGCTCCCAGAAGTGCGGACCGGCACCCCAGAGCACGATTTCGGCAATCAGCAGGACCGCCACGCAGCCCACGAAGACGCGCTTCATTTTGCGCTTCACTTCGGCGTAGATGATGAACGGCACGACGGAGACAAACGAAATCAGCATCGTGACCAGATAGATTTTCCAGTGCTCAGCCGCCGGGAAACCCGCTGCCGCAAGCTGGCCGGGCAGGGCGACAAAGGTCGACATCAGCAGGATGTGCAGACACATAATGCCAAAGTTCAGCTTCAGAAGGCGCGGCTCGACAATCACTTTGCTGAAGCAGCCTTTTACCATCCCGGATTCACGGTTGAGGACGTGGTTTTTGCTGTCCGGCACGACCCACAGGGTTAACGCAATACCAATGGTTGCCAGCACGGCAATCATCCAGAACAGGGCGTGCAGACCCAACGTGTGCGTAATGATGGGGCCAAGCACCATCGCAATCGCAAACGTTACGCCAAAGCTCACGCCGATGAACGCCATTGCTTTGGTGCGGTTTTGCTCGCGGGTTAAGTCGGACAGCAGCGCCATCACCGCGGCGGCAATCGCGCCGGAGCCCTGCAGGGCGCGGCCAAGAATAATCCCCCAGATGGAGTGGGAGAGGGCGGCAATCACGCTACCGAGCACAAAGACCAGCAGCCCGCCGACAATCAGCGGCTTTCTGCCCACCCGGTCAGAGAGCAGGCCAAACGGGATCTGGAAAACCGCCTGCGCCAGGCCGTAGATGCCGATCGCGAGTCCAATCAGCGCCTCGCTGGCCCCCTGCAGCGCCATACCGTACGTGGTCAGAACAGGCAGGACCATAAACATGCCAAGCATCCGTAGCGAGAAGACAGTCCCTAAGCCCCAGGTCGCGCGTAGCTCGCCTGGCGTCATTTTATAATCGTTCATTACCACCTCAGTTCAAAAGCAGGCCATAGTGTAGTGCGGGGAAGGGGCGGGGTAAATAAAGGGTTATTTAACAAATATTACATGCGTTATTAGTAGATTCAGTGAATAAAAAAGGGTGCCGAAGCACCCTTTTTTTGACCTGTTTGGCTTACCAGACGTAAGTCAGCAGGTTATGTGAATCCGGCACCATAAAGTCTACGGACATCATCACGGAAAGCGAGGTGATGGCCACAATCGAGAACACAAACAGCTTGCGCGCCCAGACTTTGTCATCTTCCACTTTGTAACCGCGCAGCGCCATACCGAGCCACCAGACGCTCACCGCAGCCGCTACCGCCAGATATTTATATCCAGCGTAACCACCCAGAGAGAGCATCAGCGTTGCCACGGCAAAGGCGATGATGTACAGCGTGATGTGGTTCTTGGCAACCGAAATGCCCTTCACGACCGGCAGAACCGGGATGTTCGCTGCCTGATAATCCTTAAAGCGGAAAATCGCGATGGCATAGGAGTGCGGCATCTGCCACAGGCTAAAGATAGCCAGCAGGATCAGCGCACCGCTGTCGAACTCGTTCGTGACCGCACAGTAGCCAATCACCGGCGGCGCAGCGCCGGAGAGAGAACCAATCAGCGTGCCGTAGACGGAGTGGCGTTTCATATACAGGCTGTAGACGCCCACATACACCACGAACCCCATCACCCCCAGCCAGCAGGCCAGTGGGTTAGCACCAAACCACAGCAGCATAAAGCCAGCAATACCCAGCAAGGTGGCGTACACCAGCGAGACGGAAGGGGCGATCAGGCCTTTCACCAGCACCCGATTTTTGGTCCTTTCCATCTTCTTGTCGATATCCATGTCGATGTAGTTGTTAAATACACAACCGGACGCAACAACCAGTGACACACCGACCAGCGTGTAGATAAAGAGGGTGTAATCAATGCTGCCCTTAGAGGCCAGCAGGAACCCTCCGATCACGGAGATCAGGTTGCCAAAGATGATGCCTGGTTTCGTTACTTGCAGGTATTGCTTAAACATACTCGCCGCTCTTAGTGAACCATCATGTTGTAGTTGAGGTTCCACATAATCCAGATGGAACCGACTACCAGGATAGCGATGATAATCACGGTAAAGATAAAGGCGGTCATATTCCAGCCTTCATCGGACTTGGTGTTCATGTGCAGGAAGCAAACCAGATGCACCAGAATCTGAATCACAGCGGTTACCAGGATTGCACCCAGGATAACCGGCTTAGACGCAGAACCGCTCATCACCATCCAGAACGGGATCACCGTCAGGATGATCGACAGGATGAAACCTGTCATGTAGGTTTTTACGCTGCCGTGGGAAGCGCCATGATCGTTAGAATGACTCATTACATCGCCCCCATCAGATAGACAACAGAGAACACACAGATCCACACCACGTCCAGGAAGTGCCAGAACAGGCTCAGGCACAGGATACGGGTACGGTTAGTACTGGTCAGGCCGCGACGGGAGATCTGGAACATCAGGACTGCCATCCAGATCAGACCGGAGGTCACGTGCAGACCGTGAGTGCCGACCAGCGCGAAGAACGCGGACAGGAAGCCACTGCGATCCGGGCCGAAGCCTTCCATGATCAGGTGATGGAATTCATAGATTTCCATCCCGATAAATCCAGCACCAAACAACCAGGTCAACGCCAGCCAGGAAACAACCTGGCTCTTGTTGTTTTTGTACATGGCGATAGCCGCCATGCCGTAGGTGATGGAGCTGAATAACAGCAGTGCGGTTTCAACCAGAACGAACGGCAGTTCAAAAATGTCCTTGCCGGTCGGGCCGCCCGCTGTGCCGTTCACCAGAACGGCATAGGTTGCGAACAGACAGCAGAACAGAATGCAGTCGCTCATCAGATAGATCCAGAAACCGAAGACTTTTGTCGGTCCTGTATCGTGGTGCGCATGTTCATGCGCGTGGGCAGTTGAGTGTGCCAGAGTATCAGTTGCCATTTTTCAGCCCCGCTTTAGAAATCTCGTCGAAATGCTGATTTTCCAGCTTCTCAACTTCACGGACTGGTACGTAGTAGTCCACGTCCTCGTCAAAGCTCTTCACAATCCAGCTGATTACGATGCCGGCGAAGCCAACAATCGCCATCCACCAGATGTGCCAGATCATTGCGAAACCAAATACCGTTGCGAAGGCGGCAATCACGATGCCCGCACCGCTGTTTTTCGGCATGTGAATCTCTTCGTAATGAGCAGGTTGCTTGTACGCTTCACCTTTCTCTTTCATTTCCCAGAATGCGTCACGTTCATGAACCTGCGGCACAATGGCGAAGTTATAGAAAGGAGGTGGAGAAGAGGTCGCCCACTCCAGCGTACGGCCACCCCATGGGTCACCGGTCAGGTCACGGTTCTGATCGCGGTCGCGAATAGACACGTAGAACTGAATCAGCTGAGACGCGATACCACAGGCAATCAGCACGGCACCGCCCGCTGCAACCATCAGCATTGGGTGGAACTGCGGATCGATCTGCTGGCTCAGGCGACGGGTCATACCCATGAAGCCCAGCACGTACAGCGGCATAAATGCTACGAAGAAGCCGATGATCCAGAACCAGAACGCGCGTTTACCCCATTTTTCGTTCAGCGTGAAGCCGAACGCTTTTGGCCACCAGTAGGTTACGCCAGCGAAGCAGCCGAAGACCACGCCACCGATGATAACGTTATGGAAGTGCGCAATCAGGAACAGGCTGTTGTGCAGAACGAAGTCAGCGCCCGGTACCGCCAGCAGTACGCCGGTCATCCCACCTACGGAGAAGGTTACGATGAAGCCGATGGTCCACAGCATCGCTGAGTGGAACACGATACGGCCCTGGTACATGGTGAACAGCCAGTTGAAGATCTTCACCCCGGTAGGGATGGCGATAATCATGGTGGTGATACCGAAGAAGGCGTTTACGTTCGCGCCCGCACCCATGGTGAAGAAGTGGTGCAGCCAAACGATGAACGACAGAACGGTAATACACACGGTTGCCCACACCAGAGAGGTGTAACCAAACAGACGTTTACGCGAGAAGGTTGCCGCGATTTCGGAGAACACACCGAACACAGGCAGAACCAGAATGTACACTTCCGGGTGACCCCAGGCCCAAATCAGGTTGATGTACATCATCATGTTGCCACCCATATCATTCGTGAAGAAATGGGTGCCCAGATAGCGATCCAGGGTCAGCAGCGCGATGGTGACGGTCAGAATTGGGAAGGAGGCAATAATCAGGATGTTGGCGCACAGAGATGCCCAGGTAAATACCGGCATCTTGAACATGGTCATGCCAGGGGCACGCATCTTGATAATGGTCACGAAGAAGTTGATACCGGTCAGGGTTGTACCAACACCGGAGAGCTGAAGCGCCCAAATCCAGTAGTCGACGCCAACGCCAGGACTGTACTCAATTCCTGACAGCGGTGGGTAAGCCAGCCAACCGGTCTGCGCGAATTCGCCCACACCCAGTGACAGGTTAACCAGGATAACGCCGACAACCGTGAACCAGAAGCTCAGGTTGTTCAGGAACGGGAACGCCACGTCGCGTGCGCCGATTTGCAGCGGAACGACAACGTTCATCAGACCGATAACCAGCGGCATCGCCACGAAGAAGATCATGATAACGCCGTGGGCGGTAAAGATCTGATCGTAGTGGTGCGGCGGCAGGAAGCCGGCTTCACCCGCAGAAGCGAGTGCCTGCTGGCTACGCATCATGATCGCATCCGCAAAGCCACGAATTAACATGACGATACCGACGATGCAGTACATGATACCGAGTTTTTTGTGGTCAACCGAAGTCAGCCACTCGTTCCACAGGTAGCTCCACTTACCGAAGTAAGTGATCAGGGCCAGTAAGGCCGCGCCACCAATGATAATTGCAGCCACCGTAACCACGATAATCGGTTCATGGTAGGGCACTGCATCCAGTGTCAATTTTCCGAACATTTTCTTCCTCGGCCCCTTAGTGAGCGGTTTCCGCGTGGCTCATGTCCATGCCTTCCATACCTTCGTGCGCGCTGTGCTCGCCTTCTGGCTGGGTCATGTCCATGCTCTTGCCGTGATCCATAAATTTGCCAATAACATCTTTGAACAAATCAGGTTTCACATTAGAGAAGTACTCCACCTTGTTGTATTCGCTTGGTGCAGCCACTTTTTCGAACGCCGCCATGTCAGACATGGTGTTTGGAGACTGCTTCGCTTTTTCAACCCACTGGTCGAAAGCGGCACGGTCTGGCGTCGCAATAGCTTTGAACTTCATACCTGAGAAGCCCGGGCCGCTATAGCTGGCGGAGATACCATCATAGGTGCCTGCTTCATTCGCGATCAGATGCAGGTTGGTCTGCATACCGGCCATCGCGTAAATCTGGCTACCCAGACGTGGGATGAAGAAGGAGTTCATTACGGAGTTGGAGGTCACTTTGAACTGAACCGGAGTGTTCGCCGGGAAGGCGATTTCATTCACGGTAGCAATACCCTGCTCTGGATAGATGAAGAACCATTTCCAGTCCATGGAGACCACTTCAATGGTAATAGGTTTCTCATCGTGAACCAGCGGTTTGCTTGGCTCAAGTGCGTGAGTGGTTTTCCAGGTCAGCACGGCAAGGAACAGGATGATCAGAATAGGTACCGTCCAGACCACAGCTTCCACTTTATTGGAGTGTGACCAGTTAGGGCTATACTTCGCATCTTTATTGCTCGCACGATACTTCCAGGCGAAACCAACAGCCATCAAAATGGCAGGAATAACCACAATCAACATCAGGCCAAAAGCCGTCAATATCAGTGAACGTTGTTCCAGTCCAATCTGTCCTTTGGGGTCTAGTAGTGCAGAATCACAGCCACTGAGTAATACAGTGCCCGCGAATAATGACAACCATCCCAAACTTTTATTGTATTTCCCGAGTCTCATTTAACGACCTCAATTCCACGGAGTCTGGTGGCGTTTAAAGTGTGCGGGCATTTTACGGGAAGGTTACATTACTGTAAACATCATTAGGCCTGTGTCAGGAAGGTGTTACCGGGTTCTGCCGCACGTGTCACAAGTGTTGCAAATTATGTCGGTTTTTATGACCGAAGCCGCACGGCATGGGCTTTATAACGAAAGGACCCCCAAGCATACCCTAAAAGGGGCAATTGGTATAACCATTGTTGAAAATAAACAAAAAATTAACAATTAATTATCAATAAAAAGACATATAAAAAACGAAAAATCAAACTATCGTATGCTGAATCGTTTAATGAAAAATAGCGTTTTGGAATAGGAACCAATAATTTCCAAATCCTATCCCGCACAAAACAACAAATATTTTTTTTGTGCCTGGCGGCTATTTCGTCGTTATAATTTCGGTTAGTGATTACAACGGGAAATAACCTTTCGCATTTTTCTTCAGGTCATCTGCGTTTTACGCAACGCCATGAAATCAAGCAGACCTCCGATCAGGATCCCGGCGATAGCCAGCAGGGCGCCTGCGTCCAGCAGAAGGGCTTCGAAAGGGAGTGCCAGAGAGGTGCTGGCATTGATAATAAGCACCGCGAGCCAGAGCGCCAGAGCAATGCAGCCCGCCATTAACAGACGTAACGCAAAACGGTAGGCGCGGTGATATTCGGTGCGCGGCATAAAGTGTTCTGTTCGCTGGGTATATTCCAGCGTCTGACGGCAGACCAGCAGCAATAAAATTCCCGGCACGGCAGCTACGACCGAGAAGAGATAAAATGTTGGCCAGCCATGGGCTTCCACGAACCAGCCGGCAATCGGGCCAACGTACACCCGGCCAACGGCTGAGAGCGCCGAGAGCAGAGCGAACTGGGTGGCTGAAAACGACTTATTGCACAGGGTCATCAGCAGGGCGACAAACGCCGCAGTGCCCATGCCGCCGCAGAGGTTTTCGAAGAATACCGCTGTGGCCATGCTGATCGTATGTTTGTCGGTAATCGACAGCAGCCAGTAGCCTGCGTTAGAGGCACCCTGAAGGATGCCGAAAATTAGCAGCGCGCGAAACAGCGTCAGACGCTGCATCAGCACGCCGCCATAAAGCGCGCCGACGATGGTCGCAAACAGCCCAAGCGTTTTATTCACCACGCCTACTTCACCGGCGTCAAAACCGACGCCGCGGATCAGGAAGGTGGTGGTCAGGCTCATGGCGAAAGCATCGCCCAGCTTATAAAGGACGATAAGCAACAGGATCAGCCAGGCGTTGTTGCGGCCAAAAAAGTCACGCAGCGGTTCGGCGACGGCCTGCTCCAGCGAGCGGGGTACCGGAATAACGTCACTCGGTTCGGGCGCGAACAGCGTCGCGATAATGCAGGGGACAAGCAGGGCGGCCATCAGCCAGTACATACCCTGCCAGCCGAGGTACCTGTCGGCGAGCCACAGCGCCAGCCCGCCGGAAACCAGCATCCCGAGGCGATAGCCCAGCACGCTGATTGCTGCACCAGCACCGCGCTCTTCCGCAGGTAACACGTCCGTCTTCCAGGCGTCGAACACGATATCCTGAGAGGCGGAACAGAAAGCAATCACTACCGCAAGTGCGGCCATCCAGCGAAGCTGGGTGGTGGGTTCAAGAAGGCCCATACCCGCGATAGCCAGCAGCAGCAGAATTTGCGTCATCACTAACCAGCCGCGCCGACGCCCGAGGAAAGGCGGCGTGTAGCGATCCATGACCGGAGACCACAGGAACTTAAAGACATAGGCCTGGCCGACAAGCGAGAAGAACCCAATGGTTTTAAGATCGATGTTTTCAACCGTCATCCACGCCTGAAGCGTGCCGGAAGTGAGCGCGAGGGGTAAACCGGAGGCAAAGCCGAGGATCAGCAGAATCGCTGATTTCGGTTGCTGGAAAATGCGTAAGTAATGGCTGGACATGTTCTTATAAAACTGACCCGGTGATACACCGGGTCAGCGAGCGGGTTTAACGCGCGTTCTGCTTGATGAAGTCGTGAATGCTGGTGTCCTGCGCCATATCGGCGATGGTATCGGTCAGCACGCTGTTAACGGCGTTAGCAATGTTCTGGTTGGAGGCCTGGAACGCACCTTCAACAGAATAGCTGGCGCGGTAGTTTTTGGTCATCTTGTTGCCATTCTTCGCGGTGGCAATGATGGCGATATCCGCTTTGGTCGCGATGTTGTAGCGCACGTTGCCCTGAGACACGTCAGCGTACAGGTTGTTCACGATGATCTGCAGATCGACCGCGCCGCTTGGGCCAATCATATACCCGCGAGCGGTCATCTGTTTCTCCAGCACTTCCTGCAACAGGAAGCGCAGGTCGCGGGACGCGGTGAGGGTAACCTGCTGGTTATCGCGGGTCACTTTAGCCAGCGCTTGATCCTGACGCTGATCGGCGCCGTTAATGCTCACGGTGACGCCCATCAGGCTTGGGTCCTGCTGAGGCAGGGTGATTTTTGGTGAGACATCAATAGTGGTTGGCGGGGTAGCGCAGCCTGCCAGCATAAAAAGGGCTACCAACGGAAAGAAGAGTTTTTTTAACATTTTCGGGTTCTCAACGAATCGTAAGCATATAAAGAGAAAAATTGTCGCCATCATAACATCGCCAACGGCAAGGGGAAGTGGTCAATGCATGTAAATTCATCGCCTTGTCCGAAAACTGACCAGTTCACCGTTTTTCTCAAACCGTGTATGACAAAACGTATGAGTCTCACAGTGAACTTCATTCGTTTGAATGAGAAAATCAGACGAAAGCTAAATATTTGTTGTCAAGGTGTAATGGAAACGGTAAAAGCGGCTAACATTTAAAGGGATGGGTGACATCCTGGCGTTGTCGGAGGAGTAATTTCATGATGATACGTGAGCATATAGAAGATAAATTAAGGGCAGCGTTCAACCCTGTGTTCCTCGAAGTCGTCGACGAAAGCTATCGTCATAACGTGCCGGCAGGTTCTGAAAGCCACTTTAAAGTGGTTCTGGTTAGCGATCGCTTCACGGGAGAACGTTTCCTGAATCGACACCGCTTGATCTACAGCACCTTGACGGAAGAACTCTCCACGACCGTGCATGCGCTGGCGCTGCATACCTACACCATTAAGGAATGGGAAGGTCTGCAGGATACGGTTTTCGCATCGCCACCTTGTCGCGGTGCAGGCACTATCGCCTGATAAATCGGATTTGCAACGGCTGGAGCTTTTCCAGTATGTTGCTTAGAGATTTCCTCAAAACGGCCTCCGGGCCGTTTTGTTTTGTCTACGTTTTGAGCGGATGGTGCGATTTTAAGGCTAAAAATAGCCTTAAAGTGTGAAAAAAGCCGCAGCAACATGCCCCAACCGTTCTCGACTCACCTAAGTGATGCCGCTATAATGCCGCGTCTTATTGAATGTCTTCGGGATGATTCTGGCGACAGGGAATGTGAATCTGCACTAAGAGAGCATCCCGGTATAACAGACAGATTCAGAGTTGACCGAGCACTGTGATTTTTTTGAGGTAACAAGATGCAAGTTTCAGTTGAAACCACTCAAGGCCTTGGCCGCCGTGTAACGATTACTATCGCTGCTGACAGCATCGAAACTGCTGTGAAAAGCGAGCTGGTCAACGTAGCAAAAAAAGTACGTATTGACGGCTTCCGCAAGGGCAAAGTACCAATGAATGTTGTTGCTCAGCGTTATGGCGCTTCCGTGCGTCAGGATGTGCTGGGTGAACTGATGAGCCGCAACTTTATCGATGCGATCATCAAAGAAAAAATCAATCCGGCCGGCGCGCCGAACTACGTTCCAGGCGAATACAAACTGGGCGAAGACTTCACCTACTCCGTAGAGTTCGAAGTGTACCCGGAAGTTGAGCTGAAAGGTCTGGAATCTATCGAAGTTGAAAAGCCAGTTGTTTCCGTGACTGACGAAGATGTTGACGGCATGCTGGAAACCCTGCGCAAGCAGCAGGCGAACTGGAAAGAGAAAGAAGGCGCTGTTGACGCTGAAGACCGTGTCACCATCGACTTCACCGGTTCTGTAGACGGCGAAGAGTTCGAAGGCGGTAAAGCGTCTGACTTCGTACTGGCAATGGGCCAAGGGCGTATGATCCCAGGCTTCGAAGACGGTATCAAAGGCCACAAGGCTGGCGAAGAGTTCACCATCGACGTGACCTTCCCGGAAGAATACCACGCTGAAAACCTGAAAGGGAAAGCAGCGAAGTTCGCTATCAACCTGAAGAAAGTTGAAGAGCGCGAACTGCCAGAACTGACTGAAGAATTCATCAAGCGTTTCGGCGTGGAAGATGGTTCCGTAGCGGGTCTGCGTACCGAAGTGCGTAAGAACATGGAACGCGAACTGAACGGCGCGGTGCGTAACCGTGTGAAATCTCAGGCGATCGAAGGTCTGGTTAAAGCCAACGAAATCGACGTTCCAGCTGCCCTGATCGACAGCGAAATCGACGTTCTGCGCCGTCAGGCTGCACAGCGTTTCGGTGGCAACCAGCAGCAAGCGATGGAACTGCCGCGCGAGCTGTTCGAAGAGCAAGCGAAACGCCGCGTTGTTGTTGGCCTGCTGCTGGGCGAAGTGATTCGTACCCACGAGCTGAAAGCTGACGAAGAGCGTGTGAAAGGCCTGATCGAAGAGATGGCTTCTGCATACGAAGATCCATCAGAAGTGATCGAGTTCTACGGTAAGAACAAAGAGTTGATGGACAACATGCGCAACGTTGCCCTGGAAGAGCAGGCTGTTGAAGCGGTACTGGCGAAAGCGAAAGTGACCGAAAAAGCGACCTCTTTCAACGAACTGATGAACCAGCAGGCGTAATTTCGCCCCAACGGTTTAAAGTTTGAACAGAAAACCCGTTGCCTTGCGGCAGCGGGTTTTTTTTATCGCAGCTATAGCCCAGGAAGAGTGCTAAAACGCCCTTTCGGTGTTAGCGTAACAACAAAAGGTTGTTATGCTTGAAATAGGGCACTGTAAACCCCATAAGTACGTAATCACGATGAATGAGACTGGCTGATAATCCGTCCGTAAGGTTACAATCAGTACAGCAGGTGTTTTCAATTTTGATCCAGGAGACGGAAATGTCATACAGTGGCGAACGAGATAACTTTGCACCCCATATGGCTCTGGTGCCAATGGTTATTGAACAGACCTCACGTGGTGAGCGTTCTTTTGATATCTATTCCCGTCTGCTCAAGGAACGCGTTATCTTTCTGACTGGCCAGGTGGAAGACCATATGGCTAACCTGATCGTGGCGCAGATGCTGTTTCTGGAAGCGGAAAACCCGGAAAAAGACATTTACCTGTACATTAACTCCCCGGGTGGCGTGATTACAGCAGGGATGTCCATTTATGACACCATGCAATTCATCAAACCTGATGTAAGCACTATCTGTATGGGTCAGGCTGCATCTATGGGCGCGTTCCTGTTAACAGCAGGAGCGAAGGGTAAGCGTTTCTGCTTGCCAAATTCCCGCGTGATGATTCACCAGCCGCTGGGCGGTTATCAGGGGCAGGCGACGGATATCGAAATCCACGCCCGCGAAATTCTGAAAGTAAAAGCGCGCATGAATGAACTTATGGCGCAGCATACGGGTCAACCACTCGAGCAGATCGAGCGCGATACCGAGCGCGATCGCTTCCTCTCTGCTCCAGAGGCAGTTGAGTACGGCTTAGTCGACTCCGTGTTGACCCATCGTAATTGATGCCCGCGACGCGAGTGTGCCGCTATACTAAGGTAGGGCGGCACGCTGCTCATTGCAGCTTGCGTCTTAGAATGGCATTTGCGTCGTCATGTGCGGCACAAAGAACTTAAAAAGAGGTTTGGACTCATGACAGATAAACGCAAAGATGGTTCGGGCAAACTGCTGTACTGCTCTTTTTGCGGCAAAAGCCAGCATGAAGTGCGTAAACTGATTGCCGGGCCGTCCGTGTATATCTGCGACGAATGTGTCGATTTATGTAACGACATTATTCGCGAAGAGATTAAAGAAGTCGCACCGCACCGTGAGCGCAGCGCGCTGCCAACGCCGCATGAAATTCGTCATCACCTTGACGACTACGTCATCGGACAGGAGCAGGCCAAGAAAGTGCTGGCGGTAGCGGTCTATAACCACTACAAACGTCTGCGTAACGGCGACACCAGCAATGGCGTAGAACTGGGTAAAAGTAACATTCTGCTGATCGGCCCAACCGGTTCCGGTAAAACGCTGCTGGCTGAAACCCTGGCGCGTCTGCTCGATGTTCCGTTCACGATGGCGGATGCCACCACCCTGACCGAGGCCGGTTACGTGGGTGAGGACGTTGAAAACATCATTCAGAAACTGCTGCAGAAGTGCGATTACGACGTACAGAAAGCCCAGCGCGGGATTGTTTACATCGATGAGATCGACAAGATCTCCCGTAAATCAGACAACCCGTCCATCACCCGTGACGTATCGGGTGAAGGCGTACAGCAGGCACTGCTGAAGCTGATTGAAGGTACGGTTGCCGCCGTTCCGCCACAGGGTGGTCGTAAACATCCGCAGCAGGAGTTCCTGCAGGTTGATACCTCCAAGATCCTGTTCATCTGTGGTGGTGCGTTTGCTGGTCTGGATAAAGTCATCTCCCACCGTGTTGAAACCGGCTCCGGCATTGGTTTTGGCGCAACGGTGAAATCGACGTCCGAAAAACCAAACGAAGGCGAGCTGCTGTCTCAGGTTGAACCGGAAGATCTGATCAAATTCGGTCTGATCCCTGAGTTCATCGGCCGTCTGCCGGTTGTGGCAACGCTGAATGAGCTGAGTGAAGACGCGCTGATCCAGATCCTGAAAGAACCGAAAAATGCGCTGACCAAGCAGTATCAGGCGCTGTTCAATCTGGAAGGCGTTGACCTGGAATTCCGCGACGAAGCGCTGGATGCTATTGCCAAGAAAGCGATGGTCCGTAAAACCGGTGCTCGTGGTCTGCGTTCAATTGTTGAAGCAGCACTGCTCGACACCATGTACGATCTGCCGTCGATGGAAGATGTTGAGAAAGTGGTGATTGACGAGTCCGTTATTAGCGGTCAAACCAAGCCGCTGCTGATTTACGGCAAACCGGAAGCGCAGCAGGCATCTGGCGAATAATTCACCAAACCATACAAGCAGTTAATCAAAAAGGGGGGATTTTATCTCCCCTTTACTTTTTCCGTATTCATAGCGTTGAATGTGTGGGAAACATCCCCATATACTGGATACATGTTAATGGTTATGTGAAGCACAGTGACATGACCAGCTTACCTGGCGGACACTAACTAAGAGAGAGCTCTATGAATCCTGAGCGTTCTGAACGCATTGAAATCCCCGTATTGCCGTTGCGCGATGTGGTGGTTTATCCGCACATGGTCATACCCTTATTTGTAGGGCGGGAAAAATCTATCCGTTGCCTTGAAGCCGCCATGGATCATGATAAAAAAATCATGCTGGTGGCGCAGAAAGAAGCATCAACGGATGAGCCGGGTGTAAACGATCTTTTCACCGTCGGGACCGTGGCCTCTATTTTGCAGATGCTGAAGCTGCCTGACGGCACCGTGAAGGTGCTGGTAGAAGGCCTGCAGCGTGCGCGTATTACCACTCTGTCAGACGACGGCGAACACTTCTCTGCCAAGGCAGAGTACCTTGATTCGCCTGAGCTTGATGAGCGCGAGCAGGAAGTACTGGTTCGCACCGCGATTAGCCAGTTTGAAGGCTACATCAAGCTGAACAAGAAAATCCCACCAGAAGTGCTGACGTCGCTGAACAGCATCGACGATCCTGCGCGCCTGGCGGACACCATCGCTGCCCATATGCCGCTGAAGCTGGCTGACAAGCAGTCCGTGCTGGAAATGTCCGACGTTAACGAGCGTCTGGAATACCTGATGGCGATGATGGAGTCTGAAATCGATCTGCTGCAGGTTGAGAAGCGTATTCGCAACCGCGTGAAAAAGCAGATGGAGAAATCTCAGCGTGAGTACTATCTGAATGAGCAAATGAAGGCCATTCAGAAAGAACTGGGCGAGATGGACGACGCGCCGGACGAAAACGAAGCCCTGAAGCGTAAGATCGACGCGGCGAAGATGCCGAAAGAGGCGAAAGAGAAGGCCGAAGCAGAACTGCAGAAGCTGAAAATGATGTCTCCAATGTCGGCTGAAGCGACCGTTGTACGCGGCTACATTGAGTGGATGGTGCAGGTTCCGTGGAACGCCCGCAGCAAGGTCAAAAAAGATCTGCGTCAGGCACAGGAAATCCTGGATACCGACCACTACGGCCTGGAACGCGTGAAAGACCGCATTCTTGAGTACCTCGCGGTACAAAGCCGTGTAAACAAAATTAAAGGCCCAATTCTGTGCCTGGTAGGACCGCCGGGGGTGGGTAAAACCTCTCTGGGTCAGTCCATCGCCAAAGCGACCGGACGTAAGTATATCCGTATGGCGCTGGGTGGCGTGCGCGATGAAGCGGAAATCCGCGGTCACCGCCGTACCTACATCGGTTCTATGCCGGGTAAACTGATCCAGAAGATGGCGAAAGTGGGAGTTAAAAACCCGCTGTTCCTGCTCGATGAGATCGACAAAATGTCGTCGGACATGCGTGGCGACCCTGCATCTGCACTGTTGGAAGTGCTTGATCCAGAACAGAACGTGGCGTTCAGCGATCACTACCTGGAAGTGGACTACGACCTGAGCGATGTGATGTTCGTAGCGACCTCCAACTCCATGAACATTCCGGCCCCGCTGCTGGACCGTATGGAAGTGATCCGTCTCTCGGGCTATACCGAAGACGAGAAGCTGAATATTGCTAAGCAGCACCTGCTGCCGAAACAGATTGAGCGTAACGCGCTGAAAGCCAATGAGCTGACCGTTGAGGACAGCGCGATTATCGGCATCATTCGTTACTACACCCGTGAAGCGGGCGTGCGTAGCCTTGAGCGTGAAATCTCGAAGCTGTGTCGTAAAGCGGTGAAACAGCTGCTGCTGGATAAGAGCCTGAAACACATTGTGATTAACGGCGACAATCTGCATGCCTATCTCGGCGTTCAGCGCTTCGACTACGGCCGCGCGGACAACGAAAACCGCGTTGGTCAGGTGACCGGACTCGCATGGACGGAAGTGGGCGGCGATCTGCTGACCATCGAAACCGCCTGTGTACCGGGTAAAGGCAAACTGACCTACACCGGCTCGCTGGGTGAAGTGATGCAGGAATCTATCCAGGCTGCGCTGACCGTGGTGCGTGCGCGTGCGGAGAAACTGGGAATTAACCCTGATTTCTACGAAAAACGCGACATCCACGTGCACGTACCTGAAGGGGCGACGCCAAAAGATGGTCCAAGCGCGGGTATTGCCATGTGTACCGCTCTGGTTTCCTGCCTGACCGGGAACCCTGTGCGTGCCGATGTGGCAATGACCGGTGAAATTACGCTGCGTGGCCAGGTTCTGCCGATTGGTGGTTTAAAAGAAAAACTGCTGGCGGCACACCGCGGTGGGATCAAAACCGTATTGATCCCTTACGAAAACAAACGCGATCTGGAAGAGATTCCGGACAACGTGATTGCCGATCTGCAGATCCATCCTGTTAAGCGAATTGAGGAAGTTCTCAGTCTCGCTTTGCAGAATGAACCCTCCGGAATGCAGGTTGTAACCGCAAAATAGTGACCTCGCGCAAAGAGCGTCAATAAAAACAAGGCTGGTAAGTGATTTCGCACTTGCCAGCCTTTTTTTGTATAGCTAATTTAGATTGCTGATTAGGTCAGCCATCAACAACGGGTGTTGTAAGGTCATGGCAGGCCTGATATAACTGCTGCGCGGTCGCGTTGTGAAGGATTCAGGCGCGATATAAATTATAAAGAGAGGAAGAGAACAGTGAATAAATCTCAACTGATTGACAAAATTGCTGCTGGTGCTGATATTTCTAAAGCTGCAGCTGGACGTGCGTTAGATGCATTAATTGCTTCTGTTACTGAATCTCTGCAGGCTGGGGACGACGTTGCACTGGTAGGCTTCGGTACTTTTGCTGTTAAAGAGCGTGCTGCCCGTACTGGCCGCAACCCTCAGACCGGTAAAGAGATCACCATTGCTGCTGCTAAAGTGCCGGGTTTCCGTGCAGGTAAAGCGCTGAAAGACGCAGTAAACTGATTGCTTTCCCGTTTCAGGGAAGCCGGAAAGTACAAGGGCGCATCATTTGATGTGCCTTTTTTGTTTGTCCAGACCTGATTTGTGCGAGTTTATGCGAGTTGTGGGCTGACAATCGCCCCGTTTTCTTGTCACAATACGCCTTCACGCGCGACGGGCAGGATTTTCCGTCAGCGTCAGGTAACCAGTCACCTACAGCGGAGTGTTGTTACACCATGATGGACAGCTTACGCACGGCTGCTAACAGTCTCGTGCTCAAGATTATTTTCGGTATCATTATCGTGTCGTTCATATTGACCGGCGTGAGCAGTTACCTTATTGGCGGTGGCGCAAACTACGCCGCAAAAGTGAATGGCCAGGAGATCAGCCGCGGTCAGTTCGAGAATGCTTTTGCCGGTGAACGTAACCGTATGCAGCAACAGCTGGGCGACCAATTCTCTGAACTGGCGGCGAACGAAGGGTACATGAAGACTCTGCGCCAACAGACGTTGAACCGTCTTATCGACGAAGCGCTGCTCGATCAGTATGCCAAAAAACTCGGCCTTGGCATTAGTGATGAGCAGGTAAAAAAAGCCATCTTCTCCACCCAGGCCTTCCAGTCTAACGGTAAATTCGACAACGCGCGTTACAACAGTATCGTCAACCAGATGGGGATGACGGCCGATCAGTACGCTCAGGCGCTGCGTAACCAGCTGACCACCCAGCAGCTCATCAATGCTGTCGTGGGCACCGATTTCATGCTCAAAGGTGAAACGGACGAACTGGCCGCGCTGGTGGCACAGCAGCGTGTTGTACGCGAAGCGACCATTGATGTTAACGCCCTGGCGGCGAAACAGCAGGTGAGCGACGCTGACGTTAACGCCTGGTACGAACAGAACAAGAATTCTTTTGTTTCTCCAGAGCAGTTCCGCGTGAGCTACATCAAGCTGGATGCGGCCGCGCTGCAGGAAAACGCGTCTGATGCAGAGATCCAGTCTTACTACGATCAGCATCAGGATCAGTTCACTCAGCCCCAGCGTAACCGCTACAGCGTGATTCAGACGAAAACCGAGGCTGATGCTAAAGCAGCGCTGGATGAGCTGAACAAAGGCGCTGATTTCGCGACCGTTGCGAAAGCGAAATCCACCGACATTATCTCGGCGAAAAACGGCGGTGATATGGGCTGGCTGGAAGACGCGACCACGCCTGACGAGCTGAAAAATGCCGGTCTGAAAGAGAAAGGCCAGCTTTCTGGCGTCATTAAGTCTTCCGTCGGTTTCCTGGTCGTGCGTCTGGACGACATCACCGCGGCGAAAACCAAGCCGCTGGCTGACGTCCGCGATGATATCGCAGCGAAAGTGAAACAGGAAAAAGCGCTGGATGCCTACTACGCGCTGCAGCAGAAGGTTAGCGATGCTGCCAGCAACGACAACGAATCTCTGGCAGGTGCAGAGCAGGCGGCGGGCGTGAAGGCGGTTGAAACTGGCTGGTTTGGTCGTGACAACCTGCCGGAAGAGCTGAACTTCAAACCGGTTTCCGATGCCATCTTCAACGGTGGTCTGGTGGGCGAGAACGGCACGCCGGGCAGTAACTCTGACATCATTACCGTCGACGGCGATCGTGCGTTTGTGTTGCGCGTCAGCGAGCATAAGCCAGAAGCGGTCAAACCGCTGGCGGAAGTGAAGGATCAGGTCATCGCTCAGGTTAAGCACAACAAAGCTGAACAGCAGGCGAAACTGGATGCTGAGAAGATTCTGTCCGATCTGAAAGCGGGTAAAGAAGACGCGCTGAAAGCGGCTGGCCTGAGCTTCGGTGAAGCGAAAACGCTGAGCCGTACCGGTCAGGACCCTATCAGCCAGGCCGCGTTTGGTCTGACTCTGCCTGCGAAGGACAAGCCAAGCTTCGGTACCACTACCGATGCGCAGGGTAACGTCGTTCTGCTGGCGCTGGATGAAGTGAAAGCCGGCACCTTACCAGAAGCGCAGAAGAAAGCGATGGTTCAGGGAATTACCCAGAACAATGCCCAGATTGCCTTCGAAGCCATGATGAGCAACCTGCGTAAAGAAGCCAAAATCAAGCTGGGTGATGTAATGACTCAGCAGCAGTAATTACGTGTCTGCTCGCAGATTTTCGTAACGCTCTGCAAAAACTAAAGGCCGCTTTCGCGGCCTTTTCCATTTCTGCAATCTGCTGTTTGTGCCGGTTTGAACTGGCGGCTATCGTGACGTGGCTGTCAACAAACAAGGAGATAACAGCATGAAATGTGGAATCAAAGCACTGTTAATTACGCTGGCTATTGCCACCACCGGGATGAGCGCGGGCGCGATGGCGTCGGCTCCCGCCGCCAAATCACAAACTACCCAGAGCAAGTCCGACGCGGCAGCGCCGGTGCAAGGGCAAACCAAAGCGATTGACGCCGGTAAAAATGCGGATGATGACGGTACGCGGGTCAGTATCAATTCTGCCTCTGCGGAAGATCTGGCCCGCGCGATGAATGGTGTCGGCCTGAAAAAAGCGCAGGCCATCGTCAGCTACCGCGAAGAGTATGGTCCTTTCAAAACGGTCGACGATCTCAAACAGGTGCCGGGCATGGGCAGCGCGCTGGTTGAGCGCAACCTCTCACACCTGACATTGTAATTACGCAATTTCTTGCACTGCGGCAAAATTTTGCCAGGATAAAGAGGTCATACCAGTTATGACCTCTCATCCTACAATAACAGTAAAGGCTATTGCGCTATGCAGACAAAAATCAAAGTACGCGGTTTTCATCTCGACGTTTATCAGCATGTGAACAATGCCCGCTATCTTGAGTTTCTTGAAGAAGCCCGCTGGGACGGGCTGGAAAATAGCGAAAGCTTTCAGTGGCTGACCGCGCACAACATCGCGTTCGTGGTCGTCAATATCAATATCAACTACCGCCGTCCGGCCGTGCTGGGCGATGTGCTCACGGTGACAAGCCAGGTGCAGCAAATCAATGGCAAAAGCGGGGTGTTAAGCCAGGTGGTGACGCTCGATCCAGAAGGGCAGGTGGTGGCTGATGCGCTGATCACCTTTGTCTGTATCGATCTGAAAACGCAGAAAGCGCTGCCGCTGGAAGGGGAGTTGCGTGAAAAGCTGGAGTTGATGATCGCGTAAGACTTGTTAAGGCGTACTCGTGCTGTCGACACCCGTTTTGCGACAGCACGGTCAAGTAGCCCTATTTTAGGCCGGTCTTTTTCTGCATCGCGGCCATCACGCCGGCTTTATCGGCAAGATAGTGGTTCAGTCCGTTAGCGCGAAGATTACAGGCCGCGCACTGGCCGCAACCGTCGCCTTTGATACCGTTATAGCAGGTGAGCGTTTCGCTGCGAACCAGGTCCAGCTTGCCCCAGTAATCCGCCAGCGCCCAGGTTTCGGCTTTATCCAGCCACATGAGCGGAGTTTCAAAGCGCGTCTCTTTCGCCATCCCCAGATTGACGGCGTGGTTTAGCGCTTTCACGAACTCATCACGACAGTCCGGGTAGCCGGAGAAATCGGTCTCGCAAACGCCCGTGATCACCGCTTCGGCTTTTACCTGGTAGGCGTAGATCGCCGTCAGGGTCAGGAAGAGGATATTACGGCCCGGCACGAAGGTATTCGGAATGCCGCTGGCATCAGGTTCGTAGTCCGGGACGGGAATACTGTCGCGTGTGAGGCTGCTCACGGCCAGTTCATTTAACAGCGTAACGTCCAGCACCTTGTGCGCGCGTGCACCCAGTTTCAGGGCAAGTTCACGGGCAACGTCGATTTCAGCGCGGTGGCGCTGACCATAATCGAAAGTGACACAGTGAACTTCATCGTACTGATGAAGGGCCTGAACCAGGCAGGTAGTAGAGTCTTGTCCTCCACTGAACACGACGACGGCACGTTTCATAAATCATCTCGACTGTTACGGTAAAAACGTTATGTTACCGTCTGCCTGTGGCGGCGACCAGCTTCTTCACGATTTAGGGGCGGGCAGCCAGGCTTCGGTAAAGTCAAACCAGCCGCGGGTATTGAGGCGTATACCATTCACGCCAGGCGGAGCACTGATTTGGTATTGATAATTAAAGAGTGGTGTCAGCACCGCACTTTCCATTAACCGGTTAAAGATGGCTTGCAGTCCCGCGTGTCTATCCCGAGCCTCTGCCTGCGTCTGTACCGCATCCAGCGTCGCTTGCAAATGGGCGTAAGCCGGTGCGCTAAGAACGTGCGGCCAGAGGGCATCGCAGCGCAGCCACTGTTCCAGCGTATATTCTGGCGCTTCGCCAATAAGCCTGTCGCCCATCATGATGTCTGCATCGGCAAGCTCCAGGCATCCGTCCCACGTCTTGGCGTCGTGAAAGATGACGGTCAGTTCACACCCCTGTAGCGCCAGGTATGTCTTCAACTGGCTGGCCATAGTGTGAAGCTCAACAGGTAGATGATAAACCAGCGTCAATGCTTCAGGGAGGGTTACGCCCGATAAATCAGGCCATTCGGGGATGGTCCACCCGGGAAGCAGCTCCTGGGTGGGCGTGATGAGCCCTTCGTTTAGCGGAAGTGTGTGAAGAAGCCTGGAGAGATGAATGATATTGATAAGCCGCTTTGCCTGGATCTCACTCAGGCGCGCGCTCTGTTTAAGCGTGAGGTAGCAGAACCCCAGGCTGGTGCTGCTGCTTACCAGCCGCAGACTTTCCAGCTCGTCGGCCTCGCCGATCGCGATTTGCACCGGGTGACGACAGCTGGTGCCCAGGCTGTAATCAAAAAGCTGGGGAGTGATCCAGTATTCGATGGCTTTGAGCAGCGGATGGCTCAGGTGATACTGCTCATGGCTTTCCAGACGAACCAGGTCGGGCTCAAAAGCGGCCAGCCGAAAGGGGCCACTGCCAACCGCAGGATGGTCGGGATGCGCCAGACGGCTACAGTAGGTTGCCAGCCTGTGCGGCAGCCAGTAGTCCGGTTGATGCAGCGTAAACGTCAGACACTGAGGATGCGTTGTTTCAATACATAAGACGCTCTGAAACAGAGTGCGCAGGGCAGGAAGCGTCAACAGCGCTGTCAGACTTCGCTGGAGTTGTGCCGTTTCTATTTTATCGCCGTTATGCCAGTGCAGGGTGGAGCGAATGTAGAAATGCCAGCGCATGCCGTCAGCAGAGACATCCCAGTGATGCGCCAGATCGCCCGTGGGTTCACTGCTGTTACCGTTAAAACGCGTCAGGCCTGAGAACACCTGTCCTGCCAGATGCTGCTCCGCCCGACCAGGTAAGAACCCCGGCTGCAGCGGCTCCAGGGAGCGATAGTAAGGAATGCGCAGCGTCGGCGTATCGTTTTGCCACTGCCCGCCCAAAAAAGGATGCAGTAATGACCGCAGCGCTTCAGGGGCAAGCTGGGCCAGTTCCAGCGCGTTATGCTGCTGCCCGCTCTTCAGCGCCTCCTCCATCATCGCATTGCGCAGTGACTCCGGCGCGACATGGAACGTCAGCTCACCGCGCTTACCGCGGCCAGACTGCGCTCGCCAGCTCAGCCAGCCCGCCTCCTGGGCCTGACGCAGCAACGTTCGGACATGCCGCTCGCTGCAAAAACAGCGAGCAGCCAGCTCGCTGATAGTGACCTGTTGCGTTGCACCCAGGGAAGGCTGCCAGAGGCGGTGATACTGATTGAGTCGATTGAGCTGGCGCATAAGAAACCCGGAACAATAATTTTCATCTATTCACTATTACTTCCGTATATCTCACACGATACTGATGCACAAGTTAACCGCATCACATTTCGGGAGTAATCATGGCTCGGCTCGCTGCATTTGATATGGACGGTACGCTGTTAATGCCGGATCACCGTTTAGGGGAAAAAACCCTGAACACGCTGAAGCGCCTGCACGAGCGTGATGTTACCCTGACGTTTGCCACTGGCCGCCATGTGCTGGAGATGCGCCATCTGCTTGGTGCGTTTTCCCTCGACGCTTTTCTGATTACCGGCAACGGGACGCGAATTCATTCTATAGAAGGCGATGTACTGCACCGTCAGGATCTCAATCCGGAAGTGGCGGATATCGTGCTGCACAGCACCTGGGACACTAAGGCCAGCGTCCACGTCTTTAACGATCGCGGCTGGTTTACCGGAAGCGAAATCCCGGAATTATTGCACGCGCATGTATACAGCGGCTTCAGGTACCAGCTTATCGATCTGCGTCGGATCCCCGCCCATGCGGTCACTAAGATCTGTTTCTGTGGCGATCACGACGATCTGTGTCGCTTACGGATTCAGCTGAATGAGGCGCTAGGCGACCGGGCGCATCTGACCTTCTCGGCGGTTGATTGTCTGGAAGTGCTGCCGGTGGGCTGTAACAAAGGTTCCGCTCTGGCGGTTCTGAGCGACCACCTGGGCTTAACGCTCCAGGAGTGTATGGCGTTTGGTGATGCCATGAACGACCGCGAAATGCTGGGTAGCGTAGGTCGCGGTCTGATCATGGGAAATGCGATGGCGCGGCTGAAAGCAGAACTTCCCCATCTGCCGGTTATTGGCCACTGCCGCAATGAAGCAGTGTCTCATTTTTTGACTCATTGGCTGGACAACAACAATCTCCCGTATTCCCCCGAATAGTGAGACCCTTCCAGCAAGCCAGACTTCGGTCTGGCTTTTTTTATTTCACCAGTTCTGCAATCTGCGCTTTCCACGGGGCGATATCGCCGATGTTGGCCTGCACCCACTCCGCATTGTAGTAAGTTTCAAGGTAGCGCTCTCCACTGTCGCACAGCAGCGTGACGATGGAACCGGTGCGGCCCTGTTCGCGCATGCGTGCGGCAAGCTGCAGTGCTCCCCACATATTGGTGCCCGTCGATGCGCCCACTTTGCGGCCCAGCTGCGTTTCCAGCCAGTGTGCCGTTGCCACGCTTGCGGCATCTGCCACGCGCATCATCTCGTCCACCACGTCGGGGATGAAAGAGGGCTCCACGCGCGGGCGGCCAATCCCTTCAATTTTACTGCCCACCGGGCTGCGCAGGCCGGCATCGCGATTTTGCCAGTAGTCGAGGAACACGGAGTTTTGCGGGTCAACCACCATCAGCTGGGTATCGTAACCCTGACAGCGGATGTAGCGTCCGATCGTGGCTGACGTGCCGCCGGTACCGGCGCTCATGACGATATAGGACGGAACCGGATGTGGTTCGTGGGTCATCTGGCGGAAAATACTGTCGGCAATGTTGTTATTGCCGCGCCAGTCCGTCGCGCGCTCGGCGAAGGTGAACTGGTCCATATAGTGGCCGTTCAGCTCGCGGGCCAGCATTTCAGAGGCGGCGTAGATTTCGCAGGCGCTTTCCACAAAGTGGCAGCGTCCGCCGTAAAATTCGATCTGTTCGATTTTGCGTTTTGCGGTGCAGGACGGCATTACCGCGATAAACGGCAGGCCCAGCAGGCGGGCAAAATAGGCTTCGGACACCGCCGTTGAACCGGACGAAGATTCAATGATAGTCGTGCCTTCTTTAATCCAGCCGTTACATAAACCGTATAAAAACAGCGAGCGCGCCAGGCGATGCTTCAGGCTGCCGGTAGGATGGGTGCTTTCATCTTTCAGATAGAGCTGAATGCCGTCAAATCCCGGCAGGGAAAGGCGAATCAGGTGCGTATCCGCCGAGCGCTGATAGTCGGCATTGATTTCGCTGATCGCATGTTTAACCCAGGTGCTATTCATCATCGTTATCCGTTTGTCATTTTGTGCCTAGGATAGCGAAAAGCACAGAAAAAATTGTTGCTATCTGGCCTTTAAAATAGAATGAAGGGAGAAAAATTTTCTCTGAGAGGTGGGTATGCTAGATAAAATTGACCGCAAGCTCCTTTCATTGCTGCAAAATGACTGTACCCTCTCTTTGCAGGCGCTGGCAGATGCCGTTAATCTGACCACCACCCCGTGCTGGAAGCGTCTTAAGAAGCTGGAAGATGACGGCATTCTTCTGGGGCGCGTCGCGTTGTTAGATCCCGAAAAGCTGGGGCTTGGGTTGACCGCATTTGTGCTGATAAAAACTCAGCATCACAGCAGCGAGTGGTATTGCCGCTTCGTCACCCAGGTGTCTGAGATGCCCGAAGTGCTCGGTTTCTGGCGCATGGCCGGCGAGTACGATTACCTGATGCGCGTCCAGGTGGCCGACATGAAGCGCTATGATGACTTCTACAAGCGGCTGGTGAACAGCGTGCCGGGGTTATCGGACGTCACCTCAAGCTTCGCCATGGAACAGATTAAATACACCACAGCATTACCTATTGAATAACTTAGTAAAATACCTTCAGGAACAAACCGCGTGCGATTATTTGCCCAATTAAGCTGGTACTTTCGTCGGGAGTGGCAACGCTACCTCGGTGCAGTCGCCCTGCTTATTATCATTGCCATCCTGCAGCTGATCCCGCCGAAAGTGGTGGGCTACGTCGTGGATGGCGTCACCGAACAGCATTACACCACCGCACGGGTGTTGATGTGGGTTGGCACGCTGGTGCTGACGGCGGTCATTGTTTATCTGCTGCGCTACGTCTGGCGCGTGCTGCTGTTTGGTGCGTCCTATCAGCTGGCCGTTGAGCTACGTGAAGATTTTTACCGCCAGCTGAGCCGACAGCATCCCGAATTTTATCTGCGCCATCGCACCGGGGATCTCATCGCCCGCGCGACGAACGACGTCGATCGCGTGGTCTTTGCCGCCGGGGAAGGGGTGCTGACGCTGGTGGACTCGCTGGTGATGGGCTGTGCGGTGCTGATCGTGATGTCCACGCAGATCAGCTGGCAGTTGACCCTGCTCGCCCTGCTGCCGATGCCGCTCATGGCTCTGGCGATTAATCGCTATGGTGAACAGCTACACGAGCGTTTTAAGCTGGCGCAGGCGGCGTTTTCGTCGCTGAACGATCGCACCCAGGAGAGCATGACCAGCATCCGCATGATCAAAGCGTTTGGTCTGGAAGACCGGCAGTCTGCGCTGTTTGCCGCCGATGCGGCAGACACGGGGGCGAAAAACATGCGCGTCGCGCGTATCGACGCCCGTTTCGATCCGACGATTTATATCGCAATCGGCATGGCAAATATGTTGGCCATTGGCGGCGGAAGCTGGATGGTAGTGCAGGGCACGCTTACCCTGGGGCAATTGACAAGCTTTGCGATGTATCTGGGTCTCATGATCTGGCCGATGCTGGCGCTGGCCTGGATGTTTAACATCGTGGAGCGCGGCAGCGCCGCCTACAGCCGTATTCGCGCCATGCTGGCCGAAGCGCCGGTGGTCAATGACGGCAGCGAAGTCGTACCGGAAGGACGCGGCGTCATGCATGTCGACGTCCGCAAGTTTGTCTATCCACAAACGGAGCATCCGGTGCTGGAGAACGTCAGCTTTACGCTTCAGCCGGGCCAGATGCTGGGCATCTGCGGCCCGACGGGAGCCGGTAAAAGTACCGTGCTCTCTCTGCTCCAGCGCCACTTTGACGTCACCGAGGGCGATATTCGTTTCCATGATATCCCCCTGACGAATCTGCTGCTGGACGAGTGGCGTGGTCGCCTGGCGGTCGTCAGCCAGACGCCGTTTTTATTTTCGGACACCGTGGCGAACAACATCGCCCTTGGCCGCCCTGGGGCGACGCAGGAAGAGATTGAACACGTGGCGCGTCTGGCCAGCGTTCATGATGATATTTTGCGTCTGCCGCAGGGGTACGAGACGGAAGTCGGGGAACGCGGCGTCATGCTGTCCGGCGGGCAAAAACAGCGTATCTCCATTGCCCGCGCGCTGCTGCTGAATGCTGAAATCCTGATTCTGGATGATGCACTTTCCGCCGTGGACGGCCGTACCGAGCATCAAATTCTGCATAACCTGCGCCAGTGGGGCGACGGACGCACGGTCATTATCAGCGCCCACCGTTTGTCTGCGCTAACCGAAGCCAGCGAAATTCTGGTCATGCAGCACGGGCACATTGCCCAGCGCGGGCAGCATGAAACGCTTGCCGAGCAGCCGGGCTGGTATCGCGATATGTACCGCTATCAACAGCTTGAGGCGGCGCTGGACGATGCGCCGGAAGAAGATGAGGAGGCCGCCAATGCGTAAGCTCGGAACGATGTGGCCGACGCTCAAACGTCTGCTGGCCTACGGCTCGCCGTGGCGTAAACCGCTCTCCGTTGCCGTGCTTTTACTCTGGATTGCGGCGATTGCTGAAGTGAGCGGTCCTTTGCTCATTAGCTACTTCATCGACAATATGGTCGCCAAAAGCTATCTGCCCCTGGGGCTGGTGGCGGGGTTAGGCGTGGCCTACGTTGGCCTTCAGCTGGCGGCGGCAGGGCTGCACTATGCTCAGTCGCTGCTGTTTAACCGTGCTGCCGTGGGCGTTGTTCAGCAACTGCGTACGGATGTGATGGACGCGGCGCTTCGCCAGCCGCTCAGCGAGTTTGATATCCAGCCGGTTGGGCAGGTAATTTCGCGCGTGACCAACGATACCGAGGTGATCCGCGATCTGTACGTCACCGTTGTGGCGACCGTATTGCGCAGCGCGGCGCTGATTGGCGCGATGCTGGTTGCGATGTTCAGCCTTGACTGGCGCATGGCGCTGGTGGCGATCACCATCTTCCCGGCGGTATTGATCGTCATGGTGATTTACCAGCGTTACAGCACGCCGATTGTGCGCCGTGTTCGCGCCTATCTGGCCGACATCAACGATGGCTTCAACGAAGTGATTAACGGTATGAGCGTCATCCAGCAGTTCCGCCAGCAGGCCCGCTTTGGCGAACGCATGGGAGAAGCCAGCCGTTCGCACTATATGGCGCGTATGCAGACGCTGCGGCTTGATGGTTTCCTGCTGCGTCCGCTGCTGAGCCTTTTCTCGGCGCTGGTGCTTTGCGGGCTGCTGATGCTCTTTGGGCTGAGCTCAAACGGTACGATTGAGGTGGGCGTGCTGTACGCCTTTATTAGCTATCTGGGACGCCTTAACGAGCCGCTGATCGAGCTCACTACCCAGCAATCGATGCTGCAGCAGGCGGTGGTCGCCGGTGAGCGCGTGTTTGAGCTGATGGACAGGCCGCGTCAGGCCTACGGCAATGACGAGCAACCTCTGCAAAGCGGGACTATCGCCTTTGATAACGTCTCGTTTGCCTATCGTGAAGACCGGCTGGTGCTGCAGGACATCACGCTTGACGTTCCGTCGCGCGGTTTCGTGGCGCTGGTGGGGCATACCGGCAGCGGTAAGAGCACGCTTGCCAGCCTGTTGATGGGCTATTACCCGGTCACGCGCGGCGAAATCCGCCTCGACGGGCGCCCGCTCGCGTCTCTCAGCCACACCGTGTTGCGTAAAGGCGTCGCGATGGTGCAACAGGATCCGGTCGTGCTGGCCGATACCTTCTACGCCAACGTGACTCTGGGGCGAGACTACACTCAGGAACAGGTCTGGGACGTGCTGGAAAAAGTGCAGCTGGCAGAGCTGGCGCGCGGGTTTAGCGATGGGATAAATACCAGACTGGGCGAGCAGGGGAATAATCTCTCTGTCGGGCAAAAGCAGCTCCTGGCGCTGGCGCGGGTGCTGATTGAAACGCCGCAGATCCTGATTCTGGATGAAGCCACTGCCAGTATTGACTCCGGCACCGAGCAGGCCATCCAGCAGGCACTCTCCGCCGTACGCGACCATACGACGCTGGTGGTGATTGCCCACCGTCTTTCCACCATCGTCGATGCCGATACCATTCTGGTGCTACATCGCGGACAGGCCGTTGAGAGTGGTACCCACCGTGAACTGCTGGAAGCAAAAGGGCGCTACTGGCAGATGTACCAGCTGCAGCTGGCGGGCGAAGAGCTGGCGGCCAGCGTGCGCGATGAAGAGTCGCTTAGCGCCTGATGCACCAAAAAGAGGCGGCGCGCTAACAGTCATTCCTGTTGGTGCAAAACTGAAACGCACCATGCACCGGCATGGTGCGTTTTTTTTCATCAGTTCGATTATCAAGGCCGTGTAATGCTCTGTGCGCCGCCGTTCCTCCTCGTTTTCATTTCTGGCACATCCCTTGCAATACCTTCAGCGTAAGCTACGGCCATTACCGAATTCTGACTGGAGGGGATCTATGAAGCTGGTTACGGTTGTAATCAAACCATTCAAACTCGAAGACGTGCGTGAAGCGTTGTCTTCAATGGGTATTCAGGGACTGACTGTCACCGAAGTGAAAGGCTTTGGTCGTCAGAAGGGTCATGCCGAGCTTTATCGCGGGGCGGAATACAGCGTTAACTTTCTGCCAAAAGTAAAAATTGATGTCGCGATTGCTGACGATCAGCTTGATGAAGTCATTGATGTCATTAGCAAAGCGGCCTATACCGGCAAAATTGGCGACGGCAAAATTTTCGTTGCCGAACTGCAGCGCGTCATTCGCATCCGTACCGGCGAATCTGACGAAGCGGCATTGTAAATAACGCCTGGCACACAGTGATAGGGATCGAGAAAATGAAGATAGCAACACTTAAAACGGGTCTGGGTTCGCTGGCGCTGCTGCCGGGCCTGGCGCTGGCTGCTGCCCCTGCGGTGGCTGATAAAGCCGATAACGCCTTTATGATGATCAGCACCGCGCTGGTGCTTTTCATGTCCATTCCGGGCATTGCGCTGTTCTACGGCGGCCTGATCCGTGGCAAAAACGTTCTCTCCATGCTGACGCAGGTTGCCGTGACGTTTGCGCTGGTCTGCGTGCTGTGGGTGGTTTACGGTTACTCGCTGGCGTTCGGTACGGGCAACGCGTTCTTTGGTAACTTCGACTGGGTGATGCTGAAAAATATTGAGCTGACCGCGCTGATGGGCAGCTTCTATCAGTATATTCACGTGGCGTTCCAGGGCTCCTTCGCCTGTATTACCGTTGGGCTTATTGTGGGCGCGCTGGCGGAGCGTATTCGTTTCTCTGCCGTTCTGATCTTCGTGGTGGTCTGGCTGACGCTCTCCTATGTGCCGATTGCGCACATGGTCTGGGGTGGCGGTCTGCTGGCAACGCACGGTGCGCTGGACTTCGCGGGCGGTACCGTTGTACACATCAACGCCGCGGTAGCGGGTCTGGTGGGGGCCTACCTGATTGGCAAACGCGTGGGCTTCGGTAAAGAAGCGTTTAAACCGCACAACCTGCCGATGGTGTTTACCGGTACAGCTATCCTCTACTTTGGCTGGTTTGGCTTCAACGCCGGCTCTGCGAGTGCGGCCAACGAAATCGCCGCGCTGGCCTTCGTGAACACCGTTGTTGCCACGGCGGGTGCGATTCTCTCCTGGGTGTTTGGCGAGTGGGCGGTGCGCGGTAAACCTTCTCTGCTGGGTGCCTGTTCGGGTGCGATTGCCGGTCTGGTTGGTATCACCCCTGCTTGTGGTTATGTCGGTGTCGGCGGTGCGCTGCTGGTCGGCCTGGTGTCGGGTCTGGCGGGTCTGTGGGGTGTCACCGCACTGAAACGTGTGCTGCGCGTCGACGACCCATGCGATGTATTCGGCGTGCACGGCGTGTGCGGCATAGTCGGTTGTATCATGACCGGTATCTTCGCGGCGAAATCGCTCGGTGGCGTGGGTTACGCGGAAGGTGTCACCATGGTTCATCAGGTGCTGGTGCAGCTGGAAAGTATTGCTATCACCGTTGTCTGGTCTGCCGTTGTGGCCTTCATTGGCTATAAGCTGGCGGATATGACGGTGGGTCTGCGCGTACCGGAAGAGCAGGAGCGCGAAGGTCTGGACGTCAACAGCCACGGCGAGAATGCGTATAACGCCTGATAAACTGCAAAACGGCAACTTCGGTTGCCGTTTTTAATGTGTATTCCCTCTCCCGGTGGGAGAGGGTGAGGGCATCAATCACCCGCGATTACGCATCACCCCTTCCTGCACCGTCGAAGCGACCAGCACGCCGTCCTGAGTATAAAATTCTCCACGCACAAATCCGCGCGCGCTCGACGCTGACGTGCTCTCCACGCTGTAAAGCAGCCACTCATTCATGTTGAACGGACGGTGGAACCACATGGAGTGATCGATCGTCGCGACCTGCATCCCTTTTTCCAGGAAACCAACGCCGTGCGGCTGCAGCGCCACCGGCAGGAAGTTGAAGTCAGACGCATAGCCCAGCAGATACTGATGGACGCGGAAATCTTCCGGCACGGTCCCGTTGGCACGGATCCAAACCTGGCGTTTCGGCTCTGCGGTATGGCCTTTCATCGGGTTGTGGAACTCAACCGGGCGGATCTCCAGCGGCTTATCGCAGAGAAACTTCTCTTTGACCTGCGGGGGAAGCAGATGCGCCAGCGCGCGAGCAATATCCGTCTCTGATTTTAAAGAGTCAGGTGACGGAGCCGGGGGCATCACTTTCTGATGCTCGTAGCCCGGCTCCGGCGCCTGGAAAGAGGCCGTCATGTAAAAGATCGGCTTGCCGCTCTGAATGGCCGCTACGCGGCGCGCGCTGAAGCTGTTGCCGTCTCGCAGAACTTCAACGTCATACACAATCGGTTTTGCGCTATCGCCAGGGCGTAAGAAGTAGCTGTGGAATGAATGCACCAGACGGTCTGCCGGGACAGTCTCCTTTGCTGCGTACAGTGCCTGTCCGACGACTTGCCCCCCGAATACCTGGCGTAAGCCGAGATCTTCGCTCTGTCCGCGAAAGAGTCCTTCCTCAATTTTTTCCAGATTTAGTAATGTCAGCAGATTGTTCAGTGCCTGACTCATAGTTGTCCTCAATAAACGCCGCAGCGAAAGATAGGCAGAGTATAACGCAGAAATGAAAGTGGTCCGATGGGTAGAATAATCTGAATATCGGCACGTTTTCAGGCATAAATCGGTGATCTGTGCCACACTTGAATACGTTATGTGATTGAAACGACATCGGATGGGATCGATCCCGCTGGTGCATTGATAAGGAGACTTCAATGAAACTCGTGCCCATGCTTAGTGGTGTAGCTATTGCGGTGGCGTTGTCCGCCTGTGCCGGTAAGAGCGCCCAGGTGCCGGTTCCAGCTGCAGATCCGAACGGGATTAACACCCTTTCACAGCAGTCCATTCAGCAGCCTAACGTTTCCGGTACAATCTGGATCAAGCAGAGAGTCGCTCTGCCACCGGACGCGGTACTAACGGTAACGCTGTCTGATGCTTCCCTGGCCGACGCGCCGTCTAAAGTCGTGGCCCAGCGTGCGGTCCGTACAGAAGGTAAGCAGGCGCCATTTAGCTTCGTGTTGCCGTATAACCCGTCGGACGTGCAGCCTAACGCCCGTATTCTGCTGAGTGCAGCGGTAACCATCAACGGTAAGCTGGTCTTTATCACCGATACGGTTCAGGAAGCAATCAACAACGGTGGGACAAAAATCGACCTGAACCTGGTGCCGGTGCAGCAGACCGAAGTACCGGTCGCACCGCAGACCAATCAGCCGTCTCTGCCAACCCCACCGACTCAGATGTAATTCCTGCATTTCCCCTCTCCTCCGGGAGAGGGGTCAATATATCCAGCGAAACTTCTGCAAATCAATCTGACCCGACCCTGTCACCTGGACACCCTCTGAAAGTAACGCCTGACGCTGACGCTGAAGATCCGGCCCGGTGAGCGAAATGGCGCCATGACGATTCACCACCCGATGCCAGGGCAGCGTACTGCCTTCCGGCAGCCGTTTCAGGACGCCGCCAACCTGTCGCGCCGCGCGCGGGGAACCGGCCAGGCGCGCAACATCACCATAGGTAGTGACATAGCCTTCCGGGATTGAGGCCACGATTTGCCATACGCGCTGTGGAAAGGAGTCGTGTTCGTCCATACCTTCACCTGTGGGGGGAGTTTCTGGAACGCTATGGTAAACGAAGATCTTCATGATTGCTGCGCCTGTTTGCGCAAGAAACCAGCATCCGGTTCCTGGTCACTTGCAATTGGGCTTTAGCACAGGGATAATGCGCCAGCGCGTTGGTTATCAACGCTCTCAATGGGGGCTCTGTTGGTTCTCCCGCAACGCTACTCTGTTCACCAGGTCAGGTCCGGAAGGAAGCAGCCAGGGCAGACGACGTGTGTGCCGGGATGTAGCTGGCAGGGCCCCCACCCATTTGTGCTCCCAATAATTCCTGTTTTCAGTGTTTCCCTGGTGCGGCGCAAGTGGCGTATCAATGCCTGCTGGATGTGAGCAGCTTGATGCTGTCGATCACGAGATGCGGTTTCCCACTAACCGTATATTTTTTCATTTATGAGTACTCAGAAATGGATAATTCTCTCAGACGTTTGTCACCTTTATTGAAAAGTGCCGTAGGAACGCCAGGTAAAGCAGGAAACTTTCAGCGCGACGTGATTATCGTGCAATACCTGTTTAATCTCATTAAGCCTATCATCCAGTATGACATCCCAGAAGATGGGATTATTTCCCCGACATTGATCAGAACCATCAGCCAGTTTCAGTCCATTCATTTGCGTTTCCAGCATCCCGATGGGGTTATTGAGCCAGAAGGGAAGACTTTCCGTGGATTAGTTGCTGCTGCGATGAAATATCCCCTTGCGTCTCAACAATCGTCTTTCACGTCTTCATTTTTTAGGCAACCTTCTGCCAATGAAAATAGCGTCCGTCAGCTGGTTAACGATTATCTGAGAAAAGAGCGCTACAACGTAGCAGATGAAACCCTTGAGCGAAGCAAGCTGATGGCACCTGGAATTGATGGGGCTGTATCGCTGACGGAACAGGACTTTACTGAAGCCTGGGAAAATCTTAATCGTCGGGTAGAACTGAATATCATCAAAGCTTTTTCTATTGTGGAGTCGGGCGGACGATCTGGGTTTAATGCTTTAAATCTACCGATTATTGCGTATGAAGGGCATATTTTCCGTAAATACACCAAAAGGAAATACGATCAAACCCACCCTTTTTTGTCTTATAAATATGTAAAGAAAGCGGGTCCGGAATGGCAAAAAAACAATATCGACCAGCTTTCTGCATGGAATACCCTGGCGAAGGCTTACGCACTTGATGCCGAAGCTGCGATAAAATCGTGTTCATGGGGGATGTTCCAGATTATGGGGTTTAATTACGAATCGTGCGGTTATAAAGATCTCGGCACATTTTTAAAAGATATGAAGTCAAATGCCGGTAAGCAATTAAATGCTTTTTTACATTTGTGCAATAGGAACAGCTCACTACTGTCGGCAATGGTAAATAAGGACTTTTATAATATGGCATTCAACTATAACGGAAGCGATTTCGGTGATTATGACGTTAAAATTCGCAGAACTTATGAAAACCTGGAGAAGGGGCGGAGATGAAAATTAAAATGATGCGCATAGTTTGCGGTTTTTCAGTTTTAATGGCGGCGTTTTCTTCGTATGCCACGACGCTACAGTCTGGCGTATATGAAAGTTTGTTACTCGCCGTCTCTCCGACGGGCAATATCACCGGGTATTACTCTGAATCGGCTGAAGACAGCGTAAAACGTACCTGCACTTTCTTTCTGACAGGCCATGTTTCAGCGCAACAGCCAGACACCATCACTTCATGGTCTTCATCTGTGCTCGCGGGCCATATTGCCGCGAATACCGCGGGTGTCACATTAGCCATTCCTGATGGGCAAAACCATGCTGGGTGTATGAATGTGCTGATGCCTGAAATTGCGACAGGTCTGGAACTGGAGAGGACGCGGCAGACACAGTGGCAAACGCTGATGAAGGTAAGCAGCCCGCGGGCTTATCTGAGCTCCACGCCTGATGCCGCGACCCGGCGTAAAGCCTGGATCGTTAAAGGAGACGTAGTAGGGGTAATACAAACCCAGGCTGGCTGGGCAGAGGTAGAGTTTGTCGCCCGTAGCGGAAAAACGACGCACGGCTGGGTGAATAGCAATGACGTTCAGCCGTTAACGCCTCCTGCATCCTGATCGATTTATTTCTCACCCTGAATTCAATATTGCCGGGCGATGCTTTCGCATCGGCAATCTCATTAAGCTAATCCGTAACGCTATTTTCCCCGCATGACCGCACCCTATGACACTGAAAATAAGAGTATAGCTAGCCGTCAAGGGCCCACCCATTTGTGCGACAGATATTCCGCTCCCGCTCTCACGGTAGATGAGATCGAACATGCCCGTCGTATGGCCCTGGCAGGTAAAATTGAAGCGTTCACACAATTTGTGAACTCTTGCCGGAGCGTGATCAAAAACTATTAGCCGCCAGTGTTCAAGTACACAGGGGAAAATGTGGTCGCTTTATCTTCTTGTACGGAGGTATCTTTAAGGACTGGGGTTAGTCGTCTGTATTATGGTTATGTTAAAAAAGCCGTAAAAGATGAACAGCCAGAAGACCTATTTACAGTCAAAGGCAGCAATACGAACCTCCAACCACTGATTGAAGAGGTTGGGCGATCCTACATGGTAGTGGAAAATGTGGCTTAGATGGAGTTTGGTCAAAAGCCATACAAAGCCGGGTCAGCCCCGGTTTTTTGTGTCTGTCGCATGAGAAAACGGCTTGCCAGTGTATACTTTTGGTGATACAAAATCATTGCCCCACCGCTTTTTAGTGCATTGAAATACATAGGTTTTGTTAGAAAAAGCTTAGCTGGCAGGGCCCCCACCCATTTCCGCCCTCATAAAATCTTCCTGCTTTCACCTCTCACTTTTGACTGCTATCCCACAATAATACTATGCCTATATCGTGTAATATATATTTCATCGTGCTGAAATATTATTGTCATAAACCTGTAATAATAGACTGTCATTTTATAATTGGACGTCTATTTTCTTCCATAACTCGAAAAAATTTATATCTGGATAACATTGTTAACTTCGTGTATTAAATAAAGTACTTATTCCGAAGGGAAGTGACAAACATGGCTACAGCGGTATTAAACGTTAAGATTGATGACGCGCTAAAAGAAAGGCTTCGCCACTATGCGGAACTCAATAACGAGAATTTAAGCGTGACAACAGAGAAACTGCTGCTGCTGGCATTCGAAGCAGTAGAAGAGGCGGGAGTATCGGAAGAGGATATTGATAATCAGCATACGGAAGAAGAGAGTGTTTCTCCTTTTACTCCTAAAGAAATCAAGGCTCTGCGTAAACTTCTGAAGAAGAGAAAATGAAACAACAACTGTCAACTGCCAGTGACTACAACGAGGCCTGCGATCTGTTGCGTTCAGGCTACGTGAAGCACGTACGTCTTGGCTGGAATGTTGGAAGCGATGAGTTCTTTCGTATTGCGTCTGACTGGTGTGATACCGGTGCAAAAATAAAGAAAGACGGTGATAATTTCGTTATTTCACTAAAAGGCTTTCCTATTCCTCCTCAGCATTAAACACTGACCAGTGAAAACTGCTGACTGCATATATTACAGTCAGCAGTTTTTATTTTATGATCTGCTTCAAATATTTAAATATTAGATTACGCTGCGTTTTAACGATGGCACGTTTTTATTCAGGGCGAGCCATAACGGTTTGATCCTCAGTAACGCCTGCTCAAGCTCTGTCGATTCCAGCGAGAAGGGCATACGTAAATAGCGGTCAAACGCCCCCGATAAACCAAATCGCGTCCCGGTTCCAAGGTTAATCCCGATTATTTCTGCCCGTGCGGCAAGCTGTGTCGCCAGCATGCCCGGTAGCTCTATCCAGTAGGAGAGCCCGCCTTGCGCCTCGTGGAATTTCCACTCCGGGAAATGTTCTCGCAGCAGGTCACCGCATCGATCGCGCCGTTCCGCCAGCATCTTCCGGCGTGCGGGCAGAAACGTCTCGCTGTTGTTAATGAGCCACTGCATTGCCAGCTGTTCCAGCAGCGGCGAGCCTAAATCCAGCGTATCCCGCGTCTGGGCAAGCGTGGCGATGGTGCGCGATGAGGCGCGGATCCAGCCTAGACGCAGCCCTCCCCAGAAGCTTTTGCCGGCGGAGCCTAAAGTGATGACGGTGGCCTGCGGGTTGAAGGCAGCCAGCGGTGGCGGGGGAGGCGCATCAAACCAGAGATCCACCATCGTTTCATCCACCACCAGCGCCGTGCGGGTTTGGGCTGCAATATCCGTGATGGCCTGACGGGTGGCAATATCCATACAGCGCCCGGTCGGATTATGAAAATCCGGCATCAGGTACGCCAGGCGCGGCGCGGTTTGGGCAAGCGTGGCGGCGAAGCCATCCGTATCCCAGCCGGTTTCCGGCAGCGACACCCCCACGGGCCGACACTGCGCGCCCTGAATGGCGGCAATCGCCAGCGGATAGGTGGGATGATCGACCACGACGCGATCCCCGGGCCCGGTCATCATCCGCAGGACCAGCGCGAAGCCGCTGACGGCGCCATTGACCACCATCACTTCGTCCGCGCGGGTGGGAAGACCACGCGCGGTATAGCGTGCAGCGATGGCTTCCCGCAGCGTCGGCAGCCCTAGCTGATCGTAGCCCGTCAGCGAGAGATGCTGGGTAATGGCCGTGAGCGCATGGGTATACGCCTGATGGATCTCCGGCCCGGCATTGAGGGCGGCAGTGGAGAGATCCAGTGCCGCGCTCGCCGCGGAAAGAGTGGGAACGGCACGCGTATCCGGGAGGATCACGCGTGACCCGCTGCCGTGGCGGCTTTCAAGATATCCCTCTTCACGCAGATGGGCGAGCGCGCTGCTGACGGTGGTACGGCTCACGTCCAGCGCCGCGGCCAGCTCACGCTCGCCCGGCAGCCGCGTATTCAGTGCCAGCCGTCCATCAAGGATTAATAAACGCAGCGCGTCGGCCAGCTGTCGCCAGAGCGGGGTTCGGGATGAAGCTTGTTGCCAGTGGCCTAAAAGGCGTACCAGAGACTGGCTTCCGAAGCGGCGTGATGACATATGCAGTCCACTATTTGAAAACTGGACATTAATCATAGTGCCATTTTAGGTCAGCATGAAAGCCTGGTTCACTGGAGAAGATAAAAATGGTACGTCGTCTGCTACAACTCTATGTCGGTTTAGGACTGTATGGCCTGTCCACCGCGATGTTTATTCGTTCCGATTTGGGCGTCGACCCCTGGGATGTATTTCACCTTGGGGTGGGGTTACAGCTGGGAATGACTATCGGAACGGTGATTATTGTGACCGGCGCTGCGGTGCTGCTGCTGTGGATCCCGCTGCGCCAGATGCCGGGGCTTGGCACGATCAGTAACGTGATTTGTATCGGTCTGGCGGCGGACGCCAGCATGGCGCTTATCCCGGAACTGGAATCGTTACCCGTTCGAATCGCTTTCCTGGTGTCGGGCATCGTGATGAACGCGATTGCGACCAGCATGTACATCGGGGCCGGTTTCGGGCCAGGCCCGCGCGACGGTCTGATGACCGGCATTCACGCCCGGCTGGGGTGGTCCATTCGTAGCGTGCGCACCTCAATTGAAGTGTCCGTCCTGCTGATTGGGTGCGTGCTTGGCGGCACCTTTGGCGTGGGAACCGTACTTTATGCCCTGACCATTGGCCCGCTTATCCAGCTCTGCCTGCCCTGGTTCCGCCAGAAGCCGCGCATTGCGGAAATACCCCAGCCGGAGCGGGTTGTTTAATTTTGCGAAGCGCTCACATGTTTTAACGGCGTCGCTGTGCCACAATAATGGGCCCCGACTCACGCGATGCCACAATGCATGAAAGCTATCACTCTCTATGATGTCGCCCTCCTTGCGGGGGTTTCTTATCAGACCGTTTCTCGCGTCATTAACGACGCGGAGCATGTTTCTGCCCGCACGCGGGAAAAGGTGCAGCAGGCGATGGCGGAGCTACACTACGTGCCTAACCTGCGCGCACAGCAGCTGGCGGGTAAACGCACCCGCACGCTGGGACTTATCACCACCGATCTGGCCCTGCATGCGCCCTCGCAAATTGTGTCGGCGGTAAAATCCCGCGCGGCGGAACAGGGGGCGAGCGTTCTTATCTCCATGGTGGAACAGCCGCAGCACTGTCAGGTCGCGCTTCAGGCGCTACTGGCGCAGCGGGTGGACGCGCTGCTGGTGAATGTTCCGCTTGACGATCGTGACGCTGAAGAACTCAGGGCACTGGCGTCGCCCGTCCCGGTGCTGTTCCTCGATGTGGCGCCTTCAGCGCGGGTAAACAGCCTCGTGTTTAACGCGGAGCAGGGGGCGCGTCTGGGCGTTGAGCATCTGCTTTCGCTGGGGCATCGACATATTGCTCTGCTGAGCGGGCCGGAAAGCTCGGTCTCTGCTCGGGCGCGTCTGGCGGGGTGGAGAGCCGCTCTGGCCCGCGCGGGGTATGAAGCCGCTGAGGTGGCTTACGGTGACTGGAGCGCCGCAAGCGGCTATGAGAAAGGGCATGTTCTTCTGTCGGGGACGGTATTACCGGATGCCATTCTGGTGGCTAACGATCAGATGGCGCTCGGGGTAATGCGCGCCTGCGCGGAAAAAGGGGTCGCTATTCCTGGCCAGATGTCGGTGGTCGGGTTTGACGATACGGCCGACAGCGCCTGGTTTTCCCCGCCGCTGACGACCATTCGTCAGGCGTTTCGCGATGCGGGTGAACGCAGCGTGGAATGGCTGCTGGCCCCCACCGGGGAGGAGGCGTGCTGGCAGGTTCAACTGCCGGTGACGCTGGTTACCCGTCATTCAAGCGCACGCCGCAACCCTAAGCAGGCTGAACGCGAGGATCTGGCGGAGCAGCTGAGAAGCCTGGCACTCCTTGCCGAGCAGATTGCCCGCAAATAAAACTTTGTGATCTGACTCGCTACCCTGCGAATGGGCGCTTTACCATCGCCGGGTGCCAGGGCATGTTAACCAAAATTGTGAGCGCTTCGCAAAGAGGTTACTATGTCCACCACTTCACCGCTGACCCTCAGCGCCATTCTGGCCCGTCGGGACTGGGAAAACCCCGGCGTCACCCAGTGGTACCGTCTGGCCGCACATGCGCCGTTACACAGCTGGCGCAATGAATCTTCCGCCAGAGATGACGCCGGATCTACCAGCAGGCGCTCTCTCAACGGGCTATGGCGGTTTAGCTATTTTTCAGCGCCGGAGCAGGTTCCTCAAGCATGGGCAATCGAAGATTGCGCGGATGCCGTCGCGATGCCCGTACCGTCGAACTGGCAGATGCAGGGGTTCGACACGCCCATCTACACCAATGTCACCTATCCCATCCCCGTTAACCCACCTTTTGTGCCGCAGGAAAACCCGACCGGTTGTTACTCGCTCACATTTGAAATGGATGACGCCTGGCTTCAGAGCGGGCAAACCCGAATTATTTTTGACGGTGTGAACTCGGCGTTCCATCTGTGGTGCAACGGGAAGTGGATAGGCTATTCCCAGGACAGTCGGCTGCCCGCCGAATTTGACCTCTCGGCGGCATTACGCCCCGGGCAGAACCGCCTGGCGGTCATGGTATTGCGCTGGTGCGACGGCAGCTATCTTGAAGATCAGGACATGTGGCGCATGAGCGGCATTTTCCGCGATGTGACTTTGCTGCATAAACCCGATACCCGGATTGCCGATTATCACGTGGTGACGGACCTGAATAAGGAGCTGGACCGCGCGGTGCTGAAGGTTGATGTCGCGCTGGCAGGCGCTGGCTTTGCAGACTGCGAGGTGGTTTTTACCCTGTGGCGCGCGGAGGAAAAATGCGCCTGCGTTTCCCGGCGTCCAGGGTCAGCCATCGTCGACGAGCGCGGCAGCTGGGCAGAGCGCTTAACGGCGGCGATGCCCGTTGAACAGCCCGCGCTCTGGAGCGCTGAAACGCCAGAACTGTATCGCCTGACGATTGCGCTTATCAACCCGCAGGGTGAAGTGCTTGAGATTGAGGCGTGCGACGTGGGCTTCCGCCGCGTTGATATCAGCAATGGCCTGCTGAAGCTCAACGGTAAACCGCTGCTGATCCGAGGGGTTAACCGGCACGAGCATCACCCGGAAAACGGCCAGGTGATGGACGAAGCGACCATGCGCCGCGATATCGAAATCATGAAGCAGCACAACTTCAACGCCGTGCGCTGCTCGCACTACCCGAACCATCCGCTGTGGTACCGGCTTTGCGACCGCTACGGGCTGTACGTTGTTGATGAAGCCAACATCGAAACCCACGGTATGGTGCCGATGAGCCGCCTTGCAGACGATCCGCGCTGGCTGCCCGCCATGAGCGAACGCGTGACCCGCATGGTGCAGCGCGATCGTAATCATCCCTCAATAATCATTTGGTCGCTGGGCAATGAGTCCGGGCACGGCGCAAACCACGACGCACTGTATCGCTGGGTGAAATCTACGGATCCGACGCGTCCGGTGCAGTATGAAGGCGGCGGCGCGAATACGGCGGCTACCGATATTGTTTGTCCGATGTACGCCCGTGTCGATCAGGATCAGCCCTTCCCGGCGGTGCCTAAATGGTCAATCAAAAAATGGATCGGTATGCCGGACGAAACGCGTCCGCTGATCCTCTGTGAATACGCTCACGCGATGGGAAATAGCTTTGGCGGGTTCGCGAAATACTGGCAGGCGTTTCGCAGCCACCCTCGCCTGCAGGGGGGATTTGTCTGGGACTGGGTCGATCAGGCCCTGACGAAACAGGACGAAGCTGGCAACGCGTTCTGGGCCTACGGGGGAGACTTTGGCGATAAGCCGAACGATCGGCAGTTCTGCCTCAATGGCCTGGTATTCCCCGATCGCACGCCGCACCCGGCGCTGTACGAGGCGCAGCGCGCCCAGCAGTTCTTTACCTTTACGCGGGTCAGCACCTCGCCGCTGGTGATTGAGGTGCAAAGCGGCTACCTGTTCCGCCACACCGATAACGAAGTGCTGAGCTGGACGGTTGCCCGGGACGGGGACGTGCTGGCCGAGGGCGAGGTGACGCTCTCGATGTCGCCTGAAGGCACCCAGCTTCTGGAGATCGACCTGCCGGAGCTGAAAGCCGGGCCGGGTGAGGTCTGGCTGAACGTAGAAGTACGCCAGCCGCGGGCAACGCCGTGGTCACCGGCTGACCATCGCTGCGCGTGGGAGCAGTGGCCGCTGCCGGCTCCACTCTTTATTGCTCCGCCAGCTCCGGTGGGCGAGCCGCCGGTCTTGACGCAAAACGATCGCGTTCAGGAGATCTCCCATCGTCAACAGCGCTGGCAATTCGATCGCGCAACCGGAAATCTGACTCAATGGTGGCGAAATGGCGTTGAAACGCTGCTTTCACCTCTGACGGATAACGTCAGCCGCGCGCCGCTGGACAACGACATTGGCGTAAGTGAAGCGACGAAGATCGATCCGAACGCCTGGGTTGAACGCTGGAAAGCGGCGGGCATGTACGATCTCACCTCGCGCGTTCTGCACTGTGAGGCAGAGCAGCACGCAGACGAGGTGGTGGTCACAACCCAGCACGTCCTTGAGTATCGCGGCAAAGCCCTGTTCATGAGCCGTAAAGTCTGGCGGGTGGACGAGCGAGGCGTTCTGCATGGCGATATTCAGGTTGATATTGCATCTGATATCCCGGAGCCTGCGCGCGTTGGCCTGAGCGTTCATCTTGCCGAAACGCCGGAAAACGTCTTCTGGCTGGGACTGGGGCCGCATGAAAACTATCCGGACAGAAAGCTGGCGGCACGGCAGGGGCGCTGGACATTACCCCTGGCGGAGATGCACACACCGTATATCTTCCCGACGGAAAATGGTTTGCGCTGTGATACGCGGGAGCTGACGCTGGGAACGCATCAGCTAAATGGCCAGTTCCACTTCTCGGTGAGCCGCTACAGCCAGCAGCAGCTGCGGAAGACAACCCACCACCATCTGCTGCGGGAAGAGCCGGGATGCTGGCTTAACCTCGATGCGTTCCATATGGGCGTGGGCGGCGACGACTCCTGGAGCCCCAGCGTTGCACCGGAATTCATTCTGCAGACACGTCAGCTTCGCTATACCTTCAGCTGGCAGCAGAACCCTTAACTGACCCTGGAGAGGCGGCCACAGAGCGTGGCCGCATGCTTACGCCAGAATGCCGCTCAGGCCATGCAGGCTCATGTAAATTCCTACCACGGTAATCAGCGCAGCGGAGATCCACGGTGCCTTACGGGAGAATTCGCTAAACCCGGGCCAGCGTTTGGTCGCGTGCTTGAGGCTTAAGGCGGCAATCGCGCCGGAAGCGACCAGCGTTAACGCCAGACCAATACTGAAGCTGAACACCAGCGTCGCGCCGAGGGCGAAATGCTTCAGCTGCAGGCAGATCAGCAGCACGGTGATGGACGCCGGGCAGGGGATAAGTCCGCCGGTCAGGCCAAACATCACAATCTGTCCGGTGGTGACATTTTGACCGCTGAAGCGGCGGTTAATATCCTGCGCGTGAGCGCGCTGGTGGGCGTCCTGCCACTCTTCTTCAATCAGCGTGTGTTCGTGGTGATGATGATCATGATGGTGGTCATGTTCATGTTCATGTTCATGTTCATGTTCATGGTCGTGGTGGTGATGGCTATCATGGTCGTGATGATGATCGTGCGGCTGGCTCTCTTTCCAGGTTCGCCACGCCATCCACAGGGCGATCGCAACGATCAGCACCCCGGAGATCAGCTGGAACCAGGGTTCGGACGTATGCGCATCCCAGCCCCGACCAAACCATAATCCCGCCATCGCAACGAGCCAGACCACCGCCGTATGGGAGAGCGTTGCCGCCAGGCCAAGCAGTACCGCCTGTTTCAGCGTGCCGCGGATGGCAACAATAAAGGCTGCCATCATTGTTTTTGAATGGCCCGGTTCCAGGCCATGCAGCGCACCGAGCAGGATAGCGCTGGGAACAAACAGCCAGGCATTGCCCTGCTGAAGAAGTGAAGCAAAATCGGTCATGGAAATTTCCGGAGTGGAAAGCGTGCGGAGATACTACTCCCCCCCAGTAGCGTAATACTACCCCCCAGTAGAAAAATACTCAGGGGGAGTAGAGCGTGATATGCTTTAAAAGCTAAAAAATTAGGGATACAGAGATGTCACATACCGTTAGAGACAAGAAGATGTTACTGACTCGCCTGAAGAAAATTCAGGGGCAAAGCACCGCGCTGGAAAAAATGCTTAACAGCGATCACGAATGCGCCGAGGTGTTACAGCAGCTGGCGGCGATCCGGGGGGCGGTCAATGGCATGATGATGCAGGTGATCGAAGGACATTTAACCGATCACGTGGTGAAAGAGCCTGAAGAAGCGCAGCGTGAAGCCGATCTTGGCGTGGTGTTGCGGGTGATCAAATCCTATCTTAAGTAGCGTGCGTGCCGAGGTTATTTTCTGCCCAAAGAATAAATTCCGTTTTTGGCAGTGCCTTGCTGTAGTACCACCCCTGCCCGTACTGCACGCCGTGACGGTGTAGCCAGGCGAGCTGCCCTGCGGTCTCGATGCCCTCCGCCACCATCGCCAGCTTCAACGACTTTGCGATTTCAATGATGTGCGGCGTCACGTTTTTATACTCCAGCGCATCGACGAACGATTTATCAATTTTTAGCGTGTCGACGTCCAGATCCTGCAGATAGCTCAGGCTGGAATAGCCCGTGCCAAAATCATCAATATAGACAGGATGCCCCGAACGGCGGAATGCGGCGATAGCCGGCGCGCTGATTTTGGGATCGGCAAAGCCGCGCTCGGTGAGCTCAAGGGCGATTTGTCGGGGTTGTATTTGCCACTTATTTAGTAGCTGACTCAGTAAAGGTGGCAGGATGCCGGAGGTTAAATCGGCAGGGGCGAGGTTAATGGAGATATGCTGATCGGGATGGCGTTGCAGCCAGTGGCCCATATCTTCAAACACCTTTTCGATGACTAACTGCGTCAGCTGTGAGATGAGCCCCGTTTGCTCGGCAAGGGGGACAAAAATATCCGGCGATAGGCTGCTTCCGTCTGGCTGTGGCCAGCGCGTCAGCGCTTCTGCGCCCACAATTTTTCCGCTACTGAGCGCCACGATGGGCTGATAGTGAACCACAAAATCCCGGCTGTTAATGGCGTCAAGCAGGCGATTGCGCGGCGACTGGATACGACGCAGGATCCGCAGGACAAACAGCGCGGCGAGCAGACTTATTAACATGCCGAACGGTAACCAGAAAAGAAGCTGCCGGTGCCAGGTTTCAGCCAGCGGTTTGAGCGTTGCCCATGCGACGACGGTAAATCCAAGCTCAGGTACAGACTTCATGACGTACATTGAACCGTTGTACTGCACGCTTTTGACATCCCGCTCCTGAACCATGTCGCGGATGTGAGAATTGAGCTTACTGCTGCTGGCGAATATGCGGTGTGTTGTAGTGCCTACCAGGGCGGCATCAATCGCTATCTCGCCGAAAGGAATAACGTCCACCAGCGAGGCAGGATCGACCATGACAAGGTAGTGGCCTTTTCCCAGCACTGCCATGTAGCGGTTAAACCCAAGATCGTTTTGCGTGGTCAGCCATGCGCTGTAGCCATCTTCGGTAATGCGCATCGGCGGCGGGAAAGGGGCTGCATGGCTGGTTTGCTCCAGGGAGGAGCAGAGCGGCTGAAGGTTATCGATATAAATCACTTCCTGAACATATCGCCACGAGAAAGCGACCCGGCGCATCTCTCTTAACTGCAACGGGCTACACGGCACCCCTTCAAAGGCCTGCAGGTGATCGAGCGCTTCTTTTGCCTGATCCACAACTCTGTCGGTTCTTACCAACACGCGTGACGCATAGTTATCCAGCGCATTGGCAAACTTATCTTCCGCCTGGCGATGGGCCAGCCAGATGCTCAGGCAAATGGGAACCAGCACAGAAAAGATAAGTATGCCAGTCACCAGACTGACCAGATGTCGGGTTTTCATGCTGTCGTGTCCTTCCTCGTATACCCGTTCCTGGGCATTGAGTTCCTTGCCTGAAGAGAAAGATTTTACCGCGAAATGATATAGTTATAGCACGTGGGCAGCCAGGTTTTCATTTTATCTCTGGCAAACGAGAAAATATCGCCTGGCGAGAGGGGGTTGTTTTTTCGAACTGGCCTGGATATCATTTTGTTATGTTATAACAAAACACAAAGGATTTACGATGAAGCCTGATATCCATCCAGCCTATCGCACCGTGGTATTCCACGACACCAGCGCTAATGAATACTTCAAGGTTGGCTCAACCATTAAGACCGACCGCGAAATTGAACTCGACGGTGAAACGTATCCGTACATCACCATTGAGGTTTCTTCAAAATCGCACCCGTTTTATACCGGCAAGCAGAAAACGTTCTCCACGGACGGTAGCGCCGCGCGCTTCCGCAAGCGTTTTGGCGGTTTTCTCAATGCGAAGCGGGGCTAACCATGCAGGTACTTAACTCATTACGCAGTGCAAAGCAGCGTCACCCGGATTGCCAGATAGTCAAACGCAAGGGACGCTTATACGTGATTTGCAAATCTAATCCGCGCTTTAAGGCGGTTCAGGGACGTAAAAAAAGACGCTAGACGCGCGTTTCTCGCCAGCTTTCCAGGGATCTTTTCTGTTTGCCATCGGCAGTAAAATTGTCGGTGGCAAGCCAGCTTTCAAAGGCGCTCGCCAGCGCCGGCCACTCTTTGTCGAGAATAGAAAACCAGTCGGTATCCCGGTTACGGCCTTTTATGACCAGCGCCTGGCGAAAGCGCCCCTCAAACTGAAAGCCCAGACGCAGCGCCGCTTTACGGGAAGGCTCGTTCAGGCTATTGCACTTCCATTCATAACGCCGGTAGCCCAGGGTATCGAACACGTACCGCATCAGCAGATATTGCGCCTCTGTCGACCCTGGCGTGCGGCTTAACAGAGGAGAGAAGTGAACGTGCCCCACTTCCACGACCCCGTTTTTAGGATCAATCCGCATCAGGGACAGCGTCCCGACAGGAGACTGGGTCTGGTTATCCATAACGGTAAAATGGATGGGATCGGATAACTCACTTACGCTCGCCACCCATTTGGCAAACTCTTCTGCGGTGGCATCGGGTTCACGCAGTAGCCACGTCCAGCTGCGGGTATCTTCGGCCAGGGAATAGGCGGAGAACAACGCGTGGGCATGCTCCACGCGCAGCGGCTCAAGCCGACAGTAGTGACCCTGAAGGACCACCCGGGACGGGTGTTGACGAGGTTGCCAGTCGATAAGGGCTTCACCTACAGGCTGTCCAAACTCATTGAATGTATCCATTTTTAATTCCATGGCGTTGAAAAGAACTCCAGATTAGTGAATTGCTGGTTCCTTAAAAAGAACCACCAGGCTATGTTTTTCTGGTACCACAAGGAGGGAAGATGAATATACCGGGTGATGAGCTTTACACTTTGCTCCATGCTGCGCTGAAAAAGCGTGGGCAAGAGACGCTCCAGCGCACGCTCTATCATGCTTTGCGGGAGGCGATACTGTGCGGCAGGCTCCAGTCCGGCAGCCAGCTGCCCGGTTCGCGAACGCTGGCGCAGCAGATCTCGGTTTCCCGAAACACCGTCAATGCGGCGCTGGACCAGCTCACGCTCGAAGGTTATTTGCTGCGTAACCGTCAGGGGACACGGGTGGGGCAATTAGCTCATCGTACGATTGCCCGGACGCTGCCCGATCCTGACGTCAGGCTGACAAAACGTGTCGCCCTGCTGCCCGCGCCTGTGCCGCGCGACACCCCTGTGATGGCGTTCACGCCGGGAACGCCTGCCATTAACTATTTTCCCTTGCCGCTGTGGCGGCGATTGTACGATCGTGTTCTGCGCGAGGAAGGAAGTGTCCTGTTAGGCTATGGCGATCCGGCCGGTGAACCGTCTCTGCGGGCAGCGATTGCCCGGCATCTTGCCTTGTCCCGCGGTATCGACTGCGACGCCAGCCAGATTGTGCTCACCGAAGGTGCGCTTGAGGGGGTCAATCTCTGCACGATGCTGTTAAGCGAGCCTGGCGATGTCGCCTGGGTAGAAAACCCTGGCTACAGCGGGGCAAAGAGTGCGTTTGTTAAAACCGGCCTGGCGATGACGGGGATACCGGTTGATGACGAGGGAATGTGCTGGGAAGGGCTGGATGCGCCTGCCCCCTCAATGATCTTTACATCGCCTTCGCATCAGTTCCCTTACGGGAGCGTGCTCAGCGCGCGGCGGCGGCTGGCGCTGCTTGACCTGGCCCGGCAGCACAACGCTTGGATCATTGAAGATGATTACGACAGCGAGTTCCGTTATGCCGGTGAGCCCGTACCGGCGATGCTGGGAATGGTCAACAATGCGCCCGTTGTGTATCTGGGGACGTTCAGTAAAACGCTGTTTCCGTCACTTCGCATGGGGTTCATGGTGTTACCGCCAGCGCTGGCTAAGGCGGTTCGTCCGGCCATCGGCTCGCTGTTGCGGGGTGGGCATCGTGCCGAACAGCGTACCCTGGCGCTGTTCATTGAAGAAGGTCATTACGCCCGCCACCTTGCCGCCATGCGTCGGCTCTATCGTAAACGCTACCGCCAGCTGCGGGAGGTGCTGGGCGCCGAGCTTCATTCTCCGCACCGCATTCTGGCAGGCGAAGGTGGGATGCATCTGACGCTGGCGATAGACGGTATTGACGACCTGAGGCTGGTGGCGAAGGCGAGAGCGTTTCAGCTGGCACCCGCTGCACTGAGCGGGTATTACCTGGAGGCGAAGCAGGGGCAAACCGGGCTGGTTTTAGGTTACGGTAATACCTCTGCTTCTCAGTTTGCGCCGGGGATCCGACGTCTGCAGGCGTTAATTACGCAGCAGCAGGGCGGGAAAGGGTAAAGACATCATAGAAAGAGAGCTGTCCTTTGGTGGAAACCATTTTCTGCAGCTTCTCTTTTTGCCCGGCTTCAACTGCCGGAGAGTGCATGATGTTTTCGATCAGCTCCTCTGGCACGTAACGCGTGTTGTACCATTCGCCGTTATAGCAGACCCGAAAATCGAGCACGTCGATATCTTCGTAACGGTAGCGCGGATTCACGTCGAAAAAGAAAAAGGCGTTAAAGACGACAAACAGTACAACCAGCAGCCAGACGGAGTCCACCAGCGTTTCGGACTTCAGCATAACAATAAGCGTCGCCAGCCAGGCGGCATACATGGCGACAAACAGGCCAGGATGTTTGCGAATAAAGCTAATGCTAAAGCGCGGGCGATTATCGCGCTTTTCGCGGAGGTTAAGATCGTCGATGGTGGCGGTAAGCAGGCGCTGTATCTCGGTCATTTTTTGCCTTCATGAGAGTTGACAATACAGGGTGTCTGCCAATTTTAGGGGAGCCATCAGGCTGAAAAAAGTAACAGTCTGGCGCTAAAAGACTATAACAGTTGACTCCCCGCGACTTCACAGCGTTTTGATAATTTTTGCCGGGTTGCCGCCAACCACGACGTTAGCCGGGACGTCTTTCGTCACGACCGCGCCGGAGGCCACCACCACATTATCACCAATGGTGACGCCAGGGTTAATGACCGCCCGGCCACCAATCCAGACGTTATTTCCAATATTGACGGGTTTTCCAAACTCCACGCCGCTGTTTCGTTCCTCCGCGTCCAGCGGGTGGGTTGCCGTATAAATATGAACACCCGGCGCGAGCATACAGTTATCGCCAATATGAACCGGGCAGACATCCAGCATCACGCAGTCGAAGTTAGCGTAAAAGTTTTTGCCCAGATAAATGTTATATCCGTAGTCGCAGCGGAAACTCGGTTCGATATAAGCGCCTTCGCTTTGCCCCAGCAGTTCCGCCAGGATGTTCTGGCGTTCTGTCTTTTCATCAGGCGCAGTGTGGTTATAGCGGTAAACAAGATGGCGGGCCCGCAGTCGGTCAGCCCGTAATGTCTCATCGCCGGGGCGATAATGTTCACCGGCAATCATTTTCTGTTTTTCTAAGCTCACTGGAAACCTCTCTGGATGTTATTACCGCAGATTAATCGGAACAGGCCAGGAGGGGAACGTTCCCGGAAAGCCAATGTGACTGGAGTCACAACATTGCTGCTGAACACGTTTTACACGGAGACCTGGCTTACGCACAGGGAGCATAACGGGATAGGTAAATACTCAGAACGAGGCGTAGAACTCTACAGACACCCTTCAAAGATTAACGGACAAATTTCCACACAGATGTAGGGATTTTGTCATACAGCTTATTCATTGTCAGTTCAGCAAGACGATGGTCAGCGGCTGAATAAAATACCGCCAGTTCATTATCAGAAAGCTCGTATTTATTCTTTTCAATGACGCGTTCAAGCGTGTCAATTGACTGACAACGTCGTAAGCGCATCAAATAATCGATCTTTGTGAGTGGTTTATCAGACATAAATTCACCTTAGTAATTGTAATAATTTTAACAGGAAAGACTCACCGGGTTAGCTCTGCTCACGTTGACGAAACAGCGGAATAGCCGATTTCCCGATTTACGCCATTTTTGCAAATCCTGAGCGTTAATGCCGTAACTGCTGAACAACATAAAGGTGTCGTCCAGGTATTCATCAATTTGCTCGATGAGCTTATTATCTTCATTGTACTTAATTTTATAATTAAGTGCGAAGGTTGCGATATGCTCTATCAGCTCATTCAACTGTAAATTGATGGCAGACGTTGGATCGTTTACCCAGCCATGGTTACTTTCATCAAGATTGGCAAGGCAGTCATGGTACAAGGATTCGCAGAGAAATTTCAACTGCGCGATATCATGCCTTTTTGGCGAGTACTCGTCCATAGCGCATCCCCTTCTGAGTGATTTCTTACTCACCGAACATCATTGTCGGGATGGATACAACTGACTTAGCTACATGAGTGCTGTGTTCCTGATAACCTAACTATAAGCCACTCCTTCCTGGATTTCACCGCGCTATTACGAAAAATTACAAATAAAACCGCAGGCTGGGAGCTTGAACGCAAATGGTCGTCCTGGACTCAACGTTTTTATCCAAATTAACGACGGTGCTTTATCGCTTCCTTACGTTTCATTGGCTTAGCAAAAATGATGAGAAAAGTTTAGATTCAGACTTATCTTTGTAAGAACTTCTTATTAGGAATATTCCTAATACTTTAAGCGGGGAAATGAAATTAAAAAAATCCCGATTTCACCGATTAAGTTATCAGTTAATTACGATATGTCTATTTAAGATGGCAGAAAATAAATTGAACCTCAATAAGCGTAATTTATGATTTTTTCTGAAAATGAAAAAGGCCGCTAATGCGGCCTTTTTATCATGTGAAACCGGTATCAGTGAGGTTCTACCGAATGACTGTGTTCAACATCTTCATTCTTTCGGCTAAAGCGGCGGCGAACCACCACGAAGAACACCGGTACGAAGAAGATGGCCAATACGGTCGCGGTAACCATACCGCCCATCACACCAGTACCTACTGCGTTCTGCGCACCGGAGCCCGCTCCGGAACTGATAACCAGCGGCAGTACGCCGAGGATAAACGCCAGTGACGTCATCAGGATCGGGCGCAGACGCATACGAACCGCCTCAAGCGTCGCCTCAATAAGACCTTTGCCTTCTTTCTCCATCAGATCTTTGGCGAATTCAACGATAAGTATCGCGTTCTTCGCCGACAGGCCAATGGTTGTCAGCAGGCCTACCTGGAAGTAAACGTCGTTGGTCAACCCACGGAACGTCGCCGCAAGCAGCGCACCGATAACCCCGAGTGGAACCACCAGCATAACGGAGAACGGAATCGACCAGCTCTCGTACAGTGCCGCCAGACACAGGAAGACCACAATCAGTGAAATGGCGTACAGAGCAGGGGCCTGGTTACCGGACAGACGTTCCTGATAGGACATACCGGTCCAGTCATAGCCGATACCCGCAGGCAGTTTGCTCGCCAGCTCTTCCATCAGGTTCATGGCTTCACCGGTGCTTCGGCCCGGTGCGGCCTGACCCAGGATCTCCATAGACGGCAGACCGTTATAGCGTTCCAGACGCGGTGAACCGTATTCCCAGCGTGACGTTGAGAACGCCGAGAACGGAACCATCTGACCATTGCTGCCGCGCACGAACCAGCTGTTGATATCGTTCGGCAACATACGGTACTGCGCCTCTGACATCACGTACACTTTCTTCACACGACCGCGATCGATGAAGTCGTTAACGTAGCTACCGCCCCAGGCTGCGCCCAGCGTGGTGTTGATGTCACTGATGGATACGCCCAGCGCCTGGGCTTTCTCCTGATCGATATCGATTTTGTACTGTGGCGTATCTTCCAGGCCGTTTGGACGCACGCCGACCAGCAGGTCAGGGTGTTTAGCGACTTCACCAAACAGCTGGTTACGCGCCTGCGTCAGTTTTTCGTGACCCAGACCGCCCTGGTCAATCAGCTGGAAGTCGAAGCCGGTCGCGGTACCCAGTTCAACAATCGCTGGCAGGTTAAAGGCGAATACCATCGCATCTTTAATCTGCGAGAAGGTGCCCATTGCACGGCCGGTGATGGCTTCAACCTTGTTCTTTTCGCCCGGACGTTCAGACCAGTCTTTCAGAGAAACGAAGGCAATACCGGTGTTCTGACCACGACCCGCAAAGCCAAAGCCGTTAACCGCAAACACGGATTCAACGTTGTCTTTCTCTTTGGTGAGATAGTAGTCCGTCACTTCATCCAGCACTTTCTGGGTACGCTCTTGCGAGGCACCTGCCGGAAGCTGCGCCATCGTCAGGAACACGCCCTGGTCTTCATCCGGCAGGAACGAGCTTGGCAGACGAACGAACAGGAAAGCCATGCCCACCACGATGATGATATAGAGCAGCAGGTAACGACCGGTGCTGCGCAGGATGTTACCCACGCTGTCGGTGTAGTGGTGCGTGCTTTTATCGAACATGCGGTTAAACCAGCCGAAGAACCCTTTATGCTCGCCGTGACCGCCTTTCTGAATCGGCTTCAGCATGGTGGCACACAGGGCAGGGGTCAGGATCAACGCCACCAGCACCGACAGCGCCATCGCGGAAACGATGGTAATGGAGAACTGACGGTAAATCGCACCGGTAGAGCCCCCGAAGAAGGCCATCGGAATAAATACCGCAGACAGCACCATCGCGATACCGACCAGCGCGCCCTGGATCTGACCCATCGATTTACGGGTGGCTTCCTTCGGCGGCAGACCTTCTTCCGCCATCACGCGCTCGACGTTCTCGACCACCACGATGGCGTCATCCACCAGCAGGCCGATGGCGAGCACCATCCCGAACATCGTCAGGGTGTTTATCGAGTAGCCAAATATCGACAGGATCGCAAAGGTCCCGAGCAGAACAACCGGCACGGCAATCGTTGGGATAAGCGTCGCGCGGAAGTTTTGCAGGAACAGGTACATAACCAGGAAGACGAGGATGATCGCCTCAACCAGCGTCTTAACCACTTCGTGAATCGAAATTTTGACGAACGGCGTGGTGTCGTACGGGTAAACGATTTTCAGACCTGACGGGAAGAACGGCTCCATCTTCTTCAGCTCTGCGCGGATCGCCGTGGCGGTATCCAGGGCGTTAGCGCCTGTCGCCAGTTTGATACCCAGACCGGAAGCCGGTTTACCGTTAAACTTCGCGATGATGTCGTAGTTCTCACCGCCCAGCTCGACTTTCGCCACGTCGCGCAGGCGAACCTGCGAGCCGTCCTGGTTCACTTTCAGCAGAATTTTGCTGAACTCATCGGCAGAGGTCAGACGGGTCTGCGCGATGATCGAGGCGTTAAGCTGCTGGCCTTTCACCGGCGGCGTACCGCCTAACTGACCGGCCGCTACCTGGGCGTTCTGCGCTTTAATCGCACTGATCACGTCAACCGGGGTCAGCTGGAAGTTGTTCAGCTTGTTCGGATCCATCCAGATACGCATCGCGTACTGGGAACCGAACAGCTGCACGTCACCCACACCGGAAGTACGGCTGATGGCGTCCTTCATGTTGGCGCCCACGTAGTCGGAAATATCCTCCTGCGTCATGGTGCCGTTGGTGTTGATAACGCCGACAACCATCAGGAAGCTACTGGACGATTTCTCGACGCTCACACCCTGCTGTTGTACTTCCTGCGGCAGCAAAGGCATCGCCAGCTGCAGTTTGTTCTGCACCTGAACCTGCGCAATGTCAGCATCCGTACCTGACTGGAAGGTCAGGGTGATCTGCACCGTACCGGTAGAGTCACTGTTTGAGGACATGTACATCAGGTTATCGATACCGTTCATGTTCTGTTCGATAACCTGGGTGACGGTGTCCTGCACCGTTTTCGCATCAGCCCCCGGGTAGGTTGCGGAAATTGTCACCGCCGGTGGCGCAATCGTAGGATATTGCGCGACAGGCAGCTTCAGGATCGCAAGTCCCCCGGCCAGCATGATGATAATGGCGATCACCCATGCAAATATGGGGCGATCGATAAAGAAATTAGGCATGTCTTAACGGCTCCTGTTTAAGTTAAGACTTGGTTTGTTCTGACTGGCCAGCGGCCGAAGCTTGTTGTTTATCGTCAGATTTCACTTCCTGTGCTTTAACCTGCGCGCCAGGACGAACTTTTTGCAAACCAGAAACAATTACGCGATCGCCATCTTTCAGACCTTCCGTCACCAGCCATTTATCGCCAATCGCCTGGGTGGCGGTGATATTGCGCGTTTCGACTTTGTTATCAGCCCCAACAACCAGCGCGCTCGCATCGCCGCGTGGCGTACGGGTCACACCCTGCTGTGGAACCAGAAGTGCGGTTGGATTTGTTCCTTCCTCCAGACGTGCGCGAACGAACATACCTGGCAGCAGATTTTTGTCAGGGTTCGGGAAAATCGCACGTAAGGTGATGGAACCGGTGGTCTGGTCGACCGTCACATCAGAGAATTCCAGGGTACCTTCCTGCGGGAACTTGATACCGTCGTTGGTAATCAGCTCCACCTTGGCTTTGCCGTTTTCCTGTTTCAGGGTGCCGTTAGCCAGCTCCTGTTTCAGGCGCAGGAAATCGTTGCTGGACTGCGTCACGTCAACGTAGATCGGATCGAGCTGCTGCACGGTCGCCAGCGCAGTGGTCTGACCGTTCTGCACCAGAGCCCCTTCCGTGACGGAAGACTTACCAATACGACCGCTAATCGGGGAGGTCACTTTGGTATAGGCAAGGTTAATGCGCGCGGTTTCGACGGCCGCTTTGGCTGCCACCACGGCTGCGTTAGCCTGCTGTGCATCTGCCAGGGCGGTATCGTAATCCTGTTGGCTGATGTACTTAGTGCCGAGCAGTTTTTGGTAGCGGTTCAACGTCAGCTGAGCAATTTTAGCCGCGGCCTGTGCTTTAGCCAGATCGCCTTTCGCGCTTTCATAAGACGCCTGATAGGTTGCGGGATCAATCTGATACAGAGACTCACCGGCCTTCACATCACCGCCTTCGGTGAAGTTACGCTTCAGGATAATGCCGCTAACCTGAGGACGCACTTCCGCAATGCGGTAAGCATTTGTACGGCCTGGTAATTCGGTGGTGATTTGTAGAGGTTCAGATTTGAGCGTAACAACGCCTACTTCTGGCGCCTGCTGAGCTCCTTGTTGAGCCGGTTTGTCGTCACATCCTGTTAGCGCTAAGCTGCCTGAGAGCATCAGAACGACCGCCAGAGGCGTTAACCCTCTGTTTTTGTTCATATGTAAACCTCGAGTGTCCGATTTCAAATTGATCAAGGGTCCTGAGTCTAAAACCCATTGCTGCGTTTATATTATCGTCATGCTATGGTACATACATTCACAAATGTATGTAAATCTGACTCCTGTAAATTCACCCACCTATGGCACGAAAAACTAAACAACAAGCGCTGGAAACCCGACAACACATTCTGGATGTGGCAATACGTTTGTTCTCGCAGCAGGGTGTTTCATCCACCTCGCTGGCGCAGATTGCTCAGGCTGCCGGTGTGACGCGAGGAGCGATTTACTGGCATTTTAAAGATAAGTCAGATCTGTTCAGTGAAATCTGGGAGCTTTCAGAGTCCAGCATTAGCGATCTCGAGAGTGAGTATCGGGCAAAATTCCCTGACGATCCACTCTCAGTATTGAGAGAAATATTAGTATATATCCTTGAAGCAACGGTAGTTGAAGAACGTCGCAGATTGATGATGGAGATTATTTTTCATAAATGCGAGTTCGTGGGCGAGATGGCGGTTGTGCAGCAGGCACAGCGCAGCCTAAGCCTGGAGAGCTATGACCGTATTGAACAGAACCTGAACCTGTGTATGCAGGCAAAACTATTACCGGCCAATCTCTTGACCCGACGGGCGGCAATCCTGATGCGCAGCTACATTTCCGGTCTGATGGAAAACTGGCTTTTCGCGCCGCAATCCTTTGACCTTAAAGAGGAAGCCCGCAGCTACGTGGCGATTTTACTGGAAATGCTACAGCTCTGCCCCACGCTGCGCAGCGACGCGCCTTCGCTAACGGCCTGATCCCTTTCCAGGATTTATCTCAGAGGATAACGTTCGCGCTATTCTGCTTTCGGCGAGCGTGATATTCTTCACGCCGGACTATTTTCGGTCATCTTCTGACATCATTCACAACTATGCTGCCCATCAATCGCTCGCAACATCCTGTTTTTGCATTGCTCTTTGCGATGCTGTTTTTCTTCGCCACGGCGCCGCTGACCTGGGCCCGCGCCGATAACAGCAACGATATTCCCTCGCGCGGCGATGTTCAGTCGCAGCTCGACACGCTGAACAAACAAAAAGATCTCTCCCCTCAGGAGAAACTCGTCCAGCAGGATCTGACAGAAACGCTGGAAACGCTGGATAAAATTGAACGCATAAAAGCAGAAACCGTCCAGCTTCGCCAGAAGGTGGCGCAGGCACCTGAAAACATGCGTAAGGCCACCGAAGCGCTGAATGCCCTCAGCGATGTGGATAACGACGACGAGACGCGCAAGACGCTCTCGACGCTCTCCTTACGTCAGCTCGAGTCCCGCGTGGCTCAACTGCTCGACGACCTGCAAACCGCACAGTCGGATCTCGCAACGTATAACAGCCAGCTTGTCTCTCTGCAGACCCAGCCCGAGCGCGTGCAAAACGCGATGTACGCCGCGTCTCAGCAGCTGCAGCAAATCCGCAACCGCCTCAACGGCACGACGGTAGGCGAAGGCACGCTGCGCCCGACGCAGAATACCCTGCTGCTGGTGCAGCAGACGTTGCTCAATGCGCAAATCGAACAGCAGCGTAAAAGCCTGGAAGGGAATACGGTGCTGCAGGACACCCTGCAGAAACAGCGCGATTACGTCACCGCGAATATTAATCGCCTCGAACACCAGCTTCAGCTGCTGCAGGAAGCGGTTAACAGCAAGCGCCTGACGCTAACGGAAAAAACCGCCCAGGAGGCCGTATCGCCTGACGAAACCGCCCGCATTCAGGCGAATCCGCTGGTGAAACAGGAGCTCGAGGCCAACCACCAGCTTAGCCAGCGCCTGATACTGGCAACGGAAAACGGCAACTCGCTGGTTCAGCAAAATATCAAGGTGAAGAACTGGCTGGATCGCGCCCTGCAGGCTGAACGCAACATCAAAGAGCAGATTGCTGTTCTGAAAGGCAGCCTCCTGCTGTCGCGTATTCTCTACCAGCAGCAGCAGACGCTCCCGTCCGCCGACGAGCTGGAGGACATGACCAACCGTATCGCGGATTTACGTCTGGAACAGTTTGACGTTAACCAGCAGCGCGATGCCCTTTTCCAGAGCGATACTTTTGTCGCCAAAATTGAAGAGGGGCATTCAAGCGACGTTAACCCGGAAGTGCACGATGCGCTGCTCCAGGTTGTGGATATGCGTCGCGAACTGCTGGACCAGCTCAACAAGCAGCTGGGCAACCAGCTGATGATGGCCATAAACCTGCAGATCAACCAGCAGCAGCTGGTGAGCGTCTCGAAAAGTCTGCAGGAAATCCTGACCCAGCAGATTTTCTGGGTGAACAGCAACAAGCCGATGGACTGGGACTGGGTCAAATCCTTCCCTGAGACGCTGAAAACGCAGATCAAGAGCATGAAGATCACCGTTAACTGGGAGAAAGCCTGGCCTGCGGTAATGATTGCTTTCCTGGCCGGTTTACCGCTGCTGCTGATTGCCGGCCTGATCCGCTGGCGTCTGGGCTGGCTGAAAAAATACCAGGCGAAGCTGGCCTCCGAAGTAGGACAGCTGCGCAACGATAGCCAGCTCCATACGCCAAAAGCGATTCTGATCGATCTCATCCGCGCCCTGCCGGTGTGTCTGATTATTCTGGCCGTGGGCCTGATTCTGCTCACCATGCAGCTCAACGTCAGCGATCTGCTGTGGGCGTTCAGTAAAAAACTGGCGCTGTTCTGGCTGGTGTTTGGCGTGTGCTGGAAGGTGCTGGAAAAAGACGGCGTGGCGGTGCGTCATTTCAACATGCCTGCGCAGCTGACCAGCCACTGGCGTCGGCAGATTGTGCGCATCAGCCTCGCGCTTCTGCCGCTGCACTTCTGGTCGGTTGTCTCTGAACTTTCCCCGCTGCATCTGATGGATGATGTGCTGGGCCAGCTGGTGATCCTGCTGAACCTGCTGCTGATTGCGATCCTGATGTGGCCGATGTGCCGTGACAGCTGGCGTGATAAAGAGTCCCACAATATTCGCCTGGTCACCGTGACGGTGCTGGCGATCATTCCGCTGGCGCTGATGGTGTTGACGGCAACGGGTTACTTCTATACCACGCTGCGCCTGTCCGGGCGCTGGATTGAAACGGTCTATCTGGTGATCGTCTGGAACCTGCTTTATCAGACCGTGCTGCGCGGCCTGAGTGTGGCGGCCCGCCGCATTGCCTATCGCCGCGCCATCGCGCGTCGTCAGCATCAGGTGAAAGAGGGGGCGGAAGGCGCGGAGCCACAGGAAGAGCCGACCATCGCGCTGGAGCAGGTTAACCAGCAGACGCTGCGTATTACCATGCTGGTGATGATCGCCCTGTTTGCCGTGATGTTCTGGGCTATCTGGTCCGATCTTATTACCGTTTTCGCCTATCTCGACAGTATTACCCTCTGGCAATACAACGGTACCGAAGCGGGCGCTGCGGTCATGAAAAGCGTGACCATGGGCAGCCTGCTGTTTGCGCTGGTGTCGTCGGTTGTAGCCTGGGCGTTGATCCGCAACCTGCCAGGCCTGCTTGAAGTGCTGCTCCTGTCACGTCTGAATCTCCGCCAGGGGGCGTCCTACGCCATTACCACGATCCTCAACTACGTGATCATTATTGTTGGGGCGATGACGGTCTTTGGCTCGCTTGGCGTCTCGTGGGATAAACTGCAGTGGCTGGCGGCGGCCCTCTCGGTCGGTCTTGGTTTTGGCCTGCAGGAGATCTTCGGTAACTTCGTGTCCGGCCTGATCATCCTGTTCGAACGTCCGGTACGTATCGGCGATACCGTCACTATCGGCACGTTCTCGGGAACGGTCAGCAAGATCCGCATTCGCGCTACCACCATTACCGACTTCGATCGTAAAGAGGTGATCATCCCGAACAAAGCGTTCGTGACCGAGCGTCTGATCAACTGGTCGCTCTCGGATACGGTAACGCGCGTGGTGATCCGCCTGGGCGTAGCCTATGGATCGGATCTGGATAAGGTGAAAGAGGTGTTGCTGAAGGCGGCGTCTGAGCATCCGAAAGTGATGCACGATCCGGCTCCGGCGGTGTTCTTTACCACCTTTGGGCCGAGTACGCTGGATCACGAGCTGCGTTTATACGTGCGTGAACTGCGCGACCGCAGCTACACGGTGGATGAGCTTAATCGCTCTATCGATCGTCTGTGTCGTGAAAACGATATTAATATCGCCTTCAACCAGCTTGAGGTTCACCTGCGTAACGAGAAAGGTGATGAGCATACGGAAGTGAAGCGCGACATTAAGGGCGACGACCCGACTCCGGCTTAATCTATTTTCCCTCTCCCACAGGGAGAGGGTTAGGGTGAGGGGGAAGTTTCCCCTCAAAATCCCGCCGCACAATCTCCAGCGCCTTAAGCACCGTCCCGGCGGGGATCTCATGATTCTCCAGCAGCATAATCAAATCGACGGCCAGCTTGACCTCATCGGGTGCATTTTCCAGTGACATGGGTGTGGCTCCTGTTAACGGGTCAAACGTTCAATGACGCGCTCAATTTCATCCAGCGCCTGACGGCAGCGGACGATGCGCCCTTCCAGCGCGCTAATCTCGCGCATTAATAGCTGCTGCTCTTCCAGCGTTTCGCTGTGGTTCAGACGCACCTCGCGTTCGCGCTTCATCTCAAACAGCCGGCGCTCAAACTCCTGGTTCTCCAGCCGCTTGCGCTGCCATTTACCGAGCCCCGGCGAGGCGCTGTCCCAGGCGCGCAGCGGCCAGGCGGTAATTTCGCGATCCAGGGCGGTGATCTGCTCAGTGAGATGCTCTGCAAGCCACGCCACCTGCTCCTGCTGTTCACTCTCAACCGCATGGCGAAGCTCGTCGAGGTTCGTCTGCGCTTCAGCAAGATAATCCCGAATGACGGTGCTGCGGGTACGAAAAAGCTGCCGGTCAAAGCGCGGCTTCAGCGTGGCGTGCCCCATTAGCGGCGTGGCCTGCTCCCGCAGAGCAATCAGCTGATTTTGCAGCCTCTCAAGAAGCAGTGCTGTTTTCAAGGCGCTCTCCAGTGGTAAAGTAGCCGTTCAGTTTGATAACGATTCGCATTATGCAGCGTACTATTTTAATCATCATTGGCTGGCTCGCGGTAGTGCTTGGCACGCTGGGGGTGTTTTTACCCTTGCTGCCGACCACGCCATTTATCCTGCTGGCGGCCTGGTGCTTCGCCCGCTCGTCGCCGCGTTTTCACCACTGGCTGCTCTACCGCTCATGGTTTGGCGGCTATCTGCGGCACTGGCAAAAACACCGGGCCATGCCGCCCGGCGCGAAGCCGCGCGCGATCGCAGCGATCCTCATCACCTTCGCTATTTCATTATGGCTGGTGAAAATGATGTGGGTGCGGATCCTGCTGCTGGTCATCCTGATCTGTCTGCTTATCTTTATGTGGCGGATCCCCGTGGTTGATGAAAAGCAACAAAAGCACTGAAGCCTCATCATGGCTGTTGCAATTATCACGCGCAGCCAGTAAATTCGACCGTTTTCGAGCACAGGTGCGCCTGGTCAAAGGTTAAACAATTGTTGCCTTGGCCGACTCGTTGCGCGCTGTGAGTAACACTGTTTCATTTAGGCAAAACCGATGACCGCAACTGCACAGCAGCTTGAATATCTGAAAAACAGCATCAAAAGCATCCAGGACTATCCAAAGCCTGGCATTCTTTTCCGTGATGTCACCAGCTTGCTGGAAGACCCGAAAGCGTACGCGCTCAGCATTGAACTGCTGGTCGAGCGTTATAAAAACGCCGGGATCACCAAAGTAGTAGGTACCGAAGCCCGTGGCTTCCTGTTTGGCGCACCGGTTGCGCTGGCAATGGGCGTGGGTTTTGTGCCGGTGCGTAAGCCGCGCAAGCTGCCGCGTGAAACCATCGCAGAAAGCTACGAGCTGGAGTACGGCACCGATCAGCTTGAGATCCACGTTGACGCGATCAAGCCTGGCGACAAAGTGCTGGTGGTTGACGATCTGCTGGCGACCGGCGGCACCATTGAAGCGACCGTGAAGCTGATCCGCCGTCTGGGTGGCGAAGTGACCGACGCGGCCTTCATCATCAACCTGTTCGATCTCGGCGGTGAACAGCGCCTGGAAAAACAGGGTATTACCAGCTACAGCCTGGTGCCTTTCCCGGGTCACTAATCCCGGTTTTCACAACCTCGCTCAATGGGTGAGGTTGTGATAGCATTCCCCTCCATAAATTCACCTTCCAGCGTTGCAGAGCCTGCCCATGAGTTATCAGGTGTTAGCCCGTAAATGGCGACCACAAACCTTTGCTGACGTTGTCGGTCAGGAACATGTGCTGACGGCCCTGGCGAACGGCTTGTCGCTAGGTCGCATCCATCACGCCTATCTTTTTTCCGGCACCCGCGGCGTCGGTAAGACCTCTATTGCCCGTTTGCTGGCAAAAGGTCTTAACTGCGAAACCGGGATCACCGCCACGCCGTGCGGCGTGTGTGATAACTGTCGGGAGATCGAGCAGGGGCGTTTTGTCGATCTGATCGAGATCGACGCCGCCTCGCGCACTAAAGTGGAAGATACGCGCGACCTGCTGGACAACGTCCAGTACGCCCCGGCGCGCGGCCGCTTCAAGGTCTACCTGATCGATGAAGTGCACATGCTGTCGCGCCACAGCTTTAACGCTCTGCTGAAGACGCTGGAAGAGCCGCCCGCGCACGTGAAGTTCCTGCTGGCGACTACCGATCCGCAAAAGCTGCCGGTCACGATTTTATCGCGCTGCCTGCAGTTCCATCTGAAGGCGCTGGACGTTGAGCAGATCCGCGCGCAGCTTGAGCATATTCTTGATGAAGAGAAGATTGTCCACGAACCGCGCGCCCTGCAGCTGCTGGCCCGCGCGGCGGACGGCAGCCTGCGTGATGCGCTCAGCCTGACCGACCAGGCGATTGCCAGCGGTGACGGGAAGCTTTCCACCGAGGCGGTCAGCACCATGCTCGGCACGCTGGATGACGATCAGGCGCTGTCGCTTATCGAAGCGATGATTGCCGCCAACGGCGAACGCGTGATGTCGCTGGTGAATGCCGCCGCTGCCCGGGGTATTGAATGGGAAGGACTGCTGGTTGAGATGCTCAGCCTGCTGCACCGCGTGGCGATGCTGCAGCTTTCTCCGTCCGCCATCGGTGCGGATATGGCTACCATTGAACAGCGGATGCGTGAGCTCGCGCGCACCGTGCCGCCTGCCGACGTGCAGCTGTATTACCAGACGCTGCTGATTGGCCGCAAAGAGTTACCGTTCGCGCCGGACCCGAGGATGGGCGTTGAAATGACGCTGCTGCGCGCGCTGGCGTTTCATCCGCGTATGCCATTGCCGGAGCCGGAAGTGCCGCGGCAGTCTTTCGCGCCGGTCGCCCCTACGGCGGTGATGTCGCCGCAGCAGGTCCCACCGCAGACGACACCGCCGCCGCAGCAAAACGTGCCGCTGTCGGATGCCACCAGTTCGGTGCTTGCCGCACGCAGCCAGCTGCAGCGTGCGCAAGGAGTAACCAAACCAAAAAAGAGTGAACCGGCAGCGCCAGGAAGAGCGCGGCCGGTGAACAACGCCGCGCTTGAACGACTGGCCTCGGTAACGGAGCGCGTACAGTCGCGTCCGGCACCGTCCTCGCTCGAGCAGAAAGCCCCGGTGAAAGAAGAGGCTTACCGCTGGAAGGCAACCACCATCACCGAAGCGGTGAAGGAAGAGGTCGCCACGCCGAAAGCGCTGAAAAAGGCGCTGGAGCATGAAAAAACGCCGGAGCTTTCCGCGAAGCTTGCCGAAGAGTCCATCGCGCGCGACGCCTGGGCCGCCGAGGTCAGTAAGCTCCAGCTGCCGAAGCTGGTCGAGCAGGTCGCGCTGAACGCCTGGAAAGAGCAGGACGGCAATCAGGTACGTCTGCACCTGCGTCCAGGCCAACGGCACCTCAATTCCCCTGGCGCGCAAAAGGCGCTGGCCGAGGCGCTCGCCGCATTACAGGGTGCGCCGGTTGAATTGACTATCATTGAAGATGATAATCCGGCAGTGAAAACGCCGCTCGAGTGGCGCCAGGCCATTTATGAAGAGAAGCTCGCGCAGGCGCGCGAGGCGATTATTGCGGATAACAACATTCAGACTCTGCGCCGGTTCTTCGACGCCGATCTGGATGAAGAGAGTATTCGCCCCATTTGATCGTGAGTCTGACTTACGGTTGTAATCCCTTAAATGTGAAAGAAGAGAGAAGCCTATGTTTGGTGGAAAAGGCGGTCTGGGTGGCCTGATGAAGCAGGCTCAGCAGATGCAGGAAAAAATGCAGAAGATGCAGGAAGAGATCGCTCAGCTGGAAGTCACGGGTGAGTCCGGAGCCGGTCTGGTCAAGGTGACCATCAACGGTGCGCACAACTGCCGTCGCGTTGAAATCGACCCGAGCCTGCTCGAAGACGACAAAGAGATGCTGGAAGATCTGGTTGCAGCCGCGTTTAACGATGCAGCTCGCCGTATCGACGAAACCCAGAAAGAGAAAATGGCCTCCGTTTCCAGCGGCATGCAGCTGCCGCCTGGCTTCAAGATGCCGTTCTGATGCAAACCAGTCCGCTGCTCACGCAGTTAATGGAAGCACTGCGCTGCCTGCCGGGCGTTGGCCCGAAGTCGGCGCAGCGCATGGCGTTTACGCTATTGCAGCGCGACCGCAGCGGCGGGATGCGCCTGGCGCAGGCTTTAACCCGCGCCATGTCAGAAATTGGTCACTGTGCGGATTGCCGTACCTTTACCGAGCAGGACGTGTGTAACATCTGCACGAACCCGCGTCGTCAGGAAAACGGCCAGATTTGCGTGGTGGAGAGTCCGGCGGACATCTACGCCATCGAACAAACCGGGCAGTTTTCCGGGCGCTATTTCGTGCTGATGGGGCATCTCTCCCCGCTGGACGGTATTGGCCCGGACGATATCGGTCTTGACCGCCTTGAACAGCGTCTTGAGTCCGAAACGATCAAAGAGGTGATCCTCGCCACTAACCCCACGGTGGAAGGGGAGGCAACCGCCAACTACATCGCCGAGCTGTGCTCGCAGTATGGCGTTGACGCCAGCCGCATCGCCCACGGCGTGCCGGTCGGCGGCGAGCTGGAGATGGTGGACGGCACCACGCTGTCACACTCCCTGGCCGGACGTCACAAGATTATTTTCTGACCAAACGGAGGCTGCGCGCGCGGCCTCCGCTTGAAAATTTCCCCCCGTATCCCCATCTCTCACTCAACGTTTTAAAACCCCATTAAATGGCATTGTTGAGGTCGACATAGATGAAAGGACAAGAAACCCGTGGTTTCCAGTCAGAAGTAAAACAGCTTCTGCACCTGATGATCCATTCCCTGTATTCCAACAAAGAAATTTTCCTGCGTGAGCTGATTTCCAACGCCTCGGATGCGGCGGACAAGCTGCGCTTCCGCGCGCTGTCTAACCCGGACCTGTACGAAGGCGACGGCGAGCTGCGCGTGCGCGTCTCGTTTAATAAAGAGAACCGCACCCTGACCATCGCCGATAACGGCATCGGGATGAACCGCGACGAGGTGATCGACCACCTCGGGACCATCGCGAAATCCGGCACCAAGGCGTTCCTGGAGTCCATGGGCTCAGACCAGGCGAAAGACAGCCAGCTGATCGGCCAGTTTGGCGTCGGTTTCTACTCGGCGTTCATCGTGGCGGATAAAGTCACCGTGCGCACCCGCGCGGCGGGCGACAGCGCTGAAAACGGCGTGCTGTGGGAATCCAAAGGGGAAGGCGAATACACCGTTGATGACATCACCAAAGCGGACCGCGGCACCGAAATCACCCTGCACCTGCGTGAAGGCGAAGATGATTTCCTGAACGACTGGCGCGTGCGCTCCATCATCAGCAAATATTCCGACCATATCGCCCTGCCGGTTGAGATTGAAAAACAGGAAGAGAAGGACGGTGAAACCATCGTTTCCTGGGAGAAAATCAACAAGGCGCAGGCGCTGTGGACGCGCAACAAGGCTGAAATCAAGGACGACGAGTACAACGAATTCTACAAGCACATCGCCCACGATTTTACCGACCCGCTGACCTGGAGCCACAACCGTGTGGAAGGTAAGCAGGAGTACACCAGCCTGCTGTACATCCCGGCACAGGCACCTTGGGACATGTGGAACCGCGATCACAAGCACGGCCTGAAGCTGTACGTGCAGCGCGTCTTCATCATGGACGATGCCGAGCAGTTCATGCCGAACTACCTGCGCTTCGTGCGCGGTCTGATAGATTCCAACGACCTGCCGCTGAACGTCTCCCGTGAAATTCTGCAGGACAGCGCCGTCACCCGTAACCTGCGCAACGCCCTGACCAAACGTGCGCTGCAGATGCTGGAAAAACTGGCGAAAGACGATGCGGAAAAATATCAGACCTTCTGGAAACAGTTCGGTCTGGTGCTGAAAGAAGGCCCGGCTGAAGACATGGCGAACGTTGAAACCATCGCCAAACTGCTGCGCTTCGCCTCTACGCACACCGACTCCTCCGCTCAGACCGTGTCGCTGGAAGAGTACGTCTCCCGCATGAAAGAAGGGCAGGAGAAGATCTACTACATCACCGCCGACAGCTACGCCGCGGCGAAGAGCAGCCCGCACCTGGAGCTGCTGCGTAAGAAAGGCATCGAAGTGCTGCTGCTTTCCGACCGCATCGACGAGTGGATGATGAACTACCTGACCGAGTTCGACGGTAAGGCGTTCCAGTCCGTTGCCAAAGCCGATGAGTCCATCGACAAGCTGGCAGATGAAGTGGATGAAAATGCGAAAGAAGCCGAGAAGGCGCTGGAGCCGTTCGTTGAGCGCGTGAAAACCCTGCTGGGCGACCGCGTGAAAGAGGTGCGTTTCACTCACCGTCTGACCGACACTCCGGCCATTGTCACCACCGATGCCGACGAAATGAGCACCCAGATGGCGAAGCTGTTCGCGGCGGCGGGCCAGGCGGTACCGGAAGTGAAATATATCTTTGAGCTTAATCCGGATCATCCGCTGGTGAAACGCGCGGCGGATACCCAGGACGACGCCCGCTTTGCCGAGTGGGTTGAACTCCTGCTGGATCAGTCCCTGCTGGCCGAACGCGGCACGCTGGAAGATCCTAACCTGTTCATTAAACGTGTGAATGCGCTGCTGCTGGCGTAACTGACCACGCCTCCCCTGGTCTTCTCCCTCTCCCTGTGGGAGTGGGCCGGGGTGAGGGCACCAGACCGCACTATCCCAAATTATCTCCCCCCATTAACCGTTTCAGCCTTCCCGCCTTCCTTGAGCGATGCCTGTTCTGGTGGTATTGTTTAGCGCTTTTGAAAAATTGAAACGACTTTTGAGGGGATTTTCGCAATGCGTATTATTCTGCTTGGCGCTCCGGGCGCGGGTAAAGGAACTCAGGCTCAGTTCATCATGGAGAAATACGGTATTCCGCAAATCTCCACCGGTGATATGCTGCGCGCCGCTGTTAAATCTGGCTCCGAGCTGGGTAAACAGGCGAAAGACATCATGGACGCAGGCAAGCTGGTGACCGACGAGCTGGTGATTGCTCTGGTTAAAGAGCGCATTGCTCAGGAAGACTGCCGTAACGGCTTCCTGCTGGACGGCTTCCCACGTACCATTCCTCAGGCTGACGCCATGAAAGAAGCGGGCATCAACGTGGACTACGTTCTGGAGTTCGACGTACCGGACGAGCTGATCGTTGACCGTATCGTTGGCCGTCGCGTACACGCTGCTTCTGGCCGCGTTTACCACATCAAATTCAACCCACCTAAGGTTGAAGGCAAAGATGACGTGACCGGCGAAGAGCTGACTACCCGTAAAGACGATCAGGAAGAGACCGTGCGTAAACGCCTGGTGGAATACCATCAGATGACCGCGCCGCTGATCGGCTACTACACCAAAGAAGCGCAGGCGGGTAACACCAAATACGCCAAAGTTGACGGCACCAAAGCCGTGGCTGACGTACGTGCAGAGCTGGAAAAAATCCTCGGCTAATCGCGCGCCTCTCACCCGGTCTTCCGGGTGAGAAATATTCTCATCTTACCTATTACAGCAATGGGTTTCGTTTAAACGCATTTCCGCTACAATTGACAACCTATCAAATGGTTAAGAGGCGTGAATGAGTCAGGCGAAAACCGGCATCCTGCTTGCCAATCTGGGCACTCCAGAAGCACCTACATCAGACGCGGTAAAACGCTACCTGCGACAATTTTTAAGCGACACGCGCGTCGTGGATTTCCCGCGACTGCTGTGGTGGCCGCTGCTGCGTGGCGTCATTCTGCCGATTCGTTCCCCGCGCGTCGCCAAACTCTATCAGTCCGTCTGGATGGAAGAGGGCTCGCCGCTGATGGTCTACAGCCGTCGCCAGGAAAAAGCGCTGGCCGCCCGCCTGCCGGATATGCCCGTCGCGCTCGGCATGAGCTATGGAAAACCGTCCCTGGAAAGCGCGGTGGAATCCCTGCTGGCGCAGGGCGTGGACCATATCGTGGTGCTGGCGCTCTACCCGCAGTACTCCTGCTCGACGGTGGCCGCCGTCTGGGACGAGCTGGCGCGCATACTGGCGACCCGCCGCCGCATTCCGGGCGTGACCTTTATTCGCGACTACGCGGATAACGAGCTCTACATCAAGGCGCTTGCTAACAGCGCGCGCGCGTCGTTTGAAAAACACGGCGAGCCGGATCTGCTGCTGCTCTCCTATCACGGGATCCCGCAGCGCTTCGCCAATGAAGGGGATGATTACCCGCAGCGCTGCCGCGATACCACCCGCGAGCTGGTCTCCGCCCTTGGCCTGCCGCCTGAGAAGGTGATGATGACCTTCCAGTCGCGCTTCGGCCGCGAGCCGTGGCTGACGCCGTACACCGATGAAACCCTCAAAATGCTGGGCGAGAAGGGCGTGAAGCACATTCAGGTGATGTCGCCGGGCTTCTCGGCCGACTGTCTGGAAACGCTGGAGGAGATTGCGGTGCAAAACCGGGAATTTTTCCTTGAGGCTGGCGGCGAAAAGTACGAATACATTCCGGCGCTTAACGACTCGCCTGAGCATATCGACATGATGGTCTCGCTGGTAACGAACGGTCGCTAATCGCACTTCGGGCCGGGTTTGTGCTACCATTCCCGGCCCATATTCTTCGTACAGTTCAGACCATGAAATTTCCCGGTAAACGCAAATCCAAACACTACTTCCCCGTCGATGCCCGCGATCCGCTCCTGCAGCAAATCCAGCCTGAAAATGAAACCAGTGCCGCATGGGTGGTGGGTATCGATCAGACGCTGGTGGATATTGAAGCCAAAGTGGATGATGCGTTTGTTGCCCGTTACGGTCTGAGCGCCGGCCACTCGCTGGTGATTGAGGATGATGTTGCCGAAGCGCTGTACCAGGAGCTGGTGCGCGAAAACCTGATTACCCACCAGTTCGCCGGCGGTACCATCGGCAATACCATGCACAACTACTCCGTGCTGGCAGACGACCGTTCGGTGCTGCTCGGCGTGATGTGCAGCAACATTGAAATCGGTGGCTATGCCTACCGCTATCTCTGCAACACCTCTAGCCGCACCGATTTGAACTACCTGCAGGGCGTCGACGGCCCGATTGGCCGCTGCTTTACCCTGATCGGTGAATCCGGCGAGCGCACCTTCGCCATCAGCCCGGGTCATATGAACAAGCTGCGCGCCGAGAGTATTCCGGAAGAGGTGATTGCGGGTGCCTCGGCGCTGGTGCTGACTTCCTATCTGGTGCGCTGTAAGCCGGGCGAGCCGATGCCGGAAGCGACCATGAAGGCGATTGAGTACGCGAAGAAGTACGACGTGCCCGTCGTTCTTACACTGGGTACTAAATTCGTTATCGCCGATAATCCTGAATGGTGGCAGGCGTTCCTGAAAGAGCACGTCTCGATTCTGGCGATGAACGAAGAAGAGGCCGAAGCGCTGACCGGCGAAAGCGATCCGCTGCTGGCGTCTGACAAAGCGCTGGACTGGGTGGATCTGGTGCTCTGCACCGCGGGCCCGGTTGGGCTGTATATGGCAGGCTTCACGGAAGAAGAGAGCAAACGCAAAACCCAGCACCCGCTGCTGCCCGGCGCGATTGCCGAGTTTAACCAGTACGAGTTCAGCCGCGGCATGCGTTATAAAGATTGCATTAACCCGCTTCGCATCTACTCGCACATCGCCCCTTACATGGGCGGACCGGAGAAGATCATGAACACCAACGGTGCGGGCGACGGCGCGCTGGCCGCGCTGCTGCACGACATTACCGCCAATGCCTACCACAAAACCAACGTGCCAAATTCCAGCAAGCATAAGTTCAGCTGGCTGACCTATTCGTCGCTGGCGCAGGTATGCAAGTACGCCAACCGCGTAAGCTATCAGGTGCTGAACCAGCACTCACCGCGCTTAACGCGTGGCCTGCCTGAACGGGAAGACAGCCTCGAAGAGGCTTATTGGGACAGGTAAAATCAAAACGGCAACCCAGGTTGCCGTTTTTAGTGTTTATTCCCTCTCCCTGTGGGAGAGGGCAAGGGTGAGGGGACCAGATCGCACCAAACTTACCCCGTCACCGCCTCTTCAACCGGTGGTTTCTCCAGCAGCGTCAGCATGGTGTTAGCAATCTCGCGCTCGCCCATCACCACTTTATCTGCACCGCGCTCGGTAATGTACTCCACCTCGTCGTCATAGTGCGCCCGGGCGATAATCTCAATCGTTGGGCACTTCGCGCGCGCGGAGGCCACAATCTCACCCGCTTCATAGCCGTTGGGTATGGTCAGCAGCAGCCAGCGCGCGCAGTCCAGATGCGCCAGATTCATAATCTCTTCGTTCGCCGCGTTGCCCAGTACCGCACGAATACCGCGCTCGCGAAGCTCGTCGACGCGGGTGCGTGAGGTTTCAATCACCACCAGCGGAATGCCCTGCGCCATCAGCTTCTCGCCGAGCAGGCTGCCCACGCGGCCAAAGCCGACCAGCAGGGCATGATTGCAAATATCAACCGGGATCTGCTTCTCTTCTTCGATGGCTTCTTCAAGCGTCTGCTCTTCCAGCGTTTCGGTTTTATCGAGGTATTTTTCCAGCAGGGCAAACAGCACCGGGTTCAGCATAATCGACAGGATCGCCCCCGCCAGCACCAGGTTTTGCCCCGCCTGCGGCAGCAGGTTCAGGGCCATGCCCAGACCGGCCAGAATAAAGGCGAACTCACCGATCTGCGCCAGGCTGGCGGCAATGGTCAGCGCCGTACGCGGGGAGTGGCCGAACATCCGCACCAGGAAGAAGGCGGCAAGCGACTTACCAAAAATAATGATCGCCAGCGTGCCCAGCACGGCCAGCGGCTGCTGGATCAGCACCAGCGGATCGAACAGCATCCCGACGGAGACGAAGAACAGCACGGCAAACGCATCGCGCAGCGGCAGCGTGTCGTGCGCCGCACGGTGGCTCAGCTCTGACTCGTTTAACACCATCCCGGCGAAGAACGCACCCAGGGCAAAGGAGACATCAAACAGCTCAACGGCACCAAAGGCGATACCCAGCGCCAGCGCCAGCACGGAGAGGGTGAACAGCTCGCGGGAGCCGGTTGCCGCGCTGCGGGACATGATCCACGGTACCAGACGGCGGCCCACCAGCATCATGATGGCGATAAACGCCACCACTTTACCGATGGTGATGCTCATATCCAGCGCCAGCGAGGCGAAGCCGACGTTGTCTTTTTCCATCATTCCGGCGACGGCGGGCAGCAGCACCAGCGTCAGGACCATGACCAGATCTTCAACAATCAGCCAGCCAATCGCGATCTGCCCGCGCTGGCTGTCAATCAGCTGTCTCTCCTCAAGCGCGCGCAGCAGCACCACGGTACTGGCGGTTGAGAGACACAGCCCAAATACGATGCCGGTCATCAACGACCAGCCCAGCACGGCCGAAAGCGCCATCCCAAGCAGCGTCGCCACCCCTATCTGGGCGATCGCTCCCGGTATGGCAATCGACTTTACCGCCATCAAATCCTTCAGGGAAAAATGCAGACCGACGCCAAACATCAGCAGAATCACGCCCAATTCCGCCAGCTCAGGGGCCAGTTTGGTATCCGCAACAAAACCTGGGGTAAACGGTCCCGCCAGCACACCTGCCAGCAGATAACCGACAAGAGGAGAAATACGCAGTTTATTGGCAATCATGCCGAGGATAAAAGCGAGCACAAGTCCACCAACAATGGTGGTGATAAGCGGTGTGGCGTGGTGCATTCCGTCTCCTTTCGTTGTGGGTGTTCCTTTTTGGTGAAAAACCAAAAAACCGAGTAATAGTTTATGACAATTTTTACCCTTATGTTTATGAATAATTGTTGAAGTTTGAATAAAACAGCAATATGCACGTAAAAAAGCGCATTTTGATAAATTCAGCGAGTGGAGAAAGAAGAAACCCTTATGGCATCAGGGTGTCAGGCAGCCAAAGTCAAACTTTGGCTGCCCGTAATTTACGCTTTGTGGCGGTTATCAGGCAGGAATATGGTCAACATCCCAAGAAGTGGCAGGAAAGCGCAGATTTTATAAACCAGGAAGATGCTGGTGTGATCCGCAACCATCCCTAAAACCGCTGCCCCAAGCCCCCCCATGCCGAAAGCGAAACCGAAAAACAGTCCGGAAACCATACCGATACGTCCGGGCAGCAGCTCCTGGGCATAGACCAGAATGGCGGAAAACGCGGAGGCGAGGATAAAACCAATAATCACGGTTAAAATGCCCGTCCATTCAAGGCTGGCGTACGGCAAAATGAGGGTAAAGGGCGCCACGCCGAGGATAGAGCCCCAAATGACATATTTACGCCCGATCTTATCACCCACGGGACCGCCAATGACCGTACCGGCCGCGACGGCGAACAGGAAGGCAAACAGGTGGATCTGCGCGTTTTGTACCGATAATCCGAATTTTTGCATCAGATAAAAGGTGTAATAGCTGCTGATGCTCGCCATATAGAAGTATTTCGAGAAAATCAGCAACAGCAGGATGGCAACCGCCAGGATAACCTTATTGCGCGGCAGGGGATTGATAGCCTTCGCTTTAGGTTTTCCTTTATTGACGCGATGCTGAGCGGCATACCAGCGGCTAATCTGTGCCAGCACGATAATCGCCAGCAGCGCGGCCAGCACAAACCACGCCACGTTGCCTTTACCGTACGGGGCAATAATCACCGCGGCCAGCAGCGGGCCGAGAGAGCTACCAAAATTACCGCCCACCTGGAAAAGTGACTGCGCCAGGCCATGACGACCGCCGGACGCCATGCGCGCCACGCGGGAAGACTCCGGATGGAACACGGACGAGCCGGTGCCTACCAGCGCGGCGGCGATCAGCACGGCTTCAAAACTCCCGGCCATGGCCAGCAGCACCAGGCCGCTTAGGGTAAAGCACATGCCTATGGGCAGCGACCACGGCATCGGGTATTTATCCGTCCAGTAGCCCACCACCGGCTGCAGCAGCGAGGAAGCCAGCTGGAAGGTCAGGGTGATCATCCCGATCTGCACGAAGGTTAACGAAAATTCGGACTGCAGCAGCGGGTAAATTGCCAGAATCAACGACTGGATCATATCGTTGAGCAGGTGCGAGAGACTGATTGCGCCTAAGACTTTAAAGGAGGTGCGCGATGCAGGCGGCGACGCCGGCGCGCCCGGAACGGGCTGAGTTGATTCACTGATTGCCATAGAGAGAAGTACCACGTCTTTAGTTATTAGAGGTGCAGGGTGTAATTATTATCCGACTAACATACCCGCCCGGGACATTTGAAGAAAGTCGCAATTCTGAAAACTTATTTGTCTATTCTTATTAGTCACTGTAATTTCTGCCTTTGTCTATTGGTCAGGGAGAGAGAAGATGAAGTTAATGAAGCGGGGCGTCGCGCTGGCGCTCATCGCGGCGTGGGGGCTGGTAAGCCTGCCCGCGCAGGCGTATGAAAAAGACAAAACCTATAAAATCACCATTCTGCATACCAACGACCACCACGGCCATTTCTGGCGCAGTGAATACGGCGAATATGGCCTGTCGGCGCAAAAAACGCTGGTGGACGGCATTCGTAAAGAGGTGGCAGCCCAGGGTGGCAGCGTGCTGTTGCTCTCAGGCGGCGATATCAATACCGGCGTGCCGGAATCCGACCTGCAGGACGCCGAGCCCGATTTCCGCGGCATGAACCTGATTGGCTACGACGCGATGGCCGTCGGTAACCATGAGTTTGATAATCCGCTGAGCGTCCTGCGTCAGCAGGAGAAGTGGGCCAAATTCCCGTTCCTCTCCGCCAACATTTACCAGAAAAGCACCGGCGAACGCCTGTTCAAGCCGTGGGCGCTGTTTAAGCGTCAGGATCTGAAGATCGCGGTCATCGGCTTAACCACCGACGATACGGCGAAAATTGGCAACCCTGAGTTCTTCACCGATATCGAATTCCGCAAACCGGCAGACGAAGCGAAGCTGGTGATTCAGGAGCTGCAGCAAAACGAAAAGCCGGACGTGATTATCGCCACCACGCACATGGGGCACTACGACAACGGTGAGCACGGCTCCAATGCGCCGGGCGACGTGGAGATGGCGCGCAGCCTGCCGGCGGGCTCGCTGGCGATGATTGTGGGTGGTCACTCACAGGATCCGGTTTGCATGGCGTCGGAGAATAAAAAGCAGGTGGACTACGTGCCGGGCACGCCGTGTGCGCCAGACCGTCAGAACGGTATCTGGATTGTGCAGGCGCACGAGTGGGGCAAATACGTAGGCCGGGCGGACTTTGAGTTCCGGAACGGAGAGATGAAGCTGGTGCATTATCAGCTCATTCCGGTCAACCTGAAGAAGAAAGTGACCTACCCGGACGGGAAGAGCGAGCGCGTACTTTACACGCCAGAAATCGCAGAAAACCAGCAGATGCTCTCCCTGCTGACGCCGTTCCAGAACAAAGGCAAGGCGCAGCTGGACGTGAAAATCGGCACGCTGAACGGGCGTCTGGAGGGGGACCGCAGTAAAGTTCGCTTCGTGCAGACCAACATGGGTCACCTGGTGCTGGCGGCGCAAATGGCGCGCACCGGGGCTGATTTTGGGGTGATGAGCGGCGGCGGTATTCGAGATTCCATCGAAGGTGGAAACATCACCTATAAAGACGTTCTGAAGGTGCAGCCGTTCGGCAACGTGGTGGTTTATGCTGACATGAGCGGAAAAGAGGTCATTGACTACCTCACCGCCGTGGCGCAGATGAAGCCGGATTCCGGGGCCTATCCGCAGTTTGCCAACGTGAGCTTCGTAGCGAAAGACGGCAAGCTTAACGATCTCAAGATCAAAGGCGAACCGGTTGACCCGGCGAAAACCTACCGTCTGGCGACGTTAAGCTTTAACGCCACCGGCGGCGACGGCTATCCGCATATTGATAATAAGCCGGGATACGTGAATACCGGCTTTATCGATGCGGAAGTGCTGAAGCAGTATATCGAGCAGAATTCGCCGATTGACGTGAATGCGTATGAGCCGAAAGGCGAGGTGAGCTGGCAGTAGTGCGGGGGTTGTGTGCCGGGTGGCGGCTTCGCCTTACCCGGCCTACATCCAAACCGTAGGCCCGGTAAGCGCAGCGCCACCGGGCAATTTCCTCAATCCCGGCGGGCAATATCCGCAAATTTCGCGTCCAGCATTTTTGCCAGATCGCCCGCGGCAAGCTCAATGTCCAGCCCGCGTTTGCCGCCGGAGATAAAGATGGTCTCAAATTCCTGTGAAGGGGCATCGATCAGCGTCGGCAGGCGTTTTTTCTGTCCGAGCGGACTGATCCCGCCCACCAGGTAGCCCGTGGTGCGTTGCGCCACCATGGGATCCGCCATATCCACCTTCTTCGCCCCCAGCGCTTTGGCGACCTTCTTCAGATCCAGCTGTCCTGCCACGGGCGTCACCGCGACGGCGAGGTGCTTCATATCGCCGTTCACCGCCACCAGCAGCGTTTTATAAACCTGGTCAGCGTTCAGCCCCAGCTTGCGCACCACTTCATCACCAAAGTTGGTTTCATTCGGATCGTGATCGTAGGTGTGAATCCGGAAAGAAATGTTGTTTTTTTCGAGTAATTTAACGGCGGGAGTCATAGCTATCCTTCTTACGACAGACAATTCATGCAGCCAGCATACGCCTGACGTTTGTCTAAAAAATAGCACCATCTTGCGCAATAGTATTGGCAGTGATGGTCACTTTGAGCGACAATCGGCTCAACCGAAGGTCTCCTTCGGCATAATAAAAACGATGAAATTCCTCTTTGACGGGCCAATAGAAATATTGGCCATTTTTTTATTTCAGCAACGACGGCAAGTTCCCTTCCCCGTACAAATGTAACGCCCCAACCGCCACCACGTAATGCCCCGCAGGTAAAGCATGCAGCGTCTCTCGCCAGGCTTTGTTACGCGCATTCATCAGCACATCATACAGCGATTCGCTGAACGTTGACGGTAACGCTAGCCTGCCGTCCGCGGGCGGCGCATCCAGCCACCAGCCAATCATCGTTTGCAGCAGGCGCGCGTTGGTGTGCCAGTGGGTCAGCGTATCGTCCAGCAGCATCAGACCGTCGTCGGGAAGCTGTCGCAGGAGCGCAATCTGGCTGTCCGTTCCTTCCAGCTCGATGATGGGCAGGCTGCGCGCCCTTGCCGCGTTCAGCAGCTGGTAATCAATACCGTAATCACCGCGCAGGCCCAGACGCTGCGCCTGCGTAGCCTGCAATACCATCGCGATTTGCCACAGCGGCAGGGTGTCAATCATGGAGAGCGAGACGCCCGTCTCATCGGCGACGCGCGTCAGTTCCGCAAGCTGGGCATCATCCAGACGTTCCGCCAGGGTGAGATCGCTCTCGAGCCCGGCAAACGGTGACTCCTGACCCGAAATGTCCGCCTCAACGACCAGCGCATCGGCGTGTTTCAGCAGTTTAATCAGGCCGGGAGGCAGGGGAGACATATCCTGCGTGCCCATATGGATGCTGCCAACCAGGTGCAGGTGTTGCCCGCCGGGAAGCGAGATATCCAGACCGGGCCAGGCGTAACGGCGAGGGAAAAGGGCGCGAAACGATGTTTTTATACGATGAAACAGACCCATACGCGCTCCATAAACGGAAAGGTTCATGCTAGCGCGTACGGGTACAAGGTTCAATCCTTCGGTTTAAAGCGCAACAGTCGGTTGGCGTTGCTGACCACGGTGATGGAGGAGAGCGCCATCGCCGCACCCGCGACGACCGGATTAAGCAGCGTGCCGGTCAGCGGCCACAAAATACCGGCAGCAATCGGAATACCGAGCGAGTTGTAGATAAACGCCCCCAGCAGGTTCTGCTTCATGTTGCGCAGCGTGGCTTTCGAAATGGCCAGCGCATCGGCCACGCCCATCAGGCTGTGGCGCATCAGCGTGATGGCCGCGGTTTCGATGGCCACGTCGCTGCCGCCGCCCATTGCGATCCCCACGTCCGCCTGGGCCAGCGCCGGGGCATCGTTAATGCCGTCGCCGACCATCGCCACCTGACGGCCCTGACTTTGCAGTTTCTTGATGGCGTCCGCTTTGCCGTCCGGCAGTACGCCTGCAATGACCTCATCAATACCGGCCTCTTTCGCGATGGCGTTGGCGGTGGTCGGGTTATCCCCGGTCAACATCACCAGACGATAGCCCGCACGGTGCAGGCGCTGTAAGGCATCCACGCTGTCCTGGCGAAGCGGATCGCGCACGGCCAGCAGCGCGGCGGCTTTGCCATCCACCGCCAGCAGAACCGGGGTGGCGCCCTGTGACGCCTGCGCCTTCAGCTCGTTTTCCAGCGCGGCGGTATCAATGCCGTTTTCATTGAGCAACGCCTGGTTGCCCAGCAGCAGCGCGTGGCCTTCTGCTTCACCGCTCACGCCGAGCCCGCGCAGGGTGCGGAACTGATTCACCTGCGGCAGGGCAGACGCATTGGCTTTATCGAGAATGGCGCGCGCCAGCGGATGGCTGGAGCCTTGCTCCAGCGCGGCTGCAAGACGCAGCGCATCCTCTTCCGAAATGCCCACGCAGTGGACGGCGACCACCTGCGGTTTACCTTCCGTCAGTGTGCCGGTTTTATCAAACACCAGCGTGTCCAGGGTGCTGGCCCGCTGCAGCGCGTCCGCGTCCCGCACCAGCACGCCAAATTCGGCCGCGCGGCCTACGCCGGAGATAATCGACATTGGCGTCGCCAGACCAAGGGCGCAAGGGCAGGCGATGATCAGCACCGTGGTGGCGATCACCAGGGTATACACAATCTGCGGCGCCGGGCCGAAGAAGTACCAGATCGCCGCACTCAGCAGGGCAATGCCGACCACAACCGGCACAAAAATGGCCGAGATTTTATCAGCAAGCTGGCCAATTTCCGGCTTGCTGCTCTGCGCCTGGCGCACCATGCGGATAATACGCGACAGCGTCGTATGGCTGCCGACGGCGCTGGCGGTAAACAGCACGCTGCCGTCCTGCACGACCGTACCAGCATGCACGGCGTCGCCGTCTGATTTCTGCTGAGGGATAGGCTCCCCGGTCAGCATCGCTTCATCCAGCCAGGCTTCGCCCTGGGTTATCTTACCGTCAACGGGAACCCGGTCGCCGGTGGTCAGACGCAGCGTCATGCCGGGCTGAACCTCGGCCAGCGGAACGCTTTTTTCCCCTTCGTCCGTGACCACGCGGGCCGTCGGTGGGGTTAAATCAAGCAATCTTTCCAGCGCTTTCGAGGAGCGCTGGCGGGCGCGCGCTTCCAGCATATGGCCTAAGTTAATCAGGCCGATAATCATCGCGCTCGCTTCATAATAGAGATGCCGCGCTTCCATCGGGAACCAATGGGGCCAGACGTTCACGCTCATCGAATAGAGCCACGCCGCGCCGGTACCGAGGGCGACCAGGGTATCCATCGTCGCGGTACGATTTTTCAGGCTCTTCCAGGCGCTGGTATAGAAATGTCCGCCTGCGAACACCATCACCGCAAGGGTAATCAAACCAATCACCAGCCACAGCGTGCGGTTGTCGTCGGTGACCATCATGTTGTCGCCGAGCATGCCCCACACCATCACCGGAATACCGACCAGCAGGGCGACAATCGCCTGCCAGCGGAAGCGCTTCATGGTGGCGATAGCCGTTTCCTGCTGGCGCTCGCGGCGTTCGGCATCATCTTCGATGGCCTCCGCGCCGTAGCCCGCTTTCTCAACGGCCTGCACTAACTCTGCGGCGGAGGCGCTGCCCATTACCAGCGCAGTACGCTCCGCAAGATTGACCCGTGCCTGCGCGACACCCGGTACCGCCTGCAGGGCGTTTTGTACCCGGGAGACGCAGCTGGCGCAGCTCATGCCGTTGATCAGCAGCTGTTGGCTGTCATCAATATCATCCGCTGCCGGAAGCTCAGGAGTGGCCGCTGTCAGTGCTTCCGACGGGGATGATGACTCTGCCAGCGGTTTAGCCTTTGGGTGGCTTAACTCCGCCCCGTAACCGGCCTGCTTGATGGTATCAATCAGCGCATCCGCGCTGGCGCTGCCGGTGACGGCTGCATGATCGATAGTCACGTCAGCGCTTTCAACGTCAGGGCGCTGTTCCAGGCTTTCTTTAACGCGTTTGACACAGTGGCCGCATGAGAGGCCGTCCAGCGTCAGGTCGATAGTGTGAGACATAACAAAACTCCCGTATAATGAACTGGTCAGTAGTTGACCGGAGTAACGCTTTTCGCTAACTGTTATGAAGGTTAAACCTTCCATCAAGGGGAAGGTCAAGGGGGAAATGTGAATATCAGTGATGTGGCAAAAAAAACCGGCTTAACCAGCAAAGCAATTCGCTTTTATGAAGAGAAGGGGCTGGTGACGCCGCCGCTGCGCAGTGAAAACGGCTACCGCAGCTACACGCAGCTGCATCTGGATGAGCTGACGCTGCTTCGCCAGGCAAGACAGGTCGGTTTTAATCTGGAAGAGTGCGGCGAGCTGGTAAACCTGTTCAACAATCCGAAGCGTCACAGCGCCGACGTGAAAAAACGCACGCTGGAAAAGGTGGCCGAAATTGAACGCCACATCGTCGAGCTGCAGGCGATGCGCGAACAGCTGCTGCAGCTCGCGGACTCCTGTCCGGGGGATGACAGCGCCGACTGCCCGATTATCGATAACCTTGCCGGCTGCTGCCACCGTAAAACCCACGCTTAGCAGGCTTTCACCCGCAGGGTAATACCTTCCACGGCAATGACCTCCACCCGCGTGCCGGCGCTGAGGTCATCGTCGGCCACCACCGGCCACGAGCTGTCGCCCACCCGCATGTGTCCGCGTCCGTTCACCAGCGCGGTGTCGAGCGTAAAACGCTTGCCGACAATCTGCTGTCCGCGCTGGTTAAGGTGGGCGTCGACCGGTTTCTGCTCTTTGACCCGCCGGTTAAGCCAGCGCCACCACAGCCAGGCGGCCACCAGCGTCAACGCGGCGAACAGCGCGCCCTGCCACGCCCAGTCCAGGGGAAGGATCCAGACCAGAAGACCCGTAATGACGGCGGCAACACCGCTCCAGAGCAGGTAGCCGTTGCCGCCCAGCATCTCCGCCGCCAGCAATAAGCCGCCGAGGCTTAGCCAGAAGGCGTGAGGATGTGCAACAATCAGCTCAATCATTTTTTACGCTCGTTTCCGCTGTCCTTGATCAGTTCGGCTATGCCCGCGATAGAGCCCATCAGGTTGCTGGCGTCCAGCGGCATCATCACCACTTTGCTGTTGTTCGCCGAGCCGATCTCTTTCAGCGCGTCGGTATATTTTTGCGCCACAAAGTAGTTCACGGCCTGGATATCACCGGCGGCGATTGCCTCGGACACCATCTGGGTGGCGCGGGCTTCCGCTTCGGCTGAACGTTCACGCGCTTCCGCCTGCAAAAACGCGGACTGACGGTCGCCTTCCGCTTTCAGGATCTGCGACTGTTTTTCCCCTTCCGCTTTGAGGATCTCCGCCTGGCGTACCCCTTCGGCTTCCAGAATGTAGGCTCGCTTGGTTCGCTCGGCCTTCATCTGGGCGTTCATGGAGGCAATCAGCTCCGCTGGCGGGCGCACGTCGCGGATCTCAATACGGGTAACTTTGATCCCCCACGGGTTGGTGGCCTCATCAACAATGTGCAGCAGGCGGGTGTTGATGCTGTCGCGCTGGGAAAGCATCTCGTCCAGCTCCATCGAGCCGAGCACGGTACGGATGTTGGTCATCGTCAGGTTGACGATCGCCAGCTCCAGGTTGCTGACCTCATAGGCCGCCTTCGGCGCGTCAATCACCTGAATAAAGCACACGGCGTCGATGGTGACGTTGGCGTTATCCTTTGAGATCACTTCCTGGGAAGGAATGTCCAGCACCTGTTCCATCATGTTGATCTTGCGTCCAATTCTGTCCATGAACGGGACAATCAGGCTTAAGCCGGGCTGGAGCGTGTTGGTGTATCGGCCGAAACGCTCGACGGTCCACTGATAACCCTGAGGGACAATTTTGACGCCAGCGCCCACGATAACCAGCGCAACGAAAATAAGGACGGGAACAACGATAAGCATAAAAACCTCCTGTTTTGCATGCCGTGATGAGTGAAAGTGTGTGTTTATTGCTCGTAAGTATAGGTAAAGTCAGAGATGAAGCCATCACCCGCTTCGGCAATGGCTTTGGATAATCCCTGGTAGTAATTCTCCAGCCCCAGCGCTTCGATGCGCTGGATCTGTTCGCGAATGGGGGCGCAGAACAGAACGGCATTTCCCGCCTCAACGCGTTTGTTATTCGGTGGAAGGTCGCCCGCGATGGCTTTAAACCAGGTTCTGATGCCCTGCTTTAAATTATGCGGCGCTTTTGTCAGGTTATCCATGCCCGTCAGGATCTGCAGAGTCGGGAACTCATCGGCCAGCACGGCGGTTTTCATGCGCGCAAAGAACTGGCTGAACAGCTCGAACGATCCCAGATCGGTGACGCGGGGTTTGGTGGTTTTACCGTTTTTATTGCCGATTTTGCCTGCCGCTGACGCCGCGGCCGGAACCGCATTCACCTTTTCCAGCTCCAGCCCGAATAACAAATTACAGTGCGCACGGCGCGCTTTCAGCGGGTATGACATCAGGACCTCAATGAACCGGGTGGCTTTCACATCCGCAAGATCGTGGTTGATAAGCCACTGTGTGCGTGAAAATTCCGCCGGAGAGACGAACCAGTCCGGCACTTCATTGAAGCGTTTTGATTTGCCTTTACCGTCAAATTCAAGGAAGTGTGTCCCGTTGTCGAAGGCGAAATAGCAATTTTTGAAGCTGCCGATAGTGGTGTTCACGATGAGCGCCTTCTTAACAAAGTCCACCACCTCTGCACCTATCACAAACCGCGTGAGCTCCGACGATTTGATGACTTCCATTAATGTTTCGACATCAGGAACACCAGGCTTCAGGGAAGGAAACTCATAAAAGATATGTGCCATGCTGCATACTTCCTGTAGTGATGGTGGTGACAATTTATAAACAAAAAGTTTAACACTTGCTTCAGCGTGAGGCTATTCGCGCTGTGCGGGCGAAAGGATTATGCTACAGGCGGTTATTACACGAAGCGGTTAACGGAAGCGCAATGAACGATAAAAAAAACCTTTTGCATCTCAGGGACGTCGGGTTTCGAGTCGGGGAAAACACGATCCTGCAGCACGTCGGGTTTAGCCTGTCGCCGGGCGAGTTTAAATTAATCACGGGTCCCTCAGGCTGTGGGAAAAGCACGCTGCTGAAGATTGTGGCGTCACTCCTCAGCCCGACGGAGGGAGCCATTCTGTTTGAAGGCGAGGATATCGCGTCGCTTTCCCCGGAAAGCTATCGCCAGCAGGTCTCGTACTGCGTGCAAACGCCCGCGCTTTTTGGCGATACGGTTTACGACAACCTGATTTTCCCGTGGCAAATTCGCAATAAAACGCCGGAGCCGGAAAAGTTTATCCAGGATCTGGCCCGCTTTGGCCTGGCGCAGGAGACGCTGACCAAATCCATCAACGCGCTGTCGGGCGGCGAAAAGCAGCGGGTCTCGCTGATCCGCAACCTGCAGTTTTTACCGAAGGTGTTGTTGCTGGACGAAATCACCAGCGCGCTCGATGACGTCAACAAGCGCAACGTTAACGAGATTATTCATCGTTACGCCCGGGAGCAGAACATTGCCGTGCTGTGGGTGACGCACGACGCTAACGAAATAACCCATGCGGATGACGTGATTACGCTCCAGCCGCACGGCGGAAAAATGCAGGAGGCAAACCATGGGTGAACATAACATTACCAACGAATCTCTGGCCTTTTCGATGGTGCTGGTGCTGATTGCGATTGTGGTCAGCTACCGGGAAAAGCTGGGGCTGGAAAAAGATATCGTGTGGAGTATCTGCCGCGCGGTGGTTCAGCTCATCATCGTCGGCTATGTGCTGAAGTATATCTTCAACGTTAACCACGCGGTGCTGACGCTGCTGATGGTGCTCTTTATCTGCTTTAACGCGGCGTGGAATGCGCAAAAGCGCAGCAAATACATTGATAAAGCGTTTGTTTCGTCGTTTATCGCGATTACCACCGGAACGGCGCTCACGCTGGCGGTGCTGGTGCTCTCCGGCTCGATTGAGTTTACGCCGATGCAGGTTATCCCTATCTCGGGGATGATCGCGGGGAACGCGATGGTGGCCGTTGGGCTCTGTTACAACAATCTCGGCCAGCGTTTCAGCAGCGAACAGCAGCAGCTGCAGGAAAAGCTAAGCCTGGGGGCGACGCCTAAAGTGGCCTCGGCGCGGCTGATTCGCGAGAGCATTCGCTCATCGCTGATCCCGACCGTGGATTCCGCCAAAACGGTGGGGCTGGTGAGCCTGCCGGGCATGATGTCGGGGCTGATTTTTGCCGGTATCGATCCGGTAAAAGCGATTAAGTATCAGATCATGGTGACGTTTATGCTGCTTTCCACGGCAAGCCTGTCGACCATCATTGCCTGCTACCTGACCTATCGGAAGTTCTACAACGCGCGCCACCAGCTGGTGGTGACGCAGTTGAAAAAGACGGGGTAATATCGGCATTTCCAGGCCCGGTAAGGCGAAGCCGCCACCGGGCTTTTTTTATCAGTACAGCAGCGCGTACAGCTGACGACGATACTTCGACGCCAGCGCGTCTCCGGTGCCCAGCGCGGCCAGGATCTCCTGGAACATCTTGCGCGCCTGACCGTCCGCGGCGGCTAAATCTTTTTGCAGATGGCTGAACAGCAGCTCAAGCGCTTCTTCGTTACGCCCCACCTGATGCAGCTGCAGCGCCAGCTGGCTTGCCAGCGCGGCATCCGCCGGGTTGTCGGCAACCTGCTGCTGCAGCTGCTGAATTTCCGGGGTATCCGCCGCCTGGTTCAGCAGCTCAATTTGTGCAACCAGCCCCTGATAGCGAGTGTCCTGATCCTGGAGCGGAACTGTCTTGAGTACGGCTTCTGCGTCTTCTGAGCGGTGCAGGGCGATCTGCGTTTCCGCCAGCAGCAGGCCAATCTGACTGTTCTGTTTTGACAGCTGCCATGCCTCTTTGAGCAGCGGCAGCGCCTCGTCGTATTTGCCTTCCTGCATCAGCGCCATGCCTTCCTGCGCTTTCAGCTCTTCTTCGCGCGGCAGCACTTTATCCAGCAGGGCGCGGATCGCCTCTTCCGGCTGCGGCCCCTGGAAACCATCAACAGGCTGGCCGTTCTGGAACAGATAGACGGTCGGGATGGCGCGCAGGCCAAACTGAGACGCGACCATCGGCTCGGCGTCACAGTCCAGCTTGGCGAGAATGAACTGACCGTTGTACTGGGCGGCAAGGCTTTCCAGCACCGGCGTCAGCTGCAGGCAGTGTTGGCTGCGTTCAGACCAGAAGTAGAACAGAACCGGTTTGGTCATCGACTGTTCAAGGGTCTGTTGCAGGTTAGCTTCTGTGATATTGACGATATTCTGTACGGACATGCGGCTTTCTCTTTTGTCGGTTTGTTCTTTACATGGGGATGAGCGTCGTCGCTTCAACTCAACCGCGCAAAATTTTGTCCATTATCCGGCCCGGCAGCAGGCGCTTTAACCAGCCTACGGCGTGGGTGACCAGCGTTACCGGATAGCGCATTTTGGGATGTTCACTCTCAAAAGCATGGCGCACTTTGGCTACCACCGCCTCTGGCCCGAGGGTAAAACGCGCGGCGATGCTGGGGTTTTCGACCGGTTTATCTGCCTGCGTCTGGTTCACGTTTTCGGTAAAGCGGGTGCGGATCGGGCCGGGCTCAATCAGGCTGACCTTAATGCCGCTGTGGCGTAACTCCATGCGCAGGGCGTCGGACCAGGCCTCCAGCGCATATTTGCTGGCGGCGTAGGCGCCGCGGCCCGGGGTGGAAATCAGTCCCATCACCGACGACGTCATCACGATGCGCCCTTCACCGTGCGGCAGCATCGCAGGGAGCAGACGCATGGTGAGCTGATGCACGCCGAAGAAGTTGGTCGAAAACTGCTTCTCCAGCGTTTCGCGGGAGAGCGTATCCAGCGGGCCATACACGCCGTAGCCGGCATTATTAAACAGCCCGTACAGACGATTACCGGTCAGCGCGATCACCTCATCGGCGGCGCGTTCAACGCTTTCCGGCGAGTCCATATCCAGCAGCACGCCGGTAAAGCCCAGGCTGTTCATGCGTTCGACGTCGTCAGGTTTACGACAGGCCGCCAGAACCCGAAACCCCTGGCGCTTCAGTTCGAGCGCGCTTTCCAGGCCGATTCCACTGGAACATCCTGTAATTAAGACCGATTTTTGCATAACTTTACCTGTCAGGATCTCCGCTTAATCAGGAGTCATGTTTAACTAAAGGAGCCAGCCGCGTTGCCATCCAGTCGGCAATAAACGGCTGCGCATCGCGATTGGGGTGGATCCCGTCGTCTTGCATCCACTGGGGTTTGAGATAGACCTCTTCCATGAAAAATGGCAGCAGCGGAATATCAAACTCTTTGGCAAGCTTAGGGTAGATCGCGCTAAAGGCCTCATTATACCGACGACCGTAGTTGGCGGGCAGGCGAATTTGCATCAGCAGCGGCTGGGAGTTTGCCGCCTTGATGTCCTGCAAAATGGTACGCAGCGTTTGCTCGGTTTGCTGAGGCTGGAAACCGCGCAGGCCATCATTACCGCCAAGCTCAACCAGCACCCACCGTGGCTGATGCTGTTTGAGCAGCGCAGGCAGGCGCGACAGGCCCTGCTGCGAGGTATCGCCGCTGATGCTGGCGTTGATTACAGCGGTCTTGCTCTGCCATTTGTCATTGAGCAGGGCGGGCCAGGCCGCGCTGGCCGCCATGCGATAGCCTGCGCTCAGGCTGTCGCCGAGAACCAGTAACGTGTCCGCTGCCGCCGCGCGGAAGGTCATCAGAATCAAAAACAGGAAGGGCAAATGCCAGCGGAAAACAGTGTTGAAGTTCATCATCTTAAGAAGTCCGTCGGTCAGGGGGAACACGAGCTTTCCATCCTTACCGGAGTTGAACTCGTTGTCAAACGCGCTGAAACCATCGCGCTGATTGGCGAATCCGGTTCCGGCAAGTCCACGCTGCTGGCGATTTTAGCCGGTCTGGACGACGGCAGCAGCGGCGAGGTCCACCTTGTCGGGCAGCCGCTGCATCAGCTTGATGAAGAGGCGCGGGCCGCGCTGCGCGCGCGTCACGTTGGTTTTGTCTTTCAGTCCTTTATGCTGATCCCGACCCTGAACGCCCTGGAAAACGTTGAGCTCCCGGCGCTGCTGCGCGGTGAAAATAGCCGTGAAAGCCGCGCTCACGCGAAGGCGCTGCTGGAGCAGCTCGGTCTGGGTAAACGTCTCGACCATCTTCCCGCCCAGCTTTCCGGCGGTGAGCAGCAGCGCGTGGCGCTGGCCCGCGCGTTTAACGGCCGCCCTGAGGTGCTGTTTGCCGATGAGCCTACCGGCAACCTTGACCGTAAAACCGGCGACAGGATTGCCGACCTGCTGTTTTCGCTCAACCGCGAGCACGGCACTACGCTTATCCTCGTGACCCACGATCCGCAGCTCGCGGCGCGCTGCGACCGTCGCCTGCGGCTGGTCAACGGTGTTCTGCAGGAGGAAGCATGATTACCCGCTGGTTCTGGCGCGAGTGGCGCTCGCCCTCGCTGCTGATTGTCTGGCTGGCGCTCAGCCTGGCGGTGGCCTGCGTGCTGGCGCTCGGCAGCGTCAGTGACCGCATGGAAAAAGGGCTCAGCCAGCAGAGCCGGGAGTTTATGGCGGGAGACAGGGCGCTGGAAAGCTCCCGCCCCGTGCCGTCGGGCTGGATTGAAGCAGCGCGCAAAGAAGGGCTGAAGGTGGGGGAACAAATCACCTTCCAGACCATGACCTTCGCGGGCGACACGCCGCAGCTGGCGAGCGTCAAGGCCGTCGATGATATCTACCCGATGTACGGTGACTTACAGACCAGCCCGCCGGGATTAAAGCCGACGCCCGGTACGGTGCTGCTGGCATCGCGTCTGATGGCGCTGCTGAACCTGAAACCTGGAGACAGTATCGACGTGGGCGACGCCACGCTGAAAATCGCCGGAGAAGTGGTGCAGGAGCCCGACGGCGGTTTTAACCCGTTCCAGCTTGCGCCTCGCCTGCTGATGAACACCGCTGATGTCGCGGCAACCCATGCGGTACAGCCGGGCAGCCGCGTCACCTGGCGCTATAAGTTTGGCGGCACGCCCGCCCAGCTTGCCGCGTATGAAAAATGGCTTCTGCCGCAGCTCAAACCGGAACACCGCTGGTACGGGCTGGAGCAGGACGAAGGGGCGCTGGGTAAATCTCTGGAGCGCTCTCAGCAGTTCCTGCTGCTGTCGGCACTGTTGACCCTGCTGCTGGCGGTGGCGGCGGTGGCCGTGGCGATGGGGCACTACTGCCGCAGCCGCTACGATCTGGTGGCGATCCTCAAAACCCTGGGCGCTGGAAGGGCGCAGCTGCGCAAGCTGATTGTCGGCCAGTGGCTGATGCTGCTGATCCTGTCCGCGCTGACCGGCGGAATAATAGGGCTGCTGTTTGAAAAACTGCTGATGGTGATGCTGAAACCGGTGCTCCCGGCCGCACTGCCGCCGGCCAGCCTCTGGCCGTGGCTGTGGGCGATGGGCGCGATGACGGTGATCTCGGTGCTGGTGGGGCTCCGACCCTACCGCCTGCTGCTCGCCACGCAGCCGCTGCGCGTGCTCCGCAACGATGTGGTGGCGAACGTCTGGCCGCTGAAGTTCTACCTACCGGTGATTATTGCGGTGGCGGTGGGGCTGCTGGCGTGGCTGATGGGGGGCAGCACGCTGCTGTGGGCGGTGCTGGCCGGAGCGGTTGTGCTGGCGCTGCTGTGCGGCGTGCTGGGCTGGATCCTACTCAACCTCCTGAAAAGGGTGACGGTAAAATCGCTGCCCGTGCGCCTGGCGGTCAACCGACTGCTGCACCAGCCCTGGTCTACGCTCAGCCAGCTGTCGGCGTTCTCGCTGTCGTTTATGCTGCTGGCACTGCTGCTGGTGCTGCGCGGCGATCTGCTCGATCGCTGGCAGCAGCAGCTTCCACCGGAAAGCCCGAACTATTTCCTGATCAATATCGCGCCTGAGCAGGTTACGCCGCTGAAGGGCTTCCTGGCGGAGCATCACATCATTCCCGAGTCGTTCTACCCCATCGTTCGCGCGCGTCTGACGCAGATCAACGGCCAGCCAACGGAGGGGAACAAGGACGAGTCGCTTAACCGCGAGCTGAACCTGACCTGGCAGGAGAAACGCCCTGGCCACAACCCGATAACCGCCGGCACCTGGCCGCCAAAAGCGGGGGAGGTGTCGATGGAGGAGGGGCTGGCGACGCGCCTGAACGTGAAGCTGGGGGACAGCGTCACCTTTACCGGCGATACCCAGGATTTTACCGCGAAGGTCACCAGCCTGCGTAAAGTGGACTGGGAAAGCCTGCGGCCCAACTTCTTCTTTATCTTCCCGCCGGGGGCGCTGGACGGGCAGCCGCAGAGCTGGCTGACCAGCTTCCGCTGGGAAAACGGCAACGGCATGCTGACCCAGCTCAACCGGGAGTTTCCGACGGTCAGCCTGCTGGATATCGGCGCGATCCTCAAACAGGTGGGGCAGGTGCTGGAGCAGGTGAGCCGTGCGCTGGAGGTCATGGTGGTGCTGGTAACGATCTGCGGCGTGCTGTTGCTGCTGGCCCAGGTGCAGGTGGGCATGCGCCAGCGCCATCAGGAGCTGGTGGTTTACCGCACGCTGGGGGCCGGAAAGCGGCTGCTGCGAATGACGCTCTGGAGCGAGTTTGCGCTGCTGGGGCTGGTGGCCGGTCTGGTGGCCGCCATTGGCGCAGAGACGGCGCTGGCGGTGCTGCAGACAAAGGTCTTCGACTTCCCGTGGGAGCCTGACTGGCGTCTTTGGTTGATCCTGCCTCTGTGCGGCGCTGCGCTGCTTTCTCTCTGCGGAGGCTGGCTCGGCACGCGGCTGTTAAAGGGCAAAGCCCTGTTCCGTCAATTTGCGAGTTGATTTAGTACGGTGATAATTACGCACCGGATTTTTATGCCGGTGCGTAGTGTTTAAATAGCACAAAGTGATAATACCCACTCATTTAGTAGCACAAAACATTAAAAACCCAACCACACAGCCCGATTATTTCCAGTTAATATTCACCCGCTAAATATTTAGCAGCGTGTCTATTAAGGAAAAATAATGACTATAAAAAAATCAGCGCTGGCGGCAACGATCGGCGCGGCAGTGGCATTGACTACTTTCGCTTCTCAGGCGGAAATCACGGTTCTTAAGCAGGATCCTCAGGCGGGTAACCCGCTGAGCCGCCTGAACTTCACCGTTGGCGGCAGCATTCGTCCTCAGTTCCAGAACATGACCGGCGACGACGGTAAAAACAGCTACAAGCGTAACGGTTTTGACGGCGGTACCCGCTTCCGTTTCGCTGCAGATTACTACCTGTTTGATGATATCAGCTGGGTAAGCTACTACGAGCTGGGCGTGAACTTCCCTGCAATGTTCAACTGGGATAACCACTACAGCGAGAGCGATCACGACACGACGCGTCGTATGCTCTACACCGGTCTCAAGAGCGACACCTGGGGTACGCTGACCTTCGGTCAACAGAACAGCGTTTACTATGATGTGGTGGGCGCGAAAACCGATATCTGGGACTACGACATGATTGGTCAGGCGCCGGGTAACGGGATCAAAGGCGATTACGACGGTTCTTACCGTTCACGTAAAATGCTGAAATATAAGAAAACCGTGGGCGATGCTGACATTTATGCATCCTACCTGTTTGAAGACAGTGAATACCTGCCGGGCAACGGCCTGCGCTACAAGCGTAAAGGCGGCGGCTCGCTGGGCCTGGATTACCACCTGACTACCGACCTGACCTGGGGCGCCGCGTGGAACTACACCCGCGCCGACATGCGTAACCCGGACAACGGCGACAGCAAAACCTACGACCAGAACATTCTCGGTACCGCGCTGAGCTGGACCCCGGACAACTGGACCTTCTCCGCAGGCGGCGGCTGGTATCAGAACTTCCTGACCACCAAAAAAGTGTCTGTTAACGATTACTTTGCGGGCGACGCGTGGGGTATTGAGTACTTCGCCGGTTATAAATTCCCAGTCGGTCAGTACGCGGTTAAATCCATCCAGCCTTACTTCATGGGTGATCGCATTGAGTACGTGAACGGCCGTAACTACCAGCGCATCGACAACGGCGTGGGTATCAGCTTCCAGCTGGATTACGGTTTCCGCGTGGATTACGAACACGTGTTCACTTCCAGCACCGACAACCTGGGCGACATGAACCTGGTGCGTCTGCGTTACGACTTCTAAGCCGTCTGTTCCCCGGTGGCGCTGCGCTTACCGGGGCTACAAATGCACGTGTAGGCCGGGTGAGGCGTAGCCACCACCCGGCTTTTTTCAGCGATTAAGCCAGTCAGCGACCTCGCCGTACGTCCCGCGATAGACAATCTTCTCCACCTTTTTCTCCAGCTGATAGCCGTACATCGGGTCGTAATAGTCGTTCAGCAGCGGCGCAAGCCAGCTGAAGTGCGCGTCCGTGCGGCCAGATCGTTGCTGTTCCAACAGCGCGGAATCTAGCAGCGCGGTGAATTCCGCATACCGCTGCAGCCCCAGACGGCGGCGAATGGCGAACAGGCCGTGATGCAGGTACTCGCTGTATTCTTTCCATCCCGCTTCTTCACCGTAGGCCGCAGAAAAATCCGCCCACATATGGTCGAAATACTCTTCGCGCAGCCGTTCAAGACGGATCTCAAACGGATCCTCGACCACCACGATAGGGGCTTCAACCATGCGGTCGCGCAGGCACTCCGGCAGGTGGTTGGAGCCAATCATCCGGCCTTCGTCTTCCAGCACCCAGCGTGCGGCGTCTTTTTTCAGGAGCTCAGCCGCAAGGTGGTTTTCAAAGCTGGCCTGGGAAAGCTGCGGCGTGAGCGTGCGGCCAAACGACGAACCGCGATGGTGCGCCAGCCCTTCCAGATCGATACCCTGCGCGTGCTGCTTCACCAGCAGGGTTTTACCGTTCCCGGTACAGCCGCCAATAAGCACCATCGGCTTTTGCGACTGCTCAATGGTCACCTGAATCGCCGTCTGGCGCAGGGCCTTATAGCCGCCGCGGATCAGCGGGTAGTCGATACCCGCCTCTTTCAGCCAGGCCTGCGAGATATGCGAGCGCTGGCCGCCGCGCGCGCAGCAGAGAAAACCCTCAGGATGGGCAAGACTGGCTTCCCGCCAGGCGTTGATGCGTGCTTCACGCGTGTTGCCGTTCACCAGGCGATGGCCGAGCGCCAGCGCGGCCTCGGGGCCCTGGCGTTTATAGCAGGTGCCGACGGCGGCGCGCTCGTCGTCATTCATCAACGGCAGATTAATGGCGGCGGGCATCGCACCCTGGGCAAATTCGATCGGCGCGCGAACGTCGATTAAAGGGGTATCAGACGCGAGGATCGCGCGATAGTCCGTTCCATCGTTCATGGTTATTCCAGAAGAAAACTCAGCAGCAATGGGCGGGGATTTTACGCCGGGGAAGGGGAAGGTCAACTCCCCGGCGCAGATGTCTTACTTGAGCTTTGACTGTGCCCAGACAATACCGCTCGCGTATTCCGGCGGCAGGAGAGGGATCATGGCTTCCAGGGTGGCGCTCAGGCGGCCCGTGTCGCTGTCGTTCAGGTTCAGGTGACCGACCTTACGACCCGCGCGAACCTCTTTGTCATACCAGTGCAGATGCACGAGCGGCAGCTTCAGCCAGTCGTAGTTCAGATCGGTGCCGATCAGGTTGATCATCACCGACGGGCTATTGACCACCGGCTGCGGCAGCGGCAGGTTGGTGATGGCGCGCAGGTGCAGTTCGAACTGGCTGATGGACGCGCCATTTTGCGTCCAGTGGCCGCTGTTGTGCACGCGCGGTGCCAGCTCGTTGATTAGCAGACCAGACGGCGTCACAAAACACTCCATCGCCATGACGCCCACGTAGCCCAGCTCGTGCATGATGGCAGAGAGCATCTCTTCCGCCTGCGCCTGCTGGTCAGCATTGGCGTGCGGGAAGGCGACGCTGGTGCGCAGAATGCCGTCCTGATGCAGGTTATGCGTCAGCGGATAAAACACCGTGCGGCCGTCATGCCCGCGCGCGCCAACCAGCGAGACTTCACCGCTGAAGTTAATGCCCTGCTCAACAATGCATTCGCCGTAGCAGTCGTCCGGCAGCTCGGCGGTGTCGTTTGCGCGAAGGCGCCACTGGCCGCGGCCGTCGTAGCCGCCCACGCGGCGCTTCACGATCGCCTGCTCGCCCAGCATGGCGAAGACGTCGTTCCACTCGCTTTTATCGGACAGGAGCTGCCACGGTGCGGTCGGCAAACCGAGCTTGTCGAACAGCTGCTTTTGCGTCAGACGGTCGGCAATGATTGGGAACACGTCGCGGTTAACAAAAGCGTTGTGACGCGCCAGCTCGCGGGTCAGAGCGGTCTCCGGCCAGCGTTCGATCTCGGCGGTGATCACGCTCTGGTGGAATGGGACGGCTTCCGGCTCGGCGTCCAGCCCGACGGGCCAGACGGCAATCCCCAGAGGTTCACCGGCCTGACGCAGCATGCGGCCTAACTGGCCATTACCGAGGACGCAAACCTGCTTCATGCCGCACCCCGCGGGTCTGGATTGTCCAGCACTTCGTCGGTCTGGGCTTTACGCCACTCCGCCAGACGCTGATGCAACGCTTTATCGTGTGTCGCCAGGATCTGCGCAGCCAGCAGGGCGGCATTGGCGGCACCCGCTTTGCCAATAGCCAGCGTGCCGACAGGAATACCGCGCGGCATCTGGACGATGGAGTAGAGGCTATCCACACCGCTTAACGCGGCGCTTTGTACCGGGACGCCCAGAACCGGTACCAGGGTTTTGGCGGCAATCATGCCCGGCAGATGTGCTGCGCCGCCCGCGCCGGCAATGATCACCTCATAACCATTCTCTTCGGCGCTTTCTGCGAAGCTGAACAGTTTGTCAGGCGTACGGTGCGCGGAGACCACTTCAACGTGGTGCGGAACATTCAGGATTTCAAAGATTTCGGCGGCGAACTGCATGGTAGCCCAGTCGCTTTTGGACCCCATCACGATGGCGACACGCGCCGGATTATTGCGGGAAGACATGCGTCTTAAAACTCCTGTGGTGCGAAACACACTGCTTTCGAGGGCACAGAGAATAGCATGTTATACGGGCAAGGAAAACGGTTGCGCGGTTAAATCTTGAGCCGTTGTTGCCGTCAATTCATAACAAAACAGACCGCATTCTGGCGGTCTGTTTTCGTCGATGGGCAATCATTATTTCGTCAGTTCTGCGGTCATATAGACGCGGTTGTCGACCTTCGCGCTGGTGATTTTGTAAGACGCACCCTGCTCAGCAGCCTGTGCAGCGATTTTCGCTTCTGCGCGGTCAAGGGTAGAGGCAGTTGCGCTCACGCTTTGAGCGAAAGAACCGAAAGAAGCCAGAGAAAGAGCAGCAACTGCAACGAAAGTTTTGATGGATTTCATGGTCGTATTCCTTAAGTGTTTTGTTTGGGATAGGGCGTTTTCCCTGATGTGATAAATAGTAGACCGACCACGGACTGATTAAAATCGAAACAATTTGCCGATATTGTTCAAAAAAATAGAATGATTTTTGAGGGGTTAAAACGGGAAAGCGATCAGCTCGACGCCCTCTGGCGTGACTTTGACCATGGAGCCTTCGGTGTGCCAGGCACCCAACACCACGCGATGGGCCGGTTCGCCGTTGGCGATAAGGGAATGGACGTCTGGACGATGGGTATGACCGTGGATCAACCACTGAACGCCATGCTTTTCCATCACGCTTACCACGGCCTGCGGATTCACGTCCATGATGGTCATGGATTTGCTGCTGTTGGCGGCTTTACTGCCCGCACGCATTCTGGCGGCGATACGGTTGCGGATAAACAGCGGCAGGGCAAGGAACACCTTCTGGATCCACGGGGTGTGGACTTTGGCGCGAAACGCCAGGTAGCCGGTATCGTCGGTGCAGAGCGTGTCGCCGTGCATGATCAGGACCCTGCGGCCATAGAGATCGAGCACCTGTTCTTCCGGCAGCAGCGTCATGCCGCTTTCGCGGGCGTAGCGCTTGCCGATCAGAAAATCACGGTTGCCGTGAATGAAGTAGCAGGGGACGCCGGAATCTACCAGCGCGTGAATGGCGGCGGCCATTTCACGGTGCAGCGGGTTAGGGTCGTCGTCGCCAATCCAGGCTTCAAACAGGTCGCCCAGGATGTACAGCGCATCGGCGCTTTTCGCTTCACCGCGTAAAAAACGCAGAAAACCGGCGGTAATCGCCGGTTCTTCTGTTTGCAGATGCAGATCTGCAATAAAGAGTGTCGCCACCAATTACTCGCTGACGGTCACGCTTGTAATCACAACGTCTTCTTTCGGAACGTCCTGGTGCATACCGCTGCGGCCAGTAGCGACGGCTTTGATCTTGTCAACCACGTCCATACCTTCAACCACTTCTGCGAATACGCAGTAGCCCCAACCCTGCAGGCTTTCGCCGGAGAAGTTCAGGAAGTCGTTGTCAGCCACGTTAATGAAGAACTGCGCGGTAGCAGAGTGAGGTGCCTGAGTACGCGCCATCGCCAGCGTGCCGCGGGTGTTTTTCAGGCCGTTGTTCGCTTCGTTTTTGATCGCTTCTTTGGTGGCTTTCTGGTTCATGCCAGGTTCGAAACCGCCGCCCTGGATCATAAAACCGTTGATCACGCGGTGGAAAATGGTGTTGTTGTAGAAACCTTCGCGGCAGTAGTCCAGGAAGTTTTTAACTGTTTCAGGCGCTTTGTCATCAAAGGTTTTGATTACGATATCGCCATGATTAGTGTGGAAAGTAACCATTTTTGCATCCTGTTCCGTTATTGTGGTACGTCGACCCGCGTTCGGGTCATCTATAGGGGCTTGTTATAGCATAACCACAGGATGCGATCACCTTGCATTGTGTGCTGCTTCGGGTTTGAATTACGGGTAGAATAGCCGGTTTTCAACCACACACGTGTTTACATGGAATCTTCGATGTTAAAAATCTTTAATACAATGACGCGCCAGAAAGAGGAATTTAAACCTATCCATGCCGGGGAAGTCGGCATGTACGTGTGTGGTATTACGGTTTACGATCTCTGTCACATTGGCCATGGCCGTACCTTTGTCGCTTTTGACGTGGTGTCACGCTACCTGCGTTTTCTGGGCTATACCCTTAAATACGTGCGTAACATCACCGACATCGACGACAAAATCATCAAGCGCGCAAATGAAAACGGCGAAAGCTTCGTTGCGCTGGTCGATCGCATGATCGTCGAGATGCATAAAGATTTTGACGCCCTGAATATTCAGCGCCCGGACAGCGAGCCGCGCGCGACCCACCACATTCACGAAATTATTGAGATCACCGAAAAGCTGATCGCACGCGGCCACGCGTACGTTGCGGACAACGGTGACGTGATGTTCTCCGTGCCGACGGACCCCACCTACGGTGCGCTTTCCCGTCAGGATCTGGATCAGCTGCAGGCCGGCGCGCGCGTTGACGTGGTTGACGTGAAGCGTAACCCGATGGACTTCGTGCTGTGGAAGATGTCCAAAGAGGGTGAACCAAGCTGGCCATCCCCGTGGGGCGAAGGCCGTCCGGGCTGGCACATTGAATGTTCCGCGATGAACTGCAAACAGCTGGGCAAACACTTCGACATTCACGGCGGCGGCTCAGACCTGATGTTCCCGCACCACGAAAACGAAATCGCGCAGTCCACCTGCGCCCACGGCGGCGAGTACGTGAACTACTGGATGCACTCCGGCATGGTAATGGTTGACCGCGAGAAGATGTCTAAATCGCTGGGTAACTTCTTCACCGTGCGCGACGTGCTGAAGTATTACGATGCGGAAACCGTGCGCTATTTCCTGATGTCCGGCCACTATCGCAGCCAGCTGAACTACAGCGAAGAGAACCTGAAACAGGCGCGCTCGGCGCTGGAGCGCCTGTATACCGCGCTGCGCGGTACCGACAGGTCTGTTCCTGCTGCAGGCGGCGAAGCGTTTGAAGCCCGCTTTGTTGAGGTGATGAACGACGACTTCAACACCCCGGAAGCGTACTCCGTGCTGTTCGACATGGCGCGCGAAGTGAACCGCCTGAAGTCAGAAGATATGGCAGCGGCGAATGCGCTGGCGTCCCATCTGCGTAAGCTCTCCTCCGTGCTCGGCCTGCTGGAGCAGGATCCGGACGCGTTCCTGCAGAGCGGTGCGCAGGCGGATGACGGTGAAGTGGCGGAAATTGAAGCGTTGATCAAAGCGCGTCTGGAAGCGCGTCAGGCAAAAGACTGGGCGGCGGCAGATGCGGCGCGCAATCGTCTGACCGAGATGGGAATCATTCTGGAAGATGGCCCGCAGGGAACGACCTGGCGTCGTAAGTAAGTCTGTAACGCCCGGTGGCGCTCACGCTTGCCGGGCCTACAGGCAAAAGTAGGCCGGGTAAGGCGTAGCCGCCACCCGGCTTTTTTTACCTTCTTTTCCACCACAACATTCCCATCAGCACCACCCCCGGCAGCCACACCCACAGCAGTTCCGAGATAATGACCTCATGCCCGTACGGCGTGGTATAGCGCGACAGCGCAAACGGCGCCACCTTAATCACCTGCCACGGCGCAAAGAAGCGTTCATCAGACCACGGCCACAGCCAGCCGACGCCTTTCCCGCCCGTGGTAATCGAATCCAGCAGGCTGTGCGACAGCAGTGACACGGTTAAAAACAGCCAGCATCGCGTCAGGCTGGTTCTGAACCAACGTCGTCCAGTCAGCACGCAAAGTATCGGCACTACAAAGGCAAACAGCAGGGAGTGGGTAAAGCCGCGGTGGCCGAAAACATTGCCGTACGCGACGCCAAATTTAAATGCCAGCACGTCGGCATCCGGAAGCATGGCGAGGATAATCCCGGCAAACAGCAGGCGGGGAGGAATCACTTTGGTTCCCAGGCCTAAGCCCAGGCAAAGCGGAACAGCAGCGTGCGTAATAACGGTAGGCATTGTAATTATCCATGGTAAATCATGGAAATATAGCAGTCATCCCGCGCTAAAAAACCTGTGCGAAATTCTGAATTTACGCCGACTCGCGTGCGATAAGCTGCCCGGAGAGCGTAATTCGCTGGGTTTGCAGCGTCGGCTCCTTCAGCGTGCGGATAATCAGCCCGGCCGCCTGACGCCCCGTCTCTTCGCTGGCGGACGAGACGTAGGTAAACGAGGGTGAGGTGAGGTTAACGTGGAGCATATCTTCGAAACCGACCAGCGCGACCTGCTGCGTCAGAAACACATCTTTACCCACCGTACGCCCGACCTGATGAATACCGGAGATGGAGCCGATCATGGCATCCGGCGAGTGGCAGAGCAGGGCGGTGATGGTGTTGTTTTTTTCCAGCAGCTGGCGGGTGGCGAAACCCGCGGCCAGCGTGTCATCGCTGCAGGCCGGAGAGTATTCATCGCGCCAGACCAGCCCGTTTTGCGCCATCGCGCTGCGAAAACCGCGCAGGCGCTGTTCGCGGATAAGGCAGCCTTCGCGTCCGCCAATGTAGGCAATATTGCGGTGACCGCGCTCGATAAGATAACGCACCGCCAGACTGGCCGCCTGTCGGTTATCGCGCATCACCAGATTGCATTTTTCATCCAGCAGAGACTGCGAGACCACCACCAGCGGCAGCGGGCAGCGGCGAATCTGTTCCGGCAGGGTAGACGTGCGGGTATCCGAGGCCAGATAGATAACTCCGGCGACGCCCTGCTGCTTAAACGACAGCAGGCAGCGCTCAAGATGGTCATGGTCGTTCTGGGGCTGACCGAGAAAAACCATATACCCCTGTTTTTCGAGATCCTGAACGATGCTCGCCATCACCTTGATGGAGAAACTGTCGCTAAAGTCACGGAGGATCAGGCCAATCAGGTTGGAGGTATTGGCGCGAAGGTTGGCAGCGGCAACGTTATGAACATAGCCCAGAGTATTGATGGCAGCGTTGACCTTCTCGATCGTTGCCTCTGAGATTTTCCCTTTCTGGCGCAGCACCAGCGAGACGGTGGAAACCGACACGCCCGCGTGCTTCGCGACATCAATAATGCTGACTTTCTTCAAAACCGCTCCCTGAAATTAACCGATTATCAGCCAGATAAAACACGTCTCCCAGCGTACAGGAGACGTGTCGTTCAGGTATCTTATTATTTGCCGATCATGGTGGACATGGTCTGGGCGATAAACTGTGCTCTGGCACCGAAAATCACCTGAATACCGTTGTCGCCGACAAACACTACGCCGCGCGCGCCGAGTCCGTTCAGGCCGTCTTTATCCACTGCCTCGCTTTTTGTCACTTCCAGGCGAAGACGAGTGATACAGGCGCCGACGGAGTCGATGTTATGCGCGCCGCCCAGCAGGGTGATGATCTCGGTCGCGAGTTCGGAATCCGATTTCTCATCCGCGTTGGCGGTTACTTCAGTGCGGCCCGGCGTTTTCACGTCGAAACGACGGATCACAAAGCGGAACGTGAAGTAATAAATCAGGCCCATTGGAATGCCGATGATAATGGCGCTCAGGAAGTGGGTCTGGTAGCCGTTAAAGGACGGCAGGATCCCGAATGACAGATAGTCGATAAAGCCCGCGGAGAACGACTTGGCGATATGCGCATGCAGCAGGTACATGGTCATGTAGGCCAGGCCCGCCATGATGGCGTTAAAGACGTACAGGATCGGCGCCACGAAGATAAAGGTAAACTCAACCGGTTCGGTGATCCCCGTCAGGAAGCAGGTCAGCGCCGCGGAGAACAGAATACCGGCCGCGATTTTCTTATTCTTCGTATGGGCTTCGTGATACATCGCCAGGCATGCCGCAGGCAGCGCGAACAGCATCAGCGGGAATTCACCCTGCATGAACTTACCAGCGTTCTGGTAGGTGTCGCTGCTGAAGGATTTCACCCCTTCTTCCAGCATCTTGAACCAGATGGTCTGGTCGCCGTGGATCACCTGGCCTGCCTGGGTGGTGTAATCCCCAAACGAATACCAGAAGGACGGATACCAGATATGGTGCAGACCTAGCGGGATCAGCGCGCGCTCTACCAGACCGAAGATAAAGGTCGACGCCGCCTGATTATCACCGTTCACCACCACGGAGAGCGCGTCGATACCGGCCTGAATATGCTGCCAGACGTATGGCAGCAGCAGCCCCATCAGGAACGAGAGGAACGCCGTTGCAATCGCCACGAAGCGCTTGCCGGAGAAGAAGCCGAGGAACTCCGGCAGCTGCATGGTGTGGAAGCGGTTATAGCACCAGGCCGCGAGAATACCGCAGATTAGGCCGCCGAAGACGCCCATCTGCAGCGTCGGAATGCCCACCACCATGGCGTATTTCCCGCCCTGAGAGGCCATTTCCGGCGTGATGCTCAGCACGGTGCTGATGGTGATATTCGTGACAAACACCGATACCGCCGCAGACAGCGCCGCGATGCCGGATTCTGACGCCAGACCCACGGCGGAGCCAATGGCAAACAGCATCGGCAGGTTATCAAAAATAACCCCGCCCGCGTTCATCATCAGCGGCAGGTGGAACTTATCGCCGAAGGCCAGCAGCAGGCCCGCAGCGGGGAGCAGTGAAATTGGCAGCATTAAGGCGCGACCAATCATCGATAACTTAGACAGCGATTTAACAAACCCTGATATCAGACTCATGCTGATTTCCCCCGAGTAGCGCTTTTTTTGCGCTGTTATTGTAAGTAGAACGTTTTAGTAGAACGTTCTACTTATCGTGGGCAAAGCGTGAAAAACGCGCAACTGAATTTTCACTTTTCAACAGACGAAATACTGATTATTTGAAGTGGATCGATAAATAACCGTGATGGGTGTGAGGGGATTTTATATCCCCTCTCCCTGTGGGAGAGGGTTAGGGTGAGGGCATCAAACGGCTCAGGCCGTAACGGTTACGCTCTGTCCTTCAAAGCTCACGGTCTGACCCGCGACAATCTTGCAGCGCTTGCGCGTTTCTACCACGCCGTCGACTAAAACCCGCCCGTCGGCGATAACGATTTTCGCCTGTGCGCCGCTTTCGCTCCAGCCTTCCAGCTTGAGCAGGTCGCACAGCTCAACGTGCGGGTGTTTACCTAATGAAAAAGTCGCCATCTTACGCATCCTCTACGTCGTGATATTCTTCGCACGCCTGCAGCGTGTTCTGAATCAGCGTTGCTACGGTCATCGGGCCTACGCCGCCCGGTACGGGGGTAATGTAAGACGCGCGCGCGGCGGCATCTTCATACACCACGTCGCCGACCACTTTGCCGTTTTCCAGACGGTTAATTCCGACGTCCACGACAATCGCGCCCTCTTTGATCCACTCGCCCGGAATAAAGCCCGGCTTGCCGACCGCGACGATCAGCAGATCGGCGTTCTCGACGTGGTGACGCAGGTTTTTGGTGAAGCGGTGGGTGACGGTGGTGGTGCAGCCGGCCAGCAGCAGCTCCATGCTCATCGGACGGCCCACGATGTTGGACGCGCCGATGACCACGGCATTCAGACCGTAGGTGTCGATATTATAACGCTCAAGCAGCGTCACGATACCGCGCGGCGTGCACGGGCGCAGACGCGGCGCACGCTGGCACAGGCGGCCAACGTTGTACGGGTGGAAACCGTCCACGTCTTTATCCGGTGCGATACGCTCCAGCACCTTCACGTTGTCGATACCGGCGGGTAGCGGCAGCTGAACCAGAATACCGTCGATTTCTTTATCGGCGTTCAGGGTGTCAATAAGTTCCAGCAGTTCTGCTTCGCTGGTGGTTTCCGGCAAATCGTAAGAGCGGGAGACGAAGCCCACTTCTTCACACGCTTTGCGCTTGCTGCCGACATAAATTTGCGATGCCGGGTTGCTGCCAACCAGCACAACGGCCAGCCCGGGGGCGCGTTTTCCGGCAGCTTTACGCGCCTTCACTTTTTCCGCGACCTCAGAGCGCACCTGCTGCGCAATCGTTTTACCGTCAATAATCTTTGCTGCCATCAGAGAGAAGATTCCGTCTGTAACGTTTGAAAGGGGGGATGGCGTGTATTTTGTCAGAAGCGAGCGTCGCTGTCAGTCACCCTTTACGCGTTTTTATCAGCGTGACGCAAAAACCCTTCTTAAGGGATGGTCAATTTCTTAGGCGGGATTAGGATGTGACCTGGCGAAATGGCAGCGTTTTGACATATTTAAAAACCGTGTCCTGAGCTACTTTGTCTCCTCCGAAATAAGCTTTCAATTCATCAATTGAACGTATTTCTTATTCCCGATTATTCGCGGGAAGGGTTATTTACATTTTAAAGGAATAGACATGAAACTCAGCAACATTGCTTCTACTGTTATTGCAACTTTGGCCCTGGTTGCGGGTGCCGCAAATGCAGCGGATCCTGCTGCGCCGGTTTCCGTAAATGGCGGTACCGTACATTTTAAAGGTGAGCTGGTTAATGCTGCTTGTTCAGTAAATACTGATTCTTCCGAGCAGACCGTTAATCTGGGTCAGTATCGTACCGCGAAATTCACCAAAGTGGGCGACACCACCTCTAATATCCCATTCAACATTGAACTGAACGATTGCGATCCGCTGGTTGCCAAAACTGCAGCCGTTGCGTTCACCGGTCAGATCGACCCAACCGACAAAACCCTGCTGGCCGTCACCTCCGGTAACAACGACAACACCGCGAAAGGCGTGGGTATCGAGATCCTCGACAGCAAATCCAGCGTTCTGACCCCGGACGGCGCGACCTTCTCTGCTGCGCAGACGCTGATCGAAGGGACGAACACCCTGAAGTTCACCGCGCGTTACAAATCAACGGCTGCCACCACTGAGCCAGGCCAGGCGAACGCTGACGCCACCTTCGTAATGAAATACGAGTAATTCCTCCGCACAGGGATGTTCAGGCCTCAGGGACGAGGCCCGTCATACGCTAATGCCAGGAACGAAGGATGACAAGGACTGGAACACTACTGCTGTTAACCCTTGCGATGGCTTGCCCGGCATCAGCGCATACCGTGGTGATCGAAGGCGGCAAGGTTCATCTCAGAGGTGAACTGGTGAACGGCGGCTGCGCCGTGGCGCCCGACAGCCAGAATATGCGCATCGACATGGGCCAGTACCGAACCAATTCATTTTCCGGTGTGGGCAGTTTTTCCACGGTGAATGTGCCTTTCACCGTACGGCTGCTGGACTGCAGCGTTGATGTTTCGCGCACCGTGGGGATCCAGTTTCAGGGCGTCACACCCGCAGAGGATCCGCAGGTCTTTCTGGCGACATCGCGGCCGGGTGAAACACCCGTCAGCAGCGGCGTCGGGCTGGCGCTCTTTGACGAACAGCAACGTCAGATAATCCCAAACGCTACGGCCGTCAGCTGGCTGCCTGTCGATACCCGCGAGCTCGCGTTCCATTTTAGCGCCCGCTATCGGGCTATTTCCGAACATCTCGAGCCAGGCAAAATTCAGTCGGATGTCTGGTTTACGTTGATTTATCCATAACACCTGCGAACACATTATTAAAGGTACGGTTGTGATGAATACCCTAATTAAACCAGGACTTTTTTTATCGTTTATTTTGATGATGGTTTCTGCATGCGCAAATGCATCCGGCGGTATTGCACTGGGGGCCACGCGCGTTATTTATCCGGCAGAGGCGAAGCAAACGTCGCTGGCGATCACCAACAGCAACAAACAGGAACGTTATTTAATTAACGCGTGGATCGAAAATGCAAGCGGGCAAAAAGAAAAAACGTTTGCCGTCACTCCGCCCCTTTTTGTTAGCGAGCCGAACAGCGAAAACACGCTGCGTATTATTTACGCCGGGCCGGCGCTGCCTGCCGATCGCGAATCGCTCTTTTACATGAACGTGAAGGCGATCCCGTCGGTGAACAAAGCGAAAACGGAAAACAATAACGTGCTGCAGCTGGCTATCCTTTCACGCATCAAGCTGTTTGTGCGCCCGAACAACCTGGCGATGCAGCCGGAAGAGGCGCTTTCCCAGCTGCGGTTTGAGCGCACGGGCAACCATCTCAAAGTCAGCAACGCGTCCCCGTATTACATCACGCTCGTTAATCTGAAGCTGGGCGGGCAGGCGCTGGACAACCTGATGGTTGCGCCGAAAAGTTCGTCTCAGCAGGTGCTGCCAGCCGGTGCCAGCGGTACGCTTTCCTGGCAGAGCGTGAATGACTACGGTGCCATCACCCCGGCGCGTAGCGTCAACCTGTGAGCAGAGTCAGGGCGATGAAAAACCACCAGGGACGTTACTGCCCGGTTGCACTGGCGCTGATGGCTGCGCTCTGGCCGCAGGCTGGCTGGAGCGAAAGTTATTTCAACCCGGCCTTTTTGTCCGACGATACCGCCAGCGTGGCGGATTTGTCGCGTTTTGAACAAGGACACCAGCAGGCACCCGGCGTTTATCGCGTGGATATCTGGCGTAACGATGAGTTTATCGGTACCCAGGACGTGCGTTTTGAGCAGGCAGAGAACACGCCGCCGGTGGCGGGCGGTTTGTCGGCGTGCATTACGCGCGCGATGCTCGATCGCTTTGGCGTCAACGTCGCGGCGTTTCCCGAGCTGGCTAAGGTGCAGGGCGAGACCTGCGTTCCGCTGACCACGGCTATACCCGGCAGCGAAACGGTATTCAACTTTGCCTCGCAGCGTCTGGACGTCAGCCTGCCGCAGGTGGCTTTGCAAAACAGCGCCCGGGGCTATATTCCGCCTGAACAGTGGGATGAAGGTATCCCCGCCGCACTGGTGAACTACAGCTTCTCCGGTAACCGGGGAAGCGAAGACGACAGCTATTACCTCAACCTGCAAAGCGGATTGAACTATGGCGCCTGGCGTTTACGTAACAACGGCGCATGGCGGTACACGCAGAATAACGGGCAGCGGCACAGCGAGTGGCAGAATATTGGCACCTGGGCGCAGCGCACCGTCATCCCGCTGAAAAGTGAACTGGTGCTGGGCGACAGCAATACCGGGAATGACGTCTTCGACAGCATGGGTTTTCGCGGCGGGCGGCTTTTCTCGTCTGACAGCATGTATCCGGACAGCCTGCAGGGCTACGCGCCGACCGTGCGCGGGATCGCCCGTACGCCCGCCAAAGTGGTCGTTCGACAGAATGGCTACGTTATCTATCAAAGCTATGTGCAGCCGGGCGCATTTGCCATCACCGATCTTAACCCCACCTCCTCAAGCGGTGACCTGGAAGTCACGGTCGAAGAGAAAGACGGCACCCAGCAGCGCTATACCGTGCCGTACTCCACCGTGCCGCTTCTGCAGCGTGAAGGGCGCTGGAAGTATGACCTCGTGGCGGGGGATTACCGCAGCGGTAACAGCGATCAGGATACGCCATTCTTCACCCAGGGAACCCTGATTACCGGTCTCGCCAACGGTTACACGCTCTACGGCGGAACTCAGCTGGCATCGCGCTATACCGCGGTGGCCGTCGGGGCCGGAAAAAACCTGGGCGATTGGGGCGCGGTCTCGCTCGATATCACCCACGCCCGCAGCCAGCTCGCGGACGACAGCAAGCATGAAGGGCAGTCTCTGCGCTTCCTCTACGCGAAATCCCTTAACGGCTTCGGCACCAACTTCCAGCTGCTGGGCTACCGCTACTCCACAAAAGGGTTTTACACCCTTGACGATGTGGCCTGGCGCTCAATGGAGGGCTATCAGTATGCCGATAGCAAGAACGATAACGATGTGCCGGACGTGCAGAGTTATCACAACCTGACGTGGAATAAAAAAGGTCGCTTCCAGCTCAACGTTTCTCAGTCGCTGGGGGACTATGGCTCGGTCTATATCTCCGGTAGCGAGCAGACCTACTGGGGAACAGACGAGACGAATCTCTGGTACCAGCTGGGCTACGCGGGAGGCATGAAGGGGATCAACTACTCCGTCTCGTGGTCGTGGAACAAATCCGTCGGGATCGACGGCACCGACCGCATCGCGTCGTTTAACGTCTCCGTGCCGTTCAGTATCTTTACCCGTCAGGGCTATCGCCGGGACAGCGCGATTGACCGCGCCTACGCTACGGCATCCGCCAGCCGGAACAGCGATGGCGACACAAGCTGGCAAACCGGCGTCAGCGGCACGCTGCTGGAAGACCGCAACCTGAACTACAGCGTGACCCAGGGACACGCCAGCACCAACGGCTCAAGCGGAAGCGCCAGCGCCAACTGGCAGGCGACCTACGGCACGTTGGGCGTCGGCTACAACTACAGCGACGATCAGCACGATCTCAACTGGCAGCTCTCCGGCGGGGTGGTCGGCCACGCCGATGGCGTGACCTTCAGCCAGCCGTTGGGGGACACCAACGTGCTGATCAAAGCTCCGGGGGCATCTGGCGTCAGCGTGGAAAACCAGACCGGCGTGAGAACCGACTGGCGTGGTTACGCGGTGATGCCGTATGCCACTGTCTACCGCTACAACCGTGTGGCGCTGGATACCAACACCATGAGAAACAACACCGATATCGAAAACAACGTGAGCAGCGTGGTGCCGACCAAAGGCGCGCTGGTGCGCGCCAGCTTTGATACCCGCATCGGCGTGCGCGCCCTGCTGACGGTGATGCGCGGCAACCAGCCGGTGCCGTTCGGCGCGGTGGTTCGCGAAAACCGAAGCGGCGTGACCAGCATGGTGGGGGATGACGGGCAAATTTACCTGAGCGGGCTGCCGCTGGAAGGCGAACTGCTGATCCAGTGGGGCGACGGGGCGCAATCCCAGTGTCGCGCGCCTTACAGCTTGTCTGAAAAGAGCCTGCAACAGGCAATCACACTTAAGGGGATCGGCTGTGATTAAAACTCAAATCTTTGCTTTGTCGCTTCTGGCGTTACTGCCCGCGACAAACGCATTAGCGACCGTGTGCGTCAATGAAAAAGGCGTGCCGACGGAAGTCCATTACGATCTGACGGATAAATTCAACAGCTCGAATAACCAGATCGGACAGGTCGTGACGCTCAGCGAGAAGTCGCAGTGGGTAGGGGTCAATGCCGTCTGCCCGAAGGGCACCGTCGGGAATACCACCAAGCGTAGCTATGTGACCGATTATCAGGTAACAGGAACGAGCGATGGCTACCAGTATCTGAAGCTTAACGACTATCTGGACGGGGCCATGAAAATCACGGACAGCTATGCTGGCGTGTTTTATCCGCCAAAAAGCTATATCCAGATGGGGAGCCATCCTAACGTCTCTAAAAACAAACCGTTTGGCGTTCAGGACTCCAGCCTTGTCTTCCGCCTTAAGGTGACCCGGCGTTTTATTAACATGGTCGTTATCCCGCGCGCCACCATGTTCCGCGTCTACGTCACCACCACCTCCTCGGATCCGCTCACCACGCCGGTCTATACCATTAGCTACAGCGGAACCATTCAGGTGCCGCAAAGCTGCGCCATTAATGCCGGTAACGTGGTGGAATTTGATTTCGGCGACATTGGCGCCTCCCTGTTCAGCAAGGCGGGCGTAGGTAACAAACCGGAGGGCGTCTCATCGCAGAGTAAAACCATCGCCATTAAATGCACCAACGTAGAGGCGAACGCCATGCTGACGATGCGCGTCGAGGCGGAAAAAGTCTCTGATAATGTGCTGGTGTCGGATAACCCGGATGTGGGATTCATCATTGCTAATCAGAGCGGGGCGCCGCTGACGCCTAACAACCTGACAAGTAAAATTCCGTTCCGCCTTGACGACAGCGCGCAGGCGCAGGTGGGGATCCGAGTCTGGCCGGTGAGCGTGACGGGCAATAAGCCTGCGGAAGGGCGCTTCACCTCGCGCGGGTATTTGCGCGTGGATTACGATTAAGGAGCCGATATGCGAAACGGGATCCGTTTAATCACTGTGGCGCTCTTTGCGCTTTGCACACAGGCCCAGGCGGACACCGCGTTGGGTGAGATCAACATTCGGCTCTACGGCAATATTGTCGATTTTACCTGCGTCGCGGAAGGCAGCGACAGCGACAAGACCGTCACGCTGGGCACCTGGCCCACCAAACAGCTCAGCACCACCGGGAGCCGCACGCAGCCCATGCCGTTTACGCTGAAGCTGACCGGCTGTCCGCCGGGCTCGGCGTCCATCACGTTTTCGGGTAAAGCCGACGGGAGCAATAGCGGCCTGCTGGCGCTGAATGACGCCAGTACTGCAAGTCGTGTCGCGGTAGAGATCAGGGATGCGGATAAAACGCGCCTGGCTCTCCAGCAGGCCAGCCAGCCGGTCTCGGTTGATGCGCAGGGGAATGCGATACTGTCGTTTTATGCTAATTATATTGCCACTGCCGATAACCCTCAGCCCGGACGAGCCGATGCGGATGCCACCTTTATGATTAACTATAATTAGCACTGACCGCACTCCCTGCAGCTCAGATAAGCTGCAGGGAGTGAATTCAGGTTAAAGCAGTTCGTGCGCTTTGGCGTAATCAATTAATTCCACGATGCTTTGCACACCCAGCTTGGAATAAATATTGGATTTATGCGCGCTAATGGTTTTGTTGCTTAATAGTAGCTGTTCAGCAATTTCCTTATTGGATAATCCATTCGCCAGATATCGTAATACCGTGACCTCGCGGTTCGATAATGGCATATCTACTGCCATCCCTTTCCCTGAACCCAAATGGTTTATAAAGTTCAGCGTTTCTGACGGGAAAAAGGAATAGCCCATCAGGATCATTTCTACGGCGTTGTAGATCTCACCCAAATCTTTACGCTTACTGACGAAGCCATTTGCCCCGGCGCGAATGGCGCGACCCGCGTAAAATAACTCTGATTTAGACGAGAGAAACAGAACCTTAATGTCTTTGTTTAAGTTTCTGATTCTCTTAAGCAAAGCGAAAGCATCCGTGCCCGTGAGTTCAATGTCAAGGATCACCAGATCGATAGGGTGATTGCGGATACAGTCAAGGACTTCATGGCTATCGCCAGACTTGAGCTTGACTGTGATATTCTTATTTTTCTGTAGCAGGACTTCTATCGACATTCTGACGATAGGATGTTCGTCCATAATGATAACGGATGCCGGTTTCATTTTTAATGCCTCAGATTGTTAAAAGCGTTGTGCAGAGTTTGTAAAACTCTCGAAATGCCGGAAGGATATAATGTGCAGATCCCTATACCGTAGTATTTCCCTGGAAAGAGCGAAAGCATCCTTGTTTACGTAATGAAAAGAACTATGCCTCAGCGCGGTCATCTCATTAGGCTGGTGTTGGCAAAAAGGTTTTTCTTATTCAGATTTGATACGCATCTTATTATACAGGGTAAGTTTTTTCCGAAAACCCTGTAAATTAATATCCGCTTATGGGTTTGTATTATCTTCTGGATCTGAATCGCTATTTTTTTAAATTTAGCGGAAATATCCTGTTATCTCATTTACCGCATATTTTCATCTTTATGTAATAACAAAAAATAACAGATATCTCTTTATGTTGATTAATTGTTAACGAAAATACCCATCATTTAGGGGGACTAACCCACGCTGATGAGCTCAACAATTGCCCTCGCAGGCCGCCAGTCCTTCATCTGAAAGCGCGCTGGTTGATTAGAAGGTCCGCATCTCCTGCACAGGAGAACATGTTATCCGCTTTGCTTTTTCCTCCCTGACGTTGCCGCTAAGCTGCTTGTTTTTACATCATTATCATCTTGTTAACGCTATCTGCATTCACTTAACGGATGGAGTAAAGTGCTGCCGTTTGTTCATTCTGTGGCATTTCACAATGTTCGCGTCCTTAAATTAGGAATAGTTATAAATTCGATTTAATTGTTAAAAATTAACATTTATGCAACGCAAGTGGTAAGTAAATTCCTAAACAGCTTTAGGAAATAAGGGGTTAGGACGTGAGTGAAAATGTGCAGTCTGAGAGGTTATTAAGAAGATGCAGCAATTCCTGACGATGGCTCAGCCCGAGCTTCACCAGGATGCAGCTGAGACGATAGATAATACGGCTATAGGGACGATTCTGCATAAGGGCAATCTGACGTAACGTCTTGCCCCGGGAAAGCTCCTGCAGGATGGGCCATTCGTTGCGTGAAAACCAGTCTTTCTCCGTACCCTGCGGAGGGAGGGTATCCAGCAGGCTCTGCTGGAGCGCAGCGGCATTCAGCTGGCGTTCGAGAACATGAAAGGGACCTGCCGCTTTGCAGAAGAGGCGGGTGTCGTAATTATCGGCCCTGACCAACAGCCAGGGCGTCAGGAACGGAGGAAACAGACTATGCCGTCTCAACTGATCCAGTTTCTCCAGAAGCCCCGTGGACCGGCTTTCAATATCCACGACCAGACGGGCTGAGGGCCACTGCGTCTGAGCGATGAGGGCATCGTCCAGCGTGGCGTAGTCGCAGCAGCTGCTCAGGGGAAATTGCCCGTTGAGAAAACCGGTGCGCAGGTAGTGATCCTCAGTCACCAGAAGGATAAAAGGGGCGTCTGTTTTGCGGGGCTGGCTGATGGACTGGCTCAAGAATTCGAGCCGGTCGAAAAAGGGGGGAGCAAAAGGTGAGCGCGTAAATCCCAGTGCATCACTTCCTGTACGCCGCCGCCGGTAACGGCGCACTGTCATTCGCATGGTCTCCCTCCTGGAAATGGCTTTCTAATCCTCCGGCCATGTCCAGGACGGCCAGTAATACCCCTGGCCGAGATCTGCGCCTGCCTGCAGTGCACAGGTACGATCGCGTTCAGTCTCAATACCTTCAATAAGCACTTTCCCGGCAAGCTGAAAGCAAAGGGAAACCAGTTGCCTCAACTCAGGGGTGTCGCGTAAACGCCAGAATGCTTCCTTATCTATTTTGATGCCGCTTAACGGGAGTCGAAAGGATAAAAACGACTGCACTAAGACGTCATCGATGTCGTCCAGCCAGATTGCGTGCCCTCGTCTGCTCAACTGATGGAGATTCTGAACCACGAACTGCTTCTGTGCGACGGAAAGCGCCAAAATGGACGCGGGGTCGACAAACTCAATATTGAGCGGCACGCAGGATAATCTTATAAGTCGCTGAAAAGACGTGGGCTCTGTCAGAACGGTTATCGGCAGATTAATAAAAAGGTTATGACCGTGCGGCGTATTTTTTAACGCGGCAAGCTGCGCTTCAAGCAGCGTTATCGACCAGTCTGCGGACCGATCGCAAAAAAAGTCCTCACTGTGCCGCGTGTCGGCCAGAACGCTAAGGACCTCGACGCCAACCTGACGTAAGGAGGTAAGGGCGACGATGGGCTCAAGCTTAATGCCGACGATGTCCTGAGATATGTACTGTAACCGGGGGGGCGTATCGATCAGGTTTTGCGCTGTCACTCCATTGTCCTGTTGTCTGTCAGCCTCCAGGCGGCCGGGATACCTGACTCTAGTGTGACGAGCTGACGTTCGGGAAAACAGCAGGCGTTACTTAAATGCAACTAAGCCTTTTCGCAGCGCTAAATTTTACGGTGAAACAGGACAAAATGTTGAGAAAATAGCCGTATTTACAATCGGCTAGCGGTAATTGACTCTGAAAACGGAAAAGGCATTGACTCACCTGCCATTGACCGTATAATTCTTCGCGTTTCACCGCCGCGAAGTACACACTTCTCAGTGCGCCCTTAGCTCAGTTGGATAGAGCAACGGCCTTCTAAGCCGTAGGTCGTAGGTTCGAATCCTACAGGGCGTGCCATTTAATTTCATAGAGTTACGCCTCCTTCACATCCTCCTGATTTCCATTGTGGGACATATTTGGGACATCACCCCTAAAACTTACCGGTCATGAAGGACATTTATGTGGTATCTACTCGCAACTTCGCTTGCCGCACTCTCTCTTAATAAAAGCCTGGCTTACCTGATGCTGGGATTAACGGCATTTCTCGGCTGGAAACAGAGTATTCTTGACGCCCCGGCGCTGCTGGTTATTGCATCAATCGTTGTTGGCTGGTCTGTTGTTGAATGGCTACGTAATAAAAATAATAAATACACATATCTGGTCGAAGGCCTGTGCGTGGTCATCGCCGTTGCCCTGGTTTTGCATGTGATCCCGGGTTTTCATAACCCAAAGGTGCTGGATGCTGTCGTCGTTGGTCCGCAAAGCAAACCGTTCAGTATGTACTTTAATATGGACAAGGCGGTGGTGCCGTTCTTTTTAATTACGTGTATGCCAACGTTATTCGTAGCAAAACCCCTCTATAAAGCTGGCAAGGTCGGCTGGGCGATATTGGTTCTTGCGGTACCCGCGCTGTTACTTCTGGCTGTGGCGTTGGGCGGGCTGAGAATTGAGCCACATGCGCCAGAATGGTTCGCGCAATTTGCCCTTGCGAATGTTTTCTTCGTCTCTTTGGCCGAGGAAGCCTTGTTCAGAGGCTACCTTCAGCAGCGATTGTCCCGGATCGTTCATCCTGTTGTCGCGCTGTTGATTGCCTCAGTCATCTTTGGGCTGATGCATTATAGCGGCGGTTTACTGCTGATTATTTTTGCCAGCCTCTCAGGCATTATTTACGGCCTGGCGTGGATGTGGAGCGGCAGGCTCTGGGTTGCAACGTTATTCCATTTTGGGCTGAACGGCCTGCATTTATTGTTCTTCACCTATCCTGTGTATGCCCCTCATGCGGTTATGTGATGCTTTTTAAATGAGTAGCCTTATAAATTTAGCTACCTCCGGATAAGCATACAAAGCCCCGCAATATCGGGGCTTTTATATCTGCCGGGCGCATGAATAACAGATTTACCTTCGCGTTATAATAAATAGAAGGCTAATTAATTCATTACAGGCAGGCTTAAGGTTTTCTTAATCTAATAATTATCTCTCATTAAAATTTGGATTTTTATCATTCTAAAATCTTCTAAAAAGAAATTTTACACTTTTACGACTAAACTCGATTGATACTAATTATCATTAGCGTTGTTGTATGCTTTAATCCTGTCCCACAAAGCTATGAGTGGTTACTCCCGTTGGTCTATTAAGGATATGTTCATGAATTCTCGCCTGCTGTCCTGCTTCTCGCTTGCCTTGTTGTCTTCCTCCCTTTTCTTTTCCACACAATCGGTTGCCGCCGATAACAACGAAGGTATCGTTGTTTATAACGCGCAGCACGAAAACCTGGTGAAGTCGTGGGTTGACGGTTTTACTAAAGAAACCGGTATTAAAGTCACGCTACGTAATGGTGATGACAGCGAGCTGGGTAACCAGCTGGTGCAGGAGGGCAGCGCGTCGCCGGCAGACGTATTCCTGACGGAGAACTCGCCGTCCATGGTGCTGGTGGATAATGCAAACCTGTTTGCGCCGCTGGATCCAGACACCCTGAAGCAGGTACCGGCGGAATATCGTCCTGCGCACGGCCGCTGGATCGGCATTGCCGCCCGCAGCACGGTATTTGTGTATAACCCGGCAAAACTCAGCGAACAGCAGCTGCCTAAGTCGCTGATGGATCTGGCGAAACCCGAGTGGAAAGGCCGCTGGGCGGCATCTCCTTCAGGCGCGGATTTCCAGGCCATCGTGAGCGCGATGCTGGCCCTGAAGGGCGAGAAGGCCACCCTGGAATGGCTTAAAGCGATGAAAGCCAATTTCGTTGCCTATAAAGGCAACAGCACCGTGATGAAGGCAGTCAATGCCGGCCAGATTGATGGCGGCGTGATTTATCACTACTACCGCTTTGTCGACCAGTCCAAAACCGGTGAAAACAGCAAAAACACTCAGCTCTACTACTTCAAACACCAGGATCCGGGCGCGTTCGTAAGCCTTTCCGGCGGTGGCGTGCTGGCGTCCAGCAAACACAAAGCGCAGGCGCAGGCCTTCATCAAGTACATTACCGGCAAAGAAGGTCAGGAAAGTCTGCGTACCAACAACGCCTTTGAGTATGCAGTGGGCGTGAACGCGGCCTCCAACCCGAAACTGGTTCCGCTGAAAGATCTTGATGCACCGAAAGTTGAACCTTCAACGCTCAACAGTAAAAAAGTTATCGAGCTGATGACGCAAGCCGGTCTGCTGTGATCCTGAGAGTGAAGTGAACGTCTTATGTCTGGTCTGAGTCTCGACATCGGAAAAAACAGAGTGCAGGAGCCTGTCCGCAGGCGTCCTGCACTGCCGATGGTTGCGTTAGCTGTGTTGTTTTCATTAATGGCGCTTCTGCCTTTGGGTTTTATCATTGCCATTGGCATTGAGACCGGCTGGGAAACCATTAAGGCGCTGGTGTTTCGCCCGCGTGTGGCTGAGCTGCTCGGCAACACGCTGTGGCTGACGGCCCTGGCGGTTCCGCTGTGTATCGTGACGGGCGTGGTGATAGCCTGGCTCACAGAGCGCACGCAGCTTGCCGGACGGGGCATCTGGTCCGCGCTGGCGGTCGCTCCGCTGGCCATTCCGGCGTTTGTGCAAAGCTATGCCTGGGTGAGCGTTGTTCCCTCCATGCACGGGCTCTCTGCGGGCGTGTTCCTTTCCGTACTTGCCTACTATCCGTTTATCTATATGCCGGTTGCGGCGGTGCTGCGTCGCCTTGACCCGACGCTTGAAGATGTCGCCGCGTCGCTCGGCACGCCGCCGTGGAAGGTCTTTTTCCGCGTGGTGCTGCCCCAGCTCAAGCTGGCTATCTGCGGCGGCGCGCTGCTGGTGGCGCTGCACCTGCTGGCGGAATATGGCCTGTACGTGATGATCCGCTTTGATACCTTCACCACGGCCATTTATGACCAGTTTCAGTCTACCTTCAGCGGTCCGGCGGCAAACATGCTGGCGGGCGTGCTGGCCTTGTGCTGCCTGGCTATATTAATGCTGGAAGGCGTGACGCGTGGAAAAGCCCGCTACGCGCGAATTGGCGCCGGGGCCGCGCGCGAGCAGAAACGCTGGCCGCTGAAGCCTGCGGCGGCCGCGCTGGGTCAGCTGTTTTTCATCGTGCTGATCGTGCTGGCGCTGGGCGTGCCGTTAATTGTTCTGTGTCGCTGGGTTTGGCTCGGCGGCGTGCAAAACTGGATGAGTGCCGATCTCTGGCACTCCCTGCGCCAGACGCTGATGCTCGGCGTGGGCGGCGCACTTCTCACGACCGTGTGCGTGATCCCCATCGCGTGGCTCGGTATCCGCTATCCACACCGCATCTTCCGGATGCTGGAAGGGTGCATCTATATCACCAGTTCGCTGCCGGGCATTGTCACGGCGCTGGCGCTGGTCACCGTCACTATTCATTACGCCCGTCCCATTTACCAGACGGAAATTACCCTGTTCCTGGCCTACCTGCTGATGTTTATGCCCCGTGCGCTCATCAACCTGCGGGCGGGGATTGCTCAGGCGCCGGTTGAGCTGGAAAACGTGGCGCGCAGCCTGGGCAGCACGCCCGCGAAGGCGCTCTGGAGCGTCACGATGCGGCTTGCCGCGCCGGGTGCGGCGGCGGGTTCCGCGCTGGTTTTCCTCGGCGTCAGCAACGAGTTGACCGCCACGCTGTTGCTCTCTCCTCTGGGCACGCGCACGCTCTCAACCGGATTCTGGGCGTTGACCAGCGAAATTGATTATGTGGCTGCAGCGCCTTACGCGATGCTGATGATCCTGATTTCACTCCCGCTGACCGCCATTCTCTATATGCAGTCGAAGAAAATTGCAGGGCTATGACATGCTTGAATTAACCGCCATTTCTAAATCGTTTTCTGATGTGCAGGTGCTCGACAGCTTAAACCTGAGCGTTGCGCCGGGGAGCAGGACGGCGATTGTCGGGCCGTCCGGGTCGGGTAAAACCACGCTGCTGCGTATTCTTGCTGGCTTTGAAACGCCCGACACGGGGCGCATTGTCATGCAGGGGAGAACGCTGTTTGATGAAAACAACTTTGTTCCCGCCCACCTGCGCCGGATCGGTTTTGTACCTCAGGAAGGGGCGCTTTTCCCCCACCTTAATGTGGCAGACAACATTGCCTGGGGGCTGGACGGTACCCGCCACGAGAAGCGCCAGCGCGTTGAGGCGCTGATGGAGATGGTCTCTCTGGACAGGCAGCTCGCAACGCACTGGCCCCATGAGATTTCCGGCGGACAGCAGCAGCGCGTGGCGCTTGCCCGTGCGCTGGCCCAGCGTCCTTCACTGATGCTGCTGGATGAACCTTTCTCGGCGCTGGACACCGGCCTGCGCGCCATGACCCGTAAAGCCACGGCCGATCTGCTGGCCGAAGCGGGCGTGGCCTCGATTCTGGTCACCCACGATCAGAACGAAGCGTTGTCCTTTGCCACGCAGGTCGCGGTCATGCGCTCCGGGCGCTTCACGCAGGTCGGGACGCCTTATGAGGTGTACACCCGTCCGGTTGACGAAGAGACGGCGCTGTTTCTTGGCGATGCGCTGATCCTGCCTGCGCAGCTCACCGCGGGCTACGCCCTGTGCGCCCTGGGTGAGGTGCCCACGGACAACGCGCAGGCTACAGGGCAGGGCAGAGTGATGCTGCGCCCGGAACAGCTGAGCGTGACGGCATGTGCCTCCCATGAAAGCCCAATCTCGATTCTTGATGTGGACTTCACCGGCCAGCTGTCGACGCTCACCCTTGGGCTCGCCGGGCAGCACGAGCCCGTGACCCTGAAGACCGTCAGCCAGCCTGGATGGAACCCTGGCACGGCGGTACGCATTGATATTGCTGGCACCGCGCGTGTATTCGAATATTCTTAATATTCGTTAGTAATTTCATGCAACGGGTTGTTATAAAAGATTTTTCCCGAACGTATGGCATTCTCTGAGATTCTCTACCATGCTCATAAAACCTCACCGCAATGCGTGAGGTTTTTCGTAGTTGCTGATTAATCTCAAGGAAAAAGGTTATGAAAAAGACGACTGCTATTTTGTTGGGAACGGCGTTACTGTTTACAACCAATGCTTTTGCTGCACAGCTACTCACTAAAAGCGAGTTCAAAAAAGTTGCATCTCAATATAAAAAAATCGGTACGGTAAACACCTCGAATGAAGTATCGGTGGATGATGCAAAAAAAGAACTGATTGAGAAAGCCGATAAGAAAGGCGCGGATGTCCTGGTGCTCACTTCAGGGAACACCAACAATAAAATTCACGGTACGGCCAATATCTACAAGAAAAAATAACGTCATTGCAGCCACCCCGAAACGGGGTGGTTGTTCACCCTCTTTTCTCGCCATACCTCCTCATGAACGCGGTTACACTTGCTAATGCATTTATAATGCGTATAGTTCTCATTTGCATTTCAGCAAACACATTCTAAGGCCCGACAACGGGTCATTTTTGCGCGCACTTTCAAATGAGTTAACGATGAACAACACCATCATGCACAAAACGCTGCTGGCGCTCGCCGTTGGCGCAATAACACATTCAGCCTTCGCGGCTGACGATCAAAAAGAAGATACCCTCATCGTGCAGGCTAAGCCTGCCAGCGAGTTCAAACCCGGTGGCGACCAGCTGGTACCGGCCTTCCTTGACGGACAGGTGGCGAACGGCGGACGCATGGGAATGCTGGGCCAGCAGAACGCCATGGACGTGCCGTTCAACATCATCAGCTACACCTCAAAGCTGGTGGAAGATCAGCAGGCGAAAACCATTGCTGACGTGGTCGCTAACGACGCGGGCGTGCAGTTCGTTCAGGGGTATGGCAACAGCGCGGAAACCTACCGCATCCGCGGCCTGAAGTTTGACGGTGACGACATGACCTTTGGCGGTCTGTCCGGCGTGCTGCCGCGGCAGGTAGTAGATACCCAGATGGTCGATCGCATCGAGATCTTCAAAGGGGCCAACTCGCTGATGAACGGCGCGGCGAGCTCCGGCGTGGGCGGGATGATCAACCTTGAGCCTAAACACGCGGGCGAACTCCCGCAGGCGAAAGTGGGCATCGACTATACCTCTGATTCCCAGATTGGCACCACGCTGGATGCGGGCCGTCGCTACGGTGACAGCGACCAGTTTGGCGCGCGGGTGAACCTGGTCCATCGAGAAGGGGAAACCGGCATACCGAATGACCGCCGCCGCACCACGCTGCTCTCTACCGGCCTGGATTACAGCGGTGACCGCTTCCGCACCTCGCTGGATCTCGGCTATCAGAAGAAAACCTTCCACGGCAGCCCGACCAGCGTTAATATCTCCGCGGTGGATTTCGTACCCGAGCCGCCGAAAAACGATCGCAACTTCTCTCAGAAGTGGGCCTACAGCGACATCGAAAACGAGTTTGGGATGTGGCGCAGCGAGTACGACATCACCGACGGCTGGACCGCCTACACCGGCCTGGGCGCGCAGCACGCGCACGAGGAAGGGATCTACAGCGCGCCGAAGCTGGTGGATAAAAGCGGCAAGGCAACGGTCAGCCGCCTTGATACCAACCGTATCAGCGATTCCGTCAGCGGCATGGCGGGCATTCGCGGTAACTTTGATACCGGTTTTATCTCGCACAAGGTCAACGTCGGCTATTCTGCGATGACCAAAAACGAAAAAATCGCGTGGAAAATGTCGGCTGCGAAGGATAACCCGACCACCAACATCTACCACAATACCGGCGTCGATATGCCGGACAGCACTAACTTCAACGGCTCCGGCGGAAAGTACAGCGACCCGCTGACCAGCGGACGCACGCGCACCCAGGGCTGGCTGCTGAGCGATACGCTGGGCGTGCTGGACGACAAACTGCTGTTCACCGCAGGCGCCCGCCATCAGAAGGTGGTCATTCGCGGCTATAACAAAATTACCGGTGCGGAAAACGCGGCGGATGGCTTCGACGGCAGCCGCTGGATGCCAACCTATGGTGTGGTCTACAAGCCGTGGGAGACGATCTCCCTCTATGCCAACCATACCGAAGCGCTGCAGCCGGGCAAAACCGCGCCTAATACCGCCACCAACTACGGCCAGAGCACCGGTATCGTTCACTCTAAGCAGAATGAAGTGGGCGTGAAGGCGGACTTTGGCCGCGTAGGCGGCTCGCTTGCGCTGTTCGAAATCAAAATGCCGTCGGCGATCCTCGACGACAGCGGTCACTACGGCCTTGACGCTGAACAGCGTAACCGTGGCGTGGAGCTGAACGTCTTCGGCGAGCCAATGCTGGGGATGCGTCTGAACGCCAGCGCTACCTGGCTGCAGGCTGAGCTAACCAAAACCAAAAACGGCGTAAATCAGGGTAACGATGCGATCGGTATTCCGAACTTTTACGCCGTGCTGGGCGCAGAGTACGACATTAAGCCGATTGACGGCCTGACTGCCACCGCCCGCGTGAATCACTCCGGCGCGCAATATGCTGACCTTGCAAACACCAAAAAGCTGGACAGCTACACCACGCTGGATCTGGGGATGCGCTATCGCTTCGCGGTGAACCACAATGCAAACCAGATGACCGTGCGCGCGGGCATCGACAACGTGACCAATGAAAACTACTGGGCCAGCGTGGACGATTCCGGTACCTATATTACGCAGGGCGAACCGCGCACCTTTAAGGTCTCGGTTGGCTACGAATTCTAAGCGTTCCATCTCGTTATCCGGGGCAGGGATGCCCCAATCCCTTGCTACCTCCAGCATGAAGTGTTAAAACGTGCCCCTTCTAAAAAAGAGACAGGGGTAGGACGTGAAAGACGCGTCATCCGCTTCAGGCCATGGTAGCGCCGAAGCCTCGTCGGATCAGAATCCGACGCTGCAACGTGGGTTGCAAAATCGACATATTCAGTTAATTGCCCTTGGCGGCGCAATCGGTACCGGGCTGTTTCTCGGCATAGGCCCCGCTATTCAGATGGCTGGCCCGGCGGTTCTGCTGGGTTATGGTATCGCCGGGATTATTGCCTTCCTGATCATGCGCCAGCTTGGCGAGATGGTCGTTGAAGAGCCGGTTTCAGGCTCCTTCGCGCACTTTGCTTATAAATACTGGGGCCCGTTTGCCGGCTTCCTGTCCGGCTGGAACTACTGGGTAATGTTCGTGCTGGTGGGGATGGCGGAGTTAACCGCCGCAGGCATCTATATGCAGTACTGGCTGCCGGATGTCCCGACGTGGGTCTGGGCGGCGGCCTTCTTCATCATTATTAACGCCGTTAACCTCGTCAACGTCCGCCTGTATGGCGAAACCGAATTCTGGTTTGCGCTGATCAAGGTGCTGGCGATTATCGGCATGATCGGCTTTGGCCTGTGGCTGCTGTTCTCTGGCCACGGCGGCGAGCGCGCCACGATCGACAACCTGTGGCAGCACGGCGGCTTCCTCGCCACCGGCTGGAAAGGGCTGATTCTCTCCCTGGCGGTGATCATGTTCTCCTTCGGTGGGCTGGAGCTAATTGGCATTACCGCCGCCGAAGCGCGCGACCCGCATAAAAGCATTCCCAAAGCGGTTAACCAGGTGGTGTATCGGATCCTGCTGTTCTACATCGGCTCGCTGGTGGTCTTGCTGGCCCTCTATCCGTGGGTGGAAGTGAAGTCCGACAGCAGCCCGTTCGTGATGATTTTCCACGATCTGAACAGCAACGTGGTCGCCTCGGCGCTGAACTTCGTCATTCTGGTGGCGTCGCTGTCGGTCTATAACAGCGGCGTTTACTCCAACAGCCGTATGCTGTTTGGCCTCTCCGTACAGGGCAACGCACCGCGCTTTTTAACCCGCGTTAGCCGTCGCGGCGTGCCGGTGAACTCTTTGTTGCTGTCAGGGGCCATCACGTCGCTGGTGGTGCTGATCAACTACCTCCTGCCGAAAGAGGCCTTCGGCCTGCTGATGGCGCTGGTTGTCGCCACGCTGCTGCTGAACTGGATCATGATCTGCCTGGCGCACCTGCGCTTTCGCGCCGCGATGCGCCGCAAGGGACGCGAAACGCAGTTCAAAGCGCTCCTTTACCCGGCGGGGAACTACATCTGTATCGCTTTCCTGGGGCTGATTCTGGTGCTGATGTGCACCATGGATGAGATGCGCCTGTCCGCGATGCTGCTGCCGGTGTGGGTTATATTCCTGTTTGTGGCGTTTAAGCTATCCCGAAAAAAGTGATCTGCTTTTCACCCTCTCCCCGTGGGAGAGGGCCGGGGTGAGGGCACCAGACCGCACCTGCCTTCACGCCCGGTGTCCGAAACTGATTATCTGACGATGACCCCCGACAGGGAGCGAATATCATTCCCCGTCGGCGACTGGTGAATACGCAAACCAAATTCATCCACCACCGCGAAAATATGGTCGAAGATGTCGGCCTGTATCTCCTCATATTCTGCCCAGACCACCGTATTGGTAAAGGCATATATTTCAATCGGCAAGCCATTCGCGTCAGGCGCCAACTGACGCACCATCAGCGTCATATCTTTGCGAATGCGCGGGTGGTTGCGAAGATATTCGTTCAGGTAGGCGCGGAAGGTGCCGATATTGGTCATCTTGCGAAGGTTTAATACCGATTCTCCTTCACCGTTCTTCTGATTCCACAGGTTTATTTCCTCATGTCGAGCGGCCAGATAGGGCTTAAGCAGTTTCGCCTGAATAAGTTTCTGCTGTTCCTGCTCGTCGAGAAAATGAATGCTGGTGGTATCAATGTTCAGGCTGCGCTTAATGCGTCGACCGCCGGAGGCCGACATGCCGCTCCAGTTGATAAAGGCGTCGGAGACCAGCGCCCACGTCGGAATGGTCGTAATCGTATTATCGAAATTTCGCACCTTAACGGTGGTCAGGCCGATGTCCGTCACCGTGCCGTTGGCACCGTATTTCGGCATCTCCAGCCAGTCGCCGAGCTTGAGCATGTCGTTGGCGGAAAGCTGAATCCCCGCCACAAGTCCGAGTATCGGGTCTTTAAACACCAGCATCAGAACGGCAGCCATGGCGCCCAGACCGCTGATCAGAATCGCCGGGGACTGGCCGATGAGCAGGGAGATAATCAATATCCCCACCAGGATGGCGCTCACCAGCTTGATGCCCTGGAAGATCCCCTTCAGCGGCAGCTGTGATGCGGTGGCCATTTTCTGCGACAGATTAAAAATCACGTCCAGCAGCGAGAAGAAGGAGAGCAGGGCATACACCATGACCCACAGCTTTGCGCATGTCGTGAGAATTTCCGCCGCTTCGCTGCCTTTTTGCAGCCACAGTACCGCCTGAACGTTGACGATTATCCCCTGAAGGGTGAAGGCCAGACGGTGAAATAATTTATTCTGGGTGATGATCTGCAGCCACAAATGGCTGCTGGCCTGCGCGCGTTTTTCGAAAGCGCGAAGCACCACTTTGTGCAGAATAAAATGAACGATGATGGCGGTAAGAAAAATAATACCAAAGATAATCACTAAAGAGGTGGTGTGATTAATTTCAATGCCTAACTCTTCAACCTGAGCAATTAATTCCTGCATAACGTCTCCTGTATTGATGCAGCCCCATAATGGCGGCTGCGGATCTATTATGCAAATTCACGGGCTTATTTGGTGGCCTGGCAGACCTTTACCACCGGCAGGCACAGGCGATGGCGGATGCGCAGCGTCGCCAGGGCAAGCACCACCATCATCGCCGTTTCCACCAACAGGAAGACGTTCACCGCCTGGGTGTAATCCCCGTGATGGTTCTGCAGCGCGTGGAGCAAAATCGCGCCGAAAATGGCCGGGCCAAGCCCCAGCGCGGCCTGCTGCAGGGTACTGAGAATGGCGCTCGCGGCCCCGGCATCGTCAGGCTGAATATCGCGCATCCCGATGCGGTAGAAACTGTTCACGATCAGCGCCTGACCGTAGCCCACCAGTCCGGTGGCGGGTGCCAGCGTCAGGGGGGTATTTTCCACGCCCCAAATGCGGAACGTGGCGATCAGAGCCAGCAGGCCGATAATCTGGATTGCCAGACCCGTCAGCAGAATAGTGCTGGTGCTGTAGCGGGCAATCAGCCGCGGCGCGAACCAGGCCGAAACAAAGTAGGTCACGCCAAGGGCGATAAAACTGTTTCCGGACTGCCATGGGGCCATCCCCAGACCGGTTTGCATGGTGAGCGCCATACAGAACATAAACCCGGACCAGACGCTGAAAAAGAGCATCGCAATCAGAATGCCAAAGCGAACGCTGCGAAGCGAAAGCAGGCGCGGCGGGATAAGCGGGTGAGCATTCTCACGCTCCTTTTTGCGCGCATTCAGCGCCGTCAGCCAGCCCAGCGGAATAATGGCGAGAAGCATAACCTTCAGCGGCCACGACCAGTGCCACTGTGGGCCGAGCGCCATCGGGAACAGCAGGCAGCAAAGAATGATCGCCAGCAGCACGGTTCCGGTCCAGTCGATGCGTGACGGCGTCTCGCGACGGGTTTCGGGTACGAAATGGCGACTTAGCGCCAGCACCACCAGACAGATCGGCACGTTGATAAAGAAGGCGTTACGCCAGCCCAGCCCGGCGATATCCGCCGACACCAGCCAGCCGCCGCCCATCTGGCCGACGATAAACGCAATCCCACCGATGCCGCCAAACAGGCTGATGGCTTTTGCGTGGGCGGTACCTTTCAGCGTCACGTGCAGCGTGACAAGAATTTGCGGCATGATGAGTGCGGCACCCGCGCCCTGAACGATGCGCGCGGCCAGCAGCTGTTCAATGTTCCCCGCTATTCCGCAGAGCAGCGAGGCCAGGCCAAAGCTCGCCACACCCCACATGAACAGACGGCGACGGCCAAAATTATCCCCCAGCTTGCTGCCGAGCGCGAGGCAGACGGCAAAGGCCACGCCGTAGAGCGCGACGATCAGCTCCAGCTCGGTGGCGGTAGCGTGCAGTGAATGGGTAATGGCGTCCAGCGCCACGTTGGTGATTGAGGTATCAATCATCGGCAGCATCTGGCCGGTTAACAGCAATATCAGGCCAGCGCGACCCGGTGAAACAACTGACGTATTCATGGTAACTCCATTGCGTCATTCAGCAGATGGTCGTAGCATCTACCATCAGATAAACGGGTACCAGTTCTTGCTTATACTGGTACTGGCACTACCATGCAGGGGGATTTATGGCGCTGATGTCTGAACCTGTCGTCTCACTTCAGGATGACACCCGAAAACAGCTCGGGGCATTTTTACGCGCCCGGCGTGAAAGCCTCGATCCGCAGCGTCTCGGCCTGCCGCGCAGCGGTCGTCGCCGCACGCCGGGTCTGCGCCGGGAAGAGGTGGCGATGCTCGCTGACGTGGGCGTGACCTGGTACACCTGGCTTGAGCAGGGCAGGGACGTCAATCCGTCCAGCGCGGTGATGGCGGCCGTGGCAAAAGCGCTGCAATGTACCCCAACTGAAGCCCGGCACCTGTTTGTATTAGCCGGTTTACCGCCGGGTGAAGCGCCGCAGGCGGTCTGCTGCGAGGGCATCAGCGAAGGCACGCGCCGCCTGCTGGATACGCTGATGCCGAAACCCGCCAGCATTCAGAAACCGAACTTCGATATCGTGGCGTGGAACGACAGCTTCGGGCATCTGATGGGCGTCGATTTCAATGACATCCCTCCCGAAGATCGCAACTGTATTTATCTGTTCCTCACCCATCCGGCGTGGCGCGCCCGCCTCGGCAGACGCGACGACGTGCTGCCCATCTTTGTCTCCTATTTCCGGGCGGCGATGGCCGAACACCGGGGCGATCCTCTGTGGGAGGCCAAACTGGCGCGCTTCTTTGCGGTGTCCGAAGAGTTTAAAACCCTGTGGCACCAGCGCAACGACGTGCGCGGCGTGGAGAACCAGCTCAAGCTGTTTACCCATCCCGAGCTGGGGGATTTTACGCTGCAGCAGATGTACTGGTATTCCGCGCCGCGAAACGGCTCGCGGTTGCTGGTGTATCTGCCGGTGGATGAGGCCGGGGAGCGGGCGATGGCGTGGCTGGCGGCGCAGGGGAAATAAGTTTTTTGCGAGACGGTTTCAGGGAATAAGAGCCGAATCTGCTAAGTGGAGGAGACCGGTGTAATGTTGGGTTTAGCTTAAACCCATCGACTGAATCGACATCATTTCGACGAGGTGTTAAGTCGTCTATACTCTCGCCATGAGCAACCACCATGTTGCCACTGATGATTGATTCCGCAGATTTCAGCCAAAAATTAGGCCTTATCTCCCGAAACGTCGAACATACCGAAGCGTTTCTTGCGCGGGGTACGGTGGATTTTCATCTGCCCGGATTTATGCTGCCGGTGGGATATCGCCTGATAAAATCGCGCTACGGTAATGAATATCGTCTCGTCACCATCGACGACGGAAAACCCTATACGGCGTATGCCGTTAGGTTGACGTTTCATAAAGAAATTACCTTTCCCCACGGGGCTGCGACACAGGTTATGGTCTGGCGTACGCCACGCGCTGTCCATCAGCGGGTAATCAGTGGATTACCCCAATCCTTCTTCCAGTGGGTGCTAAGCGAATACGACATTGTGGTTTCTGACAGCGAGCAAACCGGTGACGGACAGTGGTTTTGGTTACGCATGATCGACTGGGCGTTCAGCATGAATTATCGGATAAGCGTGGCGGACGGTACGGTAGGGGAAGAGTGGCACTTAACACCGGTGAGTTCATATGCCGAACTGGAGGAGCGCTGGATTGCGTTTGCCTGGAGATACGATCGCGACGTGCATCCACATCCCAGGTTAGTCATCAGTAAAGCGTAACGGGCCGCACAGAGCGGCCCGTGTTGATCAGCACTCGGTCACAATCGTGCTCAGCGGCAGGCGAGATTTTGGCAGCGTGGCGTTGAAATCTTCAACGCTGTGATGCCCAACCGGCACCACCACCAGGCTGGTGAAGCCCTTCTCTTTCAGGCCAAACTCTTCGTCGAGGATCGCGGCGTCGAAACCTTCAATCGGTACTGCGTCCAGGCCCAGCGCAGCAACGCCCAGCAGGAAGTTACCGACGTTCAGGTAAACCTGCTTCGCCATCCACTGGTCGTCATCTTTCAGATCCACGCGGTGCATGTCGGCGAAGTAGGTGCGGCCCTTATGGTTCGCGGCTTTAGCTTCCGGCGTGTTGAAACGGCCATCGGCCTCTTCCTGGTCGACAACGCGCTCCAGCCATGCATCGTCCATCGCGGTTTTCGCGCAGAACACCACCACGTGAGAGGCATCCAGCATTTTGCGTTCGTTGAACACATAGGTGCCCGCAGCGGATTTCGCCACGCGCGCTTTTCCTTCCTCGGTGCTGGCCACGATGAAGTGCCACGGCTGGGAGTTGGTGCTTGACGGGCTGTACTGCAGCAGGGTTTTGATTTTTTCCGCTTCTTCAGCGGTCAGTTTTTTGCTTGCGTCGAACGCCTTGGTGGAGTGGCGTTTCAGCGCAACAGAAATGATATCCATAACAACTCCTGATGATGAAATTCGCCCGCGTGCGGGCGCGAAAGGTGAGCAGATTACAGCGGGACGCGGAAAAAGATAAGGGCAATTCGAGCGCTTAATCTGTTCGTCTCAGACGAACAATCAGACCGGCCGGATCCACTTCTGGTCTTTTTTCGGCAGTTTATCCACCACCAGATGCCAGGAATCATTAATGAGATCGGTAACCAGTTCCGGCGTCACGTCTTCAGTGCCGTAAAGGGAAATCCAGTGCTTTTTGTTGAGGTGATAGCCCGGTTCAACGCCGCGATAAATCTGCTGATTTAACAGCGATTTTTCCGGGGCTGACTTCAGGCTGACGTGCGGCCGCCCGTGTGCGACGGCCACAATCATGAAAATTTTTCCACCCACTTTAAACACGTCAAACTCCGGCCCAAACGGCCAGCAGTGTTCGGTGAACGGCAGCTCCAGCGCCACGCGTTTTGCGTGCTCCTGCAACGTTTTACTGTCCATCGCTCTCTTCCTGGGCAAGCCCGCGCCACATCACCTCAAAGCCGAGCGCTTTAAACTCAACGGCGCGGGACGGATCGCGGGTGGCAAATTCCATCGTGGATTCGGCCAGCGATAAGAAAAGCGCATCGCCAAACGTTTTAAATTCATCAGACATAAACACCTGACGCACCGAGCGGCGGCAGAGTTCATGCAGCTCCGGGAACATCTCTTTCACCGCCTGTTCCGTTTCGGCGCTCAGCTTTTCACTGACGCCAATCTGGCGGATCGCCGCATGCGCAACGGGGTTACGAATACCCCAGTCCACATAGCTGTTCCAGATATTGCGGGTATGTTCTTTAGGCAGCGTGATGGTGCGATCGAGGTTCGCGAGCATGGTCTGGCAGAGATCTTGCTTCAGGTGCAGATAGAGGGCATTCAGCAGATCGTCTTTCGTAGCAAAGTAGCGGAACAGGGTGCCTTCGGCGACGCCCGCCTTACGGGCAATAAGCGCCGTTGAGGCGGCAATACCTGACTGTGCAAACGCCACCGTTGCGGCTTCCAGTAAGGCCTGTTTTTTATCTTCACTCTTCGGACGTGCCACTAAATTTTTCCTCCTGTCAATTATAAAAACCCTGATTGAAACACGTGCTTTGACACGCTGCAACGCGGAATGTCAAAGATCGAAAACGTCTTGACGACTTTATCATCATATCTATAATGAGTGCTTACTCACTCATAATCAAGTTTACCCTGCGCACGCTATCGGATGGGGCGCGTTTTCGGGTCAGGATATGAAAAAACCTCTCTTCATCTGCGTGGTGTTAATCATGATTATTGCTTCAGCCGCGAGTTTACCGTTTGTTCTGAATGCCGGATTCGGCCAGCCGCCGCAGGGTGAAAGGCTCACTGAAGTGGAGGCCTCCCCACAGTATCGCGAGGGGAAATTCCACAACACGCTGCCGACGCCGGGTTATAACGGTGACAAAAATATGCTGGTCGCGATGTGGGAGTTTCTGACCAAAAAAACCGAAAACGCCCGCCCGACCCGGCCGCTGCCGCTGGTGAAAACCGATCTTGCGAGCCTGCCGCTGGAGCAGGACACACTGGTGTGGCTCGGTCACTCATCGTGGTATCTGCAGCTCGCGGGTAAACGCATCCTGATTGACCCGGTTCTTGGCAACTATGCCGCGCCGTTCTCGTTCCTCAATAAGGCCTTTGCCGGCGAGTATCCGTGGCGCGCTGAACGCATGCCGGAGATCGACCTGCTGATTATTTCGCACGATCACTACGATCATCTGGATTACGCAACCATCCGGGCGCTAATGCCGAAGGTAAAGCGCGTGGTGACGCCGCTGGGCGTAGGATCCCACCTGCGCTACTGGGGGATGAAGTCCGAGATTATTGACGAGCGCGACTGGAACCAGTCGGTAAGCATCAGCGATGAATTGACGGTGCACGTTCTGCCAGCGCGTCACTTCTCCGGTCGCGGCATCAAACGCGATCGCACATTGTGGGGCAGCTTCATGTTCGTTACGCCAGAGCAGAATGTTTACTACAGCGGGGATTCCGGTTACGGCCCGCACTTCAAGGCCATCGGTGAACAGTTTGGCGAAGTGGACGTAGCCATCATGGAAAACGGCCAGTACGACCAGGACTGGAAGTACATCCACATGCTGCCGGAGGAAACGGCGCAGGCCTCGGCGGACCTGAACGCGAAAGCCGTGGTGCCGGGGCATAACGGACGCTTCGTGCTGGCGAAACACGCCTGGAACGATCCGCTGATCCAGCTGGCAAAAGCCAGCAAGGATAAAAATTATCGGTTGCTGACGCCGGAACTGGGCGAGCCCGTCCGGGTAAGCGACAGCGCACAAACCTTTCGTGCGTGGTGGGAATAATGTTTAAGCGAGAAGCAGAGGGGGACAGCAGTATGACCATTTCCGCTCAAGTCATCGACACTATCGTCGAATGGATCGACGACAATCTGCACCAGCCATTACGAATAGAAGAGATTGCCCGCCACGCGGGTTACTCGAAATGGCACCTGCAGCGGCTGTTTATGCAGTACAAAGGGGAGAGTCTGGGGCGTTATATCCGTGAACGTAAGCTGCTGCTGGCGGCGCGCGATCTGCGTGAATCCGACGCCCGGGTGTACGACATCTGCCTGCGTTACGGGTTTGACTCGCAGCAGACGTTTACCCGTATCTTCACCCGTACGTTCAACCAGCCGCCTGGAGCGTACCGCAAGGAGAACCACAGCCGGGCGCATTGAACGCAAACCAAAACAAGCCGGGCCAGGCGAAGCCGCCACCCGGCTTTTTTATTGGCTCAGGACGCGAGTGAAAACCAGCGTCGCCAGACGAAACGCAGCACGAAGAACTCAATCGCCCCGAGCAGTAAAAACCACACGCAGAACAGAATGGTATAGAGCTGGTTAAGATCGACCATGTGAAAGGTCTGAACCAGCTTCTGCGCCAGCACCAGACCCAGCGACGGTGCGGGTAACAGCAGGCAGGAAAGCAGGGCCAGTAATAAAATGCCGCCTGCGGTGAGCAGCGATTCTAGCGGGTGTTTCATCGTAATGTTAAGCGTCAGTTAAAAATGTCATTGTCCGGCATTCTGTAACGTAAAGCAATATCAGCCCCGCTGACCTTTTTGAATAAAACAAAGACATTATTACTGCGCGCAAATAACAACATACGACCCGGCGTTTATATTAATATCGCGTTATGTAAATAAACGTCCGCATCAGGAAAATAATTTTACAAATGTATAGGTGCTATAACCAATTAACGTGGCAATAACAATGGTCGCGATAACGTATAACACCAGTCTGCGCCCGCGATAAATACCCCACATGGTTCCCCCTCGTTTAGTTTTGGTTTAGAAATATTTTGTAAAAATCGGGTCATCGAAATAGTTTTAATCAATTTTGAATAACCGAGAAGTCATTATATTGCGGTAGATCAATTTTACCCGCAAGACTTTAAAATGAATTTATTTAAGCCCGAAAGGAATTCAGGCTTCTGTTCACCGGAAATTGAAGGAAAAATACGATGACTGAAAAAAAATTGACTCCTAACGTGCCGCCTTCCGGCGGGCTGGCATACCAGCAGACCGTAGAGCAGGCTCTTGCACATGCGCAGAGCCAGGCAAGCGGTCTGGACCGTGCAGAGGCGCAGGCGCGTCTGCAAAAAACAGGTCCGAACGCGCTGCCGGAGAAAAAAGGCAAACCCGCCTGGCTGCGTTTCTTAGCCCATTTTAATGATGTGCTGATTTATGTCCTGCTGGCCGCCGCCGTATTAACGGCAGTAATGGGCCACTGGGTTGATACGCTGGTTATTTTGGGCGTCGCGGTAATCAATGCTCTAATTGGTCATATTCAGGAAAGCAACGCGGAAAAATCCCTGAAGAGTATTCGTAATATGCTCGCCAGCGAGGCGCGCGTTGTTCGTAACGGCAGTCACGAAACAATCCCCACAACTGAAATCGTCCCGGGCGATATTATTGTATTACGCGCGGGGGATCGTATTCCGGCGGATATGCGTTTAATCGAAGCGCATAATTTACGCGTGGAAGAGGCGATTCTGACCGGTGAATCCACCGTGGTGGATAAACACGTTAATCCACTTAGCGGGGAATTACCGCTGGGCGATCGCACCAACATGGTCTTCTCCGGGACGACCGTCAGCGCGGGCGGCGGTATCGGTGTGGTCACCGCGACCGGTAAAGATACGGAACTCGGCCACATCAACCAGATGATGGCGGGTATCGAAAAGCACCGTACGCCGCTGCTGGTGCAGATGGACAAGCTGGGTAAAGCGATTTTCGTGATTATTCTGGCGATGATGGCCGCGCTGTTTGTCTTCAGCCTGGCGTTCCGCGAGATCCCGATGGGCGAGCTCCTGCTCTCCCTGATTAGCCTGGCGGTGGCCTCCGTACCGGAAGGTCTGCCGGCCATTATCTCCATCATCCTTTCGCTGGGCGTGCAGGCGATGGCGCGCAAGCGGGCGATTATCCGCAAGCTGCCGACGGTTGAAACGCTCGGCGCGATGACCGTGGTCTGCTCGGATAAAACCGGCACCCTGACCATGAACGAGATGACGGTTAAAGCGATCATCACCGCCGACGCCTGCTACCGCGTGGACGGCAACAGCTACGAGCCGGTAGGCAACATCTATCTGGAAGGTAGCGACGAGCCGGTCCACATCCAGCCGGGCACCGTGCTGGAGCAGTACCTGCGTACCATCGACCTGTGTAACGACAGCCAGCTGATTCAGGACGAGCGCGGCCTGTGGGGCATCACCGGTGGGCCGACCGAGGGCGCGCTGAAGGTGCTGGCGGCGAAGGCCAGCCTTGAGCCGGTAATGACCACGCTGGTTAACAAGATCCCGTTCGACTCGCAGTACAAGTACATGAGCACCCACTACCAGATTGGCAGCGAGGAGCAGATCCTGATCACCGGCGCGCCGGACGTGATTTTTGCCCTGTGTTCGCAGCAGCAGACCCGTCACGGTGCAGAAGCCTTCAACCGCACGTACTGGGAAAGTGAGATGGAGCGCTATGCGCGTCAGGGGCTGCGCATGGTTGCCGCGGCGTTCAAGCCGGCGAACGGCGAGCAGGAACTGACGCACGAAGACCTGAGCCACGGCCTGATCTTCCTCGGCATCGCCGGGATGATGGATCCGCCGCGCCCGGAAGCGATTGATGCGATTAACGCCTGCCAGCAGGCGGGGATCCGCGTGAAGATGATCACCGGGGATCACCCGCAGACGGCGATGAGCATCGGCCAGATGCTGGGGATCGCCAACAGCGAGCAGGCGGTCACCGGCTACGAGCTGGAGACGATGGACGACGCCGCGCTGGCGGAAGCCGCGGTGAAGTATGACATCTTCGCCCGCACCAGCCCGGAGCATAAGCTGCGCCTGGTGAAAGCGCTGCAGGACAAAGGCGAAATCGTTGGCATGACCGGCGACGGCGTAAACGACGCCCCGGCGCTGCGTCAGGCGGACGTGGGCATCGCGATGGGCATCAAGGGCACGGAAGTGACCAAAGAGGCGGCGGATATGGTCCTGACGGACGATAACTTCGCCACCATCGCCAGCGCGGTGAAAGAGGGGCGTCGCGTTTACGACAACCTGAAGAAGACCATCCTGTTCATCATGCCGACCAACCTGGCGCAGGGGCTGCTGATTGTGATTGCGCTGCTGGCGGGGAACATTATTCCGCTGACGCCGGTGCTGATTCTGTGGATGAACATGGCCACCTCAGCCACGCTCTCCTTCGGCCTGGCCTTCGAAGCTGCCGAGCGCAACATCATGCGCCGCCCGCCGCGTCAGACCGGGCAGCACGTGATGGATGCCTACGCCGTCTGGCGCGTGGCTTTCGTCGGTACCATGATTGCCATCGCCGCCTTTGCGCTGGAAGCCTGGCTGGCTCCGCGCGGCCACAGCGCGGAGTTCATCCGCACCGTGCTGCTGCAGATGCTGGTCTGCGCCCAGTGGGTATACATGATTAACTGCCGCAACACCGAAGGGTTCTCCCTCAACCGTGGTCTGCTGGCAAACAAAGGGATCTGGCTGGTGACGGGCGTGCTGTTCCTGCTCCAGGCGGCGATTATCTACCTGCCGTTTATGCAGATGCTGTTCGGCACCGAAGCCCTGCCGCTGCGCTACTGGTTTGTGACCCTGGCCGTTGCAGGCGTAATGTTCTTCGTCGTCGAAATCGAGAAGCGACTGACCCGCAGGTTCCGTAAGTCTGCATAACTAAAACCTTACCCCTCACCCTAACCCTCTCCCCACAGGGGAGAGGGGGCAGTCTGATACTCTCCCTTGGGCTCGGTTTTCTCCCTCGCCCCTGTGGGGCGAGGGCCGGGGTGAGGGGAGACAACGCTGAGGTACTCCCATGAAACTTCCACTCCTGTTCGCACTTCTTGTCAGTACCCTGCAACCCGTCTTCGCTGCCGCGATCCCCGTTCGCGTCGCCACCGTGGAGCAAACCGCCCACGCCGCCGAGCGCCAGATCCCGGGCCGCATCGAAGCCATCCACACCGTTGAGCTACGGGCGCGTACGGAAGGCATGATTACCAAAATTAACTTCCGCGACGGGCAGTATGTGAAAAAAGGTGACGTGCTGTTTGAGCTGGACGACGCCGAGCCGCGCGCAGCCCTGCGCCTGGCGCAGGCCGAAGTGAAAAGCGCCGAAGCCACGCTGCGCCAGGCGCAGCAGCAGCTTTCCCGCTTTGAAAGCCTGGGCAGCAGCAACGCCATCAGCCGTCACGACGTGGACAACGCCCGCATGCAGCGGGACGTGGCGAGCGCCGCGCTGGAGCAGGCAAAAGCCCGGCTCGAAACCCGTAATGTTACTCTGAACTACACCCGCATCACCTCACCGATTGACGGTCGCGTAGGGCACAGCCGGTTCCACGTCGGCAGCCTGGTCAACCCTGCCAGCGGCGTGCTGGTGGAGGTGGTGCAGCTCGATCCCATCCGCATCGCCTTTGCGCTGGAAGAGGGGGCATTTTCCACCAAAGCCGGACAGCATGCGGATATCAACGCCATGAAGCGTGCCTGGCAGGCGCTGATCGACAGCAACGGACAGCGCGTCAGCGGCGAGCTGACGTCAGTGGATAACCGCATTGACCCGCGTACCGCCAGCGTGATGCTGCGCGCCGAGTTTGCCAACCCGCGCCATCAGCTGCTGCCCGGCGGCAATGTGAACGTGTTTTTGCGTCCGGCAAGCGAGCAGCCGGTGCTGACCCTGCCTGCCGCAGCGGTGCAGCAGAACGGCGACGGGTTTTTTGCCTGGGTGGTAAATGCCGACGGAAAAGCCGAAATGCGCCCGCTGAAGGTCGCCGGACAGATCGGCCAGCAGTTCCGGATTTTATCCGGCGTGAAGTCCGGTGAGCGAGCGATTACTGACGGTGCGCAGCGCGTGCAGCCCGGCGCTGCCGTCCAGATACTGAATTAAGGAGCCATCATGCTGACGTTTTTCATCAAACGCCCGCGCTTCGCGATGGTGATTGCGCTGGTCATCACCCTGCTGGGGGCCATTGCGCTGAGGATTATTCCGGTGGAGCAGTACCCGCAGATCGCGCCGCCGGTGGTGAACGTCTCTGCCAGCTGGCCGGGCGCCAGCTCGGCTGACGTGGCGGAGGCCATCGCCACGCCGCTGGAGACGCAGCTGAACGGCGTGGACCATATGCTCTACATGGAGTCCACCAGTTCGGACGAAGGCACTTACAGCCTGAACATTACCTTTGCGGCGGGCACGGATCCGGATCTCGCGGCCATCGACGTGCAAAACCGCGTGGCGCAGGCCGTGGCGCAGCTGCCGACCGAGGCGCAGCAAAATGGCGTGCAGGTGCGCAAGCGTGCCACCAACCTGATGATGGGGGTAAGTCTTTACTCACCGAACAACACCCACACGCCGCTGTTCGTCAGCAACTACGCCAGCACCCAGGTGCGCGAGGCGCTGTCGCGTCTGCCCGGCGTGGGGCAGGTGCAGATGTTCGGCGCGCGCGACTACAGCATGCGCATCTGGCTGCGCCCGGACCGCATGAACGCCCTGAACGTCACCACCGACGACGTGGCGCAGGCGCTGCGCGAGCAGAACGTGCAGGGTGCGGCGGGCCAGGTGGGCACGCCGCCGGTGTTTAACGGCCAGCAGCAGACCCTGACCATCAACGGGCTGGGGCGCTTAAGCCAGGCCGACGACTTTGCCGATATCATCATCCGCGCGGGCGAGATGGGCCAGCTGGTGCGCCTGAAGGACGTCGCCACCATCGAGCTCGGCTCGCGCAGCTACAGCTCCGGCGCGCAGCTGAACGGGCACGATTCCGCCTACCTCGGCATCTACCCGACGCCGTCCGCCAACGCCCTGCGCGTGGCCGACGCGGTGCGCGCGGAGCTGGAGCGCCTCTCGACGCGCTTCCCGGACGACCTGGTCTACGAGGTGAAGTTCGACACCACCTCCTTTGTTGCCGCGACCATTAAAGAGATCGGCGTCTCGCTGGCGCTGACGATGCTGGCGGTGGTGATGGTCGTTTCCCTGTTCCTGCAGAGCTGGCGCGCGACGCTGATTGTCGCCCTCGCCATTCCGGTGTCGCTGGTGGGCACCTTCGCGGTGCTCTACACGCTCGGCTACTCCGCCAACACGCTCAGCCTGTTTGCCATTATTCTGGCGCTGACCATGGTGGTGGATGACGCCATCGTGGTGGTGGAGAGCGTCGAAACGCTGATGGCGGAAGGGCAGAGCCGCACGGCGGCGACCGCGCTGGCGCTGCGCCAGATTGCCGGGCCGGTCATCGCGACGACGCTGGTGCTGCTGGCGGTATTTGTGCCGGTGGCGCTGCTGCCGGGGATTGTCGGCGAACTCTACCGCCAGTTCGCGGTGACGCTCTCCACCGCCGTGACGCTCTCAAGCCTGGTGGCGCTGACCCTGACGCCCGCGCTGTGCGCGATGCTGCTGCTTCCGCGTCCGGAGAAACCTGCGGCCGTTTATCGCGCCTTCAACCGCGGGCTGGACGCTACGCGCGGTTTCTACACCCGCCTCGTGCATGTCTTAAACCTGCGTCCGTGGCTGGCGCTGCTGGCCACCGCAGGCGCGGCGGCAGTCGTGCTGTTCAGCTTTACGTCGATGCCAAAAGGCTTCCTGCCGCAGGAGGACCAGGGCTACTTCTTCGCCAGCGTTCAGCTGCCGGAAGCGGCTTCGCTGGAGCGCACCGAAGCGGTGATGACCACCGCACGGGAGCTGATCGCCCAAAATCCGGCGGTGGAGGACGTCATTCAGGTCTCCGGATTTAACATCCTCAACGGCACCAGCGCCTCCAACGGTGGGTTTATCTCCATCATGCTGAAGGACTGGAGCGAGCGTCCGCCGCTGGAGGAGGTGATGGGCAACCTGCAGCGCCAGCTGCTGGCCCTGCCGGAAGCCACCATCATGACCTTCGCGCCGCCGACGCTGCCGGGGCTGGGCAACGCCTCCGGCTTTGACCTGCGCATCCAGGCTCAGGCGGGGCAGAGCCCGGCGGAGCTGGAGCGCGTGACGCGTGAAGTGCTGGCGAAAGCCAACCAGCATCCGCAGCTGAGCCGCGTGTTCACCACCTGGAGCAGCAACGTGCCGCAGCTGACGCTGACCGTTGACCGCGAGCGCGCCGCGCGCCTCGACGTGCCGGTGTCGCGCATCTTCAGCAGCCTGCAAACCGCCTTTGGCGGCACGCGCGCCGGGGATTTCAGCGTCAACAACCGCGTCTACCACGTAGTGATGCAGAACGAGATGCAGTGGCGCGAGCGCGCCGAGCAGATCGGCGAGCTGTTCGTGCGCAGCAACAGCGGCGAGCGGGTACGCCTGAGCAACCTCGTCACCATCACGCCGACCGTCGGCGCGCCGTTCCTGCAGCAGTACAACCAGTTCCCGTCCGTTTCGGTGAGCGGCTCGGCAGCGGCTGGGGTGAGCAGCAGCACGGCGATGGCGGCGATGGGCGAGATTCTGGCGGAGAATTTGCCAGCGGGGTACGACTACGCCTGGAGCGGAATGTCGTATCAGGAGCAGCAGACCGGCAATCAGGCGATATGGATTGTGCTGGCGGCGGTGGTGATGGCGTGGCTGTTCCTCGTTGCCCAGTACGAGAGCTGGACGCTCCCGGCGAGCGTGATGCTCTCGGTGCTTTTCGCCATCGGCGGGGCGCTGGTCTGGCTGTGGTTGGCGGGCTACGCCAACGACGTGTACGTGCAGATTGGTCTGGTGCTGTTGATAGCCCTTGCCGCCAAGAACGCGATCCTGATCGTGGAGTTCGCCCGCGCGCGGCGCATGGACGGAATGGCGATTGTCGATGCCGCGCGGGAAGGGGCATCGCGCCGCTTCCGCGCGGTGATGATGACCGCCGTGTCGTTCATTATCGGCGTATTGCCGATGATGCTGGCGACCGGGGCGGGTGCCCAGAGCCGCCGCATCATCGGCACCACGGTGTTCAGCGGCATGCTGGTGGCGACCGTGGTGGGGATCCTGTTTATCCCCGCGCTGTTCGTGCTGTTCCAGCGCCTGCGCGAGTGGGGCCACGGACTTACGGACTCGTCGCCCACAGCTCGCAGTGCTTCTGAACCAGAGAAATCAGCGAGCCACCGTCGGCGATAAACTCCCGCATGCGCTGCGCCTCGCTCTTGCCCTGCTTTAACAGCAGGGCAATTTCATTGATTGCGCTCGTTGCGCCGAGCTTCTCGGCCGACGGTGCCACCTGCTCCAGCAGCCAGGCGATGTCTTCCGCCACGGTTTTTTGCTCCCCGGTATGCACGTCCGTCAGGATGCCTTCCAGCCCGTAGCGACACGCCTGAAAACGGTTAAAACGGTAGAGCAGAAAATCCCGTTCCTGATGCTTATACGGCCGCGTGGTCAGCAGCCAGTGCGACGTGGCCTGAATCAATCCGGCGATGTTAATCGCGTGGCCGAGCGTCAGCGGCGTATCCATCACCCGCACCTCCACGGTGCCAAAATGCGGGCTGGGGCGAATATCCCAGTGCAGATCTTTGATGCTGTCGATCATGCTGGTGGCGCTCAGGCGGCGGAACAGCCCTTCAAACTCCTGCCAGCTGTTGACCCACGGCATCTGTCCGTTATCCGGAAATCCCGAGAAGATGTTGAGCCGCGACGAGGAGAACTTCGTGTCCGTGCCCTGCATATACGGCGAGGCGGCCGCCAGGGCGATAAAGTGCGGCACGAAGCGCGACAGGCCGTGCAGGAGGTAAATGGCGTCATCCCCGGTCCGGCAGCCGACGTGAACGTGCTGACCGAACACCGTCGCCTGCAAAATCAGATAGCCAAAGCGCTCCAGCGTGACGTTATAGCGCTCGTCGTCGCACACCTCCTGGCGCTGCCATTTCTGGAACGGATGCGTCCCGCCGCCGCAGATCTGAATGTGCTGCTCCGCCGCGGCGCGCAGGATGCTCTGCTGCATCACCGAGAACTGCGCCGCCGCCTGGTCGATGGTCTGACACACGCCGGTGGCGATTTCGAGCATGCTTTCGGTGATGTCGTGTTTGACTTCACCGCCTTTAATGTCGTCTTTGACGGCGGCGATGAGCGCGGAGGAGTCCTGGCTGAGATCGTACCCCGGCGGGTTAACCACCTGCAGTTCGAGCTCGATGCCAAGGGTGAATGGTTCAGAGGATTTGAAATCGGGTAAAGGCATGGCGCACTCCGTTGTCTGTAGAGTGTTGAGTATAGACAACGGGTGTGGCGCGCTCGTCTCAGGGTGGTATAACTGATAGCAGGCTTAGCAAAAGGGGAGTGAATCATGTCTGACTATCCAACCGTTGCGCTGATAGGACCCGGTGCGATTGGCACCACCATTGCCGCGGTACTGCATGACGCTGACCGCACGCCATTGCTCTGCGGACGGACCGCGCATCCGAAATTACGCCTGTGCCACGACGAAGGTGAAACGGTGGTGCCCGGTCCGGTACTAACCGACCCGACGGCCATTACGCGTCCCGTTGATCTCGTGTTTATCGCAGTGAAAACGACGCAAAATGCCGACAGCGCCGGATGGCTGCGCGCGCTGTGCGATGAAAATACGGTGGTCTGCGCCCTGCAAAACGGCGTAGAGCAGAAGGCTCAGCTTGAGCATTTGGTCAGTGGCGCAACGGTGCTGCCGTCGGTAGTCTGGTTCCCGGCGCAGCGCGAGCCGGATGCCTCCGTCTGGCTGCGCGCCAAACCGCGCCTGACGCTGCCGGATGTGCCGCAGGCACAGCGGGTGGTGGAGGCGCTTCGCGGTACGCGCTGTGAAGTTGAACTCTCGGCAGATTTCCCCACCGTCGCCTGGCGCAAGCTGCTGCAAAACGCGGTCGCCGGGCTGATGGTGCTCGCCAACCGCCGCGCCGGGATGTTCAGGCGCGAGGATATCAGCGAACTTTCGCTGGCCTACCTGCGCGAGGGGCTGGCCGTCGCCCGCGCCGAAGGGGCGAAGCTGAACGATGACGTGGCGCAGGAGATTCTGGCGAACTTTCAGCGCGCGCCCGTGGACCTGGGTACGTCGATTCTGGCTGACCGTCAGGCGGATCGCCCGATGGAGTGGGATATCCGCAACGGCGTCATCCAGCGCTACGGCCGCAAACACGGCATTGCGGTGCCCATCAGCGACGTGGTGGTACCGCTGCTGGCGGCAGGGAGCGAGGGGCCGGGTTAACGGTTACTGTTTTTCCGTTCGGCGAGGGCTGGCGTTGGGCAATAATCTGGGGATAGTCAGCCTTAAACACATATGCGAAACTTGCCGCTTCTGAAAATATGTGGTGGGACCCGCTCAATGTCAGAACTACATTCGCAGTGCCTTTTCAGTGAAGGACAGATCACCTTTCCTGAGGGTTATCAGGATCGTACCGTCAACGTATTCGCGCCGCCCGCTGCGGATGCGCCGGCGTTCAATATCTCCCGCGATACCCTCAACCCCGGCGAAGCGCTTGCCGCGTATATCGATCGCCAGCTTGCCCTGATGGAAAAACACATCAAGGGCTGGAAGCAGGGTGAGCGCAGCGCCGCTACGCTTGGCGACAATCTTTCCCAGGGTGAAATTGTCCATGCCAGCTACCTGCGCGACGGGAAACGCATCTGGCAGCGGCAGGCCGTATTTAATGTCGACAGCGATAAAATTCTGGTCTTCACCATGACCTGCACCCGCGCGCTGGGCGATGCCGACAGCGCGCTGTTTGGCGATCTTCTCAGGAGCTTCCGCTTCCACCATTAACACCAGGGACAGTTGTTATGTTTGAAGCAGCACGCGTTGGCGATGATATCGGACACTCCGGTGCGCTGGCCGGGATGATTGCCGGAACGATTGTCGGTGGCCTGATTGCCGCCGCCGGGGGCATTCTGGCGGGGGCCATGTTTATTGCCGGTCTCGGCGCATCCTGTCTTGGCGTGGGCGTCCTGCTCGTCGGCGCCAGCCTGGCCGTGGGGTATTATACCGGGGAGCTGGCGACCGCCGCCCGGGACAGCATCGCGGACGCCGGGGCATCCAGCATGACGAAGAAAGGCGTCATCACCTCCGGCTCGCCGAACGTGTTTATCAACGGTAAACCCGCCGCGCTTGCCACCGATAGCACCGTCGACTGTTCTGACGACGGCTCGCAGCAGATGGCCGAAGGCTCTAAGCGCGTCTCCATTAACAGCCAGCCAGCCTCCCGCATCGGGGATCGCACCACCTGCGACGCGAAGGTCATGACCGGTTCGAACAACGTCATTATCGGCGGCGACCCGCAGCAAACCCTGCCCATTCAGTCTGAAGTGCCCGAGTGGCTCTACAAAGTCTCCGATCTTACCCTGCTGTTCGCCGGGCTTATCGGCGGCTGGGGCGGGGCCGCTGGCAAAGTCGGGGCGCTCTCTAAGCTGCTGGGCAAAATCCCCGGTATCAACAAGCTGGCCCGTATCGCCTGTCGCGCCGGCACGCTGATGACCGGCGTGGCGGCCGCGGGGATCATCGCCCGCCCGGTGGATATCGTCAGCGGACAGAAGTTTCTCAGCGGGGATGATGAGCTGGACTTCGTCCTGCCTTCCCGTCTTCCGGTGCGCTGGCAGCGCTACTGGCGCAGCGGCAACCCCGGCGACAGCGTGCTGGGCCGCGGCTGGAGCCTGTTCTGGGAAAGCCGCCTGGAGCCGTATCAGGACGGCCTGGTGTGGCGCGCGCCGTCCGGCGATTACGTCGCCTTCCCGAAGGTCCCGAAAGGGCTGCGCAGCTACTGCGAAAGCGAAAAGAACTGGCTTGAACATCACCAGGACGACAGCTGGTCGGTGTATGACGTCAGCGGCGAGCGCTGGCACTATGCGCCGCTGCGGGATGACGCCCCGTCGCTGCTCCAGCGCATCTCTGAATCCTGCGGCAACGATATCCTCTTCGAGTGGAACGCTGATAATACCCTGCATGCCCTGACCGACAGCGCGGGCCAGCGCGTGGTCTGCCGCTATGACCGCGACAGGCTCACCGGCGCCTGGCTGGATGACGAGATCTGCCTGGTCAGTTACGCTTATGATGAACAGCGCCAGCTGGTCTGTGTGACCGGCCGGGGCGGTAGCGTGCGCCGACGCTTCTGCTGGCAGGACGGGCTGATGAGCGCCCACGAGGACGCCAACGGCCTGCTGAGCGAATACCGCTGGCGCGAGATTGACGGCCTGCCGCGCGTGGTCGGCTTTCGCCACAGCGGCGGCGAACAGCTGACGTTCGAATATGATTTTGATAACGGCACCCGCCGCGCGACCCGCGAAGACGGCGCGCAGGCGCACTGGCTGGTGGATGACGACGACAACGTTGCCCGCTTCACGGATTACGACGGTCGCCAGACGACGTTTGTCTACCGCGACGGCGAGCTCTGCGACGTCATCCTGCCCGGCGGTGCGATGCGCCGCAGCACGTGGGACAAATACGGCCGCATGACCAGCGAGACGGACCCGGCGGGCCGCCGCACGGAGTATCACTGGCATCGCCTGACCGACCGCATCACCCGCACGGTCTACCCGGACGGTACCTCATCGCAGGCCATCTACGACCTTCGCGGTCGCCTGCTGTCGGAAACCGACCCGGCCGGTAGCACCACCGCGTATCGCTATCCCGACGATGAAGAAAACCTGCCGGAGAGCATCACCGACGCCATCGGCGGCGTGGTGCGCCTGGTCTGGAACCACCAGGGGCTGCTGACGCAGCGCACCGACTGCTCCGGCAGCGTGACCCGCTTCACCTACGACCGATTCGGGCAGCTGGTTGCCAGCGAGGATGCGGAAGGGAATATCACGCGCCGGGAGTGGAGCCGTGCCGGACTTTTGAGCGCCGTGATCCATCCGGACGGCAGCCGCGAGTCGCTGGTGTGGAACGAACGCGGCCAGCTCACGGGCTGGCGCGACCCGCTGGAAAGCGAGGTGAGCTGGGCCTATAACGCGCTCGGCCTCCCGGTCAGCCTCACCGACCGTATTGGCCGCGTGCGCCAGTGGCGCTACGACCCGCGCGGTAACCTGCTGCGGCTTGATAACGGCAACGGGGCGGAATACCGCTTCACCTACGACGCCGTGGGCCGCCCGCTCAGCGAAACGCGCCCGGACGAGACCGTGCGCCATATGGAATGGGACGCGCGAGGGTTCCTCTGCGCGCTCGAAGAAAACGGCCGGCCTGCCGCCGACGGCGGCATCGCCCGTCGCGTCCAGCAGTTCAGCTATGACGACAGCGGGCTGCTGATCGGGCGCACTCAGCGCCACGCGGAGTACCGCTACGTCCGTGACCTGAGCGGCCAGATCACCCGCATCCGCCGCACGCCAACAGCCGAAGGCGTTGCGCTGGGTATCGAAAGCGATGAGATTGCATACCGCCATGATGCCGCCGGGCGCGTGCTGAGCGAATCCGGCATTAACGGCGCGGTGGGCTATGAATGGGATGCCCTGAGTAACCTGACCGGCCTGACGCTGCCCGGCGAGCAAAAGCTGGCCTGGCTGCACTATGGCTCCGGCCATGTCAGCGCCATCCGCTTCGGGCAGCAGTTGGTGACCGAGTTCACCCGCGACCGCCTGCACCGCGAGGTGCGCCGCACCCAGGGCGCGCGCGAGCAGTTCCGCCAATATGACAGCCTTGGCAGACGTACCCTGCAGCGCAGTGAGCTAAGTACGGACGTGACCCTGCCGGAGCAGGCGATGCTGGAACGCCTGTATCGCTACACCGCACGCGGTGAGCTTTCCGGCGTTAGCGACACCCTGCGCGGTGAGGTGGATTACGGCTACGACGCCGAAGGACGTCTGCTGAAGCACTACGAGGCCCGACAGGGGCACAGCCGCGCGCAGTTCAGCTATGACGCCGCGGATAACCTCGCCGCCAATGACGATGCGGTACCGGTCACGGATAACCGCCTGCAGCACTGGCAGGCGCTGTTTATGAAATACGACCACTGGGGCAACCTGGTCAGCCGCCGCAACGGGCTGTATGAACAGCATTATGCGTATGATGCCGAGAACCGGCTGGTATCCGCCCGCGGAACCGGGCCGGAAGGGCGGTTTGAGGCGCACTATCACTACGACGCGCTGGGCCGCCGTACACGCAAAATCGTCACCACCGCGCACGGCACCACCGAAACGCGCTTCCTGTGGCAGGGCTACCGTCTGTTGCAGGAGCAGCAGGAGAGCGGGCTGTGCAGTACGTATATTTATGACCCGAATGAAGCCTGGAGCCCGCTGGCGCGCGTGGATCATCTCCGAGACCAGAGCAGCGGTGAGATTTACTGGTTCAACACCGACCTGAACGGCGCGCCGCTGGAAGTGACCGACGAGCGCGGCGCGGTGCGCTGGAGCGGCCAGTACGGCAGCTTTGGCGAGGTGCGCCATCAGAGCGAAGGGTTCTCACGGGTTGTGAATCGCACAGCGATGGCGCATCAACCGCTTCGATATGCAGGACAGTACGCTGACGGTGAGACGGGGCTGCACTATAACCTGTTCCGCTACTACGACCCGCAGGTCGGGCGGTTTATTGTGCAGGATCCGATTGGGCTGAATGGCGGGTGGAACCTTTATCAGTATGCGCCGAATCCGTTGGGGTGGATTGATCCTACTGGTCTTTCACGGTACCCAGGGGTAGATTTTTCAGGCAGTGATGCTTTATATCCACATGGAGAAAGTATCGTTAAAATTAAGATGACCGGCAGCAGATATGGTGATTTCAAGGCAGCTAATGAAATTGCAGGATATGCAAATGCTTCAGGTAATATCACTGGAAAATCACATCCGGAAAATTATACTTGGCACCATTTGAATGATTACGACCCTGTGACGAATACTTCCACAATGCAGCTTGTCAAAACTAGCGCGCATGAAGCGTCTTTCCCGCACTCAGGGTCTGTAAGCCAATTCGAAAAACATCATGGAGTTAAGTACGAGTCTGTTGAAGCTAAGAAAACCGCCAAATCATTGAATTGCAAATAAAATAGGAGGCGCAATGTCACTTGAACTGGATTTTTATGAAGACGATGAAGGTGTTTCAGTCGATTTAGTATTATCGGTATTTGGTCCTTCTCTCGTCCAGTGCATAAACCTTGAATCTGATTCGGTCGATGAAAAAATGAAAAAAGACATCGATTTTCTTATTAAGAAACAGAAAGATTTTTTCGAGAAAATCGCAACTGAAACCCATGTATATAGCAAGCGTATATATGGTGCGGATGCAAAGGACTTGATTTTGCTGAAAGTTTACCTTTCCCCAGATGAGGACAATGAATTTGGGTTCATGTTCTCGACCGATTTGGATCAGGAACATGGGATTGGCATCAAATTTAAAGGGCTTGAAGTGAAGAAAATTGGTAGTGGCGAAACAGCATTTTTATAAAATTAATTATGTCTATCCGATAGGGCAGACCCATTCCTGTGGCAGGACTACCGCCTGCTGCAGGATGCCGGGCTCTGCCGTACTTATATTTACAACCGAATGAAACCTGGATCTCCCTGACACGAGGTAACATCTTCGTGACTAGAGCAGTGGTGACATTTCCTGGTTCTAACAACCTTTTTATCTTGATGATCTACTCGCTCAGGATATGCATTTAATCGATGCCAGCGGTAAATCAATGACCACCATTTTTCCCGGATTTCATCCGATCCAGGCTGGGAAAGTACTTTAGCATGTCGTCTGGTGATGGATAGTGTTCCTTTTTTAGTACCCGGTAAAGATCGTCCAGAGCGGGTGCTTGATTAGGAAATTGTCTGGTGGCTGCGTCGAAAGGCGCTCTTGAGACTACGTGCATCCTTGCCCCTTGTTTTCAGACAGGAAACATTATAGGTGATGGTTGGTGGGTTGATAATGTAGAAACATTGATGGAGTGCAGTATTCATATGCTCGTGATGAAGGCGCTCATTTAATGTGTGCGAACACTTTATGAGGTGACTGTGAAAGAAATGTCCGCTTTGTGCCAGGAGCGGACGTTGTTAAAACAGCTTCTTTTTTTATTCGGGAGTTATTTAAGGATTTAATGTTCCCTCGCACTGCGTAATACGTGAACTTAAAATGATGTTGTAATACCCTGAAAAAGTTACTATCAGTAATGAAGTTCAGTTCATGCATTCAGCTACGGCTACGAGCTTAAAGAGGAAAAATGGATAAGTATGCGGAACGACTTACAGGATTTATGCGAGCTGTAGGCTGTATGAATGATGCGGCAAATCGTGTATCTGATTATTTTGTAGTAAAACTTAATAAAAGTGACAGCATTCTGACTTCTTTGGCGAGGTACCATTCATCCATTACAAATAAGTTTCCGGCCGCATACTGGCACCCACAACTTGAAGAATGTTCGCAAAAAATAGTTATGGAAACAGTAAAAAGATGGTTCTTTGAACATGAGGACATGCAGCTTCTGCCATCCACATTGAAGGAGAATATCCTCGCCAATTTCCTGGACGATCTCAATGAAATGACTGGTAATGCGCTTTTCTACAGCCTCATCACTAGTCCACCAGTGTGGTATGGCTCCCTACACGAAGAGTTTGTCATCGAATCACAATATGGCAGATACCTCATTCATTTCAGTTGTCACTGACCTCTTTGTCACAATTCAACGTCAGCAAACCTTTCCTCCGGTTAGCGAAATAGGCTGAATGCTTGGCTCGCTTGAGAAATGAAAAAACACCATAAATTATTCATTACTAATATCCGCTCCTCGCTCTATACGGACATCGTGCCCAGACGAGACGCAAGCGCCCTCCTCAGGTATATACCAGTAGTCACTACTTCCTTGACGTCAGACCCGGTACGCCGGGGATCCGAAGGAGGACACCTGACTTTAGAGAGTTTCAGGTTTAATGATCATGAAACCGGGGACGCAACTCCATTTATCGCGCGGGTTTTAAACGTGAAATATTTCCGGTCGCCATAACGGCGACCGGTTCAATTAAAACGACCAGCGCACACCCGCGTTGTAACGCCATCCTTTCGCGCCGTTGCCGTCGATCTCTTTGCGGTAAACCGCGCAGCGTATGAGTCAAGCCATTGCATAATCAATAAGCCCCGACTTTATTGTCATTAATCTCTGGCGAATAAGGCTTTAACTCCGCCGTCCTCGACAGTAAGATAGGGAACATCAAACCTTGCGCAGCCACAAGGCTTAGTAACAACGGATTTAATTTGAACACAAAGTATTCCTCAACAAAGTAAGAGAATGCGCGCAACGGCGTTCCGCTGCGCTGGAAGTTAAGTCGCCGATATACTTTACTTCAGAAATTTAATGTTTGGCGTCTGGTGGAATGAGTATCTACGTATTGCACGGGAAACGTCTAATTTGAGTTAAGTAATTGTGAGGCGGGAGATGGGATTTAGGAAGTTGGCTTGGAGCAATAATATAATTTTTGGAACTAAAAATAAGTAAGGCTGGTTATTGAATATTCTAAACAGCCCAACTTATAACTCTAAAAACTATCTGGCAGGCTTCAAGGCGAAATTAGCAGGCATTGCTTCCTTCTTCTCTGAATATATCCCATTATAAGTCTTAGTAGCTGGCGTGACATGATCATGAAATCTTAAATGACAAAATTTTACACCCGGATATATTTTAATTGAATTGCAGGAGTTATTAATTATTTCAAAAGTAATTGATGATGGTTTATTTTCACCAAAAGATGCCGCAACATGACATGAGCTAAAATTAACTCCAAGACCTATACGAGCATAGCAAGATAGTTGGTAAAGTTCGGCACAAACTGTATGATCCAATGAAATCATTTCGACTGATGATGCTAATACAAACTCCCCGGGATGAATTATTATCCCATTATCGTCCAAGTCAATCTCATCAAAAAACACTGAAGTATCTGTATGTTTAGTATCTATCAATGACTCAGTTTTTTTCATCCGAAATATTTTTTTGTCCATCCTGAGCAAATAACTTGATGGCCTCATACATTCATCAGAGTAGTTAGCAATCGTTATCGATCCTGCCTCAACTTTTGAAATGATGTCTATATTGGAATAAATCATGACTTAATCTCCGTGTAGTAATCTTTACTACCAAAACCATAAGATTCTTTCTTAAAAGAAAAGTTAGATAATATCTCAGGAGGAATAATTAGTGCTTTTGGTTTTACATTTTCTAATATATCTAAAGCTTCAGAGTCCAGTAAATAATTCCCAACCACCTCTACAGATTTCAACCTAATGTTCTCTATACTCCACTCAGTCACTTTGGTGGGTGTATTAAAACCTACATAATATGTTGGCGCACCTTCCTTTATAAACAGGATAAGATCGGCTTCAACTATTGGTGCAACACTGGCAGCAAGGCTGTCAGTTGATAGAGTGTTGGGATTGGGCTTAATGAAATAGCATGAATAATTACTATAATTGGGATCATCCAAGCCGTCCAGACCGACTTCCACAGGACAAACTTGTACATCACGTTCAATTAAACTTCCAATAAGAATTTTATGCAGGACGCTCACAATTTCACATCCAACTTCCGATGTAATTTTATCATCCAGATTAATTGCATTAGAGAAGTTGGTATACATGAAAGCACCGACTCCTCCCGAAATAAAATAAAAAATACAATCAGGATTAGATTTTATAATACTGGATATTCCTAAGTAAAATTCAGGGTCGATATGAAACCCCCTATATCCCCACCAAGAAATATCTTGATGTTGATTTTTTTCTTTAATTCTTCCACCACCAGGAAGTCTTATGATTATCTTATTCACTTATATACCCCAATCTCTCCATGATTAATGATGCACCTTGAGTGAACTCGTGCTTCATTGAACTTAATTTATCTAAAGGCACCCATTCAAGATATTCTATTTCTGTACCATCAAAATCAATATTGCTAATATCTTTAATTTGATTTGAATAAAAAATATACCAATCATGCAAGTCTAAACCATGTCGGCACTTATCGTGAACTTCTACTTCCTTTTTAATGAAACAATAGCTATCCAACTTAATCCCAATTTCTTCTCTAACCTCTCTTTTTATCGCCTCTACTGGACTTTCACCATTTTCTAAATGACCGGCTACTATACTTAATTTATTACCATAAGCCTTGTCAGACTTCCTAATCATCAACAAACTGTTATCTTTAACAAATATTGTAGCAACAGTTATATGATATAAATTCCCAATATTGTTTTGTCCAACAAAGATCCCCGGAGTTTTACATGAGTTATACCTTTTCGTATATATTTCGCATAAGTCAAGATTTAATCCTAAGCTAATTTTCACTTCATCTCTGGCTTTACGAAGAGAATTAGTTATTTTATCAATTCTCAAAAGAAATTTGTCATCAACAATTTTTGCCATTAACATATCTCTATGCTTTAGCATTTTTTCAGGTGTCACTCCCCTTTCTAGAAGCCAAAGAGTTAGCTCAGATAACGCTTCATTTTCAAAGTTATTCAACCTATCAGAAATTAAGGGTACTTCCTCAACAAACTCACTATTCTCTTTATATATGTTAACTTTATTTAAAACATCATTAAATAGACTTGATGAGTCGGTCTCAACTCCAAACCTATATAAGTTATTTGCGTATGAAAGATTCCCTGGTTGAATCTGTATAAACTTGCTATTTTTTAGCACCTTCAACTTAAGGCCTGGATACTCTTTTTTAAAAATATTCACTTCTATTGAAACTTTTTTTTCATTAGAAAACTCAACCAAATTATGAATTGAGCTAATTATTTTCAATACACGCCTCGTCGCATCCATTTCGATATCAACAGTCCCTGTTTCATTTTGGATAAACTGCATTTTTGGCGTTGCAAACGAAGGATTATTATACTCAGAAAACATACTTCTTATTGCACCATGCTTCAGTATAAAAGGACTGCAAATATAGAAATTAAACTTTTTTATACTAGAGTGATGGCTCGATATAATATTTATCATTCCAGAAGACACTTGCGATGTAGTGCTAAAGATAATTATCTCGTCATCTTTAGAAGCTAAGATCCGTTTATAAAATGAATCATCCGATTCACTTTTCAATTCTTCAGCCACATGATATTTGTTATCATTTAAAAGTAAGATTTCTTTATTATTACACCCTAAGTTTTGCAAGGAATTAGACAAAAGTATTGTCCTATACTGAATATTCATAGCTGCCTTTCTAGCTATTTCTCTAAAGTCACTAACAGAAAGATCAGGTGCTATCGTGAATGGATTTTTTTCATCCTGCATTGCAAACATTAGCGCTGCACACTCATAGTCAGAAGACTTATCAATGAATTTTTTATCAAGAATTTCTTTTTCGAAGTATTTTTTAACATCAATTTTTAGTTTCGTAACTAGACTTGGAATGTTAAAGCTTTCTTGATAACTATCAATAGTTTTCTTTAAGTTTCGTTTAAACACCTCTCTCTTACTGAAGTAAATTATTTTATCTAAAACTTTAGGGTCTGCTATTGGTATTGAAATTAGCGAAATTATAAACGATCCCAGACAACTGTATAGAACTTCTTGATTTAAATATAACTTAAGAAAACCCATGGCACATAGAAATATAAAACAATATGTAATAACACGCCGAGTTACAATTGACATAAGGCATCCTTTTTTGAAAAAAACCTATAGAATATTCAGACTACTGAACGCTAATCGGCCAAGCCGCCACTCCCTATATCTCCTTCAACACAAACATACTTTGCATCTCTTTAATCACTGACAATCTAAGAATCACCGACATCGCGAAATCCGCATACGCACCCATATCTGCCGCGACCACTTGAAATAAGAAATCCGCATAGCCAACGATGCTGTAGCAGGAAACCACATTATCTAGCGCCATCACTTCTTGTTCGAATTTGCGTGCTTCGGCTTCGCTGTAGCTATCAATGGTGACGCGTACAAATACCATAACATCAAGGCCAATCTTTTTTCGAGTAAACACGGCGCGATAACCTTGGATCACATCGTCCTCTTCCAGCTTTCGGACTTTGCGCCAGGTCGGCGATGCGGAGAGACCAATTTCATCGGCGAGGTGTTGATTGGTGATGCGTGCGTCCTGCTGCAACTGTTGGAGGATTTGAATATCTGTCATGCTCAAGCTCATTAGAGGAATATCCTTTCCATATATTTGCGGTTAGCGAATGATTTATCACTAATTAACTATTTTTTCACTGCATTACGCAAGCACCTTTCTCGCGCCCTGCCGCATACTGTTTGGACATTAACCGCTTAAGTGAGAAGCCCATGGAATTCGGCGCAAACACGCATCGCTGCACTATCGTGATCGATCAACAGCTGCCCGCTGGATTGGCAATGAATGCTGCAAGTGTTATCGGCATCAGTTTTAGAAAGTTGATGGGTAATTAAGTTGGAGCGGACCAATTAAGCGCGGATATCGTGAATTATCCCGGCGTGATTGTTGCGCCGCTACCAGCGTTATTGGCGGAAGCCAAGTATCTGCGCGAGTTGCAGCAGGTGAGCAGCGCGGACAGCGAGATTGTCGCCATGCCGTTTAGCGTGTTGGCACAATCATGCAAAACCTACGCGGAATATGGCGAATGCATCTGACCTGCTCCCTGTTTAATACACCACGTTTTAAGTAATGACTTCACTATACTGCGAATGTCTTCTCCTCGCTCTTAACGGACATTCAACAGACAACATTGTACTTTGCGTAAGGCCGAAACCCTGCTTTTACCTAGCAGAACCTCGGCCTCCCATCCCCCGCCTCAGTGCGCCGAAATATACGGCTCCTTCACAAAATCCGCCAACAGCCAGACCATATCATGCAGTAGCCCGACGAGTTCTTTCACCACGCTCGCAGGCAGTGTCCCGCCCATCACCGCCAGCGTTAACGCCACGGCATAATCCACCTGCAACGTCGTTTCCTGCCAGCAGTCCGGCACGCAGGAGGTAATCTTTTCCCCTGCGATCAACTGTTCAACAAGATACTGCGGAAGTTCATCATCGCAGCATTCCCGCAGCCGCTTCAGCACAGCCAGCAATCGCTCACAGAGTGTGGCAAACGTCACCGCGTCGTCGGTTTCCACCAGCACGCTAACATACGCAGTGCAGGCGTCTGCCAGCTCAAAGAGATCCGCAGAATCGGGAAGTTGTACGTGGAGAAGGTGATAAACAGCGCTTTCTTCAGTAAGCGCGTAAGAAAATCTAGGGATAGTAGCCATAAGGCATCCTCTTTATGCAAAAAAATATTAACCGCCCGATGAGTTCCTACGCTCAGAGGGGGTAGCGCTGACGGAGGTAGGAATACCGTGCATAAAGAAAAACGGCCAGCCTTGCGGCTGCTCCGTCAGCGCCACCGTGATTCTAACGGGATATGCGCTGTCGCGACAAAAAATATCGCTTTATGCTAACGGGTTCCTACGCCCGGTTACGGATGTGCCGCAACGCAAGCACTTTACGACCGCGAAGAAGGGATGAAAAGGGATGCCCATGAATTACATAAGGTTGCTTGCAGGTTTGCGAGGCGGCTTCCAGAAGGGCATTGCCGGATGGCGGTTACGCCGTATCCGACCTACAAAAACCACCAACCAAACCGGCCGCTACTCCTCGCTTATCATCGTCAAGAACCGCTTCACCGTCCGCGAGCGTTCAAAGCGCCGCCAGCAGAGCGCGATATCGGTATAAAGCTCGGGTGAACTCAGCGCGTGGTAGGTGACATTCGGCGGAGAGATGGCCGCCATCGATTTCGGCACCAGCGCGAATCCACCGCCTGCAGAGACCATGCTCAGGGAGGACGAGAGCTGAGACGACTGCAGCGCGTGCTGTACGTCTATTCCGGCCCGTTCGCAGCAGCTGTAAACCCGGTCGAACAGGCCGGGCGCGACCTCCTGCGGGAACAGCACCACTGGCGTATCCCGGAGCTGCTCCAGCGCCAGATCGCCGCTTGTTGCGAGCGGATGGTCGCGATGCAGCGCCACCACCATCGGCTCCCGGTCGAGGATTTTTAACTCGAATGCCTTGCTGCTCTCACACGGCAGCCGCACGAAGGCGATATCCAGTTCCCCCTCCGCCAGCATCGCCGTCAGAGAAGACATATTGGCCTCCACCTGGTGTACCTGCACCGCCATGTTCTGTACCTGAAACTGACGAATGAGCGCGAAAATTTTGGGATGAAAAGCATCTGAACTGGTGATGCCAATCGACAGGTTACCGTTCAGACCGCGCGCGATGCCGCGGGCTTTCTCCAGCGCGGCGTCGCTCAGCGCCAGGATCTTACAGGCGTCCTCGTAGAAGGCTTCTCCCGCTTCGGTTAGCTCCACACCTCTCGTCAGACGCCTGAACAGCGGCGTGCCCACTTCCTCTTCGAGCCGTTTGATCTGCTGACTCAGAGGAGGCTGTGAAATACCCAGCGCTTTGGCCGCCCTGGTGAAGTGTCGCTCGCGTGCAACCGCGACAAAATACCGCAGATAACGAAGTTCCATATCTAAAACGTCTCAAACCAGCATGGATTCTATATTGGAACTCTCTGCTGAATCGGGTCAACATTTATTTAACCTTTATAAATAAAGTTGAAGAGGACGAGCATGATGATGCACTCATCTGCCTGCGACTGTGAAGCCAGCCTGTGCGAGACCCTGCGCGGGTTCTCTGCCCAGCATCCTGACAGCGTGATCTATCAGACATCGCTAATGAGCGCCCTGCTAAGCGGCGTGTATGAAGGAGAGACCACCATCGCCGATCTGCTGGCACACGGTGATTTTGGTCTGGGCACCTTCAACGAGCTGGACGGCGAAATGATTGCCTTCAGCAGCCAGGTGTACCAGCTGCGCGCCGACGGCAGCGCCCGGGCCGCGAAGCCGGAGCAGAAAACGCCGTTCGCGGTGATGACCTGGTTCCAGCCGCAGTACCGTAAAACCTTCGACGCGCCGGTCAGCCGTCAGCAGATCCACGACGTCATCGACCAGCAGATCCCCTCCGATAACCTGTTCTGCGCGCTGCGCATTGACGGCAACTTCCGCCATGCCCACACCCGCACCGTACCGCGCCAGACGCCGCCGTACCGCGCGATGACCGACGTGCTGGACGACCAGCCGGTGTTCCGCTTTAACCAGCGCGAAGGGGTGCTGGTCGGGTTCCGCACGCCGCAGCATATGCAGGGGATCAACGTGGCGGGTTACCACGAACACTTCATCACCGACGATCGTCAGGGCGGGGGCCATCTGCTTGACTACCAGCTGGAGAGCGGCGTGCTCACCTTCGGTGAAATTCACAAGCTGATGATTGACCTGCCCGCCGACAGCGCTTTTTTACAGGCCAACCTTCACCCCAGCAATCTGGACGCAGCGATCCGTTCCGTCGAAAACTAACAGGAGAACTATCGTGAACAGTGAGAAACAGTCACGTCAGTGGGCGCACGGCGCCGATTTGGTTGTCGGCCAGCTGGAAGCGCAGGGCGTGAAGCAGGTGTTCGGGATCCCGGGGGCGAAAATCGACAAGGTCTTTGACTCCCTGCTGGACTCCTCCATCGAGATTATTCCGGTGCGTCACGAAGCCAACGCGGCGTTCATGGCGGCGGCGGTAGGGCGTCTGACCGGCAAGGCCGGGGTGGCGCTGGTGACCTCCGGGCCCGGCTGTTCGAACCTGATCACCGGCATTGCCACCGCCAACAGCGAAGGCGACCCGGTCGTGGCGCTGGGCGGGGCGGTGAAGCGGGCAGATAAAGCCAAACTGGTGCACCAGAGCATGGACACCGTTGCCATGTTCAGCCCGGTCACCAAATACGCCGTCGAAGTGAGTGCGCCGGACGCGATTGCTGAGGTGGTTTCCAACGCGTTTCGCGCCGCCGAGCACGGCAGGCCGGGGAGCGCGTTCGTCAGCCTGCCGCAGGATATTGTCGATCAGCCCGCCACGGGGGCGATTTTGCCTGCCAGCGGCCCGGCGCTGATGGGCCCGGCACCGGAATCCGCCATTAACGACGTGGCGAAGCTTATCGAAAAGGCCAAAAACCCGGTCATCCTGCTGGGGCTGATGGCGAGCCAGCCCGCCAACAGCGCCGCGCTGCGTAAGCTGCTGGAGAAAAGCCGTATTCCGGTCACCAGCACCTATCAGGCCGCCGGGGCGGTGAATCAGGAGCACTTCACCCGCTTCGCCGGACGCGTCGGTCTGTTCAATAACCAGGCGGGCGACCGGCTGCTCCATCTGGCGGATCTGATTATCTGCATCGGCTACAGCCCGGTGGAGTACGAGCCGTCCATGTGGAACAGCGGTGACGCCACGCTGGTGCACATCGACGTGCTGCCTGCCTATGAAGAACGTAACTACGTGCCGGATCTGGAGCTGGTGGGGGACATTGCCGAAACGCTGAATCTGCTCGCTAACCGTATCGATCATAAGCTCGAGCTGAGCCAGCGGGCCTCCGAAATTCTGGTCGATCGCCAGCATCAGCGCGATCTGCTCGATCGTCGCGGCGCCTCGCTCAACCAGTTTGCCCTGCACCCGCTGCGCATCGTGCGGGCCATGCAGGACATCGTGAATAACGACGTGACGCTCACCGTCGACATGGGCAGCTTCCACATCTGGATCGCCCGCTACCTCTACAGCTTCCGTGCACGTCAGGTGATGATCTCCAACGGTCAGCAGACCATGGGCGTCGCGCTGCCGTGGGCGATTGGCGCGTGGCTGGTCAACCCGCGCCGCAAGGTGGTGTCGGTCTCCGGCGACGGCGGCTTCCTGCAGTCAAGCATGGAGCTGGAAACCGCGGTGCGCCTCAACGCTAACGTGCTGCACATCATCTGGGTGGATAACGGCTACAACATGGTTGCTATTCAGGAAGAGAAAAAATACCAGCGTCTTTCCGGCGTCGAGTTCGGCCCGGTCGATTTCAAAGTCTATGCCGACGCCTTTGGCGCGAAAGGCTTTGCCGTGGAGAGCGCCGACGCGCTCGAACCCACGCTGCGCGCGGCGATGGATGTGGATGGCCCGGCCGTGGTGGCCATTCCCGTCGACTACAGCGATAACCCGCTGCTGATGGGCCAGCTCCATCTCAGCCAGATTTTGTGACTCAACATAAGGACAGAGAAATGCAAAAAGTTGCTCTCGTAACAGGCTCAGGCCAGGGGATTGGTAAAGCGATTGCGCTTCGCCTGGTGAAAGATGGCTTTGCCGTCGCCATCGCCGACTATAACGCGGAGACGGCCAGAGCCGTAGCCGATGAAATCATCCGTAACGGCGGGAAAGCCGTTGCCGTGAAGGTGGACGTCTCTGACCGCGAGCAGGTATTTGCGGCGGTAGAGAAAGCCCGCACCGCGCTGGGCGGTTTCCACGTGATCGTCAATAACGCCGGGGTTGCGCCGTCCACGCCAATCGAATCCATCACGCCGGAGATTGTCGACAAGGTCTACAACATCAACGTGAAAGGGGTGATCTGGGGGATCCAGGCCGCGATTGACGCGTTCCGCAAAGAGGGGCACGGCGGCAAGATCATCAACGCCTGCTCCCAGGCGGGCCACACCGGTAACCCGGAGCTGGCCGTCTACAGTTCCAGTAAATTCGCGGTGCGCGGCCTAACCCAGACCGCCGCGCGGGATCTTGCTCCGCTGGGGATCACCGTTAACGCCTACTGCCCGGGCATCGTGAAAACGCCGATGTGGGCGGAGATCGACCGTCAGGTCTCCGAGGCGGCGGGTAAACCGCTCGGCTACGGTACCGAAACCTTTGCCAAACGCATCACGCTTGGCCGCCTGTCCGAACCGGAAGATGTCGCCGCCTGCGTTTCATACCTGGCGGGACCGGATTCCGACTACATGACCGGCCAGTCTCTGCTCATCGATGGCGGGATGGTGTTCAACTAAATTCTAATAAGCTCTGACATGAGTTTTCCCCTGCACCCGTGCAGGGGCTTTTTTTTGTCTCCTCATCCATTGTGCATTACACTGCGCGCTGCAAAACTTTAGTCATTACGATCTGACAGGCGGTAACAGCGATGAACGGTACAATCACAACGTGGTTTAAAGATAAAGGCTTTGGATTTATCAAAGATGAAAACGGCGACAACCGCTATTTTCATGTGATTAAGGTCGCGAACCCCGATCTGATTAAGAAAGATGCCGCGGTGACCTTCGAGCCAACCACCAACAACAAAGGCCTTTCCGCCTACGCGGTGAAGGTGATCCCCGAAAGCAAACATCTCTATATCGCAGGCGAGCGCGTGAAGCTCAGCTCGATCAAGTCCTTCGTGGTGTTCAGCGAAGAAGAGCCTGCCGATACCAAAATCGACAAAGAGAATGCGGTGCTGTCGGTGGGGCTGCTGATGAACAGCATCAAGCCGAAATCTGATAAAAAGCCGGGCGAAATGCGCACGGTGAAGAAGCTGGCGATCACCACCTTCCAGAACACGACGCTGATCTTCACCGAAGATGAGATCGACATTGATGCCACGGTGAAGCTGCTGAAGTAATTGTAGGCCGGGTGGCGGCGATGCCTTACCCGGCCTGGAAAACCCGCGCCGCCGCACGGTTTACCCCATCCTGTGCTCGCCTCTTAACATAGTCTCACGGTCAAACACCTTCTGGATCGCCCCGTGCGCCATAAACGCCGCCCGGTCGGACATATGAGCAATCACGTCCGCGTCGTGGCTCACCAGCAGATAGGTCATCTCGTGCTCGGCCTTAAGACGGTTGAGCAGGTTCAGGATCTCTGCCTGCACCGACATATCCAGCGCCGAGGTCGGCTCGTCCAGCAGCAGAAGCTGCGGGCGCAGCAGCAGCGCGCGGGCAATAGCCACGCGCTGGCGCTGGCCGCCGGAAAGCTGGTGCGGGTAGCGCCTGCCCGCGTCGGCGGAAAGCCCCACCTGCTGCAGCGCATCCGCCACCTTTTCGGCAATCTGCGTTTCGCCGTGGATTTTTAACGGCTCCGACAGGGTGCGCGCAATGGTGTGGTTCGGGTGCAGCGACGCCCACGGATCCTGAAATACCATCTGCACGTTGCGGCGAAGCTCGCCTTCAAAACGTCGTCCTGGCGTTAACGCTTCTCCCAGTAGCGCAATACTGCCGCGCCACTCGCGCTGCAGCCCAGCCAGCACGCGCAGAAGGGTAGATTTGCCGCAGCCGGATTCACCGATCAGGCTGAACGTCTCGCCTCTCTCAATGCTAAAGCTGGCGGCCGAAACCGCCGTTTTTTCCCCAAAGGTGACCTGCACCTGGTTAACCTCAACGAGCGCCATCGTTGGCCTCCTTCCACGGCTGCGAACGATCGAGCGTCGGCAGCATCTGTCCATAGGTATTGGCGTCTGGACGACAGGTCCACAGGGTTCGCGTGTACGGATGCGTCGCCTGCGGGAGATGGCTTGCCGCCATCTCATCAACCTTTTCGCCCTGATACATCACCAGCACGCGGTCGCAGTGCTCCGCCACCAGCGGCAGATCGTGGCTGATTAACAGCATCGCCATCTGGCGTTCTTCGCACTGCTGCACCAGCAGCTCGAGGATCTGGTTGCGCAGGCGGGCGTCCAGCGCGGAGGTGGGTTCATCGGCAATCAGCACCTGCGGGTTGTTGATCAGCGCCATCGCAATCATCACCCGCTGGCCCATGCCCCCGGAGAGTTCGCCGGGGTAGCGCTGGAGGACATGTTCGTTGAGTCCGACGGCGCGGAGGATGTCGTGAATGCGCGCCAGGCGTTCAGCGCGGGGCAGGCGCTGATGCAGGGTCAGCGCCTCATCAAGCTGAGCGGCGACGTTTTTCGCCGGATTCAGCGCGTAGCGCGGGTCCTGCAGGACCATCGCAATCCCGTTACCGCGCAGCGCCTGCCAGCGGCGGGCGTTCAGGGTCAGCAGGTCGTTGCCAAGCACGTTAAGCCGGTTGGCGCTCACGATACCGGGTTTTCGCACCAGACCCATCAGCGCGCGGGCGGACATGGACTTGCCGGAGCCGGATTCCCCCACCAGCGCCAGCCGCTCGTTGCCAAGCGTAAAGCTCAGGTTGTTGACCACGCGCGCGGCGGGGTAGTCGATATTCAGCGCATCGACGATGACGCGGGGTTCAGTCATGCTGTGGCTCCAGTACGTCGCGCAGGCCATCGCCCAGCAGGTTAAACGCCAGGCTGGCAAACAGGATGGCCCCGCCCGGAATGGCGGCAATCCACCACTGGTCGAAAATCACCTGCATGCCGTCGGCAATCATCGCTCCCCATTCGGCCATGGGCGGACGTGCGCCAAGGCCGAGGAAGCCGAGACCGGCGGCGGCCAGAATAATGCCTGCCAGATCCAGCGCCAGCCGCACAATCGCGGACGGCAAACACAGGGGCAGAATATGCCCGACCAGCAGGCGCAGGCCGCGAATGCCCATCATCTCCGCGGCGGCCAGGTAATCGCTGTGGCGCAGACGCTGAATTTCACTCCGCGCCTGACGCGCGTATGCGGGCCAGGTGGTTAAGGCCAGCGCCAGCGCGCCGTTGACCAGCCCCGGGCCAAGCATCGCCACAAACGCGAAGGCGAGGATCAGGCGCGGCATTGACATCACCACGTCGGTAAAACGCATCAGGATGCGCTCCAGCCAGCCGTCGTAGTAGCCGGACAAAATTCCCACCAGCAGCCCGGCGGGCAGGGTAATAACGGTGACTAACGCCACCAGCCCGAGCGCCGGACGGGTGCCGTAAATCAGGCGCGAAAGCAGATCGCGACCGTAGCTGTCTGTGCCCAGCCAGTGCTGGCCGTTCGGTGCCTGCAGGCGCGCGGCGGCGTCCTGCCAGTTCGGGTCAACCGGCGCCAGCCACGGCGCGAACAGGGCAATAACCCCCAGCAGCGTGATGGCAACCAGCCCGCAAAATGCGGCAGGGGAGCGGCGCAGCCGGCGTAAGAAGAGATATAACGGCATCAGCGTACCCTGGGATCGGTTGCCCGCACGAGCAGGTCGGTAAGGTTATTGATCAGGACAAAGCAGACGCCAATCAGCAGCGTGCCGCCCATGACCGCGGTGGTGTCTCCTGCGAACAGGGCGGTGGTGAGATAGCGCCCGATCCCCGGCCATGAGAAGACGGTTTCGGTTAATACCGCGCCCTCCAGCATGCTGGTGTAGGCCAGGGCAATCACCGTCAGTAGGGTGCCGCGAATGTTCGGCAGCACGTGTCGCAGCAGGATGGCCATCTCCCCGGCACCTTTTGCGCGGGCAAGCAGGATGTACTCTTTGTTCATCTCGCTCAGGCAGGCCGAGCGCGTCAGGCGGGTAATGCTTGCCAGCGAGTAATAGGCCAGCAGCAGCACCGGCAGCACCAGGTGGCTGAGGGCGTTGCGGAACGCCTCGCGATCGCCGTAAAGCCAGGTATCTATCAGCGCAAAGCCGGTGCGCTGCTCGACGGTGAACTGCCAGATATCGTCCAGCCTGCCGGGGCCTGCGCTCCACTGCAGCTTCGCGTAGAACAGGGCCAGCATCAGCAGGCCGAGCCAGAAGATCGGCACCGAGTTGCCGAGCAGGGTGAGGGTTCTGATGGCTAAATCGAGCGGCGAACCGGCGTAGCGAGCGCACAGCACTCCGGCAGTCACGCCGAGCACGGCGCCGATGATTAACGCCAGCGTTGCCAGCTCCAGCGTGGCGGGGAAGGCGTGCAGCAGATCCTGCAGCACCGGCTGTCCGGTGGCGCTGGCGGTGCCTAAATCCCCGTGGGCGAGGTTTTGCAGGTAGTGCCAGAACTGCACGGGCAGGGGACGATCCAGCCCAAGCTGGTGGCGAACCTGATCGTACGTCGACTGGCTGGCGTGATCGCCGACGATCTGCAGCACGCGATCGACCGGTGAAAACGCCGAGAGCGCAAAGGTGACGAGCAGCAGCCCGAAGAGCGTGAGCAGCAGGGTCAGCAGACCCTGAAGCACGCGGGTGGAAAGATGTGGCATGGGAAATCTCTTCATGCCGGGTGCGGCTTCGCCTTACCCGGCCTACAAAAACCGAGAACACAGGCCGGGTCAGCGCAGCGCCACCCGGCAACAAGGGCTATTTCGTGACGCGATCGTACCAGACCATATCCGCGTTCAGCCCCTGCTGATACCCCTTCACGTTATCGCGCACCACGATCTGGGTTTTGCCCTGATCGACGAACACGTACGGCGAGCTCTGCTGAAGCTGTTCCTGCATTTTCTTGTACAGGTCCAGACGCTTCGCCGGATCCGGCTCGGCAACCGCCGCCAGCGTGGCCTTGTTCAGCTCCGGGATTTTCCAGCCGTTCAGACCGGCCACGGTGCTGGATTTACCGTCGTTCCACGCGAAGGCGCTGGCATTGGAGTGCGCATCGAAGTAGTCAGGGATCCACAAACGAATCGCCGCCTGATGCTGCTTAGCGCGCACGCGGGCATAGACCTGGCTCCCGGCTGCAGGCAGCAGATCCACCTTCACGCCGCCCTGCGCAAAGCTCGCCTGCATTGACTGGGCAATGGTGATAAACGGCGGCTTGTTCTCCACGTCCAGCGTGAAGTGCGCGTCCTTAATGCCCGCTTTGGCGAGGATGTCTTTCGCTTTTGCAGGGTCAAACTTAAACGGGTTGTCTTCCAGCGCGCCCGGCAGCCCGACCGGCAGGAAGCTCTGATGAACAAAATACTGGCCTTTCAGCAGATTTTTGGTGATGCCTTCATAATCGACCAGCCAGCGCGAGGCTTCCCAGAACGCCGGGTTGTTCAGAAGCGGGTTGGCGCTGTTGCCGGTGTTAAACACCAGGTAATTCTGCTCCGCAGACGGGATGCTCAGCACCTTCACGCCCGGCTTGCCGTCCAGGGCGCTTATCTGATCTGCACCGAGATCGCGCGCCACGTCCGCATCACCCTGCTGGATCAGCAGGCGGCGCGAAGCCGGATCGGGGACGTTTTTAATGATGATGCTTTTCAGCTTCGGCGCGCCGCCGGGGGCGGAGTCGTTGGCTTCCAGCACGATGGCCTGATGCGGCTGATAGACGCGCATTTTGAACGCGCCGCTGCCCGCCGAGTGCATTTTTAGCCACGCGTTACCGAAGTCATTATCCTTCACGTTCGCGGCGACCTGTTTTTCATCCACGATAGAGGCAATCGGCGTGGAGAGAATATTCAGCGCCACCGACGGGCTGACGTCCGCCGTCCAGTGAAGCTGGAGGGTGTGCTCGTCCACCTTTTTCAGCTGGCTGGCGATGTTGCTCGCGTCCCAGCCCAGTACGTTGAGGATAAAGGCCGGGGATTTGTTCAGCGTCACGGCGCGGGTATAAGAGAAGATCACGTCTTCCGGGCGCAGCGGGTTGCCGGAGGCGAATTTCGCATCGGGCTTAAGCTTGATGGTCAGGGTTTTTGCTGCCGCGTCCGCTTCCCAGCTTTCTGCCAGAATCGGCGTGATTTTTTCCGGATTATCGCGGTCCGGCTGCACCAGACGCTGGTACAGGCTCGGCACGGTCTGGATGCTGGAGAGCTCGTTGGCTTCGGCCGGGTCGAGGCTCACGATGTCATCAAGCCCCTGGGCAACCACCAGCGTGTTGGGCGGAGTAGCGGCGTGGGCTGCGCCTGCGAGCGCAGTCAGTACCAGTAACGGCAGCAGTTTTTTCGTCATAGCGATCCCTGAGAAGAATATATTGTGATTGTTTTATGCTCCGCTACGTTAGGTCGAGTGTGACATTCCGCAAAGTCGAAATTCAGCTTTACTTATGCCTTCCGGGAATATCGCATGCGCTCGTGCTATTAAAACACGCTGCTTTTCGCCTGCTTTTTAACCTGCTATAACAAACTCCTTACCTTTCAGGGAGTCACCGCGTGCTGGGTCATAGCGAAGGTGATGGACGATGAGTTGGCGCCATTTGCCGTCATTGACTTACGCACCGAACGTGCGGCTGGAGTGGAAGTGCGATTCGATGAACGTTGCCTAACGCAGGGCGGCTTGAGGCGTTTCGGTTATAAGTTTTTTATGTAGGGTACAGCGTAAGCGCGCGGCTAATCCGCGGAAATTGCGATTTCAATCAGGTTGGTTTTTCCTGACTGTAGCCCGCGCGTCACCGCTTCGGCGATATCTGCAGCCTCGGTTACCCGGCAGCAGTGGACGCCCATGGCGGTGGCAAGCGACTGAAAATCAATATGCGGGTTCACCAGGTCCATCCCGATAAAACGCCCCAGCCGCGTTGAGCTGTAGTCAGCCTGGCTCTTCATAAAGTTTTTCAGGATGTTGTACTCCCTGTTATTCATGACGATAAAGGTGACCGGCAGATTTTCGTGTGCCGCCGTCCAGAGCGCCTGCGGCGAGTACAGAGAGGCCCCGTCGCCTATCAGGCAGACCACCGGCTCCCGTCCGCGTCCCAGCGAGTGCCCTACTGAGGCAGGCATCCCCCAGCCCAGTCCGCCGCCGCGCATAAAGTAGTAGCGCTGGTGCTGCTGGTCAGAGATGAACCGGCGGACATGCCTGGCGGTCGCTATCGCCTCATCAACGATGGTGGTACCCGCCGGAATGGATCGGATGACTTCCCAGGCTGCGACCATCGGGGAGATCGCCGGGCGTAGCCGCTCGGCGGCCAGACGTTCCTCCTGCTGCTGCCACTCCTTCTCCCGTTCGTCGCGGGCCGCAACCAGCAGCCGCTGGTGGACCAGCGTGCTGGCGATCAGTCGCTGCTTAAGCTTTGGCAGTAGTTCATGCAGGGACAGTTTGATATCCCCCATCACTGAAAGGCGAGTGGCATAGGTGCGGCCAAGCTCGTGCATATCCGCCGAAAGCTGATATACCGCGCAGGTTTCCGGAATGGCCTCGCCCTCGCTGTACAAAATGGTGATCAGGCTTCTGCCGCCGATGATAAATACGGCATCGTAGGCGTTGATGATGCTGGCGATTTCGCTGGCGGTGGTGGGCATATTGCCCCGCCAGAGCGCATGCTGCGTAGGGAAGGGCAAATTCAGGGGCCAGGAGGAGCCGTAGACATGGGCGCTGAGCGCTTCAGCAAGCTGGACAATCTCCTGCGTCGAGCCGCTGGAGTGAACTTCATCTCCCGCCACAATCATGATCCTGCCCGGGGTGACTTCGCTGAGCGCCTCCGCCAGCTCGTCCAGCGAGCCCGCCACGGTGTGGTAGTTCACTTTTGAGGCCGTCTGTATCCCGGCGTCGCTCAGCTCTTCCATGACGTTCATCGGGAGTGAAAGCAGGACCGGGCCACCCGGAGGGTAGCTGGCCGCGTGAAACGCGCGGCGCACAAGAACCGGGAGCTGGTCGGCGCTGGTAACCTCCTGCGCCCATTTCATGACCGGGGAGCCTATGGAAACAATATCGTCATACAGCAGCGGGTCGCGGACGTAGTGCCGCGTGTCCTGCTGTCCGACGGTGACCACCAGCGGAGTTTTCATGATCCGCGAATTAATGAGGTTCCCCATGCCGTGCCCCAGGCCGCTGGCGGTATGCAAATTAATAAAGCCCGTTTTGCCGGAGGCTTTTGCGTAGCCGTCGGCAATGGCCACTACGGTGCTTTCCTGAAGCGCGAGAATATAGTGAATATTTTCATGGCGAAGCAGGGCATCAATGAGCGGAAGTTCGGTTGTTCCGGGGTTGCCAAAAATATATTCCACCCCTTCACTCTCCAGCACTTCAAGAAGAATGTCGGCACCCGATCGCATATTTAAATCTGATAAGGACGTTAATGATTTAATCATAATGACACCTCATTCAGCATTATTTAACGCCGGCTAAAATTCTTCCTGCGTCGGACGAACAACAATTTCATTAATATCAACGTCGCCAGGCTGTTCAATAGCAAATAAAACCGCGCGGGCAATTGCGTCAGCCGGAATAGCCTGCTTGTAAAATTCATGCAGGAACTGTTTGCTTGGGGCATCAGAGCTGCCGAACTGCAGTTCGCTTTCGACGGCACCGGGAGAAATAAGCGTCGTGCGGATGGTTTTACCCGCCTCCTGACGTAAGCCTTCACTCAGCGCGCGGACGGCGAATTTCGTGGCGCTATACACCACGCCGCCAGGGGCCAGCACTTTGATGCCCGCGACGGAGGCAACGTTTATAAAATGCCCGCGGCCCTGACGCTGGAACACCGGGAAAGCCGCGGCGATGCCGTACAGCACCCCTTTCAGATTGGTATCAATCATCTTGTCCCATTCGTCGGTTTTCAGCTCGCTGAGCGGGGCGATAGCCATAAAGCCCGCGTTATTGATCAGCACATCCACGCGCTGGTAGGCGGCAACGGCAGCGTCAATGGCGCGCTGCACCTCTTCCTGACGGGTGACATCGGCTTTTACGGCTATCGCCTGGCCACCCTGCTGGATGATGCGGTCCACCAGGGCATTAATTTTCTCCAGACGACGGGCAACAAGCACCAGTGAAAAAGGTTTATCTGCCAGATGAAGGGCGATGGCCTCACCAATACCGCTGCTGGCGCCGGTGATAACAACAACTTTGTTTGCACTATTATTCATGATCTTATCTCGCTATTGAGTGATGCAAAAAATAAAAGGCAGAGAAGCGTTAATGAATAATGACAAATTCATTAACGCGGTTTTTGATATATTGTGTATCAGGAATAAAAGGATGTTCGTATAAAACTTAATGGAGTGCGGAAGAGTCTGTCAATGTCGTTTTTTTACAATTAAACTAATTGCAGGCCTAATATTTAATTCTTATAGGTAACCGAGAATAGCATATAAATGAAATGGGGTCACGATAGCGGCCCTGCGAACAGGGCCTGAGGATTACAATTTGCCACTGTAAAGCACCGGGCCTGTGGGGAGCCCAGTGGGCGATCCGCCCTCTGGTTCAAGGCTTATGGCTATCGTGGCGTCAGGAGGGAGCGTTGTGTTCCTGAGGGTGACGCGTGTCGGTATGTCGTTATGCAGCAGCCCCATGGAGACCGGCGCCTGCCCGCCTGGGATCAGCCAAAGCTGCAGGCTGTGTTGCGCCGCGACGGCCGTCGGCCGAAGAGGGGCAATGCTCAAGTGCTGGCGGCTGGCATCCGCGCTGACGACCCACTCCCCGTGCTGTTGGGCATCGTTGAGGACCATCAGCGGAACGAGTTCCGGTGTACGGGTGGCATACCAGGCTACGACCGTCAGGGCGGCGAGGGAGGCCGCAACCATCCAGCCGAGATAAGGCCGACTTTGGCGTAAAGGCTTTTTGGGCGGCAGGTCGAGGGTGATTCTTTTCCACACCGTCTCGGGTGGAGGGACGGGCACAAGATGACTATCCAGCGTGCTGAACATTTCCTGCCAGTACGCGACGCGGGCGGCCAGGGCGGGTTCATGGGCAACCCGTTTCTGGAACTGAAGCCGCGCTCCTCCCCGCAGCGTGCCGAGGGCATACTCTGCTGCCAGCATGTCGTCGCGTTTTTCTGCGTCATTCATAGCCCGACACACTCCCGAAGATGGTCCATTGCCCGACGTATCCAGCTTTTCACCGAGCCAAGAGGCTGCTGGAGCCAGTCGGCAATGTCGCTGTGAGACATTCCCTGATAGTAGGCGAGCGTAATGCTCTGGCGCTGCTCGCTGCTCAAATGTTCGAGACACTGCCTGAGCCGTGCTGCCTGCGCGTCGTCGTGCCAGTTATTCTGCTCATCGTTCTCGCAAGGCAAAAGCGCTTCGTTATACGCCGTCTCGCGGTCGGCAGCCCGGGTTTGCCCGCTTCGCAGCCAGTCGATACAGCGGTTGCGCACAATATGCGTAAGCCAGGTCATCGGGGAGCTCAGTGCAGCGTTGTAGGTTTCAGCTTTACTCCAGACGGTGATAAAACAGTCGTGAAGGATCTCTTCTGCCCATGCGCGGTCGTGCAGCATGCGCAGCGCAACGGCAAACAGGTGTGGCGATGTGAGTCGATAAAGTTGTTCAAATGCACGGCGATCGCCGTTTGCGACCGCCTGCATTAATTTCAGCTGCTGTTCAGCCAGCGCGTTATCCATATTATTCCCGGAAGGCAACGTCACACTTCCGAAGTATAGACAACTACTTAGGCATCAGGACGGTATCAATCACATCGATCACGCCGTTTTTTTGATGAACGTCATAGGTGCTAATGTTCGCCACATTACCTTTACCATCCTTAAGCTGAATATTGTGCGGGCCGTTGCTCATGATCCACAGCGGCTGACCGTTAACGGTCTTCAGCTCCGCGCGGCCGCCGCCCTGTTTAATTTTCTGCTCCAGCGCTTTCATATCGTAATTACCGGCGACCACGTGATAGGTCAGGATGCTGGTGAGCGTGGCTTTGTTTTCGGGTTTGACCAGGTTCTCGACGGTGCCGGCAGGCAATTTCGCAAACGCCGCATTGGTTGGGGCAAACACGGTGAATGGCCCTTTGCTCTGGAGCGTATCCACCAGCCCGGCCGCTTTGACGGCGGTCACCAGCGTGGTGTGATCTTTCGAGTTCACGGCGTTTTCAACAATATTTTTGCTCGGGTACATTTCCGCTCCGCCCACCATCACGGAGCCTGACGTCATGGCTGCTGATGCGCCTGCACAGAAGAGTAAAGCGCTGGTTACGAATGCAACACGGGTTAGCTTTTTCATCATCTTTCCTCGGATTAGGGAGCAAAGGGGTTGCTCACATATGCATATACGAGGGGAGGGGGGAAACTGGATGCAGGAAAATACAAAAATTTTGGGTGGGAAGATAAACGCCCTCTCCCTTGAGGGAGAGGGCTCGGGTGAGGGGAAATATCCTCAGCGGCGAACCGGCGCCCCGTTGGCCACATAATACGCGGCCGTACTTTTTGCCAGCGGCTCGCGCCCGCGAATGGCGTCGGCAATCTTTTCACCGATCATAATAGTGGTGGCGTTCAGGTTGCCGGTGATGATCTGCGGCATAATCGACGCATCCACCACGCGCAGCCCTTCCAGCCCGTGAACGCGGCCTTCGCCGTCGACCACCGCCATCTCGTCGTAACCCATCTTGCAGGTGCCGCACGGGTGGAACGCGGTTTCGGCGTGGTTACGCACGAACTCGTCCAGCTGCTCGTCGGTCTGGCAGTCAATACCCGGACTGATTTCACGGCCGCGGTACTTGTCCAGCGCGGGCTGGTGCATGATCTCGCGGGTGATGCGGATCGCGTCGCGGAACTCCTGCCAGTCCTGCTCGTGGGACATATAGTTGAACAGGATCGCCGGATGCTGGTGCGGATCGCGCGACTTAATGCGCACGTGCCCGCGGCTCGGGGAGCGCATGGAGCCAACGTGGCACTGGAAGCCGTGCTCTTTCACCGCGTTCGAGCCGTTGTAGTTAATCGCCACCGGCAGGAAGTGGTACTGAATGTTCGGCCACTCGAACTCCTCGCGGCTGCGGATAAACCCGCCCGCTTCGAAGTGGTTGCTCGCGCCCACGCCGGTGCCGCCAAACAGCCACTCGGCGCCAATCTTCGGCTGGTTCCACCACTGCAGGGCAGGGTAGAGAGAGACCGGCTCTTTGCATTCATACTGGAGGTACATCTCCAGGTGATCCTGCAGATTTTCCCCCACGCCGGGCAGGTCGTGCACCAGCGGGATATCAAACTGCTTCAGCAGGTCAGCGTTGCCCACGCCGGAGCGCTGGAGGATCTGCGGGGAGGCAATCGCCCCGGCGCTCAGCAGCACTTCTTTCTTCGCCGTTGCTTTGGACGGAATGGTGCTTTCGCCCTCCAGCCACTCGACACCCACGGCGCGCTTGCCGTCAAACAGAATGCGATCGGTCATGGCGTGGGTGCGGATGGTCAGATTCGGACGGGGTTTCGCCTGATCCAGATAGCCGCGCGCGGTGCTGGCGCGTCGGCCCTGCGGCGTGACCGTGCGGTCCATCGGGCCGAAGCCTTCCTGCTGATAGCCGTTGAGATCGTCGGTGCGCGGATAGCCCGCCTGCACGCCCGCTTCCACCATCGCCTCAAACAGCGGGTTCACGCCCGGCTTCGAGGTGGTGACGCTCACCGGACCGTCGCCGCCGTGATAGTCGTTCGGCCCCACGTCGCGGGTCTCTGCCTTGCGGTAGTAGGGCAGGCAGTTGAGGTAGCTCCAGTGCTCCAGGCCCGGCTCTTTTGCCCAGTGGTCGAGGTCCATCGCGTTACCGCGGATGTAGCACATGCCGTTGATCAGCGACGAGCCGCCCAGCCCTTTGCCGCGCCCGCACTCCATGCGGCGGTTGTTCATGTACGGCTCTGGCTCGGTTTCGTACGCCCAGTTATAGCGCTTGCCCTGCAGCGGGAACGCCAGCGCGGCGGGCATCTGGGTTCGGAAGTCAAAGCGGTAGTCCGGCCCGCCTGCCTCAAGCAGCAGGACGGTAGTGTTCGGATCTTCAGTCAGTCGTGTAGCCAGCACGTTGCCGGCAGAGCCGGCCCCGATAATGATGTAGTCAAATTGCAAATAAACCTCCCGGTTAAAATATGGACTGGAATTTACCCATCTCAACCTGGATGGACTTCACCTGGGTGTAGCTCTGGAGCGTCATGACGCCGTTCTCGCGGCCAATGCCGGAGTGCTTGTAGCCGCCGACCGGCATCTCTGCAGCGGATTCACCCCAGGTGTTGATCCAGCAGATGCCCGCTTCGAGCTGATGAATGGCGCCGTGGGCGCGGTTCAGGTCTGTCGTGACGATGCCCGCCGCCAGACCGTAGTCGGTATCGTTGGCGCGGCGAATCGCTTCTTCATCGGTGTCATAGGTCAGGATGGACATCACCGGGCCGAAGATCTCTTCGCGCACGATGGTCATCTTGTCGGTGCAGTCGGTGAACACGGTCGGGGCCACCCACGCGCCGTTATCGAAGCCTTCGCCCTTCAGCACGTCGCCGCCGCACAGCACGCGCGCGCCTTCCTCTTTGCCTTTGGCGATGTAGCGCATCACGCTGTCGCGGTGCGGGAAGCTGACCATCGGACCAAAGTTAGTGGTTTCATCGAACAGATCGCCCGCTCGGATGCGGCCCACGCGCTCAACGATTTTCTGCTCAAACACGGCTTTGAACTTAGCCGGAACAAACACGCGGGTGCCGTTGGTGCACACCTGGCCGGAGCTGAAGAAGTTGGCCATCATGGCGATGTCCGCCGCGAGATCGAGATCGGCATCGTCGAAAATAATCAGCGGGGATTTGCCGCCCAGCTCCATCGTCACCTCTTTCAGGGACGAGGCCGCCGAGTTGGCCATCACTTTTTTGCCGCTGGCGACGCCGCCGGTAAAGGAGACTTTGGCGATGCCCGGATGCTCGGTCAGGTACTGACCGGTCTCCGCGCCCACGCCCGGCAGGACGTTAAACACGCCGTCCGGCAGGCCCGCTTCGGTGTAGATCTCTGCAAGCTTCAGGGCGGTAAGCGGCGTCACTTCGCTCGGCTTGAAGATCATTGCGTTGCCCGCCGCCAGCGCCGGGGCGGATTTCCACAGGGCTATCTGGATCGGGTAGTTCCACGCGCCGATGCCCGCCACCACGCCCAGCGGCTCGCGGCGGGTGTAGACGAACGAGGTCTCACGCAGCGGGATCTGGCTGCCTTCCAGCGCCGGGATCAGCCCCGCGTAGTATTCCAGCACGTCCGCGCCGGTGACGATGTCGACGGTTGAGGTTTCGGAATACGCTTTACCGGTGTCGAGGGTTTCCAGCTTTGCCAGCTCGTCGTTGCGCTCGCGCAGGATGTCGACGGCGCGACGCAGGATGCGCGAGCGCTCCATGGCGGTCATCGCCGCCCAGACTTTTTGCCCGCGCGTTGCGCTTTCTACGGCGCGATCGATGTCCTCGCGCCCGGCGGCCTGTACGGTCGCCAGGACTTCACCGTTGGCCGGGTTGATGGTCTCGAAGGTGCGACCGCTGGTGGCCGATGTATAACCACCATTGATATAAAGCTGCTGTTCTGCCATTCGGGACATAAATTCTCCTCGGTTATTCGGTCGGTAAATGCTGGCTGATAAAGTGGCTGGTCAGTGACTGGGCCTGGGTCTTATCCAGCGGTTTGCCACTCAGCGCGGCGCGCAGCCACAGCCCGTCGATCAGCGCCGCCAGCCCGTAGCCCGCCTCCTGGGCCTGTTCGCGCGGAAGCTCGCGGCGGAACTCGTACACCAGGTTCGACAGCAGGCGGCGGCTGCTCACCTGCTGCAGACGGTAGAGCATCGGCTGGTGCATGCTGCTCGCCCAGAAGGCCAGCCAGGCCTTCATTGCCGCGCCGCTGGTCTGGGTTTCATCAAAATTGCCGCCGACAATCGCCTGCAGACGCTGCTCCGCGCTGCCGTTCGGCAGGGCGTGCAGGCGGCTCAAAACCGCGTCGCGCAGCTGGCCGGTGATGTCGCGCATGGTCGCTTCCAGCAGGCCGTTTTTGTCTTTGAAGTAGTGACTGATGATCCCCGTGGAAACGCCCGCCCGACGGGCGATCTGCGCGATCGTCGCGTCATGCATTCCCACTTCATTTATTGCTTCCAGCGTGGCGTCGATAAGCTGCCTGCGCCGGATCGGCTGCATCCCCACTTTGGGCATTGTTGCCACTCCATTCATCAGCGTTGGTTATACATTAAAGCGGTTTTTGATTGGACGTTCAATATAAAATGTGTCTTAATTGTTGCTGATTTGGATTTTAATAGTTACAAAAACAGTGAGGATACTGGATGACAGACCTTTCACAGGACAGAGAAAAAGACAAAATCAACCCGGTCGTTTTTTATACGTCCGCCGGGCTGATTTTGTTGTTTTCCCTGACAACGATCTTCTTTCGTGATTTTTCTGCCGAGTGGATTGGGCGCACCCTGAACTGGGTGTCGAAGACCTTCGGCTGGTACTACCTGCTGGCGGCGACGCTCTATATTGTCTTCGTGGTCTGCATTGCCTGCTCGCGCTTTGGTTCGGTAAAGCTCGGGCCTGAGCAGTCCAAGCCCGAGTTCAGCCTGCTGAGCTGGGCCGCAATGCTGTTTGCCGCGGGCATCGGCATCGACCTGATGTTCTTCTCCGTGGCGGAACCGGTCACGCAGTATATGCAGCCGCCGGAAGGGGCAGGGCAGACGATGGAGGCCGCGCGCCAGGCGATGGTCTGGACGCTGTTCCACTACGGACTGACGGGCTGGTCGATGTACGCCCTGATGGGCATGGCGCTGGGATACTTTAGCTATCGTTATAATTTACCCCTCACCATTCGCTCTGCGCTCTACCCGATCTTCGGTAAAAAGATTAACGGCCCGATTGGCCACAGCGTCGACATTGCGGCGGTGATCGGCACTATCTTCGGCATCGCGACAACGCTCGGGATCGGCGTGGTGCAGCTCAACTACGGGCTGAGCGTGCTGTTTGATATTCCGGACTCGATGGCGGCGAAAGCGGCGCTGATCGCGCTCTCCGTCATTATCGCCACCATTTCGGTGACGTCGGGTGTCGATAAGGGCATCCGCGTACTCTCCGAGCTGAACGTGGCGCTGGCGCTGGGCCTGATCCTGTTCGTGCTGTTTATGGGTGATACCTCGTTCCTGCTCAATGCCTTAGTGCTGAACGTGGGCGACTACGTGAACCGCTTTATGGGCATGACGCTGAACAGCTTCGCCTTCGACCGCCCGGTAGAGTGGATGAACAACTGGACGCTGTTCTTCTGGGCGTGGTGGGTGGCGTGGTCGCCGTTTGTTGGCCTGTTCCTCGCGCGCATTTCGCGTGGCCGCACCATTCGTCAGTTCGTAATGGGCACGCTGATTATCCCGTTCACCTTTACCCTGCTGTGGCTGTCGATTTTCGGCAACAGCGCGCTGCACGAGATCATCCACGGCAATGCAACCTTCGCGCAGGAAGCGATGGCGCACCCGGAGCGCGGCTTCTACAGCCTGCTGGCGCAGTACCCGGCGTTTACCTTTAGCGCCTCCGTGGCGACCATCACCGGCCTGCTGTTTTACGTCACCTCGGCCGATTCCGGGGCGCTGGTGCTGGGCAACTTCACCTCGAAGCTCAAAGACATCAACAGCGACGCGCCGAACTGGCTGCGCATCTTCTGGTCCGTCGCCATTGGCCTGCTGACGCTCGGGATGCTGATGACCAACGGCATCTCGGCGCTGCAGAACACCACGGTGATCATGGGGCTGCCGTTCAGCTTCGTCATCTTCTTTGTGATGGCCGGGCTGTATAAATCGCTCAAGGTGGAAGACTACCGCCGCGTCAGCGCCAGCCGCGACACCGCGCCGCGTCCGATGGGGGCGCAGGACAGGCTGAGCTGGAAGAAACGCCTGTCGCGACTGATGAACTACCCGGGCACGCGCTACACCAAACAGATGATGGAGACCGTCTGCTTCCCTGCGATGGAAGAGGTGGCGCAGGAGCTTAAGCTGCGTGGCGCCTACGTGGAGCTCAAAAATCTGCCGCCGGAGGAGGGCGAGACCCTGGGGCACCTGGATCTGCTGGTGCACATGGGCGACGAGCAGAACTTTGTCTACCAGATCTGGCCGCAGCAGTACTCGGTGCCCGGGTTTACCTACCGGGCGCGCAGCGGGAAGTCGACCTACTACCGGCTGGAGACCTTCCTGCTGGAAGGAAGCCAGGGGAATGATTTGATGGACTACAGCAAGGAGCAGGTGATTACGGACATTCTGGATCAGTATGAACGGCACCTGAACTTTATCCATCTCCACAGGGAAGCGCCGGGTAATAGCGTGATGTTCCCGGATGTTTGAGCCTTGATCTGAAGAACGTATAAAGGCATCGCCGCTGTCCTCATGCCGGGTGGCACTGCGCTTACCCGGCCTACAAACCGCTTTACTGTAGGCCTGATAAGCGTTGCGCCATCAGGCTTTTAGCAGTGTCCACACGCTCGTATCATTATTCTGCCAGATGAGGGTGAAGCGTTTACCCTCAGGATAGTCTCCAGCCGGGTGCGAAAGCGCCAGCGTGATTGTTTTTTCCGTTAACTCTGTGACTCTCGCCCACTCAAACCCCATAAAAGTCTTCACCTGCGGAAAGAACGCCTTAAACAAACTTTCTTTGGCGCTAAAAGTGAGCGTCAGCGCCAGCGCAAAAGGGTAGCCCGAGTGCGTCAGGCACATCGCTTCCTGTGCATCAATGATGCCGTCCTGGATTTCGCGGGCTTCACGGTCTGGAAGAATGGCTTCGCAATCAATACCCACAAGCGCATCTGGATGATTGACGACAACCGCCATCGCCTGCGTGCCGCTGTGGGTGATGCTCCCTGAGACGCCTTCCGGCCAGAGCGGTTCACCGCTGGGGCCGATACCGGGAATTACGCGTTCATTTATCGCACTGAGGGCATGCGCGGCGGCAGTGCGGCCTGCCAGATGCTCGGCTTTTCGTTTGCGTCCGGCGTTTGAAAGCTCTGCGTGATGGGGGAGCCAGAGAAGATCGGCGTCGGTGAAGGTGGTAGGGTCGAAGGTGACGTGGTGGACGGTGTGGCCGGCGAGAATGAACGTGGTGTGGGTTGTGCGCATGTTTTCCCCTCTATCAACAAATAGTGCGGCCTGATGCCCTCAACCCGGCCCTCTCCCACGGGGAGAGGGAGCAAACACTAAAAACGGCAACTGGGTTGCCGTTTTGTTTTTACCTTAGAAACGCGTATTTACGCTCATGTACCAGGTTCGACCCGGTTCATTATACGTGTAGGCCCCCGCACCGTACATATACGCGCCGGTGGTGGCGTTCCCGGTCGTCTGGGCATTCCCCGCACGCCACTGGCGCTTGTCGAAGACGTTATCCACGCCACCGGTCAGGCTGACGTTTTTCGTCATGTCCCAGGTTGCGCTCAGACCAACGATGCTGTACGGACTGACTTCGTCTTTCTCAGACCCTGTCACAGGCTGGCCTTTGTAGTTGTACTTCTTCGGCTGCTGCTTGCCGTACCAGGTAAAGGTCGACTGGAGCGACACGTCCTGATGCACCTGCCAGCTCAGGGTCGAGTTCAGCGTGTACTCTGGAATAATCGACAGACGATCGCCGGTCTCCTTGTTCTTGCTCTGCAGCATGTATGTAATATTGTTGGTCCAGTTAATGGTGTCGCTGACCGGTACGTTCAGGGAGCCTTCCAGGCCCTCGACCACCGCCTTCGGTACGTTTTCCCACTGGTAGATATCCGTCTTCACTTTACCGGACGAGGTGTGACCGATCGGCGCGTAGCCCGCTTCGATCTTGTCGCGGTAGTCGTTACGGAACCAGGTCACGCCCGCCAGCCAGCCGTCGCGTTTCCACTCCAGGCCAATCTCTTTGTTGATGCTGGTTTCGGCCTTCAGGTCGTCGTTACCCATCATGTAGCAGCCCACGCCGTCGGAGCTGGCGTAGCAGCCCTGACCTTTGCTGTAGAGCAGGTAGTTCGGGTTGGTCTGGTACAGGCTCGGCGCTTTGTAGGCGCGGGCGATCCCCATCTTCAGCGTGAAGTCATCCCCCAGACCCTGCGACAGGTTAAGTGACGGGCTCCAGTTGTTGCCGACGATGGTGTGATGGTCGAAGCGCAGGGCAGGGGTCAGCATGGTGCTGTCGGTCAGCTCCATGTTGTTCTCGGCGAACAGCGAGAAAATCTCTGCCGAGGTGTAAGGGCTGCGGTCGTTGCTCATGCCCGGAATGATGCCGCCCTGCTGGGTTTGCGTGAAGGAGGTGGAGTCCTTCATACGCTGCTGGTTCCACTCGGTGCCCAGCGTCAGGTTCTGGTTAACGAGGAAATCAATCGGCAGGTTGATTTCACTGTGCAGCATCACGTCGGCCAGATCGGTGTCGGTGAATTTATTACTGTTGAACAGGCCTTCCAGACCGCCCGCCAGCCCTTCGCCCAGACGGGAGTTGCGGGTGTGCTCGTACTGTGCCCAGTTGCTGGTCGTGATGCCGTTATCCCAGCCGCCGTTCCAGGTCACCGCGAAGTTCTGGCGATAGATACGGTTGGTCTCTTTGCCGTAGTTCTTCTTCACCAGGCCGCTGGAGCTGTTGTCGTTGTTGGTGTTCTGGGTATCACCGGCGTAGAGGTTATTCTGACGGCTGTAGCCCGCCTCAAATTCCAGAGACTGCATCGGCGCAAAGTCCCAGCGCACCACGCCGTTGATGTCTTTATTTTCCACCCCTTCACGGCCCGCGGGCAGCGTGTCGGCGTAGGCACCTGTACGATCTGACTGATGGCCCTGGTTGATGTCCCACGCGTCGGCCTGGGTTTTGTCCAGGTTACCGAACATGCGGAAGCTGAAGTCGCCGCCCAGCGGGCCGCTCAGGCTGAAGTTGGTGCGTTTGGTGGAACCTTCATCCTTGTGCTCAGGCGCATTCAGGTAGGTATTCCAGGAGCCGTGCCACTGGTCATCGAATTTTTTGGTGATGATGTTCACCACGCCGCCTGCCGCGCCGTTGCCATAGCGCGCGGCGGCCGGACCGCGGATCACTTCGATGCGCTCGATCATCTCCGGCGGCACCCAGCCGGTATCGCCGCGCGTATCACGCTCGCCGCGCCAGCCCAGACGGATGGAGTTACGGCTGGTCACCGGCTTGCCGTCGATCAGGATCAGGGTGTTTTCTGGCCCCATGCCGCGGATATCAATCTGACGGTTATTCCCGCGCTGGCCGCTGGTGGAGTTACCGGTCAGGTTAACGCCCGGCATGGTGCGGATGATTTCCGCCACGTCCCGCGCGGGCGGGTTTTTACGTATCTCATCGGCGGTGATGGTCGATACCCCCGGCGCCTGCAGATTCTGCTCGGCGGCGGTGATCACCATCGTGTCTTCGTGCTGCGCAGAGGCGGTGTTGTCGTCTGCCAGAGCGGGCAGCGCGACGCCGTAAATCCCTAAATTGACCAGCAAGGCCAGAGAGTGAATCTTCTTATTCATTGTACGTCCTGCTTTTGTGGTTGTTTTATGAGCGCTTCCCACAGCGCGGGCACTACGCTATTGCAAATGCAAATAGTTATCAATAATATTATCAATAAAATTTGCTCTGAAACAAAAAAGACTGTTAAACATGAGGTTATAAGGGTGACGGCGTTAACAACGGGAAGTGAGGCGTGGTGGCAGTCGAAAAACGGGCCTGAATGGAAGCCGGAAAAGGGAAACTATCGCGTCACGTTCTGGTGGCGTGACCCGGCAGGAACGCAAACAACGTCACCGATCAAACGCGTCTGGCTCTACGTCACCGGCGTGACCGATCATCACCAAAATGCCCGTCCGCAGTCCCTCAAACGCATTCCCGATACCGACGTCTGGCAGTGGCAGGGTGAGTTCAGCCCCGAGTGGCGCGGGAGCTACTGCTTTATCCCTTCCGTGAATGAAAACGATTTTGCCAGCGTAGTGTTTGAAGGCGAGCAGCCGGAACGCATGGCGCTGCGCGAGGGCTGGCGCAGGCTGCTGCCGCACGCGGTTGCAGACCCGCTGAATCCGCAGAGCTGGCGCGGCGGGCGCGGCCATGCCGTCTCCGCGCTGGAGATGCCGGACGCGCCGGTTCAGCCGGGCTGGAATCATCCCGATACGCCGTATCAACCTCCGATTTGCATTGAGTGGGAAAGCGCGCGCCTGAAAAATCGCCGCCGCGTCTGGATTTTCACCACCGGGGACGACAACCTGGAACGTCCGCTGGCGGTGCTGCTCGACGGGCAGTTCTGGGCCGAAAGCATGCCGGTCTGGCCTGCGCTGGCGTCTCTCACCGCCGAGCGCAAATTACCGCCTGCGGTCTACGTCTTAATCGATGTTATCGACATGCAGCATCGCAACCGCGAGCTGCCGTGCAATCCCGATTTCTGGCTGGCGGTGCAGGAAGAACTTCTCCCCCTTGTCCAAAAACGCGCGCCGTTCAGCGACCGCGCCGACCGTACGGTGGTCGCAGGCCAAAGCTTTGGCGGGCTCGCGTCTCTTTATGCAGGCCTCAACTGGCCGCAGCGTTTTGGCTGCGTGCTCAGCCAGTCCGGCTCCTGGTGGTGGCCGCACCGCGGCGGGCAGCAGGAAGGGCTGTTAATCGAACAACTTAAAGCCGGTGAAATAACCCCTCGCGGGCTACGCATCATTCTTGAAGCCGGGCGCAACGAGCCGCTCATCTTCCGCGCGAATCAGGCGATTTACGCCGCGATGCAGACGCACCAACCGGTTATCTGGCGTCAGGTTGACGGCGGACACGACGCGCTTTGCTGGCGCGGTGGGCTGACGCAGGGGCTGATGACCCTCTGGCAGCCGCTTATTCACTAACGGAGTCTGTATGGAATTCAGCAATCCTTTCGATAATCCGCAGGGACAGTTCGCCATTTTGCAAAATGACCAGGGGCAGTACAGCCTGTGGCCGCAGCAGTGCGAACTGCCGGCAGGGTGGCGCGTGGTGTGCGAAGCACAGTCTCAGGAGGCGTGCCAGCAGTGGCTGGCGGAACACTGGCAGACGCTTGAGCCGTCTCACTTTTCGGGGGAGAACGCATGAACCGTCTTCCTCTCGTCGCTGCCCAGCCGGGTATCTGGATGGCGGAACAGCTGTCCACGCTGCCAAACGCCTGGAGCGTGGCGCACTACACCGAGCTGAAAGGCGATATTGATGCGCCACTGCTGGCAAAAGCCATTGCCGCAGGCATGATGCAGGCCGATACCCTGCGCATGCGCTTTGCGGAAGAAAACGGTGAGGTGTGGCAGTGGGTGGATGACACCTTCATTCTGCCGGAACCGCCCGTTGTTCGCGTTGATTCCCACGCCGCCGCCGTGGCGCTGATGGAATCCGATCTTAACCAGAACCTGCGCGTCGACAGCGGCCAGCCGCTGGCATTTCACCAGCTGATTCAGGTCGGTGAAAACCACTGGTACTGGTATCAGCGCTATCATCATCTGGTAGTGGATGGCTTCAGCTTCCCGGCCATTACCCGCCAGATAGCCGCAATTTATGCCGCGTGGAAAAAGGGCGACCCCACGCCGGAATCCCCGTTTACCCCATTTGCAGAGGTGGTGGACGAGTACCAGCGCTATCGCGACAGCGAGGCGTACCGGCGCGACGGCGCCTTCTGGGCCGAGCAGCGTAAACAGCTGCCTTCTCCGGTCTCGCTCTCCTCCGCGCCGCTGCCTGGACGCGCCGCCACGACCGATATTCTTCGCCTGAAGGTTGACGCCGACGGTCGCGCCTTTAGCCAGCTTGCTCAGGCGGCAGGGCAGACGCAGCGTACTGAACTGGCGCTTGCGCTGGTGGCGCTGTGGCTGGGCCGTCTTACCGGACGCCTGGACTACGCCGCCGGGTTTATCTTTATGCGCCGCATGGGGTCTGCCGCGCTGACCGCGACCGGCCCGGTGCTTAACGTCCTGCCGCTGGCGGTCAATATCAATGCGCAGGAAAGCCTGCCCGCGCTGGCGCTGCGCCTGGCGAACCAGCTGAAAAAAATGCGCCGCCACCAGCGCTACGACGCCGAGCAGATCGTGCGAGACAGCGGGAAAGCGGCGGGTGATGAAGCGCTGTTTGGTCCCGTGCTGAACGTTAAGGTGTTTGATTATCAGCTGGATATCGACGGCGTGGAGGCCATCACCCACACGCTGGCGACCGGACCGGTGAACGATCTGGAGCTGGCGTTGTTCCCGGACGAGCAGGGCGGATTAAGCATTGAGATCCTCGCCAATAAGCAGCGTTACGATGAAGCGACGCTGAAGCGTCACGTCGCTCGCCTGAACGCGATGCTGATTCAGTTTGCGGCCAACCCGGACCTGCGCTGTGGTGAAGTGGAAACCGTTTCTGAACAGGAATACGCGCAGCTTGAGCGCATCAACGATACCGGACTGGCGCTGCCGTCCACCACGCTCGCGGATCTGGTGGCGGAACAAGCGAGCAAAACGCCGGACGCCCCGGCGCTGGCGGATGCGCATATTGAGCTGAACTATAGCCAGATGCGCGAGCAGGTCGTCGCGCTGGCAAACCAGCTGCGCGAGCGCGGCGTGAAGCCGGGCGACAGCGTGGCGGTGGCCCTGCCGCGTTCGGTATTCCTGACGTTAGCATTACACGGCATTGTGGAGGCGGGCGCCGCATGGCTGCCGCTCGACACCGGCTACCCGGACGATCGCCTGCGGATGATGCTCGAGGACGCGAAGCCGTCGCTGCTCATTACCACTGACGAACAGCTTCCGCGCTTTAGCGATCTGCCGATTACTGCCTTTAGTTACAACACACTCTTACCGGCCACCGATGCTGAACCGCTGCGTCTGGCGAAGCCGGAGCAGACGGCGTATATCATCTTTACCTCCGGTTCGACCGGGCGTCCGAAAGGGGTCATGGTCGGCCATACCGCTATCGTCAACCGCCTGAAGTGGATGCAGGATCGCTACCCTCTGAACGCGAGCGACGTGGTGGCGCAGAAAACGCCGTGCAGCTTTGACGTGTCGGTGTGGGAGTTCTGGTGGCCGTTTATCGCCGGGGCGAAGCTGGTGATGGCCGAGCCGGACGCGCACCGCGATCCGCAGGCGATGCAGAGCTTCTTCACCCACTACGGCGTGACCACCACCCACTTCGTGCCGTCGATGCTGGCGGCGTTTGTTGCCTCACTGACGCCGGAAAACGTCGACTGCTGCAAAACGCTTAAGCAGGTGTTCTGCAGCGGCGAAGCGCTGCCGACGGAACTGTGCCGCGAGTGGGAACAGCTGACCCACGTGCCGCTGCACAACCTCTATGGCCCGACGGAAGCGGCGGTAGACGTCAGCTGGTATCCGGCGTATGGCCCTGAGCTGGCGGCAGTTGCAGGCAACAGCGTGCCGATCGGCTTCCCGGTGTGGAACACGGGCCTGCGCATTCTGGATGCCATGATGCGCCCGGTGCCGTTCGGCGTGGCGGGGGATCTTTATCTCACCGGTATTCAGCTGGCGCAGGGGTATCTGGGCCGTCCGGACCTCACCGCCAGCCGCTTTATTGCTGACCCGTTCGCTCCCGGCGAGCGCATGTACCGCACCGGCGACGTTGCCCGCTGGCTGGATAACGGCGCGGTGGAATATCTCGGCCGCAGCGACGATCAGCTAAAAATTCGCGGTCAGCGCATTGAGCTGGGCGAAATCGACCGGGCGATGCTGTCGCTGCCGGACGTGGCCCAGGCCGTGGCGCACGCCTGCGTCTTCAACCAGGCGGCTGCAACGGGTGGCGATGCCCGTCAGCTGGTGGGGTACGTGGTTTCTGGATCCGGTTTACCGCTGGATCGTGACGCTCTGCTGGAATCACTCAAAGCCCAGTTGCCGCCGCATATGGTGCCGGTTGTGCTGCTGCAAATCAGCGCGCTGCCGCTGAGCGCCAACGGCAAGCTTGACCGCAAGGCGCTGCCGCTGCCGGAACTGACCCGCAATACCTCCGGGCGGGCGCCGGAAAGCGAAACCGAAATCGCCGTCGCGCGGGCTTTTACCGCGCTGCTGGACTGCGAGATCAATGACATCGAGGCGGATTTCTTTGCCCTCGGCGGCCACTCGCTGCTGGCCATGCGTCTGGCGGCGAAGCTTAGCCGCACGTTCAACCGCAAGGTGACGCCGGGGCAAATTATGGTCGCCTCCACGGTGAGCAAGCTTAGTGCGCTGTTGGATTCTGCGATGAGCGACGAGCAGGCGCAGCGTCTGGGGTTTGAAACGCTTCTGCCGCTGCGTGAGAGCGACGGCCCGACGCTGTTCTGCTTCCATCCGGCGTCCGGCTTCGCCTGGCAGTTTAGCGTCCTGGCGCGCTATCTCAGCCCGCGCTGGTCAATCGTCGGCATTCAGTCGCCGCGCCCGGACGGCCCGATGCAGCAGTGCGCGGATCTCAATGGGGTGATCGAACATCATCTGAACACGTTGCGTAAGCAGCAGCCGCAGGGGCCGTATTACCTGTTCGGTTATTCCCTCGGCGGCACGCTGGCGCAGGGTATTGCAGCTCGTCTGCGCGAGCAGGGTGAAGAGGTGTCGTTCCTCGGCCTGCTGGATACCTGGCCGCCGGAAACCCAGAACTGGGCGGAAAAAGAGGCTAACGGTCTCGACCCGGCGGTGCTGGCGGAGATCGAGCGCGAGCGTCAGGCGTTTATCGCCGCCCAGCAGGGACAGGGCTCCAGCGAGCTGTTTAACGCCATTGAGGGCAACTACGCCGATGCGGTGCGGCTGCTCACCACGGCGCACAGCGCGCGCTTTAACGGCAAAGCGACGCTGTTTGTCGCCGAGCGCACGCGCACGATGGATCCGCAGGCCGCATGGGCGCCGTGGGTGGCGGAACTTGAGGTGAACAGCCAGGACTGCGCCCACGTGGATATCATTTCACCGCAGGCGTTTGAAAAGATTGGGCCGGTACTGAAGGAAATTTTAGGATAGTGCAAATGCCCGGTGGCGCTGCGCTTGCCGGGCCTACGGGAGCTAAATGTAGGCCGGGTAAGGCGTAGCCGCCACTCGGCAATTACCGCCGACCTAACGGCACCACCAGCGGCGTACCCGCCACCGGATCGTCGATTATCATGCAGCGCATGCCGTAGATCCGCTCTATAAGCTCCGGCGTGACAATCTCTTTCGGCGCACCCTGGGCCACAATCTCACCGTCCCGCAAGGCAATCAGGTGCGTGGCGTAGCGGCATGCCTGGTTTAAATCGTGCAGTACCGCCGCCAGGGTGTACCCCTGCGTGCGGTTCAGCTCGCTCAGCAGCTCCAGCAGGTCAATCTGATGGCTGATGTCCAGCCACGTTGTCGGCTCGTCCAGCAGCATGATCGACGTCTCCTGCGCCAGCACCATCGCAATCCACGCTCGCTGACGCTGGCCGCCGGAGAGGGTGTCCACGCTCTGCCGGGCGAGATCGGCGATCCCCGTCGCCTGCATCGCGCGGTTCACCGCCTCGTCGTCCTCTTTACGCCAGCGGGTAAACAGCGGCTGGTGCGGGTAGCGCCCGCGCGAGACCAGCTCCTGCACCGTGATGTCCCCCGGCGTGGTGGCGTTTTGGGCCAGCAGCCCGATGCGGCGTGCCACCTCTTTGCTGGCGAAGCGCTGGATCTGCTCCCCGTCGAGGAAGACGCTACCTTCCACCGGCGTCATCAGGCGGCTCAGCGTGCGCAGCAGGGTAGATTTGCCGCAGCCGTTCGGGCCGATAATTGCCGTAAAGTGGCCGTCCGGAATGGCAACGGTTAAGTCTCGGGCAATGATTTTTTTGCCGTAGCCGAGGGTGAGGTTTTCGCCGCGCAAGCGAGTGGTTGTATCTGTCATTTCTTGCGTGACTCCTGAACGAGCAAGACGATGAGGTAAATCCCGCCGAGGCTGACGGTCACTACGCCCACCGGCAGCTGATAAGGCATAAACAGCTGCTGGGCGCAGAGATCGGCGGCCAGCAGCAGCAGCGCGCCGCACAGCGCCGCCTGGGTTAATCCCCAGCGCGCCGTCCCGCTAAGACGTCGCGCGATATGCGGTGCCACGAGGGCTATAAACGAGATTGGCCCGGCGATCGCCGTAGAGGCTGCGGTCAGCAGTACGGCGACCAGCATCAGCATCAGGCGCGAGCGCTCGACGCTCACGCCCAGCGCGCAGGCGCTGTCGTCGCCCATCTCCAGCAGCCGCATGCGGCGAACCAGCAGCAGCGCGCCGATAAACATCAGCACAATCAGCGGCGCGGCGGGCCAGGTTTTGCCCCACGTCAGGCCGTTAAGGGAACCTGCGTACCACAGCCCGGCGGAAAGCGCCGTTTCCAGCGAGGCCTGCAGCAGCAGCCAGGTATTGAAGGCCATCAGCATCGCACGGATGCCGATACCGATAATGATCAGCCGGAAGGTATCGATGCCGTTGCGCCAGGCCAGCAGCCAGATAACCAGCGACGTCAGAATGCCGCCCGCCATTGCCGTAAAGGTGATGGCCGTCAGGTGCTGGCCGAACAGCACCATCGCCACCAGCACGCCGCTCCAGGCCCCGGTGTTGAGGCCCATCACGTCCGGGCTGCCGAGCGGGTTGCGCATCAGCGACTGGAATATCGCACCGCTGACGCCGAGCGCCGCACCTACCAGAATCGCCATCGCCACGCGCGGCAGGCGCCATTCGGTGACAACCAAGGTGATATTGCGCGGCGCGCTGCCGAGCAGGGCGTTAAGCACCTGAGAAAAATCGAGCGTCACCGCGCCGCTGCGCAGGCTCCAGACCGCCAGCAGCAGAATGAGGATACTTAGCAGCGAGACGCTGGTGAGTAAACGACGGGACGGGGCCATCATGCGCCACCTCCGCGTCTACGTCGTACCATGAAGATCAGCACCGGCGCGCCGATAAAGGCGCTGACCACCGAGACGCGCAGCTCGCCCGGCACCAGCAGGCGACCCAGCACGTCGGCAAACAGCAGCAGCGCAGGAGTAGCCAGCAGCGTGACCGGCAGCGACCAGCGGTGATCCGTCCCCACCAGCCAGCGCGCCATGTGCGGCATCATCAGGCCGATAAAGGCAATCGGGCCGACCACGGCGGTCGCGCTGCCGCACAGGACGGTGATGGCCAGCAGACCAATCAGCTGCGTGCGCGCTACCCGATTGCCGAGGGCGGTGGCGGTGTCGCTGCCGAGGCTCAGGCTGTTCAGCGCCCGGCTTAAAAACAGCGCCACGGCGGCAGCAATAATGACCGGGAACGCCACCACTTTCAGGGTTTCAAGGGTGCGGATATCCAGCGAGCCGGCCTGCCAGAAGCGCAGCTGGTCGTAGACGTCCGGGTTGAGCAGGGCGATGCCGTTAGATAAGCCTTCCAGCACCGCCGCGAGCGCCACGCCCGCCAGCGTCAGGCGTACCGGACTCAGCTGGCCGCCGCCCTGGCTGCCGGTAAACGCCACTAGCAGCGAGGCGGCCAGCGCGCCGCAGAAAGCCATCGCCAGCTGTTCAGAGGGAGAAGTAAACCCAAACAGCGCCGCTCCGAGCACGATGGCAAAGCTGGCGCCAGAGTTAACGCCGAGAATGCCGGGGTCCGCCAGCGGATTGCGGGTGAGGGTTTGCATCAGGGAACCGGCAAGGCCGAGTGCGCCACCGGCCAGCAGCCCGGCAAGGGTGCGGGGCAGGCGAGCGTCGAGCACGATAGTGCAGTCAGCGCTTTGGCAGGTGCCAGTGAGCGCATCAACGATGACGGACGCGGGAAGCGGCTTCGCGCCGACCAGCAGGCTGAGTGCAGTCGCAAAGATCAACAGCAGCAATAAAACGGGCACGGCAATGGCGCGCACCGAAGAAGAGGAAAACGACATAGCAACATCCATGATTTGATAATGATAGTGATTATCGTTATCTATCTTATTTGGCTATGTTAGCATGTGCGCCCATGGAATGGGTAGAATTACACTCAAGGCTTTGTCATGAATCAAAAATCCTGGCTGCTTAACCTCAGCCTGCTCAAAACGCACCCGGCCTATCGCGCCGTGTTTATCGCTCGCTTTATCTCCATTTTATCCCTCGGCCTGCTCGGCGTGGCCGTGCCGGTCCAGATCCAGACCATGACGCACTCCAGCTGGCTGGTGGGATTATCGGTTACCTTAACCGGCGGGGCGATGTTTATCGGCCTGATGGTTGGCGGCGTGCTGGCGGACCGCTACGAGCGCAAGAAGCTGATCCTGCTGGCGCGCGGCACCTGCGGCGTGGGCTTTATCGGGCTGTGTCTGAACGCCATGCTGCCTGAGCCGTCGCTGATCGCCATTTATGCCCTGGGGCTGTGGGACGGCTTTTTCGCCTCGCTGGGCGTGACGGCGCTGCTGGCGGCCACGCCCGCGCTGGTCGGGCGAGAAAATCTGATGCAGGCGGGGGCGATCACCATGCTCACCGTGCGCCTCGGCTCGGTGATTTCACCGATGGTGGGCGGCCTGCTGCTGGCGACCGGCAACGTGGCGTGGAACTACGGGCTGGCGGCGGCAGGGACCTTTATCACCACGCTGACGCTGCTGCGCCTGCCGCTGCTGCCGCCTCCGCCGCAGCCGCGCGAGCATCCCCTGAAATCGCTGATGGCCGCGATTCGTTTCCTGTTCAGCAACCCGCTGATTGGCGGCATTGCGCTGCTCGGCGGCCTGCTGACCATGGCGAGCGCCGTGCGCGTGCTGTATCCGGCATTAGCGGGAGAGTGGCAGATGAGCGCCTCGGAGATTGGCATTCTCTACGCGGCCATTCCGCTCGGCGCGGCGTGCGGGGCGCTGACCAGCGGCAACCTGGCGCAGAGCGCGCGTCCGGGGCTGATTATGCTGCTTGCCACTCTGGCGTCGTTTATCGCCATCGGCTTCTTTAGCCTGATGCCGGCGTGGGCGCTCGGGGTGTTGTGCCTGGTGATTTTCGGCTGGCTGAGCGCCATCAGTTCGCTGCTGCAGTACACCCTGATCCAGACCCAGACGCCGGAAGGGATGCTCGGGCGCATCAACGGCCTGTGGACGGCGCAGAACGTCACGGGCGATGCGATTGGCGCGGCGATCCTCGGCGGGCTGGGGGCGATAATGACCCCGGCGGCGTCGGCGAGCAGCAGCGGGTTTGCGTTAGCGATGGTTGGCGTGATTTTGTTAGTGGCGTTGGTGAAATTGCGGCGGTTCAGGCAGGAGGTTGTGTTGAACGACGGTGTGGCCTGATGCCCTCACCCCGGCCCTCTCCCACAGGGAGAGGGTGGGAAAATGCCTACTTAAACAACGTATTCAATCTGTCTAACACCAGCATCGCGCTGTAATAATCCAGGCGGAACGTCTCGGTTCCCAATGCCCAAACCCGTTTGTTTTTCACCGACGGCAGATGCGCCAGCAGCGGGTTGGCGTAAATCGCATCCACATCTTTCTGGTCGCCGGCAAACACGAACAGCCCTTCGCCGTTCAGTCCCGTTGCCAGGTTTTCACCGCCCAGCTGGATAATATCGTGCCGCTTGCCCTGGCTTGTTGAGGTCTGCAAACCGGCGGGCAGGTCCGCCAGCGTAAAGCCCAGCTGTTGCAGCAGCTTGCCCTGCGCCGATTCTGCGGTCCACAGGTTGGCGCTGTGCGCGGCGGCGGTGTAGACGATGGCGTTCACCGGCTCCGGCGGCAGCTTCATCTGCTGTTTCACCTGCGCGAGCTGTTTATCAAACGCGGCAATGCGCTCTTCGGCCTGTTTTTCCTGCCCGGTGATGGTGCCCAGTTGCGTCAGCAGTGCCTGCCAGCTCTTGTCGTCGTAGTTGATGATAAGCGTCGGCGCGATGGCGGAGAGCTGATCGTACAGCGCCAGCGCGGAATCACCGCCGGTGGCGCTGATCAAAATCAGATCCGGCATTTGTGCGGCGACCGCTTCGGCGCTCGGTTCGCCAATATACATCCGCGCAACCTGACGCTGTTTCGCAATATCGCCCCACTGGCGCAAAAAGCCCTGCGCATCGGCAACGCGGTTGTTCGGCGTGGTCGCGCCGCTGGCGACGACCGGGGCGTCAATCGCCAGCAGGGAGCCGGTTAAGGTCACGCTGGTAGAGACAATGCGCGTCGGTTTGCTCTCTAGCGTGTGAACGCCGCGGCTGTCAGTCACCTGACGCGGCCAGTCGGCGGCAGCGGCTGAGGTAAGTCCTAAAACAAAAAGTGCCAATAAAAGCAGGGGATTACGGAAAATGGCAGGGAATTTCACAGCGCGGGATCCTGTTTTTGTTGAGGATAATGCTTCTCATTTTCATGGTTGCAGCATCTGGATGCAAGCTTTTGTCGCACAAGTTATTTGCCCGACGGTTGACAGCGGAGCGATGTGGGATTAGGTTAGCCGACGAAAATATAAATGATAATCATTATTGCTTCTTTTATCATTTTAAGGAGGATGATATGGATACGTCCCTGGCTGAGGAAGTTCAGCACGCCGCAACCACGCTGGAATCAGACCGTTTTTTCTTTATGTCGCCTTACCGCAGCTTTACTACGTCCGGCTGCTTTGCCCGCTTCAGTGAACCCGCAGTTGGCGGTGACGATCCGGCGGGTCGCTTCCAGCAAAAATTAGCCCAGGCCTTCCTGAATGCGAAAGCCAGCGGTATCGCTCATCCGGTGATGGTAGGGGCTATCCCGTTCGATACCCGCAAGCCGTCCTCTCTGTTTATTCCCCAACGCTGGCAGACCTTTTCCCGTCCGGCACGTCAGCAGTCTGCACGCTATTTTTCCGGCGCGCAGGCACTGAAGGTGGAACAACGCACCGAGATCCCGCCGCAGCCCGTTTTCGAAGAGATGGTGGCTCGCGCCGCGTCGCTCACCGCCACACCGCAGGTGAACAAGGTGGTGCTGTCGCGCCTGATTGATATCGCGACCGACAAAAACATGGACAGCGGCGCCCTGATGGAGCGCCTGATCGCCCAGAACCCGGCGAGCTTCAACTTCCACGTGCCGCTGGAAGACGGCGGCGTGCTCCTCGGCGCCAGCCCTGAACTGCTGCTGCGCAAAGAGGGCGCGCACTTTAGTTCGCTGCCGCTGGCAGGCTCGGCGCGTCGTCAGCCCGATGATGTATTAGATCGCGAAGCGGGCAATAAGCTGCTGGCCTCTGAAAAGGATCGCCACGAGCACGATTTGGTGACCCAGGCGATGAAGGCCATTCTGGCACCGCGCAGCCATCATCTCACCATGCCTGATTCTCCTCAGTTGATTACCACGCCGACGCTGTGGCATCTGGCGACGCCGGTTGAAGGTGACGCGCGTGAAAACGAAAACGCCCTGACCCTGGCCTGCCTTCTGCACCCGACCCCGGCGCTTAGCGGTTTCCCGCATCAGGCGGCGAAAGAACTGATCGCCGAGCTTGAGCCGTTCGACCGCGAGCTGTTCGGCGGCATCGTCGGCTGGTGCGACAGCGAAGGCAACGGCGAGTGGGTGGTGACCATCCGCTGCGCGCGTCTGCATAAAAATACCGTTCGCCTGTTTGCCGGCGCGGGCATTGTGCCTGCCTCCTCGCCGGTGGGCGAGTGGCGCGAGACGGGCGTGAAGCTCTCCACCATGCTCAACGTATTTGGTTTGCACTAAGGAAGACTCATGACCATTCCCTTTACCCGCTGGCCTGAGGCATTTGCCCGCCGCTACCGTGAAAAAGGCTACTGGCAGGATCTGCCGTTGACCCACATCCTGACGGATCGCGCGGACAGCGATGCCGTGGCGATAATTGACGGCGAGCGGCACATCACCTACCGCGCGCTGAATCAGGCGGTGAACAACCTGGCCTCAGCCCTTCAGGGGCGTGGGCTGCATCGCGGCGAGACCGCGCTGGTGCAGCTTGGCAACGTGGCCGAGTTCTACATCACCTTCTTCGCGCTGCTGCAAATCGGCGTCGCGCCGGTCAACGCGCTCTTTAGCCACCAGCGCAGCGAGCTGAACGCCTACGCGGCGCAGATCAACCCCGCCGTGCTGATCGCCGATCGCGACCATGCGCTGTTTGCGGGCGATGACTTCCTCAACGCTTTCGTGGATGAACACCGTTCGGTACGCGTCGTGCTCCTGCGCGGCGATAAGGGTGAACATGCCCTGGAAGCGGCGATGGCCCGTCCCGCGGACAACTTCATCCCGAACCCGACGCCCGCCGACGAAGTGGCCTTCTTCCAGCTCTCCGGCGGCAGCACCGGCACGCCGAAGCTGATCCCGCGCACGCATAACGACTACGACTACAGCATCCGCCGCAGCAACGAGATCTGCGGCATTACCGCCGAAACGCGTTACCTGAACGCGCTGCCCGCGGCGCACAACTACGCCATGAGTTCGCCGGGATCGCTAGGCGTCTTCACCGCGGGCGGCTGCGTGGTGCTGGCGAACGATCCGAGCGCTACGCTCTGCTTCCCGCTGATTGAACGACATCAGATTAACGTCACCTCGCTGGTCCCGCCGGCGGTGAGCCTCTGGCTGCAGGCGATTGCCGACGGCGCGGGCAGCGCGCAGCTTAAATCACTGAAGCTGCTGCAGGTGGGCGGCGCGCGCCTCTCCGCCACGCTCGCGGCGCGCATTCCGGCGGAAATCGGCTGCCAGCTTCAGCAGGTGTTCGGCATGGCGGAAGGGCTGGTGAACTACACCGCGCTCGACGACGCGCCGGAGCGCATCATCAACACCCAGGGCCGCCCGATGTGCCCGGACGACGAAGTGTGGGTGGCCGACGAGCATGGCAACCCGCTGCCGCGCGGGGAGGTCGGACGCCTGATGACGCGCGGCCCGTATACCTTCCGCGGTTATTTCAACAGCCCGGAACACAATGCCAGCGCCTTCGACGCCGACGGCTTTTACTGCTCCGGGGATCTGATCGCCATTGACGAGCAGGGCTACATCACCGTGCAGGGTCGTGAGAAAGATCAGATCAACCGCGGCGGGGAGAAGATCGCCGCCGAAGAGATCGAGAACCTGCTGCTGCGCCATGAGTCGGTGATCCACGCCGCGCTGGTGAGCATGGAGGACAGCCTGCTGGGCGAGAAGAGCTGCGCGTATCTGGTGGTGAAACAGCCCCTGCGCGCGGTCGAGGTGCGTCGCTTCCTGCGCGAGCAGGGCGTTGCCGAATTCAAGCTGCCGGACCGCGTGGAGAGCGTGGATGCGCTCCCGCTAACGCCGGTCGGCAAAGTCGATAAGAAACAGTTGCGCCTGTGGCTTGCTGAACGCGCCCGGGGCTGAGGAACAGAGTATGGCCATCCCAAAATTAACCGCTTACGCGCTGCCAACCGCCGCAGAGTTGCCGACCAACAAGGTGAACTGGGCGTTTGAGCCCGAGCGCGCGGCGCTGCTGATCCACGATATGCAGGAGTATTTCCTGAACTTCTGGGGCGAAAATAGCGCGATGATGCAGCAGGTAGTAGCGAACATCGCTAAACTGCGCACGTACTGCAAAGAACACAATATCCCGGTTTACTACACCGCGCAGCCAAAAGAGCAGAGCGATGAAGACCGCGCCCTGCTGAACGACATGTGGGGGCCGGGCCTGACCCGCTCGCCGGAGCAGCAGCGCATCGTCGCCGAGCTGACCCCGGACGAAGCGGACACGGTGCTGGTGAAGTGGCGCTACAGCGCATTTCACCGCTCGTCGCTGGAGCAGATGCTGAAAGAGACGGGCCGCAACCAGCTGCTGATTACCGGCGTGTACGCTCACATCGGCTGCATGACCACCGCCACCGACGCCTTTATGCGCGACATTAAGCCGTTCTTTATTGCCGACGCGCTGGCAGATTTCACCCGTGACGAGCACCTGATGTCCCTGAACTACGTGGCCGGACGCTCGGGCCGCGTGGTGATGACCGACGAGCTGCTGCCGTCCGTTCCGGCCTCGAAAGCCGCGCTGCGCGAGCTGATCCTTCCGCTGCTGGACGAGTCCGACGAGCCGATGGATGACGAAAACCTGATCGACTACGGCCTGGATTCAGTGCGCATGATGGCGCTTGCCGCCCGCTGGCGCAAAGTGCACGGCGATATCGACTTCGTGATGCTGGCAAAAAATCCCACTCTCGACGCCTGGTGGGCGCTGCTTTCCCGCGAGGTGAAGTAATGGCGGGATTCGATTTTACCGGCAAAACCGTCTGGGTGACGGGCGCGGGGAAGGGGATTGGCTACGCGACTGCACTGGCGTTTGCCGAAGCAGGCGCACAGGTGACCGGGTTCGATCTGGCCTTCCCGCAGGATGACTATCCGTTTGCCACCGAAACGCTGGACGTGGCGGATGCCGCACAGGTACATGAGGTGTGCGGGCGCGCGCTGGCTTCGCTCGAACGGCTGGACGTGCTGGTCAACGCCGCGGGCATTCTGCGCATGGGGGCGACGGACCAGCTCTCGCAGGATGACTGGCAGCATACCTTCGCGGTCAACGTCGGCGGCGCGTTCAACCTTTTCCAGCAGACGATGGGCCAGTTTCGCCGCCAGCAGGGCGGGGCGATGGTCACCGTGGCCTCCGACGCGGCGCACGCGCCGCGCATCGGCATGAGCGCCTACGGCGCATCGAAAGCGGCGCTGAAAAGCCTGGCCCTGACCGTCGGGCTGGAGCTGGCGGGCAGCGGCGTGCGCTGCAATCTGGTGTCGCCGGGCTCAACGGACACCGATATGCAGCGCACCCTGTGGAAAAGCGACGATGCGGAACAGCAGCGCATCCGCGGCTTCGGCGAGCAGTTTAAGCTCGGCATTCCGCTGGGCAAAATTGCCCGCCCGCAGGAGATAGCTGCGACCGTGCTGTTCCTTGCCTCCGATGCCGCCAGCCACATCACCCTGCAGGATATCGTGGTGGACGGCGGCTCCACGCTGGGGGCATAAATGATCTGGAAACGTCATTTATCGCTTGAAGAACTGAACGCCACCAGCGTGAATACCCTGGTGGCGAACCTGGGCATCATCTATACCCGCCTCGGGGATGACACGCTGGAAGCGGAGATGCCGGTAGATGCGCGAACCCATCAGCCGTTTGGCCTGCTTCACGGCGGTGCCTCGGCGGCGCTGGCGGAAACGCTCGGCTCAATGGCCGGATTTCTGATGACCCGCGACGGGCAGAGCGTGGTGGGAACGGAGCTGAACGCCACGCATCATCGGGCAGTTTCCCACGGTAAGGTTCGCGGCGTGTGTCAGCCGCTGCATCTTGGGCGTTCGAGCCAGAGCTGGGAGATTGTGGTCTTCGACGAGCAGGGGCGGCGGTGCTGCACCTGCCGGTTAAGTACGATGGTGCTGGGCTAACCCAGGCAGATCAAAGTGATCGGCTTAACACTGTGGTGTAAATCTCTGGTTTGACCACGCATTATTGCGTTTCAAAGTTGTTAAATTTTTCCGGTTGTTCTAGAAACAAAATGTAACATCTCACTGTTTCACAACAACGGACAACAACTATGAACAACTCAGGGAAATACCTTACATGGGCAGGGCTCTCCGTTGTGGGAGCCTTTGCCCTGGGCTACATCGCCCTCAACCGGGGGGAGCAGATCAACGCGCTCTGGATCGTCGTCGCCTCGGTCTGCGTTTACCTGATCGCCTATCGTTTTTATGGCCGCTATATCGCGAAGAACGTCCTGGGCGTTGACGCAACGCGCATGACGCCTGCCGTTCGCCATAACGACGGTCTGGACTACGTGCCGACCGATAAGAAAGTGCTGTTCGGTCACCATTTTGCGGCGATTGCCGGGGCAGGCCCGCTGGTGGGGCCGGTGCTGGCGGCGCAAATGGGCTACCTGCCGGGGATGATCTGGATCCTGGCGGGCGTGGTGCTGGCAGGCGCGGTGCAGGACTTTATGGTGCTGTTCGTCTCTACCCGCCGCGACGGACGTTCGCTGGGTGAGCTGGTGAAAGAGGAGATGGGGGCCACTGCCGGGGTGATTGCGCTGGTGGCGACCTTTATGATCATGGTGATCATCCTCGCGGTGCTGGCGATGATCGTGGTGAAAGCGCTGACCCACAGCCCGTGGGGAACGTATACCGTTGCCTTTACCATTCCGCTGGCGCTGTTCATGGGGATCTACATCCGCTACCTGCGTCCGGGTCGGATTGGTGAAGTGTCGGTGATTGGCCTGGTATTCCTGGTGTTCGCCATTATCTCCGGCGGCTGGGTGGCGGAAAGCCCGACCTGGGCGCCGTTCTTCGACTTTACCGGCGTACAGCTGACCTGGATGCTGGTGGGCTATGGCTTTGTGGCGGCGGTGCTGCCGGTATGGCTGCTGCTGGCTCCGCGTGACTATCTCTCAACGTTCCTGAAAATCGGCACTATTGTCGGGCTGGCGATCGGCATTCTGATTATGCGCCCGACCCTGACCATGCCTGCATTAACCAAATTCATCGACGGTACCGGCCCTGTCTGGACCGGCAATCTCTTCCCGTTCCTGTTTATCACCATCGCCTGCGGCGCGGTGTCGGGCTTCCACGCGCTGATTGCCTCCGGTACCACGCCGAAGATGCTGGCGAATGAAAATCAGGCCTGCCTGATCGGCTACGGCGGTATGCTGATGGAGTCCTTCGTGGCCATTATGGCGCTGGTCTCCGCCTGCATTATCGACCCGGGCGTGTATTTCGCGATGAACAGCCCGATGGCGGTACTGGCCCCGGCCGGCACCGTTGACGTGGTAGCGTCTGCCGCGCAGGTGGTGAGCGGCTGGGGCTTTGCGATCACCCCTGATACGTTGACGAGCATCGCCAGCGAAGTGGGCGAGCAGTCGATTATCTCCCGCGCGGGCGGCGCGCCGACGCTGGCGGTCGGCATGGCGTATATTCTTCACGGCGCGCTGGGCGGGCTGATGGACGTGTCGTTCTGGTATCACTTCGCCATCCTGTTTGAAGCGCTGTTTATCCTGACGGCGGTGGATGCGGGAACCCGTGCGGCGCGCTTTATGCTGCAGGATCTGCTGGGCGTCATCTCCCCGAACCTGAAGCGGACCGATTCGCTCCCGGCTAACCTGCTGGCGACGGCCCTGTGCGTGCTGGCGTGGGGGTATTTCCTGCATCAGGGCGTGGTCGATCCGCTGGGCGGGATTAACACCCTGTGGCCGCTGTTCGGTATCGCCAACCAGATGCTGGCGGGCATGGCGCTGATGCTCTGCGCGGTGGTGCTGTTCAAGATGAAGCGCCAGCGTTACGCGTGGGTGGCGCTGGTGCCGACCGCGTGGCTACTGATCTGTACCCTGACGGCGGGCTGGCAGAAGGCCTTCAGCCCGGATAACAAGGTGGGCTTCCTGGCGATTGCCAACAAGTTCCAGGCGATGATCGACAGCGGCAAGATCCCGGCGCAGTACACCGAATCGCAGCTGTCGCAGCTGGTGTTTAACAACCGTCTGGACGCCGGGCTGACCATCTTCTTTATGGTGGTGGTCGTGGTGCTGGCATTGTATTCTCTCAGGACCGCGCTGGCGGCGTTGAAAAATGATAAGCCAACGGCGAAAGAGACGCCGTACGAGCCGATGCCTGAAAACCTGGAAGAGATTGTGACCCAGGCCAAAGGGGCGCATTAACCCGTGTGCCGGGTGGCGGCTTCGCCTTACCCGGCCTACATTTCTTATCCGGCCTCTCCCTCCGGGAGAGGGCCGGAAACAAACGAGAAACTGATTATGTTCGACACTCTTTCCAGAGCAGGTAAATACCTGGGCCAGGCCGCTAAAATGATGATTGGCGTGCCGGACTACGACAACTACGTCGAGCATATGCGCGTCAATCATCCGGAACAGACGCCCATGACCTACGAAGAATTTTTCCGTGACCGCCAGGACGCCCGCTACGGCGGCAAGGGCGGGGCGAAGTGCTGTTAACCCTCTTTCGGTAAATAGAGGCTGATCTGTTCTTGCTTACAGCCGTAGATCGCCGCCAGCTTTTCGCGGGTGCGCTTTTGCGGACGGGAGTCCAGCGCTTCCAGCTGTGACACGGCGGACTGGCTGATGCCGAGTTTCTCCGCCACCTCCTGCTGGGATAGCCCGCGCAGGATACGCCACGCGGCCTGCAGGCTGACGTTCTCGTTATGCATGACGTCGCATACTTCACCAGGTAATCCTACGTCATCATAACAATCATGTTCGACTTCAATATCCTCTAGATCATCATCGGTTTCGTCGTCAATTTCTGCCATCTGTAAGCACATACGAAAGTATTCATCATAGGGAATAACGACGTACTGCGCTTTTCCGTCATCGTCCTTAATTAGCTGAACAGCCATAGGGGGCTTTCTCCTCGTGAAGGTAGGTCGTTGATGTTCTGCGCTTGACGGCCAAAACATAACAATGGTTATCGGGATCGTCCCGAAGTGTAATCAGAGTGCGGTAATCGCCAACGCGTAGCCGAAAATGATTTTCTGTTGCCGATATTTTTTTGATATCGGGCCGGGGAGCTGAGCGATCGTCCAGCTCAGCAAGTTTTGCTTTGATTCTTCGCTGATATCGGCCATCGATTTTGGAAAACTCTTTCTTTGCATTCTTTGACCAGACAATCTTCATCCGTACCTCCACTGTACGCCCACACAAAATATAAGGAAATAATAAGACTATTAGATAAATTCCGAATTTCTTATGGGGTACTGTAGAGCGGAGAAAAAATACAGGTAAGAGGCAAAACGCATACCGTCGAGGCGGCTCGAAAAGGCCTCTGCCGGGCGACAGAGGCTTGCATGGAGATTGCGATCAGGCGTTCAACCCGCCGTCCACATCCAGGCCGGTACCGGAGATCTGCCCGGCGGCTGGGCTGGCAAGAAACGTGACCGCCGCCGCGATGTCTTCCGGCTGGCCGTAGTGGCCGACGGCGATCATCTGGCGCTGAGCTTCCGCCTGTTCGCCGTCTTCCGGGTTCATATCGCTGTTGGTGGGGCCGGGGTGGACAAGGTTAACGGTAATACCGCGCGGCCCCAGATCGCGCGCCAGGCCGCGGGTGAGGGAGTTGAGGGCAGACTTGGTCATCGAGTAAACGGCAATACCCGGCATCGCCACGCGGTTGGCCAGACAGCTGCCGATGTTGATAATGCGCCCGCCGTCAGACATGTGCACCAGCGCTTCCTGAATGGCGATCACCACGCCGCGAATGTTGACGTTGATGAGCGCGTCGATGTCCGCCAGGGTCATGGATTCCAGCGGGCCGCCGCGCGCGATCCCGGCGTTGTTGACCAGAATGTCCAGCCCGCCAAGGGAACGCGCAGCATGGGTGATGGCATCCTGAATCGCCTGTGCGCTGGCGCTGTCGGCCTGCACGGCTTCGCTGTGTCGTCCCAGCGCCTTAATCTCCTCAGCGACCGCCTGGGCTTTATCGGCAGATTTTTCATACGTAATAATCACATCCGCACCGGCGCGCGCCAGCGACAGTGCAATAGCCCGACCCAACCCGCGGCTGGCACCGGTAACCAGCGCCTTTTTACCTGTTAAATCGATCTGCATGATGACCTCGTTACGAGAGTGGTAAGAATCATCATTAGGTATAGACGGTCAGGGAGATTAACGGCTGAAGTATTCCACCTTCTCAAACGCCGCGCGCAGAACGTCGGGCGTTAACGTCACCGGCAGATAATGAATTGACTCCACCGGACGCAGGGTGTGGGCAATCACCTTATCCAGCTCCTCTCGGCTGTTAATATCGACCTCCAGCGCGCGAAGCGTGGTCGGCAGGTTAAAACGCCGATACGCCGAGACCAGCTGTGCCAGCACGTCGTCCTGGCCGAGCAGGGCGCTCTGCACCAGAATGCCGTAGGCCACCTTGGTGCCGTGCAGGTATTTCTCAGTCTGCGGCAGCACGGTCAAACCGTTGTGCACCGCATGCGCCGCCGCCACGCGGGTATAGCGTTCGCCCAGACCGCCGACCATCCCGCCGCCTGCGATAATCGCATCCACCACGTCCCGGAACGCCTGCGTCTGTTCACCGCGCTGCTGGTCAGCCAGGGCTTCCTCACTGTGCTCCAGCAGCACGTCGCGGATAGCCAGCGCGCCGTTGATGCCCAGCCGCACGGTCAGCGGCAGCTTTTCAGGCTGCGGGGCGAGCACTACCGCTTCGTACCACTTCGCCAGCGTATCGCCGATGCCCGCCAGCAGATACTCCGCGGGTGCGTTAAGGACGATCTGCGGCTCCACCAGCACCAGGAAGTTGGCGTCGTCGAAGATCTCAAAATGCAGCGCCTGACCGGCATCGTTGTACCAGACCGAGAGCGGGGTCCACGCCGCGCAGGTGGCGGCAATAGTGGGGATGCCCACGAACGGCACTCCTAAGCGGTGCGCCACGGCCTTGACGGCATCGAGCACCGCGCCGCCGCCAACGCCAATCACCACGCTGGCGTCGCTGCCGGATTCATTCACCAGATGGGTGACGTCGCGCTCGCTGCAGTGGCCTTTAAACAGCAGGTGTTTCGCCCCCGGCGCATTAAAGCTCTCCGGCAGGAAAGGGCGCGCGCCTTCGATCGCGCGCTCGCCGTAGATCCACACCGCGCGGGAAAGCTGTTCAGGGGTAAAGAAGTCATTCAGATGCGCAAGGCTTCCGGAATGAGAGAAGTAATTCGCCGGGCCAGGCACGACGCGGATATCGGTGTTGCTCATGATGGTGTCCTTTTTGGGAAGCGCTAACCCGATGTTATGTCTGGACATCTGGATGGCTAATAATATTTCGCTTTAACTTATGCCTTTTCCGTCGTTGTCAGTCAACCGGAGCTGTGAAAAATTCGATAAATCAGAAGAGTAATGAAGGATTTACGCGGATGGTTTCCAGTCGCCTTGAAATGCGCGGTATCAGCCTGGCCTTTTCCGGCTTTCAGGCGCTGTCGCGCGTGAATTTCACCTTATCCGGCGGCTCCGTACATGCGCTGACCGGCGCCAACGGCGCGGGAAAATCGACGCTGATGGCGGTGCTGTGCGGGACGCACGACCACTATGAGGGCGAGATCAGCATTAACAACCAGCCGGTAAACATCCGCGAACCGCTCGATGCCAAACGGCTGGGGATCCACCTTGTGCAGCAGGAGGTGGACGTGGCGCTGATCCCGGGGTTAAGCATCGCCGAGAACATCATGCTCGACCAGCTGGCGCAGCCGGGGCATCGCTTCAGCTGGCGCGCGATCCGTCAGCAGGCGAGACAGGCGCTGGCGCAGCTGGATGTTTCTCTGGACGTACGCCGTTCCATCGACAGCTGCACGCTTGCCGAAAAGCAGCAGATTTTGCTGGCGCGGGCGCTATCCCACCACTGCCGTTTTTTGATTCTTGATGAGCCCACCGCGCCGCTGGACGCGCACGAGAGCGAGCGCCTGTTTGCGGTAGTCAGACGCTTAAAGCAGCAGGGCATCGGCGTGGTGTTTATCTCCCACCGCATTCACGAGCTGAAGGCCATCTGTGACACCCTGACGGTGCTGCGCGACGGCAAGCTGATTGAGTCCGGACCGATGGCCGATCTTAGCGGAGAAGCGATCGTCGAGAAGATGCTCGGCCACGTGCTGAGCGATATCTATCCGCCCGCGCGGCCACCGCACGGCGAAGAGACGCTCCTGCGGGTAGAAGGTCTGCACGACGACGCGCTGCTGAAAGATATCTCCCTGCACCTGCGCAAGGGCGAAATTCTTGGTATTGCCGGGCTGGCGGGGGCGGGAAAAACCGAACTCTGTAAGGCGCTGTTTGGCGCCAGCAAAAGCCGCGTGGCGCGCGGTGAGCTGAATCAACAGCCCTGGCAGCCGCGCGATCCGGCGGACTCGGTGCTGCGCGGGCTGGCGCTGGTGCCGGAAGAGCGGCGTAAAGAGGGTATTTTTATCGACGAGCCGGTGAGCATGAACCTTGCCGTGTGCGCTGATAACAGCTTCTCGCGCTGGAGCCTGTTCGGCCATCGTCAGGCGTGGCGCTGGGCGGAGGAGGTGATCGCCCGCGTCGGCGTTCGCGCGCGCGGTCCCGGGCAGGTTTTGCGACGTCTCTCCGGCGGTAACCAGCAGAAGGTGGCTATCGGCAAGTGGCTGCGCAATGACGCGAGCGTGCTGATCTTCGACGAGCCGACCAAAGGCGTGGACGTGAAGGCCAAAACCGATCTTTTCCAGCTGATTGACGGCCTGGCGCGCGAGGGCAAAGGGGTGATTTACGCCTCCGGCGAATTTGCCGAGCTGGTCGGGCTGTGCGACCGCATCTGCGTGCTGTGGGACGGGCGCATCGTGGCGGAAATCGCCGGGACCGAGGCCCGTGAAGAGACATTACTTTATTATTCAACCGGAGGAACGGCGTCGTGAGCAAGGCCCTTTCAGTAAACGCGACGGCGTCTGGCCGTCAGCAGATTTTCGATTTTCTCTACAGGTGGGGCATGTTGCTGACCGTCGTCGCGCTGGTGGCCGTCTTTGGCCTGGCGTCGGACAGCTTCCTCGATCCGAATAACATCATCAATATCCTGCGCTCGATTGCCATCGTGACGGTGATTGCCATAGGCGTGTCGATTTCGCTGACCATCGGCGGATTCGATCTCTCCGTGGGGTCTACCGCGTCGCTGGCGAACGCGCTGGTGATTTCCCTTTTCGTCTGGCACGGCTTCGGCACCACCGAGTCGATTCTGATTACCCTCGCGCTCTGCACGCTGGTGGGGCTGTTTAACGCCTTTCTGATCGTCATCCTGCGCATTCCGGACATGCTCGCGACGCTGGCCAGCCTGTTTGTGATCCAGGGCGTGGCGATGACCTACAGCTACGGCGGGTCGATTACCGAAAACATGGTGCTGCCGAGCGGCGATATGGCGGAAGGGACTATTCCGGCGACGTTCAGCCTGCTGGGACAGGTGCCGACCATCGTGATCGTCATGCTGGTGGTGACCGTGCTGGCACAGCTGGGGCTGTCGCTCACCACTCATGGACGCCGGATGTACGCCATTGGCGGTAACCCGGAAGCGGCGCGTCTCTCCGGCATTCGCACCACCCGCTACAAGGTGGCGGCCTACGTGATTGCCTCGCTGCTGGCGGGCCTGGGCGGGATTTTGCTGGCCTCGCGCATTGGCTCGTCGCAGGTGAACGCAGGCGGCGGATATCTGATGGATGCGGTAGCGGCGGCGTGGATTGGCTTCTCGCTGGCCGGGTCCGGCAAGCCGAACGCGCTGGGGACCCTGGTCGGGGCGGTTATTCTCGGCGTGCTGTCGAACGGGCTGGTGATGCTCTCCGTGCCGTATTACGCCATGGACATTATAAAAGGGCTGGTGCTCGCGGTAGCGCTGGCGATTACCTACATACAAAAACGCTGACAACACAACGGGATAAAAAATGAAAAAGATTGCACTCTCTTTGGTGGCATTAGGGTTATTCACCGCTCTGCCTGGCTTCGCGGCCACGCCCGCACCGCTTCCGGCGGCCATTGCCAACCATGACGGCCCGATCCGCATCGCGGTGATCCGTAACCTCGGCTCAGACGACAACACCACGCAGTTTATTGCCGGGGCCATTCAGGAAGGGAAGAAGCTCGGCTTTAAGGTCAGCACCTTTTTAAGCAACGGGGACGACGCCAAATTCCAGGACTTCGTGAACCAGGCCATCAGCCAGAAGTACGACGGGATTATCCTGTCTCAGGGCCGCGATCCGTACTCCACCGCGCTGGTGAAGAAGGCGGTGGACGCCGGGATTAAGGTCGCGGTATTTGATACCGCCGTCAACGGCGAGATCCCGGGCGTGACCGTTACCCAGCAGGATGATGCCTCCCTGACGAACCTCTCCTTCGGCCAGCTGGCGAAAGATTTCAACGGCAAGGCCAATATCGTCAAGCTGTGGGTGGCGGGCTTCCCGCCGATGGAACGTCGTCAGGCGGCCTATAAAGAGCTGCAAAAACAGTATCCGGACATTAAAGAGCTGGAGTCTATCGGCGCGGTCTCTTCCGACGTGCAGGGCGACACCGCCAACAAGGTGGGCGCAATCCTCGCTAAATACCCGAAAGGCAAAATCGATGCCATCTGGGGAACCTGGGACGCCTTCAGCCAGGGCGCGTATAAGGCGCTGAAAGAGAACGGCCGCACCGAGATTAAGCTCTACAGCATCGACATCTCTAACCAGGATCTGCAGCTGATGCGCGAGCCGGGCAGCCCGTGGAAGGTGAGCGTGGCGGTGGATCCGAAGCTGATTGGCGCGACCAACGTGCGTCTGGTGGCGAACAAGATTGCCGGGGAAGCGACGCCAGCGACCTACGATTTTAAGGCAGCCGCCATTCCGCAGGCGCTGCTGACCGCCCAGCCGGGCGCGGTGAACGTGGCGTCGCTGGGCAAAATCATTCCGGGCTGGGGCCAGACGGAAGATTTTATCGCGCCGTGGTTTGCGACGCTGGAAGCGAAAAATAAATGAGCGAGCTCCCTACGCCCGAATACAGCCGCAATATGCGGCTGATTGGCCATAGCGATCAGGGTGGTCGCCCGGACGGCGTGCAGCTGATGGTGCATCGCGGTTTCGCCTATATAGGCCATATGGTGTCGCAGGGCTTTTCGATTGTCGACGTGCGCGATCCGAAAAACCCGAAAGCGGCGGGATACGTGCCCGCACCGCCGGGCACCTGGAACGTGCACCTCCAGGCGCATGACGATCTCCTGCTGGTCATCAACGCGCGGGATCTTTTTGCCGATGCGCGTTTTGCCGACGAGAAGGTCTACTACACCCGGCAGGTGGGCGAGACCGTGAGCGACGTGCAGGACAAAGGCTGGAGCGCGGGGCTTCGCGTTTTTGATATCTCCACGCCGGACAACCCGCGCGAAATCGGTTTTCTGTCGCTGAGCGGTATCGGCATCCACCGCATCTGGTACGTCGGCGGACGCTGGGCGTACGTGTCGGCGCTGATCGACGGCTTTACCGACTACATCTTTTTGACGATCGACCTGGCCGACCCGCGTAAGCCTGAGGTGGCAGGGCGCTGGTGGCTGCCGGGGATGAACCAGGCTGAAGGTGAACAGCCGAACTGGCCGGAAGGGAAACGCTACGCGCTCCACCATGCGATTATTGCAGGCGATACCGCGTACGGCAGCTGGCGCGACGGCGGCCTGACGCTGCTGGACGTGAAGGATCGTACCCAGCCTAAGCTCATTAGCCACCGTAACTGGAGCCCGCCGTTTGGCGGCGGCACGCACACCGCGCTGCCGCTGCCCGACCGCGATCTGCTGGTGGTGCTGGACGAAGCGGTGCTCGATAACCAGGAAGACGGCGAGAAGCTGATCTGGCTGTTTGATATCCGCGAGCCGTCGAATCCGGTCAGTATTTCTACCTTCCCCCAGCCGGATGAAACCGACTACGTGGCGAAAGGGGCGCATTTCGGGCCGCATAACCTGCACGAGAACCGGCCGGGGAGCTTTGTCAGCTCAACGCTAATTTTTGCCACCTATCAGAATGCGGGCGTGCGCGCGTATGACATTTCCAATCCGTATCGACCGGTTGAAACGGGGGCGCTGGTGCCTGCGGCACCGGAGAAAATGATGGATACTCGACCGAATCGCCCGCAGGTGATCCAGTCGTGTGACGTGTTTGTGGATGCGCAGGGAATTATCTACAGCACGGACTATAACGGCGGGCTGTCGGTGATTGAGTATTTGGGGTAAGCGCAGTTTGATGCCCTCACCCCGGCCCTCTCCCGCAGGGAGAGGGTGAAAATCAACTGTACTGCCGCACCCGCGCCACCAGATCTTCCGCACTGTCGATGCGGTCGGCAATCACAATCAGCGCTTTACCGAGCGTTATCGCGTGGCGCAGGCATTCGTGGCGCATCGCCTCGTCCTGAATGGTGTCGATATCCGCGACGTGGGAAAGCCCGACGCTGCGGCGAATGAGTTCGGTGCCGCAGAAGCCGATGGCGTCATGCCAGACCTTTTTCAGGAACGCGGAGGCGTAACCCGACGCGCCGAGCGCGGCGTCGCGGGCTTTCTCGTTTGCCAGCGCCTGGAAGCGTTCCGCGAAGGTGTTCCACAGCTCCTGAATATCGGTCAGGCGCTGCTCGCGCGCGGCGGCGGCATCGCGAATGCCCAGGTGCCCCGGCAGGCCGCAGAAGTTCAGCAGCAGGTTGCCGATGGCGGTACCGACGTCAAAGCCAATCGGGCCAAAGTAGCCAAACTCGGCGTCGATGGCCTTCAGGCTGCCGTGCGCCACAAAAATCGACCCGCTGTGAATATCGCCGTGCAGGAGCGCTTCGGCGTGCGAGAAGAAGCGGTGCTTCAGGGAGGCCACGGCAATTTTCAGCTGGGCGTCGTCGCGCAGCGCCGCGACGTCATTTTCCAGCTCGGCCGGGTAGCTGTTGCGCTCGTGGATCTGGTACGGATCGTTGAAGAACAGATCTTCGGTGATCTCGCACATCTCCGGGTTGATGAATTTCGCCACCTGCGCTTTCTTCTCGTGCGGGTGCAGGTAGAAATCGCTGGTGTAGAACAGCGCGTGCGCGAGGTATTCACCCAGCTGACGCGCCGCCAGCGGGTAATAATTATTTTTGATCAGCTCGCCGCGCCAGATGCGATGGCTGGAGAGATCTTCCATCACCATCACCGCCAGTTCCGGGTCAAAGTGGTGGATTTTCACGGTGTGCTGCGGGCTGTGCCGGTAGTGCTCGACCAGGGTTTGCGCCTCCAGACGGGCGCGGTCCAGCGTCAGCGGCCAGGACTCGCCGACGCAGCGCACGTAGGGCAGCGCCTGCTTTACGATGATGCGGCTCACGCCCGCGCTGTCGAAAATTTTAAAGACCAGATTGAGGTTGCCGTCGCCAATCTCCTGCGCCTCTACCAGCGATGAAGGATCGTCAAGTCCGCCAAACTGCCTGGCATACTCCACGGCGTCCTGAGCGGTAAAGGTACGGTATTGCGACATGGCCTGCTCCTCACGAGTTTTTAAATTAAGACATGTAGACGTCTATACATCTGGATTTCATCCTGACACAATGTGCTACAACAACGCAACAGGGAATTAACGACATGCAGACATTACAGACGACCAGCCTGCGGGTGGCGAATAATCAGCTCTTTATTCTCGACCAGCAGGCCCTCCCGCAGGAAATACGCTGGCTGGATGCCTCGACCGTAGAGGCGCTGGTTGGGCATATCCACGCCCTGCGCGTGCGCGGCGCGCCGCTGATTGGTCTCTCTGCAAGCCTGCTGCTGGCGCTGCTGGCGGAAAACGGCAAAAACCGTGACGAGCTGGCGATTGCGCTGGAAACCCTGCGCGCGTCCCGCCCGACGGCGGTGAACCTGATGAACAATCTCGACCGCATGAAGATTGCGCTGTGGCAGGAAGAGTATGTTCCGGCGCTGGTGTCGGAGGCGCTGCGCCTGATTGATGAAGATAAACGACTCTGTGATGCCATTGCGAAAGCGGGCAGCGCGCTGGTGAAGCCCGGCAGCCGCCTGCTGACCCACTGCAACACCGGCGGACTGGCAACGGCGGGGGTCGGTACGGCGCTTGGGGTCATTGCTCGCGCGCACCGGGAAGGCAACGTCAGCAACGTCTGGGTCGATGAAACCCGCCCGCTGCTGCAGGGCGGTAGATTGACCGCGTGGGAGCTTGGCGAGCTGGGCGTGCCGTATCAGCTGATTACCGATTCCATGGCCGCCAGCCTGATGGCGAAAGGGCAGGTAGACGCCGTGTGGGTGGGCGCAGACCGCATTGCGGCTAACGGCGACGTGGCGAACAAAATCGGCACCTACTCTCTGGCGGTGCTGGCAAAATTCCACGGCATTCCGTTCTATGTGGCCGCGCCGCAAACGACCCTCGATCTGGACTGCCCGAACGGTGACGCGATCCCGATTGAGCAGCGCGCCGCCAGCGAGGTGACGGGCGTCGCCGGAAGCTTTGGCGCGGTGCAGTGGGCGCCGGAAAACGCGCAGGTCTACAACCCGGCGTTTGACGTTACGCCAGCCTCGCTGATTAGCGGCTGGGTGCTGGATACGGGCGTGGTCACGCCGGAAGAGGTTGCGGAAGGGAAATTTGCCTGAGTCCGGCTATCCTTTAAGGGGCTCCCTTAAGAGGACAACATCGTGACGCTCGATCCTGAAACTGACTTAAAACTGGAGCGCGTGGTGGATGCACCGCGCGACCTGCTTTGGCTCTGCTGGACTACGCCGGAACACATCAAAAACTTCTTCATTCCTGCTCCCCATAAGGTGACCGAATGCGATCTCGACCTGCGCGTGGGCGGGCGGTTCAACACCGTGTTTGAGGTGGACGGTCAGCGGATGGATAACCGGGGCGTCTTCCTTGAAATCGATCCCGGTAAAAAGCTGGTCTTTACCGACGGCTATACCGAAGGCTGGAAACCGGCCGAGAAGCCGTTTATGACGGCGATTTTATTGCTGGAAGATGTCGGGGAGGGGAAAACCCGCTATACGGCGATTGCGCGTCATCCGACGAAGGAGATCCGCGAGCAGCATGAACAGATGGGCTTCCACGAAGGATGGGGGATTGTGCTGGATCAGCTGGTGGGATATGTGAAGGGATTGAAGGTGTAACGCGCGCGGATGCCCTCACCCCTACCCTCTCCCACAGGGAGAGGGAGAAAAGATCATGCCAGGCGTGGATACGCATCCGCGATGGCATCACCGGTAAACTGTGCCACCCAGCCTTCCGGGTTATCGAAAATACGAATGGCGGTAAAGTTCGGCTCTGAGCCCATATCAAACCAGTGCGGCGTGCCCGCGGGGACGGAGATCAGGTCGTTTTTCTCGCACAGCACCTGATACACCTCATCGCCAATGTGCAGGCAGAACAGCCCCGCGCCTTCCACGAAAAAGCGTACCTCGTCTTCGCCGTGGGTGTGTTCGTTCAGGAACTTCGCGCGTAGCGCATCTTTCTGCGGATTGTCGGCGCGCAGGCTGATCACGTCCCAGCTCTGGTAACCCTTCTCTGCCACCAGTTTGTCGATCGCATGTTGATACGCCTCGATCACGGCTTCAGGCGCGGGATCGTGTCCTAAATCGCGATCCGCAGCCCAGCGTTCAAACCGCACGCCTTTGGCGTTGAGCTGTTGGGCAATCTCGGCGGCGTCGGTACTGTGCCACTGGTGTTGACTGGCGTCTTTGTCGGAATAAATGGTCAATGCGCTCATGAAGGGATCTGCTCCGGGTTAATCTCGTCAAACTGGTGGACCTGATGGTGGTGGCTTGCGCCGTCATCATCACCGCGAATCAGCTGCAGGGTACGAAAACCTGCCTGTTCAGCCGCGTCCAGCTCCTGATGAATATCGGACAGGAACAGGATCTGCGACGGGGCAATGCCCGTTTGCGCCGCGATGTTCTGATAAGACTGCACCTCGCGCTTGGCGCCGATGTGGGTATCGAAATAGCCGCTGAACAGATGAGTAATATCACCTTCGTCGCTGTAGCCAAATAACAGTTTCTGCGCGGCGACGGAGCCAGAGGAATAAACATAGAGATCAATCCCTTGCGCTTTCCACTTTTCCAGCGCAGGCAGCACGTCGGGGTAGAGGTGTCCGGTAAAGTCGCCGTTAACGTAGCCGTCGTGCCAGATGATCCCCTGCAGGGCTTTGAGCGCGGTCGATTTGCGGTCTTCGTCCATAAAGGCAAACAGAGCGTCGATAAGTTCGCCGACGCTGGCGTGCGGGTTATCGATTTCATCACGCAGGTTGTCCAGAATGGATTTGACCGGCTCGGCGTACTGCTGCGCGGTCACGAAGGCCGCCAGCCGCTCACGCGCGTAGGGGAACAAAACGTTATGGACAAAACGAATATCGCTGGTGGTCCCTTCAATATCCGTCACAATCGCGCGAATCATATTCTCTCCAGTTGTCGTAAACGCATTTCGCATTCAAATAAGAATTCTAGCCCTTCCAGATGACGGCGGGCCTCGGCCACATCGCGGCCCCAGCAGGTTAAGCCATGACCGCGCAGAAGAAAACCATAATTAAGCGGGCGTTCCTCTGCGTAATGGGCGATTCGGGAGGCGAGGGCGTCCATATCCTGGTCGTTATCAAAGATCGGGATAGCCACCGTGTCCATATGCGTGGTCTGCCCGGTGAGGGATTTTTGCATCTCAAAGCCGCTGATGTTGAGCTCGGCTTCTTTAACCAGACGGGACAGCACCGTGGCGTTAACCGTGTGAACGTGAAGGACGGCGTTGGCTTCAGGAAACAGACGATAGATAAGGGTGTGCAGCCCGGTCTCCGCCGACGGTTTACGACCGGACGGGGCGCGATTGGTGGCAATCTCGACCTGCAGGAAGTCATCGGTGGTGAGGCTGCCTTTGTCCTTTCCGGATTCGCTGAGCCAGCACAGATGTTCGTCCTGACGCACCGACATATTGCCGCCTGTGGCGGGGGCCCAGCCTTTGGCACCAATCCAGCGGCAGGCGTCGACCAGATGCGTGAGTTGCAGGTTATCTCTCATTTCCTTTTACCCTCTCGGCCAGGAATATTCATATGGTTTAGACGTCTAAGCGTCTTGATTGCCAAAGACTAACATCGTGTTATAGTGGCAGCAACATAAGTATTACAGGCAGGCACGACACAATGAGCAATAACGCATTGATTCCGCAGAGTAAACTTCCCAATCTCGGTACCACCATCTTTACGCAGATGAGCGCTCTGGCGCAAAAGCACAACGCCATTAACCTTTCTCAGGGGTTCCCGGATTTCGATGGCCCGACGTATCTGCAGGAGCGCCTGGCGTACCACGTGGCGCAGGGGGCAAATCAGTATGCACCGATGACGGGCGTGCAGGCGCTGCGGGAAGCCATTGCGGATAAAACGGCGGAACTGTATGGCCATAAGCCCGATGCGAACACCGACATCACGGTGACGGCAGGGGCAACCGAAGCACTGTATGCGGCCATCACCGCACTTGTGCGCGCGGGGGATGAAGTCATCTGTTTTGATCCGAGCTACGACAGCTATTCGCCTGCGGTTGAACTCTCCGGCGGCGTGGTGAAACGCGTGGCGCTCCAGCCGCCGCATTTTCGTCCTGACTGGCAGGCGTTTGCTGCGCTGCTGAGCGACAAAACCCGCCTGGTGATCCTGAATACCCCGCACAATCCGTCGGCGACGGTGTGGCAAAAAGCCGATTTCGCCGCGCTGTGGCAGGCAATTGCGGAACGCGAGATTTACGTGCTGAGCGATGAGGTCTATGAGCACATCTGCTTTGCTGAAGAGGGACACGCCAGCGTGCTGGCCCTTCCGCAGCTTCGCGAGCGTGCTATCGCCGTCTCTTCGTTTGGTAAGACCTACCATATGACCGGCTGGAAGGTAGGGTACTGCGTGGCCCCGGCGGCCATCAGCGCTGAGCTGCGCAAGGTGCACCAGTACCTGACCTTTGCCGTGAACACGCCGGCCCAGCTGGCGCTGGCGGATATGCTGCTCGCTGAGCCCGCGCATTACCGCGAGCTGCCGCACTTCTATCGTGAACGTCGGGATCTGTTTGTGACGGCATTAAGCAAAAGCCGTCTGGAAATTTTGCCCTCAGAAGGCACCTATTTCCTGCTCGCCGACTACAGCGCGATATCGGAGCTGGACGACGTGAGTTTCTGCCAGTGGCTGACGAAAGAGGTCGGCGTGGCCGCCATTCCGCTGTCGGTGTTCTGCGCCGATCCTTTCCCGCATAAGCTGATCCGTCTTTGCTTTGCGAAGCAGGAATCGACGCTGCTGGCGGCGGCAGAGCGTCTTAACACGCTCTGATTATTTCACCGTCCAGGCTTCTGAGTAACGGCGGTCTGCAAACAGCTCCAGCAGACCGTTGATTTGCTTGAGGCGCAAGACTTCATCGCCGTCCATTCCCAGCTCCTTGCTTATTCTCTCGTCATTCCAGCCAAGCTGCACCAGCTCGCGAACGATCTCCGACATGGCGTTAATCTGGTGTCGACCCCGCGCCCGGTTGTGACGAATAGTGGCAGCCATACGGTCATGTTTATCCTGTCGGTCCTGGCGCAGGAAGGTGACGGGGAGATACCCCTTGAGCTGATGCTTCAACGCCGCCCGATTTTTACCGATTTCATGGCGATGAAAACCATCCACAATTTCGTAGTGTTGCGGTTCACTTTCTGTCACAACGATAGGTTGGGTGAATCCATCGAGTTCCAGCGACTTACTGAGCAGCCGTTTTTCTGGTGGAGCAACGTTATTGGGGTTGTAATCGTTAGCGGTAATAGCGTCCTGTCTTATCCAGAGGACGCAGTCTATCGGTTGCTCGCGAAACGGACTGTGTTTATGGATCGCCTCACGAAAAGCATTTATTGCGTTAATGCGGTCCTCTTCTGAAAGTGACTGAAGGTACGTTTCCATCTCGGTGATTAGTCTTTGTCGCATAATATGCCCCACTCCTTGCGTTTCGCCTTCACTCTGTCGCTGTAGCGCTGATAATGTTTGGGTTTGTTTGGGCTGAACGATAGCGCCCTGCACCAGTAGTCGTTATTAAGGAGAACCTTACAAATACGGCGCCATGAGGGAATGTCTTTGGCTCCGATATCATCGTCCTGAGTATCGGGAATATCCTCCAGGCCTCTCTTCTGATACCAGTGCAGATAAATGGCGATTTTATTGCGGTAATGCTCAGCCGTATTTTGCGGCATGCTGTCGAGGAGCAGCATGGCATATTCCCGCCAGCAGAGGTGTTCGGGTTTCAGAATTTTTCGATGACCATAAAAATGGTTATCGTGTCCGGCGTACATCCCTCCGCTGCGCGCGCCGCTCACGCGCTCGCACATTGCCGCCCAGCGATCGGGCTCAACAACGTGGTAGAGCCATAATCCCTGGCGCTGCTCCGGGCCAAAAGGTTCACAAATACGCATGTAGCGTAGCGGCACGCCGGCCTGAAACATCAGGTCATAGAGCGGGTTATAGCAACATCCCGATTTGGCGAACCAGGTCCATATATCGGCGGTTTTCCAGTCGTAGAGGGGATAGATATACCAGGCATGTCCTCCCGGTGCGACGGTAGTCCAGGGTTTATCGTCGGCAAACCGCTGCTTACGCGCCGATGCAATAGCCAGGAAACGGTTGTAAGACTCATCGGCGCGGATGCCAATCAGTACCGCCGCCGGGCGATTGAGAGAGAACCAGTCGCAGAAACTGCGGACAAAGGTTTCAAACGTCATGCCAGGCTGGTAGAAAGGAAAATAAGCGGGATCGGTTATCGCATCGTCAGGAGGCTGGCGGACCCATTGGGTACCGGGTTCCCAGCATTGCCATTCCGGCTGGAATTGCGAAAGTGAATTTTGCGTTGTCAGGGGAAGCGCGACCCACCAGAAATGATCGATGACATCGCTGTACAATTCACGCATATGTTGCACATGGTTAATGGTATGGGAAAACTGCGCCTCCCAGTCAATAAAGAGCACATCTATTTTGACTTTCATCTGTCGCGCCTGTTGGGCAACCAGATGCAGCATGACGGTGGAGTCTTTTCCACCTGAAAAAGAAACACAGGTTCTGGGAAAATTTTCGAGAGTCCATTTTATTCGCTCCCGAGCAGCAGTAAGAACATCCTGGTTTAAAGGGTATTTATAAATTGACATGCTTATTCTCATCCTGAGGAATAAATACCAGACTGTAGCTTCAATACTAAAGAGAGGATTATATTAATCAATAATTAATTGAATATATGACGGTTATGTCGCGTAGTTCTATAACGGTGGTGTATGTTTTAACAGTATGTTTCCCATTTGGTGCGAAAACCCCATCAATATCTCACGGTAATGATATTTCTTCAATAAAACTGGCGAATGCCGAGCTATTGAGCGCCGAACGATTATACATCATGTAAATATCAATGCTGGGGAAATGAATGTCTGTTTCCACTTTGCGCAGGTTGAGGGCGGGCCCATATTGTTCGAAGGCCGACGTGGGTACTAAACCTATGAGATCGGATGAACCGATCATCGACAGAAGGGATATAAAAGAGTCGCTACGATAGACGATATTTCTTTCGAATAACAGGTTATCGGCCTTGTCCTGATAGCCTTTGAAGCTGTTCTCACCGTTCAGGCAGGCGGTGAAGTTTTCATTCAGAATTTCTTCACGCGTAGGATTTTCACCGAGACGGGGATGACCCTCCCGACAAACGAGAACGAAAGGAAGTTTATGGTAGAGGCTACAGGCGACAGAATGACTGTTAGAAGAGGAATACGAGAATATCAAGTCCGCTCTTCTGTAGGCCAGGAGATCTTCCGCTGAATCAGGAGAAAGAAAAATATCATGTAATTCAATTGAATAGTTATGGTTGTTCATGAGCAGTTTTATAGGGTCAAGGGTTGCTTTCGTACTCATAAAATGCGGGCAATAAATGACAAAATTCTTCTTCAACCCGCTGCTGTGCATGATATTGATAGTCTGCTCTAGCTGGTTCAGGTTCTGTTCCAGATGATGATGCAAATTGACGCCGACGGTCGTGGGCGTGATCCCTTTTCCGGAACGGATAAACAGAGGATCGTTAAGTTGTCCTCTCAGGCGTTGCAGTGACTGGCTCACGGCAGAGGGCGTGATATACAGCGTCTCGGCGGCTTTACTGATACTAAGGTGTTGGTAAATACACTCAAAAATGACTAACAGATTAAGATCGAATTTTTTAAGGTCATAGAGGTTTGCCATGTTTCGTCCTGAGATGCTGCGTTTGCTGTGGTTATCATATAACTGATAACAATAGTTTGAAGCTAACCATTAACAATCCGTTCGGTTAACTTTCTTAGTTTTAAATTAAAATCATCTTAATATATCACGGTGCCAGATTATTGATATAGCGCTTCGAAGACGATTAGGATAATTTTATCCTCGAGGAGGGAGTGAGCGTATTAAATGACAATTGTCACTTATATATTGTGATTGTTTTATAATAAAAATAAATTTATAACGCTCCGGAATGATGTTCGACATAGCCTATCACAGCCATAGGCAGGAATGCCTCTCTTATGGATTGCTCAATCCCAGCGCGGGTGGTGTAATCAAACGGCTGTTACCGCCTTGATATAAAGGGTTGTAGAGCGCAACGCAACGCCAGTTTCGGCTGGCACTGAATGTACCTGCGGGGAATTCAGGTATCAGGGCCGCCCGTTGAGGCGGCCTTTTTACTTTCAGGCTTTCCTGTAAAAGGTTCACCTTGTTGTCTTGTCGACGTTGTAAGGTTTGGCTGATTGATTTGATAAAGCATACGCATTAGCCCCGATGAATAAAGTTGGTTACCTTACATCTCAACGAAAACACGGAGGAAGTACAGATGTCTTTGATTAATACCAAAATTAAACCTTTCAAAAACCAGGCGTTCAAAAACGGTGAGTTCATCGAAGTTACCGAGAAAGATACCGAAGGCCGCTGGAGCGTCTTCTTCTTCTATCCGGCTGACTTTACCTTCGTTTGCCCGACTGAACTGGGCGACGTGGCAGACCATTACGAAGAACTGCAGAAGCTGGGCGTAGACGTTTACTCTGTCTCTACCGATACCCACTTCACCCACAAAGCATGGCACAGCAGCTCTGAAACCATCGCCAAAATCAAATACGCGATGATCGGCGACCCGACTGGCGCCCTGACCCGTAACTTCGACAACATGCGTGAAGATGAAGGCCTGGCTGACCGCGCCACCTTCGTTGTTGATCCGCAGGGCATTATCCAGGCTATCGAAGTTACCGCTGAAGGTATCGGCCGTGATGCTTCTGACCTGCTGCGTAAAGTGAAAGCCGCTCAGTACGTGGCTTCTCACCCAGGCGAAGTGTGCCCGGCAAAATGGAAAGAAGGCGAAGCAACGCTGGCTCCATCCTTAGATCTGGTTGGTAAAATCTAAGTTTTGCCCATTCAGTAATCAATGGGCGCACCGCGCCCATTTCATTCCAGCACCATGATGCAAGTTGCATTCAGGCCGCCCGTATAAGGCAGCTTGCATGATGACGTCTTAAGAGAGGGAAGAACAATGCTCGACACAAACATGAAAACCCAGCTCAAGGCCTACCTTGAGAAACTGACCAAACCCGTTGAGCTGATTGCTACGCTTGACGACAGCGCCAAATCGGCAGAGATCAAGGAACTGCTGGCGGAGATCGCCGAGCTGTCGCCGAAAGTGACCTTCAAAGAAGACAACGCGCTGCCGGTCCGTAAGCCCTCTTTCCTGATTACCAACCCAGGGTCCGATCGGGGACCACGCTTTGCCGGTTCTCCGCTGGGTCACGAGTTTACCTCACTGGTGCTGGCGCTGTTGTGGACCGGTGGTCATCCGTCAAAAGAAACGCAGGCGCTTCTGGAGCAAATCCGCGATATCGACGGTGATTTCGAGTTTGAAACCTACTACTCACTCTCCTGCCACAACTGCCCGGACGTGGTGCAGGCGCTGAACCTGATGTCGGTCCTGAACCCGCGCATCAAGCACACGGCGATTGATGGCGGTACCTTCCAGAATGAAATCACCGATCGCAACGTGATGGGCGTTCCGGCGGTCTACATGAACGGCAAAGAGTTCGGCCAGGGCCGCATGACGCTGACTGAAATCGTTGCCAAAGTGGATACCGGTGCTGAAAAACGTGCGGCGGAAGAGCTGAACAAACGCGATGCCTACGACGTGCTGATCGTCGGTTCCGGCCCTGCCGGCGCGGCAGCAGCGGTGTATTCCGCGCGTAAAGGTATTCGTACCGGCCTGATGGGCGAACGCTTTGGCGGCCAGGTGCTCGATACCGTGGACATCGAAAACTACATCTCCGTGCCGAAGACCGAAGGCCAGAAGCTGGCGGGGGCGCTGAAGGCGCACGTCAGCGACTATGACGTGGACGTGATCGACAGCCAGAGCGCCAGCAAGCTGGTTCCGGCAGCGGTCGAGGGTGGTTTACACCAGATTGAAACCGCTTCCGGCGCGGTGCTGAAAGCCCGCAGCATTATCATTGCCACCGGTGCGAAATGGCGCAACATGAACGTCCCGGGTGAAGATCAGTATCGCACCAAAGGCGTGACCTACTGTCCGCACTGCGACGGTCCACTCTTCAAAGGTAAACGCGTGGCGGTGATCGGCGGCGGTAACTCCGGCGTGGAAGCGGCCATTGACCTGGCGGGGATTGTTGAACACGTAACCCTTCTGGAGTTCGCTCCGGAGATGAAAGCCGACCAGGTTCTTCAGGATAAAGTTCGCAGCCTGAAAAACGTCGACATCGTACTGAACGCGCAGACGACGGAAGTGAAGGGCGACGGCAGCAAAGTGACCGGTCTGGAATATCGCGACCGCGTGAGCGGCGACGTGCACAGCGTTCAGCTGTCAGGGATCTTTGTGCAGATTGGTCTGCTGCCAAACACCACCTGGCTGGAAGGCGCGATTGAGCGTAACCGCATGGGCGAAATCATCATTGATGCGAAGTGTGAAACCAGCGTGAAAGGCGTGTTTGCGGCGGGCGACTGCACCACCGTGCCGTACAAACAGATCATTATCGCCACGGGCGAAGGGGCGAAGGCGTCTCTGAGTTCATTTGACTATCTTATTCGCACCAAAACCGCATAAGAAAAGAAAGTAAGGCTACACCTGCAATAGCGAGAGGCCACCGAAAGGTGGCCTCTTTTTTTATCTGACGACCATCACCGGTATATGGGTGTGGCGGATGACGCTGGAGGCGTTAGAGCCCAGCAGATGCGTGGTAATGGAAGGGTTGCGCGAACCGATGACCACCACGTCTGCCTTCAGTTCGTTCGCCAGTTCGTTTACCGCATCGCGAACGCTGCCGAATCTGACGTGCGTTTTGATTCGTGAAGGGTCGATGCTGAAGTGGCTGACCATGGTTTGCAGGCGCGTTTCCGCCTCGTGCTGCAGATGCTCTTCGAAGCGACGCACGTCGGCAGCAAAGCGGTGCAGGCTCAGGCTGGCGGAGCCTGGCAGTACGTGTAAAAGATGGATAACACCGTCCTGCTGCGCCAGGAACTCCGCATGGCGAACGGCCTTGTCGCTCAGCTCCATCTCAAAAACATCAACCGGCATAATAATTCTCTGATACATACCCGTTTCTCCTTGTTTATAAACGCTGAACTCATTTAACCATAAAATATTAATGGTTTCTGTAAGCGCTCCGTCAGTTTTCTTATCTCACCAGGATAAATCTCAAAAGCCCCGTATTCCAGGGCAGACCTTCAGGGGTAGCTACCCTTATACACTTACCTGAAGCCTTTCGGAGGTCGCATGAAAGCACTTACGTATCACGGTCCGCACCATGTTCGCGTCGAGAATGTCCCCGATCCCATCATCGAACAGCCTGACGATATCATTCTGCGCGTTACGGCCACGGCTATATGCGGCTCCGATTTGCATCTTTATCGCGGAAAGATCCCGAAGGTGCAGCACGGCGACATTTTTGGCCATGAGTTTATGGGGGAAATCGTCGAGTGCGGCGCAGAGGTGAAGAATTTGCAAAAAGGCGATCGCGTGGTGATCCCCTTTGTCATCGCCTGCGGAGACTGTTTCTTCTGTCGTCTGCAGCAATACGCGGCCTGTGAGAATACCAATGCCGGGCAGGGTGCCGCGCTGAACAAAAAGCAAATACCCGCACCGGCCGCGCTGTTTGGCTATAGCCATCTCTACGGCGGCGTGCCGGGGGGACAGGCGGAATATGTCCGCGTGCCAAAAGGCAACGTCGGGCCGTTTAAGGTCCCGCAGCTTCTTTCCGATGATAAAGCATTATTCCTTTCCGATATTTTGCCCACGGCCTGGCAGGCGGCAAAAAATGCGCAGATTGAAAAAGGCTCAAGCGTAGCGGTTTTCGGTGCCGGGCCGGTGGGGCTACTGACCATTGCCTGCGCGCGGCTGTTAGGGGCTGAGCAGATCTTTGTTATCGATCATCATCCGTACCGGTTGCGATTTGCAGAGGCGCGTTACGGCGCAATCCCTATCAACTTTGATGATGATAACGACGCGGCGGAAAAAATCATCGAACAGACCGCGGGCCATCGCGGCGTTGACGCCGTGATTGATGCAGTCGGGTTTGAAGCGAAAGGTAGCACCACTGAAACGATCCTCAGCAATCTTAAAATTGAAGGTAGTAGCGGCAAAGCGTTGCGTCAGTGCATTGCTGCCGTACGGCGCGGTGGGGTGGTCAGCGTACCCGGCGTGTACGCTGGGTTTATTCATGGCTTCCTGTTTGGCGATGCCTTCGATAAGGGGCTGACGTTTAAGATGGGCCAGACGCACGTCCATGCCTGGCTGGGTGAACTGTTACCGCTGATCGAAAAAGGGCTGCTTACCCCGGAAGAGATCGTGACCCATTATCTTCCCCTTGCGGATGCGGAACGCGCCTATAAGGTATTCGAAAAACGGGAGGAAGAGTGCCGGAAGGTGATTCTGGTCCCTGGTGCGGAAACGCCAGAGGCCGCAGAGCAGAAAGTTAAGGGCCTGGTAAATGCTTTCCCGGGTGGGGTTGCATGAGTTCTCGCTTAACTGTGGCGTTCAAGATAAAGCACGGCCGCGACGATAATCGCCACAATAATGAGAAAAATAAGTGTGATAGCCAGTATCTCACTCATGACCGTCCCCGCGGCACCAAAACAGATTAAGCCTGGGTTAAGGGTCTTTTGCGCGATATAAGAAAATGGGGTGAATTTACGGAAAGAGGATGCGGCTGCATCCTCTGTGCAAAGCGGGTGGGCGCTTGTTCAGAAGTGTTTAACGCAGGTAATCGCCCGCAGCTTCTGGCTGGTAGAGCAACGCCAGTACTTCCAGATGGGCAGAGGCGCCGCCCGGCAATTCCCAGTGGATCGTATCCCCCGTACGCAGCCCCAGCAGTGCGGCGCCCACAGGGGCCAGAACAGAAAGCTGTGTGCTGCTGTCGGTCATCTGAGCTGGGTAAACCAGCGTGCGGGTCAGCTCTTCCGCGGTGGTCAGGTTGCGGAATTTCACCTGGCTGTTCATAGTGACCACGTCATGCGGCATCGTCTCAGGCGTGCACATCTGTGCCCGATCGAGCTCCTCATTAAGGGCGTCGGCCACGGGGAGCGAGGCGAACTCCGCTTTTTCCAGCAGTCTGTCGATACGTTCTGCGTCGAGCTCATTGATGATAATGGTAGGTCTGGACATTTTTTACTCCATGTCGTTAATGCTGCGTCTAACGCAGAAACTGATCCAAAAGAAAACCCTCGCCGTCTGGCAGCGAGGGTTTAACTCTCCCGATGATACTGGCTGAGCGCGCAAGTTTGAAGTGATGAAGGTCACATTCATGGCCCATATGAATTTTCGCTGAAATTTATTCAGTCTTCATTCCCGGCGGAATACGTTACGCTGAGTGTCCTGAATCCGGGCGTTGCCCACCAACGAGAGAGCACTATGTACTTCTATCAACCGTCCCAGGGGCACGGCCTGCCGCATGACCCGCTAAACGCCATTATTGGTCCACGTCCGATTGGCTGGATCTCCTCCTGCGATAAGGCCGGTCAGCTCAATCTGGCGCCGTATAGCTTCTTTAACTGCTTTAACTATCGTCCGCCGATCATCGGCTTTTCCAGCAACGGCTGGAAGGACAGCGTGCGTAATATTACCGAAACAAAGGAATTTGTCTGGAACCTGGCAACGCGCGATCTCGCGCACGCGATGAATCAAACCTCTGCAATGCTTCCGCACGATCGGGATGAATTTAGCTTTGCCGGGCTCACGCCAGCGGCAAGTCAACTGGTTAACGCGCCCCGCGTCGCAGAAAGCCCGGTGAACTTTGAGTGCCGCCTGTCGCAGTGCATTCAGCTTACCGGTGCCGACGGCACACCGGTCGATACCTGGCTGGTGTTGGGGGAGGTGGTCGGTATCCATATTGCCGAAACGCTGCTGGAAGAGGGGATATACCAGACGGCAAAAGCGCAGCCCATCCTGCGTGCAGGTGGGCCGACGGCGTATTATGGCATCAGTGACGAAAACCGGTTTGATATGGTGCGCCCGACTGTGGGTCAGTAACCTGCTTTATCAATCACGAATTGATTTCCGCAGTTACCTGGATGTGGCTGCGGCGCAAATGACGCTGCAGAAAGCGGGTTGTTGATAGTGTCAGCCTTCAGCGAAATCTGCATCTCGGTCAGATACGCCGGGTTGCCGTTGCATGTCAGCTTGATCGCTTTGATGTTCTCCCTGCCCCAGCTTTTGGCAACGGCACTGTCAAAGTCGCTGCGATTGACGGGTTTTCCGTAGTTATCGGCAAGGAATTTACCGACCGCACTGTTTTTAACTTCCTGGTTCATTCGCACCATCGTGCCGAAATAGGCATCCGGATCGAAACCAAAGCAGACGCCATGTTTGGCGTATTCGTAGCGTTCCAGGCAGGAATTACCGCCTGCACCCGGCATCACGTCGTTGAGCTTTGCGGCAGCGGAAAGCGACAGCCCGGTTTCGGCGGCATCGCATTTGCGGCTGGCCTTCACTTCCGGCATGTTTGGAATGGGGCGCGTGGCGCAGCCAAAACGCATCCATCGACGCTCATCCACCCCGCGTGCGGCGATGGATTTTGGCAGGCCGGGCCATAGTCCGTGAACGGTCAGAAAATCGGCTTTATTATCACGCTCTTTTTGCAGGCGACATTCGTCAGGTTCATTGCGGTTGCGTTCGACCATGCTCTGGCAAAACCCGGTTTGCCAGGACAGAGCCAACACATAGCGATCGAAATCGCCGTACTGTGTTGCCTTCAGCGGTTCCGCCTGTGCGGAGAAGATACAGAGAGCAAGCGCCATTGCGCCAGACGGGACGACGATATCCTTCCTGAACATATGATTTCCTGATCGAATGAGCACGATTAATTTCTGGAAGTTATTAAAGCACAAAAAGCGCCCGCAGGCGCTTTTGGGATATCAGTAATTTAGCTTAGGCCGCGCCGGGAACCAGCACTTCCGTGGCGATAATCACGATAATCAGACCAACCAGAACGGGTACTGAGGTGCGCTTGACGACTTCAAATGGCGAGATTTTCGCCATTCCGGCAACGGCAACGACCACGCCCGACACCGGCGAAATGGTTCGGCCCAGGTTTGACGCCTGCAGCATAGGAATGGAGAGATAGGCCGGGTTAATGCCGGACGAGTGAGCCAGCTTCGGGATCATCTCAACGAAAGCGTAGAAAGGGGCATTGCCGGAACCGGTGGTCATCGCCGCCAGCATGGTCAGCACCACCAGAACCAGCATCAGGATAATACTGGCCGAGCCGAACGAGGTGGCGATAGAGATCAGGCTCTGGATAAAGCCGATCGTGCTCAGACCCTGGGCAAAAACGCCCGCTGCAACCAGCAGCATCACCACGCCAGCGAAGGCATCCGCCATACCGCGATACGCTACTTCCAGACCCGAGAAGACCTTTTGCGTGTTAAAACCGCGCACAAACTCCAGCGCGGCGGCAAGCAGCATACAGATAACCAGAATGGTGATGATGTGCAGCTGTGGACCCCATTTGCCGTCAAAAATCAGCACTCCGACGATCGGAGTGAACGGCAGAATGGCATAGAGCGCGGGAGCGGTGGTGGTGATTTCACTCACATCCATCATTTCATGGCTGATGTTTTCTTTCTTGTCGAGATAGCGTTGCCAGAAGAAATGCGCGATCCCCATGCCCACTATGGCAACGATTGAGATCGGTAACGTGGTTTTAAAGGCGAAGTCGATGAGTGACATCTCCGCCGCCTTTGCCGCCAGCACAACGTCGCCGGATGTTGGGGAGAGAATAATGGCCGCAGGAGAGGCACAAATTGCCGCTGCTGCACCACGGCTGATGCCCACGTTCACCATAACCGGGAACAGCGTGGCCATCAGCAGTACGCCAAGTCCGGTAGCCGACGAAACGGCCAGCGACATCAGGCAGGCGAGGAAATAGGCCGCGACCATCAGCAGATATGGCGAATTGATGTATTGCAGAGGTTTGGAGGCAAGCTTAACGACCATATCGTTAGCGCCGATGTGGGTCATATAGGCCGCAAAACCACACAGCATCATGATCATCATGCCCAGATCGCCGCCGCGGCTCATGAGCAATATTTTAATGTATTCAACAATATCTGTAGCGCTGTAACCGGTGCTGGTCGCGCTGGCAGGTAACACCTGATGCCCCATTATTGCGCTGATAATCAGCAGTGTTAAACCGCCAACAAATAATACGCCCGTGGCCGAGTAGCCTTTAATGATGTAGCGTGCGACGCCGACAATGACGACGACTCCAATAAGGAGTTCGAATAGCGTAAGCATGATTTCCCCTGTATCTCTGCTGCAATGGAGCACAAAAAATCAATAAAAAAAGAAGGATGAAAATGTGCCGAATAATTGGCCTGTTCTTGCTGATTAAAATCAATAAACAGACGACTAGAGAACAGAACAACCGTGTTTTTGCCATGGTTCATACATTTATGTCATGAGGCCCTTGACCGCCAGAAATAGCGCAACATGTCCCAATAATGATAACAAATTGTTAATGCTTTGTGTGGTTTTGCATGTCACTGATTATGAAGGTTAAAGTATAAGCCCACACTCCGAATGTGTTTATTTGGGCGTGCTGCATGCTCTCTTTAAGAATATTCCCGGAAAGAGGCCGAATAATTAGGAATAACGCCGATGTCGTTAAGACTTGATTCAACTACTTTATGGTAAACTTTGCTTCGAATACTAAGAATGGTAATTGCATTGTGATCGTACGTAATACATTTTTCTCTATTTTGTTGTTTATTTTTGGGCAGTTAACGTTTTCTTCTGTTGCACAGGCAGAAGGCAAAGAGGCGGATAAAGGCTGGTTCTCAACCTTTACGGATAATGTTTCCCAGACATGGACTGCACCTGAACATTATGATCTCTATGTTCCGGCAATAACGTGGCATGCGCGGTTTGCTTATGACAAAGAGAAAACCGATAAATACAACGAGCGTCCATGGGGTGCGGGTTTTGGTCAGTCGCGCTGGGATGAGAAGGGAAACTGGCATGGCATCTATCTGATGGCCTTCAAAGACTCGTTTAATAAATGGGAGCCTATTGGGGGTTATGGTTGGGAGAAAACCTGGCGCCCGCTAGCGGACGAAAACTTCCACGTCGGTTTGGGCTATACCGCCGGGGTCACTGCACGTGACAACTGGAACTACATCCCGATCCCAGTGCTGCTGCCGTTGGCCTCTATTGGCTATGGCCCCGCAACGTTCCAGATGACCTACATTCCGGGTACGTACAACAACGGTAACGTTTACTTCGCATGGATGCGTTTTCAGTTTTAACTGACAAAACGTTACATGCTGGTGAAAAAACGCGCAGACGTTGATTCATAAGCGATAAAAATCTGTCAGTGAAAATTAACGCGACTTTAGTCACTTTTTATCAAAGATCCGCTGGACAAAAGGTCCCACAATTGATGTACTGATAACCGACACAGCATTTGTGTCGTTTTTTAATGTAAAGGTAATTTTGATGTCTAAGATTAAAGGTAACGTTAAGTGGTTTAATGAGTCCAAAGGATTCGGTTTCATTACTCCTGAAGATGGCAGCAAAGACGTGTTCGTACACTTCTCTGCAATCCAGTCTAATGGTTTCAAAACTCTGGCTGAAGGTCAGCGTGTAGAGTTCGAAATCACTAACGGTGCCAAAGGCCCTTCTGCTGCTAACGTAATCGCTCTGTAATTCAGACGCGTCAGCAAGAATTTCAAAACCCGCTCAACGAGCGGGTTTTTTTCGTGTTGAATCAGCCAAGCAGATACATTTTCAGGAAGCTGGCAACGATCAGCACGCTCAATAACACCATTCCTGCGCTCATCAGACTCTGTTTCATTCTGTCACCCTCGTTCAGTACTGCATTCAGAGTGACAGAGAAAAATTAAGCCAACATTAACGGTTCGGCTGTTAATGCGCGCTTGCGGAAGAAAATAGCCAAAATGCGATCCCCGTCATCGCAAAAGAGCCGAGCATATTGATCGCCATATTCATCAGCGCCCAGCCGATACGGCCTTCCTGAAAGAGAAAAACTGTCTCCGCAGAAAAGGTTGAGAAGGTGGTCAAACCGCCGCAAAATCCGGTGGTAATCAATACCTTCCACATTGGGTCGATATGCGTCATTCGGTTAAACCAGGCCAGCCCCATGCCAATGATAAAAGCACCAATCAGGTTAGCGGCAAGCGTCCCCATGGGAATCGCCTGATGCAGGGGATTAAACCGCATACTCAGAAACCACCGCGCAACGCTACCCGTTCCCCCACCAATAAAAACGGCTAAAAGTAGTTGTAACACGCTAAATACCTGCTATTTGATGTGTAAGAGAAGCGAGTTTAACGCCGTTTATGATAAGGGGACAAATATGTATGTTGCGGTAGGGCAGTTTGTGGTCACGCCTGAGTGGCATAAAAATGCGCTCACGTGCGTCAACCTGATGAAGCAGGCCGGGCAGAAAGGGGCGTCGCTGCTGGTTCTCCCCGAGGCGCTGCTGGCCAGGGATGATAATGACCCGGATTTATCCGTGAAGTCCGCGCAGCCGCTGGACGGCGAATTTTTACAACATTTGCTCGCCCAGAGCGCGGGCAATACGATGACGACAATCTTAACGATCCATGTTCCCTCCACGCAGGGCCGTGCAGTGAATACGCTGGTGGCGATTCGTGACGGGGCCATAGTCGCACATTACGCCAAGCTTCATCTCTATGACGCGTTCAGCATCCAGGAGTCGAGGCTCGTTGACCCCGGAGACAATATCCCACCGCTGCTGGAGATTGACGGATTCAGGATCGGGCTGATGACCTGCTATGACCTGCGTTTTCCCGAGCTGGCGCTGCATCTGGCGCTGCAGGGTGCGGACGTACTGGTGCTGCCTGCCGCGTGGGTCAAAGGGCCGTTAAAAGAGCACCACTGGGCAACGCTGCTTGCGGCACGCGCGCTGGATACCACCTGCTATGTCGTTGCCGCAGGAGAATGTGGCACGAAAAACATCGGGCAAAGCAGGGTGGTTGATCCGCTGGGGGTGACGATAGCCGCCGCCGCTGAAGCCCCGGACTTGCTGGTTGCGGAGATAAAACCAGAGAGAATTGCGCTTGCGCGTCAGCAATTACCCGTTCTTCTTAATCGTCGGTTTGCGCCACCGCAATTATTGTGATGTTTTTTTCAACAATGCTTGATTCACCTTGTTACAGATTGCTATTGTGTGCACGCGCTAAATGACCGTTAATACAATCAGGTTTTGGCGCTGAATGCAGCCTGTTATAAGTAAAGAAGGTATCTATGGGTGAGATTAGTATTACCAAACTGCTGGTGGTTGCCGCACTGGTCGTCCTGCTGTTTGGTACCAAGAAGTTACGCACGCTGGGTGGTGACCTGGGGGCTGCCATCAAAGGCTTTAAGAAAGCGATGAACGATGATGATGCAGCGGCGAAGAAAAGCACCGAGGATGCCGTCCCGGCAGATAAGCTTTCTCACAAAGAGTGACAGCATCGCCCAAGGGCTTGCGAAAAAAAACCGGCTCATGTGGCCGGTTTTTTCGTATTACTGTAAATGAATATTACAGCATTATTTCACTTCTTCGCCTTTAGCCTGCATATCGGCATGGTATGAAGAGCGAACAAATGGGCCGCATGCTGCGTGGGTGAAGCCCATCGCCATCGCTTCGGCTTTCATTTCATCGAACTCGTCCGGGCTCACGTAGCGCTGTACCGGCAGGTGGTGACGGCTTGGCTGGAGATACTGTCCCAGGGTCAACATGGTCACACCGTGGCGGCGAAGATCGCGCATCACCTCGATGATTTCGTCGTTAGTTTCACCCAGACCCACCATCAGACCAGACTTAGTCGGAATATGTGGATGCGCTTCTTTGAAACGCTCCAGCAGTTTCAGAGACCAGTTATAGTCAGCACCCGGGCGTACCTGACGGTAGATACGCGGCACGTTCTCCAGATTGTGGTTAAACACATCTGGCGGCGTAGCGGTGAGGATATCCAGCGCGCGGTCCATACGGCCACGGAAGTCAGGCACCAGCGTCTCGATTTTGATGTTTGGACTTTTCTCGCGAATGGCCGTAATACAGTCGGCGAAGTGCTGCGCTCCGCCGTCACGCAGATCGTCACGGTCAACGGAGGTGATAACTACGTAACGCAGCGCCATGTCGGCGATAGTCTGCGCCAGCTTCTGGGGTTCGTTAGCATCAGGTGCGACTGGACGGCCATGAGCAACATCGCAGAACGGGCAGCGACGGGTACAGATAGCACCCAGAATCATAAACGTCGCGGTACCGTGATTGAAACATTCAGCAAGGTTAGGACAAGAGGCTTCTTCACAAACGGAGTGAAGGCCATTCTTGCGCATCGCCGCTTTGATCCCCTGGATACGCGAAGAGTCGGCCGGAAGTTTGATTTTCATCCATTCCGGTTTTCTTAACAGCGCCTCGCGCTCTGTAGCCACGTTTTTAACCGGGATAAGGGCCATTTTATCGGCATCGCGGTATTTAACACCGCGTTCCATCACAATGGGTTTACTCATAGCGTGCGTGTTCCAGTTGCGAATATCGAAGGAAAGCGTTTCAATTCAAGGGAATGTTGTATTTATCAACTATTTTTGAACGAACGACAGGCAGTATATCATTGAAACGGTCATTAAAGCAGCCTGCCAGATCGCCAATTTGTAAAATAGTTGTTGTTTTGTGCCTTTTGCCCTGCCCGTTGCAGGGACTTGTGCTGGGTAAACCTGTCAGAAGGCCTGACGGATAATGCGGATGACGTTTTCCAGGACCGGATCGCGCAAACTCAGCTTGTTATAATGAAGTGAAATCTCGATAGATTCCGCATTAAGCTGGCTGAGCGGAATGCTTTCCAGCGGCCAGCATTTTCGTAGCAGACTGTACAGGCGTGATGGCATAACGCACAGCATGTCGCTGCTACCGATCAGGGATGCGGTGGTAAACATATTGTAGCTGCTGAAGCTGATCTGTCGTTCAGGGAAAATTTCATCAATGCGCTGACGAAGTGCATGGTTAGACTGCCCTTCGGTCATGAAAGACGAATGGTCGTAGTTGCGAAGGTTTTCGATGGTCAACGGCTCGCTAAGAGCAGGATGCTGCTGGCGGCAAACCAGCACCAGATTATCTGCATAGAGCACATTTTGACCGAGCGCTCTGGCACTGAAGCTGCCGCTTTCTATAATCAGGTCCGTCTGGAACTGGGCAAGTTGAATGTCAGGTTCATTGAGAGGCACATTGCGAAGCAGGAGCTGCGGAGCATGCTCTTTCACGGCCTGAAAGATCGCAGGCATGACCAGTACACCCACAGAAGGGGAACAGCCGATGGTGATGGTTCTTTGCTTATCATAGCTCCCGGTTAAATCCAGTGCGCCCAGAATCGACTCCAGACCCTGGCTGATATACTCATGCAGATGCGTGGCGTAAGCCGTCGGCGTTACCCCCTGGCCCTTACGGATAAATAACGGGTCAGGAAATATAGCGCGCAGCTTTTGGATTGACTGGCTTATTGCTGAAGGCGTGAGATTAAGAATTTTCGCAGCGTTAACGATACCCTTATGGACATATACTGCCTCAAAAATAGTCAATAAATTGAGATCAATATTACGTAAAGTCCGAAAAATTTGCGGCTTGTCTTCGCCACCAGGTTCATTCAGTCGTTTGGCTGGTAAATTATTATACTCCACGCTTTCACTCCGTATACATTCACAATATGAATGATAGTTGAATTTATTTATTATGCTTGTAGAGATTCGTAAAGTGTTGGTTTTGTTTAACTTGTTTATCAAAAGCAAACACTTGTGTGATAATTGCTCACGTTACTTATGCCGTGTTTGCCGTACTTGCTGGAGGCTAAATAATATGTAGCGGTAATATTCGGGCGCTTCGAAAATATAGAATCTGTGGAATATTGTAAAGCGCAAAAACGGTAAATAAACGGTGGCCCGCCAAATTAGCGAGCCATGTTGTATGGTATATTAAGCAGCGATATATTCGTGTGGGGGATTGTTAAGTAGTGCTAAAACATTCTTCAAAAGCACGGGACGAATACTGTCTGGCGTAGCGGTTTCAACCCACTGACGCACTTGCGTCATTTCCATGCCGGCGTAGCCGCAGGGGTTTATGCGCTGGAAAGGGGCGAGATCCATATTAATGTTCAATGCCAGGCCGTGGAACGAACAGCCTTTACGAATACGCAGCCCCAGAGAGCAGATTTTCATTTCCCCAACGTACACCCCAGGCGCATCGGCTCGCGGATGCGCATCAATACCATATTCCGCCAGCGTGTTGACGACAGTTTGTTCCAGTAAGGTAACCAGTTCGCGGACACCCAGCTTTCTGCGCTTCAGGTTGAGCAGGACGTACATCACCTGCTGCCCGGGTCCATGGTAAGTGACCTGACCGCCGCGATCGCTCTGAATAACCGGGATATCTCCCGTCATTAACAAATGTTCTGCTTTACCCGCCTGACCCTGAGTAAATACCGGCAGGTGTTCGACAAGCCAGATCTCATCCGGGGTGCTGTCATCGCGTGAATCGGTGAAGTCATGCATAGCCTGGGAGACAGGCTCATAAGGTTGCAGCCCGAGGTGACGGACCAGAATTTTATCCTGATACAAAACTGCGTCTCCGAAGACGAGGGACAAAAGGTGTGCGGGATTATATCACAGCGGGGAGAGGGGTTACCCGGCAAACCGGGTAACCGCAAAGGGGCTACAGCACCATACGAACAATTTCGATATTGCCGAGTTCTTCGTAAAGCGTTTCAACCTGCTCAATATGTGTCGCAGTGATGGTAATAGAAACCGAGTGGTAGTTGCCCTTGCTGCTTGGTTTTACTGACGGAGAGTAGTCACCGGGCGCATGGCGCTGTACCACTTCAACCACCTGATCAACCAGCTCAGGTTTCGCCAGACCCATTACTTTGTAGGTAAATGAGGTAGGGAATTCAAGCAGTTCGTTAAGTTTGGTTTTCATGTCAGCTCCGGCGTAACGTCAAAAAATAATAACTCCCACGTCAGGTGGGAGTTATCAGGATACTTAGTATATGGGGATCAAAATCACACTTTCAAGTGTTCAATTTTTAACCAAACCAGTGGTGGAACATCAATTTAATGTAATCAATGATTTTGCCGAAGAAATTGCCTTCAGGAATTTCTTGCAGGACCACCAGCGGACGCTGATCGATCGTTTTGCCATCCAGCTGGAAGTTGATCGTGCCCACAACCTGGTTTTTCTGCAGCGGGGCGTGCAGCTCGGTGCTGTTCAGTACGTAGCTGGCTTTCAGATCCTTCATACGACCACGCGGAATGGTCAGGTACAGGTCTTTATCAACGCCAAGAGAAGCACGGTCGTTGTCGCCGAACCAGACGGGTTCAGACGCAAACTCTTTGCCTGCTTTCAGTGGATTCACGGTTTCGAAGAAACGGAAGCCCCAGGTCAGCAGCTTCTTGCTTTCTGTTTCACGGCCTTTAAAGGTGCGACCCCCCATCACGGCAGAGATCAGACGCATCTGGCCTTCAGTGGCAGAGGCCACCAGGTTGTAACCCGCTTTGTCGGTGTGGCCAGTTTTGATGCCGTCAACGTTCAGGCTGTTATCCCACAGCAGACCGTTACGGTTGGTTTGACGAATGCCGTTGAAGGTGAACTCTTTCTCTTTATAGATAGAGTATTCATTTGGGACATCGCGGATCAGCGCCTGACCAATCAGCGCCATGTCACGTGCGGAGCTGTACTGGCCTTCTGCATCCAGGCCGTGTACGGTCTGGAAATGGCTATTTTTCAGACCCAGCGCGTTCACGTAGCTGTTCATCAGGCCCACGAAGGCGTCCTGGCTACCGGCGGCGAAATCGGCCATTGCCACACAGGCGTCGTTACCCGACTGCAGGTTGATACCGCGAATCAGCTGGGAAACAGGAACCTGCATACCCGGCTTCAGGAACATCAGAGAGGAACCTTTGAAAACAGGGTTCCCGGTTGCCCACGCATCGTTACCGATGGTGACCAGATCCGATTCTTTGAATTTACCTGCCTTCATCGCCTGGCCGATAACGTAGCTGGTCATCATTTTGGTCAGGCTGGCCGGGTCACGGCGGGCATCGGCATTCTGTTCTGCCAGCACTTTGCCAGAGTTGTAATCGATCAGGATGTAGGATTCCGCGTCGATTTGCGGAACGCCAGGGATCATGGTCTTGATATTCAGGTCATCGGCGTGAGCTGCAGAGAGCGCAGCCGCGCAAAGGGCCGTGGTCAGCGCCATGCGCTGCACAAAACGAGCAGAAAAAGTGGTCTTCATGGTCAGAACTACGACATCCGTGATGGAATTAAAAAAAGTGCCTTACTATAGCAAATGCTATTCAGGCAGGCATCCGACTTTAAGCATGAGTTTGTGAATGCGTTTTACACAAACTGACAATTCGGATACCGCCGGTTAATTATTTTGCAACAGCGATAAATGACTGAAGCTGAGCTTCATTCTGCAAACGCTGCTGCAGGGAGGCGGCCTGCGATTTGCTGGCAAACGGCCCCATCTGAATGCGCCAGACCGCACCGTTCTGCTCAACGCGTCCTGGTACGCTAAATTGCTGGCTCAGACGCTGCTGATACTGTTTGGCCCGGGCCTGATCGCTCACTGCACCGACCTGAACCACATAGCTGCCGCTGGCTGCTGTTGGAGCCGCCACCGCCGCACTTTGCGTGGCCGCGGGCGCCGTTACGGGAGCTTGCTGGGTCGCTGGTGCAGCAACGGGAGCTGGGGCTGGGGTAGGCTCACTGCCTTCCAGCACGCCCGAGGCTAAGGTCGTTGGGGCGCCAAGAAAACCGCTACTCTTTACCGGCGCGCCGGTAGAATCCTCGCTTTGCAGCGTATCATTACTGATCGGGCGGATTTCTCCCCCCGGCTGAGCAGGCTCTGCCGGAGACGAGACGCTTCCCATTCCGCCGTCAAGATTTGGGCGGTCAGGAAGGGCATAGGTCTGTTTTGCGACCGTCGTACACGCGGTTCCCGGCCCGGAGAGCGAACCATCCTGCGAGACGATAATCGGGTCAATACGGACCTTGGTGTTGTTCGAGGTGTTCAGGCGATCGGCAGACGCGCGCGACAGGGAAATCACCCGGTCATTCCCGTACGGGCCGCGGTCGTTGATGCGCACGACGATCATACGGCCGTTCGCCAGGTTGGTGATACGAGCGTAGCTCGGGATAGGCAGCGTCGGATGTGCTGCCGTCAGCTGCATTGGGTCAAACGCTTCCCCGGATGCCGTCAGGTTACTGCCTGGCTCGGCATCATAAATGGCGGCAAAGCCCGCCTGACTGAAACGGGAAGGGTCCTGAACAATTTTATAGCTTTTGCCGTCGCGCTCGTAATCCTGATTGGCACTGGCATTCAGCGGTTCATAAACGGGATCGGCACCGCTGATTTCAACGATCGGGCCATTACACACCGCAGGCTGCGGCGGCGCGACGGTTGCCTGTTGCTGACCATCATCACTTGTGCAGGCCGCAAGTAAACTTGCCGCAATGCAGATCCCCAGCCACTGCTTACGCATTCCGATCCCCTTATTTTTATACGCTTTTTGACAACATTTTTCTGTGGGTATGGATCGACATCACGATACCAAACCCGGCCATCAACACGATCAGTGCCGAGCCTCCGTAACTCACCAGCGGCAGCGGTACGCCTACCACCGGCAGAATACCACTCACCATACCAATATTTACGAAGACATAAACGAATAAAATCAGCATCAACCCGCCAGCCATGACGCGACCAAAGGTGGTTTGCGCGCGTGCTGCAATCCACAATCCACGCATGATCAGCAGTACATAAAGCGCCAGCAATATTAAGATGCCAACCAGTCCCAGTTCTTCCGCCAGTACGGCAAAGATAAAGTCGGTGTGGCGTTCCGGTAAAAATTCCAGCTGAGACTGCGTGCCGTGCAGCCAGCCTTTACCGCGCAGCCCGCCGGAGCCAATCGCAATCTTTGACTGAATAATATGATAGCCCGCGCCCAGCGGATCGGTTTCCGGATCGAGCAGCATCATAACGCGCTGGCGCTGGTAGTCATGCATTAGGAAGAACCACAGGATAGGAATGAAAGCCGCAATCAGCACCACCGCGATACCAATCAGGCGCCAGCTCAGTCCCGACAGGAACAGGACAAACAGGCCGGAGAGGGCAATAAGGATTGAGGTCCCCAGGTCAGGCTGTGCCGCAACCAGCAGCGTTGGCAGGAAAATCAGCACCAGCGCGATAGCGGTATTCTTCAGAGACGGCGGACAGACGTCGCGGTTGATAAAGCGTGCCACCATCAGTGGAACGGCGATTTTGGCAATTTCAGAGGGCTGGAAGCGGACAACGCCCAGATCCAGCCAGCGCTGCGCCCCTTTTGAAATGGCGCCAAACGCATCGACCGCAACCAGCAGAATAATACAGAAGATGTAGAGATAGGGCGCCCAGCCTTCGTAGACGCGCGGCGGGATCTGCGCCATCACCACCATGATAATTAGACCCATGGCGATCTGGCCGATTTTGCGCTCCATCATCCCGATGTCCTGGCCGCTGGCGCTCCAGATAACCAGCGCGCTGTAAACCAGCAGAGCCAGCAGGATCAGCAGCATGGCTGGGTCGATGTGGATTTTGTCCCACAGCGATTTTTTATTTGGATTATCCGTCATGATTATTGGTCCTCCGCCGCAGCGGCGGCCGGGTTTTCAGCCGGCAGTTCGGTGTTGTTATCACCCAGCATGATGTGGTCAAGGATCTGGCGCATGATGGTCCCTACTGCAGGCCCGGCACCGCCGTTCTCGAGAATCATTGCCACCGCGACCTGCGGGTTGTCATAAGGAGCAAACGCCGTCATCAGCTTATGGTCACGCAGACGTTCAGCAATGCGGTGCGCGTTATAGGTTTCATTGGCCTTAAGACCAAACACCTGCGCAGTACCGGACTTCGCCGCCACTTTGTACGGCGTCCCGGCGAAATACTTGTGTGCGGTACCGTTCGGGCGGTTTGCCACGCCGTACATACCGTCTTTCGCAATTTCCCAGAAGCCTGAATGTATGTCACCCACCGGGGCTTCATGCGGCTGGTTCCACGGCACTTTTTTGCCGTCTTCAACCGTACTCTGCAGCAGATGCGGCACTTTCACCACGCCGTCATTGATGAGGATCATCATGGCTTTGTTCATCTGAAGCGGCGTTGCCGTCCAGTAGCCCTGACCGATACCCACCGGAATGGTGTCGCCCTGATACCACGGTTTTTTAAAACGCTTCAGCTTCCATTCGCGCGTCGGCATGTTGCCGGAGCGTTCTTCTGCAAGGTCAACGCCGGTATAGTGTCCGTAGCCGAATTTGCTCATCCATTCTGACAGGCGGTCGATCCCCATGTCATACGCCACCTGATAGAAGAAGGTATCCGCAGACTCCTCCAGCGATTTGGTGACGTTCAGATGACCGTGGCCCCATTTTTTCCAGTCACGATAGCGCTTATCTGAGCCAGGCAGCTGCCACCAGCCTGGGTCAAACAGGCTGGTATTACGGTTGATGACGCCGGCACTCAGCGCAGAAACCGCGACGTACGGTTTAACCGTTGATGCCGGCGGGTAAACCCCTTGCGTTGCACGGTTCACCAGCGGCGTGTTCGGATCGTTCAGCAGACCGGAATAGTCTTTACTGGATATGCCGTCAACGAAGAGGTTCGGGTCATAGCTAGGCATGGAGACCATCGCCAGGATGCCGCCGGTACGAGGATCGGTGACCACTACGGCTGCACGACTGCCCGCCAGCAGGGTTTCAATATACTGCTGAAGCTTGAGGTCGAGCGTCAGATAGACGTCATGCCCCGCCTGAGGCGGCACTTCTTTCAGCTGGCGGATCACGCGGCCACGGTTGTTAACCTCAACCTCTTCATAGCCGGTTTGCCCGTGCAGAACGTCTTCGTAGTAACGTTCGATCCCCAGCTTACCGATATCGTGCGTTGCGGCGTAGTTGGCCAGCTTGCCGTCTTTATCAAGACGGTCAACGTCTTTGTCGTTAATCTTGGAAACGTAGCCAATCACATGCGTCAGGGCGGAGCCGTAGGGATAGTAGCGACGCTTATAGCCCTTCACTTCCACGCCGGGGAAACGGTACTGGTTCACCGCAAAGCGGGCCACCTGAACTTCCGTCAGATTGGTTTTAACCGGAATGGAGGTAAAACGGTGAGAGCGGGCGCGCTCTTTTTTGAAGGCGGCGATATCGTCATCGTTAAGGTCGACAACGCTCTTTAGCGCTTCCAGCGTATCCTGAACGTTATCGACTTTTTCCGGCATCATCTCGATTTGATAGATGGTGCGGTTCAACGCCAGCGGGGTGCCGTTACGATCGTAAATAATGCCGCGGCTGGGTGCTATAGGCACCAGCTTAATACGGTTTTCGTTTGAACGCGTCTGGTAGTCGGTAAAGCGGACAATTTGCAGATTATAGAGGTTGGCGATCAGCACGCCGGTAAGCAGCAAAATCCCGGTAAAGGCGACCAGCGCCCGGCGCACAAACAGCGCGGACTCAGCCGTATAGTCGCGAAAAGAATTCTGTAGTTTCATCCGCTGCTTAATCTACCCTGGTCAGTCATTACTCGCGGTGATAGGGGTGGTTGGTAGTAATGCTCCACGCGCGATACAGGCTTTCAGCCACCAGTACCCGAACGAGCGGGTGGGGAAGCGTCAGCGCGGAGAGGGACCAACTTTGTTCAGCCGCCGCTTTGCAGGCAGGGGATAACCCTTCTGGCCCGCCAATCAACAGACTGACGTCACGGCCATCCTGCTTCCAGCGCTCCAGTTCTTGCGCCAGGTGCGGCGTATCCCAGGGTTTACCTGGAATATCGAGGGTGACGATGCGGTTCTTGCCTGCGGCAGCCAGCATCAGTTCGCCCTCTTTATCGAGAATACGTTTGATATCAGCGTTCTTGCCGCGCTTACCGGCGGGAATTTCCACCAGCTCGAACGGCATGTCTTTTGGAAAACGACGCAGATATTCAGTAAAACCGGTTTGTACCCAGTCCGGCATTTTGGTGCCGACGGCGACCAGCTGCAACTTCACGCATTAACTCCAGAGTTTTTCCAGCTCATACAGGCGACGGCTCTCGTCCTGCATGACGTGGACAATCACATCGCCGAGGTCGACTACTACCCAGTCAGCCGTCGCTTCACCTTCAACGCCCAGCGGCAACAGCCCTGCTGCACGCGATTCCTGAACCACGTGATCGGCAATTGAAACAACATGACGCGTCGATGTACCGGTGCAGATGATCATGCAGTCGGTAATACTGGATTTACCCTTAACGTCGATAGCGATGATGTCCTGACCTTTCAGGTCATCAATTTTGTCAATAACAAAATCCTGGAGTGCTTTACCCTGCAAGTTTTCCCCCTGGGGTGAATGAGATTGTAAAACTTTGAATTCGTAGCCAGACAGTATACCTGAACTCACGCCTGTGTCGGGACAAATGTCTCAGGTCGGGCTTCAGAAGGCGGGTATCATCCCACCCTCCGCCTGAGATTGCATCGCCATTTTTGTAAAACAATTTCTGTAAAGCAATTATCGGCGGGAAAGTCTGGCAGCGGAGAATAACAGTATGGCTTACCCTGTCAAGGCAGGATAAACAATAAGCCCCTTTTTATGCCCTCCGGCTATTCATCTGCGCTTTTCTGATACAAACCGTGCGCATGGATATAGGCTAACACCGGTGCGGGGAGCAGATCGTCACAGGCTAAACCCTGCTGTAAACGCTCACGAATGAGGGTCGCAGAGATATCGAACCACGGCGTTTCCGCCAGATAGATCTTCCCGGCAGGCTGATTATGAAGATCTTCAACATTATCGGTGAGATGGTCTTCCAGCCACTGCTGGTACTGCGCTTCGCGCATGGTCAGCGGATAGCCTGGACGGCGGCAGACCAGCAGGTGGCTGTTCTCCAGAATAGTTTCATACTGATGCCATGTGGGGAAATTCAGCAGGGAATCCTGGCCGATGATAAACGCCAGCGGCTGGTCTGGCCCTTGTTCGGCGCGCCACTCCTGAAGCGTCTGAGATGTCCAGGAGGGTGTGTCGCGACGCAGTTCACGCTCGTCAAGCCGGAAGAGCGGCTTATCTGCGATGGCCAGGGCAAGCATCTCTTTTCGCTGCTCGCTGGTCGCCTCGGGCTGTGGACGATGGGGCGGGACATTGTTGGGCATAATGGTGACGCGCTGAAGGCCGATCAGATTCGCCAGAATTTCAACCGGCTTCAGATGCCCGTAATGTACCGGGTCGAAGGTGCCGCCATATAAGGCCTGTAAAGAATGCATGCTATCCATCAATAAAAACGTCTGCCAGCGCCTTGTGGCAGAGCAGCAGAGAAAGGCTTTCCAGCTCCGCCCACACCGACTGGCCATAATCTTGTTTTAACGTGAGCTCTGCGCGCATCAGAAGCTGTACAGCCTGACGAAGCTGTTCATGACTCAGGCGGTTGACGGCCTCGGTGGTCAAAGCCCGGCGATTTTGCCACACGCGGTGTTTATCAAACAGCGAACGCAGCGGCGTATGGGCAGACTGACGCTTGAGCGTAATCAGCAGCAGTAATTCGCGCTGCAGCGTACGCAGCAGAATAACGGGTTCGCTCCCTTCGAGACGCAGCTGTTGCAGAATATGCAGGGCGCGTTTGCTTTTCGCCGACAGCAGCGCGTCCACCCAGTGGAACGGCGTGAAGTGTGCCGCGTCGTTAACGGCCTGCTCGACGCGCGGCAAGGTCAGCTTGCCATCCGGCCAGAGCAGGGAGAGTCTGTCCAGCGCCTGTGCCAGTGCAAGCAGATTGCCTTCATAGCAGTAGCAGAGCAGTTGGTTCGCCGCATCATCCAGCTGAAGGTTGTTCTGCTTCGCTCTCGCTGCGACCCATTTTGGCAGATGCGCCTGTTCAGGCGTCTGACAGGTGACCTGCACCGCGTGGGCTGCGAGTTGGGTGAACCACGCCGCGTTTTCCTGCGCTTTGGTAAGCTTGTTACCGCGCACAATCAGCAGCAGATCGCTGTGAAGCAGGCTGACCAGCGTGGCCAGCTGTTCATTGATGGCCGCGTTAGGGCCGTTCTCCGGCAGCAGGATCTGAATAGTCTGGCGCGACGCAAAAAGGCTCATCGCCTGACAGAGTGAGAAGAGGGCATTCCAGTCGGTGCTGTTATCCAGTTGGACGGTGTGGTGTTCATCGAAGCCCTGAGAAGCGGCCTCATGCCGCACGGCATCAAGGCTTTCCTGAAGTAATAACGGATCGTTTCCAAGAAGCAGATACGCCGCGCGCAGCCCTTCTTTGAGCTGCGCGCGGAGTTGTTCAGGATACAGCCTGATCATCATTTACCCAGAGAGTTAGCAGCAGGAAGCGTGCCGGCAACCGGTTTTTCAACAATGTCAGAGCCTTGTTTGGTAGACGCTGCAATACTTGGCAGTTTACGGATCAGCTGTTCCGCCGCCTTGTCGTACATTTCGTTGATGATAATCTGCTGTTCGGCATCTTTTGCCAGCGCCGTCTGCGGGTTATCGAAGAACGAACGGTACACTTTCGTGCTGATCGGATAGATGTCTTTACCCGGGATTAGGACCGCTGCGCTGACCGTCAGCACCATCTGATATTCAGCTGTACGTCCATCCTGGAAGATAGAAGCGGTATCTCTTGACAGACCTCCTCCTATAATACGCAGAGACGGTACATCCTGGCGCAGCGTTTGTTTCTCAACAAGCTCAACGCCGTTCAGACGCAGCTGATTACGAATTGCCCGGCTGAGTGGGCCATTCGGATCTGATGAGTCGAAAATCATCGTTTTCATCTCAGCAGGCACCGCCGTGGTATTGCGCAGGTGCCATCCGCAGCCAGCGGTGACAAGCACCGCCAGTGATAAGAGTATTGTTGCCAGTTGTCGCACGTTTCCTCCCGCGCTTAGCCAACGACCAGATTGAGCAGTTTACCCGGTACGTAGATCACTTTACGTACGGTAACGCCCTCAAGATATTTTGCGACCAGAGGTTCCTGACCCGCACGCTCGCGAACCTGTTCTTCGGTTGCATCGACCGCCACGGTAATTTTACCGCGGACTTTACCGTTCACCTGAACCACTACCAGCGTCGTGTTTTCCACCATCGCGGCTTCGTCAGCCTGCGGCCACGGCGCGTTGTCGATATCGCCTTCGCCTTTCAGCTCCTGCCACAGGGTGAAGCTAACGTGTGGAGTGAACGGGTTCAGCATGCGAACGACGGCCAGCAGCGCTTCACGCATTAAGGCGCGATCCTGCTCACCGTCCTGCGGGGCCTTCGCCAGCTTGTTCATCAGTTCCATAATAGCCGCAATTGCGGTATTGAAGGTCTGACGACGACCAATATCATCGGTTACTTTCGCAATCGTTTTATGAACATCACGACGCAGCGCCTGCTGATCTTCAGTCAGTGCGGCGGCGTTCAGCGCCGGGGCATCACCCAGAGCAGTATGTTCATAAACCAGTTTCCAGACGCGTTTCAGGAAACGGTTAGCGCCTTCAACGCCAGATTCCTGCCACTCCAGAGTCATATCAGCCGGAGAGGCAAACATCATGAACAGACGAACGGTGTCCGCACCGTAGCGCTCAACCATCACCTGTGGGTCGATACCGTTGTTTTTCGACTTGGACATCTTGCTCATGCCGGTATAAACCAGTTCATGGCCTTCGGCGTCTTTCGCCTTCACGATACGGCCTTTCTCGTCGCGCTCGACGATGGCGTCAACCGGAGAAACCCAGTTACGCTCGCCGTTGGCACCGACGTAATAGAATGCATCTGCCAGCACCATGCCCTGACACAGTAGCTGTTTGGCCGGTTCGTCAGAGTTCACCATGCCCGCATCGCGCATCAGCTTGTGGAAGAAGCGGAAGTAAAGCAGGTGCATGATGGCGTGTTCAATGCCGCCGATGTAGATATCTACCGGCAGCCAGTAGTTTGCCGCTTTGGAATCCAGCATGCCTTCCTGATACTGCGGACAGGTGTAGCGAGCATAGTACCAGGATGACTCCATAAAGGTGTCAAAGGTGTCTGTTTCGCGCAGCGCAGGCTGACCGTTGACGGTGGTTTTTGCCCACTCAGGATCGGCTTTGATCGGGCTGGTGATGCCGTCCATGACGACGTCTTCCGGCAGGATCACCGGGAGCTGATCTTCCGGCGTTGGCATCACGGTGCCATCTTCCAGCGTCACCATTGGGATTGGTGCACCCCAGTAACGCTGACGGGAAACACCCCAGTCGCGCAGACGGAAGTTAACCTTACGCTCACCCACGCCCAGAGAGGCCAGCTTATCGGCGATGGCGTTGAAGCCCTCTTCGAAGCTCAGACCGCTGAACTCGCCGGAGTTGAACAAGGTCCCTTTTTCGGTCAGCGCTTGTTCAGACAGGTCTGGTTCTGAACCGTCAGCCGCCAGGATAACAGGCTTGATGGTCAGGCCATATTTGGTGGCAAATTCGTAGTCGCGCTGATCGTGACCCGGAACGGCCATCACGGCGCCCGTGCCGTATTCCATCAGTACGAAGTTGGCGGCCCAGACAGGGATCGCTTCGCCAGTCAGCGGGTGAATGGCTTTAAAGCCGGTATCAACGCCTTTTTTCTCCATCGTTGCCATATCGGCTTCGGCCACTTTGGTGTTGCGGCATTCGTCGATGAAGGTAGACAGTTCCGGATTGTTTTCTGCCGCTTTCTGCGCCAGCGGGTGACCTGCGGCCACGGCCAGGTAGGTCGCGCCCATGAAGGTGTCCGGACGGGTGGTGTAGACGGTCAGGGTCTGGTCGTAGTTCTCAACGTTGAAGGTGATTTCCACGCCTTCGGAACGGCCGATCCAGTTGCGCTGCATGGTCTTAACGGTATCTGGCCAGTGGTCCAGATTATCCAGATCGTTCAGCAGCTCATCAGCGTAAGCGGTGATTTTGATAAACCACTGAGGGATCTCTTTACGCTCAACTTTGGTGTCACAGCGCCAGCAGCAGCCATCAATAACCTGTTCGTTCGCGAGAACGGTCTGGTCGTTCGGGCACCAGTTAACGGCAGAGGTCTTCTTATACACCAGCCCTTTTTTGTACAGCTCGGTGAAGAACTTCTGCTCCCAGCGATAGTATTCTGGGGTACAGGTTGCCAGCTCGCGGCTCCAGTCATAGCCAAAGCCCAGCATTTTGAGCTGGTTTTTCATGTACGCGATGTTGTCGTACGTCCACGGTGCCGGTGCGGTGTTGTTTTTGACCGCTGCGCCTTCCGCAGGAAGACCGAACGCATCCCAGCCGATAGGCTGGAGCACGTTTTTGCCGAGCATGCGCTGGTAACGCGCAATCACATCGCCGATGGTGTAGTTACGCACGTGGCCCATGTGTAGTCGACCAGAAGGATAGGGAAGCATCGACAGGCAGTAATACTTCTCTTTGCTCTCGTCTTCGGTTACTTCAAAGGTGCGCTTCTCGTCCCAGTGTTGCTGGACTTTTGATTCTATCTCTTCCGGGCGGTATTGCTCTTGCATGGCAGCCAGTGGTCCTGTTTTCAATACAGCTACAAATGTAGCCAATGGATGTGGTAATTCAGATCCGCATAGCATAGCCCAAACGCCCGCGTCAAAACAGCCTTTCGCACAAATGCGCTTTGCAGGAATTTACCGGGTCTGTGCTTCACCTGACAAAGTGGCGGTGAAATAAGGTCTATTATTAGAAATAGTTACTTACCCGGGAGGCAAAATGATGAACAAGGTTGCTCAATTTTACCGCGAACTGGTGGCGACACTGACGGAGCGGCTGCGTAACGGCGAGCGCGATATCGACGCGCTGGTGGAGCAGGCGCGTGCCCGTGTGTCGCAAACGGGTGAGTTAACGCGAACCGAAGTGGAAGAGGTGACGCGTGCCGTTCGTCGCGATCTGGAAGAGTTTGCTCGCAGCTACCAGGAGAGCCAGGAGGAGGTCACGGACAGCGTTTTCATGCGGGTGATCAAAGAGAGCCTGTGGCAGGAGCTGGCCGACATCACGGATAAAACGCAGCTGGAGTGGCGTGAAGTCTTTCAGGATTTGAACCACCACGGTGTGTACCACAGCGGTGAGGTGGTCGGGCTGGGAAATCTGGTGTGCGAGAATTGCCACCACCATATTGCGGTCTATACGCCGGACGTGCTGCCGCTGTGTCCGAAATGCGGCCACGATCAGTTCCAGCGTCGGCCGTTTGAGCCCTAGGTAAAGCGCAGGTTTGCGCCCTCTCCCTGTGGGAGAGGGCCGGGGTGAGGGCATCAGGCCGCACTACGCACTATAGTAAGCCAGCCTCTCCGCCAGCAAATCCACAAACGCCTCCCGGTCAATATCCACCATCACCGTAGTATTCGGCTTATTTCCCGTCAGTGAGTAGTAGTCCACCACCGTCATGCCCTGGGTGTATTTCCCCTGCGTTTCGACGCCAACCCATCTGTGAACCGTAGTAAACATCTCCGGTTTTAACAGCCAGGCAATGGTACACGGATCGTGCAGCGGCGCGCCGTGGAAGCCCCACTTCTCGGCTTTGTGATACTCCATAAAGAAGTCGAGCAGCTCAGCCACGGTTGTCGCGACCGGATTACCCACGGCACGGAAGCGCTCAATGTCGTCTGCCATAATCTGTGCGCGATGGGTCACGTCCAGCCCTGCCATCACAACTGGCAAGCCTGACTGGAACACAATCTCCGCCGCTTCCGGGTCGACAAAAATGTTGAATTCTGCGGACGGCGTCCAGTTTCCCAGCCCCATGGCTCCGCCCATGATGACGATACGGGCGATTTTACCGTGCAGTTCAGGATGGCAGTTCAGCAGCAGCGCGACGTTGGTTTGCGGTCCCGTTGCCACCAGCGTGACGGGCTCCGCGCTCTCGCGCAGCACCTTCGCCATCAGTTCCACGGCGGTACAGTTTTGCGGCGTAAAGCCCGGCTCCGGCAGTGCCGGACCGTCCAGCCCGCTTTCACCATGCACGTTATCCGCGATAATTAATTCACGCATCAGGGGCTTGAGGGCGCCACCGGCGACGGGAATATCGGTGCGCCCAAGCAGCGTCAGCATGCGCAAAACGTTACGCAGGGTTTTATCCGGCGTCTGGTTTCCGGCGGAAGAGGTGACGGCTTTGACGTCGAGTTCGGGGGAGGCAAATGCAAGAACGAGCGCGATCGCGTCATCATGACCCGGATCGCAATCGAAAATGATGGGTTGTGCCATAGCGTTCTCCATTCATAGCGTTATTTTGTGACAAGGTTAACGCTGCAATGTGACGCCGAATAGATAAAGAGAGTTAAAGCGTGAAGCAGTGCGCAATCCGCAGATTGCGCACCGGGAAGATTAATGCAGGATTTTGGCGAGGAAATCTTTTGCACGTTCAGATTTCGGGTTGGCGAAGAACTCCTCTTTCGGAGAATCTTCGACAATTTTCCCTTCGTCCATAAAGATCACGCGGTTGGCCACCTTACGGGCGAAGCCCATTTCGTGGGTCACAACCATCATGGTCATCCCTTCGTGCGCCAGCTCGACCATCACATCCAGCACTTCGTTGATCATCTCCGGATCGAGCGCCGACGTTGGCTCATCAAACAGCATCGCCACCGGATCCATGCACAGCGCGCGGGCGATCGCCACACGCTGCTGTTGGCCGCCGGAGAGCTGAGCCGGGAACTTATCGGCATGCGCAGAGAGGCCAACGCGTTCCAGGAGCTTCAGACCTTTCTCGCGCGACGCTTTTTTATCACGCTTAAGCACTTTTACCTGCGCCAGCGTCAGGTTCTCAATAATGGAGAGGTGTGGGAACAGCTCAAAATGCTGGAACACCATGCCAACGTGAGAGCGAAGCTGGGCGAGGTTGGTTTTCTTGTCGTTGACTTTGGTGCCGTTGACGACGATCTCACCCTGCTGGACCGGCTCCAGTCCGTTAACAGTTTTGATCAGCGTCGATTTACCGGAACCGGACGGCCCGCACACCACTACCACATCACCTTTTTTTACCTCGGTGGAGCAGTCGGTCAGCACCTGAAAGTGCCCATACCATTTAGAAACATTTTTCAGGGAAATCATTATACCGTCCTTTTCTTCAGCCAGCTGACCAACAGCGACGCGCTTAAACTAATCACAAAATAGACCGCACCCGCAAAGAGCACCATCTCAACCTGCGTACCATCACGCTCACCGATGGTTGACGCGGTACGGAAGAAGTCTGCCAGGCTCAGCACGTAGACCAGCGAGGTATCCTGGAACAACACGATACCCTGGGTAAGCAGGAGCGGAACCATGGCGCGAAACGCCTGCGGCAGAATAATGAGCTGCATGGACTGCCAGTGCGTCATCCCCAGGGCCAGCGCGGCGCTGGATTGCCCACGGGAGATACTCTGAATGCCCGCTCGGATAATCTCAGAGTAGTAAGCGGCCTCAAACATTGAGAACGCCACCATGGCGGAGATCAGACGGATATCGGTTTTCGGCGACAGCCCCAGCACGTTTTGCAGGAAGCCGGGCACGATCAGGTAAAACCACAACAGCACCATCACCAGCGGGATGGAGCGGAACACGTTAACGTAGGCGGTCGCAAACCATGCGAGCGGCTTAAAGCTCGACAGGCGCATGACGGCCAGCAGGGTGCCCCAGACGATACCGACGATGATGGCAATGACGGTGATTTTTAAGGTAATCATCAGTCCATCAAGCAGGTAAGGCATGGATGGAACGACAGAACTCCAGTCAAATTCGTACATTATTTGCCCCCCACGTTGCCCGGCAGGCGAATTTTGCGTTCAACCAGGTTCATCACCAGCATGATGAAAGCGTTAATCAGAACATACGCGAGCGTGATCGCGGTGAAGGATTCCCACGCGTGAGCGGAGTAATCCAGCAGTTTGCCCGCCTGCGCGGCCATATCGACCAGGCCGATAGTCGAGGCGATGGCCGAGTTTTTCACCAGGTTCATCATCTCTGAGGTCATCGGTGGAACGATAACGCGGTAGGCGTTTGGCAGCAGCACGTAGCGGTAGGTTTGGGGCAGCGTCAGGCCCATCGCCAGGCCCGCATTTTTTTGTCCGCGCGGCAATGACTGAATGGCGGCACGCACCTGCTCGCAAACGCGCGCAGCGGTAAACAGCCCCAGACACATCATGGAGGAGACAAAGAACTGCACGTTCGGATCCAGTTCCGACTTGAACCACATGCCAATATTTTCCGGCAGCAGTTCCGGGATAACCAGATACCAGGTAAAGAATTGCACGATCAGCGGAACGTTACGGAACAGTTCCACATACAGGGTGCCAAGTGTTGAAAGAAAGCGGTTAGGGACGGTGCGCAGAATACCGAACAAAGAACCGACAAGAAACGCGATAATCCACGCCGTTATCGATAATGCCACGGTGACCTGAAAGCCGCTCCACAGCCAGCCAAGATAGGTGGTGTTGCCGAACGGGGCTTGTTGCAGGAATATGCCCCAGTTCCAGTCTATTGACATAATAAACTCCAGAAAAAAAAGGGTAGCAGCGCTACCCTCGAAGATTGGTGAGAAGCTCATTTTTCGCGCTGAGTGGGGAACGACCACTCAACGTATAGTCTGTCCATGCTTCCCGACAATCGAGAGGGCAGGAGATCCCGCCCCTGTTGTTCTAATTAGTTAAGAGCCTTGTCATTTGGAGATTTGAACAGCGCTTTCATGTCGTCAGACAGTTCAAAATTCATGTTCAGGTTTTTCGGTGGAATCGGGTTCTTGAACCATTTGTCGAACCATTTTTCCGCTTCGCCGGAGGTCTGCACCTGAGCGATGGTGTCATCGATCAGCTTTTTAAACTGCGGATCGTCTTTACGCAGCATACAGCCGTAGGCTTCTTTCGACTGCGCGGTACCGACGATATCCCAGTTGTCTGGTTTTTTCGCTTTCGCACGCTCGCCCGCCAGCAGGGCGTCATCCATCATAAACGCGACGGCGCGACCGCTTTCCAGGGTACGGAAGGAGTCGCCATGGTCTTTCGCGCTGATGATGCGCATGTCCATTTTCTTCTCGTCGTTCAGCTTGTGGAGCAGCACTTCTGACGTGGTACCGGAGGTCACGACAACCGCTTTACCTTTCAGGTCAGCGAAGTCTTTGATCTCACCGCCTTTCTTCGTCAGCAGGCGGGTACCCACGACAAAGATGGTGTCAGAGAAAGCAGCCTGTTTCTGACGCTCCAGGTTGTTAGTGGTGGAGCCACACTCGAAGTCAAAGGTGCCGTTTTGCAGCAGTGGAATACGGTTCTGTGAAGTGATTGGGATCAGCTTCACCTGCAGGTCAGGTTTGTTCAGCTTTTTCTTCACGGCTTCAACGATGGCGTTGGAGTAATCCTGTGAATAGCCCACGACTTTTTGCGTGTTGTCGTAGTAAGAGAACGGGACAGAAGATTCACGGTGGCCGACCACGATAACGCCGTTTTTGGCAATCTTGTCGAGAGTACTGCCTGCTGCAGGCGCATCTTCAGCGTGAACCACGCCTGCAGACATTCCCATAACCAGCATTGCTGTGGCCAGTTTACGTAATTGCATACCCAACTCCTTTTTTATCAGCGCCAGCGACGCATTGATACCCATTGTGATGTTGTTATATCTCGCGCAATGCGAGTGCAGTGTTATGCAAGCTTGTTAACATTTAGTCTGGCTTAATGTAAAGATTTTGCTGCGTTATTGTTTATTTTTGCGAAGCGCGCCGCACCATTCAGAGGCAAATATCTCCCGTTGCACCGTTACGGTGCTGCCGGTGATCTACGCTGGTGCGACAAAGTTGCACGTTAAGCCAAACTGCGTTTACCTGAATAAACAAAGCAATAGGCGTGCCAGTTTTAAGATTTGGGAGGGATTGCCGGGTAAGGCGTAGCCGCCACCCGGCAACAGAAGGGAAGGTTATTTACGACGCTGGCGCAGGCTCATCAGCACCGCGCCAAAGCCGAATAGCGCGGTCAGGATCCACAGCGGCCAGTTGCCGGTGCGCGCATATGGAGTCAGGCCTGTGGTTGGCGTGACATTCGTGGTCAGCACCTCTCGGGTAAACTGCGGGATCATCGCCTGGATTTCACCCTGCGGACCAATCACGGCGGTGATGCCGTTGTTGGTGCTGCGCAGCAGCGGACGCGCCAGCTCCAGAGAGCGCATACGTGCCATCTGGAAGTGCTGCCACGGGCCGATAGACTTACCAAACCAGGCATCGTTGGAGATGGTCAGCAGATAGTCTGTATCAGGGCGGAAGTTATCACGCACCTGCTCGCCGAGGATGATTTCGTAGCAGATAGCCGCCGTCAGGGCTGCGCCGTGCGCGTGCAGCTGAGGCTGTACGTACGGGCCGCGGCTGAAGGAGGACATCGGCAGGTCGAAGAACGGGGCCAGCGGGCGCAGAATCGACTCCAGCGGGACAAATTCACCGAACGGCACCAGATGGTTCTTGTTGTACCGGTCAGTGGAGTGGTAGCTGTATTCGCTGTCTTTTCCGAGCGTAATGATGGTGTTGTAGGTGTCGTAGCGGTTCTGCTGATTCAGACGTGCATCGACAATCCCGGTGATTAGCGTGCTGCCACGCGAGAGCAGCAGGTCGTTCATCATGTTGAGGAACGGCTGCTGGTTGATCTCCAGATCGGGAATGGCAGACTCCGGCCAGATAATCAGCTGCGATTTACCCATCACCTCTTCGGTGGCGTTGGCGTAGATCTTCAGCGTGTTCAGCAGCTCTTTCTCGTCCCACTTCATGGACTGCGGGATGTTCCCCTGAACCATGGAAACCTGCATGGCGCGCGCGGGCTCAGGCGTGAACCACTGGATATAGCGCAGCGGGAAGGGCAGGGCGAACAGCACCAGCGCCACAACCAGCGGCTTCCAGCCGCGCGTGACCAGCGCCAGGACCAGCAGGCCGCTGACCACCATCAGCAGGAAGTTAATGGCCTCAACGCCCATGACCGGCGCCAGGCCATTGAGCGGGCCGTCAATCTGACTGTAGCCGAACTGCAGCCACGGGAAGCCGGTCAGCACCCAGCCGCGCAGGAACTCCGTGATTTGCCAGACCACCGGTGCGGCAATGGCGACGCGCAGCCAAGTGGTTTTGGGCCACAGGCGAGAAAGGATGCCGGCGAACAGGCCGGTATAAAGCGAGAGATACGCGGCGAGCAGGACCACCAGGAAGACGTTTACCGGGCCAGGCATACCGCCAAACTGGGCGATGCTGACGTAGACCCAGTTAATACCTGAGCCAAACAGCCCCAGTCCCCAGAAGTAGCCGATAGCGGCAGCCTGTACCGGACGACGGTTCAGGGTCAGACCCTGAAGCCCCATCAGGGAGAGTATGGCCGCGGGCCAGATATCGTAAGGAGAAAAAGCCAGCGTACCGCTGGCTCCGAGTAACAGCGCCAGCAGCAAACGGACGCGCTGGCGTTCAAGCAATGGGGCAAATGCCATTTACATTAATCTTCCAGTTTTGGCACCGGTGAGTCGTCCGGCGTTCTGACATGAACCTGTATAATACGTCGGCTGTCGGCCATGGCTACTTTGAACTGGTAACCGTCGATGTCAACGGTCTCACCGCGCGCCGGGAGGTGGCCAAAGGCCTGCATCACCAGCCCGCCAATGGTATCGACCTCTTCATCGCTGAAGTGGGTCCCGAAGGCGTCGTTGAAGTCCTCAATGGAGGCCAGCGCGCGCACGGTCCAGGTGTGGCGGCTGAGCTGACGGAAGTCGATATCCTCTTCTTCGTCGTACTCGTCTTCGATTTCGCCCACGATCAGCTCAAGGATATCCTCGATCGTGACCAGACCGGAGACGCCACCAAATTCATCAATAACAATCGCCATGTGGTAACGCTGAGAGCGAAACTCTTTCAGCATCCGATCCACACGTTTACTTTCCGGCACAACCACGGCCTGGCGTAACACTTTTTCCATGCTGAAGGCTTCGGCATCGCTGCGCATAAACGGCAGCAGATCTTTCGCCATCAAAATCCCTTCGATGTGATCTTTGTCTTCGCTGATGACCGGGAAACGCGAGTGGGCGGATTCGATGATGACATCGAGGCACTCGTCCAGGGTCTGGTTACGTTTCAGGGTGATCATCTGCGAGCGGGGGATCATGATATCGCGAACGCGCTGGTCGGCGATGTCCATAACCCCTTCGAGCATTTCGCGCGTATCTTCGTCGATAAGGTCGTTCTGCCCGGAATCACGAATCAGCTCCAGCAGTTCATCACGGTTTTTGGGTTCGCCGTGGAAAAGCTGGTTCAGAATGAGGGAGAAAAATCCCTTTTTACTGGTTGTCGTGTCGCTACTGTGTGAATTGTCGTCGCTCATGGCGTTTGTTAAGGGTTCTCTTGTTAGTTCAACGTTTACCGCCACGCGATATCCTTTCGTGGCGGCAGGTGAGTCAGTCAGGTGACGGACTATTCTTTCTCGGCAATGTACGGATCCTCATAGCCCAGAGCAAGCATTATCTCTGTCTCGAGGGACTCCATCTCTTCCGCTTCGTCGTCTTCAATATGATCGTAGCCGAGCAGATGCAGGCTGCCGTGTACCACCATATGCGCCCAGTGGGCCTCAAGCGGCTTTTGCTGCTCTTTGGCTTCCTGTTCAACCACCTGACGGCAGATGATCAGATCGCCCAGCAGCGGCATCTCAATGCCCGGAGGCGCTTCGAACGGGAAAGAGAGCACGTTGGTCGGCTTATCTTTCCCGCGATAGGTCAGGTTAAGCTCATGGCTTTCCGCTTCATCCACCAGGCGAATCGTGACTTCTGATTCTTCCTGAAACTGAGGAATAACGGCATCCAGCCATTTCTGAAACTGTGCCTCATCTGGCATGCCGGAATTGTCTTCACAGGCCAGCTGTAAATCGAGGATCACCTGACTCATTTCTGTTCTTGCTCCTGCGCTTCGCGCTTACGTTCTGCGGCCAGTTCGGCCTTACGCTTCTGATCCGCCTCTTCCCAGGCTTCATAGGCGTTTACGATACGCGCGACCACCGGGTGGCGTACCACGTCTTCACTGTGGAAGAAGTTAAAGCTGATTTCGTCGACCTCGGCCAGCACCTCGATAGCGTGGCGCAGGCCGGATTTGGTGCTGCGCGGCAGGTCGATCTGGGTGACGTCGCCGGTGATGACCGCTTTTGAGTTAAAGCCGATACGCGTCAGGAACATCTTCATCTGTTCGATGGTGGTGTTCTGGCTCTCATCGAGAATGATGAACGCATCGTTCAGCGTACGACCGCGCATGTAGGCGAGCGGGGCAACTTCGATAACGTTACGCTCAATGAGCTTCTCGACCTTCTCAAAGCCCAGCATTTCGAACAGCGCATCGTATAAAGGACGCAGATACGGGTCGACCTTCTGGCTCAGATCGCCCGGCAGGAAGCCCAGCTTTTCGCCCGCTTCAACGGCCGGACGGGTCAGCAGAATTCGACGGATCTCCTGGCGTTCCAGCGCATCGACCGCCGCTGCAACGGCCAGATAGGTTTTACCCGTGCCCGCCGGCCCCACCCCGAAGGTGATGTCGTGGTCGAGGATATTGGCGATGTACTGTGCCTGGTTTGGCGTACGCGGCTTAATGACGCCACGTTTCGTCTTGATATTGATTGCCTTACCGTAGTCCGGCACGCTTTCCGCGCTTTGCTCAAGCACGCGCGCCTCTTTAATAGCGAGGTGAATTTGTTCCGGTTCGATATCCTGAATTTCGCCGCGCATGGGGGAGGTATCGACATACAGGCTACGCAGAATGTCCGCAGCGGCGTTGACGCAGATAGGGCGCCCGGTAAGTTTGAAATGATTATCGCGACGATTGATTTCGATACCGAGACGTCGCTCCAGTTGTTTGATGTTGTCATCAAACGGCCCGCACAGGCTCAGCAGGCGAGCGTTGTCTGCTGGCTCAAGGCTAATTTCACGCGTATCTATGTTCAAACTGTTCCTCTTTAATTGGTTAACTGACCTGCTGCCACACGGCGTAATAAAACGGTCATTACCGAAATTATTCACGCCACAGAATAAAGGCGCAAGCGTTGCGGAAGATATTGGGGACGATGAGAGGAAATACAAGGCCTGCCGGAAGGGCAGGCCAGAAGGATTATGGCTGGTAAATCCCAACGCCAGAATCGTTTTCTTTGCGAGTACGAGAGATGACGGATTCCGGTGACTCGGCAATACGCAGGCCCATTTCGTCCTCGGTGCGGACCACTTTTGCGCGCAGCGAGTTGGTCAGCACTTCGACGATCTCGACGTCCACGAATTTACCGATCATATCCGGGGTGCCTTCAAAGTTCACCACGCGATTATTTTCGGTACGACCAGAGAGTTCCATAATGCTCTTGCGGGAGGTGCCTTCCACCAGAATGCGCTGAACGGTGCCGAGCATGCGGCGGCTCCAGGCGTTGGCCTGCTGGTTAATACGCTCCTGCAGAATATACAGACGCTGCTTTTTCTCTTCTTCCGGCACATCGTCAACCATATCGGCCGCCGGTGTCCCTGGACGCGCAGAGAAGATGAAGCTGTAGCTGACGTCAAAATTCACTTCACCGATGAGCTTCATGGTGCGCTCGAAGTCATCAGCGGTTTCGCCAGGGAAGCCGACGATAAAGTCAGAGCTAATCTGGATATCCGGACGCGCTTCACGCAGCTTGCGAATGGTGGACTTATATTCCAGCACCGTATGCGGGCGGCCCATCAGGTTCAGCACGCGGTCAGAGCCGCACTGAATCGGCAGGTGCAGGAAGCTCACCAGTTCTGGCGTATCGCGATAGACGTCAATGATGTCGTCGGTAAACTCCATCGGATGGCTGGTGGTAAAGCGAATGCGGTCGATGCCGTCAATCGCGGCCACCAGGCGCAGCAGCTCGGCAAAGCTGCCGGTCGTGCCGTCGTAGTTCTCACCGCGCCAGGCGTTAACGTTCTGGCCCAGCAGGTTCACTTCGCGCACACCCTGCGCGGCAAGCTGCGCGATTTCAAACAGAATGTCATCTGCCGGGCGGCTGACCTCTTCACCACGTGTGTACGGCACCACGCAGTACGTGCAGTATTTGTTGCAGCCTTCCATGATGGAGACGAAGGCGGTCGGGCCATCGGCACGTGGCTCAGGCAGACGGTCAAATTTTTCGATTTCCGGGAAGCTGACGTCAACGACCGGGCTACGGTTACCGCGAACCTGATTGATCATCTCCGGCAGGCGGTGGAGGGTCTGAGGACCAAAGACAATATCCACATACGGGGCTCTCTGGCGGATCAGCTTGCCTTCCTGCGACGCGACGCAGCCGCCCACCCCAATGATCAGGTCCGGATTTTTTCGTTTGAGAAGTTTCCAGCGTCCTAATACGTGAAAGACTTTTTCCTGCGCTTTTTCACGAATCGAACAGGTGTTCAGCAGCAGCACGTCCGCTTCTTTCGCATTTTCAGTCAGCTGGTATCCGTGGGTGGTATCCAGCAGATCGGCCATCTTGGATGAATCGTATTCGTTCATCTGACAGCCCCAGGTTTTTATATGGAGTTTTTTAGTCATCGACTTGCTCAGCTCAGGATTGCAAGCCGCGTATTGTAATGCTTTGGTGGGGTTGTGACCAGTATGAAGGTTGTGTGTCTCAGGACCGCAAAAATCCGGTAAACTTAAGGGATTCTCCAATAAGGAAAATTGACCATGACACTCCTACACACCGAAGTTGCCGTTGTCGGCGGCGGTATGGTCGGCGGCGCGCTGGCGCTGGGGCTGGCGAAGCAGGGATTTGAGGTAACGATAATTGAACAGGCTGCTCCCCCGGCCTTCGATCCCGCCAGCAAACCGGATGTGCGCATATCTGCGATCAGCGCGGCGTCCGTCGATCTGCTGCGCGGGCTGGGCGTCTGGGAGGCGGTGCTGGAAATGCGCGCGCACCCCTATAGCCGTCTTGAAACCTGGGAGTGGGAAAATGCCCACGTCGCGTTTGATGCCGCTGAGCTGAAGCTGCCGCGCCTGGGCTATATGGTGGAAAACAACGTGCTCCAGCGGGCGCTCTGGCAGTCGCTGGAGGCGCATCCGCAGGTGACGCTGCGAGTGCCTGCGTCGCTTAAGGCGCTGCATCCTCACGAGAGTGGCTATCTACTGACGCTCGATAGAGGCGATGAGCTGGCCGTGAAGCTGGTTATCGGGGCGGACGGCGCCAATTCGCAGGTCAGACAGATGGCGGGTATCGGGGTGCATGCCTGGCAGTACGAGCAGTCCTGTATGCTGATTACCGTCCAGTGCGAGAATGCGCCGGGCGAGAGTACCTGGCAGCACTTTACCCCGAATGGCCCGCACGCCTTTTTACCGCTGTTCGATAACTGGGCGTCGCTGGTGTGGTACGACAAACCGGCGCGCATTCGCCAGCTGCAGGGGCTTTCAATGGAACAATTGCAGCGGGAAATTCTGCTGCATTTCCCGAGCCGTCTGGGCAACGTCACGCCGGTCGCCGCAGGGGCATTCCCGCTCACGCGTCGTCATGCGTTGCAGTATGCCCGTGAAGGGCTGGCGCTGGTGGGCGATGCGGCACACACCATTCATCCGCTGGCCGGGCAGGGCGTGAACCTGGGATATCGTGACGTCGATGCGTTACTGGATGTGCTGGGCAGCGCCCGCGAACACGCGGAAAACTGGGCCAGCCATCAGGTCCTGAAGCGTTATCAGACGCGACGCATGGCGGATAACTTTATCATGCAGTCGGGAATGGATCTGTTCTATGCCGGGTTCAGCAATGATTTAGCCCCGGTGCGCATTCTGCGTAATATTGGATTGATGGCAGCGGAGCGTGCCGGTGGTCTGAAGCGTCAGGCGCTGAAATACGCCCTGGGACTTTAATATTGATGCCCTCTCCCCGTGGGAGAGGGCATCAGGCTACTCGATTCTGAACAACAAAAACAAACAAGCCCGCAGAGCGGGCTTGTTTGTTACTAAGTGGCTGGGGTGCAGGGATTCGAACCCCGGAATGCTGGTATCAGAAACCAGAGCCTTACCGCTTGGCGACACCCCAATTGCGTTAAACAAACTGCTTAACGACTTTTTAAATTGGCTGGGGTACGAGGATTCGAACCTCGGAATGCCGGAATCAGAATCCGGTGCCTTACCGCTTGGCGATACCCCAACAATTTGTCTTGATTACCGAAAAATCGACAATCTTAATTTGGTGGCTACGACGGGATTCGAACCTGTGACCCCATCATTATGAGTGATGTGCTCTAACCAACTGAGCTACGTAGCCAGTACTGCAATCTTCGATGGCTGGGGTACCTGGATTCGAACCAGGGAATGCCGGTATCAAAAACCGGTGCCTTACCGCTTGGCGATACCCCAATACCGCGGAGAACCGCAAAATCGAAGAAATATGGCTGGGGTACCTGGATTCGAACCAGGGAATGCCGGTATCAAAAACCGGTGCCTTACCGCTTGGCGATACCCCATCCGTGCAACGCTTACCCGGGAATGGTGCGGGAGGCGAGACTTGAACTCGCACACCTTGCGGCGCCAGAACCTAAATCTGGTGCGTCTACCAATTTCGCCACTCCCGCAAAAAAGATGGTGGCTACGACGGGATTCGAACCTGTGACCCCATCATTATGAGTGATGTGCTCTAACCAACTGAGCTACGTAGCCATCTTTTTTCGCGTTACCTTATCGGCGTTGCGGGGCGCATTATGCGTATAGACCCTTGCAGCGTCAACACCTTTTTCAACGAAAATAGCCGGAATGTGACTGTTTGGTTAGGTTGCGAACAGCGTGACCGAATATTCGGCAATTATTGGTTATTAATCAGATTTAGGCGGTGAAATGTGAGGCAAAAAAAACAGGCCCCTGAGGGGCCTGATTGCGATCTAGGTGATTATTTGTAGGCTGACTGGTGAACGCCTACCGCGCGTCCTGATGGATCGTTCATGGATTTGAACGATTCATCCCATTCAATCGCTTTGGCAGAAGAGCAGGCGACGGAAGGGCCACCCGGTACGCACTCCGCAGCACTCGGCACCGGGAACAATTCTTCAAAAATTTCACGGTAGAGATACGCTTCTTTCGAGCCCGGCGTGTTGTACGGGAAGCGGAAGCTTGCGGTTTCCAGCTGTTGGTCAGAAACCTGTTTCGCCGCGACCTCTTTCAGGGTGTCGATCCAGCTATAGCCTACGCCATCAGAGAACTGCTCTTTCTGACGCCATGCCACGCTCGCCGGCAGGTAGGATTCAAAACATTCACGCAGGATATGTTTTTCCATTTTGCCGTTGCCGCACATCTTGTCCTGCGGGTTGATGCGCATCGCCACGTCGAGGAATTTCTTATCGAGGAACGGCACGCGCGCTTCCACGCCCCAGGCCGACATCGCTTTGTTGGCACGCGCACAGTCGAACATGTGCAGCGCCTGCAGCTTGCGCACGGTCTCTTCGTGCAGCTCTTTGGCGTTTGGCGCCTTGTGGAAGTACAGGTAGCCGCCAAACACTTCGTCAGACCCTTCACCGGAGAGCACCATCTTGATGCCCATCGCTTTGATCTTACGCGACATCAGGTACATCGGCGTTGAGGCGCGGATAGTGGTTACGTCATAGGTTTCAATGTGATAGATCACATCGCGGATCGCATCCAGACCTTCCTGCACGGTGAAGTGAATCTCATGGTGCACGGTGCCGAGGTGGTTCGCCACTTCCTGCGCGGCTTTCAGGTCAGGTGCGCCTTCCAGGCCAACGGCAAAAGAGTGCAGCTGTGGCCACCAGGCTTCTGAGCGCTCCTGATCTTCCACGCGACGGGCCGCGAATTTCTTGGTGATCGCGGAGATCACGGAGGAGTCCAGACCGCCGGAGAGCAGCACGCCGTACGGCACGTCGGACATCAGGTGGCTTTTCACGGAATCTTCCAGGGCCTGACGCAGCTCGGCTTTGTCCGTGACGTTGTCTTTCACCGCATCATAGTCGAACCAGTCACGCTGGTAATAGGAGCGGATCTCGCCGTCTTTGCTCCACAGATAGCTGCCTGCCGGGAACTCTTTAATGGTGCGGCAGACCGGCACCAGGGCTTTCATTTCAGAGGCGACGTAGAAGTTGCCGTGCTCATCGTGACCCATGTACAGCGGGATAATGCCGATATGGTCACGGCCAATGAGGTAAGCGTCTTTTTCGCTGTCGTACAGGGCGAAGGCAAACATGCCCTGCAGGTCGTCCAGGAACTCGGGCCCTTTCTCCTGATACAGCGCCAGGATCACTTCACAGTCAGAACCGGTCTGGAACGCGTAGCGGTCGCCGTATTCGGCGCGCAGCGCCTGGTGGTTGTAGATTTCACCGTTGACAGCCAGCGCGTGCGTTTTTTTCTCGTTATACAGCGGCTGTGCACCGGCGTTGACGTCAACAATAGACAGACGTTCGTGAGCCAGAATCGCTTTGTCACTGGCGTAAACGCCTGACCAGTCCGGACCGCGGTGGCGCATCAGGCGGGACAGTTCGAGTGCCTTTTTACGCAGTTCGCCCGCGTCAGTTTTAATATCCAGTACGCCAAAAATTGAACACATAACCTTCTCCGTTAACCCTGTTGCTTTGTAATGTTGCTTGCTTATGAAAATGCCGCAAAGGGGCAGGGCGCGCAAGCGTTTTACGGGTGAAAACGGAAATAGTGCAATAGTGATTGCGGAATAGTGAAAAAAGAGTACTTCATGGATTCTTTTATTGATGATTGTGTAATAAAACGTGTTTTTTGTTAGATGGTGTTCTGTTTGTGTAGGCTATAAATGAAAAACCACGCCCTGTGGCGTGGTTCGGTATCAGATGATGTCGATTTCATCGACGGAGGGGTAAATCCAGCTTGGCCGGAACGGCATCGAATCAATGTCATCAAGTTGAGAGACGCCGGAGAGGACCAGAATCGTCTCCAGACCCGCCTGAAATCCGGCCAGAATATCGGTGCGCAGGTTGTCGCCGACAATAACGGTTTCTTCAGAGTGGGCCTGCATCTTGTTGAGCGCGGCACGAATGATCCACGGGCTCGGTTTACCGACCACGAACGGCTGACGCCCTGAGATTTTCTCGATACCGGCGCAGAGCGCGCCGCAGGCCGGATAAAAACCACGGCCATGCGTATCCGGGTTGGTGGCGATAAAGCGTGCACCGCTGGCGACAAAGTATGCTGCTTTATGCATCATCTCCCAGTTAAAGGAACGCGTCTCGCCGACAATCACAAAGTCCGGGTTCACGTCAGTGATGGTAAAGCCTGCTTTGTAGAGCTCGTGTATCAGCGCACCTTCACCCACCACGTAGGCTTTCTTTCCTTCCTGACGCTTCAGAAAATCCGCCGTGGCCATCGCCGAGGTATAAAATACGCTGTCCGGGACGTCGACGCCCGCCGTGGCAAAGCGGTTTGCCAGATCCTGACCGGTTTGAGAAGGGTAGTTCGTGAGCAGAACCAGTGGCATTCCTTTGTCGATGATACGGTGAAGAAACTCCGCAGCACCCGGCACGGCAACGTTGTCGTGCATCAGCACGCCGTCGATATCACAAATTACGTTCTTAATGGTCATGGATATTCCGACATCAAAAAAAGAAGGCGTTACTATAAGGTTCGATCAGCTTTCCAGCAAATGCTGGAGCAGAATTCCGTTGAGCATGGCGCGTTTGACCAGCGCGAACGCGCCAATCGCCGAGCGATGGTCAAGCTTTGAACGAACCACCGGAAGATTCTGGCGGAATGCTTTCAGCGCCTGGGTGTTAATACAGCCTTCAATCGCAGGGAGCAGAACCTTTTCCGCTTCCACAATTTCACCGGCGATCACCACTTTTTGTGGGTTAAACAGGTTAATGGCGATGGCGATGGTTTTCCCCAGATGGCGCCCCACCTGCTCGATCACTTCACAGGCCAGCGCGTCGCCTTTATTAGCGGCTTTGCAGATGGTGCCTATCTTGCAGTCGTCCAGCGTGACGCGGCTTTGATAACCCTGTTCAAGCAGATGGCGAACGCGCTGCTCGATGGCCGTGTTGGCGGCGATCGTTTCAAGGCAGCCAAAGTTGCCGCAGTGGCAGCGCTCCCCGAGGGGTTCAACCTGAATGTGGCCGATCTCTCCGACGTTACCGTTGCGCCCAATAAAAATCCGGCCGTTAGAGATAATGCCTGCACCCGTACCGCGGTGGACGCGCACCAGAATAGAGTCTTCACAGTCCTGGCTCGCACCAAAGTAGTGCTCTGCCAGCGCCAGAGAGCGGATGTCGTGACCCACAAAGCAGGTCACTTTAAAACGCTTTTCCAGCGCGTCGACCAGCCCCCAGTTTTCAACCTGAATGTGCGGCATATAGCGGATCACGCCGCTTTCCGGGTCGACCAGGCCGGGCAGGATCACGGAGATGGCGATGAGTTCGCGGATCTTGCGCTGACAGCTTTCAATAAACTGCGCGATGGTATTGAGCAGCGCATGTTCCAGCGTCTCCTGGGTGCGTTCCGGAAGAGGGTAGTGTTCTTCCGCAATGGCTTTACTGCTCAGATCGTACAGCGTGAGGGTAGTGTCATGGCGGCCCAGACGGACGCCAATAGCCTGAAAATTGCGGGTTTCGGTAATAATAGAGATGGCGCGGCGGCCCCCGGTGGAGGCCTGCTGATCGACTTCTTTGATCAGACCGCGCTCAATGAGCTGGCGGGTAATTTTTGTCACGCTGGCGGGAGCAAGCTGGCTTTGTTCGGCTATCTGAATCCGCGAGATGGGGCCGTGCTGGTCAATCAGGCGGTATACCGCCGCACTGTTAAGTTGTTTAACGAGATCGACATTACCGATTTGAGCTTGTCCGCCAGGTGTCATACTTTTACTTACTCAGTGACGACCTCGTTACCATTAACGATGGTCTTAATAATTTTATAATCGTGTGTGAATGCCGTCAGGTTTGCAACCATACCTGGTGCAATTCCGCCGAGCTGTTTATCCACGCCCATTGCGCGAGCCGGATACAGGGTTGCCATACGCAGGACTTCATCAAGCGCAATCCCGCAATGTTCTACCAGGTTACGCACCCCTTCAATCATGGTCAAAGAGGAACCGCTCAGCGTACCGTTTTCATCCACACACAGTCCATTGCGGTAGTATATTGTTTTACCGGCAAAAATGAACTGCTCAATATTTGCACCTGCCGGTGCGGTGGCATCCGTCACCAGACAAAGCTTGTCACCTTTCAGCCGCTTAGCGTTGCGAATGTTGGTGTAATCGACGTGTAAGCCGTCAGCAATAATGCCGCAGTAGACGTCTGGCTCATCCAGAATCGCCCCGACCAGACCCGGTTCACGGCCTGTGATATACGGCATGGCGTTGTAAAGGTGAGTTGCGAAAGTAATTCCCGCGCGGAAACCGGCTTTCGCTTCTTTCAGCGTTGCGTTTGAGTGGCCTGCTGAAACGATAATCCCGGCGGCGGCCAGCTTGCTGATTACATCCGTACCCGTCATTTCAGGCGCCAGCGTCACTTTGGTGATCACATCGGCGTTGGCACACATGTAGTCAACCAGCTCTGCATCAGGTTTACGCACGTAGTCCGGGTTATGCGTTCCTTTCTTGACCATATTCAGCCATGGCCCTTCAAGGTGCAGACCCAGCGCCTGGTTAGGATGTTTGGCCAGGTATTCTCGCATCACGCGGATACCCTGCTTCATAAGGTCATCACTGCTGGTGATGAGCGTTGGCAGATAGCTGGTGCAGCCGGATTTCTCGTTGGCTTTCTGCATGATCTCCAGAGTTTCTACCGTCACCGCATCCGCGGTGTCATTGAATTGCACACCGCCGCAGCCGTTGAGCTGCACGTCGATGAAACCGGGGGAGATTACTGCTCCATTGAGTGAGCGCTGTTCAATCTCCGGCGGCAGTTCTGCCAGCGGGCAAACACGTTCAATCAGGCCATCAGCGATAACAATCGCATGGTCATCCAGAATATCATGGCCGGTATAAATCCGACCGTGGGTTAAAGCGTACATAACTACCCCCGGTTAAAAAAAGCGGCCGCCTCTTGATGAAGAGGCGGTTATTCAATTACAGACCTTTGATGTTCTCAGCTTCTAACTCGTTGAAGTACTTCAGCGTTTTAACCTTCAGCTCCATCGTGGATGGTTCGTCGCAGACGATGACTGATTTCGGATGCAGCTGCAGGCAGCTTATGGTCCACATATGGTTTACGTTGCCTTCAACGGCAGCCTGGAGCGCCTGGGCTTTCACGCTGCCCAGCACCAGAATCATCACTTCTTCAGCATCCAGCAGGGTGCCTACGCCTACGGTCAGGGCGTATTTTGGAACCTGGTTAACATCGCCGTCAAAGAAGCGGGAGTTTGCCACGCGCGTGTCATGGGTCAGCGTTTTAATACGGGTGCGGGAAGCCAGAGATGACGCCGGTTCGTTAAACGCGATGTGACCATCATTACCTACACCACCCATAAACAGGTGGATCTTACCGTAAGAACGGATTTTTTCTTCATACTGACGGCATTCTGCGTCAATATCAGGCGCGTTTCCATTCAGCAGGTTAATATTTTCAGCTGGAATATCAACGTGATCAAAGAAATTACGGTGCATAAAGCTATGGTAGCTTTCCGGGTGGTCTTTCGGTAAGCCAACGTATTCATCCATGTTGAATGTCACAACATGCTTGAAGCTAACCTGGCCTGCTTTATGCATCTCAACCAGCGCCTTGTAGGCGGTCAGCGGTGTGCCGCCTGTCGGAAGTCCAAGAACGAAAGGACGATCGGCAGTTGGTTTAAAGGCGTTGATACGGTTAACGATATGGCGAGCGGCCCATTTACCAACTTGTTCAGCAGTTACCAGGGGAATCAGTCTCATTGTTCACCTCAAGAGTTAAAGTAGAAGAGTGGGCGGATAGCTATCGGAACCTGATACTTAAGCGTAACCTGGAAACTTTCAGGCCGGATCAATCCGTCTTGATTTTTTGAATGATAAAATAAGTTTTCACTGTTAGCCAGTGAAAGGGAGGGTTAATAACGATATTTGGTGACAAAAATCACAAAAAGTACGCGTTTAATTTGCGATACGAATTAATTTTTCACACACTCACAATGCCAGTGAAGCATCAACTGTATCTATAGTTCGTGACACAATAAAAAACAGAGCTGAGAACATGCCTTAAACGGGGTCTCATAGGGGGAAGAAAGTGAGTATTCTAGGTTATTTACAAAAGGTTGGCCGCGCACTTATGGTGCCGGTCGCCACGCTGCCTGCCGCAGCCATCCTGATGGGTGTCGGCTACTGGATCGACCCCAACGGCTGGGGTAATACCAGCGCGCTGGCGGCGTTCTTTATCAAGTCAGGTTCCGCCATTATCGACAATATGTCCGTGTTGTTCGCGATTGGTGTGGCTTACGGTATGTCCAAAGACAAAGACGGTGCCGCTGCGCTGACCGGTTTTGTCGGTTTCCTCGTCTTAACCACTCTCTGCTCACCTGCAGCAGTGGCCATGATCCAAAAAATTCCGGCGGACCAGGTTCCGGCGGCATTCGGTAAGATCAGCAACCAGTTTGTCGGTATCCTTGTGGGTATCATCTCTGCCGAACTGTATAACCGCTTCAGCAGCGTAGAGCTGCCAAAAGCGCTCTCCTTCTTTAGCGGCCGCCGTCTGGTCCCTATCCTGACCTCGTTTGTGATGATCGTTGTCGCGTTCATCATGATGTACGTCTGGCCGATGATTTTCGACGGTCTGGTGAACTTCGGTGAGCACATCCAGAAACTGGGTTCTGTCGGTGCGGGCGTGTACGCGTTCTTCAACCGTCTGCTGATCCCGGTTGGTCTGCACCACGCGCTGAACTCCGTGTTCTGGTTCGACGTTGCCGGTATTAACGATATCCCTAACTTCCTGGGTGGCGCACAGTCCATCGAAGCAGGTAAAGCGGTTGTCGGTATCACCGGTCGTTACCAGGCGGGCTTCTTCCCGATCATGATGTTTGGTCTACCGGGTGCTGCGCTGGCTATCTACCACTGCGCGCGTCCAGAGAATAAAGCGAAAGTGCTGGGTATCATGATGGCGGGCGCGTTCGCGGCCTTCTTCACCGGTATCACCGAGCCGCTGGAGTTCTCCTTCATGTTCGTGGCGCCGGTTCTGTATGTGATCCACGCCGTGCTGACCGGTATCTCCGTGTTCATCGCTGCCAGCATGCAGTGGATTGCCGGTTTCGGCTTCAGCGCCGGTCTGGTGGATATGGTGCTTTCGTCCCGTAACCCGCTGGCGACCCACTGGTGGATGCTGATCCCGCAAGGTCTGGTGTTCTTCGCGATCTACTACGTAGTGTTCCGTTTCACTATCACCAAATTTAACCTCATGACACCGGGTCGTGAACTGGCCGTGGCCGGTAGCGAAGCGGATGGTCAGGATATGAACGTGAGCGGTGCTCAGGACCAGGACGTTTCAGGTCTGGCGCGTCAGTACATCGCCGCAGTAGGCGGTTCTGACAACCTGACCGGTATCGATGCCTGTATCACTCGTCTGCGTCTGAACGTCAAAGACTCTTCCCTGGTGAACGAAGCGCTGGCCAAACGTCTGGGCGCGTCCGGTGTTATCCGCCTGAACAAAACCAGCGTGCAGATTATCGTTGGCTTTGTGGCAGAGAAAATTGCTAATGCCATGAAAACTACCGGCCCGGTAGCCGCAGCAGAAGCTTCTGCCGCCCCTGCCGCCGCGCCAGCGGCTGCAAAACCGCAGGCGGTACCCAACGCCAAAACGATAGCCGCGCTGGTTTCACCGGTAACCGGTGAAGTGGTTGCGATTGAGCAGGTGCCTGATGAAGCCTTCGCCAGCAAAGCGGTGGGTGACGGTGTGGCGGTGAAACCAACGGAAAAAATCGTTGTGTCTCCGGCGGCCGGTACCATCGTGAAAATCTTCAACACCAACCACGCGTTCTGCCTCGAAACCGAAAATGGCGCGGAGATCGTTGTCCATATGGGTATCGATACCGTTGCGCTGAACGGTCAGGGCTTTACTCGCCTGGTGGAAGAGGGCGCTGAAGTGGTGGCCGGGCAGCCGATTCTGGAAATGGATCTGGACTTCCTGAACGCCAACGCGCGCTCCATGATAAGCCCGGTCGTTTGCAGCAACATCGACGACTTCAGCGGCCTGGTCATTCAGGCGAAAGGTCAGGTTGTTGCGGGTCAAACACCGCTGTACGAGATTAAAGGCAAGTAATCGCTCCTGAGTAGAGTCATGCCTTAAGCGGCGGGGGAGATCCTCCGCCGCTTTTTTTTGCAGCAAATGCCCCCATTATTTTCTTCAGAGACGTTTTAAGGGTTGTCACTACGTCCGGCTTATAAGATCATATGCCGTTATACGTTGTTTACGCTTTGAGGAATCCACGATGAGTGAGGCTGAAGCCCGCCCGAGTAACTTTATTCGTCAGATCATCGATGAAGATCTGGCCAGTGGTAAGCACACCACAATTCATACCCGCTTTCCGCCGGAGCCGAACGGCTACCTGCATATCGGGCATGCGAAGTCCATCTGCCTGAACTTTGGCATTGCGCAAGACTACCAGGGACAGTGCAACCTGCGTTTCGATGACACCAACCCAGTAAAAGAAGACATCGAATACGTTGAGTCCATTAAGAACGACGTGCAATGGCTGGGCTTCAACTGGTCTGGCGATATCTGCTACTCCTCTGACTATTTTGATCAGCTGTACGCCTATGCGGTAGAGCTTATCAACAAAGGTCTGGCGTATGTCGACGAGCTGTCTGCTGACGAGATCCGTGAGTATCGCGGTACGCTGACCGCACCAGGCAAAAACAGCCCGTTCCGCGACCGCAGCGTGGAAGAGAACCTGGCGCTGTTTGAAAAAATGCGTGCCGGTGGCTTCGAAGAAGGCAAAGCGTGCCTGCGTGCCAAAATCGACATGGCGTCTCCGTTCATCGTGATGCGCGATCCGGTGCTGTACCGCATTAAGTTTGCGGAACACCACCAGACCGGCAACAAGTGGTGCATCTACCCGATGTACGACTTTACCCACTGCATCAGCGATGCGCTGGAAGGCATTACGCACTCCCTGTGTACGCTGGAGTTCCAGGACAACCGTCGTCTGTACGACTGGGTTCTGGATAACATCACCATTCCTGTGCATCCGCGCCAGTACGAGTTCTCTCGTCTTAACCTGGAATACACCGTGATGTCCAAGCGTAAGCTGAACCTGCTGGTGACCGACAAGCACGTTGAGGGCTGGGACGATCCGCGTATGCCAACCATCTCGGGTCTGCGTCGTCGTGGTTACACTGCCGCCTCTATTCGTGAGTTCTGCAAACGTATCGGCGTGACTAAGCAGGATAACACCATCGAGATGGCCTCCCTGGAATCCTGCATTCGCGAAGATCTCAACGAAAACGCTCCGCGCGCGATGGCGGTTATCGACCCGGTGAAACTGGTTATCGAAAACTATCCGCAGGGTGAAAGCGAGCTGGTCTCCATGCCTAACCATCCGAACAAACCGGAAATGGGTAGCCGTGACGTGCCGTTCAGCGGTGACATCTGGATTGACCGCGCTGACTTCCGCGAAGAAGCCAACAAGCAGTACAAGCGTCTGGTGCTGGGTAAAGAAGTGCGTCTGCGTAATGCCTACGTCATCAAAGCCGAGCGCGTTGAGAAAGATGCAGAAGGGAATATCACCACCATCTTCTGTTCTTATGATGCTGAAACGCTGAGCAAAGATCCTGCGGATGGCCGCAAGGTGAAAGGCGTTATCCACTGGGTGAGCGCATCCCACGCGCTGCCGGTAGAAATTCGTCTGTACGATCGTCTGTTCAGCGTGCCTAACCCTGGTGCTGCGGAAGACTTCCTGGCGACCATCAACCCGGAATCTTTGGTGATTAAGCAGGGCTATGCGGAGCCTTCTCTGAAAAACGCTGAAGCAGGCAAAGCGTTCCAGTTCGAACGTGAAGGTTACTTCTGCCTGGACAGCCGACACAGCACGGCAGAAAAACCGGTATTTAACCGTACCGTAGGTCTGCGTGATACCTGGACGAAGATCGGCGAATAATATTGCTGGTCTGGTCAATGAGAGACAAACGCCGCACTATGCGGCGTTTTTTTATTTAACGATCAGGGTATTAAGCCAGGGCCTAAAAAGGTGTGATAAAAATATCAGGTCAATGAGGTGCTACTTATTTTTCAAAAAAAAGTTTGTGTCATTAGGAAAAACAAAAAGGTTATAAGAAAGGGAAGATGTTTCTCGTCTAGCCACTGAAATACTTGAAAATTTCCCGCCATTCCTCGCCTCCCTGCAAATGTTACAAAGCACTACTAATTATGTGCACTTCGTCATAATCCTGACTTTTGTCCGCTAAAAAGCATTGATAATTCGCGTCGCGAAAAATAACCTAACGACGGTAGTTAATTCGAGGGTATTTAAAACTACCCCTGACCATTTGGTCTTTTTTATTTACGCCGTTTCAGGCGTTTTAATTCGTCAAAGAGGAATAATCTATGCGTACGTTCAGTGGCAAACGTAGTGCGCTGGCGCTGGCTATTGCCGGTGTGACAGCAATGTCGGGCCTGGTGGTGACACCAGAGGCGAAAGCGGCAGGCTTCATCGACGATTCTACCCTCACGGGCGGTATCTATTACTGGCAGCGTGAACGTGACCGTAAAGACGTCACCGAAGACAAATACAAAACCAACCTTTCTCATTCCACCTGGAACGCCAACCTGGACTTCCAGTCAGGCTATGCCGCGGATATGTTCGGTCTGGATATTGCTGCGTTTACCGCGATTGAAATGGCGGAAAACGGCGACAGCGCCCACCCGAATGAAATTGCCTTCTCCTCCAGCAATAAAGCGTATAAAGAAGACTGGTCCGGGGATAAGAGCGGCATCAGCCTTTACAAAGCCGCTGCAAAATTTAAATACGGTCCGGTATGGGCGCGCGGTGGTTATATTCAGCCAACTGGCCAGACCCTGTTAGCACCGCACTGGAGTTTTATGCCGGGTACCTATCAGGGTGCGGAAGCCGGGGCGAACTTTGACTACGGTGATGCGGGTGCGTTGAGCTTCTCCTATATGTGGACCAACGAGTACAAAGCACCCTGGCACATCGAGATGGACAAGTTCTACCAGAACGATAAGAAAACCAAAGTCGATTATCTCCACTCGCTGGGGGCGAAATACGACTTCAAAAACGATCTGGTTCTCGAAGCAGCATTTGGCCAGGCGCAAGGGTATATCGATCAGTACTTTGCCAAGGCCAGCTATAAGTTTGATGTCGCGGGTAGCCCGCTGAGTACCAGCTATCAGTTCTACGGTACGCGCGACAAAGTCAGCAACGGTGGCGTCAATGACATTTATGATGGCACCGCGTGGCTGCAGGCGCTAACCTTCGGCTATAAGGTCGGTCAGGTTGATTTACGTCTGGAAGGAACATGGGTGAAGGCGGAAGGGCAGCAGGGCTACTTCCTGCAGCGTATGACCCCGACCTATGCCTCATCCAACGGTCGTCTTGATATCTGGTGGGATAACCGCTCAGACTTCAACGCCGACGGCGAGAAAGCGGTCTTCTTCGGCGCAATGTACGACCTGAAAAACTGGAACCTGCCTGGCTGGGCGGTGGGCGCTTCTTACGCTTACGCCTGGGATGCAAAACCTGCCGATATGGCAACTCCGGACGCATACTACGATCCCAACTATCGCCTGAAAGAGTCTTCTTACAGCCTCGATGCTATCTATACCCTGCAGGATGGCCGCGCGAAAGGCACAATGTTCAAACTGCACTTCACTCAGTATGACAACCACTCCGATATCCCGAGCTACGCGGGCGGTTACGGCAACATCTTCCAGGATGAACGTGACGTGAAATTCATGGTTATCGCACCGTTCACTATCCTCTGATGAATCTTCCGGCGGGTTAGATCCCGCCGGACCGGAGACTGCATATGATGAAAAAAATCGTAATCGTCGCGTTACTGGCATCAGGGCTGGTGGCGTGTGCTCAGAGTGAGGCACCGAAAGAAGATTCCCGGCTGAAGGAGGCCTATAGCGCCTGTATTAATACAGCAGAAGGATCGCCGGAGAAAATTGAAGCCTGTCAGAGCGTGCTGAACGTGCTGAAGAAAGAGAAAGCGCATGAGCAGTTTGCGACGCGGGAGAATGTCCGCGTGATGGATTACCAGGCCTGTATCCAGGCGCGTAAAACCGGTAACGATCAGGAAGTGGCCAAGCGTTGCAATAAGATCTGGAACGAGATACGCAACAATAATAAATAAGTTGTTTTACGCCCGGTGGCGCTGCGCTTACCGGGCTTTTTTCTGGCAAAAAAAAGCCAACCTTTCGGCTGGCTCAGAGTATGAACACTTGCTTATTTTGCGTCGTGCGCGTGGTCATCTTCGCGGCAGTCGCCTTCAGCGCAGTGACCGTAAAGGTACAGGCTGTGGTTGGTCAGGCGGATACCGTGACGCGCGGCGATTTCACGCTGGCGCGCTTCGATGGAATCATCGCTGAATTCAATGACCTTGCCGCAGTCGAGGCAGATCAGATGATCGTGGTGCTGCTGCTGGGTCAGTTCGAAAACAGATTTACCGCCTTCGAAATTATGACGGGTGACAATGCCCGCGTCATCAAACTGGTTCAGCACGCGATAGACGGTAGCCAGCCCAATCTCTTCACCCATGTCGATAAGACGTTTATAAAGGTCTTCCGCACTGACATGGTGATTGTCTGGACCCTGAAGCACTTCGAGGATTTTTAACCGAGGAAGCGTAACTTTCAGGCCAGCCTTCTTTAATGCGGTATTGTTGTCAGTCATGCGGAATCTGTCCTGTTGCTAAACGATTCACTTCTGTAGGAAGTGACAGAAAATGCACCTGGGATAATGCGTCTCATTATAGAACTGCCATGGCTAAATGAAAACTGCAAGTCTCAGGCAAAATATGCTTATAAAAATGGGGTATCACCAACAAACTTGCTCAATGGAAAACCACATTTTATCAGGGAGACATTGTACAGGTCTGGGCGAAAAAGTTAAAAGATTGTAGCAATTAATTTAATCGGTTTGACCTGGTGCGCGGGCGCAACCGCCGTTGCGCCGCGAGAAAAATCAGGCGTTAAGAATATCGTCCAGGTGCAGTTCTTCACGGATCTGCTTAACCCATTTCTCAACGCGCTCTGCGGTCAGTTCTGGCTGACGGTCTTCGTCGATGGCCAGACCCACGAAATGATCGTCATCGGCCAGGCCTTTAGACGCTTCGAAGTGGTAACCAGCGGTCGGCCAGTGGCCTACGATAACCGCGCCGTTCGGCTCAATGATGTCGCGGATGGTCCCCAGCGCGTCACAGAAATACTCAGCGTAGTCTTCCTGGTCACCGCAGCCAAACAGGGCAACCAGCTTACCGTTGAAGTCCACTTCTTCCAGCGTCGGGAAGAAATCATCCCAGTCGCACTGGGCTTCACCGTAGTACCAGGTTGGGATACCCAGCAGCAGAATGTCATAGCCTTCCAGATCTTCTTTGCTGCTCTTGGCAATGTCATGCACATCAGCAACGTCTTTACCGAGCTGTTTTTGAATGTTTTTTGCGATATTTTCGGTATTGCCGGTATCACTGCCAAAGAAAATGCCGATGATTGCCATGAGTAAAATAACCTCTTGAAACTTAATAGTATGGTGGCGCAATTCGGCCACGGATAAGGGCAATAATAGCAGAACTGGCAACCCTGCGGAAACAGCTATCGCGCAGGACTGCACTCTGTGCTACATGAAAAGGGTAATAAAGAGGATTTTCAGACTTATGCCTGGCTGCGTAACGTCTCAAGCTGGGCGATTAACATCTCTTCAATGAGCTCGCTGCGGCTGATATTTCGCGCGTCAGCCAGCTCGTTCAGCGCATCGACGGCGTCGGCGTTAAGCTTCAGTTCGACACGCTTAAGCCCGCGATTTTTATCGCGTTTAAGCTGATTGCGTTTATTGATACGCAGCTGTTCATCGCGCGAAAGCGGATTCGTCTTCGGTCGTCCCGGGCGACGCTCATTCGCGAACAGATCTAGTGTCGTACGGTCCGTTTGTTCTTTGGCCATGATTCTGAGACTTCGGGGGAAACACGCCGCCCTGCTAATGCCCGGGCGATAAGCGCGCCATCATACATCACCAAAAACGGCACGCCAACGACTGGAAGCCCGCAGCCTTCCAGTCGCTTTCTTTTTAATCAATTTGTCGTATCAGCGAGATAGCGGCGAATGGCGCGCAGCACGGCGTCAGGTTTTTCCGCATGCACCCAGTGCCCGGCACCGGCAATCACGTGGGCGCGAGCCTGCGGGAATTGGGCCAGCAGCGTGTCGCGGTACGCGTCGGTAACGTAAGGAGAGTTACCGCCGCGAATAAAGAGGGTAGGGTGCGGCCAGGCGGGGACGGTTTCCCAGCCCACGATGTTGTTGTACTGGTTCCAGAGCACCGGCACGTTAAAACGCCATTGGCCGTCAACAAACGACTTCAGCAGGAACTGGACTACGCCTTCTTCATCAAGATGCTCACGCATGACGGCAGCCGCCTGCTGGCGTGTCGCGACGCCCGCTTTGGTGACCGCATTGATGGCGGCAAAAATTTCGTCGTGGCGGCGGACGTCGTAATCCACGGGCGCAACATCAATTACAACCAGGCCGTTAATACGCTCCGGGGCCAGTGCCGTCAGGGCCATCACCGCTTTGCCACCCATTGAATGCCCGATGAGGGTCACCTTTTGCAGGTCGTTGGCATCCAGCGTATCCAGCAGATCCTGCGCCATCGCCGCGTAGGTCATCTCGTCGGATCGGCCGGAAAGACCGTGATTGCGCATATCGACCTGTAAAATATCGTGGTCAGTAACCAGATCGCGCGCCAGCACGCCCAGGTTATCCAGGCTGCCAAAAAGCCCGTGAACCAGTACGATGGGAGAATTATTGTTCGGCGATTGTGCAGTTTGCGCTCGGGTATTCAATTTCATGGCAAAGTTCTTTTTTTACGTATGTCAGGTTAGGGTATCATGTTGACCATTCTGCCGCCCGGCTGCAAGGTTCCAGTTTAATCTGACTTTTGCCGCCAACCTGGTTTGACGCTATCCGCTGTTGGGATTTGACCTTATAATCCCAATGACTTGTATTCAGATAAGATATCGCACTGGATTAAGATGAAAACAATCGAAGTTGATGACGAACTCTATCAGTATATTGCCAGCCAGACGCGGCATATCGGGGAGAGCGCGTCCGACATTTTACGGCGCATGCTTAAAATTTCCGCCGCTTCACAGCCTGCTACCCCAGTCACCAAAGATGTCGTGTCTCAGCCAAGCGTTGTTGCACAAGCAAAACCTGCCGTGACGCCGGCAAAAGATAAAGTGCGTGCGATGCGCGAGCTGCTGCTCTCCGATGAATACGCGGAGCAGAAAAAGGCGGTTAACCGCTTTATGCTGGTGCTGTCTACACTTTACTCACTGGATAACAAAGCGTTTGCTGAAGCGACCGAGTCGCTGCACGGTCGTACTCGCGTCTATTTCGCGGGCGACGAGCAGACGCTGCTGCAAAATGGCAATCAAACCAAACCCAAACATGTTCCTGGCACCCCGTACTGGGTGATCACCAATACCAATACGGGCCGCAAGTGCAGCATGATTGAACACATCATGCAGTCCATGCAGTTCCCGGCGGAATTGATTGAAAAGGTTTGCGGTACAATTTAACCCTTGCATCAGAAGGACCCGGTAATGGCAAATCACAGCCGTGCAGGCCAACCTGCACAACAAAGCGATTTGATTAACGTCGCTCAGCTGACCGCGCAGTATTACGTGCTGAAGCCGGTCGTGGGCAACGCAGAACACGCAGTGAAGTTTGGTACATCTGGTCACCGCGGCAGCGCGGCGCGCCACAGCTTTAACGAACCGCACATTCTGGCCATTGCTCAGGCCATTGCGGAAGAGCGCGCTAAAAACGGCGTTACCGGTCCGTGCTACGTGGGGAAAGATACCCATGCCCTGTCTGAACCGGCGTTCATCTCTGTTGTGGAAGTGCTGGCGGCAAACGGCGTTGATGTGATTGTTCAGGAGAACAACGGCTTCACCCCAACGCCTGCGGTCTCTAACGCCATCCTGGTGCACAACAAAAAAGGTGGCGCGCTGGCTGACGGTATCGTTATCACGCCATCCCACAACCCGCCGGAAGACGGTGGTATCAAATATAACCCACCTAACGGTGGCCCGGCAGACACCAACGTCACCAAAGTGGTGGAGGATCGCGCGAACGCGCTGCTGGCTGATGACTTGAAAGGCGTGAAGCGCATCTCTCTGGATGCGGCCATGGCGTCCGGTCACGTGAAAGAGCTGGATCTGGTTCAGCCGTTCGTGGAAGGCCTGGCGGATATCGTCGATATGGCGGCCATCCAGAAAGCCGGCCTCAAGCTGGGCGTGGATCCGCTGGGCGGCTCCGGTATCGAATACTGGAAACGTATCGCCGAGCACTACAAGCTGGATCTGACCATCGTCAACGATCACGTCGATCAGACCTTCCGCTTTATGCACCTGGACAAAGACGGCGCGATCCGTATGGACTGCTCCTCCGAGTGCGCGATGGCGGGCCTGCTGGCGCTGCGTGATAAATTCGATCTGGCGTTTGCTAACGACCCCGATTATGACCGTCACGGTATCGTCACCCCTGCCGGGCTGATGAACCCGAACCACTATCTTGCGGTCGCAATTAACTATCTGTTCCAGCACCGCCCGCAGTGGGGGAAAGAGGTGGCCGTCGGTAAAACGCTGGTTTCCTCCGCGATGATCGACCGCGTGGTTGAGGCGCTGGGCCGCAAGCTGGTGGAAGTGCCGGTGGGCTTCAAATGGTTTGTTGACGGTCTGCACGACGGCAGCTTTGGCTTCGGTGGTGAAGAGAGCGCGGGAGCTTCTTTCCTGCGCTTCGACGGCACGCCGTGGTCAACCGATAAAGACGGCATCATCATGTGCCTGCTGGCGGCGGAAATCACCGCGGTCACCGGTAAAAACCCGCAGGAACATTACAACGACCTGGCGGCACGCTTTGGTGCGCCAAGCTATAACCGTATTCAGGCCAGCGCAACGTCAGCCCAGAAAGCGGCCCTGTCCAAACTCTCTCCTGAGATGGTCAGCGCAAGCACCCTGGCCGGCGACCCGATCACCGCGCGTCTGACGGCGGCACCGGGTAACGGCGCCTCCATTGGTGGGCTGAAAGTGATGACCGAAAACGGCTGGTTCGCTGCTCGCCCATCCGGCACGGAAGATGCGTATAAAATCTATTGCGAAAGCTTCCTCGGCGCTGAGCATCGTCAGCAGATTGAGAAAGAAGCGGTAGAGATTGTCAGCGAAGTGCTGAAAAACGCGTAAGTGCGGTTTGGGTGCGGGCTGATGCCCTCATCCTGACCCTCTCCCGAAGGGAGAGGGAGAAAACAATAAAACGGCAACCCTTGGGTTGCCGTTTTGCTTTGACCTAACTGTGCTTATTCTTCAATTCAAACCGCGGTGACACCAGACCGTACAGCGTCCAGCCCATAAAGGTTACCATTGCCCCGTAGAGCATAGCCTCCTGGCCCGATGAGTAGAGCGCATAGAAGCTGTAAATCGCGCCAATCAGCGCCACGATATTGGCCGCGCGCGCTTTGCGTGGATCCACCTTCGCCACCTTCTGAATGATCACCAGCGCCGCCATCGACAGAATATACGGAATGATGTTCGTCACGACCGCCAGGTTGACCAGCACGTTGAACTGGCTGTTCAGCGACGGGCTAATGGTCATCAGCGACAATCCGCTCTGGAAGATGACAATCGCCAGCATGCCCTGCACCGGCGCATCGGCTTTGGTCACGCGGGAGAAGATTTTTGGGAAGTACCCTTCATCAGCCGAGGATTTAAACACCTGCGCGATGGTGAACTGCCAGCCAAGGAGTGAACCGCAGCACGACATGACCATCAGACCCATAATCACTTTCCCGACTTCCGGCGTGAACATCTGCGCGAAGGCCAGTCCGAACGGCGCCGTGGAGTTAGCCAGATCCATATTCGGTACGATGCCCGCAATCACGTTAGTCGAGACGATATAGATCACCGCCGCGCCCAGCGTACCGCCGAGGACCGCAATCGGGACGTTCTTTTCAGGGTTATCAACGACTTCTGCGTTCGCGCAGGCGGATTCCAGACCGAGAAAGGCCCAGAGCGTCATGGCGATAGAAGAGCCGACTGCGCTGAAGAACGGCACATGGTGCGGGTTCCAGGAGTTGGCGTACAGGGTCGGGCTGAACCAGAACCAGCCGATGATGCACAGGCCTACAACGGGAATAATTACCCCCCAGACGGTGATGCTGGAGAGCTGTCCGGTGATACGCGCCCCGCCAAAGTTAGCCACGGTGCAGATCCACAGCACGCCGATTGTGGCCAGGCCAATCTGTACCGGGCTGAGCGTCGCGCCAAACAGCTCCGTACCGTAGCCCACGGCGGAGATGGCAATCGCCACGTTGGCGATCAGCAGTGACACCCCGTAGGTATAGTTGGCCATAAAGTTGCCAGACTTACCAAAGGCATACTCGGCGTAGCCCCCCATGCCGCCTGACTTGCGGCTGAACATCCCGCACTTGGCAAACGCCCACGCCAGCGCCATTGAGCCTACGGCGGTCACCAGCCAGGAGATGATAGAGATGGTACCCACCTCAGCCAGTTTGGTTGGCAGCATGATAATCCCGGAGCCCATCATGTTCACCATGGTGAGGATAGTTAGCTGCACCACGCCCATCTTATTGGACTTACTCATAATTTCTCTCCTTTCAGCAGCGCGGGCTGAGCGGCGGGTTGTTTGATGACGTTACAGCGAACCTGTTTGCGGCCCTCGCACTCTTCGACGTACACACCCTGCAGCTCCGGCGCGAAGCCCGGCAGCAGGTTGATGCCTTCTTCCAGCGCCGCGAAGTAGTGCAGCACGGAGCCGCCCCAGACCTCCCCAGGGACCACGCACAATACCCCCGGCGGATAAGGAAGGGCGCCTTCCGCGGCGATGCGGCCTTCCGCGTCGCGCAGTGAAACCAGTTCAACTTCACCGCGCAGATAGGCGTAGTTGGCGTCCTGCGGGCTCATCATCACGCGTGGGAAATGGGACTTGCGGAACATCTCTTTCTGCAGCTGCTTCACGTTGTGGCGGGCATACAGGTCATGCATCTCCTGGCAGATCTGGCGCAGGGTGTAATCCGCGTAACGTTCCGGATGCTGTTTGTAGAGAGAAGGCAGGACGTCTTTCAGCGGAACATCGCTCTCGAGCAGTTTTTCGAAGCGCACCAGCTGCGCCACCAGCTGCTGCAGTTTGCCCATATCTTCCGCAGGCGTGAGCAGGAACAGGATCGAGTTGAGATCGCATTTTTCCGGCACGATGCCGTTTTCACGCAGGAAGTTAGCGAGGATAGTGGCGGGCACGCCGAAGTCGTCATACTCCCCGGTGCGGGCGTTAATGCCCGGCGTGGTTAGCAGGAGCTTGCACGGGTCGATAAAGTACTGATGCTCAGCGTAGCCTTCAAAGGCGTGCCAGTTTTCACCCGGTACGAAGTGGAAGAAGCGCAGATCGGTCGCAATTTCCGCCGTGTCCCAGCTTTCCCACGGACGGCCATCCACCGTCTCCGGCACGAAGGGGCGCAGATAATGGCAGTTTTCCAGAATCAGCTTGCGCGCTTCGATACCGTTCACCACGCAGTCCATCCACATGTTGCGGCCGCTCTGGCCTTCATGCATACGGGCGTTAATGTCCAGCGCAGCGAACAGCGGATAAAACGGGCTGGTGGAGGCGTGCATCATAAAGGCATTATTCAGCCGCTTGTGCGGGACATAGCGCTGCTGTCCTTTGATGTGGCTATCTTTCTTGTGGATTTGCGAGGTCTGGGAGAAGCCCGCCTGCTGTTTATGCACGGACTGGGTAACCAAAATCCCCGGGTCGTTTTCGTTCAGCTCCAGCAGCAGCGGAGAGCAGTCGGCCATCATCGGGATAAACTGCTCGTAACCCACCCAGGCGGAGTCAAACAGGATGTAATCACACAGATGCCCAATCTTATCCACCACCTGACGGGCGTTATAGATAGTGCCATCGTAGGTACCCAGCTGGATCACCGCCAGGCGGAACGGACGCGCATCGCGCGCACGGCCGTGTTCTACTTCGGCCACCAGCTCGCGTAGATAGCTTTCTTCAAAACAGTGGGCGTCAATGCCGCCGATAAAGCCGTACGGGTTGCGCGCCGTTTCCAGATAGACCGGCGTTGCACCGGCCTGGAGGAGGGCACCGTGATGGTTAGATTTGTGGTTGTTGCGGTCGAACAGCACCAGGTCGCCCGGCGTGAGCAGGGCGTTAAGTACCACTTTGTTGGATGACGAGGTGCCGTTCAGCACGAAGTAGGTCTTATCGGCATTAAAGACCTTCGCCGCATGTTGCTGCGCAACGCACGGCGCGCCTTCGTGAATCAGCAGATCGCCCATCGCCACGTCGGCGTTACACAGGTCGGAGCGGAAAAGCGTCTCGCCAAAGAAATCCACAAACTGATTGCCGGCAGGATGGCGGCGGAAGAACTGGCCGCCCTGATGGCCCGGGCAGTCGAACGCACTGTTGCCCTGCTTCACGTAGTCGACAAGGGCGCGGAAAAACGGCGGGCGCAGCTGGGTTTCATACTTTTGGGCTGCCGCTTCCAGCTGGCGTCCATAAAAGTCGTTGCTGGTGTCTGAATACTCAAATACGCCATGAATGCGCGATAAATAGTCTGCCGGAATGAACTCTTCTTTCTGCGTCGCGACAAATACGGGAATGCCAAAACCGGTGGCTTCTATTTCGTCCAGTATCCCGCCGGTAATATCACTGACCGCCAGAACAATAGCGGCGACATCGATATAATCAGAGGCTCTGACATCCACCAGTTCACGCTGGGTGGTAAAGCAATCAGGACAAGCGCGGCTGGCTGCGATTTTTAAACTTTTCATCTTTCTCTCTTTATTTTAGGTAATAAGCGTCCCTCGATTTCTTGCAAGAAAGAAATCGATAATTTTCCGGAAAAAAAGCAAAGGGTGGTCGCTGATTAAAATCAGTACATTGCTTTTTTGAAGATTGAAATTCAGTCCGCCCGGTGCGGATGAGTCTGAATCAAGATGAATGAGCGCACGAGTTCACAGGCAAATACCTGTAAAATAATATGTTTCAGGATAACCTGTAAGCGAGTGCGCCAGAAGTCGAAGGACTACCGGGCATTAAAGAGATGAAAGTCAAAGCAGTTTCGGTGGGCAAACATCATAATATGCGTTGTCCGCCTTATATGGGGCATTAAGCGATTGTTGTTTTCCATGTTTCATTTTCCTTTCAGTAATTGAAAGCATGGTCATTTTATCCAGGAAAAAGCGATTAACTGTGAACAAGATCACCGTTAACCGATCAAATCAGAAATAAATATTCGTTTTTGATGAATATCGCAGATCAAAATTCTGATTTGTTGGTGTTGCGTTAACAGGTTGTATTATCAATGTTTTAAATGAGCAAAAGTAGCCCGTAAAAATAACGTATGGGTTATTTATGAAATATTGTCTGAGGTATTTCGGTTTTATTTAAAAATAAATTGAATAGTTATTCAAAGCATAAACCGATAACCGATACCGGTTTCAGTTAATAGATGGCGAGGGCGAGCGGGGTCGACTTCGAGTTTCTGACGAAGATGTCCCATATATATGCGTAAATAATGACTATGTTCCACGGCGTTGGGTCCCCACACCTGACTTAGCAGCTGGCGCTGGGTGAGAACCTTGCCGTGATTGTTAAGCAGTACGGCGAGCAGGCGAAACTCAATGGGCGTAAGATGAATTTCCTCTTCGCCGCGCAAAATGCGCCGCGCGGCCAGGTCAACCCGGATATCCCCAAACGCGTAGGTTGGATCGGCAGGCGTGGTGGCGCTGTGGCGACGCAGCGCCACGCGAAGGCGAGCCTGAAGCTCGCCGATACCAAACGGTTTAATCAGATAGTCATCCGCCCCGGCATCCAGCGCGGCGATTTTATCCGTCTCTTCAGTACGGGCGGAGAGCACGAGGATCGGCATCTGGCTCCACTGGCGGACTTCACGAATAAAATCGATGCCGTCGCCGTCCGGGAGTCCAAGATCGAGGATCACCAGGTCCGGCTTGCGGGTGGCGGCCTCAATTAAACCCCGCTGAAGCGTACCCGCATCATGAACGCGCAGACCGTCTCCTTCCAGCGCAGCGCGCAGAAAACGGCTAATGGCGATCTCATCTTCAACAATCAGAACGTTGATCACAAATCCTCTGGTAATTCATTAAGTTCTGGCGGGGTTTCCAGAGGAAGTGTAACACAAAAACGCGCACCGCCTTCCGGACGATTCTCCGCGGAAATGGAGCCGCCATGCACGTCAATGATCGCCTGGCAAATCGCCAGCCCCAGCCCCACGCCCGGAATGGCCGACTCCTTATTGCCGCGTGCAAATTTCTCGAAAATAGCCAACTCCTGCCCGGCTGGAATGCCGGGGCCGGTATCCCAGACGTTAAGGCGAAGCGTGCCATCTTCCACCGTCGCATCTACCCCAATCTGAGCATTGGCACCCGCATATTTGGCGGCATTTTCCAGCAGGTTGATCAGCACCCGTTCAAACAGCGGACCATCGACATGAATTAACGTCAGGGGCTCGGGCATGTTCAGCGCGATATGTCGCCCGCCCAGACCGGGTTCGAGCATTTTCAGCGCGCTGCCCACCACCTCTTCCAGCGTGAGCCACTCTTTTTTGAGGTTAAAACCGCCCGACTGGATACGCGCCATGTCGAGCAGGTTATTCACCAGGCGCGTGGTATTCAGCACGTGCTGGCGGATCTCGCTGGCCTGAAGGGCATGTTTAGAGCCTTCCGCCGCCAGGTCCAGCGTCAGAATTTCTGACTGACCGAACAGGACGGTGAGCGGGGTTCGCAGATCGTGAGAGAGCGCCGCCAGCAGCGAGTTACGAATGCTTTCCCGCTCGCTCGCCAGACGGGCCTGTTCCTCGCTGGCGGTGAGGGCCAGTCGTTCCAGCGCGCTGGCAACCAGCAGCGTAAACGTCTCCAGTAAACGCTGCTGTTCGGGGATCATCAGCTGGCGCAGGTTGGAAGGCTCCACGATGACCAGCCCCTGATTTTTATCGGCGCTGCGCAGCGGCAGAATTTGATAGGGAACGCCGGGGAGGGTGTCGGTCCCTGCGCCCGCCGGTAAGCCTTTGTCAAAGCTCCAGCGCGCGATGGCTTCGTCCCAGGGCGTCATGCCTGAGGCCGACGTCAGCGGGCGCAGCTTGCCGTGTTCGTCCGGAAGTAAAATCAGGTTGCTGGCATGAAACGTCGAGCGGATAAACTGCTCGCTGGTCTGTACGATATCCAGCGGCGTGCGGCCCACCGCCAGCGATTTCGACATCTCATAGAGATGGCGCGTGCGCTGTTCGCGATAGCGGGCGATACGCGCCTGATAGCGCACGCCCGCCGTCAGATTGCCGATCACCAGCCCGACGGTGAGCATCACGGCAAAGGTGAGGATGTACTGCACGTCCGAGACGGCGAGCGTCCCGCGGGGAGCAATAAAGAACAGATCGAAGCTGATGACGTTAATCACCGTCGCCAGGACCGACGGCCAGCGCCCGTAAAAGAGCGCCACCACCACCACGCCGAGAAGGTAGATCATCACCAGGTTGGCGGCGTCAAACGCAATCAGCCACTGGCTGGCAATCACGGTAATCAGGGCACAGAGCACGACGGCGACAAGACAGCCGCGAAGCTGAATGCGCCATTTATCGCTGAAGGTGCGGCTGTCTGGCGCACGATTGGGTAAGGGGGTAGGTTTGTCGTCCAGCGCCACGATCACCAGATCCAGATCCGGCGCGCGACGGGCCAGCTTGTCGGCAAAGGATTCGCGGCTAAACCAGCGGCGATGCTGACGACGGCCAATGACGATTTTCCCCAGGTTATGCTCGCGCGCGTAGCGCAGAATGGCTTTATCTTCCTGAGGATCGGAAAGGGTGGCGGTTTCCGCACCCAGCTCCTGCGCAAGGCGAAGCGAACTCAGGATCGCGCGACGCTGGTTTTCGGGCAGCGCGTGCAGCTGCGGCGTTTCGACATACACCGCATGCCAGACGCTGCCAAATTTGGCAGCCAGGCGCGCGGCGGTGCGGACAAGCTTTTCATTGCCGCTGCCGTGGCCCACGCACAGCAGGATGGCATCCCGCGTGTGCCAGACGCGTTCCTGGCCCTGCAGGTCGCGCCAGGCGCGCATCTGATCGTCCACCCGGTCGGCGGTTCGGCGCAGGGCCAGCTCGCGCAGGGCTATCAGGTTGCCTTTACGGAAGAAATGTTCGATGGCGCGCTCGGCCTGGCCGGCGATATAGACTTTGCCTTCGTGCAGGCGCTGGCGCAAATCATCGGGCGGCAGGTCGACCAGCACCACCTCGTCTGCGGAATCGAAGAAGGGATCGGGCACCGTTTCGCGCACCTGAATGCCGGTCACGCCGCTGACCACATCGTTCAGGCTTTCGAGATGCTGAACGTTAACCGTCGTGAACACATCGATGCCGGCTTCCAGTAATTCTTCAACGTCCTGCCAGCGTTTAGGGTGGCGCGAGCCTGGCGCATTGCTGTGCGCCAGTTCGTCCATCAGGATAAGGGCAGGACGGCGGGCGAGGGCGGCATCGAGATCGAATTCAGTGACTAACCGACCGCGATGGCTGATGCGGCGGGGCGGCTGGGTTGCCAGCCCCTTCAGCAGTGATGCCGTCTCTTTACGTCCGTGGGTTTCAACCACGCCGATCAGAATATCGAGCCCCTGCGCCCGAAGCCGCTGGGCTTCCGTCAGCATAGCGAAGGTTTTCCCGACGCCCGCGCAGGCGCCGAAGAAAATTTTCAGTTTGCCGCGATGGGCTTCAGCCGTCTGTTCAAGCAGCCTGTCCGGATCCGGGCGCATGGGCTCGTCGGTCATTTAGTTTTTCCTTAGCGCGTCCAGCGCCAGATTCAGCTCAACAATATTTACCACGGGCATGCCGATGAAGCTGACCAGCGGCTTTTGCGTGTGCTCGGCAACCAGCTGGCTCACCTGTTCGACGGTCAGCTGACGGGCGGCGGCGACGCGCGGGATCTGCCATGCCACGGCTGCCGGCGTCAGGCTGTAGTCCAGCCCGCTGGCCGAGGCGGTCACCAGCTCCACGGGAACGTCACGGCTGGCCTGTGGATTCGCGGCACGCAGGGCAGCCACGCGCTCAGTAACGGCTTTATCCAGCTCGGGGTTGCTGCCCGCCAGGTTACTGCCGCCGGATGCCATCGGATTATACGGGCTTTCGGCAGTGGCGGAAGGGCGTCCCTGGAAGTAGCGGGCATCCGTAAAGTTCTGACCAATCAGGCGAGACCCGCGGTTTTCACCGTTTTGCATAATCAGCGAGCCGTTAGCCTGATCCTTAAACCACCACTGGCCCAGCGCGGTGGTCACCAGCGGGTACAGCCCGCCGGTAATGAGAGACAGCAGAATAAACAGAAGTATAGCGGGGCGTAACATCGTCATTTGATTCACCTTTTAAACCAGGCCGAACAGCGTCAACAGCAGGTCGATAACCTTGATGCCGACGAAGGGCACCACCAGCCCGCCCAGGCCGTAAATCCACAGGTTGCGGCGCAGCATGGCCGCCGCCGTGAGCGGCTTATAGCTCACGCCCTTCAGCGCCAGCGGGATCAGGAAGACAATAATCAGGGCGTTAAAGATGACTGCGCTCAGAATGGCCGAGGCCGGAGAGTGCAGGTGCATCACGTTCAGGGCGTTTAACTGCGGATAGGTCGCGGCAAACGCGGCCGGAATGATGGCGAAATACTTCGCCACGTCGTTGGCGATGCTGAACGTGGTCAGCGAGCCGCGCGTCATCAGCATCTGCTTGCCGATGTGCACCACTTCAATCAGCTTGGTCGGGTTTGAGTCGAGGTCGACCATGTTGCCCGCCTCTTTGGCTGCCTGCGTACCGGAGTTCATCGCCACCGCCACGTCGGCCTGCGCCAGGGCAGGGGCATCGTTGGTCCCGTCGCCGGTCATCGCCACCAGACGGCCTTCCGCCTGATACTGACGAATCAGCGCCAGCTTGGCTTCCGGTGTGGCTTCAGAAAGGAAATCATCCACGCCCGCTTCGGCGGCAATCGCCGCGGCGGTAAGACGGTTATCCCCGGTGATCATCACCGTTTTGATCCCCATCTTACGCAGCTGGGCAAAGCGCTCCTTGATGCCGCCTTTGACGATATCCTTCAGCGCAATCACCCCGAGCACGCGCGCGCCTTCGGCCACCACCAGCGGCGTTGCCCCCTGACGGGCCACGCTTTCAACCAGGTTGTCCACTTCCGGTGGGAAGTGACCGTTGTTGGCCTCAATGTGGCGGCGGATCGCGTCAACCGAGCCTTTACGGATCATGCGATCCTGGATGTTGATGCCGCTCATGCGGGTTTGCGCCGTAAAGGGCACGAAGGTGGCATGCAGGCTCTGAACGTCGCGCTGGCGCAGGTTAAAGCGCTGCTTGGCGAGGATCACAATGCTGCGGCCTTCCGGGGTTTCATCAGCAAGCGAGGAGAGCTGCGCGGCATCCGCCAGCGTTTTTTCATCCACGCCCGGGGCGGGTAGGAAATCTGACGCCTGACGGTTACCAAGGGTAATGGTGCCGGTTTTATCCAGCAGCAACACATCCACGTCACCGGCGGCTTCTACAGCACGCCCGCTGGTGGCGATAACGTTGGCTCCGAGCATACGGCTCATGCCGGCCACGCCGATGGCCGACAGCAGGCCGCCGATGGTGGTGGGGATCAGGCAGACCAGCAGCGCCACCAGCACCGTGACGGTGACCGCGGTACCGCCATAGGCAGAGAACGGCCACAGCGTCGCGGTTGCCAGCAGGAAGACAATGGTCAGGGCCACCAGCAGGATGGTCAGGGCTATCTCGTTTGGCGTTTTACGGCGCTGGGCGCCTTCCACCATGGCGATCATCCGGTCGAGGAAGGTTTCACCCGGGTTAACGCTGCACTGGATCACCAGCCAGTCGGAGAGAATGCGCGTCCCGCCCGTCACGGAGGCGAAATCACCGCCGGATTCACGGATAACCGGCGCGGATTCCCCTGTGATGGCGCTTTCATCCACCGATGCACCCCCTTCAATGACTTCGCCGTCGCAAGGGATGATGTCACCGGCTTCCACCAGCACCACATCGCCTTTACGCAGTTCATCTGCCGGAACGTGGTCCATCTGCGCGCCGTATTTCGGCTCACGTAGCTTGCGCGCGAAGGCGGTTTTTTTCACCCCTTTCAGGCTGTTGGCCTGGGCTTTACTCCGGCCTTCCGCCAGCGCTTCCGCAAAGTTGGCGAACAGCACGGTAAACCACAGCCACAGGCTGATGGCGCCGGTAAACATCGCATTTCCCGGCATATGGCCCGTTCCCATGGCAATCGCCAGTGCGGTGGTAAGGACGCTTCCCGCCCAGACGATAAACATCACCGGGTTGTGCCACTGCACGCGCGGGCTCAGCTTTTTCACCGCATCCATGAGCGCCTGGCGAACTAATGACGGTTCGAACAGGGCCAGTTGTTTACGACTCATGACAATTTCTCCGCAAAATCAGCGTAAAGAGAGGTATTCCGCGACCGGGCCTAACGCGAGGGCGGGGATAAAGGTCAGGGCGCCGACCAGCAACACGGTGCCCGTCAGCAGGCCGATAAATAGCGCGCCGTGGGTCGGTAATGTCCCGGTGGTGGTCGGTTGGATTTTTTTATTCACCAGCGATCCGGCAATCGCCATGACCGGCATAATGATCCCGAAGCGACCCACAAACATGCAGAACGCCAGCAGGCAGTTCCAGAACGGTGAGTTGGCGCTTAGGCCCGCAAAGGCGCTGCCGTTGTTGTTGGCGGCCGAGGAGACGGCATACAGCACTTCACTAAAACCGTGAATGCCGGGGTTAAAGATGCCGCTGCGTCCGGCCTCGGTCATCAGCGCCAGCGCGGTGCCGAGCAGCACGAGAGCCGGGGTGACCAGAATCGCCAGCGCGGTTAATTTCATCTCGCGAACGTCGATTTTTTTACCCAGATATTCCGGCGTGCGGCCAATCATCAGACCGGCAATAAACACCGCCAGCAGCACGAACAGCAGCATGCCGTAAAGACCGGAGCCCACGCCGCCAAACACCACCTCGCCAATCTGCATCAGCCACATCGGGATCATGCCGCCCAGCGCCGTAAAGGAATCATGCATGGCATTGACGGCCCCGCACGAAGCTGCCGTGGTGACCACCGCATACAGGCTGCTGGCGAGAATGCCAAAGCGGCTCTCTTTACCTTCCATGTTGATTGCGCTATCGGCACCGAGTGAGAGGAAGTGCGGGTTACCCTGCCATTCGGCCCACATCACCAGCGCAACACAGACCACAAAGATCAGCGACATGGTCCAGAGCAGGGTACGGCCCTGACGGCGATCGTTAACTACGTCACCAAAGGCAAAGCAGAGCGCGGCGGGGATCAGGAAAATTGCCAGCATCTGCACAAAATTAGTCAGGGCGGTCGGGTTTTCAAACGGGTGCGAGGAGTTGGCGTTGAAGAAGCCCCCGCCGTTCGTTCCGAGCATTTTGATGGCTTCCTGCGACGCCACTGGCCCCATCGGCAGGAGCTGTTTTGCGCCTTCCAGCGAGGTATATGGCGCGTAAGGCAGCAGGTTTTGCAGGCTGCCCTGCTGAATGAAGAACAGCGCGATCAGCAGCGCAATCGGCAGCAGGATCCACAGCGTAATGCGCGTCAGGTCTACCCACGCGTTACCCAGCGTACTCACTTTCTGACGCGCAAACGCACGCGTCAGCGCGAAGATCACCGCAATACCGCTGGCGGCAGAGAGGAAGTTCTGCACGGTTAGCCCGACCATCTGGCTGAAGTAGCTGAGCGTGGTTTCACCAGCATAGGACTGCCAGTTGGTGTTAGTGACAAAACTGACTGCCGTGTTCAGCGCGAGATGCCAGGACAGGCCCGGCAACTGTTGCGGATTCAAAGGCAGGATACCCTGCAGCATCAGCATGGCAAAAAGCGCAATGAGCCCGACGATGTTCAGCAGCAGAATGGCGATCAGATAGTCACGCCAGTTCATTTCCCGATCGTCTATACCCAGTACGCGCCAGATCCCTTTTTCAACGCCTCCCGTGCCGGGCAGGGGAACGTTATTGATTAGCCGTGCCAGCCCCGAGCCCAGTGGCCTTGCCAGAACGAACAACACCACTAAGAAACTGGCAATAAGCAAAAACGCCTGAGCAGCCATCAGAATGCCTCCGCATTAATCAGGGCATAAACCAGATAACCCAATAACAGGAACACCAGCACGATGCCGGCAATAAGACCTGCACTCACAATCCACCTCCGGGTGACTTTTGTTGTTGTGTTAACGGTAGGATTTATGGCGCAAAGATTTCGCAAAAATGAGAAGGGCGGGTGTAAAAAAAGTATAAAAATGGCAAAGCCCGTAATTTAACTATTGATAAGTAAATCGTTAACTTTTTTGTAACTTAATTACGGCTTGAATGTAAATTTTCGCTAAACGGACGAAAATAAGTGGTCGGATGAGTAGTAAAATTACAAACAAAGCGATATTATTTTAGCCAGGTCACAGATTTTGAATTTTCCGGATGACGTTTCCGGCCAACTATAGGGGAGAAAAATATGGATCTTTATAAAGAGTTTCCGGCTCATATCGTGTTCATGCGCCGCGCTTTCGCCGTAGTGGCTGGCGTGCTGGCTCTGCCGGTGATGCTGTTCTGGAAAGATCGTGCGCGTTTTTATAGCTATCTGCACCGCGTCTGGGCGAAAACCAGCGAGAAGCCGGTGTGGATGGATCAGGCCGAGAAAGCGACCTGCGACTTTTACTAAGACTACACACAGCAATAAAAAAACCGCCAACAGCAATGTGGCGGTTTTTTTGTCCCTCCGGATTCGCGGTCCGTTGGGTGGTCTTGCAGCCCCTACCCGGGATTTTTATCATACCCTCCTGTAAGCAGATGGCAATCCCTGGAAGCCTTTATAAAATCCTAATTTTCTTCGAGTATCTTATCTTTGCAGCGGATGTTCATTATGATGCGGCGTCCCTTTCCGCCATCTCGTAAATGGGCATCGGTCCTGGGAAAGGTATTTTTACAGCCGTAAAGCAGTCCGCCTACCCGGGCTTGTGTCCACCGACTTATCACCGGTGGTGAACGGTGGAGCGGTTAGCAGCAGGGACCGCATAATGAAACGCTATTTTTGCATCGCGTTCATTGTCGCCAGCGTACTCGTTGTCAAAAGTGATGAACCGATCGGGTTTGTTGCATTTAACACGATAGCGCAGGACAAGTAGCGTTAAGGCCGCCTTGGGCGGCCTTTTTTATTTCATCCCGTCTACACTTCATGGCAAAGTAGTTCAATGCATGCTTTTTCCTTTTACGGCATGCCCTTACGGACATAATGGATATTTGCCTGGAGTTTTATGCCCACCCATCTGGTTTGGTTTCGCGCGGACCTGCGCGTACATGACAACATCGCCCTGGCGGCGGCCTGCCGCGCCAAAGACGCTAACGTACTGGCTCTGTTTGTGGCTACGCCCGAGCAGTGGCGGCAGCATGATATGGCGCCACGCCAGGCGGCCTTGCTGCGTGCGTATCTGACCGATCTGCAGCATTCGCTTGCCGGAAAAGGCATACCGCTGATTTATAAAGAGGTAAGTGATTTTGCCGCACAGCTGCAGACGGTGCAGGAGACCTGTAAGCAGCACAACGTCACGCATCTTTTTTACAACTATCAGTACGAATTCAACGAGCAGCAGCGCGACCGTCAGCTGGAGAAGATGCTGGAGGATGTGGTCTGTGTAGGATTTGATGACAGCGTGATGCTGGCGCCGGGCAGCGTGATGACCGGCAACCGTGAGATGTATAAAGTTTTCACTCCGTTTAAAAATGCCTTTATCAAGCGTCTGAAAGAGTCGCTGCCGGAGTGCGTTGCCGCGCCTGCCGCGAGGGGCGAACCCCTGAAGGACCTGTCTGAACTGACGTTTGACTACCCTCAGGAGCCGTTTGATAAAGCGCTGTTCCCCGCCGATGAAAAAGCGGCCATCGCGCAGCTCCGCCAGTTCTGCAAACAGGACGCGGCCAACTACGACGCGCGGCGGGATTTTCCGGCCATCGAGGGCACCAGCCGCCTGTCGGCCTGTCTGGCGCTGGGCGCGATCTCTCCTCGCCAGTGTTTACACCGCCTTCTGGCCGAGCAGCCGCAGGCGCTGGATGGGGGCACCGGTTCTGTCTGGCTGAACGAGCTTATCTGGCGTGAGTTCTACCGCCATCTGATGACGTATCATCCCGATCTCTGTAAGCATCGTCCGTTCATTCCCTGGACCGACAACGTAAAATGGCAGCACGATGAGGCACTTTTACAGGCCTGGCAAAAAGGGGAGACGGGCTATCCGATTGTTGATGCTGCCATGCGCCAGCTGAATGAAACCGGGTGGATGCACAACCGCCTGCGAATGATTACAGCCAGCTTTCTGGTGAAGGATCTGCTTATCGACTGGCGTATCGGAGAGCGCTATTTTATCTCTCAGCTGATCGATGGCGATCTCGCCGCGAATAACGGCGGCTGGCAGTGGGCTGCCTCTACGGGCACCGATGCGGCTCCCTATTTCCGGATTTTTAATCCAACCACTCAGGGACAAAAATTTGATGCCAACGGCGACTTTATCCGCCGCTGGTTGCCCGCGCTCAGGAACGTTCCTGCGAAAGCGATCCACGACCCGTGGGCATGGGCGGATAAACAGGGCGTAAAGCTCGATTATCCCCGCCCGATTGTTGACCATAAACAGGCGCGTGTCGCCACGCTGGAAGCGTACGAAGCCGCCAGAAAAGTTTGAGAGCATAAAGATGAAAAACAGTGAACTGGAACGCCTGATTAACGAAAAACTCAATACCGCCTCCTTTAGCGACTACGGTCCTAATGGCCTGCAGGTAGAAGGGCGCGAAACGGTACAGAAAATTATCACCGGCGTCACGGCAAGCCTGGCGCTGCTCGACGAGGCTGTCCGTCAGGAGGCCGATGCGGTGATTGTCCATCACGGTTACTTCTGGAAAAACGAATCACCGATTATTCGCGGCATGAAGCGCAACCGCCTGAAAACGTTGCTGGCAAATGACATCAACCTGTACGGTTACCACCTGCCGCTGGACGCACATCCGGAGCTTGGTAACAACGTTCAGCTTGCCCAACTGTTGGGGATTACCGTAATGGGCGAAATCGAGCCGCTGGTGCCGTGGGGCGAGCTGGCGATGCCGGTTCCGGGGCTGGAACTGGCTTCCTGGATTGAAGCGCGCCTGGGGCGTCGTCCGCTGTGGAGCGGCGATACCGGTCCGGATACGGTGAAGCGTGTTGCCTGGTGCACCGGAGGCGGGCAGGGCTTTATCGACAGCGCCGCGCGCTTCGGTGTTGATGCCTTTATCACCGGCGAGGTTTCCGAGCAGACCATTCACTCGGCGCGTGAACAGGGGCTGCATTTTTACGCGGCAGGCCATCATGCCACCGAGCGCGGCGGCATTCGCGCCCTCAGCGAGTGGCTGACGGAAAATACCGATCTGGATGTGACCTTTATTGATATTCCTAACCCGGCCTGATGAGAGGTGCCTGAGTGCAGCGAGCGCGTTGTTATCTTCTGGGAGAAACGGCAGTGGTTCTGGAGCTCGAGCCGCCGGTGACCCTTGCCACGCAAAAGCGTATCTGGCGGCTAACCCAGCGTCTGGTCGATCTGCCGGATGTGGTTGAAGCCATTCCGGGGATGAATAACATCACGGTGGTGCTGCGTAGTCCGCATACGCTGGCGCTGGATGCCATTGAACGTTTACAGCGCTGGTGGGAAGAGAGCGAGGCGCTGGAGCCGGAATCGCGTGCCATTGAGATCCCGGTCGTTTATGGCGGTACGGGGGGACCGGATCTTGGTGTGGTCGCAGACCACTGCGGACTCACGGAAAAGCAGGTTGTTGAGTTGCACAGTTCGGTTGACTACGTCGTCTGGTTCCTGGGATTCCAGCCCGGATTCCCGTATCTGGGGGGATTATCTCCCCGGTTGTATACGCCGCGCCGCGCAGAGCCGCGCCTGAGCGTACCGGCGGGGACGGTGGCTATCGGTGGTGAGCAGACCGGCGTTTATCCGCTGACATCGCCCGGTGGATGGCAGCTTATCGGGCATACCGCCACCCAGTTATTTGAACCCGGGCTGGAGACGCCGATACTCCTGCGGCCCGGCGACACCCTTCGCTTTATCCCGCAGAAGGAGGGGGTATGTTAACGCTTATTCGCGCCGGGCTTTACACCTCCGTACAGGATGCCGGGCGCTTTGGCATGCGTCAGTCCGGCGTGAGCTATTGTGGTGCGCTGGACCGTCCAGCGCTGGAAATCGCTAACGTGCTGGTGGGCAACCCCGGCAGCACGGCGGCGCTCGAAATTACGCTCGGCCAGTGTGTCATTGAGTTTGGTCAGGAGACCTGGTTCGCGCTCACCGGCGCAGGCTGTGATGCCACGCTGGACGGCAAAGCGGTGTGGACCGGCTGGCGTCTGCGGGCGAAAGCCGGACAGCGTCTGACCTTAAAGCGTCCTCTGCACGGCGTGCGTAGCTATCTTGCGGTGGCTGGCGGCATTGATGTGCCTGACGTGCTGGGCTCATCCAGTACCGATCAGAAAGCCGGGATTGGCGGTCACGAAGGACGGTTGTTGCGCGATGGCGATCGCCTGGCGATTAAGCCCTCTTCGCGTCACTTCTCGACGGCTCAGGGGGTAAAACAACTCCTCTGGGGAAACCAGATCCGCGCCTTACCGGGGCCGGAATATCATGAGTTCGACGAGGCCTCAAAAGAGTCCTTCTGGCGCTCGCCGTGGAAGCTCAGTCCGCAGAGTAACCGTATGGGTTATCGCCTGCAGGGGCAGCCGCTGATCCGGACGACCGACAGAGAACTGCTCTCCCACGGTTTATTGCCAGGGGTTATTCAGGTTCCGGGCAACGGGCAACCGATCGTCTTAATGAACGACGCGCAGACGACGGGGGGCTACCCGCGAATTGCCTGCATCATTGAAGCCGATCGCTACCATCTGGCGCAAATTCCCCTCGGACAGCCGATTCACTTCGTTCAATGTTCGCTGGAGGAGGCGCTAAAGGCGCGGCAGGATCAGCAGCGCTATCTCGAACAGCTGGCGTGGAGGCTCGATGGTAAAGATTGATTTAAACGCCGATCTGGGCGAGGGCGGCAGCGCCGATGCGGCGCTGATGACGCTGGTCTCCTCGGTCAATATCGCCTGCGGCTTCCACGCGGGCGATGCGCAAACCATGCTGGATAGCGTGCGTAACGCCATCAAAAACGGCGTCGCGATAGGCGCACATCCGAGCTTCCCTGACCGGGAAAACTTTGGCCGCACCGCGATGGACCTGCCGCCTGAGACGGTCTACGCTCAGGTGCTCTACCAGATTGGCGCGCTGGAGGCGATGGTGCGCGCTGAGAACGGTGTGCTGCGCCACGTGAAGCCGCACGGCATGCTCTATAACCAGGCGGCAAAAGCTCCGGCGCTGGCGGACGCTATAGCCCGTGCGGTGCGGGACTCTAATCCGCAGCTGATTCTGATCGGCCTGGCGGGCAGCGAGCTTATTCGTGCCGGAGAACGGCTGGGGCTGACCACGCGGCAGGAGGTGTTTGCCGATCGGGGATACATGCCTGATGGCAGCCTTGTACCGCGTACGCAGGCCGGTGCGCTGATTACCGATGAAGCGAAAGCGCTGGCCCAGACGCTGGAGATGGTGCGCTACGGGCGAGTGACCGCCGTGGATGGCACAACGGCGCACGTTCAGGCTGATACGGTATGTTTGCACGGCGATGGCGAGCATGCGCTCCAGTTCGCGCGCCGCCTGCGGGCCGCGTTCGCTGAAGAGGGCATTCTTGTCAGCGCAGATTAATCATAAAAGGATAGAAAAATGCCAGAAGGCCCGGAGATCCGCCGCGCGGCGGATAGCCTCGAGGCGGCGATAAAGGGCAAACCGCTGACGGAGGCCTGGTTTGCTTTTCCTCAACTGAAACCGTTTGAATCACAGCTGGTGGGGCAGTCGGTAACGCATATTGAAACGCGCGGCAAAGCATTGCTCACGCATTTTTCCCATAACCTGACGTTATACAGCCATAACCAGCTTTACGGCGTCTGGCGCGTGGTGGAGGCGGGTGAACAGCCGCAAACGACACGCGTGCTGCGCGTCAGGCTGCAAACGGCGGATAAGGCGATCCTGCTCTATAGCGCCTCTGATATCGAAATGTTAACGCCTGAGCAGGTGCTCACGCACCCGTTCTTACAGCGGGTTGGGCCGGACGTGCTGGATATGCGCCTGACGGCGAGCGATGTGAAGGCCCGGCTGTTATCGCCTGCATTCCGCAACCGGCAGTTTTCCGGCCTGTTTCTTGACCAGGCCTTTCTGGCCGGGCTTGGCAACTACCTGCGGGTGGAAATCCTCTGGGAAGTCGGGCTGGCGCCGCAGCATAAAGCCTCTCAGCTGAGCGATGAACAGCTGGAGGCGCTGTCCCACGCGCTGCTGGACATCCCGCGGCTGTCGTACAACACGCGTGGCGTAGTGGATGAAAACAAGCATCACGGGGCGCTGTTCCGCTTTAAGGTGTTTCATCGGGCGGGGAAAAAGTGCGAGCGGTGCGGCGGGATTATCGACAGGATGATGCTCTCTTCAAGACCCTTCTACTGGTGCCCGCACTGCCAGAAATAAAAGTAAAACGGTAACCCTTGGGTTACCGTTTTTAATGTTTTCACCCTCTCCCTGTGGGAGAGGGCCGGGGTGATGGCATCAGGCCGCACCCAACATCTTTTAGCGCTTCAGGTCAGACTTAAAATCACGCTGCTCGTAGCCGGTATACAGCTGACGAGGACGCGCGATCTTCATGCCTTCGCTGTGCATTTCGTTCCAGTGCGCAATCCAGCCTACGGTACGCGCCATAGCGAAGATCACGGTGAACATGGAAGACGGAATGCCCATCGCTTTCAGAATAATGCCAGAGTAGAAATCAACGTTCGGGTAGAGTTTCTTCTCGATGAAGTACGGGTCGTTCAGCGCGATGTGTTCCAGCTCCATCGCCACTTCCAGCAGATCATCTTTGGTACCCAGCTCTTTCAGCACTTCGTGGCAGGTCTCACGCATCACAGTGGCGCGCGGGTCGTAGTTTTTGTAAACACGGTGACCGAAGCCCATCAGGCGGAAGGAATCATTCTTGTCTTTCGCGCGACGCACGAACTCAGGAATGTGCTCAACGGTGCTGATCTCTTCCAGCATCTTCAGTGCCGCTTCGTTCGCGCCGCCGTGCGCCGGTCCCCACAGGGAGGCGATGCCCGCAGCGATACAGGCGAACGGGTTCGCGCCTGAAGAGCCCGCGGTACGGACGGTAGAGGTAGAGGCGTTCTGTTCGTGGTCAGCGTGCAGGATCAGAATACGGTCCATCGCGCGTTCCAGAACCGGGTTCACTTCGTACTCTTCGCACGGCGTGGAGAACATCATGCGCAGGAAGTTACCCGCGTAGGAGAGGTCGTTGCGCGGATACACAAACGGCTGGCCGATGGAGTATTTGTAGCACATCGCCGCCATGGTAGGCATTTTGGACAGCAGACGGTAAGCGGCGATTTCACGGTGACGCGGGTTATTCACGTCAAGGGAGTCGTGGTAGAACGCTGCAAGCGCACCGGTAATACCGCACATCACCGCCATTGGGTGAGAGTCACGACGGAACGCATGGAACAGACGGGTAATCTGCTCATGGATCATGGTGTGACGGGTCACGGTGGTTTTAAATTCATCGAACTGGGCCTGCGTCGGTTTTTCGCCGTTCAGCAGGATGTAGCACACTTCCAGGTAGTTGGATTCGGTGGCTAACTGATCGATAGGGAAGCCGCGATGGAGCAGGATACCTTCGTCACCGTCAATGAAGGTGATTTTGGATTCGCAAGATGCGGTAGAGGTAAATCCAGGGTCAAAGGTGAACATCCCTTTGGAACCCAGCGTACGGATATCAATAACATCCTGACCGAGCGTGCCTTTTAGCACATCCAGTTCAATAGCAGTGTCACCATTTAGGGTGAGCGTTGCCTTTGTATCAGCCATTTACGGTCTCCTTAGCGCCTTATGCTTAAGACTGCGCTTTACCGGATTTGCTTTCAGCTGTTAATCACCGTTACCAGATTGTTATTTGGCTTACCGCTCAGCTCACGAGGACAAACCAGGGTACAGAGCTATGGCGCCTTGCAGGTAAACGAATGAAATATCAGTGAAACAACAGCAAATCAGCGTTTTTGCAGTCCGAATTATTCAAACCTGTATATCACTAATAACTGTCCTGATAACTTCGGTCAATACCATCACACTGTTACATAACTATTTGTCAGGTGAAAGAGAGACCTCATAACTTTTGCGCATTATATGCCTTTTCTGATGACGTTTGTAACAATATTGTTTAACATTTGTCAAATCAGATGATTAAAAATTAAAAAGATGTTGTTATCGTGACCCTGATCACTGTTCCAGAGAAAACCCGACAAACTGTATGTAGGTTAATTGTAATGATTTTGTGAACGGCCTATACTGCCGCCAGGTCTCCGGAACACCCTGCAATCCCGAGCCACCCAGCGTTGTAACGTGTCGTTTAAGCATCTGGAAGCAGTGTTTTGCATGACGCGCAGTTATAGAAAAGGAACGCTGCTTGACCCGCATCGCAGTCCGGAGGAAGGAAACAATAAGAACAGCATGTGGGCGTTATTCATGATAAGAAATGTGAAAAAACAAAGACCTGTCAATCTGGATCTCAAAACGATCCGGTTCCCCGTAACAGCAATAGCGTCCATTCTGCACCGTGTTTCTGGTGTGATTACGTTTGTGGCGGTCGGTATTCTGCTGTGGTTACTGGGCACCAGCCTCTCTTCCCCTGAAGGATTCCTCCAGGCCTCTGCCATCATGAACAGCTTCTTCGTGAAATTCATCATGTGGGGCATTCTGACCGCGCTGGCGTACCACGTCGTCGTGGGTGTTCGCCATATGCTGATGGACTTTGGCTACCTGGAAGAGACTTTCGAAGCCGGGAAACGCTCCGCTAACATTTCATTTGTGATTACTGTCGTGCTTTCACTTCTCGCAGGAGTTCTCGTATGGTAAGCAACGCCTCCGCATTAGGACGCAACGGCGTACATGACTTCATTCTGGTCCGTGCTACCGCCATCGTTCTCACTCTTTACATCATCTATATGATCGGTTTCTTCGCGACCAGCGGCACGCTGACGTGGGAAATCTGGAGTGGGTTCTTCGGATCCGCCTTCACCAAAGTGTTCACCCTGCTGGCCCTGTTCTCTATCCTTATTCATGCATGGATTGGCATGTGGCAGGTGTTGACCGATTACGTTAAACCGCTGGCGATTCGCCTCCCACTGCAGCTGGCCATTGTGGTTGCACTGGTGGTTTACGTTATTTATGGATTCGTTGTGGTGTGGGGTGTGTAATGAAACTGCCAGTCAGAGAATTTGATGCTGTTGTAATTGGTGCCGGTGGCGCAGGTATGCGTGCCGCACTGCAAATTTCCCAGAGCGGCCAAACCTGTGCGCTGCTCTCTAAAGTTTTCCCGACCCGTTCCCATACTGTGTCCGCGCAGGGCGGTATTACCGTTGCGCTGGGTAACTCCCATGAAGATAACTGGGAATGGCACATGTATGACACGGTAAAAGGTTCCGATTACATCGGCGACCAGGATGCCATCGAATATATGTGTAAAACCGGTCCGGAAGCGATTCTGGAGCTGGACCACATGGGTCTGCCGTTCTCCCGTCTGGAAAATGGCACTATCTATCAGCGTCCATTTGGCGGCCAGTCGAAAAACTTCGGCGGCGAGCAAGCGGCACGCACCGCGGCGGCGGCTGACCGTACCGGTCACGCGCTGCTGCACACCCTGTATCAGCAGAACCTGAAAAACCACACCACCATCTTCTCCGAGTGGTATGCGCTGGATCTGGTGAAAAACGCCGATGGCGCGATTGTTGGCTGTACCGCGCTGTGCATCGAAACCGGTGAAGTGGTTTACTTCAAAGCGCGCGCTACCGTGCTGGCGACCGGCGGTGCAGGCCGTATCTATCAGTCCACCACCAACGCCCACATCAACACCGGTGACGGTGTCGGTATGGCTATCCGAGCGGGCGTGCCGGTGCAGGATATGGAGATGTGGCAGTTCCACCCAACCGGTATCGCCGGTGCAGGCGTTCTGGTAACAGAAGGCTGCCGCGGTGAAGGTGGCTACCTGCTGAACAAACACGGCGAACGCTTCATGGAGCGTTATGCCCCGAATGCGAAAGACCTGGCGGGTCGTGACGTGGTGGCGCGTTCCATCATGATCGAAATCCGTGAAGGCCGCGGCTGCGACGGCCCATGGGGTCCGCACGCGAAGCTGAAACTCGACCATCTGGGTAAAGAAGTTCTGGAGTCCCGTCTGCCGGGCATCCTGGAACTTTCCCGCACCTTCGCACACGTCGACCCGGTGAAAGAGCCGATTCCGGTTATCCCAACCTGCCACTACATGATGGGCGGTATTCCGACCAAAGTGACCGGTCAGGCGCTGACCGTGAACGAGCAGGGCGAAGACGTGGTCATTCCTGGCCTGTTCGCGGTGGGCGAAATCGCCTGCGTATCCGTACACGGTGCAAACCGTCTGGGCGGCAACTCCCTGCTGGATCTGGTGGTGTTTGGTCGCGCAGTGGGTCTGCATCTGCAGGAATCCATTGCCGAGCAGGGTGCGCTGCGTGACGCAACCGACGACGAAATTGATGCCTCTCTGGAGCGCCTCAACCGCTGGAACGGCAACCGTAACGGCGAAGATCCGGTGGAAATCCGTAAAGCGCTGCAGGAATGTATGCAGCACAACTTCTCGGTATTCCGTGAAGGCGACGCGATGGCCAAAGGTCTTGAGCAGCTGAAAGCGATCCGCGAGCGTCTGAAAAATGCCCGTCTGGACGACACCTCCAGCGAGTTTAACACCCAGCGCGTTGAGTGCCTGGAGCTGGATAACCTGATGGAAACCGCGTTCGCGACCGCGATGTCGGCAAACTTCCGTACCGAAAGCCGTGGCGCCCATAGCCGCTTCGACTTCCCGGAGCGTGATGACGAAAACTGGCTGTGTCATTCCCTGTATCTGCCAGAGTCGGAAACCATGACGCGTCGTAGCGTCAACATGGAACCGAAACTGCGTCCGGCGTTCCCGCCGAAGATTCGTACTTACTAATGCGGAGACAGGATAATGAAACTCGAATTCTCAGTTTATCGTTATAACCCGGATGTTGATGACGCTCCGCGCATGCAGGACTACACCCTGGAAGCGGAAGAAGGTCGCGACATGATGCTGCTGGATGCCTTAATCCAGCTGAAAGAAAAAGATCCAACGCTGTCGTTCCGCCGCTCCTGCCGTGAAGGGGTCTGCGGTTCTGACGGTGTGAACATGAACGGCAAAAATGGCCTGGCCTGCATCACGCCCATTTCAGCGTTGCAGCGTCCCGGTCAGAAAATTGTTATCCGTCCTCTGCCAGGCCTGCCGGTCGTGCGTGATTTGGTGGTAGACATGGGGCAATTCTATGCACAATATGAGAAGATTAAGCCTTACTTATTGAATAATGGGCAAAATCCACCGGCTCGCGAGCACTTACAGTCTCCTGAGCAGCGTGAAAAACTCGACGGTTTGTACGAGTGTATTCTCTGCGCATGCTGTTCTACGTCCTGCCCGTCGTTCTGGTGGAACCCGGACAAGTTTATCGGTCCGGCCGGTCTGCTGGCTGCCTATCGCTTCCTGATCGACAGCCGCGACACCGAAACCGACAGCCGTCTGGAAGGACTGAGTGACGCTTTCAGCGTATTCCGCTGCCATAGCATCATGAACTGCGTCAGTGTGTGTCCGAAGGGGCTGAACCCGACGCGCGCCATCGGCCATATTAAGTCGATGCTGCTGCAGCGCAGTGCGTAAGTAGTGAGAGGGGAGTGCTGTTCCCCTCACCTTAACCCTCTCCCACAGGGAGAGGGAATAGATTGCAGAAACCTTTAAAAACTGCCCTGAAGTCTAGACAGTTTCTAAAGGTTCCTTCGCGGGCCACAAAGAGCTCGCAGGTGAACCCCGGCACGTACACGTGGTGTGCGTGGTAGTTTCTACGGCGAAAGTAAGCATAAAAATGCTTAAGGGATCACGATGCAGAACGGCGCAATGAAAGCCTGGCTGGACTCTTCTTACCTCTCTGGTGCCAACCAGAGCTGGATAGAACAGCTCTATGAAGACTTCTTAACCGATCCTGACTCAGTGGACGCAAACTGGCGTTCCATGTTCCAGCAGTTGCCTGGTACAGGGGTCAAACCGGATCAATTCCATTCCAAAACACGTGATTATTTCCGTCGTCTGGCGAAGGATGCCTCACGTTACTCTTCTGCGATTTCCGACCCTGACACCAATGCGAAGCAGGTTAAAGTCCTGCAGCTTATCAACGCTTATCGCTTCCGTGGTCACCAGCATGCGAATCTCGATCCGCTGGGACTGTGGAAACAAGACCGTGTGGCCGATCTCGATCCGGCATATCACGATCTGACCGAGGCCGATTTCCAGGAAAGCTTTAACGTAGGTTCCTTTGCCATCGGCAAAGACACGATGAAGCTGGGCGATCTGATTGACGCGCTCAAGCAAACCTACTGCGGCTCCATCGGCGCGGAATACATGCACATTACCTCTACCGAAGAGAAGCGCTGGATCCAGCAGCGTATCGAATCCGTAGCGGGCCACGCGACCTTCTCGGCTGACGAGAAAAAGCGCTTCCTCAGCGAACTGACCGCAGCGGAAGGCCTTGAGCGCTATCTGGGCGCGAAGTTCCCGGGCGCAAAACGCTTCTCTCTGGAAGGCGGTGACGCCCTGGTGCCGATGCTGAAAGAGCTGATTCGTCACGCAGGCAAGAGCGGCACCCGTGAAGTGGTGCTAGGCATGGCGCACCGTGGTCGTCTGAACGTGCTGGTTAACGTGCTGGGTAAAAAACCGCAGGACCTGTTCGACGAATTCGCGGGCAAACATAAAGAACACCTCGGCACCGGCGACGTGAAGTACCACATGGGCTTCTCGTCGGATATCGAAACCGAAGGCGGTCTGGTTCACCTGGCGCTGGCGTTTAACCCGTCACACCTGGAAATCGTCAGCCCGGTGGTTATCGGTTCCGTGCGCGCGCGTCTGGATCGTCTGGACGAGCCAAGCAGCAATAAAGTTCTGCCAATTACCATCCACGGTGATGCGGCGGTAACAGGGCAGGGCGTGGTGCAGGAAACCCTGAACATGTCCAAAGCGCGTGGTTATGAAGTGGGCGGTACCGTTCGCATCGTGATCAACAACCAGGTGGGCTTCACCACCTCTAACCCGCTGGATGCGCGTTCTACCCCGTACTGCACCGACATCGGTAAGATGGTGCAGGCGCCGATCTTCCACGTTAACGCGGATGACCCGGAAGCCGTGGCTTTCGTGACCCGTCTGGCGCTGGACTTCCGTAATACCTTCAAACGCGATGTGTTCATTGACCTCTTCTGCTACCGCCGTCACGGCCACAACGAAGCGGATGAGCCAAGTGCAACCCAGCCGCTGATGTATCAGAAAATCAAAAAACACCCGACTCCGCGCAAAATCTATGCTGACAAGCTGGAAGGCGACAAAGTGGCGACGCTGGAAGATGCGACCGAAATGGTCAACCTCTACCGCGACGCGCTGGATGCGGGCGAATGCGTAGTGAAAGAGCTGCGTCCGATGAACATGCACTCCTTTACCTGGTCGCCGTACCTCAACCACGAGTGGGATGAGAGCTACCCGAATAAGGTTGAGATGAAGCGCCTGCAGGAGCTGGCTAAACGCATCAGCACCGTGCCGGACGCTATCGAGATGCAGTCTCGCGTGGCGAAAATTTATGCTGACCGTCAGGCCATGGCGGCAGGCGAGAAGCTCTTCGACTGGGGCGGCGCGGAAACGCTGGCCTACGCGACGCTGGTTGACGAAGGCATTCCTGTTCGTCTGTCCGGTGAAGATGCGGGCCGTGGGACCTTCTTCCACCGTCATGCGGTCGTTCACAACCAGTCTAACGGTTCAACCTACACCCCGCTGCAGCACGTGCACAACGGTCAGGGCCAGTTCAAGGTCTGGGACTCCGTGCTGTCTGAAGAAGCGGTACTGGCTTTCGAATACGGTTACGCCACGGCAGAACCGCGCACCCTGACCATCTGGGAAGCGCAGTTCGGTGACTTCGCCAACGGTGCGCAGGTGGTTATCGACCAGTTCATCTCCTCCGGCGAACAGAAATGGGGCCGTATGTGTGGCCTGGTAATGCTGCTGCCGCACGGTTATGAAGGTCAGGGTCCGGAGCACTCTTCCGCGCGTCTGGAACGTTATCTGCAGCTCTGCGCCGAGCAGAACATGCAGGTCTGCGTGCCGTCTACTCCGGCTCAGGTGTACCACATGCTGCGTCGTCAGGCGCTGCGCGGTATGCGTCGTCCGCTGGTGGTGATGTCGCCGAAGTCCCTGCTGCGTCACCCGCTGGCGGTGTCGAGCCTGGATGAACTGGCAAATGGCACCTTCCTGCCGGCCATCGGTGAAATTGACGAGCTGGATCCGCAGGCCGTGAAGCGTGTGGTGATGTGTTCTGGTAAGGTTTATTACGACCTGCTGGAACAGCGCCGTAAGAACGATCAGAAAGATGTCGCCATCGTGCGTATCGAACAGCTTTATCCGTTCCCGCACCAGGCGGTGCAGGAAGCGCTGAAACCGTACGCTCACGTTCATGATTTTGTCTGGTGCCAGGAAGAGCCGCTTAACCAGGGCGCATGGTACTGCAGCCAGCATCATTTCCGTGAAGTGATTCCATTTGGGTCAGCCCTGCGCTATGCAGGTCGCCCGGCCTCCGCCTCTCCGGCGGTAGGGTATATGTCCGTTCACCAGAAGCAGCAACAAGATCTGGTCAATGACGCGCTGAACGTCGATTAATTAAAGGATACATAATGAGTAGCGTAGATATTCTTGTTCCCGACCTGCCTGAATCCGTAGCAGATGCGACCGTCGCTACCTGGCACAAAAAACCAGGCGATGCCGTTAAGCGCGATGAAGTGCTGGTAGAAATCGAAACTGACAAAGTGGTACTGGAAGTACCGGCTTCGGCGGATGGCGTTCTGGACGCGGTGCTGGAAGATGAAGGTACTACCGTCACCTCTCGTCAGATCCTGGGTCGCCTGCGAGAAGGCAACAGCGCGGGCAAAGAGTCCAGCGCAAAATCTGAAGAGAAAGCCTCTACGCCGGCTCAGCGCCAGCAGGCTTCTCTGGAAGAGCAGTCTAACGACGCTCTCAGCCCGGCGATCCGTCGCCTGCTGGCGGAACACAGCCTCGACCCGGCAGCCATTAAAGGCACCGGTGTGGGCGGCCGTCTGACCCGTGAAGACATCGACAAGCATCTGGCGAAAGCGCCTGCTCAGGCCGAAGCGAAAGCCCCTGCGGCGGCGCCAGCAGCGCAGCCTGCACTGGGTGCCCGCAGCGAAAAACGCGTGCCGATGACTCGCCTGCGTAAACGCGTAGCCGAGCGTCTGCTGGAAGCGAAAAACTCTACCGCGATGCTGACCACCTTCAACGAAGTGAACATGAAGCCAATCATGGACCTGCGCAAGCAGTACGGTGACGCGTTTGAAAAACGTCACGGTATCCGTCTGGGCTTTATGTCCTTCTACGTGAAGGCGGTGGTTGAAGCGCTGAAACGCTATCCGGAAGTGAACGCGTCCATCGATGGCGATGACGTGGTTTACCACAACTATTTCGACGTCAGCATGGCGGTTTCTACTCCACGCGGCCTGGTAACGCCGGTTCTGCGTGATGTGGATACTCTGGGTATGGCTGACATCGAGAAGAACATTAAAGAGCTGGCTGTTAAAGGCCGCGACGGCAAGCTGACCGTAGACGACCTGACCGGCGGTAACTTCACCATTACCAACGGCGGCGTATTCGGCTCGCTGATGTCTACCCCGATCATTAACCCGCCGCAGAGCGCGATCCTGGGTATGCATGCCATCAAAGATCGCCCTATGGCGGTAGACGGTAAAGTTGAGATCCTGCCAATGATGTACCTGGCGCTCTCTTACGATCACCGCCTGATCGACGGCCGCGAGTCCGTGGGCTTCCTGGTTGCGATTAAAGAGCTGCTGGAAGATCCAACCCGTCTGCTGCTGGACGTCTAGTTTTGCAGTCTTGCCCGGCGGCGTATGGCTGCCGGGCCAATAAAAGCACGACCTAACGATTACCTGAAGGATGGATAGAACACATGAACTTACATGAATATCAGGCCAAACAGCTGTTTGCCCGGTATGGCTTACCGGCTCCGGTGGGTTATGCCTGTACTACCCCGCGTGAAGCAGAAGAAGCCGCATCTAAAATCGGTTCCGGCCCTTGGGTAGTTAAGTGTCAGGTTCACGCTGGTGGCCGTGGTAAAGCGGGCGGTGTGAAGGTTGTTAAGAGCAAAGAAGAGATTCGTGCGTTTGCTGAACATTGGCTCGGCAAGCGTCTGGTAACGTACCAGACAGATGCGAACGGCCAGCCGGTTAACCAGATCCTGGTGGAAGCGGCGACCGATATCGCGAAAGAACTTTATCTGGGCGCGGTTGTTGACCGTAGCTCCCGTCGCGTGGTGTTCATGGCGTCTACCGAAGGCGGCGTGGAAATCGAAAAAGTGGCGGAAGAAACCCCGCACCTGATCCACAAAGTGGCTATCGATCCGCTGGCAGGCCCAATGCCTTACCAGGGTCGCGAGCTGGCGTTCAAGCTGGGCCTGGAAGGTAAACTGGTTCAGCAGTTCACCAAGATCTTCATGGGTCTGGCAACTATCTTCCTGGAGCGCGATCTGGCGCTGATCGAGATCAACCCACTGGTGATCACCACCCAGGGCGATCTGATCTGCCTCGACGGCAAGCTGGGCGCTGACGGCAACGCGCTGTTCCGCCAGCCGGATCTGCGCGAAATGCGCGACCAGTCTCAGGAAGATCCGCGTGAAGCACAGGCTGCGCAGTGGGAACTGAACTACGTGGCGCTGGACGGCAACATCGGCTGCATGGTTAACGGTGCGGGCCTGGCAATGGGCACCATGGACATCGTTAAGCTGCACGGCGGTGAGCCAGCAAACTTCCTCGACGTAGGCGGTGGCGCAACCAAAGAGCGCGTAACCGAAGCGTTCAAAATCATTCTCTCTGACGACAACGTGAAGGCCGTTCTGGTTAACATCTTCGGCGGCATCGTACGTTGCGACCTGATCGCCGACGGTATCATCGGTGCGGTAGAAGAAGTGGGTGTTAACGTTCCGGTGGTTGTGCGTCTGGAAGGTAACAACGCTGAACTCGGCGCGAAAAAACTGGCTGACAGCGGCCTGAATATTATTGCAGCGAAAAGTCTGACGGATGCAGCTCAGCAGGTTGTTGCCGCAGTGGAGGGGAAATAATGTCAGTTTTAATTAATAAAGATACCAAGGTTATCTGCCAGGGCTTCACCGGTAGCCAGGGGACTTTCCACTCCGAACAGGCAATTGCCTACGGTACGCAGATGGTTGGCGGTGTTACGCCAGGTAAAGGCGGCACCACCCACCTGGGCCTGCCGGTGTTTAACACCGTGCGTGAAGCCGTAGAAGCGACGGGCGCCACCGCGACCGTGATCTACGTTCCGGCACCGTTCTGCAAAGACTCTATTCTGGAAGCGATCGACGCAGGCATCAAACTGATCATCACCATCACCGAAGGCATCCCGACGCTGGATATGCTGACCGTGAAGGTGAAGCTGGATGAAGCTGGCGTGCGTATGATTGGCCCGAACTGCCCAGGCGTTATCACCCCGGGCGAATGCAAAATCGGCATCATGCCGGGCCACATTCACAAACCGGGTAAAGTGGGCATCGTGTCCCGTTCCGGTACCCTGACCTATGAAGCGGTTAAGCAGACCACCGACTACGGTTTCGGCCAGTCCACCTGCGTGGGCATCGGCGGTGACCCGATTCCGGGCTCTAACTTCATCGACATCCTGAAGCTGTTCCAGGAAGATCCACAGACCGAAGCGATCGTGATGATCGGTGAGATCGGTGGTAGCGCGGAAGAAGAAGCGGCTGCTTACATCAAAGAACACGTGACCAAGCCAGTTGTGGGCTACATCGCGGGTGTGACTGCGCCGAAAGGCAAGCGTATGGGTCACGCAGGCGCGATCATCGCCGGTGGTAAGGGTACGGCTGATGAGAAATTCGCAGCGCTGGAAGCCGCAGGCGTGAAAACCGTTCGCAGCCTGGCGGATATCGGCGAAGCACTGAAATCCATCATTAAGTAAGTCCTCTCTGCTCCCCGAAAGGGGGGCGTTGCAGTATAAAAATGTCCGTTTCGACATGGTTGGCCGCTGTAAAGCGGCCTTTTTTATTGCCTGCCGGGCGTCATGCAATAGTCACAATTGGGTGTTAATTAGGAGGATGTAAAAGTAAAATAATTGTTATTTATTTGCCTTTAAGAGAGCAGATGGAAAAAAATAAAAAACGCACTAAAATTTATGTCCTGAATAAATCAGTCATTAAGCGTAACTGAGTTAATAAAAATCACTTCTGTTTATATTCATCCGTCGATTCGATAACCTTAATTGTATTTCATATACATATCTTTAACATGGTTTTTACCATGTTCACCACATCAAAACACAATTAACATTAAGAATTGTTTTTGATTTAAATCAATATTTAATCCTTGGAAAAAGGCGCTGAAAAGCGCTAAATTGTTCCCGATCAAAATGGCCGAAAAGTGGTAATTTTGCTATAAATTGATCGCCGTCGAAAAACGTAAATGTGATTCAATAAAAACCTGTTTATTGTAAGGGTTTTGCAGCGTATTATATTTGCGGGATCAATTTGAGTTTTTTATTAACGTATTTGTAACCTCACGTCATCGTTTTTATCCTCCCTCAGGGTAATAACGACGACAAGGATGCGAATAATTTGTATTGGGGCATGCGTGTGGATCTCTTTCTGACGGGGTCCACTCTCGGAGTCTTCATGCGATGAGCAAGGAGTCATGATGTTAGATATAGTCGAACTGTCGCGCTTACAGTTTGCCTTGACCGCGATGTACCACTTCCTGTTTGTGCCACTGACGCTCGGTATGGCGTTCCTGCTGGCCATTATGGAAACGGTATACGTTCTCTCCGGCAAACAGATTTATAAAGATATGACCAAGTTCTGGGGCAAGTTGTTTGGTATCAACTTCGCACTGGGCGTGGCAACCGGTTTGACCATGGAGTTCCAGTTCGGGACTAACTGGTCTTACTATTCCCACTATGTAGGGGATATCTTCGGTGCGCCGCTGGCCATTGAAGGTCTGATGGCATTCTTCCTCGAATCCACCTTTGTAGGTCTGTTCTTCTTCGGTTGGGACCGTCTGGGTAAAGTCCAGCATATGGCGGTGACCTGGCTTGTGGCATTAGGTTCGAACCTGTCCGCGCTGTGGATCCTGGTTGCGAACGGCTGGATGCAGAACCCTATCGCGTCTGATTTCAACTTCGAAACCATGCGTATGGAGATGGTCAGCTTTGCCGAGCTGGTCCTGAACCCGGTTGCTCAGGTTAAATTCGTTCACACCGTCGCTTCTGGATACGTGTGCGGCGCGATGTTTGTGCTGGGCATCAGTTCTTACTATATGCTGCGTGGTCGTGACTTCGCGTTTGCTAAGCGCTCCTTTGCTATCGCTGCAAGCTTCGGTATGGCTGCCATCCTCTCTGTTATCGTTCTGGGTGATGAATCCGGTTACGAAATGGGTGACGTGCAAAAAACCAAACTGGCCGCCATCGAAGCCGAATGGGAAACCCAGCCGGCGCCTGCTGCCTTTACGCTGTTCGGTATTCCCGATCAGGACGCGCAGGAAAACCGCTTTGCCATTCAGATTCCTTACGCGCTGGGTATCATTGCCACTCGTTCTGTTGATAAGCAGGTGACGGGTCTGAAAGAGCTGATGGTTCAGCACGAAGAGCGTATTCGTAACGGTATGAAAGCCTACTCGCTGCTGGAACAGCTGCGTGCTGGCTCTACAGACCAGACCGTCCGCGACCAGTTTAACGACGTGAAGAAAGATCTGGGTTATGGCCTGTTGCTGAAGCGTTATACCCCGAACGTTTCTGATGCGACGGAAGCGCAGATCCAGATGGCAACCAAAGACTCGATTCCACGCGTTGCGCCTCTGTACTTCGCATTCCGTATCATGGTGGGCTGCGGCATCATCATGCTGCTGATCATTGCGGCGTCCTTCTGGTCTGTGATTCGCAACCGCATCGGCGAGAAAAAATGGCTGCTGCGCACCGCGCTTTACGGTATTCCACTGCCGTGGATCGCAATTGAGTCCGGCTGGTTTGTTGCGGAGTATGGCCGTCAGCCATGGGCGATCGGTGAGGTCCTGCCAACGGCGGTGGCGAACTCGTCCCTGACCGCAGGCGACCTGATCTTCTCCATGCTGCTGATTTGTGGTCTGTACACCCTGTTCCTGGTGGCTGAACTGTTCCTGATGTTCAAGTTCGCGCGCCTTGGCCCAAGCAGCCTGAAAACCGGTCGCTATCACTACGAGCAGTCCACTGCGACTACTCAGCCGGCACGCTAAGACAGGAGTCATCAAATGATCGATTATGAAGTATTGCGTTTTATCTGGTGGCTGCTGGTCGGCGTTCTGCTGATCGGTTTCGCCGTCACGGATGGTTTCGACATGGGGGTGGGGATGCTCACCCGTTTCCTCGGTCGTAATGACACCGAGCGTCGAATCATGATCAACTCCATCGCCCCGCACTGGGACGGTAACCAGGTGTGGCTGATCACCGCAGGCGGCGCGCTGTTCGCTGCCTGGCCGATGGTCTACGCGGCTGCGTTCTCCGGTTTCTATGTGGCGATGATTCTGGTGCTGGCCTCTTTATTCTTCCGTCCGGTCGGTTTCGACTACCGTTCGAAGATTGAAGATACCCGCTGGCGCAACATGTGGGACTGGGGCATCTTCATCGGTAGCTTCGTTCCACCGCTGGTGATCGGCGTGGCGTTTGGTAACCTGCTGCAGGGCGTACCGTTCCACCTGGACGAATACATGCGTCTTTACTACACCGGTAACTTCTTCCAGCTGCTGAATCCGTTTGGTCTGCTGGCCGGCGTAGTGAGCGTGGCGATGATCATCACTCAGGGCGCAACCTATCTGCAGATGCGTACCGTGGGCGAGTTGCACCTGCGTTCTCGCGCGACGGCTCAGGTTGCTGCGCTGGTAACGCTGGTTTGCTTCGCGCTGGCCGGCGTGTGGGTGGTGTACGGCATTGATGGCTACGTGGTGACCTCTGCAATCAACCACACTGCACCGTCTAACCCGCTGACCAAAGAAGTGGCTCGTCAGGCTGGCGCATGGCTGGTGAACTTCAACAATACCCCTGTGCTGTGGGCGATCCCGGCTCTGGGCGTGCTGTTGCCGCTGCTGACCGTGTTGACGTCTCGTCTGGAGAAAGGCGCTCTGGCGTTCGTGTTCTCATCACTGACCCTGGCGTGCATCATCCTGACGGCGGGTATTGCGATGTTCCCATTTGTCATGCCATCCAGCACCATGCTGAATGCTAGCCTGACCATGTGGGATGCAACGTCCAGCCATATGACGCTGAACCTGATGACATATGTTGCTTGTGTGTTCGTTCCGATTGTTCTGGCTTACACCATCTGGTGCTACTGGAAAATGTTCGGTCGCATCACGAAAGAACATATCGAAAGCAACACCCACTCTATGTACTAAGTAAGGAGCTGAATATGTGGTATTTCGCATGGATTTTAGGGACGCTTCTTGCCTGTGCATTTGGTGTCATCACTGCCCTGGCGCTTGAGCACGTTGAAGCGACCAAAGCGGGTGAAGAAAAACACTGATGAATATTATCGCGAAACTTTACGCGGTAATGGATAAGCGCCCGTTACGGGCGCTTTCTTTAGTGATGGCATTACTGCTGGCAGGCTGTATCTTCTGGGACCCTTCGCGCTTTGCAGCGAAAACCAGCGAGCTTGAAATCTGGCACGGCTTCCTTATTATGTGGGCGGTGTGTGCAGGTGTGATCCACGGCGTGGGCTTTCGTCCGAAAGCCGTTCACTGGCAGGGAATTTTCTGCCCGCTGATTGCCGATCTGGTGCTTCTCGCCGGTTTGATTTTCTTCTTCTTCTGAATAAGAAATGTCCGTTAACGTTATGGGCTTACCCGAGCCCATAAAAATTTACTCTCCGTTTACTTTCCCCCATTCCCAACCCTCTTTCCCGCGCGTATAGTAGCGAAGTTTAAAAGCTCTAACTTTTGTTGCATTACCGGGATGTAAAGTGAATACAACGCTGTTTCGATGGCCGGTTCGTGTCTATTACGAAGATACCGATGCCGGTGGTGTGGTTTACCACGCCAGCTACGTTGCTTTTTATGAACGGGCACGCACAGAGATGCTGCGCCATCATCACTTTAGTCAACAGGTTCTGTTGGCTGAGCGAGTTGCCTTCGTGGTACGCAAGATGACGCTTGAGTATTTTGCGCCTGCCAGACTCGACGATATGCTCGAAGTCCAAACTGAAATTACATCAATGCGTGGGACCTCACTGGTTTTCACGCAGCGGATAGTCAACGCAGAGAATACTGTACTGAACTCAGCTGAAGTACTGATTGTTTGTGTTGATCCAACCATAATGAAGCCTCGTGCGCTTCCTAAGTCTATTGTCGCGGAGTTTAAGCAGTGACTGACATGAATATCCTTGATTTGTTCCTGAAGGCAAGCCTTCTGGTTAAACTTATCATGTTGATTTTGATTGGTTTTTCAATCGCATCCTGGGCCATCATCATCCAGAGAACGCGTATCCTCAATGCCGCCGGCCGTGAAGCTGAAGCGTTTGAAGATAAGTTCTGGTCGGGTATTGAGCTTTCTCGTCTGTACCAGGAGAGCCAGGGACGCCGTGAAAACCTGACCGGCTCCGAGCAAATTTTCTACAGCGGTTTCAAAGAGTTTGCTCGTCTGCATCGTGCAAACAATCATGCGCCGGAAGCGGTGGTGGAAGGTGCCTCGCGTGCGATGCGTATCTCTATGAACCGTGAACTGGAAAACCTTGAAACGCACATTCCTTTCCTCGGCACTGTCGGTTCCATCAGCCCGTATATCGGTCTGTTTGGTACCGTGTGGGGGATCATGCACGCCTTTATCGCGCTGGGCGCGGTGAAGCAGGCGACGTTGCAGATGGTTGCACCGGGTATCGCTGAAGCACTGATTGCGACCGCTATCGGTCTGTTTGCGGCAATTCCTGCGGTTATGGCTTACAACCGTCTGAACCAGCGCGTGAACAAACTGGAACTGAACTACGACAACTTTATGGAAGAGTTCACTGCGATTCTGCACCGTCAGGCGTTTACCAGCACCGAGAGCAACAAGGGATAAACCATGGCCAGATCGCGTGGACGAGGTCGTCGCGAGCTCAAGTCCGAAATCAATATCGTTCCACTGCTGGATGTCCTGCTGGTACTGCTGCTGATATTCATGGCAACAGCGCCAATCATTACCCAGAGCGTGGAAGTGGATCTGCCGGATGCGACAGAATCACAGGCGGTGAGCACCAATGACGATCCTCCGGTTATCATTGAGGTTTCCGGCGTAGGGCAATACAGCGTCGTAGTAGAGAAAGATCGTATGGATCAGCTGCCGCCTGAGCAGGTTATTGCTGAAGCGCAGCGTCGTCTGGAGTCAAATCCGAAAACGGTCTTCTTAATCGGTGGCGCAAAAGACGTACCCTACGATGAAATTATTAAAGCGCTGAACTTGCTACATAGTGCGGGTGTTAAGTCAGTTGGCTTAATGACCCAACCTATTTGATCATCCGCGTAGTTTTTGGGAACCGATAGTGTCAAAGGCAACCGAACAGAACGACAAGCTTAAGCGAGCGATAATCGTCTCCGCAGTGCTGCACCTGATTCTCTTTGCAGCGCTGATCTGGAGTTCGTTCGACGAGCATATTGATGCATCAGCCGGCGGCGGTGGAGGGTCTTCCATTGACGCCGTGATGGTGGATCCCGGTGCGGTAGTACAGAACTATAATCGCGAACAACAGCAGAAGGCGAGTGCCAAACGGGCTGAAGAGCAGCGTGAAAAACAGGCGCAACAGCAGGCGGAAGAACTGCGTGAAAAGCAGGCCGCAGAGCAGGAGCGTCTGAAGCAGCTTGAGAAGGAACGTTTGCAGGCGCAGGAAGCCGCGAAAGCGCAGGCAGAGCAGCAGAAACAAGCCGAAGAGGCCGCGAAGAAAGCACAGGAACAGCAAAAGCAGGCGGAAGAGGCGGCAGCTAAAGCCGCAGCGGACGCGAAAGCACGGGCTGATGCCCAGGCAAAATTAGCGGCAGAAGCGGCGAAGAAAGCCGCTGCTGATGCTCAGAAGAAAGCTGAAGCGGAAGCCGCGAAGAAAGCCGCTGCTGATGCCCAGAAGAAAGCTGAAGCGGAAGCCGCGAAGAAAGCCGCTGCCGATGCTCAGAAGAAAGCCGAAGCGGAAGCCGCGAAGAAAGCCGCTCAGGAAGCAGAGAAGAAAGCTGCTGCCGAGGCCGCGAAGAAAGCGGCTGCTGCTGAGAAAGCGGCTGCAGAAAAAGCCGCGGCAGAAAAAGCTGCAGCCGCCGAAAAAGCCGCTGCGGACAAAAAAGCTGCAGCTGAGAAGGCCGCTGCCGATAAGAAAGCTGCTGCTGAAAAAGCGGCAGCTAAAAAGGCTGCCGCCGCTGAAAAAGCCGCTGCTGCCGCAGGGGTTGACGATCTGCTGGGCGATTTGAGCTCAGGTAAGAATGCACCGAAAACGGGCGGTGGGGCGAAAGGAAACAACGCAGCGCCGACGGGAAGTGGTAACACTAAGAGTAACGGTGCGACAGGGGCTGAAATCAACGGTTATGCCGCGCAGATTAAATCCGCTATTGAAAGCCGATTCTATGATGCGTCTTCCTATACCGGTAAAACGTGTACGTTGCGTATAAAACTGGCTCCGGACGGCATGCTGTTGGATATCAAGTCTGAAGGTGGCGACCCAGCTTTATGTACTGCGGCCCTGGCTGCAGCGCGTCAGGCGAAGATGCCTAAACCGCCGTCTCAGGCTGTTTACGAAGTCTTCAAAAATGCGCCGCTGGACTTCAAACCTTAAGTTACATTTTCCCCGTGCAAACGGGGAAAAATAGACCAGGTTTAGTCACAGGGTTCTGGTAGTTTTGTCTATTTGAGTTTGTTAACATTCTGCTAAATTATCGTGGGTAAGGTTACCCGGATAAGGGAGATATGATGAAGCAGGCATTACGTGTAGCATTTAGTTTTTTAATGCTGTGGGCAGCAGTACTGCACGCAGAAGTACGTATCGAGATCACCCAGGGGGTGGACTCGGCGCGCCCAATCGGTGTTGTTCCGTTCCAGTGGGCAGGTCCTGGCGCTGCGCCTGAAGATGCCGGTGGCATCGTGGCGGCTGACCTGCGTAACAGCGGTAAATTCAACCCGTTAGATCGTTCTCGTCTGCCTCAGCAGCCGGGTAGCGCGCAGGAAGTACAGCCTGCAGCATGGTCTGCGCTGGGTATTGATGCCGTGGTTGTGGGTCAGGTTACGCCTAACCCGGACGGCTCTTACAACGTTGCCTGGCAGCTGGTGGATACCGGCGGTGCACCGGGTACCGTTCTGGCACAGAACTCTTACAAGGTCACTAAGCAATACCTGCGCTATGCTGCACATGCTGCCAGCGATGCGGTATTTGAAAAACTGACCGGCATTAAAGGTGCGTTCCGTACCCGTATCGCGTACGTGGTGCAGACCAACGGTGGTCAGTTCCCGTACGAACTGCGCGTATCTGACTACGACGGCTACAACCAGTTCCTGGTTAAACGTTCTTCACAGCCGCTGATGTCTCCAGCCTGGTCTCCGGACGGTTCTAAACTGGCCTATGTAACCTTCGAAAGCGGCCGCTCAGCGCTGGTTATCCAGACGCTGGCAAACGGTGCTGTTCGTCAGGTAGCGTCGTTCCCACGTCACAACGGTGCGCCTTCGTTCTCTCCGGACGGCTCTAAACTGGCCTTTGCGCTGTCAAAAACCGGTAGCCTGAACCTGTACGTGATGGATATTGGCTCTGGTCAGATCCGTCAGGTTACCGACGGTCGCAGCAACAACACTGAACCTTCATGGTTCCCGGACAGCCAAAACCTGGCGTTTACTTCTGACCAGGCCGGCCGTCCACAAATCTACAAAGTCAACATCAACGGCGGTGCTCCGCAGCGTATTACCTGGGAAGGTTCGCAGAACCAGAACTCAGACGTGAGCAGCGACGGTAAATTTATGGTAATGGTGAGCTCCAACGGTGGGCAGCAGCACATTGCTAAACAAGATCTGGTAGCGGGTGGCGTTCAAGTTCTGTCGTCAACGTTCCTGGATGAAACGCCAAGTCTGGCACCTAACGGCACGATGGTAATCTACAGCTCTTCTCAGGGGATGGGATCTGTGCTGAATCTGGTTTCTACAGATGGGCGTTTCAAAGCGCGTATTCCGGCAACTGATGGACAGGTAAAATCACCTGCCTGGTCGCCGTATCTGTAAATAATAATTAATTGATTACTAAAGGAATCATAGAAATGCAACTGAACAAAGTGCTGAAGGGGCTGATGATCGCTCTGCCTGTAATGGCAATCGCAGCGTGTTCTTCTAACAAGAACGCCAGCAATGACCAGAGCGGCGAAGGCATGATGGGTGCCGGCACCGGTATGGACGCGAACGGCAATGGCAACATGTCTTCTGAAGAGCAAGCGCGTCTTCAGATGCAGCAGCTGCAGCAGAACAACATCGTTTACTTCGATCTGGATAAATACGACATCCGTTCTGACTTCGCTGCGATGCTGGATGCGCACGCTAACTTCCTGCGTAGCAACCCATCTTACAAAGTCACCGTAGAAGGTCACGCGGACGAACGTGGTACCCCAGAGTACAACATCTCCCTGGGTGAACGTCGTGCTAACGCTGTTAAAATGTACCTGCAGGGTAAAGGCGTTTCTGCTGACCAGATCTCCATCGTTTCTTACGGTAAAGAAAAACCTGCAGTACTGGGTCACGACGAAGCGGCTTACTCCAAAAACCGTCGTGCCGTACTGGTTTACTAAGAGAATTGCATGAGCAGTAACTTCAGACATCATCTGTTGAGTCTGTCGTTACTGGTTGGAATAGCGGCCCCCTGGGCCGCTTTTGCTCAGGCACCAATCAGTAGTGTCGGCTCAGGCTCGGTAGAAGACCGGGTCACTCAACTCGAGCGTATTTCTAACGCTCATAGCCAGCTTTTAACCCAACTCCAGCAACAACTTTCCGATAACCAGAATGATATTGACTCTCTCCGCGGTCAGATTCAGGAAAGCCAGTATCAGCTTAACCAGGTTGTGGAACGTCAGAAGCAAATCTTGTTGCAGATAGATAGCCTGAGCAGCGGTGGTGCAGCAGCACAGCCAGCCGCAGGCGATCAGAGCGGTGCTGCGACGTCTGCGCCAGCGACATCTGCTGATGCTTCAGCCTCAACAGGCGCGCCTGTACAGAGCGGTGACGCGAATACTGACTACAATGCGGCTATTGCCCTGGTGCAGGATCAATCTCGTCAGGATGACGCGATTGCTGCGTTTCAGAACTTTGTTAAGAAATACCCTGATTCCACTTATCAGCCAAATGCCAATTACTGGCTCGGTCAGTTGAATTACAACAAGGGTAAAAAGGACGATGCGGCGTTTTATTTTGCCTCCGTGGTAAAAAACTACCCGAAATCGCCAAAAGCGCCTGATGCGATGTACAAAGTGGGCGTCATCATGCAGGACAAAGGCGACACTGCGAAAGCCAAAGCGGTTTATCAGCAGGTGGTCTCTAAATTCCCGGGCACCGAAGGTGCTAAGCAGGCGCAAAAACGTCTGAATTCGATGGGATGATTATCGCATGACCAGAAATCGCGTTATTTCTGGTCGTGCAGCATGATTACTAAGCAGTTAAGTGATCTTCATCGAAATTTTTGTTGCGCAGAATTCTTAAATCAGTAATATATGCCGCCGTTGCCACGCGATATCAAACAACGTGAAAACAGCATAAAAGTGGGTCGTTAGCTCAGTTGGTAGAGCAGTTGACTTTTAATCAATTGGTCGCAGGTTCGAATCCTGCACGACCCACCACTTAACGCAGTTCCGGCAGTACAGAGTGGGTGATTAGCTCAGTTGGTAGAGCATCTCCTTTACACGGAGGGGGTCGGCGGTTCGAGCCCGTCATCACCCACCACTCGGGTCGTTAGCTCAGTTGGTAGAGCAGTTGACTTTTAATCAATTGGTCGCAGGTTCGAATCCTGCACGACCCACCAATTTTATTGGTGCCGAGTGATAATTCAGGCAACACCCGAATGGGTCGTTAGCTCAGTTGGTAGAGCAGTTGACTTTTAATCAATTGGTCGCAGGTTCGAATCCTGCACGACCCACCAGCCTGAATAAATTTGCAGTACATCCCGCAAGGGGTCGTTAGCTCAGTTGGTAGAGCAGTTGACTTTTAATCAATTGGTCGCAGGTTCGAATCCTGCACGACCCACCAGTGTAGAAAGGCGCCCTAAAGGCGCCTTTTTGCTATCTGCGGTACAACAAATGCTCCGCCCATCTATTCCCGGTGACTTTTCACTCCAGATTCGCTATCTTGTTTAGTATACAAAACACAATTGCCACGCGTTTTGCTATGTCAGGCAAATGAAAGGCAATATTGTTAAGCCCGTAAAACGAGAAGCCATAATGAGTGTGATGTTTGATCCTGAAGCCGCAATCTATCCGTTTCCGCCAAAGCCTGTCCCGCTGAGCCAGGACGAAAAGCAGTTCTACCGCGAGAAGATCAAACGTCTTCTCAAAGAGCGCGATGCGGTAATGGTGGCACATTACTACACCGACCCGGAAATACAGCAGCTGGCTGAAGAGACCGGGGGCTGCATTTCTGACTCACTGGAGATGGCGCGCTTCGGTGCACGACATCCCGCTTCCACGCTGCTGGTTGCCGGTGTGCGTTTTATGGGCGAAACGGCAAAGATCCTGAGCCCGGAAAAAACCATTCTGATGCCCACGCTTAACGCGGAGTGTTCCCTGGATCTCGGCTGTCCGATTGACGAATTCACGGCCTTCTGTGACGCTCACCCTGACCGGACCGTGGTGGTCTACGCTAACACCTCTGCGGCGGTAAAAGCGCGGGCCGATTGGGTGGTCACATCGAGTATCGCCGTTGAACTGATTGAACATCTGGATAGCCTGGGCGAGAAAATTATCTGGGCGCCCGATCGCCATCTCGGCAATTATGTCCAGAAGCAGACGGGTGCTGATGTTCTCTGCTGGCAGGGCGCCTGTATCGTTCATGACGAGTTCAAGACCCAGGCGCTGGCGCGCATGAAGGCGCTTTATCCTGACGCAGCCATTCTTGTTCACCCTGAATCTCCGCAGTCGATCGTCGACATGGCGGATGCCGTGGGTTCCACCAGCCAGCTTATCAACGCTGCCAGAACGTTGCCTCACAAGCAGCTTATCGTGGCGACCGATCGCGGTATCTTCTACAAGATGCAGCAGGCCGTACCGGAGAAAGAGCTTCTTGAAGCGCCAACGGCAGGCGAGGGCGCAACGTGTCGCAGCTGTGCACATTGCCCGTGGATGGCGATGAACGGCCTGAAAGCGATTGCCGAGGGGTTAGAAACCGGTGGTGCGGCGCATGAAATCCATGTGGATGCCGCCCTGCGTGAAGGCGCGTTAATTCCACTTAACCGCATGCTGGATTTTGCGGCTACACTACGTACTTAATTCAAAACGCCCCGGGGAAAAGATGGATTTTTTTAGCACACATAACATTCTGGTTCATATACCGATTGGTACAGGTGGCTATGACCTGTCATGGATTGAGGCCGTTGGCACGCTGGCGGGATTACTCTGTATCTGGCTGGCAAGCCTGGAGAAGATAAGCAATTACGCGTTCGGTCTGATTAACGTCACGCTGTTTGCGATTATCTTCTTCCAGATCCAGCTGTACGCCAGCCTGCTTTTGCAGCTGTTCTTCTTTGCCGCCAATATTTACGGGTGGTATGCCTGGTCGCGTCAGAACAGCCAGCAGGAGGCCGAGCTGCAGATCCGATGGCTGCCCCTGCCGAAAGCCATCGCCTGGTTCGTCGCCTGCGTGGTGGCCATTGGCTTAATGACCGTTTACATCAATCCCGTGTTTGCCTTCCTGACCCGCGTTGCCGTTTCGGTCATGTCCGGCCTCGGCATGAACGTAACGATGCCAGAACTCCAGCCGGATGCTTTCCCGTTCTGGGATTCCTGCATGATGGTGCTGTCGATTGCAGCGATGATTCTGATGACCCGTAAATACGTTGAGAACTGGCTGCTGTGGGTCATCATCAACGTGATCAGCGTGGCGATCTTCGCCCTGCAGGGCGTCTATGCGATGTCGCTGGAATATCTGCTGCTGACCTTCATCGCGCTGAACGGCAGCCGGATGTGGATTAACAGCGCGCGCGAGCGAGGCTCTCACGCGCTTTCCGGCTAGTGGTCATGATGATGTGAATGACCGGACTGCGCCTCGTTAAGGTGGCAGTCCGGTCCGCTACAGGGCTGATACTCCATCTGAACGGTGGCATGGCTAATGTCGTAGTGATGTTCCAGGAAGTGCTGGATGCGATCGAGCAGCGCATCGTGATCATGAGGGGGGATCACCTGGACGTGCAGCGTCATGACCGGTTTCTCTCCCACCAGCCAGACGTGAACATGATGAACGTTGCGTACTTCCGGGACTGAACGGCGCAGGTTGCGCTTCAGCTCGTCGATATCCATGGAAGCTGGCGCCCCTTCAAGCAGTTCATTCACGCTCTCCTTCAGCAGCCGCCAGGCGCTACGCAAGACCAGACACGACACCAGTATGGACAGAATCGGATCGACAGGCGTCCAGCCGGTGTAGAGGATCACCAGCGCGGCGACAATCGCCCCGACTGAGCCGAGCAAATCACCCATAACATGCAGAGCCGCAGCGCGTACGTTGAGGTTCTTTTCCCCGCCGCCGCGGTGCAAAATCCAGAAGGCCAGAATATTCGCCAACAGTCCTGCTACGGCAATCACCATCATGGTTGCCCCGGCGATCGGCTGCGGGTGTCTGAAGCGCTGTATTGCCTCCCAGACGATAAGAATGGTAATGACCACCAGCGCAATAGCGTTAACAAACGCGGCCAGTGTGGTCAGTCGCAGCCAGCCGAAGGTATGGCGCGCATTTGGAGGACGACGCGCAAACTGCACGGCCATCAGGGCGAAGAGCAGGGCGGCTGCATCGGTCAGCATGTGTCCGGCATCAGCCAGAAGCGCCAGAGAGCCGGAAATCAGGCCGCCAATGACCTCGATAACCATAAACGTTGCTGTGACGCCAAAGGCCAGCATCAGTCGTTTAGCGTTGTCGTTGCCGGATGAGTGCGAGTGTGAATGGGAGTGCGCCATGTCTGCTTTCCTGATGTGTTATTGTTTTTAGTGTAGCGTTTTTAATAGGTTACTCCAAAAAGAAAGGAGAGCCTGAGCTCTCCTTTTTCTGACGGTTCATAACAAATTACTGTGTAGTGCCATCGGTTTTGGTATTGGCGTCGTTACCCACTTTGTCGTTAGGGTCCGGGCATTTGCCGTCCTTGCACATTGAGTTCTTATGGACTTCATCTGAACTCATATTGTCATGGTTCATAGTGCCGGAACCGCTACCGTCTGGATGCAGCATGGTGCCGCCGGTGTTGGTGTTGCCGGTATTGATCTGGCTGTTGTCGACATTATTCGGGGCGATATTCTGTTTCGCATCAGGCGCGGGCTGGCCTGCTGCCGCAGCCGCATTGGCATCACCGTTGCTGTCTGAGGTGCCCGTTTCCGCAGCCAGGACGCTGCCGCTGGCCAGAGTGAGTGTAGCGGTCAGGAAGAGGGTTGCCAGTTTTGTCATTTTCATCATGGTGCTCCTGTTCGTATCGTTACGCTGGATAACATTCTCCAACAGTGCATCTTTTTCATAGGCGAAAGATCCCGCCTTACGGACTTACGTCAGTAGGGAATCGCGTTTAAGCGTGTAAAATTGGTTGTTACAGTTAAAAAGCTTAGGTTAGATCTCGTTTTTCGCTATTTTGTGGCAATTTTTAGGCGAATTCCAGGAATTATCTGCGTGAAGTGTAAAACCGTGTTTACACTTCCTGGTCGACAAGATAGATTGAAAGGATTGCTTTCATTACTAAAGATATGGCAGAGCTGGAACGAAGATGAATTATCAGAATGACGATTTACGCATTAAAGAGATCAATGAGTTATTACCTCCTGTAGCGCTCCTTGAGAAATTCCCCGCCACTGAAAATGCCGCAAACACGGTTTCTCATGCTCGTAAAGCGATCCATAAGATCCTGAAAGGTAATGACGATCGTCTTCTGGTGGTGATTGGTCCGTGCTCCATTCACGATCCGGCTGCCGCGAAAGAATACGCCGCCCGTCTGCTCACCCTCCGTGAAGAGCTAAAGGATGAGCTGGAAATCGTCATGCGCGTCTATTTTGAAAAACCGCGCACCACCGTGGGCTGGAAAGGGCTGATTAACGATCCGCACATGGATAACAGCTTCCAGATCAACGACGGCCTGCGCATTGCGCGCAAGCTGCTGCTTGAGATCAACGACAGCGGCCTGCCTGCGGCCGGTGAATTCCTGGACATGATTACGCCACAATACCTTGCGGACCTGATGAGCTGGGGCGCAATTGGTGCGCGCACGACTGAATCTCAGGTCCACCGCGAGCTGGCGTCGGGTCTTTCTTGCCCGGTTGGTTTCAAAAATGGCACTGACGGCACCATTAAGGTGGCTATTGATGCTATCAACGCCGCTGGTGCGCCGCACTGCTTCCTGTCCGTGACCAAATGGGGTCACTCCGCCATCGTTAACACCAGCGGGAACGGTGACTGCCACATCATTCTGCGCGGCGGTAAAGAGCCGAACTACAGCGCGAAACACGTGGCAGAAGTGAAAGTCGGGCTGGAAAAAGCCGGACTGCCGCCGCAGGTGATGATCGATTTCAGCCATGCGAACTCCAGCAAGCAGTTTAAAAAGCAGATGGAAGTGGGTTCAGACGTCTGCCAGCAGATTGCCGGCGGTGAGAAGGCGGTGATTGGGGTGATGATCGAAAGCCATCTGGTTGAAGGTAACCAGAACCTGGAAGGCAGCGAGCCGCTGGTGTACGGCAAAAGCGTGACCGATGCCTGCATCGGCTGGGACGATACCGACGCTATCCTGCGCCAGCTGGCAAATGCGGTAAAAGCGCGCCGCGGCTGAATTCTCAGGCACAAATAAAAAAGCGCGGAAGGCTCCGCGCTTTTTTTATGTCTGGCGAAAATTACTTCGCTTTACCCTGGTTCGCAACAGCCGCTGCTTTCGCCGCGATCTCTTCTGCGTTACCCAGATAGTAGTGTTTGATTGGCTTGAAGTTTTCGTCGAACTCATACACCAGCGGTACGCCGGTTGGGATGTTCAGTTCGAGGATTTCGTCTTCACCCATGTTGTCCAGGTATTTCACCAGCGCACGCAGAGAGTTACCGTGAGCCGCGATGATCACGCGCTCGCCGCTTTTCAGGCGTGGCAGAATGGTTTCGTTCCAGTAAGGCACAACGCGGTCGATGGTCAGCGCCAGGCTCTCGGTGGTTGGCAGCTCAGCGTCGGTCAGCTTCGCGTAACGCGGGTCGTGTCCCGGGTAGCGCTCGTCATCTTTGGTCAGCTCTGGCGGGGTGATTGCGAAGCCGCGACGCCACTGTTTAACCTGCTCGTCACCGTATTTCTCAGCGGTTTCCGCTTTGTTCAGGCCCTGCAGTGCACCGTAGTGACGTTCGTTCAGTTTCCAGGACTTCTCAACCGGCAGCCAGGCCTGATCCAGTTCGTCCAGCACGTTCCACAGGGTGTGGATGGCACGTTTCAGCACAGAGGTGTAAGCAAAATCAAAGCTGAAGCCTTCTTCCTTCAGCAGTTTACCTGCTGCTTTTGCTTCGCTTACGCCTTTCTCGGACAGATCAACGTCGTACCAACCGGTAAAGCGGTTTTCGTTGTTCCACTGGCTTTCGCCGTGACGCACCAGGACCAGCTTAGTAATAGCCATCTCTTACTCCTCAAGCATTTTTAGAATGATAACAATTCTCATTATATTGCCGTGGCCGTGCCAGCAGCAACGCTTAACCCTAACCATAGCGAAAATAGTCTCTGAGTGTAAGATGCTTGTGAATCCAGGGTTATGATTTTGTCTGCGATCGGCGCTATTTTCAGCAAGGCGTGCAGAAAAAAGCCCTCCGGAGGGAGGGCTGAATATTAATGTGGAATAAAATGGTATTCCGTCACGCTCACGTACTCTTCACCCGGGCGCAGCACGCAGTCTGGCTGCGGCCATTCCGGATGATTCGGGCTGTCCGGCAGGAACTCGCTCTCCAGCGCCAGGCCTTGCCAGTCGCTGTACTCTTCGTGTTCGCGCGCCGTTGTGCCGCCGAGATAGTTACCTGAGTAAAACTGCAGGGCAGGGGCAGTGGTATAAACCGTCATCTGCAGCTTCTCATCCGCAGACCAGACCTGTGCGGCAGGCCGCTTCACATCACCTTTGGCCTGCAGCAGGAAAGCGTGATCGTAGCCTTTCACCTTACGCTGATCGTCTTCGCTCAGGAAATCCCGGGCGATGGTTTTCGCGCTGCGGAAGTCAAAGCTGGTGCCGCTCACGTCTTTGAGGCCCTGATATGGAATGCCCATCTCGTCAACCGGCAGATACGCATCCGCCAGGATCTGCAGCTTGTGCTCACGCACGTCGCACTGGCTACCATCCAGATTAAAGTACGCGTGATTGGTCAGGTTGACCGGACACGGCCTGTCGACCTTCGCACGGTATTCAATGGCGATACGGTTGTCATCGGTCAGCGTAAAGCGCGCGGATGCGGTAAGGTTCCCCGGGAAGCCCTGATCGCCATCAGGCGAATCCAGTGAGAACAGCACTTCACCGTCGTTTTGACGAACAATCTTCCAACGGCGTTTATCAAACCCGTCCGGCCCGCCGTGCAGCTGGTTCTCACCGTGGCTTGGAAGCAGGGTGTACTGCTCGCCGTTGAGTTCAAAACGGCTTTTCGCGATGCGGTTAGCATATCGCCCAACGGACGCGCCCAGATAGGCGGACTGATTGACGTACTGCTCAGGCGAGGCGCAGCCGAGCAGGGTCTCGCGCACGCTGCCGTCCGGCATCGGTACGCGGGCAGAAAGAAGGGTAGCACCCCAGTCCATCAGCGTAACGACCATCCCAGCGCTGTTGCGCAGGGTTAACAGGCGATACGGCAGACCATCCGGTGCGAGTGTAGGTGTTTCGTTTAGCACTGTCCGGCTCCTTGTGATGCTTTACAAACATAGAAGGTTTCTTTGATGCCTGTTTTGGCTTCGTACTGCTTCGCCACGGCATCCTGTATGGCAGGGACCAACTCTTCTGGCACCAGCGCAACGATACAGCCGCCAAAACCGCCGCCCGTCATGCGCACGCCGCCTTTGTCGCCAATGGTCGCTTTGATGATTTCCACCAGGGTGTCGATCTGCGGAACGGTGATTTCAAAATCATCGCGCATGGAGGCATGCGATTCCGCCATCAGCTCACCCATGCGTTTCAGGTCACCTTTCGCCAGCGCGGACGCGGCTTCAACCGTACGGGCATTTTCCGTCAGCACGTGACGAACGCGTTTGGCGACAACCGGATCCAGCTCGTGCGCCACTTTGTTAAATTCATTGAGCGTCACGTCGCGCAGGGCTGGCTGCTGGAAGAAACGGGCGCCGGTTTCGCACTGTTGGCGGCGGGTGTTGTATTCGCTGCCCACCAGCGTGCGCTTAAAGTTGCTGTTAACGATCACCACGGCCGCGCCTTTTGGCAGGGGAACGGCTTTGGTTCCCAGCGAACGGCAATCAATTAACAGTGCATGCTCTTTTTTCCCGAGCGCGGAAATCAGCTGGTCCATAATGCCGCAGTTACAGCCCACGAACTGGTTTTCTGCTTCCTGACCATTCAGGGCGATTTGCGCGCCATCCAGCGGCAGATGGTAAAGCTGCTGGAATACGGTGCCGACGGCAACTTCCAGAGACGCAGAGGAGCTTAAGCCCGCACCCTGCGGCACGTTGCCGCTGATGACTAAATCCGCACCGCCGAAGTTCTTGTTACGCTTCTGAAGGTGTTTGACGACGCCGCGCACGTAGTTAGACCACTGCTGGCTGTCGTGCGTCACAATCGAGCCATCGAGGGAAAATTCGTCCGTCTCATTACCGTAATCAGCCGCAATCACGCGGACTTTACGGTCGTCGCGTTTCGCACAGCTAATAACCGTCTGATAATCGATGGCGCACGGCAGCACGAAACCATCGTTATAGTCGGTGTGTTCACCGATCAGGTTAACGCGGCCTGGCGCCTGGATAACGTGGGTGGCAGGGTAGCCAAATTTCTCAGCAAACAGGGATTGTGTTTTATCTTTCAGACTCATTTTTTAGACTCCTGATTCGCGATAGTGGACGTCGCTAACGGCACGCAGACGTTCTGCCGCCTGTTCCGCCGTCAGGTCACGCTGGGTTTCTGCCAGCATTTCGTAGCCCACCATAAATTTACGTACCGTCGCAGAGCGCAGCAGCGGCGGATAGAAATGGGCATGCAATTGCCAGTGCTGATTCTCTTCCCCGTTGAACGGCGCGCCGTGCCAGCCCATGGAGTACGGGAAGGAGCACTGGAACAGATTGTCGTAACGGCTGGTCAGCTTTTTCAGCGCCAGGGCAAGGTCGTCGCGCTGCGCGTCGCTGAGATCGGTAATACGCAGAACATGTGCTTTCGGCAGCAGCAGCGTCTCAAACGGCCACGCGGCCCAGTAAGGCACGACGGCCAGCCAGTGTTCGGTTTCCACCACGGTACGGCTGCCGTCGGCCTGTTCACGCTGCGCGTAATCCACCAGCATCGGCGAGCCGTTTTCCGCGTAATACGCTTTCTGCAGACGGTCTTCACGCTCGGCTTCGTTAGGCAGGAAGCTGTTCGCCCAGACCTGGCCGTGCGGATGGGGGTTCGAGCAGCCCATGGCCGCGCCTTTGTTTTCGAACACCTGCACCCACGGATAGCTCTGCCCCAGCTCTGCGGTTTGCGCCTGCCAGGTGCTGACGACCTCTTTCAGCGCGTCCACGCTCAGCTCCGGCAGCGTCTTGCTGTGATCGGGCGAGAAGCAGATCACGCGGCTGGTTCCGCGCGCGCTTTCGCAGCGCATCAGCGGATCGTGGCTTTCAGGCGCGTCCGGCGTGTCGGTCATCAGGGCGGCAAAATCGTTTGTGAACACGAAGGTGCCTTTGTAGTCCGGGTTTTTATCCCCGGTAACGCGCGTGTTGCCTGGACAGAGGAAGCAGTCCGGGTCGTGCTGCGGCAGGGTCTGTTTTGCAGGCGTCTCCTGCGCCCCTTGCCAGGGGCGCTTAGCGCGATGCGGAGAAACTAAAATCCATTGCCCGCTCAACGGGTTAAAACGACGATGCGGATGATCGACGGGATTAAATTGCGTCATGACGGATCCTTAGTCCGGATAGCCTTGCGGGTGGCGTGACTGCCAGTGCCAGGTATCCTGTGCCATTTCATCAAGCGTGCGCGTCACACGCCAGTTAAGCTCTTTGTCGGCTTTGGTGGCATCGGCCCAGTAAGCAGGCAGATCGCCCTCGCGACGCGGTGCGAAGTGGTAGTTCACCGGCTTGCCGCAGGCTTTGCTGAAGGCGTTAACCACGTCCAACACGCTGCTGCCGACTCCGGCGCCGAGGTTGTAAATATGCACGCCCGGTTTGTCAGCCAACTGCTGCATGGCCGCAACGTGACCGTCGGCCAGATCCATTACGTGGATGTAGTCGCGCACGCCGGTGCCGTCTTCGGTCGGATAGTCATTGCCAAAAATCGCCAGCGACTCGCGGCGGCCTACGGCAACCTGGGCGATATACGGCATCAGGTTGTTTGGGATGCCCTGGGGGTCTTCACCCATATCGCCAGACGGATGCGCGCCGACCGGGTTGAAGTAGCGCAGCAGCGCGATGCTCCACTCCGGCTGGGCTTTTTGCAGGTCGGTCAGGATCTGCTCCACCATCAGCTTGCTTTTGCCGTACGGGCTTTGCGGGGTACCGGTCGGGAAGCTTTCAACGTAAGGAATTTTCGGCTGATCGCCGTAGACGGTGGCGGAGGAGCTAAAGATGAAGTTTTTGACGTTCGCCGCGCGCATGGCGGAGATGAGACGCAGAGTGCCGTTGACGTTGTTGTCGTAATACTCGAGCGGCTTCGTAACGGATTCACCGACCGCTTTCAGACCCGCGAAGTGGATCACCGCTTCTATGGCGTGGTCGTGAAGGATCTCGGTCATCAGCACTTCGTTGCGGATGTCGCCTTCCACAAAAGTCGGTTGTTTACCGCCAAGACGTTCAATCACAGGCAGCACGCTGCGCTTACTGTTGCACAGGTTGTCGAGAATGATGACGTCATGGCCGTTTTGCAGCAGCTGCACGCAGGTATGGCTACCTATGTAACCGCTACCACCTGTTACCAGAACTCGCATATTTCGCTCCATTGGGCTTATGGTATGTAATAACCATAGCATAACAGAGACGCGAAAAGTGTGACATGGGATAAAATAGTGGAATCGTTTACACTCGTTTTCACACTCACTTTTTTCATGACTGAGAGCATTCTAGATCAAAGAGATAGCGATGTATTGATGCAAGTTATCTGAAAAAGAGGAGGGCAGAGCCCTCCACGGTTAATCAACGTTGCTGAGAAGGTAGCGATAACCCTCATCGTCCGGAACAAACTCCAGGCGATGCGTGATGCAGGCGGGGGCATCTTCGGCATGATGTGAAACGAAAAGCAGCTGCGTTTCACCTTCGCTAATCAGCACGTCCACAAAGCGGCGGATAAGCTGGCGGTTCAACGGGTCGAGTCCCTGCAGCGGTTCGTCGAGGATCAGAAGCGTAGGGTGTTTCACCAGCGCGCGAACGATCAGGGCCAGGCGCTGCTGCCCCCACGACAGGCTATGAAACGGCGCGTCAGCGATCCGGGTGTCCATGCCCAGGATATCCAGCCACTGCTGGGCCAGCTTGTGCTGTTTGTCCGACACCGCCTGATAAATACCGATGGAATCAAAATATCCGGAAAGGATCACGTTGCGTACCGTGGTACTGACCCGGTAATCCAGATGCAGGCTGCTGCTGACGTAGCCGATATGCTTTTTGATATCCCAGATGGTTTCTCCGCTGCCGCGACGCCGACCAAACAGCGTCAGATCGTTGCTATAGCCCTGCGGGTGATCGCCGGTGATCAGGCTCAGCAGCGTGGATTTTCCCGCGCCGTTGGGGCCGACAATCTGCCAGTGCTCGCCCGGATTGACCGTCCAGCTGAGGCGGTTAAGGATCGAGCGATCGTCATAAGAGACCACACCATCGCGCAGCACGATGCGCGGCTGGTGGGGATCGAGCGCATGGCGGGCCGAAGGGGCGTCAGGTTCCGGAAGAGTAATTCCGTCGAGCTGTTCGCTGTGGGCGAGCTGGGCAATCAGCGCCTGCTTAAGCAGTGCGGTTTTTTCGCCTGTCTCGGTCAGGTTACAGTCGGCCAGGACGCCCGCGTGCTGGATAAAGTCCGGAATTTCATCGAAGCGGTTAAGCACCAGCACGAGGGTATATCCCTGCTGATTAAGCGACGCCAGCAGGGACGCCAGCTGCGCCCGGGACTGCACGTCAAGACCGTCGAACGGTTCGTCCAGAATAAGCAGCTCGGGCTCGCTCATCAGCGCCTGACAAAGCAGCGTTTTTCGCGTCTCGCCGGTTGAAAGGTATTTAAAGCGCCGGTTCAGCAGAGGGGTGATACCGAACTGTTCTGCCAGGCGCTGACAGCGTGCGGGGTCTTTGACCTCATCCTGAATAATTTCCGCGGTCGTTCGGCCGGTATCGTCTTCGCCAGGGCTGAGCAAATCGGTGTTGTTGCGCTGCCACTCGTCGCTGACCAGCTTTTGCAGTTGTTCAAACGACAGGCGCGTCAGGCGCGTAAAGTCGCTCTGGTATTCGCCTTTGAGGAGGTTGAGCTCTCCCGCCAGCGCGCGGGCCAGCGCGGATTTACCGCTGCCGTTAGTGCCGACAAACGCCCAGCTTTCACCCGCGCGAATCGTCAAATCAGCAATCGTTAGCGTTCGGGTATCGCTAAGACGAAACGTGCCTTGCGAAATATGCAATGATGACATGATTTATCCCTGTTTTTGCAGCACCAGATATCAGGGATACGCACTGTCGGTTCGATTGTCAATGCGCTCAGCACAAAGTGGCGATAATCACCCGGTCCGCGTTGAAATAAGCGGTGACGACAGCACCTTCTTCTAAGTCGTCCGACTCGCTGAGCGGAATGGTCGCACAAAGCGGTTGCCCATCTGCCAGGGTCATCAGCACTTCGCATTGCGCCTGGCCGCGTTCGATATGGCTGATTGTGCCCGGCAGCTGGTTATCTGCTGCCTTTGCCGCGTCGGGATCGCGCGTGATAGTGACCCACGGCGCTTTCAGCAGCACCAGCACCTCTTTACCTTCATCCAGTTCAAGACGTTCCGCGCTTTGCGCCGTTATGGCGGCCTTCAGACGGGTGGTGCCATCGGCAAGCAGGATCTCAATATGCTGCTGTATCTGCAGATTGTCGCGCGCCGTCACCGTACCAAACCACTGGTTGCGGGCGCTGGTTTGAAGCGAGAAGCGGGAAATGGCGGCCAGCAGACTGTCCAGCGGAACGTTATCGTCATCGCTCAACACATCAAACGCTTTTTGCTGGATCTGCGCCAGCAGATCGTAAAGCTGAATAAGGCGCTGGCCATAACGCGTCACGATCGCACCGCCGCCGCCTTTGCCGCCCGTGGCTCTGTCCACCAGCGGGTGTTCGCTCAGAGTGTTCATCTCATTGATGGCGTCCCAGGCGCTTTTATAGCTGATTCCCGCGTTTTTCGCCCCCTGGCTAATCGAGCCCGTTTGTTCTATTTGTTTAAGCAGGGCGATACGTCGCGGATCGGCGAAAAGCTTTTGCTGAAGTCGTAGAGTGAGGAGAATTTCGGCCTGCATAACAGTGTCCTGGCAAAAAGAGTATTGTGACCCAAATGGTGCAGGGCGCAAAGGGTACCGCACAAAAGGGGATGTTTTTCTCACTATTCAGGGTAGAATGAGTCATTCACAATATCTGGAGAAAACCATGTTAGAGTTGTTGAAAAGTCTGGTATTCGCCGTGATCATGGTACCAGTAGTGATGGCCATCATCCTCGGTGCCATCTACGGCCTGGGTGAAGTGTTCAACGTCTTTTCGAACATTGGTCACAGAGACCAGGCTAAAAAACAGCATTGATTCCCCACAAAACGCCCGGCTTGCCCGGGCGTTTTGCTCTCAAGATTTTCCCGTTTTCGCCGATATAATTTAACGCATCACACCGGTTTACCCATTCAGCGGTACGATTAAACGCTGGGATCTCCCTGACGTTATCGTTATATTAATGTGTATATAACGCTACTCACAGGAGTTACAGATGGCACGTTCATGGGTACGCCTTTTTGCAGGGGCAACATTGACGCTTTCCCTTACCGGACACGCGCTGGCGGACGAGGGTAAAATCACGGTCTTTGCGGCGGCGTCGTTGACTAACGCGCTGCAGGATATTGCGGCGGCGTATAAAAAAGAGAAAAACGTCGAGGTGGTCTCCTCTTTTGCCTCTTCCTCGACGCTGGCTCGCCAGATAGAAGCGGGCGCACCGGCGGATCTGTTCATCTCGGCGGATCAGAAGTGGATGGATTACGCGGCGGAGAAGAAATCGATTGATGCGACAACCCGCGAAACGCTGCTGGGGAATAGCCTGGTTGTCGTGGCGCCAAAAGGCAGCGCGCAGGCGGACATCACTATCAACAAACAGACCAACTGGACGAGCCTGCTGAACGGTGGCCGTCTGGCGGTGGGCGACCCGGCGCACGTTCCGGCCGGGATTTATGCCAAAGAAGCGCTGCAAAAGCTGGGCGCATGGGAGACGTTGTCGCCGAAGCTGGCCCCGGCCGAAGACGTGCGCGGCGCGCTGGCGCTGGTGGAACGCAACGAAGCCCCGCTGGGCATTGTGTATGGTTCTGATGCCGTAGCCAGTAAGGGGGTGAAAGTGGTGGCAACGTTCCCGGAAGACTCCCACAAGAAAGTGGAATATCCTGTTGCGATTGTTGATGGACATAAAAATGCGACCGTGACGGCTTTCCGCGATTATCTGAAGGGGCCTGAAGCGTCCGCTATCTTTAAACGTTACGGATTTACGACTCACTGATGATATTGACCGATCCTGAATGGCAGGCTGTTCTGCTGAGCCTTAAAGTCTCTTCCCTGGCGGTTGCGCTGAGTTTGCCCTTTGGGATCTTCTTTGCCTGGCTACTGGTTCGCTGTCAGTTTCCCGGCAAAACGCTGCTCGACAGCGTGCTTCATCTTCCGCTCGTGTTGCCGCCCGTAGTGGTCGGTTACCTGCTGCTGATTTCGATGGGGCGACGCGGTTTTATCGGCGAGAAGCTCTACGACTGGTTTGGGCTGACGTTCGCTTTTAGCTGGCGCGGTGCGGTACTGGCTGCGGCGGTGATGTCATTCCCACTGATGGTGCGGGCGATACGTCTCGCTCTGGAAGGCGTGGACATGAAGCTTGAACAGGCGGCCCGCACGCTGGGCGCCGGGCGCTGGCGCGTCTTTTTCACCATCACGCTTCCGCTGACGCTGCCGGGCATTATTGTCGGCACGGTGCTGGCCTTCGCCCGCTCGCTCGGCGAGTTTGGCGCGACGATCACCTTTGTGTCGAACATACCCGGCGAGACGCGGACGATTCCGTCGGCAATGTATACCCTGATTCAAACGCCGGGCGGTGAAGGCGCGGCGGCGCGGCTGTGTATTATTTCAATTGTGCTGGCGCTGGCATCGCTGATGGTGTCTGAATGGCTGGCGCGGCTCAGCCGCGAGCGGATGGGGAAATAAGCATGCTGGAACTCCATTTTACCCAGACGCTGGGAAACCATACCCTGACGCTTAACGAGACGCTGCCTGCAAGCGGAATCACCGCCATCTTTGGCGTGTCGGGGGCGGGAAAAACGTCGCTGATTAATGCCATCAGCGGCCTGACCCGCCCGCAGTCTGGCCGGATTGTTCTGAATGACCGCGTCCTGAATGACGTGGAGAATAAGGTTTACCTCTCGCCGGATAAACGCCGCATCGGCTATGTTTTCCAGGATGCACGCCTGTTCCCGCACTACAGCGTGCGCGGCAACCTGCGTTACGGCATGGCGAAAAGCATGGCCGGGCAGTTTGATAAGCTGGTGACGCTTTTAGGTATTGAGCCATTGCTCGACAGGCTGCCATCCTCACTCTCCGGTGGAGAAAAACAGCGCGTGGCCATTGGCCGCGCGTTGCTGACCGCACCCGAACTGCTGCTGCTCGACGAACCGTTGGCCTCGCTCGATATTCCGCGTAAACGTGAGCTCCTGCCCTACCTGCAGCGCCTGACGCGGGAAATTAATATTCCGATGCTCTACGTCAGCCATTCGCTGGACGAAATCCTCCATCTGGCCGACAAGGTGCTGGTGCTGGAAGAGGGCAGCGTTAAGGCGTTTGGCAACCTGGAAGAGGTGTGGGGCAGCAGCGTGATGCACCCCTGGTTGCCCCGGGAACAGCAGAGCAGCATTCTGAAAGTAAGCGTCCTGGAACATCATCCGCACTACGCGATGACGGCGCTGGCGCTGGGCGATCAGCACCTGTGGGTCAATAAGATCGACAAGCCGTTACAGTCCGCGCTGCGTATTCGTATTCAGGCGTCGGACGTCTCGCTGGTGCTGCAGCCCCCGCTGCAAACCAGTATTCGAAATATCCTGCGCGCCAAAGTGGCGGAATGTTTTGATGATAACGGGCAGGTGGAAGTGAAGCTCGAGGTCGGCAGCAGGACGCTCTGGGCGCGCATCAGCCCGTGGGCCAGGGATGAGTTAGGGATCAAACCCGGACTGTGGCTTTACGCGCAAATTAAGAGCGTCTCGATCACCGCCTGATTACAGCAGGTGGGTATAAATGTACTGCGCGATGCTGTCGGTGGTGTTGTCGCCAATCACCACGTTCGCGCGCGCTTTGACCGCGTCGTCGGCATTGCCCATCGCCACGCCCGTACCGACGGCTTCCAGCATGCTTATGTCGTTGTAGTTGTCGCCGAAGGCGATCGCGTCCTGCATCGACCAGCCTTTTGATTCCACATACTGCGTCAGGCGTTTGCCTTTGCTGTTGCCTTTGCGGGCAATATCCACCTGATCGTGCCAGGACCATTCGCACTCCAGACCCAGCGTCTGTTCCACGTGTTTCGCGAAGGCATTCAGCTTGGTGGTGTCTTCATCCGTCAGGGCGAATTTCCAGATAGCCTCAACGTCCTGGGCCGCCTGACGCAGGGAGGAAACCTGGGTAAAGACGGGACGCTGCGCTTCAGGCAGGGACAACGCCCAGTTGCTGGTGCGCACCACGTGGCCGGTAGGGCGCTCGTAGACCATTGCGTTATCCACATACATCAGGCCGTGAACGGCATGCTCATCCAGCAGATCAATCAGTTGCAGCGCCTGGGGAACCGGCAGCGGGTCGGATTCTAAAACCTTTTTTGCCTGATAATCATACAAATAAGTGCCATTACAACAAATTGCAGGTGTATCTAACGCCAGTGCCTGATAAAAAGGGTGAATGGCAACGTGATGTCGACCCGTTACGATAAGGAGTTGATATCCCGCTTCCTGCGCGCGTTTAAGCGCTTCCAGAGAAGAGGGGAGAAGGGTTTTTTGCGGCGTCAGTAAGGTACCGTCTAAATCCAGAGCAATCACACGCGAGGTCATCTGTTTTTCCGGGTTAATATTGAATTTACGTTTTGATGGGATGGTACACCGAGAGGCGAACGCTTCAAAATTCCTGTCGACAATTCAGCATTCACCGTCAAAAGTTAACTACTTTCATGCGCAGTGAGGAGTGAATATTCATGAAACAAACCGTTTATACCGCCAGTCCTGAAAGCCAGCAGATCCACGTCTGGCGCTTAAATACCGAAGGGACACTCACGCTGGTTCAGGTTGTTGATGTGCCAGGCCAGGTACAGCCGATGGTCATCAGCCCGGATAAACGTTTCTTGTACGTGGGTGTGCGCCCGGAGTTTCGCGTGCTGGCCTATCGCATTTCTCCGGACGACGGCGCGCTGACGTACACTGCTGAAGCCCCGTTGCCGGGCAGCCCAACCCATATCTCTACCGATCGCAAAGGCAACTTTGTCTTCAGCGGCTCGTATAACGCGGGCTGCGTCAGCGTAACGCGTCTGGAAGACGGCATTCCGGTCGAAACCGTGGATGTGGTGGAAGGGCTTGAAGGCTGCCACTCGGCGAATATCTCTCCGGATAACCGCACGCTGTGGGTGCCTGCGCTGAAGCAGGATCGTATCTGCCTGTTCACCCTGAGCGACGATGGTCACCTGGTGGCGCAGAATCCAGCTGAAGTTACGACTGTTGAAGGCGCTGGTCCGCGTCATATGGTCTTCCATCCGAACCAGCAGTATGCCTACGTGGTCAACGAACTGAACAGCTCAGTGGACGTATGGGAACTGAAAGATCCAAACGGTCAGATTGAGTGCGTGCAGACGCTGGACATGATGCCGTCTGATTTCTCCGACACCCGCTGGGCGGCGGATATCCACATTACGCCAGATGGCCGCCATCTGTACGCCTGCGACCGTACCTCCAGCCTGATTACCGTGTTTAGCGTTTCCGAAGACGGCAGCGTGCTGGCGGTTGAAGGCTTCCAGCCGACGGAAACCCAGCCGCGCGGCTTTAATATCGATCACAGCGGCAAATACCTGATTGCAGCGGGGCAGAAATCCCACCATATCGCGCTGTACGAAATTAAAGGCGAGCAGGGGCTGCTGGAAGAGAAAGGGCGCTACGCCGTAGGCCAGGGGCCGATGTGGGTGGTGGTTAACGCTCACTAAGCGGCTGAAAACAAAAAACCTCGCGAATGCGAGGTTTTTTTATCTCTGTGTGCCGGGTAAGGCGAAGCCGCACCCGGCAAAACAGCTTACTGCTTCGGCTCAGCAACCACTTTGCTACCCAGACCGCGGTTGTTGTACTCCCACATGCGGTTGAAGTTAGCGTCGTTCAGGTTGCGCTGCACGTTCCCTTTATCATCCACCGCACCGGTGTTGCCGGAGAATGGACGTTTGGAGATCGCGGCATCCGCCCACGGTTTCGCCATGTTGAAGCCTTCGTTGATCACGCTGTCGCGGATCACAACCTGACCGTTGGTGGCTGAGTCCACGTCCAGGGAACGTCCCAGCTGCGCCACGCCGTCACCGGCAGCATTAAAGCGGCTGTTCACGGCCAGGAAGCCGAAGAAGAGGTTCGACTGGGTTGCCGGAGCAAACACGTAACCTTCCTGCTGAGTACGTGAATTCACCACGCGGAAATCGGTATTATCAAACACCACCGCGCCGCGACCGGACACCAGGTCCACGTCACCTTCAACGTAGCTGTTGGTCACAAGGGTACGGGTCAGACGGTTATTCTGCAGGGTGTTCTGCACGCCGCTGTTGGTCACGAAGAAGGTGTTCTGACGGCCCAGAATGTTGACGTTGTTAATCTGCACCTTATCGCCATCGCTACGCAGCGCAACGGCCTGGTGGTTACCGGCATCAACGCTGTCGCCCAGGGTATTCTGAATGGTCAGGTTCTGCAGCTGCAGACCGTTATTCTGAGACCAGAATACCGCCGAGCACATCACGCCAATGGTGGCGGAACGCTTGCTCTGGCAGTTATCAAACATATACCACGCCGGTTTGCCCGGCATATATTTACCGGCCGGGTTCACCAGGTGACGCCAGGTGTTGCTGTCGATTTCGGAATCAATCGCCAGACCAATTTTTACGTCAATCGCCTTTTCGCCCAGACCGTAAAGCGTAATGCTGCCTGGTGCCGCCGGAACATACACGGTGCCTTCATATTCACCAGGCAGGATCGCGATGTACTGGCGAGACGCGCTGTGTTTAGTGATGGCAGCATCAACCGCAGCCTGAATTGAGGTATGCGTTACGCCCTGCGCACCCGCCGGGCCAACCACGAAGTCAGGCTGTTTCGGCAGATTAATAGACGACGGGGTCCACGGCGCAGCGTTAGGATCCATCGCTGAGAAGTAGTGTGCACGGTCGAAGTTCTTCGCTTCATCAGCGGACAAAATCGGGCGGGAGACGGTACCGGGCGCAACCTGCTCAGAAGGGCGCTGATCCGGTGGTGTTGAACTGCATGCGGATAAGGTCACGCCAAAGGCGAGTGCTAACGCCAGACGGGAAATCCTGGAAATGTTCAAGGTAGAGCTCCTGGGTATGCAAGTCTTTACGGGACAGACGAAATAGCCTGCTTTTTTATACTAAGTTGAGCGAAACGGGAAGATAAAAAGGGTAAAAGTTCCATTTTTAGCCCGAGAGCGGCAAGTAAGTGATCACAAATAACTAACATTTTCCTTCAAGGCGGTTGACAGTAGACGGTGGATGCAAATAAATGTCTATACAACCCATGACAAGTGGAATGCCCATGCAGCAGATTCATCCCGACGATGTGATATGGCGAAATGCGCGACTGGCTACGATGGCGCCGGACGTACCTGCGCCTTACGGACTGAAAGAGCAACACGCCCTGGTCGTGCGCGGCCACACTATTCTGGGCGTGATCCCTGAATCTGACATTCCTTCCGGACACCGACACTGTGTCGATCTTCAGGGACGTCTGGTCACGCCTGGCCTGATTGACTGCCATACCCACCTGGTATTTGGCGGCGACCGCGCGGCGGAGTGGGAGCAGCGTCTGAACGGCGTCTCTTATCAAACCATCAGCGCCCAGGGGGGCGGGATTAACGCTACCGTGACGGCGACCCGCAGCAGCTCCCCCGAAACCCTGCTTAAGCTGGCGCAGCAGCGGCTTCAGCGACTGATGAATGAAGGCGTCACTACGGTTGAAATCAAGTCGGGATACGGTCTAAACCCCGAGGCCGAAGAGAAGATGCTGCTGGTCGCGCGCCAGCTGGGCCTCAATAATCCGATCGATATCAGCCCAACGCTGCTGGCGGCCCATGCGGTTCCGCCGGAATACCGGCAGGATCCTGATGCGTACCTCACGCTGGTCTGTGAGCAGATACTGCCCACGCTGTGGCAAAAAGAGTTATATGAAGCAGTCGACGTGTTTTGTGAAAACGTCGGCTTTACCCCGTCGCAAACCGAACGCCTCTTCAAGGCCGCCGCCGCGCTGGGTATCCCGGTGAAAGGGCATGTCGAACAGCTGTCGAATCAGGGCGGCGCGGCGCTGGTCAGCCAGTATAAGGGCCTTTCCGCCGACCATATTGAGTATCTCGACGACGCAGGCGTTCAGGCGATGGCGCAAAGCGGCACGGTTGCCGTCCTGTTGCCGGGTGCGTTCTATTTTCTTCAGGAGCGCCAGCGTCCACCGATTGAACAGCTCAGAAAACAGGGCGTGCCGATGGCGGTCGCCACCGACTATAACCCCGGCACCAGCCCGTTTGCGAGCCTGCACCTGGCGATGAACATGGCCTGCGTCCAGTTTGGCCTGACCCCGGAAGAAGCCTGGGCTGGCGTCACGCGCCATGCCGCGCAGGCGCTGGGCCGCGGGGAAACCCACGGACAGCTGCGGGCCGGGTTTGTCGCCGATTTTATCGTCTGGGATGCTCATCATCCGGTAGAGATGGTCTACGAGCCGGGACGCAACCCGCTGTATCAACGTATTTTCCGTGGGGAGGCAGTATGAGGTTATGGCGGCCCGTAGCCGAAACCGTCTGGCAGGGGCGCGATGACAGCGCCGAGGCCAGCAGCGCAAAGCGCATTTTCCAGACGATAAAGCAGCAGGGCCAGTTCACGCCGCTTTCATCCGGCATCGCGCTGATAGGCTTTGAATGTGATGAAGGGGTAAAACGCAATCAGGGCAGGCCCGGCGCCGTGCAGGCACCGGATATGCTGCGAAAAGCGCTGGCAAATATGGCAAGCCATCAGGGGCATGACCGGCTGGCGGATATGGGCTCGGTTTACGTTGAAGGGGACGAGCTTGAGGCGGCACAGCAGGCTTTAAGCGATGCCGTGACGTCATGCCAGCGGTCCGGGATGCGCACGCTGGTGTTTGGCGGCGGGCACGAAACCGCGTGGGCGCACGGTCGCGGCGTGCTGGACGCCTTCCCGGACGAGCGGGTGGTCATTATCAACCTGGATGCCCATCTCGATCTGCGCAAGGCCGACCGGGCGACGTCCGGCACCCCGTTTCGCCAGCTGGCGCGCTACTGCGATGAGCGCGGGCGGGAATTTCACTACGCCTGCCTTGGCGTGAGCCGGGCGGCGAACACGCAGGCTTTGTGGGATGAGGCCGAACGCCTGAACGTCACGCTGGTGGAAGATCTCCATTTCAGGCGCGATGCGCTATCCGCCCTGGAAAAGGTACTGGCGCAGGCCGATCGTATTTATCTGACGATCGATCTGGACGTCCTGCCCGCCAGCGAAATGCCTGCCGTGTCCGCACCGGCTGCGTTAGGCATACCGGCGCTGGATCTTCTCCCGGTTATCGAACAAATCTGCCGCAGCGGTAAGCTACAGGCCGCCGATCTGGTAGAGTTTAACCCGCAGTACGATCGGGACGGGCAGGGCGCTAAGCTCGCCGCCCGCCTGGCCTGGCAAATTGCTCACTGGTGGGCATAACACTATTCAAGGAGTCACGATGTTTTCACGCTCACCTCTGCCGCAGTCGAGCCCTCCCGCGCCTTTCTATGAAAAGGTGAAGCAGGCAATTAGCGAAAAAATCGCTACCGGCGTCTGGCGCCCGCACGATCGCATTCCTTCGGAGGCCGAGCTGGTGGCACAGTTTGGTTTTAGCCGGATGACCGTCAACCGGGCGCTGCGCGAGCTGACCGACGAAGGGCTTCTGGTGCGCCTACAGGGCGTGGGGACGTTTGTGGCGGAACCGAAAGGACAGTCGGCGCTGTTTGAAATCCGCAGCATTGCGGACGAGATAGCCGCGCGTAATCATCAGCACCGCTGTGAGGTGCTGGTGCTCGAAGAGACCCAGGCCAGCGCCGAGCAGGCCACAGAGCTTAACGTCAAGGAGGGAAGCCGCATCTTCCACTCCGTGATGGTGCATTTCGAAAACGACATTCCGGTGCAGATTGAAGATCGCTGCGTTAACGCTGAGCGGATACCGGACTATCTGAACCAGGATTACACCCAGACCACGCCGCATGCCTATCTCTCGCTCGTCGCACCGCTGACGGAAGGGGAGCACATTGTGGAGGCCGTGCGCGCCACGCCGCAGGAGTGCGAAAGGCTGCGCATTAAAGAGCACGATCCGTGCCTGCTGATCCGCCGCCGTACCTGGTCCTCGTCGCACATTGTGTCGCATGCCCGGCTGCTTTTCCCGGGGAACCGTTACCGGCTGCAGGGCCACTTTATGTCATAAGTTTTATAAGCGTGATCGCTAACGCAATATAATAAAATTGTATCTTTTTTGTTAAATCTGGCCTTGTGTGTGCTTGTCTATACAAGTATATCTAAATGCATCATCTGTCCCGTATAGGAGCACACAATGTCGTCAGGTAAATACCGCCAGCAGGACGTCCGCGCCGCGCGCGGCACCACCCTTACTGCCAAAAGCTGGCTCACCGAAGCCCCGCTGCGCATGTTGATGAACAACCTTGATCCTGAGGTGGCGGAAAACCCCCACGAGCTGGTGGTCTACGGCGGCATTGGTCGCGCCGCGCGCAACTGGGAATGCTATGACGCCATTGTTAAGGCACTGACCGAACTCGAAAACGACGAAACCCTGCTGGTGCAGTCCGGCAAGCCGGTTGGCGTGTTTAAAACGCATAAAAACGCCCCGCGCGTGCTGATCGCCAACTCTAACCTCGTGCCGCACTGGGCCACCTGGGAGCACTTCAACGAACTCGACGCCAAAGGGCTGGCGATGTATGGCCAGATGACCGCCGGGAGCTGGATCTACATCGGCAGCCAGGGGATTGTGCAGGGCACCTACGAGACCTTCGTGGAAGCCGGTCGCCAGCACTACAACGGCTCGCTGAAAGGCCGCTGGGTGCTCACAGCAGGTCTCGGCGGCATGGGCGGCGCGCAGCCGCTGGCCGCCACGCTGGCCGGCGCGTGCTCGCTGAACATAGAGTGCCAGCAGAGCCGCATTGATTTCCGTCTGCGCACCCGTTACGTCGACGAACAGGCCGAGAATCTCGATGACGCGCTGGCGCGCATTAAAAAATACACGTCCGAAGGCAAAGCGGTGTCGATTGCCCTGTGCGGCAACGCGGCGGACATTCTTCCTGAACTCGTCGCCCGCGGCGTGCGTCCGGATCTGGTCACCGACCAGACCAGCGCCCATGACCCGCTGCACGGTTACCTGCCGAAAGGCTGGACGTGGGAAGCCTATCAGCAAAAAGCGGAAACCGATCCGGAAGGGACGGTGCTTGCCGCGAAGCGCTCCATGGCCGAGCACGTCTCCGCCATGCTGGCTTTCAGCCAGATGGGCATTCCGACCTTTGATTACGGCAACAACATTCGCCAGATGGCGAAAGAGATGGGCGTAAATAACGCCTTCGACTTCCCCGGCTTCGTTCCGGCCTATATCCGTCCGCTGTTCTGCCGCGGTATCGGTCCGTTCCGCTGGGTTGCCCTGTCCGGTGACCCGGAGGATATCTACAAAACCGACGCCAAAGTGAAGGAGATCGTCGCTGATGACGAACATCTTCACCACTGGCTGGACATGGCCCGCGAGCGCATTAACTTCCAGGGCCTGCCGGCGCGTATCTGCTGGGTAGGGCTGGAGTGGCGTCAAAAACTCGGCCTCGCCTTCAACGAAATGGTGCGCAGCGGTGAAGTCTCCGCGCCGATCGTCATCGGCCGCGACCACCTGGACTCCGGCTCCGTCGCCAGCCCGAACCGCGAAACCGAAGCCATGCGCGACGGCTCGGATGCGGTCTCCGACTGGCCGTTGCTGAACGCTCTGCTGAATACCGCCAGCGGCGCGACCTGGGTGTCGCTGCACCACGGCGGCGGCGTGGGGATGGGCTTCTCCCAGCATTCCGGGATGGTCATCGTCTGCGACGGAACGGATGAAGCCGCCGCGCGTATCGCTCGCGTACTGCACAACGACCCGGCAACCGGCGTGATGCGTCACGCGGATGCGGGTTACGAAATTGCCATTGACTGTGCCAAAGAGCAGGGCCTTAACCTGCCGATGATCCCTGCCACACAAGGAAAGCATTAATGAACGCATTAACACTCACTCCCGGCTCGCTGACGCTCAAGCAGCTGCGTAACGTCTGGCGCAAGCCGGTCACCCTTTCGCTGGATGCAAGTGCCCATGCCGCCATTAACGACAGCGTCGCCTGCGTCGAAGCCATCGTTGCCGAAGGGCGCACCGCCTACGGGATTAACACCGGCTTTGGCCTGCTGGCGCAGACCCGCATCGCGACACACGATCTGGAAAACTTACAGCGATCGCTGGTGCTGTCGCATGCGGCGGGCGTGGGTCAGCCGCTGGATGATGAGATTGTCCGTCTGATGATGGTGCTCAAAATCAACAGCCTGGCGCGCGGTTTCTCCGGCATTCGCCTGAGCGTGATCCAGGCGCTGATGGCGCTGGTTAATGCAGAGGTCTATCCGTGGATCCCGGCGAAGGGCTCCGTCGGGGCCTCCGGCGATCTCGCGCCGCTGGCGCACATGTCGCTGCTGCTGCTGGGTGAAGGCAAAGCGCGCTGGCAGGGCGAGTGGCTTCCGGCGAAAGAGGCGCTGAAAAAAGCCGGCTTAACGCCGATCACGCTGGCGGCGAAAGAGGGGCTGGCGCTGCTGAACGGCACGCAGGCATCGACAGCTTTCGCGCTGCGCGGCCTGTTTGAAGCGGAAGATCTGTTTGCCTCGGCGGTGGTGTGCGGTGCGCTGACCACCGAAGCGGTGCTGGGCTCGCGTCGCCCGTTCGATGCCCGCATCCACGAGGTGCGCGGTCAGCGCGGGCAGATCGATGCCGCCGCGATGTACCGTCAAGTGCTTACCGACACCAGCGAGATCGCGGATTCACACCACAACTGTGAAAAGGTGCAGGATCCCTATTCCCTGCGCTGCCAGCCGCAGGTGATGGGCGCGTGCCTGACGCAGCTGCGCCAGGCGGCGGAGGTGCTGCTGGTGGAGGCCAACGCGGTGTCCGATAACCCGCTGGTGTTCGCCCAGGAAAACGAGGTGGTCTCAGGCGGTAACTTCCACGCCGAGCCGGTGGCAATGGCTGCGGACAACATCGCGCTGGCGATTGCCGAAGTCGGCGCGTTGTCCGAGCGCCGCATCGCGCTGATGATGGATAAACACATGTCCCAGTTGCCACCGTTCCTGGTGCGTAACGGCGGGGTCAACTCGGGCTTTATGATTGCTCAGGTGACGGCCGCAGCGCTGGCAAGCGAGAACAAGGCGCTGTCGCATCCGCACAGCGTGGACAGCCTGCCCACCTCGGCGAATCAGGAAGATCACGTTTCGATGGCACCGGCTGCCGGGCGTCGTCTCTGGGAAATGGCGTCCAACACCCGCGGCGTGCTGGCGGTGGAATGGCTGGCGGCGAGTCAGGGTATCGATCTGCGTGAAGGGCTCAAATCCAGCCCGCTGCTGGAGCAGGCGCGTCAGGTGCTGCGCGAGCACGTATCGCATTACGACGACGACCGCTTCTTTGCGCCGGATATTGATAAGGCGATGCAGCTTCTGGAAGAAGGGCGGCTGGTGGGTCTGCTACCTTCGGTGCTGTGATTTTTTTGTCCGGTGGCGCTGCGCTTACCGGGCCTACGAATGCGAAATCCAGGCCGGGTAAGGCGTAGCCGCCACCCGGCTTTTTTTACGAATACATCGCCGTAATCGACGCGCTCCCCAGGGAATGGAAATGCACGTTAAACCCGACCATCGCGCCGCTCGCGCCTTCATCGACGTCAATCTTCTCCACGTCCAGCGCGTGCACCGTGAAGATGTAGCGGTGGGTTTCCCCTTTTGGTGGCGCCGCGCCGCCGTAGCCCGCTTTACCAAAATCGGTGCGCGTCTGAATCGCGCCCTCAGGCAGGGCAACCAGGTCAGAGCCGGAACCCTGCGGCAGGACGCGCGTGTCGGCAGGCAGGTTCGCCACGATCCAGTGCCACCATCCGGAACCGGTTGGCGCATCCGGGTCGTAGCAGGTCACGACAAAGCTTTTGGTGCCTGCCGGAACCTCGTCCCACGCCAGGTGCGGGGAGATATTATCTCCCTGATACCCCATGCCGTTGAAAACGTGCCGTTCCGGGAGTTTTTCTCCGTCGCGCAGATCTTTACTGATGATTTTCATACGGTTTACCCTTGTTGATCGCTCGTTCAGCAAGTGTAATGCATTGGGTTAAATCATGAAATGCGCGGGAATGTTAACGGCTGTTACAACCGCGTCGGTTAATTTTCGAAGCTGCTCTGGCGTGATGCTGTACGGCGGCATCAGGTAGATAAGCTTGCCGAAAGGCCGCACCCACACGCCCTGGTCCACAAAGAAGCGCTGCAGCGCCGCCATATTCACCGGATGGGTGGTTTCAATCACCCCGATGGCGCCCAGCACGCGCACGTCCGCCACGAAATTCGCGCCCGAGGCGGCGCTCAGCTCCGCTTTCAGCTGCGCTTCTATCGCCGCAACCTGCGTCTGCCACTCGCCGCTCTCCAGAATCGCAAGGCTTTCACTCGCCACGGCACAGGCCAGCGGGTTACCCATAAACGTCGGACCGTGCATAAAGCAGCCCGCTTCACCGTCGCTGATGGTGTCGGCCACCTGGCGGGTCGTGAGCGTGGCGGAGAGCGTCATGGTGCCGCCCGTCAGCGCTTTGCCGAGGCACAGAATATCCGGGGCGATACCCGCATGCTCGCAGGCAAACAGCTTGCCGGTGCGGCCAAAGCCGGTGGCAATCTCATCGGCAATCAGCAGAATGCCCTCGCGGTCGCACATCCTGCGAATACGCCTCAGCCATTCCGGATGGTACATCCGCATTCCGCCCGCGCCTTGCACAATAGGCTCAAGGATCACGGCGGCAATCTCATGACGATGCGCCGCCATCAGCCGCGCGAAGCCGACCATGTCCATCTCGTTCCACTCGCCGTCGAAGCGGCTCTGCGGCGCAGGGGCAAACAGGTTTTCCGGCAGATACCCTTTCCACAGGCTGTGCATGGAGTTCTCCGGATCGCAAACCGACATCGCCCCGAAGGTATCCCCGTGATAGCCGTTGCGGAAGGTGAGGAACCGCTGGCGCGTTTCGCCTCTGGCGTGCCAGTACTGCAGCGCCATTTTCATCGCCACTTCCACCGCCACGGAGCCGGAATCGGCCAGGAATACGCACTCCAGCGAGTCAGGCGTCATCGCCACCAGACGACGGCATAAATCCACCGCGGGCTGATGGGTGATCCCGCCAAACATCACGTGCGACATCTGGTCAATCTGGGCCTTCATCGCCGCATTCAGGCGCGGGTGGTTGTACCCGTGAATCGCCGCCCACCACGAAGACATGCCGTCAACGAGCCGCTCGCCGCTGGCGAGGTGCAGCTCGCAGCCGTGGGCGGAGGCAACCGGATAGACGGGAAGGGGGCGGGTGGTGGAGGTGTAAGGGTGCCAGATATGCTGCTTGTCGAAGGCGAGATCGTCCTGGGTCATAATCGACTTGTAAACCATTTTGAAAAGTTTTAGGTTTACGAGTATAAACCGAACCGAAAATTAACAAAACCCTTTGGAGAAGCCCGATGGCTCACCACGCACGCTGGACGATGTCGCAAGTTACTGAATTATTTAACAAACCTTTCCTTGAGCTGATGTTCGAAGCCCAACAGGTGCATCGTCAGCACTTCGATCCCCGCCATGTTCAGGTCAGCACGCTGCTGTCGATCAAGACCGGCGCCTGCCCCGAAGACTGCAAATATTGCCCGCAGAGCGCGCGCTACAAAACCGGTCTGGAGTCAGAGCGCCTGATGGAAGTCGAGCAGGTCCTCGACTCCGCGCGCAAGGCGAAAAACGCCGGCTCGACCCGCTTCTGCATGGGCGCGGCGTGGAAGAACCCGCACGATCGCGACATGCCGTATCTGGAGCAGATGGTGAAGGGCGTGAAGGAGATGGGCCTCGAAGCTTGCATGACCCTCGGTACGCTCAACGAAGAGCAGGCGCAGCGCCTCTCGGCGGCGGGGCTGGATTACTACAACCACAACCTTGACACCTCGCCGGAATTTTACGGCAACATCATCACCACGCGTACCTACCAGGAGCGTCTGGATACGCTGGATAAAGTGCGTGACGCGGGGATCAAGGTCTGCTCCGGCGGCATCGTGGGCTTAGGCGAAACCGTGAAAGACCGCGCGGGCCTGCTGCTGCAGCTGGCGAACCTGCCGACCCCGCCGGAAAGCGTGCCGATCAACATGCTGGTGAAGGTCAAGGGCACGCCGCTGGCGGATAACGAGGACGTGGATGCGTTTGATTTTATCCGCACCATCGCGGTGGCGCGCATCATGATGCCAACGTCTTACGTTCGCCTCTCAGCGGGTCGCGAGCAGATGAACGAACAGACCCAGGCCATGTGCTTTATGGCCGGAGCCAACTCCATCTTCTACGGCTGCAAGCTGCTGACCACGCCGAACCCGGAAGAAGATAAAGACGTTCAGCTGTTCCGCAAGCTGGGGTTGAACCCGCATCAGACCGAAGTGCTGACGGGCGATAACGAGCAACAGCAGCAGCTGGAGCAGCAGATTTTCAACGCCGACACCGAACAGTTCTACAACGCGGCAGCCGTATGACCTGGCAGGCACGTATCAACTCTGCGCTTGACGACCGTCGGGCGGCAGAGGCATTTCGCGTTCGCAGGGTGGTGGAAAACGGCGCGGGCCGTTTTCTTACCCGTGAAGGCCAGCGGTTCTGCAATTTCTCCAGCAACGACTATCTCGGGCTGAGCCAGCATCCGGCCATTATCCGCGCCTGGCAGAAGGGCGCGGAGCGGTTTGGCGTGGGCAGCGGCGGATCGGGGCACGTCAGCGGGTACACCACGGCGCATCATGCGCTGGAAGAGGCGCTTGCCGACTGGCTGGGCTACCCGCGCGCGCTGCTGTTTATCTCCGGCTTTGCCGCCAATCAGGCGGTTATTACGGCCCTGATGGGGAAGGACGATCGCATTGTTGCCGATCGCTTAAGCCATGCGTCCCTGCTGGAGGCGGCAAATTTAAGCCCGGCTCAGCTGCGGCGTTTTGCCCATAACGATGCGGGACAGCTCGCAGCGCTGCTGGATAAACCCTGCGAAGGACAACAGCTGGCTGTCACCGAAGGAGTGTTCAGCATGGACGGCGACAGCGCGCCGCTTGCCGCGCTGCACGAGGCCGCAAAGCGACAGAATGCCTGGCTGCTGGTGGACGATGCCCACGGCACCGGCGTGATGGGCGACGAAGGGCGCGGAAGCGCGTATCAGCAAAACGTGAAGCCTGAACTGCTGATTGTCACCTTTGGCAAGGGCTTTGGCGTTAGCGGCGCCGCCGTGCTGTGCAGCGAATCCGTCGCCGACTATCTGCTGCAGTTTGCCCGCCACCTGATCTACAGCACCAGCATGCCCCCGGCGCAGGCCGTTGCGCTGTCTGCGTCGCTGGCTGTGATACGCAGCGCGGAAGGGGATGAACGTCGCCAGCGGCTGGCAGAGCATGTTGCCCGCTTCCGTCAGGGATTAGCGGCGCTGCCTTTCCACAGTCCCGATTCGCAGAGCGCTATCCAGCCGGTGATTGTCGGAGAAAACGGCCGCGCGCTGGCGCTGGCACAGGCGCTGCGCCAGCGCGGCATGTGGGTCACCGCCATCCGCCCGCCAACCGTCCCACCGGGCACGGCGCGTCTGCGCTTAACCCTGACGGCGGCGCATGAACGACAGGATATTGAGACGTTGCTGGAGGCGCTCCATGATGCCGGTGAATAAGCAGGCCATCGCGGCGGCATTTGGCCGCGCCGCGCAGAGCTATTCGCAGCACGATGAGCTGCAGCGTCTGAGCGCGCAGGGGCTTCTGGCCGCGCTTGGCGAGAACCGTTTTCCACAGGTGCTGGACGCCGGCTGTGGTCCCGGCAGCAACAGCCGCTACTGGCGCGGGGCGGGAAGCCAGGTGACGGCTATCGATCTCTCAGCCCAGATGCTTGAAGAGGCGCGCCAGCAGCAGGCGGCGCATCGCTATCTGCTGGCCGATATCGAGGCGATCCCGCTGGCGGACGCGCAGTTTGATCTGGTCTGGAGCCATCTGGCGGTTCAGTGGTGCAGCAGCCTGCCGCAGGCCTTGCGCGAGCTTTATCGCGTCGCGCGACCGGGCGGGAAGGTGGCGTTTACCACCCTGCTGGAAAGTTCGCTGCCGGAGCTGAATCAGGCCTGGCAGGCAGTCGATGAACAGCCGCACGCTAACCGGTTTTTATCGCATGAGCAGGTGACGCAGGCGCTGGCAGGCTGGCGCGCTCGCAGCGTAGTGCAGACCATCACGCTCAATTTTAGCGATGCGTTCAGCGCCATGCGTTCGCTGAAGGGCATAGGCGCCACGCACCTGCATACCGGACGCGAGAAAAAACCGCTCACCCGCGGTCAGCTGCAGCGCCTTGAGCTGGCCTGGCCGCAGCAGCGGGGTCAATTCCCGCTCTCCTATCAACTTTTTCATGGGATTATCGAACGTGACTGAACGTTATTTTGTCACCGGCACGGACACAGAAGTGGGTAAAACGGTGGCCAGCTCGGCGCTGCTGCAGGCGGCACGGATGCTCGGGAAAAACACCGCCGGATATAAGCCAGTGGCGTCCGGCAGCGAGATGACGGCGGAAGGGTTACGCAACACCGACGCGCTGGCGCTCCAGCGTAACAGCACCCTTGAACTCGCCTATTCCGCGGTGAATCCGTACACCTTTGCCGAGCCGAGCTCGCCGCACATTATCAGCGCTGCTGAAGGTCGTCCTATTGATTTCGCCGTGCTGTCCGCCGGATTGCGGACGCTGGAAAATCAGGCCGACTGGGTGCTGGTGGAAGGGGCTGGCGGCTGGTTTACGCCGCTTTCGGACACGCAGACGTTTGCCGACTGGGTGAAGTCCGAGCAGCTTCCGGTCATTCTGGTCGTCGGCGTCAAGCTGGGATGCATCAATCACGCCATGTTGACCGCGCAGGCCGTACAGCAGGCCGGACTGCGTCTGGCGGGCTGGATAGCCAACGACGTGGTTGCGCCGGGTAAACGCCATCAGGAGTATCTGGCGACGCTCAGGCGCGTCCTTCCCGCGCCGTGCCTCGGGGAAATCCCCTGGCTTGCTGACGGCGCGGAAAATGCCGAAACCGGGCGTTATCTCGATCTCAGCGTCTTGCTTCCCGCGACATCCAGTGCGCAATAAGCTCGTCATCCAGTTCGTTAACGTGGCCCTGCGCCACGTTACGCCCGCGATAGAGCATACAGAAACGGTCAGCCACCCGGCGGATAAACGACATCTGCTGCTCTGCTAACAGCACCGTCATGCCTAACTCCCGGTTTAAGCGCACCAGCAGCTGTCCCAGCTTCTGGGCGAAGCTGTGCCCCGCGCCGTGCAGGGGCTCATCGAGGATCAGCAGGTGTGGACGGTTCACCAGCGCATTAGCCAGCGCCAGCTGATACTGGTCGTCCGGAGAGAGCGTGTTGGCACGGGTCTGTCGCACCCCATAGAGCGCCGGAAACAGGTCGTAAACGTCATTTTTTGCGTTCGGGTTAGGTTTCCCCGTCGCGCGCATGGCGATATGCAGGTTCTCCTCAATCGTTAGCTGGGAGAAGATCCGCCTGTCCTGCGAGACATAGCCAATTTCCGGCCCGGAACGCTGTTCTGGCGGCGGGTTTAGCAAATCACGCGGCGGCGCGCCCGCCTCATACCAGATGATGCTGCCGCTTTCGACAGGCACCTTCCCGGCGATGCAATTCATTAGGGTGGTTTTACCCATGCCCGGCAGGCCAACGACGCCTGTACACATCCCTTGCGGAAAATCTAAATCCACATTCCATAGCGTATGTTGACTTCCGTAAAACTGATTCACAGCACGCAGACTCAACATCTTTCTCTCCTTAAAAATGTGTGTAGGTGAGGCTCGCTGTTGATTCTGCAAAACCCCTGCCATAAAGCGGAAAGTGATTAAAAAAGCGACTTTTTTAGGAATAAGTCACCGGAAAGCGGTTTATAAAAAACCGGATTGCACATTGACGGTGCCGCCGGTGATGAGTTGTGGTGCAGAACCCGAAATGATGAAAATGTGAGCAAGATCCCATCGGTTGGTTATGAATGACGCAACTGTTAATCAGCAAAAAATAGCTATAAAAATTTTTTGTCGCCGTCTCGTGGGAAAATCCGGGAATTTGCAGAGCGCCAGTCTGTATGGGCTGGAAGCAGTTATCCACTATTCCTGTGGATAACCATGTGCATTAGAGTTAGAAAACACGCGATAAGCGAGAGAAGACGCGGCTTTCGCCCAAATTGACGCGAAACGCGGCTTTAGAAAATATCGTTTATTTTTTAATTGCTTAGATAAAAGCAATTCCCGTCATGAAAGTGTCACCGGTTGCCATAAAACTATCATTACCTGGCTTGACAAATGTTAAAAAAGAAAAAGTTCTGGGGATAACCTGACCTGACTGGTGTTTTATGTTGCCACTGTCCAAATTTTGGCCGCTATCGCGCTAATCATTCAGGCGCTATGCTAAATATCCTGACATGCTACTGGTTTTTCATCCAGTGTTTTTTACTGGCATTCCTGGCAACAAGGAGTAAAATTACACACCTGCCGCTTATAACGTCATCAGGTTGTCGCCCATGAGTAAACCGTTCAAATTGAATTCTGCTTTCCGTCCATCAGGCGATCAGCCTGAGGCGATCCGTCGTCTGGAAGAGGGGCTGGAAGATGGGCTGGCGCACCAGACGCTGCTGGGGGTAACCGGCTCGGGTAAAACGTTCACCATCGCCAACGTGATTGCGGATCTCCAGCGCCCAACGATGGTGCTGGCACCCAATAAAACCCTGGCGGCGCAGCTATACGGCGAAATGAAAGAGTTCTTCCCGGAAAACGCGGTGGAGTATTTCGTCTCCTACTACGATTACTACCAGCCTGAAGCCTATGTGCCGAGCTCTGACACCTTCATCGAGAAGGATGCCTCGGTGAACGAACACATCGAGCAGATGCGACTGTCGGCCACTAAGGCGCTTCTTGAGCGTCGTGATGTGGTGGTCGTCGCCTCGGTTTCCGCGATCTACGGTCTTGGCGATCCGGATCTCTATCTCAAGATGATGCTGCACCTGACGCAGGGGATGATCATCGACCAGCGTGCGATTTTGCGTCGTCTGGCGGAGCTGCAGTACACCCGCAACGATCAGGCCTTCCAGCGCGGCACCTTCCGCGTGCGCGGCGAAGTGATCGACATCTTCCCGGCAGAATCGGACGATATGGCGCTGCGCGTCGAGCTGTTTGACGAGGAGGTCGAGCGCCTGTCGCTCTTCGACCCGCTGACCGGACACGTTGAGTCAGTGATCCAGCGCTTCACCATCTACCCGAAAACGCACTACGTGACGCCGCGCGAGCGTATCGTACAGGCGATGGAAGAGATCAAAGTGGAGCTGGCGGAACGCCGTAAGGTTCTGCTGGCGAACAATAAGCTGCTCGAAGAGCAGCGCCTGAGCCAGCGTACCCAGTTTGACCTTGAGATGATGAACGAGCTGGGCTACTGCTCCGGCATTGAAAACTACTCGCGCTTCCTCTCCGGGCGCGGGCCCGGCGAGCCGCCGCCGACGCTGTTTGATTACCTTCCGGCCGACGGTTTGCTGGTGATCGACGAATCCCACGTCACGATCCCGCAGATCGGCGGGATGTACCGCGGCGACCGGGCGCGTAAAGAGACGCTGGTGGAGTATGGTTTCCGCCTGCCGTCAGCGCTGGATAACCGTCCGATGAAGTTTGAAGAATTTGAGGCGCTGGCGCCGCAAACCATCTACGTCTCGGCCACGCCGGGCAACTACGAGCTGGAAAAATCCGGCGATGAGGTGGTGGACCAGGTGGTGCGTCCGACTGGATTGCTGGACCCGATCATCGAGGTGCGTCCGGTGGCAACGCAGGTGGACGACCTGCTCTCTGAGATCCGCGCCCGTTCCGCCATTAACGAGCGCGTGCTGGTGACCACGCTCACCAAGCGTATGGCGGAAGACCTCACCGAGTATCTCGAAGAGCACGGCGAGAAGGTGCGTTATCTTCACTCGGATATCGATACCGTGGAGCGCATGGAGATCATCCGCGATCTGCGTCTGGGCGAGTTTGACGTGCTGGTAGGGATCAACCTGCTGCGAGAAGGTCTGGATATGCCGGAGGTCTCGCTGGTGGCGATTCTGGACGCGGATAAAGAGGGCTTCCTGCGTTCCGAGCGTTCGCTGATTCAGACCATTGGCCGCGCCGCGCGTAACGTCAACGGTAAAGCGATTTTGTACGGTGACAAAATTACCCCGTCGATGGCGAAAGCGATTGGCGAGACGGAACGCCGCCGCGAGAAACAGCAGCGCTACAACGAAGAACACGGCATTACGCCGCAGGGGCTGAACAAGAGGGTGGTGGATATTCTGGCGTTGGGTCAGAACATTGCCAAAACCAAAGCGAAAGGCCGCGGCAAGGCGCGTTCAGTGGTGGAAGAAGATACCGTCGTGCTGACGCCGAAAGCGCTGCAGCAGAAAATCCACGAGCTGGAAGGGCAGATGATGCAGCACGCGCAGAACCTGGAGTTCGAAGAGGCGGCGCAGATCCGCGACCAGCTACATCAGCTGCGGGATCTGTTTATCGCGGCATCATAGGTTAGTTTTGCCCGGTGGCGCTGCGCTTACCGGGCCTGCGGGATTCGCGCCTTTTGTCGCTCCGCTAAGCGCAGCGCCACCGGGTTTTATTGTCAGCCCAGCGCCTGAATCGCCTTCTCCAGCGCCTCGCGCAGCAGATGGCGATCGTGGCGATATTTAATGTCTGAAGCCTCCAGCGGCTCCTGAATCACCACACGATCGCCGATGCCGGACACATCCACCTTCGGCCCAACCACCACGCCGTCAATGATCTTCTTACCGACGTAATGCTCCATCAGGCTGAGTTTATCCGCCAGCGACAGGCTTGCGGCTGCCGGACTCAGCTCACGGCCTAAATTGCCGATGTAAACCATCGGGGCAGGAGTGCGGCGCAGCGCCTGCGCCAGCTCTTTCACCAGCAGAATGGGCATCAGGCTGGTGTAAAAACTGCCCGGACCGATCAGGATAAGATCCGCTTCCCCGATGGCCTCCACCGCTTCTCGCGTGGCGGGCACGCTCGGATAGGTCATCAACTCCGCTGGCGGCAGGAGGAGCTGGTCGATATTCACCTCGCCGTAAACTTCGTGCCCTTCGGCGTCGATTGCCATTAAGTCAACCGGTTGTTCAGACATGGGGATCAGGAATGCGTCCACTTTCAGCAGATTACGGATCAAGTTAATGGCTTCCAGAGGCCGTACGCTCAGGTGATCCAATGCCTTTAACATCAGATTTCCAAGGTTATGCCCGGAAAGTTCGCCATTGCCGCCAAAACGGTACTCAAACATCGCCGATGCGACGCTCGGCTCGGTAATTAACTGGTTCAGGCAGTTGCGCATATCTCCCCAGGCAATGCCGCCTTCGGCACGACGAATGCGCCCGGTTGAGCCGCCGTTATCGGTGGTAGTCACTATCCCTGTCAGCCTTGAGCCGAGTGACGATAAAGAGGACATAACCCGGCCTAAGCCGTGTCCTCCGCCAAGAGCGACCACTCGGTCAAGATCCGCAAAAGTGCGATTGCGCATACGTATTCCTTATCACGTTCGATCGCGTAACAGTAACCTAACTACCCCTAAAAGACGATGCCTCACCCGATGCAAAATGACGTATATCAATGTGAATATGCGGTTTTTAGGTATTCTGTAGCGAAAATGCAGGATTGATTCGCTATATACGTAATTATATAGCGAAAGGCGACAATGGCGCCGTGAGAATTTCCGCGCTACTATCGCCCTAACCACGTTTTCAAAAATGAAAACATACACTCTAGCCCTTGTGCCTGTGTCGAAAGATATGGCGCTCTGGCCGTGGCGAATTTGCCACCAGGGTACAGAAAGAAATGACTGTGCCTCCCGATCTGGAAAGGTGTACATGGCTTCACAACTTACTGATGCTTTCGCGCGTAAGTTTTATTACTTACGTCTGTCGATTACCGATGTGTGCAACTTCCGTTGCACCTACTGCCTGCCCGACGGCTACAAACCGGGCAGCGTTACCAATAACGGCTTTCTCTCCGTGGATGAAGTGCGCCGCGTCACGCGCGCCTTCTCTGAGCTCGGCACCGAAAAAGTTCGCCTTACCGGCGGTGAACCCTCGCTGCGCCGCGATTTCCCCGACATCATTGCCGCCGTGCGTGAAAACGAACGTATCCGCCAGATTGCGGTGACCACCAACGGTTACCGTATGGCGCGTGACGTGGCCACCTGGCGCGATGCGGGCCTAACCGCCATTAACGTCAGCGTGGACAGTCTGGATGCCCGCCAGTTCCACGCCATTACCGGCCAGGATAAATTCCAGCAGGTCATGGACGGTATCGATGCTGCATTTGCGGCCGGCTTCGAAAAAGTCAAAGTCAACACGGTGCTGCTGCGCGATGTAAACCATCATCAGCTGGACACCTTCCTGGCGTGGATCCAATCCCGCCCCATTCAGCTGCGTTTTATCGAGCTGATGGAAACCGGCGAGGGCAGCGAGCTGTTTCGCCGCCATCACATCTCCGGCATGGTGCTGCGCGACGAGCTGCTGAGACGCGGCTGGATCCACCAGATCCGCCAGCGCAGCGACGGTCCGGCGCAGGTCTTCTGCCATCCTGATTACGAAGGCGAAATTGGGCTTATCATGCCTTACGAGAAAGACTTCTGTGCCAGCTGCAACCGCCTGCGCGTCTCCTCCGTGGGCAAGCTCCATCTCTGCCTGTTCGGCGACGGCGGCGTGGACCTTCGCGATCTGCTGGAAGACGATGCTCAGCAGGACGCGCTTGAAGCACGCATTTCTGAAGCGCTGACGCATAAAAAACAGACCCACTTCCTGCATCAGGGCAATACCGGTATTACTCAGAACCTGTCCTACATCGGCGGGTAATCAGGCTTAAGAAGGAATCAGAAGATGAGTCAGGTAAGCGCAGAATTTATCCCGACACGCATTGCTATTCTTACCGTTTCCGACCGCCGTGGCGAAGAGGATGATACCTCCGGCCACTGGCTGCGCGATGCGGCCCATGACGCAGGACATAACATCGTTGATAAAGCGATCGTGAAGGAGAACCGCTACGCCATTCGCGCGCAGGTCTCTCAGTGGATCGCCAGCGATGAAGTTCAGGTGGTGCTGATCACCGGCGGCACCGGCTTTACTGCAGGCGATCAGGCCCCCGAAGCGCTAATCCCGCTGTTCGACCGCGAGGTGGAAGGCTTCGGCGAAGTGTTCCGCATGCTCTCCTTTGAAGAGATTGGTACCTCCACGCTTCAATCGCGCGCCGTGGCGGGCGTGGCTAACAAAACCCTGATTTTCGCCATGCCGGGCTCGACCAAAGCCTGCCGCACCGCGTGGGAAAACATCATCGCCCCGCAGCTGGATGCCCGTACCCGTCCGTGTAATTTCCATCCCCATTTAAAGAAATAAGCTATGTCACAACTGACCCACATTAACGCCGCCGGTGAAGCGCATATGGTGGATGTTTCCGCCAAAGCGGAAACGGTGCGCGAGGCGCGCGCGGAAGCGTTCGTCACCATGCTGCCGGAGACGCTGGCGATGATTATCGACGGCAGCCATCATAAGGGTGACGTGTTTGCAACCGCGCGCATTGCGGGAATTCAGGCCGCCAAACGGACCTGGGATCTCATTCCGCTGTGCCATCCGCTGATGCTGAGCAAAGTGGAAGTGAACCTGCAGGCGCAGCCGGAGCACAATCGCGTGCGCATTGAGTCACTCTGCCGCTTAACCGGCAAAACCGGCGTGGAGATGGAGGCGCTGACGGCGGCCTCCGTTGCCGCGCTGACCATCTACGACATGTGCAAAGCGGTGCAGAAAGATATGGTGATTGGCCCGGTGCGTCTGCTGGCGAAAAGCGGTGGCAAATCCGGTGATTTTAAGGTGGACAGCCATGATTAAGGTGCTCTTTTTTGCGCAGGTGCGCGAGCTGGTGAATACCGATAGCCTGACGCTGGATGCGTCTTTTGATAACGTTGCTGCCCTGCGCGCGCATCTGGCGGCACAAAGCGACCGCTGGGCGCTGGCGCTCGACGAAGGCAAGCTGCTGGCCGCCGTTAACCAGACGCTGGTGGAATTCACCCATCCGCTGAACGCAGGGGATGAAGTGGCCTTCTTCCCGCCGGTGACAGGGGGCTAAGATGGCTGAAACCCGAATTCTGGTGAGTCCTGAGCGTTTTAACGTAGGGACCGAATACGGCTGGCTGGCGGAACGCGATGAAGACGGCGCGGTCGTGACCTTTACCGGCAAGGTGCGCAATCACAACCTCGGTGACAGCGTGAAGGCGCTGACGCTGGAGCACTATCCCGGCATGACGGAGAAATCGCTGGCGGAGATTGTCGACGAGGCGCGAGGCCGCTGGCCGCTCGGGCGCGTCACGGTTATTCACCGTATCGGCGAGATGTGGCCCGGCGAGGAGATTGTCTTCGTCGGCGTGACCAGCGCCCACCGCGGCAGCGCGTTTGCGGCAGGGGAGTTCATTATGGATTTCCTCAAAACCAAAGCCCCGTTCTGGAAGCGCGAAGCCACGCCGGAAGGGGATCGCTGGGTAGAATCTCGCGACAGCGATAAGCAGGCCGCCAGCCGTTGGTAGTTGGTTTACGTGGATGTGTTACTCTTAACGAGTGTGTCTACTTAATCTTAATCAGGAGTGAATCATGGACCGATTTCCGCGTTCCGATTCAATAGTACAGCAGACCCGTAGCGGCCTGCAGACGTATATGGCTCAGGTGTATGGCTGGATGACGGTTGGCCTGCTGCTTACCGCGTTTATCGCGTGGTATGCAGCGAACACGCCGGAGCTGATGATGTTTATCTTCTCCAGCAAAATCACCTTCTTTGGGCTGATTATCGCGCAGCTGGCGCTGGTGTTTGTGCTTTCTGGTCTGGTGCACAAGCTGAGTGCCGGCATGGCAACGACCCTGTTTATGCTCTATTCGGCGCTAACGGGCCTGACGCTTTCCAGTATTTTCATCGTTTACACCTATTCATCCATCGCCAGCACCTTCGTGGTGACCGGCGGGATGTTTGGTGCGATGAGCCTGTACGGTTACACCACGAAGCGCGATCTGAGCGGCTTCGGCAGCATGCTGTTTATGGGGCTGATCGGGATTGTGCTGGCGTCGCTGGTGAACCTGTGGCTGAAGAGCGACGCGCTGATGTGGGCTGTGACCTATATCGGGGTGGTACTCTTCGTGGGGTTAACGGCCTATGACACCCAGAAGCTGAAAAACATCGGTGAGCAGATCGACGTGCGCGACAGTTCCAACCTGCGCAAATACTCGATTCTGGGCGCGCTGACGCTGTATCTGGACTTCATCAACCTGTTCCTGATGCTGCTGCGAATTCTTGGCAACCGTCGTTAAGATTGCTTTGCCGGGTGGCGGCTTCGCCTTACCCGTCCTGCGAAGCGCGAACCGTAGGTCGGGTAAGGCGAAGCCGCCACCCGACTTATTCACTTCGCGAGCATCCTCTCATTCTTCGCCCGCAGCTTTTTCGCCCGGCTCTCCAGAACCAGATAGCAGACCGTTGCCAGCGCCAGCGGCAGGAAGTAATACAGCATGCGGTACGCCAGCAGGGCCGCAATAATCGTTCCCTGAGAGACATGCTCCCCGGCCAGCAGGGCAATAAATACCGCTTCCAGCACGCCGATCCCCGCCGGAATATGCACAATCACCCCGGCAATGCTGCTCACCAGCAGCACGCCCAGCACGAAGAAGTAGTTCACGTCCTCGCCGATTAGCAGCCAGATAATGGCCCCCATCGCCATCCAGTTGGCGCTAGAGACCGCCATCTGCAGCACCGCAAACTTCCACGAGGGCAGCACCAGCTTTTGCCCCTTGATGGTCATATGGCGGCGTCTGGCAAACGCGCAGGCCCACAGATACACGGCGATGATCAGCAGCAGTACGATGCCCAGAATGCGCAGAGTGGCCTCATCGATATACCAGTGCGCGGGCAGCTGCACCACGCCGATGGTGAAGATCACCCCGCCGAGCAAAATATAGCCCAGCCAGTTGGTGGTGATGCTTAACGAGAAAATGCGCGTGATGGTCCCGCCCGGCAGGCCGAGCCGCGAGTAGAGGCGATAGCGCATGCCAATCCCCCCAACCCAGGTGCTCAGCGTCAGGTTAAAGGCGTAGCAGATAAACGACACCAGCATCACCTGACGTTTGGCCAGCTTGTGGCCGCAGTAGGCGCGACCCAGCAGGTCATAGCAGCCGTACATCAGGTAGCTCACAATGACCAACCCTGCAGCGCCCAGCAGCACCATCCGGTTATAGTTGCGGATAACCTTCCACACCTCTTCCCAGTCAACTTTCTGCGCGTAGACCACCAGCAGAACCGCGACCGCAATAAAAAACAGCCATGTCAGGATCTTTTTTGCCAGCCGCCAGCGTGGATGCGATTTCGACATCAGGGTTTGCCTCCATCTTCCGCTTCTATGCGGTCCTGGGTTTCCATTTCGGGTTGTACCGGCGGGTCCACCTGCGCCAGCTTCGGCGTATGCGCCGGCAGCCAGCCGACCATCGCCGGGAAATGCCGCAGGAAGTGGAACACCACCACGCTGATGCCCAGGTTCCACCAGGTGCGTTTGGGAACCATGGACTCATCCACACGCACGCAGTCATTGACGATTAGCGCCTGCAGGTTATCCCGCAGGGTCTGATTAAACTGACGATCGTGAATGATCAGGTTGGCTTCAAGATTCAGCGACAGGCTCAGCGGATCGAGGTTACTGGAGCCCACGGTGGCCCAGTGATCGTCCATCAGCGCGACTTTGCCGTGCAGCGGCCGACGGCGGTATTCGTAGATCTGTACGCCGCCCTTCACCAGATAGTTATAAAGCAGCCGCGCCCCGACTTTGACGATCGGCATATCCGGTTCGCCCTGTACAATCAGCTTCACGCGTACCCCGCGCCGGGCCGCATTGCGCATGGCGTGCAGCAGGCGATAGCCGGGGAAAAAGTAGGCGTTAGCAATAATCACTTCGCGCTTCGCGTTGGCGAGCATCTTGAGATAATGACGTTCGATATCGTCCCGGTGCTCGCCGTTATCACGCCAGACGAAAAGGGCCTGCGCTTCGCCTGGCTTCCGGTTCTCTTCCGGGCGATGACGTCGTCGCCACCAGCGGCGAACGGCCTCTTTCCCCGGCAGGTTCTCCAGCTCAAACAGCAAAATGTCCTGCACTACCGGGCCTTCAATGCGAATGGCGTAATCCTGCTTCGCTTCCGGGCCGTAGTCGGACATATGCTCCGCGGAGTAGTTAATGCCGCCAACAAACGCCACCGTCTCATCCACCACCACAATTTTGCGGTGCATCCTGCGGAAAAGGTTGGTCCGCATGCCGAAAAGGCGAGGGCCGGGATCGTAGTAGCGGAACACCACCCCCGCGGTGGTCAGTTCGTTGACGAACGCATCGCTGAGGTCCGGCGAGCCATAGCCATCCAGCAGCACTTCAATTTTGACGCCGCGCTGGGCGGCGCGCAGCAGCACGCTGTGCAGCTGCTTGCCGACGTTGTCTTCGAACCAGATAAAGGTTTCGAGGATCACCTTCTGCTGGGCATTATCAATCGCCTTAAACACGGCCGGGTAATACTCGTCCCCGTTGACCAGCAGCGTGATCCGGTTGCCTTCCTGCCAGGAACATTTCATAGGTGGATCTCCGCGCTGAGCGGCGCATGGTCGGAAAGATGCCGCCAGTTGAGGAGCGCCAGGGCGGTTGGGCTGCTGGCGTGGGCATTTTTCACATAGATGCGGTCAAGCCGCAGCAGCGGGAAACGGACCGGAAACGTGCGCGCAGGCCTGCCGTTGGCGCGCGTAAAAACCTCCTCCAGTCCGGCCTCCACCTTTAGCGGATGATTTGCCCGCTGTCGCCAGTCGTTGAAGTCGCCCGCGACCACCACCGGTTCACCTTCGGGAAGCGCATTGGTCCATTCGGCCAGCATTTTCAGCTGCGCCTGACGATGGGCTTCGCGCAGGCCCAGGTGAACGCAGCCGACATGGATGGGCAGCTCAAGGTCGGGAGGCGTAATGCGGCAGTAGAGCAGGCCGCGTTTTTCGCTCTCCCCGACGGAAACGTCGCGGTTTTCATAATGTTCAATGGGATAACGCGACAGCACCGCGTTGCCGTGATGCCCTTCCGGATAGACCGCGTTGCGGCCGTAGGCGTAATCACTCCACATGGTGTCGGCCAGAAACTCATAGTGCGGCGTGTCGGGCCAGTTCTCAAAGTGAAGCGGATGCACTTCATGTGCGCCCATCACCTCCTGCAGGCAGACAATATCCGCGCTGACGGTGCGCACCGCGTCGCGCAGCTCCGGTAAAATGAAGCGGCGATTAAATGCTGTGAAGCCCTTATGAATGTTTATCGTCAGCACCTTAAGCGAGAAATGCTGCATTTTTTTCGTCATAAGCTCCTTCCTGAGTGACTATCCCAATGAAAATAAAGTGTAGTCGGCGTCACAAAAAGATGCGGCGTTACGGAATTTTCCGTAAAGTGCGGTAGTCTGATTAAGCAGAGAAAAATCCTTCAGGAGAGAAGCCATGAAGTGGCAACAACGTGTTCGTGTCGCAACTGGCCTGAGTTGCTGGCAGATAATGTTGCATTTACTGGTCGTGGCCGTACTGGTGATGGGCTGGATGAGCGGCACGCTGGTGCGCGTTGGCCTGGGGCTATGCGTCCTTTACGGCGTCACCGTGCTGTCGATGCTGTTCTTACAGCGCCACCATGAAGCGCGCTGGCGCGAGGTGGGTGACGTGCTCGAAGAGCTCACCACCACCTGGTACTTTGGTGCGGCGATGATTGTTCTGTGGCTGCTGTCACGCGTGCTGCAAAACAACCTGCTGCTGGCCCTGGCGGGTCTGGCTATCCTCGCAGGGCCTGCGGTGGTCTCGTTGCTGACCAAAGAGAAAAAGCTACGCGATGTTGCGTCTAAACATCGCGTACGCCACTGAGCCCGTCGTGGCCGCTATGACCAGTAGTGGCCACAAACTTCCCCAGACGATATCCAGACTCGCATCCTTCAGATAGATTTGCTTGGTGATGTCCGTAAAGTGTCGAATCGGATTTACCCACGTCAGATCCTGTAGCCATACCGGCATGTTCTCGACGGGAGAAACATAGCCCGAGAGCAAAATCGCGGGCATCATAAAGACGAATACCCCGATAAACGCCTGCTGCTGCGTCGAGCAGAGCGCCGAGATCAGCAGCCCAAACCCCACCAGCGACAGCCCGTAAATCACCATCGTGAAGTAAAACAGCGCCAGCGAACCTGCGAACGGGATCTGATAGGCCCAAATACCGACTCCCAGCACGATGGTGGCCTGGAACGTCGCGACGATCAGCGCCGGCACCGCTTTGCCGACGAAAATTTGCCAGGTGGCGAGCGGGGAGACCAGCAGCTGATCCAGCGTGCCCTGTTCACGCTCGCGGGCGACGGAGAGAGAGGTCACAATCATCACCCCGATGGTGGTGATCATGGCGATTAGCGACGGCACCACGAACCACTTGTAGTCCAGATTCGGGTTATACCAGTTGCGCACCACCAGCTCGCTGTTGTTGGGCTTCGGTTTGCCGTCCATCAGCTCCTGCTGGTAATCCTTCACCACCTGCTGCAGATAGTTGGCGGCTATCTGGGCGCTGTTGGAGTTACGCCCGTCGAGGATCAGCTGCATCGGCGCGGTCTGGAAGGTATCCAGATTACGGGAAAAATCCGCCGGGAACCGCACCAGCAGCAGCGCTTTTTGCGTGTCGATGGTGGGCTGGATCTCCTGCGGGCTTTTCAGCAGCAGGATGTGGGTAAAGGCTTTCGCACGCGCAAAGCGCTGCGTTAGCTCGACGGAGTGTTTGCCGTTGTCTTCGTTGTAAATGGCAATGGTGGCGTTGGTCACCTCCAGCGTGGCGGCAAACGGGAACAGTAATACCTGGATCAGCACCGGCAAGACCAGAATGGCGCGGGTTTGCGGCTCGCGCAGCAGGGATTGCAGCTCTTTGCGTATTAACGTCCATAAACGGTGAAACATGCGCGCTCCTTAATCTAACCGCCGTTTGGTTTTCATCCACGTCAAACCGATAAACATCACCGCCGACGCCATTAAAAACAGCGTGTTGATAATCAGCACTACCGGAATATTCCCCGCCAGGAACAGGCTTTGCAGCGTGCTCACGAAGTAGCGCGCCGGGATAATGTAGGTCACGGCGCGGATGACGGCAGGCATACTGTCTATCTGGAAGATAAACCCTGAGAGCATTATTGACGGCAGAAAAGCGGCGTTCAGCGCCACCTGCGCGGCGTTAAACTGGTTGCGGGTGATGGTGGAGATGAGTAACCCCATGCCAAGCGTGCTGAGTAAAAACAGGCTGGTGATAAAGAACAGCACGACCAGCGAGCCGCGATACGGCACGCCGAGGATAAAGACGGACACCAGCATACAGAGCAGCATCGCCAGCATGCCGAGGAAGTAGTAGGGAATAAGCTTGCACAGCAGCAGCTCGACGCGCGTCACTTCGGTTGAAAGCAGCGCCTCCATGGTGCCGCGCTCCCACTCGCGGGCGATCACCAGCGAGGTTAGGATCGCGCCAATCACCGTCATGATAATCGTCACCGCGCCCGGAATAATAAAGTGCTGGCTGATGGCGGCGGGGTTAAACCAGTAGCGGGTCTGTACGTCGATCAGCGGTTTAAATTCTTCACCCCGATCTTCCGCCCGCTGCATTTGCCACAGCTGCCAGATCCCCTCCGCGTAGCCCTGCACGAAGTTCGCGGTGTTTGGCTCGCTGCCGTCGGTAATCACTTGGATCGGCGCATCGGTATTTGCCCGCGCCATGTTGGCGGCAAAATTCACCGGAATGACGATCAGACCGCGAATCTTCCCGGCCTGCATCTTCTGGATCAGTTCCTGACGATTGTCGCTGATGGTGGCGTCAATGTAGGGCGAACCGGTCATGGCGTGGGTAAAGTCCAGCGCCTCTTTGCTCTGCTGCTCCAGCAAAATCCCGACCCGCAGCTTGCTGGAATCCAGGTTAATGCCGTAGCCAAAGATAAACAGCAGCAGCAGGGGGATCACTACCGCAATCAGCCAGCTGCTGGGGTCACGCACGATCTGCCGCGTCTCTTTAACGCACAGCGCGCGCACCCGGCGCCAGGAAATGGCCTTACTGCGCATGGGCATTCTCCTTATCCCAGTCGTGGATGAGGGTGATAAACGCCTGCTCCATGGTCGGGTCCGGTACCGCATCGTCGGCGGCCTGGTTTTTCAGGTCGTCCGGCGTGCCGTGGGCAATCAGCTTGCCGCGATACACCAGCCCGATGCGGTCGCAGTACTCCGCCTCGTCCATGAAGTGGGTGGTCACCATCACGGTCACGCCTTTTTCCACCATGCTGTTGATATGCAGCCAAAACTCGCGGCGGGTAATGGGATCAACGCCAGACGTGGGTTCATCCAGAAACAGAATATCCGGCTCGTGCATCAGCGAGCAGGCCAGCGCCAGCCGCTGCTTAAAGCCGAGCGGCAGCTCGTCGGTGGCGTGTGAAGCAATGTTCGTTAACCCGAAGGCATCGCTCATGCGGCGGATTTTGTCGTTCTGCGCCCGCCCGCGCAGGCCATACACGCCGGAGAAAAAGCGCAGATTCTGCTCGACCGTCAGGTTGCCATACAGGGAAAACTTCTGCGCCATGTAGCCCAGGTGCTGGCGCGCCTTGCCGGAGCTGACCTTCAGGTCCATATCCAGCACCAGCGCCTTGCCGGACGTCGGCACCAGCAGGCCACACATCATCTTAAAGGTGGTCGATTTTCCCGCGCCGTTAGGCCCGAGCAGGCCAAAAATCTCACCGCGCTTCACGGCAAAATTCACGTTGTCGGTGGCGGCGAAATCCCCGAACTTTTTGGTGAGGGATTTGGCTTCGATCACCGTTTCGCCCGGCGTGCCTTCCACCGTGTGCAGAATCGCCCCAAGCGGCGATTCTGACGTGCCCGCGCCGCCCAGCAGGTCGATAAACGCGTCCTCAAAGCGCGGCGCGGTCTCTTCCATCTCAATCGTCGGCATGCCGGGCGCATGGCGAATATCGTCGACTGTGACCTCTTTTTTGAGGATCACCCGTACCGAGCGGCCCTGAATCATCCCGTCGCTGACCTGCGGCAGTTTGAGAACCCGCTGCAGCAGCCTGCGGTTGGACTCCTGCGGGCTGTGCAGCAGAAAGCTGCGCCCGGCCATGCTCTGCGTCAGCGTCGTCGGCTCGCCCTGATAAAGCAGTTCGCCTTCGTTCATCAGCAGTACGTCACGGCACTGCTCCGCTTCGTCGAGGTAGGAGGTGCTCCAGAGGATCAGCATCCCGTCGCCCGCCAGCTCGTGCACCATCTGCCACAGTTCTCGTCGCGAAATCGGGTCCACGCCAACGCCGGGCTCGTCCAGCAGCAGCACCTTTGGCTCGCCGACCAGCGTGCAGGCCAGCCCCAGCTTCTGCTTCATCCCACCGGACAGCTTGCCCGCCAGCCGGTCTGTGAACGGGCCGAGGGAGGTGAACGCCAGCAGGCGGGCGAAGGTCTTCTGTCGGGCTTCGCCGGTTACGCTGCGCAGGTCGGCGTACAGGTTCAGGTTTTCCATCACCGTCAGGTCTTCATACAGGCCAAACTTCTGCGGCATATAGCCGAGCATGGCGTGAAGGGCTCCGTCATCCTCGATCGGGTCAAGACCGAGCACGCTGGCGCTTCCTTCATCCGGCTTCAGCAGCCCGGCCAGCATCCGCATCAGCGTAGTTTTCCCCGCGCCGTCCGGGCCGACCAGCCCGGTCACATAGCCTTTCTGGATAGTGCAGTTCAGCGGCGCGACGGCCGGTTTGTCCATTCCCGCGAAGCGTTTAACCAGATTATTGAGCTGAATAACCGCGTCATTCATGTCGTTCCCCGTTGTCTACTTTTACGGTGACGGGCATGCCCTGACGCAGCGCGTCGTCCGCATCGGTCACGATGATGCGCAGGCGATACACGAGGTCGGTACGCAGGTCCGGTGTTTCAACGGTTTTCGGCGTGAATTCGGCGGTAGGGGAGACAAAGCCCACTTTGCCGTGATACGGCTTGTCCGGGCGGCCATCGGTATAGAGCAGCAGCTCGCGGCCCGGCTGCATCTGGCCAAGGTTTGGCTCATCAACGTAGGCGCGGACCCACACCGGGCGGGTCAGGGAGAGCGTTAAGACGGTGCTGCCCGCGCTGAGCATGCTGCCCGGCTCCACGGCGCGGGTCATCAGCATGCCGTCAGACGGCGCGATCAAGGTGGTGTCGTGCAGATCAAGCTCTGCCTGGGCCAGCTGCGCCTGCGCCTGTTCAAGGCTGGCCTTCGCCTGGGCGATATCCTGCGGGCGGTTACCGGTGTGGTACTGGCTTAATTTATCCTGCGCGGACTTCAGCGTTGCCTGCGCCTGGTCGCGGGACGAGCGTGCATTTTCCAGATCGTTGGCGGAAATAGTGCGGCTTTTCCACAGCCCCTGCTGGCGCGCGTAGAAGTTCTGCGCGTAGTCATAGGCGGCTTGCGCCTGCTTAACGGCGGCGGCGGCCTGGGCGATCTCTTCGTCGCGATAGCCAGCCAGCATCAGGTCATACTGCGCCTGGGCGACGGACACGCCCGCTTTGGCCTGCAGCAGCGCATTTTCATAGGGCGCTTTATCCAGCATCCCCAGCGTCTGCCCGCTTTTAATGGCATCGCCTTCGTCCACGCTCAGCGAGGCGAGACGACCGCCTACGCGGAAGCTCATGTTCACCGTGCGAATATCCACGTTACCGTACAGCGTCAGGCCTTTATCCTGATGGCCTTGATACCACAGCCATCCACCGACGCCTGCGGCAAGCAAAACAACGACCACCAGAACGATGGCGACAGGTTTTTTCATGACTTCGGGCTCCTTTGCGTTAAGCCTTGCAGGATCAGATCGAGATGACAGGCGATGACCTGGCTAATCTGCGCGGCTTTATCCTCATCAAATTGTGTCCAGCCGGTGCGTAACAGGATGGTTTCCCTGCCCAGACGGAAGGCCAGAATTTCACCCAGCAGGGCGTGGGTATGCAAAATTGTCTCGGTATCACTGGCGTCCCGCCCGGTATAGGCGGCGATCAGCCGGGTCAGGTGGGTATGCATCGGAGCAATGACCCGATCGTGTACCCGCTGGTAGGCGGCAGTGGGGGAGAGCTGCTCGCGGGAGATAAACTTGCTCAGGTTGAGCGTATCGTCGTGCGTCAGCAGGCGGATCATGTTGTTACAGGCATTGAGGATCAGCTGGCGGATGGCCTCGCGATCGGGCGACGGCTGGCCGAGCAGCGCGGTGGCTTCCTCTACGTGTGGGTGAAACTGCGTGCCGATAAAATCGGCAATCCACTCGGCGCAGGCGAGATATAAATCTTCTTTTGAGCCAAAATAGTAGGTAATCGCCGCAATGTTCTGCCCGGCCAGCGCGGCGATATCGCGCGTGGTTGCATGCAGGCCGTACTCACCAAACTGCGCCAGCGCGGCGGCGATAAGCTGGTTTTTGGCCTGTTCACCTTTGGTTGTTGTGGGTGTCGTATTCATGGCGGCATTAAGAATTAATCAATCGATTGATTAAGATTATGCCTGATTCCCGCTAACGTCGAGGGAATGCGGAGGGATATTTTATGCGCCACGTCACAAAAGCTGCTACACTCCGCTCCTTCGCGACATTGTGGTTTTTGTCCTCTCAATTGTTATATCTCCCTGAAAACTACACCTGTGATGGTCGGGGCGGTTCGGAGTTTTTATGTCTTTTGATTCCCTTGGCCTGAACCCGGAAATTCTGCGCGCGATCGCAGAGCAGGGCTACGTTGAGCCAACCCCAATCCAGCAGCAGGCGATCCCCGCCGTTCTTCAGGGACGTGACCTGATGGCCAGCGCCCAGACCGGCACCGGTAAAACCGCGGGCTTTACCCTGCCGCTGTTAGAGCTGCTGGTAAAAAATCAGCCGCACGCCAAAGGCCGTCGTCCGGTTCGTGCCCTGATCCTCACCCCAACCCGCGAGCTGGCCGCGCAGATTGGCGAGAACGTGCGTGACTATAGCCGCTATCTCAACATTCGCTCGCTGGTGGTTTTCGGTGGCGTCAGCATCAACCCGCAGATGATGAAGCTGCGCGGCGGCGTGGACGTGCTGATAGCAACGCCGGGCCGTCTGCTTGACCTCGAACACCAGAACGCGGTGAAGCTCGATAGCATTGAAATTCTGGTGCTGGACGAAGCCGACCGCATGCTCGACATGGGCTTCATCCATGATATTCGTCGCGTGCTGGCCAAGCTGCCTGCACGTCGTCAGAACCTGCTCTTCTCTGCGACCTTCTCCGACGAGATCAAGGCGCTGGCGGAAAAGCTGCTGCATAACCCGCTGGAAGTGGAAGTGGCGCGCCGCAACACCGCCTCCGAGCAGGTGACGCAGCACGTTCACTTTGTGGATAAAAAGCGCAAGCGGGAACTGCTCTCCCAGATGATAGGCCAGGGTAACTGGCAGCAGGTGCTGGTCTTTACCCGCACCAAGCACGGTGCCAACCACCTGGCTGAACAGCTGAACAAAGACGGCATCCGCAGTGCGGCGATCCACGGTAACAAGAGCCAGGGCGCGCGGACCCGTGCGCTGGCGGACTTCAAGTCCGGCGACATCCGCGTGCTGGTGGCCACCGACATCGCTGCCCGTGGCCTCGACATTGAAGAGCTGCCGCACGTGGTGAACTACGAGCTGCCAAACGTGCCGGAAGATTACGTGCACCGTATCGGCCGTACCGGCCGTGCGGCGGCCACCGGTGAAGCGCTCTCTCTGGTTTGCGTGGACGAGCACAAGCTGCTGCGCGACATCGAGCGCCTCCTGAAGAAAGAGATCCCGCGCATCGAAACCCCGGGCTATGAAGTGGACCCGTCAATCAAAGCCGAGCCGATTCAGAACGGTCGTCAGGGCGGTCGCGGTCAGGGCGGCGGCGGTCGCGGCCAGCAGCCGCGTCGTGCCGAAGGTGGCGCGCCGAAGTCATCCGGCAAACCGCCGCGTCGTAGCAACGACGGCAAACCGGCCGGCGAAAACCCGTGGCGCAGCGGCGAAGGCAAGCCGGCAGGGGAAGGGCAGCGTCGACGCCGCCCGCGTAAACCTGCTAACCCGCAGTAATATGGAAGCCCGGTCGTAAAGCCGGGCTTTTCTTTTGCGGCAGAGAAGAGAAAGTGCCACAATAGTGGCTGTTTATACAGTGTTTCAGGTTTTCCGATGGCTTTAACCGCTGCGCTGAAAGCGCAAATTGGCGCATGGTATAAGGCGCTACAACAGCAGATCCCCGACTTTATCCCCCGAGCGCCGCAGCGGCAGATGATTGCCGACGTGGCAAAAACGCTCGCCGGGGACGACGGGCGACATCTGGCGATTGAAGCCCCGACCGGCGTCGGGAAAACCCTGTCGTATCTCATTCCCGGCATCGCGATTGCGCGGGAAGAGGACAAAACGCTGGTGGTCAGCACCGCCAACGTGGCCTTGCAGGACCAGATCTTTAGTAAAGATTTACCGCTGCTGCGCAAAATCATCCCCGACCTGCGGTTTACGGCCGCCTTCGGCCGCGGGCGCTACGTCTGCCCGCGTAACCTGGCAGGGCTTGCCAGCAGCGAGGCGTCGCAACAGGATTTGTTGGCGTTCCTCGACGACGATCTCACGCCAAACAACAAAGCCGAGCAGGAGCTCTGCGCAACGCTGAAAGGCGATCTTGATGGCTATAAGTGGGACGGCCTGCGCGATCACACCGATAAAGCCATCAGCGACGATCTGTGGCGCAGGCTCAGCACCGACAAAGCCAGCTGTCTGAACCGCAACTGTCACTACTACCGCGAATGCCCGTTCTTCGTCGCGCGGCGCGAAATTCAGGAAGCCGAAGTGGTGGTGGCTAACCACGCCCTGGTGATGGCGGCGCTGGAGAGCGAAGCGGTGCTGCCGGAGCCGAAAAACCTGCTGCTGGTGCTCGACGAAGGACACCATCTGCCCGACGTGGCGCGCGACGCGCTGGAGATGAGCGCGGAAATTACCGCGCCCTGGTTCCGCCTGCAGCTGGATCTCTTCTGCAAGCTTGTCGCCACCTGCATGGAGCAGTTCCGCCCGAAAACCACGCCGCCGCTGGCGGTACCGGAGCGTCTGAGCGACCACTGTGAAGAGGTTTACAGCCTTATCTCGTCGCTGAACAACATCCTGAATCTTTATCTTCCGGCAACCCAGGAGGCCGAACATCGCTTTGCCATGGGCGAACTGCCGGACGAGGTGATGGAGATCTGCCAGCAGCTGGCGAAGCATCTGGAAAAGCTGCGCGGGCTGGCGGAGATGTTCCTGAACGATCTCAGCGAGAAAACCGGCACCCATGACGTTGTTCGCCTTCACCGTATCCTTCTGCAAATGAACCGTGCGCTGGGGATGTTCGAAGCGCAGAGCAAGCTCTGGCGGCTGGCCTCGATGGCGCAGGCGTCGGGCGCGCCGGTCACCAAATGGGCCACCCGTGAAGTGCGAGACGGCCAGGTGCATCTCTTTTTCCACTGCGTGGGCATCCGCGTGGCCGATCAGCTGGAAAAGCTCATCTGGCGCAGCGTACCGCACGTGGTGGTCACCTCCGCCACGCTGCGCTCCCTGAACAGTTTTTCTCGTTTGCAGGAAATGAGCGGGCTTAAAGAGAAAGCGGGCGATCGTTTTGTCGCGCTGGACTCGCCGTTTAACCACTGCGAGCAGGGGAAGCTGGTGATCCCGCGCATGAATTACGAGCCGCTCATCGACAACGAAGAGCAGCACATTGCGGAAATGGCGGCCTACTTCCGTGAACAGGTTGAGAGCAGGAAATACCCCGGCATGCTGGTGCTGTTTGCCAGCGGACGCGCGATGCAGCGCTTCCTCGAACACGTCACCGATCTGCGTTTATTGCTGCTGGTGCAGGGCGATCAGCCGCGCTACCGGCTGGTGGAAACGCACCGCAAACGCATTGATAACGGCGAGCGCAGCGTGCTGGTCGGATTACAGTCCTTCGCGGAAGGTCTGGATTTGAAGGGCGATTACCTGACGCAGGTGCATATACATAAAATCGCCTTCCCGCCTATCGATAGCCCGGTGGTGATCACCGAAGGGGAGTGGCTGAAAAGCCTCAATCGCTATCCGTTTGAGGTGCAAAGCTTACCTGCGGCGTCGTTTAACCTCATTCAGCAGGTCGGTCGCTTGATTCGAAGCCACGGCTGCTGGGGAGAGGTGGTGATTTATGATAAACGCCTGCTCACCAAAAATTACGGCCAACGGCTACTGAACGCGCTGCCGATCTTCCCGATCGAACAGCCAGAGGTGCCCGAGGTAAAAAAACGCCCGGCAAAACCAGCCGCCGGGCGCAAGAAAAGCATCCGTGCTAAGGGGCGCGGTCCTACTGGTAAATGAAGGTCACCTGCACCACGCTGCTGAACGTTCCTGCCGTGACCGGCAATGAGGTGGCGTAATAGCGGGCGGCCAGCGGGAAATCCGCCGTGTGATTGTTCTGGTTGATCAGCACGCTGAAGCTGGCGTCCGGGGCAAGCGAGATCTGGTCCTGCGGGTCGGCAAGCTCCAGCGCCAGTCCTTTCGCGGTTCCGGTGCTGGCGAATTTAGTCGGATGAAGGCTGTCTGGCTGACCGTGAAAGGTGGCCGTGGCCAGCACGGAAGTGGTTGGGCATTTCGACAGGGTTAAGTCGAATGATTTCCATTGTCCGGTATCGCCCACATCCTTAAAATCGCCGGTATTCGCTTTGCCCAGATTGACCGTCAGGTTCTGGCTGGCGCTGTCCACCTGGCAGGCGTTGGCATAAATGTTTCCGCGAACATCGAGTTGAATTTCTTCCGCCAGGCTCTGGCTGGCCACTCCAAGCAGTAAAAGGGTTAATAACGTTTTCATTTGTAGGCTACCGTAATGGTTGCGACGGCATTCGCCGTTCCGGGCGTCACCTCCGAACTGGTTTGTTCGTAAGAGACGCTGAAGGGATATTGCGACTGGATATTGGCATAGGCGGTAAAGGTATTCATATATTGCCCGAAAACAGGTATCTGGCCGTTAAAGAGCATTTTCACCCCCACGCCGGTGGCGACGCCGCTTTCCGGCGTTAATTTGATCACGCCGGGAAAATTCGTTTCATAGCCATTAGCGCTGGTGATCATCATTTCCGGCTGTACATCCCGATCGCAGAGCATGCCGATATTGAATACCGACTGGGAGACCAGTGTTCCCGGACCGGTAAAACGGCTTACCGGAAAATCACCCAGCGTGACGGTCAGGGATTTAGGTGACACCGAACAGGTCACTGCTTTTACCTGAACATTGCCTGAGTAAGAGACGGTATTAGGGTCACCCAGGGCCTCAACGCGTCCCACTGCAAGGTTGAATTGCGTATTGCTCATTGTCAGTGCGCCCGAAGCCACGGTTTCGCTGGTTTTTACCAGTTCCAGCATCACGTCAAAGCTAAAGGGGATGGTAGAGTCGCTGTTTATCGTACCGGAGACCTGACCTACGGGCATGTTCGCCGAACAAATCTGGTCCGCTGCGCCGGTCACGCGCTGTCCTTTATCATTTCTTAGCGAGATGCCGATACCAGCAACGCCTGTTTCATAGACGCCAGGGAGCCCGGGGATCTCTTTGCCGAAGCCGTTGTAGCACGCGATGATTGGCTGACCCGCATCCGGCGCGTAGTAACAGTTTCCCGATATGTGCACGGTGCGTTCAGTTCCCGGAATGGTCGAACCTACGGGCAGGCTGGTGGAGACTGAAATCGACGTTAATGATAGTAGCGCGGGCAGGCTCGGCGATTGGCAAGAAGCTTTCGCATGCGGCATAAAGAGTGCCGCCGTCGCCAGAACTAAAAGTAAGAAAAATGATCTTGCTATCTGCATCATGATCGGTCCGGTGTTAATCAGTGACACTGCGCCGCAGCGTTAATAATGTTGGTGTTATCTTTCTCTTGCATCAGGGCGTAATCGGCGACGCAATGCTCGCTCCCCTCCTTGCCCCAGGAAACGAAAAGGCGTCCGTGCTGCGGCAGTCCGGTGAGATACACCACGCCGTCGTTACCGACGATAAATTCACTGCTCTTATCTTCCGTGGTAACCGTTGCGCCGAAGGGTAGCGGTTTGTCTTTCCAGGCCAGCGTCATTAAGACGCGGTTGCCCACGCGTGTATCGAAGCTGGCACGAACTATCGCGCCGCGTGTTGGTGTAACCGTCTGCGAGGTGTGCGTCACGTCGGCATCTTCTGGCAGTGTCTCCGTGTCCAGCGAAATTGGGGTGTGACGCCACGGAGTGACAAACGGCACCAGCGTATAGCCGCGATAGTCCGTTTCCACGCCCGTCTGGTTGGCAACGTGTGTGCCATGCGTGCCCGGCGCTTTAATCAGCACCACGGTTTCTCCCAGGGTCTGACCGAAGGTGATGCCGTCAGAGTGGGCGACAATGCCGCCCTGGATCCCGGCGTTCACGGTGTGCTGATGGCTGTCCTGGCTTACGCCGCCGTGCACTTCACCGTAGGTGCCTTTGTAATCCGCATTCATACTGGTGGCGGTGTTGTTATTGGCGCTGTCCAGCCCCTGCTGCACGTTCCAGCTCAGCTTGTCTCCCTCCAGCGCGGTACCATTCAGCCCCAGGTTGTGGGTGGTGCCGTCTTTACTGTTGTTCAGGCTGTAGTTTGCCCAGGTGTTAGGCAGCCAGCGGTCGAGTGGAACCGACACGTTGAGGCCGATTTGTCGGTCATAGCTGATGGATTTACCGTCCTCGTCCGTGTCGTTGCTGTTTTTATTGACGCTGTAGCTCAGGCTATAGCTCACGCCGTGCCAGCTGTTGTTGTAGTTAACGCTCAGGGAGGTCATATCCTGACTCTGGCTCCAGTAACGCTCTTTCACCAGGCTTAGCGTCACCGAACCCCACTTGTCGCCCAGGGTCTGGTCGATGGTGGCCTCCGCCCGCGAGCGGCGCTGCTGTGGAGCGGACCAGTCGTTTGCACTGGTCCAGGACTCCATGGTGTCCTGCAGGGTATAAAACCCTTTGCTGTTGTAGCGATAACCCGCCAGCGAAAAGTTAGTGCCGGTCGCGGTAAAATTTTTGCTGTAGCGCAGACGAAGGGATTGTCCTTTGCTGGTTTTGCGCTTTTTCAGTAACGCTTTGGCGCGGGTAACGTCCAGGGAGAACGCTCCGAGATCGCCAAAGTTTTTCCCTGCACCGAGCGCGGCGGAGTGGTAATGCGAACTTTGTTGCGTACCGCCGTAAACGGTGACGCCGTGTGACAGGCCATAGATGGCGCTGCCCTGGGCGAAAGGGGTCTTCTCAACCTCTTTATCGTATGAACGGTAGCGCCCCGCAGCGACGCTGTACTTCAGGTGTTTTTCCCGCTGCAGCACCGGCACGGAGGCAAACGGCACCACGAAATGACTCTCGCTGCCGTCGGTCTCTTTTACCGTGACGTTCAGATCGCCGCTGCTGCCGGTAGGGTAGAGATCGTTAATCTCAAACGCGCCCGGGGCGACGGTGTTTTGGTAGATAACGTAGCCATTCTGGCGAACCACCACCTGGGCGTTACTGTGCGCCGTACCGCGTACCACCGGGGCATACCCGCGCTCGCTGTCCGGCAGCATGTCGCTTTCGGTAGCCAGCTGTGCGCCAGTGTAAGAGACACTGTCGAAAACGTCGGCCTGGGTGCTGCTCTGTCCCACGGTCAGCTCGCTCTTCAGCCCCACGATATCGCGCTGGGCATAGGTGTAGACCGTGTTCAGCTTGCCGTCGTCCTGACCGCCATCCGAATTGTGGTTCCAGGTAATGTAATTACGCACGCGCCAGGCACCAATGTTAAAACCGGGGCGCAGGTTAATAAACTGGCTGCTGTTGTCCGCTTCTCCTTGTTGGCGAGCGCGGCTTTGGCTGGCGTTAACGCTATAGTTCAGGATGCCCGCGGTGATCCCTTCGTCATACTCTTTTGGGTCGATGTAGCCGCGAGGCACCTGGCCCAGAGCCGACTGGGGAATACTCAGCAGTAGTTGCTGGTTTTTAATGCGGAAAGTTGCCGAGGCCGAAGGAATGGCGCTGAGGTCCGCGCATTCCCCTTTTGCCGCCAGCGTTGGATAATCTTTGGTCTTGATGCCCAGACGCGTTAATTCATCCAGACTCAGGCAAGGCTGCAGGGAATCTTCTCCCTGAGCATCTTTTTGTAATGTAAAAAGGACGTCACGGGTGTCGATTTTATTGTTATTGACGAACACCGTGACCTGATATTTACCTGGCGCCTGACCGGGACCTTTTTCATAAACAGAGAGATCGGTCTTTGCCTGCTCTGGATTATCAATATCCAGCAGGGCAGGGTTAAAATAATCATCAGCGTGGGCCTGCAGCGCGCAGCATGTCACCGCTATTCCACAAAAAGTGGGCAGCATTTCACGCAGTCGACGTAATAGCGGCTTATTTGTGCTGTACATGATTATTCAGGCGTCAACAGAGTATTAACGAACGGATGCAGACCAGGTTTTACTGATGCTTCCGTAATCGGTAATGACCGACCAGCTTACGGTGTTACCGCGCATATTTACCGGAAGAGCAAAGCGGGTAGAGGTATTTGGCACAGCCCAGGTCGCTTTTGCCACTTTTTGGCCGTTCAGCGTAACGCTCTGGAAATTCATATAGAAAGGCGTGGGATTGTTTACCACCAGATCATTGCCTTCGCGGTGCCATTCCAGTTTGTCAGCAACTGCTTCGGGTTTACCTTTAATCGATGCAGGGCGATACAGCAATTTAATACGGGTATTAATGGCTATTTGTAATGTATTAATGCCCTCTTCATGGCTTGAAGAAGGAATGGCTTTAATATTTAACCAGTACAACGACTCGCGGTCTTCTGGCATATTTCCGCCGGTGCGCACTACACGCAACACGTTATCTTCTTTAGCGTTCAGACGGAACAGCGGTGGAGTAATCAGAAATGGCGCTTTACCGCCTTTTTTCAAACCGGTATCCACCCAGGACTGTACCAGATAGTTAATCTCATCCGGATTGGAAATCCCAATCGAAGACTCTTTTTTCTCTCCCTGATAAACCAGTCGAGTGCCATTAATAATCACACCTGCATGGGCTGTTACTGCGGTCAGTAAAAGTGCGCTTAATAAATAACTGTGTCGCATAAATCTGTCTCAATGAAAGAGGAAATATTAGCCTTCGCGTGAAGACGAATATCTCCTCATTGATCGTATCAGTTATAAATAACTGTAAAAGTAGAGGCTGAGTTAGCCTGGCCGGCAGTGATCGATGCCTGAGTCTGAATATAACGCGCGCCAAACTCCAGATTATTTACCGTCGTTCCAGCAGCTAAAGGGTACTGCTTGGAAGGCGTATATAAACTGACAGGCTGTTCGGAAGAATCAACCAGCTGAATCGCCACGCCAGCTGCAGTCGTCGCACCCGGGGTCAAGGACAGCGTGGTGTTATTGTCCGCATCTGGCGTACCACCGAAATTAATGGCTGCAGACGTGACCGTTTCCGGGCAGTCTTTTAACTGAATATCAAATTTCGTTAAGGTGCTGGTAGAGCCTACACCAGTAAATGTTGTTTTGGATACTTTGCCCAGCGCAACATTCAGCGGACTGCTTAAGCCGTTAACGACCTGACAGGCGGAATCGATAATTTCACCTGTGAAGTTAATTTGCCCTTCACCGGTGGATGCTGCGAACGAAGATGCAGAGCATCCCAGCGCGGCAGTAATGAATAAACCTAAAGTGACTTTTTTCATATTTAAACCTGTATATTTCTCCTTTCGACTTCTGCATCACGCATTATTCGAAGTTATGTCTCAACTACTCACCGCTGGTTATTTAATCAGAAAACTCGGACCGGGAAAGGTCCCGCGCGGCTTCCAAATAATTCAATTAATTCTTGCAAAATAAATTTCCTCAACAAAACAATTAATTATAAAATTCAGCAGGGCGGCCAAAAAAACTAACGGCGGAGTCATTATCAGGGCTATATTGTTGATAACCTGCTGTAAGGAGAAATGTCGTGGATTATCGCAAAATTATCAAAGAGGTAGGGCGCGGGAAAAATCATGCCCGCGATCTGGACCATGAAACCGCGCGTGCGCTTTATACCCGCATGCTGGAGGGCGACGTCCCCGACCTGGAGATGGGGGGCATTCTGATCGCGCTGCGTATCAAAGGCGAAGGTGAAGCGGAGATGCGCGGGTTCTATGAAGCCATGCAGGCGCAAACGCTGCGCTTAACGCCGCCGGTGGCAAAACCGATGCCGATCGTGATCCCGAGCTACAACGGTGCGCGCAAGCAGGCAAACTTAACCCCGCTGCTCGCTATCCTGTTACACAAGCTGGGGTTCCCGGTGGTGGTGCACGGCGTTAGCGAAGATCCCACCCGCGTGCTGACGGAGACCATTTTCGGGATGCTGGGCATCGAGCCAACGCGTCATGCCGGTCAGGCGCAGGCGAAGCTGGATGGCCATCAGCCTGTTTATATCCCGGTCGGCACGCTCTGCCCGCCGCTGGAAAAGCAGCTCGATATGCGCTGGCGCATGGGCGTGCGCAACAGCGCGCACACGCTGGCGAAACTGGCCACGCCGTTTGGCGAAGATGTCGCCCTGCGTCTCTCCAGCGTTTCGCATCCGGAATACGTGGCGCGCGTGGGGCAGTTCTTTGAGGCAATTGGCGCAAGGGCGTTACTGATGCACGGCACGGAAGGCGAGGTTTATGCGAACCCGCAGCGCTGTCCACAGGTGATGCTGATCGATTCTGCCGGAACGCGCGCCGTTCTGGAACGCGGGGAAGAGAATAGCGGTGTGATATTGCCTGAGGCAAAAGATCCCCATACTACAGCCCACTGGATTGAGCAGTGTCTTGCCGGAAATGTTCCTGTTCCGCATTCAATCAAGCTGCAGATGGCCTGCTGTTTGCTGGCAACCGGCGAAGTGGAATCTGTCCAGGCCGGGCTTGAACGTGTGGCGCAGGCGTTTTAGACAAAAAAAAGCCCGTCCAGTGGCGGACGGGCAAGCAAGGGTAACAACAACAGGGTCAATGAGGGTGGAGCAGCTCACCAGAGGGTATGGCGAGGGGACAGCATTCATTCAGTCGATTACTTGTAGATAACCGCGGTACCGCTCAGCTTGTTATTACCGTTAGCGGAAGTAATGGTGTATCCACTTGCACCAGCAGCAGCGGCTTTTTCAGCCAGTTTGGCTTCCAGGCCGTCCAGCGTGGTGGCGCCATCAGCACTGACCACACCGACTTTATTCATGTTCTGTGCCTGAGCAGAAGAGACAGGCTCGACAGCAAAAGCGCCGAAAGACAGAGCGGACAGGGCAACAGCAGCTACAGCATATTTGATGGTTTTCATAATTAATCTCTCGCAGGTGTTTCTGTTAAGGGGACGATGTTCCGTCGATGTGATAAGTATCACGGTTTTTCTCGAGAGATAAAATCGAAGAGAATTGACGTGGTTGCTCAAAAAAATTGAATGACAAATAACTTATTGAATATTAATAAATTCAAAGCACCGCTTTACACTTCTTGTGGATACGCTTTACAGACGCGAAATGAAGGGCACATTTTGCTACGCGGTTCGCTAAAAATCGTGAGCGTAAAGCTAAGGGCCGGCGCGGTTAACTTAGGTAAAGGAAAGTCAACGTAGCTGGCTGTCTTTTGAACCTCTGCGATTATATCCCGAGTGCGATGAGTTTTTCGAATCTTTATGCTGCTGGCAGGTAATGCAAAGCCTTACTCCGGGAATGGCTTTTCGGCGCGCTTCCGGAATGGGGTCTCCGCATTCTTCACATTCAGTTAGGCTTTCGCCGCGCGGAATTTCACCGCGGGCACGCGCAACCGCATCTTCAATAGTACTGTTGATCTGTTCGTTAACAGCGTCGTCATTTGCCCAGCCGGAAGCCATAGCGCCCTCCTGAAATCGGTTTAAGCTATACGTTCACTATGACGTTAAAAAATGAACAATCAAGGTGAAGGGAGAAGAGAACTGCACCCGTTGGGCAGATGCAGTCTTGTGGAAGAGAAAGATTATTTATAGATGGTCGCGGTGCCGTACATATGGTTGTCACCGCCAGCGGAGTTCACCACGAATCCTTTTGCACCCTCCTGGCGGGCTTTTTCAGCAAGTTTAGCCTGTAGATCGTCAAGGTTACTGGCGCGGCTAACCGAAACGGTGCCCGCAGGACGAAGCTGGCTGGTGTCGGTACTCTGGGTCAGCGACTGAACGGCCATGGCAGAAAATGACGCGGTCGTCAGGGCGGCTGCGATAACAGCAAGGGTCAGGTACTTTTTCATAATCACATCCTCATGAGGAAACAACAGGTGATTCCCCTTAAGTTTAGAAGCCTGACGAGTGTGACTTAGCGCAAATATTTGATGATGATCTGCTTATTTTTTGAACGATATAAGTTGACAATTCGCTGACGGATCATAGACATAAAGGTGCTTGATTTATGGCGAGTTTCTAAGCGCTGCAGAGAAAGATTTACCGTTGAGCCAGCACAGGGTATCTTACGCCGCTGTTTAAAGGAGAATGCCATGACTGCCCAAAAGCCGGGATTACACCCGCGAAATCGCCACCGCAGCCGCTACGACATGAACGCGTTATGCCTGAGCTGCCCGCCGCTGCAGGACTACCTTGTTCAGACCCCAGCGGGTGAGCCCTCGGTCAACTTTGCTGACCCGCAGGCGGTGAAAATGCTGAACAAAGCCCTGCTGGCGCATTTTTACGGTGTGGCTCAATGGGATATTCCGGAAGGCTTTCTCTGTCCACCCGTACCGGGCCGGGCTGATTACATTCACCACCTTGCTGACCTTCTTGCCGAAGGTAATGAGGGTGTTGTTCCACAGCAGGCCACCATTCTGGATATTGGCACCGGGGCAAACCTGATTTACCCGCTGATTGGCGCGCATGAATACCAGTGGCGCTTTACCGGAAGCGAAATCGGTGACGAGGCCTTTGCCAGCGCCCAGGCGATTATCAACGCTAACCCGGGATTAAGCCGCGCCATTCGCCTGCGTCGACAGAAAGATACGGCTTCGATCTTCAACGGCATTATTCACAAAAACGAAAGCTATGACGCCACGATGTGCAATCCACCTTTCCATGATTCGGCGGCATCGGCCCGTGCGGGCAGCGAGCGCAAGCGCCGCAACCTGGGTCAGGCTGAGGATGCCGCGCTGAATTTCGGTGGTCAGCAGCAGGAGCTCTGGTGTGAAGGGGGCGAAGTGGCGTTTATCCTGCGCATGATTGCGGAAAGCAAACAGTTTGGGCGTCAGGTGAAGTGGTTCACGACCCTGGTATCCCGCGGAGATAACCTGCCGCCACTTTACCGCGCCCTGACCGAGGCGGGCGCCGTAAAAGTGGTGAAAAAAGAGATGGCGCAGGGCCAGAAGCAAAGCCGCTTTATCGCCTGGTCGTTTATGGACAATAACAAACGTCGCAAATAGCACTCCGTCGCAGGCCGGGTAAGGCGAAGCCGCCACCCGGCAACCAGGCTACAGCGTCGGCTCCTGCGGAGGGAGTGGCGATGCGGGCGGCGGCAGTACCTGATACGTCTGCACGGGCATCCGCACGTTCGCCAGATCGAAGTGTTTTTTCACCATGCTGTCGAGGGCAAAGCGCACCGTCCACTGCTTCAGCGGCTGGGTGGTGAACGACACGCGCAGGGTAAACGCCGTGTTCGTCAGCCCGACAATGCCGGCAAATGACGGCTCGCCAATCACCAGTCCGCGAATATCCTCCATCTGCATCAGCTCTTCTACCGCATCGCGCAGCGCCTGTTTCGCTTTATCGGCATCCTCATGACGATCCACATCGTAGTTCGCCACCACGGAACCAATGCCGCGCACAAAGTTGGCGAAGGTGGTTATCGAGGACCAGGGAATGATGTGGTACGCCCCGGTGTCCTGGCGCACGCCAACTGAACGGATGGACATCCTCTCAACGGTGCCGGTTAACGGCCCGATGGTTACCAGATCGCCCGTGTTCATCCCGTTCTCAAACTGGATAAAGATGCCGGTAATAATATCCTTCACCAGCGTTTGCGACCCGAAGGAGATCGCCAGGCCCAGGGCACCGGCACCGGCCAGCAGCGGGGCGATATTCACCCCGATTTCCGACAGCACAATCATGATGGTGATGGTACTGATAATGACCGCCAGCGCGTTACGGAACAACGTTAACAGCGTTCTTGCCCGCGCGCTGGGCAGAGGCCTGCCGTGAATATCCGATACCAGACGGTTCTCGATGAGGCTCGCCAGCAGCGTCCAGCCGACGGCAGAGAAGAACAAAATCAACGCGATGCGAATCAGGATGTCGACCGTTTTCTCACCCGCACCGTTGTGCAGCCAGTTCCAGAAATCAAACAGGCTCCAGGCATTCAGGAGCAGCATGATCGCCACGCAGACGGTGAGGATGCGCGCCACCTTCAGCGATACCGACATCCAGCCGTTTACCCGTTTTTGCAGTTCCGGGTAATTACGCTGTACCTGCGGCGACAGGGTGATGGTTTTCGAGATCCATCGCGAGAGCAGCCCCGACACAAACGCCGCGATCCCGATAATGGCCAGGCTTTTGAACGTCGCCCCCATCATAAATTTCAGGCTATTGCCTGGGTCGAACAGCGAGAAGAAGCACAATACGATGAAGTAGGCGCTTGCCAGCCAGTGCCACACCAGGGCGAAAGCGCGGATAAAGAGGCTAAAGAACGAAAGGGAGCGATCGGCCAGATTCAGCAGGCTTTGGGTAATGGTTTTTTTGTTGTGGAAGATAAGATACAGCGACCAGACGGTAATGCAGATCATGATAATGACGTTTGCCAGCGCGCCAAACTGGACGTTCACCTGGTTGGAAATGATTGGCACGGCAACCAGCAGACCGTAGCCAATCAACCCGCTGAGCACGCTCAGACGCAGCGCCCAGTACCTGGCGCTCGCATCGCGAATTGAGAAGGGACGTAGCTCCGGTACGTGCGGACAAAAGAGTAACCGCAGCAGCGCCTTGAAGAACTCGATCAGGGCAAAGGCATTCAGGAAAAGCGACTGCTGAAAGGCGATGGTTTTATTGCCCGCGTTCAGCCTGTCGGCGAGCATCTGGCCTAAAAACAGCGTCAAGGCCAGCAGCAGTAAATCGATGATAAACGCTGAGGCTATCATCAACGGCAGGTGCAGCCAGCTGCTTTTATGCTGATTCTTCCTTCGTCCCCATTGTCCCATTTTGCGGTACAGCGGCCACGCGCACAGGCGCACCAGCCAGTAAAAAAGAAATACCGCACCGGCCAGCATCAGGAACTGCGTGGCCGCGGCGGTAAACGTGTGTGGGTTAAACGGCTTATGCGGCGATCCAATCAGGTTGCGGTAGAGCTGAGCAAAGCGCGAGGAGAGGGCTTCCCCATAGTGGCGGCTTACGTCGGTGACATTTTCCAGCACCGTTTTTTGCTCCTCCACCTGGAGTGGGGTGATAGCAGGCACCGGCTCCTGCGGTGGCGTGGCGGCCACTTTCCTCAGCTGGCTGATGAGTTCCTGCCGGGAAGTGTCGTTCTCAAGGACGTCGGCAAGGGCGCTGTAGGCGGCTTTTTTCTGTTCGACATCCGGTTCCGGCGGGGGAGTATTTTGCTGGCTGGCGGTTGTTCCGGTGGTCACGCCGGGGATCGCGACGGCGAACGATGGCGCACTAAACAGGCTAATCAACAGCAACAGGATCCACGGCACGGCGTCCTCCGGTGAAAATGTCGAACAAAATGATAAGTATAGAAGTCGGGACGCGGGGGGGGATTTTTGGGAACAATCTGGCGTAAAAAAGCCGGGCATGCCCGGCTTACGTGTAAAGCGATAGGTCAGGATACGTGCTGCAGGAACTCCTGCAAACGCTGACTCGGCGGGTTCGCAATCAATTCCTGCGGGTTACCGTCTTCCGCGATACGGCCTTTATCAATAAAGATCAGGCGGGACGCCACTTTCTCAGCGAAGCCGATTTCGTGGGTCACGATAACCATCGTCATCCCTTCTTCCGCCAGATCCTGCATGACTTTCAGCACCTCGTGGCGCAGCTCCGGGTCGAGTGCGGACGTAGGCTCATCAAACAGCATCATTTTCGGTTTGACCGCCAGGGCGCGGGCAATCGCCACGCGCTGCTGTTGACCACCGGACAGCTCGGAAGGGTAGTGGTGCGCGCGTTCAGCCAGGCCGACTTTCGCCAGCAGATCTTTTGCCAGCGCTTCCGCCGCCGCTTTGTTGGCACCTCGCACGCGCAGTGGGCCAAACATCACGTTCTCCAGCGCCGTCAGGTGCGGGAACAGGTAGAACTGCTGGAACACCATGCCCGCTTCCTGACGAATCAAGCGCTCGTCGACTTTCGGGTCGTTCACTTTCAGGCCGTCGACGATCAGATCGCCGCTGGTGATCTCTTCCAGCTTGTTGATGCAGCGCAGCAGGGTGGATTTACCGGAGCCGGATGGCCCAATAATCACCACCACTTCACCCTGTTTAATGTTCAGATCGATATTGTGCAGCACCTGGGTTGGGCCAAAGTGCTTGGAAACGTTTTTAAATTCAATCACAGGATTTTCATCCTTCTTTCAAGACGACGCAGAACGAAGCTCAGAACCAGAGTAATGATCAGGTAGACAACGGCTACCGCACTCCAGATTTCCAGCGCGCGGAAGTTGCCAGCAATGATCTCCTGACCCTGACGGGTCAGCTCGGCCACGCCGATAACAATGAACAGCGACGTATCTTTAATGCTGATGATCCACTGGTTGCCGAGCGGTGGCAGCATGCGACGCAGCGCCAGCGGCAGAATAACGTGGCGGATCGTTTCGCGACGAGAAAGACCTAACGCCAGACCGGCTTCACTGAAACCTTTATGAATCGACAGCACCGCACCGCGGGTGATTTCCGCAATATAGGCACCTGAGTTGATCATAATGGTGACAACGGCTGCGCTGAACGGGTCGATGCGCAGGTCGGTGAATGCCATTGGCAGGGCGAAGTAGATGAACATGACCTGCACAACAATAGGTGTGCCGCGGATCACTTCGATGAAAACCAGTGCGATGTGGTTTGCGATCCAGCCGCCGTAGGTGCGAGCGAAACCGGCGACAAGACCGATAATCAACCCACCAACCAGACCCAGGACCGAAATCCAGAGGGTCATTTTAGCGCCTTCAAGCAAGATAGGAATGGCAGGCCAGATGGCGCTCCAGTCAAACTGCATGATAATTTCCTGTTACTGTTACCGTGTTTCAAAAATAGCAGGGGCGAAAGGTCGCCCCCGAGTGAACGTCATTTTTACGTCTTATTATTTAGGCTCGGTACCGAACCATTTTTTGTAGATTTCGTTATAGGTGCCGTTCTCTTTCAGCGTTTTCAACGCGCCGTTAACTTTCGAGCGCAGGTCGTCGCTGCCTTTCGGGAACGCGATACCGTACTGCTGTGCTTCCAGAGACTCGCCAACGGCTTTGAACTTACCGTTACCGGCTGTTTTGATGAAATACAGGATGTTAGGCGTGTCGTGCAGAACAGCGTCAGCACGGTTGGTGCCGAGTTCCATGTACGCGTTGTCGATGTTCGGGAACTGGCGCAGGTCTTTGGTTTTGATATTTGCTTTCGCGTAATCAACAGAACCGGTGCCGCTCTTCACCGCAACCACTTTGCCGTCGAGATCTTTCACGCTTTTTACGTCGTTATTATCGGCTTTGACCATGACCAGCAGGCCGCTTTTGTAGTAGCCGTCAGAGAAGTCGATCGCTTTTTTACGTTCATCGGTAATGGTGATACCTGCCAGCGCCAGATCAACGTTCTTGGTTTGCAGTGCCGGGATAATGCCGCTGAAGTCCATAGGCTTCAGGGTGTAATCCAGTTTGAGTTCTTTTGCGATAGCGGCCCACAGATCCACATCAAAACCAACGTATTTATCACCCTGTTTGAATTCAAACGGAACGAACGCCGTGTCGGTCGCCACAACCAGTTTGTCGGCAGCCTGAGAGGACACTGCAAAAGCCAGGGTAAGTGCAGCCAGTGAAACTTTTAATACAGACTTCATAGCATTTCCTTTTATATCCACGGGGCGATCCCCTGCGAGAACAGCTGGCACAATGAAAAAATCGTGCCAACTTTACAAGCTATTGTTTTGCAAAGGGGATGATGTCATGCATTGCACAATTAATGGGGCAATGAGGTTTTATTGCACCAAAGTGGAGCACTGTTTTGGTGCGCTTCGTTTGGCTCAACTGACGGGGAGATATTTAGCGTAAATTCTGACGAAAAAACAATCTTCCGTTAACGGTTGTGTGAGGTGATTATTACAATTTTTTCACTTTTGCACTGTCTCAGGCAAAAAACGTGCACCATAGATGTGCAAAACCCTCACCGGAAGGCGAGGGTTGGATAGAAATTTCGTATGAATTATTCGATGTTAGATTCGATGAACCACAGGAATTGATCCAGGTCGCGGGACGCGGCGGTAAAGATATCTGCAGTATCTTCATCTTTAGCTTCGCCAATCGCTTTGCGCACATCGTTTGCCACAATCGCGTAGCGGTCCGCCAGCTCTTTAAGGTGATCCTGAACGGTATGGATATCGAGCGGATAACTCTTCAGAGGCGTTTTGCTGTTGATCACCTGTGTGGTTCCCAGCGCCACGCCGCCAAGCTGAACGGCACGCTCAGCCATCGTATCGAGGTGGGTAACCAGTGCTGTGCGGAAGCCATCCAGCATTTCATGAACGGCAATAAAGTTTGCACCGCGCATATTCCAGTGGGCCTGTTTGGTGATCAGCGAAAGATCGATGAACTGGATCACCTGGCGATTCAGCAACTCAATGGTCGCTTTTTTGTCGCTGTCCGGTACATCGTTACGGGTATAAAGCAGATTAGACGCTTTCGTTTTCACCAGTTTAGCGGTACTCATAATCTCATATCCTCTTGATGTTTATGTCCCAGGTAATTACGGAACTAAGTATAGCACCGGATTTTTTCTCTGCGGTTTGGCTGTGCCTATCGGTTTAATAGCGAGAAGTGGGTTGAGAATTTAATTTATTGAAATTAGTGACTAATTTTTAAATTTATACAGATCAATCTTAATTGCTGGATGGGGACGCAAACGTAGAGGGATATTTCGAAAATAGAGCAAAGTGTGTAAGAAATTATAACGTCTGTCTTTCTGGCCTTTATTCTGCATGGCGTGGAAGCCATGCAGAATATATGGCCTTAGCTGATATCCACCTTTTCAACTTTAGGTTCCGGGCGCATAGTGAGCGTAGAGCCCATTGAAGCCGCGATAATCGAGCAGAGCGCCAGCGTCTGGGTCAACGTGAGGGTTTCGCCGAGAAACACCATGCCGGAAATGGCGGCAAGGGCAGGCTCCATGCTCATCAGGGTGCCAAATATGCGTGTCGGCAGACGCGTAAGGGCAATCATCTCCAGAGAATAGGGAAGTGCGGTAGAGAGAATCGCGACTGCCAGTCCGATGGGCATGACGGACCATTGCCAGATAGATTCCGTCGCCTGCGCCATGCCGATGGGCACAAATACGATGGCCGCAATCAGAGAACCCAACGCCACCGTTGCCGGACCGTGCTCTTCGCCTGCACGCTGCCCCGTGAGAATATAGACAGCCCAGCAGGCGCCTGCACCCAGCGCCAGCGCGGCGCCCGTCAGATCAATCTCAGCGACACTCTGGCCCAGGGGAAGCAGGAACCATAAGCCCAGAACGGCTAGCACGACCCAGATAAAATCGACCGGACGTCGCGAGGAGAAAAGCGCCACCGCCAGCGGACCGGTAAACTCCAGCGCGACGGCGATCCCCAGTGGTATCGTCTGAATAGAGAGGTAGAACAGATAGTTCATTGCTCCCAGGGAGAGTCCATAAAACAGCAGGGGTAAACGCTGCTCCTTTTTGAAACGCAAACGCCAGGGTTTGAAAATGACCACCAGTATCGCCGTTCCCAGCACAATGCGCAGGGCGGTCACCCCTGGCGCACCGACCAGAGGAAAAAGTGATTTTGCAAGCGAAGCACCGCTTTGAATGGACAACATGGCAATGAGTATCACTGCGACCGGCAACCAGACCGACGATGTGCGGGATAACCCAGGCATCCTTTCTCCTGTCAGCTTATGTCAAATGAGGTAAAGGTTGCAGTGTAAAGGAAATATGCGGCAACGGTTGAGGCGCTGTTGAAAAAAAACCACGTGAAATCCGTAAAATGGTTAAGCGCTGGTGGATTTATCGCCTGTCAGATTAGGAATAATCTGGATGAATGTAACGGCGCAGACGCGCACTATGCGCATTTAGTAGTGAAAATTTCATGTGATTTGAAAGAGATAGCTTAGGCTGGAAACGTTCTGTTACAGGAAAGGTTTCATTAGACATCACGAATCACAAAGAGTTTCGCAAATTTTTTTGATATATTTAAAACTTACGGACTTACTTGAAGCACATTTGAGGTGGTTATGAAAAAAATTGCATGTCTTTCAGCACTGGCCGCTGTACTGGCTGTTTCCGCAGGTACCGCTGTAGCTGCTACTTCTACTGTTACTGGTGGTTACGCTCAGAGCGACTATCAGGGCGTGATGAACAAAGCTAACGGCTTCAACCTGAAGTATCGCTACGAGCAGGATAACAACCCACTGGGCGTGATCGGTTCTTTCACCTACACCGAGAAAGATCGTTCTGAAAACGGCGCATACAACAAAGGCCAGTACTACGGTATTACCGCTGGTCCAGCTTACCGTCTGAATGACTGGGCGAGCATCTACGGTGTTGTAGGTGTTGGCTACGGTAAATTCCAGCAGACTGAAAACCAGAGCGAAAGCCGCACTGCAAGCAACAGCGACTACGGTTTCTCCTATGGCGCAGGCCTGCAGTTCAACCCAATCCAGGACGTTGCTCTGGACTTCTCCTATGAGCAGAGCCGTATCCGCAACGTTGACGTTGGCACCTGGATCGCGGGCGTAGGCTACCGCTTCTAATCACTTCGGTGATTAAATAAAAAATCCGCCCACTGTGGCGGATTTTTTTTGGCTTTTTTCCTCTCCCCGTGGGCCAGGGTGAGAGCATCGAACCGCTACTTACTCTTAATATCAAAAATATCCGTACCCAGATGGTTGTAGTCAACTTTCTGTAACTTGAAGTTGGTAACGTACACTGGGGGAGCTTTCTTGTTAGAGACAAACGGGTAAGCCGTTTTTATCTGTTCGGCTGTAATCCCCGTCCACTGCGAGAAGAACTGCAGGAAATCATTTGCCGAACGGCGCGCTTTAATAACGCGATGCGTTTTATCATCACTCGACAGCACCATAAACGGCACCTGGAAGTTCTGCTGGAACTTGTCATCGTGCGCCAGATACTGCACCTCTTTACCACGCTCTTTAAACGCCAGCCCGTGATCCGAGAAATAGACCATAGAGAAGCTGTCGCCCGTATTGCGTAGCTGATCGTACAGCTTGCTCAGCAGATCGTCGGTTTGCGTCATGGTGTAGAGGTAGCACGAGGTCTCTTTGGACTGCACGAACTCCGCGTACTTCCCGCCCGTCCGATCGCAGGCCTGCGGATGCGACCCCATCAGGTGCAGGACGATCAGCTGAGGCTGCGTGCGCGGGGTGGCGAAGACCTGTGCCGTCATTTTCAGCAGCGCTTCGTCTTTGGTGTTTTTGTCGGCTTCAAAATCGCCGTTTTTCAGGAACTGCACTTCGTCAGCCCGTTTGGCGATGCTGGCGATGGCCGTATCGTATTCGCCAATTTGCCCCTGATTGGAGAACCACCAGGTCTGATAACCTGCGCGGTTTGCCAGAGTGACAAAATTATCCTGATACTGCGGTTTACCATCTACCACTCGGTTAAGGGTCAGACCGAGCGATTTCTGCGTTGAGCCGCTGGCCGCGACATAATCGGTAAACAGAGTGCCTTTGACCGAACTCGCAAACGGGGTGTTGTCCCAGTGGCCGCCAAACGCCCCCATTGCATCGCGACGCGCGCTTTCGCCAATCACCACCACATAGGTGTGATATTTCGGCTTAACGGCCAGCACGTTCCAGGTGTCTTTCATATTGGAAAGCTCAGCCATGCGCGCCTGTTCGTCGAGAACCTCTTTATTATTTACAACAACGTCTTTAACGAAGCGGAAAACCGGATAGCCGATATTGATGAGCCTTAACTTACCGTCCCAGGGAATATTCTGGATGGGGGCGACAAACGCCACGGCAATGCTGAACACCAGACAGAGTATTTCGATCTTACCCCAGGATTTTTTCTCGCCCGACTGACGGCGGATGGCAATAACGCCCAACGCGAAGATAAAAAGCCCGACCACATAGCTGTACCACGGGAAGATCGTCAGGATCTCCGTCGACTCTTCCATATTGGTCGAGTGCAGCGCCAGCAGGGTATTAAAGTTTGGCGAGCCGTAAGCCTGACCGAACGGGAAATAGAGTGCAGCAACCAGCGAACAGATCCCGATTACTGTTTTTTGCACGCGCGGGGCGGCTCGCCACAGCACATGCAGAATGCAGGTGAAGGCTACCGCGTAGAGCAGACTAAAGGGATAACCCAGCGCAAAGTTAATCAGTAATGACTGCAAAAAGTAAAAACCCGTCCACGGGCTTAAGGCCCGGCTGCGGGTAACAACGGTATCTATCAGGGTTACATTCATAGGTCACTATCATGGATGAAAACGCCATGTGCTCACCCTGGCGTCAAGGGTCATAACCTGCCTGACAGTGCGTGGAGAGGGAATGAGGGTCCGCTTCAGCGAGCCGCAAATTGTGCAGGGCTGCAAGAAGATAGTGCGAGCGCTAAAGAATATCAACAGTTGCTAAGCAGATGTTTTGCGAAGGGGATTGCAAATCCGTAAAAAAGATCGGGAATAAGGCGGCTGAAAGCCAGTTTACAGCGAGAATGTGACGGGAAAATGAAGCGGCGTACCGCAACGCCGCTTAGTTGGAAGGTTTATCGTCCTGATGCGGTTTGTTGTTAAACATATCGCACAGCATGTTCAGCAGCATTAAGCGCACTTTAAAGGGGGAGTGGGTAAACACGGTCATGCACCTCTTGAATTCATTCATAAGACCTCCTGAGTTTTGATCCCTTCGATCCATGAAGGGTGACTGCATTACATACAGATATAGCACAGGCTATATTGTATAGCTATGGCTATTTCGTTAATTTTTTGTGCTTGCAGAGCTATGGTTTACAATGTGCGCTCTCGAAACCGGGCGCTGGAAGCGTCACCCCACTGAGGAAGTACAATGAACCGTCGCGCAGGTCATCCGACAATGAGGAAAACGACGCAACTGGTGAATGTTGAAGAACATGTCGAAGGTTTTCGCCAGGTCCGTGAAGCGCACCGGCGTGAACTGATTGATGATTATGTTGAACTCATTTCCGATCTGATTCGTGAGGTTGGTGAAGCGCGCCAGGTCGATATGGCCGCCAGGCTGGGGGTTTCACAGCCAACTGTCGCTAAAATGTTAAAACGCCTGGCCTCCGTGGGCTTAATTGAAATGATCCCCTGGCGCGGTGTTTTTCTGACGCCGGAGGGGGAGAAACTCGCGCAGGAGAGCCGCGAGCGCCATCAGCTTGTCGAGAATTTTTTACTGGTGCTGGGCGTCAGCCCGGAGATTGCCCGCCGGGATGCGGAAGGCATGGAACACCACGTCAGCGAAGAGACGCTGGTGAAGTTTCGCGAATTTACCCTTAAATATGGTCCCTCCGCTGAATGAAAATCCCTGGACTGCAGGCCCTGGCACGCGATCGTTTCTTCCATCTCCTATTACTCATTGGCGCAGGGTTAAGCCTCTTTGTGCCGTTTGCGCCGCAGGCCTGGCCCGCCGCGATTGACTGGCGCACCATCATTACCCTGAGCGGCCTGATGATGCTCACCAAAGGGGTCGAGCTGAGCGGCTACTTTGACGTTCTTGGCCGTAAAATGGTTCGCCGCTTTGCCACCGAACGCAGGCTGTCCCTGTTTATGGTGTTTTCTGCCGCGGTGCTGTCGACGTTTCTGACCAACGATGTGGCGCTGTTTATCATCGTGCCCCTCACGCTTACGCTGCGTAAGCTGTGCGAGATCCCGGTCAGCCGTTTGATCATCTTTGAAGCGCTCGCCGTCAATGCAGGCTCACTTCTGACGCCAATCGGCAATCCGCAAAATATCCTCCTCTGGGGACGTTCCGGGCTGTCGTTCGCTGCCTTTACCTGGCAGATGGCCCCTCTGGCGCTGGTGATGATGCTGTCGCTGCTGGCGGTATGCTGGTTTGCGTTTCCTGATAAAAAACTGCAGTACCACAGCGGTACAACGGGCCCGCAGTGGCAGCCGCGTCTGGTGTGGAGCTGCCTCGGGTTATATATTGTCTTTCTCTTTGTGCTGGAGCTGAAGTATGAGCTGGCGGGCGTCCTGCTCGTTGCCGCAGGCTTTGTCGTCCTCGCGCGACGCGTGCTGGTCAGCGTGGACTGGACGCTGCTGCTGGTCTTTATGGCGATGTTCATCGACGTGCATCTGCTTATTCAGCTCCCGGTACTGCAAACCGTCCTGCACAGCGTCAGCAGTCTGCCGCAGGCAGGGCTGTGGCTGACGGCGATTGGCCTGTCGCAGTTTATCAGCAACGTGCCTTCCACCATTCTGCTGCTCAACTACGTTCCGCCGGACACGCTTCTGGCCTGGGCGGTGAACATCGGCGGGTTTGGGCTGCTGCCCGGCTCGCTGGCAAACCTGATAGCCCTGCGCATGGCCAACGATCGTCGTATCTGGTGGCGTTTCCACATCTGGTCGATTCCGATGCTGGTTTGGGCCGCGGCGATCGGTTTCGGAATATTCCTTCTCATATAGTGCGCAATTTGTCAGTTTTTCCTGGCAAACGTATAGCAACGTCCTAGCTTTAGTGAACGGCATAGTGTGATGCCGCTCACTGACAGGACCGTTGCTGAACTATGGCTGAAGATCAAAACCCGCCTGCTGACGAGCAGGACAAAAACAATAATGAGCGTAAGCGCCCGGGCAAGAAACCGTTAATTATCCTCGGCATTGTCGTCGTGGTAATGGTCGTCGTGGCGCTGGTCTGGTGGTTTTTAACCCGTAACGAAGAGACGACTGACGACGCCTTTACCGACGGCGACGTGGTGACGATTGCCCCGAAAACGGCGGGCTACGTCACCGAGCTTCGGGTGCGCGATAACCAGCGCGTGAAAAAGGGCGATCTGCTGGTGGTCATCGATCCGCGAGATACCACCGCGCAGCGCGATCAGGCCCAGGCCCAGCTTGGGCTGGCTATCGCGCAGCTGCATCAGGCCCAGGCGCAGCTGGCGCTTTCAAAAGTCCAGTATCCCGCCCAGCGTGACGAAGCCAAAGCGCAGGTGCTGAAAGCGCAGGCCGATCTGGCTAACGCACAGGCGGAGTACCGTCGCCAGCGCGGCGTCGACCCGCGGGCAACCACCCAGCAAAGCATTGATTCCGCGAACGCTCAGCTGCGTAGCGCCCAGGCAGGGCTGGCCAGCGCCCAGGCGCAGCTGGAAGTGGCAGAGCAGGTACAGCTGCAAATCCGCCAGCAGGAAACCAACGTTGAAGCGCGCGAGCGTCAGGTCGATCAGGCGAAAGCGCAGCTTGAAACGGCCAATCTGAATCTCTCTTACACCGAAGTCCGCGCCCCGTTCGACGGATTTGTCACCAAACGCAACGTGCAGCCCGGCACCCTGGTGCAGGCGGGAACGGCGCTGTTCTCACTGGTTTCGCCGAACGTGTGGGTGGTGGCGAACTTCAAAGAGTCCCAGCTTGAGCGCATGAAGCCGGGCGATAAGGTCACCGTGTCCGTCGACGCGTGGCCGGATATGGAGCTTGAGGGGCACGTAGACAGTATCCAGCAGGGCAGCGGCTCGCGCTTCTCCGCCTTCCCGGCAGAAAATGCCACCGGTAACTTCGTCAAAATTGTGCAGCGCGTGCCGGTCAAAATCGTGATTGATAAAGGCCTCGATCCGAACAAACCGCTGCCGCTGGGGCTGTCGGTTGCACCGAAGGTGACGGTGGAATGACGGATCACAGCCACGACAGCTGGAAGCCCGCCAGCAATCCGTGGGCGGTGGCGATTGTCGTCACCCTGGCGGTGTTTATGGAAATTCTGGACACCACCATCGTCAACGTGGCGCTGCCCCACGTGGCGGGTTCGCTCTCGTCCAGCTATGACGAATCTACCTGGGTATTAACCAGCTACCTGGTCGCGAACGGCATCGTGTTGCCCATCTCGGCGTTTCTGAGCCGCGTGTTCGGCCGCAAGCAGTTCTTCCTGATCTGCATCGTCATGTTTACCGTCTGCTCGTTTCTGTGCGGGATTGCCACCGAGCTGTGGCAGATCATCCTGTTCCGCGTGATGCAGGGCTTTTTTGGCGGCGGGCTGCAGCCCACGCAGCAGTCGGTGCTGCTCGACTACTTCAAGCCGGAGGACAGGGGCAAAGCGTTTGGGCTCTCATCCATCGCGATTATCGTTGCACCGGTCCTCGGCCCGACGCTGGGCGGCTGGATCACCGACAACTACTCCTGGCGCTGGGTGTTCTTTATCAATATTCCGGTGGGGATTGTCACGGTGCTGGCGATCTACCAGCTGCTGGAAGATCCTCCGTGGGAGAGCAAATCAAAAGAGAAGCTGAGTATCGACTGGACGGGGATCGGCCTGATCGCGTTAGGGCTTGGCTGCCTGCAGGTGATGCTTGACCGGGGAGAGGATGAGGACTGGTTCTACTCGAACTTTATCCGTACCTTCGCGGTGTTAACGCTAATCGGCATTATCGGTGCCATTTACTGGCTGGTGTATGCCAAAAAGCCGGTGGTGGATCTGCACTGCATGAAGGACCGCAACTTTGCCATCTCCAGCCTGCTGATGGCGGGGATGGCGATGATTTTGTACGGCAGTTCCGTGGTGATCCCGCAGCTGGCGCAGCAGGACCTGGGCTATACCGCCACCTGGTCCGGGCTGGTGCTGTCGCCCGGGGCGGTGCTGATTGTGCTGACTATTCCGCTGGTGCTGAAGCTGATGCCGGTTGTACAGACGCGCTGGATTATCGCCTTTGGCTTTACCTGTCTGGCGGTGTCGTTCTTCTGGTCGCGCACGCTGACCCCGGATATCGACTTCGAGACGCTGGTACTGTTCCGCAGCGCCCAGTCGCTGGGACTGGGATTCCTGTTTGTGCCCCTGACCACCATTGCCTTTATTTCGATCCCAAGACGGCTGAATGCCGATGCGGCGGCGCTGTTTACCATGTTCCGCAACGTGGCGGGCTCGGTCGGGATCTCGCTGTCGACGGCGGCCATCACCGAACGGTCTCAGGCGCACAGTGCGCACCTTGCGTACCACGCCTCGCCGTTTAACGAGCAGTTCCAGCTGGCAATACGCGAAAGCGCCCAGGCAATCCAGAACTTCACCACCCAGGTAGGGGACCCCATCGGGATTGCCACCGGACGCATGTACCAGACCATGATTGAGCAGTCGCGCTTTTTGGCCTACATCGACGTCTTCACCATCCTGAGCGCCGTGGCCTTGTTACTGATTCCGTTTTGTTTGTTGCTCTCGCCGGTTAAGAGCGAGGGGAGTGCAGGAGCACATTGATGATACACAGACGTTTACACCCCCTGATGATAATGATGCTGCTGGCAGGCTGCGCCGTCGGGCCGGACTATCAGCCGCCCGCACCCCCTGCCGTCACGCACTGGAACGATAAGGTCGACAGCACGGTGAAATCGCAGACTACCTCCGCCGCGACAAACCCGCGCTGGTGGAAAACCTTCGGTTCGCCGCAGTTAGATAGCCTGGTTGAGCGCGCCATCGCCGGGAACCTGACGCTGCAGCAGACGGTGCTGCGCATCGCCGGAGCGCGTGAGCAGATTAACCAGGCGGGCGGGGCGTTTTACCCGTCGGTGAACGGCAATCTGCGGGCGACGCGCCAGCAGCTCGGGCTGGAAGGGGAGCTGAAGTCCCACGGCGTGTACGACCAGCTGGATAATGTCGATCCTGAGCTGCGGGGCGCGTTAGGCCCCCTGACGCAGCCGATCAACCTCTACCAGGGCAGCTTCGACGCCCAGTGGGAAATCGACCTGTGGGGCAAGGTACGCCGGCAGGTGGAAGCCGCCGAAGCGCAGCAGAAAGCCGCTATCGAGCAGCGTAACGACGCGCTGGTGTCGCTGGAGGCGGAAGTGGCGCGCGCGTGGCTCCAGCTGCGCGGGGCGCAGAGCATTATCGCCACGCTGAACACCCAGATTAAAAGCGCGCAGCAGACGCTGGATCTGACCGAAAGCCGCCAGCGGGGCGGGCTGTCGCCGCAGATGGATGTAGAAAATGCGCGGGCGCAACTGGGCAACCTGGAGGCGCAGCTGCCGCAGTACCAGGCGCAGGAGCGGCAGGCGATGAACGGTCTGGCGATCCTCCTCGGCAAGCCGCCGGGTGCGCTCGATGCGGAGTTACAAAGCGTGCAGCCGATGCCCGCATTGCCGGATATCGTGCAGACCGGCATTCCGTCTACGCTCGCGCGACGCCGTCCGGACGTGCGCGAAGCTGAGGCGAACCTCCATGCTGCTACGGCGCAAATTGGCGTCTCGGTGGCGGAGCTGTTCCCGAGCTTTACCCTCTCCGGGCAGTTTGGCCTGCGCAACAGCGAAACCAACTGGCTGACCGACTGGAGCAGCCACTTCTACAGCTTTGGCCCGCAGGTCTCCATTCCCATCTTCCAGGGCGGGCGGCTGGTTTCCAGCGTGAAGGTGGCGCGCGCGCAGCAGGGGGCGGCGGTGCTGGACTATCGTCAGACGGTGCTCACCGCGCTTGGCGATGTCGAAAATGCGCTGGTGAGCTATCGCACCGACCAGCAGCGTGAGGCGGGCCTGGCGAAAACCATTGATGCCCTGCAAAACGCCTTCGATTTAGCCAGCGACAGCTACCGCCAGGGGATCGCCAGCTTTATCGACGTGCTGGACGCCCAGCGTCAGCTGGCGCAGGCCCAGCAGCAGCGCGCGCAGGCGCAGGTGCAAAGCGCGCTCGATCTGGTGGCGCTCTACAAGGCGCTCGGCGGCGGCTGGGAACCGTATCAGCAGGTGCAATTACCGGACTACAGCGTCTTTGGCGACGCCCCGCGCGGATAAATTCAGAGGATTGGGCAAGAAACGGACAGGAACACCACATTCGCGATGGCTGAGGGGCGGGTATAACTATCGTGTACCCCTTAAACGACATGCGAGGATTATCTTATGCGTTATCAAAAACTGGGCAATACCGGTCTGTTCGTTTCTGAACTGTGCCTCGGCACCATGACGTTCGGCGGTGAAGGCGGCATGTGGGGCAAGATTGGACAGCTCCAGCAAAGCGAAGCAGAACAGCTGGTGGGCCGCGCGCTGGATGCCGGGATCAACTTTATCGACACCGCGGATGTCTACTCGGAAGGGCGTTCGGAGGAGATCGTCGGCCAGGCGCTGAAAAACCTGAAAATTCCGCGCGAGAACGTGGTGGTCGCGACCAAAGTGTTTGGCGAAACCGGAACGGCAGGGGTGAACTCGCGCGGCAGCTCGCGCTATCACATCATCAGCAGCGTGAAGGAGAGCCTGCGCCGCCTGCAGCTCGATCATATCGATCTCTATCAGCTGCACGGCTTCGACCCGGCCACGCCGATTGAAGAGACACTGTATGCGCTGGATAACCTGGTGCAGCACGGCCACGTGCGCTATATCGGCGTCTCGAACTGGGCGGCGTGGCAGATTGCCAAAGCGCTGGGCATTTCCGAGCGTCTCGGGCTGGCGCGTTTCGCATCCCTCCAAGCGTATTACACCATCGCCGGACGCGATCTTGAGCGCGAGCTGGTGCCGATGATGCAGAGCGAAGGCGTCGGGCTAATGGTCTGGAGCCCGCTGGCAGGCGGCCTGCTGAGCGGAAAATATGGCCGCGACGGGCAGAGCGAAGCCGGTAGCCGCCGTCTGGAGTTTGACTTCCCGCCGGTGAACAAAGAGCGCGCCTTTGACTGCGTGGACGTGATGCGCGTGATTGCCGAAAGCAAGGGCGTCTCCGTCGCGCAAATCGCGCTGGCCTGGCTGCTGCATCAAAAAGCCGTGACCAGCGTGATTATCGGGGCCAAACGCGTCGAACAGCTGGACGACAACATTGCCGCCACCGGGATCCGCTTAAGCGAAGACGAGCTCAAACAGCTGGATGCGGTGAGCGCGCTGCCGCGGGAATACCCTGGCTGGATGCTGGAGCGTCAGGGGGAATATCGCAGCAATCAGCTAGCGCAACAGTAACCTTCCTTTTCCCCGGTGGCGCTTCGCCTGCCGGGGATGAGAGATAAGTAAATGACGAGATGCTGCTTTTTAAAGGCAAACCGTATCACTACTGTAATTAGGAATTCAGGATGTCTATGAACAAAGAAATGTGGTGAATGAAAAATAAAAGCTATAAAATGTAAGTCATGGCAAACGTTCTTAGTGTGGTTTCTTTAAGTGCAGAGCTCAATTCCTCTTCGTTTACTAGAAGTAAACTCTTCGCTGATCTGGCACTGGCCATACTTGCAGAATGTCATTTCAGTGATGATAAGGGACAAATTTAATGGGCTTGTCATTAATCAGCAGAATTTATTATCTTTATTAGTCCCTCCTTCAAAGTATTGCCAACATGGTCGTGAAAATCTGTTGCGTGAGCACCAGGAACATTTATTGTATTTGCAACGATTATGTCGTTATTGTCAGGCATCGGGTATTGGAGTTTGGTTGCAAGGCGAAGCACTGCCGCGGGATGGAAAAATACAAGAAAAATATCCAGAATATGCTTTGGTTGATAATATTAGTGCAGATGAAATTTTCTGGAAAAATTTTTATCAACACGCACTCTTTGAAGCCTTAGAACAGTTATCCGGCATTGATGGAATGATTGTTAATCTTCATCGACATCAACCTTATAAAGCCAGCTGGGTCTCAACAATCCCCTTCCTCTATCAGACATTGCGAAGTCTGGGAAAAAAAATGGTCCTGCGTGACTATATGGAGGATGAGGCAGCATCATGGCAATTAGTCAATGCGTTGCAGGTATTACCTCCGGATGTGAGGGTATCGATAAAAGCGGTTGCTCATGGTTATCGCCCGGGTTTTGTAAATAATCCTCTATTGACTCAGCTTGCAGGGCGGATCAAGTGGATTGAGTTTGATATGTGGGGGCTGGAGTATGGCTGGACTCTGCTACCGTGCTACTTATTAGAGGAAATACAGGGCCGTCTGAGTTGGGTCGAAAGTATGGCCGGTGAGGAGCTGGAAGCGATTACGGGACGGCTTAGTTGGGAATGGATCTCTAACAGTTCCCTGATTAATTCAGTAAATTCAGTGAACCTGCATGGCTTAGCGATGTTTGGCCGTGAAATATTTATGTCCGAAAAACAGGCGTTTCACTGCTGGCTCACGGATATGCTTGAGCGTAAGGTAGATGTGGCTGAATTAAACATCTTTCATCAATTGTACGCCTGCAGCTATGAATGGATGAGGAAGACACCCTATATTTTGGGACATGTTTTACACCATTTTAGCCAGGTCCCGGTAAGCTATGCGCAAGCCGTAAAACAACTGCAGTTGCATTTGCTTAAATCTGATGATTATGCGGCGACGGTCTTGTTCCCGATAAACGATCCCGATATCGGACGGCAACAGTTCCAGCAATTAGTGTTAGAGAAAGAACGCGCTATGTTTTTGGCACAAGACTCGCGTAACCGGCTCTTTCAAATAATACAGTCTATTGAGATGTCGGATGATAAAAAAGATTTATTCAAACGCGTCTGGGATCGCGTCCCGTACTACACTGAAATGTTCAACAGAGTCGCGCGAAGTGTCGCTATGAAAATCATGGTAGATCGTTACGGCCACGAGAGTGGCATATCGACATTTGAATTAAATAACGAAATTAATGAACTGCGCCTTCTGGCCATTCGGATTTCTGGGTGGATTGATAAAGAAGAACAACAACAGCCACACTATCTGGCTATGCTATTTGATCCTGCCAGGCTACTTAGCCTGGCAGAAAGTTTGACAGAAAATTGATCAATTATGACCCGGCATTTTTTAATTGCTGATAAAAATCACGCAATACATAAAATGCTTTTTTACGCGTTATTTTATCTGCGGTAATCAGTCCCTTGCAATTGAATCCTTTCTGATAGGGGTTCTGACGTCTTTCCGTACGGTAGTCATACAACAACCATGGGGTAAAACCGCGCACATAATTGAGTTTTGGCAGATACTCGGTCTGTTTGCGATAAACATCCGCCATGTAGTTCTCCGAGAATGGCCCCGACTGAGGCGCATGTTCGCCCGGAACGCCCTCGGCACCAGTTTCAGTGATGACAACAGGCTTTGTTGGCGACGAGTTTTCACCGAGCACAATCAGATCGTCAAAATTCTCTTCGTACCAGCCGTAATACTCATTCAGACCGATAATATCAAGATAATCTGCCAGACGATCTTCAATCTTCATTTTTGCATGATTGACAAGGCAGGCGGCAGAAATCAAACGGCTGGGATCGGCCTTGCGGGCAGCTTCAATCAACATGCTCATAAAATCCAGGCGCTCATCGGTATCGGCATTTTCATTACCTACGGACCAGATAATTACGCTGGCACGGTTTCGATCGCGATAGATTAACTCCATTAACTGGTTATGCGCATCGCGCTGCGTTGCCGGATTTTTAAAATCTATCGCCCAGTAGTTTGGAATTTCTTCCCAAAGCAACAAACCGACCTCATCCGCAATACGCGCGACCATCTCATGGTGAGGGTAATGCGCCAGCCTCAGGTAGTTGCAGTTGAGCTCCTTAGCATCATGAAAACGGCGGCGGATATCCGCTTCGTTGGTCATTTTTCCCAATAATACGTCATCTTCGTGGCAATTTACGCCGCGTAGATAGAGCGACTTACCGTTTAGACGAATATCCGTACCTACAACGTCAATTTGCCTGAAACCCACGCGGTCGCTGACACAGTCTCGTCCCAGCGATGCCATAACACGATACAATTTAGGGTACTCAGGAGACCAAATCTGCGGCTCAGCAGACAGGTTAGCTTCAGCAACGCCATTAATCACCGGCAGTGTTACGGAGATGCCCAGTTCAGCGAGAGAGAAATTCACCTCTCGCGCATCACCTTCCACTGCTATTCTCACGGCTATTTTATTGTATTTTCCGTCTGGAACTAAATAAACGAACAGATCCTTGATATAAGTTTGCGGCGTTCGAATAATATCAATCTCGCGGTATATCCCGCCGTAGTTGAACCAGTCATTATTTCTCAAGGGTAGCCTGTCAGTAGTGCGGGTGTTATTCACACATAACATCACCACATTTTTTCCCGGTTGCAATGCAGGCGTTAATTCAGCGCAAAATGGGGTAGAGCCCCCATAGTGGTTACCTATAAACTGATGATTGACAAAAATTTTGCAATCGTAATTGGCTGCGCCTATGCGTAAGAAAATACGTTCATCCACGTCCTGTTTGAGGTAATCAATTTCCCGGGTGTACCACGCGCTCCCTTCAAAATAAAACCATTTTTCTTTCATCATTTGCCAGCATCCCGGCACCGGAACGGTATCGCCCGAAAAAGGATCGTAATCGTAAGGATCGCGACGTGTTTCAGCATCGATTTCCTCTAATAGATACCATTTTTGTCTTAATCCTGTGTCGTGAAGATCCAGCGTAAAGCGCCATTCGCCACTCAGGCTTTCACGGTCTCGGCCACCCGTGAATAACAGATTAGTATGATTGAGATTCTGCTTATTATACGGCTGGTCATATTGCTCGTTATGTAAGCATTCAACGGCGTTTTCAGCCAGGTCTGATTTTTCCAGCATGGGATATCCTTCATAAAAGAGGTGTTTCTGAAGAATAACGGCTCGAATTCAGACGCTGGAGATGTTCTTCATCAACAGAGGAGCAGTAGAGAGGAAAAAACATGTAAATGTGATGGAGGTCAAATAGGACCCCAATTTTGATGTGATGCAAATCTCATAATTGATTTTACCAGGGTGATTTTGATCACATCTGTAACCCTGAGGCGCGATATGACTCACATAAAATGAGGGCAGGACTTCAGGGATCTCACTTCTGTTTCTTATCCGTCATTCATCCAGAGCGGATCACGTACACTGGTTGAAAATGATGACTACAGGGTCTGTTTGGATACGATTATTAAATCGTGACGGAGGAAATACGATGGGTCAGTTGCAGGATGGTGTCAGTAATGAGGCAGTAAATATTGGTTCTACAACCAGTCGATATAGATGGACAATTTGCGCGTTGCTCTTTTTTTCAGTGACCATAAATAATCTCGACAGATCTATTTTAGGGTTGCTCGCCCCAATATTACAAAAAGATATTGGCTGGAATGAAATTGAATACGGTAATATAGTTACGGCATTTCAGGCTGCCTATGCCTTAGGTTTATTCCTGTGTGGACGTTTCGTCGACGTTTATGGTGCACGCCTGGTTTTACCTATCGCACTGGCCATCTGGAGTTTAGCTGCGATGGCTCACGGAATGGTCGGTACCGTTATCGGATTTATTTACGCGCGAATTTTCCTTGGGTTGGGGGAGAGTGCTAACTTCCCTTCAGCTGTGAAGGTTGCCGCAGAATGGTTCCCGAAACGAGAGCGTGCTTTCGCAACGGGTATTTTTAATTCGGGTTCCAATGTCGGTAATATTTTTGCTCCTGTTATTATTCCCTGGATAGCATTACAGTGGGGGGGGCGTGAAGCATTCATCGTAACCGGTGCCGTAGGGTTTATCTGGATTGTTTTCTGGTTAATATTATACGGAAAGCCGGAGAGAATTAAAAAGGTTAATAAAGAAGAATTATCCTGGATTAATCAGGATGATGAAGCAGGTATTAAAGAACAAACACCTCAAAAAATCAGCTGGTTGGGTTTGCTGAAATATAAGCAGACCTGGGCATTCGCCATTTGCAAATTTCTCACTGACCCGATTTTCTGGTTCTTCCTTTTTTGGTTACCGAAGTGGCTGCATGACGCTCGCGGTATTGATATGGCACATATGGCGATGCCCCTGGTTATAATCAATATTCTGGCAACGATGGGCGGTCTTGCAGGTGGTTATCTCCCGGCATGGATGGTAAACCGTGGTATGGCCGTCAATAAAGCGCGTAAAGCGACATTATTGTTATGCGCTACCTGCGTGCTTCCTATTTTACTGGTCTCGAATGTTTCCAGTCTTTGGTGCGCTGTGCTGCTGATTGGGCTTGCTGTGGCAGCGCATCAGGGCTGGTCAGTCAATCTTTATACCAGCGTATCCGATATGTTCCCAAAACAGGCGGTGGGTGCTGTTGTTGGTATTGGTTGCCTGATCGGTTCTCTCGGTTCAATTCTTTTTACGCAGGCCACAGGACATATTTTACAGGCAACTGGAAGCTATTGGTCTATTTTCCTGATGGGCGGTTTTGCCTATTTACTGGGTTTCCTGATAATGCATTTATTAATTCCTGCAATGTCTGCGGCTAAATTTAAGTAATAATAACTCTACGGGTACCGAACATGTCATTTACCGATAGTCTGTTAAAGGAACGTATTCTTGCAGCCAGAGAGAAAAGTCTTCTTTGGCTAAAGAAAATGCAACACCCCAACGCAACGCCTGGCGTGTTACGCGTTAGCGAACTTCACCAGCCCGAACAATGGCCACAGATGCTTCTGCCGGGAACCTATGATGGCACGATGGCTCGCATTTTATTGGGTGATGAGATCGCCGGGAAAGAAGCGCTTGCGGACTGGATATTGGGCCATCAGCGGGAGGACGGTTTTTTCCAGTTGCCGGGATTGTGCTGGAACGAAACATGGAAAGGACCGGATGCTGAAAAAACGCGCCAGTACATGCTTTTTCATACAACAAATTATTGTATGGGGACGCTGGAAGTGCTGGATCAACTGGATAGAATCGAGCTGCCATTTTTGAAACCCTACCTCGACGCTCAGTATTTTTGGGCATGGTTAGGTCAACGTGATATGCGCGATCCCTGGCTGGAAGGTAACAATATCGTCAATATCGGAAGTTTTTTGTTACTCGAACAGCTGAGAGATCCGAACGGTCCTGCGACTCAACGTTTGCAGGATATGATCTTCTGGCATAATCAGCAAAGCGAGCCCTATTCAGGTTTTTGGGGCCCGGGTCAACAGTACAGCCAGGAAGCTTTATTGTTTGCGCTCTGCGGTGCGACGCATAATTTACATGTATTTTATGCACTCGATGAAAATATTCCCTATTTTAACCAGTCAATAAGCCGCTGCCTGGAACAACCACTAGCCATTCGCAGCGGCTGTATTGATGTCGATATTATCGATATTCTGGCGCACGGCCACGCGCGTTGCCCATATCGCAGTGATGAAATTGAACAATGGCTCCGCAGTATGCTCGTGAAATTGCTGGACTTCCAGAACGCGGATGGTGGATTCCCGGACACCTTAATTGGCGAGCGAGGGTATGATGGATGGGTGAAGGGATATAAAGAGCCTCAGGGATATAGTAATACGTTTGCCACCTGGTTCCGATGGATAGCTATCGCGATGATCGCCCATGTTTTATGGCCTCAATGGCAGGACTGGCGTTTCCGTAAGACGATTGGGATTGGATATTTTAAAAACGTATCGAGGTGATTTTTAAATTTCTTTGCCCATCGTTACAGCAATCGGCGAAAGCGGCTTATTTCACTGAGCATGCTTTTGCCGATTCAACGATGGGCTCTGGCGGAAATCAGCAACCGTCTTTGCAGGTTGCCGCTGGATTTTGCTCAAGAACTCTTACCAGCAGGGCTCGGGGCTCTCTGACTACATCTGTTCCAATTGACAGTACTTTGCCGTCCCGTTCTGCTGAATACTTCGCGACAACATCACCGAACGCATTTCGCTGCAGGGCGACTTCTTGTCCTGCTTTTACCGTATCGCCGGGCTTAACGAATACTTCCGCAAACCCACCCGTGGCTGCTCGTATTGAACTGATAGCATTACCAATATACGTTTTATTGCTGCTGGCGGTTGCGCCGATTTTGCCTTCAATCACTTTGTAATGGATCAGTACATTGCGGGCACCCTCTACACCCCGGGCAATCATATCCTGCTGGTAAATCCTCGGCTCTCCCGTCTCGGCCGTTATCGCCGGGATACCATTTTGAATAAAGGTAGTTTCCATTGAGCCGGCTTCACCGGGATCTTTCTTGATTTGATCTGCCGGAAAAAGTTCTGCAATAGTCCGGGCATCCGCATTGCGGTAGTCAGCATAAATGAACAGCGGATAAGCCGTTCCGGTAGACTGGGTGTGATAGTCAATCGCCAGGTCGACATTTCCCTTGTAAACGTTATTCCACATCATCCATGCCTGACGCTCGGCAGGGTTACCCGTTTCTTTTCCCGGATGCACGCGGTTGTAGTCGATCGTCTCACCCCCATCGGTTGAAACGGACCATGTCCGGGAGACCCTTTCAAGTCCAGAACGGTTTGGACCTATAATGCCAATAACGCTGCCGTTCATTTTTGCGGGGTCCAGTTGTTCCATTACTTTTTGTACGATGCGCACTCCGTTTAGCTCATCCCCGTGGACGCCCGCCTGCAGCAGAACTTTCTTCCCGTCCGTTTTCCCTTTTGCCACCATGATGGGTACATACCAGCGCTGTCCCGTTCCTGTCTCAACCCCCTCGAACATGAAGCGATGTTGTCCTGCTGTCAGGTCTGATACATCCAGAGTCGAGATGACCGGCACTCCCTGTACCTTATCACCCGTATACACCGTTGCCGCGTAAGTCATTGAGCATGGCAGCGCTAAGCTGAGAGCGAATGCGATACGGCCAGTAGATATCTTCATGAGCGTCATTTTCCATTTGATAGAGTTAAGATTTTTATTTTCCGGCCTGGGCCGTGGTTCGTGCTCATTAAGTTAATAGTGATTTTATGAGGCCAGCCAGCGGCACGAGCGGGAAATGTGATTTTGCATAGGCTAAGGCACCGGCTTCAATAACAGGGTTTGCGCGATTCATTTCCTGCCCGACGTTTTCTTTCCGACATGTCTCACAAAAAACGATCCTCCGCTTTGATCGACATGCCATCTTCACCTATATGACTAGTCATGAATTTTTAAATGACTAGTCATATAGGGAGAGACCATGAACAATCAGCTGCCGGCAAACTTTTTATGGGGCAACTCGGTATCGAGCATGCAGACGGAAGGTGCCTGGAATGAGGGCGGAAAGGGGATGTCTGTGTACGACATTCGTGAAGCCGGGGAGAATGTCTCCGACTGGAAAGTGGCGACCGACTCCTATCACCGCTACCGGGAGGATTTCGACCTGATGCAGGATCTGGGGATGAACTGCTACCGCTTCCAGATCTCATGGAGCCGCGTCTGCCCGCTGGGTGACGGCCCGTTCAATGACGAAGGCATCGCGTTTTACGACCGCTTTATCGACGATCTCATCGCCCGCGGCATCGAGCCGATGATCTGCCTGTACCACTTCGATATGCCGCTGGCGCTGGCGCAGGAGTACAACGGCTTCAACAACCGCCGCGTGATGGACGCCTTTATCCGCTACGGCAAAAAGATGATTGACTGCTATGGCGATCGCGTAAAGTACTGGCTGACCTTCAACGAGCAGAACATCTTCCATATGCCGGAAGCGTTTCGCATATCCGGCTACATGAAAGGGGAGAAAACCCTGCGCGAGCTGTACGAGCTGCAGCACCACACCATGGTGGCGCACATGTCGCTGACCGAGTACCTGCACCAGACCAAACCGGGCCAGCTGATGGGTGGCATGCTGGCGCACCAGCTGATCTACCCGGCCACCTGCAAACCGCGCGATATTTTCTGCGCCCAGCAGTACGACGAGTTCCTCAACCAGAACCTGCTGCGCGTCTTTGCCGGGCAGGGCTACAGCCCGGCGGTGATGGCGGTGGTGGAGCAGGAGGGCTTTGGCGATATCTACCGCGCTGAAGATTTAGCGCTGCTGGCGCGCACCAAAAACGACTATATGGCCTTCAGCTACTATGCCAGTAAAACGCTGGACAGCGATGCGATCCCGGAAGGCACTCCCGTGAACTATTACCTGCTGCACGGCGAGAAAAACAATCCGTACCTGAAAGCCACCGAGTGGAACTGGCAGATCGACCCGCTCGGTTTTCGCACCATCATTACCCGTTATTACAACGACTGGCGCCTGCCGGTGTTCCCGATCGAGAACGGCATCGGGGTGATTGAGTCCTGGGACGGCGTGAACCCGATTGAGGACAACTACCGCATTGACTACCACCGGGCGCATATCAATGCCATGAAAGAGGCGATGTTCGAAGACGGAGCAGAAGTTCTCGGCTACCTCGGCTGGGGCCTGATCGACATTCTCAGCTCTCAGGGTGATATGCGTAAGCGCTACGGCGTGGTCTATGTCAACCGTGAAAACCACGACCTGAAAGACCTGAAGCGCGTGCCGAAGAAGAGCTACGCGTGGTTAAAACAGGTTATCCATACCAACGGACGCGAGATGTAAGCCGTACGCTGCCGGGCCGTTTTTGTGACTGATTGATGGGAAATATCCGCTATGTCTGAAACAAAAATAACACCGCACATGCAGTCTTTTGTCGATAAATTTGTAGAGTTCTCGGCGCGCCTGGCAAACCAGGTGCACCTTCGCTCCCTGCGCGACGCCTTCGCCACGGTGATGCCCATTTTCATCCTCGCCGGTCTGGCGGTGCTGGTGAACAACGTGGTGTTTCCGTGGATTTTTCACGGCGACACGCTCGCGCAGTTTAAGGTGTGGGGTGAGGCGATTATCAACGGCACGCTGAACATCGCCGCGCTGCTGCTAGCCCCGATGATTGCCTGGTCGCTGGCGCGCAACAAAGATTTCGACAATCCGATCTCGGCAGTGGTTATCGCCGTCAGCAGTTTTATCATCATGATGCCGATGCGCTTACAGGTTACGCCCGTTGGCAGCGACGCTGCGGTGAACGTCACGCAGGTGCTGACGTTCGCCAATATCGGCTCCACCGGCATTTTCGCCGGGGTGCTGATTGGGCTGCTCTCAACGGAAGTGTTTATCGCTATTTCGCGCCTGAAGGCGCTGCACATATCGCTCGGGGAAAATGTGCCCCCGGCGGTGAGCAAATCCTTTACCGCGCTGATCCCGACGATCCTCACGCTCTCCCTGTTCGCGGTGCTGGCGGCGATACTGGCAAACGTGCTGCATACGGACCTGATCCATCTCATTACGACCTTTATCCAGCAGCCGCTGCGGCTGATCAACACCAGCCTGCCGGGGACGATTTTTATCTACAGCTTCGGTAACTTCCTGTTCACGCTCGGCATTCATCAGTCAGTCGTTAACAGCGTGGTGCTGGAGCCGTTCCTGCTGATCAACACCAACGAGAACATGCTGGCCTTCGCCAACGGCCAGCCGATCCCGCACATCATCAACAACATCTTCGTGCCGACCTTTGGCATGGTGGGCGGGACGGGCAGCACCATCTCGCTGCTGATTGCCATCTTTATCTTCTCCCGACAAAAGTCGGCGAAGCAGGTGGCGCGTCTGTCGCTGGCGCCGGGCCTGTTTAACATCAACGAACCGGTGATTTTTGGCCTGCCGATTGTGTTTAACCTGCCGCTGATGATCCCGTTTGTGCTGCTGCCCGCCATCGGCATTTACTTCGCCTGGCTCTGTACCACGCTGGGGTTAATGTCGCGCTGCGTGGTGATGATCCCGTGGACCACGCCCCCGATTCTCAGCGCCTGGCTGGCGACGGCAGGGGACTGGCGGGCGGTAGTGGTGCAGTTGGCAATCATCGTATTTGGTGTATTCTTCTACCTGCCTTTCCTCAAAATTGCCGAGCGAGTGGCCTTGAAAAACAGCGGGATAGAAAACTAACTGAAAGGAAGGACGATGGCGGCGAAGTACATCACCATAGCGCGGGAAATCAAGAAACGCATTATCAGCCAGCAGTACGCCGCCAATGAACCGCTCCCGGACCAGTTTGCGCTGGCGGCGGAGTTCAGCACCAGCCGGATGACCATTCAGCAGGCGATGCGCCAGCTGATCGTCGAAGGTCTGGTCTATACCCGTCAGGGCCAGGGCACGTTTATCCGCAAAAACTTCCTCCAGCTCTCGCAGTGGGATCTCTCCGGCAGCGACTACTTCGGCGCGACTAAAACCTGGGAACACCTGGGCAAGGTAACCAGCCAGGTGGTGCATTTTGAGCTGCGCTTCCCGAACGAGAAAGAGCAGGCGTCGCTGATGATCAATGCCGATGCGCCGATCTATGACTTCATTCGCCTGCGTTTGCTGAACGGTGAACCTATGTCGCTGGATTCCACGGTGATGCCGATGAATCTGGTGCCGGGCCTGACGAAAAATCATCTTGAAGGTTCAGTGTTCCAGTACGTGCAGGAGACGCTGGGGCTGAAAATTATGGGGTCGTATCGGGTGGTGCGGGCGCTTAAGCCCAGCGCGCTGGACAGGGAGCATCTGGTCTGCGAGGAAACTGATCCGGTTCTGGAGGTGGAGCAGGTCATTTATCTGGAAGATGGCACAGCGCTGGAGTATGCCCACTGTCACTATCGGTACGACCACGGCGGGATTGTGATCGTGAATAACGGGTAAAAAAAAGCGGGCAGCGAGGCCCGCTTTTTTAATGCTTCTCTATCAGTTCAAACGCACCGGCATACCGGAGCGGTTCTGAACGGCCTGGTCAACAATCGCCGTTTCTACGTCAGGCTGAGAAGTCACCGCCTGTACCGCGCTGTTCAGCGTAACAGGGACGACTTCGTTGTTGTTGATCTGGTCTTCGCTGGTGGACAGCGGGTTGTGCACTTCGATGTAGCGGCTGCCGTCTGGCTCAGAGGTCGCTTTCACCGGTTCGTTGATGAACTGCACGCGCGTACCGACCGGCACGTTTTCGAACAGGAATTTAATGTCATCGTTACGCAGGCGCACGCAGCCGTGGCTCACGCGCAGGCCGATACCGAAGTTGGCGTTAGTACCGTGGATAGCGTACAGGCGACCAATGTACAGGGCATACAGACCCATCGGGTTATCCGGGCCTGCCGGTACTACGGCTGGCAGCGGTTCGCCCGCAGCGATGTATTCCGCGTGCATTTTGGCAGTCGGCGTCCAGGTTGGGCCCGCTTTCTTACGCTCGACTTTCGTGGTCCAGTTCATCGGGGTGTCTTTACCCAGCTGGCCGATACCGATTGGCAGCACGATAACGGTGTTGGTGCCTTTCGGGTAGTAATACAGACGCATTTCGGCACTGTTAATCACGATACCTTCATGAACGGTATCCGGCAGGATCAGCTGCTGAGGAATATTCAGCACGGTACCCGCTTTTGGCAGATACGGGTCAACGCCCGGGTTTGCTTCCAGCATGTTAGACAGGCCCAGCTGGTACTGCGCCGCGAAATACTCCAGCGGCTGAGAGTTACCTTCTGGTACCGTCACAACCTGGTTCTGGCCTACCAGACGGCTACCGTCTGTTGGCAGGGGATACGTCACCGCAGACGCGGTCTTACAAAAACCTACTACGGCTAACGCCGCCGCAAAAAGCGTTGTTAATTTCATGTTCATGTTGTGCGAGGTATCTAAGCCATTCTGGCGATGAGTTGATAAGTCTGAATCTGTGATGGGAGCGCATTATATGTGCATTCCCGCTAACAGGGAATTCAGATGTGTACGAAATCACATTTTTTTCGATTTTGTTAAAGTTTAGTGGATTGCCGCAACACGGGATCTCAATTCGGAATTGTGGCATAATGCCATGTTTATCACACTTTTCGCAGGAATCTCCCCGTGTTAGTTACCAGCAACGTCACTATGCAGTTTGGCAGTAAGCCGCTGTTCGAAAACATTTCCGTCAAATTTGGCGGCGGCAACCGTTACGGCCTGATTGGTGCCAACGGTAGCGGAAAATCCACCTTTATGAAGATCCTCGGCGGCGATCTGGAGCCGACCCTCGGCAACGTCTCGCTCGACCCTAACGAGCGTATCGGTAAGCTGCGTCAGGATCAGTTCGCCTTCGAAGAGTTCACCGTGCTCGACACCGTGATCATGGGGCACGCGGAGCTGTGGGAAGTGAAGCAGGAGCGCGATCGCATTTACGCGCTGGCCGAAATGAGCGAAGAAGATGGCTATAAGGTGGCCGATCTGGAAACGCAGTACGGCGAGATGGACGGTTACTCTGCGGAAGCGCGCGCGGGCGAGCTGCTGCTGGGCGTGGGGATCCCTGTTGAACAACATTACGGCCCGATGAGCGAAGTCGCGCCAGGCTGGAAGCTGCGTGTGCTGCTGGCACAGGCGCTGTTCTCTAACCCGGACATCCTGCTGCTCGACGAACCGACGAACAACCTGGACATCGACACCATCCGCTGGCTGGAGCAGACGCTGAACGATCGCGACAGCACCATGATCATCATCTCGCACGACCGTCACTTCCTGAATATGGTCTGTACGCACATGGCGGATCTGGACTACGGCGAGCTGCGCGTGTATCCGGGCAACTACGACGAGTACATGACGGCGGCCACCCAGGCGCGTGAACGTCTGCTGGCGGACAACGCCAAGAAGAAAGCGCAGATTGCCGACCTGCAGTCCTTCGTCAGCCGCTTCAGCGCTAACGCCTCTAAATCGCGTCAGGCGACCTCGCGCGCCCGTCAGATTGATAAAATCAAGCTGGAAGAGGTTAAAGCCTCCAGCCGTCAAAACCCGTTCATCCGCTTCGAGCAGGACAAGAAGCTGTTCCGTAACGCGCTGGAAGTGGAAGCTCTTACCAAAGGCTTCGATGAAGGCCCGCTGTTTAAAAACTTCAACCTGCTGCTGGAAGTGGGCGAGAAGATTGCCATTCTGGGCGCCAACGGCGTGGGTAAGTCCACCATGCTGAAAACCCTGGTCGGCGAACTGCAGCCGGACAACGGTACCGTGAAATGGTCCGAAAACGCGCAGATTGGTTACTACGCGCAGGACCATGAATATGAGTTCGAGAATGACCTGACCGTCTTCGACTGGATGAGCCAGTGGAAGCAGGAAGGCGACGACGAGCAGGCGGTGCGCAGCATTCTGGGTCGTCTGCTGTTCAGCCAGGACGACATCAAGAAGCCGGCTAAAGTGCTTTCCGGTGGCGAGAAGGGACGCATGCTGTTCGGCAAGCTGATGATGGAAAAACCAAACATCCTGGTGATGGACGAACCGACTAACCACCTGGATATGGAATCGATCGAATCCCTGAACATGGCGCTGGAGATGTATCAGGGCACCCTGATCTTCGTCTCTCACGACCGTGAGTTCGTCAGCTCCCTGGCGACCCGCGTGATCGAAATTACGCCAGAGCGCGTGGTGGACTTCACCGGTAACTACGAAGATTACCTGCGCAGCAAAGGTATCGACGGCTAAAAAAAAGCCCTGTGGCGCTTCGCTTACCGGGCCGACGGGTGACTTTGTAGGCCGGGTAAGGCGAAGCCGCCACCCGGCAATCTTCAGAGCACCCACTCACTCCTTTCAACCCCGTTCACCCGCAGCGTACGTTTCTCCCCCGCCGGTAACGACACTTTCAGCGCTTTCCACGCTGGACGATAATCCCCGCGCGCGTTCACCTTCAGGTTGATGGTTGCGCCGTCGCACACCATCTCCCAATCCACCCACAGCGCATTGCCGTTCTGGTAGCCCCAGCTTTCACCGTCGTCTTCAAACAGCAGCCCGGAGGTTGTGCCGACGCCTTTCACCGGGAACAGCTTCAGCTCGCGTGCCGTATCTTTTTCGGCACTCACATGCGTGATGCGCTCGCTCAGCGGCAGACCGGCTCCGGCGCGCACCAGCAGCGGCAGTTTTTCCAGCGGCGCATCGAGGACGATGGATTGCCCGCCTGCATACCACGCGTGGGTGTAAAAATCGTACCAGCCTGTTTCGTTATCCGGCAGCCAGACCCTGCGCTCGCGCTGTCCGGCCTCAACGACGCTGGCGACCAGCAGGTCGCGGCCCAGCAGGAAGTCGTCGCACTCTTCGAAAGTCTGCGCGTCGCGCTCGTGGTCGAGGAAGGTCGGGCGCAGCATCGGCTCGTCGTCGGCGTGCGCCTGCCAGAGCAGGGTGTAAAGATACGGCAGCAGGCGGTAGCGCAGCTCAATCGCGCCGCGAATGGCAGGCGTGACGCCCGGATACATCCACGGCTCGTTGACGGTGTGGTCATCGTTCCACGAGTGAATGGTAAAGCGCGGGTGCATCACGCCGTTCTGCACCCAGCGCACGAACAGCTCGGCGTCCGGCTTGTCGCCGGAGAAACCGCCGACGTCGTGGCCGACGTTGAACAGCCCGGACAGGCTCATGCCCAGCCCCATGCGGATGTTATAGCGCAGCGTGTCCCAGCTGGTGCGGTTGTCGCCGCTCCAGGTCTGAACGTAGCGCTGCATCCCGGCGCATCCGGAGCGGGAGATGAGGTAAGGGCGTTTTTCTGGCGCAAAGCGCTGCTGTGCTTCCAGCGAGGCGCGCATCATCAGCAGCGGCATGACCGGGCGAATATGCTTGATGGCGATCTCCTTGCCGAAGCCAAAGCAGCGGGCTTCTCCGTCCCACACTTCATATTCGTTGTTGTCGTTCCAGGTAGAGTCGATGCCCATCTCCAGCAGTTGCGTAGTGACGCCGTTCTGCCACCACTGCACCGTCTGCGGGTTGGTAAAGTCAAGGTGCGAGCCTTCGTCATCCCAGAAGCTGGAGCGTTCGGGTGCATCGGTTTCCGAATCGCGAATGAACAGGCCGCTCTCCGCCACTTCGTTGTAGCGCGGATGGTCCTGCAGCAGGCACGGCTTGATGTTAGCCGCAAGCTTCAGTCCCGCGTCGTGGAACGCCTGGCTCATTACCTTCGGCTGCGGCACCTTGTCGTAGTTCCAGTTGAAGACGTAGCGCTTGCCGTTGATGGAGGTATAGCCGGAGGAGAGCTGGAACGAGTCGCACGGAATGGCGTGCTCTTCGCACAGGCGGATGAAGTTCATCAGCTGGTTTTGCGCGTCCGGCGCGTCGGTGTAGTGCATGGTCGAACCGCTGTAGCCCAGGCTCCATTTCGGTCCGAACAGCGTTTTCCCGGTGAGGCGAACAAAGGCTTTGGTAACGTCCAGCACGCGTTTGCCGGTAAAAATGTAGTAGTCGATATCGCCCGCTTCCGCCTGCCAGCGGCGATAGGCGGTATGGTAGTTGTCGATCTCGTTGCCCAAATCCAGCCAGCAGCTGCTCAGGTTGTCGTAGAACAGGCCGTAGCTCACGTCGTCGCGGCGGGTGATAGTGAAAGGAATATGCTTGTAGAGCGGGTCGGTGCTGGCGGCGTTATAGCCCATGGCGTCGAGGTTGCGCATCTCATAGCGTTTACCGTTGCGCTGCAGATCGCCCGCTTTCTCGCCCAGTCCGTAGAAGCGCTCGTCCTTACGGCGGCTCAGATAGTGCGCCACGCCGTCGCCGTGGGCGTTCAGCAGGTAGGCGCTGGTGGGGCGGTCGTTGACCAGCGGCTGCCACTCGCCCGCGTCATTGCGATAGTGCCACTCCAGCCACAGCGGCTGGTGCACGGTGACGCGCAGCTGTTCGGTTGCCACGGTTAACGTGTCGTCCTGCTGCGTCAGCGCCCAGGTCGGGCAGGTGAAGCCGCTGATATCGTCACGACGGCGCCCTTCCCACGGCACGTCTTTTTCCGGCGCGATGCTCCAGGTGCGGTCCAGCGCCAGCTCGCCTTTGCGTTTGATCAGCACGCGGAACAGGTTCTCTTCCAGCACATACAGGCACAGGCGGTGCTGGTTATCGACCAGCAGTTCCAGATGGTTTGCCGACTGCGTATCCAGGGTCCAGTTTTTCAGGGTTTTCATATGCAATACATCCACTATCAGGCGCGCTTGGCGCGACGTTCAGCAATAAATGCTACCAGGAAGACGGCGCCAATCAGGTCAAAGAAGCCCATGGCGATAAAGAGCGGGTTAAAGCCGATTTTGTCGGCGGTCACACCGATTAACAGGGAGAACAGGAAGCTGGCGATCCACGCCGCCGAGCCGCGCATGCCGTTGACGGTCGCCATCTGACCTTTGTCGAACGACTCCACGACCAGGGCGCTCAGCATGCAGGAAATAATCTGGTGCCCGAAACCGCCGATGGAGATCAGCACGATGGTGATATACGGGTCGCGGGTAATGGCCACGATCGCCAGAGAGATCATCAGGAACGCGCCCGTCACGGAGCTGGCGACGACCGAGTTAACGCGTGAGCAGCCGAACATGCGGGTGTACAGACGCGTCAGGTAGCCGCTCGCCACGCTGCCGAGGTCGGCGGCGAGGAACGGCAGCCAGGCAAACATCGCAATCTGCTTCAGGTCCATGCCGTGCTCTTTGGCGAGGTACAGCGGTACCCAGAAGCTCAGCACCGCCCAGGCCGGTTCCGCCATAAAGGCCGGGATGGCGATACCGTAGAAGCGTTTGTTTTTCGAGACGGTTTTCAGCGCGGTAAGGAAGGGCAGCTTCACCGCAGGCGGTTCGTTGTCCTGCTTGATAAACGCCAGCTCGTCCTTGCTCAGGTTCGGGTGCTGCTCCGGGTTGTGGTAGAACGCCCACCACAGGATCACCCACAGCAGCGCCAGCACGCCGGTAAACATAAACGCGCCCTGCCAGCCAAACGAGGCGTGAGCAAAGTAGATGATAGGCGGAGCCAGCATCGCGCCGATGGAGAAGCCCACGCCCGCCCAGCCGGCAGCAACGGGACGCTCTGATTTCGGGAACCATTCGCCGATGGTTTTGGCGTTCGCCGGGGTAGCGGCGGCCTCAGAGGCACCCATAAAGAAGCGCAGAATGGCCAGGTGCAGCCAGCTTCCGGCACCCGCGTGGAAAATACACATCAGAGCCCAGATCCCGGCGCAGACCATAAAGCCAATCTTCAGGCCAATGACGTCAATCAGCCAGCCGCACAGGGGCTGGAAAATGGTGTAGGCGATCTGGAAAGCTCCTACGATCCAGGAGTACTGCTCGGTGGTGATCCCGAGGCTCTCTTTCAGTTCCGGGGCGAGGATCCCGAGCGAGTTTCGGGTGATGTAGTTAACGGTAACGCCAAGTAAGAACAGCACCAGCACGTACCAGCGCAGGTTCTTGATGACGCGACGGGTTTTGCTTGTCGCAACGGTGTTATTGATGTCCTGACTCATTTTACTCTCCACAAGACGGACGGTAAGGGGACGGAGGTTCAGGTGTCACACGGATTTTTATGACTTTGATTTTTATCCGTTTAAAATTCTTAATCTGGTATACAACTAGTATGGAAGTTGTGTGACAAGTTCACCTTAAGGAAGAAAATGAGTGGGCAAAAGTGGATTTTGTGCAAAATTTCTCATAACTGACGAAAAGCCTCTGGCAAGATGGTATTTATGTCAGTTATTGCCTGACGAATACGCTATGAAAATTTTTTCATTTCGCAAATGGAGCCAGATCACAAAATGGACAAAAGGCTAAAAATCACCGAAATCGCGGCCCGCACGCAGCTCTCGATCAGCACCGTGTCGCGGGTGCTGGCGGGAAAAGCGAATACCAGCGAAAAGGCGCGCGCAAAGGTGCTGGCGTGCGCGCGGGAGCTAGGGGTGATGGAGGCTATGGCGGCGGGACGATTGCTGCTCAATAGCCTGATGGTTTTTGCCCCTCAGCGTGCGTTCGACGAGCGGTCCGACATCTTTTACTACCGTGTGATCCAGAGCGTGAGTAAAGGCCTTGCATCCCACGATGTGCGCCTGCGCTACTGCGCGCTGGAAGAGAACGATAGCGATGCCCAGCTGTTTCTGGCGCGCATGAACGAGGCGGATACCCAGGCGGCAATCCTTCTTGGCATCGACGACCCGCATATCCACGATCTGGCTGTGGATGTCGGCAAACCCTGCATGCTGATTAACTGCCGTGACCGCCACATGCGCCTGCCTGCCGTCGCGCCGGATCATCGCGCCATTGGCGAGCGGGCGGCGGAATATCTGTTTGAGATGGGACACCGTGAGGTAATGAGCGTGCTGTGCCTGCGCCGCTATACCATGGAGCTTCGCCTGGCGGGGATCCGCGACGCGTGGCAGTCTCACAACCTGAAATTCAGCGACAAGCGCGATCTGCTGGTGGTCCCCAGCTTCAGCGCACGCGAAAGTGAACAGGTAGTCAGCAGCTGGCTCAGCGAAATGCAGGGCAAGGATTTGCCAACCGCATTTTTGGTTGGCGGCGATTTTATGGCGGCGGGCACCATCAGCGCATTGCAAAAAAGAGGATTGCGCGTGCCGCAGGACGTGTCGGTGATGAGCATTGACGGGTTTAACCTGGCGGCAATCCAGGATGTTCCATTAACGGCCGTGCACGTTCCCCGCGATGAGCTGGGAACGGAAGCGGTTTATATGCTCCAGCAGCGGCTCATGCGCCCGGACGCGCCGGTGGGGACGTTACTGCTTAACGGCACGCTGGCCGTGCGGGAATCGGTACGGCGGATACGTCAGGGGAAACGACGCACCGCCGTTGAGCGGGAAGGTTTGTATGACAGTTAAACCATGCCCAGCGCGCGCTTGCCGTGGATGTTGAGATCGTTCACGGTAAAGCGGTCCTGCCAGCTCTTTTCATAATCTTCGCGCGGGAAATCTCCCGGTGACGCGCCGGTTTTAAGCGCTTCCTTGACCTTTTTGGCGTACGCGAGGTTCTTCTCGCACATCGGCGCGGCAGGAATGTACATCACGTTGCCCCAGCCCTGCTGATTTTCCACCGGCGCGACGGAGTGGATCACATCGCAGTGCCACCACACGGAATCGCCCGCGTCGAGTGCCGGAATGCTGCTTAATGCTTCGATGAGCAGCGGGTGCCACTTCTCGGAAACCGGCAGCACGCGCCCCGGCGCCACGCCGCACAGCTCGTCTTCCGGCACGTCGTCCAGCAGCGGACGCAGCAGAATGTACGCCATCGCTTCCGGGATTGGCACCACGTGCAGCAGCCCCTGACCGGGGATCATGTCCGACAGCGCCGTCCAGCCCTGGAAGGTGCGGAATACCGAGCATTTGGTGGTGTTATCGACGGTATACTCTTCCACTTCGGTACGGTGCGCGGCGTTCCACGGATCGTATTTCTCGACGTTGCCGTCAAACACGCGGGCAAAGACCTGCTGATAGGCCGGCAGCAGCCAGCGCTCCAGCGCGCCGGAGTCGGTATGGGCGCCGAGTCCTTTCGAGGTGGTTCCCGGCGGACGGCGGCGAATACGGTCCGGATAAATCACGCTCACGTCCGGGTCGAACCACTGCTTGCCGTTGCTCTCGAACGTCCATAAACGGTTCAGGAACGACTGCACCTGCGCCATCTCTTCGCTCTGACGCGCCTGCATTTGCGCCTGCGACCAGTAGATCGGGTAAATCTCCGGACGGGAGGCCGTTAAGGTGCCGAAGAAGTTATCGCCAGGCCCTTTGTACACTTCGTCAAACTTGTTCAGATCGAGGTAGTCGAGCATCGACTGATCCCACGCCAGCGCCTGCTCGCGGGGGAAGTGACCTTTAATCACCGCGCAGCCGCGGCGTTTAACGGCTTCGCGCTGTGCGTTGGTAATCGTGCCGTTTTTCACATCCGCAAACGGAATCACCGGCCAGACGGATTCGCCTTTGTTCTTAAGAGCGTTGATTTCCGCCACGCGGGTGGCAATTTTATCGCTGAGCTTATTGAACACCGCCTGCACGTCGCCGATCTGCGCGCGCAGCTCACGTTTCAACTGACGGATTGCCGCTTTGTGATCCGCCGGTAAAGTTTCACTGGTAAAGGTCATAACTGCCTCACATCTTTCATTCGAAAGTAAAAGTGTCTACAAGTGATACTTTAAGTTAAAATTAAGTTAATGCAAGTTTAAAAACTTGACGCAAGCCACAGGACGGGAAAAGAGTCAGGCTGCCGGAGCAAGGCTCCGGCGAGGAGAAGATCAGGCGTCGAACGGGGAATGGTTGTCGAGCACGGCCTGAATGACGTTCAGCGCGCCCTGATGGTTGTTGTCGTCGGTGCTGTAGCGGCTGATTTCTTTGATGCTTTCCGCCGCGTTACCCATCGCAAAGGAATATTTTACCAGCTTCAGCATCTCGGCATCATTGCCGCTGTCGCCAATGGCCACGCACTCCTGAGGGGAGATTTTCCAGCGCTTCAGCAGACGGCTGATGCCGTTGGCTTTGTGCAGGCCGGGGATAATCAAATCGACAAACCCAAAGCCGCTGGTGACCGGCTTCATGATGCCGTCCAGGGAGACGTGCAGCTTATCCACCAGCGTCGGAATATCGCTGTCCGGCAGGTTCAGGGAGAACTTAAACAGCACGTCGTCAATGTCGCGGTAATCGCTGATGCGCTTTAAGCGGTGGTAGTGCTTTGACATCAGCGCCACAAAGGCGTCCGGGGCTTTGTCGCTGACGTAGGCGCTCTCCAGCCCGCAGGCCACGAAGTTCAGGCCTTTGTCTTTCAGCAGTTCGCCAATCACGATCTGCGATTCATGGCGGGTCAGCTCGCCGTGAAAAATCTGTTCTCCGCGGTCGAACACCAGCGCGCCGTTTTCCGCCACGAAGGAGATCCGATCTTTTAGCTCTGGAAAGAAGGAGATGAGCTGGTAATACTGGTTGCCGCTGGCGACAACGAATTCAATATCGCGGGCTTTAAGCTGTTCAAACTGTGCCTCGAAGCGGTCACGATCGTACTGCTTGGCATCATCAAGGAAAGTTCCGTCCATATCGGTGACGATAACTTTAACGGTCATACTGTGCTCCTGGGTCACTGCGTTTTGAAACATTCTAATAACAAGGTGACGGGGAGCACAAATTTAATTTCATTCGAAAGTAAAAACGAAACGGCAATCGAGGTTGCCGTTTTTAGTGTTTTCTCCCTCTCCCCGTGGGAGAGGGTCGGGGTGAGGGCATCAGCGTGCGCTTTTCCCCTGAGGGGATGCACCGTTACAGCGTATGCTCAGTACGGGCAATAATATCGTCCTGCGCATCCGGCGACAGGGCGGTGAAGAACGCCGAGTAACCCGCGACGCGCACCACCAGGTCACGATACTGGTCAGGGTGTTTCTTCGCCTCCAGCAGCGTTTCGCGGGAGACAATGTTGTACTGAATATGCCAGCCCTTATGCACCTCGAAGAAGGTCCGCAGCAGCACCATCAGCTTCTGGCGATCGCTGTCGTTTTCCAGCGTTGACGGATTCAGCTTCTGGTTCAGCAGCACGCCGCCGAGAATCGCTTCCGTCGGCAGTTTGCCCACCGAGCCAATTACCGCCGTCGGGCCAAGGTGGTCGGTACCGGAAGCCGGGCTAGCCCCTTCCGCCAGCGGCGTGTGTGCCTTACGTCCGTCCGGCGTTGCCATCGTCGCCGCGCCAAACGGCACGTTTGCGGAGATGGACGACGTGCCCGCGTAGTAGTTACCGCCAATCGGGCCGCGGCCGTAGCGAGGGTTGTGGTACTGCTTAAGCTCTTCAATGTAGGTCTGATAAGCACGGGTCAGCAGCATATCCACGCTGTCATCGTCGTTACCGTACTTCGGCGCGCCGTTAATCAGACGTTGACGCAGCTGCTCGTGAGTCAGCCCGTCGAAGTCATCCGCCAGCGCCGCCGCCAGCTGCTGTTGGCCGATAGTGCCCTGTTCGAACACCAGCTTTTTCACCGCTGCCAGGCTGTTGCCGAGATTGGCGATACCCACCTGCAGGCCGGATACCCAGTCATACTTCGCGCCGCCCTGCTTGATGCTTTTCGCGCGCTCGATGCAGTCGTCCACCAGCGCCGAGCAGAGAATATCGTGGACGTTCTCTTCCAGCATGGTGTCCACCACGTACTCAATCTCAATGGACTTGCGGGTGTAGTAGCGGATCTGGCTATCCCACGCCGCCATCACCTCCTCGAAATTATCGAAGTTACCTGCAGAGAGCGCTTTCTCCTGCGGCAGGAATACCTTGCCGCTGGTGGCGTCGCGGCCGCCTTCCAGCGCGGCCAGCATCACGCGGGCGAAGTTGATGAAGCTCATGCCGGTGCAGCGATAGCCCCACTTGCCGCCCACTGCGGTTTCGATACAGCCAATGGCCGCGTAGTCGTAGGCGTCGTCGCGCTCAACGCCGAGCTTGATGAATTCCGGAATGACGATTTCATCGTTGTTGAACGCCGGCATCCCGAAGCCGCAGCGGATCACCTGCACGCACGCATCGAGGAAGTCGTTGCTCATGCCCGCGTGATAGCGCACGCTCAGGTTCGGCTGGGTGGAGCGCAGGCGACCGCAGGACTCCAGGATCGCGTAGGAGAGCGGGTTCACCGCGTCCATCGGCTCACCGTTGACCAGCTTCTGGCCGCCGATGGTGACGTTCTGGTACAGCGGGCTACCGGCAGAGGCTTTGGAGTGCGAGCCAGATCGGATCTTGTTCACTTCCAGCAGCTTCAGCCAGCAGCTGTGCAGCAGCTCAATGGCGTGCTCGCGGTCGAGACTCTGGTTCAGCTCCACGTCGCGGCGGTAGTACGGATAGAGATACTGGTCCATACGCGCAAAGGAAACGGAGTGGCCGTTGGACTCAATCTGCAGGATCAGCTGAATGAAGTAGCACAGCTGCAGCGCCTGCCAGAAGGTTTTCGGCGGCTCGTGGGCAATCACGTCGCAGTTTTCCGCCATTGCCAGCAGCTCGTCGCGGCGGCTTACGCGGGTTTCGGTCGCGGCCATTTCGCGCGCCAGGTCGGCAAAACGTTTGATGTGCAGGCTTACCGCTTCCAGCACGATATCGATCGCCTTCAGGAACTGATCGCCGTGCAGGTCTTCCAGCACCGTCAGGTTGATGCGCGAGCGGCGTTCGGCCACTTTGGCGCGCAGGCCGTCGAGACCTTTCTCCAGCACCAGCGGGAAGTTCACCGCCAGGTGCGCGTCGCCTGAGGTCATGTTGCCTTCGGCTTTGATGATGCCGGTTTCCAGCAGGCCTTTCTGCTCGTCGGTGAACATGCCGTAGCAGCGATCCTGCACCGTCTGGCCGCGCCACCAAGGGCAGATCTCGTGCAGCACACGCTTGTTCTGTTCGCTCACCGCAAAGCCCGCGCCCGGGCGGTCTGCCAGGTCGTCGATCTCTTTCTCAATCCAGGAGACGGTGTATTCCGGGAAGATCGGCGCGGCGCGCACCTCGCTTGCCTGGTTACCGATAATCAGCTCGTCGTGTTTGATCCAGATGGTACGTTCGGCCAGGTGATGCGCCAGCGCCAGAGCGCGACGCACCGGGATCGGCTTGTCCATGTGCTGCTGGTACATTTCGGTGTAATGCTGCGCGCGCTCGGTACAGACTGGCGGCTTGACGATATGCACCAGGGCCGTTTTGTGCGCCTTAATGCGTTCGCTGAGGGTATTGAGATTCAGAGTGGTCATAAGTTTATCCTCGTAAGGTCGCGGTTAACCCTTTCTGGCGGGCGTACTGCTGCGCAAAGTCCAGCAGAGCAGGGTTATCCAGCGGTTTGTCAGGGGCAGAGTAGGGTTGGCCGAGCAGGGTGTATTTGTTCATGCCCAGCGTGTGATACGGCAGAAAATGAATATCGTCGACGCCGAGTTCATCGGCAGCGAAGTTGGTGATGGCGGTTATGGAGGCTTCATCTGCGTTGAAGCCCTGGATGAGCGGTACGCGGATGGTGATGTTTTTCCCTGCGGCGGCCAGGCGTTTTAGGTTATCCAGGATGCGCTTAGCCGAACCGTCCGTCCACTGCTTGAAAAGGTCACCGTCGACATGCTTCAGGTCTGCGAGGAACAGATCGACGTACGGTAATGACGGCTCGATATAGTGCCACGGCACGTGAAGGCAGGTTTCGACGGCGGTGTGGATCCCCTGGTCAAGGCTGGCTTTAAACAGGGCCTGCGCCAGATCCGGGTTCATAAACGGCTCGCCGCCGGAGAGGGTGATCCCGCCACCGCTGCGGTCGTAGAAGGGCTTGTCGCGCAGTACGGTCGCCATGATCTCCTCGACATGCTGTTCTTCGCCACAGACGGTCAGCGCCTGCGTCGGGCAGCAGTCGGTGAGGGCGTTAAGCTTCTCTTCACTCAGCTTTTCGCGGTGGATGATCGGGCCATTCAGCGCGCGTTCGATGCAGCCCGGCGCTGCCTGCTGGCACAGGTCGCAGCCGTCCAGGCACAGACGTGCATCAAACAGCACGTCCCGGCTGCGGGAGCGGCTTTCCGGGTTCTGGCACCAGCGACAGCCCAGCGAGCAGCCTTTCAGGAACACCACGGTACGAATACCGGGGCCGTCGTGGGTAGAGTAACGCTGAATATTGAAGATCATGTTTTTGCCTCTCATCTTGCATATGAAGATTAAATTACTTTCGAATGAAAGTTATCTTGATGCAGGTCAACTCTTCAGCAGGTTTTGTCGTGATAGGGTAAGTGCAGGCTAATTTTGAGGGTGACATCATGGAACTTTATCTCGACACATCTGACGTTGCGGCAGTCAAAAAGCTGGCGCGTATCTTCCCGCTGGCGGGCGTGACCACCAATCCAAGCATCGTAGCTGCCGGTAAAACGCCGGTCGATGAACTGCTGCCCGCGCTGCACGACGCGCTTGGTGGTAAAGGTCGTCTGTTCGCACAGGTGATGGCGACCTCCGCCGAAGGGATGGTGGAAGACGCGCGTAAGCTTCGCGCCATCATTAACGATCTGGTGGTGAAAGTGCCGGTAACCGCAGAAGGGCTGGCGGCGATCAAGATGCTAAAAGCGGAAGGGATCCCGACGCTGGGCACGGCGGTATACGGTGCTGCGCAGGGGATGTTGTCCGCGCTGGCGGGGGCGGAGTATGTGGCCCCTTACGTTAACCGCATGGACGCGCAGGGCGGGGACGGGATTCAGACCGTAACTGAGCTGCAACAGCTGCTGACGCTGCACGCGCCGCAGTCAAAGGTGCTGGCCGCGAGCTTTAAAACCCCGCGTCAGGCGCTGGACTGCCTGCTGGCAGGGTGCAAGTCCATCACGCTGCCGCTGGACGTGGCGCAGCAGTTTATTGCCTCTCCTGCGGTAGAGGCTGCAATTGTGAAGTTTGAGCAGGACTGGCTGGGGGCGTTTGGCAGGACGTCGATTTGACGGGGGCGGCCTGATGCCCTCACCCCAACCCTCTCCCACAGGGAGAGGGAGCAAACACTAAAACGGCAACCTGAAGGTTGCCGTTTGCTTTAACCTCCGCACACCTCACACCCCGGGTTACGCATCAGCTTCATCTCGCGGAACTGGCAGGTTATCGCGTCATACATCACGATTTTCCCCGCTGCCGGCGTGCCGTAATTCGCCAGCACCTTGATCGCTTCCATTGCCTGCAATGAGCCAATCACGCCGACGAGCGGCGCCATCACGCCCGCCTCAACGCAGGTCAGCGCATTCTCGCCAAACAGACGGCTCAGGCAGCGGTAGCAGGGTTCACCCTCGGCGTACGTGAAGACGCTGATTTGCCCCTCCATGCGGATAGCCGCGCCGGAAACCAGCGGCGTTTTATGGGCAAAACAGCCCGCGTTGAGCTGGTTACGGACGGTGACGTTATCGGTGCAGTCCAGGACCAGATCGTGCCGGGAAATCTGCGCGGAGAGCGCGTCGTCATCCAGCATTGCGTCAATCAGCGTGAACCGAACGTGGGGGTTGATGCGCGCCAGCGCAGCCCTTGCGGATTCCACTTTCGGCTGGCCCACCGTCGCGTCGCTGTGCAGCGTCTGGCGCTGCAGGTTGGACACCGACACGGTATCGAAATCCAGCAGCGTCATCCTGCCCACGCCCGCCGCGGCAAGGTATTGCGCGGCGGCGCAGCCCAGCCCGCCCAGCCCGACGACCAGCACGTTTGCCGCCTTGAGCGCTTCCTGGCCTTCGAAGTCAAACCCGCGCAGCACAATCTGGCGGTTGTAGCGCATCATCTCCGGGTCGCTCAGCTCCACCGTCATATCAGCCTCCGAACAGGTGGTTAAAGCGCTCTATCTCAACCCATTCGCCGGCTTCCACGTTGCCGCGCTCGCGCTCCAGCACGATAAAGCAGTTGCCCTGGCTGAAGGAGCTGAAAATGTGTGAGCCCTGGTGCCCGGTGGTACTCACTTCGAGCTCGCCGTCCGCGCTGCGCGCCAGAATACCGCGCTGGAAATCGAGGCGGCCCGGTGATTTTTTCAGGCACGTGGCGGCACGCACGCGCTGGCGTTCAGGCAGCGGGCTGGCGCTGTTGCCGGAAAGCTTCGCCAGCAGCGGGATCGCCAGCTGGTAGAAGGTGAGTGCCGCCGAGACCGGATTACCCGGCAGGCCACAGAACCAGCTGTGTGGAAGCTTGCCAAACGCGAACGGCTTGCCCGGCTTGATCGCCAGCTTCCAGAAGGCGATTTCGCCCAGCTCTTCAAGAAGGGTTTTGGTGTAATCCGCTTCGCCCACGGAGACGCCGCCGGAGCTGATGACCACGTCGGCGGATTTATCCGCCTCGATAAACGCCGCGCGCAGTTTTTCCGGGTCGTCTGGAATGATGCCGAGGTTAATCACCTCGCAGCCCAGTTGCTCCAGCATCAGGTGTACCGCCAGGCGGTTGGTGTCGTAAATCTGGCCGTCCTGCAGCGGCTGGCCCGGAAGCTGCAGCTCGTCGCCGGTGGAGAAGACGGCGACGCGCACTTTGCGGATAACGTCGACTTCCGCGATGCCGAGCGAGGCCAGCACCGGCAGTTCACCTACCGTCAGCTTCTGTCCGGCGGCAAAGACCGTTGCGCCAAGGGTGATATCTTCACCCGTGCGGCGGATGTTCTGGCCCGCTTTAACGTTCGCGGTAAAACGCACGCCGTCGTCGGTCTGTTCGGTCTCTTCCTGCATCACCACGGCGTCGCAGCCGGCCGGAACCGGCGCGCCGGTCATGATGCGCACGCAGGTGCCCGCAGGCCATTCACCGCTAAACGGTTGACCCGCAAAGGCTTTGCCCGCCACCAGCAGGGCGTTACCCGTCTCGAGATCCGCCAGGCGTACCGCGTAACCGTCCATCGCTGAGTTATCAAACCCCGGCACGTTAAGCGGAGAGACGATATCGCGCGCGGCAATACGGCCAAAACAGCGCACGAGGGGCAGCGTCTCTACGTCATGCAGCGGGGAAACTCGGTCAAGCATCTGCGTGAGTGCCGTCTCAAGCGGCATCAGTCCGGCGGTAAAATCCATGGTGGGCTCCTGCGGAGTAACAACGAAAGCGTCCATTATGGCAGAAAAGTGCGGCTAACTGTATGACCGAAGGGTGCACGCTTTACATCACTGTTACGTCTTTCTATATTCAAAAATCATCTGAAGTTTCGTCGACGATAATGATATTTATAGAAAAAGCCGCAAAACAGGCTAACGGGTGATGCGAATGGTTAATGCGGTAATCGCAATTCATGGTGGCGCCGGGGCAATCACCCGAGCACAGCTCAGTCCCGAGCAGGAAAAGCGCTACATCGACGCGCTGTACGCCATTGTGGAAACGGGCCAGAGAATGCTGGAAGCGGGCGAAAGCGCGCTGGACGTGGTCACCGAGGCGGTGCGCCTGCTGGAAGAGTGCCCGTTATTTAATGCGGGGATCGGTTCGGTCTTTACCCGGAATGAAACGCACGAGCTGGATGCCTGCGTGATGGACGGTATTACCCTGAAAGCGGGCGCCGTGGCGGGCGTCAGTCACCTGCGTAATCCGGTGCTGGCGGCGCGTCTGGTGATGGAAGAGAGTCCGCACGTGCTGCTGACGGGGGCCGGGGCGGAGACCTTTGCCTTCGAACACGGGATGGAGCCGGTATCGCCCGATCTGTTTTCAACGGAAGCGCGCTATCAGCAGTTACTGGAAGCTCGTTCGGCGGGCATGACGCAGCTTGACCATACTGCGCCGCTGGATGAGCGCAGCAAAATGGGCACGGTCGGCGCGGTGGCGCTCGATAAAGCCGGCAACCTCGCGGCGGCGACGTCAACGGGTGGGATGACCAACAAGCTGCCTGGACGCGTCGGCGACAGCCCGCTGCCGGGCGCCGGCTGCTATGCCAATAACGCGACGGCGGCGGTGTCGTGTACCGGCACCGGGGAAGTTTTTATTCGCGCCCTCGCGGCCTACGACATTACCGCGCTGATGGATTACGGCGGCTTAAGCCTGAGCGAGGCCTGCGAGCGCGTGGTGATGGAAAAACTGCCTGCCCTGGGCGGCGTCGGCGGACTCATTGCGGTGGATCGTGAGGGCAACGTGGCCCTGCCGTTCAACAGCGAAGGCATGTATCGCGCCTGGGGCTATGCCGGCGATGAGCCGAGCACGGGGATCTATCGTGAATAAGGGGGCAGCGCGTGCCGCACAGTGAAGAGCTGGACAACCGCGAAGTATTGGCTGTCCATCAGCTGAATATTGCGTTTCAGGAAGAGCGGCAGTTCTTCCCCGCAGTACAGAATTTATCGTTCACGCTCAGGCGCGGCGAGACGCTGGCGATTGTTGGCGAATCCGGTTCCGGGAAATCGGTTACCGCGCTGGCGCTGATGCGCCTGCTGGAACAGACGGGCGGGCAAATCAGCAGCGAGAAAATGCTCCTGCGCCGCCGTAACCGGCAGGTCATTGATTTAAATGAGCTGAGCGGTGCGCAGATGCAGGGCGTGCGCGGGGCGGATATTGCCATGATTTTCCAGGAACCGATGACCTCTCTGAACCCGGTGTTCCCGGTCGGGGAGCAAATTGCCGAGTCCATCCGCCTGCATCAGGGGCTGAGCGGCGATGAAGCGCTCAAAGAGGCCCGACGGATGCTTGAGCTGGTGCGCATTCCGGAGGCGCAGGCCATTCTGGGCCGCTATCCGCATCAGCTTTCCGGCGGCATGCGCCAGCGGGTAATGATTGCCATGGCGCTCTCCTGCCGTCCGGCGGTGCTCATTGCCGACGAGCCGACAACGGCGCTGGACGTGACCATTCAGGCGCAGATCCTGCAGCTCATCAACGTGCTGCAGCAGGAGATGGAGATGGGGGTGATCTTTATCACCCACGATATGGGCGTGGTTGCCGATATCGCCGATCGCGTACTGGTGATGCACAAGGGCAGCGCGGTGGAAACCGGCCCGGTTGAGCAGATTTTTCACGCGCCGGTTCATCCTTACACCAAAGCGCTGCTGGCGGCGGTCCCGCGACTGGGGGCGATGAACGGCAGCGATCTGCCGCGCCGTTTCCCGCTGATTTCCCTTGAAGCGTCCGAGCCGCACGAAGATGAGCGCGAGCAGGATACCGTGGTGCCGGGCAAACCCATTCTGGAAGTGCGCAATCTGGTTACCCGGTTTCCGCTGCGCAGCGGCGTACTGAACCGCGTGAAGCGCGAAGTGCACGCGGTGGAAAACGTCAGCTTCGATCTCTGGCCGGGCGAAACGCTGGCGCTGGTGGGGGAGTCCGGCTGCGGTAAATCCACCACCGGGCGCGCGTTGCTCCGGCTGGTGGAATCACAGGAAGGCAGCATTACCTTTAACGGCGAGCGCATTGATACCCTTCCGGACAGCAGGCTGCAGGCGGTGCGGCGGGATATCCAGTTTATTTTCCAGGATCCGTACGCCTCCCTCGATCCGCGCCATACGGTGGGGTATTCGATCATGGAGCCGCTGCGGGTGCATAACTTGCTCGACGGCGAAGCGGCCCAGCGCCGCGTGGCCTGGCTGCTGGAGCGCGTCGGCCTGAAGCCGGAGCACGCCTGGCGTTATCCGCACGAGTTTTCCGGCGGACAGCGACAGCGTATCTGCATCGCCCGCGCGCTGGCGCTGAACCCGAAAGTGGTGATTGCGGATGAATCCGTCTCTGCGCTGGATGTCTCTATCCGGGCGCAAATCATCAATTTGCTGCTTGATTTACAGCGGGATATGGGTATCGCCTTCCTGTTTATCTCGCACGACATGGCGGTGGTCGAGCGCATCAGCCATCGCGTGGCGGTAATGTTTATGGGGCAGATCGTGGAGATTGGGCCGCGAAGGGCAGTGTTCGAGAACCCGCAGCACCCGTACACCCGCAAGCTTATTGCGGCGGTTCCGGTTGCCGATCCCGCGCATCGTCACGGCCAGCGCGTGCTGCTGCAGGATGATATGCCGGGCAATATTCATAAACTCGGCGAGGCCGTGGAGCGCGTGACGCTTCGCGAGGTCGAGCCGGGTCATTTCGTCGCTCCCCCGCGTCAGGACAATGCTTTTTCGCGGTTATAACTTACAACAGGCAGGAGAACACAATGGTTACATTTGTAGCGCGTAGATGGTTGTTAGCCGCGAGCGTGACGGCAGCCCTGGCCGCTGCCCCCGCGTTCGCTGCCAAAGATGTGGTGGTTGCAGTCGGCTCCAATTTCACCACGCTCGATCCGTATGACGCCAACGACACGCTCTCTCAGGCGGTGGCGAAATCGTTCTACCAGGGCCTGTTCGGCCTGGATAAAGAGATGAAGCTCAAAAACGTGCTGGCGGAGGGGTACACCGTGTCCGACAACGGGCTGGTCTACACCATCAAGCTCAGAACCGGCGTGAAGTTCCAGGACGGGACAGACTTCAATGCGGAGGCGGTGAAGATTAACCTCGATCGCGCCAGCAATCCTGAAAACAGCCTCAAGCGCTATAACCTTTATAAAAACATCGCCAAAACCGAGGTGGTCGACCCGGCGACGGTAAAAATCACCCTGAAAGAGCCGTTCTCCGCGTTTATCAATATTCTGGCGCATCCGGCAACGGCGATGATTTCCCCTGCTGCGCTGCAGAAATACGGCAAAGAGATCGGTTTCCACCCTGTTGGCACCGGCCCTTACGAACTGCTCACCTGGAACCAGACCGATTTTGTGAAGGTGAAGAAGTTCGCGGGCTACTGGCAGCAGGGGCTGCCGAAGCTGGATACCATCACCTGGCGCCCGGTGGTGGACAACAACACCCGCGCGGCGATGCTGCAAACCGGCGAGGCGCAGTTTGCCTTCCCGATCCCGTATGAGCAGGCCGCCATTTTGCAGAAAAACAGCAAGCTGGAGCTGGTCGCCAGCCCGTCGATCATGCAGCGCTACATCAGCATGAACGTCACGCAAAAGCCGTTCGATAACCCGAAGGTGCGCGAAGCTATTAACTATGCCATTAACCGTCAGGCGCTGGTGAAGGTCGCTTTTGCGGGCTATGCCACCCCGGCCACCGGCGTGCTGCCGCCGGCTATCGCCTATGCGCAAAGCTATCAGCCGTGGCCGTACGATCCGGCTAAAGCGCGCGAGCTGCTGAAAGAGGCGGGCTTCCCGAACGGTTTTAGCACCACGCTGTGGTCGTCGCATAATCACAGCACCGCCCAGAAGGTGCTGCAGTTTACCCAGCAGCAGCTGGCGCAGGTGGGTATCAAGGTACAGGTCACGGCAATGGATGCCGGACAGCGTGCGGCAGAAGTGGAGGGGAAAGGGCAGAAAGAGAGCGGCGTGCGGATGTTCTACACCGGCTGGTCGGCATCGACTGGTGAAGCCGACTGGGCGCTGTCGCCGCTGTTTGCCTCGCAGAACTGGCCGCCAACCCTGTTCAACACCGCGTTCTACAGCAACCCGCAGGTGGACAAAGACCTGGCCGATGCGCTGAAAACCACTAAACCGGACGAGAAAGCTCGTCTCTATAAGGACGCACAGGACATCATCTGGAAAGAGTCGCCGTGGGTGCCGCTGGTGGTGGAGAAACTGGTGTCAGCCCATAACAAAGCGTTGACCGGGTTCTACATCATGCCTGATACGGGCTTTAGCTTTGACGATGCGGATTTAAAATAACGCCCATGCTGAATTATGTTTGTAAACGCCTGCTGGGGCTTATTCCGACGCTGGTGATTGTGGCGGTGCTGGTGTTTTTGTTTGTCCATATGCTGCCGGGCGATCCGGCGCGTCTGGTTGCCGGGCCCGAAGCGGATGCCACGGTCATTGAGCTGGTGCGTAAACAGCTGGGTCTTGACCAGCCTCTGTATATGCAGTTTCTGCACTACATTGGCAACGTTCTTCAGGGTGACTTTGGTATTTCGATGGTGTCGCGTCGTCCGGTGTCGGAGGAGATCGCCACCCGCTTTATGCCGACGTTCTGGTTGACGATTGCCAGCATGAGCTGGGCAGTCGTGTTTGGGCTTGGCGCCGGTATTGTCGCTGCCGTCTGGCGCAACCGCTGGCCGGACAAGCTCGGCATGGCGCTGGCGGTGACCGGCATCTCCTTCCCGGCGTTCGCGCTGGGGATGCTGCTGATGCAGATCTTCTCCGTTGAGCTGGGCTGGCTGCCGACCGTCGGGGCCGATACCTGGAAGCATTACATCCTGCCTTCCATGACGCTTGGGGCTGCCGTGTCGGCCGTGATGGCCCGCTTTACCCGCGCCTCGTTCGTTGACGTGCTGAGCGAAGATTATATTCGCACCGCGCGGGCGAAAGGGGTCAGCGAGAAGTGGGTCATTCTCAAGCACGGGTTCCGCAACGCGATGATCCCGGTGGTGACGATGATGGGGCTGCAGTTTGGCTTCCTGCTGGGCGGCTCTATCGTGGTGGAAAAAGTCTTCAACTGGCCGGGGCTGGGACGCCTGCTGGTCGATTCCGTCGAGATGCGCGACTACCCGGTGATTCAGGCGGAAGTGCTGCTTTTCTCGCTGGAATTTATTCTTATCAACTTAGTGGTGGACGTGCTCTACGCCGCCATTAACCCGGCCATCAGGTATAAGTAAGATGCGATTATTGAACTGGCGACGTCAGGCCGTTTTAAACGCGATGCCGGGGCTCAAACCGGACCACGTCCACACCCCGTGGTCTGAATTCTGGCGGCGTTTTCGCCGTCAGCCGGTCGCGATGACCGCGGGGCTGTTTGTGCTGCTGCTTATTGCAGTGGCGGTGATTGCGCCGTGGGTGGCGCCATTTGATGCGGAAAACTATTTTGACTATGACCGTCTGAACGACGGACCGTCGATGCTGCACTGGTTCGGCGTGGACTCCCTCGGGCGCGATATCTTTAGCCGCGTGCTGGTCGGGGCGCAAATCTCGCTTGCCGCCGGGGTGTTCGCGGTGCTGATCGGCGCGGCCATCGGTACCGTGCTGGGGCTCGTTGCCGGATATTACGAAGGCTGGTGGGACCGCATCATCATGCGCATCTGCGACGTGCTGTTTGCTTTTCCCGGCATTCTGCTGGCGATTGCGGTGGTGGCGATCATGGGCAGCGGCATGGCCAACGTCATCATTGCGGTCGCGGTGTTTTCGATTCCGGCGTTTGCGCGCCTGGTGCGCGGCAACACGCTGGTGCTGAAACAGCAGACCTTTATAGAATCTGCCCGCAGCATGGGGGCCAGCGACGCCACCATCCTGTTCAGCCATATTCTGCCGGGTACGGTGTCGTCCATCGTGGTCTATTTCACCATGCGTATCGGCGTGTCGATTATCTCGGCGGCCAGCCTGTCGTTTTTAGGGTTGGGTGCTCAGCCTCCAACGCCGGAGTGGGGCGCGATGCTGAACGAGGCGAGGGCGGATATGGTGATTGCACCGCACGTGGCGATCTTCCCGAGCCTGGCGATTTTTCTGACCGTGCTGGCGTTTAACCTGCTGGGTGACGGTCTGCGCGACGCGCTGGATCCGAGGATTAAGGGATAGCGCAGTGAAATGTGCCGGGTGGCGGCTACGCCTTACCCGGCCTACAAAAGAGGAGCAGGAAGATTAAACCCGGCTACCCCACAGGTCATACTCGTCCGCGTTTTCAACCTTCACGCGAATAATATCACCCGGCTTAACGCTGGTTTCGCCGTTCAGGTACACCGCACCGTCGATTTCAGGGGCGTCCGCCATGCTGCGGCCAATCGCGCCTTCTTCGTCAACTTCGTCGATAATAACCATGATCTCGCGGCCCACTTTTTCCTGCAGACGCTCGGCAGAAATCTGCTGCTGCAGCTGCATGAAGCGGTTCCAGCGTTCTTCTTTCACCTCTTCCGGCACCTGGTCCGCCAGCTCGTTGGCGGTTGCGCCTTCTACCGGGCTGTACTTGAAGCAGCCGACGCGGTCCAGACGCGCTTCTTTCAGGAAGTCGAGCAGCATCTGGAAGTCTTCTTCGGTTTCACCCGGGAAGCCGACGATAAAGGTGGAGCGCAGCGTCAGATCCGGGCAGATCTCACGCCACTGCTTGATGCGGGCCAGCTGGCGGTCAACGGAGCCAGGACGTTTCATCAGCTTCAGGATACGCGGGCTCGCGTGCTGCAGCGGGATGTCCAGGTACGGCAGAATTTTGCCTTCCGCCATCAGTGGGATGACATCGTCAACGTGCGGGTACGGGTAGACGTAGTGCAGGCGCGTCCAGATACCGAGTTTGGACAGCTGCTCGCACAGGCCAACCATGCTGGTTTTCACCGGCTCGCCGTTGTGGAAACCGGAGCGGTGCTTCACGTCCACGCCGTAGGCAGAGGTGTCCTGGGAGATGACCAGCAGCTCCTTCACGCCCGCGTCGGCCAGACGTTTGGCTTCAGCCAGCACTTCGCCAATCGGACGGCTCACCAGATCGCCACGCATGGATGGGATGATGCAGAAGGTGCAGCGATGGTTGCAGCCTTCGGAAATTTTCAGGTACGCGTAGTGGCGCGGCGTCAGCTTCACGCCCTGTTCCGGCACCAGGCTCAGGAACGGGTTATGCTTTGGTTTTGGCACGTAGTGATGAACATGTTGCAGCACCTGCTCGTAGCTGTGCGGGCCGGTGATCTCCAGCACCTTCGGGTGCACTTCGCGGATCTGGTCTTCTTTCGCGCCCAGACAGCCGGTCACGATCACTTTACCGTTTTCCGTCAGGGCTTCACCGATGGCTTCCAGTGATTCCTGGACCGCGCTGTCGATAAACCCGCAGGTGTTAACGATCACCATATCGGCGTTGTCGTAGCTTGGCACCACGTCATAGCCCTCGGTGCGCAGTTCGGTCAGGATGCGTTCTGAATCCACCAGGTTTTTCGGGCAGCCCAGGGAGACGAAGCCGATTTTCGGCTGGTGCGTAACATTGCTCATAGGTTAAAAATTCATCAATTATGGAGTTATCAGGGCGGGATTTTACAGCGTATCGCGGGGGATTTATACACTCTTTGCAAGGTGGATGCGTCGGGCTGACGTTGTAACATTGTAAATAATGTTAATCAGTTAATAAAAATTGATCCCAGGCATTAAACTGTACAAAAAATGTACTTATCCTGACTATGCACCATGGCTGACAGAGGAGGAAAGAGCATGACCGTTGACAGACTAAAACGCGATCTGCTGAACAAGCTGATCAACGCCCGAATCGACCTGGCCGCGTACCTGCAGTTGAGGAAGGCAAAAGGGTATATGTCAGTCAGCGAAAGCGAACATCTGCGTGATAACCTGTTTGAACTTTGTAATTTCATGCGTGAAAAAGCACCGACCCTGAAGGCGAATTACGGCGAAAGTGAGCTGATCGCGCTGCGCCGCGCCGCTGAGGTGCTCTCCATCGCTGGGGTATGTCTGATGAACGGACGCCACGACTGCCCGAACTTTATCGCCGTAAACGCGGAGAAGCTTGAAAACTGCCTGACAACGCTCTCTCTATGCATCATGTGCCTGAACGAGCACGAGAAGCTTGAACAGCACTGATCCCGGGGGAGGCAACTCCCCCTTCTGCTTAAGCTTTTGTAAAAGTGCTAACGCGCCCGGACGCAGTGGCTAATCTTTATGCCATATGCCGATAAAGGAGTGCGTTATGCCTCGATCCTCGCTGATTTCCCTGCCTGTATTATTCATTCCGTTTTCACTTCTTGCTGCGCCGGAGGCGGTGAAGGTCGAGGTGCTGCAAAACAGACTCGATCACCCCTGGTCCCTGGCGTTCCTGCCGCATAATGACGGGCTGCTGGTGACCCTGAAGGGTGGTCAGCTCAAACGCTGGCAGGCCGGAAAAGGGCTCTCCGATCCGATTGTCGGCGTGCCGAAGGTCTGGGCAAACGGTCAGGGAGGGTTGCTGGATGTGGTGCTTGCCCCGGATTTTGAGAAGTCGCGCCGCGTCTGGCTGAGCTACGCCGAGGCCGGGCATGACGGCAAAGCCGGCACGGCGGTAGGCTATGGCCGCCTGAGCGACGACTATTCCCGCATCGAGGGATTCCAGGTGGCGTTTCGCCAGATGCCGAAACTCTCAACCGGTAACCATTTTGGCGGGCGGCTGGTGTTCGACGGCAAAGGCTCTCTCTTTATTGGACTCGGCGAGAATAATCAGCGTCCGACGGCGCAGGATCTGGATAAATTGCAGGGTAAAGTGGTGCGCCTTACCGAAGACGGAAAAGTCCCGCCGGATAACCCCTTTGTGAATACCCCCGGTGCGCGACCCGAAATCTGGTCTTACGGCATTCGCAACCCGCAGGGGATGGCGATGAACCCCTGGAGCGACACGCTCTGGCTGAACGAGCACGGCCCGCGAGGCGGGGATGAGATAAACATTCCGGAGAAAGGAAAAAACTACGGCTGGCCGCTGGCGACGCACGGCATTAACTACAGCGGCCTGAAAATCCCGGAAGCTAAAGGCGAGCACGTTGAGGGAACCGAAAAACCGCTGTTCTTCTGGAAAGTCTCACCCGCGGTGAGCGGCATGGCGTTTTACAACAGCGACGTTTTCCCGCAGTGGAAAAACAAGCTGTTTATCGGCGCGCTGAAGGAAAAGGACGTTATCGTGCTGAGCGTGGAGGGCAATAAGGTAACGGAGGACGGGCGAATTCTGGGCGACCGGGATAAACGTATTCGCGATGTGCGGGTCGGGCCGGATGGATATCTGTATGTCCTGACCGACGAGACGGACGGGCAACTGTTGAAAGTCAGCCCGTCCGGCGCGTAATCAGGTGACCGGGATCATCACGACGTTACGGTAAGCCGGGCGATCGCTCAGCTGTTTAAGCCAGCGCTCCAGGTGAGGGCGCGGCGTCCACTTCAGACCCATATTGGTCAGGTTCCAGACGAAGGGTGCCACGGCGATATCGCCTGTGCCGAACGCCTCGCCGGAGAACCAGGCGTGCTTCGCCAGCTCGTCATCCATCATCGCAAACAGATTTTCGCAGGCATCCTGCGCGGCGTGAATTGCGGGATAGTCGCGTTCAGCTTCCGGCGTGCGGATAAGCCCCATCAGGATCACGCGGTGGGTCGGGGACAGCGTCTGGTTCGCCCAGTCCATCCACTTTTCGCCCTGAGCGCGCCGGGCGGGATTCTCAACCCACAGGCGGCTCTGACCGTACTGCGCGGCGAGGTAACGGACAATGGTGTTGGACTCCCAAAGCGTCGCGTCTGTTTCATCATCGCGCAGCAGCGGCACCAGGCCGTTCGGGTTCATGGCCAGATAGTCGGCCTCTTTGTTTACGCCGAACGACATGCCGGCCATGATTTGATTGAACGGTAAATCCAGCTCCTCGAGCGTCCAGAGCACTTTCTTAACGTTGGTCGAGTTGTTCCTGCCCCAAAGCGTAATCATATTTACTCCTGATGAGATGTGAATCCGTGTCAGCTTTCGCCATGGTGAGATAAACCTAACAATTACGCAACAGAAGACAAAAAAATCGTCTGAATCAAAGCGTATCTGAATGTTATTGCATAAACTTTAATAACTTTACCCTCGTTGGGTTTCTTTAACCGTTTTAGTGCGCTATTACTCATCGCTTCTTGCGACACGGTGATGTGACGTAATTTTTGAATGGACACTCGGGTGGCATTTATGACGCGTAAAATGACTTCTCTGCGCAGCCTTGCGACAGGCTCTGCGCTCCTTTTCCTGTTTGCACCAACTCTCTACGCAGCTGAGCAGGCTGCGCCCGAAGCGCCGCCTGTGGACGCGCGCGCCTGGATCCTGATGGATTATTCCAGCGGTAAAGTGCTGGCGGAAGGTAATGCAGATGAGAAACTCGATCCGGCAAGCCTGACCAAAATCATGACCAGCTATGTGGTCGGCCAGGCGCTGAAAGCGGGCAAGATCAAGCTGGACGATATGGTCACCATCGGGAAGGATGCCTGGGCGACCGGCAACCCGGCGCTGCGGGGCTCTTCGGTGATGTTCCTGAAGCCGGGGGATCAGGTCTCCGTTTCCGATCTGAACAAAGGGGTAATTATTCAGTCGGGAAATGATGCATGTATCGCGCTGGCCGATTACGTTGCCGGCAGTCAGGATTCTTTCATTGGTTTGATGAATGGCTACGCGCAGAAATTGGGCTTAACCAACACCACGTTCAAAACGGTTCACGGTCTGGATGCACCGGGACAGTTCAGTACCGCGCGCGACATGGCGCTGCTGGGGAAAGCGCTGATCCACGACGTGCCGGATGAATACGCCATCCACAAAGAGAAAGAGTTTACCTTCAATAAAATCCGTCAGCCGAACCGCAACCGCCTGCTGTGGAGCAGCAACGTTAACGTGGACGGAATGAAAACCGGCACCACGGCGGGCGCGGGCTATAACCTGGTGGCCTCCGCGACCCAGGGCGACATGCGCCTGATTTCGGTGGTGCTGGGCACCAAAACCGACCGTATTCGCTTTAATGAGTCAGAAAAACTGCTGACGTGGGGCTTCCGCTTCTATGAAACCGTGACGCCGATTAAACCGGATGCCACGTTCGTCAGCCAGCGCGTCTGGTTTGGTGACAAGAGCGAAGTGAACCTGGGCGCGGGTGAGGCGGGCTCGGTGACCATTCCGCGTGGTCAGCTGAAAAACCTGAAGGCCAGCTACACCCTGACCGACCCGCAGCTCACCGCGCCACTGAAAAAAGGTCAGGTAGTCGGGACGATTGATTTCCAGCTAAACGGTAAATCAATTGAACAGCGTCCGTTAATTGTAATGGAAGCGGTCGAAGAGGGCGGCTTCTTCAGCCGGATGTGGGATTTCGTGATGATGAAATTCCACGGGTGGTTCGGCAGCTGGTTCAGCTAAACCTGATGGGTTTTCTCCCTCTCCCTGTGGGAGAGGGCTGGGGTGCGGGCATCAGACCGCACCCTCTTAATACATCAATTTCACCTGCTGCGCCTTCGCGTGGGCCACAATCTCGTCGTCCGGGCGGCAGTCGCTGACGATGGCGTCGAACTGCGCCAGCTCGCCCATTCTTGCCGAACGGACCTTACCAAACTTGCTGTGATCGACCACCAGAACATGGTACTGCGCGGCGCTTAATGCCCAGTGCTTCACCGGCAGCTCTTCCAGGTTAAAGCAGGTTGCGCCCTGGCGCACGTTGACGCCCGCCGCGGAATAAAACGCGATATCCGGGCAGAGATTGCTGAGCGTGTCCTGCAGGTTGAGCGGCTTAAAGATGGCGTTGCTGGCGTGAAACTCGCCGCCGCACAGGATCACCCGGCACTCGGGTTTCTCCTGAAGCGCCAGAAAGGTGTTCAGGGAGTAGCACACGGCAGTAAAAGGAATGCTGCTGTCGATGGCCTCGATAATCCACGGCGTGGTGGTGCCGCAATCAAAAAATAGCGTCTGGTGCGGCTGTACCAGCGAGGCTGCAAGCCGGGCGGCTTTGCGTTTCTCTTCCACCAGGCGCGTCTTCTGGTCGCTGATCAGATAATGGCTGGCGCTACGCGGCTCAAGCACAATATACCCGCCCAGCAGCACGACGGGCGCGCTTTCGCTGTTAAGATCCCGACGAATGGTCATCTCTGAGACGCCGAGGAGGTTGGCGGCTTCCTTAAGATGCAGCTTATCGCTGCGCTTCAGCGCCTGTAGCAGCTGAGCAATGCGGTCATCGCGACGTGTTTCCATAGTTCCTCGGGATAAAAAAGTGAACCCCCGCAGGGCGGGGGTTCAAGTGTAACCTGTCAGGTTGGGGTTAGTCACGTATCCAGCCTTTGCGGATCGGGATAGCGAAAATGGCGCGATAGAGTGATGACAGCGTGCGGTAGAGCGCTTCACCAAAGAGGCTCCACAGGATAGCCGCGCTCACGCAGCCAATCAGCCCGACCAGGAAGCCGCCCACCATATCCAGCGGCCAGTGGACGCCCAGGTAAACGCGAGACCAGGCGATGGCCACGGCGACCACCATCAGCACCGAACCAGACCACAGGCGATGCCAGAACAGGAAGGCTAGCGCAAAGGTGAAGATCACCGTACCGTGATCGCTCGGGAACGAGTCATCCGGCGCATGATGCAGGAAGGTATAGCCGACGTGATCGACAAACGGACGATCGTGCGGGAACGCGTGGCCCAGAATGTAGCTCACCAGGACGCTTACGCCGAGAGCCATCGCCACTTTGATTACCAGCTTGCGCTGTGCTTTCACCTGGCTACGAGGCCCCCACAGCCAGAGGATGGTTGCCAGCGCGGGCACGATACCGATCAGGTCTTTTGCCAGAAAGGTGGCAAAGTCGATCATCCACTCGGGCGAGGCCGGTGTGGCGTTGATCAGATTAAACAGCTGATAATTCAGATTCTCTAGCATAGCGTTATCACTCTTTAGCAAACCGGGTGGAAATCAGCCCGTAGACCACCACCTGGGAAAACCAGACCCACCACCCGGCCCACAGGTTGTGAGAGAAAAAATGCGCCCCGCGCATGACCTGACCGAAGCCCATCGCCAGACCTAACACCACGCCCAGCGCGACGAAGCACCAGGCGAGACGCGGACGTTCGCGCCAGAAGGCAAAAAACAGCCCCATCACCATAAAGCCGCTGGAGGCATGACCGCCGGGGAAACAGCGCCCCGGACCGCTGTCAGCAGGAATGGCGCTGAACAGGGGGTAGGACACGGCCTTCCCGCCATATTCCACCAGATCCCACGGACAGCTGTGATGGCTCATGCTTTTCAGCAGGCCCACCACCAGCGCGCCAACGCCCATCAGCAGCGCTGCCGTAACCAGCCTTGCGTTACGCTTGTAGGCGCCGTAAACCAGCGCCACGGCGCCAAAGGCGATGGCAATGTACTTCGCCAGTCGGTGGTTGAGCAGATCCAGCAGGTGGTCTTTCTGCAGCGGAAAGCTCTGCGTCGCCGCGTCATACCAAAAGCCGGTAATCCATCTGTCGAGCGCTTCATTGCGCGATAGCCACGTAAATACCACGGCAAGGGCAATCAGTATGAAAAGCTGATAACCATAAAAGCGGGACGGTAAGCGGTAAAGGCGTTTTGTCTTATTTGTCTGTAACTTAGACAATTCTGAACGGCTGGAGGTAAGTGCCATGATTTGGGGTCGTTGACGAGTAATGGGGCTATCATAAAAGTGTCAACTTAAGGAAACCTTAAACGAAGACGATATGTGCTTTATTTCTGTTTATCTTCGATAAATCACTATCTCGGGCTGCGGCATTTCATTACACTCGTCGCGATTTTGTCATTATAAAGAGATTGCATGTTAAACCGTTCTTCTTCTGGTTCACGTCTGGGTCGTCAGGCGTTGCTTTTCCCTCTGTGTCTGGTGCTCTACGAATTTTCTACCTATATCGGCAACGATATGATCCAGCCCGGTATGCTGGCCGTGGTGGCGCAGTACAACGCCGGAATCGAGTGGGTACCGACCTCCATGACCGCCTATCTGGCCGGCGGCATGTTTTTGCAGTGGCTGTTAGGCCCGCTGTCGGATCGCATTGGCCGCCGTCCGGTGATGCTGACGGGCGTGGTGTGGTTTATCGTCACCTGTCTTGCCACGCTGCTGGCGCAAAACATTGAACAATTTACCTTGCTGCGCTTCCTGCAGGGGGTGAGCCTGTGCTTTATCGGCGCCGTGGGGTATGCCGCCATTCAGGAATCGTTTGAAGAGGCGGTGTGTATCAAAATTACCGCGCTGATGGCGAACGTGGCGCTCATTGCCCCCTTACTCGGGCCGCTGGTGGGTGCCGCGTGGGTGCATATGGCGCCATGGGAAGGGATGTTTGTGCTGTTTGCCGTTCTCGCCGCCATCGCGTTCTTTGGTCTGCACCGGGCGATGCCGGAAACGGCCACCCGCATCGGCGAGAAACTCTCGCTGAAAGAGCTGGGTCGGGACTATAAAGAAGTGCTGAAGAATGGCCGCTTTGTGGCGGGCGCGCTGGCGACCGGGTTTGTTAGCCTGCCGCTGCTGGCGTGGATCGCCCAGTCTCCGGTTATTATCATCAGCGGCGAAAAGCTCAGCAGCTATGAGTATGGTCTGCTGCAGGTGCCGATCTTTGGCGCGCTGATTATCGGCAACCTGGTGCTGGCACGTCTGACGTCACGCCGCACCGTGCGTTCGCTTATTATCATGGGCGGCTGGCCGATTGCGGCAGGGCTGATTCTGGCGGCGGTGGCGACCGTCGCGTCATCACACGCTTATCTGTGGATGACGGCAGGGCTGAGCATTTACGCCTTCGGGATTGGCGTGGCCAACGCCGGTCTGGTGCGCCTGACGCTGTTCGCCAGCGAGATGAGTAAAGGCACGGTCTCCGCGGCGATGGGGATGCTGCAGATGCTGATTTTTACCGTCGGTATCGAGGTGAGCAAGCATGCCTACGCGATGGGCGGCAACGGGCTGTTCAGCCTGTTTAACCTCGCCAACGGCGTGCTGTGGGTTGCCCTGATGGTGGTGTTCCTGAAAGACAAACGCGTCGGAAACGCCCTGCAACCTTAACTGTTTATTCCCTCTCCCTGTGGGAGAGGGGTAGGGTGAGGGCACCAGACCGCACGGTGTTAATTAAACGGTGCCTCTCCATCCAGCACCTTATCAATCACATCCAGCACGCCTTCATCGTTATTGTGCGGCGCTTCAAAACGCGCCGCCGCTTTGATATGCGGTCTGGCATTCGCCATCGCAAAGCTGAATCCGGACTGGCGTAGCATCTCCACGTCGTTGCCGCTGTCGCCGAAGGCCACCACTTCGCTATCGTCTATGCCCCAGCGCTTTTGCAGGATCCGCAGGCCGTTAGCCTTATGCACGCCGGGTATGATCAGGTCGATACTGCCGTGACCGGTGGTGACGGGCACCATGATGTCACTCAGCTTTTCATGCAGCAGCGCCTGAATACGCGGAATTTCATCGTCAGACACGTTGAGCCCGAACTTGAAGAAAATATCGTTCAGGTTGTCGAAATCGCTGACCATTTCCAGACGGTGATAGTACTTCGCCGCGATACCCTTAAAACCTTCGTCATAGCACTTCAGCGTGTAGGCGCTGCTCTTCCCGCAGGCGATAATCTCAATGCCGGGAACGTCGCTTAACACGTTCGCAACGGTCTCGAAATGGGCTTTCGACAGTTCACCGTTAAAGACGTCTTCACCCTCACTTACGACCCAGCCGCCGTTTTCGGCGACGAATGAAATTTCATGCGCAATCTCCGGGAAAAAGGAGATCAGCTGGTAGAACTGGTTGCCGCTGGCGACCACGAAGCGAATGCCTTGCGCCTTCATGCGGGCGTACTGCGTCAGAAAGCGCGGGCGATTGTAGGTCTTGGCATCGCTCAGGAATGTGCCATCCATGTCGACGGCGATCAGTTTAACGCTCATATCCCTTCTCCAGTGTCGTTTGATTCGTTTCCGGCTTTGCCACCGCGCGCGCCACCAGCGCCGCGATGATGACCAACCCTAATACCACCAGCATGGCGCTGCGCAGCCCGTAGTGCTCGCCGAGGAAGCCAAGCAGCGGCGGCCCGACCAGGAAGGCGAGATAGCCCGTGGTTGCCACCACGCTGACGCGCGTCGGGGCATCCGGGCCGGTATCGCTGGCGGCTGAAATGGTCAGCGGGAAGCCGAGGGACGCGCCCAGCCCCCAGAGGATCACCGAGACGCCGGCAATCCAGTCCACATCCACAAAGATGATCATCGCGATACCCAGGCCGCCCAGCAGGGCGCTGGCGCGCACCACCGCCACGCGGCTGTAGCGGTCGATAAACCAGCCGCCGGTGAAGCGCCCGACGGTCATCCCCAGCGTAAACCCGGCGTAAATCAGCGAGCCGGAGGTCGGGCTAAAGCCGTGACCGTCTACCATCAGCAGCGGCAGCCAGTCGTTGGCGGACCCTTCGGCGAAGGCCATAGCCAGCACCACCACGCCGATCAGCATCAACTGGAAGTCGCGGTAGAAGGGCAGCCCTTTTTCGGCCGAGTGCTGTTCGTCAGCGGAGTTCTTACCTGTGCCGTCCGGGATCGCCCGGATGCCGGTCAGAATCGGAATGATGCACACCAGCGCTGCCAGCAGGATATGCAGATTGGCGCTCACGCCAGTGGCCGTCAGCGCCATTCCCACGCCCGCACCGGCCAGCGTGCCGAGGCTGTAAAAACCGTGCATCATCGGCAGCACGGTTTTGTTCATCTCACGCTCGACAGCCGCTCCTTCAACGTTGATGGCAACTTCCGCCGAACCGAAGCTGCCGCCAAATACCGTCAGCCCCAGCGCAAACAGCACCGGTGAGGCAAACCACAGCGCGACGCTGAGCACGATCATCCCGAACACCGCGAAGCACATGGTGGTGCGGATCACCGCCCGCGTACCGAAGCGCTTCACCAGCCACGCGGAGCAGAGGATGCCGCTCATGGAGCCTATCGACAGGCCAAACAGCACGATACCCATCTCAGCTGTAGAGACGGACAAAATGTCGCGAATGGCGGGGGTGCGCGTGGCCCAGGAGGCCATCAGCAGACCGGGAATAAAGAAGAACATAAACAGCGCCCACATGCGGAGCTGCAGGGCTTTGCGGGAAGAGGTCAGCGTCATTGGGGTAGCACCAGAAGTACAACAATAGCGACAACACTAGCAAGTTTGTGTACATTTGTACACAAACCAGGTGAGGAAATGATGAGCAGACCACCCAACGATCCGCATCGCCGGGAAAAAATCCTGCAGGCGACCCTCGACACCATTGCTGAACACGGTATTCACGCCGTCACGCACCGGAAAATCGCCACCTGCGCGGGCGTGCCGCTGGGGTCGATGACCTACTATTTCGACGGTATGGAGCCGCTGCTGGAGGAGGCCTTCACGTGGTTTACCCGCCAGATGTCGCAGCAGTATCGGGATTTCTTTGCGGGCGTCAACGGGCCGGAAATGGCGTGCGAAGCCATCACCACGCTGATCCACAGCTCGCAGGTGACCACGCCGCACAACATGGCGCTGATGTATCAGCTTTACGCTTTTATGCACCGCAGCGCGGCGCTCAAAACGGTGATGCAGGACTGGATGAAGATGAGCCAGACAACGCTCGAGCAGTGGTTCGACCCGGTGACCACCCGCGCGCTGGATGCCTTTATTGAAGGAATGACGCTGCACTACGTCACCGACCGGGCGCCGCTATCCCGCGAAGAGATCCGGGCGATGGTGGGGAGAATTGCGGGCGAGGAGAACCCTTAGGTATCGCTCGCCCTGCCAGTTTCACCTGTGTTCGATTTTTTTCCCGCTGGCGTCCACCACCGCTTCGCCATCCTCTTTCGTAAACGCCCCTTTCTGCGCATCCGGCAGGATGTCGAGGACGACTTCAGACGGGCGGCAGAGGCGGGTGCCCAGCGGCGTCACCACGATCGGACGGTTAATCAGGATCGGGTGTTGCAGCATAAAATCGATAAGCTGCTCGTCGGTGAAGTTATCTTCAGCAAGGCCGAGCTGTTCATAGGGCTCCACGTTTTTACGCAGCAGATCTCGCACTGAAATGCCCATCTCGGCAATCAGAGCGGTCAGCGTATCGCGCGACGGCGGGGTTTCCAGATAGAGGATAATCTCTGGCTCGGTGCCGCTGTTGCGGATCATCTCCAGCGTGTTGCGCGAGGTTCCGCAGGCCGGGTTGTGATAAATGGTGATGTGGCTCATATCAGTGGCTCATTACAGTGTGAAGGAGAGACGTAGCGCCAGCGCGGCGAGCGTCACAAACAGGACCGGCAGCGTCATGATGATGCCCGTCCGGAAATAGTAGCCCCAGGTGATCGTCATGTTCTTCTGCGCCAGCACGTGGAGCCAGAGCAGGGTGGCGAGGCTGCCGATAGGCGTGATTTTCGGCCCCAGATCGCAGCCAATCACGTTGGCGTAAATCATCGCTTCCTTAATCAATCCTGTCGCCGTACTGCCCTCGATGGAGAGCGCGCCAATCAGCACCGTGGGCATATTGTTCATTATGGATGAGAGAAACGCAGTGATAAACCCGGTTCCCAGCGTGGTGGCCCACAGTCCGTGTCCGGCCAGGCTATTCAGTACGCCTGAGAGATATTCCGTCAGCCCGGCATTGCGCAGGCCGTACACCACCAGATACATCCCCAGCGAGAAGATCACGATTTGCCACGGTGCGCCGCGCAGCACTTTTCCGGTGTTTATCGCATGTCCGCGTTTTGCGACGGCGAATAAAATCAGCGCGCCGACGGTCGCAATGGCGCTGACAGGAATGCCGAGCGGTTCAAGTACGAAGAAGCCGACGAGAAGTAGCAGCAGCACAATCCAGCCCGTTCTGAACGTCGGGAGATCGTGAATGGCCCGAGTGGGCTCGCGGAGTTTTGCCAGGTCATATTTCGGGGGGATTTCCTTGCGAAAGAACAGATGCAGCATGACCAGAGTTGCGGCAATCGCGGCGATATCTACCGGGATCATCACCGAGGCGTATTCGCTGAACCCCAGCTTAAAGAAGTCTGCCGACACGATGTTGACCAGGTTGGACACAATCAGCGGCAGGCTGGCGGTATCGGCGATGAAGCCCGCCGCCATCACAAACGCCAGCGTGGCCTGCTTGCTGAACCCCAGCGCGAGCAGCATGGCGATGACGATAGGCGTCAGGATCAGCGCCGCGCCGTCATTGGCAAACAGCGCCGCCACGGCTGCACCCAGCAGCACGATATAAGTAAACAGCAATCGCCCGCGACCGTTCCCCCAGCGGGCGACGTGCAGCGCCGCCCACTCGAAAAAGCCGGACTCGTCCAGCAGCAGGCTGATGATAATGACGGCAATGAACGTCGCCGTAGCGTTCCAGACGATATTCCACACCACAGGTATATCGTTAATGTGAATCACGCCGCTGGCCAGCGCCAGCACGGCACCGATGGTCGCGCTCCAGCCGATACTGAGTCCCCTGGGCTGCCAGATGACCAGTACCAATGTGAATAAAAAAATCGCTCCTGCCAGAAACATCGCTTACTCCGTTATATCTGTTTTTGTGAATGTATTGTTATCAACACGAGCCTGAAAGTCGGTTTTTCAGCTTCATGCGCGTCTCTTCCCGCAGGCAGTTCCAGCTGTTGTCGATAACGACTGCCGCCCACGCAGGCATGTTGGGAGAGAGACGGTAATGGACCCATTTCCCTTCACGGCGATCGATAACCAGCCCGGACTCGCGCAGCAGCGCCATGTGGCGGGAGACCTTCGGCTGCGACTCGGCGGTCGCGGCGCAGAGATCGCAGACGCACAGCTCGCCCGCTTCGCGGAGCAGCATGACGATGGCGAGCCGCGTTTCGTCGGAGAGGGTTTTGAAGAGCTGGAGCGGGTGGATCATGGGATTTCCTGCAGGTGTGATTTTATATATGTTTAATCATATGTGTTTTCGTGGCAAGAGAGAAGAAAAGAATAGAGGAAGGTGAATTTCAGGCAACAAAAAACCCATCAACCTTGAACCAAAACGGCGGGGTTGATGGGCTCCACAAATTGGGGACATCAAAGAAAAGCAGTGGCACTAGTTATGACTGCCCCCTGATAAAAAAGTTCTGCGCGTAACGAAAATATTTTCCCCGCGCGCAAACTTAGGAGTTATCCGAGTCCAGGCCAGATGATTATAATCAGCGTACCCGCCAGCGTCAGCAGCACGTTAGCTATAGCATATGTGCCCGCATAGCCCAGCGCCGGGATGTTGCTGCGTGCGGTATCGCTGATGATTTCCATGGCTGGCGCACAGGTACGCGCGCCCATCATTGCCCCAAAGAGCAGGGCGCGGTTCATGCGCAGCACGTAGGCGCCGAACAGGAAGCAGATCACCACCGGCACCAGGCTGACGATCAGTCCGGACACCAGCATCTGCCAGCCGACGGCGCCCAGGCTGTGGCCGATACCGCTTCCCGCGCTTAAGCCCACGCCCGCCATAAAGACCATCAGACCGAACTCTTTCACCATGTTCAGCGCGCCCTGCGGAATGTAGCCGAAGGTCGGGTGGTTGGCTCGCAGGAAGCCCAGCATGATCCCGGCAAACAGCAGCCCGGCGGCGTTACCGATGCCGAAGCTAAAGTTGCTGAACTGGAAGGTGATCATCCCGATCATCAGGCCAACGATAAAGAAGGCGCAGAAGGCCAGCAGGTCGGTGACCTGGCTGTGAATGGAGATAAAGCCGATGCGGTCGGCAACGGTTTTCACGCGTCGTGCGTCGCCGCTAACCTGCAGTACGTCGCCTTTGTTGAGCACGACGTTGTCGTCGATAGGCATCTCAATCTGGCTGCGGATCACGCGGTTGAGGAAGCAGCCGTGGTCGGTCAGCTTCAGCTGCGCCAGGCGGCGGCCAACGGCGTTATGGTTTTTCACCACGATCTCTTCGGTGACGATACGCATGTCGAGCAGGTCGCGGTCGAACACTTCTTTGCCGTTACGGAAGCTCGGGTCGAGACGGGCGTGGGCGTCCGGGTAACCCACCAGCGCGATGTCGTCGCCCATCTGCAGCACCGCATCGCCGTCCGGGTTCGCCAGAATGCCGTTGCGGCGGATACGTTCGATATAGCAGCCCGTCTGGCGGTAAATCCCCAGCTCGCGCAGATTTTTGCCGTCTGCCCATGCGACCAGCTCTGGCCCAACGCGATAGGCGCGGATCACCGGGAGATAGACTTTACGTTTGGAATCGGTATCCAGACCGCGCTCGCGGGCGATTTGCTGGGCGCTGGTCTGCAGATCCTGATGCTGCAGTTTTGGCAGATAGCGTGCGCCGACAATCAGGCTCACCAGACCAATCAGATAGGTCAGGGCATAGCCCAGGCTCAGGTGGTCGAGTGCGGCAGAAAGCTGTGCGCCGGCCATGCCGGAATGACGCAGGGTATCACCGGCACCCACCAGCACCGGGGTGGAGGTCATCGAACCTGCCAGCATACCGGCCGTTAACCCGATATCCCAGCCAAACAGTTTACCCAGTCCTAACGCGATCAGCAGCGCGCTGCCGACCATCACCAGCGCCAGCATCAGATAATTTTTGCCGTCGCGGAAGAAAATTGAAAAAAAGTTCGGTCCCGCTTCCACGCCAACACAAAAAATAAACAGCATAAAACCTAAGTTGAGCGCGTCCGTGTTAATGCTGAAGTGCTGTTGACCTAATAATAAGGAGACGACTAAAACGCCAATGGAATTACCAAGTTGAACTGAACCCAGGCGCAATTTACCCAGGCAAAGGCCCAGCGCCAGTACCACAAATAATAACAGGATGTAATTCCCATTTAACAAGTCTGCGACGTTTATATTCACGGAGGCTAACTTCTTGTTTACCAGTAAGTTGTTGAATGAAAGGACTATTTGGGCTACTGTTTTCTGGGTCAGGGAAAGGCGTTAACGCTCCCTGTTTCCTGCTTTATTCCCTAAAACATTAGCTGGCGTGTAGTTTAATCGCATTAGCTACTGACAGCTACCTATTATCGCATCACCCTGTGCGTACTTTGGCAAGGATTGCCGCATTGCTTTATCTGACCGGGCGTCTACCCGACGAAGCTGTATTTGATAGAGATAAGTCAGGAGGATAGTTTGAACATTAAACGAAACTGGGCGGGGGTGATCAGCTGCTTTTTGCTGTTTACCGTCGTGTGCATGTCGCTCGCTTTTAATCTGAAAGGGGCATTCAGGGCTGCCGGACACCCGGAGCTGGGGCTGCTCTTTTTTACCCTGCCGGGAGCGGCAGCCAGTTTTCTTTCCCGTAAAGGGGAAGTGGTCAAGCCGCTAATTGGCGCCATGCTGGCGGCACCGCTGTGTCTGCTGCTGATGCGCATGCTGTATGTTTCAACGCGAAGTTTCTGGCAGGAGCTGGCGTGGTTGATGAGCGCCGTATTCTGGTGCGCCCTTGGCGCGCTCTGCTACTTATTTGTGCGCAGTCTGCTTCAACGCCGACGGCACCACAAATAAAAACGCCCTCTCGGTGAGGGCGTCCTTTCATTACTGGGCAGCAAACAGGCCCAGGTGCTCTTTGGCGTAAGCTTCGAAGTCCGTGCAGCCGCCGATGTGTTTCTGATCGAGGAAGATCTGCGGTACGGTTTCAACCGGCTTACCGACGGTTTTTTCGAGATCCGCTTTCGTGATGCCTTCCGCGTGGATATCCACGTAGCGGAAGTTGAAGTCATCGCGCTCTTCGGTCAGTTTCTCAGCCAGCTCTTTCGCGCGCACACAGTAAGGGCACCCTGGACGACCAAAAATTACTGCAAACATTTCTCTCTCCTCAAAAAACAAGCCTGACGGCGAATGACACGTATAGTGCCCCATAACCTGTCGTCATAAAAGAAGGTTTCGCCTGTCGTTATAATATCTATGAGCTATGTTTCGCCAATTACACCGCGCATATCATTGCCTATACTGGCTGCCATACGTATTAAGCAAGACAAAGAGAGACAAGATGACGCCAACCATAGACCTGCTCCTTTCCCATCGTTCCATTCGCCACTTCACCGATGAGCCGATTACCGATGCGCAGCGCGAAGCGATTATTAACAGCGCAAGGGCGACTTCAAGTTCCAGCTTCCTGCAGTGCAGCTCCATTATCCGCATTACCGACCCGGCCATGCGTGAACAGCTGGTGACGCTGACCGGCGGGCAGAAGCATGTGGCTCAGGCAGCCGAGTTCTGGGTATTCTGCGCCGACTTTAACCGCCACCTGCAGATCTGCCCTGAGGCCGAGCTCGGGCTGGCCGAACAGCTGCTGTTGGGCGTGGTGGATACCGCGCTGATGGCGCAAAACGCCTTTACGGCGGCGGAGTCGCTGGGATTAGGCGGCGTCTACATCGGAGGCCTGCGTAACAACATTCAAAGCGTGACCGACCTGCTGAAGCTGCCAAAACACGTGCTGCCGCTGTTTGGCCTGTGCCTGGGCTGGCCGGCGGATAACCCGGATTTGAAGCCGCGCATTCCTGCGGCGATGCTGGTGCATGAAAACCACTACCAGCCGGTCGATCAGGACGTCCTGAATCAATACGATGAAGAGCTGGCGAACTACTACCTGACGCGCGGCAGCAATAACCGTCGCGACACCTGGACTGACCATATTCGCCGCACCATCATTAAAGAAAATCGCCCGTTTATTCTTGATTATCTGCACAAACAGGGCTGGGCTACGCGATAGTCCATTTATCCTGCGCCTGCCTGCGTATATGATACGCAGGCTTTTTCCATGTCTTCAGAGAGGTGCAGGGTGAAAATTGCCATATTGTCCCGGGATGGAACGCTCTATTCATGTAAGCGTCTTCGAGAAGCGGCGGCGAAACGTGGACATCAGGTTGAGATCCTCGACCCGATGTCCTGCTATATGAACATTGACCCTGCCGCCTCGTCGATTCACTACAAAGGCCGCAAGCTGCCGCACTTTGATGCGGTGATCCCCCGCATCGGCTCCCAGATAACCTTTTACGGCACCGCTGCATTGCGCCAGTTCGAGATGCTGGGCAGCTATCCGCTCAACGAATCCGTCGCCATTTCACGCGCCCGCGACAAGCTGCGCTCGCTGCAGCTGCTCGCGCGCCAGGGGATCGATCTTCCCGTCACCGGGATTGCCCATTCACCGGACGACACCAGCGATCTGATCGACATGGTGGGCGGTGCCCCTTTGGTGATCAAGCTGGTGGAAGGCACACAGGGCATTGGCGTGGTGCTGGCGGAGACGCGTCAGGCAGCGGAGAGCGTGATTGACGCCTTCCGCGGGCTGAATGCCCATATTCTGGTGCAGGAGTACATTGAAGAGGCCAAAGGGCGCGACATCCGGTGTTTCGTGGTGGGAAACGAGGTGGTGGCGGCCATCGAGCGCCAGGCCAAAGAGGGCGATTTCCGCTCTAACCTTCACCGCGGCGGCATTGCCAGAATCGCCGATATCAGCGACCAGGAGCGGGAAATTGCCGTCAAAGCGGCGCAGACTTTGGGGCTGGACGTGGCAGGCGTAGACCTGCTACGGGCGACGCGAGGGCCACTGGTTATGGAAGTGAACGCCTCGCCGGGGCTTGAAGGCGTGGAAAAAACCACAGGGGTCGATATTGCGGGTAAAATGATCTTATGGATCGAGCGTCATGCGACGCCGGGCTACTGTCTGAAAACGGGTGGTTAAATGGATTACCGCGCGCTTTTTAAGTACCCTATGCGAAGTTTTTATTAAAGAGGCTGCAACGCGATGGATTTACAGGTCGTACCTACACTGGATACGTTACGTCAATGGCTTGATGATGCGGGAATTACGTTTTTCGAATGCGATTCCTGCCAGGCGCTGCATCTGCCTCATATGCAGAATTTCGACGGCATTTTCGATGCCAAAATCGATCTGATTAACGACGTGATCCTTTTCTCCGCGCTGGCCGAAGTGAAGCCCTCTGCGCTGCTGGCGCTGGCTTCCGACCTGTCAGCGATTAACGCCAGTTCTTTGACGGTGAAAGCATTTCTCGACATACAGGATGATAATCTGCCAAAACTGGTCGTTTGCCAGTCTTTATTCTCCGGTGCCGGGCTGTCGTTCAAGCAGTTCTCATGGTTTATGCGCCTGAGCGAAGAGCAAATTTCGATGGTCATGATGGAAGCCAATGCACACCATCTGCTGTATAGCGCGGAAGATGATGCAGAGAATAATGATGCATCTCCCAATTTTCTTCACTAAGCCTGTCTGACTTTTGCGCAGTCGCTGCCATAGCGGCTGCAGAAGGCCATTTTTTCTGCTGCTTTTAACCTTTCTTTAAAGAATTATTCACCTCCCTGAAGGCCGTTTCGGCTTATCACGTAGACTTAACCTGCATAAAAAATTGATAAAAGGCGTTTTTTCGTCTGGGCTATAGCCGGGGACACGGGCTACAGTTATTCTTGCGATGCTTCAAAAAGCGAGCGGAAGCTGCCGGGTAAAGAGGTTTCTTTTTATTTTGAGCAGAGCGACAAACTATGCATGATTTTTGCATACATTCAGATTGCACAGTTTTAGTTCGTTTGTTAACGAGCTTTCAGAAGGAATAACACTATGATCGCCTTGAATAAAAAATGGTTATCGGGTCTGGTTGCGGGTGCTCTGATGGCCGTCTCTGCCGGCACGCTCGCTGCGGAACAAAAAACGCTGCACGTTTATAACTGGTCTGACTATATTGCGCCGGACACGGTGGCGAATTTTGAAAAAGAGACCGGCATTAAAGTCGTCTATGACGTGTTCGATTCCAACGAAGTGCTGGAAGGAAAACTGATGGCGGGCAGCACCGGGTTTGACCTCGTGGTGCCTTCCGCAAGCTTCCTCGAGCGTCAGCTGACGGCAGGCGTCTTCCAGCCGCTGGATAAGAGCAAGTTACCGAACTGGAAAAATCTCGATCCGGAAGTGCTGAAGCTGGTGGCCAAGCACGACCCGGACAATAAATACGCCATGCCTTACCTGTGGGCGACTACCGGTATCGGCTACAACGTCGATAAAGTCAAAGCCGCGCTGGGCCCGGACGTCAAGCTGGACAGCTGGGACGTGGTGCTGAAGCCGGAAAACCTTGAGAAGCTGAAAAGCTGCGGCGTCTCCTTCCTCGATGCGCCGGAAGAGATTTTCGCAACCGTGCTGAACTACCTGGGCAAAGATCCGAACAGCAATAAAGCCGATGATTACACTGGCCCGGCGACCGATCTGCTGCTGAAGCTGCGTCCAAACATTCGTTACTTCCACTCATCTCAGTACATCAACGACCTGGCGAACGGCGACATCTGCGTCGCGATTGGCTGGGCAGGGGACGTATGGCAGGCGGCTAACCGCGCGAAAGAGGCGAAAAACGGTGTGAACGTCTCCTACTTCATTCCGAAAGAAGGGGCGCTGGCCTTCTTCGACGTCTTCGCGATGCCGGCTGATGCGAAAAACAAAGATGAAGCGTATCAGTTCCTCAACTATCTGATGCGTCCTGAGGTGATCGCCCACATCAGCGACCACGTTTACTACGCGAACGGTAACAAGGCCTCCGTGCCGCTGGTGAGCGAAGAAATCCGTAATAACCCGGCTATCTATCCGCCAGCGGATGTGTTCGCCAAGCTCTTCACCCTGAAAGTCCAGGATCCAAAAATTGACCGCGTACGTACCCGTGCGTGGACCAAGGTGAAAAGCGGTAAATAACCCTTTGTTACAGGCCGGGCAAGCGAAGTGCCCCCGGCAACAGGCGCACCGTTCTGGTGCGCCTGCACCATGATTTGATTTCTGCCGGAGAGCACCCCGTGAATGACGCGATCCCCCGCCCGCAGGCGAAAGTCCGTAAAGCGCTGACCCCGCTTCTTGAAATTCGTAACCTCACCAAATCTTTCGATGGCCAGCATGCCGTGGACGACGTCAGCCTGACGATTTATAAAGGCGAGATTTTTGCTCTTCTGGGAGCTTCTGGCTGCGGTAAATCGACCCTGCTGCGTATGCTGGCCGGTTTTGAACAGCCCACCGCCGGGCAGATCATGCTCGATGGCGTGGATCTCTCCAGCGTACCGCCGTATCAGCGCCCGATTAACATGATGTTCCAGTCCTACGCGCTGTTCCCGCACATGACGGTGGAGCAGAACATCGCCTTTGGCCTGAAGCAGGACAAGCTGCCGAAGGCCGAAATTACCGCGCGCGTGGCCGAGATGCTGAGCCTGGTACACATGCAGGAGTTCGCGAAGCGTAAACCGCACCAGCTCTCCGGCGGCCAGCGCCAGCGCGTGGCCCTGGCCCGCAGCCTGGCAAAACGCCCGAAACTGCTGCTGCTCGATGAGCCGATGGGCGCGCTGGATAAAAAGCTGCGCGACCGTATGCAGCTTGAAGTGGTCGATATCCTCGAGCGCGTAGGCGTGACCTGCGTGATGGTTACCCACGACCAGGAAGAAGCCATGACCATGGCCGGACGTATCGCGATCATGAACCGCGGGAAGTTCGTGCAGATTGGCGAGCCGGAAGAGATTTATGAGCATCCAACCACCCGCTACAGCGCGGAGTTCATCGGCTCGGTCAACGTCTTCGAAGGGCTGCTGAAAGATCGTCAGGAAGATGGTCTGGTCATCGAATCGCCGGGGCTGCAGCATCCGCTGAAGGTCGATCCGGATAACTCCGTGGTGGATAACGTGCCGGTCTACGTCGCGCTGCGTCCGGAGAAGATCATGCTCTGTGAGGATCCGCCTGCCGATGGCTATAACTTTGCCGTCGGCGAAGTGGTGCACATTGCCTATCTTGGCGACCTCTCCATCTATCACGTGCGCCTGAAAAGCGGGCAGATGCTCAGCGCGCAGTTACAGAACGAACATCGCTACCGCAAGGGGCAGCCGACCTGGGGCGACGAAGTGCGCCTGTGTTGGGATGCAGACAGTTGCGTTGTGCTGACGGTATAAGGAGCGGCCAATGAGTACACTTGAACCTCCAGCCCGCGCAGGCAAACCGGGCGGTTTTGCCCAGTGGCTGACGCGAATGCAGATGAAACACGGCCGCAAGCTGGTGATCGCCATGCCGTACGTGTGGCTGATCCTGCTGTTCCTGCTGCCGTTCCTGATTGTTTTCAAGATAAGCCTGGCGGAAATGGCGCGGGCAATCCCGCCTTACACCAACCTGCTGGACTGGGCCGACGGGCAGCTGACGCTGACCTTAAACCTGGGTAACTTCCTGCAGCTCACCGACGACCCGCTCTATTTCGAAGCCTATCTGCAGTCGCTGCAGGTGGCGGCCATCTCGACGCTCTGCTGTCTGGTGATGGGCTACCCGCTGGCGTGGGCGGTGGCGCACAGTAAGCCGTCGACCCGCAACATCCTGCTGCTGCTGGTAATCTTACCGTCGTGGACCTCGTTCCTGATCCGCGTTTACGCCTGGATGGGGATCCTGAAAAACAACGGCGTGCTGAACAACTTCCTGATGTGGCTCGGGGTTATCGATCAGCCCCTGACGATCCTGCACACCAACCTCGCGGTCTATATCGGTATTGTGTACGCCTATCTGCCGTTTATGGTGCTGCCGATCTACACGGCGCTGACCCGTATCGACTATTCGCTGGTGGAAGCGTCGCTCGATCTCGGCGCCCGTCCGTTAAAAACCTTCTTCAGCGTCATCGTCCCGCTGACCAAAGGCGGCATTATCGCCGGGTCGATGCTGGTCTTTATCCCGGCGGTGGGGGAGTTTGTGATCCCGGAACTGCTCGGCGGGCCTGACAGCATCATGATTGGTCGCGTGCTGTGGCAGGAGTTCTTCAATAACCGCGACTGGCCGGTGGCGTCAGCTGTGGCGATTATCATGTTACTGCTGCTGATCGTGCCGATCATGTGGTTCCACAAGCATCAGCAGAAACAGATGGGAGATCGCGGATGAACAACTTACCGGTAGTGCGCTCCCCGTGGCGAATTGCGATCCTGGTCATCGGCTTTACCTTCCTGTATGCGCCGATGCTGATGCTGGTGATCTATTCGTTTAACAGCTCCAAGCTGGTGACGGTCTGGGCAGGCTGGTCGACGCGCTGGTACAGCGAGCTGTTCCACGATGATGCAATGATGAGCGCGGTGGGGCTAAGCCTGACCATTGCGGCGCTGGCGGCGACCATGGCGTCGGTGCTGGGCACGATCGCCGCGCTGGTGATGGTGCGTTTCGGGCGTTTTCGCGGTTCGAACGGCTTCGCCTTTATGATTACCGCCCCGCTGGTCATGCCGGACGTGATCACCGGTCTCGCGCTGCTGCTTCTGTTCGTGGCCATGGCGCACGCCATCGGCTGGCCGGCAGATCGCGGCATGCTCACCATCTGGCTGGCGCACGTCACTTTCTGTACGGCCTACGTAGCGGTAGTGATCTCCTCGCGCCTGCGCGAGCTGGATCGCTCCATTGAAGAGGCGGCGATGGATCTCGGCGCGACGCCGCTGAAGGTCTTTTTCATCATCACCCTGCCGATGATTATGCCGGCGGTGATCTCCGGCTGGCTGCTGGCGTTTACCCTGTCGCTCGACGATCTGGTTATCGCCAGCTTTGTCTCCGGTCCGGGGGCGACCACGCTGCCGATGCTGGTCTTCTCCAGCGTGCGTATGGGGGTCAACCCGGAGATCAACGCCCTGGCCTCTATCATCCTCGGCGTGGTCGGAATTGTCGGATTTATCGCCTGGTATTTGATGGCGCGCGCGGAAAAACAGCGCGTGCGCGATATCCAGCGTGCAAGACGCGGCTGAAGGATTTAAAATTTCCAGTGATGTGCCGCGCATGACGCGGCACTGTTTTTCAGGGAAGTAAAACATTGGGATTATTAAAAAAATCACGTATTACGCACGCGCGTCCTAACGTACCTGCGCTGGTTCAGGTGGCGGCGCTCGCCATTATTATGATCCGCTGCCTGGACGTGCTGATGATTCTCAACACCCTGGGCGTGCGCGGCATCGGTGAATTCATTCACCGCAGCGTGCAGACGTGGAATCTGACGCTGGTCTTTTTGAGCAGCCTGGTGCTGGTGTTTATCGAGATCTACTGCGCGTTTTCGCTGGTTAAAGGGCGCAACTGGGCGCGATGGGTCTATCTGCTGACGCAAATTACCGCCGCAAGCTATCTGTGGGCCGCCTCGCTGGGGTATGGCTACCCGGAGCTGTTCAGCATTGCCGGTGAATCCAAACGGGAGATCCTGCGCGCGCTGTTTATGCAAAAACTGCCGGACATGCTGGTGCTCTTTCTACTCTTCGTTCCGGCTTCCAGTCGGAGATTCTTCCGCCTGCAATAATGTGTATAATCGCAGCCCTCGTGATTTTTAAGGTTTTCATATGCAGTGCGCACTCTATGACGCAGGACGCTGCCGCTCCTGTCAGTGGATAGAACAGCCGGTCCCTCAACAGCTCACCGCTAAAATGGCCGACCTGCAACAGCTGCTGGCAGAACACGCGGTGGGCGAGTGGTGCGCACCCGTCAGCGGCCCTGAACAGGGTTTTCGCAATAAAGCCAAAATGGTGGTCAGCGGCAGCGTAGAAAAACCGCTGCTGGGGATGCTGCACCGCGACGGCACGCCGGAAGACTTAACCGACTGCCCGCTGTATCCCGACTCGTTTGAGCCTGTCTTTGCCGCACTGAAACCGTTTATCGCGCGGGCGGGCTTAACGCCCTACAGCGTGGCCCGCAAGCGCGGCGAGCTGAAATACCTTCTGCTGACGGAAAGCCAGAAAGACGGCGGCATGATGCTGCGCTTCGTGCTGCGCTCTGAAACCAAGCTGGAGCAGCTGCGCGCGGCGCTGCCGTGGCTGCAGGCGCAGCTTCCGCAGCTGAAGGTCATTACGGCAAACATTCAGCCCGTGCATATGGCAATCATGGAAGGGGAGAAAGAGATTTTCTTCACCGACCAGCACGCGCTGGCCGAAAGCTTCAACGGGGTGCCGCTGTGGATCCGCCCGCAAAGCTTCTTCCAGACCAACCCGACCGTGGCAAGCAGCCTGTACGCCGCCGCCCGCGACTGGGTTCGTGCGTTGAACGTTCACCACATGTGGGATCTCTTCTGCGGCGTGGGCGGTTTTGGCCTGCACTGCGCCACGCCGGAGATGCAGCTCACCGGCATTGAGATCTCTGCCGAAGCGATTGCCTGCGCGAAGCAGTCCGCCGCCGAACTTGGGTTAACGAATCTGCACTTCCAGGCGCTCGACTCCACGCGGTTCGCGACCGGCCAGGGCAACGTGCCTGAGCTGGTGCTGGTCAACCCGCCGCGCCGCGGCATCGGCAATGCGCTGTGCGACTACCTGAGCCAGATGGCGCCGGAATACATCATCTATTCCAGCTGCAACGCGCAGACCATGGCAAAAGACATTGCGCAACTACCGGGCTATCGCGTTGAACGCGTTCAGCTTTTTGATATGTTCCCGCACACCGCACACTATGAAGTGCTGACGTTGCTCGTAAAATCTTAAACAAAATGTGAACTCTTCATCCCGGCGAAATCAGGTAAGCTTACGTCATAAGAAATGAATGAAGGCTTACCCATGAAGCAGATCCTGCTGGTGGAAGACGACCACGATATCGCGGCGCTTCTGCGACTCAATTTAGAAGACGAAGGCTACGCCATCACCCACGAACCCGACGGGGGCAAAGCCCTGCAGCGTCTTGAAGCTCAGACGTGGGACGCGGTGCTCCTCGACCTGATGCTGCCCAGCGTTGACGGCCTGGAGATTTGCCGCCGCATCCGTCAGATGACGCGCTACCTGCCGGTGATCATCATTAGCGCCCGCAGCAGTGAAACCGACCGCATCACCGGGCTGGAAACCGGCGCCGATGACTATCTGGCAAAACCGTTCTCCGTGCAGGAGCTGATTGCGCGCATCAAAGCGCTGTTCCGTCGCCAGCAGGCGATGGGGCAGGCGCAAACCGACGGTCAAATTCAGGCTCACGGACTGACCATCGATCCGCTGGCGCGCAGCGTGCTGCTTCACGGCCAGGTGGTGGATCTCACCCCGCGCGAGTTCGAACTGCTCTACTTCTTTGCCCGTCATCCCGGCGAGGTGTTCTCCCGTCTGGCGCTGCTGGAGCAGGTCTGGGGCTACCAGCACGAAGGCTATGAGCACACCGTCAACACCCATATCAACCGCCTGCGCATCAAGATTGAGAAGGACGCCGCCGAGCCGGAGATTATTCGCACCGTCTGGGGCAAGGGCTACAAATTTGCGGAGCCAAATCATGATGCGCCGCTTTAGCCTGAGCCAGCGCCTGACGCTGCTCTTCATCCTGCTGATGATGCTCTGCGCCGCCGTTGCCTGTGCGGTACAGCTCTACAGCAGCATGCAGTACGGTAATGCGATGGTGCAGCGTTTGTCTGGCGGGCTGGCGCAGCAGATCGTTCAGCGCGAACCAATTCTGGACGCGCAGGGTAGGGTTGACCGCAGCGCGCTGAAACCGCTGTTTGGCCGGCTGATGACCTTTAATCCGAGCGTTGAGCTGTACGTTATCTCTCCTGACGGTGATATCCTCGCCGATGCCGCACCGCCGGGCCATATTCAGCGGCAAAAAATCGATCTGGCTCCGGTGCAGAGCTTCCTCAGCGGCACCGCCATGCCGGTGCTGGGCGACGATCCGCGCAGTCAAAATCAAAAAGTCTTTAGCGCCACGCCGCTGCGGCAGGATGGCGAGCTAAAAGGCTATCTGTACATTATTTTGCAGGGCGAGGAGTCAAATGCTCTTGCGGAGATGGCCTGGCATAAGGCGCTGTGGAGCACGGTGCTGTGGTCATTGCTGTGGGTCGCGCTGTTTGGCCTGCTGGCCGGTTTACTGGTCTGGTATTGGGTCACGCGTCCGGTCAAACAGCTGACGGTGGAAGTCGCCGGGCTGGAGCAAGACAGCATAAGCGCTATCAGACAGCTGGCGGCACAGACGCCGGACGCGGCGGCAAAAGATGAGGTGGCGATCCTGCGCAACAGTTTTATCGAGCTGGCGCGCAAAATCACCCAGCAGTGGGATCGGCTGGCCGACAGCGATCGCCAGCGCCGGGAGTTTATCGCCAATATTTCGCACGATCTCCGTACGCCGCTGACCTCGCTGCTGGGCTATCTCGAAACCCTGTCGCTCAAATCCGCCACGCTGACGCCGCAGGAGCACCAGCAGTATCTCGCCACCGCGCTGCGCCAGGGACAAAAGGTCCGTCATCTTTCTCAGCAGCTGTTTGAGCTGGCGCGCCTGGAGTACGGCGGTATTAAACCCCAGCGCGAGCGGTTCGCGATGGGAGAGCTGATTTCCGACGTGGCGCAGAAGTTTGAGCTCACCGCCCGCACGCGCGAGGTCAATCTGCATATTGACGTGCCGGGGCCGCTGCCGCTGATAAACGCCGATGTGTCGATGATTGAACGCGTGGTGACCAACCTGCTGGATAACGCGATGCGCCATACGCCTGGCGGCGGGGAGATTCGCCTGGCGGTGTGGCAGGAAAATGAACGGCTGCAGGTTGAAGTCTCCGACAGCGGAGCGGGCGTGGATGCCTCGCTGCGCGACGATTTGTTCCAGCGGCCGTCGGCGCTCAATACTCAGGCGTCGAGAGAGAATCGCGGCGGGTTGGGGCTGCTGATTGTGAAACGGATGCTGGAGCTGCACGGGGGTGGGATCAGGCTGATGGAGTCGGCGAGCGGAGCACGGTTCAGGTTCTTTGTGCCACTCTGAGAAATTGCCGGGTGGCGGCTTCGCCTGACCCGGCCTACAGACTACCACCCCCGTAGGCCGAGCCACCCGGCAAAAAAATCTTACTGCGGGAACCACTGCTCGCTAATTTTCTGGTAAGTACCGTCTGCTTTAATCGCTTTCAGCGCACCGTTCAGTTTTTCCAGCAGGGCTTTGTTATCCGGACGTACCGCGATACCCAGACCCGTGCCGAAGTACTGCGGATCGGTCACTTTCTCGGTTGCAGTGCCCAGCTGCGGATTGGTTTTCAGCCACTCGTTCACCACGGCGGTGTCGCCGAAGACCCCGTCGATACGGCCATTTTTCAGGTCGATAATCGCGTTCTGGTAGCTGTCATAGGCCACGGTCTTCACTTCCGGATGTTTGTCCTGGAGGTATTTCTGATGCGTGGTGCCGTTTTCCATCCCGATGCGTTTGCCTTTCAGCTGATCGAATGAGGTATAAGCGCCTTTCTTCGCAATCACCACCGCCGAGTTGGCGTAGTACGGGTCGGTGAACGCGACCTGCTTGCTGCGCTCAGGCGTGATGTCCATCCCGGAGATCACCGCGTCGTATTTTTTGAACTTCAGCGACGGGATCAGGCTGTCAAAAGCATGGTTAGTAAAGGTGCAGTCGGCCTGCATTTGTTTGCACAGCGCTTTCGCCAGATCGATATCGAAACCGACGATCTGGTTGCTGGCATCCAGCGACTCAAACGGCGGATAGGTGGCGGACACGCCGAAATTGATTTTATCAGCTGCGGATGCGCCAGCGGCGAAGGTGGCGAGTAATGCGGCCAGAACTAACTTTTTCATTGTAATGCTCCCGTCTGTCTTATTGATGCGCCGTGTCTGCGGCCTGGATGTACAATGCCAGTTAATGAATTTATATGCAATAAAAATGATTAAGTATTATCTTTATCGCAAAAAAAAACGGATAACCCATCAGGTTACCCGCTTCATGAATACCGTTTTATGCATTTTCGTGGTTAATTTCTGCGCTCAAACGCCAGCGCTTTACGCTCGATCAGGCGCATCATCAGCGTCAGCAGACCGTTCACCACCAGATACACCACGCCCGCCGCGCCGAACACCATCACGTCATAGGTGCGCCCGTACAGCAGCTGTCCGTGACCCATCACTTCCATCAGGGTGATGGTGTAGGCCAGCGAGGTACTCTTGAATACCAGCACCACTTCGTTGGAATAGGAGGAGAGGGCGCGCTTAAAGGCGTACGGCAGCAGGATCGCCAGCGTGTCTTTCTTGCTCATGCCCAGCGCCCCGCAGGACTGCCACTGGCCTTCCGGGATGGCGCGGATCGCTCCGTAGAACAGCTGGGTGGTATAGGCCGCGCTGTTCAGCGAAAGGGCAATCAGGGCACACAGCCACGGCTCAGAGAGCAGATGCCAGATAACCGGATACTCCTGCAGCGACGGGAACTGGCCCGGGCCGTAGTAAATCAGGAAGATCTGCACCAGCAGCGGCGTACCGGTAAACAGGGTGATGTACCCGCGCACAATCCACACCAGCACCGGCGTTTTCAGCGTCAGGATGATGGTGAAGATGAGCGCCAGGATCAGCGCCACGATAATGGACGCCACGGTCAGCGTCAGGCTGGTATGCAGCCCTTTCATCAACTCGGGGAAATATTCAAGCATCAGCCTGGTCTCCGTTCAAAGCGCGTCGCACGCAGGTCAATACGCTTGAGGATGTACTGACTGAGCAACGTGATCACCAGGTAGATTGCCGCCGCCACAATGTACCAGGTAAACGGCTCCTGGGTACGGGTGGCGATGCTTTTGGTTTGCAGCATCAGATCGTTAACGCTGATCAGGCTCACCAGCGCGGTATCTTTCAGCAGCACCAGCCACTGGTTGCCGAGGCCCGGCAGGGCATGACGCCACATCTGCGGCATCACCAGACGGAAGAAGATGGCGGATTTTGACAACCCTAACGCCTGACCCGACTCCCACTGTCCCTGCGGCACGGCCTTCAGCGCACCGCGCAGGGTTTGCGACGCGTACGCGGAGTAGAGCAGGGAGAGGGCAATCACGCCGCACAGGAACGGGCTGACGTCGAAGTTTTCAATCTGCATCTGCACCGGGATCTGCGCAAAGCCGAGATTAAGGGTGAAGCCGTCCGACAGCGTGAGCAGCAGCTGTGAGGAACCGAAATAGATAAACAGGACCACCAGAATTTCCGGTAGCCCACGCAGCACGGTGACCAGCGCGGAGCCTGTCCAGGCGACGGGGAACCATTTCGCGGATTCCCACACCGCAAAGAACATCGCCAGCACGAGGCCGATAATCAGTGCGCAAACGGCAAGGCCGACGGTCATCCCGGCGGCGCTTGCTAAAGGAAAAATTTCATTCATCAGGAATTACTTCTGGAACCATTTTTTGTAGATGGTTTCGTAGGTGCCGTCTTTCTTCACTTTTTCCAGCGCAGCGTTGAATTTCTGCTGCAGCTCAGTGTTGCCCTGACGAACGGCAATCCCCAGACCGGTACCGAAGTAATCCTTATCGGTCACTTTGTCGCCCACTGGCGCCAGCTTGTCGTTGGCTTTCAGCCACTCGGTCACGACAGCGGTATCGCCAAATACGCCGTCGATACGGCCATTTTGCAGATCCAGCTTCGCGTTCTGGTAGCTGTCATACGGAACGGTGGTGATTTCCGGATGCTTATCCATGATGAATTTCTGGTGCGTGGTGCCGTTCTGCACGCCCACTTTTTTGCCTTTCAGCTGATCGACAGAGGTGAATTTGCCTTTCTGACCAATGAACAGGGCAGAGTTGTCGTAGTAAGGGGTGGTGAACAGCACCTGCTTTTCACGCTCCGGGGTGATGTCCATACCGGCCATTACGGCGTCGATACGGCGGAACTTCAGGCTTGGGATCAGGCTGTCGAACGCCTGGTTGCTGAAGGTACAGGTAGCATCGATCTCTTTACACAGGGCGTTTGCCAGGTCTACGTCGAAGCCCACAATTTTGTTGTTCGCATCAATGGATTCAAACGGAGGGTAAGAGGCTTCCGTGGCAAAACGAATGGTCTGAGCTGCGGAAGCGGAAAGGGTAACGCCAGCAAGCAGCACGGCAAGTAATACTTTTTTCATTATATTTCCCCTGACACAATCAATGAGATAAATAGTTTTTGAAGGCATCGGTTTGCGGGTTAGCGAAGCAGCTCGCATCACCTTGCTCAACGATATACCCGTTTTCCATGTACACCACACGGCTGGCGGTTTTACGCGCCACTTCCACTTCGTGGGTAACGATAACCTGCGTAATGTTGGTTTCCGCCAGCTCGCGAATGATGCTGACGATCTGGGCGGTGATTTCCGGATCCAGCGCCGCGGTCGGTTCATCAAACAGCAGTACCGCGGGCTCCATCATTAGCGCACGGGCAATGGCCACACGCTGCTGCTGACCACCGGACAGGTGCAGCGGGTAGCGGTCGCTGTAGGGCTTAAGGCGCAGACGATCCAGCAGCTTTTCAGCACGGGCGATCGCCTGATCCTTGCTTAACCCCAGCACGCGGCACGGGGCTTCAATCAGATTCTGCAGCACGGTCAGGTGCGGCCAGAGATTGTATTGCTGGAAGACCATGCCGACGTTTTGACGCAGCTCGCGAATCGCTTTATCAGACGGCGTCTTCGCGAAATCAAAGTGGTTACCGGCAATCGCCAGCGTACCTGAACGGGGCATTTCAAGCAGATTAAGGACGCGCAGAAGGGAGCTTTTGCCTGCACCGCTTGGGCCAAGCAAAACCAGCGTTTCGCCTTCCGGGCAGTTCAGCGTGATGTCAAACAGCGCCTGGTGTGCGCCGTAGAAGCAGTTAATGCCGTTTAGTTTAATACTCATCGGGGCAGTCTTTACTCATCCAGGCAATTTATAGCAATTGAGGCCGCAGATAGTACCGTTGACAGAATAGTTATGCAATATTTCTGCGTTAAAAGTTAAATATAACCCGTGTTTCCTCTTAAACATAGCACAAAATAGCGAACGGCAAGGTCGGCGAGTATAAATGTCGGCATTCCGCAAGAAATGCCGCACATTTTACGGGGGTTACCAGGTTATATCGGCGGGTTTAGCGATTTTCAATCGACTGGCGCAGCGTGCCTGCCGGGGCATGAACGCTACCGCCCACGTAGCGCACGTCGTCTACCGCCCAGCACTGTCCTTCACGGATCATCAGCACTTCATCCTGCCAGGTTTGGGTTCCCTGCGTCAGCTTCACGCGCAGCGGAATATTGCGGGCATCCGTGTTCGGAATGGTTGACGCGCTCGCCACTTCGGCGCTGTCCGGCAGCGTGGCGCGGCTGGAGAACGGATCGGATTTCAGCAGGGCGTTATGCTGCGGATCGCGGGTGGCATCGTTAAGCAGTTTTGCCAGACCATCGCTCAGATACGGGCGCAGGCCGGTGAGATCGTTGCTGCGGTGCTGAATGCGATAATCATAGAACTGCTGCGCCACGGTGTCCGGACCGCCCTCAATGCAGGGGCCGCTGCGGGTACCGATATCCTTAAAGGCTGGCGTGACCGTGGTGGTACAGGCGCTGAGCACCAGCGCGCAGGGCACTAAAAGTGTTAAAGCTGAATAGCGCATGTTGATTTCCTTATTTATTAACTATCCTTTCAATCATAGCGTAACGAACCGATAATGCTGTGCCTAAGGCATTGAACGCTAAAGAAGGAGAGAAACCATGCAGTTTTCAACAACGCCAACCCTGGAAGGGCAGACCATCACCGAGTACTGCGGCGTGGTCACCGGTGAAGCGATTCTCGGCGCCAATATCTTCCGTGACTTTTTTGCCGGCATCCGCGATATCGTTGGCGGCCGCTCGGGCGCATATGAAAAAGAGCTGCGTAAAGCGCGTGAAATCGCCTTTAAAGAGCTTGGCGAGCAGGCGGAAGCCCTCGGCGCTGATGCGGTCGTGGGGATTGATATCGACTACGAGACGGTCGGGAAAGATGGCAGCATGCTGATGGTGAGCGTAAGCGGTACGGCGGTGAAAACCCTGAGATGAGGCGTTCGTTTGCCGCGCTCCTGCTGGCGCTGCTGCTGGCAGGATGTGCCTCGGAAAAAGGGGTTATCGACAAAGGCGCCTACGAGCTGGATACGCGTCATCAGGCTCAGGCGGCTTATCCGCGCATCAAGGTGCTGGTGATCCACTACACCGCGGATGATTTTGACAGCTCGCTGGCCACGCTGACGGATAAAAACGTCAGCTCTCACTATTTGATCCCTGCCAGGCCTCCCGCACCGGACGGCAAGCCGCGCATCTGGCAGCTGGTACCCGAGAGCGAACTGGCCTGGCATGCGGGCATCAGCTTCTGGCGCGGCACCAACCGCATCAATGATACGTCTGTCGGCATTGAGCTGGAGAACCGTGGCTGGCAAAAGACGTCGGGCGTTAAGCACTTTACCCCTTTTGAGCCAGCGCAGATTGCGGCGCTGGTGCCGCTCGCCAAAGACATTATCACCCGCTACAACATCAAACCTGAAAATGTGGTGGCCCATTCTGATATCGCCCCGCAGCGCAAAGACGATCCCGGCCCGCTGTTCCCATGGCGTCAGCTGGCGCTGCAGGGGATTGGCGCATGGCCCGACCCGGCGCGGGTGGCGTTTTACCTGAACGGCAAGCCGCGAGATGAGCTTGTTGAGCCGAAGGTGCTGCTCGATCTGCTGGCGCGCTACGGCTATGAGGTGACCGATAACATGACGAACGCACAGCAGAAGCGCGTGATCGTCGCGTTTCAGATGCATTTTCGCCCGGCGCGCTGGGACGGCGTGGCCGATCGCGAAACGCTGGCAATCGCGGAGGCGCTGTTAGAGCGCTACGGGCAGGGGTAATCCCTCGGGTTACCCGACTCCACTTTTACACGGTCTCCTTTTGGACTAATTTTCTAATCACATTCGCGGCGTAAATGTTTTATAGTTTCCTCAGTCGAAATTACTCGCAAACGTGGTTGACAATCTATCAGCACGGCAAATAAGAAATAGGGATGTGCTAGCGTCTTAGCCTGGCTTAGCTTTACTTTACATTTATTAAATGGACTGCGCATTTATGCGCTGTGATTGCACACGTTCACCTTTTTCAATTTAATATTAATGGGTATAACTATGTTAAGTATCTACAGTAAAAATAGCCGTCCAAAAGATGAACTCGACGCCCTTATCGCGGCAACTGAAGGTTTTGAAGAAAGAATCTTACGCAAATGGCAGCGTATTAGTACAGAAAATAACGAAGATATTCATTTTATCATTAGCGGTGAAGTTGAATTCCGCCGCAAGTCGGATGAACTGTGTGTATTCACCTTACAGAATAAATGTATTTTCGGTCTATCCTCTATTTATTACAATTCAGCGCATATGTACGGTCTGGTGCGTGCAAATACCGTGGTGCGCACTATTAAAAAGGATGATTTTTTCCGTCTGATGAGCGAAAAAAACCTGTGGGAAGCCTTGAGTAAAGTCCTCTCCTGGTATATTTGCCTGCTCAGCAAGCGTGACGAAGTGTTGGTCGCCCGCAGCGCGTACTCGATTGTTCGCGAGTTCTTGCTGGAAATTAACGAACTGATGGTACATCATCAGCGCGATATCAATGTTTACGACTATATTCAGGAATATACCAGTCTGGCCCGGAGTACCATTATTAAAATCCTCGCAGACCTGAAAAAAGGTAATTATATCCAGGTTGACAAAGGTCGTCTTATGTATTTGTCGACGTTGCCGGAAAAATATTAATCGCTTCTCACCCCCTTTTTAACTGAAAGGGGGACTACGTTTAAGTGTATTATTTTCCTGCGTTCCTGCCGCGGTTTCTTCAACGGGGGGGGCGGGTATTTTTCCCTGCGAATAATCTTTCTCCTGCTCTTTTAACGCCTTCATCAATAATGCTTTGATAGCCCCGTCATCAACTATGTGACCGGTATTATCCTGTTCGGGAATAGCAGAATTGTTCATTTCTGTTCCCGGCAATGTATCCCGGGAAATATCACGCGGTACTTCACCGTCGGGCGCCTGCTGCCAGTCGGCATCGCCGCTATCAATTGGCATCTCCTGCAGTGGCGGCATCTCTTTTGTCATCGGTTCTTGCTTTGGTTCAGGCCGCGGGAACGGTTTACTGACATAGACGTAATGCATATCCGATAGCTTCGTTTCTGGCCTGACGGCGCTCGCTTTTACTGGCTCAGGTACCGGATGACGAAGATCCCAGTAGATATGTGCGTAAAGTCCCGCGGCGATCGTCATCACTATCCCCATCAACCAGATCAGGGTGGCAAAGACCGCTTTTTTCAGCGAGGGGCGCCGGTAAGAAAACCAGACCGGTGCGTTCAGGGTATAGCTGCGCTGGGCAGCCAGAGTAATCGTGGACATTATGAATGCTTCTCCTGCGCGGTGGGGGTCGCAGATATATTTGCGGACTGAATAAGCACGCTTGGCGTAGTCCTGGTTTCACGCATTAACTGCATCAATGTATCTTCACCCGCAATCCCGTCCACATGCAGATGCATTTTCTGCTGAAACTCGCGGGTACGTTGCATTAGTTCCGCCGTCCACACCTTTGCGTGGGTTTCGGGCAGATTCAGCGCCAGGCTAAGTTGCTGATCCATCCAGCCCAAATCTTTGACGCTACTTTCGGCGCTCACGGCATCTTTCCCCTGCGGCGTAAGGCGGTGCAATAGGGTGTAATTGCCCGTTGCATGCTGGTTAAACCATCTGCGGCTCACCTGCCAGGTGCGATTATTCATCAGCAGATCCAGCGAGTTATCATCTACTCTGGCCACCACGGCATAGTTCAGGTGATCGCCCGTTTTGATCTCGCCGATCCAAGGGTAACCCTCTTTTGCCAACTCCTCGACCGGAGCGCTACCCTCCTTACACATCAGGTTGACCCGCCCGGCGTTCTGGCAGAGCGCCTCTTCCATCGTGGCGTCATAACCCCACATGGTATAAAGCTGATGCATCGCATCGGGCTTGTTCACCACTTCATTATCAATAACCGGCACCGCTGGGGCGTCGGTTTTTGGCGTCTGCGGTTTCCAGCTGGCCATCACGGGCAGCTGTACCGGCAGTCTGGCGGTAATGGCGGGCATCAATGTCCAGCCGCAGGCGGCAAACAGTACAGAGGCAAAAAGGCCCATAACGGCAAGGCGTTTGCCCCTCGGTTTCGCCGGCAGAACTTCTCCTGCGGCGAGGCGCAGATGGCGCGGCGATACCTGCGCTGAACGTTCGGTCCAGGCGGCGAGCATCGCAAGGTGCGCCAGCTCGTTGAGTTTGCCTGCCTGTCCTTTGGTCAGAACATGCATTTTGCGCACGCGGGCCCGGGTGAACGGCGTCGCGTCGCTGCCATGCGCTTCACACTGGGCCTGAACATAGCTCAGGGATTCGCGGCAGGTGAGAGGCCGGAGCGTGTGACGCGTATGAAGAGATTCACGCAACCCGGACTGCTGGAGGGCGGCTTCCTGGTCGGCCGATCCCATCAGCACAACCGACAAAGGCACATCCAGCTCCTGCGCGCGGGTTAACAGCATGGACAGTGCGTCATGGCAATTCGCTTTCATCGACTGAATATGCGAGATGACCAGTACTTTACGTGAGGTTTTGCGGGACAACATCTCGTCCTGCCACTGACGCAGCACAGTATCAATAGCCTGGATCCGGGTTTTGCTCTCTTTAGTGGTGGTGTTGAGTTTATAGAGCATGCCGCTGGCGCTGAGTTTCGGGAAGGCGTTAATGGCAATCAGCGTGCCGTCATGCTTTTTAAGCGCATCGCAAAACTGCGAGGTGAGATAGCTGTCGTCGCTAAAGAGCGCAGTAACGCCTGTTGTCTGGCACTTCTCTTTCAGCAAACCGAACACATCCTGATGATACGGAACAAAAAAATCACCTGGCATCCGGCTAATAGTCCGGAAAGGCTGGGTAGTGAAATTAAAATGGCGCATATACATAGCGTATTACCGTCTCTTTCATTCATAACAAGGAGACGGAAAAGTAAAGGATACAGGCGGAAGGGGCAATTTGAATGCAGGATAAAAATATTCGGCCTGCGCTTCTAACATAGGTTTATTTAGCGTTCAATCTTTTTCTGAATTATTGTTGGCGGAAGTATAAATGGGCGGGGGAGAGGGAACGCATTAGTATTTACGCCACTTACTCATACAGCCCTGTGCTGTGAATTACTGACTGGCAGAAAGGCTCGTTAAAAAATGCGGATGTCATTTGTTAATCAATTGATTATGCCCTGCGTAATGTTTGTGCTGCTCATTTTCTGCGGCCAGCAAGGGTATATGGTTTATAAAGATTATAAGAAAGTTACGAACAGATTGTCTGATTCAAAGCAGAAGATGCAAAATAAAAGTCATGATGAAACTCAGTTTGTACTTTTTACGCCGGCGGTGATGCCAGAGAAACAGCCAGCGGCAGTGAAAAAGCCGCTCAGTGCGGAAATCGAAGGTATTCTCAACAGCGACGAAGCCTGGCTGTCCTTTGCGGTGATAAAAACCCCCTCCGGACAAAAGAGCTATCGCGAGGGCGAAATGCTCGCCGGTTTTGACAATGCCTATATTGCCGAAATTCATCCCGATAATGTGGTGGTGAATTATGAAGGCGCACCTCAGGTTATTTCACTTAAAAAACCAGACTATTTTAAAGGCGGCGTTGACAGCGGCCCGGTAACCAAATCGAAGAAAGATGCAGGGTTAGATAATCTGCATCTGGATGATTATCTGGTGTTAAAACCATTAATCGAGAAAGGCCAGCTGGAAGGCTACAACATTAATCCACGCAATGCGTCTCCTTTCTACAGCCATGCTGGCCTGGAAAAAGGTGATGTGGTGGTAAAAGTTGACGATGTGGATATGACTAAAGAGGCGCAGGCAAAAGAGATCGTTGCCCGCTGGTCAAAAATGAAAGAAGCGGATGTCACTATTCGGCGTCACGCTCACCTTGAAAATATTCGGGTCAATGTTCTAAACAATTAATAAGTGTACAGACATGAAGAAATTTCCATGGGCGTGCGTAGCGCTGACCGCATTGTCATTATATTCCGGTTCGCTGTTCGCGGCGAACTTTAGCGCCAGTTTTAAAAATACCGATGTCCGCGAATTTATCGATACCGTCGGGCGTAACCTTAATAAAACCATTCTGGTCGATCCTTCCGTTCAGGGAACGGTGTCGGTGCGTACCTACAACGTGCTGACGGAAGAGGAATATTATCAGTTCTTCCTGAGCGTGCTGGATCTCTATGGTCTGTCGGTGATCCCGATGGATAACGGGATGGTAAAAGTCGTGCGCTCTTCGGTGGCCCGCATGTCGGGCGCACCGATTGCCGACAGCAAAAACCCCGGCAAAGGCGATGAAATCATCACCCGCGTGGTGCGAATGGAGAACGTCCCGGTACGTGAGCTGGCCCCCCTGTTGCGTCAGTTAAACGACGCCTCCGGCATCGGCAACGTGGTCCATTTTGAACCGTCAAACGTGCTGTTGTTAACCGGCAAAGCCTCGGTGGTTAACCGCCTGGTCGATCTGGTACAGCGTGTGGATCAAAGCGGCGTCCAGCGCCGTGAAATCGTGCCACTGCGTTTTGCCTCGGCCAAAGATCTTTCTGACATGTTGAACAATCTCAACAACGAAGAGCAGAAAGGGCAAAACGCCCCGCAGCTGGCGACCAAAGTGGTCGCCGACGATGAAACCAACAGCCTGGTGATTAGCGGCAGCCCGGACGCGCGTCAGCGCACCCGGATGCTCATCTCCCAGCTCGATCGCGAGCAGAACAACGAGGGCAACACCCGCGTCTTCTACCTGAAATACGCCAATGCCAGCAAAGTGGTGCCGGTGCTGACGGGGATCGGAGAGCAATTGAAAGATAAAGCGGGCGGCGGTAAGAGCAAAGCCGCGCCGATGGCAGGCGACCTGAATATTACCGCCGACGAGTCTACCAATTCGCTGGTGATCACCGCCCAGCCAAACGTCATGAACTCGCTGGAAAAAGTGATCGATAAGCTGGATATCCGCCGTCCGCAGGTACTGGTGGAGGCGATCATCGCCGAAGTTCAGGATGGTAACGGTCTGGATCTTGGCGTGCAGTGGACCGGTAAACACGGTGGGGTTCAGTTTGGTTCGACCGGCCTGCCGATCAGCCAGATCAAGAAGTCAAAAGTCATTGGCAGCTATACGGGCCTGGCGACCGGGTTCTTTAACGGCGACTTTGGCGCGCTGATGACGGCGCTGTCCACTAACGGCAAAAACGACATTCTGTCGACGCCGAGCGTGGTGACGCTGGATAACAAAGAGGCGTCGTTCAACGTCGGTCAGGACGTGCCGGTGCTCTCCGGTTCGCAGACCACCAGCGGTGATAACGTCTTTAACTCGGTGGAACGTAAAACCGTTGGTACGAAGCTGAAAATCGTTCCGCAGATCAACGATGGCGACATGATCCATCTGAAGATCGAGCAGGAAGTTTCCAGCGTGGATAACACCTCGACGGCCGATGCCAGCCTGGGCCCAACGTTCAACACCCGCACCATCAACAACGAAGTGATGGTCCACAGCGGGCAGACGGTGGTGCTGGGCGGCCTGATGGAAAACGTCACCAAACAGTCGGTCTCGAAAGTGCCGCTGCTGGGTGATATTCCGGTCGTGGGGCAGTTGTTCCGCTATACCTCGCAGGACAGCGCCAAACGTAATCTGATGGTGTTTATCCACACCACCGTACTGCGCGACGACGACAACTACAGCGCGGCTTCGAAAGAGAAATACGATCAGATCCAGGCGCGTCAACAGCAGCGTATGGAGGAGCATAAGCTGGGTATTATCGAGAATGCGGACAATCCAATACTGCCGGCCTATCCGTCCCAGAGCCACGCCGCACCGGTGAGCGCCAGTGCGCCGGTGTTGTCCCGCAACCCGTTTAAAGAGTGAGGCGCAAGCGACATGACCGAGATGAGTAATGCGCTCTGTACCAGCACCTGGGCGAAAGAGAACGGGGTCCTGTTCTATAACGACGAGGTTTATATCCGCGAGGATGCGCAGGCGTATGCCCTGCTGGAGATGCGCCGCGTGCTGGGGCGCTCCTATGCCCCGACGATCCTGACGGCGGACGCGTTTGACGAACTGCTGACCAACATCTGGCAGCAGAACAGCGGCGTCTCGCAGCAGCTGGTGGACGACATGGACGCCGATATTGACCTGATGGCGTTAACCGAGGAGATACCTGACAACGAAGATCTGCTCGATAACGACGAGAACTCGCCGGTGATCCGCCTGATCAACGCCATTATGGGCGAAGCGGTGAAAGAGGGGGCCTCCGATATTCATATCGAGACCTTCGAGCGCACCCTGAGCATTCGTTTTCGCGTTGACGGCGTGCTGCGTCCGGTGCTGCAACCGGCGCGCAAGCTCGCGCCGCTGCTGGTGTCGCGTATCAAAGTGATGTCCAAACTGGATATCGCCGAAAAACGTCTCCCCCAGGACGGTCGTATTTCGCTGCGCATTGGTCGTAAGGCTATTGACGTGCGTGTCTCCACTATTCCGTCTCAGTACGGAGAACGCGTGGTGATGCGTCTGCTGGATAAAAGCAACCTTAAGCCGGACATCAACAAGCTCGGTCTGATTGACGAAGAGCTGGTGAAGTTAAAGGGACTGATTGAACGTCCGCACGGCATCATCCTGGTGACCGGCCCGACCGGTTCGGGGAAAAGTACCACCCTGTACGCGCTGCTGTCGGCGCTTAACGGTCATGAACGCAACATTCTGACCGTGGAAGATCCGATCGAGTATGAACTGGAAGGGGTAGGACAGACCCAGGTCAACCCGCGCGTGGATATGACCTTTGCACGCGGGCTGCGCGCCATTCTGCGCCAGGATCCAGACGTGGTAATGATCGGGGAAATTCGTGACGGTGAAACCGCGCAAATCGCGGTGCAGGCGTCGCTCACCGGTCACCTGGTAATGTCTACGCTGCACACCAACAGTGCGGCGGGCGCCATTACCCGTCTGCGTGATATGGGGCTGGAGTCTTTTTTAATTGGTTCGTCGCTGCTTGGCGTCATTGCCCAGCGTCTGGTGCGTCGGCTGTGTCCACACTGCCGCACGACCAGTCCGCTGGATGACAATGAGAAAGCGCTGTTCACCTTTATGGAAACGCCACCGAAAGCGATTTATCGCGCCGTGGGTTGCGAACAGTGTCGCCAGAGCGGCTACCAGGGACGCGCAGGCATCCATGAATTTCTGGTAGTCGACACCGCCATGCGCCGTGCGATCCATGAAGATAAAGATGAGATGTCCATCGAAACGCAGCTTTTCAAAGAGGCCTACAGCCTGCGTGAAAACGGCCTGCTGAAGGTGATCTCCGGCGTGACCTCGCTGGAAGAGGTGATGCGCGTCACCGCCGAGCGCGGAGGGGATGCGTAATGGCCTGGTATGCGTGGTCCGCGACGGACGCCGCCGGGAAAACCCAGCGCGGCAACCTGCAGGCCGAAGGGCCAAAGCAGGTGCGCCAGATGCTGCGCGAACAAAAGCTGATGCCGGTGAATATCTCCCCAGCCAGCGATCCGGCGGCGGGGAAAAACGCCCGTAAAGGGGCAAAACTGTCGATTCCGGTGCTGTCGATGTTTACCCGACAGCTTGCGACGCTGGTCAATGCCGCGCTGCCGCTGGAGAGTGCGCTAAAGGCAATTGCGAAGCAGACGGAAGATAAAACCCTGGCGGCGATGGTGACCGAGATCCGCGACAAGATCGTGGAAGGCCACACGCTGTTCGACGCCTTCAGCCAGTTTCCGCGCAGCTTCGATAAGCTCTACTGCACCCTGGTGATGGCCGGTGAAAAGACCGGTCATCTCGGGGGCGTGCTGGAAAAGCTCGCCCAATACAACGAGCAGCGCCAGAAGATGAAAAGCAAGCTCACCCAGGCGATGGTGTACCCCATCACCCTGACGGTAGTGGCGATCGCGGTGATCTCCATTCTGCTGGTCGCCGTGGTGCCGCAGGTCATCGACCAGTTCACCCATATGAAACAGGAGCTGCCGATAACCACCCGCACGCTGATTGCGGTGAGCGACTTCTTACAGGCCTGGGGCATCGTGATCGCCGGCGGCCTGTTCGGGGCGTCGGCGAGCTTTAAATTTTGGATAAAAAAAGAAAAGAACCGATTTGTTTATCATCGGTGGTTGTTGCTAAATTCACCGCTGAAAAAACTGGTCTGCGCCATCAACAGCGCGCGCTACATCCGCACGCTGAGTATTTTGCAGGCCAGCAGCGTTCCGCTGCTGGAAGGGATGTATATCGCGATGGACGGGATAGAAAACCTCTATGCCCGGCAGGTGCTTGAGCAGGCGGCGGACACCGTGCGCCAGGGGGCATCTCTCTACAACGCGCTGGAACAGGCGAAAATTTTCCCACCCACCATGCTTTATATGGTGGCCTCCGGGGAGGAGAGCGGCGAGCTGGGCTCGTTGATGGATCGCGCGGCGGAAAACCAGGAATCTGCATTACAGCATCGAATTACTTTAACGCTGTCGGTATTTGAGCCGGCACTGGTAGTAACTATGGCGACCGTTGTTCTATTTATCGTTCTTTCAATATTACAACCGCTTCTTCAACTTAATAATATGGTGGGTTAATCATGTCTTTGAAAAAGAATAGCCTGAAGCGTCAGGCGGGATTCACGCTGCTCGAATTAATGGTAGTTATCGTTATTCTCGGTGTGCTGGCCAGTATGGTCGTGCCTAATTTAATGGGCAATAAAGAAAAAGCCGATATTCAGAAAGCGACCAGCGATATTGTGGCGCTGGAAGGTTCGCTAGATATGTACAAGCTCGACAACCATCGCTATCCGACCACCGAGCAGGGGTTGCAGGCGCTGGTGACCAAACCTGAAATTGCGCCCATTCCGAAAGGCTACCGTGACGACGGCTATATTCGCCGCCTGCCGCAGGACCCGTGGGGCAATGACTATATTCTGGTCAGCCCGGGTGAGCATGGCGCTGTCGATATTTTCTCCGCCGGTCCGGATGGAGAAGCGAATACTGCCGACGATATCAGCAACTGGTCTTTTGATAAAAAAGATAAGTAATGAATAAGCAACGTGGATTTACCCTGCTGGAAATTATCGTGGCGCTGGTGATATTCGCCCTGAGCGCCATGATGGTGGTCACCACCATTCCATCACGCAGCGGCGCAGATACATTTGGTCAGCAGCTAAAATCCCTCGTTGAATATGGTTCTGACCGTGCGGTAATGGACGGAAATATTGTCGGGCTGGTGATGACCTCGTCAGAATTTGAACTGGTGACACAGGTTGGAAATAACGGCGAACGCCACTGGGCACCGCTAAAGGCGGGACGGATCGCGACCCGCGGCGAGTTTCCTGAGGAGATGCATGTCTCCCTCTCGCCGCGAACGCTGGCGGCCACGCTGGACGATGAACCGCAAATCATTTTTTTGCCGGACGGCGAGCTTAGCCGCTTCACGCTCAGCCTCGAAAGCCTGGATAAAAAGCAGCGCTTTCACGTGACGTCACAGGGCTCTGTTCCCGTGGTGGTGGAAAACGATGACTAAACGCAAAACCAAAGAGCAGGGGATGACCCTGCTGGAAGTGATGGTGGCGCTGGTGATTTTCTCCACCGCGGCGCTGGCGCTCATGAACTCCGTCACCCTGAACGTGCGCTTTACCCACAGCCTGTCGGAAACACTGCAGGCCGGCTGGGTGGCGGAAAATCAACTGGCGCAAGCGCAGCTTGCTCAGACCGATTTTCCGGATGCCGAGCAGGTAGGAACCGAAACCATGGGCGGACAAACCTGGACCTGGCATATCCAGCGGGTGAAAACCGCCGAAAATACCTTTGCCGATGAGGTACGGGTTTACAGCGAAGGAAGCGATGCGCAACCGGTGGTGGCACTTCAGCTCGACGAACCGGAGGTGGATCGTGAGTAAGGCGCAGCGTCAGCAGGGCTTTACCCTTCTGGAAATCATGATTGCGCTGGCCATCTTCGCGGTGATCAGCATTCTCGCCTGGCAAATTCTCGACGGCGCGATGCGCACCTCGACGGCCAGCGACGAGGCGGCGACAAAAGTGACGGCGCTTCAGCGCACGTACAATCTGCTTTCGCGCGACTTTTATCAGCAGCAGGCGCGCGCGCCGCGCAACAGCGGCGAGGTGTTCGTTCAGCAGCAGAATGGTCTGGAAATGACAACCCTTAACGGTATCAGCGGTCAGGTGCAGCTAGAGCGGGTGAGCTGGACGTTAAAGGACAAGCGCCTGTGGCGCAACGTCTGGGCTGCTATCGACGGCACCGCCAGCGCGCAGCCGGAAGAAGTACCGATTCTGAACGATGTGAAAGCGATGAAATGGCGTTTCTGGCACGAAGGCTGGCAGGAGAAATGGACCGACATCGCCCATCAGCCTGATGGCGTTGAGCTGAATCTGACTATGGAAAACGGCGAAACCTGGCGCTGGGTTTTTATCACTCCCGGCGATATGCCTGAGATCCAGACCGCACCAAAAGAGACGAATGCGGATCCGGCGCAGCCGGCAGCGGAGAATGCGGCGCAGCCCGTAACCAACCCGCAGCCCGATACGGCAGCACAACCAGGAGTGAGTTCATGAGCGGCAAACCTGCGCGGAAAGAGCGTGGCGTGGCGCTACTGGTGGTGCTGATCCTGCTGGTAATGATGTCCGCCCTGGCGGCGAAAATCAGTCAGCAGTTCTGCCGCCACCTGCAAAAAACGCATTATCAGGTCAGCCAGCAGACGCTGCGCTGGGCCATTGCCCGTCAACAGAAGGTACTGGAAAACGTATTGCAGAAAGCGGCCAGTTCAGAGGGGGCAGGGCTGTCGCCGCGAGGTGACTGGGCCCAGCCCCTGGAAACCCACGGGGATAATTACACCGTGGTGAGTCAGGTGGAGGATGCCCGGACCTGCTTTAACGTCAATAGTCTGCTGGCCGTTGACGCGGCGCCAGCGGCCCCGGCCGACGCCACTGCGCTGCCGGAAAAACCGGTCAAAGAGCAGATTGTCGAACAGCTGCTGGCAGAAGGCGGCGTCGGTACGCTGGCGGCAGAAGAGATTTACCAGCAACTGGTGGATTATCTTGACGCCGACGACGTGACGGCGAAACAGGGCCAGGAGGCCGATGCCTGGGCGAGCGTGACGCCCGCCCGTGGTCCGGCGAATCAAATGATGCGCACCATCAATGAAATAAGACTGCTGCCCGCCTTTCCGCAGGCCGCATGGCCGAAGGTCAGCAAACTGCTGTGCGCCTTGCCGGATACGGATGGCACCATAAATGTGAATACCTTAACACGAGAACAGTCGCCGCTGCTGGCGGCGGTTTTTACCGGCGTGTTAAACACGGACGATGCTGCCCGCCTGATCGATTCACGCCCGGAAGAGGGCTGGGAGTCGCTGGAGGCATTCAGCAAAGTGCTGGAGAGCAACTATCCGCAGACCAAAGATATCCTGGCGCAGATTCAGGACAGGGTTGCGGTCAACAGTCGTTATTTTCGGGTGGATACCACCGGCAATACCGATGATTTAACGCTGCGCGTCGTCAGCCAGCTTCACGTTGACAGTGAGGCTGGCAAGGTCGTTACCTGGCAACGCCGCTACCGAATGGTTGAATAAGATAAGTAGAAGATGATGAAAAAGGTGCTTTTTATTCGTCCCGATACCCGTGAGGACGGCAAAATTTGGTGGTGTGAATCCGGTAACGATCGGGTGGAATATCTGACGGGCTGGAGCGCACTGAGCGAACTTTCCTGTCATCCGCTTTCTCAGCAGGTGTGCCTTTTGCTGCCGGCGAGCGAGACGATTTTTCGTCATTTTACCCTGCCGAAAAAAGGACTTTCAGCCCAGACGGCGCAGTTCTCGTGGATGGCGGAAGAGACATTGCTCGGCGAGGTGGAGACGCTGCACTGGACGGTGCTGAACAAAAAGGGGCCAGAAGTGGATGCCGTGGCCATCGACGCTGAACGTCTGCGCCACTGGCTTGAGCTGTTCGCTCAGGCGGGGCTCACGGTGGTCCAGGCGCTGCCGGATGCCTGGCTGCTGCCGGTGAGCGAAGGGGGTACTACGCTGGTGAGCCTGGAAGAGAGCTACTGGCTGCGTTTTTCTCCCAGCAGCGCTGGCGAAGCCGATGCGGTCCTGCTGCCGCTGCTGTTGAGTAAATGCCCGACGGGTGAGGTGTGCTGCTATGGCGATGCGCCGCAGGAGGTACAGGTGGATGAGCTGCTGGCGTGGCAGCATCCGCTGGTGCTGATCCAGACCCAGTGGCAGGGCTGTCGTATCAACATGCTGCACGGAGAGTTTTCCGGGCGCAGCGCCAGCGGCCCGCGTTTTCGCCACGCGAAAACTGCCCTCGCTGCGGCGGCGCTGGTTTGTGTCGGCCTGCTGATCGGCCCCCGCGTAGGTATGGCGTTGATGCTCACTCACCAGCAAAACGAGATCCACCGTGAGATGACCACCGTAGCGCAGCACTATTTCCCGACCCTGCGCCAGACCAGCAACCTGAAGTACTACGTCGGGCAGAATATCAGCAAGGCTAAGAAAGGGGTCTTCCTGCAGCTCGAAGCGCTGAATCAAATCAAGCAGTCACTGCCGTCTCTGGAGATCAATAACGTGGAATATGACGAAACGCAAAATCAGCTGACGTTGAATGTGAAATCCATGGATAAACAGACCCTGCAGGATTTTGTCGCCCGCAGCGCCGATACCTTTGAATTTGCGATGCAGCCGATTTCCGGCGAGGCGCCATATACCGCCATTATTACCGGGAGCTATAAATGAAAACGCAAATAGCCCAGTTAAAAAACCGTTGGCAAAATTATAGTCCACGCGAGCGTAATTTATTTAAACTCTGCGGCGGGGCACTCTGCTGTGCGATGGTTTATTACGGCGCGATGATGCCGCTCGATACTCTGATCAAAAATAACGAGGCCGTGTTATTTAAGCAGAAGCAGACGCTGAACTGGATGCGCCAGGAAATTGATAAAAACCATCTCCAGTCCAGAATAGTCAATACCCCGAATCCGCGCAGCGTGGTGGAAGAAAGTGCCAAAGTCGTGCACGTCGCGTTGACAGACGTGCGTCAGGAAGAGCAGTCGCTAACCTTTGTTGTCGAGCGCGTCAACATTTCTGCCCTGCAAAACTGGCTGCGTGAGATGAACGTTTCTTCCGGTATACACCTGGAGAAACTCGCGTTAACGCCGGTGGATCGTCAGAGTGACGTGAAGGCACGCGTTACGCTGAGCTGGGCGAAAAGCGCATGAACCCGCTAATGCTGTTGCAGCAAGCGAATCTGCCGGGACTGTGCGTGATGAGCGGAGCGCTGGGGGCAATCCTCGGCAGTTTCCTGGGCGTAGTCGCGGAGCGTATTCCGCCGCTGGTAATGGAAGAAGAGGGGGCAGGCAATCTGCTGTTTCCCGCCTCTCACTGCCCGAAGTGCCAGCAAGCCCTGAGCGCGTGGGAAAATATTCCCATCATTAGCTGGTGTGCGCTGCGCGGTCGCTGCCGACACTGCAATAGCGCGATTCCGCTGCGGCTGCTGCTGGTGGAAGTCTGTAGCGCTGCCTTTTTCGCCGCCAGCGCCGCGCTGGCACCGTCGTTTTCGGCGCTCATCGCGCTGTGGGTGATGTGGAGTTTTCTGCTGCCGCTGGCGGTGATCGATGCGCGCCATATGCTGCTGCCGGACTGCCTGACCCAGCCGCTGCTGTGGACGGGGCTGATGTTCCATGCCCTGTTCCGGACGCTACCGCTGACCGATGCTATCTTTGGCGCGGTGGCGGGATATCTGTCGCTCTGGCTGGTTTACTGGGCATTCCGCCTGCTGACCGGCCGGGAAGGGTTAGGCTATGGTGATTTTAAGCTGCTTGCGGCGCTAGGCGCGTGGTGCGGATGGCAGGCGTTACCCTCTATTTTGCTGATCGCGGCGCTGGGGGGCATCATTATGCATTGCCTTTTAAAACCCTTTGAGAATAAAAATAACCTTATTTCCTTTGGCCCATATATTGCGTTTTCCGGGCTGGCTGTCTTTATTTGTCAAATTCTCCATTTCATCTTTTAAATAATGCAGTCAAGTTTTTTTTGAGGTTTTTTCATTGAGGGAATGAAAGGAAAAATTAAATTCCCCGCTGTATTCTCCTCTCCGCAATAAAATATTTGTTGAAGGTTTTATGAGTGGGGGAAAGTACGGCGTAATAATAAGAAGGTCTTTCGTGAACCTGAAGCGTTCACGATTAATTTATCAGTCAATAACGTTCGTCCATGTTTAATGGAAAAGCATGGGTATTTAATTTCACAAATCGTATTATCAGGATCAAATAATGAAATTTCTGAAGCCTAAATATCTGGCACTCTTCGTTGCAGCGGCTGCAAGCCCGGTGTTCGCAGCAGTGCCCGGTAAAGCAACGATCGCCAGTGGTAATGATAAATTTGCCATTGTTGAAGTTGATCAGTCTGCTTCTGCTTACAACAACCTCGTCAAAGTCCATGATGGCGCCGATGTTAAAGTGCAGTGGGACGTCTGGAGCGGCGCGGCGCCGACTTCAGCGAAAGTGCTGCTCGACGGCAAAACCGTCTGGACCGGCGCAGGCAGCATGTCCGGCACGGCTACGTTTAAAGTGAAGAAAGGTGGTCGTTATCAGGAAACGGTTGAGCTCTGCAATGCCAGCGGCTGCAGCACCAGCGCCAGCAAACTGATTATCGTCGCGGATACCGACGGTAGCCATCTGCTGCCACTTAACACCACCATGCAGGAAAATAACAAAACCCTCTCTAAGCACACTGATAAAGTGGTGGGTGCCTATTTCCCTGAGTGGGGTGTTTACGACCGTAACTTCCCCGTAGACAAAATCCCGGCGGCTAACCTTAACCACATTCTGTATGGCTTCATTCCAATCTGCGGCGGCGACGGCATCAACGACAGCCTGAAAACCATTGAGGGCGGTAACAGCTTCGAAGCGCTTAAGCGCGCCTGTGCGGGCCGTCAGGACTTCCAGGTGGCGATCCACGACCCGTGGGCCGCACTGCAGAAGCCTCAGACTGGCGTAAGCGGCTGGGACGATCCCTACAAAGGTAACTTCGGCCAGCTGATGGCAATGAAGAAAGCCAACCCGGGCCTGAAAGTGCTGCCTTCTATCGGTGGCTGGACCCTTTCCGATCCGTTCTTCAAAATGCATGACAAAGCGATCCGCGATCGCTTCGTGGCTTCCGTTAAAGATTTCCTGAAAACCTGGAAATTCTTCGACGGTGTGGATATCGACTGGGAATTCCCGGGCGGCGGCGGTCAGAACGAAACGCTGGGCAACCCGCAGCAGGATAAAGAGACTTATACCGCACTGATGCGCGAACTGCGCGCCATGATGAATGAACTGTCAGCCGAAACCGGCCGTACCTTTGAACTGACCTCAGCAATCGGCTCGGGCAGCGACAAAATTGAAGACGTTGATTACACCACTGCACAGCAGTACATGGATCACATCTTCCTGATGAGCTACGACTTCTACGGCGGCTGGAGCAACACCGATCTGGGTCACCAGGCGGCACTGCGTGCGCCGGCGAACAAACCGGATACTAATTACACCACCGAAAACGGCGTGAATGCACTGCTCGCGCAGGGGGTACAGCCTGGCAAAATTGTCGTGGGGACGGCCATGTATGGTCGCGGCTGGACCGGCGTTCACGGTTACAGCAATAACAACCCGTTCACCGGCACGGCAACGGGCATGGTGAAAGGGACCTGGGAACCGGGCGTGGTTGACTATCGTCAGATCGTTAACGAGTACAAAGGTAAAGCGGGCTGGGAATATAACTATGATACTACCGCTGAAGCGCCGTATCTGTTTAACAAAACCACCGGCGATCTGATCACCTATGAAGATGCCCGTTCCGCAACGGCGAAAGGTCAGTATGTGCTGGCGAAAAATCTGGGCGGTCTGTTTGCCTGGTCTATCGACTCCGATACCGGAGACATTCTGAACGCGATGAATGAAAGCCTGACAGGCGGCGGCGCTGCGCCGGTTGATCCGGTCGTGACCAATCATGCGCCTGTGGCGACTGCCGCTGACCAGAGCGTAACCGGTCCGGCGACGGTGACCCTGGATGGCTCGGCTTCCACCGATCCGGATGGCGATGCCATCACCTACAAGTGGACGCAGATCTCTGGCCCGTCGGTGACTATCACCAACAGCACCAAAGCGAAAGCGACCTTCAACGTTGCCGCTGTCACCAGTAACCAGACTCTGGCGTTCCGCCTGACGGTTACTGACGCGAAAGGGTTGAGCAGTACTGCTGACGTCCAGGTCGTGAACAAAGCGCCGAAAGCAAACCAGGCGCCGGTTGTGAACCAGATGGAAGCCGTGACGCTGGAAGCGGGCCAGAGCTACTCTCTGCACGCTCAGGCTAACGATCCTGATGGCGACGCGCTGACATACTCCTGGAGCGTTCCTGCGAATATGCAGGCGACAGGCGCAGACACCGCGAACCTGAACATCACCGCACCGGACGTGGACACGGAATCAACTTACACGCTGACCGTGGTGGTAAGCGATGGCAAGTCCAGCGTACAGACTAACGTACAGGTGACGGTAACGCCTAAAGCAGCGGAAACGCCGTCTGACGAAGGCAACACCCCATCCGATGAAGACAACGCGCCGTCTGACGAAGGAAATACCCCATCCGATGAAGGCAACACGCCATCTGACGAAGGTAACACCCCATCAGATGAAGGCAACACGCCATCTGACGAAGGTTCTGCCACCAATAGCTGCGATAAGCCTGTTGACGCCAACGCCAGTAAATATGCTGCCTGGAGCGCAAGTAAGGTTTACAACGCGGGGAATACCGTCAGCTTCGACAACCTGGTCTGGAAAGCAAAATACTGGACTCAGGGCAACCAGCCGGGCTTCGGTGTGGATGCATGGGAGCTGGTAAGTCAGGTGAAATTCAACTGGCGCTCCGACGTGGTTTATAACGGCGGCGACACCACTACCTACAACGGTTACACCTACACCGCGAAATGGTGGACGAAGGGTGATAAACCAGGTAGCAGCGATGTATGGGTGAAAAAAGGCCCGGCGACTGACTGCCAGTAAGCCACTGCTATAACGATGCGGGTAAGAAATTTGCCCGCTATTACGGTCCACGTCCCGAGACGGACGTGGGCCGTAAATCAGGAAAAGAGTAATAACCGCGTAAGGAGACAATGAAAAAGAGCCGGACTGAAAATGAAAACGTTATTTTTATTGTTGCTGGTAATAAGCCATAGCGTCTTTGCCAACTGCTGGGATAAAGCCGCCAGTTATTATCATGTGGATCCTTATCTGTTATATGCCATTGCTAATGTTGAATCGGGAATGAATCCCAATGCGATTGGACTGAATCATGATGGCACGCGTGATGTCGGACTGATGCAGATTAACAGCTCACATTTTTCCGAGCTGGAGCGCAAAGGCATTAATGAATACCGGTTAATTACCGAGCCCTGCATCTCGATTATGGTTGGCGCATCGATATTATCCGGAATGATTAAAATTTATGGCTATAACTGGGAGGCGGTCGGCGCCTATAACGCGGGTCTGAAAAAAGAGAATTTCGCGCAGCGCATGGTCTATGCCCGCAAGGTCTGGAATAAATATCAGAAGTTAAAACGTAGCACCCGCAACCGTTATTATTATTGATTTTTGTTTTTTGAAGAGTACCGACTGGTGTTCTTCATAAAACGAAACTGCTCCCGGGTTTATTTATTAAATGATTAATAAATAAACCGCGAAAAAATTAACTTTTATTGACCCTTAATATAATTAAGAGGACTATTGACATGAACAAAAGGACATTACTCAGTGTTCTTATCGCGGGCGCATGCGTTGCACCCTTTATGGCTCAGGCAACCCTGCTGCAGGCCAGCAGCGAACCTTACACCGTTAAGGCCAGCGATCTGCAGAAGAAAGAGCAGGAGTTGACCAACTTCCCGCTTATGGCTTCAGTGAAGTCAACCATCCGCACGCTGGACAACAGCCTGGTGGAACAAATTGAGCCGGGTAAATCGACAAACCCGGAAAACGTCAAGCGCGTGGAAGGGATTATCAAGGCCAGCGACTGGGACTATCTCTTCCCACTGCGTGCGCCGGAATATACTTACAGCAACTTCCTGAAAGCGGTCGGTAAATTCCCGGCACTGTGCCAGACCTATACCGATGGTCGTAACAGCGATGCCATCTGCCGTAAGTCTCTGGCAACCATGTTTGCGCACTTTGCGCAGGAAACCGGCGGCCACGAGTCGTGGCGTCCGGAAGCCGAGTGGCGACAGGCGCTGGTCTACGTGCGTGAGATGGGCTGGAGCGAAGGTCAGAAGGGCGGCTACAACGGTGAATGTAACCCGGATGTCTGGCAGGGCCAGACCTGGCCGTGCGGTAAAGACAAAGATGGCGATTTCGTTAGCTACTTTGGTCGCGGTGCGAAACAGCTCTCCTATAACTACAACTACGGCCCGTTCTCTGAAGCGATGTACGGCGACGTCCGTGTACTGCTGGACAAACCTGAGCTGGTGGCGGACACCTGGCTGAACCTTGCTTCCGCGATCTTCTTCTTCGCCTACCCGCAGCCGCCAAAACCGAGCATGCTGCAGGTTATCGACGGCACATGGCAGCCGAACGATCACGATAAGGCGAATGGTCTGGTACCAGGCTTCGGCGTGACCACGCAGATCATCAACGGCGGCGTGGAGTGTGGCGGCCCGACTGAGATTGCCCAGTCTCAAAACCGTATCAAATATTACAAAGAGTTCGCCAACTACCTGAAAGTACCAGTTCCTTCTAACGAAGTGCTGGGCTGCGCCAACATGAAACAGTTCGACGAAGGCGGTGCCGGCGCGCTGAAGATCTACTGGGAACAGGACTGGGGATGGAGCGCGGATACTCCGTCAGGCCAGACCTACTCTTGCCAGCTGGTGGGTTACCAGACGCCATTCAGCGCCTTTAAAGAGGGGGACTACACCAAATGCGTGAAGCATTACTTCAATGTGAACGTGGTAGGTGAAAACGGGACTTCCGACGGCGGCAGCGTCACGCCAACCCCGACGCCAACACCGACCCCTGTCGACCCAACGGACGAAGGCAACACCACGCCGGTGCCAGACGATAATACGCCAGCGCCTGTAAACCATGCGCCGGTAGCAAAAATCTCCGGCCCGGTGGGGGCGGTTGAAGCGGGTAAATCTGTTTCTCTGAACGCGTCTGGCTCGACTGACGAAGACGGTAACCACCTGACTTATACCTGGACCGCTCCGAACGGCCAGACCGTAAGCGGCGAAGATAAAGCGATTATTACCTTCAATGCGCCAGACGTGGCCGCGGCGACGCAGTATCAGATCAACCTGACCGTCAGTGACGGCGAGCTGAGCAGCAGCACCAGCTATACGCTGAACGTACAGCCTAAACAGGCCAGCGGCGGCCAGACCGGGACTTACCCAACCTGGACGTCCAAAACCAAATGGAAAGCAGGCGATATCGTTAACAACCGCGGCCAGCTGTTCCAGTGCAAACCTTACCCGTACAGCGGCTGGTGCAATAACGCGCCATCCTACTACGAGCCTGGTAAAGGGATTGCATGGCAGGACGCCTGGACTGCGCTGTAATCAGCAAAATGACAAACGGCAACCTTCGGGTTGCCGCTTTTTTTCATCGTAAAAATGTCGGGCCCGATCTACCGAGGAAGCTTCCCGTGATCCCGCAGCCACGCCGCGGTGCGCATAATCCCTTCATCCAGCGTCACAACCGGTTTATAACCCAGTTCACTCTCCGCTCGCGAAATATCCAGCGTGAAATCAAAGTTAAGCTTCGATACGCCGTAATGCGTCAGCGCAGGCTCTTTGGCTGATTTACTGCCAAAGCGCTCCATGCTGCGGGCAATCATATCCAGCATTGGATAGGGAACAGAACGGATACGGCAGTCGATCTGCAGCTCGTCAATTAAGCGCTGCACAATGCTGCGCAGCGTGCAGGGTTCGCCGTTCGTGATGTTGTAGGCGCGACCGGAGATGAGCTTATCGCAGTCCGGCTGGCTTGCCAGCCACATGGCGTGGACGGCGTTTTCGTAATAGGTCATATCCACCAGCGCATCGCCGCCACGCGGCAGCAGCACGCTGCCGTAGTGGTGCATCATCTGCGCCAGGCGCGGAATAAACACTTTGTCGTGCGGCCCGAACAGGCTCTGCGGACGCAGGACCGTAAAGCGGGTATGCGGGTTTGACTGCGCCAGCAGGTCGATGACCTCTTCGCTGGCCGCCTTGCTGCGGGCAAACTCGCAGGCAAAGCGAGCAGGGCGGAAATCTTCCTGCACGTCACGATGGTGGTGATAGTCGAAATAGAGTGACGGTGACGAGATATGAATAAAGTTACGCACGCCCCAGGCAACGGCCCATTCACCCAGACGGCGGGTAGCCCGCACGTTGGCGAGATCGAAGGCTTCCTGGGTTCCCCACGGGGAGGTAAAACTGGAGCAGTGCCACAGCGTGTCGATACCGGCGAGCATCACCTTCGCCTGCGAGGAGACCAGCTCCGTCAGGTCGGCATGGACGAACTCTGCGCCCATTTTTTGCAGCAGTTTTCCCATCGCTTCGTTGCGACCGGTAGCCCTGACGCTGATGCCCTTGTTGCGCAGAAATTCGACCGCATTTCGGCCTAAGCCGCTGGTCGCCCCGGTAACCAGTACCTTCATATCAATCCACTGTGTTGAAAAGAATTTCGTGCGCATTCTTTCGTGAATTACGGCGCTATGCAATGGGAAAGGTGAAAGAAAGAGAGTTTTATTTAGATCTTTTCCGTCTTTTGTTCTGCCAGTTGCGCAATGCGTTTCGCCATCCCCCGGAAGATAAACAGGTGGGCAGGGATCATCAACAGCCAGTAGAACAGACCCGGCATTCCGTGGGGATGCCACCAGGCGCGGACGTCCAGTTCACGACAATCGCCTTTGTCTTTCAGGGTAAAGCAGAGTCGACCCAGCCCCGGGGCTTTCATGCCGAACAGCAGCGCCAGCTGTTTTTCTGGCTCGACGATGATCACCTTCCAGCTGTCTACCGTGTCGCCCACCGCAAGATACGGGTTTTCCGGGCGGCCTTTTGCCAGCCGGTGGCCCACCAGCAGGTCCATCGCCCCGCGCGTTTGCCAGAGGATATTACCGAAGAAATACCGTTCTTTGCCGCCAATCTGGTTCACCACTTCCCACAGCGCGGCCAGGCTGGCGTTGGTTTTCACCGTGCAGCCCGCCTGTTTCGGGTAATAGCCGTACTCCGGGCGCCAGCGGGCAAACGCCTGAGCGTCGTAACCCCAGTCGCTGGAGTTCACCAGCTGTTCTTCTTCTTTCAGCGTCTTGCGCACGGCATCGTCAAAGCGGATCAGCTCCTGGGGAATTAAGGCGCGCAGCTCGCGATCGTCCGCCAGTAAATCGTGCTTCAGCCCCTGGATAAGCGCTTTGGCGGTCGTCGGCGGCACGGAGGTGATCACATTCAAAAACCACACCGAAATCCAGCGGGTCGGGAAGGGGATGGGGATCAGCCAGCGGCGGCGTCCGCTGACGTGCATGAAATGTTCGAACTGCTCCTGATAGCTCAGCACTTCCGGGCCTGCCGCCTCCAGCACGCGGTGCTGCTCCGCCGGGCGATCCAGCAGGGCCACCAGATAATGCAGCAAATTCTCCAGCGCAATCGGCGTGGTGCGCGAACGCACCCAGCGCGGCGGCGTGAGTACGGGCAGGTTGTAGACCATATCGCGCATGACTTCGAAGGCGGCGGAGCCTGCGCCAACGATGATCCCGGCGCGCAGTTCGGTGACGGGAATATTGGCGCCGCGCAGGGTCTCAGCCGTCAGCTGGCGGGCACGCAGATGATCGGATTGCTCATGCTCGGGAGCCTGAAGCGAGCTTAAAAAAATCACCTGCTTAACCGGGGTTTGCAGTAGCGCATCGCGAACGTTCATCGCCACCTGCCGCTCGTGGGCGATGAAATCCCCGCCTTCGCCCATGCTGTGCACCAGGTAGTAAAGCGTGTCGACCCCTTCCAGCAGGGCGGGAAGTTCCTTCGGCCAGTTGAGGTCAACGCTGTGGCAGGTAACGCCAGGCAAACCGAGTTTTTGCAGGCGTTCGGTGTTGCGTGCCGCAGCCAGCACCTGATGTCCCTGCTGGCTTAACGCCGCGGTGAGATGCTGACCGATATACCCGCTGGCGCCGAGCACCAGAATGCGTTGCGGCACGTGATGCTCCTTATCGCTGTAAAAACGCCTGCCAGTGTTTCACCACGTCCGCCAGCTGTTCGCGGCTCACGTCGAGATGCATGACCAGGCGCACGACAGGTGAGGCGTTGATCAGCACGCCACGTGATTTCATAAATTCGCCAAGCGCAGCGGCGCGATCCTCGCCCACGCGGACGAACAGCATGTTGGTGTCGTGGCGCATCACGTCGGCGCCAATCTCGCGCAGCTGCGCCGCCATCCACGCGGCGTTGTCGTGATCGTCCTTCAGACGCGCCACGTTGTTTTTCAGGGCATACAGCCCGGCAGCCGCCAGAATACCCGCCTGACGCATCCCGCCGCCGGTCATTTTGCGCCAGCGGTTGGCGCGCTTGATGTAGTCCGTATTGCCAACCAGCAGTGAACCTACAGGCGTGCCCAGTCCTTTTGACAGGCAGATGGTGAACGAGTCGCAGTATTGCGTAATCTCTTTCAGCTCGCAGCCATACTCCACTACGGCGTTAAAGATACGCGCGCCGTCCACGTGCAGGCCGAGTTTACGCTCGCGGGTAAATTCCCACGCCGCCTTCAGGTACTCGCGCGGCAGCACTTTGCCGTTGTGGGTGTTTTCGAGGCTGAGCAATTTGGTACGGGCGAAATGAATATCGTCGGCTTTGATTTTCGCCGCGACCTTATCGAGCGGCAGGGAGCCGTCCGGCGCGGCGTCAATCGGCTGCGGCTGAATGCTGCCGAGCACGGCCGCACCGCCGGCTTCGTAGAGATAGTTATGCGCACCCTGGCCGGCGATATACTCTTCACCTCGCTCGCAGTGGCTGAGCAGCGCGACCAGGTTCGCCTGTGTGCCTGTCGGCATAAACAGGGCGGCCTCCTTGCCGCTCAGTTCTGCCGCATAGCGCTGCAGTTCGTTTACCGTCGGATCGTCACCGTAGACGTCGTCCCCGACCGGAGCGGCCATCATCTCTTCGAGCATGGCCCGACTCGGGCGGGTAACGGTATCACTGCGTAAATCAATCATTTCACATCCCTTTAATTTAAGAGGTCATGCGAAATGTTTTACCTGAGCCAGTTGGTTTTTGCCAGTTCGATCACCTCGTCGCCTCGGCCGCTGATGATTGCGCGCAGCATGTACAGGCTAAAGCCTTTGGCCTGCTCAAGCTTGATCTGCGGCGGGATCGCCAGCTCTTCTTTGGCGACGACGACATCCACCAGCACCGGGCCGTCGATGGAGAAGGCGCGCTGCAGGGCTTCATCCACCTCGGAGGCTTTCTCCACGCGAATACCGGTGATGCCGCAGGCCTCGGCGATGCGCGCGAAGTTGGTGTCGTGCAGCTCGGTACCGTCCGTGAGATAGCCTCCGGCCTTCATTTCCATCGCCACGAAGCCCAGCACGCTGTTGTTAAACACCACGATTTTTAGCGGGAGCTTCATCTGTACTACCGACAGGAAATCCCCCATCAGCATGCTGAACCCGCCGTCGCCGCACATCGCCACCACCTGACGCTCCGGCGCCGTGGCTTTTGCGCCCAGCGCCTGCGGCATGGCGTTGGCCATCGAGCCGTGGTTAAACGAGCCGAGCAGGCGACGTTTGCCGTTCATCTTCAGATAGCGTGCCGCCCAGACGGTTGGCGTGCCCACGTCGCAGGTAAAAATGGCGTCTTCGTCCGCGAAATGACTGATCTGCTGCGCCAGGTACTGCGGGTGAATGGCTTTGTCGCTCGGTTTGGCGAGATCGTCCAGCCCCTTGCGGGCATCGCGATAGTCGCTTAGCGCCTTATCAAGGAACTTGCGATCGGTTTTCTCTTCCAGCAGCGGCAGCAGGGCGGAAAGGGTGGATTTGATATCGCCCACCAGCGCCATATCGACCTTGCTGTGCGCGCCGATACTGGCAGGGTTGATATCAATTTGAATGATTTTGGCATCCGTCGGGTAGAACGCGCGATACGGGAACTGGGTACCAAGCAGGATCAGCGTGTCGGCGTTCATCATGGTGTGGAAGCCTGAAGAAAAACCGATCAGTCCGGTCATGCCAACATCGTAGGGGTTGTCGTACTCGACGTGCTCTTTGCCGCGCAGGGCGTGGACAATCGGCGCTTTCAGCTTACCGGCAAATTCCAGCAGCTCCTTGTGCGCGCCAGCGCAGCCGCTGCCGCACATCAGGGCGATATTGCTGGAGTAACGCAACAGCTGCGCCAGCTTTTTTAGCTCCTCTTCTGCTGGCGTGACGACGGGCTGCGGGGCGTGATACCAGTGAGTGCTTGCCCCTTCTGGCGCAGCCTTGAGGGCCACATCGCCCGGAATAACGACCACAGAAACGCCGCGATTCAGCACGGCTTTACGCATGGCGATCGCCAGCACCTGAGGGATCTGCTCCGGGGATGAAACCAGCTCGCAATAATGGCTGCATTCACGGAACAGCTCCTGCGGATGCGTCTCCTGAAAATAGCCGCTGCCGATTTCGGAAGAGGGGATATGAGCGGCAATCGCCAGCACCGGCACGTGATTGCGGTGGCAGTCGAAGAGGCCGTTGATCAGGTGCAGGTTACCCGGCCCGCAGGATCCGGCGCAGACGGCCAGTTCACCCGTAAGCTGCGCTTCAGCGCCTGCGGCGAAGGCGGCAACCTCTTCATGGCGGGTCGGCATCCATTCGATGGTCTTCATCTTGTTGAGGCTGTCGCTGAGTCCGTTCAGGGAGTCGCCGGTGACGCCCCAGATACGTTTTACGCCAGCCTGTTCGAGCGTTTTCGCTATATATGCAGCAACGGTTTGTTTCATGGTTGTCCGTCTCCTTTTTGTGATAACGCTTACAAGCTTAGAAGAAAGTCTCCGTATTGCCCGTCGCATCCCCACAATTAAAAGGTGCTTTTCACGCGCAATTATTCGGCATAATCTGGGAGTGTCTCAGTTAAAACAGGAATAATTTCAAATGGTTAAATCATTGTTAATTGCTGTTAATGAAAAGCTATCGTGCGACGATCTTGGCAAACTCTTGTTACGACTTGCCGTCGGCGGGCTGATGCTTTTTCACGGTTTGCGCAAGCTTTTTGGCGGCGTGGGGTTTATCAGCGGCATGCTGGTGGAAAAAGGGCTGCCGGGATTTATCGCCTACGGCGTGTTGGTTGGCGAAGTCGTGGCGCCGATCCTGATTATTGTCGGGCTGTTTACGCGCCCGGCCGCGCTGGTGCTGGCCTTTACGATGATTGTGGCGTGGCTGATGGTGGGAATGGGTGAAACGTTCGCCCTTGATAAGGTTGGGGCATGGGCGATTGAAAGCCTGGTGTACTTCTTTATCGGCTCGCTGGCTGTCGCGTTTTTAGGGGCAGGGCGGTTTGCGCTGGGTAAAGCGCCCGCGTGGCGGTAAAATTGCAGGTTGGGTAAACGCAGTACCGCCCGGCAAAAAAGCCCGGTGGCGCTGACGCTTACCGGGCCTACGAACGAACGTTTATCGTTTATGCGAGGACCAAATCCCCCTGCGGATGGCACGAGCACGCCAGCACGTAACCCTCGGCAATTTCCGCGTCGGACAGCGTCATGGTGCTGGTGACGGTGTACTCACCGGAAACCACTTTGGTTTTACAGCAGCCACACACGCCAGCACGACAGGCAGCCGCTACCGGCACCTTGTTGCTTTCCAGCGCCTCCAGCAGCGTGGTCCCCACGCGGCCAAAGAAGGTCTGGGCAGGCTGCAGTTTGGTGAACCTAACTCCGCTGCTTGCCGCTTCCGCCACCGGCGTGAAGAACTGCTCTTTGAAGAAGCGGGTTACGCCAAGCGCTTTCACTTCTTCTTCCACAATAGCCATGTACGGCGCCGGGCCGCAGGTCATCACCGTTCGGTTCGCAACATCCGGCACGCTTTGCAGCAGCTCGCGGCTCAGGCGACCGGGCACAAAACCGTGGGTCGCGTTGTGCTCAGCCACCAGCGTCACCGGGTATTCACGCCACTCCTCGGCAAAAATCACATCTTCCGGGGAACGGACGCTGAAGATCGTCTGCACGTCGGCCTGGGGGCGGTTCTTCGCCAGCCAGCGGCGCATTGACATAATCGGCGTTACGCCACAGCCCGCCGCCAGCAGCAGGAATTTATCGTCAGCTTTGTCGTCACAGGTGAATTCCCCCTGCGCGTCGGACAGCCAGATGTAATCCCCGCGCTTCACGTCCTGCGTCAGCCACTGGGAGCCCGCGCCGTCGTCAATGCGGCGGACGGTGAGCGTAATGTATTCGCTCACGCCCGGCGTCGAGGAGATCGTGTAGGCGCGCAGGGTGTTCGCCGAATTGCGAATGCTGACCAGCGCATACTGGCCTGCACGATATGGATAGTAGTCATGGCACAGCAGCGACAGCGTCCACACATCCGGCGTCTCCTGACGGATGTGATGAACCTGCATCCGCCACGGGCATTGTGAGGTTGGCATGGTCATGAATAACTCCTTACGCGCTCAGCAGCTGTTTCATATCGTCTTCAACGTTGGTCACGGAACGCAGGCCGAATTTCTCGTTCAGCACGGCCAGCAGGTCCGGCGTCAGGAAGCCTGGCGCGGTCGGTCCGGTCACGATGTTGGTGACGCCAAGAGAGAGCAGGGTCAGCAGGATGACAATCGCTTTCTGCTCAAACCACGAGAGCACCAGCGACAGCGGCAGGTCGTTCACGCCGCAGCCCAGTTTCTCCGCCAGGGTGACCGCCAGAATGATGGCCGAGTAAGCATCGTTACACTGGCCCGCATCGATCAGGCGCGGCAGACCTTCGATGTCGCCGAAGTCCAGCTTGTTGAAACGGTATTTGCCGCATGCCAGGGTCAGGATCAGGCAGTCTTCCGGCACGCTGGTGGCGAAATCGGTGAAGTAGTTACGCTCGCCGCGCGCGCCGTCGCAGCCGCCGACGAGGAAGATGTGGCGCAGCTTTTCACGGCTGACGAGATCGATCAGCGAATCAGCGGCACCCAGCAGGGTTTCACGACCGAAGCCGACGGTAATAAGGTGCGGAATTTCGCTGTACGGGAAGCCCGCCATCTGCTGCGCCTGGGCGATAACCGGACCGAAATCGTCACCTTCAAGATGGCTCACGCCCGGCCAGCCGACGATGCTGCGGGTCCAGATGCGGTCATCGTACGCGCCGACGGTCGGGTCGATGATGCAGTTAGAGGTCATCACGATAGGGCCAGGGAAGCGGGCGAACTCCACCTGCTGGTTCTGCCAGCCGCTGCCGTAGTTACCGATGAGATGCTTAAATTTACGCAGCTCCGGGTAGCCGTGCGCGGGCAGCATTTCACCGTGGGTATAAACGTTAACGCCGGTGCCTTCGGTTTGCTTCAGCAGGTTGTAGAGATCTTTCAGGTCGTGACCGGAAATCAGGATGCACTTGCCTTCGGTAGCCTTGACGTTGACCTGCGTTGGCGTCGGGTGGCCGTAGGTGCTGGTTTCACCGGCGTCCAGAATGCTCATCACCCTGAAGTTCATCTGGCCGATTTCCATTGAGCACTCAAGCAGGGCATTCATATCGGCAGGCCAGGTGCCCAGCCACGCCATGATTTTGTGGTACTGCGCATAAATCTCATTGTCGTACTGACCCAGAACGTGCGCGTGCTCCATATACGCCGCAGCGCCTTTCAGGCCGTACAGGCACAGCAGGCGCAGGCCGAGAATGTTTTCCCCAATCGCCGCTTTGTCTTTGTTCGGGGTGAATTCTGCCGCCTGGCGCTGGAGGTCGCCCAAATCGTTACTGACCAACTGAAGTTCTGACATCGGGTTTTCCACGCGGGCGCTGGCATCCGCCTTCAGGCACTGTGCCTTCAGCGCTTCACGCAGGGCAATCGCTTCGCGGGCGTAGCCGACAATGCGCGGAGAGTCGAAGTTAACGTTGGTCAGCGTGGAGAAAAACGCGCGCGGGGCGAAGCTGTCGACGTAGTGGTCGACTATGCCGTATTCGCGGGCTTTGAACGCCCAGGCGGAAAGGCCTTGCAGAGCCGCAATCAGCAGGTCCTGCAGGTCAGATGTTTCTGCGGTTTTGCCGCACATACCCTGTGCGTAGGAGCAGCCGTTGCCTGCCGGGGTACGGATGGTTTGTTCACATTGCACACAAAACATAATCACACCTGTTAAAGTTATATTTGATATACATGTTTAAGGTTATGCTCGTGCCTGAACGGTGGAAAGGGCTTTCTGCTACAAAATAGAGGGAGATTGATTTAGCGCAATTTTGGCGGCAGGAAACCTACCGCCAAAGAAGTATCAGGCTGAGAAAAAGGCCATCAGAACCGGAACCAGCAGGCTTAAAATGAAGCCGTGAACGATAGCCGCGGGCACCATCTCCAGCCCGCCGGAGCGTTGTAATACCGGCAGGGTAAAGTCCATCGACGTCGCACCGCACAGGCCCAGCGCGGTAGAACGACTGCGGCGAACCAGGCTCGGGATCAGCATGATGGCGATCAGCTCTCGCGCCAGATCGTTAAAGAAGGCGGCGCTACCGATCACCGGGCCGAATGATTCAGTAAGCAGAATACCGGAGAGGGAGTACCAGCCAAAACCTGACGCCATCGCCAGGCCGGTTTTCAGCGGCAGATCGAGCACAAAGGCATTAATGACGCCCGCCACCATGGAACTGGCGACAACAATGACGGCAACCATCATTCCCCGACGGTTCAGGACAATTTGCCTCAGGGTCATGCCATTATTTCGCAGCTGAATACCAATCAGGAACAGCAGGAAGATCAGCGTATATTCACTGGCCTCTGTCGCGTGCTGTAAAAAAGCCCAACCGGTCAGCCCAAGAAGAAAACCGAGCACCACGACGCCGCATAATTTTAATGATTCAAGCGCCATTGCAATTCGTGAAGGAAGCTTTTCCTGATGATGGTGATTTTTCCATGGAATAGTGCGTTCCAGCCACAGCAGCGCAGCAATATTGCACAGCAAAATAACGACTACGGTGACGACAGAATAATGGAGAATTGAGAGTAAATTCGCTGACAGGTTGTCCAGAAATGCCAGGCTAATCCCCATAAAGAAAAGAATCACGTAGACAATCCAGCTGAGGAATCGATTAATGAGCCTTAATGCGGATTCACGATGGAGCGGAATAAGATAGCCCACGATCAAGGGCAACAAAATGATGAGGAGTCCTGAAAACATGAACAGCCGGTCCTTTTTGAGTATCGGTTAAGCGCCAGTGACACTACCCAATAAAGGCTGTTCAGTAAAGCGACAAAAGAAAGCCGGGTAGCGGCTACGCCTTACCCAGCCTACAATTGCACTCTCACGTAGGTCGGGTAAGCGTTAGCGCCACCCGACACCGCGAGCAATTAATCGCGTTTTTCCAGCAGGGTGCGGTACAGCACGCCGCCCAGGATACCACCGATAATTGGCATCACCCAGAACAGCCACAGCTGCTCGAGCGCCCAGCCGCCCTGGAAGATGGCGACGGCGGTACTGCGTGCCGGGTTAACGGAGGTGTTGGTGACCGGAATAGAAATCAGGTGGATAAGCGTCAGCGCCAGACCAATGGCAATCGGGGCAAAACCAGCCGGCGCATGTTTGTCGGTTGCGCCGTGGATCACCAGCAGGAAGCCGGCGGTCAGCACAATTTCAATCACGATGGCAGACAACATGGAGTAGCCGCCCGGAGAATGCTCGCCGAAGCCGTTAGAGGCAAAGCCGCTGGCCGCCGCGTCGAACCCGGCTTTACCGCTGGCAATCACGTACAGAACGCCAGCCGCAATAATACCGCCAACCACCTGCGCCACAATATAACCAATTACCTCTTTCGCCGGAAAACGACCGCCGGCCCATAAACCTAATGTCACGGCCGGGTTAAAATGACCGCCGGAAATATGCCCCACGGCAAACGCCATGGTTAATACGGTTAAACCAAAAGCCAGCGCGACGCCGACAAAACCAATACCTAATTCCGGGAATGCTGCTGCCAGAACGGCACTACCGCAGCCACCAAATACCAGCCAGAATGTACCAAAGCATTCTGCTGCCAATTTTCTAAACATAACCACCTCAAAAATTTTCCGCACGCTTTCCCGCGCGCGGGATATATCGCCATAAAGGGATGACGACTCGAAGAGCCCGTATTTTAGAAACCAACAACATCCCTTCGCCACTTAAATAAATTCGATTAATTTGATTTAAGGCAATGTGATGTCAATCCTTGTTCAAATCAGCGGTAAATAGAGCATAGACCAATTCTTGTAAGGGTGAATGTTATGCTGTCGTGACAGAGCACCTCCCGCTATACTGCTGATAACTTGAAGGAAAAAGTGATCATTTGTCGGGGGATTTATGCTTCTCGAACGTGTGGAAATTGTCGGGTTTCGCGGTATTAACCGCCTGTCACTGCAGCTGGAGCAAAACAACGTCCTGATCGGCGAGAACGCTTGGGGCAAGTCCAGCCTGCTGGATGCATTGACGCTACTGCTTTCGCCCGAGGACGATCTGTATCACTTTGTTCGCGACGATTTCTGGTTTCCCCCCGGCGACGTGACGGGGCGCGAGAAGCACCTGCACATCATCCTGACGTTCCGCGAATCCGAGCCCGGACGTCACCGCGTGCGTCGCTTCCGCCCGCTGTCACCCTGTTGGGTGCCGTGCGATGACGGTTTTCAACGGATTTTCTACCGGCTGGAAGGTGAGATGGCGGAGAACGAGGGGGTACTCACCCTGCGTGATTTTCTCGATGAGAAAGCTAACCCCATCCCGCTGGACAATATCGACGATCTGGCCCGTCACCTGATCCGTCTGACGCCTGTGTTACGCCTGCGCGATGCGCGTTTTATGCGGCGTATTCGTAACGGTACCGTACCCAATATGCCGGAAGTGGAAGTCACCGCCCGCGAGCTGGATTTTCTGGCAAGAGAGCTGGTGTCGCGTCCGCAGAATCTTACTGATGGTCAAATTCGTCAGGGGTTGTCCGCAATGGTACAGCTTCTGGAGCACTATTTTTCCGAACAGGGAACGTCTGAGTCGCGCCATCGCCTGATGCGCCGCCGCTCTCATGATGAGCAGCGAAGCTGGCGTTATCTCGACATCATTAACCGGATGATCGACCGGCCCGGAGGTCGTACCCATCGGGTGATTCTGCTGGGGCTGTTTTCAACGCTTCTGCAGGCCAAAGGCACCGTTCGTCTTGACCGGGACGCCCGACCGCTGCTGCTGGTGGAAGACCCGGAAACGCGCCTCCATCCCATCATGCTCTCCGTGGCATGGCATCTGCTGAATCTGCTGCCGCTCCAGCGTATTACGACCACCAATTCCGGGGAGCTATTATCGCTGACGCCGGTAGAACACGTCTGTCGCCTGGTGCGTGAATCCTCCCGCGTCTCTGCTTTCCGGCTTGGGCCGGGCGGTTTGAACGCGGAAGACGGGCGGCGCATCGCGTTCCATATTCGCTTTAACCGGGCGTCGTCGCTCTTTGCCCGCTGCTGGCTGCTGGTTGAGGGGGAAACGGAAACCTGGGTCATCAACGAACTGGCGCGCCAGTGCGGCCACCATTTTGATGCGGAAGGCATCAAGGTAATCGAGTTCGCCCAGTCGGGATTAAAGCCGCTGATAAAATTTGCCCGCCGGATGGGTATCGAGTGGCACGTTCTGGTCGACGGCGATGAGGCGGGCAAAAAATATGCCTCGACCGTGCGAAGCCTGCTGAGTAACGAGCGAGAGGAAGAGCGCGACCATTTAACTATGCTGCCCGCCATGGACATGGAACACTTTATGTATCGTCAGGGGTTTGACGACGTATTCCACCGAATTGCCATGGTGCCGGTCGATGTCCCGATGAATATGCGGCGCGTGATCGCCAAAGCTATTCATCGTTCCTCAAAACCGGATTTAGCCATTGAAGTGGCGACGGAGGCGGGGAGGCGGGGCGTGGAGGCGGTACCGACCCTGTTGCGGAAGATGTTCTCCCGCGTGCTGTGGCTGGCTCGCGGGAGAGCAGATTAACGTTGGGTCGCCTGTTTCACCTGCTGAATCAGGCTATCCAGCAGCTCGTAGCGGCGGCGATATTCGGAACGCTTTTTGCTGGCGATCTCTTCCATCGGTTTACGCGGCATGACGAGCGGCAGCATAAAGTTACCGCTGTCCTGCTTTTCACCGCCGATGGAGATCCAGAAACTGTCGTAATCGGCCAACAGTTTCCCCTCTTTTTTCTTGCGGTAGCGCCAGCTGCGATAAATGTGCGTATCGTTACTGACGGCGACAATTTGCTCTACCGGGAACGCGGCGCCGAGGGTCATGGCGGCCTCGACCAGCAGACGTTTCGGGAACAGGCCATGGCAGGCTTTCGTCGCACCCTGGATCAGCTCATGCGGAACATGCGCTTTTGCGCCCTGCAAACCGCCAATGAACAGCGTCGATTTTCCCTCAAACTGGCAGAGGGTAAAGGTCATCTCCGCCAGCGCCGTATTTTGACCGTCACAGAAAACGAGGGTAGCTTCTCCCTCTTTATCCATAAACGCATCGGCACACAGACGGACGGTAAATTGCTGTTCATCTTTTCCGGTTAAGGTCAGCAGAGTCACGCCCTGCTTTGAAAGGTAACCACTGGTCAGCTTTGCCGGCAGCTGGCGACACATCATCTGATAGTGCCATGACAGCGATTCCAGCGTACGCTGTCTATCCATATTGACCGTCAACCACGGACGATGAAGGCGGCAGGGCAGTCCCGGCTGAACCTGGAGCATTTGCATCAGGTGCGGATGTTCTGCAAGGTCAGACAGCAGGCGAGCGGTGCTGAGCGGTGTCGCCAGTGAACGCAGCATGAACTTACGTCTGTAGGCGGTTTTTTCCCATGCCAGCCCGGGCGCGATCTCACCGAAAGCCAGTTTTTTGAAGAGCTGCCAGCCGGATTTAGGCTGCGGCAGGTTTGAAAGTGATGTGTCGACGATAGAAGACATGGTAGATCCTGATCCTTTTGGAATATCGCTATTTCAACAGGAGAAATGTCAACGTCTCGTAAACAAATTAGGGCGATTTCAGAGAACAGGGGTTTCGTTGAGGAGTCGTTTAGATAGAATCAACATTTATAATTGCCAGAACATTTATTTGGAATATTTATGAATCTCAAGGGAAAACGCAGAACGCTGTTTCTGCTGCTGGCGGTCGTGGTTTTAGTCGGTGGGTACTGGCTATGGCAGGTGCTGAATGCGCCGGTGCCGCAGTATCAGACACTGATTGTTCGCCCGGGCGAACTGCAGCAAAACGTCCTTGCGACGGGCAAGCTTGACGCTTTGCGCAAGGTTGACGTCGGCGCGCAGGTTAGCGGCCAGCTGAAAACGCTGTCGGTTGAGATTGGCGATAAGGTGAAAAAAGGCCAGCTGCTCGGCGTTATCGACCCTGAGCAGGCTGAGAACCAGATCCGCGAGGTGGAAGCCACGCTGATGGAGCTGCGCGCGCAGCGTGCGCAGGCGCTGGCAGAACGTAACCTGGCGCAGGTGACGCTGACCCGACAGCAGGCGCTGGCCAAAACCCAGGCGATTTCGAAGCAGGATTTAGACACGGCCACCACGGAACTGGCGGTGAAACAGGCGCAGATTGGCACGATTGACGCGCAAATCAAGCGCAATCAGGCCTCGCTGGATACGGCAAAAACCAACCTCGACTACACCAAAATCGTCGCGCCCATGGCGGGTGAAGTGACCCAGATCACTACGCTGCAGGGCCAGACGGTGATTGCCGCGCAGCAGGCGCCAAACATTCTGACGCTGGCGGACATGAGCACTATGCTGGTCAAAGCCCAGGTTTCAGAGGCGGATGTTATCCATCTTAAGCCGGGACAGAACGCCTGGTTTACGGTGCTGGGTGATCCGCAGACGCGCTACGAAGGCGTGCTGAAAGACATTCTGCCGACGCCGGAAAAAGTTAACGACGCTATTTTTTACTATGCCCGCTTTGAGGTGCCAAACCCGCAGGGCGTGCTGCGTCTGGACATGACCGCACAGGTGCATATCCAGCTGACCGGCGTGAAGAACGTGCTGACCATTCCGCTCTCCGCGCTCGGCGAATCCGCCGGGGATAGCCGTTATAAAGTGAAAGTGCTGCGCAACGGCGAAACGCGCGAGCGTGAGGTTGTGATAGGCGCGCGCAACGACACCGACGTGGTGGTGGTGAAAGGACTGGAAGAGGGCGAGGAGGTTGTTGTCAGCGAAAGCCTGCCCGGAGCCGCCAAATGACGGCGCTGCTTGAGCTGAAGGACATTCGTCGCAGCTATCCGTCGGGCGACGGCCCGGTGGAGGTGCTGAAGGGCATCTCCCTGCGCGTGGAGGCGGGCGAGATGGTGGCGATTGTCGGGGCATCGGGTTCCGGTAAATCGACGCTGATGAACATTCTCGGCTGTCTGGATAAACCCACCAGCGGCACGTACCGCGTGGCCGGAACGGATGTCTCCACGCTGAACGGTGACGCGCTGGCGAAGCTGCGCCGGGAACATTTCGGCTTTATCTTCCAGCGTTACCATCTGCTTTCTCATCTTAATGCGGCGCAGAACGTTGAAGTTCCGGCGGTCTATGCGGGCGTCGAGCGGAAAAAACGGCTCGAACGCGCGCAGATGCTGCTGACGCGTCTGGGGCTGGCGGAGCGGGTTGAATACCAGCCCTCGCAGCTGTCCGGCGGGCAGCAGCAGCGCGTGAGTATTGCCCGTGCCCTGATGAACGGCGGGCAGGTGATCCTCGCGGATGAGCCGACCGGGGCGCTCGACAGCCATTCCGGCGAAGAGGTGATGGCGATCCTGCATCAGCTTCGCGATCGGGGGCACACCGTCATCATCGTGACCCACGATCCGCAGGTGGCGGCGCAGGCGGAGCGCATAATTGAGATCCGCGACGGCGAGCTGGTCAGCAACCCGCCGCCGCGTGAGTCCAGAGCTGCGGCATCTAAAGAAGCATTGCCAGCATCAACCGGCTGGGGACAGTTTTCCAGCGGCTTTCGTGAAGCGCTGACCATGGCCTGGCTGGCGATGGCGGCCAATAAAATGCGTACCCTGCTGACGATGCTCGGCATCATTATCGGTATCGCCTCGGTGGTGTCGATTGTGGTGGTGGGCGACGCGGCCAAGCAGCTGGTGCTGGCAGATATCCGCGCTATTGGCACCAATACCATTGACGTCTATCCCGGCAAAGACTTTGGCGACGACGAGCCGCAGTATCAACAGGCACTGAAATACGACGACCTGGCGGCCATTCAGAAGCAGCCATGGGTCAACTCTGCCACGCCTGCGGTGTCACAGAACCTGCGCCTGCGCGTGGGCAATGTTGATGTGGCAGCCAGCGCGAACGGCGTGAGCGGAGACTACTTCAACGTCTACGGTATGACCTTCAGCGAAGGCGCCACCTTCAACGCCGAGCAGCTGGCGGGCAGGGCGCAGGTAGTGGTGCTGGACGCGAATTCGCGCAGACAGCTCTTCCCCAATAAAGCCAACGTGGTGGGCGAAGTGATCCTGGTCGGCAACATGCCTGCCACGGTTATCGGCGTGGCGGAAGAGAAGCAGTCGATGTTTGGCAGCAGCAAGATCCTGCGCGTCTGGCTGCCCTATACCACCATCTCCGGGCGGATTATGGGGCAGTCCTGGCTCAACTCCATCACCGTGCGCGTGAAGGAGGGCTACGACAGCGCGCTGGCCGAACAGCAGCTTGAGCGGCTGTTAACCCTGCGCCACGGGAAGAAAGATTTCTTCACCTGGAATATGGACGGCCTCTTGAAAACGGCGGAAAAGACCACACGTACTCTTCAGCTGTTCCTCACGCTGGTGGCGGTGATTTCGCTGGTCGTCGGCGGTATCGGGGTGATGAATATCATGCTGGTGTCGGTAACCGAACGTACCCGGGAGATTGGCATCCGCATGGCGGTCGGGGCCCGGGCCAGCGACGTGCTGCAGCAGTTTTTGATTGAAGCCGTGCTGGTGTGTCTGGTCGGCGGTGCGATGGGGATTGCGCTCTCGATGATGATCGCCTTCGCGCTCCAGCTCTTTTTACCCGGCTGGGAAATTGGCTTCTCGCCGGTGGCCATTATTACCGCATTCTTGTGTTCAACCTTTACCGGCATTTTGTTTGGCTGGTTGCCCGCCCGCAACGCGGCGCGGCTGGATCCGGTGGACGCGCTGGCTCGGGAATAACCCGAAAATAAAAATGCCAGCCGATCGGGCTGGCATTTTGACTGCGGGATGTACACAATAAAACAGAGAGCTATGCAACCGTCTCAGCTTCAATGGGGACGATAAGGCTGGCATGATTGCCTTTTGGTCCCTGGTGAACATCGAACCGGACGGACTGCCCGGCTTTGAGCGTTCTGTAACCATCCATCTGAATGGTGGAATAGTGAGCGAAGATATCCTCGCCGCCGCCTTCGGGGCAGATGAAGCCAAACCCTTTGGCGTTGTTGAACCACTTAACAGTACCCATTTCCATGCTTCGACATCCTTCGTAAATCTTATAAGTTAAGATGGAATGAACCGGTGGTGGAGTGGGGGCTGTTCAAAACCTCGCCATCTCACGCTTGTACAATTTAGAGAAACGAAAGAAGTCGTCAAGCGTTTGGCGCTGGAGATGGGACAATAATCAACCAAAGTTTGAAGCAGTTAACGCTATTGCAACAGTTTGTGACAGACATCGCGGATGACAGTAATAGATGATTGTTATCTAACATCTGAGGTAGATTCAAAGTGGTTATGCATAATGGGTAAGACCAACGATTGGCTGGATTTTGACCAGCTGGCGGAAGACAAAGTGCGCGACGCGCTAAAACCGCCATCTATGTATAAAGTTATGTTAATGAACGATGATTACACGCCGATGGAATTTGTTATTGACGTGCTACAAAAGTTCTTTTCTTATGATGTAGAACGTGCAACGCAACTGATGCTTACCGTTCATTATCGTGGCAAAGCTATCTGCGGCATCTTCACAGCCGAAGTGGCGGAAACCAAAGTGGCGATGGTGAACGACTATGCGAGGGAGAACGAGCATCCGTTGCTGTGTACGCTGGAAAAGGCCTGATAAGGCATAAAATTGGGGGAGGTGCCTATGCTCAATCAAGAACTGGAACTCAGTTTAAACATGGCTTTCGCCAGAGCGCGTGAGCACCGACATGAGTTTATGACCGTCGAGCATTTACTGCTCGCACTGCTTAGCAACCCATCTGCCCGCGAAGCGCTGGAAGCCTGCTCCGTGGATCTGGTGGCGCTACGTCAGGAACTCGAAGCCTTCATCGAACAAACCACACCGGTGCTGCCAGCCAGTGAAGAAGAGCGCGACACGCAGCCGACGCTCAGCTTCCAGCGCGTGCTGCAGCGCGCGGTATTCCACGTCCAGTCTTCCGGGCGTAGCGAAGTGACTGGCGCAAACGTCTTGGTCGCCATCTTCAGCGAGCAGGAGTCACAGGCTGCCTATCTGCTGCGCAAACACGAAGTCAGCCGCCTCGACGTGGTTAACTTTATCTCTCACGGAACGCGCAAAGATGAGCCTAACCAGGCATCGGATTCCAGCAATCAGGTCAATAACAATGAAGAGCAAGCAGGCGGGGAGGATCGTATGGAAAACTTCACCACCAACCTTAACCAGCTTGCTCGCGTTGGCGGTATCGACCCGCTGATTGGTCGCGATAAAGAGCTGGAGCGCGCGATCCAGGTGCTGTGCCGTCGCCGCAAGAACAACCCGCTGCTGGTGGGGGAGTCAGGCGTGGGTAAAACCGCGATTGCCGAAGGGCTTGCCTGGCGCATTGTGCAGGGCGATGTGCCGGAAGTGATTGCCGACTGCACCATCTACTCGCTGGATATCGGCTCGCTGCTGGCGGGCACAAAATACCGCGGTGATTTTGAAAAACGCTTCAAGGCGCTGTTGAAACAGCTGGAGCAGGACACCAACAGCATCCTGTTTATCGATGAAATTCACACCATCATCGGGGCAGGTGCGGCCTCCGGTGGCCAGGTGGATGCCGCGAACCTGATCAAACCGCTGCTCTCCAGCGGCAAGATCCGCGTGATTGGCTCCACCACCTACCAGGAGTTCAGCAACATCTTTGAGAAAGACCGTGCGCTGGCGCGCCGCTTCCAGAAAATCGACGTGACCGAACCGTCCGTCGAGGAAACGGTGCAGATCATCAACGGCCTGAAGCCGAAGTACGAAGCGCACCACGACGTGCGTTACACCGCGAAAGCGGTACGTGCGGCGGTGGAGCTGGCGGTGAAATACATCAATGACCGTCATCTGCCGGATAAGGCGATTGACGTGATTGATGAGGCCGGGGCGCGTGCGCGCCTGATGCCGGCCAGCAAGCGTAAGAAAACCGTTAACGTGGCGGATATTGAGTCCGTGGTGGCCCGCATCGCGCGTATCCCCGAGAAGAGTGTTTCTCAGAGCGACCGCGACACGCTGCGCACCCTCGGTAATCGCCTGAAAATGCTGGTCTTTGGTCAGGATAAAGCCATTGAGGCCTTAACCGAAGCGATCAAGATGGCCCGTGCCGGGCTGGGGCATGAGCACAAGCCTGTTGGTTCCTTCCTGTTTGCCGGCCCGACCGGCGTGGGGAAAACCGAGGTAACGGTTCAGCTCTCCAAAGCGCTGGGCATTGAGCTGCTGCGCTTTGATATGTCCGAGTATATGGAGCGTCACACCGTCAGCCGTTTGATTGGTGCGCCTCCTGGCTACGTGGGCTTTGACCAGGGCGGCCTGCTCACCGACGCGGTGATCAAGCACCCGCACGCGGTACTGCTGCTCGATGAAATCGAGAAAGCGCACCCGGACGTGTTCAACATCCTGCTGCAGGTGATGGACAACGGGACGCTGACCGACAACAACGGGCGCAAAGCTGACTTCCGCAACGTGGTGCTGGTAATGACCACTAACGCCGGGGTGCGAGAAACCGAGCGTAAGTCCATCGGCCTTATCCACCAGGATAACAGCACCGATGCGATGGAGGAGATCAAGAAGATCTTCACGCCGGAGTTCCGTAACCGTCTGGACAACATTATCTGGTTCGATCACCTGTCTACCGAGGTGATCCATCAGGTCGTGGATAAATTCATCGTCGAGCTGCAGGTTCAGCTGGATCAGAAAGGCGTGTCGCTGGAAGTGAGCCAGGAGGCCCGAAACTGGCTGGCCGAGAAAGGCTACGACCGTGCGATGGGCGCCCGTCCAATGGCGCGTGTAATTCAGGACAACCTGAAGAAACCGCTGGCGAACGAGCTGCTGTTTGGCTCGCTGGTGGACGGCGGCCAGGTGACCGTGGCGCTGGATCAGGCGAAGAACGAACTCACGTACGATTTCCAGAGTGCGGCGAAGCACAAGCCGGAAGCGGCTCACTGAGTGAGTGGAAGGCTAATGTTAGAAACCGGGCATTTGCCCGGTTTTTTTATTCCTGCTTTTCTCCCTCTTACAGTGGGAGAGGGCCGGGATGACGGCATCAGGCCGCAGAGGAATTTTGCGAGGCGCTTTCCACTTTTGTTCGACGTTGGTTTCTGGATAAATCCACAGTAATAAAATGGCGGCGAACCTGCAAATCAGGTGTCAGGACTGGCATCCTGTAAGTGTATGAATTGACAATCTTACGTGCTCACCTTAACGTACGTTATTGCCTGGAGCCGGTCTATAAGACGTAAAATACGGGCTCACAGAATCAATTTTTGGTTATAAATACAGCCAAGACCCACTAAATGCTGGCTCACAACCCGGGCTCCATAGTTATGACACTGTAATGACCATGGATGGGCTTTCAGCCAGGCACCAAATGCAGTGCAGGGTGCAAGCGTAATCAAAGCGGGTACCGCTGTACTTTGCTGTCCGGTTAGGAGGCCAATCATCTTGCATCTCTCGCCATTATCCCAGCGCTCCCATACATTCTTCCACCATCCCATTTTCCAGCTGCCAGTCAGGTAAAATGACTTTTCAGAGAGCATGGCAGTTTCAGGCTTTTCAGACACAAACCACAGATTGGTTTTTCCAAGGCGAACCTCTGTTGACCAGGCCGTAATTGCACCGCCACGCAAGACGCACTCATGCGCGAGATAATGATCGGTTACACCCGGGAATCGTCGTTTTAATCGCTGAAAATGACTGTGTATGGTTATGACAGGACGGACTATGCTTCCCCGGTCGTTTCGCTTAAGTTCGGCGCTACCGTACTGAATTTCATCGAACTGACTCCGCGTCAGAAATTGCTTCTCTTGTTCACGAATAAGATCAACATCGCTCGACGGTAATATCGCAGAAGGGCTGGGCTGTGAGCTTTTATAGAGCAACGAATCGCCTGCTTTCCAGTCGCTATAGTTAGTTGTGATTTGCATAATTTTCCCTGAATCAGCATCGGCGCTGATCACAACATATAATTTCTGCCTCGCAGCGCGGCCCTGAAACGGTATTACCATCGTCGTCGTTGACACCCTTGTTAATCCAGGGACAGAGGCATGAAGAACGTGTTCAAACCCGTTAACCGCTTGTGCAAGCGCCCTTTGGTTTGTCGTTTCACCAGAATGCACGCCTTGTTCGAGCCGGGAAAGAAGGGTGATATTTTTATCCTGACATTGAGCATTGTCATAGTGTGGAGTAAACACATAGCGGCAGGTACAACATTGAAGGCGTGGGGTTCTGGCTTTTGTGTATCCATAGTGAATGATGCGAGTTGTAAAACAGCGAGGACAACCTTGTCCTGTATTTCCCAATTTTTGTTGCATGAAGTGTCTGAACCACTCGTCACATTCTTTTTTATTAAACAAGGGCGGAAGGCTGCCACATTTTTGACATTCAAGAGCAGCGTAGCCGAGACGATAAACAGGAACAACATAATCACTCGCATCGGGTATTCCAAGATTAGGGCATGACCAGCTTTTACAAACATTCAGGTCTATTTTTGGAGCGCATTCCATGCATATCACCAACTGATTCTGTGAGTCGATGATTTTCACGCCTCTCTTTTTTATATGCCGTGAGAAAGTTCACAAAATCTGTTTTTTGCTAATCGATAATGAAACTCTTCTTTTAATTAGAGAGTTGAAATATGAAAAAAACAGTAATCGCAGTTTTATTATTGTCGGGATATGCTTCGCTAAGTCCAGCGCAGGACGTTACCGTCATTTATACTAATGATCTGCATGCCCATGTTGAGCCTTATAAACTCCCCTATGTTGCAGAGGGAAAAAGAGCTGTGGGTGGTTTTGCAAATATTGCAACATACGTTAAGCAAGAAAAGAAAAACAATAAGGCTACTTTTTATTTCGATGCTGGGGATTATTTTACCGGTCCGTATATCAGTAGCCTGACAAAAGGGAAGGCAATCATAGATATTATGAATACAATGTCATTTGATGCTGCGTCTGTCGGCAATCATGAGTTCGATCATGGTTGGGATAATACCCTTATACAGCTCAGTCAGGCTAAATTCCCGATACTGTTAGGGAACGTCTTTTATAAAAACAGTAATGTCCTCTTCTGGAATAATCCCTATACCATCATCGAAAAGGATGGCATTAAAATTGGGGTTATTGGGTTGCACGGTGTGTTTGCGTTCGATGATACCGTTTCATCGTCAATGCGTCAGGGGATTGAAGCGCGTGACGAGGTGAAATACCTCCAGCGGTATCTGGATGAACTCCGTGGAAAAGTGGATATTACCGTTGCACTCATGCATGAAGGTTTCCCTGCACGCCAGTCCAGTATCGGCAATACAGACGTGAAGCGCGCCCTTGATAAGGATATTCAGACGGCTAAGCAGGTGAAGGGCCTGGATATTCTGATTACCGGACATGCGCATGTTGGAACAGTGGAGCCGCTCAAAGTAGGCAACACGTTGGTACTTTCGACTGACAGTGGGGGGATTGATATCGGTAAGCTGGTTCTCGATGTGGATCTAAAAACGCATCACCATAAAATAAAAAGCTTCGAACTTAAAACCCTGTATGCCGATGAATGGAAACCCGATCCGGCAACTCAGAGCGTTATTGATACCTGGAATAAAAAACTGTCCGAAACGGTTCGCCAAAAAGTTGGTGAGACGCCTGTTACGCTTACGCGCGCCTATGGTGAATCATCTTCACTTGGAAATTTATTTACCGATGCAATGCTTGCTGCAGCGCCTGATGCGCAGCTGGCGCTCACTAATTCAGGTGGTCTTCGCGCAGACTTGAATGCCGGTCCGATAACCCTTGGCGATGTTATCAGCGCTTTTCCGTTTCCAAATGAGCTAACTGTCATGGATTTGAAAGGGAAATCCTTACGCAATCTTATGGAACACGGTGCGTCACTTACAAATGGTGTTTTGCAGATGTCGAAAGGACTGGAAATGCGATACGACCAACATAAACCTGTTGGGCACCGCGTTGTGCTATTTACGCTTAATGGTAAGCCGATTGTAGATACTGATACCTATCGCGTAGCGACAAATAGTTTCCTTGCCCCTGGGGGCGATGGTTTTACCGCATTTATCGATGGTCAGAACAAACAGGTAAAAGGTGGGTATAACCTTTCTGATGCGGTTATTGATTATCTGGTGAAAGGAAATAAGATCATTCCCCAACAGGTGAAAGAAATGCGAGTAAAAGAAGTTAAACAGTAATAGTTAACAACAGGTGAACTACATGGCAATTACCTATCTTGGAATGGATCTCGCGCCTGCAAATAACCAGCTTGCAGTATATCTGAAGTTTAGAATTGATGAGGCGGTAACATATTCCTATACAGTTTTGGGAAGATTAACTTGCGCATCAAGTTTAGATTTTACGTATTCATCAAATGACATTATCTCTTTACCTGAGATAAAAATTCCGGTTATTGGACTTTACGCAAACTATCTTAATCAAGTGCAGGTTGTTTTTAAAAACCTTAGCGGAGTGGAAATTTTTAACCAAACTATTCAGGTAAGCACACAGGAACAAGTCTATCGCGATGCGACAATTTTCCATATCGATATTGAGCAAACGGATCCCACTAAGTTTGCGGCCGTATGGGGAAATAGTTGGTTAATGACCACCAATTGTGATGGTTACGACCAAAATGGCGATCTTCGTTGCTATTATGCTCAGCCCTATCGTAATCAGATGCTAAAAACGCATAATGGTTATTTCTATATCGGAAGTGATGAAGATGAACACTGGTATGGTCGACGCTTTTTTAAAATTGATATTTTAGGCAATGAGATTCTGGAATTTGATTTACGTGACCGCGATGGCAACCGCTATGCTAATACCCACGATCTGATCTGGGATTCAGCCGGTAATCTTTTCATGATTGGTAATGATAACCCGGATCGTTCGACCAATACGATGAGGCAGGATGCATCAATTTTAAAATTTGATGAAAAGACAGGCATGATGCTGTGGGCAAAAAATTATACGCGTGCATTCGATAATACGCAGATCCTGAATAATAGCCCGACAAACGATGCTCACCTTAACTCGCTTTCGTGGATCCCCGAGGGTGAAGCAAACTCTGAAGCGATTGTTGTCCATACTCGCTCTGCAGGCCTGACGTTTGGTATTTCTCCTGCCGATGGTACGATATTATGGAGTATTAATACCGGTGGATTTAACCCTGGTTTCGCAGCGGGGCAGGGCGTTACGCAGATAGAAACTTCCGGTATTACGAATTTTGAAAATGGTGCTCATACCGTATTCGTCACTAAAAATAGCGCTTTTGCTGGATTAAACAATGAGGCCGAAGGCAAATTCGTTCTTTCGCTATTTGATAATCGCTCCTGCGTTGATAATGAAGGAAACGCGGTTACTCGTGATATTACTCTTGATCCAACGGCTGATGTTTACAAAACCGATCCTGCAAGGGTCATGTTCTATGCTGTTGATCTGGTTGCCAAAACAGCAACTCAGACAGGTAGCATTATCCAGTTACCTTCCTCTCGCGTTCCTCAAATCACTGATTTTATGGGGGCTGCAATCGATTATGGTGACTACTATGGCATCTACACCAACCACGCTCGCTCTTTCTTTATCAGTGATGCGACAGGCCATATTATTGCCACAATCTACGATCTGATTTGTACTCTGGATGGCTATCCCGAGTTTCCGGGCGAGTGCTATCGGGCAAGGTTGTTTGCGAAAGACGAGCTTGATGCTTTGATAAATATAGGTTACCAGGTGGCAAACGGCTGAAAGCATAGCGAGACACAGCCATTAAAGGACATTGCGGCTGCTAATGTCGGTCACTTTCAGTGGCTGGCATTGCTGTCGAACAGACAGCCCTGACGCTGAATCGAATGGTCAAATAATCGCCTGCAGCACAAAAAAGTAAGGCCGGGAAAATCCCGGCCTTATTTAATATTCATCTGCCATTACAGGCGAAAACAATTAGCGACTACGGAAGACAATGCGGCCTTTGCTCAGGTCGTACGGGGTCAGTTCAACAGTCACTTTGTCGCCCGTCAAAATGCGGATGTAGTTTTTGCGCATTTTACCGGAGATGTGCGCAGTTACCACGTGACCGTTTTCCAGCTCTACGCGAAACATGGTATTAGGCAACGTATCAAGTACGGTACCCTGCATTTCAATATTGTCTTCTTTGGCCATCTAATCCTCTGGGGTATCACTACCAAGTTTTGAACCGGCAAGATAATGCCGAAATTCATCAATTAAGTAAAGAATTGCGCGATTAAAACGCAGCAAAACAGTTTCGGCGCATTGCCCAAGCGTCACGGTACAACCGAACAGGAAGCGCATTCGTAAAGGGGAGACAACAGGATAAACGTCAGGACGTTATCTGAAGCGAGGGTCCCAAACGGCGGCGGGGCAACAGGCAGAAGCTACTCTGCGGCATAATTATAACACCCTCACAAAAAATATGCGGAAAACATTTAGGCATTGGGCATAAAGAGCGTTCTCGGTATCCAGAAGTCGCGGGGGAGCTTCTCCTGACGGCTGACATCCAGATGCTCAATGTACTGGCGTCGCGGGATCTCAACGGCACCGAGAGAGGCCGTGTGCTCGTTGAGCACCTGACAATCGATCAGGCGTCCGCCGCGCTGGGCAAATGCCTGGCAGAAGACCAGCAGCGCCGTTTTCGAGGCGTTAACCGCGCGGGAGAACATCGACTCACCGCAAAACAGCGTGCCCTGCGCCACGCCATACATGCCGCCGACGAGTGCTCCGCCGTCCCACACCTCGATTGAGTGGGCGTAGCCAAGCTCATGAAGCTGGTGGTAGGCGGTAATAATATCGCGGGTTATCCATGTTCCCTCAAAGCGGTCTTCGGCACAGCCTTCAATGACCTGACCAAAGGCGTGATTAAGGGTGACGCGGTACGGTGATTTTGCATGGAAACGCTTCATGCTGCGGCTCAGGTGAAACTGATCTGGCCACAGCACGGCGCGCGGATCGGGAGACCACCATAAAATCGGATCGCCGGGAGAAAACCAGGGGAAGATACCGCGCTGGTATGCCATCAATAGTCGAGCAGGACTGAGGTCACCGCCAAGGGCCAGCAGCCCATTGGGCTCACGCAGCGCCCCTTCCGGAGAAGGGAACGCGATGTTATGACGAGAAAGCTGGACCAGGCGCATGACAGCAAAACTCCAGTACGCGAGTGAGGACGCTACAAATATAGTCTACAGACGCTGTTTAAACTGGTAGTAGCGACCCTGTTTCGCCAACAGCTCTGCGTGACTACCTTGCTCAATAATGTGTCCGTTGTCCATCACAATTATCCGATCAAAACTCGCCAGTCCGCGCAGGCGATGCGTGACCATCAGGACGGTTTTACCGGTCATGACATTGGCCAGCAAATCAAGGATTTGGCTCTCGGTCGTGGCGTCAAGCCCTTCGGTGGGCTCGTCAAGCAGCATCAGCGGCGCATCGTGCAGCAGCGCGCGCGCAATTGCCAGACGGCGCAGTTCACCGCCGGAGAGCTGACGGCCGCCTTCGCCCAGCCAGCTGTTCAGCCCGTCGTCCTCAAGCAGTTTTTGCAGCCCGACCTGCTCCAGCACGGCGCGAAGCGTATCATCAGTGGCCTCTGGGGCTGCCAGCAGCAGGTTATCGCGCAGGGTGGCGCTAAACAGATGCACGCGCTGCGGAACGACGCTGACGGTTTTGCGCAGGGCTTGCTCGCTAAAATCGATCAGCGACGTGTTATTAAAACGAATCTGACCGCGCTGCGGATCCCAGGCGCGGGTCAGCAGCTGCAGCAGCGTCGATTTACCGCAGCCGGTACGGCCGAGGATCGCAATCCGCTGTCCGGCATTAACAGAAAGGGTGATACCCTCCAGCGCGTTCTGTGCCTGTTTGTCATAGCTGAAGGTGACATCGTCAAGCGTCAGCGCAACCTGCTCTGGTACCGCGGTCTGTCCGGCACTGAACGTGACTTCAGGCTCCTGCTCGGCAATCTGGGTGATGCGCAGGGCAGAGGCGATAACCTGACCCAGGTGCTGGAAGGCGCCCGTCACCGGGGCCAGCGCTTCAAATGCGGCCAGCGCACAGAAAACGAAAAGGGCAATAAGAGGACCCGGCTGTGTATTTCCCCCGATATCGCCGGAAGCCAGCCACAGCATGGCAATCACCGCCACACCGCCGATTAGCATCATTAGCGCTTGAGAAAAAGCCGTCAGTTCCGACTGGCGGCGCTGGGCTTCATGCCAGTTTAGCTCCGTACTTTCCATGCGGGCGCGGTAGCGCTTGCTGGCACCAAAAATGGTCAGCTCTGCCTGGCCCTGAAGCCAGGAGGTCAGCTGCTGTCGATAGTCCCCACGCAGACGAGTCAGGTTTTCCCCGGTGGATTTCCCGGCGCGGTAAAACAGCGGCGGTAGAACGATAAGCGTTAACAGCATTATCCCGCCCAGCGTCAGCGCAACGGGAACATCCAGAACAGACAGCCCCAGCGTGACCACCACAATCACCACAAACGCGCCCACGATGGGGGAAATTACGCGCAGATAAAGATGATCCAGCGTGTCGACATCCGCCACCACGCGGTTAAGCAACTCGCCCTGACGAAAACGCGCCAGCCCGGCAGGGGAGAGGGGCAGCAGTTTGCTGAAGGTGTAGATACGCAGGTGCTGCAGCACGCGGAAGGTGGCGTCGTGGCTCACCAGGCGTTCGAAATAGCGTCCGGCAGTACGGGTGATGGCGGTACCGCGAACCCCGGCAGCCGGAAGCATATAGTTGAAGCTGTATAAACCGGCGAACCCTGCGACGGCCGAGGCCGACAGGAACCAGCCAGAAAGCGTGAGCAGGCCAATGCTGGCGAGCAGCGTGACAATCGCCAGCACAATCCCCAGCGTCAGCATCCATTTATGGCGTTTATAGAGCGCAAGATAAGGCAGCAGAGCGCGCATCAGATATCCTCCTGACGGTTCGCCAGCAGGGCGGCAAATGGTCCCTGGGCGGCAACGAGAGAGGCGTAATCGCCTTGCTCAACAATACGACCGTTCTCCATGACCCAGATCTGGTCCCAGTCGGCAATGCCTTCCAGCTGATGGGTGACCATCAGGGTAGTTTGCTGCCGGGAGGCGGCGTTCAGGGCTTCCATTACGCGCTGCTCGCTGTGGGCATCCAGGCTGGCGGCGGGCTCGTCCAGCAGCATCAGCTGGCATGGGTTAAGCAGCGCTCGGGCAACGGCCACGCGCTGCGCCTGCCCGACCGACAGCCCGGCGGACTGATCGCCGACCACGGTATCCACCCCTTTCGGCAGCAGCGGCAGAAATTCGCTGACCCAGGCGCGGTCGAGAACCGATTGCAGCTCATCTTCACGCGCATCCGGGCGCGCCAGAAGCACGTTTTCACGCAGCGTAGAAGCCGGGAGCTGCGGGTTTTGTCCTACCCAACTGAGCTGTTTACGCCAGGCGTCAGGCTCGAGGTTGCGCAGTTCGGTTTTGTTGATCCGCAGTGAACCCGTGTAGGCCATAAAACCGGATAGCGCGTTCAGTAGAGAGCTTTTCCCGGAACCGCTGGTGCCGACGAGCACCACGCGTTGTCCGGCAGGTAAGGTAAAGTTCAGCGGACCGGCGAGGACTTTGCCTTCGGGCGACAGAATGGAAAAGTCCTGCGCTTCAATCGTCACCGGATCTTTAGCATTCAGCGTTACGTCACCCCGCTCCGGGTGGGCCAGCGGCGTTTCCAGAAACATTTTCAGGCTATCGGCGGCGCCAACCGCCTGCGCTTTGGCGTGATAGAAGGTTCCCAGATCGCGAAGCGGCTGGAAAAATTCCGGCGCCAGGATCAGCGCCAGGAAACCGGCAGAAAGAGTCACTGTCGTGCCGTAATGGCCGAAATCCAGCGCGCCAAGGTAGGAGAAGCCGAAGTAGACCGCCACGAGGGCAATCGACAGCGAGGTGAAGAATTCCAGTACGCCGGAAGATAAGAAGGCGAGGCGTAAGACTTCCATGGTGCGCTGACGGAAGTCCTGCGACGCCAGGCGAATATTTTCGGTTTCCGCTTCACCGCGGCCAAAGATGCGCAATGTCTCCATGCCGCGAAGACGATCGAGGAAATGGCCACTCAGGCGACCCAATGCCAGGAAGTTACGGCGGTTGGCATCCGCTGCCCCCATCCCGACCAGCGCCATAAATAGCGGGATCAGCGGGGCGGTTCCCATCAGAATCAGCGCCGCCATCCAGTTCACCGGGAAGATAGCGATAACGATCAGCAGCGGAACGAAGACGGCAAGGGCCATCTGCGGCAGATAGCGCGCGTAGTAGTCGTGCATATCGTCAATCTGCTCAAGGATCAGCGTCGCCCAGCTACCGGCCGGTTTACCCTGGATCCAGGCGGGCCCGGCTTCCTGAAGCCTGTCGAGCACCTGACGGCGGATCTCGTAACGGATGTGCTGTCCGGCGTGAAAACCGACGCGCTCACGCAGCCATACCACCCAGGCGCGCAGAACAAAAATCAGGATCAGGACAATAAAGGGCAGCAGGAGCGCTTCGCGTGGAATGTTCTCCATGATCATGTGATTAAGAATGCGGGCCAGCAGCCATGCCTGGGCAACAATCAACAGACCGCTAACGAATCCCAGGAGACGGGAAATCGTAAGCCAGCGGCGGGAAATAACGCTTTGCTGTTTCAGCCAGCGTGTTAACTCTTGTTGACGGGTTTTTTCCATTGCGTACTTTGCAGGTGACGTTATTAGAAGTTGGGCAGCGCAATGTTACAACGGGGAGACAATAAAGGCGACTTATCGCCGCCTTTATTTACGTTTGTTACTGACTTGTAAAGATTATTTACCTTGTTCAGCCAGTCCATCGAGGTAGCGTTCAGCGTCCAGCGCGGCCATACAGCCGGTACCCGCTGAGGTGATCGCCTGACGGTAAATGTGGTCCATCACGTCGCCGGCCGCGAACACACCCGGGATGCTGGTCTGGGTCGCATTACCGTGAATACCGGACTGCACTTTGATGTAGCCGTTTTCCAGCTCCAGCTGACCGTCGAAGATCGCGGTGTTCGGACTGTGACCGATCGCCACAAAAAGGCCCGCCACTTCCAGCGTTTCGACGTTATCGGTGTTCTGGGTATCACGGATACGCAGACCGGCAACGCCCATCTGGTCGCCCGTCACCTCTTCCAGGGTACGGTTGGTATGCAGCACGATGTTGCCGCTTGCTACTTTATCCATCAGACGTTTGATCAGGATCTTCTCCGCGCGGAAGGTTTCGCGACGGTGGATCAGGTGCACCTCAGAGGCAATGTTTGCCAGATAGAGTGCTTCTTCCACTGCGGTGTTGCCGCCGCCGATGACCGCGACTTTCTGATTACGGTAGAAGAAACCGTCGCAGGTTGCGCAGGCAGAGACGCCGCGGCCCTTGAACGCTTCTTCGGATGGCAGACCGAGGTAACGGGCAGAAGCACCCGTGGCGATGATCAGCGCGTCGCAGGTGTATTCGCCGCTGTCGCCCGTCAGGCGGAACGGACGGTTCTGAAGATCGACCTTATTGATGTGGTCGAACAGAATTTCGGTTTCGAATTTAGCGGCATGCTCGTGCATACGTTCCATCAGCAGCGGCCCGGTCAGGTCGTTCGGGTCCCCTGGCCAGTTTTCCACTTCGGTGGTGGTGGTCAGCTGACCGCCTTTTTCCATACCGGTAATGAGTACCGGGTGCAGGTTAGCGCGTGCAGCATAGACCGCTGCGGTATATCCCGCAGGTCCAGAACCAAGGATTAGCAGCTTACTGTGTTTGGCCGTGCCCATGAGATCCCCATTGTTGTTGGCAGACATTTGGCTGGATTGTAGGGAATTTGTTGCCGTAAAAAAAGAGCGCAGCAATTTTGATATCAATCTGTGTAATAGCCATGGACGATGAATAGCGCGCGATAACCTCACGCTTTCTCGATAAAAGCGGTCGTTTCTAAGGCAATAAAATGAGGATTAATACCCTGCCGTAATGAATATCCGGCATGTTGTACTAAAAAACGATGTTTTGCTTTGACAATCCCCTGCGCTTTTGCGAAAACATTCAAGGAAGAAAAAAAACCGCGTTAACCGTATGCCGCATAGGCATGCACGTAAATGCCATTTTTACCGGGTCAGTGAAATCTACGCATGGCGTGGACAGACGCCATACGTGATGTCGGTGACAGCCTTCGGGCAACGGTCTTCTTACCAACAGAACCCGAATCCGCATCGCGTCTATTACATAATCAGGCGATGTGATGACTAACGGGTACAGGCTCTGAACAGTGATGTGCACAGGGTCCAGGCAGGAGTAGGGAAGGAATACAGAGAGACAATAATAATGGTAGATAGCAAGAAGCGCCCTGGCAAAGATCTCGACCGTATCGATCGTAACATTCTTAATGAATTGCAAAAGGATGGGCGTATTTCCAACGTCGAGCTTTCAAAACGTGTGGGACTTTCCCCGACGCCGTGCCTTGAGCGTGTGCGCCGACTGGAAAGACAGGGTTTCATTCAGGGCTACACTGCTCTGTTGAACCCGCATTATCTGGATGCCTCACTTCTGGTATTTGTTGAGATTACTCTGAATCGTGGTGCGCCGGATGTGTTTGAACAATTCAACGCCGCTGTACAAAAACTTGAAGAAATTCAAGAGTGTCATCTGGTGTCCGGTGATTTCGACTACCTGTTGAAAACCCGAGTGCCTGATATGTCCGCCTACCGTAAGCTGCTGGGGGAAACCCTGCTGCGTCTGCCAGGCGTGAACGACACCCGTACATATGTGGTGATGGAAGAGGTCAAACAGAGCAATCGTCTGGTTATTAAGACGCGCTAACACGGAACAGGTGCAAAATCAGCTTAGTTTGATTACACTCCTGTTAATCCATACAGCAACAGTGCCGGGGAGTCCCGGCGCTGTTGTCCGTTTTAGCAAAAAGGCAGGATATGCCTGATACCTGGAGAGCCTTTTTTGAGCCAGGAATACACTGAAGACAAAGAAGTCACACTATCGAAGCTAAGCAGCGGACGTCGTCTCCTCGAGGCTTTGCTGATTGTTATTGCCCTTTTTGCCGTCTGGCTGATGGCAGCCTTATTCAGTTTCAATCCTTCAGATCCCAGCTGGTCACAAACTGCATGGCATGAGCCTATCCATAATTTAGGCGGTGTCCCTGGTGCCTGGCTGGCGGATACGCTGTTTTTCATTTTCGGTGTGATGGCCTACACCCTCCCCGTTATTATCATTGGCGGCTGCTGGTTTGCGTGGCGTCATCGTCAGAACGATGATTACATCGACTATTTCGCCGTGTCGCTGCGCCTGATTGGCGCGCTGGCGCTGATCCTTACTTCGTGCGGGCTGGCGGCAATCAATGCGGATGATATCTGGTACTTCGCCTCTGGTGGTGTAATCGGCAGCTTACTCAGTTCTGCGCTACAGCCGATGCTGCACAGCAGCGGCGGCACGCTGGCGCTGCTGTGCATTTGGGCGGCCGGGCTAACGCTGTTTACCGGCTGGTCATGGGTGAGCATTGCCGAGAAAATTGGTAGTTTTATCCTCACCATTCTGACCTTCGCCAGCAACCGTACCCGCCGTGACGATACGTGGGTTGATGAAGACGAGTACGAAGATGAAGAGGAAGATGACGCGCCTGTGCAGCGTCGCGAATCTCGTCGTGCGCGTATTCTGCGCGGCGCGCTGGCGCGTCGTCAGCGTGTTGCTGAGAAATTTGCCAACCCGCTAGGTCGTAAAACCGATGAGGCGCTCTTCTCCGGTAAACGCATGGATGAAGACGAGCAGGTGGCGTATCGCGCTGCGGGTGTAGCAGTCGATCCTGACGATGTGCTCTTCTCTGGCAGCCGGGCCACACCCGGGGACTTTGACGAATACGACCCGCTGTTAAACGGTCACTCGGTCACTGAACCGGTTGCGGCAGCCGCAGCCGCGACAACCGCAGCGCAGGCGTATGCCGCGCCTGTCGACGCCGTGATGCCATCCGCGCCGGTTTCGCCGCCGGAATCCGTTATTCAGCAACCTCAGGTTGACTGGCAGACTGCTCCCGGTGTTCACACGCCGGAGCCCGTTATCGCGCCTGAACCAGAGAGCTATGTCCCTGTGCAGCAGGAGCAGTGGCAGCAGCCATATCAGCCGCCGCAGCCTGCGTATGAACCGCAAGATTACCCTCACTTTGAACAGCCTGTGGCCCAACCGTATCAGGAGTATGTGCCTGAACCGGTTGAACCTGTGCAGCCTCATGTTGCGCTGCAGCCTGAACCTGAAATCGTGGAAGAGGTGAAGCCAGCCCGTCCACCGCTGTACTATTTTGAAGAAGTCGAAGAGCGCCGCGCGCGTGAACGCGAACAGCTGGCTGCCTGGTATCAGCCTGTGCCTGAACCGGTGCAGGAGCCGGTGACAAAAGCGCCTTCTGTCCCAGTTCCACCGGTCGACCCGACACCTGTAGTTGCACCCGTAGCGGAAAGCGTGAAGCAGGCTACCCCGGCCGCTGCCGTGGCTGCACCTGTCTTTAGCCTGGCAACAGGGGGCGCGCCACGTCCTCAGGTGAAGGAGGGGATTGGTCCGCAACTGCCTCGTCCTAACCGCGTTCGCGTACCAACCCGTCGTGAACTTGCCTCTTATGGTATCAAGCTGCCTTCCCAGCGCATGGCGGAAGAGAAAGCGCGCGAGCATGAGTACGAAGATGACGTCGATGAGATGCAGCAGGACGAGCTGGCCCGCCAGTTCGCCGCGCAGCAGAATCAACGCTACGGTGAAGAATATCAGCACGATGAACCTGTGCCTGAAGACGAAGATGACGCTGCAGAAGCGGAATTAGCGCGCCAGTTCGCCGCCACCCAGCAGCAACGTTATTCCGGTGAACAACCGGCTGGTGCAAATCCGTTCTCACTGTCTGATTTTGAATTCTCGCCGATGAAGGATCTGGTGGATGATGGCCCGAGCGAGCCTTTATTTACCCCGAGCGTGATGCCGGAAGTTGAGCCTGTGCGCCAGCAGCCCGTTCATCAGCCATATGCGCAACCGCAACAACCAGTTCAGCAACCGCAGCCGCCGCAGTTCCAGCAGCCTGCGCCTCAGCCGCAGGAGAGCCTGATTCACCCGCTGCTGATGCGTAACGGTGACAGCCGTCCGCTCCAGCGTCCAAGCACGCCGCTGCCTTCTCTGGATCTGTTAACGCCGCCGCCGTCGGAAGTGGAACCCGTCGATACCTTCGCGCTGGAGCAGATGGCGCGTCTGGTGGAAGCCCGTCTGGCCGACTTCCGTATCAAGGCTGACGTGGTGAACTACTCGCCGGGCCCTGTTATCACCCGTTTTGAACTGAACCTGGCGCCAGGCGTTAAAGCCGCGCGTATTTCTAACCTGTCCCGCGACCTGGCGCGTTCCTTGTCGACCGTTGCGGTACGTGTGGTGGAAGTGATACCGGGCAAACCTTACGTTGGTCTTGAGCTGCCGAACAAGAAACGTCAGACCGTCTACCTGCGTGAAGTGCTGGATAACACCAAATTCCGCGATAACCCATCCCCGCTGACCGTGGTGCTGGGTAAAGATATCGCTGGCGATCCGGTGGTGGCAGACCTCGCAAAAATGCCTCACCTGCTGGTCGCGGGTACTACCGGTTCCGGTAAGTCTGTCGGTGTGAACGCCATGATCCTCAGCATGCTCTATAAAGCGCAGCCGGAAGATGTGCGTTTCATCATGATCGACCCGAAAATGCTCGAACTGTCGGTCTATGAAGGTATTCCTCATCTGCTGACCGAAGTGGTCACCGACATGAAAGACGCCGCCAACGCCCTGCGCTGGAGCGTCAATGAGATGGAACGCCGCTACAAGCTGATGTCTGCGTTGGGCGTACGTAATCTGGCCGGTTATAACGAGAAAATCGCCCAGGCTATGCGTATGGGACGTCCGATCCCGGATCCTTACTGGAAGCCAGGTGACAGCATGGATGCCCAGCATCCGGTGCTGGAAAAACTGCCTTATATCGTCGTGCTGGTCGATGAATTCGCTGACCTGATGATGACCGTTGGTAAGAAAGTGGAAGAGTTGATTGCCCGTCTGGCGCAGAAAGCGCGTGCGGCTGGTATTCACCTTGTGCTGGCGACCCAGCGTCCTTCCGTGGACGTTATCACCGGTCTTATCAAAGCGAACATTCCGACGCGTATCGCCTTTACCGTATCAAGCAAAATTGACTCCCGTACCATTCTTGATCAGGGTGGCGCAGAGTCGCTGCTGGGAATGGGGGACATGCTCTATTCCGGCCCGAACTCCACTTCTCCGGTGCGTGTTCACGGTGCGTTTGTCCGCGACGAGGAAGTTCACGCCGTTGTGCAGGACTGGAAAGCGCGCGGTCGTCCACAATATATTGACGGCATTACCAGCGATACGGAAAGCGAAGGCGGCGGCGGTGGCTTCGACGGTGGTGAAGAGCTGGATCCGTTATTCGATCAGGCGGTTAACTTCGTTACCGAAAAACGCAAAGCGTCCATCTCAGGCGTGCAGCGTCAATTCCGCATCGGGTATAACCGCGCAGCGCGTATCATCGAGCAGATGGAAGCGCAGGGCATTGTGAGCGAGCAGGGGCATAACGGTAACCGCGAGGTGCTGGCGCCGCCGCCGTTTGATTAACCTTCAGCGTTTGCAAAGAAGGGTAAATCAGCCAAATTTAAGCATTTTCTTCTGTCGCCTGCCTTCGGGCAGGTCCAGAATAGAAGACGGAAATCCCATATCGGGAAGACGTATTTTAAGGAATAACAATGAAAAAAATCGCCATCGCCTGTGCATTACTCACCAGTTTTGTTGCCAGCAGCGTCTGGGCTGATGCAGCCAGCGACCTTAAAAGCCGACTGGATAAAGTAAGCAGCTTCCACGCCAGCTTCACGCAAAAAGTGACGGACGGCAGCGGCAACGCGGTGCAGGAAGGCCAGGGAGATTTGTGGGTAAAACGCCCAAATCTGTTCAACTGGCACATGACCCAGCCGGATGAGAGCATTCTGGTGTCTGACGGTAAAACCTTATGGTTCTACAACCCGTTCGTTGAGCAGGCTACTGCGACCTGGCTGAAAGATGCCACCAGCAATACGCCGTTTATGCTGATTGCCCGTAACCAGGCCAGCGACTGGCAGCAGTACAATATTAAACAGACGGGTGACGAGTTTGTCCTGACGCCGAAAGGCAGCAACGGCAACCTGAAGCAGTTCACCATTAACGTGAGCACCAACGGTACCATTAATCAGTTCGGCGCGGTTGAGCAGGACGATCAGCGCAGCAGCTACCAGCTAAAATCTCAGCAGAACGGCGCCGTTGATGCATCGAAATTCACCTTTACCCCGCCGAAGGGCGTGACGGTGGACGACCAACGCAATAAGTAAGAGGCGTGAGTGGGCAATCTGTCGCTCGATTTTTCAGATAACGCGTTTCAACCTCTGGCCGCCCGTATGCGGCCAGAAAATTTAGCGCAGTACATCGGCCAGCAGCACCTGCTGGCTGCCGGTAAGCCATTGCCACGCGCCATTGAGGCGGGGCATCTTCACTCCATGATCCTCTGGGGGCCCCCTGGCACCGGCAAGACCACGCTTGCAGAAGTGATCGCCCGCTATGCCAACGCGGACGTTGAACGCATCTCGGCGGTGACCTCCGGCGTGAAGGAGATCCGTGAGGCGATCGAGCGTGCGCGGCAGAACCGCAATGCCGGGCGGCGCACCATCCTCTTCGTGGACGAAGTCCACCGCTTCAACAAGAGCCAGCAGGATGCCTTCCTGCCGCATATTGAAGATGGCACGATCTTCTTCATCGGTGCGACCACCGAGAATCCGTCGTTTGAATTGAACTCGGCGCTACTCTCCCGCGCGCGCGTTTATCTGCTCAAATCGCTGACCACCGAGGATATTGAAAAGGTTCTCACCCAGGCGATGGACGACAAAACGCGCGGCTACGGCGGGCAGGATATCTTTCTGCCCGACGACACGCGTCGTGCGATTGCCGAGCTGGTCAACGGCGATGCGCGTCGGGCGCTGAATACGCTGGAAATGATGGCCGATATGGCCGAAGTCGACGATGCCGGGAAGCGGGTGCTTAAACCGGAACTGCTCACCGAAATTGCTGGTGAACGCAGCGCCCGTTTCGACAATAAAGGCGACCGTTTTTACGACCTGATCTCGGCGCTGCATAAGTCGGTACGCGGCAGCGCACCGGATGCGGCGCTTTACTGGTACGCGCGCATTATCACCGCGGGCGGCGATCCGTTATATGTCGCGCGCCGCTGTCTGGCGATTGCGTCTGAAGATGTTGGCAATGCCGATCCACGCGCTATGCAGGTCGCGCTGTCGGCCTGGGACTGCTTCACCCGCGTTGGACCTGCGGAGGGCGAACGTGCCATTGCGCAGGCGATTGTTTATCTGGCCTGCGCGCCGAAAAGCAATGCGGTTTATACCGCGTTTAAAGCGGCGATGTCGGATGCGCGTGAACGTCCGGACTACGATGTTCCGGTTCATTTGCGTAATGCACCGACCAAACTGATGAAAGAGATGGGGTATGGGCAGGAGTACCGCTACGCTCATGATGAACCCAATGCCTACGCCGCAGGGGAGGAATATTTCCCGCAGGAGATGGCACAAACGCGCTATTATCGCCCCACAAACAGAGGTCTTGAAGGCAAGATTGGTGAAAAGCTCACCTGGCTCGCCGGACAGGATCAAAATAGCCCTATAAAACGCTACCGTTAGTTCAATCGTTGCGGTAATGTTGGCGTAGTATCCTTGTGGCCGCAGGCTGTGGTCACATTTTCCTATTTTAATTCGATAAGCACAGGATAAGCATGCTCGATCCCAATCTGCTGCGTAATGAGCCAGACGCAGTCGCTGAAAAACTGGCACGCCGGGGCTTTAAGCTGGATGTAGATAAGCTACGCGCTCTTGAAGAGCGTCGTAAAGTACTGCAGGTACAAACTGAAAATCTGCAGGCAGAGCGTAACTCTCGATCGAAATCCATCGGCCAGGCGAAAGCGCGCGGGGAAGATATTGAGCCATTACGCCTGGAAGTGAACAAGCTGGGTGAAGAACTGGATCAGGCGAAAGCTGAGCTGGACGTTCTTCAGGCCGAGATTCGTGATATTGCCCTGGCTATCCCGAATATTCCTGACGACAGCGTGCCTGTCGGCAAAGATGAAAACGACAACGTTGAAGTGAAGCGCTGGGGTACGCCTCGTGAGTTTGACTTCGAAGTACGCGATCACGTGACGCTGGGCGAAATGCACGCGGGCCTGGACTTTGCGGCAGCGGTTAAGCTGACAGGTTCTCGCTTCGTGGTGATGAAAGGCCAGATTGCCCATCTGCACCGCGCGCTGGCGCAGTTCATGCTGGATCTGCACACCGAGCAGCATGGCTACAGCGAAACCTACGTGCCGTATCTGGTCAACCACGATACGCTGTACGGTACGGGCCAGTTGCCGAAATTTGCCGGCGACCTGTTCCATACCCGCCCGCTGGACGAAGAAGCAGACAGTAGCAACTACGCGCTGATCCCAACCGCGGAAGTGCCGCTGACTAACCTCGTGCGTGATGAGATCATCGACGAAGACGATCTGCCGATCAAACTGACGGCACATTCACCGTGCTTCCGTTCTGAAGCCGGTTCTTACGGTCGCGACACGCGCGGTCTGATCCGTATGCACCAGTTCGACAAAGTTGAGATGGTGCAGATCGTTCGTCCAGAAGAATCTATGGACGCGCTGGAAGAGATGACCGGCCACGCGGAGAAGGTTCTGGAGCTGCTGGGTCTGCCGTACCGTCGTATGGCTCTGTGTACCGGTGATATGGGCTTTGGCGCCTGCAAAACCTTCGATCTGGAAGTGTGGGTGCCTGCGCAGAACACCTACCGTGAAATCTCCTCCTGCTCTAACGTCTGGGATTTCCAGGCGCGCCGCATGCAGGCACGCTGCCGCAGCAAATCTGACAAGAAAACCCGTCTGGTGCATACCCTGAACGGTTCTGGTCTGGCTGTGGGCCGTACGCTGGTTGCCGTGCTGGAAAACTATCAGCAGGCAGACGGTCGTATCGAGATCCCTGAAGTGCTGCGTCCATACATGAAAGGCCAGCAGTACATCGGTTAATATTTGTCTTAAAACAAAAAAGCGCCTCAGGGCGCTTTTTTTATGCTTATGAATTGATACGACGCAATACCCCCTCCCTCTAAAGTAGTAATACTCCTCCGAATGAAAGTCAGCATAAAACGCTGATAACGAAAATATTCGTTATATATAAAACTACATAGCGGTTTGCGCCGCCACTCTTTTCTTTGTGAGCAACCAAAGTGAGTCTCTATGAAAATCAACGCGCCTGAAGCATTAATGGCTGCCGAGGTCACTCGCCGTGGGTTGATGAAAACCACGGCAATAGGCGGCCTGGCCGTAGCCAGCAGCGCCTTCACGCTCCCCTTTACCCGACTGGCCTCAGCGGCGGATGTACTATCCCCAGCCTCAGCTCCGGAAAAAGTGGTGTGGAGTGCCTGTACCGTAAACTGCGGTAGCCGTTGTCCGCTGCGTATGCATGTAGTGGATGGCGAAATTAAATATGTCGAAACCGACAATACCGGGGACGATAACTACGAAGAGTTACATCAGGTCCGTGCCTGCCTGCGCGGTCGCTCCATGCGTCGTCGCGTCTATAATCCTGACCGCCTGAAATACCCGATGAAGCGCGTCGGTAAGCGTGGGGAAGGGAAGTTCGAGCGGATTAGCTGGGATGAAGCCTACGATATCATTGCCACTAACATGCAGCGTTTGATTAAAGAGTTCGGCAACGAATCCATCTACCTGAACTACGGTACCGGGACGCTTGGCGGCACGCTGACCCGTTCCTGGCCACCGGGTAAAACGCTGGTGGCGCGCCTGATGAACTGCTGCGGCGGTTATCTCAATCACTATGGTGACTACTCATCGGCGCAGATTGCTGCTGGCCTGAACTACACCTATGGCGGCTGGGCGGACGGAAACAGCCCGTCTGATATCGAAAATAGTAAGCTGGTGGTGCTGTTCGGCAATAACCCGGGTGAAACGCGCATGAGCGGCGGTGGGGTAACCTACTACCTCGAACAGGCCCGCGCCAAATCCAATGCCCGCATGATCATCATCGACCCACGCTATACCGACACCGGCGCCGGACGTGAAGACGAGTGGATCCCCATTCGTCCGGGGACCGACGCGGCGCTGGTCTCCGCCCTGGCGTGGGTGATGATCACTGAGAATCTTGTCGATCAGCCTTTCCTGGACAAATACTGCGTCGGCTATGACGAGAAAACTCTGCCAGCCAGCGCGCCGGCAAACGGTCACTACAAGGCGTATATTCTCGGACAGGGCAGCGACGGCGTGGCGAAAACGCCGGAGTGGGCGTCCACCATCACCGGCATCCCGGCTGAGCGTATCGTTCAGCTGGCGCGTGAAATTGGTTCAGCCAAACCGGCCTATATCAGCCAGGGCTGGGGTCCGCAGCGTCATGCGAACGGCGAAATCGCGACCCGGGCCATCTCCATGCTCTCCATTCTGACCGGCAACGTCGGCATTCACGGCGGTAACACCGGCGCGCGTGAAGGTTCATATGAAGTGCCGTTCGAACGTATGCCAACGCTGGATAACCCGGTTCAGACCAGCATCTCCATGTTTATGTGGACCGATGCGATTGAACGCGGCCCGGAAATGACCGCCCTGCGCGACGGCGTGCGCGGCAAGGACAAGCTGGACGTGCCGATCAAGATGATCTGGAACTATGCCGGTAACTGCCTCATCAACCAGCATTCAGAAATCAACCGTACCCATGAAATCCTGCAGGACGACAAGAAGTGCGAGATGATTGTGGTGATCGACTGCCACATGACCTCTTCGGCGAAATATGCCGATATCCTGCTGCCGGACTGCACCGCCTCTGAGCAGATGGATTTCGCGCTGGATGCATCCTGCGGCAACATGTCCTACGTGATTTTTACCGACCAGGCGATTAAACCGCGCTTTGAGTGCAAAACCATTTATGAGATGACCTCCGAGCTGGCGAAACGTCTTGGCGTTGAGCAGCAGTTTACCGAGGGGCGGACTCAGGAAGGGTGGATGCGCCATCTGCATGAACTCTCCCGTAAGGCCATTCCTGACCTGCCGGACTTTGACACCTTCCGCAAGCAGGGGATGTACAAACAGCGCGATCCGGAAGGGCACCACGTGGCGTACAAAGCGTTCCGTGAAGATCCGCAGGCGAACCCGCTGACCACGCCGTCGGGCAAAATCGAAATCTATTCCGAAGAGTTGGCAAAAATTGCGTCAACCTGGGAACTGCCGGAAGGGGACGTTATCGATCCGCTGCCGATCTACACGCCGGGCTTTGAAAACTACAACGATCCGCTGACGGCGAAATTCCCGCTGCAGCTGACCGGCTTCCACTACAAAGCGCGTGTTCACTCTACCTACGGTAACGTCGACGTGCTGAAAGCCGCCTGCCGACAGGAGATGTGGATCAACCCGATGGATGCCAAAGCGCGAGGCATCAGCAATGGGGATCGCGTGCGGATCTTCAACGGTCGCGGCGAGGTTCACATTGAAGCCAAAGTGACGCCGCGCATGATGCCCGGCGTAGTGGCGCTGGGTGAAGGTGCCTGGTATAGCCCTGATGCAAACCGCATCGACCAGGCTGGCAGTATTAACGTACTGACCACGCAGCGTCCGTCGCCGCTGGCGAAAGGCAACCCATCCCACACAAACCTTGTCCAGGTTGAAAAGGTTTAAGGAGTAGCCGATGACAACCCAGTATGGATTTTTTATTGATTCCAGCCGTTGCACCGGGTGCAAAACCTGCGAGCTGGCCTGTAAAGATTACAAAGACCTGACCCCTGACGTCAGCTTCCGCCGTATTTATGAATACGCCGGGGGGGACTGGCAGGAAGATAACGGCGTCTGGCATCAGAACGTTTTTGCCTATTACCTGTCAATTGCCTGTAACCACTGTGAAGATCCGGCCTGTACCAGGGTCTGCCCGAGCGGGGCGATGCACAAGCGTGAAGACGGTTTTGTGGTGGTGGACGAAGATGTCTGCATCGGCTGTCGGTACTGCCATATGGCGTGCCCGTACGGCGCGCCGCAGTACAATGCCGCCAAAGGTCATATGACCAAATGCGACGGTTGCCACACCCGCGTAGCGGACGGCAAAAAGCCGATTTGCGTCGAGTCCTGCCCGCTGCGCGCGCTGGACTTCGGTCCGATTGAAGAGCTGCGTCAAAAACACGGTCAGCTCGCTGCCGTGGCGCCGCTGCCGTCTGCGCACTTCACGAAGCCGAGTATTGTGATTAAACCTAACGCCAACAGCCGTCCTACAGGTGATACCACCGGCTACCTGGCAAATCCGAAGGAGGTGTGAGATGGGAAGTGGATGGCATGAATGGCCGCTGATGATCTTCACGGTCTTTGGTCAGTGCGTGGCGGGTGGTTTCATTGTGCTCGCGCTGGCGCTGTTGAAAGGTCGCCTTAATGCTGAACAGCAGCAGCGTTTAGTGTTGAGCATGTTTGGCCTGTGGGTGCTGATGGGGATTGGGTTTATCGCCTCTACGCTTCACCTGGGTTCGCCTATGCGCGCGTTTAACTCCCTGAACCGCGTGGGTGCCTCATCCCTCAGTAACGAGATTGCCAGCGGAGCAATTTTCTTTGTCGTCGGTGGGCTGGGCTGGCTGCTGGCCGCCATGAAAAAATTGCCTGCGGGTCTGCGCAGCCTGTGGCTAATCGTGACCATGGTGTTGGGCGTGGTGTTCGTGTGGATGATGGTGCGCGTCTATAACACCATCGATACCGTTCCAACCTGGTACAGCGTCTGGACGCCAATGAGCTTCTTCCTGACGATGTTGATCGGCGGACCGCTGCTGGGCTACCTGCTGCTGCGCGTGGCGGGCGTAGACGGGTGGGCAATGCGTTTGTTGCCCGCTGTTTCGCTGCTGGCGCTGGTGGTGAGTGCGATGGTCGCCCTGATGCAGGGAGCAGAACTGGCAACCATTCACAGCTCTATCCAGCAGGCTTCTGCCCTGGTACCGGACTACGGTGCTCTGATGGCCTGGCGCATCGTTCTGCTGGCCGCCGCGTTGGTATTCTGGATTGCTCCTCAGCTCAAAGGTTATCAGCCCGCGCTGCCGCTGCTGTCACTGGCTTTTGTGCTGGTACTGGCGGGTGAACTGATTGGTCGCGGCGTGTTCTACGGGTTGCATATGACTGTAGGTATGGCTATCGCAAGTTAACGTTGTATTTGGTTATATCAAGCCGGGCCTGAGTGCCCGGCTTTTTCTTTTTTCGATCATGAAATTTTTCGACTGTCGTTTTGTTTTAATTTTGCCCATTAATAAATGAAAACAGAGACATAATTAATATCTATAGCAGGCGTGGCATTAGCAGGATAAGTTTTTTAAATCGACAGGGAACATATTGTGCGAGGCGGCTAAATCAGTGGATTGACTTTGTTTTTGCCAGTGGCATGATGCGCACGAAATCTGAACTTCCTCACGGCTTTTTAATCCATGACCACCTATACCCGGCCAGTGCTGCTGTTGCTCTGTGGCTTGCTTCTGTTGACCCTGGCGATCGCAGTGTTAAATACGCTCGTCCCGCTGTGGCTTGCCCATGAAAACTTACCGACCTGGCAGGTGGGTATGGTCAGCTCGTCCTTTTTTACCGGCAACCTTCTTGGAACCCTGGTGACCGGGAGCCTGATTAAGCGCTTTGGCTTTAACCGCAGCTATTATCTGGCTTCGCTGATTTTCGCTGCCGGGTGTGCGGGGCTGGGCCTGATGGTCGGCTTTTGGAGCTGGATGGCATGGCGCTTTATCGCCGGTGTAGGCTGCGCGATGATTTGGGTAGTTGTTGAAAGTGCGCTGATGTGCAGCGGCACCTCCCGTAATCGTGGACGCCTGCTGGCAGCCTATATGATGGTTTATTACGTCGGCACCGTACTGGGGCAACTGATGGTCAGCAAGCTGCCAACCGACCTCATGAGCGTTCTGCCGTGGGTAACGGGTATGGTGCTGGCCGCGATCTTGCCTTTGCTCTTCACGCGCATCGTGAACCAGAACAGCGAACACCAGGAAGCAACCCACGTCTGGCCAATGCTCAGACTGCGTCATGCGCGTCTGGGCGTTAACGGCTGCATTATATCGGGGATTGTACTGGGCTCGCTCTATGGTCTGATGCCGCTCTATCTGAATCATCAGGGCGTCAGCGATTCCGGAATTGGATTCTGGATGGCGGTCATGGTGAGTGCGGGGATCGTCGGGCAGTGGCCGATTGGCCGTCTGGCGGACCGCTTTGGTCGTTTGCTGGTGCTGCGCGTTCAGGTCTTCGTGGTCATCATGGGATGTCTTGCCATGCTCAGCAACGCCGCAATGGCGCCTGCGCTGTTCATTCTCGGGGCCGCCGGCTTTACGCTCTATCCGGTGGCGATGGCCTGGGCCTGTGAGAAAGTTGAGCATCACCAGCTGGTGGCAATGAACCAGGCGCTGTTACTGAGCTATACCATCGGCAGCTTATTAGGGCCGACGTTTACCGCGATGCTGATGCAGAATTACTCCGACAATTTACTGTTTATCATGATTGCCAGCGTGTCGTTTATATATCTCTTAATGCTGCTGCGTAAAGCAGGTGAGCATCCAACGCCTGTGGCACATGCCTGATTAAATTAAAGCCTGTCGATGACAGGCTTTTTTGTCCCCATCACAACTAAGAGTTTTACTTATTGTTTGTTTATTGCGCCAGGCGATAATTCATGTGAGTCCTAATACTATAAGGCAGCAATCATGTCTATTCGTCGTTTTTCCACTACCGCACTTGCCGTAGTGTTGTCTTTAACGTTTGCAACTGCTCCGGTCATGGCTAATCCTGGAAACGGGAACGGCGGTGGTCACGGAAACGGTGGCGGACAAGGTAATGGCGGTAATCATGGTAACGGGAATTCTGGTAACTCCGGCAACCATGGAAATAAGCAAAATAGCGGACAGGATAACCCTGGAAAATCGAATAAGAGCTTCAAAAATAGCAAAGATGTCGGTAATGATGTTGATGCTCGCGTGAGCTTCGATCATGCGCGTCACCTGGCGCTGAATTATGGCTTAACGGGTTATGACTCTCTGCCTCCGGGCATCGCGAAAAACCTGGCGCGCGGTAAGCCGCTTCCTCCGGGCATTGCGAAGAAAACCGTGCCAGCCTCTATGCTGGACCAGCTTCCTTCCTACCCAGGCTATGAATGGCGCGTGGTCGGGGACGACCTGGTCTTAATTGCGCTGAGCACAGCCATTGTGACGTCCGTTATTAACGGTGTATTTAAATAGAATATAAAAAAGGCCCGGTTTTACCGGGCCTTTTCTTTAATACATGACCTTGTGGCCATACTGCTCGAGAATACCTTTCACGCGTTCCATCGTCTCTTTTTTCGGCGGCTTCACGCCATCGAGTTTGTACTCTTCGCCCATGGCCACCCATTTATGTTTACCCAGCTCGTGATAGGGCAGAAGCTCGATTTTCTCGACGTTGCCCATGTCACGGGTGAATTCCCCCAGGCGGTGCGCGGAGTCGTCGTCGTCTGACCAGCCAGGAACAACCACGTAGCGGATCCAGGTTTTGATGCCTTTGTCGGCTATGTATTTGGCAAACTCCAGCGTGCGGTGGTTTGAGACACCAACGAGGTTCTGGTGGATCTCATCGTTCATCTGTTTGAGATCGAGCATCACCAGATCGGTCACTTCAAGCAGTTCATCAATCACCGGATCGTAGCGACGTACAAAGCCATTGGTATCCAGGCAGGTATGTATGCCTTCTTTGTGGCAGGCGCGGAACCAGTCACGGACAAATTCAGCCTGAAGAATGGCTTCACCGCCGGATGCGGTGACGCCGCCACCGGACGCGTTCATAAAGTGGCGGTAAGTCACCACCTCTTTCATCAAGTCTTCAACGGTCACTTCTTTGCCGCCGTGCGTGTCCCAGGTATCGCGGTTATGGCAGTACAGGCAGCGCATCAGGCAGCCCTGGAAAAAGGTGATAAAGCGGATGCCCGGGCCATCAACGGTGCCACAGGATTCAAAGGAGTGAATACGACCAATAGTTGACATTGCGGTGATATCTCCATCATCGGCCCGTCCCGGGCCTGTGTATGCACAGCTCAAAGCCGGCTGTGTTAAGTCTGTTTTGGCTGTTATCCATTAAGTATAGATAGCGGACAAAAGAGACTGAGGTGGAGAGGGTGCTAAAAAGGCCCCACTGACGTGGAGCCTTTATTGTACGCTTGTTAACGCGTGATTTCAGTCAATTCCACTTACATGGACTGAGTGAAAGTACGGGTGATAACGTCCTGCTGCTGTTCTTTAGTCAGGGAGTTAAAACGTACTGCGTAGCCAGATACGCGGATGGTCAGCTGAGGATATTTCTCAGGGTGTTCCATCGCGTCGAGCAGCATTTCACGGTTCATGACGTTCACGTTCAGGTGCTGACCACCTTCGATGGACGCTTCGTGGTGGAAGTAACCATCCATCAGACCCGCGAGGTTAGTTTTACGCACTTCGTCGTCTTTACCCAGCGCGTTTGGCACGATAGAGAAGGTGTAAGAGATACCATCTTTCGCGTAAGCAAACGGCAGTTTAGCGACGGAAGTCAGAGAGGCAACCGCACCTTTCTGGTCACGACCGTGCATTGGGTTAGCACCTGGGCCGAATGGCGCGCCAGCACGACGACCGTCTGGGGTGTTACCGGTTTTCTTACCATACACAACGTTAGAGGTGATGGTCAGAACAGACTGAGTCGGGATAGCGTTACGGTAGGTAGTCAGTTTCTGAATTTTCTTCATGAAACGTTCTACCAGGTCAACCGCCATGTCATCAACGCGAGAATCGTTGTTACCAAACTGCGGATATTCGCCTTCGATTTCGAAGTCGATAGCCAGACCGTCTTCGTCACGAATTGGCTTAACTTTCGCATATTTGATTGCAGACAGGGAGTCAGCAGCAACGGACAGACCTGCGATACCACACGCCATGGTGCGGATAACGTCACGGTCGTGCAGCGCCATCAGAGAGGCTTCGTAGCTGTACTTGTCGTGCATGTAGTGGATAACGTTAAGTGCAGTGACGTACTGTTTAGCCAGCCAGTCCATGAAGTGGTCCATGCGCTCCATGACTTCATCATAGTTCAGCACATCGCCTTTGATCGGCTCAGATTTAGGACCAACCTGCATTTTCAGTTTTTCATCAACGCCGCCGTTGATTGCGTACAGCATGGTTTTCGCCAGGTTTGCACGCGCACCGAAGAACTGCATTTGTTTACCAACAACCATTGGGCTTACGCAGCAAGCGATAGCGTAATCGTCGTTGTTGAAGTCCGGACGCATCAGGTCATCGTTCTCGTACTGCAGAGAAGAGGTATCGATGGACACTTTAGCCGCGAATTTCTTGAAGTTCAGAGGCAGTTTTTCAGACCACAGAACGGTGATGTTCGGCTCCGGAGAAGGACCCATGGTGTACAGGGTGTTCAGGAAGCGGAAGCTGTTTTTGGTTACCAGAGTACGGCCGTCAACGCCCATACCGCCGATGGATTCAGTTGCCCAGATTGGGTCACCGGAGAACAGCTCATCGTATTCAGGGGTACGCAGGAAGCGAACCATACGCAGTTTCATGACCAGGTGGTCAATCATTTCCTGAGCGTCTTGCTCGGTGATTTTGCCTGCTTTCAGGTCACGTTCGATGTAGGCATCCAGGAAGGTGGATACGCGACCGAAGGACATTGCTGCACCGTTCTGAGACTTAACTGCGGCCAGGTAGCCGAAGTAGGTCCACTGGATAGCTTCCTGAGCGTTGGTAGCAGGACCAGAGATATCGCAGCCATATTTCGCCGCCATCTCTTTGATCTGACCCAGCGCGCGGTGCTGTTCAGCGATTTCTTCACGCAGACGAATAGTCGCTTCCAGGTTTACGCCATTTTCCAGGTCGGACTGCAGGGAAACAAACTGCGCGTACTTGTCTTTCATCAGGAAGTCGATACCGTACAGCGCAACGCGACGGTAGTCACCGATGATACGGCCACGGCCATACGCATCTGGCAGACCAGTCAGAACGCCAGATTTACGGCAGTTCAGAATGTCTTTGGTGTAAACATCGAATACACCCTGGTTGTGGGTTTTACGGTATTCGGTGAAGATTTTTTTCAGCATTGGATCCAGCTCGCGGTTATACGCTTTGCAGGAACCTTCAACCATTTTGATACCACCGAACGGGATGATTGCGCGTTTCAGTGGTGCTTCAGTCTGCAGACCAACGATTTTCTCAAGGGCTTTGTTGATGTAGCCAGCATCGTGAGAAGTGATGGTGGAAGCAACGGAGGTGTCAAAATCAACTGGCGCGTGAGTGCGGTTTTCCAGTTTAACGCCTTCCATTACGCTGTCCCACAGCTTGGTGGTCGCGTCAGTTGCGCCAGCCAGGAAGGATTCGTCACCTTCATACGGGGTATAGTTTTTCTGAATGAAGTCACGTACGTTTACTTCATTCTGCCAGTCACCTTTCGCAAAACCTTCCCAGGCTGTGGCTAACTTTTCATTAAGCTCGGACATGTAACACCTACCTTCTTAAGTGGATTTTTTATTTACTGCCTGAGAAAACCATCAATGATGATCGTCGCCACGCAGGTAAATGACCCAGTATGTCAACCCAACTAACAGACCCCCACCGATAATGTTCCCGATAGTGACAGGGATCAGGTTATCAGTAATGAAATTCATAATAGTCAGGTGTGAGAAACTTTCCGGGGATGAACCAACTGCGGTCCAGAACTCCGGGCTCGCAAAGTCGCGGATGACAATGCCCATTGGGATCATGAACATATTCGCGATACTGTGCTCAAAGCCGCTGGCAACAAACATCGCAACCGGCAGAACCATAATTAAGGCTTTGTCCATCAGGCTACGACCCGAGTAGCTCATCCATACAGCCAGGCAGACCATCAGGTTAGCGAGGATGCCGAGAGCAACGGCTTCGATAAATGTGTGGTGCATTTTGTGGTCGGCGGTTTGCAGGACGTTAAGGCCCCAGCCACCGTTGGCGGTCATGTACTCGCCAGAAAGCCACATCAACAAAACAAAGAGCAGACAGCCAACCAGGTTACCCACGTAGACGTTAAGCCAGTTACGTGCCAGCTGACCCCAGGTAATTCTTCCGCTGGCCTTTGCCACGACAATCAGCACCGTTGAGGTGAAGAGGTCGGCGCCGCAGATGACGCAGAGAATCAGACCCAGTGAGAAACAAATGCCGCCAATCAGTTTGGCCATACCGAAAGGCATTCCGGCAGTACCGGTGGTGGCGGTGATGTAGAAGACGAAAGCGATAGAGATGAACACACCAGCCGTGATCGCCAGATAGAACGTCTTCATCGGGTGTTTCGTTGCTTTATAGACACCCGCTTCTTCGGCAACTTTGGCCATCGCAGCAGGGAGTAAAAGATCAAAAGGGTTGTCAGCTTTCACACTAACTCTCTCTTTATTAAGTCGGCGACGAGATACTAACAAAGCATTATAGAAGAGAAATTGATATAGATCATATCTCGCCTGGCTTATAGGCCCGCAGTGTGTATGGATTTACAGCAAATGCGGAGTAAGTGTTTGATTATCTGTATAAAAATAAATTTTAAAAGTTATGAAAAGAGTTGAATTTTTTCGTTCAGCCACCTCGGATACAGTTAATTAATATGGAGTATTTACCATAAAAAGTAACAGTAAAGCCCAGGTAAATATTATTATATTTACCCATGTTTAACTTTATTATTACAATCAACAGTCATTGCCGAAGAAAATAAAAAACGGGGCAATGAAATTGCCCCGTAATATAGCCCAGACGATTGAATACGCCTACTGCTGGTAATGTTATGTGCGCTTATTTTGACCAGTAAGCGGCTTTTGCTTTCTGCAGTTTTTCGTAGGCCTTCAGCAGCGACTGGTGCGCCGGGAAGGCTTTCAGATCGCTATCAACAGCCTGTAGGCCATAAAACGGCGCTTCGCCGCTCAGGGCCGCGCTGGCTGCTTCTACAGCCTCAGCACCGTACATGCGCACGAAAGCGTTCAGGTATTGCAGCGGTTCGCGATCCTCTTCCTGTGCAAGCAGCAGCAGGGTTTGCAGGCAACGGTAATAGTTGGTGCGCTCGGCAGAGAAGACCGACTGGTTGAATTCCATGGTCCACTCGGTCCAGGCCAGGGCCTGATCCAGGTCGCCACCCGCCAGGGCCAGCATCGCTTTCAGCTCACCAATACGCAGGGTGTACCAGCCGTTGTCTTTACCGGTCGCCAGACCCAGCAGTTCGCGTACGCGGGTGAAGTCGTCGTGGCCTTCCTCGTCCAGTTGGGCGATCAGGTTCAGATAATCTTCTTTCTCCCACTCGCTGCCCGGAAGAGCCAGCAGCGTTTCGCGCAGATGTGCACCCATGCTGTTATTCGCCAGCCACAGATCTTCTGCAGGGTAGATGTCGGACATGCCGGGAACAATAATGCGGCATGCATAGACGCCCAGGTGCTCGTAGTCGGCAATGTAAACTTCCTGGTCTTCGGCTTTGAAAATCGCCATCAGCGTTGCGAACTCTTCTTCCGTTGTTCCTGCAAAGCTCCAGTCCACGAACGGATAGTCTGCGTCCTGTTTGAACATATCCCAGGAGATCAAACCGCTGGAGTCAATGAAGTGGGTTTCGAGGTTGGTATGTTCAGCCACCTCTTCATCGTCAAACGTTGGCGGTGTGAACACGTCGAGATCTTTCAGGCTACGGCCCTGCAGCAGCTCGGTGACGGTACGCTCCAGCGCCACGCCGAAGTCAGGGTGCGCGCCAAAGGAGGCGAAACAGGTGCCGTTTGTCGGGTTGAACAGCACGACGCAGATAACCGGGTACTTGCCGCCCAGCGAACCGTCATAGGCAAAGATTGGGAAACCTTCTGCTTCCAGCTTAGCGATGGATTCCACCACGCCCGGGTAGCGCGCCAGCACGTCGGCCGGAATTTCAGGCAGGCTAATGGATTCGGCGATGATGCGGTTTTTAATGTGGCGTTCAAAGACTTCGGAAAGGCCCTGCACGCGCGCTTCATTGCGGGTGTTACCCGCGGACATGCCGTTGGACACATACAGGTTGCCGACGATGTTCATCGGGATATAGACGGTCTGCTCGTCAGACTGACGGGTAAACGGCAGGGCGCAGATCCCACGATCCTCATTGCCAGACTGCAGATCGATCAGCATGCTGGCGGTCAGTTCGTTGTCTGGATCGTAGAAGGCACGCAGGCGTGCGTCGAGAATACCTTCCGGCAGTTCGTCGTCTTCGGTCAGCGGGAACCATTTTTCATTTGGATAGTGAACGAACGGGCCGTTAGCGATGGTCTCGCCCAGCCAGAAGTCAGCGAAGAAATAGTTGGTGGACAGACGCTCAAAATACTCACCCAGCGCAGAGGCCAGTGCCGCTTTTTTTGTCGCGCCTTTACCGTTGGTAAAGCACAGGGCACAGTCTTTATCGCGAATATGCACGGACCAGACGTGAGGCACCGGATTGAGCCAAGAGGCTTCTTCGATGTTAAAACCCAGGTCGGTCAGTTTCTGCTGGAAGCGAGCGATGGAATCTTCCAGAGCGGCATCTTTGCCGGGGATAAACGTTTGAGTCATGGCGTTCACTTTTATCGTACGTAAAGCGCGCAATGATACGGGTTTTGAGTGACGGGTGCTATCTTCGGCGAAAATAAATGGCTGGGCTATGCTTAGTGGCAGTAACTGACTGTTAAGGCATAGAAAAATGAAAGCATTTGATCTCCAGCGGATGGCGTTTGATAAAGTTCCTCCTGAATTTCTGGGCGAAGTGGCGCTCCGCAGCCTGTATACCTTCGTACTTGTCTTCATGTTTCTTAAAATCACCGGCCGTCGCGGCGTACGGCAGATGTCGCTCTTTGAGGTGTTGATCATCCTGACGCTGGGCTCGGCGGCGGGGGATGTCGCCTTCTATGATGATGTGCCGATGGTGCCGGTGTTTATCGTTTTTGTTTCACTGGCGCTTCTTTATCGCCTTGTCATGTGGCTGATGTCGAAAAGCGAAAAGCTGGAAGATCTGCTTGAGGGGAAGCCGGTCGTTATCGTCGAGGACGGGCAGTTGGCCTGGGAAAATGTACAAAGCGCCAATATGACCGAGTTCGAGTTCTTTATGGAGCTACGACTGAATAGCGTTGAACAGCTCGGGCAGGTGCGTCTGGCGATCATGGAGACCAACGGGCAGATCAGCGTCTATTACTATTCTGACGACGAGGTGAAGCCGGGACTGTGTATCCTGCCGGATATGCTGATCGAGCGTTTCAGAACCGTACCTGAGTCAGGCGAGTATGCCTGCGTGAGATGTAGTCATGTGCTCGCGATGCACCCGGGGGAGCGTCAATTATGCCCCCGCTGTGCAAATCCGGAATGGACGAAGGTTAGCCGGGCCAAACGCATCACCTGACAGCCATTTTGTCGGTTTTGTGATGGCGAGGCGGCAGATTGTTTTGTGTGACGCGGGACACATTTCACGGGTCATAAGTTTTAGACATTGCGGCGCGTGTCACTGAATGATAAAACCGATATCCACAGTTATAACTTATGGCTTTTAGCGTGGTGAAGGGAAATGGCTCAAGTCTTTAATTTCAGTTCAGGTCCGGCAATGTTACCGGCAGACGTGCTTAAACAGGCTCAACAGGAACTCTGTGACTGGAACGGTCTCGGTACGTCGGTGATGGAAATCAGCCACCGTGGTAAAGAGTTTATTCAGGTGGCCGAAGAGGCAGAAAAGGATTTTCGCGATCTGCTGAATATTCCCTCGAACTACAAAGTATTGTTCTGCCACGGCGGTGGACGCGGCCAGTTTGCAGGCGTTCCGCTGAATATCCTCGGTGACAAAACGACGGCTGACTACGTTGACGCGGGCTACTGGGCTGCGAGCGCCGTTAAAGAAGCGCATAAATACTGCACGCCGAATGTTATCGACGCCAAAGTGACCGTTGATGGCCTGCGCGCCGTGAAGCCAATGAGCGAGTGGCAGCTTTCTGATAACGCAGCCTATCTGCACTACTGCCCGAACGAAACCATTGACGGGATTGCCATCGACGAGACGCCAAACTTCGGCAGCGATGTCGTGGTTGCCGCCGACTTCTCCTCCACCATTCTGTCTGCGCCAATTGATGTCAGCCGCTACGGCGTTATCTATGCGGGCGCGCAGAAAAATATCGGTCCGGCCGGTTTGACTATCGTCGTCGTGCGTGAAGACCTGCTGGGTAAAGCACATACATCCTGCCCGTCGATTCTCGATTACACCGTGCTGAACGATAACGATTCTATGTTCAACACCCCACCAACGTTTGCCTGGTATCTTTCAGGCCTGGTCTTCAAATGGCTGAAGCAAAACGGCGGCGTGGCGCAGATGGACAAGGTGAATCAGCAGAAAGCTGAACTGCTGTATGGCGTGATCGACAAAAGCGATTTCTATCGCAACGATGTGGCGAAAGCTAACCGTTCCCGGATGAACGTGCCGTTCCAGCTGGCGGACAGCAGCCTGGATAAAGTGTTCCTTGAAGAGTCCTTCTCGGCAGGCCTGCATTCGCTCAAAGGTCACCGTGTCGTTGGCGGCATGCGTGCCTCCATCTATAACGCTATGCCGCTGGAAGGCGTTAAAGCTCTGACGGATTTCATGATCGACTTCGAACGTCGCCACGGTTAATAGCGCTGTTTTCACCCCCGTAGCCTGCTGCGGGGTTTTTATTATGTTGAGTTGAGAGTTAAGTTTTCATGGAATCCCTGACGTTACAACCTATCGCGCGGGTAGATGGCACCATTAATCTGCCTGGTTCAAAAAGTGTCTCGAACCGCGCTCTGCTGCTGGCAGCACTGGCAAACGGCACCACCGTCCTTACAAACCTGCTGGACAGCGATGACGTACGCCATATGCTCAATGCGCTGAAAGCGTTGGGTGTTCATTACATTCTCTCCGACGATCGTACCCGCTGCGAAGTGACCGGCAGCGGCGGCGCGCTGCAGACGGATGAAGAGCTTGAGCTGTTTCTGGGCAACGCGGGTACCGCGATGCGTCCGCTGGCGGCGGCCCTGTGTCTTGGGCGCAACAACATTGTGCTGACCGGCGAACCTCGCATGAAAGAGCGTCCGATTGGCCATCTGGTGGATGCCCTGCGTCAGGGCGGCGCGCAGGTTGAGTATCTGGAGCAGGAAAACTATCCGCCACTGCGTCTGCGCGGTGGTTTTAACGGCGGTCATGTCGAGGTTGACGGCAGCGTCTCCAGCCAGTTCCTGACGGCACTGCTGATGACCGCGCCGCTGGCACCGCAGGATACGGTTATTACGATTAAAGGCGAACTGGTCTCCAAACCTTATATTGATATCACCCTGCACCTGATGAAAACCTTCGGTGTCGAGGTGGAAAACCAGTCTTATCAGCGCTTCGTGGTGCGTGGAGCGCAGCAGTACCAGTCTCCGGGCAGCTATCTGGTTGAAGGCGACGCTTCTTCGGCTTCTTACTTCCTGGCTGCGGGTGCGATCAAAGGCGGTACCGTGAAGGTCACCGGTATTGGTCGCAATAGCGTGCAGGGCGACATACGTTTTGCGGACGTGCTGGAAAAAATGGGCGCGGTTGTGACCTGGGGTGATGACTTCATCGCCTGTACCCATGGCGATCTGAATGCCATCGACATGGACATGAACCATATTCCGGATGCGGCGATGACCATTGCCACTGCGGCGCTGTTTGCAAAAGGCACCACCACGCTGCGTAATATCTACAACTGGCGCGTAAAAGAGACTGACCGTCTGTTCGCGATGGCGACCGAGCTGCGTAAGGTCGGCGCTGAGGTGGAAGAGGGCGAAGACTACATTCGCATCACGCCTCCTGCAAAACTGCAGGTTGCCGAGATCGGAACCTACAACGATCACCGTATGGCGATGTGCTTCTCGCTGGTGGCGTTGTCAGACACGCCTGTGACCATCCTTGACCCGAAATGTACGGCGAAAACTTTCCCGGACTACTTCGAACAGCTGGCACGCATTAGCACGCTGGCCTGATAACATCTTGCCGCATCGCCTGATGCGGCATTTCCTTACGCTTCCTGACGAACACTTCCGTTCATTTCTTCTACACTCTGCTTCAATCAATCCGTAATTTGCACGCAAAGGTAACAGTTGCGCACGTTGACGCGTATAATGCGCGGCGTTCATGTAAACGGTATGCCTTATTTAAGGAGAAAAAGATGACGGCAATTGCCCCGGTAATCACCATTGATGGGCCGAGTGGCGCAGGGAAAGGGACTCTGTGCAAAGCGATGGCGGAAGCATTGCAATGGCATCTTTTAGATTCGGGAGCAATCTATCGCGTGCTGGCTCTGGCTGCGCTACATCATCACGTGGACGTGGCGTCAGAAGAAGCGCTGGTTCCGCTGGCCGCGCATCTTGATGTGCGTTTCGTGTCGACCGATGGCAACCTGGAAGTGATCCTTGAAGGGGAAGACGTGAGCGGGGAAATCCGTACTCAGGAAGTGGCGAATGCGGCCTCTCAGGTAGCGGCCTTCCCGCGCGTTCGTGAGGCGTTGTTACGTCGTCAGCGCGCGTTTCGTGAAGCCCCGGGTTTGATCGCGGACGGACGCGATATGGGAACCGTGGTATTCCCTGATGCACCTGTGAAAATTTTCCTTGACGCCTCTTCGGAAGAACGCGCTCAGCGCCGCATGCTTCAGTTGCAGGAGAAGGGGTTTAGTGTTAACTTTGATCGCCTTTTATCCGAGATAAAAGAGCGCGATGACCGCGATCGTAACCGCGCCGTCGCTCCACTTGTTCCAGCAGAAGATGCATTAGTTCTGGATTCAACCAGTTTAACTATTGAGCAAGTGATTGAAAAAGCGCTACAATATGCGCGCCAAAAACTGGCACTCGCGTAATCGCGACCGATTTAGCAGTACCCCCGCTGCAATGGATTGACGGCGGGTATGTGAAACAACCCCATCCGGCACGGAGCCAGGTGGACGTTAATATTAACCTGAAGATTAAACATGACTGAATCTTTTGCTCAACTGTTTGAAGAATCCTTAAAAGAAATCGAAACCCGCCCGGGTTCCATCGTTCGCGGTGTTGTTGTTGCTATCGACAAAGACGTAGTACTGGTTGACGCCGGTCTGAAATCTGAGTCCGCCATTCCGGCAGAGCAGTTCAAAAACGCCCAGGGCGAGCTGGAAATCCAGGTTGGCGACGAAGTTGACGTTGCTCTGGACGCAGTAGAAGACGGCTTCGGTGAAACCCTGCTTTCTCGTGAGAAAGCGAAACGTCACGAAGCTTGGATCACGCTGGAAAAAGCTTACGAAGAAGCTGAAACTGTGGTCGGTGTTATCAACGGCAAAGTTAAAGGTGGCTTCACTGTTGAGCTGAATGGTATTCGTGCGTTCCTGCCAGGTTCTCTGGTAGACGTTCGTCCAGTCCGTGACACCCTGCACCTGGAAGGCAAAGAGCTTGAGTTCAAAGTAATCAAGCTGGACCAGAAGCGTAACAACGTTGTTGTTTCCCGTCGTGCCGTTATCGAATCTGAAAACAGCGCAGAACGCGATCAGCTGCTGGAAAACCTGCAGGAAGGCATGGAAGTCAAAGGTATCGTTAAGAACCTCACTGACTACGGCGCATTCGTTGACCTGGGCGGCGTTGATGGCCTGCTGCACATCACCGACATGGCGTGGAAACGCGTTAAGCACCCAAGCGAAATCGTGAACGTGGGCGACGAAATCACTGTTAAAGTGCTGAAGTTCGACCGCGAGCGTACTCGTGTATCCCTCGGCCTGAAACAGCTGGGCGAAGATCCATGGGTAGCTATCGCTAAGCGTTACCCAGAAGGTACTAAACTGACTGGTCGCGTAACCAACCTGACTGACTACGGCTGCTTCGTTGAAATCGAAGAAGGCGTTGAAGGTCTGGTGCACGTTTCCGAAATGGACTGGACCAACAAAAACATCCACCCATCCAAAGTTGTTAACGTTGGTGATGTAGTGGAAGTAATGGTTCTGGATATCGACGAAGAACGTCGTCGTATCTCCCTGGGCCTGAAACAGTGCAAAAACAACCCATGGCAGCAGTTCGCGGAAACCCACAACAAGGGCGACCGTGTTGAAGGTAAAATCAAGTCTATCACTGACTTCGGTATCTTCATCGGCCTGGACGGCGGCATCGATGGCCTGGTTCACCTGTCTGACATCTCCTGGAACGTTGCAGGCGAAGAAGCAGTTCGTGAATACAAAAAAGGCGACGAAATCGCTGCAGTTGTTCTGCAGGTTGACGCAGAGCGTGAGCGTATCTCCCTGGGTGTTAAACAGCTCGCAGAAGATCCGTTCAACAACTGGGTTGCACTGAACAAGAAAGGCGCAATCGTAAACGGTAAAGTAACTGCAGTTGACGCTAAAGGCGCAACCGTAGAACTGGCTGACGGCGTTGAGGGTTACCTGCGCGCTTCTGAAGCTTCCCGTGACCGCGTTGAAGATGCCACTCTGGTTCTGAACGTAGGCGACGACGTTGAAGCTAAGTTCACCGGTGTTGACCGTAAGAACCGTGCAATCAGCCTGTCTGTTCGTGCTAAAGACGAAGCTGATGAGAAAGATGCAATCGCAACTGTTAACAAACAGGAAGATGCAAACTTCTCTAACAACGCAATGGCTGAAGCTTTCAAAGCAGCTAAAGGCGAGTAATATCAGGTTCTCTGCATCATTTGCGCTGTAACGCATTTACAGCGTGAAGGATGAGGAGCAAACTTGACAGATTGCAGGATTCGTCCTGTAATCAATAACAAAGGGCGGCTACGGCCGCCCTTGTTTAATGAGCTGTTCAGCTAATTGGTTTGAAAGGAACCGGAGGAATCATGACCAAGTCAGAATTGATTGAAAGACTTGCCAGTCAGCAACCGCATATCCCTGCCAAGGCAGTGGAAGATGCCGTAAAAGAGATGCTGGAGCATATGGCCTCCACTCTTGCCCAGGGCGAGCGCATTGAAATCCGCGGTTTCGGTAGTTTTTCTCTGCACTATCGTGCTCCACGTACCGGGCGTAACCCGAAAACTGGCGATAAAGTCGAGCTGGAAGGTAAGTACGTTCCACACTTTAAGCCGGGTAAAGAACTGCGCGATCGCGCCAATATTTACGGTAACTGAGTTTAGCCAGCCGGTTAAACTGGGTTCGAAAGAAAGCACCTGCGGGTGCTTTTTTTGTGTCTGTCGCTTTTATTCTGAAGATGTCCCGCATTTTCAGTTTCGTTTTCTGTAAGCCGATAAAAACAACACAGCGCGCGCTGCAAAACGCATTTTTCTCATCTGACATTTCGCACTGCTTGCATACATACTGCCGCTCTGAAACAGGGAGGTAGCAATGGGAATTCCCACGCTTAGTATCTGCGCCATTCTGGCGATAGCCCCGTTACTCTGGTTACCTGAACTGCCATCACCTTACACCGTGTGGGTCATGGTGGCTGGCGGGATAGTGCTTGCTGCATGGCAAAACCATCGAGTGAAGTATGCTGGTATTACGCTGTTATTTTGTGCGTGGGGCATTCTGGCCGCGCAGGAGAGCGTCTGGCCGATGCAGCATTTAACCACGGGGGCTGTGCAGGCTGAGGTAGAGCTCACATCGACCGACGGCGCTACTCTGCATCAGGGAAACATTCGCAGCATTGATGGCAAGCGATGGTGGGCTTCAACCGGCGTAACGCTGTATGGCAACTATCTGCCACAGAAAGCGTGTGCCGGTCAGCGCTGGACCATGACGCTCAGGCTCAGGCCTGCCCATGGCGAACTGAACGACGGCGGTTATGATTCTCAGCGCAGCGCCTTTGCCCAACATCAAACGCTGAGTGGGCGCTTCACCCGTGCTGAACTCGTCGATGGGCGCTGCAGCCTGCGAGCGCAATACCTGATGTCACTGCAAAACCGACTTTCTGCTTACCGCTGGGGTGCGGTTATCCTCGGACTGGGGATGGGGGAACGTCTGGATGTTCCCCGGGAAATAAAAGACCTGATGCGTGAAACCGGGACGCTGCATTTGATGGCGATTTCGGGCCTGCATATCGCGCTGGCGGCATCCCTCGTCTGGTTACTTGCACGTGGACTCCAGTTTTTATTACCCAGCCATCGGGTCCACTGGCAAATGCCTCTCCTGGCTGGGTTATGCTTTGCCGCCTTCTATGCCTGGCTTACCGGTCTGCAACCTCCTGCGCTACGAACGGTCATCGCGCTTGCTGTGCTTGCAATGTTGCGGATCGCTGCCCGCCAATGGTCTCCCTGGCAGGTATGGGGATGCTGCATCGCAGCGATCCTGATAAGCGATCCCTTAGCCGTACTTTCGCAGAGTCTTGCCCTGTCCGCATTTGCCGTCGCCGCGCTGATTTTCTGGTTTCAGTGGCTGCCTCTTCCAGACTGGCAACGGGCTCGACGTATACGGCCGCTGCTGAACCTGCTCTCTCTGCAGGTCGGTATGCTGATGCTGCTGATGCCGTTACAGGTTCTGATTTTCCATGGCTTCAGCTTCACCTCACTGGTCGCGAATCTCTTTGCCGTTCCTCTGGTGACGTTTGTCTCCGTACCGCTGATCCTGCTCGGCATGCTGCTTCATCTGCTGCCGCTGGAAGCACTGGAAAGCGTTGTCTGGTTTGCAGCCGATAAGTCACTTGCGGGGCTATTCTGGATCCTCATGCGCCTGCCTGATGGCTGGCAGAGTGTAGATCAACGCTGGCAGTACATGACACTACTGCCCTGGCTTATCATCATTGGCTGGCGTTTTCGTGCCTGGAAAACCCTTCCCGCCGTTATTTTTGCAGGAAGTGTCTTACTGACATTTCCTCTCTGGAGAACGGAAAAAAGCGAGAGCTGGACTCTACATATGCTGGATGTGGGGCAGGGGCTGGCAATAGTCATTGAACGGCAGGGGAAAGCCATTCTCTATGATACCGGGCTCGCCTGGCCGGGCGGGGACAGCGGACAGCGGTTAATTATCCCGTGGCTTCGCTGGCATCACCTGCGGCCTGAAGGCGTTATTCTCAGTCATGAGCACCTCGACCATGCGGGAGGCCTCGCATCGTTGCAAAAAGCATGGCCTGACCTGTGGGTAAGAAGCCCATTGCGCCTGGCGGGGCATCACCCCTGTTTTCGCGGGGAGAGATGGAGATGGCAGGGACTCTCCTTCACCGTACACTGGCCCCCTGAAAATTACCCGGCTCAGGGAAACAACCATTCCTGCGTGGTAAAAATCGACGACGGTGAGCAGAGTGTTCTGCTAACAGGAGATATTGAAGCGCAGGCGGAACAGGCTATGCTTAGCCATTACTGGCGTTATCTGACCTCTACCCTCATACAGGTGCCCCATCATGGCAGCATTACTTCTTCTTCCTTGCCGCTGGTACAGCGGGTGGAAGGTAGAATCGCCCTGGATTCAGCGGCCCGCTATAACGCATGGCGATTCCCGTCAGCAAAAGTTGTCCGACGCTATCGAAAAGAGGGGTATATCTGGCACGATACCCCTCATTCTGGACAAATATCGGTGACATTCTCGCAACATCACTGGCAAATCCGGCGCTTGCGAGAGCAATTTTTACCCGTTTGGTATCATCAGTGGTTTGGCGCGCCCGTCGATAACGGGTAGAATATGCGGCTATTTCAACGAATGCTGGTTTTTTGAATGCATAACGACAAAGATCTCTCCACGTGGCAAACCTTCCGCCGTCTCTGGCCGATGATTGCGCCCTTTAAAACAGGCCTGATCGTGGCGGGAGTAGCGTTAATCCTCAACGCAGCCAGCGATACTTTTATGCTATCGCTTCTCAAACCGTTACTGGACGACGGTTTTGGTAAAACGGATCGCTCAGTGCTGCTATGGATGCCTCTGGTGGTTATCGGACTGATGATCTTACGCGGTATCACCAGCTACATCTCCAGCTACTGCATTTCCTGGGTATCCGGGAAAGTGGTGATGACCATGCGCCGTCGCCTGTTCAGCCACATGATGGGCATGCCGGTCTCGTTCTTTGACAAGCAGTCTACCGGGACGCTGCTATCGCGTATTACCTACGACTCCGAGCAGGTTGCCTCCTCGTCCTCAAGCGCACTGATCACCGTTGTGCGTGAGGGCGCGTCAATCATCGGCCTGTTCGTGATGATGTTCTATTACAGCTGGCAGCTGTCGCTCATCCTTATCGTTCTGGCGCCGGTAGTTTCTATTGCCATCCGCGTCGTCTCAAAGCGCTTCCGCAATATTAGTAAGAATATGCAGAACACGATGGGGCAGGTGACCACTAGCGCGGAACAGATGCTGAAAGGGCATAAGGAAGTGCTGATATTCGGCGGTCAGGAAGTCGAAACAAAACGCTTTGATAAAGTCAGCAACAAAATGCGTCTTCAGGGGATGAAAATGGTCTCAGCCTCTTCCATCTCTGACCCTATTATTCAGCTGATTGCGTCACTGGCGCTGGCATTCGTCCTGTATGCGGCAAGCTTCCCAAGCGTAATGGAGACGCTGACGGCAGGTACCATCACCGTGGTCTTCTCCTCAATGATTGCCCTGATGCGTCCGCTGAAATCCCTGACAAACGTCAACGCCCAGTTCCAGCGTGGGATGGCGGCCTGTCAGACCCTGTTCAGCATTCTGGATTCCGAGCAGGAAAAAGATGAAGGTAAGCGCGTCATTGAGCGTGCAAACGGCGACGTCGAGTTTCGCAATGTGACCTTTACCTACCCTGGCCGCGAAACACCGGCCCTGCGTAATATCAACCTGTCCATTCCGGCGGGTAAAACCGTGGCGCTGGTAGGCCGTTCCGGCTCGGGTAAATCGACCATTGCCAGTCTGATCACCCGTTTTTACGATATTAACGAAGGTGAGATCCTGTTAGATGGGCATGACCTGCGGGAGTATACCCTTCAGTCGCTGCGTAACCAGGTTGCTCTGGTTTCTCAGAACGTGCATCTGTTTAACGATACGGTCGCCAACAACATCGCTTACGCGCGCACTGATGAGTACAGCCGCGAGCAGATTGAGAACGCCGCGCGTATGGCCTACGCAATGGACTTTATCAATAAGATGGATAACGGTCTGGATACGATAATCGGTGAAAACGGGGTACTGCTCTCCGGTGGTCAGCGTCAGCGTATTGCCATTGCGCGTGCTCTACTGCGCGATAGCCCGATTCTGATTCTGGACGAAGCGACCTCTGCGCTGGATACGGAATCTGAACGTGCTATTCAGTCTGCGCTGGATGAGCTGCAAAAAAACCGTACCTCGCTGGTGATTGCACACCGTCTGTCGACTATCGAGCAGGCTGACGAAATCGTCGTGGTTGAGGACGGTATCATTGTTGAACGCGGAAGCCATGCTGACCTGCTGGAGCACCGCGGCGTTTACGCCCAGCTTCATAAGATGCAGTTTGGCGAATGATTGCACGCATCTGGTCCGGTGAGAACCCGCTGTGGCTGCTGCTTTTGCCGCTCTCCTGGCTATACGGCCTGGTGAGCGGCATTATCCGTCTGCTTTACCGTCTGGGGCTGAAGCGTTCCTGGCGCGCGCCGGTGCCGGTTGTGGTTGTCGGTAATCTTACGGCAGGCGGCAACGGTAAAACGCCGGTGGTGATCTGGCTGGTGGAGCAATTGCAAAAACGCGGCATCCGCCCCGGCGTGGTGTCGCGTGGGTATGGTGGTAAAGCGGCGCACTACCCATTGCTGCTGTCGGCGGAAACCACGACCGCAGAAGCGGGTGATGAGCCAGTATTGATTTTCCAGCGTACCGGCGCGCCGGTTGCGGTCTCTCCTGTGCGCAGCGACGCCGTTCAGGCGCTGCTTGCCGAACAGGCGGTACAAATCATCATCACTGACGATGGCTTGCAGCACTATGCCCTGGCGCGTGATAAAGAGATAGTGGTCATCGACGGTGTTCGCCGTTTCGGTAACGGCTGGTGGTTGCCTGCCGGCCCTATGCGTGAACTTGCTTCGCGACTGAAGTCCGTTGATGCGGTGATTGTGAACGGTGGAGAGGCAAAATCGGGCGAAATCGCGATGCACCTGCAGCCGGGTCTGGCGGTCAACCTGGCGACGGGTGAACGCCGGTCGGTTGCTGAGCTACCTTCACCGGTGGCGATGGCGGGAATTGGTCATCCCCCGCGCTTCTTCGCGACGCTGGAACAGTGTGGTGCCCGGCTTGAAAAACGCGTTCCGCTGGCCGACCACCAGGCGCTGGTGGAAGGGCAGGTTGACGCCCTGACTGTGCCCGGACAGTCGCTGATCATGACCGAAAAAGATGCGGTAAAATGCCGTGCCTTTGCGAAAGATAACTGGTGGTATCTGCCGGTTGACGCTGAACTCAGCGGCGAGCAGCCGGAACACTTGCTCCAGGAACTGATTGCGTTGGTGCAGTAAAGGGCTTACGCGGTTCCGGTGGCGCTTAGACTGACAGGAAAACGCATGTCATTACCGCAACTCTCGCTTTCAGCCGCACGTCATTTACACCTTGCCGCGCAGGGGCTGCTCAAAAAGCCCCGCCGCCGCGCACAGCCTGCCGATATTCTCTCTACCGTCCAGCGCATGTCGCTGCTTCAAATCGACACCATTAACATTGTGGCCCGTAGCCCTTACCTGGTCCTGTTTAGTCGACTGGGGAATTATCCTTTGCAGTGGCTGGATGAAGCGCTAAGCAAGGGGGAGTTAATGGAGTACTGGGCGCACGAAGCCTGTTTTCTGCCCCGCAGCGATTTTGCCCTGGTTCGTCACCGCATGCTCGCGCCGGAAAAGATGGGCTGGAAATACCGACAGGCGTGGATGCAGGAGCATGCGGCTGAAATTGAGCAGCTCATCGCGCATATTCAGGAAAACGGTCCCGTCCGCTCTGCCGATTTTGAACACCCGCGCAAAGGCACCAGCGGCTGGTGGGAGTGGAAGCCGCACAAACGTCATCTCGAAGGGCTGTTCACCTCAGGTAAAGTCATGGTGATTGAGCGGCGTAATTTTCAGCGCGTCTACGACCTGACGCATCGCGTGATGCCGCACTGGGACGACGAGCGTGACCTGCTTACCCAGGAGACTGCCGAGGCCATCATGCTGGAGAACAGCGCCCGCAGCCTGGGGATTTTCCGCCCCCAATGGCTGGCAGACTATTACCGCCTTCGCCAGCCCGCGCTGAAACCGCTGCTGGACATCTGGCAACGCGAACAGCGCATCATCCCCGTCACGGTGGAAACGCTGGGCGAAATGTGGCTGCATGCGGATCTCCTCCCGCTGCTGCCTCTGGCCCTAGAGGGGAAACTTCAGGCAACCCACAGTGCGGTGCTGTCGCCTTTCGACCCAGTCGTCTGGGACAGAAAACGCGCCGAGCAGCTGTTCGATTTTAGCTACCGGCTGGAATGTTATACCCCGGCTCCAAAGCGCCAGTACGGCTATTTTGTTTTACCGCTGCTGCACAAGGGGCAACTGGTCGGGCGTATGGATGCCAAAATGCACCGCAAGACCGGAACGCTTGAAATCATTGCGCTTTATCTGCAAGAAGGCGTCAGGGTGACGGCGAGCCTGGAAAAAGGGTTAACGTCCGCCATTAGCGAATTCGCGTGCTGGCAGGGTGCCCGCGACGTGATGCTGGGCCGGGTACCCGATGGATTGTTTACATCCTGTCGAAGTGGCTGGGAAACAGGCACGCCCTGAAAAGGGAATGTGTTAAGCTTTAGCGATTACCCATACGGAGGAACTATGGATCACCGTTTACTTGAAATTATTGCCTGCCCGGTATGCAACGGCAAACTCTACTACAGCCAGGACAAACAGGAGCTGATTTGCAAGCTGGACAGCCTGGCTTTCCCGCTGCGTGACGGCATTCCGGTACTGCTGGAAAATGAAGCCCGCTCCCTGGTAGCAGAAGAGAGCAAACCATGAGTTTTGTTGTCATTATCCCTGCGCGTTATGCCTCAACGCGTCTGCCGGGTAAACCGCTGGTGGATATCAACGGTAAACCGATGATTGTGCATGTCCTTGAGCGCGCGCGTGAATCCGGTGCCGATCGCGTAATTGTTGCTACCGACCATCCTGACGTCGCCCGTGCGGTTGAGGCAGCAGGCGGTGAGGTATGCATGACCCGCGCCGATCACCAGTCCGGCACCGAACGTCTGGCGGAAGTGGTTGAGAAATGTGGTTTCAGTGATGATACGGTCATCGTAAACGTGCAGGGTGACGAGCCGATGATCCCGGCGGTGATTATCCGTCAGGTGGCCGAAAACCTGGCCCAGCGTCAGGTCGGAATGGCCACGCTGGCGGTACCCATTCACCACGCTGAAGAGGCATTCAATCCGAATGCGGTGAAGGTCGTCATGGATGCGGAAGGCTATGCGCTCTATTTCTCCCGAGCTACGATTCCGTGGGATCGCGATCGCTTTGCGCTTTCTAAAGAGACCATCGGTGATACCTTCCTGCGTCATATTGGGATCTACGGCTATCGCGCCGGCTTTATTCGCCGCTATGTGGCCTGGGCGCCGAGCCCGCTGGAGCATATCGAAATGCTGGAGCAGCTTCGCGTGCTCTGGTATGGCGAGAAAATTCACGTTGCCGTTGCTGAGGAAGTTCCCGGCACGGGCGTAGACACCCCTGAAGATCTTGAGCGCGTTCGAGCCGAATTGCGTTAATCTTACCGGCATCTCTCCGCAGTGAGGGATGCACTCTCCGCTTTATTTTTCACTTTCTTTTTCCTGATTGATCTCTTCCGGGTGACATCTTCATTAAGGACGCTCATTATAAAAGCAGTAGTCTTAATGGGGGTAATCTCATATGGAACAGCTGCGTGCCGAACTTAGCCATCTGCTGGGTGAGAAATTAAGCCGGGTAGAATGCGTGAGTGAAAAGGCCGATACCGCGCTTTGGTCATTGTATGACAGTCAGGGCAACCCAATGCCGCTGATGGCCAGAAGTTTCACCTCGCCGGGAGTAGCCAGGCAGCTTGCATGGAAAATGTCGATGCTGGCGCGGGAGGGGACCGTCCGTATGCCGACGGTGTACGGCGTGATGACCCACGAGGAACACCCCGGCCCGGACGTGCTGCTGATTGAGCGTTTACGCGGTGTGTCCGTTGAAGCGCCTGCGCGCACGCCGGAACGCTGGGAGCAGTTAAAAGACCAGATTGTCGAGGCGCTGCTGGCCTGGCACCGTCAGGATAGCCGCGGGCTTGTTGGTCCGGTCGACAGCACTCAGGAAAACCTGTGGCCGCAGTGGTACCGCCAGCGGGTGGAAGTGCTCTGGGGGACGCTTAACCAGTTCAACAATACCGGTTTAACCATGCAGGACAAACGTATTCTGTTTCGCACCCGCGAGTGCCTACCGGCACTGTTCGACGGCTTTAATGACAACTGCGTTTTGATCCACGGTAATTTCACCCTGCGCAGCATGCTCAAAGATGCCCGCAGCGATCAGCTTCTGGCGATGCTCGGGCCGGGGATCATGCTCTGGGCTCCGCGCGAATATGAGCTCTTCAGGCTCAGCGACAGCGGGGCGGCGGAAGGTTTACTGTGGCATTACCTTCAGCGCGCCCCTGTTGCGGAAGCATTTCTCTGGCGGCGCTGGCTCTACCTGCTCTGGGATGAAGTCGCGCAGCTGGTGAACACCGGACGTTTTAATCGCGCAAACTTCGATCTGGCAACAAAATCACTGTTGCCCTGGCTCGCCTGACGATCCCTTCAGCCACTGCCAGAGGCGTCCAAGCGTCTCATAGCCGACGCGGTCGCTATGCATCAGCCACGCCGGGGAGGGGATAGCCCGCTCCCACGGGTTGAGCGGCGCGTCGACGGCCATCTGGTTTGCCGGCGCGGGAAGCGGGTGCAGGCCTTGCTTCTCAAAGAAAATCATCGCGCGCGGCAGGTGTGAGGCGGAGGTCACCAGTAAGAACGGGGCATCGCCAATCGCCTGCTTCACAGCGGCAGCCTCTTCTTCGGTATCTTTTGGGCTGTCGAGAGTGATTATTGAAGAACGCGGTACGCCGAGCGATTCAGCGACCCTGGCGCCCGCTTCAGCCGTGCTCACCGGGTTCGTTTTGGCCGCCGCGCCGGTGAAGATTATTCTTGATCCCGGATTCGCCAGCCATAGGCGAATACCTTCGTTCAGCCGCGGCAGGCTGTTGTTGATCAGGTTTGAACTGGGGGCCCAGTCAGGATCCCAGGTATATCCGCCGCCCAGCACCACGATGTACGCCACTTTCTGCTTTCCCTGCCATGTCGGGTACTTGTTTTCGATGGGGCGTAGCAGACCATCCGCGACCGGTTGCAGGCTTAACAGCAGCAAGACTAACCAGCCGAGCGTGATAAGCGTTTTGCCACTTTTCTGAAAGCGACTGAACCACACCAGCGCCAGCCCCAGCGCGATGATGATGAGCAGCAGCGGAAGGGGAAGCATCATCCCTCCAATGTATTTCTTAAGGGTAAAAAGCATCCTTTTTGGTTCCTTTTTTGACCATATAGCAGGTGATTACCCGTGATATTACACCAGAGAGGTTCATTCTCCGCGCGGGTGTGACAAAATAGCGGTTTTGCAGTTAGCGAGTGGAACTCTCCCAATGCGGGATCGCAATTTTGATGACATCGCGGAAAAGTTTTCGCGCAACATTTATGGCACCACGAAAGGGCAGCTCCGTCAGACGATCCTCTGGCAGGATCTGGACACCATTCTCGCTACGTTCGGTGGTCAAACGTTGCGCGTGCTGGACGCCGGTGGCGGTGAAGGGCAGACGGCCATAAAAATGGCTGAACGCGGTCATCACGTCACGCTTTGCGATCTTTCTGCTGAAATGGTCGCCCGGGCGACGCGTGCGGCAGAAGAGAAAGGTGTGAGCGACAACATGCATTTTATACAATGCGCCGCTCAGGACATCGCACAGCATTTGGAAACCCAGGTTGATCTGATATTGTTTCATGCGGTGCTGGAGTGGGTTGCCGATCCGCAAAGCGTGTTACAAACCCTGTGGTCGATGTTGCGCCCTGGCGGCACGCTGTCGCTGATGTTCTACAATGCTAACGGCTTTCTGATGCACAACATGGTTGCAGGAAACTTCGACTATGTTCAGGTCGGGATGCCCAAAAAGAAAAAGCGCACGCTTTCCCCGGACTATCCGCGCGATCCGCAGCAGGTTTATGGCTGGCTGGAAGCGATTGGCTGGCAGATAGTCGGGAAGACGGGCGTCAGGGTGTTTCATGATTATCTGCGTGAAAAACACAAACAGCGTGACTGTTTTGACACCTTAACAGAATTAGAAACGCGGTATTGCCGTCAGGAGCCTTTTATCAGCCTTGGCCGCTATATTCACGTCACCGCGCACAAGCCGCAGATGCAAGGATAACCTATGAGTGAATTTTCCCAGACAGTCCCCGAACTGGTTGCCTGGGCCAGGAAAAACGATTTCTCCATCTCGCTGCCGGTAGACAGACTCTCTTTCCTGCTGGCGGTTGCCACGCTGAACGGTGAACGGCTGGATGGTGAAATGAGCGAGGGTGAACTGGTGGATGCGTTCCGCCATGTCAGTGATGCGTTTGAGCAAACCAGCGAAACCATTAGCGTGCGTGCCAACAACGCGATCAACGATATGGTGCGTCAACGTCTGCTGAACCGCTTTACCAGCGAGCAGGCGGAAGGAAACGCCATCTATCGTCTGACGCCACTGGGCATCGGCATCACCGATTATTATATCCGCCAGCGTGAATTTTCCACGCTGCGTCTTTCCATGCAGCTCTCGATCGTGGCGGGTGAGCTTAAGCGCGCTGCCGACGCGGCGGATGAAAACGGTGACGAATTCCACTGGCACCGTAACGTCTACGCGCCGCTGAAATATTCGGTGGCCGAGATTTTCGATAGTATCGATCTCACCCAGCGCCTGATGGACGAGCAGCAGCAGCAGGTGAAAGACGATATCGCGCAGCTGCTGAATAAAGACTGGCGAGCGGCCATCTCCAGCTGCGAACTTCTGCTGTCAGAAACCTCCGGCACGCTGCGTGAGCTCCAGGATACGCTGGAAGCCGCAGGGGATAAGCTTCAGGCGAACCTTCTGCGCATCCAGGATGCGACCCTGGCGCACGACGATCTGCACTTTATTGACCGTCTGGTGTTCGACCTGCAGAGCAAACTCGACCGTATTATCAGCTGGGGCCAGCAGTCGATCGACCTGTGGATCGGCTATGACCGACACGTGCATAAATTTATCCGTACCGCGATCGATATGGATAAAAACCGCGTGTTTGCTCAGCGTCTGCGTCAGTCGGTACAGACCTATTTCGATGCGCCGTGGGCGTTGACCTACGCCAATGCCGATCGTCTGCTGGATATGCGTGACGAAGAGATGGCGCTGCGCGATGAAGAGGTGACCGGTGAACTGCCGCCGGATCTGGAATACGAAGAATTTAACGAAATTCGCGAGCAGCTTGCGGCGATGATCGAAGAACAGCTCGCGGTCTACAAAACCAGACAAGCTCCGCTGGATCTTGGACTCGTGGTGCGCGACTATCTGGCGCAATATCCTCGTGCGCGCCACTTCGACATTGCCCGCATTGTGGTAGACCAGGCGGTGCGCCTGGGTATCGCGCAAGCAGATTTCACCGGACTGCCGCCGAAGTGGCAGCCAATTAACGATTACGGAGCCAAGGTACAGGCGCATGTCATTGACAAATATTGAACAAGTGATGCCGGTTAAGCTGGCACAGGCGCTGGCGAATCCGTTATTTCCGGCGCTGGACAGCCAGCTGCGTGCCGGTCGTCACATTGGCTTAGACGAGCTGGATAATCACGCCTTTTTGATGGACTTTCAGGAGTACCTGGAAGAGTTTTACGCGCGCTACAACGTGGAGCTTATCCGCGCGCCGGAAGGGTTTTTCTACCTGCGCCCGCGCTCCACGACGCTGATTCCGCGTTCCGTGCTTTCCGAGCTGGATATGATGGTCGGCAAAATTCTTTGCTACCTCTACCTCAGCCCGGAACGTCTGGCGAATGAAGGGATCTTCACCCAGCAGGAACTTTACGACGAGCTGTTGACGCTGGCAGATGAGAGCAAGCTGCTCAAGCTGGTGAACAACCGTTCCACGGGTTCGGATCTTGACCGTCAGAAATTACAGGAAAAGGTTCGCTCTTCCCTGAACCGTCTGCGTCGTCTGGGAATGGTCTGGTTTATGGGCCATGACAGCAGCAAATTCCGCATTACGGAATCTGTCTTCCGCTTCGGCGCCGACGTGCGTGCGGGCGATGACGCGCGTGAAGCGCAGCTTCGCATGATCCGTGACGGTGAAGCGATGCCGGTGGAAAACCATTTGCAGCTCAATGATGAGCATGAAGAGAATCTGCCGGATAGCGGGGAGGAAGAGTAATGATTGAACGCGGTAAATTTCGCTCACTGACGCTGATTAACTGGAACGGCTTCTTTGCCCGAACGTTCGATCTGGATGAGCTGGTCACGACGCTCTCCGGCGGTAACGGGGCGGGTAAATCCACCACCATGGCGGCCTTTGTCACGGCGCTGATCCCTGACCTGACGCTGCTTCACTTCCGTAACACCACCGAAGCGGGGGCAACAAGCGGCTCCCGTGATAAAGGTCTGCACGGTAAGCTGAAGGCCGGCGTCTGTTATTCGGTTCTGGACGTCATTAACTCCCGCCATCAGCGTGTAGTCGTGGGCGTGCGCCTGCAGCAGGTCGCCGGCCGCGACCGTAAAGTGGATATCAAGCCGTTTGCGATTCAGGGCTTGCCGACCTCCGTGCAGCCGACGGCGCTGCTGACGGAAACTCTGAACGAACGCCAGGCGCGCGTGCTAACGCTGCAGGAGCTGAAAGATAAGCTCGAAGCGATCGAAGGCGTGCAGTTCAAGCAGTTCAACTCGATTACCGACTACCACTCGCTCATGTTCGATCTGGGCGTGGTGGCGCGTCGTCTGCGTACCGCATCAGACCGTAGCAAATACTACCGCCTGATTGAAGCGTCTCTGTACGGCGGTATCTCCAGCGCGATTACCCGCTCCCTGCGCGACTACCTGCTGCCGGAAAACAGCGGGGTGCGTAAGGCCTTCCAGGATATGGAAGCGGCGCTGCGTGAAAACCGTATGACGCTGGAAGCGATTCGCGTTACCCAGTCCGATCGTGACCTGTTTAAACACCTGATCAGCGAAGCCACCAACTACGTGGCGGCGGACTACATGCGCCACGCCAACGAGCGCCGCGTCCACCTCGATCAGGCATTAGAATACCGTCGCGAGCTGTTTACCTCCCGTAAACAGCTGGTGGCCGAGCAGTACAAGCACGTCGAAATGGCGCGCGAACTCGGTGAGCACAACGGTGCCGAGGGCGACCTTGAAGCCGACTACCAGGCCGCCAGCGATCACCTGAACCTGGTGCAAACTGCGCTCCGTCAGCAGGAAAAAATCGAGCGCTATGAAGCGGACCTCGACGAGCTGCAGATCCGTCTCGAAGAGCAAAATGAAGTGGTGGCCGAAGCCGCCGACATGCAGGAAGAGAACGAAGCCCGCGCCGAAGCCGCCGAGCTGGAAGTGGATGAGCTGAAAAGCCAGCTTGCCGATTACCAGCAGGCGCTGGACGTGCAGCAGACGCGCGCGATTCAGTACACCCAGGCACTGCAGGCATTGCAGCGCGCGAAAGAGCTGTGCCATCTGCCTGACCTGACGCCGGAAAGCGCCGACGAGTGGCTGGATACCTTCCAGGCCAAAGAGCAGGAAGCCACCGAAAAACTGCTGTCCCTCGAACAGAAAATGAGCGTCGCGCAAACGGCGCACAGCCAGTTTGAGCAGGCTTATCAGTTAGTCGTTGCGATTAACGGCCCGCTGGCGCGTAGCGAAGCCTGGGACGTTGCCCGTGAGCTGCTGCGCGACGGCGTGAACCAGCGCCATCTGGCCGAGCAGGTTCAGCCGCTGCGTATGCGTCTGAACGAGCTGGAGCAGCGCCTGCGCGAGCAGCAGGAAGCCGAGCGTCTGCTGGCGGAATTCTGCAAGCGTCAGGGAAAAAATTACGATTTCGACGAGCTTGAGGCCCTGCATCAGGAGCTGGAAGCGCGTATCGCTGCGCTTTCAGACACGGTCTCCAGCGCCAGCGAACAGCGTATGACTCTGCGTCAGGAGCTGGAGCAGCTTCAGTCCCGTTCGAAGACGCTTCTGGAGCGGGCGCCGGTCTGGCTGGCGGCTCAAAGCAGCCTGAACCAGCTCAGCGAACAGTGCGGCGAGCAGTTCGAATCCAGCCAGGAAGTGACAGAATACCTGCAGCAGCTGCTGGAGCGCGAGCGCGAAGCCATTGTTGAGCGTGATGAAGTGGGCGCGCGCAAGCGTGACGTCGACGAAGAAATTGAACGCTTAAGCCAGCCGGGCGGGTCAGAAGATCCGCGCCTGAATGCACTCGCCGAGCGTTTTGGCGGCGTGCTGCTGTCCGAGATTTATGACGATGTAGGTCTTGATGATGCCCCGTACTTCTCCGCGCTGTACGGTCCATCCCGCAACGCGATAGTGGTCCCGGATCTGTCGCTGATTTCTGAGCAGCTTGCCGGCCTGGAAGATTGTCCGGAAGATCTCTACCTGATCGAAGGGGATCCGCAGTCGTTCGATGACAGCGTATTCAGCGTCGACGAGCTGGAAAAAGCGGTGGTAGTGAAAATCGCCGACCGTCAGTGGCGCTATTCCCGCTTCCCTGAGCTGCCGCTGTTTGGCCGCGCCGCGCGCGAAAGCCGCATCGAAAGCCTGCACGCCGAGCGTGAAACGCTGTCTGAACGTTTTGCGACCCTGTCGTTTGACGTGCAGAAAACCCAGCGCCTGCATCAGGCGTTCAGCCGCTTTATCGGCAGCCATCTGGCCGTGGCCTTTGAAGCTGACCCGGAAGCGGAAATCCGCAAGCTCAATACCCGTCGCGGCGAGCTGGAGCGGGCGATTGCCAGCCATGAAAGCGACAACCAGCAGAGCCGCGTCCAGTTCGAGCAGGCGAAAGAGGGCGTCGCGGCCCTTAACCGTATTCTGCCGCGCCTGAATCTGCTGGCGGATGACACCCTGGCCGATCGCGTGGACGAGATCCAGGAGCGTCTGGATGAAGCGCAGGAAGCCGCGCGCTTCGTGCAGCAGCACGGCAATCAGCTGGCGAAGCTGGAGCCTGTTGTTTCTGTTCTGCAGAGCGACCCGGAGCAGTTTGAGCAGTTAAAAGAAGATTATGCCTGGTCACAGCAGGTGCAGCGCGAGGCGCGTCAGCAGGCGTTTGCCCTGACGGAGGTGGTGCAGCGTCGCGCCCACTTCGGCTACTCCGATTCGGCGGAAATGCTGAGCGGTAACAGTGACCTGAACGAAAAGCTGCGTCAGCGTCTTGAGCAGGCTGAAGCGGAACGTACTCGCGCCCGCGAAGCAATGCGCAGCCACTCCGCTCAGCTGAACCAGTACAACCAGGTGCTGGCCTCGCTGAAAAGCTCCTTCGACACCAAGAAAGAGCTGTTAAACGATCTGCAGAAAGAGCTTCAGGACATCGGCGTTCGTGCCGACAGCGGGGCAGAAGAGCGTGCGCGTATCCGTCGTGACGAACTGCATTCGCAGCTCAGCAATAACCGTGCGCGTCGTAATCAGCTGGAAAAAGCGCTGACCTTCTGCGAAGCCGAAATGGATAACCTGACCCGTCGCCTGCGCAAGCTGGAACGCGATTATCACGAAATGCGTGAGCAGGTCGTGACCGCCAAGGCGGGCTGGTGCGCGGTGATGCGCATGGTGAAAGACAATAACGTTGAGCGTCGTCTGCACCGTCGTGAGCTGGCATATCTCTCCGCCGATGAGCTGCGTTCCATGTCGGATAAGGCGTTGGGTGCCCTGCGTCTGGCGGTGGCGGATAACGAACACCTGCGCGATGTCCTGCGCATGTCAGAGGATCCGAAACGTCCTGAACGTAAAATCCAGTTCTTCGTGGCGGTTTACCAGCACCTGCGCGAGCGTATTCGCCAGGACATCATCCGTACTGACGATCCGGTCGAAGCCATCGAACAGATGGAAATCGAGCTGGGCCGTCTGACGGAAGAGCTGACCTCCCGCGAGCAGAAGCTGGCAATCAGCTCCCGCAGCGTGGCGAACATTATTCGTAAAACCATTCAGCGCGAGCAGAACCGTATCCGCCAGCTCAACCAGGGGCTGCAGAGCGTGTCGTTTGGTCAGGTGAACAGCGTGCGCCTCAACGTTAACGTGCGTGAAGCGCATGCCACCCTGCTGGAAGTGCTTTCTGAGCAGCACGAGCAGCATCAGGATCTGTTTAACAGTAACCGTCTGACCTTCTCCGAAGCGCTGGCGAAGCTCTATCAGCGCCTGAACCCGCAGATTGATATGGGGCAGCGTACGCCGCAAACCATCGGTGAAGAGCTGCTGGACTACCGTAACTATCTGGAAATGGAAGTTGAGGTAAACCGTGGCTCAGACGGCTGGCTGCGTGCGGAATCCGGAGCGCTCTCTACCGGTGAAGCGATCGGTACCGGTATGTCAATTCTGGTGATGGTGGTACAGAGCTGGGAAGACGAAGCGCGCCGCCTGCGCGGCAAAGACATCTCCCCATGCCGACTGCTGTTCCTTGATGAGGCTGCGCGTCTTGATGCGCGCTCCATTGCCACGCTTTTTGAGCTTTGCGAACGTCTCGATATGCAGCTCATCATTGCGGCACCTGAGAACATCAGTCCCGAAAAAGGGACAACCTACAAGCTGGTGCGTAAAGTGTTCCAGAACAGCGAACACGTTCACGTTGTTGGGCTGCGTGGCTTTGCGCCGCAGCCGCCAGAATCATTGCCTGAAACCACGGCGGACGCTTCCTGAAGCGTCTTCTGACCCGAAGCGGCGCCCTGGCGCCGCTTTTTTTTAAACTTAACTTGTGCTTAGGGCTGCGTTATCTTTAAACTTCTTTACATAAGGTAAGGCAACAGCTTAGCCGTCTACCTATAATGAAAGAAAGCCCCAACGTGATGGGCATGTCGTGAAAACAGGGGGCAAGGGATGTTGCTTAAGAAAGAATGTGGTCGTCAGCTGTCGGCGCTAAGTTTATGCCTGGCAGTGATGTTTGCTCCACTGTTAACCGCCCAGGCCGACGAGCCTGAAATTGTGCCGACTGACAGCTCGGCAACGACGGGCGCGCAGCCAACGTCGTTGTCCCAGCCTCTGGACCAGTCTCCGGCAACGGCTATCATGGCCGGTATTAAGCCGCTGCCGGAAGGCATCGACGCCGAATCGCTCAGCCAGCAGCTGCAGTCGGGGCTGCCGTCCGGGTACGCGCCTGTCTATCTCAATCAGCTCACGCTCCTTTATGCTGCCCGCGATATGAAACCGATGTGGGAAAACCGCGATGCCGTTCGCGCCTTCCAGCAGCAGCTGGCGGAGGTCGCGATTGCAGGGTTTCAGCCGCAGTTTACAAAATGGGTTGAGCTGTTAACCGATCCTGCCGTCACCGGGCAGGCGCGGGACGTAGTGCTTTCCGATGCCATGATGGGCTACCTGCAGTTCGTGGCGGGTATTCCGGTCAACGGCAACCGTTGGCTTTACAGCGATAAGCCGTACAAGCTGGCGACGCCGGCACTGTCGGTGATTAACCAATGGCAGTTAGCGCTGGATAACGGCGAACTGCCGCGCTTTATCGCCAGCCTCGCACCGGCGCACCCACAATATGCCACTTTGCACCAGTCGCTCCTCGCGCTGGTGGGTGACTCGCGCCCATGGCCTCAGATGCGCGGCACCGCGACGCTGCGTCCGGGGCAGTGGAGCAGCGATGTGCCTGCCCTGCGCGAGATCCTGACTCGCTCCGGTCTTCTTGATGGCGGGCCACATATTGCGTTGCCAGGCGACGATCCGCAAAATGCGGCGGTCAGCCCGTCAGCTCCCGTGAAAGAGAAAAAAACGATTGCCGTCAGCAATAAACCCGCAGCATACGATCGCGAGCTGGTTGCGGCAGTGAAGCAATTCCAGACCGCACAGGGGCTGGGGGCCGATGGCGTCATTGGCCAGACGACGCGAGACTGGCTGAACGTATCGCCTGCGCAGCGGGCAGGGGTGCTGGCGCTCAATATCCAGCGTTTGCGCCTGCTGCCGGGAACACTCTCTACCGGAATTATGGTTAACATTCCGGCTTATTCCCTGGTCTATTATCAGGACGGTAGCGAAAAACTGGCGTCGCGCGTGATTGTCGGGCGTCCGGATCGTAAAACACCGATGATGAGCAGCGCGCTGAATAACGTGGTGGTTAACCCACCATGGAACGTGCCGCCGACGCTGGCGAGAAAAGACATTCTGCCGAAGGTCTGGAACGATCCGGGGTATCTGGAACGTCATGGCTATACGGTGATGCGCGGATGGAACAGTAAAGAGGCCATCGATCCTTATATGGTCGACTGGTCGACAATTACGGCTTCTAATCTGCCGTTCCGTTTCCAGCAGGCACCCGGGGCGCATAACTCTTTAGGGCGTTACAAGTTCAATATGCCGAGTTCAGACGCTATATATCTGCACGATACGCCGAACCACAACCTGTTCCAGAAAGATACTCGCGCGCTGAGTTCTGGCTGCGTACGCGTGAACAAAGCCTCGGAGCTTGCCAATATGCTATTGCAGGATGCGGGCTGGAACGATACGCGCATTTCGGATGCCCTGAAGCAGGGGGATACGCGTTACGTTAATATTCGACACAACATTCCGGTCAATCTCTACTATCTGACGGCGTTTGTTGGCGAAGACGGGCGTACTCAGTACCGTACAGATATTTACAATTATGATCTCACCGCGCGATCCGGCGCACAAATTTTGCCAAAAGCGGAACAATTAATCAGGTAAATGAAGCAGTTCGGGAAAAATGATTGTCGTAAGTTAGGGTGAATAAGGGGCAATATCGCTGTAAGCCGCGTATTCACTGGGGTTGGGCGCCTTGACGTACCCGGTTTTGCCAGTTAAGGTGCCCTTCGTGCGCTAAGCATATTACGATTTCTTTTACCTGTAGACCTGATTATCATGGACAAATTTGACGCTAATCGCCGCAAACTGCTGGCGTTAGGTGGTGTTGCGCTTGGCGCAGCGGCCATCTTGCCGACGCCAGCATTTGCCACCCTCTCGACACCTCGTCCGCGAGTTTTAACGCTCAACAATCTTCATACCGGTGAGTCGTTAAAAGCGGAGTTTTTCGATGGCAGAGGCTATATTCAGGATGAATTAGCAAGACTTAACCATTTTTTCCGTGATTTCCGCGCGAATAAAATAAAAGCCATCGATCCAGGACTGTTTGATCAGCTTTTCCGCCTTCAGGGCCTGCTGGGCACCAGCAAGCCGGTTCAGCTCATTTCTGGCTATCGCTCGATTGATACCAATAATGAACTGCGCGCCCACAGTCGCGGGGTAGCGAAAAAAAGCTATCACACGAAGGGACAGGCAATGGACTTCCATATTGAAGGCGTTTCGTTAGCCAATATTCGCAAAGCTGCGTTATCTATGCGCGCAGGTGGTGTAGGATATTACCCCAGCAGCAACTTTGTGCATATTGATACCGGTCCGGTTCGGCACTGGTAATAACGAAACACAGGAGCAGTATGAACTATCGTATTATTCCGGTTACCGCGTTCTCCCAGAATTGTTCATTGATCTGGTGCGAACAGACTAAACTGGCCGCGCTTGTCGATCCCGGCGGTGACGCTGAGAAGATCAAGCAGGAAGTCGCCGACAGCGGCGTGACGCTCATGCAGATTTTACTGACGCATGGTCACCTCGACCATGTGGGTGCAGCGGCTGAACTGGCTGAACACTACGGCGTGCCGATAGTTGGTCCGGAAAAAGAAGATGAGTTCTGGCTGCAGGGGTTACCCGCCCAAAGCCGCATGTTTGGCCTGGATGAGTGTCAGCCTTTGACGCCCGATCGCTGGCTGAACGAAGGAGAGCGCGTTAGCATAGGGAATGTGACTTTACAGGTGTTGCATTGTCCTGGGCATACGCCAGGCCATATCGTCTTCTTCGATAACCAGTCCCGTCTGCTGATTTCCGGCGATGTGATCTTCAAAGGTGGCGTAGGACGCAGCGATTTTCCGCGCGGTGACCACGGTCAACTGATTCAGTCGATTAAACAGAAGTTATTGCCGCTGGGTGATGATGTAACGTTTATCCCTGGACACGGTCCGATGTCGACGCTGGGCTATGAACGGCTCCATAACCCGTTCCTTCAGGATGAAATGCCTGTCTGGTAACCCGAATAAAAAAAGCCTGCATAACGCAGGCTTTTTTATGGGCGCAAATTACAGTACGGCGACAATCGCTTCGCACAGTGGCGCCATGTTGTCAGGCGTCATGCCTGCAACGTTCACGCGGCCAGAGGCCACGGCGTACACGCCAAACTCTTCACGCAGACGCAGAACCTGCTCTTTGGTCAGGCCGCTGAACGAGAACATACCGTTCTGTTTGATGATAAAGCTGAAGTCGCGATCCGCGCCTTTCTCAGCCAGGGTGTTCACAAACAGCAGGCGCATGCGCTGGATGCGCTGACGCATATCGTTCAGTTCTTGTTCCCAGATAGCGCGCAGCGCATCGTTGCTCAGGATAGTCGCAACAACAGACGCACCGTGTGCCGGTGGGTTAGAGTAGTTAGCGCGGATAACCGATTTCATCTGGCTGAACGCACGATCGACGGTCTCTTCGTTAGCGGCAACCAGCGTACAGGCACCCACGCGCTCATTGTACAGACCGAAGTTCTTAGAATACGAGCTTGCGACAATCAGCTCCTGGTGCACGGCTGCGAACGCGCGCAGGCCTTCGGCATCTTCTTCCAGGCCACGGGCGAAGCCCTGGTAGGCAAAATCAAACAGCGGCAGCCAGCCTTTCTCTACGGACAGCTTCGCCAGGTGTTGCCACTGCTCAAGCGTCGGGTCGATACCGGTTGGGTTATGGCAGCAGCCGTGGAACAGCACCACGTCACCTGCCTGCGCCTCGCTCAGGCTCGCCAGCAGGCCGTCAAAGTCGAGAGAGTGGTTTGCCGCGTCGTAGTAGGCGTATTCACGCACTTCCAGACCCGCAGAGTTAAACACGCTCTTGTGGTTAGGCCAGCTTGGGTTGCTTACCCATACGCGCTTAACAGAGGTGTTTTTCGCAAGGAAATCCGCCGCCACGCGCAGCGCACCGGTACCGCCTGGGGTCTGTGCTGTACGGGCACGTTTGTCACTCACAATTGCACTGCCTTTACCGAACAGCAGCTCCTGGGTGCAGCGACCAAATTCAGGGATACCATCAATACCGAGGTAGTTTTTGGTGGTTTCGTTTTCCAGCAGATACTGCTCAGCTTTCTTAACGCTGGTCAGTACCGGAGTTTTGCCGGTTTCATCTTTATATACACCAATACCCAGGTTGATTTTGCCAGGGCGGTCGTCGGCACGAAACAGATCGGCCAGGCCCAGAATCGGGTCGGCAGGAGCGGCGGTAATGTTCTCAAACATGACGAAGTTCCATTGTGATTACAGAAGTGAAATCCGCTATCAGGTTAACGGTAGATTTACAAAATGCCAACCGTTTGCGACGAAAAGCGTGCGGCTTTTCAAAAGTCGCCATTATTTTCTGTCAGGCATAAAAAAACAGGGCCGAAGCCCTGTTCATTAAGCATATAACAAAGTGGTGTACTGATTAGAACTGGTAGGTTACGCCAACGGTAGCCTGGTTGTCAGAGCCAACCCAGCTGGTGGACGCATCTTTGTCGTCCAGCAGGTTGAAGCGGTAGTCACCGTACACGTTGAAGTTCTTGTTGAAGTAGTAAGTCGCACCAGTGGTGATGTATTTCGCCAGGTCACGGTCGCCGATGCCGTTCAGGTCTTTACCTTTGGACTGAACGTAAGAAACGGAAGGACGCAGGCCGAAGTCGAACTGGTACTGAGCGATAACTTCGAAGTTCTGAGTCTTGTTAGCAATGTTATAAACATTACCATCATCATTCGGAACATAGTTTTCGCCGCTGTTACCCAGGCGGCTCATGTTGCGAGTCTCTGCATAAACGGTCGCGAGGTAGATGTTGTTTGCGTCGTATTTCGCGCCAACAGCCCAGGATTCAGCTTTATCGCCTTTACCATCTTTTTTCTGCTCAAGCGTACGGTTAGCGGTGCTGTAGGCACCGATCAGACCGAAGCCTTCACCGAACTCGTAACCCAGTGACAGACCAACGCCGTCGCCGTTTGCTTCATTCAGGTTTTTACGATCGTTTTTACCCTGGTATTGAACGCCAAAGTTCAGACCATCAACCAGACCGAAGAAGTTGTTGTTACGGTAGGTCAGCAGGCCAGTAGAACGGCTGGTCATGTAGTTATCAACATAACCGCCACCCCAGGTTTCGCCAGAGAAGGATGGAGCCATATCGGTGTAGGATTCTACGTCATACACGATACCGTAGTTACGACCGTAGTCCAGAGAACCCGCGTCAGCGATTTTCAGGCCAGCGAAAGCCAGACGAGTTACGTTAGTCTGGTCACCTTCAGCTGCACCGGCGCGTGCACGGTATTCCCACTGGCCGTAACCGGTCAGCTGATCATTGATCTGAGTTTCGCCTTTGAAGCCGATCTGGCCATAAGAGGAGTCAGCGTTTTTGTGTACGCCAGAAGTGGTGAAGCCGTGTTCACCCACAACTTTACCGTAGAAGTCCAGCTTGTTGCCGTTCTTGTTATAGATTTCTGCAGCGTTAGCTGCACCGGCTACCAGCAGGGCAGGGATTACCACTGCCAGAATATTGCGCTTCATCATTATTTATTACCCTCATTGGTTTTTTTATGACACTCGCCACTGCCGTCAATAAATTCTGTCAATAAATATTTCCGGAACTATTGATGAGAGTTAGGTGTCTTTATGTATCTGACAGGCATCTTTCCATTCGCCGAAGCGTTTCGCTAGCCTGAAAGTGCTACAATTCTCAAGATTGAGTAACAGAAAGAAAATATGTGTAACTAAATATGTATTTTTGGGAACTTTGTGAACCACCTCAAACTTCAGAGTGCCCTGGCGAATTAAACAACAGAGCATATCCTATATATATGAATTCCTTATGATTAATTTGGATAAAGGCAATTCATATAAACAGACGCTAAACGACCCGTTTTTTCTTATGACTCCTGAAAGCCTTCTGGATGGCTGTAAAAATGGTTGAAATTTGTGCTATTGCCCGATGATGAAATAATCGCAATAAGAATAGGGTTTATTTTTTGTGGCTGGATGTTTCGCGGAAACAAAACGTAACAGGTAGTGGTTGTGACGGGGCGAAGGTTTAAAGACGCTGACTTTAAGCTGACGAAAACTGACAATACAGAATAAAATAATGGCCAGCATCTGCTGGCCATTTTAGTCTTTTAGCGATTAGAAGCTGGCGTTACGTGGAGTACGTGGGAACGGAATCACGTCGCGTACGTTCTGAACACCGGTCACGTAGGCAATCAGACGCTCGAAGCCCAGACCAAAACCGGCGTGCGGTACGGTACCGTAACGGCGTAGATCGCGGTACCAGCTGTAATCAGCTGGGTTGAGCCCCATCTCTTCCATACGCGCGTCCAGCACGTCAAGACGCTCTTCACGCTGAGAGCCACCGATGATTTCACCAATGCCCGGCGCCAGGACGTCCATCGCTGCCACAGTTTTACCGTCTTCGTTAAGGCGCATATAGAAGGCCTTAATGTCTTTCGGGTAGTTTTTAACGACAACCGGCGCTTTGAAATGCTTCTCGGCCAGATAGCGCTCGTGCTCAGACGCCAGGTCTACGCCCCAGTAAACCGGGTTCTCGAACTTCTCACCGCATTTCTCGAGGATCGCCACCGCGTCGGTGTAGTCCACCTGCGCAAAGTCGGCTGAGACAAAACGCTCCAGACGCGCTACTGCATCGCTGTCTACGCGTTCTGCAAAGAATTTCATGTCGTCAGGACGCTCTTCCAGCACCGCTTTGAAGACGTACTTGAGCATCGCTTCCGCCAGGCCCGCAACATCGTCCAGGTCGGCGAACGCCACTTCCGGCTCCAGCATCCAGAATTCCGCCAGGTGACGGCTGGTGTTGGAGTTTTCTGCGCGGAAGGTAGGGCCGAAGGTGTAGATCTTAGACAGCGCACAGGCGTACGTTTCGCCGTTGAGCTGACCGGAAACGGTCAGGAAGGCCTCTTTACCAAAGAAGTCTTTGTCATAGTCCACTTTACCTTCCGGCGTGCGCGGCAGGTTTTCGAGATCCAGCGTTGAGACACGGAACATCTCACCGGCACCTTCTGTGTCGGACGCGGTAATCAGCGGGGTCGACACCCAGAAGTAACCCTGTTCATCGAAGAAACGATGCAGCGCCTGCGCCAGCGTATGACGCACGCGCGCCACCGCACCAATCAGGTTGGTACGCGGACGCAGGTGGGCCACTTCACGCAGATATTCGATGCTGTGACGTTTAGCCGCCATCGGATAGGTATCCGGATCTTCAACCCAGCCGGTGACTTCAATGGCAGAAGCCTGAATTTCGAAGCTCTGGCCCTGACCCGGTGATGCTACAACCACGCCGGTAACAATGACGGAACAGCCCGTTGTCAGGTGCAGAACGTCATCATTGTAATTGGGCAGAGAATTATTAATGACGGCCTGTACAGGATCAAAGCAGGAACCGTCATAGACGGCGAGGAAGGAGATGCCAGCTTTAGAATCTCGGCGGGTACGCACCCATCCGCGCACGGTGACTTCCTGGTCAACGGCGACACGGCCCTGGAGTACGTCGGCTACAGGCACAACGCTCATAATATTCTCTCTGTTAATAGTCGGAAAAAATAAACACTTGTCCACCCTTATGGGGGGATATCTATGTTACCTGCCATCCGCTATCAGACAAGTAAATTTCGCAGTCAAAAGAGAAGAATTGAGAAATAAATAAGGGAAGGGAGCCATAAAGGCTCCCGTAAGCGCTTAACTGGCTTTTTTAATCAAGGGGAGATCGAACGCTTTGCGCAATGCGCGGACAAACGCTTTGTCATGGCAGATGGTTTTACCCGGACTGTCGGAGAGTTTCGCCACCGGCTTGCCGTTACATTCCACCAGCTTTATCACGATATTCAGAGGTTTTACCTGAGGAATGTCGCAGGTCAACCGGGTACCAATCCCGAAGCTCAGGTTCACTCTGGTGTTGAAATGACGATAGAGTTCGACCGCTTTCGCCAGGTCGAGATTATCCGAGAAGACGAGCACTTTGCTCATCGGGTCAATGCCAAGTTTCTCGTAATGGGCAATCGCCTTCTCGCCCCACTCGATCGGATCCCCTGAATCGTGGCGTAACCCCTGATATCGCTCTGCAAATTCAGGTCCAAAGTCGCGAAGGAAGGCATCCATCGTAATGCAGTCGGTGAGGGCGATCCCGAGTTGATTCGGGTACTCCTCAAGCCATGCGGCCAGCGCCGCGCGCTGGCTGTTGGCCAGGTCAGGGCTGATCTGCTGATGCGCCTGGAACCACTCGTGCGCCTGGGTACCCATTGGCGTCAGGTTGAGGCGACGGGCCAGATCGTAGTTACTGGTGCCCACGAACCACGGCTCCTGCTGCAGACGTTTAACGATGGCCTCCTGTACGTCGCGCGAAAAACGGCGCCGCGTACCAAAGTCCATCAGGCGGAAGCGGGACATGTCCAGCCCTGCGGTCAGCGTGGAGAAGCCAGCGAGTTTATTTTCCAGCGCGGCGACCGCCTGCTCGACGCCTTTTTCCGGCGAACGGTAGCGGTGAGCCAGTTCACTGATCACCGCCAGAAGCGGCACTTCCCACATGATCACTTCCCGCCACGGACCTTCAAGGCGAATATCCAGCTTGCCGTTATCGTTAAGCACGGTGACCTGCTCCGGCTTATAGCGGAAATCGCGCAGCCAGTTCAGGTAGTCGGCTTTGAAGAAAGGCAGGCCAGAAAGCCACTGATATTCCTCGTCCTGCAGCGTCAGATGCTGCATAGCATCGACCTGTTCACGAATGGCGTCTGCGTAGATACCGAGCAAGTCGTCGCCACGACAGCGGAATTCCGCCGCGACGTGAACGTCATAGTAGTGGTGGAAAACGGCTTGCTGCATATGCAGTTTATACGCGTCGGTATCCAGCAACGTATGCAGAACTGGAGAAGCGAATTGAGTCATAGGTGCGCAGTAGCATCCTCTCACAGGAGCGTTTAGTACAATAAACAACTCCGGAGTATACCTTGTTTAGTGATTTATTGAACCCCGATCACAACATAAGCGCGTTTTATGGTCGAGGGCATTTTGTGCCCCGTGTTATACAAATGTAGCAAAAAAGGGTTTTGACCCTGAAAAGATGAACATTCTGCATAGCGCGATTTGCGCAACAGGAATATATTGAAACGTTACTCGACAAACGATGCATAAGGTTTTCTATGACACAACAGCCACAAGCCAAATACCGCCACGACTACCGTGCGCCGGATTACCTGATTAGCGAAATCGATCTGACTTTTGACCTGGATGCCACAAAAACCGTTGTCACGGCGGTGAGTCAGGTGACGCGCCACAGCGCAACCGCCGTTCCGCTGCGTCTGGATGGCGAAGACCTGACGCTGGTCTCCCTGCATATCAATGATGAAGCCTGGTCGGACTATAAAGAAGAAAACAACCAGCTGGTCATCGACAACCTGCCGGAACAGTTTACGCTGCGCATCGTGAATGAAATCAGCCCGGCCGCCAACACCGCGCTGGAAGGGCTTTACCAGTCTGGCGTGGCGCTGTGTACCCAGTGTGAAGCGGAAGGGTTCCGCCACATTACCTGGTATCTCGATCGCCCGGACGTCCTGGCGCGCTTCACCACCAAAATCATCGCCGATAAAACCCTGTATCCCTTCCTGCTCTCCAACGGCAACCGCGTAGGTGAAGGCGAGCTGGAGAATGGCCGTCACTGGGTTCAGTGGCAGGATCCGTTCCCGAAACCGTGCTACCTGTTTGCGCTGGTGGCGGGGGACTTCGACGTGCTGCGTGACACCTTCAAAACGCGCTCAGGCCGCGAGGTGGCGCTGGAGCTGTTCGTAGACCGCGGTAACCTTGACCGCGCGCCGTGGGCGATGACCTCGCTCATCAACTCCATGAAGTGGGACGAAGAGCGCTTCGGCCTCGAATATGACCTCGACATCTATATGATCGTCGCCGTTGATTTCTTCAACATGGGCGCAATGGAGAATAAAGGCCTCAACGTCTTTAACTCCAAATACGTGCTGGCGCGCACCGATACCGCTACCGATAAAGATTATCTCGATATCGAACGCGTCATCGGCCACGAATATTTCCACAACTGGACCGGTAACCGCGTCACCTGTCGCGACTGGTTCCAGCTGAGCCTGAAAGAGGGCCTGACCGTCTTCCGCGATCAGGAGTTCAGCTCCGATCTGGGGTCACGCGCGGTGAACCGCATCAACAACGTGCGAACCATGCGCGGCCTGCAGTTTGCAGAAGATGCCAGCCCAATGGCGCATCCGATCCGCCCGGATAAAGTCATTGAGATGAACAACTTCTACACCCTGACGGTGTACGAAAAAGGCGCAGAAATTATCCGCATGATCCACACCCTGCTGGGGGAAGAGAACTTCCAGAAAGGGATGCAGCTCTACTTCGAGCGTCATGACGGCAGCGCGGCCACCTGCGACGATTTCGTGCAGGCGATGGAAGATGCCTCTAATGTCGATCTTTCCCACTTCCGCCGCTGGTACAGCCAGGCCGGTACGCCAATTGTTACCGTCAAAGACGACTACAATCCGGAAACCGAGCAGTACACGCTGACCATCAGTCAGCGCACGCCGCCGACGGCAGAGCAGGAAGAGAAATACCCGCTGCATATTCCGTTCAGCATTGAGCTGTACGATAACGAAGGCAAAGTCATCCCACTGCAGAAGGGCGGCCACCCGGTACACCACGTATTGAACGTGACCCAGGCCGAGCAGACCTTTATCTTTGATAACGTCTACTTCCAGCCGGTGCCTGCTCTGCTGTGCGAATTCTCCGCGCCGGTGAAGCTGGAGTACAAGTGGAGCGATCAGCAGCTGACGTTCCTGATGCGTCACGCGCGCAACGATTTCTCCCGCTGGGATGCGGCGCAAAGCCTGCTGGCGACCTACATCAAGATCAACGTAAACCGTCACCAGCAGGGCCAGCCGCTGTCGCTGCCTGTGCACGTGGCTGACGCGTTCCGCGCGATCCTGCTGGATGAGAAGATTGACCCGGCGCTCGCCGCTGAAATTCTGACCCTGCCGTCAGCAACGGAAATCGCCGAGTTGTTCGAGATTATCGATCCGATCGCGATCGTGGCGGTGCGTGAAGCGCTGACCCGTACGCTGGCTGCTGAGCTGGCGGACGAGTTCCTCGCCATTTATAACGCCAACAAGCTTGATGCTTATCGCGTTGAGCACGCGGACATTGGTAAACGTTCTCTGCGTAATACCTGCCTGCGCTACCTGGCGTTTGGTGAAACCGAGCTCGCGAACACCCTTGTGAGCAAGCAGTATCATGAAGCGGATAACATGACCGACGCGCTGGCCGCGCTGGGTGCAAGCGTTGCCGCTGAGCTGCCGTGCCGCGACGCGCTGATGCAGGAGTACGACGACAAGTGGCATCAGGATGGCCTGGTGATGGACAAGTGGTTCATCCTGCAGGCGACCAGCCCGGCGGCCGATGCGCTCAGCAACGTGCGCAGCCTGCTGAAGCATCGTTCCTTTACCCTGAGCAATCCGAACCGCGTGCGTTCGCTGATTGGCGCGTTTGCAAGCAGCAACCCGGCCGCGTTCCACGCCGAAGACGGCAGCGGTTATCAGTTCATGGTGGAAATGCTGACCGAGCTGAACAGCCGTAACCCGCAGGTGGCGTCGCGCCTGATTGAGCCGCTGATCCGTCTGAAACGCTACGATGCGAAGCGTCAGGCGAAAATGCGTGCCGCGCTTGAGCAGCTGAAAGGGCTGGAAAACCTGTCTGGCGATCTGTACGAGAAGATTGCTAAAGCCTTAGCGTAATAAAAGTTAACCCGGCCCTCTCCCTGTGGGAGAGGGCCGGGGTGAGGGCATCAGGCATTAGCCTTAGCTCGCTGTAACTCCGTCCCCCCTCGCTTCATCACTCGATCCAAAACTTCCGCTTCCAGCTCCGCCAGTCTTGCCGAGCCCACGCGACGAGGCCGCGGAAGATCTACCGTCAGATCCAGACCTATTTTGCCATCTTCTATTAACAGCACCCGGTCGGCCATTGCGACGGCTTCGCTCACGTCATGCGTCACCAGCAGTACCGTAAAGCCGTGTGCCTGCCAGAGAGATCCAATCAAATCCTGCATTTCGATTCGCGTCAGGGCGTCGAGCGCGCCCAGCGGTTCATCAAGCAACAGCAGGCCCGGACGGTGAATTAACGCGCGCGCCAGCGCCACGCGCTGCTTCTGCCCACCCGAAAGTGCTGCAGGCCATTCATCGGCGCGATTTTCCAGCCCAACGGCGGCCAGCGCCTGGCGGGCTTCATCCCGCCAGTTGCCCTTAAGACCGAGCCCGACATTGTCGATAACCGTTTTCCACGGCAGCAGGCGCGCGTCCTGGAACATCATGCGGGTATCGTCCTGGATATTCGAAAGCGGCGTTGTCCCTGCCAGAATGTCGCCGCCGTTGGGGGCTTCCAGTCCGGCCAGAAGCCGTAGCAGGGTACTCTTTCCGCCGCCGCTGCGCCCGACAACAGCCACAAACTGTCCGGCGGGAATATGCAGATCCAGCCCGTTAAGAATGGTGTTATCGCCGTAGCGTTTAGTGACGCCGTTCAGCAGTAGCGGTGTCCCCTGATTCAGTCGTGCAGTATTCATGCTTTCGCCTCCTGAAGGGTATAGGCCGGGTTCCAGCACAGCCAGCTGCGCTCCAGCCACTGGGCGCTGACGTCGGCGAGTTTGCCGAGCAGGGCGTAAAGGATAATCGCAACCACCACCACGTCCGTTTGCAGGAATTCGCGGGCGTTCATCGCCAGGTAGCCAATCCCGGAGTTGGCCGAGATGGTTTCCGCCACAATCAGCGTTAGCCACATCAGGCCGAGCGCGAAACGCACCCCGACCATAATAGAGGGCAGGGCGCCCGGCAGGATCACGTGAATAAACAGGGAAAAACCGGACAAGCCGTAGCTGCGCGCCATCTCGACCAGACCGCGATCGATATTGCGGATGCCGTGCCAGGTGTTGATGTAAATGGGGAACAGCGTGCCCAGCGCCACGAGGAAAATCTTGGCGCTCTCATCAATTCCAAACCACAGGATGACCAGCGGGATCAGCGCCAGATGCGGCACGTTGCGCAGCATCTGGATGGAGGTGTCCAGCAGCCGCTCGCCCCAGCGTGAAAGACCGCTGATCAGGCCCAGGACCAGACCGATGCTGCCGCCGATGGAAAACCCGATCGCCGCGCGCCAGGAGCTGATCGCCAGGTGCTGCCGCAGCTCACCGCTGACGCTCAGCGACCAGAACGCTTCTACAACACCCTCCGGAGAGGGCAGAATGCGGCTCGACAGCCAGCCGGTGGACGACGCGAGCTGCCAGAGTGCCACAATGCCGACGGGTAAAAACCACGGCGCGGCGCGCAGCAGCCATTTTTGTGAGGTGGCAGACATGGTCGCTCCTTAGCTCTGCGCGGCTTTGCGTGGAATAAACTCGTTCGCCACGGCTTCGCCCTGAAGCTGAAGCCGCTGCGGCTGTGGAATTTCCGGAATGGCGACATCCAGATGCGGAAATAACAGCTCGCCCACCTTGTACGCCTCTTCCAGATGCGGATAGCCGGAGAGAATGAAGCTGTCGATACCCAGCTCGGCGTATTCGTTGATGCGCGCGGCCACGGTCGGTCCGTCGCCGACCAGCGCCGTGCCCGCACCGCCGCGCACCAGACCAACGCCCGCCCACAGGTTCGGGCTGATCTCCAGATTCTCGCGCTTGCCGTTGTGCAGGGATGCCATCCGGTGCTGCCCGACGGAGTCGGTTTTGGCAAATGCGGCCTGGGCTCTGGCGATCGTTTCATCATCCAGATGGGAGATCAGGCGGTCCGCCGCCTGCCAGGCTTCTTCACTGGTTTCGCGCACAATCACGTGCAGGCGAATGCCGAAGCGCACCTTACGGCCATGGGCGGCCGCCTTAGCGCGTACCTGGGCAATTTTTTCTTTCACCAACTCAGGCGGTTCGCCCCAGGTCAGATAGAGATCGACCTGTTCTGCCGCCAGATCCTGGGCCACATCCGACGATCCGCCAAAATAGAGCGGCGGTCGCGGCTGCTGTACCGGCGGGAAGTAGAGTTTCGCGTCACGAACGTGAATATGCTTGCCTTCAAAGGTAACTGTTTCACCTTCCAGCAGGCGTCGCCAGACGCGGGTGAACTCGGCGGAAGCTTCATAGCGTTCGGTATGGTCGAGGAACACGCCGTCGCCCGCCAACTCCTGCGGATCGCTGCCCGTCACCAGGTTAAACAGGGCGCGGCCGTTGGACAGTCTGTCCAGCGTTGCCGCCTGGCGTGCCGCCACGGTAGGGGAGACGACGCTAGGACGTAACGCAACCAGGAACTTCAGACGCTGGGTGACCGGAATCATTGATGCGGCGACCAGCCAGGCATCTTCACATGAACGTCCGGTCGGGATGAGCACCCCAGTGAAACCGATTCGGTCCGCCGCCTGCGCAATCTGCTGCAGATAGCCGTGGTCAACCGGGCGCGAGCCCTCTTCTGTACCAAGATAGTGTCCATCACCGTGGGTGGGTAAAAACCAGAAAAGATTCAGACTCATGATTTAGCTCCTTCTTTGCCTGCGGGCTGCCAGATGCGTTCGCGAATAGTGACCTGTTTTGGCACCAGGTGGTTTTGATAGAAAAGGTCAGCCGTTTGTTGCTGAAGCGCGGCGACGCGTGCGTCCACCGGGGTAATGGTGGTCGGCGGACGGTGGTTGAGATAGCTCGCGATCACCGGCTCAGGTAAGCCCATGGTTTTCGCCAGCAGGGAAATGCTCTCCTGACGCTGGGTCTGGGTCAGGGCATCGGCCTGGGTAAAGGTTTCCAGCACGCCCTGAATAAATGCGCCGTTCTTTTCCGCATAAGGACGTGCGGCCAGATAGAACGAGCCGGTCTGCTTCAGCGTGGTACCGTCTTTCAGCACGCGAACGCCGCCCTGCAGCAATGCGGCGGAGTAGTACGGGTCCCAGATGGCCCAGGCATCAACGTTCTTCTGCTGGAACGCGGCGCGCGCGTCAGCGGGAGTCAGGTAGACGGGCTGAATGTCGGTGAACTTGAGTCCGGCCTCTTGCAGAGCTCGCAGCAAAAGGTTGTGTGAGCTGGAACCTTTCTGGAAAGCAACTTTATGTCCTTTAAGGTCGGCGACGCTTTTAATGTCGCTGTTTTCAGGCACCAGGATCACCTCGGCCTTCGGCTTAGGCGGCTCCACGCCTACATAGACGAGGTCCGCTCCCGCGGCCTGGGCGAAAATGGGCGGAATATCGCCAGTGCTGCCGAGATCGATACTGCCGACGTTCAGGGCCTCCAGCATCTGCGGGCCGGCAGGGAACTCCACCCAGGAGAATTTAGTATCCGGGAAGCGTTTTTCCAGAAGCTGGTGGCTTTTCGCCAGCACCATGCTGACGCTGCCTTTCTGATACCCGATGCGTAAACTTTCCGGAGCTGTTTCTGCGGCATGGGCCAGCGAGGTAAGGGCCATCAGACCTGCCAGACCGATACGGGTGAACGTTTTAAACATGTGCGACTCCTTGAGGCTGACCAAACGCCGGGGCCTGGATATCTCTGCGGTGAAGGGCATGCCAGAACGTTTCCAGAGCGTTATCGAGGCGGGTTTGCAGGTTGGGCGTAAAGTGTGGTTTGTGTTGATAGTCAATGACCTGCGAGTCATCGGCGAAAACCCCGTGGAGGATCTCCTGCGCTTTCAGCGCGTTCAGTACCGGCTTCAGGGCGTAATCCACGGCCAGTAAATGGGCAACCGTACCGCCCGTTGCCAGCGGCAGCACGACTTTGCCGTCCAGGGCGCGTTCCGGAAGCAGATCGAGCAGGGTTTTCAGCGCGCCGGAAAAAGAGGCTTTATAAATGGGCGTTGCCACTATTAAGCCGTCAGCGCCGTTAAGCTGCTCGATGAGCGTTTTCAGCGCAGGGCTGTCAAAACGGGCATAAAGCAGATCTTCAGGTTCGAAGTTATGCAGGTTCCAGTGGCACACTTCCACATCCAGAGCATTGAGTTTTTCGCGGGCATATTCCAGCAGGGCGCTGGAGCGCGATGGGAATCGTGGACTTCCGGCAAGGGTAATGACGCGCATACTTCCTCCTTATAACTAATTGTTTGCTTTTATCTAACATTCATAACAATTTTCAGGAGTGTGACACCGCACGGTTATTCCACTAAATGATTTATCTGCAATTAAAATGCGAAAAAGTGCATAAGAAATAGACGGGAAGGTAAACGATTGCGTTTTGCGCTGATTTTTTGCCGCAGGTCAATTCCCTTTCGCGCCTGGATCGCCCATAATCCCCTCCCGGTTTGCACACCGGGAATCCAGGAGAGTTCATGTACTACCCCTTCGTTCGTAAAGCCCTTTTCCAGCTCGACCCTGAGCGCGCTCATGAATTTACATTCCAGCAATTACGTCGTATTACCGGAACGCCGCTGGCCGCTCTGGTGCGTCAGAATGTGCCGGTAAAACCTGTGCAGTGCATGGGGCTGACCTTTAAAAATCCGCTAGGTCTGGCGGCCGGTCTGGACAAAAATGGCGAGTGCATTGATGCCCTGGGCGCGATGGGCTTTGGCTCCATTGAAATCGGTACCGTCACCCCGCGCCCGCAGCCGGGAAATGACAAGCCGCGCCTGTTCCGACTGGTGGAAGCCGAAGGGCTGATCAACCGCATGGGCTTTAATAACCTCGGTGTTGATCACCTGGTTGAGAATGTAAAAAAAGCCCATTTTGACGGGATATTAGGCATCAATATCGGCAAAAATAAAGACACGCCGGTAGAGCAGGGTAAAGATGACTATCTGATTTGTATGGAAAAAGTCTACGCCTATGCCGGTTATATTGCGGTGAATATTTCTTCACCCAATACCCCGGGGCTGCGCTCTTTACAATATGGCGAAGCGCTGGACGATCTTCTGAGTGCCATTAAAAATAAACAAAATGAACTTCAGTCGATCCACCATAAATATGTTCCGGTCGCGGTTAAGATCGCCCCGGATCTTTCTCCCGAAGAATTGATCCAGGTTGCCGACAGTTTGGTTCGCCATAATATTGATGGTGTGATTGCAACCAATACCACTCTCGATCGTTCCCTCGTGCAGGGAATGAAAAACTGTGACGAAGCGGGTGGGTTAAGTGGCCGTCCGGTACAATTAAAAAGCACCGAAATTATTCGCGCCCTGTCTGCGGAATTAAAAGGTCGTCTGCCGATTATTGGCGTCGGCGGCATTGACTCCGTGATTGCTGCGCGCGAGAAAATGGCGGCGGGTGCGTCGCTGGTGCAGATCTATTCCGGCTTTATTTTTAAAGGACCGCCGCTGATTAAAGAAATCGTTACTCATATCTAATCTTTTCTCTTAATCAGATAACCAGGGCTTTATTTCCAGCCCTGGTTGTTTTATATTCCGTCACTGTTGCTTATTTAGTCATTATAGTCTTTTATTAATGGTGTTATAAACGAGGCGGCAAACAGGACATTTTTAGTACAGGACGTTTGGGGACGGGAGAGACACATGCGAATTAAACCTGACGATAACTGGCGCTGGTATTTTTGCGACGAGCATGACCGAATGATGCTCGACTTAGCCAATGGCATGTTGTTTCGTTCTCGTTTTGCCCGCCGAATGTTAACCCCGGATGCGTTTTCCCCGTCGGGCTTTTGCGTTGACGATGCAGCGCTTTATTTCTCCTTTGAGGAAAAATGCCGCGATCTGGTGCTCTCTAAAGAGCAGCGCGCCGAGCTGGTATTAAATGCGCTGGTGGCTATCCGTTTCCTGAAACCGCAAATGCCAAAGAGCTGGCATTTCCTGCCCCACGGCATGAACTGGACCCCGGCAACGGGCGATGCGGCGAGCGTAAATCTGAGCGATACCGCAGAAGAGGTGAGCCTGCTGGTGGTTGAGCCTGGCGAAAATGCTGCACTCTGTCTGCTGGCGCAGCCCGGCGTAACGATTGCCGGGCGGACGATGCAGCTTGGGGATGCGATTAAGGTCATGAACGACAGGCTGAAGCCCCAGCTTCGCGTGGATGCCTTCAGCCTCGAGCAGGCGGTTTAAGCTTCCAGCTGTACGGACGTTTTCGGTATGCAGCTACAGCAGAGAATTGTGCCGTCACTTCCAATTGCTGATTTTTTCAGCGCACTCACTTCGCCATCCACCAGCCTGATGCGGCAGCATCCGCAAATGCCTGCGCGACAGGAATAGGGGATGCGGATCCCTGCTTGTTCCAGCTGTTCAAGCAAAACCTGTTGGTTATTACCCCGGATCACGTTGCCCTGCCAGTGAATCTCTACCGCAGCGGCGACGTTTGTCTCAACGTCGACAAACTCCTCTTCCTGACCCGAGCCGTAAACCCTTGCTGGCCCACGGGCGAGCACTTCTACCTCATCACCGACGCGGATCGCGCCGCTGGAGCGCGGGATCAGGTTCTGGCCGAAATCGACATCGCCGTTGTCCTGCGCGGTGCGGAATGATTGCAGGGTTTTCAACGGTTCGCCGGAAGGGTGTTTCTGGCCTTTCTCCGGACTCACCGTCGTGAAAATGCAGCGGCTGCACGGCTTCACCACGTCAAAAATGACGCTGCCAATGCGGATCACTTTCCAGGTGTCTTCATCCCAGGCGTCTGCGCCCGTTACTACCAGGTTCGGACGGAACTGTTCCATCTGAACGCTGGCTTTGCAGCGGCCTTGCAAATCACGCAGTGAAGCTTCGTTAGTCAGCAGGAACGGGAAGCCATCGGCGAAGGAGAGGGGAACGGCGTCGTGGCGCTTCACGCGACGCGTCAGTTCAGGCCCAACCCAGCGCAGCTGCATGTCGCGGGAGAAGAAGCCGCTCAGCCAGCGGTTAATCTCATCCGGGGCGATGCGCGCGGTAAAATGATTGCGCCACACTTCCGTCGGCGCATCGACGGGCGCAAAATCAGCAAAGCGAATCACCGCGCTGGAACCGTCCGGCGCGGTAAGGTGCAAACCGTCATGAAGCGGGGAAGGGGTAAAGCGAACCATCTGAGGGAACTGGCGTGCGGTAATGAACGTTCCGTCAGGCTCGGTGACCATAAAAATACGATCGAAGGCAAATCCGCTCATGTCGGCAAGCGCGTGAGAGACGCCGATGCCGCGCATGGATTTCACCGGATGAATAAAAAGCCTGGATAACGTCGCCACTGCACACTCCCTCGAATGAAAATAAGCCTTCAACTTTATGACATACACGCCATATTAGCTATAATGCGCGACAATTTTCTAAGAGTAAAAGTGACGATATGAATTCTCTGTTTGCCAGTACGGCCCGTGGGCTGGAAGAGCTGTTAAAAACTGAACTGGAAAGCCTGGGCGCGCAAGAGTGCCAGGTGGTTCAGGGTGGTGTCCATTTTGAGGGCGACACGCGGCTTATTTACCAGAGCCTGATGTGGAGCCGCCTGGCGTCGCGCATCATGCTGCCGATGAAGGAGTGCAAGGTTTATAGCGATCTTGACCTCTATACCGGCGTACAGATGATCGACTGGACAGAGATCTTCACCCCGAATGCTACCTTTGCGGTGCATTTCAACGGCGTGAACGACGAGATCCGCAACAGCCAGTACGGTGCCCTGCGCGTAAAAGACGCCATTGTGGACTGCTTCACCCGTAAAAATAAGGAACGTCCGAACGTCGATCGTGAAAACCCCGATCTGCGTATTAACGTCTGGCTGAACGGCGACACGGCGAATATCTCCCTCGATCTGAGCGGCGCGGGCCTGCACCTGCGCGGCTACCGCGATCGTACCGGCATGGCACCCATCAAAGAGACCCTGGCGGCCGCCATTGTGATGCGCTCCGGCTGGCAGCCGGGCACGCCGCTGCTCGATCCGATGTGCGGTTCCGGTACGTTGCTGATTGAAGCGGCCATGCTGGCCACCGACCGCGCGCCGGGACTTCACCGCGGCCAGTGGGGCTTCAAGGGCTGGGCGCAGCACGATGAAGCGCTCTGGAAAGAGGTCAAAGACGACGCGCAGACCCGCGCACGTAAGGGGCTGGCGGAATATACCTCTCATTTCTACGGCTCTGATAGCGACCCTCGCGTCATTGAGCGTGCGCGCAGCAACGCCCGCCGTGCCGGTATCGGCGAGCTGGTCACCTTTGAAGTGAAAGACGTGGCGAACCTGACCAACCCGCTGCCAAAAGGCCCGTACGGTACCGTCATCAGCAACCCGCCATACGGCGAACGTCTCGACAGCGAACCGGCGCTGATTGCCCTGCACAGCCTGCTGGGCCGCAATATGAAGGACCACTTCGGCGGCTGGAACCTGTCTCTGTTCAGCGCCTCGCCGGAGCTGCTGAGCTGCCTGCAGCTGCGCGCCGATCGCCAGTTTAAAGCGAAAAACGGCCCGCTGGACTGCGTGCAGAAAAACTACCATCTGGCGGAGAAGGCGGCCGACAGCAAGTCGTCCGGCGTGGCGGAAGATTACGCTAACCGTCTGCGCAAGAATCTGAAGAAATTTGAGAAGTGGGCGAAGCAGGAGGGCATTGAATGCTACCGCCTGTATGATGCCGACCTGCCGGAGTACAACGTGGCGGTTGACCGCTACGCGGACTGGGTGGTGATTCAGGAATATGCGCCGCCGAAAACCATTGATGCGCAAAAAGCGCGTCAGCGCATGCTGGACGTCATTGCCGCCACCATCGCCGTGCTGGGTATTGCGCCAAACAAGCTGGTGCTGAAAACGCGTGAACGTCAGAAAGGCAAAAATCAGTACCAGAAGATGGGCGAGAAGGGCGACTTTATCGAAGTGGGCGAATACAACGCGCGCCTGTGGGTCAACCTGACCGACTATCTGGATACCGGTCTGTTCCTCGATCACCGTATCGCCCGCCGCATGCTGGGCCAGATGAGTAAAGGCAAGGACTTCCTGAATCTCTTCTCCTACACCGGCAGCGCCAGCGTGCATGCCGGTCTGGGCGGCGCGCGCAGCACTACCACGGTAGATATGTCCCGCACCTATCTGGAGTGGGCGGAGCGCAACCTGCGCCTTAACGGCTTAACCGGACGTCAGCATCGCCTGATGCAGGCCGACGTGCTGGGCTGGCTGCGCGATACCGACGAGCAGTTCGACCTGATCTTTATCGATCCTCCGACCTTCTCCAACTCCAAGCGTATGGAAGATAGCTTTGACGTTCAACGCGATCACCTGCGCCTGATGACCGACCTGAAGCGCCTGCTGCGCAAAGGCGGCACCATTATGTTCTCGAACAACAAACGCGGCTTCCGTATGGATCATGACGGCTTAGCAGCCCTGGGACTGAAAGCACAAGAAATCAGCCAAAAAACGCTGTCTCAGGACTTTGCCCGTAACCGTCAAATCCATAACTGCTGGTTTATTACCGCGGTCTGAAAGGAAAAATAAATGTCTTTAATTAGTATGCACGGCGCGTGGCTCTCTTTCAGCGACTCACCGCTTCTCGATAATGCAGAGCTGCACATCGAAGATAACGAGCGCGTCTGTCTGGTGGGCCGTAACGGCGCGGGTAAATCCACGCTGATGAAAATCCTTAACCGTGAACAGGGCCTGGATGACGGACGCATTGTTTACGAACAGGATCTGATCGTCTCCCGCCTCCAGCAGGACCCGCCGCGTCACGTGACCGGCAGCGTTTACGATTTCGTTGCGGAAGGGATCTCCGAACAGGCCGAATACCTGAAGCGCTATCACGAGATTTCGCATCTGGTGATGACCGATCCGAGCGACAAAAACCTCAACGAACTTGCAAAAGTGCAGGAGATGCTCGATCACCACGGTCTGTGGCAGCTTGAAAACCGTATTAATGAAGTGCTGGCACAGCTCGGTCTGGAACCCGATATGGAGCTGTCGGCGCTCTCCGGCGGCTGGCTGCGTAAGGCGGCCCTGGGCCGCGCGCTTGTTAGCGGGCCGAAGGTGCTGCTGCTGGACGAACCGACTAACCACCTGGATATCGAAGCGATCGACTGGCTGGAAGGCTTCCTGAAAACCTTCAGCGGCACCATTATTTTCATCTCACACGACCGTTCGTTTATCCGCAATATGGCGACGCGTATTGTCGATCTCGACCGCGGCAAGCTGGTCACCTATCCCGGCGATTACGATACCTATCTGCTGGAGAAAGAAGAAAACCTGCGCGTGGAAGAGCTGCAGAATGCCGAGTTCGACCGCAAGCTGGCGCAGGAAGAGGTCTGGATCCGCCAGGGCATCAAAGCCCGCCGTACCCGTAACGAAGGCCGCGTGCGCGCCCTGAAGGCGATGCGTCGCGAGCGCAGCGAACGCCGTGAAGTGATGGGCAGCGCCAAAATGCAGGTGGAAGAGGCGTCCCGCTCCGGCAAGATTGTCTTCGAAATGGAAAACGTCAACTACCAGGTTGACGGTAAAGTGCTGGTGAAAGACTTCTCCGCACAGGTCCAGCGCGGCGACAAAATCGCCCTGATTGGCCCGAACGGCTGCGGTAAAACCACGCTGCTGAAGCTGATGCTGGGCCAGCTGCAGGCCGACAGCGGCCGCATTCACTGCGGGACCAAGCTGGAGGTCGCCTACTTCGACCAGCACCGCGCGGAGCTGGATCCGGACCGTACGGTGATGGATAACCTCGCTGAAGGTAAGCAGGAGGTGATGGTAAACGGCAAGCCGCGCCACGTGCTGGGCTACCTGCAGGACTTCCTGTTCCATCCGAAACGCGCCATGACGCCGGTGCGCGCGCTGTCAGGCGGTGAGCGCAACCGTCTTCTGCTGGCGCGCCTGTTCCTGAAGCCAAGTAACCTGCTGATTCTCGATGAACCAACGAATGACCTGGATGTCGAAACGCTGGAACTACTCGAAGAGCTGATCGACGGCTATCAGGGTACCGTGATGCTGGTTAGCCACGATCGTCAGTTCGTTGACAACACCGTGACCGAGTGCTGGATCTTCGAAGGTGAAGGGCGAATTGGTCAATACGTAGGCGGTTATCACGACGCAAAAGGGCAGCAGGCACAGTCGCTGGCGACGAAGCAGTCAAAGTCCAAAATTGGTCCTGAAGCTACTGTAACAAAAGCAGAAACTGTCAAGAAAACCTCGGCTAAACTAAGCTATAACCTGCAGCGCGAACTGGAGGGACTGCCGCAGCGTCTTGAAGAGCTGGAGGCCGCGCTTGAGGATCTGCAAAAACAGGTTGCTGATGCGTCATTCTTTACCCAATCGCATGACTATACTCAGAAAGTACTGTCAGAACTGTCCGCGGCTGAAAAAGCCCTGGAAGAAGCATTTGAGCGCTGGGAGTACCTTGAGTCTCTGAAAAACGGCGCATAAACAGGGATAACATATGTGTGACCAGCACCATGCCGACAGGCATATTTTATGCTCGCAATGCGATATGCTCGTGGCGTTGCCAGAGCTTGGTCACGGACATAAAGCCCTGTGTCCACGTTGCGGTGCGACGTTGACAACCGAGTGGGACGCGCCGCGGCAGCGTCCCACTGCTTACGCTCTTGCAGCACTTTTTATGCTGCTGCTCTCTAATCTCTTCCCCTTCATCTATATGAAGGTGGGTGGGATAACCAGCCAGGTGGATTTGCTTGAGATCCCGGGCGTGATGTTCTCAGAAGATTACGCTAGCCTCGGCACTTTTTTTCTCCTGTTTGTCCAGATAGTCCCGGCTTTTTGCCTGGTCGTAATCCTTTTACTGGTCAACCGCGTCAGGATGCCCGCATCACTGAAAATCCGGCTTGCGCGTATCCTTTTTCAGCTCAAAAGCTGGGGCATGGCCGAGATCTTTCTGGCGGGCATTCTGGTCAGTTTCGTGAAGCTGATGGCGTACGGCGACGTGGGGATCGGCAGCAGCTTTATTCCGTGGTGTCTGTACTGCGTCCTCCAGCTGCGTGCATTCCAGTGCGTTGACAGGCGCTGGGCGTGGGATGATATCGCCCCGGCACCGACGCTTGCGCAGACGGTGAAGGTCGGCGTGCCCGGCATTCGTCAGGGGCTGCGTTCCTGCCCATGCTGTACCGCCGTGCTGCCCGCCGATCTCGACGTTTGTCCGCGCTGCGAAACGAAAGGGCACGTGCGGCGTAAAAATAGTCTTCAGTGGACGATGGCGCTGCTGGTCACGTCCATCATGCTGTATCTGCCTGCTAACATTCTGCCAATCATGATCACCGATTTGCTCGGTGACAAAATGCCCTCAACGATCCTGGCCGGGGTGATACTGCTTTGGGGCGAGGGTTCCTATCCGGTCGCTGGCGTTATCTTTATCGCCAGTATTATGGTGCCAACCTTAAAAATGATCGCCATCGCCTGGCTCTGTTGGGATGCGAAGGGCCATGGGAAGCGCGACAGCGAACGCATGCACCTGATTTATGAAGTGGTCGAGTTTGTTGGACGCTGGTCAATGATAGACGTGTTTGTCATCGCCGTTCTCTCTGCGCTGGTGCGGATGGGCGGTTTGATGAGTATTTATCCCGCGATGGGGGCTTTAATGTTTGCACTGGTCGTGATCATGACCATGTTTGCGGCCATGACCTTCGACCCTCGTTTATCGTGGGATCGTGAGCCTGAATCAAGCCATGAGGAAGAGTAAGAGCATGGAAAATAAGAGTGGAGAGGCGAAAGTGCAGAAGGTCAAAAACTGGTCACCGGTGTGGATTTTTCCCATCGTGACCGCGCTGATCGGTGCATGGATCCTGTTTTATCATTACAGCCATCAGGGACCGGAAGTCACGCTGATAACCACCAATGCCGAGGGGATTGAGGGCGGTAAAACGACCATCAAAAGCCGTAGCGTGGATGTGGGCGTGGTCGAAAGCGCAACCCTGACCGACGATTTAACCCATGTGGAGATTAAGGCGCGCCTTAATGCCGGCATGGAGAAACTGCTGCACGACGATTCCGTTTTCTGGGTCGTTAAACCGCAGGTAGGGCGTGAAGGGATCAGCGGCTTAGGAACGCTGCTTTCGGGCGCCTACATAGAGCTGCAGCCCGGCGCTAAGGGTAACCAGCCTGCCAAATACCAGCTTCTGGATTCACCGCCGCTTGCGCCGCCTGATGCCAAGGGCATCCGCGTGATCCTCGACAGCAAAAAAGCAGGTCAGCTCACGGCCGGCGACCCGGTCCTGTTCCGCGGCTACCGCGTCGGGTCGGTTGAGAAAAGCACGTTCGATCCGCAGAAACGCGCAATTAGCTATCAGCTCTTCATCAATGCGCCAAACGATCGCCTGGTCACCAGCAACGTCCGTTTCTGGAAAGACAGCGGGATCGCGGTGGATCTGACCTCGGCAGGCATGCGCGTTGAAATGGGTTCGCTGACCACGCTGTTTGGCGGCGGCGTGAGTTTTGACGTGCCGGAAGGCCTGGATTTGGGGCAGCCGGTTGCAGAGAACACTGCTTTCCGCCTCTTTGACGATCAAAAAAGCATTCAGGATGCACTCTATACCGATCACGTTGACTTCCTGATGTTCTTCAAAGACTCCGTTCGCGGCCTGCAGCCGGGGGCGCCCGTTGAGTTCCGCGGTATTCGCCTCGGTACGGTTGGGCAAGTGCCGTTCTTCGTCCCGGGTCTGAGCCAGATGCTGGATGATGACTATCGCATTCCGGTGCTGATCCGCATTGAACCAGAGCGTCTGCTTAACCAGATTGGTGAAAATCAGGATATCGCTACCCATATCACCCAACTGATGGAACGCGGTCTACGCGGGTCGCTGAAAACCGGCAACCTGGTAACCGGCGCGCTGTATGTGGATATGGACTTCTACCCGAAAGCACCGCCGATTACCGGTATCCGTGAATTCGGCGGCTACAAGATCATCCCAACGGTGAGCAGCGGTCTGGCGCAGATCCAGCAGCGTCTGATGGAGACGCTGGACAAGATCAACAATCTGCCACTGAATCCGATGATTGAAGCGGCGACAAACTCGCTGAGCGAAAGCCAGGCAACGATGCGCCGTCTGCAAACCACGCTGGATAACATTAACAAGATCACGGCGAGCCAGAGCATGCAGCAGCTGCCGCAGGACATGCAGAAAACGCTGCGTGAGCTGAACCGCAGTATGCAGGGCTTCCAGCCGGGATCTGCGGCCTATAACAAGATGGTGGCAGATATGCAGCGTCTTGATCAGGTCCTGCGTGAACTGCAGCCGGTGCTGAAAACGCTCAACGAGAAGAGCAATGCGCTGGTGTTCGAAGCGAAAGATAAAAAGGATCCTGAGCCGAAGAGGGCAAAAGAATGAAAAAATGGCTATTAATGGTTGGCGCTCTGCTGTTAACGGCGTGCAGTTCAGGGGGAGATAATAAAAGTTATTATCAGCTGCCTGTGGCAACCCACAGCGGTGGGCAAAGCACGGCCAGTCAGGGAAACCGCCAGCTGTGGGTTGAGCAGGTCGCCGTGCCGGATTATCTGGCAGGAAACGGCGTGGTCTATCAGACCAGCGACGTTAAATACGTGATTGCGACCAACAACCTGTGGGCCAGCCCGCTGGATCAGCAGCTGCGCAACACGCTGGTGGCTAACCTGGGCAGCCAGCTTCCGGGCTGGGTAGTCGCGTCGCAGCCGCTGGGTAACGATCAGGATACGCTGAACGTCACCGTAACGGGCTTCCACGGCCGCTATGACGGTGCGGTGGTGATCAGCGGGGAGTGGTTGCTGAACCATCAGGGGCAGCTGATTAAGCGTCCTTTCCATCTGGAGCTGAAGCAGCAGAAGGATGGCTATGACGAAATGGTGAAAGTCCTGGCTCAGGGTTGGGCGCAGGAGTCGGCCAGTATCGCGAGGGAGATTTCCCGGCTGCCATAAGTAAAATTCATCATTAAAACCGCAGTTGGCCTGTCGCTGATTGCGGTTTTTTTTCGTTTTCAACTCAGGTTGTTACTTGTGCCACGTCACAATTTTTGTACAAATGAACTTCCATGTAGCTCACAGATATGACACCCGTATGAATTTTGAACATTGACGATGCGACTAATTCGGGGTATTCGTTATCTGTGCCTGTGCAGATAGTGCAGACACTGTTTTCTTTCCACCAGACAAAAGAATGAGGGAAACGAGGCATGAAGAGACAGAAACGAGATCGCCTGGAACGGGCTCATCAACGTGGTTATCAGGCCGGCATCGCTGGACGTTCTAAAGAAATGTGTCCTTATCAGACGATAAATCAAAGGTCACAGTGGCTTGGAGGCTGGCGAGAAGCCATCGGCGACAGGGCACTCATAGCCTGATAACGTCTCTTTCAAAAAAGAAACCTCCGCATTGCGGAGGTTTCGCCTTTCCGGGGTTCGAAAAGCACGATCAGAACGCAGAAGTGTCCTGGAACAGGCCAACCTTCAGGTCGCTTGCGCTATAGATCAGACGACCGTCGACCAGTACTTCACCATCTGCCAGGCCCATAATCAGGCGGCGGTTTACGATGCGCTTGAAGTGAATACGATAGGTCACTTTCTTCGCTGTAGGCAGAACCTGGCCTGTGAATTTCACTTCGCCCACGCCCAGTGCGCGGCCTTTACCTTCGCCACCCAGCCAGCCCAGATAGAAGCCAACCAGCTGCCACATGGCATCCAGGCCCAAACAGCCAGGCATTACCGGATCGCCAATAAAGTGGCAACCGAAGAACCACAGGTCCGGGTTGATATCGAGTTCTGCTTCTACGTAACCCTTATCGAAGTTGCCGCCGGTTTCGGTCATTTTCACGACACGGTCCATCATCAGCATGTTCGGGGCCGGCAACTGTGGGCCTTTTGCGCCAAACAGTTCGCCGCGACCAGAGGCAAGAAGATCTTCTTTTGTATAGGATTCGCGTTTATCTACCATGTTCTCAGTAAGCCTTATTTTAGTGAAGGACGCAGGATAGCTAACACGTGTACGCTGAACAAGTCCGATCAGTTCGAACTAAACCAGCCCAGCCAGCGTAACGGCCATGGATAACGGTGACGAGCATCCTGCTGTGTTGCCTGAGCAATGCGCTCCTGGATAGTCTGCATCAGGGTGGTTTGCCCTTCGCCATCCCATACCAGGTTTGTCAGTAAGGGTAGTGCATCCTCAATCCCTTCGATGGCCCAGATGGCGAACTGCTCTTGTTCAACCGCATCCAGAATCTCCTGGCTGAGGCTTAAATGGCGTGCGTTAGGAGCAGGAATAATTACACCCTGCTTGCCGTTTAAACCGCGCTGCTGGCAGATAGAGAAGAAGCCTTCAATTTTTTCGTTGAGGCCGCCGACAGGCTGGGCACGACCGAATTGGTCCACCGAGCCGGTGATCGCGATGTTCTGATTGATGGGCACTTCCGCCAGGGCGCTGATTAAGGCGCACAGTTCAGCCATAGAGGCGCTATCGCCATCCACTTCGCTGTAGGACTGCTCAAACGTCAGCGAGGCCGAGAAGGGGATCTGTTGCTCAAGCTGCAGCTCAGACATCAAAAACGCCTGCATGATCATCATGCCTTTGGCGTGAATGTTTCCACCCAGCTCGGCTTTGCGTTCGATGTCGGTAAATTCGCCATCGCCAATATGCACAACGCAGCTGATACGGGACGGTTCCCCGAATGCGCGCGGATGGCCAGGAAATTCAATCACCGACAGGGCGTTGATCTGCCCGACGCGTTCGCCTTCGGTTTCCACCAGAATTTGTTCCAGCAGAATTTCATCCTGCATACGGTCAGCAAGATAGCTTTCTCGCCACTCTCGCTGAGCCAGCATCTGGGTGAGCTGCTCTCCGGTGAACGCACCGTTACCGCTAATCACACCCACTTCACGCAGCTGTTTGCCGATCCAGAGCGGGCAGAGTGGCAGCGTTTCCTGGTCACCGGTATAGCGCACCGCTTCGCGGATCAGGCCTGGCCACGCGTCAGCCGCAGGCGTTGGCAGCGCAAAACGTTCTGCAACGGTCATCACCCACTGGCACCACTGCGCCATATCGTCGGCATCGGCAATCTGGATATTATCTTCGTATTCGCTATATACCGCCTGCTCAGCCAGTTCAGGCTCCATTTCCTGGAAGTCCGCCAACGACTCACGGTCGCCCGTCAGCACGACGGTTAACGACAGCGGCATAGACGGAATCGAGACAGGCAGGGGACGAGACTCATCGTAGCCGACCCAGTCGAAACGCTGCTGATGCACGATGGTTTTCAGACGCATCCACAGTAGCGGCTGCGAGAGCAGGGTACGCAGTGAGATGATGAGAACACCGCCATTTGCGCGATGTACCAGCCCCGGCTGCAGCGAAAGTTCGCCGTTAAACTGGCGCAGACAACCAAAGAGTTGTTCCGCCTCGACCCAGTTAGCGGTAACCACCTCGCCCTTAGCGGCAAAAGCGCCATCGGCCTGCGCCGCAGGTTCGAAAGTGACATCATGTCCCGCAATACGATACTGCCCGCCAAAAACGGCGTTCGCTTCCGGCTTCAGCTGGCGCACGGCATCTCCGAGCAGCGTCAGGTATTCCGCTTCTTCCGGGGCTTTGAGCAGCATGAAGGGCGCAGTTGCCCAGGGGCTTAACACCTGCTCCAGCGCGTAATGCAAACGGGGCTGCGTATCGCTAAGGATGAATTCGTGTTCTTTTGCGAGTTCGGGCTGTGCAAACAGTTCCTGGTAACTTTCGGTATCCGGAACAAGGTCACGCCATGCAAGTTTCGTAATGGTCAAAGTTGATGTTTTTTAGTCAGATGTAAAAGCGTGGAGTATACCGTAAGCGGGGGGCTGTACCCAAGCAGGATTGGGGATTTCGACAGGGTGATTGGATGCATTCACTCACAGGATATGATTTCTTTTCAGCAGATTGCTAAAAAACTGATATTCTGAACAGAGTTACGTGGTAACACTGAGATCGCAATGAAATATCAACAACTGGAAAATCTCGAAAGCGGCTGGAAATGGAAATACCTGGTCAAAAAGCACCGTGAAGGGGAGCTGATCACCTGCTATATCGAAGCCAGCGCTGCGCAAGAAGCCGTGGATATTTTGCTGACCCTCGAAAATGAACCGGTACAGGTTAACGGGTGGATTGAGAAACACATCAATCCTGCGTTGTTAAACCGGATGAAGCAAACTATCCGCGCGCGACGCAAACGGCATTTTAATGCTGAGCATCAGCACACTCGCAAAAAATCAATCGACCTTGAGTTCGTTGTCTGGCAGCGCTTGGCCGGGCTGGCACAACGACGGGGAAAAACGCTGTCGGAAACCATCGTGCAGCTGATTGAGGATGCAGAACATAAAGAGAAGTACGCCAACCAGATGTCGACGCTGAAGAACGACCTTCAGGCTCTGTTGGGTAAAAAGTAGATTTTTTACTTTTCTTCAGACAATAAAAAACCCCGCATGGCGGGGTTTTTTTATAAGACGATAACTTATGCCGCTGGCTGAGTTACAACGTCTTTGATGCCTTTAACTTCGATCTCTACGCGACGATCTGGAGCCAGGCAGTCGATCAGTGCAGCGCGAGCTTTCACGTTGTCACAGGTGTTGCCAGTAACTGGGTTAGATTCGCCCATACCACGTGGGGAGATCTTGTTAGCTGGGATACCTTTAGAGATCAGGTAATCAACAACAGACTGAGCACGTTTCTCAGACAGTTTCTGGTTGTAAGCGTCAGAACCGATACGGTCGGTGAAGCCCAGAACCACTACAGAACCGTCTTTAGGATCCAGGTTGCTCAGCTGGGTGTACAGCTGATCCAGTGCCTGCTGACCTTCTGGTTTCAGAGTCGCTTTGTTGAAGTTGAACAGAACGTCAGACTTCAGAGTGAAGTGCTTGGTCTGTACTTCTGGAGCTGGAGCCGGCGCTGGAGCAACAACTGGTGCTGCTTCTTCTTGCTGGCCGAAACGGTAGGAAACACCTACGCTCAGCATGCCGTTGTCTGGACGAACACCAACGGTGTTGCCGTCGCCGATGTTGTTAACCCACTGGTATTCCAGACGGGTAGCGATGTCACGGGTCATAGCCCACTCAACGCCACCAGCGAATACTGGGGAAACACCGGTGTCATGGTTGTCGCCAGAAATGTTGTTGCTGGAGTCAGCACGCCATACCATGCCGCCCAGACGGGTGTACACGTCCAGATCGTCAGTGATTGGGTAGCCCAGTTTAGCGGTCAGTTGAACGCCCTGTGCTTTGAAAGCGCCGTTGATGGTGTCGCCTTTGTATGGCATACGACCTAACCAGTCGTAACCCATTTCAAAACCAACATACGGGTTAACCTGATAGCCACCGAACGCACCTGCACCAAGCTGGCTCTCGTGAGTTGGGCCATCATTGTTCAGGCTGCTGTTGTACCAGCCAGTGTCGTGGAACTGAGACCAGCCCAGTTTACCACCTGCATACCAGGTATTATCTTTCGGAGCGGCCTGCGCTACGGTAGCGAAGCCAGCCAGTGCCACTGCAATCGCGATAGCTGTCTTTTTCATTTTTTGCGCCTCGTTATCATCCAAAATTCGCCATGAAAGTCTCAAGAGAGAATCACGGTTAAATCCTTCACCGGGGGGCGTGGTCAAATATAAATCTACCGATATCTTCGGCTTAGGCCGAGCACCCCTGGCGATGTAAAGTCTACAACGTAGCTGAAAACTTACAAGTGTGAAGTCCGTCAGGCATATGAAAAAAAAAGTTCCGTATACCGATTATTTAACATTTTTCGAACGAATTTTGTGCAATAAAATTAAGGAGAACCGCACCAGACAAGCCTTGCCGCAATTTTTAGGTCGGGAACTTAAATCCCATCTTGCGGTCAAAAAAAATTCCAGGAAAAATCTTAATTTCACTCAATGATACAAATTTGAGTGAATTTTTAGCCCAGAAAGTTGTCCTCTGCGGTAAGAATCCGATCGAACCGGACGCATAATGAACCCGATCGCATTCCCTTCTTCAGCGGCTTCAGTCAGACGGAAATGTTCTTCTTCAGTCAATTCTTCCGGTAACCATCCAATCACCACGCTGTAATTCCCTGTGCGTAACGCGCGGATCATCGACTCAACGGTATCGCAAGGCGAGAGTTGATTAATTTGCATGACTTTCGTCAGCGGCAGGCCGGCGGACTGAACCCACTCACGGCTCAGCTTTTGCTGAGGCGTGAGCCAAAGCTGCCAGCGCGATTGCTGACCGAGCTGTTGTAATAACGGCAGTAACAGAAGTTGCGTTAACAAGGGCTGGTCTTCACGATAAACCACTTCACTGATAAGCCCCGTGGAAACACGCTCGATGGAATTCTGCGAGACATTGCCTGCAGCAGAAGAGAGAGAGGTAGCGCGATTTGCATAGCCTGAAGTGTGCATATTCATTCCAGCCCTGTAGTTACTGTATGGATATACAGTAACCCCTGTATACCCAAAGATCAACCTCATTTTCGGAAAGCGACTCGCAAAATTCATTCAATCTTGATGCTCCTCGAAAAATCATCTTGCTCAACGACGTTAAGTTGCCTATTTTCCTGCTAACGGATCCGCTAGTAAGAAATTTAGTTGTTACTTTATGATTTTGAAGGGAAATATCATGAAAAAGATATCTTATGAACGGATTTATAAATCTCAGGAATACCTCTCCCCGTTGGGCGAGATTCATCACCGCGCGTTGTTTGGCGGCTATACCCTTGCGGTGGATGATGCTGTTTTTGCCATGGTCTCAGATGGCGAGCTTTACCTTCGCGCCTGTGAGGAGAGTGCCAAATACTGTGTAAAAAATGCCTCCTCTTTTTTGACGTTGATGAAGCGAGGCCGTCCGGTGCTGCTCAACTATTATCGTGTTGATGACGGATTATGGCAGGACAGGGAGCGGTTACTTCAGCTCTCCTCGTTTGCGCTCAGTGCGGCAAGAAAAGAGCGTTATCAGCGCCATCAACGAAACCGACTAAAGGATCTGCCTAACCTGACCTTTCAGCTTGAAGTCTTGCTCTTTGAAGCTGGCATCACCAATGAGGAAATGTTGCGGGAGCTTGGTGCCAGGGCGTGCTGGCTAAAGATGCGGGCAAAAAATAAAGCGCTGAGTATTAAAGTACTCTTCGCGCTGGAAGGGGCTATCGAGGGGCTGCATGAAGCGGCACTCCCGGCAGACATTCGCCGGGAGCTCACGGAGTGGTTTAATGCGTTGACTGAGCCACAGGAGAATCACTCCTCCAGGTAGCAATGTGCTGTTGCAGCCGGCAAATTTCAGGCAGCAGAGCGATAAGCAGGCCTATCTGCTGAAGCACCAGAGGTGCTTTACTGTCATTTCCCGGGTCTAGATGCGCAATGCGTTGAGCCAGTTCATCCAGCGCCTGTTGAACGCGCGGCTCATCGGCTGGTCGATGATGAAGCGCGTCATCGACATAACAGACGGCGTCATCGAGCAGGTTGAGAATACCCGGGTTGGTGAGTTTCTCACGGTGAGCGCCCAGCGTCGAAATATAGCTGGTGAACGTATGGTTCAGGCAGAGCAGGCGGAACGCGGTCTCACGAATATCCGCCGTGGCGCGAGGCTCCGTCGACATGTTAGAGACTACGGAGGCCAGTTCCGCATCACTGTTGTGCGCGTCGCGGCGGGCTATCCGGTAAGCCAGGCGGTTATCGCGGCCCTGATGATACTGCTCCAGGATCGCGTCAAGGTATCGACAGTTGGCGTTCATCGCCCTGTCTACCACGCGCGGCAAATTTCGGAAACGCCAGTCCGGCCAGATAAAGCTGACCGCGGCCCAGGCAATCGCACAGCCAATCAGGGTATCGATCACGCGGGGCAGGGCGACTTCAAACCCTTCACCCAGCAGGTTAAAGCAGAGCAGCACCAGCAGCGTGATGAACATGGTGGCATGGGCGTACTGCACGTTGCGAAACGCGAAGAACAACACGCCGGTGATCACGATCAGGATCAATTGACCTTCAACGGAGGGCACGAAATAGAGCACCGGAAGGCCAATCGCGACGCCAACCAGCGTGCCGATAATACGCAGCGCAAGACGATGTCGGGTGGCATTATAGTTCGGCTGGCAGACGAACAGGCTGGTCAGCAGGATCCAGTAGCCGTGATGCAGCCCGGTAATCTGGATAAAGGCATACCCCACGCACAGCACCAGCGACATTCGCACGGCGTGCCGAAAGAGAGCCGACTCCGGCGTAAAGTTGCGGCTCAGCCGTAGCCACATATCGCTAACGCTGTGTACGCTGTCATCAGCAAGCTGGTTTTCCACCTCACTGCCCGGCAGCGCCATCGCTTGTTCGGACTCAATGGTTGCCAGCTGGGCATCAATCGCACGCAGGTTGTTAAGCAGAAAACCCAGCGCTTTGATGTGTTCCGGTGACGTTCCGCTGGCCTGAACGCGGTCGAGTGCCGCATCAAGATGGCTGAATACGCGTTCAAAGCGGGGGTCATGCTGATAGGGTGTGCGCAGCAGAATGGAGTGCGAGAGCTGTTGGCACGCCTGGGATTGCATGGACAGCAGACGCTGGAAGCGGAACATCACGTCGCTGTAGCGGAACTTCTCGCGCAGGGCGGCATACTGAACGTGCGAGGAGCTGGCGCGTTCATGAATGTCCTGGGCGGCAAAATAGTAGTGAAGCGTCCGTCGTGTTCCGCGCTGACCGCGATCGCCGCGCAGACGGGTAAGCAGGGAAGCTTTTGTCTGATTAAGGGTGGCGACCAGCTGGCCATTTGCCAGGGCCAGATCGTAGAGCGGTGCCTGGCTTTCTTCCTCGATGTCCGGGTCGAACAGCCGGGATTTCAGTTCCAGATAGCGGGCTAGCTGCTCAAAGCTGCGGGCAAGGTTATCCTGCAGCGGGCGAACCGGGAAAATCAGATGACCGGTTAGCGTCAGCAGGTTATACCAGATGGCGCCCAGCAACAGCAGAACCGGCTGCTGGTACCACTGGTCGTACAGGGAAACGCCCAGCATGGTGTAGATAGCGATCAGCAATGCACCAAACGCGATGGTGGCATAGCGCTGCCCAAGCCCGCCCAGCAAAATAAACCCGCTGGTTGAGAGCGTAAGGCCCAGGGCAAACAGCCAGGGCCACGGGAAAAGCAGCTCAACGGAAGCTGACGCAATAAAAAAGCAGACGAGCGTAATGACCAGGTTACGTAAACGCCCGGCCAGACGGTCGTCCAGATCCGCCAGCGCCCCGGCGACCACCCCCAGCGTGAGCGGAATGGTGAGCTTGACATCATTCAGCCACCAGGGCAGGGCAACCGTGCCGCAAAGCGCGATTAATATCCTGACGTTATAAAGCCAGGTGCTGTTCCAGGTATAACGGTGAAGCAGTGGGCTTAGCATAAACGCGGCCAGTCCTTATTTACTGAAAACGACGGCGCGCGTTTGCTTCGCGCGCCGCTCTGGCCACTTCTACCGGAACAACCCTGCGACCAACGGGCCAAAGGGCGATAGCGGCGATCTTAAAGTTTGCGATCCCCACAGGAATACCAATAATCGTGATGCACTGTGCAATACCGGCAAAAATATGCATGATGCACAGCCACCAGCCAAAGAAAATCAGCCACAGAATGTTAAGCAGGGTTCCGCCCGTATTCATCAGAGCGTTTTTGCTCTCCGGATTCAGCTCGTCAACGTGGATGGCTTCATTCCCGTAGGGGATTAAGGAGAGTTTTGTGATTTCCCAGCAGGAACGGGTCAGGGGAAGCGTGAAAATCAGGACGATGCTCACCAGCGTGGCAAAAAGCCAGGAAAGGGTGGTGGCAAAACCGCCCAGCACAAAATTCAACACATTCAGAACGGTACGCATAAACGCTCACTTCCTTTCGATATAATTAACGCCCAATGATTGTAACGTTTTTTTAGGCTGGAGCACCTTAAAACTGGCAGTTAAACTGTCAGGTAAATTATCTCTTCGTGGATTTGGCGGAACATGGAACTGAAAGCAACGTCGCTGGGCAAACGCCTGGCACAACACCCTTACGACAGGGTTGTTCTCCTTAATGCCGGGGTGAAAGTCTCCGGGGAACGCCACGAATACCTTATTCCGTTTAATCAGCTTCTGGCTATTCATTGCAAGCGCGGTCTGGTGTGGGGCGAGCTGGAGTTCGTTCTGCCTGACGATAAAGTCGTGCGTCTTCATGGTACCGAGTGGGCGGAAACCCAGCGTTTCCATCATCATCTGAACGCACTCTGGCAGCAGTGGAGCCAGGATATGAGCGTAATTGCCGCCCAGGTGCTGCAGCAGGTCCTGGACGATATCGCCCAGAGCAACGCGCAGCACGCGTGGCTGACCCGTCAGCAGACTGCCGGCCTGCAGCAAAAGATCCGGCAGGCACTCTCGGCGCTGCCGCTCTCCGTGACGCGTCTCGACGAGTTTGACAACTGTCGCGACGCCTGGCGCCAGTGTCAGGCCTGGCTGAATGAAAAGGATAAAAGCCGTCTCGCCCATAACCAGGCCTGGACGGATGCCATGCTTACCCAATACGCCGATTTTTTCAGTACGGTGGAATCTTCACCGCTCAATCCGGCTCAGGCGCGCGCGGTGGTCAACGGCGAGCAGTCGCTGCTGGTGCTGGCGGGAGCCGGTAGCGGTAAAACGTCGGTGCTGGTCGCGCGTGCCGGCTGGCTGCTGACAACCGGGGAAGCGGTCGCCGATCAAATTCTGCTTCTTGCCTTTGGCCGTAAGGCCGCGCAGGAGATGGACGAACGGATCCAGGAGCGCCTGCACACCCGGGATATCACGGCCAGAACCTTCCATGCCCTTGCGCTGCATATTATTCAGCAGGGCAGTAAAAAAGTGCCTTCCATCAGTAAGCTGGAAAACGACGCGCAGGCGCGTCAGGCGCTGTTCATCAAAACGTGGCGCCAGCAGTGCAGCGAGAAAAAGGCGCAGGCGAAAGGGTGGCGTCAGTGGCTGGAAGAGGAGCTTAACTGGGAGGTGCCTGAGGGCAGCTTCTGGCAGGATGACAAACTGGCGCGTCGGCTGGGTTCGCGACTTGACCGTTGGGTCAGCCTGATGCGAATGCACGGCGGATCGCAGGCTGAGATGATTGAAAGCGCGCCGGAGCCAATCCGCGAGCTGTTTTCGAAGCGGGTCAAGCTGATGGCGCCGCTGCTGAAGGCCTGGAAAACAGCATTGAAAGAAGAAAATGCGGTCGATTTCTCCGGTTTGATCCATCAAGCCATCATCATTCTTGAAAAGGGACGTTTTGTCAGCCCGTGGAAACATATTCTGGTGGATGAGTTCCAGGATATTTCTCCACAGCGTGCGGCTCTGCTCTCGGCGCTGCGGGCACAAAATAAACATACCTCTCTGTTTGCGGTGGGGGATGACTGGCAGGCCATCTATCGCTTCAGCGGGGCACAGCTTTCGCTGACGACCGCATTCCATCACTATTTTGGCGAAGGCGATCGCAGCGATCTGGACACGACCTACCGCTTCAATTCACGGATTGGTGAAATCGCCAACCGCTTTATCCAGCAGAACCCTCATCAGCTGGCAAAACCGCTCAATAGCCTGCGGCCTGGGGATAAAAAAGCAGTGACCCTGCTGGCGGACGATCAGCTGGAACCGCTGCTGGACAAGCTCAGCGGCTACGCGAAGCCCGATGAGCGTATCCTGGTGCTGGCACGCTACCATCACCTTAAACCTGAGGCGCTGGAAAAAGCCGCCACCCGCTGGCCGAAACTGCAGCTTGAATTTATGACGATTCATGCCAGCAAAGGGCAGCAGGCCGATTATGTGATCGTGGTGGGGCTGAAAGAGGGGAGCGACGGTTTCCCGGCCCCGGCCCGTGAGTCGGTGATGGAACAGGCCCTGCTGCCGGAGCCGGAAGATTTCCCGGATGCCGAAGAGCGGCGTTTGCTGTATGTGGCAATGACCCGCGCGCGCCATCGCGTGTGGCTGCTGTTCAATAAAGAGGAGCCATCCGTGTTTGTCGATATTTTGAAGAGTATAGATGTGCCGGTGGCGCGGAAGCCATAACGCCGCCGGGCAAGGATGGGTAGGCCGGGTAAGGCGTAGCCGCCACCCGGCTAAAAAAGCTACTTCAATCTCTCTGAAAGATAACGCTGATAGTCCGGAATAAGGATATCTACCGGTGAGTTAAACTGCGGCGATTCGATGATGAAATCCGCCGTCGAGAGGTTTGTCGCTACCGGAATATTCCACACCGTCGCCAGGCGCAGCAGCGCTTTGACATCCGGATCGTGCGGAACCGCGTTCAGCGGGTCCCAGAAGAAGATCAGCACATCAATTTTCCCTTCGGAAATCTGCGCGCCGACCTGCTGATCGCCGCCCATCGGGCCGCTCAGCATCGCATTCACCTGCAGACCCGTTTCGCGCTGGATCAGGTTACCGGTTGTACCGGTCGCCGACAGGGCGTGTTTTTCCAGCAAAGACTGATGGCGGCGAACCCAGTTAAGCAGCATTTGTTTACAGTGATCGTGCGCCACAAGAGCAATGTGTTTGCGCTCAGGTAGCGTGCGTGTTGTCAGTTCCATAATCATATCCATCAGGTTAACTGACTACACGATGACGGGAACCGTCTGACGCTGCAAGAGAAAGGCGTAAAAAATGTGGCTTATGATGAAGGTTGTTGTTTTGCCCACTGTAAAAAACGGGCCCGCGTGTCGGGATCGGCCTGCTGGAACCAGAACTTAAGGCGCTGTTCCGTCAGGGTCTGGGACTGGGGAGGAATGACGTCCAGTTCGGAGACGCCGGACAAAAGCGTACTGTCGTCCGCCATCATAGTGGCAAACTGAGGAAGAGAGGCGCGTTTACCCGCTTTGTTATAGGTCTGGGTCGCTGCCTCGTAGTCCGGACCTTTCGGTGAGGTCGTCAGCGCCAGAATATCCAGCTTCACCGGAATCGGCATCGCATCCCCGTCCAGCAGTTCAACGCGGGGTGAAGCGTCGAAGGCCGCAGATTCCTTCTCCGTTTCAAGGCGAGGCAGGGTGATATTCACCTGACTGATTTGCCGGGTATTAAAGCTGACGATCAGCGGCGGCGAGATGTACATCCTTTGCTCGTGATTCGCCAGACCGATCGATTTTTCCACCCTGAATACCAGCTGATGCGGCCCGTTATCCAGCTCGATGCTGTCCGCACCGCGCAATAACGAGCTGGAGACCTTTTTTCCGTCCAGTACAAGGAGATCAATGTCGGTAGAGAGCCGGAGCGTGGTAGCAAAAACCCAGACCGGCATCACTAACGCAATCAGAGCAGTGGCAATACCGGTTTTCATAGAAGGCTCCCGTCAGAAATCCTGTCGCCGCATTAATGTATCTAAATTTTTCGATAATCACGTTTACTAACATATAGACATATTTCGCCGTTTTGCCCTCATGCATCTGTATGGGATAGATGGTTGAGATGTGCGGTTTGGCGTACACTTTTAAAAAAGCCAGGAGAAAAACCATGAAAGAGAACGATATTGCCGAGATTCTGACATCTACGCGTACCATTGCGCTGGTGGGCGCGAGCGATAAACCCGATCGTCCAAGCTATCGGGTAATGAAATACCTTCTCGATCAGGGCTATCACGTCATCCCGGTCTCGCCAAAAGTGGCGGGAAAAACCTTACTGGGTCAGCAGGGGTATGCCACGCTCGCTGACGTGCCGGAAAAAATTGATATGGTTGATGTCTTTCGAAATTCCGAGGCAGCGTGGGAAGTGGCGCAGGACGCTATTGCCGTCGGGGCGAAAACGCTGTGGATGCAGCTGGGCGTGATTAACGAGCAGGCTGCGGTGCTGGCGCGGGATGCGGGGCTGAACGTCGTCATGGACCGCTGTCCGGCGATCGATATCCCCCGTCTGGGGCTGGCGAAGTAATAAAAAAAAGCCCGTTCATCGGGCTTTTTTTACACGCTTAGTTCCGCAGGCGCGGAGCCTGTAACTGTTTGCGGATAGTCTGAGCAAGTTCATCCATAGTGGGTTGCTCCGGATGCTCATCCTGCAGCTCGCTACTCAGCTGCGCTTCGGCGAGGTAGGTGTGGACGGGTTGTCCATCATCACCTTCCATCACCACATGGTACCAGGGCGCGGCGCGAAGCTCTGCGTTGACCGCCAGCTCGTCTGCTGACGGTTCATCAAGGGAATACTCCGGGTCGATATCCACGACCACACCCAAATACCCGAGCAAAGTGTGGCGGACCTGCTGGCCGATACCGAATTTGCTGGCAATCATAGTCACCTCCCGGGAAATACGACTTACACGTTATGTGCGGGCAATATTTCTCTTTTCAAGTTACATGACGCGACAGGCAAACCCTTTCAGATACAGTCCTTCCGGGTAGGTAGCAATCACGGGATGATCGGCTGCCTGACGGAACTGCTCTATAAATTGTACATCACGGCCAGCATCTATTGCGGCATCGGCGATGATTTTCTGAAATAAATCTGTGGTCATCAGGCCGGAGCAGGAGAACGTGAGCAGAACCCCGCCCGGGTTCAGCAGCTGGATGGCCAGCATGTTGATATCTTTATACCCACGGCACGCGCCCATCAGCTGGCTTTTATTTTCCACAAACTTTGGCGGATCCATCACGATGACGTCGAACTTCTCGCCCTGATCGCGATATTTACGCAGCAGCTTGAACACGTCATCGCGTACAAATTCCGCTTTGCTCAGATCCAGCTTGTTCAGCTCGACGTTCTGTTTTGCCACGTCCAGCGCTTCCTGCGAGGTATCCACGCTGACAACCTGGGCACAGCCGCCCATCAGAGCTGAAACGGCAAAACCGCCGGTATAGGAGAAGCAGTTCAGCACGCGTTTGTCGGCAACGTACTGACGCGTAGCCAGACGACTGTCGCGCTGGTCGAGGTAATAACCCGTTTTGTGCCCGCCCTGAATATCCACCAGCAGCTTCATGCCGTGCTCTTCAATCGGCAGCAGGGCAGGCGGCAGTTCGCCGGTCACTGGGCCTTGCGTCAGCTCCATGCCCTCTTTTTTGCGCACCGCCACATCGCTGCGGTCGTAAATGGCACACTGCGGGAACAGGGTTTGCAGGGCGCTAATCAGCGCGGCACGCTGGTATTCCGCCCCGGCGCTCAGAAGTTGCAGCACCAGGAAGTTGCCGAAGCGATCGATGGTTACACCTGGCAGCCCGTCGGACTCACCGGCAATCAGGCGGTAGCTGTCCAGCCCGTCGCGTTTTGCCAGCCATTCGCGCCACTGCTGCGCCTGCTGCAGGCGGCGGACGAAGAAGTCGATATCGATGGTTTCATCTTTATCGAAGGTCCAGACGCGGGCACGGATCTGGGACGCTGGCGAGTAAGCGCCTCGCGCTAACCATTTCCCCTGATGGTCAACGATATCAATGGTTTCACCGAGGCTGGCTTTACCTTCCATACGGGCAACCGCGCCGGAAAAGACCCAGGGATGACGGCGCAGTAATGATTTCTCGCGCCCTTTGGCTAACACTAAACGTACACTCATAATTTGCTGTTCTGTCGATTTCAGGAAATGGCGCGTAGATTACCACATTCAGCAAGGCGCAATCATCTGCGGATGCCGTTGAGCGTTTCGGCACAAAATCAAATCGCTTAGGCACATTACGATATTGCCGCTGGGTTTAGAGTGGGGCTTCCGGTACAGCAGAGGGAGCACCCATGAAAAAGCGCAGTGTCATCACAATAGCCGCTCTGACGGCGATGAGTTTTCAGGTTTTAGCCACAACGCCTTTCGACGTCACCAGCCAAGATATTTCCGGCGAAAGGCGACTGGCGCAACAGCAGGTATTTGAAGGATTTGGCTGCCACGGTGGAAATACTTCACCACAGCTGGCATGGAAGAATCCCCCCGGCGGTACGAAAAGTTTTGCCGTTACGGTATATGACCCGGATGCACCTACCGGCAGCGGCTGGTGGCACTGGACAGTAGCCAATATTCCGGCGAAGACAATGACGCTGCCCGCTGATGCCGGTAATCCAAACGGCGAGAAATTACCTGTAGGCGTTGTGCAGGGGCGTAATGATTTCGGCTATTCTGGATTCGGCGGCGCATGTCCACCCGCCGGAGATAAGCCTCACCGCTATCAGATTACCGTCTGGGCGCTGGACGTGGATAAACTGCCCGTAGACAAAAATGCCAGCGGCGCGCTGGTCGGTTTTATGATCAACAGTCACGCTCTGGCAAAGGCTCAGTTAACAGCAACCTATAGCAGATAAGGATGGCGGGGTGCAGGGGTTTCATTTTCGACATAAACATCTTACCGCGGGTGAAGTGACTGCCAGCAAAATGCATCGCCTGCACCAGGTTAAGCTGTTTTTTCCGGCTATTTGTCATATCACTCACGGCAGTAAGGTGATTGTTCAGGATGATAACCGCCTGGAGGCGACACGGGATGAGCTCATCATTATCCCTGCCAATACGTCGATGGAAATTATCAATCAGCCTGTAAACGGGCTGTTTCACTCGGATTTGCTGATGTTATCGCCGGAAATTGTTGCCGAGTTTAAAGCGCATTACCTGAAATCCTGGCCGCGCACGACGCTGCATTCGCTCTGTGCTCCGCTGAGCGAGGGGCTGGCATTTATGTGGGACAACCTGCTGCACGCCGTGCGTCAGGAGTTACCGGAAGCGCTACAAAAGCATCAGGCCTTCGGTCTGTTGCTGGCCTTGCTGCATGATGGCGTGGCGGGGCCGCTGCTTGTTGAGCGAAACAGTAACCTGACCGAGCAGGTGCGGCAGTTCATTATGCTGTCGCCCGCCAGAGACTGGACCGCGCAGGACGTTGCCAGCCGTCTCGCATTAAGCGTGCCGACGCTGCGCAGGCGATTACGTGAAGAGTCGCAGAGTTTTCGCCAGATTGTGGAGGAGGTGAGGATGGCCGTGGCTTTGTCACAGCTACAGTCAACCCGATTACCGATCGGCGAAATCGCATTACAATGTGGGTATCTGTCCAGCTCTCGTTTCACCGCCCGTTTCCGGCAGCACTATGGTTGTTTGCCGAAAACGCTACGTTAAGGAGAAGAAGAATGTCTAAAGTCTGCACTATTGCCTGGGTTCACGGCGTTGTTCAGGGCGTCGGGTTCCGCTACAGCACCCAGCGCGAAGCGGTTGAGCTTGGGCTAACGGGATACGCGCGAAATATGGACGACGGAAGCGTTGAGGTGGTCGCCTGCGGCGAAGCGGAGCAGGTCGACAAGCTGGTGGCGTGGCTGAAAGCGGGTGGGCCGCGCAGCGCGCGGGTTGATAAGGTCTTAACTGAACCCCATCAACCGGGGCGCGAATACGTAAACTTCGGGATTCGGTATTAAATACACTTCACCGGCTTAGGCAGGCCTGCAATTTTGGTGGCCTGTTTTGCCGGGCCTTTCGGGAACAGACGATACAGATAGCGGCTGTTGCCTTTCTCTTCGCCGAACTTATTGGCCATCGCCTTGACCAGCATGCGGATGGCCGGAGAGGTGTTGAATTCAAGATAGAACTCGCGAACAAAACGCACCACTTCCCAGTGTTCGGGGGAGAGGGTTATCCCTTCGTTTTCCGCAATTTTCTCCGCCAGCGGTTCGCTCCACTGGCCACTCTCTTTCAGATAACCGTCGTTATCGGTCTCGATCTCTTTGCCTTCAAAACTCAACATAGTCATTCACGCGTCAGTCAAAAACCGCAGCAGTGTACCAAAAAACAAAGCCCCGCATAAGCGGGGCCAGGTTCACAGCGCTGCGGTTTAATCCCGACTGGCGAAGCCCAGGATGCTCAACAGGCTGACGAAGATGTTATACAGCGACACGTACAGGCTCACGGTGGCGCGGATATAGTTCGTCTCACCGCCGCGAATGATGTTGCTGGTTTCAAACAGGATCGCGCCTGAAGAAATCAGAATAAACACGGCGCTGATCGCCAGGTGCAGGGCAGGCAGCTGCAGGAAGATGTTTGCCACCATGCCCACCAGCACTACCACAACACCCGCCATCAGCATGCCGCCGAGGAAGGACATGTCCTTACGGGTGGTCAGCACGTAGGCCGAGCAGCAGAAGAACACCAGCGCGGTACCGCCCAGCGCCATGCCGATAAGGTCGCCCATACCGGCAGACAGATACGCGTTCAGCATCGGTCCCAGGATGTAGCCCAGGAAGCCGGTGAAGGCAAACGCCGACAGAATACCGACCGGTTTGTCAGCGGTTTTGTAGGTCAGGAACATCAGACCGTACATACCCACCAGCGTCAGAATGAGCCCCGGAGACGGCAGCATCAGCACGGTGCTGGCGGTGGCGGTGATCGCTGAAAACGCCAGCGTCAGGCTGAGCATGAAATAGGTATTGCGCAGCACCTTGTGGGTGCTGAGTAGCGATGTGCGGTCGCGTGAGGAAGTAATTATACGATCCATGAGTCACTCTCTTATGACAGATGTAATTAACGGAAAGAATAGGAAACGGTGCGCCAGTCTCAAAGTGGTTTTACCCATCTTTACTCAGCAGGTTAGCGCTGGAGCTGGTTGTTTCTTCTGAATAAATACATTTCACTAGTATGAACAGCGGTTTGACACGATTAATCAGATCAACCTCTTATAGGTTACTGAAAATTATTGCGTTATTACCACAAGGCCGCTAAGAGTTATTTCCGGATCGTCACAAAAACAGACAATAAGGCGAAGGAAATGAAACCACAAACACGCACGCGCTTTACGCTCTCTTTACTTACCGCAGGGATCCTGTGCGCCAGCACGACAACCTGGGCGGCTAACGTGCCGGCAGGAACGCAGCTGGCCGATAAGCAGGAACTGGTCAGGAACAACGGTAATGAGCCCGCTTCGCTCGACCCGCATAAAGTCGAAAGCGACGTCGAATTCAATATTATCAGTGATTTATTCGACGGGCTGGTCAGCGTTTCCCCGTCGGGTCAAGTTCAGCCCCGACTGGCGGAAAAATGGGAGAACAAGGACAACACCGTCTGGACGTTCCATCTGCGCCCGGGCATCACCTGGAGCGACGGCACTGCCATCACCGCGGAAGATGTGGTCTGGAGCTGGCAGCGTCTGGTTGATCCTAAAACCGCTTCACCATATGCCAGCTATCCAGGCAACATGCACATCGTAAATGGTGCGGACATCGCGCAGGGGAAAAAAGCCCCCGATACGCTGGGCGTGAAAGCCATTAACGACACCACGCTGGAAGTGACATTGACTCAGCCTAACGCGGCGTTCCTCGCGATGCTGGCGCACCCGTCGCTGGTGCCGGTGGATAAAGTGCTGATTAGCCGCTTTGGCGACAAGTGGACCAAGCCTGAACATATCGTCACCAGCGGGGCGTATAAGCTTTCGCAGTGGGTGGTCAACGAACGTATTGTGGCGGAGCGCAACCCGCGTTACTGGGATAACGCGCATACCGTGATTAATAAGGTCACCTACCTGCCCATCAGGTCCGAGGCTTCGGATGTGAATCGCTATAAAGCGGGTGAAATTGATATCGTGTACACCGTGCCGATCAACCAGTTTGCCCAGCTTAAGAAGACTCTGGGCAGCCAGCTGGATGTTTCTCCGCAGCTGGCGACCTATTACTACGAATTCAATACCACCCGGCCGCCGTTCAACGACGCCCGCGTACGTAAGGCGCTGAACATGGCGCTCGATAAAGACATCATTGCCGGAAAAGTGTTAGGGCAGGGGCAGCGCCCGGCCTGGCTCATCAGCCAGCCGGATATTGGCGGCGTTAAGCTCCAGAACCCGGACTACGCCAGCTGGCCGCAGGACAAGCGCATCGCTGAGGCGAAAAAACTGCTCAACGAGGCCGGGTACAACGAAAGCCACCCTCTGAGCTTCAACCTGCTCTATAACACCTCTGAATCGCACCAGCGTATCGCGATTGCGGCCAGTTCCATGTGGAAAAAGAACCTCGGCGTGGAGGCGAAGCTGCAAAATCAGGAATGGAAAACCATGCTGGATACCATGCACACCCACAACTTTGACGCGGTGCGGTACGCGTGGATTGCCGATTACGACGATGCGGCGACCTTCCTGAACACCTTCCGCACCGGCGACAGCGAAAACACCAGCCAGTACAGCAATCCGGAATACGACCAGGCGCTGGTGAATGCCGCAAAAGCCAAAACAACGGAAGAGCGGGGTAAGTTCTACCAGCAGGCGGAAGATCTGCTGGGTCGTGATGTGCCGGCCATTCCGGTTTATCACTACGTTCGCACTCACCTGGTGAAACCGTGGGTGGGTGGGTTTACGCCGGATAAGCTGGGGTACTATTACACCAAAGACATGTACATCAAAAAACACTAAGCCTGAGCGCGGGAGACTGTGCTGATAAAATCGTCGATGTGTCGTCAGTTCAACCGATTAAACACGTTTTGACTATTTTTACAGCGAACGAGTGCAGCCACTCTTTACAGCACGCGGTGAGGTGTTTATAGTTCGCCTCACTTAGGAAGTGTGGCCGAGCGGTTGAAGGCACCGGTCTTGAAAACCGGCGACCCGAAAGGGTTCCAGAGTTCGAATCTCTGCGCTTCCGCCAGATATAAACCCCAGGTTACTCGTGAACCTGGGGTTTTTGTTTTGGAATGACCGATCCGCCTCACACTTTCAAGACCCCGTTATTTCCCCGCAAAAATCAGGCGCTATTATTCACCCCGTAAATACCTTTTCATCTCTCATCGAGGCTTTGATGCTGGAGAATGTTTTCATCAGATAATCAGTTTCCCGACCTTTTCAGGACGGACTGGTTATCGCTGCGCTTAAACCTTACGCACGCACCTGCGGGTGTGGGCTCGTTTTTACGCATGATGATTACACAGGTTTTCCAGTATGAATTTATCCCGTCAGGAACAACGTACCTTACACGTTCTCGCCAAAGGTGGGCGTATTGTGCACGTCCGCGACAGTTCCGGCCGCGTCACGTCCGTTGAGTGCTACACCCGTGAAGGGCTGGTGCTGAGCGACTGCACGCTGAACGTCTTCAAAAAACTCCGCTCTAAAAAGCTGATCCGATCCGTGAACGGGCAGCCTTACCGCATCAACACCACCGGGCTGAACAACGTTCGCGCCCAGCTGGATAATCGCTAAGCGGAATAGACAACGCCACCCTCGGGTGGCGTTCATGCATTAAACTGAATATTGTGGCGGAATGTAGGCCGGGTAAGCGCAGCACCACCCGGCAAGAAACGCAGCGTTATGAGCGAATGAAAGCCAGAATGTCCGCGTTGATAGTATCCGCATGGGTGGTATGCATCCCGTGCGGGAAGCCCGGATAAATTTTCAGTACGCTGTTCGCCAGCAGCTTGTCCTGCAGCAGGGCGGCATTCTTATACGGCACGACCTGATCGTCGTCGCCCTGCATCACCAGAACGGGAACCGTGATGGTTTTTAAATCTTCCGTCTGATCGGTTTCAGAAAATGCCTTAATCCCCTCATAGTGGGCCTTGGCGCTGCCGATCATGCCCTGACGCCACCAGTTCTGAATCGTACCGTGTGAAATCTTGGCTCCCTCACGGTTAAAACCATAGAAAGGACCGCTGGCGACGTCGAGGTAAAACTGGGCGCGGTTAGCCGCCAGCGCTTTGCGGAAGCCATCGAAAACCTCGATCGGCGTTCCGCCGGGGTTAGTCTCCGTTTTTACCATGAGAGGCGGAACAGAGCTGACGAGCACCGCTTTGGCAACGCGTCCCTGCGGTTGGCCGTACCGGGCAACATAGCGGGCGACCTGGCCGCCGCCGGTGGAGTGACCGACGTGCACGGCATTACGCAGATCCAGGCTTTCAACCACGGCTGACGCATCGGCCGCATAATGATCCATATCGTGTCCTTCACTCACCTGGTCCGAACGCCCGTGACCGCGGCGATCGATAGCGATAACGCGATAGCCTTCAGCAAGGAAGAAGAGCATCTGGTTATCCCAGTCATCGGCACTCAACGGCCAACCGTGGTGGAAGACAATGGGCTGGGCCTCTTTGGAGCCCCAGTCTTTGTAGTAAATGTTGACGCCGTCTTTCGTGGTTACGAATGCCATACTGCAGACTCCTCTGTTAAAGGCAAAACGATCGCAACCCGAGCGGAGAGCGAATCATTAATGCCTTAATTAAGTTGGCTTTTTTCTATTTCCCGTACCGACAGTACCCCTAAAGTGTAGGTGAAATTGTAAAAGCAGTGGGTTTCATTCCTGTGAAAGGCAGCGTTTTGCTCTCAGGCGGGAGGGGGAACGAAAAAAGGCTCTGGGGAGATCCTCCAGAGCCTTCAGGGCAGCATTAACTGCAGGGGCGTTTAGCGGTTTTCTTCAATATAGCGGGCCAGGTCAGCCGGGGTTTTCAGCACCGTCGCTACGTCAGTTGGCGGGATCATACAGCCGTAAACGTCCTGCACTTCCAGCACCATATCGACCGCCAGGATGGAGTCGAGAATGTCGGATTCAATCAGTTCATCGTGAAAGCCCACCTTACGGGATAACACTTTTTCGAACAGGGCGAGAATTTCTTGTTCCATAATTTTTCCTGGAGTCATTAATTTGTGCGGGCGTAAGCGTCCAGCAGCTTGCGGTCAATTTTGCCGTTGGGATTCAGCGGCAAAGCGTCTTTTACGATAATTTGTGAAGGCACCATATAGTGCGGAACCACCTTAGAAAGCGACGTTTTGATGGTATCCGGCGCCATATCGGTCACGCAGAACGCGGCAATGCGCAGCACGCTGCCGCAGGATTTCATCAGCGGCAGAACCACCGCTTCGTTGATGCCGGACATGGCCAGCAGGCGGTTTTCAATCTCGTTAATTTCAATACGGTAGCCATTCAGTTTGACCTGGCTATCGTTGCGGCCCTGGCAGTAGATAAGTCCCGCTTCATAGCCCAAATCGCCGGTCCGGTAACCGCGAAATGCTTCATTTTCCCGACGGAGTAATTTTTCTGCGTTCTCCTGCGGCAGGCCGAGGTAGCCGCGCATGACGTTTTTACCCCAGATAATCAGCTCGCCTTCAGCGGAAATTTCCATTCTGCTCTCTGGCATCATGACCCCCACCGGCAGCACGGCGCTGTCGCTGTTCAGGATCTCATCCGTGATTTCAACCACGGTGGTCGCGATGGTTGCTTCCGTTGGACCATAGGAGTTAATGATTTTTGCTTGCGGGAAGCGGCGGCGAAGCTGTTTAACCAGCGCTTTATTCAACACTTCACCAATGAAGATAAAGACGTTGAGTTCAGGTAAATACTCGCTGTTAAACTGCGGGGAAAGCAGCTGCTGGTAAGCAAAAGAGGGGGTGGAAATCCAGGCGGAGACGGCATTGCTTTTCAGTCGTTCCAGCCAGTTCTCTTTTTGAATGTCTTCTTTGGCGTTCAGCACAATGTGTCCACCCATCGCCAGATTCGCCAGCAAAGGGATCAGGGAGAGGTCAAAACTGAACACCGCGTGGTTCATCAGCACCGGTTTTTGCGGTAGCGAAAAGTCCTGGCTGACCCATTTCATGAAGTGCCATACGCTTTCACGCCCAATCTGCACCCCTTTAGGCTTGCCGGTACTGCCTGAGGTAAACATGATATAGGCCAGATCCTGCTCCTCCAGCACCTTGCCCGGTTCACCGGTGGCGATAAACTGCCGGGTCGCGACGTCGTAATAGTAAGGGGCGCTGGCCAGATGGCAGATCTCCCGCAGGCGCTCCTGCGGGTAGATGCAGTCCACCGGAATATACGGAATGTTGTGCAGCAGGCAGCTATAAATCGCCACGGCGAACTCGGCCTGCTGGTGTCCGTACAAGACGACCGGCGTACCGGCAACAGGCTGGCAGCGCTGATAGCGCTGCGCCCAGTCCGTCACGGCCGCGGAAAGCTGCAGCCAGCTTAAGGCTTCGTCGCTGCCGCTGATGGCTGGCTGCTGCGGGGAGGCGGGATCGCATAATGCCGCACGCAAGAAATCGTACATTTCCTGAAGATCGGAGTGATTTTTCATAGAGGTGACATTCCACTAAAGATGTAAAGGGAGCCCGCGGCGCTTCCCAGCGTCAGAATGCGTCCCAAAAACGCAACGGCCGGATACTGCAACCCGCGGTGTAACGTCGGGCTGCGTTTGGCTGACCACAGCAGCATGTTATGGGCGACAGAAATGCCGCCAAACAGCGCGCCGCTGATGACGTAATGGCGTTCCAGGCCATTCCATGCCCCCATGCAGAACAGGGTGCAAAAAATACCGATATTTTGCGCCAGCGTTTTGTTCTGACGGAAAAAGTTAAACTTCATCAGGTTCATATAGACGGGCATAAAGACCACATCGCGCAGCCATTCAGACAGGCTGATGTGGAAGCGGCGCCAGAAATCCTGCGGGTTCTTTGCCAGAAGCGGCATATTGAAGTTTGCCGGAATGTTGAGTCCAAACAGGCGGCCTGCGCCGATGGCCATATTGCTGTAGCCCGCAAAATCAAAGTACAGATAGGCGCTATAGGCAATCGACATCACCACGCCCACGGTCAGCGTAAACGGCTTATGGCTCCAGGGCTGCACGACGAGTGAATCAACCAGCATCGCAAACAGGAACTTCTGGACAATGCCGGTAATGATTTGCTCCAGCGCCACTAAAAACTGTTCGCGAGTAAGAGCAAAGACGGGCTTGCTGACGTCGCTCATCCATGTCCGCCAGCGGTACATTGGGCCCGCCAGAATAATAAAGGGCATAAACAGATAGCAGAAATAGTGCAGGAAATTCTGCCCTTCTTTTTTACTGCGATAGAGCAGCACGTCGACCGCGCGGAACGTCATAAAAGAGAGGCCGATCATACCGAGATGATGATTAACGTGCAGTTTCACCAAAAATAAAGGAAGCAGCGTTAACACAATCGCCTGCCAGGTTTTTAACCATCCTTTTTCTTTTAACGCGGCGACAAGGTAAAAACTAAAAAAAACGACCGCGGGAACACGGTAATCACCCTGAAAAATATAGCCCCAGCCTAATGCGGCCAGGACGGATAAGGCCGATAAATAAGTCAGGCGATGGCGTAATACGCGATTGACCAGCGCAAACGCCAGGGCGGATAAAAACAAATAGACAAAAAACATTCCTGAGCTATACATCATTCGGCCTCAGAACTTTTGATATTCAAAATGCAGCTGCATACTCATGCTGTCATCGACAGAGGTCCACGCGACGACGGTAATCGCCATCAGGAGATAAAGGAAAAAAAGACGGATCGCAATTTTCATCATTTAAAACTCTGTGCAATAAAGCGAATCATAGGAACCCAGGCCAGTTCGGAAGGGTGCAAACGATCCCAGTTCCAGCCATTCTGATAAGGCATGGCGTACATATCTAAATAGGGGATCTGGTTTTTTTCCAGAATGGTTTTAATTTGCTTATCAACCGGGCGGAAGGTCTCGGTGTTGTAAAGCGCCCAGGGGTTAACCGGGTCGACGATAGCAATCACCTGCACGTGATGTTCTTTCAGCAGCTGGACGGTTTTACTGAAAGCGGCGATTTGCGCAGGCACGACCGGCGTGTCGTCCCACTGTTGCCGCGTACCGTCCTCTTCGTAAATCGTTTTGTCCATCCACAGGGTGGCCGCGCTCTGCTGGCGTTTTTTATTTAACTCGCGGGCATTCGCCAGCTCTTTATCCCAGTCAGGGATAATGTGGGTGGCTGGCTGCGGCGGCCAGGTCTGAACCGTCTGGGGCCTAATGTTGAGCAGCGACAGCCAGTCGTTTTTTATCATGGTACAGACGTTCGCAAACTGGAAGCTCAGCTCGTCCCAGATCAGATCGGGATGCCAGCCAAAGACGCGCATTTGGCCAAAGGTTAAATGGCTTATTTCTTTACTATCAATATGCTTTAAATAATTAACCAGCAGCGGGCGCGCCTGCGGATCCTTCATCAGTGGATTAAAAATAGAGCCGGGGAAATTATCGGCATAAATAGCCGGTGGCAGCCCTTTTGAGTAAAAGCTGTCAGGCGCCAGCAGCAACACGACTTTACTGTTTGCGTTAAGGCTATTTTTAAAACGTGAGAATAGTAAAAATTGCGTTTCATCATCGACAAACGCATCGCCATACGCCACGACGGGTTTGTGTAATTGCTTATTAAAGTAATTATATACAGCGTAATGTTCATCTTCTGAGGTGGCAACCTCAGACGCGCCAATGAAGAAAATAGCATTCCCTTCTAAGGCATGAGAAATAGTGCCAATTTTTTCCGCCTGTTCTTTAGGCGTGCCCGCCATTGATTTAATCAGCGGCTGGAAGGTGAGCGGCGGATCGAAGCTCGTCACCAGCGGGTGAACACAGAGAAACAAAATGGCCAGCGTCGCCATCAGGATATGTAAGCAAAGCGAATTTTTGATTTTCATCATCAACCAGTAACACTGCATGGCAGTAATTTCTAAATCTGTGGCTACTCAGATTTATAACAATTACACAACAAATGACCGTTTATTTTTGTGGCATTCTATACCAGAGCGTTTTAAAACGATGAGCGTTGCTATGTTACGGTATGTACAAGGTCGCGGAGAGTGATGTGAAGTCAGCGTTTGGGTGACTTTTTGCGCAGTCAAACGCCTGTGGGGAAAAATAGAAAAATTCCTGCTTTACAAGGCGCTAATAGATGTTTATAGTGAGCCTCACTTTGGAAGCGTGGCCGAGCGGTTGAAGGCACCGGTCTTGAAAACCGGCGACCCGAAAGGGTTCTAGAGTTCGAATCTCTACGCTTCCGCCAAATTCGAAAACCCTGCGATAGCAATATCGCAGGGTTTTTTTCGTTTTACAGCCCAATCACCAGCTCCCCGGAATGGCTTCGCGAACAGCACAGCGCCACCTGCTGGTTCGTCGCGCTTTTTTCCGCCTCCGACTGCACGCTATCCCGGTGATCCACCACGCCGTCAATCACCGGCGTCAGGCACGCGCCGCAGATCCCCATTTCGCATGACAGCGGAACGTCCACCCCGTTTTCCTGTAATACCTGGGCGATGGTCTTATCCGCAGGCACCGGCCAGCGCTCACCGGTGGAGGCCAGTTTGACCGTGAAGATCTCCCCGGTTTCACCGCCTGCGGCGGGCGCAACGGGCTGAAACGCCTCGCTGTGAAGGTGGGCGTAATCCCACCCTTTTGCCGTCGCGACCTCACGCACTTTTTCCATAAACCCTGCCGGTCCGCATATCCAGGCGTGAAGCCCCGCCTCGGGCGCGGGGAGATGCTCTGCCAGCGTTGTGCGCGGGCTGGCGGTATGAACGAGGCACTCATCGAACCGGGAGAGTTCACGCGTAAACGCCGCGCTTTCGCGGTTTCTGAGGTAATAGTGCAGCGTAAACGGCGTTCCGGTCGCCTTCAGCTGCAGGGCCATCGCGTACAGCGGCGTAATGCCAATGCCCGCCGCCAGCAGCAAAACCCGCTCAGCCTGCTGAAGCGGAAACAGGTTGCGCGGGGCCGATATCATCAGCTTCTGCCCGGGACGCAGCGTCTCGTGAACGTAGCGCGACCCGCCGCGCGAGGCGGTTTCACGCCCCACGCAAATAAGATAGCTCTCGTCCCCACATGCCCCGGTCAGTGAATACTGGCGCACCACGCCGCAGGGCAGGTGGACATCAACGTGCGCGCCGGCCTGCCACGCCGGGAGCGCTTCGCCGTTTTCAGCCACCAGCCTGACGGCGAGGCTTTTGTCGCCCTCGCGCCACAGCCCGTCAACAATTACGCTCAGCATATCGGCCTCCGTCATACCAGGAAAAATTCGCCAAAGCCCATCTTCTTCAGCCCCCGACGGTAGGCAATTGAGCTTTTATCTGCGGGAATATGGGCTTCCAGCGTCAGATCCAGCGGCAGGCTTTCCGGGCGCTGGGTTTCGACCATCAGGCGATCCTCTTCAAAAATGCGCAGGTTAAAGGCATGCACATCCTCCACCGGAATATGCAGGTCAAAGTTGCGGGCGATAGGGGCGAACATGCGGGTCACGCGCGACGACACGGGCGACGCGGCGTTCATAATGACCAGTCTCGACTCTCCCGGAAAATGAATCGTCAGGGTAGCGGTAAACGGCAGGTGCATTTCAAAATGGCGCAGCCACTGGAACCCTTCTGGCGCCTGCACGTCCGAACTGGCGGGATAGTTGCTCACGGAGCTCCAGTAATCCGCCACGAAGCCGAACGGCGTCTCCTGCGGCTGATAGGCAGGCACAAGCTGATTATTGGGGTCGGCAAAGGTTTCGGTGTGGATCCACGCAAAGTGCGCCACGTCCAGAAACCCCTCCACCTGTCGCCCGGCAAAGCCATTCACCTCAAACGCCGGGCAGTTAATCTGCTGAAATCCGTCGTCATCCCAGTGCGGCATGGCGGGCAGCGGCGCGGGGTTATCCGGATCAAAGGCCAGGCAGGTCCAGATCAGCCCGTACCGCTCTTCCACGGCGTAGTTAATCAGATTCAGCTTCGCCGGAACGGGCTGGTCGGGGCTGGAAGGAATACGGTTGCAGCGCCCGTCCTCCCCAAAGCGTAAACCATGATAGGGGCAGATAATCCCGTGCTCATCGTGAAAGCCGAGCGTCAGCGGCACGCCGCGGTGCGGGCAAACGTCACGGGCGACCACGACCTGGTCGTTTATCCGGTAAATCACCAGCTGTTCATCCAGCAGCGTCGCTTTGACCGGCGCCGGGCCGACGTCGCAGGCGCGCGCGACCGGATGCCAGCATTTCGCCAGACGCAGCCAGTCCTCTGGCTCAAACGTACAGTGGGCGGGTGGGGTCGGTTCTCTTTTCATCGTTGTCCCTCTTGCGTTCAGCCTAACGGGCCGCCCTGAATGGTCTCGCACAGACCGTTGATGATGCGCTCTCCGGTCTCTTCGCTAAGCTCCTGATACCAGGCCTGCGTCAGCGCCATGTCTTTGCCGTGGGTGACGTCGCAGCGCTTACGCGCCTTCAGCACCAGGTCGCGCACCCGGTCGCAGCGCAGCGCCTCGTACTGCCGCAGCGCCAGCGTAATATTATGGTTTTCACGCAGGCACTCCCCCAGCACTACGGCATCTTCCATCGCCGCGCAGCCGCCCTGGCCGATATCCGGCGTGGTGCTGTGCCCGGCATCGCCCAGCAGCGCGACGTTGCCGCGCACCAGGCTGTCGAACGGCTCAATGTCGTGGATTTCAATGCGGTTGGTGGTTTCAGGATCCAGCGCAGCGATAAGCTTCTGCACCGGCGGCGCCCAGCCGCGGAAGTAGCCCGTGAGATCGGCGCGCAGGGTGGTGCGATCTTCCGCCAGGCCAGCGGGCAGCGGCACGTCAAAAAAGAAGTAGAAGCGTCCGCCGGAGACGGGCATCAGCGACACGCGTTTGCCTTCGCCAACGAAGGTGGTCCACTGGTGCGCCGGGGCAATCTCTTCGTCAATCTTCACCAGCCCGTTCCAGTTTACGTACCCGGCGTAGCGGCGCTCCGGGGTATACCCCAGCACATACGGGCGAACCGCCGAGTGGCTGCCGTCGGCGGCAATCAGAAAATCGCCGGTTGCCGTGGTGCCATCGGTGAAGGTGACGTTCACGCCCGCGTCGTCTTCATGGAGGTGTTCCACGCGCTTGCCGAACTGCACCCTGTCGCGCCCCCAGAAGTCCAGCATTTCGCGCTGGAGTTCAGCGCGCGAGACGGGGCAGGGACGCCCGCCGGTACGCTCAACCAGCGGGGCAAGGCTAAAGCGGGTCAGAGTCTCGCCGCGCCGGTAATCCTTGTAGGCCATAAAACGCATCGGCCCGCCCCAGGTCTCGATGATGTCGCCCATGCCGAGGTGCTGCATGCATTTCACGCCGTTAGGCCAGATGGAGATGGCCGCCCCGACGGGCCTGATCTCCTTTACGGCTTCAAACACGGTACAGTCGATGCCCGCTTTCTTCAGCGCCACGGCAGCGCTCAGGCCGCCAATACCCGCGCCAATCACGATTGCTTTCATGCTTCTCTCCTTTTGCAGGGTGTAAAGACATTCAGCAATTTGCGTACCAGGCTGCAGAGTGGCGAAAACGGTGTTGTGAGGGAGACGTTTGCACTGCTAAGGTGCGCAAACGCGGTGAGCGTGCCTTTTTTTGAATCAAAAATTTCCTGATCAGCCTTCCGGAATCGACTGTTTCACGCCCGCGTTCAGGGTGGCGTGGTTTGTGCAATAGCCTGGCGAAGGATAATAAAGGAGACACTATGATCGCACTGCACGACTTCAATCAGCTTCCTGAGAAAGATGCTCTTACGCTGCTTCAGCCCTGCGTGGCGATACCCGGCTGGGCCGACGCGCTGGCTCTGGGGCGGCCATACGCCAGCCGGGACGAATTACTCAGTACGGCAAACGCGCTGACGCAAAACTGGGATGAAGCGGGTCTGACGCAAGCCCTGAGCGCCCATCCGCGCATCGGGGAAAAGCCCGCGGGTTCAGCGGCGGAGGCGGCGCTGTCGCGTCAGGAGCAGGGCGCTGTGAACGATCGCGATGGCGCCCTTGCCCAGGCGCTGCGCGAGGGGAATGCCCGCTACGAGGCCCGCTTCGGACGCGTGTTTCTGATCCGCGCGAAGGGACGCAGCGGCGAGGAGATATTGCGGGCCCTGCACGCGCGGCTGGAGAACAGCGACGCGCAGGAAATCCGTGCCGCGCTGCAACAGCTGCGGGAAATTACCCTGCTGCGTCTGGAAGGAGTCATTCACGAATGAGCACACTCAGCACCCATATTCTCGATATTTCAACGGGCAAGCCCGCGGAGGGCGTAACGGTTCATCTGCAACAGGACGGGAAGACGCTGGCCACGGGCGTGACCAACGCCCAGGGGCGCATAGCCGCGTTCGTTCCCTCTCTGCCCGCAGGTCGCTATCGGCTGGTGGCGGAGATCGGGGCGTGGTTTAGCGAAACCGGTCGCGACACGCTCTATCCCAGTGCGCAAATTGATTTTTTGACGGGAGAAATGGCAGACGAGCATTTCCATCTGCCGTTTGTGATTGCCCCCGGCGGATGGTCAACCTACCGGGGCAGTTGACCACACCCGCTCGCCGTTGACCCAGGTCTCGCTGATGTTGCGCTCGTCTCCGAGGGTCATCAGCACAAAAAGCTGCTCGTAGATATCCTGACAGCGGCGATTGCGCAGGCGCAGCAGCGGCGTTACGTCGGGGTCGATAACCACAAAATCCGCCTCTTTGCCGGGTGTGAAGTTGCCAATCTTATCGTCCAGCCGGAGGGCGTGCGCGCCGCCCAGCGTGGCGTGGTAAAACGCCTCGCTGGCGCGCAGGCGGTAGTTCTGAAGCTGGCCGACCTTGTAGGCTTCCCCCAGCGTGCGCAGCATGCTGAAGGTCGTGCCCGCCCCAACGTCGGTGCCGATGCCCATCCGCACCCTGTGCTGCCAGCAGGCGGGGAGGCGAAAGAGCCCGCTGCCGAGAAACAGGTTAGAGGTGGGGCAAAACGCCACCGCCGAGCCGGTGTCATGCAGGCACTGCCACTCGCTGTGGTGCAGATGGATCGCGTGGGCAAACACGCTGCGCTCGCCGGTCAGGCCGTAGTGGTGATACACGTCCAGATAGCGCTCGTGCTCCGGCCAGAGGTCGCTTACCCAGGCCACTTCGTTGGGGTTTTCGCTCAGATGGGTCTGCAGCCAGGTGTCCGGGAACTCCTCTCTGAGCAGGCTGACCGCCGCAAGCAGTTCGGGGGATGACGTCGGGGCAAAGCGCGGCGTAATGGCATAGCCCAGCCGTCCCCGGTGGTGCCAGCGCTGGATTAGCGCCCGCGTCTGCCGGTAGCTCTGCTTCGCGTCTTCGCTCAGGTAGTCCGGCGCGTGTCTGTCCATCATCACCTTTCCGGCGATAAGGCGCATGTTGAGGCGCAGGGCCTCGGTAAACAGCGCCTCGACCGATTCAGGATGCAGCGTGCAAAACACCAGCGCGGTGGTGGTGCCGTTGCTTACCAGCTGGTTAATGAAAAATTCGGCGATCTCTTTCGCGTAGGCCTCATCGGCAAACTGGCTCTCCACCGGGAAGGTGTAGGTGGTCAACCACTCCAGCAGCTGTTCGCCAAAGGCGCCGATCATCTCCGTTTGCGGGTAATGGACGTGGGTGTCGACAAAACCGGGCAGAAGCAGCCTGCCGCGCAGGTCGGTGTAGCCCTTGTGGGGGTCAAGATACTGCTCGCCCTCCTGCCACGGCATCTGCGCCAGAATTTTCCCGCTCTGTATAAACAGCAGCCCGTCCTCAAGGTAGCGCGCGTGTTGAGCAATGGCGTCTGCGCTGTCGCAGACCCGGGCAATATCAAAAAATGCACCGCGTATCGCAGTCTGGTATTCCATCATGGTTCCTGCCTTCGTGTTTGCGTAGCGGGGGGTGAGAAGGCTCAGCAAGAACGGTGCCAGAATGAAAGGGCCGCAGATACGCTGCGGCCGGAGGGAGGGGGTTACTCTTTTTGCGTTGCCACGCGGGAGCTGAACGACGTCGCGCCCGCCGTCTCACGATCTTCCCGCGCCAGCCAGCGGTACGTCACGCCGCCGAGGAAGACGCCGATAAACCAGCTGAAGTTCGCCGCCTCATGCAGGGCCGGGATAAAGCTAATCACCAGGCCCACGGCAACGGACGGGATCAGCGCGCCAATGGCTTTCGGGTTAAAGCCGTTGCGGTACCAGTATTTGCCCTTTGGCGTGTCGTCGAACAGATCGTCAACCGACACCTTGCCGCGCTTAATCAGGTAGAAGTCGGCAATCAGAATGCCGAACAGCGGGCCGATGAACGCCCCGAGCACGTCCAGGGTGTAGTGGATAAGCTCCGGCGAGTTGAACAGGTTCCACGGGGTGAGCAGGATCGAGCCGACGGCGGCAATCATGCCTCCGGTGCGGAAGCTAATTTTCTGCGGCGAGCAGTTAGAGAAATCAAACGCCGGGGAGACGAAGTTTGCCACGATGTTGATCCCGATGGTGGCGGTGATCATCGTCAGCAGGCCAATCGCCACGGCCAGATCGTTGCCCACGCGGCTGACGGTTTCAATCGGATCGGTAATCATGCGGCCAAACAGCGACTGGGTGCCGGAGACAATGACCACGGTGACGATGGAAAACAGCAGGAAGTTGAACGGCAGGCCCCAGCGGTTGCCGCGGCGGATCTCGCCCATGCTTTTGCCGTAGCGGGAGAAGTCGCCAAAGTTGAGCAGCGGGCCGGAGAAGTAGGAGACCACCAGCGCGGTCGCGGTGATCATCTGCCAGGTCTGCTCGCCCGCGCTCAGGGATTTGCTGGCGAGGGTAAAGGAGATCCCGTCAAAACCGGTCTTGTATACAATCCAGCCTGCGAGGGCAAGCATCACCACGTAGACCGCCGGACCGGCGATATCAATAAAGCGCTTGATGGCGCTCATGCCGTGCCAGAAGACCATCGCCTGCAGGACCCACATAATAGCGAAGCAGATCCAGCCCAGATGAGACAGGCCCAGGAACGCGCCGGCGGTGAGCGAAGAGAGCGATGGCCAGAACTTCAGCGCCACCAGCATCAGGGCGTTGGCGGCCAGATAGGTCTGGATGCCGTACCACGCGAAGGCGATCAGCCCGCGGATCACCGCCGGAATATTGGCTCCGAAGACGCCGAACGCCTGACGGCTGATCACCGCATAGGGCACGCCAGCCATCTGGCTTGGTTTGGCCACCAGGTTGGCGCACAGCTGCACGATGCAAATCCCCACCAGCAGGCAGAGCAGCACCTGCCAGCTTGCCAGCCCGAGCGTAAAGAAGCTCGCGGCGACAACATAACCCCCCATGCTGTGAACGTCCGACATCCAGAACGAAAAGATGTTGTACCAGCTCCAGTTCTGGTCACGCGTCGGTGCCAGATCCTCATTGCAAAGACGTGGGCTGTAAACCGCACCGGAATCAGCGGCCGTACCTTGCTGTGCGTTTTGACTGTTTGGCATGAAACCTGCTCCTGTGAATGAAAACCCGTTAAGCGGGAGTGCAAACGGTGTTGCAGGATCCAGGCCAAAATAATAAATCTTGTATGCAATATTTTATTTTTATGTATACGATTCGATAACGAAGAGTAAAAGACGGAGTGGTGAATGAACAACATAAACGCCCTGCAGACCGCGCCAGACCTGCATGACAAAGACGAATCGATCTTTCAGGCGCTGATGACCGCGATTGTCGAACATCAGCTGCTGCCGGGGAGCAAATTGCCGGAAGAGGCGCTGGCCGAGGTGTTTGGCGTAAGCCGCACGGGCATCCGCAAGGTGCTTCAACGACTCGCCGCTGTGCAAATGGTCACCCTGACGCCCAAGCGTGGTGCACACGTCGCCAGCCCGACGGTGGAAGAGGCGCGACACATCTTTCGCACCCGCGCGCTGCTGGAGGTCGCTAACCTTCCGGACGTGCTGGCGCACTGCCAGCCGCCGCACCTTGCCGCGCTGGAGACCATTATTCGCCAGGAGCAGCAGGCGCACGAGGCCTATGACGGCCCGGCGGCGATTCGCTACTCCGCCAATTTCCACATTCAGCTGCAGGCCATCTCCGGCAACCAGGTGCTCACTGAGATGGTGACCAGCCTGAGCCAGCGTTCTTCGCTGGTGATTGCCACCTGGGGCGCGCCGTGGCGTCAGGGCTGCCGCTGCAACGATCACGAACAGCTTGTGGATCTGCTGCGCCAGAAGGCGCTTGAGCCATTAAGCGATGCCCTCATGCACCATTTTGAACATATCGTCGCCAGCCTCTGCTTCGAGCGGGCGGGCGAGTGCCTGCCTGATTTTGCCCGGCTGTTTGCCGGCCACAAGGAGTCGTAATGTCTGTCTGTATACAAGTGATCAACCCCAACACCAGCCTCGCCATGACGGAAACCATCGGCGCGGCGGCGCGCGCGGTGGCGGCGCCGGGGACAGAGATCCTCGCGGTCTGCCCGAGCGCGGGCGTGCCGTCTATAGAAGGCCACTTTGATGAGGCCATCGCCGCCGTCGGTGTCCTGGAACAGATCAAAAAAGGCAGGGAACAGGGCGTGTCGGGTCACGTGATTGCCTGCTTTGGCGATCCGGGCCTGCTGGCGGCGCGCGAGCTGGCCCAGGGGCCGGTTATCGGCATTGCCGAAGCCGCGATGCACATGGCGACGCTGGTGGCGACGCGTTTTTCGGTGGTTACCACGCTGCCGCGCACGCTGATTATTGCCCGTCATCTGTTGCACCAGTATGGCTTTCAGGACCATTGCGCGGCGCTGCACGCCATCGACCTTCCGGTGCTCGCGCTGGAGGATGGCAGCGGTCTGGCGCAGGAAAAAGTGCGCGCGCGCTGTATACAGGCTCTGAAAGAGGATGGCTGTGGCGCCATCGTGCTGGGCTGCGGCGGCATGGCGACGCTGGCGCAGGAGCTGACCCGCGAGCTGCGCGTGCCGGTGATCGACGGCGTCAGCGCGGCGGTGAAGATGGTGGAATCGCTGGTGGCGCTGGGGCTGTCGACCAGCAAGCACGGGGATCTGGCATTCCCGGAGAACAAACCGTTAAGCGGGCATTTTCAGGCATTGAATCCATTTTAATTTTTGGGGGTGGCAATGGGGCTTTTTGAACAGGATTATCCGCGGGATTTGCGCGGCTACGCGGGCAACCCGCCGCACGCGCGGTGGCCGAATCAGGCGCGCATCGCCGTGCAGTTTGTGCTCAACTATGAGGAAGGGGCGGAAAACCACGTTCTGCACGGCGATGCCGGATCCGAGCAGTTCCTGTCGGACATTATCGGCGCGGCCAGCTACCCGGATAAGCACATGTCGATGGACTCCCTCTACGAATACGGCAGCCGCGCCGGGTTCTGGCGGATCCACAATGAATTTCAAAAGCGCGGCCTGCCGCTGACGGTCTTTGGCGTGGCGATGGCGCTGGCGCGACACCCGGAGATCGTTGAGGCGATCAAAGCCGCGGATTACGACGTGGTCAGCCACGGCTGGCGCTGGATCCATTATCAAAACATGGACATCAGTCAGGAGCGCGAACACCTGCATAAGGCGGTGCACGTTCTGACCGACCTGTTCGGCAAGCCGCCAGCGGGCTGGTACACCGGACGAGACAGCCCCAACACGCGCCAGCTGGTGGTGGAGCACGGTGGTTTTGACTACGACAGCGACTATTACGGCGACGATTTGCCCTTCTGGACGGAAGTAGCCTGCAGCGACGGCACCCGCAAGCCGCACCTGATTGTGCCGTATACGCTGGATGCGAACGACATGCGCTTCGCGACCGCGCAGGGGTTTAACACCGCCGAGCAGTTCTATACCTACCTGAAGGACAGTTTTGACGTGCTGTACGAAGAGGGAGAAAGCGCGCCGAAGATGATGTCCATCGGCATGCACTGTCGCCTGCTGGGCAGACCGGGGCGTTTTCGCGCGCTGCAGAAGTTCCTGGATTATGTGCAGCAGCACGAGCGGGTATGGGTCTGTACCCGCCAGCAGATTGCCGACCACTGGCGGGAGGTGCATCCGTTTCAGAAATAACTGAGCCGTCTTTAGCCGGGTGGCGGCTGCGCCTTACCCGGCCTACGACTACGACATCAAACTCACCTGCGCCGCCACGATCCGCCACCCGTAGGCAAACCGCACCCACGTCTGCTGCTGGCGGCCAATGCGTTCCGTCCCCTCGCGGGTAAACTCGGTGCTGCACACGGCATAATCCTCCCCGAAGGTGGTAATCACTGTGTGGCGCAGCGTCCGCTGCAGCCCGGCGGCGGGGCGCGCTGCCCGAAAGGCGCGGATTTCATCAATCCCGTACAGGTTTTCACCCGCCCCCAGCCGCACCGTGCTTTTGTCGTGCCAGAACAGCTCGTCCAGCACCGCAACGTTGTTGCTCACCAGCGCGTCCTCATAGCGGTAAAACGCGGCGGTCACCTCGGCAACCACCCACGGGAGGTTAATGTCATCGTGATTCATCATGCTGCTATCTCCGCCGGGCGGGCATCGGTGATGCCGTTCTCTTCCAGAACCCGCGCGACGCGCAGGCAGGCCTGCTCGTTAAACGGCGCGGCAATCAGCTGCAGGCCGATAGGCGCACCCTGCGCGGTGCGCAGGGGAACGGTGGTCACGGGCAGGCCCAAAAACGAAATTGGCTGGGTCAGCATCCCCATGCTGGCGCGAATGGGCAGCGGCTGGCCGTTAATCTCCATGGTCTGCTCACCCGCCAGCGTGGCGCTGCGCGGAGTGGCCGGGGCGATCAGCACGTCGGCCTGCGCAAATAAGGTTTTGAACGCCTGCCGGGCGTGCGCGCGGAACCGCTGGGCCTGGATGTACCAGGCGGAGGGGATCATCGCCCCGGCCAACAGCCGTTCGCGAGAGTGCGGCTCAAAACGCGCCGGTTCATGGCGAAGCGCGGGCAGGTACTGATTTCCCCCTTCGGAGGCGCTGATGATAAACGCAGCGGAACGCGCCAGCTCTGCGTCAGGGAACTGCAGCTCATCCTGCACGTCGAGCGCTTTCGCCACCCGCGCCACGGCGGCTCTGGCGTCTGCGTCGCACCAGGTGGTGAAATAGCCGCCGAGCACCGCGCAGCGCAGGCCATCAAGCCCGCGATCGAGCAGGGGGCGCGTCTGTTCCCGGGAGCACTCGGCCTGAAAACCGTCGCTGGTATCCCGTCCCTGCAGCGCATCATACACGGACGCCAGGTCGCACACGCGGCGGGCGAAGGGGCCGATATGATCCAGGCTCGCGACAAACGGATGGCTGCCGGATCGCGACAGGCGGCCAAAGGTGGGCTTCAGGCCATAGATACCGCACAGGGAGGCCGGAACGCGAATCGAGCCGTTGGTGTCGGTGCCGAGCGAAAAGTGCACCAGCCCGGCGGCCACCGCGGCGGCTGAACCGCCGGACGACCCGCCCGCAATGCGCGTCAGGTCGTGCGGATTACGCGTCGTGCCGTAGTGGCTGTTCTCGGTGGTAAAACCGTAGGCGTAGGCGTCCATATTGACCATCCCGGTCAGCAGCCCGCCCGCGCTGCGCAGCTGGCGCACCGCAAAACTGTCAGCGGCGGCGGCAGGGCGCTGGCTGAACAATTCGGCTCCTGCGAGGGTGGTGTGACCGGCAACGTCGAACAGATTTTTTACCGCGTAGGGCACGCCCGCCAGCGGCGGCAGGGGGCGCTTTTCCCGTCGCAGGGTATCGATATTGTCGGCCTCGGCGAGCATGCGTGCTTCCGTCACGGCGGTCCAGGCGCCGATCTGCGGGTTAACGCGCGCAATCCCCTCCAGCGTCTGTCGGGCGATCTCGCGAGCGCTCAGCTCCCCAGCGCTTAGCGCCTGCTGGATCGCGCTGATACTCATCTCGTGTAGCGTCATGCTTTATATACTCCTGCGATCTCAAGACGGTCGTCGAGCGGCAGCGCCATCAGCGGGGCGGCCATGGTGGCTATGCGGCTGAACTGCAGCTGCAGCTCGGCGCGGCGGGCGTCATCCAGCGTCACGCCGAGTACAGTTTCCATTTGCGCCAGGTATGCCTGCCAGTCGGGTTGGTGTGTCGTCATTTTTTTTCTCCTCAGAATCCGGCGGCCGCGCCGTTGCTGCGTGGGTCAAATGCCCCTTCGAACAGCCCGTTGGGGTGGCGGACAATCGCGCCCGCGTGGCCCATGGCTTCACTAAAGTCAGGGAAAAGCTCCACCTCGTGACCGAGTGCCCGCAGGCGCACGACCGTCTCGGGTGAAAAACGTCCTTCAAGCTTTAAGGTGTCCGAGGTTTGTCCCCAGGTGCGCCCCAGCAGCCAGCGCGGGCGGGAAATGCTCTCCTGTAAAGGCACGCCCTGAATCGCGTAGCGGGTAAAGAGCGCGGCCTGGGTCTGCGGCTGTCCGTCGCCGCCCATCGATCCGTAGACCATCACGCGCCCGTCCTTCAGACGCGCCGCCGCCGGGTTCAGGGTGTGGAACGGCTGTTTGCCCGGCGCGAGGGCCAGAAGATGGGCGGGATCGAGGCTGAAGGATGTGCCCCGGTTCTGCCAGACGATGCCGGTATCGGGCAGGACAACGCCGCTGCCGAACTCGTGATAGATGCTCTGGATAAACGACACGGCAAGCCCGCTGCTGTCCATCACCCCCATCCACACCGTATCGCCGGGGCCTTTTCCGGTTCCCCACGGTGCGGCGCGGCCGTCGTCAACCCTGTTAGCTAGCGCCTGCAGAGCGGCGGGATCCAGCAGATCCTGAATATCGGTTTTCAGCTCGCGCGGGTCGGTGATGTGGGCATCACGCAGGCCAAAGGCCAGCTTGGTGGCTTCAACGATGCGGTGAAGGGTTTCGGCGTCGTCGGCCTCCGCCATGTTCAGGCGGTCGGTGATGCCGAGTATCGCCAGCGAGACCAGCCCCTGCGTCGGCGGAGCGTGGTTAAAGACCTCCCCCTGCTGATGCTGCAGCTTCAGCGGCGCGGTGCGCCGGGCTGCGTGGGCGTGTAAATCGGCCAGCGTAACGGGCAGGCCCAGCGTCTCCATGCCGTGCGCCAGGACTTCCGCCAGCGGGCCGCGATAAAAACTGTCCAGACCGTCTTCCGCCAGGCGCCTCAGGGTTGTAGCCATGGCGGGCTGGTAAAAGCGGCTCCCGGCCTGCGGCGGCTTGCCGTCGACCAGCCAGGTTTCCGCGAAGCCCGGCACATCCTTCAGCTCGTCGAACTTGCTGGCGGCGGCGTGAGCCTGAGAGGCCGTGACCGGCGTGCCGTTCTGCGCGTAGTCAATGGCGTCGGCCAGCAGGCGGGCCAGCGGCAGCGACTTACCGGTCATCTCACGGGAAACCTTCAGCGCCTCGTCCCAGCCGCTGACCGTGCCGGCGACGGTTAGCGCCGCCTGCGGTCCGCGATGGGGGATCTGCTTGAGCCCATCGTAGGCGGCCAGCGTCGCGTGCGATCCCGCCGCGCCGCTGGCGTCAATGGCGATGGGGTCGCCTTCCGGCGGCACGATAAGCCAGAAGCCATCGCCGCCCAGCCCGTTCATATGCGGGTAGACCACGGCGATGGTGGCCGCCGCCGCGACCATCGCTTCTATCGCGCTGCCGCCTTCGCGTAGCACCGCCAGCGCGCTCTGGCTGGCGAGGTGGTGGGGCGCAACCGCCATACCGTGTGTGGAGACATTACTTTGCATGAAGAGTCCTCGTAACCCTAAAAGTCACAAGGCGCTGCAAAAGCTGTTCCAGTTCTGAAAGAAAAGTTTCAGTAAACTGGCACGTATAATGAAAGGTAGAATGAAAACCAAAATGTGATGAAACAAAAGTTACAGAGGCGCTATGGAACAACTGGATGAACGTCTGAAAGCACAATACCCGTCGCTGTCGCCGCAGGAGCAGCGGGTGGCGGACTTTATTTTTGATCATTTTGACGATCTCATTAGCTACAACAGCGCCGAGCTGGCGCAGCTGAGCGGGGCGTCGAAAGCCACGGTGAGCCGTCTGTTTAAGCGTCTGGGCTATGAGAAATATAAGGATATGCGTGAAGAGCTGCGCACCCTGCGCCAGAGCGGGATGCCGCTCACCGACAATCGCGATGCGGTGCAGGGCAATACGCTGCTGGCGCGCCACTACAAGCAGGAGATGGCAAACCTGACCCAGTGGGTCAATGCCCTCGATGCGCAGCAGTTTGCCGACGCCATGGCCTGCATGGTCAGGGCGCGCCGCATTGTCATTATCGGCATGCGTAACGCCTATCCGGCGGCGCTGCACCTGCGCCAGCAGCTGCTGCAGGCGCGCGGTCAGGTGCTGGTGCTGCCGCAGCCGGGGCAGAGCCTGAGCGAGGAGCTGGTGGACTTAACGCCGGACGATCTGGTGGTCATGATGGCCTTCCGCCGCCGTCCGCGCATTATCCGCCCGCTGATGCAGCAGCTTCAGAGCAGCGGTATTCCGGTGCTGCTGATGTGCGAGCCGCAGGCCCACAGCCTGTTTCCGCTCGCCAGCTGGCAGCTCTGCGCCCCGCTGGACAGCGTCTCGGCCTATGACAGCTATTCCTCGGTTAACAGTCTGATCAACCTGCTGGCGAACGCCTTCCTGCATGAGATCCTCGATAAAGGCCGTCCGCGCATTCACGAGATTGCCTCCCTCTATCAGCAGCTGGACGAGCTCGAACAGCGATAATGGGGCATCAGGCTGGTGCTTTGCATTAAAATGGTGCGTAATGGCGGGGCGAAAATGGAGAGCATTTTCGCCCTGCCCGCGTTTTATAAGGCTTTAAAAGAATATTTCCCGCTTCACCTTATCTGGCACATTAGTTGCAAAATCACATTCAAAGAATCTTTTGTTTCATGTTAACGTTACGGGGAAGCACCATGAAAAAATTGTTGATTGCACTGGCCGGGGCAGCATGCCTCTTCACACAGCTGCCGGCAAAGGCTGACCAGCTACAGGATATCGAGAAGCGCGGCACTATCCGTATTGCCGTTCCGCAGGACTTCCCGCCGTTTGGCTCGGTGGGGACCGATCTGCAGCCCCAGGGGTACGACATCGATATGGCGCGCTATCTCGCTAAACAGATGAAGCTCAAACTGCAGCTGGTGCCGGTGACCAGCGCCAACCGCGTGCCGTACCTGCAAACCGATAAGGTGGACCTGGTCATTTCCAGCCTCGGTAAAAACCCGGAGCGCGAGAAGGTGATCGACTTCAGCCGCGCCTACGCGCCGTTCTTCCTTGGCGTGTTTGGTCCAAAAGGGGCCGAGCTGAAGGACGCCGCCGCGCTGAGCGGAAAAACCATCGGCGTGACGCGCGGGGCGGTGGAGGACATGGTGCTGACTGGACTGGCGCCGAAAGACGCGGACGTGAAGCGCTACGAAGACAATAACACCACGCTCTCCGCTTACCTGTCGGGGCAGGTGCAGTACGTGGCAACCGGTAACCTCGTGGTGGCGGCCATTTCGCGCCAGAACGCGGATAAAGCCCCGGTGCCGAGCTTTATGCTGAAAGATTCGCCGTGCTTTATTGGCCTGAAGAAAAACGAACCGGCCCTGAAGGCAAAAGTGGATGCGCTGATTGAGCAGGGCATCAAGGACGGCACGCTAAACGGCCTGTCTGAGCAATGGCTGAAGGCCCCGCTGCCGGCAAACCTTGGCGCCTGAGCCGATGACTGAGCAACTTGATTTCTCCGCGCTCTGGCCGCACTGGCCAGAGCTGCTTGCAGGGCTGTGGGTCACCGTTCAGCTGACGGTGATGGCGACCGTCGGCGGGCTGGCGATAGGGATTTTCGGGGCGGCGCTCCGCAGCGGACGCACGACCTGGTTCAGCCGGATCTGGGGCGGCTACGTGGAGATCATCCGCAACACGCCGTTTGTGGTACAGCTGTTTTTCATTGTCTTCGGCCTGCCAAATCTTGGCCTGAAGATGACGGCGGGTGAAGCGGCGCTGCTGGCCATGGTGGTAAACCTGGGCGCCTACAGCACCGAGATTATCCGCGCGGGCATTCAGGTCACGCCGAAAGGGCAGTGGGAAGCCGGACGCGTGCTGGGGCTCACCCGCCTGCAGACCTTTATTCGCGTGGTGCTGCCGCCCGCGCTGCAGCGCATTTACCCGGCGCTGGTGAGCCAGTGCATCATCGTGATGCTCGGCTCGTCGGTGGTGTCGCAGGTCTCCTATGAAGAGCTGACCTTCGCCGCCAACCTGATCCAGTCCAGAACGTTTTTGAGCTTTGAGGTTTATCTGGTGACAACCGGGATTTACCTGGCGCTGTCGATAACCCTGCGCCAGCTGATGATGGCGGCAGGACGCAAATGGCTGGGGGTACAGGCATGATGACCACCTTTACCGACTGGGACATTATTCGCAACCTGCTGCTGGCCGGACGCTGGACGGTGCTGCTGTCGCTGGTGGCGTTCGTCGGCGGGGCGGTGGTAACGCTGCCGCTCCTGCTGCTGCGCCTGACGGGCGGGCGCACGGTGAAGCGCATTATCCGCGGCTATATTGAGCTGTTTCAGGGCACGCCGCTGCTGATGCAGCTGTTCCTGGCCTTCTTCGGCGTGGCGCTGTTCGGCATCGACGTCTCGCCGTGGACCGCCGCCTCGCTGGCGCTGACGTTTTACACCAGCGCGTTTCTGCTCGATATCTGGAACGGCTGCATTCGCGCTTTACCGAAGGGGCAGTGGGAAGCGTCGCGCTGCCTGGGGCTGACCTTCGGCCAGACCCTGTTTCGCGTCGTCGCCCCGCAGGCGCTGCGCATCGGCATCGCGCCGACGGTCGGCTTTGCCGTGCAGGTGATCAAAGGCACCGCGCTGGCGTCGATTATCGGTTTTGTCGAGCTGACCAAGGCCGGAACCATGCTGACCAACGTGACCTATCAGCCGTTTAAGGTCTTTGCGCTGGTGGCGCTGGGCTACTTTATTCTGTGTTATCCGCTGTCGCGCTACAGCCGCTATCTGGAGACGAAATTCAATGCCTCTCATCACCATTAATCAGGTGCAGAAGTACTACGGCGATAACCACGTGCTCAAGGGCGTCGATCTGGATATCGACATGGGCCAGGTAATCTCCATTATCGGGCGCAGCGGATCGGGCAAAAGCACGCTGCTGCGCTGCATTAACGGTCTGGAAGGCTATCAGGACGGCAGCATCAAGCTGGGCGGCATGACAATTACCGACCGGGATTCCCAGGCGCGTGAAATCAGCCGCTCGGTGGGGATGGTGTTCCAGAGCTTCAACCTGTTCCCGCACATGACGGCGCTGGAAAACGTGATGCTCGCCCCGCGTCGGGTGCTGAAGAAAAGCGCCACCGAATGCCGCGAGCTGGCGCAGCGCATGCTGGAGAAGGTTGGCCTCGGCGATCGTCTGGATTACTACCCGTCGAGCCTCTCCGGCGGCCAGCAGCAGCGCGTGGCGATTGCCCGCGCGCTGGCGATGTCGCCGAAAGTATTGCTCTGCGATGAGATCACCTCCGCGCTCGACCCGGAGCTGGTGGGCGAAGTGCTCAAAGTTCTGGAGCAGCTGGCGGCCGAGGGGATGACGCTCATACTGGTTACCCATGAAATGAATTTTGCCCGCGAAGTGGGCGACCGCGTGGTGTTTATGCACCAGGGGAAAGTCTGGGAGCAGGGCGACAGCAAAACGCTGTTCGCCAACCCGCAGACCACGGAACTGAAGCAGTTCATCTCCTCCGTGCGCGGCCTCAACTGATAAGGACTTAACAATGGATATCGCACACTTTCCGCAAATCAACCCGCCGCAGCGCCTGCTGATGGGGCCGGGCCCGATCAACGCCGACCCGCGCGTGCTGCGCGCCATGTCGAGCCAGCTGATCGGGCAGTACGACCCGGCCATGACCCATTACATGAACGAGGTGATGGCGCTTTATCGCGGGGTATTCCGCACCGAAAACCGCTGGACGATGCTGGTGGACGGTACCTCCCGCGCGGGGATTGAAGCCATTCTGGTCTCCGCCATCCGCCCGGGAGATAAGGTGCTGGTGCCAGTCTTTGGCCGCTTTGGCCACCTGCTGTGCGAAATTGCCCGCCGCTGCCGCGCGGAGGTGCATACCATCGAGGTGCCGTGGGGCGAGGTGTTTACCCCGGATCAGGTCGAGGATGCGATTAAGCGTATTCGTCCGCGCCTGCTGCTGACCGTGCAGGGCGACACCTCCACCACCATGCTGCAGCCGCTCGCCGAGCTGGGCGCGATCTGCCGCCGCTACGACGTGCTGTTTTACACCGATGCCACCGCGTCGCTCGGCGGTAACGCGCTGGAAACCGATGCCTGGGGGCTGGATGCCGTCTCCGCCGGGATGCAGAAATGCCTCGGCGGCCCGTCGGGCACCTCGCCGATCACCCTGAGCGCGCGCATGGAGGAGGCGATCCGCCGCCGCAAATGCGTTGAGGAAGGCATACGCACCGACGCCCACCGCGACGGCGACGAGGAGATGATCTACTCCAACTACTTCGATCTCGGCATGGTGATGGACTACTGGGGGCCGGAACGTCTTAACCACCACACCGAAGCCACCACCGCGCTGTTTGGCGCCCGCGAGTGCGCGCGTCTGATCCTGCAGGAAGGGCTGGATAACGGCATCGCTCGCCACAGGCTGCACGGCGATGCGCTCCTGAAGGGCATTCAGGCGATGGGGCTGGAGACCTTCGGCGACCTGAAGCACAAGATGAACAACGTGCTGGGCGTGGTGATCCCGCAGGGCATCAACGGTGACCAGGTGCGTAAGCTGATGCTGGAGGATTTCGGGATTGAAGTCGGCACCTCGTTTGGCCCGCTGCACGGCAAAGTTTGGCGCATTGGCACCATGGGCTACAACGCACGCAAGGACTGCGTGATGACCACCCTGAGCGCGCTGGAGTCGGTGCTCAACTACCTGAAATTCTCCACCACGCAGGGGGCCGCCATGCAGGCCGCGTGGGACCACTATCGCCGCGAGACGCCGCAATGAGCCCGGCGGCAGAGCGGGTGATGGCGCGCGCCGACGCGCTGGCCGCCATCAGCGAAACCCCGGACGGCCTGACGCGGGTCTATCTCTCCACGCAGCATCTGCAGGCTAACCAGCTGGTCGGAGAGTGGATGCGCCAGGCGGGCATGACCGTCTGGCAGGACAGCGTGGGCAATATCTGCGGACGCTATGAAGGCCAGCAGGAGGGGGCGCAGGCGGTGCTGCTCGGCTCGCATCTCGATACCGTGCGCAATGCCGGGCGCTACGACGGCATGCTCGGGGTGCTTGCCGCCATTGAGGTGGTGGACAGCCTGCACCAGCAGGGTGTGCATCTGGCGCAGGCCATCGAGATTGTCGGCTTTTGCGACGAAGAGGGGACCCGCTTCGGCATTACGCTGTTAGGCAGCCGGGGCATCACCGGCACCTGGCCGCAGGGCTGGCTGGAGAAAGCCGACGCCAGCGGAATCAGCGTGGCGCAGGCGATGACCCTGGTGGGGCTCGATCCTGCCCGCGTGTTGCATGCCGCGCGCCGTCAGGAGGATTTCAGCGCCTATCTGGAACTGCATATTGAGCAGGGGCCGTGCCTTGAGCAGGAGACGCTCGCCCTGGGCGTGGTGCAAGCCATTAACGGCGCGCGTCGTCTGAACTGTCGCTTTACCGGCGAGGCCGGGCACGCGGGAACCGTGCCGATGCACCACCGCAGGGATGCGCTGGCCGCCGCCGCCGAGTGGATGGTCATCATCGAAAACGCTACCCGACAGCAGGGCGGAAACCTGGTGGCGACGGTTGGCGAACTGCGCTGCCTGCCGGGGGCGGTGAACGTGATCCCCGGCGAGGTTCAGCTCTCGCTGGATATTCGCGGCCCGCAGGATGCGCCGCTGGATCGGTTGCTTAACGAGCTGCTGGAGCATGCGCAGGCGATCTCATCGCGCCGCAATCTGGACTTCAGCGCCGAGGAGTTTTACCGCATTGCCGCCACGCCGTGCGATACCCACCTGCAAAACGTGCTGGAGGAGGCGGTCAAATCGGTACAGGGTCGCTCGCTATCGCTACCCAGCGGTGCGGGCCATGATGCGATTGCCATCGCGGAACGCTGGCCGGTCGGCATGCTGTTTGTGCGCTGCAAAGGAGGCGTCAGCCACCATCCGGCGGAATCGGTGATGGCTGAAGATGTCGCCCTGGCGATTGAGGCGTTTTCGCGAGCGGTGATCCAGCTGGCGGACCGCGTTACTCCAGCCCCAGCGTATATTGCGCGATCTTAAAGTAGATAATCAGCCCGGTACCGTCGATAAGCGTCGCAATAAACGGCGCGGAGACGACAGCCGGGTCAATGCCGCAGCGCTTGAGCACCATCGGAATGACGGACGAGACAATCGCACTCCAGAGCGTAATGCACACCAGCGTCAGGCTGACGATGAGCGTAATCTCCAGCCCAATCCCCATCATCCAGGCGCGGATACACCCTGCGATACCGAGCGTGGCGGCAATCATCAGCGAGGTGGTCATCTCTTTACGCAGCACGCGGCCAACGTCGCGCAGACGGACTTCTCCCAGCGCCATGGCGCGCACCAGCGTGGAGGTGATCTGCGTCCCGCTGTTGCCGCCCGTGCCGATCAGCAGCGGAATAAAGAACGCCAGCGCGATGGCGGACTCCAGCGCCTCTTCGAAATGCTGGATCACCGAGCTGGTGTAGGCTTCTGCGACAAAAAGCAGCAGCAGCCAGACGGAGCGTTTCTTCCACAGGCTATACGGACTGGTATCCAGATAGGGCTTCTCCAGCGGTAGCGTCGCCCCCTGAAGCTGGGCGTCTTCAGTGACGTCATCTTCCAGCAGATGGGCGATTTCGCGCTCCGTCAGGCAGCCGACGAGCTTGCCGTGGGTGACCACAGGCACCACATCCGCGCCGCCGTGCGCCAGCAGTCCGGCAACGTCGGCACGTTCATCCTCCGGTTTGACCTGCAAAAACTGCGAAATCATCAGCGATTTCACCGGCTGGACCGTGTCGGCGGTTTGCAGCAATTTACGCACGGCAATCATGCCCGCCAGGCGACCATTGTCTTCAATAAAAATATGAGACGGAATATCGTCGTCTTTTAATTTTTCGAAGAATTGCTCGCGCGCCAGCGCCACGCATAATGAAATATCGAGGACAATAAAATCGGTATTCATATATTGCGCGACAGCGCTGTCATTGAATGCCAGGTTTTGATTGTGAATAGCGTAAGACATAGTGAATTCCCTTTGAATAATAACATCTCTCAGGGGCGAGCAAGACAGGGCATGTCGAAGAGGAGATCCCCACGTCCTGGGTTCAGCACTGTACACCGTATCCCGTGAGGGAAGTTATACTGACAAAGCCTTGATTCGACAGTGCCTGTTTTACCCTGTGCCGGTTCTCTCGAACCTACCAGAGCGATAACGTGTATTTGTACAGGAGCCTCGCCATAACGAGATCGTTGTAAAACGAGGGAAATAATACGCCTGTTTAAATTTACCGCTCAGGAAATTAAATAATGTTTAAGAACGGTTTAGATAAATATTATTAATAAAGCGTTGAGGGTTTATTTAGGTTTATTCATTTTAAATGGTGGATTAAATAATTAACGGAGGAGAGAAAATGGCGTGGCTTGATAATCTGCTGAATCATTTTGCGCTGTATCCGGCACATCTTTTCGCGCTGTTATTTGTGATGGCGCTGAGTAAATCGACGGTGCTGATCTCCTCCGTGCTGCCGCCCGCGTCGGTGATGCTGCTGGCGGGCATTACCGTCAGCCAGGGGAGCATGCATCCTGCGTTGGCATGGCTGGCTGTAGTGATGGGGGCAACGGCGGGATCGGTGCTGAACTACCACTTAGGGCAGCTGATGGGGCACACCCGGCTGGTCACGCGCTTTACGTCGAAGCATGCCGCTACGTTTTTACGGGTACAGCATCAGCTGCAAAAGAACGGCGTCATCGCACTGTTTACGTCGCGCTTTCTGGCGGTGCTGCGTTACATCGTGCCGCTGGCAGCGGGTATGCTCAGGCTGAATGCAGCAAAGGTCTACGCCGTCAGCCTGCTTTCCGCCTGCGCGTGGGCGGCGCTGTATGTCGGCGCGGTCACCGGCATCAGCGCCTTTTGAGTTACAGGCTCCCCATTCCGCCGTCCACCAGAAGCTCCGTTCCTACGGTGTAGCTCGACTCGTCGGACGCCAGATAGAGCGCGGCTTTTGCCAGCTCCGTCGTCGAGCCCATTCTGCCGAGCGGCACCAGCTTGATGATTTCCGCCATCATTGCGTTAAGCGCCTCGTCGCTTAAGCCCGTTTTGGTAAACGCCGGGGTCTCCACCGGACCGGGGCTCAGGCCGTTGACGCGTATCCCGCGCGGCAGCAGTTCCGCCGAGAGCGTGCGCGCCAGCGACAGCAGGGCGGCCTTGCTCGCGGCATACACGCTGCTGGTGGGCAGGCCGATGCGCGCGCTCACGGAGCCGCAGAGGATCACCGACGACGGGTTATTCAGCAGCGGCAGCAGCGCCTGAATCAAAAAGAACGGTCCCTTCAGGTTGATGCCCATCAGGCGATCCCAGGTCTCTTCCCGCCACTCTTCCAGCGGCGCGTGCGTTACGTCGCCGGCGTTGAGGAACACCGCGTCCAGGCGCGGCCAGCGGGCGGCGAGGGTTGCCGCCAGCGCTTTTTGCGACGCGATATCGCCCGCATCGGTTGGGATCACCCAGGCCTTATCGCCAAGAATACGTTCTGCTTCGGCGAGGGTGTCCGGGTTACGCCCGGTCACGGCGACGCGCGCGCCTTCGGCGATAAACGCCTGCGCGGTGGCGAGGCCGATGCCGCTGGTGCCGCCGGTAATCAGCGTATATTTATCTGTTAAACGACCCATATTCTTCTCCTGAAATGTCACTGGAGAAAGCACTATAGAAACGTTAGTATCGAAAGGAAACCAGGTACCAAATGGATACTAAAGAGGCAAGAGGTGTGCTATGGCAGAAATGCTGGAGGTGTGCTGCGAAAAAAAATCTGAGGCGTATACCTGCCCGATGACGCAGTTTGTGAACCTGATTTCCGGTAAATGGGCGAACCCATTCTCTATCGCCTGATTGTCTTTAATACGCCCGTACGCTTTGGCGATCTGCTGCGGGCGGCTGCCCCCATCACGCAGAAAGAGCTGACTAAGCAGCTGCGCCTGTTTGAGCAGCGCGGGCTGGTGACGCGGACGGTCTACCCGGAGATCCCGCCGCGCGTGGAGTATCAGATAACCGAGCTGGGGTTAACCCTGCAGGACGCACTCTCCCCGCTGGCCGCCTGGATGAGCGAGTACGGCGACCAGCTTGAGCGTTAGGCTACTGTTTTACGTAGCGCGGTGCCGGGATGCCGGTGCGCGCGCTGTTGAACAGCTCAAGGCGCGCCGCTTCGTAGCGGTCCCACAGGCCAGCGTCATGCATCGGCGGGATGGTGATCGGTTCACCCTGATCCAGACCCGCCAGCGACGCATCCACCATGTTGTCGGTGGTCATCACCGATCCTTCCGGCAGATCGTCCACCGTGACGCCTGAATGGCTCCAGATTTCAGTCGCCGTGGCGGCAGGCAGTACGGCCTGAATGCGCACGTTGCTGTCGGCAAATTCTTCCTGTAACCCACGTGTAAAGCTCAACACCCACGCCTTGGTGGCGCTGTAAAGCGCGCTGCCCGCCCGGACGTGCAGGGCCAGCACGGACGCGATATTGATCAGCGTGCCGCGATTGTTCTGCGCCAGGCGCGGCAGGATGGCGTAGGTCAGACGCATCAGCGCCGTGGTGTTCAGGGTATTGATGGCCTGATGCTGCGCCACCTCGCCCGCGAGGAACGGTGCCATCTGCGCGGTGCCCGCGTTGTTAACGAGCGTATCAATGGCGGTATTGCTGCGCAGCTCTTCTTCCACGGCGCGGATCCCGGCTTCATCGGTGAGATCGGCAACCAGAATATCGACGGCCACGCCATAGCGCGCGCGCAGGTCGGCGGCGAGGATTTTCAGGCGATCCTCGCGACGGGCGACCAGCACCAGGTTAGCGCCGCGCGCGGCAAGGCGGTCAGCATAGACGGCACCGATCCCGGAAGAGGCACCCGTAATCAGGGCGGTGGTGATTTGCGTAGTCATCTGTGTTACCTCAAAGCAGAGTGGGTTATTTGGTTTCAATATGAAACTGAATAAACTCTCTGCTATTTGGTTCTATAATGCAACCATATTTGCGAGCATTTTGTGCTTTTGCCGTCGGGAACGGTCAGGAGGGGAGTTTAGCCACGATCTCTTCAGGCGTCAGTTCGCGCCCGTCGTCGGCGATAAGCGCCAGTTTACGCAGAGGTTTGCGCTGTTCGGTATCGACCAGCACGGTGCCGCATTCGTTTTCCGCGAACAAAAACTCGTTGCCCCACTGTGAGAGCGCAACCAGCACCGTTTGCAGGGCGCGCCCTTTATCGGTCAGGACATACTCCTGCCAGGCGCTGCCGTCAGACGCGGGCTGAAGCCGGAGGATGCCCTCGTCGACCAGCAGTTTTAGCCGCGTAGTCAGCATATTTTTTGCGATACCGAGGCTTTTCTGGAACTCGCCGAAGCGTTTAATCCCGCGTAGCGCGTCGCGAACAATCAGCAGCGACCACCAGTCGCCTATAATATCCAGCGAACGGGCGACGGGGCAGGTGCTCTCTTCAAGGCGGGTACGTTTCACAGCGAATTCTCCGGTGGGGTGTGGTTTTATTATAAAACTAATCTGCACGCGTCGTAAGCATGTTAATCATCAGTTTGAGAAATGCTTCCCGGAAAATTGTCACGAATCTGTCACACTGAACGCGACATTTTAAAACGAGTGAGGAATTAGGGATGAGAAAAGCACTACTCGCGCTGGCAGTCGCCGGTTCCATTTCAGCAACGTTTGGCGTGCAGGCGCAAGAGACGCCGGAAGGGTATCAGCTGGAGCAAGTTTTAATCATGAGTCGCCACAACCTGCGCGCGCCGCTCGCCAACAACGGCAGCGTGCTGGAGCAGTCCACGCCGAAGCAGTGGCCGGAGTGGGACGTGCCGGGCGGTCAGCTCACCACCAAAGGCGGCGTGCTGGAAGTCTATATGGGCCATTACATGCGCGAGTGGCTGTCAGAGCAGGGGATGGTGAAGACGGGAGAGTGTCCGCCAGCGGATAGCGTGTATGCTTACGCCAACAGCCTGCAGCGTACTGTCGCCACCGCGCAGTTCTTTATTACCGGCGCGTTCCCGGGCTGCGATGTGCCCGTGCACCACCAGGAAAAAATGGGCACCATGGACCCAACCTTCAATCCGGTGATTACCGACAACTCGCCGGAATTCCGCGAAAAAGCGCTGAAGGCGATGGAGACCGAGCGGCAGAAAATGCAGCTTGGCGAAAGCTATAAGCTGCTGGAGCAGATGACAAATTACGCCGATTCCCCGTCCTGCAAAGAGAAAAAAGTCTGCTCTCTGGCGGACGCAAAAGATACCTTCAGCGCCGACTATGAAAAAGAGCCTGGCGTATCCGGGCCGCTGAAGGTGGGTAACTCGCTGGTGGACGCGTTTACGCTGCAGTATTACGAAGGCTTCCCGGCCGACCAGGTGGCCTGGGGAGAAATCAAAACCGACCAGCAGTGGCGCGTGCTGTCGAAGCTGAAGAACGGCTATCAGGACTCGCTGTTTACCTCAACCGAGGTGGCGCAAAACGTAGCGAAGCCGCTGGTGAAATATATCGATAAAACGCTGGTCACCGACCAGGCTAAAGCGCCTAAGATCACCCTGCTGGTGGGACATGACTCGAACATTGCTTCCCTGCTCACCGCCCTGGATTTCAAACCGTATCAGCTGCACGATCAGCAGGAACGTACCCCGATCGGCGGCAAGATTGTCTTCCAGCGCTGGCATGACAAAAATGCCAACCAGGAGCTGATGAAAATTGAGTATGTCTATCAGAGCTCAGAGCAGCTGCGCAACGCCAGCGTGCTGTCGCTGCAGTCGCCTGCACAGCGCGTGACGCTGGAGCTGAAAGGCTGCCCGGTAGATGCGAATGGCTTCTGTCCTGTCGACAAATTCAATGCGGTGATGAATAACGCGGCGAAGTAAAAGAGAACCCCCCGCTGCGGCGGGGGGAAACGCTTAGACGTTTTTACGTTCGATGGTTTGCTCGCCCCAGAAGAGCGAGTCTTTATCCGTTTTTTCGAAGGCGCGCACCAGCACCTCATCGTTACCTTCCTCCCAAATCTGCTCGGCCAGCTTTTCATCGTATTTCGCGACTTCAAAGATAGCTTCGGCAATCTCCGGAGAGGTGTTGCGTAAACTTGCCCATTCGCCCACGTGGTGAGCTTTGGATTCTTGAGTTGGCATGCTTGTCCTCCTGTTGGGTGTTAGCCGTTCAGTTTTTTGGCCAGACCCGCGACGTATTCACCCTGATAGCGGGCGATAGACAGTTCTTCATTGCTTGGCTGACGTGAGCCATCACCACCGGCAATGGTGGTTGCGCCGTACGGCGTACCGCCACGCACCTGGGAAATGTCAAACAGCTCCTGCGCGCCGTAGCCAATCGGCACAATCACCATCCCGTGATGAGCAAGGGTAGTCCAGGTTGAGGTAATCGTCTGCTCCTGACCGCCGCCGGTGCCGGTTGAGCTGAATACGCTGGCGAGTTTGCCGTAGAGCGCGCCGGATGCCCAAAGCCCGCCGGTTTGATCGAGGAAGGTGCGCATCTGGCCTGACATATTGCCGAAGCGGGTCGGGGTGCCGAAGATAATGGCATCATAATCCGCCAGCTCCTGCGGGGTGGCGACCGGGGCGTTTTGCGTTTTCCCCCCGGCTTTCAGGAAGGCTTCCGCCTGCATGGTTTCCGGTACGCGTTTCACCACAACCTCAACGCCGTCAACCCTGTTTGCACCTTCTGCTACCGCGTGAGCCATGGTTTCAATGTGTCCATACATGGAATAATAGAGCACCAGAACTTTTGCCATTTTGCTTCACTCCTCGTTGGTTTCTCTGACAGCGGATCGCTGCGCTCTTTTAAAGATATGCCATCACGGCCAGACTGCAAAAATGAACGCCATTTATTTGATTTATAACAACATGAGTAGAAAAATGGCTTTGTAGCAAAATGATACAACTTTCCCGGTGCGGATTTTTAAAATGATAAGAAAGGCTTATGCATCCCCGCCGCGTCATCTCACCTGAAAGACTGAGATCATGTTGCAGGATATTACCTGTGGCTTGCCGGACAGCCTCAGTCCACTAAGCTTAGTTTCACGCGGCACAGATTGAGGCGTCGTCCTTGCGCCGCGAGGTGAAAGAATCCTCTTTTACTGAATGCAATATGATGTCTAATGTTTCACACTCTGGAGGTTAGAGATGGCAAACCATCGTGGTGGTTCAGGTAATTTCGCTGAAGACCGTGAAAGAGCATCAGAAGCAGGTCGTAAAGGTGGCCAGCACAGCGGGGGCAATTTTAAAAATGACCCTCAGCGCGCATCAGAAGCTGGTAAAAAAGGGGGGAAAAACAGCCACGGCAGCAGTAAGTAATACGCCGGGTTGAACCTCTGCCGCCGGGATCTCCCGGCGGTTTTTTTATTTCTGCAACATTGAACTGTAACCAAAGGCAACGCACACTACAGAATTGTTTTCTCTTTCTGGTGCCGCATGTCTGTCTCACGCTTCAAATTCTCCGTTAAACCGCAGGAAGCCATCCTCATTCTCATCACCATGTTCTGGGGCGGGACGTTTCTGGCCGTTCAGTACGCGGTGACCCTCAGCGATCCGTTCTTTTTTGTTGGCCTGCGCTTTGCGACGGCGGCTCTTGCCGTGGGGCTAATTTCGCTTAAAACGCTGAGGGGGCTGACGCTGAAAGAGCTTAAGGCCGGCGTGGCGATTGGGGTGGCGATAGCGATGGGCTACAGCCTCCAGACGTGGGGATTGCAGACCATCTCCAGCAGCAAATCCGCATTTATCACCGCCATGTATGTGCCCCTGGTGCCGCTGCTGCAGTGGCTGTGCCTGGGTCGGCTGCCGGGGCTGATGTCCTGTATTGGCATCGTGCTGGCGTTTATCGGTCTGATTTTGCTGGCCGGGCCGGAAAACAATCTTCTGGCACTGGGGCCGGGCGAAATCATTACCCTGATTGGGGCGATCGCCATTGCGGCGGAAATTATTCTGATTAGCGCCTGGGCGGGCAAGGTCGACGTCAAACGCGTAACGGTGGTGCAGCTCGCGACGGCGTCTCTGGTGGCCTTTGCGGCGATGGTTCCGGCAGGGGAGTCCGTGCCGCAGATGTCCACCGGTCTGGTGGTAGTCGCACTGGGGCTGGGTATCTTCAGCGCCATTATCCAGGTCACCATGAACTGGGCGCAGCGCAGCGTGTCGCCGACGCGGGCAACGGTGATCTACACCGGTGAGCCGGTCTGGGCAGGCATTTTCGGGCGACTCGCCGGCGAGCGTTTGCCGCTGCTGGCCCTGGTGGGCGCGGCGTTTATTGTCGCCGGGGTGCTGGTGAGCGAGCTGAAGCTCAAGCGGAAGAAAAACGCGCTGCCAGAAGATGACAGCGCGACGTTAAATCACGAATCCTGACGCACCACCTCGCCCTGCGGCGCAGCGGCCATCCGGCGGCTCAGCAGGGCGTTAAGCAGGATCGCGCCGAAGGTGGCCGTACCAATCCCGCCGATCGTAAACCCGCCCAGCGTCAGGGCAAAATCGCCCGCGCCCAGCACCAGCGTGACGGCCACCATAATCAGGTTGCCGTTCTGGCTGAGATCGACCCGATGCTGCACCCAGATACGCGCGCCGGCCACGGCGATCAGCCCAAACACCACGATTGAGGCCCCGCCGATGACCGGTGACGGAATGGTGTGGATCAGCGCGCCGAACTTCGGCGAGAAGCCGAGCAGCATCGCCATCACCGCCGCCGCGACAAAGACCAGCGTCGAATAGACTTTGGTTACCGCCATCACGCCGATGTTTTCGGCATAGGTGGTGACGCCGCTGCCGCCCACGGAACCGGAGAGCATGGTCGCCAGCCCGTCGCCGACGAAAGCGCGGCCCATGTACGGGTCCATACTGCGCCCGGTCATTCCCGCGACCGCCTTCAGGTGACCAAGGTTTTCCGCCACCAGGATCACCGCCACCGGTGCGATAAGCATCATCGCCTGGGTGTTAAAGGTGGGCGAGGTGATTTTCGGCAGGCCGAACCAGGCGGCCTGATGAAGCAGCGTAAAGTCAACCGGCTTGCCCAGACCAAAAACGTTCGCCAGCACGGCATACACCAGACAGGCGAAAATCAAACCGACCAGGATCAGCAGCCTCTGGATCATGCCTCGCGTAAAGACCGCCACCAGACCGATGCACAGCACGGTCACGACGGCCATCCAGCTTTCAAAGGGCGAGCCGGAGACGCTTTTCACCGCAATCGGCGCAAGGTTCAGGCCAATCGCCATCACCACCGCGCCGGTCACAACTGGAGGCATCATGCGTTCGATCCAGCGCGTGCCGATCTTCATCACCACCAGACCAATCAGGGTATACACCAGACCGCAGGCGATGATGCCGCCGAGGGCCACGCTCAGGTTGGGGTTGATTCCCTGACCGTTAAACCCGGTAGTGGCGATGACCACCCCGACAAAGGCGGCGCTGGATCCCAGATAGCTGGGCACGCGCCCGCCGGTGACAAAAAAGAACAGCAGGGTACCGATACCCGACATCAGAATAGAGAGGTTGGGATCGAGTCCCATCAGCATCGGCATCAATACCGTGGCGCCAAACATGGCGACCGCGTGCTGGACGCCCATCACCATAGTCTGCCCGAGCGGGAGTCGTTCATCCGGCGCGACCACGCCAGCTTCTGTGGAGGTCGATTTCAACTGCCATTGGGGAAATCCGAACATGGTCTGTCTCCTTAAGGCGGGTTAACAGGCGGGTCGCATAAGCGCGTGGTAGCCTCGGTCAAACCACACCAGGCCCTGCGGCGCGGGGTGGCGAATAATCGAAACGATGTCGCAAAACAGAATGTCGTGCGTACCGACGCTCACCACCTGGCTGATCCGGCAGTCAAACGAGGCCAGCGCCTCCTCCAGGCGCGGACAGCCCGTGTCGCCCGTTTGCCAGCGGGCGGCGGCGAAGCGTTCTTCCATCGGCGTTTTGCCGCCAAAGAGGTTTGAGAGCGGCTCCTGTCCGGCGCTCAGGGTATTCACGCAAAGGGTGCGGTTTTCGCTGAACGTCGGCCAGACGGACGCGCCGCGGTTCAGGCACACCAGCAGGGTGGGCGGTGAATCCGTGACGCTGCACACCGCGCTGGCGGTGAAGCCCGCCAGCCCCGCCGGGCCGTCGGTGGTGATGATATTCACCGCCGCGCCAACGCAGGCCATGGCGTCGCGAAAGGTTTGCTTATCCGGTGTTGTCATGCTCGCTCCTTACGCCAGCCCGCAGGCATCGTCGAAGGTCAGGCGCGGCAGGCGGCCGTAAAGTTTGCCCGGGTCGCCGTAGCCAATGTTGATCAGCAGGTTGCTTTTAAGCGTCGTGCTGGTGAAAAAGGCCTCGTCGACCTTTTGGCGGTCAAATCCCGACATCGGGCCGGTGTCCAGCCCCAGCGCGCGACAGGCGAAAATCATGTAGGCGGCCTGCAGCGAGCTGTTGCGAAAGGCGGTCTCTTCCGCCAGCGCGGGGCTTGCGGTAAACCAGCTTCGGGCATCGCCGTGCGGAAACAGCTCAGGCAGGCGCTCGTAGAATTCACCGTCCCAGGCGACAATCGCCGTGACCGGAGCGGTAAGCGTTTTCTCCAGGTTGCCGCTGGAGAGCGCCGGGCGCAGCTTCTCTTTTCCCTCAGCGCTTCGCACAAACACAATCCGCGCCGGGGAGCAGTTGGCGGACGTGGGCCCCCATTTCATCAGGTCGTAGATTTCGCGCAGCGTCTCGTCGCTGACGGCAATATCCTGCCAGCCGTTATGGGTGCGGGCGCCGGTGAACAGCGTTTCCAGCGCGGCGGGGGTAATGGCTTCGCTCATTAAAGCTCCTTATAAAGCGGGTTCAGGGCTGTGCAGCAGGCTGGCCAGCCCGTTCAGCAGCAGGGTGTTGAAGGTGTCCGGCTCGGTGACGTTGCAGGCATGCCCGCCCTGGCGCATCACCGCGCTGTGGCTGTGCGGGATCGCTGCCTGCAGCTCAGACGAGCAGACAGAGGGCACCAGCATGTCGTCGGCGGAACAGATGATCTGTACCGGGCAGCGGATGCGCGCCGCATGGCGGCTGAAGTCGGCCTTTTTCAGGGCGCTGAGCCTGTGCAGCAGGTTGGCTTTTCCCTGAAAATGGGCCAGCGCCAGCGCTTCTTCGGCCTCAAGACGGGGCGCGCGAGCGGCCATCCAGTCTGCCGGGTAGAGAAACAGCGGCTGCGCCTCAACCCACGCCTGTGGGCCACCGTAATGCAGCAGGCGCTCGCGGATCTGAAAGCAACGGCGGGTATGGGAGTTGAGGGTCAGCCAGCCGTTGACGCACACCAGCGCGGTGAGGGCGTCGGGCCTGTCGAGGGCCAGCTGCAGGCCGACCAGCGCCCCCAGCGCGTGGCCGACGACGCTGTAGCGTGCAATTCCGGCCTCAGCCAGCGCCTGGTCCAGTTCGTCCGCCATCTCTGCAAGGCTGTACCCTTCCGGCAGGACGTCGGGGTTATTGCCCGTTCCGCGCTGGTCATAGCACACCACCTGATACTCCGGCTCCAGCGCGGCCAGCTGTGGCAGCCAGTAGCTGCCGCTGCCGCCGAGACCGGCAATAAGGACCACCACGGGTGCACCTTCGTACGGTGGCGGCGAGATGGAGAGTTTCATATCTGCCTCACTTCGCGATGTGCGCAACGGTGGCGATCTCAACCAGCGCCTCCGGCTTCACCAGGCCGCACTGAATGCAGAACCGGGCCGGCTTATCGCCGGGGAAGAACTCCGCGTAGATTTCGTTAATCGCGGCGTAGTTTTTCCAGTCGGTGATAAAGATGCTGTTGAAGGTCACATCCTCCATCGTGCCACCCGCCGTTTCGATCACGGTTTTGATCGTCTCCAGCACGTGGCGGGTTTGCGCCTTTGGGTCGTTGATAAACAGCACGTTGTTGTCTTTATCAAACGGCAGCGTGCCTGAGACATACACCACGCCGTCGGCAAGGGTGCCGGGGACAAACGGGGCGATGGGCGTGCTGGTGCCCGGCGGGATGATTACAGATTTCGGCATCGTGTGTCTCCTCAGGCGATACGGGCGAGCGGGGGATTCAGGGCGTCGCAGAACTCGGCGACGCTGCTGACCCAGCCAAAAAAGGTTTCGATATTGAACAGGGCCGCCTTCTGGGCGAATTCCGGCCCGGCCTGATGGGTCGCGTCTTCCAGCACCACGCCGAAATACTCGAGGAAAAAGCCGTCGCGCAGGGTCGACTCCACGCAAACGTTGGTGGCAATGCCGGTGAAGACCAGGTGGCGAATGCCCCGGCTGCGCAGCAGGCTGTCGAGCGGCGTGTTGAAAAAGCCGCTGTAGCGCGGTTTCGGCAGGACAATATCACCCGCCTGCGGGACCAGCTCATCCACCAGCTGATAATCCCAGCCGCCTTTTGCCAGCAGCTTGCCCTGCAGTTCGGGCTGCTTGCGCATGGTTTTCAGGGCGTTCGACTTGTGGAAGTTCGGTGAACCGGGGCCACCGGCCTCAACGTACTGGTCATCCCAGCCGTTCTGGAACCATATGATAAGCATGCCCGCGGCGCGCGCGGCGGCGACGGCGGTTTTGATATTCGCTATCACAGGCTGCGTAGCGGAGACGTCGAAGCCCGCCAGATCAAGATAACCACCGGGGCTGGCGTAGGCGTTTTGCATGTCCACCACGATCAGCGCGCTCTGCTGTGGCGTGAAGGTAATGGCTTCCGGGCGTGCGTTAAGTGTTGTCATTACGCCACCTCCTTCGTGACGGCAGGGATGTGGGCGCGGCACTGCATCAGCGGCTGGATGCGCTCGCCGAAGGTCTCCACGCCGGTGAGGAAGTCATCGAAGGTCAGCAGGACGCCTTCCGCACCGGGAACGGCAGCCACTTCATCGAGCATTCTGGCAACGCTGGCGTACGAGCCGACCAGCGTGCCCATGTTGATATTGACGGCGGAGGTCGGGTCGGCCATCTGACGAACGTTGGTATCCGCCCCGGAGCGGGTGTCCTTCTGGCTCTGCTCGGTGAGCCAGCTCAGAGCTTCCTCGTCGGCGCCGTCCTTATAGCGCTCCCATTTCGCGCGCGCGGCGTCGTCGGTTTCGTCTGCTATCACCATGAACAGCACGTAGGAGCCCACGTCGCGCCCGGTTTTGTCGGCGGCCTCTTTCATGCGAGCGGCGGTCGGGGCGAAGGCGGCAGGCGTGTTAACGCCTTTACCGAAGCAGAAGTTGAAGTCGGCGTATTTGGCGGAGAATTCCATTCCCGCGTCGCTCTGTCCGGCGCAAATCACCTTCATCGGCACCGACGGCTGCGGGCTGACGCGACAGTCGTTCATGGTGAAGAAGTCACCCTTAAAATCGCTTTTGCCGGTACCCCACAGGTCGCGCAGAACCTGCACGTATTCGGTCAGGTAGTCGTAGCGACGCGAGAAGTAATCGTCACCCGGCCAGAGCCCCATCTGCTCGTACTCGGGTTTTTGCCAGCCGGTCACCAGGTTGACGCCAAAGCGTCCGCCTGAGATGGAGTCAATGGTGGAGGCCATGCGCGCGACGATCGCCGGGGGCAGGGTAAGCGTGGCGGCGGTGGCGTAGATCTGGATCCGCGAGGTGACTGCCGCCAGCCCAGCCATCAGGGTGAAGGACTCCAGGTTGTGATCCCAGAATTCGGTTTTGCCGCCAAAGCCGCGCAGCTTGATCATCGAAAGCGCAAAGTCGAAATGGTAGTGCTCCGCTTTCTGCACGATGGCTTTATTGAGCTCAAAGGTCGGCATGTATTGCGGTGCAGTGGTCGAGATAAGCCAGCCGTTGTTGCCGATGGGTACAAATACGCCAATTTTCATCACGAACCTCTCTTCATTACGTCGCAGGTGTAACGGTGATTTTGCAAAGGCAGTGCCAGTTTTGAAAATGGCAGTGTTATTAGTGTGTTAATCAGAAGTTGGTGGATTGATGCAGCTAAATGTGGACTAACTGGTCAAAAACATTGCACAGAAAACAGGCATTCATGCGCGATCGGAGTGCAGGATGTCGTGGTGAGACGGGGGTTTTGCTATGCTGAGGGCAACGCAGAATAAGGAGAGCGGGAATGACACAAGGCGCAGTGAAAACACCAGGTAAACGTTCGCAGGCGGTGAGCGCCAAGAAGCAGGCGATCCTCAGCGCGGCGCTGGAGACGTTTTCGCAGTTTGGCATTCACGGCACGCGCCTGGAGCAGGTGGCGGAGCAGTCCGGGGTATCCAAAACCAATCTGCTCTACTATTACCCGTCGAAAGAGGCGCTGTATGTCGCGGTGATGCAGCAGATCCTCGATATCTGGCTGGCGCCGCTGAAAGCGTTTCGCGAAGAGCTGGCCCCGCTGGTAGCAATCAAGGAGTACATTCGCCTGAAGCTGGAGGTGTCGCGCGATTACCCGCAGGCATCAAGGCTGTTTTGTCTTGAGATGCTGCAGGGCGCGCCGCTGTTGCAGGCGGAGCTGACCGGAGATTTAAAACAGCTGGTGGACGACAAGTCGGCCATTATTGCCGGATGGGTTGCCAGCGGAAAGCTGGCCCCGGTCGATCCGCATCATCTGATCTTTATGATTTGGGCCTCCACCCAGCATTACGCTGACTTTGCGGCCCAGGTCGAGGCGGTGACCGGAAAAACGCTCCAGGACGAAGCGTTTTTCCACAGCACCCTGGAAAACGTGCAGCGGATGATTATTGAAGGGATCCGCTTACGTTAGTTTGCCGGCGGGAGAGGGCAGCTTAAGTCGCCCTCTTCACACTGCATCAGCGAGGCCAGAAACGCTTCGCGCTCCACGGTTTTTTCAGCCAGGCACTGGTTAACAATCATTGGCTGAACGCTCCCGCCTTCCGTACCCGAACCGATAAACGCGCAGTCCGCATCGCGCAGGGTAATCCACGCCTGCTGCGCTTTTTTCAGCAGATCTCGCTGAGGAGCTGCCGCACGCTTAACGGCCGCCTGGTACGTCTGGTTGAGCTTTTTATCGGCAGCCTGGTACTGCTGCGCGCTACAGGTATTCAGTTCAAGCTGGGTGGTCGCTTTGTCGCACTCGTCGGCCAGCGCGCTGGCGCTCAGCAGCAGCGCTGCACTGGCGATAAGATATCGTTTCATATATTCCCCAATAAAATAAGGCTCCGTCTCCGGAGCCTTATTAGCACAGCGTTAACCTATTGTCATCAGACTGGCGTTACCACCCGCCGCCGCGGTGTTGACGCTGAGCGAGCGCTCCACGTACAGACGCTCCAGCAGCAGGTTGGTTTCCCCGCGCGCAAAGCCCTGCACCGAAACAATCGCCCCGCTGCGGGCCGCAACCTGCTCGCACAGCTCGCGCAGCTGATCGGAATCACCGTGGTAGATCACCGCATCAAACGGCTGGGTGAGCAGGATATCGGCTTTCGCAAAGCGAATGCGGGCCGAGACCGCCTTCGGCAGCTGTTTAGCGAGATCGCGATGCAGAGCATCTTCCGGCCACAGCACTTCACAGCCGGTGGCCATGGCGGCGGCCAGCTGTACCAGCGCGTCCTGCTCGTTATCCGCCACGCACAGCACGCGCTCGCGCGGCATCAGCGTCCAGGTGTTGCGCTCGCCGGTTGGTCCCGGAAGCAGACGCTGCGTACCGGCCTGCGCCAGCTCGCCGTACTGCTGTGCGACAGCACGCAGTTCAGGACGTTTTTCCGCCCAGGCGATCAGCGCCTCCAGCGGCTGGGTCAGCACGGCTTTCAGCTGCGCATCCGCCGGATACTCCGCATCCTGACGCGCCAGGGTGACGCCCAGCGCGTTCTCCGGACGGTTCGCCAGCAGACGGTACAGGTAGAGCGGACCGCCCGCTTTCGGACCGGTGCCGGAAAGGCCTTCACCGCCGAACGGCTGCACGCCCACGACCGCGCCAACCATGTTGCGGTTAACGTACAGGTTGCCCACTTTGGCGCTGCCGGTCACCTGCGCAATGGTCTCGTCGATACGGGTATGCACGCCGAGCGTCAGGCCATAGCCGGAGGCGTTGATCTGCTCAACCAGCTCGTTGAGGTTGTTACGGTTGTAGCGCACCACGTGCAGCACCGGGCCGAAGACCTCTTTTTTCAGCTCGTCGAAGCTTGCCAGCTCGATAAGCGTAGGCGGCACAAAGGTGCCGGAACGCCACTCGCGGGCGTCTTCGCTGTTGTCTCGCACCGCCTGGAACACCGGACGGCCTTTCGAGCGCATGGCCTGAATGTGGTTTTCAATATTGGCTTTGGCTTCCGCGTCGATCACCGGCCCGATGTCGGTGGTGAGACGGCCCGGGTTGCCCATGCGGCATTCGGCCATCGCGCCGCGCAGCATCTTCAGCGTGTGGTCTGCCACGTCATCCTGCAGGCACAGCACGCGCAGGGCGGAACAGCGCTGACCGGCGCTGTCGAAGGCGGAGGCCAGCACGTCAACCACCACCTGCTCGGTGAGGGCAGAGGAGTCGACTATCATGGCGTTCATGCCGCCGGTTTCCGCGATGAGCGGCGTAGGACGACCCTGCGCATCCAGACGGGTGGCAATATTGCGCTGCAGCAGCGAGGCCACTTCGGTCGAACCAGTAAACATCACGCCGCGCACGCGGTTATCGGAGGTCAGTTTGGCGCCCACGGTTTCACCGCGGCCCGGCAGCAGCTGGACCACGCCCGCCGGTACGCCTGCCTCCAGAAGAATGTTGATGCCCTGCGCGGCAATCAGCGGGGTCTGCTCTGCCGGTTTTGCCAGCACGCTGTTGCCTGCGGCCAGCGCGGCGGCAATCTGGCCGGTGAAGATCGCCAGCGGGAAGTTCCACGGGCTGATACAGACGACCGGACCCAGCGGACGGTGGGTTTCGTTATCGAAATCATCGCGCACCTGACCGGCATAGTAGTGCAGGAAGTCGACGGCCTCGCGTACTTCTGCGATTGCGTTGCTGAAGGTTTTACCCGCTTCGCGCACCAGAATGCCGATGAGCGACTGCATCTGATCTTCCATCAGCACCGCCGCGCGTTCCAGAATGGCGGCGCGCTCCTGCGGCGGCGTGGCGAACCAGATAGGGGCGTTATTCACCGCGCTGTCCAGCGCCTGATCCACTTCCGCTTCTGTCGCTTCACGCACGTAGCCGACGATATCTTTTGGCTCTGCCGGGTTGATGACCGGCTGCATGTCGCCGTCATCAACGAGCTGCTCCAGCATCGGTTTGGCCTGCCACTTCTGCAGCGCGCTGTTGAGCAGGGCAGAGGAGAGGGACGCCAGACGGTGTTCGTTGGCGAGATCCAGACCCGCCGAGTTGACGCGGCCTTTGCCGTACAGCTCGCGCGGTAGGGCAATTTTTGGATGCGGCAGACCAATCTGGCCTTCCTGCGCGGCCATCTTCTCAACGGCCTGTACCGGGTCGGCCACCAGCTCGTCCAGCGGCAGCGTGGTATCGGCGATGCGGTTAACGAAGGAGGTGTTCGCGCCGTTTTCCAGCAGACGACGAACCAGGTACGCCAGCAGGGTTTCGTGCGTGCCCACCGGAGCATAGATACGGCACGGGCGGTTCAGCTTGCCGTCCGCCACTTTACCGGTCACCTGCTCGTAAAGCGGTTCACCCATGCCGTGCAGGCACTGGAACTCATACTGGCCCGGATAGTAGTTTTGCCCGGCCAGACTGTAGATCGCCGCCAGGGTGTGGGCGTTGTGGGTAGCGAACTGCGGATAGATCAGGTTCGGCACGCCGAGCAGCTTTTTCGCGCAGGCGAGGTAAGAGACGTCGGTGTAAACCTTACGGGTATAGACCGGATAGCCTTCCAGCCCTTCCATCTGGGCGCGTTTGATTTCGCTGTCCCAGTAGGCCCCTTTCACCAGGCGGATCATCAGGCGACGACGGCTGCGGCTGGCCAGGTCAATCAGGTAATCAATGACGAACGGACAACGCTTCTGGTAGGCCTGGATAACGAAACCGATGCCGTTCCAGCCCGCCAGCTCCGGCTCGAAGCACAGTTTTTCCAGCAGATCGAGGGAGATCTCCAGACGGTCGGCCTCTTCGGCGTCGATGTTGATGCCGATGTCATACTGGCGCGCCAGCAGGGTCAGGGATTTCAGGCGCGGGTAGAGCTCTTCCATCACCCGGTCATACTGCGCGCGGCTGTAGCGCGGGTGCAGGGCGGAGAGCTTTATCGAGATGCCCGGGCCTTCATAAATACCGCGACCGTTGGACGCTTTACCAATGGCGTGGATCGCCTGCTGGTAAGAAACCATGTAGGCCTGCGCGTCGGCGGCGGTCAGGGCCGCTTCACCGAGCATGTCGTACGAATAGCGGAAACCTTTGTCTTCCAGCTTGCGGGCGTTCGCCAGCGCTTCGGCAATGGTTTCTCCGGTGACGAACTGCTCGCCCATCAGGCGCATCGCCATGTCCACGCCCTTGCGGATCAGCGGCTCGCCGCTCTTGCCGATGATGCGGTTCAGGGAGCGTGACAGGTTGGCTTCGTTATGGGTCGAAACCAGTTTGCCGGTAAACAGCAGGCCCCAGGTTGCCGCGTTAACGAACAGCGACGGGCTGCGGCCAATGTGCGAATGCCAGTTGCCGTTGCTGATCTTGTCGCGGATCAGCGCGTCGCGGGTGGCTTTATCCGGAATACGCAGCAGCGCTTCCGCCAGGCACATCAGCGCCACGCCTTCCTGAGAGGAGAGGGAGAACTCCTGCAGCAAACCCTGAACCATTCCGGCGCGGCCGGTGGCGGTTTTCTGGTTACGCAGCTTGTCGGCTAACTGATACGCCAGGCTGTGCGCCTGTGCGGCAATGGCGTCAGGCAGGCGAGCCTGCTCCAGCAGCATCGGCACGGCGTCGGTTTCGGCGCGGCGGTAGGCGCCGGTAATGGCGGCGCGGCTGACGGACTGCGGCAGGATCTGCTCGGCGAATTCAAGGAACGGCTGATGGCTTTCGTCGCCAGCGGCCGGCGCCTCTTCGCTTTCATTGGCGGCACCGGCGAGCAGGGCAGGCAGCTCCGGCAGGCCCTCATCGCTCTCGAGTCTTTCGAGATAGTTAAAAATCGCCTGCTTAATTAACCAGTGCGGCGTGCGGTCAATGCGGGTTGCTGCGGTCTTAATCCGTTCGCGGGTCGCGTCATCCAGCTTAACCCCCATGGTGGTCATACCCATGCCAAAGCTCCTGTTGTTCTGTAATAGCGTTCTGTAGATAGCGTGAAATATCCTCCATGTTGCAACTTTGTGCAACCGTGTTAAATGTGACCTGGTTTGCAACCCAGAAAATGAATGGATTGTTAACGAATGGTTAGCTGGAAAAACGTGCTGGCTTTGTCGCGGAAAGCCTGTTTTTATGCGGAAGTTAACACTTTTCAAAGGTGCAACCCGTAAAAGCGTGAGCGAGTGCAACCTATAGGAAACTCGTATCAAACCGGGGATGAAATTGATGTAAATGCAGTGTTAAATCGTTTGTCAGCGGAGGGCGCATACGGCAGGATAGCGCGCCCAACCGAAACACAAGATACCGTCACCTCGTTCCGGTGATCATATAACAAGGCAACCCGGACGGTTGTCGCTCGACACTTTTGGAGAATTTGAATGGCTATTAGCACACCGATGCTGGTGACATTTCTCGTTTATATTTTTGGCATGATCCTGATAGGGTTTTTGGCGTGGCGTTCTACAAAGAACTTTGACGACTACATTCTGGGCGGACGCAGTTTAGGCCCGATGGTGACCGCGCTCTCCGCGGGCGCATCCGACATGAGCGGCTGGCTGCTGATGGGTCTGCCGGGTGCGATTTTTATCTCCGGTATCTCGGAAAGCTGGATCGCCATCGGTTTGACCGTCGGCGCGTGGATCAACTGGAAGCTGGTGGCAGGCCGTCTGCGCGTGCATACCGAAGCCAATAACAACGCCCTGACGCTGCCGGACTACTTCACCGGACGTTTTGAAGATAACAGCCGCATCCTGCGTATTATCTCTGCGGTGGTTATCCTGCTGTTCTTCACCATCTACTGCGCCTCCGGCATCGTGGCCGGCGCGCGCCTGTTCGAAAGCACCTTCGGCATGAGCTACGAAACCGCTCTGTGGGCCGGTGCCGCTGCGACCATTCTCTATACCTTCGTGGGCGGTTTCCTGGCGGTAAGCTGGACCGACACCGTGCAGGCGAGCCTGATGATCTTCGCCCTGATCCTGACCCCGGTGATTGTGATTTTCACCGTTGGCGGCTTTGGCGAATCGCTGGAAGTGATCAAGCAGAAGAGCATTGAAAACGTCGACATGCTGAAAGGGCTGAACTTCGTGGCCATCGTCTCTCTGATGGGCTGGGGTCTAGGCTACTTCGGTCAGCCGCACATTCTGGCGCGCTTTATGGCGGCGGATTCTCACCACACCATCGTACATGCCCGTCGCATCAGTATGACGTGGATGATCCTGTGTCTGGCGGGTGCGTGCGCTGTTGGCTTCTTCGGTATCGCCTACTTCAGCAACAACCCGGCGCAGGCGGGTGCGGTGAACCAGAACGCCGAACGCGTGTTTATCGAGCTGGCGCAAATTCTGTTTAACCCGTGGATTGCCGGTATTCTGCTCTCCGCGATCCTGGCGGCGGTGATGTCCACCCTGAGCTGCCAGCTGCTGGTCTGCTCCAGTGCGATCACCGAAGACCTCTATAAGGCCTTCCTGCGTAAAAACGCAAGCCAGAAAGAGCTGGTGTGGGTCGGGCGCTTCATGGTGCTGGCGGTTGCGCTGGTGGCGATTGCGCTGGCGGCCAACCCGGAGAACCGCGTGCTGGGTCTTGTTAGCTACGCGTGGGCGGGCTTCGGTGCGGCGTTTGGTCCGGTCGTCCTGTTCTCCGTTATGTGGTCCCGTATGACCCGTAACGGCGCGCTGGCGGGGATGATTATCGGTGCGGTGACCGTTATCGTCTGGAAACAGTTCGCCTGGCTGGGCCTGTACGAAATCATTCCTGGCTTCATCTTCGGCAGTATCGGCATCGTGGTCTTCAGCCTGCTGGGTAAAGCGCCGTCTGCCTCCATGCAGAAACGCTTTGCGGAAGCCGACGCGCATTACCACACTGCGCCGCCGTCTAAGCTTCAGGCAGAATAATTTTTCTCGCTGCACAATACAGGCCGGGTGAGCGCAAGCGCCACCCGGCTTTTTTCTTGCCAAAATCCGTAATTTCCTGTGATATCCATGTGCTTATAACAATGAGGATAGCGAAGCATGACAATCAAAACAGGGTTAATGGCGGCGGCATTATTGATGCTGGCGGGCTGCAACGCGCCATCGCAGCATGCGGCGGTGGAGACCTGCAAAGCGGATAACCAGATGCAGCAAACCACGCTCTATTTCGGCTTAAACCGTCCTGCCGGGGCACAGATTACCAGCAACGAGTGGCAGCAGTTTGTTGACCAGGACGTGACGCCGCGTTTCCGCGATGGCTTAACGGTGTTTGACGCGCGCGGGCAGTGGCTGGGGAACGACGGGAAAGTGGCGCGCGAACCCAGCAAAGCATTAATGCTGATCCACGGTAAAGATGCGCAGAGCGAGAAGAACATCGAAGCGTTGCGCGGGATTTATAAATCACGCTTCGCGCAGGAGTCGGTGATGCGCGTCGACCAGCCGGTGTGCGTGCAGTTCTAATAAAAACGGCGGGAAATCCCGCCGTTGCTGTATCGTAGGCCCGTGCAAGCGAAGCGCCGCCGGGCAAAAACACTTACAACACCAGCCCCGCAAAGCTCGCCGACAGTAAACTTACCAGCGTTGCTCCATACACCAGACGCAGGCCGAAACGCGACACCACGTTCCCCTGCTGCTCGTTAAGACCCTTAATCGCTCCGGCCACAATGCCGATGGATGCGAAGTTCGCGAACGACACCAGGAAGACGGATAAAATCCCTAGCCCGCGCGGGGACATCTGATGCGCGATTTTTTGCAGCTCAATCATCGCCACAAATTCATTCGCCACCAGCTTGGTCGCCATAATACTGCCCGCGTTCAGGGCGTCACCCAGCGGAATACCCACCAGCCACGCCAGGGGATAAAATACATAGCCCAGAATCTGCTGGAAACTCATGCCAAATACGCTGGAGAAGAGGGCGTTAACGGCGCTAATAAGCGCGATAAAGCCAATCAGCATGGCCAGAATAATCATCGCCACTTTAAAACCGGCCAGAATATACTCGCCGAGCATCTCGAAGAAGCTCTGGGATTCATGCAGTTTTTCCAGCTTGATATCCGGCTCCGCTTCCGGGCGTGCCGGGTTGATGACCGAAAGAATAATAAAGGTGCTAAACATGTTCAGAATCAGCGCGGCGACGACAAATTTAGCGTCGAGCATGGTCATATACGCGCCGACAATCGACAGGGAGACCGTCGACATCGCCGTGGCTGCCATGGTGAAGAGACGACGGGAAGAGAGGTCCCCCAGCACGCCCTTGTAGGCAATGAAGTTTTCCGACTGGCCGAGAATCAGCGAGCTAACCGCGTTAAAGGATTCCAGCTTACCCATGCCGTTCAGTTTCGACAGCAGCGTACCGATCACCCGAATAAAAATCGGCAGGATCCGCCAGTGCTGAAGAATACCAATCAGCGCGGAAATAAAAATAATCGGGCAAAGCACGCCGAGGAAAATGAACGCCAGCCCTTTTTCACCCATACCGCCAAAGACGAAATTGGTGCCTTCGCCAGCAAATTTGAGCAGTGACTCAAAAAATCCCGAGACGTATTTAATCAGGAATAACCCGCTTTCGGCGTGCAGGAAAAAGAACGCCAGGGCAATTTCAATGACAATCAGCTGTAAAACAAAACGAATGCGAATTTTTCGGCGGTCGAAACTTACCAGCCAGGCAAGCGCGAGAATAATAACCAGCGCCAGCAGGAAATGGACAATTTTAAACATAATTTATTTTCACCAGGTGTTTGAGGCGGATATTTAGCCACAGCCCTGAATCAGCGTAAATGGGCATTTTCGTTATAACTTATAAACTTGAACGTAACGTATGTAACTATTATCAGGCTGGGCGTTTACAACTCGTCATCAAAACACCGCACATTTCGCTTGTTTTTCTTTTCGCCGTAATGATAATCACTATCACAAGAATTTACCTTTCTTTGCATCAGTTGACCGCGATAAACATTTAAGGTGTCGGCATGTTTGTTCCATTTCTCATTATGTTACGTGAAGGGCTCGAAGCCGCCCTTATCGTGAGCCTCATCGCCAGTTATCTGAAGCGAACCCAGCGCGGACGCTGGATTGGCGTCATGTGGGTCGGGGTATTCCTTGCCGCGGCGCTCTGCCTGGGCTTAGGTGTCCTCATCAACGAAACCACCGGCGAGTTCCCGCAGAAAGAGCAGGAGCTGTTTGAAGGTATCGTCGCCGTGATTGCGGTGGTGATCCTCACCTGGATGGTGTTCTGGATGCGTAAGGTCTCCCGTAACGTGAAGGTGCAGCTGGAGCAGGCGGTGGATAACGCGCTGCAAAAGGGGAATAACCACGGCTGGGCGCTCATTATGATGGTCTTTTTCGCCGTCGCGCGCGAAGGGCTGGAGTCTGTTTTCTTCCTGCTGGCGGCGTTTCAGCAGGATGTGGGGATCTGGCCGCCGCTCGGGGCCATGCTGGGCCTCGCCACGGCCGTGGTGCTTGGTTTCCTGCTGTACTGGGGCGGTATCCGCCTGAACCTGGGCGCTTTCTTCAAGTGGACCAGCCTGTTTATTCTGCTGGTGGCGGCAGGGCTGGCGGCAGGGGCGATTCGCGCCTTCCATGAAGCGGGCCTGTGGAACCACTTCCAGGACGTCGCGTTCGACCTTAGCAACGTGCTCTCCACGCACTCTCTGACCGGCACTCTGCTCGAAGGTATCTTCGGCTATCAGGAAACGCCGAGCGTCAGCGAAGTGGCGATTTACTTTATCTATCTGGTTCCGGCGCTGGTGCTGTTCGCAATGCCGCCGCGTACCGGCACGCAGGCGTCTCGCGTTACGCCATAATAGTTGATTTAGTTACAACATACTTTTTAAAGGGAAGAGTCATGGCAATTCAGTTCCGTCGTAGTGCGTTATGCGCAGGCATTGCCGCGCTGTTCGCTTCTGCATTCTCCGCCTGGGGCGCGGATGTTCCACAGGTTAAGGTCACCGTCAACGACAAGCAGTGTGAGCCGATGACCCTCACGGTGAAAAGCGGAAAAACCCAATTTATTATTCAGAACCACAGCCAGAAGGCGCTGGAATGGGAGATCCTTAAAGGCGTTCTGGTGGTGGAAGAGCGTGAAAATATCGCTCCTGGCTTCAGCCAGAAGATGACCGCCAACCTGCAGCCGGGCGAGTATGAGATGACCTGCGGCCTGCTGACTAACCCGAAAGGTAAGCTTATCGTCAAAGGCGAAGCGACGGCCGATGCGGCAAAAGGCGCTGCGGTACTGAGCCTGGGCGATGCGATTACGGCGTATAAAGCCTATGTCACGAAAGAGACGGCGGATCTGGCGATGGCAACCAAAGCCTTTACCGATGCGGTGAAGGCCGGTGACATCGAAAAAGCGAAATCCCTCTATGCGCCATCCCGTCAGCACTACGAGCGTATCGAGCCGATCGCCGAGCTGTTCTCTGACCTTGATGGCAGCATCGACGCCCGCGAAGATGATTTCGAGCAGAAGGCCGCCGATCCGAAATTCACCGGTTTCCACCGTCTGGAGAAAGCCCTGTTTGGCGATAATTCCACCAAAGGGATGGAGAAATACGCTGAGCAGCTGAACGGCGACGTGCTGGAGCTGCAAAAGCGCATCAGCGAGCTGGCCTTCCCGCCGTCAAAAGTGGTGGGCGGCGCGGCCGGCCTGATTGAAGAAGTGGCCGCGAGCAAAATCAGCGGCGAAGAAGATCGCTATAGCCATACCGATCTGTGGGACTTCCAGGCCAACGTCGACGGCGCGCAGAAAATCGTTAACCTGCTGCGTCCTCAGCTGCAGAAAGAGAACGGCGAGCTGCTGGGCAAGGTGGATGCCAACTTCAAAAAAGTCGACACCATCCTGGCGAAGTACCGCACCAAAGACGGGTTTGAGACCTACGATAAGCTGACCGACGCCGACCGTAACGCGCTGAAAGGCCCGATTACCGCCCTGGCGGAAGATCTCTCCCTGCTGCGTGGCGTACTGGGTCTGGACTAAGCACGATGAATAAGCATAGCGAGAACGACGTGGTTGAGCCTTCACGTCGTCGGTTGTTAAAAGGGGTAGGGGCGCTGGGGGGCGCGCTTGCTCTGGCTGGCGGGTGTCCGGTAGCGCATGCGGCAAAACCGCAAAGCGCGCCCGGCACGCTGTCACCCAATGCCCGCATGGAGACGCAGCCGTTTTATGGCGAGCATCAGTCGGGCATCCTGACGCCGCAGCAGGCGTCCATGATGCTGGTGGCCTTTGATTCGCTGGCCAGCGATAAAGCCGATCTGGAACGTCTGTTCCGCCTGCTGACGAAGCGCATTGCGTTTCTCACCGCCGGTGGACCGGCGCCCGATACGCCGAACCCGCGTCTGCCGCCAATGGACTCCGGCATTCTGGGGCCGTTTATCGCCCCTGACAACCTGACCATTACCGTTTCGCTGGGGGAATCGCTGTTTGATACACGCTATGGGCTGGCAAAACAGAAGCCGAAAGCGCTGCAGAAAATGACGCGTTTCCCGAATGACTCGTTGGACGCTGCGCTGTGTCATGGCGACCTGCTTCTGCAAATTTGTGCCAACACCCAGGATACGGTGATCCACGCCCTGCGCGACATCATCAAGCACACGCCGGATCTGCTGAGCGTGCGCTGGAAGCGGGAAGGGTTTATCTCGGACCACGCCGCCCGCAGCAAGGGGAAAGAGACTCCGGTGAACCTGCTGGGCTTCAAGGACGGCACTGCCAATCCGGACAGCCACGATGGTGCGCTCATGAAGGAGGTGGTGTGGGTCACTGCCGATCAGGGCGAACCGGCATGGGCGGTGGGCGGCAGCTACCAGGCGGTGAGGATTATCCAGTTCCACGTGGAGTTCTGGGACCGCACGCCGCTGAAAGAGCAGCAGACGATCTTCGGTCGCGATAAGCAAAGCGGCGCGCCGCTCGGCATGAAGAACGAGCATGACGTGCCCGACTACGCCAGCGATCCTAATGGCGATGTGATTGCGCTGGACAGCCACATTCGTCTGGCCAATCCGCGCACCAAAGAGACGCAGTCGAGCCTGATGATGCGTCGGGGATACAGCTACTCGCTCGGCGTGACTAACTCCGGTCAGCTCGATATGGGGCTGCTGTTCGTCTGCTACCAGCACGATCTGGAAAAGGGCTTCCTCACCGTGCAGAAGCGCTTAAACGGAGAGGCGCTGGAAGAGTACATTAAACCCATCGGCGGCGGCTATTTCTTTGCCCTGCCGGGCGTGCGCGACAGCAACGCGTATCTCGCGCAGGGTCTTATTGAAGCCTGATAATTGTCCCTGCGACGATTCGCAGGGACATTATTTTTTCATATGACTATCCTCCTGTTATATTTCTGTAATATTTCTATATGAGACTGATTTCAACTGTAGGGACAGTCCTAAAAGTTGCATTCAGGTAAAATAAATGTTGCATTTATGATAACTCCTGATGTACTTAAGATAAGACAGCGGTAGTTCCCGGCAGTGACGCTGAATCACTATGGAGATCGCGAATGGTTGCGTCCTGTACTGGACAAGGTAAACATAACAACCGCAGCACCCGGCGCGGAGGCTCAGACTCCGGCAGCGATTTCCTCACCACTAAATTTTCCCCCCTCCCTCAAGAATCTGATTCGACCGACGTGCAGAACGGTGCGCGTAGCTGTTCCGTATCGTCATCCGATAGTGCAAGCAATGGCTTACAAGGAAGCCAACCCTCTGATGTTCGTGCGCATAATCGTGCCGACGCTGGCGCGTGTGATGAATACCAACAACTCAAGGTGCTATCCATGGGAAGACAAAAAGCAGTGATCAAAGCTCGTCGCGAAGCAAAACGTGTGCTGAGACGGGATTCACGTAGCCATAAACAGCGTGAAGAAGAATCGGTCACCTCGCTTGTGCAGATGAGTGGCGTAGAAGCAATTGGCATGGCCCGAGACAGCCGTGATAATTCTCCAATTGTGGCGCGCAATGAGGCTCAGGCGCACTACCTGAATGCTATCGAGAGTAAACAGCTCATCTTTGCAACCGGTGAAGCCGGATGCGGGAAAACATGGATCAGTGCAGCCAAAGCGGCGGAAGCGCTGATCCATAAGGACGTGGAAAGAATCATTGTTACCCGTCCGGTACTGCAGGCTGATGAAGATCTCGGCTTCTTGCCCGGTGATATTTCGGAGAAGTTTGCCCCGTACTTCAGGCCCGTCTATGACGTGCTGGTGAAGCGATTAGGTGCATCCTTTATGCAGTACTGCCTGCGGCCAGAGATTGGCAAGGTGGAAATCGCGCCGTTCGCCTACATGCGCGGACGTACATTTGAAAATGCGGTCGTCATTCTTGACGAGGCTCAGAACGTGACCGCTGCGCAAATGAAGATGTTTTTAACGCGCCTCGGGGAGAACGTGACGGTTATCGTTAACGGCGATATTACCCAGTGTGACCTGCCGTCCGGCGTAAAATCCGGGCTGAGCGACGCCATGTCACGTTTTGGGGAAGATGAGATGATTGGGGTGGTACGTTTCACCAAAGAGGACTGCGTGCGATCGGCGCTCTGCCAGCGCACGCTGCAAGCGTATTACTGAGTTTGCTGTTGCGTTCAAGGCCCGGGAAACCGGGCTTTGTTTTTTGTGCGGGCAGCCTGTTCGCTGCGCTCACGGTCTGTCCAACTGGCTGCGCCAGTTGTCGAACCCCGGTCGGGGATTCTCATCCCCCCCTTTTCGGAGAATATAAAAGAAAAAAGCCCGTACTTTCGTACGAGCTCTTATCTCAAATATGGCGGTGAGGGGGGATTGACTCGCTTTGCTCGCCCTGCGGGCAGCCTGTTCGCTGCACTCACAGTCTGTCCAACTGGCTGCGCCAGTTGTCGAACCCCGGTCGGGGATTCTCATCCCCCCTTTTCGGAGAATATAAAAGAAAAAAGCCCGTACTTTCGTACGAGCTCTCATCTCAAATATGGCGGTGAGGGGGGGATTGACTCGCTTTGCTCGCCCTGCGGGCAGCCTGTTCGCTGCACTCACAGTCTGTCCAACTGGCTGCGCCAGTTGTCGAACCCCGGTCGGGGATTCTCATCCCCCCTTTTCGGAGAATATAAAAGAAAAAAGCCCGTACTTTCGTACGAGCTCTCATCTCAAATATGGCGGTGAGGGGGGGATTCGAACCCCCGATACGTTGCCGTATACACACTTTCCAGGCGTGCTCCTTCAGCCACTCGGACACCTCACCATATTGTTTTGCTGCCTGACCGCTTGGGGGGCAACGGGGCGCTACTATAGGGAGTTGCGCTGACACGGTCAAGCAGATTTTCAGCTTTAGTGCCTGTTCGGTTAAGCAATAATCAGCTCCACGGTTTTTACGCCGTGGAGCAGGGGATAACGCTGTGAATCGAGAACTTGACGGTTCAAGGGGGCGCTGGATCTTGGAGATCGCAGCGGCAGTCCTCCTTTATTACGTTCAGATCTGGCCGAAGCGGCCGGAATTGAAATCACGAATGGCTTCGTTGATTTCACTCTTAGTGTTCATCACAAACGGGCCATAGCCCGCGATCGGTTCATTCAGCGGCTCGCCGGCCATCAGCAGCACTTTTGCATCGCTGTTCGCCTCCAGGTGCAGTTTGTCACCTTCCTGACTCAATACGACCAGCTGGGCTTCACCCGCCTGAGTTACACCGTTCAACGTGATGCTGCCTTCAAGCACGACCAGCGCCGTGCTCCAGCCTTCAGGCTGATTGAGCGTCAGATGGCTTCCCTGGTTCAGCGCGATGTCCCAGACGTTAAGCGGCGAGAAGGTGTGCGCCGGGCCTGTCACCGTGTCGTAGTGACCGGCAATAACTCGCAGCGAACCGCTGTTATCCGGCAGCGTCACCACCGGGATGTCGGCTTTCGTGATGCTCTGGTAGCCCGGTGCCGCCATCTTGTCTTTCGCCGGCAGGTTGACCCAAAGCTGCATCATTTTCAGTTCCCCGCCTTTCTGCGAGAACGCGCTGGAGTGGAACTCCTCGTGCAAAATGCCTGCCCCTGCGGTCATCCACTGCACGTCGCCGGGACCAATGACGCCGCCTTTACCCGTGGAGTCGCGATGCTCCACTTCACCGGCATAGACGATAGTGACCGTTTCAAAACCCCGGTGAGGGTGTTGACCCACCCCACGTTTCGCACCATCAGCCGGAAAGGTATACGGGCCCGCGTAGTCCAGCAACAGGAACGGGCTGAGCGGCTCGCCGTGCGTCTGATAAGAAAACATTGAACGGACCGGGAAACCATCGCCAACCCAGTGCTGGCGGGGAGCGGTATAAACGCCTGTTACGTTTTTCATGATTAACTCCTGATGTTCTGTTGATGTAATTAGCTTATATTCAGGGTCAATATCCCGGTAGATAGTGAAAATGGCATTCACTGTTCTGAAAATAGAACGATGAGGTTTTATGCAGGATCTCAATGACTTTGTCTGGTTTGTGAAGGTGGTGGACTACGGTGGCTTTGCTGCGGCGGGAAGGGCGCTTGACCTGCCAAAGTCCAGGCTAAGCCGCCGGATTGCGCAGCTGGAAGAGCGGCTTGGCGTACGGCTCATCCATAGAACAACCCGGCATTTTACGGTGACCGAGGTCGGCCAGACGTTCTATCAGCACTGCAAAGCGATGATGGTGGAGGCCGAGGCTGCCGAGGAAGCCGTGGCGGCACTGCAGGCCGAACCGCGCGGTATCGTCAGGATCACGTGCCCGATAACCTTACTGCATGTCCACGTTGGTCCGATGCTGGCAAGATTTATGGCGCGCTACCCCGGGATCAATCTTCAGCTTGAGGCGACTAACCGGCGGGTAGATCTGGTGGGAGAGGGCGTGGATATCGCGATCCGCGTACGCCCGCGTCCGTTTGATGACAGTGACCTGGTGCTAAGGGTGCTGGCTGACAGGGGGCATTGCCTGGTGGCAAGCCCGGCGTTGATTGCCCGTCTGGGGGAACCGTCAATGCCGTCTGAACTCAGCGCCTGGCCTGGATTAAGTATGGGGGAGGGAAAGCACAACCATAAGTGGGCACTTTCCGGACCCGACGGGGCGAAAGCGGAGATCCATTACCATCCCCGTTTGATCAGTACGGATATGCTCGCGCTGCGTGAAGCCGCCATGGCAGGCATTGGCGTGGTGCAGTTGCCGATTTTGATGGTGAAGGATCAGCTTGCGTCCGGTGAGCTGGTCCGGGTGCTTGAGGCATGGGAACCCAGACGGGAAGTGATTCACGCCGTTTATCCTTCAAGACGCGGTTTGCTGCCCTCCGTTAGGGCGCTGGTGGATTTTCTGACCGAAGAGTATGCGAAGATGGTGGAAGACTAGTTTTTTCCAGGTCGGGTAAGCGCAGCGCTACCCGACATGAGTTTCGCACAGAGCCACAAGGTTCGAATCCCCCCTGCGTGCGTACAATATGCGAAAAAAAAGCCCGCATTTTCATGCGAGCTCTCCTTTAAATATGGCGGTGAGGGGGGGATTCGAACCCCCGATACGTTGCCGTATACACACTTTCCAGGCGTGCTCCTTCAGCCACTCGGACACCTCACCATATTGTCATCCTGTTGTTGACGGGACGGGCGCTAATGTAAGGAAAAGCCGAACTGCCGTCAACTCACTTTTTCAGTAATTTAGCGCGTTTAGACAAACTTCAGGCAACATGATTCTTAAATGTGCATAAAATGCCTCTTTTATCAGCAACGCGGTTTCCTGATAAATTTGTTATGCTGACAATCCACTTGAAAATGAAAGCAAAACAGCGCAATAAAAGGCAGGAATGACCATGGATATTCTCTTCTATCACCCTACATTTGATAACGCTTACTGGATTGACGCACTTTCGGCGGCGCTGCCCGGCGCACGCGTACGCGAGTGGAAGCGCGGCGATAATGAACATGCTGACTATGCCCTGGTCTGGCATCCTCCGGTAGAAATGCTCCAGGGACGCAAGCTGAAGGCCGTTTTTGCCCTTGGAGCCGGCGTGGATTCCATTCTGAGCAAACTTAAGGCACACCCTGAAATGCTGCCGGAAGACGTTCCACTGTTTCGCCTGGAAGATACCGGAATGGGCCAGCAGATGCAGGAATATGCCGTGAGCCAGGTTCTGCACTGGTTCCGCCGCTTTGATGACTATCAGGCATTTAAGCAGCAGGCCCGCTGGGAGCCGCTGCCGGATTACCGTCGTGAAGACTTTACCATCGGCATCCTCGGCGCGGGCGTGCTGGGCTCAAAAGTGGCTGAAGCCCTTGCTCCGTGGGGCTTTCCGCTGCGCTGCTGGAGTCGCAGCCGCAAAGATTATCCGGGCGTAGAGAGCTTTGCCGGGACGGATGAACTCCCGGCCTTTCTGAACGGGACGCGCGTGCTCATCAACCTGCTGCCCAATACGGCGGAAACGGTCGGTATCATCAATGAAGCGTTGCTCAATCAGCTCGTCGATCGGAGCTACCTGATGAACCTGGCGCGCGGGGTGCATCTGGTCGAGCCCGATCTGCTGAAGGCGCTGGACAGTGGAAAGCTTAAAGGTGCCATGCTGGATGTCTATAGCCGTGAGCCGCTACCCGCGGAAAGCCCGCTGTGGGCGCACCCGCGCGTCGCGATGACCCCTCACGTGGCCGCCGTGACGCGTCCGGCAGAAGCGGTGGCGTATATATCCCATACCATCAGCGAAATGGAAAAGGGTAACCCGGTCACCGGCCAGGTCGACAGACAGCGCGGCTACTGAGAGAAACCCGGCGTTCGCCGGGTTTTTGCTAATATTCGCCGCTGATAACTGCTATCCTTTGGAAAAACCGCAGAGGAGAGAGAGATGTATCCCGTTGACCTGCATATGCACACCGTCGCCAGTACCCACGCTTATAGCAACCTCCATGATTATATCGCCCAGGCGAAGCTTAAAGGCATCAAGCTGTTCGCGATCACCGATCATGGCCCGGATATGGCGGATGCGCCGCACTACTGGCATTTTGTGAATATGCGGATCTGGCCACGTCTGGTGGACGGCATTGGGATACTGCGCGGCATTGAGGCAAACATCAAAAATACCGACGGTGAGATCGACTGCACCGGACCGATGCTGACGTCTCTTGACCTTATCCTCGCCGGCTTCCATGAGCCGGTTTTTGCTCCTCAGGATAAAGAGACCAATACCGCGGCGATGATTGCCACCATTGCCAGCGGCAATGTGCACATTATCAGTCATCCCGGTAACCCAAAATATCCGATTGATATTCAGGCTGTCGCGCAGGCGGCAGCGAAGCACCGCGTGGCGCTGGAGATTAATAACTCCTCTTTTGTTCACTCGCGTAAGGGCAGTGAAGCCAACTGTCGCGAAGTGGCGGCCGCCGTCCGCGATGCGGGCGGCATGGTGGCGTTGGGCTCAGATTCTCATACCGCGTTTACGCTGGGTGATTTCAGCGAGTGCCTGAAAGTGCTGAATGATGTTAACTTCCCGGAAGCGCAAATCCTGAACGTTACTCCGCGCCGCATGCTCGATTTCCTCGAGTCCCGCGGCATGGAGCCGATTGCCGAATTTGCCGATCTTTAATTGTGTAATGGAATAATAAAAATGAACGAGTTTTCCATCCTCTGCCGCGTGCTGGGTACGCTCTATTATCGCCAGCCGCAAGACCCGCTGTTGGTTCCGCTTTTTACGTTGATTCGTGAAGGTAAACTGGCGCAGAACTGGCCGCTGGAACAGGATGATTTACTGGAACGTCTGCAAAAAAGCTGCGATATGCAGCAGATTGCGACGGACTACAATGCACTGTTCGTCGGCGATGAGTGCCGCGTTTCGCCATACCGTTCTGCCTGGCAGGAAGGGGCGACGGAAGCGGAAGTCCGCGCTTTCCTCTCAACCCGCGGTATGCCGCTGAGCGATACGCCGGCGGATCATATCGGTACGCTGCTGCTTGCTGCCTCCTGGATCGAAGACAACGCCGGGGATGATGAGAACGAAGCTATTGAAACCCTGTTCGAAACGTACCTGCTGCCGTGGGTCGGAACATTCCTTGGTAAAGTCGAAGCGCATGCCACCTCGCCATTCTGGAGAACGCTGGCACCGCTCACGCGCGACGCGATCGCGGCGATGTGGGATGAGCTCGAAGAAGAGAATGGAGAGTGATCTAGGTCACATAAATTCTGCAATCTTGCATTTCAATTTGCACATAATGTGCTTCTGATCGCATTTCTATGGTGCGCTTCTGCTAAGATGCGCGCCATGAACATATTACTTTGTATCGCAATAACGACGGGCATTCTCTCCGGGCTTTGGGGATGGGTGGCCATGTCTCTCGGATTACTCAGCTGGGCCGGATTCCTTGGCTGTACGGCCTATTTCGCCTGCCCGCAGGGGGGCGTCAAAGGGCTCTTTATCTCTGGCTGCACCCTGATGAGCGGCGTTATCTGGGCGTTGGTGATCATGAAAGGCAGCGCGCTGGCGCCGCATCTGGAGATGCTGGGATACGTGATGACGGGCGTTGTTGCCTTTTTAATGTGCATCCAGGCTAAGCATCTGCTGCTTTCATTTGTTCCTGGAACCTTTATGGGGGCGTGTGCGACCTTTGCAGGGCAGGGTGACTGGAAGCTGGTGGTCCCCTCACTGGTGCTGGGGTTGCTGTTTGGCTATGCCATGAAAAACAGTGGTCTTTGGCTGGCGTCGCGGCGGGAAAAAGCGCAAAACGTCACGGCAGTGAGCGAATAAAAAAAGGCGAGATAATCATCTCGCCTTTTTTATGCGCTTCCTGTCAGGATTCCGGAGGGACTGACATATCGCGGTATTTCACCAGTATCGGGTTCTGCACGTCTGCTTTGTTTTGCAGATCCCACAGCCCGCGGTCAATACCGTCGTTGATTAAGAAGATCACGCCGGTTTCAATGGCTGACATCAGACACATCATGACCGGCTCGTTGGAGGTGTAGCCAATTTCACCCTCCAGCAAACGCTGGTAATCGATGAAGCGGAATACCCCTGCCTGAACTTCATAGGACAGTATGGTTTTGCTGGTGTTCACCGAAGAGAGCACTTCGCCTGTACTGACGTTGACTACACGCAGGTTAACGGCAATTTGGTCGAGCTGGTATTGGGTATCCGCGCCGATACCGAAGTACCGTGCGCCCGCTCCACCCGATTTAACGTTACTTTCGTAGCCAATAATCGATCCTTCAATCATCACGTTCGCTGCCGCCAGAGATTCCAGAGGCGTACGGTTATTGGCCGCGACGGTACCATTTTCCTGTGCTGCACGAATGATTTTACGTTCATTCAACAGGTTCTGAAGACCTTGACGTTCCAGGGGAATAAACCAGTGCGAATCCTTGAGCGCGGTAACCAGCATCGCGGTGGCGCTTTGCGGCACGGCCGTGGAGAAGTTACTTGCCGGGTAAGGTTTGAATTGCCCGGTTTCATCCTGAATGTTGTATACGGAGACAAATATTTTCCCCGTTGGAGCAGGTAAATGCGTTAAATCACGATAACTCTGGGCCCGAGGCATTAATGTAGGTTTTGCAGCTTCTTTAGGTGGAGCAGTTAAACAACCGCTCAATAAGCACACTGCAACAAAAATCAGGAAGCGCTGCATGATCGTTGTCCTTATTTAGCTATTGTTTAAAAGTCAGTTGAATTACTTTGTAGACCGGAAACCTGAATGGTGGAGATTCTTCCGGTTTTACGATCGGTCACGTTCAACTGAAGCTGTCCGTCAGTGTTGGCGATATCAACGATAAAGTCGTTGGTCACCATCCGGCCGGGTTTACCGGTATTAATGTTGGTCAGTAACCCACCTAAAATCTGCGACTGAATAGCTTGAGTGAAGTTGTCCAGTGCGGACGGGGTATCAATGCTAAAATCCTTTAAGCTGGGATCCTTATAGGAGTTTTGCGCCTGAGCTTCATTCAGCAGGAACGCGCCGTTGTTAGGGTTACCGCCAAAGTTAGGGTTACGGAACTGAAACGTCATGTTTCCGGCCCAGCTTATGGGTGTTATTAGCATTATCGAAACAACTGCATATGCAATACGCATGACAGCCTCCGCATATCGGTTCGCTAGAACTCGTCTTTTGCTAAATCGCTGGTGCTTAATAGGGCTTTATCTATTTGCAGGCGATTAATAGCGTCTTCTGATTGTGCCAGTGCCAGGGCTACGTTTTTATCGAAGTCCATTTTTGTGGGGAATAAAAACGTTTGATAAATAACGTACTGATTAGCCGTTATTGTTATCCAACTTCCCCATCGTGCACTGGGCCGCTCGTTGATCGTTATATTTCCGGTATAAGTACTGTCCCATTTATCACTAAAGGCACGGTAAAAACTGTGCCCGACCGATGAAACAGTGTGGTCTGTTAACAATCCGGGAACTTCGACCTCGACGGCCTTCAGATTCCCGGCAGCGAGCAGGAAACTCGCTGCGGCGATCCAACTCAACGTGCGCTTCATGTGATTAACGCCTGAGGTTATCGTTTGCCCACGAAACAGCCTGAGTTCTGTTTTTCACAGCTATCTTCTTGAAAAGATTATAAAGGTGCGTCTTTACCGTATTTTCGCTGATAAATAACGAACGGGCGATTTCAATATTTGAAGCACCAATGCGTAACTTATTCAGGATCTCTTTCTCACGGTGCGTGAGCAGTGCTGACTCTGAGCTGTTATAACGATAATTTCCCGAGTGCGTGATGAGATAACTGGCAAGCTTTTGCGAAAAATAACACTCTCCGCGCAATATACCTTGCAGACCCTCAACTACCCGGTCTTCTTCTTCTGTGACGTAGAACACGCCATTGATATGCGGCCAGCTTTCAATATCTCTGAAAGGATATTCATCAGGCGTATTCAACAATAGCACACGGATATTGTTGTTTTTCCTGCTTAAAATATCTTGCCAGTAATGGATAAGTTTTTTATCCGCTTCCATCATATCGAAAAGAATGATGCTGCCAGGTGCAATATCATCAAAAGAACGTTGAATATTATGCAATTTCCCGTTCAGTGATAAAGATTGCTTTAAATGTTGTAATAATGCTGTCGCTTGCAGAGAAGGTTTTGTGATCAACAGTAATGTATGACCATGTAAACTATGGACTTCATTATACATGATGAAACCCCACTTTAATTGGCACCTGGCAGCTGTCCTCCTGTTTAAAAGAGGACACCAGAAGTACTGACAGATGTTGCACTGCTGTGTGTAGAATCAGACCATAACCTCCACAGGGAGGTAAATATAAAACCAATTTCGTACATCTAATTTCAATCTAGCTTTTACGAAGTTTAAAGCAAGTGTTAAACATGTAACATAATGTAAAAATCAATATTAATTTGTGAAATTGAGTTGTTTTGAATGGCGAGAATTGATGAGAAAGTTGTACACATAAATAGAGCTGCACAGATTTTAAAAATCATACAAATATTTTTAATTGCATGATTTAAATGGATATTTTTTATTTTTATAAAGCAATAATTTTGTATGAGTTACAGGTTTTTACTAAGCCCTCGAATGAGCAGCAGTTTGGCTTAAGAAAAGAGGCCTCGTGTCACGTGCTGAGAAAAAATGTTCTCATGCCGTTACGTTTAAACACCCCGGGAGGAGGCTTGGACAGCTTTTATCTTGCTGTACAACCCTTTCGAAAAATGCATTTAATAAAAAATATAAGCTGGCCTGAATAAAGTGGTTTTTGATGTAAATTACGACTTTGTGGTGATCTGAAAAATAAAAATAAGCCGCGCGGGTGAGATATTTAAAATGTTTCAGCGGACATACTCTTCACCGTAACGACGCGTTAACACAATACGAATCGTTTTTACATGTGACACTGTTATAGGGTTATGGAGTTATTCAATAACCAGGTCCAGGGTGACAACATGAAATACACATCGTTATTTATGATGTTTACATTACTGGGTGCGCCTGGATTTGTAACCGCAGCGAATTCAGATTTAGCAAATGCTGAATATAACTTTGCGGTTAACGAATTAAGTCTTTCATCACTCAATCAGGCAGCCATTATTGGTCAACAGGGTGTTTTCAATGACGCTCAGGTTCGCCAGGAAGGTTCGAAACTATTGTCCATTGTTTCCCAGGATGGGGCAGGCAACAGAGCAAGAGTTGATCAATCAGGGAGTTACAATATAGCCTGGATCGATCAGAGCGGAAACGCGAATGATGCAGGTATTACGCAAGATGGATACGGTAATAGCGCGAAAATTATCCAGAAAGGGTCGGGTAATAGAGCAAATATTACGCAGTACGGTACGCAGAAAACCGCAGTTGTAGTGCAGAAACAGTCGCAAATGGCGATTAACGTTATTCAACATTAGCGCTTTCGCGACGACTTTAATCAATCCGATGGGGGTTTACCATGAAATTTCTCAAAGTGGCAGCGCTTGCAGCAATCGTAGTTTCTGGTAGTGCTATGGCGGGTTCTATTAATCAGGGCGGCTGGGGTCATGGGCATGGTCATGGCGGATACAGTGGTCCAAATTCAACCCTGAATATTTATCAGGACGGTGGCGGTAACTCCGCGGTTGCTCTGCAGACAGACGCCAGAAATTCCGTGCTGAATATTACCCAGAAAGGTGGCGGTAACGGCGCTGACGTTGGTCAGGGTTCTGATGACAGTAAAATCAACCTGACCCAGAAAGGATTCGGCAACAGTGCAACACTTGATCAGTGGAACAGTAAAAAATCTGTTATGAACGTTAGCCAGTCCGGCGGCTTTAACGGCGCACTCGTTGACCAGACTGCCTCTAACTCTACTGTCAACGTTACCCAGATCGGTTTTGGTAACCACGCGACAGCTCATCAGTACTGATACTGAAATCTGTGCTACAAAAAAACAGGGCATCAGCCCTGTTTTTTTTCGGGAGTTCATCATGAATACCTTAATTCTCCTGGCCGCGCTTTCCAGTCAGATCACCTTCAAAACGTCGCAGCAGGAAAATATGACCACTATTATTCCTCAGGTCACTCTTACGCAGTCGTGTGATTGTCAGGTTCAGATTGTTTCTTTACGAGAAGGGCAGGGGGGGCAAAGTTCTTCCCGGCAGCAAAACACACTTTTTATACCCGCTAATCAGACGATTGATTTAATGCGCCTGAGTTTAAATATTAATGCAGGAGACACGGTAAAAATCGTTGTCACCGTTACAGATGGAAAATCGCTTCATTTATCACAACAGTGGTCGCCAGCGGAACGCCCGCTATAAAAATGTATTAAATCAATATGTTGTGAATGTGGCGGGTCTGTGCCGTTGAGCTATGCTGATATCAGGGACCAGGTCGTTATGTTCCGTAACGTGAAACTTCGTTTGCCGTAATAAATGAAGCGCGTTTACCCCTCATGGACGATTTTCATTGAGGAGTACCTATAATGAACAACTATTTTGCTCGACTCGTAGCAGGTCTGGGTCTGGTCGTTTCTGCTTTGAGTATCCCGGCTTATTCGGCCACAGTTGTTGACGGCGGTGTCATACATTTTCGCGGTGCTATCGTCGCCGACCCTTGTGAAGTCACTCCGCAGAAGCAACAATTTGCAATGTCATGTCCAAATAATAACCGTATGCAAACGCGTATGGTCAGCTATGAAGAGGCGCTTAACGGGAAAGTGAGCTACTCAAACCTGGCAACGCTCAATATGAAATACCTTAATCCTGAAAAAACGCTTGCAGTTATTGAAATCCAGTATCGCTAATGCGCGTTCTCCCCGCCCTGCGGTGGAAGAGGATTTTTTCTGATAGTTTTTTCTCCCGGTCACCTCTGCGATACACTTAAGAAAAAGGCGGATTGCAGAGGGGCTTTATGAAACCGCAAATTGAAATTATTCAAGGCGATATTACGACAATGCACGTCGACGTCATCGTCAATGCGGCCAATCCTTCCCTGATGGGGGGAGGCGGTGTGGACGGGGCTATTCACCGTGCTGCCGGACCGCAGCTGCTCGAAGCCTGTAAAACCGTGCGGCAACAGCAGGGCGAATGTCCTCCCGGTCATGCGGTAATTACGCTGGCGGGCAATCTGCCCGCCAGAGCGGTTATTCATGCCGTTGGGCCCGTCTGGCACGGTGGCGATCGGCACGAGGCGAGTATTCTGGAAGAGGCTTACCGGAACTGTCTGCGACTGGCCGCCGACAACGGTTATAAAACGATGGCGTTCCCGGCTATCAGCACCGGCGTGTATGGTTATCCTAAGGCGGCAGCCGCAACGATCGCTGTAGAAACCGTTTACCGCTATCTGTCGTTAAAACCGCTGCCAGAGAAGGTGATTTTTGTCTGTTTTGACGACGACACCACGCATCTTTATCAGCGGCTTCTGACTCAGCGCAAACAAGAGCTGGAAAGCTGAAGCAAACGCGGCGCATCTGGTGCGCCGCGTGGTTTATGAGGCTTTTGCCTGCGGTTTTCCTGAAAAGAGGAAACGCAGGAGCGGGATCCGCAGATGGATTTCGTAAAGTACGATCGCCACCCCTACCACAAAAACCAGCCCGGTAAAGAAGCCCAGCGTGTTGGAGGCGATGTGCGGTGTGATGTAAGCCCCGAAGAAAAGCGTCAACGGATGATGCACCAGATAGATAAACAGTGATGCATTAACGAAGTAAGTCACGCGGCTGGACTTAAAGTTCAGCAAGCGATGGCCCAGCGCGAATACCACGTTCACCATCCACAGGCCCAGCAGCATCGTGATCACGCTTTCGGTTTCATACATCCAGGCGTCGCCGCTGCCGTAGCGCTGATTCAGCAGATATGCAGCGAACGCGAAGGTTGCCCCCAGCGCGCACCACGGTGACGGGGTGACAAACAGCGATTTAAGCTTTGGATGAATAAAAGCCAGCGCGCCGATTAAAAAGAACGGAATGTAGAACAGTGACTGCATCACCACGAAATTAAATAACCCGTCGCTCAAAATAGGCGGATAGACGATAAGCAGCGTCCGTCGCACGGCGGCATAAGCGATCCCCAACAGCAAGAAGAGCACTGACAGTTTGCCCATCGTAACGTTGGCGAAGAAGGTGTCGGCTTTTGTGCTCAGATGGTGGCGCAGGCGACTAAAAATCAACAGACTTACCGTTGTGAGCACCACTAGGACCAGCAGGAACCACAGGTGAGACACCAGCTCCCAGACCAACGTATTGTACTTTTCATACAGCGTCAGATTCGGCCAGTTCTCCGCTTTGCCTTTGACGTATTGCAGCATAATGAACTGAGGCAGCGTCAGCAGCGGAATTGCGGTGAGCATGGGGATGCCCACGCGCTCCACGCGTACTTTCCACCATCGCTTAAGCGGGTATCGCAGAAACAGCATGTAAGAAAAATAGCCGGATATGACGAAGAAAACCTGCATACGAAAGGCGTGAATAAAGTCGTTAAACAGCGTCAGCCACCAGGAGGGCATCTGGCTATTCACGTGCCAGGTATGGCTGGAGTAAATCAGTGAAATGTGAAAGGGGATCCCCAATAGCATCAGCCAGGCCCTGATCGAGTCGAGGAAATATTCACGTTCTGTTGGTGTTGTGCTCATATAACGTTGTGCATTCTCAGACTTTTCGTCTTATCCCTAAGACTCATAATGGTTACATTCGAAGCCAACCCTACACCAAGACCGACACCCTGTCTCCAGGATAAGCACGCAAAGTGAATAGCGGGTTCTTTCATTTGCTTAATCCATGAGCCAGCAGCTGAACAAAGCAGTGATAATGTTGTCGGATTGCCTGAGTTTCCATTAAAATGGATCGGATCGATATAAGCACACAAAGGGGGAAGTGCTTACTTATTATGAAACATAAACCACAGATGATGAAAATGCGTTGGTTGGGTGCTGCAGTGGTGTTATCACTGTATACCTCATCGGCACTGGCCTTTAACATCGACGATGTCGCAAAACAGGCAAAATCGATGGCAGGCAAGAGCTACGAAGCGCCGAAAAGTAACTTGCCCTCCGTTTTCCGCGACATGAAGTATGCGGACTATCAGCAGATCCAGTTCAATCACGACAAAGCGTACTGGAGCAATATTAAAACCCCGTTCAAGCTTGAGTTTTATCATCAGGGTATGTACTTCGACACGCCTGTTGCCATCAATGAAGTGACGGCAACAGCGGTACGTAAGATCAAATACAGCCCGGATTACTTCAATTTTGGCAATGTGCAACACGACAAAGATACGGTGAAAGACCTGGGCTTCGCAGGCTTTAAGGTGCTTTACCCGATCAACAGCAAAGATAAAAACGACGAAATCGTCAGCATGCTTGGTGCCAGCTACTTCCGCGTGATTGGCGCGGGGCAGGTATACGGGCTTTCTGCGCGCGGACTGGCTATTGATACCGCGCTGCCATCAGGTGAAGAGTTCCCACGTTTCCGTGAGTTCTGGATTGAACGTCCAAAACCAACGGATAAACGTCTGACTATTTACGCGCTGCTGGATTCGCCGCGTGCGACCGGGGCCTACCGCTTTGTGATTATGCCGGGCCGCGACACGGTGGTTGACGTACAGTCTAAGGTTTACCTGCGTGATAAAGTGGGCAAACTTGGCGTTGCGCCGCTAACCAGCATGTTCCTGTTTGGGCCGAACCAGCCGTCACCGGCAACTAACTTCCGCCCGGAACTGCACGACTCCAACGGTCTGTCGATTCATGCCGGTAACGGTGAGTGGATCTGGCGTCCGCTGAATAACCCGAAACATCTGGCGGTGAGCAGCTTCGCGATGGAAAACCCACAAGGTTTTGGCCTGCTGCAGCGTGGTCGTCAGTTCTCCCGTTTTGAAGATTTGGACGATCGCTATGACCAGCGTCCAAGCGCCTGGGTCACGCCAAACGGTGACTGGGGTAAAGGTAAGGTCGAGCTGGTAGAAATTCCAACCAACGACGAAACCAACGATAACATCGTTGCTTACTGGACGCCGGATCAGCTGCCGGAAGCCGGTAAAGAGATGAACTTCAAGTACACCATTACCTTCAGCCGCGACGAAGATAAGCTGCATGCGCCGGATAACGCGTATGTGATGCAGACTCGCCGCTCAACGGGTGATGTGAAGCAGTCTAATCTGATTCGTCAGCCTGACGGTACCGTGGCGTTTGTCGTGGACTTCACAGGCCAGGATATGAAGAAACTGGCACCGGACACCGCCGTTGCCGCTCAGGCCAGCATCGGTGATAACGGTGAAATCGTTGAGAATACCGTGCGTTATAACCCGGTAACCAAAGGCTGGCGTCTGACCCTGCGCGTGAAAGTGAAAGATCCGAAACAGACCACTGAAATGCGTGCTGCGCTGGTCAGTAACGATCAGCCGCTGAGTGAAACCTGGAGCTATCAGCTACCTGCCAATGAATAATACATCTGAATATATTGATGCCATGCCGCTGACGGATATCGAAAAAGCGGCACTGCCTAAGAGCGACATCCGCGCAGTTCACACCGCGCTGGATGGTGAACATCGTCAGTTTTCCCGTGATGATGATACGCCGCTTGGGTCAGTCAAGGCGCGTCTGGAGCAGGCCTGGCCGGACTCGCTGGCGGAAGGGCAGTTGATTAAAGACGATGAAGGACGCGATCAGCTTCAGGCGATGCCGAAGGCCACGCGTTCCTCTATGTTCCCCGATCCGTGGCGCACCAACCCGGTGGGTCGCTTCTGGGATCGCCTGCGTGGACGTGATGTGACGCCGCGCTATCTGTCACGCCTGACGAAAGAAGAGCAGGCGTCTGAACAGAAATGGCGTACCGTGGGGACAATCCGTCGCTATATCCTGCTGCTTCTGACGCTTGCGCAGACGGTCGTCGCGACCTGGTATATGAAAACCATCCTGCCGTATCAGGGCTGGGCATTCATAAACCCGACGGACATGATGGGCCAGGATCTCTGGGTCTCCTTCATGCAGCTGCTGCCGTACATCCTGCAGAGCGGCATCCTTCTGCTGTTCGCGGTTCTCTTCTGCTGGGTCTCAGCCGGCTTCTGGACCGCGCTGATGGGCTTCCTGCAGCTGCTAATGGGGCGTGACAAATACAGCATTTCGGCGTCAACGGTCGGGGATGAACCCCTCAATCCTGAGCACCGTACCGCGCTGATTATGCCTATCTGTAACGAAGACGTTGACCGCGTATTCGCGGGCCTGCGTGCAACCTGGGAGTCCGTAAAGGCCACCGGCAACGCGGAGCATTTCGACGTTTACATCCTGAGCGACAGCTACAACCCCGATATCTGCGTGGCAGAACAAAAAGCGTGGATGGAGCTGATTGCGGAAGTGCAGGGCGAAGGACAGATCTTCTACCGCCGCCGTCGTCGTCGTGTGAAGCGTAAAAGCGGTAACATTGATGACTTCTGCCGTCGCTGGGGTAACCAGTACAGCTACATGGTGGTGCTGGATGCTGACTCCGTCATGAGCGGAGATTGCCTGAGTGGTCTGGTGCGTCTGATGGAAGCCAACCCAAACGCGGGTATTATCCAGTCCTCACCAAAAGCGTCCGGAATGGACACCCTTTATGCACGCTGCCAGCAGTTCGCCACCCGTGTTTACGGGCCGCTGTTTACGGCAGGTCTGCACTTCTGGCAACTGGGTGAATCGCACTACTGGGGTCACAACGCCATTATCCGCGTGAAGCCGTTCATTGAGCACTGTGCGCTGGCGCCGCTACCGGGCGAGGGTTCGTTTGCCGGCTCTATTCTGTCGCACGACTTCGTAGAAGCGGCGCTGATGCGCCGTGCCGGCTGGGGCGTCTGGATTGCCTACGACCTGCCGGGATCGTACGAAGAGCTGCCGCCGAACCTGCTGGACGAGCTCAAGCGTGACCGCCGCTGGTGTCACGGTAACCTGATGAACTTCCGCCTGTTCCTTGTTAAAGGAATGCACCCGGTTCACCGTGCGGTGTTCCTGACGGGCGTGATGTCTTATCTCTCCGCACCGCTGTGGTTTATGTTCCTTGCGCTCTCCACTGCGCTGCAGGTCGTCCATGCCCTGACGGAGCCGCAATACTTCCTCCAACCGCGGCAGCTGTTCCCGGTTTGGCCGCAGTGGCGTCCGGAGCTGGCGATCGCGCTGTTTGCCTCGACCATGGTGCTGCTGTTCTTGCCTAAGCTGCTCAGCATCATCCTGATCTGGTGCAAAGGCTCGAAAGAGTACGGCGGTTTCTTCCGCGTGACCCTTTCACTGCTGCTGGAAGTCCTGTTCTCCGTGCTGCTGGCGCCGGTGCGTATGCTGTTCCACACCGTGTTCGTGGTCAGCGCATTCCTGGGCTGGGAGGTGGTCTGGAACTCACCGCAGCGTGATGACGACTCCACGCCGTGGAGCGAAGCCTTTATGCGCCATGGTTCACAGCTGCTGCTGGGTCTGGTGTGGGCGGCCGGGATGGCGTGGCTGGATCTGCGCTTCCTGTTCTGGCTGGCGCCGATTGTCTTCTCGCTGATCCTGTCGCCGTTTGTCTCCGTGATCTCCAGCCGTTCGACGGTGGGGCTGCGGACCAAACGCTGGAAGCTGTTCCTGATCCCGGAAGAGTATTCCCCGCCGCAGGTGCTGGTGGATACCGATCGTTACCTGGAGCAGAACCGAAATCGCACGCTGGATGACGGCTTCATGCACGCCGTGTTTAACCCGTCATTCAACGCCCTGGCAACGGCTATGGCGACGGCGCGTCACCGCGCAAGCCAGGTGCTGGAGATTGCCCGCGATCGTCACGTTGAGCAGGCGCTTAACGAGACTCCGGAAAAACTCAACCGCGACCGTCGTCTGGTCCTGCTGAGCGACCCGGTCACGATGGCGCGTCTTCACTACCGCGTGTGGTCCGCTCCGGAGAGATACTCTTCGTGGGTAAACTACTATAAGGAACTGAAACTTAACCCGCTGGCGTTGAAGGCGAAGTAAGTTGTTAAGTAGGGCGGGTAAGCGAAGCGCCTCCCGCCAAATAAAATACCGGCTTAATCGCCGGTATTTTTTTAGAGGTTACTCATGAAAATAATCATCGTCGTACTGATGGCATGCCTGCTCAGCGGCTGCGGCAGTATCATCAGTCGCACCATTCCAGGGCAAGGCCACGGGAATCAGTATTACCCTGGCGTGAAATGGGATCTCCGTGATTCCGCATGGCGCTACCTGACTGTGCTCGATCTGCCGTTCTCGCTGATTTTCGACACGCTGCTGCTGCCGATTGATGCCAGCCACGGCCCTTACGAATAACCTACATTAACGTTCGTCCCACTCATCGGCTGCGGTTTGACCTTCTTCCGTATCAAGCGGCGGCTCGAGCTGAAACTCACCCTCATCCCACTCGTGCAGGGTGTTCTCTTCCAGCCATTCCTGCCGAAGTTCGATTTCGTCATAATCGCCGTCAAAGACGGCCTGCGCACCTTCACCACTTAATATCGGCAAACATTCCCCTTCTTCACCTTCATCGGCAAAGAATTCGGCCTGCCACATAATATCCCCATCCTGCAGAACGTATTTCTGGATATTAAGCTGTTGCACGTCAGCATCTTCTTCTTCAACGCCGGGGTTGTCGGCGAGGAACTCTTCACGAGCGGCATCAATAGCTTCTTCCAGCGTGGCGTACATGGTCATTGGTGTCTCCCTGTTTTCCAGAAGGTTTCAGGGAAAGAATAGCTGAATATCTGATTCTGCAAGTATGAATACGAAAATAAGCTGTCAGGCGTTCGTCTTATTCCGTCACCGGCCGTAACGCGCGGGATAAACTAAACCATGAATAAATGGCATTGAACAACACGACGCCCGCCGTCACGATAAAGACGGCGCGAAAACCGAAGCTGGCGGAGACCCCAGCCCCGAGCAGCGGTCCGGTGACGTTACCGATGTCCCGGAACGACTGGTTATAGCTGAAAATACGCCCGGCAATCTGGTTTGTAGAGTTGTAGACCAGCAGGGTCTGAACGGCGGGCAGTAACGCGCCGTCGGCTGCACCCAGTAAAAAGCGCAGGACGCCCAGTTGCCATGGCGTTTGCACCATCGACATCGGGATAAGCAGCAGGACGGAAATCACCAGCGCGCAGATCAGTATTTTTTCCGGACCCACCCGGTCCCCCAGTTTTCCGAGCCTCGGGGCGCTCAGCAGCGCCGCCACGCCGGGTACGGAGGCAATGAGTCCGCTGATAAACGCAATGTTGCTGACGTTACCCGCCAGATCGCGAACGTAAAGCGTCAGAATAGGGGCAATCGACCCGGTAGCCACCTGGATAATCATTGTCGTCACGAACAGGCTCAGCACCAGTCTGGGATTTTTGAGCGAGGTCAGCACTTCCCTGGCGTGGAGCATCTCTTTTTTGGCGACAGGCGTGAAGTTTTCACGAATACAGAGCAGGGTGACGATGAAGCACAGGAACAACACGCTGGCGGTGATAAAGAAAACCGGCCGCAGTCCATAGCTATCGGCCAGGAGTCCGCCGGCCAGTGGCCCCAGCAGGGCACCGCTCACGCCGCCCGTTGAGAGCGTGCCCAGCGCCCAGCCGCTTTTATGGCGGGGAATTTGTGTGGCAATCAGGGCGTTCGCGTTGGGAATAAATCCTCCCAGCAGGCCCAGCAGCGCGCGCAAAATCAGGAACTGCCAGACGTTTTGCGCCACGCCCATCAGCGCCATGATGATGGCCATCCCCAGCGCCGAACGCAGCAGCATGATTTTTCGCCCCTTACGGTCGGCAAGGCCGCCCCAGAAGGGTGAGGCTATCGCGGAAAACAGGAACGTGATGCTGAATACCAGGCCGGACCACATATTGAGCGCACTGTGGCCCGTCACGCCCAGCTGTTCGACGTAGAGCGGCAGGAAAGGCATAACCAGGCTAAACGCCGCGCCGGTGAGGAAACAGCCAAGCCACGCAACCGTGAGGTTACGCTTCCAGTTTATGGGGGCATCTGAGGGTGACATAACAATCCGCATAATGAGGTGCTGAGCACCTGAAGCATGAAGTAATAAGCCTGCTAATTATGCGCCTGGGTTATGAATGCCGCAATGAGGGGGTGCTTTTAAAGCTAAAACAGCATGCGGCCCTGAGGGCCGCATGAGAATTAATAGCGAGACGGCGTGCCTTGTGGCCGCGTTTTAAAGCGGCGGTGCAACCACATGTACTGCTCGGGCGCCAGCATAATGCACTTCTCCACAACGCTGTTCATCCAGCGCGCGGTAGTTTCCGCATCGTCGAGCGGCGGCGCGAGTTCCGGCTCCAGCATCATCAGCTCGTAGCCTGAACCATCCGGCTTACGGCGGGGAACAAAAGGCACGATGGCGGCTTTGGACATCCGCGCCAGCATCCAGGTTCCGGTCGTTGTGGCGGCCTCTTCAACGGCGAAGAAGGGGACAAATACGCTGGCCTGCGGGCCATAGTCGTGGTCGGGGGCGTACCAGACCACTTCACCGGATTTCAGCGCGCGGATCATTCCCTTCAGATCTTTACGGTCGATCATGCTTTTGTTGGAGCGCATGCGGCCATTGGTCTGGATTAAATCGATGACCGGGTTATCGTTAGGGCGATAAACGCCAATGCCCGGCGCCTGCATGCCGAACATGCGCGCCCCGATTTCGAGCGTCAGGAAATGGACGCCGATCAGCAGAACGCCCCTCTGGTTGGCCTGAAGCGTATGCACCGGATCCATGCCGGTGCCCGTCACCTCGCTCCAGCGAGCCATGCGTTTGTCCGGCCAGAACCACGCCATGCCGGTTTCCATAAGGCCCATCCCGACGGATTCGAAATTCTTCGCGACCATATCGTGACGCTCTGACTCGCTCATCTGCGGAAAACACAGCTCAAGATTGCGGTACGCGATTCTGGCTCGACGTTTCATAAACAGTTGCGCGAAGCGGCCCAGAAATTTACCCAACCGAAAAATAACAGGGTAGGGAAGCTGTACCAGAAGCCATAAAAAGCCGATGCCAAGCCAGGTCAACCAATAGCGGGGATGCAAAAGGGCGGCAGTAAATTTTGGTAACTGGGTCATGTCTTTCCTGTGTTCAAACGTCCTGTTTTGCTAGTGTCTCATTTTTTGAGACGTAGCCAAAATATCTGCTTTCGAAGCGTGCACGAATACAGCAATTGTTAAGCCTGATTAATCAGGGTGTGTGAAATGTAGCGTAAATTGTGTGGATGTAAATTGGTTTTGTTTGCTATATGATGCCGACCGATTTTTCATTCTCTCTAACGAATCCAGGACTGTACACCATGCCAGTGTTACATAACCGCGTTTCGAATGAGATGTTAAAAGCGCGTATGTTGGCTGAAACCGAACCGCGCACAACCATCTCATTCTATAAATACTTCACGATCGACGATCCGCAGGCGACCCGCGATGCGCTTTATCAGGCGTTCACGGCGCTTAACGTCTTCGGCCGGGTCTACCTTGCCCGTGAAGGCATCAACGCGCAGATTAGCGTACCGGAAAGCAAAGTCAGCGCCTTCCGTGACGTACTTTATCAGTTTGACCCTGCACTCGACGGCTTACGCCTGAACATTGCCCTGGATGATGACGGGAAATCCTTCTGGGTGCTGCGAATGAAGGTGCGTGAACGCATCGTGGCGGACGGTATCGACGATCCTGAGTTTAACCCGTCGGACGTCGGTGAATACCTCAAGGCGGCGGAAGTGAATGCGATGCTGGACGATCCGGATGCCGTATTCATTGATATGCGTAACCACTATGAGTACGAAGTGGGACATTTCGAGAACGCGATGGAAATTCCGGCTGATACCTTCCGCGAGCAATTGCCCAAAGCGGTTGAGATGATGCAGGAGCATAAAGATAAAAAGATCGTTATGTACTGCACCGGCGGTATCCGCTGTGAGAAAGCCAGCGCGTGGATGAAGCACAACGGATTCAATAAGGTCTGGCACATTGAAGGCGGCATTATCGAGTACGCCCGCCGCGCCCGCGAGCAGGGGTTGCCGGTACGCTTTATCGGGAAAAACTTTGTCTTTGACGAGCGGATGGGTGAGCGTATCTCTGAAGACGTTATTGCCCAGTGCCATCAGTGCGGCGCGCCGTGCGATACCCACACCAACTGCAAAAACGACGGCTGCCATCTGCTGTTCATTCAGTGCCCGGCCTGTGCCGAGAAGTTTAACGGCTGCTGTAGCGAGCTGTGCAGTGAAGAGAGCATCCTGCCGGAAGAAGAGCAGCGTCGCCGTCGCGCAGGACGTGAAAACGGCAACAAGATTTTTAATAAATCACGCGGTCGTCTGAATACCAAACTGGGTATCCCTGACCCGGAATGATAATAACGCCCGGCACGGTGAAAACCTGCCGGGCGAAGTTATTATGATTTCTGCTGTACCCCTTCAACGGAAATAATCAGCTCCACGTCCTGAGACGCCGGGCCTAAATCCGTTGTGATATTAAAATCTTTCAGGTGAATTTTCCCTGCCGCTTCAAAGCCTGCGCGTTTACCGCCCCACGGATCGTCACCCTGGCCCAGTAATTTAGCATCAAGCGTGACCGGTTTGGTTACGCCGTTAAGCGTCAGGTTGCCGGTAATATTCAGCTTATCACCGTCTTTCTTCACCTCAGTAGAAGTGAAGGTCGCCTGCGGGAATTTCGCGACGTTGAGGAACTCCCCACTGCGCAGGTGTTTATCGCGCTCTGCGTGGTTCGTGTCGACGCTGTTCGTATTAATCGTCACATTGACTTTATCGGCCGCGGGATTTTTCTCGTCAAAAGTGAACGTGCCGTCAAAATCCTTAAAGGTGCCGTACAGCCAGCTGTAGCCCAGGTGCTGAATACGGAAATTGACGAAAGCGTGCTGGCCCTCTTTATCAATTTTATAATCCGCCGCCACGGCATTACCGGCGGTGAATAACAGAGAACCCAGGGCGATACCCAGCAGGTGTTTTTTCATTTTATGCTCCAGAGTCAACTGACGAGCGGCCAAGCATGCGCTTTAGCGTATCGTCTTTATCAATAAAATGGTGCTTGAGGGCGGCAAGCCCGTGCAGCACGGAGAGGATCACCACGCTCCAGGCAAGCCAGAGGTGAACTACCCCCGCCGTATCGGCCTGCGCCCCGGCATCGCTAAGCGTTGCCGGAACCTCGAACAGGCCAAAAACGTTAATCGGCTTACCGTCAGCCGTCGAAATGAGATAGCCGCTAATCAGGATGGCAAACAGCAGCGCATAGAGGGCAATATGCGCGGCGACTGCACTAACGCGGGTAAATTTGCTGTGTGACGTTGGCGCGGCGGGCGGCGGGGAGATATGTCGCCAGATCACGCGGAAGACCAGCCCCAGCATCAGCAGGACACCAATACTTTTATGCAACTCTGGCGCCTGGTGATACCAGCCATCGTAATAGCTGAGCGTGACCATCCAGAGCCCAAGTCCAAACATACCGTAGACGGCAAGAGCAAATATCCAGTGCAAACTTATGGATATTATTCCGTAGCGCCGGGAGGAGTTACGCAATTGCATCAGAATGTCCATTTTCATATTAACCGAAAGGTAAAAATGAACGGGAAGAGGTGATATTGCAACTGAAATAATTGTCTATTGATTTTTATTTCATTTATTTCAGCGTTTTTGAACAGGATCAATAAATGTAATTCAATGTCTTCGTGCAAGATGAAATTGAGAGTTTCAGCAAAGCTAAATAAACGTCAATTATTGTCAATCATGGTTTTCAATAAAATACGATGTAAACAAAATCAATAATGGCCAGCAGCGCCCACAGTAAGATATAGAGCATAAAATGCTCGCGAATATTATTCATAAGAAAGTTAACGATCCTGCGCATAACGCCCCAACATGCAGTGTAAATGAAACGGGCTCCGGGACGTCCGGAGCCCGTGGCGGATTATGCGTTAAATCGCGAGAGGGAGAAGGGCGTCAGATCAAACTGCGGCGTGATGCCCTGGGCAAACTGTGCGGCGATCTCGCCCAGCACGGACGCGAACTTAAAGCCATGGCCGCTCAGCCCGGTAATCAGCAGGACGTTGTCATGCCCCGGCAGGGTGTCAATGATAAAGTCTTCATCCGGCGTGTTGTCGTAGGTACAGGCCGCGCCATACAGCAAGCCACCGACGCCTGGAAGAATATTGCGCAGGAACGAGAAGGCCTCTGAACCATCCTGTGGGAAGGCGCCGAAGGGCTTACGCTCGTCAGGAGAGGCGATAGCCTGGCCCCCGTTGTGTTTACCGATTTTCAGCGCGTCTTTCTCGGAAGGGAAACCGTAGAACTGATCGCCATTCGGCAATTCGCCGGTAAAGGCCGGGAATTTATTCTGCGCGCTGTAGCGCCCATCCGACTGGAACCAGGAGAAGACCTTACGCACCGGCTGGACAGGCAGTTCCGGCAGCAGGCGCGTGACCCAGGTTCCTGCGCTGACGAGCAGGCGGGACGCTGAATAGTCGCCGTCAATAGTCGTTACCGTGACGCCATTCTCGTCATGGGTGATAGCCTCTACCGGACAGTTAAACAGCTGCGCGCAGCCGGCTTTCGCGGCAAGATCGATCCAGGTTTTGATCGCCGTTTCACAGTGCAGCACGCCGGAGTGGGCTTCAAAGAGGCCAATGTAATCGTCGGGGACGGTAATTTCAGGCCAGCGCGCGGTAACGCCCGTCGCGTCCAGCTTCTCGACATCAAGATTAAAGGCTTTTGCGCTGCGCTCGACGCTGGCGAGAAAATCAGAATTAGCAGGGCCAAGGTTGATAACGCCGGTACGCTCGAAAATACGCTCTTCGGTCTGCTTCGCCAGCTCGTCCCACAGCGTCTGGGCGCGAAGCACCAGCGGTACATAGCGCTCGCCTTCTCCATACGCGTGGCGCATGAGGCGGGTATCGCCATGATGGCTGCCCTCTGAATGAGGAGGAAGGTGGGCATCGATCATCAGGACCTTCAGGCCTGCCTGTGTTGCGTAATAACCGGCGGCGGAACCCACGGAGCCGCTACCAATAATGATTAAGTCGTATTTCATATGCATCTCATAAACTGACGTTTTGTTAGCAGAGTAATTAACAACGCGGGGTTAGACAAGGGAGAAATAAATAAGGCACCGCGAGGGTGCCTGTAGAGAGAAAAGTGGGCATAAGCTTAGTGCCGTTTATACTCATTTTCCTGATAGTCGCCAGATTCTATTTTTGCAATACCTGCTTCTAAAATAGAAATAAACTGACGGGCGACGTCTGTTGTTAGCCACAGCGTCTGTCCAACTTCCGCTTCTTCACGGTTGAGTTGATTCGGGGTCTGGTAGTGCAAACGCAGCATCAGCGCATCGTAGCTATCTACGGTACTGATATCCCAGCCTACAAGTGGATGGGTCTGGATCACTTCACTATTCTTTTCCATTATAACCCCCTTAATGCGTGTTAGAAGACAACGGCTTTGAGGTTCAATGCATGTTTTTCTGAAAGCATCTTCAGTATACCAAGTAATAAGGGTTCCGACGGGAAAAATAAACAGCTGGCAACACATTTTTCTGCTTTTTAGGATTGTTCGAACAATAAAACACCATCTTGTTCACGATTCTTAAAGAAGATGCCGAATTAATTTGAACTTGCAGGATTTTTAGACAAAAAAAAGCCGGGGCGACCCGGCAAAAAACACAATGAGGGAGCAGTGTTAATCTGTGATAAACCAGTCGTCTGCGCTTTCCCACGTTTCCTGCAGGATTTCGCTGATGCGATCTTTATCTTCTTTCGCAGCACCAATGACGAAGAGGTTGTTCGCCGAGGCGTAACGCACCGTTACGGCACCCGCGTTATCGGGAAAGGTGTTGTTAATACGGCGGGATAATTCGCCTGCCAGTGCATCAAGCGCGCCGGCAGGCAGAACGGTAGTTTTGGCTATGGTGACTTCAATACGCATAAATGCCCCCTGTGTAATATACTGTTTATTTATACAGGTATATTATCTTTTTGACAACAAGGGGGATTGATTTTTTAACGTTTTACCGTCCAGTTAACGGTTTCACCCGCCAGGAATGGGATCAGCGTATCATCCGTCAGGGCAATGGACTCCTCAACGTGGCTCGCTTTCCGCTCCAGCTCGATGAAGGTGTCGTTGACCGGCAGGCCGTAGAAGCGCGGGCCGTTAAGGGAGCAGAATGCTTCGAAATGTTCCAGCGCGTTCATCTCTTCAAATACGGTTGCGTAGCTGGCAAGCGCCGTTGGGGCGTTGAAGCAGCCTGCACAGCCGCAACTCGCCTCTTTACGATGGCGGGCGTGAGGTGCGGAGTCGGTACCGAGGAACGCGCGGGAGAACCCGCTGGCGACCAGCTCGCGCAGCGCCTGCTGGTGGATGTTGCGCTTGAGGATAGGCAGACAGTAGAGGTGAGGGCGCACCCCGCCCACCAGCATGTGGTTACGGTTAAACATCAGGTGCTGTGGCGTAATGGTGGCAGCGATAAGATCGTTGCCGTCACGCACGTACTCTGCCGCGTCTTTGGTGGTGATATGCTCAAATACCACCTTTAGCGCGGGCAGGCGCTGGCGCAAAGGCTCCATCACGGTCTCGATAAAACGGGCTTCACGGTCGAAGATATCAATCTCCGCGTGCGTGACTTCACCATGGACCAGCAGCGGCATACCCAGTTTCTGCATGCGTTCCAGAACCGGCATGATGGCATCAATGCTGGTGACGCCGTGGCTGGAGTTGGTGGTGGCATTCGCCGGGTAGAGTTTCGCTGCCGTAAAGACGCCTTCGTTAAACCCACGCTCCACTTCGTTCGGGTCCAGCGAGTCGGTCAGATAGCAGGTCATCAGCGGGGTAAAATCGTGTCCCGCAGGCACGGCATCCAGGATGCGCTGGCGATAGGCTATCGCGGCATCGACGGTGGTGACTGGTGGAACCAGGTTAGGCATGACAATCGCGCGGCCATAAATTTCGCTGGTATAAGGCACGACGGTTTTCAGCATATCGCCATCGCGCAGATGGATATGCCAGTCGTCAGGGCGGCGGATTTTAAGAACCTGGGGTTGTGCAGTCATGGAAGCTCCGGCTTGTCAGGAATCAGTCATAAGGATGGCTGTTTTTGCCGGACACAAATCATAAGCGGAAACGTTTTCGTTTGCACACTTTTCCGTGAAAAAAAAGGGCGCCAAAGCGCCCTTCAGGTTAATCGGTGAAAGGAATGATAATTTCGCCCGGTTTCACCTCTATGCCCTTTGCGTATTTTTTCGCCAGGGCTTCACCCTTGCTTTTGTCTTCACTTAAGACGTACGCGGGCTGCTGGTTAAAATAATTACGCAGCGACTGGTTCAGATAGGGCATCAGGGTTTGCAGAACCGGTGCCATCTTGTCCGGAGACACCTGCGCATCGACCACTTCCATCTCCTGCAGGAAAATCGCCCCTTTCTCTTTGTTGAAAACAGGGAGTGCCTTCAGCTTGAGCTTGATGTTGGCTTTCTGATTGCCAAACAGGGAGGACATATCGAGGTCCGCATCACCGGCCAGGGTGACTTTGTTTGGCTCTTCACGTCCGATCTGGCTACTCAGGTTTGTGAGCACGATATGCGCGTCTGCCAGCCCCGGCACGCCAATGTCTTTCGAGAAATTGTTATGTTTTTCCAGCGCCTGATTAATTTCCTGTTCACTGACGGTATATTGCGTGAGCTGGTTACAGCCAACCAGCAGGCCGCTGACAACTAATGCAGCGGCAAAGAAAATTTTCTTCATAGTGTTCCTCAACGAAAAATCGGCGCTTCTGTCCTGTTACGCCAGTATGTCAGCGTGAATGGGCAGAAACCAGCAGAAAAAACTGAGAAGTGGGGCGGGAGAGGCTCCCGCCCGAGGGAAAGGCTACGCGCCAGGCTCGAGCATCCCGCTCGCGCTGCGTTTCTGGCTGAACTGCCACCACAGGGCAAGGAGCGTCATAAAGCCCACCGCGCCGAGCATCATCCACGGGAGTTCGGGCTGGCTTAACGCTTTTCCGGCATCAAACAACCAGCCGCCACCGGCGTAACCTAATGCGCCGCCAAGCGCCAGCCCCAGCCGGCTGAAACCCATATAGCTGCCGCGCGCACGCGCATCCGCAAGCGAGGCGCTCAGCGTTTCACGGGCAGGCTCGGCGATGATTGAGCCAATATAGAACGTGCAAATCAGCGTAAACAGCTGCTGGAGAGAGTTCACCAGACCGATCGGCATCATGCTCAGCGTCATCAGGAGCAGCCCGGCCATCAGGCGATGCTCCAGACGAAAATGCCGTTCGCTCCAGCGGGCAATCGGATAAAGCAGCGTTAACGACAGGCAGGCTTCGATGGCGTACATCCATTTAACGGCTGCAGGCGTGCCCGCAATGTCGTTAACCATGATCGGCAGCATCAGCATGACCTGCACAGCCAGCATGTAATAGCCCGTCAGGGTCAACACATAGGTGACAAAACGCCTGTCGCGCACGACCCGGCCAAGCCCTTCCCGGACCGGCGCTTTGACCGTCGACAGTTTCCAGGCGGGCAGGAACAGGCCATTGAACAGCGCGCACAGAATAAAGAGCACCGCCCCAGCCGCGCAGACCAGACGGAAGTCATACTGCAGCAGCCAGCTTCCCAGCAGGGCGCCGATAACCGCCCCGGCACTGTCCTGCATCATCAGAATCGAGAAGAAACGGCCGCGGTGCTGAGGGCGAATCAGCTTCACCACCAGCGCGGTACGTGGCGGATCGAACAGCGTGCCCCCGATGCCGGAGAGGAAACAGGAGAACCAGAGCAGCCAGGGCTCCTGGGCGACCGCCATCGTGGCAAACCCTGCCGCGCGTAGCAGCATACCGGTAACGATCATCGGTTTAGCGCCAAAGCGGTCGGCGATAGCCCCGCCAAAGACGCCCAGGCCCTGCTGGACAAACTGGCGTAACCCCAGGGCAATGCCAACCATTAATGCAGCCCAGCCCATCTGATCGACAAAGCGGATCGATATAAGGGGAAAAACGACAAAAAAGCCGAGCACGACCAGCATGTTATCGACGAGCAGGAAATATTTACCCAGGCTCCTGGCCTGTGATACGCGGGACATTTTCCCTCCAGGGAAAATAAGATGGTGAGCACGCTAACATTCTGCGGTGTCGCCGCGTTTTTTCCCACCCCCGGGCGTGACAATATTTTTTTATCAAAAGGCTGCTTTGATAGAGAGTTCTCATCGAAAATAGTGAAAAGCGAGCAAAATGGTATGTCACTGTTTTCACAGACGGCGCAGGCGCAGGTATAGTAAAGCTAATGGGTAAGCAGAAGTGACGGGAAGGAGTGGGATCGATGTTTGGCTATCGCAGTAATGTGCCAAAAGTGCGTCTGACAACGGACAGGCTGGTCGTTCGTCTGGTGCATGAGCGTGATGCCTGGCGTCTGGCGGATTATTACGCCGAGAATCGCCAGTTTTTAAAACCATGGGAACCCGTTCGGGATGAGAGCCATTGTTACCCTTCCGGCTGGCAGGCGCGCCTCAGCATGATTACGGAATTTCACAAGCAGGGCAGCGCGTTTTATTTCGCGCTGCTGGATCCCGAAGAGAAAGAGATTATCGGGATCGCCAATTTTTCAAACGTGGTGCGCGGGTCGTTTCACGCCTGCTACCTTGGCTACTCCATCGGCCAGAAATGGCAGGGACAGGGGCTGATGTACGAGGCGTTAACGGTGGCGATCCGCTATATGCAACGCACGCAGCATATCCATCGCATCATGGCGAACTATATGCCGCATAATCAGCGCAGCGGCAATTTGCTGGCGCGTTTAGGGTTCGAGAAAGAGGGTTACGCCAAAGACTATCTGTTGATAGACGGAGAGTGGCGCGACCACGTTCTGACGGCGTTAACCACCCGGGACTGGACCGCAGGTCGTTAAGGAGAAAAGATGAAGTATCAGCTAAACGGTACAGAAGCGCGCGTGATTGGGTGCTTACTCGAAAAACAGGTCACCACGCCGGAGCAGTATCCGCTCTCCGTCAACGCCGTGACCATGGCCTGCAACCAGAAAACCAACCGCGAGCCGGTGATGAACCTCAGCGAGCATGACGTTCAGGACGTGCTGGATGCGCTGGTAAAACGCCACTATTTGCGCACCGTCAGCGGCTTCGGCAACCGCGTGACCAAGTACGAACAGCGCTTTTGTAACTCCGAATTCGGTGACCTGAAGTTGAGCAGCGCGGAAGTGGCGGTCATCACCACGCTGCTGCTGCGCGGGGCGCAGACGCCGGGAGAACTGCGCACGCGCGCTTCCCGTATGCATGAGTTCAGCGATATGCAGGAAGTTGAGCAGACCCTGGAAGGGCTGGCTTCTCGCGAAGACGGCCCGTACGTGGTGCGTCTGGCGCGCGAGCCGGGCAAACGTGAAAGCCGCTATATGCATCTGTTCAGCGGCGACGTCGATGTCGCTACCGTGGAGAGCGACGCGATATCCTCAGCAGGCACAGACACTCTTGCCGCGCGCGTAGAAGCGCTGGAAGAAGAGGTCGCCGGGCTGAAACAGCGTCTGGATGCCTTGCTGGCACATCTGGGAGACTGACGGTGAAAAAATTACGCGTAGGCGTGGTGGGGCTGGGCGGCATCGCGCAAAAAGCCTGGCTGCCTGTTTTAGGTGCGGCGACGGACTGGACCCTGCAAGGGGCATGGTCACCCACGCGAGAAAAGGCAGAACGTATCTGCGAAACCTGGCGCATTCCGTACGCTGCCTCCCTGCAGGATCTGGCCCGCGAGTGTGATGCGGTTTTTGTGCATACCTCAACGGCAACTCACTATCAGGTGGTGAGCGAGCTGCTCAATGCGGGGGTTCACGTCTGCGTGGATAAACCGCTGGCGGAAAATGTTCCGGACGCGGAACGTCTGATCGAACTGGCGGCGCGCAAAAAACTGACGCTGATGGTGGGCTTCAACCGTCGCTTCGCGCCGCTTTACCAGCAGCTTAAGGCACAGTCGGGCACGCTTTCCTCGCTGCGAATGGATAAGCACCGTACCGACAGCATTGGGCCAAACGATCTGCGGTTCACCCTTCTGGATGATTACCTGCATGTGGTGGATACGGCGCTGTGGCTGACCAACGGTAATGCGCAGCTGAAAAGCGGCACCCTCGTGACAAACGATCAGGGGCAAATGGTCTACGCTGAACACCACTTTTCCGTTGAGCATCTTCAGATTACCACCAGCATGCACCGTCGGGCGGGTAGCCAGCGTGAATCCGTGCAGGCGGTGACCGACGGCGCGCTGTACGACATTACGGACATGCGCGAGTGGCGTGAAGAGAAGGGCAACGGCGTGGTGACGCTCCCGGCGCCAGGCTGGCAGAGCACCCTCGAGCAGCGCGGTTTCGCAGGATGCGCCCGCCACTTTATCACCTGCGTGCAAAATCAGACGGTTCCTGAAACGTCCGGCGAGCAGGCCATTATGGCGCAGCGCATTGTAGAAAGGCTCTGGCGCGATGCCATGAGTGAATAACTCGCTGTAACATCTGCGGATAGTAATTCGTTGAAATCCGGGTAGACTAAGCGCCGCTTGTAGGCTTTGCCGGGTGGCGCTTACGCTTGCCCGTCCTGGAAATCCGTATGGTTCTGGAAATTCACGTTAATGAACTTATTAAAATCGCTGGCGGCCGTCAGCTCGATGACCATGTTTTCCCGCGTGCTGGGTTTTGCACGCGACGCCATTGTGGCAAGGGTATTTGGTGCAGGGATGGCCACGGACGCCTTTTTCGTCGCGTTCAAATTGCCGAACCTGCTGCGTCGTATTTTTGCTGAAGGGGCGTTTTCCCAGGCATTCGTGCCCATTCTGGCGGAATATAAAAGCAAGCAGGGTGAAGACGCGACGCGCGTCTTTGTTTCTTATGTCTCCGGGTTGCTGACGCTGGCTTTAGCTGTGGTGACCGTACTCGGGATGCTGGCCGCGCCCTGGGTAATTATGGTGACCGCACCCGGGTTTGCCGATACGGCTGACAAATTTGCCCTGACCTCGCAGCTTTTGCGCATTACTTTCCCCTATATTCTGCTCATCTCGCTGGCTTCGCTGGTGGGGGCGATCCTGAATACCTGGAACCGCTTCTCTGTACCGGCGTTTGCGCCGACGTTTCTTAACGTCAGCATGATCGGTTTTGCCCTGTTTGCCGCGCCGCACTTCAACCCGCCGGTGCTGGCGCTGGCCTGGGCGGTCACCGTCGGCGGCGTGCTGCAGCTGGCGTATCAGCTGCCGCATCTGAAAAAAATCGGCATGCTGGTGCTGCCGCGCATCAATCTCAAAGATGCCGGGGCGATGCGCGTGATCAAGCAGATGGGACCCGCCATTCTCGGCGTCTCAGTCAGCCAGATCTCGCTTATCATCAACACCATCTTTGCCTCTTTCCTCGTGTCCGGTTCGGTTTCCTGGATGTACTACGCCGACCGCCTCATGGAATTTCCGTCCGGGGTGCTGGGCGTGGCGCTGGGGACCATTCTGCTGCCGTCGCTGTCGAAAAGTTTTGCCAGCGGCAATCACGATGAATATTGCCGCCTGATGGACTGGGGATTACGTCTCTGTTTCCTGCTGGCCCTGCCAAGCGCGGTGGCGCTGGGTATTCTGGCTAAACCGTTAACGGTGTCGCTCTTCCAGTACGGGAAATTCACCGCTTTTGATGCTGCCATGACCCAGCGCGCGCTGATTGCCTACTCGGTCGGATTGATGGGGCTGATCGTCGTCAAGGTGCTGGCGCCAGGGTTCTACTCGCGTCAGGACATCAAAACGCCGGTGAAAATTGCTATCGTGACGCTGATTATGACGCAGCTGATGAACCTGGCGTTTATTGGGCCGCTGAAGCATGCGGGCCTGTCATTATCGATTGGGCTGGCGGCCTGTCTGAATGCCGGGCTGTTATACTGGCAGCTGCGCAAGCAGGATATTTTTACGCCGCAGCCGGGCTGGGGGAGTTTCCTGGCGCGTCTGATCGTTGCGGTACTGGTAATGTCTGCCGCGCTGCTTGGCATGATGTACGTGATGCCGGAATGGTCCCTGGGCACCATGCCTTACCGTCTGATGCGGCTGATGGCCGTGGTAGGCGTCGGGGTGGTGGCTTATTTTGCCACGCTCGCGGTGCTGGGGTTCAAAGTGAAAGAGTTTGCCCGCCGTACGGCATAAACGCCAAAAGGGGAGTTCACCTTATGGTGCTCCCCGCTGCATGATTTGTCGCTCAGGCGTCAAATCGAAATCTTTTTAACTCCCGCAATACGCGCAGTCGCTGTCTGACCATCCGCACCGTACAGTGCGGTTTCTTTATGCGGTTTCAATACCTCAAGCGCCTGCTGGTTACGCTCAATCTGACCTTCCAGTAGCCAGCCGTTGTGCTGATTAAGATCGCGCAGATGCTGGGTTTTTTCGGTAATGGTTTGCCAGCGCTCAATAATATCGTCATTGGCGCTACGCTTAGGATCCTGCTCAGCGCGGCGCTGCTGCTCCAGATAATCCAGCGTCGCCAGGAGTGAACTCTTATCTTCAGTAATACGCTGCAGCGCACTGCCGTTGATGTGACCGGAAGAGAGATGCTGTTGTTCAGCGTCCATTACCGTTTTCAGGTCGTTAAGAACAACCGTCATTTGATCCAGTATTTCTGACAGTCGACTCATACGGTTAGTTACTCTGTAAGAAACTCTGTGCTTCCTGAATCAGGGCGTCAGCGATTTTGCTGGTGTCCATTTTCAGCTCACCGTTACGAATAGCCGTTTTCAGCGCTTCAACACGTTCCATATTGATATCGTTGCTGCCTGGCTGCATCAGTTTTGCCTGCGCGTCGCTCAGGGTAACGCTGGTGCTGTTGGACGTTGACGGTTTTTCCAGACGCGTTTTCTGCGCAGGAGCGTCATTCGTTTCGCGAGGTTGTACAGCGCTTACCGGCTTCAGGGCTGATGTACGATCAATGCTCATAGTGTTGTCCTCATCGAGGGTTCGCGGCGTTTGCGCCTGATATCATCATTAGTGGAATATTTATCGGCACGCGCAGCGAAATCTTTAAAAAGATTATAGGTTAATCAGAATATTCCCATCAGCATCGACGGTTCCGCTCACCACCTGGCCTGAGGACATTCTGACGCGGGCGTTTTGCGCCACCGCGGCATTGTTTAACGCTTTCCCTTCACTGTTGATGCTAAAGCCATCTCCGTTGGCCACCACCATCACCTGTTGACCCGCTTTTACCCGCCATGCCTGACGCAGCATTGAGAGCTGTATCGGCTGGCCGGGGGCGACATCACGCAGGCTGACGGCGTCCTGTGCCTGGTTCATATCAAGCATGGTGCGTGGCGGCAGCTGATCCAGACGCCCGCGTTTTAACGTCACGCTGTTCGTCTGCAGCACGCTGCCGCGCGCAATGGGCACGGCGGCGACAACATAATTGCCCGTCGCCTGAACTGCAACCTGTAAATAGCGTTTTTCGTTGGCGCAGCGTGCCAGCACGTTCACATTCCCCCAGAGCTTTGTGAACCCTACCACGCTGAAGGACGGCTGGTCACACGTCGGGTACAGATTCGGTGGCGTGCGCACGGTAACGGTAACGTCATCGCTAAAGCCTGCCAGTTTTTCAGCAAAAAAAGCCGTCAGCCGATCCTGTAAGCCATCAGCCTGCACCAGAGGACTAAACAGCAAGAAAGTTGCCACCAGGCCACGTATTAACGTTTGCATCGCAAGTTCCACCGTTTCCAGAGTTGAATGAATTTTACCTGCAGTGGTTTTGCATCAACGCAATAAATAGCGACGCATTTTGCGCTTATTCCGTCGATAGGGGAGACCGGGTGAGATTTAAGCTGTGAACTGAAATTTTGCCATCAGCGGAGGAGACATGCTCGATAAACTCGACGCCGCGTTACGTTTTCAGCAGGAAGCGCTCAACTTACGCGCCCAGCGGCAGGAGATTTTAGCCGCCAACATCGCTAACGCCGATACCCCAGGGTTTCAGGCGCGCGATATTGATTTTTCCAGTGAACTCAAAAAGGTGATGGAGCGTGGACGTGCCGAAGGAACGGGTGTTGCACTCGCCATGACATCCTCTCGCCATATTCCTGCTCAGGCGATGACCGCGCCAGCGACCGATTTACTTTACCGCATTCCCGATCAGCCCTCACTCGACGGTAACACCGTGGATATGGACCGGGAGCGTACGCAGTTTGCCGATAACAGCCTGAAATACCAGACGGGCCTGACCGTACTCGGCGGACAAATCAAAGGCATGATGAACGTCCTGCAGGGGGGGAACTGATAGATGGCCTTGTTGAATATTTTTGATATTGCCGGTTCGGCGTTAACCGCGCAGTCCAAACGCCTGAACGTGGCCGCCAGTAACCTGGCGAACGCCGACAGCGTAACCGGACCCGACGGCCAGCCTTATCGTGCCAAACAGGTTGTCTTTCAGGTCGATGCGGTGCCAGGCGCGGCGACGGGCGGTGTGAAGGTGTCTGATGTGGTAGAGAGCCAGGCGCCGGACAGGCTGGTGTATGAGCCGGGTAACCCGCTCGCGGATGCCAGCGGATACGTGAAAATGCCAAACGTGGATGTGGTGGGTGAGATGGTGAACTCCATGTCGGCTTCCCGTAGCTACCAGGCCAACGTCGAAGTGCTTAATACCGTGAAGAGCATGATGCTCAAAACACTCACTCTCGGCCAGTAAAGGAGACATGCATGTCCATCGCCGTAAATGTGAATGATCCTACGAACTCGGGTGTTAATAACACGAAGAGTACGACGGGTTCTAACTCCCTGACCGGGAGCAATGCCTCCGATCTTCAGGGCAGCTTTCTGACGCTGCTGGTGGCGCAGCTTAAGAACCAGGATCCCACCAACCCAATGCAGAACAACGAACTGACCACGCAGCTTGCGCAGATCAGCACCGTGAGCGGCATTGAGAAGCTCAACACTACCCTCGGTGCCGTTTCCGGCCAGATTGGCAGCAGCCAGTCTCTGCAGGCAGCGAGCCTGATTGGGCACGGGGTGATGATCCCTGGAACCACGATTCTGGCGGGCACCAGCACCACTGAAGGGAACACCACAACGACCACCACGCCGTTTGGCGTTGAGCTGCAGCAGGCGGCGGAGAAAGTTACCGCAACCATTACCGACAGCAACGGCACGGTCGTGCGCACCATTGATATCGGTGAGCTGAAGGCGGGCGTTCACACCTTTACGTGGGATGGCAGCCTGACCGACGGCACTAAAGCACCAAACGGTTCTTACAAAGTAGCGATCAGCGCCAGCAACGGGACGACCCAGCTGGTGGCGCAGCCGCTGCAGTTCGCGCTGGTCCAGGGCGTGATTAAAGGAAGCGACGGCAACAAACTGGATTTGGGAACCTCTGGTTCCACCACACTCGACGAAGTTCGGCAGATTATCTAAGCCTTAACACTTATCAGGAGTAAGTCATGGCCTTTTCTCAAGCGGTCAGCGGCCTGAATGCTGCGGCCACCAACCTGGACGTCATTGGCAACAACATCGCCAACTCCGCGACCTATGGTTTTAAATCCGGTTCTGCTTCTTTTGCAGACATGTTTGCCGGTTCCAAAGTGGGTCTGGGCGTTAAAGTTGCAGGCATCACTCAGGACTTTAGCGACGGCACCACCACCAACACCGGCCGTGGCCTGGACGTTGCCATCAGCCAGAACGGGTTCTTCCGTATGGTCGATTCTAACGGTTCTGTGTTCTACAGCCGTAACGGCCAGTTCAAACTGGATGAAAACCGTACGCTGGTTAACATGCAGGGCATGCAGCTGACGGGCTACCCGGCAGCAGGAACGCCTCCAACCGTTCAGACCGGTGCGAATCCTCAGGCGATTACTATCCCGAATACCCTGATGGCGGCGAAATCAACCACCACCGCCACGCAGCAGATCAACCTGAACTCAACCGATCCTGTTCAAACCGCCCCCTTCGATGCGACCAACCCGGATACCTATAACAAAAAAGGTACCGTGACCGTATTCGACAGCCAGGGTAACGCCCATAACATGTACGTCTACTACGTTAAGACGGCCAACAATAAATGGGATCTTTACACTCAGGACGGCAGCGTTGCGGGTTCTGCTGCGACGAAAGCGGCGCAGATGAACTTTGATGCGAACGGTAACCTGGCGGGTGTCTATAACTACGACGCGGCGGGCGTGCTGAGCGCAGCGCCAAACGCCACGCCGGCCATTAACATCACCACGGGTTCTGTCAGCGGTGCGACGGCGGCGACCTTCTCCCTGAGTTTCCAGAACTCCATGCAGCAGAACACCGGTGCAAACAGCGTGGTGGCAACCAATCAGAACGGCTACAAGCCTGGCGACCTGGTGAGCTACCAGATCAACGACGATGGCACCGTGGTGGGAAGCTACTCTAACGAACAGTCTCAGGTTCTGGGTCAGATCGTGCTGGCAAACTTCGCCAACAACGAAGGCCTGAAGTCTGAAGGCGACAACGTCTGGTCTGCCACACAGTCTTCCGGCGTGGCGCTGCTGGGTACCGCGGGCACCGGTAACTTCGGCAAGCTGACCAACGGCGCGCTGGAAGCCTCCAACGTGGATATGAGTAAAGAACTGGTGAACATGATCGTCGCGCAGCGTAACTATCAGTCGAACGCGCAGACCATCAAAACCCAGGACCAGATCCTCAACACGCTGGTTAACCTGCGTTAAGCGGCTAACAGGAAAGCGCAATGGATCACGCAATATATACCGCGATGGGCGCGGCAAGTCAGACGCTCAATCAGCAGGCCGTTACCGCCAGCAACCTGGCAAACGCCTCAACGCCGGGCTTTCGCGCCCAGCTTAATGCGCTGCGCGCGGTGCCGGTAGAAGGGCTTTCCCTGCCGACCCGTACGCTGGTGACAGCATCAACCCCTGGCGCCGATATGACGCCAGGGCAGATGGATTACACCTCACGCCCGCTGGACGTTGCCCTGCAGCAGGACGGCTGGCTGGCGGTGCAAACGGCGGACGGCAGCGAAGGCTATACCCGTAACGGCAACATCCAGGTGAGCGCGACGGGCCAGCTGACGATTCAGGGGCATCCGGTGATGGGGGAAGCAGGTCCGCTGACCGTGCCGGAAGGCTCTGAGCTCACTATCGCTGCGGACGGCACCATTTCGGCGCTGAATCCGGGCGACCCGGCCAACACCGTTGCGCCCGTCGGACGTCTGAAGCTGGTGAAGGCGGAAGCCAAAGACGTGCAGCGTGGCGACGACGGCATGTTCCGCCTGACCCTGGCGGCTCAGGCGACGCGTGGCGCCACGTTACAGGCCGATCCGAGCATCCGCGTGATGTCCGGCGTTCTGGAAGGCAGTAACGTCAAGCCGGTCGAAGCCATGACCGACATGATCGCCAGCGCCCGTCGTTTTGAAATGCAGATGAAGATCATCAGCAGCGTGGATGAAAACGCGGGCAAGGCTAACCAACTTCTGGCTATGAGTTAACAGGACTCCTTATGATCAGTTCTTTATGGATCGCGAAAACTGGCCTGGACGCCCAGCAAACCAATATGGACGTGATTGCCAACAACCTGGCAAACGTGAGCACCAATGGTTTCAAGCGCCAGCGCGCCGTTTTCGAAGATTTGCTTTATCAAACCATCCGCCAGCCGGGGGCGCAGTCTTCTGAACAGACGACGCTGCCATCAGGTCTGCAGATCGGTACCGGTGTTCGTCCGGTGGCCACCGAACGTCTGCACAGCCAGGGCAACCTGTCTCAGACCAACAACAGCAAAGACGTGGCAATCAAAGGCCAGGGCTTCTTCCAGGTGCAGCTGCCTGACGGGACCTCTGCCTATACCCGCGACGGTTCGTTCCAGGTCGATCAGAACGGCCAGCTGGTGACGGCGGGCGGTTTCCAGGTTCAGCCTGCGATTACCATCCCGGCGAACGCCCTGAGCATCACCATCGGACGTGACGGTGTGGTCAGCGTGACCCAGCAGGGACAGGCCGCGCCGGTTCAGGTCGGGCAGCTCAACCTGACCACCTTCATGAACGATACCGGCCTGGAAAGCATTGGTGAGAACCTCTACACCGAAACGCAATCCTCCGGTACGCCGAATGAGAGCACCCCGGGCCTGAACGGCGCGGGTCTGCTGTACCAGGGTTATGTTGAAACGTCCAACGTGAACGTGGCGGAAGAGCTGGTGAATATGATCCAGGTCCAGCGCGCGTATGAAATTAACAGTAAAGCAGTGTCGACGACCGACCAGATGCTGCAGAAACTGACGCAACTCTAAGGTGTAGCCCGGTGCGGTAAACGCCGCGCCGGCTCCCTGTTTTCGAAGATGAAGGCAATGCAAAAAAACGCGGCGTTTCGTTATCCGATACTGACTGTTCTGGCTGTCACCCTTAGCGGGTGTGCTTTGATCCCGTCTAAACCATTGGTCCAGGGTGCGACGACTGCCCAACCCGTTCCTGGCCCCGCGCCAGTGGTAAACGGCTCCATTTTCCAGACCGCGCAGCCGATTAATTACGGCTATCAGCCGCTGTTTGAAGATCGCCGCCCGCGTAACGTCGGCGATACATTGACCATTGTGCTGCAGGAAAACGTCAGCGCGAGCAAGAGCTCGTCGGCGAACGCCAGCCGCGATGGCAAAACCAATTTTGGCTTCGATACCGTGCCACGCTATCTGCAGGGCCTGTTCGGCAATGCCCGTGCGGATGTTGAGGCCTCCGGCGGCAACACCTTTAACGGTAAAGGCGGTGCCAACGCCAGCAACACCTTCAGCGGCACGCTGACGGTCACGGTTGACCAGGTACTGGTTAACGGCAACCTACACGTTGTGGGTGAAAAACAGATCGCCATCAACCAGGGCACTGAATTCATTCGCTTCTCGGGCGTGGTTAACCCTCGCACCATCAGCGGCACCAACACCGTTCCATCTACCCAGGTGGCGGATGCGCGCATTGAGTACGTCGGGAACGGCTATATCAATGAAGCGCAAAATATGGGTTGGCTGCAGCGCTTCTTCCTTAATTTATCGCCAATGTAAGCGAGGTGACCCATGTTTAAATCGATCTTCGCCGTGGCGCTCGCGCTGGTGGCAACATTTGCCCAGGCTGACCGTATTCGCGACCTCACCAGCGTTCAGGGCGTACGTGAAAACTCCCTGATTGGCTATGGCCTGGTGGTTGGTCTGGATGGCACCGGTGACCAGACCACCCAGACGCCTTTCACTACCCAAAGCCTGAACAACATGCTTTCCCAGCTCGGCATTACCGTGCCGGCGGGAACTAACATGCAGCTGAAAAACGTGGCGGCAGTAATGGTCACCGCGTCCTACCCGGCGTTTGCTCGTCAGGGGCAGACCATTGACGTGGTGGTCTCCTCAATGGGTAACGCCAAAAGCCTGCGCGGCGGTACGCTGCTGATGACCCCGCTGAAAGGCGTCGACAGCCAGGTCTATGCGCTGGCGCAGGGGAACATTCTGGTTGGCGGTGCGGGCGCATCCGCAGGCGGAAGCAGCGTGCAGGTGAACCAGCTTAACGGTGGACGTATCACCAACGGGGCGATCATTGAGCGTGAACTGCCGACCCAGTTTGGCGCGGGCAACACCATCAACCTGCAGCTCAATAATGAAGACTTCACGATGGCGCAGCAAATTGCCGATACCATCAACCGCAGCCGCGGCTACGGTAATGCAACGGCACTCGATGCGCGCACCGTGCAGATCCGTACCTCTACCGGCAGCAGCAACCAGGTGCGCATGCTGGCAGATATCCAGAATATGGAAGTGAACGTTCCGGTTCAGGATGCCAAGGTGATCATCAACTCCCGTACCGGCTCGGTGGTCATGAACCGGGAAGTGTCGCTGGACAGCTGTGCCGTAGCGCAGGGCAACCTCTCCGTAACGGTAAACCGCTCCGCGAACGTGAGCCAGCCGAATACGCCATTTGGTGGCGGTCAGACGGTGGTGACGCCGCAAACGCAGATTGATATGCGTCAGAGCGGCGGGTCGCTGCAGAGCGTTCGCTCCAGCGCCAACCTGAACAGCGTGGTGCGAGCCCTGAACGCCCTGGGTGCAACGCCGATGGACCTGATGTCCATTCTGCAATCCATGCAAAGCGCGGGCTGCCTGCGCGCCAAACTGGAAATCATCTAATGCTGACCGATAGCAAACTGTTGACCAGTGCAGCCTGGGATGCCCAGTCGCTCAACGAACTGAAAACCAAAGCAGGAAAAGACCCGGCGGCGAACATCCGCCCGGTCGCCCGCCAGGTGGAAGGGATGTTTGTACAGATGATGCTGAAAAGCATGCGTGAAACCCTGCCGAAAGACGGGATGTTCAGCAGTGATTCAACGCGTCTCTACACCAGCATGTATGACCAGCAGATTGCGCAGCAGATGACCGCCGGTAAAGGCCTCGGCCTGGCTGACATGATTGTGAAACAGACCGAAGCCGCGCAGGGCATTCAGCCTCAGGAACAGACGCAGCAGGTGCCGATGAAGTTCGACCTGGAAACGGTGACCAGTTATCAGAACCAGGCTCTGACGCAAATGGTGCGTAAAGCGATGCCAAAAGCCACGGGCAGCGGCGATGAGCCGCTCTCCGGTGACAGCAAAGACTTCCTGGCGCAGCTTTCTCTGCCCGCGCGCCTTGCCAGCGAACAGAGCGGCGTGCCGCATCATCTGATTCTGGCGCAGGCCGCGCTGGAGTCGGGCTGGGGCCAGCGCCAGATCCGCAAGGAAAACGGCGATCCGAGCTTCAACATCTTCGGCGTGAAGGCCACCTCCAGCTGGAAGGGGCCAACAACGGAGATCACGACCACCGAATACGAGAACGGTGCGGCGGTGAAGGTCAAAGCAAAATTCCGCGTCTACAGCTCTTATCTGGAAGCATTGTCCGACTACGTTGGCCTGCTGAGCCGAAATCCGCGTTATACCGCCGTTACGCAGGCGGCGACGGCGGAGCAGGGCGCTCAGGCCTTACAAAACGCGGGCTACGCGACTGACCCGAACTATGCACGCAAGCTCACCAGCATGATCCAGCAGCTGAAATCCATGGGCGAGAAGGTCAGCAAAGCCTATAGCACAGATATTGAAAATCTGTTCTGAAAGTTCTCAAGTCCCGGTGGAGGTTGCCGATAACCTTCATCAGGACTCGTGTCTGAACGTATAAAAGGAACCCCCATGTCCAGTTTGATTAACAGCGCCATGAGTGGCCTCAGTGCTGCGCAGTCGGCACTCAATACCGTCAGTAATAATATTTCAAGCTATAACGTGGCAGGTTACACCCGCCAGACCACGGTGCTGGGCGCATCTAACAGCACGCTGACCGGCGGTGGCTGGGTGGGTAACGGGGTGTATGTCTCCGGTGTCCAGCGTGAGTATGACGCCTTCATCACCAACCAGCTGCGCGCCGCGCAGACGCAGAGCAGCGGTCTGACGACGCGCTATCAGCAGATGTCAAAAATCGACGATGTGCTCTCTGATACCACCAACTCGCTTTCCACCACCCTGCAGGATTTCTTCAAAAGCCTGCAAACGCTGGTGAGCAACGCGGAAGACCCGGCTGCACGTCAGACGGTGCTGGGTAAAGCGGGTGGTCTGGTCAATCAGTTCAAAACCAACGATCAGTATCTGCGCGATCAGGATACGCAGGTCAATACCGCCATTGGGACCAGCGTGTCTCAGATCAACAACTATGCCAAACAGATTGCGAACCTGAACGATCAGATCTCTCGTCTGACCGGCGTCGGCGCGGGCGCATCGCCTAACGATCTGCTCGACCAGCGCGATCAGCTCGTCAATGAGCTGAACAAAATCGTCGGCGTGGAAGTGTCTGTTCAGGATAGCGGTACGTTTAACATCTCTTTCGGCAACGGTTACAGCCTGGTTCAGGGCAGCAAAGCTAACCAGCTGGCTGCCGTGAAGTCGAGTGCAGATCCGGCCCGTACCACCGTGGCCTATGTCGACGACGTAGCGGGTAATGTCGAGATCCCGGAAAAGATGATTACCACCGGTTCTTTGGGCGGTTTACTGACCTTCCGCACGGAAGATCTTGATAAAGCTCGTAACACCCTGAACCAGATGGCGCTGGCCTTTGCAGATTCAATGAACACGCAGCATGAAGCCGGCTTTGATGCGAACGGTGATGCGGGCGGTAAGCTGTTCAACTTCGGCTCTCCGGCGGTCCTGTCCAGCAGCAAGAACGGCGGTTCGGCGGTTGTTACGGCTTCTGTAGCGGACAGCAAGCAGGTCCAGGCGACAGACTATAAGCTGCAGTTTAACGGCACTGACTGGACGGTTACCCGTACTTCAGACAAAACCAGCTTTACGATGAGCCCGGATGCCAGCGGCAATCTGTCGTTTGATGGCCTAAACGTCAACGTAAGCGGTACGGCAAACACCAAAGACAGCTTTACCGTGAAGCCTGTTTCCAACGTCATCATGAACATGGAACTCGCGATCAGCGACGAGTCCAAGCTGGCGATGGCATCGGTGCAGAACGGCGGCGAGAGTGATAATCGCAACGGCCAGAAACTGCTCGATCTGCAAAACGGCAAAGTGGTGGGGGGAAACAAAACCTTCAACGATGCGTATGCCTCTCTCGTCAGTACCGTCGGTAGCTCAACGGCGTCACTGAAGGTGAGCAGCCAGACGAAAGCCAACGTGGAGACGCAGTTAATCAAGCAGCAGCAGACCATCTCTGGGGTAAACCTCGACGAAGAGTATGGCAATTTGCAGCGTTATCAGCAGTATTACCTGGCGAACGCCCAGGTTCTCCAGACTGCCAGTACGCTCTTCGATGCAATTATCAACATTCGTTAAGGTTGAGGTGAACAATGCGTATTAGCACCCAGATGATGTACGAGCAGAACATGCGTGGGATCACCGATTCCCAGAGCAGATGGCTGAGCTACGGTGAGCAGATGTCCACCGGCAAGCGCGTCAATCGTCCTTCAGACGATCCTATCGCCGCGTCGCAGGCCATCGTTCTGTCACAGTCTCAGTCGCAAAACAGCCAGTTTGCGCTCGCGCGCACCTTTGCTACACAGAAGGTCTCGCTGGAAGATAACGTGTTAACCCAGGTCAACACCGCGATCTCGAGCGTGCGCGAGAAGCTCGTTTATGCGTCGAACGGCACGTTAAGCGATGACGACCGTCTTTCTCTGGCGACCGATATTCAGGGGATCCGCGATCAGCTTATGAACCTGGCCAACACGACGGATGGTAATGGTCGCTTTATCTTTGCGGGATACAAAACCGAGAGCGCACCGTTTGATGCCGCGACCGGGGATTACAACGGCGGCGCAGAGGCCATCACGCAGCAGGTTGATACGGCGCGAAATATGACCATTAGTCATACCGGCCAGCAAATTTTCGAAAGCATTACCAGTAATGCAGAACAGCTGCCGGGCGGTGGATATGGCCAGACGAACATGTTCAAAATCCTGGATTCTGCGATTGCGTCGCTGAAGACGCCGATTGAAAACGATCCGGCTGCTGCCACGGCGCAAAGCCAGGTGATTGCCAATGCGCAAATCGGCATCAAAAACTCCCAGAACAATGTCCTGACGGTCGTTGCGGATGTGGGAACCAAGATGAACGAGCTGGAAAAACTCGATACGCTGGGTGATGACCGCGCGCTGGGTCAGACCAAGCAGATGAGCGATCTGGTGGATGTTGACTGGAACGAAGCGATTTCCTCTTACACCATGCAGCAGGCGGCCTTGCAGGCGTCTTATAAAGCGTTTAGCGATATGCAGGGCATGTCTCTGTTCCAGCTGAACAAATAACATCTTGACCTCTTGGAACATGTCTTGAAACTGGGCATGTTTTACTGCCCAATCCGCCTGGATTGGGCATTTTTTTTATGCAACTTCTGCTGATGCGGAGGCGACACGCGCGCTTTCAATCAGACGAATTGCCAGTGCAATGACGCCACAGACTGTCGCCAGCGCGACCACACCCGTCCAGCCAGTCAGCGAGTAGATATTGCTGCCTAACGCGGAACCCAGCGCCATCCCGATAAAGACCACCGTAAAGAGCAGGGCGTTGAGACGACCCCGAGCCTGTGGTTCAAGGCTGTATACCAGGTTCTGGTGAGCGACCAGGCTTGACTGCAGACCCAGGTCGAACCCGACGGCAGAGATGGCGATCAGAATCAGCTGTCCATGAACGCCCAGCGCGGGCATCAGGAACATCAGGGCAAATGAGACGGTCACCAGAACGGCACCAAGCTGCGTGACTTTTCCTGCGCCCAGTTTATCCGCCAGACCCCCTGCCAGCGGGGCAGCTAACGCACCGGCGGCACCTGCAATACCAAAACCACCCGCTACGGCACTGCCCAGGTGATAGTGCTCAAGCAGCATGACCGCAAGCGTAGACCAGAAGGCGCTAAAGGCAATCGACAGAAAGCCTTGAGCCAGCGCCGCACGGCGCAGCGCCGGATAGCGACGCCACAGGTGTTCCATTGAGCGCATCAGCGCGGGGTAGCTCAGCGTGGAGTGAATGGCAAAACGGGGAAGCACAAACCACATCATCACGCCGATGAACGCAATGCTCGCCGCCGCCAGCTGGTACATGACGCGCCAGCCAAACGCTTCACCCACCACGCCGCTCACGGTTCTTGATAATAAGATACCCATCAGCAGCCCGGTCATTACCGTGCCCACGGTTTTCCCCTGTTTACCTTCCGGCGCAAGGATGGCCGCGGCAGGGACGATATCCTGTGCCATGGTGGCGGCCATGCCGATGAGCAGGCTTGCCAGCAGCAGAGAGTGGATCTGCCCGGTCAGGCTACAGCCGAGAAGAAACAGCGCCAGCGCCGCACTCTTTATCAGGATTAACGTCCTGCGGTCGTGGCGATCGCCGAGCGGAAGCAGGAACAGGATCCCCAGGGCATATCCCGCCTGGGTGAGCGTCGGGACCATGCCCATTCCTTCGATGCTCAGGTGAAGGTCTGCGCCCATCAGCGGCAGCAGAGGCTGGGCATAATAGATTGATGCCACGCTGAAACCTGCACCGATCGCCAGCATTAAAATCACCCAGCGGCTCACGGCATGGGCGGCGGTTGTTGTGTTCATAAGAAGTTCCTCATTCGTCGTGTGAGGCTATTTTTTATCAGTACGCCTTGCGACGGTAGCGGGCCCGGTGGTAAAACGCTTATACGTTGAACGTATAAGTGAAAAGGCAATGAAAAGAGCTGAGCGTATAGACAGGGTGGAGTTAATGCGGACGTTTGTTCGCATCGTGGAGGCGGGTTCCCTCTCTGCGGCGGCACGGCAGCTGGCCACCACCCAGGCCACTGTGAGCAGACGGTTACAGTCGCTTGAGACCATGCTGGGCGTACGCCTGATATTGCGCACCACCCACACGACGCGGCTGACGGATGACGGCGAGCGCTGCTATCAGCACGCCCGTCGGGTGATTGACAGCTGGCTGGCGCTGGAAGATGAGGTGGGGCAGACGGAAGATGAGCCGGTAGGCGTGCTGCGGGTGCGAGCTCCCCACGCGTTTGGTCAGGATCAGCTTCTTAAACCCGTAACCGAATTTTTGCAACGCTATCCGCAGCTTTCGATTGAGTGGATGCTCAACGACAGGTCGGCGGATTTCCTCGGTGACAACCTGGACTGTGCTATTCGGGTAGGCGTGGAGGTCGATCCGGCGACCGTATCCGTGCTGCTGGCGGAGGTGCCGCGCTCGGTGGTCGCTTCTCCGGCACTGCTGGCCCGTTTTCCAGCGGTTACCACGCCGGAGGATTTGCAGCAGTTTCCCTGGATAGCCATCAGCTCTTTCTACCAGCGCCACGTGGAGCTATTTCACGATGCTTCGCCCGCCACCGCGCGGATTGCTATTACGCCACGGCTAAGCACCGACAGCCTGTATGTCGCACGTAACACTGCACTCACCGGGCTTGGCGTGGCGGTGGTCTCCAGCTGGACGGTACAGGACGATATTCAGGAAGGGCGGCTGGTGCATTTGCTGCCGGAGTGGCAGCCAGCGGCGTTACCGGTGCATCTGGTTTATCCCTGGTCCCGTTATTATCCGGCACGCTTGCGGCGTTTTCTGGAGTTGATGCGGCAGGTCATGCCGGAGGTGACCGGGATGAGGAAGCCCGTGCAGCAGCCATAAAAAAAGCCGACCCTCAGGTCGGCTTTTTACTTTCAGCGTCGTTTGTCGTTATTCGACAGACTGTGGACGCGTTGCCGGTGCAGTCGCCTGATGCGTTGCACTGTGGCCACCGGCTGCGCCTTTACCTTCGAAGCTGAATGCCGGGCGAACCCAGTCGCTGTGACGCGGTGCTTCAGGCACGTAATCCGGCGCCGGAGCGCGCGTCATTGGTGCTGTCGCCACGTGGGCAGCGGCTGGCGCAGAAACAACCGGCTCAGATTTCACTTCAGGCGCTTTCGGTTCTTCAACAACCGGTTCAACCTCAATCTCAACGTCCTGAACGATTTCTTCAGCGGTCGTTTCGACGATGGCTTCAGCGGTGTCTTCCACTGCGGCTACAGGTTCAGCTTCTTCAGCGATTTCCTCAGCCACCACGACATCTTCTTCAGCAATAAGCTGCGGTGCGGCATCAACCGGCGCGGCAATCACTTCCGGATGCGTGGTTTCGACTTCAGCTGCCTGAGGGGCTGCAGTTTCAACAACCTGAGGTTCTACCACCGTTGCCGCTTCAGTCACGACCTCTTCTACCGCTGCCGCAGGTGCAATAACCTCTTCGGTTACTGGCTGTTCTTCAACAACCTGCTCCGGACGCGCTACCGGGTAGCGGATCCAGACTTTGCCGGAGGCCATTTCTGGTGAAGCACAGGCAATGGTCAGCGGCATTGGCGACTGAGTTGGGTAACGCTCGTCACGATAGCGACGACGGCGCTGGCCGCTGACGCGCAGATGACGTGGGGAACGACGTGAACGGCGCGGCATGCCGGCGTTATCACGGTTTTCACCGTTATCATCCTGCTCAACGTTGTTATCAACGACCGCTGGCAGGTCAACTTTTGCAAGCTGAGTACCGGCTGCGCTCTCGCGGGTTTCAACCGGGACAATTGCTGACTCTTCGGTTGCTTCGGAGGCGAAACGAACTTTCTGAGCAAGCTGGCGCTGCTTACGACGCGGCATGACCTGAGTACGTTCTTCCTGCTCGCCGTCCTGCTGTTCAACAGGCTCTTCGCGGTTCAGGTTTTTGACTTCCTGCTGTGCCTGACGCTTCTCGTCGTTACGGCGACGGTTGCGTTCACGGCGCGGCTGCTGGTCGTCACGCTGTTTGCTCTTCTCAGACTCATCGCCCGCCTGCTGGCGAATTTCACGATCTTCAACATTCTGCTGTTGTTTCTCGCGACGGTTGCGACGGTTGTCTTCGCGTTGCTCACGGCCTTCGTTATTCTCAGAGCGGTTATCACGGTTGTCACGACGCTCGCTGCGGTCATTGCGCTCGCTACGGTCGTTACGGTCGCGGCGGTTGTTCTGACGCTTACGGCGGTCCTGCTGACGCTCAGGCTTGGCCGCTTTTGGCTCTTCTTTCGGCTGCTCTGGCTGAACTTCCTCACCGGCAAACATCTTCTTAAGCGCGCCGAAGAAGCGGCTCAGCAGACCAGGCTGCGCCGGCTGGGCTTTCGCTGCCATTGCTTCAGGTTTCTGCGCCGCAGGTTTGGCCGCCGGTTTTTCCAGGGCTGCTTCAGGCGGTGCTTCAGGCATAATGAAGGTCGCTAACGCAGGCTGCTCAGGCAGCTTGCGCTCGGCTGGCTCTTCATCGGACGGCAGGGCCATCTCTTCTTCATGCAGCTTCGGCAGCAGGTAGCTGAGCGTTGACGTCTCTTCGCCTTTACGGACACGCAGCACGTGATAGTGCGGGGTTTCCATCTGATCGTTTGGCACGATGATGCAGCGAACGCCGCCCTGGCGAGCTTCAATTGCACTTACTGCTGCACGTTTTTCGTTCAGCAGGTAGGAGGCAATTGGCACAGGGACAATCGCGTGAACCTCTTTGGTATTCTCTTTCAGCGCTTCTTCTTCAATCAGACGCAGAATCGAGAGGGACAGCGATTCGTTATCACGCACGGTACCGGTGCCGGAGCAGCGTGGGCAGACGTGATGGCTGGACTCACCCAGCGACGGGCTCAGACGCTGACGGGACATCTCCAGCAGGCCAAAGCGTGAGATATGGCTAATCTGAATACGCGCTCTGTCCTGACGCACCGCTTCGCGCAGACGGTTTTCAACCGCACGCTGGTGGCGAACAGGGGTCATGTCGATGAAGTCGATAACAATCAGACCACCCAGGTCGCGCAGGCGGAGCTGGCGGGCGATTTCATCAGCGGCTTCGAGGTTAGTGTTGAAAGCAGTCTCTTCGATATCTCCACCGCGAGTTGCACGCGCGGAGTTGATGTCGATAGCGGTCAGCGCTTCAGTGGTATCAATAACGATAGAACCGCCGGATGGCAGACGTACTTCACGCTGGAAGGCGGACTCAATCTGGGATTCGATCTGATAGTGGCTGAACAGCGGTATTTCACCGGTGTATAGTTTAATTTTGCTGGTGAAATCCGGACGACCCAGCGCGGCAATGTGCTGGCGCGCCAGCTCAAGTACTTTCGGGTTATCGATCAGAATTTCACCGATGTCCTGACGCAGGTAGTCACGGAAGGCACGCACGATAACGTTGCTTTCCTGGTGGATCAGGAACGGAGCAGGGCGGCTTTCCGCTGCTTTCTGGATGGCTTCCCAGTGCTTCAGACGGAAGCTCAGGTCCCACTGCAGCGCTTCGGCGGATTTGCCAACGCCTGCGGTACGCACGATAAGCCCCATGCCATCAGGCAGCTCGAGGCTTGCCAGCGCTTCTTTCAGCTCGGTACGGTCATCACCTTCGATACGGCGAGAGATGCCACCCGCACGCGGGTTGTTTGGCATCAGAACCAGATAGCTCCCTGCCAGGCTGATAAAGGTTGTCAGTGCGGCACCTTTGTTGCCGCGCTCTTCTTTATCAATCTGAACGATAACTTCCTGACCTTCACGCAGCACATCTTTGATGTTTGGGCGGCCATGGGCGTTGTAGTTTGCAGGGAAATATTCGCGGGCAATTTCTTTCAGAGGGAGGAAACCATGACGCTCAGCACCGTAATCGACAAATGCAGCTTCAAGGCTTGGTTCAATGCGGGTGATTTTACCTTTGTAAATGTTCGCTTTTTTCTGTTCGTGTCCAGGACTTTCGATATCCAGATCGTACAGGCGCTGCCCATCCACAAGGGCGACACGCAACTCTTCTTGCTGAGTTGCGTTGATTAACATTCTTTTCATCGTAACTTACTCGTTATTCTTACATTGACGACAAAGCTGCGGGCAAGGTGACGCTTTCCGGGGTATGAACCGATGGCCTCGTGTCTGTTCACGTCGCCAACCTCACGGTTGTCGCTCGCTTAAGAGGCGCAGAGTGTCGGTTGCCTGTATTTCATACGGAAACACAGCGCAATTATCAGGGGAATTGCCTGGGTAGAACTCTCCAGAGAACAATCCTTATACCGGGAAGTACTGCAACCCGCAGCCCGCTAACTGCCTGAAAGATCAATACGTCTTACGCCATTGCTGCGTGGATGATCGGTCAGACAAAATTGGTCATTCCGTCAACATCCTTACTTAACCAGGATTTAACACGGAAAACAGCCTCATTATTCCACTGCTCGCCGGGTTATAGCAAGATGACTTTTACCAATTATCACCCGGTTACTCACAGTTTCTTCACTTCAGAATGGCGATTGGTTTAATAACCACCAAATCGGTTGCGCGAAACGGGTAGCAGGCCGGATAAAAGTAAATATAAGCATAGAAAAATGAGTGGCGCTAATGGCTGGCGATATTTAGAATCGCCAACCATGAAAACAGAGACTCCAGCCGTAAAAATGGTTGCCATCGCCGAAGATGAAGCGGGGCAGCGTATCGATAACTTTTTGCGCACCCAGCTAAAAGGGGTGCCAAAGAGCATGATTTACCGCATTCTGCGTAAGGGCGAGGTGCGGGTTAACAAAAAACGCGTGAAGCCCGAGTACAAACTCGAAGCCGGTGACGAAGTGCGTATTCCACCGGTGCGCGTGGCAGAGCGTGAAGAAGAGACCGTATCACCGAAGCTACAGAAAGTGGCGGCCCTGAGTGATGTGATCCTTTATGAAGACGACCACATTCTGGTGCTGAACAAACCGTCAGGGACGGCTGTTCATGGCGGTAGCGGTCTGAGCTTCGGGGTGATTGAAGGGCTGCGTGCCCTGCGCCCGGAAGCGCGCTTCCTTGAACTGGTGCATCGTCTTGACCGCGACACCTCTGGCGTTCTGCTGGTGGCGAAAAAGCGTTCCGCGCTGCGTTCTCTGCATGAACAGCTGCGTGAAAAAGGGATGCAGAAAGACTATCTGGCGCTGGTGCGCGGCCAGTGGCAGTCCCATGTTAAAGTGGTGCAGGCGCCGCTGCTGAAAAATATTCTGCAAAGCGGTGAGCGTATTGTCCGCGTGAGCCAGGAAGGGAAACCGTCTGAGACGCGCTTTAAGGTTGAAGAGCGCTATGAGTTTGCCACGCTGGTGCGCTGCAGTCCGGTCACCGGTCGCACCCACCAGATCCGCGTGCATACGCAGTTTGCAGGGCATCCCATCGCGTTTGATGACCGCTATGGCGACCGCGAGTTTGATAAGCAGCTGGCGGGAACGGGGCTGTCGCGTCTGTTCCTGCATGCGGCAGCGCTGAAGTTTACCCATCCGAATACCGGTGAAGTGATCCGTATTGAAGCGCCGCTGGATGAGCAGCTGAAACGCTGTCTTAAGGTTTTGCGCGGCTGATTTTGCCTTCCTCCCTCTCCCTGTGGGAGAGGGGCGGGTGAGGGCATCAGGCCGCAACGTCCCAGTCACATCGTCAGCGGATTACACTCTTCTCGTCTTAACATCTGACACAGGGCAATTAGCGGTAACCCCACCAGGGTGTTGGGATCCCGACCGTCCAGCTTGTCGAAAAGTGCAATCCCCAATCCTTCACTTTTAAAGCTCCCCGCGCAGTTCAGCGGTCGCTCACGGCGCACATAATCCATAATCTCCTGCTCGCTGAGATGGCGGAAGTGCACGTCGAACGGTTCGCATTCAGTTTGCAGATGACCGGAAGCGGAGTTGTAAAGCGCCAGGCCGGTATAAAAGGTCACGATAGTGCCTCGCGCACGCAGAAGCTGCTGGCAGGCGTTCTCCTCCGTATGGGGCTTGCCGGTGATTTCGCCGTCCAGTACGCAAACCTGATCGGAGCCTATAATCAAATGTGCGGGATAACGTGCTGCCAGCGACTGCGCTTTCTCTTTAGCGAGACGCGTCACCAGATGACGCGGTGATTCACCCGGCTGTGGCGTCTCATCAACCTCTGGCGCGGCGCATTCAAACGGGATCCCGAGCTTTTCCAGCAGCATTCGGCGATAGGGAGACGTGGAAGCAAGGACGAGATTTGGCATATTTTTATCACCAGATATAGCGTATCGATGCCAGCCATTTTAAACTACAGGCCGCAATGTGTGCGAATAATTGGCAAAAGGCAGCTCTGGTTGCCTTTTTCTTTGACTCTATGACGTTACAAAGTTAATATGCGCGCCCTATGCAAAAGGTAAAATTACCCCTGACTCTTGATCCGGTTCGTACGGCTCAAAAACGCCTCGATTATGAAGGTATCTATACTTCCGATCAGGCTGAGCGTATTGCCGAATCCGTAGTCAGTGTGGACAGTGATGTAGAATGCTCCATGTCGTTCGCTATCGACAACCAGCGTCTCGCCGTTTTAACCGGTGATGCGAAGGTAACGGTAACGCTCGAGTGTCAGCGTTGCGGGAAACCGTTTGTACAGCATGTTCACACAACGTATTGTTTCAGTCCGGTCCGTTCTGACGAACAGGCTGAAGCACTCCCGGAAGCGTATGAGCCGATTGAGGTTAACGAATTCGGTGAAATCGATCTTCTGGCTCTGGTTGAAGATGAAATCATCCTCACCTTGCCAGTAGTTCCGGTGCATGATTCTGAACACTGTGAAGTGTCCGAGGCGGACATGGTCTTTGGGGAACTGCCTGATGAAGCGCAAAAACCAAACCCATTTGCCGTATTAGCCAGCTTAAAGCGTAAGTAATTGAGGAGTAAGGTCCATGGCCGTACAACAGAATAAACCAACCCGTTCCAAACGTGGCATGCGTCGTTCCCATGACGCGCTGACCGCAGTTACCAGCCTGTCTGTAGACAAGACTTCTGGTGAGAAACACCTGCGTCACCACATCACCGCTGACGGTTTCTACCGCGGCCGCAAGGTTATCACTAAGTAATCACGCGCAAGCGTGATTAGGCTTAGTGAGGATTTCCCCGTGTAAACGGGGAATTTACCGAACCAGGCTGCGACGATACCTTGACACGTCTAACCCTGGCGTTAGATGTCATGGGGGGAGATTTTGGCCCTTCCGTGACAGTGCCTGCAGCATTGCAGGCACTGAATTCTAATTCGCAACTCACACTTCTTTTAGTCGGCAATCCCGACGCAATCACGCCATTACTCGCAAAAGCTGACTTTGAACAACGTTCGCGTCTGCAGATTATTCCTGCGCAGTCAGTTATTGCCAGTGATGCCCGACCCTCGCAGGCTATTCGCAATAGTCGTGGCAGCTCTATGCGGATAGCGCTGGAGTTGGTGAAAGAAGGGCGAGCCCAGGCTTGCGTTAGCGCGGGGAATACCGGCGCGCTGATGGGGCTGTCGAAATTACTGCTCAAACCTATTGAAGGTATTGAGCGCCCGGCGCTGGTGACGGTATTACCGCATCAGCAGAAGGGCAAGACGGTGGTGCTCGATTTAGGCGCTAACGTCGACTGTGATAGTACTATGCTGGCACAGTTTGCCGTGATGGGATCGGTGCTGGCAGAAGAAGTTGTCGGGATCAACACTCCCCGTGTTGCGTTACTGAACATTGGTGAAGAAGAGACCAAAGGCCTGGACAGCATTCGCGAAGCGGCTGAATTGCTCAAACAGGTTCCCTCCATCAACTATATTGGTTATCTCGAAGCCAATGAGTTGTTGACGGGTAAAACGGATGTTCTGGTGTGCGATGGCTTCACCGGAAACGTCACGTTGAAGACCATGGAAGGGGTCGTGCGCATGTTTCTTTCTCTGCTGAAATCTCAGGGAGAAGGCAAAAAAAGCGCCTGGTGGCTCATTTTATTGAAGCGTTGGCTACAAAAGAGCCTGACGCGGCGATTCAGTCACCTCAACCCCGACCAGTATAATGGCGCCTGTCTGTTAGGATTGCGCGGCATCGTGATTAAGAGTCATGGCGCCGCCAATCAGCGAGCATTTGCTGTCGCGATTGAACAGGCAGTGCAGGCGGTGCAGCGACAAGTCCCTCAGCGGATTGCCGCTCGCCTGGAATCTGTATTAGCTAAAAGTGACTGAGCGTACATGTATACGAAGATTTTAGGTACCGGCAGCTACCTGCCAAAACAAGTGCGTACCAACGCCGATCTGGAAAAAATGGTAGATACGTCTGACGAGTGGATTGTCACGCGCACAGGTATCCGTGAACGTCGTATTGCCGCGCCAGACGAAACAGTGTCGACCATGGGTTACGAAGCCGCACAGCGTGCTATCGAAATGGCGGGCATTGATAAAGAACAGATTGGTTTGATCGTGGTCGCCACGACGTCTGCCACGCATGCATTCCCAAGTGCAGCGTGCCAGGTGCAAAACATGCTCGGCATTAAAGGCTGTCCGGCGTTTGACGTCGCTGCAGCGTGCGCAGGCTTCACCTATGCGCTGAGCGTTGCCGATCAGTACGTGAAATCCGGTGCCGTTAAATATGCGCTGGTGATCGGTGCTGACGTGCTGGCGCGCACCTGCGATCCAACCGATCGCGGAACGATCATTATTTTTGGTGATGGCGCAGGCGCGGTGCTGCTGGGGCAGTCCGAAGAGCCGGGTATCATCTCTACGCATCTGCATGCTGATGGCAGCTACGGCGAGCTGTTGACTCTGCCTAACGCCGATCGCGTTAATCCGGACAACTCGATTTACCTGACCATGGCAGGGAACGAGGTGTTCAAGGTGGCGGTGACTGAGCTGGCACACATCGTTGATGAAACGCTGGAAGCGAATAACCTTGAGCGTTCCTCGCTCGACTGGCTGGTGCCGCATCAGGCGAACCTGCGCATCATCAGCGCGACCGCGAAAAAGCTGGGCATGTCGATGGATAACGTTGTTGTGACCCTTGATCGTCACGGCAACACTTCTGCGGCGTCGGTACCGTGCGCATTTGATGAAGCGGTACGCGATGGACGAATCAAACGGGGCCAGCTGGTCTTGCTTGAAGCCTTCGGTGGCGGGTTCACCTGGGGTTCCGCGCTGGTTCGTTTCTAGGATAAGGAATAAAAAATGACGCAATTTGCTTTTGTGTTCCCGGGCCAGGGCTCTCAAACCGTTGGGATGTTGTCTGAAATGGCAGCAAACTATCCGGTCATTGAGGAGACTTTCCGTGAAGCTTCTGATGCACTGGGTTATGATTTATGGGCGCTGACCCAGCAGGGGCCGGCCGAAGAGCTGAACAAAACCTGGCAGACCCAGCCAGCACTGCTGACCGCATCTGTTGCGCTGTGGCGCGTCTGGCAGCAGCAGGGCGGTAAAGCGCCAGCGCTGCTTGCAGGCCATAGCCTGGGTGAATACTCTGCGCTGGTGTGCGCCGGCGTGATCGGGTTTGCTGACGCGGTACGTCTGGTGGAACTGCGTGGTAAATTCATGCAGGAAGCGGTGCCGGAAGGCACGGGCGGCATGTCTGCCATTATCGGTCTGGATGATGCTGCAATTGCAAAAGCGTGTGAAGAATCTGCTGAAGGCCAGGTTGTCTCGCCGGTGAACTTCAACTCGCCGGGTCAGGTGGTTATCGCAGGCCATAAAGAAGCGGTTGAGCGTGCCGGTGCGGCCTGTAAAGCAGCGGGCGCTAAGCGTGCGCTGCCGCTGCCTGTCAGCGTGCCGTCTCACTGCGCGCTGATGAAGCCTGCTGCCGAGAAGCTGGCGGTTGAGCTGGAAAAAATTACCTTTAACGCACCGACGATTTCCGTTGTGAACAACGTCGATGTGAAATGCGAAACCGCGCCGGAAGCTATCCGTGACGCGCTGGTTCGCCAGCTCTATAGCCCGGTACAGTGGACCAAAACCGTTGAGTTTATGGCCGCACAGGGCGTTGAGCATCTGTATGAAGTCGGCCCAGGTAAAGTCCTCACCGGTCTGACAAAACGTATTGTTGACACCCTGACAGCCTCGGCGATTAACGAGCCGGAAGCGATGTCAGCGGCACTCTCGCAATAAAAGAGGAATACCATGAGTTTTGAAGGAAAAATCGCCCTGGTCACTGGCGCAAGCCGCGGTATCGGGCGTGCAATTGCTGAAACACTGGTTGCGCGCGGCGCGAAGGTGATTGGTACAGCAACCAGCGAGAATGGCGCTCAGGCCATCAGCGAGTATCTGGGTGCAAACGGTAAAGGTCTGGTACTGAATGTGACTGAACCTGCATCTATCGAATCTGTTCTGGAAAATATTCGCGCAGAGTTTGGCGAAGTGGATATTCTGGTAAACAATGCCGGGATCACTCGCGATAACCTGTTAATGCGAATGAAAGACGACGAGTGGAACGATATCATCGAAACCAACCTGTCATCTGTATTCCGTCTGTCAAAAGCGGTAATGCGCGCTATGATGAAAAAGCGTCATGGTCGTATTATCACTGTCGGTTCTGTGGTAGGTACCATGGGAAATGCTGGTCAGGCTAACTACGCTGCGGCGAAAGCAGGTCTGATTGGTTTCAGTAAGTCGCTGGCGCGTGAAGTTGCGTCCCGCGGTATTACGGTAAACGTTGTTGCTCCGGGCTTTATTGAAACGGACATGACGCGTGCGCTGACTGATGAGCAGCGTGCGGGTACGCTGGCGGCAGTTCCGGCGGGTCGTCTTGGCGACCCTAAAGAAATCGCCAGTGCGGTTGCATTTTTAGCCTCTGACGAAGCGGGTTACATCACTGGTGAGACCCTCCACGTCAACGGCGGGATGTATATGGTTTAACCACGATAAAAAAATTTGCGTTATTTGGGTAAAAGGCCTCAAAATAACGTAAAATCGTGGTAAGAACTGCCGGGATTTAGTTGCAAATTTTTCAACATTTTATACACTACGAAAACCATCGCGAAAGCGAGTTTTGATAGGAAATTTAAGAGTATGAGCACTATCGAAGAACGCGTTAAGAAAATTATCGGCGAACAGCTGGGCGTTAAGCAGGAAGAAGTTGTGAACTCCGCTTCCTTCGTTGAAGACCTGGGCGCAGATTCTCTTGACACCGTTGAGCTGGTAATGGCTCTGGAAGAAGAGTTTGATACTGAGATTCCGGACGAAGAAGCTGAGAAGATCACCACCGTTCAGGCTGCCATTGATTACATCAACGGTCACCAGGCGTAAGTGAACATCTCCAGGCGGTCATTCGACCGCCTGAGTTTTATCTTTTTTAGTCCCACGAATCTCTTTTTTTATCCCTCCCTGGAGGACAAACGTGTCTAAGCGTCGTGTAGTTGTGACCGGACTTGGCATGTTGTCTCCTGTCGGCAATACCGTAGAGTCCACCTGGAAAGCTCTCCTTGCCGGTCAGAGCGGCATCAGCCTAATCGACCATTTCGATACTAGCGCCTATGCAACGAAATTTGCTGGCTTAGTAAAGGATTTTAACTGTGAAGAGATCATCTCGCGTAAAGAACAGCGCAAGATGGATGCCTTCATTCAATATGGAATTGTCGCTGGCGTTCAGGCCATGCAGGATTCTGGCCTTGAGATTACGGAAGAGAACGCAACCCGTATCGGCGCCGCTATCGGCTCCGGGATTGGCGGCCTTGGCCTGATCGAGGAAAACCATACATCTCTGATGAATGGCGGCCCGCGTAAGATCAGCCCGTTCTTCGTTCCGTCCACGATTGTTAATATGGTGGCAGGTCACCTGACCATCATGTTCGGCCTGCGTGGGCCAAGCATTTCTATCGCGACCGCCTGTACGTCTGGCGTACATAACATCGGCCAGGCCGCGCGCATTATTGCGTACGGCGATGCAGATGCTATGGTTGCCGGCGGTGCTGAAAAAGCCAGTACCCCGCTGGGTGTTGGCGGTTTCGGCGCAGCCCGTGCGCTGTCTACCCGTAATGATAACCCGCAGGCGGCAAGCCGTCCGTGGGATAAAGACCGTGACGGCTTCGTGCTGGGCGACGGGGCGGGCATAATCGTACTGGAAGAGTACGAACACGCGAAAAAACGCGGTGCGAAAATTTATGCTGAAGTCGTTGGCTTTGGTATGAGCAGCGATGCGTACCACATGACGTCTCCTCCGGAGAACGGTGCAGGTGCTGCGCTGGCGATGGAAAACGCAATCCGTGATGCGGGTATTACCCCGGCTCAGATTGGCTATGTTAACGCGCACGGCACGTCTACTCCTGCAGGCGATAAAGCTGAAGCTCAGGCGGTTAAATCTATCTTCGGCGAGTCTGCCAGCCGCGTACTGGTGAGCTCCACGAAGTCCATGACCGGTCACCTGCTGGGCGCGGCGGGTGCAGTAGAGTCAATCTACTCCATCCTTGCGCTGCGCGATCAGGCTGTTCCGCCAACCATCAACCTGGATAACCCGGATGAAGGTTGCGATCTGGACTTCGTTCCTCACGAAGCGCGTCAGGTTAGCGGTATGGAGTACACCCTGTGTAACTCCTTCGGCTTCGGCGGCACCAACGGTTCTCTGATCTTCAAAAAGATCTGATCCTGACCTCCCGATAGCTTTTAAAAAGGTCCGCTTGCCGGGCCTTTTTTATTAAGGCTAATCTTCTTGTCGGCTGCATGACATCCTGCCAGACTAAACGCCCACGCATAAGGAGCCACCATGTTTTTAATCAATGGCCTTGAGCAGGACACGCTGCCTGCCAGCGACAGGGCGATACAGTTCGGTGATGGTTGCTTTACGACGGCGCGCATTCTGGATGGCGATGTCTGCCTGCTGGAGGCGCATATTCGACGCCTGCAGCATGGCTGTGAAAAGCTAATGATCCCTTTTACGCACTGGGACATGCTGCGTCAGGAAATGTGCCAGCTGGCTACGGGGAAGGACAGCGGGGTACTCAAAGTCATTATCAGCCGCGGCAGTGGTGGCCGGGGTTATAGCGCTGCATCGTGTCTCAACCCAACGCGAATCCTCTCCGTATCAGCTTATCCCGCGCATTACTCTCGCTGGCGAGAAGACGGCGTCACGCTGACGCTGAGCCCGGTGCGACTGGGACGAAACCCGATGCTGGCCGGGCTTAAGCATCTCAATCGCCTGGAGCAGGTGCTCATTCGTGCTCATCTTGAACAGACGGACGCCGATGAGGCGCTGGTTCTTGACAGCGAAGGGTTCATTACGGAATGCTGTGCGGCTAATTTATTCTGGCGGCAGGGGGGAGAAGTATTCACTCCTTCGCTGGAACACGCTGGCGTAAATGGGTTAATGCGTCAGTTTTGTCTGGAACAGCTGGCACGCTCTGACTTTCGCGTTGTCGAAGTTAGTGCAGGAGAAACCGCACTAAAGGCCGCAGATGAAGTCATCATCTGCAACGCGCTGATGCCTGTTGTACCCGTCCGTGCGTATGGTCAACAACCCTGGTCCTCGCGCGAGCTGTTTCAGTTTTTAGCCCCGATATGTGAGCAAATCAGATAGTCATGAAAAAAATGTTGCGCTTTGTCCTTATCCTCATCGTCGCGCTGGGCATCGCCGGCGGAGCAGGCGTATGGAAAGTTCGCCAGCTGGCGGACAGCAAGATCCTGGTTAAAGACGAAACGATCTTTACCCTGAAAGCGGGAACCGGCCGTCAGGCGCTTGGGGAACAGCTCTATGGCGACAAGATTATTAATCGTCCACGGGTATTCCAGTGGCTATTGCGCGTGGAGCCTGAGCTGTCACATTTCAAAGCCGGCACCTATCGCTTTACGCCAGGAATGACCGTCCGGGAGATGCTGCAGCTGCTGGAAAGCGGCAAAGAAGCCCAGTTCCCTCTGCGGTTTGTGGAAGGTATACGCCTGAGCGATTACCTTAAACAGCTTCGTGACGCGCCGTATATCAAACATACGTTAAAAGACGATAGCTATCAGACGGTGGCAGAAGCGCTGAAGCTTGAACATCCGGAATGGGTGGAAGGCTGGTTCTGGCCAGACACCTGGATGTACACGGCAGGCACGACCGATGTGGCCATCCTTAAGCGGGCGCACAAAAAAATGGTCGCCGCAGTGGATGCCGCCTGGCAGGGGCGAATGGAAGGATTGCCTTACAGCGATCAGAACCAGTTCGTGACCATGGCCTCGATCATTGAGAAAGAGACCGCCGTTGCCGCCGAGCGCGATCGGGTGGCGTCGGTATTTATCAACCGTCTGCGTATCGGCATGCGTCTGCAAACCGATCCTACCGTTATCTACGGCATGGGCGAGAGCTATGCCGGCAAGATCTCAAGAAAAGATCTGGAGACGCCAACGGCGTATAATACCTACGTGATTAGCGGTTTACCGCCGGGCCCGATTGCCACGCCGAGCGAGGCGTCGCTAAAAGCAGCCGCGCATCCGGCTAAAACACCGTATCTCTATTTTGTGGCTGATGGAAAAGGGGGGCATACCTTTAACACCAACCTTGCCAGCCACAATCGCTCTGTTCAGGACTATCTGAAGGCACTTAAGGAAAAAAATGCGCAGTAAATACATAGTCATTGAGGGACTCGAAGGGGCGGGTAAAACCACTGCCCGCAACGTGGTAGTGGATACGCTCAAATCACTTGGCGTGGTGGACATGGTATTTACCCGCGAGCCGGGCGGCACGCAGCTGGCTGAAAAGCTTCGCAGCCTGGTGCTGGATATCAAATCCGTCGGCGACGAAGTTATCACTGACAAAGCCGAAGTGCTGATGTTCTACGCGGCGCGCGTGCAGCTGGTTGAGACGGTGATCAAACCCGCCCTGGCCGAGGGTAAGTGGGTGATCGGTGACCGCCACGATCTGTCGACTCAGGCGTATCAGGGCGGCGGACGCGGCATCGACCAGACCATGCTGGCAACGCTGCGTAATGCCGTACTGGGAGATTTTCGCCCCGACCTGACGCTCTATCTGGATGTAACGCCTGAAGTGGGTCTCAAGCGTGCCCGTGCGCGCGGCGAGCTGGACCGCATAGAACAAGAGTCGTTTGATTTCTTTAACCGCACCCGTGCGCGCTATCTTGAACTGGCCGCGCAGGACAGCTCAATTTGTACTATCGATGCGACGCAGTCCCTGGACGACGTCACGCGTGACATCCAGCAAACCGTGACGCAGTGGGTGCAGGAGCAGAAGGCATGAAATGGTATCCATGGTTGCGCCCGCACTTTGAACAGCTGATCGGCAGCTATCAGGCGGGGCGGGGGCATCATGCGTTACTGATTCAGGCATTGCCGGGAATGGGCGATGACGCGTTGATTTATGCCATCACCCGTTTTCTGATGTGCCAGCAGCCGGAAGGGCATAAGAGCTGTGGCAAATGCCGTGGCTGCCAGCTGATGCAGGCGGGTACACATCCTGACTACTACACCCTTGAGCCTGAGAAGGGTAAAAGCGCGTTGGGTATCGATGCCGTGCGGGAAGTCAGTGAAAAATTGTATGAACACGCGCGGCTGGGCGGCGCTAAAGTGGTCTGGCTTAAAGACGCCACGCAGCTGACCGAGGCGGCCGCTAATGCCCTGCTGAAAACCCTGGAAGAGCCGCCGTTAAAAACGTGGTTTTTCCTCTCGTGCCGCGACCCGGGAAGATTACTGGCGACGCTGCGTAGCCGCTGTCGTCTTCATCACCTTGCGGTTCCTCAGGAATCGTGGGCGCTGAGCTGGCTGGAACGAGAGGTGACAACGTCACCTGAGAGCGCGCTGTCCGCCTTGCGCCTGAGCAGCGGCGCGCCTGCGGCGGCGCTGGCATTACTGCAGCCTGACGTCTGGTCAGAGCGAGAAACGCTCTGCCGTACCATCGAAACGGCACTGAATAACCACGACTGGCTAGGTTTACTGCCTGCGCTTAACAGCGAGCGGGCCGTTGATCGGCTGCACTGGCTGGCCTCCTTGCTGCTGGATGCGCTCAAAATCCAGCGAGGGGCAACGCTTCTAACCAATCCGGACGCGTGGCCGCTGGTGAATACGCTGGCGAACCGCCTCTCAGGGACGGTTCTTCACGCTATGCTTCATGAAATTTGCCAAAGCCGTGAACAGCTTTTAACCGTGACGGGGCTTAATCGCGAGCTTTTACTGACCGACCAGTTACTGCGTATCGAACATTACCTGCAACCCGGCGTCACACCGCCTGTTTCCCATCTCTGAGAGAGACATTATGTTTTTAGTCGACTCACACTGCCATCTTGATGGCCTGGATTATCAATCCCTGCATAAAAACGTGGATGACGTGCTGGAAAAAGCCGCTGCCCGCGATGTGAAATTTTGCCTTGCGGTGGCGACGACGCTGCCGGGCTATCGCTCCATGCGTGAGCTGGTTGGCGTTCGTGATAACGTGGTGTTCTCCTGCGGCGTGCACCCGCTGAATCAGGACGAGGCCTACGACGTTGAGGATCTTCGCCGCCTGGCAGCAGAAGAGGGCGTGGTGGCGATGGGCGAAACCGGGCTGGACTATTTTTACACGCCGGAAACCAAATCTCGCCAGCAGGAGTCCTTCCGCAACCATATTCGCATTGGCCGTGAACTGAATAAGCCGGTTATCGTCCACACCCGCAATGCACGTGCGGATACGCTGGCGATCCTCCGGGAAGAAAACGTGACGGATTGCGGTGGCGTACTACACTGTTTCACAGAAGACAGAGAAACGGCGGGTAAGCTGCTTGATTTAGGCTTTTATATCTCGTTTTCGGGGATCGTGACGTTCCGTAACGCTGAGCAGCTGCGTGATGCTGCACGTTATGTTCCGCTCGATCGCATTCTGGTGGAGACAGATTCTCCGTACCTGGCACCGGTACCGCATCGCGGTAAAGAGAACCAGCCCGCTATGACGAGAGATGTGGCTGAGTACATGGCCGTTCTGAAGGGCGTCAGCATCGATGAGCTGGCCCGCGTGACGACGGAAAACTTCTCCGCGCTGTTCCATATTGACCCCGCCCGCCTGCAATCTGTCTGATACACCTGTTTTTTTTAGGCTCGTAATTAATAAGTAAAGCGAGTAAAGTTCACCGCCTCATTTGGGGCGGTGAGGGTGTTTTTAGACACATCCGGACATGCTTTTTGTAAATAACTGAAAGTTTTTCGACCGCCTTAAGCTGAAACGTGATAGCCGTCAAACAAACTCAGAGGGAATTATTTTACTCTGTGTAATAAATAAAGGGCGCTTAGATGTCCTGTCCACGGCACGGTACTCCCCCCGGGCCAATGCGTGAAAGCGTAAAAAAAGCACAAATACTCAGGAGCACTCTCAATTATGTTTAAGAATGCATTTGCTAACCTGCAAAAGGTCGGTAAATCGCTGATGCTGCCAGTATCCGTACTGCCTATCGCAGGTATCCTGCTGGGTGTCGGTTCTGCTAACTTCAGCTGGCTGCCAGCCGTAGTGTCCCACGTGATGGCCGAAGCAGGCGGTTCTGTCTTTGCTAACATGCCACTGATCTTCGCGATCGGTGTGGCTCTGGGCTTCACCAATAACGACGGCGTTTCTGCGCTGGCTGCAGTGGTTGCCTACGGCATCATGGTGAAAACCATGGCTGTTGTTGCGCCGCTGGTTCTGCATTTACCGGCAGAAGAGATCGCCGCGAAACACCTGGCAGACACCGGTGTTCTGGGCGGTATCATCTCCGGTGCGATTGCAGCGTATATGTTTAACCGCTTCTATCGCATCAAGCTGCCTGAGTATCTGGGCTTCTTTGCGGGCAAGCGTTTCGTTCCGATCATTTCTGGTCTGGCAGCGATTTTCACTGGCGTGATCCTGTCCTTCATCTGGCCACCAATCGGCTCTGCTATCCAGACCTTCTCTCAGTGGGCTGCTTACCAGAACCCGGTTGTGGCGTTTGGTATCTACGGCTTCATCGAGCGTTGTCTGGTGCCATTCGGTCTGCACCACATCTGGAACGTTCCTTTCCAGATGCAGATTGGTGAATTCACCAACGCGGCAGGCCAGGTATTCCACGGCGATATCCCACGTTACATGGCGGGCGACCCAACTGCAGGTAAACTGTCTGGTGGCTTCCTGTTCAAAATGTACGGTCTGCCAGCAGCGGCGATTGCTATCTGGCACTCTGCTAAGCCAGAGAACCGTGCAAAAGTGGGCGGTATTATGATCTCCGCAGCGCTGACCTCGTTCCTGACCGGTATCACCGAGCCGATCGAGTTCTCCTTCATGTTCGTTGCGCCGATCCTGTACGTTATCCACGCGATTCTGGCGGGCCTGGCGTTCCCAATCTGTATCCTGCTGGGTATGCGTGACGGTACGTCCTTCTCTCACGGCCTGATCGACTTCATCGTTCTGTCCGGTAACAGCAGCAAACTGTGGCTGTTCCCTATCGTGGGTGCGTGCTATGCCGTTGTTTACTACACCATCTTCCGCGTGCTGATTAAAGCACTGGACCTGAAAACTCCGGGTCGTGAAGATGCGACAGAAGACAGCAAAGCTGGCGCTACCAGCGAAATGGCTCCGGCACTGGTCGCAGCGTTCGGCGGTAAAGAGAACATCACTAACCTGGACGCGTGCATCACTCGTCTGCGTGTGAGCGTTGCCGACGTAGCGAAAGTAGACCAGCCGGGTCTGAAAAAACTGGGCGCAGCGGGCGTAGTTGTTGCAGGTTCTGGTGTACAGGCAATCTTCGGTACCAAATCCGATAACCTGAAAACCGAAATGGATGAGTACATCCGCAGCAACTAAGTTGTGACCTGGGGAGACTAAGGCAGCCGAATGGCTGCCTTTTTTATTTGTGTCTTAAAAAACGCCACTGAGGCACAAGAGCGGTCACTCTTCAGTCAGCTGATGAACATTCAGGAAAGAAATCGAGGGAGGAGGTTGAAAGGACAGGAGAAACTCGCTCATACTCTTGCATTGTGTCACACACCGATCCCGGGAGTGTGTTTACAGCGGACGCATTGCGCCAGATTAAACAAAAAAGGAAAAGGTCATGGCTGAAGAAACGATTTTCAGTAAAATTATCCGCCGCGAAATTCCGTCGGATATCGTCTATCAGGATGAACTAGTGACGGCTTTCCGGGACATTTCCCCTCAGGCCCCGACGCACATCCTTATTATTCCCAATATTCTGATTCCGACTGTAAACGACGTAAAAACCGAGCATGAAGTGGCGTTAGGTCGTATGCTGACGGTGGCCGCGAAAATCGCTGAACAGGAAGGCATTGCACAAGACGGTTATCGTCTGATCATGAACTGCAACCGTCACGGTGGCCAGGAAGTTTATCATATTCACATGCATCTGCTGGGTGGTCGTCCTCTGGGACCGATGCTGGCACATAAAGGTCTTTGACATGCTTAAAGGGCGTATTGCAGCGCTGATAATGACGATGATGATTGTGGGGTGCAGCTCGCGCCCGGCGATCCCCGTGAATGATGAACAGACGCTGGTCATGGAATCCTCCGTGCTTGCCGCGGGCATCACGGCGCAACAGCCCGCGTTGACTATCAGTGAAATCAACTCATCTGCCTCCTCTACGCTCTTTAATGAAAGACATGAGCCCGTGACGGTCCACTACCGTTTTTTCTGGTATGACGTAAGAGGTCTTGAAATGCATCCGCTGGAGGCGCCTCGCAGCGTCACCATTCCGGCCAGGTCGTCGGTAACGCTCTATGGCAGCGCCAACTATCTGGGTGCACATAAGGTGAGACTTTATCTTTATCTCTGAGGGGTGAACCTTGATTAAAAATTTGAGCCGCTATGCGCTCGTGACAGCTTTCGCTCTGTTCCTGGCAGGGTGTGTGACCCGAACTGAACAGCCAGCGCCTGTGGAAGAGGCGAAACCGGGCACTGAACAGCCGACGCCGCCAACGCAGCAGCAGCCAACCGTGCCGTCTGTGCCGTCTATTCCGTCACAGCCAGGCCCGATTGAACATCCGGACCAGACGTCACAACCCACGCCGCGCGTGCGTCATTACGACTGGAACGGCGCAATGCAGCCCATGGTCGGCAAAATGCTGCAGGCACAGGGCGTGACGGCAGGTAGCGTGTTGCTGGTTGATAGCGTGAACAACCGTACCAACGGTTCGCTGAATGCGGGTGAAGCGACGGAAACTCTGCGCAATGCCCTGGCAAACAACGGTAAGTTTACGCTGGTCTCGGCTCAACAGCTCGCTGTAGCCAAACAGCAGCTGGGCCTTTCGCCGCAGGATAGCCTCGGTACCCGCAGCAAGGCGATCGGTATTGCCCGTAACGTTGGCGCACAGTATGTGCTTTACTCTAACGCCACCGGTAACGTGAATACACCAGCCCTGCAGATGCAGCTGATGCTGGTTCAGACAGGCGAAATTATCTGGTCAGGTAAAGGTGCGGTTACGCAACAATGACAGCACGCGTGAAGAGATTCTGACGCGCTATTTTCCTCAGTACCGCCTTATCGCGCCGCAGGCCCATTCCGGGCTTGGCGGCGCGAGTTGCATTATAGCGCAGGGCGAACAACGTCTGGTCTTGCGGCAAAACCATGACCCCGATGCGCCTGCCTCCCATTTCCGTCGTCAGTTTCGCGCCCTGAGGCGTCTACCGTCAGATCTCGTGCCTGCCCCTCGTTTTTTCAGACAGGGCTGGATGGCCGTCGACTATCTGGAAGGTGATGTTAAAAGCGCGCTGCCGGACACGCCTGTGCTCGCGGCGATGCTGTATCATCTGCACCAGCAGCCACGTCTGGGATGGCGAATTACGTTATTCCCGCTGCTTGAACACTACTGGCAGCAGGCCCTGCCTGACAGGCGCACCCCAATGTGGCTGGCGCATCTCAAGCGGCTGCATAAAACGGGCGAGCCGCAGCCGATACGGCTCTCGCCGCTGCACATGGATGTTCATGCCGGAAATATTGTGCATACGTCAGCGGGCATTAGGCTTATCGACTGGGAATATGCCGGAGATGGCGATGTCGCGCTGGAGCTGGCGGCCGTCTGGACGGAGAGTGAAGCCGCGCGGCAAATGCTCATCATGGACTACGCCCAGGTGGCACACATTAACGCCGACGCGCTGAAGCGTCAGGTTAAACGCTGGCGGCCCTGGGTCGTCATGTTAATGGCTGGCTGGTTTGAAATGCGCTATCGGCAGTCCAGAGACAAACAATTTATTGCGCTGGCAGACGATGCCTGGCGTCAGTTACAAACTAAAGGATAAGAGAGGTGGATGTGGGTCCAGTCATGTTGGATGTAGAAGGGTTTGAGCTGGATGCGGAGGAGCGTGAAATTCTGGCGCATCCGCTGGTGGGGGGGCTTATCCTGTTTACCCGCAACTATCACGATCCGGCGCAGCTGCGTGAGCTGGTGCGTCAGATCCGCGCCGCGTCGCGCAACCATCTGGTGGTCGCCGTCGATCAGGAAGGCGGACGCGTGCAGCGTTTTCGCGAAGGGTTTACCCGCCTGCCGGCAGCCCAGTCTTTTGCCGCGCTGCTCGGCACGGAAGAGGGCGGGAAACTGGCGCAGGAGGCTGGCTGGCTGATGGCCAGTGAAATGATTGCCATGGATATCGACATCAGTTTTGCCCCGGTTCTGGACGTGGGGCATATCAGTGCCGCCATTGGCGAGCGCTCGTACCATGACGATCCGCGCATTGCGCTTGCCATGGCGACCTGGTTCATCGACGGAATGCACGATGCCGGGATGAAAACCACCGGGAAACACTTCCCGGGCCACGGGGCGGTCACGGCGGACTCGCATAAAGAGACCCCGCGCGATCCGCGCCCGGAAGCGGAGATCCGCGCCAAAGATATGTCGGTGTTCAGGTCGCTTATCACCGACAACAAGCTTGATGCCATCATGCCTGCGCACGTGATTTATAGCGACGTTGACCCGCGTCCTGCCAGCGGCTCTCCGCACTGGCTGAAAACCGTTTTGCGTCAGGAACTGGGCTTCAATGGCGTGATCTTCTCTGACGATTTATCGATGGAAGGGGCGGCGATTATGGGCAGCTACGCTGAACGTGGTCAGGCGTCGCTGGATGCAGGTTGCGATATGATCCTGGTCTGCAATAATCGTAAAGGTGCCGTTAGCGTGCTGGATAACCTGTCGCCGATCAAAGCTGAGCGTGTTACACAATTGTATCATAAAGGTTCATTTAGCCGTCAGGAGCTGATGGATTCGGCGCGCTGGAAGACGGTCAACGCCCGGCTTGAAGACCTGAATGAGCGCTGGCAGGCACATAAAGCCAGCCTGTAAACCCTCCCGGAAGGCGTAGCGTGGTGAGAAGACGATGATCATCTATTTACACGGTTTTGACTCAAACAGCCCTGGTAATCATGAGAAGGTGCTGCAGCTGCAGTTTATCGATCCGGATGTACGGTTGATCAGCTACAGCACGCGCCATCCGAAGCACGATATGCAGCATCTGCTCAAAGAGGTGGACAAGATGTTGCAGCTCAACGTCGACGATCGCCCGTTGATCTGCGGCGTGGGGCTGGGCGGCTACTGGGCGGAGCGCATTGGCTTCCTGTGCGACATCCGTCAGGTGGTATTCAATCCTAACCTGTTCCCGAACGAGAACATGGAAGGCAAAATTGACCGCCCGGAAGAGTATGTCGATATTGCGACCAAGTGCGTGAGCAATTTTCGTGAGAAAAACCGTGACCGCTGTCTGGTGATCCTGTCGCGTAACGATGAGGCGCTCAACAGCCACCGGGCGGCAGAGCTGCTGCATCATTATTACGAAATTGTCTGGGACGAAGAACAGACCCACAAGTTCAAAAACATCTCCCCGCACCTGCAGCGTATCAAAGCATTTAAAACGCTGGGTTAATTCCTTGCCTGCAGGCGTCGAAGCCCGGCCGTGAAAGCGTGCCGGGCTTTCTTTTTGACCAGAATTGTCTACTTTTAAGCCATCAAAACTTGATGCATATCAATTTTGGTATGACCAATGCGCCTGACGTGGTATTCTCAATGCACCTGAATGGTTTCAGTGCTGTAACCTGTTGTTAATTAAGGGTTATTTTTATAACCTTTAATTAACAATTGGTTAATAATTTGAGGGGGTCACGTTGACTACGCCATTGAAAAAGATAGTGATTGTAGGCGGTGGTGCTGGCGGGCTGGAGCTGGCGACACAGTTGGGTAAGAAGCTGGGTCGCGGTAAAAAAGCCAAAATCACGCTCGTGGATCGTAACCACAGCCACCTGTGGAAACCGCTGCTGCACGAAGTGGCGACCGGCTCTCTGGATGAGGGCGTGGACGCGCTCAGCTATCTGGCGCACGCGCGCAACCACCATTTCCAGTTCCAGCTGGGCTCGGTGGTGGACATCAACCGTGAAAGCAAAACCATCACTCTGGCAGAGCTGCGCGATGAAAAAGGGGAGCTGCTGGTTCCCGAGCGTAAATTGGCGTATGACACGCTGGTCATGGCGCTGGGCAGTACCTCCAACGACTTCAACACGCCGGGCGTGAAAGAACACTGTATCTTCCTCGATAACCCGCACCAGGCGCGTCGTTTCCATCAGGAAATGCTGAACCTGTTCCTGAAGTACACCAGCAATATGGGTGCGAACGGTAAGGTGAATATCGCCATTGTCGGCGGCGGTGCGACGGGCGTTGAGCTGTCTGCGGAGCTGCACAATGCGGTGAAGCAGCTGCACAGCTACGGTTATAAAGGATTAACGAATGAAGCGCTGAACGTCACGCTGGTCGAAGCCGGTGAACGCATTCTGCCCGCGCTGCCTCCGCGTATTTCCGGTGCGGCGCACAATGAACTCACCAAGCTGGGCGTGCGGGTGTTGACGCAGACCATGGTGACCAGCGCCGACGAAGGCGGCCTGCACACCAAAGACGGCGAGTATATCAAAGCGGATCTGATGGTCTGGGCGGCCGGCATCAAAGCGCCTGACTTTATGAAAGATATCGGCGGCCTGGAAACCAACCGCATCAATCAGCTGGTGACGGAGCCGACGCTGCAAACCACGCGTGACCCTGAAATCTTTGCTATCGGTGACTGCGCCTCCTGCGCGCGTCCTGAAGGTGGATTTGTGCCGCCGCGCGCGCAGGCCGCTCACCAGATGGCAAGCCTGGTCCTGCACAACATTCTGGCGCAGTACAAAGGCAAGCCAATGAAAGCCTATGTCTACAAAGACCATGGTTCTCTGGTGTCTCTGTCAAACTTCTCTACCGTCGGCAGCCTGATGGGTAACCTGATGCGCGGCTCGATGATGGTAGAAGGGCGCATTGCCCGCTTCGTGTATATCTCCCTGTATCGTATGCACCAGATTGCGCTGCACGGCTATTTCAAAACCGGGCTGATGATGCTGGTCGGCAGAATCAACCGCGTGATCCGTCCGCGTCTGAAGCTGCACTAATCTTTCACTCCCTCCGGGCTCTCCGGAGGGAGTTTTTAGCATTTCATGCTGTAGATCACAGATTGAGTGCATAAGAGTTCTCCTAAATACAATATATCTCCTCTGAACACCCCTTTTTTGATCCTTTATCTGATTGGCGAAGCCGTGCCTCCATTGCAAAATTGTTACCAATAGCAACAAAGGAGGAAGTCCCGTGAATAAATCAATGTTGGCGGGTATAGGGATTGGCGTCGCGGCTGCGTTAGGTGTGGCTGCCGTTGCCAGTCTCAACGTATTAGATCGCGGCCCGCAGTATGCGCAGGTGGTTTCTGCTACACCGATTAAAGAAACGGTAAAAACGCCTCGTCAGGAGTGCCGTAACGTCTCCGTGACGCATCGTCGTCCGGTGCAGGATGAAAACCGTATCGCCGGTTCTGTTCTGGGCGCGGTAGCGGGTGGCGTGATTGGTCACCAGTTCGGCGGCGGCCGGGGTAAAGATGTGGCGACCGTGGTCGGCGCGCTGGGTGGCGGCTATGCCGGTAACCAGGTGCAGGGCGCGATGCAGGATAACGATACCTACACCACGACTCAGCAGCGCTGCAAAACCGTCTATGACAAGTCGGAAAAAATGCTGGGCTATGACGTGACGTACAAAATTGGCGATCAGCAGGGCAAAATCCGCATGGATAAAGACCCGGGCACGCAAATTCCACTGGATGGAAATGGCCAGCTGGTTCTGAATAACAAAGTGTAAAAAAGATGTTCTCTGAATTTAGCTCCTCATGCGCTCAGGCTGAGGAGCTTTTTTTTGCTTCAGATTTTCAGTAGCTCAGGCCACAGCCGCAGCGTGGTTTCGCTTATATTCTGCAGTTTTTCCAGCGTAGCCCCTTCACGGGCGCTGATCGACATCCCCTGCAAAATACAGCTCAGGTATTGCGCCAGCAGCTGTGGGTTGCACTGGGCAGGGATTTCACCGCGCTGCTGGCGCTGAGCCAGAAATGCGCTAAGCGTCTCCTCCTGCATGGCATGCCGCGATTTCACCGTATTGGCAATCTCTTTAGAGGACGCCGCCAGGGTGGCAGAGGTATTAATCATAAAGCAGCCCGCAGGCGTCTCTTTACTGGTGAAGCAGGTCGCGACGGCGGTGAAATAATCCCGAAGCGCCTGTTCGACGCTTTTCTCTTCACAAAACAGCTGGGCTTCGTGTTTCGCCGCAAAGCGCGAAATGTATCTGTCCAGCACCGCCCTGAACAGCCCCTCTTTATTGGTAAATTCGGCATACAGCGTCGGCGCTTTTGCTCCGGTAGCTTCTACCAGATCGGAAAGCGAGGTTGCTTCATACCCATGTTGCCAGAAGAGAGTCATGGCCTTATCAAGCGCTGCATCCCTGTCAAACACTTTTGGTCGGCCACGGCTTTTCTTCGCACAACTCGTGACGTCGGTTGTCATGTGCCGTTGGTCCTCTGTTGGTTTGTTGAATGACCATTATAAAAATAAACGCAAGTCACCACCAGCGCTGAATGCTTAAAAATAAATTAATCATATGAGTATGAAAAATAACGACTTTAAAATTAAGTTAACGACCATTATAAAATTGTGTTGACGCGTGATGTGGATCACATTTATGATTTACATATCGATCGTTAACTAAATGATTAACGACCTCCAAATTCATCTGCTAAAGGTAAACATCATGAAAAACGTAAAAACCCTCATCGCTGCCGCTGTTCTGAGTTCACTCTCTTTCGCAAGCTTTGCTGCTGTACAGGTGCAATCCACCCCTGCTGACCAGCATAAAGTCGGGACGATCTCTGCCTCTGCCGGGACTAACCTGGGTTCCCTGGAAGATCAGCTGGCGCAAAAAGCGCAAGAGATGGGCGCAAAATCTTACCGCATCACCTCTGTGACCGGTCCTAACACCCTGCACGGCACCGCCGTCATCTACAAATAAGCCGGGCATAAACCCTCATTTATGCCACTGCAATAGAAAACGCCCTGCTGAGCAGGGCGTTTTTTTATTTCTGATTTACATCGACTGCTGGGCAACATCGTGATGCCGGGTGACATCGGTCGGCATGCCTGAGCGGGCCTCCATTGCGCGCTCCATCACCTCGCTGTTGGTATTCGCATTCGTTTTGAAGCTTACCATCGCGGCATTCAGGTTAATGGGCAGCGTCTGCGGATCGTCGCCAATGTTTTTCGATAGCGGCTGATGAATTTCAACCAGCCGCACTCCGCCCGGCTCCTCAGAAACCTTAATCGGCGTATTGATAATATTCACTTTGGTACCCGGCGTAACGACGTTAAACAGCGTTTTGATATCGTCATCGCGCAGACGAATGCAGCCGGAGCTGACGCGCATGCCGATGCCAAAGTCCGCATTCGTTCCGTGCAGCAGGTAAACGCCGCCGTAGGCCGCCAGACGGATTGCGTGGTGACCCATCGGGTTATCCGGGCCTGCTGGCACCACGGCCGGAAGATCGATGCCCTGAGCTTTATAACGGGCACGAATATTGGCCGTCGGGGTCCAGGTTGGATTCGCGCGTTTATCCGAGACGGTTGTGACCATCGTCGGCGTCAGGGTGTCGCCGCCCAGCTGACCAATACCAATCGGGTAGACGGTCACCTCATTTTTACCCGGCGGATAATAGTACAGGCGTAGCTCCGCCAGGTTTATCACGATCCCCTCACGCGGGGCGTCCGGAAGGATAGTCTGTAACGGGATTGTCAATACGCTGCCCGCGCGCGGGACGTACGGGTCGACGCCGGGGTTCGCCTGCAGCAGAGCCAGAAAACCGACGTTATATTTTTTGGCAATGGCTTCCAGCGAACCGCCATTATTTTCAACCACATGAAAGCGGTTTTCACCCACCACCTTGCTGCCGGGCGGAGGAAGGGGCCAGGTATTTGCGCGAGCGGGAAGCGCCACCGCGACGGTGGCTGCCAGCGCAATCAGGGTTAACCAGCGAGTAAAACGCGAAGAGGTCATCATCACCATAATCCATGCAAATGATAAGGTTATTGTTTTATAAGGCGTTAACGATAATTATGGCGAATGGGTGTGTCGGGAAGATCGGGTGAAGTGCAAAGAGTTTGTAAATTGTCCCCCGTTAGCGCTGGGCTAACGGGGGAAGGGAGGTCAGGTGATCGCGTTCTCTTCCAGCTGGCGCATAAAGTTACGCACCCAGTCCATGCGGGTTTTGCGCTCCGTCAGCTCCTGGGTAAATTTCAGACGCGTTGGGCCATCCAGACGGAAATGCTGCGGCTGTTTTTGCAGCAGGCCGATCAGCCACATCGGGTTGACGTGGTTCTTCTCCGCGAACTCAATCACGCCGCCTTTTTCGTTGCCTTCGAGCTTACGAATGCCCAGCTTCTGCGCCTGCTGGCGCAGGCGCGCGATATCCAGCAGATTTCGCGCCGCATCGGGCAGCAGACCAAAGCGGTCGATCAGCTCAACCTTAATCTCTTCCAGCTCGTTTTCCGTCTTCGCGCTGGCAATGCGCTTGTAGAACGACAGGCGGGTATTCACATCCGGAATGAAATCATCCGGCAGCAGGGAAGGCATACGCAGCTCGACCTCGGTCTGCTGGCTGGTGAGATCTTCCAGCGACGGCTCGCGTCCGGCCTTCAGGGCATCAACCGCGTTCTCCAGCAGCTCCATATAGAGCGAGAAGCCGATGGTCTCCATGGAGCCGCTTTGGTCCTCACCCAGCAGCTCGCCGGCGCCGCGGATCTCGAGATCGTGCGTGGCCAGCGCGAAGCCTGCGCCGAGGTCTTCCAGCGAGGCGATGGCTTCCAGACGCTTCTGCGCGTCGGTGGTCATCGCTTTCGGATGCGGCGTCAGCAGCCAGGCGTAGGCCTGATGGTGCGAACGCCCGACGCGGCCGCGCAGCTGGTGAAGCTGCGCCAGACCAAAGTGATCCGCGCGTTCAATAATGATGGTGTTCGCCGTCGGAATGTCGATCCCCGTTTCGATGATGGTGGTGCACACCAGCACGTTAAAGCGCTGGTGGTGGAAGTCGTTCATCACCCGTTCCAGCTCGCGCTCGCGCATCTGCCCGTGACCGATAGCAATGCGCGCTTCCGGCACCAGCTCCGCCAGCCTGTCCGCCGCTTTCTGGATGTTTTCCACGTCGTTGTACAGGTAATAGACCTGACCCCCGCGCAGCACTTCACGCAGTATTGCCTCACGCACAACCAGATTATCGTACTCACGGACGAAGGTTTTCACCGCCAGACGGCGCGCCGGCGGCGTGGCAATAATTGACAGATCGCGCATGCCGCTCATCGCCATGTTCAGGGTTCGCGGGATCGGCGTTGCTGTCAGGGTCAGGATGTCGACGTCGGCGCGCATCGCTTTGATGCGCTCTTTATGGCGCACCCCGAAGCGATGCTCTTCGTCGACGATCAGCAGCCCCAGATCTTTCCACTTCACGTCGCTTTGCAGCAGCTTGTGGGTGCCGATTAGAATATCGATTTTGCCTTCGCTTGCCTGTTCGAGGATCTGCGTCTGTTCTTTGGTGCTGCGAAAACGCGACAGCATCTCGATGCGTACCGGCCAGTTGGCAAAGCGGTCGCGGAAGTTGTCGAAGTGCTGCTGAGCGAGCAGGGTGGTCGGCACCAGCACTGCCACCTGCTTGTTGTTTTCCACCGCAAGGAAGGCGGCGCGCATCGCCACTTCGGTTTTACCGAAGCCGACGTCGCCGCACACTAAACGGTCCATTGCCAGCGGCTGGCACATGTCGCTCAGCACGGCGTTAATAGCCTGAGCCTGATCCGGCGTGGTTTCAAACGGGAAGCTGTCGCAGAACAGTTGATACTGTTCCTTATCATGCTTAAAGGCGAAGCCCTCTTTGGCCGCGCGCTGGGCGTAGATATCCAGCAGCTCGGCGGCCACGTCACGCACTTTTTCCGCGGCCTTCTGGCGCGCGCGCGCCCAGGCGTCGCCGCCCAGCTTATGCAGCGGCGCGTTCTCTTCGGCACCGCCCGCGTAGCGGCTGATCAGATGCAGGGACGACACCGGAACATACAGTTTGGCGTCGTTCGCGTAGGTCAGCATCAGGTATTCACCTTTAATGCCGCCCGCTTCCAGCGTGGTCATCCCCTGATAGCGCCCAACGCCATGCTCCAGGTGCACAATCGGCTGGCCCGGATGCAGCTCGGCCAGGTTGCGGATCAGCGTGTCCGGGTTGATGGTTCGACGGCTGTCCTGACGGCGGCGCGCGACGCGCTCGCCCAGCAGGTCGCTTTCGCAAATCAGCGCCAGGTTGTTGAGCGTGTCGATAAAACCGTGCTCGGCGGCGCCAATCATCAGGTAACGACCGTTTCCGGTCGCTTCGCTCAGGCGCAGGATGCGCTTCGGCGCCACCTTGATGCGTCCCAGCAGCTCACCCAAAGCTTCGCGGCGGCCTTCACTCTCAACGGAGAACACCACCGGGCCGGTAAAGGACTCCAGGAACTTGCGCAGATTATCCAGCGGGGATTTCTGCTGCGCCTGGACGGCCAGGTCCGGCAGCGTCCGGAAGGCGAGGTTGGTGTTGGCGGCCTTGTCGGCAAGCGAATCGGTTTTCAGCTGCATGCGCGGCCAGCGCTTCAGCTCGGCGTTGAGCTCGTCGGTACGCAGCCACAGCGCTTCCGGCGGCAGCAGCGGACGCATCGGGTCAACGCCCCGGTTTTCAAAGCGGGCGCGGGTTTCGCTTTCAAAGCGGCTGGCGCTGGCGTCGATATCGCCGGTGTTAACAATCAGCGTATTCGCCGGGAAGTAGCTGAACAGGGCAGGCAGCGGCTCGTTAAAGAATAGCGGCTGCCAGTATTCGATCCCGGCAGGCAGCGTGCCTTTGCTGACCTGCTGATAAATATGTTCCGCGTCGCGCTTCACCTCGAACCTATCGCGCCACTGGCTGCGGAACAGTTCGATAGCGGTTTTGTCCGTGGGGAACTCATGCGCAGGCAGTAAATTGATGGACTCCACTTCCTCCAGCGTGCGCTGCGTGTCGGCGTCAAAGACGCGCAGGCTGTCGATTTCATCATCAAAGAAGTCAAGACGATACGGCTGGTCGCTGCCCATCGGGTAAAGGTCGAGCAGCGCGCCGCGGGTCGCGTATTCCCCATGTTCCATGACCTGATCGACGTGGCGATAGCCGGCCCCGTCAAGCTGCGCCCGCAGGGCATCACGGGACAGGCGCTGGCCCTTTTTCATCACCAGCGCGTGGCCGTGCAGGTAGCTGTGCGGACAGACGCGCTGCATCAGGGTGTTCACCGGTACAATCAGCACGCCGCGCTGCATGGTCGGAAGCTGGTAGAGCGTCGACAGGCGCGAGGAGATGATCTCCTGATGCGGAGAGAAGCTGTCATAGGGCAGCGTTTCCCAGTCGGCCAGGCTGAACACCAGATTATCGGTGAACTGGCGAATTTCATCGTGCAGGCGCAGGGCGTTTTGCATATCCGGGGCAACCAGGATCACCGGCCCTTGATGACGCTCGGCGATTTCCGCCACCAGCGTGGCGCACGCCGCGCCCGTGAGTTCACCCAGCTGGCGCTGGTCGCCCGCTTTGACAGGCAAGGAATAACGATAGTGTTCAGGCATGGCTATGTCAGAGTCTCTTATGGATATACCAACAGTATTGGGGCATATCACTGATACGCAATGTCTTTATTATCCTCGATCGTTTTGCATAAGCAAATCGTAACCGCACGGCAGGGCTAAACGCCCCCGTAGCGGGGGCGGAGAGGGCATTAACGCGTTGAGGGGGACAGGGTCAGCGTAGACGGAGGAGAGAAGAAAACGTCGCCAAACAGCGCGGTGGAAATTTTACGCACCCCGAGTCCAGCCAGGGTACAGATCAGCAGGCTGGCAAACGGGTAGACCAGAATTAAGGTGAGTTCAGCCCAGACCGGCCAGTAAGCGGCATTCATCTCGCCAATCAGGAACAGGCTGAAGGCCTCAATTAAGATGCGGTGGGTGGTATAAATCGCAATGGTATTGGAGCCAATCACGTTCAACAGGTTGTCAGGGTGAACGGCATAGCGCTGCTCAAAGCTGTAGAATAGCTTCATGATCAGCACAATCGACAGCAATGAGAGCAGCAGCGGAACGTTAGCAAACCACAGCACCACGGAGACGGCGGCGAAAGCGACGGTTGCCAGCGAGAGGCGGCGCAGGCTGACGCTTTTCATCCACGCCATCAGCGTCGCGCCATACCACGCCCCGAGACTGTAGTAGATCATGTTGCGGACCACGCTGTTCATTCCCCACCACGGCAGCGGCAGGAAGTTGATCGCGATGCTTGCCAGCGCCAGCAGCCCCAGCATCGGCAGCTTCCAGCGGCTCAGCAGTTTACACAGCGTGAAGTACACTACCAGGGCATACAGATACCACAGGCTGGTGCTGGCAGTGAGCATCCCCAGCACAAATCCTGAGAACGAGTCGGCGTAGGCCGCGTTCGACGAGGTGGCAAGCTCGCGATCGGGGGCCAGCCAGGCATTCAGGTGGGTCAGCGCCTGCCATTGCAGAATCCCCCACAGCGCCAGGACCCAGACAATGCTCCAGATTCGCTTGTCGAGACTGGTTCGCCAGTCCACCTCGTCAATATAACGACGGATCAGATAGCCGGAGATAAAGAAAAAGACAGGCATACGGAAGGGGGCAAGATAGAGATTAAAATAGACCCAGCATTTGGCGAGAAGGCCGGAGAGCGGGTGTTGCAGCCCGATCAGATGCGGATAAAACGTGATAACCGAATGATAGATAACCACCAGGCAGATACACAGCCCTTTTATCTGGTTAATCCATAATGCTTTTTGCTTCATTGTTCGCAACTACCTTATTGCCATAGACGAACGAGCAATTGTTGTTAAACGAAACCGTGCTGTAATGGGTAACAGTCTGTATCAGGAGGTTTTTCGGAAAAGGTGGAGGTTATGAGGTGCGGTTTCAGATATTAGTATCCTGATTTATCTGAATTTTTTGGAAAAATGATTACCAAAGCTTACGGTTTCAGTCATTTACGCTTAACGGATTCGCTTATATACTCGTGGGTCTGCTATCAGCAAACAGACGGACTTCATGTATCAACCTGTCGCACTCTTCATAGGCTTACGCTACATGCGTGGGCGCGCCGCGGACCGCTTCGGTCGCTTTGTCTCCTGGCTATCGACTATTGGCATTACGCTTGGCGTGATGGCTCTGGTGACGGTGCTTTCCGTCATGAATGGCTTTGAGCGCGAGCTGCAAAACAACATCCTGGGGCTGATGCCGCAGGCCGTACTCTCATCCACTAACGGCTCGGTTAACCCGCAGCAGCTGCCGGAAAGCGCGGCGAAGTTACAGGGCGTCACGCGCGTAGCGCCGTTGACCACCGGCGACGTGGTGCTGCAAAGCGCCCGCAGCGTGGCGGTCGGCGTGATGCTGGGTATCGACCCGACGCAAAACGATCCGCTGACGCCGTATCTCGTTAACGTGAAGCAGACCGACCTGGAAGCCGGGAAATACAACGTGATTCTGGGCGAGCAGCTTGCCGGACAGCTTGGCGTCAACCGTGGCGATCAGCTGCGCGTAATGGTCCCTTCTGCCAGCCAGTTTACGCCGATGGGGCGCCTGCCAAGCCAGCGTCTGTTTAACGTGATTGGTACTTTTGCTGCCAACAGCGAAGTCGATGGCTACCAGATGCTGGTTAACATTCAGGACGCGTCACGCCTGATGCGCTACCCGGCAGGAAATATCACCGGCTGGCGACTGTGGCTCGACGCGCCGCTGAAGGTCGATACTCTCAGCCAGCAAAAACTGCCGGACGGCACCAAATGGCAGGACTGGCGCGAGCGTAAAGGCGAGCTGTTCCAGGCCGTGCGGATGGAGAAAAACATGATGGGGCTGCTGCTGAGCCTGATCGTCGCCGTGGCGGCATTTAACATCATCACCTCGCTGGGTCTGATGGTGATGGAGAAGCAGGGCGAGGTTGCTATCCTGCAAACCCAGGGGCTCACGCCGCGCCAGATCATGGCGGTGTTTATGGTGCAGGGCGCCAGCGCCGGTATCATCGGCGCGCTGCTCGGGGCGGTGCTGGGTGCGCTGCTTGCCAGTCAGCTTAATAACTTAATGCCGATCATCGGCGCCCTGCTCGACGGCGCGGCGCTGCCGGTGGCTATCGAGCCGCTGCAGGTGGTCGGTATTGCGCTGGCCGCGATGGCCATTGCGCTGCTTTCTACGCTTTATCCTTCCTGGCGCGCCGCCGCCACTCAACCCGCTGAGGCTTTACGTTATGAATAAGATCCTGTTGCAATGCGACAACCTGTCCAAACGCTATCAGGAAGGCACTGTGCAAACCGACGTGCTGCACAATGTGAGCTTCAGCGTGGGCGAAGGCGAGATGATGGCGATTGTCGGCAGCTCCGGCTCGGGCAAAAGTACGCTGCTGCATCTGCTGGGCGGGCTGGATACCCCAACCAACGGCGACGTGATTTTCTCCGGCCAGCCGATGAGCAAAATGTCCTCGGCGGCGAAGGCCGAGCTGCGCAACCGCGAGCTGGGCTTTATCTACCAGTTTCACCATCTGCTGCCGGACTTCACGGCGCTGGAAAACGTCGCGATGCCGCTGCTGATTGGCAAAAAGAAACCGGCAGAGATTAACGCTCGCGCCAGCGATATGCTCAAAGCGGTAGGGCTGGGGCATCGCGGTAACCACCGTCCGTCGGAGCTCTCCGGCGGCGAGCGCCAGCGCGTGGCGATTGCCCGTGCGCTGGTCAACAACCCGCGTCTGGTGCTGGCGGATGAGCCCACCGGTAACCTGGACGCCCGCAATGCGGACAGTATTTTCCAGCTTCTGGGCGAGCTGAACGCTTCGCAGGGCACCGCGTTTCTGGTGGTGACCCACGATCTGCAGCTGGCAAAACGCATGGGACGTCAGCTTGAGATGCGCGACGGCCATCTGAACGCGGAACTGACCCTGATGGGAGCAGAGTAATGGCGTCACCGTTATCATTACTCATCGGTTTACGTTTTAGCCGCGGCCGCCGTCGCGGCGGCATGGTGTCGCTGATCTCCGTCATCTCGACCATCGGTATTGCGCTGGGCGTGGCGGTGCTGATTGTCGGCTTAAGCGCGATGAACGGTTTTGAGAGGGAGCTGGATAACCGCATTCTGGCGGTGGTGCCGCACGGGGAGATCGAGCCGGTTAACCAGCCGTGGACGAACTGGAGCGATGCGCTCACCAAAGTTGAAAAAGTGCCGGGCATCGCCGCGGCCGCGCCCTACATTAACTTTACCGGGCTGGTGGAAAGCGGGGTAAACCTGCGCGCCATTCAGGTGAAAGGGGTCAACCCGGCACAGGAAGCGCGTCTCAGCGCGCTGCCAAACTATGTGCAGAACGGCGCGTGGGCCAACTTCAGGGCGGGCGAGCAGCAGATCATCATGGGTAAAGGCGTTGCTGATGCCCTGAAGGTGAAGCAGGGCGACTGGGTGTCAATCATGATCCCCAACGCCAGCGCCGATCACAAACTGCAGCAGCCAAAACGCGTGCGCCTGCACGTTACCGGTATTCTTCAGCTGAGCGGCCAGCTTGACCACAGCTTTGCGATGGTGCCGATGGAGGATGCGCGCCAGTATCTCGACATGGGCGACAGCGTGACGGGCATTGCGATTAAGGTGAACGACGTCTTTAACGCCAACAAACTGGTGCGCGACGCGGGCAGCGTGACCAATAACTATGTCTACATCAAAAGCTGGATCGGCACTTACGGGTATATGTACCGTGATATCCAGATGATCCGCGCCATTATGTATCTGGCGATGGTGCTGGTGATTGGCGTCGCGTGCTTTAATATCGTCTCGACGCTGGTCATGGCGGTCAAGGACAAGAGCGGCGACATCGCCGTGCTGCGTACCCTCGGAGCAAAAGACGGTCTTATTCGCGCCATCTTCGTCTGGTACGGTTTGCTGGCGGGTCTGTTCGGTAGCCTGTGCGGCGTGGTGATTGGCGTGGTGGTTTCCCTGCAGCTGACGCCGATTATCAACGGTATTGAAAAGCTTATTGGTCACCAGTTCCTGTCGGGTGATATCTATTTTATTGACTTCCTGCCGTCTGAACTGCACTGGCTGGATGTTTTTTATGTGCTGCTTACAGCACTTTTACTGAGTCTGCTGGCAAGCTGGTATCCGGCGCGTCGCGCAAGCCGAATTGATCCGGCGAGGGTATTAAGTGGCCAGTAATTACGTCATGATCTAGCGGCTTTCGGGTCGCCAGATCGAAAGAGGAATGCGTTATGTATTATGGATTTGATATTGGCGGCACCAAGATTGCGCTCGGCGTGTTTGATAAAAACCTCAAACTGCAGTGGGAAACCCGTGTTCCTACGCCGCGCGAAAGTTATGACGAATTTTTAACCGCCATTGCCGCGCTGGTGGCTCAGGCGGATGAACGCTTTGGGGTCAAAGGCAGCGTCGGCATTGGCATTCCGGGCATGCCCGAAACCGACGACGGTACGCTGTACGCGGCCAACGTGCCTGCCGCCAGCGGTAAACCGCTGCGTGCCGATCTCTCAGCTCTCCTTGAACGCGACGTGCGTTTAGACAACGATGCCAACTGCTTCGCGCTCTCTGAAGCCTGGGATGATGAATTCCGTCAATATTCTCTGGTGATGGGGCTGATCCTCGGTACCGGCGTCGGCGGAGGAATCGTCATCAACGGTAAGCCCATCACCGGCCGCAGCTACATTACCGGCGAGTTTGGCCATATCCGCCTGCCGGTGGACGCGCTGGAAGTGGTGGGGCGTGATTTCCCGCTGACACGCTGCGGCTGCGGGCAGCACGGCTGTATTGAGAACTACCTGTCAGGCCGCGGGTTTGCATGGCTTTACGAACACTTCTATCATCAGAAACTTGAGGCCCCTCAAATCATTACCCTGTGGGAGCAAGGGGATGCGCAGGCGCGTGAGCACGTCGAGCGCTACCTGGATCTGCTGGCGGTGTGTCTGGGAAATATTCTCACCATCGTCGACCCGGATCTGCTGGTGATCGGGGGAGGGCTTTCAAACTTTACCGCGATTACGGAACGGTTGTCCGGGCGTTTGCCCCGACATTTATTGCCGGTTGCCCGCGTGCCGCGTATTGAACGCGCGCGACACGGGGACGCAGGAGGCATGCGCGGAGCCGCATTCCTTCATCTCACCGATTAGTTTACGAGGTTTCTATGCTGTCGCGTCGCCAGGGTCGACTCAGCCGTTTTCGCAAAAACAAACGCCGCTTGCGTGAGCGCTTGCGCCAGCGGATCTTTTTCAGAGACAGAATGATGCCAGAAGCGATGGATAAACCCAGAGTGGTGGTGCTGACCGGAGCGGGGATCTCGGCCGAGTCAGGAATTCGAACCTTCCGCGCGGCGGACGGACTGTGGGAAGAGCACCGCGTGGAGGATGTCGCCACGCCGGAAGGCTTTGCCCGTGACCCGGATCTCGTGCAGGCATTTTACAACGCACGCCGTCGTCAGCTTCAGCAGCCTGACGTCGCGCCGAATGCGGCGCATCTGGCGCTGGCGAAGCTGGAAGAGGCGCTGGGCGATCGTTTTCTGCTGGTGACGCAGAATATCGACAACCTCCACGAACGGGCCGGTAACAAGAACATCATCCACATGCACGGCGAGCTGCTCAAGGTTCGCTGCGCATGGAGCGGTCAGGTGCTGGACTGGAAAGAGGACGTGCTGCCAGAGGATAAGTGCCACTGCTGCCAGTTCCCGTCGCGCCTGCGTCCTCACGTGGTCTGGTTTGGCGAAATGCCGCTGGGAATGGATGAGATCTACAGCGCGCTGGCGATGGCCGACGTGTTTATCGCCATCGGAACATCCGGCCACGTTTACCCTGCGGCAGGGTTTGTCCACGAAGCGCGACTGCACGGTGCGCATACGGTAGAGCTCAACCTTGAGCCAAGCCAGGTAGGCAGCGAGTTTGAAGAGAAACACTATGGCCTGGCAAGCACGGTCGTCCCGGAGTTTGTCGACAAGCTGCTGAAAGGGCTGTAACGGCAATCGCCTGAAAAGGCACCCGTCCAGCGGGTGCCTTTTTATTTATGAATGGAAGAACGCCAGCGTCTTCTCGAGAGATTTAGCCTGCTCATCCAGCGAGAGCGCCGCAGCGGAGATCTGCTGAACCAGAGAGGCGTTCTGCTGGGTGGTGCTGTCCATCTGGTTAACGGCGGTACTGACCTGGCTTATCCCGCGGTTCTGCTCGTCCAGCGCCTGAACAATGTCGTTGATGACCAGATGCACGTGCGACACCGCCTCAATCACCTGTTTCATCATTACGCCGGTTTCATTGACCAGCTCAACGCCTTTGCTGACGCGGCCTGAGGACTCGGCAATCAGCTGGGAAATTTCTTTAGCCGCGTTAGCGCTTCGCTGGGCAAGGTTGCGCACTTCACCTGCGACAACTGCGAAACCGCGACCCTGTTCGCCCGCGCGCGCCGCTTCAACGGCCGCATTCAGCGCCAGAATATTGGTCTGGAAGGCGATGCCGTCGACGATGCTGTTAATCTCACCGATCTTTCGCGCGCTCTCGTCAATCTCTCCGATCACCATCACCACGTCGTTTACCAGCGTTTCGCCATGCCCGGCGAGGCTCGCGGCGCGATCGGTCAGCGTGGTCGCCTTGTGGGCGTTGTCGGCATTATTTTTAACCGTGACCGAAATCTCTTCCATGCTGGCTGCTGTTTCAACAATCGCCGCCGCCTGTTCTTCGGTACGTGAGGCGAGGTCAAGGTTGCCCGCCGAAATTTCGCTGGTGCCGCCGTGCACGGAGTGGCTGGCTTCGCTGATGTTGTCGACGATGCGCTTGAGCTGCGTCTGCATGGTGTGCAGGGCATAAAAAATGCTGTGGGTATCCCCGGAACGAACCGGGATGGTGTTGTTCAGCTCTCCCCGGGCAACGGCCAGGGCGATCCCGGCGGCCTCCGAAGGTTCCCCTCCAACCGGACGGTCAACCTTGCGGGTAAAGATCTGGGCCATCACCAGGCTGACCGCAACGATGCTTAACATCATCATGATGATGGCTTTCAGTAAAAATGCCCGCGCTTCGGCCATCACTTCGCTAACCGGAGTAATAATGGCCAGCTTCCACGGCGTCTGGCTGTTACCGACGGCGATGTCCTGCCAGGTGATGAACACCTCTTCCATCAGCAGCGGATCGTTTACCCGGGTGACGTCATGACCGGCAATCTGACCCGCGTATGGCTTGCCTGCCGCCTGTTTGTCCGGGCTGGACACCACGTTATTACCCGCTGAGAGGAGCAGGGCGTAGCCTGTGCCGTTCCACGGTTTAATCGCGCCGATCGTGGACTGCAGCGTGGCGAGGGAGAAGTCAGAGGTGACCGAACCCAGAAACTGTCCGTCACGCATGATGGGTGCGGCAATCGAGGTGAGCATCACGTCCACGCCGTTGTAGGGGTAAATATAGGGCTCGATGATCACATCTTTATGCCGCTGTTTCGGCAGCAAATAATAATCACCGCTGCCGGGTGTTTCGATGTCAGTCAGCAGGTGTAATGCCGGTTTGCCGGTGGCATCGCGGTCGACGTAGCGGGCGTAGCGTCCGGCAGGATCTTCACCGCTCTGACCGGCAAAGGCGGCATCTTTATCGTCGAACGCGTTGGGCTCAAAGGCCATCGACATGGAGAGAAACTGTGGGTGAGCCGAGAGGTAGTGGATAAGCAGCTGGTTCAGGCTCTGGCGGTCGGATACGCCCGCCTCGCGCAGTGCCAGGGCGCTGTTGCCCATATCCCGGGCGGCAGTCAGGGCGGAATCCAGCTGTTTGCTGACCTGTAAAGCCTGTACCTCGGCTATCTGGCGGATATGTTTTTTGGCCAGCACCTCCTGCTGCGCCATCCACTGCCACATCATAAACCCGATCGTTGCCGTAAAGCCCACCGTCACGGTGAGGAAAATGGACAATAGCATCAACGTCTTGACTCTTATTTTTTGTTTTCGGACCATGGCGTCTTTCATTCTCATCTCCCGTAATGTTGTGCATGTCGGGCAGGCACACAGTACTTATCGGATATTTCATCCTCTTTCTGTAGAGCGCCGGATATATTTAATTTAAATTCCAGAATATTTAATCCCGTTAATTAGTGTGGATGCTTTTATTTTGTGCATTCAATCAAAATAGCGCTCGATAATGCTCGTTATCATCGTGTAGAAAGAGGATGCTAATAAATATTAAGTGGTAAAGGAGGATGGGATATGTACGGATTTATTGCGCGACAACCCATTTTTAACCCTGAGATGAAGACGGTGGCCTATGAGCTGCTCTTCAGAGACGGGATGACAAACCGTTTTCCGGATGTGTCGGCGGAATATGCCACCTCCAGAATGATATCCGATCAGTTTTTATGCGTGCCGTCCCAGCGCATCGCCGGGGCTCATACGTCGTTTATTAATTTCCCTTCGCGAATGGTCATAGACCGCAGTGGAGAAGCGCTGGATAAAGAGAGCGTGGTCATTGAGATCCTTGAAGATGCTGTGCCGGGAGCGGAACTGCTGCAGGCCGTCAGGGAGATGAATGCGCATGGTTATCAGTTTGCGCTTGATGATTTCACCCTTGCACCAGAATGGGATGCTTTTTTACCCTATATTTCAATACTGAAATTTGACGTCAGAAATTACACCTTAGCGCAAATTAAACAGTATCTGAAAACGCGTAAACATCTGACCGGTCATATTAAATATCTCGCTGAAAAAATTGAGACTAAAGAGGAATTCAACCAATACAGGGACGAAGGGTTTTCCCTTTTTCAGGGCTATTTTTTCTGCCGCCCGGAGGTCATTAAATATAAACGGCTGTCGCAAAATCAGCTGGCGATTTTTCGACTGCAAATGGAGGTCGGACGCAATAAGCCTGATTTTCGAATTATCGAGTCGTTGATAAAAACCGATCTCACGCTCTCTTATAAAATCATGCGCTATATGAAGCATACGGCGTTTAAGCATGTCGGCGCCTGTAATTTCAGCAAGTTAACCCTGAGCGAGGTGCTCAGGTATCTTGGCGAAAATCAGCTCCGACGGTTTGTTGCCGTCGTGGTCCTCGCCAGTGCGGGCAATGATACCGTCAGCGAGCTTTATCCGCTGAGCATGATGCGCGGCAAGTTCTGCGAGCTGATCGCAGAGACGATGAACGAACCGATTCTGGCTGAAAATGCGTTCATGTGCGGCCTGTTTTCTCTTCTGGATACCCTCCTTGAGCTGCCGATGGCAGAGTTGATGAAGCAAATTGCGGTCCCGCAGAGCGTGAGCAACGCGCTTTGTCATCAGGAAGGACGGTTAGCCGATATGATTAACCTTTGCCGTTACTATGAACAGCAGCAGTGGGACGAAGCGACCCGGGTTCGTCAGGCGCTGGGTCTGTCGGATGAGGATGTGGTTGAGGCGATGAGAAAGGCGACAATCTGGGCAGGGCAGAATGCGGTCAGTTAATCCTTCCTCACGCCGTACGGGCGGCGTGAGGAAGAACGCGATACCGTTACCGGCCCGCTTTTAATTTCTGGTAATACTCTTCGTAGAGGCGGCTGGCGTCACCAACATCGTTCTGCCATTCACCTTTGCTGATGGTTTCGGCATCCGGATAGAGCGATTTATCGTTAGCTACCTCAGGCTTCAGCAGCTTGCGTGCGGCGAGGTTTGGCGTCGGGTAGCCAATCGTCTCGGCAACCTGTTTCGCCACGTCCGGGCGCAGCAGGAAGTTAATCAGCTTATGCGCCCCTTCAACGTTTTTCGCATTGGCCGGAATAGACAGGCTGTCCATCCAGAAAATCCCACCTTCTTTCGGCCAGACCACCTCAAGCGGCGTACCGGCCTGACGGGCAACATACGCGGAGCCGTTCCAGACCATCCCCAGATTTACTTCGCCTTCCATATACGGGTTTGCCGGGTTATCAGAGTTGAATGCCGCCACGTTAGGCATCAGCTTTTTCAGCTCGGCATACGCCGCTTCAATCTCTTTAGGAGCCGTCGTATTGCCCGAGTAGCCCAGCTTGCGCAGTGCCACCTGGAACACTTCGCGCGCGTCGTCGGTCAACAGCAGGCTGCCCTTGTATTCCGGTTTCCACAGATCGGCCCAGCTTGTCACCGATTTCGGTTCGACGGCCTCGCTGTTAACGCCAATCGCGGTTGCCCCCCAGATATACGGAATGGAGTAGTCGTTATTCGGGTCGAACGGCTTGTTGAGCATCTCAGGATCGAGGTTTGAAAAATGGGTAAGCTTCGTTTTGTCGATCTTCTGGATCATGCCCTCTTTGCGCATTTTGTCGACAAAGTAGGTGGAAGGAACCACCAGATCGTACGCGCCATCTTTGTAAGTTTTCAGCTTGGCGTACATGGTTTCATTCGACTCGTAGGTCGAGTAGATCACCTTGATGCCCGTCTCCTTTGTGAACTGTTCCAGCAGGCCCGGCGGCACGTACTCGGTCCAGTTGTAGAAGTAGAGCGTTTTGCTGTCATCAGCGTGCGCGGCACCCATGCCGAGCACCAGCGCCGCAGCGGCGAGCATTTTTTTCATTTCATTGTCCCCTGAGATTTTGTTTTATCACGAGCAATAACCTGGCTGGCGATCACCAGAACCAGCGAAAATACCAGCAGAATGGTCGCCAGCGCGTTCACCTCGGGTGAAACGCCGACTTTCACCATCGAATAGATTTTCAACGGCAGAATTTCATAGCTCGGCCCGGTCACGAAGGAGGAGACCACCACGTCATCCATCGACAGGGTAAAGCTCAGCAGCCATCCGGCCGCCACGGCGGGCATCGCCAGCGGCAGGATGATTTTGCGCAGGATTGTCATCTCGCTGGCGCCCAGATCTTTCGCCGCCTCCAGCATGCGCACGTCGAACCCTTTCAGGCGCGCAAAGACGGTCACCACCACAAACGGCAGGCAGAAGGTGATATGGGAAAACAGCAGCGACCAGAAGCCAAGCTGTACGCCCAGCAGCATAAACAGCACCAGCAGCGAAATCGCCATCACGATATCCGGCGACATCATCACCACAAACAGCATGCCGCTGACGAACGGTTTACCGCGAAAGCGGTAGCGGTAGAGCGCCACGGCGGTCAGAGAACCAATTAGCGTGGCAAAGGTGGCGGAGAAGATCGCCATAGTCAGGGAGTGCTGAGCGGCCTGCAGCAGGCTGTCGTTGTTCATCAGCAGGCTGTACCAGCTAGTGGTAAAGCCCTGCCAGTTAATCCCGAAGCGTGAGCTGTTAAACGAGTTCACGATCAAAATAACGATCGGGATATACAGGTAAGCGTAAATGGCGGTCATAAAACCGCCGCGAAGCAGTCGACCGATCATTCGAGTTCCACCTTCTTGTTCAGCAGCCGTGAAGCGCGCCAGTAGACCAGCAGCATCAGACCCATCACCACCGTCAGCGTGATGCTGGTGGCGGACCCGAACGGCCAGTCGCGAATGTTCAGGAACTGACTCTTGATCACATTCCCAATCAGCAGGTTTTTCGCGCCACCCATCAGGTCAGAAACGTAGAACAGACCCATGGCCGGAAGCATTACCAGCAAACAGCCCGCGATAATGCCGGGCATGGTCAACGGGATGATAATGCGGGTAAAGGTCTGGAGCTTGTTGGCACCCAGATCTCTTGCCGCTTCCAGCAGCGGTTTATCCAGCTTCTCTATGCTGGAGTAGAGCGGCATCACCATAAACGGCAGCAGGATATAGACCAGGCCGATAATGACCGCGCTCGGGGTAAACATGATGCGGATCGGCGTATCAATCACCCCCAGCCACAGTAGAAACTCATTGAGGTAGCCTTTGGTGCTGAGGAAGATTTTCAGCCCGTAGATGCGGATTAACGAGTTGGTCCAGAATGGAACAATCAGTAAAAACAGCAGCAGGGGCCGCACCTTTTGCGGCAGGCCCGCGAGGAACCATGCGAAAGGATACCCGAGCACCAGGCAGGCAACGGTGGCAATTAGCGCCATATTGAGCGAGTGCAGCAGCACGTCAAAATAGAGCGGATCGAGCAGGCGCGCGTAGTTATCCAGCGTAAAGACCAGCGAAACGAAGTTAGCGTCGTCGCGGGTCAGGAAGCTGGTGGCAACGATCATCAGGTTGGGTAAAAAGACAAACAACACAAGCCAACCGACGATCGTGGCAATCACCACATTCTGGAACTTACTTGTGTTCTTCATCAGCCAGCACAACCTCCCAGCTTTCTACCCAGTTGACAACCATTTTCTGGTCGAGCGAGTGGTCGAAGTCAGGGTCGTCCTCGTTAAAGAACTCGCTGACCATCACCATTTTACCGTTCTCCAGCTCGACGACAGACTCCAGGGTCATCCCTTTGTAGTTGCGCTCGCGGATATAGCCGATTAACCCTTCGGCCTCGGTATTGCCGTGAATTTCATCGACGCGCAGATCTTCCGGGCGCAGCAGAACGTTGAGCTTTTGTCCCTTTTCGACGGGGAAATTCACCGTGATATTGCACTCGCGTCCTTCGACGCTGGCTCGCACGCGCTGGTCGTCCAGACGCTCAATCACCGTGGCGTCGAAGATATTGATCTCGCCAATGAAGCTGGCGACAAAAAGATTCTTCGGCTCTTCGTAGATTTCGCGCGGCGTGCCGTCCTGCTCGATTTTGCCGTCGCGCATCACCACGATGCGGTCGGACATGGTCAGGGCCTCTTCCTGATCGTGGGTAACGAAGACAAAGGTAATGCCGAGCTTGCGCTGCAGGGCTTTTAGCTCGTTCTGCATCTGCTTGCGTAGCTTGTAATCCAGCGCGGAGAGGGATTCATCCAGCAGGAGCAGACGCGGCTTGTTGACCACGGCGCGGGCGATGGCCACGCGCTGCTGCTGGCCGCCGGAAAGCTGATGGGGTTTACGCTGGGCAAACGTCTCAAGCTGCACCATGCGCAGGGCGTCGGTGACGCGCGGTTCGATCTCATGCGCCGGCGTTTTTTGCATCCGCAGGCCAAACGCCACGTTTTCAAACACGGTCATGTGCGGGAACAGGGCGTAGCTCTGAAAGACGGTATTGACGTGGCGATCTTCGGCGGGAACCCGGGTGATGTCCTGGTTCTCAAGATGGATATGGCCGTTATCGACGCTTTCCAGCCCGGCGATAAGGCGCAGTACGGTTGTTTTGCCGCAGCCGGAGGGGCCAAGCAGCGTCAGAAACTCACCGTCATTGATGGTGAGAGTGAGGTCGGAAATAACGTCTTTGCCATCAAAACTTTTACGAATTCGTTCCAGTTTCACCAGCGGTGAACGGGTTTGTGTATTCAATTTTTGCGCTGTCCCATATAGACGCCTCAGGCAGCAGACTGAAGCGGGGTTTGTGTGTAACCACCTTGGTGACTCGTAATGAGGGCGGACATTCTACGGCAATCCCCGGTAATCGCCAATCCTTGTCACTGATTTATAAGCTACATTTACTAACGCATAACGATATAAACGGAAAATATTCTCGTTTGCGGGATAAAAGTGACCTGACGCAATATTTGCGTTTTGATGCTTATTGATAATGTTGTCACAAAAAGTGAGGGTGACTGCATGGATAAATTACTTGAGCGTTTTTTACAGTACGTTTCGCTGGATACCCAATCTAAACCGGGTGTTCGCCAGGTGCCGAGCACCGAAGGCCAGTGGAAGTTATTAAACCTGCTGAAAGAGCAGCTTGACGCCATGGGGCTGGTCAACGTCACGTTAAGCGAAAAAGGCACTGTGATGGCAACGCTGCCGGCGAATGTCCCGGGTGACATTCCGGCGATTGGCTTTATCTCCCATGTCGACACCTCTCCTGATTTTAGCGGTAAAAATGTGAACCCGCAGATTGTGGAAAATTACCGCGGCGGCGACATTGCGCTGGGCATTGGCGACGAAGTGCTCTCGCCCGTGATGTTCCCGGTGCTGCATCAGCTGCTGGGCCAGACGCTGATCACCACCGACGGGAAAACCCTGCTGGGGGCGGATGACAAAGCGGGGATCGCGGAAATCATGACGGCGCTGGCGGTGCTGAAGGGCAAAGATATTCCGCACGGCGACATCCGCGTGGCCTTTACGCCGGATGAAGAGGTCGGCAAGGGCGCGAAGCACTTCGACGTGGACGCCTTTAACGCCCAGTGGGCCTACACCGTCGACGGTGGCGGCGTCGGTGAGCTGGAATATGAAAACTTCAATGCCGCGTCCGTCACGATCAAAATTGTCGGCAACAACGTTCACCCCGGTTCGGCGAAAGGCGTCATGGTGAACGCGCTTTCGCTGGCGTCGCGAATTCATGCGGAAGTCCCGGCGGAAGAGAGCCCCGAACAGACCGAGGGGTATGAAGGTTTCTATCACCTGACCAGCATCAAAGGCACCGTGGACAGCGCGCAGATGCACTACATCATCCGCGATTTCGACCGTAAAGCCTTTGAGGCACGCAAGCGTAATATGATGGAGATCGCCAAGAAGGTGGGTAAGGGCCTGCATCCCGACTGCTACATTGAGCTCATCATCGAAGACAGCTATTACAATATGCGCGAGAAGGTGATGGCGCATCCGCATATTCTCGATATCGCCCAGCAGGCGATGCGCGACTGCGATATTGAACCGACATTAAAACCGATTCGCGGCGGCACCGACGGCTCTCAGCTGTCATTCATGGGGCTACCGTGCCCGAACCTGTTTACCGGTGGCTACAACTACCATGGCAAGCATGAGTTTGTGACGCTGGAAGGAATGGAAAAAGCGGTGAAGGTGATAGTGCGGATAGCGGAGTTGACCGCGAAGCGGTAAGAAAAGCCCGGTGGCGAAGCGCCACCGGGCATTAAGGCGACTCAGTCCTCAAAGAACCAGTACCCGCTGTTAACCAATGCGGCCAGCATTGCGAGGAAAGACGGGTCTTCCAGCGCATCGCCAAAGGTATCGGCAGTCAGCACCAGATGGCTGGCAATGGAATCGAGCGCTGGACGGTGCGGAGAGTCCAGCTTCTCGCCGTTGACGAATACCTCCTCGCCAATGCGCAGCACGCGCAACCCGCCCAGACGTACCAGCTTGTCGCCCTGCTGGAGCGCATCATAAATCTCGTCAGCCTGATAAGGCGGCTCCGGTGGCGCAACGTCCAACTCATGACGAGACTGGCTGATAAACTCGCCAAACCACTGACGGAAATGTTCCGGTTCGTTGATCAAATCCAGCATCATGCCGCGCAGCTTATCCAGCTCTGCGGGCAGGATATCGGCCGGATGCTCGCGTGCAGGCACATCGGGGTCGCTGTAACGATAGCTGCCCAGCTCGCGTTGCAGAACGTAGTCGGCAAATCCGCTGATCATCTCGCGGCCGCTTGGCGCGCGGAACCCCACGGAGTAGTTGAGGGAGTTTTCCAGGGAGTAACCCTCGTGAGGGAATCCAGGCGGAATGTAGAGAATATCGCCCGGCTCCAGCTCTTCGTCGATAATCCCTTCAAACGGATCAACCTGCAGCAGGTCCGGATGCGGGCAGTGCTGCTTCATAGGTACTTTTTCGCCCACGCGCCAGCGGCGGCGGCCCGTACCCTGAATGATGAATACGTCGTACTGGTCCAGATGTGGACCCACGCCGCCGCCAGGCACGGAGAAGGAGATCATCAGATCGTCCATGCGCCAGTCGGGCAGGGCGCGGAACGGACGCATTAAGGCGGCAGTTGGCTCGTGCCAGTGGTTGACCGCCTGCACCAGCAGAGACCAGTTGTTTTCACCGAGGTGATCGTAGCTTTCGAAAGGACCGTGGCTAACCTGCCATTTCCCGTCCTGGTGGCTGACCAGACGGCTGTCGACTTCGTTTTCCATGGCCAGACCGGCCAGCTCGTCAGGCGAGATGGGGTCGACAAAATTGCTGAACCCGCGTTTCAGAACCACCGGGCGTTTTTGCCAGTAACGTTCAATAAACTCGGGCCAGTTAAGCGTTAAGTGATAATCCATAATTTTTTTATTCCGCAGGCTCTTACTGACTCGGATTATAACGGAAGCTCAGCCCCCCGGCTGCGAGATCCTCGCATTTTTCACATAACGGGTTAACTATCGTTCGATGTGGGCTGCTGGCGACCAAAAATGACCTCCATTCTGGCGCCGCCCAGCAGGCTCTCGCTGGTTTCGATTTTCCCGTCGTACTGGTCGACAATCTCGCGCGCGACGGCTAATCCTACCCCCTGTCCTGGACGTAACGTATCGGCGCGCTGCCCGCGATCGAACACCACGTCACGCTTATTGCGCGGGATCCCCGGGCCATCATCCTCAACGATAATATGCAGCTCGGTTTCCGTCTGGCGCGCAGATACTTCCACGAACTCCAGGCAGTATTTGCAGGCGTTATCCAGCAGGTTACCCATCACTTCCATGAAGTCATTTTTTTCACCCACAAAGCTTATCTCTGGCGAGATATCGAGGCTGATATTCACCCCTTTACGCTGATACACCTTGTTGAGGGCGGACGTGAGGTTATCCAGAAGCGGGGCAACCGGGTGCAGCTCGCGGCTCAGCAGCGCGCTGCCGGAACGCATGCTGGCGCGATGCAGGTAATAGCCAATTTGCTGTGAAATACGGCTGATCTGTTCCAGCATCACCGGCTCAGCATCGTCGACGCTCAGCTTCGAACTGCGCATTGAACGGAGGGTACTTTGCATGACCGCGAGCGGGGTTTTCAGGCTGTGGGTCAGGTCGGTAAGCGTCGTACGGTATTTATCATAGCGTTCGCGTTCGCTTTTCAGCAGGCGGTTGAGGTTTCGCACCAGGCTGGTGAGCTCGCGCGTGGTTTCCGGGTTCAGCTTCTCGCGATGATGTTCCTCCAGCTCGCGAACCTCTTTCGCCAGTGATTCAATGGGGCGCAAGCTCCACCATGCCGCCACCCACAGCAGCGGGATCACCAGCAGGAGATTCGCAGCCAGAACATAGATGAACCAGCTCCAGACCATATAAGAACGCTTAAGCTCGACCGGAATGGTGTCGATCACCACAATGGTCAGCTGCGGCATGTTTAGCGTCGCCGGATAGAGGTTAATCGCGACGGAATGCGTCATCTCCGTTTCGGCATTGTCGGCGCGGATCTCGTTCAGCTTTTGCTGCAGGGAGCGATCTTCACGGATCAGCGAGCTGGTGGTGTTGAGATCGGCTTCAATTTCATGAAACCCGTTGGTTCTGAGCCAGTCCGGACGAATGCTTTTGACCAGCCATGGGATGTCACGCTGCGCCCACAGTAGCTTGCCCTTTTCGTCATAAATCAGGGCCAGCGTTGGACTCTGCTGGTTGAGGTTTTCCGGCATTTCGACGGTGATTTGATTGTTTTCCCACTTCGCCAGGGTATAAAAAAGATTGCTTTCGCCACGCAGCAGCCGAAAGGTTGTTTTATCAAAGCTGACGCTATAGCCCACCAGGGCGACCATGCCGTAGGAGAGTGACAGCACCAGCACGACGGCGGCCGTTGCCAGTAAGAAACGAACCCTCAGGGAGAGGGGCAGAATGTGGCGCAAAATCACTCTCATTTAGCGTAATTCGAACAGGTAGCCCTGACCACGGACGGTGGTGATCACATCCTGCGGGTACTGCGCCTGAATTTTCTTGCGCAAACGCCCCATCAGCACGTCAATGGTATGGCTCTCGCGCAGTTCCGCATCAGGGTAAAGCTGGAGCATTAAGGAATCTTTGCTTACCACTTTGCCGTTGTTACGGATCAGCGTTTCCATAATGGTGTATTCGAAGGCGGTAAGCTTGATCACTTCATCATTGATCGCTAACTCCCGACGGGAAAGATCGACCTGGAAAGGCGGGATGGAAATAACCTGTGAGGCCAGCCCGCTATTGCGGCGTAACAGCGCCTGCATGCGCGCCGCCACCTCTTCAATATGAAACGGCTTGGTGACGTAATCATCCGCACCCGCGCTCAGCACTTCGACCTTATCCTGCCAGCCTTCACGGGCGGTCAGAACCAGAACCGGTAGGGAGACATCGTGGCTGCGCCAGCGGCGAATCAACGACAGACCGTCTTCGTCAGGCAGCCCTAAATCGACAATGGCGATATCCGGCAGGTGTTCATTGAGATAATAATCGGCTTCTTTTGCGTCTTCAGCATCGTCCACCTGATGTCCCATCTCCTGAAGCTGAACCTTCAGGTGATGACGTAGCAATGCGTTATCCTCAACAACCAGTACGCGCATCATCTCTTCTCCCTAAATAATTGGTATGAATAGTTTAACGCTGATTATGTTGTTTTGGGGATAAACATTGAGTAAACCGGGGAAAAGCATCCCCCTTTTCGGGCGAAAAGGGGGAGAGGGGCGTTACTTCAGCTCGTCAACCATGGTGATGGCGCGGCCAATGTAGTTCGCCGGGGTCATCGCCTTCAGGCGCGTTTTCTCTTCTTCCGGCAGCGCCAGGCCGTCGATAAACTGCTTCATGCCTTCGGCGTCAACGCGTTTGCCACGGGTCAGCTCTTTCAGCTTCTCATACGGTTTTTCGATACCGTAACGACGCATCACGGTCTGAATCGGCTCCGCCAGCACTTCCCAGTTGTGATCCAGCTCGTCCAGCAGACGGTCACGGTTTACTTCCAGTTTGCTTACGCCTTTCAGGGTGGACTGATACGCGATCAGCGCGTAGCCGATGCCCACGCCCAGGTTACGCAATACGGTGGAGTCGGTCAGGTCGCGCTGCCAGCGGGATACCGGCAGTTTGCTCGCCATATGCTGCAGCACGGCATTCGCCAGGCCCAGGTTGCCTTCGGAGTTTTCGAAGTCGATTGGGTTTACTTTGTGCGGCATGGTGGAAGAGCCGATTTCACCCGCGATGGTTTTCTGTTTGAAGTGGTTCAGGGCGATGTAGCCCCACACGTCACGATCGAAGTCGATCAGGATGGTGTTGAAGCGCGCGATGCAGTCAAACAGCTCGGCGATATAGTCGTGCGGCTCAATCTGGGTGGTGTACGGGTTCCACTGAATGCCCAGAGAGGTCACGAACTCTTCGCTGAACTGGTGCCAGTCCACTTCCGGGTAAGCGGCGATGTGGGCGTTATAGTTACCGACCGCGCCGTTGATTTTGCCAAGAATTTCAACCTGTTCCAGCTGACGATACTGGCGCTCCATACGGTACGCGACGTTGGCCATCTCTTTACCCATCGTGGACGGGGTGGCTGGCTGGCCGTGAGTACGGGAGAGCAGCGGAATGTCGCGGTATTCCACGGACAGCGCTTTTACTGCGTCGATGATTTTACGCCAGTAAGGCAGCACCACCTCTTTGCGCGCGGTGGAGAGCATCAGCGCATGGGACAGGTTGTTGATGTCTTCAGAGGTACAGGCGAAGTGAATGAACTCAGACACGGCGTGCAGCGCAGGGACGCTTTCCACTTTCTCTTTCAGGAAGTACTCAACCGCCTTCACGTCGTGGTTGGTAGTGCGTTCAATGGTTTTAATGCGCGCGGCGTCTTGTTCGCTAAACTCAGCAACGATTTTATCAAGGTAATCGTTTGCCTTTTCGTCAAAAGCAGGAACTTCCTTGATTGCTGCCTGGGCGGCCAGCTTTTGCAGCCAGCGTACTTCAACCTGAACACGGAACTTCAGCAAACCATATTCGCTGAAGATCCCGCGCAGCGCGCTGACTTTATCGCCGTAGCGTCCATCGACAGGGGATACGGCGGTCAGTGAGGATAATTCCATAATTCGCAACTCCGGGAGGTTAACAATGAGCAAGAATTTGTTTTGCCTGAGTGGTCAGGCGATTACGAGAAAACATTAACTGCAGGCGGCCACCACCGACCTGGTGCCACAGCACGGCGGCGCGGATACCTGCCAGCAGAGACGCGCGCACTTTTGCCTGTACCTGCGGGCTTTGCAGCACGGCAGGGGACCCGGTGACCTGAATACGCGGGCCCAGCGGGCTGATGACGTCAACATAAATGCCGGCCATCGCGCTGAGCAGCGTTTCGGACTGCAGGTCAAAATGATCGAGCTGACGCTGTAGCCTGGCAATGCGATCGCCCAGGGTATTAAGCGCGCCTTTTGCTGCGCTCAGCTTACGCTCCAGCACCATCAGGCTCAACGTGTAGCGGGTCAGCTCTGCATTTAACCCCTGACGGCTGCTGGCGTTAAGTACGCCAAGCAGGGTTTCAAGACCGAGACGAAGATTGGTTTCACTGCCGCCGAACACGCCCAGGGTCGAGCCGGGGTTAAGATCGATAACGCTGTTCAGTGAAACGTGCAGGGCATCAGCGTCGCAATGACCCTGATGCGCGAGCTGTTGCACCAGACGGGCTGACTGGCAAATTCCCGCCAGCGCCAGGGTGATGTCATAATAGTTCTTCGCCACACGGTCTCCTTTATGTGTGCAATCGTATTAAACAGCAGGCAGCGGCAGGCGCTGTTCAATGATCCCGCCGCCCAGGCAGATCTCACCGCTGTAGAAGACAGCAGACTGACCTGGGGTGACGGCGGCAACCGGCTCGTCGAAGCGCACGTCAATGCGATCGTCATCGAGCGCGGTAACGGTGCAAGGAATATCGGTCTGACGGTAGCGTGTTTTCACCGTGCAGCGCAGCGTGCCTTTCAGCGGCTCACGATCGACCCAGTGCAGCTGTTGCGCGATCAGGCCAACGGACATCAGACGCGGATGGTCGTGCCCCTGAGCAACAACCAGAATATTGTTTTCGACATCTTTGTCGACCACGTACCACGGATCTTCGCTACCTTCTTTCGTCCCGCCGATACCCAGGCCTTTACGCTGGCCTAAGGTGTGGTACATCAGCCCCTGGTGCTGGCCAATCTCTTCCCCGTCGACGGTGACGATCTTACCCGGCTGTGCGGGCAGGTAGCGCCCCAGGAAATCGCGGAATTTACGCTCGCCGATGAAGCAGATGCCGGTAGAGTCTTTTTTCTTCGCGGTGATCAGGTCCAGCTCTTCGGCGATTTTACGCACCTGCGGCTTTTCCAGCTCGCCGACCGGGAACAGGCTCTGGGCGATCTGCTCGTGGCTCAGCGTATAGAGGAAATAGCTTTGATCTTTGTTGCCGTCCAGACCGCGCAGCAGCTGGCTTTTACCATTCACGTCTGCACGACGCACGTAGTGGCCGGTCGCGATGTAGTCAGCGCCCAAATCTTCCGCGGCGAATTCCAGGAAGGCCTTAAATTTGATCTCTTTGTTGCACAGAATATCCGGGTTCGGCGTGCGGCCCGCTTTGTACTCTTCCAGGAACAGTTCAAAAACGTTGTCCCAGTATTCTGCGGCAAAGTTAACGGTGTGCAGTTCAATGCCGAGCTTATCGCATACGGCCTGTGCGTCGGCAAGATCCGCTGCGGCAGTGCAGTATTCCTCGCCGTCATCTTCCTCCCAGTTCTTCATGAACAGTCCCTCCACCTTATAGCCCTGTTGCTGTAACAGGTAGGCGGAAACGGAGGAATCGACACCGCCGGACATGCCGACGATCACTTTTTTCTGGCTGTTATCTGACATGGAATACTCACGACATTGAACTTCAAGGCGGCGTATTCTATCACGCCCCCCCACCATTGGCACCCTCTGTAAACGGCCAGTTAAATGCGCCGATGACATCCAGCGGCAGGCGTGCGCCTGACTGCCAGCAGCGAATGCTTTCCGCAACCAGCGGGGAGCGCAGGTTTGGCGCGTTCAGGATCTCGTCGGCGGTGACCCACAGACAGCGGTCGATATCGTCATCCTGCGGCTCAGTGGCGCACGTTTCGCTAAGCTCAACGGCGAATAAAAAGCGCAGGAATGGGGTGCTGTCGGGCGCAATCCACTGGTGCATACGGATGAAGTGCTGGGGTTCAGCGTGAATACCGGTCTCTTCCCACAGCTCGCGTTTCGCTGCCTGCAGCAGGGTCTCATTGGCTTCAAGGTGCCCGGCAGGCTGGTTCCACAGCGCTTTGCCGTTAATGATCTCTTCGACAACCAGGAATTTACCCCGGGCGTGGACCACGCAGGCAACCGTAACATGAGGTTTAAACATAGTTACTCCTTAAGGGGTGACGTCGCGCCATTCGCCGTTTGCCAGCGTTTCCAGCGTGTAGCTGCCCATGGCGTAGCGAATCAGACGCAGGGTAGGGAAGCCGACGTGTGCGGTCATGCGGCGAACCTGACGGTTGCGGCCTTCATAAAGGGTGATTTTGAGCCAGCTTGTCGGGATGGATTTGCGTTCACGGATCGGCGGATTGCGCGGCCACAGCCACTCCGGTTCATTCACGCGTTCAATACCTGCGGGCAGGGTTGGGCCGTCGTTCAGCGTGACGCCTTTACGCAATTTTTCCAGCGTTTGTTCGTCCGGCTCGCCTTCGACCTGGACGAAGTAAATTTTGCCGGTGCGTTTGCCCGGCTGCGTGAGCCTCGCCTGCAGCGCGCCGTCGTTGGTTAAGACCAGCAGGCCTTCGCTGTCGCGGTCCAGACGCCCGGCTGCGTAGACGCCCTGAACGGGAATAAAATCCTTCAGCGTGCTGCGCCCGGCTTCATCGGTAAACTGCGGCAAAACATCGTAGGGTTTATTGAACAAAATAACCCGCTTTGGCTGGGTTTCTTGCGGTCTTCTGGCGGCTTGTCGTGAGCTGAATCGCTCAACCCGGTGTTTTGTAAAAGAAGTTTTCTTCATGGTATTTTCAGGCGTTATCAATTGCCGCATTATAGCCTAAGAACGAAGACCTTTCATGGCGCAGGACAATCAGGTACTATCGAAGGGCTCATTACAATTTATTAACATAAGATCAGTAACAACCAGAAGCGCTCGAAGGAGAGGTTAATGGAAAGCAAAGTAGTTGTTCCGGCGGAAGGTAAAAAGATCACCCTGCAAAACGGCAAGATTAACGTTCCTCACAATCCGATTATCCCGTTCATTGAAGGTGACGGAATCGGTGTAGACGTTACCCCGGCGATGCTGAAAGTGGTTGATGCCGCTGTTGAGAAAGCCTACAAAGGCGAGCGTAAAATTTCCTGGATGGAAATTTACACCGGTGAGAAATCTACTCAAGTTTATGGCCAGGACGTCTGGCTGCCAGCAGAAACGCTGGACCTGATCCGCGACTACCGCGTTGCTATTAAAGGCCCACTGACGACGCCAGTTGGCGGCGGTATCCGTTCCCTGAACGTGGCACTGCGTCAGGAGCTGGACCTGTACGTGTGTCTGCGTCCGGTTCGTTACTATCAGGGCACCCCAAGCCCGGTTAAGCACCCTGAACTGACCGATATGGTTATCTTCCGCGAAAACTCAGAAGACATCTACGCGGGTATCGAATGGAAAGCGGACTCTGCTGACGCAGAAAAAGTGATTAAATTCCTGCGCGAAGAGATGGGCGTGAAGAAAATTCGCTTCCCTGAGCATTGTGGTATCGGCATCAAGCCATGTTCCGAAGAAGGGACCAAGCGTCTTGTGCGTGCGGCGATTGAATACGCTATCACCAACGACCGCGACTCTGTGACCCTGGTTCACAAAGGCAACATCATGAAGTTCACCGAAGGCGCGTTCAAAGACTGGGGCTACCAGTTGGCGAAAGAAGAGTTCGGCGGTGAGCTGATCGACGGCGGCCCATGGCAGAAGATCAAAAACCCGAACACCGGCAAAGAGATCGTCATTAAAGATGTGATCGCCGATGCGTTCCTGCAGCAGATCCTGCTGCGTCCTGCAGAATACGACGTGATTGCCTGTATGAACCTGAACGGTGACTACATTTCTGACGCCCTGGCAGCGCAGGTTGGCGGTATCGGTATCGCCCCTGGCGCGAACATCGGTGATGAATGCGCCCTGTTCGAAGCGACACACGGTACTGCACCAAAATACGCGGGTCAGGACAAAGTGAACCCAGGCTCTATCATCCTGTCTGCAGAGATGATGCTGCGTCATATGGAATGGTTCGAAGCCGCAGACCTGATCGTTAAAGGTATGGAAGGTGCGATTAACGCGAAAACCGTAACTTACGATTTCGAACGTCTGATGGAAGGCGCTAAGCTGCTGAAATGTTCAGAGTTTGGCGACGCGATTATCGCGAACATGTAATCCAGTTTCTGGGTTAAACAAGAGCGGGGGCCTGAGGGTTCCCGTTTTTTTTGCCTCTGCCTGCGGGAGACAACACGATGCTAGCTACTATTCTTATCGCTGTCGTTGCACTCATCCATCTCTACATTCTTGTGCTGGAAATGTTCCTGTGGAATACCAAAACAGGGCACAAGGCCTTTAATCTGCGTCCTGATTTTGCGCGCGATACCCGCGTACTGGCCGCGAATCAGGGGCTGTATAACGGTTTTCTGGCGGCAGGTCTGCTCTGGAGCCTCTGGCTCGGCGAAAAGGGTATTCAGGTGGCCATCTTCTTCCTGGCCTGCGTGCTGATCGCCGGGCTCTTTGGCGCAGCCACCGCCAGCCGGAAAATTTTGTATGTACAGGCCGTACCCGCTCTCGCGGCGCTGCTTGCGTTGCTCATCTGAAGCAATGCTTTGGTTGAGATAAGGCGTCCGATATACTGATGGCTTCACCCTTACAGGTTAGCGACGAGACAGTTATGAACAACGATATCCCACTGAAATATTATGACATTGCCGATGAGTACGCGACGGAAGCCGCAGAGTCCGTCGCTGAGTCAGAGCTCGACGCGCTGGCACATTATTTCCAGCTGCTGCTTACCCGTTTATCGAATAACGAGGAGATTAGCGAGGAAGCCCAGCAGGTGATGGCCGCTGAGGCCGGGATCCGTGCGGGGCGCATTGATGATATTGCGAACTTCCTCAATCAGTGGGGAAATGAATAGCCTGCTTCAAAAACCGTTATGCTGATGCTTTGCGATACAGCTAAGCATCACGCTATCGGACCACATGCACTTTTTCCGCAGAATATGCGAAGCGGGGGCGTCGATAAACAGCGCGAAAATAACGGTCAGGCAAAAGAGTACCACTGGGAATAGTAAGGATAATTTCACGTTTTTAACCAAAATATGAGTGTGCTTCAGGGTAATCTACCGTCTGATTGTGACGACTATATGTTTTTGCGTAAAAAATTGAAATGCCCGACTGGAAAAAACGGGCACGCCAGTTTTGGATTACGGTGTGACGCCGGTGAGTTGCTTCGCCAGTTCGCTGCGGGTGAGTGCTTTTGAAAAATACCATCCCTGGATCAGGGCATCGGGATATCTGTCCGCAATAAAGCGATATTGAATTTCATTTTCCACGCCCTCGAATACAAGCGTTTTATTCAATCTTGCAAGAGCATCGCTGAAGATAGCGAAGATGTTTTGCTTATAATGCTCGCTGATGCCGTCCACCAGCGACTTATCAATTTTGATTTCATCATATTCAAGCAGCGACAGGCGGGCGAGGTTCGAGTTTTGCACGCCAAAATCATCTATTGATATTTTAACGCCGAGCGATTTGAGCTCCCGACAGAATCCCTCGAGGATATCTGCCGTTGAAACGGCTTTCTCAGAGAGTTCGACCTTCATCAGGGAAAGGGGTAGGTGATTGGCAAAACACGCACGACGCAAAATGGTAATGAACTGTCCATCTTCAATTTCCTTCCGCCCAACGTTGATTGAGACTATCAGCTGGTGTTTTATCGCCAGTGGGGCAATTTCGGAAAGGGATTTTTCGATAATATTACTATAATATTTTTTATACAGACCAATCTTCTTAATTAATGGAATAAACAGCTCCGGAGAGACGTCCCCGTGCTTTTGATCGCGCCATCTCGACAGAACTTCAACACCCACGATTTTTTTATCGTGAATGCGGATAATGGGCTGATAGTTAACGCAGATGGTATTCGTGATGACGGCTTTGATCAGCGTGCGTTCCAGAGAAAAACGATCTTCATAGATTCGGAAGATAAACAACGTAATCGCGATCCAGATCAAACAGAGAATGACCGCAAGAAGCGCAAAGATAAACGGAGGTAACGAGGCCAGCCCAGCGTCATGATGCTTCACGATGACGCACAGGTCCCAGAAGGCGCTGCACTGCGTCAGGGTCAGGGTAAACAACGTCGAATGCAGCCAGCTCTGCTGATTTAGCTCCGGAGCGGCCGAAAAAAAGACTCTGCCGAAGTCTTTCGTGGTAGCACTTAGCGAATAACTTGCGGTAACCGGGCTGAATTTATCGTAAGCATAGCGGGAGGTGAAGATAATAATATTGTTATAAATTGCCGCGTTGCCCGTGAAAAAGTCTTTTCGCGAAAACTGGGCCAGGAGAAAGCCTCTCGGCGTTTTATGCAGTTCTGCAGGAAGTGCAACGGGCGTTGCGAGTTTCCCCCAAAAAGCGGTACAGACTATTTTTCCCTTTTCGATAAAACCAATATCGCCAAAATAAAGATTATTAAGCTTGATTTGTCTATAGCTATCAAGGCTGGCTTTATCACATCCCTGCGTCGTTATGCTTTTTAGGCCCAGCGCAACGTTTTGGGACAGGTCTTCTGAATAATGTAAAAGGGTTCGGGATATTTCGAGCTGTTTGCTCTTCTGCTGTCCTGTGATGACAGCATTGACGGCATAAAGAGACAGGAAGACCAGAAGCGTTGAAACGATAGCAACGGCAATGCGCTTTTTCATTTTCCAGATATCCAGTCCGCTCCCTGATTTCACAAAGCTTAACACAGCCTGGGCAAGGAACAAGCCTGATAGTCACGTCATGTGAGCAAATTCAGGCAGGTGAACTCATACGAAAGCATCAGTTTTTTAAGACAATTCTTAGCTAAGCTATTTTCATTGTCATAAGCAACGCCGGATTAGCACAGGCTTTTCTTCTAGTACATCCATGCTTGTTTTTTCTATTAAGGAAAACATCATGCGCAACGTGATGATCCCTATTATGAGTGCCCTGTTTCTTTTTCTGAGCGGCATTCTGATTATTAACTGGCAGCTATGGCAGATGGCGAAGCTGAGTAATAGTCATGCCGCGACGGCAAGCACCCAAAAAATAGAAAGTATTCTGGCTGAAGCAGTCAGTGCGGCCAGCACGGCGAAGCGCGTTGCGGAGCAGGGGTGTACCAGTAGCGGACAGCTGGCGTTGGGGACGGAAGCCGCGCTAAAACCGCATCTGCGCGCCATCATGATCCAGCAGCAGGGCAGAATCATCTGTACTTCCCTTCCCGGGAATGGCGTATTGATTATTCACCCTGAGACCTTACCTGCCGAAAAGTTGATGCTGCTACCCGGCAATCGGCTGGTGAACGGCATGCCGGTGCTTGTCTTTCAGATGCCCGTTGCGGGAGGGCGCGTCATGGTCAGCATCAGCGACGCGCATTTGCAGGATGCCATTACGAGCGCATCAAATAGCGTTGGCCTGGGACTGGTTGTCGGCGAAAGAATGTTTACCCGCAGCGGTGATGTGACCGGCTGGAAAGCGGCCTCGTGGGCGGGGTCACTTACGACATCTTCGCAGTTCCCCTTTAGCCTGGCCTGGCAGCCTCCTGCCTTTTTTAGCCTGACGCGGCTACTGCAGCAGGGATGGAGCCTGACACTGCTTATTCTTGCATTATCCGTGGCGGTGGGCATTTTGATCCGCCGTTACAAGGGGAAAAGCACCTCATTCGAAGACGATTTGCGCAAAGCCATTTTGCAGGGGGAGATCGAGCCTTATTATCAGCCGATCGTGAACGGGGATACCGGCGGGTTGTACGGCGTTGAGGTCCTGGCGAGATGGAAACATCCAAAGTCAGGCTTTATCCCGCCGGATGTCTTTATTCCGATTGCCGAACGTAGCGGTTTAATTATCCCGTTAACCAAAGGGTTGATGGCGAAAGTGGTCGCACAGCTTAAACCACTGTTGCCTAAGCTACCGGACGGGTTTCATATCGGGGTGAACATCAGCGCCAGACACATCAATGCACCTTCCTTTATCGGGGACTGTCGCGTCTTCGGGAAGGGGTTTCAGGGTAAAGAAGTCAAACTGGTTCTCGAGGTGACCGAGCGTGAACCGCTGATCGATAATCCTCACCTGGTGGAAAACCTCAACATGCTGCATAACGCCGGTTTTGTTATTGCCCTTGATGATTTTGGTACGGGTTATTCCGGGCTGTCATGCCTTAATGCGCTTGCCATTGATTATATTAAAATTGATAAAAGCTTTGTGAACCGGGTTTCAGAGGAAAAGGACTCAACGATCCTGCTGGACTGCGTCATTGATCTGGCGAAAAAACTCTCATTGCGCATTGTAGCTGAAGGAGTAGAAACAAAAGAGCAGCTGGAGTATCTCAACCGTAATGAGATAACCCTGTTACAGGGATATTATTTTGGTAAGCCCGTCTCCTATATCGATTTTATTAAAGTCATTTTATCTAAACCCAGGGAGATCGTAAGTTTGTAAATCAAAATAAAGGCAAGCTTCCGTTGTCTGCTTAAGTGCAATTCATTTTCCTCTTATCCCGAGCTTTGTTACAGTGACAAGAGTTGTCAGCCAGGGATGTCAGGCGTGATAAGGTGGAAAAGCTCGTGCATGTGAAAAATACTTTTTACACAACAACCATTACCGTCATCATTGTTTCATTGATCCTCTCGCTGTCGCTCGCCGTCCAAATAGCCACGTCCAGACAGCAGTCAATCCAGCAAATTAATACCAGCGTTGCTAACCTGAGCCATACCCTTGATGTCTACACCGAGGGGATCATGCGCCAGAGTGAAATGTTAATTACTACCGTTTCCGACATAATCGAAATTTATGGTATGACCCCGCAGCAGGCGACCAATATTCAGCACATGATCAATAATCAGGATAACCTTCTTACCCAGATTAATAATGTGGTTGTTTACAACGCTCAGGGCGATATCTTCACCGCACTGCATGAAAGTTTTACCGGGTCACGCAAAGGCTCGGACAGAGAGTTTTTTATCTATCACAAAGAAAATAAAACTCAGCAGATTTTTATTGGGGAGCCGGTGGTAAGCAGAACCAATGGCAAATGGGTTATCACCATCAGTCGACGCCTTGAAACCGAGAGCGGGGCATTTAACGGAGTGGTGGTGGTGACGCTGGGTATCGAAAATTTTCTGGCACTCTACGGGCAGATTAATATCGGTCACTCGGGCGTCATCGGCTTAACGACGCAATCAGGCGTGCTGCTGGTCCGTTATCCCTTTAAAAATACTTATATCGGCACGATTGTTTCTGATTCACCGCTATTCAGGAAATATCTCAAGGTACAAAATTCGGGGATAGCCAGCTCCATCTCACGGTTTGATAAAATCGAGCGCATTTATGCCTACGAGAAAAACAGACGCTACGGACTGGTCACCACCGTGGCCGTTAGCATTGATGAAGCCCTTGCACCCTGGCGCAAACAGGCCATTCAGCTGGCGGTGCTCATTTTCGTGTTCACGGCGATCCTCATTGTGGCGTCATACTTCCTGTATTCCGACCTGTCCCGAAAAACAAGGGATAACAAAGCGCTGAAGATTATTGCCTCAGAAGATGCGTTGACCGGGCTGTACAACCGCCGCTTCTTTGATGAAAAAATCCTCTCGGAAATCACTATGTGTGCTGAGCATGACGCACCGATTTCGATACTGATCGTAGACGTGGATTACTTCAAAAAATACAACGATAACTACGGTCATCCGGAAGGGGACCGGTGTCTGGCAATGCTCGGAAACAGCCTCAGGGAGAGCCTTACGCGTGATAATCAGATTGTGGCGCGATACGGCGGAGAAGAGTTTGCGCTGATATTGCCGGATACGGATATCCAGGATGCGCTCCGACTGGCGCAGACGATTATTCGCAATGTGTTTTCCCTGCAAATTGCGCATGCTTTTAGCCCCTTCGGACGGGTAACGGTCAGCGTCGGGATTTCTACCGCACGTGCCGTCGACATCGCTGGCAGCCAGCAAAATATCATTATTGCCGCTGACCAGGCCCTCTATCAGGCAAAGCGCGCAGGACGTAACCGTTACGCGTTTGTTGGGGTATGAGCAGAAAAAAAAAGCCCACTCAGGAGTGGGCAAGAAATACTGGAAGCAATGTGAGCAATGTCGTACTGAATACCTGAGTATTTCGCTCAACTATTCAGTGTTGAGAAAGATAATCTTTCTCAACAAAAGATGCAACCCCACAGTTTATGTGGCACGCTCTTTTTGTTGATGAATAATCACTCACTCTCTCATTGTGACGCCTATCACAAATTTCCTTTCTGAAATCCTGTGCTATTCTTTTTTGTGTCGTTGATTTAATGACAAAAACCATACAGAGAGGAAAGTTATGGGAATTTTATCCTGGATTATCTTTGGGCTTATTGCGGGTATTCTGGCGAAGTGGATCATGCCGGGCAAAGATGGCGGTGGGTTTATCGTCACCGTAATACTGGGTATTGTCGGCGCAGTAGTCGGCGGCTGGATCAGTACGCTGTTCGGTTTTGGCAAAGTCGATGGCTTTAACTTCGGCAGTTTCGCCGTCGCGGTGATTGGTGCGCTGGTTGTTCTGTTTATCTACAGAAAAATCAAAAGCTAAGGCTTAAAAGCGTTGAAAAAAGGCTGCCAGATGGCGGCCTTTTTACGTATTGGCGTTTACCACCAGCCAAGCTGGGTGCCGGCAAACGCCGCGATGGCAACGATCAGCATAATGAGGGTCGTTTTTCTCATTTATGCCCCAGGCGCCGCGTAACCACCGACAAAAAACCACGCTAAAAAAATCACCGCCGTTATAAAAATAACGACCGGGAAGAGGATCCCTATTCTCATATCATCACCTGTTTCGGTTTTTGTAACGCCGTAGAGTGTACGGGGTTAATCCATAGTGAGAAAGCGTGTTTTGCTTTTTCCTTTCTTATCCTGATACATCGCGACATCCGCGTCGCGTAATGCGCTGTCAGGATCGGTTGCGGCAGGGTCCACTTCGATAACGCCGAGGCTGGCGCCCGGATAAATAATATGAACGCTGCCCAGCCAGTATTCGCCTGCGATACAGGCGCTGAGGCGCGTTTTGAGCAGCGTAACCTGCGCGTTATCTCCGTCCTCGTGGAGCTGGCTCAGCGATGCGACCAGAAATTCATCACCGCCCAGTCGGCCGATAATATCGTCCTCCTGTTTCTCTTCCGTCAAACGCTTGCCCACTTCTATCAGGAACTGGTCGCCAGCCTCATGGCCGTAACGATCGTTAATCAGTTTGAAATCATTCAGATCGATGAACGCGATGATGGCGTTACGCTTAAGGTGCCGGGCCAGAGAAAACAGCGTGGTCAGATCTTCAAAAATGGCGCGACGGTTGGGTAAACCGGTAAGGGCATCCGTGTAGGAGTGCGCGATGAGGGCCGCATTGGCTTCGCGAAGCTGGGTTACCAGCGACTCTTTCTGAATGGACTGGGCGATCAGCCCGGCGAAGAGCTTCAGAACCTGTTCCCCGCGCTCGCTAAGCGGCTTTCTGGCCGTGCTGGTGGCGCAGAGCGTACCGTAGAGTGAACCATCCGCAAGATGGACAGGAATACTCATGTAGGTCGTAATGCCAAGCGCTTTTGCGGCTTCACACTCGGGCCAACGTTCGGGTACGTCATTGCTGAATAACGTGTCACTGTCCAGCGCACGCTTGCACAGCGTCTCGTCCCATGGGACGCTCAGACCCTCCGGGATCGTCATCTGCTTGCTGTTGCGTGCGTAGAGGATGTGCTGCAGCCGCGCCTCGATATCGACCTTCGTCAGGTAGGTCGACTCCATGTCGGTGACAATCTCCAGCATCTCCAGCAGCTGGCGAACGAGGCTTTCAAGGGACTGCTCGGTGGCAAGGGTTTCTGAAACGCGAGCGAGGATAAGATCCGACATGACGTAGAATGACTCCCAGGCAGAAGACGTCTGCATCTGCATGTTATGCTGAGTTTTTAAGCTTCAGGCATAGTAAAACATGAATACAGAAAATTTAATATATGCAGGAAGCGGGGAGCAGGCGAGAAAAAAAGCCCCGTTGTTGAGACCGGGGCAAAGACATCTTGATTACGGAATGATGTTCTCTGGTCAAATCGAGAACATGCCACACTATAGTGCTGAAAAGTGCAGTTAAAATGGAGAAATCATGGAGAACGCGGCGATGACCCGTTACCCTTAGGGTGTAATGACGTCAAAAGGATCAATGAGATGAGATTTCTGCTTCTGGCGCTGGCGCTTCCCCTGACCGCCTGTACCGCAAAACCCACGCCACCCGATGCGCCAAAACCGCCGCACGCTATTGGTATGGCGAACCCGGCCTCCGTCTACTGCCTGGAGAAAGGCGGGGAACAGATCCCGATTCAAAGCCCGCAGGGCGTTCGCACCGAGTGCAAATTACCGGGCGGGGAAGTGATCGATGAATGGACGCTCTATCGTCGCGATCGTCCGCAACCCACCAGGTGACAGACGGATACCGCCTGCGATACACTTCTCTTTAGGATTAATCTTAGCCAGTTTCTGGCATTCGTTTCCGCGAGAGAAGTATGTTTCAGCTAAAACCGGGCAGCATGGCGATGATCGTGGGTGCCCGCACGGCGTCAGGCCGTCGCAATATTGGTAAATCTGTTGAGCTATTTGGCCTCTGCCAGCCTGGTCTGCGTTTTGTTAACCCGGTCAACGGCGTGATGACGCAATTACCGGCCACCGCAGATCGCGCGCTTTGGCTGGTGACGGGTGATGTCTACGCCTTTGACAACCAGCACGGCTTTGCGTTTGTACGCGCCGAACATTTGATGCCGCTCACCCCGGATGAAGCGCCGCAAATTCTGGATGAACTGACGATCGGCTGATCACAGATGACGCAGCCAGTCGGCTAAGATCAGGGCGTGATTTTGCTCCGTGTTTTTGGCAGCAAAGAGCAGGGTGACGGTCTGCCTGCGCGCCAGCGTCGCCAGACGCACTCCCTCGTTAGCATGCTGCGCAAGCTCTTCCCGATAGGCCTTACTGAAGGCGGTGAAATCAATGGTTTCGCTATGAAAGGCCTTGCGTAGTTCATTCGAGGGCGTGAGCGCTTTACACCATTCGTCATAAACGAGGTCCGTTTTTTTAACCCCGCGAGGCCAGAGCTTGTCCACCAGCACCCGATAGCCGTCGTCCGGAACTGCCTGTTCGTAAACGCGTTTGCACTGAATCATGATTTCACCCTCCCAATTTAAGGTATTGTGATAATTGCAAAAGATCGGTAGTCTGAGGTTCCTTATGTTATCTGATAATACTCTGGCATAAGGAACCTTTCATGGAACACCTCCCGGTTAAAACGACGCTGCGCATTGCGCTTGTTGGCGACTACAATCCCAATGTTATTGCGCATCAGGCGATCCCGTTGGCCATTGATGACGCCGCCGCAGTCCTTGACCTCACCGCCGATTACGACTGGCTGGCCACCACGGAGCTGACTAGCCCTGAAGATCTGGTGGGCTACGATGCCATCTGGCTGGTTCCTGCCAGCCCCTACAAAAACACCGAGGCCGCTTTTATCGCCGCGCGCTACGCCCGTGAAAACAGCATCCCGTTCCTGGGCACCTGCGGCGGGTTCCAGCACGCGCTGATTGAGTATGCCCGAAACGTGCTGGGCTGGGCCGATGCGGCACACGCTGAGACGGATACCGAAGGCACCATGGTGATTGCGCCGCTGACCTGCTCGCTGGTGGAAAAAACCGATGCGATTGAACTGCGCAAAAATACGCTGATCGCCAAAGCATACGGCAAGCCGGAAATTGAAGAGGGGTATCACTGTAACTATGGTGTGTCGCCGGCGTTTGCACAGGCGCTGGAAAGCGGTGATATGCATGTTACGGGCTGGGACGATCAGGGGGAAATTCGCGCCGCAGAGCTGGTTACGCATCCGTTCTTCGTGATTACCTTATTCCAGCACGAGCGTGCCGCGCTGGAAGGCCGTCCGGTCGTGCTGGTGCAGGCGATGCTGCGCGCCGCTCGCGGGTAAAAAAGGCAGACCCGAGGGTCTGCCACACTGTTTAACGGGGCGCGATCTCCCGGTCTCGCCCGGCTAAGATGCCGCAGAGGGCCATTATCACGGCGGCCAGGGCGCAGCCCAGAAGCGGGTTTTGCCAGTTTCCCGCGCTATCGTGAATTTTCCCCATCAGCGGGGGACCGCAGGCGGCGAGCAGATAGCCAATCGACTGCGCCATGCCGGACAACGCCGCCGCCTGGTGTGCAGAACTGGCGCGCAGACCGATGAACGTCAGGCCGAGGATCATCGTTGCCCCTGTGCCAAAGCCAAACACCAGCGTCCACATCACCGCCATGCCCGGCATAAACCATAATCCCGCCGCGCTTATCGCGCACATCAGCGCCACCGCGCCTGCGATCGCCCGCTGGTCTTTCAGACGGTGGAGGATCAGCGGAACGGCGAGTCCCGGCACGGCCGTAGCCAGCTGCAACAGACCGTGCACCGAGCCAGCCTGCGCTTCGCTGTAGCCGTGGCTCAGCAGTATCGCCGGCAGCCAGCCGATGATGACGTAGTAAATCAGCGAGTTTATCCCCAAAAAGAGCGTGACCTGCCAGGCGAGGGCCGAGCGCCAGATCGCGCGGTTATGTAGCGCGCCTGCGGCCGTTACCGTTGCGACGTGTTTCTGACGCCACTGGGGCAGCCAGAGCAGCAGCGCGACCAGCGGAAACGCCATCAGCATCAGCAGCGCGCCATGCCAGCCGGCGCTACCCTGTGCCAGGGGAACGATCATTGCCGAACCGAACGCCGCCGAGACGCCCATCGTCAGGGAATAGGCGCCGGTGAGCTTCGCCACCTGGCCGGGAAAATCACGCTTAATTAATCCGGGTAACAGCACGTTCCCGAGCGCAATACCGCAGCCGACGATCGCCGTTCCGGTGAAAAGCAAAGCGGCGGAAGGCAGGGAGCGAACGGCAATCCCGACGCAAATCAGCAGCAGGGCGATAAACAGGCTGCGCTCCATGCCGATACGCCGGGCAACGCCCGCGGCGAGCGGCGAGACAATGGCGAAAGCCAGCAGGGGCAGGGTGGTCAGCAGACCGGTTTGCGCCGTACTTAAGCCATAATCAAGACGAATTGTATCGAGCAGCGGCGCTGCGCCGGTAAAGGTGACGCGAAGCGTAGTGGCAATCATCAGGATGCCTGCAACCAACAGCTCGACGTGTTTTCCTGAGGTGCGAATAGCAGTAGTCATTATGTTCTCATACGTTCAAGCGAGCGCACACAATACCGATTTTATCAGCGGTTGAAATCAGGCTAAAATGACAGTTTATCGCTAATATCGGACAAACTGATGATTGGTCTGGGACTGGAAGGCTACGATCCTGATAGCCAGTACGATGCGGCCGTCGCATTTCGCATTCAGGTAGTGGCGGAGGAACAGTATATTCCCCGGCATCATCACCGTAAGGGGCAGCTGATTCTTGCCCTCGGCGGCGCAATCACCTGTGAAGTGGAAAATGCCATGCTGATGGTTCCACCTCAGTATGCCGTCTGGATCCCCGGCCAGATACCGCACAGCAACAGGGCCACGCCGGGCGCGCAGCTCTGCTTTTTGTTTATTGAGCCGGGGGCCGTCAGCCTGCCCGAGCGCTGCTGTACCCTGAAAATCTCCACCCTGGTGCGGGAGCTGATTTTATCGCTCGCGGAAAAATCTCGTGAACAGCTGCAGCTCGCGGCCACCTCGCGTCTGGTGGACGTCCTGTTTGACGAGCTGCCGCTCCAGCGTCAGGAGCATCTGCAGCTGCCCGTCTCGCCCCATCCTAAAATTCGGCTGATGAGCGAGAAGATGGCGGAAGAGCCTGCCGCCTGGCAGACGCTGGCACAGTGGGCGAGCCACTTCGCCATGAGCGAACGCAGCCTGGCGCGGCTGGTGGTGAAAGAGACCGGTTTAAGCTTTCGCCGCTGGCGTCACCAGCTGCAGCTGATTGTGGCATTACAGCACCTGATCGGCGGGAAATCGGTACAGCAGGTGGCCCAGTCACTGGGCTATGACTCTACCACCGCGTTTATCACCATGTTCAGAAAGGGACTGGGCCAGACGCCGGCGCGTTATATGGCCAGCCTGACTACGACTTCCCGATAAACAGAGAGACAAGGCCTGCCGCAATCAGCGGGCCGACCGGTACGCCACGAAAGAGCGCCACGCCCAGCACGGTGCCCACCAGCAGACCCGCCACCAGCGAGGGCTGGCTGCTCATCAGCGTGACGCCGCGTCCCCCCAGCCACGAAACAAAAATCCCCACCGCGATCGCCACCAGCGATTTCCAGTTTACGAACGAGTGCAGCAGGGTTGATGCGGGAAGGGTGCCGCTGGCGATCGGCGCCATTACCCCAATGGTCAAGATAATGATCCCGATGGTGAGGCCTTGTTTTTCTATCCACGGGAAAAAGGTATTTAACGGGGTCACGCGCACAATAATCAGCACCAGAATCGAGATGGCGACGGTGGTGTTATGGCTGACAAAGCCGAGCGCGGCCAGTGCCAGAAGAATGAGCAGAGTAGGGTCAAACATAGGGAATCCTTGCCAGAAAAATTGTTCTGTTTACTGTACGCGCAAACGCGGCAGAGAACAGTTTTAAAAAGATTTTATCGTTGTCATTACCTTGTCATTTACGCGGATTAAAACGAAAGCAGATATCGCAAAAGGGTCGCCATCATGAACGATCACATGTTTGTTGAAACGCTGATTATCTCCTCATCGTTTTTCGCTATTGCCGCTATTCTCGTTGCCTCCGTGCTGTTTCTGGAACGAAAAGGCTGACAGGGCGTCAGCCATCGCAGTTACGCTTTATGGAAGGTGACAAGCTCAGGACGGGCGATGCGCAGGTAATCCTGGGTATCCATAATCACGGATTTCTCCAGCAGGCCGGCGTTAAACGCGATTTCGTCAAAACGCTCGAACAGCAGCGGGTCGGCAACCAGCGCCAGGTCAGGATGGAAGCTAAAGGGCGGGATAGCGCCGAAAACGCAGGCGGTCAGGGCATCGACTTCCGCCGGGCTGGCGAGGGAGGCTTTTAGCCCGCCAAAATGGCTGGCAAGCTGGCTTAGGTCAGCCTGCAGATCGGCGGCGAGGATCGCCAGAACGTGTTTTTTTACGCCGTTTCCCTTCACCTTGCAGACCAGGGCTTTTGCGCCTTGCCGCAGGTCGGTCCCGCGAATTTCACTTACCGCTTCACATTTCCCGACAGCCTCGTGCTCCATGACGCGAAACCGCGCGCCCTGCTCGGTGAGTAAGGTAATCAGTTGCTGGTGGGTTCCTGCCTCAATAACGTCGTCAGTCATAACGATTTCCCGGTGATAATCCAGTATGCAGCATTCTACATTAGCACGGGATGAGCGGGGTCGAAAGAAAACAGCCAGCGGGCTCGCTGGCTGTTGGGTTATGCGTTGCTGGTAGCAGACTGTTTGTGGAACAGCTCTCTGAACACCGGATAAATATCATCCTGGTCACGGATATGCTGCATGGCAAAATTGTCGAACATCGCCTGCAGATGCTCATATTCTCGCCACAGGGTCTGGTGCGCGCGGCGGGTGATTTCGATATAGCTGTAGTAACGCACCACAGGCAGAATTTTCTTCGCCAGAATCTCGTGACACAGCGGTGAGTCGTCGGCCCAGTTATCGCCGTCCGACGCCTGCGCGGCATAAATATTCCACTGCGCCGGGTCGTAGCGCTCTTTGACCACTTCATCCATCAGCTTCAGCGCGCTCGAGACGATGGTCCCCCCGGTTTCCTGAGAGTAGAAGAACTCATGTTCATCCACCTCCTTCGCCTGGGTGTGGTGGCGGATATAGACCACCTCCACGTTCTTATAGGTTCTGCTCAGGAACAGGTAGAGCAGGATATAAAAACGCTTCGCCATATCCTTGGTTGCCTGATCCATCGAGCCGGACACGTCCATCAGACAGAACATCACCGCCTGGCTAGAGGGCTCAGGGCGTTTTTCGTAGTTCTTGTAGCGCAGGTCAAAGGTGTCGATAAACGGTACCCGTTCGATCTTCGCCCTCAGCTCTGCAATCTCTTTACGCAGGCGCTCCTCTTCCAGCAGTTGCGCCGGTTCCGTGTTTTCCACCACCTTCAGGCTGCTCTCCAGCTCGCGCAGCTCGCGACGTTTTCCTGCCGTCATGGCCGTACGCCGCGCCAGCGAATTCTGCAGCGAACGTACGACGCTGATGTTGGCGGGTACGCCGTTGGCGGTGTAGCCCGCGCGGTGGGTTTTATATTCATTAAGCTGACGATGATGATTCTTTTTCAGATTCGGCAGCGCCAGGTCTTCGAACAGCAGGTCGAGATATTCATCTTTTGAAATCTGGAAGACAAATTCGTCCTGACCTTCACCGTCCTGGCTGGCCTGTCCCTGACCGCTTCCTGAACCACCTCCGCCGCCTTGAGGGCGCTCAATTCTGTCGTTCTGAACGAAGTGGTCATTACCTGGGTGTACGCGATGGCGCAGGCCGCCTCGCCCCTGATGAAACATCGGTTCGCTGATGTCATCGGTGGGGATGGAGACAGACTCGCCGCTGTCGACGTCGGTCACCGAGCGTTTGTTGATGGCCTCGGAGATAGACTGTTTAATTTGCGCTTTATAACGACGCAAGAAGCGCTGGCGGTTCACCGTGCTCTTGTTTTTGCCGTTAAGACGCCGGTCAATAAACCAGGTCATATACCCCCCGTACTGCATTTGCCAACTTGCATTTTGTAGGCCCGGCAGGCTCTAAGCGCCGCCGGGCACTTGTTTTAAGACGATTTACGCACGCGCAGGTACCATTCGCAGAGCAGGCGCACCTGTTTGCGGGTGTAGCCTTTTTCCATCATACGGTCGACAAAATCGTCGTGTTTTTTCTGTTCATCGGTTGAGGTTTTGGCGTTAAACGAGATCACCGGCAGCAGCTCTTCGGTATTGGAGAACATTTTCTTCTCAATGACCGTGCGCAGCTTCTCGTAGCTGGTCCAGTTCGGATTGCGCCCGTTGTTATGCGCTCTGGCGCGCAGGACGAAGTTCACAATCTCATTACGGAAGTCTTTCGGGTTGCTGATCCCGGCAGGCTTCTCGATTTTTTCCAGCTCCGCGTTCAGGGATTCACGGTCAAACAGCTGGCCGGTATCCGGGTCGCGGTACTCCTGATCCTGGATCCAGAAGTCAGCGTAGGTGACGTAACGGTCAAAAATGTTCTGCCCGTACTCTGAATAGGATTCCAGGTAGGCCGTCTGGATCTCTTTGCCAATGAACTCGGCGTATTTCGGGATCAGGTAACCTTTCAGGAACTCAAGATAGCGTTCAGCCTGCTCCTGCGGGAACTGTTCGCGTTCGATTTGCTGTTCCAGCACGTAGAACAGATGAACCGGGTTGGCCGCCACTTCCGCATGGTCGAAGTTAAAGACGCGGGAGAGGATCTTAAACGCGAAACGCGTGGACAGACCGTTCATCCCCTCATCAACCCCGGCATAGTCGCGATATTCCTGATACGACTTCGCTTTCGGGTCGGTATCTTTCAGGCTCTCACCGTCATAGACGCGCATTTTTGAGTAAATGCTGGAGTTTTCCGGCTCTTTCAGGCGCGAAAGAATGGAGAAGCGTGACAGCGTTTCCAGCGTGCCCGGCGCGCAGGGAGCGTGCACAAGCTCACTGTGGTTAAGCAGTTTCTCGTAAATTTTGATCTCTTCAGAGATCCGCAGGCAGTAAGGCACCTTGACGATGTACACGCGGTCAAGGAAGGCCTCATTGTTTTTGTTGTTACGGAAGGTCACCCATTCAGATTCGTTCGAGTGGGCGAGAATGATCCCGTTAAACGGCAGGGCGGAGATACCTTCCGTCCCGTTGTAGTTGCCTTCCTGGGTAGCCGTCAGCAGCGGATGCAGCACTTTAATCGGTGCTTTAAACATCTCAACGAACTCCATGATCCCCTGGTTAGCCCGGCACAGCGCGCCTGAGTAACCGTAGGCATCCGGATCGTTTTGCGCGAAGTTTTCCAGCTTGCGGATGTCAACTTTACCCACCAGCGCCGAGATGTCCTGGTTGTTCTCATCGCCGGGTTCAGTTTTGGCGATGGCGATCTGTTCAAGGATAGATGGCCAGACCTTCACCACGCGGAATTTGGTGATATCGCCACCAAACTCGTGCAGGCGTTTTGCCGCCCACGGCGACATGATGGTGCCGAGGTAGCGACGCGGTATACCGTATTCTTTATCCAGAATCTGCGCATCTTCCTGCGGATTGAACAGGCACAGCGGATGGTCATTCACCGGGCTGCGCTCGCCGTTGGCGCTCAGCACATAGATAGGCACGCGCTGCATCAGCGACTTCAGGCGTTCCGCCAGCGAGGATTTACCGCCGCCCACGGGGCCGAGTAAATAGAGGATCTGTTTCTTCTCTTCCAGACCCTGAGCGGCATGCTTCAGATAGGAGACAATCTGTTCGATGGCATCTTCCATACCATAGAACTCTTCAAACGCCGGATATCGGGCGACCACCCGATTCGAAAAGAGACGGGAAAGCCGGGGTTCCAGGGCAGTGTCAACCATGTTTGGCTCACCAATAGCCATCAATAGCCGTTCTGCCGCATTGGCATAGGCACTGCGATCTTGCCGACAGATGGTAAGAAACTCCTGCAGTGTGAACTCTTCGTCCTTGGCAGCTTCATAGCGCTGGCGATAGTGATCGAATATATTCATGGCATGCCGTCCTTTCGTTTTTTAGCACAGGATAAGAGCCGTTCGTATGAGTAGTGGAGGCTCCCGGAAGAGAATCTCTCGCACCTCACTGCCAGAGCAGCAACCTGTGTGCCAGGTCAGACGCTAAGAACCGCAGGTGTTCAGGAAAACTCTTCTTAAATTAAAGCGTAGATGGCATTTGCAAAACTTGCATGCCCACAAAATCTACTTTCAATGACATATCAATAACTCATCCAAAAATTTCCACTGTCGTTATAAGACAAATGCACGTTTTTCATTCAGCGGTCATGTAAATGAAAGCGTGTTGTCATCTGAAAAGTTAAAAATAACGGGTTAATCAGACTGATTAGCAGGCAAAAAATTTTGGGATGTACGGGAATGGCGGTTACACTTCACCCGCTGATTATTTGACTACAGGAAAGAATGGATTGTGACCAAACTCAAACTTCTGGCATTAGGCATCCTTGCCGCGACCGCAGTAAGTACCGCACAGGCGGAAAGTCAGTGGACGCTTGGCGCGGGTGTTGGCGTCATTAACAGCCCGTACAAACAGTATGACCGTGATGTGTATCCTGTTCCGGTTATCACCTATGAAGGGGATAACGTCTGGTTCCGCGGGCTCGGCGGCGGCTACTATCTCTGGAACGACAAGGCCGATAAGCTCTCCATCATGGCCTACTACGATCCAACGCACTTCAAGCCGGGTGACAGCGACAGCCACGCGCTTCGCCAGCTCGACAAGCGTAAAAGCTCGATGATGGCCGGCCTCTCATACGTGCATAACACCCAGTATGGCTTCCTGCGTACGGCTCTGGCGGGTGACACGCTGGATAACAGCAACGGCTTTATCTGGGACCTGGCGTGGCTGTACCGCTATACCAACGGTGGGCTGACCCTGACGCCGGGTATCGGTGTGCAGTACAACAGCGAGAACTACAACGACTATTACTACGGCGTCTCTAAAAACGAGTCCCGCCGCAGTGGTCTGAAAAGTTATAGTGCAGATGACGGCTGGGATCCTTACCTGGAGCTGACAGCGAGCTACAACTTCCTTGGCGACTGGAGCGTGTACGGTACCGGCCGCTACGAGCGTCTGAGCGACGAAGTGAAGGATAGCCCGATGGTCGATAAGTCCTGGGCAGGTATCTTCTCTGTGGGTGTGAGCTACAAGTTCTGATTGTGCATTAATTTAGTGCAATCTATGCATCAAAACGGGGCGCTTGCGCCCCGTTTGCTTTTGCATGGTGCAGCAAAATTATCGCTTCACAATGCGAATCGTCTGCCCTAAACGAGACGGTTTTTCTTCACTCGCTTTCTGCGGGTTGGTCACGCGAGCCGTTTCCACGCAGACAAACGTTTTATAACCCTCATCCGTCATGTCGGCCATGCTGACGGACAGCGCAGGACCCGGGTTCCAGCCCACCACATCGCTGTGATGATGATGGACCACTTCAATGCCGCGGTTCAGGGCGCCGTCGTGGATCACGCTACACGCTTCCGGGTGCAGGTAGACGCGGTCGGTACGGTCAGGGAATGCCTGAACGCCGTCGCTCAGTTTGCCTTCTTTCGCGTTATCGACTTTATCGATATAGGTATCGCCCAGGCCGCTCACCTTCACTGCGCTGATATCACCCACGTTGAAATAGGTGTGCAGGGCAGAGGTGGTTTCGAACTCGCCGTGAGCTTCCAGTTCGATTTCGCAAGTTTTACCCAGCTTGAAGCGGGCATACAGGGTGAAATCGTGCGGCCACAGGGCGCGGGTTTCATCATTAGCCTGCAGCTCAAAGGTCAGCACGGCGCCGTTATCGTCTTCGTTGTGCGCTTTCAGGGTCCACTGCTGGTTACGGGCAAAACCGTGAGAAGGCAAACCCTGCTGGGCGGACGGGCCGAACCACGGCCAGCAGATAGGCACGCCACCGCGGATCGCTGCCCCTTTTTTGAAGGAGGTCGCATCGCTCAGCCACAAACCTTCGGCTTCGCCTTCCGGTTTCCAGGAGAGCAGGTGAGCGCCGTTCAGCGCCACGGACGCTTTAACACGCGGATGGTCAACGACGATGATATCAGCACCGTCAATCTGACGGCGGGAGAGCACAGGGGTAAGCTGTTCGACTACCGGAAGTGCAAAAATTTTATTAATCATTAAGCAATCCTCTGTCTTATAAATAAAAAAAGGCGACCGAAGTCGCCTTTTTGGATCAAGCACTCATCTCAACTTATTTGGAGATGTGAGCGATCAGGTCCAGTACTTTGTTAGAGTAGCCAGTTTCGTTGTCGTACCAGGAAACCAGTTTAACGAAGTTGTCGTTCAGTGCGATACCTGCTTTAGCATCGAACACGGAAGTGCACACTTCGCCGTTGAAGTCGGTAGAAACAACGTCGTCTTCGGTGTAGCCCAGAACGCCTTTCATTGCGCCTTCGGAAGCAGCTTTGATTGCTTTCTTAATTTCTTCATAAGAAGCAGCTTTTTCCAGACGAACGGTCAGGTCAACAACGGATACGTTTGGAGTTGGAACGCGGAACGCCATACCAGTCAGTTTGCCATTCAGTTCTGGCAGTACTTTACCTACAGCTTTAGCAGCACCGGTAGAGGATGGGATGATGTTCTGAGCCGCGCCACGGCCGCCGCGCCAGTCTTTGTGAGACGGGCCATCAACGGTTTTCTGAGTAGCGGTGGTCGCGTGAACAGTAGTCATCAGACCTTCGATGATGCCGAAGTTGTCGTTGATAACTTTAGCCAGTGGTGCCAGGCAGTTGGTGGTGCAGGATGCGTTAGAGACGATATCCTGGCCAGCGTAAGTTTCGAAGTTTGCACCACGAACGAACATTGGGGTGTTGTCTTTGGAAGGACCAGTCAGAACAACTTTCTTCGCACCAGCGGTGATGTGTTTACGCGCAGTTTCGTCGGTCAGGAAGATACCGGTTGCTTCAGCAACAACGTCAACACCGATTTCGTTCCATTTCAGGTTAGCTGGGTCTTTTTCAGCAGTAACGCGGATGGTTTTGCCATTAACAACCAGGTGGCCGTCTTTCACTTCAACGGTGCCGTCGAAACGACCGTGAGTTGAGTCGTACTTCAGCATGTACGCCATGTATTCAGCGTCCAGGAGATCGTTGATACCAACGATTTCGATGTCAGAACGTTTCTGAGCAGCACGGAAAACAATACGGCCGATACGGCCAAAACCGTTGATACCTACTTTGATAGTCATATATTCCACCAGCTATTTGTTAGTGAATAAAAGGTTGCCTGTAAAATTACAAAAACCTTACGCAGCGTCAAGCGGAATCGTGTCAATCATTGCGACAAATCAATCCTGTGACTAACGTTTGTGCGACTGACTCGCCTCACTTTCCCTTTGAGCTTGCACCCATATGGGGGCTGCGCCGGGATTTTAAAGTCCTTGCAGGATAAAAATGTGAACGTGATCACAATTGCCTGACCGCTTATTCGCGACACATAAGTTTAGATCAAAAGTGCACGCAAGGGTGTTAATGTTTTGTTAGAATCCGGGTTGAAAGATGTCTGTTTCTACAGCGAGATGTAAGCATATGTCGAACCAACGTAACCCTGACGATTTGAAAAAAAACCTCACAGAAATGCAGTTTTACGTGACGCAGAATCACGGAACGGAACCGCCGTTCACCGGGCGTTTGCTGCACAACAAGCGGGACGGCGTCTACCACTGCCTGGTCTGTGATGCCCCGCTGTTTAATTCACAAACGAAATTTGATTCTGGCTGCGGCTGGCCGAGTTTCTATGAGCCGGTGAGCGATGAGGCAATCCGCTATCTGACCGACTCGTCGCACGGCATGGTGCGTACGGAAATTCGCTGCGGCAACTGCGACGCGCACCTTGGGCACGTTTTCCCGGATGGACCTCAGCCTACCGGCGAGCGTTTCTGCGTAAATTCGGCCTCAATGAGCTTCACCGATGATGAAAACGGTGACCAGATTAAGGGTTGAAAAAACGATTCAGCAAATTATTCCTTTGAAAGGGCGCGAGTGTGAATATTGATGACATGATTAGCGGCATGACGCCGGAGATTTATCAGCGTCTGGTGACCGCCGTGGAGCTGGGAAAATGGCCCGACGGCGTTGCGCTGACGCCGGAGCAAAAAGAGAACAGCTTGCAGCTGGTAATGCTGTGGCAGGCGCGCAACAACACCGACGCACAGCACATGACGATCGACACCAAAGGCCAGATGGTGATGAAGAGCAAGCGCGAGCTGAAAGAGGACTTCGGTATCACGCCGAAGCCGATTGCGACGATTAAAATGCAATAACGGTGCGGGTTGATGCCCTCTCCCACAGGGAGAGGGCGTAAAAGACTATGCCTGCGTTTCCAGCCAGTCTTCGAGCGTATACAGGGTTGCGCCTTCCGCAGCCATATCCATAAACGCCTGAGCGCTGTCCTGTGGTTGAATGTTCACCCCGCGGCAGCCGTCGGTGATGACGCTGACGGTGTAGCCAAGCTGAAGCGCATCCAGCACGGTGAACTTCACGCAGTAGTCCGTCGCCAGGCCCAGTACGATCAGCTCCGTGATTTCGTGGTGACGCAACCAGGCGTCCAGCGCCGTTTTCTGGCGATGCCCGTTATCAAAAAACGCGCTGTAGCTGTCGATAGCCGGGTTTTCACCTTTATGGAACACCGCATCGATGGCCTTTTGATTCAGAAGCGGATGCAGCGCCGCGCCTTCCGTCTGCTGTACGCAGTGATCCGGCCAGAAAGTTTGCGCCAGCCCGTCGAGTTCACCCTGGGTGAAGGGCTCTACGTTGTGCTGGCTGGCAAAGCTGCCGTGATTTGCCGGGTGCCAGTCCTGGCTTGCGACAACTGCTTCACCGCGAGCTTTGCACCAGTCAATGAGCTTGTTGGCCACGTCAACGGTGCTGTCACCTTCGGCGACCGCCAGCGCACCGCCCGCGCAGAAATCATTTTGCAAATCGACCAGTAGCAGGGCGCGTTGCTTCATGAGACCTCCTTATTCGTCCGGGGTCAGTTCGCCGCGCAGGTTTTGCATCATCGCGCTGCGAATGGACTGAATGTCCAGATCCTGACTCAGTAAATAGTGAAGTTTAGTCAGCGTTGCCTCAACGGTCATATCGAAGCCGCTGATCACACCCGCATGCGCCAGCGCGTTGCCGGTGGCATAGCCCCCCATATTCACTTTACCGGACATACACTGGGTCAGGTTAACGACCACAATTCCGCGCTCGCTGGCTTCCTGAAGCTCTTTCAGAAACTCGCCGTTTTGCGGCGCATTGCCCACGCCATAGGAGCGCAGGATAAGCGCCTTCACCGGCTGGCGCAGGAAGTTACGCACCACGTCCGCAGAGATACCCGGATAAATGGTGACCACGCCAATCGGTTGCGGGGTAATCGGATGCACAATCAGCTCGCCCGCTGTGTTCGGCGCAGGAGGGGTTCCCAGACGACGGATATGAATACCGGCCTCCAGCAGCGGCTGCAGGTTTGGGGACGCGAAGGCGTCAAAGCCGTCGGCATGGGCTTTGGTGGTGCGGTTACCGCGATACAGACGGTTGTTAAAGAACAGCGACACTTCGTTAATCGGGTAATTCGCCGCCACGTACAGGGAGTTCAGCAGGTTAATCTGCCCGTCCGAGCGCAGCTCCGCCAGCGGAATTTGCGATCCGGTAACGATAACCGGCTTGCTCAGGTTCTCCAGCATGAAGGAGAGCGCCGAGGCGGTAAACGCCATGGTGTCGGTGCCGTGCAGGATCACGAAGCCGTCGTACTGGTCGTAATGGGCTTTAATATCATCCGCGATATGCTGCCAGTCTTCCGGCGTCATGTCGGAGGAGTCCATCAGCGGCTCGTATTCGTGGATGGTAAAGTCAGGCATTTCCGGACGGTGGAATTCGGGCATCAGCGCAAGCTGACGCTGCAGGTGGCCGGAGACGGGGATATAGCCGTTTTCGGAGCGCTGCATACCGATGGTACCGCCAGTGTAGGCTACATAAATCGATTTCTTCTGCATGGTAGTGAGTTCTTGTTCTTCAAAAGAAAAAAATCCCCTCTTCGCGGGAAGAGGGGACGGTTTTAACGGACGTTCGCACAGGTCAGGCAAAACGCGTAACGACTCTGTGGATCGTTAAAGGCCGCAAGCTTATCGCTTTCTGCCTTCATCGCTTTTGCCGCCGTGGCGACCGGCGCAGGCAGGTAAGCCTGCAGCGCCTCCGGCAGCATGGCACGTACCGAGCCGGACATGCTGTCCATGACCATATCGAAGAACGACGGTTCGTCCTGATAATACTCGATATGCCACTGCTTCAGCTTCGCCAGTTCGGCGGCTTTCTTCACCGCGTCATCGAAGTCACCCAGACTGTCGACCAGACCGTTGCTCTTCGCATCCTGGCCGGTCCAGACGTGGCCCTGTGCAATCTGGTCGATCTGCTCAGGCGTCTTTTTACGCGAGTCCGCGACCAGGGTGATAAAGCGCTTATAGCCATTCTCAATGCTGAGCTGCATCATCTCAGAAACTTCCGGCGGCAGGGATTTGGTCACCGACACATCCGCCAGCGGAGAGGTTGCTACACCATCGGTATGCACGCCCAGAGAATCCAGGCTGTTTTCCACGGTGTTGATCACCCCGAAGATGCCAATCGAGCCGGTCAGCGTGCTTGGGTTAGCCACGATGTAGTTGGCTGGCGTGGAGATCCAGTAACCTCCGGAGGCGGCCATTCCGCCCATTGAGACGACGACCGGCTTGCCTGCGGCGCGGGCCGCGGCCAGTTCAGCACGGATCACCTCTGAGGCGCTGACGCTGCCGCCAGGGCTGTTGACCCGCAGGACAATTGCCTTCACTTTCGGATCGAGGCGAGCATCGCGGATTTGCGACGCGGTAGTATCGCCGCCCACGTTCCCCGGGGTCTCCTGACCGTCCATGATGGCACCGTTGGCAAAGACCACCGCGACGCTGTCACCGTTCTCATCCGGTTTTTTCGTCGAGTAATCATACATGCTGATGGCGCTGTAATTTTTGTCCTCTTTGCTCCAGCCAAACTGTTTGCTCAGGGATTTTTCAATCTCGGCGCTGGTGCCCAGGGCATCAACCAGTTTGTTATCGAGCGCATATTTTGCAGTATCACCGTCAACCTTACGCAGGCCTTCGAGCACGCCCTGCGCGCCAGGGAACACCTGCTCAGGCGTAATCTGACGGTTAGCGGCAACGGTGCCGAGATAGTTCTGCCACAGCTCGCCAATCCAGCGGCTATCTGCTTCGCGGGCGGCAGGGGACATATCGTCGCGGATAAACGGCTCCACGGCGGATTTATACGTGCCGACGCGGAAGACGTGGGTGGTGACCTTCAGCTTGTCGAGCAGCGATTTATAGTACAGGCCATTGGTGGCAAAGCCGTGCAGATCGACCGTGCCCTGCGGGGAGAGCCAGATCTTATTGGCAAAGCTCGCCAGATAATATTGCCCCTGGCTGTAGCTGTCGCCCACGGCAATCACCGGCTTGCCGCTGTCGCGGAACTCGCGCAGCGCTTTACCGATGTACTGCATGGAAGGCTGATCGCCACCGGCAAAATCTTTCAGATCCAGCACGATGCCGGTGATGTTACGGTCATCTTTGGCCTGACGGATGGTATCGACGATATCGAACAGGGAATTTTCCTGCAGGCGGTCTGACGTGGCGCCAAACAGCTGACGGCTGATTACGCCCAGACGGTTGCTGGCTGACGGTTTATCAACGATTACGCCGGTGATATCAAGTAACAAGGCCCCGCGAGTCGAATGCTGCGCCTGATTTGCGTTACTGATGTGCATCCAGATACCCGCGCAAACCAGAACCAGCAGGATGAAGAAGATGTTCATCACCAGGTTGCGGACGAAGTTGAGCAGTCGCCACGTCCATTTAAAGAAACCGGCAATAATTCGCCAAAGGGTTCGCATGTATTCTCCCTAACCAGAAAATGACTGTTTCCGTCGCCACTGGACGGTAATGTTGGGTTATCGTAATGACCCAACCGCCACTTGTCAGCAGGAATCGCCTGCCAGGCTGTAACAAAATCTGCCGTCGTGTTAATTTTGTGAGTAAATTTCAAGAAAGGAGTTAACCAATGGACGCACTCGAACTGCTTGTTAACCGCCGTAGCGCTTCCCGTCTGGCCGAACCTGCCCCGGCAGGCGAGCAGCTGGAGAACATTCTGCGTGCCGGCATGCGTGCCCCCGATCATGGCACACTGCAGCCGTGGCACTTCTTTGTGATTGAAGGCGAAGGCCGCGATCGCTTCAGCCAGCTGCTGGAGCAGGGTGCGGTGGCCGCCGGGCAGGATGAGAAGGGCATCGACAAGGCGCGCAATGCCCCGTTCCGTGCACCGATGATTATTGCTGTCTTGGCGAAATGCCAGGCCGACCATAAGGTGCCGGTCTGGGAGCAGGAAATGTCCGCGGGCTGTGCGGTAATGGCGATGCAAATGGCCGCCGTCGCGCAGGGCTTCAACGGCATCTGGCGCACCGGGCCGCTGACGGAGAGCGCAGCCGTACGGGAAGGATTCTCCTGTGGCGAACATGACAAAATTGTCGGCTTCCTCTATCTCGGTACTCCGCAGCTTAAAGCCTCCAGCACCATCAGCGTGCCGGACACCACGCCTTTCGTCAGCCGTTTCTGATAACGCGCGCTAAACTGTCTGGATTCTGAGCATCTGCCGCAGAATTCAGACAGTCATACTTACCTCTTTATGGAATGAGCGCTACCATAGCGCGATTGAGATGACAGGAGACGTCCATGAGCGAGCAAACCATTCGTTTAACGCAGTACAGCCACGGAGCCGGTTGCGGTTGTAAAATTTCCCCGAAAGTGCTGGAGACCATCCTGCACAGCGAACAGGCGAAGTTTGTCGACCCGAACCTGCTTGTCGGCAACGAAACGCGTGACGATGCTGCGGTTTATGACTTAGGTAACGGCACCAGCATTATCAGCACCACCGACTTCTTTATGCCGATTGTCGACAACCCGTTCGACTTCGGACGCATTGCGGCCACCAACGCCATCAGCGATATCTTCGCAATGGGCGGTAAGCCGATTATGGCGATCGCCATTCTGGGCTGGCCGATCAACACCATCCCGCCAGAAGTGGCCCGTGAAGTGATTGATGGCGGCCGTTTTGCCTGCCAGCAGGCGGGAATTGCGCTGGCCGGCGGTCACTCTATTGATGCGCCGGAGCCTATCTTCGGCCTGGCCGTTACCGGCGTGGTGCCGACCGAACGCGCGAAGCGCAACAGCACCGCGCAGGCGGGCTGCAAGCTGTTTCTCACCAAGCCGCTGGGCATTGGCGTGCTGACCACCGCCGAGAAAAAATCCCTGCTGAAACCGGAGCACAAAGGGCTGGCAACCGAAGTCATGTGTCAGATGAACCTTGCCGGTGCGGCGTTTGCCAATATCGACGGCGTGAAGGCGATGACCGACGTGACCGGTTTTGGTCTGCTGGGACACCTCTCCGAGGTGTGTCAGGGCGCGGGCGTGCAGGCGCAGGTCTGGTATAAGGACGTGCCGAAGCTGCCGGGCGTGGAAGAGTATATTGCTCAGGGCGCGGTTCCGGGCGGTACCCAGCGTAACTTCGCCAGCTACGGTCACCTGATGGGCGAAATGCCTGAGGAGTGGCGCAACCTGCTGTGCGATCCGCAAACCTCCGGCGGCCTGCTGCTGGCGGTGACGCCGGAATCCGAAGCCGAGGTTCAGGCTACGGCCGCCGAGTTTGGCATTACCCTGACGGCAATCGGCGAGCTGGTGACCGCGCGCGGCGGTCGTCCGATGATTGAGATCCGTTAATTCGATGCGGTTGTTTATTGCCGAAAAGCCGAGCCTGGCCCGTGCCATCGCCGACGTGCTGCCTAAGCCGCATCGCAAAGGCGACGGCTTTATCGAGTGCGGTAACGGGCAGGTGGTCACATGGTGTATTGGTCACCTGCTTGAGCAGGCGCAGCCGGATGTCTATGACAGCCGCTACGCCCGCTGGAATTTGAACGATCTGCCCATCGTGCCTGAAAAATGGCGCCTGCAGCCCCGACCTTCGGTGACCAAACAGCTCAACGTGATCAAGCGCTTCCTGCATGAAGCCGATGAAATCGTGCACGCGGGTGACCCGGACAGGGAAGGACAGCTGCTGGTGGATGAGGTGCTGGACTATCTGGAGCTGGCGCCGGAAAAGCGCCAGCAGGTGCAGCGCTGTCTGATCAACGACCTCAACCCGCAGGCGGTGGAGCGAGCCATTTCGCGCCTGCGCGCCAACAGCGAATTTATCCCGCTGTGCGTCTCGGCATTAGCCCGCGCCCGCGCCGACTGGCTGTACGGCATCAATATGACCCGCGCCTACACCATTCTTGGGCGCAACGCGGGCTATCAGGGCGTGCTCTCCGTGGGGCGCGTGCAGACGCCGGTGCTGGGGCTGGTCGTGCGTCGCGATGAAGAGATTGAAAACTTCGTCGCCAAAGATTTCTTTGAGGTGAAAGCGCATATCGTCACGCCTGAAGACGAGCGTTTTACCGCCGTCTGGCAGCCGAGCGATGCCTGCGAATCGTATCAGGATGAAGAGGGGCGTCTGCTGCACCGTCCGCTGGCGGATCATGTGGTTAACCGCATTACCGGACAGCCCGCTATCGTCACCAGCTATAACGATAAACGGGAATCAGAACCCGCGCCTCTGCCGTTCTCGCTGTCGGCCCTGCAGATTGAGGCCGCGAAGCGCTTTGGCCTCAGCGCGCAGAACGTGCTGGATATCTGCCAGAAGCTCTATGAAACCCACAAGCTGATCACCTATCCGCGTTCGGACAGCCGCTATCTGCCGGAAGAGCACTTTGCCGGTCGTCATTCGGTGATGAACGCCATCAGCGTGCACGCGCCGGACCTGCTCCCGCAGCCGGCGGTAAATCCGGATACCCATAACCGCTGCTGGGACGATAAAAAAGTCGATGCCCACCACGCGATTATCCCGACGGCGCGCGCCAGCAGCGTCAACCTGACGGATAACGAAGCGAAGGTCTACAACCTGATCGCCCGTCAGTACCTGATGCAGTTCTGCCCGGACGCGGTGTTCCGCAAATGCGTGATCGAGCTGGAAATCGCGAAAGGAAAGTTTATCGCCAAAGCCCGTTTCCTCGCGGAAGCAGGCTGGCGTACCCTGCTGGGGAACAAAGAGCGTGACGAGGAGAACGACGGCACGCCGCTGCCCGTCGTCGCTAAAGACGACGAGCTGCTGTGTGAAAAAGGGGAAGTGGTGGAACGCCAGACCCAGCCGCCGCGCCATTTTACCGATGCGACGCTGCTGTCGGCGATGACCGGGATCGCCCGGTTCGTGCAGGATAAAGATCTGAAGAAGATCCTGCGCGCCACCGACGGTCTGGGTACGGAAGCGACGCGAGCGGGGATCATCGAGCTGCTCTTTAAGCGCGGTTTTCTTGAGAAGAAGGGGCGCTATATCCATTCGACCGAGCCGGGACGCGCGCTGATTCATTCCCTGCCGGAGCTGGCCGCCAGGCCGGACATGACCGCGCACTGGGAATCGGTGCTGACGCAGATCAGCGAGAAACAGTGTCGCTATCAGGACTTTATGCAGCCGCTGGTCGGGACGCTTTACCAGCTGATCGATCAGGCGCGAAGCACGCCGGTGAAAACGTTCAGAGGGATGGTTGCACCCGGTGGTGGCGCGAAGAAACCGTTTAAAAAGAAAAAGAGCGCGGCCTGATACGCCCGGCCGCACGCTATAAACCTTAAATCACACCCTGCCCAATCATCGCATCCGCTACCTTCACGAATCCGGCGATATTCGCCCCGCGCACGTAGTTGGTTTGCGATGCCTCGCCGCCGTACTCCACGCAGGCATGGTGAATATCCAGCATGATGTGATGCAGGCGGGCATCCACTTTTTCCGCCTTCCAGCCGAGACGCGCGGCGTTTTGCGCCATCTCCAGGCCGGACGTCGCCACGCCGCCCGCGTTAGCGGCCTTGCCCGGTGCAAACAGCACGCCCGCTTCCAGGAACAGATCCGTCGCTTCGATTGTGGTCGGCATGTTCGCCCCTTCGGCTACCGCCTTCACGCCATTGCTAATCAGCGTGCGCGCGGCGTCTGCATCCAGCTCGTTCTGCGTGGCGCACGGCAGGGCGATATCCACCGGCACGCCCCACGGCTGTTTCCCTTCAAGATACGTCAGGCCAAACTCCCGGGCATAATCTGCAAGACGGCCATCGCGGCTGGCTTTAATTTCGCACAGGCGTGCCAGCTTCTCTGCCGTGAAGCCCGCTTCATCCACCACCGTTCCGCTGGAGTCAGAGGCGGTTACCACGCGAGCGCCAAACTGCATCGCTTTCTCAATCGCGTACTGCGCCACGTTACCGGAGCCGGACACCGCGACGCGCATGCCTTCAAAGCCTAAACCGTGGCGCTTGAGCATGGCCTCGGTGAAGTAAACCAGGCCGTACCCGGTCGCTTCCGGGCGGATCAGGCTCCCGCCAAACGACAGCCCCTTACCGGTAAAGACGCAGGCGCTGTTGTTGGAGAGCTTTTTCATCATCCCGGCCATAAAGCCTACTTCACGCCCGCCCACGCCGATATCACCGGCAGGCACGTCGGTGTCAGGACCAAGATGGCGATAGAGTTCGGTCATCAGCGCCTGGCAGAAACGCATGATTTCACCTTCGCTTTTGCCTTTCGGGTCGAAATCGCTGCCGCCTTTCCCGCCGCCCATGGGCAGCGTGGTGAGGGCGTTTTTAAAGGTCTGCTCGAAGCCGAGGAATTTCAGAATCGACAGGTTCACGGACGGATGGAAACGCATGCCGCCCTTAAACGGGCCGATGGCCGAGTTGAACTGTACGCGCCACGCGCGGTTAACCTGCACCTGATTGCGATCGTCAACCCACGTCACGCGGAACTGGATCACGCGCTCTGGCTCGACCAGGCGTTCGAGCAAAGACATCTGGCGATAGCGCGGGTTTTGTTCAAGGAAGGGCCACAGGGTGGTCATCACTTCACGCACGGCCTGCGCGAACTCGCTTTGGTGCGGGTCGCGCTGCTGAACGTGGGCAAGGAAACTTTCCAGAGAGCGTGTCTGATCCATAGATATAAGAACCTCTTATAATAATGTTTGTATATGACTTATGCGATTTGTGTTGTTTTTTTGACTATAACACCCGTACTGCTTTGTCTGGCAAGCAGAAATTTAGGACGAAAGGGAAATTAATGAGAGCGCGGGCGTCATAACCAAAAGCGATGACGAGATAAATTAAAGGTTCCGCGCGGGTTTACCGTTATAGTCATTATCAAGGGAACAACAGGAAGATGTGTCTATGAAACGTTATCTATTAACCGCGTTATGTCTGATCTTCACCGCTGGCGCGCAGGCTGACCGCATTCGTCCGGACGTGGAAGTGAATGTGCCGCCGGAAGTGTTTAGCTCCAGCGGCCAGAATCAAACGGTGCAGCCCTGTAATCAGTGCTGCATCTATCAGAATCAGAACTACTCGGAAGGCGCCGTGGTGAAAGCGGACGGCATTCTGCTGCAGTGCCAGCGCGACGAGCGCGCCATCAGCACGAACCCGCTGGTCTGGCGTCGCGTAAAACAATAAACGCTTCCAGCAGGGGAATATCCGCGGGGGCTAAGGTGTAGCCGAACGCCTCTTCCGGCGTACACCACGCCAGCGCGCTGTGGTAGTGCGCCGTGAGCGCACCGCTAAACGCAGGAACGTGCCAGGCGTGCAGGTTGATTAACCGCTGCGAGACCTCGCGCTGGTGGCTTGCCACGTATTGCGCGGGCAGCGCTTCAATACCCAACTCTTCACGCAGCTCGCGGATAAGCGCCTCGGGCTGGGTTTCACCCGCCTCGACTTTGCCGCCTGCAAATTCCCACATGCCCGGCTGGTCGGCGTGGGCAGGGCGCTGTGCCAGTAAAATTTTGTCGTCTTTTTCGATGATGGCGGCAACGACATCGAGTGTTTTCAGCATGGTCGTCAATAATTGATGGCGAAAAAAGACATATTATCGTGCCCTTTCTCAGAGTCCAGCTATCAGGAGAATCAGTTGAAAGAGACTACCGCCTGGGTTGCCCCTATCGAATCCCTTCCCGCCAGCCTTAAACCCATTGCCGTGATGCAAAAAAAGCATTTTGGCGCCGTGCTGAATCCCACGCGCTGGTGGGGGCGCATGCCGCGTCTGTTCTGGCTGATGGCGCTGTTCGTCGGTTTTCTGGAGCGTCGTCGTGCGCGCCTGACGCCCGTTCTTCGTTCGCTGCTAATGACGCGGGTATCCCAGCTCTGCCACTGCGCTTTCTGTATTGATGCCAACAGCCTGCGGCTGGCCGAGCGCTGCGGGGCGCTGGATAAGGTGCAGGCCGTGAGCGACTGGCAGGGTTCCGCCTTGTTCACGGGGCAGGAGCGCGCGGCGCTGGCCTACGCCGAGGCGGTGACCGCCACGCCGCCCCGGGCGGATGAGGCCATCAGAGCGGCGCTGAAGCGCCACTTTACGGATGACGCCATCACCGAGATGACGGCGCTCATTGCCTTTCAGAATCTCTCCGCCCGCTTTAATGCCGCGCTGGATATTCCGGCGCAGGGCCTGTGCGCCACGTTTAATGAGACGCCTCATGCTTGACCGTCACCTGCACCCGCGGGTAAAGCCCGTTCTGAATCGTCTGGTTTCCGTGCTGGACAGGCAGGGCATTACGCCCGACGGATTAACCCTTACCGGGTTTGCGATTGGCGTGCTGGCGCTGCCGTTTCTGGCCCTCGGCTGGTATCCGGCGGCGCTGGTCGCCATCGTGCTTAACCGCCTGCTGGACGGGCTGGACGGGGCGCTGGCGCGCCGCAGAGGGCTGAGCGATGCGGGGGGATTTCTCGATATCTCGCTCGATTTTCTTTTCTACGCCCTGGTGCCGTTTGGCTTTGCGCTGGCTGCTCCGGCAGAGAATGCGCTGGCGGCTGCCTGGCTGCTGTTTGCGTTTATCGGGACCGGCAGCAGTTTTCTGGCGTTTGCGGCGCTGGCCGCAAAGCACGACATCGACAACCCCGGCTATGCGCACAAGTCGTTTTATTACATCGGTGGGTTAACGGAAGGGACGGAGACCATCGCGCTGTTCGTGCTGTGCTGCCTCTTCCCGGCACACTTTACGCTGTTCGCGTGGGTATTCGGCGCGCTGTGCTGGCTGACCACCACAACGCGCGTCTGGAGCGGCTATGTGACGCTGAAGTCACTCAACCCTTAGAGAGCGCTCTCTGGCCCGCGCTCTCCGCTGGTGACCGGGTTCTGCGGATGACTGCTCCATTCGTACCAGCCGCCGTCATAGACGGCGACATTCTTCCAGCCCATCGCCCGGGCGTACATAAAGGTTTCGGACGCCCGCCAGCCGGTGCCGCAGTAAAACGCGACGTGCTGTTCCGGCAGAATATTCCAGCGCTTCCACTGGGCGGCGATATCGTCCGCGCTGCGCATGGTGCCATCCGGGTTATGGAAATCCTCCATGTGGGTCGCATCGCTGCCCGCGTGGCCCCAGCGGGCACCGGCAATTTCACCTTTTGGTTTGATGTAGCTGTAGCCGCTGGTTTCGCCGATGAACTCCGGCCACGAGCGAATGCTGACCAGGGAGGCATCCTGACGGTGCAGCATGCCGCGCGCCTGTTCCATATCCACCATCAGCTGCGGCTGGCCGGGGATCGGCGCGCCAAAATCGGGGGCGGGTTTGACGGGGCCGGGCACTCCGCCCTGTACCAGCAGTCCCGAATCAGACCATGCCTTCCAGCCGCCGTCCAGAAGACGTACATCTTTCACGCCGGCGTAGAGCATTATCTGGGCCACACGGGCGGCGGCGTAAACGTCGCGACCATACAGAATAACGGTAGTGTCATGGCGGATCCCGTGTTTCTCCAGCATCGCTTTCAGCTTGTCGTCAGAAACTTTATTCCACAGCGGTTCGCTTTCAACCTCGTTAGTATCGATGTAGCCCGCCCCGGGAATATGGCCGAGCAGATAAAATTTAGGCGCCCCCCAGCCGGCTTCTATAATCTTCCAGTCGGCTGATGGTGCGGCGGTGATACGTTCCCCTTGTTGCAGGCGATGGATCCACTCCGGGTAAACCAGCTGTTCAAAGTGCGGCAGACGCTGAAGACGGCCGGGGGTCTGCAGCGCATCGCTGAGCAGCGAAACGTGGCGATATCCTGCTTTCTCCAGACGGGCTTTCACCGCCTGGTTATCCCTATCGTCACCGTACAGAGCGATGGCCGTCGCAGGGGGCAATTGATGCTGTTTTGCCCAAAGCGCAAGCTGCTCGTCGCTCATGCTGTCAAGCCAGGCGGCAGCCAGGTTGATTGCGGCGGGTTCATGCCCGGAAGGCGCGCGAAAAGTCTGTGGCCAGCCGTTATAGAAGGCGCTGGGCCGGGTATCGACAGGTGTGCCGTGCTGCGCCTGAAGCTGAGACAGCGTCATCGCGTTGGGCATATCAGCCGCCAGAGAGGAAAAGGACGCGAGGCCGCAGAGCAGAGCCAGCGCGGTCAGTTGAGAAACACGTTTCATCGAATAACCTGACGTCAATAAAAGAGGGGGGGCATTGTCGTCTCTCCCGAAACGGAAAACATTGCGTTAGCACATTATTGCCAGCGAGAAATCTCAATCAGCTTGCCCCCGGGCGGAATATCGTCCTCATCGTGCGTGACCAGCACCACCGGGATATTGCGCGAGCGGACGGCGTCAAAAACCCATGCCCGAAACGAGGCTCGCAACGCTTTATCGAGGCGGCTGAACGGTTCATCCAGCAGCAGCGCCTGCGGCTCCGCGAGCAGGGCGCGCAGCAGGCTAACCCGGGCGCGCTCCCCGCCTGAAAGGGTGGCCGGGTCGCTGGCGTAATGACCGCTCAGCCCCGCGGAATTCAGAGCCTGCTCGACCGCTTCCCGACGGGCGCGTCCGGTGATGCGCTCGGGCAGCGCCAGCAGCAAATTCTGCCCGACGCTGAACTGTTCGAACAGCAGCGCGTCCTGAAAGAGAATACCCAGCCCGCGGGATTCCACGGGGAGACCGTCGCAGCGACGCGCGTCCAGCCACAGTTCGCCCCGCGCCTGGAAATCGTCTGACAGCGCGCCGACCATCCAGGCAAAAAGGGTCGATTTCCCGCTGCCGGACGGCCCCATCAGGGTGACGATCTCCCCGCGGGGCACGCAAAAACTGACCTCGCGGAAAAGCGGTTCGATGGTGAGATTGTTAACCTTCAGCATTAACGTAATCCTTGTCGGTAGCGGCCCACGAGCCGGGACAACAGGGCAGCAAGACCAAACACCGTGCCCGTGACCAGCAGTAGTCCCAGCGCCCGGTTAGCGAGGATCGGGATGCTGCCCCCGCTGCTGAGCGCGACGGTTTCGGTGGTCAGGGTGGCGAAGCGCCCCGCGCCCAGCCACAGCGTCGGCATGTATTGCGCCATGCTGACGGAAAAACCGGTGGCAAAGGCCAGCAGCGCAGGGCGCACCAGCAGGGGGCATTTCAGCAGCAAGAAGATTTTTGCCCGTCGCCAGCCGAGCGTCCTGGCGGTAAGGATAAGTCGGGGATCTATCCGCCGCCAGGTGGGCTGCAGCACCAGCAGCATCCACGGTAACACCCAGAGCAGATGGCTCCAGAGCACGGCGGCGTAGTGCCCGTCGACGCCCAGGTGAAGCGCAATCGCGTACTGGCCGGTGACGAGCGGGAGGGCCGGAAGGGCGAGCGGTAGCCACACCCACAGTACGCCGCGCTGCGGACCCCATTCCAGCCAGAGCAAGCCGACGACCAGGGCGATCAGGCCTGAAAGCAGACCGAAGGAAAGGCTGCTTCCCACCGGGCCAACGTCATTCCTTTGCGCCAGCATCAACAGCACCACGGCGCACAGCACGCCGCACGCGGGGAGGAACCCGCTCAGTGCTCGCTCAGGCAGGAGGCGCTGAGACCGGGGACGCGTCCCCGCGACTTCCGGAATGGTGCGACGCCATGCTTTCCAGAGGCCGTACCCGAGGGCGGCAAGCGCGGACAGCAGCAGAAGGAGAAGCAGGCACAGCAGCGTCCCTTTTGCCTGCTGCTGCGCGTCGCCCTGGCTCAGCCACTGCCAGGCCAGCACGGCCAGGGTAGGCGGGTTGCCGGGCCCGAGAACGATCGCTACGTCCACGACCGAGAGCGACCATGCCAGCACCGCCAGCATCACTGCGCCGAGGACTGGCGCGATGGCCGGGAGAATCAGCCAGCTGAGCGTCTGAAAACGCCCGTAGCCAAAGGTTTGCAGGACGATCTTCTGCTGCGCGAGCCGCTTCTCCGGCAGCACGGCGTAAATCGCCCACAGCACAAACGCGCTCTCTTTGACCGCGAGCGTCAGGCCCAGCCCGGCGCCGTATCGGTCAAACGGCGGCGAACAGACGGTGCAGATCTGATAAAACAGACCGCCCTCGGCAAAAAGCAGTAATGCGCCGGTGGCGAACGCCACATGGGGGATCGCCAGTAGCCACGGCAGGCGGGTAGTGAGACGGCGCCAGCGCTTACCGGGCCATAAAAGGCTGACGAGGAAAAGGGCAATCAGCAACGCACCGAGCGTGGCGATGAGCGTTGAGACCAGCGTAGCGACGGCCGCCTGCGGCAGCTGCGGATCGTTCATCAGCCGCTGCCAGTTTGTCAACGAAAACGCCGGTGCCAACAGCATGGCGCCTGCGGGCAGGACCGGCAGATAAATCACCGCCATCGCCAGCCAGACTAGCCCGCTCAGCGGGTGCCGTAACGACGCAGCCATTCCTGCTCCAGCACGTTCACCCAGGCGGACTGCGGCTCTGCAAGCACCTTCGGCAACTCCTGAGGCGTGTGGGCCAGCAGCTGTTTGGCTTCACCTTCGGGCAGCGTTTTGGCATCCAGCACGCTCGGATCGCCCCAGATGGCCGGGTCGGCCTTGCGGATCTGCGCCTGCGGTGACAGCAGGAAATTAGCGACCACTTTTGCACCCGCGCTGGCGCCGGCATTGGCCGGAATCGCCACAAAATGGACGTTACCTAGCATCCCACTCTGGAAACCAAAGCTGTAGCTGTCGCCAGGCAGTTCGCCGCTCGCTATTTTTTGCTGACCATGGGCCGGGTTAAAGGTCAGGGACAGGTTCAGGCTGCCGCTGGCAAGCAGGGCATCCATCCGTGCAGGGGAAGGGGGGAAATCTTTCCCTTCGCGCCACAGCTGCGGGTGGAGTTTGTCCAGATAATCCCAGAGCGGTGCCGTCACCTCGGCAAAGGTGCTATCGGGAGCCTTTTGCAGCGCGCCCGGGTGAGCGGTCAGCGTCAGCAGCAGCTGCTCAAGAAATGCCGTGCCGGTAAAATCGGGCGGGCGCGGATAGCTGATCTTGCCGGGGTGCTGCTGCGCGTAAGCCAGCAGCGCCTGAGGATCCACAGGCGGCGTCGGCATGCTGGCCTTGCGGGCGATAAAGGTCAGCTGCGCGCCGCCCCATGGCGATTCCGCCCCGTCGGTTGGGACGGCAAAATCTTCGGTGACCGGTTTGCGGGTATCAACATAGCGCCAGTTTGGCAGCGTCTGCGCCCATCCGGTTTGCAGCAGGTTCGCCTCTTTCAGCGTGCGGAAGTTTTCGCCGTTAATCCACAGCAGGTCAACCGAGCCGTTGGTCTTACGCCCCGAGGCGGCTTCGGTCTGAATACGTTTTACGGCGTCGGCAGCATCCGCCAGCGGGACGATTTTAAGGGTAATGGCATAGTGCGTTTGCATCTCGCCGCTGACCCATTCCAGATAGCGGTTGACCGCCGGATCGCCGCCCCAGGCGTTAAACCAGACGGTCTGGCCTTTAGCCTGTTGCTGAATGGCCTGCCAGCCGTCGGCGGCAAATAGGGGGGCTGCCAGCAGCAGACCGGTCAGAAACGTGCAAAAACGCACACGGCGCATAATGCCTCACTTTTTAGCAGACGGGAGAAAACGGGAAAACAGCCAGCGGGTGACCAGCGGTAATAACCCCAGTAGTGTAAAGGCGAATACCATGCCAGGCGACAAAATATCGCGCAGCGATGCCACTTTTCCCAGCTCGCGCCCGGCGTTCAGAAAGATAATCGTGGCGGGCAGCATGGCTGCCTGGCTGACCCACCAGTAGCGGCAGACGCCAATGCGTGTCAGCCCCATCAGCAAATTCACCAGGAAAAACGGGAACAGCGGCATCAGGCGCAGGGCAAAAAGATAGCCCGCTCCGTCGCGCGCCATGCCAGCGTTTACCGTTTTCATCTGCTGAGCAAACCGCTGCTGAACCCAGTCGCGCAGCAGATAACGGCTTGCGAGCATCGCAAGCGTCGCCCCGAGGGTGGAGGCAAACGAGACCAGCACGGTGCCTTTCCACAGGCTAAACAACGCCCCGCCCAGCAGGGTAAGGATCGCCGCGCCGGGAATCGAGAGGGCGGAGACCGCCACATAGATCGCAAAAAAGGTCAGCGCGCTGCGCAGCGGCGCGTGGTCAACATGGGAGAGGAGTGCCTGCTGGTGGGTTTTAATTCCTTCCAGGGAGAGGGTTCCCGGGGGAAGCATGACAAACGTCAGAATAAATGCGCCCAGAAGGGCGCACAGGAAGAGTGTTTTTCGAATGTTCACGCGTCATTACAGCTTGAATTTAGCCCACACCGGCGCGTGGTCAGACGGTTTTTCCATGCTGCGGATGTCGTAGTCGATCCCGGTTTCGATGCAGCGCTCTGCCAGCGGCGAACTGGCCAGCAGCAGGTCGATACGCAGGCCGCGGTTGTCGTCAAAGCCTTTTGAGCGGTAGTCAAACCAGGAGAAGCGATCCTGCGTTTCCGGGTTGGCGTTGCGGAACGTGTCCACCAGGCCCCAGCCCAGCAGGCGCTCCATCCACTCACGCTCTTCCGGCAGGAAGGAGCATTTGCCGGTGCGCAGCCAGCGTTTGCGGTTCTCTTCGCCGATACCGATATCCAGATCCGTCGGGCTAATATTCATATCGCCCATGATCAGCACCGGATTCTCTTTTTTGAGTTCGGTGGTCAGGTAGTCCTGCAGATCCTGATAAAACTTGGCTTTAGCCGGGAATTTTGTTTCATGGTCACGGCTCTCACCCTGCGGGAAATAGCCGTTAATGACCGTGATATTTCCGAGCGCGGAAGGGACTTCCGCCATGATGATGCGGCGCTGCGCTTCTTCACCGTCGCCGGGGAAGCCGCGACGCACGGAAACCGGCGGCGCTTTGGTCAGCAGCGCGACGCCATAGTGACCTTTCTGGCCGTGATAAAAGACGTTGTAGCCGAGTTTCGCCACCTCTTCGAGGGGGAACATGTCGTCGTGAACCTTTGTCTCCTGCAGGCCGATCACATCTGGCTGATGTTGCTCAACGATAGCTTCAAGCTGATGAGGGCGGGCACGCAGGCCGTTGATATTAAAAGAGACAAATTTCATAGTCGCTGCCAGTGCAAGGTGAATAGTGCAAGGATGGTAGCAGAATTTGCGTCAACTGTTACCGGCTTCGGCCAATAACTGCAACAGATAATGCCGGTGGTGCAATATTTGCACCATTCTGACGCGCCTCGCCCTCAAACAGGGCGTAAATGACCGATAAATTTCGCGAGCGATCACAATTCCAGAATTATATTTGGCCTGTGCATACTCTTTCTGATTTTCATGCGGCAAAGCGCCGCTTGTCGTAAAAATATTCACTTTTTATGCACTAAGAGTGAATAACTCCATGTCGTAACTTGTTGATATTCTGTTACCTCAACCCGTTTATGCAATTTTATCGCTGGCTGGCACGAAGGCTGCAATCTACATTCACAGTGCAAACACTCAATTATTTAACATTCAAATAACTTTTTATTTACCGGATGAGGTCGCTATGTCTCTGTCAATTACGCGTGAAAATTTCGATGAATGGATGATGCCGGTTTACGCTCCGGCGGCTTTTATTCCGGTTCGTGGGGAAGGCTCGCGCCTGTGGGATCAGCAGGGTAAAGAGTATATCGACTTTGCCGGTGGGATTGCGGTCAACGCGCTGGGTCATGCGCATCCTGCGCTGCGTCAGGCGCTCAATGACCAGGCGGCGAAGTTCTGGCATACCGGCAACGGCTTTACCAACGAGCCCGCGCTGCGCCTGGCCAAAAAACTGATCGACGCGACGTTTGCGGAGAAGGTCTTTTTCTGTAACTCGGGGGCGGAAGCCAACGAAGCGGCGCTGAAGCTGGCGCGCAAATATGCGCACGATAAATTTGGTACCCACAAGAGCGGCATCGTGGCGTTTAAAAATGCCTTCCACGGGCGCACGCTCTTTACCGTCAGCGCGGGCGGCCAGCCTTCATACTCGCAGGATTTCGCCCCGCTGCCGCCGGATATCCGTCACGGTATTTATAACGATCTGCAGTCCGCCAGCGAGCTGATTAACGACACCACCTGCGCGGTGATCGTCGAGCCGATGCAGGGCGAGGGCGGCGTGCTTCCGGCGAAAAAGGAATTCCTGCAGGGGCTGCGCGAGCTGTGCGATCGTCATAACGCGGTGCTGATTTTCGACGAAGTGCAGACCGGCGTTGGCCGCACCGGCGAGCTGTATGCCTATATGCACTACGGCGTCACGCCGGACGTGCTTTCGACCGCCAAAGCGCTGGGCGGCGGCTTCCCGATTGGCGCGACGCTGACCATCGATAAATTCGCCAGCGTGATGACCGTCGGCACCCACGGCACCACCTACGGCGGCAACCCGCTGGCCACCGCCGTCGCCGGACAGGTGCTCGACATCATTAACACCCCTGAGGTGCTGAAGGGCGTTAAGCAGCGCCACGACTGGTTTGTTGAGCGCCTGAACGCCATCAACGGCAAAACGGGGCTGTTTAAAGAGATCCGCGGCCTGGGGCTGTTAATCGGCTGCGAGCTCACAGCTGAGTTTGCCGGGAAAGCTAAACTTATTTCACAGGAAGCGGCAAAAGTGGGCGTGATGGTGCTGATTGCCGGTGCCAACGTAGTGCGTTTTGCTCCCGCGCTGATCGTCAGCGAGGAAGAGGTGCAAACCGGTCTGGACCGCTTTGCGCTGGCGTGTGAAAAAGTGAAATCCGGGGTGTCATCATGATGGTCATCCGTCCCGTTGAGCGCGGCGACCTCGCCGGGCTCATGCAGCTTGCCGGTAAGACGGGAGGCGGGCTGACCTCGCTTCCTGCCGATGAAAATACGCTGTCGGCGCGCATTGAGCGCGCCCTGCAAACCTGGCAGGGGACGTTGCCTAAAAGCGAACAGGGGTATGTGTTCGTACTGGAAGACACCGACACGGGAACCGTGGCAGGGATCTGCGCCATTGAAGTGGCCGTCGGGCTTAACGATCCGTGGTACAACTACCGCGTCGGCACCATGGTTCACGCCTCGAAAGAGCTGAACGTCTATAACGCGCTGCCCACGCTGTTTCTCTGCAATGACCACACGGGCGCCAGCGAGCTGTGCACGCTGTTCCTCGACCCGGCGTGGCGAAAAGAGGGCAACGGTTATCTGCTCTCCAAGTCGCGCTTTATGTTTATGGCCGCCTTCCGCGATCGCTTTAACGAAAAAGTGGTTGCGGAGATGCGCGGCGTAATCGACGACACCGGCTACTCGCCGTTCTGGGAGAGCCTGGGCGAGCGCTTCTTCTCAATGGAGTTCAGCCGGGCGGACTATCTCTGCGGTACCGGCCAGAAAGCCTTTATCGCCGAGCTGATGCCGAAGCATCCTATCTATACCCATTTCCTCAGCCCGGAAGCGCAGGCGGTGATTGGCGAAGTCCATCCGCAAACCGCGCCCGCCCGCGCGGTGCTGGAGAAAGAAGGCTTCCGCTACCGCAACTATGTCGACATCTTTGACGGCGGGCCTACGCTTGAGTGCGACATCGACCGCGTGCGCGCGATCCGTAAAAGCCGTCTGGTTGAGGTCTCTGAAGGCCAGCCCGCGCCGGGCGACTGGCCGGCATGCCTGGTGGCGAACGAAAATTACGCCAACTTCCGCGCCATGCTGGTGCGGACCAACCCGAAATGTGAACGTCTGGTGCTGACGGCTGCAGAACTGGATGCCCTGAAATGTAACGCCGGCGATAAGGTTCGCCTGGTGCGTCTCTGCCCTGAGGAGAAAACAGCATGACATTATGGATTAACGGTGACTGGGTCACGGGCGAAGGCGAACAGCGCGTAAAGACCAATCCGGTAGGAAAAGAGGTGCTCTGGAAGGGGAACGACGCCAGCGCCGCGCAGGTGGAACAAGCCTGCCATGCCGCCCGCCGCGCGTTTCCGGCGTGGGCAAAACAGCCTTTCGCCGTGCGCCAGGAAATTGTTGAAAAGTTTGCCGGGCTGCTGGAGGCAAACAAGGCCGAGCTGACGCGCATCATCGCGTCTGAAACCAGCAAACCGCGCTGGGAAGCGGCAACCGAAGTGACGGCGATGATCAACAAAATCGCCATTTCGGTGAAGGCGTACCACACCCGTACCGGCGAACAGCACACCGAGATGCAGGACGGCGCGGCCACGCTGCGCCACCGTCCGCACGGCGTGCTGGCGGTGTTTGGTCCGTACAACTTCCCGGGGCATCTGCCGAATGGGCACATTGTTCCCGCGCTGCTGGCGGGCAATACCGTCATCTTCAAACCGAGCGAGCTCACGCCATTAACCGGCGAAGCGGTGGTTAAGCTGTGGGAACAGGCAGGCCTGCCGCCGGGCGTGCTGAACCTGGTGCAGGGCGGACGGGAAACCGGTCAGGCGCTGAGCGCGCTGAGCGATATCGACGGCCTGCTGTTTACCGGCAGCGCCGGGACGGGCTATCAGCTGCACCGCCAGCTGGCTGGGCAGCCGGAAAAAATTCTGGCGCTGGAGATGGGGGGCAATAACCCGCTGATAGTGGAAGACCCGGATGATATTGACGCCGCGGTGCACCTGACGATTCAGTCCGCCTTTATAACCGCCGGACAGCGCTGCACCTGTGCCCGCCGTCTGCTGGTGAAAAGAGGTGCGCAGGGTGATGCTTTCCTGAAACGTCTTGTAGAGGTAAGCGCGCGTCTGGTGCCTGCCGCGTGGGATGCCGATCCGCAGCCGTTTATCGGCGGACTGATTTCCGAACAGGCCGCGCTGAACGTGCTTAAGGCCTGGCAGGACCACGTCGCGCGCGGCGCGAAAACCCTGCTGGAGCCGAAGCTGGTTCAGCCAGGAACCTCGCTGCTGACGCCGGGCATCGTAGAGATGAGTGGCGCGAGCAACGTGCCGGATGAAGAGGTCTTTGGTCCGCTGCTGTGCGTCTGGCGTTACGACGATTTTGATGCGGCCATTTCGATGGCGAATAACACCCGCTACGGCCTGTCGAGCGGGCTGATTTCGCCGCATCGCGAGAAGTTTGAACAACTGCTGCTGGAAGCGCGCGCCGGGATCGTGAACTGGAATAAACCGCTGACCGGGGCCGCGAGCACCGCGCCGTTCGGCGGCGTGGGCGCGTCGGGCAACCATCGCGCCAGCGCGTGGTATGCCGCCGATTATTGTGCATGGCCGATGGCGAGCCTGGAAACCCCGGCGCTGACGCTGCCGGAGACGCTTAATCCGGGGCTGGACTTTACCGGAGGGGATCGCCATGAAAGCGCGTGAAGTCAACTTTGACGGGCTGGTGGGGCTGACGCACCACTACGCCGGTCTCTCTTTTGGTAATGAAGCCTCCACGAAGCACCGCTTTCAGGTCTCGAACCCGAAGCTGGCGGCGAAGCAGGGGCTGCTAAAAATGAAGGCGCTGGCGGATGCCGGTTTCCCGCAGGCGGTGATCCCGCCGCAGGAGCGTCCGAACGTGGCGGTGCTGCGTCAGCTCGGCTTTAGCGGCACCGATGAGCAGGTGGTTGAAAAAGCGGGTACGCAGACGCCGCACCTGCTCTCGGCGGCAAGCTCGGCCTCTTCGATGTGGGTCGCCAACGCGGCAACCGTCGCGCCGTCAGCCGATACGCTGGATGGCAAAGTCCACCTGACGGTGGCGAACCTGAATAACAAGTTTCACCGCGCCACCGAAGCGGAAACCACCGAGCGCGTGCTGCGCGCCATTTTCAACCAGGACGCCCATTTTGCGGTGCATCAGGCCCTGCCGCAGGTGGCGATGTTTGGCGACGAAGGCGCGGCCAACCATAACCGCCTGGGAGGCGACTATGGCGACCCGGGCCTGCAGCTGTTTATCTACGGGCGAGAAGAGGGGGGCCACGCCGCGCCAACCCGTTATCCTGCTCGTCAGACGCTGGAAGCCAGCCAGGCGGTTGCTCGCCTGAACCAGGTCAATCCTTCCCAGGTGGTTTTTGCCCAGCAAAACCCGCATGTGATTGACCAGGGCGTGTTCCATAACGACGTGATTGCCGTTTCTAACCGCCAGGTGCTGTTCTGCCACGAGCAGGCGTTTGCCCATCAGGAGAAGCTGCTCGCCACGCTGCATGAGCGCGTGCGCGGCTTCACGCCAGTCCAGGTGCCAACGGAGGCGGTGAGCGTGCAGGACGCGGTAGAAACCTATCTGTTCAACAGCCAGCTGCTGAGCCGTGACGATGGCAGCATGATGCTGGTCCTGCCGCAGGAATCACGGGATCACAAAGGCGTGTGGCGCTACCTGACGGAGCTGGTGAAGGCCGATAACCCGATTGACGAACTGCGCGTGTTTGACCTGCGCGAAAGCATGGCCAACGGCGGCGGGCCAGCCTGTTTACGTCTGCGCGTGGTCTTGACTCAGGACGAAATGCAGGCGGTGAACCCCGCGGTCATGATGAACGATACGCTCTTTACGCGGCTGAATGACTGGGTCGATCGCTACTATCGCGATCGTCTGACGCAGGCGGATCTGGTTGACCCGCAGCTTCTGCGTGAAGGACGCGAGGCGCTGGACGCGTTATCGACAATCCTGCAGCTGGGATCGGTTTACCCGTTCCAGCGCTAAAGGAGTGGATATGGAAAATTTACTGGCGCTGACCCTGGCCGATGAGACGCCGGAACAGAAAGAGGGGGACGGCCCCTCATTTCGCTGGCGGTGGCTGGGGCGCGGGGTGCTTCAGCTGACGCCGACCGTAAAAAGCGATCTCTCGCTGCTGCTTTCAACGGGTATCCACGGGAATGAAACCGCGCCCGTTGAGATTGTTGATCTGCTGCTGCGTGCGCTGTATCGCAATGAGATCGAACTAAAGTGCCGCGTGCTGGTGGTGCTCGGCAATCCCCCTGCGCTGGCGCAAAACAAACGGTATCTGGTGAGCGACATTAACCGCATGTTCGGCGGCCGCTGGTCGCAGTTTCCGCAGAGCGATGAAACGGCGCGGGCAGAGTGGCTGGAGAACGTCGTGACCGCGTTTTTTGCCGTCGCGGGGCCGGGGCGCTGGCATCTGGATCTGCATACGGCAATCCGCGCATCTTACCACGTTCGCTTCGGCGTTCTGCCGCAGCGCAGTCAGCCGTGGGATGAAGCGTTCCTGAGCTGGCTAGGTGACGCCGGGCTGGAGGCGCTGGTATTTCATCAGTCGCCGGGCGGAACCTTTACCCATTTCACCTGTGAACGTTTCGCTGCGCTGGCCTGCACGCTGGAGCTGGGAAAAGCGCTACCGTTCGGCCAGAACGATCTGACCCGCTTTGCGCCTACGCATCTCGCCCTTCGGGCGCTGCTGGGAGGAACGGCTCCCGAGCACGCGCATCAGCCCGTTGAGCGGTATCGGGTCGTGCAGCAGATCACGCGCCGCAGCGATGCTTTCCAGCTCCACATGGCCGCGCACACCCTGAACTTCACCCCGTTCCGCAAAGGGGCGCTGCTGGCTGAGGATGGCGAGGAACGTTACGAGGTGCAGAACACCACCGAGTATGTCTTGTTCCCTAACCCCACCGTCGCGTTTGGCCTGCGGGCCGGGCTGATGCTGGAAAAAATATCCTGAACCTTTCCCCTCTCATCATCCGGGAGGGGGGGTAAAAAACTTTTCTTAACGATTAAAGCGCTTGCGATTATTTTGCAGAATATTCCTGGTGAATTGCTTTATTATTGATCTGCACTTCGCTATACTTTTGCTAAATCTCTTTAAAATCATCGAATTGAATATTTTTTGTTGCAACTCTCCACGCTTTATCCTTATTTCCTCCACATTTGGCGAAAATTTGTTTTTTACACTTTCATTGTTTTACCGTTGCTCTGACTAATTGACGATAAACCCCGTAAAGTTAATCTCGTCAACACGGCATAGCGCCGAAGAATAACTGAAAGAAAGGAAATAAATTATGCGTAAGTTTACTGCACTGTTTGTTGCTTCTACCCTGGCTCTGGGCGCTACCAGCATGGCGTTCGCCGCAGATACTGCGACCACTACGACTGCCGCGCCTGCTGAAGGCAAAATGATGATGCATCATAAAGGTCCGGGTATGCACAACGAGATGATGATGTTCAAGGATCTCAACCTGACGGATGCGCAGAAGCAGCAGATCCGCGATATCAGAAAAGGCGAACGCGACCAGATGAAACGTCCACCGCTTGAAGAGCGTCGTGCGATGCATGACATCATCGCCAGCGACAGCTTCGATAAGGCGAAAGCCGAAGCGCAGATCGACAAAATGGCCGAGCAGCACAAAGCCCGCATGCTGGCTCACATGGAAACCCAGAACAAGATCTACAACATTCTGACCCCGGAACAGAAAAAACAATTTAATGCGAATTTTGAGAAGCGTCTGACAGAACGTCCGGCGATGGAAGGTAAAATGCCAGCACCAACCGAATAATCGGTTCACTCTCTTAAGACCGCCGGGATCCTGTCCACAAAAGCGCAATCGCTGTGGACAGGACCGGCGGTTTTTCTTTCCTGCCCTCTTGTCTGCCGCCGCCAGCGCGGTATGCTCCTGTAGTCGCATCAGAGAATGTTTGTAGAGTCATGGCGTTAGAATTTTTATTAACGTTCCGCTAAGGCCTGCCCGCTCTGCTGCCGATACTGTTTCTGTGAATTCCCAACGATAACAAACAAGACAGCAACGATAGCGATATCCTTGCCCTGGCACGGGTTGTGCCATTCAGGAGTGGTGATGGAGTTCTTTGATATCCGTAAGATGCCGGTCAGCCTCTGGCGCAATGGTGCGGGTGAAACGCGTGAGATTTGTTGTTTCCCTCCCGCGACGCGGGATTTTCAATGGCGTGCCAGTATCGCGACTATTGCAAGCAACGGCGAATTTTCCTCGTTTCCAGGCGTCGACCGGGTGATCACGTTACTGGAAGGAGGGGAGGTGACGCTGGATGCCGGTCAAGCATTCTTCCATACCCTCAAGCACCATCAGCCCTACAGCTTTGCCGGCGATCTGCCGGTGAAAGCGCTGCTGTCCGATGGGCGGATGGCGATGGACTTCAACATCATGACCCGGCGCGACTGCTGCCGGGCGAAGGTGCGCGTGGCTGACCGTACCTTTACCACCTTTGGCTCACGCGGGGGGGTGGTGTTTGTGTTAAGCGGGGCGTGGCAGCTGGGTGATAAATTGCTGACGGCCGATCAGGGCGCCAGCTGGGAGGAGGGTACCCATACGCTGCGTCTGCTGGAGGCTCAGGGCACCTTATTGTTCAGCGAAATCACGTGGCTGCCGGGCCATTGAGTTCAATGATCTCAAACTTACCGGCCAGGACAGGTTTACAGAGAATTTTGTAGCCATCGTGGTCAAATCCGGCGGGCGTGCGCAGCAGGGTTGCCGCGTCGTTGATGTCGTCGACAGCGCCCAGCCAGAGCCAGTTATTGACGATGTGATACTGGGTCATCGCGTCACCCACTTCTTTTAGCGCAACGGCGCTTTCCCAGGGCCAGCACTTCACGCTAATGGCCCCCAGACCGGAGAGGAGCCGGGCGTGGTGCGCCTCAATGCTCTCTTTCCCACAGCAGGCACCGGCGCAGCGCTTCAGCGCGGATCGGAAACAGGCGCGTCCGCGGGTGGTTGCCTCCAGACCTAAAAGGCTGTAGCAAAGCTGCAGCTCGTCCGCCAGCGTCTGCAGCGCCCGGAGCGCGGCGCGTTTATTGGCGAACAGCCCATAGAGATTGGGGGCATGTGAAAAATCGACCTCGCGCGCGTAGACGACCTGCGGCTTGCCATCGTTGATCTGCAGGGAGCAGAGCTGACGGTTGCGGCGCAGGCGCTTGTTGAACAGCGGCTGCTGCTCTTTAATCAAACGCGCTTCCAGCAATAGCGCGCCCATTTCTCCGGCCGTCTGGAACCAGGTAATGCGTCGCGACTGGCGCAGCATGGCGGCCTCGTCCGGGGTACGCAGATGGGATAACACCCGACTGCGAATGTTAACGCTCTTGCCAATGTAGAGCGGCAGGGTGTCGCTTTCGCCGTGAAAGATGTACACGCCCGGCTGTTTAGGCAATGCTTCAAGCCAGGGGCGAAGGTGCTCGGGATATTCGTAGATAGCCGCCGCTTCAAACTCAAGACGCGGGGCGGATTGACGCCTGCTCACATACTGCTCCATATACTGTTCAGGTATACAGTGTAGCAGGAGTGTGGTGGTTAAAAAAGAGCCGGGTGGCGGCGACGCCTTACCCGGCCTACAAAACGGGGTTACCGTTTTGCTTTATTTTTTCCAGAAGTCGTCAAACACCGTAATGGGCGTGTGGCGCTTGTGCTCGGTTTTCAGATACCAGCCTTCGATGATTTTCGCGGTACGTTCATCCAGCTTTTTGCCTTCCAGATAATCATCAATGTTGTCATAGGTGACGCCAAGCGCTGCTTCATCCGGCAGGGAAGGGCGATCGTCCTCCAGATCGGCTGTCGGCGCTTTCTTATACAGATGCTCAGGACAGCCCAGCGCGGCAAGCAGCTGCTTGCCCTGACGCTTGTTGAGACGAAAGATAGGGTTAATGTCGGTGCCGCCGTCGCCGTATTTGGTGAAGAAACCGGTGATCGCTTCTGCCGCATGGTCGGTGCCGACCACGACGCCTTTGGTCATCCCGGCGATGCTGTACTGTGCTTTCATACGTTCGCGTGCCTTTTCATTGCCGCGAACGAAATCGCTCAGCTCAATGCCCGCTTCGCGAAGCGCCTGCTCGCTTGCCAGCACCGAGCCCTTAATATTCACGGTGAGCACGCGGTCAGGCTGAATGAAGGCAATGGCATCCTGGCAATCCTGCTCGTCCGCCTGTACGCCGTAAGGAAGGCGCACAGCGATAAACTGCAGCGTCTCATCGCCCGTCTCTTCGCGAAGCTCTGAAATCGCCATCTGGCAGAGTTTACCGGTCAGGGTAGAGTCCTGGCCGCCGCTGATGCCCAGCACCAGGGATTTCAGGAAAGCGTTCTTTTTTAAGTACGATTTTAAAAAATCCACGCTGCGGCGGATCTCTTCATGTGCATCTACCGTAGGCTTCGCGCCCAGTGCCTGAATAATCTCTTGTTGCAGAGCCATCACGCCCTCCATATGCAGTACATAAACAGAATGTGTTAGCTGTTAAAACTAACCCTTTGGGCGAGAAACGACAAGGATCACAGTTTCGAGTGCGCTAATTTGCGCCGATTTAGCAGCTTATCGTTGTTTTATTAGAATTTTCCGAAATTCGTCTGGCGTAACTCACAAAGTTGAACAATAGTACTTTTTATCCCATGCTTAGATAACACGCTGATAAACAAGAGGACGGAATATGAACAAGAACGTAGCAGGAATTCTTAGCGCAGCGGCGGTACTGACTATGCTGGCAGGGTGTACGGCTTACGATCGCACTAAGGATCAGTTTACGCAGCCCGTAGTAAAAGACGTTAAAAAAGGGATGACCCGTTCGCAGGTGGCTGCGATTGCCGGTAAACCTTCTTCTGAAGTGACCATGATTCATGCGAAAGGGACCTGCCAGACCTATATCCTGGGTCAACGTGATGGTAAGGCAGAAACCTACTTTGTCGCCCTGGATGATACCGGCCATGTGATTAACTCCGGCTATCAGACCTGTGCTGAATACGATACCGATCCGCAGGCACCTAAGGCGCAGTAACCCTGCTTGCCTGAGGATGTAAAAAACCGGCCCCCAGGGCCGGTTTTTTTATGCATCAGAAAATCTTATTTCTTTGCGCGAATTATTTGCCCGAAATGTGAAGGGAGTCAACAAGCCAGGTCAATGAGAGACAATTTGAGTCTATCCAGAATTATCCCCTGTCTGTACCATTGCGTATACTCACTCCAACGATAAACAACAGTACGCGAGCTACCTGTCTGCTGGGACAGCGAGTCGAGTGATAGCGCGATGGCAGGTAGTCATACAAGAGGGAAATCACGATGGAAAAGAAACATATCTACCTGTTCTGCTCAGCGGGCATGTCAACCTCGCTTCTGGTTTCAAAGATGCGTGCGCAGGCTGAAAAGTATGAAGTCCCTGTGGTGATTGAAGCGTTCCCCGAGACGCTGGCGGGCGAAAAAGGTCAGACAGCCGATGTCGTTTTACTGGGACCGCAAATTGCCTATATGTTGCCCGAAATTCAACGACTGTTACCGAATAAACCGGTCGAAGTGATCGACTCGGGGCTGTACGGCAAAATTGATGGTTTAGGTGTTCTTAAAGCTGCTGTGGCAGCCATTAAAAAAGCTGCTAATTAATTTTTATTTTTCCCGTCAAAGAGTTATTTCACACACAATACGCCGTAACATGCGTTACGGCATTTAAGGGTATTTTCCTATGAGTAAAGTCATCGCTTCACTTGAAAAGGTACTCCTTCCTTTTGCTGTTAAAATAGGAAAGCAGCCTCACGTTAATGCCATCAAAAACGGCTTTATTAAATTAATGCCGTTGACGCTGGCCGGGGCCATGTTCGTTTTAATTAACAACGTTTTTCTGAGCTTTGGTGAAGGTTCCTTCTTTTATTCATTAGGAATTCGGTTAGACGCTTCTACTATTGAAACCCTTAATGGTTTTAAAGCCATCGGCGGCAACGTCTATAACGGTACGTTGGGGATTATGTCGCTGATGGCGCCTTTCTTTATTGGGATGGCACTGGCAGAAGAGCGTAAGGTGGATCCGCTGGCCGCCGGGTTATTATCTGTCGCCGCCTTTATGACCGTAACGCCATACAGCGTGGGTGAAGCCTATGCCGTCGGTGCCAACTGGCTGGGCGGGGCCAACATCATCTCCGGTATTGTTATCGGTCTGGTGGTGGCAGAGATGTTCACCTTTATTATCCGCCGCAACTGGGTTATCCGCCTGCCGGATAGCGTACCGGCTTCTGTTTCTCGTTCATTTTCCGCGTTGATTCCGGGCTTCATTATTCTCTCCATCATGGGGATTATCGCCTGGGCGCTCTCCCACTGGGGCACAAACTTCCACCAGATCATCATGGACTCTATCTCTACGCCGCTGGCGTCGATGGGTGGCGTAGTCGGTTGGGCGTATGTGATTTTCACCTCTCTGCTGTGGTTCTTTGGCGTGCATGGTTCACTGGCACTGGCCGCGCTGGACAGCGGAATTATGACCCCATGGGCACTGGAAAACGTTGCGCTTTACCAACAGTACGGCTCCGTTGACGCGGCGCTGGCAGCGGGTAAAACCTTCCATGTGTGGGCGAAGCCGATGCTTGACTCCTATATCTTCCTGGGCGGTACCGGGGCGACCTTGGGTCTGATCATCGCGGTCTTTATTGTCTCTCGCCGTGCTGACTACCGTCAGGTCGCGAAGCTGGCGCTGCCATCAGGCATCTTCCAGATTAACGAACCGATTCTGTTCGGTCTGCCAATCATCATGAACCCGGTAATGTTCATTCCGTTCATCCTGATTCAGCCGCTGCTGGCCGCTATCACCCTGACGGCGTATTACATGGGCATCATACCACCGGTCACCAACATTGCGCCGTGGACCATGCCGGCGGGTCTGGGCGCCTTCTTCAACACCAACGGCAGCGTCGCGGCCTTCCTGCTGGCGATATTCAACCTCGGGGTTGCCACCCTGCTGTACATGCCGTTCGTGGCGATTGCGAACAAAGCCGCCACCATCATTGATGAAGAAGAGAGCGAAGAGGATATTGCCCTCTCACTGAAATTTTAAGATTGACCGGCGCGGGGAAACCCGCGCCAGCCACAAGGAGCTTAAACATGTTAGATTTGGATAGTATTGTCGCAGACGAAGCCGCCGAGAACGATCTGGAAGAAGTGGTGATGGGGCTTATCATCAACTCCGGGCAGGCCCGCAGCCTGGCCTATGGCGCACTGAAGCAGGCCAAGCAGGGGGATTTCGCCGCGGCAAAAACCATGATGGAACAGTCCCGCACGGCGCTTAACGAAGCGCATCTGGTGCAAACAAAGCTGATTGAAAGCGATCAGGGCGAAGGAAAGATGAAGGTCAGCCTGGTGCTGGTCCACGCGCAGGATCACCTGATGACCTCGATGCTGGCGCGCGAGCTGGTGGCGGAGCTCATTGAGCTTCACGAGAAGATGCAGTAAGTCAGACTGAGTAGCAGGAGGTCAGCACGATGGAAATCAAAACCGCGCTTGAACAGCAGCTGTTTAACGGCAAAAATTTTCACGTGGTTATCTACAACAAAACGGAGAGCGCCAGCGGTCTGCACCAGCATGACTACTACGAGTTCACGATTGTTCTGACCGGTCGCTACTATCAGGAGATCAACGGTAAGCGCGTCCTGCTTGAACGAGGGGATTTCGTCTTCCTGCCGATGGGGTCTTACCACCAGAGCTTTTACGAATTTGGTGCCACCCGCATTCTGAACGTGGGCGTCAGCAGACGTTTCTTCGAGAAGCACTATCTGCCGCTGGTGCCGTTCTGCTTTGTGGCCTCTCAGGTCTATCGGGTCAAAAACGAGTTCATGACGTGGATTGAAACGGTTATCGCCTCGCTTAACTTCCGCGACAATGAATTTGATGAGTTTATTGAAACGGTGACCTTCTACGTGATGAACCGGCTGCGCCACCATCGGGAAGAGCAGCAGGTAACGGATGATATTCCACAGTGGCTGCGCAGCACCGTTGAGCTGATGCACGATAAAGGCCAGTTCAGCGAAAATGCGCTGGAAAATATGGTCTCCCTGTCGGGGAAATCCCAGGAATATCTGACCCGCGCGACGCAGCGTTATTATCGTAAAACGCCCGTGCAAATTATTAATGAAATCCGCATTAATTTTGCTAAAAAACAGCTGGAAATCACCAACTATTCTGTCACCGATATTGCATACGAGTCAGGATACAGCAGTCCCAGCCTGTTTATTAAAACCTTTAAGAAATTGACGTCATTTACCCCGAACAGTTACCGGAAAAATTTAACGGTAATTAATTAACTGTCGGCGGATTATCCGCCACGAATATTGCTTTAATGGCTTGCCCAAATAGCGGGAAGAGCACGCTATACCTTGCAGGCGATTAACCTGATACGCTAAGGGAGATATTATGCAGAAGAAATTAAAAGTCGTAACCATTGGTGGCGGCAGCAGCTATACCCCGGAATTACTGGAAGGCTTTCTGAAACGTTATCATGAATTACCAGTCAGCGAATTATGGCTGGTGGACGTTGAGGAAGGTCAGGAAAAGCTGAATATTATTTTCGACCTGTGCAAGCGCATGGTGGAAAAAGCCGGCGTGCCTTTGACCGTGCATAAAACCCTGGACCGTCGTCTGGCGCTGAAAGATGCGGATTTCGTGACCACCCAGCTGCGCGTCGGCCAGCTGAAAGCGCGTGAGCTGGACGAACGTATTCCCCTGAGCCATGGCTATCTGGGGCAGGAGACCAACGGCGCGGGCGGCCTTTTTAAAGGCCTGCGTACCATCCCGGTCATTTTCGACATCGTCAAAGACGTGCAGGAGATCTGCCCGAACGCGTGGGTGATTAACTTCACCAACCCGGCCGGGATGGTGACCGAGGCGGTCTATCGGCATACGAACTTCAAACGTTTTATCGGCGTCTGTAATATTCCGATCGGCATGAAGATGTTCATCCGCGACGTGCTGGAGCTGACCGACAGCGACGACCTCTCAATCGACCTGTTCGGCCTGAACCACATGGTGTTCATTAAAGACGTTATCGTGAACGGTAAATCACGGTTTGCCGAACTGCTGGACGGCGTTGCTTCCGGTCGCCTGACGGCGGCATCGGTGAAAAACATCTTTGACCTGCCGTTTAGCGAAGGGTTGATCCGCTCGCTGAATCTGCTGCCTTGCTCGTATTTGCTTTACTACTTCAAGCAGAAAGAGATGCTGGCCATCGAAATGGGCGAGTACTATAAGGGCGGCGCGCGTGCGCAGATCGTTCAGAAGGTCGAGAAGCAGCTGTTCGATTTGTATAAAGATCCGAACCTGAACGTCAAACCGAAAGAGCTGGAGCAGCGCGGCGGGGCCTACTACTCCGATGCGGCGTGCGAAGTGATCAACGCCATCTACAACGACAAGCAGGCGGAGCACTATGTGAATGTGCCGCATCATGGACATATCGACAATATTCCGGCTGACTGGGCGGTTGAGATGACCTGCATCCTGGGGCGCGAGGGGGCTAAACCGCATCCTCGTATCACCCACTTCGATGACAAGGTCATGGGCCTGATTCATACCATCAAAGGCTTTGAAGTGGCGGCAAGCAATGCGGCGCTAAGCGGCGAACTCAATGACGTGCTGCTGGCGTTGAACCTTAGCCCGCTGGTGCATTCCGACCGCGACGCGGAGCAGCTGGCCAGCGAGATGATCCTGGCGCATGAGAAATGGTTGCCAAACTTTGCCGCTACGATCGAGAAGCTGAAGTTCAAACAGCAATAAGAGGACGCACAATGGAAAACCTGCTGATCGTTAATGCTGATGATTTTGGCCTCTCGAAAGGCCAGAACTACGGCATTATTGAAGCCTGTCGCCGGGGTGTGGTGACCTCTACCACGGCGCTGGTTAATGGTGAGGCGGTTGAACACGCGGCGCAGCTGAGCCGCGAGGTGCCTGAGCTGGGCGTCGGCATGCATTTTGTACTGACGCTCGGGATGCCGCTTTCTCCAATGCCGGGCCTGACGCGCGACGGCCAGCTGGGCAAATGGATTTGGGAACTGGCGGAGCAGGGTGCTCTGCCGCTCGAAGAGATTGCCCGCGAGCTGGAGAGTCAGTTCAACCGCTTTGTTGATGTGTTTGGTAGGGCGCCGACGCACATCGATAGCCATCACCACGTGCATATGATCCCGGCGATTTTCCCAATTGTCGCTGATTTCGCAAAGCGCAACGGCGTCGCGATGCGCGTGGATCGGGAGGTGCGCGGATTGCCGGACTGCGCTGTCACCACCACTGAGGGATTCAGCTGCGCATTTTACGGAGAAGAGATCAGCGACGCGCTGTTCCTGACGGTGCTGGATGATTCCGCCGCGCGAGGGGAACGGTCGCTGGAGGTCATGGCGCATCCTGCCTTTGTCGATAACACCGTGCATAAAAGCGCCTACTGCTGGCCGCGCCTGGCGGAGCTGGATGTCCTGACGTCGCCGTCGTTGAAATACGCGATTGCCGAGCGAGGGTATCGTTTGGGGACGTTCGGGGATCTTTGAAATAAAGCCCGGTGGCGGCTTTGCCTTATCGGGCCTACAAAACCAATCGAATGTAGGCCGGGTAAGCGCAAGCGCCACCCGGCTTTTTTTACGCCGGTATCTGGTCAATCTTGCTGCTTCGCGACCAGACGCGGTGCGCGGCGAGCAAATCAAACAGCTTCGTCATAAAGGCATCGTCAACGTTATCGCCCTCGACAATCCCGTCCTCACCCTGATCGGCTACCTTCAGCTGCGCCTTAAACTGTCGCGCGTCGCCGGACAGCGCGATCGGCTTCAGGTGCTTATAGGCTTCCAGCAGATAATAGACGGCGTCGCCGTTGGTCAGCAGGCTGGCAAGATCTCCGCCCGGAACAATTACCGCATCGACTGTGAGCGATGGCGCACCGGCAAAGGTCGCCGCGACCGGCAGCACAGAACCATCGTCGGCCGTCACTTCACCCATGCGGGAATAGAGCAGTTTGGCATGCACGCCCTGGGTTTTAAGCGCCTGCATAATTCCCAGCACGTCGCTGGCGCGGGTTCTGTCGTTCAGCAGAATGGCGACCACGCGGCCTTTTATCGAGCCGCTCGGCACCGCATACAGGCTCAGAGACGGATCTTTCTTCACCCCGTTAACCTCTTTCGGCGGGGCAAGATTGCGCTGCTCGTCGGTCAGCGTAATGCCCAGGTTGTCCGCAACGCTCTGGGCTAGCTGAATATCAATATGCGCCAGCTGATCGACTACCCGCTCGCGGATGTAGGTGCGCACCACTTTGCTCAGCTCAAAGCTGAAGCCGCCGATGATGTGCTGTTGCTCAATCGGCGTCTGGCTGTTCCAGAACAGGCGAGGGTGGGCGTAATATTCGCCGAACGAGGGGCTACGCTCGCGAATTTTGTTGCCATCGATACGCTCCTGGTACGATTCGAAGCCACCGCGTTTCGGCCCGGGAGGGGTTTCACGCGGCCAGTTATCGTTGATGGAGTTCGGCTCATAGTTAGCCGGGTTGGTATCAATATCCTGACGGTGCATCCCGTCGCGCTGGAAGTTATGGTACGGGCAGGTTGGGCGGTTAATCGGAATTTCGTGGAAGTTCGGCCCGCCGAGTCGGCTGATCTGCGTATCGGTATAGGAGAACAGGCGTCCCTGCAGGAGCGGATCGTTGGTGAAGTCCAGCCCCGGCACGATATGCCCCGGGTGGAACGCGGCCTGCTCGTTTTCGGCAAAGAAATTATCCGGGTTGCGGTTGAGCACCATTTTACCTACCAGCTGCACCGGTACCAGCTCTTCCGGGATCAGCTTCGTCGGGTCAAGCAGGTCGAAATCGAACCTAAATTCGTCCTCTTCCGGAATGAGCTGCAGACCCAGCTCGTACTCCGGGAAGTCGCCCGCTTCAATGGACTCCCACAGCTCGCGGCGATGGAAGTCCGGATCGCGCCCGGTTAGCTTCTGCGCCTCGTCCCACACCAGCGAGGCTTTACCCGCAACCGGCTTCCAGTGGAAACGGACCAACGTGGCTTTCCCCTCGGCGTTGATCATCCGGAAGGTGTGGATGCCAAACCCTTCCATAGTGCGGTAGCTGCGGGGGATGCCGCGATCTGACATCGCCCACATCACGTTGTGTAAGGTTTCAGGCTGCAGGGAGACATAGTCCCAGAAGGTGTCGTGCGCGCTTTGTCCCTGCGGTATGGCCCAGTGGGGCTCCGGTTTTACCGCATGGACAAAGTCAGGAAATTTATGCGCGTCCTGAATGAAAAACACCGGCGTATTATTGCCGACCAGATCGAAAATCCCCTCTTCGGTATAAAACTTGGTGGCAAAGCCGCGGATATCCCGGACGGTATCTGCCGACCCCGCACCGCCCTGCACGGTGGAGAAACGCACAAACACCGGGGTGATTTTATCCGGGTCGGAGAGGAAATCCGCTTTGGTGATCGCTTTCAGGCTCTTGTAGGGCTGGAAGTAGCCGTGCGCAGCGGAACCGCGCGCGTGGACGATACGTTCCGGTATCCGCTCGTGGTCGAAGTGGGTAATTTTTTCCCGCAGGATAAAGTCTTCCAGCAGGGTAGGCCCGCGCGCGCCTGCGCGAAGGGAGTTCTGATCGTCAGTAATGCGTACGCCCTGATTGGTGGTGAGCGCAAAACCTTCGCCGCCTTTACGGTGTGGCTCAAGAGATTTCAGCTTCTCGTTTCCCGTATCCGGCGATTTCATGCTTCCCGGTGCGGTAGGCTCTTCTCCCGGCGCGGAAGGGCCAGGGGAGGGGCGGTGAGAGCCGTCAGCAGGGGCGAGAGAGTCCATACCCGGTTGAGATTCTTCAGTGCCATGAATCGGTGATTGATGTGTTTTATCTTTGTTCGACATTGCACGCTTCTCCTTTATCCATTGCTAAAAACCCTATTAAGGATAGAACAATGTCGCGACATGGTTCGCGAACTAAGAGTTTTCACATGACGTGATTAACGAAAGGAGCCCTCTCACCCACTCGGGGCGCGACGGAAGGCAGCAGGATCGGCTATCATAGAGTTTTCCTGCTTCAAGAATTTGCTTTAGTGAACCAGTCGCTTATGAAACCTCTTCGTCAACAAAACCGCCAGGTTATTAGCTATGTGCCCCGCGTTGAGCCCGCGCCGCCTGACCATGCCCTGAAAGTGGAGGGTTTTCGCGATGTCTGGCTGCTGCGGGGGAAATACGTGGCCTTTGTGCTGATCGGCGAACATTTCCGTCGCTCACCCACCTTTACGGTGCCGGAGTCAGCGCAGCGGTGGGCGATGCAGATCCGCCAGGATGAAGAGGTTGAGGAATAACAGCCATAAAAAAACCGCCATCAGGCGGTTTTTTTATTTCAGACGGTGATTAACGGTGCGCCAGCTCGGCGTCGTCTTCACTTTCCAGAATCGTTTTGTCGGTCTGCTTCAGCCACTGGCTGGTCAGCGTGCCGGCGGTCATGGAGCCGCTCACGTTCAGCGCGGTACGACCCATGTCGATCAGCGGTTCAACGGAGATCAGCAGGGCGACCAGCGTCACGGGCAGACCCAGCGCAGGCAGCACAATCAGCGCGGCGAAGGTTGCGCCACCGCCAACACCCGCAACGCCTGCGGAGCTTACGGTAACAATCCCGACCAGCGTGGCGATCCAGACCGGATCAAGTGGGTTGATGCCGACTGTAGGAGCAACCATCACCGCCAGCATCGCCGGGTAAAGACCCGCACAGCCGTTCTGACCAATGGTAGCACCAAAGGAGGCAGAGAAGCTGGCGATGGATTCAGGCACGCCCAGACGACGGGTCTGCGCTTCCACGTTCAGCGGGATAGACGCGGCGCTGGAGCGGCTGGTGAAGGCAAAGGTCAGTACCGGCCAGACTTTACGGAAGTACTTCAGCGGGCTGACGCCGTTCACGCCCAGCAGGATGCCGTGCACCACGAACATAATGCCCAGGCCCAGATAAGAGGCGACAACGAAGCTGCCCAGCTTGATGATGTCCTGCAGGTTAGAGCCTGCAACCACTTTGGTCATCAGCGCCAGCACGCCGTACGGGGTCAGCTGCATCACCAGACGTACCAGCTTCATCACCCAGCTTTGCAGGGTATCAATCGCGGTCAGCACGCGTTCGCCTTTAGGCGCGTCGTCTTTCAGCAGCTTCAGCGCCGCTACGCCCAGGAACGCGGCGAAAATAACCACGCTGATGATCGAGGTTGGGCTCGCACCGGTCAGGTCAGCAAACGGGTTCTTCGGAATGAAGGAGAGCACCATCTGCGGCACGGTCAGATCAGCCACTTTACCAACGTAGTTGGTCTGAATCGCGGTCAGACGCGCCGTTTCAGCGGTACCCTGAACCAGGCCTTCTGCGGTCAGGCCAAACAGGTTGGTGACCAGCACACCCACCAGCGCGGCAATCAGCGTGGTGAACAGCAGCGTACCAATGGTCAGGAAGCTGATTTTTCCCAGCTGAGTCGCGTTATGCAGGCGGGCAACGGCGCTCAGAATAGAGGCGAACACCAGCGGCATAACGATCATCTGCAGCAGCTGGACATAGCCGTTACCGACGATGTTGAACCACTGAATGGAATCTTTAAGAACTGGATTATCGGAGCCATAAATTGCCTGTAATGCCAGACCAAATACGACACCCATGGCCAGACCAACCAGCACCTTTTTCGCCAGGCTCCACTGTTTGTGGCGCGCCTGCGCGAGAAGCAATAGCAATACAGCGAACACAACGACGTTCGCGATGAGTGGAAAATTCATCCCCGTTCTCCTGATTTATTATCGGGTCGGTTTTTACCGATCCTGTTGGCGGAAGGTTAGCAGAAGTGTGATGTAGCGCTTATATCCAAATGGAATGGGTTATGACAAATGGGATAATTTTGTTGGTTTATTGTTCAATCTGGTGATGAATAAAGCGATTGAACTGAAATTGCAGCGAATTAATCATCTGGGAAGACCAGCGGACTGCACTGTTTTCGGGCAACGTTTGCGGCATCCAGACGGCGTAAGCAAACAGCGCCATGCACAATACCCGCTCAAGCTGGTTACCTTTTTGCGGCGCAAGGATGGGAAAACGGAAACGCCAGCGGCAGGGCCAAAGTAGCGGCACGCCCGCAGGCGTCAGCATATCGGCAAGGATATGGCTTAAATAGCCCAGCACCATCCCCTGGATAGCGTCAGCGGGGACGATCCAGCTTTCGGGCACTTTTAAATAGAACAGCGTCAGCAGGCCAAACACGGCCAGCAGGCTGTGCGTAAACCCCCGGTGGCCGAACGCGCGGGCGATGGGTTTAGACACCCACTTCAGGCGCTGTCCGAGGAAGGACTTGGGGTGGTCGATGTCGGGCAGCAGACAGGTCAATACGGCGGAAGGAACAATATGCCACCAGTCCCCCTGTGCCAGCACGGGGGTAAGTTCAGCGTTTTTGGCAAATACTGCGCACGCGATTGAAAAAAGCAGGTGGCCTTCCGCCGTCATGATAAAACCCACAAAACTGTCAATTCATACAGTATAGGGTTTTTATACAGTAGGCGGAAGAGGTGACGGTGTAACTGTTTGTCACAAACCGGAGGAGAGAGTTAACCGCCCTGCAGATGATGCGCCGTGAGTTCTGCCAGTGAATTTAGCTTCACATCGGCGAGGGCAAACCGGGGATCGTGGCGGCCTTCTTCCGCAGGCACCACAATGGAGCGCATCCGCGCGGCTTTAGAGGCGACCATGCCGTTAACGGAGTCTTCCAGCGCAACGCAGTTGAGGGGATCCAGGCCGAGCTTAGCGGCGCAGTCCAGATAGACCTGCGGGTGCGGCTTGCTGTAAGGCAATTTTTCAGCGGACGCCAGCGCGTCGAAACTGTCGCGCAGTTCAAACATGACGAGCACTTTTTCCAGCATATGCAGCGGTGAAGCCGAGGCCAGTCCGACCTTCAGCCCCTGGGCTTTACACAGCGTGACGGCCTCACGTACGCCGGGCAGCAGCGGCTTGTTCTCTTCCACCAGCGAAATGGCACGGCTGATAATGCGCGCGGTTACCTCGTCTCGACCCGGTCCAGTCCACGGCTGTTGGGCAAACCATAGGTCAACCACCATATCGATGCGCAGGCCCAGCGTATCGGGTAGTTCATTACGGCGGCTGATATCCACGCCCAGGCTGGCCATAACGTCCAGTTCGGCGCGATCCCACAGCGGTTCGGAATCGATCAGTAATCCATCCATGTCAAAAATTGCGGCAAGTATTTGGCGCGGTGTCGACATCACAACGTCTCCTTATCCAGGGTGTACGACAGACGATAAGTGCTAAGCACAATCTGCAATTTAGCATATTGCTTTTAAAGAGCGGGCGAAATTGATGACCAGCAGGTAGACTTAGGCACAAATAACGCGTCTTTATGAAGAGGAACTGATGACGTATCAACAAGCTGGACGCATTGCGGTCTTAAAACGTATTGCAGGCTGGGTGATTTTTATTCCTGCCGTCATTTCTACGCTGATTTCTGTACTCAAATTTATGTACGACCACAGCGAAAAACAGCCGGGTATCAATGCGGTAATGCTTGATTTTGCGCATGTCATGATTGAGATGATGCGTTTTAATACGCCATTTTTGAATGTTTTCTGGTTTAACTCACCCACCCCGGATTTTCATCAACAGCTGAATATCGGCTTTTGGGTGATATACGCCCTGATCTTTGTCGCGCTGGCACTGCAGGCCTCTGGGGCGCGAATGAGCCGTCAGACGCGCTTTTTACGCGAAGGCGTTGAGGATCAGTTGATTCTGGAGCAGGCCAAAGGCCCGGAAGGCATGAGTCGGGAGCAGATTGAATCCCGCATTGTTGTGCCGCGTCACACCATTTTCCTGCAAATTTTCCCGCTCTATATTCTTCCCGTGATTATCATTGTGGCGGGATATTTCTTCTTCTCACTGCTCGGTTTTCTGTAAGCGACACGGGTGGCTGCATAGCCACCCGTTCGCGTCTCAGGCGGCAAGCATACGCTCAAGTGCCCGCTGCGCGTTAACAAGGTGTTCTCCGCCAAAAAGAATGGCTCGGTTCATCAGGGTATAAAGCTGATACACCGGCTGGCGGTCGAGGAAACCGGGCGGCAGGGGAGAAACCGACTGATAACCATCATATATTTGCGGCGGCTGTTCAGGATGCAGCGGCAGCATGGCAAGATCGCACTCTCTGTCACCCCAGTAGCAGGCCGGGTCGAAGATGTAGGGGCCGTTTGGACCCAGCGCGCAGTTATCGGACCATAAGTCGCCGTGAAGCAGAGACGCCTGAGGCTGGTGGGAGGCCAGACGCTGCTGAACATGCTCGACGATGGCATCAATATTGCCAAATTCCAGCCCTTTCTCGGCGGCAAGTTCAAGCTGCCAGCCAATGCGCTGCTCGGCAAAAAAAGTCGACCAGCGACGCTGCCAGGCATTGGGTTGTGGCGTGGTGGAGAGGTCGTTGTCAAAATCGAGCCCAAACTGCGGCTGGTCGCTCCACTGATGGAGGCGCGCTAGCTGCTGGCCAAGAATGAATGCATTATGCGCGTCCAGCGGACGGGCGGGGAGGTACTCCATCACCAGGAAACTGTAATCGCGGTCGCTACCTACGGCCAGAACCTGTGGGACCGTCACCGTTTTACTGCGCGACAACAGCTCCAGCTGATCGGCTTCGGCGGTAAATATCGGAAGCAGCTCTCGTTCATCGCATTTAACGAAAAGATCGCGCCCTGCGTAGCGTAAATGCCACGCGGCGTGGATCTCACCGCCTGGCAGTTCGTTACGCAGTTCAATTTCACCTTCACCCAGCTGCTCACGTAAAAGATGACTGATAGCCTGCCACATGTTCACTCTCCCATGTTGTCTGCCAGATCATAAAGTTAGCGCATAATTGCGGTAAAAAAATACGAACTAACGCACACCTGAGCGGTTTAAATTCATGCAGCGCACTTATTGTTCTTTTTTTCGCCAGCTTTCCCAGGTTTCCACGTTAATTTCGCCAGGCTTGTCGGTCACGCTCTCCACCAGACTGGCGGCCAGCGCTTGAACCTCTTCCTGGCTCAGGGCGCCGATCAGACCAAATGTCAGGGTGCCTAAATCATGAATATTGCCTTCGTCATCCGTCAGCGTGAGGAGAAAATTAGCCCGGGTAAACGCATTGTTGAGCTCATTCAGCTCGGTCAGCGATGCCTCATGAAGGTTGATGGTCACGACGTAGCGTGTGATGTCACCACTGCTCATAATTCACCTCATTGTTATCATGGAAGTTTTCTTAGCATAGTCGATAGTTTGCGTTTGGCGACTCGGTGATGACATTCCCCTCCGTAAAGACGAAGGGGAACAGGCGTTAATTTCGGGACAGGTAATCGACGATTTTTTGCGTATCGGCAAGTGAACAGAGACGCGTGCCCTGGTTGATGGTGGCGGCGCTACCCGCCGCCACGCCGTAGCGTGTCATTTCGAGCAGAGACGCGCCCTGCGCCAGTTTGAGCGTCATCGCGCCCACCATGCTGTCACCCGCGCCAACCGTGCTCTGACTCTTCATCGGCGGCGGAACAACCTGAACGGATGACGATTCATCAACTGCAAGCGCCCCCTGAGGGCCAAGGGAGACGACTACGCGCCGCGCTTTGCCGCTGCGCACCAGCTCCTGCGCGGCGGTGCGAACATCGTCAGGCTGCGTCAGTTCGCGGTTGACCAGCGCGCTTAACTCTTTCTGGTTGGGTTTGACCAACTCCAGATTGCCCGGCACCAGTGCCGCCTGCAGGGCCTCGCCGCTGCTGTCAACGATGCAGCGGATACCGCGTTGCTGTGCAGCCTGAATCAGCGCCGTCAATTTTTCCGTGCTGACGCCAGGCGGCAGGCTGCCGCTTACCACCAGCAGCGCGCCGCTTTCTATCGTCAGCACTTTTTCTTCAAGCTGACGGAACTCGTCATCGGTAAGTTTCGCGCCCGGCATGACAAACCGGTACTGTTCGCCGCTGGATCCCACGTGGACATGCAGGTTTTGCCGCGTCCAGTCTTTCGCCTCGACGGTGTCTACGGCCACCTGTTCATCGGCCAGCAGAGAGACCAGGTGTTCACCGGTAGCACCACCTGCGGGAAAAATGGCCGTGGCTTTGCCGCCGAGATGGGTAATGGCGCGTGCCACGTTGATCCCGCCGCCGCCAGGCTCAAAGACCGGGGCGCTACAGCGCAATTTACCTTCCGGGTAAATCTGCGGCGTCAGGGTGGCGGAATCAAGGGAAGGGGAGAGCGTCAGGGTGTAGATAGAAACCATCATTACCTCCTTTTAGCATGGGTTCCTTTTAGTCTGGCACCATTTGTCAGGAAGGCAATGTAAATAACAGTATGATTTTAAATATGAATACTGAATAAAAGTCAGGCCGGAGATATATAAAATAAAACGCTTTTTGAGATCGTTCTTATTCAAAAAATGAAATAAGAAAACATTGCTATGTTATTTGCGACTTTTTATAATTTGTTACCTTTCTCTGGACGCCTTGTCATTGATCCTCAAGAAAGATTCCGGGACCGTGTGGTCTCTTTTTTTGTTGTACGGACTCCTTAATAAAATGAAGCTTTTAAAGACAGTGCCCGCTGCACTGATGCTGGCGGGTGGCGTGTTTGCGGCTATGAACGCGACCGCCGATGATTCCGTTTTTACTGTCATGGACGATCCATCCACCGCGAAAAAACCGTTTGAAGGTAACCTGAATGCTGGGTACCTGGCACAATCCGGTAACACGAAAAGCTCTTCTCTGACGGCGGACAGTACGCTCACATGGTACGGTAATACTACCGCCTGGTCTCTGTGGGGTAATGCCAGCAACACTTCCGCTAACGACGAACGTTCTTCCGAGAAATATGCGGTAGGCGGACGTAGCCGTTACAACATGACCGACTATGACTATCTGTTTGGTCAGGGGAGCTGGTTAACCGACCGTTACAACGGTTATCGCCAGCGCGATGTCTTCACCGCCGGTTATGGTCGTCAGTTCCTGAACGGACCGGTACACAGCTTCCGTTTTGAATTCGGTCCGGGTGTGCGTTATGACGAATACACCAATGGCGATACCAAAACTCAACCGCTCGGTTACGCTTCCGGTACCTATGCCTGGCAGATGACTGACAACACCAAATTTACCCAGGGTGTTTCTGTATTTGGTGCCGACGATACGACGTTGAACTCTGAGACGGCGCTTAACGTGGCTATCAACGAACACTTTGGTCTGAAACTCGCCTACAACGTGACCTGGAACTCTTCACCACCAGAATCTGCACCGGATCATACCGACCGCAGAACCACGGTTTCACTGGGTTATAGAATGTAATAAAAGCGGGCCGATGATGATGTCGGCCCGTTTATTGTCTGTGACTTTTTGATGTCCCTTCTGATGACCTGCATTCGCCCCTAGCCCCAAATCATTGCCGCCCAACGGAGTAGCAGCATTGCGCCGCAGATGGCAATCAGCACCAGCACCATTTTCCAGTGTTTTACGGCAAATCGTTTTGTTGGCATAACCTAATCCTTGTTCGTTAATATCCACAGTCTACCAAACAGGGCCGAAATATGCCCCTTTTCAGGATCGATTGGGTTATGCCAGCGAAGGGTCTGGCTCAGAACCAGTGGAATCGTTCGGCGAGAATCAACAATAAACCTGTGGCGGAAAGGATGTTCAATATCACAACCGTTCTACTGGATACGTTCATGGTATGCACCTTTGGGTTTAAGGACCTGTTCAAGAGTAGCCCAGCATCATCGAAATGCGAGCGCAGGGGAGAAGCAACCTGCAAATTCGTGCGAAAGTGCCAGCCCATCAATCTGGCCGCAGAGGGTGCAATCTCCTTTCCGTTAGTGTTAACATTACGTCGCTTGCCGTAAATCCGAATTAATCTGAATTCGGCAGGTGAATGATGACGAACCAATTTGACGATTGTTGGTCAGATGGTGTCGTAATCTATTGTCAAATCACGATTATTTTCTTTGTATATGCTCTTATGTGTGGGGCATCACTGCAAATAAGGATATAAAATGCCTGTAATTACTCTTCCTGATGGCAGCCAACGCCATTTCGACCGTGCTGTTAGCCCAATGGATGTTGCCCTGGACATTGGTCCTGGTCTCGCGAAAGCGACTATTGCTGGCCGTGTTAACGGTGAGCTGGTGGATGCCTCCGATCTGATTGAAAACGATGCGACGCTTGCCATCATCACCGCGAAAGACGAAGAAGGTCTGGAGATCATTCGTCACTCCTGCGCGCACCTGTTAGGTCATGCCATCAAACAGCTGTGGCCAAACACCAAAATGGCGATCGGTCCGGTTATCGACAATGGTTTCTACTACGACGTTGACCTTGACCATACTCTGACTCAGGAAGATATCGACGCGCTCGAAAAACGTATGCACGAGCTCGCCGAAACGAACTATGACGTCATCAAGAAGAAAGTCAGCTGGCACGAAGCGCGTGAAACCTTCGTGAAGCGCGGCGAGAGCTATAAAGTCTCTATTCTTGACGAAAATATTTCCCATGATGACAAGCCTGGCTTGTACCATCACGAAGAATACGTCGACATGTGCCGTGGACCGCACGTGCCGAACATGCGCTTCTGTCATCACTTTAAGCTGATGAAGATCGCCGGCGCCTACTGGCGCGGTGACAGCAACAACAAGATGTTGCAGCGTATCTATGGTACCGCGTGGGCCGATAAAAAAGCCCTGAACGCGTACCTGCTGCGCCTGGAAGAGGCGGCGAAGCGTGACCATCGTAAAATCGGCAAGCAGCTTGACCTGTACCACATGCAGGAAGAAGCGCCGGGTATGGTGTTCTGGCATAACGACGGCTGGACCATCTTCCGTGAGCTCGAAACGTTCGTACGCTCCAAGCTGAAAGAGTACCAGTATCAGGAAGTAAAAGGCCCGTTCATGATGGACCGTGTGCTCTGGGAAAAAACCGGCCACTGGGACAACTACAAAGATGCGATGTTCACCACCTCGTCTGAGAACCGTGAATACTGCATCAAGCCAATGAACTGCCCGGGTCACGTTCAGATCTTTAACCAGGGTCTGAAATCCTACCGCGACCTGCCGCTGCGTATGGCGGAGTTCGGTAGCTGCCACCGTAACGAACCATCAGGTGCGTTGCACGGTCTGATGCGTGTTCGTGGCTTTACTCAGGATGATGCGCATATCTTCTGTACTGAAGATCAGGTCCGTGACGAAGTTAACGCCTGTATTCGTATGGTCTACGATATGTACAGCACCTTTGGCTTCGAGAAGATCGTGGTCAAACTCTCAACGCGTCCGGAAAAACGTATCGGCAGCGATGAGACCTGGGATCGCGCAGAAGCGGATCTCGCCGTGGCGCTGGAAGAGAACGGCATTCCGTTCGAATACCAGCTGGGTGAGGGCGCATTCTACGGTCCGAAAATTGAATTTACCCTGTATGACTGCCTCGATCGCGCATGGCAGTGCGGTACTGTACAGCTGGACTTCTCCCTGCCGCAGCGTTTAAGCGCCTCTTATGTTGGCGAAGACAACGAGCGTCAGGTACCGGTAATGATTCACCGCGCAATTCTTGGTTCACTGGAGCGCTTCATCGGCATCCTGACCGAAGAGTTCGCTGGCTTCTTCCCAACCTGGCTTGCGCCAGTGCAGGTCGTGGTGATGAACATTACCGATTCTCAGGCGGATTACGTTAAAGAATTGACGCAGAAACTACAAAATGCGGGCATTCGCGTAAAAGCAGACTTGAGAAATGAGAAGATTGGCTTTAAAATCCGCGAGCACACTTTACGTCGTGTCCCGTATATGTTGGTCTGTGGTGATAAAGAGGTGGAAGCAGGCAAAGTTGCCGTTCGCACCCGCCGTGGTAAAGACCTGGGCAGCCTGGACGTAAGTGAAGTGATTGAGAAGCTGCAACAAGAGATTCGCAGCCGCAGTCTTCAACAACTGGAGGAATAAGGTATTAAAGGCGGAAAACGAGTTCAAACGGCACGTCCGAATCGTATCAATGGCGAGATTCGCGCCCAGGAAGTTCGCTTAACAGATCTTGAAGGTGAACCACTGGGGATTGTGAGTCTGAGAGAAGCGATCGAAAAAGCTGAAGAAGCTGGAGTAGATTTAGTTGAAATCAGCCCTAACGCCGAACCGCCAGTTTGTCGTATCATGGACTACGGCAAGTTCCTTTATGAAAAGAGTAAGTCTTCTAAGGAACAGAAGAAGAAGCAAAAAGTTATCCAGGTTAAGGAAATCAAATTCCGTCCTGGTACCGACGATGGCGATTATCAGGTAAAACTCCGCAGCCTGATTCGCTTTCTGGAAGATGGCGATAAGGCCAAGATCACACTGCGTTTCCGCGGTCGTGAGATGGCCCACCAACAGATTGGTATGGAAGTGCTTAACCGCGTCCGTGACGATCTGAGTGAACTGGCAGTAGTCGAATCCTTCCCTACGAAGATCGAAGGCCGCCAGATGATCATGGTGCTCGCTCCTAAGAAGAAACAGTAAGGCCTTCAAGCAGCAAAATCTGTGGAGCCTTCGGGTTTCATAGGTTTTGTTCGCCTATGTTTCGTTTATTTAACAATGCGAAGTGGAAGTTATTAAGATGCCAAAAATTAAGACCGTACGCGGTGCTGCTAAGCGCTTCAAAAAAACCGGTGGTGGTGGATTTAAGCGTAAGCACGCAAACCTGCGTCATATTCTGACCAAAAAATCTACTAAGCGTAAACGTCACCTGCGTCCAAAAGGCCTCGTTTCTAAAGGCGATCTGGGTCTGGTTATCGCGTGCCTGCCGTACGCATAAGCCGTTAACGTTTAATTTTTTACTAAGAATATAGATACAGGAGAGCACATATGGCTCGCGTAAAACGTGGTGTAATTGCACGTGCACGTCACAAGAAAATTTTGAAACAAGCTAAAGGCTACTACGGTGCGCGTTCACGCGTTTACCGCGTTGCCTTCCAGGCTGTTATCAAAGCAGGTCAGTACGCTTACCGTGACCGTCGTCAGCGTAAGCGTCAGTTCCGTCAACTGTGGATTGCGCGTATCAACGCAGCAGCACGTCAGAACGGTATTTCTTACAGCAAATTCATCAACGGCCTGAAAAAAGCCTCTGTTGAAATCGACCGTAAGATCCTGGCTGACATCGCAGTATTCGACAAAGTAGCGTTCACCGCTCTGGTCGAAAAAGCGAAAGCAGCACTGGCATAAGCCAGTTGAGAGAGGGGGCCTGGCTCCCTCTTTTCATATAACCTTGTAAGAAGATTGACATTTACCCGTGCAGGCTTTTCAATAAGGTCTTAACGGTTTTTACCAGACAAGGTAACGCAAGCATGAATGCTGCTATTTTCCGCTTCTTCTTTTACTTTAGCACCTGATTTCAGGAGGCTAGCGCGTGAAAGATGAAACGAAAAACAGCGCAGATAAGCCTCCCGATGGAGGCTTTTTTTGTGCCTGAATTTGAGAGAATAACTCCACCAAATCGGTGTCTGCACCGACATAATGAGGAAAATCATGTCACATCTCGCAGAGCTGGTTGCCAGTGCAACAGCCGCCATTAATCAGGCCTCAGATGTTGCCGCGTTAGACAATGTCCGCGTCGAATATCTTGGGAAGAAAGGGCACCTGACCCTTCAGATGACAACCCTGCGTGAGCTGCCGCCAGAAGAACGTCCGGCAGCGGGAGCGGTGATTAACGAAGCCAAGGAGCAGGTACAGCAGGCGCTTAACGCACGTAAAGCCGAGCTGGAAAGCGCTGTGCTGAATGCGCGTCTGGCCGCAGAGACGATCGACGTCTCTCTGCCGGGTCGCCGCATCGAGAACGGCGGTCTGCACCCGGTTACCCGCACTATCGATCGCATTGAAAGTTTCTTCGGTGAGCTCGGCTTTACCGTGGCGACTGGCCCGGAAATCGAAGATGATTACCATAACTTCGACGCCCTGAACATTCCTGGCCATCATCCGGCACGCGCTGACCACGACACTTTCTGGTTCGACGCAACGCGTCTGCTGCGTACTCAGACCTCCGGCGTTCAGATCCGTACCATGAAGGAGCAGGAACCGCCGATCCGTATTATCGCGCCGGGCCGCGTCTATCGTAACGACTACGATCAGACCCATACCCCAATGTTCCACCAGATGGAAGGCCTGATTGTTGATAAAAACATCAGCTTCACCAACCTGAAGGGCACGCTGCACGATTTCCTGAACAACTTCTTTGAGGAAGATCTGCAGGTTCGTTTCCGTCCGTCCTACTTCCCGTTCACCGAACCGTCTGCGGAAGTTGACGTGATGGGTAAAAACGGCAAATGGCTGGAAGTGCTGGGCTGCGGCATGGTGCATCCAAACGTGCTGCGCAACGTAGGTATCGATCCGGAAGTCTACTCCGGCTTTGCCTTCGGTATGGGCATGGAGCGTCTGACCATGCTGCGCTACGGCGTGACCGACTTACGTGCATTCTTCGAAAACGATCTGCGTTTCCTCAAACAGTTTAAATAAGGGCAGGACAGAACAATGAAATTCAGTGAACTGTGGTTACGCGAGTGGGTGAACACCACGCTGGACAGCGACGCGCTTTCTAACCAGATCACCATGGCGGGTCTGGAAGTGGACGGCGTTGAGCCGGTTTCCGGCGCATTCAACGGCGTGGTCGTCGGTGAAGTGGTAGAGTGCGGCCAGCACCCTAACGCTGACAAACTGCGCGTGACAAAAGTGAACGTGGGCGGTGACCGTCTGCTGGATATCGTCTGCGGTGCGCCAAACTGCCGTCAGGGCCTGAAGGTGGCCGTGGCGACCGTCGGGGCGGTACTGCCGGGCGATTTCAAAATTAAAGCGGCTAAGCTGCGCGGCGAGCCGTCTGAAGGCATGCTGTGCTCCTTCTCCGAGCTGGGTATTTCCGACGATCACAACGGCATCATTGAGCTGCCGTTGGATGCGCCAATCGGCACCGATATCCGTGAATACCTGAAGCTTGACGACAACACTATTGAAATCAGCGTCACGCCAAACCGTGCCGACTGCTTAGGTATTATCGGCGTGGCGCGCGACGTGGCCGTGCTGAACCAGACCGAACTGAACGCGCCGGAGATCGCGCCGGTTGAAGCGACCATCAGTGACGAGCTGCCTATTCAGGTTGACGCTGCGGATGCCTGCCCGCGCTACCTCGGTCGCGTGGTGAAAGGCATCAACGTGAAAGCGCCAACTCCGCTGTGGATGAAAGAGAAGCTGCGCCGCTGCGGTATTCGCTCTATCGACGCCGTGGTCGACGTGACCAACTACGTCCTGCTGGAGCTGGGCCAGCCAATGCACGCGTTTGATAAAGATCGTATCGACGGCGGCATCGTTGTGCGCATGGCGAAAGAGGGCGAAACCCTGGTTCTGCTGGACGGCAGCGAAGCGAAACTGAACGCCGACACTTTGGTGATTGCTGACCACAGCAAGGCGCTGGCAATGGGCGGTATTTTCGGAGGCGAGCATTCAGGCGTCAACGACGAGACGCAAAACGTGCTGCTGGAATGTGCGTTCTTCAGCCCGCTCTCCATCACCGGTCGCGCACGCCGTCACGGCCTGCATACCGATGCCTCTCACCGCTACGAGCGCGGCGTTGACCCGGCGCTGCAGTATAAAGCGATGGAACGTGCGACCCGCCTGCTGATCGACATCTGCGGCGGTGAAGCGGGCCCGGTTATCGACGTCACCAACGAAGCGACGCTGCCGAAGCGTGCGACCATCACCCTGCGCCGCAGCAAGCTGGATCGTCTTATTGGTCACCACGTTGCCGATGCGCAGGTGACCGATATCCTGAAGCGTCTGGGCTGTGAAGTAACCGAAGGCCAGGACGAATGGAAAGCCGTTGCGCCGTCATGGCGTTTCGACATGGAAATTGAAGAAGATCTGGTGGAAGAAGTGGCCCGTGTTTATGGCTACAACAACATCCCTGACGAGCCTGTGCAGGCAGGTCTGGTGATGGGCACCCACCGTGAAGCCGACCTGTCCCTGAAGCGTGTGAAAACCATGCTGAACGACAAAGGCTACCAGGAAGTGATCACCTACAGCTTTGTTGATCCAAAACTGCAGCAGCTGATCCATCCGGGCCAGGAAGCGCTGATCCTGCCAAGCCCAATCTCCAGCGAAATGTCCGCGATGCGTCTGTCCCTGTGGACGGGCCTGCTGGGTACTATCGTTTATAACCAGAATCGTCAGCAAAACCGCGTGCGCATTTTCGAAAGCGGTTTGCGCTTTGTACCGGATAATCAGGCAAATTTAGGCATCCGTCAGGATCTCATGCTGGCTGGCGCTATCAGCGGTAACCGCTATGAAGAGCACTGGGACCTGGCAAAAGGGACGGTTGATTTCTACGATATGAAGGGCGATCTGGAAGCGATTCTGGATCTGACCGGTAAATTATCTGAAATTGAATTCCGCGCAGAAGCCATCCCGGCCCTGCATCCGGGCCAGAGCGCTGCCATCTATTTAGACGGCAAACGCGTTGGTTTTATTGGGGTTGTTCACCCTGAGCTGGAGCGTAAACTGGACCTGAACGGCCGTACCATCGTGTTCGAGCTGGAATGGAACCCGGTGGCTGACCGCGTGATTCCTCAGGCTCAGGACGTCTCCCGCTTCCCGGCAAACCGCCGTGATATCGCGGTTGTGGTCGCGGAAAATGTGCCCGCAGCAGATATTTTGGCCGAATGTAAGAAAGTTGGCGTAAATCAGGTAGTTGGCGTAAACTTATTTGACGTGTACCGCGGCAAGGGCGTAGCAGAAGGTTTCAAGAGCCTCGCTATTAGCCTTATCCTTCAGGATACCAGCCGTACACTCGAAGAAGAGGAGATTGCCGCTACCGTCGCCAAATGTGTAGAGGCATTAAAAGAGCGATTCCAGGCATCATTGAGGGATTGAACCTATGGCGCTTACAAAAGCTGAAATGTCAGAATATCTGTTTGATAAGCTTGGGCTTAGCAAACGGGATGCCAAAGAGCTGGTAGAGCTGTTTTTCGAAGAGATCCGTCGTGCTCTGGAAAATGGTGAGCAGGTAAAACTCTCCGGTTTTGGCAATTTTGATTTGCGAGACAAAAACCAACGTCCGGGCCGCAACCCGAAGACGGGGGAAGATATTCCCATTACAGCCCGCCGCGTGGTGACCTTCAGACCCGGCCAGAAGTTAAAAAGCCGTGTCGAAAACGCAACGCCTAAAGCAGAGTAATATGAACTAACTAAAAAGGCCGCCCATGCGGCCTTTTTTCTTTGCGCTCTTCGGCAAACCCGCCGTAAAATCAATTACATCTCACGCTACTAAAACCGTACACATGCTTGATTATGCCCATCACCAGCACCGTTCCGATCGGCGTCACCTGCTTTTGCTGGTGCTGTTGCTCATTGCCTCCGCGGGCGTGAGCCTCTGCGCGGGCGACAGATGGATTGGGCCTGAAAGCTGGTGGGGGCCTGACGGGCAGCTCTTCGTCTGGCAAATTCGCCTGCCGCGGACCGTTGCGGTGGTTCTGGTCGGCGCCGCGCTGGCGCTATGCGGCACCATAATGCAGGCGTTGTTTGATAACCCTCTGGCGGAGCCGGGGCTGCTCGGGGTGTCGAACGGAGCGGGCGTAGGCCTGATAGCGGCGGTAATGCTGGGAGGAGGAGAACTCTCGGGATGGCGTATTAGCCTGAGCGCTATTCTCGGCGCACTGCTGATCACAGCGATCCTTCTTCGTTTCGCCAGACGGCACTTATCGACCAGCCGTCTGCTGCTTGCCGGCGTGGCGCTGGGGATCATCTGTAGCGCGTTGATGACCTGGGCGGTCTACTTCTCAACATCCTTTGACCTGCGACAGCTCATGTACTGGATGATGGGCGGTTTTGGCGGCGTTGACTGGCACCAGGGCTGGCTGATGGCGCTGCTGGTACCGGTCATCGTGTGGGCTGCCCTGCAGGCGCAGCCGCTGAATATGCTCGCGCTGGGTGAAACCTCTGCCCGCCAGCTCGGTATGCCGATTGGATTCTGGCGCAATGTGCTGGTAATAGCTATTGGCTGGCTGGTCGGCGTCAGCGTGGCTCTGGCGGGCGCGATCGGTTTTATCGGGCTGGTGATCCCACACATGCTGCGTCTGTGTGGCCTCACGGACCACAGAACCCTGCTTCCAGCCTCGGCGGTTGCCGGGGCCGTCACGCTGCTGGTGGCCGACGTCATCGCCCGGCTTGCCCTGACGGCCGCAGAGCTGCCCATTGGCGTGGTGACCGCCACGCTGGGCGCGCCGGTATTTATCTGGCTACTATTAAAAGCTGGACGTTAAATCGACAACCTGAGGAAATGCTATGCAGTCAGATATCCTGAATACTGAAGTGACCACCATTGATGGCGATAAAACCACGCTGGAACGCTACAAAGGCAACGTGCTGCTTATCGTCAACGTGGCATCCAAATGTGGCCTGACGCCGCAGTACGAGCAGCTGGAAAATATTCAGAAGGCCTGGGAGAAAGACGGTTTTACCGTGCTGGGCTTCCCGTGCAACCAGTTCCTGGGCCAGGAGCCGGGCAGCGAAGAAGAGATTAAAACCTTCTGCAGCACCACCTATGGCGTGACGTTCCCGATGTTCAGCAAAATCGATGTCAATGGCGAAGACCGCCATCCGCTGTATGCGAAGCTGATCGCTGCCGCGCCGAAGGCCGTTGCGCCTGAAGGGAGCGGTTTTTATGAACGCATGGCCAGCAAAGGCCGCGCGCCGCTTTACCCGGACGATATCCTGTGGAATTTTGAAAAATTCCTGATTGGTCGCGATGGCCAGGTCGTTCAGCGTTTTTCGCCCGATATGACCCCAGAAGATCCGATCGTCAAGGAATCGATCAAGCTGGCGCTGGCGAAATAATGTCTTTGCTGATGCAGCTCATGGACGTTGCCGAGAGGGGACGTCTTGAGCCGATGACCGGCGCCGTCAATGCGGGAGAAATCCTGCATCTTGTCGGGCCGAACGGCGCAGGAAAGAGCACGCTGCTGGCACGGATGGCAGGCATGACTGACGGAGAAGGGCAGATAACGCTGCTTGACCATACGCTCGCCGACTGGTCACCGGTCTCGCTGGCGCATCGGCGCAGTTACCTCGTGCAGCAGCAGGTGCCGCCATTTGCGATGCCGGTCTGGCATTATCTGATGCTGCATTTGCATGACAAACAACATACGGCACTGCTGACTGACGTGGCCGCGGCTCTCGGGCTGGAAGATAAACTGTCCCGGCACGCCAGCCAGCTTTCCGGCGGAGAGTGGCAGCGGGTGCGACTGGCGGCCGTCATCCTTCAGATCCACCCGGCAGGCAATCCTCACGGGCGGATGCTGCTTCTCGATGAACCCATGAGCGGTCTGGATGTGGCGCAGCAGGCTGCACTGGATACGCTTTTAAGCGCCCTGAGCCGACAAGGCATCGCCGTGGTGATGAGCAGTCATGACCTCAACCACACGCTGCGTCATGCCCACCGGGTGTGGCTACTGTCGCAGGGAAAGATGGTCGCCAGCGGTACGCGGGATCGGGTGCTTACGCCGTCCCATCTTGCCCGCGCATACAACATGTCGTTCCGCAGGCTGGATATAGAGGGACATAAGATGCTGATTTCTACCGGGCAAACGTAACCGTTTCTTGCCTCTTAGCACAATTGCACGCTAAATTACGAAAAGAACAAAAAAAGCAGAGGATTCGTCTGAAAATGCGATTCTGGTTTATCCTGATGGCCGCACTCTTTCTTGCGGGATGCAGTAGCCATCGTGCGCCGCCGCCTAATCCACGGCTTTCAGATTCGATCACCGTCATTGCCAGCCTCAACGACCAGCTGAGCAGCTGGCGCGGCACGCCTTATCGCTACGGTGGCATGAGCCGCGGCGGTGTAGATTGCTCCGGCTTCGTTCTGATGACGTTTCGCGACAAGTTTGATTTACAGCTTCCTCGCGAAACGCGCAGGCAGGCCGAAATAGGTACTGAAATTGATAAAGACGATCTACTGCCCGGGGACCTGGTTTTCTTCAAAACCGGCTCGGGTGAAAGTGGTCTGCACGTGGGCATTTATGATACAGACAATCAGTTCATTCACGCCTCGACCAGCCGCGGCGTGATGCGTTCTTCTCTTGATAATGTTTACTGGCGTAAAAATTTCTGGCAGGCACGACGTATATAGTCTTTGTCAGAAACTTCTCTTATGACGGCATGGTAACTAATAAATCATGCCGTTTTTTCTCAAATAAGATGCTTAAAGTTAAATTTATCTAAAATTATCGAATCCTGCATGTGTCTGTTTTATCTAAAACTGGCTATTATTTTGCAACCAGGATAAAATTATTTTAGATTCAGGGATAAATCTGAAAATAAATACGGAACTAATGAAATTAATCTTATTAAAATCAAGACAGTGGAATTGTGTCGGCAATTGCTCCAGGATGTCCTCTCTCATCTGTAATGCGGAGCGAGTGCAATGATTATTACGCTAGATAATGCTTACCAGTCTGAACTGCTGCTTCTGCCCGCCCGTAATAGCGCAGGGGAGCTTAAAGGTTTAGAGGTTCTGGTTAACTTTACTGGCGTCGGCAGCGATGTGAGGATCCCCACTGAACTCGTTATCCCTCGGCTTTCAGCAGCTGAAGAGTTAGTGCTTTTTAACGAAAAACTGCAATTGCTTGATACTTGTAAACTGTTTTTTATTCAGCATCAGTTAATTGCATGGATCAATATTACACCTGCAATAGTTGAATTTTTATTAAGTAATGGAAACGCTGTTTCAATTTTTGAGCGTTATCCGTTTCTTGAGTTTACTGTTAATGAGAATTATCCAGGTTTAAATAACGGCAAGGACGATCTGCAGCTGGCGAGAATGGCAATCCATTTCCCGTTGGTGCTGGCAAACTTTGGCGCAGGCGCCGCCTCGCTCAAAGCTGTCTATGATGGATTATTTAAACGGGTTATCCTCGATAAAGGATTCATTCAGCAGCGCGCACCGGAGCTCTCTTTTGAGCCTTTTATGCGCGCCATCCTCTGGCAAATCACACCGCATTGCCAGTCAGTGATCGTCTCGGGCATTGACGATCACAGCCTGTTGCAACGCGTGTTGTCCTTCAATTTTGGCGCCATGCAGGGCGCACTTTGGCCAGCCGTCTCTGCCGAGCACGTTACAACGCTGGTTCAGCAGCGATAACCCTTGCTTTCGCCCGTGTTTAACTCCGGGTAAACCCTCTACACTAAAAGCAGGAGGACCTATGACCCTGTCTTTTACTGCTCAATGGCATGACGAGTTGCCCGGCTTTTACACCGCACTCAAACCAACACCGTTACAAAATTCACGCCTTATCTGGCATAACGATTTGCTGGCAGAAGAACTGGCCATTCCGCCTGAGCTGTTTCAGCGTTCAGAGGGCGCTGGCGTCTGGGGAGGCGAAACGTTACTCGCCGGAATGCAACCACTGGCCCAGGTTTATAGCGGACATCAGTTTGGCGTCTGGGCGGGTCAACTGGGCGACGGCAGGGGGATCCTGCTCGGTGAACAACGGCTTCCCAACGGGGAGACGGTTGACTGGCACCTGAAAGGCGCGGGCCTGACGCCCTATTCGCGAATGGGCGACGGGCGTGCGGTTCTGCGTTCAACGATCCGCGAATGCCTGGGCTCCGAAGCGATGCATGCCCTGGGGATCCCCACCACCCGCGCGCTGTCGATCGTTACCAGCGATACGCCGGTTGTGCGCGAAACCGTGGAAAAGGGCGCAATGCTGATGCGTATCGCGCAAAGCCATCTGCGCTTCGGTCATTTTGAGCACTTTTACTATCGTCGCGAGCCGGAAAAGGTGCGCCAGCTGGCAGACTTTGCCATTCGCCACCACTGGGCGCATCTGATGGACGAGGCGGATAAATACGTTCTCTGGTTCAGGGATGTGGTGGCCCGTACCGCAACCCTGATTGCCCGCTGGCAAACGGTAGGCTTTGCCCATGGCGTTATGAATACGGACAACATGTCGCTTCTCGGGTTGACCTTCGACTACGGCCCGTTTGGTTTCCTGGACGATTATCAGCCGGGGTATATCTGCAACCACTCCGACTATCAGGGGCGCTACAGTTTTGACAATCAGCCCGCGGTGGGCCTGTGGAACCTGCAGCGGCTTGCGCAAACCCTGTCGCCGTTTATCGACGTTGATGCCCTGAATGATGCGCTCGACAGCTATCAGGACATATTACTGCGGGAATATGGCACGCTGATGCGCAACAAGCTGGGGCTGGTGACGCAGGAGAGGGGCGATAACGACATCCTCAATGGCCTGTTTGCCCTGATGGCGCGCGAGGGCAGCGATTATACGCGTACCTTCCGGATGCTGGGGCAGACGGAGCAGCACAGCGCCACCTCGCCGCTGCGCGATGAGTTTATTGACAGACAGGCGTTTGACGACTGGTTTGCATCGTACCGCGCGCGGCTGCAGCAGGAAGAGGTAGATGATGCGACTCGCCAGACGCAGATGAACGCCACGAACCCCGCAATGGTGTTGCGCAACTGGCTGGCGCAGCGGGCGATTGAGCAGGCGGAGCAGGGCGACTACGACGAGTTACACCGTCTGCACGTGGCGCTGCGCACGCCGTTTGCCGACCGGGATGATGATTACGTCAGCCGCCCGCCTGACTGGGGCAAGCAGCTGGAGGTCAGTTGCTCAAGCTAGAGATTTTTTGCCGGGAGGCGGCTTCGTCTTACCCGGCCTGAAAATCACTGCGCGACCCAGCCGCCATCCATATTCCACGCTGCGCCGCGAACGTTAACGGCGCTGTCGCTGCACAAAAACAGCGCCAGTTCGCCCAGCTGCTCCGGGGTAACAAACTCGCCCGAAGGCTGTTTCTCCGCCAGAAGTTGTTCCCGAGCCTGCTCCGGCGGAATGCCGTCGGCGATACGCTTGTCGATTTGCTGTTGCACCAGCGGCGTCAGTACCCAGCCGGGACAGATCGTATTGGCGGTAATGCCGGTGCGCGCGGTTTCCAGCGCCAGCGATTTCGTAAAGCCCACCACGCCGTGCTTGGCGGCCACGTAGGCCGACTTCTCTTTTGACGCGACCAGCCCGTGAACGGAGGCGATATTAATGATGCGCCCCCAGTTTTTCTCGCGCATGGCAGGGAGCGCCAGCCGGCTGGTGTGAAACACCGACGAGAGGTTAATGGCGATAATGTCGTTCCATTTCTCTACCGGAAACGCGTCAACCGGCGCCACGTGCTGTATGCCCGCGTTGTTAACAAGAATGTCCACGCCGCCAAACTGCGATTCGGCGTAGCGCATCATGGCTTCAATTTGCAGCACGTCACGCAGGTCCGCATCGTGATAGCCCGGCTTTTTGCCCAGGTGCGCAATAGCTTCTCTTGCTGATTCGCTATCGCCGAAACCGTTGAGGATAAGCTGCGCCCCGGCCTTCGCCAGTACGCGGGCGATCCCAAGTCCAATGCCGCTGGTCGAGCCTGTCACCAGTGCGGTCTTACCGTTCAGATTCATCTTTCTCTCCTTACACAACGCCGGTCAGATAGAACACGGCAATGACAAAAAACACTGCCAGACTTTTAATGATGGTGATAGCAAAAATGCCGCCGTAGGCCTGGCGATGGCTCAGGCCAGTAATCGCCAGCAGGGTAATCACCGCGCCGTTATGGGGCAGCGTATCCATACCGCCGCTCGCCATTGAAGCCACGCGGTGCAGCACCTCAAGCGGGATATTGGCGGCGTGGGCGGCGGCAATAAACGTGTCGGACATGGCGGCGAGCGCAATACTCATCCCCCCGGACGCCGAGCCGGTGATCCCCGCAAGCACCGTCACGCTGATGGCCTCATTCAGCAGCGGATTCGGAATAGCCGCCAGCGCGTGGGATAACACCAGAAAACCGGGCAGGGCGGCGATAACCGCGCCGAAACCATACTCCGAGGCGGTATTCATCGCCGCAAGAATGGCGCCGCTTACCGCGGTTCGGCTGCCTTCCGCCAGACGCCCCCGGATGTTGCGAAAGCCAAAAATCAGCACCAGCACGATACCTGAGATCAGCGCCGCTTCAACGGCCCAGATGGCGGTGATCTTGCCCACCTCGGTCACGATCGGTTTCGCCAGACCGGGCAGGGTCAGCTCGTGGGTCGTGCCGTACCAGCCGGGGATCCAGCGGGTAAAAAGCAGGTTCAGTATGCCCACCACCAGCAGCGGGGAGATAGCAATCAGCGGGTGAGGGAGGTTAATATTGTCCGGCGTTTCCGGTTCATTTTTCAGATCCGTGCCGTAACCTTCTTTGTTATTGAACGCCTTACGGCGCTGGCGCTCCAGCCAGAGCAGGCCAAAGACGATAATAAACAGAGATCCGATAAGCCCCAGCCACGGTGCGGCCCAGGCGTTGGTACCAAAGAAGCTGGTGGGGATGATGTTCTGGATCTGCGGCGTACCGGGCAGGGCATCCATGGTAAACGAGAAGGCCCCGAGCGCCACGGTGGCCGGGATCAGCCGTTTAGGGATGCCGCTCTGGCGGAACAGTTCGGCGGCAAACGGATAAACCGCAAACGCCACCACGAACAGCGACACGCCGCCGTAGGTTAACAGCGCGCACACCAGAACAATCACCGGGATGGCGTGGCGACGGCCCAGGATCTGAATCGCGGCGGCGACGATGGAGCGCGAGAAGCCGGAAAGCTCAATCAGTTTGCCAAACACCGCCCCCAGCAGGAACACAGGGAAGTAGAGCTTGACGAAGCCCACCATCTTTTCCATGAACAGGCCGGTAAAGGTCGGGCCGACGGCGCCCGGATCGGTCAGCAGTACGGCACCGAGCGCCGCAATTGGCGCAAACAAAATCACGCTATATCCGCGATAGGCCGCCAGCATCAGCAGCCCCAGCGCCGCCAGGGCAATTAACACGCTCATTACGACTCCTCACTTTAATTATTATTCGGGTACCAACGAGATGCTTAACGTTCAACGGTGAGGGCAATGCCTTGCCCGCCGCCTACGCACAGGGTGACGAGTCCTTTTTTAACGTCACGGCGCTGCATTTCGTGCAGCAGCGTCACGAGGATGCGGCAGCCGGAGGCGCCAATCGGATGGCCCAGGGCGATAGCGCCTCCGTTAACGTTCACCTTTCGCTCATCCCAGCCGAGCTGCTTACCCACCGCCAGCGCCTGCGCGGCAAAGGCTTCATTGGCTTCAATGAGGTCCACGTCATCGAGCGTCCAGCCCGCTCGCGCCAGCGCGGTCTGGCAGGCGCTGACCGGACCGATGCCCATCACCGACGGATCAACGCCCGTCACGGCGTAACTCACGATGCGGCCCAGGATCGGCAGTCCGCTCGCCCGTGCGTTTTCGCCGCTCATCAGCAGCACCGCAGCGGCACCGTCGTTGAGCGTGGAGGCATTTCCGGCCGTGACCGTGCCTTCCTCCTGCAAAAAGGCGGGGCGCAGCTGCGCAAGCTGCTCGGCGGTGGTGCCTGGCCGGGGCTGCTCGTCACGGCTGACAATAAGCGGAGGCTTTTTACCCTGTTTCACCGTCACCGGCGCAATCTCCGGGTCAAAACGACCCGCTTCGGCGGCGGAAGCCGCTTTCTGCTGCGACCGGGCAGCGAAGGCGTCCTGCTCTTCGCGGGAAACGCCAAACTGCCGGGCGACGTTTTCAGCGGTGATCCCCATGTGGTAATCGTTGAACGCGTCCCACAGGCCGTCCGTAATCATGCTGTCCTGCAGGCCCGTATGGCCAAAACGCAGCCCTGAACGCGCGCCGTCCAGTAGATAGGGGGCGTTGCTCATGCTCTCCTGACCGCCTGCGATAATCGCGTCCGCGTCGCCGCAGCGGATCGCCTGCGCGGCGAGCTGAACCGCTTTCAAGCCCGCGCCGCAGACCAGGTTGACCGTTGTCGCCGGCGTGCTGACGGGCAATCCGGCGGCGATGGCCGTCTGGCGCGCAGGGTTTTGTCCGCATCCCGCCGTCAGCACCTGGCCGAAAATCACCTCGTCTATCGTCTCTGCTGGAAGACCGTTGCTTTCAAGCAGACGATGAACCGCGACGGCTCCCAGCTCGGCCGCAGAGAGGGGCGCGAGCGATCCGCGAAAACTGCCAATGGGGGTTCGCGTGGCCCCGACAATCATGACCTCTTTCATGGTGAGTCCTCAGCTAAAGCGCATCTCGCGAACGTCGTCCGCCACAATCATTTTTCCGGCCGTCTTAGCCGCTATTTCGTCGATACTGACGCCGGGGGCGTATTCCCGCAGGATGAACGCGCCGTCCGCGATCTCGAGCAGCGCGAGGTCGGTTAAGACCCGGCGGATACAGCCCGCCCCCGTGAGCGGCAGCGTGCAGCGCGACAGTAGCTTTGACTCACCGCTTTTCGACGCGTGGGTCATCACCACAATGATGTTCTGCGCTCCGGCGACGAGATCCATCGCGCCGCCCATACCCTTCACCATCTTTCCGGGGATCATCCACGAGGCGATATTGCCTTCGACATCCACCTCAAACGCGCCCAGCACAGTCAGGTCAACATGGCCGCCACGGATCATGGCAAACGACTGGGCCGAGTCGAAAATGGCCGCGCCCGTCCGTGCGGTCACGGTCTGTTTACCGGCGTTGATCATGTCCGCATCAAGTCTCTGTTCGTCAGGAAACGCGCCCATCCCCAGCAGTCCGTTTTCCGACTGAAGCATCACGTCCATTCCTTCCGGAATGTAGTTCGCCACCAGGGTAGGAATACCGATCCCCAGGTTGACGTAATATCCGTCCCGCAGCTCGCGGGCGACGCGCATGGCCATCTGTTCACGGGTTAACATCGTCACACTCCTTCCGCGCGCAGGGTGCGCTGTTCAATACGTTTTTCAAACTGGCCGACAATCAGCCTGTCGACGTAAATGCCCGGGGTATGAATGGCCGACGGGGGCAGCTCGCCCGGGGGAACAATCTCTTCCACCTCGACGACCGTTATCCGGCCCGCCGTTGCCATCAGCGGATTAAAATTTTGCGCAGTATGCCGGTAGACGACGTTGCCGTACCAGTCCGCTTTCCAGCCCTTGATCAGCGCGAAATCACCGGTAATGGCCTCTTCGAGGATGTAGTGCTTACCGGCAAACTGGCGCACGTCTTTGCCGGTAGCCACGGGCGTGCCGTAGCCGGTGGCCGTGTAAAATGCCGGGATACCCGCACCGCCCGCTCGCACCTTTTCCGCCAGCGTGCCCTGAGGCGTGAGTTCAATCTCCAGTTCGCCGCTCAATACCTGCTGCTCGAACAGTGCGTTCTCGCCGACGTAAGAGGCCACCACTTTGCGAACCTGCCGCGTCTCAAGCAGAATCCCGAGACCGAAGCCGTCCACGCCGCAGTTGTTTGATACCACCGTCAGATCTTTCACCTGACGGCGTCTGACCTCTGCTATCAGGTTCTCCGGAATACCGCACAGGCCGAAGCCGCCCGCCAGCAAAGTCATTCCGTCCGTCAGCCCATCCAGCGCCTGCGCATAGCTGTCGACGCGCTTATCCAGTCCCGCCATCGTCATTCCTCCTCTTAACCGTGGCGGTATCATTAGGGGCGGCGACTCATTTGTTAATTTTGAATTTGTGACCCACTCATTTGGTTTTTTTATTAATTTCCTGTTAACTAAATTTTTTCAATTAGTTAACAAGGTGAAAAATGAGAATGAGTGTCAAACAGTTACGCGCGTTTTTAGCGGTAGCTCACACTCTCAATTTCGCGCACGCCAGCGAACGGCTGAATCTTTCCCAGCCGGCCCTGAGCCTGACGATTAAAGCGCTGGAGGACGCGCTCGGCGGACCGCTGCTGCAGCGGAGCACGCGCAAGGTCGCGCTGACGCAGGAGGGCGAGACGTTTTTGCCGATGGCGCGCCAGCTTCTTGCCGACTGGGATAACGTCGAAGAGGCGATGCACCAGTGCTTTACCCTGCAGCGCGGTAAAATTTCGGTTGCGGCCATGCCGTCGTTTGCCGCGAATGTCCTGCCCGAGGTGCTGAAAGCGTTTCGCGATCGCCATGCCGGGATTAACGTCACCGTGCATGACGTTATCAACGAGCAGGTGATAGAGATGGTGCGGGAAGGGCGCGTGGAGATGGGCATCGCCTTTGAGCCCGCGCCCACGCACAACCTGCTGTTTACGCCGCTGGGCCTCGACAGGTTTGTAGCCATTGTGCCGAAAGATTCCCCGCTGGCAGGCAAAAAGCGCCTGACATGGGAAGCGCTGCTGACGCTGGATTTCATCACCCTGCAGCGCCCTTCGGCGGTACGTCTGATGATGGAGGAGGAGCTGGCGCGAAGCGGCAGAAAGCTGGACGTGGCGCTGGAGAGTCATCAGCTGGTTACGGTCGGACGAATGGTCGCGAGCGGGCTGGGCGGCAGCGCCGTCCCGGCGCTCTGCGAGGCGCAGATGACGGCGCTGGGCGCGGTCTGTATCCCGCTGGATAACCCGCCCATTGAAAAGTGCATCGGGGCGATCCATCCCGGGCACACGCAGCTCTCTAAAGCGGCGCATGCCCTGCTGGAAACGCTGAAGGATTTTTATCAGCCGGGTCAGGCGGTGTGACCCGGCTGACCCGCATGCTTCAGAAGCGGGTATCTACTGCTGCGGCCAGCTTCTCCAGCAGCAGCTCGCTGTCTTCCCAGCTCAGGCACGGGTCGGTGATCGACTGGCCGTAAACCATCTGCTGTCCGGCAACGATTTTCTGCGTGCCTTCCTTGATGAAGCTTTCCGCCATAATCCCGGCAACGGCGGTCGAGCCGCTGCGGATCTGCTGGCAGATCTCATCGCATACGTCCAGCTGGCGGCGATGCTGCTTCTGGCAGTTGCCGTGGCTGAAATCCACTACCAGATGTTCCGGCAGGTCGAATTCGGCCAGGGTTTCACAGGCCGCCGCAATATCTTGTGCATGGTAATTGGGTTTCTTCCCGCCGCGCATAATGATGTGCCCGTAAGGGTTACCGCTGGTCTGGTAGATGGTCATATGACCGCTTTTATCCGGCGACAGGAACATGTGGCTGGCACGGGCCGCGCGGATGGCATCAACCGCAATACGGGTGTTGCCATCGGTCCCGTTTTTAAAGCCTACCGGGCAGGAGAGGGCGGAGGCCATCTCGCGGTGGATTTGGCTTTCGGTGGTGCGTGCGCCAATTGCGCCCCAGCTGATCAGATCGGCGATAAACTGCCCGGTCACCATATCAAGAAACTCGGTCGCCGTCGGCACGCCCAGCTCGTTGACCTGCAAAAGCAGCTTCCGCGCCAGCTCGATGCCGTGGTTCACGCGATAGCTGCCGTTGAGGTCAGGATCGGAGATCAGCCCTTTCCAGCCCACCACGGTCCGCGGTTTTTCAAAGTAGGTGCGCATAACAATCTCAAGGCGGTGCTGATACTTATCCCGCAGGCCCTGAAGCCGTTTTGCATAATCCATCGCGGCATCCAGGTCGTGGATGGAGCAGGGACCAATCACCACCAGAAGACGCTTGTCTTCACCATTGAGGATTTTTTCAATGCGGCGGCGGGAGGCCGTCACGTGTTCCGCAACGGCAGCGGAAACAGGATGCCGCTGGGCCAGTTCAGCCGGCGTAACCAGGCTGTCAATGCGCGCAGTGCGGAGTTCATCGGTTTTATTCATGGAATGTCTCAGAAAATTTTTGCTTCATCGGCAGACTACCGGGAAGTGATGGGCATCACCTTAAACCAATCCCTGCTGATTTCAAGTTCGGGGCGACACCGCCCCGTGGTTGCCGATGATGATACCTGAATCTGAGTTAATGTACTAGCATATTAGTACATGCGGCGGTTAAGGCCCATGATGTCGAGAATTTTGGTGGCAATTTCTTCCACCGAATAGTTGGTGCTGTTCAGCCATGGGATCTGATTTTTGCGGTACAGGGCTTCCACTTCGGAGACCTCCATCCGGCACTGGCGCATGGAGGCGTAGCGGCTGTTCTCACGGCGCTCTTCGCGGATAGCGGCAAGGCGCTCCGGATTAATGGTCAGCCCGAACAGCTTGTGCTGCAGCGGCTTGAGGGCAGCGGGCAGCACCAGGTTATCCATATCGTCAGCGATAAACGGGTAGTTGGCGGCGCGAATGCCGAACTGCATCGCCAGGTAGAGACTCGTCGGGGTTTTGCCGCAGCGCGACACGCCAAGCAGGATCACCTGCGCCTGGTCGAGATTGCGCAGCGAGATACCGTCGTCGTGCGCGAGGGTGTAATCGATGGCGGCAATACGCGCGTCGTACTTGGTCAGGTTGCCGGGGTTCAGCCCGTGGGTACGGTGGGCGATAGGGGTCGGGTCGAGCTTCAGCTCGCTTTGCAGCGGAGCCACCAGCGCCTGCACGATATCCTGGCAGAAGCCTTCACTCTGCAGAATGATGGCGCGAATCTCGGGGATAACGATGGAGTAGAACACCAGCGGGCGGACGCCGGTCTGCTGGTAAATGGCGTCGATCTGGTCCTTCACTGCTTTGGCGCGGCTCTCATTTTCGACAAACGGCAGCGTAATGCTGTTGATCGATACGGGAAACTGCGACATCACCGCGTGGCCCAGCACCTCGGCGGTGATCGCCGTACCATCAGAAATATAAAAAACGTGACGATCGACAGCACTATCCATTTTACCCACCCTGAATATCAGACGTAATTGTCTGAAAGCATAAATTAAAAAAGTAATTTACACAGCAAAGAACTTATCCTAATTATGAGTGAAACACTGTTTTTGATTTTCCTGAAAAGTGGATTTCATTTTTCAAATAGCGACTTTATTTTTGGGGTTTCTGGCTGAATATAGATGAATCATCGGGTTAATCGTTGATGGGAAAGTATCCGAAAAGTTGAAATTTTAAATTGCTTACACGATTCACCGTTTTTTTAGCGGAAATAAATATGCCAGTATAAAAACGTAGTCAGGTGTTACTTACTCCGATCAAATATCACAAAAGGATTGTTTCGATGTCCAACAATGGCTCGTCACCGCTGGTGCTTTGGTATAACCAACTCGGCATGAATGATGTAGACAGAGTTGGGGGCAAAAATGCCTCCCTGGGTGAAATGATTACAAACCTCTCGGGTATGGGTGTCTCCGTACCGAACGGGTTTGCCACCACCGCCGATGCCTTTAACCTGTTTTTAGACCAGAGCGGTGTTAACCAGCGCATTTACGACCTGCTGGATAAAACGGATATTGATGACGTCACCGAGCTTGCCAAAGCCGGGGCGCAGATCCGCCAGTGGATCATCGACACACCTTTCCAGCCGGAACTGGAAAAAGCCATTCACGACGCGTACAACCAGCTCTCCGCTGACGATGCGCAGGCCTCCTTTGCCGTACGTTCCTCTGCGACCGCGGAAGATATGCCGGACGCCTCGTTTGCCGGACAGCAGGAAACCTTCCTGAACGTCCAGGGTTACGATGCGGTGCTGGTGGCGGTGAAGCACGTGTTTGCTTCCCTGTTCAACGACCGTGCCATCTCCTATCGCGTGCACCAGGGCTACGACCATCGCGGCGTGGCGCTTTCCGCTGGCGTGCAGCGCATGGTGCGCTCGGACGTGGGCTCATCCGGCGTGATGTTCTCCATTGATACCGAATCCGGCTTCGACCAGGTGGTGTTTATCACCTCCGCGTGGGGTCTGGGTGAGATGGTCGTGCAGGGTGCGGTAAACCCTGACGAATTCTACGTTCACAAGCCTACGCTGGCCGCTGGCCGTCCGGCGGTGGTGCGCCGCACCATGGGCTCGAAAAAAATCCGCATGATCTATGCCCCGACCCAGGAGCATGGCAAGCAGGTTAAAATTGAAGACGTACCGCAGGAGCAGCGCGACCGCTTCTCCCTGACCGACGCTGAAGTGCAGGAGCTGGCGAAGCAGGCGGTGCAGATTGAAAAACACTACGGCCGTCCGATGGATATCGAATGGGCGAAAGACGGGAACACCGGCAAGCTGTTTATCGTGCAGGCGCGTCCGGAAACCGTCCGCTCTCGCGGTCAGGTGATGGAGCGTTATACGCTGCACGCCCAGGGCAAAATCGTGGCGGAAGGCCGTGCTATCGGTCACCGCATCGGTGCTGGTCCGGTGAAAGTGATCCACGACATCAGCGAGATGAACCGCATTGAGCCCGGCGACGTGCTGGTGACCGACATGACCGACCCGGACTGGGAACCGATCATGAAGAAAGCGGCGGCTATCGTTACCAACCGCGGCGGTCGTACCTGCCACGCGGCGATCATTGCCCGCGAGCTGGGTATTCCTGCGGTTGTCGGCTGCGGTGATGCCACCGAGCGCATGAAGGACGGCCAGAACGTGACCGTATCCTGTGCCGAAGGCGATACCGGCTACGTGTATGCCGATATCCTCGACTTCAGCGTGAAGAGCTCCAGCGTGGATACCATGCCTGACCTGCCGCTGAAGATCATGATGAACGTCGGCAACCCGGACCGCGCGTTCGACTTCGCCTGCCTGCCGAACGAAGGCGTAGGCCTGGCGCGCCTGGAATTTATCATCAACCGTATGATCGGCGTTCACCCGCGTGCGCTGCTGGAGTTTGACGACCAGGATCCGAAGCTGCAGAACGAAATCCGCGAGATGATGAAAGGCTACGATTCCCCGAAAGAGTTCTACGTCGGTCGTCTGACCGAAGGGATCGCGACGCTCGGCGCCGCTTTCTATCCGAAACGCGTGATTGTGCGTCTGTCTGACTTTAAGTCTAACGAATACGCCAACCTGGTCGGCGGCGAGCGCTACGAGCCGGAAGAAGAGAACCCGATGCTGGGCTTCCGCGGGGCCGGACGCTACGTGTCCGACAGCTTCCGCGACTGCTTCGCGCTGGAGTGCGAGGCGGTGAAGCGCGTGCGCAACGACATGGGGCTGACCAACGTCGAAATCATGATCCCGTTTGTGCGTACCGTCGATCAGGCGAAAGCCGTTGTTGACGAGCTGGCGCGTCAGGGGCTGAAGCGCGGCGAGAACGGGCTGAAGATCATCATGATGTGCGAAATCCCGTCCAACGCCCTGCTGGCCGAGCAGTTCCTGGAACATTTCGACGGCTTCTCTATCGGCTCGAACGACATGACGCAGCTGACCCTGGGGCTGGACCGTGACTCCGGCGTGGTCTCCGAGCTGTTCGACGAGCGCAACGAGGCGGTGAAAGCGCTGCTTTCTATGTCCATCCGCGCGGCGAAGAAGCAGGGTAAATACGTCGGGATTTGCGGTCAGGGTCCATCCGACCATGAAGACTTTGCCGCCTGGCTGATGGAAGAGGGGATCGATAGCCTGTCCCTGAACCCGGATACCGTGGTGCAAACCTGGCTGAGCCTGGCGGAACTGAACAAGTAACGCCACGCTGACCCGAAAAGGCGAGGATATTATTCCTCGCCTTTTTTATTTCCGCCCGAATATGCTCCCCATCACAAATAAAGTAAAAAACTAAATATCATAATTTGCCTGTTAATTTAGACAATTGTTAGCGCGCAACGCGTTGCTAATACTTGAGCCTTACTGCGCATTTCCCTTCAGGTGATGCGCAACTGGTTGAAATACGTTTTAACCTGATAAAAAGGCAAATAACAATGACACTTTCCTCTGTATTGCGTACCAAAGATAAAATAGGTTATGGCTTAGGTGATATGGCCAGCGCGCTGGTCTGGCAAACGGCAACGTTATTTCTCGCTTATTTCTATACGGACGTTTTTGGGCTTCCCGCCGCGATTATGGGCACCATGTTTTTAGTGGTGCGCGTGGTCGATGCGTTTGTCGACCCGTGCATTGGCGCGCTGGTTGACCGCACACAGACGCGTCACGGACGTTTCCGTCCCTGGCTGCTGTGGTTTGCGATCCCGTTTGGCGTGAGCTGCCTGATCACCTTCTATGTGCCGGACGTTGGTCCAACGGCAAAAATCGTCTATGCCTGCGTGACCTACGCAATTTTAAGCCTGATTTACTCCGCGATTAACGTGCCTTACTGCGCCATGCCCGGCGCGCTGACGCTGGACCCGCGCGAGCGTCATTCTCTGCAGTCGTGGCGTTTTGGCCTGTCGTTTATCGGCGGGTTGATTGTGACGGTTATTGCCCTGCCGCTGGTCTCATTGTTAGGCCAGGGCAACGTGCAGAAAGGCTATTTCTATGCCATGAGTCTGATGGGCCTGCTGGGAATCGTTCTGTTTTTCTGCTGTTTCCTGATGACCCGAGAGCGTTATTCTCCGCGCAATGATACCTCCGGCTCCATGCTCACCGATTTAAAACTGCTGGCCGGGAACAGCCAGTGGCGTATTGTGTTCCTGTTTAATATTTTGCTGTTAACGGCGGTGGTGACGCGCGGTTCCGCCACCATGTATTACGTGAACTATGTGCTGCTGCGTCCGGATCTGGTTTTTGCCTTTATTGTTTCCGGCATGGTGGCCTCCTTAAGCGGCGCATTATTATCTGAACGACTGCTGGGGAAATTTGACCGCGTGCGCGCCTACCAGTGGACGATTATCTCCTTCGTTATCTTCGGCGCGCTGATTTTCTTCCTGCCTCCTTCACAGGTGTGGCTAATCTTTGGCCTTAACATCGTCTTTAGCTTTATTCAAAACCTTACCACGCCGCTGCAGTGGACCATGTTCTCCGATGTGGTCGACTACGAAGAGCACCGGAGCGGCCGTCGTCTGGACGGGCTGGTTTTCTCCACCGCGCTGTTTGCCATCAAGTTTGGCCTGGCGCTGGGCGGGGCGGTCGTCGGCTGGGTGCTTGGCATGGTGGATTACGCCCCGGGCCAGGCAACCCAGGCGCCAGGCGTTCTCTCGACCATCAACGCGCTGTTCACCCTTATCCCTTGCGCGCTGTTCCTCTGCATGGTCGCGCTGCTTGCCATCTACAAGCTCAACAGCCGGCTGGTTGATTCCATCGCCCGTGAGCTGGCCAGCAAACGTGAGGTCAGACCCGAAGCGGGGCAGCTCAGCCCGGCAACCCCTTCCGCACTACAGGAGTAAAACATGACAGCTATCTATAAGGACGCGGGACGTCCCGTGCACGAGCGCGTCGCCGATTTACTGGCGCGTATGACCCCGGAAGAGAAGTTCGCCCAGATGCATGCGTACTGGCTGATCCTCGATGAAAACGGCAACCACCGCGAGCGCAGCGACCTCAGCGATGAATTCGCGGGCGTGAGCGAGCAGGCAGCGCTGAGTGAACGGCTAAAGCTGGGCGTCGGGCAGATCACCCGTCCGCTCGGTACCCACATCGTTGACGCGAAAACCGGCGTGCGCGCCGCGAACCGCCTGCAGCGGATGATGATGGAAGAGACGCGTCTCGGCATTCCGGCCTTGTTCCATGAAGAGTGCCTGGTGGGGCTGCTGTGTAAAGACGCCACGCTGTTCCCGTCGTCGCTGAACTACGGTTCGACCTGGGATCCTGAACTGGTACAGCGCGCGGCGGAGCAGATCGGGAAAGAGGCGCGATCCGTCGGCTGTCAGCAGGGGCTGGCGCCGGTGCTGGACGTTTCCCGCGACGTGCGCTGGGGGCGAACCGAAGAGACCTTCGGGGAAGATCCCTGGCTGGTGGGGGTGATGGCGACCGCCTGGGTGAAAGGATTGCAGGGCGATAATCGCGACCTGCTGGCGACGCTCAAGCACTACGTGGGCCACTCGTTCAGCGAAGGGGCGCGCAACCACGCGCCGGTACACCTGGGGTTCAGCGAGCTGAATGACACCTTCCTGCTGCCGTTTGAAATGGCGGTGAAGCTGGCCAATGCCGGGTCGGTGATGCCCGCCTATCACGATATCGACAATCAGCCGGGGCACAGCGACAGCTTCCTGCTGACTACCGTCCTGCGCGAACAGTGGGGATTCGACGGGATTATTGTCGCGGACTACGGCGGCATCAGCCTGCTGCACCAGCATCACGGGATTTCCCACGATGCGGCGGAATCCGCCGCGCTGGCGTTCAACGCGGGGCTGGACGTTGAGCTGCCGAAAGACGACTGTGCGCGGCATCTGGCAGACGCCGTTGAGCGCGGGCTGATCTCTATGGCGAAAGTGGATGAGATCGTGGCGCGCGTGCTGACGGAAAAATTCCGCCTGGGCCTGTTTGAAAAGCCGTACGCGGATGAGAACGGTATCGATCTGCAAAACGACATGACCCGCCAGGTCGCGCGGGAGGTGGCGACGAAATCGCTCACGCTGCTGGAAAATAACGGTATTTTACCGCTCGGCGGTAAGCCCCGCGTGGCGGTGGTGGGGCCGACGGCAGACGATCCGCTGGCGTTACTCAGCGGCTACAGCTTCCCGGTGCATCTGATCATCAGCGATATGGTTGAAGAGACCTCGCAGGTGACGACCCCGCGCGCGGCCCTGGAACACTACCTCGGCGCGTCGCAGGTCCGCTATGCCAAAGGGTGTCACATTATCGAGAAACGGATGGCGGGTGCGCCGGTCTTCCCGGGCGACAGCGGCGGCAAACCGATGCAGCAGTCGCCGGTCTCGCAAAGTACCGCCCTGATCCCCGAGGCCGTGAACGCCGCCCAGGAGAGTGACGTGGTGGTGGCCTGCGTGGGCGATCTTGCCGGGCTGTTCCAGAGCGGCACCGTGGGGGAAGGTTCCGATACCGATTCCCTGAACCTCCCTGGCGTGCAGCAACAGCTGCTGGAAGCGCTGGTGGCGACGGGCAAACCGGTGATCGTCGTGATGACCGGCGGGCGCCCGTACAACCTTCAGGGGCTGGAGGATAAGGTCGCGGCGCTGCTGGTGGCGTGGGCGCCGGGGCAGGAAGGGGGCTGGGCGATTGCGGACGTGCTAACGGGACGCGCAGAGCCGCAGGGGCGTCTGGTGGTGAGCGTGCCGAAAAGCGCCGGGGCCATGCCGTATTACTACAATCACAAGCTCAAAAGCGGCGGCACGCCGTTTGCGTTCCACTTCGGTTCACGTTATCCGTTTGGCTTCGGCCTCGGCTGGACGACTTTTAGATGGGGCGCAGCCCGCCTCGCCGAAAGCAGCGTGCCGATCGACGGCGAGGTGACGCTGAGTGTAGATATCGCCAATACCGGGGAACGCAGCGGCAGCGAGGTGGTGCAGGTTTACGTCAGGGATAAGGTCGCCACCCAGGTACGGCCGCTTCAGGAGCTGAAGGCCTTCCAGCGCGTCACGCTCTCGCCGGGCGAATCCGCCACGCTCAGCTTTACGCTACCGGTTGAGATGTTCAACTTTACCCGCCGGGACGGGAAGCGCATCGTTGAGCCGGGCGAGTTTGAACTGCAGGTTGGCGCATCGTCGGCGGATATCCGCGAGGCGGTGACGGTCAATGTGTCCGGGGAAACGCGGGTGCTGCCAGCGGAGTGGCGGATGCTCAGTGCCTGTGAGATTAAGCGCGCGTAGTCAGGATAAAAAAAAGCCCATCGTGGGAGATGGGCAAAGACTACACACAGCAATTCGTTGTTTCACTCAGGGGATTTCCATGCTTATAAATCAAGGTGTTGATTTATAACCGTGTGCTAATAGTAGGCATGTCATCTTTGAGCGTCGATCGGATTCGTCTCAATAGTTAAAGAGACGTAAAGATTTCTTGAGGTTAAGAGCAGAATGAGTGCATGAATAGCGGGTCTGACCAGTGTGCAACGAATAAATACTTTAGCAGCGTTAAAGTATTGTGAGGGGGAATGTAGGCCGGGTGCGCGTTAGCGCCACCTGGCATAAAACTTAATGCGTGTTTTTCTCTTCCAGCTCTTCCAGTTCGCTCAGGATCACGTCCGGGTCGGTTCCCGGCGGCGGAATTTCATGCACCCAGGCGGAGAACAGACGCCATGTGACGGCGAGCAGCACCGGGCCAATAAACAGGCCGATCATGCCAAAGGCAATCAGTCCGCCAATGACTCCGGAGAGGATCAGGATCAGCGGCAGGTCTGCACCCATGCGGATGAGGATCGGACGAATGACGTTATCCATGGTGCCGACCACGCAGCTCCAGACCAGCAGCACCGTTCCCAACGTGGTATCACCCGTCCAGTAGAGCCAGATAATACTAGGGACCAGCACCAGCAGCGGTCCCAGTTGCGCAAGACAGGTCATCAGCATGACAACGGTGAATACGGTGGCGTACGGTACGCCGGAAATCGCAAGACCGATCCCGCCCAGCACCGCCTGCACCAGCGCGGTGACCACCACCCCCAGCGCAACCGCGCGCACGGCCTGTGCGGCCAGCAGTACCGCGGCGTCACCGCGTTTGCCCGCCAGGCGGGTGGCAAAGTGACGAACGCCTAAAGCCACCTGCTCGCCGCGCCAGTAGAGCAGGGCGCTGAAGAGCAGCATCAGGGTACAGTGCATCATAAAGCGGCCGATATGCGCCGCCTGACCCACAAACCAGGTGGTAGTGGTGCCAATATACGGGCGGACTTTTGCCATTAGCGCGCTGCCGCCCATCTCCAGCAGGCTATGCCAGCCGCTGTAGAGCTTGGCGCCCACCACCGGAATGCTGTTCAGCCAGGCGAGATCCGGCAGCGTCAGGTCACCGCTGCTAATGGCGCGAATAACCGGGCCACTGGAATCCACCAGGCTATTCACCAGTAGGGCGATCGGAATAATAAACAGCAAGAACAGCAGGAGCGTCATGACCAGCACGGCGAGCCCGCGGCGGCCAAACAGCAGCTTCTGCAAGCGCAGCAGCAAAGGCCACGTGGCAACGACAACGGTCGCAGCCCACGCAAAGCCGAGAATAAAGGGTTGAACAATCCACAGACACGCAATAATCATGAGGGCCAGAAACAGCACCGACAGCAAAATTTGCGCAACATCCCTGGGCTGGCGAAGATTGACCATAAATGAAACTTTCCTTAAAAGAACGCCAGTACGACTGGCGGGAACGGAAAACCGCGTCTCTTTAATCATTAATGATCTCAGCGGTTTTTAACAGGCGAATTCTGCCTGTAATTCAGCAGAGATTATAAGAAAAAAATGTGATAAAACTTTTAAGATACACGCAAACGATTTCATACAACTCTAATTAGGGTCGACAGTCATGATCCCACAGATTTCTCAGGCACCTGGCGTCGTTCAGCTGGTGCTTAATTTTTTGCAAGCACTGGAGCAACAGGGTTTTACAGGTGATACCGCCACGAACTATGCCGACAGGCTGACGATGGCGACCGATAACAGTATTTACCAGCTTCTTCCCGATGCCGTGGTTTTCCCTCGTTCCACGGCCGACGTGGCGCTTATCGCCCGGCTGGCAACGCAGGAGCGCTTTGCCTCTCTGGTCTTTACGCCGCGCGGCGGCGGCACCGGGACCAACGGTCAGGCGCTGAACCAGGGCATCATTGTTGATATGTCGCGCTATATGAACCGCATCATTGAGATCAACCCGGAAGAGGGGTGGGTGCGGGTCGAAGCGGGCGTTATCAAAGATCAGCTTAACCAGTACCTCAAGCCTTACGGCTACTTTTTTGCCCCGGAGCTTTCCACCAGTAACCGCGCGACCCTCGGCGGGATGATCAACACGGATGCCTCCGGTCAGGGCTCGCTGGTCTACGGCAAAACCTCCGATCACGTGCTGGGCGTGCGTGCCGTTCTTCTGGGCGGCGATATTCTCGATACGCAGCCGATGCCGGTCGAACTGGCGGAAACGCTGGGCAAAGATAACACCGCCAGCGGACGCATCTATCGTACCGTGCTGGAGCGCTGCCGCGACAACCGCCAGCTTATTCTCGATAAGTTCCCCAAACTGAACCGCTTCCTGACCGGGTACGACCTGCGTCACGTCTTTAACGACGACCTGACCCAGTTCGATTTAACCCGCGTGTTGACCGGTTCCGAAGGGACGCTGGCGTTTATCACCGAGGCGCGGCTGGATATCACCCGCTTGCCGAAGGTGCGTCGGCTGGTGAACGTCAAATATGACTCCTTCGACTCTGCGCTGCGCAATGCGCCGTTTATGGTGCAAGCTAAAGCGCTCTCGGTGGAAACGGTCGACTCCAAAGTGCTCAACCTGGCCCGGGAGGATATTGTCTGGCACTCCGTCAGCGATCTCATTACCGACGTGCCGGATAAAGAGATGCTCGGCCTCAATATCGTGGAGTTCGCCGGCGACGACGCGGCGCTGATTGAGAGCCAGGTCACCACGCTCTGCCAGCGGCTGGATGAGCTGATTGCGCAGGGCGAAGGCGGCGTGATCGGCTGGCAGCTCTGTAACGATCTGGCCGGGATTGAGCGTATCTATGCGATGCGTAAAAAAGCCGTGGGGCTGCTCGGCAATGCGAAAGGGGCGGCGAAGCCGATTCCTTTTGCCGAAGATACCTGCGTGCCGCCTGAGCATCTGGCGGATTATATCGTCGAGTTTCGCGCCCTGCTGGACAGCCACGGCCTAAGCTACGGCATGTTCGGCCACGTCGATGCCGGGGTACTGCACGTGCGTCCGGCGCTGGATATGTGCGATCCGCAGCAGGAGATCCTGATGAAGCAGATCTCCGACGATGTGGTGGCCTTAACCGCCAAATACGGCGGCCTGCTCTGGGGGGAGCACGGGAAAGGGTTCCGCGCGGAATACAGCCCGGCATTCTTCGGCGAACAGCTCTACGCGGAGCTGCGCAAGGTGAAAGCGGCGTTTGACCCGCATAACCGCCTCAACCCGGGCAAAATCTGCCCTCCTGAAGGCGTGGACGCGCCAATGCTGCAGGTGGATGCCGTCAAGCGCGGCACGTACGACAGACAGATCCCGATTGCGGTGCGCTCGTCCTGGCGCGGCGCGATGGAGTGCAACGGCAACGGCCTGTGCTTTAACTTTGATGTGAAAAGCCCGATGTGCCCGTCGATGAAAATCACCAGCAACCGTATCCACTCGCCGAAAGGGCGGGCGACGCTGGTGCGCGAGTGGCTGCGTCTGCTGGCCGATCGCGGGGTTGATCCGCTCAGGCTGGAGCAGCAGCTCCCGGAAAAACGGGCCAGCCTGCGCTCGCTGATTGAGCGCACCCGCAACAGCTGGCATGCCAACAAGGGCGAGTATGATTTCTCCCATGAGGTGAAAGAGGCGATGTCCGGCTGTCTGGCCTGTAAAGCCTGCTCCACCCAGTGCCCGATTAAAATCGACGTGCCGGAATTCCGCTCGCGTTTCCTGCAGCTTTACCACACCCGATACCTCCGCCCGGTGCGCGACCATCTGGTGGCGACGGTGGAAAGCTACGCGCCGCTGATGGCGCGTGCGCCAAAGACCTTTAACTTCTTTATCAACCAGCCGCTGGTGCGCAAGCTCTCCGAAAAACATATCGGTATGATCGATCTGCCGCTGCTGTCGGTGCCGTCTCTGCAGCGCCAGCTTGTCGGCCACCGTTCGGCGAACATGACCCTCGAACAGCTGGAGGCGCTCGCTCCGGAGCAAAAAGCGAAGGTGGTGCTGGTGGTGCAGGATCCGTTTACCAGCTACTACGATGCGCAGGTGGTCGCGGATTTCATCCGCCTGTCGGAAAAGCTAGGGTATCAGCCGGTGGTTCTGCCGTTCTCACCCAACGGCAAGGCGCAGCACATCAAGGGCTTCCTGACGCGCTTTGCAAAGACCGCGCAGAAAACGGCTGACTTCTTAAACCGCGTTGCGCAACTCGGGATACCAATGGTCGGCGTCGATCCGGCGCTGGTGCTTTGCTATCGCGATGAATACAGGCAGACGCTCGGCGACAAGCGCGGTGATTTCAACGTAATGCTGGTGCACGAGTGGCTGCCGGTGGCGCTGGAAGATAAGGCGGTACAGGATGTCAGCGGGGAACCATGGTATCTGTTCGGACACTGCACGGAAGTCACCGCGCTGCCGGGTGCCCCCGCGCAGTGGGCGTCCGTTTTTGCCCGCTTCGGTGCGAAGCTGGAGAGCGTCAACGTAGGCTGCTGCGGGATGGCCGGAACCTACGGACACGAAGTGAAAAACCACGCCAACTCGCTCGGCATCTATGAGCTGTCCTGGCATCAGGCGATGCAGCGTTTGCCGAGAAACCGCTGTCTGGCGACGGGCTACTCCTGCCGCAGCCAGGTAAAACGGGTAGAAGGTAACGGTGTGCGTCACCCATTGCAGGCTTTACTGGAGATAATTGGATGATCTGGAAACGTGCCGTCACGCTGCAGGCGCTGAACGCCATGGGCGAGGGGAATATGGTGGGGCTGCTGGATATCCAGTTCATCCGCATTGGCGACGATGAGATTGAGGCCACCATGCCGGTCGATAGTCGCACCCACCAACCGTTTGGTTTATTGCACGGCGGGGCCTCCGTCGTGCTGGCCGAAACGCTGGGCTCGGTGGCGGGGTATCTCTGTACCGAAGGGGAGCAGAAGGTTGTCGGACTCGAGGTGAATGCTAACCACATTCGCTCGGTGCGCAGCGGGCGCGTGCGCGGTGTATGCCGCGCGCTGCACGCCGGAAGCCGCCATCAGGTGTGGCAGATCGATATTCTCGATGAGCAGGATCGCCTGTGCTGCTCATCGCGGCTGACCACGGCGGTTGTGTAAAGTTTTCAGATGTTTTGCCTTTGGTCAAAAACTAGCCAGCCCGTTGTGATATACTGGTCAGGTTTTGTACATAAGCGAGGACATCATGGATACTGAAATAACCCCAACACAGCTGGCAATTGAATATTTACGTCGCGATAAGAGCAACCTGTCTCCGGCGCAGTACCTGAAAAAGCTGAAACAGCTTGAGCTGGAATTTACAGATTTGCTGGCGCTCTCTTCGAATGAACTGAAAGAAGAGATCTACTTTGCCTGGCGGTTGGGCGTTCACGTCCATTGAGCACATGAGAATAAAAGGGCCGCGAGTGCGGCCTTTTTTGTGTCTGAAATTCAGTATCGGGCGGCGGTGACGCCACCCGATATTTTCCTCAGACATTGACGGCGTTGATCAGCCGCGACTTCATGGACTGATATGCAGACGCTGCATAGTCCTCCGCCCAACGCTGATCCTCTATCGCCTCCAGCTGCACCGCGCAGTACTTCGTTTCCGGCGTTTTGGAGATGGGATCGAGGTTATCCTGGGTCAGCTCGTTGCAGGCGCCAATCCACCACTGATAGGTCATGTAAACGGCCCCGGCGTTGATACGCTCGCTGATGCTGGCGCGGGTAATCACTTTGCCGCGGCGTGAACGTACCCAGACCAGCTGCCCGTCAGTAATGCCCAGCTTTTCTGCATCGGCAGGGTTCATTTGCACCCGGCCCGGCTCGTCGGCCAGGCTTTGCAGCGCGGCGCAGTTCCCGGTCATGGAGCGACAGGAATAATGTCCCACCTCGCGTACCGTACACAGCACCAGCGGGAAATCTGCATCCGGGGTTTCAGCCGGCGCGCGCCACGGTGCGGCAAAGAGTTGCCCTTTACCGCTCGGGGTGTCGAACTGATTGTCTTTGTACAGGTACGGCGTGCCGGGGTGATCCAGCGTCGGGCACGGCCACTGCACGTGGCCCATCTCGCCCATTTTTTCATACGTCACGCCGTAGAAAAGCGGGCACAGCTCGCGCATCTCATCCCAGATCTGCTGGTTGGAGTCATAATGCATCGGGTAGCCCATCTCGGTGGCGAGCAGGCTGATGATTTCCCAGTCGCGCTTCACGTTGCCGCTGGCCTCGATGGCTTTGCCAAAACGCTGGAAGCCGCGATCGGCACAGGTAAAGACGCCGCCGTGCTCACCCCAGGATGTGGCCGGGAGCAGAACGTCCGCCACCTCTGCCGTTTTGGTCATAAAGATGTCCTGAACCACAACAAAGTCGAGCGCCTCAAAACCGCTGCGCACCAGGCCGAGATCGGCTTCGGTCTGAAGCGGATCCTCCCCCATGATGTAGTAGGCCTTAACCTTGCCTTCCAGCGCCAGATGGGGCACCTCGGTAATGCGCGTCCCGACCCGATCGTCCATTTTGTTGACGTCAATCCCCCAGGCATCGGCGAACTTCTGCCTGACCGCCGGATCGGTCACATCCTGATAGCCCGGGAACATATTCGGCAGAACGCCCATATCGCAGGCGCCCTGAACGTTGTTTTGTCCGCGCACCGGCCCGACGCCGACGGCGGGTCGACCCAGGTTGCCGGTCAGCAGCGCCAGGCTGGAAAGCCCTTTGACCACATCCACGGCCTGACCAAACTGGGTCACGCCCATCCCCCACATCACGGTGGCGGAAGGGGCCGCCGCGAAGGTGCGCATCGCCTGGCGAACGTCGCGGGCGGGAATGCCGGTAAGATGCTCAACCGTCTCTGGCGCATAGTCTTTCACCGTCTGGCGATAGGCCTCAAGCCCCTCGGTAAAGCGCGCCACGTAGCTTTTGTCGTAGAGCTCCTCTTCCAGCAGCACGTAGCCAAAGGCGTTTACCAGCGCCATGTTGCTGCCGTTTTTCAGCTGCAGATGCTGGTCGGCAATGCGCGCCGTTTCAATGCGCCGCGGATCGCAGACGATAATTTTTGCGCCGTTTTCACGCGCTTTCAGCACGCGCCGGGCGACGATGGGGTGGGAGTCCGCGCAGTTATAGCCAAACACCAGCAGGCATTTTGAGTTTTCAATATCGTTGATTGAGTTGCTCATCGCGCCGTTGCCGAGCGTCTCCTGTAAACCGGCCACGGAAGGGCCGTGACAGACGCGCGCACAGCAGTCCACGTTGTTGGTGTTCAGCACCGCGCGGGCAAATTTTTGCATCACATAGTTTGTTTCATTGCCGGTTCCGCGAGAGGATCCGGTGGTCATGATCGACCGCGGCCCGTGCTGCGCTTTAATGCTGCTGAGTTTGTGCGCGGTGTAGCGGATAGCCTCTTGCCAGGTAACGGGAGTGAATGCCTCGCCTTTATGGTAGCGGATCATCGGCTGGGTCAGGCGCGGGGTGAGCAGACGGGTATCGTTGAGGAAGTCCCAGCCGTAAAAGCCTTTCAGACACAGGGTACCCTGGTTTGTGATGCCTTCTGCGGCTTCGGCACGGATGATACGGTTATTTTCAACGACAAGGTTTAATTTACAGCCTGCACCGCAGTAGGGGCAGACGCTGGCGATCTTTTTCATCAATAACAGACCTGTTAAGAAATGAAGCAAAGTTGACTGGAAAACCCAGTCCCGTATGCGGAGGTAAGCAGGAAGCGTGCCAGGTTGTCTTTGCGTGTATTACAGGGAGTTATGCGGGGAGGGCACGTGTCATCGTCAAGCTGTTCGTCAGTTTTGACGATGACACGTCAGGAGGCGCAGCGAGCTGGAACTTAGAGATCGTCCATCGTGTAACCCACCACGATTTCCAGCGTCTTGCGAATCACATCCGCCTGAACCACGTCGTGAGTGGCTTCCAGCGTCTGAATGAGCCAGAGGATGATCGCCTTATTAGACAGATGCCCCTCGGAGGCCAGAACACAGCGTACTGCAGTAGAAAAAACAGCGGACTCTTCAGCAAAACGATCGCCTGCGTGACGGAAGTATTCCGACAGCGCACTGTCTAAAAACGCAGAATGATATTCGGGTTGAAGCTGAATATTTTGTCTCATTTGTTCTCACCGTAGCTGTTAATTGCAGTCAATGTATTTTCTTTGGATCGGACGGTTTTCCACTTCCAAACAACGGCACAACATTGTCCCGGTTATCGTTGAGAGGTCCCTCTCTTTTCGTTCGTCCTTGCGCGGTTCTGCGACGTGTAAAGGCGATGCTGTTTGAGCCGATCTCGGCAATCACCACCGCAAGTGTCTCCCGCCGCCGGGGATCCTTTTCATGTTCTTTCATGATCCGCAGACGCTGAAGCAATCCTTCGGTTGTTACCGGTCCCCGCTCTTTCAAAAGAGAGAGAACGGCTTCACCGATAAGCGTGTCGATCAGTTTGTCTGCGTTACTGCTCTTCATATCCTTACCGTTCGAAGAGCAGACCAAGCAGCTTGTGGTAATGCTCTTCCTCTTCCGGGCCATCGGCCTTTTCGAGGCGGCTGAGCAATTTTGTACAAAGCGATTTGCGATTCAGATTTCGCCCGTCGCTGAGAATTTCAACAACCACCTGGCCCAGCGTCTCCTGCTGGGTAGGAAGCACGGCTTTTTCGAAGTACTGTGCGATTGCTGCTGCGGAATCTGCGACGTAACCTTTCTGCTGCATGTTTCGCTCCTGTAAAATTTTGTAATCAGTAACGTTACATTTAAGGTATACATAATTTCCAAATCTGTACATTAAAAATGTACAGATTTTTAATATTTCTTCGATATATTTTATAAAGTTCTTTATATTCAGTTAGTTGTATTTGTGTGGTGGAGAGGTAATATTACAGGATATATTGTACAAAATGGTCGAGGGCTGTTAAGTTGTACAGCCAGGAAAAACGTTTCTTAAATTGCCGTAAACGGTTGAGATGTAAATTATTTGTCAGGCAATTAATGTGCTATAAATGAACCTTATCCACCTCTTTTGTGGCCAAACCCCTAACCCCAGGAATCGCATGCTCACCACCATCATTTACCGCAGTCATATCTGCGAGGACGTACCAGTGAAAGCCCTGGAAGTCATGGTTGCTGCTGCAAATAGTAAAAACCAGCAATCCAATATCACGGGGATCCTGCTGTTTAATGGCACACATTTTTTTCAGCTGCTTGAAGGGCCAGTGGAACACGTTTCTGCCATCTATGAGCAGATTTGCAACGACCCTCGCCACCACAACGTAGTGGAGCTGATGCGCGATCACGGACCTGTCCGTCGTTTTGGCAACGTGGGCATGGAGCTTTTTGATTTGCGCCACTTCGACAGGGACGAGGTGCTGCAAGAGGTGCTCAACAGGGGGACGACGCGCTATCAGCTGACGTACAACGACCGCCCGCTGCAGTTTTTCCGCACCTTTGTCGAGGCCACGGAAAAAGCGAACTATTTTGAACTGCCCCCTGCGGATTCCTGGGAATTTGTGCGCGAAGAGACGCGTCTGTCAGCGCAGCCCGAGGTGGTTGCGAAAGGGGCGGATTGCAGCTTCGCGTTCCAGCCGATAGTCGATCCGTTTATGCAGCAGGTCGTCTCCTGGGAGGCGCTTCTCCGCACGCCTGACGGCGGCGCGCCGGGAGTTTACTTCGCCAGTCTGCCGCGTGACGACGTGTATGCCTCGGATTTACAAAGCAAGCAGGTTGCGCTCTCCATGGCCAGCGCGCTGGGGCTACAGGACCAGACGTTATCCCTTAACCTGCTGCCGATGACGCTGGTCAATATTCCCAACGCCGTTGATTTCCTGCTCACCGCCATTGAAGCAAATGGGTTTGTACCCGAGCAAATTGTGGTGGAGTTTACCGAGAGCGAAGCCATTTCCCGATTTGATGAATTCACGGATTCGGTCAGGCAGTTAAAAAGCGCGGGCATCAGCGTGACGATCGATCATTTTGGTGCCGGATTTGCCGGGTTGCAGCTGCTGGCTCAGTTTCAGCCGGACAGAATTAAGATTAATCGCGATCTGGTCGCAAACGTGCACAAAAGTGGTCCCCGACAGGCCATTATCCAGGCGATTATCAAATGCTGTGCCTCGCTTGAGATCCAGTTCTGCGCGGTGGGGGTAGAGAAGGCTGAAGAGTGGATGTGGCTGGAGTCAGCGGGAATATCCCAGTTCCAGGGGCATCTTTTTGCCAGCCCGCGACACGGCGGTATTCCCGCGATTGCGTGGCCGGAGAAAAAGTTCGAATTCTGATAAAGCTGTACACAATCCGGCAGAGTTAACTGTACGAACGGCAAATTTTATACAACAATGTATTAACAGGTGGATGGAAAAGAACCCCGTTCACCGGTTCAAAATGCGGTCTTAGTTATACAAATAGTGTGTACAATCTGATAAGGTTGGTGCAGTTAGGTATGGAAGTTCTGAGCGTGAGGGAGTTAATGGCCTATTACAGTATCGGCGAAGTGGCCGAACGATGCGGTATCAACCCCGTTACGCTGCGTGCCTGGCAGCGCCGTTATGGATTGTTGAAGCCGCAGCGCAGCGAAGGGGGCCATCGTCAGTTTGACGATGAAGATATCCTGCGTATCGAAGAGATCAAACGCCTGATGAAAAGCGGCGTCTCGGTCGGAAAAGTCAAAGCCTTGCTGGAAAACAAAGAAGTATTGACTCAGGGCAACTGGGTTTCATTCCAGGAAGAGATGATGACCGTTCTGCGTTACGCCAGCCCGGCAAAGCTGCGTGCCAAAATTGGCGAGTTCCGCCGCGATCACGCGATAGACGCGCTGATTGACAATATTATTTCTCCCGTCCGTCAGCGCATGAACCAGGACCAAAATACCGTGCGTCACATGGCAAGCCTGTTAGACGGAGTTCTGATTGAATTCGCGATTGCAAGCCTGGCGGAGTCCCGCAAGAAAGCCGGTAAAGACGCACTGTTGATTGGCTGGGAATGCGATGACCGCACCCACCTGTGGCTGGAAGCCGCGCGCCTGGCGCAGAAGGGCTGGCACATTGACGTCCTGGCGGAACCCATCGATTCGCCGCGTCCTGAACTGTTCCCCGGGCAAAAAATCTTCGTCTGGACGGGGAAATCCCCAACGCCTCGCCAGCAGGAACAGCTCGACCACTGGCGTGAACAGGGATTTGCTGTCGCATTTCATCATTGAGTATTAAGAGGCCTTAAGGGCCTTTTTTGTTTTTGTCATTTTCTGTGCAAAATCTATCTCAAAAATAGGCATTTCCGATGCATATTTTACTTTTCTTCTCTTCGTTATGAATGCCGCGACGAAATGCATTATTAATCAATGCATTGAACAAATACATCCATCCTGACTGCATCCTCTCACAGGGTCTATGCTTAATAAAACCAGGTAAAAAGGGCGCTTTAGCCGAATGCCCCTGCTGACAGAGGGTTGAAGTGATAATCGTTATCACTAACATGGTGTTATGCCCTGATGGCTTATCAGATGAGGTGGACCTATGGAACTGCATTCAGAAACCTTTAATCCTGCCGATTTCGCCTGGCGCGGCTTAACGCTCACGCCAGCGGCGGCGGCACATATTCACGAGCTGGTGGCGAAAAAGCCCGAGATCCTCGGCGTGCGTTTAGGCGTCAAACAGACCGGCTGCGCAGGTTTCGGCTACGTGCTCGACACCGTCACCGAACCCGAGAAAGATGACCTGGTGTTCGAGACTGACGGCGCGAAGCTGTACGTCGCGCTGCAGGCCATGCCGTTTATTGACGGCACCGAAGTGGACTACGTCCGCGAAGGCTTAAACCAGTTATTCAAATTTCATAACCCGAAAGCCCAGAACGAATGCGGCTGTGGCGAAAGCTTTGGGGTATAGGCGGTACTATGTCTCGTAATACTGAAGCAACGAGTGATGTAAATACCTGGAGCGGTGGGCACCTCAACTATAAAGAGGGGTTCTTCACCCAGCTCCAGACAGATGAGCTGGCGAAAGGCATTAACGAAGATGTCGTGCGGGCGATCTCGGCGAAACGTAACGAGCCCGAGTGGATGCTGGAGTTTCGTCTGAGCGCATTCCGCGCCTGGCTGGAGATGGAAGAGCCGCACTGGCTGAAAGCGCATTATGACAAGCTGAACTATCAGGACTATAGCTACTACTCCGCGCCCTCATGCGGTAGCTGCGACGACACCTGCGCCTCACAGCCCGGCGCGGTGCAGCAAACCGGCGCGGAAAACAGCTTCCTCAGCAAAGAGGTTGAAGAAGCCTTTAACCAGCTGGGCGTGCCCGTGCGTGAGGGGAAAGAGGTGGCGGTGGACGCCATTTTCGACTCCGTCTCGGTGGCAACCACCTACCGCGAGAAGCTGGCAGAGCAGGGGATCATTTTCTGCTCCTTTGGCGAAGCGATTCACGATCATCCGGAACTGGTGAAAAAGTACATTGGGACCGTGGTGCCTTCAAACGATAACTTCTTTGCGGCTCTTAACGCGGCGGTGGCCTCGGACGGCACCTTTATCTATGTACCGAAAGGCGTGCGCTGTCCGATGGAGCTTTCCACCTATTTCCGCATCAATGCCGAAAAAACCGGCCAGTTCGAACGCACGATTCTGGTCGCGGATGAAGGCAGCTACGTCAGCTATATCGAAGGGTGCTCCGCCCCGGTTCGCGACAGCTACCAGCTGCACGCGGCGGTGGTGGAGGTCATCATCCATAAAGATGCCGAGGTGAAATACTCCACGGTGCAAAACTGGTTCCCGGGCGACGGCAATACCGGCGGTATCCTGAACTTCGTCACCAAGCGCGCGCTGTGCGAAGGCGAAAACAGCAAGATGTCGTGGACCCAGTCTGAAACCGGCTCGGCCATCACCTGGAAATACCCGAGCTGCATTCTGCGCGGGGATAACTCCATCGGTGAGTTTTACTCCGTGGCGCTGACCAGCGGCCACCAGCAGGCCGATACCGGCACCAAGATGATCCACATTGGTAAAAACACCAGGTCGACCATCATCTCGAAAGGGATCTCTGCCGGGCACAGCCAGAACAGCTATCGCGGGCTGGTGAAAATCATGCCGACGGCCACCAATGCGCGAAACTTTACCCAGTGTGATTCGATGCTGATCGGCGCAGACTGCGGGGCGCACACCTTCCCGTACGTTGAGTGCCGTAACAATACGGCCCAGCTTGAGCACGAGGCGACGACGTCACGCATTGGGGAAGATCAGCTCTTCTACTGCCTGCAGCGCGGGATCAGCGAAGAAGACGCCATCTCGATGATCGTTAACGGCTTCTGTAAGGATGTGTTCTCTGAACTGCCGCTGGAATTTGCCGTTGAAGCCCAGAAACTCCTCGCCATTAGTCTTGAACACAGCGTCGGTTAAGGAAAGCACATGTTAAGCATTAAAGATTTACAGGTCAGCGTAGAAGACAAAGCCATCCTGCGTGGCCTCAATTTTGACGTCAAGCCGGGTGAAGTTCACGCCATCATGGGGCCGAATGGTTCCGGGAAAAGTACGCTTTCCGCGACGCTGGCGGGCCGCGAAGATTATGAGGTAACCCATGGCTCGGTCGAGTTCAACGGCAAAGATCTGCTGGAAATGTCACCGGAAGATCGCGCGGGAGAGGGCATCTTCATGGCCTTCCAGTACCCGGTCGAAATTCCGGGCGTCAGCAACCAGTTCTTCCTGCAGACGGCGCTGAATGCGGTGCGCAAGTATCGCGGCCTGGAGGCGCTCGATCGCTTCGACTTCCAGGATTTAATGGAAGAGAAAATCAAGCTGCTGAAAATGCCGGAAGATTTGCTCACCCGCTCGGTGAACGTCGGTTTTTCCGGCGGCGAGAAAAAGCGTAATGACATTCTGCAGATGGCCGTTCTGGAGCCCGAGCTGTGCATTCTGGATGAGACCGACTCCGGTCTGGATATCGACGCCCTGAAGATTGTCGCTGACGGAGTTAACTCCCTGCGCGACGGCAAGCGTTCATTCATTATCGTCACCCACTACCAGCGCATTCTGGACTACATCAAGCCGGATTACGTCCATGTGCTTTACCAGGGGCGTATTGTGAAATCCGGAGATTTCACGCTGGTTAAACAACTGGAGGAGCAGGGTTATGGCTGGCTTACCGAACAGCAGTAATGCGCTCCAGCAGTGGCACCGGCTGTTTGAAGCCCAGGGCGGCACGCGCTCGGCGCAGGCGCAGCAGCATCTGCAGCAGATGCTGCGTCTTGGTCTGCCGACGCGTAAGCATGAGAACTGGAAATATACTCCGCTCGATGGCCTGCTAAACGCCGAGTTTGTGACTCGTCTGGCGGATCTCACCCCAGCACAGCGCGACGCGCTGGCCTTGCGTGTCGATGCCCTGCGCCTGGTGTTTGTCGACGGTCAGTTCCGTCCGGAGCTGAGCGACGCCCTTCAGGGGAGCGGATTTGAGATTGAGATAAACGACGATCGCCAGCCACTGAGCGCCCCGGTTCAGCCTGAGGTTTTCCTGCACCTGACCGAGAGCCTGGCCCGCAGTGTGACGCATATCGGCGTGAAGCGTAACCAGCGTCCGGCAAAGCCGCTGCTGCTGATGCACATCACCCAGGGGCTGGGCGGCGACGAAATCAACACCGCGCACTATCGCCATCATCTTGAGCTGGCGGAGGGGGCTGAGGCCACGGTGATTGAACATTACGTCAGCCTCAACGAGACGCGCCATTTTACCGGCTCGCGTTTGACGATGAATGTGACGGCCAATGCCCAGCTTCACCACGTCAAGCTGGCGTTTGAGAATGCGCAGAGCCACCACTTTGCCCATAACGACATTGTGCTGGGTCAGGATGCCGCAGCGTACAGCCATAGCTTCCTGCTCGGCGGGTCTGTGCTGCGTCACAATACCAGCACGCAGCTTAACGGTGAGAACACCACGCTGCGCATCAACAGCCTGGCGATGCCGGTTAAATCAGAGGTGTGCGACACGCGCACCTGGCTGGAGCACAACAAGGGCTACTGCAACAGCCGCCAGCTACATAAAACCATCGTGAGTGACAGAGGTCGCGCGGTGTTTAACGGCCTGATTAACGTGGCGCAGCACGCCATTAAAACCGACGGGCAGATGACCAACAACAATCTGCTGTTAGGGCGCCTGGCGGAGGTGGACACCAAACCGCAGCTGGAGATCTACGCCGACGACGTGAAGTGCAGCCACGGTGCGACGGTCGGGCGAATCGACGACGAACAGATGTTCTACCTGCGTTCCCGCGGTATCGACCAGCAGGCGGCGCAGAAAATGATTATCTATGCGTTTGCCGCCGAACTGACGGAAGCGCTGCACGATGGTCAGTTAAAACAGCAGGTGCTGGCGCGTATCGGTCAGCGTCTGCCTGGAGGCGAAGCATGAGTTTTCCCGTCGAGAAAGTACGGGCAGATTTCCCGGTTCTGACCCGTGAAGTGAACGGTCTTCCTCTGGCCTATCTGGACAGCGCGGCCAGCGCGCAGAAGCCGAATCAGGTGGTGGATGCCGAAGCCGAGTTTTATCGCCACGGCTATGCCGCCGTGCATCGCGGTATTCATACCCTGAGCGCCGAGGCGACCCAGCGGATGGAAAACGTGCGGACGCAGCTTGCCGCCTTCCTCAATGCACGTTCGCCGGAAGAGCTGGTCTTCGTGCGCGGAACCACCGAAGGGATCAACCTTGTCGCTAACAGCTGGGGCAACGCACAGGTCCACGCGGGGGATAACATCATCATCACCCAGATGGAGCACCACGCCAATATCGTGCCGTGGCAGATGCTCTGCGAGCGCGTGGGCGCCCAGCTGCGGGTGATCCCATTAAATGCTGACGGGACGCTTCAGCTTGAGCAGCTTGACGTCTTGCTGGATGACCGCACGCGGCTGGTGGCGGTTACCCAGGTCTCCAACGTGCTGGGGACTGAAAACCCGGTGGCAGCGATTGTCGAAAAAGCCCGTCAGGTGGGCGCAAAAGTCCTGATTGACGGCGCCCAGGCGGTGATGCACCACGCGGTTGACGTTCAGGCGCTGGACTGTGATTTCTACGTCTTTTCAGGCCACAAGCTCTATGGGCCGACCGGGATAGGCGTGCTGTATGTAAAAGAAGACATTCTGCAGGCGATGCCGCCGTGGGAAGGGGGCGGGTCGATGATCGCCACCGTCAGCCTGACGGAAGGCACGACCTACGCGCGCGCGCCGTGGCGTTTTGAAGCGGGCACGCCCAACACCGGTGGGATTATCGGTCTGGGGGCGGCGGTCTCTTACGTCTCTGCCATCGGTCTTGATGCCATTCAGGAGTATGAACGGCTGCTGATGCACTATGCGCTTGCGGAGCTTGCCAGCGTGCCGGATTTGACCCTCTACGGGCCTGTCGACCGGCAAGGGGTGATCGCGTTCAATCTCGGGAAACACCACGCCTATGACGTGGGCAGTTTCCTTGATAACTACGGCGTGGCTGTCCGCACCGGGCACCACTGCGCCATGCCGCTGATGGCGTTTTACCAGGTGCCGGCAATGTGCCGCGCGTCGCTGGTGATGTACAACACGACGGAAGAGGTCGACAGGCTGGTGGCGGGGCTTAAGCGCATTCACCAGCTGCTGGGCTAACGGAGAGGCAAACGATGGCAGAACTGCCGGACAGAGACAAATTGCTGCGCAACTTTGGGCGTTGCGCAAACTGGGAAGAGAAGTACCTTTATATCATCGAGCTGGGGCAGCGTCTGCCGCCGCTCGGTGAAGAGGCGCACAGCCCGGAAAACAGTATTCAGGGCTGTCAGAGCCAGGTGTGGATTGTGATGGAGCAGTCTGACGACGGCACGATAGAATTGCGCGGCGACAGCGATGCCGCCATTGTAAAAGGGCTTATTGCGGTCGTCTTTAGCCTTTATCAGCAGATGTCGGCGCAGGATATTGTCGCGTTCGATGTCCGCCCGTGGTTTGAAAAAATGGCCTTAACCCAACACCTCACCCCGTCCCGTTCTCAGGGACTGGAAGCGATGATTCGCGCCATCCGCGCCAAAGCTTCAATCCTTAGCTAGACTTACAGAACAGCATTCATTCTGTTTCGCGAGGTGGTTCCCGCCTCGCTGGTTTTTCAGCTTTCTGGCGTCCTGCCAGTGAATAAGGAATCTCAGCATGAAGCGCGCGTCTCTCATAACTCTATTACTCCTCAGTTCGCTCGGCGCACTTAATTCGGCCCGCGCGATGGACTATCCGTTGCCGCCCGCAGGCAGTCGCCTGATTGGGCAAAATCAAACCTACACGATACAGGAAGGGGATAATAAGCTGCAGACCATCGCCCGCCGGTTTAATACCGCGGCGCAGGTGATACTGGAAACCAACAATACCATTGCGCCGGTAAACCCTGCGCCGGGAACCGTCATTACCATTCCGTCGCAAATGCTGTTGCCGGACACGCCGCGCGAGGGGATTGTGGTGAATCTCGCAGAGCTTCGGCTCTACTACTTCCCGCCGGGAGAAAACATTGTTCAGGTCTTCCCGCTCGGCATCGGACAGCTGGGGCTGGAAACGCCGGTGACGACCACGCGGGTGAGCCAGAAGATCCCGAATCCCACCTGGACACCCACGCCGGGCATCAGAGCACGCTCTCTGGAGCAGGGCATTAAATTGCCTCCGGTGGTACCTGCCGGGCCAAACAACCCGCTGGGGCGCTTTGCACTGCGTTTAGGCGTGGGCAACGGGGAATATCTCATCCACGGCACCAGCGCGCCGGACAGCGTGGGCCTGCGGGTCAGCTCCGGTTGTATGCGGATGAACGCCCCGGATATCAAAGCGCTGTTCGAACAGGTGCGGGTTGGCACGCGGGTACAGATTATTAATGAACCCGTGAAGTTCTCCGTGGAGCCGGACGGTAAACGCTATATTGAGGTCCACCGTCCGCTGGCGCAGGTTGAGGGGGAAAATCCGCAGGTCTCGCCAATTGCCCATTCCGCGGACTTTGCGACTTTTGTTTCTCAGGCGGGAAGCGATAAGGCGCTGATTGAGAAAGCCCTGGCACGTCGTGCGGGCATCCCGGTTATCGTGTCGTCAGGGAGCGGTCCTTCAGCCAGCAATAGCGTATTGTCGGTGCAGAACAGCCGGGTGTCTGCTGCGGTAGCGGAAGATGAAGTGGAGAAGGTGACGCAGTAGCCGTTTGACTCAGGCAAAAAAAATGGCGCACAATGTGCGCCATTTTATTAACAGGTACTATTACTTACGGTATTTAGTAGCCTGGTTGTCCAGACGCTGGTTAGCGCGAGCTGCGTCGTCTTTAGCAGCCTGAACGTCGGAACGCATTGCGTTCACGTCGTTGCTCAGCTGGTCAACTTTAGCGTTCAGAGTCTGAACGTCAGAAGACAGCTGATCGATTTTAGCGTTGCTGGAGCAACCAGCCAGCAGAGTAGAACCCAGGATTACCGCGCCCAGTACCAGTTTAGTACGATTCATTATTAATACCCTCTAGATTGAGTTAATCTCCATGTAGCGTTACAAGTATTACACAAAGTTTTTTGGGTTGAGAATATTTTTTTGATGGGAATACACCTATTTTTGATCGTTCGCTCAAAGAAGCATCGAATCAGCCCTTTTCGGGCAAAAATCTAAGGAAAAAAAGGCATTTATCATCGGATTCATCTTAGATAATTCGCAATTAAATAGAAAAACCCGATTTGCATTTTGAATGCGTTTGGCTAATGCCAGGAATAAAAAAAGCGCCCGGAGGGCGCTTTTTATCCAAATTAATTCGTTCAGGAATTATTACAGCACGTGAACAGATGCGGTATTGGTAGTGCCGCTTGGTACCAGTGCGCCAGAAACCATGACCACAACGTCACCTTTCTGTGCCAGACCACGATCAACCAGCTCCAGAGCCACTTCTTTACCCAGACGGTAGAAATCATCCGTAGACGCGATCTCTTTCACCAGGTGTGGGATCACGCCTTTGCTCAGCACCAGCTGACGCGCAGTGGTTTCGTTGGTGGTCAGCGCCAGGATAGTCGCATCCGGGAAGTATTTACGCACGGCGCGAGCAGATTTACCGCCCTGGGTGGCAACCACGATCAGTGGGGCTTCCAGTTTCTCAGCCGTTTCTACCGCACCGCGGCATACCGCTTCGGTGATGCGCAGCTTGCGGCTGTCGTTGTTGTAGTCCAGACGGCTTTTCATCACGCGGTCGGTACGTTCGCAGATGGTGGCCATGATGGACACCGCTTCCAGCGGATATTTACCTTTGGCGGATTCGCCGGACAGCATAACCGCATCAGTACCGTCGAGGATGGCGTTTGCCACGTCGCCTGCTTCAGCGCGGGTAGGGCGTGGGTTTTTGATCATGGAGTCCAGCATCTGCGTTGCGGTGATAACCACTTTACGCGCGCGCACGCATTTCTCGATCATCATCTTCTGCGCGAAGATCACTTCTTCAACCGGGATTTCTACACCCAGGTCGCCACGTGCAACCATGATGCCGTCAGACGCTTCGAGGATTTCGTCGAAGTTATTCAGGCCTTCCTGGTTTTCAATTTTGGAGATGATCTGGATCTTCTCGCCGCCGTGGGCTTTCAGGTGCTCACGAATTTCAACCACGTCAGAACGCTTACGGATGAAGGATGCCGCAACAAAGTCAACGCCTTGTTCGCAACCGAAGATCAGGTCCTGTTTGTCTTTTTCAGCCAGCGCTGGCAGTGCGATAGAAACGCCCGGCAGGTTAACGCCTTTGTTTTCGCCCAGGTCGCCGTTGTTCAGTACTTTACAGATAACCTTGTTGCCTTCGATAGCGGTAACTTCCATACCGATCAGACCATCGTCTACCAGCACGGTGTTACCGACGGACAGGTCGTTGGTGAAGCCTTCATAGGTCACTGCAACGATTTCGCTGTTGCCGACAACGGATTTGTCGGTGGTGAAGGTGAAGGTCTGGCCTGCTTTCAGAGAGACGTCGTTACCGCCTTCCAGTTTGATAGTACGGATTTCTGGACCTTTGGTATCCAGCAGGATCGCGGCTTTTTTACCGGTCTTGCTCATCACGTTGCGCAAGTTCTGGATACGCTGACCGTGTTCTGCGTAGTCACCGTGGGAGAAGTTCAGACGCATCACGTTCATGCCGGCATCCAGCATTTTGCTCAGCATCTCTTCAGATTCGGTTTTCGGGCCGATAGTACAAACAATTTTCGTCTTTTTCATGACAGTCTTAGTCTTTAAGTTGGGAAGGATATGGAAATCTCGCTCCGGGGGCGCACCGCCGCGGAGTCAAACCTGTGTTGCAAAAGAGTATATGACACGCACTAAGGATAGGAGACATCAAATGAGCGTGCAGAAGAAAGTGTGCCTGAGTGACAGCCCAACGAAGGAGAGGAGAAGTTGTACGTTGTTTTTTGTATTCCAAGCGCTGAAACCATTCACCAGGGATTAGGCGCGCATTATACGCTGATTTGAAGATAAAAGGAAAATGGAAACGGTGTTTCAGAAATAATCTGTGCAGTTTCACATAATATTGTTATCAATGCGTTAAGCCATGATGACAACTTGTGGCGGCAGGTGAGGGACCTGCCGCATTTTGCTTATTTTTGCAGCGCCTGGCTGAGGTCGGCAATCAGGTCTTTGGGATCTTCAATCCCGACTGACAGGCGGATCAGCTGCGGCACAATGCCGTTTGCCTGGCGTTGCTCGAGCGGAATCGACGCGTGGGTCATGCTGTAAGGCTGGCTCACCAGACTTTCCACGCCGCCCAGGCTCTCCGCGAGGGTGAAAAGCTTCAGGTTACGAATCACCTCGGTGGCGCGTTGCGCATCGCCTTTTACCACGACGGAAATCATGCCACCGGGCAGGGCCATCTGGGTGCGGGCAAGCTGATATTGCGGATGCGACTCCAGGCCGGGATAGAACACCTTTTCGACCAGAGGGTGTTGCTCCAGCCATTGCGCAATCGCCAGCGCGTTGGTGCTGTGCTTTTCGACCCTCAGCGCGAGCGTGCGAATACCGCGCAGCGTCAGGAAACTGCTGAACGGATCCAGAACGCCGCCCACCGCGTTTTGCAGATAGCCCAGCTTGTCCGCCAGTTCCTTGTTATCCCCGACAATCGCCAGCCCGGCGACCACGTCAGAGTGGCCGTTAAGGTATTTGGTGGCAGAGTGCACCACGATATCGAAACCAGACTCCAGCGGACGGTGGATCACCGGCGACGCGAAGGTGTTATCCGCCACGCTGATGACGTTATGACGACGGGCGATTGCCGCGATGGCCGCCAGATCCGCCAGCTTCAGCAGCGGGTTGGTCGGCGTCTCGACCCACACCATACGCGTATCCGGGCGGATGGCGGCCTCGAGCCCGGCGAGGTCGTCCGGTTTAACCCAGCTGACCTGCAGGCCGGTGCTGCGTTTGCGCACGTTTTCGATCAGGCGGTACGTCCCGCCGTAAACGTCATCAATGGCGACGATATGGCTGTCTTTATCCAGCAGTTCGAGCACCGTGGAGATGGCCGCCAGACCGGAAGCGAAGGCGTAGCCGCGCGCGCCGCCCTCCAGTTCGGCGATCGCGGTTTCCAGCGCGTGGCGGGTAGGGTTGCCGCTGCGCGAATACTCATAGCCGGTATGCTCGCCGGGTGACGGTTGCGCAAACGTCGAGGTGGCGTAAATCGGCGGCATGACGGCGCCGTGCTGGTCGTTGAACTCGCCGCTGTGGACGCTCAGGGTAGCCAGGTTTTTCATCATCTGTTCCTTTATTGCTGAAGACGGTTGCGCCAGGCGGTCAGAACGTCGCTGCGCGTAATCAGACCGAGAAAACGGTCGTTGTCATTAATGACGGCCACCAGGCCGCGGTCGAAGATGGCGTGCAGGGCGCTTTCCGGGGCGTGTTTATCAAGAAACTCCACCTGACGCGTCATGGCTGCCGTCACCGGCAGCGCGAAGCGATCGCCGTCGCCGCCGATATGCCGCAGGAGATCCCACTCGTCGATAATGCCGACCACCTTGCCGTTCTCCAGCACCGGCAGCTGGGAGATGTCATACAGACGCATGCGTGCCAGAACGGTGGAAAGCGTGTCGTCCGGGGCCGCGGTAACGGTGGCGCCTTCATCGTGACGCAGGGCGATGTAGTCAGACAGGTCGCCGGCCTGAGGACGCGTGATGAGCCCCTGCTGTCGCATCCAGTCGTCGTTGAACATCTTCGAAAGATACTTATTGCCGCTGTCGCAGGCGAAGGTCACCACGCGCTTCGGCGTGGTCTGCGCCTGGCAATACTTCAGCGCGGCCGCAAGCAGCGTGCCGCTGGAGGAGCCCGCCAGAATGCCCTCCGTTTTCAGCAGCTCGCGCGCGGTGGTGAAGGCTTCGCGGTCGGTGATGCGCCAGGCGCGATTCACCCCTTCAATGTGGGCCAGCGGCGGAATAAAGTCTTCGCCAATTCCCTCAACCAGCCAGGAGCCCGCGTCGTGGTAGCATCCGGTTTCCACCTGGTCGGCTAGCACGGATCCGGCCGGGTCTGCCAGGACAAATTCAGTATGCGGAGAGTGCTCGGCGAACCACGCCTGCAGGCCGCCCAGCGTGCCGCCTGAGCCGACGCCCACGACGATGGCGTCGATCCGGCCGTCAAGCTGTTCATACAGTTCCGGCGCCGTGGTTGTGCGGTGCGCCAGCGGGTTGGCTTCGTTGTTGAACTGGTCGATGTAAAACGCGCCGGGCAGCTCACTGGCCAGGCGCTGGGCGTAATCCTGGTAATAGGCCGGGTGGCCCTTATTGACGTCGGAGCGGGTCAGCACCACCTGGGCACCCAGCGCGCGCAGGTGGAAAATCTTCTCGCGGCTCATTTTGTCCGGCACCACCAGAATCAGCGAGTAGCCTTTCTGGGCGGCGATCAGGGCCAGGCCGAGGCCGGTATTGCCCGCCGTAGCCTCAATTATCGTGCCGCCAGGCTTCAGCTTACCGGTACGTTCCGCTTCGTTAATCATCGACAGCGCAACGCGATCCTTAATCGAACCGCCCGGGTTCTGGTTTTCCAGCTTCAGAAAGAGCGAGCAGGGACCGGTATCAAGCTTATGCAGCTGGATCAGCGGGGTACGACCAATCAGTTCGGTGACGGAGTGATAAATCGTCATGATGTTTTCCTTTCTGGATGTCATGACGGGATGATAGGGCGGTGAAATTTTCTCAATAAAGAACCATTCACTGCCGTTTAGAACAGAAAGGAATATAAATGCCATTTCTGGATGGCAGGACAGCAAGACGTAAAGTTGTCTGGATGTGAGGATGGCTATATCGGGATAAAATGCTGCAAAAATGACCGTTTTTTGCGCCCGTCCGCCAGCAGATATGCATCCGGCAGATAATCATTGCTGAAATTGGTCTAAATGCTTCCCACCCGGTAAATCCGCTGTTTATTTCGGAAAGTTATAACACATTCTTTTTTGTTCATTTAAAAGCGGGTAACGGCTGTTTACTATCGTTTGGACATCCATACTGCTAAACCGCCACGGGCGGCACGGATAATGAATAAGAATGATTGTACTGAGCAATATTTCGAAGGTTTTTGACAACGGAAAGGTGGCACTCACAGCCGTTGATAACGTCAATTTGACGATAGCACAGGGACAGATATACGGGATCATTGGTTACAGCGGCGCAGGTAAAAGTACGCTTATCCGCCTGCTCAACGGGCTGGAAAAACCGAGCAGCGGCAGCGTAACCATCAACGGGCAGAACATTTCTGCCGCAAAAGGTGAAGCGCTGCGCCAGGCGCGTCTGAAGATCAGCATGGTGTTTCAACACTTTAACCTGCTGTGGTCGCGCACGGTCAGCGAGAATATTGCGTTCTCGATGCAAATTGCCGGCGTACCGAAAGCCGAAATAAAGGCCCGCGTGGCCGAGCTTATTGAACTCGTTGGCCTGAAAGGTCGCGAGCATGCCTATCCGTCGCAGCTGAGCGGTGGTCAAAAGCAGCGCGTGGGCATTGCGCGTGCGCTGGCTAATCGCCCGGATGTGCTGCTCTGCGATGAAGCCACCTCCGCGCTTGACCCGCAGACCACCGATCAGATCCTCGATCTGCTGCTGGATATTAACCGCCGCTTTAAGCTGACCATCGTGCTCATCACGCACGAGATGCACGTGGTGCGCAAAATCTGCGACCGCGTGGCGGTAATGGAGAACGGTAAGGTGGTGGAAGAAGGAGACGTGCTGAGCGTCTTTACCCATCCGCAGCAGCCGATTACGCAGCAGTTTGTGCGTCAGGTGAGCCAGTACGCTGAAGAAGAAACGTTCAATACCGAACTGGCAAACGATCTGGAAGGGACGGTCATCAGGCTGACCTTTACCGGGCACAGCACGCATAAGCCGATTGTGGGCGAACTGACGCTGCGCTACGGCCTGCCGTTTAACATCCTGCACGGAAAAATGACCCAAACCGCTCACGGCGTGTTTGGTCAACTCTGGGTGCACGTCGTGGCATCTGACGAACAACTGAACAATATCCTCGCCGACCTGCAGCACAGCGATATTGAAGGCGAGGTGATTAAACATGGCTGAGAATCTCTTTCCGCATCTCAAGTGGGATCAGCTCTGGGCGGCGACGCTTGAGACGCTGTACATGACCGCGCTGTCCGGGGTGGCGACCTTTGTGCTGGGCATCGTGCTGGGTCTGGCGCTGTTTTTAACCGCGCGCGGCGGATTGTTCCACAACCGCACGGTCTACAGCGTGATTTCGATTGTGGTGAACGTGTTCCGCTCGATTCCGTTCATCATTTTGATTGTGCTGCTGATCCCGTTCACCAAGACCGTCGTCGGCACCATTCTTGGCGCCAACGCGGCGCTGCCGGCCCTGATAGTGGGTGCCGCACCGTTCTACGCACGCCTGGTGGAGATCGCCCTGCGTGAAGTGGATAAAGGCGTGATTGAAGCGACGCGCTCGATGGGCGCACGACTGAGCACGCTCGTGTTTCGGGTTTTACTGCCGGAATCATCACCCGCACTGGTATCAGGTATTACGGTGACGCTGATTGCGCTGGTGAGCTACAGCGCAATGGCGGGGGTGATTGGCGCCGGTGGTTTGGGAAATCTGGCTTATCTGGAAGGATTCCAGCGCAACCATGGTGACGTCACGCTGGTGGCAACGGTGACCATTTTAATCATCGTTTTCATTATCCAGTTCTGCGGCGATGTCATTACTTCACTGTTAGATAAACGCTAATAAATACACACAGGAACCACATCATGAAAAAGACACTGACACTGATCGCCGCTGCAACCCTGAGCGCCCTGAGCTTCGCCTCCTGGGCCGACACCCTGACCGTGGGTGCATCCAACACGCCGCATGCGGAAATTCTGGAGCAGGCAAAGCCGATTCTGGCGAAGCAGGGTATCGACCTGGAGATTAAACCGTTCCAGGATTACATTCTGCCGAATACCGCGCTGGCGGGTCATGACATCGACGCGAACTATTTCCAGCATATTCCTTACCTGAACAGCGTGCTGAAAGATCATGCGGGCGATAAGGACTACGATTTTGTCAGTGCGGGCGCGATCCACATTGAGCCAATCGGCATCTACTCCAAAAAATACAAGTCGCTGAAAGACCTGCCGGAAGGCGGCAAGATCATCATGCGTGACGCGGTTTCTGAAGAGGGCCGTATTCTTTCCATCTTCGAGAAAGAGGGCGTGATCAAGCTGAAGCCGGGCATCGATAAAGTGACCGCGCGCATCAGCGACATCGTCGAGAACCCGAAAAAGCTGAAGTTCACGCCTAACGTTGAAGCGTCTCTGCTGCCGCAGATGTACAACAACAACGAAGGCGATGCGGTGGTGATCAACGCCAACTACGCGATTGACGCCGGTCTGGATCCGGTTCACGACCCGATTGCGGTAGAGAGCGGTGAAAACAACCCGTACGCCAACATCATTACCGTACACCGCGGTGACGAGAAGAAGAAAGATATCGTCGCGCTGGTGAACGTGCTGCACTCGAAAGAGATTCAGGACTGGATCCGCACCAAGTACAAAGGCGCGGTTATTCCTGTAAACAACTAATTTACTGATTTTACTGATGAAGCCCGGCGAGTCTATCGCCGGGCTTCTTTTTTGTATCCGGCTGGAGAATCATTTAAGCTCAACGTTTAACAGGCAATGGAGTGATGACGATGGGTAACGTGACCAAAGATGAAGCGCTGTATCAGGAGATGTGCCGGGTGGTCGGGAAAGTCGTGCTTGAGATGCGTGATTTAGGGCAGGAGCCAAAGCATATTGTCATTGCCGGAGTCCTGCGTACCGCGCTGGCGAACCAGCGCGTGAAACGCAGTGCATTGACAACCGAGGCAATGGAAACGGTGGTTAAAGCGCTGGCCGGGTAAGGCGCCAGCGTTTCGCAAGCTGCTCGAGCGAGCAGCAGAGCAGGTAGTAGACCACGCCCGTAAAGATTAAAATGGCCGCCGGATAGATTTGCACCCGGTTGTTGACCTGTCCCGCCACCGTGGTCAGTTCCGGGACGTTCACGATAAACGCCAGCGACGTATCCTTCAGCAGGCTGATAAAAATCCCCACCTGCGACGGCAGAATATTCCTCAGCGCCTGCGGCAGCAGCACGTGCAACAGGGTTTGTTGGGTGCTGAAGCCCTGAGACAGCGCGGCCTCGTACTGCCCGGTCGGCAGTGCGCTCAGCCCGGCCAGCACCGAGTGCATCACGGTGGCCGCCGTAAACCAGGCCAGTGCCAGCGTGACGGTCAGCGCCCCGGGAAGATCGCCCCCGGTGATGAGCGGCAGGAGATACCACATCCAGAAAATCACGAAGATGAGCGGGATCCCGCGAATCAGCTCTGCCCATAAAAAGAGGACTTTTCGCACGAGCCCGGTAAAGCGCCAGGCCAGGCACGCGAGCAGTATCCCTCCGGGCAGAGCGATAACCGCAGCGCCTGCTGCCATCATTAACGAAAGCAGCACGCCTCCCGGTTCACCGGCTGCCGCGCGTCCCCACAGCAGATAATCGAGGTTATCGGTGATGACATTAAGTCCGGCAATCATGTTTTTCACTCCCTGTGGTGGCGACGATCGGGCGTTTACGTTTCGCCTGTGGCCCAAGGCGTACCAGCACCATCCCCATGACCAGGCCGGTCAGCAGATAGAGCACGGTACCGAGGGTAAACGCCTCCAGCGCGTGCGCGTTATAGCTTTCGATCTGCCTGACCTGATAGGTGAGCTCGGCGAAGCCAATCCCGCTGGCGAGCGAGGAGAGCTTCATCAGATTGAGATACTGGCCCACAACGGGCTGCCAGGCGTTGGCCAGGCCCTGCGGCAGAAGGATGAAGCGAAACAAGCGCCACGTGGAGAATCCCTGGGCGAGCGCCGCCTCCCGCTGCCCGGCGGGCACGGAACGCAACCCGGCTTCCACCTCTTCGATTAAAAACGCCGAGGTAAAAACGCCCAGCCCCCAGGCAGAGCATAAAAATTCGGGCGTAAACCACCAGACGTCGCCGGGCAGAATGGACCAGCTGTGATCGGCGTTGACCGCGTCGCGAAACGCCTGCGGCAGCCCGTTCCAGGCGGCAAAATACCAGAACAGCAGCTGCACCAGCAGCGGCGTATTGCGAAACAGCGATACCCAGCCGCTGACGATCGCTTTCCCGACGCGTCCACCGGACAGGCGCAGGAGCATAAAGAGCAGTGCGAGCAGGCTGGCCAGCACGATCCCCGCCAGCGTCACCCACAGGGTGGTGAGAAATCCGGAAAGTATCCACTGCAGAGGCTGTCCGGTCAGTACCCCCTGCCAGTCGAGCGCGGGCATTACAGATGCTCCTGATGCAGCGGATCCAGCACCTTTTGCAGGAAGCGCTGCGCGCGCGGATGCGCTGGCTGGCTGAAAAACTGCGCCGGCGGCGCGGTTTCCAGAATTTGCCCGCCGTCGATAAAGACAATCCGGTCGGCGATTTCCCGGGCAAACTGCATCTCATGAGTCACCACGATCATCGTGATCCCGCTGTGGGCGAGGGCTTTCATCACGAACAGCACTTCACCAATCATCTCCGGATCCAGCGCGGAGGTGGGTTCATCGAACAGAATGATTTGCGGTGAAGAGGCGAGGGCGCGGGCTATCGCCACGCGCTGCTGCTGTCCGCCGGATAGCTCTGCCGGGTAATGGTGGGCCTTTTCCAGCATCCCGACCTTCTCCAGCAGGGCCAGCGCGCGCGCCTGGGCTGGCTGTGGCTTCCAGCCGTGAACGTGCTCCAGTGCCAGGGTGATGTTCTGGCTGGCGGTGAGATGGGCGTAAAGATTGAACTGCTGGAACACAAACCCCACGCGGCTACGCAGCTGACGCAGCCCGGTACCGGAGAGCTTTCCGGTAGGCTTGTTGTCGACCAGAATCTCCCCGCCGCTCAGGGTTTCAAGCTGGTTGATAAGACGGATCAGGGTGGATTTACCGGAGCCTGAAGGGCCGAGGATGGCAACCACTTCTCCGGGCGTGATGGTGAGGTTAATGTCGTTTAAAACCTGATGGTCACCGTAGCGTTTGTCCACATGACGAAACTCGACGCTGGCCTGTTCCAGATGTGAAAAATCCGCGGCACCGGCCGCGGAGTGTGAAAATAAACCTGAGAGCATAATTACCTGGCTTCTATTTTAAAGGCGCGCGGCTGTGGAGCAGGGGTGCCAGGACCAAACCAGACATCATAGATTTTTGCCGCCTGACCGGTCTTCTCGAGATTAACCAGTTCGTCGTTAACGGCTTTCAGCAGCGCCGTTTCACCTTTCTTCACCCCTACGCCAATCTCTTCTTTACTGAGCAGGTCGGGCAGGATTTTGAAGTTGGCTTTGTCCGGCGCCTGCGCCAGCAGGCCGGCCAGAATGGTGCTGTCCTGGGTAATGGCCTGTACGTTGCCATTGCGCAGTGCGGTCAACGCCAGCGGGATGTCGTCATAAGAGAGGACGCGGGACTGCGGGAAATGCTGGTGCAGCGCCTGCTCGCCCGTCGTTCCTTTTACTGCGCCAATGCGCGCCCGGCTATAGTCATCAAGCTTGTCCGGTGATTTTGCCGGAACGAGGAACTGCTGGCCGGTAACGAAGTAAGGCGTAGAAAAATCAATGACCTGTGCGCGTTCCGGGGTGATGGTGATATCCGCCACGATCAGGTCGGCTTTGCCGGACTGCAGCAGCGGAATGCGGTTGGCCGGATTGGTGGCAACCAGTTCAAGCTTCACGCCGAGCGATTTTGCCAGCGCTTTGGCAAAGTCCACGTCATAACCCACGATCTCATGCGTTTTGGCATCAATCGAGCCAAACGGCGGGTTGGCGTCAAACGTGGCCACTTTCACCACCCCTGCTGCCTTAATATCCGCCAACTGATCGGCCTGTGCCTGAGCTGAAAGCAGGCTCCCCGCCGCCAGTAATCCCAGAACCAGTGTCCGTTTGGTAAACCCTTTCATATTTGCTGCCATAGTCATTCGCCATCCCGTTGTTTTTGTTTTACCCCGTTACGCTCCCATAAGGGAAAGCTATCGCCAAATAAGAAATCGTTCTTTGCTATGAGCAAAAAAGCATTAGTGAACAAGGTGTTAATGAAGCGTGAAAAGGACGGGGTGCTATTTGCAGATCCTGCACATAGACAGTAGATTTTGGTATTTCCCCTGCACGGGATTTGGGTGCTTAACTGAGGTCAGACACGGCGAGAGAGGGTAAGACGATGAAAAAGTGGATCAGCACGTTACGGCGGTTTTTTGCGGCCCGGCCAGCGAATGCGGAGAACAGCGCGCAACGTGTTCTTGAGTCGATACTGCCTGTCGCCAGCCTGTATGGCGTAGACGTTGCCAACATTGACCCGGAGTGGTTCCATGATAAAACGTCACGCTGAACTGCGCCGCACGCGCGAAACCTACTGGAACGAGGTGTGCGTGACGTTTAACGAGTGAAATAAAAAAGCACCGGTTTCCCGGTGCTTTTTTATTAGATCTTGCAGGCGTCGCCGCAGTCATCGTCGGCGACAATCGCCTGCGCTTTTTTGTCTGCATCGTCCAGACGTTCCGCATTACGCTCTTCAGCTTCATCCAGACCGTTAAAGACTAAGTTATCGAGATCAATTTCCATGTTGCACCTGCTCTGTTCAGTTTTCGATACTGGCACAGTATAGGGCAAAAAAAGCCAGCAATGTACCTCGCAGCACATAAGGATAATCCCTGCCATACTCAGTGCTTTATCGCTGAGGAGAGCACATGATTACACTCTGTAAAACCTGTGGAACCGCCTACGATACGCAGCCGGACAGATGCCCGATTTGTGAGGATGAACGCCAGTATGTGCCCATCACGGGGCAGGCGTGGACCGATCTCGATACCGTCACCGCCACGCACAGCAACAAATGGCAGCAGCTGGAGCCGCGATTATTCGGTATCAAAACGGTTCCTGCGTTTGCGATTAACCAGCGGGCGCTGCTCCTGCAAACGCCCCACGGCAATATCCTCTGGGACTGCATCGCCAACCTCGATCCCGCAACCCAAACCCTCATCGCCGCCCTTGGCGGCATCAGCGCGATTGCGATTTCACATCCGCACTATTACACCACGATGCAGGAGTGGGCTGCGGCGTTTGATGCGCCGGTGTACCTGCACGCCAGCGACAAAGAGTGGGTGATGCGCGACAGCCCGGCCATTCATTTCTGGGAGGGGGAAACGCAGGAGATTTTCCCGTCGGTGACCCTGCTGCGTCTGGGTGGGCATTTTGCCGGGGGAACGGTGCTGCACTGGCAGGAGGGGGACGGGGTATTGCTGGTTGGCGATATTCTGCAGGTCACGCCGGGTAAAGACGCCGTCTCGTTTATGTGGAGCTACCCGAATTATCTCCCGCTGCCGGCCCGAACGGTGGCGTCGGTGGTGAGTCATCTCGAAGGCAAAACCTTTGAACGTCTTTACGGCGCGTTCGAAGGGCAGAACATCCTGGCCAGTGCGGACGAGATCGTGCAGCGGTCGGGCCAGAAATATATTGCTTGTCTGAAGTAAACCACGATGGGTAAACTTTACGAGTGTGATCTCGATCATGCCTAAACTAAAACAGATAAAAGAGACATTGCTATGCAACATATCATTGAAGGTTTTCTCAGCTTTCAAAAAGAGATTTTCCCGCAACGTAAAGAACTCTTCCGCAGTTTAGCGTCCAGCCAGAATCCCAAAGCGCTGTTCATCTCATGCTCCGACAGCCGTCTGGTCCCGGAACTGGTCACCCAGCAAGAGCCAGGACAACTCTTTGTCATTCGTAATGCTGGCAACATTGTGCCGCCGTTCGGACCGGAGCCAGGCGGTGTGTCCGCTACCATCGAATACGCCGTCGTGGCGCTGGGCGTCACGGATATCGTGATTTGCGGTCACTCCAACTGCGGCGCGATGAAGGCGATTGCCGATAACGCGAACCTGGAGCCGATGCCTGCGGTGTCACACTGGCTGCGCTATTCCGACGCGGCGAAAGCCGTGGTTGAGAAGAAAACCTGGGATAAGCCGATCGATAAGGTCAATGCGATGGTGCAGGAAAACGTCTTTGCGCAGCTGAGCAACATCAAGACCCATCCGTCCGTTGCGGTGGGCCTGCGTAATAACTCCATCCGACTGCACGGCTGGGTGTACGATATTGAAAGCGGCGAAATCCTCGCGCTGGATAAAGCGACGAAAAGTTTCGTTTCGCTGTCGGAAAACCCGGAAGTCTTCTTCGAGTAATTACCGACAGCAGGGCATGGAAGCCCTGTCAGATCTCAATATACGGCAAACTTCTCCGCGATCCCGACGCGGGTTTTTCAGCCGCCTTCGCCATCGCTTCTGCAATCTCTGCACATTCCGCCAGCCCCTGCACGAAGGGATGGTCGTGCATCAGCCACGGTATCGCGCCGAAGGTGATGCGTCCGCGCACGGTGTCAGGCGCTTTTAAGGTGTAATCCTCGCCGATATCGGGTATCTCATCGCCGGTTGCTTCCAGCTGTTTTCGCAGCGTCGGGAAAGGCAGATCTTTCGTTTTGAGCGGCTTTTGTCCGCGTGCGTCAATAAATACGTCGAAACGATAGACGGTCTCTTTTGTGGTTATCACCGTTCGATCGCTGCCAACGTCGAGCGTATAGTCGTCACCGAGCGCGGCCACGCTGATGATGCCGGCTTCGCGAAGTGCGAGCAGCCTGCGGATAGACTGCGGAGGAATGGCGGCATAATTGTCGATAAATACCCGAGCCAGCCCCTGACTGAAGCGTTCACCGTCTTGCTCATCGAGATGGGGGACGATCTCCTGAACCACTTCATGCAGCCGAAGCACGGTATAGCGCCAGGCCACGGTACGGCGTTCCCGTTTGTTGCGTTCAACCTCGTTGAGATTCTCTTCCGCCCAGGTAAAGGGGCCGTGCCGTTTACGATCCTCAAACCAGGCCTCACGAATAGTGTCCGCATTCAGCGTATGCAGAGACATTTTCTCGCACCATGCCGGATCGGCAAGCTGAAGCTCTTTGACCATCAGGGCAAAAATGCGGTCAAGCAGGCCATCCGGTCCTTTGGCTATCTCGCTTTCCACCACGAATTCGGTCAAAACCGACAGCGGTTCGTAAGGAATAGGGCAGTAAAAATCGGCTTCCGGCAGAATGCCCGTCCGGGACATCAGCGTAATGTGTAACCCTTCGCTGCCGTTGTCGAGGATGAATTTACCGTCACGAAACTCACCGTGCTGCATCACCACCGCCATAGCCGCGTCGAGACCGCTCAACGAGGTGCCCATAATGCCCACGCGGCAAGGGGGAATGCTGGCATCCATCAGGCCGGACCACGGGCTTGGGAAGAACGTGCGCGTGGCTTCATCCTCCTCTGGCCAGACGTGGCCGGTGGCGATAACCGCCAGGTCGAATTTATCCGGTAGGGTGCGGTCGTTGACCGAAATCGTCACGCCGGTTGTCGAAGGGTTGATGTCGGTGACCTTCGCTGATTCATGGATCTCAACCTGGAACCCCAGGTTTTTCGCCTCTTTTACGATTGATCGAAAGCTGTCGCGAAAATACTCCCCCAGCAGGATCCTCGGCAGGAACTGCCGATCGTGCAGGCGGGCTTTATCAACCTTAAAACGCGCCAGATGGGCGTCGCTCTGTTCCTTGAGCCAGTCGAGGTAGGTCATAAAAATGGGCGGGATTTCAATGCTCGCAATGTTCGCCAGCATCAGCCGGGAATTATCGCCTTCGTTATAGGGCATGCCCACGCCGGCTTCATCTGCCTGCTCGAAAACGGAAACGGAGAGCGGAGTGCTGTTTTGAAGCAGGTGATAAAAGGTGTAAATCCCTGTGGGGCCGGAGCCGATAATCGCGATTTTCTTCATCGACACGTTTCCTGTGTTTTTTTCCATAGGAAAAGCGTAGCAGGAGAATAATGATGAAAATAAAGGATTAAGAAAATTCAGGCTATCAGAGGAGAATTTGCACCATTTCAGGACTGAAATGGTGCGTCCGAGTGGACTCGAACCACCGACCCCCACCATGTCAAGGTGGTGCTCTAACCAACTGAGCTACGGACGCAGAATGGTGCGTTCAATTGGACTCGAACCAACGACCCCCACCATGTCAAGGTGGTGCTCTAACCAACTGAGCTATGAACGCAACGTGTTGTCGGTGACAACGGGGACGAATATTAGCGGCACAGCCCCGAGGTGGCAAGAGGGAAAATGCAATTTTCTCTCTGATTTCACGCGATTGCTGTATTACCGCGCAAAGTGAAGAGAAAGTAGCCGCCGGGCGGCGGCTACTGCGTATTTAACGGGCAGCGCGTTGCAAAATGATCGTTGATGGCTGGCGCTGCAGGAAGCGCATGCGCATCATCATCATAATCGCCGCCGACGTCAGGCCGATGATAAAGCCCATCCAGAACCCCGCCGGCCCCATGCGGTCAACCACCAGGTCGGTCAGGGCCAGAATATAGCCACACGGCAGACCCAGCACCCAGTAGGCGATGAAGGTGATAAAGAAGATGGAACGCGTGTCTTTATAGCCGCGCAGCACGCCGCTGCCAATCACCTGAATGGAGTCAGAAATCTGGTAAATCGCGGCCAGCAGCATCAGGTGCGATGCCAGCGTGACGACTTCCGGATTGTCGTTATAGAGCAGGGCGATCTGCTCGCGTAATGCAACGGTAAAGAGCGCAGTACAGATCGCCATGCAGACGCCGACGCCCAGCCCGGTTCGGGCGGCCGTTTGCGCATCGAGCGTTGAGCCCTGGCCCAGACGAAAGCCCACGCGAATCGTCACCGCCGCCGCCAGCGACATCGGCAGGACGAACATCAGGGAGCTAAAGTTCAGCGCGATCTGGTGCCCGGCGACGTTCACAATGCCCAGCGGGGAGACCAGCAGGGCGACCACGGCAAACAGGGTCACCTCAAAGAACAGCGCGAGGGCAATCGGCAGCCCTAACTGCACCAGACGCGTCATGATGTTCCAGTCCGGCGTGCTGAATCTGTGCTCGTTACGAATATCGCGCATGGAGCGGGCGCGCTTCACGAAGGTAAGCATCGAGAAGAACATTACCCAGTAAACGGCGGCCGTCGCCACGCCGCAGCCGACGCCGCCCAGCTCCGGCATCCCGAAATGACCGTAAATAAAGATATAGTTAACGGGAATGTTGACCAGCAGCCCGATAAAGCCCATCACCATGCCGGGCTTAGTTTTCGCCAGGCCTTCACACTGGTTACGCGCCACCTGGAAGAAGAGGTAGCCAGGCGCACCCCAGAGCAGCGCGCGCAAATAACCCACGGCTTTGTCCGCCAGTGCCGGGTCAATGTTATGCATAGCGCGAATGATATGGCCCGCGTTCCAGAGCACGACCATAATCAGCACCGAGACAAATCCTGCCAGCCAGAAGCCCTGGCGGACCTGATGGGCAATGCGCTCGCGGCGCCCCGAACCATTGAGCTGAGCGATAACAGGCGTGAGCGCGAGCAGCAGACCGTGACCGAACAGGATGGCCGGAAGCCAGATTGACGTACCGATAGCTACGGCCGCCATGTCGGTGGCGCTGTAGCCACCCGCCATTACCGTATCCACAAATCCCATTGCGGTCTGGGCCACCTGCGCGACGATCACTGGTATAGCCAGTGCCAATAGCTGGCGCGCTTCATTCATGTACTTCTGCACGTGAACACCTTTATTTTGTAGTTATATGAGAGACTAAAAAAGCCGCCGAAACTGGCAGCAAGAAGAAAATGCAGGGGGGTGCCAGCTATTGTAGCGGGCTTTAGCTATTTATCTAGTGAAAAAATCGCCAGAAAATGCGCTCTGCTGGCAACCTGTTTTTCCAACTGTTATTGTGGAGGGATTAAACGGTGTCATCACCGTTCGGAAAAAACAGGAGTTGTAAGCATGTTTACTGGTATTGTGCAGGGCACTGCCAAAGTGGTGTCCATTGATGAAAAACCTAATTTCCGTACTCATGTTGTTGAGCTGCCGGAATATATGCTCGAGGGCATTGAAACCGGCGCGTCGATTGCCCATAACGGCTGCTGCCTGACCGTTACCGAAATTAACGGCAACCAGATTAGCTTTGATTTAATGAAAGAGACGCTGCGCATCACTAACCTGGGCGAGCTGGTGGTAGGCGATACCATCAACGTTGAGCGCGCGGCGAAGTTCAGCGATGAGATTGGCGGTCATCTTATGTCGGGGCACATCATGACCACCGCCGAAGTGGCGAAAATCGTGACCTCGGAAAATAACCGTCAAATCTGGTTTAAAATGCAGGACCCGTCATTAATGAAATACATCCTCTATAAAGGATTTATTGGCATTGACGGGATTAGCCTGACGGTAGGGGAAGTGACGCCAACGCGTTTTTGCGTGCATTTAATTCCTGAAACGCTGCAGCGCACCACGCTGGGCGCGAAAAAACTGGGGCATCGCGTGAATATCGAAATCGATCCTCAGACCCAGGCTGTGGTGGATACGGTTGAGCGCGTGCTGGCAGCAAAAGAAGCCGCAATAATAAAGACCGCCGAAGAGGAATAAAAAAATAACCCCGGATATCCGGGGTTATTTTTTTAGCGTGCGACACGCAGTCCGTGTTCTATCCCACGGCTGAATACCACCTGCCAGAGCTGAATATCCCGTGCGCGAAACGCCCCCGCGCAGGCATTCAGATAATAGCTAAACATTCGTTTGAATCGTTCAGAATAGTTGTCCGCAATCTCTGGCCAGGCTTTCTGGAAACGTTCATGCCATGCCATTAAGGTGGTGTCGTAGTCCGCGCCAAAGTTATGCCAGTCTTCCATCACGAAATGGGGTTCACTGGCGTTGGCAATCTGGCGAACGGACGGTAAACAGCCATTCGGAAAGATGTATTTGTTGATCCACGGGTCAACGTTGTTGTCGGTCCGCTTAGAGCCGATGGTGTGCAGCAGGAAGAGCCCGTCCGGTTTCAGATTACGATCCACCACCTCAAAGTAGGTATCGTAGTTTTTTGGCCCCACGTGCTCGAACATGCCGACGGAAACGATCCGGTCGAACTGCTCGTTCAGGTCGCGGTAGTCCTGCAGCCGGATATCCACATCGAGACCCTGGCAGCGCTCTCGCGCCATTTTTTGCTGTTCCGCTGAGATCGTCACGCCGACCACGCTGACGCCATAGTGCTTCGCCATAAAATACGCCAGCCCGCCCCAGCCGCAACCGATATCCAGCACGCGCATGCCGGGCTGTAGCTGCAGTTTTTCACTGATCAGACGCAGCTTGGCCTGCTGAGCCTCTTCAAGCGTCGAGGCCTCTTTCCAGTAGGCGCAGGAGTATTGCATGAAAGGGTCCAGCATACGGCTGAACAAATCGTTGCCAAGATCGTAATGTTCTTTGCCAACGATCCACGCGCGTTTTTTACTCTGGAGATTGAAAAGTCGGGCAGAGGCGACGCGCAGGGTGTCTTTCAGGTTGCGAGGGAGTTGATTTTCAAGACCGGCACGCAACACGCTGGCGAAAAAGGTATCCAGACGTTCACACTCCCACCAGCCGTCCATGTAGCTTTCTCCCAGGCCTAACGACCCTTCCCGCAACACGCGTTTAAAAAAGTCGGGATGTTTAACCTGAGGATCGGATGGCGATGATCCATTGATAGTGATGCCTGCTCGACCTAACAGTTCACTGACGATCCGGGACCAGTTATCGTCCGGAACGCTGACTTCTTCTATACACGATGAACTCATAGCTTCTCCATCACCCTACTGTGATCAGAACCTTAAAACAGCGTAGACGCTTTTTTTGGTTTGTGAGAAATCTCACGGTAAATACCGCGAGGCTAGTATCCGACGTAGAACAGAGGAAGGGAGATAACCCTTGCCGAAATGCCTTCCATGGTAAAACGGGAGCACTCCGGCTCCCGTTAACACTTAATATTTATCGTATTTAATCGAACCAAATTTAGTATAGGCTTCAAAATTTGGTGATTCAATAGAAAATTGTTAGCAACCTAATCACTGAAATATAACATGATTTCTGGCGCAATCAGGCATGCGAGGTTTCCACCTGAGCACCGTTATCCTGCTCACGCTGCGCGGAGGCCTGCATGCGATAGCCCAATACCGCCAGCGCTACGGTGAACAGCATCACGCTGGTGGTGGTCAAAAGCGGCGTAGCAATCAGCGCCGAGACCACCAGGCTTGCCAGGAAGCACAAACCCAGCTGCAGGGTGTTCTGCAGCGCGGCGGCGCGGCCTGTTGCCTGCGGGAATGGACGCAGCGCCTGCGCCACAACGATAGGGTAAATCGCCCCGTTCGCAATGGCCATCACGCAGAACGGGATCAAAATTTCGGCCAGACCGGCACCCGGAATAAAGCCAACGGCCCAGGTCCCGATGACGCTCAGCGCATACAGCACCAGCAGCCACGGCAGCATCTGCTGGCCTTCCCATTTTTGCAGCGCCGCGCGACAGCCGTACCCGCCCACAAGGAACGCGATTGTCTGCGGAACATAGCTCAGGCCGATGGCTGCCGGGCTGTAGCCCATATCGTGCAGAATGAACGGCGAGCCGGTGAGCCATGCGAAGAAGCTTGCCGAGCAGGCGGCATAGATCAGGACATTCCCGCGATACGCTTTGGCGCTCAACAGTGAGGTGAAGGTAATCGGCTTCGCGTCGGCATGCGCCTCTTTTTTATGCGCAGGCTTGAGGGCAAACGCCGGCAGCATCAGCACCAGCGTGATGGCAAACAGCGTGGCAAAAATGGCCTGCCAGTCAAAGTGCGCGAGGATCCAGCTGCCCAGCAGCGGAGCCAGGGCAGGGGAGAGGCCCACCAGCGGCATAATGGTGGCGAAAATACGGTTTGTGCGGTTAGCCGGGTAGTAGTCGGTCACCAGCGCCTGCCAGGTCACGGCCGCGGCACAGACGCCCACGGCCTGAACGAAGCGCAGCACCAGCAGCCAGGTGGCGTCGCGTACCCATAACATCCCCAGGCAGCCCACGGCAAAAATGGCCAGACCCAGCAGCAGTACCGGTTTACGACCAAAGCGATCCGAGAGCGGTCCCCAGAGCAGCTGTGCAAAAGCAAAACCGGCGAGGAACAAACTCAGGCTGGCACTGATGGCGGCAGCGGGGGTTTGCAAATCTTCCTGCATCGCGGCAAAAGCCGGCAGGTACATATCGGTGGCCAAAAAGCCCAGCACGCTTAAGCCGCCGAGCCAGACTAAAAAACCGTTCCTGGGTTGCATTATTTTATTCTCCTGAGGAGGCAGGTATACATTGGCGCTGAGTGTAGGGAGTGCAAAGCCGCTTGTGAAACGCTAATATTTGGCGGGTGCATTCAAATTTTTTGCAGGCAGAAAATGTGGTCAGATTATTCTCTTGAAGTGGTCGATGCTGTCGCGCGTAACGGCAGCTTCAGCGGTGCGGCGCAGGAGCTGCACCGCGTCCCTTCGGCCATCAGCTACACGGTGCGTCAACTGGAGGAGTGGCTGGCGGTTCCGCTGTTTGAGCGGCGGCATCGTGACGTGGAATTGACGCCCGCCGGGGCGTGGTTTTTGAAGGAAGGGCGTTCTGTTATCAAAAAAATGCAGATCACCCGCGAACAGTGCCAGCAGATCGCCAACGGCTGGCGGGGACATCTTTCCATCGCGGTGGATAACATCGTGAAGCCGGAACGCACCCGACAGATGATTGTCGATTTCTATCGTCATTTCTCTGACGTTGAGCTGCGGGTCTCGCAGGAGGTGTTCAACGGGGTGTGGGATGCGCTGGCGGACGGCAGGGCGGAGATGGCGATTGGCGCGACGCAGGCGATCCCGGTCGGGGGACGTTACGCCTTTCGCGACATGGGGATGCTGAGCTGGAAATGCGTGGTGGCCAGCGATCATCCTCTGGCAGCGATGGACGGGCCGCTTAGCGACGATACGCTGCGCAACTGGCCCTCGCTGGTGCTGGAGGATACGTCCCGTTCATTGCCCAAGCGTATCACCTGGCTTCTGGACAACCAGCGGCGGGTGGTGGCTCCGGACTGGGAATCGTCGGCGACGTGCCTCAGTGCCGGACTGTGCGTCGCGATGGTGCCCGTTCATTTTGCGCGTCCGCGCATCGATACCGGCGAATGGGTTGAACTGACGCTGGAAAATCCGTTCCCGGACGCGGCCTGCTGCCTGACCTGGCAACAAAATGATGTCTCGCCCGCCATGGCCTGGCTGCTGGATTATCTGGGGGACAGCGAAACGCTGAACCGGGAATGGTTACGGGAGCCAGCGTAGCTGGCCCCGTAAAGGGATTAACGACGGTAGTCGCGGAACGGACCGTCCGCAACGGAACGGCGTTCAATCAGGCGCGGGTGAACTTCAATGGACTGCGACTCTTCGCGCTTGTTGACGATCCTGTCGAGCAGCATATTGAAGGCCGTTTCGCCCAGCGAATCTTTCGGCTGGTGAATGGTGGTCAGCGCTGGGGTGAAGAAGCGCGCGTTACGCACGTTGTCATACCCGATCACGGAAATATCCTGCGGTACGCGCAGACCCAGCTCATCGGCGGCGCAGAGCGCGCCCATGGCCATGATGTCACCCCCGCAGAAAACGGCGGTCGGACGGTGCGGCTGGGAAACGATCTGCTGCATCGCGCGGTAGCCTGATTCCGGCTCAAAGTCGCCCTGCACGATCCAGTTTTCCGGCACGTTGATCAGCGCTTCTTCCATCGCTTTCATAAAACCGGCAAGACGGCCCGCCCCGGTGTTGCGCTCCAGCGGACCCGGGATCACGCCAATCTCGCGGTGACCGCGTTCGATCAAATAACGACCGGCCATATAGCCGCCTTCAAAAGCGTTATCGATAACGGAATCGGTGAAGTCTGCGCGCGCTTCGCCCCAGTCCATCACCACCATCGGAATATGGCGATACTCTTCCAGCATCGACAGCACTGACTCCGGATACTCGGAGCACATTACCAGCAGGCCATCAACGCGCTTTTGCGCCATCATCGACAGGTAGGCACGCTGTTTTTCAATGCTGTTCCACGCGTTGCCCAGAATCAGGGTATAGCCTTTCTGGAAGCAGTTCTTTTCGACCGCTTCAATGATCTCGGCAAAATAGGCCGCTTCACTGCTGGTTGCCAGCAATCCAATGGATTTGGTGTGATTAACCTTGAGGCTACGCGCAACCGCACTTGGCGAATAGTGCAGCTCTTTGATCGCTGCCCAGACGGCGTTGCGCGTCTCTTCCGCCACAAAGCGGGTTTTGTTAATTACATGTGATACGGTTGTGGTGGAAACGTTTGCGCGTTTTGCTACGTCTTTAATTGTTGCCATTAAATGTCACTCCAGACCATATCCTAAGCTCCTGAAAAACTTGAAGGTAAACGTTTGCCTTCTCTCACCCTTATCTCGCAATGTTGAATTGCGGCACGCCGGGAAAACGACACGGGACGTCAGGAGGGGGTCAATGGCCGGTACGCTAATAAATTTAGCGTGGAATTTTGTCCTATCTTGATGAAAAGGGGAAGAGGTAAAGTGGTTATCAGTATAAATCCAGGAAGATTTTTGACGTAATCTGTGCAAAAATGAGCAAGCTCACTTTTCGTGTGGGGATTAAAAGGAGAAAAATTGATGAGTTCCGATCTTAAGTTTTCGCTGTTCACCACCGTTGTTGTGCTGGCTCTGATTGTTGTGGCCGGTCTGACGGCTGCGCTGCACTGATTTACGCGGAGGGAGAGCCTTCTCCCTCCCGACTCCCCGGATTGTTACTTCTCTGGCAAAAATCTTTTGCCATTTTGTTAACTTCTCATTTTTTGTGATTGATGTCATGCTTTCCGCTTCTTTGTTCTGTGTCACCACGTGACACGGCATCCGGAGTTGACGCATGAAAATCAATTTTCCCCTGCTGGCCCTGGCGATTGGCGCTTTTGGGATTGGCACCACTGAATTCTCCCCGATGGGGTTACTGCCCGTCATCGCCCGCGGCGTGGACGTCTCGATCCCCGCGGCAGGCATGTTGATCAGCGCCTACGCTATCGGCGTGATGGTGGGGGCGCCGCTGATGACGCTTCTCCTTTCGCACCGCGCGCGCCGCAATGCGCTGATTTTCCTGATGGCGATTTTCACCCTCGGCAACGTGCTATCGGCCATTTCGCCGGACTACACCACGCTGATGCTGTCGCGTATTCTGACCAGCCTTAACCACGGCGCGTTCTTTGGGCTGGGATCGGTCGTTGCTGCCAGCGTGGTGCCAAAACACAAGCAGGCGAGCGCCGTGGCCACCATGTTTATGGGTCTGACCATCGCTAACATCGGCGGTGTTCCTGCTGCAACCTGGCTGGGAGAAGCGATCGGCTGGCGTATGTCTTTCCTGGCGACGGCCGGGCTGGGCGTGGTCGCGATGGTGGCATTGTTCTTCTCCCTGCCGAAAGGCAGCGCCGGAGAACGTCCGGAAGTGCGTAAGGAGCTGTCGGTGCTGGTGCGCCCGCAGGTGCTTTCCGCACTGCTTACCACCGTTCTCGGGGCAGGGGCGATGTTTACCCTCTATACCTATATTTCACCGGTACTGCACGATATCACCCACGCAACGCCTCTCTTTGTGACCGCGATGCTGGTGCTGATTGGCGTGGGCTTCTCGATTGGTAACTATCTCGGCGGGAAATTTGCCGACCGTTCCGTGAGCGGGACGCTGAAGGGCTTCTTAACCCTGCTGATTGTCATCATGATCGCCATTCCGTGGCTGGCGCGTAACGAGTTTGGCGCCGCGATGGCGATGGTCGTCTGGGGTGCAGCAACGTTCGCCGTGGTGCCACCGCTGCAGATGCGCGTGATGCGTGTTGCGCATGAAGCGCCGGGCCTCTCATCCTCGGTCAATATCGGTGCCTTTAACCTGGGCAATGCGCTCGGTGCGGCGGCCGGTGGGGCCGTTATTTCAGGTGGTCTGGGATACAGCTTTGTGCCGGTGATGGGGGCAATCATTGCCGCGCTCGGCCTGCTGTTGGTGATGATGTCGGGTCGTAAACAGCCAGAAGCAGCCTGCGCTGCGGAATAAACCAAAAACGCAGAAGGGCGAACCCTTCTGCGTGTCTTTTACGCGGCGAAGTTCTTCGCCACAAAGTCCCAGTTAACCAGTGCCCAGAAGTGTTCCAGGTAGTTCGGGCGCGCGTTACGGTAATCGATGTAGTAAGCGTGTTCCCATACGTCCACGGTCATCAGCGGCTTCGCGCTGGTGGTCAGCGGGGTGCCCGCGTTAGAGGTGGATACGATAGCCAGTTTGCCATCCGCCTCTTTAACCAGCCACGTCCAGCCTGAACCGAAGTTCTTGATGGCGGCATCGGTGAATTTCGCCTTGAAGTCCGCGAAGCTGCCAAAGGCGGCGTTGATGGCGGTAGCCAGTTCACCGGCAGGTTCACCGCCGGCATTCGGCGCCAGGCAGTGCCAGTAGAAGGTATGGTTCCACACCTGAGCGGCGTTGTTGAATACGCCACCTTCTGAGCTGCGGACGATCTCTTCCAGCGTTTTGCCTTCAAAATCGGTGCCCTTGATCAGGTTGTTCAGGTTGGTGACGTAAGTCTGGTGATGTTTGCCGTAGTGATATTCCAGGGTTTCCGCAGAAATGTGCGGTGCCAGGGCGTCTTTTGCATACGGTAGTGCAGGTAATTCGAACGACATTGCTTCTCTCCTTATTGTATTTTGCGTTGCCAATAACCACACAGACAACAAGGACAGGATAGCAAATTGAAAGGGTATGCAAAAGAGGAACTTACCCTGCCAAGGGTGTGGCAGGGCAGGGGTTAGCGAATGGTTTTCGGCGTCATCACGCGGCGTGCGCCGACGTAGTGGCGTACCCAGTAGTCTTCACTGAGAGAGGTGATCTGAATATCCTGACCGCTACGTGGAGACTGGATGAATTTTCCGTTGCCGACATAGACGCCAACGTGGTCAGCCGTCCCGCGGCCCTGGGTGCGGAAGAACACCAGATCGCCATTTTCCAGCTCACCGCGGTCAACCGGTGAGGCATCGCGCAGGTGGTACATTTCGTTGGCGGTGCGCGGAATGCGGAACTTGACCAGATCTTTATAGGCGTAATAGACGAGGCCGCTGCAGTCAAAACCGGTACGCGGCGAAGTCCCACCCCAGTGATAAGGTTTACCAATCTGCCCCATCAGTTTATTCATTGCGGTTTTTTGCGCTTTCTGTACGCGCACTTTATGCACTTCCGCAATTTTGGTGACCTTCGTGCATTTCGCCTTATGGCCTTTACGCGTGATGCATTTTTCAGTAACGAGGTTAGCGGCGGTTTGCGAAGCTTTACTTTTGGCAGAGTGGGCAGTGCGGGAAGGTTTTGTTTTCGTTTTGCTGGAAGCGGTCTGTTTCGTCTGAGCCGGTGTTTTTTTCTTGTCGTTCTTAGCGGTGGTTTTTTTCTTACGTTCTGTGGCTTTCACCAGATGGTTTTTTTGTACAGCAGAATGCCGCGCCTGCTGAGAGGCGTTTGCCACTGGCGTGAAAGTGAGTGAAGTAAACAGTAAAGCACAGAGCGTGATCGAGATTTTATTTATCCGCGCCACTGGGCAGTCCCCTGATAAATGCAGGTCATCAATAATACCCGCGTGTGATTTACAAAGCCCGTCGATTCTAATCTATAAAAAGCCAGAAAGTTAATAGCATTTTTCAATCTACAATCGTGTTTCGTTAGCAAGTGCAAAAAAATTCATCGTTCTGTCGCACATTTGCCCGCTCCCTAAGCAAAACCCTGAATGCGGCAGGGGTAAACACCATTTGCAATGCAACTTTTCGTGACTCGGGGTAGAATGTATAAACGTGACAAAAATGTTATTTTCCGATGCCAGTCTGAACCGCTACAATGTCAGACGAATGCCGTAACAGAAGTTAAAGGAAGCAAGACATGAGCACCACTATTGAAAAAATCCAGCGCCAGATCGCTGAAAACCCGATTCTGCTGTATATGAAAGGTTCTCCGAAGCTGCCAAGCTGCGGCTTCTCCGCACAAGCGGTTCAGGCGCTGTCAGCCTGTGGTGAGCGTTTTGCTTACGTTGATATCCTGCAGAATCCGGACATCCGCGCTGAGCTGCCTAAGTACGCTAACTGGCCGACTTTCCCACAGCTGTGGGTTGACGGCGAACTGGTTGGCGGCTGCGATATCCTGATTGAAATGTATCAGCGCGGCGAACTGCAGCAGCTGATCAAAGAGACGGCGGCGAAGTACAAAACGGAAGAGCGGGACGCAGAGTAATTTTCTGCGCAAATAAAAAAGCGACCAGATAAGGTCGCTTTTTTTTTATTCTTCGCTGTCACCCATCGGCAGCGGCCAGCCGCCAAGACGCTTCCAGCGGTTGACGATCTCACAGAACAGCTCTGCGGTGCGCTCCGTATCGTATAGAGCGGAGTGCGCCTGCGTTCCGTCGAACGGAATGCCAGCCGTAATGCAGGCTTTAGATAACACCGTTTGTCCCAGCGCCAGGCCGCTCAATGCGGCGGTGTCGAAGGTGACAAAAGGGTGGAAGGGGTTGCGTTTGAGCGACGCGCGCTCCGCGGCAGCCATGGTAAAGCTGTGATCGAAGGTGGCGTTATGGGCCACCATAATGGCGCGGCTGCAGTTGCTCTCTTTCATGCCTTTACGCACCATTTTAAAAATGGCGTGCAGCGCATCATATTCACTGACGGCACCGCGCAGCGGGTTATGCGGATCGATACCGTTAAACGCCAGCGCTTCCGGCTGTAAGTTTGCCCCTTCGAAAGGTTCAACGTGGAAATGCAGCGTGGTGTCCGGTGTAAGCCAGCCCTGTTCATCCATCTTCAGCGTGATGGCGGCAATTTCGAGCAGCGCATCGGTTTTAGCGTTAAATCCGGCTGTTTCTACATCAATGACAACGGGATAAAAACCACGAAAACGGTCGCACAGACCGCTAAATTGAGCGTTATCGGACATCAGGGTCTCTTACATGGGGAAAAAGCAGAGCGCATTATGGCAAATTTTGCGGGGTGATGCAGTAAAACTACGGGCGCACGTTGCGCCCTGAGGGATCAGTTGCCCAGACCGCGACCGGCGTCTTTGGCTTCAATCAGCTCGATTTTGTAACCGTCCGGATCTTCCACAAACGCAATCACGGTGGTGCCGCCTTTTACCGGGCCCGCTTCGCGCGTGACGTTACCGCCATTTTTGCGAATGCGTTCGCACGCATCGGCCGCGTTATCCACTTCCAGCGCGATATGGCCGTAGGCCGTGCCCAGCTCATAGCTGTCAACGCCCCAGTTGTAGGTCAGCTCGATCACTGCTTCATCCGTTTCCGGGCCGTAACCCACGAACGCCAGCGAGTATTTGTATTCCGGGTTTTCGCTGGTGCGCAGCAGCTTCATGCCCAGGACGTTAGTGTAGAAATCGATAGAACGTTGCAGGTCGCCAACGCGCAGCATGGTGTGAAGTAGGCGCATAATTTCCTCATTAACCAATGGAATAAAAAAGCTTTTTGATCAGAAACGATGTTTTAGTATAGCGGCGAACTGTCGCCGCTATCAATGAACAATGGCGAGATTACAGTGAAGGGTAGTCGGTGTAGCCTTCCGCGCCGCCGCCGTAGAAGCTTTCCGGACGCTGCGGGTTGAGCGCTGCTTTTTTCTGCAGACGAGCAACCAGATCCGGGTTGGCGATGTAGTCACGGCCAAACGCGACGGCATCAATCAGCCCTTTATTAATCAGATCTTCGGCTTTCTCCGGCGTATACGCCCCTGCACCAATGATGACCCCGTGGAAACGTTCGCGCACTTTCTGACGGAAAGCCTCAGTGTATGGCTTGCCGCCGGCCCAGTCCGGCTCGGACATGTGCAGATAAGCGATGCCACGTTTAGCCAGTTCTTCGATCAGGTACAGTGCATCGGCTTCTTCGTTCGGACCGTTGTCGACGTTCTGGAAAGAACCGATTGGGGAAACGCGGATCCCGATACGATCCGGGCTCCACTCCTGACATACGGCATCAACCACTTCCAGTACCAGGCGAGCGCGATTTTCGACGCTGCCGCCGTACTGGTCGGTGCGATGGTTAGACGACGGTGACAGGAACTGGTGCAGCAGGTAGCCGTGCGCGGAGTGCAGCTCAATCAGGTCAAAACCGGCTTCACGAGCGTTGGCCACGGCCTGGCGGAAGTCGTTAACGATACCCGGGATTTCATCCAGCTCCAGGGCACGTGGCATAGAGGTATCCACGCGGATCGCATTACCATTTTCATCACGCAGGGAAGTGCGGGTATTTGCACTCAGGGCCGAAGCGGAGACCGGAGCCTGGCCGCCAGGCTGAATGCTGCTGTGAGAGATACGACCGGTATGCCACAGCTGGACCGCAATGCGACCCTCTTCAGCGTGAACGCCTGCGGTAATTTTCTGCCATGCGGCGATCTGTTCCGGGCTGTGAAGGCCTGGCGCGCCCGCATAACCCTTCGCCTGAGCAGAAATCTGTGTGGCCTCCGTAATGATCAGGCCAGAGCTTGCGCGCTGACGATAGTATTCGCCCATCAGGGGGGTGGGGATGTCACCCGGCTCAATGCTGCGCAGACGGGTCAGCGGAGCCATAAACACGCGGTTTGGCGCCGTGACGGCACCCACTTTCAATGGGGTAAACAGTTTTTCAGCTGACATAAAGACTCCTGAGTAGACCAGTCGACTAGTAATAAGGTAAATAAAAAGCGCCCGTTATACGCCTGGCGCAGTAATACTGTTTTTCACATGTGCCAGCGCGCTTTCCAGCGGCAGGGCACTGCGCGAAATTTTTGCCTGCAGGTTGGCTCCTAACCAGAGGGAGTAGAGCACCTGAGACTGCATTAAGGGGTCGCCGGAAAAGGCCAGCGTTTTTTCTTCGCGGCCTTTTTCCAGCGCCTGGGCCAGCAGGGCGATTACGCCGCGGGCACCCTTATCCATCGCCGAGCGCATATCTTCGGAAAGATCGCACACTTCGGCAGACAGTTTGACCGTCAGGCATCCGCTGATAATGCCCTGCTGGCAGAACTGGTTCAGCGTTTCCTGATAGTAATTCAGAACACGATCCCGGTAGTTTCCCTCACCCGACGCAAAGTGGGTCGCCAGACGCTGGTGATAGCCAGCATAATGACGCTCCAGCATCGCCACGCCAAAGGCCTCTTTGGACCGGAAGTAGTGATAAAACGACCCCTTCGGTACTTCAGCGGTTTTTAATAACTCGCTCAACCCCATACCGGTAAACCCGCGATGCATGCAAAGCTGCTCGCCGGTTGCCAGTAGATGTTCGCGGGTATCGTGTTCAGTATTTCTGCTCATGGCCGCACTCTAATAGACCGTTCGGTCTAATGCAAGCGAGTTTACTGACGACATGCACTCAGTATATCCAGCTGCGGTTGATAAACCGTTGATTTCACGTCCATCATACCCAATACGGTTGAGAACAAATTGTCCTGGGAAACCGCATTTTTTGCTGCCTGGTCACGCAAACACTGTCCGTTGATGCCAAAGTTTTTTGCATAATCCGGTGACAGCCAGAACATAAACGGAATATGAGTTTGCTGCTCCGGCGCCAGCATGTACGGCGTGCCGTGCAGATAAATACCGCTTTCACCCAGTGATTCACCGTGATCCGAAAGGTAAATCAGCGCGGTGTTCATGCTTGCCTGTCGCGCTTTCAGCGCATCAATGGTTTTGCTGACCATGCTGTCGGTATAGAGGATAGTGTTGTCATAGGTGTTTACCAGCGCCTGATGGTCGCAATCCTGAATTTCATTGGTGTCGCAGGTTGGGGTGAATTTCCGGAAATTGTCCGGGTAACGGCGATAGTACGCCGGTCCATGACTCCCCATCAGGTGGATAACCAGCACCGTATCTTGCTTCACGCCATCCAGCACGTTGTCCAGACGGTAGAAGTTCACGTCGTCAATACAGGATTTATCTTTACAGAACTGATCCAGATTCCACTGCGTCATATCGGTATGGGGGATGCGATCGCAGGCACCTTTACACCCGCCGTCGTTGTCGCGCCACAGCAGATTGATTCCCGCATGCTTCAGCACATCGAGCAGACCTTCCTGATGGTGTGCAAGGTCGGCATCGTACTTGCTGCGCGTCATGCCGGAGAACATGCACGGAACGGAAACCGCGGTTTCAGTGCCGCATGAGGAGGCCTGCGGGAAGTTAATCACATCCTGCTTTTTTAGCTCCGGGTTGGTTTCACGATCGTAACCGTTCAGGGAGTAGTTTGCCGCGCGAGACGCTTCGCCGACGACAAGCACCAGAACGGTTTTCTTTTGTTGACCGGAAATCAGTGGCCCTTTATGGGCATCTTCACCAATCCGCACCAGCGTCTGATCGCCGGCAAACCAGCGCATCTTGCTGTACTTCACCACGGCGCTGACATAGTTCGCCGGAGTGACCATTTTGACGATGCTTTTGTTATTGCGGAAAAGCGACGCGTAATCTTTATAAAACAGCGCGGCAACCAGAATAATCACCAGCAGAGCGCCGAGCATCGCGGCAACCCGCGTCAGCAGGGCATACCACCATTTCCCGGTACGAATGCGGGTAAGAGCCAGCACCACCGAGGGAACGAGGCCTGCGATAACAATCCACAGAATCATCTGCGGGGTCACCAGGGCGGTTGCTTCCTGAGAGTTGGTTTCGAAGACATTCACAATCATATTCTGATCGATCACCGCGCCGTAAGTGTACATAAAATACGTCGCAGCGGCGCAACCGATGGTTAAAACAATCAGCAGCGGTTTACGGATATACGGGATATTAAGCAGGCTAAAGACAATCACCCAGCCACAAAACAGCACCAGCGGTACGGAGGCGGCAAAGAGGAAGTCGTGCAGATGGATTGGGCCGATGATGGCCCAGCTGCGCTGGATAAACAGCCCGTTGATTAACGTAAAGAAGAGAGCACAACCCAGAGTAAATTTAATGTCGTTACAGTGTAACTTTTTGATTGACCACATCGATCGGTAAACCTGTTATTGTCATGATGGGCCGAGTATAGAGAGGGAAGATTAGTGAAACCTTAATGCCACAAATCTGTGCTACAGGCCTTGCACGTGGCGCGTTTAGCGTCTTCACTGTAGGTGAGAGTGGCTATCTGGAGGTGAGTGTGGCAGAGCAGCTGGAGTTTTTCCCCATCCAGAGCCCGTGCCGGGGTATTTGTCAGGTGGATGAACGCGGATATTGCCGTGGATGCATGCGTACCCGTGACGAGCGTTTCAACTGGCAAAACTTTAGCGACACGCAAAAGCAGGAGGTACTACGCCTCTGTCGACAGCGCCTTCTGCGCAAAATACGCGCAAACAAAGCGGGTGAGACCGAAGAACCCCAGCAACCTTCACTTTTTTAACACGGTAATTGCGTATACTCATGACATCACGTCCTTGAGGAAAATGTTATGGTTCAGCGAATTACCCTTGCCCCCCAGGGGCCAGAATTCTCCCGTTTTGTGATGGGCTACTGGCGCCTGATGGACTGGAATATGTCTCCGCTCCAGCTGGCGAGCTTTATTGAAGAGCACCTCGATTTAGGCATCACCACGGTCGATCATGCGGATATTTACGGTGGCTACCAGTGCGAGGCCGCGTTCGGCGAGGCGCTTAAGCTGGTTCCGGCACTGCGCGATCGCATGGAAATTGTCACGAAGTGTGGGATTGCCACCACGGCAAAGCCGGAACACGCCCTCGGTCATTACATCACCGACAGCGCGCATATCATCAAGAGCGCCGAGCAGTCGCTGGTCAATCTGGCGACCGATCGTATCGACCTGCTGTTAATCCACCGCCCCGACCCGCTGATGGATGCTGACGAGGTGGCCGAAGCTTTCCTGAACCTCCATCAGAGTGGGAAAGTGCGTCATTTCGGCGTTTCTAACTTTACCCCGGCGCAGTTTGCGCTTCTTCAGTCTCGTCTGCCGTTTACCCTGGCCACAAACCAGGTTGAGATCTCCCCGGTTCACCAGCCGCTGCTGCTGGATGGTACCCTCGATCAGCTACAACAGCTGCGCATTCGCCCGATGGCCTGGTCCTGCCTGGGGGGCGGACGCCTGTTTAATGATGATGAATTCCAGCCGCTGCGCAACGAGCTTGAGACGATCGCCCGCGAACTGAACGCGGAAAGCATCGAACAGGTGGTTTACGCGTGGATCCTGCGCCTGCCGTCAAAACCGCTGCCCATTATCGGTTCCGGCAAAATAGAACGCGTGCGTTCTGCACTGGCCGCTGAAGAGCTGCAGATGACCCGCCAGCAGTGGTTCCGCATCCGCAAAGCCGCTCTGGGTTACGACGTGCCATAAACCGCCAGAAGGTGACTTTCCGGTGAAATCTTTGCCCCTGGTATACACTTAAGGGGCAAAAAATAACCCGCGGAGGTCATATGAAGCGTTTTGCTCTGGCACTGATCACGCTGGTTGTTTGCGCAGGGGCGCAGGCAGCCAGCGACGAAGTGGAAATGAATCTCGTCACCCCACAAGGAGTGGGTCAGTCCATCGGGACGGTGAAAATCACGGAAACCGATAAAGGACTGGAGTTTGCCCCCAGCCTCAAAGCACTCCCGCCCGGTGAGCATGGTTTCCATGTTCATGCCAAAGGCAGCTGTCAGCCCGCTTTAAAAGAAGGTAAACCGTCGGCGGCGGAAGCGGCAGGAGGGCACCTCGATCCCCAGCATTCCGGTAAGCATGAAGGCCCGGATGGAATGGGGCATTTAGGCGATCTGCCCGTGCTGGTGGTCAATAACGACGGTAAAGCCACCGAACCCGTCGTCGCGCCGCGTCTGAAAAAGCTGGATGAGGTGAAAGGCAAAGCGCTGATGATCCATGTCGGCGGCGACAATATGTCCGATCGGCCTAAACCGCTTGGCGGCGGAGGGGCACGCTATGCGTGCGGCGTGATCTGATCCCCAATCGTTCCCGGCGGTGGTGCCTGCTCCAGCTGCGACAGCGAGCAGTGCAGCCGCCAGATTATCGAGGCCAAATCACGGGCTGCAGGCAGATGATGCTGTGCAAGCGTATCGCAGATCCGCTGCAGTTCATTAAGAGTGGTTGCCAGCGGGCGCTGCTGAACACCGCGTTCGCTCATCACATCGCGCAGCAGGGATATGCAAACATCACGAACCTGCGACAGCGGGTCGGAACGCGTTTCCCACCCGCGAAGCTGCCAGACCACGTGCGAGCAGTTCAACAGCACCACGCCCCAGCGCAGTAGCCAGCGCCGGGAAAGTGCGTCCTGGCTGCTGTTCAGCTGGCTGACGTGATGATAAACCAGCGATTCATATTCGTTTTCACTCATGTGTGGTTTACGGCTGAGCTGGTCGACAAACCCTCTGCGTAACTCTCGGATATGCCTGCGGCTCTTGCGTGCATCGGAGCCGGGACGCAACACCGCGAATGCCAGCCACGCCAGCCCCACGCCAAGGATCTTTGCCAGGTTGTCATTGAGAAAGTCGGCGTAATCATAAACCGGCGGATTCGTTACGGAGATAAACGAGCCCATAAAGACAATCAGCTGTCCCCAGAGGCCCGCCAGCTTCGGCATCTGCAGCTTCAGAAGCTGCATGGTGGTCAACAGGGGAAACAGGAACAGCAGGAACTGCCAAAGATCGCTTATCTGCACCATCAGGCCAAATTTCACCACGAAGCTGAACAGCGATAGCAGCACCAGCGTGCGCAACAGGAGAGTCAGAGAGTTGAACGGCGATGCCGCGACGGAGTAAAGCACGCAGCTGATGGCGGCAAGCGTCAGGGCCGCCGTACCGGACTCCCACTGCGTGGTAATGCTCCATGCTCCCACCAGCATCAGCGCACAGAAGGTGCGAAAACCGCTCCACAACGCTTCAAGATAGTCGGTATGGCGTGCAAGTGCCGGGCTGCCGGGGACGTTGAACTCCGTCAATGGGGTCGCATTCTCGACGGCCATAATCCAGCGGCTGCTGCGCAGGTACAGACGGCAGAAGTAGTTCAGGCGCTGCCAGAAGGCGCGATGGCGGTAGTCGTACTCATCAACCGGGGCGAGCGGGGCGATGATCTTCGCAACGGTGTAGATGTCCGCATCCGGGCGCGCAAGTGCCGCGAGCAGCGTTTCGATAACGGCACGGGTGTTATCCGGCGGCGTCGGCCAGTTGAGCAGCATCCGGCGCAGGCTGGAGATGGCGCTGGTCATACGCAGCTGCTGATGCAGCAAATAGTTAAGTAGGGTGTTCTGGCGGCGAAAGCGGTAGTGACTCCAGAACGCCTGAATACGCAACAGATTCATCGTCAGAATCTGTCCGATAACCTTTTCATGCGCGAGGCGGATATCGTCGCTGTTATCCGGTTGCCACAGCAGGCTCGCGTGTTCCAGTAGCCGGGTGTGCATGGTTTTTAGCGCAGTGATAAGCGCTGTGCCGTCGGATGTGCTGGGGAGGATCATCATCATGAAGCCGCCGCTGAGGATCCCGACAATCACTTCACAGACGCGCGCCTGGGCGATATTCCACAGCTCGGTGGTGTCGAGCACGTTAACTACCGGAAAGGCGATAATGGCGGCGGTATAGCCCGCCAGCTGAAAAGCGTAGGCGACGTTATTAGTAAAATGGGCGCAGGCCCAGGTACAGCCCCCCAGCCATGCCGCCATACTGAGCAGGAACAGCCACGGATCGTTCAGCGTATGCCCGGCGATAATTAACGCTGCGGTGGCGCCCAGCAGGCTGCCTGCGATACGGCCAAGGCTTTTACTGATCACCCCGCCCACCGTTGGGAAACTAACCACCGCCGCAGACGTCATCGCCCAGTAGGGCTCATCCAGGTTCAGGTAATAGGCGACGGTCAGCGCCAGACACATGGCAATGCCGTTACGTAGGGCGTAGCGCCACTGTGGGCGCGTCGCTTTCATCCACGGCGTGTTTTGCCAGGCGATCCCCTGCAGCTTCATTAACGGGTTCCAATGGAGACTGTGCAGGTGGTGCCGGACACCAGCGTAATGTCCTGCGGTAAACGGTCAAACTCCACGCGAACCGGAACGCGCTGGGCCAGACGCACCCAGGGTACGTTCGGCTTAATATCCGGCACAAGACCTGAATCCGTTTCAACGCTTTGATCGTAAATGGCACGGCCAACGCTGGATACGTGACCCTGTAACCTCTGAGAGCCGCTGTAAAGCGTTATCGTGGCTGGCGAGCCCTCGCGAATATGCCGAAGCTTGGTCTCTTCGAAATAGCCCACGACGTAGAAGGAGTGACTGTCGACGAGGGCGAATATCGGTTGTCCCGTGGTGGCATAATTCCCCACGCGGGCGGAGAGGTTGGTCACCCATCCATCGACAGGTGCTGTAATCACAGTTTGGGTCAGCTGCCACTGCGCCTGCTTCAGCGTCGCCTCCGCCACGTTGACGTTAGCCTGCATTGCCTTCACGTTGATATTGGCGGTATCTAAGTCTTCCGCTGAGATGTAGTTTTGCGACAGGTGACGGCGGCGATTGGCCTCGTTGTTGGCCTTTGCCAGATCCGACTGGGCTTTTGCCAGCTGGGCCTGGGCGTTCAGAATCGCAATGTGGTACGGGGTATCGTCGATACGGAATAAAACGTCCCCCTTTTTGACAAACTGGTTATCCTTAACTAAAAGCGTTGTGATACTTCCCGACACCTGAGGAGTAATGCTGACCTGTTCAGCGCGAACTTTGCCGTCACGCGTCCAGGGCGACTGCATATAAAAATTCCACATCCACCACCCCGCAACCAGCGCGAGGGCAAGGACAAAAAGGGTGGAAAAGTACTTTAGCGTTTTCAAGGACATATTCACCACACAGTCAAAACGGCAAGGCCCAGGCATACGGAAAGGGCAAACAGGGAAAGATCCATCAGCATGGGATGCCAGATTTCACCGGAGTACATCCAGTCGCGAAGCAGACGATGCGCGATGAGCCAGAGCAGAAAACCCACCAGAACGGCCTTAAACAGCGGAGGAAAATAGACTGACGCACCGAAGATCAGGTCCTGAAGGGGCAACCCCTCTGAGCGATGAAAAAACGTCACGGGCAGAAATCCTTTGCAGTGAACAGAATGCCGCGTTGGCTTGTCTTAGTATGATGAAGCATAACAATTCAGTGTAAGTCATACTTTTAAGTTCGATGAATGCAGTATTGCATTTGTTTTGGCAATACAAATGCTGCACACTATTCTAAAATCAGTATAATAACTTAGCAAGCTAATTATAAGGAGATGAAATTGGAATCGCCATTAGGTTCTGATCTGGCAAGGTTGGTACGCGTCTGGCGTGCTCTGATTGACCATCGCCTGAAACCTCTGGAACTCACACAGACGCATTGGGTCACGCTGCACAACATCCATCAGCTGCCGCCCGATCAGTCGCAAATTCAGCTGGCAAAAGCGATAGGGATTGAGCAACCGTCGCTGGTGCGCACGCTTGACCAGCTGGAAGAGAAGGGGTTGATCTCGCGGCAAACCTGCGCCAGCGATCGTCGCGCCAAGCGGATTAAACTCACCGAGAAAGCGGCGCCAATCATCACGGAAATGGAAGCCGTGATCACCAGGACGCGCGGTGAAATCCTGTCAGGCGTTTCACCCGCGGAGCTGGAAATGCTCATCAGCCTTATTGCTCGCCTTGAGCAAAACATCCATGAGCTGCATTCTCGCGACTAATAAACACCAAGGCCTTGCAGCAGCAAGGCCTTTTTTTATTTAAAGACGACCACACGATTACGTCCCGTCTCCTTCGCTTCATACATCGCTTTGTCGGCGTTTTCCACGCACGTTTCTGCGGCTATCGCGGGTGACGTCGCCGTATACACCCCCATGCTGATGGTGACTGGCTCCGGTAGTTGACCGCCGCTGCTGGTGTTATCGAAGCTGCTCAGATTTAACCGTATGCGCTCCGCCACCTGGTGCGCTGCTTCTGATGAGGTGTTGGCCAGCATCAGAACAAACTCCTCACCACCGATACGGGCCGCGATGTCCTGCGGGCGTACGGAATCCATCAGCAGGTTAGCGACAAACTGAAGGACTTTGTCGCCCTGAAGATGCCCGTAGGTGTCGTTGATACGCTTGAAGCGATCGAGATCGCTGACGATGACGGAAACAGGGCGGCTGGGTTTGGCAATATCCAGCGCCTGCTTTAATGTTTCATAAAAATAGCTGCGGTTATAAAGGCGCGTCAGCGGGTCGCGAATTGAGTTCTGGTACGACTGCTGATACTTGGCGTGCGAGTCGCGATACAGCCTGAAAACATCGTAGAGCAGAACAAAAATGAGCAGCAGCGTGGCGACAGTCTCAAATAAGCGGGCGCGATACCAGGAGATATCTTCGACATTTCCACCCGCTAACAGCATTGTGAGCGTGACGATATAGCAGACGCACAGAAAATTACCGCCCACCCAGAATAAGTTGCGTATGCGCGTAATAAACATCAGCGTTCCTAATGTCACCACCCAGAGTGCAATTAATGCAATATTAATGAAGTGGCTCCAGAGAACCATAAACTCACGGGTTTCATTATCCACCAGATCAATGGATAAAAATGAAGAGTGACTGGAATACATCCAGGCCAACCCTACTGCAAAGACGGTAAAGAGAAACTCGCCGCCCACAATAAGGATATGCGCCAGTCGTGAAAGAGGACAATTGCGCGTGGTATAGAGTATTGCCGAAACGATTATTAGCACCGCCATTAAAAGATGGCGGAACATATAGAAGATCATCGCATCGTTGTAGTTTACAGCGTTGAACTGATAGAGGTCCAGCCAGGCGGGAAAGCAGGACAACGTTCCGACCATCAGCGATGCCGCCCCGGCAAAGGCAAAAGCGATCGCTACCAGATACAACCGTTTTCGGTCACACCAGTATTTCATTGCCATAAAGAAGGCAATAAACAGGTTAAACACCAGCAAAAAAATGGTGAGCGTAGGGAACAAATGAGACGAGAAGCTAGGTACCCATTCGGCAATTTTCGAAAACAGGGCGTGTAATATGCCAATGACAACAATACAACCCAGACAGAACGAGGTATAACGACCCTTTACGGAACGATGATTAGAAAACATATACGTTTTTAATGGCTTTATAATGAATTAAGGTGAGGTAATTGCGAGAGTTTAATCAATTAGCCTGCTAAATACTTTGCGCAAAAACAATATATGATGTGGTTAAAAATTGGCGGGGTGAATTTATTTTGTAAATATATTTGTGGGAGTGATATATATTGTAAATGGATGTGGTCCGATGACCACATCCATTTTTAATTAACGTGGAGAAACGGTCACCTGGCTTCCGTTGCTTGCCAGAACGACGCGCTGGCCTGCAGAGAAGCGAGTGTTGCCTTGTTTCTGGACAACCATGATAGTGCTGCCATCGTCTTTACGAATTTCCAGCTCTACGCCCTGAGTTTTGTTCATTGCGCCCTGAACGCCCTGGCCAGCTACACCACCTGCAACGGCGCCTGCGGCCGTCGCCAGCGAGCGGCCAGTGCCACCGCCGACGGTATTACCCAGGAAACCACCCAGGACGGCACCGCCGATTGCGCCCATCACGTTGTTTTCATCACCACCCTGGATCTGTACAGGGCGTGCGTTAACAACGGTACCGTAAGTTACGTTCTGAACCTGTTTCGCTTCAGAAGCGCTGTAAACGTCGCCAGAGAGTGAACTGTCATTCACACAGCCAGCCAGAGTTAAACCAATCAGCGAAACGCCCAGTACACGTAAAATCATTTGAATCTCCTGTTCACCAAAAACGCCCGGTTGGGGCATCCGTTATGGCTAAATTATATGGCATAAGGAGCCATAGTTCATATCTTTGCACTAACAATAAGAAAATTGTACTTGAATTTGACTTAACGAGAGATAAACAGGAACCGCCCGCGTTACGCGTCTGACATTGTTAAAAAATATTATCGCCGGATGGCAAAGCTGCGCCGTTTATGGTTGAGTGGGTATCCTTAGCCCACGCAACGTAAGGAAAGCGCATGAAATCGGGTCGCTACATTGGTGTGATGTCAGGCACCAGTCTGGATGGGGTAGATGTCGTTCTGGCCGCCATTGACGAAAACATGGTGGCACAGCAGGCGAGCCTGACCTGGCCAATCCCCATTTCACTGAAAGAGGATATTTTGAGCATTTGTCAGGGGCAGCAGCTGACCCTCTCCCAGCTTGGACAGCTTGATGTTCGCCTGGGGGCGCTGTTTGCGGATGCGGTGTTGGCTTTAATGCAGAAAGAACATCTTCGCCCGCAGGATGTGGTGGCCATCGGGTGTCATGGACAAACGGTCTGGCATGAACCCGGAGGAGTTGCCCCGCATACGCTGCAAATCGGTGATAACAACCAGATTGTGGCGAAGACGGGCGTGACGGTGGTTGGCGATTTCCGTCGTCGCGATATCGCCCTTGGCGGACAGGGCGCGCCGCTGGTGCCTGCGTTCCATCAGGCGCTACTGGCGCACCCTTCAGAACGTCGTATGGTGCTCAACATTGGTGGGATCGCCAATCTGTCGATGCTGATCCCGGGGCAGCCGGTGCGCGGCTACGATACCGGCCCGGGCAATATGCTGATGGATGCCTGGATCTGGCGTCAGTGCGGTCAACCTTATGATAAAAACGCGGAGTGGGCGAGCGAGGGTAAGGTGATTATCCCGCTGCTGCAGTCCATGCTGAGCGACCCTTATTTTGCCTTACCGGCACCGAAAAGTACGGGGCGTGAATACTTCAACTTTGGCTGGCTTGAGCGCCAGCTGGCGTTATTCCCGGCGCTTGCACCGCAGGATGTCCAGGCGACGCTTGCCGAGCTCACGGCCGTGTCGATTTCCGAACAGGTGCTCCTCAGCGGCGGATGCGAACGCCTGCTGGTGTGCGGCGGGGGAAGCCGTAACCCGCTGGTGATGGCGCGTCTTGCGGGGCTACTGCCGGGTACCGAAGTGTCTACGACCGATGAGGCTGGCATCAGCGGGGATGACATGGAGGCGCTGGCTTTCGCCTGGCTTGCCTGGCGTACGATTGCCGGGCTGCCGGGCAATTTGCCGTCGGTAACCGGTGCTCGCGAGGCGAGCGTTCTTGGGGCGATTTTCCCGGCGAATCCGCGTCATAATCAGAGTTAACTGAAATTCAGCGCGGTGCGTCGCCGTTAGAATGAAACGAAACAGGAGGGCGGACATGCCCTCCAGGACCAGGAAAGTCTTCGGAATACGCCCATGAAAAAACTTCTTCTTATTGCCGCTCCTTTGTTGCTGTCAGGATGCAGCGTCTACAACCAGCTCCTTGAGCGCATGCAGACCGATACGCTGGAGTATCGCTGCGACGAAAAACCGCTGACCGTGAAGCTGAACAATCCACGCCAGGAAGCCAGTTTTGTTTACGACAATAAATTGCTTACGCTGAAGCAGGGCATTTCAGCCTCAGGCGCCCGCTACACTGACGGTATCTATGTCTTCTGGTCGAAAGGCGACAGCGCCACGGTCTACAAACGCGACCGCATTGTGCTGAACAATTGCCAGCTTGAAAATCCGAAGCGTTGAGATTTTTACAGGGGCGGCGCACAATAGCGCCACCCACTCTCAATGTCAGCTAACGCCATGTCAGATAACGACGAACTGCAGCAAATTGCGCATCTGCGCCGTGAATACACCAAAGGCGGCCTGCGTCGCCAGGATCTTCCCGCTGAACCCCTCGTGCTTTTTGAACGCTGGCTGAAACAGGCCTGCGAAGCGAAGCTCGCCGACCCCACGGCCATGGTTGTCGCGACGGTGGATGAAAACGGTCAACCCTATCAGCGCATCGTATTGCTCAAGCATTATGACGAGAAAGGACTGGTGTTCTACACCAACCTTGGCAGCCGCAAAGCGCACCATCTGGAAAACAATCCGCGTATCAGCCTGCTGTTCCCGTGGCACATGCTGGAACGTCAGGTCATGGTGACCGGCAAAGCGGAACGTCTTTCGACGCTGGAAGTGGTGAAGTATTTCCACAGCCGCCCGCGTGACAGCCAGATTGGCGCCTGGGTATCAAAACAGTCGAGCCGCATTTCCGCCCGCGGCGTGCTGGAAAGTAAATTCCTGGAGCTGAAGCAGAAGTTCCAGCAGGGTGAAATCCCACTGCCGAGCTTCTGGGGTGGTTTCCGCATCCCGATAGATCAGATTGAGTTCTGGCAGGGGGGCGAACATCGCCTGCACGACCGCTTTTTATACCAGCGCGAGAATGGCGGCTGGAAAATCGACAGACTGGCACCGTAATCCCCGAAATTTGTTGATTTAAGCGCTAGCGCACGCCGCGCTTGCGCTTTATTCTATGGGTCCTTTCGCATCAGGCGAAAAGTCGTGTACCGGCAAAGGTGCAGTCGTTTATACATGGAGAATTTGATGGCAAGCAGTAACTTGATTAAACAATTGCAAGAGCGGGGCCTCGTGGCCCAGGTGACGGACGAGGAAGCGTTAGCAGAGCGACTGGCGCAAGGCCCGATCGCGCTCTATTGCGGCTTCGATCCCACCGCTGACAGCTTGCATTTGGGGCATCTTGTTCCATTGTTATGCCTGAAACGCTTCCAGATGGCGGGCCATAAGCCTGTTGCCCTGGTGGGCGGCGCGACCGGTCTGATTGGTGACCCAAGCTTTAAAGCCGCTGAGCGTAAACTGAACACTGAAGATACCGTGCAGGAGTGGGTGGATAAGATCCGCAAACAGGTTGCGCCGTTCCTCGACTTCAACTGTGGTGACAACGCCGCGATTGCCGCCAACAACTACGACTGGTTTGGCAGCATGAACGTGCTGACCTTCCTGCGTGACATCGGCAAACACTTCTCTGTTAACCAGATGATTAACAAAGAGGCCGTGAAGCAGCGTCTGAACCGTGACGACCAGGGTATCTCCTTTACCGAGTTCTCCTACAACCTGCTGCAGGGGTATGACTTTGCCTGCCTGAACAAACTGCACGGCGTTTCCCTGCAGATTGGCGGTTCTGACCAGTGGGGCAACATCACCTCCGGTATCGATCTGACCCGTCGTCTGCACCAGAACCAGGTGTTTGGTCTGACCGTTCCGCTGATTACCAAAGCAGACGGCACCAAATTTGGTAAGACTGAGGGCGGCGCGGTATGGCTCGATCCGAAGAAAACCAGTCCGTACAAATTCTACCAGTTCTGGATCAACACGGCGGATGCCGATGTTTATCGCTTCCTGAAGTTCTTCACCTTCATGGATATCGCAGAGATCAACGCGCTGGAAGAAGAAGATAAGAACAGCGGTAAAGCGCCACGCGCGCAGTACGTGCTGGCGGATGAAGTGACCAAACTGGTTCACGGTGAAGAAGGTCTGGCCGCGGCAAAACGCATTACCGCTAGCCTGTTTAACGGCACCCTGAGCGATCTGAGCGAAGCGGACTTTGAACAGCTGGCGCAGGACGGCGTGCCAATGGTTGAGATGGAGAGAGGGGCTGACCTGATGCAGGCGCTGGTGGACTCTGAACTGCAGCCTTCCCGCGGTCAGGCGCGTAAAACCATCGCGTCTAACGCGATCACCATCAACGGTGAGAAACAGGCCGACCCGGAATACACCTTCGTTGACGGCGATCGTCTGTATGGTCGCTACACGCTGCTGCGTCGCGGCAAGAAAAACTACTGCCTTGTCTGCTGGAAGTAATTAACAGTCTCCAGGGGCGTGGGAAACCACGCCCCTTTTGTTTTTTCAGGGTTTGGTAAGAAAATAATGAAGAACATCCTCGCCATTCAGTCCCACGTCGTTTTTGGACATGCTGGCAATAGCGCAGCGGAATTCCCGATGCGTCGCCTCGGCGTCAACGTCTGGCCCCTCAATACCGTCCAGTTTTCCAATCACACGCAGTACGGCAAATGGACCGGCTGCGTGATGCCGCCTTCGCACCTTACCGAGGTTGTGCAGGGCATTGCCGATATCGACCAGCTCAAGCGCTGTGATGCCGTACTGAGCGGTTATCTTGGTTCAGCGGAGCAGGGGGAGCATATCCTCGACATCGTACGCCAGGTGAAAGCCGCAAATCCGTCGGCAAAATACTTCTGCGACCCGGTTATGGGTCATCCGGAAAAAGGCTGCATCGTGGCGCCAGGCGTTGCGGAGTTCCACGTCCGCCACGCTCTGCCCGGCAGCGATATCATTGCGCCAAACCTGGTAGAACTGGAGATCCTCTGCGAGCATCCGGTTAACAGCGTAGAAGAGGCAGTAACTGCATCTCGCGAGCTGATCGCGCAGGGGCCTGAGGTTGTGCTGGTAAAACATCTCGCACGCGCAGGGCTAAGTCAGGATCGCTTTGAGATGCTGCTGGTGACGAAAGACGATGCCTGGCACATCAGCCGTCCGCTGGTGGATTTTGGCAAACGCCAGCCGGTGGGCGTGGGGGATGTGACCAGCGGCCTGCTGCTGGTGAAATTACTTCAGGGGGCAACGCTGCGCGATGCGCTGGAGCATGTGACTGCGGCAGTATACGAAATTATGATGGCGACGAAAGAAATGCAGGAATATGAACTGCAGGTGGTCGCAGCACAGGATCGAATCGCGAAGCCGGAGCACTATTTCAGCGCAACCCAGCTTTAAACGATACCGGGTGGCGCTGCGCGTGAGGGGCTGTGAATTTTGTAGGCCGGGTAAGCGCAGTGCCACCCGGCAACAGAGGCCGCTCGGTTAGTTCAACCCTTCCGCTTTCAGCGCCGCAGCCACCGCAGGACGCTCTGCCACACGCTTCATATACGATGCAATGTGGTCTAACCCTTCCAGATTCAGCTTAATCGCGCGCGCCCAGCGCAGCACGGTGAACAGATACGCATCGGCAATCGTGAAGCGCGACCCGCCAATCCACTGTTCGTCTTTCAGCGATTCGTTAACGTACTGCAGCTTTTTCTCAAGCAGGGCACGCAGGGTAGGCTTAAACTCTTCCGGCGTATCCGGGCGGAACAGGGGGGTAAAGCCTTTATGCAGCTCGGTGGCAATGTAGTTCAGCCATTCCAGCGTCTTATAGCGAGAAATGGTACTGACCGGTGCCAGCAGCTGGCGATCGGGCACGCTATCGGCCAGGAACTGCATAATCGCCACGCCTTCGGTCAGCAGAGTACCGTCATCCAGCAGGAGCGCCGGAACTTGTCCTTTCGGGTTAATGGCAAGAAAGTCATCGCCATTTTCCAGGCGCTTTTTCATCAGATCAACGCCATCCAGCGTGAAATCTTTGCCGCTCTCGCGCAGGGTGATATGGGAAGCAAGAGAGCACGCGCCCGGTTTGTAGAACAGTTTCATCGGTAACTCCTTTTTGCTGAGGTTTCAGCTATGTTAGTGCGCGAACGGCTAAAAAAAAAGCCGCTAATGCATTAGCGGCTTCTGTTCAGTCGTTTCTCAATAATCTTACGCAGTAGCGGTTTTGGTCGCTTCAGCCGTCTTGTCGTCGTCCTGAGTCATACGATTCAGTTTCGGCGCGGTCAGCAGCATCAGCGCAGCGATCACCGCTGTCGCGATACCAATCTGCATGAACACGGTACCGTAGACGTTCAGGGAGACCAGTGGGTCAGTGACGTTTTCAGGCACAGCCATCAGGTTCGCAATTTTACCCGCAATGATTGCCGCGCCGGCAGTGGTCAGGAACCAGCTACCCATAATGAAGCCCATCAGACGCTGCGGCACCAGCTGTGCAACCATCGCCAGACCCAGACCGGAGATCATCAGTTCGCCGATAGACTGCAGCGCGTAGCTCAGGATCAGCCAGTTAACGGAGACGATGCCTGCTTCAGTGGCAAACTTGGTACCCAGCGGCAGCACCAGGAACGCGCCTGAGCACAGTACCATACCGATTGCGAACTTGTGCGGCATTGGCAGACGGTCACCCATCTTGTTATAGATAGCGGCCAGAATCGGGCTACCAATCATGATCCAGAACGGGTTCAGCGCCTGATACTGCTCCGGCTCGAATGCGATGCCCAGAATAGAGTGCTCAACGTTACGAATGGCGAAGAAGTTCAGTGAGGTTGGCATCTGGCTGTACAGCACGAAGAAGATAATCGCTTCCAGCATCAGAATGAACGCCACAATCATCTTACGACGGGCAGCACCCTGCATGGCGAACGCTTCTTTCGCAAAGATAACCACGATACCCAGTGCAACTACGCCCAGAACGGCGCGAGCGATACCCTGGTTGTGCAGTAGCCAGGTGGCGATTGCCGCGAGGACAACAACGCCCACGATAGTCGCCAGCAGTTTGCCCATGTGTACAGGCTCGAAGTCAGGTTTTGAACCGTAGTCTTTCACCCAGCTGCGGCAGAACAGGAAGTTCACAACGGTGATCAGCATACCCACGAAGCTCAGCGCAAACGCCACGCTCCAGCCGAATTTCGCGGCGAGCCATGGGGTTGCCAGCATCGAGAAGAATGAACCGATGTTGATGGACATGTAGTACATGGTAAATGCACCGTCCAGACGCGGGTCATCTTTGCTGTAGCAAGTAGAGAGCAGGGAAGACGGGTTCGCTTTGAACAGACCGTTACCCACGGCGATCGTCGCCATACCCATATACACGACAGCGGCATCGTGCCCTGACCATGCCACCAGACCATAGCCAATTGCCAGTACAATAGCGCCCAGCATAATGACGCGCTTAGTACCCAGAACTTTATCACCCAGCCAGCCGCCGATAGCAACCAGACCATAGACAAGGGCACTGAAGGAGGAGAACAGCGTGATGGAATCAGCTTCAGACATACCCAGCTGTTTGACCAGGTAAACCGCCATGATCCCTTGCAGGCCGTAATAACCAAAACGCTCCCATAACTCGATAGAGAAGATGAGATAGAACGCTTTAGGCTGTTTAAAAGCGTTAAGACTCACGCTTTCATCTGTTGGTTTATTGTTTGCAGTAGACACATATACCTCTTTTTTTACATCCCATATTAACGGGGGTGTTCATAGCGTGATGGCCGTAGTCCATACGCCTTATAGTTATATTGGGAGGAGAAACGGCGGGTAATGTTCACTATCCTGCCCCATCTGGCAATACGTTTGTAATAATCTGTTACATATATCTGAAGTGGTATAATCGTCGGTTCATGCAAATGTTATTCAGCGTTAAATTTTATACGATGTGTAAAGGTAGTTTTTTCGACTGGCAGAGAGCCATCAGGACCGGTGTATGGCGATATGTTCTGCTATTTGCCGCTTCTGGCAGTGATATAGCCCATATTCTGAAAAATAGATGGTCTTATCGTCGGCAAAAAAAGAAGAGTGTCTTGTCAGATAAAGGGTTTAGGTTGATTTTGACAACAAAAATACAACATGAAGTTATCAGGGTGATCGCGATCACAGATGTATAGAAATTTTTGGCTATGAAAAAACTATTAATCTGTTTGAGCGTTAAACAACCGAAGAAGTGACAGGTGAGGGTAAACGAAAGGCGGACAAATAGCGGGCAAAAGAAGGGCTTCTGGTAGCCCTTCTTTTGGTAAGGGATTGTGACATTCAGGGATACACTTTTTCTTTGTATTCGCAGAGATCTTCAATAATACAGGAGCCGCAGCGAGGCTTACGGGCAATACACGTGTAACGACCGTGCAGAATCAGCCAGTGATGGCAATCAACCTTAAACTCAGCCGGAACCACTTTAAGCAGCTTCTCTTCAACCTGCTCGACATTTTTCCCCGGCGCGAAGTTGGTCCGGTTAGAGACGCGAAAAATATGCGTATCTACGGCAATAGTGGGCCAGCCAAATGCGGTGTTGAGCACCACGTTGGCAGTCTTACGCCCCACCCCCGGTAAGGCTTCCAGCGCGGCGCGATCTTCCGGCACTTCGCCTCCATGCTGTTCCAGCAGGATCCGGCAGGTCTTAATGACGTTCTCGGCTTTGCTGTTAAACAGGCCGATGGTTTTGATATACGACTTCACGCCTTCCACGCCCAGCTCCAGCATGGCCTTCGGCGTATTGGCGACCGGATAGAGCAGGGCGGTGGCTTTATTGACGCTCACGTCGGTAGCCTGTGCAGAGAGCAACACGGCGATCAGCAGCTCAAACGGGGAGGTAAAATTCAGCTCCGTCGTCGGGTGCGGGTTCTCGTCCCGCAGACGGGTCAGGATCGCAATCCGCTTTTCTTTATTCATGAAGCCTTCTCGGGTGTCCCTTCCAGAACGCTGCGCTCAGCCGCGCGGCGCTTACGTTTCTCATCAATCAGGTATTTTATCGCCAGCATCATGCCAAGGCCAATAAACGCGCCGGGCGGCAGCATCGCCAGCAGGAACGGCGTATCGGTGTGGAACACTTCAACGCGCAGGGCTTTGGCCCAGCCGCCCAGCAGGGCATCTGCGCCGTCGAACAGCGTACCGTTGCCGAGGATTTCGCGCAGAGAGCCCAGCACGAACATGGCGCAGGTGGCGCCCATGCCTATGGAAAAACCGTCCAGCGCCGACATGGCGGGGCTATTTTTCACCGCGAACGCTTCCGCACGCCCAACGACGATACAGTTGGTGACGATAAGAGGAATAAAGATCCCGAGCGACTGGTACAGGCCGAACGCGTAGGCGTTAATCAGCATCTGAACAATACTGACCACCGACGCAATGATCATGACGTAAATCGGAATACGAATTTCCGACGGCGTCCAGCGTCGCAGCGCAGAGATGGAGAGGTTGGTCAGGGTCAATACCAGGGTGGTTGCCAGACCCAGACCGAGCGCGTTGGTGGCGGTGGACGTTACCGCCAGCAGGGGGCACATCCCCAGAAGCTGCACCAGCGCGGAGTTGTTCTTCCACAACCCCTGGACAATAACCTCTTTAACCTGGCTCATGATTACTCCTCACAGACCGGAAGATTGTTGATCTGCGCGGGCAGCGTTTCAGCGTACAGCCCGGCTCGTTTTACGGCATTTACCACCGCGCGCGGCGTGATGGTCGCGCCGGTGAACTGGTCGAACTCGCCGCCGTCTTTCTTCACCGTAAACGCGGTGTCACCTTCGCCATGGATCGCTTTACCGGCGAAGTGCAAAATCCAGTCGCTCAGACGGGTTTCAATTTTGTCGCCAAGACCCGGCGTTTCATGGTGTTCCGTTACGCGGGTACCCAGTATGGTGCCGGAGAAATCGCTGCCCACGAGCAGCTGAATGGCGCCGGAATAGCCGTCAGGCGCGGTCGCTTCCATCACCGCGCCGACCGGTTTATCCCCTTTGCGGGCGATAAAGAGGCGGTGCGGGCCTTTCCCAAGCTGCGGCGCGTCTACCACAAAGCAGCTTTTTTGCAGATCGTTATCGTAGAAATCGGACGGGATCACCTGATCGAACAGCGCCTTTTGCTGCTTCGAGGCCTGTTCTTCGATGGTCGTTTTGGTCAGCGCATTAACCAGTGCCGTCAGCCCCGTCAGCACCGCGGCGAAGACAGCCAGCGTGACGCCGTGTTTTTGCATCGTTTTTAACATGGCGAAACCCCTAGCGATGACCGTACACGCGAGGGCGCGTGTAGTAGTCGATGAGCGGAACGGTAATGTTGGCAAGCAGGACGGCAAAGGCGACACCGTCCGGGTACCCGCCAAAGCTGCGGATGAGCCAGACCAGCAGGCCCGCCAGCGCGCCGAAGATCAGGCGGCCGCGGTTAGTCGTTGACGCCGTCACCGGATCCGTCAGGATAAAGAAGGCTCCTAACATGGTGGCACCGGAGAGCAAATGCATCTGCGGGCTGGCCAGTGATTCAGGAGAAAAGACCCATCCCAGCGTGGCGCACACCGCCAGCGTCACGAGGAAGCTGACCGGAATATGCCAGCGGATGGCTTTCTGCTGCAGCAGGAACAGGCCGCCCAGCAGATACGCCAGGTTGACCCACTGCCAGCCCGCGCCCGCCAGCATGCCGCTGTAGATCGCGGACTTCATGATCTGCTCAACGCTGTGCCCGGCATGCAGGGATGTTTTAAAGGTATCGAGAGGCGTCGCCTGGCTGATACCGTCCACGCCCATGCGCAGGGCGTTCATATCCGCACCGAGTGTCGTATGGCCGGTAAAGATGACGTGCAGGGCATCCATAAAGCCCGGAACCGTGGCCGCAATCTCGTGCGGTGGCAGCCAGCTGGTCATCTGCACCGGGAAGGAGATCAGCAGCACCACGTAGCCAATCATCGCCGGGTTAAACGGGTTATGGCCCAGTCCACCATACAGCTGTTTGGCAATGATCACGGCAAACACGGTGCCGAGCACTACCATCCACCACGGGGCAAACGGCGGAATACTGATGGCGAGAAGCAGGCCGGTCAGCAGCGCGGAGTTATCGGCAAGAATGCGGGAGACAGCCGCCTTACGCAGCTTAAGCACAAGGGCTTCCGCCGCTAAGGCGCTGGCACAGCCCAGGATTATCTGGAACAGGGTTCCCCAGCCGAAAAACCAGCACTGAACGGCAATGCCCGGCAGCGCCGCCAGGCAGACCAGCATCATAATGCGCGACGTCTGGCGCTGATTGTGGGTGTAAGGGGAGCTTGCGATTCTGAAAACCATTTAATCCTCGTTAACTGCTTGCTGTGCGGCTTTCTTCGCCTGAACGCGCGCGATGGCGGCGGCCACGGCGGCTTTGCGCGGGTCATCGTTGGCGGCCTGCGGCTGCTCTTCCTGCTGCGCCGCCTTACGGGCTTTAGCCCGGGCAATCGCCGCTTCGACGGCGGCTTTACGCGGGTCGACCGGTGCTTCTGTTTCTGCAGCTGGCGTCTGCTGCGCCGCCTTGCGCGCTTTGGCCCGGGCAATCGCTGCCTCAACGGCCGCTTTGCGAGGGTCGACCGCTTCCTGCTCAACCACCACGTTCTGCTCGCCGGCTTTGCGCGCTTTGGCGCGGGCTATTGCCGCTTCAACTGCGGCTTTGCGCGGGTCAACCTCGGCATCCGTCTGGACCGTTTGCGCTTTTTCAGCCTGACGAGCGCGAGCCTGGGCTTTGCGAGCTTCACGCGCCGCGATGGCTTCACTGTTGTCAGGCTTCTCGCCAGCCGGGATCACCACAGGCTGCGCCGCTGTCGCTTTTTTCTCACGAACGCGCGCCAGTGCGGCGTTAATCGCATCCTGATCTTTCTCGCCGGGCTGAACCGCGGCCTGCTTATGGCGCTCCTGACGGGCGATTTTTTCGCGCTCCAGTCGCGCCTGGCGCGCTTCGAAACGTGCCTTAGCTTCCGCGGCGCGTTTTTCTTCCATGGAGATAGCATAAATCTCAGCCTTCTCCTGGCGGAAATACTGCACCAGCGGGATGTTGCTTGGGCAGACCCAGGCGCAGGCGCCGCATTCGATGCAGTCGGCCAGGTTATGGGCTTTTGCCTTGTCGTGCAGCTGCCCTTTGCTGTACCAGTACAGCTGCTGCGGCAGCAGATCCGCCGGGCAGGCATCGGCGCAGGCGCTGCAGCGGATGCAGCCTTTCTCTTCCTGCTCTTCGCCCATCTCGGTCGGGGAAGGGGCGAGCAGACAGTTGGTAATTTTCACTACAGGCACATCGAGCCACGGCAGGGTAAAGCCCATCAGCGGGCCTCCCATGATCACCATCTGGTCGCTGCCCGGGCAAAACTCAGCCTGCTCCAGCAGGTGACGCACCGGCGTACCCAGACGTGCCCAGACGTTGCCCGGACGAGAGACCGATTCCCCGGTCAGCGTTACCACGCGCTCGGTCAGCGGCTCGCCGTCGATCACCGCGCGCTTCACGGCGTACGCGGTGCCGACGTTCTGCATCAGCACGCCGATATCCGAAGAGCGTCCGCCGTGCGGCACCTGCTTACCGGTAAGGATTTGCGTCAGCTGTTTAGCACCGCCAGAGGGGTACTTGGTCGGGATGACGCGCAGGCTGATATCGTGGCTACCGGCCAGCACGGCGCGCAGCATCGAGATAGCCTGAGGTTTATTGTCTTCGATACCGATCAGCACTTCCCGCGGCTGCAGAATGTGCGCCAGGATGCGGATGCCTTCCACCACCTGGGCGGCGCAGTCCTGCATCAGACGATCGTCAGCGGTAATGTACGGTTCGCATTCGGCGGCGTTGATAATCAGCGTCTGAATATTATCGCCACCGCCGCGCAGCTTGACGCCTGTCGGGAAGCCTGCGCCGCCGAGGCCGGCAACGCCGAACTGATGAATACGTTCAATAAGTGCTTCGCGGCTCTGGCTGCGGTAATCGCTCCAGCCATCACGGTCGATCCAGCGGTCTTCACCGTCGGCTTCAATAATCACGCTCAGCTCTGAAAGCGCTGACGGATGGGCCACCGTATGGGGTGCGATGGCGACCACCTTACCGGAGGTGGGAGCGTGCACCGGCAGCATACGTCCGCGGCCAAAGGTCAGCGGCTGACCGCGAAGGACCGTATCGCCTTCTTTGACGCACAGCTCACCCTCAGCGCCGATGTGCTGCTTGAGCGGCATAACGAAACGGGTCGCCAGCGGAATTTGACGCAGCGGCGTGCCGCTAGACTGGGTTTTCATCTCCGGTGGGTGAATACCCCCGTCAAAATCCCAAATCTTCTCTTTTCTGAAAGCAGAAAATAACTTAAGCATGTTGTTCCATAGGAATATTGCGAACCGGAATGGTTTGAAGATCCCACTTCCAGCTTTCGGTAGTCGTTTCAACCGGGCGCAGCTCGATACATTGCGTCGGGCAGGGTGCTACGCAGAGGTTACAGCCGGTGCACAGGTCCGCCACCACGGTGTGCATGGCGCGCGTTGCGCCAACAATGGCGTCGACCGGGCAGGCCTGAATACATTTGGTGCAGCCGATGCAGTTCGCTTCGTCGATCAGGGCCAGCGCGCGGACCGGCTCCTGCACCTCCGCATCGCCGTCAACGGGCTGCGGATCAACGTTAAGCAGGGCCGCAATTTTCAACATCACCGCTTCGCCGCCGGGCGCACAGCGGTTAATTTTTTCACCCTGAATGCCTACCGCTTCCGCGTAGGGACGGCAGCCAGGGTAGCCGCACTGCCCGCACTGGCTTTGCGGCAGGAGTTCATCAATTTTCTCAACAACAGGATCGTCCTCTACCGCGAAGCGGCGGGAGGCGTAACCCAGGATAAGGCCAAACACCAACCCCAGAACGCTAATAGAGGCGATGGCAATCCAGATAGCACTCATTACAACTTCACCAGACCACTAAAGCCCATAAAGGCCAGAGACATTAAACCTGCGGTCACCAGCGCAATCGCGTTACCGCGGAAGGGGGCGGGGATATCCGCTGCCGCCAGACGCTCGCGAATCGACGCGAACAGAACCATAACAAATGAGAAACCGACTGCAGCGGAAAAACCGTACAGCGCCGACTGCATAAAGTTATGGCCAAGGTTGATATTCAGCAGCGCCACGCCGAGAACGGCGCAGTTGGTAGTGATCAGCGGCAGGAAGATACCCAGCAGGCGATAGAGCGCCGGGCTGGTTTTGCGCACCACCATTTCGGTAAATTGCACTACCACCGCGATAACCAGAATAAAGGCCAGCGTCCGGAGATAGGTTAACCCCAGCGGAATGAGGATCCAGGTATCAATCCACCACGCGCAGATGGACGCCAGAGTCATGACGAAGGTCGTCGCTAGCCCCATGCCCATTGCCGTTTCCAGCTTTTTGGAAACGCCCATAAACGGACACAGGCCAAGGAACTTCACCAGAACGAAGTTGTTAACCAGCACGGTGCCGACAAAGAGCAGTAAGTAATCGGTCATTATTTAGCCTGAAATAAAAAAGCCGCCTATTATCGGACAAACACACGCAGGCGACAACAGGTTATCTGTAGGGTTATTACGGGTTCACGAAGGTGTTTTTCACCCGCGTCGAACGCTTGAAGTAGGGTACCAGCAGCGCCGCGGCCAGCAACGGGAAAAGCAGCTGACGAACGGCCAGCGCGTCTGAAACGGGCGAAAAAGCAAACGCCTTAACCGCCAGCAGGACCGAAACCAGCAGCCAGATAATGTAGTGCTTAGGCACATTCTTACGGCGCTTAAAGAAGGCGATGGTCAGCCACAGCGTGTAGTACCACATCCCGATCGCGAAAACGAATGACACAAACCACAAAGCAATATTCAGCACGTTTTGCGACATCAGGGTCTGGATGGCGTGAGGGGTAATCAGTGCGGTGGTATAAAGCAGCAGCGCAAGTGATGCGCTTAATAAGGCAACCAGCAGCCATGCCAGTGGGGCGATTAACCAGCCTCCAATGCGTTCTCCAGGCGTTGCGGTCATGAACTCTCCCATAATCTGCGCGAAATGTTTTACAGCCAGTTGGCAGGGCGGAGAGTATATAACATTTCGCGCGGATGGCTACTTTCTTATAAAACGTAGCGCCATACGGACTTAGGCACTTCACCCACGTTGAACAAACGACCGCCGGAAACCAGCTCCGCACGGCGATGGTCAGCGGCACGATACATATTAATGATGTCCTGATTATCAGACAGGGTGTAGTTCAGATGGTCAAACAGTTTTTCCAGGCTCTCAAGCGAATTGATCTTGCGAAATTTTAATAAATAGTCCTGAACTGTCATATTAATAAGTTTCCATATAAAAGTGAGTAATACCAGTTAAGGTAATTCGTTCGAATAATAAACGGATTAATAAAGACGTAAACAGCCCACTCAGGTAACGCGACGAAATTAGGAGTTTTCTTTGCTGAAATTCAGGCATCAGACGATGCCTGGAAGAGAAGGTTAACCGTGTTCACCGGGGCTGGCAATAAGTAACTGACATATTATGTCACTCTTTATTGCGGTAACCGGTTACTTGGGTTGGGCGACTGTGACAGGCTCCGGCGGCTGGTAGTTATCGATATGGCTGGCAACACCCAGCAAAATGACCGAAACCCCAAGGACAATCCATCCCGCTAATTCAATGATTCGATTAATAATTGACGTCATGATTCGTAGTTGTACTTTATCCTTAAATACAGGGTGCAAATGTTACAGCGACGTTTCCCCGGCCGCAAGCGCTTTGGGAACGGTTCCCTTAAACAAAATCAGTAGGTTAATACTATGTAACAAAAACAACCCGTACGACCTGCTATTTTAAGTCATATGGCACATTATTAATCTGTGGTAATGCCAGGCTAGCCAGTGTGAAATAAGAACGTCATAAAAGAGGATGGCACTATGAGTGATAATATCCGCGTTGGGCTTATCGGCTACGGGTATGCAAGCAAAACGTTTCATGCGCCTCTGATAGCCGGGACGCCGGGAATGGCGCTGGCAGCGGTAACCAGCAGCGATGCCGCTAAAGTCCATACAGACTGGCCTTCCGTGCCGGTTGTCTCTGAGCCAAAACACCTTTTCAACGATCCGAATATTGATTTAATCGTTATCCCCACGCCGAACGACACCCACTTTCCACTGGCAAAGGCCGCGCTGGAAGCCGGCAAGCACGTGGTTGTCGATAAGCCCTTTACCGTTACGTTGTCTCAGGCGCGCGAGTTGGATGCGCTGGCAAAGAGTCTGGGCAGGTTGCTGTCGGTGTTCCATAACCGCCGCTGGGACAGCGACTTTTTAACGGTAAAAAGGCTTCTCAGTGAGGGCACATTAGGGGAGATCCTCTTTTTTGAATCGCACTTTGACCGCTTCCGTCCGCAGGTACGAAACCGCTGGCGCGAGCAGGCCGGTCCGGGCAGCGGCATCTGGTACGATTTAGCCCCGCATCTGCTGGATCAGGCCGTCAATCTTTTTGGTCTGCCGGTGAGCATGACGGTCGATCTGGCCCAGCTCAGGCCCGGAGCACAGACGACCGATTACTTCCACGCGGTGCTGAGTTACCCGCAGCGGCGGATTGTGCTCCACGGTACGATGGTCGCGGCCGCGGAATCGGCCCGCTATATTATGCACGGCACGCGCGGGAGCTACGTGAAGTTTGGTCTCGACCCGCAGGAAGACCGGCTGAAAAGCGGTGAACGTTTACCGCAGGAAGACTGGGGCTATGATATGCGCGACGGCGTAGTGACGCGGGTGGAAGGCGAGGAGCTGGTCGAGGAGACCTTTCTGACGATACCGGGTAACTATCCGGCCTATTATGCGGGCATCCGCGATGCGCTGAACGGTACGGGCGAAAATCCGGTTCCGGCCAACCAGGCGATACAGATTATGGAGCTGATTGAGCTGGGTATTGAATCTGCCAAACATCGCGCGACGCTCTGTCTGGCATAATTTTAAATATTTTAGTAGGCCGGGTAAGCGTAGCGCCACCCGGCAGCGGAGTTAACCGCGAGCCACTTTATCTTTCAGCGCCTGCTTCTCTGCAGGCGTCAGGAAGGCACTCTCCAGCCCGTTGATCTGCGCCTGACGGATCTGCTCGCGGCTCAGACCCGCCTGCGGTGCGGCGATGTTGTACTCATGGATGATATCCACGCCCTGTACCGCCGGATCGTCAGTGTTCAGAGAGGCCAGCACGCCGTGCTCAAGGAACGTTTTCAGCGGGTGCTGCGACAGCGATGCGACGGTGCTGGTCTGAATGTTAGACGTCAGGCACGACTCAATCCCGATACGCTGCTCCGCCAGGAAATCCATCAGCGCGCGATCTTCGACCGCCTTCACGCCGTGACCGATACGCTCGGCGCCCAGCTCGCGGATGGCCTGCCAGATGCTTTCCGGGCCAGCCGCTTCACCCGCATGTACGGTAATGTGCCAGCCGGCATCGCGCGCGCGGTTGAAGTGGGAGAGGAACAGACTGCCCGGGAAGCCCAGCTCGTCACCGGCGAGATCGACGGCGGTGATGGCATCGCGATGGGCCAGCAGCGCCTCCAGCTCCTGCAGGCAGGCGGCTTCACCGAAGGTACGGCTCATGATGCCGATCAGGCGAGCCTGAACGTCGAAGGTTTTACACCCTTCGCGGACCCCCTCAATGACGGCTTCCACCACGCCTGCAACGGGCAGGCTGTGGGTCATCGCCATGTAGCCCGGCGAGAAGCGCAGCTCGACGTAGTGCAGGCCGTTGCGGGCGGCATCTTCGATGTTCTCAAACGCCACGCGGCGGCAGGCATCCAGCGATGCCAGCATCTTTACGCCCCAGTCGAGTTTACTCAGGAAGCTGACCAGGTCCGGTTCATTAGAGGTCACCTGTACGTGAGGGATCAGGGACTCAAGGGTCTGAGCAGGAAGCGTTAAATTGAACTGGCGGCCAAGATCGAGGATGGTTTGGGCACGAATGTTACCGTCAAGGTGACGATGAATATCAGTTAAAGGCAGGCGTGTATCAATCATGGTCGCACTCTTTTCTGGTTAAAGTGCGCCATATTATAAAAACAAAACGGGGTAAAAAGCTATTTGCGCAAGGGAATATTCCGTTGCGCAAATTGATTACAGGATCGTATTAATCCCGGCAATCAGGCGTTGAACCCCTTGCTCAAGCTTGCTTCGCGGGCAGCCCGCATTCAAGCGTACGAAGCCATTTCCCTCTATTCCATAGGTATATCCCGGCATGATGGCGACCTTTTGCTGCTCGATCAGCACTTTTTGCAGCGCCCGATCGTCAATGTTCAGCGGGCGCAGATCGATCCAGGCCAGATAGGTCGCTTCCGGCGGCTGCCAGTTTAGTTTCGGAAAAGCGTGGTTTACTTCCTGCGCGATATACGACAAATTCCCTTCGAGATAACCCCGCAGGGCATCCAGCCACGGCTCCCCCTGCTGATAGGCCGCGATGTGGGCCGTAAGCGCCAGCACGGAAGGGGAAGAGAGTCCGTCCCGTCCTTTTAGCGCGCTGAGATAACCGTTACGGCTCTCTTCATCGCCAATCATGCCGTAAGCGCCCGTAAGAGCTGGAATATTAAAGCTTTTCGAGCCGGAAGTGAGAAGCGCCCATTTCCCGCGCGCCACCGCGATCCACGGCGTGTGACGATGCTCTCCCCACACCATATCCATATGAATTTCATCGCTGATCACCGCCACGTCATAGCGTGCGCACAGTTCCGCCATGTGCGTCAGCTCATCCCGCGTCCAGACCTTACCGGTCGGATTCTGCGGGCTGCACAGCAGCAAAATTTTGTTTTCCGGTTTCGCCAGCGCCGCTTCGAGGGCCGCCATATTGCCCTGCCAGCCTGCCGCCTGCTTTTCCATCTCAACCGCCACAACACGACGCGCGTTACCCTCTATGGCCTTATAAAACGCATCGTATGCCGGGGTGTGTACCACCACGCCGTCGCCGGGGTTTGACCAGAGGCGTATCAGTTCAGAGACCATGTAGATGACGGAGGGGCCATAAACCACGCTTTCGGTATCAATCCGGCTGTTAAAACGCTGCTGGAACCAGTGCGCGACGGCTGCGAGAAACTCGTCGTTTTTCCAGCGGCTATAGCCAAACACGCCGTGATGAATGCGCTGATGCAGCGCGTCGATTATGCAGGGGGCGGTGGCGAAATCCATATCCGAGATGGTGAAGGGCAGCAGATCCGCCGCGCCAAAGCGGTCGGCGACGTAGTCCCACTGCGTACACCAGGTGCCGTGTCGATCCACGACGGTTGAGAAATCAAACATGCTTTAATCCTTAACGTAAAACCCCCTCATGGAGAGGGGGCTGAGGCATCAGGCTTCTACTGTTCGCATCAGGGTAGCCAGCTCATCTTTCACTGACTGTACCTGCGGGCCGATAACCACCTGCAAATTGTGCTGATTTAACTGTACCACGCCGATGGCCCGGTTGGCTTTCAGGGCGTTGGTATCGACTTTTGACATATCCGCCACCGACAAACGCAGGCGGGTAATGCAGTTATCCAGCGAGGTAATGTTATCCGCACCGCCCAGCGCTGCCAGAATTGCTGGGGTGTTATAGCCGGATTTGCCCACGGTACCGGCTACCGCCTGCTCGACGCTGGTGGCCGTATCGGTATCGCGGCCTGGCGTTTTCAGGTTAAAGCGGGTGATGGCGAAGCGGAAGATCCCGTAGTACACCACGAACCAAATCGCCGCCACGACCGGCACCAGATACCACTTGGTGGAGAGGCCGTGCAGGATCCCGAACACCACGAAGTCGATCACGTTGCCGTCGGTGTTGCCGATGGTGACGCCCAGCACCGCCATCACGGTAAAGCCCAGACCGGTCAGCACCGCGTGGATGAGGTACAGCACCGGTGCGACGAACAGGAACAGGAATTCGATTGGCTCGGTGGTACCGCCCACAACGCAGGCGATCACGCCGGAAATCAGCAGGCCTTTAATTTTATGACGGTTTTCCGGGCGCGCGCAGTGGTACATCGCCAGCGCGGCACCCGGCAGGCCGCCGAGGAAGGCAGGCATTTTACCCTGAGACAGGAAGCGGGTTGCGCTTTCGGAGAAGCCGTGGGTGGTCGGGCAGCTCAGCTGCGCCTGGAAGATGGTCAGCGCGCCGCTCACATCGTGACCGCACACCTCCATGGTGCCGCCCGCTTCGGTGAAGCGAATCAGAGCCACCAGGATATGCTGCAGGCCAAACGGCAGGAGCAGACGCTCGCCGGTGCCGAAGATCATCGGACCAAAATCTCCCGCGCCGTTGATGATGCGGCCAATACCGTTAATGCCCATCGCAAAGACCGGCCAGATCAGCGGAATGATCAAACCAAACAAACCCATGACCACCAGGGTCACAATCGGCACAAAGCGGGTACCGCCGAAGAAGGCCAGGGCATCCGGCAGACGAATATTGTGGAAGCGCTCGTGCAGCATCCAGATAATCACGCCCGCGATCACTGCACCGAGGATCCCGGTATCAATAGACTGGATACCGATCACGCTCTGAATGTTGTTAGCTTTCAGCACGGCAGCGTCGGTGGTCGGCAGAATGCCTTTCGCGGTCAGCCAGAAGTTAACCGCCAGGTTCATCACCGCGTAACCCACAAAACCGGCAAACGCCGCGACGCCTTTGTTCTCGCGGGCCAGGCCCAGCGGGATAGCGATACAGAACATCACGGGAAGGAAACTAAATGCAAAGGAGCCGACTTTACTCATCCAGATAAAGATCGCCTGCAGCACGGGGGTGCCGAGGAACGGGATCAGCGTAATGACGTCTTTACTGCTGAGTGAACTGCCGATCCCCAGCATGATCCCGCAGAACGAGAGAAGTGCCACGGGCAGCATGAAGGTTTTACCCAGTTGCTGGAAAAATTCCCACAGCGATATTTTTTGTGCTGCTTTCGCCGTCATAAAACGACTCCTTTATTGTTAAAATCAGTTTGTCTGCCTCAATGCTGCGAGAAGATAAAACGTTTTATCAAAGTTTAGTGCGCGCTAAATCACATTCTCAGGCTTTGACTGGTAGTATAAAGATAACGTATTGATAAAACGTTTTACCGATCTCATTTTCAGGGAGTCACGCCAACACATGGCCGTAGCGAAAAAAGTCACCATCAACGATGTCGCGCTGGCGGCGGGGGTTTCCGTCAGCACCGTTTCTCTGGTACTGAGCGGAAAAGGGCGCATCTCTCCCGCGACCGGTCAGCGGGTGAACGAGGCGGTTGAACAGTTGGGCTTTGTGCGTAACCGCCAGGCGTCGGCGCTGCGCGGGGGGCAAAGCGGGGTGATTGGCCTGATCGTTCGTGACCTGACGTCACCTTTCTATGCGGAGTTGACGGCCGGGTTAACCGAAGCGCTTGAAGCGCAGGGGCGGATGGTCTTTCTGCTTCACGGCGGCCGCGAAGCCGATCAGCTGCTTTCCCGGCTCGATATGCTGCTGAACCAGGGGGTGGACGGGGTGATCGTCGCAGGGGCGTCGGGCGTGGGCAGCGAGCTGTGCGAGCGTGCCGCCGAAAAAGGCGTGCCGCTGGTGTTTGCCTCGCGCGCCAGCTACCTCGACGAAGCCGATACGCTGCGTCCGGATAACATGCAGGCCGCGCAAATGCTGACCGAGCATCTTATTCGTCGCGGTCATCAGCGCATTGCCTGGCTGGGCGGGAAAAGCTCGTCCCTGACCCGCGCCGAGCGGGTCGGCGGCTACTGTGCGACGCTGATTAAATACGGCCTGCCGTTCCACAGCGAGTGGGTCGTGGAGTGTGAGTCCAGCCAGAAGATGGCGGCGGAAGCGATAGGCGCGCTGCTGCGAAGCAGCCCGACGATCAGCGCCGTGATTTGCTATAACGATGTGATCGCTATGGGGGCCTGGTTTGGCCTGATCCGCGCCGGGCGTCAGAGCGGCGAGGGCGGGGTGGAAACCTTCTTCGGCCACCAGGTGGCGCTGGGGGCGTTCGCCGACGTCGGTGAAAACGCGCTGGACGATCTGCCGATCGTCTGGGCCACTACCCCCGCGCGGGAGATGGGTTACACCCTGGCGGACAGAATCATGCAGCGTATCGAAAATACGGATGTGCAGGCCGGGCACCAGATTGTGGCGGCGCGCCTGGTGCCGGTAAAATAGTATCAGGTGAGTTGCGTTAGCGGATTGAGCAACAGTTCGGCTTCCAGTGCCTCCACAAATTTTCGTATTTTTGCCGGGATCAGCCTGGAGGTCGGATAAACCGCCCAAACGGCCAGCGATTCCGGCCGGGCATCCTCCAGGACGATCCGCTCGAGTTTACCCTCTCTGAAGGCCGGTTCTACGTACCAGCGAGATAAATTGGCGATGCCCAACCCTCCAAGGCAGGCTTCGAAAATGGCCTCAACAGAGTTCGCGGAGAATCGACCCGACACCTTTTGCCTGTAGCGCTGTTCGCCCTGTTCGAATGACCAGTGGACGGTATCTGACGTGGTCAGACAGCTATGTGCCTCCAGATCGTTAAACGATTTTGGATAGCCATTTGCGGCAAGATACGCCGCGCTGGCGCAGAGATCCCGTGGGTTGTGACACAGGCGATGGGCAACTAATCGGTTGTCTCGCAGCGGAGCAATGCGTAACGCCACGTCTATGCCTTTACCGACAATATCCACCTTTTCGTCAGTGGCGAGTAAATCGACCTGCAGGGCGTGATGTTGCTGCATAAACCGGGTCAGCATGGGAGCAACGATCTTACGGCCAAACCCTGCTGAGGCGGTAATGCGCAGGCGTCCGGTAAGATGCGTCCCCTCGGGAAACAGATCGGCCAGCGCATTATTTTTATCTTCCAGCAGCGCCTGCGCATGGGGTAAAAAAACGTCCCCATCGCTGGTGGGTGAGAGGGAACGCGTGGTGCGGTGCACCAGCCTGACCCCCAGTTCCGCCTCAAGATTATTAAGAGACCGTGACGCCGCCATAGGGCTCACAGAGAGCCGACGCGCGGCGCCCGCCAGGCTACCCGCCTTGACGGCTTCGACAAACACTTCAACGTCTTCCAGCTTCATTGTATCGCTTTTCGTTATGCTGACCTATCAAAGTACATGTCTACATTATTAATCGTTACGCTGCCATAGTCTCTTCACAACCTGAAAAAATATCAGTCTGGAGTGAAGATGAAAAAGTTGAAAACGGTTCTGGCGTTCAGCGGCCTGCTCTTTGCAAGCACATCATGGGCAGATGCCCCCGCGCAGGTGAAACAGCAGGTCCCCGGTTATTATCGTCTGGCGATAGGGGAATATGAGGTGACGGCGCTGTTCGACGGCTATAACGATCTTTCGCCTTCCCTACTGCACGGGCTCTCAGGTGACAAGGTTCGCGAACTGCTGGCTCAACACAAAATTGATGCCGAACGCATGCCTACCGCCTTCAACGCGTTTTTGGTCAATACCGGTAAACACCTTGTGATGATTGACAGCGGAGGAGGCCACTGCATGTCGGAAACGGCCGGCCAGCTGGTCAGCAATATAAACGCATCAGGGTATCGTCCTGAGCAGGTCGATACCATTTTCCTGACCCACCTGCATCTTGACCACGTGTGCGGCCTGAGCGATGCAGACGGTAAGGCGCTGTTCCCCAATGCCACCGTCTACGTACCGCAGGGGGAGGCCGACTACTGGCTTGACCCTGCAAAAGAAGCGAGCGCGCCGGCTAACGCGAAGGAGTATTTCGCTATCGCCAGGAATGCGCTGTCTGCGTATAAAGCCACCGGGCATCTTAAAACCTTCGTCCCGCCAGCTTCGCCGATCCCGGAAGTCCAGACGACCTATGCCACTGGTCATACGCCTGGCAGTACCGTTTATCGCTTTGCGTCGCAGGGTACGGCTATCAACTTCATTGGGGATTTGATTCATGCGCCTGCCGTCCAGTTCCCGCACCCTGAAGTGTCTATTCGCTTCGATGTCGATCCGAAAAAAGCCATCTCGTCCCGGACGCAGGAATTTAACGCGCTGGCGAAAGACGGTGAGTGGATGGCCGCAGCGCATTTGCCTTTCCCCGGTATCGGGCATATCACTGCCGGGCGGCAGGGCTTTAGCTGGAACCCGGTAAATTACGGTCCTTATCAACGTGCGGCCAACGTGCCTCTGCTGAAATAATATGAGGTTATGAACATGAGAAGTTACACTGTAACGGCAAACGGTATCCGTCAGTATGTGGTCGAAGAGGGTGAAGGCGCACCGGTTATTCTCCTGCATGGTTTCCCTGAAACAAACTATGCCTGGCGCTACCAGATACCTGTATTGTCCCGGCACTACCGAGTGATTGCGCCGGATTTACGCGGGTATGGCGAAACGGATAAACCTGCTTCTGGCTATGATAAACGCAACATGGCGCGGGACATCCGGGAACTGATGCGTGTGCTTGGCTTACAGAAAGTGGTACTGGTGGGGCACGATCGCGGCGCGCGCGTCGCGACGCGGTTTGCAAAAGATTACCCTGAACTGGTGGATCGACTGGTGGTGATGGATAACGTGCCAACGCGTATTGTGGCGCGCGATCTGAATGCGTCGATTGCGCGTGCATACTGGTTCTTTCTGTTTCATCTTGTACCAGACCTGCCGGAAGCGCTGATTGCGGGTCGGGAGCATATCTGGCTGCGCCACTTTTTCTCGGACTGGACCTACGATCCGTCGACCATCAGCGGTGAGGCGTTTGATACCTATGTTCGGGCGTATACGGCACCGGGGACCGTGCGAGGCGCTATGGCTGACTATCGCGCCAACGCAGAGGATATTGCGCAGGATATGGCAGACGCTGAGGTGAAAATCACCTGCCCGGTAATGTCGCTGTGGGGTAATGATTTTCATGCGGTCGGCAAGCTTTTCGATATGGAAAGCGTCTGGGCCGAAATGGCGGAGAACCTGCGGGCGCATGGTATCGATGAGTGCGGCCACCTTCCGCAGGAGGAGCAGCCAGAGAAAGTAAACGCGCTTCTGCTGGATTTCCTGGCGGGATGGAAAAGCTAGCGGGCAATAAAAAACCCCTCATGCGAGGGGTTTTGACGTTACTGCTGCGGTGCCGCCGGTTCGGCTGGCGCTGCCGGTTCAGCCGGTTCCGGCATCCCCAGAGCAGGCATACCAAACATGCCGACGAAGTCTTCCAGCGGCATTTTGTCGCCGTTGAGCGTGACCTGGCCGTTGGCGTACTGCAGGCTGGTGGAAATCGCGTTGTTGTCCACCTTCGTGATGCGGAACATCTGGCCCATTGCCGCCAGGCCTTTCACCTGCTGGTTCGCCAGCTTGCCGGCATCTTCATCGCCGTAGCCTTCCAGCTTCGCAATCTGGGTCATGAACTCGGTTGCCATATCCATCGGAATGGTCAGCTTGCTGTCGAGCGACTTCACGCTGCGATCCACTTCCTGCGCCAGCGTCTGCGGTTCACCCGTTGCGGTGGCCGGATCTTTCAGGAACAGCGACAGGTTGAAGCTGGTTTCGCCTTTGCTGTTTTTCCAGCTCAGCGGCGCAACGGTGACCACCGGCTCACCTTTCAGCAGGATCGGCAGGTTGTTGAACAGCACCGCCATCGCCTGCTGCTGGTAGACTTCCGGGTTTTGCTGCAGGGCGGCATCGGTCAGCAGCGCCTGGCTCTCTTTGCTGTATTTCTGGCTAAACTCGTGCCACGCCTGACCGTCGATATTGCCGATCTTGAGCGAGAGTTTGCCGGTGCCCAGATCCTGATTCTGCACTTTCAGGCTCTTCAGCGTGTAATCCAGCTGGGTATTGATGCTCTTACCATCTTTAGAAACGTCGGATTTTCCGTTGACGTCCATGCCTTCCAGCACGGCCATCTCTTTTCCTTCAACAGCTATGGCGACTTTGTCGAGAGACAGTTTCTGATCGCCGATACGCTCCTGGAAATCGGTCATGCGGCTGTTGCCGTCGGCTTTCAGGTTATTGAAGGTGAGCTGAACTTTTTGGTTATATTCGTTCACGGCATTGACCAGGCCGCTTTCCGCTTCACCCGTCAGGGAGAACACGTTTCCATCGCGGTCAGCATCGAGTTTGAAGTGACCGCCGCTGAAGGCGACTTTCTCATTCTCTTTCTCGTAGTTCAGCGCTTTCAGAGCAATATCGGAACTCGTGTCACCGGAATAGCTAATGCGGGTATTAATGTCGAAAGGCGATTCATTCTTCGCCAGGTCAAAAAGCGGTTTGGTGACGTCATTATTCACCAGCACGGTATGGACGGACGCCATCGACGGGATCAGGTTAAAGGACTTCAGCTGCGCCAGCGGCAGGGGACCGTGGCTCACCACCTCGTCCAGCACCACGCTCTGGCCCGGTTTCAGCCAGCCGTTTGCAGCACCGGCAACCGGCTTCACTACCAGCTGCATGCGGCTGGTAAACACGCCGCGATGATAATTCTGGTAGCTCAGTTCCAGACCTGCTTCCGGCGCGCTGCGCTTAATCTCTCCGTTAGCCTGCGCCACCATCTCAGCCAGACGGCCTTCCAACTGTTTCCCGGTAAACCAGGAGGCACCCGTCCAGACCACGCCTAACGCTACAATCACTCCAACCGCTACGACCGATTTTTTCATTGCGACTATCCCTAAAATGAAACCAGGCGGTAAAAACCGCCTGGAGATATTAAGCCTGCAACTAGCTTAGCAAGAGTTGTTAAAAAATTCAGTAAGTGGTTAAAGCTTATTGAAAACGCGCGCCAGGCGACCGGTGCCGCTTACGCTAACCGGAGACTCATTGGCTGCAACGAAGGCTGACTCACCGGGCTTAAGCACCAGACGCTGTTCGCCTTTGTGCAGCGTCGCTTCGCCTTCCACGCAGAACAGGATCGCCGCGCTTTCCTGTGCGATGGCGGTTTCGGCCTGGCTCAGGTCGTGCAGGGAAAAGGCAAAATCTTCAACCGGAATCGGGAAGTCCAGCTCTGCGCCGTTTTTCACCGGCTGAGTCAGCAGCTCCGCGGCAGGTTTCGCCACGAACTTCACGTTGGCTACCAGTTCAGGGATGTCGATGTATTTTGGCGTCAGGCCCGCGCGCAGCACGTTATCGGAGTTGGCCATCACCTCCAGCGCCACGCCCTGAAGGTAGGCGTGCGGGGTTTCCGCGAAGAGGAACATCGCTTCACCCGGATTGAGCTTCACCACGTTCAGCAGCAGAGGGGAGAACAGGCCGCTGTCGTCCGGATAGAATTCGGAAATCAGACGGATGGTCTCCCACGGTTCACCTTGCTGGCTGTCCAGGGCGGCTTTCAGCACCGCCAGGGCGTGGGTTTTCTCTTCATCCTGCATATTCAGCAGGCTGGCAAACAGCTGGCTCAGCGCATCGGCGTTCGGGTTTTCAAGGAAATGCGCGATGGCTTTATGGGCACCCGCGACCGGCTGCAGCAGGGAGATAATTTCTGAAAACTCGCGGAACGCGTTCATCGCCAGGAACGGCGTCAGCGCGAACACCAGCTCAGGCTTGTGGTTAGGATCTTTGTAATTACGCTCAGCAGCATCTAACGGAATACCCGCCGCGTTCTCTTTCGCAAACCCGATTTCTGAGGCTTTCTTGTTCGGGTGAACCTGGATGGAGAGCGGCTGGTCAGCGCACAAAACTTTAAACAGGAACGGCAGCTCGCCAAAGCGCTGAGCGACTTTGTCACCCAGCAGCGCGGCTTTATCGGCATTAATCACGTCGCGCAGGCTGCGTACCTGGCCGCTGGCGTCTTCAATTTTTGAGCTGCTCTTCGGGTGCGCACCCATCCACAGTTCCGCCATCGGCAGGTTGTTCGGGTTCGCGATACCGTAGAGATCCGTTAACGCAGTTTTACTTCCCCAGGCGTAGTTTTGCACTGAGTTAATGAGTTTTTGCATTATCAAGCCCTGATTCAATTGTGGAATTAACTCCGGGTATTAAAGCAATAAACCTCATGGAAGTAACCTGTGGATGTAAAAAGTCGTACTAGTCTCAGTTTTTGTTAAAAAATTGTGTAGGATAAGCTGACTCGCTTTTAAGCCGGGCAGCGGAACATCTGCCCTGAATAAACAGACCGAAGCAGTAAGTGAGAGACCAATGTCGAATAAACCCTTCCATTATCAGGATCCTTTCCCCCTCAGTAAGGATCAGACCGAGTATTACCTGTTAACCCGCGATCACGTCTCCGTCTCTGAATTTGAAGGACAAGAGATCCTCAAGGTGGATCCGCAGGCGCTGACGCTGCTGGCGCAGCACGCTTTCCACGACGCCTCGTTTATGCTCCGTCCTGCGCATCAGCAGCAGGTGGCCGATATTCTGAGCGACCCGGAAGCCAGCGAAAACGATAAGTACGTTGCCCTGCAGTTCCTGCGTAACTCCGATATCGCGGCGAAAGGCATTCTGCCAACCTGTCAGGATACCGGCACGGCGATCATCGTCGGTAAAAAAGGGCAGCGCGTCTGGACCGGCGGCGGTGACGAAGCGGCGCTGGCACACGGCGTTTATAACACCTACACCGAAGACAACCTGCGCTATTCGCAAAACGCGGCGCTGGACATGTATAAAGAGGTCAACACCGGCACCAACCTGCCTGCACAGATTGACCTCTACAGCGTCGACGGGGACGAGTACAAATTCCTCTGTATCGCCAAAGGCGGCGGTTCGGCCAACAAAACCTATCTCTATCAGGAAACCAAAGCGCTGCTCACCCCGGGTAAGCTGAAGAACTACCTGGTTGAGAAGATGCGCACCCTCGGTACCGCGGCGTGCCCACCGTACCATATCGCGTTTGTGATTGGCGGCACGTCGGCTGAAAGCACGCTGAAGACCGTGAAGCTGGCCTCAACCAAATACTACGACGGCCTGCCAACCGAAGGTAACGAGCACGGCCAGGCGTTCCGCGACGTTCAGCTTGAGCAGGAGCTTCTGGAAGAAGCGCGTAACCTGGGTCTTGGCGCGCAGTTTGGCGGCAAATACTTTGCCCACGACGTGCGCGTGATCCGTCTGCCGCGTCACGGTGCTTCCTGTCCGGTCGGGATGGGCGTCTCCTGCTCTGCGGATCGCAACATCAAGGCGAAGATCAACCGCGAAGGCGTGTGGATCGAAAAACTGGAAAACAACCCGGGCAAATATATCCCGGAAGAGCTGCGCAAAGCGGGCGAGGGGGAAGCGGTCCGCGTTGACCTGAACCGTCCGATGAAAGAGATTCTGGCGCAGCTTTCGCAGTATCCGGTCTCGACCCGTCTCTCCCTGAACGGCACGATTATCGTGGGCCGCGACATCGCGCACGCGAAGCTGAAAGAGCGTCTGGACAACGGCGAAGGGCTGCCGCAGTACATTAAAGATCACCCGATCTACTACGCGGGTCCGGCGAAAACGCCTGAAGGCTACGCCTCTGGCTCGTTAGGCCCAACCACGGCGGGCCGTATGGACTCGTACGTTGACCAGCTGCAGGCCAATGGCGGCAGCATGATCATGCTCGCGAAAGGCAACCGCAGCCAGCAGGTGACGGACGCCTGCCACAAGCACGGCGGCTTCTACCTCGGCAGCATCGGCGGCCCGGCTGCGGTTCTGGCGCAGGGCAGCATCAAGAGCCTGGAGTGCGTGGAATACCCGGAACTGGGTATGGAAGCGATCTGGAAAATTGAAGTGGAAGATTTCCCGGCGTTTATCCTCGTGGATGACAAAGGCAACGACTTCTTCAAGCAGATCCAGTCGTCCCAGTGTTCGGCGTGTGTGAAGTAAATCTGTAAATTGCCGGGTGGCGCTGACGCTTACCCGGCCTGGATTTTCGTAGGTCGGGTAGGGCGCAGCCGACACCCGACACCAAAAAGAGCGCACAAAGCGCCATAACGTTTCTCAGAAGTCATCAATACTTATCCCTTAAGCATGTGAGCTATCCCTCTTTTGTTATCAAGGAGAAAGTAATGACCACGGTACGCCATGAGAAAGACTCGATGGGCGCCATCGACGTCCCGGCCGACAAGCTATGGGGCGCGCAAACCCAGCGTTCGCTGGAGCATTTCCGTATCTCGACTGAAAAAATGCCCGTCTCGCTGATTCAGGCGCTGGCGCTCACCAAACGTGCAGCCGCGAAAGTGAACCAGGATTTAGGCCTGCTGACGGCAGACAAAGCGACCGCCATCATCAACGCCGCCGACGAAGTGCTGGCGGGCAAGCATCCCGATGAATTTCCCCTCGCTATCTGGCAGACCGGTTCCGGCACCCAGAGCAATATGAACATGAACGAAGTGCTGGCGAACCGGGCAAGCGAACTGCTGGGCGGCGTGCGCGGCATGGAGCGCAAGGTTCACCCGAACGATGACGTCAACAAAAGCCAGAGTTCTAACGACGTCTTCCCGACGGCCATGCACGTGGCGGCGGTGATTGCTATCCGCGAGCAGCTTATCCCGCAGCTCAACGTCCTGAAGTCTACGCTCAACGAGAAGGCGCAGGCCTTCCGCGACATCGTCAAAATTGGCCGTACGCACCTGCAGGACGCCACGCCGCTGACGCTCGGCCAGGAGATTTCCGGCTGGGTGGCGATGCTGGAACACAACCTGAAGCATATTGAGAACAGCCTGCCGCATCTGGCGGGGCTGGCGCTCGGCGGGACGGCGGTTGGGACCGGGTTGAACACCCATCCGGAGTATGCGGTGCGCGTGGCGGAGGAGCTGGCAAACATCACCGGGCAGCCGTTCGTCACGGCGCCCAACAAGTTCGAGGCGCTGGCGACCTGCGATGCGCTGGTCCACACCCACGGCGCGCTGAAAGGGCTGGCGGCCTCGCTGATGAAAATCGCCAACGACGTGCGCTGGCTGGCCTCGGGCCCGCGCTGCGGCATCGGTGAAATCAGCATTCCGGAAAACGAGCCGGGCAGCTCCATCATGCCGGGTAAAGTCAACCCGACCCAGTGCGAAGCCATGACCATGCTCTGCTGCCAGGTATTGGGCAACGACGTGGCCGTTAACCTGGGCGGTGCATCAGGCAACTTCGAGCTGAACGTCTATCGCCCGATGGTGATCCACAACGTTCTGCAATCGATTCGTCTGCTGGCGGACGGCATGGAGAGCTTTAATGAACACTGTGCGGTGGGGATCGAGCCAAACCGCGAGCGCATCAGCCAGCTGTTGAACGAATCGCTGATGCTGGTGACCGCGCTCAATACCCATATTGGCTACGACAAAGCCGCCGAGATCGCTAAAAAAGCGCACAAAGAGGGGCTGACGCTGAAAGCCTCCGCCCTGGCGCTGGGCTATCTCACGGAGGAGGATTTCGATGCCTGGGTGCGCCCTGAGGCGATGGTCGGCAGCCTGAAATAGTCATCCCGCCACGTACAGGTGCAGCCGCGGAATAATCAGCTGCAGCGGCTGCGCCTGAGGTCGGTAACGGTGCTGGACATTTTCAGCATCGTAATTCAGCAACTCACCAATATCCGGCACGATAGCTCCCTGGTCGGCATCATAGAGCGCAATCAGCGGCGTAGGGCAGGCATGCTGAACCTGTTTTTGCTGGCCGGAATACCAGACGCGGGCGATAGGCTGCACCTTCACCGGGCGCTTTATCTTGAGGCGCGCGTCCGCCGGAAGCGAGGCGATGCTGTGGTACTCCTGCTCCAGGCGCTCAATCCACTGCTCGCGCGACCACGGTGCGACGGTGCGCGGCGTCTTCAGGCTTTTTTCCAGCTGCGCCAGAATCTCATCCCGGGTGAAGTTTTTAATGATGTGCTTATTCGCCCAGCCGAAGCGCAGCGTGGCGGGGTGACGCAGTACCGTCAGCGTGCGATAGGCGTTCAGGGTAATCAGCCCCGGAAGCTGACGGTGCACCCATTCAAACCGGGCGGCAGGGGCGAGGCCGGACTCTTCGGTAACGATCTTTTCAAAGGCCGCTTTCAGGGTGTTGATATGGGTAATCTGGCTTTCCAGCGCGTCACGCGTTGTCGCATCGGTTTGCAGGCAGATCACACCGGGCAGACGCACGGCGGCCTTACTGCTGCGGTTTTCTGACTGCTGCTGGATAAACAGTCGGCGATAGTGCTTCAGCGCCAGCTCAAGGGCGGCGCTGCCGATGTGCTGTTCAACCTCGATGGTGTCCAGCGGGTCGTGCTCGGCCCCTTTAGCCACCTCGGGCAGGGTAAAGACGCGCGCGGCCAGCAGGCGGCAGTTCTGCAAACGTTCGGTCAGGGTCAGGAGCTCGTGTTCTATTTCCCGAAACGTGCTGTTCAGCCGTTCGAGGAGATCGTAGGTCGCCATAAGCACTCTCGTTAGTTACAACATACTTATCATATAGCACAGCACGCCGGGTCAGGCCAGCGTGCGGTTGAGGTCAGGCAGGGACGGGAAGGGCGATGTTATGGTACACCGGCCAGCTAAAGCAGAAGTGCGCGCCGCCGAGCTCGCTCTCCTCGCAATGCACCGTACCGCCCATGGCCTGGGCGATAGAGTAGACAATGGCCAGCCCCAGGCCACATCCTCCGGTGGCGCGATCGCGGCTGGGATCGAGGCGGACAAACGGTTCAAACACGGTTTCGCGTGCCTCCGGGGCAATCCCCGGTCCGTCATCCTCTACCGTCAGGCTGGCCTGGTTTCCCTGCAAATCCAGCCCAATCTGCAGCGTACTTTCGCTGTAGCGCATGGCGTTGTTCATCAGGTTGTCCAGCACGCGCTCCATCAGGCGCATATCAAGCGCGCCGTAATCACCCGGCGTGACGCGCGTCAACAGCGTGCGCTGCGGGTTTACGCTCTGAACATCGTCAATATGGGTTTGCAGCCACGCGGGCAGATCCGGCGTGCTGAGGTTCAGTTCGTTTTGCGGGCGATCGAGGCGCGCATAGGTCAGCAGCTCCTCAATCAGCGCTTCGAGCTGGCCAATATCGCGGTTCAGAGCCTGAGACTCCGCTTCCGTCAGATTCTCGCTCATCTCCAGACGATAGCGCAGGCGCACCAGCGGCGTGCGCAGCTCATGTGCAATCCCGTCGATCAGCTGCTTTTTACTGGCGATCAGGGCATTAATGTTATCGGCCATCTGGTTAAAGGCCACGCCAAGGCGTTCAAAGCTGGAACCGCTGTCGAAGTGAATACGTTCGGTGAAATGCCCTTCGCCAAAACGCTGCGCGGCGGATTCCAGTTTCAGCATGTCCTGCCAGTGGGGGCGCATCCAGATAAAAACCGGAAAAGCGAGCGAAATGGCGATAAAGGCCATCAGCGCCATGTCCAGCAGACGCATCTGGTGGAGATAGTAGAGATAGGGCACCGGCCCGACGGCCAGCACGTAATGGCTGCGCGGTATGCGCTGGATAAAGGTGTATTTCTCATCCAGCGCGACGATGTCCCCGTCGCGCAGACGCTGCATAGCGGGCGGATCCAGATCGAAATCTTTCAACGGCTCGATGCGTAAATCGAACGACAGATTCAGGTCCAGCTCTTTGAGGGTTTTCGCCCAGTCGTGTGGGGGGATCTCTCTGAGCTCGCTGCGCATCAGGTAGAGCGAGCTTTTCATCAGATCGTCCAGCGACTGCCTGCCCGCACGTTCGGCGGTGAATTTATAGACCAGCCCGACCAGCATGGTCATGACCAGGAAGCAGACAAACAGTAAAAGATAAAACTGCACAAACAGCTTTTTCATTGGGTCTCACCGAAAAAACGCTATGTGCAGAATATACATGAAAACCCTTCGCGTTTTTCACGTCTGTCGCGCGTGTTACATGGCTTTCGCGCTGTTTTTTACCTTGGCGATGAGTTTTTCCGTCACGGCCAGGCCTTCTGCAATGTGCGTATCAATCACATCGGTACCGAATTCGTTAATTAAATCCAGGAGTATTTCGAAATACTGGATAAGTTCCAGCAGGTCAAAAAGCGCTTTTTGATCGGAGCGCGAGGGAGAGGCGCGCCTTAAAGCTGCCTGATTAACAATCCACTCGAGATTGGTTTTGATGGCTTCTACCTGATTGTAGCTATACATATGCCATAGGCTTAAATCCTCATTTCAAGATTGTATGGGAGAGATATCGTAACGCTTCGCGGTGAAAGCGAGTCTACATGCAGTCGGGGCGAGCTGAAGAAAGGAGAGTGGGAGACTTAATTATGGAATAGTTCGCGTGCTTAGCAAGTCAATTGTTGCGCAAACGGATAAATAAACGCGCGAAAGAGAGGGCATCGGTGTTTAATCCCTTCATTTCGCGCAGGTTATGCTAACCGGATAACGGAGTCAGGTTTCCCAGGCGTGCGGGGCAAACAGATAACCCTTGTTACGCACGGTTTTAATGCGGTAGGGCTCGGTAGCGTTATCCTGCAGCTTTTTGCGCAGACGCGAAATCGCCACGTCAACGCTGCGGTCCATTCCGTCATAGCTCACGCCACGCAGGTTTTTCAGCAGCGCGTCGCGGTCCATGATTTGCCCGGCGTGCGTTGCCAGCTCCCACAGCAGGTCAAAGTCTGCGGTGGAGAGGGCGATAAGCTCGCCGGAGAGCAGCACCTGGCGGTTAATAGGGTCGATAGACAGCGTACCGAAGCGCATCGCTTTGTGCGGCGTCAGAGAAGGCGCGGGCGCTTCGCGTTCGATGCTGGCGTGCTGGCGCAAATGCAGGCGCAGGCGGGCAAGCAGGACGGCAGGCGGTGTGGTTTTCAGAATGTAGTCATTTGCGCCCATCTCCAGCGACAAAATGTGGTTCATATCGCTGTCCAGTGAGGTGAGCAGGACAATAGGGCCCTCCCACCGGGCGCGCAGGTCACGGCAGAGCGTCATGCCGTCTTTGCCTGGCAACATGATATCCAGCAGCACCAGATCCGGGTTTTCACGGACGACCACCTCTTCGGCACGATCGCCGCGAGGTTCAACAATGACGTCCATATCATGTTTACCCAGATAGGCGGCGATCAGCTGCCCGACTTCGGGTTCGTCTTCAACATAAACAATCTTATTCATACAGCGTCTGTTTTCGTGAAAAAAGCCAACATACACCGCGAAACCTTAACCTTCCATTAATCTTTCAAAATTAACGCCGGTTCCGTAATTCTGGCTGTTATTCGCTTTCACTAGCGCAGCGGACGGCCACCGTCCACGGCAAAGGTTCTGCCGGTGACGTAGCAGCTGGTGAGCAGGTAATCCACGAGGTCGATGACCTCTTTCTCGCCGGGGGCGATTTTCATGAGCGACTTATTCAGCGCCTGCTGGCGATACTCTGCATCATCGTTTTCGTTAAACAAAATCATCGCCGGGGCGATGGCATTCACCTTCACCTCGGGGGCGAGCTTGCGGGCAAACGAGCGGGTCATGTTATCCAGCGCGGCTTTACTGGCCGCGTAGGCGATGTGCTTGTCGCTGCCACGCTCCACTACATAATCGGTGAAGTGAATGATGTCGCCCGCAGCGTGCCCGTGGCCGCGCAGCAGGTCCTGCAGAGCGTGGTTAAGCAGATAAGGGGCATTGACGTGGATCTGCAGCATGGAGGAGAGCGTTTCGCTAAGTGACGTACCGGGTTTTTCGGCACGCCATGCGCTGGCGTTATGGATCACGGCGCGCAGCCCCGTCGTGGTGGCTTTTACCGTTTCCGCGAAAGCCAGAATGCCTTCATCGGTTGAAAAATCAGCCTGAATGCAGACCGCCCCCGCTTTGCGTAACCCTTCAATCGACGGGTATTCCGTACGGTAGCTGACAATGACCGGATGGCGAAGGTTGAGAAAGTGATGGGCGAGGGCGAGGCCGATACGGCGGCCTCCACCGGTAATCAGTATTGGGCGAAGCGGTGCATTTCCCATCGTATTCTCCTTTACAGTTCAACAATGGGAAAGGCGATGCTATCCCATTAACATCCAGGTTGCCGGTAGGGCAGCAACCAGTAACAGTCCAATCAATGCCATCTCACGGCGTTTCAGCGCGTTCTCCAACTGATGCGTGCGGCGGGCATAGATAAACACCAGCAGACCCGGTGCGTACAGCACCACCGACAGTAGCAGATGCATAGGACCGGAAGCATACAACAACCAAAGGCCGTAAATACAGGCTCCGACACCCACAACATAATGCGCCGGGCGTGTGGCAATTTTTAACAGATACGCACCCACTAAGAAATAGGGTACCAGAATCATCTCCGAGGCGATGGTCAGCAAGGTGTTATAGTCTGAACCTGTGAGCCAGATCAGCACCAGACAGACCTGAACGCTGATGTTGGTCAGCCAGAGCGATGCCGACGGCGCGCTGTTTTGGTTTTGACGGGCGAAAAGGCGTGGAAACGCTTTGTGCGTCGCGGCCAGGAAAGGAACTTCAGCCGCCATGATGGTCCAGCTCAGGTACGCGCCGCAGACGGAGATGATAAGGCCAGCCGCAATCACCACGTCGCCCCAGGGGCCGAGCATTTTCACCATCAGCCCTGCCATTGACGGGTTACGCATTTCAGCCAGTTCAGGACGCGCCACCACGCCCAGCGACAGCAGCGTTACCAGCAGATAGACCCCGAGCGCAGCGAGTACGGCCAGCAGCGTGGCGCGGCCCACATCGCGTTTATTTCGGGCTCGGGCAGAAACCACGACCGCGCCTTCTACACCGATGAACACCCACAGGGTAATCAGCATCGTGTTTTTCACCTGCTCCCAGACGGGGACGCCCAGCGCAACACCGCTGAAATCAAGCTTAAACACGTCCATACGGAACGCAATGAAGGCCAGAACGATAAACAGGCCGAGCGGAACCAGCTTCGCGAGCGTCGCTACCAGGTTGATGCTGGCGGCCGTTTGTACGCCACGTAACACCAGCCAGTGGACGAACCACAATAACACCGAGGCGCCCACAATAGACTGCCAGGTATTTCCGTCGCCAAAGAGGCGCAGCTCAGGCGTATCGGTAAAGAAACTGAGCGCCGAGAAGACGATTACCAGATAGGAGACGTTGGCGATAACGGCACACAGCCAGTATCCCCACGCGGAACAGAAGCCAATCAGCTCGCCGAAACCTTCACGCGCATAGGTGAAAATGCCGCCGTCCAGATCCGGGCGAATGCGGGTGAGCAGCAGCATAGCGAAGGCCAGCAGCAATATTCCGACACCCGTAATGCCCCAGCCAATGATGAGCGCAGAAGGGCTCGCGACTGCCGCCATATTTTGCGGCAAACTGAATACGCCCGCACCCAGCATTGAGCTTAAAACGAGTGCAGTCAGAGCACTCAGGCCAAGTTTCTTTTCCATTGGCTTCCTGTTATGAAAGGTCAAAATCCAGAATAATTATTTCGCTCAGGCGCATAAAAATGGTGGATCACACTAAGGCGCGGGATTTTACGGAGTGTAACGAAAGCATGCAATGACGTGAGGCAGAAATTCAAAAAAAGTAACAAAAAAGGCGGCATTGCGCCGCCTTTCGTAAACGACTTTTGTTACTTGTACAGATCGGCGCTGATGGTCACGTTGTTACCACGTTCCTGCCACTGGCGGGTGATGTGGTAGTACTTCGCCCCTTTCTTCGCCGCACGCTTCGCGACCTGGTAAGAGACTTCCGTCATGTTGCCGTAGTTGCCGGTAAATTTGATGCTGTCGAACGGCACCATCTGCGCTGCAGTGGCGTTGTTCAACTCTTCAATTTTGGTACCGTCCGGCAGCGTAACGGAGTAACGGCCACCTTTCGTGGACTGCGTTTCAAAGAAACGACCCACTTCAGCGCTTGGGGCCGCCGTCGTTGCGACGCCTGGAATTTCAACTTTCTTCGCGGCTTCGCCACCTTTCGCTATCGCCGCGCGACCCGCTTCTGAATTCGCCGGGATGGCATCCGGGCTTTGCAGAACACGTTTTTTCGCATCTTTTTTATAGATGAACGCGGTAATGCGCTGGTTGCCACCCTGGTTAGCATCGACCTGACGCACGATGTAGAAAGAATAAGCTCCTTTCTCTTTCGCGGCTTTGGTGATGGCATCGTTCACTTCAGGCTGGCTGCGGTAAAAGCCCTGAACAGTGACGGTGTCGTAGGGTTCCAGCTCAATCGCCTGATCTTTCGGCAGTTCAACAACACCGTTGATCACGCGGTTTTTCGGTGCGTCAGCTTTTGGCGCATTGTCTTTGAATAGCGCGATGGTCACGCGCAGGTTACCGCTGTTGCCGTAATCGGACTGGTCAACGACATAAAACGAGGCCGCCCCGTTTTTATCAGCAGCTTTTGATGCAGCGGCGACGGCGTCGCCAATAGAATTATAACGACCCACAATGACCGTATGGTCAAAAGGTTTTAACGCTGCCGCTTGCTCCGGCGTTAACTCTGTTGCGGCATTCGCAGACAGGGCGGTCGCGGAAAGAAGTGCGGACGCCAGGAGTGTGTTCTTAAGCTTCATAAAAATGATCCTTCGCCTTGCGCAAACCATGTACTGGTATTGTTGTTAATTTAAGACGGTCCCGATTATTGCATTTAAAACCCGTCGCTGTCTGCGCCATTTTTCACTGCCTGTGCTCACTGAATCACCTTATTCGATAACATTTAGTGATATGTTGAAAAAACACGCGTTTGACAAGTAAAACTGATAAAGCATATGACTTTTACAAGTTAATTTAATGTTAATAAGTTGTTCTCTTACGGCGCTATATCATGTTTTTACCGCTTCGCTTGCGCGATTTATCGGTTCCGGCGATGAATTTAAGGTAAATATCACTGTCAGTGACGCCGATCGCTTATTTTTCACAGATAAAGTAAGAAATAGTGTTTTCTGGCGGTAGATCACGGGCGCTATTTTCAGTAGGTTATAGACAGTTTGTTACTGTTTTATTTTCCGGGGTTAATCATATCTCGTCGCTGGCGCGATGGTGAAAATTGATACAAACCGCGGGCATTTATCGATAAACCATCATCAAGAACCGATGGAAGGGAAAACTATGCGTATTGGGGTACCAAAAGAACGGTTAGCCAATGAAACCCGCGTAGCGGCAACACCGAAAACGGTGGAGCAACTGCTTAAGCTGGGTTTTACGGTCGCGGTTGAAAGCGGCGCGGGCAAACTGGCGAGTTTCGATGACGAGGCCTTTATCCAGGCTGGCGCGGAAGTGGTCGACGGTGCTGACGTCTGGCAGTCGCAGGTGATTCTGAAGGTCAACGCACCGGAAGAGGGTGAGATTGCGCTGCTGAATCCGGGGACAACCCTGGTGAGCTTCATCTGGCCTGCGCAAAACCCGGAGCTAATGGAGAAGCTGGCGGCCCGTGGCGTGACCGTAATGGCGATGGACTCCGTGCCGCGCATTTCGCGCGCGCAGTCGCTGGATGCCTTAAGCTCCATGGCAAACATTGCTGGCTACCGCGCCATTGTTGAAGCAGCCCACGAATTTGGTCGCTTCTTTACCGGTCAAATCACCGCCGCGGGTAAAGTCCCTCCGGCGAAAGTCATGGTGATTGGCGCGGGCGTGGCGGGCCTTGCTGCAATCGGTGCGGCAAATAGCCTGGGCGCTATCGTACGCGCCTTTGACACCCGTCCTGAAGTAAAGGAACAGGTCCAGAGTATGGGCGCCGAATTCCTTGAGCTGGATTTCAAGGAAGAAGCCGGCAGCGGCGATGGTTACGCGAAGGTGATGTCCGAAGCCTTTATCAAAGCCGAAATGGAACTCTTCGCCGCTCAGGCGAAAGATGTCGACATTATTGTCACCACCGCGCTTATCCCGGGTAAACCTGCGCCGAAGCTGATTACCCGTGAGATGGTTGATTCCATGAAGCCGGGCAGCGTGATTGTCGACCTGGCCGCCCAAAACGGCGGTAACTGTGAATATACCGTACCGAATCAGGTGACCACGACCGCTAACGGCGTGAAGGTGATCGGCTATACCGATCTGCCGGGCCGTCTGCCAACGCAGTCTTCTCAGCTGTACGGAACCAACCTCGTCAACCTGCTTAAGCTGCTCTGCAAAGAGAAAGACGGCAACGTCACCGTTGATTTCGACGATGTGGTGGTGCGCGGTGTGACCGTGGTCCGTGAAGGTGAAATTACCTGGCCTGCGCCGCCTATTCAGGTTTCTGCTCAGCCTCAGGCGGCACCAAAAGCGGCGCCTGAGCCAAAAGAACCTGCTAAACCGGCTTCACCGTGGCGTAAATACGCGATCATGGCGCTGGTAATTATTCTGTTCGGCTGGCTGGCTGACGTCGCGCCAAAAGAGTTCCTCGGCCATTTTACCGTCTTCGCGCTCTCCTGCGTCGTAGGCTACTACGTGGTGTGGAATGTCTCCCATGCGCTGCACACGCCGCTGATGTCGGTAACCAACGCTATCTCCGGGATCATCGTGGTGGGGGCGTTACTGCAGATTGGTCACGGCGGCTGGATCAGCTTCCTGAGCTTTATCGCGGTGCTGATCGCCAGTATCAATATTTTCGGTGGTTTCACCGTGACTCAGCGCATGCTGAAAATGTTTCGTAAAGGCTAAGGGGTAGCATATGTCTGGAGGATTAGTGACAGCCGCATACATTGTTGCTGCAATCCTGTTTATTTTCAGTCTGGCGGGGCTTTCCAAACACGAAACGTCTCAGCAGGGGAATAACTTTGGTATCGCCGGGATGGCGATTGCGCTGATTGCCACCATCTTCGGGCCGGATACCGGCAACGTAGCGTGGATCCTGGTGGCGATGATCATCGGCGGCGCGATTGGTATTCGTCTGGCAAAACGCGTTGAAATGACCGAGATGCCGGAGCTGGTTGCCATTCTGCACAGCTTTGTGGGTCTGGCCGCGGTGCTGGTGGGCTTCAACAGCTACCTGTATCACGAACCGGGTCTGGAACCGATTCTGGTCAACATCCACCTGACTGAAGTGTTCCTGGGCATCTTCATCGGTGCGGTGACCTTCACGGGCTCCATTGTCGCGTTTGGTAAACTGCGCGGAAAGATCTCCTCTAAACCGCTGATGCTGCCAAACCGTCATAAGCTGAACCTGGCGGCGCTGGTGGTGTCATTTGTTCTGCTGGTGGTCTTCGTGCGTACCGAAAGCGTCGGTCTGCAGGTGCTGGCGTTGCTGGTAATGACCATCATCGCGCTGGCATTCGGCTGGCACCTGGTGGCATCCATCGGTGGTGCGGATATGCCGGTAGTTGTCTCGATGCTGAACTCCTACTCCGGTTGGGCGGCAGCGGCGGCAGGCTTTATGCTGAGCAACGACCTGCTGATCGTCACCGGTGCGCTGGTGGGTTCTTCCGGTGCGATCCTGTCTTATATCATGTGTAAGGCGATGAACCGTTCGTTCATTAGCGTAATCGCCGGTGGTTTCGGGACAGATGGCACTTCTTCCAGTGCTGATGAAGAAGTGGGTGAGCACCGTGAAATTTCTGCGGAAGATACCGCAGACATGCTGAAAAACTCGCATTCTGTGATCATCACCCCCGGCTACGGCATGGCGGTGGCGCAGGCGCAGTATCCGGTTGCGGAAATCACCGAGAAGCTGCGCGCGCGGGGCATCAAGGTTCGCTTTGGTATTCACCCGGTGGCAGGGCGTCTGCCGGGCCACATGAACGTGCTGCTGGCGGAAGCGAAAGTACCTTACGACATCGTGCTGGAAATGGATGAGATCAACGATGATTTCGCCGACACCGACACCGTGCTGGTCATTGGTGCCAACGATACCGTTAACCCTGCTGCACAGGACGATCCGGGTAGCCCAATCGCCGGTATGCCGGTTCTGGAAGTGTGGAAGGCGCAGAACGTAATCGTCTTCAAACGTTCTATGAATACCGGTTATGCCGGGGTGCAGAACCCGCTGTTCTTCAAAGAGAATACCCACATGCTGTTTGGCGATGCTAAAGCCAGCGTGGATGCGATTCTGAAAGCGCTGTAAGTTACGCTGAAACGAAAAAACCGCCGAATTTGGCGGTTTTTTTATTGTCGGGCGGCGCAGGTGTTAATCGTCTTCCGGATCGTCCAGCTCAACCGGCGTCTGGTACTCATCCGGCTTAATGACCAGCAGGTCGCAGCGCAGATGGTCGATCACCTGTTCAGCGGTATTGCCGAGGAAGGCGGCAGAAATACCGGTCCGGCCGATAGTACCCAGCACCACAATCCCCGCCTGCAGGTGTTCCGCCAGGTCCGGGATCACCTCTTCAGGCAACCCTTTTTCCACGTGGGTCATTTTCTCATCAATGCTGAATTTCTGGCGCAGCGCTTTCATGGCCAGCAGATGCTGACCACGGATCGCGTCGTTGTACACGCTCGGGTCAAATTCAGGTAGCTCAATGGCAATGTTAATAGGGGTGACCGGATAGGCACCTACCAGGTGCACTTCAGTATGATTGACCTGGTCGGCAAGCTGGATGGTCTCCTTCACCAGCTTCTCGTTCAGGGAGTTGTGGTAATCCTCTTCGCTAGCGAGGTTTACCGCCACAACGGCTTTCCCGCCTTCAGGCCACGGCTGGTCTTTAACCATCCAGACCGGGCAAGGGCATTTGCGCAGCAGGTGCCAGTCGGTCGGGGTGAAGATCACGGATTCCAGCTTGTCGTGCTGGTGCGCCATCTTCAGCAGCAGATCGTGCCCACCGGCGACAACTTCCTGGATGATGGCTTCGAAAGGTCGGTTGTGCCAGACCACTTTAATATCAATGGGAACACCCGCTTCCAGGTAATACTTCGCCTGTTCTCGGATCCACGCGGTACGCTGGCTGATGACGCCCTGGCGCATAGCGGTGCGCTCGTCAGGCGACAGAAGGGTGGTCATCTCATACGAGAAGTCATAGATCGGCAAAAACGCTTTGATTTTGCCACCAATCCGTTGATGTAAATACACAGCACGTCGTAATGCCGGCTGATCGTCCTGGTTCGGATCGATAGCTACCAGCATGTTTTGATACTTGGCCATACAGGTCTCCTTACTACTGTCACCACAGTCTGTAATTAAAAGAGTAACCTATATATCCTGAATGAAACAGAGGGGAGGTTTTGCCAGATCAATATTTCATGAAAATTTATCAGAGGAAAAGTACCGTCGTCGTCACCGCGATAAACGCAATAAACAGCAGCACCATCACTGCTATCGCAAAGGTCGTGGAGTCCTGGACGTAGGTTTTTTCTTCCCCCTTCATTGGGCCGACAAGCATGATCCAGATGAAGATAAAGGTCACTGAGGCAATCACGACTGAAACGAAAAACAAACTTTCTCTCAATTCATAACCTCAACGAGAACCTTTCGGGCGCTGTGTGGGGACGTACTACGGTGAAAATATCTTGAAACGGAAGTGATTACACCAGACCAATAAATCACAAGAATTTATCAGTCTGGTCATCAATATGCGGAGTGTTACGCCACGTTACGGGCGTGCCCGGCAAGAACGGCCAGCGCTTCACCGTTTTCGATAGTGATGTATTTACCCTTAACGGCCAGCATCCCGCTTTTCTGGAAACGACCCAGCAGACGGCTGATGGTTTCCACGGTCAGACCCAGGTAGTTGCCGATATCGCCACGCGTCATCGTCAGACGGAATTCACGCGGCGAGAAGCCACGCTCGGCGAAGCGGCGGGAGAGGTTGTAGATAAACGCGGCCAGGCGCTCTTCGGCATTCTTTTTAGAAAGCAGCAGGATCATGTCCTGATCGCCTTTGATCTCACCGCTCATCAGACGCATCATCTGCTGACGCAGGTTAGGCATCTTGCCGGACAGATCGTCCAGGGTTTCAAACGGAATTTCGCAAACCATCGAGGTTTCGAGTGCCTGAGCAAAGCTCGGGTGGTGGCCCGTACCGATGGCATCAAAGCCTACCAGGTCACCCGCCAGATGGAAGCCGGTGATCTGCTCATCGCCCTGTTCGGTGATGGTGTAGCTCTTGATGGTGCCAGAACGGATAGCATAGAGCGATTTCAGTTCGTCTCCCGCTTTAAACAGAGTCTGCCCTTTCTGAATAGGCTTCTTACGCTCGATAATATTATCAAGCTGATCGAGTTCATGCTCATTCAGGGTAAACGGGATACAGAGCTGGCTGATGCTGCAATCCTGGCAATGGATAGCACAACCGCCAGACTGAATGCGTCGTATAATTCGCTTTTCCGGGATCATAGGTTTGCTCAAGCCTTAATTGATATTGGTCAATTTTAACATCTTTTTGGTAAGTACGTAAGCCTGACAAATCCTCAATAAGGACAAGAGACGACAATGCGTCGCCATCTTCTTGAAATTCCACAGCTTGATTATGGATTTTTAGCCTAACCGGTAGAAAATTAAGCACAAAAAGCCTGGGAACTAGAGCAAGAGATACCCTTCGTGACGCAGCAACCACTCTTTTCGCTGCACGCCACCGGCATAGCCTGTCATGGTACCGTTGCGGCCAATGACGCGATGGCAGGGCACCACTATGCTGACCGGGTTAGAGCCGTTAGCGGCACCCACCGCGCGTGCAGCGCCTGCGCGACCTAACTGCTCCGCGAGCTGGCCGTAATGCATGACCTGCCCGCACGGAATCGACCGCAGCGCCTGCCACACTTCGCGCTGAAAAGGCGTGCCAGCCGTGGCGGTCGGCAGAGTATCAATGATGCTGAGATCGCCTTCGAAGTACGCCGCAAGCTTGTCGCTCAGCCCACCCGGGTTGGTGGCGCTGATACGTTCATAACCCTGCAGGCGGTAATGAATATTGAGCAGCTCTTCCATGCGGTCGCTGTGCTCTTCCCACTCAACGGCGCGCAGGCAAAACTGCTCGTCCGCGATCACCCACAGCGGCCCAAGCGGCGTCGCAATCTTATCTTCGAGTAATCTCAGCATCCTCATTCCTTTAGTTTAGCCTCGGGTATATTCCCGGCCCAATCGGCAGGCCGACAAGATACCACGCCACCAGCATCACCAGCCATACCCCTAAAAAGATAAGCGGGTAGGGTAAAACCAGCGAATAGTAGGTACCCAGTTTGGCCTCGGGTTTATAGCGCTGGAGGAAGCCTAAAAACAGCGGAACAAACGGCGAAACCGGTGCCAGCGGTATCACCGAGGAGTCCGCGATACGGAACAGGATCTGGGCAAACGCCGGGTGAAAACCCAGCATCATAAACATCGGCACGAAGATCGGGGCCAGAATCGACCAGATGGCGGAGCCGCTGGCGATAAACATGCACAGCAGGGATGACAGCAGCGCCAGGCCGACAAACGCCGGTACGCCGCTTAGCCCTGCCGCTTCCAGCGCGTCGGTCAGGCCCACGGCCATAAACTTGCCCATGTTGCTCCAGTTAAACATCGCCACAAACTGCGCCAGCGGGAACACCATCACGATAAAGCCCGCCATCTCTTTCATCGGCTCGATCATCAGCTGCGGCAGATCGCCCTGGCGGCGGATTTTACCGGTGGCGATACCGTAGGCGAGCGAGACGACAAAGAAAAACAGAATAATCAGCGGCACGATGCCCTGGATAAACGGCGAAGGCAGGACCGTATGTTTAACCGGATCGCGCAGTATGCCGTTTTCCGGCACCACCATCAGCGCCACCGCGGCGATAAAGGCCAGCGAGACAATCCCCGCCACGCGCAGGCCAAAGCGCTGCGTTTCGCTCAGCGTCTCCAGCTTTTCATCGCTACGGCCTTCCCATTTGCCCAGGCGTGGCTCGACGATCTTATCGGTAATCAGCCCGCCGACAATCGTCAGGACAATGACCGAGCTTGCCATAAAGTACCAGTTGTCGATCACGCTGACGTGCATGGCCGCATCAATGGTTTTCGCCGCCTCCGTACTGATGCCCGAGAGCAGCACGTCGGTGGTGACGATCAGCAGGTTGGCGGTAAATCCACAGCCCACCCCCGCAATCGCCGACAGTAGGCCCGCCACGGGGTGGCGCCCGACGGCGAGGAAGATCAGCGCCCCCATCGGCGGCATGATCACCAGCGCGGCGTCGGAGGAGATATGGCTGAAGAAGGCGATAAACAGCACCATATAGCTGGCGTAACGCGCGCTGACGTGAGAAGCCATCTTCACCATTAATGCAGGCAGCAAGCCCACGCGTTCAGCCAGCCCGGCGCCCAGCACCAGCGCCAGAATGGCGCCGAGCGGGGCGAAGCCGCTGAAGTTTTTAATCACGTTGGGTAAAAACCAGTGCAGCCCGTCAACGCTGAGCAGGTTTTTTACCGCCACCAGGCTGCCGTCGGCCGGGCTGCGCACGCTCACGTCAAAGGCGGAGAGCACGGCGGTGGCGACCATCAAAATCACAATCAGATAGATAAACAGCAGGAAAGGGTGCGGCACTTTATTGCCGATCCTTTCAACCCAGCCATAGAGCTTACCGGATGGGGAATGCGAAGGTATGGATGACATACTCATGGGCGTTCCTCGGGAGTGTTGTGTTGTTGTGTTGTGTTTTTTTATTTTAAAGGTGACGGTGTCACGCCCTGTGGGATCGGACACGCGTACGGTTTTTCCTGTATTTGCTGTTCAAACTCTTCACGGCATTCTTTCAGCAGCGATGCGTCCTGCAGCAGGTTGAGCGCGGTTGCGCCCATCACTTTTCCGGCCAGCAGCATGCCTTTGTGGGCAATAGAGGTTCGCCCCTGAGACACCAGCTGCCAGGTGTGCAGCGGCGTGCCGACGGTAAAGCAGGGGCTGAAGCACTGGGCGACCGGCATTTTCCAGCTGACGTCGCCCACGTCGGTTGAACCCGCCAGCACGTTGTCGGTGACGGCGTAAGGCGCGACTTCATCCACCAGCAGCGTCGCCTGATGACGACGGGCAAAGGCTTTACCCGCGTCGCCACCCGTGGCGGCAATATTTTTCAGGCTGTTTTGCAGATCGTTGGGCGTCAGCGTGGCGCGGATCTCGCGGGCAAACTCTCGCTCTTCGTCGGTCCACTGCGGCGTGCCGTAGTGCTGCAGGGCGCGATACATCGCCGCCTCGAGCGTGCGGTTCGGCAGGTAGCTGGAGCAGGCTTTATCAAAGCGGCACTCGACGGTGGTTTCGGTCATCATTGCCGCGCCCTGGGCAATTTTCTCGATGCGCTCGTAGATCTGCTGCGCATCCGCCATCTCAGGGGCGCGGATCAGGTACAGTACCTCGGCCTGCGCCTGCACCACGTTGGGCGAAATCCCGCCGGTGTCGGTAATGGCGTAATGGACGCGCGCTTTCTCGATGATGTGTTCGTTAAGGAAGTTGGTGCCGGTGGTCATCAGCGTCACGGCGTCCAGCGCGCTGCGTCCCAGGTGAGGAGAGTTGGCCGCATGCGCCGCCACGCCGTGAAAGCGCCAGGCGGCCTGAATATTCGCCAGCGTGCTGACGTTAAACATCCCGGCAAAGGCTTCCGGGTGCCAGGTGACGGCGGCATCGACGTCATCAAATAGCCCTTCGCGCACCATAAAGGTTTTCCCGGAGCCGCCTTCCTCACCGGGACAGCCGTAGAAACGCACCGTTCCGCTGCCGCCGTGCTGCTCCAGCCAGCTTTTCACCGCCACCGCGCCCGCAAGCGCCGCGGTGCCTAAGAGGTTATGTCCGCAGCCGTGGCCGTTAGCCCCCGGCGTGGCGGTTTGCGCGGTCGCGCAGTGTGCCTGCTGGCTTAACCCGGCCAGCGCGTCGTACTCGCCCAGCAGGGCGATAACCGGTTTTCCGCTGCCGAAGCTGGCGATAAAGGCATTTGGAATACCGCCTGCCTCGCGGGTCAGCGTGAAGCCTTCTGCTTCCAGCTCGCTGGCCAGCCGTTCGGCGGACCAGAACTCTTCAAAGCGGGTTTCGGGACGATCCCAGATCGCGTCGGCAATATCGGTTAACGTCCGACATCGCGTGTCGATTGCATCGGCAATAAAAGCGTAGTTCTCCTGCATTACACACCTCGCGTCCACGGGAAATTAAGCGCAGTTCGCGCCAGCGTTTCGATGGCGACAGGCATCACCTGCTCATCGAAGTCGAATTTTTCGTTGTGATGCCCGGCGCTCAAATCCGTGCCAAACACCATATAGGACGCCATGCCGCCGTTCTGCTGCACGCGGGCCATCATCAGCGTGGCGTCTTCGGAGCCCGCTGGCGCCTTCACCTTATCGATGGCGTGAACAACCCCGGAAACCCGGCTCGCCTGTTCGCGCAGATAATCAACCCAGGCCGGCGTCGGCGCGCTGGAGGTGGCTGCCCCCATCAGGCGCATCTCCGCGCTCACGCCGTAGAGCGCCGCCGCGCCGGTAATCACCGCCTTCGCGCGTTCAAAGACGTACTGATTAATCGCTTCGCTTTCGCCGCGGGTTTCAACCTTAATCAGCGCATTCGCGGGGACCACGTTGCGCCCGCTGCCCGCCTGCATCACCCCGACGTTCACCCGGGATGCGCCGTCGCTGTGCGGGGCGATGCTGTGCAGGGCGAGGGCGGCCTGCGCGGCGGCGAGCAGGGCGTTACGACCGTCCTCCGGCTTACCGCCCGCGTGCGCGGCCACGCCGGTGAAGCTCACGTCGAACTTGGTGGTGGCCATAAAGTTATCGCTGCCGCAGATTACCGTCCCGGCAGGTACGCCGGTGCCAATATGGATAGCCGTGAAATAGTCCACGTCATCCAGCGCCCCGGCGGCAACCATGGCGCGCGCGCCGCGCGTTCCTTCTTCGGCAGGCTGGAAGATCAGCTTGATGGTGCCGTTGAGCCGGGCTTCATTCTGCTTAAGCACCTGTGCCAGTCCCAGACCAATCGTGGTGTGGCCGTCGTGCGCGCAGGCGTGCATCATGCCCGGATTGCAGGAGGCAAACCCGTCGCGGAACGGGCGATGGCTGTCGTCAAGCGCTTCGCTTAAATCAAGGGCGTCCATGTCGACGCGAAATGCCAGGGTTGAGCCCGGGCGGCCGGTATTCAGGGTGGCGACAATGCCGGTGAACCCGCCTTCAAACGGCGCCAGCCATTTCTCAGGCGCGCCCTGCGCCCGCGCGCGGGCAAACTCTCGCGCCAGGGTTGTGTCATCGGGTAACCCCATCCGGCTTTCGGCATCGACCACGTCGCGGCCCATCGCCAGTGCGTAACCCAGCGAGTCCAGTATTTCCGCGACTTTCGCGGCGGTACGAAACTCTACCCAGCCGGATTCCGCAAAATGGTGAAAATCGCGACGCCACGCGCTCAGCTGCGGCGTTAACGTCTGGATGTACTGCGCCAGTGTGTCCATATCTGTTCCTGTCATCATTAAAATATGTGAACTGCTTCACGCCGTGATAGTTTTTACTTATCACTAACCGATTTTTCACAGTTTTAACCATTCAGGAATTACCCTCGCACATCCCTTTCCATTAAAGTAGATGACAGTTTCTTTACTCTGATAAACAACGGTTATCGGTCGGGCTATGACATTCCAGATTAAATTTCATCAAATCCGGGCGTTTGTTGAGGTTGCGCGTCAGGGCAGCATTCGCGGTGCCAGCAGGACGCTGAATCTTTCGCAACCGGCGCTGACCAAATCCATCAAAGAGCTGGAGGAGGGCATGGCGGCGCAGCTTTTCGTGCGCAGGAGTAAGGGCGTCGCGTTGACCGAATGCGGTGAGGGCTTTTACCAGCGCGCCCGGTTGATTCTGGAAGAGCTGCGTGCCGCGCAGGATGACATCCGTCAGCGGCAGGGTGAGCTGGCCGGGCAGATCAACATCGGAATGGGGGCCAGCGTTTCGCGCACGCTTATGCCCGCCGTTATCACACGCTTCCATGCGCAGCATCCGCAGGTCAAGGTGCGGATAATGGAAGGGCAGCTGGTGTCGATGATCAATGAATTACGCCAGGGCGAGCTGGACTTCACCATCAACACCTATTATCAGGGACCTTACGACCAGGAATTTACGTTTGAAAAACTCTTCGAGAAGCCGTTTGCGGTATTTTGTCGCGAAGGGCATCCGGCAACGGGGGCAACGTCGATTAATGAACTTCTGCATTATAACTGGACAATGCCGACGCCGCGGGGAAGTTATTATAAGCAGTTAGAAGAGGTATTTAGCCATCGCTCGCAAATACCGCGAATTGGTGTGGTCTGCGAAACATTTTCATCCTGTATTAGCCTGGTCGCGCAAAGTGATTTCTTAAGCATATTGCCGCAGGAATTAGGCTGTGACCCGCTTCTGGCGCACCGCCTGGTCATGCTGCCGGTTGTCGAATCGCTTCCCAAAGCAGCATATTATTTAATTCAACGCCGCGATTCACGTCAGACGCCTCTGGCTGAATCGTTAATTACGCAATTCAGGAGGGAAGCGAGGAAAATAATCGTGGCGTGAAAGTGAGATAATAAAAAAACAGGATCTGCCCGACATCAGACAGATCCTCCAGTACACACAGCAGTGCGTCCTTTCGCCAATCCTGAGTATTATATCCATGAAGCAGGTATATTTAGGTATAACACCTTTTCCGCAAAATGAAAGGATATTGAGTGTTTGATTTTACGAAAATTTAACACAAATCACTTATTTCATCCTTGCTGAAATTTTAGTTAAGTCCGATTTAAATCCATTTTATAAATACTATATATATTCATCAGGTTAATATTTATGGCGCGCGGCGGCCTGTAACGGTGATTGAGGCCTGTCTCGGGCGCAGGTATAGTACCGTCCTCAGTTGTAGCCGGAGGATATCCATGAACCCTGACGACAAATCCTTTTTTCTTGACGCCATGGAAGATGTCCAGCCGCTGAAGCGTGGCCCGGATATTCACTGGCAGCCCAGCCGCAATACGCGGACGCGCCAGGAGGTGGATAGCGAACAGCTGGATAACTTCCTTACGCTGGATTTTCTTGACCTGCTTCCCCTGGAAGAACCGCTGGCGTTCCAGCGCGAAGGGGTACAGCAGGGCGTTATTGATAAGCTGCGCTCGGGTAAATATGCCCGCCAGGCCAGCTTAAACCTCCTGCGTCAGCCTGCCGAACGCTGCCGTCAGATGCTCTATTCTTTTATTCGCCAGGCCGGACGAGACGGGTTACGCAATCTGATTATCATTCACGGGAAAGGGCGCGAGCAAAACTCGCATCCCAATGTGGTGCGCAGCTATCTGGCGCGCTGGTTAACCGAATTTGAGGAAGTACAGGCCTTTTGCGTGGCGCTGCCGCATCACGGCGGCAGCGGGGCATGTTACGTTTCACTGCGTAAATCCGGTGAAGCAAAACAGGAGAACTGGGAGCGGCACGCCAAGCGCAGCCGCTAGCGGGCGATATTCTCGCCCGCCTGAAACTCAGAAGGTTTCCCAGTTGCTGTCGGTGGAGGCGTTTGCGGTTGCCGGGCGCAACAGCTGGGGCGTTTTCACGCTGGCCGGGCGCGGGGCTACCGCTTTTTCTTTGCCGTTCAGACGAAACGCGGCCACCGCCTGGCGCAGCTGCTCGGACTGATCTTCCAGCGCCGCCGCCGCTGTGGCGGATTCCTGCACCAGCGCGGCGTTTTGCTGCGTCACGCTGTCCATCTGCGAAACGGCCAGGCTCACCTGCTCAATGCCGCGGCTCTGCTCGTCAGAGGCAGAGGAAATCTCGCCCATAATATCGGTCACGCGGGTGACGGCGGCGACAATTTCCTTCATGGTGGAGCCCGCCTCGCTGACCTGCTCAGAACCGGTATTCACCCGGCTGACGGAGTTCTCGATAAGCCCTTTGATCTCTTTCGCCGCCTGCGCGCTGCGGCTCGCCAGGGTACGGACTTCACCTGCAACGACCGCAAAACCACGGCCCTGTTCCCCGGCGCGTGCCGCTTCCACCGCGGCGTTTAGCGCCAGAATGTTGGTCTGGAACGCGATGCTGTCGATCACGCCGGTAATATGCGCAATTTGCTGCGAACTGTCGGCGATTTCGTTCATGGTGCGAACCACGTTATCCACGACGTGACCGCCGCGCGCGGCCGTTTCAGAGGCATTTTTCGCCAGCAGCGTGGCCTGACGGGCGTTATCGGAGTTCTGCTTAACCGTCGCGGTCAGCTCTTCCATGCTGGCAGCGGTCTCTTCGAGCGAGGCGGCCTGCTGTTCGGTGCGAGCGGAAAGATCGTTGCTCCCTGCGGCAATTTCACCTGCGCCGGTGTAGATGGAATCCGTACTTCCCCGTACGGCGCTGACGGTGGTCACCAGCGACTGCTGCATCTCATGCAGGCCGGCGGCCAGCTGACCCATCTCATTGCGACCCGAGATAGCGATCTCCTGCGTCAGGTCGCCCCCTGCAATGGCGCGAATATGGTTCATAATGGAGTGGAGTGGTTTTAACAGCAGGTGCTGTAACCCCTGCCAGATGACCACCAGAACCGCGATCACGGCCAGCAGAATAGCCGCCAGCGTCCACTGCATCTGCGTGAAGCTGCTCTGGTTCTCTTCGGTTGCCGCCTTCAGCAGGGTATTGTTTTCGGCGCGCCAGCGGTTATAGACCGCTTCCATCTCGTCCTGTGCCTGCTGGGCGTCCAGATCGCCATAGGCCTGATAGTTGTCGGCGCGCAGATACTCAATTGATAAACGCATGACTTCGTGCATCTGGTTCCAGGATTTCTGCATCTCGTCGGTCAATGCCGCCTCCTGGCCCTTAACCTGCGGCAGTTTCTGCCACTCTTTGTTATAGGCTTCGGCTTTTGCCAGCGAGTCGCCTGCGGTGCCCAGCAGTTTATTGATCGCCGCAAGGGAAGCCGGGTCACGCTGGTTTTTCAGGTAGCGGATCGCCACGCGGGTGACGGTGACGCGCGTTTTCACCAGCGTGTTCACGCTGTCGCTCAGGCTTTCCTGCTGGGCGTTGAGCACGCCGGAATTCTGGAAGTTATGGCGATCGTTGCTGACGGCAGAGTAGAACAACCCTCCCGTGACAACTTGCAGCAGACAGAATATGGTGAGGGCAAAGATAATTCCGGTAATCACGTGCAGATTTTTCAGCATAGCGGTCGTCCGTTAGAAAGGATGCAGAGGTACACCAATACTATCGTCGTATAGAATTTAAACTTTAATTTAACTCGCGCTTAACTAAGGGCTCCGGTGAGGAACCTGTTGTAAATCCGGATCATTTTTATGAGGAAGGTCAACATGAGCAGCATTGATAAAAGCGGGACGTACGCGCTCGGGACGCGGACGGTTAAAAGACTGGGCTACGGTGCGATGCAGCTCGCCGGGCCGGGCGTCTTTGGCCCACCGAAGGATAAGCAGGCCGCGCTGGACGTGCTGCGCGAAGCGGTGACGGCGGGGGTGAACCATATTGATACCAGTGATTTTTATGGTCCTCATATCACCAACCAGCTGATCCGCGAGGCGCTTCATCCTTACCGGGACGATCTGACGATCGTCACCAAGATTGGCGCCCGTCGCAACGACAAAGGCGCCTGGCTGCCGGCCTTTTCCGCGCAGGAACTGACGCAGGCGGTGCATGACAACCTGCGTAATCTGCAGCTGGACGTGCTGGACGTGGTGAATCTGCGGATCATGTTTAGCGCACACGGGCCTGCGGAAGGGTCGATTGCTGAACCGCTCTCCACCCTGGCAGAATTACAGCAGCAGGGGCTGGTGCGGCATATTGGCCTGAGCAACGTCACGGCCACCCAGGTTGCAGAAGCGCAGAAGATGGTGCCGGTGGTGTGCGTGCAGAACATGTACAACATTGTGAACCGGGGTGACGACGCGCTGGTGGATCTGCTGGCGCAGCAGGGGATTGCGTATGTGCCGTTCTTCCCACTGGGAGGCTTTACGCCGCTGCAATCTTCCGGGCTGAAGGCTGTCGCGGATTCACTGGGCGTCACGGCAATGCAGGTTGCGCTGGCATGGCTGCTGCAGCGTTCTCCGAATATTCTGCTGATCCCGGGCACCTCTTCCGTGGCGCATCTGCGGCAAAACCTCGCGGCGGGGGAACTGCAGCTGCCGCCTGAAGCACTGGAAACGCTGAATTCGCTGATGGATTAAAGGTGACACGCGCAAAGCCTGAAGGATGCTTCCGGCTTTGCGCGCTTAGGCTCCTGTCTGACTTTTCTGCCTGTGCAGCGCTAATGCTTCCGCCACAATCTCCTGCTTGCTCTTACGCGTCTCAAAGGCGGTGGTTCTGATGTACTCCATCAGATCGGGATCGATGCGGGCGCTCAACATCCTGAGATCGGCCTCCTTTGCCAGACCGCGTGCAACAAGCTTGTCTGGATAGTCACGGGCTGGCATTGAAAATATTCTCCAGTAAGTCTTGTTAATTCGTTAGGTAAAATATGCTTTTATCTGACTTTAAAGTCAATGCTTAGTTATGTCGTAGTGAATTCTTTTTTATAAGTCATAAATAAGTGATTTGCTATTACTTGTATATGGCTTGTGCTGTTAAGTCCGTTAACGCATATCGGGGAGAACCGTAGGGCGGGTTAAGGGCGATTCAGTCTATTCATTTAACAGTGGGGAGATCAGCAAATCGTGTTGTGTATCGAGGTGAAAGCATTTCCCGTTTCATCTGCCATTGTTGCTGGATCCCTTGTCCAGCGAAATAGAGCGTTCCACGGCCATTTTCAGCATTCAAATGATCTAATACATCCATTAACTTTTGGCTATTTTTCCTTGGTGTATTGTCGTCAAACAGATTAAGTTGGGCGACACCTTGGCTATAAAAATCACCCAGCATGACGCCCGCTTTCTGATACCGATGCCCGTTTTTCCAGATAACATCCAGACAGCGGATGGCCGCATCGATGATATCTCTGCTGTCTCGGGTCGGTATGAGCAGTTTTACCGAAGCGCTATTACCATAATACGGTTCGTTAGGCGCGAAGGGGGAGGTTTTAACAAATGCTGAGATAAATCGGCAGTGCTGGTGTTCATTACGCAATTTCTCCGCGGCCCGGGTCGCATAACTACAGATTGCCTGACGCATCTCTTCGTATCCGGTGATGCGCCCACCGAACGAACGAGAACAGATGATCTCCTGCTTTACCGGTGTAAATTCTTCCAGCTCAAGGCACGGTTCCCCCCGCAATTCGCGGACCGTTCTCTCCAGCACAACATTAAAATGCTTTCTGATGAACCGAATATCGGTTTCCGCCAGTTGCAATACCGTTTTGATGCCCATAGCTTCAAGATTTTTGGTAATTCGTCGACCGATCCCCCAGACCTCTTCGACCGGCAGGACTGACATCAGTTTTCTCTGGCGATCCACATTCGATAGATCAACGACGCCTCCAGTCTGCCGCTGCCATCGTTTTGCCGCATGGTTTGCCAGTTTGGCCAGGGTTTTTGTCTGTGCAATACCGACTCCTATTGTCAGATGCGTACGCTGTAGTACTGTAGCTCTGATTTCACGCCCAAATTCGGAAAGATCGCGACAGTTCCTGACACCGGTTAGGTCACAAAATAATTCGTCAATTGAGTATATTTCACAGCGAGGAGACATCTCTTCCAGCGTGGTCATCACCCGGTTTGACATATCGGCGTAGAGTTCATAGTTGCTGCTGAAGCACACCACACCGTGCCGTCTGAAGATATCCTTTTGTTTAAAATAGGGCTCGCCCATTTTTACAAAAGGTTTTGCTTCGGCAGAACGAGAAATAACGCAACCGTCATTATTTGACAAAACAACCACGGGTCGGCCCTTCAGGTCCGGGCGAAAAACGGTTTCGCAGGAAGCATAAAAAGAGTTCACATCACACAGTGCAAACATGGTCAGCTCGCAGATTTCACGATATAGGTTACTACGCCGAAAACCTCTAGATTGTCTTCGCTACCGATCAGTATGGGCTTGTAAGCGGGATTTTCAGGCTTGAGCATAACAATAGGATGCAACTGCAGGCGTTTAACAGTGAACTCACCGTTGACGGTAGCAATGATAATGTTGCCGTGTTTAGCCTTGCGGGAGCTGTCTACAACCAGTAAATCGCCTTCGCCAATTCCTGCTTCAACCATTGAGTCACCGCTAGATTTGACGAAATAGGTCGCACTTGGGTGCTGGACCATAAGTTCATTCAGATCTATACGACGCTCAACATAGTCCTGCGCAGGACTGGGAAAACCGCAAGGAACAAGGTCATTGAACATGGGAAACGCCATTATCTGGCGTAGCTCGGTAGGCGCGAAGAACCGCATGATGATCACCGTTAATGATTACTGTATTTATATACAGTATTGTAGATCGATAGCAAAGATCAAGGGGGCAGATGAGTTCTGTGTAGCGAGGATAAGGGTGATAATCATGCCTAGCATTGTTGGCGATGCTAATCTGTCTGGAGGCACACAGTCACTAGGGTGAACGCGTGATGTTCTCCCCGCCGGGAAACGTCACGCCACAAGGAGGCTTTGGTATTGACGGGTTACGAATTTTTATGGTGGCGGAGGCCCTGACCGGTCTGCGCTGCCTGTACGAAGATTTGTAGATGGTGACTAAAAATGCACTGTCTCGCGCCGGCTTTGAAGGTCCGGTACTGAAGGCTGAAGATGACCGTTACGGGTATACGGCGATAGGGGAGGGGCTGGCCCACAGCATCAGCGTCTTGGATGAAAATGTCAGTACCGTTATTGGTATTGAAGGGAAGTGGGGTGCCGGCAAAACCAGCCTTCTGAATCTCCTGACAGACCACCTGAAAGTTCAGGTTCCGGCCACTACGAAGATCGTGGTTTTCTCCCCCTTGGTCAACTCACCTGATGAAAGTCCGGTAAACAGGCCGTCATCCTGAGGCCTGACAGTTATTCAGCGATGCAATTCGTATTCCTTTTCACCGTTACTGAATGATTCTATACGGATACGTGTAGAATCATTCGTGGGTTTCGGCGGTCAGATAAAATCACTTCATTTATGCTTGACGACCAGAGCCCACATTTCATCTATAACACGATACGGCAGTGATTACTCTCATTGAGGGAAACGGCATACCTTATTCCTCAGCAACTCTTACTAACATCGCGTCGTACTAACCAACGGGGGAAGATTATCATGTCTGAAGAAAAATATTGTTATTTAATTTTATTTATTTCCTTGGAAAGGAAGAGATTAAAGTGCATCTGGTTATTAATATGTAGTTTTTTTGCTAGTTTGTATTTCATGCCGTAAATGGTTTTGATAGATAAGCATTCAAGTTTTGCTACTTCTTTAATATCAATTTGAGCTAACAATCTGCATAATTTTTTTTCATTTAAAGTAAGCAGATCAAGAGCCTTGAGAGAAGAAATATATTCTTTAGCATAATCAACAGTGACTCCCTTGTTTTCAGTAAAAAAATGCATAATCTTATATCGACTATCATTCATTCTAACAGGATGTAATGGTGTTAATAATTCGTTGTAAATACTGTTGTTACCAATGAAAAAAACTCTGTATCTGGAGTTTATAACCTCTGTTGTTAGCAGTGAGTATATTTCTGTTAGGCTGCTGCAATAATTCAGATCTATGCAGCACCAGAAATGTTCTGTATTTAATGATTTTAAACACTCATTTAACCCTTCTCGTAAAAAACTGTTATTGCTGATGATAAAGTGATTCATATATTATAAACCATCCATAAAAATCATCTAGTGATGTTTTATTAGTGCTGAAGTAATTTCAAGCGTTAAACGTGTGCTTTGTTATAAATTTCGCATCCGTCCAATCTAAATTCTTACCATTATTGATTTTTAATTAAGTTATTTATTTGAAACGCATAAGATTGAAAAGCAACAAACTGTAATATTTTTTAGTTTATCTCTTTTTATCAAATATTACTCCTACACAATGTAGTATAAAATCGTTACTTAAATATAGCAATGCAATATCCTCCTTAATAATCAATGGGATGCACGGGTATTTTTCCGGCCTGTCATCCTGAATGGCTAGCTTTATTTCTTCTTCAGAAAACATACTGAAATCATATTGTTCTCGATACCAGTTTTCGAATTCATTTTCGGAGGATAATACGCGCATTTTTTTGTTGGTATTATCTGTAATGGAAATGATTTTTTTTGGCATATATAAAAAACCCATTAATAGTGACAATTGGTTTACCTCCCCCCCCAGAAAGAGTTTATTTCAGAGGGCTGATGTCTATCAAAGAAGGGGATGCTTCAAATCGCAATTTAAAACTTCGAAGGAAGTTTGTTGAGCCTGTTTAAGATACCTTTTGTAAGTTCTATGTACCCCCCAATTTTTAATTCGCGAAGAATGGCCATAATTCTGCTTCTTGATAGGTTTGTTTTTTCCTGGATGTAATCACAAGCATTTATATTTAAACGCACATATTCTTCTTCATCCATAAGATTTTGAAGGTTTATTTTTATCAATTCGTAAGTACTTAAACCTACGCTTGTTTCATATGATTCTACTAGCCGTTTAGCGCTAAACATTAGGATATATGATACATCCTTCCAGAGATTATCACGTTCAACAATAGCGAATAGTTCTCTGGTCGGTATGATTTCGTAGCAGACGTTTTCACCAGCCTTCAAATAGATTCCGTCATTTATATCCATTAGATCATTCAACCCGAAAATCATAACCCCTCTAATATAACGCATTAATAAATTATCATTGTTGCGATATATGGCCATGGTACCTTTATGTAAAATCATGGTCATCGGTTCAGGAGAATGACTAAGCGATATAATTTGGCGAGGCTGAGCACTACGAATATTTGATGGAACGGATGCTGCCATAATGACGTTTTCAATATGCCTCAGAGGTTTCATAGCTGTCTAACTCCACTTGAATTATTTACTAAGTATAACAAAAAAATAAAAAAACAATAAATTAAAAATTCGATGAATAGTTAAACAACCTAATTATAATGTTTTTTCGTTAAACAGCCAGTCACTAGGCTGTTTAACGAATTTTTAAAATGTTTTAATTGTAGGCGAAGGACATCGTAATCACTGAACTGATGGTTCCCGGGGTCACGCCACCTGATTTGCTGAATGCACGTGTCTGTAGATCCCAGGTTGGTTTACCGTCAGTGGCATCAGCAATAGTTATTGTGGATGTCTTACCGTTACCGTATGCCTCTCCGGACTTGCCTTCCAGTTGTACGGCCACGTTGGTTGCTGTACCGGTGTTGCTGTAGAGGGTGTCCGCATCACTTGCATCTGCGGTGCCGTGGAAGGTTGCCGTTACGCTGGATGTACCTGCAGGGCAATTTTCCAGGGAAACCTTAACAGGTATCCATGCAGAACTACTGCCTGCGGCATTCAGATCCGTGGTCTGCAGATCTTTACCGCCGCCCAAGTCAATAGTCATATTTTCGCTGGCGGCGCTGACTTCGCACGGAGATGCAACCACGTTGCCTGTTATGTTCAGCGTCACTGGGTCGGTGGCGAGGGCATAATGAGACAGACCCGATGCGATATAAAGCACTGTCAGTGTTGAAAGAAAATATTTATTAATGTGAATCATAGTCATAACTCGGTTATACAGATGTAGAATGCAGTGAGCCCACTGCGCCAAAGTCGCTAATAACACTAAATTCTAGATTTCCGCTCCTTACTCCTGAGGGGAGAGTAAAAGTCGTGGTTGTGCCTGGCGCAGCATAAGACACGTTCTGAAGTTTCTTTCCGGCAACGATAATTTCGTTGAAGTTGATAAAGCTCGGTGTCGGATTAGTGACTTCCAGTTTATCGCCGGAGACTCGCCAGCTGAGTTTTTCGCTCTCTTTTTCAACATTGATATCTTTTAGTCCCGCCGGGCGATAAATCAGCTTGATGCTGGTCGCGACGGCAATCTGCAAGGTATTTTTTTCACGAGGTGCAGAAGGAATAGCCTTAACGCGCAGCCAGTACATTGACTCTTTATCCTGCGGCAGGCTGCCGGACATGATGATTCGCATCAAGTTCTCTTTTCCACCATCCAACCGATACAACGGAGGGGTAATGATAAAAGGTGGTTTTTGCGAATCGTTAGTCAGGTTATCAACAACGGTTTGAATCAGATAAGGTGTACTATCCGGATTGCGTACACTTAATGACACCTCTTTTTTATCACCATTATAAAGCAGACGCGTGCCGCCAATATTGACGGTAGCGTTAGCGTTAAAACAGCTTGCCGAAATTATACAGCTAATTAGTGCAGATAATATTATTTTCAACATTAATCTCCCGGGTAGGTGAATCACTCCATAATAAAGTGGTAAGCAAAATCCGTGCTGATAAGGAAACTATATTCCTTGAGTTAGAAGATGTCTCAGGATTTTCTGTCCTGTTTGAAATCCTAAATAGGATTTATTTTTTGTGTGATTGAGAAGAGTAATCCTGGATAATTTTCCTGTCAGATGAACGCTTAACGCGAAATCTGTGACAAGGGAAAGTTAAATTTAGTTTCGGGAGTTTGAAAAATGAAAAAACGCGTTTTAGCCATTATTGCCACGTCCTTTATCGCTGGCACAACGTTCACTACTCAGGCAGCAAGCACGACGACGGTAAGCGGCGGCACAATTCAATTTGTGGGTTCCGTTGCTGATGCGCCCTGCTCTGTGAGTGCTGATTCTGAACATGGTATCGTGACTCTGGATCAGGTCACCCTTGATAGTTTGGGGACAAAAGGCACTGCATCTGGCCAGGCTAAGCCATTTAGCATCAATCTGGAGAATTGTGATGTGACGACCTATACAAATGCGACCGTGACTTTCCACGGTCAGTCCAGCCCAGACCAGGCGGGCGTACTGGCTAACACCGCAGGTTCCGGGGCGGCAACGGGCGTGGCGCTGCAGCTGTATGGTCCTGATGGTAACAAACTGGACGTAGAGAAAGAATCTTCCAGCCAGTCCTTATCTACCGGCACCAATAAGATCCCAATGAGTGTGGACTACGTGACGACTGCCGATACGCCAACCGCTGGTGCGGTTGAATCTATCGCGACATTCCAGATCACTTACTCCTGATCTGACAATGCTCTCCCGATACAAAGGGAGAGCGTTAGTTTCACACCGAATAATTATTTTTAAAGAGCAAGAGAAAATGTTTCGTCTTTTTTTAATGATAATTATCATCCCTTTATTCAGTTTTTTTGCCAATGCTAACAGTCCAGTAAATTTCAGCGGTGGCGACATGCATTTTTATGGTTCTGTGGTAAATGCACCTTGCTCCATAGAAGCACAAAGTCTTCACCAAAGCGTGATGATGGATCAGGTTAAGGCTGCAGATTTCCCGTCTCGTGGCAGCTGGTCTGCACCAAAAACCTTCTGGATTAAGCTGGATAACTGCGATAACGGACTTTTTCAGTTTGCCTCGGTCGCCTTTACGGGTTCAGTTGATGAGAATGACCCCCAGGTATTTAAAGCCGGTTTTGGGGCTGATTCAGCCAAAGGTATGGGGATCGGTATTTTCGACAGTAAAGGGGAGTTAATTATTCCTAACTCATCACCGATTTCACACTATCCGGTTCTTGATGGTAAGTCCGTCTTGTATTTTACCGCCAAATACCGATCGGTCTCTGAAAAAGTCGTTGCGGGCGACGCTAGCGCGGCAGTGAACTTTTCAGTGATTTATCAGTAAGCAGTACAGGAATGAAACAAGGATTAATTAATAATTTAATTTTCGGAATATCCAATGAAATCCACTTTTACATCATCACATCTTATACGACTTTCGTTAGCTGTTGCATGTATATCGGCTTCAGTTATTTCTCTCGCGCTGTCAAACAGTGCAGCTGCGGCGGGCGTTGCGCTGGGCGCTACCCGTGTGATTTATCCTCAGGACGCAAAACAGGCCAGTATCAATGTGACCAACAGCGATCCGCATGATGCTTTTCTGGTCCAGTCCTGGGTATCTGACGACAAGGGCAATAAAGTCTCCACGTTTGTTGTCACGCCACCGCTGTTTGTGTTGAAACCGGGCAAAGTCAATATCCTGCGTATGATCTATAGTGGCCCGGCGCTGCCCAACGATAGAGAGTCCGTTTTCTATCTCAATAATAAAGCCATTCCTTCGCTGGACAAATCGACTCCGGCGGGAAATTCCCTGCAAATTGCCACCCAGTCTGTGATCAAAATTTTTGTTCGCCCGACGCATCTGACCGTTAAGCCCGCTGATGCCGCCGCCATGCTGCGTTGCCGGGGCGAAGGTCCAAACCTAACTGTTTCTAACCCATCTCCCTATTTTGTCACCCTGGTCAACATTACCGTAGCAGGTAAAAAACAGCCGAACATGATGGTTCCGCCAAAAGGCAGTCAGACCATCAAGGCTGCTGGCGCTGTCGCTTACCAGACGCTGAATGACTTCGGCGCAGTGACTCCCGTGCTGACCTGTAAAGCTTAACAGTGGTAAGCGTGATGGCTATCCGAAAAGAAATACACATGATATCAGTGGTGCAATGGCGCATTTCGCCGTTGGCGCTGATGATTGGTGCCAGCCTGTTTTCAGGTTCTGTGCTAGCGGACGAATATTTTAATCCGGCTTTTCTGACCGACGGCAAAGGGCAGATAGCCGATCTGTCGAGCTTTGAGCGGGGCGGCGGACAGGCACCAGGCGTCTATCGCGTTGATGTTTACCTGAATAATGATTTCGTGGTCAGCCGCGACATCGAGTTTAAGGCGCAGGAAGCCGCGAACCCTGCCGTTGATGATACGGGGCTGTTGGCCTGTCTGTCGGCAAAAACTCTGTCAGATATGGGCATCGATCTCAATATTCCTGAAGACAAAGCGCAGGCTGTTGGCGGTCAGTGTGTCAACATCGCTTCCTTGATTGATGGCGCAACGGCTAGCTTCGACTTTGGTCATCAGCGTCTGGATCTCAGCGTGCCGCAGGCGGCGCTGAAGAACACCGCACGCGGCTACATTGCGCCCGAAAAATGGGATCAGGGCATTAATGCCCTGCTGATGAACTACAGCTTCAGCGGATCGAACAGCAAAGATCAGAGTGGTAAAAGCAGCAGTAACTTTCTCGGCCTGAACGGCGGGATTAACGTTGGCCCGTGGCGCTATCGCGACTATTCCACCTTTAACCGCAACACCAGCAGTAACGGACAAACCTCTACCGAGTGGGAGCATGTCAGTGGGTTTATTGAGCGCACGATTATCGCAATGAAAAGCGAGTTCACGGCGGGCGATAACTACACGTCGGGCGACGTGTTCGATAGCATTAGCTTTCGCGGCGTACAGTTGGCCTCAGATGACAACATGCTGCCGGACAGCCTGAAAGGCTTTGCGCCCACGGTGCGCGGAATTGCCAAAAGTAACGCGCAGGTTACCATCAAGCAGAACGGCTATATCGTTTACCAGACGTATGTTGCGCCGGGTGCCTTTGCCATAAACGATCTGTTCCCGACCTCTTCGAGCGGCGATCTAATGGTGGAAGTGAAAGAGCATGACGGAACAATTCGCACCTACAGCATCCCGTACTCGGCGGTACCGTTGCTGCAGCGTGAAGGTCGCATTAAATACTCTCTAACCGCTGCGAAGTATCGCACCAGCAATGCTCAGCAGGAGCAGACGCCGTTTGGCCAGGGTACCCTGATCTGGGGGTTGGCGCACGGTATTACCCTTTATGGCGGCACGCAACTCTCCAGCAACTACAAAGCCGTTGCGTTCGGGGCGGGAGTCAATATGGGGAACTGGGGGGCACTATCAGCGGATATCACCGGCGCGAAAAGCACGTTGAATGATGACTCTCAGCATAGTGGGCAGTCGCTGCGCCTGCTCTATGCCAAATCCCTCAACGAGTTTGGCACAAATTTCCAGTTGCTGGGGTACCGCTACTCGACATCCGGGTATTACACCTTCGCTGATACCACTTACAAACATATGGATGGTTATAACAGCGATCCGGAAAACGAAGACGCCGATCCCAATAATGACCATCCCCACTGGTATGACTATTACAACCTCTACTACACCAAACGTGGCAAGGTGCAGGTTGATATTTCCCAGCAGCTGGGCGGACTGGGTTCATTGTACGTGAGCGGCAGTCAGCAGACCTACTGGCATACCGAGGACAAAGATACCCTGGTGCAGGTGGGGTACAACACGACATGGCACGATATCAACATGGGGCTGAGCTACAACTACAGCAAATCCTCAGGCCAGCCGAAGGCGGATAAAATGATCGCCCTCAACGTCTCTTTGCCCATCGGCAAATGGCTGTCACCTAAAGACACCACTACGCCGAACAATGCTTTTGCGACCTATAGCGTTAACCATGACAACCACGGTAGCGCCACACGTAACGCCGGGATCAGCGGGACCCTGCTGGAAGGGAACAACCTGAGCTACACCGTGCAGGAAGGTTTTTCTAATAACGGTGCAGGCAACAGCGGCAATGCTAGCCTGGCGTATCAGGGCAGTTACGGCAGCTCGAACATCAGCTACAACTACAGCGATAACGGTGATTCCCAACAGGTTAACTACGGTATCTCTGGCGGCGTAGTCGCCCATCGTCATGGCGTGACCTTCAGCCAGCCGTTGGGGGAAACCAACGTGCTGATTGAAGCGCCGGGTGCGGACCGGGTACGTGTTGAAAATACCACCGGCGTAAGGACCGACTGGCGCGGCTATGCCGTGCTCCCTTACGCCAATACCTATCGCAAAAACCGCATTGCCCTGGACACCACCACGCTGGGAGACAAAGTGGACATTGACGATGCCGTAGTTGATGTGGTGCCGACCAAAGGGGCGCTGGTACGTGCTTCTTTTAAAGCCCATGTAGGTATCCGTGCGCTGCTGACGATGCTGCACAACAACGAGCCGATTCCTTTTGGTGCCACTGTCACCCGTGACGATGAGGGGGCTGGCAGCATAGTTGGGGAAGAGGGGCAGGTCTATCTCTCTGGACTTGCGCCGAAGGGCAAGCTGAAGGTGCAGTGGGGGGAGGGAACCGATCAGACATGCAGCGCAGCCTATCAGCTGCCAGCGGATAGAGAAAATGTTGCTATTACCCGGATGAACGTTATTTGCCTCTAATAAGGATTAACATGAAGAAGCCAATAATATTAACGCCAGGCGCAGCCCTCATAATATGTCTATTACTAACATCCGCTGTGTCGGCTTCGGACTCCACTCTGGCGGTCATCGGCAACGTGAAAGCCAGTAGCTGTGACGTGGACACCGGTAGTGCAGATCAAAAGGTGAAGATCGGTACTTTTTCTGGTCAGGATTTCCCGTCGGTGGGGAGCACCTCGGCATTTAAAGCGATGAACATCAACCTGTCGAATTGCTATGAGAAACTGAAGACGATTCAGGTGACATTTTCCGGTACTGCCGATGCTGATAACCCCACGCTCCTGGCAATAACTGATACCGGAAGTGGTAGCACACTGGCAACTGGCGTTGGAGTCGAGTTGCTGGACAATAGCGGTAAAACCATTCCTTTTAATAAGGCGTCCCCACGGACATTTGACCTGGATGCAGGGAATAACACGCTATCGTTTCTACTGCGCTACAAGTCCACCCGTTACCCGGTAACCCCTGGCGAGGCCTCGGCGGTGATGTATTTCGATTTAATCTATCAGTGAGTATCCGCGAATGACTTTAGGACAAGAGAAAGGTGTGATGATTCTGCTGATGGTTTTATGTATTTCAGCGGCTAACGCTCATGATGGTACGGTTAATATTTCTGGAACGATTCAGGATAATACCTGCGAGCTGGCACCGGATTCACGAAATAAAAGCGTTGATATGGGGACCGTAGCAGGTTCGCAATTCAAACGAGCAGGAGATATTTCCCCTGCTAAACACTTTACGCTTAACCTGCAAAACTGTGGCCCAGCAGCCAGCGAAGCGACGGTGACGTTTTCAGGCACAGCGGATATGCAAAACCCGAATCTGTTTGCTATTGAAGCAGGAGAGGATTCTGCAAGTGGCCTGGCGCTGGGCATCTATGACAGTAATGGTCAGCTTATTGCACCAGGAGAAACAAGCTCGAACATTGCACTTAAGCCGGGGCAAGTTTCGGTGGCGATAGATTTTTCTGCGCGATATATGGCTGTGATGGATAACGTTTCGGCGGGGGTGGCGAATGTGACAGCGACGTTTGTTATAAACTATGGATAAAGTAAAGTTATATTTTTATTGCCAAATAAAAATAAGTAATAGTATTTATAAGAGGCTCCTTATATAAGGTAAATTCGTTATCCATTAAAAAGATGATTGCTTTTTGATGTGTGTTAATTGCGTTATTTAAGTTCCCTGTGTTATCTTGAGGTAATGAATGTGATAAATTATAAACAGCTAAAGAAACTTGCTGCAGTTTTTGTTCTCTTTATATCTGGGTTGAATGTTGCGTATGCTAAATGCACAAATACAGGTGCGGTCACTTCTGCGACTATAGTAATTCCTCCAGTTTATGATGATGTGCAAACGCCTGTTGGCGCAACTCTCGGATATTTTGCAATAGGAGCATCATCTAGTGCTGATAATGTAATGTGTACAGGTGATAATACGATTTCAATAACTCCTATGTATACAGACCATTCGATGTATGATGAGCAAAATCATATTGTAACTACATCAGTGCGTGGTATTGGTCTTCAAGCGGTAATTGAGGGTGGTGCATATTTCACAGATAATGGTTCAAGTAAAGTCATCAAAACGGTTGATCCTCTGGAAAAAACGAACTTACATGATGTTAAAAAGATTTTCAGAGTGATTAAAACAGGGTCTATCCAACATATGCCATATGAATCAAGTCTTGCTACAATCAAAATTTATGCTGGAACAGACGCGAGTACTTCCCAGGCTACAATTTTCGCAGGTCAAGTACATATATTAGCCACTTATGAATCACCTTGCTATGTAGACACCAGTAATATTAGTATTCCTATGGGTACAGTTTTTGCTAAAACTGATTTTAATGGTGTGAACTCTACTTCAAAAACTGTGGATTTTACAATAAAAATGCAATGTAGTGGCAGATTAGCAATACGTGGTGAAATTGCTGCCACACCAGAGTCGGGTTATGATAATGCCATCAAGATAACTGATACAGTAAATCGAGCTTCAGGAATAGCTGTTCAGATCGTTCGTGATGGAACACCTATTACTCTTAATACACCTTTTACTGTTGTTGATCAAATACAGCAAAGTGTAATATCACTTACTTTAGGGGCGAGATATGTACAAACTCAACAGGAAATTACTGCGGGACAAGCAAACGCAGTTGCTGTAATTAATTTCTATTATAATTGAAAATATATTTAATTCCTGTGAGTAAATTTAAAAAAGTAATCGTAAGTCCTGGCCAAATACTAATTTCCAGAGATTAACCGGGCAGGATGCCCGGGCGCGAATTGATTACCCATGCTTCTTCTCAATCCGATCTATAAACTTCTTCAATTCTCGCGTTTTAAGTATAACCAGCGCAGACACAATCTCTTTCACCACCGATTTCTCGGGTTTAGCTATTACCTTCAGCTCCATTCACTCGTTTTCGACCACAATATCAGCCGATGTGGTCGTGATAAAACTCGCGGCTTCCAGCCATTTACCCTTCACGAGCCTCGAAGTAAAGAGCGTATATCCTGGCGAATTCACTGCATAACTGATCGCAAAACGGCGGATTTTATGTTTAACGCTTTCTTTGGCTGTGCGTTCTGAACTATCTTGCGTACTGCCATAATGACGACCTTTGCTAGTTATTGTGATAAGCGGTCCGGAGGTGTTTCGCCATCTTCGCGCCGCGCAAGATAATGATATAAACTACAGGTATAATAATATCGGACCATCAAGGAGAAGGTCCGTTAAGCAATAATTTAGACTGCATTTTATACACGCATCAATATATAAAATCCGCGTATAAAAACGCGGTTTAAATTTTCTGAATGTTCATTTATGGATTAAAACGATCGTCCCATGGCATCAGGCGGTGAGCCTCTGATTTCAAATTTTCCGCATCTGCTCGCCGCTGTAAGAAATAAAGTATATTGATCTGATCGTTATACGCATCTTCTTCCATATGCAGCGTTATCCACTGGCCATTACTTTGAGCATATTTTTCCAGTTCGACCAAATCGCCATGCTCATTGAAATCCGCCAGATGCAAAAGCGTAATATCTCGCTGATAACGCATCTGCATCAGCCATGGGACGTGCAGACGGGTAATAATGTGTGGATCTGCAAGCCGGGCCGTTTCAAAATTCCCCAGCGTGATGCTCGCGCAAAAGAGCTGAATAGAGAGCACTACGCCATATAATGCAACAGCCACGAGTGGCAACCGGAACAGGGTGGGGCGCAGGGTTAAAGCGGGAGCATTCCCTTCGGAGGCTGCCATCAATAGCAGTAAAGCAAAGAAATGCGCTACCGAGTAGTACAGCGGAAACTCCACCTGAGTGTGGAACAGGATCGGAAAAGTTGCTAACAGTGCTGACCACTGCCATATATTTTTGCGGCGACGGCATAGCACAATCCAGCCCCACAGCAGGCAAAGTCCACCTGCCAGCGCCAGCACGCCACCTTCTGCCCATATAAAGAGAGTTTCGTTGTGCGGATGCTGCATCATTTCCCGGCTTGGGTTACCACCGGGTAATGCAGCCATGTAATGCTGGAACGCCGACTCGAACATTCCCAGACCCCAGCCTTGCCATGGGTGTAAGCATATCATGCGCAGCGTGTATTCCAGGGTTAGCCAGCGCTGGCGATTAGAGCTTTCATGGAGCAGCGAAACAATGACTGACTGATGAATCATCAGCGTACCAAGCAGCCCGCCGAGCAGCGGCAGGGTTAGAATTAGCGCCCGCCGCATTCGGGTGGTACGGTGCCGAAAACGCGACTGGCTAAACAGTACTGACGAGCAACCCATTGCCGTGATCCCGCCGATCAAGCCAATGCGGGAGTGAAACATTACAAGGGTTGCCGTCAAAATCATGATGGTTACGCATATCACCATAAACCGCACACGCTCGGCTACCGGCCGATAAAACCCTCGCCGCACATCAGCGAGGAGATAAAGCAGTACTGCAAGTCCGGTCGCAAGAAACGAGGCGGTAACGTTAACCTGTTGAAATATGCCTGGGGCGTAGCCAGCGTATTTTTCTGCCAGCGAATTCAGAGGAAAAGGCAGATATTTTGGGCAGAATAACCCGGCAAGTGACAGCGCACATTCAATAACAGCTGCGGCGGCCAGCAGGTAAAACAGAGCAACGGTTTCCTTTTCGTGAAGAGGTTGCTGCAGAAGCGTAAGATAAGCGAAGAAACCACCCCAGATACCGACAAGTCTTGGCAAGGCGATAGGCAGTGCATCGTGAGAGGACCATAACGCTGGAATGGTAAATAACGCTGCACTTACCAGCATCAGCAAACCTGTAGTGGTGATGCGTACCGTTTTTACCCGCAGGAACAGCCATACCATCATCCCCAATAATGAAATAACACTCCAGCTTAGCAAGTTCATTGGCAGGTTCATGCCATAATCACCGCTGTTCGGCCAGGGGAGATGCATAAGTACCAGCCAATACAGGCTGATAATGAGATACAGGCTTGTGACCTGGATAGTGTCTCGATTGTGAGAAAAGAGAGATGAGTAAGAACGCATAAGAGTTGATGACCTAAAGCTTTATTTTATTTTTTTCATATCTTGTATCTCAAACGATCTTTAGTCCAATTTAGCATTAATGAAGTCTGTTTTACGCTCTGAAAATTTGTTTACATTTGGAATGTAGTGCAGCTATCGGTCATCTGTTCGTATTGGGAAAGTTGAGAAAGGGATGGTTCTTGCGTCAAAAATTAACTGAAGCATATGTGATGCATAACATTTTATACAGATGCGCTTAGAATGATAAGTTTTTAAATTTAATGTAATATTTCTACGGTATCCCGGTTATCTCCAGGGTCCATACCGCGCCGAATCCTGAGACTGACTGAGAATACGAGTGATCGTAATCACCGAATGTGAAGTCACAAAATAGAGCATGGGCTGTTTACCGGTAGAGAACAGATATTTTCTCCCAGCTCTGCGCGATGCGTGAAGATGTCATGAATAGCCAGCACATCAAACACAGCGGCTATACGACCGAAATACGCATCCGTCCGAACTTTCCCTAACTTTCTGAAGCTGTAATGCCAGATAGCCTCCGGAACTTCATCAGCTTTTAGTATCAGCTCAATATCCTTCATTTGCCATCTTGGCCTGACATTCTGCAGGAATGCATACCTGCAAAGCCAAAGTGACTTTTTTGCGACTATGAGTCATGAAATATGTACGGCGACAAATTATTATCGTAAAAGTGCTTTCAGTTCGGTGGTGTCATCCGAGAACAATATTGGCTGAACCACGAACAGTTTTTTCCGGAAGCTTGTATATATCAAGTGCGGTTATTGTAGCGATATTTTTATCAGAAAAACAATATTTAATAATTTCGCCAGATTTTCGCCCACCACCGCGCAAGTGGAACATCTTTAGTCACGACCGCATCCGCAGCCACTACCGCGTTTTCGCGGATAGTGACACTGGTCAGAATCATTGCACACATGCCGATCCAGCCTTCATCTTTAAGCGTGGTATCGCCGTTTGATATGTAGGCTTCCTTTATTGATCCCATTCACGAATATAGGCTTATCCAGTTCGTGAAATGGAGACTGTTTTCGCATGTTCAAATCCGATGTTCAAGAAGTTACTGTAATAACTGCGAGTGCTTTTAATATGAATATTAGGGTGCGAGACGGTCTGAGAAAGGTGTTCCATTTTTGACAAGTGTTTGTCAGTCATTTAGAGGTTTGTAATTATGTTAATTTGGAATTGACCAATAAATATTATGTACCGTGGTTGAAATGAAAATTACTCATTTTTACATTAAGCCATCACTCATACCTGTCTCCTTATCGGGAGAAGTTTTATCCCATGGACATACCTTGATAAGACAGTGTATAGAAGTTATTTTCTATGGACAAAGAAACATCAAATTAACTCTCTGATTTAATTGTTTTTAAAGATTGGCCACAGAGAATCATCTTACCTTTAGATTGATGAGGCGTTCGTGAACGTTTCAGGGGTCAGTCACTGCCTGTCACTGGAAGCGTTTGGTCACCAGATGCGCTCGCAGGTCTTTAAAAATACGGGATTAACCGTTGGCGTCGGTATTGCCCCGACCAAAACGCTGGCGAAGCTGGCCAACTATTCGGCGAAACGGTGGTCCGGCACCGGCGGCGTGGTCGATCTCTCAGGCCGCGAGCGGCAGCGTAAACTGCTGGAAAAGGTTCCGGTAGAGGGGGGGTGGGGGGTAGGCCGACGCATCACGAAAAAGCTCAACGCGATGGGGATCACCACGGCGCTGGAGCTGGCGGAGGCCTCCTCGTGGGTCATTCGCAAACATTTTAACGTGGTGCTGGAGCGTACGGCCCGCGAGCTTCGCGGTGAGCCCTGCCTTGACCTGGAGGAGTTCACCCCCACGAAGCAGCAAATTATCTGTAGCCGTTCGTTTGGACACCGTATTACGCAGTACGAGGAAATGCACCAGGCGATTTGCGCCTACGCGGAACGCGCCGCAGAGAAACTGCGCGGCGAGCATCAATACTGTCGTTTTATCAGCGTGTTTGTGCGCACCAGCCCGCATGCGGACAACGAAATTTATTACGGCAATCAGGCTTCGGTCACCCTGATGACGCCCACCAATGACTCGCGCGATATCATCCGCGCCGCCACGGAAGCGCTGGGGCGGATATGGCTCGACGGGTATCGCTATATGAAGGCCGGGGTCATGCTGGCGGACTTTTTCAGCAGCGGCGTCGCCCAGCTTAACCTGTTTGACGATAATCGCCTGCGCGCCAACAGCGCGGCGCTGATGGAAACGATCGACAGCGTAAATCATTCCGGCAAAGGGAAGATATGGTTTGCCGGGCAGGGTATTGAGAAACCGTGGGCGATGAAGCGGGAAATGTTGTCACCGGCCTATACAACGCGGTACGCCGATTTGCCGGTGGCGAGGTAGAGTATCGTTGCGTTATTTCTTTTGAATCAACCAGGTTGCCGCAGCCGCCAGCGCGCCGATCAGCGGCATTTCGCCCGCACCGGCCAGGAAGTTATGGCGATCGATCTCGTTATTTTTACGGATATCGGCAAGGCGGGTAAGCGCCTCTTTTTCATCCGCGGCGCCGATCTCCTCGAACTGTTTTTCGAACCCCTGGGCGATGAGCTGTTCAGCCGCATCGGTGTTTGCGCTTTCGATTGCTATGAGGTTTGGGCCTTTTTGGAAAAAAAAGTACTCCGGCATAAGTGCTCCAGAAAAAGGGGATACGGTAAAAATACTCTATTCCTGGCGGTTGAAAAATGCACGTAATTTACGGGGGGAATCATCAGCATTTCTTTAGTATTTCAGGCAGTAACTGCTCAATCACGCTGACGACCTTTCTGACGCGCTGCGGAATAAAGCGGGCATCAGGATAAACGGCATAGAGGAAGCGATCGGATAACCGCCAGTTGGGCAGCACCGGTACCAGCGTGCCCGCCTGCAGCGCCCTGGCCACGAGCGGTCGCTGCATGCCGCCGATACCCATGCCGGATTCCAGCGCCTGCAGCAGCGCGTCGCTGGTGTTGGCACGGAAAACGGTATTCACGTTGACCTCGACCGTTTCCTCGTCAGAAATCAGGCGCAGGGGGGCATCCAGCGGAATACCGCTGAACCGTACGTGTGGCAGCGTGGTCAGTTCGCTGACGGTGTGTACCGCCTGAGAACCGGGAGCGGCAAACAGCGCGGCTTCAATACGCGCCAGCACGCGAGCCGCGTGCGCCTGCGGAGGCTCGCTGCTCAGCCGTATCGCGACATCCACGCCCTCCGTCACCAGATCGGCAAGGCGGTCATCCAGGGAAATCATCAGCTGCAGTTCGGGATGCAGGTGCTGTAGCGCCAGCAGATGCGGCAAAATGATCTGCCCCAGGCCGCTCGGCAACTGGACATGGACGCGTCCCTGAACGCGATGATCGGCAGGATGTAAACGCCTTTCCGCTTCCCCCATAGCGTCCAGCACAAGCTGCATATCTCGCCGGTAACGTTCACCCTGTTCGGTCAGCTTCATCGTACGCGTCGTACGGTGCAGCAGCACCACGCCAAGTTCATCCTCAAGCGCCGCGATCTGTTGACTGACGGCGGACTGCTTAATACCGGTCTGACGGGCGGCCGCTGAAAACGAGCCCGCTTCAGCGACGCGTAGAAAGGTAGAAATGGCGGTGAGCTTATTATTCATTTAATGATTCTGCTTATAAGTGCCATCGGTTTCAGGGGATATCTCCAGAAAAAATAATAGATCACACTGCGTCTGTCACCCTTTCCGGAGAAACACCATGAATAAGATGCAGCAACACAACGTCGCCCTGGTCGCGGGGGCCAGCGGCATTGTCGGCAGACAGCTGGTCAATACGCTCCTGCACCATCAGTGGGAGGTGATTGGCCTCAGTCGCCGCGAGGTAACCCATCCGGACGGCATTCCCGTGGTGAACGTCGATTTACTGGATGCGCAGGATACCGCACGGGCGCTGCACGCCCTGAACGGTGTCACCCACATCTTTTACAGCGCCTGGGCGAATGCGGCTAACTGGACGGACATGGTTGAGCCGAACGTCACCATGCTGCGCAATCTGGTCAGCACCCTCGAAACAGCGGCACCTTTGCAGACGATAAGCCTGATGCAGGGGTACAAGGTCTACGGCGCGCATCTGGGGCCGTTTAAAACCCCGGCGCGGGAAAGCGATCCCGACGTACCGGGTGCCGAATTTAACGCCGCGCAGCTCGCGTGGCTCAGCCAGTTTCAGCGGGGAAAACGCTGGCACTGGAATGCCATCAGGCCGGGCGTGGTGGGGAGCGCGGTACCGGGTAATGCCATGAACCTTGCGCTGAGCATCGCCCTGTACGCCTCCCTGTGCAAGGCGCTGGGGTTACCGCTGCGTTTTCCCGGTTCGGAACAGGCATGGCACAGCATCGTTGACCATACCGAGGCCGGGCTGCTGGCCGAGGCCACGGTGTGGGCCGCCGCGTCACCTGCGGCACAGAATCAGGCGTTCAACGTAAACAATGGCGATATCTGGCGCTGGAGCGAGCTGTGGCCGCGCATCGCACGCTGGTTTGAACTGGACTCTGCGCCGCCGGTGAGGCTGTCATTTCATCAGCTGTTTAACGACTATCGCGGCGTATGGCGCGAGCTTGCCGAAGAGCGGCTGGTGGAAGCGGATATTCTGCAGCTGAGCGACGGGCGGTTTGCCGATTTTGTCTTTAGCTGGGATTACGACATGTTCGGTGACGGGAGCAAGCTGCGCAGGGCGGGTTTTACGCAAATGCAGGCGACCGATGAGATGTTTTTCCGCCTGTTCGCGCAGTTGAGAGCCGCGCGGATTATTCCCTGACCGTAAGGGTTGTTGTCATCAACGATCGGCGCGTTATACTCACGCGTTAATAAAAAAGGTATGGTGGGGCAGAGGGATGCACGAGAGTTTAAAAATTATATCAGTCGCGCTGCCCCTCATTGCGCTTTTCATTCTGTTAAGCTTTTTTGTCAGACGCATTCGCCAGGCAAAACGCATCATTTCAGACTGTAACGGGATGAAAAAGATATCTGCCAACCCCTCAATATTTGGCGGGAATGCAGGTAAAACCTGGTTTTATGATGACCTGTTTTTATATGAAGTTAAAAAAAACGCCACCCGTAAGATTGCGCTGGCTAACATCATTAAAATCGGGCCGGGAAATACCGAAATAAATAGCAGACGGGTCTGGATTGTTATTTACCGTGATGGTGCTAATGAAAAGCAAGTACAGTTTTATAACAATCTCACCCTCTGGAATCACAACTTCACGGCTTTTCTGGCAGCGGTAAAAAGTGCCAATCCTGAAGCAGTCGTTAAAGAACGATCAATCCTCAATCTGTGAAATTATCCCTGCCGGGCGGCCAGCTCGTGACACAGCGCTCCAATCTGTTCTACGGCGTTCAGCAGGCGGGGCGTGGGTTCGTTTGCGCAGTTTAGCCGCAGAAAGTGCGTGAGTTCTGCGGCAGGTGAAAACAGGGGGCCAGGGCTGACGCCAATGCCCAGCGCCAGCGCGCGACGATGCACCTCCAGCGCGTTGACCCGCTGAGGCAGTTCAACCCACAGCAGGAAACCGGCAGCGGGTACGTTAACGCGCGTACCGGGCGGAAAGCTCGCCTTGACCTGCGCCACGACGGCGCGAACGCCCTCTGAGATCCGGCGCTTCAGCCGCCGCAGATGGCGATCGTAGTCGCCGCTCGCCAGAACATCGCTCGTCGCCGCTTCCAGCAGCGGGGCGCCAGCCCATTCTCCGGCCATGCGGGCCTGTAAGACCTGCGGGGAGTAGCGTCCGGCGGCGATCCAGCCGATTCGCCATCCGGGCGCAAGCGTTTTAGACAGGGAACTGCAGTAGATCACATTCCCGCTCAGGTCGAACGCCTTGCAGGCCGGAGGGCGTTGCCCCTCGCCGACCAGATCACCGTAAACATCGTCCTCAATTAAAGGAATTTCAGCCTCTTCAAGCAGGGCAACCAGTTCCTGCTTGCGCGCGACGGGCATGCTGGCACCCAAAGGATTTTGCACCGTGGGCGAGGCCAGAACGGCCGCGGGGCGGTGGCAGCGAATAGCGTCCGCCAGCGGTTCCAGCAGCAGGCCTTCTACAGGGTCGGTGGGGATCGCTAAAGCCTTCAGGCCTAAATCCTCCAGCAGCAGGAGCGTACCAAAGTAGGCTGGCTGCTCAATCGCCACGACATCACCCGGCTGGCACACGGCCCGAAGTGCCAGGCGCAGCGCCTGCGTCGCGCCTGCGGTAATAATGAGATCGTCCGCGCCGAACCGGGCTCCCCACTGCGCAGAGCGCGCGGCAATCTTGCTTCGCAAATCCCGCCTTCCCGGAGGCAGGCTGTAGCTCTGTCCATGCGCGTCCAGACGACGGCCCGCAGAGTGCAACGCCCGCTGCAGCGCATCTCCCGGCAGCCACGCGGGATCGGGCAGGGCGGCGCCCAGCGGGATCAGCCGGGCTTCTGCACTGCTGAACAGCGACCGGGCCACGGCGGACATGGTGACGGGGACCGGGCCCGGCGAGGAACGCGCGGGCTCCGCGCGCGGAGGCTGGCTGGTCTGACGGATGTAATAGCCTGAACGCGGGCGCGCAACGATCAGCCCCTCAGCCTCAAGGCAGCGGAGGGCCTCCAGCGCCGTCGGAAGGCTAACGCGCTCGCGTTCGGCCAGTTTGCGCGCGGAGATCATCCTGTCACCGGCGCGCAGCGCGCCGGACGTAATGGTAAAACGCAGCATATCCGCAATACGGCGATAGTGAGGAGAGGACCGGGACGGGGCAGACATGGGGAACTGTTCAGGCTAATTTTCGATAAAACTGACTATACAGCCAATGATGCGCGCCATCTATAGTGTCCGGCATGTTCAGGACAAGGAGGCATTATGCAAAGCGATAACTTCAACATTTCCACCTATTTCAAACGCATAAACTATACCGGACCGGCGGGTGCCGATACGGTCACCCTGCATGCACTCATGCGCCATCAGCTCTTTTCCGTTCCCTTTGAAAATCTGGACGTACAGGCGGGCAAAGTTGTCTCGCTTGCGCCAGACGATATCGCCGATAAGGTGTTAACGCAGGGGCGCGGCGGCTACTGCTATGAGGTAAACGGGCTTTTTGCCATGGCGCTGGAGGCGTTAGGGATCCCTTACCGCTTCGTGGCGGCGCGCCCGATGTTCTACCCCGCGCGGCGGCCGAAAACCCACATGGCGATCGTTGCTGAGGTAGATAGCCGACAGTGGCTTTGCGACCTCGGTTTCGGCAGCTACGGTATTCGTGCGCCGATGGCGCTGGACACGCTTGATGTTGAGATCGTACAGGATTTCGACACGTTCCGACTGAGCCGCAGCGCGGAGGGTGAGTATTTGCTTGAGGCGAAGGTTGAGGGAGAGTGGGCCCGGCAGTACGGCTTTGATCTCACCCCTCAGGAATGGATTGATTTCGTTCCGGCCAACTATCTTAACTCCACGCACCCGGATGCCATCTTTGTGCAGAAGCGGGTGGTGGTGCAGCACAGCCCGGAGGGACGCCAGATTTTGCTGGGGGATGTGCTGAAAACCATCACGGCGAACGGCACTGAAACGCGGCAGCTGGCGGAGGAGGAAATCCGCCATGTCCTGAAAGACCGTTTTGCGCTGACCGCCGCGTAATCTGCCGGGAAACGGTGGAGCCTCAGCGCAGTCAGTCTTCTGCGGCGTTGCGCTGAGCTCCCCGCTGTAACAGCAGGCTAAACGACGCGGGTAACACGGTCAGCGTCACCAGCGTCGCGACCAGCAGCCCGCCGATAATGGCATAGGCCATTGGGCCCCAGAAGACCTGGTGAGAAATGGGGATCATGCCCAGAATGGCGGCGCAGGCGGTCAGACAGATGGGTCTGGCCCGGTGCTCCGCCGCCGCCATAATCGCGGCATCGCTTGTCATCCCCTGAGCAAGATTGCTGTCAACCTCGCTAATCAATATCACCGCGTTACGCGCGATCATCCCCGCCAGAGCGATGACGCCCAGCAGCGCGACAAACCCCATCGGCGTGCCGCCGGGCAGCATAGCCAGCACGATCCCCGGTAAACCAAACGGGGCCATCAGAAGGGCCAGCAGCATCCGGGAATATCGCCGCAGCTGAAGCATCAGCAGCAACAGCATGATGACCAGCGTCACCGGAAGAACGGTAAAGACGGAGCTGTTCCCCTTATCCGATTCGGCGACCGCGCCGCCTTCTTCAATGCTGTAACCTGCCGGCAGGCTCGCGCGCAGTTTATCCACCGTCGGACGCAGCGCGGCGGATACCGCTTCAGCCTTCAGCCCCGGGGCAAGGTCGGTTTGCACCGTGATAAAGGGCACGCGCTGGCGGCGCCAGATGACCGGATCGTCCACGCCCCAGACCGGCGTCGCGACGGCGCTGAGCGGAATTTTTTTACCGCCATTCCCCTGAATCGTGAGCGAGGAGAGGGTGACGGTGCTGTGGCGCGCGCTGTCCTCGGCCCGCAGCACCACGTCGACAAGGCGGTCATTATCTCTGATGGACGTAACAACGCTGCCGGACCAGACGGTATTCAGCGTGCGGGCGAGGCTTTCGGACGATATTCCCGCCGCCCTGGCCGCCGTCTGATTCACCTTAAGGGTGATGACGCTTTCAGGCTCTCCGGCCGTCTGGTTAACGTCGCGTGAGAACGGGGAGCGGCCAATCGCGTCCGTGAGACGGTTCGCAAACGCCCGGACCTGCAGATAATCCGGTCCGCTCACCCGGTATTTGATGGGCCAGCCGACGGGAGGCCCCAGCTCAAGGGGCGACACGCGGGTGATGATGTCGCTAAACTGCGTCGCCAGGATCGTGTTGAGCTGTGCGTGCAGACGATCCCGCGCCGCAAGATCCTTCGCGACCACAACCATCTGGGCGATATTTTCATTTTCCAGCAGCACGTCCATCGGCAGGTAAAAACGGATGGCGCCTGAGCCAACGTACGTCGAAAAGCGATCGATATTGCCGTTGCCGGCCAGCGCTTTTTCCAGCTTTTCCACCTCTCTGAGGGTTTCCGGCTGGGAGGCGTTGGCCGGAAGCGTCAGGCTGACCAGCAGCTCGGGCCGGTCCGAGGCGGGGAAAAACTCGCCCTGCATAAACGTCGTGCCGTACGCTGACAGCCCCAGCGCGGAAAGGGCGAGCAGCACGGTAGCGACTCGGTGACGCAATGCCAGGCGTAAAAGCCGTCCGTACCCGCGCGCGATCCTTCCGGGTCCTGCCGCGTGATGTCTGACTGTTTCCGGCAGCAGCCACGTGCCCGTTAGCGGCGAAAACAGGATCGCGACAACCCAGGAGCAGAGCAGGGCAATGAGCACTACCGCAAAGAGGGAAAAACAGTATTCACCGGCGCTGGAGGCCGCAAAACCAACGGGAATAAAACCGGCAATCATCACCAGAGTCCCGGTTAGCATCGGGAAGGCCGTCGTTTTGAATGCACAGGTGGCCGCGTGTCGACGGGAATCCCCCGCCTCCAGCCGGGAGACCATCGTTTCGACGGCGATCATGGCGTCATCCACCAGCAGGCCCAGGGCAATGATCAGCGCCCCGAGCGAGATACGCTGAAGGCCAATACCTGCGAGCATCATGCCGGCAAACGTCATGGCGAGCACCAGCGGAATGGCCGTCGCCACCACCAGTCCGGCCCGTAAACCCAGCGAGACAAATGAAACCGCCAGCACGATAACAACGGCTTCGATAAGCACCCGGATAAACCCGCTTACCGCGTCACTCACCACCGCGGACTGATCGGCGACTTTTACCATCTCGATACCGTGCGGCAGCCCGGCGCTGAGGGCCGCCATTTTTGCGTTCAGCGCAGCGCCGAAACGCAGCATGTTGCCCGTTGGCGCCATCGACACCGCCAGCCCGATAGCCGGCTTGCCGTTCACCCGGTAGGCCGGAGCCGGTGGCTCGGCGATTTCGCGGGTGACGGTGGCAATATCGGTCAGCGGAATATAGCGATTGTTAACGTACAGCGTGACGGCGCGTAAGCTCTCTTCGGTGGTGAGCGCTCCGCTGACCTTTATCGCCATGTTCTCCTGCCCGGTTCGCATAACGCCAGCCGGGACAACCGCGTTTTGCGCCCGGAGGGCGTCGGCAACTTCCTGAATATCGAGCCCCATACCGGCCAGACGTGCCGGAGAAAAGGCGAGGACCCACTGCTCCTGCTGTTCGCCCAGCAGGGTGGTCTTACCCATATCCGGCAGGGACATGAGCTCGCGACGTATTGTCTCTGCGCGATCCCGCACCTCCCGCAGGGTAAAACCGTCGGGAATAAAGGCATAAATAGTGCCGAACGTGTCGTCAAACTCGTCGTCCACGGCAGGGCCCTGCACCCCGTCAGGCAGGGACGGCGCGATGTCCTGCATTTTTTTGCGAACCTGATACCAGATATCGGGCACGCGTTGCGGGGGCGTATCGTCACGGAGGTTGACGTGGATAACGGTGCGTCCGGCCCGGGTTTCACTTTCGAGATAGTCCAGCCAGGGCGTTTCCTGCAGCTTTTTTTCAAGCGTATCGGTCAGCAGGCGGGTGGTATCCGTCACGGAGGCTCCCGGCCACTGCGCGGAGACGACGGCCGTTTTAATGGTGAATGCCGGATCTTCGTTACGCGGCAGCTTCTCATAGCAGAACACGCCCATCGCAATCACCAGCAGCATGAAAAAGCTGACCATCTGCTGGTTCTTAAGCGCCCAGGCGGAGAGGTTAAATTTGGCTTCCGCTCCGGTACTCATGGCTGAACCTCCCCTGGCACCACCGGCTCGCCGGATCGTAATGTGCTCACGCCCGCCGTAATCACCCTGTCGCCGGGCTCAAGGCCGGAGGCAATCATGACGGAGGAGGCCGTATAGCTCGCGGGCACTACCGCGCGCAGCTGCGCCTGCGACCGCGGGGTAATGACAAAAACGGCCGGTTTGTCGCCGACGCGGGTCAGCGCCGACGCGGGAAGGGTGTACCCGTGCGGGGATGACGATGGCAACGTAACGGTGACGCTGGCGCCCAGCGCCATAGCCTCCGGCGGGTTTTGCAGGGTGGCTCTGACGCGCCACGTGCGGGTCTGAGGATCGGCCTGCGGGGTAATATCCCGCAGCACGGCAGACGCCTGTACCGACGGGTCGCTGAGGAGGGAAACCCGCAATTCTGTCTTATCCAGAGGCGGGATCGCATCCGGAGTAGCAATATCAAACGCCACGTCGCGACCTTCCCCGGTCGCCAGCGTCAGCACGGACTGGCCGTCGCTGACAACCTGCCCCGCTGAGGCGCTCACGGCAGTGATGACGCCCGCTTGTGGCGCGATCAGGCGCGTCCAGCCGAGGCTTTCGCGAGCATTTCGCCACGCGGCCTCGCTGCTTTTTAAGCGCGCGCGGGCGACAAGCCAGTCAGCCCGGGCGCTGTCGAGCTGCGTGCGGGCTATCGCACCCGTTGGCATGAGCTTTTGCATTCGACTAACGTTAAGCGCGGCGACCTGGGCAGAGGCTTTGGCGCCTTCATAGTCGGCCGCGGCGCTGTCGAGCTGGTTTTGCCCGGTCGTATTATCAAGCGTGGCCAGCAGCTGTCCGGCAGTGACCCGGTCGCCAATATCAACGCTGCGCGTCAGTACCCGGCCTCCGGTACGAAAGCTCAGGGTCGTTTCATCGTGGGCATGGATCTCACCGGTTCTTTCCAGCGCGGGAAGGGTCTGGGCGGTCCCGACGACGACGTAGCGTACCGCTCGCGCAGGGTCGGGCTTATTTTCGTGTTTATCACCGCAGCCGGTCAGCGGAAAAATCGCCAGCGCAAGCAGGGCCAGGGGAAGAAAATGCAGCCAGGAAAGGGTGCGCGCCACGCCGTACAAATGATGCAGGCAGTGGCGGAGGGAGAGAAAAAATTCGTCTGACATAACGCCGCTCCATAAAGGGAATGGCGTTATTAAATGCGCGCTACGTCGAGAAAGATTCGACGTTCTGTCAAGGCTTTATCAAGAGTGGATATTTTCATTACCGGACGGGTGCCAGGGCAATACGATGCGTACGGCGAGGCCGCCCGTTTCGGATAATGACGCGCTAATCTCACCCCCATGCGCCTGGCAAATTGCCCGGGCGATGGACAATCCGAGGCCGCTGCCGCCAGAATGCCGCGCGCGGGACTGCTCCTCGCGGCTAAAGCGTTTAAACATTTCCGGTAAAAACTGGGGCGAAACGCCCGGCCCGTCATCGGTGAATTCGAGGATGTAACGCCCGCTGGCGTAACGCAGCGTCACCTCAAGATGTCCGCCCTCGCGCCCGTAGCGTAGTGCATTTTCCATGAGGATGGTAACAACCTGCCCCATGCGGAACGCATCGCCTCTGAACGGGCACGTACGCGGGTTACGCAGCGTAATCGTAAAATGATGCGCTTCGGCCTGCGGCATGATCCAGGCCGCCCGCTCCTGAATCAGCTCATCCAGACAGAACGGCTGGTTCTCCAGCACAAGGTTACCCGCGTCGGCGAGCGAGAGAAGATGGAGCTCATCGGTGAGACGATTGAGGTGCTGGAGCTGTTTCATCACCATGCCCAGCTGTGCCGGGCTGGCATCAAACACGCCGTCCAACATGCCCTGCAGACGACCAATGGCGGCCGTCAGGGGCGAGCGCAGCTCGTGCGCCATCGCGACGTGCGAGGCGCGGAGCTCTTTTTCATAGCGGGCGAGTTGCCCCGTCATGGAGTTAAAGTCGTTTGCAAAGCTGACCATTTCCGCTGGCGCATCCTTGACGAGTTCAGCCTGACGGCCAAACTGCCCGTCGGCTACATCTTTGGCGGCATCGCGAAGACGGCTGAACTGCAGCGCCAGCGGCCGGGCGTGTTTGAGCCCCATCACCACGATAAACGGGATCATCACCAGCACCAGCAGGGCCACCGTAACCCAGTCCGCAGAGGCGATGGATGGCGTGGAATAACTCAGCCCCCACCAGGTATCCACAATGCTGTGGAAGCGGGCCGGATCGGCCTGTGGGTTCTGGCTGAGAGTCAGGAATTCCTGGCGGACCGCCGGTGGCATCCTGCCCATGATCCAGTAGTTCTGGACCGCATAGCGCAGCCACATGCAGGTGGCAATGACGATCACGCTGCCGATAGCCAGAGCCAGGATGCGCGCGCAAATCCAGCGCCACAGAGAGGAGTGCCGGTTTTTTATCATGGCTGTCTGAACCTGTAACCCACGCCGCGAACGTTGATCAGCACGCCGGAGATGCCCGCCGCTTCGAGTTTTTTACGCAGGTTATAAATATGGGTGTCCACCACGCGCTCCAGCGCCTCGCTTTCCGGCAGACAGTGTTCCAGCAGGTACTGACGGGAAAAGGGGCGTGCGGGAGAGCGCAGCAGCGTTGCCAGAAGCGAGAATTCCGTTGGCGTAAGATCGAGCATCACGGGCGCGTCGTCGCCGTTGTCTACGCTCGCCACAATGGCGGCGACATCCACCGCCAGCGTTTGCCAGCGGAGGATCTCTTCGTCAGCCTCTTTTTTACTGCTGCGCCGCAGCACCGCCTGCACCCGAGCCACCACTTCGCCCGGATGATAAGGCTTCACAACGTAATCATCGGCACCGTACCGCAGGGCGCCAATGCGATCGGGAGTATCCCCCATGGCCGTGACCATAATCACCGGCACATCGCTTTTACGACGCAGGCCAGCCAGCACTTCGGTGCCGTTAAGCCCCGGCAGCATCACGTCCAGCAGAATGAGGTCTGGCTTCCACCGCTGTGCTATATCCAGCCCGGAATGACCGTCCCCGGTAATGGTCACGTCGTAATTTTCCCGCCGTAAATAGGCTTCGAGCACGCCGGCCGCATCGGCGTCATCTTCAATAATAAGCACTCTTCTGGACAACATCCGTTCACCTTGACCATTTCTTAACACTATCCCGACGATTCATTGATTCAGCCAAATCATACTGCGCCAACATTGTGTGGCCGCCCCCGTATCAGGAGGCGCCAGCGTCCGTATGGAGAGCAGTATGATAGCGATAAATAAAGTCCTGTATATGTCCGTCCCGCTTCTGATGGTCGTGACTTCCGGCGTGCAGGCGGATGATGGCACCGCTTCCGATTCCCTAACCGTCGGGCTGGGAGGGCAATACGCCCCGCGTTACTCAGGCTCAGACAAGCAGGTGTGGCAGGTGGTTCCTGTGCTGCAGGGACGCAAAGGCGCTTTCTTCGTTGATGCGCAAAAAGGGGTGGGGTATGACCTGCAAAACGACAGCGGCTGGTATTTCGAACACACGCTGGGCTACGACTTCGGAAGGGCTGATAAAAATTCTGGCTGGCGTGAGGGCGCAAACAATCTGAAAGGAATGGGGGACATTGATGCCACCCTGAATACCGGCCTTGCCGTCGGCTGGCAGGCCGCGCCATGGCTGAGTATGGAAGGCAAAACGACGCTGCCGTTAACCGACAGCCAGGGGGCAAGCTATCAGGCCTCCGTTACGCTGATCCCGGTACAAAATAACCAGGACACGATCGCCTTACAGTCTGCGGCCCTGTTTGGCGACAGCCGTTATCTGAATACCTGGTATGGGGTCAGCGAGCAGCAGAGCCGCCGCACCGGCTATCGCCGCTATGCTGCGCCGGGTGGATTTTACGGCGTCGACACCAGCCTGACCTGGAGCCATCAGTTTGATGCCCACTGGGGGACGGTCCTGAGCGCGGACTATACCTGGCTTGGCGACCATGCAAATGACAGCCCGATAGTGATGCGGCGCAATGAGGGGTCTGCAACCGCCGCTATCACCTGGACATTCTAAATTCGTGGATCACGATGTGAGCGAGGGGGCGAGAGGATTACTTCTTCTTATCCATCATCGCCTTTAAATCGGCAAACGGGTTAAACGTGGCGACGCCCACGTCTTTTTGCGCGTCTTCCCCGGCGACCACGGTGGTGCCGTACCGATCCGCTTCGGTGTATTTCGAATGCTCGTGATCGTGGCAAAACAGGCACAACAGCTCCCAGTTGCTGCCATCTTCCGGGTTGTTGGTATGGTCGTGATCGATATGGTGAACCGTGAGTTCGCGAAGATTGGAATAGACAAACTCGCGCGAGCAGCGTCCACACACCCATGGATAGATTTTTAATGCTTTTTCGCGATAGCCGCTTTCCAGCCGCGCGTAGTTTTTGGGGATCAAAGCCATTGCCGGTTTTACCTGCCATGAAAAGAGTGGGGAAGATTATATCCCATTATGGGGCGGAATGAAGAACCACGCTATTCTGTCAATTTATTTGATGCTTTCCGTTAAATAAACGGCATTTATTCTTATCGGGTAATGCGTAAAGTGGACAGAACGCAACGTATTATCAGGAAAAATGGTTATGAAAAAGATCGGATTTTTATCCTTTGGTCACTGGACGCCTTCGCCACAGTCGGGCACGCGCTCGGCGGCAGACACGCTGCTGCAGTCTATTGATTTAGCAGTGGCGGCTGAGGAACTGGGGGCAGACGGCGCCTATTTCCGCGTGCACCACTTCGCCCGACAGCTTAGCTCGCCGTTCCCTCTGCTGGCCGCTATTGGCGCAAAAACGAAAACCATCGAAATCGGCACCGGCGTGATCGACATGCGTTACGAAAACCCGATGTACATGGCCGAGGATGCGGGCGCGGCGGATTTGATTTCCGGCGGTCGCCTGCAGCTCGGCATCAGCCGCGGCTCCCCGGAGCAGGTTATTGATGGCTGGCGTCATTTCGGCTATGTCCCGCAGGAAGGGGAAAACGAGTCGGACATGGCGCGCCGTCATACCGAGGTGCTGCTTGAGGTGCTGCGTGGGGAAGGGTTTGCCAAACCGAACCCACAGCCAATGTTCCCTAATCCGCCGGGGCTGCTGCGCCTGGAGCCGTATTCTGAAGGGCTGCGCGAGCGTATCTGGTGGGGCGCCGGTTCCAATGCGACGGCCGTGTGGGCGGCAAAACTGGGCATGAACCTGCAAAGTTCAACCCTGAAGGACGATGAAACCGGTGAGCCGTTCCATATTCAGCAGGCAAAACAGATCCGCGCGTACCGTCAGGCCTGGAAAGACGCAGGGCATACGCGCGAGCCGCGGGTGTCGGTCAGCCGCAGTATTTTTGCGCTGATGGACGACCGTGACCGGATGTATTTCGGTGCCAGCCGCAACGACAGCGATAGCGTGGGTTACCTCGATGAGAAAACGCGCGCCATCTTCGGGCGCAGCTATGCCGCGGAGCCGGACAAGCTGGTTGAACAGCTGAAAAAAGACGAGGCAATTGCCGAAGCCGATACGCTCTTACTGACCGTACCGAACCAGCTGGGTGTGGATTATAATGCGCACGTGATTGAGTCTATTCTCAAGCATGTCGCACCGGCAATGGGCTGGCGCGAGTAGTTCCGCTATCAGCCTTGAGATCGTAATGGAAAATCTGGCCCTCTGGTATCGCCGTTTTGGCGAGCCAGAAACCGTTCTGCAACCTGAAACCACGCCCCCGGGCGCGCTTGCGCCGGGACAGCTCCGCGTGCGGATGCTGTTTTCTCCGGTGAACGCGTCCGATCTTATTCCCATCACCGGCGCCTATCGCCACCGAACCCCGTTACCGGCGATCGCGGGGTATGAAGGTGTTGGGGTTGTCATCGAGGCGCCCGCCTCGTTTAAGCATCTGGTGGGTCAGCGCGTCCTGCCGCTGCGCGGTCAGGGAACCTGGCAGCGCTATGTTGATTGCCCGGCAGAGTATGCGATACCCGTTCCGGACACCGTCGACGCACAGCTGGCCGCGCGGGCCTATATCAACCCGCTGGCGGCGCAGATGATGCTGACCCGCTACCCGCCTCGTGGAAAGCGGGTCTTGCTCACGGCTGCCGGATCGGATTGCGCCATTCTGCTGGGGCAGTGGGCGCGTCAGGCGGGGGCTGAAGCGGTGTATGGCATTCACCGTTCTGCCGTGCATGCTGAACGGCTGGAAGCGATGGGCATCACGCCTGTCGCGCAGCATGACGCAAACAGAATCGGCATCGTCGCCGCCCGTAGCGATATCGTCTACGATGCCACCGGCGGACCGCTTGCGGAAGCGATCCTCAGCGTGATGCACGAGCAGGGCATGTTTGTCTGCTACGGGCTGCTCTCCGGGCAAGCCTTCACACAGCGGCGGCCTGCGCCGCGCGTGGCGTGGTTCCATATCCGAAACGGTCTGGATGCGCTCGGCGTTGAGGCGTGGCGCGCGGAGTTCGAGCGCATCTGGCGGATGTTGCCCGGCAGTGAGTACAGCGACGTTACGGTATACCCGCTGGCGGATTGGCAGAGGGCGCTCAGCGCTTATCGTGAAGGTGGAAGGACCCGCAAGCCCCTCCTGTCGATGGAGGACTGAGCGCTATTTATGGCTCATATCGCTCAGCAGCACGGCGATACTTTGCCCGCCGGCCGTCTGTTCCAGACCAATCTTGACGATGATGGTTAGCGGGACGGAGAGCAGCATCCCAACGGGCCCGAGCAGCCAGCCCCAGAAAATCAGGGACAAAAAGACCACCAGCGTGGAGAGCCCCAGGCCACGACCCATCATGCGTGGCTCAAGAATGTTACCGAACACAAGATTGATGACCAGGTATCCGGCAAGCAGGATCAGCGCGTCATAAAGCCCGCTGAAAACCAGCACCTGGAGGATAGGGGGGATCGCCGCCAGCACGGAGCCAATGTTGGGAATGTAGTTGAGCGCAAACGCCAGCAACCCCCAGACAAACGCAAAGCGAACGTCCAGCGCCAGAAGCATCAACCAGACGACAACGCCCGTCACCAGGCTAATGGCGGTTTTCAGTACCAGATAGCGGGAAACGCTGTCCAGTGCGCGTTGAATCGCCCCCATTCCTTCGACCGGACGGACCATCATTTGCTGCAGCTTTGCTGGCAGCTGCGGCACCTCCAGCAGCATGAACACCACCGTTAAAAACAGCAGAAAAATGGAGGTCATGGCATTGGAAAGCTGCGCCAGCAGGCTGGTGACGATCGTCATCGCCGCGTTGGGGTCGATATATTTCAGCAGTTCTTCCACCGAGACTTCGATACCCGCCCGCTGCAGCCAGGGTTCTAGCTGCAGCAGGGGGATAGCCAGCGAAGAGCGGTATTTTGGCAGCGTTCGCGCCAGTTCATTGAGCGAGGTACCCAGATAAGCCACCAGCAGTACCATCGCCACAATAATGATGCTGATAAGCAGCGTGATGGCCAGCACGCGCGGAATGCGTAGCCGCGTCATGCGCTGCACCAGCGGGTTGAGGATCACCGCAATAAACAGGGCCAGAATAAAGGGCACAATAATGTCGGCGGCGAAGCGCACGCCTGTCAATATGATCACCAGCATGCCCAGCATGATGACAATTTTTAACCCGTTCAGGGTAATGATGGGTTTAGCCATGGTGACTCCGAAATTTTCTTTATATTTATAATAAAGGTGAAAGGCTTTGCAATAAACTAACCAAAATCAAACGGAGTGGGTAAAGAATTGCAAAGACTTTGAGTAAAATCCTGGCTTATGGTACAAATTCGGTGTGTTTAACTACCGAGGACAATTTTCATCCGCAAAGACGAGAAGCAACAACGCGGATAATTGTAATTTTATGGACAATATGTTCAGGACGTACTCTTCAAACAATACTGCTGTATACTCCACTTCTTTCTGCCTGCTTTCTGGTGAGCAACACTGGCGCACCGCACTATAGTCATTTCTTCTGCCTGAGCTGGCGCTAAGCGCTTAGCTGTCTGATTTCAATTCGTATTTTTGGGTTTGCTGCACGCAGCGGGCCACGATGGATTATATTCTCAAGCAGGAGAAAAACATGTTTTACTGGATTTTATTAGCGCTGGCTATTATCGCTGAAATTACCGGCACGCTGTCTATGAAGTGGGCAAGCGTCAGCGATGGCAACACCGGTTTTATTTTGATGCTGGTGATGATTTCACTGTCTTATATTTTCCTCTCGTTTGCAGTGAAAAAAATTGCGCTGGGCGTCGCGTATGCCCTGTGGGAGGGGATCGGTATTTTGTTGATTACGCTGTTCAGCGTGCTGATATTTGACGAAACATTAACAACAATGAAGGTCACCGGTTTAACGACGCTGGTCGCGGGTATTGTGCTGATTAAATCGGGTACCCGTAAGCCTGGCAAACAGCAGAAGGAGCAGAACCATGCAACAGTTTGAGTGGGTTCATGCGGCCTGGCTGGGGCTCGCCATCGTGCTGGAAATCCTGGCGAACGTTCTGCTGAAATTCTCGGATGGTTTTCGCCGTAAACTGTACGGCCTGATGTCGATTGCCGCGGTTCTGGGGGCATTCAGCGCCCTGTCCCAGGCGGTAAAAGGGATCGATCTGTCGGTGGCCTATGCGCTGTGGGGCGGTTTTGGTATCGCCGCCACGCTGGCCGCAGGCTGGGTGCTCTTCGGCCAGCGTTTAAACAACAAGGGCTGGATGGGGCTCATCTTGCTGCTTGCCGGCATGATCATGATAAAACTCGCCTGACGGTCATAAAGCCATCCTTTACAGGCAGCGAAATTCGCTGCCTGTATTACGCTTAGAAAAGCAAAACATGAAGAGGATGGCTGATGTATCGCACATTAAGCTGGCGCAATATTCCCAATGCGAGAACGTTGTTTGCCATGGTCTTTATGGCGGGCATCGGCTTAATCATCTCCGTCGTCGCACTCCTCTATCTTTCCCTGCATCTTATCAGCACCAAAACCAATGAAATTGATGAACACCGCACGGCGCTTTCCGTGCAGGGGGCTATTCAGACATCGGTTAACCGCGTCTCATCTCTGGTGCTTGACAACGCCGTCTGGGACGATGCTGTGCGGGAAGCTTACCGTCCCACGCTTAATACCGACTGGCTCTACGACACCTGGGGCACCGGCTTTAAAATTAATAACCTCTATGACGGCACCTTCGTGCTGGATGAACATTTCAACGTCCTCTGGGGATCGTTTAAAAGTCAGCCTTTTCAGGAGACGAATCTCGATTTTTTCGGTAAGGGGCTGAAAGCCCTTATTGCTCAGCACGCGCGCGCCTTATCAGGCGATAAAAATATCTATGCCGGGATCAGCAAAACGCGAAGCGGCGTCGCCTTTGTGGGCATTGGGCTGATTCGCCCAATGGTCGGAAGATTACAGGTTACCGACGGAACGCGCCGCTATCTGGTGATCACCCGTCATCTGAACGCCAGAATCTTATCCGACCTGGGGGCGACCTTTCAGATCGATAACCTTCACTTTACGCCAGATAAAGTTAACGAGATGAGTATGCCGCTGCGCAGTTCGGCTGGGGAGCTGCTGGGCTATCTGAACTGGCAGGCGCGGCTTCCGGGGGCGCAGGCCGCCCGGGCGGCATCCTCTGATATCACGCAGATTGTTGTGCTGGCATCGGCTCTGATCCTGCTCTTTATTCTGGTGAGCAGCGTGGGGCTGTACAAGCTTGCGCGAGCACAAAGCCAGGCACGTCTGGTGGCCAGAACGGACTGGTTAAGCCATCTGCCGAACCGGCGAGCGCTTATCGAGGCGCTGGATCGGGTGAGCTTACGCGGAGATATCGACGTCAAAAGCGTGGTGTTTATCGATCTGGATGGTTTTAAAGATGTGAATGATATCTACGGCCACAGCGTGGGGGACGATCTCATCGTGGCGATTGCGAAAACGCTGAGTGAACGGGTGCCGCCGGGCGGGATGCTGGCCCGCATGGGCGGGGATGAGTTTGCCATGACAATCGGCGGTGATGATGCAGAGGCCCGAGCCACCGCGTTTGCCGTTTCGGTGCTGGATTACCTCGCCACCCCGGTTCAGCTGGGGGAACGCACGATCCATATCGGGGCCAGCATCGGTATCGCCAGCGGAACTCTGATTGAATGCACCAGCTCAGAACTGTTTCGCCGCGCCGATATTGCCATGTATCACGCCAAAATGAGTGGGAAAGGGCGGATTACCCACTACGATGCGGAGCTGAACAGCGTCCGGGAACGCAAGCTGGCGATTGAAAATCAGATCCGTAGCGGTCTGGAGCGCGATGAGTTTGAGGTCTGGTATCAGCCGATCGTTGACGCCCGCACTCAGACAATGAGCAGCGTCGAAGCGTTGGTCCGCTGGCCGCGTCGCCCGGAAGGGCCGCTGGGCCCGGATACCTTCATCGCCATCGCGGAGACCAGCGGTCTGATTTACAAACTGGGCCAGTTTGTGTTGCAGCGCGCCTGTCAGGATCTCCAGCCATACGGTGACTTAAAGCTTTCCGTTAATATCTCTCCCGCGCAATTTCGCGATCCCGCCTTCGAAGACAAAGTGGCCAGCGTGCTGGAGAGTACCCGTTTCCCGGCCCACCGGCTGCAGCTTGAGGTAACGGAGAGCTATGTGCTGGAAAATCCGGATCGTGCCCGCATGGCAATAGCCAATCTTAAAGCGCTGGGTACCGCGGTGGCGCTGGATGACTTTGGCACCGGCTATTCCAGCATTGGCTATTTGCGGCGTTTTAACTTCGACACCATCAAGATCGATAAATCCCTGGCCGGGCTGGTGGACAACGATGAACAGGCAGCCGCGCTGGTGAGCGGCACGGTGCGGATCGCCAACGCGCTGGGGATGGCGGTGGTCGCCGAAGGGGTGGAAACCGAGAAGCAAATGAAACTGCTGCGGCTGGCTGGCTGCGATCAACTGCAGGGTTTTTGGTTCAGCCAGCCGATGCCGATTGAGTCAATCAGGGCACTGCATCAGGTCAGACGATGCTGATTTATTGCTGTGCCAGCGCTTCCAGCTTGTCGCGAAAACCGGTCACGGACAAGGCCCGGTTATCTGCGCGCCAGCGATCTTTCGCCGCCGGTGCAGAGCTCTGCACGCCAATCAACTGCCAGCCGTTATCTGTTTTCAGCATTAGCGGTGAGCCACTGTCACCCGGCAACGTATCGCACTGGTGCGAAAGTACGCTGTTTTGCGCCCAGCCCGTCACAATACAGTCGGTGTGGGTGTAAAGCGTATCCAGATGGTCGACAGGATAGCCGGACTGCGTCACCTTTCGGTCAGCGGCTTTCAGGGCAGCGGTGAGTGCGTCTTTGTCGCCGTCAAATAACGGCAGCGGCGTAATGCCGGAAGGGGGGTAGCGTAAAACGATCAGGCCAAAGTCCCATGAGGCGGCCGCCGGTGGCACGATCCAGCCGTCACCATCCGGCTTCAGGCGTTTGCCGAGAGACGGATCGACACGGCCTTCAATACCGTGGATTTCATAGCGCCAGGTCCCTTTTTGCGACACAAACCGCAAGGCCACCGCTTTATCCGGCTTGCCGTTTGGCGGCGTTAACAGACAGTGGCCTGCCGTCAGGGCAAGCTGAGGGGTGATCAACGTCGCAGTACATAAGTTACCGCTGGCGGTTTCCAGTTGACCTATAGCATCCCAGGGCGCCTGGGTCGGATCGGTGACGCGCGTGCGGTCGTCATGATTGAAAAAAAGCGTCTTGAGCTCTTTCGCGCTAATGGTGTCATCACCGCCATCATCCGCATGTGAGAATCCAGAAAAAAGACCAAACGTTCCCAGTAACAACACAACAGATTTACGCATATCTCACTCTGGTGGGGGGTAATTATGATTATTAAAAGTGAACCCTATGAAAATACTATAGACGGGACAGCGCTAAAGTGGGAGTAAAATCAGCGTGCTACAATCAGGAAAGATAAAAATGGCTGGCAATGAGCGCGCATAAAATAAGCAGGATCAGAATCAGCTCAAACCGATAGCGTCGCAGCATACGCCCTCCGGATAAAAAAAACGGCGCGGAACCTGTCCGGTTCAGCGCCGGTTTACCAACGTGCCCCGAAGGGCACGGTTAAGCTTGTACTCTTACGCAGCTGGCTGTGCAGCTGGTTTAGCAGCTTCGTGTTTTACTGCTTTTTTGTGATGTTTTTTAGCAGCCTGAGCTTTCTGTTCTACAGCCGGTTTGGTCGCTTTTTTGTGGTGCTTTTTAGCAGCCTGAGCTTTCTGTTCTACAGCCGGTTTGGTCGCTTTTTTGTGGTGCTTTTTAGCAGCCTGAGCTTTCTGCTCTACAGCCGGTTTGGTCGCTTTTTTGTGGTGCTTTTTAGCAGCCTGAGCTTTCTGCTCTACAGCCGGTTTAGCGGCTTTATGATGTTTCTTGTGATGGACAGTTTTTGCTGGCGCCGCGGTGGTCGTTGCAGCAGGTGCCGCAGCAGCCGGTGCAGCAGTGGTTTCAGCAGCGAACGCAGCAGAAGACAGACCCATAGCAGCGGCAACAACCAGAGCTAATACTTTTTTCATGTTCATACCCTCGAATTTGGTTTTTCATTTAACCCCACTGCGGGGCCGTTGAAATAACTATATCCCTGTAAATTCGGGGTTTCCGTGAGTGATTGGTATCGGCGTGTAACCATATGTACATTGCCGGGGTCCTGCTCAGACGGCTCCCTCTCCCATGAGGGGGTACGGGCTGGGGTGAGGGGGAACATACGGCTCTTTTACCTGAGGTCCCTCACCCCCGGCCAAACAGATTACAAATAACGGGAGGTCAGATGCTCGTGGAAGTAACGGATATTCAGATCTTCACCCGTCGCCTGGGTGATTAACTGCGACGTGCTGAAGCGACTGCCGTGCTGCCAGATGTTCTGGCGCAGCCACTCAAAGAGTGCGGAAAAATCGCCCTCAGCGATGGAGGCCTGCAGACCCGGAAGCGCCGTTTTCGCGGCGTGGAACAGCTGTGCGGCATACATGGCCCCCAGCGTATATGACGGGAAGTAGCCAAAACCGCCGTCGGTCCAGTGGATATCCTGCATGCAGCCGTTGCGGTAGTTGTCTTTGGTGGACAACCCGAGCCAGGCCTGCATTTTCTCGTCCCACAGGGCGGGAATATCGTCTACCTCAATCTCGCCGTTGATCAGCGCCCGCTCAATCTCATAGCGCAGCACCACGTGTGCCGGGTAGCTCACTTCGTCCGCATCGACGCGGATATAGCCCGGCTTCACGCGCTGGTTCCAGGCAATAAAGTTCTCTTCGCTGAACGCCGCCTGGCTGCCAAAACGGGCGTGCACCGCAGGGAGAAGATGTTTGAGGAAGGCTTCACTCCGTCCCAGCTGCATCTCAAAGAACAGGCTCTGCGATTCATGGATCGCGGTTGAGCGGGCCAGCGCAATCGGCTGTCCTGCCCACGCGCGCGGCAGGTTTTGTTCGTAGCGCGCGTGTCCGGTTTCGTGGATTACGCCAAACAGCGCGCTGAGCAGTTCATCCTCGTCGTAGCGCGTGGTGATGCGCACGTCTTCCGGTACGCCGCCGCAGAACGGGTGCGCACTCACGTCGAGGCGACCGCCGTTAAAATCGAAGCCGAGCATCTTCATGGCTTCCAGGCCCAGTTCACGCTGTGTTGCCGTCGGAAAGGGACCCTGCGGGGGAATAAATGACCGCTGAGCCTGTTTTTCCACCACGCTTGCCAGCAGGTCCGGCAGCCAGGACTTCATGTCGGCGAACAGAACGTCCAGACGCGCGCTGGTCATGTCGGGTTCAAAAATGTCCAGCAGCGCGTCGTACGGCGTACAGCCTTTGGCTCCAGCCCGCAGGCGAGCCTCTTCGCGGCTGAGTTTAACCACCTCTTTCAGGTTGGCGGAAAAGCCCTGCCAGTCGTTGGCGGGGCGCTGAGTACGCCAGGCGTGTTCACACCTGCTGCCCGCCAGGGATTTGGCCTCCACCAGCGATTCCGGCAGCAGGGTCGCCTGCTGGTAGTGGCGCGTCATTTCGCGCAGGTTGGCCTGTTCGACGTCATTCAGATCTTCTCCTGCCGCCGCGGCTAACAGGTCGCCGACTTTTTTATCGGTCAGGATCTGGTGCTGCAGGACGCTCATCTCCGCGAGTGCTTCACCGCGCGCGGCGCTGCCGCCGGGCGGCATCATGGTGAACATGTCCCAGCTGGCGATGGAGGAGAGGTGCGAGAAGCGGGAGAGACGCTGGAAGGTTTTGACAAGTGACTGATAGGCTGATGTTTTTTGCAATTCTTATTTCCTCATGCCGGGGATGTGTTTCAGGGAGCATACAATGAAACGGACCAAATTCCCCAACATTTCCCACGCGGAGGAAATCTGTTCCGATCTCCTCCGTTGAAACCGTCCCCGGCATTCCGGGAGACGGTTTTCGGTGGGCACTCAGGACTTATCGCGCATAACCTGTTGCAGGATCGCCAGCGCCTGGTTGAACTGGGCATCCGGGATGGTCAGCGGATAAAGGAAGCGGATCACGTTGCCGTACTGGCCGCAGATCAATAGCAGCAGGCCCTGAGCGAGCGCCTTTTGCTGGATCGCCTGCGCGATGGCGGCTGAAGGTTCACGGCTCTCGGGGTCAAAAAACTCCGCCGCAATCATCGATCCTCTTCCCCTTATCGCCACGAGCGCAGGGAAGGTGCCCTGAATCTCCTCCAGCGTGGCTTTCAGCCGATCGCCCAGCTGACGGGCGCGCGCGCACAGCGACTCGTTGTCGATAATCTTCAGCACCGCGTGCGCGGCGGCCACCGCAAGCGGGTTGCCGGCATAGGTTCCCCCCAGGCCGCCGGGAGCCGGCGCGTCCATGATGTCGGCGCGACCCACCACACCGGACAGCGGCATTCCGCCTGCCAGGCTTTTAGCCATCGTCATCAGGTCGGGTTTGTCCGTGTAGTGTTCCATGGCAAACAGCTTACCCGTACGGGCGAAGCCGCTCTGCACTTCGTCGGCAATCATCACGATCCCGTGCTCATCACAGATGCGGCGGATGGCGGCCACCAGCTCTGGTGGGGCGACGTTGAATCCGCCTTCACCCTGGATGGGTTCAAAAATAATCGCCGCCACCTGTTTCGCCTCAATATCCGCTTTGAACAGGCGCTCTATTGCCGTGATGGCATCCTGCGTCGTGATGCCGTGCAGCTCGGAGGGATACGGCACGTGATAAACCGACCCCGGGAAGGGACCAAATCCGAGCTTGTAAGGCGCGACCTTGCCGGTTAACGCCATGGTCATATAGGTTCGGCCGTGAAAACCTCCCCCGAAGGCAATCACGCCCGGTCTGCCGGTGTGGGCCCGGGCGATTTTAACGGCGTTTTCCACCGCTTCCGCGCCCGTTGTGAAGAACGCCGTTTTGGCCGGGCTCTGCACCGGGGCCAGCTCGTTAAGCTTTTCGGCTAATGAAACGTAGCTTTCATACGGCACAATCTGGTAGGCCGTGTGGGTGAACTGGTGAAGCTGTTTTTCCACTGCGGCCACCAGTTCAGGATGGCGATGGCCGGTGTTCAGTACCGCGATCCCGGCGGCGAAATCAATATAGTCGTTGCCTTCCACGTCGGTAAGCGTGGCATTCTCCGCCGTGCGGGCAAAGAAATCACACATTACGCCTACGCCGCGCGGGGTGGCAGAAAGTCTGCGCTGATGAAATTCCTGGTTACTCATGTCAGATACCCTTTTGTCGAAACGATCATACGCCAAGACGATCGCGCAGGCTGTAGTACGCCGCGCCCATCGCCGTAAATGGAATCCGCAGGCTGCGGCCGCCCGGGAAGGGGTAGTGCGGGAGGTTAGCAAACGCATCAAAGCGCTCTGCGTCACCGCGCAACAGTTCCGAGATCAGCCGTCCGGCCAGGTGGGTGCAGGTCACGCCGTGGCCGCTGTAGCCCTGCATGTAATAGATGTTTTTATCCAGACGACCAAACTGCGGCATACGGGACAGGGTCAGCAGGAAGTTGCCCGTCCAGCGGTAGTCGATTTTGACGCCTGCCAGCTGAGGGAAGGTTTTCAGCAGCTTTGGCATCACCAGGCGCTCGACATCGTCCGGATCGCGCGCGCCATACACTACGCCACCGCCGTACAGCAGGCGGTTGTCGGCGGTGAGACGGTAGTAATCCAGCAGGTAGTTACAATCTTCCACGCAGTAGTTATTGGGGATCAGCGTGCGGGCGACCTCTTCCGCCAGCGGGGCGGTGGTTACAACCTGGGTGCCGCAGGGCATGCTGCGTTTTGCCAGTTCCGGTTCGATCTTATCGCCGAGATAGGCATTCCCGGCGACGATCACGTAGCGGGCCGTCACCTGGCCATGCTGCGTGCTCACCACGGCCGGGCTGGTGTGCTGAATGGCGGTCACCGGGGACTGTTCATACACCCGCCCGCCGTTCAGGCGAATGGCGTCCGCTTCGCCGATCGCCAGGTTCAGCGGATGAATATGCCCCCCGCTGCGGTCCAGCAGCGCGCCGGTATAGCGTTCGCTGTCGACCTCCCGGCGGATGGCGCTGGCGTCCAGCAGCTCCAGCTGCGTGTTGCCGTAGCGTTCCCAGTTGGCTTTTTGCTCCTCCAGCGTCTCCAGCTGCTTATGGTTTAGCGCCACAAACAGCCCGCCGGGACGATAGTCGCACTGGATCTGATAGCGCTGGATGCGTTCCCGGATGATTTCCCCGCCTTCAAACATCATGCTCCCGAGCATTCTGGCGGCATCGGGGCCGTAGTTTTTCTCGATCACGTCGATATCGCGGCTGTAGGAGTTAACCAACTGGCCGCCGTTGCGTCCGCTGGCGCCGAAGCCGATGCGCGCCCCTTCAAGGAGCACCACGTCATAGCCCATTTCGGCGAGATGCAGCGCGGAGGAGAGGCCGGTATAGCCGCCGCCCACCACGCACACGTCACAGCTGATCGACTCGTTAAGCGTCGGGAAGGGTTCGTAAGCGTTCGCGCTGGCCGCGTAGTAGCTGGTGGTATGTTCGGTCATGATTGAGGCTCCAGGGCAATCCAGATGGTTTTCAGTTCGGTAAATTTTTCCAGCGCATGCAGGGACTTATCGCGACCGTTGCCGCTCTGCTTATAGCCGCCAAAGGGTACGGTCATATCACCGTCGTTATAGTTATTGACGAAGACCGAGCCGGCCTTCAGGCGGCGGCTCATGCGGTGCGCGCGGGAGAGATCGCGGGTCCATACCGCTGCGCCAAGCCCGTATTCACTGTCGTTGGCCAGCGTTAAGGCTTCCTCTTCGGATTTAAAACGGGTGACGACCAGCACCGGCCCGAAAATTTCTTCCCGGCACAGCGGGGAGGCGGGGTCGATGTCGACAAAAATGGTTGGACCGACAGCGGAAGGCCATGATTGTTCCCGCCCGTCCAACAGCAGCGTGCCTTTCCGGGTTCCCTCGCGAATGAACGTGTGGACGGTATCGGCGTGCGCAGCGTCGATGAGCATGCCCATCGTGCTGTCCGGGTCGAGCGGATCGCCCGGCTGCCAGTGACGAGCCTGCGCTTTTAGCCTGGCCAGGAACTCATCGGCGATGCTGTCTTCGAGCAGCAGACGGGTACCGGCGATACAGACTTGCCCCTGGTTATAAAAAATCCCGGCGGCGGTCGCGCTCACGGCCTTGTCCAGGTCAGGACAGTCGGCAAAGATAATGTTGGCGCTCTTGCCGCCTGCCTCCAGCCAGACGCGCTTCATGTTGCTTTCGCCTGCGTCCTTCAACAGCTGCTTGCCGGTATGGGTAGAGCCGGTAAACGTCAGCACCTCGACCTCCGGATGCAGCGCCAGCGCCTGGCCCGCTTCGTGGCCGTAACCGCTTATCACGTTCAGCACGCCGTCCGGCAGGCCCGCCTCTTTCGCCAGCCCGGCCAGCCGCAGGGCGGTGAGGGGGGATTTCTCCGACGGTTTCAGTACCACGCTATTACCCGCGATCAGCGCCGGGCCCAGCTTCCAGCAGGCCAGCAGCAGCGGGAAGTTCCAGGGGACGATGGCCGCGACAACCCCGATGGGCTCGCGCACGATCATCGCCAGCTCGCCCGGCCCCGTAGGCGCCACTTCGCCGTAGACTTTATCCGCCACTTCGGCGTACCAGCGAATGGCGCGCGCCGCGCCGGGAATATCGTCGCGCAGGCTGTGGCGGATGGGTTTACCGGTGTCCAGCGTTTCCAGTAAGGCCAGCTCTTCGCTATGGCGTTCCATCAAATCGGCGAGCGTATTTAGCACGGCCTTGCGCTGCGCCGGAGACGCCTGCGACCAGTCACCGCGCTCAAATACCTCGCGCGCGGCCTGAACCGCGCGGTCCACGTCCGCCTGCTTGCCCCGGGCGACGTTCGCCAGCGTCTGCCGGGTCGCGGGATTGACGGTTGCAAACGTGGCATTATCGGCGGCGTCACAATAGGCACCGTTAATAAATAACCGGGTCTCAATGGCGCTGTTTTTTGCTTTATCCTGCCAGTAAGTCAGGTGCTGAAAATGCATATTCACTCCTTTCTTTCGCAATCAGATAAATAAAGGCATGGCCGTTTCAGGCAATACGAAGCCGTGGGGCATCCCGGGAATTAACCCGTTAAATGCCGACATTGATCGTTTTTATATTTCCCGGCGTAAGCGCGCTTACGCCGGGACTGAGTGGTAATTAGAACGTGGTGGGGGTGTGGGCACTGATAATGCGGCAGATGCCTGCCGAGGTGTTGCTGAAGCTGTGCGGTATGCCGGTATTGATGGCATAGCTTTGCCCCGCAACCAGGTGATATTGCTGGCCATTGATGGTCAACAATATTTCACCTTCCAGTATCGTACCGATCTCCTCACCCTGGTGTTTGATCCTCTCTCCGGTCGTGGTTCCAGGCTGGTAAGTTTCAAAAATCATCGCCAGCGTACGGTTCGGATTTCCGTTATGAACCAGCTTCATCGAAACCCCCTGACTGCCTATTTCGATAAGGTCTTCCTGATTAATAACCACCTGCGGTTCATCAGGTTTTTCCGGTTCCGAAAAGAATTCCGAGAGCGACAGCCCATAAACTTTCAGCAGCTTTTGCAGCGTACTGATAGCAGGACTGACTTTGTCCTGCTCAATGGTGCTGATGGCACTGTGTGTTAACCCAGACAGTTCGGCGGCACGCCGCTGCGAGAGACCCAGCTGTTGGCGGATCTCAGACAGACGTTTCCCTGGCGCCAGTCCGTCATCGCTCATAGTTGCATTTCCTTTACGGTAGTGGTCAAAGCCGCTGCTTCTCGGCAATGTGGCTTTGACAGGCGGTGATAAAACCTTCAAACAACATACGGGACAGGGCGTACTCGCTGCTGTTCCATTCGGGGTGCCATTGCACGCCGAGGGCAAAAGGGTGGTCATGAACGCTGACCGCCTCGACCAGCCCATCCGTCGAGCGGGCCTCCACGCGAAGCCGTGGTCCTAACGTCCGTGCACCTTGCCCGTGTAACGAGTTTACCCAAAATGTGTTACAGCCTGGTATTAATTGAGACAGCAGTCCTCCCTCCTGAACCTGAACTTCATGAGACGGAGCGTATTGTAGCTCAACCGGCAGTTCAGGATCTTCCCGGTGCTCGAGCAGGTCGTTCTGCTCGAACAGGCGGCGATACAGCGTCCCCCCCGTCGCAACAACCAGCTCCTGCAGCCCCCGGCAGATGGCGAAAATGGGGATGCGCCTTTCGAGCGCGGCGGCAATCAGCGCCATACTCAGAAGATCTCGCCCGGGATCGGCGTTAGGCTCATCGCCGTTTTCACCATAAAGGTGCGGCTGCACGTTACTTGGGCTGCCCGGAAGGTAAATCCCGTCCAGGGTTGGGAGCAGAGCGGTAAGGAGCTCTGGCTCTGCCAGCGCATGCGGTAAGGCAATCGGTAAACCCCCCGCGTTAATAATGGCATTCAGGTACTTTTCTTGCAGGGTCTGGGTCTCATGACCCTTAAGCCTGTTTCTACACATCACCACGCCAATAACTGGCTTGTTCATTATATTTTCCATGATCGCCCTCACAAAGTGGACTAAATTTAGGCCATTTTCGCCTGATAAACGGCCTTTTCGTTCAATATTTTCTCAATCTAGCAACGAGATCTGCCTTTTGCAAACTTAATTTAACATTTGACAAACAATTTATTTGCATACAGATTCGATAGGGTGGACATTATATTTGACAGTCCAGAGCAGCGAACGCAAATCCCAAAAACGGTGGTAAATCATGGAAACCAATATCGTAGAAGTTGAGAACTTTGTGCAGCACACGGATGAGAGGCGGGGCAGCGCCTTTACGCAGGAAGTGAAGCGCTATTTAGAAAAGTATCCTGACACCCAGTTTATTGATGTCCTCCTGACCGACCTGAACGGCTGTTTTCGCGGCAAACGCATCCCGGTTGCCGGACTGAGCAAGCTTGAAAAAGGCTGCTATTTCCCGGCATCGGTTTTCGCCATGGACATTTTGGGTAACGTCGTGGAAGAGGCGGGCCTGGGACAGGAACTCGGCGAGCCGGACTGTATCTGCGTGCCGGTACCGGGCACCCTGACGCCGTCCGCCGCCGACCCGGAATACATTGGTCAGGTGCAGCTCACCATGGTCGATGAAGATGGCGCTCCCTTTGACGTTGAGCCGCGGAACGTACTCAACCGACTCTGGCAGCAGCTGCGCCAGCGCGGCCTGTTCCCCGTGGTAGCGGTAGAGCTGGAGTTCTATTTACTTGACCGTAAACGCGATGCCGACGGCTATCTGCAGCCACCCTGCGCGCCGGGCACCGACGTGCGCAACACGCAGAGTCAGGTCTACTCGGTTGATAATCTGAACCACTTTGCTGACGTGCTGAACGACATTGACGAACTGGCGCAGCTGCAGCTGATCCCCGCCGACGGGGCAGTGGCTGAGGCCTCTCCGGGCCAGTTTGAGATAAACCTGCACCATACGGAAAACGTGCTCGATGCCTGCGATGATGCGCTGGCGCTAAAACGTCTCGTCAGGCAGATGGCGGAAAAACATAAGATGCACGCCACGTTTATGGCAAAGCCGTATGAAGAGCATGCGGGCAGCGGGATGCATATCCACATCAGCATGCAAAACAACCGAGGTGAAAACGTGCTCGCAGATGCCAACGGCGAGGATTCCGCGCTGCTGAAACGCGCGCTGGCCGGGATGATCGACCTGATGCCTGCGTCCATGGCGCTGCTGGCACCGAACGTCAACTCCTACCGCCGTTTCCAGCCGGGAATGTACGTGCCGACGCAGGCGTCATGGGGGCACAACAATCGCACCGTTGCCCTGCGTATCCCCTGTGGCGATCGCCATAACCATCGGGTCGAGTACCGGGTGGCGGGCGCTGACGCGAATCCGTATCTGGTGATGGCGGCGATTTTTGCCGGCATTTTACATGGCCTGGATAACGATTTACCCCTTCAGGAAGAAGTGGAAGGCAATGGTCTGGAGCAGGACGGACTGCCGTTCCCGATCCGTCAGAGCGATGCGCTGTGGGAATTTATGCAAAACGATAGCCTTCGCGAGCGGCTGGGCGAACGCTTCTGCCACGTCTATCACGCCTGCAAAAACGATGAATTGCTGCAGTTTGAACGCCTGATTACCGAAACGGAAATTGAGTGGATGCTGAAAAACGCCTGATCACGTGCCCCGGTATGGGGCCGCTTTGTTTCATCTGACACGTATCACCAAACGGCCTGCGCGGAGCCTGGCCTGACTGTTCGCTGGCACGCCAGCTTTCTCCCGGGAGTCGCGTTATGGAGCGCAGGCGGCACAGGGATTTTCTTAACGACACTGTGTGACGAGGTAGGAAATGATGCAGATGTTCAACTATCCGCAGGGCGAAGGGGGCCAGTCAGGCGCCTGCTGTGAGTGCGAGCCAGAGACGGTGCGCTGGTACGATCGCGTGTGTTCTTTACAACTTCCCCCTTTGCTAAGCAGGTTTGCGTTAAGGACAGCGCGATTGCAAACCACGGTAAGCATGGGGGGGACGGTTTATGGCGACTAACACCTCTCTTGACTCGCCGCGCATGGCCGGAAGAACCCGGCTGCGCAGTTCCCTTAAGCTCTGGCAGGTGGTCATGATGGGGCTGGCTTATCTCACCCCCATGACCGTGTTTGATACCTTCGGCATTGTGTCCGGTATCAGCAACGGCCACGTGCCCGCCTCGTATCTCCTGGCGCTGGCTGGCGTCATGTTTACCGCCATCAGCTACGGTAAACTGGTACGACAGTTCCCGGAAGCAGGCTCTGCGTATACCTACACGCAGAAATCGATCGGCCCCCACTTAGGCTTTATGGTCGGCTGGTCATCGCTGCTGGACTATCTCTTCCTGCCGATGATCAACGTGCTGCTGGCGAAGATCTACCTTTCCGCGCTGTTCCCTGAAGTCCCGCCATGGATCTGGGTGGTAGGGTTTGTGACGATCCTGACGCTGGCGAACCTGAAGAGTGTGAATCTGGTCGCCAACTTCAACACCCTGTTTGTGCTGGTGCAGATCGCCATCATGGTGGTGTTTGTCATCCTCGTGGTGCACGGACTGCATAAGGGGGAGGGCGTTGGCACCGTCTGGTCGCTCCAGCCGTTTATCAGCGAGAACGCACACCTGATCCCGATTATTACCGGCGCGACTATCGTCTGCTTCTCTTTCCTCGGCTTTGACGCGGTCACCACGCTCTCGGAAGAGACGCCAAACGCGGCGCGGGTGATCCCTAAAGCGATTTTCCTCACCGCTCTGTATGGCGGGCTGATATTCATTGTTGCCTCGTTTTTCATGCAGCTCTTTTTCCCGACGATCGCGCGCTTCAAGAACCCGGACGCCGCGCTGCCGGAAATCGCGCTGTACGTGGGCGGCAAGCTCTTCCAGTCGGTGTTTCTGTGTACCACGTTTGTGAATACGCTCGCTTCAGGCCTGGCCTCGCACGCCAGCGTCTCGCGCTTACTGTACGTGATGGGGCGTGACAACGTGTTTCCGGAGCGGGTGTTTGGCTACGTGCATCCGAAATGGCGTACGCCGGCCCTGAACGTCATTATGGTTGGGATAGTGGCGCTGTCGGCCCTGTACTTCGATCTCGTGACCGCGACGGCGCTGATCAATTTTGGCGCGCTGGTAGCGTTTACGTTTGTTAATCTCTCGGTGTACAACCATTTCTGGCGGCGTAAGGGGCTGAACAAAACGTGGAAAGATCGGTTCCACTATCTCCTGCTGCCGCTCATCGGTGCCGTCACGGTCGGCGTGCTGTGGATAAACCTCGAAGCGACCTCCCTGACGCTTGGCCTCATCTGGGCGGCACTGGGTATCCTTTACCTGACGTGGCTCACGCGCCGTTTCCGCAAACCGCCTCCGCAGTTTGAAGCCGGTAAGATAGAGCAGGCCTGGGATTCCTGAACGTGAAACGGCACCAGTACGCTGGTGCCGTTTTTGTGGATGGAGCGTCTTAACGGACATCAGCCCGCAGGCGTATTATCTCAGACGTTTATGAAGACTTGCGCCAACCAGCAGCGCGGCGCACAGCATCAGCGCGATAAACCCGCCCACGCCGTTCCAGCCGTAGTTATGCCAGAAGACACCGCCGAGCGTCCCGGCGATGCTGGACCCCAGGTAATAGCTAAACAGATACAGCGACGATGCCTGACCTTTGGCGCGACGGGCGCGCGGTCCAATCCAGCTGCTGGCGACCGAATGCGCGGCGAAGAACCCCGCGGAGAAGAGCAGCATGCCGGCAAAAATCAGCCACAGGGAGGAGAAGAGCGTCAGCAACAGGCCGACCAGCATCATCGCCGTGAAGAACAGCATGACCGGACCGCGGCCATAGCGTGCGGTCATCGCCCCGGCCTTCGGCGAGCTCCAGGTGCCGGTAAGGTACGCCACGGAAAGCAGGCCGACCACCGCCTGGCTCAGATGCCACGGCGAGAGCATCAGGCGGTAGCCAATATAGTTAAACAGCGTGACGAACGAGCCCATCAGCAGGAAGCCGGTCAGGAACAGGCGCGGCAGCCCCTTGTCGCGCCAGTGCAGACGGAAATTGATAAACAGCGTTTTCGGACGCAGCGATGTCGGGCGGAAATGACGCGATTCCGGCAGAATTTTCCAGAACATCAGGGCAGATGCCAGCGCAAAACACCCGATGACTGCCAGCGCAATACGCCAGTTAAAGAAGTCCGTGAATACCCCGCTCAGCAGACGTCCGCTCATTCCGCCAATCGAGTTCCCGCTGATGTAAAGCCCCATAGAGAAGGCAACAAAGCTCGGGTGGATCTCCTCGCTGAGATAGGTCATCCCGACCGCCGCCACGCCGCTGAGCGAGAGCCCAATCAGCGCGCGCATCACCAGAATACCGTGCCAGCTGGTCATCATGGTAGAGAGTAACGTACAGACCGAGGCCAGCATCAGCGCGGTTACCATCACCGGTTTACGGCCAATGGCGTCGGACAGCGGCCCGGTAAAGAGCAGGCCAATCGCCAGCATGCCGGTAGAAATAGAGAGTGAAACGCTGCTGCTGGCAGGCGATACGCCAAACTCATGGGAGAGAACGGGCAGGATCGGCTGTACGCAATAGAGCAGGGCGAAGGTTGCCAGACCGGCGGAAAAGAGCGCCAGCGTGACGCGCATAAATTGGGGTGTACCACGTTTAATGAACTGAACCGGCTGCGATGCTGCGGGTAAATCATTGATATCTCTTGCCGGATCGATATCAATAGTAGTTGTACGACTCACACAGTTTCCTTGCTTAAACATCCCCGTGATTTCTGGTGACGGGTATGACCACCTGTTAAGGGTAGGAAAATGTAAATATTCTGTCTAATATATTAATAATCTCAAATGATACTTTAGAAATATGAATATCGAGCTGCGTCATCTCCGCTACTTTGTCGCCGTCGCCGAAGAGCTGCATTTTGGCCGCGCGGCGGCACGGCTAAACATCTCTCAGCCACCGTTAAGCCAGCAGATTCAGATCCTGGAGCAGCAGGTCGGGGCGCGCCTGCTGGCCCGCACCAACCGCAGCGTGAGCCTGACGGCGGCGGGTAAGCAGTTTCTGAACGACAGCCGACAAATTCTGAGCATGGTCGATGACGCCGCCGCCCGGGCAGAACGGCTCTATCTCGGGGAAGCCGGAGAGTTGCGCATCGGGTTTACCTCGTCCGCGCCGTTTATCAGCGCCGTCTCGGAAACCCTGTCGTCATTCCGCCGCCATTTCCCGGATGTTCACATTCAAACGCGCGAGATCAACACCCGCGAGCAGATCGCGCCGCTGAATGAAGGCTCGCTGGATCTGGGGCTGATGCGTAATACCCAGCTGCCGGACTCGCTGGCGTGGGAGGTGATCCTGCGCGAGCCGCTGATGGCCATGATCCCTCACGATCACCCGCTGGCGTCGCGTCCGGCGGTTTCGCTGGCAGAGCTGGCAAAAGAGCCGTTTGTCTTTTTTGACCCGCAGGTTGGAACGGGTCTGTATGACGATATTCTGGGGCTGATGCGCCGCTACGATCTTGCCCCGGTCATCACCCAGGAAGTCGGGGAAGCGATGACGATTATCGGCCTGGTCGCCGCCGGGCTGGGCGTCTCTATTCTTCCAGCCTCCTTTAAACGGGTACAACTGCGCGAAATGCGCTGGGTAACCATTGCCGAAGAGGATGCCGTTTCAGAGATGTGGCTGGTCTGGTCAAAACATCGCGAACAGAGCCACGCCGCGCAGCGCTTCAAACAGCAGTTGATGAACGCCTCCGCCGGGCAGCATTTTCAGGCAAAAGTGGGCAAAAATGTGCGGTAAATCACATGGCTAAGTAAATATTTGACGGCAACCATACAAGTGCTTCACCATAGCCAACAGTTTATTTCGAAGCTCGAAAATAAGGGAGTACGAGGTGGTCGCGGATAGTCAGCCAGGGCATATTGATCAGATTAAGCAGACCAACGCTGGCGCGGTGTATCGCCTGATTGATCAGCTTGGTCCGGTTTCGCGTATCGATCTTTCGCGCCTGGCACAGCTGGCACCTGCCAGTATCACCAAGATAGTCCGCGAGATGCTGGAAGCGCACCTGGTTCAGGAGACGGAAATTCAGGAGCCGGGCAGCCGTGGCCGTCCGGCCGTTGGGCTGGTGGTGGAAACGGAAGCCTGGCATTACCTGTCGCTGCGCATCAGCCGCGGCGAGATCTTCCTTGCGCTGCGCGACCTGAGCAGCAAGCTGGTGGTGGAAGACCGTCTTGAACTGCCGCTCAACGCCGAGGAGTCGCTCCTTGAGGCGATAGTCTCGCACATCGATCGCTTCTTTATCCGCCATCAGCAGCGCCTTGAACGCTTAACGGCGATCGCCATCACCATGCCGGGTATTATTGATACCGAAAATGGTATTGTTCACCGCATGCCGTTCTACGACGATGTGAAAGAGATGCCGCTGGGAGAGGTGCTGAAAAACCATACCGGCGTGCCGGTCTATATTCAGCATGACATCAGCGCCTGGACGATGGCGGAAGCGCTGTTCGGCGCGTCCCGGGGCGCGCGGGATGTGATTCAGGTGGTTATCGACCATAACGTCGGCGCGGGGGTGATTACCGACGGACGGCTTCTCCACGCCGGAAGCAGCAGCCTGGTGGAAATCGGACATACCCAGGTCGACCCTTACGGCAAGCGCTGCTACTGCGGGAACCACGGCTGTCTCGAGACCATTGCCAGCGTGGAAAGCGTGCTGGAACTGGCGCAGGTCCGGCTCAGCCAGTCCATGAGCTCCTCGCTGCACGGACAGCCCTTAACGGTGGATTCTCTCTGCGCCGCCGCGCGCCAGGGCGATCTGCTGGCGAAGGACATTATTACTGGAGTAGGGAATAACGTTGGCCGCATTCTGGCCATTATGGTGAACCTCTTCAACCCGCAAAAAATCCTCATTGGCTCACCGCTGAGCCAGGCGGCGGAAATCCTCTTCCCGGCGATCTCGGCCTGTATCCATCAGCAGTCGCTTCCCGCCTACAGCAAAAATATTGCGGTAGAAAGCACCCAGTTTTCCAACCAGGGCACGATGGCAGGCGCGGCGCTGGTCAAAGATGCCATGTATAACGGCTCGCTGTTGATCCGCCTGCTACAGGGTTAACTCTTTTCCGCTGATGTAAGAAAAATTGCGCTATCTCAAGCCGGGTAGCGCATGCATCCCGTAGACTTCCTCCACTGAATTATTTACCTGGTTTATATTTTCGAAGCATACCCAAGAGGTGGAGTGAGTCATGCTTAAGCGTTTCTTTGTTACTGGTACAGATACCTCTGTCGGCAAGACCGTCGTATCCCGCGCATTGCTGCAGGCGCTGGCAGCAAGCGGTAAACGCGTGGCAGGGTACAAACCGGTCGCAAAAGGGAGTAAAGAGACGCCAGAGGGATTGCGTAATAAAGACGCCCTGGTGCTGCAAAGCGTCTCGTCACTGGAGTTGCCTTATCACGCGGTCAATCCCATCGCGTTAAGCGAAGAGGAGAGCAGCGTGGCGCACAGCGGCCTGATTAATTATCCCCTGTTGTCCGACGGACTGGCGAACCTGAGCGAGAAGGTTGACCACGTAGTGGTTGAAGGGACGGGCGGCTGGCGCAGCCTGATGAATGATTTGCGCCCGCTGTCTGAATGGGTTGTGCAGGAGCAGCTTCCGGTGGTGATGGTGGTGGGGATCCAGGAAGGGTGCATCAACCACGCGCTGCTGACGGCGCAGGCGATTGCCAATGACGGCCTGCCGTTGATTGGCTGGGTGGCAAACCGCATCAACCCGGGCCTGGCGCACTACGCCGAGATTATTGACGTGCTGAGCACCAAACTGCCTGGACCATTAGTGGGCGAGCTGCCTTATTTGCCACGCGCCGAGCAGCGCGAGCTAGCGCAGTACATCGATCTCTCTGCCCTCGGTGGCGTGCTGACCGTAGACAGAGTCGTGGCGTAACGTCCGCGACAATACGGACGCCACCACGCAGGCGACCAGCAGGCCGGGCAGTAAAAAATACTGTCCGGTCATTTCACAGACCATCAGCGCCGACATAATGGGCGCATGCGTGGTCGCGGCGAGTAGCGTTGCCATCCCTGCCATCCCCAGCAAAATAGCCGTTTCAGAACCCGGCAGCCACAGCGCGAAAAGCTGCGCGAACAGCATACCCGTTGCCATACCGACAAACAGCGTCGGCGTGAACACCCCGCCCGGCGCACCCGATCCGCTGCTCGCCAGCACTGCCAGCAATTTACAGATGAACACTCCGGCAATCACCGACAGCAGCGGCGGCGCGAGCAGAAAAGCCTGAACCACGCTGTAGCCGTTCCCCCACACCTTCGGCGTCAGAAGAGACAGCAGCCCGACGATCGCACCGCCCAGCGCTAATTGCCACGGAGGCGAAAGCTTAAGGCGCAGGAACAGCCCGTGGCTGAATGCCATCAACCCCATCAGCAGCGGTCCGCAAAGCCCTGCCAGCAGCCCCATGGCGATCAGCAGGGCATAATCGGCTGCGGTGAGTGTGCCGCTCAAATGGACCGCGTAGAGCGTGCCGGTACCCGGCGCCAGAAGCTGCGTGGTGAGCAGCGCCACCACCGCCGCGATAACCACGGGCCCGAGCGAGGCCAGCATCAGGGTGCCAAACAGAATCTCCGCAATGAAAAGGCTTCCGGCTAACGGAGCATGGTAGGCGCTGGCCATCCCGGCCGCGGCGCCGCAGGCGATCCATAACTTCCATTCGGATTTGGGCGTAAAGCGCCGGGCAAAAAAGGAGGCGGCGAGGGCGGCAAGCAGGATCATCGCCCCTTCACGCCCGATGGCGCTGCCGCTGGCAAGGACAAGCAGAGAGGCAAGAGATTTCACCAGGCTGGCGCCGTAGTCAAACTGACCGTCGCCCGTCTCCAGCGCTTCCATGTAATCGGTAGGGGCATGAGGCCGCTGGGTGGTCAGCCGCTGCCATCCCCAGAGCAGCAGCCCGGCAGCCAGCCCGCCCAGAGCGGGCGTCAGCGCACGCCGCCAGGGTGAGAGCGACGCGGCGGCATTCACCAGGCTGCCGCTGTCGTTGCTGAGAAGCAGCCACTCCAGCAGATACATGCTGTGGCGGAACACCGCAACGGCCAGCGCGGCCAGCACGCCGGTGACGGTTGCAATCAGCAGTCGACGAAACATCGCGCGGATGTCGGGGTAGGTATGAAGACGTTGCATGGGGTGCGTTTTAACGGGGACGATACGATATTGTGGCGGGAAATCGCGGGGTTAGCAAAAGGTCTGCGTGCGAAAAGGCCGGGCAATGCCCGGCCAGAAAGGTTAGCTGTCGGTGTGAATATTCAGCGCCCGGCGCGTACGACCTGAACTCAGATACTCGGCAATATAGTCCTGAGAAATCTCGCCGTTGTAGCGCCCGTCCTCATCTACGATCGGCATCCAGCTGGTGTTGCTCTCATACAGGCGTGACAGCACCACGCGGAGGTTGTCTTCCGCCTTGCCGGTCATGCGGAACGGATGCAGGATGTCGGCGCAGGTCCCGCTGGCGTTACGCGCTTCGCGACGCTTCACAAAGCCCAGCGGCTTGCCGTGCTCGTCGACTACGGTAATTGCGCGAATATCATTATCATCCATGGTCGCAAAGGCTTCGGAAAGCGGAGTAGAGCCCCGCACCGTAATGGTCGGCTGCTGGTCGGTGACGTCGCCCGCCGATACCAGCAGCAGGCGCTTCAGGGTGCGGTCCTGACCGACAAACGAGCCGACAAACTCGTTTGCTGGTTTCGCCAGCAGTTCGTCCGGGCTGGCGCACTGCACGATTTTCCCCTGACGGAACACCGCGATACGGTCGCCGAGCTTCAGGGCTTCGTCGATATCGTGGCTCACCAGCATGACGGTTTTTTTCAGCTTGCGCTGCATCTCCAGGAACTGGTTCTGGATCACCTCGCGGTTGATCGGGTCCACCGCGCCGAAAGGTTCATCCATCAGCAGTACCGGAGGATCCGCCGCCAGGGCGCGGATCACGCCGATGCGCTGCTGCTGGCCGCCGGACATCTCGCGCGGATAGCGATTCAGGAACTTATGCGGATCCAGCGCCACCATATCCATTAGCTCTTCGGCGCGGGTTTTACAGCGCGCTTTATCCCAGCCCAGCATGCGCGGCACGACGGTAATGTTCTCTTCGATGGTCATGTTCGGGAACAGGCCAATCTGCTGGATCACGTAGCCAATGTTGCGGCGCAGTGTGACGGTGTCCATCCCGCTGGTGTCTTCGCCGTTGATCAGGATCGTCCCGCTGCTTGGGGTAATGAGGCGGTTAATCATCTTCAGTGTGGTGGTCTTCCCGCAGCCGGACGGGCCCAGCAGCACACACATTTCCCCTTCAGGCACGTTCAGGTTGACGTTGTCGACGGCCTTAAAGGTCTGGCCGTGCTTCTGTGAAAATTGTTTGGTGAGGTTTTCCAGTTTTATCATTATCGAATCCCCTTCGGAGTCAGAACCACCTGCAGACGGTGCAGCAGCCAGTCGAGCACAATAGCTAAAAGACAAATCATCAGCGCGCCCGCAATCAACATGCGGATATCACTTCCGCCGATGCCGTTGAGCAGCAGCAGGCCCAAACCGCCCGCGCCGATCACCGCGGCAATCGCCATCACGCCGATGTTCATCACCACGGCGGTGCGGATCCCGCCGAAAATCACCGGCAGCGCCATCGGGATTTCGACCCAGCGCAGGCGCTGCCAGAAGGTCATGCCGATACCGCGTCCGGCTTCACGCAGGCCGGGCGGCAGGCTGTCGAGCGCCGTATGGGTGTTACGCACAATCGGCAGCAGCGAGTAGAGAAATACCGCCGTGATCGCGGGCAGGGCGCCAATTCCCTGACCGATCAGCGAAAACAGCGGGATCATCAGGCCAAACAGCGCAATGGACGGAATGGTCAGCACGATGGTGGCAATCCCCAGCACCGGCGTTGCCAGCCACCTGTGGCGGACAATCAGAATGCCCAGCGGTACGCCGATGAGAATGGCTAAGCCCACGGCCAGCGCCACCAGCCACAGGTGCTGCAGCGTCAGGGTTAACAGGTAGTCCCAGTTGTCCAGAATGTAGTGAATCGTCTCCATAGCGCCTCCTACAGCAGCTGTTTGCTACGCAGGAAATCGCGGGCGACCTGCTGCGGTGACTGATGGTCGATATCCACCTTCTTGTTCAGCTCGGTGATAACGTCGTTGTTGAGCTGGGCCGAGAGGGTGTTGAGCGCCTCTTCCAGGCCGGGGTTGGCCTCCAGCGTGTCTTTACGTACCACCGGCGTCACCGCATAGCTCGGGAAGAAGCCTTTATCATCTTCCAGCACCTTGAGGTCGAAGCCCTTCACGCGGCCGTCGGTGGTATAAATCAGCCCGGCGTCGACGAAGCCGTCGCGCACCGCGTTATAGACCAGTCCGGGGTCCATCTGACGGATCTGCGGGCGGTCCAGGTCCATCTTATAGGCGGCCTGAAGCGGCTTCATACCGTCGCTACGCCCGGCGAATTCCAGGTCTAAGCCCAGCAGCCAGTTTTTGTCCGGGTTGGTTTTACGGATCTGCTCAATCTTCGCCACCATCTCCGACATGGTGTTGATATGTTCCGCCTCGGCGCGCTTGCGCTGCATGGCGAACGCATAGGTATTGTTCATGTCGGCGGGCTTGAGCCAGACCAGACCGTGCTTCGCGTCCAGGCGTTTCACCGTCTCGTAAGACTCCTCTGGCGACATGCGCTTGTTGATGTGGTTAAAGATGATTAATGACGTGCCGGTGTACTCCCAGGTCATGTCAATCTGCTTGTTGATCATCGCGTTACGGGAAATCACCGTGGCGATATTGGTTTGCGGCTGAACCTGGAATCCTTTCTTTTGCAGGTACTGCACGGTCATCGCCGAGAGAATATGCTGCTCGGTAAAGCTCTTGGTTGCCAGAATCAGCGGGGCCGCCATCGCCTGGCTGGTGAACAGCGCCGCGGCACACAGCGCCGTCAGGCCGGAAAACAGTCTCATAAAAGCTCCTTGTTATTGTTATCGGGGGAGATGGGGACTCATCACGCGACCCAGCGCCGCCAGCAGGGTATCGAGGATCAGGGCGAACAGGGCGGTGGCCGCCGCGCCGAGGATCAGGGTCGGGAAATCGTTCAAATAAATGCCGGGGAAAATTAGCTCGCCGTAGCTGCTGGCGCCAATAAGGAACGCCAGCGGCGCGGTACCAACGTTAATGGCGGTCGCAATGCGAATGCCGGAGAGCATCACCGGCCAGGCGGCTGGCAGCTCAACCTGACGCAGACGCTGCCATTTGGTCATCCCGATGCCGTTTGCCGCTTCCAGCAGCGACGGCGGGACCGAGCACAGCCCGGCATAAGTATTACGCACGATCGGCAGCAGCGAGGCGAGGAACAGGGCGATGATGGCGGGCGTATCGCCAATGCCAATCACCACCATCGCCAGGGCCAGCACGGCCAGCGGCGGCAGCGTGTTGCCTACGTTGAAGATTTGCATCACATATTCGGAGATTCCCCGCGCGGCCGGGCGGCTCAGCAGAATACCCGCCGGAATACCCACCAGCAGGGCAAAGAACATTGATGAGAAAACCAGAATCATATGCTGTTGCCCGAGATAGATCAGGTCAACCTTACGCGCCTTGATCGTTTCCAGCCCGATCCCCCAGACGAGGAGGGCGAGAACCACGATAATGGCGCCGACAAACAGCAGCGAACGTTTGAGTAATGGGTGCATTGCGGTGTGTCTCCCTGTGCGCATGCGTTATAGCAACCACCGGTTGCCTGTTGTTATGCCATGTTTCGGCAGGGGTATTTCACCTATAGCAAGCGTTTGGGAAGGGTTCCAGCGAAGGGGTAAAATCAGTAACCCTATGAAAACAGTGACAACCTGGTGTTAAGCCTTATGGCGTAAGGGCTGATTGTGTAGCGGGCAGAATAGTCCTAAAGCGAATCTTTCGATGTGACAACGTCACATCGAAAGAGCTCTTACACCGAAAATATGGCACAACCTTCATAGAGTGGCACGCACTCGTCGAACCCGCGACGAGACGGTGATAATTGATACCACGGCGACAACCGCAAGCATCAACCCCAGCGCCAGCATGGCGTTGAAGCCAATCCATCGGAACAGCAGCAGCCCCGCGATACCGCCCGTAATGAAGGAAAACAGGGTGGTTAAGTGGGTTTTTAGCTGACTTTTTTGTGCCGCCGTATCTTTGGAGTAATCCCTGCGCAGCATCGCCACCATTACGGAGGCCAGGGAAATCCCCGCGTCCGTTAGCGTGCCGGTAATGTGCGTCGATCTTACCCGTCCGCCGGAAAGCTGCGTGGAGGTGGAATTATGAATGCCCATCAGAAAGCAGAGAAAAAGAATAATTTCGCGGTTGCTATTGAGCGCATGGAAATACATTTCGTAGAAGGAAACGCCGGTCAGTAATATCCCCTCGACAAAAAGGATCTGGCAAAAAACCAGCCTGACGTTATGGATAATACCCCATATGACGATCGTGCGCGCAATAATGGCGCCAGCCACAAATGAGAGAATGATCGAGCCGAAGAAAATAATATCGCTCAGATCGGTAGAAGAAACTTCGCTGGATAACTGTGAGGTGTTGCCGGTCATGTGTGAGGGAAAAAAACCAAATGCCCCAAGGGCGATGGCGTTAAGCAAACCTGCCGAGGTCGCCAGCCAGAGAGCAAGCCGGCGATCCTCCTTATGCGTTCGTTCTTTCTTGAGTCTTATCAGCAAGAATACCTCCGGGTTGAGCTTTGCCTGCCTATTCAGGCTAGCAAAGCGATTCAACGGGCTGTCCAGGATAGAGCTTAATTATTATTCCCTCTGATGACTTTCAGGGTTTCGTAATTAAATAAAACAGCCCCGTTGCGGTATTCATTCAGGCATTAAGTTTTACACCATGCCGTTATTGCCGTGACGCAAAAATGCCTGACGCTGGTTAAGGCGCTCGAACCAGGCCACAATGGCGGGTACGTCTGGCTTATCAAACGGCGTCATTTTCCAGCGATTCACCGACAGCCCAAGCACCACGTCCGCAAGGGTAAACGTCTCGCCCGCCGCAAAAGCCCCGGTGCGCTGCAGCTGGTTTTCCAGAATGGTGATGCAGTGGTTCCACTCCTTGATTCCTGCCGCAATGCGCTCAGGGTCGTTAAAGTCCGGGTTTTTACGCCCCAGGGCCGGGAAGACATAGCGCCAGGCGTTGTTAAATTCAGTGGCCTGCCAGTCCATCCAGCGCTCAACGTTGGAGCAGGCCTGCGGTTCTGCGGGCAGCAGATCGTGACGTTCGGCCTTGCGCGCCAGATAACGGCAGATGGAATTGGACTCCCACAGCACGAAATCGCCATCAATCAGCACCGGCACCATGGCGTTGGGGTTCAGGGCGCGGAAGGCATCCGTTTCCGTCGAGGCGAAACCGCTGCCGTAATCTTCCTGCTGATAGGTTACGCCCGCTTCTTCGCAGGTCCAGAGCACTTTACGAACGTTGATGGAGGTGGTTTTGCCGAGGATGGTGATCATTGCGCAGGTGTCCTTTAGAGGAATGAATTGTCTAAAACAATACACCCGTTGTGCGTCAGAGGCTGGGGCAAAATTTGGTGGGGGCAGCTGAAGGTAGTAGTGCGAAGCATTTTCGGAGAGCACTTCGCAGTCTAAAACTGATTTAAACAGGCTGTTGGCTACAGTGGCTGGTATAGAAACTTATACCGTTTCCATCCGGATCCTGCAGGGAAAAATAATGATGTCCAAATAGCGTTTCCTGCGCAATTTCCTGAGCTGAATATCCCTTTGCGATGAGGCCAGTTCGATACGTTTCAAGTTCCGATCTGGAATGGCCCGCGATCATGAGATCAATTTTTTCTGCAGCAAAATCTGGCCGCTGACCAACGCGGCTGATATGCAGACTCTGCGTTTCAGGCACATCCTTTTCGGTCAACAATAAATGGGTGCCGCCGCGTAACTCAATAATCGCCATGCCCGGAAATTTGTCGAGCGCACGCAGGCCTAGCCCCTGGTAAAATGCATAGCTGGCATCAACATCGTTCACTTTCATCACAAAATGTGCGAGTGCTGCAGAGAGTAATAATTCATTCATTTTCTTGCCTTTCATAGGTTTATCAGGGAATGAACGCATTGCAATCTTGTCGGGCAAGGCTTGCAGTGCTAATGTGACTGGCCAGTCGAAAACATTATCCGACTGATCAGTCGAATTAAGCAAGGGGAAATCGTGACGCGCAAAAAAGAAATCGATCGGGAGCAGGTTTTAGATGCTGCTGAAAGCATCATCCTTGAGTCTGGAGGGCGCGTATTTACGCTGGATGCCGTCGCGGAACGTGCTGGCATCAGTAAAGGCGGCCTTGTGTATACCTTTTCATCAAAGGATGGCCTGATATACGCCGTGCTTGAGCGCGAAGTGACGCGTTTCCAGCAGGCAGTCAGTCAGCGTCTTACAGATACCGCCGCAGGGCCACGAGAATTAATTCTTGCGCACATCGAGGAAGCGCTGGAGGAAGAGGATGCTGTAACACAGATGGCGGCGTTTCTTATTACGGCTCTCGTGCATGCGCCAGGTATGCTGGCGCCCGTTCGCAACCTGTATCGCACACTTCTCGAACCGCTACGCGAGGCTGGAGAGGAGATGGCCGATGTCAGGCACGCGTTTCTCGCTGTAGAAGGCATATTCCTGCTACGCGGACTGGGGCTCGCTGATATCCCGGCAGGCGAAATAAAATCGGTATTGCGTCACGCGCGTGAAATGATTTTGGCGGCGTTGGCACGAACCTGCTGAGACAATACAATAAAAGCACCTGTTCAATAGATGCTTTTATTCAGAAAATATGTCTTAGATTTTGCCCAGCAGAATATTCAACATGCGGCGCAAGGGCTCCGCCGCTCCCCACAATAGCTGATCGCCAACCGTCAGAACCGAATATATTGGATCGTTGTTGAGAGACATTTTCTTGTAACGGCCAATACCAACCTGAAGCGAACCGCTGATATAAGCCGGGGTCAATTTACTGACGCTTTCAACCTTGTTATTGGGCACATAGTTAACCCAGGGATGAGAATGCGTCACTAACGCTGCAAATTCTTCTTCGCTGACGTCACGCCTGAGCTTCATGGTGATTGCGGCGCTGTGGCAGCGTATCACGCCAACACGAATACACAATCCATTTACCGGGATCGCACCAGGAGACAAACCAAGAATTTTGTTTGTTTCGGCTTCACCTTTCCACTCTTCACGGCTATTACCATCCCCTAAATCGCTGTCAATCCACGGTATAATGCTGCCCATTAAAGGCGCGCCGAAATTCTGTATCGGCATGTCAGCGCTGTTAATTAACGCACTGACTTTATTGACTAAAGGCAGCACTGAACCTGATGATGCCAGTTCATCAGAGGACAAATGCTCACTGATCCAGGCACTTTGAACAATTAATTCCCTGACATATTGCGCTCCCGCACCTGATGCAGACTGATAGGTCATAACGCTCATCCATTCGATCAGGTCAGCCTTAATCAACCCTGCCAGCCCCATAAGACTCAGCGTGATGGAACAGTTGCCACCGACAAAAAGTTTAATTCCCTCTTTAACGGCACGATCAATCGTGGGGCGATTGACGGGGTCGAGAATAATGCAGGCTTTCTCATCCATCCGTAGCGCTGAGGCCGCGTCAATCCAGTAGCCTTGCCAGCCACAATTAATCAAAGCAGGATAGATTGCTTTTGTGTAATCACCGCCCTGACAGGTAATGATGATATCCATTTCGGCCAGGTCACTGATAGAATTAGCATCTTTGAGTGTGTAGCTGACGCCGCCAATGACTGGACCGGCGGCCCCGGCGCTTGAAGTACTGTAAAAATGCGCTGAGATATCGTCGAAGTCGTTCTCTTCGACCATTCTCTGTAATAAAACAGAACCAACCATTCCTCGCCAACCAACAATACCAACCTGCTTCATTTGTTTAGCCTTATCAACGTTACAAGAATGTTAATTTCCGCAGCAGGTTATATCTCATCCAAACATGAAGATCACTACGAACTGCAGCTAATTCCTTCATTATTAAAATGTTTTATAAGACATCAGCAATATTTATACCTGATGAAGCCATCAGTTAAAAAACGATCGCAGGCATGACGTGCAATGACTGTCAATTAAGAATGAAAGAGCAATTATTAAGAAGCGAATCTCTGGCAAAGGGGGAGCCCGGAATTGGCTGCCGGGCCTGGTGAATAGTTCAAAATTGGTGATGATTGTTCAGACAATCAGGCCGCTTTCACTGCCCTGATTTTTTTCGTGTCAGCCGCATCGGATTCTGTTTTATCCGCTACCGCTGGAGCAGTGAGATCGGGAAGCTTGCTGGTACGAAGAATATGCTGCACGGTCTCTTTCTGCTCGGCGAGATACAGGCCAAGGTTTTCAGCCTGCGTTTCATCCATCTGCATTCCGCTTTGCAACAGCCAGTCGGTGAACGCGTCGGCCATATCAAGCAGCTTGTCGTGAGCGTCAGCCTCTTTCTTACTGGCAAATGTCATTTTCTCTTCACCTTTTCTTACGACAACAAATTTTGTTTCAACAGCCATCGTGCACCTCGCTATACTGTGTTTATATACAGTATATCAGCAACAGATCGACGTTGCAGCAAAATATGCATTATTGGTGAAGCTGCTGCGTTGCGGGGCCACCTATACTGCGCCGCCATGCCCCAGGCGCCTGACCATACTGACGCTTAAAGCTGCGGTTGAAGGACTGCTGGGAGTCAAAGCCCAGCGCGATCGCCACGTTCAGAATCGGTTCGTCGCTGTGGGATAACCGCTCAACCGATTTTTGCAGCTTTTGCGCACGAATATACCCGGCGAGGGGATAGCCCGTATGCTCTTTGAACAGGCGCTGGAGGTGCCATTTCGAGTAGCCGGAACGCCTGGCGACGGTCTCAATGTCCAGGCGACTGTCCAGGTTGTTGTCGATCCAGTCGAGTAAATCATGCATAAATGCGCCAGTGTTCATCTGGTTACCCCCACGCAGCGGATGAAAAAGTATCTTTGTCTGTTGCATTTAAAGGTGGCGCGTTTTTTCAGTAATTGCAAGTTTTATTGTTGCATTTAAATCCCTGACCGAAACGGGTCTTTTCACATCCGCTCAAATAGCACATAAAGTGCAACAATTATTCTTGCACTTAGTTAAGCGCCTTCCTACAATCGCCGCGAATAGTGTATTCGCAACTGTTACAGTTTTGTGGCGATGAACGACACAAATGGCCTGAAGACAGCCCCCGGACAAAGGAAGTGGCGCGGTGCCTCCTGCTGCGTCTTGCCCGGTGGCGACAATTACTGGAATAAAAATAATGAGCCTGCAAAAAACCTGGGGTAACTCTCCTCTGAGCGCGCTGGGGGCAATATTGCTCTCCGTGCTGCTCGTCGGATGCGATAACAGCGTCGCGCAAAATGCCGCGCCACCTGCGCCTGCCGTGAGTGCCGCTGACGTGGTGGTGAAATCGATTAGCCAGTGGGATAGCTTTAACGGCCGGATTGAAGCGGTGGAGAGCGTTCAGCTGCGCCCGCGCGTTTCCGGCTACATTGATAAGGTGAATTACACCGACGGCCAGGAAGTGAAGAAGGGCGAGGTGCTGTTCACTATTGATGACCGTACCTATCGCGCCGCGCTGGAACAGGCGCAGGCGAACCTGGCGAGGGCCAAAACGCAGGCCAGCCTCGCGCAAAGTGAGGCTAACCGTACCGATAAGCTGATCAATACCCATCTGGTCTCACGGGAAGAGTGGGAGCAGCGACGTTCGGCTGCCGTTCAGGCGCAGGCCGACATTCGCGCCGCGCAGGCGGCGGTTGACGCAGCCCAGCTCAACCTGGACTTCACCAAAGTGACCGCGCCTATCGACGGTCGCGCCAGCCGGGCGCTGATCACCAGCGGGAACCTGGTGACTGCGGGCGATACCGCCAGCGTCCTCACCACGCTGGTCTCGCAGAAGACGGTGTACGTCTACTTTGACGTGGACGAGTCAACCTATCTTCACTATCAAAATCTGGCCCGCAGCGGGCAGGGGGCGTCCAGCAATCACACGGCGCTGCCGGTTGAGATTGGCCTGACGGGCGAGGAGGGTTATCCCCATCAGGGCAAAGTGGATTTCCTGGATAACCAGCTCACGCCGAGCACCGGGACAATCCGCATGCGCGCGCTGCTGGATAACTCACAGCGTCAGTTCACGCCGGGACTGTTTGCCCGCGTACGCCTGCCGGGCAGCGCGGAATTCAAAGCCACGCTGATTGACGACAAGGCGGTGCTGACCGATCAGGATCGTAAATACGTTTATATCGTCGATAAAGAGGGGAAAGCGCAGCGTCGCGACATTACGCCGGGTCGTCTGGTAGACGGTTTACGCATCGTGCGGCAGGGGCTGAATCCTGGCGACAAAGTCATCGTCGAGGGTTTACAGAAAGTGTTTATGCCGGGTATGCCGGTTAACGCCAAAACCGTTGCCATGACCGCCACCAGCGCCCTCAACTGATCCCTTGACCTGAGAATCCAACCCATGGACTTTTCCCGCTTTTTCATCGACAGGCCGATCTTTGCTGCCGTCCTGTCGATTCTGATTTTTATCACAGGGTTAATCGCCATCCCGCTGCTGCCGGTGAGCGAATATCCTGACGTCGTGCCGCCAAGCGTGCAGGTGCGCGCGGAGTACCCGGGCGCTAACCCGAAAGTGATTGCCGAGACCGTGGCGACGCCGCTGGAAGAGGCGATCAACGGCGTTGAGAACATGATGTACATGAAATCCGTCGCGGGCTCGGACGGCGTGCTGGTGACCACCGTCACCTTCCGTCCGGGGACTGACCCCGATCAGGCGCAGGTTCAGGTACAAAACCGCGTCGCGCAGGCCGAGGCGCGTCTGCCGGAAGACGTGCGGCGTCTGGGCATTACCACCCAGAAGCAGTCGCCCACGCTGACGCTGGTGGTGCATCTGTTTTCGCCAAACGGTAAGTACGATTCGCTGTATATGCGCAACTACGCCACGCTGAAGGTGAAGGACGAGCTGGCGCGTCTGCCCGGCGTCGGCCAGATCCAGATTTTCGGCTCAGGCGAATACGCGATGCGCGTGTGGCTGGACCCAAATAAGGTGGCGGCGCGCGGGCTGACCGCTTCGGACGTGGTCACGGCGATGCAGGAGCAAAACGTACAGGTCTCCGCCGGTCAGCTTGGCGCCGAGCCGCTGCCGAAAGAAAGCGATTTCCTGATCTCCATTAACGCCCAGGGGCGTCTGCACACCGAAGAAGAGTTTGGCAATATTGTCCTGAAAACGACGGAGGACGGTACTGTCGTCCGCCTGCGCGACGTGGCGCGGATTGAAATGGGCTCCGGGAGCTATGCTCTGCGTTCCCAGCTTAACAATAAAGATGCGGTCGGGATTGGTATCTTCCAGTCGCCGGGGGCGAACGCCATCGATCTGTCTAACGCGGTGCGCGCGAAAATGGACGAACTGTCGACGCGCTTCCCGGCGGACATGAAGTGGGCGGCACCTTACGATCCGACGGTCTTTGTGCGCGATTCGATCCGTGCGGTGGTGCAAACGCTGCTGGAAGCCGTGGTGCTGGTCGTGCTGGTGGTCATTCTGTTCCTGCAAACCTGGCGCGCGTCGATCATTCCGCTGATCGCGGTGCCGGTGTCGGTGGTGGGTACCTTCAGCATTCTTTACCTGCTCGGCTTCTCGCTGAATACCCTCAGCCTGTTCGGGCTGGTGCTCGCCATCGGTATCGTGGTGGACGACGCCATCGTGGTGGTGGAAAACGTCGAGCGAAACATAGAAGAGGGGCTTGCGCCGCTTGCGGCCGCGCACCAGGCGATGCGTGAAGTGTCCGGGCCGATTATCGCGATTGCGCTGGTGCTGTGCGCGGTATTTGTGCCGATGGCGTTTCTCTCGGGCGTTACCGGTCAGTTCTACAAGCAGTTTGCGGTGACGATCGCGATATCGACGGTGATCTCCGCTATTAACTCGCTGACGCTCTCTCCGGCGCTGGCGGCACTGCTGTTAAAGCCGCACGGCGCGCCGAAGGATTTCCCGACCCGGCTTATCGATCGTCTGTTCGGCTGGATTTTCCGTCCGTTTAACCGCTTTTTCCTCCGCAGCTCAAACGGCTATCAGGGACTGGTGGGTAAAACGCTGGGACGACGCGGCGCGGTATTCGTGGTTTATCTGCTGCTGCTCTGTGCCGCAGGCGTCATGTTTAAAGCGGTGCCCGGCGGGTTTATTCCGACGCAGGATAAGCTTTACCTGATTGGCGGTGTGAAGATGCCGGAAGGCTCTTCGCTGGCGCGTACCGACGCGGTGATCCGCAAAATGAGCGAAATCGGGATGAATACCGAAGGCGTGGACTATGCGGTCGCGTTTCCGGGGCTGAACGCGCTGCAGTTCACCAATACGCCGAATACCGGTACGGTGTTCTTTGGCCTGAAGCCGTTCGATCAGCGTAAACATTCCGCTGCGGAAATTAATGCGGAAATTAATGCGAAAATCGCGCAAATCCAGGAAGGCTTTGGCTTCTCCATTCTGCCGCCGCCGATTTTAGGGCTGGGTCAGGGGTCGGGCTATTCCCTGTACATCCAGGATCGCGGCGGTCTGGGCTATGGCGCGCTGCAGAACGCGGTGAACACCATGTCCGGTGCGATTATGCAGACCCCGGGAATGCATTTCCCGATCTCAACCTACCAGGCTAACGTTCCGCAGCTGGACGTCCAGGTTGACCGCGATAAGGCGAAAGCGCAGGGCGTGTCGCTGACCGATCTTTTCGGGACGCTGCAAACCTATCTGGGGTCGTCGTACGTCAATGACTTCAACCAGTTCGGACGAACCTGGCGCGTGATGGCGCAGGCCGACGGGCAGTTCCGCGACAGCGTGGAAGATATTGCGAATCTGCGCACCCGCAACAGCCAGGGCGAAATGGTGCCGATTGGCAGTATGGTGAAAATCACGACCACCTACGGGCCGGATCCGGTGATTCGCTATAACGGCTATCCGGCGGCGGATTTGATTGGCGATGCCGACCCGCGCGTGCTCTCATCTGCGCAGGCGATGACGCAGCTGGACGCGATGTCTAAGCAGATCCTGCCAAACGGGATGAACATTGAATGGACGGATCTGAGCTTCCAGCAGGCCACTCAGGGCAATACGGCGCTGATCGTCTTCCCGGTGGCGGTGCTGCTGGCGTTCCTGGTGCTGGCGGCGCTGTATGAAAGCTGGACGCTGCCGCTGGCGGTGATCCTCATCGTGCCGATGACCATGCTCTCCGCACTGTTTGGCGTCTGGCTGACCGGGGGCGATAACAACGTCTTCGTGCAGGTGGGGCTGGTGGTGCTGATGGGGCTGGCCTGTAAAAACGCCATTCTTATCGTGGAGTTTGCCCGCGAGCTTGAAATTCAGGGCAAAGGCATCATGGAGGCCGCGCTGGAGGCTTGCCGCCTGCGTTTACGCCCGATTGTGATGACCTCCATCGCCTTTATCGCCGGGACCATTCCGCTGATCCTCGGTCACGGCGCTGGCGCAGAAGTGCGCGGCGTCACGGGGATCACGGTATTCTCCGGCATGCTGGGGGTGACGCTGTTTGGTCTGTTCCTGACGCCGGTGTTCTACGTGACGCTGCGTAAGTTCGTGACGCGTGGGAAAAAAGAGGAAAGGGACGTTCTGCCCGCGTAAGGACGTTGCCGATAATAAAAAACCGCCTTCATAGTGAAGGCGGTTTTTTTTCGCATCAGGTAAAACGTTATGACGTTTTTTGATACTGGGCAATAAGGTCGGGGAGTGGATCCCATCCGCTGCTGTCGGCGTTTTTCACCGCTTCCAGGGCGCTTGCCACGGTATGGCGGGCCAGTACTGCTAACGAAGCCTCTTCGGCTTCTTCAGAAATGGATTTGAAGTACCAGCAGGCGTTGGCGCTGACCACGCAGCGGGCCGGCACGTCAGGGCGGGAGGCCCACAGCTTTTTATCTTCGATGACCGAAAGGTAGATGTCGCGCAGGGTGATCTCTTCCGGCGGGCGACCAAGATGAATGGAGCCGTTACGGCCAAGCGTTGAGACGATAATGCCGTCTCGCGTCAGCGGAACCATCAATTTGCGGATGAAGCTCGGGTTCGCTTCCAGACCGTAGGCCAGAATCGCACTCGTCGAACGTTCACCCAATTGCTCCGCCATCGCTACGCTGAGAACCATCTGCAAAGCTGTCGGGAAGCGGTAATCTAACATTTCTCTGTCCTGGGTTGCGGTGAATCTTGTTCTTTTTGGCACCGCAGAGGTGAATAAGCAATAAACAACAATATAACAAACACGGTAATTTTTTTGAAGCAATCTGCGGCATTTGCGATCAAACCCCCTGTTCTGCTTTAGCTAAACGTGCGGTTCGGGAAGTCTACCGTCACCAGGAGGCCACCTTCTGCAGAGGTTGTCAGGTTTACGCTGCTGTTGTGTTGCTGCGCCACCGCTTTAACGATGGCAAGTCCCAGCCCGCTGCCGCTCTGCACCTGATTAGGATCGCGGAAAAAGCGGTCGAACACGCGCTCCTGCAGCTCGACCGGAATACCCGGGCCCGCATCGGAGACGCGCAGCTGGACGACGCGATCGCCCGCCCGCACGTCGACCTGAATCCGCCCGCCCTCGGGGCTGTACTTCACCGCATTCTCAATGAGATTATCAATCAACGACACCAGGCGTTCCCTGGCGCCGGGGATCCAGACTTCATCCTCGGCAAAGAATTCCAGCTCGATCCTGCGCGCAGACGCTAAGGGTTCCAGCTCGGCCATGCGTTCCTGGACGAGCGTCGTCAGCGGCACGGGCTCCATGACCGTATCAATACTCGCTTCACTGTGCATCATCAGCAGAAGCTGATTGACGAGACGTGCGGCGCGGCTGTTGCTGCGGATCACGCCGGCAAGCAGCTCCTGCTGGCTTTCGCTGATGACCCAGGACTGCAGCGCCTCCACGTTGATGCGCATCGCCGCGAGGGGCGTACGCAGCTCGTGTGCGGCATCCGCGATGAAAACCCGCTCCCTTTCCGCGCTTTCACGCACCCGGGCAAGGAAGTCATTGATCGCGTCCACCATCTGGCGAAGCTCTCTGTGCTTCGGTACGGCTTTTAACGGAGAGAGATCGTCCGGCGTGCGTAACGTAATTTCATTGACCACCTTATTCCACGGACGCATCGCAATGCGGATGGAGAGCCATGCGGGAAACAGCAGAAAAGGGAAACAAACCAGCAGCGGCAGAATGTAGTATCCGCGCGAGTTCAGGTAGATAAAGAAGTTCCAGCCGCTGGCAGGGGTGAAAAGGGTTACCTCCACGTCGGAGTTGGGCGATTTCAGGGTTCGGCTGGTCCAGATGCGACCTTCACTTTGAACGTGCTCCATTTCACCTTGTCGGGTATTTGTTACCCCTGCGGGTGCTCCGTCGGATGAAAAAATAACGGTATTATTTTTGCGAACGATGAGGTTAATCGACAGCAGGGGATCTTCCCCTCCGCCGTAACCTTCACGCAGCGCCTTGCTGAAGGCCTCCAGCACGGCGGTACGATCCTGCGGGCGTCCGTCCATACGCTCAGCCAGGGTAAAAACGGTTTCGTACGTTTTGCTGCCCGTGATGATAGGAGGGCTACGCAGGTCCTCCCACAGAATGAAGGTTAAAAAAAGACACCACAGCAGGGTAAGCAGCAGCATCTGGGCGATGGTAATTCGCCGTACCAGCGTCGGTCGCCTCAGGTGATACCAGACGTTTTGCATCAACCGGTCACCTTCTGTATTGAGACGGTATCAATAACGTACCCGACGCCCCGGACCGTTCGCACATAGCCGTCGCCGATTTTTCGCCGTAAATTTCCCATATGCACGTCGAGCGCGTTGCTGAGGTTCTCTTTGTTGCCGAATATCCTTTCTTCCAGAAACCGCCGGGTCAGCACGCGGTCCGCGCGCAGCATCAACGTTTCCAGCAGCGCGTATTCACTGGCCGTTAAATCGATATGGCGCGCGCTCACCGTCACGCGACGCGTCGGTATATGAAGAGAGAGCCCGCGAATTTCTATCGCCTCATTCTCAAAACCGTAGCTGCGCCGTGCAAGAGCCCTCACTCGCGCCAGCAGCTCGGCGAGAATAAAAGGTTTGACGAGATAGTCGTCCGCGCCGGCATCCAACCCCCGCAGGCGATCCTGCAATGTTCCTCGCGCCGTCAGGATGATGACCGGGATCCCCTTGAGCTGCTGACGCAAACGCGTCATCAGGCTCATGCCATCTCCGTCGGGCAGGCCGAGGTCGAGCAAAATAAGTTCCGGCACGCAGACGTCAAGCTGATGCAGCGCATCCTCTTTACGGCGAACCCATATGACGTCAAACCCTTGATCTGAGAGAGCGATACGTACGCCATTGCCGAGATCCAGGTCGTCTTCGATTAGTAGAATTTTCACATTGGTAACGGTATCAACCGTGAATGAAGAACATCTTAAGAAGAAACGGTATCAGGAAATCAGCCTGGTATACAGCACCTGCTTGCGCTTCAGCGTTTCTTCATTTTCGGCTCATAAGAACCTTAGGGTGAGTATTCAAAATGGGCGTTCTGGCGGTTAACCGCATGCATCGTCATCATTTGAATCCATAAGGACTTCCTTAATGAGAAACATCGAACTGCGTCATACGTTCCCTCATTTACTTTCGGGCCGCTGCCTGAAAACCATCGTGCCGGGCGTCGTTCTGGCGTTACTGGCTACGCCTGTGCTGGCGGAAGAACAGCGGCAGGGTAACGTCTTAACCCTGGGGGGCGGCGTGGACGTAGGACCACGCTATTCGGGTTCAGATAAAACCCGCGTCTCAGCGGCTCAGGTAGTGGATTATTCCATGGAAAATGGATTCTTTATCGGCACCACGCGAGGGATCGGTTACGGTAACAACATCGGCAACCTGGATTACAGCGCAGCGCTGAGCTATAGAACGGGCCGTAAAGATAAAGACGTGAGCAGCGATTCGATCGGCTCCGGCAGCGACGAGCTGCGAGGAATGGGGAAGATTAAAGGCTCGGCTATCGTAGTGCCCGGGCTTGAGTATAAGGTGACCGACTGGCTTCATCTGCAGCTGCAGGTTGAGGTACCGGTTTCTGAAAGAGACAACGGTGAAGCGGTACATTTTGGTATTTCCAGCCCGTTCTACACCTCACCAAAAAATGAGGTGGCGCTGGCGCTGACCGGCAGTTGGGGATCGGACAAGTATATGCAGACGTACTACGGGGTAAACGCCGCCCAATCGGCCGCATCGGGTTTTGCCCGACATGACGCCGGGGCCGGGATTTATGCCTGGTCGATGAACCTTGACTGGACCCACAAGCTCACCTCGCGCTGGAGCGTACTTGCCTCAGCGGGTGTGACGCAGCTGACGGGGGATGCAGGGGGCAGCCCGATTGTGCAACGCAAAACGTCACCTACGGGGAGTTTGAAGGTGACGTATAGTTTTTAGCTTGTGGTTTTGAGCGTGCACCAGCGGTAATTTAAGCCCCTCCGGTTGAGACGGTGGGGCGGTTCCCCTTACGGGCAGTTACAGCACTGCACACATGGTTGACGGATTTATCTAAAGCTCCATTGGGCCGTGATGACAAAAACGGAGGGGATGATAATACCCACATCCATACCAAAATAAGAGGTAAAATTATACTGAAATCCATGATATATGTAGGGAGAAAAACCTATCCCTGTTACTTTTTTAAAATCATGGTATGAACCATGGTCGCCACAATCATCGAAAGTATCAAAGAAAAATTCGCCTACATATCCATAGATTCCCTTAAAAACCCAACCGTTATTCCATCCAGCCCAGTCTCTTCTTACGCCGGCGGCCAGACATCTGTCATTAAAGCTGTTTTTCATTGTGCCTAGCACAACACTATATTTCGACGTATCCGAGAATTTCCGCTCCACGGATATAAACTTGTTTTCAAAGTTCTCCGTGTATTGTCCGTGATTATTTGTCAGATGATAAACGTATGAGCCAGTGTTAATTGAATACAGATTTATTTCATCTGCAGAGCAATTCAATGTCGCCAGATAGAAACTTCCGCACCAAAGCCATGCGGAGTATCTTTTCAGGACTATCTGCTTATGTGGAATATTATCCATATTCGCTCGCTTTGGCTAACGTACTGAAATTTTAAAGGGGGATTTTCGATCTGCAGTTGCAAAAATTTTAGCATATATACGGAAACTTGAGATACTCACGTAATGGGGCGGGGGCTGAGATCGCCTTACAGAACATGTTCAGCAAACCATTTCGCCCACACGCTTACAATGCTCAAAATCCGCTTTTTTATAACCCCTTAATTCATAGCCCCAGGTATAATGTCTGCTCAGATAAACGGCAAAGAGGAGGTGACAAGATGCTGACATATATCACCATAGGTACAAATGACCTTCAGCGCTCCGTGGCGTTTTATGACGCTGTTTTTAACGTGCTTGGCTATTCACGTTTGCCTGCCTGGACAGAGAACTGGGCAATGTGGGGAGATGAAAATCATCCGGATGAGGGATTCAGCTTCTGTATTTGCCCTCCTTTTGACGGGCATCCCGCAACGGCGGGAAACGGGACAATGTTCGCATTCCGTGCAGATAACGCGGACCTTGTCAGACGTTTCCATGCAGCAGGACTTCTTGCGGGAGGGAAAAATGAAGGCGCGCCAGGGACACGAACCGCGTACGGCCCCGATTTTTATGTTGCCTATCTTCGCGATCCTGACGGGAATAAGCTGGCATGTGTTTTTCAGCACTATTCGCCGGAATCAGATGAAAATTCAAAGGAACAATAGTTACTCCATGGATGAAATTTTAGGATGTTTAGCGGTGACGAAATCAGCCGTGCGATAAAGCTATATCAATAAAGGTGTCTACAGCAAATTGTGAAAGTAACGCTGTTGTTCCATAGTTGCTGAAGCAGTTTTGAGCGAGGAGTGGACGCTGGCCTTTTATACTCGCCGATCTGTCTGACGTATGTATCATAGATTCATAGGCTCATGACTATGCGCGGAGATTGCACATGCTTATTTATAACGTTTTGGACGTCATATGGCGTTAAGCGTAAGAACGATCGATGGCTGGTATTTCGCGCTAACCTGACCGAGATAGTTTTCTCGACTCTATGACATCGCTATTCCAGACGATATGAGAGAAGGTGAGATTACCAGCGTGCAGCACTGCAGCGTCCGGCCAGGCCAACCCCGGCTAAGGGGTAGTTTATGAACTATGTTTAATACCAGTCAGAAAAGTACGATGGCTGTAGTTTTATCAGGAACTGAGAGGCGGCGGCCTCAGTCCGGAGCATTTGAAAGCCAGAACCTCACTGAGAAGTGTGCCAGCATGACGTGGCAAATATCCCTGTCCGGAGAAGAATGTGTTCGGAAAACTATTGTTAAACTACATGCCAGGTTTACAAAATTTGTTAGCCTACGATAAAAGCTGGCTAAAACATGATGTTAAAGCCGGGTTATCCGTTGCGGCTGTAGCGCTACCCGTTGCGATTGCTTACGCTGAGCTGGCGGGTGTTGGGGCAATTGTAGGGCTCTATTCCTGCGTTTTACCAATGATAGCTTACGCACTGTTTGGCTCTTCACGCCAGCTTATTGTGGGCCCAGATGCAACGACATGCGCGGTGATTGCGGCCGTCGTGTTTCCGCTTTCTGCGGGGAATCCCGAACTACACTGGCAGCTGACAATTATCATGACATTGATGATGGGCGGGTGGTGCCTGCTTGCCAGTAAATTCCGCCTGGGCGCACTTGCCGATCTGCTTTCTCATCCCATTCTTACCGGCCTGCTTAACGGCGTAGCGGTGACGATTATTGTCGGGCAACTAGGCAAGGTGTTGGCGATTAAGCTTGATGAGGCGCAGGTTATTGAAAAAATAATCGCCTTGCCAGGCCGACTTTCAGATAGCCATTTATTAACCGTAGGGATATCCCTTTTTACGTTAATTATTTTAATGGCGATTAAAACGTATCGCAGCCAGTGGCCAGCGCCTTTAATTGCTATTGTGATAACAACGGCGCTGGTATGGGTGACCTCTGCGCAACAGTATGGAATTGCCACGATTGGGGGAGAAGGCTTCCATCCCGGTTTACCCATCGTTAACTGGGGGGCGTTCCAGCCCGGTCCGATGCGTGATTTAGTGATCCCGGCGCTGAACCTGGCGTTGGTCAGTTTTGTCAGCCTGATGCTGACCGCCCGCAGTTTCGCCGCGAAAAATGGCTATGAAATTAATGCTGATGCAGAGTTCCGCGCGCTGGGTATTGCGAACATTATGTCGGGGTTATCTCAGGGGTTTGCTATCAGTGGCGCCGATTCCCGGACCGCGGTTAATGATTCGGTTGGGGGGAAAAGTCAGCTGGTTTCGGTGGTCGCAGCTTTGATCATCGGTATTGTCGTGGTGTTTTTCACTCAGCCATTACAATACATTCCGGTATCTGCGTTAGGTATAGTTCTAATGTATGCCTCGTGGTCATTAATCGATTTACGTGGATTATGGAACCTGAGGCGCAGAAATAAGCAGGCATTTCGTCTGGCCTTTTTCACGTTTGGCTGCGTTTTAATTATCGGCGTTATCCAGGGGATCGGCCTTGCGGTGTTGCTTGGCCTGTTACAGTTCCTTCGTACAGTGTTTCGTCCCTCTGAGCACCTGCTGGGCACTGACGACGATGGAATGATTCACTCATTAGGAAATACGAACGATATTAAAATGGTCCCGGGCGTGCTGATGTATCGATTTAACTCGCCGTTGACCTATTTTAACGTGGCTTATTTTAAACGTCGGGTTTTGAACCTGGTTGATGGGGCTGCCTTACAGCCTAAATGGGTGGTCATTGATGCCGTTGCCTGCTTCACCTATTCAGACATCAGCGTTCTGGCAACCATTAATGAGTTAAAGCGCGATCTGAAAGGTCGACAGATAAAATTAATCCTTGCGGGCAGGAAAACAGAGTTAACCCGCTGGTTTAAAGAGAGTCGGCCAACAATGAATGATGATGACATGATTCTGGCGCCAGACCTCTACCTGGCACTTCGGTTCATTCAAAGTAAAGAGAGTGCGAGTGAATCAGGAGGAGAGGTTTAAACCATCCTGGCTTGCCCGCCATCCGCGAGCAAGCCACACCCCTTAGCGATACAGCGTCTTTTCCGCAACCGGAATAAGCAGCCCGGAGCGCCAGTCCGCGAGCGTCAGCTGCGCAAGCCTACCCAGCGCGGTATAAAACGGATGCCCGGCGTTGTCGACAAATACGGACAGGAAGCGGGTGCTCCATGGCAGCAGGTGCCAGGCCAGAAGCCGATCGCACTCAGCATCGCGACCATTCTCGGCCAGCCACGCTGCCAGCAGCAGCAATGTCCCAAAGTGGTCTTCCGGTTCGTTCTGCTGCATCTCAAACGCGATATTGTTCTCCCGCATCCACTGACGCAGGGCGAGGGTCGAGTCGCCGAACAGCACGGATTCGCGGTCGAGCCAGATGGAGCCCCACGGCGGAGCGGGCAGGGCGTAAGGGCCAATAAACAGCCGTTGCCACGCGTCCGTCAGCGGCTCGTCGGCAGGCGAGGCAAAGGATTCGTCAATGGGCTGCAGCGTTTCCGGCGGCAGAGGCCAGTCCTGAACCCAGTCGCCCGCGGTCAGGGCCTTGACCAGCGGAGCAGCCTGCTCGCTGTCGGGTGAAAAATAAAACAGCGCGCCCAGTACGCGGGCGCTAAACGCGAACGATTCACGCTGTGAGACGTCTTTCATTACATCTTCCTTGCTCGCGCGGATTTCGCCCGCGCGACTGTGTTAAACCAATTTATAGACCATAGAATAAACAACGGTCATGCGCTTCACTTTTTAGACCTTCTCGATCTGCACCAGATTGGTGTGCTGCGGGTTGCCTTTTGCCAGCGGCGACGGGCGGTGCGTGGTAAGCGTGTTGATGCATGAGCCGTGGTCGATACGATCGCCGTTCATGTTGGCGTCGTGCCAGGCACCCTGGCCCATGGCGCTCACGCCGGGCATGATGCGCGGCGTGACTTTCGCTTCAATTCTCACCTCACCGCGATCGTTAAACACGCGCACCGTATCCCCGTTCTTAATACCGCGTTTTTCGGCATCAACAGGATTAAGCCAGACCTCCTGGCGGCAGGCTGCTTTAAGCACGTCGACGTTACCGTAGCTTGAGTGGGTACGGGCTTTGAAGTGGAAGCCAAACAGCTGCAGCGGGAACCGCGCGCGCTCGGGCGCATCCCAGCCGTCAAAGGTCGAGGCATAGACGGGCAGAGGGCTGATGGTCTCATCTTTTTCAAGCTCCCAGGTGGCCGCAATCTCCGCCAGCTTGCTGGAGTAAATCTCAATCTTGCCCGAAGGCGTTTTCAGCGGATTGGCATCCGGGTTTTCGCGGAACTTTTTATAGGCCACAAAATGTCCGTTCGGATCTTTACGCTTGTAAATGCCCATTTTTTTCAGCTCGTCATAGGACGGCAGCTGAGGGTCTTTTTCGAGCATTTTGGCATACAGATACTGCAGCCACTGCTCCTGCGTGCGTCCTTCGGTAAATTTCTGATGGATATCCGGCCCGAGGCGTTTCGCCACTTCGCTCATGATCCAGTAGATGGGCTTGCGCTCAAACTTCGGCGCAGTCACGGGCTGGAGGAAAATCAGGTAGCCCATATTGCCCGCATAATCGTTAGGAATGATGTCTTCCTGCTCGACGGTCATCAGGTCCGGCAAGATGATATCGGCGTATTTCGCTGACGACGTCATGAAGTTATCGATGACCACAATCATTTCGCACTTGCTTTCATCCTGCAGGATATCGTGGGTTTTATTGATATCGGAGTGCTGGTTGATGATGGTATTGCCCGCGTAGTTCCATATGAACTTAATCGGCACGTCCAGCTTATCCTTTCCGCGTACGCCGTCGCGCAGGGCGGTCATTTCCGGCCCGCGGGCGATGGCGTCCGTCCAGCTGAAGCAGGAGATTTGCGTTTTGACCGGGTTATCCGGCAGCGGCATACGCTCAATGGTGATGGTGTAGGTCGACTCTCGCGCGCCGCTGTTCCCGCCGTTGATCCCCACGTTTCCGGTGAGGATCGGCAGCATCGCGATGGCGCGCGAGGTCAGCTCGCCGTTCGCCTGACGCTGGGGTCCCCAGCCCTGACAGATATAGGCCGGCTTCGCGGAGCCAATTTCCCGGGCAAGCTTAACGATGCGTTCTGCAGGAATGCCGGTGATGCGTGAGGCCCACTCCGGCGTTTTCGCCGTGTGGTCATCGCCCTGGCCGAGAATATACGCTTTGTAGTGACCGTTAGCGGGCGCGCCTTCCGGCAGCGTTTTTTGGTCGTAGCCAACGCAGTATTTATCCAGGAACGGCTGGTCGACCAGGTTTTCGTCGATTAATACCCAGGCAATACCCGCCACCAGCGCGGCATCGGTTCCAGGACGGATCGGGATCCATTCATCTTCGCGTCCGGCTGCCGTGTCGGTGTAGCGCGGGTCGATAACAATCATGCGCGCGTTGGACCGCTCGCGGGCCTGCTCAAGATAGTATGTAATCCCGCCGCCGCTCATGCGCGTTTCCGCCGGGTTATTGCCGAACATCACCACCAGTTTAGTGTTTTCGATATCCGAGGTGCTGTTGCCGTCGTTGCTGCCATAGGTGTAGGGCATCGCGCAGGCAATTTGCGCCGTGCTGTAGGTGCCGTAGTGGCTCAGGAAACCGCCGTAGCAGTTCATCAGGCGCGCCACCAGCGAAGCGTAAGGGGAAGAGCGGGTGATATTGCCGCCGACAATTCCGGAAGAGTAGTTGATATACACCGCTTCGTTGCCATATTTAGCCACCACGTCTTTCAGGCTGGCGGTGATAGTGTCGAGCGCTTCATCCCACGTGATGCGTTCAAACCTGCCTTCGCCGCGTTTGCCCACGCGCTTCATCGGGTAGTTCAGACGGTCAGGGTGATTGATGCGGCGGCGGATTGAACGTCCGCGCAGGCAGGCGCGCACCTGGTGATCGCCATACACATCCTCGCCGGTGTTGTCCGTTTCGACCCAGTACACTTCGTTGTCACGCACGTGCAGACGCAGCGCACAGCGGCTGCCGCAGTTGACAGAGCAGGCGCCCCACACGACGGTATCTTCAGGGGGCTGGACGGCGCCCTTCACCGCGGCGGCAGCGCTTTTAAGACCAAATGGAAGCGAGATCCCACCAGCGGCAAGCGCCAGAGAACCTATCGCCGTAGATTTCACGAGAGTTCGACGGCTAATTCCGCCGTGATTTTCAGCATCGGACATGGCTCACCCCATCATTATAATTGCGTATTATTTTTCCCGAAATGATATCCGGGCTAATGATGGGGTGAGTGTCACTAATTTGGGGAGACTAAATATTAATCCTTATCAAATCAAAGTGGATTGAAGCTCAATTACTGAGGTTCAGCTGCCGCACCGCTGCCAGTGCGGGTGTACAAAATCTTAAACGTGTCGTTAGCGCAGTGGCCCACCACCTGCGTGCCCGGCTGGTCGGCCTGGTCGTTCGGCACGATGTTCAGCGTAAAACCTGACTCAGGCACGCCGTTGTTGACGATCTTCTGCTGAATGTCGCTTTTCACGCGCTCGCAGGAATCCGGTGCCGCCAGCGCGGCCGTCGAGGCACTCATTAACAGCAGGGCGGTAATCCAGGGTAACCGTTTCATCTATAGCTCCTTTTCTCTGTGTGTTGAATTAGTGTAGCAGGGGAGACTTAAGTCTATGTTTTTATATGTAATTTTCTGATTAATCTTAATGCTGTTACGCGTAGCTGGCTCCCCCGCGCGGCGAGCCGCTATCATTTAATCGAACGGGAATGCTCTGGTGAGACATTCTCAAATATTTCATCAAAAAAACGATGAAACGCATTAAAACACTCAGCAATCATCTGGCTGGCTTTATTTCTTTCCTCTTCCGTTAAATTCAGGGTATCTACAATCTCATCCTCGCTCCCCATTGAATGTCCAGTCTCATGACTCAAATGTAAATGACCGCAGTATTCCAGCTGTTTATCCGTGCCCTTTGTTATGGATGCCAGCGTATCAAATGTCGCATTGCCGGTTGCCTCCATGACTTCAATTACGATTAAACGCATTTTGGCGCTTTGATTGTGAAGTGTCTGAATTAAATGGTAAGTCAGCTTTCGGCTGTTAATCAGGTTATCAGACCACAGAAAGCTCAGGTGTTCTGTGAGGCTAGCGGCGGAATTTTGCCCGCTGGTCTGCAGATCGTTTAGAAACCAGGGCCAGTGTTCGGCATCCTCCCTGGCATGGGTATTCACTGCCCGTTCCAGCGCATTGGCGGGCGTCGCAAACGGCAAAATATATTTATTAATATCGGCAAAGCTCATGACAAAATGTGAAATATAGGGTAAAAACCTCAGTCGCTCATCAAGCGATAATGCATCGTCATTGAGATAATTAAATAACGGATGATTCAGGAAGTTCGTTTTGTAATATTCAATCTCTTTTGAAATGCCCGTCATAATATATCCTTTAGCGTTGACCGTTCCCCATAAAATATAGCCTGGTTTCCCGTCTGCGTGGGCGAGACCGGTTTTCTCCGCGTTCAGATGATTCGTTTTCACTATCGCGTAAGCCGCTGTATTTGCTAATATGATTGGGAATAATCTCCCTTTACGGAAATGAATGTGAAGATATACGCAGCGATAACGCTACTGGCAGCAACACTGGTGGGGTGCGACAACAGCTCCGCGCCGCTGTCGTTTACGCCCGAGATGGCGAGTTTTTCAAACGAGTTTGATTTTGACCCGCTGCGCGGCCCGGTCAAAGACTTTACCCAGACGCTGTTCAACGAGAAGGGCGAAGTGTCCAAACGGGTCACCGGCACCGTCTCGTCGGAAGGGTGTTTCGATACGCTGGAGCTGCACGACCTGGAGGCCAACACCGGCGTGGCGCTGGTGCTGGATGCCAATTACTATCTTGACGCTGAAACCCAGCAGCGCAAAGTGAAGCTGCAGGGGAAATGCCAGCTGGCCGAACTGCCGTCAGCCGGGATAACGTGGGATACCGACGACAACGGTTTTGTGGTGGCGGCGCACGGCAAAGAGATGGAAGTGAAGTATCGCTATGACGCGGATGGCTACCCGCTGGGCAAAACCACCGTTTCCGGGGATCAGTACCTGTCCGTTCAGTCGACGCCGTCTAAAGATCTTCGCAAAAGAATGGATTACTCGGCCGTGAGCATGTTGAACGACAAGCCGCTGGGTAACGTGAAGCAGAGCTGCGACTACGACCGCCACAATAACCCGGTGAGCTGCGATCTGACGATCACGGACGACAGCGTCAAACCCGCCGTTGAGCGCAAGTACACCATCAAAAATACGATTGAATACTACTGAGAATAAAACCGCGCAGGTTACTGCGCGGTCGGTTTCAGCAGGCTGGCGCCAGACGGTTTATGTCCGGCCAGGTGCTGATGCTGGAAAATGCACATGCGAATGGTATTGCGGTATTCACCGTTAATAAAGAACTCGTGAATCAGCTCGCCTTCCACCATAAAGCCCAGCTTGCGGTAGATATGGATCGCTTTCTCGTTCTCTTTATCCACAATCAGGTAAAGCTTGTAGAGATTCAGAACGTTGAATCCGTAATCCATTGCCAGCTTAGCCGCCCGTGACGCAAGGCCTTTTCCCTGATGCTCAGGGGAGATGATTATCTGGAACTCCGCCCGGCGGTGAACGTGGTTGATCTCAACCAGCTCCACCAGCCCGGCTTTTTCACCTTCACACTCCACCACAAAACGACGTTCACTCTGATCGTGAATGTGTTTATCGTAGAGATCGGACAGCTCGACAAACGCCTCGTAAGGCTCTTCGAACCAGTAGCGCATTACGCTGGCATTGTTGTCGAGCTGGTGCACAAAGCGCAGGTCTTCACGCTCCAGCGGACGGAGTTTGACGTCGCAGGACACCGACATTACGGGGCTACCGTGCGGCCAGTGCGGCGATCCAGGCAGCGCAGGGTGTTTGGCTCCCAGTATGCATTGACGTTTGCACTTTGCTGACACTTATCGCGTGCGTCAAAAGCAACATCTTCTTTGTCCCACTCTTTTTCGGCACGTTTGTTGACCTTCTGGCGAAGGCTACGGGTGTCATTCCATTGTTCTTTGTCCATAGCGGCGTTCTGGCGGCTTTGCGCGCTGTCACCAGACTCAATAATGAGCTTGCTGGTTTCCGCTGTCGCAGAGGCGGCAAAGGCGAACGATGACAGCGCCAGCAGGGCTGTCAGACAAAGGCGTTTGCTTAATGTGGTCATAGCGTTTCCTTTTAAATGGGTGCAGGTAATCAGGTTACCCCGTACAGATTCTACACTAATGCGAAATGACGGCATACCCGCGGGGCAAGTATGGAAAAGTAAAGAGCATCATCAGGTATGATGGTTAAATAAATCCTCACCTGACGTGAAATATGCTTAAAACGACACTGCTTTTTTTTTCCACCGCGCTATGCGAAATCATCGGCTGCTTCCTGCCCTGGCTCTGGCTGAAGAAGGGGGGAAGCGCACTGCTGCTGATCCCTGCGGGCGTCGCGCTTGCCCTGTTTGTCTGGCTGTTAACGCTGCATCCGGCGGCCAGTGGTCGCGTTTACGCGGCTTACGGTGGTGTTTATGTGTGTACAGCGCTGCTGTGGTTGCGCGTCGTGGACGGCGTCAAACTCAGCGCATACGACTGGGCCGAGGCGCTGATTGCCCTGTGCGGTATGCTGATTATTGTGGTGGGATGGGGGCGCGCCTGAGCCCCCGGTTTTTGTGATCGTTAGCTGATTTTATGATCTTTATACTTGTATGGTAGTAGTGTAGTTGCGTAAGTTTCCAGCATCACAACGAGCGATGTAAGGAAAGGAATTATGAAGATTGTCGCGGCTGACGTGTTTGTTACCTGCCCGGGGCGGAACTTTGTCACCCTTAAAATCACCACCGATGAGGGGATTGTCGGTCTCGGTGACGCTACGCTAAACGGGCGCGAGCTCTCCGTGGCCTCATACCTGAAGGATCACCTTTGCCCGCAGCTGATTGGCCGCGATGCGCACCGCATCGAAGACATCTGGCAGTTTTTCTATAAAGGCGCCTACTGGCGTCGCGGCCCAGTTACCATGTCGGCCATCTCCGCCGTAGATATGGCGCTGTGGGATATCAAAGCCAAAGCGGCCAACATGCCGCTCTACCAGCTGCTGGGCGGCGCCTCCCGGGAAGGAGTGATGGTCTATTGCCATACCACCGGCCATACCATTGACGACGTGCTGGAAGATTACGTCCGCCATAAAGAGATGGGCTTCAAGGCGATCCGCGTGCAGTGCGGCGTGCCGGGCATGAAAACCACCTACGGCATGGCCAAAGGGAAGGGGCTGGCCTACGAGCCTGCGACCAAAGGCGACTGGCCGGAAGAACAGCTCTGGTCCACCGAAAAATACCTCGATTTCACGCCGAAGCTGTTCGACGCGGTGCGCAGTAAATTCGGGTTCAATGAGCATCTCCTGCACGACATGCACCACCGCCTGACGCCCATTGAAGCGGCGCGCTTCGGCAAGAGCATCGAGGAATTCCGCATGTTCTGGATGGAAGACCCAACGCCTGCGGAAAACCAGGCCTGCTTCCGACTGATCCGCCAGCACACCGTCACGCCGATTGCCGTGGGGGAAGTGTTTAACAGCATCTGGGACTGCAAGCAGCTCATCGAAGAGCAGCTCATCGACTATATCCGCACCACCATTACCCACGCGGGCGGGATCACCGGGATGCGTCGCATCGCGGACTTCGCCTCGCTCTACCAGGTGCGTACCGGTTCGCACGGTCCGTCTGATCTCTCGCCCGTGTGCCACGCCGCCGCGCTGCATTTCGACCTGTGGGTGCCGAACTTTGGCGTGCAGGAATTTATGGGCTACTCCGAACAGATGCTGGAGGTCTTCCCGCACAGCTGGCGCTTTGATAACGGCTATATGCATCCGGGGGATAAGCCGGGGCTGGGCATCGAGTTTGATGAAAAGCTGGCGGCGAAATACCCGTACGATCCGGCCTATCTGCCGGTGGCCCGTCTCGAAGACGGCACGCTGTGGAACTGGTAAGCGAGGAGAGAACGATGAAAAGCGTAGTGATTCAGCAGCCGAACGAACTGGTGATTGAAGAGCGGCCACGCCCGGAGCCAGGCGCAGGCGAAGTGCGCGTCAAGATTAAACTGGCCGGGATTTGCGGTTCAGACAGCCACATCTACCGCGGGCATAACCCGTTTGCTAAGTACCCACGCGTCATTGGCCATGAGTTCTTTGGCGCGATCGACGCCGTAGGCGAGGGCGTTGATGCTGCCCGCCTGGGCCAGCGCGTCTCGGTTGACCCGGTGATCAGCTGCGGGCACTGCTACCCGTGCTCGGTGGGAAAACCGAACGTCTGCACCTCGCTGGTGGTGCTGGGCGTTCACCGTGACGGCGGCTTCAGCGAATATGCGGCAGTACCTGCACAAAATGCCTGGCCCATTCCGGATGACATTCCTGATAAACACGCCGTTATGGTGGAGCCCTTCACCATCGCCGCCAACGTGACGGGGCAGGCCAGTCCCACCGGGCAGGACGTCGCGCTGATTTACGGCGCAGGCCCGATGGGGCTGGTCACCGTGCAGGCGCTGAAAGGCGTCTATCAGGTGAAGCAGGTTATCGTGGTTGACCGCATAGACGAGCGCCTGGCGATGGCCCGGCGCAGCGGCGCGGATTGGGTCTTTAATAACGGTGAGCAGTCGCTGCAGGCCGCGCTGGACGAAAAGGGCATCAAACCGACGTTAATCATTGATGCCGCCTGCCATCCAGCTATTTTGCAGGAAGCGATAACCCTGGCCTCTCCGGCGGCGCGCATCGTGCTGATGGGCTTTTCCAGCGAGCCGAGCCAGATTGTTCATCAGGGCATCACCGGCAAAGAGCTGGCGATCTTCTCCTCGCGCCTCAATGCCAATAAATTCCCGGTCGTCATCGACTGGCTGAAGAAAGGGCTGATCGACCCGGAAAAACTGATCACCCATACCTTTGACTATCACCATGTAACAGACGCCATCGAACTGTTTGAAAAAGACCAGCGGCAGTGCTGCAAGGTCTTACTCACGTTCGGCCAATAATCAAATACGCGGTTAAGAGCCTGCGCAGACAGGCTCTGGTGGTACGCATCTTACCTTTCAGAGATAGCCATTATGACGCAAGCACAACCTCAAAGAACCACCTCCGATCTGGTGAAAGCCGCCGTTTCCGGCTGGCTGGGCACCGCTCTGGAGTTTATGGACTTTCAGCTTTACTCGCTGGGGGCCGCCCTGGTCTTTCATGAGATCTTCTTCCCCGAACAGTCCGCCGCGATGGCGCTGATCCTGGCGATGGGGACCTACGGCGCAGGCTATATCGCACGCATTGTCGGCGCCTTTATCTTCGGCAGAATGGGCGACAGCATTGGCCGTAAGAAGGTGCTGTTCATCACCATCACCATGATGGGGATCTGCACCACGCTGATTGGCGTCCTGCCGACCTACGCGCAGATCGGGATTTTTGCCCCCGTGCTGCTGGTGACGCTGCGCATTATTCAGGGCCTGGGCGCCGGGGCTGAGATCTCCGGGGCGGGGACCATGCTGGCGGAGTACGCGCCGAAAGGAAAACGCGGCATCATCTCCTCGCTGGTGGCGATGGGCACGAACTGCGGGACGCTCAGCGCCACGGCGATCTGGGCGGTGATGTTCTTTGCTCTCGATCGTGAAGAGCTGATTGCCTGGGGCTGGCGCGTGCCGTTCCTCGCCAGCGTCGTGGTGATGATCTTCGCCATCTGGCTGCGTATGAATCTCAAGGAGAGCCCGGTCTTTGAGAAAGTAAACGATGCACAAAGCGTGCAGCCGGATACCTCGCTGGGTTCGATGGTGAAAAGCAAATCCTTCTGGCTGGCGACCGGCCTGCGGTTTGGTCAGGCGGGTAATTCGGGTCTGATCCAGACTTTCCTTGCCGGGTATCTGGTCCAGACGCTGCTGTTCGATAAGGCCATCCCGACCGATGCGCTGATGATCAGCTCCATTCTCGGGTTTATCTCCATCCCGCTGCTGGGCTGGCTTTCCGATAAAGTGGGGCGCCGTCTGCCGTATATTATCCTCAACATCTCCGCCATTCTGCTCGCCTACCCGATGCTGTCGATCATCGTCGATAAGAGCTATGCGCCGGGGACGATCATGCTCTCTATCATCGTTATCCATAACTTCGCCGTTCTGGGGCTCTTCGCGCTGGAAAATATCACCATGGCGGAGATGTTTGGCTCGGGAAATCGCTTTACGCGTATGGCCATCTCCAAAGAGGCGGGCGGTCTGGTGGCGGTGGGCTTTGGTCCGGTGCTGGCAGGGATCTTCTGCAATATGACCGGCTCCTGGTGGCCCATTGTTGCCATGCTGGTGGCCTATTCCGCGATTGGACTGGTCTCGGCGATCCTGATGCCGGAAGTGCGCGACCGTGATTTGAGCGCGGCGCATGACGCAGCCGAGTCTGCGCCAGAAGAGAGTGTGGGTTACGGCGCTGTCTCTTCGCGACGCTAGTGGTTTACAGCCTGCGCGACCTGTCACACAACTTTGTTTTTATGTCACACCAGATGAGCAAAAGTTAATATATATCAAAAAATCAAACGGCAGTTTCAGTATGGTTGATGGCAGTTCTCTTTTTACTCCAACTGCCATTCTAGTTGGTATAGTCAGCAGGCGCTGCCGCTTCAAAAAGAGCGGCAGCGATCCACAGCTTTCTAATTAACGAGTCTTAATCATGGAAAACACATTATTAGAGGCCAACGCGACGCTGCCTCAGTACGATCGCGACAGCCTTCAATCACGCATTGTACATTTAGGCTTCGGCGCGTTTCACCGGGCGCACCAGGCGGTATACGCCGACATCCTCGCCGCTGAGCACGGCAGCGACTGGGGCTACTGTGAGGTTAACCTGATTGGCGGCGAGCAGCAGATTGCCGATCTGAAGGCCCAGGATAATCTCTATACCGTGGCGGAGATGTCTGCCGATGCGTGGACTTCCCGCGTAGTTGGCGTAGTCAAAAAGGCGCTGCATGCGCAGGTTGACGGGCTGGAGACGGTGCTGGCGGCGATGTGCGAACCGCAGGTGGCGATTGTCTCGCTGACCATCACTGAGAAGGGGTACTGTCACTCACCGGCGACCGGGCAACTGATGCTCGATCATCCGTTTATCGTCGCAGACCTGCAAAACCCGCACCAGCCAAAATCCGCGCCGGGTGTCGTCGTGGAAGCGCTCGCGCGCCGTAAGGCGGCGGGTCTGCCGGCGTTTAGCGTGATGTCCTGCGACAACATGCCGGAGAACGGTCACGTGATGCGCAATGTCACCTGCGCGTACGCCCGAGCGGTAAACGGTGAGCTGGCGGACTGGATCGAATCCCACGTCACCTTCCCGTCAACTATGGTGGATCGCATCGTGCCCGCGGTCACTCCCGATACGCTGGATAAAATCGAACGGCTGACCGGCGTGCGCGATCCGGCGGCGGTGGCCTGTGAACCGTTCCGCCAGTGGGTGATCGAAGATAACTTTGTGGCGGGTCGGCCTGCGTGGGAAAAAGCCGGAGCCGAGCTGGTCTCGGACGTGATCCCGTTTGAAGAGATGAAGCTGCGCATGCTCAACGGCAGCCACTCGTTCCTGGCGTACCTGGGCTATCTGGCGGGCTATCAGCATATCAACGACTGCATGGAAGATAAGAACTACCGCCTCGCCGCGCACGCGCTGATGCTCAACGAGCAGGCGCCCACGCTGAAGGTCAAAGGCGTCGATTTAGGACGCTATGCCGATCTCCTGATTGCCCGCTACAGCAACCCGGCCCTGCGCCATCGGACCTGGCAAATTGCGATGGACGGCAGCCAGAAGCTTCCGCTGCGCATGCTGGATTCCGTGCGCTGGTACCTGGTGCATCAGAAGCCTTTCCCGCTGCTGGCACTGGGCGTGGCAGGGTGGATGCGGTATGTCGGCGGCGTGGACGAGCAGGGTAATGCGATTGACGTGAGCGATCCGCAGCTGGCAGTGATTCAGGCGGCGGTTAAAGGCAGTGCGGAAGGGGAAAGCCGGGTCAAGGCGCTGCTCGGCATCGAGGCCATCTTCGGCAAGGAGTTACCGCGTGAAGCCGTCTTTGTTGACGCGGTGATGAAGGCCTACCTGACGCTGCTGCAAAAGGGAGCGAAAGCGACCGTGGAGCAGTATGTGTCTCATCGGTAATTCAGCACATGCCGCCGTGCGCGGCGGCATGTCTGCGCACCGCTTAGTGCATACCCAGGCGAATCAGCTCAATCGGTTCGAACTTACCTTCGCATCCTTCCACTTCAACCGTTTTGCTGCGGCGCACCTGCGCGGCATCCAGCCCGTCGCTGTGGATCGCTTTAATCACGCCAGTTTTGCCCGTGCCGCTAATCATGACGCGGCTGCCGGTAGTGATTGCATTGCGGTTACGGTCGTATGTCATCATGGTATTTTCTCCTCTCTAACCTGTTCGTTACGGCGTTATTTCAGGGTTGCCGTTCACGGAGCATATAAATACGCCTGTCTGCATCACATGTTTTTGTTTTTGATCAAACTCACACTTTTTTCTTTATTGTGCCGGGCGCTGACGGTTCACTACAGCAATTTACAAAGCAGACCGTTATTTTCATTAAATGATAGTTTCAGCAGGGAAGCGTTGAGGGTTGGTTTATATTCCTGATGCCATTCTGGGTACAGGAAATAACCCTTTCATCGGAATAAGGAGTCAGGCTTATGTATAAGAAGATTTTGATGCCTGTTGATGTGTTTGAAATGGATTTGAGCGACAAAGCGGTTCGCCACGCGGCAAACCTTGCGAAGGCGGAGGGCGCCTCGATTACCCTGGTCAATATTCTGCCGGCCAGCAGCCGATCCCTGCTGCGTGGATTTAACGCCGATATTAAAAAGTTCGAAGAGTATATGACCGAGGAATCCGGTAAGAAGATGAACGCGTTAAAAAGACTTTTCGATATTTCGCCGGAGAAAATTGACAGCCTGGTTCGCTTTGGCAACGTCCGCGATGAAATCATCAGGCTGAGCAAAGAAGGGGAATATGACGCGATCGTCATCGGGTCGAAAAATCCGGGCATCAGCACCCATCTGCTGGGGTCAAATGCGGAATCTATCCTGCGCTACGCCACTATTCCGGTGTTAGTCGTTCGCTAAACCCATCGCCGCGTCCGAAAGGGGCGGCGAATATTACTCTTCGCTAAACCACTCGCTATTTTCCTGACGAATCAGCTGCACGGATTCGCTAATTTCCTGCAGATGCAGCGTCATCGCTTTTTCCACGCCGTCCGGGTCGCGTTTTTCCAGCGCGCTGAAAATATCATGATGCTGTCGAAGCAGCATTTCCGGCGGGGAGACGTGATCGAGGCTCATATAACGCACGCGGTCGATGGTGGCCTTGATGTTTTCGATGGTGTCCCAGGCAAGCTGGCAATCCGCAATCTGCGCCAGTTTCTGGTGGAATTCATCATCAAGCTGGAAGAAATCATTCAGCTGCTTACGGTCAATCGCAATTCGCTGCTGATGCAGGTTTTGCTCCAGCAGGTAACACTGCTTGTCGTTGATGAGCGTTGCGGCACGGCGCGCCACCGCGCATTCAATGGCCTGGCGAACAAAACAGCCGTTGCGCACCTGAGAGAGTGAAATTTTGTTCACGTAGCTGCCGCGCTGCGGGCGGATCTGAATCAGACCGTTTTCAGCAAGCTTAATAAACGCTTCACGCACCGGCTGACGGGAAACGTCAAAACGCACGGACACCTCTTTTTCAGAAAGCGGCGTTCCCGGTGGGATCAGGCAATGGACAATATCACGTCGCAAAATGCGATAGATTTGCTGGTTTACGGGCTGGGTGGGATTGAGTTGCGATTCAGCGGCCATGAGTTGTCATTTCTCAGAGAGTTAGCCCGAACATACTACCATTCTTTTATAGACCGAAACAGACCCGGCCCGCAGGCCGGGAAGGGCAGATTTAGCCACGATGGACGCTAAGTCCGGCAAAACTTTGGCTGACCGGCATCATTTCTACGGTATTGATGTTGACGTGTTTTGGCAGCGTCGCCACCCACCAGACCGTTTCGGTGACATCTTCCGGCGTCAGGGCGTTAGCGTTTTCGTAGGTTTTGTCTGCTTTCGCGTCATCGCCCTTGAAGCGCACGTTGGAAAACTCGGTGCCGCCCACGAGGCCCGGCTCGATGTCGGTGACGCGAATGGCGGTGCCGTGCAGATCGGTCCGCAGGTTAAGGCTGAACTGGCGCACAAACGCTTTCGTCGCGCCGTAGACGTTGCCGCCCGCATAAGGCCAGCTTCCGGCGGTGGAGCCGATATTGATAATGTGGCCGCGATTACGTTCAACCATGCCCGGCAGCACCGCGCGGGTCATATAGACCAGCCCTTTATTGTTGGTGTCGATCATGTTTTCCCAGTCTTCCACGCTGGCTTTATGGGCGGGCTCCATGCCCAGCGCCAGACCGGCATTGTTGACCAGCACGTCGATGGCGCGCCACTCGGCGGGCAGGTTAGCAATCATCTCTTCAATCGCCGCGCGGTTACGCACGTCCAGCTGCGCGGTCAGGATGCTGTCGCCTAATTCGTCCTTCAGCTCCTGCAGACGTTCCTGACGACGGCCGGTCGCAATAACCTTGTGCCCGTTGGCGACGAAGCGACGCGTGATGCTTTCACCAAAACCTGCCGTTGCCCCGGTAACTAAAATAATCATCTCACTGTTCCTCAACGCTTTTTGTGTTGTACTAACATAGCACGGCCGCAGAGGGTGCGTTAAGGCAACATTTGTATGACGGCGTTGCAGGGGATGGCGGCCTGGCCTACTCTGGGAGGATACCCGTACTCAGGAGCGAAAGATGACGGCCACGAATCCTTTTTTTGAAATCAGCCTGCTGCCTTACCAGGCACCCCATTTTGATAAGATCGACGACAGCCACTATCGTCCGGCCTTCGATGAAGCCCTTCGCCAGAAGCGGGCGGACATTAACGCTATTGTCTCTCAGGCCGCTGCGCCTGACTTCACGAACACCGTGCTGGCGCTGGAGAAAAGCGGCGCTTTGCTCGCGCGCGTCAGCAGCGTGTTCTTCGCCATGACTTCCGCGCACACCAATCCGTATTTACAGGAGCTGGAAGAACAGTTCTCCACCGAGCTTGCCGCGCTGGCAAACGATATCTGGCTGAATGACGTGCTGTTCGCCCGCGTGGAAAGCGTCTGGCAGGACCGTGCCGCGCTGGACGCCGAATCCCGTCGTCTGGTCGAGGAGACGTATCAGCGGTTTATTCTGGCCGGTGCGCGTCTGAATGAGACGGAAAAGGCCGAGCTGAAGGCACTGAATACCGAGGCTGCCTCCCTGACCAGCCAGTTTAACCAGCGCCTGCTGGCTGCCGATAAAACGGGTGGGCTGGTGGTGGATTACGCGCACCAGCTTGACGGGCTCAGCGCCGGTGAAATCGCGGACGCCGCGCAGGCTGCCGCGGAGCGAGGGCTGAACGATCGCTGGCTGATCCCGCTTCTGAACACCACCCAGCAGCCCGCGCTTTCCGCGCTGCGCAATCGTCAGACCCGCGAAAACCTTTTCAACGCAGGCTGGACGCGCACCCAGAAAGGGGATGAAAACGACACTCGCGAGCTGATCCTTCGTCTGACGGCGCTGCGCGCGCGGCAAGCCCGCCTGCTGGGCTTTGAGGATTACGCCAGCTGGAGTATCGCCGATCAGATGGCGAAAACCCCGGCCGCCGCGCTGGAATTTATGCGCGGCATTGTGCCTGCCGCGCGCGCCCGCGCGGAACGCGAACAGGCCGACATTCAGAAAGTCATTGACGATGAGCAGGGCGATTTCACCGTCCAGGCCTGGGACTGGGCGTTTTATGCCGAGCGCGTACGACAGGCAAAATATGCCCTTGATGAGTCGCAGATCAGGCCCTACTTTGCGCTCAATACCGTGCTGCAGGATGGCGTATTCTGGGCCGCCAGCCAGCTGTTTGGCATTCGCTTCGTCGAGCGCTTTGATATCCCGGTGTATCATCCGGACGTCCGCGTATGGGAAATTTTCGACCACACCGGTGAGGGCATGGCGCTGTTTTACGGTGACTTCTTTGCCCGTGATTCCAAACAGGGCGGGGCATGGATGGGGAATTTCGTCGAGCAATCCTTCGAGTTTGCTGCCCGTCCGGTGATCTACAACGTCTGTAACTATCAAAAACCGGCGAATGGCGGTGTCGCGCTTCTCTCCTGGGATGACGTGATAACCCTGTTCCACGAGTTTGGCCATACGCTGCACGGTCTTTTTGCCAGCCAGCGTTTCGCCACGCTTTCCGGCACCAATACGCCGCGTGATTTTGTTGAGTTCCCGTCGCAAATCAACGAGCACTGGGCCAGCCATCCACAGGTGTTTACCCATTATGCGCGCCATTACGAAACCGGGGAGCCGATGCCGGACGCTCTGCGGGAAAGCATGCTCAACGCGACCCATTTCAACAAGGGGTATGACATGACGGAGCTGCTGGCTGCCGCGCTGCTGGACATGAACTGGCACGGCATCGGCGAGGCCGTTTCGGACGTTGAAGGCTTTGAAGCGGTAGCGTTGAAAAAAGAAGGGCTGGATCTGCCCGCCGTACCGCCGCGCTACCGCAGCAGCTATTTTGCCCATATTTTCGGCGGCGGGTACGCGGCGGGGTATTACGCCTACCTGTGGACGCAGATGCTGGCGGATGATGGCTATCAATGGTTTGTCGAGCAGGGCGGCTTAACTCGTGAAAACGGGCAAAAATTCCGCGAGGCGATTTTGTCTCGTGGTAACAGCACGGATCTGGCTGAACTTTATCGCAGCTGGCGCGGGCGCGATCCGAAGATTGAACCGATGCTGGAGAATCGCGGGTTGAGCGAATAGCGACAGTTTCGTCAGAAAAAAGAGCCGGGCTTTACGCCCGGTTTTTTAATTTCATCTTGCTGGTAAATGCTTTAGCAAAAAAGTTTTAACAGGCATTCTTTATAAATAAAAAATGTGAGATTAAAACTCGCTTCTACCGGTATATATAATTTTCCAAGTGTAGTCTGTAAGTGAGTGAATAATTAATACTTTGATCTGGATTGTAAAAATAAAAAATCTTTTAACTGCGAATTTTTAGCTATAAATTTTTATTATTTTGTGCCGATAAATGAAAATGGCATAAGAATCGACGCAGTAGCAGTCAAGAAGGCGAAAGATGACCCTACCTCTGAACAATCCGGGCTTCACGGATACCGAGCCTTCTAAAGGCCTGATAAATAAAACTTTTAGCTATATAGTAACGTTGTTGATAAGTATTTTTATTGCAGCAATAATTTCCCTGCTCATAATAAAAGATAATGTTAATGAAATCAGCGACAAGCACGATGAATTTTTGTTAAGGAAGGCCCTGGATACCCGCCAGGAAAACATGCGAAGTCATTTGAAAGACAATGCCGAGTGGGGAGATGCCTACAAACATCTTCATCTGACCACTGACGTTCACTGGGCATGGGATAAGCAGAATCTGGGTAAGTCCCTGTATGACAACTTTGGCTACGAAGGGGTGTTTGTTCTCTCTCCGGAAGGGAGCACGCGATACAGCGTGGTTGACGGGAAACTGAAGCTTCAGGATCTGGAGCGCTGGTTAGACAAATCAACCAAAGACCGTTTACTGCGTGAGATAAGCATAAAAAATGGATTGCCGGTTTCTGTGCTAACGCTTATCAATTCGGTCCCGGCCATTGTTTCTGCTGAATGGATAACGACCGGCGATGATACGAGCGTGCAACCCTTACCGGGAAAATCTTCGACAATGGTGTTTATAGATAAGTTAACGGCTAAAAAACTCCTCACGATTGGGCAGGATGCCGGCATTCTGAATGTTCGTACCTCACCGACTACAGTGACTTCTCAAATAAATAATCAGACGGAATTTACCTTAAGCACCCAGAATGGTGATGTGCAAATTATCTGGGACGGTGAAAATCCCGGCCAGGCGTTGATAATTTATTTTTTGCCATTACTCATTCTTTCAGTCGTTCTGACGGTATCAATGACGCTAATATTAATGCGTCATATTATGCACAAGGCGAGAATGCTTGATGAAAATAGCTTTCTCCTTGAGCAGGCGCGATTAAATCTAATTACGAGTGAAAAACGATTCCGGGACGTCAGTGAAACAACCAGCGACTGGTTCTGGGAAACAGATTTATCGTTAAAGATAACATGGCTGTCAGGTCGTTTTACTACAATAACGGGATATGAAAATAGCAAATGGATAGGCCGCAGCCTGGATGAACTCTTTCCGTCGACTAGCGGGTTATCACATGCCTGTGCCAGCCAGCGGGACTTAACTGAGCGCTTTGAATTTAAAAACTGTCCTTATACTCACGCGCATCAAACCACGTCATATTGCACGCTCCTGGCAAAATTTTCTGCTCAGCCTGATGGAACGGTGGTTTTGCGAGGCGCGGCAACCGATGTCTCTCAGGAAGTTGAAGCAACAAAACGTGTGGAGTTTCTGTCACGTCATGATGAATTAACCGGTCTGCCGAACCGCTATCATATTAAGGAATTTCTGGCAGGCCAGCTGGCTAAAGAAGACCTTAACCATTATCCCTTTGCCATGATTTGTCTCGATTTAGACAAGTTTAAACCCGTCAATGATATTTTTGGGCACTCTACTGGGGATGCTCTGCTCGGTGAGGTCGCTTCACGTCTTAAATATTGCGTTCGACGAGGTGATTTTGTCGCACGGCAGGGAGGGGATGAATTTATGATTCTCCTCGGCAACACCAGCCAGCAAGACCAGATTGAAGAGGTGTGTCGCCGCATCGTGCAAGAACTGAACCGACCTTTTTCCATTGAAGGGAATGAGTTAGCGATAGGTGTAAGCATGGGCATTGCACAGGCTCCCCGGGATAGCATCAGCGCAAACGATCTTCTACGCTATGCAGATATTGCGCTGTATCAGGCAAAGCAATCCGGCAGAAACCGATGGGTCTATTATCGCCCGGATATGTCGGAAAAGCTGACCGAACGCAGGAAACTGGAAGTAGAGCTGAAGACCGCGATTCGCGAAGAACAACTCTACCTGGTTTACCAGCCCCGTTATAACCTCCGGTATTCTAAAATAGAGGCCGTCGAAGCGCTGGTACGCTGGCAGCACCCGACTCGGGGGACCATAATGCCCGACCAGTTTATTCCGCTGGCAGAAGAAACCGGGCTTATTATTAGCCTGAGCAACTGGGTCATACGCAAAGCGTGTGCGGAAACGAAAGAAAAATTGCCGGGATTATCGGTATCCGTAAATATTTCTGCTATCGAATTCCAGGCAAGCGATCTTGCTGAAAGGATAAAAGAGTTACTTCACGAAACAGGGCTTGAATCCAACCGGCTGGAAATAGAAGTGACGGAAAACGTAACGCTTTCCGATCCTGAAAAAACGCTGCAGACCATGAAGTCTCTCAAAAAAATGGGCGTCCGCATTCTGATTGACGATTTCGGAACCGGCTACGCCTCTCTGAGCTATCTGCGGAAGTTTCAGTTTGATGGGCTTAAGCTCGACAAGAGCTTTATTTTTACCCTGGGTGACTCGCCGCAGAACCAGTCAGTCGTGGAGAAAATTATCGACCTGGGGAAAGCCTATTCCATGGCGGTAACCGCAGAGGGGGTGGAGACCGTCGAACAGCTCTCTTTTCTTAAAGAAAATAAATGTGATGAGGTTCAGGGCTACCTGCTTGGAAAACCGGTCGCCATTACGGACTTAAATTTAAACGCAAGCAGAGTAAATCTCTAAATCGCGTTTTCACTCAGGTAAGCGTAACTGAAAAACCGGGCTTCTCGCCCGGTTGAGTATTTACATTGCGTGACAGCTAACGGACGCGATAATTTTATTCCCGCCCATATTGCCCATAATCAGTTCGAGTAATTTTCGGTATTCCTCACGGGTAATCACCTCAGCCCGAATTTCGGTTTTTCCCTCAGCCTGCGCCGTGGCGGAATAAATCGCTTTCAGACTTAACGTCAACTCTTTCGCCATATTTACGACGCTTTGCCGCACCGCATCTTCATGCTCGTCAGCACAGGTGATTTTCAGAACATAGCTTTTTTCGCCTTCATGGAGCACGGGCAGCTGATTAATCCGCTGCGCGGCTTCGCGAAGCAATATGTTGGCGCAGAGAATAATTAAGCTGGCCATAGCGGCATTCCAGAACTGGCCTAAACCACATAGCACGCCAATTCCGGCCGAGCACCACAGCGTGGCGGCGGTGTTCAGACCACGAATATTCATTCCTTCACGCATAATGACGCCTGCGCCAAGAAAGCCTATTCCGGAGACGATTTGTGCTGCGATGCGCCCCGGGCTATCAGGAGAGGTGGATACCGAGCTTAAGATGAACACTGCCGCGCCCGTGGCAACCAGTGCATTGGTACGAAGTCCGGCCATACGCTGGCGCCACTGTCTTTCCGCGCCAATAATTGCGCCCAGCAGCATCGCTGCGAGCAGATGAGAGATATAAGGGAACATCAGCCTGTCGCCTGTAAACGTTAATAAATAATAAGCGTCAGTGCTTTGCTAAGCACATCATAACGCCGTTTAAATGCTAAACGTGTCAGGACGACGGTGGCGGAAAGAGTGAATGTGTAAACATGAACATGCGATGCCCCACAAATTGAGTGGTTTTACTATTTCGGGATACAATCGCTTAAAGAGGATTGCTGCCCACCCTTTCAGGTAAGCAGCGAGAAAATTGCGCTAGCTTACCTTCGTATCGACGATAAAATGACTTTCCAACGAAGGTCTCCTGTGAAAATTTATTGCCAGTATAGTCAGGCGAAATAATGAGTAAAGCGAAAAAACAGCCTCCGTTATGAATTGTTTAAGTTCGAAAGGCATATTTTTAAGACGTCATCTGATTTTCAAAAATACCCGGTATACTACATTTCCTTTTTTTCAGGCGATAACAGACAAAGGCAGGAAGTATGTCTCTTCGTTCGCTGCGGGCATTGTGCCTGACAAGTTTTTTCATCGCGGATGTCCGCGATGGCCTCGGTCCTTTTCTCGGTATTTTTCTGACCGAACGCCACTGGACCCCCGATGATATCGGCATCCTGATGACGGCCGGTGGGCTGGCGGGACTACTCGCTACGCTGCCGGCGGGATTCATCACCGACACCTCGCGCAGCAAGCGGACCGTGCTGGCGCTGGTGTGCCTGCTCATCACCCTTAGCACGCTTCTGCTCTGGTTTAGCCAGCAGAGCGGCATTGTCGCTGTTTCGCAAATCGTCACCGGTATCTGTGCGGCGTTTGTCGGGCCGCTGATCGCCGGAATTACGCTGGGTCTGACCGGCCAGAGCGGGTTCAGCGCGCAGATGGGTAGAAACGAAGCGTTCAATCACGGCGGCAACTTTGTTACCGCACTGATTGCAGGCGGCATTGCCTGGTACTGGGGCGTCGGCGGGATTTTTCTGCTGATGACCTGTACCACGCTGTTAACGCTCTGCGCGCTGCTTGCCATTCGCAACCGGGATATTGATAACGACGCGGCGAGAGGACTGTCCTCTTCGGAGAGCCTGCCGGTTCCCGGCTTTGCCGTGCTGATTAAAAACCGGGCGCTGTTTGTGACAGGCCTGACGCTGCTGCTGTTTCATCTGGCGAACGCCGCGCTGCTGCCGATGCTGAGCATGAGGGTGGCCGCGGCACCCGCATCGATCAACCCCGGTTTGTACGCGGCGGGCACCGTTATCATCTCTCAGGCCGTGATGATCCCCGTCGCCATCTGGGTCGCCCACCGAATAGACCGCTACGGCTACTGGCGCTTGATTATGCTGGCGCTGCTGGTGATGCCGGTGCGCGCCGCGCTGGCGGCGTCTACGGACGCGCCGCTCATGATGATCCCGGTACAAATTCTTGACGGGCTGGCCGCAGGGATCCTGGGCGTCGCGGTACCGTCGTTTATCGTGGTGCTGTTGCGCGGGAGCGGGCACGTCAATGCCGGGCAGAGTGTGGTGATGCTGATGCAGGGGATTGGGGCATCCATGAGCCCGGCGTTAACCGGCACGATTGCAGGTCATTACTCATTTGCCACGGCATTCAGTGTCCTGAGCGCGCTTGCGCTGGTGGCCGTCCTGCTCTGGTGGCGCGTTGCGCACCGGAGCTGGGAAACGGACAGTACGCCGGGTGGGCCATAGCCGCCACCCGGCGTCACGCTTACGCCAGTTCGTTAGGGCACGCTTCGCCCTTTTCCAGCTGCTGCAGGTTACCCAGCGTGGTTTCCGAAATGCTGATCAGCGCTTCGGCAGTCAGAAACGCCTGGTGTCCGGTAAACAGCACGTTATGGCAGGCTGACAGGCGGCGGAACACGTCGTCCTGGATGACGTCATTAGACTTGTCTTCAAAGAACAGATCGCGTTCGTTCTCATACACGTCCATCCCCAGCGCGCCAATTTTCTGGGTCTTCAGCGCTTCGATAGCGGCCTGAGAATCAACCAGCCCGCCGCGGCTGGTGTTGATGATCATCACGCCATCCTTCATCTGGTCAAATGCCGCCTGGTTAAGCAGGTGGTAGTTCTCCGGCGTCAGCGGGCAGTGCAGGGAGATCACGTCGGACTGCGAGAACAGCGTCGGCAGGTCGACATATTCCACGCCCAGATCCAGCGCTGCGGCGCTCGGGTACGGATCGAACGCCAGCAGACGCATGCCAAAGCCTTTCAGAATGCGCAGGGCAGCCACGCCAATTTTACCGGTGCCGATCACGCCGGCGGTTTTGCCGTACATGGTAAAGCCGGTCAGTCCTTCCAGCGAGAAGTTAGCGTCACGGGTACGCTGATAAGCGCGGTGAATACGACGGTTAAGCGACATCATCATGCCAATCGCATGTTCAGCCACCGCTTCCGGGGAGTACGCCGGAACGCGCACCACCTTCAGACCCAGCTCTTTCGCCGCATCGAGATCCACGTTGTTAAAGCCCGCACAGCGCAGGGCGATGTACTTCACCCCTTGTCTTTTCAACTCTTCCAGCACCGGGCGACTGCCGTCATCGTTTACGAAAATGCAGACGCCTTCACAGCCGTGCGCCGTTTTGGCGGTTTTTTCGGACAGCAGAAAGTCGAAAAATTCAAGCTCAAACCCGTAAGCCTCGTTAACATGTTGCAGATACTTTTTGTCGTACTGCTTTGTGCTATATACCGCGAGTTTCATAAGACTTTCTCCAGTGATTTTGCATTCACGTTAGCATGATTAAAATTATCTTACAATTTCTAAAATATTATTTAATTCAATAAGTTCTATCAATTATTCTAGAGCATCTATCCTTAAAAATGGCATTCCCTTCAACTGACTGGCTAAACATGCGACAATGATCGGCACTGCCGGCTTAATTCTTTCGCTAAATCAGGATATTAACTGCCCATGAAGGGTAAATACAAAGCCGCTCTTGCGCTTTTACTGCTGTTCATACTGTTGCCGCTGACGCTGCTGATGACGCTCGCCCAGTGGGTCCCGACGCTCGCCGGGATCTGGCTGCCCGTGGGGACGCGCATCGCGTTCGAAGAGAGCCCGAAACTAACCCGCCACGCGCTGGTGATCCCCAATCTTCGCTATCTGGTTGAAGACTGCGAAATTGCCCGCATCGATAACGTGACGCTGTCACATCCGAGCCGCTGGAAGCTGGATATCGGCGCGCTGGATTTAAATTCCGTCTGTCTGAGCAAAATTCCTCAGTCAGCGCCTTCAACGGTCGCCCCGAAAACGCTCGCGCAATGGCAGGCAGTATTACCCAATACCTGGCTCACGATTCACCGTCTGACGCTCTCTCCCTGGCAGCAGTGGCAGGGCGAGCTGCGTGCGTCGCTGACCCCGTCCAGTCAGGAGATCGCCTATAAAGGCGAGCAGGTCAGCATTAAAGGCACGCTTCGCGGTCAGACGCTCTCGGTCAGCCAGTTCGATGTACAGCTCCCGGACCAGCCGCAGCCGATTAAGCTGGTGGGCGAATTTACCCTGCCGCTGGTACCGGATGGCGTACCGGTGAAAGGCCACGCGGTCGCGACCTTTAACGTGCCACAGTTGACGTCTCTGGTCGATGCCGATCTGGACTGGGAAGACAATCAGGGACAGCTGGTGGTGATGGCGCGGGACAATCCCGATCCGCTGCTCGACCTGCCGTGGCAGATCACGGCGGAACAGCTGAACATCAGCGACGGGCGCTGGAACTGGGATCTCTCGGGTATGCCGCTGAGCGGGCGGGTGTCCCTTCGCGCCGACAACTGGCAGCTGGGGCTGGAGAAAGCCACCCTGACCGGACGACTGAATGTGTTGACGCAAGGCGATGCGGGTAAAGGCAACGCGGTACTGAATATTGGGCCCGGCAGGCTCAGCATGGAAAACAGCGACATGCCTCTGCACCTGAGCGGCGAGGCAAAGCAAAACGATCTCATTCTTTACGCCAAATTGCCCGCAACGCTGACCGGCAGCCTGTATGAACCGCAGCTGGCCTTTGAGCCGGGCGCGCTGCTCCGCTCGCGCGGGCGCATCATTGACTCACTTGATATCGATGAAATCCGCTGGCCGCTGGCGGGCGTGAAGCTCACCCAGAAGGGGGTGGACGGTCGTTTACAGGCGATTCTGCGCGCCCATGAAAACGAGATGGGCGATTTTGAACTCCACCTGGACGGTCAGGCCAGCGACTTCTTACCCGATAACGGCCTGTGGCAGTGGCGCTACTGGGGGAAAGGCGGTTTTACGCCGATGCATGCCCGCTGGGATGTCGCCGGGAAAGGCGAGTGGCGCGACAACCTTATTGAGCTGACGGCGCTTTCCACCGGTTTTGACAAGCTCCAGTACGGCACGATGGAGGTCAGCAAGCCTCGCCTGGTGCTGGATCAACCGGTGCGCTGGTTACGTGACCCCGAAAAACCGACCTTCAGCGGCGCGCTGTCGCTTAACGCCGGGCAAACCCGTTTCTCCGGCGGCAGCGTGTTGCCGCCATCGGTCCTGACCTTTAGCGTCGACGGCACCGACCCGACTATTTTTCAGTTTAAGGGCGACCTCCACGCGGACAAAATCGGTCCGGTACAGGTAAACGGGCGCTGGGATGGCGTACGCCTGCGCGGGCAGGCCTGGTGGCCGAAACAGTCTCTCACCGTATTCCAGCCGCTGATCCCGCCTGACTGGAAAATGACGCTGCGCGACGGGGAACTGTATGCGCAGGTCGCCTTCTCGGCGGCGGCCGATCAGGGCTTTGAAGCGGGTGGGCACGGCGTGCTGAAATCCGGCAGCGCCTGGATGCCGGATAACCAGATTAACGGCGTCGATTTTTTGCTGCCGTTTCGCTTCAGCGACGGAACCTGGTCTCTGGGCACGCGCGGTCCGGTGACGCTGCGCATCGGTGAAGTGGTAAACCTGGTGACCGCGCGCAACATTACTGCCGATCTACAGGGGGACTATCCCTGGACGGAGGACAATCCGCTGCTGCTCACCAACGTGAAGGTGGAAACCCTCGGCGGGAAGATCACCATGCAGCAGCTGCGGATGCCGCAGCACGATCCGGCCCTGCTGCGGGTGGACAATATCTCTTCGAGCGAGCTGATTAGCGCCGTTAATCCGAAACAGTTTGCCATGTCGGGGCCAGTCAGCGGGGCGCTGCCGTTCTGGCTGGACAATGAAAAATGGATCATTGAAGATGGCTGGCTCACCAACCCGGGCCCAATGACGCTGCGCATCGACAAAGATACGGCCGACGCCATCGTCAAGGATAATATGGTCGCGGGTGCCGCGATTAACTGGCTCCGCTATATGGAAATTTCGCGTTCGTGGACGAGAATCAATTTAGATAATCTGGGTGAGTTGACCATGCAGGCGACCATCAAGGGGAACAGCCGGGTGGATGGCAAAAGCAGCTCCGTCAACCTGAACTATACCCATGACGAGAATGTCTTTACCCTCTGGCGTAGCCTGCGCTTTGGGGACAACCTGCAAACCTGGTTTGAGCAACATGCGGCGATACCTGCTCCCCGCAGTTTGACCGGCAAGGAAAGTGAGGAACAACAATGAAAAAGATGGCTGGTGTGCTCACCGTTGCCGTTGCCGCGCTACTGACCGGCTGTACGCCGCGTATTGAAGTCGCTGCGCCAAAGGAGCCGATTACCATCAATATGAATGTCAAAATCGAACATGAGATCCACATTAAGGTCGATAAAGACGTCGAAACCCTGCTTAAATCGCGCAGCGATCTGTTCTGAGGACGCCATGAAACGAGTAGCACTGATTTTACTGGCGCTGGGGATGAACGTGCAGGCGGCTGCGCTCACCCTGAACGATGCCCGGGCGCAGGGGCGCGTGGGGGAAACCCTCAGCGGTTATCTTGCCCCGATTCAGCAGGACGCCGAAACGCTGGCGCTGGTCAATCGCATCAACGCGGCGCGCACGGAAAGCTACCAGAAGCTGGCTGACAGCAATAATTTGCCGGTCGATGAAGTGGCCAAAATGGCTGGGCAAAAACTGGTTGCCCGCGCGCAGCCGGGCGAGTACGTGAAGGGTATTAACGGAAAATGGCTCAGAAAGTAGCTAGCGGTAGCGCCTGCGGTATTCACCCGGCGAGACGCCAAAACGCTGCTTAAACGCCGTTGAAAAATGGCTATGGTCGGTAAAGCCCCAGCTGTAGCCAATGCCCGCCAGCTTTTCATCATCGCCTGCAGTGCGCAGTACCTGCGCGCAGAGATCCAGGCGACGGTTTTTAATGTACTGCGCGACCACCAGCCCCTTTTCGGCAAACATGCGGTAGAGGCTGCGCACGGACATACCGCTCTCGGCGGCAATCCATTCAGGACGCAGCGATTCAGACTGAATATGGTCGTCAATCAGCGCCACCACATGCTGGAACTGGCGCTCCTTGCGCGGCTGAATGATTTCACGCTGCTGGAAAGCGGGGCGCAGCAGGCAGATCATCGCTTCGAGCGCCGCTTCGCTTTCACGATCGCTCAGGTCGGCATTGCTCATACTCTCCATCAACAGGCGATGGCTCAGCTGTACCGTGGGTAAGGTGCGGGAAAGGGCGGTCGCGCAGCTTATCTCCTGGAAACGACACTGCTGCTCAATAATCTGACGCGGAACCAGGAGCGAAATCTGGCGGGATTTTTCCTGCCAGTTGATTGAACAGGGACGCGACGCGTCAATCAGCGTGATATCACCGGTTTTGAGCAGCGCGCGACGGTCATCCTGCTCAATTTCTGCACTCCCTTCGAGCTGGAACACGGTATAGAACCAGGCATCGTTACTCTGTTTGATCTCCTGACGGGAGCGGAACAGGTTAACGCCACCCGCGGTCACGGTACTGAGCTTCAGACTGCGCGCATAGCTGGTCTCCAGCTCGCCGTAGAATTTACCCCCGGTGGGCTGCGCGTTAAAACGCCCGCAAACCTGGTTAATTTGCGCCAGCCAATGCTGATACTGTTCCTGCTCGCTTGCACACGCCATCGTTTCTCTCACTGCACCGTCAACGTTTTCGCATTGTTGCATTTGTGTTGCATTTTGTCAGAGCTATGAGGCTGACTATAGGAAAGAACACTCACCGGTTACAGCGATATAAGCGGCAATTATCGCGATTTGCGGAGCCTGTCACAGGTGGCAAAGCGAATGTCACAGAGACAAAAGCGAGAATGCAAAACCCCTCTTAGACTGGATGAACACCCTGCGAAGAATAACGAAGGAGTATCCTATGTCTGAATCACAGGTGGCTATTCAGCCTGCCGTGCAGCAGTTTTTAGACCGACATCATGGCCTGTGGATTGAAGGGCGTCAGGCCGCGTCGGACAGTGAAAAGCGGCTGAATGTCTTCAACCCGGCTACGGGCGAGGTGATTGCCTCGACTGCCGATGCCAGCGTCGATGACGTTGATCGTGCCGTCATGTCCGGCTGGCGCGCCTTTGTGGCCCGCACCTGGGCCGGAAAACTCCCGGCGGAGCGCGAGCGGATCCTGCTCCATTTCGCCGATCTGGTGGAACAGCACAGCGAGGAGCTGGCCCAGCTTGAAACGCTGGAGCAGGGCAAATCCATCAACATTTCCCGTATGTTTGAAGTCGGCTGCACCCTGAACTGGATGCGCTATACCGCCGGGCTGACCACCAAAATTTCGGGTAAAACTCTCGATCTTTCTATCCCGCTGCCGCAGGGCGCCCGCTATCAGGCGTGGACGCGTAAAGAGCCGGTTGGCGTGGTGGCCGGGATTGTGCCCTGGAACTTCCCGCTGATGATCGGCATGTGGAAAGTGATGCCAGCGCTGGCAGCTGGCTGCTCTATCGTCATTAAGCCGTCTGAAACCACGCCGCTGACCATGCTGCGCGTGGCGGAACTGGCCAGTGAAGCGGGCATCCCGGATGGGGTGTTCAACGTGGTGACCGGGAGCGGCGCGGTGTGTGGCGCGGCGCTGACCTCGCATCCGCATATCGCGAAGGTGAGCTTCACCGGCTCAACGGCGACGGGTAAGCAAATTGCCCGCGCGGCGGCGGACACGCTAACCGGCGTGACCCTGGAGCTGGGCGGGAAAAACCCGGCAATTGTGCTCAAGGATGCGGACCCTGCGTGGGTGATCGAAGGCCTGATGACCGGCAGCTTCCTGAACCAGGGGCAGGTGTGCGCGGCGAGCTCGCGCATCTACATTGAGGCGCCGCTGTTTGACACGCTGGTCAGCGGGTTTGAACAGGCGGTGAAATCCCTGAGCGTCGGGCCAGGCATGTCGCCGGAAGCGTTTATTAACCCGCTGGTGTCGCGCGCGCATTGCGACAAGGTGCAGACCTTCCTCGATGAGGCGAAGTCGCGCCACGCGGAGCTGATCGTCGGTAACCGGGGGCCGGAAGGCAAAGGCTATTACGTTTCACCTACGCTGGTGGTCAACCCGGATGCCTCGCTGCGCCTGACCCGCGAAGAGGTGTTTGGCCCGGTGGTCAACCTTGTGCGCGTCGCCGACGGGGAAGAGGCGCTCCAGCTGGCAAACGACACCGAATATGGCCTGACGGCCAGCGTCTGGACGCAGAATATCAGCAAGGCGCTGGAGTATACCGACCGGCTGCAGGCGGGCACCGTGTGGGTGAATAGCCATACGCTGATCGACGCCAACCTGCCGTTCGGCGGCATGAAGCAGTCCGGTACCGGACGCGATTTTGGCCCGGACTGGCTGGACGGCTGGTGTGAAACCAAGTCGGTGTGCGTGCGGTATTAAAAAGCAAGCCGGGTAAGCGCAGCGCCACCCGGCTTTTATCTACAGCGACCACCGATCCCGCCCGGCCTCCTTCGCCCGATACAGCGCCGCATCGGCGCGGGCGATGATCTCGGTGCCCGCTAACCCCTCGGCCATGCTCGCAATCCCCATGCTCACGGTGACATGGTCGCTGACCGTCGAGGCGCCGTGCGGTATGGCTTCCGTACGCAGGCCGTCCTGAATACGCAGGGCAACCTTTTCCGCGATGTTCTCCGGGCAATTAAACAGAATCACCAGAAACTCTTCGCCGCCGTAGCGTGACACCACATCGTCAGGCGTGCGCACGGACTGCTTCAGCACGCGCGCCACGCGCGTCAGACAGTCGTCGCCCGCCTGGTGCCCGTAGGTATCGTTGTAGCGCTTGAAGTAGTCGATATCCAGCATGATCACCGAGAAGGTTTTTTTCTGCTCAACCGCGTTCTCCAGCACCACCTCCATTTTCCGGCGATTGGCGGTTTTGGTTAACGGGTCCTGATGTGCCAGCGCGTCCAGCCGCGAAATAAGCAGCTGATTTTGCTGGTTACGTCGCCAGGCTTCGTCAAACCAGCTCAGCAGAATGAAACGCCCGCAGATCAGGATCAGCGTAAACACGCTCCAGATAACAACGAAGTGTAGGTTGAGGCCATCGTTTCGTATCCAGCTTGCTATCGGCAGGGTGATCCAGAGCGGGAGCACAAAGGCGAGCAGCCCTTCAGGGTAGAAATAGAGCGCCGTCAAACCGGCGAGTAACAGAATAACGCACAGCGGCCAGACGTGCGGGAGCAGCAGCTGGGTGATAAACCAGAAGCAGGAGACCGACCAGATGGCGCTACAGATAAACAACACCACGCTGATACCGGCGATACGCCGCCAGGCCATGAGGATCAGCGCGGCCGAGAGGATGATAATACCGAGCATGGAGGCATCAACCATTCTCGTCAGCTGGGGCGAGTGGGGATAAAGGGGATCGCTGGGCTTAAGCAGAACGTGTCGCAGCAGAATCATCACCGCAAAGCTGATATTGACGAAGGCCAGCCACGGCAGGTTCATCGCCAACCCGTGCATGACCATGGCATGGCGCGTTGGCCAGGTCGCCCGTTCCAGCGACGGTTTTTTTCTTTTTTCCATAAAGCCCTTTCCCGTCCGGGGGATAAATCATGTCGATGAGATATCTGTAACTATAAGCAAGCCAGGACGATCCTCAAACGCCAGGGCAAAAAAAACCGGGCTATTGCCCGGCGGGTGGTTATTTTTCGTCTTTTTTCTTCCCGAGCGTTGGCGTCTCGTCGAAGAAGTTCCACGGCTTAAGCAGGGTATGCACCCATTCCGTTGGCATGATCGGCCACTCTTCCGCGCGCGCCACGTGGGTGGTGCCGGTGGTTATCCAGACTACGTCGTCCCGATCGTTGAGCGACTCGTTATCCTTGCTGTACTGCCCGAGGCCCGTGTCGTGTACGGAGCGGTTAGGGAATTTACCTTCCGGGTAGAGCTCATCAGGGTGGTAGCGGGTCACCCACAGCTGTTTGTCCATAAAGCTCAGGCGATGGTAGATCCACTCGTCCGGGGCAAATTTCGCGCCGGTCGCCACCGGGTGCGTACCGCCCGCGTAAGGGATGATCTGGTACGAGACCGGGTTACCCATGCGGTTCTCTTTACTTGTGTTGCTCAGCAGGCGAATCGTGCCCGGGTCGAACTTCTGCGCCGCCTGCTGCTCGGTATCAATATCATACTGATTGATCTGCATGGTGCTGGTGCGAGGTCCACCGGCGGTATTCGGCTTCACTTCCGGATCCATGGCCACCAGCTTGTTGTTGATGCCATCCACGTCCATATCAAGACGGAAGTTGTAGATGTGCTGGTGCGTGGTGCCCACGATGTTGTGGTCGATCAGCGTACCGTATTTTGTATCGTCTTTGGCGGTGGCATCGTGCATGGTTTTCGCCTGCACGCCTTTCACCGCTTCGATACCCGTCGCGCCGGCGTCAATGCCGATGGTGCCATTTTCATGGAACACCCAGTCGAAGATGTAATCGTAGTTGCCCACGGTACTCACCCAGCGCACGACCAGCTCGCGGCGCTCGGTGCTGACGTTAGGCTGGCCCATCTCCTGATGCTTATATTCCGGGCCCGCGTAGCGTTCGAAAATGGCGATTGCGCGCGGGATCTCCATCGGCGCGCCGGTGTAATCCGGAATGGTTTCATTGAGCATCACCGCGTTGGACGGCACGTCTTTACCGCGCACCAGCGGCGAGGTCAGGGTGCCCATGCCGTAGTCGCCGGAATCAAGATAGGCCTTGAAATACCAGCCCACGTCCGGATCGCCGTAAGGAACGATCATGCCGCCGAGCGACCCCTGATACATAATCTGACGCTTTTTGCCGTTGTCGTTGTAGGTAACGGTCGAAATCATCGGACCGACGCGAGAGTCCAGGCTCAGGTGGAAATCCCAGTTCTGCCAGTGCACCATATCGCCGGTAATGGTGTAGTTCTTACCTTCCGGCTCGATGATGTCGAGCGGTTTTTTCGGCGTTTCTATACGATCTCGGCCATCGTAGGGGCGCGGCGTCATCGGAACCGGAACAACGGCACCTTCCTCAATCTTCTGGATTTTCTTCTGCTCAAGATCGACCACGGCCACCAGGTTCTCAATCGGGTGCGCCCAGTAGTTGCCGTCGCCCACATCCAGATAGCTCACCACCTTCAGCAGGCGATCTTCCTGCTTCAGGCCGTCTTTACCGTCGAAATAGCCGACGGTCAGCGGCGTGGTAATCACTTTTTTCGGGTCGGTGATGCCGTGTTTTTTAAGCACCTCGGCAAATTCCGTACTCTCGTTAACGATCTGCTGTACCGCGGTGAAATCATCCAGCAGCACCATGCCGTGCGCGTCTTTCACCGGCTCCCAGCGCAGGATTTTTTTATCCTTCAGATCCACCAGGCTTTCGATAACGTGCTTTCCATCGAGCATCACAATCTTTGCCTGACGCGGTGCATCCACCGCCGTACCGTTAAGCACAAAGTCCCACACTTTGGCTTTCTCTGGCTCTGCAAGGGCAATCTGGGTAAAGCGGGTATTAGGCTTAAAGTCCGCCGAGGCTTTCACAGTCTCAACGGCCTGCTTAATTTCGTCCGCCGTCAGCGCGTTTAGCGGGTGAGGGCGTTTTTCAACCTGGAAGGTCTGGTCAAGGCCGGACTGGAAAACATCATTGATGAAGCTGTCAGAGATAAAGGCTTTCTTGCCTTTCATCACCACCGGCACCTCGAGCCTGAGGGTTTTGCCGTTGACGATGGCGGTTTTGGCACCCGGTTTGACCTTCACAAAGGCACCGTCTTTCGCAATGGTGAACATCTGTGCGTAATCATCCCACTGAACGTCGGCGCCAAAGTCCTGCAGCGTTTTGTCCATCGGGACCATATGCGCCTCGCTGCCGTGGGCGAAAACAGGGGATTGCCAGGCGCAACACAGCGCAACGGCCATAGCCAGCGCCGTTCTACGGGCAGAAAAAGAAGAATTGCTTCCCATCGTAGACCTCATCTTGTTGTGTTTATTGTGTTGTGACAGCCTTATCCTGACAGGCGCCTGAGAAAAGCGTTTGCCTGCATCTGCCAGATTATTTGTCAGTCTTGCCAGGTTAAAAAAAGAGCGGGGATACATCACATGCCGGGCCATTTCCTCTCCCCACAAATGATGTCAGCACAGGCGACCCCCTCTCCCTTGAGGGAGAGGGCTGGGGTGAGGGGGAACATACGGCTGTGGTGGTCATTCCGTTCACTTTATGTTCCTTACTACTCTGTAACGACATGACCGGTGAACGTGCCAGGGTGGCTCAATCGCCACCACCCTGGCGACCCGGGCTCCCGGCGGTAAATCGCCGCTTCGCGGTGCCCTCAGCTTATTCCTTCAGGCTATCGGGTCGGGCATGAGCCTGCATCCCTGCAGGCCACGCCCTCTCGGCGCATCCCTGCGCCTCGCCCCGGCCTTACGGAAACGCTTCGGCGATTTACAGCCGGACCAGGGTATCGCTGTAAGCCATTAATTTTCCTGAAGCAATTTATCGCTTCTGGTTAAAAAAATTACAGGGATTCCTCCCCCTTTGGGGAGAGGGTCAGGGTGAGGGGCGTTAGCTGAAATCTCCCTGCTGGCGCGCCACCAGCGTCAGGATGGAGTAAAGCGCCACGGCCTGCTGGTGCTGGTTGAAGATCTCAACCGCCCATTCCACCACGCCGGTCGGTTTTTCCTCGGCGGTGCGCTGTTTCTTCAGCGTTTTACGCTTGCAGGTCAGACGTACCTGAATGGTATCGCCCGGTTTGACCGGCTCGATAAAGCGCAGGTTTTCCATGCCGTAGTTGGCAATCACCGGCCCGACGCCCGCATCGACGAACAGTCCCGCCGCGGCGGAGATCAGGAAGTAGCCGTGCACCACGCGCTCGCCAAAGATCGACTCTGCCGCGCCGATCTTGTCCATATGGGCGTAGAAGTGATCGCCGCTCAGGCATGCAAAGTTCACGATGTCCGCTTCCGTGAGGGTGCGGCGCGGCGTCAGCAGGCTGTCGCCCGGCTGTAGCTCCTCAAAGTATTTGCGGAACGGATGCACGCGATCTTCCTGCACCGCTGCGCCACGCACCCACTGCTTGCCGATGGCGGCCAGCATGGTCGGGCTGCCCTGGATCGCGGTGCGCTGCAGGTAGTGCTTCACCGCGCGCAGGCCGCCCAGCTCTTCGCCGCCGCCCGCGCGGCCCGGACCGCCGTGGACCAGCTGCGGCAGCGGAGAGCCGTGGCCGGTAGACTCTTTTGCTGATTCCTCGTTAAGGATCTGAATACGCCCGTGGGCGCCCGCCGCGCCGGCAATAAACCGGCGGGCAATCGCCGAATCGGTGGTGACCAGCGTACCCGCCAGGCTGCCGCCGCCCGCGCGGGCAAGCTGCTCCGCGTGCTGTGCATTGCGATACGGCATCAGCGTCGCTACCGGGCCGAAAGCCTCCGTCGCGTGGACGGCGGGGGTTTCATCCGGCTGCGGGCAGAACAGCAGCGTCGGCGGGAAGAACGCGCCAGCGGCCTGCAAATCCGCTTTGCCGCCCAGACGGACCTGGCAGCCTGCGGCGATCAGGTGATCCACTTTCTCCTGCACGTCCGCACGCTGTTCGGCGTTGACCAGCGCGCCCATTTTCACCCCTTCCTGCGTCGGGTCGCCCACCAACACCTTTTCCAGCCGGGCAATCAGCGCCTTGCTCACGGCCTCAATCTGGCTCTGCGGGACGATAATGCGGCGAATGGCCGTACATTTCTGCCCGGCTTTGGCGGTCATCTCGCGGACCACTTCCCGGATGAACAGGGCAAATTCCGGCTGCTCAGGGGTGACGTCTTCCCCCAGCACGCAGCAGTTCAGGGAGTCGGCCTCCATGGTGAACGGAATGGCATTCGCCACAATATTCGGGTGCACGCGAAGGCTTTGCCCGGTGCTGGCGGAGCCTGTAAAGGTCACCACGTCCTGGCTGTCGAGCTGGTCGAGCAGATCGCCCGCGCCGCCGCAGATCAGGCTGATGGCACCGTCCGGCACCAGCCCGCTGTCGACGATGGATTTCACCATCGCCTGCGTCACCTGCGCGGTGGCGGTGGCGGGTTTGATGATGGCGGGCATGCCGGCAAGCCAGGTCGGCGCCAGCTTTTCCAGCATCCCCCAGCAGGGGAAGTTAAAGGCGTTGATGTGCACCGCCACCCCGGATTTTGAGGTCAGGACGTGGCGCGCCGCAAAGCCGCCTTGTTTCGACAGCGGGATTAACTCGTCTTCCGGCCACACGGTGTCATCCGGCAGCTCGCGGCTGCCCAGGCTGGCGTAAGTGAAAAGGGTGCCGATCCCGCCTTCAATGTCCACCCAGCTGTCCGCTTTAGTCGCCCCGGTCTGGGCGGACAGGGCATAAAACGTCTCTTTCTCGCTAAGCAGGTGCTTTGCCACCGCCTTCAGCATGGCTGCGCGTTCGATAAAGGTCATCGAGTGAAGCGCTTCGCCGCCGCGATCAATCGCATAGCGGCGGGCGGCCGCCATATCCAGCCCTTCGCTGGTCACGCTCCACAGCGCTTCGCCACTGATGGCGTGATGAATAGTGCGTTCGCGGCCCCGGCCAGACTGCCAGGAACCGGACAAGAAGCTGGCTAACTGCTGCATCGCTTATCTCCAAATGTTACGTGATTTACTCATTAATAGTTTAATCATGAATCATAAAAATCAAGCGGCGTTTTTAATGAATTGTTAATGATGTGATCTGGCTGGATGAATTTCAGAATACGAAGGCCCGCTTATCAAGGCTTTCAGCAAAAGGCTTGCGAGCAGCGTCACAGAATCAGGAAACAATTCTTGGGGTTATATTTAACCTTTGTGTAACTTTTAAAAAACAAAGTGATTCAACATTACGCTTTAATTTGCAAACTAACGAATCATAAAGGTGATGACGTGACGCAAGAACAACGGTTTGAGCAGCGCATAGCGCAGGAGACGGCGATTGAGCCTCAGGACTGGATGCCTGACGCCTACCGTAAGACGTTGATCCGACAGATTGGCCAGCATGCGCACTCCGAAATTGTCGGCATGCTGCCGGAAGGGAACTGGATCGCTCGCGCCCCGACGCTGCGCCGAAAAGCGATCCTGCTGGCGAAGGTGCAGGACGAAGCCGGACACGGGCTTTACCTCTACAGCGCGGCGGAAACGCTGGGCTGCGCGCGGGAAGACATCTACCAGAAGATGCTCGACGGCAGGATGAAATACTCCTCCATCTTCAACTATCCGACCCTGAGCTGGGCCGATATCGGCGTGATCGGCTGGCTGGTGGACGGCGCGGCCATCGTCAACCAGGTGGCGCTGTGCCGCACTTCCTATGGTCCGTATGCCCGCGCGATGGTGAAAATCTGTAAAGAAGAGAGCTTCCACCAGCGTCAGGGCTTTGAGGCCTGCATGGCGCTGGCGCAGGGCAGTGAAGCCCAGCGCCAGATGCTCCAGGATGCCATCAACCGCTTCTGGTGGCCGGCGCTGATGATGTTCGGGCCGAACGACGACAATTCGCCGAACAGCGCCCGCAGCCTGGCGTGGAAAATCAAACGCTTCGGCAACGACGAGCTGCGCCAGCGTTTTGTCGACAACACGGTGCCGCAGGTGGAAATGCTGGGCATGACGGTGCCCGATCCCGACCTGCGTTTTGATGAAGAGAGCGGTCATTATCGCTTCGGCGAGATCGACTGGCAGGAGTTTGACGAGGTCATTAACGGGCGCGGCATCTGCAACCACGAACGCCTGGCCGCGAAACGTAAAGCCTGGGAAGAGGGCGCGTGGGTGCGGGAAGCCGCGCTTGCGCACGCCGAAAAACAGCGCGCCCGGCAGGCCGCGTAAGAGGAAACAACCATGAGCAATGTCTACTGGCCGCTGTACGAAGTGTTCGTACGCAGCAAACAGGGGTTATCCCACCGTCACGTTGGCAGTCTGCATGCCGCCGACGATCGCATGGCGCTGGAAAATGCGCGTGATGCCTATACCCGCCGCAGCGAAGGGTGTTCTATCTGGGTGGTTAAGGCGAGCGAGATTGTCGCCTCCCAGCCGGAAGAGAGCGGCGAGTTCTTCGATCCGGCGGAAAGCAAGGTTTACCGCCATCCGACGTTCTACACCATCCCCGACGGCATCGAGCATATGTGAGGCAACGAATGAATTCAGTGACTGCCTATGCCCTGCGTCTGGGCGACAACGGTCTGGTGCTATCCCAGCGTCTCGGCGCCTGGTGCGGCCACGCGCCGGAGCTGGAAATCGACCTCGCGCTCGCCAATATCGGTCTCGACCTGCTGGGGCAGGCGCGCAATTTCCTGACCTATGCCGCGGAGCTGGAAGGCCAGGGCGATGAAGACACGCTGGCGTTTGGCCGAGACGAGCGCCAGTTCCGCAACGTCCTGCTGGTGGAGCAGCCGAACGGCAGCTTCGCCGACACGATTGCCCGCCAGTACCTGATGGATGCCTGGAACGTGGCGCTATACGAACGCCTGACCCATAGCCGCGACGGCCAGCTTGCCGCCATTGCCGCCAAGGCGATTAAAGAGGCGCGCTACCACCTGCGCTTCAGCCGCGGCTGGCTGGTGCGTCTGGGGGACGGGACCGAAACGTCAGCGCAAAAAATGCAGCAGGCCATCGACAACCTGTGGCGTTTTACGGCCGAGCTGTTTGAAGCCGATGACGTCGAGCGGGAGCTGATTGAGTCCGGCGTGGCGGTTGACCCGCGCGTCCTGCGCCAGCCGTGGGAAAGCGAAGTCTTTGCCGGTCTGAATGAAGCCTGCCTGCAGGTTCCCGCAGAGGTGGCGTACCGCACCGGGGGTAAGAGGGGGCTGCATACCGAACATCTGGGCCCGATGCTGGCGGAAATGCAGTATCTCCAGCGCGCGTATCCCGGTCAGCAGTGGTAAAGGAGAACGCTATGCAACGCCTCGTCGACATCGCGCCCGCGCAAATCCCGCAGATCTGGGCGCTGTTAGGCCAGATCCCCGATCCGGAAGTGCCGGTATTAACCATCACCGATTTAGGCATGGTGCGCAGCGTGAAGGCGCAGGGGGAAGGCTGGGTCATTGGCTTCACGCCAACCTACTCGGGCTGTCCGGCAACGGAACACCTGCTGGGGGCGATCCGCGAGGCGATGACCGCGCACGGCTTTACCCCAGTGCACATTGTGCTCCAGCTTGAACCCGCCTGGACCACCGACTGGATGACCGCAGACGCGCGCGAGCGTCTGCGGGCGTACGGCATCAGCCCGCCCGTGGGGCATAGCTGCCACGCGCACGTTCCGGCAGAGGTGAGCTGCCCGCGCTGCGCCAGCACCGACACCGCGCTTATCAGTGAATTTGGTTCGACGGCCTGCAAAGCGCTCTATCGCTGCAACACCTGCCGTGAGCCCTTCGACTATTTCAAATGCATTTGAGGCTGCCATGACAACGTTTCATTCATTAACAGTGGCAAAAGTGGAACCCGAAACCCGCGACGCGGTGACCATCACCTTTGCGGTGCCGCAGGCGCTGCAGGAGGCCTACCGCTTCCGTCCCGGCCAGCACCTGACGTTAAAAACGACGCTTGGCGGAGACGAGCTGCGCCGCTGCTACTCCATCTGCCGGAGTACCGCCCCGGGCGAAATCAGCGTGGCGGTCAAGGCGATTGAAGGCGGGCGCTTTTCCCGCTATGCCCGGGATGAGATCAAAGCGGGCATGGCGCTGGAGGTAATGGTTCCTCAGGGGCAGTTTGGCTACCAGCCGCGGGCCGAACGCGAAGGCCACTATCTGGCAATTGCGGCAGGCTCCGGGATCACTCCGATGCTGGCGATTATCTCCGCGACGCTTGAGACCGAACCGAACAGCCATTTCACCCTGATCTACGGCAACCGCAGCAGCCAGAGCATGATGTTCCGCCAGGCGCTGGCGGACCTGAAGGACAAATACCCGCAGCGCCTGCAGCTGGTCTCCATCTTCAGCCAGGAGCGGCTGGACAGCGACCTGCTGTATGGCCGCATCGACGGGGAAAAGCTGCAGGCGCTGGCGAAAACCCTGATCAACTTCCGCCAGTACGACGAGGCGTTTATCTGCGGCCCGTCCGCAATGATGGACGACGCGGAAGCCACGCTGAAGGCGCTGGGGATGCCGGACAAATCCATTCACCTTGAGCGCTTTAACACCTCCGGAATCACCGTTAAGCGCGCGGCGCACGTGCAGGTGGATGGACAAAAAGTGACCGTTCGCCAGGACGGGCGCGACCGTGAAATCACCCTGACGGCGGACGACGAAAGCATTCTCGATGCCGCCCTGCGTCAGGGGGCGGATCTGCCTTATGCCTGTAAGGGCGGCGTCTGCGCCACCTGTAAATGCAAAGTGCTGCGCGGGAAGGTGGACATGGCAACCAACTACAGTCTGGAGCCGGACGAGCTGGCGGCCGGGTATGTGCTCAGCTGCCAGTCGCTGCCGTTAACCGCCGACGTGATCGTCGACTTCGACGCGAAGGGGATGGCATGAGCGAACTGATTGTTACCCGTCATGGCCGCGTGCTGCAGCTGACGCTAAACCGTCCGGCGGCGCGCAACGCTCTGAATAATGCGCTGTTGACCCAGCTTGCGGAACAGCTTGAGGCCGCCGCCGTGGATGCCGAGATTTCCGTCTGCGTGATTTACGGCAGCGAGCGCTGCTTTGCCGCCGGAGCCGATCTCAACGAAATGGCGGAGAAAGACCTGCCCGCCACGCTGAACGATATCCGCCCGCAGCTGTGGGCGCGTATCAACGCTTTTCCTAAACCGCTGATCGCCGCCGTGAACGGCTTCGCGCTGGGCGCAGGCTGCGAGCTGGCGCTGCTGTGCGACGTGGTGATTGCCGGTGACAACGCCCGTTTCGGCCTGCCGGAAATCACGCTCGGCATTATGCCCGGCGCGGGCGGCACCCAGCGTCTTATCCGCAGCGTCGGTAAATCGCTGGCCAGCAAAATGGTGCTGACCGGCGAGAGCATTACCGCAGAGCAGGCGCTGAGCGCCGGGCTGGTGAGCGATGTTTTCCCGGCAGCGCTGACGCTGGAGTATGCCCTGAAGCAGGCGGCCCTGATGGGACGCCACTCGCCGCTGGCTTTACAGGCAGCCAAACAGGCGCTGCGCCAGTCTCAGGAGGTGCCGCTTCAGGCCGGTCTGGCCCAGGAGCGCCAGCTGTTTACGCTGCTTTCTGCCACCGAAGACCGCCGGGAAGGCATCAACGCCTTCCTACAAAAACGCACTCCCGACTTTAAAGGACGCTAATTGTGGAATTTATTCTCAGTCATGTAGAACAGGGCGTGATGACCATTACGCTGAACCGTCCGGAGCGTCTGAACAGCTTTAACGACGTGATGCACCAGCAGCTGGCCGAGTGCCTGAAACAGGCCGAGCGCGATGACACTATCCGCTGCCTGCTGCTCACCGGCGCAGGACGTGGTTTCTGTGCCGGTCAGGACCTGAATGACCGCAACGTCGACCCCAACGGCCCGGCGCCGGATCTGGGCATGTCCGTTGAAACCTTCTACAACCCGCTGGTGCGCCGCCTGGCAAAGCTGCCGAAGCCCGTCATCTGTGCCGTTAACGGCGTGGCGGCGGGCGCGGGCGCCACGCTGGCGCTCGGGTGCGACATGGTGATCGCGGCGCGCTCCGCCAGCTTCGTGATGGCCTTCAGCAAGCTCGGCCTGGTGCCGGACTGCGGCGGCACCTGGCTGCTGCCGCGCGTGGCCGGACGCGCCCGCGCCATGGGGCTGGCGCTGCTCGGCGACAAGCTCAGCGCCGAACAGGCGCAGGCGTGGGGCATGATCTGGCAGGTGGTGGATGACGAGCAGCTCTCCACCACGGCACAGCAGATGGCCCTGCATTTTGCGTCGCAGCCGACCTTCGGCCTGGGGCTGATCAAGCAGGCGATCAACGCCGCGGAAACCAATACTCTGGACGCTCAGCTCGATCTCGAGCGCGACTATCAGCGGCTGGCCGGGCGCAGCGACGACTACCGCGAGGGCGTCAGCGCCTTCCTCGCGAAGCGCGCGCCGAACTTTACGGGGAAATAAGATGCTGAACATACGTACGGTCGCCGTGATTGGCAGCGGCACGATGGGTGCCGGGATTGCCGAAGTGGCGGCCAGCCACGGGCATCAGGTGCTGCTCTATGACATCTCCAGCGATGCGATATCACGCGCCATCGACGGGATCCGCCAGCGTCTGGCCTCCCGTGTGACGCGCGGAAAACTCTCCGCCGATGCCGGGAGCCAGACCCTTGCCCGGCTTGTTCCCGTCACGGAGATCGACGCGCTCTCCGCGGCCGATCTGGTGATTGAAGCGGCCTCCGAGCGGCTGGAGGTGAAAAAGGCGCTGTTTGCCCAGCTGGCTGAGATCTGCCCGCCGCAGACGGTGCTGACCAGCAATACCTCCTCCATCTCCGTCACGGCGATTGCGGCGGACGTCCACCACCCGGAGCGCGTCGCAGGGCTGCATTTCTTTAACCCGGCGCCGGTGATGAAGCTGGTGGAGGTGGTCAGCGGGCTGGCGACCTCCCCGGAAGTGGCCGACGCGCTGTGCGAGCTGGCGCTGAACTGGGGCAAACAGCCCGTTCGCTGCCAGTCAACGCCGGGGTTCATCGTCAACCGCGTCGCCCGTCCGTTTTATTCCGAAGCCTGGCGCGCGCTGGAAGAGCAGGTCGCGCCGCCGGAGGTGATTGATGCCGCCCTGCGCGAAGGCGGCGGCTTCCCGATGGGGCCGCTGGAGCTGACCGACATGATTGGTCAGGACGTAAATTTTGCGGTGACCTGCTCGGTATTTAACGCCTTCTGGCAGGAGCGTCGTTTTCTGCCTTCGCTGGTGCAGCAGGAGCTGGTGCTGGCTGGAAGGCTGGGCAAGAAAAGCGGGAAGGGCGTGTACAACTGGCAGGGCGACAAACCTGACGTGCAGTGGGTTGAGTCGGTGAACGACAGCTATAGCCCGATGCGCGTGGAAAAGCGACGTGACGGTGTCACGGAAATTGATGATGTGTACCTGATTGAAACGCAGGGAGAGACCGCGCAGGCGCTGGCGCTGCGGCTCAACGGCCCGGTGGTGGTGGTAGACCGCATCGAGCGTGACGTGGCGGTCATTGCCGCCGCCGCCAGCAACCCGCATACCGCAACGCAAAAATCCATCCGCTACCTGCAGCAGCAGGGACACCGGGTGGTGCGAATTGCCGATTATCCCGGCCTGCTGATCTGGCGAACGCTGGCGATGATTGCCAACGAAGCGCTGGATGCCCTGCAAAAAGGGGTCGCCAGCGAGAAGGATATCGACACGGCCATGCGCCTGGGCGTGAACTACCCGAGCGGGCCAATCGCCTGGGGTGAGCGCCTGGGCTGGCAGCGCCTGCTGACGCTGCTGGAGAACCTGCAGCGTCATTACGGCGAAGAGCGCTATCGCCCCTGTTCACTGCTGCGCCAGCGCGCGCTTCTGGAGAGTAGCTATGAGTCATAACGCATGGCATAACGCCCGCACCATGTACGAACGGGACGCCTGTGCTCAGGCGATGGGGATGGACATTGTCGAGATGGACGAGGGCTACGCGGTTGTCACCATGACCATCACCCCGCAGATGCTTAACGGCCACAAAACGTGCCACGGCGGACAGCTGTTTTCGCTGGCGGACACTGCCTTTGCCTACGCCTGCAATAGTCAGGGGCTGGCGGCGGTGGCCTCCGGCTGCTCGATTGATTTTCTGCATCCGGGCTTCGCCGGGGACACGCTCACCGCCACCGCGCGGGTGAAGCATCAGGGCAAGCTGACCGGCGTATACGACATTGAAATCCAGAACCAACAACAGAAAACCGTCGCCCTTTTTCGCGGAAAATCTCACCGCATCGGCGGCAGCGTGACAGGAGAGGCCTGATGCGTGACGCATTTATTTGTGATGGCGTTCGAACCCCGGTGGGGCGCTACGGCGGCGCGCTTGCCGCAGTCCGAACCGACGATCTCGGTGCCGTGCCGCTGCGCGCGCTGCTGGCCCGCTATCCGCAGCTCGACCTCGAGCGGATCGACGACGTGATCTTCGGCTGCGCCAACCAGGCGGGGGAAGATAACCGCAACGTGGCGCGCATGTCGTCCCTGCTGGCCGGGCTGCCGCAGACGGTGTCCGGAACCACCATTAACCGCCTGTGCGGGTCGGGTCTGGACGCGATTGGGTTTGCTGCCCGCGCCATTAAGGCGGGCGACGGCGACCTGCTGATCGCGGGCGGCGTGGAGTCGATGTCCCGCGCGCCGTTCGTGATGGGCAAAGCCACCGCCGCGTTTCAGCGTCAGGCGGAGATCTTTGATACCACCATCGGCTGGCGATTTGTGAATCCGCTCATGCATCAGCAATTCGGAACTGACAGTATGCCGGAAACGGCAGAGAATGTAGCTGAATTGTTAAATATCAGCCGTGCCGATCAGGACGCGTTCGCCCTGCGCAGCCAGCAGCGTACCGCGCTGGCACAGCAGAACGGCATTCTGGCGCAGGAGATCGTGCCGGTGCAGGTGCCGGGTAAAAAAGGGGCGGTCACAGCGTTCAGCGTGGATGAACATCCGCGGGCGGACACCACGCTTGAACAGCTTGCCGGGCTGAAAACGCCGTTCCGTAAGAACGGGGTGGTCACGGCGGGGAATGCCTCCGGGGTCAACGACGGCGCTGCGGCGCTGATCGTCGCCAGCGAGAAGATGGCGCTGGCGCAGGGGTTAGTCCCGCGCACGCGGATCGTGGCGATGGCGACGGCAGGCGTGGAGCCACGTCTGATGGGGCTCGGCCCGGTGCCGGCCACCCGCAGGGTGCTGGAGCGCGCCGGACTCAGTATTCACGATATGGACGTCATCGAGCTTAACGAAGCTTTCGCCGCGCAGGCGCTGGGCGTGCTGCGTCAGCTGGGCCTGCCGGACGATGCCGCGCACGTTAACCCGAACGGTGGCGCGATTGCGCTGGGCCACCCGCTGGGCATGAGCGGCGCCAGGCTGGCGCTGGCCGCGAGTAATGAACTGCACCGACGCGGCGGGCGCTACGCGCTGTGTACGATGTGCATCGGTGTGGGTCAGGGCATTGCCATGATCCTTGAGCGTGTTTGAGCATAAAAACAATGTGAGTACCCTACAATGACAAATACAACAAAGCTTGATCCGATTGAAACGGCCTCCCTTGACGAGTTACAGGCGCTGCAGACAGAGCGTCTGAAATGGACGCTGCATCACGCCTACAACAACGTGCCGATGTACAAACGCAAGTTTGACGCCGCGGGCGTTCACCCTGACGATTTCAAAGAGCTGGCGGATATCCGTAAATTCCCTTGCACCACCAAGCAGGACCTGCGGGATAACTATCCGTTCGATACCTTTGCCGTGCCGATGGAGCAGGTGGTGCGCATTCACGCGTCTTCCGGCACCACCGGCAAACCGACCGTTGTCGGCTATACGCAGGGCGACATTGATAACTGGGCCAACCTGGTGGCCCGCTCCCTGCGCGCGGCGGGCGGCAGCGCGAAGGACAAAATTCACGTGGCGTATGGCTACGGCCTGTTTACCGGCGGGCTGGGGGCGCACTACGGGGCCGAGCGTTTAGGCGCGACGGTGATCCCGATGTCCGGCGGCCAGACGGAGAAACAGGCGCAGCTGATCCGTGATTTCCAGCCGGACATGATCATGGTGACGCCATCCTACTGCCTCAACCTGATTGAAGAGCTGGAACGCCAGATGGGCGGCGATGCCAGCACCTGTTCCCTGCGCGTGGGCGTCTTCGGCGCCGAGCCGTGGACGCAGGCCATGCGCCGGGAAATTGAAAAACGCTTAGGCATTACGGCGCTGGACATCTATGGCCTCTCCGAAGTGATGGGGCCGGGCGTGGCGATGGAGTGTATCGAAACCGTCGACGGCCCGACCATCTGGGAAGATCATTTCTACCCTGAGATCGTCAACCCGAACGACGGCACGCCGCTGGATGACGGCCAGCAGGGCGAGCTGCTGTTCACCACGCTGACCAAAGAGGCGCTGCCGGTGATCCGCTACCGCACCCGCGATCTGACGCGCCTGCTCCCGGCCACCGCGCGCAGCATGCGCCGTATGGACCGGATCAGCGGCCGCAGCGACGATATGCTGATCATCCGCGGCGTCAACGTCTTCCCGTCGCAGCTGGAAGAGGAGATCGTGAAGTTCGAACATCTTTCGCCGCACTACCAGCTGGAGGTGAATCGTCGCGGACATCTTGATTCACTTTCCGTGAAGGTGGAGCTAAAAGAGAGCAGTCTGACGCTGACCCACGAGCAGCGTTGTCAGGTGTGCCACCAGCTGCGCCACCGCATTAAGTCGATGGTGGGGATTTCCACCGACGTCACGATCGTTAACTGCGGCAGCATCCCGCGCTCGGAGGGCAAAGCCTGCCGGGTGTTTGACCTGCGTAAAGTTGCGGCCAACGGCTAAGTTTCCTCTCACTCCGGCCCTCTTCCAAAGAGAGGGGGTTAGGGTGAGGGGCTATCCCAGAATCCTATGCTATGATTCATCCAGGACAAAAATAACAACAGAATGAATCACATGAATAAACTCGACGCCTTTATCCAGCACGCGGTCAGCTCCGTTCCCGTCAGCGGGACCTCGCTTATCTCCTCGTTATACGGTGACGCGCTTTCCCATCGCGGCGGTGAGATTTGGCTCGGCAGCCTGGCTGCCTTACTGGAAGGCATGGGGTTTGGCGAACGGTTCGTGCGTACCGCGCTGTTTCGCCTCAACAAAGAGGGCTGGCTGGACGTCTCGCGCATCGGACGACGTAGCTTTTACCGCCTGAGCGATAAGGGGCTGCGCCTGACGCGTCGCGCGGAGAATAAGATCTACCGCGCGGAACTGCCCGCCTGGGACGGAAAATGGCTATTGCTGCTCTCAGAAGGGCTGGACAAAACCACCCTTGCCGACGTCAAAAAACAGCTGATCTGGCAGGGGTTTGGCACGCTGGCGCCAAGCCTGATGGCCTCGCCGTCGCAGCATCTTGCGGACGTGCAGTCCCTGCTTCACGATGCTGGGGTGGCGGAAAACGTGATTTTCTTTGAAGCCCACTCGCCGCTGGCGCTCTCCCGCGCCGCGCTGCGTTCACGCGTGGAAGAGTGCTGGCAGTTAACCGAGCAAAACGCGATGTACGAGTCCTTTATCAATTCGTTCCGTCCGCTGCTGCCGCTGCTGAAAGAGGCCGCGCCCGAGGAGCTGACGCCGGAACGCTGCTTCCAGATCCAGCTGCTGCTGATTCACTTTTATCGTCGCGTGGTGCTGAAGGATCCGCTACTGCCGGAAGAGTTACTGCCCGCGCACTGGGCGGGGCAAAGCGCCCGACAGCTCTGCATAAATATCTATCAGCGTGTCGCGCCGGGAGCGCTGGCGTTTGTCAGCGAGAAGGGCGAAACCTCCGTCGGCGAACTGCCCGTGCCCGGCACGCTCTACTATCAGCGCTTTGGTGGTCTCACAAGCGCATAAGGAGGGAAGATGCCTGTTTATCAAATTGACGGCCTGACGCCGGTCGTGCCTGACGAGAGCTACGTTCACCCAACGGCGGTGCTGATTGGCGACGTGATTCTGGGCAAAGGCGTTTATGTCGGTCCTAATGCCAGCCTGCGCGGTGATTTTGGCCGTATCGTGGTGAAAGACGGGGCGAACATTCAGGATAATTGCGTGATGCACGGCTTCCCGGAGCAGGACACGGTGGTGGAAGAGGACGGGCATATCGGCCACAGCGCCATTCTTCACGGCTGCGTGATCCGCCGCAATGCGCTGGTGGGCATGAACGCGGTGGTGATGGACGGGGCGGTCATTGGTGAAAACAGCATCGTCGGCGCGGCTGCGTTCGTGAAGGCGAAAGCGGAGATGCCCGCCAACCATTTGATTATCGGCAGCCCGGCCAAAGCGATTCGCGAGCTGAGCGAGCAGGAGCTCGTCTGGAAGCAGCAGGGCACGCGGGAATACCAGGTGCTGGTGGAGCGCTGCAAGCTGACGATGCATCAGGTTGAACCGTTGCGCGAGGTTGAGCCTGAACGGAAGCGGCTGACGTTTGATGAGAATTTAAGGCCGAAGTCTGCGGTGTAGGACGGGAAGTCTGCGCCAGGGCACTAACGGGAAGATGTGACCCCGCCTCATCATGCTATAAATCCTCCGACATAGACTCATCACGATAAAGGACGCAGAGTTATGCTGAGAGGAAAACGCGCTGTTATCACGGGCGGCGGCGGGGGATTTGGTCAGGCGCTTTGCGTCTGGCTGGCGCGAGAGGGCGTTGACGTTGATTTTAGCGCCCGTCGCGAGGAGGATATAGAAAAAACTTGCGCCCTCATAGCGGCTGAAGGGGGGGGCAAGAGGGTATCTCTGTGATTTAGCCCAGCCGGAATCCGTTTCTCAGTTCTCTTCGCAAGTCTTACATTCAGACAGGCCAATCGATATTTTAATACTGAATGCTGCTCAGTGGCTGTCAGGAACAATAGACGAACAATCGAGCTCTGAAATCGTCAATACCGTCAGTTCAGGCCTGACAGGTTCAATCCTGCTCACCCAGACGCTGCTTTCAGGATTGCGACGCTCAGACGGCGCAGACATCATTGCGATTATATCCGCATGCGGTATTCCGAACTTTACAGATTCCATTGCCCATCCCGCTTTTTTTGCCAGTAAACACGGGCTAAGCGGCTTTCTAACGAAACTGTCAGCACACTTATCCAAAGAAAATATTCGGGTAAACGGGTTATATCCGCCTGATTTTGAACTGACCGGTTTAGATGCGCATGTCGATCGTCAAACAAGAATGGGGGAGCGTCTGGTGAATGGACGGTCCATCTGGGAAACGATGCGTTTTGTGCTGACTCAGCCTCGAAGTTGCCATATTAGTACCATCTACTTTCAGGGGCCGACTCGTGAAGATCTGGCGCATCAGGCCTTAATCTGACGGCGGGCACTCACCGTAATTGCTGATAAACGCGTTCAGACATCCCGTTATTCGCAAAACGGTTGCCAGAGATAATAAGGCTGTCTTTTTTCGCCATATCCATCAACAGCGCGATGCCAATGTAATTACTCCAGTTAAAGGTATTTTGCAGCACCACCACCGCATTGCCTTTTTCTTTGTCATAACCGATAAAGCTGGAGTAGCCGCCGATATAGCCGACCTGATAGGTGATTTTTTCCATACCGATAAAGTCGGTGGTCCAGGCAATACCCTGTATCCCGTCGGGACGTTGAATATCGGTATTTCTGACTTCGGCAAAGACGCTGTCCAGCAAGGGATTGTGTGTCGTCGATACGTGATAGCGCGCATAGGCCGCCAGATCTTCCGCGTTGCTGTATAAGCTTGCTGCCGCCACCATGTTGTTGGAAAAATGCCAGTCCGGCGTGAGCTGTCCGCGCGGGATGAATTTCGGCTGATCGCCCGCGTGGCCGAGGGCGCGCTGCGGGTATCCTTTTAGCTGCTGTGGCGTAAAGCTGCTGTTAGCCATTTGCAGCGGATGGAAAATATAGCGCGAGGCTAAACTCTGGATATCTTCGCATGTTTTGTGTTTCAGGATATAGCCGATCAGCGCGTAGCCGGTATTGGAGTATTGCGGCACTTTATTCTTTGGCGCTTGCCATTCGGCGAGGTAACGCAGCACGTTATCGCTATCCAGCTCGCCGTAGAAATTATCGCCCGTGCTTAAATAGCTGATGAATTTTCCAAGCATCGGAACATCCATATTCTGACGCGGCAGGCCGGAGGTGTGGGTTACCAGTTCAAGCAGAGTGATTTTTTGTGCATCCGCGCTAAGCGGCGTACCCGGCGGTAATAATGTTGCCAGGCTATCGTTCCAGTTCAGTTGCCCTTCATTGACCAGACAAGCCACTACTTCCGCCGTAATCCCTTTGCTGAGCGAGCCGAGTGCAAACAGGGTGTCGGGCCTGACCGGATAACGATTGACCGCATCGGTTACGCCCCAGGTGTAAAACTGCGGTGAGCCGTGATTATGAATGACCGCGACCGTCATTCCTGGAACGGATTTTTGCGCCATGTAGTGACGCACCACGCTGTCAACGTCGCCATCCAGCGAATCATGGGTGAGAAGTTCCTGAGTACCTTCCGGGGAGGACATTTGTGAAAGCGTGCCACAACCGCTGAGGAGTGGGAGAGTAAGCAGAAGCCAGCGAAATTTTTTTGTTATGTTCTGCATACCTGATAGCGAGTGTGGTGGTCATTGGCGCGCCAGGAATGTATCACAAATAGCCTGCTTGAATGTAAACTTTCTACACGGTGACGGCCCTGTGGATGGTCACCGTGACTTTTCGGCCAGCTTTGAGGGATTTTTGTATGACTCGCTTTTATCAACTTACCGCCACCCGTCTGGATGGACAGCTTACCTCTATGGCCGACTATGCCGGAAAGGTGGTTTTGGTCGTGAATACCGCCAGCCAGTGTGGCTTCACGCCGCAATATGCTGGTCTTGAAGCGCTGTACAAGAAGTACGCCGATCGGGGGTTAGTGGTGCTGGGCTTCCCCTGCAACCAGTTCGGTAAACAGGAACCCGGCGGCGCCGACGAAATCTCGAAAACCTGTTACATCAACTACGGCGTGAGTTTCCCGATGTTCGAGAAGGTTGAGGTTAACGGTAGCGCAGCGCATCCGCTGTTTCGTTATCTTAAAAACGAATTACCCGGCGTGCTGGGTGAGCGAATGAAGTGGAACTTTACTAAGTTTCTTATCGGACGCGACGGTAAACCACTGAAGCGCTTTGCTCCGATGACTACCCCAGAGAAAATGGAGGGGGCGATTGTTGAGGCTTTGCGGAGTTAGGTGCTGTGGTGACTGGAGCATTCCACAAATCCAGTGCTAACGAAAATGAATTATATGGAAGCTGGCAACGGACGCCCCTCGATTGTGGTAGATCTTACTGCCTTTTCTTATGACTGCTTTGTGCCAGCAGCGGACGTTGCGCGGTATGTTAGTTATGATACGAAATGTTTGCGTAAGATTTTTTCTAATAGTGAAAAAATTACTGTGACCCTTTTTGGAGTAATCGTCTGATAAGGCCGATATAAATAAAATTGCCATTTCTCCTGTCGCAGTTCTGGCAGGGGGTTTATGAGTTGACCATTTGCTAAGTACTCTCTACAGATAAAATCGCTGGACTGTACAACCGTTTTGCCAGCCAAAGCGGCCTGAATTTCTGCGTATGGGTCCGTAGTATAAAATTCAATATGACGAGGGACAAAGGTATTCACTGCGTCACTCATAAATTCAAAGATTTTTCCCGTTTCAGGATTAAGTAAACCACTGAATGGATAACGTTGCCGAAGATCTTCTAAATCCGTTGGAGCTCCCAGGCGCGCAACGAGTTCTGGGGATGCTACCAAAATATGTTCCACCTGCGTGATATTTTTAATGATAAAGTTTGGATTAGGTTCTCGCCCGACGCGTATACCTATATCGATACGATGCTCGACAGTATCAAGTTTCATCATGTCTAAACGCCAGTCGATAAATAATTCAGGATATGGGCGTAGCGCAGTCAATAGTTCATATAATACTTGTTCATGCTTTGGAAATCGAAGCGACGTGATACGGACAATGCCCTTCATTTCATTATCATCTTTCGCCGTCTGAAATAGTTTTTCCGAATCCTCAAGCAGTCGCCTGGCTTGAGGTAAAAAAAGCTCACCGAAGCTTGTGAGAAAGATCGAGCGAGTATTGCGTCTGAAAAGGGGTTCATCAAGCTGTTTCTCCAGCTCAGCGATTGTTCGTGTTACAACCGATGGTGAAACCGAAAGCTTTATAGAGGCTTCGCGGAAGTTGAGGGTCTCAGCGGCGATGATAAAAAACTTCAGAGCATCAAGTTTGTTCATGATTGTTGTGAAAGTTGCAATAATGTTTTTTGATATTAGCAATTAATTTGCAATTATTCCAGTCGTATAATCAAACCATCAAACAAGTAATCTATCGTATCCTTTTATCAGAACTTTGAAGAGTAATTTATGGCAATACAACCAGTAGAATTAAACAAAGCCTATCGTTTATTGCAGGTCGGGCCAACGACGATGATATCGGCTAAAAATAATGGTATTGAAAATGTCATGGCAGCTGCCTGGGTGGGATTAGTAGGCAATAACAAAGTGATGGCTTTTATAGGTCCACAGGCATTTACACGCGGCCTTGTCGAAAAAAGTGGATATTACGTTGTCCAGGTCCCAGTAGTAAATCAGATGGAAATGGTTTTATATGCAGGCGGTCACAGTTATTCTGACACACCCGAAAAAAACAATAAAATCCCACTTTTTTATCAGAAAGAGTTTGATCTGCCTTTAGTTGTAGGTTGCGCTGGCTGGCTAGTCTGTAAGGTTATACCCAATGAAGAAAATGAAAAGCAGCACAACTTGTTCATGGGGGAAATTGTCGGAGCATGGAGTGATGACCGCGTTTTCAGGAATGGGCACTGGATTTTTGATGATGCGCCTGATGAACTACGTACTGTCCATTACGTAGCTGGCGGACAGTTTTACGCCATTGGCAAAGGTACAAAATTTAATTATGGTCCGGGAAAAGACTAATCCTTACTTCTGTATAAATGTAGCGATAGAAAATGGCTACATAGAGGTAAGAACACCAAAATCAACCCATTAAAGATGTCCGCTCTTCGCTCAAAGCAGACATTATCCTCATCCAAGTCTGCATCGCGCCAGGATAAAACCCATTACCCCCGCAGCCACGGCGTAATCGTCAGCCCGGTAAGCAAACCTTCCGGGCTGAGCAGGCGAGTGACGGTTTGCCCCCACGGCTCTATACGGTTAGCCACCAGCAACCGATAGCCTTTTTCGCTCAGAACGCGGGTAGCCGAGTCCAGATCCTGTACCTCGTACTCAATCCATCCCTGTGGTATCGGGTGCTCCGTGGGCCACTGTTCTTCTCCAAAACAGGACGCAGCCGCCTGTGCGAGCGGCCAGACGGCAAAATGCTTCACGCCTTCCAGCTGGCCCTCTTCAGTGAGCAGATATTCGCTGTTCCCCTCCATCGGCCTCAGCGGAAGGCCGAGTGTCTGGACATAAAACGCGGCGCTGGACTCCGTATCCCGCGATATGGGCCCGAACCCGGCGACGGACAAGACATTAATACCCGGTAACGTCTGCAACATATCCACTCCTGAATGAGGTGAAATTCACCCTGAAATTATCTCACGATCGGCTGAAATACGACTCTAAATTCTGGTATCGCATTCACCGTGCCTGAACGTCCACGACGGGTTTAAAATTCAGCGCGATGACGATCAGCAGCACGACTCCCGCACTCATGATCAACCATGCGCTGGTCAGCGAGACCGAACTGTCGCGAACGATCCCCGCAATTAACGGCATAAGCGCGGCAATCATATATCCACCTCCCTGAACTTTAGACAGTAACTTCCCGGCCTGCGCGGGCGTTCGCGCATGATCGAACGTGACGATAAGCGACAGCGGGAAGAGGGCGCCGATCCCGGTGCCAAGCAGCAGCGTGGATAAGACGGGCGTTGTACCCGGCGAAAAGACCAGGCACAGGAGTCCCGCCAGCAGCAGCAACAATACGGCGATCAGCGGCACGCGGCGATCGGGGAATTTACCGATCAGCGCGGAGACGACAAACCCTGCAACAACCTCGGTTAACGTCAGCCAGGCCAGCATGTAGCCGCTGCTGCGTGCGGTCCATCCCGCCTGAATATAGAGCGGGGGCAGCCAGGCCAGTACCAGCGTATAGGCTCCCGTTCCCACGCCGAAAAAGAACAACAGTTGTGCCGTACGGGAGGACGAGAGCGTAACGGTTTCGCGTGCTGGTTTTTCCCCCTGAGGATGCTTAACCAGAGTTAACCACATTATCAACGCCAGCAGCGCTAACAGTCCTGCCATAGCCAGTGCGGGCTTGAGCGTGAGCCATGAAAACAGCGGCTCGGCGCTGGCGGCGGCGACAGCAGCTCCGGCCATAATGCCCGTGCTGAATAGCGACATAATCGTGCTGGCCGTTTGCGTATACTCCTTTTTTATCAGGGCGGGCATTAACGCCTGGATAGTGCCTATGCTGGCCCCGCCGAGTAACGCGGTGCACATAAGACTCTCCGGTGAGGCGCTAAAACCGCGTAATAAGCAGGCTACCAGCAGGATGAACAGCCCGAACATAATTCCCCGTACGGCGCCGACTGTGGCCAAAAGCCAGGGACCACACAGGGCGGCGAGTCCCATCATCGCCACCGGCAGGGTGGTCTGCAGGCTAAATTGCGTAGCGGTCAGTCCCGCTTCGCGCTGCAGCACGGAGAAAAGTGGTCCGACCGAGGCCAGAATGGGGCGCAGGTTCAGCCCGACGATAAAAGCGATAACGGCGAAGAGTAACGGCGATGTGCGTTTCAACAGGAGATCCTTTTCGGTTGTGAATGGCCCGGGCAAATCGCCGCGAGCATTTATCTTAACGTTAAGATAAAATGTGTTTTTGCGTAAGATGTACCGCACAACAGGATAAATACCCACCCCATTAGAGGTGAAAATGAAAGACCATGTAGATTTCGTCGTCGGCCAGTGGGGCCGCGCCATGCCGGAGCTGGACGCCTCGTCGATGAAAATTTTTGGCCGAATGCTCCGGCTGATGAAGCATCTTGGAAAAGAATGGGCGGAGGCGATGGCGCAGTTTGGCTTTCGCGAGGGCGAGTTTGACGTCCTCGCCACGCTGCGTCGCGCCGGGGAGCCGTACTGCCTTTCGCCCACGCAGCTCTATACATCGCTGTTGATCACCTCAGGGGCGATGACGAACCGGCTCAACCGTCTTGAACAACAAGGGCTTATCAGGCGGATTGCCGATCCCGATGACAAGCGCAGCTCGCTCGTCAGCCTGACGCCGCGCGGGCAGGCTCTTATCGAACAGGCGCTGGTCGTGCACACGGAAACGCAGAATGCGCTACTGAGCAGCTTGTCGGACGCGCAGCGCGCGCAGCTAGAGTCCCTGCTCAGGGAGCTGCTGCTGACGTTCCCATCTGAGGAATTGGGCGACAAGTCACCGAGTGCCGATAATACAAAAACTGCATGATTACACCTTACAGAAAGGGAACGTATGTCTTTACCGCCACTGTATGCGCTGCGCGCGTTTGAAGTTGCCGCACGGCTGAACTCCTTCAGCAAAGCGGCTGAAGTCCTGAATATCACGCCGGGTGCGGTCAGCAGGCATGTCCAGACGCTTGAAATGTGGTTCGACTGCGAGCTGTTTAAACGACAGGGACCGAGAGTGGAGGTCAGCGACGCCGGGCGTATTCTGGCCGGTCAGCTTAGCGAAAGTTTCTCGAATATTGAGTGGGCCTGTCGCGCATTTAAAAGTGAAAACCACCTTCTGCGACTCAAAGCGCCAAGCTCCCTGACGATGCGATGGCTTCTGAATGTGCTTAAATCCTTTCGCGAGAACCATGCGAAGCCGAAAATCGAAATTGCCAGCGTCTGGATGGACTTCGACACGGTTGACTTCAGCCGGGAACCTTACGATTGTGCGATCCTCCTCGGTAACGGCTATTTCGGCGAGTCAACGGAGAGCCGGCTGCTGTTCAGCGAATGGCTTATTCCGGTTTGTACCCCGTCTTTGCTGGAGTCTGCCCGGCATCAGCTTGCACAGTGCGAGCTTATCCACCCCTCACCGGACCGACGAGACTGGCGACGCTGGCTTAAAAGGACGGGCTTATTCCCCGGACTCGACATGAGTGGCGGGATCGTGTTCGACACCCTGGAGCAGGGAAGCCTTGCGGCCATGCACGGACATGGTGTTGCTATAGCCGATCTTCGACTCACGCTTGAAGCCCTGAAAAGCGGGCTGCTCGCATTGCCCTTCAGGGAAGCCATCGCAACCGGTGACGGCTACTATCTTGTCTGGCCCAAAAATTCGCTCAGAGGAGAGAGCATTGAACGGTTGCTGGCCTGGCTTAACCTTAATGCGCCTGTGGTGCCTTCTTTGGATATCGTCTGTCTTGATTTCAATGAAAAGCGGGTTTGATAAATAGCGGAATATTAATTGCGAGATATTCCGCATATTGAACGTATTTATGCGTAGGGGATATTTGCCATCTTTTTATATCTATCCGGCAGGGCGCTGTTCAGGTTGAGTAATTTATCCAGTATATAAAGCGCAGGCGTTCCCTTTGCGCGTTCAGCGTCGATCAGCGCAGAGCGTAACAGATTGGCAGCCGATGTCATTTCACGGAAGTACTCCTCAGATTCAGCCGTCTGAACTTCGCCTGACGCGGCGTAATGCACCCTTGGCCAGTCCGCAAAGTCAAGCAGCGGAAGGAGACCATCTTCTTTGGGCAAATGCGCTGAAAGCAACTCTTCAGCGTTACCCGGATTGCTTTGGGCGAAAGACAGAAGATGCAGTCGATGCAAGAAAGGCGAAAGCGCTTCTGAACTTTCTTTTTCTGCTGAAAGTAATGTTATTAACTCATGCATATTTGCATCGCCGCTAAATTTACGCGGCGAGATAATATTTATTACAGGGAATAAAACATCGAGAGTCATAGGTGCTCCATACAAGCTTAGTAATATTTTTTTTTATCCCAGGGATGAGGGGATGGTATTCAGGGCAATCACTTTTTAAAAACGATAAATAGTGGGAATCAATGTGAGTTTTACTCAACCTCGAATGTTGACACATCACGCTATACTTACGTTCTGTAACCAAACGAGTGGCTGAGGATGGTATGGCTGGCGAAAACCTGTCCAGAATGGGGGCAGCAAAAGTCCAATTGATTGCAGATCAACATGGCAACCAGGTAATAGAAAAATGCCCCGTTAGTGATGTTGAATACGGCTTTTATGAACATGCGGCGGAACCACTCATTGGCGTTGTTGAATCCCCTCGACTGTTGCACGCAGATACCCATCGACGCAGCCTGACGCTCGAATACGTTCCTCATAAGATCTCCCAGGAAGAGGTTGCAGGGGACGACATACTGAAACGACTTTCCCGCCTTCACGATTATCCTGCCGAACCGGGATGGATTTATCACAGCCATACCTGGTCTGAGTCAGCGCTTGAGAAATCCTTATCTCTTTTGGAATTACCCGTCCGCGCCGAGCAGCAGATGCGATGTTTTCAGCAGGCGGGCAGCGTTTTGTTTAGTCAGGAAGGTTTAATTTCTGGTGATACCAATGCGGGCAACTGGGGCAGAAGAGAAAACGGCGATGCGGTGCTCTTCGACTGGGAAAGGTTCGGCACAGGCAGCCCGGCCATTGACCTTGCTCCTCTGGTGAAGGGGATGGGCTCAAAACATAGCATTTCACAGCTTGCCGAGCGCTACTGTGTTTTTGCCACGCATTCGGCCACAGGCAGGTTAGCCAGAGAGATTGCTCTCGCTAAAGCATGGATTGTGACTGAAGTCGTATTACTTCTGCACGAAAGGAAAAAAAGTGATTTTCATCGCTACCTGAGCTGGTACAGAGAACATCTCCCCGGCTGGCTGGATGAGTCCATCACACTGCTTTGAGCACGATATAACAGAGCATGCGAAAACGTTGCAGCGTTTTGTTTCACAAACGCCATAGCTCATCGGCTTTTGAGGATGGTATAACGTCCTGCGGCAATCGGGTTGCCGTCCGCTGATCCCATCCACAAAGGTGTATATGAAACAAATTACTTTCAGTGACCTGCAGCAGCAAAGCGAGCAGGCGGCTAATTCCCCTCGCTTACGCGCGCATCGCAATTTACATCCTGAGCTTAGCGACCCGGTGCAGCGCCTGGCCATTGCAATGGAGCCCGGCACCTATGTTCGTCCCCATCGCCATCCGCACACCTTTGAACTGCTGACGGCGCTGAGCGGTCGCTTTCTGGTGTTGAACTTTGATGACAGCGGTAGCGTGACCCGGCGCGTCGTATTAGGCGAAGAGTGCAAGGTGCTGGAGATGGATGCCGGTACCTGGCATGCCGTTCTGTCGCTGGATAAAGGCGGCGTCATTTTTGAGGTTAAGCACGGGGGGTATCAACCCGTGCCCGAGCACGATACCGCCCCATGGTCACCTCCAGAAAACGAGCCCGGCACCGGGAAGCTGATGAAATGGTACGCACAGGCACAGGTGGGTGATGGTGGGTTTACCCTGTAATTATTCTCTTATGTGCCCGGCGCGCGGAAAGGCGAGCCGGGTAAAGAGATAAGCGATCACCTGAGTCAACTCACAGTACTAAAAAGCCAGTCACGAGCAGTCGACAGCGTCACAAACGGGCCTGACAGAGTGCTGTTGTGATGGGCGATAATATCGCTGGCGGATAAACAGTCATTATCCATTGTGGTATGCGCATCTGAAATCAATACCGTCCTGAAACCCAGCTCCGGTGCGGCACGGCAGGTGGTGTCGACACAAAATTCTGTTTTCATCCCGGCAATCACCAGCTGTTTGATGCCTCTCTGATTAAGTTCACGCAGCAATTTGGTATCCCGAAAACAGCTGGGATAGCGCTTGGTGAAAACAACGTCCTGCTTCTTCACGTCCAGTTCAGGTATCAGCTGTGTTAACGGCCCCTTTTCTGAGAAGGGGGAGTCGTCCGGCCCAATATGGCGGGCAAAAAAGACGGGTACCTGCGCGTCTCGGGCGTTGGCGATTAACAAGCGGATATTGGCCAGAACGGCATCGGCGGAGCGGGGGGAAACCGGGCCCCGAAAGAGGCCCTGCTGCATGTCGATAATCAAGAGAGCATTGTCAGATGAAACCATTTTCTTTCTCCATTCAAAGGGTGGTGAACGGAGAGAGATTTCCCCGTCCTGGCCGGCGGGGAGTGAGGTTCTGTTTGTCAGTCGTTTGCTACAGATACGCTCGCACCGCCGAAGGTTCCGGTGGTGGTGAGGGTGGTTGTTGGCTGAACTGACTGATACATGCAATGACCTTTGTTTATTTCGCTGTTAGCGTAACTATCGCGTAGAGTTATAGCGCTGGTGAGAGATTCTCTTCAATACACCAACATCAGTAGGTGCAACGTTAGCGTTGCGCCTGGCTGATATTATTTAATACTGTCGAGCCCTTTCAGGAAATCCTCAACCTGTTCAGGCGTCGCCGTGTCTGCCTGGTAAAGGATATCGAGCTTGACGTTCTTCAACCCGCAGAAGCCAAACACGCCTTCGATAATCTGCGTCTGAATCGCCGTCGAATAGCCGTGTTTATCAAATCCGGTCAGATCGCTACCGCCAGAGGCAATCAGGCGGACGGGAACATCCCGTAAGTTGCCCACAATCCGGCCGTCTTCGGCCACCTTATACGCCCAGTTCAGGGTTAACACGCGATCGAACCAGCCTTTCAACAGCGCGGGAACCGACCACCAGTACACCGGGAAGACGAATACCAGCATATCCGCGCGCTCGACGCGCTGCTGCTCGCGCAGAATATCGTCGGGGAGGGCGCTCGGATTGCCGTGATACAAATCGAGATCGGCGCGGGTCATCGCCGGATTAAACCCTTCAGCATGCAGATCGGCGAACTCAACCTGCGTACCTTCCTCGCGTAATTTCCCGACAATACGGGCTGCCAGCGTATGGGATAACGAATTGTCGAACGGGTGTGCCGTCACGATCAGCGCGTTTTTAATGGCATGTGTTGCAGACATAGCGACCTCCAGATGGGGGAGAAGTAACGCCTATATTACTATTGGTAACTTAGGTGTCAATCCGCCCCCGGCGATCATTTTGTGCTATTCGCGTAGGTCTCCAGCACCCCGGTCATGGCGCCGCTGAGCGTATCTTCCGCCACGTTCCGGGCGAGCACGCCGTTGCCCGCCGCGGTGCTGAGCGCCTCCGCCGCGCCAATAATAGCCGTCAGTACCGCTTCCCCCTGAACGCCTTTTAAGACGATAAAAGGGGAAAGCGCGGTGCGCAGGCAGTCGGCACATTCGGCCACGCATGCTTCCCGAAACGTCTGCAGCGCGCGAGAACCGGACAGCGCCGCGGCGATTGGCCCGGTTTCAGGCCCGGCGGCAATCGCACAGTCGATATAGGCCGCGCTGAAAAAGCGGATCGTCTTCTCCAGCGTTTTGCTGTCGACCGCCAGCGTCTCGCGGAATTTCGCGAGCTGCCGATCGCTATAATCCTTGTACAGCGCCATCAGCAACCCTTCACGATCGCCAAAGTGGTCGTAGGGGATAGGTTTGGTCACGTTGGCCCGCTCGGCCAGGTAGCCAAGCGTCAGCGCCTCCGTGCCTTGCTGACGCACGATCCCTCGCGCAACCTCCAGCAGCTGCACGCGGCGATCCTCTTTTCTTAAGCGCTTAACAACCATGTTTTCCTCAGAAGTATTATCTACTCATGGTAGTTTACACGTTTTCAGCAACGTGCTGCACGCGTTGTTCCGCGGGGCGGATCCGAAACCAGATCGCATACATCGCGGGCAGGAAGACGAGCGTAATAATCGTCCCGCCCAGCGTTCCGCCGATCAGCGTCCAGGCCAGCGTGCCCCAGAATACCGAATGCGTCAGGGGAATGAACGCCAGCACGGCCGCCATGGCGGTCAGTAAGACCGGGCGTGCGCGCTGGACAGTCGCTTCAACCACCGCCTGGAACGGCTCGAGGCCGTCCTTCTGGTTATGATCGATTTGACCGATCAGGATCAGCGTATTGCGCATCAGAATGCCGGAAAGGGCGATCAGACCGACCAGCGCGTTAATGCCAAACGGCTGATTAAATATCAGCAGGGTCGGCACGACGCCAATCAGCCCCAGCGGCGCGGTTAAGAACACCATGACCATCGCGGAGAGTGAGCGCACCTGCAAAATGATAATCAGCAGCGTCAGGGCAATCATTATCGGGAACAGCGGTAACATGGCCTGCGTGGCTTTACCCGATTCCTCAATCGAACCCGCCATGTCGATACGGTACCCGGCCGGCAGCGCATCGGCGATCGGCTGGAGCTCTTTCATGATGGCGACCGACACGTCCGGCGGCTGAAGATTGTCGGCGATATCACCCCGTACGGTAATTGTCGGGGTGCGATCGCGGCGGCGCAGGATCGGGTCTTCCATACCGATCTCAATCCTGCCGATTTGAGACAGCGGCACGCGCTGTCCCGCATTGCCGACCAGGGTAAAGCCTTCGATTTTTGCCGGGTCAAGACGGATATCGCCCGCCGCGCGGGCAATGACGTCTACCGATCGAATATCTTCCCGCACGGAGGTGACAGGCACGCCTGAAAGCAGAAACTGAAGCTGATCGGCAACGGCGCTGGAGGTTAAGCCGGTCGCCTGCAGGCGGTTTTGATCGAGAGTGAAATGCAGGACGGGAACGCGTGACCCCCAGTCGGTGTTGACGGTTCGCATCATCGGGCTTGCCTGGAGCACGGCTTTCACCCGTTCGGCGATGTCCTGCACCTGTTTGACATCCGGCCCCGACACGCGCCAGGCAACCGGGAAGGGCGAGTAGGGGCCAAACACCAGCTGCGTCACCCGCACGCGGGCTTCGGGCGCAATACCGCTGGCGACGGCCTCCCTGAGCCTGAACTTAAGCGCCTCGCGTGACGTCTCGCTGTCCGTCAGGATCACGATTTTTGCAAAAGAGGGATCGGGCAGTTCAGGCGCCATTGCCAGATAAAAACGGGGCGACCCCTGACCAATATAGGCCGTGACGATTTTGGCTTCCGGCTGCTGGCCCAGCCACGCTTCTATTTTTGCGGTGGCGGCGCTGGTTTGCGCAATCGAGGTGCCGTAGGGCATCTGTACTTCAACCAGCACTTCCGGGCGATCGGAGGTCGGGAAAAACTGTTTTTTTACCAGCCCCATACCGAGCACGGCCAGAATGAAAATGGCAACCACGGAGCCGGCCACGCGCCACTTTCTGGCGATAACGCGGCCAAGCAGCTGGCGAAAACGGTTATAGCGGGGCGTGTTATAGATGGCGGCATGACCCCCTTCTACTTTGGGGATCGCCGGCAGGATCTTCACCCCAAGATAGGGCGTGAACACCACCGCGACAAACCACGATGCAATCAGGGCGAGGCCGACAATCCAGAACATATTGCTGGTGTATTCCCCGGCGGTCGACTGGGCAAACCCATTCGGCATAAAGCCAATCGCCGTCACCAGGGTTCCGGCCAGCATGGGCGCGGCGGTATGGCTCCAGGCGTAAGCTGAGGCTTTGATTCTGTCGTAACCTTCCTCCATCTTCACCACCATCATTTCGATGGCGATAATGGCATCATCAACCAGCAGGCCGAGGGCGAGTATCAGGGAGCCCAGCGTGACGCGGTCAAAGTTTATTCCCGCGGCCTCCATCACCACGAAGACGACCGCCAGCGTCAGCGGGACCGCCGCCGCAACGACTACCCCCACGCGCCAGCCCATGCTGACAAAACAGACCACCATGACCACAAGCAGGGCGACAAAGAATTTGATCATGAACTCATCGACCGACGAGCGAATATTGACGGACTGATCGGTGACTTTGGTCAGGGACATGCCAAGCGGCAGGCTATCATTAATTTTTGCCGTTTCCGCATCCAGCGCTTTACCCAGCGCCAGACCGTTCCAGCCTTCGCGCATTACGATACCCAGCAGAAGGGCGGGTTCATGCTGATTGCGTATCAGCATCGTCGGGGGATCTTCGTAGCCTCGCTCAACCGTTGCCACATCGGACAGCTTGAGGGTTTTGCCCTGAGCGACAAAAGGCGTATCGCGGATTTTCTGCAGTTCATCGAACGCGCCGTCAAGGCGGATAAAAATCTGCGCTCCTCGGGTCTCAATCGAACCCGCCGCGGTCAACGCGTTCTGGCTGTTGAGGGCCTTGAAAATATCCTGGGGTGAGAGCCCTATCGTCGCCAGACGGTCGTGGGAGAAGGCGACATAAATCCGCTCGGCCTGTTCGCCGATAATGTTCACTTTCTTCACGCCGGGAACGTGCAGAAGCTGCTGGCGCACGCCTTCGGCATCGCGTACCAGCTGCCGCTGCGGTTCGCCTTTTGCTTTCAGGGCAAAGAGGGCAAAGGTGACATCCGAGAATTCGTCATTGATCATCGGGCCGATGACGCCCGCCGGGAGACGCTGCGATTCATCTCCAAGCTTTTTACGCGCCTGATAGAACTCCTCCTGCACTTCGGCTGGCGGGGTCTTGTCCTGCAACGACAGCGTGATAAATGCCATGCCGGGACGGGTATAGGTTTCGGTACGGTCATACCACTTGAGTTCCTGCAGGCGCTTTTCCAGCGGCTCCGCGACCTGATCCTGGATCTCCTGCGCGGTCGCACCCGGCCAGACGGTTATCACCGTCATTTGCTTCACCGTGAAGGGCGGATCTTCCGCGCGGCCGAGCCCAAAGAAGGCGTAAATTCCGGCAATCGTCACCAGAACGATCAGAAACAGCGTGATGGAACGTTCGCGGACGGCCAGCGCGGACAGGTTGAAGCGGCTTCCGCTCATGGCGTGTTCTCCGCCAGGGCGTTATTGCGTTGTTTCGCGAGCCTGACGACCTCACCTTCGTGCAGAAGATGTGCGCCTAGCGCAACAATCTTCTCACCGGGCTTCAAGCCGCCCGTGACCTGCGCCGCATCTTCACCCACGCTCAGCACCCTGACGGGCGTCCATGCGACCTTTGCCGGCTGGGCGGAAATGCGCCAGACGCCGGGACCTTTTCCTGCATCATAGAGTGAAGCCAGCGGGACCTGCATGACCTGACCTTCCGCTTTATTGTCCTGAATGTTCAGCGTAACGGTCGCCCCCAGCGGCGCGTTCGCCAGCAGGCCATCCAGCACGTAGCGGGCTTCATACGTGCGGGTCGCGGCATCGGCCGAGTCAGACAGCAGGCGCAGCGTTGCGGTGACCGGGTGTTTTTCATTGCCATAAAGCGTGGCCTGCGCTTCGCTGCCGACGGCAGGGCGCAATGTTTCCGGAAGCTGCACGAGCGCTTCACGCTGTCCCGCTCTGGCGAGCCTGATCGTCACCTGTCCGGCACTGACGACCTGACCCGGCTCGGCGAGCGTCTCCATGACCACGCCGTCTGAATCCGCCAGCAGGACGGCATATCCCGTGGCGTTTTGCGCCACGTTGGCCTGCGCGCGGGCGGCGCTGAGATCGGCCCTGGCCGTATCGGCTGCCGCTTTGATCTGGTCATACTCCGAGGCAGAAACGGCGCCGGACGCCACAAGTCCGCGATAGCGCGCCTCATCGCTGGTGGCTTTTCTCGCCCGCGCCTGGGCCGCATCCACCGCGCGCTGCTGCGCCTGAGCCTGTAATTTCAGGTCAACCGGATCCAGGCGCAGCAAGGGCTGACCCTGTTTGACGGTCTGGCCCGTATCAACCAGTCGCTCAAGGATTTTGCCCTGAACTCTGAAACCTAAATCGCTTTGCGTTCTTGCGACCACCACGCCCGTGAAGGTGCGGGCGCTATTGTTCGCAAGCTCGACGGATGCGGATCGGACAAGCGGTAGCTTTGTACGCGGATCGTCACTTGCGGAAATATCGCCGCATGCCACCAGGGCAAACGGCAGGAGACAAACGGCAACGCGGGCTGAAGTGAGCCTGAGCATGGGAAACCTTTTCGACGTAACAGGACGGTTTCCGCATTCTCTGACTAGTGACCAAAAATGTCAATGGTCACAAATTAGGGGGCAAGGCTTCTTAAAATGAGTGAAGAGAGAAGCACCGCCGCGGTGGGAGCCATTTCGAGATTGTACTGCAGCTGAACGGGATTAATAAAAGGACACATCACCATGTGGATAGCCTGAGTGACCTCATCCAGCGGCGTTTTTCTTTCAAACTCTCCGGCCTGCCTGCCTTCGATAATGATGCTCTCAATCAGCTTCATCAGGCTTTCTGCATACCGTTCTGTCGACGGCCACTGCTCGCGCGCGGCGACGGCGGCGATGTCGTAAAGCTTACGATCGTGGAAAAACAGCTCGCTTCCGGCCTCGGTGAGCGCCTTGAAAAGACGGCGGAGTTTTTCGCTTGCTGACGGCGCATCCTCAATGGCGGAAAGCACCGCCGCCATGATCAGCTCCAGGCGGTTAGCGCAGATCACTTCGCCGATAGCCTGCTTGGAATCGAAGAACTTATAAATGTAAGATTTTGAAAAACCGATAGATTTCGCCAGCTCGGCGACGGTGGTTTTTTCATAGCCGTAATGGCCGAAGTGCTCAAAGGCCGCTTCGACGATTTGCTCTCTGACAGAATGGTCAAGTGGACCACGTATTGATGGGGCGTTCATAGTTTTAGTCATTATGTAAGCTTAGCGTGACGGGCCAGGGTTGGCAACGAGTGACCATTTTGTATTTTGGTTACAGTTGTGCTGCCTTACGCCGTAAAGACGGGACAATCGGCCAGGTGGAGTAAGTGTATCACTGTTTTTTACGTTAATGTTTTTTAAGCCAGTCGAGAAAAAACTGGCTAAACGCCGTGACCTGAAGCGGCTGCAGTTTGCGCTGGGGGTAAACAAGCTGCAGCCCGACATCTTTGCGATCGTATCGGCTAAACCCGGTGAAGCTGTCGGCAAACAGCACCGTGAGCCTTCCGGTTTCAACGTCGTCTTTGACGTCCCACCACGATTTCCCCGCGATGCCCGCTCCGCTGAGCGCCCACTGACGAAGCAATGCTCCGTCGTCGCACACCATGGCGGGCTCAACGCGAACAATGCTTTCCTCACCATTAGTTTCAAAGCGCCATTCGTTCATCACCACGCCCTGCGATTCCAGCGCCAGGCACCGGTGCCGGGCTAAATCGGCAAACGTGGCGGGGACGCCGCGGTCGTTAAGATATTCTCCGGAGGCGACCAGCACCCGACGGTTCGGGCGGATGTTTCTTACGACAAGACTGCTGTCCGGCAGGTTGCCAAAACGCACGCTCATATCCAGCCGGTTAGCGACCAGATCCTCAACGTGTTCTCTTAACGAAATGAAAAATTTAACGTCAGGATGGCGCCGGGAAAAATCAATGACGGCGGGGCTAAGATACTGTCTGCCAAAATCCGAGGGCGCGGAAAGGCGAATATTGCCGCTGAGCACGCCCTCTTTTTGCGTCAGTAACGACTCGGCATGATGCATCTCTTCCAGCACGCGCAGCGCGGCATGGTAAAACTCTTCCCCGGCGCGGGTCAGGGTGAGGGATCGCGTTGAGCGGTGAAACAGGCGCGTCTGGTAACGCTCCTCAATCGCCTTCAGCCTGGCCGTCATGGTAGCGGGGGAAAGCGACAGGCGTCGTCCGGCGGCGGAAAGACTTCCGGCCTCGGCAACTTCCACCAGTAAGGCCATGTCTTCGAGTTTGCCCATTATTCATATTTTCCGAAAAGTGCATCTACTTTTAGCGTAATTATCAAAATCAGATGCCGGCTGTAAAGTGATTTTATCCAAACCATAAGGGATAAAATCATGCAACGTACCTCACTTTTTGAACGCTACAGGCTGGGTTCGCTGGACCTGAAAAATCGTATCGTCATGGCGCCGATGACCCGCGCGCGCTCCCTTCAGCCGGGAAATATCCCCTCCGCGCTGATGGCAGAGTATTACCGGCAGCGTGCCAGCGCGGGATTAATCATCACGGAAGCCACGCAGATTTCGCCTCAGGGCCAGGGATACTCATGGACACCCGGCATCCATTCGCCTGAACAGGTTTCGGGATGGCAACTCACGACGGGCGCCGTGCATCAGGCGGGCGGAGTGATTTTTTCGCAGCTCTGGCACGTCGGGCGAATGTCGCACGCCAGTTTTCACCAGGATGGTCAGCCCGTCGCCCCGTCAGCGCTGGCCCCGGATGCGCAGGTGTGGGTGGTGAATGAGCGTGGGGAAGGCCAGATGGTTGACTGCCCGCAGCCGAGAACGCTCTCGCGCAAGGACATTCAGAACATCGTTGCGGACTATCGCCAGGCCGCTTTGAATGCCGTTCAGGCCGGGTTTGATGGTGTCGAGGTTCACGGCGGAAACGGGTATCTGATAGACCAGTTCCTGCGCCAAACCTCCAACAAACGCACGGATGAGTACGGCGGTACGCTGGTGAACCGCATCCGTTTTGCCCAGGAGGTGTTAAGCGCCATTGCCGAGGCCATTGGTCACGAGCGCACGGGCATCCGCCTTTCCCCATTTATTACCCAGCGCGGGATGAACGACCCGCAGGTCTCTGAAGCCATACTTGCGCTTGCGGCCTGGTGTGAACAAAAAGGTATTGCGTTCATCCACCTGGCGGAAGCCGACTGGGATGATGCCCCTCAGGTACCCGAGCGTTTCCGTCAGTCCCTTCGCGAGATCTTTAGCGGAACTCTTATCGTCGCGGGTAACTATGACCTTGATAAAGCTGAAAAGATCCTTGCTGCCGGCTATGCCGATTTGATTGCTTTCGGCCGTCCGTTTATTGCCAACCCCGATTTGCCCCACCGGCTGGCAAACCAGCTGCCTCTTGCCCAGGTGCGCGACCCCGCCACGCTGTTTGGCGGTACCGGCACGGGATATACCGATTACCCAACGTACGCTCTACAGGAGGAAACATTATGACCCGTAAAACTTTAATTATCGGCGGCGGTTCCGGCATCGGTTTCGCCTTGGGCAGCCTGCTTGCCGGGCGCGGTGAGGAGATTATTCTTGCGGGACGCGACAGCGCAAAACTGGACGCCGCGCGACAGCGGCTGAGCGCCCACGCCGCGTCCGTTCATACCCTCGTGCTGGACATCAGCCGTGAGGAAGAGCTTGTTGCGCTCGGTGAAACGCTGGGCGAGGTCAATAATATTGTCGTCACGGCGGGTTCACAGGCGCCGGGCGGGTTGCTTTCCGGACTGGATCTCCGTGCGGCAAGGCAGGCCTTTGATACAAAATTCTGGGGAAGCCTCAATGTCGCTCGCTATCTCAGCGGGAATATTGCCCCCCGCGGTACGTTGACGTTCACCAGCGGTTTCGTGGCGCGCCGCACCGTGGCGGGCGCCATCGTAAAAACAACGATGAATGCCGCCATTGAAGCTGCGACAAAAGTGCTGGCGAAAGAGCTTTCACCGCTGCGCGTCAACGTCGTCAGTCCGGGGCTGACCGACACGGAAGCGTATGCGGGGATGGACGCCGCCGCGCGGGAAAAAATGCTCGTCGGCGCGGCGGAAACCCTGCCAGCCAAGGCCTGGGGAAGGGCGGAGGACATCGCGCAGGGGTATCTTTTCGCCATTGATAATCCCTTTGTGACGGGATCGATTATTGATATTGAGGGCGGGGCGTTAATTAACTGACCCTCATTAAATTGGTCCGCAGGTCTTCGTCTGCGGGTGACGTAATACTCTATTGAGAAACAACATGAAATATACGACGTGTTTTCGTCCCGCTATCGCGGCGCTTATTTTTGCCGGTCTGTCGGGCAATGCTATTTCCTCGCAGGGGGAATGGCTACAGCCGAAACAGCTTATTGTGGACAACAGTCTGTCACAGGCACAATTAAAGGCGAATGAAGCCGCTGCCAGAAAATATGCCACGTTCTGGAACACCGGTAATGAAACTCTGGCGCGTGATGCCCTGGCAGTAAACTTTATTGATAAAACGCCCCCGGAAGGACGTAAGCAAGGTCCCGAGGGCGCTATTCTAGCTTCCCGGACGTTTAGGACAGCCGTTCCTGATTTGCGTTGTGACGTTGAGCAAATGATTATTTCAGGCGATCGCGTGGTATCGCATTTACATTTTCACGGCACCTTCACCGGGACATTTGGCAAGCTGAAAGGACAGGGGCAGAAAATAGATTTTATCGCTACGGATATTTATGAAGTCGCTGACGGTAAGATTGCGGCAAACTGGCACATTGAGGACAACCTGACGCTGATGAAACAGCTCGGCGCGCTGTAAAGTCACCACTCCGGGGCGGCCCGGAGTGATGCGAAAATCCTATAAGCCAAGATCGCTCAGCGAAGGGTGATCGTCCGGGCGTCTGCCCAGCGGCCAGTGGAACAGCCGCTCGGATTCTTTTATCGGCATATCGTTTACGCAGGCAAAGCGGCGCTTCATCAGGCCGTCCGGCTCAAACTCCCAGTTTTCATTGCCGTAAGAGCGGAACCAGTTGCCGGAATCATCATGCCATTCATAGGCATAGCGCACCGCGATCCGGTTATCCGTAAATGCCCAGAGCTCTTTAATCAGACGATACTCCAGCTCTCTTTTCCATTTCCGCTCCAGAAACGCCTGGGCTTCTTCACGGTTGGTGGCGAACTCTGCGCGGTTACGCCATTGGGTGTCCAGCGTATAGGCAAGCGCGACTTTCGCCGGATCGCGGCTGTTCCAGCCATCTTCTGCCAGCCTGACTTTTTCGATGGCGCTTTCACGAGTGAACGGCGGTAAAGGAGGACGAGTGTTCATGGCGATTACCTCAGTGTGATTTATGTAGACAGGTCTGTCTACTTGCGGTAATCTATGCCTGAAAAATAACGCTGTCAACACTCTTTTTGAGGCTGTCGAAAAAATGAAAACCGAACCCGCAGGTAACGAGACAAAAATCAGCGTCAGAGATAAAATATTACTCACGGCGCACGATCTTTTTTATTCCACTGGCTTCAGGGCGACGGGGGTGGACACGCTGATTAAAGCATCGAAAGTGACTAAGGTGACGTTTTATCGCCATTTTCCGAGTAAGAGCTTGCTTATTCTCGCCTATTTACACTATCGACATGAAATATGGATTAACTGGTTTGAGGCCACGCTTCGTCGACATCTCGTTGAAGGCCAGACGCCTGCGGACGCTCTATCGGCTACCCTCTATGAATGGTTTATTTCGCCCGAGTTCCACGGCTGCGCGTTTATTAACGCCAGCGCGGAAGCCAAATCCGAAGAGATTGAAAGCGAAATAAAAGAGATTTGCCGCGATCATAAAATCGAAACAAAGAAGATTATTGCGTTGCTGACGAAGATTGCTGATGAGCGCGTCGTCAATGAAATCATGTTGCTCATTGACGGCGCGATTATTCATGCGCAAATGGGCATGGATACAGAAACGATAATAAATGCGTTAAAAAGGGTCTTAGCGGAACTGACCGGCCAGTGAGATTCCGGTGCTTAATCAACTCTTGCACCAGGTCGATTAAGCATCCGCGTTACACTGTTGGAATGGTGCCGCCATCAATCACAAATTCAGTACCTGTGATACTCGCAGCATGCGATGAAGCGAGGAAGACGATGAGGTTGGCAACCTCAATCGGTCGGGCAGGGCGTCCGAGCGGTATTCCACCTAACGCCTTCATAATGATCTGTTTGCCACCTTCATAGTCTGTTCCTGCCTGCTTTGCCAGTCTATCCGCCAGTGCCACTGCCGCTTCAGTTTCGATCCAGCCGGGGGCAACGCGCACCACCCGAACACCTTTCGGCGAGACTTCCTTTGAAAGACTTTTACTGTAGGTTGAGAGGGCTGCCTTAGCCGCCGCATAACCCGTTGTTGAATCCGGTAAAGGCAGTTCACGCTGGATAGACGTCACGTGAATAATCACCCCATTTCCCTGCTCAAGCATTCCGGGAAGCAGGGCGCGATCTAAGCGTACTGCAGGTAACAAATTAAGATTGAGCTCCTGCTGCCACTCGTCTTCGCCAAGTGAAGCAAAACCGCCGCCGGGTGAGGTTGAACCGCCTGCAACATGGATAATTACGTCGACACCTCCCATCTGTTCCTGCACTGCGGATGCGACTGAGGCACATCCAGCGACCGTAGTAAGATCAGCGGCTACGAAAGTATCCGCGATATTTACGTCTGGATCGTGGCGCGCCGTGGTAAATACCGTTGCACCGAGTTGTTTTAAAAGTTCGACGACTGCTTTGCCGAGCCCTTTCGTGCCAGCGGTAACAAGCACGCGCTTGCCTTTAAAATCAATATCTAATGACATGGACTTTCGCTCCCATTATTTACAGTACAGGTATATTCAACATAGACTGAGTAATTAACAAGTACGCACGAAAAAGTGAGTTACTAAATTATGAGTAAGTTATATAGTCCGGAATCTGCCGCAAGCGGCGTGGAGCAAGTATTACGGTTGCTGGAAGGGCGCTGGAAATTAATTATTCTTTTTCATCTTTTCGACGGAAAAGTGCAGCGCTATTCTGATTTCGAAAAACTGATCCCCGGTATTTCCCAAAAGATGCTGGCGCAGCAACTTCGACAACTCGAGTCCGACGGTATCGTTTCGCGGATGGTTTACCCTCAAGTGCCACCGAAAGTAGAGTATCGCCTCACCGATTGGGGGCAGGCATTATGTCCGGCGCTTGATGCCATGCTGAAATGGGCAGAAAAACGTGAGGCTTACGCAAGCCTGTAAGCCTGGCGGTCAGCACGCTTCAATGGAATAGCGTTATCCGTAACCCATTTGTGCAAAGGAAACGAAAAAATGAGAACACAGAAACGATGCCTTGGCTGCGTGGCTATTGTGGTTGATGACTACGATCGTGCCATTGAATACTACACCGACAAGCTGGGGTTTACCCTTGTAGAGGATACGCCGCAACCGGGAAAACGCTGGGTAGTCGTCTCACCCAACCCGGAAAGCGACTGCAATATCCTGCTGGCTCGTGCCTCTAACGAGAGGCAGGAAGGTTTTATCGGTAATCAAAGCGGCGGCAGAGTTTTCCTGTTCCTTCAGACGGATGATTTTTGGCGCGATTACCATGCCATGAAGGCAAAAGGCGTTCATTTCTGCGAAGAACCTCGTGAGGAAGAGTACGGTATGGTGGTGGTGTTTGAAGATATTTACGGCAACCGCTGGGATCTTTATCAGACTGCGCAACCGTGAATACAACCGCAAATGATGTGTCATTCGCCTTTTGTCCTGTACGCTTCCCAGCAGAGCGTACTCAAAATTATGGGGATGTCTCTTTAGGGCCAGGGCTCTCGTCCCGCTGTGCCAGCGACAGCGCGCTGGCGCTTGCGGGATCGAACAGCGAGATGCTCTCAATCTGATTGAGTAAAATCACCTTGCGGAATGACATGGCGCTGCGGGGTTCAGAGTCGAGCGTAATGTCATGCTCCGCATACCACCTGCTGTAATTATTCTCGATGCGCAGGTTCATCGTCTTCGCATCCCGGTACCCGCTCAACATCGGGATCAGCACGATATTGGCCGTTTTTTCATATTCCAGCGTCGCGGTGTGGATCATGCCGACGTAAATCCGTCTCGAGCGGAGCGTGACCTGCGCCAGCTCGCCTTGTTCCATACACTGGTATAGCAGCTGTTCGATACCGCTCGACTGCGCCAGACGTTTGTAGAGCTTTTTCCGGCTTTCGCCGTCCAGCCTGGCGCTGCCTGCCCAGTTAGAGCGGTAGAGGCAAAACAGGATGGCGAACGCCAGCATCACGACAACCGGCGCCTGAATGCCCAAAAAACTCCAGTTCATAAAGTCGATTTGCCAGTCGGTGTATTTCGGTGAGGCAAAGTGAAAAGCGTTATTGGCGGCGGAAAGGGCGAGCAAGAGTAGCCAGAGCAGACCCGTGGCAATCACCCCCTGCAGAACGAAAATACAGCCGTACAGCGCCACAAGAAAATAGACGTCCCAGCCGAAGGAACGCTTGATTTTAAAGCGGGTCGACAGGTCGCGGCTGGTGTACCAGTACCCGCAGACCATCAGCACCATAAATATCGCCGTTCCCATATCAGGCCCTCTTCAGCATGTTGACGTGACGCAGAAAATCCTGCCGCACCTCGTTGCTTTTGTAGTTAACGGAGGCGTTCCCGTCCTGGTCGATGATGATGCGATCGCCATCTTCGACGGCTTCAATAATTTCCTGCTGGCTCATCACCTGCAGTAAGGATTCCGGGCTGGAGAAAAGGGAGAGAAAGAAACGTTTCATGTCAGGCATCCTTATGAATAAAAAGGATAAGCCTGGAAGATGACCGCTGAATTTGCCTTAAGGATAACCTGAAAGTGAAAGCCAGTTGGCGGCTACGCCTTACCCGGCATACAAAAACGTCAAATGATTGAGTTATCAAGTTGTTGATATTTATAAGTAATAAAAAATAATTTTGCACAAACTTGGACAAATAACGTTAATTGTGTAAGTTTTAAGTATGCGATTACGCCACGTTGTTTACAGCCAGGATGTGACCCATGAGCACTTTGCCCTCTGTCGTGAGTCGGTTTGTTGAGTACTACGCCGCACTGGATAGCCAGCCGCCGTCCGCTCTGGTCGGGCTTTACCATTCAAACGCCACGCTTGTCGATCCGTTCGGCGAGCATGACGGTATTTTTGCGCTCCAGCGCTATTTCACCCATCTGCTGGCCAACGTCGAGAATTGCCGTTTTTCTATCGATCCGCCGCTGTGCAGTGGGAACCGGTTTGTTGTCACCTGGGTGATGCACTGGTCGCATCCGCGCATTGCCGGAGGTGAGCCGCTCGATCTGCCGGGGTGCTCGGTGGTGGAGACGGAAAACGATCTCATCACGCGCCAGCGCGACTACTACGACGCGGGAGAGATGATCTACGAGCATCTCCCTCTGCTGGGCTGGGCGGTACGCGGCGTGAAGCGGAGGGTTAAATCATGAAGACGGTGCTGATTACCGGCGCAAGCTCGGGCATTGGCGCCGGGCTGGCAAAATCCTTTGCCGCTGACGGCTACCATGTGATTGCCTGCGGGCGCGATCCGGCGCGTCTGGAAGCGCTGCATCAGACCTGCCCCAATCTTACCGTTCGTCTGTTCGATATGACGGACCGGGACGCCTGTCGCCAGGCGCTGACCGGCAGTTACGCCGATCTGATTATTCTCTGCGCCGGAACCTGCGAATATCTCGACCAGGGCGTGGTGGACGCAGCGCTGGTAGAGCGGATCATGAACACCAATTTCCTCGGGCCGGTGAACTGCCTTGAGGCGCTACAGCCGCAGCTGGTTGCCGGTAACCGCGTGGTGCTGGTGAGTTCGATGGCCCACTGGCTTCCCTTCCCGCGTGCAGAGGCCTATGGCGCGTCCAAAGCCGCGCTGAGCTGGTTTGCCGAAAGCCTGCGCCTGGACTGGGAGCCAAAAGGCATTGCCGTGACGGTTGTTTCCCCGGGCTTTGTCGATACGCCCCTGACGCAAAAAAACGATTTCGCCATGCCGGGCAGGGTGACCGTCGACGAGGCGGTGAAGGCGATCCGTATCGGTCTGGCGGCCGGGAAAATGCACATCGCGTTTCCGTCCGGGTTTGGCTTCATTTTGCGGCTGCTCTCCGGGCTGCCTGCGTTTCTACAGCGCGCGCTGCTGCGCAGGATGGTGCGTTCATGAACATTGCGATTATCGGCAGCGGCATTGCCGGGCTGACCTGCGCCTGGCGCCTGGCCGGGCATCATCAGGTGACCCTGTTTGAAGCGGGATCCACACCGGGCGGCCATACCGCAACGGTTGACGTGACGACGCCCCAGGGCACATACGCGATCGATACCGGTTTTATCGTCTACAACGACCGCACCTATCCGCGCTTTATGGGCCTGCTCAGCGAGCTGGGCATCAGCGGGCAAAAAACGCAGATGAGCTTTTCGGTACACAACCCCGAAACGGGGCTGGAGTACAACGGTCACACCCTGACGTCGCTGTTTGCCCAGCGTCGCAACCTGGTGAATCCGGCGTTCTGGCGTCTGCTTGGCGAGATCGTCCGCTTCAATCGTCTGGCAAAACAGGCGCTGGACGGGGAGGTGGACCCGAACGCCACGCTGCAGACGTTTCTGGACCAGCACGGCTTTACGCCGTTTTTTGCGCGCCACTATATTTTGCCGATGGGAGCCGCGATCTGGTCATCCTCGCTGCAGGAGATGAAGCGCTTCCCGCTGCCGCTTTTCTTACGTTTCTTCCAGAATCACGGGCTGCTGGATATCACCCATCGCCCGCAGTGGTACGTGGTGCCGGGCGGCTCGCGAGAGTATATCCGCGCGATGCTGGACAAATTAGGCGATCGGCTGACGCTGCATCTCAATTCACCGGTGCAGCGGGTGAGCCGCCACGAGGACGGGGTTACGCTTCAGCTTGAAAACGGCAGCCATACTTTCGATCGGGTGATTTTTGCCTGCCACTCCGCCAGTGCTCTGGCGATGCTTGACGATCCCACCTCCGCAGAGCGCGAGGTGCTGGGCGATATTGGCTGGCAGCGCAACGAGGTTGTGTTGCACAGCGACCCGCGCTGGCTGCCGGTGCGGCCGCGCGCGTGGGCGAGCTGGAACTACCGCCTGAGCGCGCAGGAGCAGGCCAGCGCCTGTGTTACCTACAACATGAACATTCTGCAGGGGCTGCCTGCGGGCAGTCCGCTGTTCTGCGTCACCCTGAACCCTGACGCACCGGTAGATGAACGCTTCGTTCTGCAACGCTTCGTTTATGAACATCCGCTGTTTAACCCGCAAAGCTGGCGGGCGCAGGCGCGGCGCGGCGAGATCAACGGTCATAACCGGAGCTGGTACTGCGGGGCCTACTGGTACAACGGTTTTCATGAGGATGGCGTGCGCAGCGCGCTGGACGTGGTCAATGCGATAGCGGCCGGAGAGGGGAACTAAGATGAACAGCTGCCTCTACCACGGCGTATTACGCCACCGCCGCCTCCAGCCGAAAAACCACGAATTCAGCTACAGCGTCTTTATGGCCTGGCTGGATCTCGATGAACTGCCGCTGCTGCCGTCCGTCGGCGTACGGCACAATCGCTTTGCCGCCGCCTCGTTCCACGACGCGGACTATCCGCTCGGCACGCCGCTTAAGGAGAACGTGCTCAGCAGGCTGGAGAGCCTGACCGGAGAACGTCCGGACGGGCGGGTCATGCTCCTGACGCAGCTGCGCTATTTCGGCTTTCATTTCAATCCGGTCAACTTTTACTACTGCTATGACGAGAAGGAGACGCTGCGCTGGGTGCTGGCGGAGGTCCGAAACACGCCGTGGAATGAACGTCATTACTATGCCGTCAACGGACAGAATGCACAGCCCACGGAAAAAGCGTTTCACGTATCCCCCTTTAACCCGATGGACATGACCTACCACTGGCGCTTTAACGACCCGGACAACACGCTGCATATGCACATTGAAAATCATCAGGAAGCGAAGGTCTTTGACGCCACGCTGGCCCTGCGCCGGGAGCCTTTGACGCGCCCGGCGCTGCGTTCGCTTTTGGTTCGCGTCCCGCTTATGACCCTGAAAACTGTTTTTGCCATCTACTGGCAGGCGCTGCGGCTCTGGCTCAAGCGCGTGCCGCTGTATAACCATCCCGTCAGCAGGAGTGAACGCTCATGACCGATCCCGTCTTTGCGTTAGAACCCGATATCCCGCGCAACGTGCGCATCGCGCGCTGGCTGCTTTTTCGTCTGTTAAGCGGTATCCGCGGCGGCTCGCTCACCCTGCGTGAAGGGGCGCAGACCTTCCATTTTGGCGAGACATCCTCCGCGCTGCACGCCGACGTACAAATCCTCACGCCCGGCGTTTACTGGCGAGTTTTAACGGGCGGTAGCCTTGCTGCCGCAGAAGCCTGGATGGACGGCGAATGGGAAACCACGCACCTTACGCCGCTTCTGGAACTGCTGGCGCTCAACGGCGAGGTGCTTGGCCGTCTGGAAAACGGGTTCCGCCTGTTCGGCAGGCCGCTGGAGCGTCTGCGCCACTGGACGCGGCGTAACTCCCGCGCGCAGGCGCGTGAAAATATTGCCGCTCATTACGATCTGGGCAATACCTTCTACGCCCATTTTCTGGATAAAGAGCTGCTCTATTCCAGCGCCTTGTTTACGGAGGACGAGCAGGACCTGACGGCGGCCCAGCAGGCCAAAATGGCGCGCATGTGTGACCAGTTAATGCTAGAACCGAATGACCACCTGCTGGAGATCGGTACCGGCTGGGGCGCGATGGCGGAATACGCGGCCCGTCGTTATGGCTGTCGGGTGACTACCACCACGCTGTCACAGGAGCAATACGTCTGGGCGACCGAGCGAATTGCGCGCGCCGGACTGCAGGATCGGGTCGAGGTGCTGCTCTGCGACTATCGCGACCTCACCGGACAGTACGACAAGCTAGTCTCGATAGAGATGATTGAAGCCGTCGGTCAGCGCTATCTGCCCACGTTCTTCCGTACCTGCCAGGCGCGGCTGCGCCCGGGAGGACGGATGGCGATTCAGGCCATCACGATTCAGGACCAGCGCTATCGCGACTACAGCAAAAGCGTCGATTTTATCCAGCGCTACATCTTCCCCGGCGGCTTCCTGCCGAGCATCACCGCGATGAACGAGCTGATGACGCGCCACACCGATTTCGTGGTGCGCAATCTTTTCGACATGGGACCGGACTACGCCCGCACGCTGGCCCTCTGGCGGCAGCGCTTTGTCCACGCCTGGCAGGAGATTGAAAAGCTCGGCTTCGATGAGCGGTTTCGCCGTATGTGGCTGTACTACTTTGGCTACTGCGAAGCCGGGTTTAACGCCCGCACCATCAGCGTGGTGCAGCTGACCGCCGAGCGCGTATGAAACGATATCTTCAGGTCTTTCTGCTGGCCGTCGCGTTCGATCTTTACTGGACGCTGGTGGTGCTCTTTCGCGAAAAGGGCCTGATTATCTGGCTCGCGCTGGCGGTTCTGGCGTGCCTGCTTTTGCCGTCTGTATACCGTTTTTACGCCATTGGGCTGGCCGCGGCGGGAAGTTTGCTGGATACGCTCTGGGCGCTGACGGGACTGATTGCCTTTACGGGCGACTCCCTGATGCCGCTATGGATGGTGGCATTGTGGCTGATGTTTGCCACCGTCTGGACGCAGCTTACGCGCACCACCACGTTGCCCGGCTGGCTGCTGACCCTGCTTGCCGCCGTGGGAGGCCCGGTAGCGTACCTGATTGGCGAGCGGCTGGGTGCCATCACGTTTCTGGAGCCAACCTTTATCGTCGTCAGCTGGATGGCGCCGGGGTGGCTGGTATTGATGCTGTTTTTCCACCTGCTGATGGGGAGACAAAAATGAAAGCTGCATTTTTGCTGCTTTGTCTGACGCTGGTTGTTCCCGTTGGCCAGGCCGCCGACTGGCTGGCGTGGCGGAAGGTGGGCGACGCCACGCTTACCTGGGGGCCGTTCACGGTCTATACCTCCCAGCTGCGTACTCCGGACGGGCGTTACGGTCGGGAGGGCCAGGATCAGGCGCTGATTATTACCTATGCGCGCGACATCGATCGCGATGAACTGGTCGAGGCGACCCGCGACCAGTGGCAGGCGCAGGGTATCCTGGCGCAGGAAGCGCAAAGCGAAGCCTGGCTGCGGATGCTCCAGTCGCTGTGGCCTGATGTCCGACAGGGCTCACAGCTGGCGTTTGTTCTCAACGATAAGCAGGGGCAGTTCTGGTATCGCGATCCGACCCTTCAGAAAACCTTTATTCCCCTGGGACCACGCCAGTCAGAAGCGTTCAGCACCCGCTTTCTGGCCATCTGGCTCGATCCCCGCACGCAATATCCTGAACTGCGTCAGCAGTTAATCGGAGGCCAAAAATGAAACGTTTTCTGATGATGGCGCTGGCATTGACGATGCTTCTGGCGGGCTGTAGCACGGAGGTGACCGAGTACCGCCAGCAGCAGCCGCGGCTGGATATCTTCCACTACTTCCAGGGTAAAACTGAAGCGTGGGGGATGGTGCAGGATCGCAGCGGCAAGCAGATCCGCCGCTTTCACGTTGAGATTGCCGGGGATGTGATTGGCGATACGCTGACGCTCAACGAGCACTTCGTTTATGACGACGGTGAGAAGCAGCAGCGGGTCTGGCATATCCGGCGCCTGGGGAACGATCGCTACGAGGGAACGGCGGGGGATATCGAAGGGGTGGCGACGGGGCAGGCCGCCGGCAACGCGTTCAACTGGCATTACAGCATGAACGTGAAGGCCAACGGGAGCACGTGGCTACTGAACTTTGACGACTGGATGTACCTGCAGGATGAGAACCATCTGTTTAATAAAACCGAGATGAAGAAGCTGGGCGTTACCGTCGCCACGGTAACGCTGTTCTTTACCCGTAAGACATGAGTCTAGTCGCGGGTGCTGTGAATTTTACTGCTCGAGTAGATGAACCAGAGAGCAATACCCAGGCAGACTACCGCCCCCAGACGGCTCGGCGAAAAGGGAATAGCGGCATTACCCAGCCAGCCAAAGTTATCAATCAACATGCTCATGGCGAGCTGGCCGAATATGACCGCCACCGTGGCGACGGCGGTGCCGATGCGCTGTACGGCGAGGACCATTATCACGATATAGGGCACGCCAAACATTGCCCCGAGAAGCTGCCATTTCGGCACGTCCAGCAGGCTGACGGCCTGCTTAGGCTCAAAGAAGAAAATCAGCAGGGCGGTCACCAGCGCGCCGACGGAGAATGTCAGGAAGGCGCTTTTGAATACGCCCACGCTGCTGCCAAGCTGGCCGTTAATGGCGGCCTGAATGCTCAGCGTCGCGCCGCCGCAGACGGCCAGAAGAATCATAATCAGCGTCATACGTTACCCCTGTGCGACCAGAACAAGTGCCGCAATGATGAACCCCAGTGCAATAATGCGCTTCGCGTTTATCTTCCTGTGCGGCGAACCCAGCAGACCATAGTGGTCAATGATCAGGCTTTTAAAGACCTGGCCGGCCAGAATGCCAATCATGGTCATGGCGATGCCGATGGCGGGTGTCGCCACGGTCAGGATGACCACGTATACCGGACCGAGCACGCCGCCGAGCAGCTGCCAGCCGGGCTGTGCGAAAAACGACGGGCTGTTGCGCGGGCTGAAAAACAGCATCAGCAGAAACGTCAGCGCGGCGCCGACGCCAAAAATGCTGAACGTCGCCCATAAATCTCCGACTTTTCCCCCCAGCGGTCCCAGCAGCCCCGCCTCGACGGAGAGGCCCATCCCGCCAGCAATCACCAGTAAAATCAAAACAAACTGCATTCTTCTTCCTCCGTTTTCAGGCGAAGAAGATTACGTCGCGAGCCTGGTGAGAAAAATGCCATAATGCTGGAAACACCTTTGCAGGATTTGCATTAATGGTCGACGCCAGCAACATCAACATCCGCACGCTGCTGATCTTCATCGACGTGTATGAAGCGCAGAATTTCTCCGTTGTGGCGCGGCGGCAGGGCATTTCGGCCTCGCAGATATCGCGCGTGATCCACCAGCTTGAGGATGCGCTCGGGCAGCAGCTTTTCTATCGCAATACGCGGGCCGTCATTCCCACGGAAAGCGGTCATCTGTTTATCCGCTACGCCCGGTCAATGGCGGAAAACCTGGAAGAGGCGCGACGGGAGCTGGACGCGCGTGCGGTGGAACCGTCCGGTGCGATCCGCATTAACGGACCGGTGTTTTTCGGCCAGAAGCACATTGCGCCCGGCCTTCCCGGCCTGTCGGAACGCTATCCCCGCCTGAACGTAGAGCTGACGCTGACCGATGATTTTATCGACCCGCACCGGGATGCCGCCGACGTGATCTTCCGGATTGGCGTGCTAACGGACTCATCTTTTCACGCGCGGGTGTTCGGGCAGCAGGTGTATCATCTGGCCGCGTCGCCAGATTACGTGCGTAGACACGGTGCGCCTGAAGGGCCGGACGATCTGAATCGCCATCACTGTCTGGTCTATCGCGGATCGTCAGGGCCTAACCGCTGGCTGTTGCGCAGGGCGGGCGAGGCGTGGAGACACTATCCCGTGACGCCATTGATGACCTCGAATAATGCGGAGGCGCTGCTGGCTGCGGCGCGGGGCGGGATGGGGATTGTATTGTTTCCGGACTGGCTGGTGAGCGAGCCGCTCCAGCGCGGTGAGCTGATTCCGCTCCTGCCCGCGCTGGAGTGCGCCATCAATACGGAACAGCAGGCGATCGCGGCGATCTACCCTGATGCCCGACATCCGCCCCTGAACGTCAGGGCGGTAATTGATTATTACGTTGAGCGTTTTGGTACGCCGCCGTACTGGCAAACGTAAGGGATTACGCGCCAAGCTCTTTGCGGATAATCTCTGCGCCAGCGCTGAGTGCTCTCAGCTTGCCGTTAGCCACCTGACGGGAGAGGGGAGCCATGCCGCAGTTGGTTGACGGATAAAGCTTGTCCGCATCGACAAACTGCAGCGCTTTACGCAGCGTATCGGCCACTTCCTCCGGCGTTTCAACCGTGTTGGTTGCTACGTCAATCGCGCCAACCATCACTTTTTTACCTCGGATCAGCTCAAGCAGATCCATCGGCACGCGGGAGTTGTGGCACTCCAGGGAGATGATGTCGATGTTAGAGGTCTGCAGCTTAGGGAAGGCCTCTTCGTACTGGCGCCACTCGGATCCGAGCGTCTTTTTCCAGTCGGTATTGGCCTTGATGCCGTAGCCGTAGCAGATGTGGACCGCGGTCTCGCACTTCAGCCCTTCGATGGCGCGCTCCAGCGCGGCGATGCCCCAGTCATTGACCTCGTCAAAAAAGACGTTAAACGCCGGTTCGTCGAACTGGATAATATCCACGCCCGCGGCCTCTAACTCACGCGCTTCCTGGTTGAGGATTTTGGCGAATTCCCAGGCCAGCTTTTCGCGGCTTTTATAGTGCGCGTCGTAAAGGGTGTCGATCATGGTCATCGGCCCCGGCAGGGCCCATTTGATCGGCTTGTCCGTAAGCTGGCGCAGGTACCTGGCATCGTCGACGAAGACCGGTTTCTGGCGCGCAACCGCAGAAACTACGGTCGGCACGCTGGCGTCATAGCGGTTACGAATGCGAACCGTCTGGCGGTTCTCAAAATCAACGCCGCTCAGGTGTTCAATGAAGGTGGTGACGAAGTGCTGACGGGTCTGTTCCCCGTCGCTGACGATATCGATTCCCGCACGGATCTGCTCATCCAGAGACAGGCGCAGCGCATCCTGCTTGCCCGCCAGCAGTTCCTGATCCTGTAATTTCCAGGGTGACCACAGCGTTTCAGGTTGCGCAAGCCAGGTCGGCTTTGGCAGGCTGCCAGCGGTAGAAGTCGGGAGCAATGTTTTCATAATAAAAGACCTTTTTTAATGTATTAAAGCGTGTAGTTATCAGACCACTGCTCAATAATGTGTTTGTAAGGCTTAATAAAGTATTCTTCGGTAAACCGACCCTGTTCAATCGCCAGACGGCTTCGCTCTTCCCGGTCATACACAATTTTGGTTAAGGAGTGATCCTGCTGGTTCAGATCCGGTCGGTAGCACAGCCCGGCCGCCGAGTTGGCGTTATAAATCTCCGGGCGATAGATCTTCTGGAACGTCTCCATCGTGCTGATGGTGGCGATCAGTTCGAGATCGGTGTAGTCGCTCAGCAAATCCCCGGTGAAGAAGAAGGCGAAAGGCGCCACGCTGTGTTCCGGCATAAAGTAGCGCACGTTCAGGCCCATCTTCGCGAAGTACTGTTCCGTTAGCGACTCGCCGTCCGGCTGATACTCCACGCCCAGCACGGGGTGCTGGTTGCCGGTGCGGCGATAGGTATCTTTGCTGGATACGCTCAGGCAGATCACCGGTCCTTTTTTGAAGTTCTCTTTGTATTCCGGTGAACGCACAAAATGGCGGAAAATATTACCGTGCAGTTCGCCAAACTTTTCCGGGATGCTGAAGTGCTGCTGGTTCTTGTTGTGCTCCAGCAGCAGGACGCTGAAATCATAATCCCGCACGTAAGACGAGAAGTTATTCCCGACGATGCCAGGGATGCGCAGGTTGTTTTTCTTGTCGACAATAGTGGTTTGCAGTATCTCAATAGCCGGGAATGGCTTTTCCGCGCCAATGTTCAAATCGACAGAGATGATTTCAAGCTCAACCGCATAGCGATCGGCGTTTGGGTTATCCCAGCGCGCCAGAGCGTTGAAGCGGTTGTTGATCATCACCAGCGTATTGCGCAGGTTTTCCTGACGTTTTTCCCCGCGCGCCAGGTTGGCAAAGTTGGTGGTCGTACGCGTATTTTCAGACGGGTTGTAATTCTCATCGAAGCAACTGCGCTTAAGGGAATATGTGAAAGCTTTGCTCATTGTGGTTATGCATCCTAAGTTCATGTTGCTAAGAAGTTACCGATGCATAATTTATGCCTTAGCCCGCGGCGCAGGGGAAGTGACTTAATTTCAATGCAACATGAGGGAAGTTCATGAACAGTGTTGCGCACATGCTGGCATAGGAAGAGTAAGGGGCATCGCGCCCCTTAGCGTTATGCTGTAGGACGTTCGTTCCAGGCGTCACTGTGCATGATGTTGCCGTCGACAATGCGCCAGGTGATTTTTTCGTACTGCAAACTTACGCTTTCAATATGGTTCATTTTATTGTTGGCAGCGATCTTCACGTTCGGCACGCTGCAGTTAACACCCGTAACCTTTACGTTCTCCATCAAGACGGTGTAATAACAGACTTCCTGTCCGGCATCATTAATATGATAGAACTTGATTTCAGCGCTTTTAAGCGCCTGACCGGTAGATGCTGCTTTATAGAGATAGGGCGTGGAGCTATCAACCTCCTTTTCAATCCGCATGGATGAGTGTTGACGCGTGCCGGTGATCTTGCCGTTAGCGCTGTCTACCGGTAGGTTAAGGCCATGACTCAGCCCTATGATCTCAATGCTACCTTCACGGTCCTGAACATCAACGGAACCTTTAATATCTGCTCCACCATCGTCTTTTAGCCACATGTAGGGAGGAATTGGCATTCTTTATTTCCTTATTTTATTGAGTAGCAGTGTTGTTAAGCGATAAATAACCGTTGCGAGGGTCAGTACGATTAAAATATCGATATTGGTATATGTGTCATATATTGTTTCTGCATTCACGTCGCCATAAATAAAATCACATATAGATGAGGCCACGTCATGATCAAGATAGCGTTCAGCGGGTCCCAATATGCGGCCTACTATAATGCTGATGCATATAAACCAGACCGTTTTGAATAGCCTGAGGCCCCATTTACGGACAAGCGTTGGTGTAGCCACTTTCAATCACCTCAACCCAGCCGCGTGCCATCAATGAACGCATACAGGGAACCTGAATAAGTTCCGTACTCATCAGAGCATTGCGGATCAATGCGTAATCAGAATCATGGGCAATCGTGATACATCCCTCAGATAGCGTACCCGGATGCAGCCGAAACAAACCCCGATAGACGTTATCAATCCAGGTGCCATCATCGATACCCCAGTCATCCTTGTATAAAGCAAACCACTCATCGCGGCCAAATTCTGCCCCGGATCTAACCTTGTTCCACCGATCCTGAACCTTCGCTTTTAACCCTGAAAAGAAACCTCCAGTCCCTCTGTCAACAATCCAGTATTTCCCTGGGGGAATTGGGCCTGAGCCTTTAACAGCACCACATAATCCATTGTTTCTGTAAATACCCTGCCCGGAATGGGCCATAAACACGCCGACGCCGTGCAGGTTAAAAGGCGCATAGTCAGCACCGTTAAGCAGCATTGTTCCTTTTAAGGTCATATTTTCTCCTTGCTCTTTTAATAAGAGAAAAGCAGCCTAAGCCTGAAGCGGGTACAGATATTCAACTCACATCATATTTATGAGTTGCTCATTTTTTTTTAAGAAAATGACCTGACAATTTTTAATCACTCTTGCGGCTATACCACTAGTAAACGCTGAATAAAGAATAAACAAGGCTCAGGCGACAAAACGCGATGCCTACTTCTCTGGCACACGCTCTGTAATTCCCGCTATAATCCCCAAAATTTCCAACCGGTTTAGAAACAATCATGACAAAACTCACCTTACAAGAGCAGATGCTGAAAGCGGGCCTGGTCAGCAGCAAGAAAGCGGCGAAAGTGCAGCGCACGGCAAAGAAATCACGCGTTCAGGCGCGTGAGGCTCGGGAAGCGGTAGAAGAGAACAAGAAGGCGCAGATCGAGCGTGACAAGCTGCTGAGCGAGCAGCAGAAGCAGGCCGTGATGGCGAAAGAGTTTAAGGCGCAGGTGAAACAGCTGATTGAGATGAACCGCATCACCGTGGCGAAAGGCAACATCACCTTTAACTTCACCGACGGTAATCTGATCAAAAAAATCGACGTCGACAAGCAAACCCAGGCTCAGCTGATCAACGGCCGTCTGGCGATTGCCCGTCTGGTGATTAACGCCAGCGGCGACTGCGAATACGCGATTATTCCGGCGGTGGTAGCCGATAAAATTGCCCAGCGCGATGCCGACAGCATCGTGTTAAACAGCGCGCTCAGCCAGGAAGAGCAGGACGAAGACGATCCGTACGCTGACTTCAAAATCCCTGACGATTTGATGTGGTAAAACGCGTTCAGAACGGGGCGGCGTGTCGGGCGTTAACCGGCTCTCCGCTCACGGGATGAATAAAATTCAGCTCGCTGGCATGCAGCATCAGCCGGGGCGTTCCTTCAGCGCCCGGTACGTCAAGACCACCATACAGATCGCAGCCCAGAATCGGGTGCCCCAGCCCCTGGCAGTGAATACGCAGCTGATGGGTTCGCCCGGTCTCCGGAGTAAGTTCAACCCGCGTTAACGGCAGTCCCGTCTCCTGATAAAACCGTTCCATCACCCGGTAGCGGGAGCGGGCGGGTTTCCCGGTGATGGCGCAGATCGACATCAGCGGGAACAGCGCCGGGTCTTTGGCAATCGGCGCATCGATTACACCTTCGTCATTTTCCACATGTCCGCAAAGCAGGGCGCTGTAGACTTTCTCCACGCTACGCTGGCTGAACTGCTGGCACAGTGCCGCGTTGATGGTCTTATTGCGCGCAACCACCATCAGCCCGGACGTGCCGAAGTCCAGGCGGTGTACCAGCGTGCAGCCGGGGAAGGTCTGGACCAGACGATAGTGAACGGAATCAAGGTTTTGCGGATTTTTTCCCGAGAGGCTGAGCAGGCCGGAAGGCTTATCGATCAGCAGCAGATGTTCATCCTGCCAGAGGATCTGAATGTCATCGTGACACGGTGGGGCAATAAAAGAATCAATGATCGCAGACATCAGGCCGCCCGGCTGGAGAGTGGGAGCGGATGATAACGAAATGCGGGGGAAAAGAAAAACCCTCCCACCGGGCGGTGAGAGGGTGAAGTCTTACGCTGCAACCAGGCTGTCGATAGCGGCTTTCGCGTCGGTCTGCGCTTTGGTCGCCACTTCAGGACCGTAGGCGATACCTTCAGCGAACACGAAGTTCACGTCAGTGATGCCGATGAAGCCCAGGAACAGGCTCAGGTACGGCGCAACCAGGTCGGTTGGGGTGTCTTTATGGATGCCGCCACGGCTGGTCAGTACGATCGCACGTTTGCCTTTCACCAGACCTTCAGGGCCATTCTCGGTGTAACGGAAGGTTACGCCAGCGCGTGCCACCAGGTCGAAGTAGTTCTTCAGCTGGGTAGGGATGTTGAAGTTGTACATTGGGGCGTTGATGACGATAACGTCGTGCGCCTGCAGCTCGGCAATCAGCTCGTCAGAGAGCGCCAGGGCTTCCTGCTGACGTGGGCTCAGCGGTGCATCGCTTGGGCGCAGCGCGCCAACCAGCTCGCCATCCAGCACAGGAATTGGGTTTGCAGCCAGGTCACGCACGGTGATTTCGTCAGCAGAATGCTGTTCACGCCACTGTTCAACGAAGTAATCAGACAGCTGACCAGACTGAGAGTACCCTGCCAGAATACTGGATTTCAAAACTAATACTTTGCTCATGGGTGATTCCTGTTTTTGCATTTGATTGAAGGGGGTTGCCCCGTTGCTTGTTGACACTCTATTCACAATCCTGCCATAGAGATAGCGCAATATATCGAAGCCTATGTTCGAATTTTTTGAATAAGGCGCGAAAGGCGTCATTGTGGTACTCTATAGCAATCATTAAAAAGAGAATTTATCAGGGCGTGTACTGCCCTTTAACGCTATGACAGAACAACAAAAATTCACCTTCCCGATCCTCCTGCAACAGCTCGATTCTCTGATGCTGCGCGACAAACAGCGTTTCGCCCGCCGTCTGCACGGCGTTAAGAAGGTTAAAAATCCTGATGCTCAGCAGGCCATTTACCAGGAGATGGGGAAAGAGATTGAACAGGCGGCAGGGAAAGTCTTGCTGCGCGAAGCCGCGCGACCGGCGATTACCTACCCGGAAAACCTGCCCGTCAGCCAGAAAAAACAGGACATCCTTGAGGCCGTCCGCGACCACCAGGTGGTGATTGTCGCGGGTGAAACCGGTTCGGGGAAAACCACCCAGCTGCCGAAAATCTGTATGGAGCTGGGCCGCGGGATCAAAGGCCTGATTGGCCACACCCAGCCGCGTCGTCTGGCGGCGCGCACCGTTGCCAACCGTATTGCCGAAGAGCTGCAGACGGAGCCGGGCGGCTGCATCGGCTACAAGGTCCGTTTCAGCGACCACGTGAGCGATAACACCATGGTCAAGCTGATGACCGACGGTATTCTGCTGGCGGAAATCCAGCAGGATCGCCTGCTGATGCAGTACGACACCATCATCATTGACGAAGCGCACGAGCGCAGCCTGAACATCGATTTCCTGCTCGGCTACCTGAAAGAGCTGCTGCCGCGCCGCCCGGATCTGAAAATCATCATCACCTCCGCGACCATCGATCCGGAGCGCTTCTCGAAGCACTTCAACAATGCGCCGATCGTCGAGGTGTCAGGACGCACGTACCCCGTGGAAGTGCGCTATCGCCCGATTGTGGAAGAGGCGGATGATACCGAGCGCGACCAGCTGCAGGCCATTTTTGATGCCGTTGACGAGCTGGGTAACGAAAGCGCGGGCGACATTCTGATCTTCATGAGCGGCGAGCGCGAAATCCGCGACACCGCCGATGCGCTCAGCAAGCGCGACCTGCGCCATACCGAGATCCTGCCGCTGTACGCCCGTCTGTCCAACAGCGAGCAGAACCGCGTCTTCCAGCCGCACGGCGGGCGCCGCATCGTCCTGGCGACCAACGTGGCGGAAACCTCGCTGACCGTGCCGGGAATTAAATACGTTATCGACCCGGGCACGGCGCGCATCAGCCGCTACAGCTACCGCACCAAGGTCCAGCGGCTGCCGATTGAGCCGGTCTCTCAGGCGTCCGCAAACCAGCGTAAAGGCCGTTGCGGCCGCGTGTCGGAAGGGATCTGTATTCGTCTCTATTCCGAAGATGATTTCCTGTCGCGCCCGGAGTTTACCGACCCGGAAATTCTGCGCACCAACCTGGCGTCCGTTATCCTGCAGATGACCGCGCTGGGGCTGGGCGACATCGCGGCGTTCCCGTTCGTCGAAGCGCCGGATAAACGCAACATTCAGGACGGCGTGCGTCTGCTGGAAGAGCTCGGGGCGATTACCACCGACGAGCAGGCGACGGTCTACAAGCTGACGCCGCTGGGCCGCCAGCTCAGTCAATTGCCGGTCGACCCGCGTCTGGCGCGCATGGTTCTGGAAGCGCAAAAGCACGGCTGCGTGCGCGAGGCGATGATCATCACCTCTGCGCTCTCCATTCAGGACCCGCGCGAGCGCCCGATGGACAAACAGCAGGCGTCTGACGAAAAGCACCGCCGCTTCCACGACAAAGAGTCCGATTTCCTCGCCTTCGTGAACCTGTGGAACTACCTCGGCGAGCAGCAGAAAGCGCTCTCCTCGAACCAGTTCCGCCGCCAGTGCCGCGTGGATTTCCTCAACTACCTGCGCGTGCGCGAGTGGCAGGATATCTACACCCAGCTGCGCCAGGTGGTGAAAGAGCTGGGCATTCCGGTGAACAGCGAACCGGCGGAGTACCGCGAAATCCATATCGCGCTGCTGACCGGCCTGCTGTCCCACATTGGAATGAAGGACGCCGAGAAGCAGGAGTATACCGGCGCGCGCAACGCCCGTTTCGCCATCTTCCCGGGTTCCGGCCTTTTCAAGAAGCCGCCGAAGTGGACCATGGTCGCGGAGCTGGTGGAAACCAGCCGCCTGTGGGGACGCATTGCGGCCCGTATCGATCCGGAATGGGTGGAGCCGGTGGCGCAGCATCTGCTTAAGCGCTCGTACAGTGAACCGCACTGGGAGCGCGCGCAGGGCGCGGTGATGGCGACCGAGAAAGTGACCGTTTACGGCCTGCCGGTGGTCGCCGCGCGTAAGGTCAACTACAGCCAGATCGATCCGGCCCTGTGCCGCGAGCTGTTTATCCGCCACGCGCTGGTGGAGGGTGACTGGCAGACGCGGCACGCCTTCTTCCGTGAAAACCTGAAGCTGCGCGCCGAAGTGGAAGAGCTGGAGCATAAATCGCGCCGCCGCGACATCCTGGTGGATGATGAAGCGCTGTTCGAGTTTTACGACCAGCGCATCAGCCACGATGTTATCTCTGCCCGCCACTTCGACAGCTGGTGGAAGAAGGCCAGCAAAGAGACGCCGGACCTGCTCAACTTTGAAAAGAGCATGCTGATTAAAGAGGGAGCGGAGTCGGTCAGCAAGCTCGACTACCCGAACTTCTGGCATCAGGGCAACCTCAAGCTGCGTCTGACCTATCAGTTTGAGCCAGGGGCAGACGCGGACGGCGTGACCGTCCACATTCCGCTGCCGCTGTTAAACCAGGTGGACGAGAGCGGGTTCGAGTGGCAAATCCCCGGCCTGCGCCGCGAGCTGGTGATTGCGCTGATCAAATCCCTGCCGAAACCGGTGCGCCGCAACTTTGTGCCTGCGCCAAACTACGCGGAAGCGTTTTTGGGCCGCGTCACGCCGCTGGAGCTGCCGCTGCTGGACGCGCTGGAGCGTGAATTCCGCCGCATGACCGGGACGACCATCGACCGCGACGACTGGAACTGGGATCAGGTGCCCGATCACCTGAAAATCAGCTTCCGCGTGGTGGACGATAAAAACAAAAAGCTGCTGGAAGGGCGTTCCCTGAGCGAGCTGAAAGAGGCGCTGAAAGGCAAAGTCCAGGAGACGCTCTCTGCGGTGGCCGACGACGGCATCGAGCAGAGCGGGCTGCATATCTGGAGCTTTGGCCAACTTCCGGAAAGCTACGAACAGAAGCGCGGCAACTATAAGGTCAAAGCCTGGCCTGCGCTGGTGGACGAGCGCGACAGCGTGGCAATCAAACTGTTTGATAACCCGCAGGAACAGCAGCAGATGATGTGGCGCGGGCTGCGTCGCCTGCTGCTGCTTAATATCCCGTCGCCGATTAAATATCTGCACGAGAAGCTGCCGAACAAGGCCAAGCTGGGGCTCTACTTTAACCCGTACGGCAAGGTGCTGGATCTGATTGACGACTGCATCTCCTGCGGCGTGGACAAGCTGATCCACGAGGCGGGCGGTCCGGTCTGGACGGAAGAGGGCTTTGCCCAGCTTCATGAAAAGGTGCGCGCGGAGCTGAACGACACCGTGGTGGACATCGCGAAGCAGGTGGAGCAGATCCTCACCACCGTGTTCAATATCAACAAGCGCCTGAAGGGGCGCGTGGATATGACCATGGCGCTCGGGCTGTCAGACGTGAAGGCGCAGATGACCGGCCTGGTTTACCGCGGCTTTGTGACCGGCAACGGCTTCAATCGTCTCGGCGATACGCTGCGCTATCTGCAGGCGATTGAAAAACGGCTGGAGAAGATGGCCATCGATCCGCACCGCGATCGCGCGCAGATGCTGAAAGTGGAGAGCGTCCAGCAGGCGTGGCAGCAGTGGCTCAACAAACTGCCGCCTGCCCGCCGCGACGATGAATACGTGCAGGCGATCCGCTGGATGATCGAGGAGCTGCGCGTCAGCTTCTTTGCCCAGCAGCTCGGTACGCCGTATCCGATTTCGGATAAGCGTATTCTGCAGGCGATGGAGCAGATTTCCGGTTAAACCCTTGCCGGGTTTTCTCCCTCTCCCTGTGGGAGAGGGTCGGGGTGAGGGCATCAGCCCCGCACAATTTTCACCCGTTCACAATCGCCAGCGTAAACCCATCCCATCCCTTAACCCCCACCGTTTGCAGCGCGGTGGCGGTTAAACGCGGATTATCTCCTTCCATCTCAATAAAACGCCGCACGCCCAGCACGCGCGCGTCGTCGCTTTCCCCGTTGATTACCTCGCCGTCACGCACCACATTATCGCCGATAATTACCGTGCCGGGGCGGGAGTAGTGCAGTGCCCACTCCAGATAGCCGGGATTGTTTGGCTTATCGGCATCAATAAAGATCAGGTCGAACGGCGGAACGTCGCCGAAATTCTCCAGCGAGCTCAGCGCCGGGCCTTCAATTAATTCAATGCGTTCGTTTAACCCCGCAAGCTGAATATTCTCGCGCGCAACGCGGGCATGCGTGGGATCGGCCTCAAGCGTAATGAGCTTACCGTCCGGCGGCAGCGCACGCGCCATCCAGATTGAGCTGTAGGCACCCAGCGTACCGATCTCAAGTATCCGCCGCGCCTGCGTCATGCGCACGAACAGCGCCAGCAGCTGCCCCTGATTGGCCGCTACGTCGTGCTCGGGGAGCCCGGCGCGTTTGTTGTTTTCCAGAACCTGATTCAGTACGTCATCGTCAGGGATAAGAGAAGAAATCATGTAATTATCTACGGCAGACCATTTTTGTTGCATAGATTGACTCCTTGGGTTTTCTTCCTCGCCCTGTGGGAGAGGGCCGGGGTGAGGGCATCAGCGCCCAAACCGGGTTTACGCGCCATTCCAGCCGCCGCCCAGCGCTCTGTACAAATCAATCTGCGCCAGCAGCAGGTTATTTTTCACCTGCACGACGCTGGTCTGAACCGAGTACAGCGTGCGCTGCGCGTCCAGCACGTCCAGATAGGAGGAGTAGCCGTTGCGATTGCGGTTCTGCGCAATGCGCAGCGTCTCCTGGGCCACCTCCTGCTGGGCAAGCAGCTCCTTCAGCTGTTCCTGATAGCGACTTATCGCATCAAGGCTGTTGTTCACTTCGGCAAACGCGTTACGCACGGTTTTTTCATAGGCGTACAGCGCCTGGTTACGCTGGGACTGAGAAATATCCACCTGCGCATTCAGCGCCTGGCGGTTCAGCAGCGGGGCAAGGATACTACCTCCGACGCTCCAGAGCTGAAGCGGGTTGTCCAGCAGGCCGGAAAGGGTGCGATCCTGAACCGAACCGGTGGCGGTCAGGTTGATCGACGGCAGCAGGCTGGCGCGCGACGCCGCGAGCGAGGCGTCAGCCGCCACCAGCTGGCGTTCGGCCTGGACGATATCCGGCCTGCGGTTCAGGAGCGCAGAAGGCAGCTGTGACGGGAGCTTCAGGGGCGTCAGCGTCTCATAGCGTTCGCTGCGCGCCACCGCGCCGGGATTGCTTCCCAGCAGCAGGCTGAGGGCATTCTCCTGCTGCGCAATCTGATGCCGCAGCACGGGAACCTGCGCCCGCGTTGAGCGCAGTTCGGAATCCGACTGCATCAGCTCCAGGCGCGAGCTGTAGCCCGTCTCAAACTGACGTTTCGCGAGGTTAAACGCCTCTTCGCGCGATTTCAGCGTGGATTCGGTCACGCGCAGCTGTTCGTCAAGCGAGAGCAGGGTGACGTAGCCGGATGCAACGGAGGAGGCAACGGTCAAATCCGCGGCCGCGGCGGCGGCTTTTTGCGCCGCCAGCGAGGCCTCGGCGGCATTGGCCGTGCTGCGGTTGACGCCCCAGATATCCACGTCATAGCTCGCCGTCAGGCTACCTCTGTACAGCGTGCCGTAGACCGGCAGCCCGGTCGCGGCGGATTGTGAACGGGCGCGCGTCCCGGTTACGCCCGCGTCAAGCGAAGGAAACAGGCTCCCGTCAGCCGCATAGACCCGCGCCTGATACTCGTTAATTCGTTCGCGGGCGATCAGCACGTCGCTGTTATTCTTAAGCGCCTGATCCACATAGCGGTTGAGGTGGTTGTCATGAAAATTGCGCCACCAGAGCTGCTCCGCCGGGCTGGCAGGGCCGGAGACGGTGCGCCACTGCGCAGGAATTTGCAGCGTCGGCTGCACCGGTTTTACGTCTGCGGACTGGCATCCGGCCAGCATGACCGCCGCCGCCAGCGCGGCAATCGGGCGAAGGATCATTACTTCGCCTCCCGCGTATCAATGGTCACCTGTACCGACATACCCGGACGCAGCAGCGCGGAATCTTCTGGCTTACCGAGCACCTCAATGCGCACCGGAATACGTTGGGCGATTTTGACAAAGTTGCCGGTGGCGTTGTCCGGCGTGATGGCGCTGAACTCCACGCCGGTCGCCGGGGAAATACTCTCCACGCGGCCCTGATACGCTTTGTTGTTCAGGGCATCTACGGTGAACTTCACCGGCTGGCCGACGCGCAGCTCTGCGAGCTGAGTCTCTTTAATATTCGCAATGACCCAGTGCTGAGGAGGCACAAGGGTGGTGAGATGGGTTCCGGCGGTCACATACGCCCCGAGACGCACGGCGATCTGGCCGAGCTGGCCGTCGCGCGGGGCGATGATGCGGGTGTTTTGCAGGTCAATCTGCGCCAGCTCAAGCGCCGCTTTCGCGTTTTCGACATCCGCCTCCAGCGCGCCGCGGTTCACAATCACCGTCTGCAGATCCTGACGCGACATCTCAAGGGCGGCTTTCGCCTGGTCGATGTCGGCACTGCCCTGGGCGGCACTGGCCAGCGCCGCGTCGCGCTCGCGAATGGAAAGCGAGCCGTCAGAGGTCAGCTCTTTCACCCGCTTTAAATCCGCCTGGCTTTTCAGGCTCTGGGCGCGGGCATTTTTCAGCGCGGCGTCATTTTTGGCGATGACGGCTTCGGCGCTTTTACGCTGCTGCAGGTTGTTATTCAGGGCGGCAATTTTCATCGCCAGCTGCGCCTCGGCCTGATGCACGCGCTGCCGATAGATTCGGTCATCGATCTGCACCAGCAGGTCGCCTTTTTTGACCTGCTCAAAGTCCTGAACCTTGACCTCAGTGATATAGCCGTTTACCTGCGGGCTTATAAACGTCGTCTGACCGCGCACGTAGGCATTATCGGTAAACTGTGTGTGGCGGGTGAACGGCGGCAGCTGCCACGCGTAAAGGATCACCAGCACGCCAACAATACCGATGGCGGCGGCGGTAAAAACGGAAACAATGCGCACATTTTTGCGGGTGTTGGCCTGCTCTTTGGCGGCATCCTGCTGACTCATAAACTCTCCAGAACTCTTTCAATTATTTATTGCCGGTGGCGTTCTTCAGCGCCAGACGGGCAGTGATGCGCAGGCGCAGCAAGCGCCATAAAATCCAGACCAGCGTGGCGGCAGCGATGCTCGCCGTCAGCAGATAAGTATCGTTATAAGCCAGAATATTCGCCTCCAGCGTTGTGACCGTTTGCAGCTGCGTTATCGCCTGCGTTCCCAGCAGCGCGCTGTCGCCGATCAGGCTTTTATACATCTGGGTATAAAGCTGAATTCGCTCGTTGACCAGCGGATTGAGCGTGGTGAGCTGGTCCGCCAGCAGGCTGGAGTGGTACTTCTCGCGCCAGGTCTGGAAGGTGCCGAGGATCGCGGAGCCCAGCAGGCCGCCGAGGTTCTGGCTCATGCCAAACATCACCGAGAAGCTGACCAGGTTGCGTGGGTCGGCGATCACGCCGCCAATGGCGGCCAGCATGGCGGGCGCCAGGAAGAAGGCGCTGCCGAAGCCGAGCAGGAACTGGCTTACCATCAGCTGATCCGGGCGGGTCAGGTTGTTGGACTGGCTGTCCAGCAGCGAGGCAACAATCATCAGCGCCAGAGACGTGATGATTGGCCACGCCAGTTTCGTCGGCTTGATGGTGAGACAGCTGGTGACAATTCCGCAGACGATCCCAGCGAAAATAGACCACGCCAGGTGCGTCATCTGCTCGTTCTGTAAGCCTACGTACTGCAGCCAGCCGATGACACCGGTGTTTTGCTCTGCCAGCACGATACGGATCAGCAGCATAATCAGCCCCAGGCGGACGATGCTGCCGCTCGACAGCCAGCGGGTGTTCAGCAGCGGGTTAGTGCGGTTATGTTCAAAGACGATGGCCGCCACAATCAGCACCAGCGATAGCGCCAGCGACCAGCCAATCCACGGCGCTTCGAACCACCAGTCAAGGCGGCCTAACGAGAGTACGGCGCAGAGCAGGGCCATCCCGGGGGCCATTAAAAAGAAGGTGATAAAGTCTTTTTTCTCGAATACCTTGCGCCGGTCGCCCGGCGGCAGTTTTAAGGCTATCACGCAGGCCAGGGAGATCAGCGCCAGCCCTAGCTCGAAGAAATAGAGCCCGCGCCACTCGTCCAGCTGCAGCAGCTCGGTTGAAAACAGGCGCGCCAGCGGGATGGCGAGCGACGACCCGGTGATGCCAATGGTCAGCGCCTTCAGGCGGTGCTTCGCAGGCCAGGCCTGGATCTGGTAATAAATCCCCAGCGAGCTGAGCGCGGCGGCCACCATGCCGTGCGCGGCGCGAACCATCAGCGCCGAGCTGAGATCGTTAACGAACAGGTGGAAAAAGGTGACCAGCACGTACAGCACCAGAAACCCTTCCGTAAAGGCCCGCAAACCGTACTGCTGGCGGAATTTGACCAGTAGCAGGTTAATGGAGATGTTGGTCATCACATAGACCGCGGGCAGCCATGCGATTTCGGTCGACCAGGCGCCGAATGTCCCCTGCAAATTTTGCAAGTTGGCGGTCACCACCGCATTCCCCAGCGCCCCCGTCAGGCAGACCAGCAGGCCCACGACGCCGTAGGCAATGCGTTTTGGCGTACTGTGTTCTGGCGTGGAGGGCGAACCCAGCAGGGCGGGTTTCTCATGTGGCTGCCACTCGCGAGGAGCATAAGGGTCGCGTTCGGGCAGGCGCATAACGTCGTTTACCTTAGAAATGATTGAATAATTAGCGGGCTAGCGATTCTACGTCTGCCGCAAATGATAATTCAAGTGAATATGATTTACGCATGTTAATCAAATGGTGAAGGGAAATTTAAGGAAAAAGAGCGGCCCGCAGGACGGGCCGGGAACGGTCAGAGACGTTCGGGCTGCGCCTGGATGAGTGTTGCACGCTTAACGCGGCTGGCGCAGAAAATCGCGATTAAGGAAATGGTTACCGTGACGGCAAGATACCAGGCCACCGGCACCCAGTCGCCGTCATATTTTGCCAGCAGGCCGGTGGCAATCAGCGGGGCGGTACCGCCGGCCAGCGCGGCACCCAGCTGATAGCCGAGTGTAATGCCGGTGTAGCGCACGTTTGCACTAAAAATTTCAGAGCACAGCGTGCCGAGTACCGCCGTGACAGGGGCCCACAGCACGCCAAAGGCGATGACCGTCGCGAGCACGATGCCCCAGGTTGTACCGGTATTGAGCAGCATAAACCACGGTACGATAAACAGGCCAAGCACGAAGACGCTGATTGCGTACATGCGCTGACGGCCTATTTTATCGGAGAGCAGCCCCATCAGCGGGATCATAATGGTCGCCACCAGGGCTCCCAGCGTCACGGCCTCAAGCGCCTGTGATTTTTGATAGGTCAGCGTGCTGGTGGCATAGCTCACTACAAACGTAGAGAAGATGTAGAAGGGGGCGGTTTCAACCACCTTCAGACCGGCGGCGATCAGCACTTCACGCCAGTGATGCTTCAGCGTATCGCGCAGCGGGGCCTTAGCCACCTGACCGGACGCTTTGACTCTCTTAAAATCGGGCGTTTCATCAATATCCTTGCGGATCCACAGGCCGAGCAACACCAGAACCGAACTCAGCAGGAACGGGATACGCCAGCCCCAGGAGAGAAAATCCTCCTCGCTGAACAGAGTCATCAGCGAAACGATAAAGGTTGCCATCAGCATGCCGATGGTGACGCCCGCTTGCGGAATGCTGCCGAAGAAGCCTTTACGTTTTTCTGGCGCGTATTCATAGGCCAGCAGCAGCGCGCCGCCCCATTCACCGCCGATGCCCATCCCCTGAATGATGCGCATCAGGATCAGCAGAGCGGGAGCCCACAGGCCAATCATCTCATACGTGGGCAGCAGACCAATCATGACGGTTGCACCCCCCATTAGTGAGAGGGTTAGAACGAGGGTTTTTTTACGTCCGATGCGGTCGCCAATATGGGCGAAAAGTACCCCGCCAATGGGGCGAATAAAAAAGGTTAATGAGAAAGAGAGATACGAGAGAATGAGACCGATCACCGGATCGACCATCGGGAAAAAGATCTTATTGAAGACCAGCGCGGCCGCCGTACCGTAGAGAAAATAGTCAAACCATTCAATGGCGCTCCCGGTAAGGCTGGCGATTAATACCTTTTTATTTTTTCGTAATACCGTCGTCGTACTTTCATGTTCTGTCATGACCTGAAACCCCGCCACGTTGATGATGAGAGAGAGGTGTCACCTGGCGCGCTTCAGGTGCAACCTGTGATGATGAAAAAGGTTGTGAAATTGTTAAGCAACTTAGGGTTGGATGTTGTTTTTGGCAAGCGAAGGGGGGATAAAACTGGTCAGATCACGGTGAAATAAGCAGCGCCGGGTGCTTTTACATAACGTCTGCACAATACAATGTTTTGTAAGGCTGGAAATCAAAAGCATAATAGGCAGGTGCAACCCGATGATTTTTGGATGTTTCTGGTTATTTCAGAAAATGATAAATTCGGCGCTTCAACAACGTGAGGAGTTCACCATGGTTCAGCCCCATTTTCCCGTTCTGGCGAATGCCACGCTGGCGGCCATCAATACTGTCGGTGAATGGCTGGCGCAGGATGATCTGAGCGTGACGCGTCAGGCCCCGGAGATAGATGCGGTGATTCTGGCTGGAAACGCGGTGATCCCAACCATTGACGCGGCCTGCCGTATTGCCGCGCAGAGAGAAATCCCGCTCCTGATTAGCGGCGGCATCGGGCATTCGACCACCTTTTTATATGCTGCCATCGCCAGTCATCCGCGTTACCACACCGTACCGGTCGCAGGGCGGGCCGAAGCAAGCATTCTTGCCGACATTGCGCGGGAGTTCTGGCAGATCCCGCAGGGGCATCTGTGGGTTGAGGATCAATCCACCAACTGCGGTGAAAACGCGCGCTTTAGCTGGAACATGCTGAAACAGCGTCATCGAACGACCGGGCGGGTGCTGGTGGTGCAGGATCCGACGATGCAGCGCCGCACGATGGCGACGTTTGCCCGCGTTTGTCGGGATGAGTCCGAGTCACCGGAGTGGACAAGCCATCCCGGGTTTACGCCAACGCTGCAAAACGGAAAAGAGGGCGTGGAATTCGGTGAGGGCAACACCGGGCTGTGGCCCGTTGACCGCTATCTTTCTCTGGTTCTGGGGGAACTGCCGCGCCTGTATGATGACGCCAACGGCTATGGCCCGGCCGGGCGGGATTATATTGCTCACGTTGAATTCCCCGAGGCCGTCATGGACGCATGGAAACAGCTGCAGCAGGATCCGGTCCTGAAGGTGACGCGAAAAATCATCTGAGCACGGAACAATTCCCTCGCCCCAATGGGGAGAGGGTTAGGATGAGGGGAAAAAATCACAGTGCCGCAAACTTATCCAGCGTCCGCACCAGTTGAGTGACGAAACCGTATTCGTTGTCATACCAGGCAACGGCTTTCACCAGCTGAAGTTCTCCCGCCTCTGACACCTCCGTCTGCGTGGCGTCAAACACCGAACCATAGTGCGAGCCAATCACATCTGACGACACAATTTCTTCGTCGGTATACCCAAACGATTTATTGCCCTGCGTCGCCTTTTTCAGCGCGGCGTTGATCTCCTCAACGGTGACTTTCTTGCCCAGAATGGCCACGAGCTCGGTTACCGAACCCGTTTTTACCGGCACGCGCTGCGCGTGGCCCTTAAGTTTGCCGCTGAGCGCAGGGATCACCAGGCCAATGGCTTTGGCGGCACCAGTGGTGTGCGGAATAATGTTCTCTGCCGCCGCCCGGGAGGCGCGAAGGTCTTTCCCGCGCGGGCCATCTACCAGCGCCTGCGTACCGGTATAGGCGTGAATGGTGGTCATGGTGCCCACCTTAATTTCAAACGCATCGTTCAGGGCTTTCGCCAGCGGAGCGAGGCAGTTGGTGGTGCAGGAGGCGACGGAGATGATGGTATCACTGGCGTTAATGGTGTCGTCATTAACGCTGTAGACGATAGTTTTCATGTCACCCGCAGGCGCAGAAATCAGCACTTTCTTCGCGCCGGCGTCCAGGTGCGCCCGTGATTTCTCTTCAGAAGTATAAAAGCCGGTGCACTCCACGACGATATCCACGCCTGCGGCTTTCCACGGAATGTGCTTCGCCTCTTTCTCGGCGTACACCGCAATGGTTTTACCGTCCACAATCAGCGCATCCTCGGTGAAGTCCACGCTCCACGGGAAGCCACCGTAGTTGGAATCATGCCTTAGCAGGTAGGCCAGCACTTTCGGGGAGGTGAGGTCGTTGATGGCGACGACGGTATTACTGTCCTGGGTTTCAAGAAGGCGACGCAGTACAAGGCGCCCAATGCGTCCAAAGCCGTTAATGCCAATTTTACTCATGGTGTTCTCCTGTAAACGTGTCGATGCGACAGTTTGAACTCATCCAGGCTTAGACCATCACGGGCAGGGCGGCAATTGAAGATGCTTCATGCGGGAGGAAGTATTTGAAAAACCATACAGAAAAGTTAATGAATTTTTAAGGAAAGGGGATTATGTTGGCGCGGTAACTGTTTTTAATCGAGAAATCACATGCGCACTAAATATACAAGCCTGCAAATCGGCATCCACTGGCTGGTGTTTCTGTTAATCATCGTCGCCTACTGCGCCATGGAGTTCAGAGGTTTCTTCCCGCGCACCGCGCGCCCGGCGATCAACATGATCCACGTCTCTTGCGGTATCAGTATCCTGGTGCTGATGGTGACGCGTCTTCTGGTTCGCCTGAAGTTCCGCGCGCCACCGATTCAACCGAAGCCAAAAGCGATGGTGACGGGGATGTCCCATCTGGGGCATCTGGTGGTTTATCTGCTGTTTATTGCGCTGCCGCTGATTGGCATTGTGATGATGTATAACCGGGGTAGCGACTGGTTTGCTTTTGGCCTGGCGATGCCGCATGCGGCAGAGTCAAATTTTGACCTGGTTGATGTGCTGAAAGAGTGGCACGAAACGCTGGCAAATCTGGGCTATTTTGTGATTGGCCTGCACGCCGCGGCGGCGCTGATGCACCACTATTTCTGGAAAGATAATACCCTTCTGCGCATGATGCCGAAAAAGCGTTCGTAGTCTTTAACGCTTGCCGGGTGGCGATGCGCCACCCGGCTTGTTTTTTAACCCAGCAAAGCACGCTCTTCGGCAGTTAACGCCAGCCCCTGAGTTGACCCCGTCTCCGACGACTTCACCGCCGCTTCCAGCACGGCCATCACCGCTAATGCCTCAACAGGGTGGACAGGATTGGCGATTTCCCCGCGTAGCGCATCACGCACGTTAATATAGTACTGTCGCTGATCGCCTTTCGGGGTAGGGATCGTCTGCGGTGCGCCGTCGGCCCCAAAGAACACCATACTGTCGCTGTCTTCGCCCCAGGTTTCACTGCCAGGAGTCACCCCTGCGAGCAGCTGTGCTTCCTGCTGATCGATTCTGGCCTTCACCACGCTGCCCTTGTCCCCGTTGACGGCAAAGCGCGCCGTACCGCCTGCCACCAGCATGCTGGCGTGCAGAATCACCTTATGCTCCGGGTAGTTTAAGACCACGTGCGCCCAGTCGTTAACTTCAGCGCCGTCGCGCAGCGTCGCGATATTCCCCTGAACCGACTGCGGCAGGCCAAAGAGCTGCAGCGTCTGGTCTATAAGATGAGGCCCCAGGTCAAACCACAGGCCACTCCCGGGGACGTTCTGCTCGCGCCAGCGCACGCGCACTTCCGGGCGGAAGCGGTCGATGTGCGATTCAAGGTGTTTAACCTTGCCGAGCGTGCCTTGCTCAATAACCTGCTTAATGCCGAGGAAATCGCTGTCCCAGCGGCGGTTGTGGAAGACGGAGAGCAGCAGCTGCTTTTCCTCCGCCAGCGCAATCAGGTCGCGGGCTTCCTGCATGTCAAGTGTAAAAGGTTTATCCACGACCACGTGTTTACCCGAGTTCAGGGCCAGCGTCGCCAGCGGGGCGTGCGTGGCGTTGGGGGAGGCAATCACTACCAGGTCAACATCAGGATGCTGAATAGCCTCTTCAGGGGTGGAGACCACCTGTACGTCCGGCAGATCGCGTTTTACCTTCTCTTCATCGCGAGAAGAGACAACTGCCAGCTTAAGCCCGTCCACAGACTGGATCAGCGGGGCATGGAAGGTTTTCCCGACAAATCCATACCCGATCAGCGCAATGTTGATTGTTTGAACTTTACTCATGACCTTCTCCACGTTAATTCGCGCACACCGTGACCTGCAATGCGCCAGGGTCCCCAAGCTCAGGCCAGGGACGATCTAAAAAGAGTTGTTGAATGTTGGATAACCCGGAAACCAGATACGGCTCGCAGCGGTTAATTTTCAGATGATCGGCGACAATCCAGTGCACGTGGCTTGCGTCGAGCATTGCGCGTTTAACCTCGGCATCCGCTTCTTTACCGGCGCTCAGACCGAGTTCGGCATGAATGGCGCACGCCCCGAGGATGGCGATATCTGCCCGATAACGGGACAGCAAAGATAACGTGGCGCTTCCGGCAAACAGGCGCTGCTGGTGGTCCCATTTGCCGCCGAGCAGGATCAGCTCAACGTCTTCCCGGTCGCTAAAGTGCTGGGCGATATCCAGCGACGTGGTAATGACGGTGAGCGGCCCCTGAAGAAAGGTGGCGACGGCCATCACCGTGCTCCCGGCATCCAGAAAAAGGGTGGAGCCCGGTGGAACCTGCTGTGCGACCTGCTTACCCAGGCGCTGTTTGGTCTCCGGCAGCAGCGTATTGCGGCCCTGACGGTTCATGGCTGAGAGATTCAACGCGATGGCTCCGCCGTGGTTCTTCTGCGCCAGGCCCTGGTTCTCCAGGTCGGTCAGATCCCGACGAATGGTATCGGCTGAAACCTGCAGCTTTTCGGCCAGCTCGGTGATGCTGGCCTGGCCTTGCTCGCTCAGGATATCCAGAACGTAGCGTTGACGAGCGGTTTTGTGCATGGGGGTACATTCCTGCAAAATGTCGCAATAGTTTGCATAATACAGCATTTTAACGCAGAGAAAAGGGCAATGTCGTTTTGATGTCGGGGAGTGAGGTGATGATTCAGATGCGTGATTATTAAAATTTTATTAAAAAGGTATAAGCAAGCCGTTTTGAATGTTAATCATAATGTTATTGTTATGTTTTATTTAACAGTTTGGGTTATGTAACCACTGCACCATCATTGTCTGGGTTTTAATTCTGTTAAATGGTGATAGTTCGGTTTTTAATTGCTTTAATTAGTTTATTAATGGCATTAAATTTTAATTGGGCCTGTTTGGCTACTTAAATTGACACTTCTTTGAAAATCTTTGTGTCTGACCCGAGCGGAAATTAACGCAAAAATGTGCAGGGAGCAAATTAAGAATTTTCCTTAAATAACAGTCGGTTTATATGTTTCATCTGAAAGGTCATTTTAAGAGTTTTGTCCAGAAACCCCATATTTTTTCTTAATTGTAACACCGCCTTAACATTGAGGGTGTAGTGGCCTATAACACATTTTGTTATGCTGCTAACCACTTTAGGAAATAAGTAAATTCTTAATTTAAATAAGACGCAGGCAGATCTCATCTCCAGAGGAAATGGGTATGGGGGAGTTTTACCTAAAATACGGCAAGGATGCTAAATAAGATATTTGTCTAATTATCTATACCTCTTTTTGGGTAATTGCTTCAGTGTCACTCAGAGTCAGGGAGATAACAATGACGATATTACGAAAGCCTATGTTACGCCGATTTACAGCAGCACTGGCATTCATTTCATTAGCCATAAATACGGCGTACGCCAATAGCAGTCAGGTGGGCATTGCCCCGGTTGCCACGACAACCTTAAAAGAAAGTATTCTTTTTGCTATCGATCGCGATCCGTCTATTAGTCAGCAGGCCGCACAATTGGGTATTGGCCAGGCACAAATAGATGAAGCGCGCAGCGGCTGGATGCCGCAAATATCGTTGAACGGGAGTACAGGGCACAGCCAGACCACCGATTCCAGCGGGTCGCTGAAGAATTCGGCCGCCTGGGGGCTGAGCCTGACGCAGCTGCTGTACGATTTTGGCAAGACTAATAACAGCATCAGCCAGTCTTCCGCCCAGCGCGATAGCTATCGCTATCAGCTGATGGGCACGCTCTCTGACGTGGCGGAAAAAACGGCGCTGAGCTACGTCGAGGTCAAACGCTATGCCGATCTGCTGCAGGCGGCAAAGGAGAACGTTCAGGCGCTGAAAAACGTTGAGCAGCTGGCAAAGCTGCGTGCCGATGCGGGCGTGAGCTCGACCTCCGATGAGCTCCAGACCCGCACGCGTATTGCCGGCATGCAGGCGACGGTCGCGCAGTATCAGGCCGCCTTAAACAGCGCCCGCGCGCGGCTTGCGGTATTAACCGGTATGCAGGCAGAAAACTATTCGCCTGTACCTGCAAACCTCGCGGTTGAACCTGATTCGCTCAACCGCATTGATTACTCGCTGATACCGGCGGTTATGGCCGCGCAAAACATGGAGCGCTCTGCCCAGTACGGCGTGGAAACGGCGAAGTCCCAGCACTGGCCGACGTTAAGCCTGAAGGGTGGGCGCACCCGTTATGAATCGGACAACCGTTCGTACTGGGACGACCAGATCCAGCTCAATATTGACGCACCGCTTTATCAGGGGGGCGCAGTTTCCGCACGAGTGCGGCAGGCTGAAGGAGCACGAGCGATGGCCTCCTCTCAGGTCGATCAGGCGCGTTTTGACGTCCTGCAAAAAGCCTCCGTCGCGCAGGCGGACTGGACCGGCGCACGGGGAAGAATGGAGGCCGGAAAGCAGCAGCTGGAAAATGCCCTGCGCGCCCGGGATGTTTATAAAAATGAGTACACCCTGAGCAAGCGGAGCATTAACGATCTGCTCAGCGTTGAGCAGGATGTCTGGCAGGCTACTTCGGCGAAAATAATCGCTGAGTATGATGGCTGGAGTTCGGCAATTAATTATGCTTCCGCGGTTGATAATTTAATGCCGCTTATTGGAATAGAGAAAAACGCTGCCGCAAAATTACCCGATTTGAGTTAATAAAAGACGCGCAGTGTTGCGCAAAGTAAGACTGAAAATAATGGGTGTTTTTTCCCAGGGATAGCTACATCCATCTGGTGGACATATCCACAGGAATCCGTACACCTGCAAGGAGAAGAATATGAGTAACATAAAAGTTGTTGATGTCATCATTCGCAAAACGGCGGAGAAAACGAAATTAACCGGCGAAGGAAATCTGTCGGTCTCTATTTCATCCCCGAGCGTGATTGAAATCCAGGGTTCTGCTCAGGATGTGGTGCGCTATGTCCGCCAGGGTAAAGACCTCCTCATTTATATGAAAGATGGCAGCGTTATTCGCTGCAATAACTATTTTGTTGAAGATCCTGAAACGCATACTCAGTCAGAGCTGGTATTCAACGATCGTCAGGAACTGACGCATATTTCTTTTGCCGATGCCGGGGACGCGTCAGGCGCTGCGGTGACCGAGTTAACCGCGCAGGCCACACCGATTAGCAGCATTCAACCTTTCCTTGAACAGGAAAGCGTCTTAAGCGACGCGCCGTGGGGCTGGATTGCGGGAGCTGCATTAGGTGGCGGTGCCATCGGGGCGCTGCTGGCAAACGGCGGCGACGGCGAAACTAAGACAAAAGTTATTGATAATACGAAAGAGGTGGAAAGCGCCACGCCAACCTTCCTGCTGTCGGATAAAGCGGGTGACAAGCAGGGCGTGCTGAGCGCAAACGAGATCACGGACGACAGCAACCCAACCTTTAGCGGTACCGGTCAGCCAGGCGCGACCATCCAGGTTAAAGACAGCAGCGGCAGCACCATTGCGAGCACGATGGTCGGCAAAGACGGCACGTGGACGGTAATGTTACCGACCCAGACGGACGGGGAGCACACCTGGTCGGTCGTGCAGATCGACGGCAGTAAAACCACCTCTGCGGGCAGTATCACCGTGACGGTTTCAACCGCCGATGCCGCCATTACGCTTGCCACCACGGCGGGCGATAACGTGCTGAACGCCAGCGAACAATCCGCGGGCTTTACGGTTTCCGGAGCCAGCAAAAACCTGGCGCAGGGTACCTTACTTACCGTAACGCTGAACGGCAAAACCTACGCGGCTGAAGTCGGGGCAGACGGCGCGTGGAGCGTGAACGTGCCTGCAGCAGACGCGCAGGCGCTGGGCGACGGCACCTGGACGATTAACGTCAGCGGCAAAGACGCGGCGGGTAATACCGTGAGCGGCAGCCAGACGATCGGCGTGGATACCACCGCACCAACCCTCTCTGTCGATACCCTCGCGCAGGACAACATCATTAATGCGGCTGAGCACAATCAGCCGCTGACCCTGACCGGTAAAACGAATGCGGAAGCCGGTCAGATCGTCACGGTCACGCTGAACGGTAAAAACTATAACGCTACGGTGGGTAGCGCCGGCACCTGGTCCGTCACGCTTGCAGCGAACGACGTGCAGGCGCTCAACGAGGGCAATCACACTCTGACGGTTAACGTTAGCGACAAAGCGGGCAACGGTACGTCCGTGACGGGAGATTTCACGGTTGATACCACTGCGCCGGTCGTCACTATCGATACCGTGGCGGGCGACGATACCCTCAATATCAGCGAGCAGGGGCAGGCGCAGATTATTTCCGGGCAGGCGAGCGGCGCGTCGGCAGGCGATGTGGTCACCGTGACCGTTGGCGGACAGTCTTTCACCGGCGTGGTGCTGGCGGACGGCAGCTGGAGCGTAGGTGTTCCGGCGTCCGTGCTGGGCGCGTTGGGAGAAGGTAACCATACGATTTCAGTTTCCGTGACCGACGCGGCAGGCAACACCGGCAGCGCCACGCACGATATTACGCTGAGCGGAAACCCGCCAGAATTTACGATTGACGCCATCAGCCAGGACAACGTGCTGAATGCTCAGGAAGCAATGCAGCCGCTGAGCCTCACCGGCACCAGCAACCTGCCTGACGGCAGCGCCATCACCGTGACGCTGAACAACGTCAGCTATCAGGCCACCGTTGAAAACGGTATCTGGGCGGTCCAGGTGCCGGTTTCCGACGTGCTGAATCTGGCGAACACCCTTTACACCGTCAGCGTCAGCGGTACCGACAGCGTGGGTAACAGCGGCTCTGCCGGGGCGACGCTGCTGGTGGATACCGTACTTCCGCAGGTCATTATCAACACCTTTGCGGGCGACAACCTGGTCAATAACGCCGAAGCGGGCGTCGATCAAACCCTCAGCGGTCGCGTCACCGGCGCGGCGGCGGGCGATACCGTGTCTGTCACCGTGGGCGGCAAGAGCTACACCGCAACGGTTGGCAGCGACCTGACCTGGAGCGTGAAAATTCCGTCGGCGGATCTTCAGGCCTTCGGCGACGGGGATTTAACCTTTACCGCGTCGGTGACCAACGGGCACGGCAATACCGGCACCGGCGAGCGCGATATCAATATCAATGCTGAACTGCCGGGCCTGCGCGTAAACACCATTTCCGGCGATGACGTGATCAACGCCATTGAGCAACAGCAGGATCTGACCGTCACCGGCTCCAGCACCCATCTGGCAGCGGGCACGCAGATTATCGTCACCATCAACAACGTTGATTACGTTACCGCGGTTAACGCCAGCGGCAACTGGCAGATCGGCGTCCCGGCGGCGGACCTGCAGGCCTGGAGCGCGGGAGGCATCACGGTTAGCGTCAGCGCGGTAGATGCCTGGGGCAACACCGTTGCGGCTGAACACCCGATTGAACTGGATCTGAACGCCGTAGCGGTCACTATTGATACCGTCTCCGGCGACGACCTGCTGAATGCCGCAGAAAAAGGGGCCGATTTAACCCTTTCCGGCCAAACGCAGGGTGTAGAGGCGGGGCAGACCGTGGTGGTGAAATTCGCCGACCAGACCTTCACCGCGCAGGTGCAGCAGGACGGCTCCTGGAGCCTGACCGTGCCCGCCAGCGCCATGGAAACCCTGATTGACGGGCGCGCGCAGGTGAGCGTCAGCGTCACTAACGTCAACGGCAACAGTGCCGACGCGTCGCGCGTGGTCACGGTGGATACGCAGCCACCGGCGATTACGCTCGATAACCTGACCGCCGATAACATTATCAACGCGGCTGAAGCGCAGCAGGATTTACTGTTAAGCGGTAGCAGCAGTGCGGAACCCGGCCAGACGGTTACCGTGACGCTGAACGGCAAAACGTATCAGACCACGGTCCAGACGGACGGTACCTGGCAGCTGAGCGTCCCGGCGGCTGACGTCGATGCCCTCAACGATGGCATCGTTACCGTGACGGCCACCGTGAGCGACGTGGCGGGCAACACCAGCAGCGCCGACCGCGTGGGTCTGGTGGACGCGACCGTGCCGCAGGTGACCATCAACAGCTTTGTCACCGACACCAACACCGTTAACCAGCTCGCCCATTCACAGGCGCAGGTCCTGAGCGGCTCCGTCACCGGCGCGGCAGCGGGCGATTTGGTGACCATCACCATTAACAGCGTCGATTACACCACCGTGGTGGATGCGGCGGGCAACTGGAGCCTTGGCCTGCCGGCGTCCGTCGTGCAGGGGCTGGCTGACGGCACCTGGACAGTTGACGTCTCCGTGACCGACAGATCCGGCAATACCGGAAGCAGTTCGCTGGATGTGGTGGTGAATACCGTGACGCCCGTCATCGGTATCAACACGCTGGCGGCGGACGACGTGATTAACGCGACCGAGAAAGGCGAAGATCTGCAGATTTCCGGCACCAGCAACCAGCCGGAAGGCACGACTATTACGGTGACCCTGAACGGCATTCAGTACACGGCCACCGCTGACGCCAGCGGCAACTGGAGCGTGACCGTACCGGCGGCAAACGTGCTGGCGCTGGGCGAAGCGAATTACACCGTGACGGCGAACGTCACCGATAGCGTAGGCAACAGCGCCTCAGCCTCACACGATGTGCTGGTAGACAGCTCGCTGCCGGTGGTGACGATTAACACGCTGGCGGGCGACAATATCGTTAACGCGGCGGAAGTGGCGGCAGGGCAAACCCTGTCCGGTAAAGTCACGAACGCGGCGCCAGGTGACACTGTCACGATTATCCTTGGCGGCCAGACATACACGGCTACCGTGCAGGACGATATGACCTGGAGCCTGCCGTTAAGCGAGAGCCAGTTCACCGCGCTCGGCAACGGGGATCTCACCGTATCGGCAAGCGTCACCAACGCGCACGGCAATACCGGTTCCTCTTCGCTCGACTTCACCATCGACGCCCAGCTTCCGGGACTGCGTATTGATACGGTCGCAGGCGACGACGTGATCAACGTGATTGAACACGCTCAGAACCTGATTGTGTCCGGCACCAGCACCGATCTGGCGGCGGGCAGCGCCGTGACCGTGACCATCAACGGCAAAGCCTATTCCGCAACGGTGCTGGCGGACGGCACCTGGCAGGCAGCGGTACCTGCTGCGGACGTGTCCCAGTGGGCGGATGGCTCGCTGGATATCAAGGCAAGCGCGCAGGATGCTTCTGGCAACCCGGTAACCATCGGGACCGTCGTGGACGTCGATCTCGCGCCGGTCGCCATCACCATCAACAGCGTGACCGACGACAACGTGCTTAACGCGGCGGAAAAAGGCCAGGATCTGGTGCTGTCCGGCACCACTTCCGGTGTTGAAGCGGGCCAGACCGTGACCATCACCTTCGCAGGGAAAACCTACACCACGACGGTGGATGGCAACGGCGACTGGACCTGGACCGTTCCGGCTGCCGATCTGAGCGGCCTGAAAGACGGCGACGCCAGCGTTCAGGTCAGCGTCATCAACGTTAACGGCAACGCCGCGTCTTCGGCGCAGGAGTTCAGCGTCGACACCACCGCGCCGACGGTGACCATCAACACCATCAGCGGCGATAACATGCTGAATGCGGCAGAGGCGGCGCAGGATCTGACCCTGAGCGGGACCTCTACTGCCGAAGCGGGCCAGACGGTCACCGTGACCTTCAACGGCAATCAATACAGCGCGCAGGTGCAGGCGGACGGCAGCTGGACGCTGGACGTGCCTGCGGCGGATCTGGCGGGCATCACCGACGGCAGCGCCGCGGTAACGGCGACCGTGTCCGATAAAGCAGGTAACCCGGCCAGCGCGGGCTCATCGGTGCTGGTCGACACCACCGTACCGCAGATTAGCTTCAACATCGTTGCGGGCGATGACATCATCAATATTGCCGAGCACGGCCAGGCGCTGATCGTCTCCGGTAAGGTGACGGGCGCGCAGGCGGGTGACGCGATCACCGTGACCCTGAATGGTAAAGATTACACCGCCATGCTGGATGCGTCCGGCAACTGGAGCGTGGGCGTTCCGGCGGCGGACGTGGGCGCGCTGGTCAACGGTGAGCAGACGATTTCTGCGACCCTCACCGACAAAGCCGGTAACAGCACCACCGCGACGCACGAGTTTGACGTCTCCCTGACCGCGCCGGTCATTGCCATCAATACCCTGGCGGCTGACGACGTGATCAACGCGACCGAGAAAGGCCAGGATCTGCAGGTGTCCGGCACCAGCAACCAGCCGGAAGGAACCGCCATTACGGTGACGCTGAACGGCATCAGCTATACGGCCACCGCCGACGCGAGCGGGAACTGGAGCGTGACCGTTCCGGCGGCAAACGTCTCCGCGCTGGGCGAAGCGAGCTACGTGGTGACGGCGAGCGTAACCGACACCGCGGGCAACAGCGCGAGCACCGGTCACAGCGTGCTGGTCGACAGCGCGCTGCCGCAGGTCACCATCAACCCGGTCGCCACGGACGACGTTATTAACGCGGCGGAAGTGGCTGCCGGACAGACCCTGAGCGGGAAAGTGAGCGGCGCGGCGAGCGGTGACACCGTCACGATTTCAATTGGCGGCAATACGTACACCGCGATGGTTCAGGACGATCTGAGCTGGTCGGTCAACGTGCCGTCCACGATCTTAACCGCCATCGGGAACGGCGATCTGACCGTGTCAGCCAGCGTCACCAACGGCCACGGCAACACCGGAACCGGCGAGCGCGAAATCGTGATAGACGCTAACCTGCCTGGCCTGCGGGTCGACACCGTGGCGGGCGACGATGTCATCAACAGCATCGAGCACGCTCAAAACCTGATTATCACCGGCTCCAGCGAAGGCCTGGCAGCGGGCGCGGCGTTAACGGTGACCGTCAATGGTAAAACTTACGCCGCAACCGTGCTGGCGGACGGGACCTGGACGGCGGCCATTCCGGCGGCAGACGTCAGCGCGCTGAATGCGGGCACGGTCACCGTGACCGTGGACGGCCAGAGCGCGGCGGGCAATCCGGTTTCCATCAGCCATGACGTGAAGGTGGATCTGGCGGCAGTCGCCATCAGCATTGACCCGATTGCCTCTGACGACGTGATTAACGCGGCGGAGAAAGGCGCGGACCTGGTGCTGTCCGGCTCCACCACCAACGTGGAAGAAAACCAGACCGTCACCATCATCTTCGGCGGTAAGTCGTACACCGCGACGGTCGATGCCGACGGCAACTGGACGGCTACCGTGCCGTCCGCCGATTTGGGCAGCCTGAAGGACGGCGATGCCAGCGTGCAGGTGAGCGTCACCAACGTGAACGGCAACAGCGCGTCCGCGGGCCGCGAGTACAGCGTGGACGCTACCGCGCCGACGGTGTCTATTGAAATCATCAGCGACAACAACATCATCAATGCGGCCGAAGCGCAGCAGGATCTGGTGATTAACGGCGTCACCAACGCCGAAGCGGGTCAGACCGTCACCGTGACCCTGAACGGCGTGGACTACACCACCACCGTTGAGGCTAACGGCAGCTGGAGCGTGACCGTACCGTCCGCCGATCTGGGCGCGATTGCCGACGGGAACTACACCGTCAGCGCCGCCGTATCGGATAAAGCGGGCAACCCGGCCTCCGCGGATCGCGACGTGCTGGTTGATACCACCGTTCCACAGCTGACCATTCACACCGTTTCCGACGACGACGTGATCAACAGCGCCGAGCATGCGCAGGCCCTGATTGTCACCGGTTCCGTGACCGGCGCGGCGGCGGGCGATGTGGTCACCGTCACCCTCAATGGCAAATCGTACACCGCCACTCTCGACGCCTCCGGCAACTGGAGCGTTGGCGTGCCTGCGGCGGACGTAACCGCGCTGGCCGCCGGGGATTACACCATCACCGCGGCGCTGACCGATAAAGCCGGCAACAGCAACAGCGCCACGCACGGCGTAGAGGTGAACCTGACCGCGCCGGGGCTGACCATTGACACCGTTTCCGGTGACGATGTAATCAACAATACTGAGAAAACCCAGGATCTGACCCTCTCCGGTACGGCTTCCGGCCTGGCGGCAGGCGCGGTGGTGACCGTGATGCTCAACGGCAAAGCGTACAGTGCGCAGGTGGACGATAACGGAAAATGGACCACCACCGTTCCGGCGAGCGAAGTCGGTCAGCTGGGCGAGGCGCTTTACACCGTCACCGCCTCGGCGACGGACGGCGTCGGTAACAGCACCAGCGCGTCGCACACCGTGAACGTGGAGTCCGTTCTGCCGGGTGTGATCGTTAACACCATTGCGGGCGACGACGTCATTAACGCGGCAGAGCTGGCAGCCGGCCAGACCATCAGCGGTAAGGTGGTGAATGCCGAAGCGGGCAACACCGTGACCGTGACCATTGGCGGTAACATCTACACCGCAACGGTGCAGAGCGATCTCACCTGGTCCGTCGATGTGCCTGAATCTGTTCTGACGGCGCTGGGCAACGGCGATTTGACGGTGTCAGCCAGCGTGACCAACGGCGTCGGCAACAGCGGATCCGCTGAGCGCGATATCACGATCGACGCTAACCTGCCGGGCCTGCGCGTGGATACCGTGGCGGGTGACAACGTGATCAACAGCATCGAACACGGGCAGAACCTGATTATCACCGGTTCCAGCGACGGGCTGATGGCAGGCGCGGCGCTGACCGTGACCGTAAACGGCAAAACCTATCCGGCGACCGTGCTGGCGGACGGCACCTGGAGCGCGGCGATCCCGGCCGCGGACGTGGGTGCGCTGAATGCAGGCACGGTCACCGTGACCGTTGCGGGCCAGAGCAGCGCCGGTAACCCGGTTTCCATCAGCCACGATGTAACGGTGGATCTGGCGAGCGTTGCCATCAGCATTGACGCCATCGCCACCGATGACGTGATTAACGCGGCCGAGAAGGGCGCGGATCTGGTGCTCTCAGGCACTACCTCAAACGTCGAAGAAAACCAGACCGTCACCATCATCTTCGGCGGCAAAAGCTACACCGCGACCGTAGGCGCCGACGGCAAGTGGACGACCACGGTGCCAGCGGCCGATCTGGCGGGTCTGAAAGACGGCGACGCCAGCGTGCAGGTGAGCGTCACCAACGTCAACGGCAACAGCGCCTCGGCGGGCCGCGAGTACAGCGTGGATGCGACCGCGCCGTCCGTGACCATCAATACCCTGGCGACGGACGACATTCTCAATGCCACCGAAGCGAAGAGCGATCTGACGGTTTCCGGCACCAGCACCGCCGAAGCGGGCCAGACGGTCACCGTATCGCTGAACGGCAAAGACTACACCACAACCGTCAGCGCGGACGGCAGCTGGACGCTGAACGTTCCGGCGGCCGATCTGGCAGGATTAACCGACGGCAGCGTCACCGTTACCGCATCAGTCAGCGACAAGGCGGGTAACCCGGCGTCCGTGGATCACAACCTGGCGGTAGATATCACCGTCCCGGCGGTGACCATCAATACCGTGGCGGGCGATGACGTGATTAACATCGCAGAACACGGCCAGGCGCAAATCATCAGCGGCACCGCCACCGGCGCGGCTGCGGGCGATAAGGTCACCGTCACCATCGGCGGCCAGACGTACACCACCGTGCTGGACGCGGCGGGGAACTGGAGCGTGGGCGTCCCGGCGAACGTGATTTCCGGCCTCAGCGACGGCACCGTGACCGTCACCGCGTCGGTCACCGACGCGGCGGGCAACACCGGCACCGGCACGCATAGCGTGACCGTCGATACCGGTCTGCCTTCGGTCAGCTTCAACGCCATCAGCGGCGATAACGTGCTGAACGCGGTGGAGAAAGGTCAGGACCTGAGCGTCAGCGGCACCAGCGCCAACCTCGCGGAAGGCACCGTGGTGACCGTGACCCTGAACGGCAAAAACTACGCGGCCACGACGGCGGCAGACGGCACCTGGAGCCTGACGGTTCCGGCGGCGGATCTGGCGGGTCTGGGCCAGGCCAACTACACCCTGAACGCAAGCGCCACCAACGGCGTGGGCAACAGCGTGAGCAACACCGCGAACCTGCTGGTGGACACCGCGCTGCCAACGGTCACCATCAACACCGTGGCGGGCGATAACGTCATTAACGCGGCGGAAGTGGCGGCAGGCCAGACCCTGAGCGGCACCGTGGCGAATGCCGAAGCGGGCAATACCGTCACCGTGACCATTGGCGGCAACACCTACACCGCGACGGTGCAGAGCGATCTGACCTGGTCCGTCAACGTGCCGTCTGACGTGCTGACCGCGCTGGGTAACGGCAGCCTGAGCGTAACGGCGACCGTCACCAACGGCCACGGCAACACCGGTACCGACGAGCGCGAAATCGCTATCGACGCTAACCTGCCGGGCCTGCGCGTTGATACCGTGGCGGGCGACAACGTGGTCAACAGCATCGAACATACTCAAAACCTGATCGTCAGCGGATCCAGCGACGGGCTGGCGCCGGGCACGGCGCTGACCGTCACCGTCAACGGTAAAGACTATGCGGCCACGGTGCTGGCGGACGGCACCTGGAGTGCGGCTGTTCCGTCTACCGACGTGAGCGCGTGGCCGGAAGGCACCGTCAAAATCAGCGTGACCGGCGACAGCTCAGCGGGTAACCCGATTACCATCAGCCATGATGTGACGGTAGATCTGGCGACCGTTGCCATCAGCATCAATGCGATTGCGACCGACGACGTGATTAACGCGGCGGAGAAGGGCGCGGATCTGGTGCTGTCCGGTGCGACCACCAACGTGGAAGCCGGGCAGACCGTGACCATCAGCCTGAACGGCAAAATCTACACCACCACGGTGGACGACAGCGGCAGCTGGACCTGGACCGTACCGTCTGCGGATCTGGCTGGCCTGAAGGACGGCGATGCCAGCGTGCAGGTGAGCGTCACCAACGTCAACGGCAACAGCGCCTCGGCGGGACGTGAGTACAGCGTGGATGCCACCGCGCCGACCGTCACGATTAATACCCTGGCGACGGACGATATTCTGAATGCCGCCGAAGCGAAGAGCGATCTGACCGTGTCCGGTACCAGCTCTGCAGAAGCTGGCCAGACGGTGACCGTGTCGCTGAACGGCAAAGACTACACCACAACCGTCAGCGCGGACGGCAGCTGGACGCTCAACGTCCCGGCGGCCGATGTTGCGGCCCTGACGGACGGCAGCGTGACCGTTACCGCATCGGTAAGCGACAAGGCGGGCAACCCGGCGTTGGTTGATCACACTCTGACGGTGGACGTCACCGTTCCTGCGGTGACCATCAATACCGTGGCGGGCGACGATGTCATTAACCTCGCAGAACACAGCCAGGCGCACATCATCAGCGGCACCGCCACCGGCGCGGCTGCGGGCGATAAGGTCACCGTCACCATCGGCGGCCAGACGTACACCACCGTGCTGGACGCGGCGGGGAACTGGAGCGTGGGCGTCCCGGCGAGCGTGATTTCCGGCCTCAGCGACGGCACCGTGACCGTCACCGCGTCGGTTACCGACGCGGCGGGCAACACCGGTACCGGCAGCCATAACGTGACCGTCGATACCGGTCTGCCTTCGGTCAGCTTCAATGCCATCAGCGGCGATAACGTGCTGAACGCGGTAGAAAAAGGTCAGGACCTGAGCGTCAGCGGCACCAGCGCCAACCTGGCGGAAGGCACCGTGGTGACCGTGACCCTGAACGGTAAAAACTACGCGGCCACGACGGCGGCAGACGGCACCTGGAGCCTGACCGTTCCGGCAGCGGATCTGGCGGGTCTGGGCGAAGCGAATTACACCCTGAGCGCGAGCGCCACCAACGGCGTGGGCAACAGCGTGAGCAACACCGCGAACCTGCTGGTGGATACCGCGCTGCCGACCGTCACCATCAACACCGTGGCGGGCGATAACGTCATCAACGCGGCGGAAGTGGCCACGGGCCAGACCCTCAGCGGCAAGGTAACGAACGCGGAGGCGGGCAATACCGTCACCGTGACCATTGGTGGCAACACCTACACCGCGACGGTGCAGAGCGATCTGACCTGGTCCGTGAACGTTCCGGAGTCCGTCCTGACGGCGCTGGGCAACGGTGACCTGACCGTGTCAGCCACCGTCACCAACGGCCATGGCAACACCGGGACCGGCGAGCGCGAAATCGTTATCGACGCCAGCCTGCCGGGCCTGCGCGTTGATACCGTGGCGGGCGACGATGTGATCAATAGCATCGAACATACTCAAAACCTGATCGTCTCCGGCACCAGCGACGGGCTGGCGGCAGGCACAACGCTCACCGTGACCGTCAATGGCAAAACCTATGCGGCCTCCGTGCTGGCAGACGGTTCCTGGAGCGCGGCGATCCCGGCGGCAGACGTCGCGGCCTTCGCAGCAGGTACGGTCACCGTGACCGTTGCAGGCCAGAGCGCGGTGGGTAACCCGGTGACCATCAGCCATGACGTGACCGTCGACCTGGCGTCGGTGGCTATCAGCATCGATGCGATTGCCACCGACGACGTGATTAACGCGGCGGAAAAAGGCGCGGATCTGGTGCTCTCCGGCAGCACCTCGAACGTGGAGGAAAACCAGACCGTTACTGTTACCTTTGGCGGCAAGACGTACACCGCGAAGGTGGACGCCGACGGTAACTGGACGGCCACCGTGCCGTCTGCGGATCTCGCGGGCCTGAAGGACGGCGATGCCAGCGTACAGGTGAGCGTCACCAACGCGCACGGCAACAGCGCGTCGGCGGGGCGTGAGTACAGCGTAGACGCCACCGCACCAACCGTGACCATTGATACGGTTGCAGGCGATAACGTGATTAACGGCAGCGAAGCGGCTGCGGGCGTTGCCATCTCCGGCACCACTACGGCGGAAGTCGGTCAGACGGTCACCGTGACGCTGGGCGGTAAGAGCTATACCGCGCAGGTGCAGCAGGGCGGCATCTGGAGCGTTAACGTTCCGGGCAGCGATCTCTCCACGCTGGCGGATAACGGCTACACCGTGCAGGTTAGCGTGAGCGACGCCGCGGGTAACCCGGGCAGCGCGGGCAAGACAATTACGCTTGATACCACGCCGCCGACCGTCAGCTTTAACGTTGTCGCGGGCGATGACGTGATTAACAGCGTGGAGCACGGCCAGGCGCAGATCGTCAGCGGGTCGGCAACCGGCGCGAACGTTGGGGATAAAGTGGTTATCACCCTCGGTTCGCACCAGTACACCACCACCGTTGACGCCAGCGGCAACTGGAGCGTGGGCGTTCCGGCCAGCGTGATTTCCGCCCTGACCGACGGCACCGTGACCCTCAGCGCGACCATTACCGACAGCGCGGGTAACAGCAGCTCCCAGACCCATGACGTGGTGGTCAACACCGCCTCCGTGGCGCTGACGGTGAACACCCTTAGCGGTGACGACGTGATCAACGCGGCTGAAGCCGGTTCGTCACTGGTGATTAACGGCTCCAGCGCGCAGTTCGCCAGCGGGACTCAGGTCACCGTGACCCTGAACGGCAAGAGCTATACGGCCACCATTCAGAGCGACGGCACCTGGACGACTACCGTACCGGTTGCAGACGTCAGCGCCCTGGCCGATGGCGCCAGCTATCAGGTGTCCGTATCGGCACAGGACAGCGCGGGCAACAGCGCCTCCGCAACGCATACTATCAGCGTGGATACCACTGCGCCGGTGGTGAGCATTGGGACGCTGTCGGTTGACGACATGCTGAACGCCGCGGAAGCGCAGCAGCCGCTGACCGTGCACGGTTCTTCCAGCGCGGAGGCGGGTCAGACCGTTACCGTGACGCTGGGCGGCAAAACCTATACTGCGCTTGTCGGCAGCGACGGCACCTGGACGCTCGACGTGCCGGCGGCAGATCTGGCCGTCCTGAGCCAGGGCGCGCTGACGGTGACCGCCTCGGTCAACGATAAAGCCGGTAATAACGGCCAGACCACGCACACCTTAACGGTAGACACCGTTGCGCCAACCGTGACCATCAGCACCGTGGCCGATGACGATATCGTCAACAACGCGGAGCAGCTGGCGGGCCAGACGATCCGTGGTACGACCACGGCGGAACAGGGCCAGACGGTGACCGTCTCCTTCAACGGGCACAGCTATCAGGCGACCGTCGGGGCGGACGGATCGTGGTCGGTCTTCGTGCCGGGCCGTGATTTCCTCGGCCTGAGCGACGGGGAGTACACCATCACCGCTTCGGTGAACGATAAGGCGGGCAACCCGGGCAGCGCAACGCACGGCGTGACGCTGAACGGCGATGTCCCAACCATAACCATTAACACCTTTGCGCAGGACGACATCGTCAACGCCGCCGAGCACGGCACGCCGCTGGTCATCAGCGGTACCACCGACGCGCCTGCAGGCCAGAAGGTGACCATCACGCTGAACGGTAAAACCTATGCGGCTACCGTCCAGAATGACGGTACCTGGAGCTACACGGTGGGCAGCGCTGACGTGACCGCGCTGGCAGACGGCGGCTCGTACGTCATCAATGCGCAGGTGAGCAACACCATCGGCAACAGCGCCAGCGATAACCATACCGTCACGGTGGATCTCACCGCGCCGTCGATGGGGATAAGTATTGATTCGCTGCAAAACGATACCGGCCTGAGCGCAACGGATTTCATCACCAACGACAGCCAGGTCGTCGTCAACGGCTCGCTGACCGCGCAGCTCGGCAATAACGAGAAGGCGCAGATCAGCCTCGACGGCGGCGTCACCTGGATTGACCTGACCGTGACCGGCACCACCTGGCGCTACGCCGATGGCCGCACCCTGACGGACGGTACGTATCAGTACCAGGTCCGCGTGATTGATAACGCGGGCAACGTGGGGGCAACGGACAGCCAGGACGTGGTGATTGATCTGACGAAGCCTGCGGCAACCACCATTACCGTGGATTCCATTACGCAGGATACCGGTCTGTCCGGCAGCGACTTTATCACCAGCGACAACCAGATCAGCCTGAAAGGGACGCTCGGCGCGGCGCTGGGCAGCGGCGACCACGCGCAGATCAGCCTTGACGGCGGCGTCACCTGGACCGACGTCAGCGTCAGCGGCCTGAGCTGGACGTACGTCGATGGCCGCACGCTGGCCGACGGGGATTACAACTACCAGCTGCGCGTGATTGACGATGCGGGCAACATCAGCGCCACCGCCTCTCAGGTGGTGACCATTGATACCGTTGCGCCGGACGCCAGCAAAACGATCGCCATCGACAGCATCAGCGACGATACCGGCCTGAGCAGCAGCGACTTTATCACTCGCGACACGTCCCTGACGCTGCACGGCTCGCTCGGCGCGACGCTGGCCGACGGCGAATACGCGCAGATCAGCATCGACGGCGGCGTCACCTGGCAGAACGTGATTGTCACCGGCAACAGCTGGTACTACGTGGACGGCCGCACGCTGGGTAACCAGACCTATGACTACTACGTTCGCGTGGTGGATGCGGCCGGCAACGTCGGGGCCAGCGCCCATCAGCAGGTGACCGTCGATACGGTCGCCCCGGATGCGGCGATTACGGTGACCGTGGATAACATCACCGTGGATACCGGCTTCGACAATAACGACTTCCTGACCAGTTCGACCTCGTACACGCTGCACGGAACGCTCGGCGCAGAACTCGGCGCGGGTGAATTCGTGCAGGTGAGCATGGACGGCGGCAGCACCTGGGTATACGCCACCGTAAGCGGCACGCAGTGGAGCTACAGCGACACGCGTACCCTGACCGACGGCAGCCACAACTATCAGGTACGGGTCGTCGATCTGGCGGGGAACGTTGGGGCAACCACCTCGCAGGCGGTGACGGTGGATACCCAGGCGCCGCAGTACGGCGTCACCATCGACAGCATCAGCGAAGATACCGGCCAGTCCGGCAGTGATTTCATCACCATGGACACCACGCTGACCATTAACGGTTCGCTGGGCAGCGCGCTGGCAAGCGACGAGCGCGTACAGATCAGCCTGGACGGCGGGAATACGTGGCTCGATACCACGGTCACCAACCAGCGCTGGAGCTACACCGATACCCGCGATCTGCCTGACGGCGACTACACCTACCAGGTGCGGATTATCGACCTGGCGGGCAACGTGGGTTCGACCGCGTCTCAGGTCGTCACGGTAGACACCACGCCGCCGACCACGGTCGGCACGGTCGTCAGCTATACCGACGGCGAAGGCGAGCGTCAGGGCACCTTTGGCAGCGCGGTGGCAACGGACGATAACTCGCCGCTGATCAACGGGACGCTGAACCGTGCCCCGGATGACGGCGAGATCGTGCAGCTCTACCGTGATGGGGTACTGCTCGGCCAGGTGACCATGAACGGCAGCGCGAGCTGGTCCTTCCAGGACAACGGCCTGAGCGACGGGAATCACACCTACATCGTGCGCGTCACCGACAGGGCCGGAAACTACACGGAATCCGACGGCTTTGTGCTGAACGTCGACACCAGCATTCCGACCACCACTGCGGCGATTACCGCGCAGACCACGTCGGACACTACGCCGATCGTCACCGGTACCGTCTCCGCTGACCTGGTGAACGGCGAATATCTGGTGGTGACGGTGAACGGCAAAACCTACACCTCCCAGACCGGCGGTGCGGTGGTGGTCGACCCGGATCACAACACCTGGTATCTGCAGATCCCGGACGGCGATGCGCTGAGCGTGGCGAGCTACAGCGTGACCGCGCAGGTGAAGAGCAGCGCGGGTAACGGCAATACCACGGGTACGGCGACCGGCAGCCTGGTGATTGATACCACCTCGGTGAATACCGACTGGGCAACCGCGGCGGGGAACAGCAACAACTCCACCATGACTCTCGGCATGAACAGCAGCGGTCTGTGGAACATCATTGCTAACGGCCAGTCATACTCCAGCAGCGATAGCTCGACCTATGCCGGCAATACGCTGACCAACACCCGTAACTACTACGTGGTGAGCCAGACCGCCGCCGACTTTGACCGTAACGGCACGCAGGACATTTTCGCGACGGAAAATACCTACGCCGGGTCAACGCAGGTGATGTGGACCTACGATGGCAGCACCTATAACGCCAGCCAGCTGGCAATGGGTACTACCATCTGGTACGGCGGCGTGATTGCGTACGATAAAACCGGCGATGGCTATCTGGATCTGGCCTACGGTGACTCCGGCGCGGACTCCATTACGTACCTGATCAACAAGAACGGCGTACTGTCGCCGGATGGGACCAATGGCGGAGCAGGTTTCTGGGGGCAATTCACCACCATGCGTGAAATCTCCGGCGTCGATCTGAACAACGACGGCACGGTAGATATTGTCCAGCACACCAACCGCAGCGGCGCGTACTCGTTAACCGTGATCAACAACAACGGTAACGGCACGCTCTCCATCGGTCAGAACCTGACGAACGTGTTTGTGGCAAACGCCTCGAATACCACCACGGCGGCATCCATGACGTGGGCGGATTTCAACGGCGATGGCTACATGGATCTGTACCTGGGCAGCAGCTACAACAACAACGGCGGGGTGATCTACTACAACGACGGTACCGGGAAGCTCTCGGCCACCAAGAGCGCGGTAGAAGCCTCTAACGCAGCGGCGGGCTATTTGTCTGTGGCGGTGGACTGGAACGGCGACGGACAGATGGACATCGTCAAGCTCAGCACCTACAGCGGATCGCAAACGGCGACCCTGTTCACCAACAACGGTTACGGCTCAACCTGGACCTCAAGCCAGCTGGCTTCAGGCCTGGCGAACGTCACCGGCGTGGCGGCTGTCGACTACAACTGGGACGGCGCGCAGGACCTGCTGGTTTCTCAGCAGAACGGCAAGGTGGTGCTGGTGCAAAACAGCAAAACCATTGCTGACGGCACCGCGATGCATCTGCACATTGTCGACAGCGAGGGCATCAACGCCTACTACGGCAACACGGTCAATCTGTACAACGCCGCGGGCGTGCTGGTGGCCTCGCAGATCATCAACGCCCAGTCCGGTATCGGTTCGAACGATACCTCTGCGCTGGTGAGCTTCTACGGGCTTGATCCGAATGAAACCTATTCGGCTGAGATCCTGAAGATCACCAACGGCGTGTCGGATAACGTCACCTGGAGCGGTCTGGAAGCGGGCAACGGCAAAGAGGGCTACGTTCTGACGGCCGAAGCGGCCACCGGTGGCCACAGCGGGACTATCACCGGGACCGGGTATAACGACACCTTTATCGCGGAAAACGGCACCTATACCTACAACGGTTCCGGCGGCTGGAATACCCATTCCGACTATGACACCTGGAGCAACACCGGTGGGATGGACGTGGTGGATTACCGCAATGCGACCTCCGGCGTAACCGTTGACCTGCGCCTCTCAACCGCGCAGGACACCGGGTTCGGCACCACGCGTCTGCTGAACATTGAAGGGATTAACGGTTCGGATTTCGACGACGTCATCACCGGCAACAGCGGTGATAACCGGTTCGAAGGCCGCGGCGGAAATGACACCTTCAACATCGGCAGCGGCGGTCACGATACGTTGCTCTACAAGCTGATCAACGCGTCGGATGCGACGGGCGGTAACGGTCACGACGTGGTGAACGGCTTTACGGTCGGGACCTGGGAAGGGACAGCGGACACGGATCGTATTGACCTGCGCGATCTGCTCTCCGGAAGCGGCTATACCGGCACGGGCTCGGCGAGCTATGTGAATGGCGTGGCCACGCTGGACAGCAGCGCGGGCAATATCAGCGATTACATCCGCGTGGTGCAGAACGGCAGCAATACCGAGATCCAGGTTGACCTGGACGGTACGGGCGGCCAGTTCTCGCCGACCACTCTGGTGACCCTGAACGGCGTGCAGACGGATCTGGCGACGCTGCTGGCGAACCATCAGCTGTTAATTGCGTAAAACAACGCCGCGGGGAGCGATCCCCGCGGCCTTTTGGCATTTCTTTACACGAATAGTCATAACCCTATATTTCACAAGATTATTTTGCGGGCTCGTTTAGAAAGCGTTCGTTTTTTAATCATCCCGTAAAGGTATCATTTCAGGGCGGAATTACCGCTCTGGACAGGACGTAGCCTTATGAAGACACATCCACAGTACGAACCCTGGCTGCAGGGCATGCTCATCATCGCGAAGCACTACCGGCTGGATTTTTCCGCGGAGCATGTTCGGGTCACAATTAACCATGAAAGCCAGTCTCCGCGCCAGCTGGTGCTGGAGGAGATGGCGCGCCAGCTTGGGCTGGGGATGCGTGTGGTGGCGGCTGAAGCGGTATCCCTCGATCCGTGGCGCCTGCCGCTGCTGGCGGAATTCACCGGCGGACAAATCGCGGTGATCAACCGCATGGACAGCGAAGGCAACGTCAGCCTGCAGTTCAGCGGCGATGCGGGGCTGGAGACGACGCTGACGCGCGAGGAGATCGGGTCGCGGTTAAAGGGCCTGATGGTGCTGCGCCCGCTCGAATCCACGCCGGATGCCCGCGTGGATGACTACATCAAACCGTACGAGAAAAACTGGTTCTGGCAGCTGGCGCTGAAGGACTGGCGACGCTACAGCGACATTATGCTGGTGGCGCTGGTGGCTAACGTGCTGGCGCTCTCAGGCATGGTCTTCTCCATGCAGGTGTACGACAGGGTGGTGCCGTCGCAGTCGGAGGCCACGCTGTGGGTGCTGTTTGGCGGCGTGATGATTGCCATCGTGTTCGAATTCATCATGCGTATGCTGCGGGTGCATATTTCTGATGTAGTGGGCAAGCGCGCCGACCTGCGTATCTCTGAACGCGTTTTTGCCCACGCGCTGCGGATGAAAAACGGCGCGCGATCGAAATCAACCGGATCGTTTATCGCGCAGATCCGCGAGCTGGAGTCGGTGCGCGAGCTGATCACCTCCACCACCATTGCGGCGATTTCCGATCTGCCGTTCTTCCTGCTGTTCGTCTTCATTCTGTGGATGATTGGTGGTCCGCTGGTGCTGGTGGTTCTGCTCGCCGTGCCGCTGCTGCTCATCCCGGGCCTGCTGGTACAGCGCCCGCTGGGGAAACTCTCCAGCGAAGGGATGCGCGAATCCGCCATCCGTAACGCTACGCTGGTGGAAGCGGTGCAGGGCATTGAAGACATCAAGCTGATGCGCGCCGAACAGCGTTTCCAGAACCAGTGGAATAACACCAACGACGTCGCCGCCAGCGTCGGCATGAAGCAGCGCTGGCTGACGGGCCTGCTGCTCACCTGGACGCAGGAGGTGCAGTCCATCGTTTATGCGGTAGTGCTGCTGGTGGGGTGTTATCTGGTCATCAGCGGCGATATGACCACCGGTGCGCTGGTCGGGACCTCGATTCTGGCGTCGCGGACCATTGCGCCGCTGTCGCAGATCTCAGGCGTGCTCTCGCGCTGGCAGTCGGCGAAAGTGGCCCGCAAGGGGCTGGACGATCTGATGCAGCGTCCGATTGACGATCCGCAGCACGGCAAGAAGGTGCACAAGGCCCACCTGCGCGGCGACTATTCGCTTGAGGACGTCGGGTTTTATTACGACGAGGAAGAGAAACTCACCGTGCTCAACATCAGCAAGCTGCAGATCCGCGCCGGAGAGCGCGTGGCGGTGCTTGGACGCAATGGTTCCGGGAAAAGCACGCTGTTACAGCTTCTGGCGGGCATGCAGGAGCCTCAGCAGGGCAGCATTCTGCTGGACGATATTGCGCTCAATCACCTCGACCCGGCCGACGTGCGTCGGGATATGCAGCTGCTCAGCCAGCAGGCCCGGCTGTTCTTTGGCTCCGTGCGGGACAACATCCTGATGGGGAACCCGCTCGCCACCGATGACGAAATTCATCAGGCGCTGGTCAACAGCGGCGCGCTGGAGTTTGTGCGCAAGCAGAAAATGGGGCTGAACACCGTCATCAACGAGGGCGGAACGGGCCTCTCCGGCGGACAGCGTCAGGCGCTGCTGCTGGCGCGCGCCCTGATCACCTCGCCAAATATCCTGCTGCTGGACGAGCCTACCGCCTGGCTGGACGAAATGAGCGAGAAGCAGTTTATTCAGCATCTTCACAAATGGCTGGGTAAACGCCGGACGCTGGTCGTGGCGACGCATCGCCTGCCGATTCTGGACCTGGTCGATCGCATCATCGTGCTGGAAAACGGCAAGGTGGTGATGGACGGACCGCGCGACGCTATTCTGCACCAGCACGGTATGGCACCGCAAAAAGCAGCACAGCGCACCGTGACCATGAAGCCGGCGGCGGTTGCAGAGGAGGGCGCGGCATGAATGATTTGTCTCGTTTCAATAGCCGGCTGAAGGAGCCTCGCCTGCCGCGCTCTACCCTGGTGGCATGGTCGCTGTTTGCCCTGCTGGCGGTGTTTATCGCCTGGGCAAGCCTGTTCCATCTGGATGAGGTGACCACCGGCAGCGGTAAGGTGATACCGTCTTCGCATGAGCAGGTGATTCAGTCCCTGGAAGGCGGCATTATCCACAGCCTGATGGTGCGCGAAGGCGACATTGTGGAACGCGGCCAGCAGCTCGCGCAGCTTGACCGGACGAAAACCGAGTCGAGCGTGCTGGAGAGCGAGTCTCGTCTGAATGCGGCGCTGGCAACGGCGGCGCGCCTGAAGGCCGAGGTGAACGACACGGAACTCGCGTTTCCGGAAGAGCTGGATGACGACGTTGAGCTGGTCAAACAGGAAACGGCGCTCTACCAGTCCCGTCGTGAAAGCCTCGAAAAAGGACTGGCCGGTTTGCGTCAGGGGGCCGAGCTGGTGCAGCGCGAACTGTCGTTAACCCGTCCGCTGGTGACACAGGGAGCGGCCAGCAAGGTGGAGGTGCTGCGTCTTGAGCGTCAGAAAAATGAGCTTGAGAACAAAATCACCGAGATGAAAAACCAGTATTACGTTCGCGCCCGTGAAGAGCTGGCGAAAGCCAATGCGGAGATTGAAGCCCAGCGTTCGGTGATGAAGGGGCGTGAAGACTCTCTGACCCGGCTGACCTTCAATGCCCCGGTTCGCGGGATCGTGAAGGATATTGACGTCACGACCGTGGGAGGCGTCATCCCGCCGAACGGCAAGCTGATGAGTCTGGTTCCGCTTGACGATCAGATGGTGATTGAAGCGAAAATCTCGCCGCGCGATGTGGCGTTTATTCATCCTGGCCAGAAGGCGCTGGTGAAAGTGACGGCCTATGACTACTCCATTTACGGCGGGCTGGAAGGGGAAGTGACCATGATTTCGCCGGACACCCTGCAGGATGAGGTGAAAAGAGATGTTTACTACTATCGCGTCTATATTCGTACCGACAGTAACCATCTGACCAATAAGCAAGGTCAGGAGTTCCCGGTCTTTCCCGGCATGATTGCCACCGTAGACATTAAAACCGGCAGCAAAACCATTCTGGATTATCTGTTAAAACCGCTGAACAAGGCAAAAGAGGCGTTGCGGGAACGATAGATGAGTGGCGTTCGGAATTCCGAACGCCTGGTGAATTATACGGTTGACGTCATGTTATGAGCGTGGCGTCGCTCTTTAGGTACGACGTTGATGTAATGGGTAACATACGCAAAATATAATCCGGCATAATTTTCAACAAGTTCGAGAAACGCCGGGTATATCGACATTCGACCATCACCACGATCTTTAAGATAACCCGCCTCTTGTGCCGATTTAATAATTCGGTTGACGTGAATGCGCGAAACAAAAAATTCTTTTGCTAGCGTGCTTGCTGAGTATTCAATGACGGCACCATGGGCAGATTTGTTTTTCATGGCCTGCAGGTAAAGATAAAGCATAATCATACGCCCGCCATCTTTATCGATAAATAATCCCACTTCTGGCAGCACCTTTCGGAACGTTAATCCCCGAAAAAGATATTCAGCCGCACGGCGAAAAAAGTTGTTTCTCAAAATATCATTATCCAGCAGGTTAACATTAATGTTAAATGCTGGGTAAAGAATGCTGACGGGCAAAAAAGCACCGGACATATAACGCTTAAGTTCATTGAGACCTTTTTCAGTTGGCGCGATTCTCGTTTTACGCCGGTCTTCCTTGCAGCGCCAGGTCCTGATGCGCCCGGTGGTTCTGAGTATCGTAATGATCGCAATAACGCTGTTAGGGCTGGCTATTTTATAGCGAGAACATAACTCTTTAATCTCTGAAACTGACTCGGCCTGATTCCCAAAAATAAAGCAACACATTGAGAGAATAATATTGAATCGTGATTCCTGCAGCATTGTCTTGTAGAACAAAGGTTGTTTTTTGTAGATGGTGTCATTAATTGTGTAGTGCTCTAATATTGCCTCACCGAATCGCGGATTGCTCTTTATAACATCCCTTCGATGTAGCAAGGCCCTGGATGAGATATGATTATCCATAGCATTTTTCTCGTATTTGAATGAACCGATAGATGAAGTATCCAGTCTTCTTTTTCGGAATTTTCATTATACCCTGAGAATGAGATGTTTGTCGGGGTTATTTGAAAAGAAAAGTATATTTAAACCGCGGTGATTAACGCAAAGATGTTCCGGTGAGTTCAGCTGATAATTGTTTCGTACCCTGTGGCTGTATTGTAAAATTAATGATTATAAAAGGTGCGTTAAATTTTACGTATTCACAAATGGAAAAGGTGCGTTAGTGCCCAGGAGCAGTTTATGACCCACAAAATTTCTCACAGAAATGGGGCGTGCGATGAACAAAAATTTGTCATTTCAGCCTGCGGTTTTACGTTCCAGGGATATCGTCTGATCCTAAGCCAGTACGAAATAGAGGCTTCGCATCTGCACTTTGAGGGGGATGAGATATCCGAGCGGGATATAGAAAATATCCTTATAAATCAAAATGCTCATATCGTTGTCTTTCTTGGTAAGGGGGTCGTGAATCTCCTGGAAAGCCTGAAGCGTCTGGCATCCGTGCTCAATACACTTCCCGTTATTAGACGTGTCACCCTGTATGGTGACATACCGGATGGCTGGCTGTATCGCACCCTGGGCAGTCTTTTAAATAATAGTTATCAGTTATCATTGATTCGTATAGCCCGCGTTTCAGATATTATAACCTTTATTCATACGCACCATAATGTATTTAAGGACCGTTCGTACTTATTACGCGATCGTTACCGGGATAACTCTTCCCAGGAAAACGTAAAGTGGCTAACAAAAAGAGAGATTGATGTTTTATTAAATTTCTATCGCGGTATGTCAGTAAAAGAAATGTGCGAAAGAATGGGGTTGTCGAATAAAACGGTTTATACCCATCGGAAGGAGGGTGTGCTCAAATTAAACTTAATTAAGCGATGGCTACACGATCCGCATAATTTAAAAGCGGAAGGGCGAATTAAACATCAGCGCCAGAAAACAGAATTCACGGATAAGGAAGCAGAAATATTTAATGCGCTACTTAAAAGAGAGATCTTCCCTGCCTATCAGATTATTACCGATCGTGACAAAAAGGGCGTAGGTTTTGAAATACTTATTCGCTGGAATAAAAATGGTAAAATTGTCAAGCCAGCCAGTTTTCTCACGGACATCTCAAATCATGAGATATGGTTAAAAATAACAGCGTTAGTCATCCATGCCGCCGTTTCGGGTATTAATAAGTATAACGGGAAATATTATTTTTCTGTGAACATCCCGCCTCGCCTGGCTTCCGGAAATGCATTGCCTGATATGGCACGCAAAGCCATCGATATGCTGCTCAAACCGCAGTGGGCCGAAAAGCTGGTCTTTGAATTTGCAGAGGATATTGACGTAACGAAGGACAAAAGGATCCCTGAAACCATGCGGCATTTACGTAATACAGGGTGTCGATTGTATCTGGATGACTGCTTCTCAAATCATCAAACCATGTTCCCGGTGCGCCAGGTGCATTTTGATGGACTTAAGCTGGATCGGGACATCGTTGAGCATTTTGTGGCAAACGACAATGACTATAACCTGATTAAAGCGATACAGCTTTATAGCGATATGACCGGAACGGACTGTATTGCCGAGGGGGTTGATAGTGAAGAAAAGTTTGAAAAATTAGTCGCGCTGGGCGTCAAGAACTTTCAGGGGTATTATTTATCGCGGGCCGTGAAAGAGGAAGAGCTAGACCGTATGGTAAGATTGTTTAGTTAGGTAAAAATAAAGCCCCGAAGGGGCTTTTGTTATTTTCGACCCAGCAACAGACCGAGAACAATACCGACAGCACCCGCGGCGACGAGGCCGGTGAGGGGATTATTTCTGACCGCTTCTGTTACATCGGAAACGGCATCGCTGGCCTGCGCGGCATATTTTTTAGCTGCACCTTTTACCTGATGCTTTGGTGAATCAACGAATTCACCAAACTGCTGCTGCGCTGAGCCTGCTAGTTCATCAAATTTATTTTTTGCTTTATCTTCAGCAAACTGGGTGTTTTTATCAGTACCGAAATCAGACATTTTTGCCTCCTTTTGTTGATAATTAAAGGATAGCCGCTCTTTGTGGATACGAGAGACGCAAGGCTAAATTCGGCACCTGAAAGGGCGGTTTTCGGATATATCTCTATATCCGGAACCTATTATTTCTCATTGTCATCCTGACCGTAAAACAGTTTCCCGATGCGGATCAGCGGGCGGCCCTGTGACTTACGGTGCAGGTTACTGTCTCTGAGCGAATAAACGCAGCCGCAGTATTCCTGCTGGTAAAACTGTTCCCGCTTGCTGATCTCAATCATGCGTGAAGAGCCGCCCTGTTTGCGCCAGTTATAGTCCCAGTAAACCATACCCGGATAGCGCGCGGCCGCACGCTGGCCGCAGTCGTTTATCTGCTGCATGTTCTTCCAGCGGGAGATCCCGAGCGAGCTGCTGATGACGCTGAATCCATTCTCTGCCGCATAGAGCGCCGTACGCTCGAAACGCATATCGAAGCACATGGTGCAGCGGACGCCGCGCTCGGGTTCCCATTCCATGCCTTTCGCGCGTTCAAACCAGTTATCGGTGTCGTAATCGGCATCAACAAACGGCACGCCGTGTTTTTCCGCAAAGCGTATATTCTCCTCTTTACGAATGAGGTATTCCTTTTGCGGATGGATATTGGGGTTATAGAAGAAAATGGTGTACTCAATGCCCGACGCCTGGATGGCCTCCATCACTTCACCCGAGCAGGGGGCGCAGCAGGAGTGCAGCAGCAGTTTGTCAGCGCCGTTTGGCAAGGTGAGTTGAGGGCGGATAAAAGGGGCTGTCGTCATGGCGTTCTGCACTATGTTTATGAAATTTATGGAAGGGTAGCATAAATTCAGAATCTGTTGAGACGGGATCGACGCAGGAAAGAGCGATCCCGCGGGGCGGGATCTTCTCGGGTATGACGTGCCGCTATTCGGCAAATTTGAGCAACGCTTCTCCGTCAAGACGGTATCGCACCCATTCGGACTGCGGCAGCGCGCCAATGCTCAGATAAAAATCAATGGCGGGCTGGTTCCAGTCCAGCACGCTCCATTCAAGGCGGCCGCACTGCCGTTTTACCGCGAGCTGCGCGATATGTTTCAGCAGCGCTCTTCCCGCGCCTTTACCGCGATAATCCGGAGAAACGTACAGGTCTTCCATATAAATCCCGTTGCGTCCCAGCCAGGTCGAATAGCTGGTGAAGAACACGGCATAGCCGGCTATCTTGCCGTCATACTCCGCGATCAATGCCTCGGTTTTTGTGCCTGCGCCAAAGAGCGTTTCGCGGATCTCCTCCGGCGTGGTAACCACTTCTTCCGGGGCTTTTTCATACACCGCCAGCTCGTAAATCATGGCGTAAATGGCCGCCGCATCTTCGGGGCGTGCCTGACGAAGGGTGATGCTCATTGTTTTTCCTGCTTTTTAGCGTGTGTCCTGATTGATGGCGTTAAGCATACGGAGTATTGTCCGAAGAATTAAGTGCAATGAAATCAACATATGATGAATATTATGCATCCGGCCCTGAGACGACTTGATTTAAACCTGCTGCCCGTTTTCGACGCGATCTACCGCCACCGTTCCGTTCGGCTGGCCGCTGACGAGCTGGCGATGAGCACATCCGCGCTCAGCCATGCGCTGTCGCGCCTGCGCGCCAGCTTGAATGACCCGCTGTTTTTCCGCGAAGGGCATCGTATGTCCCCCAGCGTTTATGCCTCTCAGCTCGCACCTTCGATTGCTACCACACTCTCGTTCCTTAATCATGAACTGACCCCGCAGCCGGAGTTTGATGCGGCCAGCAGTACGGAGAGCCTGCAGATTGCGATAACGGACTTTACCGCGCTTTGCATTTTTCCGGCTCTGATGCACAGTCTGCAGCTTACTGCCCCTGGGTTACGCTTTGAATTGCGCTATCTGCCGCACAGTCCGGCGCTGACGGAACTGCTGGCGGGCGAGGTGGATCTGGCGCTGGGCTTCAGCACTCAGGATGATATCCGACACCCGGAACTGGAAGAAATCGACTGGTTTGAAGATGAGTATGTGGTCATCAGCAACGCGCAGCGGACGCGTCTGACGCTGGAGGACTATCTCGCGGCCCGACATCTGGTGGTGACCCCATGGAATGAGAAGCAGGGCGTTCTGGACGTGCGGCTGGAACAACTGGGCTATACCCGACAAATCGCGATCAAAACGCCGTCGATGCTCAGCGCGCCGTTTATCGTTGCGGAGAGCGACCTGCTGATGGCGATCCCCCGTTTTGCCGCTGAGAAGCTGGCTGCGGCAGCGGACCTGAGGATTTTTCCTTTACCGTTTTCGATACGCACGTTTGAGGTGAAAATTTACTCGCATAAACGCTGTGGCCAGCGGGGCGCAACGCGCTGGCTTAAGGAGGAGCTGCAAACGCTGGCGCAGGCGCGTCATTCCGGGCTGTCCGGCTCCCAGGAGAGGATGTCGCTGGGCTGACACTGCAGCGCCTCGCAAAATGAGTAGGGCGCTAAAGTCTAAACGATAAAAAGAGATGCGACCGGAAAGGAAAGTACGATATCGTAACTCTATGATTAAACGCGTAGTTCGCAGGAACACCGTCGCGACAGGACGATAAATGATTGATGACATCCGTTATCTGATAGTGTTTGCAAAGATTGCTGAGGCAGGATCCATTTCGGGTGGGGCGGAAGCGTTAGGGCTTACAACCGCAACGGCAAGCGCGCATTTATCAAAGCTGGAAAAAAATCTTGGCTGCGCGTTACTGTACAGAAATACCCGTAAACTCTCTCTGACTCACGATGGAGCCAATTTGCTGGAAACGGCCAAATCGATGCTGGCGCTGTATGAGCAGGGGGTCATTGAATTTAAGCAGCGTTCGATATCAACGGCGAATAAGCTGACTGTTTCTCTTCCTGCCGTTTTTCTGAAGAGTGCGTTTACTCGCCATCTGGCCGATTTTATAAAACGTCATCCGGGCATTTTACTGAATATCTCTTATAGCGATACGCGCAGAGATATTATTGCCGACGGTATCGATGTGGCATTTCGAATCGGCGAGCTTCCGGACAGTTCTCTTAAAGCGCGCCATCTTTTTGTGCTCCCGCGCCAGGTAGTTGCGTCCCGGGAATTGCTCAGCCATTACCCGACGATTACGCATCCTGATGACCTGGCGAAACTGCCATGGATTGGACTCAATATGAGGCAGAATAACCGGGAATTTCGACATAAAAATGGAGAAGTGGCCGTCGTAACGTATACGCCCACGGTGTATGTAGATAATGTCGAAGCCGCTTATGCCCTTGCCAGACAACAAATTGGTCTCGCAGCACCTCCTCGCTATTTAAGCGAAGAGGATGTTAAGCGCGGAGAAATGCTGGAAATACTTCCTGACTGGTCATTAGAACCGCTGAAAGTCTATGCCGTATGGCCTTCTAATATGTCGACCAGCAGTATTGCCTACAAATTGATTAATGATATTTATAACGCGATTGAGTTTCACGCGTTATAACGGGTTAAAATGCTAAAAAGAGCATGTAACACGCCGTAATAAGCAGCAGTCCGCCCATCAACACGTTAAACGTGCGGAGCTGCCGCGTGCTCCTGAGCAGCACAGATACTTTTTCTCCCATCAATGCCCATGCTGAAAGCGACATATAACAGACTAAAAAATAGACCGTGATAAAGACGAGAGCTGTAACAGGGCTAGAGGGTTCAGAAAACATCGCTGCCCCAGAGGCGCACGCGGTCCATGCTTTGGGGTTGAACCACTGCATGACAAAACCCTGAATAAAACCGGGTGAATCTGTTTTTGTTAATGACATATCGGACCGTGACGACGCTATCTTATAGCCCAGATACATTATAAATAAAGAACCGGCAATATTAAGATACCGGAAAAACACTGGATATTTTTCGATTGCAGCGTAAAAGCCGAAACATATAAAGATGAGTAATAACGTAAACCCTATCGTTGCACCGGAGACAAATGAGAAGGTCTTTCTAAAGCCGTGAACGGCACCAGACGATATAATCACCATATTAACGGGGCCAGGAGAAAATGAAAGCGTCAGTGAAAATATAAACATTGTAAAAAGTACCAGCATTTTATCTCCGTGGGTTGGTTTATCTGCATTAGAGGTACTGCGACTATTAATTCACAACTTTACTCGTCATGTGTCTGAATCCTACCTTGTAACGTATGCCAGAATAAGTGGCCTTTATCTAAAGGTGTGTTTGATTTTTTGCACCAATCGCGCAGGCGCGGATGGCCCATTAGTGACAGGGTTTCAGTTGCTATCTCAAGGAGGAACGGCAAACGCTGGCGCTGTTTGCAAGGGAGTTCTATGCCGGGCAAGCTCAGCGCTACCCGGAAAAAGGTGGAAACAAGGGATAGTCAATTTAACGGCAGATAGATATCCGTTTGCAGCGCATGTTCTGGCACCTCGTGAATGAAGTTGAGGTAGTGGAAAAATACCGGGGCATCGCGCAGCGTTTCGCCGCTGGCCGGTAGCCAGTCGCGAAACATCGCCCACACCGTGGCGGAAATGGTATCCAGAGAACCCGTGTGGCGGGCTACGGCGTAACGTCCGCCGTCGATTTCGCCACTGCAAACCCCGAATTCATTTTCTGGTATCGCTTCAGAGATACTGCCGCAGATATCGAAACGAAAGGCGTCTGCGGGTGTGGTTGCCGGGTCATCCCAGGCGATACCAAACGTGCTGCTTTCGTGTACTGGCGATAGGCCCGTGCTTTTACGCCAGGCAATAAATTTCGCCGCGCTGCCATTTACCCGATCCGGGTTGCCACGGTGCTGAAGCATTGCCACTTGGGTCTGTGGGAAATCGACAATCTTAATTTCCATCGTTTTTTGCTCCTGAAAGGTCATTTTCGGTACGCGCTGGTGCCAGTTCAGCCAGTCCGGCTGCTGCCGAAACTGACGCGGGCTTTTTCCAAACGCGTTTCTGAAGGCGCGACTGAACGATTCAGGGCTCTGGAACCAGGCATCGAGCGCAATATCAATCACCTTATCCTGAGGATTAAACGCCAGTCGCAGGACGCATGACGCAGGCGCAGCCACTGAATATAGCGATACAAAGGCTGGCCGCTAAACGCCAGGAACTGCCGGTGAAAATGATAAGGCGAACAGCAGGCTAACGCGCTGAGCTTCTCCAGCGTGAGCGGTTCATCGAGATGTTGGGCGATATAGTCGCACACCGTCGTGAAGCGCTCGCGGTAAGCCGTTTTGATTGCATCGTTCATTGCATCCTCCTGATGACCTACTTTGCCTCACCGAACGGCCAAAATCCTGACCGATCTTGCCGATTATGGAGAGGTTATACTGGCGGTATATCGTTGTGCGGCAGCAATCGTTCCGTCGTACCTAAGATACTGCTGAATGATGAATGAAGACTCACTTCCTGTACTTATATTAGGTTTGTCATAATCCAAATTTTCTTAGCTACAAAATTTTATGAGAGGTAGTGATGGAAAAGGACTTAAAGCCAGAACAAATCGAAATCATAAACCGTATTGTATTTGAGCAAATCGAAAAGATGCAGGCCAGCGTAGCCAAAATTGTTGCTGAAACGGAGAGAACTACGCACCAGCAGCTGCAGGATAGCGGGATTGATATGATCGATTTTTATCCGGCTAATAAGGATTTTTTGATGATGACTCTCGTTCAACACTTAATAGATCAAGTACATGGCGGCAATATGGTTCTTGCCCAAAGAATGATATCCATGGAAGCAAAACGGCTGAATATCAGCGTACATGTTGAGGCAGAGTAAATAATCTCGAATAAGGAATAAATTAATGGGGCCATGCTTGTGAGCAGACAAATTCTTTGATTATCGCTGAGGCTATCAGCTGCTCGCCGCTGAAGTGCGGCCAGCAGCTGATAGCTTCTTTTTTCAATTCGCTGCATGATTTGCGCAAATTTCAGCGCAAAATTCCATAAAGGCTTCGACAGCAGCGGGGGGCAGTCGACGAGATGGCCGCGTGATATACAGCGGATAGGTTTCGCCAGGCCATTCCGGAAAAATTTCGACCAGCATTCCGTCAGCGATCAACTGCGTGACGCTGAGTGAAAGTACCTGGGCAATGCCAACACCACTTACGCAGGATTGCACCATCAGATCTACATCGGTTGTCGTCAAATGACCATGAGTATCAATAGCCAGTACTTCGCGATCACGCCGGAATTCCCACTCAAACGGTTTCCCGCGGCGAGGATCGATATACTGAATGCACTCATGCGTGACTAGTTCTTCAGGATGTTCAGGTCGACCATGCCGTTTCAGATATGCCGGTGATGCCACCGTGAGTACGCGCGTCTGAAAGAGCAATTTCGAAGAAATAGTTGAGGGGAGTTGCGGCCCGAAACGCACCGCAACATCTATACCCTCTGTCACAAGATCCCCTACGTCAGGCTGCTGCACTACTGTAAGTTCCAGTTCCGGATGACGTTCGCGCAAAAGAGGCAGTTTCGGGGCCAAAATATAACGAGCGAAGATTGGATTAACGCTGACCCGTAATGATCCTCGTACAGCAATGGCGGCACCGGATACGTAGCTTGCCGCAACTTCAATCCCTTCAAGATGTGGCGAGGCGCGCTCATACAAAGCCCGGCCTTCGTTCGTCAGGTTCATCGTACGCGTCGTACGGTTTAGCAAGCGCACACCGAGCCTCTCTTCAAGGCGATCTATCGATCTGCTCACGCCAGAAGCGGACAGTCCCAGCACCTCGCCAGCGCGACTGAAACTACCCGCCTCGACAACTGCGGCCAACACGCTCAATCCTGACAGTAACCGTCCGTCAAAACTCATTCCCGCTTACCTTTGACTTTATGCAAATATAATTTTAATAAAGCTACCTTTATCAAAGATGGCGCGCAACCTATTGTGTCAGCCAATTCGTTGCGAAGAGCAATTTTCACGATCGTCGTCCTGGCGAACCGCGCAACGAACGGCACCACTTAACCCTGAGGAACATGAAATGACAACGACGCGCACACTTTTTAAAGGCGGCATCATCCTGACCCTGGATGCTGACGTACCCAATCTCTCCGTGGGCGATGTGCTTGTGCAGGACGACCGGATAGCGGCTGTCGGCCCGGATCTGCATGCGGATGAAGCCCATGTGATTGACGCCACCGATCATATTGTTATGCCCGGCCTGATTGATGCCCATCACCACGCGTGGCTGGGGGTTATGCGCCGCATGATGCCGGACGTCGACGATCTTTTTGCTTACATTGATGTCGTCGCAGAGAAACTGGGCAAACACTATCGTCCACTGGACATGTACCTGAGTACCATGCTCACGGCACTTGCCTCACTGGACGCTGGTATCACGACCATTATTGATGCCTGCCACAACTCGCGCAGCCCCGAGCACACTGATGCAGCACTAGATGCTCTAAAGGAGAGCGGCATCCGTGCGTTACATATGGTTGGTGCGGCAATGGATAAAGAAGCTTCATCGGCGCATTTGCCTGCCGATTTGGAGCGACTGTCGCGAAGCTGGAATACAAACGACAGCCTTGTGCAGGTTGGTCTGTTTGGTCAGCTCAATCTTGCCTGGTGGGAGATCGCACACAAGCTCGACATGCGCATTCTGACTGAATTCATCGGCGATCTCGCTAGCCTCGGCCCTGAGTTTGCCAGACCGGGCGTACTGGGCACGGATAACATCTTCAATCACTGCTCAAGAGTTCCTCAGGATACGTGGAAGCTGCTGGCCGATGCACGGGTCAACGTCACGGTCAATCCACGTTCGGATGCGTTATTTGGTTTCGACGATGAAAGTTTTGCCTACCAGCAGGCTGTCGATCGCGGCTTGACCCCGGCACTGGGCATTGACCTTGATACTGCCTTTGGCAGCGATATGTTCGGGGAAATGCACGCTCTGTTCGGGCAACAGCGATCGGCTATGCGCTACCGTCGCTTCCGTGGTGAGGACAATGTGCCGTCACCCATCACGGCCGAGGAGGTCCTGAAAGCGGCAACGGTTAATGGCGCGCTTGCGGCCGGTTTGGAGGATCAGATTGGCACCCTTACGCCAGGCAAGCAGGCCGACATTATCATGGTTCGCACCAGCGGAGCCGCTGTTTTCCCGGTAACCAACGTAATTGGTACCGTCGTGCAGGCGATAGAGCGGTCTGATGTGGATACCGTGATGGTGGCCGGCCAGCTTCGTAAACGTGCGGGCAAGTTGGTGGATATTGATCTGGCGGCGCTAAGCACAGAGATAACCGCTTCTCGTGATTACCTGCTCAACGCCAGCGGCTATTACATCGATCTTTTTAAAGCATCCTGATGACAGAGCGGCCTGATACACCGGGCCGTTCAACCCACTTAATCATATTTCATAAAGGATAATGACATGGGAGCCCTCGCCATTAAGCGGTTTGCGGAGGATAACACCCCGCGCGTCCTGCTTCCCCGCCCGGCAACGGGCGTTATTGCCGCACTTTTCTTTGGCTATCTGTCAGTCGGACTGCCACTGCCGGTGATTCCATTGTTCATCCATGGTCATCTCGGCTTCAGCAACCTGGTGGTGGGACTGGTGGTCGGCATCCAGTTTCTGGCCACCGTCCTGACCCGCGGCTATGCCGGACGGGTTACGGACCAGCAGGGCGGTAAACGTTCTGCTCTGCAGGGAGCAATCCTTTCAGCGATAGCAGGGGCGCTGTATCTGGTGGCTTCGGTAACGGATTTATCGCCTGCTGCAACCCTTTGCATTGTTATCGCAGGTCGTCTGATGGCCGGTTTTGGCGAAAGTCAGTTCGTGACGGGATGTGTGTCCTGGGCCATTGCCTCAGTTGGCCCTCAGCGCGCCGGTAAGTCCATGTCCTGGACCGGCATCGCGATGTTCGCGGCGCTGTCGATTGGTGCTCCTGTTGGCATGGCGTTATACCAGCATTACAGCCTCGCTATGGCGATGATTGCCTGTATTGCTGCACCGATGTTGGCCGCTCTGGTCGCATTTTGTACCCCATCATATATATCGCCTGGAGGTCCTCGACTGCCATTCCATCGCGTAGTAGGGCGCATCTGGCGCGAAGGGCTGGGATTAATGCTGCAGGGCGTTGGGTTGTCAGGACTAACCGCTTTTGCCTCGCTGTACTTTGCGGCGCATCACTGGCAGAACGCCGGCCTGGTGATGACTGCGTTTGGTCTGGGTTTTATTTTCGTTCGCCTCGCCCTGGGGCATCTGCCAGACCAAACAGGCGGCTATCGCGTTGCGGTTTGGTCACTGGTGGTTGAAGCGCTTGGCCAGGCAATGTTGTGGTTGGGTTCAAACGAATGGATGGCTCTTGCAGGTGCTCTGGTTACCGGACTGGGCTGTGCACTGGTTTTCCCCGCACTGGGCGTTGAAGCCTTAAAACGTGTTCCACAAGCCAACCGCGGCAGTGCAATGGGCGCATTCGTTGCATTTCTGGATGTCGCTTATGGAATCGCCGGGCCGGTAGCTGGCCTGATCGCCGGTCAGTTTAGTTATGCCGCTGTATATCTGTCTGGTGCGGTCTGTGCGCTGCTGGGGGCTCTGATTGCGAGCGCGTCTCGCATGCAGCAGTCCTGAATAAACATTCGAGCCGGTAGCCCTTGCTGTCGGTTCAATAATCTGGAGAAATTATATGTCACGCATTTTCATCTCCGGTTCGTCTACAGGCCTCGGCCTGATGGCAGCCGAACTGCTGGTTCAACAAGGACATCAGGTTGTATTGCACGCGCGTAATGCCAATCGTGCTGAAGATGCCCTGAGCACCTTACCCCAGGCTGAAGCCGTCGTTGTAGGTGACCTGGAGACCATTGCCGGTGCCAGGGAAACGGCTTTATGCGTCAACGACCTGGGGCATTTCGATGCCGTGATCCACAATGCTGCCGTTGGCTACAACGAAGCCTATCGCGTGACCCGCGACGGGCTGCCGCATGTTTTCGCGATCAACACGCTCTCGGCTTACATACTTACCGCGTTGATTGAACGTCCGCAGCGCCTCGTCTATCTGAGTTCGGGTATGCATCATCATGCCCGGGCAAACCTGGATGATATTCTCTGGCAAAAACGTCGCTGGAATGGTGCTGACGCCTATGCTGAGAGCAAATTACATGACGCTATGCTGGCTTTTGCTCTGGCGCGTCGCTGGCGTAACGTGCGGATCAACAGCCTTGAGCCAGGCTGGGTGCCAACAAAAATGGGTGGGCCGCACGCTCCGGACGATATGGACCTGGCACATCTCACTCAGGCATGGCTCGCAGCCAGCCATGATTCTGCGGCTGATGTGACGGGCAAATATTTCTACCACATGAAGCGCATGGCCGCTAATCCACAGGCTCTCAATGCGGCATTGCAGGATCGTCTCATTGATATTTGTACTGAGATTTCAGGGATAGCGCTGCCGGAGTAATACGTAACGTTAACAAAATGTGTGTTAACTATAAAAACAGAGTGTTTACATTATATTAATAATAAATGTACCATACCCCCCTATAGTATCAGGAGGGCGTATGCCGCATTCACCCGAAGATAAAAAACGTATTCTTACCCGCGTCCGGCGCATTCGGGGCCAGGTTGATGCCCTTGAACGCGCGCTGGAGTCGGGCGATCCCTGTCTGGCCATCCTGCAGCAAATTGCCGCCGTGCGCGGGGCTGCCAATGGCCTGATGGGCGAAATGGTTGAGATTCACCTCAAAGATGAGCTGGTAGCGGGGGAAACCACGCCGGATCAGCGTGCCGTACGCATGGCGGAAGTCGGCCATTTGCTGCGCTCTTATCTAAAATAAATCCACATACCTGACAAGAAGGGAAGACATATGAAATCTCGCGCTGCAGTTGCATTTGGCCCCGGCCAGCCGCTCAAAATCGTTGAAATTGACGTGGCACCGCCAAAGAAAGGTGAAGTGCTGATCAAAATTACCCATACCGGCGTATGTCATACCGATGCGTTTACGCTCTCGGGCGACGATCCGGAAGGCGTTTTCCCGGCGGTGCTCGGCCATGAAGGCGGCGGGATTGTGGTGGAAGTGGGCGAGGGCGTGACCAGCCTGAAGCCAGGGGATCACGTGATCCCGCTGTACACCGCGGAATGCGGCGAGTGTAAGTTCTGTAAATCCGGCAAAACTAACCTCTGCCAGGCGGTGCGCTCCACCCAGGGGAAAGGGCTGATGCCGGACGGTACTACCCGTTTCTCGTATAACGGCCAGCCGGTTTATCACTATATGGGCACCAGCACCTTCAGCGAATACACCGTTTGCGCGGAGATCTCGCTGGCGAAGGTGAACCCGCAGGCGCCGCTGGACAAAGTCTGCCTGCTGGGCTGCGGCGTAACCACCGGCATCGGCGCGGTGCACAACACGGCAAAAGTTAAAGAGGGCGATACCGTGGCGGTGTTCGGTCTCGGCGGCATTGGTCTGGCGGTGATCCAGGGCGCGGTGCAGGCGAAAGCCGGTCGTATCATCGCGGTCGACACCAACCCGGAGAAATTCAGGCTGGCGGGTGAAATGGGCGCGACCGATTTCGTTAACCCGAAGGATCACGAAAAACCGATTCAGGATGTCATCGTTGAGATGACCGATGGCGGCGTTGACTTCAGCTTCGAATGTATCGGCAACGTGAACGTGATGCGTTCAGCGCTGGAGTGCTGCCACAAAGGCTGGGGCGAGAGCATCATCATTGGCGTGGCTGGCGCGGGCCAGGAGATTAAAACCCGTCCATTCCAGCTGGTCACCGGTCGCGTGTGGCGCGGTTCCGCGTTTGGCGGCGTGAAGGGCCGTACTCAGCTTCCGGGTATGGTTGAAGATGCTATGGTCGGCAAGATTCAGCTCGACCCGTTCATTACCCACCGTTTGCCGCTGGAGCAGATCAACGACGCGTTCGATCTGATGCACGAAGGAAAATCCATCCGTACCGTCATTCATTTCGGCGACAAGTAACTCTTCTGCCAGCGGTTTTTCACCGCTGGCGTTTCTTTAATAATCTTCTCTAAAGTGTGACCAGTGCGGCGTTTTTAGCCGTAATCTAAATCCCCACCGTGCCGATGACTATTTAACACGCATGTTTTTACGCATCTTACCTACAAGAGAGTCGACGGTCATGGACAACACTACTTCGATGCAGGCGCAGCGCAAGTTGAGCTTCTTGCATCACATCAGGCTGGTTCCGCTGTTTTCCTCCATTCTCGGTGGCATTATTCTTCTGTTCGCCTTGAGCTCGGGTCTGGCGGGGTATTTCCTGCTGCAGGCCGATAACGATCAGCAGGATGTCACATCCGAAATTCAGGTGCGTATGGGGCTGTCGAACAGCTCAAACCATCTGCGAACCGCACGTATCAATCTGATTCACGCCGGTGCGGCAAGCCGCATCGCGGAGATGGATGCGATGAAGCAGAACATCAGCGAGGCGGAAAAGCGCATTAAGCAGTCCCAGGACAGTTTTACCGCCTATATGAACCGTACGGTGCGCACCTCTTCAGACGAAGCGCTGGACGCTGATCTGAAAGCACGCTACGAGGCTTATATCTCGGGCATGCAGCCGATGGTGAAATTTGCCAAAAACGGCATGTTCGAAGCGATTATCAACCACGAAAACGAAACGGCGCGTCCGCTGGATGACGCTTACAACGCCGTGCTGCTAAAGGCGATTAAGATCCGTACCGAGCGTGCCAATGCGCTGACGGCGCAGGCGCACAGCCGCACGCAGCTGGGCCTGATGTTTATGGTGGGCGCGTTTGCGCTGGCGCTGGTGCTGACGGCGATGACCTTTGTCGTGCTGCGCCGCACGGTAATCAATCCGCTGCAGCGTGCAGCGAAACGTATCGAGAATATCGCTAAGGGCGACCTGACGATGCCGGACGACGTGGCCGGGCGCAGCGAGATTGGCCGCCTGACGCGCGATCTGCAAACCATGCAGCACTCGCTTGAAAAAACGGTCGGCACCGTGCGTCAGGGGGCGGAGGAGATTTACCGCGGCACCAGCGAGATCTCTGCCGGTAACACCGATCTCTCTTCCCGCACCGAGCAGCAGGCTGCCGCCATCGAGCAAACCGCCGCCAGCATGGAACAGCTGACCGCGACGGTGAAGCAGAACGCCGATAACGCCCATCATGCCAGCAAGCTGGCGGAAGATGCCTCCGGGAAAGCCACCCGCGGCGGTCAGATGGTTTCCGGCGTGGTGAAAACCATGGGCAATATCTCCAGCAGCTCGAAGAAGATCTCTGAAATCACCGCCGTGATTAACAGCATTGCCTTCCAGACCAATATCCTGGCGCTTAACGCGGCGGTAGAAGCGGCGCGGGCGGGCGAGCAGGGGCGCGGATTTGCTGTGGTGGCAAGTGAAGTGCGCACTCTGGCAAGCCGCAGTGCGAATGCCGCAAAAGAGATCGAAAGCCTGATCAACGAATCGGTATCGCTGATCGACCAGGGTTCCGGCGAGGTTGTCGCCGCCGGTAACACCATGAATGAAATCGTCGAAGCGGTTAAACGCGTGACCGACATCATGCTGGAGATTGCCGCAGCGTCCGATGAGCAGAGCCGCGGTATCGTGCAGGTGAGCCAGGCGATTTCCGAGATGGATAAAGTGACCCAGCAGAACGCCTCGCTGGTGGAGGAAGCCTCCGCGGCGGCGGCGTCTCTGGAAGAACAGGGCGCGCGTCTGACCGAGGCGGTCGGCGCGTTTCGGTTGAGCAGCAAGACACAGGGGCGTACTCAACCGCAGAACTCCGCAGCGGTAAAACCGGCTGCACTACGTCCGGCGGTTGCAGATAGCGGGGACAACTGGGAGACGTTCTGAGTCGACAGTCGTGTCGGGTGGCGCTTCGCTTACCCGACCTACAAAAACTGACCTACAAAAAAGGGACCTTTCGGTCCCTTTTTCACATCTTATTTCTTATCGGGTAATGCGTACGCGATAACGTAATCACCGCGGTCCGGCGACTGGCGGGCGCCACCGGCGTTAATGATGATGTACTGCTTACCGGTTTTCGGCGACACGTAGGTCATCGGGCCGGACTGGCTGCCAACCGGCAGGCGGTCTTTCCAGATCTCTTTCCCGGTGGCGGTATCAAACGCGCGCAGGTAGAAATCCTGGGTACCGGCAAAGAACAGCAGGCCGGACTGGGTAGAGAGCGACGCGCCCAGGGTCGGCATGCCGATCGGGATTGGCATGTGCATGCGAATGCCCAGCGGGCCGGTATCTTCCACCGTGCCGACAGGAACCTGCCACACCAGCTTGCCGGTTTTCAGGTCAACGGCTGACATGGTGCCAAACGGCGGCTTCTGGCACGGAATGCCCAGCGGCGACAGGAAGCGTTCACGCATCGCGCCGAACGGCGTGCCGTCCATTGGAACTATCCCCATCTCGATGCCGCTGGCATTTTTCGCCACGTTTGCGCGCGGCACCATATAGTTTGCCAGGCCCAGGCGCATATCGTTGACAAACATCAGGCTGTTGTTCGGGTCAACGGAGACGCTGCCCCAGTTCATCCCGCCGAGTGAGCCAGGGAACTGCAGGGAACGGTCGAGACCCGGTGGGGTGAAGACGCCCTGATGACGCATCTCTTTAAACTGAATGCGGCACAGCAGCAGGTCGACAGGCGTCGCGCCCCACATGTCGGATTCGGTCAGCGTCTGGTTGCCAATCATCGGCATGCCGACGGAGTACGGCTGGGTCGGGGAGTAGCGTTCACCTTCAACGTTACCCGCCGGGACAGGGCGTTCCTCTACCTTCGCGACCGGCTTACCGGTTTCGCGGTTAAGCATGAAGATCATGCCCTGCTTGCTGGTCTGCACCAGCACAGGCGTGGTGCCGCCCTTACCGTCAGGCAGGTCGTACAGCAGCGGCTGGGAAGGCAGGTCGAAGTCCCACAGGTCGTGGTGGGTGGTCTGGAAATGCCAGCGAACCTGACCGGTGGCCGCGTCGACGGCGACGATGGATGAACTGTACTTATCGTCCAGCGCGGTACGCTCTCCCGCCCAGAAGTCCGGGGTGGCGTTGCCGGTTGGCAGGTAGATCAGGTTCAGCTTAGCGTCGTAGGACATCGCTGACCAGACGTTCGGCGTGCCGCGGGTGTAGGTCTGGCCTTCTGGCGGCAGGCCGGTCAGGTTCGGATTACCCGGATCCCACGCCCAGGCCAGCTTACCGGTGTGAACGTCGTAGGCGCGCACCACGCCCGGCGGCTCGCCGGTTGAGTAGTTATCCGCGACGCGACCGCCGACGACGACAACGTTCCCGGCAACCAGCGGCGTCGAGGTTTGCTGATAATATCCGGGCTTAATCTCACCCATGCCGACGCTCAGATCCACGGTGCCGTGGTCGCCGAAGTCGTCGCAGACCTTGCCGGTATCCGCGTTGATGGCAATCAGGCGGGCATCGGTAGTGGGCAGGAACAGGCGGCGAGGGCATGCCGCAGGCTGTGTTTCTGCCTGTGACGTTGTCACGCTGGAGTGGTCTTCAAAATAGCCCAGACCGCGGCAGCGCTGCCAGTTAGGCGCCGTGGCTTTGGAATCGTAGCGCCATTTTTCTTTGCCGGAATCCACGTCCAGCGCCAGCACTTTACTGTATGGGGTACAGACGTACAGCGTGTCGCCAATCTGCAGAGGCGTGTTCTGATCTTCCGCACCCGAGCCGTTGCTCTGCGGAATATCGCCGGTGTGTGCAACCCACGCGACTTTCAGCGAGCTGACGTTTTGCTTGTTGATCTGGTCCAGCGCGGCGAAACGGTCGCCGTGGGTGGTATTGCCCCAGTGCTCCCAGTTCTTTTGCTGCTCGCCAGGGGCGACGGGTTTCACCGGAACGGGCTCGTTGGCAGCCACAAGGGTCTGAGGCTTAAACATCCAGCCCAGGCTGACCAGCATCGCCACCGCGAGCACGGCCGCGACGCCAAAAGCGGGAGCCTTGTTCGCGGCGCTGTGGTTTGCCGTGCGCAGGAAGGGCCAGACGATGGCGCACAGGAACGCCAGTACGGCAAAGGTAAACAGGCGGGAGAAGAGCGGCCAGAAATCCCAGCCTGCATCGCTTACCGCCCAGAACAGCGAGGCAATAAACGCGATGCCGTAAAGCAGGATCCCGCTGGTGCGGTTGAGGAAAATCAGGATCGCGGCAATCACCATTACCACGCCCATTATCAGGAAGTAACTACTTCCGCCCACGGTGGCGAGCTTAAAGCCCAACCCGCCGACCGCCAGACCGATGAGCATCATCAGTCCGGCAAGAAGCCACTGCAGAATACGAGGTATCCCGCGCGGCGCGCTGCCAAATGCCATTTCTGTCTCCTTAGATCCCCCGCCGTGTCGGGTATGTACCAGTTGGGTAATAAATGCGGTGGGATTGATGGTTGATGCCGGTGAATTCGTTTATATCAAATAATTTGCGAACCATTTGGTGAATTCGCCGCTATGATAAAACTGTTAAATTGTTTTAAGCAATTGTTAATGATTTATTCCGCATTATTTGATTAAGGCACAGGTCAACCCCCTCGCCCCTGAGGGGAGAGGGTCAGGGCGAGGGGCAAAAAGTTTCTAAACCGGCATTGATTTACGGATGGCGCTCAGCAGCGTCTGCGCACCCGTTGAGAGTGGGGTGTCGACGCGGGTCAATATGCCGATAGGTTCACCGGGGCCAGGGGAGGTAATCGGCAGCGCGATCAGCGTTCCCTGGCGTAAATCATCTTTTACCGCCCCGGAAGGGACGAACCAGACGTAGTCATAATCCAGCGTAAGCTGGCGTGAAAGCGAGGCTGACAGCGTTTCGATACACCCTGAGGGCAGCGTACACCCCTGCATTTGCAGCAAGGTTTCGGCGGTCTGGCGCGGGACGGTCCCTTTCGGACACACCACCACCGGCCACTCCATTACGCGGCTTAACGTCACCGTGTCCTGCAGCAGCGGGTGATCGGGACGAACCACCAGCTTCAGGGACTCCAGGAACAGCAGTTCGTAATTGAGACCCCCCATCAGTTCAGGGTCGGACATGCGGCCGATACCGATATCCAGTTCGCCCGATTTCAGCCCCGCGAGCAGCATGGTGTTATTCATGGTGGCAACCTGAATCGTGGTATGCCGTTGCTGCTTGTGGAACTGGCCAATCACCGGCGGAAGAATGCCCAGCGCGGCGGTGGGCAGGGCCCCGACGCGGACGACCTCGCTGGTGTGTTCTTCTTTTCGGTGCAGGGACTGGCCTGCGGTATTGAGCGCATCCAGCACCTTAACGGCGTGCGTAAGGAACTGTTCGCCCACGATGGTAAGCTGCGCCCCCAGCCGACCGCGGTCAAAAAGACGGGCGCCGGTCAGCTGTTCAAGCTCGTTGAGGGTTTTTGAGAGCGCAGGCTGGCTAAGGTTAAGAGTTTCAGCCGCACGCCCCAGCGTTCCCTGTTGAGCGACGGCCACAAATGTATGCAAATGGCGCAAGCGTATGCGCTGACTGAACAGACCATTTTTTTCCATAGGCGATGTTAAAAACAGAGCGATGCGGGTGACAAGTTAAGTTATTTAATTTTGATAACCTGATAGCAAAATATTTTTAACATTTGATCTGTTTGAGTTACAACATGTTTTTCGGCGGGGAATAAGAGCGAACGTCCTTGTTCATTTATTGCTCATTACTGAGGGGAAAGGGTTAAGCGGTTAGATTACGCCGTCACCGCCGTCAGAACACCACACTTGGCCGGACGTAAACGAACATTCATCCGAGGCCAGCGTGACGTACAGCGGGGCGATCTCGACGGGCTGACCCGGACGTCCCAGCGGCGTATCGCCGCCAAACTCCTTCACTTTTTCCATCGGCTGGCCGCCGCTGGACTGCAGCACCGTCCAGTATGGGCCGGGAGCGACCGCGTTGACGCGAATGCCTTTCGGACCCAGCTGCTTGGCTAAGGATTTGGTAAATACCGCCAGACAGGCTTTGGTCTGGGCGTAGTCCAGCAGCACCGGGCTTGGCTTCACAGCCTGAACGGAGGAGGTATTAATGATAACGGACGAGGCCTTCAGGTGCCGCAGCGCCGCCTTCGTGATCCAGAAAGGGGCATATACGTTGGTTTTAAACGTCGCGTCAAAATCTTCGGTAGTCAGCTCTTCAAGGGATTCACGGAACTGCTGGCGACCGGCGTTGTTGACCAGAATATCCAGCCCGCCCAGCTTCGAGACGGCTTCTTCGACCAGGTTCTGGCAGAAGGTTTCGTCCCGAACGTCCCCCGGCAGCGCGACGGCGTTCCGGCCTTCGGCTTTGATAAGGTCGATGACCTCCGCGGCGTCTTTTTCCTCTTCAGGCAGATAGTTAATCGCCACGTCAGCGCCTTCACGGGCATAGGCGATGGCCACTGCGCGACCGATACCCGAGTCACCGCCGGTGATCAGCGCTTTTTTACCGGCCAGGCGGCCATGCCCTTTGTAGCTGGTTTCCCCGTGGTCGGGTACAGGCTGCATTTCGGATGCCAGTCCCGGTGGCGTTTGTGGCTGTTCCGGGAACGGGGGCTGCGGATAAGCGTTCGTACGTTGTTGGGTATCACTCATAGCTGACTCCTTAAGCCAAGGGGTGAAATTTGATGGATAACTGCAGCGTTAACGCTTCGCTGAATTATTTCTGCAAACGATCGACGCGGACGACGGCAGGAGATGATTTTTTATCAAGCGAACCGTTGATGCTGATCATCTGGTCGGGTTTTACCGTTCTGCCGTCAAAGACTGCCTGGGGAATAATAACGTCGATTTTTCCGGTTTTATCCTGAAATACAAACTTATCGCCGCTACCGTCAATAAGATTACCGCGCAGTGAAATGGTCGCACCGTCGTGCAGTTGTTTTGCCTGATCGATGGTCATAATACGCGCGTCATCGGTTCCGCGATATCCGCTATCCAGCGCATGGGGTGGCGGCGGAGCTTCACCTTTTTGTAACCCGCCGTTATTATCTGCGAAGGCGGCCGGAACCAGAAATATCATAAAAGCGGAAATAAGCGATAATTTCATCGGATATCCTTCATTTTGGGTGTCTTGACTTATTAAGTATTGTTGCTATTTCTTTATGTGGCAAATGTGATAAGTCCTAAAAACATTCGCGTGAGAAATCAAACTTATCGGATAATAAGCGAAACGGTGACGATGACCATGAAGCGTGAAAATGAAAAGTTGCCCGGGATAGATGAGAGTTTTCGCTTGCTGACGTTTGAATACGCGTTTCGTCAGGTGGGTTTTATTGTTCTGCTGGCTATTATCATCGCGGCTATCGCCGGTCTGTTTTCAAGCGGGTGGGTCAGCGATACGGTCAAAACCAATTCCGCAAAATCACTGACCATAAGCTATGAACGGTTTGGCCGACGGGAGACGGAGACGCGAATGGCGCTGGCGTTCCCGGTACAATCAGAGGGTAAGTATGTTCTCAGCATGACCAGCGAGAGCAGCGATGTTTACGAGCCTGGCAGCGTCTGGCCGAAGCCTGACAGCATGTTCAGCCGGGGCAAGACCCTCTATTTTGTCTATAACAACTTGAAAAAATCAGACAACTTCTCTGTGTTATTCTTCACCACGCCTTCGAGAGCCGGTAAATGGAACACAACCATCCGTATTAACAGCGAGCCGGAGATAACCTTCTGGCAATTTATTTACCCCTAGGAGGCTGATATGGATATGGTCTTTCGTGCGCTGGCGATTTATCTGTTCCTCGTGGTGGTTTTTAAAGTGGCCGGGCGGCGTGCGCTGCTGCAGATGACTAGCTTCGATCTCATTCTGCTCCTGATAATTAGTGAAGCCACGCAACAGGCGCTTCTCGGACAAGATTTTTCCGTCACCGGTGCGATGATTACGATTACCACCCTGGTGGTAGTGGATATTATTTTTGGCCTTATGAAGAAGTATTTTTCCCCGGTGGAGAATATTCTGGACGGCACTCCAGTGATTCTTGTGGAAAACGGCGTACCCCTGGCTGATAAACTCAAAAAGGTCGATGTCTCTTGCGATGATATTCTGGTGTCGGCGCGCCAGAATAATGGCATTACACAAGTGAGTGAAATTAAATATGCCATACTTGAACGCAATGGGCATATTTCAATTATTCCCTTCGAGAAATAAGAGGCGCAAAGATGAGCAATCTTTTTCACGATAACAATTATACCGTGGGTGAGCTGACGAAAAAACTGGCGAGCAAATTAACCGATCTCGGGCTTCGCTTAACCACGGCGGAATCCTGCACCGGCGGAAAGCTATCGGTAGCGCTCTGTACCGAAGAGAACACGGCCGATTTTTATGATGTTGGCCTGGTCGTATTCAGCGACGAAGCCAAAGCGCGGATCCTCGGCGTTCGTCCTGAGACGCTCGCGCGCTGTACCGCGGTCAGTGAGCAGACGGTGACCGAGATGGCCGCCAGCATCCGCGACATCGCCCAGGCGGATATCAGTATCGCCATCAGCGGCTATGCTGGCCCGGAAGGGGGCGACGACGGCACGGCGGCGGGGACGGTCTGCTTTGCGTGGAACATCCAGGGCGAGACGCAAACCCGCACCGTACTGTTTTCCGGAGACTGTCAGGACGTGGTGGAAAAAGCGGTGCATTTTTCGCTGGCCGAGCTGGTGACAGCATTGTCGGACGGGCATAAAGGTTGAGTTCACGTGGAGGTTCTATGGCTGTCATAGTGATTACCGGTGGGACGGCGGGCGTGGGAAAAGCCACGGCGCTGCACTTTGCAAAAGCAGGTTACGACGTGGGGCTCATCGCCCGCGATGAAGCCAGCCTGCACTCTACCCAGGAGGAGCTACGGCGCTTTGGCGTTAATGCCCACGCCGTGCAGGCGGACGTCGCCGACAGCCAGGCGGTGGTGGATGCCGCTAACGAAATTGAGTATCGCCTCGGCGCGATAGATGTCTGGGTGAACAACGCCATGGGGGCCGTTCTGGCACCGTTCCGAACCCTCACGCCGGACGAGTTTCGCCGCGTGACTGAGGTGACGTACCTCGGCTACGTGAACGGCACTCGCGCCGCGCTCGAACTTATGGTTCCGCGCGACAGGGGCGTAATAATCCAGGTGGGGTCCGCGCTGGCCTACCGTTCCATTCCGCTGCAGTCAGCCTACTGCGGGGCAAAAGCGGCGATCCGCGGGTTCACCGACGCGGTTCGTACCGAGCTGATGCATGAGAACAGCCGAGTTCAGCTTTCGATGGTGCAGATGCCCGGGCTCAATACCCCGCAGTTCGAATGGGCGAGGAATAAGTTTGCCTGGGCGATGCGCCCGGTGCCGCCTGTCTTTGAGCCTGAGGTGGCCGCCAGCGCCATCTTCAGGGTGGCGCAAAAACCGGTTCGCGAGCTGTGGGTCGGCAGCAGCACCATCCAGTCAATTGTCGGGCAATTTTTCTTCCCCGGTTTTCTCGATCGGCTGATGGTGAAAAAGGCGTGGGAAGGCCAAATGACCGACGATCTCAACGCGCCGGATCGTCGGGACTATCTCGACCAGCCGGTTAACGATCTGCATAAAATCCATGGCCGCTTTACTGACGAGGCGAAAACCCGCGCACCGTCCGTCACCTCCGGCATGCCGGGTAAGGTGGCGCTGGGCGCCCTCGCGGTGGCGGGAATAGTGCTGACGCGTCTGATAACCCGCCGGAAACCGTAATCAGCGCAGCGCGCTGCGGTGCGTCCAGAACCAGCGATAGCCGTAGCCGCCAAGGCTGAGCTCTGCGGTTTTACCGCAAACCAGCGCGTCATCGTAGCGTTTGTCCGCAAGACAGGCGGTCCAGGTGGCGTTGCGGATCCCCTTGACGGTGAACCGTACCGGCTGGTCGCTGAAGTTAACAAAGGTCAGGATGCTGCGTTCTTCGGTCTCGTAATAGATCCCCAGCACCGCGTCATTATCGATCGTGAGGAGCCGAAAGGGCGCAACGGCGATTTCGGGGAACTCCGAGCGGGTATTGGCGATATCAATGATCCGGTGCAGAAGCGAGTTGCGGTGGAGGAGCGAATCGGCGACGTTGATTTTCTGATAGCGATAAGGGCCGCGGTCGATAATCGGCGCGATAAATTTTTTCGGGTCGGCTGCCGAAAAACCGCCCCCCTGTGACCCCGCCCACTGCATTGGGGTGCGGACGGCGTAGCGCTCCTCCAGCTGCAGGTCGTCACCCATGCCGATCTCGTCGCCGTAGCGCATCACCGGGACACCCGGCAGGGAAAACAGCACCGCGTGGCAGAACGCCAGCCGCTTCCGATCGCCGTTGAGCATCGGGGCCAGGCGACGGCGGATCCCGCGCTGATAGACGTTCATCTCCTCATCAGGGGCGAAGGTATCGAGGACAAACTGTTTGTCTTTCTGACTAATGCCTTCCAGATCCAGCTCGTCGTGGTTGCGCAGCCAGTTGGCAAAACAGCATGAATCGGGCGGGACGATCATCTTCTTCACCGCATTGCGCAGCGGGCGGGCGCTTTTGCGGGCCAGGCTGACGTAGAAATACTTGTTGAGCCAGAAGTTGAACACCAGATTCAGGCGGTCGTTTTTGCCGAAGTAGTCTTTATAGGTCTCAACGTCTACGTCAACTTCGCCAAGCAGGATCGCGTCCGGGTTGTGTTGCTCGATAAGACGACGCATATGCTCGAGGATCCACAGGCCCTTTTTTTCATCACCGTTTCCCGCCTGGGTGGTCAGGTGAGATGCGGCATCCAGTCGAAATCCCGACACGCCTAGCTTGAGCCAGAAGAGGATGATGTTCTCAATCTCTTTCAGCACCGCGGGCGAGGTCAGGTTCAGGTCCGGTTCGTGGCGATAGAACATGTGCCGGTAGTATTGTCCCGCCTCGTCGTCCCAGCTCCAGATGCTCTTTTCGACGCCGGGAAACATGGGGGGCGTATCGTCCTCGTCGTTATCTGACCAGAGGTAGTAATCCCGGTAGGGTGATGCCGGGTTGCGGCGGGCCTGCTGGAACCAGGGATGCGCGTCGGAGGTGTGCTGGATCAGCAGCTCGATAATGACCTGCATGCCCAGCTCGCGGGCCTGTTCGATAAAGGTGATGATATCGGCCAGCTTTCCGAAGCGGGGATCCACCTGGAGATGGTCGCTGACGTCATAGCCTTCATCAAGAAAGGGCGTGAGGTAAAACGGGGTGATCCAGATAACTGTCGCCCCCATGCGGCGAATGTAGCGCAGCTTGGCCGTTATCCCGGCGATGTCCCCGCAGCCATCGCCGTTCAGGTCATAAAAGAGTGCGGTATCAATCTGGTAAATAATGGCCCGTGTATGCCAGTCCGTCATAGCGTTCCTCAGTGATAGCCTTCAGTATCCGAAACCTTGCCCCGGAACACGTAATAGCTCCAGGCGGTGTACACCAGGATCACCGGAATAATCAATAACGTCCCGACCAGCATAAACAGCTGGCTGGCAGGCGGAGCTGCGGCCTCCCACAGGGTGATGCGCGGCGGAATAATGTTCGGCCAGAGGCTGATGCCCAGCCCGCTGAACCCGAGGAAGATCAGCCCCAGCGTCAGCAGGAAAGGGCGCGCGTGGCTGTCCGGATTGCGGGTCAGGCGCCAGATCAGCACGCTGAAGATCCCGACCAGCAGCGGAACCGGCAGGAACCAGAAGAAGTTGGGCAGGGTAAACCAGCGGTCGGCGACGTACTGCCAGCCGAGCGGGGTCCAGACGCTGACTACCGCGATAACCACCATCAGGGCCAGCAGCACGTGGCGGGTCAGCTCGCGCATGCGCTGTTGCAGCGCGCCTTCGCTTTTCATAATGAGCCAGGTGGTGCCCAGCAGCGTGTAGGCGACGACCAGCCCGATGCCGCAGAACAGGTTGAAGGGGGTGAGCCAGTCCAGCGCCGAGCCGACATAGCGTCGGCCCTCCACGTCAAAGCCGTTGATCACGGCGCCCACCACCACGCCCTGGCTGAAGGTAGCGAGCAGGGAGCCGCCGGCAAAGGAGTAGTCCCAGAATTTACGGTGTGAAGGGGTGGCTTTGAAGCGGAACTCAAAGGCGACGCCGCGAAAGATGAGGCCGATCAGCATTGCGGTGAGCGGGATCGTCAGCGCATCAATAATGACCGCATAGGCCAGCGGAAACGCGCCGAAAAGCCCCGCGCCGCCGAGCACCAGCCAGGTCTCGTTGCCGTCCCAGACGGGCGCGACGCTGTTGACCATCACATCGCGCTCTTTCGCATCGCCCACGAAGTTAAACAGCAGGCCAATCCCCAGGTCGAAGCCGTCCATAATGATATACATCAGCGTGGCAAACACGATGATGGCAAACCAAATCACCGAGATATCGACGCCCATCAGATTCTCTCCTCTTCCGGAACAGACTCCGCGGCAGACAGCGGACGGGCAGGCGTGCCCGAGGTGTTTGACGTCAGCGTATCGACGGGCTGAGGACCTTTCTTAATCAGCCGGATAAGATAAACATAGCCCACGCCAAATACGGATGAGTAGACGACGAAGAACGCCAGCAGGCTGATGCTCATCTGCAGGGTGCTGTGCAGCGATACCGCGTCGATGGTGCGCAGGTAGCCATAGACGACCCACGGCTGACGGCCCACTTCGGTGGTCACCCAGCCGGCGAGCAGCGCCAGCAGCCCCGCAGGCCCCATGCAGAGGGCAAACCAGTGGAACGGGCGCGAATGATACAGTCGATGGCGATAGCGCAGCCAGACGCTGACCAGACCGAGGGTAATCATCAGCAGCCCCATCCCGACCATCACGCGGAACGACCAGAAAACGATGGTCGAGTTTGGGCGATCCTCTTTTGGGAAGTCTTTCAGCGCGGGGACCTGTTTATCCAGACTGTGCGTCAGGATCAGGCTGCCGAGGGCAGGGATCTCCAGACCGTATTTGGTGCGCTCCTCCTCCATATCCGGCAGGCCAAACAGCAGCAGCGGGGTGGCCTCGCCGGGCGGATTTTCCCAGTGCCCCTCAATAGCGGCGATTTTCGCCGGCTGATGCTCAAGCGTGTTCAGGCCGTGCATATCGCCCACCACCGCCTGAATGGGTGCGACCAGCAGCGCCATCCACATCGCCATCGAAAACATGGTGCGAACGGCTGGCGTATCGTTCCCGCGCAGCAGGTGCCAGGCACCCGACGCGCCGACAAACAGCGCGCTGCTCAGGAACGCGGCGATAGCCATATGAATAAGACGGTAAGGGAAGGAGGGGTTAAAAACGATGGCCAGCCAGTCCTGCGGGATAACCTGCCCATTTTCGATAGTGAAACCCTGCGGCGTATGCATCCAGCTGTTGGAGGCGAGGATCCAGAAGGTCGACATTAGCGTGCCGAGCGCCACCATGCAGGTCGAAAAGAAGTGCAGCCCCGGGCCGACCTTGTTCCAGCCGAACATCATAACGCCGAGGAATCCGGCCTCCAGGAAGAAGGCGGTTAACACCTCATAGGTCAGAAGCGGGCCGGTAATGCTGCCCGCGAACTGGGAGAACCCGCTCCAGTTGGTGCCAAACTGATACGCCATAACCAGCCCGGAAACGACGCCCATGCCGAAGTTAACGGCAAATATCTTTAGCCAGAAGTGGTATAGCGATCGCCAGACGTCGTTTTTGGTGCGCAGCCACATGCCTTCCAGCACCACCAGATAGCTGGCGAGGCCGATGGTGATCGCGGGAAAAAGGATATGGAACGAGACGGTAAAAGCGAACTGAATTCTGGCCAGATGAAATGCATCGAGTTCGAACATGGTCCGTACCTCTGAGACGATGGGGCACGCGACTTGCCGGGCAGTTCAGGACTGCCCGGCAAACCGATTACGGTTTAGTCTTACCGGCACCCAGCTCGGCACCGGTCAGCGGGTCGGAATGTGGATCGGACTTCGTGCGGGCAGACATCGCCTTAACCAGAGTTGCCTGCTCGGTTGTGAGCGTCACGCTGGCACTGCCATCGCCGCCGTCAACCGCAGGCTGGGGGGACTCAACGTAATCGAAATGTTTATCGCTGTTCCAGCTTCCGCGAACCTCTCCACCTTCAGACATATTGTAGTACTTGTTGGTGAATTCCTCGATTGGCGGCAGTTTTCCCGGCGGGAAATTATTACGGATGGACTGCAGCGCCTTCTCAAAGGAGAGCTGATGCGCCGCCTCACGCGTCATCAGAAACGCCAGCGCGTCCTTAACGCCGGGATCGTCGGTCACGTTGATCAGCCGTTCATAGATGATTTTGGCTCTGGCTTCGGCCGCCACGTTCGAACGCAGATCCGCCGTCGGCTCGCCAATGGTGTCGACGTAGGCCGCCGTCCAGGGCACGCCCGCTGAGTTGGTGAGCGGAGTGCCGCCGCCGTAGAGCAGGGAGGTGATGTGGCTGTCATTCCCGTTTTCGGTCATGGAGCGATACAGCTCGGCCTCATTTTCCACCCCTTCCGCCAGCGCCCCCTTGGCACCTTTATTCAGCATGCCGACCAGGGTGCCGATAATTTCGAGGTGGCTTAACTCCTCGGTTGCGATATCCATCAGCATATCCTTACGGCCCGGATCGTCATCGCTCAACCCTTGCGTAAAGTACCTGCAGGCGGCAGCCAGTTCACCCTGCGGCCCGCCAAATTGTTCCAGTAAAAGGTTGGCAAGGCCGGGATTCGGTTCGGCGACGCGAACCGTGTATTGCAGCTGTTTGACGTGTCGAAACATGCTCACTCTCCTGTGGGTTATTTTTTCGCTTCGACACCCGACGCGTCTGAACGCAGCAGGAACTGTTCCGTCGTTTGCGGGATATGACGAATCAGCCAGTCGGCCATTTCGCGCTCTTCGGCGAGGATCGTCTCAATAGCGGGTATTGAAGCGGTATCGCCCGCTTTTTTCGCCGCCGCGAGCAGGGAGGTATAGCAGGCGATTTCAAACTGTTCGAAAACATAGCCGCTGATCGAGCCCTTCACGATTTCGTCGGAAGGGAACATGCCGCCGATGGATTGTCCCAGCGCCGCCATTTTGCTCATCGAGTCTTTTAAGACCGAACGAGAAATATCATTACGGTCGAGGATTTCCTCCAGCAATGTGATTTGCCGTTTTGTCTCATTAATATGTTGCTCAATTCTGGCGCGAACATCAGGATAATTATCGATACGGCTGGCCATGGATTCCAGCATTGATTCGGCTTGCTTTTCCATTGCATGGGCATCGCGTAGCCAGTCATGGTAGTGTTCTACGTGATTCATCATTGTATCCTCATTAGGGGTTCGCTTATTTGTTCTCACTTTCAGCAGCCTGATCGGCACGTGCGGCACTGTAGCCAGATAAATGGCCGACAATATTGGCATAAATACTGATGATAATGACCCATAGCACGCTGTTCTTCCACCATATTACGGAAGGAATAGCGAGAATGAACCATATTATTGCTGCCGCTAAATGGCACCGTTTAATTGTCCTGGGACTGATGCTCATTTTATTTAACCTGTGTTATAGCGTCATTTTTGCGCTTTTTGGTTAATGTTGCCTACGGCCAGATCGGTGAGTTTCAGGTCGGTCTCTTTTTCTTCTTCCAGGGTTTCGGCAAGAAGCTTAACGGCTTTTTTATAGCCCAGTTGTTCTGCTAATGTGGCAAGGGTACCGTAGCTGGCTATTTCATAATGCTCGACTTTTTGCGCAGCGGCAATTAAGGCAGCATCACGCACTTCATTTTTTTCCGTACTTTCGATAACTTCGTTGGCTTCTTCAATTAAGCCTTCCATCGCCACGCACTTCATGCGTTTAATCTTAATTCCTTCTTCCTGTTCGACAATCTGGTCGATACGTTCGATCTGACCCTGCGTCTCCTCCAGGTGCGCGGTAAAGGCTGCGCTCAGCTTCTCGCTGGATGCTGCGCGGGCAAGCTTGCTAAGCGCGCGAGTCAGCTGCTTTTCCGCACTGTAGGTATCGGAGAGAAGATGAATAAATACATCCTCAACACTTTTCATATTCATAATAATTACGCTCCGGTAAAATAAAGAATGGGTGCTGCGAGCTTTTCAGCCCGCAGCATGCTCTCTGGTTTTATTAAAAGAGTACTAAATAAGATCAGGAGTTATCAGACTTACGGCCTCCGCCGTGACTGTTCTGTCCCCCTTTCTTACCCGCTTCAGATGCGCGTTGCGGATCGTTTTTAAAATTACCACCGCTGTGCTGGCCACCTTTACGTCCAGCTTCTGATGCTTTTTCACGGTCTTCAGCGAAATTACCGGAACCACCACGATGCTCTGCCATATTAAACCTCATAGTCATATATTGGTTATGTCAGTACGATACGAAAATATTCCGTATCACTCGTCGTTCGAGTAATAACTCTAGTCGCTGTGTGAGAACCGTCAAATGCGTTTTGCTATTTACGGCTGCGTTGTTTTTAAATATTTGTAAATTTGCGCTTCGCTTGAGCTGGAAATATGGATAGACAGGAAGGACTTGTAAAAATCTGTTCAGATTATTCCTAACTTTGAGCTAAAAATTTGAAAGCTGGGGATAAAAATAATGACGCGTTAAAATTGGTTAATTTGCCGTCAGAGGAAAATAAAAAAATACTCCTTTATAGCTAGAAAGCGAAACCCTAAATAATTATAAGGAAAAACCTGGATAAAAAGCGTCGGGCACGAAAGGGCGGTTTCGTTGAGGCTTGTTAAGAGGCCAGTCGCACACGGTTTGACCACTGTTGTCTTAAGATCACAAATCAGAAATCTTTCCCCCCGGAAGGAACGGGTTTCTCTACACTCCAGGTAATATTCACTGGAGGCATGACATCATGGCGAACACCATCACGGCTGATGACATTCGGGAACACTTTTCGCAGGCTATGTCGGCGATGTACCAGCAGGAAGTTCCGCAGTACGGCACCTTGCTTGAACTGGTAGCGGACGTAAACCTGGCGGTGCTGGAAAATAACCCACTATTACATGAACAACTGGCAAACGCCGATGAGCTTGCGCGCCTGAACGTGGAGCGTCACGGGGCAATTCGTGTTGGCAGTGCGCAAGAGCTTTCAACCCTGCGCCGTATGTTTGCCATCATGGGCATGTACCCGGTCAGCTATTACGATCTCTCCCAGGCGGGGGTGCCGGTTCACTCAACGGCGTTTCGCCCGATCGATGATGCGGCGCTGTGCCGTAATCCGTTCCGCATCTTTACTTCGCTGCTGCGCCTTGAGCTGATTGAAAACGTCGCGCTGCGCGAACGGGCGGCGGAAATCCTGTCTCACCGGAACATCTTCACCCCGCGCTGCCTGGAACTGATCGACCTGCACGAGTCGGAAGGGGAGTTTTCTGACGCACAGGCCCATGAGTTTGTGCAGGAAGCGTTAGAAACTTTTCGCTGGCACCGTCACGCGACGGTCGATCGGGAGACCTATCTGGCGCTGCACAACGAGCACCGTCTGATTGCCGACGTGGTCTGCTTCCCGGGCTGCCACATTAACCATCTCACGCCTCGCACGCTGGACATTGACCGGGTGCAGGAGCTGATGCCGAAGTACGGTATCGAGCCGAAAATTCTGATAGAAGGCCCGCCGCGTCGCGAGGTGCCCGTCCTGCTGCGTCAAACCAGCTTCAAGGCGCTGGAAGAGCCGGTGCTGTTTGCCGGGGAACATAAGGGCACCCACACCGCGCGCTTCGGTGAGATTGAACAGCGCGGCATGGCGCTGACCCCGAAAGGCCGGGAACTGTACGATAGCCTGCTTGCCCAGGCCGGTACCGGTAAAGATAACCTGACCCATCAGCTGCATCTGCGGGAGATCTTTAGCGCCTTCCCGGACAGCGAACTGTTAATGCGCCGTCAGGAGCTGGCGTATTTCCGCTATCGCCTGACGCCTGCGGGTGAAGCGCATCGCCATGCGTTCCGGCCGGGAGACGATCCGCAACCGCTGATCGAGCGCGGATGGGTGGTTGCCCAGCCGATCACCTACGAAGATTTCCTCCCGGTCAGCGCCGCGGGGATTTTCCAGTCCAATCTCGGGAATGAAACACAGGCCCGCAGCCACGGTAACGCCAGCCGCGATGCGTTTGAAGACGCGCTGGGCTGCCCGGTATATGACGAGTTTACGCTCTACCAGGAGGCTGAAACGCGCAGCAAACAGCGTTGCGGTTTGCTCTGAAATCGTTACTCTGCTGGGGTGTGATGGAAAAAATAAGGTCGTTATGCAAAATCCTTCCGCCCCTGTGGTTGAAACGCGCCAGGGCGCACTCTCTGGTTTAACCGATGAAAATGTCCATGTCTGGTGCGGTATTCCCTACGCAGCACCGCCCGTGGGCGAGTGGCGCTGGCGCTCCCCGCGGCATCCTGAGCCGTGGGATGGCGTTCGCGAGGCCACCGCCTTTTCGGCCTCAAGCTGGCAAAGCAGCGAATATTGTCAGGAGCTGGGCGGTGGCGATCCCGGCCAGTTCTCAGAAGACTGTCTTTATCTGAACGTCTGGTCCCCCAAAGAGCGCGCCGGGGCGCTTCCGGTTATGGTATGGCTGCACGGTGGTGGCTTTACCATTGGCGCGGGGGGCTTACCGCCCTATAACGGCAAAGCGCTGGCTACGCGCGGCGTTGTTGTCGTGACGATCAACTACCGTCTCGGCCATCTCGGCTTTTTCGCCCATCCCGCGCTGGAAGGCGAGGAAGATCGCGTGGTGCATAATTTTGCATTGCTGGATCAGATCGCCGCGCTCGAATGGGTTAGGGACAATATCACCGCATTTGGTGGCGACCCCGCTAACGTGACCCTGTTTGGAGAATCCGCCGGTGCGCGCAGCGTGCTTTCTCTGCTGGCATCGCCCCTGGCGGCTGGCTTGTTCCACAAGGCGATTGTGCAAAGCGGGTACACCTTGCCGGACACGCCGCGCGAACAGGCGCTGCAAAAAGGGGAGGCGCTGGCCGCCCATTTTGGCCTGGAGAAGGCGACTGCTGAGCAGCTGCGCGCCATTCCGCCGGACGCGTTCTGGCCGTTAACCGCGCCGCTGAACGTCGCACCGGCGCCCATCGTCGGGGACTGCGTTCTGCCCGAAGCGATGCTGGACGTCTTTTTCGCTGCCCGCCAGCATCCCGTACCGGTGATGATTGGGTCGAACAGCGATGAGGCCAGCGTGATGGCGGTGTTTGGCATCGATCTCGCCGGGCAAATCCAGAAGCTCCGCCGGGAGCGACGCTTCGGACTGGGGCTGATTAAGCTGCTCTATCCGGGCGTCAAAGGCGATGAAGAGCTGGGCAGGCAGGTGTGCCGCGACATGGCGTTCACCACGATGGGCTACGTCGTGATGCAGGCTCAGCAGCGCGTCGGCGGATTGTGCTGGCGCTACTGGTTTGACTATGTCGCGGAGGCGGAACATGCCACCTATATCAACGGTGCCTGGCACGGCAACGAGGTTCCCTATGTCTTTGATACGTTAGGTCAGGTGGAGCCTTCACGTCAGTACGTCAACGAACGGGATCTGCAGTTTGCTGCCCACGTGGCCGATTACTGGGTGAGCTTTGCGCGTGACGCTGGTCCTCGCGAGATCCTGCCAGGGCCGACGCACTGGCCCGCATGCCGTAAAGGCCGGGACGTTTTATTACGCATTGGCGTGAATAAACATGCAGGTTTCAGGCTTGAAAACCGCTTTATGCGCGCCCGGATGAGCCTCTTCAAACGGGTGATGAAGCACCACGTCAGCCTCGATTAAGCAAACAGGCGCGAAACGCCGCCAGTCCATTTTCCTCGCCTGGCGTTTCGCGCAGCACCAGCCGGTAGCTGGCGCCGGTTTTAATGCTTGTCTCATAGGGCCGCATCAGCCTTCCGGCGCGGACATCTTCGGCCACCAGCGTTTCGTCGGCAATGGCCACGCCCAGCCCCTGAATGGCGGCCGTAATCGCGAGATCCATCGTGTCGAAGTGTTGATTTTTGTGCATGGCAAAGCCCGGACCTTCCTGTTTCGTCAGCCACAGCGACCAGTCTGTCTTATCCCTTGTGGGGTGCAGGAACGTCAGCGATCCCAGCGTTGCACCCGCCCGCACCGGGCTTATCACCGGGGTGAGCGCCTCTTCGAACAGCAGGTCGCCTGCGCTCATGTGCGTCCCGAACACGATGGCCGCGTCGTAAGATTCGGTTTTGAAATTGACGTTGTGATCGGTGGTGGTGGTCAGGGCGATCTGCAGATCCGGCTGCTCACGCTCAACCTCCAGCAGGCGCGGCACCAGCCAGCGCATGGCGCAGGTGGGTGCCTTGAGCCGGATCACGGTCTGCTGGCTGCGGGCCTGGTCGGCCACGGTCAGCAATTGTTCAAAAGCAGACTGCAGCTCCGGAAGCAGGGCGCTGCCCTGCGAAGAGAGGCGCAGGCCGCGCGCGTGGCGTTCAAAAAGCGGAAAGCCAAACCACGCTTCGAGGGAGGCGATCTTGCGGCTCACGGCTCCCTGCGTCAGGCAAAGTTCTGCGGCAGCATGGGTCAGATTCAGGTGACGCGCGGTGACTAAAAATGCGTCGATGGCATTGAGCGGGAGCGAACGGCGCGACATGGAAAACCCTCAGCTATGCATTTTTATCATGGCTATTATGACAACAATTCGATTGTCCCGACAACAGAGATGTTGTTTGAATAGTTATGCAATGTCCATGAGAAGGGAAAGAGGATGACTTTACGAACGCCAGTGCAGACGCGCTCCAAACTGCCCGATGTGGGGACCACCATTTTTACCGTTATCGGCCAGCTCTCGGCGCAGCATAACGCGATTAACCTTTCTCAGGGCGCACCGAATTTTTCCTGCGACCCGAAGCTGATTGCGGGCGTCACCCGCGCAATGGAGTCGGGGCATAACCAGTATGCGGCGATGACCGGCCTGCAGCCGCTTAAAGAGCGCATTGCCGATAAAATTGCCACGCTTTACGGCACGCGCTATGACCCGGCCGGCGAGGTCCTGGTGACCGCCAGCGCCAGCGAAGGTCTCTACTCTGCAATCAGCGGGCTGGTGCACCCGGGTGATGAGGTGATTTACTTTGAGCCCTCTTTTGACAGCTACGCGCCGATTGTCCGTCTGCAGGGGGCAACCCCAATTGCCATCAAGCTGACCGTGCCGGATTTTGCCGTCAACTGGGATGAGGTCCGTGCTGCCATCACCCCGCGCACGCGCATGATTATCATCAATACGCCACACAACCCGAGCGGTCAGGTCTTCTCCGCCGACGATCTGCAGCAGCTGGCGGCGCTGACCCGCAATACTGACATCATTATTTTGTCTGACGAAGTGTACGAACACGTGGTGTTTGACGGTGAGCCGCACCACGGGATGGCTACGCACCCGCAGCTGGCGGAGCGTAGCGTGATTATTTCTTCTTTCGGAAAAACCTATCACGTCACCGGCTGGCGCGTGGGTTACTGTGTTGCACCGGCGGTGCTGATGGACGAGATTTGTAAAGTCCATCAATTTTTAATGTTTTCTGCCGATACGCCAATGCAGCACGCGTTTGCTGAACATATGGTCGACCCGCAAACCTGGCTGTCGCTGTCGGCGTTTTACCAGCGCAAGCGCGATCTGCTGCAGAGTCTGCTGGCCGATTCGCCGTTCACGCTGCTGCCCAGCGCCGGATCGTTCTTCATGCTGGCGGACTACAGCCAGTTCAGCGACGAGCGCGACAGCGATCTGGTGAAGCGGCTGATCGTCGAGTACGGTGTTGCCACTATTCCGCTGTCGGCGTTTTATGCGGACGGTACGGATAATAAATTGATTCGTCTCTCTTTTGCGAAAGATGAGGCGACGTTACGGGCAGGTGCCCAGGCCCTGTGTCGGGTTAAACCACGCTGAGATAGGCTCTGAGGAGTATGAGATGAAATTACGCGCGTTAGTTGTCGGCATGGGATTGCTGTGTACCTTTTCCTCCTTCGCGGCGTCCGAGCTGCGTTACGGTCTGGAAGCAGAGTATCCGCCGTTTGAAAGCCGCAATGCGGCAGGCGAACTGGAAGGGTTTGACGTTGAGCTGGGGAACGCCATCTGCAAAGCGGCAGCGCTGAAGTGCAGCTGGGTGGAAACCTCGTTTGATGCGCTGATCCCGGGCCTGGTGGCGAAGAAATTCGACGCCATCAACTCGGCGATGAATATCACCGAGCAGCGCCGCAAGAGCATTGATTTTACCCAGCCTATCTACCGTATTCCGTCGCAGCTGGTGGGCAAGGCCGGTACGGCGGTCGAGGCGACGCCTGAAGGGCTGAAGGGGAAAACCATCGGCGTGCTGCAGGGCTCCATTCAGGAAACCTATGCCAAAGAGCACTGGGAAAAGCAGGGTGTCACCGTGGTGTCTTATAAAGATCAGAATATGGCCTGGGGCGATCTGCTGAATGGTCGTATCGACGCCTCGCTGGTCATGTCCGCGGCCGGGCAGGCAGGTTTCCTCAGCAAGCCGCAGGGAAAAGGGTTTGGCTTCATCGGCAAGCCGGTGTCTGACGACACTATCCTCGGCAGTGGGATCGGCTTTGGGTTGCGTAAAGGTGACGAGGCCACCAAAAAGCAGCTTGACGCCGCAATTGATAAAGTACGTGCCGACGGCACGATCGCCAAACTCGCTGATAAGTACTTCCCGGGTATCGATGTCAGCGTAAAATAACCACCTCATTAGCCCCGGCGAACGATGTCGCGCCGGGGCATTTTTCTACACATTTTCCAGGCTTTCTTTACACCACTTTCGGGCCGTTCTGGTCGACAGAAAATATTTCTCACTTTGTTCATATAATCACCGGCCAACAATTGGATTCTTAACCATTTTTGTTTAGGCTGTGCGTTCTTTCTTGCCGTCATTTCGCCGAGCGCGGAACACATTCACACGACCATAAGGACGTTTTTCCAGGCATGAATCGCAGACGTTTTCTAAAAGGCTCGCTGGCAGCGGCAGCCCTGAGCGGCACATCCGGCCTTGCCTCCCTGTTTTCCAAAGCGGCATACGCCGCCGACTCTGACATTGCTGACGGCCAGAGCCGTCGTTTTGACTTCTCCGTACTGCAATCCATGGCGCATGACCTGGCAAAAACCCCGTGGGGTGGCGCGCCGCGCCCGCTGCCGGAGACGCTGGCGACCATGACGCCGCAGGCGTACAACGCCATCCGCTACGATGAAAAGCAGTCTCTGTGGAACAACATTGAAGGGCGTCAGCTGGACGTGCAGTTCTTCCATATGGGAATGGGGTTCCGCCGTCGCGTGCGGATGTTCTCGCTGGACCAGTCGACCTCTATGGCGCGCGAGATCCACTTCCGTCCTGAGCTGTTCAGCTACGGTGAAACGGGCGTGGATACCAAACAGCTGGAAGGGCAAAGCGATCTCGGCTTTGCGGGCTTCCGCGCCTTTAAGGCGCCGGAGCTGGCGCGTCGCGATATCGTCTCCTTCCTGGGCGCGAGCTACTTCCGCGCGGTGGATGACACCTACCAGTACGGCCTTTCCGCCCGCGGTCTGGCGGTAGACACCTTTACCGACACGCCGGAAGAGTTCCCGGACTTTACCTCCTTCTGGTTTGAAACCGTCAAGCCAGGCGACACGACCTTTACCGTTTATACGCTGCTCGACAGCCCGAGCATCACGGGTGCCTATAAATTCGTGATCCACTGCGAGAAGAGCCAGGTGATCATGGAGGTGGAAAACCACCTCTACGCGCGTAAGGACATCAAGCAGCTCGGCATCGCGCCGATGACCAGCATGTTCAGCTGCGGTAATAATGAACGCCGCATGTGTGACACCATTCACCCGCAAATTCATGACTCCGACCGCCTGGCGATGTGGCGCGGCAACGGGGAGTGGATCTGTCGTCCGCTGAACAACCCGCAGAAGCTGCAGTTCAATGCCTATATGGACAAAAACCCGAAAGGGTTCGGTCTGCTGCAGCTCGATCGCGATTTCTCGCACTATCAGGACGTAATGGGGTGGTACAACAAGCGTCCAAGCCTGTGGGTGGAACCGCGTAACGACTGGGGTAAAGGCGCGGTTGGCCTGATGGAGATCCCGACCACCGGTGAAACGCTGGATAACGTGGTCTGCTTCTGGCAGCCGGAAAAAGCCGTCAAAGCGGGCGACGAGCTGGACTTCAAATATCGCCTCTACTGGAGCGCGATGCCGCCTGTGCGCTCCCTGCTGGCCAACGTCTTCGCCACCCGTACCGGCATGGGCGGCTTCCCGGAAGGCTGGGCGCCGGGCGAAAATTACCCGAAAGTATGGGCCCGTCGCTTTGCGATAGATTTTGTCGGCGGCGATCTGAAGGCCGCTGCGCCAAAAGGCATCGAGCCGGTGATTACGCTCTCCAGCGGTGAAGCGAAGCAGGTGGAGATCCTCTACGTTGAGCCGTTTGACGGCTATCGCATTCTCTTTGACTGGTACCCGACGTCGGATTCGACGGAGCCGGTGGATATGCGTCTGTTCCTGCGCTGCCAGGGCGACGCCATCAGTGAAACCTGGCTGTACCAGTATTTCCCACCGGCGCCGGATAAACGTAACTACGTTGACGACAGGGTAATGCGTTAACGTTCGATTCCCTCTCCCTCCGGGAGAGGGTTAGGGTGAGGGGCAATGACCGCAGTAAAATCCGAAATTATCCCGGTATCTGACGCTCTCGAGCTTCGCGCCGTCGAAGAGCGCTATACCGCCGATCTGCACAACCTCGTCGTCAAAAACAGAATCTTTCTGCAAACCGCCTTTGACTGGGCGCAGCACGTAGGTAGCGAAGAGGATACCCGCCGCAACGTGCAGAGTAACCAGATGCTGCACCAGCGCGGCTACGCCAAAATGTTTTTGATCTTCAAGGATGATGCGCTGGTTGGCGTCCTGTCGTTCAACACCATTGAACCGACCAACAAGGCCGGGTACATCGGCTACTGGCTGGATGAAGACCACCAGGGGCAGGGCATTCTCTCCCGGTCTCTGCAGGCGTTTATGCGCTACTACGTCGAACGCGGTGAGATCCGTCGTTTTGTGATCAAGTGTCGGGTGGCGAATCAGCACAGCAACAGCGTTGCCGTGCGCAACGGTTTTTCGCTGGAAGGGTGCCTGCGGGAAGCGGAATACCTGAACGGCCGCTTTGACGACGTGAATATCTACGGCAGAATTTATACCCTATAACGCACCCAGCAGCGGCGTGCGGGTGATGCGCTGGTCGCCGTTAATCACTTTTTCGCCGCGCAGGTGAATGCTCTCGCCGGCAAATGCTTCAATAACCGCATCGTCGGTGATTTCAACCCGATGTTCGATCAGCACATCCCCGCTGATGCGCGCGCGCCCCTGAATCACCACTTTATCATCCAGCATGATCGGCCCGCCGCGCAGCCAGGCCTGCCCGCCAATCAGGACGTGATGCTTGATGACGCAGTTGCCTTCGACCACGGCATTCTCCGCAATCTGCGAGCTGTAGCGCACCGTCGGGATGGCATCGTCGTCAAAGCCGGCAATCACGCGGGCGTTACCATAGACTTTTGCACAGTCGCACACCCACACGTTGTTGAGTTCGTTACCCTCGAGGATCGCGTTGTCGAAGACCTCGGCCCGGTGTTCAACAAAGGCAAAATTAACCATCGCCTCGCCGTAGATTTGCGCCTGGTGCACAATGCGCGACTGGCTCACCGTCGCCTTGTCGTAAATTTGCAGGATCTGCTCATGGTCCGGCGTCAGTCCTTTGGCGGCAATGATCAGGCTGTGGTGCAGCACGCGCGCTTCGCCGTAGATATGGCACTCGCCCCGTACGCAGGATTGCTGAATGGTGACGTTGTCACTTATTCGCGCCCCGTGGCTGACCTCCGCGCCGTCCAGCCAGCAGCTGTCGCCGATACAAGCTTCATGGCTCACGACGCACGGCAGGGTAAGACGCGCGTTTCCGGACACGGTCGCTCCGGCGAACACCACGCTGTTTTCATCGTAGATCCAGCAGTCGCCGTCCTGCGCGAGGGCGCGCTCATCGTCAATCCAGCCGCCTCTCGTGCCGACCGTCACGTCATTAAAGTCCGCCGTGGCGATAATCTGCCGCAGCGTAGTGGCGTGGGTGGTTTCGCCATTTTTCCAATGCCAGAGGCGGGTCTCGTCGCTGAGGCGATATTTGTTCATCTTTATTTCTCTGATAAGCGTCTTCACTAAACGTAGCAAATTTTTCGATTTTCGAGCGGCTGGTAACCAGACGGTAAACGCCTTAAAATGGCATCCAGAATGCACTTTCAGCTTATGTAGGCTCAGGAAAAACAATGACCGTCGATGAGAATTACTTCACAGAGAAATATGGCTTAACCCGTACCCATTCCGAAGTGCTGTACAGCGCGGAGATTGTGAAGCCCGGTAAAACGCTGGATCTGGGCTGCGGCAACGGCCGTAACAGCCTGTACCTTGCGGCCAACGGGTACGACGTGACCGCGTGGGACAAGAACCCGATGAGCATCGACAATATCGAGCGCATCAAGGCGGAAGAAGGGATCGATAACCTCCACGCGGCGATTAAAGATCTCAACAACCTGAGCTTTGACGGCCAGTACGATTTTATTCTCTCCACCGTGGTGCTGATGTTCCTGGAGGCAAAAACCATCCCGGGCCTTATCGCCAATATGCAGCGTTGCACGACGCCGGGCGGTTACAACCTGATTGTTGCCGCGATGGACACGGTGGATTACCCGTGCACCGTCGGCTTCCCGTTTGCGTTCAGGAGCGGTGAGCTGAGCAACTACTATGAAGGCTGGGAGTTGCTCAAATACAACGAAGACGTTGGCGAACTGCACCGCACCGATGAAAACGGTAACCGCATCAGGCTGCGCTTTGCCACGATGCTGGCACGCAAGCCCGCTTAACGGGCGGCCAGCAGGCAGATCTGCAGGGCAGTCTTATAAGACGCCTCGAACGAGGAGAGCGGCAGGAATTCAAACTTCGAGTGGAAGTTATGCGCCCCGGTGAAGAAGTTCGGCGTGAGTAGCCCTTTTGCCGAGAGCGCCGCGCCGTCGGTGCCGCCGCGCATCGGCGTCGGTTTCGGCGTGATGCCGAGCGATTCCATCGCCTCGAACATCAGATCGACAGCGCGCCGGTCTTCACCAATCGCATTGCTGATATTGCTGTAGGTATCTTCAATGCGATAATCCACTCTGGCCGTCGGATATTGGGCGGCAATCAGTGCGGCCACGTCGGCAATCTGCTGCTTGCGCGCGGCAAAGCTGTCCTTGTCAAAGTCGCGGATATTGGCCTTAAGAACGGCCTCGTTCTGTCCGGCCTGAATGCCGTTAAACCAGATATAGCCTTCACGTCCCTCGGTGCACTCCGGCGTTTGCTGGCGGTCAAAATGGCTGATGTAATCAGTCGCCATCAGCAGGGGATTCACCAGCACGCCTTTGGCGGACATTGGGTGCGCCGTCACGCCGGTAAAGCGGATCTCCGCGGCGGCCGCATTAAAATTCTCGTAAACAATTTCACCCAGCTCGCAGCAGTCGATGGTCCAGGCAAAGTCGACGTCGAAGCGCTTAAGATCCAGCGCCTTGGCACCGTTCAGGCCGATCTCTTCGTCAGGCACAAACGCCACGACGATATCCCCATGCCGATGCTCCGCCGTGAGGTTTTCCAGCACCGTCATGACCACCGTGACCGCCGATTTATTATCCGCGCCCAATACGCTGGTTCCGTCGCTGAAAATAATCTCCTCATTCGGATAAGCCAGAATTTCAGGGTGCTCGTTAACCCGCAGCCAGATGTCTTTCTCTTTATTCAGACAGAGATCTTCACCGGTAAACGTTAATATTTGTGGATGAATATCCGGTGAAAGTCCCACGTCGACGGTATCAATATGGGTAATAAAGCCGATGCGCGGCGCACCGGGCACGTTGCCTTTTTTTACCGCCGTCACCGTGGCGAATTCATCAATCACAATGTCGTCTAACCCCAGCTGTGCCAGCTCCTGCGCCAGCTCGCGCGCCATGTCATGCTGGCCCGGCGTTGAGGGCAGGGTTTTGACTTTGGGATCGCTCTGGCTGGTGATCGCGAGATAGCGGAAAAAACGGTGCGTTAATTGTCTGGAAAGCGGCGAGCCCATAGTGATTTATTCCTTATTTATTTTTCAGGTGTTTGCCACATCACTTTAATGTTATTTATGAAATGGCAAAAGAATTAATTAGCCGTCGAATTAAAAAGACAGGAATAAATGATGACAAGCAAACTCACAACTATAGCGCTGGCGTTCGCTGCACTCACGGTCAGTTCCACCGTTGCTGCGAAAACGCTGGTGTATTGCTCCGAAGGATCGCCGGAAAACTTTAACCCTCAGCTATATACCTCGGGAACCAGCGTGGACGCCAGCGCCGTGCCGGTCTATAACCGTCTGGTCGATTTCAAACCCGGCACCACGGAGCTGGTGCCGAGCCTGGCGGAGCGCTGGGAGGTGAGCGACGACGGCAAGGTCTACACCTTCTTTCTGCGTAAAGGCGTGAAGTTCCAGAGCAATAAATCCTTTACGCCGACCCGCGACTTTAACGCCGACGACGTGATCTTCTCGTTTATGCGGCAGAAAGACGTGAATCATCCCTACCACAACGTCTCTAACGGCAGCTATTCCAACTTCGAAAGCCTGGAGTTCGGCAGCCTGATTACCGCCATTGATAAAGTCGATGACCACACCGTGCGCTTTACCCTGGCGCACCCGGAAGCGCCGTTTGTCGCCGATCTGGCCTGGTATTTTGCCTCAATCCTTTCGGCGGAGTATGCCGACGCGATGCTAAAAGCGGGCACGCCGGAGAAGGTGGATATGGAGCCCATCGGCACCGGGCCGTTTAAGCTGGCGCAGTATCAGAAAGATTCCCGGATCCTTTTCACGGCGTTTGCCGACTACTGGCAGGGGAAATCGAAGCTGGACAGGCTGGTGTTTAGCATCACCCCAGATGCCTCCGTGCGCTTTGCCAAAATTGAGAAGAACGAATGTCAGGTCATGCCCTTCCCAAACCCGGCCGATCTGCCGCGCATGAAGGCCAACAAAGACATTAATCTGATGAGTAAGGCGGGGCTAAATACCGGCTTCCTGGCGTTCAACACGCAGAAGCCGCCGCTGGATAACGTGAAGGTCCGTCAGGCGCTGGCGATGGCCATCAATAAACCAGCCATTATTGATGCGGTGTTCCACGGTACCGGCACCGCTGCGAAGAACCTGCTGCCGCCGGGCGTATGGAGCACAGACAGCGAGCTTAAGGATTACGACTACGATCCTGAAAAGGCCAAAGCGCTGCTGAAAGAGGCCGGTTTTGCCAACGGCGTGAACGTCGACCTGTGGGCGATGCCGGTGCAGCGTCCCTATAACCCGAATGCGAAACGCATGGCGGAGATGATTCAGGCGGACTGGGCGAAAATAGGCGTGCAGACCAAAATCGTTACCTACGAATGGGGCGAGTATTTGAAACGCGTGAAGGGCGGAGAGCATCAGGCCGCGCTGATGGGCTGGACGACGGCAACGGGCGATCCGGACAACTTTTTCGGCCCGCTATTTACCTGCACCTCGGCAAACGGTGGGTCAAATTCGGCGAAATGGTGCTATAAGCCCTTTGATAAAATTATTGCGGAAGCAAAATCAACGACCGATCGCGATAAGCGCGTGGCGCTATATAAAGAGGCGCAGCAAATGATGCATGACCTGATGCCCGCGGTGATGATTGCGCATTCAACCATTTTCGAACCGGTGCGCAAGGAGGTGACGGGCTATGAAATTGACCCGTTTGGCAAACATCTGTTCTGGCAACTGGATATAAATCAGTAATTTTTCACTGCCCGGCACGCCTCCGGGCAGTCTTTTCGCAATTTGTGCTCTCCGCATCATTTTTTGTCACAACAAACCCGCCGGTCTTTTGCTATAACTTCAAATGCATACTTGCAGATAACATGGAAAACTATCATGCGTACTCAAACTTTTTTTAAAGTTGCAGTGCTTACTGGTCTGTTGGCGTTAGCGGGCTGTTCTTCGAAAGTCGCAGCTCCCGAACAATATTCTGGCTTTTTAAAAGACTATTCAGGCTTGCAGCAGACAACGTCTGCGACGGGTAAACCAACGCTGCGTTGGGTTGATCCTTCCTATAACGAAGCTAATTACGACAGTATTCTCTGGACACCGATTACGTATTATCCAACGCCAAAACCAACCACGCAAATTGGGCAAAAAACGCTTGATGAGCTGTTGAACTACACCAATACCAAAATGAAAACTGCGATTGGCACGCGTAAGCCGATTGTGACCACGCCGGGTAAACATAGCCTGATTTTCCGCGGCGCTATTACCGGGGTAAGTTCGCAGAAAGAAGGTCTGCAGTTCTATGAAGTGGTGCCTGTTGCGCTGGTGGTAGCAGGTACGCAGATGGCAACCGGGCATCGCACCATGGATACGCATCTCTTCTTTGAAGGCGAACTGATCGATGCGGCTACCAACAAACCGGTCATGAAGGTGGTGCGCAAAGGCGAAGGTAAAGATCTGAACAACGAAAGTACGCCGATGACCTTTGCAACCCTGAAGCAGGTTGTTGATGACATGGCGACGGACGCCACCATGTTTGATGTGAAAAAGACCGCGAAATAAAATAAAACGGCCTGCGTAATGCAGGCCTTTTTATTTACGATTTACGCCGTTCGTAAGCGCCTGAACCAGGTCTCTGGTTTGGTAAACATCACCATATTTCCCCCCAGAATCAGCAATAACCCCACGATACCGTTGATATGCCAGACGTAGCCTTCATACACCGTAGAGATGGACAGTGCCACCAGCGGGAAGAGCAGCGTACTGTAGGCCGCTTTGCCCGGACCGATGCGTCCCACCAGCGTGAAATAGGCGCCAAACGCAATCACCGAACCAAATACAGCCAGATAGAGCAGCGCGCCAATGTAGCTGATGGTCCACTCTGGCGCGAAGCTATCGCCTCTGAACAGCGCAATGCAGCCCATCACCAGCGTGCCGTAGAGCATCGCCCAGGCGTTGGTGGTCATGGTTTCCAGGCCTCTGCGCTGATGGCGCATGCTGATCATATTGCCCAGCGAGAAGCCGTAGGTACCGAGTGCGGAGAGACCAATGCCGGTCAGGAGCGATGCGCTCCAGCCGCTGGCCAGCAGATCGTCCCAGAAGAGGGTGACGATCCCGATCAGGCCCAGCGCCGCCGCCGTCCAGAAACGCGCCGGCGGGCGCTGCCCGAAAAAAATAAAGCTGTTGATGGCGTTATAGAGCACGGCCATTGAGAAGATCACCGACTCCAGCCCGGTATTAATGTGCGAGGCTGCGGTGTAAAAACACCAGAAGTTAAAGCAGAAAACGCAGCATCCCTGAAGCAGGCAAAAAAGGTGATCCCGCAGCGCCAGCTTGCGCAGGCGGCGCAGGGCGATTAACACCGCCATCATCGTGAGGCTGGCGACGGCGAAGCGCCAGAAAATCGACACCGGCGCCGCGACGGGGCCCTGCTGCAGGAAAATCGCAATCCAGGTGGTTCCCCAGATGACCACCACCAGTCCGTATAATAATGCGTTCATACTTTTTCTCTTCTCAAACCACGGAAGCCCGCAGTATGGCGCCGAGATCGGTCAGGGGCTTTCACTGGCTTGCGGTCGACTTGCAAAATCTTGCGCTTTTTTCTTTCCCGGGGGCTGGCAACGGGAGACAACTCTTCTTAGACTGATATTCCAGTCAATCACGCGCTTACGGTCATGTCTCACGCTTACGATACCTTTGAAACGCTTTGCCAACAGAATGCGGTCCTGCGGGAAACCGTCTCGCTGAATTCGGGCATTCAGCTGGCAGCGTGGTACAACAAGCACGATACGATAACGGTAAAAAGTAACCACCATACCCTGAGCCTGTACGTAGCGGATGGCTACGAAAGCTATCAAAAAACGCCGGGCGGCTGGAAGAACGGCGGGGGACCGGACCGCTTCTGTTTGATGCCAAAAGAGAGCGAATCGACGTGGGATATCCGTGATGACCTGTCGTTTGTGCATCTGTACTGCACCGATGAACACCTGCGCGACGTGGGGGAAAAGATCTGGGACAAGCGCCCGCTTTCGCTGACGCTGGACGAGCGCATTTTTGGTAGCGATCCGAAGATCACCGCGCTGTATCGCCAGTTTTTGCTCGGCTGCGACTGGCAGCAGCACGCCAACCAGCTAACCCTGAGCACGGCCTCTACGCTGCTCCTGACCCATCTGCTGCAAAACTACTCAAACGTTCAGTGGAAGCTGCCGGTCGTCACCGGCGGGCTATCGCCATTCGTGCTGCGAAACGTGCTGGCCTTTATTGAAGAGAACCTCGGGCAACCCCTGACGCTGGCTGAACTGGCGGCGCAGGCCGCCCTCAGCGAATACCATTTTGCCCGCATGTTCCGCCAGTCGACGGGGCTGGCGCCGCATCAGTACGTGATGCAGAGAAGAATGGAAAAAGCGAAGGCGCTGGTGCAGAACACGGCGACGCCGCTGACGGACATCGCCCTTGCCTGTGGGTTTAACTCCGCCAGCCACTTCAGCAACCGCTTTCGCAGCGCGACGGGCATGACGCCTTCGCAGCTACGCGCGGCGAGCGCGTGAAAACAGGGCATAGCACACGCCGCCCAGCACCAGCCCCCAGAATGCCGAACCGATGCCCAGGATCGTGACGCCGCTCGCGGTCATCAGGAACGTGACGATGGCCGCATCGCGCTCCGCCTCGTGGCTCAGTGCCTGATATAAACTTCCGCTGATGGTGCCCAGCAGCGCCAGACCGGCCAGCGTCTGGATCCAGCTGAGCGGCAGAGCGGCCATCAGCCCGGTAATCGAGCCGCCGAAAATCCCCGCCAGCAGATAAAATCCTCCGGCTGCGATGGCCGCCAGCCAGCGTTTTGCGGGATCCGGGTGCGCATCGGGGCTTTGACAAATGGCGGCAGTAATGGCTGCGATACAGATAGAAAAGACGCCAAAAGGGGAAAACAGCAGCGCCAGCGCTCCCGTAACGATGATGAGCGGCGAGACCGCCAGCGGGTAACCGGAGGCCTTCATCGTGGCGAACCCCGGCGCGTTTTGCGATGCCATGGTGACCAGGAAGAAGGGCACGCCAATACTCACCAGGCTGGTGAAGGTGAACGTGGGCGCAATAAACTCGGGCATCACAAGGGAGAACGCGAGCTTATCGGTGACAACGTCACCTCCCGCCCATGCCACGATACCGCCCACCAGCAGCGTGACCACGATGGCATAGCGCGGCGACAGCGCTTTTGCGATTAGCCACGCCGCAATCATGCTGCCGCACAGCAGAAAGTGCCCCTCAAGATGCGCAAAGGCATGCAGGCCAAACTGCAGCAATACCCCTGCCAGCATGGCGGCAGCAAGCGAATGAGGGATCAGCTTCATCAGACGGGCGAAGAGCCCGGTAATGCCGCAGAGAAAAATAAGCGCGTTAGCAAAGATGAACACGCCGATGGTTTCTGCCAGCGTGACGCCGTGCAGGCTGGTGGCGAGCAGCGCCGCGCCGGGCGTTGACCAGGCGGTCAGCACCGGCGCTTTGTACCACCAGGAAAGCGCCAGCGTGCTGACGCCCATTCCAATCCCCAGTGCGGTCATCCAGCCTGCGATCTGCTGTGCGCTGGCACCAGCCGCCGCGGCAGCCTGCCAGATGATGGCGGCCGAGCTGGCGTAACCGACCAGCACGGCGACAAATCCAGCCAGTGCGACTGGAACAAGGTGAGAGGAAGGGCGCATAAAAACTCCATTGTGCGTTATAACGTCCGATATAAGGTAACACTGTGCGCTATAGCGTACAAGTGGTATGCTGATCGCCATCAGGAGGGACCATGGACATCACACTACACCTTGCAACAACGCTGAAAACGCTGCGCCAGGCGCGCGGCTGGAGTTTGTCGAAGCTCGCGGACGAGACCGGCGTGTCAAAAGCGATGCTGGGGCAAATCGAGCGCAATGAATCCAGCCCGACGGTGTCGACGCTATGGAAAATTGCCACCGGGCTGAACGTGCCGTTTTCCGCGTTCATCACCCCAGAGGCGGACCGGCAGGCGGTATTTGATCCCCAGCAGCAGGCGATGGTCGTCAAGCCGCTCTTTCCGTGGGACGAGACGCTCGGGTTTGATTATTTCTCCATCACGCTGGCACCCGGCGCGCTGAGCGAATCCACGCCGCATGAGGCCGGAGTAATTGAACATGTCGTCGTAATAAGCGGCGAGCTGGAGATGAAGCTTGGCGGCAAATGGCAGATGATTTCTGCCGATTCGGGCATCCGTTTCGCAGGCGATAAACCGCACGCCTACCGCAACAGCAGCGACCGGACGGTGCATTTTCACTCCCTGATCCATTATCCCCGCTGACGCTGCGCAAAACTGTTTCGCTGACGCATACTTCTGACTACAATAGCCGCCATTTTGACCATAACGGATAACGACGAAGTATGCGCCTGCAATCCCATCATCTTGAACTTTTAAGCCCGGCCCGCGACGCCGCCATTGCCCGTGAAGCGATCCTTCATGGCGCAGATGCCGTCTACATTGGTGGCCCAGGCTTCGGTGCCCGCCATAACGCCAGTAACAGCCTGAGCGATATTGCTGAACTGGTGCCGTTCGCCCACCGTTTCGGGGCGAAAGTGTTCGTGACCCTGAACACCATTCTTCATGATGATGAGCTGGAGCCTGCGCAACGTCTGATTACCGATCTCTACCAGGCCGGGGTGGATGCCCTGATTGTTCAGGATATGGGCGTGCTGGAGCTGGATATTCCCCCCATTGAACTGCATGCCAGTACCCAGTGTGATATCCGCACGGTAGAGAAGGCGAAGTTTCTCTCTGACGTCGGCTTTTCGCAGATCGTTCTGGCGCGTGAGCTGAACCTGAATCAGATCCGCGATATTCACCAGGCGACAGACGCGACGATTGAATTCTTTATCCACGGCGCGCTGTGCGTCGCCTATTCCGGTCAGTGTAATATTTCCCACGCGCAGACGGGCCGCAGCGCCAACCGCGGCGACTGCTCTCAGGCCTGCCGTCTGCCGTATACCCTGAAAGACGATCAGGGCCGCGTCGTGGCGTTCGAAAAACACCTGCTCTCCATGAAGGATAACGATCAGACGGCCAACCTGGGCGCGCTGATCGACGCGGGCGTGCGTTCCTTCAAGATTGAAGGGCGCTACAAAGATATGAGCTACGTGAAGAACATCACCGCGCACTATCGCCAGATGCTCGACGCCATTATTGAGGATCGCGGCGACCTGGCACGCGCGTCGGCCGGGCGCACCGAGCATTTCTTCGTTCCGTCGACGGACAAAACGTTCCACCGCGGCAGCACGGACTATTTCGTTAATGCCCGTAAAGGGGATATCGGCGCGTTTGACTCACCGAAGTTTATCGGTTTACCGGTGGGTGAAGTGCTGAAAGTGGCGAAAGATCACCTTGATGTCCAGGTGACGGAACCGCTAGCGAATGGCGATGGCCTTAACGTGATGATTAAGCGTGAGGTCGTGGGCTTCCGCGCCAACACGGTCGAGAAAACCGGCGAGAACCGCTACCGCGTCTGGCCGAATGAAATGCCCGCCGATCTCTACAAGGCGCGGCCGAACGCGGCGCTTAACCGTAACCTCGATCATAACTGGCAGCAGGCGCTGCTGAAAACCTCCAGCGAACGTCGTATCGCTGTGGACATTGAGCTGGGCGGTTGGGAAGAGCAGCTGATTCTGACCATGACCTGTGAAGACGGCATCAGCGTAACGCATACGCTCGATGGCCTGTTCGAGGTGGCAAACAACGCGGAAAAAGCGCTCAACAGCCTGAAGGATGGGGTGGCGAAGCTTGGCCAGACGATTTACTACGCCCGTAACGTTGAGGTCAGTCTGCCGGATGCCCTGTTCGTGCCGAACAGCCTGCTTAACCAGTTCCGTCGTGAAACGGCAGAGATGCTGGATGCCGCGCGCATGGCGCAGTATCCGCGCGCTAGCCGTAAAGCGGAAGCCGTACCTGCACCCGTATACCCGGAGACACATTTATCCTTCCTGGCCAACGTTTATAACCATAAAGCGCGTGAATTCTATCATCGCCACGGCGTGCAGCTGATCGACGCGGCTTATGAAGCGCATGAAGAGAAGGGCGATGTGCCGGTGATGATCACCAAGCACTGCCTGCGCTTTGCGTTTAACCTTTGCCCTAAGCAGGCGAAAGGGAATATCAAGAGCTGGAAGGCAACCCCCATGCAGCTTGTAAACGGTGATGAAGTTCTGACTCTCAAGTTCGACTGCCGTCCTTGCGAAATGCATGTGATTGGCAAGATGAAAAACCACATCTTCAAAATGCCGCAGCCGGGCAGTATTGTGGCGTCCGTCAGCCCGGACGATCTGATGAAAACCCTGCCAAAACGCAAGGGCAGCTAACTACCGAACGTGCGTGTCCGGTTTGCGCGATTTCTGCCACAGGTGGTGTTCGCGCAAACCCTCCGCCGACTCCTCCGCCGCGCTTCGCAATTCATCGCTATCGGCTTCATGACGCAGCTGATGATCCACATTCTTTACCCACAGATATTCATGTCCTTTGTGCCCGGCCATAAGCTGGCCTGAAAAGAGGGCACAGATAAGCATCACGAGAGATAAACCTTTTTTAACCATGAAGTCACCGCCGAATAACGTTGCGGCTTAATGATGCCGATTATTTATTATTGTTATTATTCAACTATTCAAACTAGCGCAAAGAGAATGTCAAATAATGTACGTTCATAATAGGGGTTAAGACTTTTCCTAAAGTACATATACGTATGGTAAACGTCCCATTTCTGGTCCAAAGTTGGATATTTGCATTAAGGACAAATCCTATATAATAGAGAACATCTGGCTAAGGAATGGGTCATTACTAAATGAAAAAAATAATAGCGCTTGCGCTTCTGGCGGTTGCGATCGGGGCTGTTGTGGGAATTCGTTATGCAGTTAATGACGAACCAGAATATATTCAATCAGCAGAAATTCGCGTTGGTTCCTATTTGACCAGCGATTATGGAGCCGTAACCTGTAACAGTAAAAAAATTAACGATGTGCGTTGGGAATTAGACTGCACCCAGCAGACGATAGGAAAAACATTCCAGTTTGCGGCGTACCCCTCTGATAAAGCACCTTATGGAGTGGCGCGGTCATTTTATCTTGAAGCCATAAATGATGACGCAAAACAGAGCGCTGAACAGGGCCTTATGCGTTATTTGCAGATCAATACTCATGCAGGTTAATAAGACTGTTTAACCTTTGTTAAGACAACGGGTGTTAGGTTGTATGGGATCCGCAGCCCGGCCATGGGGTGTCGGGACGTAGAGACCAAAATACAAATCTATCCATGCAAGCATTTACCGCCATTTTTTGGCGGTTTTTTTTGCGCTGTGTTTACCGTCGTTTTATGACAGCAGTCGATAGTGCGACTGTACCAGACCCGAAGGGAAGCTGCGGCTGGATACCAGCGTCAAATCGATATCCTCTGGCAGGGCGCCAAACAGCGATTTTCCCGAACCGAGCAGGACAGGAACGGTTGTGATCACCATATCGGCCACCAGTCCTTCTCGCAGGAACGACTGTATCACCTGCCCGCCATCGAGATACACGCGATGGACGTTCTGCAACGCCAGGTAGTCGAGCACCTCCTTTGGCGTGCGCCCTGAAAATTGTACTTTTCCCTTCAGCGCGTCGGGCACGGGCGTGTCGGCCAGCTGTCTGGAGAGCACCAGCACGGGCCGGTCATAAGGCCATGCGTCAAAGGTCAGCACTTTCTCATAGCTGCCTCGGCCCATCACTATCCACTCTTTGTCAGCGATGAACGCCGCATAGCCATGATCTTCAGTCGGGTCATCGCGCTGCAGGAGCCAGTCGATATCATCATTGTGTCGGGCGATGTAACCATCAAGACTGGTTGCGATAAAAACGTGTGTAGTGACCATAAGGTTCTCCGTATTCCTGCGAAACCAAAAGACTGACGCCTCAGCGGGCTGTAGCGGAATGAGAAAATTGTTTGCGGTACTGGGCCGGGGAAATCGCGAACTGCTGGCGAAAGTGATGACGCAGCGTCGATGCCTGGCCAAACCCGGTCTGTTCCGCGATGCTGTCGATACTTAAACGACTGCTTTCCAGATAATCTTTCGCCCGCAGCAGGCGCTCATTGAGTAACCAGCGGGCAGGCGTCGTTCCTGTTGCCGCCTCGAAGCGACGAAGAAACGTGCGCTGACTCATACCGACACGACGCGCCAGCGAGTCGACGCTGTGCGGCTCGGTAAGATGCGTGTGCAGAAAATCAAACAGCTGGCCGAGGCGCTGGCTTTCCCGCAGCTGCGCCACCGGGCGGCTCAGCTGTTGCGGCTGAGAGCCATCCCGGTGAGGAGGAATGACCAGCCGCCGCGCCACGCTGTTAGCGGTTTCCATTCCATAATCCCTTCGTACAACGTGAAGGCAGAGATCGATCCCCGCCGCGCTGCCTGCAGAAGTCAGGATATCGCCTTCGTCCTGGTAGAGCACATCCTCAACCACGTCGATGTCAGGGTAGCGGGCTTTAAGCGTCTCAATGTAGCGCCAGTGCGTCGTGGCTTTGCGCCCGTTGAGCAGCCCCGTAGCGGCCAGCACAAATACGCCCGAACAGATGGACAGCAGCTGGCATCCTCGCGCGCTGGCCTGACGTAATGCCTCGCTGAGTGCGTCCGGAACCGGCGAGTCCAGCCCACGCCAGCCGGGAACCACAATCAGGTCCGCAGACGCAAGCAGGCTTAAATCACCATCGGTGACGATACGGATCCCGCCTGTTGCCCGAAGTTCACCGCTATCCACGCTCGCCACCGCAAAACGATACCATTCATCGCCCAGCTCGGGACGTGGCAGACCGAAGATCTCCACCGCTACGCCAAACTCAAAGGTACACAGGCCGTCATAGGCCAGCACCACCACCTGCGGGCGGGCAATTTGTCTTAAGTTTGTCATCTTTTTGCTGTTTTCTGGCATAAGCGTGCGCATTCACGGGCTGAATTTCTGGATAGAGTAGTGTTAACACAAACGCCAAAGATGAGGAAGGATCATGAGCTATGTTACTGAATTTCCGGCTGCTGAGCCGCAGGAAGCCGTCACCCATTTTCTGCGCCGCCTGAGCGTAGAAACCGACTGCGCCGATGTGCATCACGCCATCGCCAATAATGAGCAGGACTTTGTTTTGCTGCACGTGGTGGGGAGCCCGGAGCAGTTTGCCCGTCGCCATGTGCCGGGCGCTCTGCATATGCCGTGGAGCCAGATGACCGCTGAGCGCATGGCCCAATGGCCTGAAGGGACGCTGTTCGTCGTCTACTGCGCAGGGCCGCACTGTAACGGTGCGGACAGAGCCGCGCTGAAGCTGGCGCGTCTCGGGCTGCCGGTCAAAATCATGCTCGGTGGGATCACCGGCTGGGAAGATGAACGCTACGCGTTTGCCAGCAGCGAAACCACTGCCGCGCTGTGAAGATGAATTTTTTTCAACACCCGTGAAATTTTCTCGTTTGCCGGCACCGGGGAGGTATGACATTGTTTTTGGACATTTAGACATCCAGAAGTCTAAAAATTCGAATAATGAATTATCACTGCGGGCAATTATCGCCGGCAGACAGAGGAGATTTCCATGCAACGACACCACGCCCCGTACCGCGCCGACGTAGTCGGCAGTTTTTTACGCCCGGATGCCATCAAGCAGGCTCGCCTGCAATTTGCCAGCGGCGAGATTGACGCGAGACAGCTTCGCGCGGTGGAGGACGAAGCCATTCGCCACGTCGTTGAGCAGCAGTGCGCGTGCGGCCTGCATGTCGTGACCGACGGTGAGTTTCGCCGTGCCTGGTGGCACTTCGACTTCTTCGACGGTCTGCAGGGCGTTGAGCGTTACGATTCCCAGCAGGGCATCCAGTTTAACGGCGTGCAAACCAAAGCCCACGGCGTGCGCGTCACCGGCAAACTGGGCTTTGGCGAGCACCCGATGCTGGACGATTTCCGCTATCTGAAAAGCATCAGCGGTAACGCCCAGCCAAAAATGACCATTCCCAGCCCGAGCGTGCTGCATTTCCGCGGCGGTCGCAAAGACATTGATGCGACGGTGTATCCGGACCTGAACGTCTATTTCGACGATCTGGCGACCACCTGGCGCGACGCGATTCGAGCATTCTATGATGCAGGCTGCCGCTACCTGCAGCTGGACGATACCGTATGGGCCTACCTCTGTTCGGACGATCAGCGTCGTCAGATCCGCGAGCGCGGCGACGATGCCGATGAGCTTGCACGTATCTATGCCCGCGTCCTGAACAAGGCGCTGGAGGGCAAGCCGGACGATCTGACCATCGGGCTGCACGTCTGCCGCGGTAACTTCCGCTCCACCTGGATTTCCGAAGGCGGCTACGAGCCGGTGGCGGAAGTGCTGTTCGGAACGGTCAACGTTGATGCCTTCTTCCTGGAATACGATAACGACCGCAGCGGGGATTTCGCGCCGTTGCGCTTTGTTCGCCCGGGCAAGCAGCAGGTGGTGCTGGGTCTTATCACCACGAAAAACGGCGAGCTGGAGAACCCGGAGGGAATCAAAGCCCGTCTGGAAGAGGCGGCGAAATACGTGGCGAAAGAGCAAATTTGCCTCAGCCCGCAGTGCGGCTTTGCCTCGACCGAAGAGGGCAACAGCCTGAGCGAAACCCAGCAGTGGGACAAAGTCCGGTTGGTGACGCAGATCGCCAGCGAAGTCTGGTAAAACCTTCCTCCTCAGCGCTGCATTATAAAAGTGCAGCGCTGTGCCATTCTGAGACGTTCTCTTTACATCCTGCGCTCCCCTCCCGGAAATAGCGCTATCTCCATTCTGGCATTCTTTTTGCTCCTGCTTCGCTGACACATTTATTTCCGCGTCCACGCCGTAACGGACGTTTTCGCACAGCGTTCTTTTTCAGGAGTGAAAATATGCACCGTCGTACCTTATTAAAAGCCTTTGCGTTATCCGCGTCCGTCGTGGCGATGGGAATGAGTTTTGGCGTGCAGGCGGCCGATACCATCAAAGTGGGGATCATGCATTCTCTTTCCGGCACGATGGCTATCTCCGAGACCCCGCTTAAAGATGTCGCCCTGATGACCATCGATGAGATCAACGCCAAAGGCGGCGTGCTGGGCAAGAAACTGGAGCCGGTAGTGGTGGATCCGGCCTCAAACTGGCCGCTGTTTGCCGAGAAGGCCCGTCAGCTGCTGAGCCAGGATAAAGTGGCGGTGGTATTCGGCTGCTGGACCTCGGTTTCGCGCAAATCCGTACTGCCGGTCTTTGAGGAGCTGAACGGCCTGCTATTCTATCCGGTGCAGTATGAAGGCGAGGAAATGTCGCCAAACGTGTTCTATACCGGCGCGGCGCCGAACCAGCAGGCCATCCCGGCGGTTGAATACCTGATGAGCGAAGACGGCGGCGCGGCGAAACGCTTCTTCCTGCTGGGTACTGACTACGTTTATCCGCGCACCACCAACAAGATCCTGCGCGCGTTCCTGCATTCGAAAGGGGTGGAGGATAAGGATATCGAAGAGGTTTACACCCCGTTCGGTCATAGCGACTACCAGACCATCGTCGCCAACATCAAAAAATTCTCCGCGGGCGGCAAAACCGCCGTGGTGTCGACCATCAACGGCGACTCCAACGTGCCGTTCTACAAAGAGCTGGCTAACCAGGGGCTGAAGGCGACGGATGTGCCGGTAGTGGCGTTCTCCGTGGGTGAAGAAGAGCTGCGCGGGATCGACACCAAACCGCTGGTGGGTAACCTGGCGGCCTGGAACTACTTTGAGTCCGTGGATAACCCGACCAACCAGGCCTTCGTCGCGGATTACAAAGCCTATGCGAAGGCGCACAAGCTGCCGAACGCCGACACCGTGGTCACCAACGACCCGATGGAGGCGACCTACGTGGGCATTCATATGTGGGCGCAGGCGGTGGAAAAAGCAGGTACTACCGATGTGGACAAAGTGCGTGCGGCGATGGCCGGTCAGTCCTTTAAAGCGCCATCAGGCTTTACGCTCACCATGGATGCAACCAACCATCATCTGCATAAGCCGGTCATGATCGGTGAAATCGAAGGTAACGGCCAGTTCAACGTGGTGTGGCAGACGGAACAGCCGGTACGCGCCCAGCCGTGGAGCCCGTTCATCGCCGGAAATGACAAAAAGCCCGACCAGCCGATGAAAACCGCCAGCAACTAAGCCATCACCGCAGGGAGAAACGTCATGAACGCCATGCGCCTGTTCATCGCTCTTGTATGGCTTTCCGGACTGCTGCCAGGGATGGTGCAGGCATCGGATGCCGATCGTTTTGTTGCCGCCAGCCGCAGCCAGCAGGCGGATTTGTTGACGCAGTGGGCCGCCGCGCCGGATGCCGCCAGACTTCCGCTGCTTCAGTCCCTGCAGAAGGAAAACCTGTATGCCGACAGTCAAAAGCACGCCTTTGCGCAGCGTAACGGGCAAATGGTGTCGCTTGGGGACGCCCGTGCGGCAGAAGCGCCAACCAAAGCCGTTCGTCTGACGAACCGGCTGCGCGTGCTGGCTGCGACCGCCATCGCCACCCATCAGCTGGTGAGTGACAGTGTCACCGAGAGGCGGGCGGCTGCGCGTCAGCTGCAGCGCGATGCCCAGCCCGGTATGCTCGCTTTTCTGGAAAAACGTGTGAACGATGAAACGGACGCCGTGGCGCGTCAGGCGCTGCTGCTGGCGGTCGCGAACCTCCAGCTGGCAAGCCCGCAGGCAGAGGTGCGCCGCAAGGCCGTCGAACTATTAGGTCAGTCCGACGATCCGGACGTACAGTCCAGGATCACTCCGTTTACCCAGCCAGACACTGAGCCGGATGGCGGCGTGCGCGCGGCCGCAGAAGAGAGTCTTAGCCAGATCCAGCATCGGCTGATGTGGGGCGATCTGCTGGGCCAGGCGTTTATGGGGCTCTCCCTCGGGTCGGTGCTGCTGCTGGCCGCGCTGGGGCTGGCTATCACCTACGGCCTGCTGGGCGTCATTAATATGGCGCACGGCGAGATGCTGATGCTGGGGGCATATGCCACCTGGATGGTGCAGCAGGCGATGGCCGGGCTTGCGCCCCAGTGGCTGGCGCTCTATCCCGTTATCGCCTTGCCGGTCGCGTTCTGCCTGACGGCGGGCATTGGAATGGTGCTGGAACGCACGGTGATCCGTCATCTGTACGGTCGTCCGCTGGAAACGCTGCTGGCGACGTGGGGCATCAGCCTGATGCTTATCCAGCTGGTGCGCATGACCTTTGGCGCCCAGAACCTGGAGGTGGCGAACCCGGCATGGCTCTCCGGCGGGGTGCAGGTTTTTGCCAACCTGACGCTGCCGTGGAACCGTATTGTGGTGCTGGGCTTCGTGCTGCTGGTGCTGTTCTTTACCTGGCTCATTCTGAATAAAACCCGTCTGGGGCTCAACGTGCGGGCGGTGACGCAGAACCGCAGCATGGCCGGCTGCTGCGGGGTACCGACAGGTCGCGTCGATATGCTGGCGTTCGGGCTTGGCTCCGGGATTGCGGGGTTAGGCGGCGTGGCGTTATCGCAGCTCGGTAACGTCGGGCCGGAGCTGGGCCAGGGCTATATCATCGACTCCTTCCTTGTGGTGGTGCTCGGAGGCGTAGGCCAGCTGGCAGGCAGCGTGGCCGCGGCGTTTGGTCTGGGGATTTTTAATAAAATCCTTGAACCCCAGATGGGGGCGGTGCTGGGCAAGATCGTGATTCTGGTGGCGATCGTGCTGTTTATTCAAAAACGCCCGCAGGGGCTGTTTGCGCTGAAAGGGAGGGTGATTGACTGATGAGCCAGCCGCTGACCTTAACGCTGGCGCGCAAAGCGCCACGCACAACGCAGATTGCAGGCAGCCTGCTGGTGGTGTGCTTGCTGATATTGCCGTTTTTCGCCTTACTGCCTGCGACGCATCCGCTGGCGCTGTCAACCTGGATGCTGACGCTGACTGGCAAGATCCTCTGCTATGCCATCGTTGCGGTGGCGCTGGATCTGGTATGGGGCTACGCCGGGATGCTCTCTCTTGGGCACGGCATTTTTTTCGCCCTGGGCGGCTACGCGATGGGCATGTACCTGATGCGCCAGGCCGCGGGTGACGGTCTGCCCGCGTTTATGTCGTTTCTTTCCTGGAGCGAGCTGCCGTGGTTCTGGTGGGGAACCCAGCATTTTGCCTGGGCGCTGGTGCTGATTGTGCTGGTGCCGGGGCTGCTGGCGCTGGTGTTTGGCTGGTTCGCCTTCCGCTCGAAGATCAAAGGGGTCTATTTCTCGATTATGACCCAGGCGCTGACCTATGCCGGGATGCTGTTGTTCTTTCGCAACGAAACCGGCTTTGGCGGCAATAACGGCTTTACCGGCTTCACCACGCTGCTCGGGTTTTCGGTAACGGAAACGACCACCCGTATCGCGCTGTTTCTGGCCACCGTGCTGTTGCTGCTCCTGGCCCTGGGCTGCGGATTTGCGCTGGCGAAGAGCAAGTTTGGCCGCATTCTGACCGCCGTTCGCGACGCCGAAAATCGCCTGACGTTTTGCGGCTACGATCCGCGCGGGTTCAAGCTGCTGGTGTGGACGCTTTCTGCCGTACTGTGCGGTCTGGCGGGGGCGCTCTATGTCCCGCAGGTGGGCATTATCAACCCGGGCGAAATGTCGCCGACGAACTCGATAGAGGCCGCCATCTGGGTAGCGCTTGGCGGGCGCGGCACGCTGGTGGGGCCGGTGATTGGCGCGGCGCTGGTGAACGGGGCGAAAAGTTTCTTCACCGTCGCGATGCCGGAATACTGGCAGCTGTTTCTGGGGCTGATTTTTATCGCCGTTACGCTGTTTTTACCGCGCGGCGTCTACGGACTGTTTCGTAAGGGAGAAAAATAATGCAGCCAGCCGAAGGGTTATTCACCCGCCAGCTGCCCGGCGATCGCTACCGGGACCAGACTGATCCTGTACTTCAGCTTGAATCCATTAACGTTAATTTTGATGGCTTTCAGGCCCTGACCGATCTCTCGCTGAATATCGGCGTAGGCGAACTGCGCTGCGTGATCGGTCCCAACGGGGCCGGTAAAACCACGCTGATGGACGTCATCACCGGCAAAACGCGTCCAGAGAGCGGCAGGGCGATTTACGACCAGTCCATCGACCTGACCGCGCTGGAGCCTGCGGCCATAGCCCGCCAGGGCATCGGGCGTAAATTCCAGAAACCCACGGTTTTTGAAGCCCTGACGGTGTGGGAAAACCTGGAGATCGCGATGAAAACGGATAAATCCGTCTGGGCCAGCCTGCGGGCAAAACTCAACGGCGCGCAGCGCGACCGGATCGATGAGATGCTGGTTTTACTGCGGCTGACCGCCGAGCGCGACCGCCGCGCCGGGCTGCTTTCCCATGGACAAAAGCAGTTTCTGGAGATCGGCATGCTGCTGGTGCAGGACCCGCATCTTCTGCTGCTGGATGAACCCGCAGCCGGGATGACCGACGCGGAAACCGAATACACCGCAGAGCTGTTCAAAACGCTGGCAGGCAAGCATTCCCTGATGGTTGTTGAGCACGATATGGGCTTTGTCGAAACCATCGCCGATCGCGTCACGGTGCTGCATCAGGGGTGCGTGCTGGCGGAAGGTTCACTTCGCGAGGTGCAGGCCAACGAGCAGGTGATTGAGGTCTATCTGGGACGTTAAGGAGCGATGATGTTACAGATTAATGAACTGAATCAATATTACGGCGGCAGCCATATCCTGCGCGGCGTCAGCTTTGAGGCTGTAACCGGCGAAGTCACCTGCCTGCTGGGGCGCAACGGCGTAGGGAAAACCACGCTGCTGAAGTGTCTGATGGGGCTGATCCCGGCCAAAACCGGGGAGGTTATCTGGCAGGGAAAAACGATCACCCATAGCAAACCGCACCAGCGGGTGCAGTCTGGCGTGGCGTATGTCCCGCAGGGCCGAGAGATTTTCCCGCGCCTGAGCGTAGAGGAAAATCTCCTGATGGGGCTGTCGCGATTTTCCGCACGCGAGGCGAAGCAGGTGCCGGAGGAGATCTGGCAGCTGTTCCCGGTGCTCAAAGAGATGAAGCATCGTCGCGGGGGCGATCTCTCCGGCGGGCAACAGCAGCAGCTGGCGATTGGTCGCGCGCTGGCGAGCCGTCCGCAGCTGCTGATCCTGGATGAACCGACCGAAGGCATACAGCCTTCCGTTATTAAAGAGATCGGCCACGTGATCCGTACTCTGGCAAGCAGAGGCGACATGGCGATCCTGCTGGTGGAGCAGTTTTACGACTTTGCCGCCGAGCTGGCCGACAGCTATCTGCTGATGTCGCGCGGCACGATTATTCAGCGCGGGCGGGGTGAAAACATGGAGCAGGAGGGCGTTCGCGGCCTGGTTGCGATCTGAAATGTTATATTATAACATCCTCATTCTTATAAAACGGAATGAGGATGTTATCTTGGCTGAACATATTGGAAAATTTGCCATGACTCTGGGGGCGCTGCTGGTCAGCGGCCAGCTGTTTGCTCATTCGCACGGCCATCAGATGACCGAAGCGGAACAGAAGGCGGCGAACGGCGTGTTTGAGGATAAGGACGTGAAGGACAGAGCATTGTCTGACTGGGACGGGACCTGGCAGTCGGTCTATCCGTTCCTGCTCGATGGTTCGCTGGATCCGGTCTTTAAGCAGAAAGCGCAGAAGGATAAAAGCAAATCCTTTGACGAGGTGAAAGCCTACTACCGCACGGGCTATGCGACGGACGTGGATGCCATCGGCATCGAAAATAACGTGATGGAATTCCATCAGGGCAAAGCGGTCAGCCGCTGTCAGTATGATTACAGCGGCTACAAAATTCTGACCTACGCGTCAGGTAAGAAAGGCGTTCGCTATCTGTTTGAGTGTAAGGACGCCGCTAGCAAGGCGCCGAAGTTCGTGCAGTTCAGCGACCACACCATCGGGCCGAAAGCCTCTTCGCACTTCCACATTTTCATGGGCAATACCTCCCACGAGGCACTGCTGAAAGAGATGGATAACTGGCCGACCTATTACCCGAATGAGATGTACAAAGAGCAGGTGGTGGAGGAGATGTTGCACCACTGATGCTTTATTGCCGGGTGGCGGCTTTGCCTTACCCGGCCTGCATTCGCTACGCCGCTTTGGGTGACTCGCACCAGGCCTTCACGCTCATCCCACGCAGAATCATCAGCCAGGCCATGACGATGGCGACCATCATGATCGCAAACAAGGACCAGTGCGGCAGATTGGTCAGGATAATACCGGTGATCATCGGGTTTGCCGCCGCGCCGAGCCAGCCCAGCGCCTGGGCGGAGAAATAGCTCGCCTTCATACCCGGTGGGGCAATGTTGTCGATCAGCATGTATTCACCCGGTGCATAGATAATCTCCCCCAGCGTGAAAATGGCGGCAGCGATGCCCCAGTAAACCAGGTTTTCCCCGGAGAGCATAAAGCCGCCCAGCCCCAGGATAAAAAACAGGGTGGCGAGGGTCATCAGCGGGCGAATATTGCTGGCTGAGATCTTGCGGCCCAGCGCATATTGCAGCGTCACCACCACGGCGGCGTTGACGGGCAGCACCACGGCGACCACCTTTTCGGCGAAATCACTGTCCGCATGCGCGGCCAGAACGTATTGCGAAATACAGCTCGCGAACGACCCGCCCACGTACGACGCCAGCAGGCCAGAGAGCGTGTACCAGAACAGCGCGCGGTCTTTCAGCAATACCGACGGCTGCCACGGCGTCTTCTCCTCTGCGGTATCTAACGCCACGCTTTTCTGTACAAAGAAATGGATAAAGCCCAGCGGCAGGGCGGCAAAGAAGGCCGCCAGCCAGAACGGCAGCTGCAGGCTGTACATCACCAGCAGGGTGCCAATCGGCGGGCCGACCGTCCAGCCAATGTTCAGGAAGCTGTAGTTAAGCGAGAAGACCCGCGCCTTCTGGCTGGAGGTGAGCACGTCGGAGAACCAGGCTTTCAGCACCGTCGAAAAGACGGAGTAGGCGCAGTTGATCAGCGCAAAGAACAGCACCACCAGCGTGACGTTATTGACCAGTGGGATCGCCACAAAGCCGGCGATAAACGCCACGATCGCGATCAGCATGTAGCGTTTTTTATCAAACTTATCGGCCAGAATGCCAAATCCCAGGCTGAATACCACGCCAATGGTCAGCGCCACGGTCAGGGCATAACCAATATTCTCAACGCTCATGCTGTAGACGCGCGTGAGATAAATGGTCATGAACGGCAGCGTTGCCCCTCTACCGATGGTTAACAACAATGACGATGTCAGCAGCGCTGCGGTTGAGCGCCTGAGAGATGGTTTCATATTCCTGCCCGACAGTTGCTTATGCTTTTATTAGATGTGTGTTAACAGGATTACCATGACATAAGGGGCTTGTATAGCGCCTGATTTATCCCTAAGTGCTTCAGCTGCCTGCCAGAATTAATGATCTTCTCGCAGCGTGCTTTTTTCTGTTACCTTGAAGTGTTAACAAATTATTAATAATTCAGGGGCAGGGTATGACGCGTAAAGACGGGCTGCTGGCTTTGCTGGTGGTCGTAGTATGGGGGCTTAATTTTGTGGTCATTAAGCTGGGGCTGCACAACATGCCGCCGCTGATGCTGGCCGGTTTACGCTTTATGCTGGTCGCTTTTCCGGCCATCTTCTTTGTGGCGCGTCCAAAGATCCCCTTTAAACTGCTGCTGGGCTACGGTCTGACCATTAGCTTTGGCCAGTTCGCGTTTCTCTTTTGCGCCATCAAGTTCGGTATGCCGGCGGGTCTTGCCTCGCTGGTGTTACAGGCGCAGGCGTTCTTTACCATTATTCTCGGGGCGTTTGTGTTTGGCGAGCGCCTGCAGGGCAAACAGCTGGCGGGGATCACCCTGGCGGTGTTCGGCGTGCTGGTGCTGATCGAGGCCAGCCTGAATGGTCAGCATGTGGCGCTGCTCGGGTTTATGCTGACGCTGGCGGCGGGGCTGAGCTGGGCCTGCGGGAATATCTTCAACAAGCTGATCATGCAGCACGAGGCGCGCCCGGCGGTGATGTCGCTGGTGGTCTGGAGTGCGCTGATCCCGGTTATCCCGTTTCTGCTGGCGTCGTGCATTCTGGACGGTCCGGCGGTGATGCTGAACAGCCTTGTCGACATTGATATGACCACGATCCTTTCTCTTGTCTATCTGGCCTTTGTCGCCACCATTGTGGGCTACGGGATCTGGGGATCGCTGCTGGGGCGTTATGAAACCTGGCGCGTCGCGCCGTTATCCCTGCTGGTGCCGGTGGTAGGACTTGCCAGTGCGGCGATATTGCTGGATGAAACGCTGAGCGCGCTGCAGCTGTTTGGCGCCGTGCTGATCATGGCCGGGCTGTATATTAACGTGTTTGGTCTGCGGGTGCGTCGGACGACGCGGGTAAGCGAAAAGGCATAAAAAAAGCCCCGCGTCTGCGGGGCAAAAACGAATCAGAGGCCGTGCTGATTATAGTAAGGCACGCCTAATTCGTCGGATTTGTCGCTACCAGCACCCATGTGGTTGAAATCATAAGGCGACTGGTCATGTGCTGACGGCAAAATCATCGAATCAGGATTATTTTGCTGCGTTGCACGAGGGGTTTGCTCCGCGAAGGTCTGGCTGGAGAACAGCACCAGCAAGGCGAGGGCGGCGGAGGCGATAGCTTTCATGATTTCCTCGGTTACGTCTGTTACAGGCGATAATTAACTACAGTGTTTTAACGGATACAGGTATCGGGATTCGCCCGGCACGCTGGTGATTCGGTACTTATGAGGCGGCACGTCAAAATAGTTTTTGAAAGTACGCGTCAGGGTTTGCTGCGATTCAAAGCCGTAACGCTCCGCCAGATAAAGGATCGGCTCGTTGCTTTCTTTCAGTTTCTGGGCAATTTCCGTCAGCTTGCGGCTGCGAATATATTGACCTAATGAATGGCCGGTCTCTTTTTTGAACATCCGTTGCAGGTGCCATTTGGAGTAACCCGAACGCTCTGACACTTTTTCAAGGGAGAGCGGCGATTCCAGGTTATCCTCGATCCAGTCCAAAATGCTATGAATGGTGATAGCGTCAGTATTGCGTCTGGACATCGTCATACCTCTTTTTTCTGTTTACGGCAGGATTTTCTTCAGCAGAAGCTCAAGGGTTGCCACTTCATCTGCCGTTAAGTTTTTTGTTAGTTCCTGATGCAGTGTTTGTCCTACTAATTGATGACATTTCTCGCACATGGCCGCGCCATCGCTGGTTAGCTTCACCAGTACGCCGCGTTTGTCATTCGGGTTAGGGCTTCGTTCTATCCATCCTTTGCAGACGAGACGATCGAGCATGCGGGTTAACGCACCCAGATCGACAGAGAGCACCTTTTTGAGCTCAACCGGCGTGATACACACTTCGCAGCGAATGGAACACAGCACTTTGAACTGTGTTGCGGTGATATCCAGCGGTGACAGGTAGTCATTGAGCAGGCGATCTTTTTTCTGATTGACCATATGAATAAGACGACCCAGCGGAACAACGTCGTTAAAGATATCACTGGTGCTTTTCACAATGGTTGCCCTGGCAAGTAGTTAGTCACGGCAGATATTATTGCTCAGGCAAGTATAAGTCAACTGAATGAACCAGCCGATGCCACGAATTGCTAAAACGTTTCATGAACTTTTTTTAAGGTGTTTCAAATCATAGAGATAACTTCCTGTTATCTTTTCAGAAGGAAAATAATCGTTACGTTGCGCCCATGGCTGAATGTCACACTTTCCCCCTATAATTGCTGTGTTAAATATGGATAAGGACGACAACGCACTATGTTGGATTTAATAAAAGCAATCAGCCTTGGGCTGGTGGTCTTGCTGCCGTTGGCTAACCCGTTAACGACGGTAGCGCTGTTCCTCGGGCTGGCAGGGAACATGAACAGCGCCGAGCGCAACCATCAGTCGATGATGGCCTCGGTGTATGTGTTTGCCATCATGATGGTGGCTTATTACGCCGGACAGGTGGTGATGAATACCTTCGGGATTTCCATCCCTGGCCTGCGTATCGCCGGTGGGCTGATTGTGGCCTTCATTGGTTTCCGCATGTTGTTCCCGGCGCAAAAAGCGCATGAGTCGCCGGAAGCGACCAGCAAATCGGAAGAGCTGGAAACCGAACCGAGTGCGAATATCGCCTTTGTGCCGATTGCCATGCCCAGTACGGCGGGGCCGGGTACCATCGCGATGATCATCAGCTCCGCGTCGACGGTGCGCGACAGCGCAACCTTCCCGGACTGGGTCCTGACGGTGGCACCGCCGCTGATTTTTGCGATTATCGGGGTTATCGTGTGGGCGTCGCTGCGCAGCTCCGGCGCCATTATGCGCTGGGTGGGCAAGGGCGGTATCGAGGCGATTTCTCGTCTGATGGGCTTCTTACTGGTCTGTATGGGCGTGCAGTTTATTATTAACGGCGTGCTGGAGATTATTAAGACCTATCATTGATGTGATTGCCGGGTAGGCGCAGCGCTGCCCGGCATAAATAAACCTTACCCGTGCTGCCCCTGTTCCTCCAGCGCCACCGGCCACTTACGGAAGATGAGCACTGACCAGATCAGCGCCACCAGTGCCGGAATGGCACCCAGATAGCCAATCGCCGACATCGACACGTGCAGTATGACCTGATTTCCCACCAGCGCACCCGCGCCAATGCCGAGATTGAAAATCCCCGAGAACAGCGACATGGCGACATCCGTTGCATCCGGTGCCAGGGCCAGGACCTTCACCTGCATGCCGAGGCCAATAATCATGATTGCCACGCCCCAGAACAGGCTGAGGATTGCCAGATGGCTTTCGCTGCCCGCGGCAGGTAGCAGCAACAGCAGGCAGGCCAGCAGCAGACCAATAGCGCAGCTCACCAGCGTCGAGGCGTGCCGGTTACCCAGCTTGCCGAACAGCACGCTGCCAATAATGCCCGCGCCGCCGAGGATCAGCAGTAATACGGTGGCAAAGTTGGCGCTAAAGCCCGCCACCACCTGCACAAACGGTTCAATGTAGCTGTACGCCGTGTAGTGTGCCGTCACGACGATGGCGGTCAGCAGGTAGATGCTCAGCAGCGCAGGGCGACGCATCAGCAGCGGCAGGCTTTTCAGCGAGCCGGAATGTTCGCTCGGCAGCGCGGGCAGAAGTTTAATCAGACACACCAGCGTCACCAGCGCGCCCATGCCGATAGCGAAGAAGGTGGTACGCCAGCCGAAGTATTGCCCCACGATGCGGCCAATCGGCAGACCCAGCACCATCGCCAGTGCGGTACCGGTGGCAATCAGGCTCAGCGCCTGGGCGCGTTTACCCGCCGGTGCGAGTCGAATAGCCAGCGAGGCGGTGATCGACCAGAACACCGCATGGGCAAAGGCAATGCCGATGCGGCTAATGACCAGCACCGTAAAATTCCACGCCATAAACGACAGTACGTGGCTCGCGATGAACAAGACAAACAGGCCGATCAACAGCCTGCGTCGCTCCATCTGGCTGGTCAGTAGCATAAACGGCAAGGACATCAGCGCCACTACCCAGGCGTAGATGGTCAACATAATGCCTACCTGAGCCGTTTCCATCTGAAAACTTTCAGCGATGTCAGACAACAGCCCAACCGGAACAAATTCTGTGGTGTTAAAAATAAACGCGGCAATGGCCAGCGTGACCACGCGTAGCCACGCAACCCTGCGGGAAACTGTGTTCGTTGTCATAGGGATGTCGGAGATTCGTTGCTGAAAAGAAGAGGAGACGATCTTAAAACGTTGAACGGCGAAAACTCAACCATTATGTGATGCAGATCTCAAAATTTACCTTGTGAAAGCGGTAGCCGGGAACGCTGTTTTCACTGAATATAAAAGAACAACACAATAAAAACAGGCGGTAAGACAATGCAGGAGATTGATTTTTATCTGATCGATGCGTTCAGCGATATCACGTTCGGCGGCAACCCGGCTGCCGTTTGTCCGCTCAAGGAATGGTTGCCCGATGAGACCTTGCTGAAGATGGCGCAGCAGCATAATCAGTCGGAAACGGCTTTTTTCGTCTGCACTAAACGGGGCATTGAGCTACGCTGGTTTACCACGCTTACAGAGGTCAATCTCTGCGGCCACGCCACCCTTGCCGCTGCGTACGTTCTGTTTAATGAACTGGATTACCCCGACTCGCGGATCCACTTTGACACCACCTCTGGCCGCCTGACGGTAGCTCGGGAGGGGGAATGGATGACGCTGGACTTCCCGGCATGTCCAACCCATCAAGAGACACCTCCGCCGGAGATGCTCTCGGCGCTGGGTATCAGCCGCTACGTTGAAGCCCGTAAGGGGCGCGCCTGGCTGATCGTGCTGGAAAATCGCCAGCAGGTCGAGGCGCTTGCGCCACACTTTTCGGCGATGACGCCGGGCGAGCATAAGGTGAGCGTGACGGCGCGCGGCGAGGGGGAATACGATTTTGTCAGCCGCTTTTTCTCCCCCGGCGTTTCCGTTCCGGAAGACCCGGTCACCGGCTCCGCGCACACGATGCTGATCCCGTACTGGGGTGAACAGTTGGGGAAAACAGCCATGCTTGCCCGTCAGGTTTCCGCGCGCGGCGGCGACGTGCGCTGTGAGCTGAAAGGCTCGCGCGTGCTGATGAGCGGACAGGCTTCACTTTATCTGAAAGGCACAGTTTTTCTGCGCTAAATACCCATAACAAGAGAGGAAGAGACAATGCAGGAAATTGATTTTTATCTGGTGGATGCCTTCAGCGACAAAACATTTGGCGGCAACGCGGCAGCGGTATGTCCTCTGGAAGAGTGGCTGCCGGACGAGACGCTGCTCAAAATGGCGCAGCAGCATAACCAGTCTGAAACCGCCTTTTTCGTGCGCACCGACGGCGGGTTTGAGCTGCGCTGGTTCACCACGCTGGATGAAATTAACCTCTGCGGTCACGCTACGCTTGCCGCATCGCACGTCATTTTCGAATACCTTGATTATCCGCATACCGAAATCACCTTCACCACGCGCTTCGTGGGCGAGCTTACGGTGAAACGCAGCGGCGACTGGCTGACGCTGAACTTCCCGGCGTGGTCAACGGAGGTTGTCGAGAACCCACCTGCGCTGCTGTTTAGCGCGCTGGGCATCACTGAGGCAAAAGAGGTGCGCGTCGGACGTGATTACCTGGTGGTGCTGGAGAGCCAGCAGCAGGTGGAAGCGTTAACGCCGGATATTGGGGCGCTGCTTCCGCTGGATAAAATGGTCTGCGTGACGGCGCCGGGAGAAGAATATGACTTCGTCAGCCGCTTCTTCTGCCCGGGCGAAGGGGTGCCGGAAGACCCGGTCACCGGATCTGCCCACAGCATGCTGATCCCTTACTGGAGCGAAAAGCTGGGCAAAACGTCGCTCAATGCCCGCCAGGTGTCACACCGTGGCGGAGATCTGCGCTGCGAGCTGAAGGGCGACCGCGTGCTCATAGGCGGTCAGGCCACCCTGTATCTGAAAGGGCGTGTCTTTTTGCGCTAACAGAGCGGAGCGATAAGTTAATACTATGAAGCACCCTGGCAGGCCTGCGCTATGTTGAAATTTAGCCTCATAAAAAAGCAAGGAGCCTGCCATGTATTCCATTACCTCTGAATCTGCACGTCACCCGGACATCCTCAGTCTGATCGCGGCGCTTGACCGCTATCAGAGCGAACTCTATCCCGCTGAAAGCAATCATCTGCTCGATCTGGCTTCGCTGCCGGAAGCCTCGCTGATCCTGATGGTCATTCGCGACCAGCAGCTTCAGGCCGTTGGCTGTGGCGCTATTGTTCTCAACGGCGACGGAACGGGCGAGATGAAGCGGGTCTATATCGATCCGGCCCATCGCGGGCAGCATCTCGGCGAGACGCTGCTGGCCGCCCTGGAAGATGAGGCCCTGAGCCGTCATTGCCACACGGTACGGCTGGAGACCGGTATTAAACAGCGCGCCGCGGTGCGTCTTTATGAACAGTGCGGATACGATTTACGCCCGGCGTTTGCCCCGTACGTTGACGACCCGCTCAGCCTGTTTATGGAGAAGGCGCTGGTTGAAGACGTTCGTTTAGCAGCGCTATAAAGGCCTCCAGCTGGCGGGTCATCGCCCCGCGTCGCCACACCAGCCAGGTGGTGAGCCAGCGCCAGTTTTCCGCCAGCGGCCAGGCTTCAATCTGATGATGCCCTGGCATACTCTCCAGCATTGAGCGCGGCATCAGCGCGATGCCTGCGCCCGCGATAACGCAGGCGAGCATGCCGTGATAGGACTCCATCTCATGAATGCGGCCGGGCGCGGCGCGGTCAGCATGAAACCAGCTCTCCAGGTGTCGACGGTACGAGCAGTTGGCGCGAAAAGCGTAAACGTCGCTGCCGCTAACCTGCGCGGCGCGTGCGACCTCCGCGTGCCCGGCAGGCGTGACCAGCATCATCTCCTCCCGATAGACCGGCATGCCTTCCAGCTCCGGGTGCGACAGCGGCCCGTCGACGAAGGCGGCGCTGAGGGTTCCCTCCAGTACGCCATCGATCATCGTCCCGGATGGCCCGGTAGAAAGGGCAAACTGGATGCGCGGATAGCGCTGGTTAAACTGCGCCAGCGCTTCAGGAATGCGCACGGCTGCGGTACTTTCCAGCGCGCCGAGGGCAAATAACCCCTGCGGCTCATCTCCCGCTACAACCATGCGCGCTTCATCCACCAGGGCGAGGATTTGCTTGCTGTAGCGCAGGAAGTTATGCCCGGCCGGGGATAAGCGCAAACGCTGGTTCTCACGAATAAACAGCTCAACGCCAAGATCGGCTTCCAGCTGGCGAATGCGGGTCGTCAGGTTAGACGGCACGCGATGCACCTTCTGCGCCGCCTGGGTGATACTGCCCGTCAGTGCGACGGCGTTAAACATTTCAAGCTGGGTTAAATCCATAATGTTCTCGTTTCGTGAATAAGGTGGTTAGTATTATTCATTTTTAAGAAATAGCAGAGTGAGCCACAATTAATCAACCGAAACACGTGGAGAACAACATGACTTATTCATCTGCTACACATGCCTTCTCTGTCAGCCCGGCCACGGGTGAAACCCTCTCAACCTGGCCTTGGGCGACGCCGGAACAGGTTGACCGCGCAATTTCTCAGTCCGACGCGGGGTACCGCCAGTGGCGTCGTGAAAGCGTTGCCCACAGGGCGCAAAAGCTGCGCGATCTCGGCGCAGCGCTGCGACACCGCGCGGAAGAGATGGCGCAGACGATCTCCCGTGAAATGGGCAAACCCATCCTGCAGGCGCGGGCGGAAGTGGCAAAATCCGCGGGTCTGTGCGACTGGTATGCCGAGCACGGCCCGGCGATGCTGCGTGCGGAGCCTACGCTGGTGGAAAACCAGAACGCGGTCATTGAATACCGTCCTCTGGGGCCGATCCTCGCGGTGATGCCGTGGAACTTCCCTCTCTGGCAGGTGCTGCGCGGCGCGGTGCCAATTCTGCTGGCCGGTAACAGCTATCTGCTCAAACACGCCCCCAACGTGCTCGGCTCTGCAGATCTTATCGCGCAGATCTTTGCGGATGCGGGTTTCCCAGAAGGCGTGTTCGGCTGGGTGAACGCCACCAATGACGGCGTCAGCCAGGCGATTAACGATCGTCGTATTGCGGCGGTGACCGTCACCGGCAGCGTGCGTGCCGGGGCTGCCATTGGTGCTCAGGCGGGGGCCGCGCTGAAAAAATGCGTGCTTGAGCTGGGTGGCTCAGACCCGTTCATCGTCCTCAACGATGCCGACCTGGATCTTGCCGTGAAGGCGGCGGTGGCGGGTCGCTATCAGAATACCGGGCAGGTGTGCGCGGCGGCCAAACGCTTCATTGTGGAAGAGGGTATTGCGAAGAACTTTACACAGCGCTTTGTCGATGCAGTTGCTGCGTTAAAGATGGGCGCGCCGGAAGAAGAAGAGAACTACCTGGGCCCGATGGCGCGTTTTGACCTGCGCGATGAGCTGCATCAGCAGGTGCAGGCCACCCTGGCCGAAGGGGCAACGCTGCTGCTGGGCGGAGAGAAAATCAGCGGAGAGGGCAATTACTACGCGCCAACCGTGCTGGCGAACGTTACCCCGTCGATGACGGCGTTCCGTCAGGAGCTGTTTGGTCCGGTCGCGGCCATTACGGTCGCGAAAGACGCGGAGCACGCCCTGACGCTTGCCAACGACAGCGACTTTGGCCTGTCTGCGACGGTCTTCACCGCTGACGCAGAGCTTGCGGATAAATTCTCGCGCGAGCTGGAGTGCGGCGGCGTGTTTATCAACGGCTATAGCGCCAGCGATGCGCGCGTGGCCTTCGGTGGCGTGAAGAAAAGCGGCTTTGGACGCGAGCTTTCCCACTTTGGGTTGCACGAGTTCTGTAACGCGCAGACGGTATGGAAGGATCGCGTGTAATCCTAAATTTCGGCCCTCAGAGCGAGGGCCGTTGTCACTAATCTGCAATGGTTCTGTCATTTTCATTTCGTAGACTCGCTCGCGTCTAACGCCTTGTAAATGAAGCTAATTATGAACCTAACGCAAATTTTTCGCCGTATTGCGCAGCGTCTTACTCCCCGTCACTTTGGCCTATTGACAGGGATCTTTTGTATTATTGGCCTTTTCTCCGCGCTGCAGCTCTCCTCGTCATTTCTGCTTAACGCCTCCCTGAACGACGCCCAGCGCAACGAGCAGCAAAACCTTCTGGCCTGGCAGCAGCAGAGCAAGCTGGATCAGGCCCGTGTTTCCCTGCTGGCGGCAAGCGACCTGCTTAACCGGTCCGGCGTCTGGTTTATGCAGGATAAAGAGACCGGATCCGACGGGAGCTGGCATAGCCTGATGGATGATGCGCAAAAGGCGCTGAAGATTTCTCAGCAGGCATGGAAGGCCTGGCTGGCGCTTAATCCGCCGAAAGACGACGCGCTGGTGAACAGCTATCAACTTTTCTACGGCGCGATCGAAGAGCAGGCTGAAGGTCTGGTCAAAACCAACACCATCGACGCTTTTTTTGCCGTCCCGGCGCAGGCGTTTCAGACAGATTTTAACGACAACTATGCGCGCTATCAGCAGGCAAGCGAGAAGCTGGCCATGCAGGGGCGCCAGAGCCTCATGGCACAGCTATCCGGCCTGCAAACGTTGTTCCTGTTTGCGCCTGTGCTGTTGCTCGCCATCGCGGTTATCGTGTGGTTCGGCATGTCGAGATGGGTGATTACGCCGCTTCGTCGGCTCATCGCGCATATCAACCGGCTGGCAGCAGGGGATCTCTCCGGCACGCCGCCCAACGTCATGCGCTTCAACCGGGAGATAGGGCAGCTCAGCGACAGTATCGCCACGATGCAGCACGGCCTGCAGCAGCTGGTGACGCAGGTCAGCCATGCCACCGCCACGATGGTGGAAAACATCGGCTCCCTCGCGGAGGGTAACCAGAAGCTGTATCAGCAGTCAGCGCGTCAGGCGAAAGAGCTTGAGGACGTGACGGCGCATATTGCGGCGCTGGAAAGCCACGTGGAAGGGAATACCGGCTATGCCAGGCTCGCCAGCTCGCGGGCCGATGAGGCGCGCCAGGCCGCCGTGGGCGGCGACCAGATAATGTTAACCGTAAACGCGTCCATGCAGGCGATCGTCGACCGATCGTCTGAGATGCGCGGGATCGTGGCGATGATCGACAGCGTGGCGTTTCAGACTAACATCCTGGCGCTCAATGCCGCCATCGAAGCTGCCCATGCAGGAAACCAGGGACGCGGGTTTGCCGTCGTCGCCCGGGAGGTCGGTCTTTTGGCCAGAAAGAGCAGCCACTCGACGCAGACCATACAGGAGCTGATCAACCGCTCGCTGCAGGGCATTGAAGACGGTTCCCGCGCCGTCACCCTGATGGAAGAAAATCTCCAGCAGGTCACCGGGCTGGTGGGCAATCTAAGCAGTTTGCTTAATGAGATCTCCACCGCCACGCTCAGCCAGGGAGAGAGTATTCACCAGATGACGCGTCAGCTTCAGGCGCTGAATCAGGTCTCCCGTCAGACGGACCTGCTGGTCTCTGACGCCTCAGATGCCTCAGAGCGGCTGCAAAAGCAATCCGATCTTTTATTGCAGGCCGTTTCGCGTTTTCGTCTTAGCGCCTGACGTAATACATAAGCCTCTGTTATACTCGCAGCCCGTTTTAGCCTGAGGGCAAGGAGCAAAGTGTGGCTGCGGTCATCCATAATGAGATGTTGGACGAGATTCTGGCGCAGGTTCGTCCTTTAATTGGAAAGGGGAAGGTTGCCGACTATATTCCGGCCCTTGCCTCGGTAAGCGGGAATAAGCTGGGCATCGCTATCTGTACTATCGACGGACAGCGATTCCAGGCAGGCGATGCCACTGAACGTTTTTCCATTCAGTCCATTTCGAAAGTGCTGAGTCTGGTTGCAGCGATGCGCCAGTACGAAGAAGAAGAGATTTGGCAGCGCGTGGGTAAAGATCCTTCCGGCCAGCCTTTTAACTCGCTGCTTCAGCTCGAAATTGAACAGGGGAAACCGCGAAACCCCTTCATCAATGCCGGGGCGCTGGTGGTCTGCGATATGCTGCAAAGCCGCCTCAGCGCTCCGCGCCAGCGAATGCTTGAGATTGTTCGTCAGCTCTCGGGCGTTGACGATATTGCCTATGATGCGCTGGTAGCGCGCTCGGAGTTTGAACACTCCGCCCGTAACGCGGCTATCGCGTGGCTGATGAAATCCTTCGGTAATTTCCACAACGACGTGGCGACCGTCCTGCAAAACTACTTCCATTACTGCGCCCTGAAAATGAGCTGCGTTGAGCTGGCTCAGACGTTCCTGTTCCTTGCGCATCAGGGTCATGCGCCGCATCTCGATCAGGAAGTGGTTTCTCCTCTACAGGCTCGCCAGGTTAACGCGCTGATGGCCACCAGCGGGATGTATCAAAACGCCGGTGAGTTTGCCTGGCGCGTTGGATTGCCAGCTAAATCGGGCGTTGGCGGCGGAGTCGTGGCGATTGTGCCGCACGAAATGGCGATTGCCGTCTGGAGCCCGGAACTGGATGAAACGGGAAATTCGCTTGCCGGTGTCGCGGTTCTGGAGAAACTGACCCAGCGTCTGGGACGTTCCGTATACTGATGTCCGATCTTGATCCTCTTTTTTCCCGTCTGGCGCGATCGACATTTCGCTCGCGCTTTCGCTTAGGCGATAAGGAACGACAGTACTGCTGGGACAAAGGCCCCGAAACCATTGACCAGCATGCCACGGCCACCTGTTGTCGGGGCTGTCTGGCAAAATGGCATAACATTCCACAGGGTGTGACGCTCACTGCGCAGCAGCAAAATTATATTGTCGGCGTCATTCACCACTGGCTGGTGTTGCAAATGAACGCCTAAATTTGACGAGTTATGCTCCTGTGTTATTTGTGTTATAGATGCATCCTAAGTTAGTCCCAATCGTGCTGACGACCGCAATAATTGCCGTAAGCTTTCATATGGAATGATATTTAATGCGTTCTGCTCTTACTGCCTTCAGGCCGTTCCAGGTTGACACGCCGCTGCGAAATGCATCGACGATCTTTATCCTCACCACCTTATTCTATGTTGTGGGCGCGGAGTTACGGCTCGTTGAGGCCCTCTCTCTGTTCTGGCCGCTGAATGGCGTCATGGCAGGGATCTTCGCCCGCTATGTTTACCTGAATCGCCTGCACTACTATGCGGTATGTTATGTCGCGATGCTGTTGTACGACGCGGTGACGACCAACTGGGGTATCGCTTCAGCGGTGATCAACCTGTCTAACATGATCTTTATCGTTGCCGTCGCCGTGCTGATTCAGCGCGACAAGCGGCTAATGAAGAAAACCCCGGATCCGCTTAACGCATTACGCCTGTTTAACTACTGCCTGATTGCCGCGCTGCTTTGTGCCTTGCTCGGCGCGGTGGGGTCGGTTGGGATTGACAGTCACACCTTCTGGCCGCTGTTTGCCGACTGGTTTAGCGAGCAGTTCTCAACCGGCGTGCTTGTTGTGCCTTGTATGCTCACGTTACGCATGCCCGGGCGTGAACTCAGGTTACGTCTGGAGCAGTTGCTGCCTGTGATTGCGCTGATCGTCTCGGTGGTCGCTTCGGTGGTGATTGGCGGAGCGGGGAGCCTCTCGTTTCCTCTGCCTGCACTTATCTGGTGTGCGGTTCGTTACTCATTGCCTGCGACCTGCCTGCTGACGTTTATCACGGGCGCCACTGAAATCATTTTGGTCGCCAATTCGATTATTAATATTGCCGTGGCGACGCCGTTTACGACGCCAATGATGTTTTCAGCCCGGCTGGGGATCGCCACGATGGCGATCTGTCCGGTGATGGTCTCCGTCAGCATGGCGGCGATTAACTCCCTGATCCGTCAGGTTTCGCTCAGGGCGGATTATGACTTCTTAACGCACGTCTATTCGCGTTCCGGGCTTTATGAGGCGTTAAAGCAGGAAGAAACCTACCGGCATACACGTTTTCTGACCGTCATGCTGTTGGATATTGATTATTTCAAAAGCATTAATGATAACTACGGCCACGAGTGCGGAGACCGCGTGCTGGCGTCGTTTGCCCGACAGGTTCAGCAGGTTGTCGGTGAAGACGGCATGGTGGCGCGCATGGGCGGGGAAGAGTTCGCGGTGGTAGTTAATTCAGGCGACGCGCAGCACGGTTTTGAACTGGCTGAACGTATCCGGTCCACCGTGGCCAGCCATCCTTTTACATGGCGCAACCAGACCCTCTATCTGACGGTCAGTATTGGCCTCGGAAGTGGAAAGGCAGAGTCATGGCAGTTGACCGAGGTCTTCAACAAGCTCATGGCCGAGGCGGACGATCATCTCTATCGTTCAAAAAAAGCGGGTCGAAACCGTACCAGCGCCCGGGTGGCGGACGAGCAAATTGCTACGCCCTCCGGGAGTGAAACATAGCTGCGTTAATCGTCATAAGGCATTGACGTGAATAGTAAGCGGCTTAACAGGACGTCAGAACACTGACAATGCCTCTGTTTAAGCTACGCTTTTAGTAACGCTTTACGTCAGGAGACATTATGAAAGCACCTGCAACCCCTGAAAATGAAACGGAACGTCTCAACTCGCTGCGCGAGTCTGGTTTGCTTGAGATTGACAGTTCCCCGGCGTTTGACCGCTTAACGCGTCTGGCAAAACGCTTTTTCCAGGTGCCGCTGGCGATGGTCAATCTTATCGATGAGCATTCGTTGATCGTCAAGTCGGCTGATGGTCAGGCACCGAGCGCCGTTCCGCGTAACATCTCATTCTGTGGACATACGATCCTCACCGAAGCGCCGCTGGTGGTGGGGGATATGCTTCAGGACGATCGCTTTGCGGATAATCCGCTGGTGGCCGGTGAGCCGCGCGTGCGGTTTTACGCGGGCTTCCCGCTGCGCCTGCGTGACGGCGCGAGCGTGGGCTCGCTGTGCCTGATTGATTACGCTCCCCGTGAGTTTTCAGCGTCCGACCTCGCCGTGCTGGGGGACCTGGGCGCGCTGGCGGAAGATGAATTTGCTGCCATCAGTGCGGCGACCACGGATGAATTAACCGGGTTATTCAACCGTCGGGGCTTTAATCAGCTTGTACGTTTCACGCTTTCCGTTGCCCGGCGCCGGGCTGAGCCGCTGACGCTTGGCTGGCTGGATTTGGATCGTTTTAAGGAAATTAACGATCGCTACGGCCATGAAGAGGGAGATAAGGCGCTGAAAGCCATGGCGCAACTGATGCGCAGCTCTTTCCGTGAAGCAGATCTACTGGTGCGTTTTGGCGGGGACGAGTTCGCCGTGCTGTTTGCGGATACGGATGAGCAGGGGGCCTGGATTGCCATGCAGTATCTCGCTGAGCAGGTGGAACACTATAACGCCCGCAAGCTGCATCCCTGGTCGCTTCATTTCTCATGGGGGCTTAGCGAATTCGATCATAACGGCAACGACCTGCAGCAGTGGTTAAAAGATGCCGATGAAAAGATGTATGCCATGAAACAGCAGCGCCAGCGCGCCCGGTGACATAATAAAAACGTATGTTCGATCCGTTTGCGTTAAGAAGATGTTAAATGCACAGTGATGGTATTCAACGTAAGGAAAAACAATGAATACCTCACTGCAAATCAAAAACCTCACCCGAGACGAAATTCTTACCCATATTGATGCGCTGGCCGGGATCCTCGAAAACTGTGTGAACGGCGGGGCATCCGTCAGCTTTATGCTCCCTTATAGCCTGGATAAGGCCCGTATTTTCTGGCGCGGTATTGCCGAAAGCGTAGCGCGAGGCGAGCGGCTGGTGCTTGTCTGCGTCGATGCGCAGGACGGCATCATCGGAACGGTGCAGCTGATCACAGACCAGCCGGAAAACCAGCCGCATCGGGCCGATGTGGCAAAGCTGCTGGTTCATGAGAAAGCGCGCCGGAAAGGGGCCGCGATGGCATTGATGGAAGCGCTGGAAGCTGAGGCCCGGGCCAAAGATATTTCGGTTCTGGTGCTTGATACCTCCACCGGCAGCGGGGCCGAAACCTTCTACCAGCGTGCCGGCTGGCAAAAGGTTGGTGAGATCCCGCGCTACGCGCTGATGCCGGACGGTGCCATGACGGCCACGTCCGTGTTTTATAAGTTCCTGTAAATATTCTGCACAACTACGCGACGTATTGATCAAAACAGGGTTTCTGGTCGTTAAGTTTTGATAAGTTATCGTACCAATCCTATCAGGCTGTATGACTAATCATAAAAGGAACCCCTTGTGAACACGCTCAACCGTCGTGATTTTCCCGGTGCTCAATACCCAGAACGCATCATTCAGTTTGGTGAAGGCAACTTCCTGCGTGCGTTTGTCGACTGGCAAATCGACCTGCTAAATGAACATACCGATCTTAATGCCGGCGTGGTTATCGTCCGTCCTATTCAGAGCGATTTTCCACCGTCGCTGAGCACTCAGGATGGTCTCTATACCACTATCGTTCGTGGCCTGAACGGGCAGGGGGAAGCGGTGAGCGAGAGCCGTCTTATCCGCTCCGTTAACCGTGAAATCAGCGTCTACGAAGACTATGACGCGTTTCTGAAACTGGCTCGCAATCCGGATATGCGGTTTGTTTTCTCGAATACCACCGAAGCGGGTATTAGCTACCACGCAGGTGACAAATTCGACGATGCCCCTGCAGTGAGCTATCCGGCGAAGCTGACGCGACTACTGTTTGAGCGCTTCAGCCACTTTAACGGCGCGCCGGATAAAGGCTGGATCATCATCCCGTGCGAACTGATTGACTACAACGGAGATGCCTTACGTGAACTCGTTCTGCGCTATGCGCAGGAATGGGCGCTGCCTGTGGCCTTTATCCGGTGGCTAAACGACGCCAACTGCTTCTGCTCGACGCTGGTAGACCGTATCGTGACCGGTTACCCGCGCGATGAAGCGGCTGCGCTTGAAGCTGAGCTGGGTTATCACGATCGGTTCCTGGACACGGCTGAACATTTCTATCTGTTCGTTATCCAGGGGCCAGCATCCCTTGAGCACGAGCTTCGTCTGGATAAGTACCCGTTAAACGTGCTGATTGTCGATGACATCAGGCCTTACAAAGAGCGCAAAGTCGCCATCCTGAACGGCGCGCACACGGCGCTGGTACCGGTCGCGTTCCTGGCCGGGCTGGATACGGTAGGCGAGGCGATGAATGATGCCGAGGTCTGCGCGTTCGTCGAAAAAGCGATTTATCAGGAGATTATTCCGGTCCTCGATCTGCCGCGTGACGAGCTGGAAACTTTCGCCAGTGCGGTAACTGGGCGTTTTCGCAACCCCTACATCCGACACCAGCTGCTCTCCATCGCGCTTAACGGCATGACCAAATACCGCACCCGCATCCTGCCGCAGCTGCTGGCAGGGCAGAAGGCTACGGGGCAATTACCAGCACGCCTGACGTATGCTCTGGCCGCACTGATCGCTTTTTATCGCGCGGAGCGTAACGGGGAGAACTATCCGGTGCAGGATGATGCATGCTGGCTGGAACGTTATCAGCAGCTGTGGGCGCAGCACCGCGATCGGCAGCTGAGCACCCGTGAACTGGTGCAGTCGGTGCTCAGCGTGAGTGAGCACTGGGAACAGGATCTGACGCAGGTGAACGGTCTTGTCGACCAGGTGACGCTGGATCTGGATGCCATTCTGCTTAAGGGCATGCGCGCCGCGGCTAAACCGCTTTGTTAATAGATTCACCCGGCTTCGGCCGGGTTTGAATACGACATTATTTAGTTACAACATACTATTGTCTTTGTTTTTAAAAAAACACATGCACCACCGTGCGGTTTTCGTAACTCAGGGGAGAAAATGCAATGTTCCGTTAACATGCTTGCAACGGTGACGGGGATCACGTTTAATAGCCTCGCTCTTTTCTTTCCTGAAACTCACTATGATCGTTCGTCCTAAACAGCACTGGCTACAACTGATTTTTGTCTGGCACGGTTCGGTACTTCCCAAGATCTATACCCGATTGCTGCTCAACTTCCTGCTTTCTATCGCCGTTATCCTTATGCTGCCGTGGTATACCTCGCTGGGGATCAAATTTACCGTGGCGCCATTCAGCATTCTCGGCGTGGCGATCGCTATCTTTCTGGGTTTCAGAAACAACGCCTGTTATTCACGCTACGTCGAGGCGAGGCTGCTCTGGGGGCAGCTGATGATAGCGGCACGCTCGCTGTTTCGCGAGGTAAAAAACACCTTGCCTGACGATAAGCATCTGGGCGAATTTGTCCGCCTGCAGATTGCTTTTGCCAATTGCCTGCGCATGACCCTGCGCCGGGAGCTGAACGCCGAGCAACTCTCTCGCTATCTTTCTCCGGAAGATTTACGTCAGGTGATGAACGCCAACTCACCCGCAAACCGTATTTTACTGATCATGGGGGAGTGGCTGGCCGTGCGGCGGCGTAATGGAGAGCTCTCAGATATCCTGTTCCACAGCCTGAACAACCGTCTAAACGATATGTCCATCGTCCTGTCCGGCTGCGAGCGCATTGCAACCACGCCTGTGCCGTTTGCCTACACGCTGATTTTGCACCGCACTGTGTATCTGTTCTGCATCATGCTGCCGTTCGCGCTGGTTGTAGATCTGCACTACATGACGCCCTTTGTCTCGGCGCTGATCTCCTACACCTTTATCTCGCTGGACACCCTGGCGGAAGAGCTGGAAGATCCGTTTGGCACCGAAGATAACGACCTGCCGCTGGACGCCATCTGCAACATGATGGAACGCGATCTGCTGCAGATGAACGATGAAGAGAACATCCCGGAAAGGCTGATGCCGGATAAACATTATCAGCTGACCTGACGGACGTTCCACTCTTCGCGGGTGATTTCCCACAGCTCGGAGTCCAGCATCCCGCTAACGTAGGCTTTCTTTTCAATTCTGATAAGCCGCATGCCGCTACTGTCTGAAATACGTCGGGAGCGGCTGTTAGCGGCGGCTTTCGGCGCGCGCAATACGGGTTTGTTTAGCGTGTTGAACCAGTAATCCGTCGCGGCAATGCTGGCTTCACGCATATATCCCTGACCCTGGAACTCCGGCGCGAGCCAGAACCCGCGGTTGTTGTCCTCGACGTCGTACAAGCAAATAATGCCCATCAATTCATCCGGCACCTCACGTCGCCGGATGCTCCAGAACCAGGCAATCCCTTTTGCCATATCCGGCAGCGCCACGTTGTTGACATAGTTTTCTGCACCATTATCCGGGTAGGGCCAGGGCACGGAGGAGACCATATAGCGGACGATCTCCCAGCGCGGATAAAGCGTTTGTATCTGGGCAGCATCTTCGGCTACCAGCGGTTTCAGCAGTAAGCGTTCTGTCGTGAGCGTCGGTATCGTCATGCGCGGATCTCCCTGTTTAGGCGTTATGCTTTTGTTTGCGTTCTGGTATTTTCATCTCTATCACATTCAGTTGAGGCGTGCTGGGTTCATTCCCTACCAGAAATGGGCATCCTTTCTTTAATGGCGAAATATTAATGAGCTTTGTGTCTCTTTTAACCGGACGGGTTTTCCAGGATCTCCTGCAGCATGGCAAAGAGATAGAGGAGGCTATTGCTCATCGTGATACCCGCCTTCTGGATAATTCCACTCCCGAGCTGGAACGGTATTTTTCGCGTCCCCTCAGCGAGCTTCCGCGTCAAAATCCTTATCCGGTAGCTGCGCTGTTACCTCTGTTTTTAGTGGCGTTTGCGCTAAACCTTTTGCCTTTTCTCAGCACATTGCAGGGTTTGTCACCTTTACATCATGCATTGAGCTTTTTCTTACCATCATTGATGATGACAGGCGCGCTGATTGTGACAAGCGTACCACTGGCTCGTGGAAAGACGTCGGGATTGTCGGGCTTTATGGCGTTGTTTATCATCCTGCTGATAACGACCCTCGTTCAGGGTCTACATATCCTGCTTTCCCATGATGGAAGCCTCTGGCCGCTCGTCATTGCATCTTTCGCGCTGTTACTTTGTCGGGTGGTGATGAACAGCAGCGGCTTTGTGCTGTTTACGCTCTATTGTCGTACTCAGCGTCTTGCCAGATTGGCACGGGAAATGCGGCTAAAAAGCCGTTAAAGGGGGAGGTTATGACATTACGAAAAGCCACGCCGCAGGAAGCCGAAACACTCTGGAACATTCGCAACCAGGCGATTCGTCACGGCTGTAAAACCAGTTACGATGCCGACGTCATTGCGCGCTGGACGCCGGATCTGATGCCCGAACGCTATCGGCAGATGGTCATTGAATACCCTTTTTACGTCGTGGAAGATGAAAAGGGCGACGTTGCGGCGACCGGCTATCTGGATCTGGATACCCACTGTCTGGAGGCGATATTCACCTTGCCCGCGGCATTCGGTAAAGGCATGGCGACCCGGATTATCGAGGCGCTCCAAAATGAAGCCCGTAGCCGGGGGATAACCCGTCTGAGGCTGGATGCAACGCCTAACGCCCAGTCGTTTTATCAGAAATTGGGGTTTGTCACGCTGCGCGAAAACTATCATCACTCGCGTATGGCGGGGGCTGATTTACGCTGTTTTGAAATGGCAATTGACCTGTAATGTGAGGAAAAAATGGCAGTTACGGTAAGATCTTTACGCGCAGAGGACTATTCCCAATGGCGACCGCTGTGGGATGGTTACACCCATTTTTATGATTGCTACCTTGAGGAATCCGTCACCGCAGCGACGTGGGAAAGGGCGCTCTCAGCGCATTCATCGATGTTCTGCCGGGTGGTCGAGAAGGACCAAAAGGTCATCGGTTTCGCGATGTGTATTCTGCATGAGGGAACCTGGTCTACCGCGCCCATCTGCTATCTGGAAGATCTGTTTGTTGATGCAGATGAACGCGGGGCGGGAGCAGCTAAAGCGCTCATTGACGCCCTGATTGAGGAAGGCAAGCGCGAAGGGTGGTCAAAACTGTACTGGGTCACCCGGGAGAACAACCCGGCGCGTAAACTCTATGACAAATACGGTGAGGCTGACGATTACGTCCGCTATCGCCTCTCCCTTTAAGGCGACAACGCCTGTGTTTGTATCACACTGTATCAAGGTCCCGGATACATACACAGGCTTGCAATAAACCCGCTTTCGCACATATCCGCTATACACTGCAGTGTTGTTATATCCCCGTGAATTGTAATCAACCGGAGATACCAACATGTTTAGCAAACTCGCGTACTCGACCCTTGCACTGACCGTTTCGCTTGGCACCGTGATGGCCTGTCAGGCTGAAGTCACCGGCACGAATGTCGCGGCCGCCTTTGATCATCCGCAGCAAATTAACGCCGGCGATCTGAACGTCGGCTATGTCGACCTCGGCCCGAAAGACGGTCAGCCGGTTATTTTACTGCACGGCTGGCCCTATGATATTCACAGCTACGCCGAGGTTGCACCCGCACTGGCGACAAAAGGCTATCGGGTGATTGTGCCTTCTCTGCGCGGCTACGGCACCACGCGCTTCCTGTCAGCCAAAACGCCGCGCAACGGCCAGCCTTCAGCCATGGCGAAAGATATTGTGAACCTCATGGACGCCCTGAATATTAAGCAGGCGGTATTTGCAGGATATGACTGGGGTGCCCGAACGGCAGATATCGTTGCGGCGCTGTGGCCCGAGCGCGTTAAGTCACTTGTTTCAGTGAGCGGGTATCTCATCAGCAGCCAGCAGATTGGCAAACAGCCGTTGCCGCCAAAAGCGGAGCAGCAGTGGTGGTATCAGTTCTACTTCGCCACCGCGCGCGGTGCTGAAGGCTATGCGAAAAACACGCATGACTTCGCCCGTTTAATCTGGTCTCAGGCCTCGCCTGACTGGAAATTTAGCGATGCTGTCTTTAACGCCAGCGCCAAATCCCTCGACAACCCGGACCACGTCGCCGTGACGCTCAGCAACTATCGCTGGCGCTTAGGGCTGGAAAAAGGTGAGCGCAAATACGACAGCTACGAGCAGAAACTGGCCACGCTGCCGAATATCACCGTTCCAACGATCACCATCGAAGGTGGGAACAACGGCGCGCCGCATCCTGCACCGCAGGCCTATGCGGGTAAATTTACCGGTAAGTACGAGCACCGCACTTTTGGGGCCACCGTAGGGCACAACCCGCCTCAGGAAGATCCGCAGGATTTTGTTAAGGCCGTTGTTGACGCTGACAAACTCTGAAATGTGCTATTTTCAGTACGTTACCCTTCGGTCTGGAGATTTCGGTGGAGCATATTGATCATATCCTTGTCGTCGATGACGACAGGGATATTCGTGAACTGATTGTCGATTACCTCGCTAAGTCTGGTTATCGCGCGACGGGCGCGGCCAACGGCAAAGAGATGCGCGTCGTGCTGGATAAACAGCATATCGACCTGGTTGTGCTGGATGTCATGATGCCCGGCGATGACGGCCTTACGCTGTGTCGAGAGCTGCGCGTCGGGAAACATAAAGATCTCCCCATCCTGATGCTGACGGCGCGCAACGAGGAGACGGACAGGATCCTGGGTCTGGAGATGGGCGCGGATGACTACGTGGTGAAACCATTTGTCGCCCGCGAGCTGCTGGCGCGTATCAAAGCGATTTTACGGCGTTTTCGCACGATGCCGCCCAATCTACAGGTGACGGAAGCAGGGCGGCTAGTGATGTTTGGTGAATGGCAGCTCGATACCGTCGCTCGCCACTTAATCGATCCGGAAGGGGTAATTGTGGCGCTCAGCGGCGCGGAGTATCGGCTGCTGCGCGTTTTCCTTGACCATCCGCAGCGCGTGCTGACCCGTGACCAGCTGCTCAACCTGACGCAGGGGCGAGACGCCGAGCTGTTTGAACGCTCAATCGACCTGCTGGTTAGCCGGGTTCGCCAGCGTCTCAACGAAGATGCCCGCATGCCCGCTTATATCAAAACCGTGCGCAGCGAAGGCTACGTTTTTACGATGCCGGTGACCATCAAAGAGGTTAACGAATGAGGCTCTGGCCACGCTCGCTGCTGGCCCGTTTGCTGCTAGTCGTGCTGGCCGGTCTGCTGCTGGCTAACGCCCTGAGCCTGACGCTGGTCATGGTTGAACGCATGCACAGCGCCCGCACGGTGATGCTCGGTAATCTGGAAAACGATGTCGCAACCAGCGTCGCCATATTAGACCGCTTACCGGCGAGCGAACGTGCCGCCTGGCTGCCGCGGCTTGAACGGGGTAACTATCGTTATATTCTGGGCACAGGGGAACCAGGCGCAGCGCCGACGGATAAGCGTTCGCAAGATGCTATCCGAACCTTAGACGCGACGCTTGCCGCGCATTACCCGCTTAGCTTTACCGCGGTTCCTGGCGCCATTTCACATATTCAGGCCCATCTTACGTTACGCGATGGCGCACCGTTGACCATTGACCTGATCCCGCGCATGCCGCCCGTCGCCAGCTGGCTACCGGTCGTTCTCATCCTGCAGCTGCTGGTTCTGGCTGTCTGCTCCTGGATAGCCGTGCGGCAGGTCGTGCGGCCTTTTTCACACTTTACCCGCGCGGTGGATGCGCTGGATCCGGCGGCCAGCACGCCAATGACGGAAAAAGGGCCGCTTGAGGTGCAGCGGGCAGCGCATGCCTTCAACGCCATGCAGGCGCGCATTGAGTCTTATCTCCGGGAACGCGCGCAGATCCTGGCCTCGATTTCTCACGATCTCCAGACGCCCATTACCCGCATGAAGCTGCGCGTCGAAATGGCCGGAGAGCCTGAACTTCGCGACAAACTCCTGAACGATCTTGATAACATGTCTCGTCTGGTGCGGGAGGGCATTGCGTATGCCCGGTCATCGGAATCACTGGAGGAGACGTCGCTTAAGCTGGAGCTGAACGCCTGGATCAACAGCATCGCCTGCGATTACCAGGACATTGGTAAAAACGTGCACTTTCAGGCAGGCGAAGCCCGCTTGCCCATCGTCACGCGGCCGCAGGCGCTTCGCCGGGTGATGACCAATCTGCTGGATAACGCCCTCAAATTCGGCGAGCATGCTGCGATTTCAATAGACGATTCATCAGACAGCGAGGTCATTATTCACATTGTGGACGACGGACCGGGGATCCCCGAAACCGAGCTTGAGGCAGTTTTACAGCCGTTTTATCGGGTTGAAACCTCGCGCAACCGCGAGACTGGCGGGACAGGACTCGGACTGGCGATCGCCGCGCAGCTCACCGCTCAGCTGGAAGGAAAGCTCAGGCTGGCGAACCGTAACGGGGGCGGGCTGGACGTCTCCATTACGCTACCGCGCCGTGAGTAAAATTGTACGGCTTTGTATCTCCCTACCTGGGCGATACAGAGCCAGACAAAACCCTCGCATTTACACATATCCTGAACACATCCGCACGCTGAAATAGCCTCACTGCAGCGTCGCAGGACTTGTATTGTGAGGTTTCTATGTTTCTGGTTATCGCTTTTCTGGGTGGGATGATAAGCCTGCTCAGCCCATGTACGCTCCCGGTTATTCCACTTTTGTTCGCCGGTTTCCAGGGCCAGCGTCGGCATATTCTGGCCCTGCTGGCGGGGATGATCGTGATGTTTACCCTGGTGGCGATGGCCGTCACCGTCGCCAGCGAGTGGATCGCAGAGGCAACCATCGTCGGGCGCTGGGTCGCGCTCGTCATTCTGGCCACTGCCGCGCTAGCCTTAATTTTCCCGTCTTTCGCCCAGCGTATTGCGGGACCGGCCGTCAGCGCGGGCAATGTTCTCAACACCCGAAGCGGGCAAACGCGCGGAATGGCATCGGCTTTTCTGGCCGGGCTTGCTGTAGGACTGCTCTGGTCTCCCTGCGCCGGTCCCATTCTGGGTGCGATTTTCGGCATTAACATTGCGGGGCATTCCGCTATTACCACCGGCGCTCTGCTGGCCGCCTATGGCAGCGGATGCGCAATGATGCTGGGATTACTCGTCATTGGAGGCCGCACGCTGATGGCACCTTTAAGGGCAAAATCGGCGCTAATGGAAAAGCTGCGACAGGGTGCAGGCGTTGTGATGTTAGCGACCGTCGCATTTAACGCGACGGGGATGACTTCGCTGCTTAAAGGGGCAAACGGCGTCTCGGACCGTCTTGAAACCGCGCTGTTAAATCTGACGAAACCCACAGCCACGCCGGTGAAGCTTGAGCCGATAGTGATTACAGAGCCCAGCAGTCAGCTGCCTTCGCTCAGCGGTGGAACAGGGTGGGTGAACGGTGACCCTGTCACGTCTGAATCGTTACGCGGGAAGGTTGTACTTATTGATTTCTGGACGTGGGACTGCATTAATTGCCAGCATACGCTCCCCCATGTGCGGGAGTGGGCCACTAAGTACCAACCGCAGGGTCTGGTGGTGATCGGAGTTCACACCCCGGAATACCCCTGGGAAAAACCGCTTTCGTCGGTTAAAAATGCGGTGAATAAATGGCAACTGCCGTATCGGGTGGTCACGGATAACAACTATAAAATCTGGAATGCTTTCGGCAACCAGTACTGGCCAGCGCATTACTTTTTTGATGCCAAAGGGCAGCTGCGCTATACCGCCTTTGGCGAGGGTGACTATGAGCAACAGGAAAAGGTTATCCAGCAGTTGCTCAAAGAAGCTCGGTCATAGCCCGTTCAGGGCTGGCGTTGAGCCACGATAAACAACCGGGGGAAAGCCAGCAGTATCTGCCCGTTTTCCTGAAGCGGATACTGCTCTTCCAGCAGTTCATGGTAGCGTTTCAGGAAACGTTTCTGCTCGCTTTCATTCAGTTCCTGGAGCCAGGGCCGCAGGCCGGTGGCGCTTACCCAGTCAATAATGGCCTGATGAGAGCTCATTTTGTGATAATAGGTCGTCCGCCAGATATCCACGTCACAGCCAGCCTCCGACAGAATATCGTAATAAGCATGTACGCCTGGCAGAGGCTCGCGGCCACGGTCTGGGTAGTCTTGCTCAAGCGCCACTTCACGCATCGCCACATGGGTCGGTTCCAGCCAGTTGTCAGGCATCTGGATCGCCAGTACGCCATTTAGCTTAAGCAGGGAGACAAGATGCGGCAGGAGATCGTAATGGTCCGGAACCCATTGCAGCGACGCGTTGGCATAAATCAGGTCCAGCGGCTGGCCAGGCTTGTACTGACGGATATCCGCCTCAATAAAGTGGCAGTCAGGTAAGGCTGCGCGCGCTTCCTCAAGCATAGCAGGGGAGTTATCGACCCCGGTAATGTGAGCAGAAGGCCATCGATGCTTCAATAGCGCCGTGCTGTTTCCTGGTCCACAGCCCAGATCGGCGATGGTAGCGATCTCATCCAGAGGAATTCTGGCGAGCAGTTCTGCAGCTGGACGCGTTCTTTCTGCGCCAAATTGCAGGTAAAGAGAAGGGTTCCAGTCGGCCATCATCAATTCTCCGTTTGGCATGCTTCTGGAAGAATAGCACAGGCAGGCGCCTTCAAAGCGGTACGGGAGAGGTTAAGGGCAGATGAATTCCGCAGATTCTGTGAAACAACAAAGAGGAAAAAATAAGCAAATAGAAATATTACCCCTTAAAGGATTAAGGGGCAATGTTTTTATTGTAATAATTTTATGATTATTGTTTTTTAATATTTTATCGGCAAAGTGCTTCTTATGTTCTGTACCCGAAACTTTAAATATTAGATAATAATCGATGGGTATATCCCTGGTGTTTCATAGGTCTTTGACCTCCTGACCGCTTAGTTTTGCGAGAACTTCGTGGTCAGGTACTTTTTAAGTATAGGGAATATGCGGCACAATGAAAGCTGTCCTAAGAGACAGGTGAAACTAGTTTCAGGTGTTATTATCAGGAACATGAGAATGAATTCTGTCATTGAATTTTTTTTACACGACTACGATGAATTACCACCAGCATTAGCGCGCGAACTCTACAGACTCAGGAGAAAAACTTTTCGGGACCGACTCGACTGGAAGGTGGAATGCGTCGAAGGTATGGAAAAGGATCAATTTGATTCCCATAACACGACATACTTACTGGGTATGTATGATGGGCAGCTGCTATGCGGCGCGCGATTTATTAACGCAACGCAGCCGACAATGATAAGCGAGATCTTTCACAACTATTTCGATAATCCCATTGTTTTTCCAGAAGATGTTCCCTGCTGTGAAGTGAGTCGTTTATTTTTAGATAAAGAAATACGAGACTCCGCAAGCCTTCAGGGCGTGCCCGCCAGTAAGGCATTGTTTCTTGCAATGATTATTTATTGCATTAAGAATAAATATCATGGGATGTACGCAGTAGCCAGCCGTGGTATGTATGCCATATTTCGCCATGCTAACTGGAAAGTTGAGGTTATTCAGCGCGGTGTTTCTGAAAAAGGGGAGGTTATTTACTATATTTACATGCCTGCCAGTATAGGCATTATTGAAGACATTATTAGCAAAGATAAATCCAGTCACTGGCTTCGCGAAATGCTCGAGCATCTACACCATTTATAACCAGTGGCTGAGGCTTACTCCTCCAGTAACCGGAGTTCCGTTCCAAGTTTTATTGCGTGTCTGGCATTATTCACACCGAGTTTTTTCATTATATTGCCCATATGGAATTTAACGGTGCGCTCGGCAATAGACAAAATAACAGCAATTTCTGCGTACGTTTTCCCGGCACTGACCCATTTAAGGATTTGGCGCTCACGTGGCGACAAGAAAACATTCTTTTTCTGCTGATGCTGGCTATACAGATTGAGTGTCTTCTGATGTAACTGGACAAGGAAGCGTAGAAATTGCGGCCGATACTTATCTATGTCAATGCCAGAATGCTTAGGACTGATGACGGATAAGACAACAAGATTATTCAGATAGTCATGCAGAGGAAACGTCTGTCCCTGGTAAATATCATACTGGACACTTTCGTCGAAAATGCGTGTCAGGTTGTAACCATCCGACAGCACGACATCACTTTCCCAGAAAAAATCTTCAACACAGCGCAAAGCCCTAATAATGACAGGGTCAATGAACTGGTATTTTCTTTCAAGGTAGATATTAAACCACTCAGGGCTATTATTGATTATCCTCATCTGTGAAGGATCTTTCTTGTTCATAATAGCGTAGGCAAAGACGATCCCTTTGAAATCCTCAAAAAACGCGTCAAGCTCACTCTGAATTAGCGTATTGATCGTTATGTCGTTGTAATATGTATCCTTCACGTGAGATGCTGCCTCCTGTTCGAATGGAGGAGCAAGTATAATATGCTTCGTTATCCGTAGCGAGTCGCATTTTAATCCAGATAACAGATAAGACAGGCTACCTCAGCGGGCAGCCTTGTGAACGTTTGGCATTTTTGAATGGTAAATGCAGATGACTCAGGGAATTGTTGATGATTTTATCGAATTGCGAAATCGTTCACTAAATATAGTAGGCTGCAAAATTTAGGAGGTTTTCCCTTTTCTTACGCGTAACGTACAAGCATACCGTTTACATACGTCTATAAATCAGGATTTAAACCAGTAGGTTACAGAATACCTTTAAGGGCAACATGATACAGCAGCATGATGGTTTTACCGTCGACAATCTTGCCCGTTTCAATGCTGCGTAAAGCCTCTTCAAGGGTCATTTCCAGCACGTCGATATCTTCTCCTTCAGCCTTGATCCCGCCGCCTGCGCTGGTTCTGTCATGTGGTTGGTACTCGGCAAGATAAAAGTAGAGTTTCTCCGTGACGGAGCCTGGGCTCATATAGGCTTCAAAGATTTTCTGCACGCGCGAAACGTGAAATCCGGTCTCTTCTTCCGCTTCTGCTTTAATGCGGCTTTCGGGATCCATGTTGTCCAGCAATCCTGCTGCTGCCTCAATTAAATCGTCTTCATGGCCGTTGATAAAGACAGGGAAGCGGAACTGGCGCGTCAGGATCACCGTCTTTTTCTCACGGTTATAGAGTAGAATCGTCGCGCCGTTGCCACGGTCATAGACTTCCCGATGCTGCCGCTGCCATTCACCATCACGCCGCTGCAGGTCAAAGGTGTATTTTTTGAGGATGTACCAGTTGTCTGACAGGGTTTCACTGTCGATGATGCGCACATCTGCACGTTTTGATTGCACGAATGTCCCTCCTTACGTAGAGTAATGATCATAAACAGCATCATCATGCATGTTCAGGATAAAACATGCAACATCAGGAATTCACCATGCTCACCAGTCAGCGAAAACAATTGATCCTTGAGAAGCTGGGTGCCGAAGGTCAGGTACAGTCAAAAGCGCTCAGCATTCTCTTTGACGTCTCTGAAGACACCATCCGGCGCGATCTGCGCGAGCTGGCGGCAGAAGGGCGTTTGCAGCGTGTTCACGGCGGCGCGCTGCCGTCATCTTCCGCTATTGCTCCGTTTGCCGAACGGCAATCCGTGAAGATGGATGCGAAAAAAAGGGTGGCCCGAAAAGGGGCACAGCTAATTTCATCAGGCCAGGTGGTGATTGTCGACGGTGGCACGACAACCTCCGAGCTGATTACGTTTTTCCCTCCTGACTTGCGCATCACCGTGGTGACGCACAGCCCGAGCATTGCTCTGGGGCTCGTTGATCATCCTTCCATTGAGGTGATTTTGATCGGCGGACGCTTGTATAAACATTCAATTGTTGCGGTCGGCGCTGCGGCCATCGAAGGCATAGCGAATATACATGCGGACCTGTTCTTTATGGGCGTGACCGGCATTCATCCTGACGCGGGGCTGACAACCGGTGATTTCGAAGAGGCATGCATCAAACGTGCATTTTCCGGCAGAGCCGCGGAGACGGTTGTTCTGGCTTCTCCGGAAAAGATCAACACCGCGTCTTCGTTTGTGATTGGCGATGTGTCTTCGGTAAATACCATCGTCGTTGAAGACGGTACAGATAAGGACTGGGTCCGCGCGGTATCGGAAAAGGGCGTATCCGTCGTGCTGACCTCAGATCGTGCCCCCCTCTGACAGCCAGCCTTTGACCACGGGCTGGCTGACGTCCCGGATTAAGCTTCTGGAATGTTTTCAAGCGCGGTATAAACGATGAGACCATATTTTCGGGCTACTTCAATATCCATATCGGCACCTTTAGACGCACCGGCAATACGATAAATCGCATCGCATTTAGCGATGAGGCGGTGAGCAACGGGGTACAGCATCGCTTCGCTGATTTCATCACCCACCGTTATTGAGCCTGCGGCTTTTGCCAACGGCAACGCAAGCCATTCACCGATGACCGGAATGTGGCCACGCTGGTATACGGCTAATGCTGCGCTTTCGAGACGCGCCAGATTCTCATCAATTCGTGCCTGAACGCCATCGGTTCCGCTGCGATAGGGACCGGCAATTAAAATCAACTGTTGTGTCATAAATACCTCTGTCAGTGTTGTTGCATGAAAATGCACATTTACAGACGAGACTTTACGACATCACTGGCCAGGAATGCAGCTTTTCGTGCAGTATCGTGCAGAAAACCGCATGAGTAAATCGTTTTACGGGTTCTGAAAGACCCGTTGAGCTACTCGCTCTCCGGCGTATGGCACACGGCCTCGATGTTATGTCCATCAGGTGAGATGACAAAAGCGGCATAATAATTTTCACCGTACGAACGCAATCCCGGCCCGCCGTTATCACGTCCGCCAGCGCGCAGCGCGGCATGGTAAAAATCATCAACCTGCTGACGCGTATTAGCCACAAACGCCAGATGCAGGGGCGCGGGTTTGTCATTTGTATGGAAAAGGCAAAGTGAAACGTCCCCTGAGCTCATTTCAACACCATACTCCGGCGCGCCTTCATCGATGATTTTTACTCCAAGCGGGCGAAGTGCCTCGAGGAAGAAAGTTTTACTTGTTTCATAATCGCTGACGCCGAATTTCACATGATCGAACATTATCGACTCCTCAAAAGAGATAGAGAAATGAAGAGTATAGAAGGTGAGAGGAGTCGAATACGATAAAAGGCGTGTCAATGTGACAGGTATCTCTCTACATAGCAGACCGTTTCCGCCCAACAAATGTCCAGCGCAGGTAGTCGTAAATCCAGTTAAACAGTAACGTGTACGGCAGGAAAAACAGTACAAGACCGATCTCAACAAAAAATGCCTCAGTCACTGTAAGATTCAGCATAACCATCGCGACAGGAATTAGGGTGATGATGAGTCCCGTTTCAAAACCTACCGCATGGATCGCTCGAATGAGAAACGTCCGTTGAAAGCGGTATTTTTTCTGCAGCGAGTCGAAGAGTTTATTAAAAATAAAATTCCAGACCGTTGCGGTAAGGGCTGATATCACGGACAACGAGCCCGACTGGAGTACCGACACGTTCATCAGCCAGGCAAGAGACAGCGCGATAATAATGTTGGCCATCACTTCAAAAATGACTGCGTGGAAAATTCTCTCTTTAACACTTTTATTTAATTCAATTTCCATTTGCTTAGGGCTGCGTTTTTCAAAAGCTGAAGTATATCAGACCTCGTTCAACCCTTTCTAAACGTACAGGTTATGTTAAATGCAGCCCAGGCCCGCTAATGTGGAATGTACAGCTTCAATAAGAGGGGTCTGGGGCTCATGGCCCAAAAAGGAAATCAGTTTTGAATTATCCATTTCTATTGACTGCTCCCAGAGATAACGCATCTCCTGCATTTCATGAAGTGTGGTATTAAAGGGGCTTATCGCCGAGATAAGCCACCAGGGAAACGATTTCACCTTCGCCTGAATACCGGCACGCTCCGCGACGTGCTTTATGGCGGCAGTCATCGCTGTCCCGTCAGGATCCCAATGCCCGCGCATATGGAAACTGGCAAACGGTTCGAGTTCCTCCCGACGCGACAGCAGTGCAACGAGCGTTTCGGCGACATCCGGCAGATAAGCCCACTGGTGGCCTGCGCCGGTTTTCCCTGGGTTTTGAATTATCTTCGGTGGTTGCCCCGGTTTGACCAATCCCTGCGAAAACCAGTTATTGCCGGCATGGGGACCAAAAAAGTCACCTGCACGTAAAATCAGCACCTTTCCGCCACGCTGCGCATAGTCTGCGAGTTCCTGCTCCATTTGCACCCGTATAGCGCCTTTTCGGGTAAACGGATTCTGAGGAGAATCCTCGCGTAAGAGGGGAAAAGCATCCGGGCCGTAGTTATAAATCGTGCCCGGCAGAACGATTAACGCACCGTTTCGCTCCGCTGCATTTATGGTGTTATGTAGCATGGGCAAAACCAGCTGTTCCCAGTTTCGATAACCCGCAGGGTTAACGGCATGGACAATAACGCTGCATTCGCACGCCGCAGCCTCAACCTGTTCTGCATTCTGCGCATCACCGCTTATCCACGAAATGCTTTTGTTGCGATCGTCAGTTTTCGGAGCGCTGCGGCGCAATGCACGCACATCCCATTCTTCACGGAACAATTTGCGGGCTACTTCGCCACCGATCCCACCCGTTGCGCCCAGTATCAGTACCTTATTTGTGTTTTTCATCGTTTGACCCTTATTGGATATCTGCTTGACATCATAATGACCGCACGGGCTAAATGTAATTGCATAATATTAGCCAGCAGGTATTCATTTTTGTATGAAGCTAAATATCCCGTGGGAATGGTATCGCACCTTTCTGGCCGTGATGAGGGAAGGGTCTCTGTCAGGGGCCGCACGCAGGCTTGCCATTACCCAGCCAACCGCCGGACGCCATATTGCGGCGCTGGAGTCAGCCCTGGGCCTTGTTTTATTTACCCGTTCGCAGACCGGATTGCAGGCCACGGATGCAGCCGCTGAGCTGAAGGGTCATGCGCAGGCGATGGAAAATACGGCCATGATGATTGAGCGGTCGGCAGCCAGTTTCAGTTCCGGCGCAACCGGATTACGAGGCATTGTGCGCGTCGCCGCCAGTGAAATCATCGGCACGGAGGTTCTGCCTCCAGTGATTGCACAGATAAAGGAGGAATACCCGCAAATAGTTATTGAACTGGTTTTGTCTAATCGCGTTCAGGATTTACTGAACCGGGAAGCGGATATTGCCGTACGCATGGCCACGCCGGTGCAGGAGCAACTGATTACACGTCGGATGGGCAGGGTTGAAATAGGTCTTCATGCCGCGCCAGCCTATCTGTCACGATGTGGTGCTCCGGAAAGTATTGATGAGCTATTCACCCATACGCTCGTGGGTTTCGATAATACGACTCCCTTTATTTTACAGGCACTTAAACAATATCCACAGCTAAGCCGTGAATTGTTTACCGTGCGGAGCGACAGTGATATTGCACAATTAAACCTCATTCGTGCAGGAGCGGGTATCGGTATGTGCCAGGCACAACTGGCCGATTTTTCTCCGCCGTTACAGAGGGTCATGCCTGATTTCTTTGCATTTCATCTCGACACCTGGCTGGTGATGCATGAGGATTTACGCCATAGCCAGGCCTGTAAAACGGTGTTTGAGTATCTTGCGGAGGGTTTGCAGGCTTATATCAACAGGAAAAAACGGTAAGTAAGCGTGGGAAGAACAGTACCGTCAAGCTGGCGTGCTATCTGCGTTTTAAGGAATGTGAAATGCGTAAGTTCAGTTCAAAGTTCTGATGCGGCAGATGAGCGTATTCAACACGGCCTTTGCTTTGAGCAAAAGCTGGATGCACAGTAAGCTGTGTCAGCTAAGACTCTTTAATAGACCGTCAGCATCCAGGCAACGATGCCCACAAAACACCAGATTTCCCCTGACTTCATATTGGTGCGCATAATGTATATTATGTTAAATTGCATTTAATGGACATTTAGTTCATATACTTCCACAGTCTTCCGGCAATCATGTTCTTACATCATCCCTGCTATTTCTCTTGTTGTGCATCATGTTTACCCGCTGATCAACGCAACAAGAATCCGCTGGCACAACAGCCACAGCGAGAAATTCTCCCCCGTCGATTGCTGAAATCGCCGGGTAAAGCTGCGACGGCTCATGAGGGCTTTCTCCGCCACGCAGTCCAGCGTGATTGCTAACTGTAAATTCTCCGTTGCCCAGGCCAATGCGTCGGTGAAATAATCTCCTCGACGCGTATTCTGAACCGGCAACTCCACAAATTGCCGTTGTCCACCCTGACGATGAGGTGGTACAACCAACAAACGCGCCACGCGGTTGGCTACATCCGCTCCCCACGCCTGCCGTACCAGATGCAGGCAGCAGTCAATACTGGCTGCCGTTCCCGCTGGAGAGGTACATTTTTATAAGACGACCTTCCTTTTTTTACTCAGGCAGTTCCCCCCTGCCTGATGTTGTTTTCAACTATTTGTGCGTCACTATCGGTGTGCATGATGGTGCACTCAACGCGGGCGCGGCTCCAAGGATACCCGGCATCATTTGTGACTGGCAGTCAAAAATACGACCCTTTTCCGTGGTGGCCCGATAGGTCAGTTTTTGGCTACCTAACATATCGGGCTGACTGCCATTAACATTCGTGACTGTAATTTCGTCAGATGAACCCAGTCCCAGCATTTTAGCGGTGTCAGCCTGTAACAAAGGGATGGCTTGATCGGTTTTTAAGGTTGAACACCCTGAAAGCGTTAACGCGATAGCTAAAACAATAATTGCCTTATTCATAAGCTTCCTAATATAAATTAAAAGTACTTGTTAAGAGATTATGCTTAATATTCACTCGGAGAATTCATTTTGTCGCGACATAAAAATTAGTGTTTTAGATACCCCTCCCGTTATAGTAGTTTTGAAATAGATACCATCACGAGCCAGATATTTACTGATATGTCATTGTAAATGTTGCACTCGCATTTGCTTTCCCTGCGGTGATATCTGCAGCTGTCTGAATATATTGCGCCTGTAAAGGCACCGAAAATGCCCCTTCCGCGCTGGTTGTCCCGATACGTTTCATCTGGCCAAACTGCACTGGGACTCCCTGAGACAATATCTGCAGACCAATCCCGCTTGCTGTCTGTCCTCCGGCATTATCGAGCTTCAGTATGCCATTCGCGCTGTTTTCAGCTCCTGCCGAGCCGGGATCGATTGTGACATTTACGTTAGTCGATGCATCACAATTAAGGTCAATTTTGAAATCCGTTTTACCCGCAATACCGCTGTTTTTACGAAAATCTGTCGCGCTGGCTGGGTTCATGTTGACCTGAATGTTGCTATTAACGACTGAACACGCCACGGTGGTAACTTTGGAGGAGGTTAAATTTGTGGTAAATACCGGACCTTCCCCATTCGTAAAGCCTCGTATGAGTATTTCACCGCTCTTAATTGATCCACTCTCCGTTTTGCCTATTTTCACGAGCTCTATGGAGTTGCTTTGATATCCCCATGAAAAGCGAGCACACCAGCGATAAGTCGTATCAGCAGCACTGCACCAGCTGCCTGATGTTCTTGGCATGCGGTTGTTATTCATAGCTCTTACTCGAATAGCTAATCCGTTTATGCCCGTCTGGAAGAGTTCCTCCCCATTAAACATGACGCGAGTATATTCAGCCCCAACGTCTATCGAGGGATAATATCCACCCGTCCGCGGACAGTCGGCGACATTGCCGTGACTTAAATAGCGCTGCCAAAGGTTTATCGAGCCAAGCACGGTTCCTATAGGGGCATCTCGCTGAATAATAATGTCGCCGAAGCTGACGGTCTCTGAACCCTCGGTGTTAGATCCAACAAAATGACAATTCACAAGTGCAAAACTGTTAAAACTCAACAATGTGAGTACCGACGCCAGAGCTAACTTTAAAATGTTTTTATTTACTCGATTCATTTTCACTATTCCGTTCGTTTATCTACACACTGCGGCTATGTCAATCAGTGATTTTTTAATATCAGGCAATTCAAATTTAGCCGCACATTGTCTGGATAATTCATTACCCCACTTGACGTTCAGCGTATTTTTATTCGTTAAACCACTCAGATAGACTTGCCCCTGATCGCCAACAATTGCGGCCTCGTTACTTTCAGACCCGTAGCTTACCGTGGCGCCGAACGGAACAAATGTACCGTCAGCTTTTTTTAGCGTCACCAGAGCACGCTGGCCCACTTTGGCACTGAAGGTCGCTCGTACCACAGCGCCGCGCGTTGGAACAACGTTACGGCTTGTTACCTCCACATCCACATCTTCCGGCATGCTTTCCGTACTCAACGCCAGCTCGTTATTTCTGAATGGACTCACAAACGGAACCAGCGCATATCCGCGGTAGTCCGTTTTTACGCCCTGCTGGTTATTTACCCTCAGGCCCGAGGCACCAGGAACTTTAATCAGTGCAAGCGTTTCTCCCCCACTTTGGCCGGCGGTTATTCCGTCTTCATGGATAAGAAGCGTGCCTTGCGCCCCATAATTTAATATTTGCCCCTGAGCACTGTAGCTGTAGGCTCCATTCACCTCACCATAGGTGCCCTTGTAGTTAGCCCGGCTGTAACCGGTATTTCCCTGCCCTTTACTGCCGTAACCTTCTGCTACGGACCAGCTGAGGCTATCGCCTTCCAGGGCGGTACCGCTTAACGATACATTCTGGTTCGTCCCGCCAGTACGGTTATTGCTAAAGTTGTAGCCTGCATATGCTGTTGTCGAGAAGAGACTCAATGGCATACTCAGCGTAAAGGCGACGAGCCGATCAGAAGTCTGCTGCCGGGAAGTATTCACATCCTTATTCAGAGAGTAATTCAGGCTGTAGCCAACGCCTCTGAAACTATTCGAATACCCCAGGGTCCATGAGTCGGTTTTTCTGTTATTCCCCCAGTAATCCTGACGGACTATCGATGCAGATAAATACCCTGCGTTATCACCAAGATTTTGAGTTAATGTGAGCTCGGCCCTGTTGCGCTTGCGCTCCTGGTAAAAGAATTCGTTTCTATTATTCCGCATTTCAAATGCATCATTAAGGGTATAAAAATCGGATGTCGAATAGCGATATCCTGCAATAGCGATATTGGTGCCAGTGGTTGCCATACTTTTACTGTATCTGGCACGTACAGACTGACCTTTTTCTGTCTTTCCATCATTTTTTGAATTCGAAGAATGAGTAATATCGGTAGAGAACGCGCCTAAATTACCCAGATTTTTCCCGATTCCCAAAGATGACGAACGGTAATGACTGGCTAGCTGTACACCACCATAAACAGTGAAACCTGCAGGTAGACCATAGATTAAGGTGCTCTGCCAAACTGGATCATCTTCAGCGTTATTGTCATAGCTACGGTAGTGCCCCACGCTGAAGGCATACCGCAAATTGCCCGTACGTTGAAGAATAGGCAGGGAAGCAAATGGAACAATCTGGTACTGTTCGCTCCCGTCACTTTCTTTTATCGTTACGCTTAAATCACCACTTCCACCCGTTGGATAGAGGTCTTTAATTTCAAACGGCCCGGCGGGCAAAAATGCCTGGTAAATGACAAAACCGTTTTGCCGGATTGTCACTTCAGCATTGTCGCCTCGTGCTATGCCTCGAACGACTGGCGCATATCCGCGAAGGCTTTCAGGGAGCATTTCGTCATCGGAAGCCAGCTGCACGCCTCTTATTGATACGCTATCAAAAATCTCGCCAGGCGTACTGCTATCGCCCAGCGTCAGCTGCCCTTTTACTGATGAAATGCCCCTCTGCGCGTAGGTATAGGCACTGTCCCAACGACCGGTACCGTGGGTATCCCGCACGTAGTTTGAATAATTACGCAGGCGCCATGCCCCGAGGTTTACCCCAGGACGAAGGCTTAAATATTGTGACGAGCCACCCTCGTCATTGTCGGTATAAGTGTGGCTCGATGTCACATTGTAATTGATAATTGCCGCGGTAAGCCCGTCGTCCCATTTATCGGGGGGCACATAGCCGCGAACCGCGCTGACAAGGGATGCCTGCGGTACGCTGATCTTTAAGGCCTGTGCCTTAAAATCAAGTGAAGCCGTCGCTTCAGGAATCTCTCCCAGGTCGACACAGCTACTCTGAGCGGTTTCCAGATTGCTGAAGGAGTCAGTACGTACACCGTATCGTTTCAACATCTCAACTGTCAGGCATGGGGACAATTCCGTCTTACCGTTGAGCCTGATTTTTTTAAAAGCAATTGACGACGTATCAACATAACTGTCGTTCACATAAATATCGACATAATACTCACCCTCTGCCTGACCACCGCTTTCAAATTGGGTTAAGTCTGGAGTGTCTCCGGTATCGTTTACACGCTCAAGCAAAGCCGGATTAAAATAATCAGAACCGTACGCACCGGACATTAAAGGTGTCAAGACCAGCATAAGCGCAACGCGCCCATAGTTAAGCTTAAATTTTTGTGGTGGCATACTTTTCATCATTATTTTAAAACCTGTCATTTAATAGCTGGCACTGAAAACCTGTCCGGGCACGCCGAAATCGTTAAATACTTTCCATTCTATTTTTCCGCCTGTGGGTACTGACCCGAGGGAGAAAGTCTTGCTGGATTTAGGCGCAACATATGTCACGTTATTAAGTTCAACACCATTCAACGCTACTGAAGCGAAATTCATATAGAAAGCACTGTCGTTATTCACCGTCAGGCTGTTGCCTGTTTTCTGCCATTTAAGCCGGGAGGCGAAATCTTCCGGGCTATTCTTTTTCAGGCTGTCAGGTCTGTAAATAAGTTTAATTCGCGTTTTAACGGCTAATTGCAGCTGATTCTCTCCACCCGATGGGTTGGCAGAAGGGATCGCTTTTACATTTAACCAAAAAAGCGTCTCTCGGTCGGACTGCAGCGGTGAGCCACGAAATAAAATACGCAATGCATTATTTTGCTGCGCATCCAGACGAAATAATGGTGGAGTGACTGCAAATGTTTTATCTGGGCTACCTGTCTCCGTCTCCGTCCAGGACTGAACAAGAAACGCTTTATCGTCAGGATTGCGTAACTGTATGGAGGCTTCTTTCTCTTTTTCGTTATAAATAACACGCGTTCCGCCAATCTGGACGCCCGCAATGGCGTCAAGAGATGAAAACGCTACTGCTGCCAGCAGCAGGGACTGGGTTATTTTTTTCATTATATTCTCGCGATTGAGGTCATGAGGGTACTGCTGCACGTTAAGAACGCGCAGCAGTATGCGAAGAATCAGTTGTACACGACGGTGAAGTTAGCCGTGGAGTTTGCATCACCCGCAGTCACGGTACTGGAGGTAGAAACATATGCTGCGCTGAAATTGAGTGTTGCATTACCAGAGTTGATCGCAACAGGTTTCGAATCGGTGAAGAGCGGCAGAACAGAGCCATCTGCATCACGTAACTGGATGCCCACACCCGTTGCTTTTGTTGGCGTATCGGTTAACGCCAGAACAGCTGGGTTACCGCCGTCCGGTGTACCGTCAAATTTCACCGCAATATTACTGTGTGTAGCAGGACAGTTGCTCAGAACAACGCTAAAACCAGTGGCGGCCGACGGATTGCCTGAAGCAAACGAACTGCTGCTAATCGTGCCCAGTTTCACCGTCTGGGTTTTAGATGCGGTTGAGATATCACAGGTATCATCGGTGATATTACCGTTGAAGTTAATCGTACCATCAGCTGCGTGAGATGATGCTACGAACAGTGAGCTAATAATTGCGAAGGCCAGGATGTTGGTTTTCATATTTTTTTCCAGATAAAAGTTTAACGGCTACATAGCGATATATCTCTTAAGAGATACCTTCTTTTTAATCCCTGCATGCCATCATTAATACGGCAATACTCAGAATAATTATCCCGCGATTCATACTCGGGATGACGCTTATAGTGCCAGCAGTACTAATCTGGATCATTCAGATGGAGGCGGTAAACCTGTAGTCTGCGACCTCCTGTTTTGTAGTCCTTTTCCTCAGCAAAAACGAAAAAGTAGGACAGTACGCCAGCATCCGGTAAGTTATGTAGAATTTTGACTACACAATTCGACGTGCAATCTGATTTCATTCTTTTATTTCTAACTCTATTCTGTGGTTTTTGGAGTTCAGAAATGATCAGCGTCTATACCAACGATCTTGTTTTTTACTACGGAATAACACAGCTTTTAAAACCTGTCGTAACAGACATACAACGTTCACCTGCAAACTGTACTGACGTCTCTTCTTCCGAGATAAAAATATCTCTTTTCATTGTCGATATGCATGGTTTAACCTTCACTCTGGAGGAGATGCTCCTGGCCCTGGAGAATATAAAAGAACAACAGCCTTCTGCCAAAGTATTGCTGATTGCCACACGAATTAATAAGGTGACGTATAATACGTTATGTAAGTTTAACAAGGAGATTTCAGTTGTGTCGGCGAGAAGTTTTTTTGAATATTGCATGCTTAAATTTTCACAAACCCACAAGACATCCCCATCAAACATCATAGGTAATGAACGTGCAGCTTTGACAAAAAGAGAAATACAGGTATTGAAATATATTGCAACAGGAAATCCTCTTAAAAGAATCAGTAGTGCAACAAACCTTAATGAAAAAACCATCAGCTACTATAAGTGTTCAATCATGAGAAAATATGGATGCAATAACATGCTAGAGCTTAAAAAGGTCATGGAAGAACTCGGTTATTATTCATTCTAGTAAAAGGGGGCCTGGCCCCCTACCTTACTTATGGTTTTCTAACCAATGTTCAATGCAGCTGTTAAGTTGCTTAACTTCTCTTTCTACACTCTGCCATGTCATTGTTAATTGATGGAGGTTCGGCGTAACATCCAAACATAGCGTTTCTAAACTTCTGCAGTGCTTCTCGGCACTGCGAGCGCCGATAATTTGTGCTGCGCCTGAAATTCTATGGATACACTTAGCGAGTTCAGGCCAGTCCTCTAGCTGGTATAAATCCTCCGCTAAAAGGAGATCCTCCTGGTTACTTTTAAGAGTCACAGACAAGAGCTCTGATAACATTCCGTTATCATTGTGAGTCAAAACAGATAAATCACTTAAGCTGAGCAAATCACTTAACTGAACTGAACAATCAGATTCACTCCCTAACCGGTCGGCGACAGTATTTAAAATCGCCTGGAGTTGAGGAAGCTGAAGCGGCTTAAAGAGACAATCATCCATTCCGGCCTGTAGACACTTATTGCGCTCTTCCGGCCAGGCATTAGCCGTGAGCCCAAGAATAGTAACATGCCTGGTCTGATGCTGACGGATATGTTTCGTTAGTGCTAAACCGTCCATACCCGGCATACTACAATCGGTGATAATCGCATCAAATTCCTGAGCTTGCCATATTTCCCACGCCTCATTGCCCTCTTTTGCCTCAGTAACCTGATGGCCAAGATGTAAAAGCTGATGTTTTAACAACATTCTGTTCGCTGGGTGATCGTCGACGGCAAGAATACGCAATGTCCTGTGAGGAGCATTATTCTCTGGTTCAATTTGGGTATCCGGCTCTCTGCGTTCCATATGACTATCAGCAGGGATCTCAAAAGTAACCGTTGTGCCTTTGCCCAGCTCACTTTTCATCCTGATATCGCCCCCCATCATTCTTACAAGCTGCAAGCAAATTGCCAGCCCAAGACCTGAGCCACTTTGCGTTCGTCCTGCGCGGGCCTGGACCCAGGGGTCAAAAATATCTGCCTGCTCTTCCTTAGAAATCCCTTTTCCGGTATCGCTTACGCTGACGCTCAATATGATATTTCCGTCGTTTCTGCTGTAATTGATGTCCAGATCTACCTCAACATGGCCCTGCTCAGTGAATTTTATGGCGTTGCTGACCAGGTTGGATAAAACCTGCCTGAAGCGTAATGGGTCAAGAAAAACTTCATATGGCATAACACCGGGCAACATGCTTTTGAGCTGGAGGTTTTTTTGTCTGGCAAGTCCCTCAAAGACGCGAACAATGGGAGGTAGCAAGTCGCTTGTTCTGACCCATTCAGGAGCCAGCTCCAGCCGACCGGACTCAATACGAGCCATATCCAGGATATCACCAATAAGACCCATAAGGTTTTTCGCTGATTCCCATGCAACTCTGATTGTGTCCTCTTTATCCGCTTCTGTTTGGGTTGTTTTTACAGCTAACTCGAGGAGACCAATAATCGCACTGACCGGGGTCCGAATTTCATGGCTCATCGTGGCCAGGAAGGTGCTTTTTGCACGGTTCGCCTGTTCAGCTCTCTCACGGGCGTCTTTCAGCGCGCCATTCAGTTCTTCCTGTTCGGTCATATCCATCCACGTACATATAAAACCGCCCGGGAGACCTAACCCATCAGTAAATGTCACCGCGTAATGGAGGACACTTCTGTTTTTCTCACCGTCAAAGACTTGCTCATAGCCGATGTAAGGATGCATGGTATCACCCGATTCAGTTATGTTTTGCGTGACGTTGATCCACAGTGCATGCATTGGATGCGGCTCTTCGTACAATCCTTTTTGTAATAGCGCGTGACTGGAGCCAGAGAAAAACGCCTCGAAAGAGGGATTGCACAAGCGCAGGTTGCCATCAAGATCGGTAACATAGACAGGGAGAGGCAACGTATTGATAAGTGTTTCATTAAATCGTAACTGATCCTGTAGCCCTGTTTGCGCTTTTTTCCTGGCGGAAATCTCCTTGCGCATATAATAGACCCACAAAAGTGAGGTTAATACAATGATCCCCGCGACGCCTGACACGAGCCAGAATTGCGTTCGGTAGAGCTCCCATGTGTTCAGTCGAACATCGGGACGAATCTGCCATTTTTTAATTATGTCGCTGATGTCAGAAGGAGAAATACTCTCAAGGGCTTTATTCAGTATCCTGAGCAGCTCAGGCTGATTACGCGCAACCGCAAAGCTGATTTCACCATCCGGAGCATCAATGCTTTCCGCTATCTTTAACTTACCCTGAAAATAACGGTTAATCATATAGCTTGCGCCATAAAGTGTATGAACGGCAACGTCAGCGTTACCTTCAACAACGTTTTGCATCGCGACACTCGCATTCGGTGTCTCTATCAACTGAGTAGCTGGATGTTCTGCCGTAAATTTTTCCGCAAGTGGGTTATCTTTTACAAGGGCGACACGAAGATCGGTTTTTTCCTTGAGGTTTTCGGTCTCTCCCTCCCGCGTGACAGTAACGAAAGGAGATTTAAAATAAGGGCGGGTAAAAAAGAATGCATCATTGCGTTTATCGCTATGGCTCAACGCGCCGATGAATAACGCTTCACCCTGATCTAATTGCTGCTGCATCGCCTTCAATGATTTTGCAGGCACAGGGATAAACTCAATACCGGTGCGTTGACTAATCAATTTCAAAATATCAGCAGTAACGCCGTAAAAATTGCCATTAGCATCCGTCATTGTAAAAGGCGCATAAAACGCGTTTACTGAAACTTTTACCGCGCGGTGACGATCGATCCATTTGCGTTCCCGCTCATTAAAAATAACGGAGTTACCCAGACTCCATATATCCGAGCCCTCACTCCATTGCTGCATAATGACTTTTGACTGTGCCAGAGGAATTGCATTGAGGCCTTCGTTCAGCGTTCTTAACAGAATCTCATCTTCACGCCTTACAACAAAGCGGCTTCCTGTATCTCGTTCAGGATATACCCCCTGAAATTCCAGGTAATTGGTGAAGTTTCGATCGAGTAAGTATGACGTTGTTACCAGATTGCCGATGAAAAAATCATTTTTATTAAATGCAACTGATGCAAGTGCCTGCTCATCAGTGTCAAAATGCATAATCCTGACGCCAGGGAAATTTTCATTAATCCATTCGTCATCCACATACCATTTTGCAATCGCCAGTCTCATGCCGGGTTGATAGGTGAAGTTTTTCCCCGAAGAGATCTTCTGGTGAACTAAGACGGGATGATCAGGGATAAAACGCTCGGTATAGCTGAGTTCACCGCTAAAAGGTGGGGTTTTACCGGAGGAGTCCACCATCAGATCAACATCGCGATTGCGGAGCGCATTTAAGGCGCTTTCACGGCTTGGGAAGTCCTTTACCTCAACTTTCACACCAAGATAGCTTGAGACCAGCATCAGATAGTCTGCGGTCATACCTTCAAACTTACCGTCCTGAGTAAACATATCCAGAGGCGGAATCTCGGGTCGCCATACTGCCACCGTAAGCACTCTTTTTTTACCCAGCCAACGCCAGTCTTCATCACTGAGGTTAAACGCACGAGGATCGTAGGTTTCTCTGCTTAGCATTTGAAGCGGCTGAACGGTATCCGTCCCAGCAGCATGCGCGCCAAAAGAAGCAATTAAGGCAATTGCTAAAAAGATAAAAGGTTTCACTATTTAGTCCAGATTATGTCGGCGAGCGAAATCAATAAGTTCAAGGGTTGTTTTCAGCTCAAGCTTAGAGAGAATTCGGGTTTTATAGGTGCTTACCGTTTTGTTGCTAATATGCATTTTTTCAGCAATCTCTATAACTTTGTCACCACGTGCGATGTTTTGAAGAACCTGTAGCTCTCGATTAGAGAGTGATTTGATAATTGCGACTTCAGCAGTCGGAAGCCTGGTTTGTCCGGAGTCCTTACGATTCAGAGGGAAATAACCATAACCTCGAAGCACGGCCCGAACGGCATCACCAAGCTCCTCCAGGTTATTTTTTTTACCAATAAAACCATCTGCTCCCGTACTCATGCAACGACTAAGGTAATGTTCATCATCGCGGGCAGTAAGAACGAGGATACCCCCGCTGTAATCGTTCGCCCTGAGTTTTCCGATGAGCTCAATACCGCCCAATCCCGGCATATCGAGATCAACAACAATCATATCGGGTTTTAACTCTCTGATTAGCCGCAGAGCTTCATATCCCTCCCCGGCTTCTGCAACGATGTTATACCCGTCTTTTTCCAAAAGCATGCGAACAGCCAGACGTGCTACTGGATGATCGTCAATAATTAAAATGTTAGCCATAGCCGTCCCGAAGTCAGATCGCGAAGTTTGGTAAAATGATATTAACCAATTGTAGTTTAAGCACAATCAGACTGGCTGTACTATTTTCAAAAAATGTAGTCCATGGACTACAAGTCGCCTGACTACATCCTACAGGTAGCAATCCGATGCCATGAGGATAAGTAGGCGTTTACGTATCGCTGGGACAAGCGTGACGCATATCATAAGTGGAAGACAACAGACGTGAGCGTACTTTCCGCCTAAATGTGTCGGCATGATACGCAATTGACGGAGGTAAAACTGCATTTTCGGTCGAATGGTTTAACTTTACCTGCCCTGTATGTCGTCTTTTTCATACAAAGCATGTTATGGGGTCTCATATCCTTATAAAGTTTGATTTGGCAAACTGTTTCTGGATACTTTAAAATAGAAGTCGAGACTATGATTAATGAAACTGGCCAAATTATTTTCTTAAATATTATCATTATATCAGCTATATATTTGTTGCTAACTGCCATAAAATTGTTACGAAACAGGCATTTATATAAAAGCTCCATAAAGCATGAAATACTTAAAGGAATAAGAAATGGAGAGTTTTATGTTCATTATCAACCCGTATTTGAGACAAATTCTGGATCTTGCTGCGGAGCAGAGGCCTTAATGCGCTGGCGCCGTGTTGACGGCAAGTCCATACCTCCTTCGATTTTCATTCCTGAAGCAGAGAAAGAGGGTATTATCATACAGTTGACTCAGCATCTTTTCAGTCTCATTGCAGATGATCTTAAAGAATGGGAAATATCAGCACCGTTTCATTTAGGAGTGAACATTTCTGGTGCACACTTGATTGATGAGAAATTCACTACTGATATCATTAGCTTTTTCGAGACACTTGATGATTCATTTAAGTTGGTTCTTGAAATTACTGAACACAGTGCAGTACAGAAAACAGAATTAGTATATCAAAGGCTGAATGCACTTCGTCATAAGGGATGCTATGTGGCTATAGATGACTTTGGAACGGGATACAGTTCGCTGGGACTGCTTCAAACCCTACCGGTCGACTATCTCAAAATTGATAAAATGTTTATAGATTGCGTCAGATTAGAAAATATGGACACTGATATTTTGGAATGCATTATTAGTCTCTGCAAAAAACTGGGCATTTACGCTATTGCCGAAGGCGTTACCGATGACTACCAAGCTGATTGGCTCAAAAGTCAGCAGGTCAATTTTACTCAAGGTTTTTACTATTCAATACCTAAAAATGCATTGAATTTTATTGAATGGTATTATGATTTTAATAAAAATATTAATTTCCGGTCGGTAATGCAATCGAAATAATGCTTAGAGAACATAAAATTTGTAGATAACAAAACGTTAGTTTATTGATGCACATCAATAATTCGAGTTCAGCCTACGGGTGGTTTATACAAACCCGGAAACCATAGAAAAGTGCTGCAGCATTTTCTTGTGAGTTCAACGGTACACCGCAACGCTTTACATTGGTTGAACTCTCTCCAGCTATCGCAACAGGCACATAAATTAAAACGACCAAATAGCATTAAAACAGCCTCAAAAGCTGTTGTTCGGGGTTGGTTCTTGAAGTTAATTTGTGACGTAAGCATTTTTAATGACAAAAAATCATAAACATCAATCAATTATACGCACTATTGTCTATGAACTAGATTTTAGAACAACATAAGTAAAATTGCATTCATGGGTCAATTCTCCATGGTGCTCTCATGCAGCAACAGAATTCAGGACGTTGGTGTCCTCCCTTCTCGATAAAATCCACCGTCGATCACAAACCTTTTGTGAGAAAAACTCACATTACCCATCTGGCGTTCTACTCAGGTTGGCCAAACGCATTTATCGCTGCTCCTGTTGTCGGAGAGGTATCGACTGGTTAAAGACCAATATCACATCACCTTTACGTGTCGAGGAGTTGGCAAGCCGCGTGCAAATGAGCACGCCCTCTTTCCACCAACATTTCAGAAAGCTTGTGGGAATGAGCCAGCTCCGCTATCAGAAATGGCTGCGCCTCAATGAAGCCTGGAGACTAATGCTGAATGAGCATTACGATGTCACCACAGCGGCCTATGCTGACGGTTACGAAAGCTTATCCCATTTCAGTTGGGAATATACGCGGATGTTCGGTCAATCACCTAAGAGGATATTACGGTGCTGAGAAAGTCTGACGCTAAGCTTTAATACACCCTGGTATCGTTTACATTTAAGTCAAGCAATATCATTTGATCACCGAGTTAACGCTGCTATTATCTAAGTCTTAATGTTCGAATCATAAATTTTTTCAATAAATTACCCTGCTAATTAATAGTCCTCACGGAATGAAGGAGCTTCCTCGATGAACTTACCCGGTCAGCAGTCGCCTGACAGCACCCTTCCCTCATATGATCTCTCGCGAAGCCTTGGCCTACAGGCCGGTGCAGATATCGATTTTAAAAAGCTGGCCGCGCAGCTCGACTGCTCGCGTAATTTTTACAATGTCGGCATCATTTTTGATGATGGCAAGCAACGCTGGCTGGTTCGCCCGTCTCGACGCATTGCTGATGTGAATCAGAGCACCGTCAGCCATGTAGTCATCAGTAAAATTCCAGATGCTAAGGAAATCAGTGCAGAAAAAGCTGTGGTTGCGACGCTAACTACTCCGTCACTTGCTACGGAAATTACCTCGACCGGTTTTGCCTGTGGCGCGATGATTGTTACGCTTGTCATGGCGTTTGGTGCCGGTGCGGCAGTACCGTTTACCGCTGGCGGGTCTGGTGTGATTGCGGCGATTAGCCTGTCCGGTACGCTGGCTACGGGAGCGCAATGCATGATTGGCGCGGGCCGTCTGCTGGCTATCCATAACGACCATGGTTCCGACGTTGCATGGCTTGACAGCCAGGACTGGTACGTTGCTACCACGACAGTTCTGGATGTTATTTCGCTTGCTGCGGCAGGAACCGCGCTAAGAGGTACTTTAGAAACGTACAAGCTGATGAAAGCGGCGTCTTCAAGTAAAGTTACCGCCTGGTTCCAGAGCCTGAGCCGTGCCGAGCGTAAGCGCATCACGGAAGAGATCATTAAAGCGCAGAATCCAGGTATCTCCAGTGCCGGGGTAAAGGCCGCGATCCGCGCAGGTGTTTATCCGAAACGTTTCCCAAGCGAATCGTTACAAAAATCACTGCAGCGCGAGCTGATGAGTGCGGTCAACAACGCATCGGCCTTTGTGGGGAGCTCACTCACTGGGACTATCCGCAATCCGCAAAATACCGTCCAGTCAGGACGCTATGTGGTTGGTGTGCTGCAATCATTTTTACCTAACTGAACGCTGAGTATTCAAATGTTTAAAGTTTTAACCCGTCGCCTGCAACACTGTAACGAGGTGGCTACCAGCATAAGCAATACCTCCCCGACACAGCTGCAACAGCTAAAGACTCAGTTGGCTGAAGAAATGGGCAAACCTGTGGGTCTACACACCATGGGTATTCCGGCGGCAATCAGTACTCTCGGGGTAATTGTTAGCTTCGCGATTCCTCAGCTGTGGTTGGGCTATGGCGTATTCGCCGCACTCGGCCAGCCAGCCGAACGCGTATTCGTGTGGATTGTGCTGATCGCCCTACTGTTCGCAGGCGTCAACGGCGTGACGATGTTTATGATTGGCAAAGGAAGCATGCGCGCCGTGCGGTTACATCTTACGCTAGCGGTGATAAGTCTGGTATTAACGGCAGCCTATCTGCTGGCCGCACTGAGCGGTAGCGCTGCTCCGGGCGTCAGTCTGGCCGCTGCGATGGTGAGTACCGTCATGCTGGGGCTTAGCGGCAGCTGCATCTTCTCTACCGCTTTCTATAAGATGCTGCTATTTACTCTGCATAACAGAGCCTGGCGCAAACTGATCAGCAAGGCGCGCTAAGCATTCATCACGTAAAAACCCGCCGCTAACGGCGGTTTTTTTATGGTTTTTTAAGCCTGCGCAACCAAATCAACTTATACGCCGCAGGGATAATAAACAGCGATAGCAGCGGAGCCGTGATCATGCCGCCAATCATTGGCGCCGCGATCCGGCTCATGACTTCTGATCCGGCACCGGTTCCCCAGAGAATGGGCAGCAGACCGGCAATAATCACCGCGACGGTCATCGCCTTTGGCCGCACGCGCAGCACGGCGCCATGATAAAGGGCGTCATCAAGTCCCCGTTCAGTGAATGTTTCCCGGCGGGACAACGCCGGATGTTCTTCAACGGCATGACGCAAATACATCAGCATGACCACCCCAAATTCTGCCGCCACCCCGGCCAGAGCGATAAAGCCGGTGCCGGTTGCCACAGACATATGGAAGCCCTGCCAGTACAGGAACCATATCCCCCCGACCAGGGCGAACGGCAGGCTCATCAGGATCAGCAACGCTTCATCCACGCGACGGAATGCCAGATAGAGCAGAATGAAAATGATCATCACCGTCATCGGTACCATTAACTTCAGTTTCTTGTTGGCGTGCTCGAGCAGTTCGAACTGTCCGGAGAATGACACGCTGGTACCCGGTCTCAGCTTTACGTTCTGACTGATGGCCGTTTTAATGTCGTTCACTACGGACACCATATCCCTGCCACGGGCATCAATATAAATCCAGCTTGCAGGTCGGGCATTCTCCGTTTTTAGCATCGTGGGGCCGGAAACCACGTTGATATCCGCCACATCACCCAGCGTGATCTGCTGTTTCATCGGCGTCAGGATCGGCATCTGCTTCAACGCGTTCGGGCTGTTCCGGTAGTCCTGAGGATAACGAATATTAATCGGGTAGCGGGCGACGCCTTCCACCGTTTCTCCCACCGTCGCGCCGCCGATGGCCGAGGAGACGAACAGCTGCACGTCGCCCACCGTCATCCCGTAGCGGGAGGCTTTTTCCCGGTTGATATCAACATCAATGTAGCGCCCGCCTTCCAGACGTTCAGCCAGGGCTGACACCACGCCCGGCACCGTTTTAGCTACCGCTTCAATGCTCTGCGCCGTGGCGTCGATATCAGCCAGAACGGTACCTGACACCTTGATGCCAATGGGGCTTTTAATGCCGGTCGAAAGCATATCGATGCGGTTGCGGATGGGCGGAACCCAGAGATTCGCCAGGCCAGGCAAACGAACGGTCTTATCGAGTTCGTCAACGATCTTGTCAATCGTCATTCCGGGTCGCCACTCATTCTCAGGCTTAAGCTGAATGGTGGTTTCCACCATTTCAAGCGGTGCGGAGTCCGTGGCCGTTTCGGCTTTACCGGTCTTGCCGAAGACAGAGGCCACTTCAGGGACGGTTTTTATTAACTTGTCCGTGGTCTGTAACAATGCCGCCGCTTCTGCCGGTGAGACGCCGGGCAACGTCGACGGCATATACAGCAGGTCACCTTCATTTATCTTTGGCAGGAACTCGCCACCCACCTGGCTCAGGGGCCAGATCACCGTAAAGATGGATAAGGTCGCAACCAGCAGGGTGGTTTTAGGCCAGTGGAGCACCCGAATCAGAAGCGGATGATAGGCGTTAATCAACAGTCTGTTCAGAGGATTACGGGTCTCTGCGGGGATTTTACCCCGGATCCAGAATCCCATCAGAATGGGGATCACGATGATGGCCAGCGCGGCCGCCCCTGCCATAGCGTACGTTTTGGTGAAGGCCAGCGGACCAAACAGCCGCCCTTCCTGCCCCTCGAGGGTAAAGATGGGAATGAACGACAAGGTGATGATCAGCAGGCTGATAAACAGCGCGGGGCCAACCTCTACAGAGGCGTTGGTGATCACCTTCCAGCGGGTGGCGTTATCAATCGGCTCCCCCGGGTGGCGGTGGTCCCACTCTTCCAGCCGTTTATGCGCATTTTCAATCATCACGATGGCGGCATCCACCATCGCGCCGACGGCAATGGCAATGCCTCCCAGCGACATGATATTAGCGTTCAGCCCCTGGAAATGCATAACGATAAAGGCAATACACAGGCCAAGCGGCAGAGAGATAATTGCCACCAGCGCCGAGCGAATGTGCCAGAGGAACAGCGCGCAGACGATGGCCACCACGATAAGCTCTTCGAGAAGCTTGCCGCTCAGGTTATCAATGGCCCGGTCGATGAGCTGGCTGCGATCGTAGGTAGTCACAATCTCAACGCCTTCCGGCAGGCTGGCCTTCAGCGTCTCCAGCTTGTCTTTCACCGCCGTTATGACCTCGCGCGCGTTTTTGCCTGAGCGCAGGATCACCACCCCACCAGCAACTTCCCCCTGCCCGTTCTGCTCGGCAATACCGCGCCGCATTTCCGGCCCGGTTTGTACGCGGGCAACATCACGCAGGTAAATCGGCACGCCGTTCTCACCGGTTTTCAGGACGATGTGATTGAAATCATCAATGGTCTGCAGATAGCCGCTGGCCCGGACCATATATTCCGCTTCCGCGAGTTCTACGGACGATCCCCCCGCTTCCTGATTAGACGATTCAAGGGCCTGCTTAACCTCCGGCAGGCTGACGCCGAACTGCGCCAGCTTTAACGGGTCAACCTGAATCTGATACTGCTTCACCACGCCGCCGACGGAGGCCACCTCGGCCACGTTCGGGATAGTTTTTAGCTCAAACTTCAGGAACCAGTCCTGCAATGATCGCAGCTCGGCGAGATCGTGTTTTCCGCTGCGGTCCACCAGCGCATACTCAAATATCCAGCCTACGCCCGTGGCGTCCGGGCCGATTTCTGAGCTCACGCCGGCAGGGAGTTTGCCCTGTACCTGATTCAGGTACTCCAGCACGCGCGAACGGGCCCAGTACAAATCGGTGCCATCTTCAAAAATGACATAGACATACGAATCACCAAACTGCGAAAAACCGCGCACGGTCTTTGCGCCGGGAACCGAGAGCATGGTGGTGGTGAGTGGATAGGTCACCTGGTTTTCAACAATCTGCGGGGCCTGGCCGGGATAGCGGGTTTTGATAATCACCTGCACGTCAGACAGATCGGGTAAGGCATCGACCGGCGTGTTAATAATCGTCCATGTGCCCCAGACGGTGAGGAACAGCGCCCCCATCATGACCAGGAAACGATTGGCCACTGACCGTCGGATAATCCATTCAATCATCATCGTCTCCTTAATGGCCAGAATGCGCGTCTTCAGTTGTTTCAGCGTGGCGCATGCGGTCCAACGCACCGGTAATATTGGCCTCCGAGTCAATCAGGAACAGACCGCTGACCACCACCGACTCCCCCTCCTCCAGTCCGCTACCAATGCCGGACTGCTGCTGAGATTCATGCAGAACGCGGATCCTTTTCGGTACAAAATTCCCGTTCGCATCAACGGTAATAACGCGCTGCTCTTTGCCGATATCAATAACGGCCAGGGAGGGGATCAGCAGCATTTCCTGACTTTGGGTGTTCAGCTTCAGGTACGCGTTCATGCCAGGTTTCAGCAGCTCATCCTTGTTGGAGACCTGCAGGCGCACCTGCAGCGTACGGGTGGTTGGATCCACGCTCGGCAGAAGACTCCATTTTTCAACCGGGAAGGATTTATCCGGCCAGGCCGGTATCGAAACAGCAAACTGCGAGGTATCTTTCAGCAGATAAGCAATGGACTCAGGGACCGCAGCACCGATCCAGACCGGATCCATCCCCTGAATTTGTGCCACGACCTTATCTTTCGAAATATTCATCCCGGTACGGAGGTCAAAGGCCGTAATCACCCCGTCGATCGGCGCCCTGATGGTAAACCGGGTCTGGATCGCTCGGGTCGCACGCAGCCGCTGAATATCCTCATCCGGCATACCCGCCAGCCGAAGCCGTTCCAGAACCCCTTTAATCTGCGTGGGCGTTCCGCCGGTGCCGGAGAGCAACAGGAACTCGCTCTGCGCCTCTACCCAGTCCGGAATGGTGATATCAATCAGCGGCGTGCCTTTCTTCACCTTATCGCCGATCGTCAGCGGGTAGACTTTCTCAACGAACCCTTCCGCGCGCGCCTGCACAATGACAAACTGATAGTCGTTATAGCTGACGTTGGCCGGGATCGTCTGGGCATAATTCAGCGTTCCACGCGTCACTTTTTGCGTTTTTAATCCTAAATTCTGTACCTGCGTCGGATCGATACGGATACCGCCACCGGTTTTATCGTTATTTTCGTCCGCATATTTCGGGACCAGATCCATATCCATAAACGGTGATTTACCGGGCTTATCGAATTTCACGTCTGGCTTCATCGGGTCATACCAGAAAAGTACCCTTCTTTCAGAGACGCTATTTACTGTTTTTTCAGATGAATGAAACGCCTGCAAAGCCGTCACCGATATCAGCCCTCCCGCAATAAGGCTGCTGACTATCATGGCAGCATATTTTATTTTGAATGAGGCCATGCCGTTTCTCGCTATTTAATGCTCTTCAGTAAAGAGATATTGCCCTGCTGAACAAATGAAAAATCAACATGACTGCCGACTTTCAATGCATTGATACTCTCGTCAGACTGAATAAAGGTGAAACGCATGGTCATCGCGGGCCAGCCAATCGCCTGGATCGCTTCATGAGAAATCGTCACTTTTTTATTCGTGAGATCAACATCCTTCACGATGCCGGTCCCGGTGATGAGCTGCTCTGAGGTCGCTTCGCTGGTAGAGTTCATCCCCTCGTGCTGATGAACCTCAGCCTGGAGGCTGGCAGAAAACATAATAATTGCACCAAATACAACAGCCTTAAGAGAATTGCGCATGCTTATTTTCCTGTTTAATTAAATGAGGTTATTCGACCCAACCGCCGCCCAGCGCGGTGAAGAGATTAATTTCATTAACCTGTCGGGCATAAATAAGGTCGAGAATATTTTGCTGTGTAGCGAAAAGAGAACGTTCCGCGTCCAGAACTTCGATATAGCTGACTGCACCGCTGGAATATAACCCTCCTGCACGTTGAAGAGTAATGCGGAGGGAATCAAGGTACCGCTGCTGCGCAGCAAGCTGCTGGTTGATGCTGTCCCGCAGCGCGAGCGCGTCGGCAACCTGTTTGAATGCAGCCTGTATTTTTTGTTCGTAATTCACGACCGACTGCTGCTGGCGAATTTCGGCCAGCTTCAGGTTTGCCTTATTCCTGCCCGCATTAAAAATGGGTATGTCTATTTTAGGGATAAAATTCCACATCCCGCTGCCCGCGGTAAACAGGCTGGATAATTCCGGACTGCCAGTTGAAAGCCCGCTGGTTAATGATATTGACGGGAAAAAGGCCGCACGCGCGGCGCCGATATTCGCATCGGCCGCTTTAAGCTGATACTCCGCTTCCAAAATGTCCGGGCGCTGCAGCAGTATCGCTGAGGAGAGATGAGGCGGCAGTTTTACCGGCGCAACGTCGCTGGCGTTCATGCCGCTCTCGCCCGGGAGCGCGCGATACGTGCCGAGGACCAGCTGCAGGGCATGATTGGCCTGCGCCAGCTCTCCCTCTCTTTTGGCAATCTCTGCCTGCGTGCTTTCGATCTGTCCCCGGGCCTGTTCCAGCGCCAGGACGTTCGTACTGCCCGTCACCAGCTGTTGCTCAACGAACGCATAAGACTGCCGGTAATTTTTCAGCGTATCCCGCGCGATACGCAGCTGTTTAAACGCCAGCTGCTGGTTGAAATAACTCTGTGAAACGTTAGAGACGAGCAGGATATGCACCGCGCGACGGGCCTCTTCGCTGGCGAAATAGCTTTGTCGGCCGGCCTCGCTCATGTTCTTCAGCTTGCCGAAGAAGTCGAGTTCATAGCTAAGCTCAAAACCCGCGTCGTACTGTTGAGAGGTCGGTTTGTCACTTTTCAACCCACCGCTGTAGGTGATACCCGAGGAGGCATTCAGCTGAGGATAACGATCCGCATCCGTCACGCTGAACTGCGCCCGCGCCTCTTCAACCTTCAGAGCGGCCATTTTTACATCGCGATTATTGTTCAGCGCTTCCGTAATCAGCCCGGCTACCTGCGGGTCGACGAAAAAGTTGCGCCACCCGGTATCCTGATACCCCACCACCGCAGGCGTCAGGCCGTTGCGCGAAAGTGAAAACTGCTGGGGTACCGGTGATGCCGGGCGCTGGTATTCGGGGGCCAGCGAGACGCAGCCCGCCAGGATAAATACCGTACTGATGCTGAGTCGTTTTAACAGGAACATAGCGGTTCAAATGAAGTCCAGAGTATTTTTAGGGCTACTCTACTGAACGCTTCCTGTTTGACGGGTGACGGGATAATGACAATGTTGTCATTTTTAACGTAAGTCATTGTGAACGGTTGCGGGCTCCATAGAATGTCATCAGCAGCCAGTCAGGGGAGCAAGATGAAAATACTGATCGTTGAAGATGAAATGAAAACCGGCGAGTACCTCAGCAAGGGGCTCACTGAAGCGGGGTTTGTCGTGGACCACGCTGTTAATGGCCTCAACGGCTACCATCTCGCCATGACCGCTGAATACGATCTGCTGATTCTGGATATCATGCTGCCCGATGTGAACGGCTGGGACATTGTCCGCATGCTCCGCTCTGCCGGCAAAGGGATGCCCATACTACTTCTGACGGCTCTCGGTACGATTGAACACCGGGTTAAGGGGCTTGAGCTGGGCGCGGATGACTATCTGATTAAGCCTTTCGCCTTTGCCGAGCTGCTCGCCCGGGTCAGGACGCTGTTGAGGCGCGGAAATACGGTGATCGCCGAAAGCCAGCTTCAGGTGGCTGACCTGACGGTTGACCTTGTGTCGAGAAAGGTCAGCCGAGCCGGAAGCCGCATCCTGTTAACCAGCAAAGAGTTCAGCCTGCTGGAGTTTTTCATGCGTCATCAGGGAGAGGTGCTTCCTCGTTCACTGATTGCCTCCCAGGTATGGGACATGAATTTTGACAGCGACACAAACGCGATTGACGTGGCGGTAAAACGGCTTCGCGCGAAAATCGATAACGATTTTGAACCGAAGCTGATCCAGACGGTGCGCGGCGTGGGTTATATGCTGGAGGTGCCGGATGCGCGTTAAGCCCCTCCGACGCCCGTTCTCGCTTGCGCTGCGGCTGACCTTTTTTATCAGCCTCTCCACGATACTGGCCTTTTTCGCCTTTACCTGGTTTATGCTGCATTCCGTCGAGAAGCACTTCGCCGAGCAGGATATCAGCGACCTGCAGCAAATCAGCACCGCGATGCACCGCATCCTGCAGTCACCGGCCGATCCTGACCAAAAGAAAATCAGCAAGATCAAAGAGTCGATCGCCAGCTACCGCAACGTGGCCGTCCTGCTTCTGGATCCGCAGGGCAATACTCTGTTCAGCTCGGCGCAAGGAGCGGCACTGCGCCCGGCGATGAACACGGCGAACTTTAGCGAACACCGTCGTGCACAGGATGTGTTTCTCTGGACGGTAGAAGACCCGGCCAACCCCATGCACGCCGGGTCCGACATGAAAATGGAAACGTACCGGATTATCGCCTCCTCAGGCACGGCGACGCTGCAGGGCAAAACGCAGGGCTACGTGATGCTGATCGGGCTCTCCATTAATTTTCATCTGCACTACCTTGAGGCGCTGAAAAAAAACCTTCTGGCGATTGCCGCCGTTATCAGCCTGCTGATTATTCTTGTCATCCGCATCGCCGTGCGCCAGGGACATTTGCCCCTGCGTAACGTCAGTAACGCCATTAAAAACATCACCTCCGAAAATCTTGACGCGCGGCTGGAGCCGTCCCGCGTCCCCGTTGAGCTGGAGCAGCTGGTCATCTCCTTCAACCAGATGATCGAAAAGATTGAAGATGTTTTTACCCGTCAGGCTAACTTTTCCGCCGACATCGCGCATGAAATCAGAACCCCCATCACCAACCTGGTGACGCAAACGGAAATCGCGCTGAGCCAGAACCGTTCTCAGAAGGAGCTGGAAGATGTGTTGTACTCCAGCCTCGAAGAGTACAGCCGGATGACCCGCATGGTCAGCGACATGCTGTTCCTTGCGCAGGCGGATAATAATCAGCTTATCCCGGATCGGGTGGTGTTTGATTTAAGCGCCGAGGTCATGAAGGTGTTTGATTTCTTCGAAGCCTGGGCGGAAGAACGCCACATCGCGCTGAAATTTAACGGGATGCCCTGCCTGATAGAAGGCGATCCGCAGATGTTCAGAAGAGCAATCAATAATCTGCTCTCCAACGCCCTGCGCTATACGCCGGAAGGGAAAACGGTAACGGTCTCCATCATAAAACGGGATAACGATGTTGAGCTGGTGACAGAAAACCCCGGTACGCCGATCCCGCAGGCGCATCTGTCGAAGCTGTTTGACCGTTTTTATCGCGTCGATCCGTCCAGGCAGCGTAAAGGCGAAGGCAGCGGAATTGGGCTTGCCATCGTAAAGTCCATCGTCACGGCGCACCACGGAAAAGTCCGCGTGGAATCGGATGCGGTGTCGACGCGCTTCATTCTCACCGTGCCAGGGAAAATGCTCTGAGCGTCAGCAAACCGCGCGGCACACCTCAAGGACCTTTTCCCTGAGCCAGCGATGCGCCGGGTCCCGTTCCATGCGCGGATGCCACATCTGTGACACCGTAATGGTCCTGGTCTTAAAGGGCAGTTCAAAGATATGTACGCGCTCGGTCATCTCCTGATTGAGCAGGTACAACGCAGGCACCATGGCAATCAGATCGGAGGCCAGCGCCACGGATAACGCCGTCGGAAAGCCGGGCACCACGCTGGCGATCTTGCGTTTCATCCCCTTTTCTGCCAGCGCGTCATCGACAGACCCATGCAACGATCCGTTCGGAGAGGCCACCACATGGCCCCAGGCGACATAATCGTCAAGGCTGACATCATGCCGTAATGACAGCGGATGCCCCTTGCGCACCGCGCCAACAAACCGATCCTGAAAGAGCCTTTGCAGCCGTATTTCAGGCCCCATATTGTTCTGCACGCCAATCTCCAGATCGACAAGCCCCTCGCGCAAATAGCGCGACGTTTTTTCAGGTTTCGGCGAAAAACGAATACATACGTCGGGCGCCACCTCCGCCACCGCCGCAATAAGTAGTGGCCCAAATGCCACCACAAAACCGTCGTTGGCCCGGATGGTGAACAACCGCTCGAGATTTTCCACCTTCAGCGTGTCGGTGGAGGGCTGCAGAACCGCCCTTGCCTCGTAGACGGCGCTTCTGGCGCGGTCCCGGGTAGCTTCGGCCCAGGGCGTCAGCACCATATGACGTCCGGCCCGTACCAGAATAGGATCGCCGGTCACCTCCCGCAGCCGGCTCAAGGTGCGGCTCATGGCGGAGGTGCTCAGGTTCAAACGTCGCGCCGCGCCCGCAACGCTGGCTTCTGCCAGCAAAACGTCGAGCGCAACCAGAAGGTTAAAATCAGGATCGGACACGGTGGCTCCTCAGATATGGCGTTACGCGCAATGATTAAGTGCAAATGCTGCGTCTTCCGCCCTGTATACCGCATGATTATAGTTTCGTCATCACGATTCTTATCCGGAGTAACGACGATGACGCTATTTTCAAACCTGCCCGGCGATGAAGGTTTACCCGGGCATGAACGCGCCAGGGTCCTGGCCGCCGTTATGACCACCACGCTGATGGGCGTCTTTGACGGCACCATGATCAACATCGCGCTCCCCTCTATGGCAAGGGCGATGCAGGTCCCCGCGAACGTTGCGGTCTGGTTCGCCAACGGCTATCTGCTGTCAGCGGCGATGACGTTGGCCATCTTCGCGGCGCTGGCGGCGCGCGTGGGCTATCGCCCGGTCTTTCTGAGCGGGCTTGCCACCTTTACGCTCACCTCGCTCGGCTGCGCGCTGGCAACAACGCCGGAAATGTTAACCGGGATGCGGATCCTGCAGGGCATCGGCGGGGCGGCGACCCTGAGTATCGCCCCGGCGATCCTGCGTTCGGTTTTTCCTGGCCGACTGCTTGGCCGCATTCTGGGGCTGCACGCCCTGCTTATCGCCTCCAGCACGGCGATTGCTCCTGTGCTCGGAGGAACAATACTGGACGCCCTGAGCTGGCAATGGCTGTTCGCCATTAACCTCATTCCGGGCAGCATCGCCCTGCTGCTGGCATGGCGGGCCTTACCGCGGGAATCGGCCGTGGACCGAACTCCCTTTGACGCGCCGGGCGCTGTTCTCTCCGCCGTCCTGCTAGGTTCCGCGATCATGCTGGCCGACAGCCTTCAGCACGTGGCGCAACAGATTAGCGCGCAGGCCATCTTCTGGGGCGTTCTCGCGCTGGTAAGCGCCTTCGCCTTTACCTGGCGGATTCGGCGTGCGCAACATCCGTTACTGCCGCCGGTGATGTTCAGAAACGGGCGCTTCACCCTCGCCGCGCTGACCTCGCTGGCCTCGTTTGTGAGCCAGGGGATCACGTTTGTCGCGCTGCCGTTCCTGTTTCAGAGCGTATATGGCTACAGCCCGGTGGTGTCGGCGCTGCTGTTTACCCCGTGGCCGATTGGCATCGTACTGATCGCGCAGCATGCGGGACGCTGGGCAGATACGATTTCCGCGCCGCTAATCTCGACAATCGGGCTGATGATTTTTGTCGGTGGGCTGGTCCTGCTGGCCACCCTGCCGGACAATCCTTCCGCGTGGAACATCTGCCTGCGCAGCCTGGTTTGTGGGATTGGGTTTGGCTGCTTCCAGAGTCCCAATAACCGGGAAATGCTCTCTAACGTGGCGCGGGAATATGCCAGCTATGCCTCTGGCGTGCTTTCTATCGTCAGGACATTCGGCCAGTGTCTCGGCGCTGCCGCGGTGGGGGTGCTGATGGCTGTGACGACAGGGTTAGATCATCAAACGCTTGATGACCAGGCCGTGCATCTGGCGCTGTGGATTGCGGTGATTGCTTCAACGGGATCGGTCTTATTTAGCCTGAGCAGGTTGCGCCCTGCGGTTCGGGCATCGGCTTAACAGGCTGCGCCTGACGGCGCAGCGCGTTTATTTACTCCAGCGCCAGTAGCGCAAAGCTCGCCAGCCAGTGCCCGCCGCTGTAGTGGCTGCCGACCACATGCTCGACGCTTGCGGCCAGATGTTTCGTCACCGCCTCGCGCAATGCCGGTTGCGCCGGGTGGCTGGCAGGAAGCGCTTTAGCAATATGCTTCATGCACCAGGCGCGGCTGAGGTTTAACCCGTCGAGATGGGCAATTTTCGGGTCAGTGCGATCGCTCACTTCCGCAGGGTTCATCAGCGCCGTAACGGCACCCACCTCCGGGAGAAACGCGTCAAACCAGGCCGGGAAGTCTTCAGACACTTTGCTCATCAGCAGCGCCTCCGTCAGCGCGCCGGAAATATACTCGTCTCCGCCGGGCTCATAATGAGCCGGATAGCGCGTGTCGGCGAGATAAAACCGCTCCGCCGCTGCCACAATCGCCTGTTCAAGCGCCTTGTCTCCCCCTGCGCGACCGTAATCGAGCGCCAGCGCGAGGGCAAACGCGGTGTTGTAGTGCGTCCCGACGCGGATCGGATAGGTGAGCTTGCCGAGGTAATCCACCAGCCGGTTGCGAATGTCCTGAGTTAACGGCTCCAGCATCTGATACCAGCCCGCGGCCTGCGGCAGCGACGACTGTTTCAGCTCCTGGGCCAGCGCAAGCAGCCAGCCGTAGCCATACGGCCGCTCAAACGAGGCGCGGAACGGCGCGGTGAAATAGGCCAGCTCCTTCGCCACGTTCTCTTCGGTTATGTGCTCGTCAAAAAGCGCGACGATCGCGTCCCGGCAAGGTAATTCTGGATAGAGCCGCACGCAGCGCAGCAGCAGCCAGTAGCCGTGCACCGCCGAGTGCCAGTCAAAACAGCCGTAGAAAATGGGATGCAGCTCGCGCGGCGGCAGAACGTCACCATCATCATTCAGCAGGTGCATGATGTGGTTCGGGTATTCCTGGCGCAAATAGGTCAAAGGCATGCGGGCAAACGCGTCGGCCTGATGTTGCGTTAATTCCATGACAGCTCCTTAGCGAAACACGAGGAAATACATTAAGAACACGTTCACCACCAGCAGGGTTAACGCGGTCGGGATCTGGATCTTGATCACCTGATATTTGTCCTTCAGCTCCAGCAGCGCGGCGGGAACGATATTGAAGTTCGCGGCCATCGGCGTCATCAGCGTGCCGCAGTAGCCCGCGTACATGCCAATCGCCAGCAGCGGCGCCGGGTTGCCGTGATGCACGTTGATGAGAAACGGCAAGGCGATACCGGCACTTAACACCGGGAATGCCGCAAAGGCGTTACCCATGATCATGGTAAACAGCGCCATACCCACGCAGTAAATGACCACCAGCATGAAGCGGCTATCCGGGTTCACAAACAGGCTCACCACCTTCTGCACCGAGTCACCCGTGTTGGCCACCACGAACACGCCGCCGAGCATGGCCAGCATCTGCGGCAGGATCACCGCCCAGCCAATGGTATCGACAAGACGACGGGACTGACGAACGGCATGCAGCGGCGTGCCTTTGGTCAGCCACCAGCCGGTGAGGATCGCCGCGACGCAGGCCACGCACAGCGCCGCCAGAGTCAGCTGCTTCTGATCGAGCAGAAACACGCCGCCGATCGAAACGCCCTTCAGGAATAACGTGCCCAGCACCGTCACCACCGGGATCATCAGCGCGGGCAGGAACAGCCAGTTTTTAAGACGGTTTGACGACGCGACGCGCTCCTCCTCGGTCGACATTTTATAGTGCCCTTTCCCGACGAGGCCAAAACCCGCCAGCAGCGCGATAACGATAACGCCGCCGCCGATTATCCGGTACGCCAGCGATTTCCCCAGCTCCTGAACCATCAGATCGCCAAACAGAAAGATCCCGCCAAACAAGAACCAGAACAGCGCGGTGGTAAAACGCTTTGGATTAGCGCGATCGCGCAGGGTCATCACAACCAGCAGCATCACGACAAAGCCAATCAGGTAGTACACGCGGTTAATGGTGATAAGCGTCATCATTGCGCAGCCTCCTGCGTACCCTGCTCTGCACGCCAGGCCATTACGTCGCGGCGGATGCTTGCATCGAGGCGCAGCAGGCGCGTCATATGAATAACTAATGCCGCAATGGCGGTTGGAATGGCCCACAGGCCGATATGCAGCGGTTCAATGCCCTGAATACCATTTTCTTTCAGGAACGCGTCGATCAGCAGCACCGCCCCGAAGGCAATAAAGATATCTTCCCCAAAGAAGACCGCGATGTTGTCGCACGCGGCGGCGTGGGCTTTGATTTTGTCGCGAATGTGCTGCGGCAGCTCGCCATATTCGTTCAGCGCCGCCCCTTCGGCCATCGGCGCCAGCAGCGGGCGCACCGTCTGGGCATGACCGCCCAGCGACATCAGGCCCAGCGCGGCGGTGCCTTCACGGGCGACAAAATAGAGCATCAGAATACGCGCCGAGGTGGCGCTGGCGATCTTCGCCACCCAGGCCTGGGCGCGCTCTTTTAGCCCGTAATACTCCAGCAGACCAATCACCGGCAGGATCAGGATGAAGGTGGCCAGCGATCGGCTATTGACGAACTTCTCGCCAAAGGTCTCCAGCAGCATGCCGAAATCCATGCCGACCAGCAGACCCGTCGCCAGCCCCGCCACCACGACCACCAGCAGCGGGTTGAAGCGCAGTGCAAAACCAATAACCACGATCGGTATCCCGATCAGCGGCAGCAGCGTAGTACCGTCCATAACGTTTACCCTATCGAAAGTGAGCGTTGCGCGCCGACGGCTATTTTTTTAATTTGCGGCGAGCGATGTTGTGTTTTGTTGGCAGGCTTCGCAAAACCTGCGCTAAAAAGCTATATCTGAACCTCAAAAACATGTAAACAAATTATCAATAAAATGTTCTTATTCTATCGATGAGTTTACATTTCTGGCTAAGGAACGTTATGACCTCAGAAAAGAGTGCTTCACCCGATCGCGACGATATCAACGATGGCCGGATCGTCTCTTCCCGCCATCTGGTATCCGAGCGCTGCGCGGAGCTGTCAGAGCTGGAATATGCGCTGATCATGACCAGCAACGCGTTCAACAAATGGATGGTGCGCTGCATGACGGCTGCCGGCGAGCCCGATATGGGCGCCTTTGACGTTTCGCTGCTGCATCACGTGAACCACCGCAACCGCAAGAAAAAGCTGGCCGATATCTGCTTCGTCCTCAACGTGGAAGATACCCACGTGGTGACCTATGCCCTGAAAAAACTGGTCAAAGCAGGCTACGTGACGAGCGAGAAAGCGGGTAAAGAGCTCTTTTTCTCTACCACCGAGGAAGGGAAAGCACTGTGCATGAAATACCGGGACGTGCGGGAGGCGTGTCTGATTGCGATCCACGCGGAGAGCGGCATTGCCGGGAAGTCGATTGGCGAGACCGCGCAGCTGTTACGCACGATCTCCTCCCTGTATGACACCGCCGCAAGGGCAGCGGCGTCACTGTAATTAAGGACGCCGGAACAGCGTAATGCTCCGTCCGGCCAGCGCGTACTCAACGGTTTCGGTGATCGCTGTCCCGGTGGCAGCGTCATCCGCCGTAGACAGCTCCAGCACCCATCCCCCTTCGCCAAACTGCGGGATCTGGAACGGCACGGTGCCTTCAAACGGATTGAACAGCATCAGCACGTCGTGCCAGATGCCGTCCTCCTGCTGAAGATCCGGCCTGCTGATGGAGACCCCGAGCGTCGAGCCTTCATCCCACTGCTCGGCCTGCTGTGGGCCACCCCCGGCATTGAACCAGCGGATCTCCAGCCCGTCGCGCCAGCTTTCACGGCGCAGCAGCGGCTGTTGCGCGCGAAGGGCAATGAGACGACGGGTAAACTCGCGCAGCGCAGCGTCGTTTTCGGAGAGCCCCTTCCAGTCGATCCACGAGATCTCACTGTCCTGGCAGTAGCCGTTGTTGTTCCCCTTCTGCGTACGGCCAAACTCGTCCCCCGCCAGCAGCATCGGCGTGCCGTGGGAGAGCAGCAGCGTGGTCAGGAAATTACGTTTCTGCCGTTCGCGGGTAGCAATAATATCCGGATTCTCGGTTGGCCCTTCCTCGCCGTAGTTGTACGAGCGGTTATCGTTATGCCCGTCGTTATTGTCCTCGCCGTTGTCGGCGTTGTGCTTCTCGTTGTACGACACCAGGTCATTCAGCGTAAAGCCGTCGTGGGCGGTGATAAAATTGACGCTGGCCCACGGACGACGTCCGCGCAGATCGTACAGATCGCCGGAACCGAGCAGGCGCGCGGCAAAGTCCGTGGAGACGTTGTCCCCCTTCCAGTACTCGCGAACGGTGTCGCGGTATTTGTCGTTCCACTCACCCCAGCCCGGCGGGAAACCGCCGACCTGATACCCGCCGGGGCCGATATCCCAGGGTTCACCAATCAGCTTCAGTCGGGATAACACCGGATCCTGAGTCACGGCGTCGAAGAAACCGCCGCGCGGGTCAAACCCTTCGGGCTCGCGGCCCAGGATCGTCCCGAGGTCGAAGCGAAAACCGTCGATGTGCATCGATTCCGCCCAGTAGCGCAGGGAATCCATCACCATCTGCAGCACGCGCGGGTGCGAGGTGTTGACCGTGTTTCCCGTCCCGGTGTCGTTGATGTAGTACCGGTGCTGGTCCGGGAGCGTGCGGTAATAGCTGTAGTTATCAATCCCCTTAAACGAGAGCGTCGGTCCAAGCTCGTTCCCTTCCGCCGTGTGGTTGTACACCACGTCCAGAATGACCTCGATGCCCGCGTCATGATATGCGCGCACCATATCGCGAAAGCCCTGGATCCCCGCCGGGCCGTAGTAGCGTGACGCAGGGGCAAAAAAGCCCAGCGTGTTATAGCCCCAGAAGTTCTTCAGGCCGCGGTCGAGCAGGTGCCGATCGTTCGGAAACCAGTGAACCGGCAGCAGCTCCACCGAGGTAATGCCGAGGCTTTTGATATAGTCGACCGAGGCTTTGTGCCCCATCCCCTCAAACGTGCCCTGCAGCTCGGGCGGAATGGCCGGGTTCATCTGGGTAAACCCTTTCACGTGGCTCTCATAGACAACGGTATGCGGCCAGGGCACGTTCGGCCGGCTGTTGTCCTGCCAGTCAAAGGCATTCGGGTCGATGACCCTGCATTTCGGCGTAAACGGCGCGCTGTCGCGGGTATCAAAGCTCAAATCCAGCTCGTCATGCCCCAGCTCATAGCCGAAATGGGCGTCGTTCCAGTCGATGTCACCCATCAGTTCGCGAGCGTAAGGGTCGATAAGCAGCTTATGCGGGTTAAAGCGATGACCATTTTCCGGGTCGTAGGGGCCGTAGACGCGATAGCCGTACAGCGCACCCGGCTTCAGATCGGGCACATAGCCGTGCCAGACCTCATGGGTATACTCCGGCAGCTCCAGCCGGGCGATTTCCGTTTTCCCGGACGGGTCAAACAGACAGAGCTCCACCCGTTCAGCGTGAGCGGAGAACAGCGCGAAGTTGACCCCTTTCCCGTCATAATTCGCACCCAACTGCTGGCCATGACCGGCCCGAATTTCAAACGTTGTATCCTTTGCCATTTTCGTTCTCCACGATTATTCGCAGGTAAGCAGAACCAGTACACATCCCTTTTCTGACGTTAAATCCAGCGTCTCTTGCAGAATGCGGCTCTCACCGCTGAACAGATCCCGATAGCGTTTCCCCGTCAGCTCCTCGGGTATCGCCACCGTGGTATTGACCCACAGCTGATGATTATCGGTGACATCAAAAACCAGACGCGGCACGGCAACAATCAGCGCCTCGTCGTCCTTAACGCGCGCGTAGACAATCAGGTTATCTTCGCGCTCGCCGCTGACCTTAAGCGGCAGCCAGTCGCCGTAGCGGAAAAGCGCGTCGTAGTGCGGTCGAAGCCGCAGCAGCGTGGCGGTAACAAACTGCTTCACCCTGCCGTCCCGCCAGCATGCCGGGTTGTCAAACACCCCGGCATCCGCCGCGCTGAGGCTCTGCACCAGCGCGTTGAAATCCGGCTCCCGTCGGTTATCCGGGTCAACGAGGCTAAAGTTAAGCGCCTCGCTGCCCTGATAGATATCCGGCACGCCGGGCGCCGTCAGCTTAATCACCGTCTGGCTGAGGCTGTTCATTAACCCGGCGCGGATAAAGGGCTGCATCGCCTCGCTGAAATCATGCAGGAACGGGCTGTTGTCCGGCGAAAGCATGTGCCGCGCGTAGCTCAGCACCACGCTCTCATAGCTCTCGTTGCTGTCAATCCAGTCGGTGCGCTGTTTCGCCTCGCGAAGCGCTTTCTCGAGGAAGCCAAGGAAGCGTTCTTGCAGTGATTTCAGCCCGTCGGCGTCGTCCGGTGACAGCGTGGCGGGCCAGACGCCCGCCAGGGCCTGGTAGATCATCCACGTATCGGCGGCGTTCGGCGCGGTACCGTCATTGAGAAAGCGCACCTGGGTCTGGTTCATCTGCCTCCAGCGGGCAAGGTTGTCGCCCCACCGCTCCGGGGCTTCCGTCAGGGTGTAAAGGCGCGCGCGGGCATCCTCCCCGCGCTTGGTATCGTGTGTGGAGGTGCCCAGCAGCGCGTCGGGCTGACGGGCCAGACGAATGCGCATCTCCTGGTGGAAGCGGGATAATGAAAACGCGCGCGGCGTCGGGTCGGCACCCACTTCGTTGAGCGCAAGCTCGAGGTTGTGGCGAAAGAAGAGCGTGTCTTCAACGGACTTCGCCATCAGCGGCCCGGTCAGCTGCTGGAAGCGGCTCCTGAAAAGCGCGGCGCTCTCGCGGCAATCTTCCGGCAGGTCGCCGGTAAGAATGCGCACGATCAGGCTGAGCGCCGCTTCCGACGTCTCCACGCTGGCAACCACGCGGTTAAGCAGCGCCACGTCCGGCGGGGTTAATCCTTCCCGGGTGCCGTAGGTGCGGTAGACCGGAAACGCAATAAGCAGTTCGCGCAGCGCGTGACGGATTTCTTCGCGCGGCAGCGCAACCTCATTGCGACGGGCCAGATCCTCAGCAAGGTTAAGCAGCGTGGTGAATTCACCCTCAAAATTACGATCGGCCATCAGGCCTTTGGCATCGCGCAGCTCCGCATGGCGATCGACCGTGATGCCCAGCGTCTCGTCGTGGATTTTCTCAAGACGCCCCAGGCTACTGTCGTCGACCAGCAATTCCGCCAGCGAGGCAATAAACTCGTAGCCGGTGGTGCCGGATACCGGCCAGTCAGCGGGGAGCTGTTCCCCTTTGGCGAGAATCTTTTCGACCGTGATGTAGCAGTCGGGCCCGGCTGCCTGCCGCAGGCGCTGCAGATAGCCCAGCGGATCCGCCAGACCGTCGACATGGTCAATGCGCAGGCCGTCCACCACGCCCGCGTGGACCAGCTCAAGGATCAGCCGGTGCGTATCGTCGAAGACCGCATCATCCTCAACCCGAACGCCGACCAGCCCGGTGATCTCAAAGAAGCGCCGCCATGAGAGCAGCTTCGGCGCCTCCCGCCAGGACATCAGCCGCCAGCTTTGCGCGTCGTGCAGCTCGGCTATGCTCTTCTCCTCGCTGTACGTGCCCGGGTTGAGCGTATACTCGGCGTCGTAGTAAACCAGTGCGGCCTTTTCCGTGACAGGGTCACGTTTTAAGGTGATGGCACCCTTCTCCAGCTCCGCCTCAAAGGTATCGCCAAGAAACGGCAGCGTAAGCGGTCGTGACCCGTCGATATCGAAGTAGCGGAAATAGCGGCTCTGCTGGCCATACTCAATCACGTCGCGCCACCAGGCGTTTTCCAGCGAGGTGGACATATGGTTAGGGACAATGTCCAGAATCAGCCCCATGCCGGCCTGCTTAAGCGCCGCCGCCATACGGTCAAACCCGTCTCGCCCGCCGATGGCGGGGTCGATTTCATTCGGGTTGGTCACGTCATAGCCGTGGGTAGACCCCGTCGTGGCAGTGAACACGGGCGACGCGTAAAGGTGGCTGATGCCGAGGTCCTTCATATACGGCACCAGCGCCACAACGCGGTCAAAGGTCATGCCGTTACGGAACTGAATTCGGTACGTGGCGGAAGGGATCATAACGATGCTTCTCCATCAGCAAAGCGAACGACAATACCGTTCGGCGGTAAAACGTCAGTGACTTCCGGCCAGGCAAAGCGCGTCTCACCCGCGAGATCGGGCAGCGCGACGGGCTTAATGCCGATATTAAGCGCCAGCGAGAGCGTCCCCGACGGGAAGCGCCAGCACACCGCCACCATGCCGGGCGCGGTCTTGAGCACATGGCCCTCAACGGCGCCACCCGGATGCAGAAGCGGAACGATATAGCGATGGCGCAGCGTCAACAGATGGCGCGTATAGCGCAGCCACGTTTTGCCCTCGTCGGTGGCGATTTTGTGCCAGTCGAGCTTTGAGCGGATAAACGTATTCACGTCGTTCGGGTCCGGGACGGTTTCATCGTGCCCGGCATGGCCGATAAACTCTTTCGCGCGCCCTTCCCGTACCGCCTTTGCCAGATCGCCGTGAAAGTCGGTGAAGAACAGGAACGGATGCGTTTCCCCAAACTCCTCGCCCATAAACAGCAGCGGGATATGAGGGGAAAGCAGCAGCGCGGCAAGCAGCACCCGCGTCTTGTCGGCACCCGCGAGGGAGATAAGCCGCTCGCCCTGGGCGCGATTGCCGGTCTGATCGTGGTTTTGAATAAAATCGACGAAGAACTGCGGCGGCTGCGTGCGGCACTCCACGCCGCGGGATTCTCCGGTTTGCAGCGAAATCTCGCCCTGGTAGACAAAGCCTTCCGCCAGCGCCCGGGCGAACTTTTTCTCCGGCTCAAAGGCAAAATCCTGGTAATACGCGTGGGTCTCGCCGGTGGCAAATACGTGGGCAGCGTTGTGAAAATCATCGTTCCACTCGCCGGTAAACAGCGGCGCGTTGCCCTGTTCATCGCGCGGATGCAGGAAAATCACGTTGCGGCTGTCTTCCGTGGTCAGGTGAACGTGACGGTGCGGAATGGTCTCGCGGATCCGGGTGGCAATCTCCTCGAGAACATGGGTGTCCGAGCCGTCCTTAATCTGGTCGATGGCATCAAAGCGCAGCCCGTCCAGACGGTATTCCGTCAGCCAGTAGAGCGGCGCGTCGGTGATGTACTGCCTGACCGGCTCGCGCTCGTAGGCGATGCCGTTACCCCACGGCGTCATCCGCTGTGCATCAAAAAACGCGGGCGACAGCAGAGGCAGATAGTTTCCTTCGGGCCCAAAGTGGTTGAGCACGATATCCAGCACCACGGAAAGCCCCAGCCCGTGCGCGGCGTCGATAAACGCGTGGAAATCCTCCGGCGTGCCGTACGCTGAGTGTGGGGCATACAGCAGCACGCCGTCATATCCCCAGCCGCGGGAACCGCCAAACTGGGAGACGGGCATCACTTCAAGCTGGGTAATCCCGAGTTCTGCCAGATACGGCAGCTTGTCGATGGCCGCCCGGAAGGTGCCCTCCGGGGTAAAGGTGCCGATGTGCAGTTCGTAAATGACCGTCTCTTCCCACGGACGCCCTGCCCAGTCGCGGTTGACCGGCTGGTAAAGTCGGGGATCGATCACCACCGAGGGACCGTTAACGTCGCCCTTTTGCGCCCGCGAGGCGGGATCGGGCACCGCCATGCCGTCCTGAAGAACAAACTGATATTCTGCACCGTGCCTGACGCCGGGGACGTCAGCCTGAAACCAGCCGTCGCCGGTTGCCGTCATCGGCACGTCGGTGGCGGCAAGACGTAGCGTAAGTTCTTTCTGTCCTTCTGCCCAGACGCGAAAACGTACAACGTCATCGGAAATAAACTCAGCACCCCACTGCTTTTGAAATGTCCTGAATTCCATTCATTGTCCTCGAATGACCCACATTTTACGCGGAACGAAGTACAAGCTTAGTTCAGGATTAAAAGTGCGTGAGCTCAGCGGATTTAACCGCTTCGTCTATTCTTTATGAAATAACTCACTAACGGGAATACTATGCAGATTCGAAAAGGACTCAATACCGACTTCGCGCGCCTTGAATGCTGTGACTTTTCTTTCACCATTAGCCACATTGCCCGGGAGCCGTTTATCCATTGTGATTTGCATATCGAAGCCGTCGCCGAGCCCTGGATAAAAACCTACGAACTCGACATTCAAACGCTTGAAAATCACTGCGTTAATCCGGACGCCATATTTCTCGTCGCGGAAACGGACGACGGTGAAATAGCGGGATTTATTACAGCGTCAGTCGGCTGGAATAAGTTTATTTCAGTGGATTATATTGCCGTCGATCGCACCAGACGCAGAACCGGCGCCGCGCAAAAATTAATGGCCGCCGCGCACGTGTGGGCCCGCAGCGTAAACGCGCCGGGATTACGGCTTGAAACACAAAATGTGAACGTCTCTGCCTGTCTGTTTTACCGTAATTACGGATTTACCCTGGGCGGATACGACCGTTATCTCTACAACGCTTTACCGGAAAAAGACGAGGTTGCCCTCTTCTGGTATTACATGCTGGTCTAGCGGAAACACATTGCCACATCGCGGTCATATTTCTGTCACTGAATTTCATTACGCTTTCGGGATTTTAACCAGGGTGTTGAGGAAAAAAGCGTGAATTCAATGGCTAAGGCATTACTGCTGGCATTACCTGTTATGAGTGCAGCGGCAACCGCGACGGCTGCCGGGCGCGACCTGTGCGAACCGAAAGCGTACGAAATGGCGCTGCGCTATCAGCAGAAATCGGCAGAGATTATGGCCCTTCAGCTGCAAACCTATCGGTTTGCCACCGAGCGTTTTAACGAAAAGTTAAAGGATCTGAAAACGCCAGAAAACTACGCCGTGGTGATGGACCTCGACGAAACGGTGCTGGATAACACCCCTCTGCTGGTGCGCGACGCGGAGCAGTGTCACGACTATACGAAATGGGACACCTGGAGCGACTGGGAGAAACAGGGTAAACCCGGCTTAATTCCGGGGGCGAAAGCGTTTCTTGACCACGTGAATCAAAGCAAAGTCCGCATCTACTACGTTTCGGATCGTATGCAGGAAAACAAAGCCGACACGCTGAAGACGTTAAATGCTCTCGGCCTGCCGCAGGTGTCTGACGAAAGCGTGCTGCTGGATACGGTCAGCAAGGAAGAGCGTCGCCAGAGCATTCTCAAAAAGCAGCAGATCGTGATGCTGTTCGGCGACAGCCTGCCGGACTTCGCCGTGCAGTTTAAAAACAAAAAGCCGAGCGAGCAGCAGCGTGAGCTGGTTGAAGCCAGCGCCGAACACTTCGGCAACGACTGGATTGTGCTGCCTAATGCCGCTTATGGCTCATGGTCCAAAGCCACGCCGGACAGCTGGAACGTACCGCTGAAAAAATAATGTCTACGGGCCGGGAAAGCTATCGCGCGCCTTCCCGGCCCTTCGATTTCCTATCCATCCCGTTTATAGGTCCTATCATTTCTGGGCAGGTTCTTATAATTTTACGGAGCAGTAAGATGAGCACTTTCAAAGGAGACTCGTATGCTTACCGTGAAAAAACTTGCTCTTTCCACGCTGATTTCCAGTTCACTGCTTTTTTACCCTGCGCTCCAGGCCTCGGCGGAGACGCCCCAGCACGTCGTTAAACAACCGGCGGGCGGTTACAGCGTGCAGGTCGGCGACGTTCTGGTCACCTCGTTTACCGACGGGACCGTCGCGCAGGATCTGCACAAGCTGCTGCGCCGGACAACGCCGCAAAACATTGATGCGCTGCTCGCGAAAAACTTTCAGACCAACCCGGCTGAGGTCTCCATCAACGCTTTTCTGATTGCGATACCCGGACATAAAATTCTGGTGGATACAGGCTCGGGCCAGCTCTTTGGCCCTGATACCGGCGGACGTCTGGTTGAAAGCCTCGCCACGCAGGGGATAAAACCCGAGGACATCACTGAAGTCCTGCTGACCCACGCCCACTCCGATCATGCCGGTGGTCTGGTGAAGGATGGCAAGGTGGTGTTCAACAACGCGCGCGTTTTCGTTGGCAAACCAGATATCGACTTTTTCTTTAACGACGACAATCAGAAGAAAACCGGCTACGGCAAGAACTACTTTGACGTCGCGCAGAAGACCTTAAAACCCTATCTGGATGCGGGAAAAGTGGTGCCGTTTAGCGGCACATCGGAGATTCTACCGGGGCTGACCGGCACGGTTCATCCCGGCCACACGCCGGGCTCAGCCTTCTACACGCTGACGAGCAAAGGCGAGAAGATCACCTTTGTCGGCGACATCATTCATGCCGCGGCGGTTCAGTTTCCGCAGCCTGCGGTGACCATCACCTACGATGAAGATGAGAACAAAGCGGCAAGCGTTCGCGAGCATGCGTTCGCTGACTTTGTGAAAAACAAGGACCTGGTTGCCGCCCCGCACCTGCCTTTCCCGGGCATCGGCTATGTTACGAAAGGCGAGAAAGGCGGCTATGCCTGGGTCCCTGTGACCTATACCAACCGTGACGCCAGCAGCGCGAAATAGGATGACGCCCATCTCTGATATGGACATAGACCTGATCCTGACGCTGGACGCCCTGCTTCAGGACAGGAATATCACCCATGCGGCCGCGCGGCTGGGCATCAGCCAGCCCGCGCTGTCCGCCCGTCTGGCGCGTCTGCGCACGCTGTTTGGCGAACCGCTGTTTATTCCCTCCCCGCATGGACGCGGGGTATTGCCCACGCCGCGAGCGGAAGCGCTCAGGCCGCAGGTGGCAAGCGTGCTGCGCGGCATCAGCGCGATGTTTGCGCCCACCGCGTTTGATGCGCAAACCAGCAGCCGGACCTTTGTTATCGCGCTGCATGAGAATCCGGCGCTGATGCTCGGCACCGGGCTACTTAACCAGATTAGAACCGATGCCCCCGGTATCCGCCTGCGCTTCGCCCTGCCGGAGATAGCTGACCTGCCGCAGCAGCTGGAGAACGGCGATGTGGATCTCTACATCGGCGTAAGCGCGGGCGCCCATGACGGATGGGTGAGGCGCAAACTTCTCGACGACACGTTTGCCACCGCCCAGCGAAAAGGCCATCCGCGCGGAACGGGTGCGTTAGATCTGGAGATCTACTGCGCGCTTTCCCATCTGGTGGTGTCGTCGGCGGGCGATCCGTTTACCGGATTTGTCGACCAAACCCTCGCCGGGCTGGGCTATCAGCGACACGTTGCCATGTCCACCCAGAGCTACGCTATGGCGCCTGCGCTGGTTGCCGGTACCGACCTGGTGTGCACCCTGCCGGAACGGATGCTGAAGCAGTTCGCCAGCACGCTGGATCTCTTTGCACCACCGCTGCCGCTCCAGCCCATTACCATCAACATGTACTGGCACCCGAAAAACAGCCAGGATCCGGCGAACGCCTGGCTGCGCGAGCTGCTGCTGCGGGCCGCCGGACGTCAGGTGTGATCGAGCGTTACCAGAAACTTTTTAAGCACCTCTGAGCGAATAATCCGGTGGCAAACCAGGGTGAGTTCGCTCTCCCGCAGCCGGTCGAGGATGTCCACGTAGACGACATTCTCGACGCTCACCGCCTTTGCCGACGCGGGAAGCAGCGCCAGCCCAAACCCCGCCGAAACCAGGCTTATCACCGTGGGCACGTCGGTCGCATTCTGCACGACGTCCGGCTGAAAGCCCGCTCCGCTGCAGGCGTCATAGAAGTACTGTTCCAGCCCCATTCCCTCCGGATCGCGCAGGGAGATCCATTTTTCGTCTTTCACCGACGAAAGCGTCAGCGCGGCGGATCCGGCCAGCGGATGCTGACGATACAGCGCCAGCACCGTTTTCTCCGAGGCAAACGGGCGGCTTTGCAGATCGTCCGGCAGCGACGGCAGCGGCGCGCGGATTATGGCCACATCCAGCTGGTTGCTCTGCACGGCGGCGTAGAGCGTCTGCACGTTTCCCGTCATCAGGGACATGGTAATGGCCGGCCAGCGGCTGTGCATCTGGCGAAGCGCGGCGGGCAGCCTGCCGTCAAACATCGCGCTCGACACGCACCCGAGGTTTAACACGCCCTGCTCGCCCCGTGCCGTTTGTCTGGCGTCCAGCACCGCCTGTTCGGTCAGCGAGATGGCGAGCCTGGCCTTTACCAGAAACGCTTCGCCCGCGGGCGTCAGGGTTAAGCGGCGGTTCGCCCGGCTGAAAAGCGTGACGCCTAAACGTTCTTCCAGCGCCTTTATCTGCTGGCTCAGCGCCGGCTGCGCCATGTTCAGACGCTCGGCGGCCCGGTGCATGTGGAGCTCTTCGGCCACGACGATGAAGTGGTGCATCTGACGAAACTGCACGAGACGTCCCCCTGTATTGATATAAATTTCGTTATCAATTTAACAGTAATGATGCAATTGATGCTATTGGTCATTGCCATAAAAATGGAGGGATTCAACCGAGGGAGGAAAATATGGAAAACAAGATTAACGATCTTCGCAGCGCCATCGCCTTACTGCAGCGCCACGACGGGCAGTATATTGAAACCGATCGTCCGGTCGACCCCAACGCCGAACTGGCGGGCGTCTATCGCCATATCGGCGCAGGCGGCACGGTCAAACGCCCGACCCGCACGGGCCCGGCCATGATGTTCAACAGCATTAAGGGCTATCCGCACTCCCGCATCCTGGTGGGCATGCACGCCAGCCGCGAGCGCGCGGCGCTGCTGTTAGGCTGCGAGCCTTCTGAACTGGCAAAACACGTCGGCCAGGCGGTGAAAAAGCCGGTTGCGCCGGTTGTCGTTCCGGCCTCGCAGGCTCCATGTCAGGAACAGGTCTTCTACGCTGACGATCCTGACTTCGATCTGCGCAAGCTGCTTCCGGCCCCGACCAACACGCCGATTGATGCGGGTCCGTTCTTCTGTCTGGGACTGGTGCTGGCAAGCGATCCGGAAGACAGCTCGCTGACGGATGTCACCATTCACCGCCTCTGCGTGCAGGAGCGCGACGAGCTTTCCATGTTCCTTGCCGCCGGGCGCCATATCGAAGTGTTCCGCAAAAAGGCGGAGGATGCCGGAAAACCGCTGCCGGTGACGATCAACATGGGTCTCGACCCCGCCATCTATATCGGCGCGTGCTTTGAGGCCCCGACCACGCCGTTTGGCTACAACGAGCTGGGCGTCGCCGGGGCGCTGCGCCAGCAGCCGGTCGAGCTGGTGCAGGGCGTGGCGGTCAAAGAGAAAGCCATCGCGCGGGCGGAAATCATCATCGAAGGTGAACTGCTGCCGGGCGTGCGCGTGAGAGAGGATCAGCATACCAACACCGGCCACGCGATGCCGGAGTTCCCGGGCTACTGCGGCGAGGCGAACCCCTCCCTGCCGGTGATTAAAGTGAAAGCCGTGACCATGCGAAACCACGCGATCCTGCAAACGCTGGTGGGACCGGGGGAAGAACATACCACGCTGGCCGGACTGCCGACGGAGGCCAGCATCCGTAATGCCGTTGAAGAGGCAATTCCGGGTTTCCTGCAAAACGTCTATGCCCATACCGCGGGCGGCGGCAAGTTCCTCGGGATACTGCAGGTGAAAAAACGCCAGCCGTCAGACGAAGGACGTCAGGGCCAGGCGGCGCTTATCGCCCTGGCCACCTATTCGGAGCTGAAAAACATTATTCTGGTCGACGAAGACGTGGATATTTTCGACAGTGACGACATCCTGTGGGCGATGACGACGCGCATGCAGGGCGATGTCAGCATCACCAATATTCCGGGGATCCGCGGCCACCAGCTGGATCCATCCCAGTCGCCGGATTACAGCACCTCGATTCGCGGAAACGGGATCTCCTGCAAGACGATCTTCGACTGCACGGTGCCGTGGGCGCTGAAGGATCGCTTCGAGCGCGCGCCGTTTATGGAGGTGGATCCGCGTCCGTGGGCGCCGGAGCTGTTTGCTGGCAACGCGAAATAAAAACACCACGCGTATGGCCCGCGGGTCATACGCTAATTTTCTTTTCAAGCGTGGCGATGTTTTCACCCGTCACGCGTTCCACAGTGAAACGATCGACGCTCAGCAAAATGAGCATCAGCCCCCTGCCGCTCTCCAGCAGCGGCGAGATTTCACAAAAACGGTCTCGCCTGGCGGCCTCAAGCCGCTCCAGCGGGAACGCGTCACCCGCGTCGGTAAAAACAATGCAGACATCGCTGTCGCGGATGTCGAACCGTACGCTGAATGCGCGCGAGGCATCCTCATGCAGCGCGTGGCGGATGATATTCGTCGCCACCTCACAGACGGCAAGATCGAGCGCGAAACGCCACTCGTCATCTACGGGAAGCGCCCTCAGCCGCTCTTCCAGCCAGCCGGCCAGCGGCGTCAGGGAACCGAGCACCGCCGGAAATTCTGCCTGCACCGGCGTCTGCATCTACTGCCCCAGCTGCGCAAGCGCGCTGCTTTTATCCGGATAGATACGGAATATGCGATCCATGCGGGTCAGGGTGAACATATTCATTATCCCGGGGTTCAGGGAGCACAGCGCCATGTCGCCTTTCCCGTTCATCAGCTTAAACAACGACACCAGCATTCCCAGCCCGCTGCTGTCGATGAAATCCACTTTGCTGAAGTCAACAATCAAGGCCTTGCGATCGTCGCCAATTTCCTCCGTCACGGACGCTTTAAAGCTCGCGGCAACGGAGGCATCCAGCCGCCGGACCGCGGGCGTGAGAATATTGGCGTGCGGTAGTCGTTCGGTGTTAATAATCATTCTGTTCTCCCTGACGCTCGATCACGAGCAGTGAAACGTCATCGGTTAAGGCGGTCGGTTCATCACGATTTGCGTTGCGCCAGCCGGTCAGGTGGTCACCGAACCGCGGCAGGAGCTGGTCAACCGGAAGTCGGGCATGGTCATGAAGCCAGCGTTCGAGACGCTGCGGGCCAAACTGCTCGCCGCTGACGTTCTCACACTCCGTAATACCGTCACTGAATAAGCATAAGCGATCCCCCGGATTGAGGGTAAACGCGACGTCCTCCCAGCTGAGGTCAGGCATCAGCCCGACCGGCGGGCCGCCGTTGCCCACGGACGTGACGGCGCTGTCTGCGTTCACAATGACGGGAGTAGGATGCCCGGCCTGACACAACACCCCTCGTCCGCTCTCGGGGTCGATTACCCCGTAGATAATGGTGAAATAGCTGGTAATGTCGCTCTCTTCACTGCAAAAGCGGCTGTTCAGGATCCTGATCACCTCCGCAGGCGACTGAATGCCGCCCCGATCGGTAAACAAAAAACGGTCTACCACCCGGCCATGTAAGAACTGGCGCGCCACCGCGAGGGACATCATCGCGGCCCCCACGCCGTGACCGGACACATCCACGCAATAGAACCCAACGTGAGAATCCAGCGGAAAAATATTGAACACATCCCCCGAGACCCACGCAGACGGCAAGAAAAGCCAGTCGGAAAAGTAGTTCCCAAAGCGTAAGCGGTGCGATGGCAGCACCGAGTGCTGAACGCGCGCCGCGAGTTCAAGATCCTGTTCAATCTGATGCAACGCTTCACTCAGGCGCTTGTTGTGCGCCGCGAGGGTCGCCTCCAGGGTCAAAATACGGACCCCGGCGTGGAGCCGCGCCCGCAGTTCATCCTGCTCGACCGGCTTGCTTAAAAAGTCGTCCGCCCCGGCATCAAAGCCCTGCGTTAAATCCCCTGCATTCTCGCGGGCCGTCAAAAGAATGATATACACATAGTGGCCAAACTGACGGTTGCGAATGGTCTGACACAGCGTGAGACCGTCCATTTCCGGCATGTCCCAGTCGCTTATCACCATGCTGATCGGCTGGCTGGACAGTATTTCCAGCGCGGCGACGCCATTTTCCGCCTCGCTCACGATATACCCCCACTGGGTGAGCATTCGGGAGAGTAACCGACGATAAATCAGCGAATCTTCAACGATTAACACGTGCAGCGCCGACATACATCCCTCCTAAAGCGGTAAGAACCAGATGAGGCTCACGGTCCCTTCCCTGAATTTTGCATTCCCGTTACCGTGCCCCGGATAGCGCGTTCCCGCATAGTTCGCGTACTGGATGGAGAACGAACCCGGCGTATAGCCGGCATAACCGAAGCTGTAGCTGTAATCGCCGTTCCAGGGCTGCTGCTGGCTGCTGTCCGGGAACCAGAATGCCGTCGCGCGAACGAAGAAATGTTGTTTGAAGGTGTAGCCGCAGCCGCCGAGCATGACGTTTTTATTTTTGCGAATGTCATCGCTGCTGAGATCGTAGTACCGCGGCACCCAGCTGTACCCGACCTGGCAAATGATGGAATCCCCTTTATTAATCAGGAGCGTGTTTTCGACCGGTTTCGGTAGCGAAAACTTGTAGGCCAGCGTAAAGGCGCCCTGTTCGAAATAGGTGTGTCGTCGGCTACCCGACGTCCAGAAGTGGTTATCGCCGTAGTTGCTGTAAACCAGGCTCACCGTGTTGGCGTGCCAGTCATCGTAGCCGAAGCTGTAGCGAAAATCGGCGGTGTAGCGGCTGGTGTCTCTGACCGGCAGTCGGGACGTGATGTTGGCAAACCAGAAGCTGTAGGGGGAATACTGAAGGCTGAGATTTAGCGTCTGGTTAAACTTTTTCTTTTCCGTGGCGGTGTCTGAACTGTTCGGAATGCTCATCCACTGCTCTTTCAGTCCCGAGCTAAAGCTCAGCGCACCTGAGAATTTCTTGTCGTTACCCGAGAACAGGCGCCCCCAGCGGCTGGTAAAGACGCCAGCCTGAACGGGTTCACCGTTCTTATCGCGCAGGGATTCATTTTCACTGCTTTTCGCCGCCTCCGCGGCGGGTATCGCGGCGAGCAGCACGCCCGCCAGAAGCCATTTTTCGCGCATAACCGCCATCCTTAGTTAGGTATCCAGCGTGCGCCGACGTCGTATTTTGCCATCAGCCACAAAATACCCAGTGCCGCCGCATGCACTAACGTGTTCTCTATCCAGGCATGACGCCATAAGTCGAAGGTGATGAACTGGCTCACCAGCAGCACCACGTACACATGCAAAATAAAGGTATAAAGCGAGTGCTGGCCGAGCGGGATCAGGAACCATCCCAGCAGGCGATTGAGCGGCGTCCAGCAATACGTCAGCACCAGGTAGACGGTGACCATCAGGGCGATATCGTTTAACACTCTCACCGGGCCCAGCCCGTTCTTCGCCGCCCAGGTGTGATAAAACGAATTGAAGCTGTCAGGCGGGATGACGTGCATCAGCAGCGCGGGCGGCATAAACGGGTTGGTATGGTTCTGGGCTACAAATCCCAGCACCAGCGACACCATGACCAGCGCCACTACCACCCCTTTCCCCGGAGGCGTCCGGGCGAAAGAGAGCAGTTCGGCTTTATACCAGCCGCTGGCCATGCCCAGCACAAAGATGAACTGCCAGGCGAGCAGCGGGAAGGCAAATTCGAATTCCGACGGCGTCAGCCGAAGCGGCCACCGCTGCCACAGGCCGTACACCAGCAGCGACAGCCCCAGCAGCCACCACACTTTTCCTTTCTGCAGCATCCCCAAAAATAGCGGGCTGAGTAGCAGCAAAAAGATATACAGCCCCAGAATTTGCGTCTGATGGGGGCCGATCTGCAAATAGAGGATAATGTTGAACCAGGTCTCTTTAATTTGCGGCGTAACCGGATAAAGCGACCAGCTTTCACCCGAAAAACGGTCGGTAAAATGGGTGACCTCGAAAACGTTAATATGCGGGATATAGGCCAGAAGAATAAACGACACTATGATAATGATATTTACACGATATATTTTCCACGCCCTGAGATAAAGCCCCCAGGAAACCGTGAGCAAAACCACTTTTTGCAAACGCGCGCGGTTCAGCATGCCCAGCATAAACCCCGAGAGAATAACAAAACCTTCTGCACCGGTTGTTAACCCAAAACGCTCCCAGGAGAATATATTAAATACCGACATCACCTCCGTATGCGCCACGACCATCATGACGAGGGCAATGCCGCGCATAAAGTCGATTCTCAGGTCCCTGGTACCTGCAACGACATACTGCCATGCTGTTGATTTAGCGTCATCTTCTTGCGCTACCGACGGCGCAACATGGCTCATAGGGTGTCCTTTGCCTGAAAACGAAAATTAAGGTCTAAATAAAGTAGATAGCCTAAAGGAATAGTAACCGCAATTTATCGTCAGCAGATGAAAGATATTAAGCAGAATTTAAGTTGAATTAAACACCGCTAAATATTAATAAAAACGTGGCTGGACACTTTTATTCGGCGTTCTACACTTATCTTAAATCTTGTTTAATCGCTATTTTCTTTCGCTTTTGAGCAACTATCTGCGCAGCAGAATGGGTCTGCATTTTCACGGAATCAGGAACGCCGGAACTATGGATTTTTATTTTTCCCGTTTTGAACATCGTCGTCCTCCGGAACCGTTAACAACACCGCGCTGGGTAATGATGACCTGGCAGGTATTAGCGGTCGCGGCGCTTATTCTTGGTGCAAATTATATTTACTGGCGCTGGACCGCCTCCCTGAATACTGACGCATTATGGTATGCCATTCCGCTGGTCCTCGCCGAAACCCTGGCCTGGATAGGGACCGTGCTGTTTACCATCAATTTGTGGAAAGAACAGGATCCTCCTCAGAGTCCGCCGCCCGGCGAAATTAACGAATGTCTGTCGCCTGAGGAGGCCGTTGAACCCCGTCCTGTAAAAGTGGATTTGTTCATTGCCACATACTCGGAAGACACCGAGCTGGTCAGGCTGTCCATTCGCGATGCCCTGAAGATGGCGTACCCGTTCCCGATTGACTACCGCATCCACGTGCTTGATGACGGCCGCCGCCCGGAGATGAAAGCCGTCTGTGAAGAGGAAGGCGTTAACTATATCACTCGCCAGACCAACATCGGCTTTAAGGCCGGCAACCTGCGCAACGGCCTTGAGCAAACCGACGGCGATTTCATTGTTATCTGCGACGCCGATACCCGGGTATTTCCCACCCTGCTCAGCCATACGCTGGGTTATTTTCGCGATCCGGACGTGGCCTGGGTACAGACGCCGCAGTGGTTCTTCGATCTTCCGGAAGGAGAAAACCTGTCGCGCTGGGGCCAGCGAAAAGCCGGAAAAGTGGGCTACGGTCTGGGCTGGCTGATTCAAAAGTGTGTTGGCCCGGTCACGATAGGCCGCGACCCGTTTTTTAACGATCCGCGCATGTTCTATGACGTGATCCTGCGGCGGCGCAACTGGGCGAACGCGGCTTTCTGCTGTGGCGCGGCGTCCATTCACCGTCGCGAGGCGGTCATGCAGGCCGCGCTGAGAAGCTACGTCTGGTCCGTCGAAGAGGAGATCCATCGTCATACGCGCGACATTCGCGATGAGGAGACCCGGGACGCGCTGCAGAATGCAATGCGTCCGCACGTGGCGTTTGACACCGAGCTAACCCCCTACAAATTCCACGTCTCGGAAGATATTTACACCTCGGTGCTGCTGCACGGTGACGCCGCACGACGCTGGCGCTCGGTTATGCATCCGCGGGTTGAGTCGAAGATGCTCTCTCCGCAGGATATGCTCACCTGGATGATCCAGCGCTTTAAGTACGCCGCCGGCTCGCTGGATATTTTGTTTCATGACAACATCTTCAGCCGTCGCCGCTTCAGGCTCTCTCTGCCCCAGACGCTGATGTATGCCACCACCTTCTGGTCATACATGGCCTGCGTATGGAACACGGTGTTTTTGATTTCACCCATTATCTATCTGTTCACCGGCATTCCGCCGGTGTCCGCCTGGTCGACGCCGTTCTATCTGCATTTTCTCCCGTTTTTTATTTTCTCCGAGCTGGCCTTTATGTTCGGCACCTGGGGGATCTCGGCCTGGGACGGCAGGGCCTCATACCTCTCCTTCTTTTCCATGAACCTGCGCGCGCTCAATACGGTGCTGCGGGGCGAACAGATCAAATTTCACGTCACGCCAAAAGAGCGGCAGACGGGCCGTTTTCTCTACCTGGTGAAGCCGCAAATTGCCATCGTGGTGCTGACCCTCGCAGGGCTTATCTGGGGCGGTATCCAGGTGGCGCGTGGACAGGTGGATGACCCCTCCGGCTATGTCATCAATATTTTCTGGGGAGGGGTGAACATCGCCGCCATGCTGCCGCTGATTTTCGCAGCCATGTGGACGCCCGCTGAAGAGGACGAGGTCACCCAATGAGGATACGTGATGCCCTGCTGCCCGCGCGCAGCTACCTCACCATTTTGCTCGGCTTCCTGATCGGCTTTGCCATTGTGGTCTGGGTGGAGAAACAGATGCCCACGCGCGTGGAAAGCAGCGGCGGCATCGCGCTCAGTAAAGACTTTCCGCCGCTGCCCACAAAACGGGCGCTGACCTATGACGAAGCCATCTGGGCGCGGGTCGCCTGGCAATACTACGTGAATAATACCCAGCCAAACGGGCTGGCGAACGCCAGCGACGGTGAACCCTGGCTGAGCCTCTGGAGCGTGGGAAGCTACCTGTTTGCGACCGCTGCCGCAGAGCAGCTCAATATTATTTCCGCCGATGAGTTTGACGAGAGAGTCAGCACCGCCGTGTTCACGCTGGGGCAACTGCCGCTCAATGACAAAGGTCTCCCCGCCGCCTATTACCATGCGGACACGCTCAAGATCCTGGGCAAGCCTGAGGCCTCCGCAATCGGTCTGAGCCGGCTGCTGACGGCATTACAGACCCTGCTGTGGCGCTATCCTCAGCACGCGGCGGCCATCCGCGATCTGTTTAGCGTCTGGCGCACCGGCGCGCTGATGGAAAACAGCACCCAAAGCCAGGCGGCGGTACCGCTCCATCACTGGACTCTGGCTGCCGACGAGCAGCGGGACAGCTTTGGCTACCGTCTCTATGCCAGCCATACGCTGCGCATGATTGACAGCGCGGCAGGACTCGCGGTGACCAACCCGCCTGAAGGGCAAAAGATGATCGATCTGGATGGCGTAATGGTGCCCGATGAAGGGCTACGTACGCCCTGGGGCAAGCAAACTTCGCTGATTAGTCTCCCCTACCTGTTAACCGGTCTTGAGCTGGGCTTTGATGCGCAGAGCGCTGAAATTGCGTGGCGAATTATGCAGATCCAGCAGCGGCGCCACGGCCTGCGTTCACCAAAACCTCCCATCAGCACGGATTACGCCGAACCGGCACCGGATTACGTTACCGATCTGCCCAACAGGCAGCCGGTACAGGCGCGCGCCCTGCGTGACGAAGTGCCGGAGAAAGTCGCGATCGCCTCCACCCGCACCGCGTTTGCCTGGTATGCCCTGTTCCGCAACAGCTGGAGCGAGGCGCTGCGCCAGCAGGTTCTGCCGCTTCTGGTGCCGGGTAAAGGCTGGCAACGCGGCTTCAATCTTAATAACAGCGTTAATAGCGTCGTGGACGCCGACACCAACGCCATCGTGCTGGAAAGTCTGTCGTATATCGCGCACGGCCAGATGCTTTGTCTGGCCTGCTTCTCCACAGCCACTCATTCATCCACTCCCGCAGGAGCAACGCCATGAAGCCAAGATCCCCGATCCTTTTCCACCTGCTCACGGGAATAACGATCTGCTGGCTGGCGCTCTCGACCGCGCGCGCGGAAACCGTGCTGCCTGCATCAGGCTACGCCCCGCGCAGCGGCGAGCTGACGGCCCGAGAGATGACCATTGCGAAAAACGCCTGGCAGTATTTCGTCACCAACTATCAGCCCACGACGGGCCTAGTGAATGCGGTCAACAAATATCCCTCCACCACCATGTGGGACAGCGCCTCCTATCTGGCCGCCCTGACGGCGGCGCGCGAACTCGGGATCGTTGATAAAGCGGAATTTGACCGCCGGATGCTGAAGTTTCTCGCCACGTTAAACACCCTGGTACTGTTCCGCAACGAGCTGCCCAACAAGGCCTATAACACCATCAGCGGTCAGAAGGTGGACTACACCAACAAGCCCGGCGAAATTGGCTTCTCGGCGCTGGATATCGGGCGAATGCTGGTCTGGCTGAAAATCATCAAAGAGCGTTATCCGGAATACGGCAACAGCATTGATAACGTGGTGCTCGGCTGGGATTTCAGCCACGCGATCGACCCCTGCGGCACGCTGTACGGGGCCTATCTGGAGAACGGCCAGCCGAAGTACGTTCAGGAAGGGCGGCTGGGCTATGAAGAGTACGGCGCGGCCGGTTACCAGCTGTGGGGGTTTAATACCTGCAAAGCCAGCCGTCCGCAGCCTTACGAGCTGGCCGAGATCTACTGCGTGCTGGTCCCTTACGATACGCGCGACCCGCGCAACACGTCACAGCATAACTACGTGGTGACGGAATCCTACCTGCTCTATGGGCTGGAGTTCGGCTTTGATAAACCGACCGACCGGGATAACGCCCCGCGCGACTACTCCCTGACGTGGATGAAAAACTTTGCTGACCGCGTTTATCAGGCTCAGGAAAACCGCTACACCATTACCGGCGTCCTCACCGCGCGCTCCGAGCACCAGCTCGATAAGGCCCCTTACTTCGTCTATGACACCGTCTTCAGCGACGGGTACAACTGGAACACCATTACCGATAAGGGACAGTTCGTCCCTAACGCTGCCGCGATTTCGCTGAAGGCGGCGCTGGGCATGTGGGTGCTGTGGAACTCACCTTATACCGACCGCCTGCTCAATACCATTGAGAATGCCAATGAAGAGGGAAAAGGCTACTACGAAGGGCTGTATGAAAACGGCGACGGGCCGATCAAAGAGTTCACCGCGAACAATAACGGCATCATGCTGGAGGCCCTGTTGTTCAAAAAAGAGGGAAAACTGCTGGCCTTCAACACCGACAATCCGAAGAGCAAGGATTTTGCCCCGTCTCTGTGGGATCAAAAGCTGCTCGATCAGTTTGAAGAGAACAACGCGCTGCGCAGCCGTCCGTTCCTGACCAGCACACCGGCCGTAAAAAGCTGGTGCGACCGGACCGGCGTCACGCAGCGCACCAAACCCGCCTGCCAGGCCTGCCAGTGCGCGTCATGCAGCGTGGACGAGCCCGTTAAACTGCCTCCGGTGACTGCGCAATGCTTAAAACCTTAGCCAGAGGGCTTGCGGGATTACTCCTTGCAGGCGCGATCGTCTTTGCGCTGTTTGCCCATCAGGGCGCAGGCTGGCGCTGGCTCATCAGTGGCGGCTGGCACTCCAGCGCGCGTATTGCCGCCCTGACGCCGGAAGAGCAGACGTGGGCGGCGATCGCCTGGCGCTATTTCGTCAATAATACCCAGCCGCAAACCGGGCTGGTCAACGGCAGCGACAAACAGCCCCGCGTCACGCTCTGGCAAATGGGCGATACGCTTATCGCCCTGCTGGCGGCCAAAGAGCTTGGGCTGATTGAGGAGGCCGAGTATGACGCTCGCCTGACGCGGCTGATGGGCACCCTCAACCGCATGATGCTGACCGAGGCCCGGACGCCGGGTCGACTTTATTCCAGCCAGACGGCGACGCCGATCGACTTTAGCGGCAAGCCCGTTAAAAATGGCTGGTCCGCACGCGATATGGCGCGTCTGATGCTCGCCCTGCGCCTCACCGCAGAGCGGGAACCGCAGTACAGCGAATACCTGGATAAAATTATCCTGCGTTGGAATTTCTGTCCGGTCATCGACAGCGAAGGCGAACTGTGGTCATCTTCCCTGCAAAACGGCCAGCCGGTGGTGCGCGAGGAGCTGCGCCTGGGCGAGAGCGAATATGCCGCAACGGCGTTTCGGCTGTGGGGGTTTTCCCCGGAGAAAGCGTTTACGCCCCCGGCGCACCACGTCATCATCGCCCAGCGGCGTCTGGCCGTCGATGCCCGGGATCCGCGCACCACCTGGCAGCCCTCCCTGATCGCCACCCTTCCCTATATGCTGCCGGGCCTGGAGTTTGGCTGGGAGCCCGAAGGCGTTGCGGCCGATCGGCAAAAGCACCTGCGCAAGCAGGCCGAAAACGTCTGGCTAAGCCAGAAGGCCCGCTGGGAGACCGATAAGATCCTGACGGCCAGAGCAGATTTCTCGCTCCCGCAGGCCCCCTGGCATATTCAGGATACGGTCTGGGGAAATGGCTATGCCTGGAACTCTGTCGGTGACGATGGACGAGACTACACCCGTTTCGCGCAGGTATCGACCAAAGCGGTCTTTGCCCTGTGGGCACTGTGGGACACCCCTTACACCGACGTGCTGATGACGGTGACAAAGCATCTTAACGATCCGCAGAAAGGCTGGTACGAAGGCCGCCAGGAAGCCACGGGCGATACCAACGCTGCGCTCACCCTTTCCACCAATGCCACGGTGCTGGAAGCCCTGTTCTTTAAACACAACGCGGGCCCCCTGTTTGATGCCCGCCGGGCCAAAAAAGAGAGCTACTTTACGCGCCGTGTGGCAGATGACTATACGCCCGTCGGGCACTGTCTACCGGGCGAAAATGCCGTAAGGAGGACGCCGTGAAATTTTACCGCGATCTGTTTGAATCCAGCCTGAACCGCGTCTTTCCGGATAATGATAAAACGGCGTTTTTCCAGACGTTCTATGACGCCTTCGTTCATATGTCGCCCGAGACGGAGCAGCATTTTTCTCGCCTGCCGGATAGCGAGGGTCAGCAGACTCTGTTTAAGAGTTTCTTCGCCATGCTTGCGGTAGACGGCGCGTTAATCGTGCCTGATTTTCTCGAGCGCCTGGCGCGGGAGCAAAGCGACGACGGTCTCCACCTCCCCCCGCGTTTTTTCGCCCTGTGGCGCGAAGCGATGTTGAACACCGTGAGCCTGCGCGATCCGCAGTGCGACGATGAGATCCTGACGGCCTGGGCCATGGCGATCGCGCCCGGGCTGGAATACCTGCGCCGGCAGGCAGAACTGCACTACCGCGCGTAGGAGGATCACGATGAGCGCATTCACGTACGATCTTAACGCGCTGCCGGCGGCCGTCATGATTTATGACCGCGAGGAACGCCTGCAGGCCTGGAATCACAACGTGGCCCTGTTTTATCCGGTCATCACCCCGTGGCTGAAGGCGGGCACAACGCTGGAGTCGCTGGCGGAACGCTTTATCGACGCCGTTTACAACGTCGACCCCGGCCTGCGTCAGACGCTGCGCGAGTCGATCGTGCGCAACTGTCGGCAGGATAAACACTGCGAAGTGCGGCAGGCGGGCCAGCGGCGCATCTTCGTCCAGCATCAGCGGCTTGCGGACGGCGGCATTGTCAGCCTGCACAGCGATATTACCGAGCTGGATGAAGCACAGCGGGCGCGGCACCAGCTGCATGACGATTTTCTGCTGACCGCGGAATCCATCCATATCGGGATCTGGGACTGGCAGGTTTCCGGCGACACGCTCCAGGTGAACGACACCCTGCTTGCCATGCTGGGCCAGTCGCGCACCCAGTGGCGATATCCGGTGCGTTTTTTACTTAACCAGGTTCACGAGGACGATCGCGCAGCGCTGCGCAAGGCTCTACAGGCTTCGAAGCAGGATCATCGCCCGGTCTTTGAATGTGAAATTCGCGTGCATCACCCTACCGAAGGACTGCGCTGGATGCTGCTCTCCGGCCAGGTGGTCACGCTCTCCATTGAGGGAAACGCCGAGCGCGTGATTGGCACGCTGCAGGATATTACGCGGCGCAAGGAGGCTGAAATTCAGGCGTTCGCCTCGGCCATTGAGGCACAAAAAGCCAATGAGGCGAAAAGCGCGTTTCTGGCGAATATGAGCCATGAAATTCGCACCCCCATGAACGGCATTATTGGCATGACCCAGCTGTGCCTGGATACGGCGCTCAGCGCCGATCAGCGCGATTATCTGCCCCTGGTAATGAGTTCTGCCCAGTCTCTGCTGCATATCATCAACGACATTCTCGACTTTTCCCGGATTGAAGCCGGAAAAGTGGAGCTGGAGGCGGAGCCCGTCCCGGTCCGCCCCTTCATTCAGTCGCTTATTCGCCCGCACATGCCGGGGGCCAGCGAAAAAGGCATCGAGCTGCTGGTCGATATTGCGCCCGACGTTCCCGACGTGCTGCTGGTCGACGGCGCGCGGCTGCGCCAGATCCTGACCAATCTGCTGGGCAACGCGCTGAAGTTTACCCATAAGGGGGAAGTGATCCTGATTGTTGAGCCCGGCGATAGCGCGGATCGATGGCGTTTCCGGGTGTGCGACAGCGGCATTGGCATACCGGCAGATAAGCAGAAAGCCATTTTTGAAGCCTTCAGCCAGGCGGATAACTCAACCACGCGCCGCTATGGCGGTACGGGGCTCGGGCTAACCATCTCTGCGCGACTGGTCGCAGCGATGGGCGGCGAATTAACGGTGTCCAGCGAGCCGGGAAAAGGCAGCGAATTTTCCTTCGCGCTGCCGCTTGCGGCCCAGGCGCCTGGCCCGGATGAACGCCGGCATAGCCATCGCTTTAACGGGGAGCCCGTGCTGGTGGTTGATGATAACGCGACCAACCTGCGGCTATTGGCCGCCATGCTTAGCCAGATGGGGCTGAAACCCACCTGCGTTAATAACGCCAGCGAGGCCATCAACCGGGTTAAAACCGGAACGGCATGGCCCCTGATCCTGCTGGACGCGCAGATGCCGGATATGGACGGCGTGTCGCTGGCTCTCGAACTTTCGGTGCTGCCGCAGGTTGCTGAGAGCCACATCATCATGCTGAGCTCCATGAGCCGACATTTTGATATCAATATGCTGAAGCGGATCGGTATCCAGAACTACCTGCATAAACCTATCGCCCAGAATGAATTGCATCAGGCGATTGCCGCGGCGTTTGAACGTGCGCCGAAGACGGTGAGTGAAAGCGCGCCCGCGCCCACCGTCGCGCCGGACACAGCCGGGCTCAGGGTCCTGCTTGCGGAAGATAATCTGGTCAACCAGAAGGTCGCTGCGCGCCTGCTCGAGCGGCTCGGCCACACCTGTCAGATCGTCGATAATGGCGTCGCGCTGCTGGAACGCTGGCGCGCGGGCGTGTGGGACGTTTTGCTGATCGATCTTCAGATGCCTGAGATGGACGGTGAAACCGCCATTCGCCTGCTGCGCGAAGAAGAACGCGCCCGGCCCGGACCGGCTCAGCCCACCGTCGCCATGACGGCACACGCCATGCAGGGGGATAAAGAGCGCTGTCTTCAGATGGGTTTCGACGGCTACATTGCCAAACCCATCAGCCAGGAGCGTCTCGCTGAAGAGATTGCTCGCGTGCTTCCGCGCCACGATGCCCCTTCCGACTTCCCGGATGAAGCACGCCTGCTGAAGCAGTGTGCTGACGACCCTGCTCTGGTTCAGGAGCTGCTGGCCCTGTTTGGCGAAGGGCTGGAGGAGGCCATGAAGACCATCACCCTGGCTATCGACAGCGACGATCGTGAAGCGCTGCGCCGCGCGGCCCACAAGCTGCGAGGAGAAGCCGTCACCCTGGACTTCAGCACGCTCGCACAGCAGCTACAGGTGCTGGAGAGCGAGGCGCACACGCTGGAGGGGCAACAGCTTGCGACGCTAAACCAGCAGCTTCAGAAGGAATCGCTGCGCCTGATGGCGTGGCTCAACGCGCGCGGGGTAAACGCATGATTGCTCGCAACTGCGCGCTGCTCTTTGCCCTGTTGACCACCCACACTGTGGCTAACTCTGCACCGGTCAGCTGGTCTCTGGCCGGAGAATGGCAGGTTCAGGACGCCAATAATAGTGCGCATCCTGCTGCATCAGGCTGGCGCCCGCTTCAGGTCCCCGCCAACTGGTACAGCGCCGGATACGATCATCAGGGCGCGCTGTGGTACAAGCACGCCTTTTCCCTGCCCGTGCAGCCGCCCGACGTAATGAGCACCCTGGTTTTTGACGGCGTCGATTACCTGGCCGAGGTCACCCTGAACGGCCAGCCGCTCGGCCAGCATGAGGGCTATTTTCAGCGCTTTTCGCTGGATGCCAGCCAGGCGTTACAACGTCACAACCAGCTCGTGGTCAGGGTGGACAGCCCTTACGAAGATCCCACTAAGGTCTGGCCGCTGCATAAAACGCTCATGAAAGGGATCCTTAACCAGCATGACACGCGTCCCGGCGGGGCCTGGTCGCCGCAAGGACAGGACGCCAACTCAGGCGGCATCTGGGCACCGGTGAGGCTGCATCTTAGCCGGGGCGCTACCCTGGATGAGACCATCCTGCGACCAGACTGGTCACAGGGGCTGACGCACCCCGCGCTGAAAGCAGATATTCGTTATCGCGCGCTCGGTCAGGGCCCGGCGACCGTGCGTCTCACCGCCACGCCCGCCAATTTCAGCGGCAAGCGCTTCCAGGCTGACTTTCCGGTTACCCTCGAAAGCGGCGCCCATTCCGTGCAGCTGACGCTGCCCATGCCGAAGGCAAAACTGTGGTGGCCCGTCGGTACGGGGAAACCGCACCTGTATACCATTCGCGTGGCATTACGCGATGAAAACGGCCTGATGGATACGGCGGTCACCCGCACCGGGCTGCGCAAGATCGTCGAGCAGCCCGACAATAAGGGCTGGCTCATTAACGACAAACGCCTTTTCATTAAGGGCAGCAATTACATCGGCTCCCCCTGGCTCAGCACCATGACGCGAGAAAAATACCGTCGCGACCTTCGTCTGGTTGAAGCCATGAACGCCAACGCCATACGCGTGCACGGACACGTTGCCGGACGTGCGCTGTATGACGTGGCCGATGAGATGGGCATGATGATCTGGCAGGATGTTCCGCTGCAGTGGGGCTACAACAACAGTGCGGCTTTCACGGAAAATGCGGTTCGACAGACGCGGGAGATGATCGAACAGTTCGGTAATTCTCCCGCCATTATCGTCTGGGGTGGGCATAACGAACCGCCGTGGAACTCGCCGTGGATGGAAAAACGCTTCCCGGACTGGAATAAAAACCTCAACCGCGAACTCACGCAAAAGGTAGCGGATACGCTTGCCGAAGATACCTCCCGCATCGTGCACCGCTTCTCCGCCGTTGAGGAGCATTACTGGGCGGGCTGGTACTTTGGTACCGTACGCGACCTGCTTGCTCCGGCCAAAACGGGGATCATCACCGAGTTCGGCGCGCAGGCGCTTCCCCGCTTATCGACGCTAAAAACCATCATCCCGGCGGCGTCGCTCTGGCCAAAAACGACCGCCGCTGACGATCCCGGCTGGACCGTCTGGAAATACCATAATTTTCAGCCCTTCCAGACCTTTAAGTTTGCCGGTATTTCGCGTGGGGACAACATTCAGGCGATGATCCGCAATACTCAGGCGTACCAGTCGCAGCTGGTGGCCACGGCGGCAGAGAGCTACCGTCGTCAGCGCTACCAGCCGGTGACGGCCCTGTTCCACTTCATGTTTGTAGAAACCTGGCCCTCCATCAACTGGGGCGTGGTGGACTACCTGCGTAAGCCTAAAGCTGGGTTTTACGCCTTAAAACGCGCCTACCAGCCTGTTTTGCCGTCCATTGAACCCGTCACGGCGCAGTGGCAATCCGGGGCGGCGGCGACCTTGCGTCTGTGGGCCATCAACGACACCTGGAAACCGTGCCGCGAATGCCGTCTGACCTGGCGCATCACCCAGCGCGACAAGGTGCTGGCAAAAGGCACGACGGCGATGACGATCGCAGCAGATTCGGGAACGATGGTTAAAACGCTTACGGCCACGCCCGTGGGCCAGGACGACGTGTCGATTCGGTTTACGATTGAAAACAGCTCGGGAAAAATTATCGGTGAAAATCAGCGCACGGAGTCCGTCATAAAGTGAGCGAGGGGAAAAGGAAAATTGCCGCTTCCCCTGCTTTCTTGTACCCTTTCAGCGTTTACCCCAATCCCCTAAAAATCGAGACATCCGGACGCCTATGACTGCACATATTTCCAAAGATCCTTTGCATGGCGTAACGCTGGAGATGATGGTCAACGCCCTGGTGGCGAAATATGGCTGGAGCGAGTTGGGCGACCGAATCAAAATTAACTGTTTCAGAAAAGACCCCAGCGTTAAATCGAGCCTGAAATTTCTGCGCCGTACCCCGTGGGCGCGCGCGGAGGTCGAAGCCCTGTATCTGGACTCTCTCAACGATGAGGGAAATACAGAGCAGGCGGCGCCCGCCTTTAATCCCTGGGCCAACAGCAGGATTATCAAGAGCTAATACGCAAATGACGCGACACGTAAAACGGATTGGTGCGCTGGCTGCCTGCGCACTTTTACTTGTAAGCTGCTCCTCAAAACCACCCAAATCACTGGTTACCCCTCTCCCCACCGTCAATAAACCGACGCCGCAGGCAAACGAGCCGATGCGCGGGATCTGGCTGGCGACCGTCTCGCGTCTCGACTGGCCGCCGGTGGCCTCGGTGAATGGCCGCAGCGCGGACCAGCGCATCGCGATGCAAAAGCAGGCGCTGATTGCAAAACTCGACAACCTTAAGCAGCTCGGCATCAACACGGTATTTTTCCAGGTGAAGCCGGACAGCACGGCGCTCTGGTCATCCAAAATTTTACCGTGGTCAGATATGCTGACCGGCAACATCGGTGAGTATCCGGGATACGATCCGCTGCAGTTTATGCTTGATGAAGCGCACAGGCGCGGCATGAAGGTCCATGCCTGGTTTAACCCCTATCGCGTATCGACCAACACCAAGCCGTCCACCATCGCCGCCCTTAACCGGACCGCCTATCAGACCCCGTCCAGCGTTTATGTCCAGCACCCGGAATGGGTCCGCATCTCGGGCGACCGCTTTGTGCTTGACCCGGGCATTCCCGAGGTGCGGGACTGGATAACCAAAGTGGTGACCGAAGTGGTGGCGAACTACCCGGTAGACGGCGTGCAGTTTGATGATTACTTCTATGCCGAATCGCCGGGCTCCGCGCTGAATGATTCGCAGACCTGGCGGCAGTACGGCCAGGGGTTTGCCTCAAAAGCCGACTGGCGTAGACACAACACGCAGCAGCTGATCGTCCAGGTCTCCCGCGCGATCAAGCAGACAAAACCCAACGTGGAGTTTGGCGTCAGCCCGGCGGGCGTGTGGCGCAACCGATCCTTTGACCCGGCAGGCTCCGACACCCGCGGCGCCGCGGCCTATGATGAATCCTACGCCGATACGCGTCAGTGGGTGCAGCAGGGCCTGCTGGACTACATCGCGCCGCAGATTTACTGGCCCTTCGCGCGTGATGCCGCGCGCTACGACGTGCTGACCAGATGGTGGGCCGACGTCGTGAAGCCGACCCACACGCGCCTGTATATCGGCATTGCGTTCTACAAGGTGGGCGAACCGTCGAGAAACGAGCCGGACTGGACGGTTCAGGGCGGCGTGCCGGAGCTGAAAAAGCAGCTCGATCTCAACGATTCGCTGCCCAACGTCAACGGCACCATCCTGTTCCGGGAAGATTACCTGAACCAGCCGCAGACGCAGCAGGCGGTAAACTACCTCCGCGGACGCTGGGGTAGCTAAATGCCACCAGGCAGAAACGCCCCGTTTCTGCCTGGTCTTTTACGGCTTCGGCCCGAACATCGCCTCAAGCTGCTGGGCATCCGGCATACCCACCACCTGCTGCAGCTCGTTTTCCGCATTCAGATAGTAAATGGCCGGCGTGGCGTTTGCGCCCAGGCTGTCCATCAGCGCCTGATGTTTTTGCAGGATCGCTACCGTTTCGCGGGAAGCGTCCCCTTCAGGTTTTGGCAATTTTTTCCCACCGGAAAGCTCGTATTCGCGCCAGGCCGAAACCGGATCTTTCGCATTCAGAATCGCTGAGGCGTTACGTCCGCTGTTGGGGTTGAGAAACGCCACCAGCAGCGTGTTAAGCTGAACCTTGCCGGCCTTCACCCACGGCTGCGCTTCGGACCAGAACTGCTTGCAGTACGGACAGAACGGATCGGCAAAGACAAAGACCTTACGCGGGGCACTATCCGCCCCTTCCTTCAGGGGATGCGCCGCGCTGAGGTTCTTCCACATCTCGCGTCCCATTGGGGCGTAGATCTCTTTCTGGAAGTAGCCCTCGCTGAGGTTCTTCCCTTTGTCATCATAAAGATAACCTGAGATCACGTGCTTGCCGTCCGGCGTGAGAAAGAGCGTCACGCCCATATCCTGATACTGCCCGAGCCAGGCTGGCGCCCCGCCGGGAGCATCCAGCTTCTTGATGATTTTGATCTGCTGCTGCTCGCTGAACTGCTTCACCACGTCCGGTATGGCTTCAGCCGCCTGTACCAGCCCTGACGTCGCCAGCGCCGAAAGTAACAGTAATTTTTTCATTTCCCTCTCCGGTTTATCGGGGGCATTTCGCCCCCTTCAGGTTAGCGGTTTTTCAGTGCTTCACTGACCATTTCGTCGAACTGTTCGAACGGCACCCAGCCGGGAAGCAGCCCCTCGCCGATAAGCGTGGCGGGCGTGCCCTGGATCCCCATTTTTTCCGCCACAATGAGGCTGCGCCTTATCGTCAGAAAACTCTCCTCATCCGGCGTCGTCACGCTCACGCCCGCCCGCTTTTGCGCCTCCTGAATGCTGGCGTCATCGTGGTACCCCTTTTTCGCCATCAGGGTGTGGTTCAGCTTCATAAACTGCTCAGGATGCGCACGCCAGACGGTTAGCGCGTCTCGTGCGGCGGTCAGCGAACTTTCCGAGCGGAAAGGTAAAAACTTAAAGACCACCGCCACGTCCGGATGTTTTTCGACAATCTTCTCCAGGTACGGATCGAATTTTTTACAGTACGGGCAGTTGTAGTCGGTAAACACCACCAGGGTGAGCTTTGGGTTTTTCGCGCCGATGCGCGGGGAGTTTGGATCGTTAAACAGGAAATCAGCGATCGTCTTCTGCGCGCGCTGCTCCTGGTCCGGCGTCAGCGGCTGGGCGGCAAATACCTGAAGCGGGGCCAGCAGGAGCAGCAGCGTAATAAGGAATTTTTTCATGACACAGTTAACCTTTTGCGTTGTTCAGGGTGGTGACCAGGGTGCGCTTGTCCAGCAGCGGCGAGAGGATCTCGCCATCAGGCAGGCCGGGGCCATACACCGCGTTAAACGGAATGGCGTAGCGGTTTCGCTTCGCCAGAAAATCCGCGATAAACGCGGACGGCTGGCTCCAGTCCCCTCGCAGGGCCACCACGTCCGGCTGGCGCAGCGCGGCAATCACGTCCGGCTGGCTGAGCACCCGGTGTTCGTTGACTTTGCAGGTCACGCACCAGTCCGCCGAGATATCTACAAACACCCGTTTCCCCTGCGCCAGCGCGTTCTCGATACCCTCTTCGCTGAGCGGCTGCCACGGGATAGTCTGCGCAACGTTTTGTGCCGGAGCGTCAGGCGGCGCGTTAAGCAGACCGCGCACCTGATACCCGCCGAACGCCGACAGCGCGATGACTACCAGCCAGAACAGCGGCGAAGATTTTTGCCCCTTTAGCGCAAACAGCACCAGCGCGACGGCAGTCAGCCCCAGCATCACGATCTGGCTGACCGCCTCGCCCAGATGCACGCTCAACAGCGTCGCCAGCCAGAGGCTGGAGGCCAGCATCATCAAGCCGAGGATGACCCTGAGCGTGTTCATCCAGCGGCCGGGTTTCGGCAGCAGCATGGCCGTGTTCGGTACCAGGGCAACGAACAGCCACGGCAGACTCATGCCCACGCCGAGCATCAGGAAGATCAGCCACAGGGCGTGCAGCGGCGCGCCAAGGGCAAAAGCGACCGCGGTACCGAGGAACGGTGCGGAGCACGGCGTCGCCAGCAGGGTGGCGAACATTCCTTCGCAGAAGCTGCCGCCAATCCCCGCTCCCCCTGCCGTCGCCAGCCGTCCTGCGGCAGAAGAAGGCAGCAGCATTTCAAACGTCCCAAACAGGTTCAGCGCAAACAGGAAGGTCACGGCGACCATCAGGCCAATAAACCACGGGTTCTGGAACTGAATGCCCCACCCCAGCGACGCCCCGGCCAGCTTCAGCGCGGTCACCATTCCCGCCAGCAGCATAAAGGAGGTGAGGATCCCGGCGCTGGTGGCCAGAAAGCGCAGCCTGATGGCGCGCCTGTCCGATCCCGCCTGCAGGATGCTGTTAAGCTTCATCCCCATGACCGGCAGCACGCAGGGCATCAGGTTGAGGATCAGCCCGCCCAGCAGCGCAAAGAGCACCATTTTGCCCGTCCCTTCAGGCGCAGAGGGCGCTACGGGCGTCGCGCCAACGCTCATGGTGGTTTGCTGCGCGTGACCACCACTGGTCAGCACAAACGACAGCCTCTTGCCCTCCAGCGAGGCGGGCTTGTCTCCCCATTCGTCGGTCACGGGTACCGTCACCCGAAGCGTATTGCCGTCATGTTTAATAACCGGCTCGCCGGGCAGAATATCGCCCTCCAGCGGGTCAAAGTAGATCCCCGGATTGTCCCACTTCCCGTCCGTGGTGCTGGTAATCACCAGCTTGTCGCCAGAGAGCCAGGCGGAGAGATCCGTGGATACGCCAGACGTGCCCGGCACGGCGCGCATCGCTTGCTCGAAGGCGCTGCGGAAGCCCTCATCCACCGGCTGGGTAAAATCGAGGTGGAGCGGGTAGTCCGTCAGCAGGCAGACGTTGCTGCACGTAGAGAGCGTCAGCGTCCCGTCGAGCGTGTCGCCCTTCGCTCCGTCGAGCGTAATCGGGATCGTCACCATATCGTGATAGCCCTGCGTGGTCATGCCGGAGATGTCGAAGCGCGACGGCACCGGCCAGGACCAGCTGTCCGTTACGCCTTCCGGCCAGCTGATTCTCGGCGCCACGCCGCCCTCGCCCGGCGATCGCCAGTAGGTTTTCCAGCCGGGCTTTAGCTCAACGGTGAGCAGGCCCTTAATGTGCGTTTGTTCCCTCTCCGCCTGAAAGCGGATGCGGGCGTGATCGTTATGAGGGGAGACCAGCCAGCCGGTGTCCGCCGCATGGGCAATGCCGATGCAGAACAGCCACAGGAAGACGAATCCCCTGAAGAGGTTAACCATGTTGTACTCCGTGAACAGTGAAAAATTATCGTGTGGTGACGATGTTTTTCATTCACGGAAAACGCAGTTTTTCAGGTGTATTCGGGGAGGCGGTGCCTGAACGGACTGTTCCGCCGGAGCCATTGCCCGCCCTTGCGTAAACAGCTGCAGCAGCGCGAAGAAGATAATAATGGCCGGCAGCGCGCCGTCGAAAAACAGCGGCTGGGCGCAGAGAAGCGAGTGCGCGCCTAGCTGACAGGGCGATGGCCCGGACTGCTCGGTGCTGGTTTGCGTTGGGGCATCTGCACGCAGTGAAATCTGCGGATCCAGTCCCTGTAAAAAATGGTTGAGCATCACCGCACGCTGCACGAGGCAAAGCGCCATCGCGAGACAGGTGATAATCAAAAGCCATTTTCCGAGGAGCTGACGGTTGCGCATAACATTCCAGAGTGACGAGACGCCCCGATCATAAACGATAGTGATGAATCTACAAGTGCCGGAAGTGTAAGGTTTTGTCTGTCGCCGCTATTCGCCCGTCAGCGCGTCATAGACGTCCCGCAGCCGCGTGCGCAGAAACAGCACCGCCTTGTGCTTGCGGGATAACAGCGCCTGTTCGCTGGCGCCGGTCTCCTCTGCCAGCATTTTAATGCTGTAACCGTGGAGCTCGGTCTTTTCAAACGCCTCGCGCTGCGGCGGAGGAAGGTCAGACAGCGCCTGCCCCAGCTCTTGCCACAGCAGCGTCTTGAGGTACTCCTCTTCCGGCGTGTGCGGTACGCCGAACAGGGTTTCGGCCAGCTCGTCTTCCGGAAAACCGTCGTCGTCATCGCCCGTAAAATAGCCGGAGAGCGATACCTCACGCTTTTTACGCGCCCGGTCGGTCATCTCGTTACGCGCCGCGCGGAACAGCCAGGCGGCGACGTTTTCGACCGGCTGCTCCACTTTCATCAGCTGATACGTCACTTCCTGCAAAATGTCGTCGGCATCATCGCGAACGGACGTCCGTCCGCGAATGAAGGCTGTCAGCCGGGCGCGGCAGGCGTTTAGCGCCGACATCAGCATGGATCCGCCCGCCTCCCCGGCTTTCATCTCGCTCACTCTGCGTCCGGCGCTTTCGGCGTGGCGTCGTCGCGCTTATCGTCACGATGGCCGTGCCAGCCGCAGTGCCCGCGACCGTGACGACCAAACCCTTCGCGACGCTGCTGAATAAACGCCTCGCGCTGTTCGGGCGTCATGTTCATCCAGCGCTCGTGCATCCGGCGGTGCGCGCCAAACATTCCGGGGCGGAAACCCAGCCCGCCAAACAGAATGCGGCTCAGCACCAGAATGCCCAGCGCCTGCCAGAATCCGATGGCCTTCACGCCGAGGATCGCCGGGAGCAAGGCGTTCCACAGGGACATCACCAGCAGGCCGAGCACGATGAAAATCACCGCGCCGATGACTAAGCCTTTACCCATGCGGTGGCGACCGAATCCGCGCCCGTGACCTCTGCCGTGCATTTCAAAATCTCTCATGGTGTTTACCTCGTTTACAGTAACTGATTATGGCGTGTGATGAGGTAGACGGATGAGGGAGGGAAATATTGCTGGGGTGAATGGAAAATTTTGCGAGGAGCGTTTTTCACACGCCCCGTGAAAGCCATTGCAGGCGCTTGTCCATGGTTTAAGGCCGGTTAAGCGCAATCTTATTCCTTATTTCCAGGATTTTATCTGCACACTCTTCCGCTGATAACGCAGCGGTGTCCAAGATGAGATGTTCTCTCTCCCAGGGTTCATACTCACGGTTTTTTACGCGTTCCCAGTCAGGAGGCGTGAGTCCCGGGATATCAGATATTCTGTTCTCTACGCGAAAACGATGTTCTTTTTCGTCTGAGCAGACAATTTCAACTTCCAGGAAAGGGACATTCAACGACAGAGCAATATTGCGGAAAGCATCTCGCACAAGGTTAATATCATTAACGGAATCGGTCACAACGGTGGAACCCAGCTTAAGATTCTCACTTGCTAAGCCATAGAGGGCAAAATAGCCCTCCGGACCCGTTTTCTGGCCGGGTTCAGAAACTGAACGAATGGCCTGCTCAACGGTATCAACCCGCAGATAAACAGCCCCCAGCCTTTGAGCAACAATTTTTGCAACGGTACTTTTACCGCTGCCGGGTAGCCCACTAAAAATGATTAACATAACTTTCCCTGGTGATAGTTAATATTAGATTTGTGCTGCCTGTAGAGATCTCCTGAATTATACAGTTACAGTTATGCCAGGTACAAAAAAGGCTCCTTACGGAGCCTCCTTCATTCAATCAAGCCTGCAACGGCAACCTAAAACTCGAAATACTCCGTGAAAGCTGCTGCGCCTGCTCTTCCAGCGAGGCCGCTGCCGCAGCGGACTGCTGCACCAGCGCGGCGTTCTGCTGGGTCACGCCGTCCATTTCGGTCACCGCCTGCCCGACTTGGCCGATCCCGCGGCTCTGCTCTTCAGAGGCGACGGAGATCTGCTCCATCAGCGTATTCACTTTATTCACTGACGAAATAATCGAGTCAATCACCTCGCCCGAGCGGCTCACCAGCTCTGCACCGTTTTTCACGCTGGAAACCGACTGCGCGATCAGGCTTTCGATATCCTTGGCCGCCACAGCGCTTTTCTGCGCCAGGGTGCGTACTTCGCTGGCCACGACCGCAAAGCCGCGTCCCTGGGTACCGGCGCGCGCCGCTTCAACCGCCGCGTTCAGCGCCAGGATGTTCGTCTGGAAGGCGATGCTGTTAATCACGCTGGTAATGTCTTCGATGCGCTTCGAGTTCGCCGCGATGGTATTCATCGTGTCGATGACTTCACGGGTCACCGCTTCACCGGTGTGGGCATTTTTCACCGCGTCCTGCACCAGTTTACCGGCCTGATAAACGTTGTCGGTATTGTTCGCCACCGTCGCGCTCAGCTCTTCCATGCTGGCCGCCGTCTGGGTTAACGCGGAAGCCTGCTGTTCGGTGCGTGACGCCAGGTCGATATTTCCCGAGGCAATCTCCTGCGCTGCGTGCGTTACGGTATGGCTCGCATCGCGCACCTGGGCGATTGTCGCCAGCAGTGCCTGACGCATCTGCTCCATCGAGTTCATAAGATGATCGATTTCGTTATGTGCGCTCCCCTTCACCGGCACCGGAATGTCCAGCTTGCCTGCCGCAATCTGGCTGCAGTGTTCGCGCGCCAGGTTGATCGGCGCAAAGACAAAGCGCTTCATCAGCAGGCTGACGGCGATAATCACCACCACAAACAGGCTGGCGATAGCGGCAACAATCGCCAGGCCAGAGACGAAGTTACTGCTCGCATCTTCGTTCAGGCTTTTGGCGTATTTCTGGTGGACGGAAAGCACCTGGTCGAGAACGATCTCGTACTGGCGGTCAAGGCGGGAGACTTCCGGGATCAGCGCGTTAAATTTGGCGACATCGTGCGCCTCGGCGGCATCGATCAGCGGCGCCAGCCCCTGGTTGCGGTAGTTTTGCCAGCCGTCCTGATAGGCAGTCACCAGCGGCGCTTCATCCGGCAGACGCGGCGACGCCATAAATGCCGCAAAGGCGTGGTCCGCTTTGGTCAGCGCCTCTTTCACGGCGGTAAGCTTGGCAGCCTCGTCGGCAGTATTACCCGCTTCCACCATCTTCACATACTCCATCACCCTCACGCGTAGCGTACGGCTGTGGTTGATGGGGTCAATAATGGACAACACAACCTGGATCTCTTTGTTGACGTTATCCAGCGAATTATTACTTTTAATGATGAGGCCAACGCTGGTGACGGTGCTGACAACAAAGAAGAAAAGCAGCGAGAACAGGACAATCAGGGACAACTTTTTCAACGACATAAACCAATACCTCAAGGAGAATTATTCCTTATGGTTATCGGCGCTTCCAAAACTTAAATTAATTAAAGTTATTGAAGTATCCAGTCGGGCTATTTAGATGACTTATAGCGCCGCTGCAGGGTGGCAGATAGCTTGCGTTGCAACGGTTCCGGGGTCTCCCCCTCGATCAGTTTGCTAATCAAATCAAAGCAGTGCCACGCCAGCTGTCGGTTATCCTGGCGGATGGTATCCACCGGGATCGTCAGCGAATCGTAGAGATAGTGATCGTCAAAACTGGCTAACCTGATATCGCTTTGCAGCAGGTTATGCTGGCCCATATAGCGCAGCACCCCTTCCAGCAGCCCGCAGGCGGCGGCGAAGAGCGCTTTTGGCGGACGCCCCAGGCGGGCGCAGAGTTCAGCAAACATCTCGTATCCCGAGCTCGGGTGATAGTTGCCGTGAATGATCCACTCGGGGCGCAGCTCCACGCCGGCCTCACGCAGCCCTTGCTTAAACCCTTCCAGACGGTCGCGCGTCGGGGATAAGCGGGGCTGGCCGCCGAGAAAGTAGAACTCATCAGGATGCTGGCGCGCAATGTCGGCCACCAGTTCGGTCGTCGGGGTAATGGAATCGGTGATCACCAGCGGCAGCGCGCTGTCGTTGATGTGGCGGTCAAACAGGACCACCGGCAGCTGCTCGCTGAGCTTATGGTAGTCCGCATCGTTGAGCATGCTGGAAGCCACAATCAGCCCGTCCACCTGACGCGCCACCATGTTGTTCACCACTACCGTCTCCTGCCCCGGGTTTTCATCGCTGCAGGAGATCAGCAGCTGAACGCCCGCCTCGCGGCACAGCGTTTCCAGCTCGTGAGAAAAGACGGCAAAACCGTAGTTGGTGATCTCCGGGACCACCAGACCAATGGTGTGGCTGCGGTTATCGCGCAGCGACCGGGCGTGAATGCTGGGCTGATAGTGGTGCTCTTTTGCAATCGCCAGCACGCGCTCGCGCGTCTCTTCCGCCACGCGAAGCTCTTTGCTGCGCCCGTTCAGGACCAGGCTGGCGGTGGCTTTTGACACGCCCGCCAGTTCCGCGATGTCTTTAATGGTGACGCGTTTTGTTTTTCTCACAACGACTTAGATCCGGCTGCCAAAACCCTCATTCTATCATGCAGGCGCGCAGCGACCAGTAGCGTAATGTGATATCGGACGCACCTTCGAATCGCACCCGGGCCGGATGGGCAGGAAAATAGCGGCTGCTCATCACCCCTTCGCCGTGGTTAATGAAGATTTCGACGCTGGAGCGGTCGCAGAGAACGCGTAAATGAGTGACGTCGCCCTGCCAGTAGCGGGTCAGCGTTTCACCGGTTTTCAGGCTCGCGCGTTCCAGACGCACGCCCTGCTCATCGACCATAAGACGCAGCGCGCCGGCAAAATCGACGCTCACGTGCGCGGCGCCCAGCTCAAACTCCAGACGCGTCGCGTCCAGTTCGGGCGCGTCGCTGGCGCGCCCCTGCCAGCGCTGCTCATCTTCACGCAGCGCCGCCAGCTCGCGCGCCGGGGTCTGCCAGAGCCTTCCGTCGCGGTACCGTAATTCGCGCGGGCAGGTCATCTGGTGCATCCAGCCGTGCGCCCGGGTTGGCTGAAGCATCTCTTCCCCGTCCGGTACGCCCATCCAGCCGATCAGGATGCGGCGACCGTCTTCCGCCAGCGTGGTTTGCGGGGCGTAGAACTCAAACCCCGCGTCCAGCTCGTGCAGCTCGCCGTGATCGAATGCCGCATTGGCATAGTCAAACGCCCCGCTCATCCAGGTTGCCGGATAGGTGTTGAGGTAGCGATGCGGCTCACGCGCCAGCCCCTGCGGGCAGCAGATCAGGACATGCGTTCCGTCGAGGGCAAACAGGTCCGGACACTCCCACATATACCCCGCGTCCGTCAGGCCGTTAACCCCGTGACCGGCGATCTCCCCGCAGGACGTCCAGGCGTGCAAATCGGCTGACTTAAAGAGCAGCACCTTGCCGCGCTTTTGCATATCCTGCGCGCCGAGCACCATGTACCACTCCCCGTCGTGCTGCCACACCTTCGGGTCGCGCACGTGTCCGGTGTAGCCTTCCGGCAGCGCCAGCACCGGCCCCAGCTTGGTAAACGTTCCGTCCGGCTGCTCCACGGCCAGGCACTGCCAGGCGGTGCGGCTGCCGTCATCAAACTTGACGTTGCCGGTGTAGCAAAGCGTCAGGACGCCCTCTTTACCCACGGCGCTACCGGAGTAGCAGCCGTTGCGGTCATACTCTTCGTCGGGCATCAGCGCCAGCGGCTCATGCCTCCAGTGCACGAGGTCCGCAGAGCTCCAGTGCCCCCAACACTTAAAGCGATGCTCGCAGCCCAGCGGGTTCCACTGATAGAACAGGTGGTAGCGGCCGGCAAACCAGATAAACCCGTTCGGATCGTTCATCAGCCCCGTCACCGGCGCGGCGTGCCATTGCGGATAGTGGCTGTCCGCCAGCGCCCGCGGCTGACCTTTCATAACGGCCTGCAGGATCGCAGGCCAGCGGGAAGGTAACGTCATTATTCAGAATCCGTTTTATATTTCAGCAGCAGCGAGACGGTAAACGCCACGCCGAAGGCAATCACCATGCCGATAATATAGTTCAGCAGCGAGCTGGCCTGCACGATGGCCATGCCCGGGATGGCGGTCAGCCCGACGGCGGTCATGTATACATGTACGGAGACCACCCAGGCCCCGCCCACCGCGCCGCCAATCAGCGCGGCGATAAACGGCTTAACGAAGCGCAGGTTGATACCAAAAATGGCCGCTTCGGTGATGCCCAGCATCGCAGAGAACGCCGACGGCAGGGTAATGGCTTTGATTTTGGCGTCTTTGGTTTTGAACCACACCGCCAGGCAGGCACCGCCCTGCGCCACGTTCGCCATGGCCCAGATCGGCAGCAGGAAGTTAACGCCAATCGACGGGTTGCCCAGCAGTCCGGCCTCAATCGCGTGGAAGCTGTGGTGAATACCGGTGATCACAATTACCGAGTAAAGCCCGCCGAACAGCAACCCGGCCAGCCAGCCCGCGTGTTCAATTAACGTGCTCAGGATAAAGGAGATACCGTCCCCCAGAGCGCGCCCTGCCGGGCCGATAATCAGCAAGGCGATGAATCCGGAGATGACGACGGTGAGGAACGGGGTCAGGATCAGGTCCAGCGCGTCCGGGATCGCGCGGCGCAGGTTTTTCTCGACGATGCTCATAAACCAGACGGCCAGCAGCACCGGGAATACCGTGCCCTGATAGCCAATCATCGCGATCTCAAGACCGAAGAAGTTCATGGTGTGGAAGCCCGACGCCACGCCCCAGGCGTTGGTCAGCGCCGGGTGGGTCAGAATTCCGCCCAGCGTCGCGCCGAGGTACGGGTTACCGCCAAATTCGCGCGCGGCGGTAAAGCCAATCAGAATAGGCAGAATGATGAACGCCGCGGAGCTGCACATGTCCAGCATGATGTAGAGGGCGTTATCGGCATTGACCCAGCCGTAGGTTTTCACCATGCCTAGCAGGCCCATCAGCAGACCGGACGCCACAATCGCGGGGATGATCGGCACAAAGATGTTGGAGAGCAGACGGGCAATGCGCTGGAACGGGTTCAGCTTGCGCGCCGCCAGATCCGCAGCTTCCGACTTGCTGGACTCACTTATCCCGGCCGCCTGAATAAACGCGGCGTAAACCTTGTTGACCACGCCCGTACCAAAAATCACCTGCATCTGCCCGGCGTTACGGAAGCAGCCTTTTACGCCGTCGACCTTGCCGATAGCCTGCTGATCCGCCAGCGCGTCATCAACCAGCACCAGACGAAGACGCGTTGCGCAGTGCGCCGCGCTGGCGATATTTTCCTTGCCACCGAGCAGCGGGATAAGCTCGCGGGCGATTTGATTAAAATCCATAGATACCTCTGCCTGACTTCTTTTTATGATGTACGAGACGCTCCCGCCAGGCGGGAGCGTGATGGGTTAAAACCAGGTTTCCATCTGGACCCCAAAGTTCCATTCCCCGCCGGCGTTGAAGCCGCTGCTGCCAAAGGCATCATCGCTGGCGTAATGATCCAGTTTGCTGCTCCAGTCCATCCAGGTGGCAAACAGGCGCAGCTCAGGACGGCTGAAGAAATCGCCGATTTTGCTCGCTTTTAAGGTTGGCGCAAAGGTCAGCTTGTAGAAACTGCCGTTGACGGCGTTGCGGTCCTTATAGCCTTCCGGATTTAAATCCATGTACTGATAGCTTCCCTCGAACGCCAGCGCGAAATTCTGGGTGACCTCTTTAATCAGGCGGGTGTTGAGCGTTACCCACTCATAGCTATCGCCCTTGACGTAGCGATCTTTACTGCTTTGTGCCAGAACGGCGGGCGCAATGCTCCAGCCGCCGCCGACAGGCGTGACACCGTAACTTGCGAAGCGCCAGGTATCCGCCTCAGACAGCAGCGCGCCGTCGGAGCCGATGCTTTTGACTTCCGCCCCCAGACCGTGACCGTACAGCAGCGCCGTTTTTGCAGTCCCTTCGCGAAGGCCGTAGAAGCTCTCATTATGCAAGCCGACCAGGGCATGAACGCCGGTATTGGCAGCATCGGTTTTGATGAGATCGCCGTTAGTGTCTTTACGGTCGTCGTTATCTTTCGCCCGCAGGCCGCTCACCATCAGCTGGAACGGGCCGGCGAAGTGGTTCATGCTGAGAATATAGTTTTGAACGTTGTTGTCGGTCTGCTCCACGCTGCCGAAGTTGCGGCCGTAAATGGAGAAGTTGCTGCGCAGCGAATCGTTCCATTTCACGTCGTAAACGCCGCCGCCGGTACCGGCCAGGAACACCACGTCGGAGTCCAGCCAGTGAATGTCAAAGTTGTCGCGGTCGAAGCGTTTACCCGCCCAGAAGGTACTCCCCTTCAGCGCGCCGGTAAAATCAGGCAGGTTGCCCAGCTCCGCGAAGGCCTGACGAATATTGAGATCGCTGGTATCGGCTGACCAGTCGTTATAGGTTCTCTGACCGTCGGCCAGCATCGCCTTAAAGCGCGTGGTCGCCCCGTTGTCCAGGGTTTGCTTGTGCTCCAGGTTCAGCTCGACGTAGGTGTCGGCTTCGTTCCCCAGACGCCCTACCGCGCCGCCGGTTTCACCAGCTGGGGTCAGGTAAGGGCCGCTTTTGCTGCTGGAGGCGGCATCGTTCATCAGCAGGCCAGAGCGGGCATAGCCGTGGAACTCAAACCCGCCGGTCTGATCCGCCTTCTTCTCCAGCGCGGTGGTGCGCTGCGCTACCGCCTGAGTTGTCGTTTGCGTCTGTTGCTGAGCGGCAACCAGCTGCTGCGTTTTTTGTTCCGCATCGGCGGCGCGTTTTTCAGCCACCTGCGCACGCGTTTCCGCCGCCTGGAGGCGCTGCTCCATCGCGGCAAGACGCGCTTCGATACTTGTCATATCCGTTTGGGCAAAAACAGAGGTACTTCCGGCCAGCATGCCTATCATCACGGCAAGTCTGCGTTTTTTATACATTTTGTCGCATCCCTAAAAGAAGTCATTAAACGTGCTAAATTGCTAAACCGGTTTAGGTTGCTGATACTAAACCTGTGAATTTTGGATCGGCAATCTTTTTTGCTAAACCGTTTTAGTAAGTGTGATCGAGGCGACAATTCAGGCCGCCGGATGGCGGCCTGTGAAGGGAGGAATTACAGTTCGTGCTGCCACGGCAAGGCGGTCATCGCCCCTTTGGCCGTGGTGGCTAATGCGCCGCAGCGCTGGGCTAAGGCGATGACCGGCGTCAGGTCCTGCCCGGCAGCCAGCCCGTAGAGCAGTCCCGCCACGAAGGCATCGCCCGCGCCGGTGGTATCGACACACTCCACAGGCGTTGCCGGATAGTGCTCCACGGCGCCGTCATGCCAGGCGATGACGCCCTCTTTACCCTGAGTGACCAGCACCAGACGCGCCGGGCAGCGCTGCATCAGCACCTCCAGACCGACGTTGACCTCCGCGCTGCCGGTGAAAAAGACCAGCTCTTCTACCGAAAGTTTCACCACGTCGGCGCTTTGCAGGGCCTGCTCCAGGCAGCCATGCAGTGCGTTCTCATCCGGCCAGAGGTCCGGGCGAATATTGGGGTCGAAGCTGACGTAACCGCCCGCTTCACGGATGGCGGCCATTGCCTCAAATGTCGCCGTACGGCTCGGCTCGGCGCTTAGCGCGATGGAGCAGACGTGCAGCCACTCTCCGGCGCTAAACGGTGGCAGATCGGCGGGTTCCAGAAAAAGATCGGCGCTCGGGCGCACCATGAACGTAAACGAGCGCTCGCCGTGGTCGTCGAGATCGACCACTACCGTTGAGGTGCGGTGCGCCGGGTCAAGGCGCATCCACGTCACGTCAACCCGCTCGTCGGCGAGCGTTTTCGCCATAAAGCGCCCGAAAGGATCGTCGCCAACCCTGCCGATAAAGGCGCTCTGGCCGCCGAGCCGGGCAATACCGACCGCAACGTTCGCCGGTGCGCCACCGGGACACTGCAGCAATCTGCCTTCTCCATCGGGCAGCAAATCCACTACCGCATCGCCAAGTACCCAGATTTTCTTCATGTGATCCTCTTAGCTAAACTATGTTAAACCGTTTTAGCTATTTAAGCACAGGCCGGGCAAAGGGGAAACAACGGGAGGGAAAATTGGCTTAACGCACCAGATGAGGCCAGTGAATATCACCAACGCCATTTAGCTGCGGCCGGGCAAACAGGAAGCCCTGGAAACGACGGATACCGGCGGATTCAAGCCAGCACCACTCCTCTATTTTCTCAATGCCTTCAGCCACCAGGGTGATTTCCAGATCGGAGCAACAGCTGATGATGGAGCGCACGATCGCCTGCTTCGGGCCGCTCAGGTGGACGTTGCTGACAATTTCGCGGTCGATTTTAATTTTGTCCGGCTGGAAGCGGGTCAGCAGCGAAAGCCCGGCATAGCCCGAACCAAAATCATCGATCGCCAGGCCAATCCCCTCGCCGCGAAGCTGCTTGATGGCGCTGTTAAACTGGTTGAACCCTGAGATCATCTCGTTTTCAGTGACTTCAATGACCACCTGCTCCGGCTGAAGGCCATGCTTTTTAATCTGATTGACCAGAAATTCCACTGCGCCAGGGACATTTACCAGCGACATGGGAAGCAGGTTTACCGCGATTTTATGGCTGCCAATGCCCAGCTTTTCCGCCAGCGCAAAGGCATACGCTTTTGTCTGGAGATCGACTTCGTAGACGTTGTCCGGGTTAACGGTGCTGAAGAAATGCTCCGGGCTGCCGCCGTCGTTGCCGCGGATAAGCGCCTCAAGGGAGCTGATCTTCCCTTCCGAGGGCTCGACAATAGGCTGCAGCGCAAACTGGCAGGTTTGCCCGACAATCAGGCCCAGATGCTCACCAAAGGGTAACGTTTCGGTCGAGAGCGTCCATTTGTCCGGGGTGTAGCGTGCCCCCGACGGGGCCGGACGTTTACCGGTTATAAAGGTCTGAATAAATTTGAACACCCGATCGTCGGAGGTCAGATAGCTCTCCAGCTTGCTGTAGCGCAGCACCGACTGCAGCACCTCTTTAGGCGACTGCATTTGCAGATCGAACAGCAGCATGCCGACGTTTTCGAAGCGTCTGCGCGGACCATAGTCCCGCAGCAGTTCTACCACCCCGCTGTGCCGCTTGTCCTCACGGATGGTATGGAACAGTTTGACCACACTCTCTTCGGACCCTTCGAGGATCTGCAGAACGTCGTTCCCTTTAGCCAGGAGGACGCCGGTAATATCCAGTTTTGTGTTGCGGCCCCTGGCGCGCTCCACCAGCTCCCGCAGTTCGGTGGACGGGCGGGATAAATTCAACTGGCTTCGGTAAATCAGAGTCGTCAGCACAAAAATGGGTTCCGATGAGAAAAAGAGGTGCCTTGAAGCTACTATTTAACATACTTAATCAATGCGACCTAACTTATTCACACCACAAAGGAACGTTACTTTCCCCCGTCGCCAATCCGGCTGTCGATCCTCTCCTGCATATAGTCGTAGGACGGGTTCGAGGTGACCCGCATCAGCGCCTCTTTTCCGACGCTCAACACGGACGTTTCTCCCCAGAGCGCAATCGTCCCGAGGCTGATGCCGTAGCGGTTTTTCACTGCAGGTTCACGACCATAAAGATCGTCATCCGGCGGGAACGGCACCGCAACGTGCGACAGGGAATAGACATCCTGCGGCCAGGACTGCGCAAGCGGCATGACCGTCTCCTGCGTGCTGCCTGCTGGAGTGATTTTCGCCACCGTCGAGAAACTGTGCTCGCCAGCATTGGTAATAATAGTGACACTGTAACGCCTTTGCGCAACCGGCAGTAGGGCCGAGGTAGCCGTCCACGACGACGGTTTGAACAGCGGGCGGAAGCTCGCCGCCTGGTTGATGTCAAACACCACCAGCTCGCTGCCGTTTGCGGGAAGCTGGTCGAACAGGCCGGTCACCACCGCGCGGGTGCTGACCGTAGAATCCATGACCGACTGGAACGCCAGCACCGGCGGCAATTTCGCCAGCCTGTTTACCCGCGCCTCACGGCCAATCTGCTCCTGCAGGGCCTTCGTCAGCAGCCACGACTGGCGAGCGGCGTTAACCGGGAAAGAATTGTATTTATACGGGTTATATTCCGGCGCAATATTCAGCCAGGCTGCTTTAGCAAACGCCGGCAGCAGCGCCGGTAACCCGGCGAAACCGGCAAAGCGCGCAAAGGACGTCACGCCGATCATCGGTGAGAGCAGGATCACCTGCTGGGGTTTACGCAGCGCAGAAGTGTCAAGCGCATCGAGGGTATATTTCATCGCCAGCGCCCCGCCGTTGGAGTAGCCCACCAGATGCAAAGGCACAGCCTCACCCGCCAGGCGCGTGGCTTCCCGCACCGCAAGACGCGTCGCCGCCAGCCACATTTCCCAGTCAACGTCCGTCAGCGCACCGGGCGCGGTGCCGTGCCCGGGTAGACGCGGGACCACGGCCACAAAGCCGTGCTGTTGATAATTCACGGCAAGGCGTCGGACGCTGTAAGGCGAGTCCGTCAAACCGTGCAGCAGCACCACCGCGCCGCGTGGCTTTCCGGCCGGCATCAGCACAAAGGAGCGGTTGGCATCGGGGTCAAACTGACCGGGCCACACCAGGCTCTGGCGGTAATAGCGGTTTAACGGGTTTTGTTCCTCGCCCGCTGTTTTCGCCGTCACCGCGTTATCCAGATCGGTGAAAATCGCCCTTTCCCGGGCCTGATACCCGGCAAAGTCGGTGTTGTCCATCTCGCGCGCGGACATCTCATTGGCCCGCCAGGTGTGCCACAGGTGCAGTTCCGGCCCCTGCTGCGAGAGATAGACCCGCACCGCCAGCAGGACGACCAGTACGATCCCCACGATCATTCCTGTTTTCTTTGCAAGCGCCATCAGGCGCACGCTGACTCGCCAGGGCAAATTTGCCATGCCGGGATCCCTTTTATATTCACAGTACATCTATCTTATCAAAAATGTGAACGGACTGACGTATTCACCAAATTCATATCTGCCGCGTCAGACAGTGCACCAAAAGTGAACTACGCTGCACAAATGTTGATCATTGGTTAAACAAATATTGCATGAAGTTTACTGCACAGCGGGTTTCACCCGCCCTGTGAACATGGCACGCGTCATGCATTGTTAACCCGGTAACAAAAATTCGGCCTTTGACAGCCTGTTAACAGCGAGGCGGTATGACGACGAAACCTGAGATGTTGAGCCGTATCGAAGCGACGTTCAGCCAGCTCACGCCCAGCGAAAAGCGGGTCGGAAGCTGGCTGCTGGCGCACGCCGCGCAAATCCCGTTTGAAACGGCGGAGAGCATCGGTCAGGCAAGCGGGACCAGCGGAATTACCGTCGGACGCTTCCTGCGGAAGCTGGGGTATCGCAACCTGGAGGATGCCAAAAAGAGCCTGCGCGATCCGTATCAGCCCTGGGGCATGAACGAGCGGCTGGACTCCTGGCAGCAGCAGCGCCCCCTTTCCAGCCGCCTTCAGCACGCCCTGTCGCTGGAAGTGGATGCCATCACGCAGGTGTACCAGCTGGCGCAAACGGACGCTTTTCGTCAGGTGGTGCACCATCTGGCCCACGCGGACGCGGTCTTTGTGCTGGGGATCCAGTCCACGCGCGGGATTGCCAACGCCTTCTTCAGCCACCTCGAGTACCTCCGCCCGCGCGTGAGCTATTCGGAGGGCGCTTCCGGCAGCTGGGTGGAATCCCTCAACTCGGGGTTTTCGCATCCGTACGTCGTGCTGACTGACACGCGCACCTACTCTGCGATGGCCCGTCAGTACTGCCGCGTCGCCAGCGAGAAAGGCATTCCGCTGGCCTTAATCACCGACATCTGGTGCCCGTGGGCGCGGGATTACCCAATGGATTTGCTGCAGGTGAAAACCGATACCGGTCATTTCTGGGATTCACTTGCCCCCGTGAGCTGCCTGTTCAACCTGCTGCTGTCGGGCGTGGTGGAAGCGCTGGGTGAAGCGCTCCCGGCGCGCCTGGCAGTAAACCGACAATTACAACAAGAGTTTGGTCAATTCGAACGCTAAAGGAGCGGAGCTATGCCCGTAGAGAGTGAACTGATTGATGTGGCGAAGACGTTCCCCACGCTGCATGTCGATCTGAAGTACGCCACCGCCGACAACATCACCGGCCGCCCTATCTATCAGGAGGCGCTGTGCCTGCTGCATACCGATGCCGCTACCGCGCTGGCAAAAGCCATCAGCATTGCCACGCTGGCCGGGCTGAAGCTGGTGGTCTACGACGCCTATCGGCCGCAGCAGGCGCAGGCTCAGCTGTGGGAGGCCTGCCCGAACCCGGAATACGTGGTCGACGTGGCGATTGGCTCCAACCACAGTCGCGGCACGGCCATCGACGTGACCCTGATGGACGAGCATAACGCCGTGCTGGATATGGGCGCCGGTTTTGACGAAATGCATGACCGCTCGCATCCGTATCACCCTTCCGTGCCGCCCCACGCCCAGCGCAACCGTCTGCTGTTGAACGCCATCATGTTCGGCGGCGGTTTTGTCGGGATCGGCAGCGAATGGTGGCACTTCGAACTGCCGAACGCCGCCAGCTACCCGCTGCTTGACGACCGTTTTGCCTGTTTTCCCCTGACGCACACCTCTCTTTGAACCTGGAGCACTGCCATGAAAACATCGCTTCTCTCGACCATCATTGCCGCCACGCTGGCCCTGAGCGCACCGCTGGCGCTGGCTGCCGTCCCGAAAGACATGCTGGCGATCGGTAAAGCCGCCGACCCGCAAACGCTCGATCCGGCCATCACCATTGATAACAACGACTGGACCGTCACCTATCCGTCCTACCAGCGTCTGGTCAAGTACAAGCCAGGCTCTACCGAGGTAGAAGGCGATCTGTCGACGGGCTGGAAAGCTTCCGACGACCAGAAAGAGTGGACCTTCACCCTGGCGGATAACGCCAAATTTTCCGACGGCACGCCGGTTACCGCCGAGGCGGTCAAACTCTCCTTTGAGCGCCTGCTGAAGCTCAGCCAGGGGCCGTCTGAAGCCTTCCCGAAAGATCTGAAAATAGATGCCGTCGATGACCATACGGTGAAGTTCACCCTCAGCCAGCCCTTCGCGCCTTTCCTCTACACGCTGGCAAACGACGGGGCGTCCATCATTAACCCGGCGGTGCTGAAGGCCAATGCCGCAGACGATGCGCGCGGTTTTCTGGCGCAAAACACCGCCGGTTCCGGGCCGTTTATGCTCAAAAGCTGGCAGAAAGGCCAGCAGCTGATTCTGATCCCTAACCCTCACTGGCAGGGTGAAAAGCCGCACTTTAAGCGCGTATCGGTGAAAATTATCGGTGAGAGCGCCTCGCGCCGACTGCAGCTTTCCCGCGGCGATCTGGACATTGCCGACTCCCTGCCGGTCGATCAGCTCGCAGCGCTGAAGCAGGAAGGTAAAGTCGCCGTCGCGGAATACCCGTCCCTGCGCGTGACTTACCTCTATCTCAACAACGGTAAAGCGCCGCTCAATCAGGTGGATTTACGCCGCGCGGTCTCCTGGGCGACGGACTATCAGGGGATGGTGAAAGGCATTCTGAGCGGCAACGGCAAGCAGATGCGCGGCCCGATCCCGGAAGGCATGTGGGGCTTTGACGCCACGGCCATGCAGTACAGCCTCGACGAGGCCAAAGCCAAAGCGGCGCTGGAGAAGGTCAAAGACAAACCCGCCAGCCTGACCTTCCTCTACTCGGACAACGATCCGAACTGGGAGCCTATCGCCCTCTCCACTCAGGCCAGCCTCGGCAAGATCGGCATTAACGTCAAGCTGGAAAAACTGGCCAATGCGACCATGCGCGACCGCGTCGGAAAAGGCGATTACGACATTGCCATCGGCAACTGGAGCCCGGACTTTGCCGACCCGTACATGTTCATGAACTACTGGTTCGAATCGGACAAAAAAGGGCTGCCGGGCAACCGCTCGTTCTATGAGAACAAAGAGGTCGATTCCCTGCTGCAGGCCGCGCTGAAAACCACGGACCAGGCGGAACGCACCAAAGATTACCAGCAGGCGCAAAAGGTGGTCATCGACGAAGCGGCCTACGTTTATCTGTTCCAGAAGAACTACCAGCTGGCGATGAACAAAGAGGTCAAAGGCTTCACCTTTAATCCGATGCTCGAGCAGGTGTTCAACATCGCCACCATGAGCAAGTAACCGTTTCGCCGGGGGAAAGCGTATGACGTTCTGGAGCATAGTGCGCCAGCGCTGCTGGGGGTTACTCCTGGTAGTGGCCGGTGTCTGTATTATCACCTTTATTATTTCGCACCTGATCCCCGGCGATCCGGCCCGTCTGCTGGCCGGCGATCGCGCCAGCGACGAAATCGTGCAGAACATTCGCCAGCAGCTGGGGCTGGATCAGCCGCTGTACGTTCAGTTTGGCCGTTACGTGGACGCCCTGGCCCACGGTGATTTAGGCACGTCCATCCGTACCGGACGCCCGGTCGCGGAAGACCTGAAGGCCTTTTTCCCCGCCACGCTGGAGCTGGCCTTTTGTTCTCTGCTGCTGGCGCTGGTCATCGGCGTGCCGCTGGGGATTTTGTCGGCGGTCTACCGCAACCGCTGGCTGGATCACCTGGTGCGTTTAATGGCGATGACCGGAATCTCCACCCCGGCATTCTGGCTAGGTCTGGGCGTCATCGTACTGTTCTACGGGCACCTGCAGATCCTGCCGGGCGGCGGCAGGCTGGACGACTGGCTCGACCCGCCGACGCACGTCACCGGCTTCTATCTGCTGGATGCCCTGCTGGAAGGCAACGGTGAGGTCTTTTTTAATGCGCTGCAGCACCTGATTTTGCCCTCCCTGACGCTGGCGTTTGTGCATCTGGGCATCGTGGCGCGGCAGGTCCGTTCCGCAATGCTGGAGCAGCTAAGCGAAGACTACATACGCACGGCCCGCGCCAGCGGCCTGCCCGGCTGGTATATCGTCCTGCGCTACGCCCTGCCGAATGCGATGATCCCGTCGATTACCGTGCTCGGGCTGGCGCTGGGGGATCTGCTGTACGGCGCCGTGCTGACCGAAACCGTCTTTGCCTGGCCGGGCATGGGGGCCTGGGTGGTGACGTCCATTCAGGCGCTCGATTTCCCTGCCGTGATGGGCTTTGCCGTCGTTGTTTCGCTAGCCTACGTGCTGGTTAATCTGGTGGTCGATCTGCTTTACCTGTGGATTGACCCGCGAATCGGGCGCGGAGGTGCCGAATGATGTTAACGCAGGAAACGCTCGTCCCGGTTAAAACCACCAGACAACGCATCAGCTGGGCAAAGCTGTTCTGGATGCTGCGTCAAAGCCCGCTCACGATCGTTGGCGGCGTCATTATGCTCTTGATGCTTTTCATTATGGTGGCGGCACCGTGGATCGTGCCGCACGACCCGAACGCGCTGGATCTGACCGCGCGCCTGCAGGCGCCTTCCGGGCAGCACTGGTTTGGTACCGACGAGGTGGGCCGCGATCTGTTCAGCCGCGTGCTGGCGGGCAGCCAGCAGTCCATTACCGCCGGACTGGCGGTGGTGGTGATTGCGGGCGGCATCGGCTCGCTGCTGGGCTATCTGTCCGGCGTGCTGGGCGGGCGCGGCGACGCCATTATCATGCGGGTGATGGACATTATGCTCTCCATTCCTTCCCTGGTGCTGACCATGGCGCTGGCCGCCGCGCTCGGGCCGAGCCTGTTTAACGCCATGCTGGCGATTGCGATTGTCCGCATTCCCTTCTACGTCCGCCTGGCACGCGGCCAAACCCTGGTGGTGCGCCAGTTCACCTACGTGCAGGCCGCCCGCACGTTTGGCGCCTCCCGCTGGCATTTGATCCGCTGGCATATCCTGCGCAACGCCCTGCCGCCGCTGATCGTGCAGGCGTCGCTGGACATCGGCAGCGCCATCCTGATGGCCGCCACGCTGGGGTTTATTGGCCTGGGGGCGCAGCAGCCGACCGCCGAATGGGGCGCGATGGTGGCCGTCGGCCGTAACTACGTGCTGGACCAGTGGTGGTACTGCGCGTTTCCCGGTGCGGCGATTTTGATAACCGCCGTGGGCTTTAACCTGTTTGGCGACGGCATTCGCGATCTGCTGGATCCGAAGTCAGGAGGGAAACAGTTATGACCGACCCGGTACTGAAGATTGAAGACCTGCACCTGAGCTTCCCTATTTTTCGCGGCGAGGTCCACGCGCTGAACCACGTCTCGCTGGAGATCGGCAGGGGTGAAATTGTCGGCGTGGTGGGCGAATCCGGTTCGGGTAAATCGGTGACCGCCATGCTCGCCATGCGTCTGCTGCCGGAAGGCAGCTACCGCATTCATCACGGCCAGGTGAAGTTACTCGGCGAAAACGTCCTGACGGCGTCCGAGAAACAGCTTCGCCAGTGGCGCGGCGCAAAGGTGGCGATGATTTTTCAGGAGCCCATGACCGCCCTCAACCCGACGCGGCGGATTGGCAAACAGATGGTCGAGGTGATCCGCCAGCATCAGCCGCTTTCCCGGCATGAGGCGCAGCAGAAGGCGATTACCCTGCTGGAAGAGATGCAAATCCCGGACGCGAAAGAGGTCATGGCGCGCTATCCGTTTGAACTGTCCGGCGGCATGCGCCAGCGGGTGATGATCGCCCTTGCCTTCTCCTGCGAGCCGGAGCTGATTATCGCCGACGAACCGACTACCGCGCTGGACGTCACCGTCCAGCTGCAGGTGCTGCGCCTGCTGAAGCACAAGGCGCGGGCCAGCGGCACCTCGGTGCTGTTTATCAGCCACGATATGGCCGTGGTGTCCCAGCTCTGCGACAGAATGTACGTGATGTATGCGGGCAGCGTGATCGAGAGCGGTGCCACGCAAACGCTGATCCACCAGCCTGTGCATCCCTACTCCATCGGCCTGCTGCAGTGCGCGCCGGAGCACGGCCAGCCGCGCGCCCCGCTTCCCGCCATCCCCGGCACGGTCCCCAACCTCAGCCAGCTTCCGCCGGGATGCGCGTTCCGCGAGCGATGCTTTGCCGCCGGGGCGAAATGCAGCGAAACGCCGCGCTTAGCGCCCACTGGCGCAGAGGGCCAACAGGCTGCCTGCTGGTATCCACAACGGGAGAAAGCCCATGTCTGATGTACTGCTGGAACTGGATAGCGTGCACGTCAATTTTGCGGCACGTAAAAACTGGCTGGGGCGCGTGACGGAACAGGTGCATGCCCTCAACGGGCTCGACCTTGAGATCCGTCGGGGAGAAACGCTCGGTATCGTCGGGGAATCGGGCTGCGGGAAAAGCACGCTGGCCCAGCTGCTGATGGGCATGCTTAAGCCCAGCACCGGCGCCTGCCAGCGGGCGCACCATGCGGGCGGCATGCAGATGGTGTTTCAGGATCCGCTCTCCTCGCTCGACCCGCGCCTGCCGGTCTGGCGCATCATCACCGAGCCGGTTTGGGTACAAAAGCGCAGCAGCGAGCGCGAACGCCGCCAGCTGGCTGAAAACCTGGCGCTGCAGGTGGGCATTCGCCCGGAGTATCTCGACCGGCTTCCGCACGCCTTCTCCGGCGGGCAGCGCCAGCGCATTGCCATCGCGCGGGCGCTCTCGTCCGATCCGGATATCATCGTGCTCGATGAACCCACCAGCGCGCTGGATATCTCCGTGCAGGCGCAGATCCTCAACCTGCTGGTGACCCTACAACAGCAGCGTAATCTGACCTACGTGTTGATCTCACATAACGTCTCGGTGGTCAGACACATGAGCGACCGCGTGGCGGTGATGTACCTCGGGCAGATTGTCGAGCTGGGCAGCGCCGCGCAGGTACTTGGGGAGCCGCGCCATCCTTACACCCGCCTGCTGCTCGATTCGGTTCCCCGCACCGGTGAACCGCTGGATGAGACGCTAGCCTTACGCAAAACGGAGCTTCCCGGCAACCGCCGTCTTCCCGAAGGCTGTTTTTTCCGCGACCGATGCCCGATGGCCGCGCAGGGGTGCGAGCGTCCCCAGCCGTTACAGCCCTCTCGCGAGGGCCGTGACGTCCGCTGCTGGCGAAGTCTGGGTTAAATTTGCGCCATTCCGCCGTCCACGAACAGCTCGGCGGCGTTAATAAAGCTGGCCGCGTCGGAGGCCAGAAACGCCACCGCTTTCCCCACCTCGCCCGGCGCGCCTAAACGGCCGAGCGGCACCTGTGCGGCCAGCGCGTCGTACAGACCCTGGCGGTGCTCTTCCGGCACCAGATCGCCGAGACCCGGGGTTTTGATCGGCCCCGGGCTTACCACGTTGACGCGGATCCCACGGCCCTGCAAATCCAGCGCCCAGGAGCGGGCAAAGTTGCGCACGGCGGCTTTGCTGGCGCTGTAGACGCTAAAGTTTGCCGTCCCCTTAATGGAGACCGTCGAGCCGGTCAGAATAATCGACGATCCGGCGGAGAGCAGAGGCAGCGCCTTCTGCACCGTAAACAGCACCCCGCGGACGTTGGTGCCAAAAATCCGGTCAAACTGCTCTTCGGTGATCGCGCCCAGCGGCAGCATATCGCCGCCACCTGCATTGGCGAACAGAATATCGAGGCGACCTTCTTCTTTGGCTATCCGGGCATAGACCTCGTCCAGATCCGCCAGTTTTGACACGTCCGCGCGAATGCCCACTGCCGTTGAAGCAATTTCTGCGACCGCCGCGTCAAGTTCGGCCTGACGGCGTCCGGTGATATACACCTTCGCGCCCTGCGCCGCCAGCTCCTGGGCCGTGGCAAGTCCGATGCCGGTGCTGCCGCCGGTGACCAGTGCGATTTTTCCTGAGAGAGTCGTGTTCATGTCATTTACCTTTTGTTGGGTTTGCGTTGGACAAACTTTAGCCCTTGCGGGATTAGTGAAAAACCGGCAAAAATGAAAATAACTATTCACACAAAGAAATAATCAGGGGAGCCTAATGGACCAGCTAATGGCGATGCGCGCGTTTACCCGGGTGGTGGAAACCGGCAGCTTTACCCGCGCGGCGGACTCGCTGAATATGCCGATCGCCACCCTGAGCAAGCTGGTCAAATCGCTTGAGGCGCACCTGGATATACGCCTTCTGCACCGCACCACTCGACGGGTGGTCGCGACGCCTGAAGGGATGGAATACTATGAAAAAGCGCTGAGGGTCTTGATAGATATCGAAGACATCGACACCGCGTTTCGCATTTCCCGCGCGACGCCAAAAGGGCATCTGCGGGTTGATATAGGCGGATCCACCGCCCGCGACGTGCTTATCCCCCTGCTGCCGGATTTTATGCAGCGTTATCCGGAAATCCGCATCGACCTTGGAGTAGCCGATCGTCCGGTGGATCTCATCAGCGGTAACGTAGACTGCGTCATCCGCGGCGGCCCGCTGAACGACTCGACCCTCATCGCCCGCCATATTGGCAACGCCGAAATGGTCACCTGCGCGACGCCGGGTTACCTGAAAAATCACGGCGTTCCGGCCTATCCGCAGGAGCTGTGCAACGGCCACAAGCTCATTAGCTACCTCTCGCCCGTCACCGGGCGGGCGTTTCCGTTTCGCTTCAGAGAGAACGGCGAGGCGCTGGAAATCAACATTCCGCATTATCTCGGCGTAAATGAAAGTAATGCCCATCTGGCGGCTGCCGCGGCGGGGCTGGGGATCGTTCAGACCTTTGAGTATTCGGCAAACGCGTATTTACGGGCGGGAACGCTGACGGCGATTCTGAGCGACTGGCGCCCTGCCGCCTATCCGTTTCATGTGGTTTACCCTCAGAACCGGCATCTGACGCACCGTCTTAAGGTGTTTATTGCCTGGCTGGCGGAGGTGTTTCCCGCCGCGCTGAAGGGATAGCCGGGCGCAAACCCGGCTGCGGTTTAATTAAGCTTATAGTCCAGCGTAATCTCAGCTTTCAGGAGCTGCGATACCGGACAGCCCGCTTTGGCTTTCTGAATAATACCGTCGAACTGCTGGGGGGCGATGCCCGGAACGGTCACCTTGCTTTTCAGGGCAACCTTCGTAATCGCAAAGCCGCCGTCGGTTTTATCCAGAGAGACGTCCGCCGTAGTATCAATAGAGTCAGCGGTATAGCCCGCTTCACCGAGCATCAGCGACAGCGCCATTGAGAAGCAGGCCGCATGTGCCGCGCCAATCAATTCTTCGGGGTTGGTCCCCTTTTCGCCCTCAAAGCGGGTATTGAAACCGTAAGGCTGCTGATTGAGAACGCCGCTCTCGGTGGAAACCGTTCCTTTACCGCGCTTAATGTCGCCAGACCAGTGTGCCGAACCGTGCTTATGAATAGTCATTCTTGCTCTCCTTTTGGCTTACAAAGGGTTAAGTATAGACTACGCATCTGACCCACCCTGGAACACAGACAATTCCAGGACTTTCACCTGCTGTACCAACAAAAAGGATAATGATATGGCGCTAAAAATCAGGATGGCCGTTGCCGTCACCACACTGGCGGTATCGCTGTCTTCACTGGCGAAAACGCCGGAGAATTTTATCTATACCAGCTCCGGCGAGCTCGACGCGGTGTTTCCGCTCGTTGCGCGAAGCGATATCGGCGGCGTGCAGATCGTTTACAACTGGCGCTTGCTGGAGCCCGGAAAAGACAACTATGACTTCTCGCGGATAGAACAGGATCTGGCGCGCGTTAAGGCCGCCGGAAAAAAACTCTTTATTCAAATCCAGGATCGTTTTTTTGAGGCGGACGCCCGCTACGTGCCGGACTATCTGATGCACGATAAGCAATACGGTGGGGGGATTGCGCCGCAGTTCGATAACCCCGGCGAAGGCAAGCCTGTCGGTTCAGGATGGGTGGCGCGTCAGTGGGATCCCGCCGTGCGTCAGCGCTACCAGGCTTTGCTGGCCGCCCTCGCGAAACGCTTTGATGGTGAGGTGTATGGCGTAAACCTGCCCGAAACCGCCATCGATCTCGACGAAAAAAATCCGCCCGCCGGGTTTACCTGCGACAGCTATTTCGCTGGAGAAATGGAAAATCTGGCCTTTGCGCGAAAGGCTTTTAAGAAATCACACGTGGTGCAATACGTGAACTTCTGGCCGTGCGAGTGGGATAATGACCACAACTACATGAGGCGTCTGTTTAAGTATGCCAGCGCCAACAATGTCGGTCTGGGTGGGCCGGATATTGTTCCCAACCGCAAGGCACACATGAAGAATGCCTATCCCTTCTTCCATAAAAATAAACAGACGCTGCCGCTCATCGCCATGGCGGTTCAGGAACCGACCCTGACCTATAAAAATCCTGAGACCGGCAAGCCCTTCACCAAAGCAGAATTTGATCGGTTCGCGGAAAATTATCTCGGGGCGGATATTATTTTCTGGAGCACGTCCTCTCCCTGGCTAAAGGCAAAATAATCACCCGTAAACCCTACTCTTAAGCCAGGTAGCGGGCCAGTTCGTCGAGAAACACGCGCAGCGCGGCAGGCTGATATTCCCGTGACTGATAAATACCATGGATGGCAAGCGGTTTCGGCTCCAGCGCCTCCAGTATCGGTACCAGCAATCCCTGATCCAGCGCGGCACGCGCCTCGCGCTCCGGCAGCATGGCAATACCACAGTGCTTAATCGCCGCGTCCATCAACAGCGAAGAGATGCTGGCGCTCAGGTTGCCGCTGACGGCCACGCTCAGGCTTTCGCCCTCCGGCGTCAGGAAGTGCCAGGACTGCCCGGCAAAAAAGCTGTAGTGCAGGCAGTTATGCCGGGCTAGTTCTTCGGGGCTGCCGGGCGTGCCTTGCTGCGCCAGATAGTCCGGCGAGGCGCAAAGCACCGAGCGGCACTCCCCCAGCCGGCGGGCAATCATGCCGGGTTCAGGGTTATCGGTAATACGTACGGCGACATCAATGCGCTCTCCCACCAGGCTCACCGGGTGGTTGTTCACGTCAAGCTCGATGCGCAGCTGCGGGTAGCGCGCGAGCAGACCGGGCAGCACCGGCGCAATCAGATGCATGGCGGTAAAGTGCGCGCAGGCCACCCGCAGGGTGCCGGACGGAAGATCTTTTTCCGACTGGCCTTCAATTTCCTGCGAGATCTGCGAGAGGGTCCGCGTTTTTTGCAGCACCTTTTCCCCAGCCGCGGTCAGCGTCAGCTTGCGCGTGGAGCGGTTTACCAGCCGCGTGCCCGCCCACTTCTCCATCTGTTCAAGGTACCGGCTGACCATCGGTCGGGAAATACCCAGCGCGCGGGCTGCAGCGCTCAAACTCCCCAGCTCGCATATCCGGTTGTAAACCTGAGCGGCAATAACGCGATCCATATAAGCTCCATTTGCTCGATTTATGAAACTAAGCATGTCTTGTTTCAGGAATTCTGGCAAATGCAAATATCCGTACAATAAAGACATTCCTGAACAACCGAGACAACAGCATGAAATTCACTCACCTTGCCCTGCTTTCCACCCTTTTCACACCCGCTGTTTTTGCCGCGCCGCTGAACATTGATACCTATAACCCGCAGGAGAAAGGCATTTTCGCTGTCTCCTCCACGCTGGTTTCCGGCCCGAAAGAAGCTGTACTGTTTGACGCGCAGTTCAGCGTGAAGGATGGCGAAGCGCTGGTAGAGAAAATTCGCCGCAGCGGTAAAACCCTGAATAAGATTGTGATCACCTCCGGCGATCCGGATTTCTATTTTGGCCTGCAGCCGCTGGTCAAAGCCTTCCCGAACGCCAAAGTGGTGGCCACGCAGCACGTGGTTGACCACATCAAGGCCACCAAAGACGCCAAGCTCGCCTTCTGGGGTCCACAAATGAAAGACGGCGCACCGACCGAGCTGGTCGTCCCGCAGGTGCTCGCCTCCACCACGTTTATGGTTGACGGGGAGAAGATCGACATCGAACAGCCTGACAGCTACGCGGCCTATGTGTGGATCCCGTCAGCGAAAACCATCCTCGGCGGCACCGGGGTAGCCTGGGGGATTCACGTCTGGACGGCAGACACCCAGACGGCGGAAAGCCGTAAGCAGTGGCAGGAAACGCTGGTGAACATGGCGGCGCACAAACCCGAGCGCGTGATTCCGGGTCACTATCTGGGTACCCCGCCAGCCGGGACAGGGGCGATTGATTTTACCCGCGACTATCTGCAGCATTTTGAACAGGCGTTATCGGCACATAAAGATTCTGCGGGCGTCATCAGCACCCTGAAAAAACAGTATCCAAACCTGGCCGAAGAGAGCTCGCTGGAATTAAGCGCAAAGGTGAATACCGGCGAAATGAAGTGGTAATTTAAATTCTGCTCCTGCTATATTTTCGTGATAGCAGGAGCACCGTTATAATATCCTCTCAACAGCACTTCGATTAACCCCCACATTTCAAAAGCGCATAAAAGCATGCACTTATGTCATTTTTATTTCTAAGATGAATCTGAACCACAACCGGGAAAATATTTGCCATTCTGTTTATGAATTACATTTTTTGCGAGCCGTACCATTAAACAGAAAACGACACGGAGGCAGCATGTTTACTTATTACCCGGCTAATACCGCAGCAGCACAACCTGAACTCGTTAACGCGATTGCGCAGGGTCTTCACGCCGAGCACGGTGCTGTGACTGAAGATGACATTTTGATGGAACTGACCAGGTGGGTGGAATCCACAGATAATGACATCCTCAGTGACATCTACCAGCAGACCATAAACTACGTCGTCAGCGGGCAAAACGCACCCTTGTAAAAACCTGCTAAGCTGGATCTGCAACCTAAGGGGTTACATTTCGTTTGCGTAAGCAAACTGGTCCTTAAAACTATCAACAGGATTGAGGAGTTAACATGAAATCGAACCGTCAGGCACGCCATATTCTGGGACTGAACTACAAGCTTTCAAATCAGCGTAAAGTGGTGATTGAAGGCGACCACGAAACGCAGGTCACGCACGCCACCGGCAGAAAACGCCACGCCGGCAAGTAAGTTCCAGACTCAGATCCAGAACACCATCGGTAATCCCGATGGTGTTTTTGTTTATGTGTTGCGGTAATTAATATTTAGCTCCTTTATAATACCGCCTGACCGCACCCCATCGCACAGGCCAGAAAGATGACAAACAGCAGTGTCAGGGACGGATCTTCATAAAAAGAGTGAGTGACATGGACAACAAACTGAAAAAACATCGTTCCTTATACATCCCATACGCCGGACCGGTTTTACTCGAATTCCCCCTGCTCAACAAAGGCAGCGCCTTCAGCATGGAAGAGCGCAGCAGCTTTAACCTGCTGGGTTTACTGCCCGAAGTGGTTGAAACCATTGAAGAACAGGCGGAGCGCGCGTGGATCCAGTATCAGGGTTTCAAAACCGAAATCGACAAGCACATCTACCTGCGTAACATTCAGGACACCAATGAAACCCTCTTCTATCGCCTGGTGCAGAACCATCTCGAAGAGATGATGCCGGTGATCTACACCCCGACGGTGGGTGCGGCCTGCGAGCGTTTCTCAGAGATCTACCGTCGTTCACGCGGAGTTTTCATCTCCTATCAGAACCGCCACAACATGGACGATATTCTGCAGAACGTGCCGAACCACAATATCAAAGTGATTGTGGTGACCGACGGCGAACGTATTCTCGGCCTCGGCGACCAGGGCATTGGCGGGATGGGGATCCCAATCGGTAAGCTCTCTCTCTACACCGCCTGCGGCGGCATCAGCCCGGCGTATACCCTGCCGGTCGTGCTGGACGTCGGCACCAACAACCAGCAGTTGCTAAACGACCCGCTCTATATGGGCTGGCGTCATCCGCGTATTACCGACGACGAGTACTATCAGTTTGTCGACGACTTCATCCAGGCCGTGAAGCACCGCTGGCCGGACGTGCTGCTGCAGTTTGAAGACTTCGCGCAGAAAAACGCGATGCCGCTGCTGAACCGCTATCGCGATGAGATCTGCTCTTTTAACGACGACATCCAGGGCACCGCAGCCGTGACCGTGGGTACGCTTATCGCCGCCAGCCGCGCAGCCGGCAGTCAGCTGAGCTACCAGAAAATCGTCTTCCTGGGCGCAGGCTCTGCGGGCTGTGGCATCGCCGAGCAGATCATCGCCCAGACGCAGCGCGAAGGCTTAAGCGAAGAGCTGGCCCGCTCCCGCGTCTTTATGGTTGACCGTTTCGGCCTGCTGACCGACGCTATGCCGAACCTGCTGCCGTTCCAGAACAAGCTGGTGCAGAAGCGCGAGAACCTGAAAAACTGGGATACCGACAACGAAGTCCTTTCCCTGCTGGACGTGGTGCGCAACGTGAAGCCGGATATTCTGATCGGCGTTTCCGGGCAAACCGGTCTCTTCACCGAAGAGATTATTCGCGAGATGCACAAGCACTGCGAGCGCCCTATCGTGATGCCGCTGTCCAACCCGACCTCCCGCGTGGAAGCAACGCCGCAGGACATCATTGCCTGGACCGAAGGTAACGCGCTGGTTGCGACCGGCAGTCCGTTCGACCCGGTGGTGTGGAAGGATAAAACCTATCCGATTGCGCAGTGCAACAACTCCTATATCTTCCCGGGCATTGGACTGGGCGTCATCGCCTCCGGCGCGTCCCGCATTACCGATGAGATGCTGATGTCGGCGAGCGAAACCCTCGCGGGCTACTCTCCGCTGGTCAACAACGGTGAAGGGCTGGTGCTGCCGGAGCTGAAGGACATACATAAGGTGTCGCGTGCAATCGCCTTCGCGGTAGGTAAAATGGCGCAGCAGCAGGGCGTGGCGGTGAAAACCTCTGCCGACGCGCTGCAGCAGGCCATCGACGACAACTTCTGGAAGCCTGAATACCGCAGCTATCGCCGTACGTCGATTTAATCCGCTCCGCCCGGTGGCACTTCGCTTACCGGGCCTACGGGCCGGGTGTTTTCCCTCTCCCTGTGGGAGAGGGTCAGGGTGAGGGCAACAGACCGCACCATCGAATACCCACTAGCCAAACCCCTTTTCCCCCGCTACACTCCATTCATCCATTAACCCACTGAATATATAAGGAGGCCAATTATGCTGTATCGTGAAATTTTCAATGTTTCACATACATTTGGCGATCGCACCAGCTCAAGCGTTATCGGTATCGTGCTGCGATAACTTCTGCTTGAGCGAAGACACCAACCCCTGAAATCCCTTCTCTCGGGCTTACTGAGTTATCGTCAGCGATGTTTGACGAGGCATAAACATGCCTGTAACTCTTGGGTAAGCAACAATGAGCACTTTACTCACTGCACAATCTTTACGCGTTGATACGGCGTTTGGCACGCTCTTCGACTCACTCTCCTTTACGCTGAAAAAAGGCGACCGCATTGGTCTGCTGGGCGACAACGGCTGCGGTAAAAGTACGCTGCTGAAGGTGCTGGACGGCACGGATTCCCCTGCGGCCGGAACGGTAGCGTTGGCCGGGCACTGCCTTATGGCGCGCGTGGAGCAACATCTCCCGGACGCTATTTTTCCGCTGACCATGCTGGATGCCGTCCTGGCCCAGTTGCCCTCAACTGAACGGGACAGCCTGCGCTGGAAAGCCGAAACGCTGCTGGCAGGCATGGGCTTCACGCCGCAGGATATGTTGCTGCAATCCTCCACGCTGAGCGGCGGACAGCACACCCGCCTGCTGCTGGCGCGGGCGCTGATTCACGAGCCGGACCTGCTTCTGCTCGATGAACCCAGCAACCACCTTGATTTGCCGACCATGCTCTGGCTGGAACACTTTCTACAGAACTGGTCGGGTAGCTTTGTGCTGGTCTCGCATGACAGACAGCTGCTGGATGCCGTCACCAACGGCAGCTGGATCCTGCGCGATAAAACGCTGCACTACTTTGCCCTTCCCTGCACGGCTGCACGCCAGGCTCTTGACGCCAAAGATGAAAGCGACGCGCAGCGCCACAAGGCGGAGCAAAAGGAGATCGACCGCGTAACCGCCAGCGCCAAACGTCTGGCGACCTGGGGCAAGGTTTACGACAACGAAGACCTGGCCCGCAAAGCCAAACAGATGGAAAAACAGGTCGAACGGCTCAAAGAGAGCCAGACCGCGCTCACGGCGGGCAGCCCGTGGACGTTAACTCTGCGCGGCGACGCGCTGCGGGCGGACCGTCTACTGGAGATGGAAAACCTCGGCGTCCCGCCCGCGCCTGGGCTACCGCCGCTGTTTAACATCGAAACGGCGCGGCTGAAAAGCGGCGATCGCGTGGCGATTGTTGGTCGTAACGGCTGCGGCAAATCGTCACTGATGAAGCTTATCTGGCGACATTTTACGGATGAACCGGCGGAAAGCGGGCTGAAAATCCATCCGCGCGTGTCGCCAGGCTATTACGACCAGACGCTTCATCAGCTTGCAGACAACGCCACGCTTCTCGACGCGCTGGAGCCTTTCGCACCGGATCCGCAGAATCGCAAAATGGCCCTGATAAGCGCCGGGTTCCCGTGGTCCCGCCACGGGCAAAGAGTCAGTACGCTCAGCGGCGGCGAGCGTTCGCGACTGCTGTTCGTGGGCCTGACGCTTGCCCGCTACAGCCTGCTGATGCTGGATGAGCCAACTAACCACCTCGACATGGAAGGCAAAGAGGCGCTGGCGCAAACCCTTCAGCAGTTTGAAGGCGGCGTTCTGCTGGTCAGCCATGACCGACAGTTAATTAGCCAAAGCTGCAACCGTTTCTGGCTGATTGAAGATGAAAAGCTGAGCGAGTGGCACGATGCAGAAGCGGTCTTTGAGCGTCTGCGTGAAAGCGCGGGGCTGGTGACATCCACCGCACCTGCTATCACCGCTTCGGCGGTTCAATCCTCGCCGTATGACGATCTGCTCGAACGGCTGGTCGCGCTGGAAACGCTGCTGGAAGACGATCTGGCGCGTAAGCCTAAGCATCAAAAGCCGCAGCTGCAGGCGCAATGGCGTAAAGAGATTAAGGAGATAGAAGCACAGCTGTAAGTCTGCGCCCGGCGAGTCTCTCTCGCCGGGCCAGTATTTTCCCCCTAAATTATTAGAGGAACGCCGTATTCTTATTCTGAAAATGGATTAAATAATGACATTATGTTGCCGTTGCCTTGCATTACAGCGCCAAACCACTAATCCTTGAGGAGTATTACACCTGCTATGCAGATACTCATCATGAACAAGGAGATACACATGAAGGCTGCTGTTGTCACTCAGGATCATCAGGTTAATGTCACCGAAAAAACCTTACGCCCGCTAAAGCACGGGGAGGCCCTGCTGAAGATGGAATGCTGTGGCGTATGCCATACCGACCTCCACGTAAAGAACGGTGATTTTGGCGATAAAACCGGGGTTATCCTGGGCCACGAAGGGATTGGTATCGTAAAAGAAGTCGGCCCCGGCGTGAAGTCGCTGAAAGTCGGCGATCGCGCAAGCGTGGCCTGGTTTTTTGAAGGCTGCGGCCACTGCGAATACTGTAATACCGGCAACGAAACCCTGTGCCGCGACGTGAAAAACGCCGGTTACTCCGTTGACGGCGGGATGGCGGAAGAGTGCATCGTCACCGCGGATTACGCGGTAAAAGTGCCGGACGGTCTGGATTCGGCGGCGGCCAGCAGCATCACCTGCGCCGGCGTCACCACCTATAAAGCGGTGAAGGTGTCGGGTATTAAACCGGGCCAGTGGATCGCAATCTATGGTCTGGGCGGTCTGGGCAACCTTGCGCTGCAGTACGCCAAAAACGTCTTTAACGCCAAAGTCATCGCTCTCGACGTTAACGACGAACAGCTGAAGCTGGCGGCCAGCATGGGTGCGGATTTAACCATCAACTCCCGTAGCGAAGACGCCGCGAAAATTGTGCAGGAGAAAACCGGCGGCGCGCATGCCGCAGTCGTTACTGCCGTCGCAAAAGCGGCCTTTAACTCAGCCGTTGACGCCGTGCGTGCCGGTGGCCGCGTGGTCGCGGTTGGCCTGCCGCCGGAAGCGATGAGCCTCGACATTCCGCGTCTGGTGCTGGACGGCATCCAGGTGGTAGGTTCCCTGGTCGGCACCCGTCAGGATCTGCAGGAAGCCTTCCAGTTCGCCGCAGAAGGTAAGGTGGTGCCGAAAGTCACGATGCGTCCAATCGAGGACATCAACGCCATCTTTAAAGAGATGGAACAGGGCCAGATCCGCGGCCGTATGGTGATCGACCTACGTTCATAATCGTTCATCTTTCATTACCGCTCCTCGCTGGAGCGGTTTTTTTATAGCCATTTTCCGGCAATCCTTATCTTAATTCCTTTGTTCCCTTGTTTTCCCCCGCGCCCGATGATGAATCCGACGCTAACAAGAAGATAACAAAGGAATTCACCATGCAAACCCCATTTCGTCTGCCGCTGCTGACGGCGCTGATTCTGACGACCACCGCAGCGTGGGCAGCAGATGTGCCCGTCAAAGGCGGCACGCTGATTTATCTGGAGCAACAGGCGCATACCAACCTTTACCCGCCTGCCGGCGGCTTCTACCCGAACGGCGGCATTCTGAACCAGATCACCGACAAACTGACGTGGCAGAACCCGAAAACGTTACAGGTGGAGCCCTGGGTAGCCGAAAGCTGGACCACCAACGCCGATAAAACCGAATACACTTTTAAGCTTCGTCCCGGCATCACCTTCTCCGACGGCACGCCGCTGGACGCCAACGCCGTAGCGAAGAACTTTGATACCTACGGCTTAGGCAACAAAGCGCAGCGTCTTCCGGTGTCAGAAGTGATCAATAACTACGATCGCAGCGAAGTGGTCGACCCGCTGACCGTGAAGTTCTACTTCAAAAAACCGTCGCCGGGGTTCCTGCAGGGCACCGCCACCATTGGCTCGGGCCTGGTCTCGCTCAGCACGCTGAAGCGCAACTTCGAAGAGCTGGGAGATGCACGCCACATCATCGGTTCCGGCCCGTTTGTGGTGAAGGACGAGAAGCTGGGTCGTGAAGTGACGCTCGAAGCCCGCAAAGACTACCAGTGGGGACCGAAAAACCTGGAGCAGCAGGGGCCCGCTAATCTCGATGGCATCAAGTTTATCGTGACCCAGGAAGACAGCGTGCGCGTCGGCGCCCTGCTGGCCGGTCAGGCCGACTTTATTCGCCAGGTTCAGGCGTATGACGAAAAGCAGGCGACAGACCAGGGCTATAAGATCTACGCCGCCCCGACGCGCGGGGTGAACGACAGCATCAGCTTCCGCCCGGATAACCCGCTGGTCGCCGACGTTCGCGTTCGCCAGGCGCTGCTGCATGCCACCAATGCAAAACAGGTGGTCGAGACCCTCTTCTCGGCCAACTATCCTCAGGCGAAGTCGGTGATTGCCGATTCCGCCGCCGGCTTTGTCGATCTCAGCGATAAATTGACCTTTGACCCGGCAAAAGCCAACCAGCTGCTGGACGAGGCGGGCTGGAAAGCGGGCAGCGACGGGATCCGCGCCAAAGACGGGCAACGGCTGGCGCTGACGGTATATGAATCCCTGCCGCAGCCGCAAAACAAAGAGGTGCTGCAGCTGGTTGCCCAGCAGTGGCGCCAGGTGGGCGTGGCGCTGAGCGTGAAGGCCGGCGACGCTGGCAGCCGCACGCTGGATAACCTTGATCCGCTGAAAACCCCGTTAACCGTCTCCGAAGTGGGACGCGCCGATCCTGACGTGGTGAAAAGCATGTTCTACCCCGCTAACCGCGACGCACTGCTGCAAAAAGGCGGCTCCAGCGACAAGGTCAAAAGCTTCCGTGACGACAAGCTGAATGCGCTGCTGGTAAATATCTCCTCAGAGGTCGATCCGCAAAAACGCCTGCAGCTGACCGGCGACGCCCAGCGCTACCTGCTGGATAACGCCTACGTCATTCCAATTTTCGAGGAGCCGCAGGTCTTTGCCGGTGCGCCGTGGCTAAAAGGCGTCAATTTTGAAGCGGTCGGCCGCCCGTCGTTCTACGGCGCGTGGATTGAGAAACACTGAGGAGCTGACGATGCGCCACGCACTTCTTCAACGCTTTGGGCACGGGCTGCTGGTACTGTGGGCCGCCTTTACCCTCTCGTTCGTGTTGCTCCAGGTGCTGCCGGGCGACGCGGTGCTGATTAAATTTCAGAACCCGGACCTGGGCTTAAGCCCGGCGCAAATTGAGGAGATGCGAGTGGCCTACGGCGCGGACAGCCCGCTGTGGCAGCAATACGGCCATACGCTGCTGGCGATGCTGCTCGGGGATTTCGGCTATTCGTTACAGGCCGGGGTGCCGGTCAGCGAGCTGATTGCCAGCAATCTGCCGGATACCCTGAGCCTCGCCCTGCCCGCCTTTTTACTCGCGGTTCTGCTGGCGTTTGCGCTGGCCTTTGCGTCGCGTCTGCCGGGTCTGCGCTGGCTGAGCAATACCCTCCAGTCTCTGCCGGTCCTGTTTATCTCCTTACCCACGTTCTGGCTGGGGATTGCCCTCATCCAGCTCTTTTCTTTTCAGCTGCGGCTGATCCCGGTGATTAACCCGACGCCGCTGCAGGGGCTGATCCTGCCGATCGTGACCGTCGCGATCCCGATCTCCGCTCCGCTGGCACAAATCCTGATGCGCAGCCTCGACCAGGTGGCGACGCAGCCGTTTGTTGCCGTAGCCCGCGCCAAAGGGCTGAGTGAAACCGCCGTGCTGTGGCGTCACGTGACCCGCAACGCCCTGCTGCCTGTCCTGAACATTGCCGGGCTGCTGCTGGGCGAGCTGATTGCCGGGGCGCTGATCACCGAAACCGTTTTTGGCCGCAGCGGGCTCGGGCAGCTGACCCAGCAGGCGGTGAATAACCAGGATATTGCCGTGCTTCAGGCGGTAGTAATGATTTCCGCCCTCGGCTTTGTCCTGATCAACCTGCTGGTGGACCTGCTTATGCCGCTGCTGGATCCCCGTCTGCAAACCGTTACCGGAGGTGCATCATGAGCCTGGTCGATTACGCTGCCGCCGCGCGAAAACGCGTTCCCGGCTGGCAGGGCGTCGCGTGGCAGCCCGGACTGTGGCTGGCATGGGCGGTAATTATCATTGCGATTTTCGCCGCCGTGGCGCCCGGCCTGTTAACCCACTACAGCCCGATTGAGGGCATCGCCGGAGCGCAACGTCTGGCGCCGCAGGCGGGACACTGGCTCGGCACCGATCAGCTTGGTCGCGATGTTTACACCCGTATTGTGTACGGTGCGTCCCACTCCCTGAGCGCGGCGCTCGCTGCCGTCACGATGGGGCTGGTGGTCGGCACAGGTCTGGGGGTCATCGCCGGGGCGTTCGCCGGACGCGTCGAGTCTTTCCTGATGCGTTTTGTCGACGTGCTGTTGTCCATTCCGTCACTGCTGCTCTCGCTGACGGTTATTATTCTGCTCGGGTTTGGCACCGTTAACGCCGCCATTGCCGTCGGCGTGGCCTCCATTGCCAGCTTCGCCCGCCTCGCGCGCGGTGAAGTGGTGCGCATCCGCCATACGGATTATGTCGAGGCGGCGTTCGGCAGCGGCGGGACGTTCCTGGCGGTGCTGTGGCGACACATCCTGCCCAACGCGTTAACCGCCGTCCTTGCCTTTGCCACGCTGCAGTTTGGTCAGGCTATCCTGGCCCTTTCAACGCTGAGCTTTCTCGGCTACGGCACCCCGCCGCCCGTGCCGGAATGGGGCTTATTGATCGCCGAAGGCCGTAACTATCTCTCTACCGCCTGGTGGCTAACCACCTTCCCCGGCGTCGTCGTCATCGCCGTCGTGCTTGCCACCAACCGTATCAGCCAGCAGTTCAGCGGAGGCCTGAAATGACCGTACTCTCGGTAGAAAACCTGACCATCAGCTACCGTACCGCGCGCCAGTGGCGCGAGGTGGTGCATAACGTCAGCTTCACCCTCAGGCGAGGGGAAATGCTGGCGTTTGTCGGCGAATCCGGATCCGGCAAAACGACCACGGCACAGGCGATCATTGGCCTGCTGGCGGATAACGCCCGTCGCGATGCGGGGAAAATCGTGCTCAACGGCGAGGAGATTAGCCGGTGGTCAGCGAAGCGTCTCGATACCCTGCGCGGGGCGCGAATCAGCCTGGTTCCGCAGGATCCGGGTAATTCACTCAACCCGGTGAAGACGATCGGTGGTCAGGTCGGGGAAATTATTCAGCTGCACCAGAAGGTGACCCGCGCCGAGCGCGACGAGCAGGTGCTTGCCCTGCTGACAAAGGTCGGCCTGAGCCACCCCGAACAGCGCATGAAGCAGTATCCGCACCAGCTCTCCGGCGGAATGAAACAGCGCGTGTTGATTGCCATCGCGATAGCGCTGCGTCCGGACGTCATCATTGCCGATGAGCCCACCAGCGCGCTGGACGTGACGGTGCAAAAACGCATTCTCGATCTGCTGGATATCCTGCGCCGGGAATCGGGTACTGCCGTTCTGTTTGTCACCCACGATCTGGCGCTGGCCGCTCAGCGCGCGGACAGGCTGCTGGTTTTTCGCCATGGTGAGGTTCAGGAGCACGGCGACACCGCCGACATCGTCCGCACGCCGCAGCACGCCTACACCCGCCAGCTGCTGAGCGATCTCCAGGGCCAGCGCCTGACCATCGCCCCGGTAGCCGGCCTGCCGCTCGCGTCACCGGCCATTCGCGCCCGCGCCATCAGCAAACGGTTCTCGCTGGGCAAAGATCATCAGCTTCAGGCGCTGGATCGGGTGACGTTTGACGTCAGGCGCGGCAGCACGCACGCTCTGGTCGGTGAATCCGGCTCCGGGAAGACCACCCTCGCCCGTATTTTGCTGGGTTTTGAACAGGCCGACAGCGGACAGGTCATTATTGATGACATTGATGCCACCGCGCTCAGCCGCGAGGCCCGTCGTCAGCTGCGCCAGAAGATCCAGTTTGTTTACCAGAACCCGTTCGCCTCTCTCGATCCGCGTCAGACGCTGTTTGACATCATCGAAGAGCCCCTGAAGAACTTTTCCCGCCTCGCGAAGGCTGAGCGAAAGGTCCGGGTGGAAATCGTGGCGCAGCGGGTTGCCCTGCCTACCGAACTCCTGACCCGCACCGCCAGGGAGCTATCAGGCGGTCAGCGCCAGCGCGTGGCCATCGCCCGGGCGCTGATTCTGGAGCCGACTATTCTGGTGCTGGACGAAGCCACCTCCGCGCTGGACGTCACCGTGCAGGCGCAGATCCTGGCACTGCTTCAGCAGCTGCAGCAGCAGCTGGGATTAACCTACCTGTTCATCACGCACGATCTCTCCACCGTTCGCCGGATCGCCCACAGCGTCACGGTGCTGCGCAGCGGTCAGGTGGTCGAACAGGGCGACGTCGAAACCTTATTCACATCACCACAGAACGACTATACCCGCGAGCTGATTGCTGCCATTCCCCATTTTTCACCCGCTACGGAGGAGTTCGCATGACGCGAAAACGCCTGGGATTTTTCACCCGCCTGCTTGACGACGCCACGCCGAAGGAGCGCTATCGTCTGGCAACCGAACAGATCCGCCACGCCGAACGCCACGGTTTTGACAGCGCCTGGATTGCTCAGCACCACTTCCATGAAAGTGAAGGCGGCCTGCCGTCGCCGCTGCTGTTTCTGGCACACGTTGCGGCGCATACTGAAACCATTCGACTCGGCACGGCCATCATTACGCTGCCGATGGAAAACCCGCTGCGCGTCGCAGAAGATGCCGCGGTGCTGGATTTACTCGCCGATGGACGTCTCGAAGTCGGTTTTGGTTCGGGCGGCACGCCGACCTCTTTCCTTCCGTTCGGACTGACGTTCGAACAGCGCGGCGCGGCCTTTGCTGACCATCTACATGTGATCCAGAGCGCCTGGCGCGGGGACTCGCTCACCCATCCGGATAACCACCTGTACCCGCCAGCGCCACAGCTGGCTGACCGGATCTGGATTGCCACCTTTTCCGTCGACGGTGCCGTTCGCGCCGCGCGGGCTGGACACGGTTTGATGCTCTCCCGCACGCAGCCGCGCCCGGCAGACCAGTTGGATTTAACGCTCGACGCGATCCAGAACCCGATTGTGGATGCCTACCTTGAGGCGCTGCCCGCGGGCATCGCACCGCGCATTCTGGCTTCCCGTACCGCGTTCGTCGCCGACAGCGATGACTATGCGCTGAAAGTTGCGACGCCGGGCCTCACGAAACAGGCCCAGCAGCAACGCGCCGCCGGGCACGCGGTTAAAGGTGACACCGTCACAGATTTTCGTCGTCAGTTCGACGCCCACATCGGTTCGCCCGAGACGGTGCTGCGTTCGCTGCAGGCCGATTCCGTTCTCCGGCGCGCCACGGACATCTCATTCCAGGTCCATTCGGTCGAGCCCACCCATCGCGACACGCTGCGCTCTATCGAACTGATCGCCGAACATATTGCCCCCCACATCCTTTGAGGAGACACCTATGTCATTAAGTCACGACATTCTCGCCGAGCTGGCGGAAATTAAACCCGGTTCCCCTCTGGCAGAGGCGCGCGCCACGCGGGACGCCGCCACGAGACACGCGCAGGGCAGCTACGAAATCTTATTTACCCAGCAGGACAGCGTTTTTGCGCTGGACGAGCGCTTCGCCGTCGCGGCAAAAGTCGCGAGGTGGCACAACGCGGAGGCGCTGGCCGCGCACTATGCGGGGTTTGGCCTGGCGGACCCGACCTCCGACCGTCTGACCCCGGCGCTGAACTTCGCGCGCCTGCTGACCTTCTCACCCGTTGAAGCTTCGCCCGCATCGTTAAAGGCGCTGACCCAGGCGGGATGGAGCAAAGAAGGTATCGTGACCCTGGCGCAGCTGATCGCCTTTGTCAGCTTCCAGAGCCGACTGATTGCCGGGCTGCGGCTGCTGAACGACAGGCCAGTCGCCACAAGCGATGCCCCGGTGGCGGCAGGCGTCTGGCACACGACCGCAACCACGGCCACCGGCAAGGCGGCTCCCGTCGCCTTCACCCAGCAGGAACTGGGCTGGGAACCGTGGATCGCCGCCAAACCGCTGGCGGATTTTCGTGATGACGAGGTTGCGATCCTGGCGAAGTTTGGCCACACCGATTCCGACTATTTCCGCCTGCTGGGCCGCAACCTGCCGGTGCTTGAACAGCGCACGCTAACGGATAAAGGGATTTTTTATACGCCGGGAGGATTGCCGCGCGCCGAGCGCGAGCTGGCCGCAACGGTCGCCAGTAAAATTAACGGCTGCATCTACTGCGCATCTGTCCATGCGCGGAAAGCCAGCCAGCTGTCAAAGGATGACGCTGCGGTAGAGGCCCTGCTGGCCGTGCGTCCAGGACAATCCCTGAGCGAGGGACAATCTGCGCGCTGGCAGGCGGAGATAAATTTTGCGGCGGCGCTGTCGGTTACTCCGCCTGCCGCCACGCCGCTGCACCTTGCCGCGCTTGAAAAAGAGGGGCTGGACACCTTAGCCCAGCTTGACCTGGTGCAGTCCGCCGCGTTCTTCGCCTGGGCCAACCGCCTGATGCTGACCCTGGGCGAGCCCTGGCTTGCCTGAATTCGATCAGGCTAGCGCGCGAGCGTTAGCCTGAGCCCGTCTGGCCCGCAGGTAACCGTAGATCAACAGCGCGCTCATGGCCGAGAACGAGAGTATCGCCGCAGGCAGCGTGACGTAGCGCCAGCTAAAGCCGAGGGTAATCATCATCCCGCCAAAATATGCCCCGATCGCGCTGCCGAGATTAAACGCCATCTGCCCGCCCGCGGCACCCAGCATCTCACCGCCCTTCGCATTTTGCAGAAGCAGAATTTGTAGCGGCGCAGAGAGCGCAAACAGCCCGGCACAGCAGATAAAACCCATGACCAGCGAGGCCGTTTTCAGTTCGCCACAGGCGAAAAGCAACAGCAGCGAGGCGACAATCACCATGTCGGTGGTCGCCGCAATGCGCAGCGGGCTAAAGCGTCCCGAGAGCTTGCCGCTCAGCAAATTGCCCAACACCATGCCAAGCCCCATTAGCATCATGATGGCCGTCATCACCCCTTCTGAAAAACCGGAGACGTTGACCATAAACGGCTTAACGAAGCTGAACCACGCGAACACCCCGGCGTTGCCAAACATGGTGGCGGCAAAAATCAGCCAGGGTTCTGGTTTTTTCAGAAAGTGGAACTGCTCGGTCAATTTGATTTCCGATTTGTCGCGGATGTCCGGCACCCAGAGCAGAACCGAAAGGATCACCAGCGCATCGAACACGGCAATCAGAAAAAAAGTATAGCGCCAGCTAAACTGGTGCCCGAGCCAGGTCCCCAGCGGAACGCCCATCAGGTTGGCCACGGTCATCCCGGCGATCATCCCGGCCACCGCGACCGTCACCTTCCCCGGCGGCGCGATTTTAGAAAGAATAATCGCCCCGACGCCGAAAATGGCGCCGTGCGGGAAACCGGAAATCAAGCGCCCGATCGCCAGCCAGAAATATGACGTAGAAAACGTAAACAGAGCGTTCCCAACCGCGCACATGGCAACCAGAAACAGCAGCGTAGTTTTTAAGGAGAACCTGCCTGAGAACAGCGCCACAATCGGGGCGCCAATAACCACGCCGAAGGCATAAAACGAGATCATATTCCCGGCGGAGGGAATCGAAATACCGGTGTCATGCGCCAGCTCGGTTAACACGCCCATAATGCCAAATTCGGCCATGCCAAGGCCAAATGTGCCAAGCGCCAGCGAAAATATTGTCTTTTTCATGCCTCAACCACGGGTTAATCACTCGCAGCGGGCATTATTGAATAATCTTGTATGGTGAGCCAGTTCAAATCAGATGGCTGACAGGTTAATCCATTAATTCAGGAGTTTTCTCCAACCGCGACACGGGGCAATGGAAAACAAAAAGCCCCGGCAGGCGTCAGGGCTTTAAAGGGTTTAAGGTCTGGCTTTTACGGTGTGCTTTCTGCCGCTGCTTTAGCGCGTGTAATCGCGCCAGCATTGAAAATTGGGTGCTCGTGATTGTTCGTTACGTCACGAACACGGTAAATTTTCCATGCATCATCTTCACGACGAAGAAATACCTCCAGGTGAATGCTTCTCCCGTTACCCGCCCCTTCAAAAACCTGGACTGCTTCACCGTTTAAAAATAGTCTGGCGTTTTCCACTCGTAACGCAGGTATCCATTCACGGGAGTAATCTTGTGTATACGTAAAATAGTCAGACTCTATTAACTCTTGTTCAGAGATTTCCTGAATAGCATTGATACGAGCAATAGTATCAGCAGAAATATATTTGTGCAGTTCATCGGCAGGATAAGGCCTGGCTTCATCGCTGCCGAATACGGAAAGATAGGATTTATAAAATGATTCAGTAGCGTCTTGTGCGCTACGTTCTAGATTGGCAGCCGAACTACATCCCACCAGCAATTAAAGTTGAACCGGGCGGCAGCTCACTGAATCCAGCACGTAATAATTCAACCCCATAATCTTTTGCATAATCTGTGTTCGCTACCTTAACACCGCCAGCCAGAATGGCAAGGAGGGTAAACTTAGCACATTCACTATGAGAGCGCCCCAGAGCGTGTGAACGGAGATACGAAACAGTAGCTTATTTATTCCAACTCATTCTTAGTTCCTTTAAGTAAGTGAGAAGGAAATTATTACGTTAACCTTTGATAAGCTGTGGGATTAAAAATGCTGAAATGTAGTATTAATACTAAAACGAATAGCGACGATATGACAGGGGTACTGTGCCGTGGCACATTCGCGAATACCCCTGCCGTATCGCCGGAAAGCAAAAAAACTGTCAGCGGTCTTAATGAATGCGTCCCGTAGGACGCACTATAAGATCACTTACATTGAAAATCCGCATTATGATCAAGGTTATTATTAGCGTGCTTAGTTACCATCAAGCCTCAGCTCACCCATGCAGCAACATGTGTGCAATCAGCAAAGAGGAATGGCTGATAACCTCTTGATAAGGAAATTTTTTATGCCGCATCATGATGTGAATATTAAGCTAAACACAAGTACTAAAACCTTTGACGACGTTAACGGAGAAATTACTGCAATCAAATTACTTATTGGCTTGATTGCCACAAAACTCACCCAAGATTGCCGCGATAACTTACTTAGCGAGTTAAATTCGTTAGGAAAGCCAGATCTAGCGAAAATGTTGGAGCAGTTTTTTCCCAAGTGAAGCAAAGTAAAGCTTAATTGAAGCAAAGGGACGAGGGGATTCGTAAGAAAAACTCGTCCTTTTACATTTAACACACCGCTATTTTGTTACATTAGACATCTCTCTATCTGCTTGTTTAAATTGCTAATGGTGGGCCTTAACTGGATGTGCCGAACGCACAACCGGGCGCGCTCCGTACACCTGGTACGCGCGCAATAAAAAGCCCCGGCAGGTGCCAGGGCTTGTGAGGTTTATTCTTTACAGGCCGCTTTCAGCAGCAGACTTCACGCGAGTTATTGCACCCGAGTTAAATATGGGATGCTCATAGTTATCGCTTACATCACGGACCCTGTATATCTTCCATTTATCAGCCTCACGCCGAACGAAAACTTCCAGTTCTAACTTCCCGCCGTTTTCCTTACCAATCCAAACTGGCATTACCTCACCACCCAAAAAGGGGTTCGAGGTACCGACAGTGAGCGCCGATATCCACGACGGGTCATAATCCTGCGCGTAAGCGAAGTAATCAGAGCCAAGTAAATCTTGTTCGGGTATCGACTCTATATCGTCCAGTCTCTTGAGCGTGTCTGCAGAGACATATTCGCTCATTTCGGATAGTGGGAATTCTCTGTCACTACTGGTAAGGGTCGGTAGATATGCTGCGTAGAAAGCTCGGACGCGGTCTGAAGCGCTGATATCGGGCTTAACAGTACATGCGGAAAGCAGACACGCAAACAACACCATTGCAGCTCGCATCAATTCTTCCTGTAAATTTTGAAAGACGGTTGAGCCGCGCGATACCCCGGCCCAGGGTACATGCCGTGTTGTCGAAAATCGGAAATCCACTGTGTGCCGTCATACATTGTCATATGTCCGCTTGAGTTTCCGCCCGGATAGGGTTGAATGACAGCAACATCGCCACTTAATAATGTAGAACCCGGAGGAACTTCATGAAATCCCGCTCGCAGTAATGATGGCCCGTAATCTTTTGCGTTTAGCGTTCTCTCCAGCCTGACGCCACCTGCTTTTATTGCTTCCCTGGTAAACATTGCACATTCGTTATGTGAACGACCGAGAGCGCGTGATCGGAGGTGTGAAACAGCAGCTTCTTTATTCCAACTCATTCTTAGTTCCTTTAAGTAAATAAGAACGAAATTATCACGCTAACCATATTTAGCGTGTGGGCTTAAACGTGCTGATTTTTCGCATCCGTGACGTTCTAAAAGGGGAACGGGTGCTAAGCACCTTCGTTAATACCTAAATAACTGCTTGAAAAAGTGTTGCTAAATTAATTACCTAAAAACAATACGTTTAATATCAGGTGGATTACACTTCATAGTGCGGCCTCGCTTTTTCCACGCCGGACAACCTGAGGATGACAATCATGGGAAGCAAAAAGAAAACCCCTGTCGCTGTTGATGTCGTATCGAATGCACCGCTTAAGACCAAAGAGTATGAAAAAGAGCTCCGCCGCCTGCACGTCGAACTGGTTAAGCTCCAGCAGTGGGTCGTCGCCAAAGGGTTAAAAGTGTGTATTGTTTTTGAAGGTCGCGATGGTGCAGGCAAAGGTGGCACCATTAAAGCGATCACCGAGCGCGTCAGCCCGCGCGTGTTTCGCGTTGTTGCGCTCCCTGCCCCGACGGAAAAGGAAAAAAGCCAGCTCTACTTCCAGCGCTATGTGCCGCATCTGCCTTCGGCTGGCGAAATCGTGATCTTCGATCGCAGCTGGTATAACCGCGCGGGCGTGGAACGGGTGATGGGGTTCTGCACGGAGGAACAGGCGGAGAAATTTTTGGACGGCGCGCCGGTTATGGAAAAAGCGATGGTCGATGCCGGAATTATCCTGCTGAAGTACTGGCTGGAGGTGACGCCGAAAGAGCAGGAGCGGCGCCTGCGCGACCGTATTAACGATGGTCGTAAAATCTGGAAGCTATCACCGATGGATATTAAATCCTTTAACCTGTGGGATGAGTATACCCTTGCGCGCGACGCCATGTTTGAAGCCACCGATACCGCCTGGGCGCCGTGGTTTGTGGCGCGTTCAGAGGATAAAAAACGCGTGCGCCTGAATATTATTTCGCATCTGCTTTCGCAGATACCGTATAAAGAAATTCACGTCGACAAGGTGGATTTACCGAAGCGCAAAATCGGCAAAGTCAAACCCACGAAATACCCGTTCCGCTATGTGGAAGAGCGGTTCTGATTTGAAGAGTAGGCCCGCGCAAGCGCAGCGCCGCCGGGCAGAGCCGACGGCGCAGGTCTTACTTGATCCCTTCCGTACTTTCCTGTTTCGCTTCCAGCCGTTCCACGTCACGATACCAGCGCGGATGGTGTTTCTGCGCCCAGAGGCGACTCACCTTCCCTTCAATCATGCCTTTAATCGATCCTTTCACCCAGAACGCCATATACATATGGATCAGGATGGCGTGAATCAGAATGATGGCCGACGTCGCGTGGATCAGCAGCGCGTAGCGAATCACCTGTATCGGGAAGTAGTGTGCAAAATACGGACGCCAGATAATCACCCCGGTCACCAGCAGCACAAAAATCATGCTCATGATGGTCCAGAACATCATCTTTTGCCCGGCATTGTATTTCCCCACCTTCGCGACTTTGTGCTCGTTGCCCTTCAGGACTTCGACGATCCCTTTCACCCACGGGATATCCTGCTTGTCCGGGATGTTATGGTGGACGAAGCGCACGAACATAAACATCAGCACCACGAAAATCAGCACGCCGAAGAACGGGTGCAGAATGCGCCCCATCTGCGGCGTACCGAAGGTTTCGGTCAGCCACTGCAGCGTCGGGAAGAAGAACGAAATTCCCGATACCGCCACCAGGAAGAAGCAGATCACCACCGTCCAGTGACAGGCGCGGTCGACAAACTTTGTGCGCACTATCATTTTCGACTTACTCATGATGCTCCTCCTCGTCGTCATCCACCTCTTTGTTTGGCCCGATACCGATGTAGTGATAAATCAGCCCAGCGAAGGTGGCGATAAAGCCCACCGCGGATAGAGGCTTGAGCGCCCCTTTCCACAGGTTAATGGAGGTATCGATCGCCGGATCCTTCGGCAAGTTGTGGTACAGCTCGGGCTGGTCGCTATGGTGCAGCACATACATCACGTGCGTACCGCCCACGCCCTGCGGGTTATAAATGCCCGCATTCTCGTAGCCGCGCGCTTTCAGCTTGTCGACCCGCGCCTGCGCCACGTCAAGCATCTCTTTTTTAGTGCCGAAGTGGATCGCCCCGGTCGGACAGGTTTTCACACAGGCAGGCTCCTGCCCGATGCTGACGCGGTCCACGCACAGGGTACATTTGTATACCCGGTTATCCTCTTTATTGAGACGCGGGACATTAAACGGACAGCCCGCGATGCAGTAACCGCAGCCGATGCAGTTGTCCTGCTGGAAATCGACTATCCCATTGGCGTACTGAATAATCGCGCCGGCAGACGGGCACGCCTTCAGGCAGCCCGGATCCTCGCAGTGCATGCAGCCGTCTTTGCGGATGAGCCACTCCAGCCTGCCGTTCTGGTCGGTTTCGCTAAAACGCATCACCGTCCAGGATTTAGCGCTCAGATCCGCCGGATTGTCGTAGACCCCAACGCAGTGCCCCACCTCGTCGCGGATGTCGTTCCACTCCGAGCACGCCACCTGGCAGGCCTTACAGCCCACGCAGGAGGAGACGTCGATAAGCTTGGCGACCTCTGCCTTGTAGTCCCGCGCGCGGGGCGCGGGCGTTATCGGGTTAGTCGCGGAGCGTTTGATAACGTCTTGTGTTTCCATCGCCATTGAATCGCTCCTTACGCTTTCTCGATGTTGACCAGAAACGCCTTGTACTCCGGCGTTTGCGAGTTGGAATCCCCAACGTTTGGCGTCAGGGTATTGGCGATGTAGCCTTTCTGCGCCACGCCCTCAAAGCCTCAGTGAAGCGGGATACCGACGGTTTCCACCTGCTGACCATGCACGTTCAGCGACTGCAGGCGGCGGGTCACCACCGCCACCGCGCGAATAAAGCCGCGCTTGCTGCTCACCTTAACGCGGTCGCCGTTGGCAATGCCTTTCGCCTTCGCCAGCGTCTCGCTTATCTCCACAAACTGTTCCGGCTGCGCGATGGCGTTAAGCCGCGCGTGCTTGGTCCAGGTATGGAAATGCTCGGTCAGGCGGTAGGTCGTTCCCACATACGGGAATTTGTCCTTTTTGCCCAGGCGCAGGACGTCGTCTTCGTAGATACGCACCACCGGGCTGGAGACCACGTTCGGGTGCAGTGGGTTCGTGCCCAGCGGCGTTTCCATCGGCTCGTAATGCTCCGGGAACGGCCCTTCCGCCAGCTTGTTGAGAGCAAACAGACGTCCCAGCCCTTCCGGCTGCATAATAAACGGCCCGGTGCTGCTGCCCGGCGCGGCGGTGTTGTAGTCAGGGATATCGTTCCCCGTCCATTTCGCCCCGTTCCACTGGATCAGCATGCGTTTCGGATCCCACGGCTTGCCGTTAATATCCGCCGATGCACGGTTGTACAGCACGCGACGATTCAGCGGCCACGCCCATGCCCAGCCCAGGGTGTTGCCCAGCCCGGACGGGTCGGCGTTGTCGCGGTTGGCCATCTGGTTGCCCTGCTCCGTCCAGCTGCCGGTGTAGATCCAGCACGACGATGCCGTGGTGCCGTCATCGCGCAGCAGCGCAAAGCTGTTCAGCAGCTGGCCCTTTTTCGCCACCAGGTTGCCGCTCGGGTCATACAGATCCGCCAGCGCCACGCCGTTGTTCTCTTTCGCGACCTCTTCGGATTCAGGACGATCGGGCTGCTTGTAGCTCCAGCTCATCTTCAGCAGCGGCTCCGCGCCTTTACCGCCTTCGGTGCGGTACATCTCGCGCAGGCGGTGGTAAATTCCGGCGAGGATCTCGCCGTCGTTACGCGCTTCGCCCGGTGCGTCCTGGCCTTTCCAGTGCCACTGCAGCCAGCGGCCGGAGTTGGCAATGGAGCCGTCCTCTTCCGCAAAGCAGGTGGACGGCAGGCGGAAAACTTCGGTCTGAATCGACGCCGGATCGACATCGTTTGATTCCCCGTGGTTCTGCCAGAAGGTGGAGGTCTCGGTCACCAGCGGATCGATAACGACCATGTACTTCAGCTTGCTCAGGCTGCGAACGACTTTGTTTTTGTCCGGGAAAGAGGCTACCGGGTTGAAGCCCTGGCAGATATACCCCGTGACGTCGCCCTTATCCATCATGTTGAAATACTTGATGACGTCATAAGCCTGATCCCACTTCGGCAGCCATTCAAAGCCCCAGTCGTTCTCTTTCTGCGCCGCATCGCCGTAGAAGGATTTCATCAGGCTGACGTAGAACTTCGGATAGTTGCTCCAGTAGTTCACCTGGTCCGGCAGCGTCGCTTTTGGCGTATTGGCCTCAAGATACGTTTGCAGATCCGTCTGCTTTTCAGACGGCAGCGTCAGGTAGCCCGGCAGGCTGGTCGAGAGCAGGCCGAGGTCGGTTAAGCCCTGAATATTGGAGTGACCGCGAAGCGCGTTCACGCCGCCACCGGCCATCCCCATATTGCCGAGCAGCAGCTGGATCATCGCCATGGTGCGGATGTTCTGCGCGCCCACGGTGTGCTGCGTCCAGCCCAGCGCGTACAGGAACGTCGTGGTTCTGTCGGCGGCGCTGGTGGAGGCCAGTACCTCACACACCTTCAGGAAGTCCGCTTTCGGCGTGCCGCAGATGTTTTCCACGACGTCCGGCGTATAGCGGGAGACGTGCTGCTTTAGCAGGTTCCACACGCAGCGCGGATGTGTGAGCGTTTCATCGCGCATAGCATAGCCGTTTTCATCGAACTGATAGTTCCAGGACGTTTTATCGTACTGGCGCTTTTCGGCGTCATAGCCGCTAAACAGCCCGTCATCGAAGGCAAAATCATCCCGCACCAGCAGGTTCGCGTTGGTGTAGTGCTTAACGTATTCCGCGTTAATTTTGTTGTTTTCGATCAGGTACAACAGCACGCCGGACAGGAACGTAATGTCCGTACCGGAGCGGATCGGCGCATAGATATCGGCCACCGATGCCGTACGCGTAAAGCGCGGATCGACGACGATAAGCGTCGCATCGTTGTTGTTTTTCGCTTCCATCGCCCAGCGGAACCCCACCGGATGGGCTTCAGCGGCGTTACCGCCCATCACCACCACGACATTCGCGTTTTTGATATCAACCCAGTGGTTGGTCATCGCACCGCGACCAAATGTTGGAGCAAGACTTGCTACCGTTGGTCCGTGTCAGACGCGCGCCTGGTTGTCTACCGCCAGCATGCCGAGCGAGCGCACAAACTTTTGCGTCAGCATGCCGGTTTCATTACTGGCCGCAGAGGCACACAGCATCCCGGTGGAAAGCCAGCGGTTGACCGTTACGCCCTGCGCGTTCTTTTCAATAAAGTTGGCATCGCGGTCGGCTTTCATTAACGCTGCTATACGGGAGAAGGCCTCATCCCAGGAGATACGCTGCCATTTATCAGAACCCGGCGCGCGGTATTCCGGGTAGCGCAGGCGGTTTTCGCTGTGAACATAGTCCAGCAGCCCCGCCCCTTTCGGGCATAACGCCCCGCGGCTCACCGGATGATCCGGATCCCCTTCAATGTGGTAAATCGCTTCTCTGGCGTTCTTCGCACCATCGCCCAGGCTATACATTAAAAGCCCACAACCCACGGAGCAGTATGTGCAGGTGTTACGGATCTCTTTCGCGCGCAGCAGCTTATAGTTGCGTGCCTGAGCCAGCGCCATTTTGGGGGCAAATCCCAGCATGGCTGCCGTTGTTCCGGCCATACCGCCCGCGCAGATTTTAAAAAATTGTCTGCGGCTGACGTCCATTGTTGTCCTCGTTATCTGAAAACATTTCGCGCCGCAAACTAACAGCAAAGCCCCTGATTTTTTTGCGTCAAATCAAGGTCATCTGCCTTCCCCCCCTTAATAGTCACCCCCGGAACATTTCATTACCCCTTATTGATTAACGGTTTAAGAGAATAATTCACGACAGCATCAGGATGATTGCGATACATTTTCCCTCTGATTTTTATTGCGATGACGAAGTAATGGACAGAAAGAGAGCAACGCTTATTGGGCTGGCGGCGATATTGTTATGGAGCACCATGGTCGGCCTTATTCGCAGCGTGAGTGAGGGGCTTGGGCCGGTAGGCGGTGCGGCGATGATCTACACCCTCAGCGGATTACTGTGTCTGGTGACGGTAGGATTTCCTGATCTCAGGCGGTTTTCACTCCGCTATCTTATTGCCGGCAGCGTTTTATTTGTCAGCTATGAAATATGTCTGGCGCTGTCGCTGGGCTATGCCGCAACGCGCGCTCAGGCGATTGAAGTGGGTATGGTGAATTACCTTTGGCCAAGCCTGACGATAGTATTTGCGATTTTGTTCAACGGGCAAAAGTCTACCCTGTGGGTGCTCCCCGGCCTGGTCATTTCGCTGCTGGGCGTCTGCTGGGTATTGGGCGGTGAAGAAGGGTTACATCTTGAGGAAATAACCCGCAATGTCGTTTCCAGCCCTCTGAGCTACGCGCTGGCGTTTGCCGGAGCCTTTATCTGGGCTGCCTATTGCACCGTCACCAGCAAATTTGCGAAAGGACAAAACGGTATTACCCTGTTTGTTTTGCTGACCGCGCTGAGCCTGTGGGTGAAATATTTTCTGAGCGATCAGCCCGAGATGGTGTTCACGCTTCCGGTGGTGGTTAAGCTCGTCATGTGCGGGATCGCGCTTGGGTTTGGTTACGCCGCATGGAATATTGGCATTCTGCACGGGAACGTCACGGTTCTGGCTGCCGTATCCTATTTTACCCCCGTGCTCTCTGCCGCGCTTGCCGCCGCGGTGCTAAGCTCTCCCCTTTCATTCTCGTTCTGGCAAGGGGCGCTGATGGTCTGCGCCGGGTCGTTGCTCTGCTGGTACGCAACAAGACAATAGCGCATCTCCAGCGGCCGGGTTAATTTCAACCCGGCAACATAATTAACATAAATTTAAAATGTGATCGCACCTCAGAATATTTATCATAATAATAGAGCGTCTGTTTAAGTTCGGTTTATATTGAGCGCCTTCTGTAAAGCCACCTGAAGCGAGTTGACGTAAACTGACAACCCAGTGAAATTAGTCAGTGATAAATATTAACGCTCTGTATAGCATTACATGCAATAATTCAGCCCTGGCCGCTTTAATGAAATATACGAAATAGACGTTGAAAAATTAAATCAACACATTGTTTTTAAGGAGAAACAGGCGATATCATCCCCACCAAAACCTCGGAAATTGCGAAATTTAACGCAATAGACTAAAACCATCAGAAATTATCTTAAAAGCAATAATCCCACAGACTAAATAACCATTAATCGTATAAATTCCGGCCATATTGTTTGAATAATCGCCTTCTCGCACGATCGAGATCACACTAATTGAAATTATCTCTAATATTTTGAAACTTATTATTGAAATAAGACTACGAGATTCTTAAAAATAGCATGCCATTGACGAACAGCCTCGTTTAGAAATCGTTCACAGTGGTTCAGGAAATACTGAAAAAAATTATAAGGAATATTTAAGATGAAACTTAAATTAGTTGCAGTGGCAGTCACTTCCATGCTGGCAGCAGGCGTTGTTAATGCTGCCGAAATTTACAACAAAGACGGTAACAAGCTGGATCTGTACGGTAAAGTAACAGGTCTGCACTATTTCTCTGATGACGCTGGCGCAGATGGCGATAAAACCTACATGCGTATCGGCTTCAAGGGCGAAACCCAGGTTAACGATCGGCTGTCCGGCTACGGCCAGTGGGAATACCAGATTCAGGGTAACAAAGACGAAGGCGACAACCAGTCCTGGACCCGTGTGGCGTTTGCAGGTCTGAAGTTCGCGGAAGCAGGCTCCTTTGATTACGGTCGTAACTACGGCGTAATTTACGACGTGACTTCCTGGACCGACGTTCTGCCAGAATTCGGCGGTGACACCTACGGTGCCGACAACTTCCTGCAGTCTCGTGCTAACGGCGTTGCGACCTACCGTAACCAGGACTTCTTTGGTCTGGTTGACGGCCTGAACTTTGCTCTGCAGTACCAGGGCAAAAACGGCAGCGTAAGCGGTGAAAACACCAGCGGCCGCAGCCTGCTGAACCAGAACGGTGACGGCTACGGCGCGTCCCTGACTTACGATCTGGGCGAAGGCTTCAGCGTAGGTGGTGCAATGTCCTCTTCCCGTCGTACCGCTGACCAGAATGCGGCTGGCGTATACGGTGAAGGCGACCGCGCAGAAGTATACAGCGGTGGTGTGAAATACGACGCGAACAACATTTACCTCGCGGCACAGTACTCTCAGACCTATAACGCAACCCGCTTCGGTACCTCTAACGGTAATCGCAGCGACATCTACGGTTTTGCAAACAAGGCGCAAAACTTCGAAGTTGTGGCTCAGTATCAGTTCGACTTTGGCCTGCGTCCATCCATCGCCTACCTGCAGTCTAAAGGTAAAGACATCGAAAACTTCGGCGACCAGGATCTGGTTAAATACATCGATGTTGGCACGACCTACTATTTTAACAAAAACATGTCCACCTACGTGGATTACAAAATCAACCTGCTCGACGACAACCAGTTCACTCGCCAGGCAGGCATCGGTACCGACAACATCGTTGCGCTGGGTCTGACCTACCAGTTCTAAATCTTGTCTGTACAAAAGCCAGCTGCACAAGCTGGCTTTTTTTATCTCCCTCTTTTACCCGCCAGACGACTCACCACCCGCCGCCCGACGCAGCCAGTTTTGCAGCAGCTTGCCGTCTTCAGTCATCTCTGAGTCAGTACGCACGCAGAGGTAATAGTCGCGCCCGTCATCAATCGGCAGGTCAAATATCTTCACCAGTTCGCCGCTCTCAAGATAAGGCGCAATCAGCGGCTCACGCATTAACGCACACCCCAGACCAGCCTGAACGCCCGCCAGCGTCAGCAGACCATCCTCAAACATCGGACCGCTGCGGCGCACGGGGCGCTTCACCCCCTGTTGTACAAACCACTGCGCCCATGTGCTGCGCTCCTCATCGTGCAGCAGCGGCATTTGCAGCAGTTGCTCGGGCGTGTCGATATGGCCGTGAATGCGCAAAAACGCGCGGCTGCACACCGGGACCATCTGACCGGAAATCAGCTTTTCGCTTTGATAGCCCGCCCACTGCCCGTTGCCAAAACGAATCGACATATCCGACGCGTCGCTCAGATAGTTACGATGGTTGGCATACACCACGTTGATCTCCGTTTGCGGATTGGCGCGCATAAACGCAGGCAAACGTGGGATAAACCACCCCATACCAAAAAGTGGGATCAGGCTGATGGTGACCTGACGCGTTTGCGCCTGCTCCGCCAGGTGCTCCGTCGCCTGGCGCAGCACGTTAAACGCCGCGCGGATAGAGCGGTAATATTCCCGCCCGTGCTGGCTCAGCACCAGCCTGCGCCCCTGACGCTCCGTGAGCGGCATTTGCAGATACCCTTCAAGCACCCTGAGCTGATGGCTTACGGCCGACGGAGAGATGTCCAGCTCCTGCGCGGCCAGCGTGACGCTGCCCAGCCGGGCGATGGCCTCGAACGCACGTACGGCCCGAAGCGGCGGATCGTTTGCCAGTCGGCTTTCTGCATACGCCGTCAGGCTCGCCAATTGTTCTGTTTTATTCATATGTTGATTTCTTTAGGCTTTTCACCCCAAAACAGGCATTAACTATCTTCATATAAATCATAAAGATAAAACAATATTTATTTATCATAAGAAATAATAGATGCGTATTTTACAATTTAATTCATTTATTGGATGGTAGCCGCAGAACGAGCACTTTGCGGGTACAGACGTTGGATACACTCATACAACAACTGATCAACGGTGTGATGCTGGGCAGCATCTACGCGCTGATCGCGCTGGGCTATACCATGGTGTATGGCATCTTGCGCATTATTAACTTCGCTCACGGCGATATTCTGATGGTCGGTGCGCTCACCACGCTCTCCGCCATAAACGCCCTGAATACCACCTTTCCACACATGCAGCTGCTGTTGCAGCTTGGCGTTGCCCTGGTGATTGCCATGGCCGTTTGCGCCCTGCTGGCAATGGCCGTGGAGCGCTTTGCCTACCGTCGACTGCGCAACGCACCGCGCCTGGCGCCGCTGATCTCGGGTATCGGCGTCTCCGTCCTGCTGCAAACCGTGGCGATGATTATCTGGACGCGCAACCCGCTGATGTTCCCGCAGATCCTGCCGATGGACCCTATCGCCGTCACGTCCGGCAGCGGAGCGCACCCGCCCGCCATCGTGACCGTTACCGGTATTGTCACCGTGGCGCTGGCGTTGGCTGTGATGACCGGGCTGTGGCTGCTGGTCGAATACACCCGTCTGGGGCGCGGCATGCGCGCCGTGGCGGAAAACCCGCGCGTGGCCACGCTGATGGGGGTTAACCCAAACGCCATTATTACCCTGACGTTTGCCATTGGCGGCGTGTTCGCCGCGCTGGCAGGCGTAATGATGGCGAGCAACTACGGCAACGCCAGCTTCTCGATGGGCTTTTTGCCCGGGATCAAGGCCTTTACCGCCGCCGTGCTGGGGGGCATTGGCAACATTCGTGGCGCCATGATCGGCGGGATACTGCTCGGCATTATCGAAGCGCTGGGCGCGGGCTACCTGGGTGAACTGACCCACGGCGTATTTGGCAGCAACTATCAGGATGTCTTTGCCTTTATGGTGCTGATCCTGGTGCTGGTCTTCCGTCCGGCTGGCCTGCTGGGCGAGCGCGTGGCGCAAAGGGCGTAAGGAATACCATGACAACACTTCAACTCCAGACTCCGGCGACGACGCGCAAATTCTGGTCAGGCATGAGCCTGTTCTGCCTCGCGCTGCTGGTGGCTCCCGTGGTGGCCACGCAGCTTGGCGGCAACTACTGGGTGCGCGTTATCGACTTCGCCCTGCTCTACATCATGCTGGCTCTGGGGCTCAATATTGTGGTGGGCTATACCGGCCTGCTGGACATGGGCTTTATCGCCTTTTACGCGGTTGGCGCTTATCTCGCTGCGCTGATGGCCTCTCCACACCTGCTGGAGGTGTTTCCTGTTCTCGGCGTCTGGTTCCCGGACGGGCTGCACACCTCGTATCTGCTCATTATTCCGCTGGCTGCGCTCGTCGCTGCAGTCTGCGGCATTTTACTGGGAGCGCCCACGCTGAAGCTACGCGGAGACTACCTGGCGATAGTGACCCTTGGCTTCGGCGAAATTATCCGCATCCTGATGCGCAACCTCGACCGTCCCGTGAACATCACCAACGGCGCAAAGGGCATAACCGGAGTGGATACGCTGAACCTGTTCGGCCTGAAGTTTAGCGGCGTCTACCACTGGTTTGGTTTCAAAGTACCCGCCCTGTGGCTGTGGTACTACCTGCTGATGCTGGTGATTGTGGCGATTATTTTTGTCTGCCTGCGCCTGCAGCATTCCCGTATTGGTCGCGCCTGGCACGCTATCCGCGAGGATGAAGATGTAGCCCGCGCGATGGGCATCAACGTGCGTAACTATAAGCTGCTCGCCTTTGCGATGGGGGCCTCCTTTGGCGGCGTAGCGGGTGCGCTTTTCGGCGCGTTTCAGGGATTTGTCTCGCCGGAATCCTTCACGTTACAGGAATCCATTGCCGTACTGGCGATGGTGGTGCTGGGCGGTATGGGGCATATTCCAGGGGTGATCCTCGGCGCGGTACTGCTTACCGCCCTGCCGGAACTGCTGCGCAGCCAGGCAGCGCCGGTTCAGCAGGCGCTGTTCGGTACGGTGCTGATTGACCCGGAAGTGCTGCGTCAGCTGTTTTACGGTCTGGCACTGGTGCTGGTGATGCTGGTGCGTCCGTCCGGGATCTGGCCGGTACGCCACAAGGAGGCGAAAGCATGAGCCTGTTAACCGTACGCAACATGACAAAACGCTTCGGCGGCCTTACCGCCGTGGATGACGTTTCCATTACCGTGAACAAGGGCGAGATCTACGGCCTGATTGGTCCTAACGGGGCGGGAAAAACCACCTGTTTTAACCTGATCACCGGGCTTTATCCGGCGGACAGCGGCGAATTTTCCATTGCCGATAAGCCCTATTTTCCAAAGCACATTGAGAAAGTCACCGCCGCAGGAATTGCGCGCACCTTCCAGAACGTTCGCCTCTTCAACGAGATGTCGGTGCTGGAAAACGTGATGGTGGGCCGCCACGTGCGCACCCGTAACGGTCTGTGGGCCGCGCTTAGCCGCCACAAACGCGCTCGCGAGGAAGAAAAGCAGACCCGCGAACTGGCCTGGCACTGGCTGGAATACACCGGCATTGCGCATTTCGCCCACTATCGCGCGTGCGATCTGGCCTATGGTCATCAGCGTCGCCTTGAGATCGCCCGCGCGCTGGCAACGGATCCGCTCCTGCTGGCGCTGGACGAGCCCGCCGCCGGGATGAACGCGGCGGAAAAAGTGGCGCTCGGCGAACTGCTCATCCGCATCCGCGATGACGGCAAAACCCTGCTGATGATTGAACATGACGTCAAGCTGGTGATGGGCATCTGCGATCGCCTGACGGTCCTTGATTACGGCAAAACGCTCGCCAGCGGCACGCCGGATAGCGTGCGGCGCGACCCGGCAGTGATCGCCGCCTGGCTTGGAGGTCACGCTCATGTCTGAATTGCTGAAGGTGGAACGTCTGGACGTGCATTACGGTGGCATTCAGGCCGTACGCGATGTCTCCTTTACCCTGCGCGAGGGTGAGCAGGCTACGCTGATCGGCGCGAACGGCGCGGGGAAAAGCTCCACCGTGCGCGCCATTACCGGGCTGGAAAGCTTTAGCGGCAGTATTGAATTCAGCGGTAAAGTGGTGCGTAAACAGAGCCCGGAGACCCTGCTTCGCGACGGGCTGGTGATGGTCCCGGAAGGCCGCGGGATTTTCTCCCGCATGACGGTACTGGAAAACCTGCAGATGGGTGCCTGGCTCAGGCGTGACACTGTCACCGTTAAGCGTGAAATGAACGAGGTGTTCGAGCGCTTCCCGCGCCTGGGTGAACGCCAGCATCAGCTTGCCGGTCTGCTTTCCGGCGGCGAACAACAGCTGCTGGCCCTTAACCGCGCCCTGCTCAGCCGCCCGCGCCTGCTGATCCTCGACGAACCGTCGATGGGCCTTGCCCCGAAGATGGTCGAGAACATTTTTGCCGTCATCGCCGGGCTGCGCGAGCGCGGCGTCGCCCTGCTGCTCATCGAACAAAACGCCCGTCTCGCGCTGGAAGTCACCGACAGCGCGTGGGTGATGGACAGCGGCAGCATTGTTCATCATGGCGAATCGACAGCGCTGCTTAACGATGACCAGATTGCACAGATTTATTTGGGCGAAATGCCCGTTTAACCACACCAGCCAACATCAGGGAAATACCATGAAAACAGTAAAAATCAGTGCGCTCAGCGCCGCTATTCTGCTCGGTAGTTTTGCCTCCACGTCCGCGTGGGCCGCCGACGGTGAAACCGTGGTCATCGGTCTGGCGGGGCCGCTGACCGGCCCGTCTGCCCGTATCGGTAAAGATCTGGAGAACGGCGCGCAGCTGGCAATTGACGACATTAACAAGCAGCACCCGACCATCGGTGGCAAAGCGGTGACCTTCAGGCTGCAGTCCGAAGACGATCAGTCCGACCCGCGCACCGCCGTAGCCGTCGCACAGCGTCTGGTGGACAGCGGCGTGGCGGGCGTGGTCGGTCACTGGAACACCGGCACCAGCATTCCAGCGGCCCGCGTTTATCACGATGCGGGCATCGCACAGGTGGCACCGGTCGCGACCGGTCACGCCTATACCAAACAGGGTTTTGACACCAGCTTCCGCGTGATGGGCCACGACGATGACGGCGGCCAGCTCGCCGGCCAGTACGCGGTGAATACCCTGAAAGCCAAACGGATTGCGGTGATCGACGACCGCACCGCATTTGGTCAGGGGCTTGCAGACCAGTTTATTAAATCGCTGGAAGCGCAGGGCGTGAAAATTGTCGATCGTCAGTACGTTGATGACAAAACGGTCGATTTCAGCGCCGTGCTGACCGCCATCCGCAGTAAAAACGCCGATCTGATCTTCTTCGGCGGCGTCGACAGCCAGGCCGCACCGCTGGCGCGTCGCATCAAACAGCTGGGCATGAACGCCACCCTGATGGGCGCAGGCGGATTTGTCAGCCAGACGTTCCTGCAGCTGGCGCAGAAAGAAGGCGAAGGCGTGGTGGCGCTGGAGCCGGGTCTGCCCGTTGACCAGATGCCGGGTGGAAAGGCATTCGAACAAGCCTATCAGTCCCGCTACCACACCCATATCGAACTGCACGCCCCGTTCGCCTATGACGCCACCCGCGTGCTGGTGGCGGCAATGGAAAAAGCAGACTCCGTTGAGCCCTCCGACTATCTGCCAGCCCTGCGCGCCATCAGCTATTCCGGCGTCACCGGGCAGATTGCGTTTGATAAAGAGGGCAACCTGAAATCGCCGTCGTTCACGGTCTATAAGGTTGTCGACGGCAAATGGCAGCCGCAGACCGTGCTGGGCGGCGCAAAAGCGAAGTAACGCAGCGAGGCAATGTGATGAGTGATAATAACGAGCTGGGCATTCTCGCCCGCCGCAAAATTGAAGCCGAAATTATTAAGCCAATTTATGAAATCCTGGTGCGCGAGATAGGGAAAGCCCGCGCCCAGGCGGTGATTGGCGAGGCTATTGAGCAGGCCGCAATTGACGCAGGCAAAGCGTTTGCCAGCAAAGAGCCCAACATCGCGGACGTAAAGAGCTTTATCGCCCTGCAGTATCTGTGGGAGAAAGATAATGCCCTGGACGTGAAGGTGATCGACGCCGACGACCAGCAGTACAACTACAACGTGACCCGCTGTCGCTACGCGGAGATGTATCACGAGATGGGGCTGGGCGAGATTGGTCACCTGCTCTCCTGCGCGCGCGATGAAAAATTCATCGTTGGCTATGCGCCGGACGTGAAGCTGACCCGCACCACCACAATCATGCAGGGCGGTTCGTGCTGTGATTTCCGCTACCGCAGCACTAAGGACAAGACATGATCCGCGTCAACGCCGAAAGGCTGTGGTCAACGCTTGAGATGATGGCGCAGATCGGCGGCACGCCCGCCGGTGGCGTCACCCGTCTGGCATTGAGCGAGGAAGATCGTATTGCGCGCAACCTGCTGCGCGACTGGGCGCTGGATGCCGGTTTTACCTGTGACGTCGACAGCATGGGCAATATGTTTATCCGTCGCGCCGGGAAAAAACCGCAGCTTGCCCCGGTCATGACCGGTTCGCACGTTGATACCCAGCCGCTGGGGGGGAACTACGACGGTGTTTACGGCGTGCTGGCCGGGCTGGAGCTGCTGCGAACCCTTAACGATAATAACGTTGAGACCGAGCGTGACGTTGTGCTGGTGAACTGGACTAACGAAGAAGGCGCGCGCTTTGCGCCAGCCATGCTCTCATCAGGGGTCTGGACGGGACAGTTTAGCGAAGCCTACGCCCATGCCCGCGCGGATATCGACGGTATCACCGTAGGTGAAGCGCTGGAGAGCATTGGCTACCGGGGTGAAGCCCCTGCCCGCGCGTTTCCGGTTCACGCCTGCTACGAACTGCACATCGAACAGGGCCCGATTCTGGAAGATGAAGCCATCGATATCGGGTTAGTCCGCGCGGCCATGGGCCAGCGCTGGTTTACCCTGACGCTGGACGGATTTGCCGCCCACGCGGGCACCACGCCGATGCACAGCCGCCGCGACGCGCTGACCGCCTTCGCCGAGCTGGCGCTGAAGGTGGAAGAGATTGGCTATCGGCATGCGCCGGACGGACGCGCGACGATCGGTATGGCGCAGGCTACGCCAAACTCGCGCAACGTCGTGCCGTCTCGCGTGGTATGCAGCGTGGAGTTTCGCCATCCGGCGCAGCAGGCTCTGGAAGCCATGGAGGCAGCGCTGCATAAGGTAGCTGAAAGCCTGAGCCTGCGCGGCGTGGCGGCTACCGTTGAACGCATTTTTGACTACGCGCCCATCGCGTTTGATGCCGAATGCCTGGCGCGTTCGGAGAAGGCCGTGGCGGAACTGGGCTATTCGTTGAAACCGATGGTCTCCGGTGCGGGACACGACGCCTGCTATGTCAGCAAAATTGCGCCCGCCAGCATGATCTTTATCCCCTGCGTGAAAGGCGTCAGCCATAACGAAGCGGAGAGGATCCTGCCAGAGTGGTCGGAAAAAGGGGCGAACGTGCTGCTGCATAGCGTCCTGTCCGCGGCCCAGGAGAGCTAGAACGGCGCGAGCGACGCTAGACGGCAACGCGCCGGCTAATTTCTACCACCCGATCGCTGGGAAGATGGTAGTGGTTGATTACGTGCGTGCAGTTGCGCTTCATGAAGGCAAAAATGTGCCGTTGCCAGGCCGCCATACCGGACCCGCCTTCGCCTGCCACAATGGTTTCATGCCCGACATACCAGGTGGCGTCATCGGTGGCGAAAAGCGCGTTAATCTCGCTGACGCCCTGCAACAAACGCGGGATGTCCGGGTGTTCCATAAAACCATATTGCGCTACGCCGTGCCAGTAGCCCGGCGCGCGCTGTTCCACCCTGATACGCTGCTCTTCTCCGACGTAGGGCACGTTGAGAATATCAATGGTCAGCGACAACACGTCCTGCTGTAGCGCCCGGTTTCGCGCGACGTGCCAGCGCATTACCGGCGGGATATTGTTCTGCGTGCGGGTCAAAAAGACGGCAGATCCCGCCACTCTGGGCACCGTCTTTTGCTGAAGCTGGGCAAAGAACGCATCCACGCTGACGCCCTTCTCGCCCACCGATGCGGATACCGCCTTAACGCCGCGGTGCCAAATCAGCATCACCGTACAAATAGCTGCGGCCATCAGCAGCGGTATATAGCCGCCTTCCAGGACCTTTATCAGATTGGCAAATAAGAATGTGGCATCAATTACCAGAAAACAGAGGGCAATAACCGCGCTGCTGGCCAGGCTCCAGCGCCACACTTCCCGCATCGCCACAAACAACAGCCCCGTAGTCATCAGCATGGTTAATGACACGGCAATGCCGTACGCCGCGGCAAGCTTATCTGAGGATTTAAAGAACACCACCAGCCCGATGGTTACTACCATCAGCAGCCAGTTGATTATCCCGATATAAATTTGACCGTAGCTTTCTGCCGCCGTCTGCTTGATGCGTAATCGAGGTAGCCAGCCGAGCTGAATCGCCTGACGCGTCATGGAAAAAGCGCCGGTAATAATCGCCTGACTGGCGATGATCGTCGCCAGCGCGGCAAGAATGATGAGCGGTACCTGCAGGGCTGGCGGACAGAGCGTATAGAATAAATTTTGTTTGCTGTCGGCACCGGCCAGAATCAGCGCTGACTGACCAGCATAGTTGAGCAGCAGCGAAGGAAAGACGATGCCGTACCAGGCAAGCCAGATGGGCTTTTTACCAAAATGCCCCATGTCAGCATACAGCGCCTCGGCCCCCGTCACGCAGAGAAATACGCCGCCCAGGACCAGGAAACTGGTGTACCCGTTCGAAAACAAAAACGCGATGCCGTACGCAGGATTGAGGGCCAGCAATACCGAGGGGTGCTGAACGATCCCCCGCACGCCCAGAGCCGCAATCGCCAGAAACCACAGCGCCATCACTGGGCCAAATATCTTCCCTATACGGGCGGTACCAAAAGGCTGGATCAGGAACAGCGCCAGCAACACCGCCACCGTCAGGGGTAATATGTACGGCTGGGACTCCGGAATGACCATCTCCAGCCCTTCCAGAGCGGAAAGCACGGAGATGGCCGGGGTTATCGCGCCATCTCCGTAAATTAAAGCGGCGCCGATGAGGGCAGCAAAAATGACCCAGCGTCCGCCTTTGCCTTTTTCCACCAGAAGCGACATCAGGGCCATGATGCCCCCCTCGCCATGATTATCAATTCGCATGGCGAAGGCGGCATATTTAATTGAGGTCACCAGGATAAGCGTCCAGGTAATAAGAGAGAGCAGGCCCAGGATGACGCCTGGCGTAGGGTCATGCTCTGAGAGCGACAGCACCGTCCGGAAGGTATAAAGCGGGCTGGTGCCGATATCACCAAAAACGACGCCCAGCGCGCCCCCCGCAAGCAGGGTTAACCGGGAGAGAGGTTGTGACGGTTCACAGCTGTGGCGCGGGCTCATATTTTCCAGCAAGAGTCAGATAATCCTGTAAAAAACATAGCCCATCTGCCCCACCCGCGCCAACCGCGCGCCCTGTATTACTGCGGCTTGGCCTTCGCCAGGCTAAACCAGATCCCCACTGCCAGCAACAGCAGCATTCCGCCCGCGCTGCCCAGCGCCACGCTGTGGGAGGTAATAAACGCGCTTTTCGCCGCCTCAATCACCGGCTCAGCCAGAGACGGCGTCAGGTTCTGCGCCACCTTCATCGCTTCACCAATCGATGACGAGGCTTTGTCGACGAGCGAGGCGTCCAGCCCCTGCGGCAGCTCAATTGAAGCCGAGAAGCTGCGGGTCAACAGCAGGCCAAAAATGGCAATCCCCAACCCGGCCCCCAGCTCATAGGACATGGTTTCAATCGCCCCCGCTGCGGCGGCTTTCTCCTTCGGCGCGGCAGCCATAATTGCCGAGGTCGAAGCCAGCAGCGCGCTGGCGGCACTGAAGCCGAGCAGCACCATCAGCCCCCACGCCTGCCACTGCTGCGTGCTGAAGTCGAGCGTCGACAGGCCGATAAAGCTGACGGCGCTGAGCCCCATGCCGCCGGCCGCGACGATGCGTAGCCCCAAACGCCCAACCAGCACGCCCGCGATCGGCCCGCTGAACCCGCTGGCGACCATCACCGGCAGCATAAACATGCCCGCTTCAAACGGCGTAAAGGCGTGAACAAACTGCAGCTCCTGGGCCATCAGCAGCTCAAACCCGACCAGGGCAATCATGGCGGTCATCGCCATCACCACGCCGCTCAGAATGATGCGGTGACAGAACAGGCGCATGTCGATCATCGGTACGCGGGCGCGAAGCTGAATACGCACAAAGATAAACAACAGCACCGAGCCGCTCACCAGCGCGGAAGCCACCAGCCACGGCGACAGCGCGCCTTTTAGCGCGGTTTTGGCGCTGTAGACCAGCAGCAAAATCGCCACAATCAGCATGATGGCATGGCTGATATTCAGCGGCTGCTCCGGGCGTCCCTGCTGAGGAGGGACAAAACGCGCGGCCAGCGAAACCACCACCAGCACGATCGGCACGTTGATTAAAAACACCGATCCCCAGTAAAAATGCTCCAGCAGCATACCGCCGATCAGCGGGCCAAACGCCGCCCCGCCGGAACCGACCGCCGCCCAGACGCCGAGCGCGATATTGCGATCTTTCGCGTCGGTAAACAGCGTGCGGATCCCAGCCAGGGTGGCAGGAATGATCATTGCAGCACCGATCGCCAGCGAGGCGCGCGCCGCGATCAGCCATCCTGCTGAAGGGGCAAACGCTGCCGCCAGCGACGACAGGCCAAACAGCGTGCTGCCAATCATGAGCAGTCGTTTAAAACCAATCCGATCACCCAGGGCGCCCATCGGCAGCACCATACCCGCCATCACCAGCGAGTAGATATCGATGATCCACAATAATTCGTTACCGCTGGCGCCCAGCGTCATGCTCAATGTTGGCGCCGCCACGTGCAGCACCGTCGCGTCAATCGCGACCGGGATATACACCAGCACGATAATCACTAACGCTAACCACTGACGAAACATAAATTTCCTTTTCATTTTAAACCTGGACACATGTCCAGATTGCGATCCTACGTAAAGTTGAACGCGTGTCCAGCTTTTTGTTACACTCGTTCCGTTCCCATTGAGAGTGAGTAACGATGCGATATCTGAGCAAGGATGAACGGCGCGAAGCCATCTTACAGGCCGCCATGCGCGTGGCGCTGGCCGAAGGACTGGCGGCAATGACGGTACGCCGCGTTGCGGCTGAAGCCGGGGTTGCGACCGGACAGGTTCACCATCATTTTACCTCCGGCGGAGAGCTAAAATCGCTGGCCTTCGTACGGTTAATTCGCGAGCTGTTAGATGCGGATGTCGCGGGTAAACAGGCGGGATGGCGGGAGCAGCTTCATGCCATGCTCGGCAGCGATGACGGCAGGTTCGAGCCCTATATTCGCCTGTGGCGCGAAGCGCAGATCCTGGCCAGCCGCGATGCCGATATCAAAGGCGCCTATGTAATGACCATGGAGATGTGGCATCAGGAAACGGTGGCGCTGATCGGCGCGGGAACGGAGGCCGGGGTATTTCGTCCTGGCGATCGGGCAGAAAATATCGCCTGGCGCTTGATTGGCCTGGTATGCGGTCTTGACGGGATGTATATCTTAAACATGCCCGAAATGGATGAAACCGCGTTTAACAATCATCTGGATAAATTAATCACGCTCGAATTGTTTACTCCCCGGTCTCAGTCGTGATGTTGCCGGGTGGCAGCGACGCCTTACCCGGCCTACAGCCCACCTCTTTGCGCATTATTTCCCGGCCTGAGGATGTGTATCAAAGCCCGCCATTACCGCCGTTAGCTCCGCCAGGGAAAATCCGTGTTTTGCATCGTCAACGCCCAGTCCAAAGCGTTCCTGCATCAGCTGGTAAAGCGCCTCGGCATCCGGCAAATGGATCTGCTCCTCCACATGGCCATTCTGCCAGTGGGTAAAGTTGAAGTTGGTCAGCGTCAGCTTGCCGCCGTCCGGCAGATGGCGACACATCAACAGATGATGACGGAAATGCGACTGCGGCCAGTGCGCCGACCAGAAATTCCCCATCACGTAATCGCTGAAATACTGCGTCGTCAGGTCAAACTGGTACATCGACTGCCAGTGCTCGTGGTGACGGAACTGCAGCACCCAGTCGTTGCCCTCGCTCAGCAGACGATACAGCCTGTGCGGCGTCTCCTGTTCTTCATTAGCGAGCAATCGAATCGGCGCCGTCAGCGTCTGGCCGCCAAAACCGACATCGGCTATCCAGCGCTCACCGTTAAGCTCAACCAGCAGCAGGCGATGCGTGCGCGGCGGCATTTGCGGCGGACTCGCTAATACCACGCGTCCCAGCACGCTGCGCACCGTAAATCCGACCTCACGCAATACGCGCTCGAACAGGCCGTTTTGCTCAAAGCAGTAGCCTCCGCGACGTGCGGTGACCAGCTTGTCAACGAGGCACCGATCGTCAAGCTGGATTTCGCGCGGCAGAACGACATCGATATTCTCAAAAGGGATCGCACAGTTGTGATGTAAATGCAGCGCGCGCAGGGTATCGATATCCACCCGTGTCGGCTGCGTCCGGCCGATGCGGGCGAAATAGGCGGTCAGGAATGGGGACATGCATCAGTTTCCTTTGATTGTGATGTTCTGTTTATAAACTAATTTTACCCACTCACTTTGATTTACGTGCTTTTTCGCCATAATCATCGGTGTAGATGAGGAGATCCTATGAGCCACTTTCGCCCTGTTGAATTACGTCATGCCAGCCGTCTGCTGAACCACGGCCCTACTGTGCTTATCACCAGTCGGGATGAAAGCCTCGACAGACGTAACGTGATGGCCGCCGCATGGTCAATGCCCGTTGAGTTTGAACCGCCGCGCATCGCGATCGTCGTGGATAAAAGTACCTGGTCACGCGAGCTGATCGAGCGCAGCGGAAAGTTTGGCATCGTCATCCCCGGCGTGGCGGCGGCCAACTGGACTTACGCGGTCGGCAGCGTCAGCGGGCGCGACGAGGACAAATTCAACTGCTATGGGATCCCGGTGGTGAATGGCCCGGAGCTCGGCCTGCCGGTCATTGAAGAGAAATGCCTGGCGTGGATGGAATGCCGGTTATTACCCGTGACCTCCGCGGCAGAGAAATACGACACGCTGTTTGGCGAAGTGGTTTCAGCGGCAGCGGATGAGCGGGCGTTTATCGCCGGACGCTGGCAGTTTGACGGGGATAAGCTTAATACCCTGCATCATCTTGGGGCCGGGACGTTTGTGGCGAGCGGGAAAATGGTGAGGGCTCTGGATTGAGAAAACCCTCCCCCAATTGGGAGAGGGTGACCGTATTACTTCGCACGACGCGCAATAATTTCATCCGCAACATTCCGCGGGGCTTCCGCAAAATGATGGAACTCCATCGTATACGTCGCGCGTCCCTGGGACATCGAGCGCAATGTCGTGGCATAGCCAAACATCTCTGCCAGCGGCACGTCAGCGCGAATAATCTGGCTTCCGTACTGCTCCGCCATCCCCTGCACCATACCGCGACGTGAAGAGAGATCGCCCATGATGTTACCGGCGTACTCTTCCGGCGTTTCCACCTCCACATGCATGATCGGCTCAAGGATCACCGGGTCCGCCCTGCGGGCGCCCTCTTTAAAGCCGAGGATCGCCGCCATGCGGAACGCCATCTCCGAGGAGTCAACGTCATGATACGAGCCAAACGTCAGCGTCGCTTTGACGTCTACAACCGGATAGCCCGCCAGCACGCCGCTGTTCATCGCTTCCCGCAGCCCTTTCTCAACGGACGGAATATACTCGCGCGGAACCACGCCGCCCTTAGTGGCATCTTCAAATTTAAAACCACTTCCAGGCTCCAGCGGCTCCAGGCTCAGCACCACATGGCCGTACTGCCCTTTGCCGCCGGACTGACGGACAAATTTGCCTTCGATATCCTTCACCGTTTTACGCAGGGTTTCGCGGTAGGTTACCTGCGGACGACCAATGTTCGCTTCGACGCCAAACTCACGCTTCATGCGGTCGACGATGATCTCAAGATGTAGCTCACCCATCCCGGAGATAATGGTCTGGCCGGACTCTTCGTCAGTATGCAGGCGGAAAGATGGATCTTCCGCCGCCAGACGCTGCAGCGCGATCCCCATTTTCTCCTGATCGCCTTTGGTTTTCGGCTCAATCGCCAGCGAAATCACCGGATCCGGGAACTCCATGCGCTCAAGCGTAATGACGGCGTTCGGATCGGTGAGCGTGTCACCGGTGGTCACGTCTTTCAGCCCCACGCAGGCCGCGATATCCCCGGCGCGCAGTTCGTCCACCTCGTGACGATCGTTGGCATGCATCAGCACGATACGCCCGATACGCTCTTTCTTCCCTTTCACCGGGTTATACACCGCGTCGCCTTTACGCAGCACGCCCGAGTACACGCGGATAAAGGTCAGCTGACCAACGTACGGGTCGCTCATCAGCTTGAACGCCAGGGCCGAGAACGGCTCATCATCGCTAGGATGACGCTCCGCGTGCTGCCCTTTTTCATCCACGCCATCAATAGCAGGCACGTCCAGCGGCGACGGCATAAGCTCAATCACCGCATCGAGCATGCGCTGCACGCCTTTATTTTTGAACGCGCTGCCGCACAGCATCGGCTGGATTTCGCCCGAGATAGTGCGAATACGCAGCCCTTTGATGATTTCCGCTTCCGACAGGTCGCCCGTTTCCAGGTATTTGTCCATCAGTTCATCGCTGGCTTCCGCTGCCGCAGAGACCATTTTTTCACGCCACTCCTGGGCGGTGCTGACTAAATCGTCCGGCACGGGCGCATAGGTAAACACCATGCCCTGCGTCGCATCGTCCCACAGAATAGTGCGCATCTTGATGAGATCCACCACGCCGGTGAAACGATCTTCTGCGCCTACCGGGATGACAATCGGCACCGGATTGGCCTTCAGGCGTTCCTGCATCATCCGCACGACGCGGAAGAAATCGGCACCCGGACGGTCCATTTTGTTAACGAAGGCCAGACGCGGAACGTGATATTTATTGGCCTGACGCCAGACGGTTTCCGACTGAGGCTGCACGCCGCCCACGGAGTCATACACCATCACGGCGCCGTCGAGCACGCGCATGGAACGTTCCACCTCAATGGTGAAATCCACGTGCCCCGGGGTGTCGATGATGTTGATACGGTGCGGTTCATATCCTCTGTCCATACCCGGCCAGAAGCAGCTGACCGCCGCGGACGTAATGGTGATCCCGCGCTCTTGCTCCTGCGCCATCCAGTCAGTGGTTGCCGCGCCATCGTGTACTTCACCCAGCTTGTGGCTCATCCCGGTATAAAAGAGGATGCGCTCGGTGGTGGTGGTTTTACCGGCATCGATATGCGCGGAGATACCGATGTTGCGATAACGTTCGAGAGGGATGGGTCGGGGCATGATATTTCCTTAAGTCTTATGACTTGTCTGTGACGACCAGGATGGTCGTGCATTCGTTCGTTTGCTATAATAGTCCTATTGTACGAGTATTATCGAACTATTTTTTAAGGGTTGACCTATTGTTGATATAGCTCAATCTGACACCATACGCAGGAAAACGATGATCCCAAACCACCCTGAAACTGAACAAATACAGCTAGAAAATGTGCTGTTTGCCCTCGGCAACCCGCTCCGGCTTGCGATAATTCGCCGGCTGGCAGATGGCAGCGAACTCAGCTGTAACGCGCTGCGCCCGGAAGATGTGGTGAAGTCCACGATGACCCATCACTGGCGCGTACTGCGCGACAGCGGAGTCATCTGGCAGCGTCCGCAGGGACGCGAAAACATGATTTCATTGCGAAGAGACGATCTGGATACCCGCTTTCCGGGACTGATGGCGATCCTGCTGCAGGTTAAGTAATTTCAGTCCCTTCCAGGCGATAGACCGGGACCTGCCGGGTTGTTTTGGTCAGCGTATCGAACACCTCGGCGTTGGACGTCACTATCCGCATCCCTGTTTTGCGTAGCCGTTGTACATCGGCCGCGATACGCTGAATGCCAAACCAGAAAAGCCCGTCGAGCGCGGTCACAGACAGCCCGTTTTCCAGCGCCAGCTTGAGGCGTTCCTTTGGCGCTTTCACCTGCTGGGCAATTTGTCGGTAAGACGCTTCCGTCGCGCCCGTGGCGTCACTGCGCTGGATCCGCGTCTTCAGCTGATAGGTAAACTCGTCAGGTATGCCGTCCAGATCCCTTTTAAGGCTATAGACGCAGCCAAAGCGCTTGCCGTTAAACAGAACATTTTTCTGACTGAGCTGAAGCTCTTTTCTGACAGCGTCAATCAGCTGGGGCGCGCGGGTGAGGAGCAGCCTGAACGGCAGCTCGAAGCTGGTGACATAATCCACATTAAGCAGCGCGAGACGCAGACGATCCTCCGCACCGGCCTTTTGCTCACGACACTCCTCCAGCACCTCCGCCCACTGGCGCGTCAGGCGCTCCGGTTCGGCGGCTTCGGTCAGGAGATATTTTTCAATCTGATAATCAACTCTTCCGGTCATCGTGTGGTATCCCGTCGCTGTGGCTGCGGTAATTCTATACAGCGCGGTGAGTTTTATAAAGGACTGAACCGCAGCGACACGCTGTAAATGTCGTTGCGATTCAGTATCCTGAGGTTTCGAATCAGTGCGCCATAACCCAGCCCATCAGCAGCGTGGCGAAAATGACCGTCGAGGCACCGCCGATACGCGTCGCAATCTGCGCGAACGGCATGAGCGACATGCGGTTGGAGGCGGACAGAATGGCCACATCTCCCGTACCGCCCAGCCCACTGTGGCAGCAGGTTACAATCGCCGCTTCCACCGGATACATATTCAGACGCGACGCAATCACGTAGCCGCTCAGCGCCATCGCAATCACCACCGATCCGCATACCACTACATAGCCCACCGAGAAGACCGACACCACGCTTTCAAGCGGCACGTATAGCATCCCGAGGCCGATCATCAGCGGCCAGACCAGCGCAGCCGAAACGAATTTATAGCAGCTGTGCGCACCCTGCTCCATTGAGGCCGGGATCACCCTGAAGTATTTACACAGGACGGCAATCAGGATCATCAGCACCGGGCCGGGAATGTGGACCAGTTTTTCAAACAAGCCTCCGACGATGAAAAACGCGCACACCATCAGCAATCCGCCGCCCATCAGATGAAAATCCGTCTGCTGTGCGCTTTGCGCCCCGGCAAACAGGCTGGCGTCGTCTTTACTCCGCGTGAGCATGCCATTTCCCGAAAGCGCAGGACGTTTCGCGCCGAGTCGCGCCAGCGAGCCCGCACAAATAATGGCGAAGATATTCCCAACGACCGCAGCGGGTGCCAGCTGCGCAACGTAGACGTCAGGCGTCTGCCCCAGTATTGCCGAATAGGCCAGGGACAGCGGCAAAATCCCCTCGCCGATCCCGCCGCCAATGATGGGCACAATGATGAAGAAGAAGGTGTGGTAAGGCGTATAACCAAACAGTGAGCCCACAATGAGGCCGCTCAGCACGGCCATGCATGTTCCCGCCACCAGCGGAACAAACATGCGCATCATCCCCTGGATCAGCAGCACCCGATTCATCCCCAGAATGCTGCCGACTACCAGGCAGGCGATGACGAAATAGAGCAGATTCGCCTCTTTCATCAGCAGATGCACGGTCTCAAGGGTATGTTTCCCGAATACGCCAAAATAAACCAGCACGGAGGGGACCATCAGGCACAGGATCGCCGGGCCGCCGATATCTTTCAGTACCGGGATTTGACGCCCCACTTTGGCAAACGCGAAACCAAGGGTCATGATGACCGCGAGTCCACCTATCATATTTTTCGGCAGCAGCCCTGCCCAGGCGGACGTCGCCACAATGGCGGCAATCCCGACGAACAGCATCAACGGGACCGTGCCCACCTCGGTATTGCTGAGCCCAAAGGCGAAACGCGAGGTAGACAGCTCAGAAGTCGGTACAGGATTATCTTTCATATAATCACCTGAAAATTGTGTTCGGATATACAGAGAAAGGAATAAACTGGAGCTATTCCTGATACGAATAAATGTTTTTAAATATAAATAATGACTTAGATGGCCTTTTCTTAAACCAGGCTCAATATGAAATTATCACGAGCCTGCCGGGAGAAATGTGAACAATACGGCCCTTTATCTTTAAATAACTTAATTCATCATTAAGTAACTAAAGTTATTTATGATGACCAGCATCGCTTTCTTGCGCCTTATCAATATTTGACGAAAGCATTAGTTATTCAACTAATGCAATCTTTTTGAAATTAATTAAACCAGAGAGAGTGTGACCCTTGTCACTCCTGCCCTGCTTTCTAAGCGCTAGATTAGCGCTGCAATAAAACACATAAAATACCCTACAGGAAATACTATGCCTTCATTACTATTACAGTCACTGTTTCCACTCGTCTTTATTATGTTACTTGGATGGCTAAGTGGAAAGTTGGGATATTCCCGGCGTGAAGATGCAAACGTCATGGCAACCGTGGTGATTCGTTTCGCCCTTCCTTTTCATCTTTTTATTGGTGCATTGCATACCGATCCCAATAAAATTAAGAACCTGACCTTTATGGCCGTTTTGGTGGTCGGTTTAATGGGATCGTATTTGCTGACCTTATTTATTTCACGCTACGTTTTTCGCCACGATATCAAAACCAGCGCCATTCAGTCTCTGGTTTGCGCCTTTCCTGATATGGCCTACTTTGGCGCACCGGTTCTGGCGGTATTGATTGGGCCGGAAGGATTTATCGGCGTGCTGATCGGCAATATTATTACCAGCGTTATCATGATCCCCCTGACTATCGTCCTGATTCGTATGGGTGATAAAAGCGGTCATGATGGCCTGGAGGCGCTGCATCCGGGCGCGATGATCGTGCAAAACCTCATCAAAGCGGCACGCAACCCTATCGTCTGGATCCCGGTCTCCGGCGTATTGCTCAGCCTGGCCGGCGTGCAAATCCCTGCTATTCTCAGCATGCCTATTGAGATGGTTGGCAAAGTTTCAGGCGGACTGTCCCTGTTTGCCCTCGGCCTGCTGTTTTACGGCGAACGTCCAAAACTGAACGTGCAGACATTTACCAATATCAGTATTAAAAACTTAATTCAGCCAGCAATGATGGCCGCCGCCGGGCTCGCCTTTGGCCTGAGCCATACCTTACTACAGCAGGTCGTAATTATTGGCGCAACACCTTCCGCGATTGCGGCGGGGATGTTTGCGTTGCGCAGCGATACCTATATTGATACCGCATCCTCTTCCATATTAATTGGCACGGCCATCGGGGTCGTGACCGAAGGCATCATGATTTATTTAATCTCTTAATCTGTTTTGTTAAAAAAATTCAGGAGTTAACCATGTCCCGGAAAGAAGTTCTGTACACCCCCTATAACGGTGCCGTATTGCTGGAAAACCCGCTACTAAATAAAGGCCTCGCATTTATTAAAGAAGAGCGTGATAATTTTAATCTGCATGGATTATTGCCGCATAACGTTGAAACCATTGAAGAGCAAACCGAGCGCGCCTGGGTGCAGTTCTGCCATTTTAAAAGCGATATTTCGCGTCATGTTTACCTGCGAAATATTCAGGACACCAATGAAACTCTCTTTTATAACCTCTTGCGTTCGCATCTGAAAGAGACGTTACCGATTATCTATACCCCGACGGTCGGTGAAGCCTGCGAGCATTTCTCCACGATTTATCGACGCGCGCGCGGCCTGTTTATTTCATGGCCTAACCGCCATCGTATTGATGAGATGCTGCAAAGCTTTTCGCGTAACGACGTTCGCGTGATAGTGGTAACGGACGGGGAACGTATTTTAGGGCTTGGCGATCAGGGTATCGGCGGGATGGGCATTCCAATTGGCAAGCTGTCGCTTTATACCGCCTGCGGAGGGATCCACCCGGCCTCTACCCTTCCGATTATGCTGGATGTCGGCACCAATAATCAGCAACACCTCGACGACCCGATGTACATGGGCTGGCGCCACCCGCGCATCAGCGACGACCAGTACGCTGAGTTTATGGATATGTTTGTCAGCACCGTTAAAGCGCGCTGGCCCAACGTTCTCCTGCAGTTTGAAGACTTTGCGCAGAAAAACGCCACGCGACTTCTCCAGCGCTACCGCAACCAGCTGTGCTGTTTCAATGATGACATCCAGGGCACGGCAGCCGTCACCGCCGGTACGCTGATGGCTGCGGCCCATGCCGCGGGTACGCGCATTCGCGATCAGCGCGTGGTCTTTTTGGGCAGCGGCTCTGCCGGGTGCGGGATCGCTGAAAAAATTGTGGCGCTGATGGTGGACGACGGCCTGACCGAGTCCGAAGCCCGCAGCCGGATCTTTATGGTCGATCGCTTCGGCCTGCTGACCGATGACATGACAAACCTGCTCGATTTCCAGAAAAACCTGCTTACCGCGCGCGATGCCGTTTGCAGCTGGCAGGTGGACGCGAAGAATATTTCCCTTCTGGACGTGGTGAAGAACGCGCATCCCACGGTGATGATCGGCGTTTCAGGCCAGCCTGGGCTGTTCAGCGAAGAGATCGTCAAAGAGATGCATCGCCATTGTCCGCGCCCCATCATCATGCCGCTCTCGAACCCGACCTCGCGGGCGGAAGCCCAGCCGCAGGATCTTATCGCCTGGACACAGGGTGCCGCGCTGGTGGCCACCGGCAGCCCGTTCGCTCCGGTATTCTGGGAGAATACGCACTACGAGATCGCCCAGTGTAACAACGCCTATATTTTCCCTGGTCTGGGGCTTGGCGTGCTGGCCTGCAACGCGCGCCGGGTGACGGAAGAGATGCTGATGGCAGCAAGCCGCAGCCTGGCCGCACAGTCTCCACTGGTGACCACGGAAAGAGGCGGACTGCTGCCGCCGGTAGATCAGATTGAAACGGTTTCACGCCAGATTGCCGTCGCCGTCGCCCGGGCCGCCATTGAACAAGGCGTGGCGCCGTCTTTAGATGATGAAACCCTGATGGCGCGCATTGAGAAGACCTGGTGGCAGGCAGACTATGCGCCGTACCGCCGTTCTGCGCTGTAGCGCTGGTCATGCCCTCACCGCAGGGTGAGGGCATTGCTGAGGGTTTAGTGCTGTACGCCTGAGCGGTCAGAAAATTCGCTGGCGGAGAGAATATCACCCCGTGTAGCCGCCTGTTTCTGGCGAGCATAACGGTCAGGTACACCTTCAGGTCGCGTTTTGAAGCGACGGTGCAGCCACATATATTGTTCAGGCGCCATGCGTACGGCCTGCTCAATTGCCTTGTTCATCTGCGTCGCCACGGCTTCTTTATCGCCGCCCTGCAACGCCTCACTGATATCTTCCAGAATAATCAGCTCGTAGCCGGTGCCATTCGCCCTGCGCCGCGGCACAAAGGGTATGACGGCAGGGTTAGCGCTTTTGACCAGCATATAGCTGCCCGCCGTCGTCGCGGCATCCGGCACCGCGAAGAACGGCACAAACACGCTGTTGGTTTTGCCATAGTCGTGGTCCGGGGCGTACCACAAAATTTCATTCTGCTTCAGCGAACGGATCATTCCCTTTAAATCATGGCGATCGAGCATGGTTTTGTTGGAGCGCAGGCGCCCGCGCGTCTGAAGCCAGTCCAGCAGAGCATTGTTATTAGGACGATAAACCCCGATACCGGGGTTAAGCATGCCAAATATCCGCGCGCCCAGCTCAAGCGTCAGAAAATGCATTCCCACCAGCACCACGCCCTTTCCTTGCGCTCTGGCTTTCTCCATGTGCTCATAACCCGTCACGGTAAAGCATTTCCGCACTCGCCATGCAGGCCAGAACCACGCCATCCCGGTTTCGATTACCCCCATTCCTACCGATTCAAAATTACGCTGCAGCAATGACTCTCTCTCCGCCTTTTTCATCTCCGGGAAACAGAGCTCCAGGTTGCGGCGTGCAATCTCGACGCGGCGCGGAAGCAGGCGCATCGCCAGTCGACCCAGGCCATAACCGATTCTGAACAGAAGCGGATAAGGGAGCAGCATGATGAGCCACAGTGCCGCAATGCCGGCCCAGCTTAGCCAGTAACGGGGATGAAGAAAGGCGAATGAAAAACGGGGTAATTTTGTCATCAGAAAATTATCCTTTAACGTGTCTGTCCTTAATTGATTCTGTTGAAGATCTTTCCTAAGGATGAATAATATGCCAGTCAGAAACGTTAATTGTAGCGGATAAGACAAAACGCATTTTTATCGATTTTTGCGAAAAACGGGAAATCGAGCCGGGGAGGATTTATTCGCCCCCCGGCAGAAGATCTTACATCGTATACCCGGGCTTCTTAATAAGCTCCTCCAGCTTCGGTCCAATTTCGGTATCCCAGACCTGCGCCTTCCAGTCTTCAGGCGCGATCTGCTTCAACGCCACCGACACGGAACTGTCTTTGCTGTTGAAATGGCGAATAATCACGTCGGCAATATCTGCCGCCAGTGCAGCTTTTTGTTCGTCGTTCAAATCACGGGGAAAACATTTGATATCTACGTGTGGCATGTGCAGGCTTCCGGTTGTGAATGAGAGTTCCACGTTATCAGATAATTTTGTTTGCCTTTAACACCTTGTGCAGTTCCGGCAGCTGACATACGGCGTCCGCAATCGCCGTGAATTTAGGGGCATTTTCGGCAAACCAGGAGTGACGGGGCCCCCAGGTGCGCGCCACCGCAATATACACATCGAGCAGCGTCAGCCGTTCCCCCAGCGCAAACGGGGTAGCCTTAAGCTGGCTTTCGAACCACAAATAGAGGGACTTCCGGTATTCGATGCAGTTTTTCTGCAGCTGTTCGGGCGCATCCGGCACCCAGCGTTCGGGATAGTCTGCATAGGTAAACGTGGGATAGACGTTGGCTACGAACCAGATGAGCAAACGCTGAAACTGCTGACGTTCAGCCTGCCCCACGGGCGGGGCGAGATCGGTACACCGGTCGAGCACCATCAGGGCAATCGCCGCCGTTTCGGTCATGATGGCACCATTTTCCAGCTCCAGCGTCGGCACCTGGCACAGCGGATTGAGCTTGTGCAGCAATTCACGCTGCGGACCGGGCTGGTCAAACCCGTCCACGTTGATAAATTGATAAGGGATATCAGCCAGGGTCAGCATCACTTCACCGATCGCCGAGCCCCAGCCGGGTACGCCATAAAGTTTAATCATGTTGCCTCCTCAGGGATGAAAACCCTAAGTGTATACCCGTCATACTTCAAGTTGCAGGTGCGTTGGCTGCACTCACTCACCCCAGTCACGTACTTATGTACGCTCCCGGGAATTCGTTCCCTTGCCGCCTTCCTGCAACTCGAATTATTTTGGGTATAGAGCACCCTTAGTAGGTTATCCCAGGCGGGTTGACATCCGATTGCGCCACCGCTTCGCCCTGCTCGCCCCAGCGAGCCAGCACCTTCTGGTACTCTCCGCGCTTAATCGCGCCGTCCAGCGCGGCCTGCAGCGCGTAAACCAGCTCATTGCCCTTTTTAGTGGTCGTGGCAACAAACGCCTTCTTCGGCCCTAACCCCACGACGCGGGTTTTGCCGGTGAGCGCGGCTTTCCAGGATGAAACCGACTGAGGGCCAAAGAACACATCTGCCCTGCCGGACTGGATATAGAGATTGCCCGAGGCATCGTCGTGGAGATAGACCGGCAGCGCGGGCGCCCGCCCCGCCTTTTTATTCTCTTCGTTCCAGCCCAGCAGGATGCGCTCCTGATTGGTGCCAGAGCCAACAATCACCCTTTTTCCGGCCAGATCTGCCGCGCTTTTGATTGACTGAATCTCGCTGGTCGATTTCACCGAAAACGCCAGCGAATCGACGCGGTAGGTCGCAAAATCAAACTTCTCTTTACGCTGTTCGGTCACCGCAATGTTCACCAGCGCCACGTCGTAGCGCCCGGAAGCGATCCCCAGCGGCCAGTCTTCCCACGCCGTCGGCACCAGCTTCAGCTTCAGCCCCAGGCTGCCCGCCAGCAGGCGGGCGATATCCGGGTCGCTGCCAATCCGCGTGCGGTTATCGCTGGCCAGCAGCGCCAGCGGCGGGGAGTTCAGAATCGAGACGGCGACCGTCAGCGTACCCGGCTCAACGAATTTATAACCGGCGGGGATCTTCGCCACGGCCTGCCGATCCACCGTCACCGGCAGCGGCTGCTCGTTGGCTTTCAGATCGATGCTGGCGTGGCTCGCCGCCGTAAAAAGCAGTCCTGCCAGAAGTCCATATTTCATCTGCGCTCCTTACAGCACTTTTGACAGGAACTGGCGCGTTCGCGCGTGTGACGGACGGTTTAACACCTCGTCACTGCTGCCCTGCTCGACAATTTTTCCGTCGACCATAAATACCACCTGATCCGCCACCTCCCGGGCAAAGCCGATCTCGTGGGTCACTACCACCAGCGTGGTGCCGGACCGGGCCAGCTTTTTGATCACGTCCAGCACTTCGCCCACCAGCTCCGGATCCAGCGCCGAGGTGGGCTCATCAAACAGCATCACGCGGGGACGCAGCGCCAGCGCGCGGGCAATCGCAATGCGCTGCTGCTGTCCGCCGGAGAGATGGCGGGACCAGGCATCGGCTTTATCCCGCAGCCCGACCACGTCCAGCAGGCTGTACGCCCTTTCCACCGCCTCTTTTTTGCTGAGCTTTTTATGCGCGATGGGCGCCTCAATCAGGTTTTCCAGCACCGTGAGGTGCGGAAAGAGGTTGAAGTTCTGAAAAACGTAGCCCACGTTGACGCGCTGCTTGAGGATCTCTTTCTCCTTCAGCTCGTAGAGCTTGTCGCCCTGACGACGGTAGCCAATGTAGTCCCCGTCAATCTGAATAAAGCCTTCGTCGACGCGCTCCAGGTGGTTAATGGTGCGCAGCAGCGTCGATTTGCCCGACCCGGACGGCCCGAGAATAACCGTCACGGAACCGGGCGGGATCTCAAGCGAAACGTTGTCGAGCGCCTTATGGCGTCCAAAATACTTGCTGACGCCGGTAATCGAGATATGTCCTTCAGGAGAGGCTTGCATGGATAGGCTCCTGTGCTGTCGTGGTGGTGACGGAACGGGTACGACGAGCGGCACGGTTCTGATTAACCGCAGAGCGGCGTTCGCTGCGGGCAAGTGCGCGTTCAACACCGTACTGGATAGCGGACAGGACGGTGGTGATCGCCAGGTACCACGCGGCACCGACCATCAGCAGCGGGATCACCTCCTGCGTGCGGTTGTAGATCATCTGGATGGTATAGAACAGTTCCGGCATCGCCAGGACGTACACCATCGCCGTGCCCTTGGCGAGGCTGATGATTTCATTGAAGCCCGACGGCAGAATAGTGCGCAGCGCCTGAGGCAAAATAATGCGGACCGTGCGGCGCCAGGCCGGCAGGCCGAGCGCGGAGGCGGCCTCATACTGCCCGTGATCGACCCCGAGGAATCCGCCGCGAACGATCTCGGCGGTATAGGCGCTCTGCACCAGGGTTAACCCCAGCACGGCGGTAGAGAACTGCCCCAGCACGTTGATAGTTTCAAAGCTGCCCCAGGTGATGCCGGTAAACGGCACGCCGAGAGAGAGCGTGTCGTAGAGATAGGAAAAGTTGTACAGGATAATCAGTACGACGATCAGCGGCAGCGAGCGAAACAGCCAGATGTAGGCCCACGCCAGGCTGCTCAGCAGCCAGGAAGAAGAGAGTCTCGCCAGGGCCAGCATGCCGCCAAACACCACGCTCAGCGCGGTACCGATCAGCGTCAGCAGCAGGGTCTGCCCGACGCCTTCGAGGATCACCGGGTCGAAGAACCAGCGGGCGAACACCGCCCACTCCCAGCGCGGGTTAAAGGCGACTGACTGAATCACGACCGCCAGGACAAACAGCGCCACCGCGGCGCCGACGGCCCGCAGCGGATAACGCGCCGGGACCACCTTAATGGTTTCAACGTTGCTCATCGTCGTTCCTCATGCGGTTTTACTGAACGCTTCGCGTACCAGCGTTTTAGTGAATCGCAGCCGACCGTCAAACGGCGGCTGGCTGTACTCTTCCGGATCGCGGTTCAGATCGAACTGCGCCTGATAGCCCAGGCTGAGATAGAGCCTGACCGCTTCCGGCTGGCGAAAGCCGGTTGTCAGGTAGATCTGACTGTACCCTGCCAGCACCGCCCTGCGCTCAAGCTCCTGCACCACGCGCCCGGCAAGCCCCTGCTGACGCAGGGTTTTGTCCGTCCAGATGCGTTTGATTTCTGCGGTGCGTTCGTCGAACGGTTTGTACGCGCCGGTGGCAATAATCTTCCCGTCGCGCTCCAGCACGATAAACAGCCCCTGCGGCGCTAAATACCACTCGGTGAGCTCAATTTCCGCATCTTTGGAGAAGTAGTCCCCGTAGCGGGCCGCATATTCCCCGAACAGCCCCTCGATAATGGGCTGAAGCTCGGCATCTTCCGGTGAAACATCACGAAATCGTTCGCTCATCACGCCTCCTTAATCGCCCAGGCCTGCCGGGTTCACTTCTGACTGAGGAATGCGCTCAACCCCTTCACCCCAGCGGTTCAGCACTTTGTCGTAATCGCCGTTTTTGATGACGCCGTTCAGCGCGGTTTGCACCGGCTCAACCAGCCCGCTGCCTTTCTTCAGCGTGACCGCGATGTGCGCAGCCTTCGGCCAGCCGCCGTCGACGCTGCCTACCAGTTTGGTTTTCCCGTTCAGCGCCGCTTTCCATGCGCCAATCACGTTCGGACCAAAGTAGGCATCCGCGCGCCCGGACTGCAGCGCCAGGGTTTGGGCCGCATCGTCTTTGGTATAGATCGGGGTAAAGGGCTTCAGCCCCTTCTTCAGGTTTTCGGCATTCCATGCCAGCAGGATGGCCTCCTGGTTGGTGCCGGAGCCGACGATAATCCGCAGCCCGGCAATGTCTTCCGCCTTCTGCAGCGACGTAATCGGGCTGGTGGATTTCACATAAAAGCCGAGGGAGTCCTTCCGGTAGGTGGCGAAATCAAACTTCTCTTTACGCTCTTTGGTAACGGTGATGTTGCTGATGGCCGCATCGTATTTCCCGGACGCCACGCCCAGGGGCCAGTCTTCCCAGGAGGTTGGCACCACGTTTAGCTCCAGCCCCAGGCTGTCGGCGACCAGACGGGCGACGTCAACCTCGCTTCCCAGCAGCGTTTTGTTGTCGTCGGAGAAAACCGTCAGCGGCGGCTGATTGAGGCCCGCCACCGCCACGGTAAATTTCCCCGGCACGGCAAAGCGATAGTCTTTCGGCAGCTGTGCCACCGCATCATTGTTTTTGGCGGTATTAATCGGCGTTTTATTGGCCTCAATGCTCACGCCGGTGCCGTTAATATTGACGTTCTCTGCCCAGACGGCAGGGGTAAAAGCCAGCGCGAGCGCCAGAACAAGCGATGATTTCTGCATAGCGGGGTTCTCTTTTATTGTTGTGTGTACTGGTTTTTCGGTTGGTCTAAGCCAAGGCTTTCGCGCAGCGTGGTGCCCGGGTAGTCGGTACGGAACAGGCCGCGGGCCTGCAGAACAGGTACCACCTGGTCAACAAAGCGCGGGAAGGTGTCCGGCGTGCCGCCCTGAATGATGAAGCCGTCTGCGGCATAGCCTTCGAACCAGGCCTGCAGACCATCGGCTACCTCTTCCGGCGTACCGGAAAAGCGTGGACGAGGCGAAGCGGCTTCAAGAGCCACCTGACGCAGGGTTAAGCTGCGCTCTCGGGCATTACGCTTAATTTCATCGGTGGTGCTGCGGAAGCTGTTTTTGCCTAAGTCGCCGATATCCGGGAACGGCTCGTCGAGCGGATACTGGCTGAAATCGTGATGTTCAAAATAGCGTCCGAGGTAATTGAGGGCGTCGTTAATCGACACCAGCGCCGCCGTGGTCTGGTACTGATTTTCCACGTCATCGGCGTCTTTACCCACAATCACGCTGACGCCCTGGAAAATATGTAAATCTGAGGCGCGGCGGCCGTTTGTTTCCAGCTGCTGTTTTACGTCGTGATAAAAGGCTTTTGCCTCGTCGAAGGTCTCGTGGTGGGTGAAAATGGCGTCGGCATGTTTCGCCGCCAGTTTTTTCCCGTCGTCCGACGCCCCGGCCTGAAAGACAATCGGGCGACCCTGCGGCGTGCGGCCAATATTCAGCGGACCGGAGACCTGGAAGAAGTCACCGTGGTGATCGAGCGTATGCAGTTTGGCCGGGTCAAAAAATTGACCGCTCTCTTTGTTGCGGATAAACGCGTCGCCTTCCCAGGAATCCCACAGCCCTTTCACCACGTCGAGATACTCATCCGCAATCCGGTAGCGCAGCGCGTGTTCGGGGTGTTTTTCTCGGGAAAAGTTCTTCGCCGACCCTTCCAGCGGCGAGGTCACCACGTTCCAGCCCGCGCGGCCGTTACTGAGGTGATCGAGGCTGGCAAACTGGCGCGCCGTGGTGAAGGGCTCGCTGTAGGAGGTGGATAAGGTTCCCACCAGTCCCAGGCGCGAGGTGATGCTGGCCAGTGCGGAAAGCACGGTTAACGGTTCAAAACGATTCAGAAAATGAGGGATCGATTTCTCGTTAATATAGAGACCATCGGCCACAAAGAGAAAATCGAGCTTCCCTTCCTCGGCCTTTAACGCCGTCGCTTTCACGAAGTCGAAATTAATACTGGCGTCGGCGATCGCCGCAGGATGGCGCCACGCGGACATATTTCCGGATGCACCATGCAGAATGGTGCCCAGCCGCAGTTGTCGGGTTGCAGACATATTTACCTCTCCTGAATTAAACATGTTGCAGGGCTTTTTCCGCAAGCTGTGCAAAATAGCGGGCAGCGGGCTCAATCAGTGCTTCATCAGGGTTGAAGGCCGGGTGATGTAAACCAAACGGGCTGTTGCTGCCAATGCTGACAAACGCGCCGGGAACTGACTGCAAATAGACCGCAAAATCTTCCCCGCCCATATGCAGTTCCGCGTGCCGGGTTTCATATCCGGCGTCACGCGCGACCGAGGTGGCAAAATCGGCCCAGCGCTCATCGTTCACCAGCGCGGTGGGCCCGGCATACCAGGTGATATCAATCTGCGCGCTAAAGGCGCTGGCAAACCCGGCGGCGATTTCACCCACGCGGGCTTTCACATTCTGCTGCACTTCCGTGCGATGGGTGCGCAGCGTGCCTTCCAGCTCGACGCTTTCCGGCAGCACGTTCCAGGTGTTACCGCCCGCGATGCGGGTCACGCTCAGCACCACCGAATCCAGCGTGTTGACGTTGCGGCTGGCGACGCTTTGCAGCGCCGTCACCAGCTGGCTTGCCAGCACAATGGCGTCGTTGCCTTCGTGAGGACGCGCGGCGTGCGCGCCTTTACCGGTAATGCGGATCACAAAGCGGTCGACGTTGGCATAGAACGGCCCGCCGCGGGTGGCGAACTCACCGACCGGCAGGCCGGGCTCGTTGTGCATGCCGAAAATCGCGCTGACATCGCGCAGGGCACCGGCGCGCACCATGCTCTTCGCACCGCCAAAATTCTCTTCGGCAGGCTGAAACAGGATCCGCACCCGGCCGTTTAGCGAGGCTTCTCGCTCTTTCAGCTTTAACGCGGCGCCGAGGATCACGCTGGTGTGGATATCGTGTCCGCAGGCGTGCATTACGCCTGCACGCTGCGAGCTGAACGGCACGCCGCTGCGCTCTTCAATCGGCAGGGCATCAATATCCGCCCGTAGCGCAATCAGTTTGCTGCCCGAGCCGATTTCCGCCACCAGCCCGGTCGACAGGTCGTAAGGCTGCAGGGTAATCCCGGCATTCGTCAGCCACTGGCGCAGGCGCGTTGTGGTCTCCACTTCCTGGCCGGACAGCTCCGGGTTCTGGTGCAGTTCGCGACGCCAGGCAATCAGCTGTTCGCCAAAGCTCATACGGTGACCTCCTTGTTAAGACGCGCCTCGGCCAGCAGACGCAGCGACGCGACGCGCGTTGCTCCCTCCGCCACCGGCGTGTCGATGATAAATTCGTCAATGCCCCACTGCTGATGCAGCGCGTTGAGCTGTTCCAGAACCGAATCAGCGGTGCCCGCCAGCAGCGACTGCGCGCGACGTGCGATGCGCACCGGCTCGCTGCCCGCCTGCCGCGCAAACGCGTAGGCCTGCTCTTCGCTGGCCACGGTGACACGCTGTCCGTTTGCAAGCTCAACGCCCCACACTTCGACCTTCTGCGCCAGCGCGTCTGCTTCGGCCTGCGTCGGCGCGACGATCGCCTGTACCGCCACAATCACGTCCCGCGCGCTGTGCTTACGCCAGGTCGATACCACCTCGCGCAGCAGGTCCGGATCGCCGTTCAGGTGCGCGGCAAACACAAAGTTCCAGTCGAGCCCGGCGGCCAGCAGCGCGCTATCGATACTCGCGCCCAGCAGGAAACCCTCAGCAGGCGACGGCGGCAGCGGCGTGGCGCGGACGGCCTCTTCATTTGACTGATGCTCAGGACGGATCCAGCGATCGAGCTGGGCCAGCTGTTCTGCAAAGCTGCCCTTTTCCTGTTGATTCAGGCCCTGCTGCAGCGCGCGGGTTGAGAGCGGTAATCCGCCGGGGGCTTTCCCGACGCCGAGATCCACACGGCCGGGCGCCAGCGCGGCCAGCACGTTGAAATTCTCGGCGACTTTATAAGGGCTGTAGTGCTGTAGCATCACGCCGCCAGAGCCAACGCGAATGCGCGTGGTCTGTCCGAGGATCCAGGCAATCAGCAGCTCCGGCGAAGGGCTGGCAAGCTGTGGGGTGTTGTGGTGTTCGGCAATCCAGAAGCGGTGATAGCCCAGATTTTCTGCCTGCTGCGCCAGCGCCAGGCTACGCGCCAGCGCATCGGCAGCCGTTTCGTTTTCAGCGATGGGGCTTTTATCCAGAATGCTGATTTGCCATGACATGTTGCGTTCTCGTTTGACTTAACATGTCGACATTATTAAAGGCGCATTTCACCACTGAGAAACAATTAATTTACATTTAGTTTGCCGGAAATCAGATATATAAAACCATGCTAAGAATAAGACTTTAAGGAGGCGATCAGCGTTTCCACCTGCTCCCGACGGGTAATGCGGACGAAGCGAATATGGCTGTATTGCGGGTTTTGCAGATCGGCTTCATAGCGCGTGCGGTTATTACGCCAGGTTTTAATCGTCCAGATGATAATGGATTCTCTGCTGAAGAACGCGCGCCGGAAACTCTCTTTATTTCCCGTTCCGGGCCAAAGCTCGTGTTTATGCCAGGCCCGTTTTATTGCTCGGGTGACCGCCTGCCTGAGGGTGCGGGCAAACCCATAATCCACCCAAACCACCACGTCTACATTGCGCCATTTCACCGGTCGCGTACGGTTGTAGTTTCCGTCGAGCACCCAGTCTGGAGAAGCCTGTAGCGCCTGCTCCAGCTTTTCCTGAAACTCATCGTCCGGCGTGCCCTGCCAGTCAGCCTGCCAGTAGAGTCTGTCCATCTCGATACAGGGAATAGACAGCGCGGTCGCAATCTGCTTCGCCAGCGTGCTTTTTCCGCTCCCGCTGGTTCCGATGACGTTAATTTTCACCTCAGCCTCACTGTGTTAACGAAAACTGACCAAATGATAGCGTTTTCATCCTGTTAACGAAATGCTATTTCAGCTTTGCAGTTTTACCAGAGGGGCGATCTCCCCCTTTCAATTTGGCTTATGTCATTTATTTGCATCGCCATCCAAAAATGCCCCTGTGAATATTTTCATTTTTATTACATTCGACAACATTAACAGATTAAAAATAATGAACGATGGGTATTTCGGGCAGTCAGAATTTCAGAGAGAATAAGTACAAGACAGTTATAAAAAATAATCACACTCATCTTGCCGGAGCGTTTTCCGGATGTTTTTTATTCTTGCACATCATCATGGAGTTACTCATGAGGCGTAACACTCCCGTTACACAAAACGAGTATTTATTTAACGATGGTTCGACGTTAATGTCGACCACCGATACAAAAAGTCATATTACCTACGCTAATTCCGCTTTTATTGAAGCCAGCGGATATAAAGAAGAGCATCTTTTGGGCGAGCCGCATAACCTCATCCGCCATCCCGACATGCCTGCCGAAGCGTTTGGCGACATGTGGTTTACCCTGCAGCAAGGTGAGACCTGGACCGGGCTGGTGAAGAATCGTCGTCATAATGGCGATCACTACTGGGTGCGAGCAAACGTGACGCCGGTCTGGCAGGGCGGCTCCCTGACGGGCTATATTTCCGTGCGAAATAAACCCACACGCGAGGAGATTGCGGCCAGTGAAAAACTCTATACAAAAGTGCGTAATAACGAATTAAAACATTACCGTTTTTATAAAGGATTGCTGGTTCGACGCGGTTTATTTTCATTTATCTCGCTCTTTAAATGTCTCAGCACCCGTAAACGAATCCATCTTGGTATTGCGACGACGGCGTTACTCTCCTGTCTGGCCGTGTATTTATTTCCTGATAAATTTGTGCAATCGGCAAGTCTGGTGCTGCTGTTTACTTCCCTGGGTTATTATCTTCATGCGCAGATCGCCAGTCCGTTAAAATCCATTGTGCAACAGATGCAGCGCGTGGTTTCAGGACGTAAAACGGACTATTACCATTTTGACAGGATCGATGACATCGGGCTGATGATGCGCCTGGTGAATCAATCAGGTTTGAACCTGAATTCGCTGGTTGACGATGTCGGGGCGCAAATCAGCGGAATTAGCACCATCAGCCAGCAGGTTGCCAAAGAAGGTGCGGCGCTACAGACGCGCTCTGAAGAAACAGCAGACTTTCTGCAGCAAACCGCGTCGGCAGTAGAAGAGATTGCCAGCGCGGTGAAGCAGACGGCTGAAACCGCGAACGAGGCGATCCAGATGGCCGATCGCACCAGCGACAGCGCACACCGCGGTGAAGCGATGATGAAAGTGACCATCGGTATGATGCAGTCCGTGTCGCAGGATAACAGCCAGATCGTTGATATTATCAGCGTTATCGATCGCATTGCCTTCCAGACTAACATTCTTGCGCTGAACGCTGCCGTTGAAGCGGCGCGTGCGGGTGAAGCCGGGCGCGGTTTTGCCGTGGTGGCGGCTGAAGTGCGTAATCTTGCGCAGCACTCCGCGACGGCGGCAAAAGAGATCAAAGCGCTGATCGAGAAAAACGTCGCCAGCGTCAACGCTGGCGTGGAGAAAGTGGAACAGACCGAAACGCAGCTGACGGTTATGATCGACAACGTGCTGCGTGTCTCCTCCCTGATTAAGGAGATCGGCCACGCCACGCAGGAGCAAACCCAGGCGCTGACGCTCATCAACGCATCCATCTCCCGCATCGGTGCAATGACCCACAACAATACGGGGATGGTGGATAACGTCACTCACGCCGCGAATCACCTGACGGAGCGCACGACGCGCCTTAAGCAGGCGATTGCCGTTTTTGGCGGTTAGCCGTTCGGGGTCTGTGAAGCCTGAGATTATTTTTGTGCGTTATCGAAGACCCGTCACCCGCCTGTTACCGTTTCATGTTAACGGCGGGTGCTCTGAGGTAACCCCAATTTATACCATCTGGTAATAATTAAGATATTCTGATGATTAAATAATCAACCTCGCGATTGTTTTGACTAAAAACTCATCACGATTCAGCGTGTTGTGATCCCCGTCTGCTCTGACCACACGATTTCCTTCGACGTGCATCACTTTCGGCACGGTTATATTTTGCGTCGCTTATGAATTGCAGGTAGGATGCCTCGCCATGTTTCGCCTTATCCATACGCAGAATGACTGGGAAGGCGACATGTGTTTGCGCAGAAGCAATCGTTTGTATTGCTCTCTGCCAGGCAGGACTATCACGATAATGGTTCAGACAGGCAAACAGGTAACTCAATGAAAACAAGCAATAAAAGCGCAGCCGATCATCACGCTGCTAAACGTCGCTGGTTGAACTCCCACGAAGAGGGCTACCACAAAGCGATGGGCAACCGTCAGGTTCAAATGATCGCCATCGGCGGCGCTATCGGAACGGGTCTGTTTTTAGGTGCTGGTGCACGCCTGCAGATGGCTGGCCCGGCTCTCGCCCTGGTCTATCTGGTGTGCGGGATCTTCTCTTTCTTCATTCTACGCGCGCTGGGCGAACTGGTACTGCATCGCCCTTCCAGCGGCAGCTTCGTCTCTTATGCCCGTGAATTCCTCGGTGAAAAAGCCGCTTACGTTGCGGGCTGGATGTACTTCGTCAACTGGGCAATGACCGGTATCGTCGATATCACCGCCGTAGCGCTGTATATGCACTACTGGGGCGCGTTTGGCGATGTGCCACAGTGGGTCTTTGCGCTTGGCGCGCTGGCGATTGTCGGCACCATGAACATGATCGGCGTGAAGTGGTTCGCGGAGATGGAGTTCTGGTTTGCGCTGGTAAAAGTACTGGCCATCGTGGTGTTCCTGGTCGTGGGTACCGTCTTCCTCGGCAGCGGTAAGCCGCTGGACGGCAATGCCACCGGCTTCCACCTGATAACCGATAACGGTGGATTCTTCCCGCACGGTCTGCTGCCTGCGCTGGTGCTGGTTCAGGGCGTCGTGTTCGCCTTCGCCTCCATCGAGCTGGTGGGCACCGCAGCAGGGGAATGTAAAGACCCGCAGACCATGGTGCCAAAAGCCATTAATAGCGTGATCTGGCGTATCGGTCTGTTCTACGTCGGTTCCGTGGTGCTGCTGGTTCTGCTGCTCCCGTGGACTGCCTATCAGGCCGGTCAGAGTCCGTTCGTGACCTTCTTCTCTAAGCTGGGCGTGCCTTACGTTGGCAGCATCATGAACATCGTGGTCCTGACCGCAGCGCTCTCCAGCCTGAACTCCGGTCTTTACTCTACCGGCCGTATCCTGCGCTCCATGTCCATGGGCGGTTCTGCGCCGAAATTCATGTCGAAGATGAGCAAGCAGCACGTGCCGTACGCCGGTATTCTGGCTACGCTGGTTGTCTATGTCTTCGGCGTGTTCCTGAACTATCTGGTGCCGTCTCAGGTATTCGAAATCGTTCTGAACGTGGCGGCACTCGGGATTATCGCGTCCTGGGGCTTTATCGTGGTCTGCCAGATGCGTCTGCGTAAAGCGATTAAAGAAGGCAAAGCCGCTGACGTCAGCTTTAAGCTGCCTGGCGCGCCGGTGACCTCCTGGCTCACCCTGCTCTTCCTGTTCAGCGTGCTGGTGCTGATGGCGTTCGACTACCCGAACGGCACCTACACCATCGCGACCATTCCGCTGCTGGCCGTGCTGCTTATTGCGGGCTGGTTCGGCGTGCGTAAACGCGTTCATGAAATTCACAGCACCGCGCCGGTTCATCCTGATGATGAAAAACACGACGCGCCGCTGGTGGAAGAAACCTCGCGTTAAGCATCCGGTAAGCATTAAAAAGGGAAGGCAAATGCCTTCCCTTTTTTTATCTTACAGCGCGATACGAATGACATCGTCAGGCTGGGTGGCTTCCTGCTGGCGGGTGGATTTTTGCTTCACCGTCACGTACAGGGTTTTGCCATCCGCAGAGAGCGCCAGGCTGTTCGGGTAGACCGGCGTGTCGAACGTTTTAGTCACCTTATACGTTTTCGCATCTATCACGCTCACCTTGCCGGCTTCACGGTGCGTCACATAGGCTTCATTGCGGGCCGGGTTAAACAGGACCGCCAGGGATTCCGGCGCGGCTATTTTCGCGATCACGCTGCCGTCTTTCAGGCTCACCACCAGCACTTCCGGCTGCTTTGAATCAGTCAGGAACGCACGCTGACCGGCTGTGTCGAGGCTCAGGTTCAGGTAGAAGTGCTCTTTCCCGTCATCCTGCACTTTTTTACGGCTCAGGATTTTGTTCGTGGCCGTATCAATGGTTAACAGCTCGCCGTCCGCATTCGTGGTGTAAAGACGTTTAGCCTGCGCATCCAGCGCAAGGCCGGTGCTGTAAGTACCGGTCCTGGCAATGGTCTCTTTTAGCTTCAGCGTGGCGCCATCCACCACCCAAATCACGCTCTCTTTACCGACACCGGTGATGTAAATGGTGTTGCTCGCGTCGTCCGCCACCAGCTGGCGCGGCTGCAGCGGTTTGACGGTTTCGCTGCGTTGACGCCCGTCCAGCACCAGCCGCCCTTTTACGTCACCCGTTTTAGCATCAATCGCGGTTACCGCGCCGTTGATCGTATTGCCGAACCACAGCGTTTGGGTCGCATTGTCAATGGTGGCACCAAAGGGCTTGAGATCGCTATGGATCGCCTGCGTCACGTCCAGCGTGACCGGATCAAGACGGTAGACAACTCCGCCCTTATCGGTTTTACGGCTTTGCGAGGTCGCCACCCACAGCGCATTCTCCTGCTGGCTGACCGCCATTTCATACGCCCCTTTGCCCACCGCTTTACGCAGCACCTCTTCGGCGGCATGCACCTGGAACGTCCCGGCAAGCAGTAAAGTGGCAGACAGCAGTGACAGGCTCAGACGCGGTGAGCACAGATGACGTAAAGACATAACAATTCCTTTTCTGAAAAGTGGGGTTGGGCTGACATCACTTCCGGCAGACAACGTCATGGCATTGCCTTTTGATAATGAGAATAGTAATCATTAATGTGTTAAATGTGGAGTTTTTCTTTCCCGCTTCGCCTTCCATTAACGCAATGTGCGGTTATAGTTTTCAAAACTTTTACAAAACCTTTAACATATATGGACATGTTCCATTTGGTTCGTTTACATACCACAACCGGTTTTATTCATGAAAATCATTTCTGCCCGTAAGGCTTCTCTCCCGCTGCTGCTGGTTCCTGTTATTTTTGCGCCGCTCACCGCAATGAGCGCGGAAGAACAAACCATGATCGTCAGCGCCACGCCGCAAACCGTATCGGAACTCGATACACCGGCCGCGGTCAGCGTCGTCAATGGCGACGATCTGCGCCAGGCCGCGCCCCGCATTAACCTGTCTGAATCCCTTGGCAGCGTACCCGGGCTGCAAATTCAGAACCGTCAAAACTACGCCCAGGATCTCCAGCTTTCGATGCGCGGATTTGGTGCCCGCTCAACGTTTGGCGTGCGCGGTATCCGTATGTATGTCGACGGTATCCCTGCCACCATGCCGGACGGTCAGGGCCAGACCTCCAACATCGATCTTTCCAGCGTGGAGAGCGTTGAAGTGCTGCGCGGCCCCTTCTCAGCCCTGTACGGCAACGCCTCCGGCGGCGTGATTAACATCAACACCCAGACCGGTAAGCAGCCGACGACCATTGAAGCCAGCAGCTATTACGGCAGCTACGGTACCTGGCGCTACGGCATGAAAGCCACCGGCGCGATGGGTGATGGCACCCACGCGGGCGATGTGGATTACACCGTTTCCACCACCCGTTTCACCACCAAAGGCTACCGCGACCACAGCGGCGCGCGGAAAAACCTCGCTAACGCCAAACTGGGCGTGCGCATTGACGACGTCAGCAAGCTGACGCTGATTTTCAACAGCGTGGACATGAAGGCCAACGATCCGGGCGGGCTGAGCTATCAGGAGTGGCAGAACAATCCGCGTCAGTCTCCGCGCGGCGACCAGTACAACACCCGCAAGACCATCAAGCAGACCCAGGCCGGTCTGCGCTACGATCGTCAGCTCAGCGCTCAGGACGACCTGAGCGTGATGATGTACGCCGGTGAGCGTGAAATGACGCAGTACCAGTCGATTCCGTATCAGCCGCAGCTAAAAGCCTCCCATTCCGGCGGGGTGATTGATATGCAGCGCCACTATCAGGGCGTGGATACCCGCTGGACGCACCGCGGCGAGCTGCTGGTACCGGTGACTTTTACCACCGGTCTGAACTACGAAAACCTGAGTGAAGATCGTCGCGGATACGAGAACTTCGCGATGAGCAACGGCGTGCCGGACTACGGGGTCAAAGGCGATAAACGTCGCGACGAACGCAACCTGATGTGGAACGTTGACCCTTACCTGCAAACGAGCTGGCAGCTGACGCAGAAACTCTCTGTTGATGCGGGGGTGCGCTACAGTTCGGTCTGGTTTGATTCCAACGATCATTACGTTACGCCGGGCAACGGCGATGACAGCGGTGACGCGAGCTATCACAAATGGCTTCCGGCCGGTTCCGTGAAGTATGCGGTGACGGACGCATGGAACCTCTACGCTGCCGCAGGGCGTGGATTCGAAACGCCAACTATCAACGAACTCTCCTATCGCGCCGATAACCAGGGAGGCCTCAACATTGGGCTGCAGCCGTCCACCAACAACACGTATGAAGTGGGCAGCAAAACCCGCATCGGCAATGGCCTGCTGACCGCAGCGCTGTTCCGCACCGATACGGATGATGAGATCGTGGTGGATGCAAGCTCTGGCGGGCGTACCAGCTATAAAAATGCCGGGAAAACTCGTCGTCAGGGTGTGGAAGTTTCCCTCGATCAGCAGTTTGCTGAGAACTGGAAGCTGAAGATGGCGTGGACGTATCTGGATGCCACCTACCGGACTAACGTCTGCAGCGACGCAGACTGTAACGGTAACCGGATGCCGGGTATTGCCCGCAATATGGGGTTCGCCTCGTTTGGCTGGCAGCCGGAGGAAGGCTGGTACGCGGGCACGGACGTGCGTTACATGAGCGATATCATGGCCGACGACGAGAATACGGCGAAAGCGCCGTCGTATACGGTGGTCGGGCTGAACACAGGGTACAAATTCAACTACGGCAGCTGGGGCATGGACGTCTTTGGCCGCGTCGATAACCTGTTCGATAAAGAGTACGCGGGCTCGGTTATTGTCAACGAGTCTAACGGTCGTTATTACGAGCCTGCACCTGGCCGTAACTACGGGGTCGGGCTGTCGGTCTCTTATCGCTTCGAGTAAGCTAAAAGAAAAGTTTATTTGATTAATGAAATAACGCTCCTGATGGCAATAAACCATCAGGAGTTATTCACCGGATAAATAATTAGGTGCGAAATATAGTCGCCCTGCTAAATAATCTCTTAGTTAAAATATTGTCGCTGTAAAAGCAAATTCGCTTCATCAATCACCTTATCAATCGCCTTCTGGCAGGCAACAACATCTCTTCTCTCAAGGGCGGAAAGGAGTTCGTCATAGTGATATGTCGAGGCTTTGATATCGTTAAGCTCCTGATGCAGATAGTTCATACAGGGCCCGATGCGCACCCAGAGCTGCTCAATTAATGCATTAAGCGTAGGCATTTCCGCATACTGATACAGCGTAAACCGGAAGACGCGATTCGCATGCAACGCCTGCTGGACGTTCCCGTTGCGCATGGCCTCATGGAAGGCCTCCGACAATTTGCGCAACGCCTCCAGTTTGCTATCAGACATATTCCGACAGGCTGCGGCAACCGCCATTGGCTCAAGCTGTTTTCTTATGGCGTTAATCTCGTTATAGCGCTCCAGCGTAACCTCCGGAACCAGAAATGCCTGCGCGGGCGTAGCGTGTAATGCCCCTGATGACACCAGGCGCAAAAGCGCCTCGCGAACAGGGGTAATACTGGTTCCTAATTTATCGGCAATCTCTTTCGTAATCAGTCGCGCCCCAGGTTTGAGTGAGCCTGTAATTAACGCTCCTTTCAAACTGAGTTCAACTTGCATAGTAAGACTGACCCTTTGGGCTTTTTCTAAGTGATCCAAATCAAGCATGTGGAATTCCTGTAGCTAAAACTTAATGCTATTTTTAAACGCCAGTTTTAATAAAACGGCGCTGGTCCGATATATCCTGTATCGTCATGCCTGGTGGTGGGAAGTATGTAAAAACAGCAAAAAAAGCAAATTTTGTTTTTTTATCGTTTTCGGGCTCATCCGGGATGATGGCGCGAAAAGCTATGTCCAGTAATTAAAGACAATATATCGTATCTTCACAAATAAATATGGCGGGAAACCCCGCCATATTGCTGTTTATTTATTGTCACTCGCGACGCGAATCACGACTTTGCCGAAGTTTCGTCCTTCCAGCAGGCCAATCAGCGCCTCGGGGGCGTTCTCCAGCCCGTCCGTTACCTGTTCGCGATAGTGGATTTTCCCCTCCTGCACCCAGCGCCCCATCTCTTCCTGGAACTCCTTAATGCGGTGCCCGTAATCCTGTCCGATGATAAAGCCCTGCATACGAATGCGTTTCTTCAGGATGGTCGCCATCAGGAGCGGCAGGCGATCCGGCCCCTCGGGCAATCCCGTCGCATTGTAGCCGCTTACCAGACCGCATACCGGCACGCGCGCGGAGGTATTGAGTAACGGCAGCACGGCGTCAAATACTTTTCCGCCAACGTTTTCATAATAGACATCAATTCCTTTCGGGCAGGCGTGCTTCAGCTGGTCGGCAAAATCGGCCGCGTGATGATCCAGACACAGGTCAAACCCGAGAACCTCAACGGCATGGCGGCATTTCTCTGCGCCACCGGCCACACCAACCACCCGACAACCCTTGATTTTGCCGATCTGCCCGACGGTCGCGCCAACCGGACCGGTTGCCGCAGCCACCACCAGCGTTTCACCGGCTTTCGGTTGCCCGATATCCAGCAGCCCCATATAGGCGGTAAAGCCCGGCATACCCAGTATCCCCAGCGACCAGGAAGGATGAGACGGATTTTCGCCCAGCTTCACAAGGCCGCTGCCGTCCGAGAGGTCATACTCCTGCCAGCCGCTGTAGCCCAGCACCCATTCACCCGGTTTGAAATCGGGATGATTTGACTGCTCAACCCGGCTGACCGTTCCCCCCACCATCACCGCACCCAGCTCAACCGGCGGTGAATAGGATGGCGCATCGCTCATGCGCCCCCGCATGTACGGGTCCAGCGACAGCCAGACGGTACGAAGCAAAAGCTGCCCCTCAACAGGGGCTGGAACAGGCTGCGTTTCCAGACGAAAATTTTCCGCCACCGGCGCGCCCTGAGGACGAGAGGCCAGCACCCAGCGGCGATTTTGCGAAACAGATTGATTCATCAGGATCTCCTTCTGGTACAAATGTTATTACAGCCTGGCTCACGATCGGCGTTATCGCATTAGCATTACGAGCCGGACTGGTTAAGCCGTACAACCAGATAGATGCAGGTTTCATTCGTTTCGTTGATGAACCGGCAGTCATTTGGCGGCCCCAGTTCGAGACAGTCGCCGGCGTGCATTTCGTGGCGAGTGTCGCCCTCCTGAAACACCAGCTCACCGGACTGCAGCCAGATAAGCTGACGCGCCAGCGCGTAAGAAGAGGCAGGCATCGGAACATCGCTGCCCGCAGGCAGTTCAACCTGAACAAGGTCGATGGGCAGATCGGTGCGGGGAGAAACATGACGGCGCAGGTAGTGCGTCTGCGGATCGCGCCAGACGGGCTGGTTTGCAAGGCGCAGCAGCTTGCCCTCCTGCATCTCGGCCCGGGCAATCAGCGTGGACATGCTGATGCCAAACGCGCCTGACAGGCGGGCAAGCAAGGTGGCCGTCGGGCTACTGTCCCCGCGTTCAATCTTGTGGATCATGGCGCGGGAGACGCCTGCCCGGTCGGCCAGCTCGCTCAGGGACCATCCGCGAGACTCACGCTCCAGGCGAATTCTTGCGCTAATCCGTTGATTCATCGTGTCTGTTATGGTGTTCATGACGTCATACTATAGTGAATGAAGAGCATTTCAATGGGCTTTTGATAACAAAAAAATATGGCTTATGCCGTAGCGTTCGAGCTATACGATTGTGTAATATCGTAGCCACAACGTAATACTATAGTGAACAACACACAGAGGTTTAATCATGATCGTTCGTCATGCCTGCAAAGAAGACTGCGCTGCGATAGGAGAGATTTACAACCACGCGGTGCTGCATACTGCCGCGATCTGGAACGATAAAACCGTCGATACCGATAACCGAATCGCCTGGTTTGAGGCACGCACTCTCGCGGGTTACCCGGTTCTGGTAAGCGAAGAGGACGGCGTGATTACCGGCTACGCCTCTTTCGGCGACTGGCGCGCCTTCGACGGTTTTCGTCATACGGTTGAGCACTCGGTCTACGTCCACCCGGAACATCAGGGAAAAGGCATTGGCCGCACGCTGATGATCGCGCTGATAAACGAGGCCCGCGCCATCGGTAAACACGTGATGGTGGCCGGGATTGAAGCGCAAAACCATGCCTCGATTCACCTCCACGAAACGCTTGGTTTTGTCACCACGGGGCAGATGCCGCAGGTGGGAACCAAGTTTGGCCGCTGGCTGGACTTAACCTTTATGCAGCTGCAGCTGGACGAGCGCAGCGAACCGGACGCAATCCCATGAATCAGTCGCTGACGCTGGCGTTTCTGGTGGCGGCGGGAATTGGTCTGGTGGTGCAAAACACCTTGATGGTGCGTATCACCCAGTCCTCCTCCACCATTCTCATCGCGATGCTGCTGAACTCCCTGGTCGGCATTGTGCTGTTTGTCAGCATTCTGCTGCTGAAACAGGGCGTCGCCGGGTTCAGCGAGCTGGCCGCAACGGTTCGCTGGTGGACGCTTATCCCGGGGCTGCTGGGGTCGTTTTTCGTGTTTGCCAGCATCAGCGGATATCAGAACGTTGGCGCGGCGACGACCATCGCCGTGCTGGTAGCAAGCCAGCTGATTGGCGGGCTGGTGATGGACGTGCTGAGGAGCAATGGCATTCCGCTGCGCGCCCTGATTGGCCCGGTGTGCGGTGCGGTGATGCTGGTGGTCGGAGCCTGGCTGGTGGCGCGACGCCAGTTTTGAACGTTACAGTATGGTGCCGCCTTTCGTCAGCTGTTCCTCACGTGCGTCCATCTCCTCTTTATGCTGCTTACCGTGGTGCGAAATCGCGGTGCGCAGACGCTGCTGCTGGGTATAGCGATCTTCACGACTGAGCTCAGCATCATCGCTTAATTCGATCAGCAGCTCGTTCATGTGGGTAATCACGCTCTCTTCGATGGCGGCATCGACGCGGGCGATAACTTCATTTAAATGTGACATTGTCACTCCTTGTTATGTGCCCGGTAAGCGCAGCGCCACCGGGCAAACGATCAGTTCAGCTTTGCCTTAGAGAAATCGCTGCCCATCAGGCTCACGCTGTATCCGGTCACGTTGCTGCGGGTCGCGTAGAACGTTTTCCCGTTTGCCAGTGCGATCCACGGCGCCTGCTGGTAGAAGATCTCCTGCGCCTGGCCGTAGAGTTTCGCGCGCTCGGCCGGGCTGCTGGTCAGCTTCGCTTTTTGCACCAGCGCATCATACCCCTTATCGCACCAGCGCGCGGCGTTTGAGCCGGTTTTAATGCTGTTGCAGCCCAGCAGCACGTCGGCAAAGTTGTCCGGGTCGCCGTTATCGGACATCCAGCCAAACAGCGCGGAGTCATGTTCGCCTTTACGCATTCCGGAGAGATATTCGCCCCACTCGTAGGAGACAATTTTGGCTTTAACGCCGACTTTCGCCCAGTCGCTCTGGATCATCTCCGCGATACGACGCGAGTTCGGGTTATACGGACGCTGAACCGGCATTGACCACAGCGTGACTTCAGCGCCCTTCTCCAGACCCGCCTGCTTCAGCAGTGCTTTCGCTTTTTCAGGATCGTAGCTGTAGTCCTTCAGGTCTTTATTGAAGCCCAGCATATTTGGCGGGATCGGCGATTTTGCCACCGTGCCCGATCCCATAAAGACCGCATTAACGATGGCCTTCTTGTCGGTCGCGTAGTTAAGCGCCTGACGCACCAGCACGTTATCGAACGGTTTTTTCTCTGTGTTGAACGCCAGATAGCCGACGTTCAGCGCATCGACCGAGTGCAGCGTCAGGTCTTTGTTGTTCTTAATGGCGTCAAACTGAACCGGGGATGGCGCAGGAATAATCTGGCACTCGTTGGTCTGCAGCTTCGCCAGGCGGGTTTCCACGTTTGGCGTAATGGAGAAGATGAGATGCTTCGTCGGCACTTCGCCTTCCCAGTAGTTCGGGTTTGCGACGTAGCGGATCAGCGAATCCACTTTGTACTGCTGCAGCACGTAAGGCCCGGTACCAATCGGCCAGGTGTCCACGTTCTCAGGCGTGCCTTTTTTCAGCATCGCGTCGGCGTATTCGGCGGAGAGAATGGAGGCGAAATCCATCCCCCAGTCGGCCAGAAACGCGGCGTTGGGTTCGCTGAGGGTGAACTGAACGTGATAATCGTCGACCTTTTTAACGTCCTGGATCAGCTTATCGAGACCCACATCGTTAAAGTATTCGTAGTTGCCCTGCGACACGTTGTGGTACGGGTGTTTAGGGTCTTTCTGACGCATGACCGAGAAAATAACGTCATCGGCGTTAAAGTCGCGCGTCGGTTTGAAGTATTTATTGCTGTTGAACTTCACCCCTTTGCGCAGGGCAAAGGTATAAGTCTTGCCGTCCGGCGAGATCGTCCAGGACTCTGCCAGCGACGGCACCGGGGTGTTTTTCACCGGGTCGAAATTGATCAGGCGGTTGTACAGTACCTGAGAACTCGCCACAAAAGACGGGCCAGAGCTGGCGATTTGCGGGTTGAAGGACTCGGGGGACGCTTCAGAACAGTAAATAAGGGTGTCGTTGTTTGCCGCCCATGCGGCACCGGCTGGTAACAGCGCGCTCAGCGCAAGGGCGAGCAGTGTTTTCCCTGTAGACATGGTTATAACCCTGACAGTTTTATTATATAGGACAGTAATAACAGCACAGGCGTTTTGACCTGGCAAATAACGAAACACTATCAGGTTATTCTAAAGCCGCGTTTTTTGCTGTTTTAACCGCCAGCGCCCAAAAAGATGATTTGCCTTAAGTGCCATTATTCGTCAAGCACAACCGTCACTTTCTATGCCGCAAGAAATCGGTCCTTTTAGCGTCTCTTCCCCCGTTTGGTTGCTTCCTGGTTTCGTTAAAGTAACGGTGTGAAGAAGTATATGGGATCAAATCGTGGCAAAAACTCTTTTACGCAGCGGTAACCTGGATGACTTTCAGGCCGTTGGCGGCGGCGGACAAGCCGTTTTTGAATCAGCGTTACAAATCCGGGAAGCGCTCCGGTTGCGCAAACAACAGGCCATCGTCGACTGTCTGGCGATCCCTCAGGTCAACGACAGCGGTGACCGCGTGGACTGGTATTCTCCCGTTGAAGGGAGCGTAACCAGCTGGAAAGCGGCAGATGAAGATGACCGCTATCGCGCCCTGCGCTATCTGGAAAACACGCTCGCCAGCGTCGAGTCGTTAAGCAAGAAATGCCTCCAGTCCCCCAAAACCGCGCAGCAGCTTTTTGGCTCTCTGCTGTCAAAGGCGTTTCAGTTCCCGGGTGAAAACTTCCTCTTCCTGGTGGACGGAAAGCCTGTCATCAGCTTCTGGGGCTTTGTAAACCTGAACGAAAATGCGCGCGACGATGTTCTCGACTGCCTGCGAGAATCGCTGGTCCCTGAGCCTGCCCCCGTTGTGATTGAAGATCCTGAGCCCGAGCCTGAGCCAGAACCGGTTGTAGCCTTTGAACACGCCGACGAGCCGCTGATCGCCCCTTCCACGGTGGTGCGCATCACGCCGGAAGAGCTGTATGAGCCAAAGCCAGCCCCGGCGGTTGCGCAACCCGCTCAGGAACCTGCTCTGCCGATCGTCGCGAAAAAACGTCGTGTTCCCCTGTGGACGCTGCCGGTTGCTGTCGCGATCGTTGCCGCCATTGCCGCACCGCTGCTGTGGCCAAAACAGTCGCCTTCCGCTGAGCCCGCACCGGTGCCCACACCAGAACCCGTCGAGATTGCGCCAAAGCCGATCAAAGCGGTTGAGCCGCTGGCGATGAAACTGCCGCTGCATCAGGCAGAGGTGCTGGCAAACAAAGAAAAAGAGCCTGTTCCAGCGCCTGCGCCACAGCCTGCCCCGGTGGTGATTGTCGCCATCCCGAAAGATGCCATGGTGATGGAAGCGAATCAGGTGAAAGCGGGATCGACGCGTTTCCTGAACGGTACCTGGCGTGCGGTTCTCGACGTGAAAGATCCGGTCACCGGCAAACCGCCGTCAATGCGCTATCAGATCCAGAACAATAAAGGCTTCGCCCGGGTTGTCCATGGCGACAACGTCGTCTGCCGCGCGGAGGTCTTCTCCGGGCTGCACAGCAACGGCGAGCTGATGATTAAAAGTCGCGGTACTGCCCGCTGCACCGACGGTTCCCGCTACCCGATGCCGGAAGTTGCCTGTAAAGCAGGCGCCAGCGATATCGCAGAATGTCGCGCCCGTTATGATGCCAATACCGTCGTTCCACTGACGTTCAAGAAAGCAGGTGCCTGATCCTATGCTGGTAAATCTTTGCGACTATAAACAAAGCGTCACGCTTATTGCCAACAGCGGCGTGCAGTTCCTTGATTTCGGTCTGACGCCGCAGGACACCGCCAGCAACGGGCGCTTCGTACGTAAAACCGCGAACGGCCCGCTTTTGCGACTCGATTTCGACCTGGTTAACGGGCGCTATACCCTGCCGGGAACGAACGGCGGGCAGCCTGAAGTGGTTAAGCCGGAAACCACCATCCCGCTGCATCAGTCCCTGGCGGTGCTGGACGGCGTCTGGCTTCCGGTTCCGTTCCTGCGCTTCAACCCGCCGCGAACCTTCGTTGAGGGGCCGGATAACTGGGCGCGCGTTCAGGTGCGCAGGCTGGATACACCCGACACGGCAGGCAATACGCACCGCGTCACTCTCGCCCTTGACAGCCAGATTGCTGACCACGCCACGTCCGCCCTTTCCCCGGTCGAAAACGATATTCTGAACGGGACCCGTTTCGCGCTGGCCTGGCGAGACAAGGAGGTTGAAAGCTTCCTCGACCAGACGTGGATTGACGGCTGGCTGCGCGAGGCATTTACCCAGTATGCCGACGGCGTTGAAAACCGCTCAGAACGCGATCTCCAGCAGGCGATGCGCGGTTTTGAATATCAGGCCCACTGGCTCAACCTGATGACCATGCTCGGTGAACAGCTCACCGTGCCGGAAGTGAAATTTGTAACCCATACGCTCAGCACGCCTGCCATTCCGGTCGATCTGATCCTCGACGTGGGCAATACCCACACCTGTGGCGTCATTATTGAAGACCACGGCGATGCCAACGATGGCCTGCGCCAGACCGCCGAGCTGCAGGTTCGCTCGCTAAGCGAGCCGCAGTTCCTGAATGCGCCGCTGTTCACCAGCCGTCTCGAGTTTTCGGAAGCGCGTTTTGGCAAGCAGCACTTCTCGGTTGAAAGCGGTCGCGAAGATGCCTTTGTCTGGCCGTCCATTGTTCGCGTGGGTGATGAAGCCCGCAAGCTGGCGATGCAGCGCCTGGGGACCGAAGGCAACAGCGGCATCTCGAGCCCGCGTCGCTACCTGTGGGATGAAACGCCGGTCGTGCAGGACTGGCGCTTTAGCCAGATGAACAGCAAGACCCAGCGTGAACCGCTTGCCACCGCGTTTCCGCTGATGAACCTGATGAACGATGACGGCGAGCCGCTCTTCACGCTGCCGCAGGACGAGCGGCTGCCGGTCTTCTCGCCGCAGTACAGCCGCAGTACGCTGATGACCCACATGCTGTGCGAGCTGCTGGCGCAGGCGCTGGGGCAGATCAACAGCGTCGCCACGCGCTTACGTCTGGGATTCCCGGCGTCGCCGCGCCAGCTGCGCACGCTGATCCTGACGCTGCCCTCCGCCATGCCAAAGCAGGAGCGCGAGATCTTCCGTCGCCGCATGTTTGAAGCCATCGCCATCGTCTGGAAAGCGATGGGATGGCACCCGCAGGATGAGGATTTTGTCACCCGCAAACAGCAGGAAAAAAGCGTGGTGCCGGTACCTGAAATCCAGATGGAGTGGGATGAAGCCAGCTGCGGTCAGCTGGTCTGGCTGTATAACGAAGCCATCTCCCGCTTTGGCGGCCAGACCGAAGCCTTCTTCGCCTCTCTTGCTCGTCCGGACCGCGAACCTGAGCCGGGTAGCCAGCCGGGCCGCGCGCTGCGCGTCGCGTCCATCGACATCGGCGGCGGCACAACGGATATGGCGATCACCCATTATCAGCTGGACGACGGTTCCGGCAATAACGTCAAAATCACCCCTCAGCTGCTGTTCCGTGAAGGATTTAAGGTCGCGGGCGACGATACGCTTCTGGACGTGATTCAGCGCTACGTGTTGCCCGCGCTGCAAACGCAGCTGCAGAAATCCGGTATTGCTGATGCCTCGCTGCTGATGGCCTCGCTGTTCGGCGACTCCGGGCGTATTGATACCCAGGCCGTACTCCGCCAGCAGACGGCGCTGCAGCTCTTCATGCCGATTGGCCATGCCATTCTTGCCGCGTGGGAATCGAGCGACGTTGACGATCCGCTGGCCGGTCTGCATGCCACCTTTGGCGATCTCCTGCCGCAGAAGCCGACGCGCAACGTGATGAACTACCTGCAGCAGGCGATCGATCATGCCCTGCCTGCGGGGTCTGACGCTTTCGACCTGTTCGCCGTGCCGCTGCACGTCAGCTTCCGCGAAATGCAGGATGCGATGCTGGCCGGGCAGTTTACGCTGGCCTCCCCGCTGCACGCGGTGTGTGAAGCGATTTCACATTACAGCTGCGATATTCTGCTGATCACCGGACGCCCCGGCTGCCTGCCCGGCGTGCAGGCGCTCATTCGACATCTGCAGCCGGTGCCGGTCAATCGCATCGTCTGGCTGGATAAATACCAGGTACATGAGTGGTATCCGTTCAGCCAGCAGGGGCGCATTGGCAACCCGAAATCGACAGCCGCCGTCGGGGCCATGCTCTGCAGCCTGGCGCTTGACCTGCGCCTGCCGCGCTTCAACTTTAAAGCCGCGGACATTGGCGCGTATTCCACCGTGCGCTATCTGGGCGTGCTGGATAACACCGTCAATACCCTGCGCGAGGAAAACGTCTGGTACCAGGATATCGATCTGGATAAACCCGGCGCGAAGCTTGACGCGCGTCTGCACTTCCCGCTGCGCGGTAACGTGACGCTCGGCTTCCGCCAGCTGGCGAACGCGCGCTGGCCCGCCACGCCGCTCTACACGCTCAGCATCAACTCGGCTGAACTGGCGAAAGCCATTGCCGGTGACGGCGTGCTGAACGTGCGGCTCAGGCTCTGCGGCGGCAGCAAGCAGGAGGGGCCGGAGGCCTTCGAGCTGAGCGATGCCTGGCTGCAGGACGGCACGCCTGTTGCGTCTGACGCATTAACCTTCAAACTGAATACTTTGGCCGATCGCCGACACAGCGGTAGCCACTACTGGATCGACAGCGGGAGCGTATACCTGAAATGACAGCGACGACGACCACCACTCAGGCCTTAATTGGGTGGATTAATGAGACGCGCCTGAACGCCCCTGTGCTGGATAACGATGCCGACGCCCTGCTTGCCCGCATCAACGCGGCGCAGGCGCGGGAACAGGCTATTGAACGCGCCATGACCCGCCAGAGCAGCGTTGGGCTTTACGGCCATTCGCAGAGCGCGAAAGCACACCTGCTGTTGTCTCTTTGCGGCAGCGGTAATGGACGCCTGAACGTGACGCCGGGCCAGCGCACCTTTGACTATTTTTCGCATATCAATCCGGGACATGCCCTGACCAACATGGCCGTCCGCTTTACCCGTGAAAACACGGAGGTGGCGGATGAGGCGTTCCCGCTGCGTCTGAGTCTTGTCACCGAGGCCGAGCTGGTACAGCTGTTTATTGCCCGTACGACCCTCCATCCACAGATGCGTGCGGTAGATAAAGCGGTCATTGAGACACGTCTGGAGAAGTGGCGCGGGCTGCGCCAGCCGCAGAGCGTGCCCGGCATCACGGCTCAGGAAGTGGGGACGATTGCCCGCTTCTGGCAAAGCACGGTTCCCGCAGCTAAGCAGCAAATTGATGATGCCCTGTGGCATGAGTTTGCCCAACTGGTACCTTCTCTCGATCTCAGCACGCGAGCCAGCGTCTGGTCGCTGCTCTGGGGCGAGCAGCAGGAGTTGACCCAGCAGTGGTTAAAACTGGCCCATGTGCTGCACCAGACCAGCCATGCCGGCGATCTTGCTGCCCCGCTTAGCCTGCTGGTGGACAGCTTTGGGCTGCCGGGTGAAGGGTTCCTGACGCACGACGGCGCGTTAGACCTTCAGGACGCGCAGGAGACGCTGCTTCATCCGCTGAATAGCGGTGAAATGCTTAACGCCATCAGCATCCCGGTCGACGTGCTGGCATTCCTGACCCGCGAGCTGGTGCTGCCGGTTGAGAACGGGGCTCTGGATAACGTCGATATTATTGATATTCCGGTTTTTGAAGATAACCGTGCCGATCCGCTACGCCAGGCAAAATCCCAGTGGCTTCTTGAACATTACCGTCAACAGCTTCAGCCGGATGTGCTGGTGATTTGCAACGCGACGGCACAGCACGAACAGACGGCCAAAAAAGCAAAAGTGTTAATGAACTGGGTGAAGGAAACGCAGCCTGCTGAAGAATCTGCCCTGCCGGGGCTGGTGTGGGCGATCACCCCGCATGACGCCCGCTTTACTACCCGGCAGAATCTCGATGAAGCCGTACAGCATCTGCTCGGAAAGCCGGGTTTACGCTGGGGCACGCTGCAGGCGCTGGACAGCCACAGCATGCAGCGCGTCATCGAATGGCTGTCTCAGGCCACGTTGCCCGCGCAGCGACAGAAACGTCTCGGCACGCTGAAAAACGCGCTGCGTCAGGAGCTGTCGGCGCTGATGCAAAGCTATCTGGCACCGCTGGTTGAAGAACCGGGGATAAGACGCGCTCAGGCGGAAAACATGGTGCGCATGCTGCAAAGCAGCGCCGCCCGCCACGGCGAACTGCTTGAAGGCATGCTGCCGCCTCTGAAAGCCTTTGAAACGCTGCTCGCCGTTCAGCAGCCTCGCGAGGAGCAGGTTAACGGGCTATTTACGGATACCATTGACCTGTTTGCCGAGAACGCCCAGGAAAGCACTGGCCTGTTCCAGACAAAAGACAAAGCGCGTCTCGCGCACCGAGTCTGGATAAATCATCTGCGCCAGTGGAGCCGCAACGAGGCGACCGCCGCCCGTCTTGGGCTGGATCCTGAGGTGTTACAGCAAATCGCGGATGTGCTGGTCGTCACCAGCTACCGGCTGGATCTGCCTCAACAGCTTCAGCGCATTGTCGAAGCGGATAAAAGTAGCGCGGCACAGCTGCATGCCGTGATGGGCAATTTCGTTGGCTGGCTGGGTTACGACCAGACGCCCGTGGCGACGCGTCCGGCAAGCCGCATCCGCAAGGGCCAGGCCATCTTCGTCACGCCGGTGGTCAGCAGCGCCGAGCCTCGTTTGACGCGCCTGGGAGAACAGCCTGTACATGCGGCCACCGCGTACGTGTACGACTGGCTGGTCGCACTCTATAGCCGCGCGATAGAGAACATTGATTACCAGCACCCGCATGATGTTCAGCCTGACGCACGTCAGGCACTGCGGGCTTTAATAAAGTAGCCGCCCTTCTTGCCGGGTGGCGCTGCGCTTACCCGGCCTACATTTCGCAACAATGATAAATCGCACAATAATCACATCGTCATACATTCGGCTAAGGCCCGCGCCAGCGCAGAGGGGTTTTCCCACGACATCGAGTGCCCCGCCGCAGGGATAATTTTTACCTCAACGCCCTTTTGCTTCAGATTATCCGCATCGTCATCCGGCAGAGAGAGCTCGCCAAAAATCAACGTTACCGGGCAAGGGAGTGACAGGAACTGCGCTTCCCACTCGGGCTCAACGCCCGCCACCAGGCTCGATGCGCCCCGCCAGACGGCATACGGCGCATTACTCTGCAGGCACCCGGCCCACGCCGTTTTTTCTGCGCTAAGCATGGCGTCATAACCCTGCTCCAGAAACTGTTGCTCGGTTTGCGCTGCAATAGACCGGCTGAACATGCCCCCACCCGCGTGGAAATTGGGCTCTGACACCATCAGTCCCTTCACGCGCGACCCCAGCAGCCCCGCCGTTTCGATAGCGATACTGCCGCCCATGCTGTGGCCGTATAACCAGAATGAATCCAGCTCAAGATGGTCAATCAGTTCCGCGACAACGTGCGCCTGGTCAGTGGTTTTATAGCTGTAGTGCTCAGGCTTATCGCTGTAGCCGCTGCCGGGCAAGTCGATGAGTATCGCCCTGCGCGCGCCAAACAGCGGGTCATGTACGACGCGGGGATATTCGTAGGAAGAGGCGCAGCCCAGCCCGTGAATAAACACCACGGGATCGCCGGTGCCGGGCAGGTCATGCCAGCGCACGGTGCAACCGGCCTGCTGTGAGTAAAAACTGTTCATAAGCACTCCTTTTTATGATGCACTGTGTATTTATACAGTCACCACATCAGGAATGCTATGTTCATCTTTTAAAACTGGAAGCGTGCTTCAGAAAAGCGAGACCAGCAGCGCAACGGGAAAGCTCATTGGCCAGGTTGACCCCACCAGAAAAGCGCTGAGCAGGCGGATACGTTTGCGGTCTTTAGAGAGGAACCAGGTGATTAATGCGCAGATGGAAGCCATGATTGCGTAAAAAACCAACATCTTTTGATACAACGTCATTCTGTATACCAGAGCCGAAAAAATAACCGCACGCAATATGCGTCATATGTTGACACAGATCAAGTTTTTTCGTTACAGAATAACCACTTAAAAATTACGGCTAATAACAATTGAGTATCTTTCGTAACACGTGTGGCGGGCAAGGAGAACGCCTGGCCACGCATGCGGCCAGGCTGGGAGGATTAGTGTTTTATCATGACATGCCGCACGACCGTATAATCCTCAAGCCCGTAGACCGACATATCCTTCCCGTAGCCCGATAGTTTCATGCCGCCGTGCGGCATTTCGCTCACCAGCATAAAATGGGTATTCACCCAGGTGCAGCCATACTGCAGGCGCGCGCTCAGGCGATGGGCGCGGCCAACGTCTTTGGTCCAGACCGAAGACGCCAGGCCGTATTGCGAGTCGTTTGCCCAGGCCAGCACCTGCGCCTCATCATCAAATTCGGTGACGCTCACCACCGGGCCAAACACCTCGCGCTGCACAATGGCATCTTCCTGTTTGGCCCCCGCCAGCAGGGTTGGCTGGAAGTAGTAGCCCGCCCCCTCTTTTTTGCTGCCCCCGGTCACGACGGTGATGTGGCTCAGGGCTTTGGCCTCATCCACCGCTTTGCACACGCGGGATAAATGCGCCGCCGAACTCAGCGGCCCCAGCTCGGTTGATTCGTCCTCGGGTGCGCCCATTTTCAGGCTCGCAACCGCGGCACCCAGTTTTTCCACCAGCGCGGCGTAAATGCCCTTTTGCGCGTAGATACGACAGGCGGCGGTACAGTCCTGCCCGGCGTTGTAGAAGCCAAACGTCCTCACCCCTTCGACGACCGCATCCAGGTCGGCATCATCAAACACGATCACCGGCGCTTTACCGCCCAGCTCCATGTGGGTGCGTTTAATGGAGGACGCCGTATGGCCGATGATATGTTCCCCGGTAGCAATTGAACCGGTCAGCGAGACCATACGGACTTTTTCATGTCCGGTAAGCGGATCGCCGACCGTTTTGCCCCGACCAAACAGCACGTTAAGAACGCCCGCCGGGAAGATATCTTTTGCCAGCTCTGCCAGCTTAAGCGCGGTCAGGGGCGTAATCTCAGAGGGCTTAATCACCACGCAGTTCCCTGCCGCCAGCGCGGGTGCCAGTTTCCAGGCTGCCATCATCAGCGGGTAGTTCCACGGTGCAATAGAGGCAACCACGCCCACCGGGTCGCGGCGGATCATCGACGTATGGCCGTCAAGGTACTCTCCGGCGGCCAGCCCGTTAAGGCAGCGGGCGGCCCCGGCAAAGAAACGGAAAACGTCAACCACCGCCGGAATTTCATCACCCAGCGCGCAGTGCAGCGGCTTACCGCAGTTGAGGGATTCGAGCCGGGCAAACTCCTCGCCGTGGGCTTCAATCGCATCCGCCAGCTTCAGCAGGCTCTCGGCGCGGGTTTTCGGCGTCGTTTGTCCCCACGCCACAAAAGCACGGTCGGCCGCCTGAACCGCCGCGTCGACCTGGGCCGCTGACGCCTCAGCAATCTCCAGCAGCACCTCTCCGGTGGCCGGGTTATAAACCGGCTGTTTCTCACCCTCTCCGGCAACCAGTTCACCGTTTATCAGCAGATGTTTTTGCATAGCATTTTCCTGTTGAATTCACTGTTATTTCCCGCTGCCGGCAATGTTTTCGCCGTCGCGGGTTAGCCACCAGGCTCCCAGAATGGGGATAGTTGTCACCAGCATCACCAGCAGAGCCACGACGTTGGTGACCGGCACGTCGCGCGGACGCCCGAGCTGGTTGAGCAACCACAGCGGTAACGTGCGCTCGTGTCCCGCCGTAAATGTTGTGACGATTATCTCGTCAAACGACAGGGCAAACGCCAGCATACCCCCGGCCAGCAGCGCTGAACCCAGATTGGGCAGCACCACATATCGGAAGGTTTGCCATCCGTCGGCCCCGAGATCCATCGACGCTTCGACCAGACTCCAGGAGGTGCGCCTGAACCGGGCAATTACGTTGTTAAACACCACCACCACGCAAAAGGTGGCGTGTCCCACCACGATGGTGAAAAAGCCCGGCTCAAGGTCGATCGTTTTGAAGGCCGTCAGCAGCGCCAGGCCGGTGATGATCCCCGGTAACGCAATCGGTAACAGCAGCAGCAGAGAGATCGCATTCTTGCCAAAAAACTCGCTTCGCCACAGCGCCGCTGCAGCAAGCGTGCCAAGCACAAGGGCTATCGCGGTGGAGAGCGCGGCAATTTGAAGTGACAACGTCACGGATTCGATAATATCGCCGCGCCCCGCCGCCACGCTAAACCACTTCAGCGTCAGCCCCTGCGGCGGAAAGCTAAAGGCAGCGTCTTCGGTGTTAAAGGCATAGGTTGCGATAATCAGCAGCGGGAAGTGCAGGAAGATGACGCCTCCCCACGCTGCCACTTTCAGGAACAGCGGTGCGCGTTCAGAGTGCATCGAATGCTCCCAGACGTTTCACGAACGCCAGATAAAGAGAAATCAGCACGATGGGTACCAGCGTGAACGCGGCGGCCATGGGCATATTGCCAATGGCACCCTGCTGCGAGTAGACCATGTTACCGATGAAGTAGCCCGGCGGCCCCACCAGCTGTGGAACGATGAAATCCCCCAGCGTCAGGGAGAAGGTGAAAATGGATCCCGCCGCAATGCCCGGAATGGCCAGCGGCAGAACGACGTAGCGAAAGGTCTGGCGCGGGCGGGCGCCGAGGTCGGCCGAGGCCTGCAGCAGCGAGGCCGGCAGGCGTTCCAGCGCCGCCTGGACAGGCAGGATCATAAACGGCAGCCAGATGTAAACGAAGACCAGAAACCGTCCCAGCCCGGAGGTGGATAAGGTGTTGCCGCCAATCGCCGGGAGCGTAAGGAGTGAAGTCAGGATCGGTTCCAGCCCCATATGGTTGAGAAACCATTGCGCCACGCCGTCCTTCGCCAGCAGCAGCGTCCAGGCGTAGGCTTTGACGATATAGCTCGCCCACATTGGCAGCATCACGGCGATATAGAAGAAAGCCTTCCACTTGCCGCGGGTGTATCGCGCCATGTACCAGGCCATCGGGAATGCGAGAATGGCGCTGGCAATCGTCACCGCAATCGCCATCGTTAAGGTTCGCAGGATGATGTCGTAGTTTGCCGGGTTGAAGAGCGCCTGAATATTCGCCAGCGTCAGATCCGGCGTGACCGCCATGGTGAAATCGTCAAAGGTGTAGAAACCTTGCCACAGCAGCGTCAGCAACGATCCTAAATAGACGATGCCAAACCACATGAGCGGCGCGAGCAGAAGCAGGAACAGGCCGAGCGACGGTTTCCGCCAGAACAGCGCCGTCATTCGGCTGAAGCGGCCGTGCGAGGCGGGAGGATGCGCGACACTCATAGACATTTCACCTCTCCTCATGCAGGCGAATCATCGCCTCGCGTGACCACGACGCCATCACCGCCTGCCCCGGCGCAATGCCGCTCAGCGGCGAGGTTTCACTGAGATTGGCCTGGCTCACCAGCAGTTTGGCGCCATCGGCAAGCTTCAGCTCCAGCCGCGTGGCCGCCCCCAGGTACTGAACGGCCTGCACGATGCCCTGAACCTGAACGTCTCCGCCCTCGTTAAGACGGATATGTTCCGGACGCAGGGAATAGCTGCCTTCCATGCCGCATATTTTCTGCGCTAGTCCTGCATCAAAGACGTTGGAAGTGCCCACAAAACTCGCGACAAACGGCGTGCGCGGACGCATGTAGAGATCGCGCGGGGTGTCCACCTGCTCGATCCGCCCGTTATTAAACACCGCCACCCGGTCTGACATTGAAAGGGCTTCACCCTGATCGTGGGTGACGAAAATGAAGGTGATGCCGAGTTCCTGCTGAAGTTTCTTCAGCTCGAACTGCATCTGTTCACGCAGTTTGAGATCGAGCGCACCTAAGGGCTCATCCAGCAGCAGGACGCGCGGCTCATTGACCAGCGCGCGGGCGATGGCGACACGCTGCCGCTGGCCGCCGGAAAGTTGCGAAGGTTTGCGGGCAACGGCAAAGCTCAGGCCCACTTTTTCGAGGGCATCACGGGCCTGCGCATGGCGTTTTTTCTTGTCGATGCCTTTGACCATCAGCCCGTAGGCAACGTTGTCGAGGATCGACATATGCGGGAACAGCGCGTAATCCTGAAAGACGGTGTTCACATCCCGCTCCCAGGGAGGCAGTTCGCTCGCCTCTATGCCGAAGATAGAAATCGTGCCGCCTGACAGCTGTTCAAAACCGGCTATCAGGCGCAGGCAGGTGGTTTTGCCGGAGCCCGAAGGCCCCAGCATGGAGAAAAACTCTCCGTCACGAATCGCAATGGTGACCCCATCCACCGCCCGTACGTCGCCGTACAGACGGGAAACATTGTTAAACTCTACCGCGTACGTCATGTTCTGCTCCCGGGCAATTAACGACCGCCCATGATGGCGATGTAATCCTGCGTCCAGCGGCTGTAAGGCACAAATTTGCCGCCTTCGGCGATGGGGGTTTTCCAGAACATGATTTTGTCGAACTCGTTATATCCGTTTGTTTCACAGCCTTTATCGCCCAGCAGCGTGCTGGCTTTACACCCTTCCGGCACCACGGGCAGGGAGCCAAACCATGCTGCCAGATCGCCCTGCACTTTCGGCGTCAGCGACCAGTTCATCCACTTGTAGGCGCACATCGGGTGTTTTGCCTGCGCGTGCAGCATGGTGGTATCCGCCCAGCCGGTCACCCCCTCTTTCGGGAAGACGGTTGCAATAGGCTGGTTCTCGGCCTTCAGGGCATTCGCCTGATACGGCCAGGCGCTGGAGGCCACGACGCCCTCGTTTTTGAAATCGCTCATCTGGACGGTGGTGTCGTGCCAGTAGCGGTGAATCAGAGCATGCTGGTCGCGAAGCACCTTAAGCACGGCAGCATACTGTGCTTCGGTAAGCTGGTATGGGTCTTTGATACCCAGCTGCGGCTGCGTGGCCTTGACGAACAGCGCGGCATCCGCGATGTAAATCGGGCCGTCATACGCCTGCACGCGTCCCTGATTGGTTTTCCCGTCCGGCAGATCCTGTTTGGTAAAGACCACGCTCCAGCTGTCCGGCGGCGTCGGGAAGGTTTTGGTGTTGTACATCAGCAGGTTTGGCCCCCACTGGTACGGCGTGCCGTAGACTTTCCCGCCGACGTTAAACCATTCCCCTTTCACAATCCGTTCGTCGAGGGTTTTCCAGTTGGGGATAAGATCGGGGTTAATCGGCTGGACGCGTTTGCCCATGATCAGGCGCAGGGAAGCGTCACCTGATGCGGTGACCAGGTCATATCCCCCTTTCGCCATCAGGCTGACCATTTCATCCGACGTGGCCGCCGTTTTGACGTTCACCGCACACCCGGTCTCTTTTTCAAACTGGGTGACCCAGTCGTAGTTTTTGTCCGTCTGTCCGCGTTCGATGTATCCCGGCCAGGCGATAATATCCAGTCGACCTTCCCCGTCGCCGATGGCCTTTGGTGGTTCTGCGGCTTGCGCTGTCATGATAGTCATGCCGAGCGCGCACAGGCTGCTGCGGGCAAATTTTTTGCTCATAAGGGTTACTCCTGTCGCAATGAAATTTAGCGGCAGCCGTGCCGTAAAAATATCTCCCTTATTAAACGTAGACCGCGCGAATGCGCCGCACCGTTCGGCTTAAGGAAATTTCATCAAGGTGTGACCGAGGGCGCATTCCCCGTTAACTGGATTATAGACAAGGAGTTAGCCGCGAGAGATGGTATGCAGATTTCCTATGACAGGGCACCGCGAAATATTCACAGTGCCGTCATCAGGATAAGAAATGAATATTTAAAAAACGAAAAAAGGATTATTCAAGCATCGTGCTAATTAATTTGCCTAACTGAATGACCGCCTGCTCTTCTCGCTCTCCCCAGGCCCACGACGTATTAAAACGGAAGAACGGCGTCCATGCGTCAGAAGTGGAAAACATCTTTCCGGGGGCAATGCTGATGTGATGCGTTAGGGCTTTTTCGCTCAGCAGCCCCGCGTCCAGATGCGCCGGAAGCTCCAGCCATAAAAAGTAACCGCTGTCGTTATGATGGATTTTGACGCCGGCAGGCATATGGCGCAAAAGGGACTGCCAGGCCTGCTGCTTTCGCTCGGCGAGCGTACGCCGCAGGCGGCGCAGATGGGCGTCGTAGCGTTTCGTCGCCAGGTAATCAACCAGCGCCAGCTGCACAGGTGAGCTTGTGGAGAGCGTGCTCATCAGCTGCAGCTGCTGAATACGTCGCGCGTGTTTTCCTGCCGCAACCCAGCCGATGCGAAAACCGGCCACCAGACATTTTGAAAAGGACGAGCAGTGCAGCGTCATATCCTGACGATCCCATGCTTTCGCCGGAAGCGGTTTTTCGCGCCCAAAATAGAGCTCGCTGTAGACGTCGTCTTCAATCAGAGGAACGTTGTGCTGCGTTAACAGGGCGACAAGCTGCGCTTTTTTCTCCGCGCTCAGCGTGAAGCCAAGCGGGTTCTGACTGTTGGTCATTATCCAGCAGGCTTTAACCGGATACTCCTTCAGCGCCTGTTCAAGGGCATTCAGGTCAATCCCTTCGCGGACGTCCGTCGCAATCGACAACGCTTTAAGCTTCAGGCGTTCCAGGGCCTGCAGCGCGCCGTAAAAACAGGGGTTTTCGACTATCACCCAGTCGCCCGGCTCGGTCACCGCCTGCAGGCTGAGATTGAGCGCTTCAAGGGCGCCTGCGGTGATCACGATCTCTTCCGGGGAGATGTTCATCCCCTGCTGCGCGTAACGGCGGGCAATGGCGTGGCGGAGATCGACATTACCCGGCGGCAGGTTCTCAATCACGCTCATCGCCGTCGCGGTTTTGCTGACGTTCGCCAGCGAGCGGTTGAGCTGCTGCAGCGGGAAAAGCCGTGGGTCGGGAAAGGCGGAGGCAAAAGGGACAACGGACGGGTCGCGGCTGGCCTGTAAGACGTCGAAGATGTAGGTGTTAATATCCACGACTTCGTCACGCATCACCTGGGCAGGTGGAGCAGGCTGATGTGCGGTCGGGCGCGAGGCAACGTAATAGCCCGACTGCGGTCTGGCGACAATGCGCCCCTGACTTTCCAGCATCTGATACGCGTGGCCAACGGTCATAAAACTCATGCCGCTGCTCGCCACCTGCTCTCGCAGAGAAGGCAGCTTATCGCCCGGCAGCCATACGCCAAGCTCTATCTGCGAGATAATTTGTTGCGCCAGACGCTGGTATTTTTTCATCAGATTCTCCTTGTGGCTGACAGTGTATATCAGCAGGAGAAAAAGAGAAGATTTAGCTAACTGTTATAGTTCGGGAAATGAATTACTTACGGTACTCGGTAACGTGGCTTTGCGCCTGACGCGCAGCGGCCAGGTGATCGAGCGTTATCATCGACGATTTGCAAAAGATGCATTTCGCGCCGAGTGGGTTTTTCTCAGACACATCAAAGACTGAGGTACGGTACTGCGAGCCATGACAGCATGGGCAGCGGAAATGAATATAAGAAGTCATAAGATTCTCCTGTAAACGTAAAAACGTAAATTACTAATGGGCCGATTGGGCATAATGGTTTTAAACAAAACGAATCGGAATGTAGATAAAGACCCAAGAGAGGCTGCGGAGAGGCACAACGTGATGAGAACTGCTTTATAAAACTACGTCAGATATTTATTTGGACTCAAAACCAGAAGACCATTAACGCACGGCGTTGACGACAAAGCAAGCTGTTTTATGTGTAAAATGCATAAAAACAGTGTTTTTATTCCTCATCCGAGAAGTATATCAGATGGCTAAAGCATGAGTATTATGCCAACTGTTATGGTTAAAAATCACTTTTCTGAGTCTGATAGTCAGATCTTCGCCCCTATACCATAACAGCACACCGTTTGACATTGAGGCTGTGCATGTTTGGTTTAGATGCGTTTCACCTTGCACGGATACAGTTTGCCTTTACCGTATCCTTTCACATTATTTTCCCGGCCATTACCATTGGTCTCGCAAGCTACCTTGCCGTGCTCGAAGGGCTGTGGCTGAAAACAAAAAATCCGGTCTGGCGCTCGCTGTACCATTTCTGGTCGAAGATTTTTGCCGTCAACTTTGGCATGGGCGTGGTCTCCGGGCTGGTGATGGCCTACCAGTTTGGCACCAACTGGAGCGGCTTTTCACAGTTTGCGGGCAGTATTACCGGCCCGCTTCTGACCTACGAAGTGCTTACCGCCTTCTTCCTCGAAGCCGGGTTCCTCGGCGTAATGCTGTTCGGCTGGAACAAGGTCGGACCGGGTCTGCACTTCTTCTCCACCTGCATGGTGGCGCTGGGGACCATTATCTCTACCTTCTGGATCCTCTCTTCAAACAGCTGGATGCAGACCCCGCAGGGCTATGAGATCGTCAACGGTCAGGTGGTGCCGGTGGACTGGTTCGCGGTGGTGTTTAACCCCTCCTTCCCTTACCGCCTGCTGCATATGTCGATAGCCGCGTTCCTGAGCAGCGCCCTGTTTGTGGGCGCATCCGCGGCATGGCATCTGCTGCGCGGGAATAATACCCCCGCCATCCGGGCGATGTTTTCGATGGCGCTGTGGATGACGCTGATTGTCGCCCCCATCCAGGCCATGGTTGGCGATATGCACGGGTTGAACACCTTAAAGCACCAGCCCGCCAAGATAGCCGCGATTGAAGGACACTGGGAAAATCCGCCGGGTGAGCCTACCCCGCTGCTGCTGTTTGGCTGGCCGGATATGGAGCAGGAGCGCACCCGCTTTGGGCTGGAGATCCCGGCGCTGGGGAGTCTCATCCTGACGCACAGCCTGGATAAACAGGTTCCGGCGCTGAAAGAGTTTCCAAAGGAAGACCGCCCGAATTCCACCATCGTCTTCTGGTCGTTCCGCATTATGGCGGGTCTGGGCATGCTGATGCTGCTTCTTGGGGTAACGGCACTCTGGCTGCGATATAAAAAGCGCGTTTATTCATCGCGCCCTTTCCTGTGGTTTGCGCTGCTGATGGGGCCATCGGGGCTGATTGCCATTCTGGCCGGGTGGATCACCACCGAAGTGGGCCGCCAGCCGTGGGTGGTCTATGGGCTTCAGCGAACGAAGGATGCGGTTTCTGCCCATGGTGATTTGCATATGAGCGTGAGCCTGCTGGCCTTCTTCATCGTTTACACCTCGGTATTCGGCGTGGGTTACAGCTATATGGTGCGCCTCATCCGAAAAGGCCCGCAGCCGCATGAGTCTTTCGCCACCGAGTCCGACGGACGTCCGGCGCGCCCGCTTTCTGCCGTCACAACTGAACATAAGGAGCAGCCATAATGGGTATCGATCTTTCCATTATCTGGTTTGTGATCATCGTTTTCGCCACGCTGATGTATATCGTCATGGACGGTTTTGATCTGGGGATTGGCATTCTGTTCCCGGCAACGCAGAACGCCGACGATCGCGACGTAATGGTCAACAGCGTCGCGCCGGTCTGGGACGGAAATGAAACCTGGCTGGTGCTTGGCGGCGCTGCGCTGTTTGGCGCATTCCCACTTGCCTACGCGGTGATCGTGGATGCCCTCACCATTCCACTGACGTTAATGCTGATCGGACTTATTTTCCGCGGGGTGGCATTTGAATTTCGTTTTAAGGCCACCCCGGCGCACCGTCCGTTCTGGGATAAGGCGTTTATAGGTGGTTCCATTCTGGCGACGTTTACCCAGGGCGTGACGGTGGGCGCCGTCATTAACGGCTTTACCGTCACCGGCCGGGCCTATACCGGCGGCCCCTTTGACTGGTTTACCGCGTTTAACCTGTTTTGCGGCGCCGGGCTGGTGGTGGCCTATGCGCTGTTAGGCTCGACCTGGCTGGTGATGAAAAGCGAAAACGCATTGCAACAGCGGATGCGTGAAGTATCGAAAACGCTGTTAATCGTGCTGCTGGCGTTTATTGCCGCCATTAGCCTCTGGACGCCGCTGGCACAACCGGCCATCGCCGCGCGCTGGTTTACGCTGCCGAATCTGTTTTATCTGCTGCCGGTTCCTGCTCTGGTGGTGATTTTTAGCCTGTACCAGTGGCGCTGCCTGAATAATCCCGCCAGCCATAGCCGTCCGTTTATTCTGACACTGGGGCTGGTATTCCTCGGCTTTAGCGGGCTTGGAATCAGCATCTGGCCGCATATTATTCCACCGTCGATCACCCTTTGGCAGGCCGCCGCACCGACGCAAAGCCAGGGCTTTATGCTGGTCGGCGCGCTGTTGATCATTCCCGTTATTCTGGTCTACACCTTCTGGAGTTACTACGTATTTCGCGGCAAAGTTCAGCATGGGGAGGGTTATCACTGATGCAACAACCGGTCTGGAAAAGATTACTGTGGCTGGCCATTATCTGGGGCGGCAGCGTACTGGCACTGGCTGCTGTCAGCATGCTCTTCCGTATGCTAATGACGGCTGCAGGGTTTAAATCGCATTAACATCATTCCGGGCAACCGCTGCGTTGCCCTGTTCCCCCGCACTTTCAGATAAACCCCATTAACGCATGGCAGCGTATCGTTACACTGGAAAAAGATTCACAGTGTTTATAGTTTGAGAAGAAAAATGAAAAAGCTCATCGCGTTAAGTGTTATCAGTCTTGTTCTTACCGGCTGCGTTAATCCGGGTAAAGCCTCCGTTCAGCCGGAGCAACTTCAGAATCACCGCTTCGTGCTGGAAAACGTGAACGGTAAGGCCGTGAAGACCGCGACAACGCCACCTGAGCTCAGTTTTAGCGCGCTGCCTGATATCAGCCTGGTGAATAACATCAGCGTTTCCGGCCAGATGTGTAACCGCTTCAACGGACAGGGGAAATTGTCCGAAGGCGAGCTTAAGGTTAAAACGCTGGCCATGACGCGCAAGCTCTGTACTGAACCGCAGCTGAATGAGCTGGATCAGGCCATCGGCGACATGCTGCGCAAAGGGGCGCAGGTCGACCTGACTGAGGACCAGTTAACGCTGGCGACAGCCGATAAAACGCTGATGTTTAAGCGTGTAGAATAATCAGTAGTTACCGCAGCTTCCAACGGCAAGCGACTGTTCGCTACAGCGTTTGCCGTTTGGCAAGGCGCACATCCCAATAGCAGAACCATCAAGCTGGCGAGCGACAGACAGCGAACCGCCAATCATTGCGCAGTTAGCCTGACCAGCGCTGGACATCGCCGCTTTCATTCCCGGCGCCATGTGGGCTGCCGTTGCCTGCTGAACGGGTTCACTGCTACATGCCGACAACAATAATGCGGCACACCCTACCAAAAACGCTGAGCGCATGCTTTATCCCCCATAAATGATGCGAAACCTATGCATAATAGGCATCACAGCCCGTGTCGTCGAGAGCGAAAGTGCGTATTTATGCGCTCCGGAAACAATTTTTCGCAATTTTTTCGCCAAAAGTTTGATCTACTCATTGATGGCGAGAATACCAAGGACACAAAAGCGAAAATCGTAAAATCCCCCGTTTGCTAGAATACACAGATAATATTCAGGGTTTGTTGCCGTAATACAGACCCCTATTTTTTGCGCAATGTAAGGGTGTTGTCCTATGCAAACTATTGACGGTAATGGTGCAGTTGCCTCAGTCGCGTTTCGCACCAGTGAAGTTATCGCCATCTACCCGATTACGCCAAGTTCTACCATGGCCGAGCAGGCGGATGCCTGGGCTGGTAACGGGTTAAAAAACGTCTGGGGCGATGTCCCGAGAGTGGTAGAAATGCAGTCTGAAGCCGGTGCGATTGCCACGGTGCACGGCGCGCTGCAAACCGGCGCGCTTTCCACGTCGTTTACCTCATCTCAGGGATTGCTGTTAATGATCCCTACTCTTTACAAACTCGCCGGTCAACTGACCCCCTTCGTTCTGCACGTTGCGGCGCGTACCGTTGCCACTCACGCGCTCTCTATCTTTGGCGATCACTCTGACGTGATGGCGGTACGTCAGACCGGCTGCGCGATGCTGTGCGCCAGCAGCGTTCAGGAAGCCCAGGACTTTGCCTTGATTTCGCATATCGCCACGCTCAAAAGCCGCGTGCCGTTTATTCACTTCTTTGATGGTTTCCGAACCTCTCACGAAATTAACAAAATCGTCCCGCTGGCTGACGAGACAATCCTGAATCTGCTCCCGCAGGCGGACATTGACGCGCACCGTGCCCGGGCCCTTAATCCGGAACACCCGGTTATTCGTGGCACATCGGCAAACCCGGATACCTATTTCCAGTCCCGTGAGGCCACGAACCCGTGGTACAACGCGGTTTACGACCATGTTGAACAGGCTATGAATGACTTTGCCGCCGCGACCGGTCGGGAATATAAACCTTTTGAGTACTACGGCCATCCGCAGGCGGAACGGGTCATTGTGCTGATGGGGTCGGCCATTGGCACCTGCGAGGAAGTTGTTGATGAACTGCTGACGCGCGGCGAAAAAGTTGGCGTGCTTAAGGTACGGCTCTATCGCCCGTTCTCGGCCAAACATCTGCTTTCGGCTCTGCCTGAAAGCGCACGCGCTGTGGCGGTGCTCGATCGCACTAAAGAGCCGGGCGCGCAGGCGGAACCGCTATATCTGGATGTGATGACGGCCCTGGCAGAAGCCTTTAATCAGGGCGAACGTGAAACGCTGCCGCGCGTGATCGGAGGTCGCTATGGGTTATCGTCCAAGGAATTTGGGCCGGACTGCGTGCAGGCGGTATTCAACGAACTTAGCGAAGCGAAGCCCAAGCCGCGCTTTACCGTCGGCATTTATGATGATGTGACGAATCTGTCCCTGTCGCTGCCGGAAAACACCCTGTCCTCGACCGCCAAACTTGAGGCGCTGTTCTATGGTCTGGGCAGCGACGGCAGCGTCTCCGCGACCAAAAACAACATCAAAATCATCGGTAACTCCACGCCGTGGTATGCCCAGGGGTACTTCGTTTACGACTCCAAAAAGGCAGGCGGCCTGACCGTTTCCCACCTGCGCGTGAGCGAACAGCCCATCCGCTCTGCGTATCTTATTTCTCAGGCTGATTTTGTTGGCTGTCACCAGCTGCAGTTTATCGATAAATACCAGATGGCCGAGCGCCTGAAGCCTGGCGGTATTTTCCTCCTGAATACGCCATACAGCGTGGATGAAGTCTGGTCTCGCCTGCCGCGGGAAGTGCAGGCGGTGCTGAACCAGAAAAAAGCCCGTTTCTTTGTGGTGAACGCGGCGAAAATTGCCCGCGAATGTGGCCTGGCCGCGCGCATCAATACCGTTATGCAGATGGCCTTCTTCCATCTGACGAACATCCTGCCGGGCGACAGCGCGCTGGCGGAACTGCAGGGCGCGATTGCCAAAAGCTACAGCAGCAAAGGACAGGAATTAGTCGAGCGTAACTGGCAGGCGCTGGCGCTGGCGCGCGAGTCGCTGTATGAGGTACCGCTGCAGCCGGTCAATGCTGAAAGCCCGAACCGCCCTCCGGTGGTGTCCGATGCGGCGCCTGATTTCGTTAAGACCGTGACGGCGGCGATGCTGGCCGGTCTGGGTGATGCCCTGCCCGTCTCTGCGCTGCCGCCGGATGGCACCTGGCCGATGGGCACCACGCGCTGGGAAAAACGTAACATCGCCGAAGCGATCCCTATCTGGAAAGAAGAACTGTGTACCCAGTGCAACCACTGCGTAGCGGCATGCCCGCACTCGGCCATTCGTGCCAAAGTGGTTTCACCGGAAGAGATGGAATCCGCGCCTGCGAGCCTGCATTCACTGGATGTGAAATCCCGCGATATGCGCGGTCAGAAATACGTTCTGCAGGTCGCGCCGGAAGATTGCACCGGCTGTAACCTGTGCGTCGAGGTCTGTCCGGCGAAAGACAGGCAGGATCCGGAGATCAAAGCCATCAATATGATGTCGCGTCTGGAGCACGTTGAAGAGGAGAAAATTAATTACGACTTCTTCCTGAATCTGCCGGAAATCGACCGCAGCAAACTGGAACGTATTGATATTCGCACTTCGCAGCTGATCACGCCGCTGTTTGAATACTCCGGCGCCTGTTCAGGCTGCGGTGAAACGCCGTATATCAAGCTGCTTACCCAGCTGTACGGTGACAGGATGCTGATTGCCAACGCAACCGGCTGTTCGTCTATTTATGGCGGTAACCTGCCCTCCACGCCCTACACCACCGATGCCAACGGTCGCGGTCCGGCATGGGCAAACTCGCTGTTCGAGGACAACGCCGAATTTGGTCTGGGCTTCCGCCTGACCGTTGATCAGCACCGCGCACGCGTGATGCGCCTGCTGGAGCAGTTTGCCGGGCAGCTCCCTGCCGGGCTCAATGACGCGCTTCATGCGGATGCAACGCCAGATGAACGTCGTGAGCAAGTCGCCGAGCTGCGTCAGGCGCTTCAGGGCGTGGCGGGAGCTGAGCAGCTGCTGACCGACGCGGACGCGCTGGTCGAAAAATCGATCTGGCTGATTGGCGGTGACGGCTGGGCTTACGACATCGGCTTTGGCGGGCTGGATCACGTGCTGAGCCTGACCGAAAACGTCAATATCCTGGTTCTGGATACGCAGTGTTATTCCAACACCGGCGGTCAGGCGTCGAAAGCGACACCGTTAGGCGCTGTGACGAAATTCGGCGAACACGGCAAACGCAAGGCGCGCAAAGATATCGGTGTAAGCATGATGATGTATGGTCATGTTTACGTCGCGCAAATCTCGCTGGGTGCCCAGCTTAACCAGACGGTAAAAGCGATTCAGGAAGCGGAAGCGTATCCTGGCCCATCGCTGATCGTTGCATACAGCCCTTGCGAAGAGCATGGCTACGATCTGGCGCTCAGCCACGACCAGATGCGTCAGCTGACCGCGACGGGCTTCTGGCCGCTGTACCGGTTCGACCCGCGTCGTGCTGATGAGGGTAAATTACCGCTGGCGCTGGATTCGCGTCCGCCGTCAGATGCCCTGGCCGAGACCTTAATGCAGGAACAGCGCTTCCGTCGCCTTAACGCGCAGCAGCCGGAAGTGGCCGAACAGCTCTGGAAAGATGCCGCGGCCGATCTGCAAAAACGTTATGACTTCCTGGCGCAAATGGCGGGTAAAGCCGAAAAACCGACCAGCGACTAGTACCTCTGCCCGGCTTGTCCGGGCATATTTTTGCCATAAAAAAGCCCGGCGCATTCACACCGGGCGAATCCAGATAATCAATGAATATCTATTTTGTTTACTTAATAGTATTCATGCTAATTATGGATGAATGATCTTAAAGGCATATAACGCATCAAGGTTACCTTAATTAACGCCCGATTAATAATTTCAATTTAATATGCTTAACTTTAAATCATTCATCAAGTCAATGACCGTTTCAGTTGATTTATTCGGTTTAGATTTTACTTAGTTCGTAACAATTATATTTTATTACTCTCGCAGCGGAGTGATTTAGCATGAGACAACTTTCTCATTCTGAAAGTTCAACAGTTAATTAAATAAAAACAACCACAATGGAATATCAAAATGCAAAGAAAAGTACTGGCCCTGATGATTCCGGCTCTGTTAATGGCTGGCGCAACTCATGCAGCAGAGATTTATAATAAAGACGGCAACAAATTAGATCTGTACGGAAAAGTAGATGGTCTGCACTATTTCTCCGACGATAAAGGCGCTGACGGGGATCAAACCTACATGCGTCTGGGCTTCAAAGGCGAAACCCAGATCAATGACATGATGACCGGCTACGCGCAGTGGGAATACAACATTCAGGCAAATAACACCGAAGGGTCTGATAATCAGTCCTGGACGCGTCTGGCCTTCGCGGGCGTCAAAGTGGGTGACTACGGCTCCTTCGATTACGGTCGTAACTACGGCGTGCTGTACGATGTGGAAGGCTGGACCGATATGCTGCCTGAGTTCGGCGGCGACTCCTACTCTATAGCCGACAACTTTATGACCAGCCGCGCCAACGGTGTGGCAACCTACCGTAACACCGACTTCTATGGTCTGGTGCAGGGCCTGAACTTTGCGCTGCAGTATCAGGGCAAGAATGAAGACGCCAGCAACAACCAGGAAGGCACCAACAACGGTCGCGACACGCGTCACGAGAACGGCGACGGCTTCGGTATCTCTACCACCTATGACTTCGGCATGGGCATTACTGCAGGTGCGGCGTACACCTCTTCAGACCGTACCAACGAACAGGTCATGAATACCACAGCGGGCGGTGACAAAGCGGATGCGTGGACTGCGGGTCTGAAATATGACGCCAATAACATCTATCTGGCGGCAATGTACTCTGAAACCCGCAATATGACCCCGTATGGTGATAAAACCGATTCCGTTGCGAATAAAACCCAGAACTTTGAAGTGACCGCCCAGTACCAGTTCGACTTTGGCCTGCGTCCGTCCCTTTCCTACCTGCAGTCGAAAGGTAAGGATCTGGGCAACGGTCAGGGCGATCGGGATCTGGTTAAATACGCTGACGTAGGCGCGACCTATTACTTCAATAAAAACATGTCCACCTACGTTGATTACAAAATTAACCTGTTGGATGAAGATGACAGCTTCTACAAAAACAACGGCATCGGCACGGATGACGTCGTAGCGTTAGGTCTGGTTTACCAGTTCTGATTGTCAGAGCCCGCATCATGGTGCGGGCTCGCTTGTTTTTGAAGTAAGTCACAAGAGATAGTGTCAGAAAGGGATTGGTTGAGGGAAAGTTGAAAGAAAGCTGGTTAGACTACGGAGATAGCCCTTTTTCCATTAAGGATAACAGCGTTGTTTGGTCGTGTATCTCTTGCCGTCCTTACCCTTTTAGCATTGGTGTGGATGGCGTTAATTTTTGATTTTGGTGATATTGTCGGGCATCTCGGCGCGCTGTTAAACCATCTGGATGGCAGTTGACCGTTTCCCTGGAAACAAAAAGCCACCAGCAGTGCCGGTGGCGGATATACGCATAGGTCGCGTTATTTTTTCACAGGTTGAGGCTTTTTATCGCCTGATTCAGGGGCCTCACGCGGATCGTCTTTTTCAACACAAAGCATAGTTTCTCCTGTATCAGATAACCATTCTCCACTATAGCCAGGCTGATTAAAGAGTGGCCAGGCGGCAATCATGCCTGCTGTTCACCTTTCTTGCGAAAAGTGAGATAGCCAAATACGCCACTTTCTCCATCCATGGGATGGTTAACCCCGTCCATCACCTTCACCTCAGGAAAATCAAATGGTGAAACGTTTTCAAAACAGGCGACATTCACGCCATATTCGTTTGGGTTAGAACGCCGCTGATGGAACGTGTAAATCCCGCACACCGAGCAGAAGAAATGCCGTGCCGTTCCCGTGTTAAAGCGGTACTCGGTGAGCTTATCCTCACCTTTGGTCACCGTAATCCCCGACAGGGGCGCAGAAACGACGACAGCGCCTCGCATTCGACAAAAGGAACAGCTGCAGCGCCGCGCGGTGTTGAGGCCATCAGTAAGTTCAACGGTGAATGCCACCGCGCCGCAGTGGCACTTCGCATTTCGTCTTTCAGCCATGGGCTATACCCCTTTTCTCACGAGCTCGGCCGCTTTAACGAAAACCTCGTCTTCTACACCATCGCCTTTTTGCCTGCCGAGTCTGACCAGTTCATCCACTATACTGTTGCGATGGATCGGTTTTTGCGCTGAAACCAGCCCAATAACGGCGGCCCCAATCGCCAGCCCCACTAATCCGGTTTGTTCATCTTTGTTTTTCATATTCATGCTCCTGGTACAACAAACAAGGGTAGCAGGAATATGGTAAAACGGAATGCCAGACACATGATCTGTGAATAATATTTAAACAGTTCAAACAGGTACGACTTCTAAAATCGACAGATACGAACGGGTGTCTATTATTTTGTTTAGCTTCAGACGAGTCTTTTCAAACAAGGTCTGATACTCAGACTCTGTTCTTGCACGTCCTCCATCAAAGCTTGTTAACAAAAGAAGATCAATTTCAAATCGTCCCTGTTCATTATTTTCTTTTTTAATAAGTGGCTCAAAAATTAATAGCCTGGAGTTTTCTTTCATAGCATTTCTGCAGCATTGAAGTATCTGAATGGCCTTTTCATCAGGCCAGTCCATTAAAATGTATTTAAGTAGATAAATGTCTGCTACAGGACAGGCTTCAAAAAAACTGCCCTCTACGGTCTCCCATCGGCGATGATCATTCAACAGATACAGTCGATTCCGCTCAAGCACGTCTGTTTGATCAAAAAGGATCCCCGTCAGGGTCGGGTTTCGACGTAAAACGGCCAGCAATAAATTACCCAGCCCACCGGCGATATCGGCAACGACAGCGCTTTGAGGGAACGAATAGCTATCTGCGATGACTTCATTCTCTACGGATGACATAGAGGCCATACCGGCATGAAAAATGTTGCTGTCAGCCCCACTATCGTCATGCTGCCAGTATTCGTAAAAAGGCTTGCCAAACAATTCATTAAAGACAGGTTTGCCTTGCAATATCTCATCCATTTTTGCCGCTGGCTGCCAGAATGTCTGGTCTGTCAGCATGAGCACTGCTGCACGCAAGGAAAATTCATGCTCAGAACAGAGGAATTGTGCTGATTGGCTAAGGCTGTATTCGGCGTCAGATAATTCGTTGAAAACCCCACGAGAGGACAATAAGCGCATGATCCGATGAAGATAGTCGCCATCGACATTAAGCTCCTCCGCCAGTTGCGTAACGGATTTTTTTCCTTCAACCAGACGATCTGCGACCCCTAATACCGCGACAGTCCGAAGTGCTGCCTGCCAGACAAAACCCATGCTTTGCTCTAACAAACACATTCCTTCTTTACGGCTTAGTAAATCCAGACTATTACGTTGTGACATTTTCTGCTCCTTACCAATAAAGATGTGTTGAACAACTAAAAAGTTGCTAACAAGCGTAAGTCTGGCAGTGAGCTTTATCCATAATTTCAGCAAGGTTTACTTATGCTGCTTCGTATTGGTTTGCATACAGTACATTTAAACACGTAAAAAAACAGGGCCACTTACTCTTCATTTTGATTAGTAATGCGCAGAAACTATTACTTTATAAATGATTGTCTTACATCCAAAAAATCCTGTGACAACACAGGCATTCTCTGTTTAGAATCTCGGCGTCAGCCCATACTTTGGCGTTTTGATATTTGCAGCCCAAACCTTGATATTGTTTTGCAACAGAATAGTGAAATCTGATTTTAAATGCGTCACCATTCCATTGACGCTGTCCGCATCAACCACAGAAAAATGTTCAATTCTATTTTGCCCTACCTCAACACAATAATATTTTGCGGGCAGCTCCTTACCATTAACATTTAGCGACTGGTTGTTTTCACCACAACGGCCTTCAGTAATAAATGACACCAGCAAGTTAGCGGATTTCCTCCCTGGCTGAGAAACACTCACCATGACCGGGAAACCTTCCGAGGTCTGTGTCATATCATAAAGGACGGCATTTTTCATATACCAGGTATTATATTCCCGCTCCTGAAAAGCAGACCAGGAAGGCGCAGAAAAGACCACCAGCACTGCCAGTATAAGAGATTCTATTTTCATGGGATGTTGTCGTCCGTGTTGTTGCACGTATTATTCAGATTGTGCAAAAAACAGCAACCCCTTAAGAAAAGCCCTACTACTATTGGCAGTAACGGAGGGATTAATACAAAGAAGAATAAGAAGATAAATGGTAAACCACCGCCATCATGGCGATGCTGACCACGACGCTGATGAAAAAGTACGTTTTGAAAGGCTGCTTTTGGGTTTTATGGCGAAAGAGCTGTTGCCCCACAATGGCGCCAGGCCAGCCACCTGTTACGCCAAATACCAGCAAAGTAGCTTCCGGCACCCTGCGCATCCCCTTCCGCGCCGCCATTTTATCGGCGCCATACATGACTATTGTCAGCAGATTGATCAGCAGAAACCAGATTACCAACGGATTCGGAGTCAACAGGCTAGCAATAGCAGCGAAAATCAGTAGTACATAGCAAAAGCGATTGAGAGTCATTGTTCTGGTCACAGGCTGTTAAACGGTTTTCGACGGCATATGATACCCAAAACAGGTAAAGTTTACTTCTTTAAAACAGGGTGAATGCCTGGCGCTTTACTGATTAACATTTAAACTGCATTAATCAGTAAAGCATCCTTTCATTATAATCGTGCAGTTTACATATTTTTCTTAAAAAAATATTCTGAAACGGCTCACTGCAAAAACACATTGTGCGTGCATCCCTTTAACAAAATAAAAACGAATGCAGTGGCTGTGTAAACAGACGGGTAAGAAATATTGATGGAGATCAATTTATAAAACAAGCAGATAATTTTTAGCCGCGTCGTGTCATGCCCAGCGTTTAGCATTACAGTTGAACACAATTAATTTGACCAGATGGTCAATGAATAACAAAATATCACCGTAGTTAAAAAATAATATCTGCATTCCTTTAGGGGGGTGATGTCCCCCCATTTTTCCGATGTGATAAACCTCATTCCACCATTATCTTCACTTTTGGTTTCGACAGAAGGACTTTTACCAGTTCCTTAAACGGCGTGGGTTTGTAGAAGAAGAAACCTTGTAAGAACTTGATGTGGTTATGGGTGAGATAATCAAGTTGCTCTTGTGTTTCAACACCTTCCGCCACAATACTGATTGATAATTTTTTTGCCAGTTCCAGTACCGAATCCAGTATAACGGTTGAGTCCTCACTGGCATTAACCCTGGCAACAAAGCTTTGGTCGATTTTAATGTAATCGATATGCAGATCCTGCAGGTAGGACAGACCAGAATACCCCGTACCAAAATCATCAAGAGCAATGGCAAATCCAATCTCATGTAGCGCATTGAGGGTCTTAACGAGATGGTCATCGATATCGAGAGGTTCACGCTCGGTCACCTCAATGACCAGGTTAAGATCCTGTCGAGTAAAGCTTTGCTTGTAATGGAGACACTCTTCAACGAAGGTGGACGCAACGATATGGGACGCGCTGAAGTTAATACCGACGTGGAACCCTTCTGGCAGCAACGTAGAGATCGAATTCATATGCGATGCAACCTGACGCATTAAGCTCTGAGTTAAGGGAATGATTAAGCCTGATTTCTCCGCGAGAGGAATAAATGAAGCCGGAGAAATAAACCCTGACTGTGGATGCTTCCATCTGGCCAGCACTTCCACACCTCGTAGCGCCCCCTCTTTGCCGCTGACTACGGGCTGGTAATACGGAATAATTTCATTTCTGTATATGGCGGTACGCAGTGACTCTTCCGGTGAAACATCCTTAGAAAGATATCGCTGAAGAATATAAGCAGAAAGAGACGATATTATCAGCAGGAATAACACTACGCCTCCGGCTCGATTGAGTAATCTCTTAAGACTAAAAAGAGGTGGAGAATTAAATTGTACCGAGAAAGGAAAAGCTGAGGCCTTGACCGTTAATACCTCTTTCTTCGTATGGTCTACCGTAGTCACATCGCCTGTCAGGCCTAAAAGGGTATTGCCTACTCTTAGAGAATATTCAACGCCGTTTAATGGCATATCCAGCGCATCCCGGATATGGCTATCACTGATACTAACGATGATTCGGCTTCCGGCGTGGGTTGTCTGGTATAAGAGAACCGGAAGACCGTTGACGGTACTCCCCGAAGGAACCAGGAGCAATGATGACTCAGGCAGCACTGAGCTATTGACCAACAATACGCGGTTTCCCGGTAATGAGGAGCACCAGACCGCGTTATTTTTCAGAATAATGATCGTTCTCAGGTGAGGCTGTAATGCTGCCTCGGTACCCAGCCGATATTGCCCTTCTGCATCACACTCATTCTCGGCAAGTTGCATTGCCATCTGAGTCGCATGACGGGCTTCTTTAAGAATAACGTTCATGTTCCGTACGACGTAGCGCGCCTCTGCCAGGCTGTCAGCACGTGCAGAATACCAAACCTGTAAATTGATGATAAAAACGCCGAGCAAAAACATTGTCGTGGCTGCAGCTAAGGGAATAGATGCATGGCGCATTTAGGGTTCTCGATTTGAGTAAAGTTGCCGCTTCAGCGATCCTGAAGTGATTGAATTATCTTCGTCTTAAGCATGGTTGATAAAGAAATAAATACCATATCAGGCGTCAGAAATTTTCTCGCAAGCCAGATGGAGTGGAAACAAAAGGCCGCCGAACGGCAGCCCTGGTGGATAAGTGTTTATTAGTACCGCTTTATTGTATTGATCGGGGTTCTTTCTGACCAGTCAGGTCGCTCGCCAGCCATGATGGCACGCTGTTGCGTTGGCGTCACAGACTGCGTAATTTCTGGCATTGACTTGTATTCGGGTTGCGTAGGTGGATTGAGAACAAGATCGGAACTACAGCCTGATAACAGCAAAACCGCCAGTAGTAATGAATTAAATTTGAACACGTGCCCCCTTCCAATGGGATAAAGTTATAAGAAAAAGCATGGTGCTGATTGCATCCTGGTGACACGTTAATGATATACAAAGCCACGCGCCTGGCTGAAGACAGCAGATTCACCATACAGATAACCCCATAAGGTTATATTTAGTCGGGCAATACGCGCAACGCTTTGTTTTCGTACTCACCAGAGCAAAAAGGTGGAAGGAAAGCCGACTACGCTTCTAATATCGAGGGGGCTTATGCTAAAAACGCTACTTCGTTTCTTTTGGTCAAGTGTTTAGAAGGAATTTGAATGGTTAAGGTTGAGGTATTAAAAACGAAGTACCCAGGCGCAGCGGCCTGGCAAATGGGTGACAGCCCGGAACTGGCGAGCAAGCTTGCGGACCTGATTAAAAAAGGAATCAAAACGGCCACCTGCGGATCTTTTGCCTCGTACTCGCAGGATCTGTCTGCACCGAGGGTGGGGAGCTACAACATAATCCTTGATGGACAAAACGTCCCGGTCTGTGTGATCAGGCTGGTTTCACAGCGGCTGGTGCGTTTTTGCGATGTTACTGAAGAATTCGCTCGCAAAGAGGGTGAAGGTGATTTAAGCCTTGAATACTGGCAGAAAGAGCATCAGCGATTTTTCGTCCGCGAAGGCCATTTTTCTGAAGATATGGAACTGATCGCAGAAGAATTTGAATTGGTTGATGTGCTGTAAGCGGAGATTAAGTGGCCAGGATGGTAGCTTCGCTGTATTCGTTCCGGTAAAAGACAACGTAAGTTCTCCTCGCGCTGGTCCTCATGGGAGCATCAAAACCTGCGATTTGTTTTTATGCCCAGAATGCACAGGGGCACACAGAAAGCCTGCTACGCTTTTCGCGTATCGGCTCCGGATTTAATGAGCTGTAAAACGTGCTGGTATTCGTCGCCGGAATCCGTACCATACGCGGCATACAATGTTTGCCCCTGCTGGCTCCGAAGGTAGTACTCAATGCAAGAGAATCAAGAGATTAACAAAAAAGAGCAATACAACCTCAACAAACTGCAAAAGCGACTGCGCCGTAACGTGGGCGAAGCCATTGCAGACTTCAACATGATTGAAGAAGGCGACCGCATCATGGTTTGCCTGTCAGGGGGTAAAGACAGCTATACCATGCTGGAGATCCTGCGTAATCTCCAGCAAAGTGCGCCAGTGAATTTTTCCCTGGTGGCGGTCAACCTTGACCAGAAACAGCCGGGTTTCCCGGAGCACATTCTGCCGGAATACCTCGAAAAGCTGGGCGTTGAGTACAAAATCGTCGAAGAGAATACCTACGGCATTGTGAAAGAGAAAATCCCGGAGGGGAAAACCACCTGCTCACTCTGCTCTCGCCTGCGCCGCGGCATTCTGTATCGTACCGCGACGGAGCTGGGCGCGACCAAAATTGCGCTGGGCCATCACCGCGACGATATCCTGCAAACGCTGTTCCTGAACATGTTCTACGGCGGCAAGATGAAAGGCATGCCGCCTAAGCTGATGAGCGATGACGGCAAGCACATTGTGATCCGCCCTCTCGCCTACTGCCGCGAAAAAGACATTGAGCGTTTTTCTCAGGCGAAAGCGTTCCCGATCATTCCATGTAACCTGTGCGGCTCTCAGCCGAACCTGCAGCGTCAGGTAATTGGCGACATGCTGCGCGACTGGGATAAGCGTTATCCGGGTCGTATCGAAACCATGTTCAGCGCGATGCAGAATGTCGTCCCTTCCCATCTCGCGGATGTGGAGCTGTTCGACTTTAAAGGCATCAACCACGAGTCAGAAGTTGTGAACGGCGGGGACCTGGCGTTCGATCGGGAAGATATTCCCATGCAGCCAGCGGGCTGGCAGCCGGAAGAAGATGACAATCAGTTTGAAGAGCTGCGTCTGAACGTGCTTGAAGTGAAGTAAACGATTAGCGTCTCAGAAAAACCGTCTGAGACGCTTCATTCTTTATTTCAGCAGACGTACGCGACAGGTTTTACCCTTAATTTTCCCGTTTTGCAGCTGCTTCCATGCCTTATGAGCAACCTTCTGGCGAACCGCGACATAGACATGCGCCGGATGGACCGCAATCTTACCGATATCCGCCCCGTCCAGCCCCACATCCCCGGTCAGCGCGCCTAATACGTCACCTGGACGCATCTTAGCTTTTTTACCGCCATCAATGCACAGCGTCGCCATTTCAGCCTCCAGCGGCACAAGGCTAACGCCGGCCGGTGCATTCACCCAGTTCAGCTTAATCTGCAGCATCTCAGAAAGAATATTGGCGCGCTGCGCCTCTTCAGGTGCGCAGAAGCTGATGGCCAGTCCGCTGTTTCCCGCGCGCGCGGTACGGCCAATACGGTGCACGTGTACTTCAGGATCCCATGCCAGCTCAAAGTTCACCACCAGCTCAAGCGATTTGATATCCAGACCGCGTGCAGCGACGTCGGTTGCGACAAGAACTCGGGCGCTGCCGTTAGCGAAACGAACCAGCGTCTGATCGCGATCGCGCTGTTCCAGATCGCCATGCAGCGACAATGCGCTCTGACCGGCGGCATTCAGAGCATCACAGACCGCCTGACAGTCTTTTTTGGTATTACAGAACACCACGCAGGATGCAGGCTGATGCTGGCTCAGCAATTTCTGCAGGAGCGGGATTTTACCCTGCTGAGAGGTTTCAAAGAACTGCTGCTCGATGGCGGGCAGCGCATCAACGCTGTCGATTTCAATGGTGAGTGGATTTTTCTGCACGCGACCACTGATGGCGGCGATGGCTTCGGGCCAGGTCGCAGAGAACAGCAGCGTCTGACGATCGGACGGTGCGAAACGGATCACCTCGTCAATCGCATCGCTGAAGCCCATATCCAGCATCCGATCGGCCTCATCCATGACCAGCGTTTGTAACGCATCCAGCGAGACGGTGCCTTTTTGCAGGTGATCCAGCAGGCGTCCGGGCGTGGCGACAATAATGTGCGGCGCATGCTGGAGTGAATCACGCTGGGCGCCGAACGGCTGTCCGCCACAGAGGGTTAAAATCTTGGTGTTGGGCAGGAAACGCGCCAGGCGACGCAGTTCACCCGCGACCTGGTCTGCCAGTTCGCGGGTCGGGCACAGTACCAGAGACTGGGTCTGAAAAAGCGCCGCATCGATATGCTGCAACAGGCCAAGGCCAAATGCCGCCGTTTTCCCGCTGCCCGTTTTCGCCTGTACGCGCACGTCACGGCCCTCGAGGATGGCGGGCAACGCGGCCGCCTGAACAGGCGTCATCGTGAGATATCCCAACTCGTTGAGGTTAGCGAGTTGGGCGTCGGGCAGAACATTCAGGGTAGAAAAAGCGGTCACAATTGTCTCTCGTGGTGATCTTAGCGGTCAGATGGCGCGTATCCTCGCAGATCTCGCGGTCCGATGCGACAATTTAATCGGTTCTTCATCGGGCGGCGGGTCGGGCATTGGCTGCGGACGCGGTATGGGATCGGGCATGGGCACCGGATCGGTAGGGATGGGATCGGATTGACGTGAATGTTGCAGTAGCAGAGCGTAAAGGATGCTCATCATTCCCTCCAGAATTGGCTGTCATCCCTTTTAGGGTAGACGCTGAGAATCAGGAGGCAAAAAAAAGCCGACTATGAAGTCGGCGTCGTACGAATCAATTGTGCTATGCAGTAATTCAAAAAAGGAAGTAAGACAATATGGAGCGCAACGCCCATCGCTTGACGTTGCATTCACCTGCGGGAGTAATATTGCACCTTACGGGGTAGATGTTTATTGACTTCGCTCAATTAAAAGAGCGTTTTAATCCCGGAAAAAGAGGAAAAAAGCGTAAATTTACAGCCATTTACTACGATGCAACCACCATGCAACACCCCCAATCAAAACAACTAACATCACGCAAAAGGCCGTAAAGCCGTAGCGATAAGCGCCCCCCGGAATACCGCCCAGGTTGACGCCAAACAACCCGGTCAGAAACGTGCTCGGTAAAAACACCATCGCCATCAGGGACATCGTATAGGTTCTTCTCGCCAGAGATTCCTGCATTACCTGCGCGATTTCGTCCGCCATCACCGCCGTTCTGGCAATACAGGAATCTATTTCATCCAGCCCGCGGCCCAGCCTGTCGGCAATATCCTGCATTCTGCGTCGCTGATCGTCATTCATCCAGGCGAGCCTTTCGCTGGCAAGGCGCGCATAAACGTCGCGCTGCGGCGTCATATAGCGGCGCATCACAATCAGCTGCTTACGCAGCAAGGCCAGAAAACCGCGCGGCGGGATCTGCTGATCGAGAAGGTTATCTTCCAGGTCGATGATTTTGTCGTGCAGCTCTTCGATGAACTCGCTCGCGTGATCGGTAAGCGCGTCGCACACGTCCACCAGCCAGCTGCCGCAGTCGGTTGGCCCGGTGCCCTCTTTCAGATCGTTGACGATGTCATCCAGCGCCAGAACTTTTCGCTGCCGGGTGGACACAATCAGCCCATCGTCCATGTAGACACGCATCGCAACCAGCTGATCCGGGCGTTCATCCGTGCTGCCGTTAATGCAGCGTAGGGTGATCAGCGTCCCGTCACCCATTCGGCTCACGCGGGGCCGCAGGCTTTCACCCGCCAGCGCATCGCGCACGTTATTAGGCAAGAGCGGAGTCGAGGCCAGCCAGTCAGCGCTGTCCGTATGGGTGTAGTTCAGATGTAGCCAGCAGGGATGCGCGCTATCGATCGCATCATTATCTTCCAGCGGTCGCGCACCGCCGCGACCATCCAGCACCCACGCAAAAACTGCGTCAGGAACGTTAAGTTCAGATCCTTTAATGCTTTCCACAGCGCCTCCGCCTTTTTAGCTCTATCGGTGTCAGTCTAGCCTCCATCAGGGCTTAATCAACAACTATGTTTTCCATCGCGCTGAAATCGCTCAGGAAATGAACATGCTGGCAAGAGGCAAAAAAAAGCCTGGCACGCCAGGCTTTGAGGTTGAATCAGAGAGAGTGTTCTGGCCGGTGGAGGAAGGATGGCGAGCCGCCAGGTAATGAGGAAGAAGAGTTCTGGTCAAGTCTGAAATTGCGCGTTCTGGCCTGCAGCTCAATCACCTGATTACGCAGTACATCAGAGGAGCCGTTGAGTTCCTCTGCCATTGACACATTACTTTGCGTGACCCGCTCCAGCTCCGATAGCGCCAGGGTAATCTGAGAAATGCCTTTCTCCTGCTCTGACGTCGACGCGGAAATTTCGTCCATTAAGCGGCTGACATTCCCTGAACCCGTTACGATTTCATGCATATTTTTCTCTGCCTGTGACACAACGCTGGCTCCCTGCGTGACGTTACTGCTGGTGACTTCAATCAGCGTTTTGATATTCTTCGCGGCCTCTGCGCTGCGGTGTGCCAGGTTTCTTACCTCTTCCGCAACCACAGAAAAACCCTTGCCATGATCGCCCGCCCTTGCCGCCTCAACGGCCGCGTTGAGCGCAAGAATATTCGTCTGGAACGCAATGCCGTCAATGAGCGAAATAATCTCCGTCATCTGCTGCGCACATTCGGTAATGGACTGCATATTGCTGGCGACCTGTCCCATCAGCTCACCGCCTTTGCGCGCCTGCAGCGTCGCCACATTTGCCTGCTCGCTCGCCAGACGCGTGTTATCGGCATTGTTTTTGGTGCTCGCGGCCATTTGCTCCATGCTGGCTGCGGTTTGCACTAATGATGCAGACTGCTGCTCGGTTTTCACCGAAAGCTGAGCGCTACGTTGCGAGAGTTGATCCGATAAGGTCATGGCGGTTTGCGATGACGCCCTGATCTCACGTACAAGCGTCGCAATATTACCGGAAAGGCTATTGATCCCGGGGATGAGTCGGCCCGCACAGTTATTGCCAAATTCAGGGATAGATACACCAAGGTTGCCTGCTGTCACCTCTTCAATACTTTTCTTCACCGTATTGATCGGCGTCACAAGATACTTCGTCATGTAGACCCAGAGCAAAAATAGTGCAACGAAATTGATGGCATTAAGCGAAATAAAGAGAGAGGGATTGCTGGAAAATAGAACAACGACACCTGCACTTACCAAAAAAAGAGATAAAAGGAACCCGATAATAAAGGTCCTGACACTAATATTTTTTAGCATGATAATACCCACGTTTTATATTTAAGTCGGCACTTAGACTTATAGCATTGGCCCAGAAGTTTTTCATCGCAAACAACGCTTGTTTTTTGTTTCGCCGTTAGCATCCTGAGATTTACCTTAAGTCAGATTAAAAGAGCATATTAGCAAAAATGTTCTACTCAGCATGCTGCAATACTGGTTTCCAGCCATCTTAAGCGATAGTATCGCCCGCGGTGAGACGATACGATCGCACTCATATTTAAGGAGCTTTGCTACTGTTATTCGTTCTTGTTTAGCAATGCTTAATACATTAACAAAAAGAATATATTTTATATTCTTGATGAGTTTTAGAGTATTAATATGACTGGTCATTATTCACGATAAATAACTAATATGGTTTGAATGCGCATGTTCGTTGCCCGATAAAGATGTACCCGGCAGGCGAAATCGGTAACCCTCTCAGGCGTGGGATTGCATAATGCTCAATATATCGTGGGACCCTGTGTTAATCGCTATCTCTTATCTGGTGGCGTTTATTGCCTCATTTGTGGCGCTGGACAGCGCCGGAAAGATCCCTCTCTCCAGCCGAAAGGCTGCACTCTTCTGGCGGATTGCCGGTGGGGTCACGCTGGGTATTGGCATCTGGTCGATGCACTTTATCGGCATGCTGTCGATGCAAATGCCCATGATGATGAGCTACGACCTCTGGTTAACCCTTGCGTCACTGGGCGTCGCGGTGATTGCGTCGACAACGGCGCTTAATATTGCCGTCACGGGTAAAAAACTTTCCCCTTTTCGACTGATCTTTGCCACGACGCTCCTGAGCGCTGGCGTGGTGTCTATGCACTATATCGGTATGGCAGCCCTGATGCTGGATGGCAGCATCATCTGGGATCGACGCATTGTGGGGTTATCCGTGGTCATTGCCGTTGTTGCCTCAGGTACGGCGCTGTGGCTGGCTTTCCGACTGCGCGATAAACATAAAGGCGTCTTTATCGATCGAATTATCGCGGCCTTCGTTATGGCTGCCGCGATTTGTGCGATGCATTATACCGGCATGAGCGCCGCGCAATTTCAGGAAATGGCGCATGCCGTCCCCGGAGGGATCGGCGAGCTGGGTTTATCCATCTGGGTTTCAGTCACCACGCTCTGCCTGCTCGGCGTGATGTTAATCATTTCACTTATCGATTCTCACCGGCGCACCAGCCGGCTGACGGATAATCTGCAGCAGCTCAACCGTCAGCTAGAGCTGCAGGCGCGTTTTGACGCACTCACCGGGCTCGCAAACCGCCACCAGATGGATCTCCGCATGCAGGATTGTCTGCGCAGCGCGCTGCTGAGCAAGAAGCCATTTGCGGTTATTTTCCTGAACGTCGATCACTTCAAACGCGTTAACGATACGTGGGGTCACAGCGTCGGTGATGAGTTATTGATCGCTGTCGCGCAGCGCATCACGGCAAGGCTCACGCGTGAGATGACCCTGGCAAGACTGGGAGGTGACGCCTTTATCCTGCTGGTGCCTGAATGTGATGACGACAAGCTCAGCGCCCTGCTCACCGCGTTGCTCGAAGATGTACGACGCCCTCTGTCGATATGCGGGCATACGTTAAGCACGACCATCAGCGCGGGCGTCAGCCTCTATCCTCAGGATGGCGAAACGCTGCATGAGCTGAAACTCAAGGCGGATGCAGCTTTACACCGCGTCAAGGAAGATGGCCGTAACGGCTGGGCGATTTACCGGGCCGAGATGTCAACAGCGATCCCGGCGAAACCCGGCTTTCTGCAGGAACTCTCGCAGGCGCTTGAACGGGATCAGTTTGAACTCTGGTATCAGCCAACCTGGCATGCGGGAGAGAAAACAATTCATGGTTTTGAAGCCCTTCTGCGCTGGCGACATCCAGAGCAAGGCGTTGTATTGCCCAATCTGTTTATCCCCTCGCTGGAACAAACAGGCTTAATTATTCCGGTAGGTAACTGGGCCATTGAAGCCGCCTGTCGACAGCTTCATTTCTGGACTGAACAAGGGTTCAGCCAGTGGACGTTGTCGCTCAACCTATCCCCCGTTCAGTTCGAACAGCCAGACATTTTCCAGATCATCTCGTCGATGCTGGAAAAATATAACCTGCCTCCGTCCCGACTGATCCTGGAGGTAACGGAAAGCACCGCGCTTAAAAATCTCGACCGCAGCATTGAGTTGCTTAACGCGTTTAATCATGCGGGGATCGTCGTCTCGATTGATGATTTTGGTACGGGCTATTCCAACCTGCTGATGCTTAGCGTGCTTCCCGCAAAAGAACTCAAGATCGACAGAAGCTTTGTCACATCGATGCTGGGAAATGAAAAAAGCTACAAGCTGGTCGAGACCATAATCAGTATCGCCCGGACCATGGAGATGAATGTGGTGGCAGAAGGGATCGAGACGGAAGAACAGCAGGCGGTCCTCACCCGTCTCGGCTGCGATTACCTGCAGGGGTATCTTTTCTCCCGGCCCTTACCTGCCGAACAGGTACCGTGGCTACTGCTGCAGATAAACTCAGACAAACAGATTATCCCCATTAATAAAATTCAAACGGACCCCGCATTTATTTCACAAAAAAATCATGCCTGACGGGGTTAAGTGGAGTATGTTTCAAAGGAGTACACGCGAGTCAATTCTGGCATGATTGTCAGGCACATGTTGTCGATGAACAGGAAACGCCTATGTCGCAACCTTGTTTTGATGCGTTGAATGTAATTAAAACACCCGTGTGGCTCGTTTCACCCGTGTCGGAAAAGATCATTTTTGCGAATGTGGCAGCAAGGCAGCTCATGGGGGATAAAACCCTCGAGGACCTTCGCAAAGGGATCTATTCTGCCAGGGCGCAAACCCTCCTGACGATGTATGTACCTGAACTGAAAACAGAGCAGGAGATCGTCGAAATCTGGACGGCTAGCCGGGATGGACAGGACACGCCGTTAAGCTGTCGGCTCTCGCTCGCCCACTACGCTCCCTGGGGAGATGTGATTGTTTTCGAAGGCATCTCCCAACAAATGCTCTCAGGATTGAAGGCAAGCCGTTCCGCCACCTATCGACGGAAAAAACAGGGTTTCTATGCGCGCTTTTTTCTGACCAACAGCGCCCCGATGCTGTTAATCGATCCGGCCCGCGACGGGCAAATTGTCGATGCAAATCTGGCCGCACTCAATTTTTATGGTTACTCACATGATGACATGTGCAGTAAGCATACCTGGGAAATCAATACGCTGGGGCGAGATGTGATGCCCATTATGACTGCGATTGCCGCGCTGCCCGGTGGTCATAAGCCGCTCAATTTTATTCACCGCCTTGCCGATGGAACCACCCGCCACGTTCAGACGTATGCCGGGCCCATTGAGATTTACGGCGACAAGCTGATGCTGTGCATCATCCACGATATCACCGAGCAAAAAAGGCTGGAGCAGGAGCTGGAACATGCCGCGTTACGTGACTCCATGACGGGACTACTCAACCGGCGCCAGTTCTACGCAATTACCGATCAAAGCAACCGGAATAAACTTCCTGCGCAGCAGCAATTTAGCCTGCTGCTGGTGGATACCGACCATTTCAAAAACATTAATGACCTGTTCGGTCATCTGAAAGGCGATGAGGTTCTAATCGCCCTTTCCCGAACGCTGGAAGCCTGTAGTCGGGAGGGCGACATGGTGTTCCGCTGGGGTGGCGAAGAGTTCGTTATCCTGCTGCCGCGTACCTCTCTCGATACCGCCCTGCAGATTGCCGAGTTAATCCGTGCAGCCGTTGCACGCATCACGATTCCGGGCTTGCCGCGGTTTACCGTCAGCATTGGGGTGGCGCGGCACAATCAGGGAGAGAGTATTGACGAGCTGTTTAAGCGTGTGGACGATGCCCTGTATCGCGCTAAAAATGACGGACGCAATAAAGTCCTTGCTGCATGAAACTGGAGTATCCGGAAAAGCCCCGCTACAATGCCCACCTCGAATCAATTAGCTTCAGGTGGGTAAAAGCAGCAATGGGAAAAACTGAAATAATACTCACCTTTATTATTTTGCTCCTTATTATATTTGGCTTCTGGTTTATTTTTAGCGGTGAGATCTGGTATCTCGTAGAATTCCTTGAAAATAGCCTTTACCCGACCTTCGACGCACTGTAACGCACGTTTAATCGCTTGTTTCACCTACCGAATATGTCAGGTATCTGCTTGTCTTACTGCCGCGTAAAATATACGGCGTTATCCTCCAACAACGTTGATAACGAATCATTTATTCATTTGCTTATGTTGCCCGTGCTCTGACGGGCTTTTTTATTTCCGGCAATTCAGCCATGCCAGGCTATATCTTAATCATCTTTATTGAAAAAGGTGAGGAATGATGAGCAAGAAGATCCTGATGCTGGTTGGCGATTACGCCGAAGATTACGAAACCATGGTGCCTTTTCAGGCTTTGCAGATGATTGGCCATCAGGTTGATGCGGTCTGCCCCGACAAACCGAAAGGCGACTACATCATGACGGCAATCCATGATTTTGACGGTGCCCAGACCTACAGCGAAAAACCCGGTCACCGCTTTACCCTCAACGCCGATTTTTCAACCGTAAAGGAGCAGGATTACGACGCGCTGCTCATCCCCGGCGGGAGAGCCCCCGAGTATCTGCGGCTAAATGAGGACGTGTTAAAGCTGGTACAGGCATTTGACGCCGCGCGTAAGCCGATTGCTGCGGTGTGCCACGGCCCGCAGCTGCTTGCTGCCGCGGGCATTCTGAAAGGACGAACCTGTAGCGCCTACCCGGCCTGCGCACTAAAGTACGTCTCGCGGGTGGACACTACGCCACTATCGGCATCGATCAGGCCCATGTAGACGGCAACCTGGTGACGGCTCCCGCCTGGCCTGCGCATCCGCAGTGGCTGGCGAAGTTTAGTGAGTTGTTAGAATAGCCCACCTCTGCTCCCGCCAGCTCCGCATGGGCGGGAGCGATATCTCAGACAAAGCCAAAAAAATAGTATGTATGGAGCACTGGTTAGCAGGGAATTATTTACTCATTCTGGCGACGCCATTGCGCTTCTCTCTCTCGCTCCTTTCTTCGAGCTTCTTCTTTTTTACGATACAGCGGTGGATAATAAATATTTCCCCAGTCCCATTTGCCGAACCAGACATTCATCAGGGCGCTAAATACAATGATAAGGACGATATAAAATATAACAAAACCCTCATCACCACCCAGATTAAAAAGATCGCTGGCTAAGGAATGCTGAGCGTGACTGAACCAGTGCGGATGGTAATCAAGTATCATAAAAAACAGGATACCAAAAAGTAAATCGCCAACTTTGAATCTTTCAGTGAATTTACTGCGCCAGGCGGAATCATGTTTTTCATAGTAATTAAGTAAAAACTGATTATTCTCTTCCAGTGCTAAATCAAGGACTTCTCTTGAGGGTACCTTACCCGGGTATCTCTCGTAATCGCTCTGCGGGCGAAGAATATCCGGAAAGATGCTGCTGTATATGATCTCATTCAGCACTTGCCTGAAGAGACTGGCGACAAAGGGCATGAGGGTTGTGGCTATCAGCCCCAGAGCCGCCAGCGCGACGCAGAAGAAACCAAGGTGTTCGGTCCAGCTAATGGCCTGTATGGGCCAGGTCAAAATCCCCTGTCCGCTGTAAGCCAGCAGCGCCAGATCGGCGAAAAGGACAATATAAATAAAGCGTATAATCCACTGCCATTCCCAGATTTTATCCATAATGCCTAAGCCTGCCGGAAAAGAGGGTTTATCTTTCTTTTCTTCCGTCATAATTTATCCCTGCGATTATATGTGAAACAGACATCTTTTCTGGAATAAAGAAACTGGCGCTAAATGCGCCAGTTCTTAATGTACTCTCATTAACGACAGTTACCGCATAATCCGGGCTCGTCAGTGCTTCTCAATATACATGGTCCGGCTATACGCCACGTCTTCCGGGTTATTAATCGGATATCCTTTAACCCAGGGCTTAATCAGGCGACCGTTGGTGTACTGATAAATTGGCGCGATAGGTGCTTTCTCCATAAGGATTTTCTCCGCCATGTTGTAGTCCGTATTACGCGCTTTCGCCGTGGTTTCCAGCGTCGCCTGGTGAATAATTTTATCGTAAGCCGGATCGTTATAACGCGAGATATTGCCGCTGTGGGTTGAGGTCAGCAGGGACAGGAAGGTCGAAGGCTCGTTGTAATCACCTACCCATGACGCGCGGATCACATCAAAATTGCCGGTGTTGCGGCTGTCGATATAGGTTTTCCACTCCTGGTTTTGCAGTTTGACATCCACACCAAGATTTTTCTTCCACATGGACGCCACCGCAATGGCGATCTTCTGGTGGTTTTCCGACGTGTTGTACAGCAGGTTCAGCTTCAGCGGACGCTGAGGACCGTAGCCTGCGGCCTGGAGCAAGGTTTTCGCCTGAGCGTTCAGCTCCTGCTGCGACATCTGCTCGAACGGTGAAGGGTCAGGGGTGAAACCCGCCGTCACGTCAGGGGTGAAATGCCAGGCCGGCTTCTCGCCGGTACCTAACACCTTCTCTGCCATAATGCGGCGATCGATAGTCATGCTCAGCGCAAGACGCACCCGGGCATCGGCCGTCGGGCCCTTTTGCGTGTTAAACGCATAGTAATAGGTCCCGAGCTGAGGCGGCGTATACACCTGTCCCGGAATGTCCTTCAGGAGCTTCTGATACATGTTTTTCGGGAACGATTCGGTGATATCAATATCCCCCGCCAGATAGCGCTTAGTGGCGGACGATTCCTGGTTAATCGGAATGAAGGTCACTTTTTGCAGAACAGTTTTCGCGTTGTCCCAGTAGTGCGTATTCGGCACGACAACCAGTTTTTCATTCACCACGCGGTCGTTCAGGACGTACGCGCCGTTACCCACCAGGGCGCCCGGACGCGTCCACTCTTTGCCGCTTTCAACGTTCGCTTTTTGCACCGGATAGAAGGCAAAGTTCGCCGTCAGGTTGCTAAACCACGGGAGCGGTTTGTCCAGCTGGACGCGTAAGGTTCTGGCATCCACCGCCGTCACGCCCAGGGTATCTGGCGCCGCTTTGCCATCGATAATGGCCTGCGCGTTGTTTATGCCTGCCAGCGCCGCAAACCAGGCAAACGGAGACGTGGTTTTCGGGTCAACCAGACGCTGCCAGCTGTAGACAAAATCCTGCGCGGTGACGGGCGTACCGTCAGACCATTTCGCGTTATCGCGCAGGGTAAACGTCCAGATACGGTTATCGTTGCTCTGCCAGCGCGTCGCCACGCCCGGGGTCAGCTCCCCTTTCTCGTTCTGATTCACCAGCCCTTCGAAAAGATCGCGAATCACCTGAATCTCGGGTAATCCCACCGCTTTTGCCGGATCGAGCGAAGCGGGTTCGTCTTTAATATGCCTGACCAGCTCCTGTTTTTGCGCCAGTACCGTGCCCTGGGGCACATCAGCAGCGTACGAGAGTGTAGAGAGTCCGCACAGGTACAGTGCAGCGCAAAGACGCAAAACAGGATGCTTCATAAGATCCCCTTTAATGAATTCAGGTAACAAGCAGATGCGTAATTATTTGTTTCGAAACAGAGAAATGCAAATACCTTACGCCTGAATAGTGATTTGAGGCAATTCTCAAGCGTTACGGAAACTATTTGATTAACAGCGGGTTTTGCACAACACTGCCAGTAGAGACTTCTTTATCAGGATTTCGTATGGCAATCACCCGACCACGAGCGGAGCGCGGGGCCTTTCCGCCGGGCGCTGAGCAATATGGCCGCTCATTTTTAGGCGCATCGCTGATCTGGTTCCCGGCGCCCGATGCCGATCGCAACAGCGGTTTGATCATTGCCGGCACGCACGGAGATGAGAACTCGTCCATCGTCACGCTTTCCTGCGCGCTGCGGACGCTGACGCCTTCATTGCGACGTCACCACGTGATTCTTGCCGTCAATCCGGACGGCTGTCAGCTTGGATTACGGGCGAATGCGAGGGGCGTTGACCTGAACCGTAATTTCCCGGCGGCAAACTGGCGCGCCGGCGAAACGGTTTATCGCTGGAACAGCTCCGCCGAGGAGCGGGACGTGGTGCTGCTGACGGGAGACAAGCCCGGCTCCGAGCCGGAAACGCAGGCGCTGTGCCAGCTTATCCATAAGATCCACCCCGCCTGGGTTGTCTCCTTCCACGATCCGCTGGCCTGCATTGAAGATCCGCGTCATTCCGACCTGGGCGCGTGGCTGGCGCAGGCTTTCGCCCTGCCGCTTGTCACCAGCGTGGGCTATGAAACACCCGGATCGTTCGGTAGCTGGTGCGCCGATTTGAGCCTGCCCTGCATCACCGCTGAATTCCCGCCGATTTCCTCCGACGAAGCCAGCGAAAAATACTTAAACGCGATGATGGAGCTTCTGCGCTGGCAGCCTCAGAGATGAAGCACGCCGCTGGTAAAATTAAGCGCCGGTGAAACGTCAACCGCCAGCCACGTCGGGCCGTCCAGATCGGCGAAACGGACCTGATTGACCAGCGGCAGCGCCGCGCCGATCGCCCGTGATGTGCAGAGCATGCATCCCAGCATCAGGGAAAAGCCCTGCGCCTGCGCTTCCGCCGCCAGGGCCAGCGCCTCTGTCAGCCCGCCGGTCTTGTCGAGCTTGATATTGACCATCTCATAGCAGCCCTTAAGCGCGCTCAAATTCTCGCGGGTATGACAGCTTTCATCCGCACAGACGGGCAGCGGATGGATAAAATTCTTCAGCGCCGCATCATCCTTCGCTGGCAGAGGCTGCTCCAGCATCGCCACGCCCAGGTCAGCCAGCAGCTGGCATCGGGCGGCAAGCCCCTCGGGATGCCACGACTCGTTGGCGTCAACAATCAGCGTGGCCGAGGGAACCGCCGAGCGAATGGCAACCATCCGCTCGCTGATCAGGCGATCGTCGAGCTTCACTTTTAACAGCGTGGCCCCGGCGTCATAGAGCGCTTTTGCGCTGGCGGCCATCTGCTCCGGCTCACCAATCACGACCGTTTGCGCCGTCACGACGGACTCAGGCAGCACCACACCCAGCAAGGACGTCAGCGATTTTTGCTGCTGAGCGGCTTCAAGGCTCCAGAGCGCACAGTCGATAGCGTTACGCGCCGCCCCGGCGGGCAAACGCTGCTGTAACGACTCACGCGGGAGACCTTTTTGCAGGTCAGGCACAAGGGTCATGATCTGCGCCATCACCGACGCGACACTTTCTCCGTAGCGAGGGTAAGGCGTACATTCCCCAACGCCTTTAAACCCCTCTTCTTCGATTTCGACTACGACCACGCTGGCTTCACTACGACTGCCGCGGGAGATCACAAACGGGGTATGCAATGGCCAGGCTTCTTCATAGACCTTAACGCTTCTCATCACTGACTCCTTGCGGCCCGGAAAGGCGAAAAATTTGGTTTGCCGTGTTATCCGCTGATGGCATACACTAGCCCCGACGTTAACTATATGTAAACAGGAAGATATCTATGTCACAACTCGTTCATTTCCAGGGCAACCCGGTTGCTGTTGCAGGTTCCATTCCGCAGGCTGGCAGCAAAGCGCAGGCTTTTACTCTGGTGGCTAAAGATCTGTCTGACGTCACACTGGCTCAGTTTGCGGGTAAACGCAAAGTACTGAACATTTTCCCAAGCATTGATACCGGCGTTTGTGCCGCGTCCGTGCGTAAATTCAACCAGCTGGCGACTGAAATGGACAACACCGTTGTGCTGTGCATTTCCGCTGACCTGCCGTTTGCCCAGTCCCGTTTCTGCGGTGCTGAAGGCCTGAGCAACGTTATTACCCTCTCCACCCTGCGCAGCGCAGATTTCCTCGAGAAATACGGCGTCAGCATCGCGGAAGGCCCACTGAAAGGTCTGGCAGCACGTGCCGTACTGGTTCTGGATGAAAACGACACCGTTGTCTTCAGCGAACTGGTTAACGAAATTACCACCGAGCCGGATTACACTGCCGCGCTGGACGTGCTGAAAGCATAATAAGTACTTAGCATTCTATACAACTTATTCTCAACCTCGCCGCGGCGGGGTTTTTTATTGCGCTAAAGCTGAATCGTTAAATCATAAATGCACAAAAATCACATTAATCATGCAATAACTTAGAGAACATGTAACATAAGCGTGATCAAGAACGCATAATAATCGTTAAATTTCCCTATTTTCATCCCCAGTGAAGCACATCACATTTCCCTTTCTGCCTAAACATTAGATTTGCTTACGAAAGAAAATAATCGTTTCAGCAAAAAGGATAATATATGAAGATTAAATTCGCTTTTACGCTCCTTGCGGTACTGATTTCTGGCCATGCAGCGGCTAAAACCTGGGTGCTGACAAGCGCTGAAAGCAGCGTAGAGAAAGGAAACTGGAAGATTTCCAGTGATGAGCTGAAAGTTAAAGATCGGACGTTCAGCATTGAGCAAAAAGTCTTACACGGTGGTAAACAGGAAGGCAGCAAAGTCATCATAATTAGCAGCAAAGATGGCCTGACAATTACCCTGAGCCCGACCCGCGGGATGAACCTTCTGCATGTAGAAGGCTTTGGCACCCGACTGGGGTGGAATTCGCCCGTTAAAGAGGTTGTTAACCCGGCTTATATCAATCTTGAAAGCCGCAACGGTCTCGGCTGGCTGGATGGTTTCAACGAAATGATGGTGCGCTGTGGCTATGAGTGGACCGGGCACCCGGTCACCGCGGACGGGCAAATTTACACCCTGCACGGCAGGGCCGGTAATACCCCTGTTTCGCAGGTCGAGGTTGAAATCGCGGATGCCGCCCCGCATGAGATCCGCGTTCGCGGTTTGATCAAAGAGAGCACGTTTAAAAAATCGGATCTGCAAACCATGACCGAACTGCGCTACGTTCCCGGAACCAACCAGTTCAGCCTGCATGATGTTCTGACCAACCATGCGGATTACCCTCATGATTACCAAATCATCTATCACAGCAACTTCGGCACGCCGATCCTCGAAGAAGGTGCCCGTTTCCTTGCGCCGGCGGCGAGCGTGAGCCCATTCAATGACTACGCCAAAGCGGGCGTAAACGACTGGCAAACCTACGCCGGGCCGACAAAAGGCTTTGATGAGATGGTCTTTAATATTAAACCGCTGGCAGACAATAACCACGAAACGCTTGCGGCGGTGGTCAATAAAGCCGGAGATAAAGGCGCGTCAATCCAGTTTGATACCCGCCAGCTGCCCGTGCTGACCTTATGGAAGAACACCGACACGCTGAAGCAGGGCTACGTCACGGGCATAGAACCGGGCACCAGCTACGCCTACCCCGTCACGATCGAACGTGAGCAGAAGCGGGTTAAGCAGCTGCAGCCCGGTGCCAGCGCGCAGTTTGATCTGACCTATACCCTGCTCCACAGCCCGCAGCAGGTGAAAGAGGTTGAAAGCAGGATTGTGTCGATTCAGGGCGAGACAAAAACAGAAATCGTTAACACGCCGATGGCGAAGGAATAAACGTAAAGTAAAAAGCCTCTTTGCAGAGGCTTTTTTGTTATTCGTCACCTTTCTTATGATTCAAACCGTACTCACGCAGCTTGTTCGCGATCGCGGTGTGCGAGACACCAAGGCGTTTTGCCAGCTTGCGGGTGCTGGGATAGCTGCGGTACAGCTGCGTCAGCACTGAGCGTTCAAAACGGCTGGTAATATCATCCAGCGAACCTTCCATCGCCTCTTCCCCTACCGATACCGTTCCGGCGTCGTAATCCGGCAACAGGATATCCTGCGGGCGCAGTTCATACCCTTCAAGCTGGGTCAGGGCGCGATAAACGGCGTTTTTGAGCTGACGAATATTGCCCGGCCAGCCGTAGCGCATGAGCACCGTGCCAAGATCGGCTGACAGCTTCGGACGCGGCACACCCTGCTCGTCGGCAAAGCGGGCGACGAACAGCTCCGTTAGCGGCATGATGTCCTGCGGACAATCGCGCAGCGGCGGAATGTTCAGCGTCAGGACGTTGAGGCGGTAATAGAGATCCTCGCGGAAGATCCCCTTTTGCACCAGTTCAACCAGGTTTTTCTGGGTGGCGCAAATGACGCGCACGTCCACATGCACTTCGTGATCCTCACCGACGCGGCGGAAGGTTCCGTCGTTCAGGAAGCGCAGCAGCTTAGCCTGCATACGTGGCGACATTTCGCCAATTTCGTCCAGCAGCACGGAGCCGCCGTTAGCCTGCTCGAAGAACCCTTTCTTACCTTCCGGCGCGTGACCAAACAGCTCGCTTTCAACGGCATCTTCCGGAATAGAGGCGCAGTTAAGTGCCAGATAAGGCTTAGCCGCACGCGGGCTCGCCAGATGCACCGCGTGAGCCAGCAGGTCTTTCCCTGTGCCGGTGTCCCCGGTTATCAGCAGCGGCGCGGTCAGGCTTGCGAGCTTACGCGCCTGATCAACCACATGGCGCATTTTCGGGCTGACGGCAATAATCTGGCTGAACGCGCCAACGTCCTGACTGGAGAGGTTTTGCAGCTGGCGACCCATGCGTAGCGTCGAGCGCAGCATGATCACCGCCCCGGTGAGCATGCGAGTGTTCCCTTCCCCTTTCAGATAGACCGGCGTGATCTCCATCAGGAAATTCTGCCCGTTAATCACCACATGCTCGCTAAGCGTGTTCTGCGGATTGCTGTCCAGCCAGCGCTGGAAGTTAAAGCCGGGGATCAGCTGCGCGGCGTTATGATTGCTGAGCTTCTCCTGGCTCTGCGCGAAAAGCTGGCTGCTCGCGTGGTTAACGCGCTCAACTTTGCTTTTCAAATCCAGGGAGAGGAACGGTTCAGGCATGGCCTCCAGCAGCGCGCTCAGCGCCAGGTGCTCACGTTCAGAAGGCATCCAGGGAATGGTGCGTACATCCGTAACGCCAGCGATACGGCGGATTTCCGCCATCAGGCTGCTGAATGTATTAAATTCAATTTCGGCAAAATTGAGGTAAATTCGCCCGACAGGATCGATCTCAATGCCACGTAAATCAATGCTACGTAAAACAAGAAGATCGAGTAATTCGCGGGTCAGACCGAGACGGTCTTCACAGAAGACTTCAAGACGCATGGGAAATTCACCGTTTTAAGCCAGTAACAGTAAAATGATATGTCAGAACACGGTGATCGGGAAGATGGCTGTCAACAAATATTGACAGCCAGCACGATTAGTGAACAAAACCTCATGGAGCCGGTTTTTTATTGAGCGTCTCTTTGAGCTGGCCGATCAGCTCGCGTCTGAAATCCCCCAGTCGCGGCTTATCGCCGTCAATCCAGGGTAGCGGACGGCAGACCTCCATCGCTTTAATCCCCAAACGCGCCGTCAATAATCCTGCGCCAATCCCCTGGGCGGCACGAGCAGAAAGACGCGCCGCCAGATCCTGCGACATCCAGTCCATTCCCACTTCGCGCACCAGCTCACTCGCCCCGGCAAACGCGATATTGAGCAGGACCAGCTTAAACAGCCTGAGCCGACTGTAGTAACCCAGCTCTATGCCGTAAAGGTTCGCGATACGGTTGATCAGGCGCAGATTACGCCAGGCGATGAAGGCCATATCAACCAGCGCCAGCGGGCTGACGGCAATCATCAGGGTGGATTCTGCCGCAGAACGGCTAATCTCGCGCCGCGCCTGGGCATCCAGCACCGGCTGAACCATGTGGGAGTAGAGCGTCACCACTTCCCGATCGTTCTGGGTCTCATGGATGGCGGCGTACCAGCGCTGAAGCGCCGGGTGCGACTGATCGATTCCGGCCTGGCTGGCCAGCTTTTCACAGAAGGCACGGCCTTTGCCGGTGCCGTGACTGTGGAGCAGATCCCGCGCTTCATCACGCTCGTGCGCGCGCTGGCGCAAACGCCAGAGCCGACGCCACTCGGTGGTAACCGACCCGATGCCCGCCCCCACAATCAGCGCGCCTGCGGCACATCCGCCGAGCGCGACCCAGTCCTGAGTTTGCCAGGCATTCATCGTCCACTGCACGCCCTGCCCAACCACGCTTACGCCAAACAGCGCCAGACCGGCGGTGACCATCCTGCGCCACAGGCTTCGTTTTGGACGCAGAGCGGCTTCCACAACCGCCTCTGCCGGACCTTCCTCAACGGCGGGCTCCTCGATCAGGGCCGGGGAAAAGTTATCGGCCTGCGTGCCGCTGAACGTCTGCGCGGTTTTGAACGCCTCCTGAGGGTCGTGCTCAAGCGTTCCGGTAAAGTCTATGCGCGGTTTTAACGGTTCCGTCATCGCAATTTATCTCCAATCAAAAACTCCAGCGCCGCATCCAGACGGATGTGTGGTAAAGGCCTGTCGACACTCATTGCCTGCGGGCGGAAGGCTTCAAACTGGAAGCCCTGGTTCTGCCAGAAGGCCTGACCCGGCAGCCGCGCAGGCACTTCGCCCGGATAGACGGTAAGCGGTTCACCGTCGCTGAGCCGGTTCCCGCGTAATGCCGGTATTTTCTCGCCGTTAAGATCGATCAGCCCGCTTTGTGTCGCCTGCACGGACGCGAGCCCAAGGCAATCCATGCCGATCCCTTCGAAGGCGGCGTTTTGCCAGGCGTCCTGCACCAGCTGCTGCAGCAGCGATACCATATTGGCATGCTGGTCGACCGTGACGTGATCGGCCTTCGTGGCCGCAAAGAGCAGTTTGTCGATCACCGGTGAGAAAAGACGACGGAACAGCGTCCGCTGCCCGTAGTGAAAACTTTGCATCAGCTGCGTCAGCGCCAGGCGCATATCGTTGAAGGCCTGCGGCCCGCTGTTGAGAGGCTGCAGGCAATCCACCAGCACAATCTGACGATCAAATCGCAAGAAGTGGTTTTTATAGAATCCCTTGACCACTTTTTCACAGTAGTAATTGTAACGCTCGCGGAGCATCCCGGCGTTCGTGTGCTTATCAGCCTGCGCCAGCTTCGACTCACCCACCCCATCCACATCCGGCCAGGGGAAGAACTGAAGCGCAGGTGCGCCCGCTAAATCACCCGGCAGAACAAAGCGACCCGGCTGAATGAAGTGCAACCCTTCCTGCTTGCACTGATGCAAATACGCCGTCCAGGCTTCGGCAATGGCCGCCAGACGGTTTTCATCGGCCGGTGCAAGCGGATCCAGGCCTTCGCACAGCTGTCGCCATTTGGCCGACCACCCGGCGCGCTGCCCCTGCAACAACCCCGTCATCTGGCGGGACCAGCTGAGGTAGTCCTGCGCCAGCATCGGCAGGTCGAGCAACCATTCACCGGGGTAATCGACGATTTCAAGGTACAGCGTAGAAGTATCCTTGAAGTGGCGCATCAGGGATTCATTCGAGCGAAAGCGCAGCGCGAGGCGAATCTCACTCACCCCTCGCGTCGGCGTCGGCCACGTGGGCGGATCGCCGTAGAGCTGCGCCAGCCCTTCGTCATAGGTAAAGCGTGGAATACCAAAATCACGCTGAGGGACGCGCTTCACGCCCAGCAGGCGTTCTTCCCGCACCGCGCTGAGCAGCGGCAGACGCGCGCCGGCGTGCAGGTTCAGGAGCTGGTTTACCATCGCGGTGATAAACGCCGTCTTACCGCTGCGGCTAAGCCCCGTCACGGCCAGACGCAGATGGCGGTCAACGCCACGGTTCACCAGTGAATTGATTTCGTTTTTAAGTCGCTTCATCGCCGTCCTTCGTTGCCTGGAAGCCTTGAATGCATGGCTTCAGAATACAATAAATGGGGGCAGATCGTTGATTATCAATTCTTATTTATTGCTATTGCCGTTTTCTCTCCAGTAAGATGAACGACATTGCTGTCAGTCCGGAGTGAGTAAGGTGTATGTCACCCACCATCTATGATATCGCACGGGTTGCGGGCGTATCGAAATCAACCGTTTCCCGCGTTCTGAATAAACAAACGAATATTTCTCCCGAAGCGCGTGAAAAAGTGCTGAAGGCGATTGACGAATTAAATTATCAGCCCAACAAACTGGCCCGCGCCCTGACCTCTTCAGGCTTCGATGCCATTATGGTTATTTCGACCCGTTCAACCAAAACCACTGCCGGAAATCCTTTTTTCTCCGATGTCCTGCATGCCATTACGGCAAAAGCGGAAGATGAAGGATTTGACGTTATTTTACAAACGTCAAAAAGCAGCGAAGACGATCTGCTGAAATGCGTGAATAAAATAAAACAGAAGATGATCAAAGGGATCATTATGCTGAGCTCACCGGCAAATGAATCCTTTTTCACCACGCTGGATGCGTATGGCGTACCGGTGGTAGTTATCGGCAAAGTCGAAGGTGAGTTTCAGAATATTTATTCCGTCGACACGGATAATTTCCATGACAGCGCCATGCTGACCGAAACCTTTATTAAAAACGGACGCCGTAAAATTGCCTGTCTGCATGCCCCGCTTGATTATCATGTTTCGATCGATCGTCTTGCGGGCTATAAAGCCAGCCTGGAAAAGCACCATATTGCCCTTCACCCGGACTGGATCAGGGATGGCGGTTATACCCATGAGAGTGCGCTTACTGCGGCTCTGGAGCTGTTGTCTTCATCCACGCCGCCCGATGCGGTATTCGCTACCGACAGCATGAAGTTACTCAGCCTCTATCGTGCGGCGGATGAGTTGAATCTGATGATTCCAGAGCAGGTGGTGATAGCCGGATACAGTGACCCGATGCTGTCTCTCATTTTAACGCCCGCACCTGGCGGGTTTGATATCCCCACCCGAAAGCTGGGGGAAGAGAGCTGCGATCTTCTTTTCAGACGTATTGCAGGTCATCCCGCCCCGCAAAAAGTGCTGGTTGATACCCATTTTATACTGGCGGCCTCGCTGCGCTAAAACCAGGGGCTTAGCGCCCCTGGCGTGCTCTCGGTCAGAACGCGTAATTTACCCCAACGCCCGCATAGTGGAAGCGGTCGTTTTTACCCTCGTCATGGTTTTCCCATTCATAGGCGTATTCAAGCGTCATGGATAAACCGTTATTGAAGTTATAGGCGTACTGCATACCCAGGCGGTTGAAATTATGTCCTTCACGCTCGGGATCGTCCCGCCAGTCCCAGTTCGACCAGCGATCGAGCCCCAGTCGTGTGTAAGGCGTTAAGGTGGTCTGGCCTAACGAAATTGGCAGATAGGCACGAATTTCCTGGGTGGAGAATTCTCCGTTATTGCGGGAACCGTCCATGTTGAACCCGCGTTCTAAATAGTAATTCACTTTAGCAGCAAAGGTGTCGTTAATGGTCCAGGTAAAGCCCGTTTCGGTTTCGACGCGGCTGTCTGAATAGCCGGTTTTTTCCAGATCGTTAGCAAACTGATACATGGCAAACCAGCCGCCAAAACGCCAGTCGTCGGTTAATTTTATATCCCAGTCAGGCTGAATTTTGTAGCGCTGCATATTAGCGCTGCCGTCTCTGGCGCCGTGTTCATCCTTAAAGTGATAGCCGTAATTACGGAAGCCTCCGGTCAGACCGAACGTAAAATCATCTGTTCCGATAAAGCGATAGCGTAATTCAAATTCAGGACGATCGAAATAGGTGCCACGGGTCATGCTGCTATAATCAACCGGCCCTTCCTGATACATCGCCAGCGAAATAGTCCAGGCATCCCAGGTCGCATTAAACCACACGGAAGGTTCATATAACCCGTCTTTATCCTCCCCCTGGCCTTCGACGTTTTCTATTTCATACATCGCGCCAATATTAAATTCCCACTTTTTAGCGCTTTCTGTTGCGTGTGCGCAGCTAACCCCTGCGCACAGCACGAGCGCAGCACTTTTTAGTAGAGTACTCATCAAATATTCCCTTTATAAGTAACAAACAAAAAAACCGGAAATGGGTATTTCCGGCGAACACCTTTCTTATCTAATAGCCGCTTCGGTTTCAGCGTCGAAGAAATGGCACTTATTCATATCGAACTGGATGCCGATATTATCCCCAGCGGCATAATCATTCGCAGCGCCAGCACGAACAACCAGCTCATGACCGCCAACGGTGGCGTAGAGCATGAACTCCGCGCCGGTCAGTTCGGCTACGCTGACTTTCGCCTCGATATTTTTACCGCTGCTCTGCAGAGTGAGAATATCTTCCGGGCGGATCCCAAAGACCACGGCTTTGCGCTGATACCCTGCGGCATTCAGTGAAGCGAGCTTGTCTTCCGGGATCGCCAGACGCAGCGTTTCCGTAACGAAATAGCGGTCGTCGATAGCACCGCGAATGAAGTTCATGGCTGGCGATCCAATAAACCCTGCGACAAACATGTTTGCCGGTTCGTTGTAAACCTGCTTAGGTGCACCGACCTGCTGAATAATGCCGTCTTTTAAGATCACGATGCGGGTCGCCATCGTCATGGCTTCCGTCTGATCGTGGGTCACGTAAATCATGGTGGTGTTAAGCTTCTGATGCAGCTTGCTAATTTCAGCCCGCATCTGCACGCGAAGCTTGGCATCGAGGTTTGAGAGCGGTTCATCCATCAGGAACACGCCCGCCTCACGTACGATCGCCCTGCCTAACGCCACGCGCTGGCGCTGGCCGCCGGACAGCGCGCCGGGTTTACGCTTTAGGTATTCACGTAATCCGAGGATCTGTGCCGCCCAGTTAACGCGCTCTTCGATAACCGCAGGCGCAATTTTTTGCATCTTCAGGCCGAACGCCATGTTGTCGTAGACCGTCATATGCGGATAAAGCGCATAGTTCTGGAATACCATGGCGATATCGCGTGACTTGGCGGGCACATCGTTCATACAAACGCCGTCAATCACCAGTTCGCCAGCGGAGATCTCCTCCAGACCGGCGATCATGCGCAGCGTCGTGGATTTACCGCAGCCTGAAGGCCCGACGAAGACGATGAACTCCTTGTCTTCGATTTCGAGATTGAAATCCTTAACCACGTGGACCTGGTTATCATAGATTTTCTGAATGTTTTTCAGAGACAGTTGAGCCATTGTTAATTCCTTATCAGTACGTCCGGGATGCCCAAAACTCGGTAAGGCATTTCCAGGTCAGTTCCCGCGTTGAATGAAGCTGTAGTCCCGCATGGTTCAGGCCAGAACCCACACCAACCGACAGCATGCCCGCCGCGTTGATCGCCGCTACGCCTGCAGGTGCATCTTCGATGCCCATGGCCTCTTCAGGACGCACATTCAGGCCAGCACAGGCTGCAAGGAAGATCTCCGGATCTGGCTTTGAGCGGCGAATACGGGAAGCATCGGCGCAATAATCGAAGGCCTGATAAATGCCCAGCGCGTGCAGGATCCCAGGGGCATTCAGGGAAACGGAGGCGAGTCCAGTTTTGACGTTCGCTTTACGTATATCCGTCAGCACGTCACGAATACCCGGAAGCAGTGAATCTTCCGTCAGCGACGCCAGAGACTGGACATAAAGCGCGTTTTTTTTCGTCGCCAGCGCGAGGCACTGCTCTTCACTAAACATCCCCTCTTTCCCGCCATGCTTCAGGATGCGCTGAAGGGAATCCATGCGGCTAATTCCCTTCAGCTGTTCATTAAACACTTCGTCGAAGGTGATGCCGATTTCGTCAGCCACTGCACGCCAGGCCAGAAAATGGAGGTGTGCGGTATCGGTGATAACACCGTCCAGATCGAATACAACAGCCTTAAGCGTCATGGCGCCCCTCTGTGGTAGCGGTCCCACTTACAGGTGCAAGAAAATCCTTATAAGCGCATACCTTGCGCCCCGCTACGCGTAGCGTCTTGCCCCACAGCGTCAGAGTGACAGGTGTCGTCGTTTCAATGGTTAACACCTCATTTTCATAGGTGACGTGCAGCGTTGCGTTCCGCCAGCGCAGGGGGAAAGCAAGCCTTCGCCAGTGGGCAGGCAGGCTGGGCGCAAGGTGTAGTTCCCCTTCCACAATCTGCATACCGGCAAACCCCTGGATGACGCCGGACCAGATAGCGCCGGTCGCAGCGGCATGAATACCGTCATCGCAGCTGTGTGGATCGTCCCCAAGGTCAATGGCGACGCCATCACGCCAGAAGGCGTATGCACCTTCGGTGTCACCACAGCGGGCGGTCACAATGCCGTGTATGGCCTTACTCAGCGAAGAGTCATGGATCGTGCGGGGCTCGTAGAAAGCCAGATTGGCGGCACATTGCTGTGGGGTAAACCGCTCCGGCAAGAGGTAGGTAAGCATTACCACATCAGCCTGCTTCAGGATCTGCATGTCGTTTACTTCCGCGCGGGAGTAATCGAGCAGAATGGTCTGCTTCCCTGCTTTTTCTTTATAGCGGCTCAGGTCAATGGCTGGTTTCGCCATGAAGGTATCATCCTGCGGGATCACACCGTCTGAATTGGCCTCCGGCAGCCATAAGCGCGTCAGGAACCGCGTGGCATTCTCCGTAAAACGCGCATCTTCACGCCCAAACTGCGCCATAAACCGGCGCGCGCAGGCAACGTTATGCCACGCCAGATAATTGGTATAGGCGTTGTTGTTCACATGCTCGGTGTATTCGTCAGGCCCAATCACATCATGAATTTCCATGCGCCCGTCTACCTCCGTGGCGCGGCCCATCCAGAACGCAGCAGTTTCCATCAGCAGCGTCAGGCCTTCATTTCGCATAAAGGCATCATCGTGTGTCGCCTGCCAGTAAGCGACGACGGCCCAGGCAATGTCCGCCACGATGTGGTGTTCTGCCAGCGCGGAGGCCACCTTCTGGCGCATGCCGGTTCGGATGTTGATAGCCGCGAACTCCGGCGTTTCCTCTTTGCCGCTCGAGGCGCTCTCCCACGGGAAAAGTGCGCCCGGCCAGCCGTTGCGGCGGGCTTTTTCCCGGGCCCCGGCCAGGTTAAGCCAGCGATAGCGCAGAAGATTGCGGGCCACCTGAGGACGGGTGAAAAGATGGAAAGGCAGCAGGAATATTTCGGTATCCCAGAAGACGTGTCCTTTATACCCCTCGCCGGTCAATCCCTTAGCGGCAATGCTGCTTCGCTCATCATGGGCGGGCGTCATGGTGGTCAGATGCCAGACGGCATAGTCCAGCGCCATCTGATCGTCAGGAGCAGCAGAAGCCACTTCCACCCGGGTGTTACGCCATACGTCTTCCCATGCGCAGGATGAACTCTCCAGCAGCGAGGCATACCCCCTTGCCGCACAAACCTTGAGATCCGCCAGCGCCCTTCGCGCGAACGATTCCTGCGAAAGGGCTTTATCGCTGCGATGGGCAACCCAGACAATCTTATCCAGAGTGACAGTGTCACCTTGCGGTATCGTCAGGCAATAGTGGGCAGAGACCCGACGATTTTTGGCGGTGAAACAGCTGTCACTCTTCGCAGAGAGCTGACAAAACGCCGAAACAACAACTTCCGACGCCCGGTCCTGCGTTTCATACACACCCTGCATATAGTGCTGGTCGAACACCCTGACTGAAATTTCATCCAGATGCTGCCGGCCGGTATTGGTTTGTGTCGCATCAATGCCGGTTTTCATCACCACCTGTGAAGCAGCATCAAGCGGGGTGATCGCAAGCTGCATGGCCACCAGCGGCAGTTGATCCAGAGAGACAAAACGACGACTCTCCAGTCGATAGCGTTTCCCGTGGGGCGAGCGCCAGATCACGCTGCGACGAAGTTCGCCATTAGCAAACGCCAGCTCGCGCTGCCACTCGAGAATGTCCCCCGACAGAAGGGTAAAATTTACCCCGTCCAGCTCAACCTCAATACCGGTGATATCGGGCAAATTGACCAGCTCAGTGGTCTCGTTGCGACCAGCACGATGATACAGACCCGCAAGATACATGCCTCGGGTTTGCTGGGTGTAATCCTCTTCATGCGCAGCGCGGATCCCCATGTAGCCATTACCGCAGGCCATGATGGAGGCGTATTTATTCAGGCTGTGCGGACAAAAGCCCGGGTCGGTTAATACAGACACGTTTAGCATAACGTCACGCTTCCCCCTGTTTCTGCTGATTCATACAGCGCGGCGACAAGCTGCTGGATAATCAGCCCCTGCTCAGCATCAGCGATCATGACGGGCTCACCCAGCACATGGCGCACGAAGGCATCCATACAGCGCAGGTGGCGTTGGTCGTCAGCCTCTTCGCGCTGGGTAAGAGTTTTTAAAACACCAGCTTCGTCGTTGTAGATGTGCGCCGGGAACAGCGTGGCACCCGCCTTTTCACCGCAGAATGCGACGTTCATGATGGACTGCTCGCGGATATTGAGCGCAAACGACGTGTCCAGACGCAGAATGCCGCCGTTGCAAAATTCAATCGTGCCAAACAGAGCATCTTCGACGGTAAACTGCGTGGGATCCCACGCGCCAAACTGACCGCTGCTTTTACGGTTGCCCAGCCTCTGAAAGCTATGCGCGGTCACCCGTTTTACCGCCGGGAACCCCAGAACATACATTGCGGCATCAAGCATATGGATGCCGATATCAATCAGCGGACCACCGCCCTGTAGCGATTTATTGGTAAAAACGCCCCATCCGGGCACACCACAGCGACGCAGCGCCTGCGCCGACGTGAAGTAAATTTCTCCGAGCGTTCCGTTCATTACCGCATCGCGCAGCAGCTGAGTATCCAGGGCAAAACGATGGTGAAAATCATACGCCAGCACTTTTCCCGCCTTGCGCGCAGCCAGGCGCATCCGATCGGCCTCCTGCGGCGTCATAGCAGGCGGTTTTTCACACATCACGTGGCAGCCTGCTTCCAGCGCTGCCATGACGTGCTCGAAATGAAACCGGTTAGGCGAGCAGACGCTCACCGCATCCGGCTTAACCGCCTTGAGCATTTCTCGCGCATCCTGCCATGCCGAGGGAATACCATGACGTTCCGCAAACGCCCGAGCCTGTTCAGGGTGGCTGTCCATGACGGCCACCATCTGAACATCACTGCGCGTGGCGTAATACGAGGCGTGCACTTTATCCGCGACCTGCCCGGCGCCAATGATGGCGACGCGCAGAGGCGAAGGTGTAGAAGCACTCATCACGCTCGTCATCCTTAGCATTTACGCAGATAAGTGAGCGAATCCCGGTATGCCTGAGCCGGATCATCGGCGCGAACACGGCACTCATATACCACGTAACCCTGATAGTTATCCGCACGCAGCTGATCGAACAGGCTGGCAAAATCGAGGCTGCCGCTGCCCGGCTGGTAGCGGTGATTATCGGCGATGTGCACATGGCCAAGCAGATCGCGGTTCCGATGCAGCGCATCCGTCAGCGAGTCTTCTTCGATGTTCATATGATAGAAATCGCCGATGATCTGCACGTGCTTCAGGCCGTTATCTTCGATGTATCGACGCGCGTCTGCCAGGGTATTAATCATATGATCCTGATAGCGGTTCAGCGGCTCCAGATAGACGGTGGTTCCGGTGCGCGCTGCCACCTCATCCAGCCAGCGCAGCGAAGCACTCACCGCTTTGCGGTCGCCTTCAAGGCTGCGTGGAGAGGTCATTGGCGGCAGTCGAAAGGTAAACATCCCCCACGCGGCAGGGACGATAATGCCCTTACCGCCCACTTCAGCCAGCGCTTCCAGAATGCGTTCAATCTGCTGTAATCCGTTCAGACGGCGCTCTTCGATGAAGTCTCCGATCCAGCCATCGTATCCACCGCAGGCCGTCGTCACTGGCAGACCAGTGGCTTTGATGGCCGCTTTCACCTCGGCGAGGTTTTCCACCAGCAGCTTGCCGTCAATTTCGTAGCCATCAAAACCCATCGCTTTGATGTACTCGAATTTCTCCATGATATTGACCGGGAAAAAGGCCTGGTTCTGTGTTGCGATTTTCATGATTTGCTCTCCTTAGCTTAAAAAGTGACGCCCATTTTGATGCTCAGTTCCGGATGCTGGTCCACATATTTCATGTAGCTTTCAGCGCTGGTGGTGAAGGTTACGACCGGGTCGATCAGATCTTCACAATTGAGATAACCGTTCATCAGCAGTTCCCAGCAGGTCTCTTCGATACGCTTGCGGCTCCAGCGCGGATAGTCCGGGTTGGGTTCGCTGCAGGCGCGGGAGAAGACAATCTTCGCGTTATTGAAATGCGCCTCGCGGCCGAGGTTAAAGCCTTCAGCGAACGGTTTCGCGAAGGCTACGTAGGAGATGGTACCGCCGTAGGCGAGCCCGCGCAGCGCGGACTGCAGCGCATCGGCAAAACCACTGGTTTCGATGATCGCGTCCGCGCCCTGCTTGCCGGTCAGATTTTTGATTTCCAGGCCGACATCGGTGCCGATTGGGTTCAGGCAGTGGTCCGCACCGTGACGACGGGCGATCTCGCAGCGGTGTTCGATTGGATCAACGCCGATAACCACTGACGCACCGGCTTTTTTAGCCAGCTGAATCGCAATCTGCCCGATTGCTCCCAGACCGACCACGACGACAAAGTCGCCCACGCGGACGTTGGCATCACGCACGCCGCTCATGGCGAACTGCGCCGGATCGTAGCAGACGGCGTTCTTCCAGGACGCGCCCTGCGGCATTTTACGCAGCTTATAGTTGTTCACCGCGTTGACGATGACCGTTTCCTGCAACGGGCCGTAGCAGCAGACAAGATCGCCGATCTGGTAATCCGTCACGTCCGCACCGCATTCAATAATGTCGCCAACAACCATGTTACCCAGCTGAAACTTACCGAACTCAATACCGCGCGCTGCGCCCTCTTTACGCGGCGTGAACATCTGCCACTCCGCGTTGAACTCTTCATCAATAAACGGGCTGGCGGCGCGGAAATCCACCACTTCTGTACCGTGTTTCGGCGCGCCAAAACGGGCACGAATTTTTACTTCATGGACTGCAACCGGACGATCTTCATATTCAACCAGCGCCGCCACGCGTGGCGCTGTCGCAACTAATTTTTTCATGACTGACTCCTTGTTAATATTGGCCGCCTCAGCCCTTCACGCCACCGGCGGTCAAACCACTTTTAATAAAACGTTCAGACAGGGCGTACATGATGACCACCGGAAGCGCCGTCACCAGCGATGCCGCCATCATGCGGCCCCAGATATAATCTGGCGTGCTAAAGAGCGTGTTCAGCCCGACCGGCAAGGTGAAATTGCTGGCGCTGGACAGGAAAATGGACGCAAACAGGTAGTCGTTCCACGCCACCATGAAGCAGTAGACAAACACCGATACGAGTCCGGAAATCGCCAAAGGCACGGTGATGCGAAAGATGATTTGCAGGCGGTTGAGGCCGTCCATCATCGCGGCTTCTTCGATTTCGTCCGGGATGGTGTCGAAATAGCTGCGCAGCATGAACACCGCTGTCGGCAATGTCTGGGTCACCATGGTGACGATCAGCGCCAGCTCGGTGTCGTAGATCCCGAGGGCGGTGATGATTTTGAACAGCGGTACCACCAGCAAGATCCCGGAGAACATATAGACGGTGTAAAAGCTTGCATTGATCGTCGTGCGTCCTTTAAAACGCAGTTTGGACAAGGCATAAGCACCCAGCGTGCCGAGAAATACGGCAATCACCGAGGAGGTCAGCGATACCACCATGCTGTTTTTGAAGTAATCCACAAACGGGAAGATCAGTGGGTTAAAGATGTCGATGTAATGCTGCAGCGTCCACTCCTGGGGCAGAATGGTCGGATGGAGCGAGATCGCCTCTTTCGCACTCTTAAACGACGTCATTAGCATCACGAAGAACGGGAACAGCGTGATAACCAGAAACACCGCCAGCCCCAGATAAAAACCAATACGGCTCAGTACGCGTTTATTTGTTGCCATTGAGGTTTACCCTTTTTCTGGTCAGCAGAATCACCGCGAAGATGATCACGAACAGCACGACGGAGATCGCCGCAGCTTTACCCAGGTCATTGAAAGCGAATGCCGTTTTGTAGAGGTAGACGCCCAAAATATCGACCTTGGTAGTCAACAGGTAGACATCCGCAAACATGTAGAACATCCAGATAGTGCGGAGCGTCACCACCGTTGCCAGCACCGGCATAATCGCGGGCAGCGTAACGATTCGAAAACGCTGCCAGGCATTCGCGCCATCCATTTCCGCCGCTTCATACAGGGATTTATCAATGGTCTGTAAAATCGCCAGGAATGAGATAAACGCGTACGGGAAGTAACGCCAGATGGCGAACAGCACCACCAGTACAAAGCTGCTGCCAGGATTGTCGAACCACAGGGGCGCCTGGTCATACAGATGCAGCAGGTCAACGCCCAGATAGTTCACGATGCCGTAGCCGTTGTTGAACATGTATTTCCATGCAAACACCAGCGAAATGGACGGGGTGACGTAGGATAAAATCACCAGTGAACGTGCTGTTTTCCGCAGACGAAACTCCCGGTTAAAGAAGATGGCGACGGCAAGCCCCAGCCCGGTACTGCCGAGCACGACCAGCGCGGTGTACCAGAACGTCATCCACAGCGAGTGCCAGAAGGCGGCATCGCTGAGGATGCGAATATAGTTATCCAGCCCGACAAACACAGCGCTAATGCGCGGGTTAAGCGGCAGTCGTAAAAAACTGATTTCAATATTGGAAATCATTGGCCAGGCCACCAGGCCCCCCAGTAAAATCAGGCTGGGGGCCAACAGCAGCATGGCGAAAGGCATATCTGAACGACCAGAAAACAACGTCTTCATAATTTCCTTCCGCAGAGCGCCCCTATCGTTGTGAAATAAGATCAGTCAGTCGCTTCTGGCTGCTGCTTAACGTTGTATTAATGTCCTTATGCCCCACCGTGACGTTATGCACCATGGAACTGATAATGCCGGAGCCCGTTACATCGCCCATGCGGGTGAAGTTTTTATCCCCAACCGCGCCAAACACCTGCACGTTCGGGAACTGCGCAATCAGTTCATAAGGCAGTTGCCCAAACGCTTTAATCACGTCGTTGTTTTTCCAGGTATCGGTGCCCACCACTAGCTTGTTTACCGGCAGTGCCGCGCCCGGCGACATCATGACCCAGTCCGTCGCGTTTTGAGCCTGTTCCATCCAGGTCACAAACTTCTCGGCCGCTGCGGTCTCCTCTTCAGTTTGTCCGGTGGTGATCGTCAGGGAGGTGATCATGCCGTACACCGCAGATGACTTTTCAGTCGGGACAACGAAGCCCAGGTTAGAGGGGTTTCCGTCCTTGTAGACGGCAGGCAGGATGTAGGTGGAGTAAACCGCCATCGGCGCAGAACCGTTCATGAAGGCGTCTTTGATCTCCATGACATCGTTTGAACCCGGCATGGTGGTCGCGGCCAGCGCTTTATAAAACGCCAGCGCTTTTGCCATTTCCGGGGTATCGATATCGACGTTCCCTTTGGCATCAAATACGTTCGCGTCGCCGGAAAGCGCAAACTGAGAGAACGACTGCTCGGTCATCACGCTTTCCGCCGTCGGCAGCGCGATGCCGTAATGCTTTTTAGCCGGGTCGTTAAGGCGCTGGCTGGCTTGAAGTAGCTGTTCCCAGTTATGTGGCTCCTGAATGCCCGCCGCGGCCAGCACATCTTTGTGATACCAGACGCCGGAAAGCCAGGCGCTGACCGGCACGCCCGTCCAGGCTGAACCGTCTTCCGTACGAACAACACGCAAGATGCCGTCATAGAAAGTGTTTTCGCCTACCGCGTTAATGGCTTCGCCGATAGCTTTGCGATCCAGCAGCTGTTCCTTGTCCATTACTTTTGCGTAGTCATGGCTGACCTCAATCACTTCAGGCAGCGCGCCGGTTCTCGCCAGCGTAATCACCTTAGTGTTGTAGGCATCCTCTTCCACCGGTACCTGTTTTACCGTGATGCCAGGGTTCTCTTTCTCGAACTTTTCGATCAGCTTCGTGATAACCGCCTGACGCTCCTGCTCGACTGATGAGTGCATAAACTCAATGGTGACAGCGGACTTTTTGTCATCCTTACAGCCTGATAACAAAGCGCACGAAACCAGTGCTGAAATCAGCACAATTCTGGGCATTTTCATTTTTAAGGTCCTTTTTAGTTTTCTTTAATCCACAACACCTGCCATGGATGTAGGGTCAGCGTTTTATCTGTAATAACTTCTCCTGAAATCAAATCCGTTCCGGATTGAATATCGGACTCTACCGTTTGAATGCCATCACTGAAATTAAACAGCGCCGTTATTTTCTCGCCACAATCCGCCACGCGAACGATTTTTAAAACATGTTCACCTGACGCACTAAAATAAGCCTGGCTGTCAGGGTGGAATGCTTTTTCCGCACGTCGCAGCGCGATTAACTGGCTTAACGCACAATAGACCTGATAACGCAGACTGCTTTTATCTTCAAGCGCACTATCAATTTGTCCTGCGGTATATTTCTCGCGATTTATCGCACGGTTATATCCCAGACGCTTAACACCTGCATAGTCATTACGGGAGCCGAGAATACTCTGGATATAAACAGCAGGCACGCCGGGGAAGCTTAAGAGGACGGCATGCGCCAGAATAAACCGGGCAATGCGTTCGCTATCATGACTTTCTCGCGTACTCAAAGCATCCAGATAGGTCACATTAATTTCATACGGGCTTCGTGTGCCATCCGGGTTATTTTTCCAGTTAACCAACGCACCTTCAGCCTGAAGTTTTTCCACAAGCGAGAGGATTTCCGACTCGGGTAAAATTCCGCGTAACGGATTCAGACCAATCCCGTCATGCGAGGCCAGGAAGTTAAACCAGGTGGTTTTCGTGGAAGGCAAGGTCAGCGACGCCGCCCACTGGCTCAGCGTACGGACGTCCTGAGAATGCACCGCGTGCAGCACAAGCGGCGGCAAAGAGAATTGATAAACCATCTGCGCTTCATTTTCACCGTCACCGAAGTAAGCAACGTTATCTTTATGCGGAACATTCGTCTCGGTGATAATCACCGTGCCCGGGGCGACAGCCTCGGTAATGGCGCGGAAAAGCTGGATGAGCTGATGGGTTTGCTTAAGATGAATGCAGGTTGTTCCGGGTATTTTCCACATGAAGCCCACAGCATCCAGACGAATGTATCGCGCCCCTTCAATCAGGTAATGCAGCAGCACGTCGACCATCGCAATCAGTACCTGCGGGGAGGCGAAGTTGAGATCAACCTGGTCCTCGCTGAAGGTAGTCCACAGGTATCGCACGCTGCCATCATGCAGTGTGAAAGGCGTAAGAAGCGGTAAGGCACGCGGACGCGTCACCGCGGATAAATCTGTATCAGGATCGACAGAAATAAAGAAATCGTCATACCCTGGCGTTTGCCTCAGGTAATTAGCGAACCATTTGCTTTTGGCTGACATATGGTTGCAGACGAAATCAAACATTAAACTGGCTGACTGTTTTAATTCGGCAACGTCTCGCCATGTTCCGGTTTCAGGCGCAACTTCATGATAATCAATAACAGAAAACCCATCGTCAGAAGACCACGGATAAAAAGGCAAGAGATGGACATGAGAAAAAGAATGCGAAAGCCATTTGTTATAAAAACGTGTAAAAACCGGTAGCGCCTTCTCCCCTTTCGCTGAAAACTGGTCGGCATAGGTTATCAGAACGACATCTTTTTCATCCCAGCCCATTTTACGTTTTTCTGTAATAACAGAGGCGGCCTTTCCGATATTTTCCAGCAGCACATTTAAATGGGCTTCAGAAAACGTTTCCCCGTAAACAAGATTAATGAGTTCTTTAATTTTTGGATTCATTTCATTTTCCATGGTAGCGGTCCCACGAAGTGGCAATCTACTCCCATGAAAAATATCTGTCAACGGACCGGGGAGGTGAAAAAGGTGATTGCAAAGCAGCTCAGCACAATATTGTGAGCTGCCGCAAAGAAAGAACGGGTAAAGAGGAAATGCGGTGAGCTATCGCCAGTCCCTCGCCCGTCAGGGAAAGGACTAGCGCCAGCGGGAATTATTGGGATAAGTAGCGGCGAGAAAGCCGTTTTGCCACCTTTTGCAACAGCGGTTCGAGCGCCACGGCCAGCACCATTCTGATCGGCTTGCGGGCAACGGATTTGATCGCCCAGCCCGCCACGCCTGCCGGGCCGAACCGTAACGCGGTCAGCAGGACCAGTTTACCTGCGATTTTCAGGCCGGGTTTTACCTTCTGACCGGCCTGTTGCCAGTGTTGTTTCATCTCATCTCTCTCTTAAAGCTGACGAAAACGACTTCTCAGCGTAAAGGTATCCGACGTGACATAGCGTTCCATTTCCCGTAACCGCTTCTCACCGGCGGCGAGTTGCGCATCAACCGCATTGAGAAGATCGCTGCTGGTTGGGGCACCCTCCGCAGCCAGCTCTCCTTCCGGCATCGGGTCAAGAACAAACGACAGCACGATATAAGCTACCAGGGTGATAAATGCCAGACCAAAGAAGATCGACAGCACCGTCACCACGCGTACCAGCTTAACCGGGACGTCAAGATAATGAGCCAGCCCGGCACAGACGCCGCGCACCATGCCCTGCTGAGGAATTCGCCACAGCTTTTTGTTCAGATTCAGTCCAGACATTAACGGTCCCTCCAGTTTGGATGTTCAGCATCCAGGATGGCTTCCAGCGCCTGAATGCGTTCGCGCATTTTGTTCGCCTCATCGGAGAGCTGTACCAGACGCTGTTGTTCACTCTGGGAAAGTTCGCCCCGTGAAGAACGGTTGCTATAGTGCAGCCACAGCCAAATCGGCAAAACGAACAGCACGAAAATTGTCAGGGGAATGGCCAGAAAAAGCGCGCTCATGTGTACTCCTTGTCTTACGATGCGGCACGTTCAGGTGCCGCAGGAATTATTATTGGTTGTCTTGCTTCATTTTGGCTTTCAGTGCCGCCAGCTGCTCGCTGATTTCATCATCAGCCTTCAGGTCGGCGAACTGTTGATCCAGCGACTTCTGCTTACCGATGCCGTGGCTTTCGGCTTCAGCTTCCATCTGATCGATACGACGTTCAAACGATTCAAAACGGGCCATCGCTTCATCCAGCTTACCGCTGTCCAGCTGACGACGCACGTCGCGGGAGGAGCTCGCAGCCTGGTGACGCAGGGTCAGCGCCTGCTGACGCGCGCGGGTTTCGCTCAGTTTGTTTTCAAGCTCGCCAATCTCTTTCTTCATACGGGTGAGCGTGTCGTCCACCAGCGTCACTTCATGCTCAAGCGTCGCGACCATATCAGCCAGCTTCTGTTTTTCGATCAGCGCCGCACGGGCCAGCTCTTCTTTGTCTTTGCGCAGCGCCAGTTCCGCTTTTTCCTGCCATTCGTTCAGCTGAGCGGTAGCCTGTTCAATGCGACGCGTAAGCTGTTTTTTCTCCGCCAGCGCGCGGGCGGAGGTTGAACGCACTTCAACCAGCGTGTCTTCCATCTCCTGAATCATCAGACGCACCAGCTTCTGCGGATCTTCCGCTTTCTCAAGCAGTGAGTTGATGTTGGCGTTCACGATGTCGGCAAAACGAGAAAAAATACCCATAATCAAATCCTCATAGTTCTGTTATCGGGCTATGCCCTGCTGTACTGATAATACAAACATCATGCCAACTTTTTATCTTATTGATTTCACTGAGTCTGATTGATTTTCATGCAATGAAGGTTTACTCTTTCCTGGTGAATATCGCTAAGGAGTGGTTAATTTCATCATGCCTGGATACAAAGACAATTTACTCGGCGAAGCAAATAGCTTTCTCGAAGTGCTGGAACAGGTCTCTCGCCTGGCGCCGCTTAACAAACCGGTGCTAATCATCGGCGAGCGCGGTACGGGTAAGGAACTCATCGCCAACCGTCTGCACTATTTATCCGGGCGCTGGGACGGCCCCTTCATTTCCCTGAACTGCGCGGCGCTGAATGAAAACCTGCTCGACACCGAGCTCTTCGGCCATGAAGCGGGCGCGTTTACCGGTGCCCAGAAACGCCATCCAGGACGCTTTGAGCGCGCCGACGGCGGTACGCTGTTTCTGGATGAACTGGCAACCGCGCCCATGCTGGTGCAGGAAAAACTGCTGCGCGTGATTGAGTACGGCGAGCTGGAGCGCGTCGGCGGTAGCCAGCCGCTGCAGGTGAACGTGCGCCTGGTGTGCGCCACTAACGCCAACCTGCCGGAGATGGTGGCGGAGGAGAAATTCCGCGCCGACCTGCTCGACCGCCTGGCCTTTGACGTCGTTCAGCTTCCTCCGCTGCGCGAGCGCAAAAGCGACATCATGCTGCTGGCAGACCAGTTTGCGATTCAGATGTGCCGCGAGCTCGGACTGCCGCTCTTCCCCGGCTTCAGCGATTATGCTCGGGAGACGCTGCTGGCTTACCACTGGCCGGGAAATATCCGCGAGCTAAAAAACGTCGTGGAGCGTTCCGTCTATCGCCACGGCAGCAGCGAGACCGAGCTGGACAACATCATTATCGATCCTTTTCAGCGCAGCGCGACTCCGCTGCCGGCACCAGCGTCTTCAGGCGATCTCCCCTCTCTGCCTCTCGATTTACGCCAGTTCCAGCACGAACAGGAGAAACAGCTGCTGGAGCACAGCCTTAAGACGGCGAAATATAACCAGAAACGGGCGGCTGAACTGCTGGGTCTGACCTACCATCAGTTAAGGGCATTGCTCAAAAAGCATCAAATGCGCTGACAATATCAGCACTTACCTGCAGACATTTTTACGGAGCATGGTCTGATTGATATTCTTCATAAGGTTTACAGCACTCTGCTGACATCCCACCCCGTTACTACCAAACATGCTTAATCACTAACCTGCCTGTAATGAAAATTTAGTAGGTTAACCAGCCATTTATTATCAATTATCATTTCTGCAAAATGACAATCGAAACGGGAGTATGAGCTTGCAGATTTGCATGATGGATTATGGTCGGCTGTCGCCAGATGGGAAAACGCTCAAGCTGGATTGTTATGGTATTGGATCGTTTGACGTACTGTCAGGAATTGAACGGTATATAAACAATCCAAACTGTTCAGATATCGAAAAAGCCGCTATACCGCCGGGTACTTACTGGATTGTTGACCGCCCCGCTGGCAGTTTTGTTAACCAGGTCAGAGCAGAATTTATCGATATGGTGCACCTGTACAAAAACCATCACTCTGAATGGTTCGGTTTGTATAGCGCACAAACCATGAGCGATTACGTCTATGTTAATGGAGCGAGACGCGGAAGTTTCAGACTTCATCCTCTCAACACCGATGGTTCTGGTGTATCGTGGGGCTGTATCACCCTTTACAGAGCGGCCGACTTCCAGATTTTACGGAATGCGTTACTCAACCGGAAAAAAGTGATTGTACCCGGCGGTAAAGGATTGATGGCTTACGGACGTATTGATGTTCGTGGTGTACCTGACTTCAGTAAATGTGGTGTGAGATGAAAATCATAATATTCGTTGTTTTACTTATTGCCTGTTTTATCCTCTTACCGGACAGCTGGATTAATGATGTTTTCATGCAACATATTCAGATTTCAGGCGATGGTGAAGAAGCCATGAATAACTATGATTTCACAGCAATTCTGATTAAGTTTGGCCTGTCTGCAACGATAGCGTTTGTACTGATAATGCTAATGAAAGCGCTGAAAAAGTGAACCAGGGGGCATGTATGCACGTGAACAATAAAGTAAGGATTTTTACTTTATGCTACTTAGTCTGTGCGTATGCCATTGCGTTACCAGTGCTTGCTCTGTTCTCAGATCTGGTAATACACGGCGGCGTTATTGATATATGGAAGGGAGTATACTCTTTCGCAGACCTTCTCAGTTTTCGCAAAGTTCTTTTCCTGAAGTTTGCCGGGTTAGGTGCTGTGCTTGGCTTTTTTTACTGGCTTTTTTTCTTCAGAAAGTACAGGTATCACGATCCACTGGACAAATACTTTAAGTAGTCTTTGAGCCTATGTGGTGTTCGGATGCCTTCCTGCAGCGACCTCAATCATGTCTGTCCGCAGATGATCCCAGACCTTATAGTGAGAACGTTTATTCCTGTATTTCGCGGTATATTTGCGCTTGCCTGATGCTATCGGCCGGAGCAAATCCTTCGTTTATAGCGAGTCAGATGCGCCACGAAAATGCTAAGATAGTCCATGAGGTATATTCAAAGTGGATTGCAGGTATGAACGTGCATCGGGTTGTGACGCTGAGTGACCGACTGCAAACGTTACTGCCCCCATTATGCCCTCAGGCTTAAACGATACTGGATAATGTCGTTTAAAATTAGTAGGATAGCCACTTCATATTTAATACCTTAAAAATTATGCGTCTGGTTTTATCGTCCTTTTTTGCACTTGGTCTGTTTAGCAGCCTGGCCTTTGCCGCGCCCGGGCAAACGCCACAGCCTGACATTCGTGACAGCGGCTTCGTCTATTGCGTAAGCGGACAGGTGGACACCTTCAACCCGCAAAAAGCGGGCAGCGGCCTGATCGTGGATACCCTTGCCGCGCAGCTTTACGATCGTCTGCTTGACGTCGACCCGTACACCTACCGTCTGGTGCCCGAGCTTGCGGAAAGCTGGGAAGTGCTGGATAACGGGGCAACCTACCGTTTTCACCTGCGCGATGATGTCGCGTTCCAGCGTACGCCGTGGTTTACCCCCTCGCGCAAGCTGAACGCGGATGACGTGGTCTTTACCTTCCAGCGTATCTTCAACCGTAATCACCCGTGGCATAACGTTAACGGCAGCAACTTCCCCTATTTCGACAGCCTGCAGTTTGCCGACACCGTGAAAAGCGTGCGTAAGCTGGACAACCGCACGGTTGAATTCACGCTGACGCGCCCGGATGCCTCCTTCCTCTGGCATCTGGCAACCCACTATGCGTCGGTTATGTCCGCCGAATACGCGGCTCAGCTGACGAAAAAAGATCGTCAGGAACTGCTCGATCGTCAGCCGGTCGGCACCGGTCCTTTCCAGCTGGCCGAATACCGCGCCGGGCAATATATACGTCTGCAGCGCCATGAACACTTCTGGCGCGGTACGCCGCTAATGCCGCAGGTGGTGGTCGATTTGGGTTCTGGCGGGACGGGGCGTCTGTCGAAACTGCTCACCGGGGAATGCGACGTGCTCGCCTGGCCCGCGGCAAGCCAGCTGACGATTTTACGCGACGATCCGCGTCTGCGCCTGACGTTACGTCCCGGCATGAATATCGCGTATCTGGCCTTTAACACGGATAAGCCGCCGTTGAATAACCCTGCCGTTCGACACGCTCTGGCGCTGGCGATTAACAACCAGCGCCTGATGCAGTCGATCTACTACGGCACGGCGGAAACCGCCGCCTCAATATTACCGCGCGCCTCGTGGGCCTACGACGGTGAGGCTAAAATTACGGAATACAATCCGGCAAAAGCGCGTGAACAGCTGAAAGCGCTGGGGGCGGAAAACCTGACGCTGCAGCTTTGGGTGCCAACCAGTTCCCAGGCGTGGAACCCGAGCCCGCTCAAGACCGCCGAACTGCTGCAGGCGGATATGGCCCAGGTGGGCGTCAAAGTGATCATCGTACCGGTTGAGGGCCGTTTCCAGGAGGCGCGCCTGATGGACATGAATCATGATTTAACCCTGACCGGCTGGGCTACCGACAGTAACGACCCGGACAGCTTCTTCCGGCCGCTGCTGAGCTGTGCGGCGATAAACTCGCAGACCAACTACGCCCACTGGTGTAACCGGGAGTTTGACGCCGTGCTGCAAAAAGCGCTGTCTTCCCAACAGCTGGCCTCGCGCATCGACGCCTATGATGAAGCGCAGAAGATCCTGGCCCAGGAGCTGCCGGTGCTGCCGCTGGCCTCTTCCCTGCGTCTTCAGGCCTATCGTTATGATATTAAGGGCCTGGTGCTGAGCCCGTTCGGCAACGCCTCGTTCGCCGGCGTATCGCGTGAAAAAGACCAAGAGGTGAAAAAACCATGATTATTTTTACCTTGCGTCGTCTCCTTTTGCTGCTGGTGACGCTCTTTTTCCTGAACTTTGTCGGCTTCAGCCTGAGCTATTTCACGCCCCACGCCCCGCTCCAGGGGTCGTCTCTGTGGGATGCCTGGCTGTTCTGGTTTAACGGGCTGCTGCACTGGGATTTCGGCGTATCCAGCATTAACGGGCAGCTTATTTCCGATCAGTTGAAAGAGGTTTTCCCGGCCACGATGGAACTGTGCATTCTGGCCTTCGGTTTTGCCCTGATGGTCGGGATCCCAGTGGGCATGCTGGCCGGGATTTATCGCAACAAATGGCAGGATAAGTTTATCAGCGCCCTCGCCCTGCTCGGCTTCTCCATCCCGGTCTTTTGGCTGGCGCTGCTGCTGACGCTTTTCTTCTCGCTGACGATGGGCTGGCTTCCGGTTTCTGGCCGTTTTGATCTGCTCTATACGGTTAAAACGGTGACGGGATTTGCCATCATTGACGCGTGGCTGTCCGATTCCGTGTGGCGCCACGAGATGATCGTCAGCGCCCTGCGCCATATGGTATTGCCGGTGCTTACGCTGGCGGTTGCGCCAACAACCGAAGTGATCCGCCTGATGCGCCTGAGCACCATCGAGGTGTTTGACCAGAACTATGTCAAAGCCGCCGCCACGCGCGGACTGTCGCGCCTGACCATCCTGCGCCGCAACGTCCTGCACAACGCGCTGCCGCCGGTTATTCCGCGCCTGGGATTACAGTTTTCCACCATGCTGACGCTGGCCATGATCACCGAGATGGTCTTTAGCTGGCCAGGCCTGGGGCGATGGCTGATTAACGCCATTCGCCAGCAGGATTATGCCGCTATTTCTGCGGGTGTGATGGTGATTGGTTCGCTGGTCATTATTGTTAACGTGTTGTCCGATATTCTGGGTGCCATGGCTAACCCATTGAAGCATAAGGAATGGTATGCCTTACGATAACGTATACAGTGAAAAGCGCACGCCCGGCGTGCTGCGTACCGTGTGGCGTAAATTCTATGGTGACACCACGGCAATGATCGGCCTTTATGGCTGTGCAGGCCTGGTGTTGCTGTGCGTCTTTGGCTCGTGGTTTGCGCCGTATGGCATTGACCAGCAGTTCCTCGGCTATCAGCTGCTGCCGCCGTCCTGGTCGCGCTACGGCGAAGTATCTTTCTTCCTGGGAACGGACGATCTCGGACGTGACGTGTTGAGCCGCCTGCTGAGCGGTGCGGCCCCGACGGTGGGCGGCGCGTTTGTGGTGACGCTCGCGGCAACGATCTGCGGGCTGGCGCTCGGTATTTTTGCGGGATCCACCCATGGCCTGCGTTCGGCGGTGCTTAACCACATTCTGGATACCCTGCTGTCGATTCCGTCCCTGCTGCTGGCGATCATCGTTGTTGCCTTTGCCGGTCCGCACCTGTCGCACGCCATGTTCGCCGTCTGGCTGGCTATCCTGCCCCGCATCGTGCGCTCGGTTTACAGCATGGTGCATGATGAACTCGAAAAAGAGTACGTCGTTGCCGCGCGTCTGGACGGCGCGACGACCTTCAACATTCTGTGGTTTGCCGTACTGCCCAACATCGCCGCCGGGCTGGTCACAGAGATCACCCGCGCCCTGTCGATGGCGATCCTGGACATCGCGGCGCTCGGCTTCCTCGATCTCGGTGCACAGCTGCCGTCGCCCGAATGGGGTGCGATGCTCGGCGACGCGCTGGAGTTAATCTACGTGGCACCGTGGACGGTCATGCTGCCGGGTGCGGCCATTATGGTGAGCGTGCTGCTTATCAACCTGCTGGGCGACGGTATTCGCCGTGCAATTAACGCGGGGGTGCAATAATGCCGCTTCTTGATATTCGCAACCTCACCATCGAATTCAAAACCGGTGAAGGCTGGGTTAAAGCCGTCGATCGCATCAGTATCACCCTCGCGGAGGGTGAAATTCGCGGGCTGGTGGGGGAATCCGGCTCGGGAAAAAGCCTGATTGCCAAAGCTATATGCGGCGTGGCGAAAGACAACTGGCGCGTGACGGCAGACCGTATGCGTTTTGACGATATCGATCTGCTGCGCCTCTCCCCCCGCGAGCGGCGTAAGCTGGTCGGGCATAACGTCTCGATGATTTTCCAGGAGCCGCAGTCCTGTCTCGATCCGTCCGAACGCGTGGGTAAACAGCTCATGCAGAATATTCCCGGCTGGACCTATAAAGGCCGCTGGTGGCAACGCGTTGGCTGGCGCAAGCGCCGCGCCATCGAGCTTTTACACCGCGTCGGGATCAAAGATCACAAAGATGCGATGCGCAGCTTCCCTTATGAGCTGACCGACGGCGAATGTCAGAAAGTGATGATTGCTATCGCGCTGGCAAATCAGCCGCGTTTGCTGATTGCGGATGAGCCCACCAACGCGATGGAACCCACCACGCAGGCGCAAATTTTCCGCCTGCTGTCGCGTCTCAACCAGAATAACAACACCACCATTTTGCTGATCAGCCATGACCTGCAAATGCTCAGCAAATGGGCGGATAAAATTGACGTGATGTACTGCGGACAAACGGTCGAAACCGCGCCGAGTGAAGATCTGATCACCGCGCCGCACCACCCGTATACGCAGGCGCTTATCCGCGCCATTCCAGATTTTGGTAGCGCGATGCCGCATAAGAGTCGCCTGAATACCCTGCCGGGGGCGATTCCGCTGCTGGAATCCCTGCCGATAGGCTGTCGTCTGGGGCCGCGGTGCCCCTATGCTCAGCGTAAATGTATCGAGACGCCACGCCTGACCGGGGCCAAAAATCATCTATACGCCTGTCATTTCCCGCTGAACATGGAGAGAGAGTGAAATGGTCGAAACCTTACTGGAAGTCCGCAACCTGAGTAAGACCTTTCGCTACCGCACGGGGCTGTTTCATCGTCAAACTGTCGACGCGGTGAAGCCGCTGAGCTTTACGCTGCGTGAAAAACAGACCCTGGCGATCATCGGCGAGAACGGTTCCGGGAAATCCACCCTGGCGAAAATGCTCGCTGGCATGGTTGAACCGACTGCAGGCGAAGTGCTGATTGACGATCATCCTCTGACGTTCGGCGACTACTCTTTCCGCAGCCAGCGCATCCGCATGATCTTCCAGGATCCGTCTACCTCGCTTAACCCGCGCCAGCGCATTTCTCAGATCCTCGATTTTCCGCTGCGTCTGAACACCGACCTGGAGCCGGAGGCGCGCCGTAAGCGCGTATTTGAAACCCTGCGTATGGTTGGGCTGTTGCCGGATCACGAAAGCTACTACCCGCATATGCTGGCACCAGGCCAGAAACAGCGTCTGGGTCTGGCGCGTGCGTTGATTTTGCGGCCAAAAGTGATCATTGCGGATGAAGCGCTTGCCTCGCTGGATATGTCGATGCGCTCGCAGCTGATTAACCTGATGCTGGAATTGCAGGAAAAACAGGGGATCTCGTATATCTACGTTACCCAGCATCTGGGAATGATGAAGCACATCAGCGATCAGGTGATGGTCATGCACCAGGGTGAAGTGGTTGAGCGCGGCAGCACCGCGGATGTGATGGCCTCCCCGCTTCATGAGCTGACGAAACGACTGATTGCGGGTCACTTTGGTGAAGCATTGACCGCCGATGCATGGAGAAAGGACCGCTAAGCGCGACGGCAAACAAAAATCGTCCCACTAAATTAGGGATTAAATAGACTTCTTCGCTATTTAATCCTTAACTCTTTCGTCTCCATCCCTGCTCCATATTTTATGCAATATCAATCAACAGTTCTTCTCCAGAATACCGGGACATTACGGAGGAGAAGAAATGAACACCACTACCTATGTTCTAAAATATACCGAGTATCTCATCAGAAAATGCCGTTCTTTTTTAATGACGGACCTGCACTTTCATACTATCAGGCTAAAGAAAATATCCGGGCAAAGCCCTGACATTCAATCCCCCACTACGCTGAGTGAAAAAATATGCCATCGTCTGGTCTATGACCATAATAACTTCTACACCATGCTTGCCGATAAACTCGCCGTTCGGGCCTACGTTTCCTCCAGAACAACGCGCGTGAAAACGGTGCCATTAATTGGCGTTTATACCCGGGCGTCGCAGATTGATTTTTCAGTACTCCCTGACAAATTCGTCCTTAAGTGCAATCATGACAGCGGCAGCACAATAATATGTTCAAACAAAGCGCAATTTAACGTCAGGGATGCGTGTAAAAAACTGAGTCTCGCGTTAAAGAAAAATCTCTACTACACCACGCGCGAATGGCAGTACAAAAATATTACGCCCAGTATACTCTGCGAGCCGTTTGTCGATCTCTTCGATGATGCTGACAAAAACACAACGCCGGAAATGCTGAGGATCCATTGCTTTCATGGCGTTGCGCACTATGTTGAAGCGGATTTTACGGATAATAACGGCCAAGGTTTTATCAACGTTTACGACAGGCACTGGAACTTACAACCCTTCCAGATGGAATATCCGAATACTTCAGCAACGCCTGGCGAACCGGTCTTGTTCCGAGAGGCGTTGCTGGCATCCCAGGAGCTGGCGGATGGCATTGACTACTGCCGCGTTGACCTTATGCTAAAAAAAGATGAAATCTATTTCAGTGAAATAACCTTAAGCCCGAGACGCGGTAAACTCTCGATTACCCCGCAGGAATGGGATGCTAAGCTAGGAAAAATATGGCATTTATCGCCGGCAGGCACATTTGACCTGCCGCTCACGCTCACGAGTCGGGCCAGGTGAGCTTAAATATCGAGTGGTTTTGCTTCGATAAGGTATAGGTAACATCGCCACCATGCGCCAGCATGATGGCTTTTACCACCGACAAGCCCAAACCACAGCCTTCCGGGTTCAACTCTCTGGCACCATTATCGCGCTGAAAGGGCTGAAATAAGAAATCATGAAACTCCCCTGGAATACCAGGTCCCCCGTCCTGAATAAGGATATAATTGCCTTTATCAGAAACGCCATTTTTCACGATGAGTGTGCGCGAGGTTGAATAGTGTAAGGCATTATCAAACAAAACGGTCAGACACTGATTGATGCGTAATGGATCGAATACGCATTGCTGATCCCTCAGTTCTGTTTTGATGGTAAATGCCTTACGGTTGAACTCGGGCATGAAGGTATCGAGCGCATTCTGTATTTCCCCTTTAAGATCCGTTCTGGACTGGCATAACGAGTATCCCGCCCCGCCATCCGAACTGACAACCCGGAGATCTTCAATCAGGCGGGTTAACCCTTCCGTCTGTTTGAGAAGGTTACTAAACAGAACCGGGTCCGGGGTAAAAACACCGTCAACCAGCCCCTGAAGCCGTCCACGTAAGATCGTGACCGGGGTTCTCAGCTCGTGCGCAATCGCAGCATTCCAGGATTTCCTCTGTATATCCAGCGTCTGTAATTTTTCCGCCATTTCATTGAAATCCGTCACCAGGTGATTGATCTCACCCAGCCGGGAGCTGGCGCAGAATGCCCGTGCGTCAAGATCGCCCTGTGAAATCTTTTTCAGGCTGGATGCTACCGCGTTTAGCGGGGTGAGTATTCGCGATGAAAGTTTGACCGTGAAAAAGAGTGCGATAATCAGACTGATCGTCGTCGCGGTCCCAATCCACACCCAGTCCCACATCGTCATCTGCTCGTCATCGCCCGCAGCAGGACCGCCCGGGAGGTGATCCAGAATAAAGGAGTAAAAAAACCAGGAGCCCAGTATGGCGATGGCAATTATCGTAAACGTCAGCAACAGCATATAGGTTAAGATCTGACGACTCAGGACAGACTCTTTGTTCATTTCTTTTCCCCAAGCCGGTAACCCAGGCCTCGTATGCTCTCGGGAACGCCATAAAGGCCAGCAAGTTCCAGTTTTTTACGCAACTTGCTCATATGGCTGTCGACCGTTCTGTCGAGTGTATCCCCTTCCGGCAGACACGCGTTGAGTAGCTCTTCGCGTGAGCAGACCTTTCGCGGATATCTCACCAGGTATGTGAGCAATTTAAATTCAGTCGTCGTTAATACCGGGGAGACAACCTCTGCCCCCACGGTGACTTCCACGTAGAAGTCATCCGGGTAGACCGTAATAAATGGCGTTCTGAGCGGCTGGGAACCCGCCTGCTGAAGCGCGGGTTTTGTCCTGCGCAGCACCGCCTCAACCCGGGCGACGACTTCAGAAGGGTTGAAGGGTTTGATCACGTAATCATCCGCGCCCAGCCTCAGCCCCATGAGCTTATCGACATCCTGATCGAGAGCGGAAACCATAATGACGGGGACAGCGCTTTCCTGACGAAGCGTGGTAAGTACGCTCCAGCCGTCACATACGGGCAGGTGAATGTCCAGCAATATGAGATCCGGTTTATGGAGGCGATTGAGCGTTATCGCCTGCTCGCCCTGCCTGGCTCTGAGCGTTTTCATTCCCGAACGCTCTAAGTAGCTCATCAGTATATCGGCGATTTCGTCTTCATCTTCAACAATAAGGATCAGCGTATTTTTGTGCATTTTATCTCCGTGGGTGAAATCCCTTTGAGCACGCTATCAGATATCTTTAGCACAATAAGACACGGCCTCCGCGAAAAAGTGCCGTGGTCACGAAAATTTCCAGGTTGATTTAAATGCCCGGTTATTTCTCCACACAGCCTACACATTCAGTCAATAAAGACTCGACAATGTCCGCGCATAATCGCTATTGAGGCATAGTCCTTTGTGCATTGCGCGTTGCAAATTACCACTGTTTCTTCAAGATTTTATGAAGTTGGCTGAAATAATGAACATGGAACTTTCTAAATATTTCTCTCCTAAAAAACTGGGTATATATTCCCTGTTCCTGCTGCTGTCGTGGGGATTACTTTATACCTGGCTGGTACTGGTGCACAGAATGGATGAAAAAGTCGCCTCGACGCTGCTCTCTTCACCCATTATCTATGGCTGCATCGCATTATCAGTGGTCTCTCTGATGATCCAAAATAAAGCCGGCGCGTTGACTGAGCTACTCGTCGTCGCCTTCTGGCTGATGATGATTTTTGTCTATCTCATTATTACGTTCACCGTACTGTTAAACGCGATGCCCGATATCGAAGATCTGATCTTTTACTACGAGTGTTATTTGATCATTTTTTTTGGCGGAGCACCGCTGTACCTCATTATGAGAATGATTTGAGCCGCTGCTCCACACGTCCTCCATAAACCGCCCATGTCCGCTAAACAGGCGCGCGGTAGAATCTCTACCTCACTCTTTCACACAAAAATAACTCACTGAAAAGTCTGACATGACTTACCCATAATGATGAACCGTAATAATAATTTTCGTTCTTCTGAACCTGCCGGTATGATGCGCTCGCTTAAAAAACTCGCGATACGGCACCGAAAAAAACTGGCTGTCACTTTCTTCCTGGTGGTGGCCGAAAACGTGACGTTTTTACTTTATCCCGTTCTGGCTGGCATCGCGATAAATGCCATCCTCGCCGGTGAAACGCTTAACGCCGCGCTGTATGGCCTGATGGTGCTTTGCATGTGGTTCATCGGTGCGGCCAGACGAAGCGTAGACACGCGCACGTTTGCACGCATTTATGCCGGACTCGCGGTTTCCGTCGTCCTGGCACAGCGCAAATACCAGCTTAACCATTCGGCGATCGCCGCCAGGGTAACGCTCTCGCGCGAATATGTGGATTTCTTTGAAATGCACCTTCCCCTGCTTATTACCTCGCTGAGCTCACTTTTTGGTGCCGCAATCATGTTGTTGTTTATTGAATTTTGGGCCGGCGTCATGTGCTTTGCGATTGTATTTATCCTGCTCGGATTTGTCTCAGAATATGCCCGTAAAAATGAATGGCTGTTCATGCGCCTGAATAATCGGCTGGAAAAAGAAGTGGATTATGTCCATAAGGCGGGCACGGCCACGCTTCACCGACATTACTCCACGCTGGCGCGTTTACGTATCGCATTATCTGACCGCGAGGCGTGGGGCTATTTGTGGGTTGGCGTGCTTGTTGCCGCGCTTTTTACGCTGACCATCGTCTGGATGACGCGCTCAACCGGCATCACCGCCGGACATATTTACTCGGTGATGACCTATATGTGGATGTTCGCAACGAGCCTCGATGACGCGCCGCAGCTTCTTGAGAAATTTTCGCAGCTCAGGGATATCGGCAAGCGCGTATCCACTGATGATGAAATTCACGTAACCGGACGTTAATTTAATGCCGCATTTTTTTATTGAACGCCCCGTTTTCGCCTGGGTAGTAGCGCTTTTTATCGTTCTGGCAGGACTCCTGTCTATTCCCCGTTTACCGGTTGCGCAGTATCCGGCGGTAGCACCGCCTGGAATCATTATTTCCGTCAGTTATCCGGGGGCCAGTCCCGATATCATGAACACGTCGGTGGTATCGTTAATCGAGCGCGAAATCTCTGGCGTAGATAATTTGCTCTACTTTGAATCATCCAGTGACACAACCGGTTCGGCATCGATTACCGTCACGTTTAAACCGGGCACGGACATCAAGCTGGCGCAGATGGATCTGCAAAATCAGATTAAGATCGTCGAGCCTCGTCTACCTCAGGCGGTAAGGCAAAACGGGATTAACGTCGAGGCCGCTAATTCGGGTTTTCTGATGATGGTGGGGCTTAAGTCCACGACAGGTCAATTTGAGGAAGCCGACTTAAGCGACTATTTTGCCCGAAACGTCAGTGACGAGCTTCGTCGCGTGCCCGGCGTAGGGAAAGTTCAGCTGTTTGGCGGCGAAAAAGCGCTACGAATCTGGTTGGATCCGATGAAGCTCCACACCTACGGCCTTTCGGTGAGCGATGTGCTTATCGCTGTTGGCCAGCAGAATGCCCTCGTTTCGCCCGGTAAAACGGGAGATGAGCCAGCATCTGAAGGACAAGGGGTAACGTATCCCATCACGGTGAAGGGACAGCTCTCCTCGGTAGAGGCGTTCAGGAATATCACCCTGAAATCTGACGCATCCGGCGCCCGCCTGAAACTGTCCGACATTGCGCGGATTGAATCTGGTCTGCAAAGCTACGCTTTTGGTATCCGCGAAAATGGCGTGCCCGCAACGGCGGCGGCAATCCAGCTCTCGCCTGGCGCCAACGCAATGAGTACGGCTTCCGGCGTACGGGCTCGCATCGACGAACTTTCCCGGGTGTTACCCGAAGGAATGGCGTTTACGATCCCCTTCGATACCGCGCCGTTTGTGAAACTTTCTATCATGAAGGTTGTTCAGACATTTGTGGAAGCGATGGTCCTGGTCTTCCTGGTTATGCTGCTGTTTCTGCACAAGATACGCTGTACGCTTATCCCGGCGATTGTTGCTCCCGTCGCCCTTCTTGGCACCTTCACCGTGATGCTGTTGAGCGGCTACTCCATCAATATTCTGACGATGTTCGGCATGGTGCTGGCGATAGGGATTATCGTTGATGATGCCATTGTGGTCGTAGAAAACGTCGAACGGCTGATGGAGGAAAAAAGCCTGTCCCCGCGTGACGCCACGCGGCAAGCCATGCAGGAAATCACCCCGGCGATTATTGGCATCACGCTGGTGCTGACCGCCGTCTTTATCCCCATGGGGTTTGCTGAAGGATCCGTCGGGATTATCTACCGACAATTTTGTATTTCCATGGCGGTCTCCATACTGCTGTCCGCGTTTCTTGCCCTGACGCTGACGCCTGCCCTGTGCGCAACGTTACTCAAGCCGCATAAGGCAGGAAAGAGCGGAGGCGGAAGGTTCGCGGTCGGGTTTAACGCGCGCTTTCGTTCGCTCACCGCCTGTTACGAAGCCGGGCTGGGTGCCGTTCTGAAGCGAACCGGGCGTATGCTGCTCCTTTACGCTGCGCTTTGTGCTGCGCTGTTTTTGGGATTGTCTTCGCTACCGTCGTCTTTTCTGCCGGATGAAGATCAGGGCTACTTTATGTCCTCAATCCAGCTGCCTTCTGATGCCACGATGCAGCGCACCCTCAACGTGGTTAAAAAATTTGAAGAGGAAATTGCGGCCCGGCCGGATATTGAAAGCAACATTATGATCCTGGGCTTTGGATTTTCAGGTTCAGGGCCAAACTCGGCTATGGCCTTCACCACGCTGAAGGACTGGAAAGATCGGCAGGGCTCGACGGCCCAGGGGGAAGCCGACCAGATACAGGCCAGCATGGCGAACGTCTCTGATGCCGTCACGATGAGCCTGCTCCCGCCGGCCATTTCGGATATGGGCACCTCGTCGGGCTTCACCTGGTACGTGCAGGACAGAGCGGGACTGGGCTACGAGGCGTTAAAGCGCGCTGCCGACGCGCTGGTCCTGCAGGCCAACCAGCGCCCTGAACTGAGTGACGTGTATATAGACGGTCTGCCGGAAGGAACAAACCTTGCGCTCCAGGTGGACAGAGAAAAGGCGGAAGCAATGGGCGTCTCGTTTGATGAAATCAACCAGACGCTCTCCGTCACCCTGGGCTCAAATTACGTTAATGACTATACGAACAACGGCCGCGTTCAGCAGGTGATTGTTCAGGCCGATGCGCCCTACCGAATGCAGCCTGAGCAGATACTGACATTATCAGTGAAAAACCGGATGGGGCAGATGGTGCCGGTATCGACGTTTGCCACGCTTTCCTGGCACGTTGCGCCGCAGCAGTTGACGCGTTATCAGGGATATTCGGCTATTCGCATTACCGGAAATGCGGCGCCGGGAGAGTCCAGCGGCACCGCAATGAAGGTTATGGAGAGTTTGTCCAGAGATTTACCTCAGGGCATGGCGGGCGAGTGGGCAGGGAGTTCATTGCAGGAGAGAAAATCGGAATCTCAGCTTCCGGGCCTTATCGTCCTGTCGATACTGGTCGTGTTTATGGTGCTGGCCGCCCTGTATGAGAGCTGGTCTATTCCATTTGCGGTCATGCTGGTCGTTCCGCTGGGCCTTATCGGCGCGGTGATAGCGGTGTCCGTTGCCGACATGACGAATGACGTTTTCTTCAAGGTCGGCCTGATTACGCTTATCGGCCTGTCGGCCAAAAACGCCATTCTGATTGTTGAATTTGCGAGGCAGCTCCATCGCCAGGGGCAGCCCCTGCTGGCGGCAACCATTCATGCCGCCGGCCAGCGCCTGCGCCCTATTCTGATGACGTCGTTAGCCTTCACCTTGGGGGTTGTTCCGTTGATGCTGGCCAATGGTGCGAGCGACAGTACGCAGCATGCCATCGGTACCGGCGTATTTGGCGGGATGATTAGCGGTACGCTTCTCGCCATTTTCTTCGTACCGGTTTTCTTTATCGTCATCGCGCGCTTCATCGACAACCTCAGGAAAGCGTGAATACCCTTGCGGGATCGCACTTCCTCGCTGGTTGGATGAGGCGAAGCTGTTGCCGGGTGATATACTGGACGAATGCTGAAATTTTGAGCCCCCGCGAGTCCGCGGCGCATTCTTCGGAGCAGGCGTCTTCGGAGAACAGCGAGAAATATCGTGACACAAGGGGCTGTGAGTGGGCTATAATTTCGAGCTAATTTCGAATGATTTTGAAATACTGCCTGTAACACTATGAATTACAAGGCAAAATTAGCAATGAATATAAGGATTAAAGCTATGGGTTTTCTTTCCGGTAAGCGCATTCTGGTGACTGGCGTTGCCAGCAAACTGTCCATCGCATACGGCATCGCACAGGCAATGCATCGCGAAGGCGCTGAACTGGCGTTCACCTATCAGAACGACAAGCTGAAAGGCCGTGTTGAAGAGTTTGCCGCGCAGCTGGGTTCCAGCATCGTGCTGGAATGCGACGTTGCACAAGACGAAAGCATCGACGGGATGTTTGCTGAACTGGCAAAAGCATGGCCGAAATTCGACGGTTTCGTTCACTCCATCGGCTTCGCTCCTGGCGACCAGCTGGACGGCGACTACGTAAACGCGGTTACCCGTGATGGCTTTAAAATCGCTCACGACATCAGCTCCTACAGCTTCGTTGCGATGGCGAAATCCTGCCGCGCGATGCTGAACCCGGGCGCAGCCCTGCTGACTCTGTCCTACCTGGGCGCTGAGCGTGCTATCCCTAACTACAACGTTATGGGCCTGGCGAAAGCCTCTCTGGAAGCCAACGTACGCTACATGGCGAACGCAATGGGTCCTGAAGGCGTGCGCGTTAACGCCATCTCTGCAGGTCCTATCCGCACCCTGGCGGCTTCCGGTATTAAAGATTTCCGTAAAATGCTGGCTCACTGCGAAGCGGTTACCCCGATTCGTCGTACCGTTACCATTGAAGATGTGGGTAACTCTGCAGCATTCCTGTGCTCTGACCTTTCCGCGGGTATCTCCGGCGAAGTGGTTCACGTTGACGGCGGCTTCAACATCGCTGCAATGAACGAGCTGGAAATTAAATAAGCTGTGACTCTCTTCCCGCACGGGAAGAGAGTTTCCCCCCTCCCCTCCCTTCGTTATTCCGTTCTGCTATTTGTTATCACCTAACAATATTTTTCCCTTTATCTGCCTTACGCCAGGATATTGATCGCCATTTTGAGATCAAGGAACGCACATGGAACAACGCCGTTTTTCCGGCAAAGGCCACTGGTATCACGAGACCCAGTCAAACCACGCGCAGACTGATGTTCTGCCCCTGGTGCCCGAAGCCGCTAACGTCGACGATCGTTTTTTGCTCGATTTAGCCTTGCCTGATGAGATTGTCGCCGCCTGTTCTGGCTGGCTTGCTCCTGCCAGAGCCTTATGCCACCAGCTGTTTCCGCTCTCGATTCCCGTGAACCGCCTGCATACGCTCAGCGCCTACGATCGGCTCAGTACCGCGCTAACGGTCGCACAGGCCTGCGGCGTTCAGCGGCTCTGTAACCACTATGCCGCCCTCCTCGCTCCGCTTCCCGGCCCGGACTCCTCGCGCGAAAGCAACCGACGTCTGGCGCAAATTACGCAGTATGCCCGCCAGCTTTCCAGCTCTCCTGATGTGATCGATGATAAAGCCCGCAACCAGCTTGACGAGGTGGGCCTGTCCACGTACGACATCGTGGTAATTAACCAGATTATCGGCTTTATCGGTTTTCAGGCGCGCGTGGTCGCAATTTTTCAGGCCCTGCTGGGACATCCTGTTCGCTGGTTGCCGGGACATCATATTCAGCCGCACACGCTCCCCGCTAGCCACGATGCGTGGACGCCGCTTTTACCTGTCGTTGAGCTGCGCTATGCGAATGCGCATCAGCTTGAGTCCTTGTCCCGCTGGCAGGCTGAACCCGCGCTTGAGGCGTTGACGCCGGTTCTTTGTCATGAGCCGACGCTGCTCGATCTGACCGGCGAAATCCTGTTAAACACTCGCGAAGAGATCCCACTGACTTCCACCGAACTTTCAGCGGCGCTCGAACTGCTGACACGCTCTCCGGACCGCTTCAGCGCCGCGCAGTTTACCCCGATCACGGATCAAGGGCTCACGGGCGAACAAGCCATCACGCTGCTTACCCGGAGTGCGTTTGATGGCTGGCTTAATCGTCTGAAAGTCGCGTTTGGTAAAGAGGAATAACCACACTCATTACCCAAAGACCGCTTGCTGAGACAGTGAGAATCGCGTAAAACTGTCAGCCGCTCAATGGCTACGAAAATAGAACATTATGTTTCAGGACAACCCGCTGCTAGCGCAGCTTAAACAGCAACTGCATTCCCAGACGCCGCGTGCAGAAGGGGTCGTAAAAGCCACGGAAAAGGGCTTTGGCTTCCTTGAGGTTGACGCGCAGAAAAGCTACTTCATTCCGCCTCCGCAGATGAAGAAAGTGATGCATGGCGATCGCGTCATGGCCGTCATTCATACCGAGAAGGACCGCGAGTCTGCCGAGCCGGAAGAACTGATCGAACCGTTCCTGACCCGTTTTGTGGGTAAGGTACAGAGAAAAGACGATCGTCTTTCTATCGTGCCGGATCATCCCCTGCTGAAAGATGCTATTCCCTGCCGCGCCGCCCGTGGCGTTGAGCATGATTTTAAAGAAGGTGACTGGGCCGTAGCAGAAATGCGCCGTCATCCTCTGAAAGGCGATCGCGGTTTTTATGCTGAACTGACCCAGTTCATCACCTTTGGCGCCGACCATTTCGTGCCATGGTGGGTCACGCTGGCACGCCATAATCTTGAAAAAGAAGCGCCGAACGGCGTAGCGACCGAGATGCAGGATGAGGGTCTGACCCGTCGCGATCTCACCGCGCTGGAGTTTGTCACCATCGACAGCGCGAGCACAGAAGATATGGATGACGCGCTGTACGCTGAAGAGAGCGCCGACGGCAAACTGCATCTGACCGTTGCCATTGCCGATCCCACCGCATGGATTGCCGAGGGCAGCAAGCTGGATGACGCGGCGAAAATCCGTGCGTTCACCAACTACCTACCGGGCTTCAATATTCCGATGCTGCCGCGCGAATTGTCAGACGATCTCTGCTCGCTGCGTCCAAATGAAGTGCGCCCGGTCCTTGCCTGCCGCATGACTATCGCCGCAGATGGCGCGATTGAAGACGATATCGAGTTCTTCGCCGCCACTATCGAGTCGAAAGCCAAGCTTGCCTACGATAACGTCTCCGACTGGCTGGAAAATACCGGTAGCTGGAAACCTGATTCCGACGCCATTGCCGCGCAGATCCGTCTCCTGCATCGCATCTGCCTGAACCGCGGCGAGTGGCGTAAAACCCACGCGCTGGTGTTCAAAGACCGCCCGGATTATCGCTTTGTTCTGGGCGAGAAAGGCGAAGTGCTGGACATCGTGGCCGAACCGCGACGCATTGCAAACCGCATCGTTGAAGAGGCGATGATTTCCGCCAACATCTGTGCCGCACGCGTGCTGCGCGACAAACTGGGCTTTGGCATTTACAACGTTCACACCGGGTTTGACCCGGCGAATACCGAAGCGCTGGCGGCACTGCTGAAGAATCACGATGTGCACGTTGATCCGGAAGAAGTGCTCACGCTGCCGGGCTTCTGCAAGCTTCGCCGCGAACTGGACGCGCAGCCGTCAGGTTTCCTGGACAGCCGCATTCGTCGCTTCCAGTCCTTCGCTGAAATCAGCACCGAGCCTGGGCCGCACTTTGGTCTTGGCCTTGAAGCTTACGCCACCTGGACATCGCCGATCCGTAAGTATGGCGATATGGTTAACCACCGTCTGCTGAAAGCGATTATCAAAGGTGAAACCATTGCCCGTCCTGAGGAGGACACCACGCAGCAGATGGCCGATCGTCGCCGTCTGAACCGCATGGCGGAACGTGACGTCGGGGACTGGCTGTACGCACGCTTCCTGCAGGATAAAGCAGGTACGGATACCCATTTTGCCGCAGAGATCATCGATATCAGCCGCGGGGGGATGCGCGTCCGTCTGGTCGATAACGGCGCTGTCGCGTTTATTCCTGCGCCATTCCTGCATGCGGTTCGCGACGAAATGGTCTGTAGTCAGGAAAACGGTACCGTGCAAATTAAAGGTGAAACAGTTTACAAAGTCACCGACGTGATTGACGTTAATATCGCCGAAGTTCGCATGGAAACCCGCAGTATTATCGCGCGTCCTGTCGCCTGATAACCGCTTACATTGTCGGTCTTTTCGTTTCGGAAGGGCCGACAATTTTTATTTTAATCCTCGCCACAAAATCATTATTTTTCCTTACTATTTTCAGTATCCCTTCGCCTAAAACCGCCATAATTATCTACAGTAAAAGAGTGTTGTTATATTCGGTTGCATGAATTTTTATACGCTCAGTATCCTTTTTAACCTGACTCGTTTTATTATAAGAAAGCAGGGAAAAACAACAGGTTCACTTCGGTTTTGCCGCTGTTTCTCAACGGAAAAGTCGACAACAAATGAATAATTTGTGCGCTAATGAACAGCTGCGGGAGAAAACATGATGGACGATCTGGAGCAGAATTTGCTGTTTCGCTACATGGGGACTCACAGCCCGTGGTGGCGCTTATCAGCTGACAGCAACGCTCTGCACCTTTCCACCAGCGAAAATGCCGATGTCACTCAGGTCGTGGCGCTGGACGATGAACAGGCCGATCTCATCCGTCATTTAACCGTTATTACCTCCAGCATTTCCATGTCGCTCTCCCTGTACGGAGAAGATGTCCCGGTGCATCTTGTGGGTCGTAAAATTACCCGTAACGAGTGGGCCGGAACCGCTTCCGCCTGGAACGATACGCCCTCCGTGGCACGCGATCTGGCTCAAGGGCTCTCTTTTGCGGAACAGGTTGTCTCTGAGGCCAACTCCGTCATTGTTATTCTCGATCGGCACGGCAATATCCAGCGTTTTAACCGGCTTAGCGAAGAGTATACCGGCCTGAAAGAGCAAGAAGTGATTGGCCAGAACGTGTTTAAGCTGTTTATGAGCCGCAGCGAAGCGGCCGCTTCAAAGCGCAATATTACCGGTTTTTTTCGCAACGGCAGCTCCTACGAAGTCGAACGCTGGATCAAAACGCGTAAAGGGCAGCGGCTGTTTCTGTTCAGAAACAAATTCGTTCACAGCGGCAGCGGTAAAAATGAAATTTTCCTTATCTGTTCCGGGACAGATATTACCGAGGAACGCCGCGCTCAGGAGCGGCTGCGCGTGCTGGCCAATACCGATACCATCACCGGCTTGCCAAACCGCAATGCGATCCACGATCTGATTTCTGACGCCATCGTCAACCGCGGCGACACGCAGGTAGGCGTGGTGTATCTCGATCTGGATAACTTTAAAAAGGTCAACGACGCTTACGGGCATATGTTTGGCGATCAGCTGTTACAGGCTGTCGCCCTCGCCATTTTGAGCTGTCTGGATGAGGAACAGGTGCTGGCGCGACTGGGCGGTGATGAGTTTATCGTCATGGCCACCAATACCTCACAGGGCTCTCTGGAGGCGATGGCGTCGCGCATTTTAACCCGTCTGCGCCAGCCGTTCCGAATCGGTCTGATTGAGATTTATACCGGCTGCTCTCTGGGTATCGCCCTCGCCCCGCAGCATGGTAGCGACCGGGAAAGCGTCATTCGTAACGCCGATACCGCCATGTACACCGCCAAAGAGAACGGCCGGGGCAAGTTCTGCGTCTTCTCACCCGAGATGAACCAGCGCGTATTTGAGTATCTCTGGCTCGATACCAACCTGCGTAAAGCACTGGATAACGATCAGCTTCTAATCCACTATCAGCCCAAAATAACCTGGCGTGGGGAAGTCAGAAGCCTTGAAGCACTGGTCCGCTGGCAATCACCAGAACGCGGCCTGATCCCGCCGCTGGAGTTTATCTCTTATGCCGAGGAGTCGGGGCTGATTGTGCCGCTGGGCCGCTGGGTGATGCTTGATGTGGTTCGCCAGGTGGCAAAATGGCGCGATAAGGGAATTAACCTGCGCGTGGCGGTGAACGTCTCTGCACGACAGCTGGCCGACCAGACTATCTTCAGCGACTTAAAGCAGGCGCTGAAGGATCTGAATTTTGAATACTGCCCTGTCGACGTTGAGTTGACCGAAAGCTGTCTTATCGAGAACGAAGAGCTGGCGCTGTCCGTGATCCAGCAGTTCAGCAGACTCGGGGCGCAAATTCATCTGGATGATTTTGGCACCGGCTACTCTTCTCTTTCGCAGCTCGCCCGCTTCCCTATCGACGCCATTAAACTCGATCAATCCTTTGTCAGGGACATTCATAAGCAGTCTATTTCCCAGTCACTGGTGCGCGCTATTGTCGCGGTGGCGCAGGCGTTAAATCTGCAGGTAATTGCCGAAGGTGTGGAAAATGCAAAAGAAGACGCCTTTCTGACCAAGAACGGCGTCAACGAGCGGCAGGGTTTTCTGTTTGCTAAGCCGATGCCCGCTGCCGCATTCGAGCGGTGGCTAAAACGATATCAAGCGCGAAATCAACGTTAACTGGCTTTACGCAGACCCGCCGCGTGATGGCGGTTTTGCAGCGTGACCAGGCGCTCCATGTAGGCGATATCTTTCGGCTCCAGGCAGAAAGCAGCATCCACCCAGTCTTCCGTTATGTCCATCAGTTCACTGCGGGGCAATTGCAGAACGCGGGTACGGGCGCGCAGCATCGCCCTTACGCCGTTCAGTTTTGGCCGCAGCGTATCGATGAAGGTTCGGGTGGAGACATAGCTTTGTCCGGGTTCAAACAGGACATCCACCAGCCCATGCTGTTCGTACCATTCAGCCGTATGGGATTCCCCTTTGTAGATGAGTTCTTCCGCCAGCTTCATGCCTGAACGGCGTGCAACCAGGGAATATCCTCCCATACCCGGAAACAGGTTGAAGGCTATCTCCGGGAAACCTAAACGGGCATCGCGCTGAGCCAGGACGAAATGGTGCGCCAGAGCGGCCTCAAAACCACCTCCTAACGCACTGCCCTCGACCATTGCCAGAGTGATGGCTCCCGTATCAAACCCTCGTGAGGCCGCATGGACGCAATCAACGCAGGCGCGCGCGTACGCCCGCAACGCTTCCCGACGTCCGTTCTGAATGCACTCGACGAAGAATTGTAAGTCACCGCCCACATTGTACATCTCCGGAACCAGCGATCCGGTTACCCAAAAATCAACCGCAAAACCAGACTGGCGAACCAGCCATGAAAAGTTCATGATCTCCTCAATTAACGCATGGTTAAAGCAAGGTCGCGGCTGAGCCCGCAGCATCATCCAGACGGTGTGACGCTCCGCCTCGTAATAACCCGACAGCTGCGTGAACCGTTCAGTGTCGGTAAACAGTGTACAGGTAGGCTGATTGATAACTGTCATAGTCTAATTCCTCTTATAAAAAAGCGCCTTGCGCGCAGTTTTAGACTAATCCACTCATTAAGCCTGCTGCATGAGGGGGAATAAATTTATCACTTACGTTTATGTAATTTAGTTATTGCATTTTTTCCCTTCTCTTTTGACCCTAATTTCTGCATCATTGAAAATATTAACTTTTCGCGCCTGGAGTGAGATTATGTCGACTATTGACGCACAAGCTGTAGCACAACGAATTGATACCGTGCTGGATATCCTGGTGGCAGGCGATTACCACTCTGCTATCCGTAATCTCGAGATCCTGAAGTCTGAACTTCTCGCTCAGAATGGCGCTGACAATACGCCTGAAAACGGACAGCCAAAAGCGCCGTGGGAAGTTTAACCCCACTGTCTCCGACCTCGTTTCGCTTTATTAAATGGATGCTATGAATTCCCGACAACAACTCATTTTGCAGATGGTCATCGATCAGGGACGCGTAAGCGTAGTCGATCTCGCTAAAACCACTGGCGTTTCTGAAGTCACCATACGTCAGGATCTTAATCTGCTGGAAAAACAGAGCTACCTGCGTCGCGCGCACGGATATGCTGTCCCTCTGGACAGTGATGACGTTGAGACGCGCATGATGAACAACTACGCGCTCAAACGTGAACTGGCTGAATTTGCCGCGTCCCTGGTGAACAACGGCGAGACCGTCTTTATTGAAAACGGCAGCAGTAATGCCCTTCTGGCGCGCACGCTTGCCGATCAAAAAGACGTGACCATCATCACCGTCAGCAGCTATATCGCGCATTTGCTCAAAGAGACGCGCTGCGAGGTGATACTGCTCGGCGGAATTTACCAGAAAAAAAGCGAAAGCATGGTAGGCCCGCTGACCCGTCAGTACGTCCAGCAGGTTCATTTCAGCAAGGCCTTTATTGGGATTGACGGCTGGCAGCCGGAGACAGGTTTTACCGGCCGGGATATGATGCGCTCCGACGTGGTGAATGCCGTGCTGGAAAAAGAGTGTGAAGCCATTGTGCTCACAGACAGCTCTAAATTTGGCGCCGTTCACCCTTACACGATGGGCCCCGTTTCACGCTTTAGCCGTGTGATTACCGACGAGCGGTTGAGCGACGCGCACCGTAATAAACTGGAAGACAGTGGTCTGATCGTCAATATTATTAAAACCAGCGCCTGACTCCCCTCCGCGCCCGAACTTCGGGCGCATTCGCCCTTCTTTCTCTGAGATGATTCTTAACCCTGCTTTAAGAGTTTTTACCTGTTTAACCTGCATTAAAGTCGTAAAATTACTGTTAGCGATATAACAGGAAGTGACTATCACCTGCGTGATGAAGTAACGCCTGCGCGACCAGCTTTCACGGGGATAAGAATTAAGTATTCAATTCGTCTATACTTAACGCGTACGTCTTTCCGTGAATCTATAATTCAGGAGAAAGTATTATGACCTTAACCAGCAAAAAATTAGCCGCCGCTGTTCTGGCAATCACTGTAGCAATGTCCCTGAGCGCGTGCTCTAACTGGTCTAAACGCGACCGTAACACCGCTATTGGTGCCGGTGCCGGTGCTCTCGGTGGTGCAGTATTAACGGATGGTAGTACGCTGGGTACATTAGGTGGCGCTGCTGTCGGTGGTATTATCGGTCACCAGGTTGGCAAATAATAATTATCCAAGCCTTCCCCGGTAATGCGATATTTAAACGCATTTCAGGTCTGACATACGCACGTATATAACACGAGCCACGGCATTTGCCGTGGCTCATTTATTTTAGCCGCCTGCCAGTTTGACTTTCATACCTTTGGCTTCCAGCAGAGATTTAATTAAATCACGTTTATCACCCTGGATTTCAATAATGCCGTCTTTCACGGCACCGCCGCAGCCACATTTCTTTTTCAGTTCGGCTGCCAGCGCTGTCAGTTCAGCATCATCAAGGTCAATGCCGGAGATAAGACAAACCCCTTTTCCTTTTCGTCCACTGGTCTGGCGCTGGATCCGAACAATGCCGTCCCCCTTTGGACGTTCCACTTTCGCTTTCGGTTCGTCAATACGCCCGCTATCGGTTGAATAGACCAGGCGGCTGTTGGAATCGGTCATTACGCCCCCTTCTTCAGCGATGCGTTAATAGCCTTAAGCGTCTCAGCCGGGTTTGCAGACTGCGTCACCGGACGCCCAATGACCATGTAGTCAACGCCTGCAGCCAGCGCCTGCTCAGGCGTCATAATGCGGCGCTGATCGCCCACGTCGCTGCCTGCAGGACGGATACCCGGCGTGACGAGTTTAAAATCCTTGCCCAGCGCTGATTTGAAACGTACCGCTTCCTGCGCGGAGCAGACGACGCCATCCAGGCCGCAATGCTGGGTCAGACGCGCGAGGCGCTCAGCGTGCTCTGCTGGTGACAACGTCACACCCAGGTCGCGTAAATCGTTTTCGTCCATACTGGTCAGCACGGTGACCGCAATCAGCAACGGTGCATCTTTACCGAACGGCAGGAGCGCCTCACGGGCAGCGGTCATCATTCTTGCCCCACCCGACGCGTGGACATTAACCATCCATACGCCCAGTTCTGCGGCTGCGGCAACGGCGTGCGCCGTGGTATTCGGGATATCATGGAATTTCAGATCGAGGAAAACGTCAAAGCCGCGCTGCTGCAGATCGCGAACGATTTGCGGTCCAAACAGCGTGAACATCTCTTTGCCAACTTTCAGACGGCAGTCGCGAGGGTCAATGCCGTCGACAAACGCCAGTGCAGCGTCACGCTTATTGTAATCAAGCGCAACAACAACAGGAGAATCCGTAATTACTCGGGAAGTGGAGGATGTAACAGACGTCATGACCAGCCCTTTTCGTCTATGGGCGCGCAGCGGCGCGGAACAGATAAACGGCCAGCATTCTACCTGCCGTCGTCGCAAATTGACAGAATCCATTTATTTCCCTGACAGGCCAGCAAACCGCACGGTGTTGAGAAACCGTTAAAAGCCAGCAGTATGTTGTAACTAAAATAAAGGCTTTTAAAAAATTACTGCCCGTCCAGGCCACGGATTGGCTTGATAGTGGACCAGGCGCGGCAGGAAGGACAGTGCCAGTAGAGCGTATACGCGGTAAAACCACACTTCTGACAACGATAGCGTGGCTTGCTGCGCACCTGCTCGCCAACCATATCGCGCAGCACCATCAGGCTCTCTTTGGCGCGCCCTTCTTCCGCGTCGTTAAGGTGGTAATCCATCAGCTTATGGAAGACCCGCATGGTCGGATGACGCTGCAGCTGACGCGTAATGTAAACCTGCGCGGTGTCGCTTCCCTCATACTTCTCAACGACGTCTGAGAGCATCAGTTCAGCGGTGGCGCCGGTGTTCTCTTCCACGCAGCGACGCAGGAATGCTACCCACTCTTCCTGCTTATCCAGCTGCTGATAGCAGGTTTGCAGCATTTCCAGCGTTTCACTGACCAGCTCTTTGTCCTGGTCGATCACCCGCAGCAGGCTTTCAACGGCTTTGGCGTAGTCGCCATTCGCCATAAACACGCGCCCCATCATGATGGATATTCGCGCGCTGTTGCGATCCGCGGCGGCACCTTTCTTCAGTAACGCCATGGCTTTGTCCATGTCGTCATTGCCCATCTGCTGAAGCGCAAGCTCACAGTAGAAATGGGCTATCTCAACGCGCTGCTTATCTTTCCCCAGCTTCACCAGACGTTCAGCCGTATCAATGGCTTTCTGCCAGTCGCTGGTGGCCTGATAAATCTGCAGGAGCTGCTGCAGCGCGCCGATGCGGAACTCTGTTTCATCCACCAGCTGGGAGAACATATCTTCAGCACGATCGTACAACCCCGCGGCCATGTAATCCCGCCCCAGCTGTTGCACTGCAAGTAGACGTTGATCGTAGGTCAGAGAGGCGCTTTCCATCAGCGTCTGGTGAATACGAATGGCGCGGTCAACCTCGCCGCGAGAGCGGAACAGGTTTCCCAAGGTGAGATGCGCTTCAACCGTCCCGGTATCCTCTTTCAGCATATCGAGGAACAGGTCTACCGCTTTGTCCTGCTGATTGCTCAGGAGGAAGTTTACCCCCGCAACGTAGTCGCGGGAGAGCCGATTGGCCTCATCCTGTTTTGTTTGTTGCGCACTTCTGCGGCCCATATACCAGCCATAGGCTGCGGCTACAGGCAAAAGCAGAAACAACAACTCCAGCATAGTCGATTATTCCTTCACGACCGGCACGCCAGAGCTTTCCGGGATGTCAGACGCAGGGGCAATGTTATTTTCAAGTCGCTTAATTTTACGTTCAGCGCGCGCAAGCGAAACACGGACTTTCAGCCAGAAAAGACCGCAAACCAGCCAGGCAATGGCAAAGCCGGCAGCAAATAAGACCGCCAGCAGGCTCGAGACGCGATACTCACCCTGAGCCAGCAGATAGTTAAACGTCACCTGCTGATCGTTTTGTGCACCCAACGTGACTGAAATGACAAAAATCGCCAATACCAGTAAGAAAATGAGTAAATATTTCACATTACTTCCCGTTATGTGGTTCAAGCGAATAAAGTGTGTTCAATTCACCGCAATCAGCCTTATAAACTACCATTTTAGCGACGAGCGCGAAACGGAAAAAGTGACGCGCAGGTCATGGATCTATGGGCAAAATACGGAATATCAACCGTCAGGCGTCGGTTTGGTCCCTTTCGGCTATTTCTGCTTTCTCTTCTGGCGGTGGCGTTAGCGGGCCGCAGAATCGTTCAGTGAGCCAGGTCGCCAGCACGATCAGCAACCATGAGATGAGCGTGGCGACGACCAGGTCGCGCGGCCAGTGCATCCCCAGCAGCAAGCGGCTTCCCATAACCCCCGTCGCCCAGACCAGTAAAATCGCGATCGTAATCGTTCGACGCCTAGGCCAAAGCAGCCCAACCCCCAGCAACGCCCAGCTGGCCGCAAACATGGTGTGACCCGAAGGAAACGCGAACCCCGTCTCTTTCTGCCAGTGTTTACGCAAGAATTTCGGGATATCCTGCTGTTCCGCAAGCTGTTCTTTTACCAGCGCGCCACGATCTTTACGCTTTAAATTGTAGAACTCATCCACCGGAACATGATGGGTTTTTTCCAGCCAGACGACAAAAGGACGCGGCTCCTGAACGCGATCTTTCACCCAGGACTTCACCCCCTGACCGACAATGATAGCGCCACCGAGGATAGCAAAGAGCATCAGTGCCGCACGCAGGCGAAAGCGCAGGCACCACAGAAACCAGGCGCACAGGAGTACGTGGGTAATTATTCCCCATGGCTGGGTGACCGTTTCCGTTATCCAGTATAAGGTTTTCAGCCACATGGCATTATGCCCGGGCTGCCACATCCAGCCTGAAAGCCATACGGTCAGAGGCATAATCAGTAAAATGGCCGCACCTGCTGCCGTACGTCTGGCGATTGAAAGCATGTCTTCTCCTTTTTCGCTAAGCGTCACAATCATAACTGAAATTAATCCTTTGGGTGGATATGTCGGATCGTGCGTTTAACGTTCATATAGCATGGTGCCCATTAGGCGAACCTGCTGAGCTTGTGGCAAAATGAACTGATACAGAAAGCAAAACAGGGCAAAGGCACGAAACGTGTCAGCCTACTCTGGAGAATCACATGCAGCTTAAACGTGTGGCAGAAGCCAAACTGCCAACCCCCTGGGGCGATTTCCTGATGGTGGGTTTTGAAGAACTGGCAACCGGACAGGATCATGTCGCGCTGGTGTATGGCGACATTTCAGGGCAGACGCCGGTGCTGTCCCGCGTCCATTCAGAGTGTCTCACCGGCGACGCGCTGTTCAGCCTGCGCTGTGATTGTGGTTTCCAGCTGGAAGCCGCCCTGTCTCATATTGCAGAAGAAGGCCGCGGCGTGCTGCTTTATCACCGTCAGGAAGGTCGTAATATAGGCCTGCTAAATAAAATTCGCGCCTACGCGCTTCAGGATCAGGGCTACGATACGGTTGAAGCAAACCATCAGCTCGGCTTTGCCGCTGACGAACGCGACTTCACCTTGTGCGCCGATATGTTCAAGCTGCTGGGCGTGGACGAAGTTCGCCTGCTGACCAATAACCCGAAAAAAGTGGAGATCCTGACCGAAGCGGGGATCAACATCGTCGAGCGTGTACCGCTGATTGTCGGCCGTAACCCGAAAAACGCCCACTACCTTGATACCAAAGCCGCCAAAATGGGCCATCTGCTGAAAGAGTGATGCTAAAAAGCCCGGCACGCGTGCCGGGCTCGTATCATCAATCCAGCATCTTACGAATCACATAATGTAAAATGCCGTCGTTCTGGTAATAGGTCAGCTCGGTTGCCGTATCTATACGGCACCGGCAATCCAGCACCTCGGTTTTCCCGTCTGCACGGGTTAACTTCACCGGCACCATTTTACCCGGCTGCAGGCTTTGCAGACCGCTAATCTCAATCAGCTCTTCCCCGGTCAGGCCCAGCGTTTTACGCGTCACGCCCTGCGGGAACTCAAGCGGCAGGATCCCCATACCGATCAGATTCGAACGGTGAATACGTTCGAACGATTCGGCGATGACCACGCGAACGCCAAGCAGACGCGGACCTTTCGCCGCCCAGTCGCGGCTGGAGCCGGAACCGTACTCTTTCCCGGCGATCACCGCCAGCGGCGTACCTTCCTGCTGATATTTGACCGCCGCATCATAAATCGAAACGACTTCCGTTCCCGGCAGATGACGGGTCATGCCCCCTTCCACGCCAGGTACCATTTCGTTACGAATGCGGATGTTGGCAAAGGTCCCGCGCATCATCACCTCATGGTTGCCGCGACGCGATCCGTAGGAGTTAAAATCGCGACGCTCGACGCCCCGGCTCTGCAGGTAACGGCCCGCCGGGCTATCGGCTTTGATACTCCCCGCCGGAGAGATATGGTCCGTCGTGACGGAATCTCCCAGCATCGCCAGGATGCGCGCGCCGTGGATATCCTTAAGCGGTGCCGGCTCGGCGAGCATCTCATCAAAGAACGGCGACAGACGAATATAGGTCGAGTCATCCTGCCAGCCATAGGTATCCGAACCTGCAACGTTGATGGCTTTCCATTCCGGCGTGCCTTCAAAGACTTCCGCGTATTCTTTACGGAACATCTCGGTAGAAACCTTCTCAACGGCCAGCGCGATTTCACGCGATGATGGCCAGATATCTTTCAGGTAGACAGGGTCATTCTTGCGATCGTGACCAATCGGATCGGTCACCAGGTTGATATTCATGTTCCCTGCCAGGGCATATGCCACAACCAGCGGCGGTGAGGCGAGCCAGTTGGTTTTCACCAGCGGGTGAATGCGCCCTTCAAAGTTTCGGTTACCGGACAGGACCGCGCCTACCGTCAGGTCACCCTGCTTGATCGCCGTTTCAATGGGTTCAGGCAGCGGGCCGGAGTTACCAATACAGGTCGTACAGCCGTAGCCCACGAGGTTAAAGCCCAGTTCGTCAAGGTACGGCGTCAGTTTGGCCTGCGCCAGGTAATCCGATACCACTTTGGAACCCGGTGCCAGCGAGGCCTTGACCCATGGCTGAGGTTTTAGCCCAAGCTCTACCGCCTTTTTAGCCAACAAACCAGCCGCCATTAACACGCTGGGGTTCGAAGTGTTGGTGCAGGAGGTAATGGCTGCAATAACTACCGCGCCATCCGGGAGCTGATACTGATGTCCGTTCAGAACATAGTCTACGGGGCGATGGTCTTTCTGCGCCACGTTCACCTCCAGCGCATTGCTGGCGGCAAAGGCTTTTGGCACGTCACTCAGCGTAACCCGATCCTGCGGACGTTTCGGCCCGGCGAGGCTCGCCTCGACGCTTCCCATATCGAGTTCTAGCGTACTGGTGAAGACCGGTTCATCACCCGGGTTTCGCCACATGCCCTGCGCTTTGGTATAGGCCTCCACCAGCGCGACCTGCTCTTCGCTGCGCCCGCTAAGGCGCATGTATTCCAGCGTGACATCATCAATGGGGAAAAAGCCACAGGTTGCACCGTATTCCGGCGCCATATTGGCAATGGTGGCACGGTCGGCCAGCGGCAGCGAATCCAGACCATCACCGTAGAATTCTACAAACTTGCCCACCACACCATGCTTACGCAGCATCTGAGTGACGGTGAGCACCAGATCGGTGGCGGTAATGCCTTCAGACAGCTTGCCGGTGAGCTTGAAGCCCACCACATCAGGAATAAGCATGGACACCGGCTGGCCGAGCATGGCCGCTTCTGCTTCGATACCGCCGACGCCCCAGCCCAACACGCCCAGACCGTTAATCATAGTGGTATGGGAGTCCGTGCCCACCAGCGTGTCCGGATAGGCGACCCACTCTTTATCCTGCAACTCACTCCAGACGGCTTTCCCCAGATATTCAAGGTTAACCTGGTGACAAATACCGGTACCCGGCGGGACCACGCTAAACCGGCTGAACGCCTGCTGTCCCCACTTCAGGAATACATACCGCTCGTGGTTACGTTCCATCTCGAGACGCACGTTCTCGCCAAAGGCGTCATCATCGCCAAAGCGGTCAACGGTTACGGAGTGGTCAATGACAAGGTCAACAGGGGAAAGCGGATTCACTTTTGCGGTATCTCCGCCGAGACGCTTAACGGCCTCGCGCATCGCGGCTAAATCAACGACGGCAGGGACACCGGTAAAGTCCTGCATCAGCACCCTGGCCGGGCGATAGGCGATTTCTCTGTCGGCATGGGCATTTTCAAGCCACCCTGCCAGCGCCTTGATATCATCGAGGGTGACAGAGTCACCGTCCTGCCAGCGCAAAAGATTTTCCAGTAAAACTTTCAATGACTTGGGTAAACGCGAAATGTCCCCAAGCGTTCTGGCAGCCAGCGGCAGGCTGTAGTAATGCCAGGTTTTATTTTCTGCCTGTAATGTGTCCTTACTGGCTTCGCGTAGGGTTAACGACATAAGCTCCTCCTTAATCACAGAGATGCCCCGACAATCATCAGGGCCGTAATTAAAGATAACACAAAGATGTCGTAACGTTTTGATAACAACCCAAATTGATAAATTTAGGATTGGTCCCTGACAGGAAAACAAAAAACCCCGCCGTAGCGAGGTTTTACAATTTAGTGGAGGGCCAACCAGATGAGCTGACTCCAGAACAGAATCGACACGGTAAAAACGCCGATCCATGACCAGTATTTGTGAGACGTCATGTTATTCATCATAGGGAAACCAGGCATTATTTATAAAAAGTTCCGAGGTTTGTCCTCAGTGCTATATTGCTGATGTGTATTTATTAAAGAGTACAAAAGTGCAGAGTCGATATTCAGACTATTTGCATCATTACGCAATAAACTAAATTATTGTTTTTTGGGTTCGTCTTCTGCGAACACATCAATAAACGCCTGCTGCTGCGGCGTCAGTTTCCAGGACGCGGGTACAACAGTCGCAGGTGCTTTACGCCCTCTGTGGCCGTTGTCACGATGCTGACACATCTGTTTTACCGTTTCTGTACGTACCGTCACTGCCATATTCAACCCCAATATTTCCAGGCCAGGAGAGCAACCACCACCCAAAACAGGGTAGAGACGAGAAAGACCGCCAGCCAGGCTTTACGCTTGAGCGCAGGATCCCTTTGCGGTTCTTCACTTCCTGAAGGCATTGCTAACCTCATACAATCGACATCGCTTATCATTTAGGACCAAACAATTGGTACAATTAATCATCTGTTGAGATAAATCCTAAAGAAACTTTAGCCGAAAAGCCAGTGAATTTACGCACCGGAAGGTATGAAATATTCATTCTTTTGACCAGAAATAAATAATTGAAAAGAAAAATTTGCGAAGGCGTTAATTAGTTTCTACTTTTGTCGTCAATTCGCGACATTATAACCTTACTGATTAAATGGATAATGACATTATATGACAGGGGATACGCAGATGATGATAATTCTAATTTAGCTTTGAGGCGTTATTTCGGTATCTTTCCCTTAGGGAAAGATACCGGGTGTGATTATTTTTCGGGGAGTTTGATGTCTTTAAACATCTCTTCAATATCTTCATTTGAGCGTAATGCAACGGCGGTATCAACAACGTCACGCGTTAAATGAGGGGCAAAGCGCTGAATAAAATCATACATATAGCTGCGCAGGAAGGTGCTACGACGGAAGCCAATCTTAGTGGTGCTATGACTGAAAACATCGTGCGCATCAAGACGCACCAGGTCAGGGTCTGACACCGGGTCCACCGCCATGCTGGCAATAACACCCACCCCCAGACCAAGCCGCACATAGGTCTTAATCACGTCGGCATCCGTCGCGGTAAAGACAATGCGCGGCGTTAACCCTGCCCGGTTAAAGGCCGTATCAAGCTCGGAGCGTCCGGTAAAGCCAAACGTATACGTCACCAGGGGATATTGGGCCAGCTCTTCGATAGTGACCGACCCTTTACCTGCCAGTGGGTGATCGGGGGTCACCACGATAGAACGGTTCCAGTGGTAGCACGGGAGCATCACCAGATCGTCATAGAGGTGAAGCGCTTCGGTGGCGATGGCAAAGTCTGCATTCCCCTTGGAAACGGCTTCAGCGATTTGTGTTGGCGACCCCTGGTGCATATGCAGAGAGACGCGAGGATAACGCTCTATAAAGCCTTTGATGACGCCGGGTAACGCATAGCGCGCCTGAGTATGCGTCGTGGCAATATACAGCGAGCCTTTATCCGGCCAGGTATGCTCCCCCGCCACAGACTTGATCGCATCGACTTTAGAGAGAACTTCCCGCGCAATGCGGATGATTTCCTGCCCCGCAGGCGTCACCTGGGTAAGATGCTTACCGCTGCGGGCAAATATCTGGATACCTAGTTCATCCTCCAGCATACGAACTTGTTTGCTGATGCCCGGTTGCGAGGTATACAACCCCTCGGCGGTAGAAGAGACGTTAAGGTTATGATTCACCACCTCAACGATATAACGAAGCTGCTGTAATTTCATGCCAGACCATCCGATTTAGCGCATGCGGTCAATCGCTTAAGACGATTTAATAATAAGAAACAGGTTAACTATAACCACTATATCATTTATAGCCTGACTGTATAGTACGGAACAAAAAATAATAACAAGGCAATAAAAAAGGGCCGGAAATCCGGCCCTTTCACAGGTAAGTTACGGTTAGGGAAGATTATTTCTTGCCTTCAACCCATTTGCCATCGACAAAGAAGGCTGACCATCCGGTCGCTTTACCCTCTTTCTCTGCCGCAACATACTGCTGCTTGGTTTTACGGCTAAACCGCACCACGGTTTTGTTGCCTTCCGGATCCTGCTGTGGCGCGTCGGCCAGATAACGCAGTTTCTCAGGCAGACGATCGCGGAAGCGATGCAGCTCTTCCACCAGCGGCGCGCGCGTTTCACGCGATTTCGGGAAGGTGTTGGCGGCGAGGAAGACACCCGCAGCGCCGTCACGCAGCACGAAGTACGCGTCGGATTTCTCACAAGGCAGCTCTGGCAGCGGAACCGGATCTTCCTTCGGCGGAGCCACTTCACCGTTACGCAGAATTTTGCGCGTGTTTTTACACTCGTCGTTGGTACACGCCATGTACTTACCGAAGCGCCCCATTTTCAGGTGCATTTCAGAACCGCACTTCTCGCACTCAACGATCGGGCCATCATAGCCCTTAATGCGGAACTCACCTTCTTCGATCTCATATCCGTCGCAGGTCGGGTTATTACCGCAGACGTGCAGTTTACGCTTAGGATCGATCAGGTAGCTGTCCATCGCCGTGCCGCATTTCTGACAGCGACGCTTGGCGCGCAGCGCGTTGGTTTCTGCATCGTCACCTTCCAGCACGTTGAGCACTTCGTTCTCAGGCACCAGGTTGATGGTGGTTTTGCAGCGCTCTTTTGGCGACAGCGCGTAGCCGGAGCAGCCAAGGAAGACGCCCGTGGTTGCGGTGCGGATCCCCATCTTGCGGCCGCAGGTTGGGCAGTCGATGCTGGTCAGAACCATCTGGTTAGGCAGCATGCCGCCCTCTTCAGGATCTTTCTCCGCTTTTTCAAGCTGGTCGGTAAAGTCGCTGAAGAAGCTGTCGAGTACCTTTTTCCATTCCGCCTGATGGCTGGCAACCTGGTCGAGGCTGTCTTCCATTTGCGCGGTGAAATCGTAGTTCATCAACTCGCGGAAGTTAGCTTCCAGACGGTCGGTGACGATCTCACCCATTTTTTCCGCATAGAAACGGCGGTTTTCAACGCGCACGTAGCCACGGTCCTGAATCGTCGAAATGATGGACGCGTAGGTCGAAGGACGACCAATACCGCGTTTTTCCAGCTCTTTCACCAGGGACGCTTCACTGAAGCGCGCAGGCGGCTTGGTGAAGTGCTGGGCAGGCACGAGGTCAACCAGCGAGAGTGCATCCCCTTTGTTCACTGCCGGCAGCGTTCGGTCTTCATCGCCTTTACGCAGCGCAGGCATCACTTTCGTCCAGCCGTCAAAACGCAGGATACGACCGCGAGCTTTAAGACGGAACTCACCCGCGCCTACGGTCAGCGTGGTGGAGTCGTACTGCGCTGGCGTCATCTGGCACGCCACGAACTGGCGCCAGATCAGCTGATACAGCTTCTGCGCGTCGGCTTCCATATCCTTCAGCGATTCAGCCAGGACAGAGACATCAGAAGGACGAATCGCTTCGTGCGCTTCCTGAGAGTTCTCTTTGCTGGCAAACTGGTTAGCGCTCTCCGGCAGGTATTTCTTACCGAAGTTGTCGCTGATGTAGCCACGCACCATATTGACCGCGTCCTGGCTCAGGTTGGTCGAGTCGGTACGCATGTAGGTGATGTAGCCCGCTTCATACAGACGCTGGGCCATCATCATGGTCTTCTTCACGCCATAACCCAGACGCGTGCTTGCAGCCTGTTGCAGGGTGGAGGTGATAAACGGCGCACCAGGCTTACTGCTGGTCGGTTTGTCTTCACGTTCCAGCACCTGATAGCGTGCCTTTTCAAGCAGCGCCACGGCGGCCATAGTCTGGTCGCGGTTTTCTGGACGGAAAGGCTTATCGTTCTGATGGCTGACCTGCAGCGGCAGAGCGTCACCGCCCGGCGTGGTCACATTGGCGTCAACTTCCCAGAACTCTTCCGGGACGAAGGCTTTAATCTCGCGCTCACGCTCAACGACCAGACGCACGGCGACGGATTGCACACGCCCTGCGGACAGGCCACGGGCAATCTTCTTCCACAGCAGTGGAGAAACCATGTAGCCCACAACGCGGTCCATAAAGCGACGTGCCTGCTGGGCGTTTACACGGTCAATATTCAGTTCGCCCGGCTTCTCAAACGCCTGACGAATCGCATTCTTCGTAATTTCGTTAAACACTACACGGCTGTAGCGTTTGTCATCACCACCAATCACTTCCCGCAGGTGCCACGCAATGGCTTCCCCTTCGCGGTCAAGGTCGGTTGCGAGATAGATGTGGTCTGCTTTTTCAGCAAGCTGCTTCAGCTCGTTAACGACTTTTTCTTTCCCTGGAAGCACTTCATATTGTGCATCCCAGTTATGCCATGGGTTAACACCCATGCGGTTGACAAGCGCGCTACGTTCATCCTTTTTAGGCTTTTTAGCCCCTTTGGTGGAGGTAGAGTCTGCGCTCTTTTTGCTGGCTGAGCCACTGGTCGGCAAATCGCGGATATGACCCACGCTGGACTTAACCACGTAGTCATTACCCAGATACTTATTGATCGTTTTGGCTTTTGCCGGGGACTCAACGATGACGAGAGCTTTACCCATATTCACCTTTACCTAATTTAATTCTTCCAGGAATACGCCGCACGTTGATTTCCCTTCCGCTGACGACGAGCCAATGATATTGCGACTGCGTCAGGAGATATCAACCCCTTTGTCTTACCGGGCGTTAAAGAAAAGACGCCCAGGTGATTGAGTTCTCGGGTATTTTTCTCACATCTCGTGTAATTCGTGACGAATTCCCGGTTGAATGTCAAGCAATTCTGTTGCCAGAATGACGAAAGCGCACACTCTACCTGATAAAATTCGTTACGCAACTTTATTAGCATGCAAAAGCAAATCCCGCCAGCCAGGCCCCTGCAGCTTATCCCCTCACATTACAGGGAAAATTTGCCCCCAAAGCGCCCCCGGCGTAGACTATTGTCACTGTTTAAGGAGTGGATTATGCAGAATACGACCCAACCTATTGACCGAGCCTCTCTGCTTATCGAAGCAAACAAGCTTATCCGTGACCATGAAGATACGCTGGCGGGTATTGAAGCCACCGGCGTAGAACAGCGTAATGGGGTGCTGGTTTTCAGCGGCGAATACTTCCTTGACGAACAGGGGTTGCCGACCCCGAAAAGCACCGCCGTGTTTAACATGTTTAAATATCTGGCGCATACGCTTTCAGAGAAATATCACCTGGTCGATTAACGCAAAACGCGAGGCATGTGCCTCGCGTTTTTGTTTACAACAGCGGTTTTTGTCCGCGCTGTAGCCAGCGCAGCAGCAGGCGGTCAGCACTTTCTGCCGCACTGTTGGTAAAGCGGTCCATCAGTCGCTTGCGCTGAGCAAAGCGGACGCCTACCAGTTCCCTACCTTCCATCAGGTTGAGCAGCAGATCGTCGCTGGTTCCGACTTCATCTACCAGCCCTTTCTCCTGCGCCTGAACGCCGTACCAGTGCTCACCCGTCGCGACCAGCTCAATGTCCAGCGTCGGGCGCATACGGTGTACAAAATCTTTAAAGAGATGATGCGTTTCGTTGAGATCCTCACGGAATTTTTGACGCCCTTCCTCCGTGTTTTCCCCCAGCAGCGTCAGGGTGCGTTTGTACTGACCCGCCGTGTGAAGTTCGATATCAATCTCTTTGTTTTTCAGGAAGCGGTTAAAGTTCGGGATCTGTGCGACCACGCCGATCGAGCCGATAATGGAGAACGGCGCGGCAACAATTTTGTCCGCCACACAGGCCATCATGTAGCCCCCGCTGGCAGCCACTTTATCCACGGCCACGGTCAGCGGGATCTGTTTTTCACGCAGGCGCTGTAGCTGTGAGGCGGCCAGCCCGTAACCGTGAACCACCCCGCCCGGGCTTTCAAGACGCACGACAACTTGATCCTGCGGTGTCGCCACGGCCAGAACGGCAGTCACCTCCTCCCGCAAAGAGGACACTTCATGCGCATCCATACTGCCTCTAAAATCGAGCACATAGACACGTGGCGTGGCCTTATCCTGCGGCGCGTTCAGCTTTGCTTTTGCCTTTGCCGCTTTGGCTTCCTGTTTATGCTTTTTCTTCTGCGCTTTCAGCCAGAGTTTCTGTTGATGACTATCCAGCAGCGCCAGAGACATCTCTTCCTGCATCTCTTTATACTGCTCGCTCAGGCGGGTGATGCGTAACTCCCCACGCTGACGCTTGCGCTGCGTCAGGTTGACAATCAGAACGGCAACTACCGCAATGGCAACCACCACCGTCGCGATTTTGGCCAAAAACAACCCATATTGAGAAAGTAATTCCACGCGTTCCACCTTGATTTAACCACGAATCTTTCACGGCAGTGTACAACAGCCCTGCCCATGCGTCTCGCTCGTGACATTACCTCTGCGAGCCGCCTTCAGGAATCCCCGGGCTGGTCTTTAAATATTTGCAAATTGTTAATTTTACAGTAATGCGTCCTGTAGACTGATTGAATTATCAGGCGAATTCGGGCATAAAGCCGAAAAGTCATCACAAAGGCGCCATTGCGTCACTGGTCGCCTGAGGAGTCACCGTGCATTATCAACCGCAAAAAAATCTGCTGCAAAACCGGATTATTCTTGTCACCGGTGCCAGCGACGGGATTGGTCGCGAGGCGGCCCTGACATACGCCGAATATGGCGCGAACGTCATTCTGATTGGGCGCAACGAAGAAAAACTGAAAAGCGTCGCTCAGGAGATTGAGTCGGTATCTGGTACGCCAGCCCCGTGGTATACCCTCGATTTACTGACCTGCACGCCCGCAGTGTGCCAGGAATTAGCCCAGCGCATTAGCGCTCACTATCCGAGACTCGACGGCGTACTTCATAACGCCGGCTTGTTAGGTGAAGTGCGTCCGATGGATGAACAGGATCCTGATATCTGGCAGCAGGTGATGCAGGTCAACGTCAACGGCACGTTTTTCCTTACGCAGGCATTGCTTCCTTTATTACTCAAATCCGAGTCAGGGTCTCTGGTCTTTACCTCTTCCAGCGTTGGTCGTGAAGGACGCGCATACTGGGGAGCCTATGCCGTATCCAAATTCGCGACCGAAGGCATGATGCAGGTACTGGCGGAGGAGTATCAAAGCCGCCATCTGCGCGTAAACTGCATTAACCCGGGTGGTACGCGTACCAAAATGCGCGCCAGCGCGTTCCCGAGCGAAGATCCGCAGAAGCTGAAAACCCCGGCAGACATTATGCCGCTCTATCTCTGGCTGATGGGCGACGACAGCCGCCGCAAAACCGGGATGACCTTCGACGCCCAGCCGGGCCGTAAACCAGGAATTTCGCAATGAGTGAAGAACGTCATCAGCAGCGCCAGCAGCGTCTGAAAGAACAGGTCGATGCGCGCGTCGCGGCAGCACAGGACGAGCGAGGGATCGTCATCGTCTTTACCGGCAACGGCAAAGGCAAAACCACCGCCGCGTTTGGCACCGCTACCCGCGCCGTCGGCCACGGGCAGAAGGTCGGCGTTATCCAGTTTATTAAAGGTGAGTGGCCTAACGGCGAGCGTAATCTGCTTGAGCCCCACGGGGTTGAGTTTCAGGTGATGGCGACCGGATTTACGTGGGACACCCAGAATCGTGAAACCGACACCGCCGCCTGTCTGGCCGTCTGGGAGCACGCTAAAAGAATGCTGGCCGATCCTTCACTCAATATGGTTCTGCTGGATGAGATCACCTATATGGTCGCCTACGACTATTTGCCGCTGGAAGACGTGCTTAATGCACTGAAAGACCGTCCCGCCCATCAGACGGTCATCATCACGGGCCGCGGGTGTCATCGGGATATTCTGGAGCTGGCAGATACCGTCAGCGAGCTGCGTCCGGTTAAACATGCGTTTGATGCGGGCATCAAAGCGCAAATTGGGATTGATTACTAAAGAAAAAAGCCCGGTGACTTCACCGGGCTTTTACGTTAACCGTTGTTATTACGGCTGCCGGAGCGGCGGCTGCTGCTCACCTGGCTGTGACGCTTCACCGCACGGCGAATCTGGTTCGCCTTCATGCGGCGACGATCTTTCTCCACCGCCACTTTAGAGGTGGTTTCCGGCGTCAGGCCGACCAGCTCGCGCAGGTAGTTGGTTTGGGTCAGATCCAGTTCGGTATAACCCCCACGCGGCAAACCTTTCGGCAGCAGGATGTCGCCGTAGCGGACGCGGATCAGGCGGCTAACCTGCACGCCTACCGCTTCCCAGAGACGACGCACTTCGCGGTTGCGGCCTTCGGTCAGGGTCACGTTGTACCACTGGTTAATGCCTTCCCCACCGGTAAACTTGATGGTTTTGAACGCCGCAGGACCGTCTTCCAGCTGAACGCCACGCGAGAGATCGCGCAGTTTATTCTCATCAACCTGGCCGAACACGCGCACCGCGTATTCACGTTCCACTTCACGGCTTGGATGCATCAGACGGTTTGCCAGTTCACCATCGGTGGTAAACAGCAGCAGACCGCAGGTATTCACGTCCAGACGACCAACGGCAATCCAGCGAGCGCCACGCAGTTTAGGCAGACGGTCAAACACCGTCGGGCGACCTTCCGGGTCATTGCGGGTACACAGCTCGCCTTCCGGCTTGTAGTAAGCCAGCACGCGGCAGATTTGTTCAGCGGACTCTTTCACGGAGATAAGATGACCGTCGATACGGATCTTCAGCCCCGGTACGATTTCTACGCGGTCACCCAGCGTGGCGATTTTACCGTCCACACTCACGCGGCCCGCTTCAATAATGGCTTCGATTTCACGGCGTGAACCGTGGCCGGCACGCGCCAGCACTTTCTGTAACTTCTCGCTCATTGAGCTTCCTCAGGTGTCGCCTTCACAGGCGTCGAACAGGCACTAACAAATCTATATAAATCAATGCGTTAGCATATATTACTGAATGCCATTATACGCGATGTTCACCACGTTGTAACCTACTTTGTTGTACAGCGTGTTCACCACTTAAAACTTTGCCTATGATTAAGTTTTAAACAAAAAAAGGGGCGTAACCGTCACGATCAGACCGTCCGAACAGTGCAAATACACCAGGACATTCGAGGAGGATCAACTCCCTCTTTACTGCTTGTAACGAATTTCAGTTTCACTTAAGTCTAATACTTGTTGCGCATGTGGTTATTGTTTGTAAAATGACCACGATGATTGTTTCCATAACAAGTAGAGGGACTTATGCAGCAATACACCAACGAGATCATGCCTGAACTCCGGGAATCCTCTTCACAGCCACCCTATGACGAGGAGCTTTTGTCACTTTGCGACGACAAAACCCGGAAAGAACTTGAAGAAATAAATGAACAGTATTTAAGCCGCCCGTTAGCTCACATTTTCCGGTTTGCAGTCGTTGGAAGTCTGACCCGTCGCGGCGGGGTCATTCGCCACGCTTCAGGCAGTGCGACTACAGGAGGGCTACAAGTTGCTCGGGTTGGTGACAAGGTTGTATATGCTGATGGCAGCGAGGCCACTATTATTTCCGGTGCTGGCAAGGCCCGAATCATGCAGGGCGCATCCGCTGCACTCGTTGGCAGTATGCTTGATAATGGCGACGAAATAATCTCAACACCACAATCCAGAAGCAGGCTGGTATTCCGTGAAGGTGACACACTCCCGGAAGGATTCCTGACCATGCCAGAGAGTAAGCACTAATGGGAGTCAAAGGTTACTTTCTGTTTAGAGGTGATAAGACTGTTTGCGGCGGAAAAATCCTTGAAGGATGTACCGATCATCAGTTTTTCGATAAAGACATGGCTTGCGAAGGTCATAAAGTGACCTGCGGCAAACATCCTGGATATTACCGTATTTGCGGCGGGCTTGAAGACGACATACATGGTAAAAGGATAGCCGGAACGCTACACAGCTTTAGCTCCTGCCCATGCAAATCGAAATTTGTTCCATCAAACTGGGATGATGATTATGAGCTTGGTGGAGAACCAACAGTAACGCACATCGATCTATCTCATCTCGTCGCGATGCCTGTGCTTCCGGGACCTATTGCAGATCCTAAAACTGATAACTTTGCTGACACCTGCAAGCCAGAAAATAACCCGCTATTGAACGGCGTTTACCTCTGGACTGAAACCACGGACGCAGGACATGCGTTCGTTTCCGTACATCAAGACAATTCGATTTATCTCTATACCTATGGTCGCTACGGCAGAACGGGCCCAGGGAATTTAACTGGTGATGGAATTTTAAACTTTCTGCAAGGTGAAGATGCGAGGGTTTACTATAGAGCAGAGTTGTACCGGATGGGCGCAAGAGCGTTTCGAATAGATGATGCTGATCCGACGAAAACAAGGCAGTTCTTTGAAGATCTTTGGAATAAGGGTGAACCAGCGATTCGCACATCGGAAATGAAAGAAACAACCCAACGCAGAGGCCGCACAATTGATGAGTACGATGTAACAGGAAACAACTGTACCACTCACTCTGTCGAAGGGATTAAGTTTGCTGGTTCAAGGGTATTCGAGCACAACTACACATCTACTACGACGCAGATTCCTATAGAATCCGAAGAAGATTTCACAATCCCTGTCTCATTGCAACGTTATCTTGAGTCAAAAAGTTCTGACTTCTCATCAATGACAGTTGTTGAAATGACAGGCGAGTTTAAAAAAATGTATCCCAACAAGGATAATTTGCCGCGATACCAAGAGTCGCCAAAGGGTAAAGTTCAGCACATTGCAGCCGAAGCAGCGGCTACAGGCGATTCATTATCACAGTATTCCAGCGGTACTTTTGGCGGTGTATTAGGTGGATCTTATGACGTTGACGAATAGGACTAAAACCATTCTCCGATGGGGAGGGATTTGCATTGTCAGCGTAGGTTACTTCCTCGGACTGTTTGTAGCCTCGCAAGCATTCGCGGTTTTCTCTGAAAATCAGACTCTTGTCTCAAATCCTGTTCCATTGAAAGAGTATTACCAAGCGGTTGATTCACTTGGTCAAGCTACAAGCGGTGTTTTTGATGCAGCAATTTATGGTTTCGTGATCAGTGTACCTCTGATCCTACTTATCTTCAAAAAGGTGAGATGACCGCCAAAGGCTGGACTCCACCAGCCTTATTTCCCGTTGGTGAGGTAGTTTTACCAACTTATGCAATCAACCACCTGAAGTAAGTCTCTCAACGGTGGCCTATGCGTGTACCTTGCGGTGATACCTAACGATTGAGTTCTGGAGTGTCCGACGCAGAACTGCACCATTACGGGCAAGACTTTTGTCATTGCCTCTGAAATGAAAGTGTGACGAAGAGCATGGATCACCCTCTTCTGTCCAAACTCATTAAACTTTTGTATGTTGCAATGAGCCATAATGCTGTTCCATTCAAGCCCGATCTGTTCATAGGTCGGCAAATCACCGAAAACAGGATCGGAAGATTTGAGCGATTTAATACGCGCTAAAAGTAACTTTTCTAAGACTGCGTTTAGTGGTATCTGCCGTACAGCCTGATCAGTTTTGCCGCCGTCAATGAAAATATACCTGCGCCGCGTTTCCTCATCTTTTCGAATGTGCTCTTTGCGGATAGCAGCGATTTCGCCCCGGCGTGCTCCGGTATATATCAGAGTCAGAAAATAATCACGTCGCCAATCGGCGCAAGTGTTCAGATGCTTTACAAGGCGCTGCATCTCAGGTTTAGAGTAAGAGCCGCCCTTGTTTTCCGTTACCTCGTATTTGATACCTTCTGTCGGGGCTTTCTCTAAATTGTCCTTTTCATCTTTCAGGAAGTCTTTGAAGAATGAGGAGTAAATCTTGAGATGCTTTTTGACGTTGGCGCTGCTCATCAAATCCTCTTCCGGCACATCAAAATCAATGCACTCTATAAGCGTCATTTCGCAGTAAGGCTTTCTATTTCGACGAGGAAGATTTTCAATAACGGTAATAGTTTGCCGTAGGTGCTGCTTCGTGATCGCTCCGACAGGAAGATCACCGATAACATGCATCAACACATCATAGAAACGCTGGTTTTCGTTGGCGACAGTCGCCGCCCAGCCCTTTCCTTTCTCAGTGGTAAACATTTTCCATGCAACAGAGAGCAGAGGCGTAGCGTTACTTTCAGGCTCAACAGTTGGCACTACAACCTGTTTAGTTACTGGATTCTTCAACCGTTCGGCTTCTGTTAGCTTAGATTGCATCTCATCGACCAAAGTGCGATATCGAACAAGATCACCAGAATAGAAAGCATCGTAGGCTTGCTGGAGCATAGCCTGATGTAAATCAATCTGCCCCGCCACCTCGTAAGCCTGTTCTACATCACTTTGGTCAAAGGAAACCTTCTTCTTAAACAAAGTGGCAAGTAGCATTCGCGCTGTTGAATCATCGCCGCTGTACACCCTATTCAGATGAACATCCGCGCGGCCTTTCGCCTCAGTCACACTGGTAGTCGGAGAGATCGCAGCATCAGAATCAATCTGGCGCTGGAGCCGTCCAAATTCAGGCATTCGTTTAGCCTCATCAACGCCCATCCGCAACCAATCCAACAGATAAGTATCGAAATCGCGCTGAGTGGCCTCTCTGAAACCGTCAATGTGCATTTTGAACTGTTCGACGGACAGCGAACAATTTTGAACAAGGGGGATGTAAGCACTTAGACGTGACATTGTAACCTCGACCGCTTGCAATGAATCTGTGCCGAGGCTACGACGGAAAAATGTTCCGTCGGGAAGTCGAAAGTTGATGTAGTAGACGTTACCGCGCTTCGTCGTGAATCGAGGATGTCTGTTGTACACTCTGTTCCTCATTGCGTTGACCCTTTTGTTTTACATATCATAAGGTTAACGCCAACGCTTTGATTTAACATGGAAATTTAGCGCCTTCACAGGCGTCGAATCAGGTCAAAAGAGGGCCGAGCCCTGCTTTGATGGCCGCGTAGTATATCTGCTTATACCATTACAAGAAAGGCTTTACGTCACCCACGCCTTCTCGAATCACTTCCGGTGCATCTTCGGTTAAGTCGACCACGGTGGTCGGCTGCTGGCCGAGATAGCCGCCGTGAATAATTAGCTCGACCACCTTTTCCAGACGATCTTTGATCTCTTCCGGATCGGACTCGGTAAACTCGCTGCCGGGCAGCATCAGCGAGGTAGACAGCATCGGTTCGCCGAGGGTTTCCAGCAGCGCCTGCGCTATCGGGTTCGACGGCACGCGCATACCGATAGTCTTACGCTTTTCCTGCAGCAGGCGGCGCGGCACCTCTTTCGTCCCTTTCAGGATGAAGGTGTAGTTGCCCGGCGTATTGTTCTTGATCAGGCGAAACGCCACGTTATCGACGTAAGCATAGGTCGACAGCTCAGAAAGATCGCGGCACATCAGGGTAAAGTTATGGCCGTCCGGCAGCTGGCGAATGCGGCAAATGCGCTCCATCGCCCCTTTATCTTCAATTTTGCAGCCCAGCGCGTAGCCGGAATCGGTCGGGTAGACAATTACGCCGCCTTTGCGGACGATCTCCACCGCCTGGTTAATCAAACGTGGCTGCGGGTTATCCGGATGGATATAGAAAAACTGACTCATACTTCCCTCTCTTCAATTTGCTGCGGCTGTTCCCAGAGCTGCCAGACCGGCTCAACGCCAGCGGGCAGCCAGAGCTTGCGCCCCAGTTCGATCCAGGCGCAGGGCTGGTGGAAATCAGAACCCTGTGAGCCAAGCAGGCCGAACTGGCGGGCATAGGTCGCGAGCTGCGCGCGCTCGTTGGGGGCCTGCTGGCACTGGGCGACTTCCATCGCCTCGCCACCGCTTTCGGCAAAGTGCGCCAGCAGCCTTTTCAGCCATTTAGCAGAAAGATTATACCGGCCCGGATGGGCCAGCACGGCCTTACCGCCAGAATGATGAATCACATCAATAGCTTGTTTTATTGTACACCACTGTGGCGGAACGTATCCGGTTTTCCCGCGCGCCAGATATTTTTTAAAGACATCCGCCATCGTCGTGGCTTTACCCGCCTCTACCAGAAAACGGGCGAAATGACCGCGCGTGACCGCCCCGCCGTTCGCCAGCTTTTGGGCACCTTCCAGCGCGCCCGGAATATGCGCCTTTTCCAGACGCTCGCCGATCATCTCTGCGCGCTGGTTGCGGCGCGTTTTTTGTTCTTGCAAAAAGGCAGTAAGTGCCGGATGGTCTATATCGATGTTCAGGCCAACGATATGAATCTCATGGTTTTCCCAGACGGTCGAAATTTCGACACCAGACACCAGATTAAGCGCCAGCCCGCTGCGGGCGATCTCGGCGCGCGCCGCCGGTATTGCATCCGTCGTATCGTGATCGGTTATCGCCAGCGTACCGACGCGCATTTCAACGGCACGATGAACCAGGGCTTCGGGTGTCAGCAGGCCATCAGAGGCCTGAGTATGGCTGTGTAAATCATAAATAATAGCGTAGGTGGTATCGCTCAAAGCACTTCCCATAACAGGTTGGAGACATCCGAAACCATCATGATACCGACTTATATCGAAATTCTGAAATCAAGGGTTGACAACACGCTATCGAACTAGTTAACTAGTACGCAAGTTCACACGAGAAAGGTATCTGAAAATGACAGCACATTTCACTCTGCACGGTTGGTGGCGTACTTCCTGATCATCGGGCAGTGTCACGCGTCTGCGAAATGCAAACAGATACCCAGCCCGCTTCCAAGCGGGCTTTTTTTTGAACAGAAAATGAGAACAATATAATGCAAACAGCCAAACCTCATCTCGAACTGCTGACCTGCGAGGCGGCCTACCGCCACAACCCGACCGCGCTGTTTCATCAGGTGTGCGGGGCACGCCCGGCAACGCTGCTGCTGGAATCTGCGGACATCGACAGCAAGGACGATCTCAAGAGCCTGCTGCTGGTCGACAGCGCGTTGCGCATTACCGCTCTAGGTGACACTGTCACAATTAAGGCTTTGTCAGACAATGGCGCATCGCTGCTGCCGCTGCTGGATGCCGCCCTGCCGTCAGGCATTGAAAACGAACGTCATCCAGAAATGCGCATTCTGCATTTCCCGCCGGTTAGCCAGCTGCTGGATGAAGACGCGCGCCTGTGCTCCCTTTCCGTCTTTGATGCCTTCCGCCTGCTGCAGAACCTGGTCACCGTTCCACACGATGAGCGTGAAGCGATGTTCTTTGGCGGGCTGTTTGCCTACGATCTGGTCGCTGGCTTTGAAGATTTACCGGAAACCGAGCAGGGCAATCGCTGCCCGGACTATTGTTTCTATCTGGCCGAAACCCTGCTGGTGATCGACCATCAGAAACAATACACCCGCATTCAGGCCAGCCTGTTCACGCCTTCGACCGCTGAGAAAAACCGTCTTGAGCATCGCATCGCGCAGCTTCAGCAGCAGATGACGGAAGCGCCGCCTGCGCTTCCGGTGCAGCGAGTGGAAAAAATGACCTGCGATGTGAACCAGACCGACGATCAGTACGGCGCCGTGGTTCGCCAGATGCAAAAAGCGATTCGCGCCGGGGAAATTTTCCAGGTTGTACCGTCCCGCCGCTTCTCGCTGCCCTGCCCGTCTCCGCTGGCAGCCTACGACGTGCTGAAAAAGAGCAACCCGAGCCCGTACATGTTCTTTATGCAGGACAACGAATTCACGCTGTTCGGCGCCTCGCCGGAAAGCTCGCTGAAGTACGACGCCACCAGCCGCCAGATTGAAATTTACCCGATCGCCGGAACCCGTCCGCGCGGACGACGCGCCGATGGCTCGCTGGATCGCGATCTCGACAGCCGCATCGAGCTGGAAATGCGTACCGACCACAAAGAGCTCTCCGAGCATCTTATGCTGGTTGACCTGGCGCGTAACGACCTGGCACGCATTTGCACCCCGGGCAGCCGCTACGTGGCGGACCTGACCAAAGTTGACCGCTATTCGTTCGTGATGCACCTGGTTTCCCGCGTGGTCGGTGAGCTGCGCCACGACCTCGACGTCCTGCACGCCTACCGCGCCTGCATGAATATGGGCACCCTGAGCGGCGCGCCGAAAGTGCGCGCCATGCAGCTGATTGCCGCCGCCGAAGGGCGTCGTCGCGGCAGCTACGGCGGCGCGGTGGGTTACTTCACCGCCCACGGCGACCTCGATACCTGCATCGTGATCCGCTCCGCCTATGTAGAAGACGGCATTGCCACCGTCCAGGCGGGAGCCGGGATTGTTCTTGATTCCGTTCCGCAGTCTGAAGCTGACGAAACGCGCAGTAAAGCCCGAGCGGTCCTTCGCGCCATTGCTACCGCACACCATGCACAGGAGATTTTCTGATGGCTGACATTCTGCTGCTCGATAATATCGATTCCTTTACCTACAACCTGGCAGATCAGCTGCGTGCGAATGGCCATAACGTCGTTATCTATCGCAACCACGTGCCGGCCCAGACCTTGATTGACCGTCTGGCAACCATGCAAAACCCGGTGCTGATGCTCTCTCCTGGGCCTGGCGCACCGAGCGAAGCGGGCTGTATGCCGGAGCTGCTGACCCGTATGCGCGGCAAGCTGCCGATTATCGGCATCTGCCTCGGCCATCAGGCGATTGTTGAAGCCTACGGCGGCTACGTTGGCCAGGCGGGAGAGATCCTGCACGGTAAAGCGTCCAGCATTGAACATGACGGCCAGGCAATGTTTGCCGGGCTGCCGAATCCGCTCCCGGTCGCGCGCTACCACTCGCTGGTCGGCAGCAACATTCCCGCCGGGCTGACGATCAACGCCTCGTTTGAAGGGATGGTGATGGCGGTGCGTCACGACGCGGATCGCGTCTGCGGGATGCAGTTCCATCCGGAATCCATCCTGACCTCTCACGGTGCTCGCCTGCTGGAACAGACGCTCGACTGGGCGTTACAGAAGCTGGAGCAGACCAACACCCTGCAGCCGATTCTGGAAAAACTGTACCAGGCGCAGACCCTGAGCCAGCAGGAGAGCCACCAGCTCTTCTCCGCCGTGGTTCGCGGTGAGCTGAAGCCGGAACAGCTGGCGGCCGCGCTGGTGAGCATGAAGGTCCGCGGCGAAAGCCCGCAGGAGATCGCCGGTGCCGCTACGGCCCTGCTGGAAAATGCCGCCCCGTTCCCGCGCCCGGACTATCAGTTTGCCGATATCGTCGGTACCGGCGGTGATGGCAGCAACAGTATCAATATTTCAACCGCCAGCGCCTTCGTAGCGGCAGCGTGTGGTTTAAAGGTCGCGAAGCACGGTAACCGCAGCGTGTCCAGCCGGTCAGGTTCTTCCGATCTGCTCGCCGCATTCGGCATTAATCTCGATATGAACGCCGAACGTTCCCGTGAAGCGCTGGATGACCTGGGCGTCTGCTTCCTGTTTGCGCCGAAGTATCACACCGGTTTCCGCCACGCGATGCCGGTTCGTCAGCAGCTTAAAACCCGCACGCTGTTTAACGTGCTCGGCCCGCTGATCAACCCGGCGCACCCGCCGCTGGCGCTGATCGGTGTCTACAGCCCGGAGCTGGTCCTGCCGATTGCCGAGACGCTGCGCGTGCTGGGTTACCAGCGTGCCGCCGTGGTGCACAGCGGCGGAATGGACGAAGTGTCACTGCATGCGCCGACGCTGGTGGCCGAACTGCGCGACGGTGAAATCCTGAGCTACCAGCTCGAAGCCGATGACTTTGGTTTAACTCCGTATCACCAGGAAGCGCTGGCAGGCGGTACCCCGGAAGAAAACCGTGACATTCTGACGCGCTTATTACAAGGTAAGGGAGAGGTCGCTCATGAGGCCGCCGTTGCCGCCAACGTCGCCATGCTGATGCGTTTGCACGGTGAGGAAGACCTGAAGGCCAACGTTCAAAAAGTTCTGGATGTACTGCGCTCCGGTGCAGCTTACGATCGCGTTACCGCACTTGCGGCAAGAGGGTAAAGAATGCAGACCGTTTTAGCGAAAATCGTTGCCGATAAGGCCATCTGGGTGGAAGCCCGCAAGCAACAGCAGCCGCTTGCCAGTTTTCAGAACGATGTCGTCCCTAGCAGCCGTCGTTTCTATGACGCCCTGCAGGGTGCGCGCACCGCGTTTATTCTTGAGTGCAAAAAAGCGTCCCCGTCCAAAGGCGTTATCCGTGACGATTTCGACCCGGCGCGCATTGCCGGTATTTATAAGCATCATGCCTCAGCCATCTCCGTGCTGACGGATGAGAAATATTTTCAGGGCAGCTTCGATTTTCTGCCGATCGTCAGCGGCATCGCGCCGCAGCCGATCCTGTGCAAAGACTTTATTATCGACCCTTATCAGATTTGGCTGGCGCGCTTTTACCAGGCTGACGCCTGCCTGCTGATGCTCTCGGTGCTTGACGACGAGCAGTACCGCCAGCTCTCTGCCGTCGCGCACAGCCTGAAAATGGGCGTGCTGACCGAAGTGAGCAACGAAGAGGAGCTGGAGCGCGCGATTGCGCTGGAAGCCAAAGTGGTCGGCATTAACAACCGCGATCTGCGTGACCTGTCTATTGACCTGAACCGCACGCGCCAGCTGGCGCCGCGTCTGGGCGCTGGCGTCACGGTGATCAGCGAATCCGGCATTAACAGCTACGCCCAGGTGCGCGAGCTGAGCCACTTCGCCAACGGTTTCCTGATTGGCTCCGCCATGATGGAACATGACGATCTCAATGCGGCAGTGCGTCGCGTGCTGCTGGGTGAAAACAAAGTCTGCGGCTTAACTCGCGAACAGGACGCCCAGGCCGCGTATGAAGCCGGAGCGATTTATGGCGGGCTGATTTTTGTGGATTCCTCTCCTCGCGCGGTTAGCGAAGAGCAGGCGCGTAAGATCATCGCCGCGGCACCGCTCAGCTATGTTGGCGTGTTCCGCAATGCGGATATCGCCGAGGTGGTTGAAAAAGCCGACGCGTTATCCCTGAGCGCGGTGCAGCTGCACGGCGATGAAGATCAGGCCTATATCGATGCCCTGCGCGCCGCGCTGGCACCGCAGGTGCAAATCTGGAAAGCGCAAAGCGTTGGCGATACGTTGCCCCCGCGTAACCTGAACCACGTGGATAAATACGTCCTCGATAACGGCCAGGGCGGAAGCGGCCAGCGTTTTGACTGGTCTCTGCTGAACGGCGAAAAGCTGGACAACGTCCTGCTGGCGGGCGGATTAAGCCCGGACAACTGCGTAGAAGCCGCGAAAACCGGCTGCGCAGGCCTCGATTTCAATTCAGGCGTAGAGTCCCAGCCCGGCATAAAAGATGCCAGCAAACTGGCCTCCGTATTTAAAACTCTGCGTGCATATTAAGGAAGAGAAGATGACGACATTACTTAACCCGTATTTTGGTGAGTTTGGTGGGATGTACGTCCCGCAAATCCTGATGCCCGCACTACGCCAGCTGGAAGAAGCCTTTGTCAGCGCACAGAAAGATCCGGCGTTTCAGGCTGAATTTACCGATCTGCTGAAAAACTATGCAGGCCGTCCAACGGCGCTGACCAAATGCCGCAACCTGACGGAAGGCACGAAAACCACGCTGTATCTTAAGCGTGAAGACCTGCTTCACGGCGGCGCGCACAAGACTAATCAGGTGCTGGGCCAGGCGCTGCTTGCGAAGCGTATGGGCAAAACCGAAATCATCGCCGAAACCGGCGCAGGCCAGCACGGCGTGGCCTCGGCGCTCGCCAGCGCCCTGCTCGGCCTGAAATGCCGCATCTATATGGGGGCGAAAGACGTTGAGCGTCAGTCTCCGAACGTCTTCCGTATGCGCCTGATGGGTGCGGAAGTGATCCCGGTGCACAGCGGCTCCGCGACGCTGAAGGATGCCTGTAACGAAGCGCTGCGCGACTGGTCCGGCAGCTATGAAACCGCGCACTATATGCTCGGAACCGCGGCGGGCCCGCACCCGTTCCCGACCATCGTGCGCGAATTCCAGCGCATGATCGGGGAAGAGACCAAAGCGCAGATCCTTGAAAAAGAGGGTCGCCTGCCGGATGCGGTGATCGCCTGCGTCGGCGGCGGGTCAAACGCCATCGGCATGTTCGCAGACTTTATCGACGACACCAGCGTGGGTCTGATTGGCGTTGAGCCTGCCGGTCACGGCATTGAATCAGGTGAACACGGCGCGCCGCTGAAGCATGGCCGCGTGGGGATCTACTTCGGCATGAAATCCCCGATGATGCAGACCGATGAGGGCCAGATTGAAGAGTCTTACTCTATCTCTGCCGGCCTCGACTTCCCTTCCGTCGGGCCGCAGCACGCCTATCTGAACAGTACGGGTCGCGCGGACTATGTCTCCATTACCGATGACGAAGCGCTGGAAGCGTTCAAAACGCTGTGCCGCAGCGAAGGGATCATCCCGGCGCTGGAGTCTTCACACGCTCTGGCCCAAGCGCTGAAAATGATGAAAGACAATCCGGAAAAAGAGCAGCTGCTGGTGGTAAACCTTTCCGGACGCGGTGACAAAGATATCTTCACCGTTCACGATATTCTGAAAGCACGAGGGGAAATTTGATGGAACGCTACGATAACGTATTTGCAGAACTGAAATCCCGCCAGGAAGGCGCGTTCGTTCCCTTCGTCACCCTGGGCGACCCGGGCCCGGAACAGTCGCTGAAGATTATCGACACCCTGATTGAGGCCGGTGCCGACGCGCTGGAGCTGGGGATCCCGTTCTCTGACCCGCTGGCGGATGGCCCAACCATTCAGAATGCGACGCTGCGCGCGTTTGCCTCTGGTGTGACGCCAACCCAGTGCTTTGAGATGCTGGCGGCAATTCGCCAGAAGCATCCGACCATTCCCATTGGCCTGCTTATGTACGCCAACCTGGTGTTCAACCGCGGTATCGATGAGTTTTACGCCGAGTGCGCACGCGTAGGCGTCGACTCCGTTCTGGTCGCCGACGTGCCGGTCGAGGAGTCCGCGCCGTTCCGCCAGGCTGCGATGCGTCACAACGTCGCCCCGATTTTCATCTGCCCGCCGAACGCGGATGACACACTGCTGCGCCAGATAGCCTCTTACGGGCGCGGATACACCTACCTGCTCTCCCGCGCAGGCGTGACCGGTGCCGAGAATAAAGCCGCCCTGCCGCTGCATCATCTTGTGGAAAAGCTGGCCGAGTACCATGCCGCGCCGCCGCTGCAGGGCTTCGGGATCTCTTCTCCGGATCAGGTCACAGCGGCGATTGACGCGAAGGCTGCGGGTGCCATCTCCGGCTCTGCAATTGTGAAGATCATCGAGAAGAACGTGGATAAACCCGAGCAGATGCTGGCCGAGCTGAAAGCGTTTGTGACTGCCATGAAGGCGGCGACGCGTAAAGCCTGACCCCTCCACCGTCTGGCACCCCTGCCAGACGGTTACCCTTTCTTCCCCGCCATCAACAAAGGATTACGTCAAAATTGATCCTTTCGATATTTTCGGTGTGAATGGCTTTTCAAACTGTTATGTAAGCGTATGATCTGGACTCTTTTTTATCTTTAATCCTTCTGAGTTCAGAGGCTTATTCATGTCATGGCAATCCTTCAAACAGACTTACCTGGTTAAGTTCTGGTCACCCGTTCCGGCCGTTATCGCGGCTGGCATTCTCTCAACTTATTATTTTGGCATTACCGGTACGTTCTGGGCAGTGACCGGCGAGTTCACCCGCTGGGGTGGTCAGCTGCTGCAGCTCGCAGGCGTGCATGCCGAAGAGTGGGGTTACTTTAAACTCATTCATCTGGACGGCACCCCGCTTACCCGCATCGACGGGATGATGATCATCGGCATGTTCGGCGGCTGTTTCGCGGCGGCGCTGTGGGCAAACAACGTTAAGTTGCGTATGCCCAAAAGCCGGATCCGCATTCTTCAGGCAGTTGTCGGCGGTATCATTGCCGGGTTTGGCGCCCGTCTGGCGATGGGCTGTAACCTGGCCGCTTTCTTTACGGGGATTCCTCAGTTTTCGCTTCACGCCTGGTTCTTTGCCGTCGCCACGGCCATCGGCTCTTATTTTGGGGCAAAATTTACCCTGCTGCCGCTGTTTCGCATTCCAGTGAAAATGACCAAAGTCAGCGCAGCGTCTCCGTTAACCCAGAAGCCCTCTCAGGCACGCCGCCGTTTCCGTCTCGGAATGCTGGTCTTTTTCGCTATGGTGGCATGGGCGCTGTGTACAGCTCTGAACCAGCCCAAACTCGGTCTGGCGATGCTGTTCGGCGTGGGTTTTGGTCTGCTCATTGAACGCGCGCAGATCTGCTTCACCTCCGCGTTTCGCGATATGTGGATCACCGGCCGCACGATGATGGCGAAGGCGATTATCGCCGGGATGGCGGTCAGCGCCATCGGCATCTTCAGCTATGTTCAACTGGGCGTCGAACCGAAAATCATGTGGGCCGGTCCTAACGCGGTCATTGGCGGCCTGCTGTTCGGCTTCGGGATCGTGCTGGCCGGCGGGTGTGAAACCGGCTGGATGTACCGTGCCGTCGAAGGTCAGGTGCACTACTGGTGGGTGGGTCTTGGAAATGTGATTGGCTCGACGGTCCTGGCGTACTTCTGGGACGATTTGTCCCCGGCGCTTGCCACAAGTTGGGACAAGGTCAACCTGCTGAACACCTTTGGGCCTCTCGGCGGCCTTCTGGTCACCTACGCCCTGCTGTTGGTTGCTTTTTTACTGGTCGTCGCACAGGAGAAACGTTTCTTCCGCCGTGCGAGCGTTAAAACAGAAACGCAGGAGAATGCTGCATGAAAGAGATCGTGCCTGATTATCGTCTGGATATGGTTGGCGAGCCCTGTCCATATCCGGCGGTGGCTACGCTTGAAGCGCTACCGCAGCTAAAGAAAGGGGAAATTCTGGAGGTGGTGAGCGACTGCCCGCAGTCCATCAACAACATACCGCTGGATGCAAAAAACCACGGTTATACGGTGCTGGATATCCAGCAGGATGGCCCAACCATTCGCTATCTGATTCAAAAATGATCCCTAAGGGCCTCGCCAGGGGCCTTTATCGTATTGAATTATAAGACATCTTGATCCACGGCAAAAACGCGATTTTTGACTTAAGTAAAATCTCATTTCCCTTTTGAAGGAGGTTTTCGCGATTTGATGTATTTACGAGCTTTACTGGTTTTCGCCTTATTGATTCCCTTCCATGCGCTGTCCCTGAATTTCTCTTCCACCTTCCTGCGCCTTGATTGTCCGCAAAGAGGACTTGTCGAGGTTATTCTGCACGTCTATGACCATACCCAGGAACGGTGGCGCGGCCATTTTGAAACCGGCGCGGGACATAAACGTGCGGGTGATACCGAAATTATCCCGTTTGCCAACGGCGATATTCTTTTCCATTCCCTGTCCAGCGACGCTTTCAGCTATTTATATGATGGGGAAACGATCCTGAGGCACTGCGTAAAGCTTGATGAGCGGCCGGTTTATCCGTCGTTTTGAAGTGAGCAAAGCAAACTGGCCACCCTGTGGCCAGTTTGACGGGGGATCAGAAACGATAACCCGCAGAGAACATAAACACCCACGGATCCAGTCGCGTGTTGATGCTTTGCTGCTGACCGCCCGCCTTGAAGCGTACGTCCGTATCAATATCCATATACCAGACGGAGGCGTTAATTAACCAGTCGCGGTTAATCAGGTAATCCAGACCGACCTGCCCCGCCATGCCCCACGAATCTTTCAGGCTGAGGTCAGTCAGACCGGCCTCTTTACCGGTATCGTTAAACTTCTCGTCAAAGAAGGTGGTGTAGTTCAAACCAGCGCCAATATAAGGGCGCACCTTGCTGCTTGAGTCGCCAAAGTACCATTGCGCCATCAGCGTTGGCGGTAAATGGTGAACCGTTGCAATATCACCGGTTGCGCCCAGACCCACGCGATGACGGAACGGCGTTGCAGCAAGAAGCTCAACCCCCACGTTATCCGTCGCCATCCAGGTAAAGGTTAAACCGAGCTGGGTGTTATTACTGACGTTAAAACCGCCCATTCCCAGCACGTTATCCGATCCTTCAGTTGGGCGAACCGTAGCCGAACCGGCACGAATAAAGAATTCGCCTGCTTCATGCGCGTACGCGCCGCCAGAGAGACTGCTTAATACAAGGGCTGCCACCGCTAATTTTTTCATATCCGCTCCATCGTTGTGGTTTTAATCGCGGATGAGAATATACTCACAAAAGGGTAATAAGTGATCTGCCACAGATCACATTAAAACCAGTAACTTAACATTCATTGATCTGGGTTAATTTTTTGTGGCGCGTTCAAAAGCGATAAGTTGTTTCCATGTCAATTTTTGGCATTTCACGGTTACAAAATTTTCCCTTTCCCCCCTCTTGCTCTTCCTCTGGCGGCTGGATAATTTATCGCTCTCACAAATTGATTTGATGCGTTCTTCTTTTGCAGGTGTGCCATGAGTGATATCAACCCGTGCATGACGTGCGGAGCCTGTTGTGCGTATTTTCGAGTCTCTTTCTACTGGGCCGAAGCCAGCGATGGCGGCGGTACCGTTCCGGTTCATCTCACCGAGCCGTTAACCCCCTTTCTGCGCTGCATGAGCGGCACGAACCAAAAGCAGGCTCGCTGTGTGGCGCTACAGGGTGAGCCTGGGGTCTCTACCCGATGTTCCATCTATGAGGATCGCCCCAGCCCGTGCCGGGAATTTGCCATGTCGGGGGAAGATGGCCAGGTCAACGAAGCCTGCAATCGCGCACGCGCACGCGTGGGATTACCGCCGCTTTACAAAGATATGCTTTTCCATACAAGCCTTGATGCTGCCACAGCAGGTGCATCCGGTGTACAATTGCCGGCTAATTAACACCTGCAATACTCAAGGAGAGTGCATGTCTATCACGGCGAAGTCTGTCTACCGTGACACGGGAAACTTTTTCCGCAATCAGTTCATAACCTTTTTACTGATCGCGTTGCTTTGCGCCTTTATCACGGTGGTGCTGGGTCATGCGTTTTCACCGAGTGAAGAACAGATTGCCAGCCTGAGCCAGGGCGACCATCTTGCGGGTAGCGTGGGGTTGTTTGAGCTTGTGCAAAACATGACGCCGGAACAGCAGCAAATCCTGCTGCGCGCCTCTGCCGCGTCCACCTTCTCGGGCCTGATTGGTAATGCAGTTCTGGCGGGCGGCGTTTTGCTGATGATTCAGCTTGTATCGGCGGGTCACCGGGTCAGCGCCTTACGGGCGATTGGAGCCAGCGCGCCGGTCTTACCTAAGCTGTTTATCCTGATCTTTTTGACCACCCTGCTGGTGCAGATGGGGATAATGCTGGTCGTGGTGCCGGGCGTACTGCTGGCTATCGTGCTCTCGTTTGCGCCTGTGATGGTCGTGCAGGATAAGATGGGTATTTTTACCGCGATGCGCAGCAGCATCCGACTGGCATGGGCTAATATGCGTCTGGTGGCTCCCGCCGTGATCGGCTGGCTGCTCGCCAAAACGCTCCTGCTGTTGTTTGCACCGAATTTTGCGGTATTAACGCCGAACGTTGGCGCGGTAGTGGCGAATACGCTGAGCAACCTGATTTCAGCGGTACTGCTGGTCTATCTGTTCCGCCTGTATATGTTAATTCGTCAGTAATCCAGAGGCGGGAGGCATCGCAGCCTCCCGCCCCGCTCAGAAGATGGAATCACAGAATGAAGCAGTTTCTTGATTTTTTACCGCTCGTGGTCTTTTTTGCTTTTTATAAGCTGTACGATATTTATGCCGCGACCACTGCGCTGATCGTTGCAACGGCAGTTGTTCTGATCTACAGCTGGGTTCGCTATCGTAAAGTCGAAAAAATGGCGCTGGTCACCTTCGTGCTGGTCGCCGTATTCGGCGGACTGACTCTGTTCTTCCATAACGATGAATTTATCAAGTGGAAAGTGACCGTGATTTACGCCCTGTTTGCGGGCGCATTATTAATCAGCCAGTGGGTGATGAAAAAACCGCTGATCCAACGCATGCTGGGCAAAGAGCTGACGCTGCCTCAGGAAGTCTGGTCCCGTCTGAATATCGCGTGGGCGGTCTTCTTTATTCTCTGCGGTCTCGCTAACATCTATATTGCTTTCTGGCTGCCGCAGAATATTTGGGTCAACTTTAAGGTCTTCGGCCTGACCGCACTGACCCTTATCTTCACGCTGTTAAGCGGCGTATACATTTATCGGCACATGCCGCAGGACGACAAGCACTGATTAACGACTGACCAGAACGTCAGAGACAGGCGTTCCGGTCTATTCTCTCCGCTGTAAAATCATAGTAGCATCCCGCCTGAAGTCTTCCGTTACGAGTTAAAACAATGACAACAACTAACGCCCCGCAGGGCGAACTGGTTTTACGCACACTGGCAATGCCCGCTGACACCAATGCCAATGGCGATATTTTTGGCGGCTGGCTGATGTCGCAGATGGATATGGGCGGCGCAATTCTGGCAAAAGAGATCGCCCACGGGCGCGTGGTGACTGTGCGAGTGGACGGCATGACCTTCCTGCGCCCGGTTGCGGTAGGTGATGTGGTTTGCTGCTATGCGCGCTGCATCAAACGCGGCAATACCTCTATTTCAATTAACATCGAAGTGTGGGTTAAGAAAGTCTCTTCTGAGCCGATTGGGCAGCGTTATAAGGCCACTGAGGCCCTGTTTATTTATGTCGCAGTGGACAGCGAGGGTAAACCTCGTCAACTTCCGCAGGCCTGATCGACAGGCAAAAAAAAGCCTCCTTTCGGAGGCTTTTTTTATTCCATCTGCGCCCCGCCGTTCAGGCGGAAAACGATATTCACAATCAATCCGCTGCCCGGCTTGCCTGGCTCATAACGCCATCTGCGCATTGCAGATTTCACTTCGCGCTCAAACATATTAGAAGGCTGAGCGGACAAGATTTCCACGTTATCCACTCGGCCATCCGCAGTCACGTCAAATTTCACCCTCACGCGGCCTTCAATACGCAAAGCCTGAGCTCGCGCCGGATACTGAGGCTGGTTGCGGCTTACGGCACGCGGGCCCGCTGGCGTACTAACCGTTGGCTTTGATGTCGTTGCCGTATTGTTCATCACCGGACGTGAAGGCGCTGCATTTTCAACCGGCTGGGTCGCACGCGGTTCAACCGGACGTTCCTCACGTTTCGGACGCTCCTCGACCTTCTTCACCGGCTTTGGCTTCGGCTTAGGTTTTGGCTTCGGTTCAGGCTTGTGGATCACCACCGGGGCTTCCTTCGGTGGCTCCGGAACGGGCTCGGGTTCTGGCTCAGGTTCAGCCACCGGCTGTGGTGGTGGAGGGGCAACCTGCGGCGGTTCAAGATCCGCTGGCGAGACCATCGTTACCGAAATCGGCTGCGCGGGCGCGGGCATTTCAATAACCTGATGAACCGAGGTATACAGCAAACCCGCCACAACGGCACCGTGAATCACGACGGAAAGCAGCGTCGGCCAGGGAAAGCGGCGAGGTAAATCAAGGGTCATCGAAGTCATATTCATCAACGTTAAAAAACCGAACCATGATTTTAAATGCAAATAGCAATCATATTCAATAAGACACTATGCTCTGGCGCAACTTTAGCGCCTGAGAGGCCAAAAAAGACGCAGTCAGATCAGGGTATTAACATTGTTTTTATTTTACATTGCAGTCGTTTGCCCTTTCACATAACGTAACTGACACTTTTACCGGTTAAGGAGCTTCGCCGTGTTTTACGTAATTTACTCTGAAGATGTTGCTGATTCGCTCGAAAAACGCCAGTCTGTACGCCCTGCGCATCTGGCACGTTTGCAGCTGCTCCAGGATGAAGGCCGATTACTGACCGCTGGCCCCATGCCCGCAGTCGACAGCAACGATCCGGGTGCTGCCGGTTTTGCCGGCTCCACGGTTATTGCTGAATTTGAATCCCAGGAAGCCGCTCAGGCCTGGGCTGATGCAGACCCGTACGTTGCAGCGGGTGTGTATGCAAAAGTGACGGTGAGGCCGTACAAAAAAGTGTTCTGATACCGAAGCGGCTCCGAAAGGAGCCTTTTTTATGGTGGCGATTACGCGTCTCTGTGCCGGGTAAACTGCTGTTCTGTAATCAGGCTCCCCCACTGGTCGCCTTCCCACTCTTTTACCAGCGTAAACCCAAACGACTCGTACAGACGTCGTGCGGCGCTCAGCTTATTGAATGTCCAGAGATGCACGGCAGAAAAACCAACGCTGTCACAAAAGCGCATCGCTTCATTCAGCAGTTTTTTCCCCACGCCGTGTCCCCGACAGCCATCATCAAGAATAAACCAGCGAAGATGGGCTTCACCCGGCGCCAGATCCTCGCCATCGATCGCCACCGAGCCGACAATTTTGTCGTTGAGTACTGCCAGCCAAATCTGGTTACAGGGCTTCTCCAGTCTTTCACTGAACTCGGCCAGCCCTGAAGCCACTTTGGCCTCGAAGAAGCGACCAAAGTTATGCTCCCGAGAATAATAGCTGCCATGCATCTCCGCGATACGGCCAATCATGCCGGGGATGTACCCCTGCACTATCTTCAACTCGTCGGGCTGCATATCGTTGCCCGCCTCGCGGCATGCCAGCAGCGCGTTGGCATAAAGGGAGAGCCCCTCAGAAATGGTCTGCTGCTGCGCTGGAGCAAGACCCTTTATTGCTGTGACCACGCGCTCGTTGCTGAAGGCATTAATTTTGCTGACCGTCTCGTGACCTTTCGCGGTCAGCCTGAGGCTCTTTGCTCTCGCATCCTCAGTAGAAATGACCTCCTCAAGTTCGCCCGCGGCAATCAGGCGAGCCAGCATCCGGCTGACGCTGGACTTTTCCAGGCCCAGCAGTTGCACCAGCTGACTCGCCGTCATCTCCTTACGCAGAGCAATTTCGACCAGAGTATGGACGGCCGAAGGCGAGTAATTCGTTGAGGCCAGGGTAGACCCCATAAAACCTAACTCTCGCACCATCAGGCGCGAGGAACGTCGAATAACACTGACTACCGGGGTTTCGCTGTGCATGTTATGTCCTCACCATTTAGTTGTACTATACAACTAAATGGTGAGGGATTGTCAAACAGAATAAAAAAGGCTCCCTCAGGAGCCTTTCAAATCATCAATGCAGCGACGCTAATCTCGCCGCAAACCCGACAAACAGCAGCCCTATTAGCCCGTTCCCCAGCTTTGCCAGCTTCTTTTTTGTTTTCAGATAACGCGTGACAAACGCACCGGAGAAGATCAGGAAGCTCATGTACATAAAGCTTATCAACTCCAGCGTCGTCGCAAGGATCAGGAAAGAAGTGCCGGTACTCTTCGCATTCACGTCAATGAACTGAACGAAGAACGATACGTAGAACAGAATCGCTTTGGGGTTGGTCAGGCTTAACACCAGGGAACGTTTCATGATCATACTGGCAGGTTCGGGGCCGCTCTCATGCGCGTTTTTTTGACGGTTTACCACCGACCAGAGCATTTTGCCCCCCAGCCAGAGCAGATAGAAAGCCCCGAGATAGCGCACGATATTAAACAGTACCGGCGTGGTCTGGATTAATGCCGCGACGCCCGCCCAGGCGAGAAACATCAGCACCGCATCGCCAATAAATACGCCCGTAGCGGCGAGATACCCTTTTTTAACACCGTGACCGATCCCGGTTTTTAGCACGAACAGGGTATTCGGTCCTGGCACCAGAACGATAAAAAACGCGCCAACAACATATGTCCAGAAATTCAGTACGCCAAACTCCGCAAACACTTCTCCCTCCTTTTGCTAAACACAACAGGAACAACGCTGCAAATACGCTATCCCCAAAAAATCAGACGCTATAAAATCAGCGGGCACCAGTTACGGTGCCCTCATGTTTCTCAGATATCCTGGACTGCGAACAGCAACGCATTGCGGTGCCGCGTCAATCCACATTTCCTGATGGCGTGAATACGCATATTGCGGCGGGATTGTGCTTCCAGCCAACGAGCCTTGCGACGACTCACCTGTCGCAACATGCGCCAGCGCCCTACTTCTGTTCTACTGCGCTTCATGTCTACAACTCTTTCTCTAACACTTTTTCTCTAAAAGAAAGGCCATTATAAACCCAACCCGGCAGCAAACCAGCGCTTTTACCTGGCGTTTTTATTTGCCAGATGAATCCTGATGCGTACACTCATAACAATACGCTTTCAAAAGGATTTTTTTACCTATGACAACCTTCTACACCGTGGTGAGTTGGCTGGTCATTCTGGGATACTGGCTGTTAATCGCGGGTGTGACGTTACGCATCCTGATGAAGCGCAGAGCCGTACCCTCTGCCATGGCCTGGCTTCTGATCATTTATATCCTCCCGCTGGTGGGAATTATTGCCTATCTCTCTTTTGGTGAGCTTCATCTTGGTAAACGCCGTGCCGAGCGCGCCCGTGCCATGTGGCCCTCCACCGCGAAGTGGCTGAACGATCTTAAAGCCTGCAAACATATTTTTGCCGAGGAGAACAGCAGCGTCGCCTCCTCACTGTTTAAGCTGTGCGAGCGCCGCCAGGGGATTGGCGGCGTTAAGGGCAATCAACTGCAGCTGCTGACCTCGTCTGACGACGTCATGCAGGCGTTAATCCGCGATATTCAGCTGGCTCGTCATAATATCGAGATGGTTTTTTATATCTGGCAGCCCGGCGGGATGGCTGACCAGGTCGCTGAGTCGCTGATGGCCGCCGCGCGGCGCGGCATTCATTGCCGCCTGATGCTTGACTCCGCGGGTAGCGTGGCATTTTTCCGCAGCCCCTGGGCAGGCATGATGCGTAATGCCGGGATCGAAGTGGTTGAAGCGCTGAAGGTCAATCTCCTTCGCGTGTTTCTGCGCCGGATGGATCTCCGCCAGCATCGCAAAATGATCATGATCGATAACTATATTGCCTACACCGGCAGCATGAACATGGTCGACCCGCGCTTCTTCAAACAGGACTCAGGAGTAGGTCAATGGGTTGATTTGATGGCGCGAATGGAGGGGCCGATTGCCACCTCGATGGGCATCGTTTATTCCTGCGACTGGGAGATTGAAACCGGCAAGCGTATCCTGCCGCCGCCGCCGGACGGCAATATTATGCCGTTTGAAGAGGCCAGCGGTCACACTATTCATACCATTGCTTCCGGGCCGGGCTTCCCGGAGGATTTGATTCATCAGGCGCTGCTGACGGCGACCTATTCGGCGCGTGAATATCTGATCATGACGACGCCCTACTTTGTCCCCAGCGACGACCTCCTGCACGCCATCTGTACAGCCGCGCAGCGCGGTGTCGATGTGAGCATCATTTTGCCGCGCAAAAATGACTCTCTCCTGGTGGGCTGGGCCAGCCGGGCATTCTTCAGCGAACTGCTGGCCGCCGGGGTGAAAATTTACCAGTTTGAAGGCGGATTGCTCCACACCAAGAGCGTGCTCGTCGACGGTGAGCTGAGCCTGGTGGGCACGGTCAACCTGGATATGCGCAGCCTGTGGCTCAACTTTGAAATCACGCTGGTCATTGATGATGCCGGCTTTAGCGGCGATCTCGCGGCGGTGCAGGATGATTATATCTCCCGCTCGCGTCTGCTGGATGCCAGACTGTGGGTAAAACGTCCGCTGTGGCAGAGAATTGCCGAACGACTGTTTTACTTCTTTAGTCCGTTGCTGTAAAACGTGCCCAACGATGTTAAACAGGTAGTCATCATGGAAATGGATCTGAACAATCGCCTGACCGAAGACGAAACGCTCGAGCAGGCCTATGACATTTTTCTCGAACTGGCGGTTGATAACCTCGATCCCGCAGACGTGATCCTTTTTAATCTGCAGTTCGAAGAGCGCGGCGGTGCCGAGCTGTTTGACCCTTCAGAAGACTGGGCTGAGCATGTGGATTTCGACCTGAACCCTGACTTTTTTGCCGAAGTGGTGATTGGGCTGGCAGATGAAGACGGTGGCGAAATTAACGATATTTTCGCTCGCGTCCTGCTGTGTCGAGAGAAAGACCATAAGCTGTGCCATATACTCTGGCGCGAATAATAAAAAAGGCTGCGATTGCAGCCTTTTTTATTTACTCCGGCAATTTATTGCCACAGCGATGACAAAACCGCGCGTCGTGATCATGTTCACCCTGCTCGCAATGAGGACACTTGCGCTGCTGCTTGCGGCTCTGAAACGCGCTGCTCATGTGTGTGGTAATAAGTCCAGTCGGAATGGCAATCACCGAATAGCCAATCAAAATCAGCACTGACGCCACAATGCGGCCCAGCGGCGTGTGGGGAGTAATATCACCATAACCCACGGTCGTGACGGTCACAATCGCCCAGTAGACGGAGGCATTGAGCGTCGTAAAGCCATATTTGGGTCCTTCTATTAAATACATCAGCGCGCCAAAAACAATCATGACGATGGCGATAAACGAGTAGAACAGAATGAGCTGATGCCGTGCGCTGACGATTGCACTCCAGAACACGCGTAATGAGGGCATAAAACGCAGTAATTTCAGAATACGTAATACGCGAATAACGCGCATCGCTCGCCAGGCAAAGACATAGCTCAGGCTGATTTCCGGCCACAGCCACATGACGTAGAGCGGCAAAATGGTGGCTAAATCAATAAATCCCCAGAAGCTGAAAACATATCGGGCCGGGTTGGGCCAGGCTATTACCCGGAGGAGATATTCAGCGGTAAAAACCAGGGTAATCGCCAGCTCAAGCCAGACAAAGATGTGCCATTCGTCAAACGTCAGGTGATATTGCGTCCCGGCACCCGATTCAATAAAGATGACGACCACGCTGAGAAGCGCAAATAAACCGCAAAGACCTTCGAAGCGTCGTCCGGATACCGTTTCAGGATCGAATAAAAAATGATAAAGCCGCCGACGGGCTGACGTGAATAAATGCGACACGATTACCTCGCAAAAAATAAGGGCTGACATCATGTCAGCCCTTGCGATTATAACGGGTCTACTTTCAGGCAGGAAACCGCATGTCGGAAACTGCCTTCCAGAACCGGACGCGTTTTCGCGCATTCCGGCCCGGCCATTGGGCAGCGCGTGCGGAAGACGCAGCCCGACGGCGGGTTAATCGGTGAGGGCAATTCACCTTCCAGCAGCTGGATGGTCTTATTCTTTTCCAGATCCGGATCGGGGATTGGCACAGCGGACATCAGCGCTTTGGTGTAAGGGTGCAGCGGATTGTGGTACACCTCGTCATAGGTACCCAGCTCCACGGCGTGACCCAGATACATCACCAGCACGCGGTCTGAAATGTGTTTCACTACGGCCAGGTCATGCGCGATGAAGATCAGCGACAGCCCCATTTCACGCTGCAGCTTCTGCAGCAGGTTAACCACCTGTGCCTGAATGGACACGTCCAGCGCGGAAACCGGCTCGTCGCAGATAATCAGCTTCGGTTCGAGGATCAGCGCACGGGCGATACCAATACGCTGGCACTGGCCGCCGGAGAATTCGTGCGGGTAGCGGTTGATGAGGTTAGGCAACAGGCCGACTTTCATCATCATCGCCTTAACGCGATCGCGCACTTCCTGACGAGACATCTTCGGATGATAGGTCCGCAGCGGCTCGGCAATAATCTCGCCGATGGTCATACGCGGGTTTAACGACGCCAGCGGATCCTGGAAAATCATCTGGATATCGCTGCGCACCTCGCGCCACTCGTCGGGTTTCATGCCCAGCAGATCTTTACCCAGCCAGGCCACTTTGCCGTCGGTCGCTTTTACCAGACCGATAATGGCGCGCGCAAAGGTCGATTTACCGCAGCCGGACTCTCCGACCACGCCCAGGGTTTCCCCTTCGTACAGGCGCAGCGTAACGCCATCCACCGCTTTCAGGGTCTTCGACGGCTGCCAGAACCACTGTTTTCCGTCTTTAATGTCGAAATGCACCTTAAGGTCAGCAATTTCGAGCAGCACGTTGCGTTTTTCATCTAATGCGTTCATACCAGTTCCTCCTGCGGCTTAAAGCAGGCGCGCAGACGGCCTGGTGCAAACTCTTCCAGCGGCGGAGCGCTGTTGCAGATTTCCATCGCGTGCGGGCAGCGCGGCTGGAACGGACAGCCTTTCGGCAGGCGCAGCAGGTTTGGCGGGTTGCCAGGAATGGTGAGCAGGGATTCCCCTTCCGCATCAAGACGCGGCACCGCGTTCAGCAGGCCAATGGAGTACGGGTGAGCTGGCTGATAGAAGACATCGCGCGCTTTGCCATATTCCATCGTTCGCCCGGCGTACATTACCAGCACTTTGTCACAGATGCCCGCCACCACGCCCAGGTCGTGGGTAATCATGATAATCGCCGTGTTGAACTCACGCTTCAGCTCGTTCAACAGGGTCATGATTTGCGCCTGAACGGTAACGTCCAGCGCGGTAGTAGGTTCGTCGGCAATCAGCAGCTTAGGCCGGCAGAGCAGCGCCATCGCAATCATCACGCGCTGACGCATACCGCCAGAGAACTCGTGCGGGAACATGCGCATGCGCTTGCGTGCCTCCGGCATTTTCACCGCATCGAGCATTTTGACCGACTCTTCAAAGGCTTCGGCTTTGCCCAGACCTTTGTGCAGCATCAGGACTTCCATCAGCTGCTCACCAACGCGCATGTACGGGTTCAGCGAAGTCATCGGATCCTGGAAAATCATCGAGATCTGTTCGGCGCGCAGCTTGTTCAGCTCGTGCTCCGGCAGGTTAAGGATTTCACGCCCGTTGAATTTCGCGGAACCTCCAATCACGCCGTTAGCAGCCAGCAGGCCCATTAACGCAAAGGCGGTCTGAGATTTCCCGGAACCGGATTCACCGACGATGCCGAGCGTTTCACCCGCGCGCAGGTTGAAGTTGAGATCGTTCACGGCGGTGACATCCCCGTCCGGAGTCTTAAAGGTGACGCGAAGATCTTTTACGTCCAGCAGAAGGTCGCTCCGCTGCTGCGCCTGTGGCGCGGTTGCCGTTTCAATAATTGTCATGACGGCGCTCCTTAACGGTCTTTCGGGTCGAGGGCATCACGCAGGCCATCGCCGATAAAGTTAAAACAAAACAGGGTAACGACCAGGAAACCCGCCGGATAAAGCAGCAGCCACGGAGACACTTCCATTGAGTTTGCGCCATCGCTCAGCAGCGCGCCCCAGCTGCTCAGCGGCTCTTGTGTACCGAGACCCAGGAAGCTCAGGAAAGATTCAAACAGGATCATGCTTGGCACCAGCAGTGAGGCATAGACCACCACCACACCCAGCACATTAGGAACGATATGGCGAACCACGATATTACCGGTAGAGACACCGCCTACCTGCGCCGCTTCGATAAACTCTTTGCGTTTGAGGCTCAGCGTCTGGCCTCGGACGATACGCGCCATATCCAGCCAGGAAACCATCCCGATGGCCACGAAGATCAACAGGATATTCTGACCGAAGAAGGTCACCAGCAGGATGACGAAGAACATAAACGGGAAGGAGTTCAGGATTTCCAGCAGACGCATCATCACCGAGTCCACTTTACCGCCAAGGTAGCCGGACAGTGAGCCGTAGAGCGTCCCCACGATCACCGCCACCAGAGCGGCAGCAATACCGACCATAAGAGAGATACGACCACCGATAGCGACACGCACCAGCAGATCGCGTCCGGATGAATCCGTGCCAAAATAGTGGCCTGATTCCATATCCGGCGCGCTGGACATCATGCCCCAGTCGGTGTCGAAATAGGTAAATTGCGACAGCATCGGCGCCAGGGTCACAAACAGCGCGATGATCACCAGAACCACCAGACTCGCAACCGCCGCGCGGTTGTGCATAAAGCGACGGCGCGCGTCCTGCCAGAGGCTACGACCTTCCACTTCCAGTTTTTCACTGAAGTTTTCCAGCGCCTCGCTGTTTTTCTTACTCAACATCATGGCGTGCTCCAGTTAGTAACGGATTTTCGGGTCGATGACGGCGTACAGGACATCAACGATAGCGTTAAAGAGAATGGTCAGCGCACCGACGAGAATAGTCAGGCTCAGTACCAGCGAATAGTCGCGATTAAGCGCGCCGTTAACAAACAGCTGGCCGATGCCCGGCAGGCCGTAAATTGTTTCGATAACCATCGAGCCGGTAATGATCCCGACGAATGCCGGTCCCATGTAGGAGAGCACGGGCAACAGTGCCGGCTTAAGCGCGTGGCGGAAGATAATCCGACGCATCGGCAGCCCTTTAGCACGCGCGGTACGAATGAAGTTCGAGTGCAGCACTTCGATCATTGAACCACGGGTGATACGCGCGATACTGGCGATGTACGCCAGAGATAATGCCACCATCGGCAAAATCATGAACTTCAATGCCCCGCCGTTCCAGCCGCCGCCAGGCAGCCACTTCAGCGTAATGGCAAATATCATCACCAGTAATGGCGCAACAACGAAGCTGGGTATGACTACCCCGGTCATTGCCACCCCCATTACGGCATAATCCCATTTGGTATTTTGTCTGAGCGCGGCGATAACGCCTGCGGTGACCCCGAAAACGATTGCCAGAATGAATGCCGCAGCACCCAATTTCGCCGAAACCGGGAAGCTGGAGGCCACCAGGTCGTTAACGGAATAGTCTTTATATTTAAATGACGGTCCAAAATCACCGTGGGCCAGCTGCTTCAGGTAATTGAAGTACTGGGTAGAGATAGGATCGTTTAAGTGGTATTTCGCTTCGATATTCGCCATGACTTCTGGCGGCAGCGTACGCTCACCGGTAAATGGACTTCCCGGCGCGAGGCGCATCATGAAGAAGGAAATCGTGATGAGAATAAATAGCGTTGGAATCGCTTCAAGACAGCGACGTAGGATAAATTTCAACATTGCCCGTACCTTCTGGCGTGTGCCTATATAATGTGACGTTGGTTAGACACCGTGGGGCGAGCACGCCCGCCCCACTCATTGCCATTAATGCTTGATAATATACAAGTTTTTAACGTAGATATTATCCATCGGGTCTTTACCGGTGTACCCACCTACCCACGGTTTCACCAGACGGGCGTTAACGTAGTAGTAAACCGGAACGATCGCGGAATCTTTATCCAGCTGCTGCTCGGCTTTAGAGTACAGTTCAGTACGCTGTGCTTCGTCAGTGGTTTTCAGCGTGTCGGCGATCAGCTTGTCAAACGCCGGGCTCTTATAGTGCGCGGTGTTGTTTGAGCTGTCACTCAGCATGGTGTTCAGGAAGGAGGTCGGTTCGTTATAGTCCGCACACCAGCCAGCACGCGCCACGTCAAAGGTGCCCTGATGACGGCTGTCGAGGAAGGTCTTCCACTCCTGGTTCTCCAGCTTCACGTTCGCGCCCAGGTTCTTTTTCCAGATCGAGGCGACGGCGATAGCCAGTTTTTTGTGCAGATCGGAGGTGTTGTACAACAGGCTGAAGGTTAGCGGCTTATCTGCGGTGTAGCCCGCTTCGGCCAGCAGTTTCTTCGCTTCTGCGTTACGCTGTTCCTGAGTCTGTTTGAACCAGTCTGGCTCGGTCAGTTTTGCGCCATCGGTGTATGGAGGGGTATAGCTGTACGCAGGCAGATCGCCCTGGTTTTTCACTTTGTTGACGATGATATCGCGATCCAGTGCCAGCTTCAGCGCGGTACGAACACGTACGTCGGTAAACGGTGCTTTCTGGTTGTTGATTTCATAGTAATAGGTGCACAGGTACGGATCGACGTGAACTTCTTTAGGGATCTCTTTCTTCAGTTTCTGGAACAGCTCAATCGGCATGTTGTTATAGGTCATGTCGATTTCACCGCTGCGGTAGCGGTTAACGTCAGTCACTTCGGACGAAATTGGCAGGTAGGTCACCTGATTAATAACGGTTTTAGCGTTGTCCCAGTATTGCGGGTTACGCTCAAGCACCATACGCTCGTTGACCACCCAGTCTTTCAGCTTATAGGCACCGTTGGTCACTATATTGGCAGGCTGGGTCCATTTCTCACCAAATTTTTCCACGGCAGATTTTGGTACCGGGGAGACGGACGGGTGAACCAGCAGCTTATAGAAGTACGGAACAGGTTCGCTCAACGTCACTTCGAAGGTATTGGCATCGATCGCTTTAACGCCCAGATCGGTGATCGGTTTTTTGCCCGCGATGATGTCATCAATATTGGCGATGTGGCCATATTGCAGGTAGCTCGCATACGGAGAGGCGGTTGTAGGATTCGCCAGACGCTGCCAGCTATAAACGAAATCTTCAGCCGTGACCGGCGTACCGTCGGACCATTTCGCATCCTTACGCAGATGGAAGGTCCAGACTTTGAAATCTTTGTTTTCCCATTTTTCTGCGACACCCGGTGCCGGGTGGCCGTCTACGTCTGTCACCAGCAGGCCTTCGAACAGGTCGCGGTTAACGTTAGACTCAGGAACACCTTCAATTTTGTGCGGATCAAGAGACTGAACTTCCGCACCGTTGTTACGCACCAGCGTCTGTTTCTCAGCCAGTTGAACACCTGCAGGAACGTCCGCAGCCATTGCAGCGTTGCCCGCGATTAGCGCAGTTAAAATCCCCGCCGCTACCAGATTTTTTTTTGTGATGATGGACATTGTGTTGGTACTCCACTCATTATAATGACTGGCCTTCGCCAGCTGTGTAATCCCCTGTTGGGGCCTGTACAGCGCAGGAGTTTTTTTTGCTGCTGTCAGGTTCTTCTTTTACTGCTTGCTATCACCGACTTTTTTATTACTGACCGCTCGTATGGCCGTCTTGCGTCGATTCTTTACAGGCCTCCCCTGTTTGAGGCCTGGGCTGGATATCTGAGATGAGAACCATATGAAAATAATTCTCATCTGCTTGTTTTATGCTGCAAAATATTAGGCCGGAAAGTATCAAATGGCGTAAACGTGCGCCAATACATTTTGCAAATTTGTTAAGCAATTCTCTTTTACGGTGAGTGCCGTATCGTTGAGGGCAGCCTTGCCGGACATCAAACATCACTAAAAAAACATGACATTCAATAGGATAGAGAAAATCTTCTCTACAAGCGCGTCGCTGCGCTATCATCGAGTGATTTTGTACAAAAATTTAACAACTGGTTATTATTTAGCACATTCATCTAGGGGAATGTTGAAATTACTAATATCATTTCGGTTATCTCTCAGCAAGCCCCAGAGTATCATGTGAGTAAAATAACAGAGCGATCGAAGATTTTCTGTGCAGGCGGGTTTTAGGGGGATTAATAACTTATTGAAATACAAGTAATGAACATTATTAGTAGAATTTATTATGATATGTGAGCATTTCAACTTTAGTTATAGGATTTACTGATAATGACGTAAAAAAACGGAGCCGTTGCTCCGTTCTTTCATACGAAATATCAGTGCAGCAAACCGGGGAAAATGCTTTTAATTCCCGTCACGATAAATTCAATCCCTAACGCCATCAACAGCAGGCCCATGATACGCGTTATGACGTTAATTCCCGTCTGCCCCAACAGGCGTACAAGCCAGGGCGCCATGCGGAACACTCCCCAACAGCAGAGCGCAAAAATAGCAATTGCGACGGAAAAACCGATCAGGTGCATCAGGCTATGGTATCGCGTCCCCCAGACAATGGTTGAACTGATGGCACCAGGACCGGCCATCAGCGGTAAGGCCAGTGGCACCACGCCAATACTTTCGCGGATGGCGGTTTCTGACTTCTCCTGCTTGTTCTGTTTATCCTCGCCGAGCTTACCGCTGATCATGGACATAGCGATGGTCACGACCAGGATCCCACCCGCAATGCGGAAAGAATCAATTGAAATCCCGAACAGCTGAAGAATCGTGTCTCCGAGAAAAAGGGAGGTCAACAATATGATAGCGACCGACAGGTTAGCGGTAAGATTTGTCTTGTTCCTGGCCGTCGCCGTCTGGTAACTCGTCATACTAATGAAGACTGGAATGATTCCCACCGGGTTGACCAGGGCAAACAAACCAATAAAAAATTTAAAATACGTTGGAAAATCAAAGAGCGTTTGGATCACGTTTTGCTCCGCTTATACACATGCCCGGGACTGACAATTTGTCGTGAGAAATCGCGCTGAAGATACCCTTTTTATCAGCATACTTCACTTGAAATCTGTACCAAAACGTTATCATTTCAGGATGTTAAACAGATGTATAATCAATGATAGTGCTGCTTCCAATACTTACTTAATTATTTAACACTGGAAAAATCTCAAAGAAATAACCCTGCTGAAAGGTATCAGCTTGGGGAAAAATTGACACAGATCATGATTTCAGTACTCAGAAGTGAGTAATCTTGGTTACACCCCCAGGGAGGTCACCTGACAAAAAGGGATGATGCTAAGGTAAGGCTCTTTTAGTAAATTAGTGTGCTAATGCAGAAAGTAACTCTTTGTTTTACTTTGTGTTACGCAAGTCGTATCGGCTCTGTCTATACTGTGTGACGTATCGAGCGCTGGTTTACTAAAAGAGTTTAAACATTATCAGGAGAGCATTATGGCTGTTACTAATATCGCTGAACTGAACGCCCTCGTCGAGCGCGTTAAAAAAGCCCAGCGTGAATATGCCAATTTCACCCAAGAACAGGTTGATAAAATCTTCCGCGCGGCCGCACTGGCTGCTGCAGATGCTCGAATCCCTCTCGCTAAAATGGCCGTTGCCGAATCCGGCATGGGTATCGTGGAAGATAAAGTGATTAAAAACCACTTCGCTTCCGAGTATATCTACAACGCCTATAAAGATGAGAAAACCTGTGGCGTGCTGTCCGAAGACGACACCTTCGGTACCATCACTATCGCTGAACCTATCGGCATTATCTGCGGTATCGTTCCGACCACTAACCCAACGTCTACAGCTATCTTCAAATCACTGATTAGCCTGAAGACCCGTAACGCAATCATCTTCTCTCCACATCCACGTGCGAAAGATGCGACTAACAAAGCTGCGGATATCGTCCTTCAGGCGGCGATCGCTGCTGGTGCACCAAAAGATCTGATTGGCTGGATCGACCAACCTTCCGTTGAGCTCTCCAATGCGCTGATGCATCACCCGGACATTAACCTGATCCTGGCGACCGGTGGTCCTGGCATGGTTAAAGCCGCATACAGCTCCGGTAAACCAGCGATCGGTGTTGGCGCCGGTAACACACCTGTTGTTATCGACGAAACCGCTGACATCAAACGTGCCGTTGCGTCTGTACTGATGTCTAAAACCTTCGATAACGGCGTTATCTGTGCATCTGAACAGTCTGTTGTTGTCGTAGACTCTGTTTACGACGCAGTTCGTGAACGTTTCGCCAGCCACGGCGGCTACCTGCTGCAGGGCAAAGAGCTGAAAGCAGTTCAGGACATTATCCTGAAAAATGGCGCGCTGAACGCCGCTATCGTGGGTCAGCCAGCGTACAAAATCGCTGAACTTGCAGGCTTTACCGTCCCGGCTACAACCAAAATCCTGATCGGTGAAGTGAAAGTTGTCGACGAGAGCGAGCCGTTTGCACACGAAAAACTGTCTCCTACGCTTGCCATGTACCGTGCGAAAGATTTCGAAGACGCGGTAGAGAAAGCTGAGAAGCTGGTTGCCATGGGCGGTATCGGTCACACGTCTTGCCTGTACACCGACCAGGATAACCAGCCAGAACGCGTCGCTCACTTCGGTCAGATGATGAAAACTGCGCGTATCCTGATCAACACCCCTGCTTCCCAGGGTGGTATCGGTGACCTTTACAACTTCAAACTCGCACCTTCCCTGACTCTGGGTTGTGGTTCCTGGGGCGGTAACTCCATCTCTGAAAACGTTGGTCCAAAACACCTGATCAACAAGAAAACCGTTGCTAAGCGAGCTGAAAACATGTTGTGGCACAAACTTCCGAAATCTATCTACTTCCGCCGTGGCTCACTGCCAATCGCGCTGGATGAAGTGATTACTGATGGCCACAAACGTGCGCTCATCGTGACTGACCGTTTCCTGTTCAACAACGGCTACGCTGACCAGATTACCTCTGTGCTGAAAGCGGCTGGCGTTGAAACTGAAGTGTTCTTTGAAGTTGAAGCTGACCCTACCCTGAGCGTTGTACGTAAAGGTGCTGAGCTGGCTAACTCCTTCAAACCAGATGTGATTATCGCACTGGGCGGTGGTTCCCCAATGGATGCCGCGAAAATCATGTGGGTCATGTACGAGCACCCTGAAACCCACTTCGAAGAACTGGCGCTGCGCTTTATGGATATCCGTAAACGTATCTACAAGTTCCCGAAAATGGGCGTAAAAGCAAAAATGATCGCGGTAACCACTACTTCCGGTACCGGTTCAGAAGTTACACCATTTGCGGTAGTAACAGACGATGCGACAGGTCAGAAATACCCGCTGGCTGACTACGCGCTGACCCCAGACATGGCTATCGTTGATGCAAACCTGGTCATGGAAATGCCTAAGTCACTGTGTGCGTTCGGTGGTCTGGATGCGGTAACTCACGCCCTGGAAGCCTATGTTTCTGTACTGGCATCTGAGTTCTCTGACGGTCAGGCTCTGCAGGCTCTGAAACTGCTGAAAGAAAACCTGCCAGCGTCCTACAATGAAGGGTCTAAAAACCCGGTAGCACGTGAACGCGTTCACAGTGCAGCAACCATCGCAGGTATCGCGTTTGCCAACGCCTTCCTGGGTGTTTGCCACTCAATGGCGCACAAACTGGGCTCACAGTTCCACATTCCTCACGGTCTGGCGAACGCCCTGTTGATCAGCAACGTTATCCGTTATAACGCTAACGACAACCCAACTAAACAGACTGCTTTCAGCCAGTACGACCGTCCACAAGCACGTCGTCGCTATGCTGAAATCGCTGACCACCTTGGTCTGAGCGCACCGGGCGACCGTACTGCTGCGAAGATTGAGAAACTGCTGGCATGGCTGGAAAGCCTGAAAGCTGAGCTGGGTATTCCTAAATCTATCCGTGAAGCAGGCGTTCAGGAAGCTGACTTCCTCGCTCATGTAGATAAGCTGTCTGAAGATGCCTTCGATGACCAGTGTACTGGTGCTAACCCGCGCTACCCACTGATCTCCGAGCTGAAACAGATTCTGCTGGATACTTACTATGGTCGTGAGTTCAAAGAAGGTGATGTTGCCGCTGTGAAAACAGAAGTTCCTGTCATCAAAGCTGACAAGAAAGCGAAGAAAAGCGCTTAATTGACAGCAGCAGATGAAAAACCCGCCTTATTGGCGGGTTTTTTTATGTCTGAATAACAAGACTGACATTATTTTCTGTTGTCGTGCTGAATCGCCGTCAGCGAGCCTACAGACAACGCTTCTTTATAATGCTTACGGCAGACCGAAACATAGCGTTCATTACCGCCTATCACCACCTGCTCACCATCTGCATAAGGTTTACCGGCCTGGTCAAGACGAAGCACCATACTGGCTTTGCGACCGCAGAAGCAGATTGTTTTCAATTCAACAAGTTTATCCGACCAGGCAAGCAAATACTGACTCCCGGCAAAGAGCTCACCGCGAAAATCCGTGCGCAGACCGTAACAAAGAACGGGGATATCAAGCTCATCGACCACTTCTGACAGGGCATATACCTGTTCACGCGTCAGAAACTGGCTCTCATCTACCAGGACACAGTGAATCGGCTGCGCAGCATGTTCTGCATGAATGTCTTCAAACAGATCGGTTTTCGGGTTAAAAAGCCTCGCAGGCGACGAGAGTCCTATTCTTGAGCTCACCTTACCTGCGCCAAAGCGATCGTCAATTTCAGCAGTATAAACAACGGTACGCATCCCGCGCTCCTGGTAATTGTACGAGGATTGCAGCAACGCGGTGGATTTCCCGGCATTCATTGCCGAATAGTAGAAATAAAGTTGTGCCATTGGCCGTAAAACCCTAATCAATGTGTAATATTCCCGATGAGTCATTGTACCATATTTTGTCTGGTCATCAGCGATGTAGCACACAGGGGAAGCGTTTCAGCGCGGAGTTTACAACCTTCTTTTCATGAAAATAACCCGTTAAAACATGTAGTAAACGCCCTCTCCTCGGCCAATATGTTATATGTTCAGCAAAACATAACACTGCTTTTTATAGTGGAATCCCCGTTCATTAAAATTCACTATTTATTAACTATTTCAGTCTTAACATCACGGAGGGGAACTAATACAAAAGGCTGATATTTCTCCGCCGCAACTATAATTCCTGCGGGAAATGTCACAAAAAAAAGACACAATCGACCGGGTTAAGCAGCTTCCGGTGATAACAACCGAGACTGCCGGGTGGTGAAATTTAAGTTAGCGTAATTAATAATAGCGCCTTTATTTAGTATTTTTTGAATTCCTTACATTCCTGGCTATTGCACAACTGAATTTATGGCTCTATTATTAGGTCAACAAACCACCCCCCATTATAAGTTTGAGATTACTACAATGAGCGAAGCACTTAAAATTCTGAACAACATCCGTACTCTTCGTGCGCAGGCAAGAGAATGCACCCTCGAAACGCTTGAAGAAATGCTGGAAAAATTAGAAGTTGTAGTTAATGAACGTCGTGAAGAAGAAAGCGCTGCTGCGGCTGAAACCGAAGAGCGTACTCGTAAACTGCAGCAATATCGTGAAATGCTGATTGCTGATGGTATCGATCCAAATGAATTGCTGAACAGCATGGCTGCCGCTAAAACCGGTACTAAAGCCAAGCGTGCGGCACGTCCTGCTAAATATAGCTACGTTGACGAGAACGGCGAAACTAAAACCTGGACTGGCCAGGGTCGTACTCCTGCTGTAATCAAGAAAGCGATGGATGAGCAGGGTAAACAGCTGGACGACTTCCTGATCAAGGATTAATCGAGCCATATTCAGAAAAATCCCGCATATTGCGGGATTTTTTTTAACCTAAATTTGTCGCATACATCCTCTTACACTCTGTCATAAAGCATTATTTAGCAATTTCATCGACTGTACTTTCAGACAGGTTTTTGGGAGTGTTATGGGCATAAAAAAACCGGTGGGCAATGCCTCACCGGTTTCGAACATTTACAACCGTGGCTTATTTCTTAATACCTACGCTCTCTTTGAGCCAGGTTTTAAATTCTTCACCAAGGGTATTGTGGCGGATACCATATTCAACAAATGCCTGCATATAACCGAGCTTATTACCGCAGTCATGGCTCTTACCTTTCATATGGTAGGCCTCAACGGTCTCTTTCTCGATCAGCATATCGATGGCATCCGTCAGCTGGATCTCATCACCCGCGCCTGGAGGCGTTTTAGCCAGCAGAGGCCAGATTTCAGCACTCAGGACATAGCGACCTACAACGGCAAGGTTTGAAGGCGCTACGTCGGCTTTAGGCTTCTCTACGACACCAACCATTGGCACACTTTCGCCCGGCTCAAGGTTAACGCCTTTGCAGTCAACCACACCGTATGCCGTTACGTCTTCAACAGGCTCAACCATAATCTGGCTACTGCCGGTTTCGTCGAAACGTTTGATCATTTCAGCCAGGTTATCCTGAGAAAGATCGGATTCGTATTCGTCCAGAATTACGTCGGGCAGAATTACCGCTACAGGCTCATCACCTACAACAGGATGCGCACACATAACAGCGTGGCCCAGACCTTTAGCCAGGCCCTGACGAACCTGCATAATGGTGACGTGTGGAGGGCAAATAGATTGAACTTCTTCTAACAGCTGACGCTTAACACGCTTTTCCAGCATGGCTTCAAGTTCAAAGCTTGTATCGAAATGGTTTTCGATAGAGTTTTTAGATGAATGCGTAACCAGCACAATTTCAGTGATGCCGGCTGCGATACATTCATTAACGACATACTGGATTAATGGCTTATCAACCAGAGGCAGCATCTCTTTAGGAATCGCCTTAGTTGCTGGTAACATCCTGGTCCCCAATCCCGCTACCGGGATAACGGCCTTTCTGACTTTCGAATTTAGGGCAGCCATTCAAATTCTCCTGAGCTGTTCAAGTTTTGAACTTTTATGCAATAAATAACGCGTTGAGTATATCAGCCTCGCCCCGCAGTCCGGGTCTGAAAAGAACGCGTTGCCGATCAATTAGGACAAATACGCATGAATCTGGGCAGCGATAGTAGCACTCCCCGTAAAACACAGGTAAAGCAATCTTAAAATTAAGATCCAATTGCTTATTCCGTGGACAACATTAAGCGTAGCCGTCCCCCTGCGCCCCAAATTTGGCACTGCCAGGAGGAACAGCGGTGGCTAATTTGATTAAGATAAGCCGTTCCCAATGTCCCAAGCGGCACGCCGTTACTCACCTGAATATGATGTTCACCGGTATTCAGTGAAGCGTTGAGACCTGCTGAGACGAGGATCAGATTTTTTAAACCGCTGTGGTAATAGCCGACCAGCAGCGGGAACTGTCCGGGTAAATTGGCCTGACGAAAAAGCTGGTTTACTTGTTTGAGTAAACTGCCTAACTCCGGTAGCCGTTGTCCCTGATGCGATAACTGTTCCTGCAACAAACCATTAAATAGCGCGCGAAGAAGTAACGCGGCTAATACACCGTTATCCCCTGCCCGGGTGACATCCAGAGAATAAAACGCAAGGTCGGTATCAGATAAAGGTGCGATATCCAGCACCAGTCCGGGCTGGTCAGCCGCCACCAGCTGGCGATAATTTACGCGACAGTGTGAAATAGTTTGCTGCACGGGCGGCTGGAGCTCTTGCAATAGTTTCGCCGCAGCAGGCGGATTACTCACCAGGGCATCCCAGTCCTGGAAAAGACGTTCCTCTTCCTCTACCCGGGAATTAAACATATTGGGATAAAGGCACGCCAGGACCGTTTCACGCAGCCGGTTCAGATCCTTGACCGGTTTAAGCAGAATATCCTGGACGCCAAGACGTAATGCTTTGGCAATATCCGCCATATTCTCTGTGGCCGAGATCACCAGAATCGGCGTCTGGTTACCTTCGTTACGCAGATGTTCAACCAGCTTCAGTCCATTCATGCGCGGCATCGCTATGTCGCAAATCATCAAATCGGGCGTAATGCCGATCATTTTTTCCAGGGCGTCGATGCCATCTTCTGCCAGTGACGTCATTGCGCCCAGCGAGGATAACCACGAATCCAGTAGCGATCGGAAAACGGGCTCGTCTTCAACAATCAAAATGTGTTTTCCGGCCAATGGCTGCGTCATGGTTCCTCCCCTGGCTGACAGTAACTAAATAGTGGCATGCGATCGGCACTATCGCCTGTCAGATTTTGCTGAAGTAGTCAAAAAAAGGTGCTTAACGTGCGGTCTGCACAAAAGGCAACAATTCGTCTATTTTCTTTTCGACGGCTAACGAGCCCGCTGCGATGGCGGCCTCAGCCCGATGGAAATCAAGAGTAGAGATTTGCGGACAGTACGGCTGAATAAGGATATCCGGAGGGTCGCCTGCCATACGGTTACGTTTAAGGCGATTCTCGAGTACCTGTATTGACGTGGTCATGATTTCTATCGCCGTCGGCGCGGTAACCGAGCGTCGCGCGGCCATACGCCCGATTCTGCCGCGCAGGCGCTCGTGCCAGGCAAGTTTCTCGCCCTCAGCATCTTCTCTCTGCAGATTGACCGGCATGAGATCCTGTTGCATCAGGTGGGCATCGTGCTGCAGATCGACGGCAATTACGATATCCGCCCCCATTGCACGGGTCAGAGAGATGGGAACCGGGTTAACGACGCCGCCATCGACAAGCCAGTAACCGTTGTGTGGGACAGGCGCCATGAGCCCCGGCATACTGCAGGAGGCGCGCACGGCAAGATGGATATCCCCTTCGGTTAGCCAAAGTTCGCGTCCTGTACTGAGGTTCGTCGCGACGGCGCCGAAAGGCATCTGACAATCAGTGAAGTCTTCAAGAGGCATAACCTGGCGGAACTGGTTAAAAACGCGTTCGCCGCGCAACAGTCCACCACGCTGCCAGGAGAGGTCCATCAGACGCAGCACGTCCCAGTAGCTGAAGGAACGCACCCAAGTCTCGAGTTCCGTAAGCTTTCCGCACGCGTAAGCGGATCCGACAAGCGATCCGATTGAACATCCTGCGACAATATCTACGTCAATGCCCATCTTGTTTAAGGCATTAATCACGCCGATGTGTGACCATCCCCGGGCTGCACCTGAGCCCAGCGCCAGTCCAATTTTAACCTTTCTCATTAGCCCTGTTTTACTTCCCCTGGATTCCTGACATAGCGTCAACGCAACAGCTCAGTTAACATAGTGCTACCCGAAGCGTTTTACGCCTTTATTTTTTGTTCCAGGAAGAGAATCGTGTCTCAACTCTGCCCTTGTGGTAGCGCTCTGGAGTATAGCCTATGTTGCCAGCGATATCTGTCTGGCGATCAGGTTGCACCAGACCCGTCACACCTCATGCGTTCACGTTACACCGCTTTTGTGATCAAAGACGCAGACTACCTGATTAAAACCTGGCATCCCTCCTGCCACGCTGCCGAATTCAGAAAGGACATCGAAGCCGGCTTCGCGAACACGCAGTGGCTCGGCCTCACCGTCTATGAATCCTCAACTGGCAGTCATGTTGATGAAGGTTACGTCAGCTTTGTAGCCCGTTTTAACGAGAATAATAAACCGGGGGCCATTATCGAACGTTCCCGGTTCTTAAAGGAAAGCGGGCAGTGGTATTATATTGACGGAACGCGCCCACAGTTTGGTCGTAACGATCCTTGCCCGTGTGGTTCAGGTAAAAAATTTAAAAAGTGTTGCGGGCAGTAATGCCTGACAACCCAGACTTCGCAAATACAAACAGGATTTCCCGGCGATGCAATCATTACAACGTAAAGTTCTGCGCACCATCTGTCCCGATCAAAAAGGGCTGATCGCACGAATTACCAACATTTGCTATAAACATGAACTGAATATCGTGCAGAACAACGAGTTCGTTGACCACCGTACCGGCCGCTTCTTTATGCGTACCGAACTGGAAGGTATTTTCAACGACACCACTCTGCTGGCCGATCTGGACAGCGCGCTTCCGGAGGGTTCCGTGCGCGAACTGACCCCAGCCGGTCGACGCCGCATCGTGATCCTGGTGACCAAAGAAGCACACTGTCTTGGCGACCTGCTGATGAAAGCAAACTACGGCGGTCTGGACGTCGAAATTGCTGCCGTTATTGGCAACCACGAGACGCTGCGCACGCTGGTCGAACGCTTTGATATTCCGTTCGAGCTGGTCAGCCACGAAGGCCATACGCGTGAAGAACACGACGATTTGATGGCCCAGGCCATTGAAGCGCATAACCCGGACTACGTGGTGCTGGCAAAATACATGCGCGTGTTAACGCCATCTTTCGTGGCGCGTTTCCCGAACAAGATCATCAACATTCACCACTCGTTCCTGCCGGCCTTTATTGGTGCGCGTCCATACCACCAGGCGTACGAGCGTGGCGTTAAGATTATTGGCGCGACAGCCCACTACGTGAATGACAACCTGGACGAAGGTCCCATCATCATGCAGGACGTGATTCATGTGGATCACACTTACACCGCTGAGGACATGATGCGTGCAGGGCGTGACGTTGAGAAGAATGTGTTAAGCCGCGCGCTGTATCAGGTGCTGGCACAGCGTGTCTTCGTTTACGGCAACAGAACCATCATTCTTTAATCTTTCGGAAAATGAATTGATTAGCTTTGCGCCTTTACGGATAAAAAGCAGGCAAACAGCTTCATTTCCCTAAAGGAATGCTTTACAGGGGCGTCTCATTTGATATGATGCGCCCCGCTTCCAGCAGGAAGCAGGCCAGTAAAAAAGCATTACCCCGTGGTGGGGTTCCCGAGCGGCCAAAGGGAGCAGACTGTAAATCTGCCGTCATCGACTTCGAAGGTTCGAATCCTTCCCCCACCACCATCTCTCAGCACGACCTCAAAATTTGAATTACCCCTGGTGGGGTTCCCGAGCGGCCAAAGGGAGCAGACTGTAAATCTGCCGTCATCGACTTCGAAGGTTCGAATCCTTCCCCCACCACCATCACTTTCAAACGACACTTAACATTCTGCTCGCACCGTGCATCATGTATTTCCGCAAGGGGAAGGATGAGAAGCTTCGACTAAGGTTCGATTCGAGCGCAGCTAGAAAGCGTTGCCGCAGGCAACGACCCGAAGGGCGAGGCGCAACGCGCCGAGTAATCCTTCCCCCACCACCATCACTTCAAAAAACCCGAACAAAATCGAACCGAGTCCGCCTTCGTAGGCCGGGTAAGGCGCAGCTGCCACCCGGCAACAAATGGCTACATCGGCGGCAAACGACGCCTGACCGGTGAACTTTTCACAATCGACGTATTACACTGGGCATGTTCCGCCAGCCCATCCTGCAGCGCATCAAGCTGTTCGATTGACCTCACCACCAGCCTAATCACAAAACAATCTTCCCCGGTCACCTTGTCGCTCTCAATACACTCCGGCATCGCCTGAATATACTTATCCACCTTATGCAACAACCCCGGCAAAGGCCGCACGCGCACCAGCGCCTGCAGCGTATACCCCAGCGCCGCCAGGTTCACCCGAGCACCATAACCCTGAATCACACCGCGCTCTTCCAGCCTTTTAAGACGTTCTGCCGTGCTGGGAGACGTCAGACCGATGCGGCCGCTGAGCACCTTCAACGACATGCGCGCATCCTCAACCAGGCAGGCTAAAATTTGCCGGTCGATATCATCGAGAAGGTATTCCATCGCTTTCACCTAATTTTAAAAAGCCATTGCTGCATTTCACCTTATCTCATCCCTGTAAAACCCGACAGCGATTTTCGACAATAACGTCATTAATCAGGAGGTGGATGATGCGTGATTTACATAAAGGCGTCTGGCAAATGGGCCTGGCGATGTTAATTTCCGGCTCTATCGGTGCGTTTGTTTTGCTCAGCGGCCTGCCGGTAACGGAAGTGGTGTTCTGGCGCTGCCTTATCGGGGCAATGGCGCTTTTTATTTTTATCCGGGTGAGTCAAAAGCCCTTTAGCCCCCTCACCCGCACCACGCTGATGCTGGCTATTCTCGGCGGCGTAGCGCTCGTGGTGAACTGGCTGCTGCTCTTCGCGGCCTATGAACGGATCTCGATTGGTCTTTCGACCGTGGTCTATAACACCCAGCCGTTTATGCTGGTCCTGATGGGGATGTTTTTAGGCGAGCGCGTCAGCCTGGTGAAATGGGGCTGGTTGTTCCTCGCCTTTGGCGGCGTGGTGATCCTGCTCTCCAGCGAGCTGACCGGCGCGCATGGCAGTGAATGGCTCGCCGGAATCGGCCTGGCAATGGCCGCGGCCTTCTTCTACGCGCTGACGGCAATCATTGCGCGCAAGCTGAAAACAATCGCACCGCAGCATATTGCCTTTATCCAGGTGCTGACGGGCGTCGTGATGCTTTTTCCGTTTGCCAGCATGCCGTCATTTTCAGGTGATTTTCCCTGGCCGATCCTGCTGACGCTGGGCATCGTCCATACCGGCATTATGTACCAGTTGCTCTACAGCGCGATCCAGAAGCTGCCTACGCCCATTACCGGCTCCCTGTCGTTTATCTATCCGGTGGTGGCGATCGTTGTCGATAATCTGGTGTTCGGACACTCGCTGAACCTGACGCAGCTGGCGGGCGGCGCGCTGATCCTGTTTGCTGCCGCGGGCAATAACCTGGGCTGGGGCGAAAAAAAACCCCGCCAGTGCGGGGTTGGTATCAAAACGGCGAATTAGCGACGGGCGCGCACAATCTGGTATTTGCGCGTCAGGTACTCTACCGGCGCGCTCCAGATATGCACCAGACGAGAGAACGGGAACAGCACAAACAGCGTCATCCCCAGCACCAGGTGAACGCGGAAGATAAACGCCACGCCGTCCAGGTGCGCGGACGCTCCGCCGTGGAAGGTCACCACGGACTGCGCCCATCCGACCAGCTTCATCATTTCGCTCCCGTCCATATGCTGCGCCGAGAACGGAATGGTCAGCAGGCCCAGCGCGCACTGCACCATCAGCAGGGAGAGGATCAGAATATCTGCGGCGGTCGTGGTCGCACGCACGCGCGGGCTGAACAGGCGACGTTTCAGCAGCAGCAGGCCACCTACTAAGGTCATCACCCCGCAGGCACCGCCGGCGATCATCGCCATCTTCTGCTTCACCTCGATCGGTAGCCACGCTTCATACATCCAGTGCGGCGTCAGCATCCCGAGGAAGTGACCGGCAAAAATGCCCAGAATACCGATGTGGAACAGGTTAGAACCCACATGCATCCCTTTACGATCCAGCATCTGGCTGGAGGCGGCACGCCAGGTGTACTGGCCGTAGTCGTAGCGCAGCCAGCTTCCCACCAGGAACACGGTGCCCGCGATATACGGGTAAATGTCAAAGAAGAACATATTCAGGAAGTGCATTAGTGCCGTCCTCCGTTAGAGATATTCAAATATTGCGGGGCAACCGCGCCGGCAAAACGACGCTGGTGAGCGGAGATTTCAGACTCGCCGCAGTTCTGGTCAGCAAAGAATTTCACCTGCTCTTCTTCCCAGACCGCATCCAGCGCTTGTGGAGTATCGTCCCGGGCTTCATCCGCAATTTTCTCCGCCACTTTTTCACTGTCGACCGAGGCGTTGGCCAGCTTCACCAGCAGATCGAACAGCACCGCATAGCGGCTCTCGCGCTGCTGAAGACGCGCGCCGAGCAGCGCCAGGATCGGCGCGATATCCTGCAGACCACCCAGCGCCTCCTCTTTCGGCAGCTGCGCCAGGTACTCCAGATAGAGCGGCAGATGATCCGGCAGCTCGCGGCTGTCGAGCTGCAGGCCGTGCTGTTCGTACTGGGCCATCAGGTCCACCATCGCCTGCCCGCGTTCACGGGACTCACCGTGAACGTGTTCAAACAGCAGCAGCGAGGTCGCACGCCCCCGGTCAAACAGCTGGCTGTAGTCCGACTGGGCATCCAGAAGGTCGCGCGCCAGCAGATCGCGGAGGAAAACGCCAAGCCGCTGGGCATCGTCTTTATCCAGGTTTTCAGATGACGCGAGCGCGTCAAAGAGCTCCTGCTGATGCTGCGCAAGCGCAGCATCCGGGTACTCGAGCAGACGCGAAACAATGACGAGTTCAATCATGAGTGCGGCTCCGTTTTACTGGTCACATCCATGGCGTCGATGCGGCGGCTGTTGAACAGGTTGAATTTACTGTCTGACCCGTGGCAACCGTCGCCAAAGGTAAAGCCACAGCCATTTTTTTCCGGGAAGGCTTCGCGGGCCAGCTCTCGGTGGCTGCTCGGCACCACGAACCGGTCTTCGTAGTTGGCAATCGCCAGATAGCGGTACATCTCCTGCGCCTGCGCTTCGGTCAGGCCGACCTCTTCCAGCGCGCGGGTATCGGTTACGCCATCAACGGTTTCGGCACGCTTGAAGTGGCGCATCGCCAGCATACGCTTCAGCGCCAGCAGTACCGGCTGGGTATCACCGGCGGTCAGCAGGTTAGCCAGGTACTGAACCGGGATACGCAGGCTTTCCACGTCCGGCAGAATGCCGTTACTGCCCAGTTCGCCCGCGTCAGCCGCAGACTGAATCGGCGACAGCGGCGGCACGTACCAGACCATCGGCAGGGTGCGGTATTCCGGATGCAGCGGCAGGGCCAGCTTCCAGTCCATCGCCATTTTGTACACCGGAGACTGCTGCGCCGCGTCAATCACGCTCTGCGGCACGCCGTCCTTCAGCGCCTGCTCAATCACCTTCGGATCGTTCGGATCGAGGAACACGTCCAGCTGACGCTGATACAGATCTTTCTCGTGCTCGGTGCTCGCGGCGTTTTCAATCGCGTCCGCGTCATACAGCAGCACGCCGAGGTAGCGAATACGGCCTACGCAGCTTTCTGAGCAGACGGTCGGCATTCCGGCTTCGATACGCGGGTAGCAGAAGATGCACTTCTCAGACTTGCCGCTTTTCCAGTTGAAGTAGATTTTTTTGTACGGGCAGCCGGTGATGCACATACGCCAGCCGCGGCACTTGTCCTGGTCGATCAGCACGATACCGTCTTCTTCACGCTTGTAGATCGCGCCGCTCGGGCAGGTCGCTACGCACGCCGGGTTGAGGCAGTGCTCGCACAGACGCGGCAGATACATCATGAAGGTGTTTTCGAACTGGCCGTACATCGCCTTCTGCATATTCTCGAAGTTCTGGTCTTTGGCGCGTTTCTCGAACTCGCCGCCCAGAATCTCTTCCCAGTTTGGACCGCTGGTGATCTTGTCCATGCGCTGACCGGTGATCAGCGAGCGAGGACGGGCAATCGGCTGGTGTTTGCTTTCCGGCGCGTTATGCAGGTTCTGGTAGTCGTAATCAAACGGCTCGTAGTAATCGTCGATGCCCGGCAGGTGCGGGTTGGCGAAGATTTTTCCCAGAAGCCAAGCGCGGTTGCCCATGCGCGGCTGCAGCTTGCCGTTGATTTTACGGATCCAGCCGCCCTTCCACTTCTCCTGGTTTTCCCAGTCGGTCGGGAAACCGGTGCCCGGTTTACTTTCCACGTTGTTGAACCAGGCGTATTCCATACCTTCGCGGCTGGTCCAGACGTTTTTACAGGTGACCGAACAGGTATGGCAGCCGATGCATTTATCCAGATTCAGCACCATGCCGACTTGTGAACGAATTTTCATTTTACGCTCTCCTGTACCTGGTCATTACCTTCGCCGTCTAACCAGTTAATGTTCTTCATCTTACGTACCACCACGAACTCATCGCGGTTCGATCCTACGGTGCCGTAGTAGTTAAAGCCGTAGGCCAGCTGTGCATAACCACCGATCATGTGGGTCGGCTTAGGCGTAATGCGGGTCACGGAGTTGTGGATCCCGCCGCGCTGCTCGGTAATTTCTGACCCCGGCAGGTTAACGATACGTTCCTGCGCGTGGTACATCATGGTCATCCCGGCCGGTACGCGCTGGCTCACCACCGCACGCGCCGTCAGGGCACCGTTGCTGTTGAACACTTCGATCCAGTCGTTATCTTCAATACCCAGGTCTTTGGCGTCCGTTTCGCTCATCCAGACAATCGGACCGCCGCGCGACAGGGTCAGCATCAGCAGGTTGTCGCTGTAGGTGGAGTGGATACCCCACTTCTGATGCGGCGTCAGGAAGTTCAGCGCCTTCTCAGGGTTACCGTTCGATTTCGCGCCCATCACCGCTTTCACGGAGCGGGTGTCGATTGGCGGCCGGTAAACCAGCAGGCTTTCACCGAAGTCACGCATCCACTGGTGATCCTGATACAGCGACTGTCGGCCTGACAGGGTGCGCCACGGGATCAGCTCGTGAACGTTGGTATAGCCCGCGTTGTAGGACACATGCTCATCTTCCAGGCCTGACCAGGTCGGGCTGGAGATAATCTTGCGCGGCTGGGCCTGAATATCGCGGAAGCGGATTTTCTCTTCCTCTTTATTTGTCGCCAGATGCGTATGGTCGCGACCGGTGAACTCGCTCAGTGCCGCCCAGGCCTTCACCGCAACGTGGCCGTTGGTTTCCGGTGCCAGGGTCAGGATCATCTCCGCCGCATCAATTGCCGTATTGAGCATTGGCTGGCCTTTCGCCGGGCCGTCCGCTTTGGTGTAGTTGAGCTTGCGCAGCAGGTCCATTTCGCTCTGGGTGTTCCAGGCGATCCCTTTCCCGCCGTTACCGATTTTCTCCATCAGTGGGCCGATAGAGGTAAAGCGCTCGTACGTTGCCGGGTAGTCACGTTCAACCGGAATAATGTGCGGCGCGGTCACGCCCGGGATCAGGTCGCATTCGCCTTTTTTCCAGTCCTTCACGTCCAGCGGCTGCGCCAGTTCGGCGGCAGAGTCGTGCTGGATTGGCAGCGTCACCACGTCGGTCTCTTTGCCCAGGTGACCTACGCAGACTTCGGAGAATTTCTTCGCGATGTCTTTGTAGATCTCCCAGTCGCTTTTCGATTCCCACGCCGGGTCAACGGCGGCAGACAGCGGATGAATAAACGGATGCATATCCGAGGTATTCATGTCGTCTTTTTCGTACCAGGTCGCGGTTGGCAGCACGATGTCGGAGTACAGGCAGGTGCTGGACAGACGGAAGTCGAGGGTTACCACCAGATCCAGCTTGCCGTCGAGACCGTTATCTTTCCACTCCACCTCTTCCGGCTTCACGCCGCCCTGCTTGCCGAGATCTTTCCCCTGGATACCGTTTTCGGTACCGAGCAGGTATTTCAGCATATACTCGTGGCCTTTACCGGACGAGCCCAGCAGGTTGGAACGCCAGATGAACAGGTTGCGCGGGTGGTTTTTACCGTTTTCCGGCTGTTCCGCCGCGAAGCGGATTGAGCCATCCTTCAGCGATTGCACGGTGTAATCCACCGGTGACATACCCGCCTGCTTCGCCGCTTCCGCAATGCGCAGCGGGTTAGTGCCCAGCTGCGGTGCCGACGGCAGCCAGCCCATGCGTTCAGCACGCACGTTGAAGTCAATCAGGTGGCCGCTGTAGCGGGATTTATCCGCCATCGGCGAGAGCAGTTCCTGCGCGGTGACCGTCTCGTAGCGCCACTGGCTGGAGTGGTTATAGAAGTAGGAGGTGCTGTTCATGTGGCGTGCAGGACGCTGCCAGTCAAGTGCAAACGCCAGAGGCTGCCAGCCGGTCTGCGGACGCAGTTTCTCCTGGCCAACGTAGTGCGCCCAGCCGCCGCCGCTCTGACCGACGCAGCCGCAGAAGATCAGCATGTTGATCAGTCCACGGTAGTTCATATCGAGGTGATACCAGTGGTTCAGACCGGCACCGACGATGATCATCGAACGGCCGTGCGTTTTGTCCGCGTTTTCTGCGAACTCGCGTGCGATACGGGTAATGTGCGCGCGAGGAACTCCGGTGATCTGTTCCGCCCAGGCCGGGGTGTAGGCCTTCACGTCGTCATAGCCGGTTGCGCAGTTTTCATCGCCCAGGCCGCGTTCCAGACCGTAGTTCGCCATGGTCAGGTCATAGACGGTGGTGACCAGCGCGGTAGAGCCGTCGGCAAGCTGCAGGCGTTTCACCGGCAGCTTGTGCATCAGTACGTTTTTCAGTTCAACCTTGTTGAAGTGCTCGGAACCTTCGCCGCCGAAGTACGGGAACCCGACCTCGGCGATCTCGTCCTGGCTACCCAGCATGCTGAGGCGCAGCTCAGTCTCTTCGCCGGTGGTGCCGTTACGTTGCTCAAGGTTCCACTTGCCCTTCTCGCCCCAGCGGAAGCCGATAGAGCCGTTTGGCGCCACCAGCTCGCCGTTGCTGTTATAGGCAACGGTTTTCCACTCTGGGTTATTTTCCTGACCCAGCGCGTCCACCAGATCGGCAGCACGCAGCGTACGTCCTGCGGCATAGTACCCGTCACGCTCTTCCAGCATGACCAGCATTGGCATGTCGGTGTAGCGGCGGACGTAGTCGGTGAAGTACTGGCTTGGCTTATCAAGATGGAATTCGCGCAGCATGACGTGGCCCATCGCCATCGCCATCGCGGCATCGGTACCCTGTTTCGGTGCCAGCCACAGATCGCACAGCTTGGCGATTTCCGCGTAGTCAGGGGTTACCGCCACGGTTTTGGTGCCTTTGTAACGGACTTCGGTAAAGAAGTGCGCATCCGGCGTACGCGTCTGCGGCACGTTAGAGCCCCAGGCGATGATGTAGCTGGAGTTGTACCAGTCGGCGGATTCCGGCACGTCGGTCTGCTCGCCCCAGGTCTGCGGAGACGCTGGCGGCAGGTCGCAGTACCAGTCGTAGAAGCTCAGGCAGGTACCGCCGATAAGTGACAGATAGCGCGCGCCGGAAGCGTAAGAGACCATCGACATCGCCGGGATCGGCGAAAAGCCCGCCACGCGGTCAGGACCGTAGGTTTTCACGGTGTAGACGTTGGAGGCGGCAATCAGCTCGTTCACTTCTTTCCATGAGGAACGCACAAAGCCGCCGCGGCCTCGGGCCTGCTTGAAGCTTTTCGCTTTATCCGCGTCTTCAATGATGGAGGCCCAGGCATCAACCGGATCGCTGTGCTGCGCTTTCGCTTCACGCCACATTTTCATCAGACGCTTGCGCATCAGCGGATATTTCAGACGGTTAGCGCTGTAGAGATACCAGGAGTAGCTGGCGCCACGCGGGCAGCCACGCGGTTCATGGTTTGGCATATCCGGGCGGGTGCGCGGGTAGTCGGTCTGCTGCATTTCCCAGGTCACCAGACCATTTTTAACGAAAATCTTCCAGCTGCATGAGCCAGTACAGTTCACGCCGTGGGTCGAACGGACGACTTTGTCATGCTGCCAGCGCTGACGGTAACCGTCTTCCCAGTCCCGGTTGGTATCCAGAACCTGGCCGTGCCCATCGGCAAAAGTTTCACCCTTCTGTTTGAAGTAGCGAAACCGGTCCAAAAATTTGCTCATCGGGTATCTCCTGTATGGAGCCTGTGGCTCTCTAAATCGACATTGCTGATTTGCAGCGAAGGTAACGCCCTGAAAGAGGGGGATAATTGATAACGATCAAGACGAGGAGGGACTCTCAGGCGAGGGGTTACACCGAATACCACCAAAGCGGTATCTCCAAAAAAACCATATCAATATGAAAAATAAGGCTAATTTTATTTCATCGTACAAAAAGCCAGTCGAAATTTAACATCTCAGGTATTAAGGGGTAGACCCACCTGCAAAGCGATGGCGATCGCAGTGCCCCCGCAGGCGTCTGTCGAAAAAGTCGTGAGTATGTTGTAACTATTACTCAGGATAAAAAAACGCGGCCCGAAGGCCGCGTAAACGGATAATCACACTTACTTATTTTTTTTGGTATTACGGCCATATACCAGCCACGTAATCACGACGCAGGCGATATAGAAGACGAGGAAAACTTTCATGGCGCCAGCCGGAGAGCCGGTCAGATCCAGAGAGATACCGAACGCTTTCGGGATAAAGAAGCCGCCAATCGCGCCGATGGCTGAGATAAAGCCCAGCGCCGCAGCCGTATCCGTCGCCGCTTCGCGCATTGCCTGCTCTTCGCTCCCGCCCTGCGCTTTCACGCGATCCATCGTCAGCTTACGGAAGATCACGGAGATCATCTGGAAGGTGGACGCACTCCCCAGCCCCGCCGTCAGGAACAGCACCATAAACACACCGAAGAAGGCGATGAAGTTACCGCCCTGCCCGTCGGCCGGCAGCGTGAGGAACAGCAGCGCGCAGAAGACCGCCATCACCACGAAGTTAACCAGCGTCACGCGGGTACCGCCCAGGCGGTCAGAGACCATGCCGCCCAGCGAACGTGCAAGGGCACCAATAAACGGCCCGAAGAAGGCAAAGTGCAGGATCTGAATCTCCGGGAACTGCGTTTTCGACAGCATCGCGAAGCCCGCCGAGAAGCCGATAAACGAACCGAAGGTGGCCAGATACAGCAGCGCCATCACCCAGAGGTGTCCACGCTTCAGCACCGGCAGCTGTTCGCTAAGCGACGCCTTCGACGCGGACAGGTCGTTCATAAAGAACCAGGCTGCGAGGGTGAAGACCACCAGGAAAGGTACCCAGATCCAGGCGGCGTTCTGCAGATAGAGGGAAGAACCATCCGCCTGCTCAACGCCACCGCCGCCAAAGGCCGCAAAAATAGAAACAGAGATCGCCAGCGGGGCAATCAGCTGCATCACGCTCACGCCCATATTGCCCAGACCGCCGTTAATACCCAGCGCGCCGCCCTGCTTCGCTTTCGGGAAGAAGAAGCTGATGTTTGCCATGCTGGAGGCGAAGTTCGCACCCGCAAAACCGCACAGCAGGGAGATAATCACGAATACGCTGAACGGCGTAGAGGTATCCTGCACCGCGAAGCCGAGCCAGACGCAGGGGACGATCATGATGCCCGTACTGAATGCCGTCCAGCGACGGCCGCCAAAGACCGGCACCATAAACGCGTAAGGCACACGCAGCAGCGCGCCTGACAGCGACGGCAGCGCGGTCAGCATAAACAGCTGATCGGTCGTAAACGTAAAACCCACTTTCGGCAGGTTTACCGCCACCGCGCTAAACAACATCCATACGCAAAACGCCAATAACAAACACGGCACGGAAATCCAAAGATTCCGGCTTGCTACACGATGGCCGCGCTGTTGCCAGAACGCCGGATCCTCTGGACGCCAGTCTGTAATAACGGCACCATTTTCCCTTTCGGGAGCGGATGAGTGACTCATAGACACCTCTGATTCTCGAATGATGCTGCAAACATTAGGGTTTTAGGGCGGCGGTAAGTTGATATAAATCAAAGGAAAAGTGGGAGGATTTGCGGCGCAAAATAAGGTCTCACCCTTAGTGAGTAGGCTAATTCGGTAAAAAAGACGTGGTTTTTCACGGCACTGACGGTTCCTGGCTACTCCCACCTCCTTGCCCCTACTCCGTTGGCAATTTAGGGGTAATCCTTTATTGGTATGGGTATACTCCAGGGTATGCACCAGAATAGCGCCATTCCTGCAAGCAGGCCACGTCAGGAGCACGCCACCTCTATGTTAAAAAGATGTTTATCTCCGCTGACGCTCGTGAATCAGCTAGCCCTGATTGTTTTGCTGTCCACCGCCATCGGCGTGACCGGCATGGCGATCTCCGGCTGGCTGGTACAGGGAGTACAGGGTAATGCGCATGCCATCAACGAGGCAGGCTCGCTACGCATGCAGAGTTATCGCCTGCTGGCGTCGGTCCCCCTGACGCAGGACGATCGGCCTCTGATTGATGAAATGGAGCGCACGGTCTTCAGCCCCGAGCTGGAAAACGCCGCCATCCGCGCCGGTCAGCAGTCCCAGCTTAACGCCCTTCAGGGTTACTGGCACACCCAGCTGCAGCCCGGGCTGAAACAGGCTCGCAGCACGGAAACCGTTGCGCAGGACGTTGCGGGGTTCGTCTCACGTATTGATGCGCTGGTCTCCGCTTTTGACCAGACGACCGAATTACGCATCGACCGGGTGGTGATGGTGCACCGCGCAATGGCGCTGTTTATGGGGCTGCTGCTGATCTTCACCATCGTCTGGCTCCGCGCGCGGCTGCTGAACCCGTGGAAACAGCTGCTGGCGATGGCCCGCGCGGTGACCGCACGCGATTTTACCCAGCGCACGCACATCAGCGGGCGTAACGAGATGGCCATGCTTGGCCAGGCGCTCAACACCATGTCGGCAGAGCTCTCCGAGAGCTACGCGGTACTGGAACAGCGCGTTCAGGAAAAAACGGCGGGACTGGAGCAGAAAAACGAGATCCTCTCCTTCCTGTGGCAAGCCAACCGCCGTCTGCACATGCAGGTGCCGCTATGCGAGCGCCTCTCTCCGGTGCTGAACGGCCTGCAAAATCTGACCCTGCTGCACGACCTTGAGCTGCGCGTCTACGACGTGGAAGACGAAGATAACCATCAGGAATTTACCTGCCAGTCGGATATGTCGTGCGATGACAAAGGCTGCCATCTTTGCCCTCGTGGCCTGCCGCCGCTGACGTCCGGCGGCACCACCCTGAAGTGGCGCCTGACCGACAGCCACACTCAGTACGGTATTCTGCTGGCAACGCTGCCAGCCGGGCGTCACCTGAGCCACGACCAGCAGCAGCTGGTCGATACGCTGGTCGAACAGCTAACGGCCACGCTGGCGCTCGACAGGCATCAGGAAAAGCAACAGCAGCTTATCGTCATGGAGGAGCGCGCAACCATCGCCCGCGAGCTTCACGACTCTATCGCCCAGTCGCTCTCCTGTATGAAAATGCAGGTGAGCTGCCTGCAGATGCAGGATGCAGAGATGCCGGAAAGCAATAAGCAGCTGCTTAGCCAGATCCGCAACGAGCTGAACACCTCCTGGGTACAGCTTCGCGAGCTGCTGACCACCTTCCGCCTGCAGCTGACCGAGCCGGGCCTGCGCCCGGCGCTGGAGGCCAGCTGTCATGAATTTAGCGCCCGGCTGGGGTTCCCGGTGAAGCTTGACTACCAGCTGCCGCCGCGGTTTGTCCCCTCCCATCAGGCCATACATTTACTGCAGATCGCCCGTGAAGCGTTGAGCAACGTGCTCAAGCACTCCGGCGCGACGGCGGTAACGGTCACCGTCAGCCAGCACAACAACCAGGTGAAGCTTACGGTTCACGACAACGGCCGCGGCGTGCCGGAAAATGCCGAACGCACTAACCACTATGGTTTAATTATTATGCGAGACCGCGCCCAAAGCCTGCGCGGTGATTGCCAGGTTCGCCGGAGAGAGACGGGCGGCACGGAAGTTGTCGTCACCTTTATTCCCGAGAAACCGCTTACAACTGCTCAAGGAGAAACCCATGACTAATCAGGAACCGGCATCCATCCTGTTGATCGACGACCATCCGATGCTGCGTACTGGCGTGAAACAGCTGGTCAGCATGGCGCCCGATATCACGGTGGTTGGCGAAGCCAGCAACGGCGAACAGGGCATTGAGCTTGCCGAATCCCTCGATCCCGATCTGATCCTGCTCGATCTGAATATGCCCGGCATGAACGGTCTGGAGACCCTCGACAAGCTGCGGGAAAAATCGCTTTCCGGGCGCATCGTCGTCTTTAGCGTCTCGAACCATGAAGAGGATGTGGTCACGGCGCTGAAGCGCGGGGCGGATGGTTATCTGCTCAAAGACATGGAGCCGGAAGACTTGCTTAAGGCGCTGCAGCAGGCTGCGGCGGGCGAGATGGTTCTCAGCGAAGCCTTAACGCCGGTGCTGGCCGCCAGCCTGCGCGCCAACCGCGCCACCTCTGACCGCGACGTCAGCCAGCTAACGCCGCGCGAGCGCGACATTCTCAAGCTCATTGCCCAGGGGTTGCCGAATAAAATGATCGCCCGTCGTCTGGACATCACGGAAAGTACGGTCAAAGTGCACGTGAAGCATATGCTGAAGAAAATGAAGCTTAAATCCCGCGTCGAAGCCGCGGTGTGGGTGCATCAGGAACGCATTTTTTAAGAGCTACTCATCCGGCAGCAGCTTCCAGCGCGGATCGTCGTCAGGCAATGCGACCAGCGGCTGCACCACCGCAAGCGCGATCTCATTGGACGAGACGCGCTGGCCTTTCTCATCTTCCACCACCGCCGACAGGTGCCAGCGGTTTGTCGCCCCTTCGCTGTCATCCCAGGCAGGCATAATCACGCTCCAGCCGTCTGTGCTGTTGCTTTTCGCCGGTGACGTCAGGCTCAATGCCTGCGTATCCCCCTGCCAGTGGATCTGACGAATGCCGTGCGTGCTGCGGACCTGGAGCTTCAGCATGACGGTCTCGCCCCCTTTCAGATCCCACGGAGGCGTTGCCAGCCACACGGACAGCGTTTTGCGCTGACGGAACTCCATCACCGGCAGGCTATTGCGCTCCGGCGAGTCGTAGCGGCTTCCGCGCAGGGATCGCGTAGCGGCGACTTCACCGGCGGAAAGCTGTTTCACCAGCGGCACGCCAAAGCGATAGTTGAGCTTCAGCCCGAGGTTATTCTGGCTCTCGCCGCTTTCGCCCTGCTTATGCCCGGCAGTCAACGTGACCAGCGGGACGGGGGTGTAGTTAAGCCCCAGATTCACCGCTACCGGATTGTGGTAGCCGGTTCCGCTGTTGAAGAGATCGACGTTATCGCCAAAGTATTGCTCGAAGCTGACGCTGGTGTTCAGGTGATGGAACCACGGCAGCCAGGCTTTAGCGGTGACGTCATAGCCGCGCGCCATGCGCTGCTCCTGGAGGTCAGAGCGATCGCGCCAGCCGGCAAAGGGCTGATAATAGTTGGCTGACAGGCGCAGATTTTCCCCCCACGCTTCCGCGCCCAGCCCGGCACGCTGCAGGTTTTCATCCAGCAGGTTATCGTAAAAAGTGTTGTAACCCAGCAGCCATTTCCCGGCGACCCAGCGCTGGCCGATTCCAGCGTTACTCACCAGGCCATCCGTCTGCTGGGTCAGGCCAAGCTGGCTCCAGCTTAGATAACGGTTGTTATCATTCCACGGGATAAACCAGCTCCCGCTGCTGCCGTTAAATTTGCCATCGTTATCCACCAGTAAGTTCACGCTGGCGTTCCCCCAGGGCGAAAGCCAGGATTCAATCTGCTGGTTCACTTCGCCGCTTACCGCGTCGCGCACCTGGCCAAACGCGAACTGACGCGCCTGCTCGCCGGTCGTCAGTCCATTGTCGGTCATGCTGGCTTCACCAAAGGCTTTCGCCATTTCGGCCAGATGCTTCCCCCCCTCGCCGGTTGGCGCCGCCATTCCGAGGTCGGGCAGGTTATCCCCGTCGTTATCAAAGGGATTTTGTGCCTGCTGGATAAAGGAATTCGGCGCACCGTGAACGGCTCCGACCGTAAGAAGGGGGAGTAAAAACAGCAAACGAATGCGGGACGATACAGCCATCAACGTCGTCAATAAGAACCTGTGTTTATGAATAAACTCTTATTATGTTAACGCGATAAGCCCTGAAATGCAGTCCTGGCGGACATTTCAGGATTATCCTGAAACAGCCCTTTCAGCTCCGGCACGCAGGAACCACAGTTCGTACCACAGCGCAGCTTCGCCCCCAGCGCGTTGACGGAATCACACCCTCCGACGATCGCCTCCCGTATCGTATTCTCCCCGACGCTGAAACAGCTGCAGATGATGCGTCCCGGATCCGCATCCTTCCCGACGCTCTGTCCGTTCAGCAAGGCGTGGCGTTCTGCGAGAAGCACGGGTGGGGCTTGAAAAGCGGCTTCAATCACCGTATGCGCCAGCGCCGGTAACGCGGTGCCCTCCCAGAAGCCCAGCATCAGCTGGCCTTCATGCCAGGCCAGCACGCTGCTGCGTTCGCCGGTTTGGGCAACCTGCAGCTGCCAGCCCCGGACGCCGGCGTATTCCATTACCCACGACAGCAAAGGTTTATCGCACGCCACCGTCAGACGTGAGGCTTTGCGCCACCAGTAAACCGAAGAAGGCATTTCCGGCCATTCCCGGGCATAGAGTTCCCCCTGCCAGGCAGGCTGCCACGGCAGAATTCTGACCGCGGTTTGTTTACTCTCCGGCTGGCCCGAAACCGGATCGCAGCGCCCTTCCACCAGGGCATTCACCTTTCCCTGGCGGGCAAACTCAGCGTTCCAGTGCATCGGGGCAAACGCCTCGCCTTCCCGTATCCCATCATTGATTCGTACTCTGACGACCATCACGGCGCGCGGCGAGCTAATTCGCGCCAGCTGGCCGTCGCACAGGGAAAGCCGAACGGCGTCTGCGGGGCAAACCTCAACAAACGGTTCGGCGATATGCTGCATCAGTCTGGCTACGTATCCCGTTCGGGTCATGGTATGCCACTGATCGCGGATGCGCCCCGAGTTAAGAATCAGCGGGTACAACGCGCTGACCGTCGCACCGTGCGACAGAGGATTAACGGGAACAATGTTTCGACGCGGGAAATCCCCTGTCGGCCACTGATAAGGCTCAAGCTGATCCCACTCCTCACGGGTTAGTGCAGCCAGGTCATGAAGATTCAATGCCCGCGCGCCGTCATTTTCAAAGGTCGTCAGCGCCGCATGTTCGCAAAAAATCTCGTGCGGATGTTGCCAGGCAAAGGCCTCGCCGTAGCCCAGCCGCTTCGCCATCTGCGCGACCATCCACCAGTCCGGCTTCGCCTCGCCCGGCGCAGGCAGAAACGCGCGCTGGCGTGAAATGCGCCGCTCGGAATTGGTCACCGTCCCGTCCTTTTCTCCCCAGCCCAAAGCCGGAAAACGGATATGGGCGAACCGGCTGGTGTCAGTATCGTTCATCACCTCAGAGACCATCACCAGCGGGCAGCCCGCCAGCGCCTGACACACCGCGTGGCTGTCCGGCAGCGACACGGCAGGGTTGGTGCCCATGATCCACACCGCCTTCACCTCACCGCGGGCAATGGCGTCAAACAACTCCACCGCCATCAGGCCCGGCGTCTGCGCCAGCCGTTCCGTTCCCCAGAAACGCGCCACCCGCGAAAGATCGTCCGGCTCAAAGTTCATGTGTGCCGCCAGCTGGTTCGCCAGTCCGCCCACCTCCCTTCCTCCCATGGCGTTTGGCTGTCCGGTCAGCGAAAACGGGCCGCAGCCCGGACGGTTGAACTTCCCGCTGGCAAGATGAACGTTAATAATAGCGTTACACTTGTCGCTGCCGCTGGCGGACTGGTTGATACCCATGGTGTAGAGCGTAATTGCGCGAGGCGCGGTGATAAACCAGTCGTAAAAGGTACCAATGTCTTCTGACGGAAGATCGCAAAACGCCGCCACGCGGGCAATCGGCCACGCTTCGGTCCCCTGAATCAGATTGAGCAATCCTACAAACAGACCGGCGTCGCTGCCGGGGGCGAGCGCCAGATGCAGGTCAGCAATATCACAGGTGGCGGTTCTGCGCGGATCGATTACCACCACCTTCATCTGCGGGTTGTTGCGCTTCGCCTGCACCAGCCGCTGATAGAGCACCGGATGCGTCCAGGCCGCGTTTGAACCCACCAGCACCACCAGCTCGCTGTTTTCGACGTCCTCGTAGCTGCACGGCACCACGTCTTCGCCGAAGGCGCGCTTGTAGCCCACCACCGCCGAAGACATGCAGAGCCGGGAGTTGGTATCGATGTTTGCCGCACCGATAAACCCTTTCATCAGCTTGTTGGCGGCGTAGTAGTCCTCGGTAAGCAATTGTCCCGAGGCGTAAAACGCCACCGCCTGCGGTCCCCATGTGTCGATAATCTCCCGCAGACGCTCCCCTGCCGCGTTCAGCGCCTGCGCCCAGTCCACCTCAAGTCCGTCAACAACGGGGCGCAGCAATCGCCCCTGTAACCCCGTCGTTTCCCCCAGGGCCGATCCTTTCACGCACAGACGTCCCAGGTTCGCAGGATGGGTTTCATCTCCCCGAACGCTGACCGCTTCACCTTCCACGCTGGCAACTACGCCGCAGCCGACCCCGCAGTAGGGGCACGTTGTCCGGATTTCCGTCATGAAGCCTCCGCACGCATTACCAGGGCGTCGCTGCCAACCCATACCTTGCCGTTTTCAATTTTCACCGGCCAGGCGCGCACCGCGGGTTCGCCGTTCTCTACCTGACAGCCGTCGCGCAGGCGAATGCGCTGCTTATACAGCGGTGAAATCACCACCGGCTCGCCCGCCGCATCGCCAAGAATGCCGCGTGAAAGCACGTTCGCATTACCGCCCGGTTCCCGATCGTCGAGGGCGTAAACGGTTTTGCCAAAACGGAAAAGCGCAATCGGCTTACGTCCAAGCCGCGCACCGATGCCCGCCTGCTCGGGGATATCGTCGATGCCGCAAATTTCCTGCCAGCGCTTGCTTTCATCCGGCGCGGTGTCGTTCACCGTCGTGCGGAACAGCGCCAGCCGGTTGGGATCGTTAAGCGTTGTTTGCCATTCGCACTGATAGGTTTCCACCACCCGGGCCATCTCCTGCTCCAGCTCGTGGGCGATACCCAGGCTGTCGTTGAGGATCACCTCCCGCAGGTAGTCGAGACCGCCTTCCAGGTTATCCATCCAGGTGCTGGTGCGCTGCAGGCGTTCCGCCGTGCGGATGTAGAACATCAGGAAGCGGTCGACGGTGCGGATTAACGTTTCGTCATCCAGATCGCTGGCGAAGAGATCCGCATGGCGCGGCTTCATCCCGCCGTTGCCGCAGAGATAGAGGTTCCAGCCTTTATCGGTGGCAATCACCCCAACGTCTTTGCTCTGCGCCTCCGCGCACTCGCGGGTGCAGCCGGAGACCGCCATTTTGATTTTGTGCGGCGCGCGCAGCCCCTTGTAGCGGTGCTCAAGCCTGACCGCGAGGCCGGTGGAGTCCTGCACCCCGTAGCGGCACCAGGTTGAACCGACGCAGGATTTCACCGTGCGCAGGGATTTCCCGTAAGCGTGCCCGGTTTCAAACCCGGCCTCGACCAGCGCCTGCCAGATCATAGGCAGCTGTTCAAGAGTGGCGCCGAAAAGGTCGATACGCTGCCCGCCGGTAATTTTGCTGTACAGGCTGTAGCGTTTCGCAATCTGCCCGATGGCGATCAGCCCGTCCGCGGTCACTTCCCCCGCCGGCATGCGCGGCACGATAGAGTAGGTACCGTCTTTCTGGATATTGGCGAAGTAGCGGTCATTGGTGTCCTGCAGCGGCAGGTGTGCCGGTTTCAGCAGATACTCGTTCCAGCACGAGGCAAGCACTGACCCCACCAGCGGCTTACAAATTTCGCACCCGTGTCCCTGTCCGTAGCGGCTGATAAGCTGGTCAAAGGTGCGAATATGGTTGACGCGCACGAGGTGGTAAATCTCCTGGCGCGAGTACGGGAAGTGCTCGCAGATGTCCTTTTTCACCTCCACGCCCTGCTCCGCCAGCTGGAACTCCATCACCTGCTTCACCAGCGCGCTACATCCCCCGCAGCCGGACGCCGCTTTGGTGCACTGCTTAACGGCGCCGATATCCGTCGCGCCCGAGCTCACCGCCCGGCAGATATCGCCCTTGCTGACGTTATGACACGAACAGATTTGCGCGCTTTCCGGCAGCGCCGCCACGCCGAGCGCTTTCGGCGCGCTGCCTGACGACGCGGGTAATATCAGCGTTTCCGGCTCTTTTGGCAGGGCTATCCCGTTAAGCATCATCTGCACCAGCGTGGCGTATTCGCTGGCGTCACCCACCAGCACGCCACCGAGCAGCGTTTTGCCGTCGTGGCTGACCACGATTTTCTTGTAGATTTGCTGCGGACCGTGCGTCCACTGATAGCTCAGCGCCCCCGGCGTGCGCCCGTGAGCGTCGCCGAACGAGGCGACGTCCACGCCGAGCAGCTTGAGCTTAGTGCTCATATCCGCGCCGGCGAAGGTTTTATCCTCACCCGCCAGCGCGGCGGCGGCCACCCGCGCCATCTGATAGCCGGGCGCGACCAGACCGAAGATTTTCCCTTCCCACAGCGCGCATTCACCGATGGCCAGCACGTCTGGATCGGAGGTCTGGCAACCGTCGTCAATGCAGATCCCGCCGCGTTCGCCGATAGCCAGCCCGCAGCTGCGCGCCAGCGCGTCCTGGGGACGAATGCCGGCAGAAAAGACCACCATGTCCGTTTCCAGCTGTTCGCCATCGGCAAAGCGCAGCACCAGCCCGCCGTCCGCCGTGGCGATCTCCGTTGTCGCTTTACTGGTGTGAACGCCGACGCCCAGCGCCTCAATTTTCTTGCGCAGCATCATCGCGCCGTCGCCGTCGAGCTGGACCGCCATCAGGTTAGGCGCAAATTCCACCACGTGGGTTTCCAGCCCGAGCTGCTTCAGGGCATTCGCCGCCTCCAGCCCGAGCAGGCCGCCGCCAATCACCACGCCGCGGCGCGAGCCCGCCGCGTGCGCCGCAATGTTGTCCAGGTCGTCAAGGGTGCGGTAGACAAAACAGCCCGGCAAATCGTTGCCCGGCACGGGCGGCACGAACGGGTATGAGCCGGTCGCCAGTACCAGCTTGTCCCAGTGGGTTTCGTGCCCGCTGGCGGTACGCACCACGCGCGCGTCGCGATCGATAGCGACGATCTGCTGCGACAGGCGCAGCTCAATGCCGTTGTCGGCAAAGAAATTCCCCTCCACCAGCGAAAGCGACGCCGCGCTGCGGCCGCCAAAATATTCCGACAGATGCACGCGGTCATAGGCGGCATAGCGCTCCTCGCCAAAGACAACGATCTGATACTGCTGATGCAGATTGCGGTTAACGCAGTCTTCGAGGAAATGATGGCCGACCATACCGTGCCCAACCACCACCAGAGTAGGTTTTGTCATAGCGTTCTGTCCTGCAACCTGCGGTTGCGTAGTGAAACGATCGAACAGCCAGTCCGCGTGTGCGGGCGCAGCCGTTGCCAGTAAATCGGTAAATGTAGCCGCGCTGCGGCAGTCCCCCATCAGCAGCACGCCAGCCAGCGCCCCCTGATGGATCAGTAAACGACGATAGTGACGGGTCAACGGATCCCATGCGCTCCAGACCACGTCGCCCTCCTGCTCTGCCGCGCGACCGAGGCTGAACAGCTCCACGCCGGTCACCTTGAGGCGTACGCCGCTGTCAGTCAGGACAAACGGCGCGGTGACGTCCCCGGCCAGCCGCGCGGCAAGAATATCCGCCTGCGCCAGACAGGGGGCGACCAGGCCAAACGTCTGGCCGTCAATTTCGCAGCACTCGCCAATGGCGTAGACGTCCGGCTCGGAGGTTTGCATCTGGTGATCCACCACGATGCCGCGCGCGCAGCGTATGCCGCTGGCCTGCGCCAGCGCGACGCTGGGCTGCACGCCCGTCGCCAGCACCACGCGCGCGGCGGCGATACTGCGTCCGTTAAGCAGCGTCACGCTATCTCCGTTCACCGCTGCGATGCCAGAGACGAGCTCACAGCGCACGCCCCGCGCCGCCAGCGCCTCTTCCAGCAGCATTCCCGCCTGCCGATCCAGCTGCTGCTCCATCAGCCACGGACCGCGATGAACAAGCGTGACCTCGTCACCTGAACGCGCCAGCGCTGCTGCCGCCTCAACCCCGAGCACGCCGCCGCCCAGCACCACCGCCGGACCGACGATCGCCTGAATGGTCCGGGTATCTGCCAGGGTACGGAACGTGAACACATGCAGCGCATCGCAGCCGGGGATTGGCGGAATAAAGGGCGTTGATCCGGTGGCAAACACCAGCGCATCCCAGTCCAGCGTGCGGGCGGCGGTTTGCACTTCCCGCGTGTCCACGTTTACGGCGATCGCCTTTTCGCCCCGCAGCAACGTCACGCCGCGCGCCTGGTACCAGTCGTCATCCTGAAGACAGATGTCTGCAGCCTGCTTTTCACCGCCCAGCACCGGCGAAAGCTGGATGCGGTTATAGGCATGTTCCGGCTCGTCACCGATGACGGTGATAGCGAAACGACCTGCAGCACGCCCGGTGAGCGAGGCAATCAGCCGCGTAGCCGCCATGCCATTTCCGATAATGACCAGTCGCATCAAAGCCCCCTCGCTACGCCGCTTTTGGCTGCTTTTCATAGAGGAAATGAAGGATCTGCTGGCGCATGTGGTGATAGCGGCTGTCGTCCGCCAGCTGCACCCGGTTGCGCGGGCGCGGCAGATCGACGCGCAGGATCTCCCCGACGGTCGCCGCCGGGCCGTTGGTCATCATCAGCACGCGATCGGAGAGCAGCACCGCCTCGTCCACGTCGTGGGTAATGAGCACGATGGTGGTGTTCAGCGCCTGCTGGATCTGCATTACCGAGTCCTGCAGATGAGCGCGCGTTAGCGCATCGAGCGCGCCGAAGGGTTCATCCATCAGCAGCACTTTCGGCTTCATCGCCAGCGCGCGGGCAATACCGACGCGCTGCTTCATGCCGCCGGAGATCTCCCCCGGACGCTTGTGCAGAGCGTGCCCCATCTGCACGCGGTCGAGATTGTGTTCAATCCACTCCCGGCGCTCAGCCTTGCTCATGCTGTGGCGAAACACGTGATCTACCGCCAGGGCCACGTTGTCGAAGCAGGTGAGCCACGGCAGCAGCGAGTGGTTCTGGAACACCACCGCGCGCTCCGGCCCCGGCCCGGCGATTTCGCGGTTGTCACAAATCAGCCCACCTTCGGTCGGCAGGGTAATACCGGCGATGAGGTTCAGCAGCGTCGATTTGCCGCAGCCAGAGTGCCCAATCAGGCTCACGGTTTCGCCCTCGTGGATATCAAAAGAGACGTTCTGCAGCGCCAGAAACTCGCCGCTGGCGGTGGAAAAACGCTGGCTCACGGCCTGGACCTGAATTAATGGTTTCATGTTCGCTCCTTATTTTTCCTGCCAGCTAAAGCGCCGGGCGATCAGCATCAGCCCCTGCTCCAGCAGCAGCCCGACCACGCCAATGATGACGATGGCGATGAGAATGTTTTCGACGTTGAGGTTGTTCCACTCGTTCCAGATCCAGAAGCCGATCCCCAGCCCTCCGGTCAGCATCTCGGCGGCGACAATCACCAGCCAGGCGATGCCGATGGAGAGGCGCACCCCGGTCAGCACCGCGGGCAGCACCGCCGGGAAGAGAATGCGGCGCAGGATGGTCCACTCGGAAAGCTGCAGCACCCGGGCAACGTTGAGGTAGTCCTGCGGAATGCGGCGCACGCCTTCGGCGGTGTTGATCACCATCGGCCAGATAGAGCAGATAAAAATGGTCCAGCTCGACGCGGGCTCCGCTTTCTGGAACAGCAGCAGGCCGATGGGCAGCCAGGCCAGCGGGCTAACCGGGCGTAACAGCGCGATCAGCGGGCCGAACATGCGCGAAAAAAAGGTGAAGCGGCCAATCAGGAAGCCGAGCGGGATCCCGGCGAACGCGGCCAGGCCAAAGCCCACCGCCACGCGCTGTAATGAAGCGAGCACGTTCCAGCCGATGCCCATATCGTTAGGCCCGTCGCGATAAAACGGATCGGCAAACAGAGTAATGGCGGAATCGAGCGTGCTGAGCGGCGTCGGGAAACCTTTGCTGTTAATCGCCGCCAGCTGCCACAGCACGACCAGCAGTCCCAGACCGATTAACGCCGGAATGATGCGTTGAATGATCGCGTTAATCCGACGCGCAAACGTCGGCGTACGGCGGCGAACCTGCACCGGAGGGAGGACAATCACCTCCCCACTCTCTGGCGTATCTGGTGATTTCGTCTTTTGCAGATGCTGCATAATCAGGCCCCTTTACGATGAATGGCGAAACGGCTGGCGTATCCTTCCGGGTCGGTACCGTTCCAGACGGTGCCGTCCATCAATGTGCTGCTGCGTAATGGTGAAGTCGGTGTGGTGATGCCCCCCACCGCCGTGGCGGCATCCTGCCAGACAGCGGTCTGGTTAATGCGCTGTGCAATAGCCGCGTAGTCCGGCGCGGATTTGAGCAAGCCCCAGCGGCGGAACTGGGTTAAGAACCACATACCGTCGGAGAGATATGGGTAGCTGACGGCCCCCTCGTTGAAGAAACGGATCGGGTGCGCGTCCTGCCAGCGCTGGCCCAGGCCGTTGTCGTACTCGCCGAGCATTCGCCCGGTGAGAAACTGTTCCTTGCAGTTGAGCCACGCCCGGCGGGAGAGGATCCGCGCGGTCTCGCGCTTGTTTTCCGGGGAGGCTTCGATCCAGCGTGCGGCCTCCAGCACCGCGCTGACCAGCGCCCGCGCGGTGTGCGGGTTTTTCTCCACCCAGTCGCGACGCGTGCCGAGGATTTTTTCCGGATGGTCGGCCCAGACAGACTGTGACGTCGCGGCGGTAAAGCCGATGCGGTCGTTAATCGCCCGCGCGTTCCACGGCTCGCCGACGCAAAAGCCGACCATGTTGCCAATGCGCATGTTCATCACCATCTGCGGCGGCGGCACCACCACCGTGCGCACGTCGTCAAAGGGGTTAATGCCCGCGCTGGCCAGCCAGTAGTAGAGCCACATGGCGTGCGTCCCGGTCGGGAAGGTGTGCGCGAAGGTGTAGGTGCCGGGCGCCTGCTGACCAATTAGCTTTTTCAGCCCGTCAAGGTCTCGAACGCCCTTCTCCGCCAGATCGCTGGAAAGCGTAATCGCCTGGCCGTTCTGATTAAGCGTCATCAGGTTTGCCATCTGCTGCGGCTTGCCGGCAATGCCCAGCTCCAGGCCGTACAGCAGGCCGTAGAGAATGTGCGCGGCATCAAGCTCGCCCGCCACCAGCTTGTCGCGCACCGCCGCCCAGCTCGCCTCTTTGGTGGGCACGATGGTAATGCCGTATTTTTTATCAAAGCCTTTCAGCGCCGCGATAACCACGGGCGCGCAGTCTGTCAGCGGGATAAACCCGATGCGCACTGTTTCCTGCTCCGGTTTATCCGAGCCTGCCGCCCATGCGGCCTGCATAATACCCGGTAACAGCATTGCGCCACTCGCCAGCATGCTGGCCTGCAAAAAACGCCGTCTCGACAAATCCGCCATGACCACTCCTGAATAAAAACCAAAAAAAAGCGCCCACGATGCCGAAGCACCAGTGGACGCCTTTATCCCGAAGACGAATGCACCGCCGTTGGCGCATCGTCAAAAATGGTTAATCTGATAATGCAAAGCGAATGCCAGGTTTTAACACGCGGTTTTCGCGGTGTATCCCGCTTTACTCCTCAGGTTTACGCACCTCAATCAGGCACAAAATGCCCGCTAACCGTGCAGCTACTCCTTTGGTATTACCTGCCACAAATTCTTCACCATGAGCAGCGCGCGGGCGATATCCACCATCCTTTGGTTCTTATCCATCGCCATTTTGCGCAGCGCCGTCCAGGCCTGTTCCTCACTCATATTCTGGTGGGTCATCAAAACGCTTTTCGCTTTATCTATGACTTTGCGCTCTTCAAGCGTATCGCGCAGCGACGCAAGCTGGCGCGAGAGCTGTTCTATCTCACGCGCCTGCTGGCGTACCAGGGTGAGCAACGGTTTTTCCGGGTACTGTATCAGCGGATCGTCCTGCTCATCGGCGGGAGGCACGTACTCATCGTTACGGTAAATACGCTCGTCCACCGCCGTCATCAGATCGGCGATGAGCGTCTCCTCCAGCGCGCGCAGATGCTCAAGGCGCGCGGTTTGCAGCGCAAACCAGGCCAGTGCGGTATGGCCGTTATCGGCGGCGGGCTGGCGGGTGCAGGCCACCCTTCGTAGCTGCTCCGTTTCACGATCGGGCTGGCAGTTTAAGGCAAAGGTGGCCTGTACCTCAGCGTGGCTGTGCGAGAGAAAGATTTCAAAGCAGGCCTGCTGCCCATCGATGCGGTCAACCAGCCTCTGGCGAGTCACATCATCGAAAAAACCCTGCGTGAAGCCAATCGCCCCCAGCGCCCGCTCCTGTCCCGCCAGCTCTTTCCCCTGCATCAGGCTATACAGGGCGACAAAACGCCCGGCTATTTGCGGATCGTCAATGCTGTCATTAAGCTGCGGTACGATACTGAGCAGATGGCGAAGCATGCGGGAGTAGTGTTCCATCGCCTGCGGTGCCGTTACCGTTTGCTGAATAACTCCGTCGCGCAGCGCGGGAAGCATATCCAGGCTCAGGAGCGCGCCGCCGATGCGTTCACAGACGGCACTTCCCGGAATCGGCGACTGTGTTTCAAGAATGCCGTAAAGGGCTGCGAGGTTTTCATCCACCAGCGCCCGGCTGGCTTTGCATTCGGGGGCGTAAAGCTTACCCTGTGAGCAGAGCCAGACGTTGGACGCCCCGCGCTCGCACTGTAACATGTGCACCAGTTGGCTAATGCCGTGCACAAGCTCGCCAAGCTGTGCCAGCTTGCTGAGCTGCTCCCGGCGCATCATCTTTGCGCGCTCGAGCCATTCGGCAGCGCCTGGCGAAATGCCAGCCATTAATGTCATGCTTTCTCTCCGGAACAGCGAAACTCGGGAATGCTAAGCAATATTCGTGCCTTTATAAGAACAGGAGTCAACATGCAAAAGATTGTGATCGTCGCCAACGGTGCGGCCTACGGCAGCGAATCCCTTTTTAACAGCCTGCGCCTGGCGATTGCGCTGCGTGAAAAAGAGAGTGACCTCGCGTTACGACTCTTTTTAATGTCGGACGCGGTCACCGCGGGGCTGAAGGGACAAAAACCGGCCGAGGGCTATAACATTCAGCAGATGCTGGAGATCCTGACCGCGCAAAACGTACCGGTGAAGCTTTGCAAGACCTGTACCGATGGCCGCGGTATTACCGGTCTGCCGCTGATTGATGGCGTAGAGATTGGTACGCTGGTTGAGCTGGCCGAGTGGACGCTGTCCGCGGATAAAGTATTAACTTTTTAATAATAAACCCGTAAAAATATTATTTTCTTATGGACGCGGTTTCAGCATCAAGTTTACCTGCGGGGTTGCCGATAGGCATGGAAACAACACAGCAGGTATTTCACTTATGTTCAGATCGATTCGTGCACGCATCATCGCGACGACGGCAGGCTGTCTGGTCGTCGCACTTCTCCTTAATACCGTTATTAACTTCCAGGTCACGCGCCAGGATAACCAGCAGTCCCAGCGCGATATTCTGACCAGCACCAGCGCCAGCCATAACATGGCGATTGCCGACTGGGTAAAAAGCAAGATGGCGGTGATCGCCTCCGCGCAAACCGTTGCGCTGAGTGAAGACCCGGTTCCGGTGTTTAAACAGCTTGCGCAGGCGGGTGGCTTCACCAACGTCTATGTTGGCTACGCCAGCAAAACAGCGAAATTCTCTGAACCGGCGGGTGTCCCGGCGGACTATGACCCGACTATCCGCCCGTGGTATCAGCAGGTGGTCAGCACGGACGGTCCGGTTGTCACCGCGCCCTACGTTGACGCGGGGACCGGCAAACTGGTGGTAACCTTCGCCGTGCCGGTAAAAGAGAATGGTACGCTGAAAGCGGTGGTGGCGGGCGATGTGGCGATGGACAGCGTGGTGGCTAACGTGCGCGGGATCCATCCAACCCCGGCCAGCAGCGGGTTGCTTCTGAACAGTGACGGCAGCGTGATTGCCGCTAACGATCCGGCGCTCACGCTTAAACCATTCGCTGAGACGATCAAAGGCATTGATTTTGCTGCGCTGAAAAGCGGTAACCTCGTCGACGGAACGCTGAACGGCGCTGAAAAAACCTTCGTGGCGACAGCCGTGCCGGGCACAAACTGGCTGTTAGTCGTCGCGCTCGACAACGGTGATGCCACCTCCGGCATGCGTTCTCTGCTTAAAGCCTCGGCGATTTCGCTGGTGATCCTGGCACTGCTGAGCGCGGCCATTGTGCATTTCCTGATTGCCCGCCTGCTCAAGCGTTTGTCAGACATTCGCGACGCGATGCACAACATTGCTAACGGGACTAACGATCTGTCCCAGCGCCTGCCGGACAACGGCGAGGACGAGGTTGCGCAGATTGCGCAGGCCTTTAACGCCTTCAGCGATAAGCTGTCGGTGGTGATGGTGCAGCTCCGTGATGCCAGCGAATCGGTTAAAAACGCTGCGCAGGAGATTGCCGCCGGTAACCAGGATCTTTCCGGACGTACCGAGCAGGCCGCATCCAGCCTGCGCGAGACGGCCAGCGCCGTGGAGCAGATCACCGCCTCCGTGACCCAGTCGAACGAATCGGCGGCAGAAGCGAATGACCAGGCGAGCAAAGCCTCAGCGGCCGCTGCGCGCGGCGGCGAGGTGGTATCCCAGGCGATCAGCACTATGCAGTCCATCGAAGTCGCGTCGGCTAAAATTGGCGATATCACCAGCGTGATTGACGGCATTGCTTTCCAGACCAACATTCTGGCGCTGAACGCCTCCGTCGAGGCGGCGCGTGCGGGTGAGCAGGGACGCGGGTTTGCCGTGGTGGCGGGCGAAGTGCGTAACCTGGCGAGCCGCAGCGCCCAGGCGGCGAAAGAGATCAAATACCTGATTGACTCCACCACCGACAGCGTGGCGACCGGCTCCCGCTACGTGCATCTGGCCGGGGAAAGCATGGATGAGATCCGCTCCAGCATCGGCAGCGTCTCCGGTATCATGCGCGAAATCTCCATCGCCACCAGCGAGCAGATGAAAGGGATTCATGAGATTAACCACGCGGTGACCCATCTCGACAGAATGGTTCAGCAGAACGCCGAGCTGGTCGTGCAATCCGCCGCCGCTGCGGGCGCCCTGCAGAGCCAGGCGGGCGACCTTGCTGAAACAGCCGGTCATTTCCGCATTTAATTTTCTGGCGGCGCGCGTTTAGCGGGTAAAACGCGCGCCAGCTGAAATTTTGAGGAATTTTGTCATTTTTGTTTAATCGTTATGCCATTTTTTGATCAAAATCAGCATCCCACCCCCTCCCCTTTGGTGTTATGCCATGAGTGAATTGTGAACAACATCACGCTCGGATATGGCTGCAGGGAGAGCGTTGTTTAAGACTACGGGGTAAAAAATGGCACTGGTAAAAACAAGTTTGAAGCTGTTTGGCGGGGATACGGTGGTGGTGCGTTGCTCAGAACGCTGTCGTATTCATCTGATGAGTTCGAAAGCACAAAAACAGTCCCAGGCGGATATTCTCACCGTACAGGATGATAAGGCCTGGCTTACAGTGCCCTACACCGGCACATGGGATGTGCTGATTGACAGCCACAGTCAGTCTCTGGAGCATTCCATCAGCTACGTGGCAGCATAATATTAAACGCCCGGCAAGCCGGGCGTAATATCAGGCAAAACCCGGTTGCAGCGTGCCGTTGAGCGGGTTCCCTTCCAGCAACGCCTTCACCTTCACCACCAGCTCATTCAGACAATCGTCCTGCATGCCGAGGCGGGTCAACTCCTGATCGAGGGAGAAGAGATACTGCGCGTTGGTACCCAGCGGTCCGCTGGCAGCGGCTATTAACGGAGCAATCACCTGCGTGCGGGTATCCGCTTCATACAGCGGATGGCGCGGGTCCATGATAAACACCAGCGCATTGACGGTGCGTCCGTCGTCCAGTTCCAGCTTGCACCAGCTTGGCATGTAGCAGCCGGTGATCATCTCGCGCTTCCAGAGCAGCGTAAGCTCCTCTTCCAGCGTGGCATCCGGCAGGCGATACGCCACGCCAGTGGTGCGCCCGCCCTCTTTCAGTGCAAGCATGCGCCCGGGCTGGCACGCGCTGCCGCGTCCGGCCGTCAGACGCAGGCAAAATGCGCGGTGCCAGCCAGGCAGCGTTCCCGTTGCCGATTCGACAAATTCGAGCGCCGGGTTCCACATCAGGGAACCGTAGCCAAAAATCCATACCGGGCCATCATCCGGGCGGCAGGCAAGCGTGGCAGCGAGCGACGCCGCACGTTGTTCAGCTGACCAGAGAAGCGATTCCTCAATAGCACCAAATGCCGTCTTACAATCTGCCTTCATTAAGAAATCACGCGTTAACACTTTCCACCTCCGCCACTGCATGCTTCCTTGCGACATCTGTAATTCGCCTTCCCGGCCTTAGGTGCTGGTCATTTTGCCAGCAGTTGAATAACGATAAGCAATTAGCGGACCAGTTGCAATACAACGGCAGTTCAACCGCCTGAAAAGTCAAAATGAAGGTAGCGAATTATTTCACGGCTATTTCTTTTTATGCCATTTATCGTCGTCTCCTTTTTCATATTCATGTTTTACGGCGGCCCAGGCGACTTTGTGGGCCGTCTCTTCACGGCTGGCATCATCCCGGCGATCTTCCTTGTCTTTGTATTGATCCCAGGCGCTGTTAAACGCCTCTTTATAGATATCCTGCGCGTGAGCGGGCAGCACGTTTTGCACGTTATTGGGTAATTCGCGTTTCGTTTTATATGGCATCACTCACCTCTCTTTTGCTTAAAGAGATAAGTGTGGACGACGATATGCCAGCGTGCCACCCGGCCTTAATTTATGGATTAACATTACATGTAATTAGTTGTTATTTAATAAATATTATGTGAAAGCTGTCAATTACAGGAGTCAGGAGTTAAATTTATGAAAAAGGGTAAAATTAAGTAAAAAATTAAGGGTATTTAACAGAGATCTGTTAATTTAATGCCCTCAAAAATCTATCTATAATTACAAGCACCTGCATTGATGGAGAAGCACATGACAGCAACACACGAGGCGGTAAAGACCCGCCACAAGGAGACGTCACTCATTTTCCCGGTTCTGGCACTGGCTGTGCTGCTCTTCTGGGGAAGCAGTCAGTCACTGCCAGTGGTGGTTGGTATCAATATTCTTGCCCTGGTCGGCATCTTAACCAGCGCATTTAGCGTCGTTCGCCATGCGGACGTCCTGGCCCACCGTCTGGGCGAGCCGTATGGTTCTTTAATTCTCAGCCTTTCCGTTGTTATTCTCGAAGTTAGCCTGATTTCCGCGCTCATGGCGACCGGCGATGCCGCGCCGACGCTGATGCGCGATACGCTTTACTCGATCATTATGATTGTGACGGGTGGTCTGGTGGGCTTCTCTCTGCTGTTGGGTGGGCGTAAATTCGCGACCCAGTATATGAACCTGTTTGGCATCAAACAGTATCTGATTGCCCTCTTCCCGCTTGCCATTATCGTGCTGGTCTTCCCGATGGCGCTGCCGGGTGCAAACTTCTCCACCGGTCAGGCGCTGCTGGTCGCGCTGATTTCCGCCGCCATGTACGGCGTGTTCCTGTTGATTCAGACCAAAACGCACCAGAGCCTGTTTGTGTATGAGCATGAAGACGACGGCGACGACGATGATCCGCACCACGGTAAGCCGTCGGCCCACAGCAGCGCGTGGCATACGGTTTGGCTGATCGTACATCTGATTGCGGTGATTGCCGTTACCAAGATGAACGCTAACCCGCTGGAGACGCTGTTAACCGAGCTGAACGCGCCGGTGGCGTTTACCGGCTTCCTGGTGGCGCTGCTGATCCTTTCCCCTGAAGGGCTGGGCGCGCTGAAAGCGGTGTTGAATAATCAGGTGCAGCGCGCAATGAACCTGTTCTTCGGCTCCGTGCTGGCGACGATTTCACTCACCGTACCGGTGGTGACGCTGATTGCCTTTATGACCGGTAACGAGCTGCAGTTTGCGCTGGGTGCGCCGGAGATGATCGTGATGGTAGCATCATTGCTGCTGTGCCAGATTTCGTTCTCCACCGGGCGCACCAACGTGCTGAACGGAGCGGCGCATATGGCGTTGTTTGTTGCGTATCTGATGACGATATTTGCGTAAGAGTGGGCCGGTGCAGGCTGATGCCCCCACCCTAACCCTCTCCGCCAGGGAGAGGGAGGCATAAAAAACCCGCCGAAGCGGGTTTTTTTATTATTTGCTGGTATCCAGCTCGTCGAAGCTCTTCACCAGATCGTCAATCGCTTTGATCTGTTTCAGGAACGGCTCAAGCTTATCCAGCGGCAGCGCGGATGGACCGTCGCATTTTGCGTTATCCGGATCCGGGTGCGCTTCAATGAACAGGCCAGCCAGGCCGGTTGCCATACCGGCGCGCGCCAGTTCGGTCACCTGAGCACGGCGGCCGCCGGACGCGGCGCCAAACGGGTCGCGGCACTGCAGAGCATGGGTCACGTCGAAAATCACCGGAGACTGGTTAGAGACGTTCTTCATTACGCTGAAGCCCAGCATATCCACGACCAGGTTGTCGTAACCGAAGTTTGCACCACGGTCGCACAGGATGACCTGATCGTTACCACCTTCGATAAACTTATCGACGATGTTACCCATCTGACCCGGGCTGACGAACTGTGGTTTTTTTACGTTGATCACGGCACCGGTTTTCGCCATCGCGGCAACCAGGTCGGTCTGGCGAGCCAGGAATGCCGGGAGCTGAATCACGTCCACCACGTCTGCCACCGGCTGCGCCTGGGAGGCTTCATGCACGTCGGTGATCACTTTCACGCCAAACGTCTGCTTCAGCTCCTGGAAAATTTTCATACCCTCTTCCAGGCCCGGGCCACGGTAAGAGTTGATGGAGGAGCGGTTGGCTTTGTCAAAAGAGGCTTTAAACACGTACGGGATGCCCAGCTTCTGGGTCACGGTCACGTAGTGTTCGCAGATACGCATGGCGAGATCGCGGGATTCCAGCACGTTCATGCCGCCAAACAGTACGAACGGCAGGTCGTTTGCTACCTTGATATCACCAATGCTAACCACTTTTTGTTTCATAGGATCGCCTTATTCAGGTGTGAATCGGAATTAAGATTAATGCAGTGTAATTTGTTTGTGCGAGATCGCGTTGATCTGCGCACGAATCATTTCGCTAATGGGGTCTTCCGGGCACTGCTCGACGAAATAGCTCAGATCGTTCAGCGCCACGTGCTCGCAGTCGAGCTGGGCATAAATCAGCCCTCTGTCGCGGATTTCGTACGGATCTTCCGGGTTGAACTGCAGCAGTACTTCACTGGCGCGCAACGCCAGCTCCATCTGACGCTCTTCCATTAACGCGGACTTTAGCGTGTCCAGCAGCTTACGAATGACCTCTGCGTTATCCGCCTCGTCGAGATCTTCGTTGAAGAGTTCAGCCACCGGGCTAATATTGCCTTTCAGCCATACGTCCAGCGTATGTTCATCCAGCGTGTCGCCGTTGAAAGGATTAATGAGCCACATTTCGCCGTCCAGCCACTCAGCACGCAGGATCATCTGCGTCGGGAAAATGACCGGGACCAGCGGAATATCCAGACGGTGCGCGACCCATAGCAAAATAGAGCCCAGCGCCACGGCGCTGCCCTGACGATTTTTTAAGACCTGGTCCAGCCATAATGCGTCAGACAGGCGATACACGCCCCGCGTGTCGCAGAAACCCCATTCGCCGTAGAAAAGCTCCAGCAGCTTCTCTAATTGCCAGTCTTGCGGGCGAGCCTGATTAATCTCTTCACGCGCCAGGCTGACCAGATTCTCCAGCTCATCGTAGACAAACTGCGACGTAAAATCGTCGCGAATCATCTCTGAAATCAGGATCATGCCATCGCAAAGCGGCACTTTATTAAATTCGAAATCGGCTAAGGACCTCATGACTTACCCCAGTAACGGTATTCTTGTGGTGGCGAGTTTAATGATGATGTACAGCACCACCAGACCCAGCAGAAAGGCGATAAACCCGACCTGCTGGCTGCGCGGACGACGACGCCCAAGCGCGATAAAACCCAAAACGATGTAGATGATAACGCCAAACAGCTTTTCAGTCAGCCATGCGCCTTTATCAGTAAATGGCAGATAGCCGGTCTTCCACATAAGCCCGGCACCGGAAAGGAGCAACACCGTGTCGATACAGTGTGGCGCGATACGCACCCAGCGGGCATCCATCAGCGGATTGTTGCTGTAGCGCCACCAGTAACGGACAATGAAAAAGGTGATGGTCAGCGCAACGGAAATCAAGTGGACGGTAATAAGTACGGTAAACAGGCTCATAACCACTGCCCCAGCGTCAGGCGCTCGTTGCCGCCGTAGTCGCGGCAGGTTTCGACAGCGGCGTAGCCTGCTTGCATAAACAGCGCTCGCACGGCTTCCCCCTGCGTCCAGCCATGCTCCACGAGCAGCCAGCCACCGGGAAGTAAATGTTTTCGTGACGTTGTCACAATGTGATCAAGATCGGCTAATCCCGCGTTGGCAGCAACCAGCGCCGTGAGCGGTTCAAAGCGAACATCTCCCTGCGCAAGGTGCGGATCATGTTCGTCGATGTAGGGAGGATTGCTGACAATCATCGCAAATGAACGATTCTCAAGCGCGGCAAACCAGCTGCTTTGCAGCACCGTCACGTTGCTGAGCCCGATTCGTTCCACGTTACGCTGCGCCAGCGTGACCGCATCAGGCATCACGTCCACCGCCGTAACGGTGCAGTCCGGCCGCTCGCTGGCGAGCGCCAGCGCGATGGCCCCGGTACCGGTACCGAGATCGAGAATGCTGCAGGCCTCCGCAGATAAACGCGCCAGCGCCTGCTCAACCAGACACTCGGTGTCCGGACGCGGGATCAGCGTTGCCGCCGAAACGTACAGCGGTAACGACCAGAACTCGCGCTCGCCGACAAGGTGCGCCACCGGCTCGCCGGTTTTACGGCGGGCAAGCAGCGCGGCGAGCTGTGCTTCCTGTTCCGCGGTCAGTTCAGTTTCGCCGAAGGCCAGCAGGTACGTGCGGGCTTTACCCGTCACATGCTCAAGCAAAATTTCGGCATCGCGTTTAGGGCTTTCACTTTCGGAAAGCTCACCGGCAGCCTCACGTAACCAGCGCTGAAAATCCATTATTCCTGCTCGGACAGTGCCGCCAGCTGGTCGGCCTGGTATTCCTGCACGATAGGCTCAATAAGCATGTCCAGCTTGCCTTCCATCACCTCGTCCAGACGGTACAGCGTCAGGTTGATGCGGTGGTCGGTTACGCGCCCCTGCGGGAAGTTGTAGGTGCGGTTTCGGTCGCTGCGATCGCCGCTGCCCAGCAGGTTACGACGCGTGGATGCTTCCGCCTGCTGGCGTTTCGCCATTTCGGCAGCGTGGATACGCGCGCCCAGCACCGACAACGCTTTGGCTTTGTTTTTATGCTGGGAACGCTCGTCCTGACATTCGACAACTATACCGGTTGGCAGGTGGGTAATACGAATGGCGGAATCGGTGGTGTTAACGTGCTGACCGCCCGCGCCAGAGGAGCGGAAAGTATCAATACGCAGGTCCGCCGGATTGATGTCCGGCAGTTCCGCTTCCGGCAGCTCCGGCATCACCGCCACCGTACAGGCAGAGGTGTGAATGCGGCCCTGAGATTCGGTGGCCGGTACGCGCTGCACGCGGTGACCGCCGGATTCAAACTTGAGACGTCCATACACGCCGTCGCCGCTGATCTTGGCGATAACCTCTTTATAGCCACCGTGTTCGCCTTCGTTGGCGCTCATGATCTCCACGCGCCAGCGACGCGACTCGGCGTAGCGGCTGTACATGCGGAACAGATCCCCGGCAAACAGCGCCGCTTCGTCACCGCCGGTACCGGCGCGAACTTCCACAAAGGCGTTACGCTCATCGTCCGGATCTTTCGGCAGGAGAAGTACCTGAAGCTGCTGCTCCATCTCTTCAGAACGCGCTTTCGCATCCTGCAGCTCTTCCTGCGCCATCTCGCGCATTTCAGGATCGTCGAGCATCATCTGCGCGGTTTCGATATCTTCCTGAACCTGTCGCCAGTCGGTAAAGCATTTAGAAACATCACTTAACTGCGCGTATTCACGTGAAAGCGCGCGAAAACGTTCCTGGTCCGCAATGGTCCCGGCATCCCCGAGCAGCGCCTGTACTTCTTCATGGCGCTCGTGCAGAGCTTCCAGTTTAGCTACGATAGAAGGCTTCATAGGCGTAAGTGCACCTTGTCTTAGAAAATGGGTATAAGGCGCTATTCCAGCCCGAGGCTGTTGCGCAGAATAGTCAGGCGTTCATCATCCCCGTCACGGGCGGCCTGCTGAAGAGATTTGGTTGGAGCATGGATAAGGCGGTTGGTCAGTTTCCACGCCAGATCCTGCATAATTGCGTGCGCGTCACCGCCCTGTTCAAGGGCCGCTAACGCTTTGGCAGTCAGGTCGTCACGCACCTGCTCCGCCTGTCCGCGATACTCGCGGATGGTCTCGCTGACGCTTTGCGCGCGCAGCCAGGCCATAAACTCACTGGTTTCCTGCTCAACGATGGTTTCCGCCTGAACCGCCGCCGCTTTACGCTGGGCAAGGTTGTGCGAAATGATGCTTTGCAGGTCATCCACGCTGTAGAGGTAGGCGTTAGGCAGCTTGCCCACTTCCGGCTCAACATCGCGCGGGACGGCGATATCCACCAGCAGCATCGGCTGATTACGACGGGACTTCAGCGCACGCTCCACCATCCCTTTTCCGATAATCGGCAGCGGGCTGGCGGTAGAGCTGATGATAATGTCCGCCTCTTTCAGGCGTTCATCGATGTCGCTCAGGGCAACCACCTCTGCCCCCACTTCATCCGCCAGCACCTGCGCGCGTTCGCGGGTGCGGTTAGCGATGATCATCTTTTTCACTTTATGCTCGCGCAGATGGCGCGCCACAAGTTCGATGGTTTCGCCCGCGCCCACCAGCATCACGGTGACGGTAGAAAGGGATTCAAAGATTTGGCGTGCAAGGGTGCAGGCCGCGAAAGCAACAGAAACCGCACTGGCACCAATGTCGGTTTCGGTTCGCACACGCTTCGCCACGGAGAACGACTTCTGGAACATGCGCTCCAGCTCGCTGGCCTTCAGATGCCCTTTTTGTGAATCGGCAAACGCTTTTTTCACCTGACCGAGAATTTGCGGCTCGCCCAGCACCAGCGAATCCAGACCGCTGGCCACGCGCATCAGATGGCTGACGGCATCGTTGTCCTGATGCCAGTACAGGCTGTTACGCAGCTCGTCTTCGTTGAGATTGTGGTAGTCGCATAGCCAGCGGATCAGCGCTTCGTGCAGGTTGTCCTGCTCTTCCACGCTTAAATAGAGCTCGGTACGGTTGCACGTCGAGAGCACCACGCCACCCTGCACCATCGGCTGTGCAAGCAGGCTGTCCAGCGCCAGGTCAAGCGTATCCGGCGAAAACGTTACGCGTTCTCGCAGCGAAACCGGGGCTGTTTTGTGGTTGATACCGAGTGCTAATAGGGTCATGTTGAGCGGGAGTAGTACCAGCGTTAATAAGGTTAGCAGAACGCATCATACAGGATGCGCGAGATCAATAAAAGAGACAGCCCCCTTTCGGAGTAATAGGTTACACAGTGCTTTGAGATAATTTGAACGTAGACGGTAGCCCCCTTCGACGCTAGCATTAACAGTCATAACTGCAACGTATCTCAAGGATTTGTCCTCATTATGACCCGACTGATTCGCCTGCTGCCGCTGGCAGCACTGGTTCTGACCGCCTGTACCGTCACCCAACCAAAAGGCCCGGGCAAAAGCCCTGACTCGCCTCAGTGGCGTCAGCACCAGCAGGACGTCCGTAATTTGAACCAGTACCAAACCCGCGGTGCCTTCGCTTATCTTTCTGACGAGCAAAAGGTTTATGCCCGCTTCTTCTGGCAGCAGACGGGGCAGGACAACTACCGCCTTCTGCTGCTGAACCCGCTGGGCAGCACCGAACTGGAGCTTATCGCCAAACCGGGCGAAGCGCAGATCACCGATAACAAAGGCCAGCACTATACCGCGACCGATGCCGAAGAAATGATTGGCAAGCTGACCGGGATGCCTATCCCGCTCAACAGCCTGCGCCAGTGGATTCTGGGCCTGCCGGGTGACGCCACCGACTACACCCTGGACGACCAGTACCGTCTGAGCCAGGTGAACTACACCCAGAACGGCAAGACCTGGAAAGTGGTGTACAGCGACTATGACAGCAAGAGTAAACCGTCGCTGCCATCCAACATGGAACTGACCCAGGGCAGCCAGCGCATCAAGCTGAAAATGGACAACTGGATCGTTAAATGATGACCCAATGGCCCTCTCCGGCAAAGCTAAACCTATTTTTATACATTACCGGCCAGCGCGCTGATGGCTATCACACGCTGCAGACGCTGTTTCAGTTTATTGACTATGGCGACACGATCTCCATTGAACAGCGCCAGGACGGGCAGATTTGCCTCCTGACGCCGGTCGACGGCGTGGCGCATGAGGACAACCTGATCGTGCGCGCCGCGCGTCTGCTGATGAAAGCCGCAGCGGAATCAGGCCGTCTACCCGCGGGAAGCGGCGCGGAAATCCGTATCGAGAAGCGGCTGCCGATGGGCGGCGGTCTGGGCGGTGGCTCATCCAACGCTGCAACCGTGCTGGTTGCGCTGAACCATCTCTGGGGCTGCGGGCTGTCGAAGGATGAACTGGCAGTACTGGGCTTGACGCTAGGGGCTGATGTCCCGGTGTTTGTGCGCGGTCATGCGGCCTTTGCCGAGGGCGTGGGGGAAATTCTCTCCCCTGTAGAACCGCCGGAAAAATGGTACCTGGTTGCCCATCCTGGCGTAAGCATTCCGACCCCGGTCATCTTTAAAGATCCTGACCTGAAAAGGAATACCCCGGTTCGGTCAATAGAAACGTTATTAAATTGTGAATTCAGCAACGATTGCGAGGATATCGCAAGAAAACGTTTTCGCGAGGTTGATGCGGTGCTTTCCTGGCTGTTAGAATACGCGCCGTCGCGCCTGACTGGTACAGGAGCCTGTGTCTTTGCTGAATTTGACACCGAATCCGCCGCTCGTCAGGTGCTTGAGCAAGCGCCGGTTTGGCTGCATGGTTTTGTAGCACGTGGGATGAACACCTCCCCCCTACAGCAGGCCATTCTGGCGCAGACTGAGTTTCGGTGACAACGTCACCCTGTTCCAGACGTTGCATCGCGCTCTTTAATACACCGCCTGGATAGCCTTTGCCTGGCCCGCACAGTTTACGGCGAACGCTATCCACCACTGGACGCATGCCTGAGGTTCTTCTCGTGCCTGATATGAAGCTTTTTGCTGGTAACGCCACCCCGGAACTAGCACAACGTATTGCCAACCGCCTGTACACTTCCCTCGGCGACGCCGCCGTAGGTCGCTTTAGCGACGGCGAAGTCAGCGTACAAATTAACGAAAATGTACGCGGTGGTGATATTTTCATCATCCAGTCCACCTGTGCTCCAACGAACGACAACCTGATGGAACTGGTTGTTATGGTCGACGCTCTGCGTCGCGCTTCCGCAGGCCGTATCACTGCTGTAATCCCTTACTTCGGCTATGCACGTCAGGACCGTCGCGTCCGTTCCGCGCGTGTGCCAATTACCGCTAAAGTTGTCGCTGACTTCCTGTCAAGCGTCGGCGTTGACCGCGTACTGACCGTTGACCTGCACGCTGAGCAGATCCAGGGCTTCTTCGACGTCCCGGTTGATAACGTATTCGGCAGCCCAATCCTGCTGGAAGACATGCTGCAGCTGAACCTGGATAACCCAATCGTGGTTTCTCCGGACATCGGCGGCGTGGTACGTGCCCGTGCTATCGCTAAGCTGCTGAATGATACCGACATGGCGATCATCGACAAACGTCGTCCGCGCGCTAACGTTTCTCAGGTGATGCACATCATCGGTGACGTGGCTGGCCGCGACTGCGTGCTGGTCGACGACATGATCGATACCGGCGGTACGCTGTGTAAAGCAGCTGAAGCGCTGAAAGAGCGTGGTGCCAAGCGCGTGTTCGCGTACGCGACTCACCCGATCTTCTCCGGTAATGCGGTAAACAACCTGCGCAACTCCGTCATTGACGAAGTTGTAGTATGCGATACCATCCCACTGAGCGACGAGATCAAGGCACTGCCAAACGTGCGTACCCTGACCCTGTCCGGGATGCTGGCCGAAGCGATTCGTCGTATCAGCAACGAAGAATCCATCTCTGCAATGTTCGAACACTAATCGAACACGGCCTAAAAACCCGCTGCGGCGGGTTTTTTTGTCTCCGGGTTTTATTTGTATGATTAATGCCTCCTTCACCTGCCATTCATATGACAGATGATGCGCATACGGATGATAGATAATTGTGAAAAACGTAGCCTCCTCACATGTTCTGCCCTTTCGCGCCCTCATCGACGCCTGCTGGAAAGAGAAGTACACCTCGTCACGCTTTGTCCGTGACCTGATTGCCGGGATCACCGTCGGCATTATCGCCATCCCGCTGGCGATGGCGCTGGCAATTGGCAGCGGCGTTGCGCCGCAGTACGGTCTGTACACCTCGGCCGTTGCCGGGATCGTCATTGCCCTGACGGGCGGCTCGCGCTTCAGCGTATCCGGCCCGACTGCCGCCTTTGTGGTGATCCTCTACCCGGTTTCGCAGCAGTTTGGTCTGGCAGGCCTGCTGGTCGCCACCCTGATGTCCGGCGTCTTTTTGATTCTGTTTGGCCTGGCTCGCTTTGGTCGCCTGATAGAGTACATTCCCCTTTCCGTGACGCTGGGGTTTACCTCGGGGATTGGTATCACCATCGGAACCATGCAGATTAAGGATTTCCTCGGCCTGCAGATGCCCCACGTACCGGAGCACTACCTGCAAAAAGTGGGGGCGCTGTTTATGGCGCTGCCGACTGCTAACCTGGGCGACGCCGCCATCGGGATTGTGACGCTGGGCACGCTGATCGTCTGGCCTCGTCTGGGGATCCGTCTGCCGGGTCACCTGCCCGCGCTGCTGCTGGGCTGCGCGGTGATGGCCATCGTCAATATGTCCGGTGGTCACGTCGCGACTATCGGCTCGCAGTTCCACTATGTTCTGGCGGACGGTTCACAGGGTAGCGGCATTCCGCAACTGCTACCGCAGCTGGTGCTGCCGTGGGACATGCCCGGTTCCAGCTTTACCCTAAGCTGGGATTCCCTGCGCGCCCTGCTTCCCGCCGCGTTCTCGATGGCGATGCTGGGAGCGATTGAATCCCTGCTCTGCGCCGTCGTTCTGGACGGCATGACCGGCACCAAGCACAAAGCTAACAGCGAACTGGTCGGTCAGGGTTTGGGGAACCTCGTCGCGCCGTTCTTTGGCGGTATTACCGCAACGGCAGCCATCGCCCGCTCTGCGGCCAACGTGCGCGCGGGTGCAACGTCACCTGTTTCGGCGGTTATCCACTCCGTGCTGGTGATCCTTGCCCTGCTGATCCTCGCCCCGCTGCTCTCCTGGCTACCGCTTTCCGCCATGGCCGCCCTGCTGCTGATGGTGGCCTGGAACATGAGTGAGGCGCATAAGGTGGTGAACCTTCTGCGTCGCGCGCCGAAAGACGACATAATCGTGATGCTGATCTGCATGTCGCTGACCGTGCTGTTCGATATGGTTATCGCCATCAGCGTCGGGATCGTGCTGGCTTCTCTGCTGTTTATGCGCCGTATCGCGCAGATGACGCGCCTTTCCCCGGTTAACGTCGAGGTGCCTGACGATGTGCTGGTGCTGCGCGTGATTGGCCCGCTGTTCTTCGCCGCGGCGGAAGGTCTGTTCAGCGATCTTGAGTCCCGCATCGCGGGCAAACGGGTTGTGGTGCTGAAATGGGATGCCGTACCGGTGCTGGATGCCGGCGGTCTGGATGCCTTCCAGCGCTTTGTGACACGTCTGCCGGAAGGCTGCGAGCTGCGGGTGAGTAATCTGGAGTTCCAGCCCCTGCGCACCATGGCGCGTGCGGGTGTCCAGCCTATCCCTGGCCGACTCTCCTTCTATCCTAACCGTGAAGCCGCGCTAGCGGATATGTGAGTTATCTGATGCAGAGAAACGTCTCTGCATCATCACTCCGATCGCCTGCTGGAGCCATGCAAGCACGGCAGGCGTCATCCAGGTTCCTTTCATCAGGTGCGGCTCCTGCTGCATGGCGGCGCGAAACTTTTGCTGAGTTTCCGGGCTGGTGCCCGCGTAGGACTGGAACAATGCCAGCCAGTTTTCAGCCAGCTTTTGCGCCTCCTCCGAGGCAGGATCGATATTTTCCCGCTGCGCCTGATGCAGTTTCGCCACCAGCGGCGGCCACTCCATCATACGGTCAAAATAGTGCTTCCGGGTAAAGGCCATCTCCTCGGCAGAAAGATATTTCTCCCAGATAATCAGCTTCGACTCGGCAAACGCCCGCGTAATGTAATCGGTCATCTCCGGCGTGATGCCGGTCTGCGCCTGCATCTGCGGTTCAACGCTGTGCATCTCGTTCAGCCGGGTGAGAAACTCCGGCTTGCCCGCCGTGTCCTGCTCCAGGCGTTCCATCCAGCGCGTCGCCAGATCCATCGCCCGCGCGTCCGTAGCGGGTATACCGTGTTCCAGCAGCGTGTTGGCCTCTGCAACCAGCCCTGACCAGATAGCCGCCAGCGCATCCTTCTGCACCGCAAACGGCAGCTGCTGTAACTCTTCTTTGCTAAACCAGCGATCGTACATATTCATTAACTCCAGAGTCTGTAGCCAGGATTCCAGATCAGGCGTCGCATCGTCGAGAAGCCCGGCTCGCAGCTCCACCAGCCGGTCGCGCAGCGTATGTATGCTGCGCAGCTGTTTATCCAGCAGCGTGATTTGCGCATCGAGTAACTCGGTTAACGACAGCGACTCCTGCTCCAGGAAATCCCTGATTTCAGCAAGTTCCAGCCCCGCTTTTGCCAGCGCCTGGATCATGTGCAGACGCTGGACATCCGCCAGGTTGTAAAGCCGGTAACCTGCCGCGCTTCTGGCAGAAGGCAGCAACAACCCTGTTTGCTCATAGTGGTGCAATGTCCGCACGGTGATCCCGGCACGTTTCGCCAGCTCACCCACCTGAATCAACATAACTGCTCCTTTTTCTTTGCCAGTGGCGCCACTCTGGAGCCTTACGTTACGTGAGGGTCAACCCCTGATGCAAAAAAAAAACGACTCCCTCGGGAGCCGTTTCGGTGTTCTTTATCGCAGCACTAGCTGTGCTTATGCTGGTCGCGACGACAGCGTTTGTCGTAGTGGCGCACCCACCAGTATTTATCGCACACTTCCTCATGTCCGCTCATGCGCGCACCGGCGAGCCACAATACCGCACCGAGGAAGATGCTCAGTATCGCGCCATGGGCGAAGTATTGCGGGAGATCAAGCTGCGGCAACTGGTTCAAAATGGAATAACCCACGCCGCCTACCATCACGAACAGCCCCAACCCCATCAGCACGTTACCGAGTAACGAAGCGTTTTTGCGTTTCATGTGTCACCTCCGGAACTTTGGGTTGTCATGGGAAAAGCCCCTAATCCTTGTGTGTAAAGTATAGACAACGCCCCTTTTATGAGTTGCGTGAATGATCACAATTACAGATAACTCCCAAACAAAAGTTTACAAATAAGACTTTGAACAGCTTGAAATTCTAATTGTTCAAATCAGAAATTATTCGTATTTCGCCGAGAAGATCGCAGAATTTTGTCAAGCGGCGCGCCAGACAGTAAACTACGCGCCAGATCTGGAACCCATTAGGAATTGAATCGTGACGATTAAACTGATTGTCGGCCTCGCCAACCCGGGCGCAGAATATGCGGCTACCCGCCATAATGCCGGTGCATGGTACGTCGATCTGCTGGCCGAGCGGTCACGTGCGCCCCTGCGTGAAGAACCTAAATTCTTCGGGTATACCTCACGTATCAACCTTGCAGGCGCGGACGTTCGCCTGCTGGTACCCACCACGTTTATGAACCTGAGCGGTAAAGCCGTGGCGGCGATGGCAACGTTTTATCGCATCAATCCGGATGAAATTCTGGTCGCCCACGATGAGCTGGATCTCCCCCCTGGCGTGGCGAAATTCAAGCTGGGCGGCGGCCACGGCGGCCACAACGGCCTTAAAGACATCATCAGCAAGCTGGGCAATAACCCGAATTTCCACCGTTTGCGCGTGGGAATCGGCCATCCGGGCGATAAAAACAAAGTTGTCGGTTTCGTGCTCGGTAAGCCCCCGGTTTCCGAACAGAAACTGATTGACGAGGCGGTAGACGAAGCGGCGCGCTGCACTGAAATCTGGCTGCAAGACGGCTTAACCAAAGCGACAAACCGCCTGCACGCTTTCAAAGCGCAATAATCCGCCCGATACGGCTTTTTTACCGCGCGTCATGCGGGTTACGTGTATAATAGGCGTAGTTATTTACTTTTCATCAATCGGTTATCGTTAACGGATTGATTATCAAGATATTAAGGTGATTTAGAAATGGGATTCAAATGCGGTATCGTCGGTCTGCCAAACGTGGGCAAATCCACCCTGTTTAACGCGCTTACCAAAGCGGGTATCGAAGCGGCGAACTTCCCGTTCTGTACCATCGAACCTAACACCGGCGTGGTGCCAATGCCGGACCCGCGTCTGGATCAGCTCGCGGAAATCGTGAAGCCGCAGCGCATTCTGCCAACCACCATGGAATTCGTGGACATCGCGGGCCTGGTAAAAGGCGCATCCAAAGGTGAAGGCCTGGGCAACCAGTTCCTGACCAACATCCGTGAAACCGAAGCGATCGGCCACGTTGTGCGCTGCTTCGAGAACGACAACATCATCCACGTAAACAACAAAGTGGATCCGGCTGACGACATCGACGTTATCAACACCGAGCTGGCGCTCTCTGACCTCGACACCTGCGAACGCGCGATTCACCGCGTGCAGAAGAAAGCCAAAGGCGGCGACAAGGACGCGAAAGCGGAACTGGCTGCGCTGGAAAAATGTCTGCCACAGCTGGAAAACGCCGGCATGCTGCGCGCGCTGAAAAACCTGACTGACGAAGACAAGGCGGCGATCAAATACCTGAGCTTCCTGACACTGAAGCCAACCATGTACATCGCCAACGTTAACGAAGACGGTTTCGAGAACAACCCTTACCTCGACAAAGTGCGTGAAATCGCCGCGGCGGAAGGTTCTGTGGTTGTTGCCGTGTGCGCTGCCGTTGAATCCGACATCGCCGAGCTGGACGATGCCGACCGTGAAGAGTTCATGGCCGAGCTGGGTCTGGAAGAGCCGGGCCTGAACCGCGTGATCCGCGCAGGCTATGAGCTGCTGAACCTGCAGACCTACTTCACCGCTGGCGTGAAGGAAGTTCGTGCCTGGACGATCCCTGTAGGTGCGACCGCGCCTCAGGCGGCCGGTAAGATCCACACCGACTTCGAGAAAGGCTTTATTCGTGCGCAGACTATCGCGTTTGAAGACTTTATCACCTACAAGGGTGAGCAAGGCGCGAAAGAAGCAGGCAAGATGCGTGCGGAAGGGAAAGATTACATCGTTAAAGATGGCGATGTGATGAACTTCCTGTTTAACGTTTGATTGGTTTTGAATGAAAAAAATCCACGCTTTGGCGTGGATTTTTTTTAAGTTAACGAACTTAAGCCCTCTTGCGCAGATAGAACTCAAGATATTTTTTAGGTCTATCTTGAAATGCTCGTTCTTTGCCGTAATTATAAGCATCGTTAAAATATCTATACGCTTCATCGAATTGATTCAGCTCGTAACAGACCATACCCAGGTCGATTAATGGTGCGGTGTCTATATCCGATCTACGTGTGCGCAAAGTCGTCTCTCCCCATTTCTTCGCCTCATCGTAATCCTCAAGATCAAAGTAAGCGCTGTACATGCACGCAGCGATCCAGTTAGCAAATTCCGATTCAAACTTTGGCTCAGGAAGAGCTTGCCAGGCTTTTTGGTATTGCTCTAAAGCCTCGGCGTATTTTTGGTTGTCGTGAAACTCGTTTCCTTTTTCTACAAGAGATGTAACTCTTTTTTCATCGAATTTATAGCATACATTTTTCATATATTTATTCATTATCATTCGAAAAGAGACCTCCTTGCCTATATAAAAGGGATATAAGCAATAAATGCCTTCAGAAGCATGGAGGTCTCTAAAAGAGTAAGTTTTTATTGTTAACTAACCAAAAAAGAAATATTTAAAAGCTTCTGCCTCAACATCCTTAAGCTTGCTTTTTAGCACTAAATCGATATCTTCCAGAAAGTCCTCTCTGAAATTAAAATCATCATCTGTAGCATCACCATCATATTTACTTTGTTCTATCTCAATGGCAGAACAAAAAGCATCCAAAAAGTCGGCTAAAGAATTGGAAATAATGAAATTTCTTTTTTGAATACTACCATATACAGGAGATGTAATATTTTGGGTATCACAAAAAAGAACATCTCCATTTCTTTCAGCAAAGATTATATATTCATCGCGCCAGGTCGTGTCATTTTGAACTCGCCAGCCTGATAACATTTCATTAAGCTCTTGGGGCTCAACAATCTGTATAAAGAAAGTACCATCAAATGTTGGGTGGTCATTTAAAATCAAATGGCTATAAAAAAAACGAATTTCGCCATTTAAATTCACTGGAAAAGAAGTTTCATTTTCATCGTCTGTATAGTCTATCTCTCCCATATTTAAATCATTCATTTTGAATTTGCTAACAAAGTCTTGGACTGCATTTTTTATGTTCATCTTTCCCCCTATAATTGCTTACAAGAGAATCGTGTGGGCGGTAGCGAATCAGATCTTCAGGAGTTAACCCCCACGGATCCACCCACCCCAGCGCATTCGGCGCATACTGGTAAAAGGTTTATCCCCCCCGCCAGCCCTATCGGGTCCTGCTGCGTAAACCTTCCGCAGTCCGGGTCGTAATACCGGAACAGATTGTAGTGCAGCCCTGTCTCACGGTCCAGGTATTGCCCCTGCATGCGCAGGTTCTGGGAATATCCTGATACCTGCGTCTCGCTTTCCCGCAGCAGCTTGCCCCAGGCGCTGTTGACCCCTTCCCAGCGCACCTGCCCTTCGACATCCGTCATCCGCTCCGGCGTGCCGTTCGGCTGGTAGTGGAACCAGAAAATCTCCGGCGCTTCCACACCGTCAATACGTGCCAGAGGGTCGTAGCTGTCCTGGTCGCTGTAGACGTAGGTCAGCGGCACATCTCCGTGCTGCTCTTGCAGCAGGCGGAACCCTTCCCAGACAAACCGGGTGGTGACCGGCTTGCCGGTTGGCTGTCCGCCCAGCACCTGGCGGCGCGTTTTGCTGATGCGGCGCCCGAGCGGATCGTAGCGGAAGCTGACCTGCGTCTGCGGCTTGTTGCGATCCCGCGGCTGGTTGATGACCTCCGTCAGGCGATGTTCGCCGTCGTAGCGGTAGTGCCAGCGCGTCTGGCCGTTATCCTTCTCCACGGTGCGGCCGTGGATGTCATAGCGCCAGCGAATGCCGTTCAGCTGCGTACGGCGGTTGTGCGTGACCTTCTCAGCAGCCCCTTCGAGCGGGTTATCGTCCCGCTCTTCACGCACCAGGTTATTGCGGTAGTCGTAATCCCTGCGGCGGGACCAGCGGCGCGGCGACGGCACCTGGCATTGCAGGTAAAGACGTCCCGGCAATGCGGTTGGCCAAGACGATCGTATTCGCTGCGGGTGGTCAGCAGCCCCTGGGTGCGGCTGGTCTCCCGGTGGAGTTCGTCGCGGGTAAAGTCGGAGACCGACAGCTTATTGAGAACAAGGTGAGCAAGGCGCGAAAGAAGCAGGCAAGATGCGTGCGAATGGGAAAGATTACATCGTTAAAGATGGCGAAGTGATGAACTTCCTGTTTAACGTTTGATTTGTTTTGAATGAAAAAAATCCACGCTTTGGCGTGTTTTTTTTATTGCGGGGTTAAAACACATTGTCCAGGAGTTCGGTTTTCATGCAGGGTTCAAAGGGAATGATTTCAGCAGTCGCAAGTTTTAACCTCTGAAAAGGATCCTCGCGCAAGCGCTCTTCAAGAGAGGCAAGACTCTCACATTTAGCGAGTATGACTCCACCGGTCCTTGGGATCCGTCTACCGGACGTCAGGAAAATCCCCTCTGCATACCCCTTTTTAAGCCACTCCACATGAGCAGGTTTCGCTGCGTCGATTTCTTCGTGTGGTTTTATATAGGTCAAAATGACAATGTAAACCGTGCTCATCCTTTACCACTCAGTTCAGTTTTAAACCGCTTGTTGGAACTGCTTATGCGGCCCTCTTTGGCTACCGGTTATTGTTATCGTTTTTTGGCGCTTTTGATGTTAATACGCAGGGCCCAATTGAGACAAAGCATTACGCTTCATATCCCAGGAATAAAACCAATCATGCCAGCAGTTTTGCTTTTCTGCATAGCTACAGACCACAACCACTTCCTTTGACAGGTTGAAGGTTAAGTAATAGAAAAATGCGCCTTCAGGAGGTGCTGACCAAAATAGTTTTTCGCCCTGCGCATTGAAGATGGTCAAAACGGTTGGTAATGGCTTTGGCTTGCTTAACGCAAAGACTAACTGGCGTGTTGAGTCGACCATTGCATAGTCTAAAAATGGCATACTAACCTGTATGTTACTTTCGCCACGCGCCCATTGAAGCAGGTCATTTTCTTTAATACAAATGAGATTTTCAATCATTGGTAAACCTCAACTTTTAAAGTTTGATCTGTTTCAAATCACCTTCAAAAAGCCCTACAAGATATACCCGGTATCGGGCTGGCTGCACTTCTTTATACGTTAATACAGTAGAAAACTCTTTCAAACACTTTGTACATGTATTTTTCGAAACATCTAATTGGCTATCGTCGTAGCTATATTTCTTATGTTCACTGACAAGCTTCACACCTCTCATTTTCTTTACCAAAAAGCATTTTACCTCTTCAGTGAGCGTGTCAAAATCATATGAGTTTACGATAGAATAGACTATTACCCCCTCGCATTCAGGGCATGCTATTTTTGCGCCATAATCTATAAAGTCATTATCAGTGCCATCCAGCACTAATATCTTCTTCTTTAGTCGATTAGTTAATTTCAATTTTTATTGAGCCTTTAAGTTATTAATAGAAAAGTAAGGCGAGAAGAAAATGAGGAATTTTATTAATTAATAACATTATTTATGTCAAACATTCCATTCGATATAAATACCACAATCGAAGCTTTTTTCATTAGACTGCACAACAATACTCCCCCATTCATGCACCCATTGAAATCCATATGGGGGATTGGTAATTTTAAGCTTAGGCTTTGAGCTTATTTCATTCTCAACCCATGCTGTCAAACGCTGCCGCTCATCCGATAAATTACTCAGACTAGCCCTTTTATCCCAATCCTCTAGCGTTTTATAAAAATTTCCATCCTTACTAGTAAGGAATAATGATGGAGTAAAAGAAAATGCTGAGGGCCTCAGTTCCAAAATGAAAACTTGATCTTTCCATTTAATATTATCGATAGCGAAATAAAAAGGACCTATTTTAGTCAATGGCGAGAAGAACTTGTAAAATGCGGAATTTTTAAAAGTATCAACATCTTTTAATTCGATTGGGTAGTTGTTAATTGCTACAAATCCAGTATGAACATCAAGTTTCATTTCTAACATATCTAAACAACCTTGTCTGGAAGTGACTACGTTATATTCCAAACTATATATATCCCATGATTAAACGACTTTGTCTCATATGAGACTGAAACCCGCCCCCACGCAAAGTTCCACCTAATGATGTCTGTTTCCATGGTATCAGGCGTGTCCAGGTTTAGTGATTCTTTCAGCCAATCAGACAAACTTTTTACTGATTCATTTAGTATGTGAATATTAGTTCGAGCATTCCAATCATTTAATGCTTTATAGTATTGACTGTTTTTATCAACAAGATGAAGCATAAAAGGAAAACCATAGCACACTGGGCGTATAGTAACTTGAAATTCTTTATCGGAAAACACTGCTGAGTCAACAAGGTAGTGATTTGGCATGGTTTTCTTAACGGCTTTGTGCTTTACTAATTCGCGGTATAAATCACACTTACAAAAGCCTTCTTCAGTATCAATTTCCAAAGGCAGATCATCAAGATTTAGTTCACCTGTAATCGGTTTAAATTTTAATTCAATCATTTTGTCCTAATTGACTTTTTATTGTCTGACAAGTTCTTAATAATATAATCGACTCAACATGAGAATATCCATATGAGGAGCATTTTCCGCGTACAAATTATATTTATTATAACCATTTACAATGACACCCGCATAACAATAAAGTCTTATTGCCAATGGTGCAATAAGTCAATCCACATTTCTTTTTCCTCAGCGTTAATTTTTATGCCATCACTACTTTGTTTTACATACTGCATGTACGTTTCATAAATTGCTCTTATTATCACCGTTTTTTCAGTGCGAGATCCTTCAATCAAAGTCATTAGTTTTTCTAAATAAATTGATGAATCCACTCTTTCGTTGAAAAAAAACCTCAGATAATCAAGTACTTCATTATATGAATCGTAATTCATGATAGGCATCCCTGATTTCATACACTGGTTTGTTTGGCACATCCAATTCTGGAGATACTCGGATATCTGCGTCTCGCTTTCCAGCAGTAGCTTACGCAGGCTCCGTTCGCCCCTTCCCAGCGCTTCTGCCCTTCGATATCCATTATCCGCTCTGGCGTGCCGTTGGGCTGGCAGTGGAACCAGAAGATCTCTGGGGCATTAACGTCGTCAGCATGTGCCAACGGGTCATCACTGTCTGGTCGCAGTATACTTAGGTCATCGGCACGTCCACGTGCACCTCCTGCAGCAGGCGGTTATGGGTAATTTTCTCAATCGCCCTTCGAACGGATTATCATCAGCGGCGAACAGGTTTTGAATAAAGTTAAAACAAGGAAATCAGCATAATGCGTGATATATAAAATAAAATCTGTAATTAATATATTTCTAATGTCCCTCATAGGGGAGGGTAAGGATTGGGACGACTCAAGAGTCATTTACCCTTCCCCATGCATCAACCTACTCACCTTCCATAAAAAAACTAAAAAAACAAACATAATAAACAACCTGAAAAAATCAATTCCCCGTATAACTATTAGTTAGCAAAAATAAAAGTAAATATCACGTATCAAATCTCCATCCGCTTCATCAACGGTTCTTGTTTTGACTTTATTAAAGTCAGCTAAAATACCTTTCACTGGCACATCAGGCTTTGATATGTCATCATAAAATGCTTCCCGTTGACTTTCCCGAACATATTTTTTTATTAAAAAAACAAGATTCTTTCGTAACTTTTCCACTGTCATTCATTTTACTCCTGAATTTTAATAACACATTCGAAAAAAACAGATTACCTCCTGACACCGATGGTAATAGCATAACCTTAGCAAAATAATACGGGATATTAAGTAAAAACCCACCCAGCCATTTTTATTTAATATTTTACTGCCATATATTGAACAACTGTTTCCATACCTCCTGTTCCTCATGAGTAGGGACTCTATAATCTTGAGTCTTTCGCCTATATTCCATAAAACATGAGTCTATAGCTCGAATAGCCACCATTTTTTCTTTTCGACAATCATCTAAAATAGATTGCATATCCTGCAAACAATTAGAATCAAGAATATATTTTTGAAAAAACAGCTCCAGGAAATCTAACACTTCATTATAAGATTGTAAATTTATCATGGTTCCTCTGGCAGAATATCAATCTTGTCGAAATTAATAACTCTATTTTCAGCATGCAGCTGTTGAACATTACCTTGGCCGTATTCAGGGTATGCCTTAGTAAACGGTTCAAGTGGCGCTCCTGGTCTATCGCCGAACATTCTCGGGGTTCGCACTTGCGGAACACCATTTTCATATAATTGAAGCGTATCAAACTCAGCTCTAAGACGTCCATCACTCCATGATTTATCCAAAGGATCAAGTGGATTCAATTTATCTGCTCCTTTGATCTGGAATGCATCTCTTACTGTGCGGCCGGAGTCTAATTTATCAAAACCAAAATAAGTGACTGGTGCGGATTTGGATTCAAATGTTTTAGGCACCCATGCATTAATAGTACCGTCATCCTCAAGATACCTCATATAGCGATAGGCTGTAGAAGGCATTGTAGCGCTTGGCCCCGCTGGACCGACGTAGAAATCAGGTTTCGTTTTACCGCTACACTCACGGCTCAACCCCCACGGATCCACCCATCCCAGCGCATTCGGCGCATACTGGTAAAGGTTTATCCCCCCCGCCAGCCCTATCGGGTCCTGCTGCGTAAACCGCCCGCAGTCCGGGTCGTAATACCGGAACAGATTGTAGTGCAGCCCTGTCTCACGGTCCAGGTATTGCCCCTGCATGCGCAGGTTCTGAGAATATCCTGATACCTGCGACTCGCTTTCCCGCAGCAGCTTGCCCCAGGCGCTGTTGACCCCTTCCCAGCGCACCTGCCCTTCGATATCCGTCATCCGCTCCGGCGTGCCGTTCGGCTGGCAGTGGAACCAGAAGATCTCCGGAGCATTAACGCCATCAATACGCGCCAGCGGATCGTAGCTGTCCTGATCGCTGTAGACGTAGGTCAGCGGCACATCCCCGTGCACCTCCTGCAGCAGACGGAACCCTTCCCAGACAAACCGGGTGGTGACCGGCTTGCCGGTTGGCTGTCCGCCCAGCATCTGGCGGCGCGTTTTGCTGATGCGTCGCCCGAGCGGATCGTAGCGGAAGCTGACCTGCGTCTGCGGCTTGTTGCGATCCCGCGGCTGGCTGATGACTTCCGTCAGGCGATGTTCACCGTCGTAGCGGTAGTACCAGCGGGTCTGGCCGTTATCTTTTTCCACGGTGCGGCCGTGGATATCATAACGCCAGCGAATGCCGTTCAGCTGCGTCAGGCGGTTGTGCGTGACCTTCTCAACAGATCCTTCGAGCGGGTTACCGGCAGCATCCCAGCGCCACTGCTCCTGTCCGGGCAGCGTGCCGTCCTGAACGAGCAGGCGCCCGGCGCTGTCGTACTGCCAGCGGTACCAGCTGAACGGGTTATCGTCCCGCTCTTCCCGCACCAGGTTATTGCGATAGTCGTAGTCCCAGCGGCGGGACCAGCGGCGCGGCGACGGGCGCTGCGCATTGCCGGTAAAGACGTCCCGGCGATGCAGTCGGCCAAGACGATCGTATTCGCTGCGGGTGGTCAGCAGCCCCTGGGTGCGGCTGGTCTCCCGGTGGAGTTCGTCGCGGGTAAAATCAGAGACCGACAGCTTATTGAGCGCAATGCTGAGCAGATGCCCGCTGCCGTAGTAGAACTGCTTCAGCTCGCGGCCATCGGGCAGCGTGACGGAGGTGCGGTTGCCCAGCGTGTCATACTCCCACGCCAGCTCGCCGTGCTCGCCCGCTTCGCGCGTCACGCGACCGAGCGCGTCATACTCAAAGGCAAGCTCCTGCTCTGCCTCGGTGGTCCACGCGTCGGCTGCAAGTGCAGGATGCAGCCCAATCCGGCTTAATAGCCCGGACGGTGTGTAATGGTAGCGGGTCTGCCCCTCCGGCGTGGTGCGGGCGACCAGCTGGCCGCTCGCGCTCCAGGCGAAGACGTGGGTGATGGCCTCCGGATGACCGGCGGCAAAGGTGCGCGCAATCGTGCGCCCGCAGGCATCATAGCGATACTGCGAGGCCACGCCATCGAGCCCCACCTCTTCCAGCAGCAGCGAGTCTGGCCCCCAGCGGAACTGATACGCTTCGCCGTTCTCGTTTTCCAGGGCAATCAGACGCCCGCGGCTGTCCCAGCGGCGTCGCACTTCTTCACCCTGCGTATTACGGGTGGCGGTTAAGCGCCCCGCCTCGTCGTATCTGAACTCACTTTCTTTCCCGTCAGCACCCGCATGCTTCACCGGCAGGCCACGTTCGTTCCATTTGAGCGATTCCATCCAGCCTTCCGGGCGATCGAGCTGCACCGGACGCCCTGCGGCGTCGTAGCGGTAGCGCGTCTCTTCCCCGTCGGCGCCAGTCTCAGCCACCAGCCAGCCCAGCGGATGATAGCGATAGCGGGTAATACGCCCGGAACAGTCCGTCGAACGGACAATCTGCCCGGCCTCGTTGTACTCCTGGTAACGGCTGTTGCCAGCGGCATCGACCTCTTCCACGACCTGGCCAAACTCGTCCCGGCGCAGCTGCGTCGTCTGCCCCATCGGGTCTACTACGCGCTTGAGCCCGTGATGTTCGTCGTACCAGAACCGGGTGGCGCTGCCGTCGGCTTCAATAATGGCCGCAGGAAGCGCGCGGTGCTCCAGCCAGGTGGTGGTGCGGGTGTTGCCGTCGGCATCGGTCTCCTGCACCCGGTTGCCCATCTCGTCGTAGACAAAGGTGACGGCGTTGCCGAGCGGATCGATGCGACGCGTGAGAAGCTCGTTTTCGTCCCACTCGTAGCGCCAGTTTTCACCGCGCTCGTCAACGTAGCGGACAATAAGATTCTGCGCGTTCCAGTAGTGACGGCGCGTCTGACCATCGTAGTGCTCGACGGTCGTCAGCCCGGCGGCTAAATCGTAGCTAAAGCGGCACCCGTCGCCGGTGCTGGTACGGTTTTCCACCACGCGCCAGTGGTCGAATTTTTGCCACCGGTATTCGCTCTCCAGACCGCCCGGCATCCGGTGCCAGACCATCAGGCCGTGGTCGTTGTAGCGGTATTCACGCGTCACCACGCCAGAGGCATCCGTCGCGCTCGCCAGCTGACCGCGCGCGTCGTAGCCCCACTGCATCAGCGGCCAGGTCTGGTTGCCGTCGAAGTGGCTGGCTGCGGTCACGCGCTGCGGGAAACGTTCATCGTCATAGCGCAGGGTGACGTCGATTGCCCGCGGCTCGTCATGAATACCAGTCAGCCTGCCGTGCTCGTCCCACTCCGTCAGCAGCGCGTTGCCGTATTCGTCGCTGAGGGAGGCCAGACGCAGGATGGAGGGGTTCGCCCGGGTTGGTTTATACAGACGCCACACCGCGCCGTCATCGTCGGCAATCGCCACGTCGCCGCTCTCGTTGCGGCGGATAATAATGCCTTCGCTGATGCTGTAAAATGCCCGGTCGACCGGCGGCAGCTCGAAGCTCAGCTCGCGCCCGGTTTCGTCGAACCAGGTCGCGTTGTCTTCTTCCAGCGCCAGGTAGCTGTCAAAAGTGGTTGCCCAGCCCAGACCAAACAGCCCTTCGCGGGTGGTCAGGCTGTTGTAGCTGCGCTGCCAGCGAAGCGGGAAGCGCCCCGGCAGCGAGAAGTCGAGTTCGTCGTCGTCATTCAGCACCTTCACGCCGGTAGCGGCGTGAACCGGGTGCGAGGAGCCGAACACGGCGTTGACCGCCATATCGGCCAGCATCCCGCCGCCGGCCGCCGCCAGCGCGCAGGGCATATTTTTCAGGATCTTGCCCGGACGCCCGCGCAGCAGGGAGAGCGCAATCATCCCCAGCGCCAGACCCGGCGTTTTACCGCTTTTGATATCGCGAACCGTGAGCGTGTCCCCGCCGATGATTACGTTCGGGGAAACATCGTCGGACACAGTACCTTCGCAGGTGGTGCGATCTTTCGCACGCACCGCGGGCTGCCCGTTGATGAAGACGCTTTTAGAGCCTTCCGCCAGATACTGCGGCCCGGAGTGCTTTTCGCACGCCACCTTGTCTTCTTCCAGCGGCGAGGTTCCGGCAGCGGCAGAGGCCACGCTCGGCTGCCACATTTCGCTGCCAAACTGTCCGGCGGCAGAAAGCAGCATGCCCGCGTAATCGGCAAAGCTGCCCGGCGACTGCGGCTCAGGTGAAGGAGTATCTGTGGGCGTCAGCGTGCCTGCCGCGCGTGCGGCGGGGATTGCGTTGGTGAGAACGTTACTGGAACCGGTCGTGATTTTACCCGCAGGCGACGGCGGGAAAAGCGCATTGCCTAACCCCTCAGCGGCGTTGCTGATATCGTCGGTGATCCCCGCAACGTTCGCCAGCACGCCACCGATAATGCCGCTTAACAGACAGCTGGAGCCAATCGCCGCCACGCCTGCAGCTGCTGCCCCGGCCCCCAGCAATGGCGCAGCTACGGTTGCTGCTGCGCCTACCGCCGCGCCGATCACCGCATAGGCGGCACCTTCCGCCACAATGCTGGTGATGTCAGCAAAAATGCTGGAGTGAATAATCTCGTCGCCCTTACGGGCCGCGTTGTTATCGCTCATGCCTTACACATTCCGGTTGTCGTTTAGCGTCAGACTCTGCTTAAGCGCGCTCCAGCGCACCTCGTCCTCTTCGGTAAAGGCTCTGAGTGCCGAGAGGGTAAAAATCATCAATACCGGTTTGCCCGGCGTCTGCACGGCCAGCTGTTTTTGCCACAGGCGCTGCCCGTTACGGTCAAACGTGGTCTCAACTTCCAGCCCGTTAATGTTGCCGTCAGGCCCGGCCTTTACGTTCCTAAATTCGCTCTGGGCGATCTCACCCATCTGAGGACGCAGTACATCCCACTGGCGGTGGAACTCTTGTTCATAGTCGCTGCCATCGGGGATCACGCCGCGGCTGACCACCACGGACAGCCCGCTTTCGTCATCGCGAATAATGTTCATGCTGTTATCCTGCCAGGCAGCAGGAAAAAGGGAAAACGAACCTTCCTGGAGGGTGTATTTCATAAGTGAACTCGGGATGATTGATATTGAGAGAAACAAGAAGGCCAATCCATGCTGGCCTTTTGGCTGGCTGTATAGTTATTTAAGCCACTGGCCTGACTGCTCGACTAAAATATGGTTGCCTTTGCTGACAACCAGATTCACGGGGGCGTACGTCACGGTATAAGCGACCTCGCCATTCTTGTACGTTGAGCCGATTATTTTACCTGCGGAGTCGTGCAACGTTTTTCCCTTTAAGGAGATCGTACTGTTATCGCTTTTTCGCACGCCGAGATAGAGCATCTCGTCACATTCGCTCTCAAAATGACCGCACCTGTTTTTCAGAGAAATAGCGAACTTTTCGGTATCCAGTTTTCTGGTTTCAGCGTGATGAACCGAAGCGGCTTTACGTAACGTATAGCGCTGTGGAGCATAATCATTTCCTTTTTGAGGAGGCGTTACCAGACGCCATTCCATTTCACTCCCCTTTATTTCCAGAACAGCCCGTCCGCCTGCGCCGCCTGCCCAAACCCCGTCAAACGCAGGTCTCGACTGGCTGTTCGTTGCAAACTGCATCGTATTGAACCTGGCGGCCCATTGCTGGATATCAACATTAATACCCGGGCTATTATCAGAGGATTGGTAATGGATTACGTCCGACTCCGGAACCACCCAGGCCGCAAAGATTTTGCCGTCAGGATTGATAACCAGCGCTGACGCGTTCTCCAGATAAAGATCTTTTAGCCAGCCTTCAACAAACAATCCTCCACCTGTGGTGGTATGCGGTTCGCCGAAGACGTCAAAGTTATCAATAAAGGTTTGGTAGTGATTTCCCAGCAGCGTCCTGAGATTGTCTGTCACTTCACTGTCGTTAAGGATGCGACCTACCGTATCGAGCTTATTATATTGCGATAATTCAAGTGCCGATGACGTTTCAACGACGCCTGTCAATAAAGCCGTGAACAATACGACTGCCAGATATTTTTTGGTCATAAATTATTCTTGAGAATCATTTTTGTAATTCATCGTTATTTTTATAACGTTGCCGCCTTTTATCTCAAAAGAGAGCAATTCTTTATCCAATTCGTAGGTAATCCACTGCTCCCCCGCATCATTGTCGACCTGACCGGTACCGTATGCGCTGTTCAGTTCCTTTCTCGTTGAACCCACATGGACACCACGCGGCGTTGCGAATTCTTCGGCAGTCAGCGTAATCTGCGACACGATATAATCATCAACGCTTCGTTCAGCTTTATCCCACCAGAGATTGGAAGTGAATATCTCTACTCCAGCGTTTTGATGCTGAAAGAATTTATATTGGACTCCATCAAAAGGAACCTCACCGGTAAAACTGCCTTCCACCGGCACGCCAATTTTACGGGCAATATCAGGCGTCCATCTGTCGCCCAAGGCGACAGGCAGGTCTTTGATCTGTACTGAAAAATCCTGTTTAGTCAGAATGGATGGCTTACCTTGAGCGAAAACCACATTGCTGCCAGGACAGCTAAACATCAGGACCGAACAAAGAAATATTGGCGTATGTTTTTTCACGTTAATCGTCATTTATTAAATGTGTATGGCCATTATCACCCTGAAGAAACCGTCAGGACATGAGTGCAGTATTTCTTAGTCGGCGCTAATGACGACTGAACCCAGACAGTGAGGATTTTTCACGGTGAAGCTGAAGCTCACTTTTTGTCCATTCATATCTTTTCGGGCTGTATAGCTGGTCACTTCGTTCTCCGAACGGCCGCGCGGATAATCAGTTAACCTCAGCTGCGGATAGCGCTTTTTAACGGTATCAAGCGTTATGCATTGACCTGAGGAAGGTGAAAAATTCAGTAAAGGCGCCATGCCGTCGTTTTGTTTGCTTAAACGTAACCCAATTGCGGTTATGTTCGTTCCATCAGCGAGTTTGATATCGTCGGCATTGTAGAAATTGATATATTCATTTTGCCTGGTCATCTTAAACGATAACGGCGCGTTACTAAGGGTTGTAACGGATAACGTCTTAAGCGATGCACTCATCCCGGAAATAAACATCCAAAGATCCTTTTTCTGTGCATCACCTCCAGCCATTCCCGTCGTTAGTAACGCGATAAGCACCGCACCTGCTTTACTCATCTTTGGCCGTAAATTTCGCCTGCACCGCCGCATCAATATCCCCTTTATGCCCCGATCCCGGTGCCGTGGTGCCCGGTTTTGTACCAGAGGTATTCAGATGCAGCTTACCGCCAGTGGTGATATACCCATCCCCTTCCACGAAGAAGTTAAATTCTTTACCGATCAGGTTAATCTTGCCGTTAGCATTCAGCTCAATGGCACTCTCACCGGAGACCAGCCGCAGCTTCGTCCCGGAAGCAATGACGTACTGCTCCACCGCCGCATCCAGCTTGCCTTTCCCCGTCAGGATCTCGGTGCCACCTTTCACGGCCTGAGTCTGATTCGCTTCCACGCGATGCAGTTCATTTTTCTTCACGTAATGGCTGCGCTCGCCGCCGACGCTGTGCGTTTCATCATTTTTAATGCTGGTGTCCATGTTACGCTCGGCCTGGATCCACACCTGCTCTGCACCCGCTTTATCCTCAAAGCGCAGGGCGTTGGCGTTGTCCACGGAACCGTCTTTCGTGCGGCTCATAAAACCCATCTGCGTCGCCGCGGCAGGCAGCGCCCACGGCGGCATGCTCGCGTCGTTGTACACGCGACCGGTAATAATCGGCCGGTCCGGGTCGCCGTTGATAAAGTCCACCACCACCTCATCGCCGACGCGCGGGATCTGCACCCCGCCGTAGCCCTGGCCCGCCCACGCGCTCGACACGCGCACCCAGCAGGAGCTGGTGTCATCGCCCTTCGCCAGGCGGTCCCAGTGGAACTTCACCTTTACGCGGCCGTATTTGTCCGTCCAGATGCTCTCGCCGTTCGGCCCCACCACTTTTGCGGTCTGCGGGCCGTAGGTGCGCGGCCACGCCGTGGTCTGCGCCGGACGGTACACCACCGCCGACGGGATCACCGTGAAATCGGTGCGGTGAATGGTCTCCCCCTCGCCGCTGGCGTAACGGTTCTCTTCAAAGTGATAGCCCGCCGCCGTGACCAGATACTCACCGTTGTCGCTGAAGAACGGCGCGTTGGTTAACGTGAAGGTGTGCCCTGGCGCAATCCCCGCCGCCGTGGCGGTGGCCTGAATCTGCTGATGCTCCACCTGCCAGCGCTCCTGACGAATGCGGGCATAGAACTCCCCGTGCCCTTTGTCCACAAAGCGCCCCGGCCAGTCGTACACGTCGATGCTGCCCGGCTTCGGCGATGCCGGGTTCTGCTGGGCCTGGAACAGCCACGCGTTCGGCTTGCGGAAGTCATAGTCGTCGAGGCTGTAAATCCCCGGCGTCACGCTGTCCTCCAGCGCCCACTGGCTGATGCCCTCTTCATCCGTACTGCCGCCTGACGGCGTCTGGTGGTAAGGAATAACCTCATAGCCGCTGAACGGCTGATGCTGCGTGGCGGCATCGGTCAGCACCAGGGTGTGTTTGTCCGCCTCATGGCGGAAGTGATAGGCAATCCCCTCCAGCTCCATCAGGCGGCTGATGAAGTCCAGGCTCGACTCCTGATACTGCACGCAGTAGTCCCACACCCGGTAGCTGCCGGTGAGTTTATCCTCAACGTTGACCTGATGCTCACCCAGCAGGGTTTTCACAATCTGCGGCACCGTCTGGCCCTGGAAAATACGCAGGTTACGGTCGCGCTTCATCGGCCACAGGTCCGGCTCCACCGTCAGCTGGTACACCGCATAGCGGGTGCCCGTCAGCTCAACGGCGCTGACCGCCACGCGCGTCACCTTGCCGTTAATATAGCGGGACGTCAGCAGATTCTGCGTCGGGATAGCCACCGTGACCGGCTGGCCCAGCAGCTTGCTGCGGTCGATGCGCGCGTCCGTGCCGAGCACGGTCAGCGTCAGCGCGAACGACTCGGACATCGCCTCGCGGCCCGTCAGTTTCCAGAACAGAAGCCCCTCCACCGGGAGCTGAACGGTAATTCGGTTGAGCATAATCTTTATTCCACTATGGACTAATCTCGGTGTTCATTGAGATATTTTTTAAATCGTGCTTATTTAAGCCATAAACCTGAAAACATAAGGACGCTACCCAGGGAAACTACGCTTTTAGCAACGATAAGTAAGCAAGGCGCAACAACGCGTGTTATAGACGATATTGCTTCATAATTTTCAGCATTGTATTTTTTGTGCCCTCCTGTAATCCCGGAAAAGATCGTACAGAGCAGCACAACGGTAACTTTTAGTCCCCATACGCACAGGAAAGACATGGAAAAGATAATCGAATATTGTTTCGCCGTTGCGACGGAGAATAATGACATTGACAGCGCGAGCCATTTCAATGTAAAGCCAATAACAACCGTAACCGCTAGCACCAGAACGAACATCACACCAGCAAGGAACCATTGTTTTTTGTTGAACAAATCCTTTCCATTCCAGATAAGTGCTAGCGTCCAAATCATAAAAATAAAAAAGAAAAACAAATGCATCATAATATCCCGCATTTACTTATTTTCATATCCTGGCATTGCTGGCATCTAACTAACCTCTTTATATCAGCCTGTACTGCCAAACCAGATGCCATAGAGCATCAAGATACAGCCTAACGAGGCGAGACATTTTGCTACCAGGTGTAATTTGGCCCCATACCGGGCAGACAGAGACGATAGTTTTAAATACATTTCTTTGGTATTATACCGTTTATGAAATCGCATAATACTCTCGAAAATAGCATTCAACATCACAACAAAAAATTTCGACAGTAACATTGCCACCAGGGATGCCGGTAATATTAATGCTATCGCCCGCGCGCTTTCTCTGTCCAGTAACGGGGTTAATTTTGATACGCCAATTAAAATGAGTGTCAATGCAAGCGCACCAACCAACACTGAAATGAATTTAATTCGAAAGTCTCGCCACTCTTTTAGGGTGTAAAGATCTTTCCCGTTCCAGATATAGACTAAGGCGATGAGTATAAAAATTATAAAGCCAGTCCATTTCATTATTTCATCTTTTATCCATGCTTTTTGCCAGAGTAAAAAACAGCCACTACTTTTCTTCAGATTTATGACACGGATATCCTTCCGTGCCATAGATGATGAACAATTTCTAAGCGATGTATTCAGGAGCTCTATCGAACAATTCACCTGCCATTGTAGCAATCCGTTCGTATTGAACGAGTTTGTTTTTCCACTCCTTCGGAATACCGGAGCACCCATATAATGCCCCAGCTATTTGTCCCGCCGTGGCCGCAACGCTGTCAGCGTCATCGGCAAGATTGGCAGCCAGCAGAATCGCATCCCGGAAATTATCAGTATTCCATACGGACCACATCGCGGCCTCAAGCGTATCGATTACATAACCACTTGAACGAATCTGATCGCGAGTTTTTTGCTTATATTCACCCGCGTTGATAATCATTACACGTGGCTGTAGCGGCATGACGTGCGGAGAAAAAACAAAATCTTTATTGCTACCGTTAATCATATGCACGAGCAAATAACTTAAATACTGTGTGCTATTTATTGCTTCCGCGGCTCCATGCGTTGCTATACTTTGTTTTTTAGCCTCATAAAACGCTTTACTTAATGACTTTCTAAAAAAAATAGAGACAGGTGCTTGCCTGATGATGGAAGCATTACCTGCAGTTTCTGGTGCTGTATTACCGTTCCACCCGGGACCAACAGTTAAATATTGCTCTAAAGCAAACCGAGTTGTATTTCCTATATCAAAACAGACGCCATTTGAACTATTATAACCATGCTGATACCATTCCAGAAGTTTATTCCTGAAGCATATAGTATCAGCATCACCTTTCTCAAGAAGCGTTTCCGCAAGACATAATGCCATGGATGTATCATCCGTCCATTCACCTGCGCGGAGTCGAAATGGCCCACCACCTATCATATCTTTGACATGTGCTTTGTCACGAGGTAAAAATTCGAGCGTCGTACCTACAGCATCTCCAACAGCAAGACCTATAAGCGCACCGACAGCACGGTCTCGCGATTCCGCTAGTGAGATGTTACATGATGGCGTTAAGTCCCATTGTTTTTGTACATCACTATTCGAGGATGATTCTAAGGGTTTATTATCATAAATATACTGCAGCCTCCGCTGGACGGAAGGATTGCTAATCGGTAAGTATTCGCGATATTTATCCACATATTTTATCAGGGCATGCAAATTGGTATGTAAATCTATCATCCATCACCTAAAATATAGTTACATTCAATATCGTAACCTAAAACTCATCAGGATATTTCATCTTTAGGTTTTGTTGTTTTATTGTGTAATTGGCGTCAACCTCGTGCGGTAGTCTAACCTTTAACCCTCGACGTATTTGATCCACAATAAACCAGGCATCCGACAACCTTTCAAAAAACAACTCATCAGAATTATCAAACTCCTTCGCTGCAAACATACCGAAAGTCATTTTCCATAACTTTGCTTTATCCTTTTCCTTGCCTTCGATTAAGTCCCGTAAAAATATTAATTGTTGTACAATAGAGTCGTACATTTGTAAAATCGGGGCGTGAGAATTACGATTCGTGACGTCTGCATATCTCTTTTGTGCTAAAGTTAATGCTTTATCAACATAACCAAAGGTTGTCATTTCATTCATTGCAGTAGATTCAGTTAAATTGAAATACGACACCTTAGTGCGAGTTGTTTTATCACCTCGCTTCCCCCTATTAATTCTAACTATAAAAAATTATCCTCAGGTGCTCTATCGAATAACTCACCTGCCATTGTGGCGATACGTTCGTGTTGCACGAGTTTATCTTTCCACCCCTGCGGGATACCGGAATAACCATATAATGCTCCCGCTATTTGTCCCGCCGTCGCCGCAACGCTGTCAGCATCATCGGCAAGATTGGCAGCCAGCAGAATCGCATCCCGGAAGTTGTCAGTATTCCATACGGACCACATCGCGGCCTCAAGCGTATCGATAACATAACCACTTGAACGAATCTGATCGCGAGTTTTTTGCTTATACTCACCCGCGTTTATGATCATTACACGCGCGCACAGTGGGAAAATATGAGGCGAAAAAGCTTCTTCTTTTTGATAACCGTTAATTAAATAGTGCAATACCAATCCGAGAAATTGGCATGCGTTAATTGATTCTACCGCGCCATGCGTTGCTCTACTCTGAGCCTGGGATTCGAAGTAAATCGCACGCAGCGATTTTCGACGAAAGATAGATACCGGGGCTTGACGAATAACCCCAGCATTACCAGCAGTGTGTTTCTCTGTATTGCCATACCAGGAAGGTCCGACACGCATATACTGTTCAAGCGCGAATCGCGTCGTATTCCCGATATCGAAGCACCGACCATTACTGCTATTATCTCCGTTAAGATACCATTTCAAGAGATATTTTCTAAGCACATCGGTATGCATTCTTTTTTCTGAAAGATAAGTCTCTGCCAGACATAATGCCATGGACGTATCATCTGTCCATTCACCAGGTTTTAATTGAAAAGGCCCGCCACCAATCATATCCTCTACATGTTCACTGTCTCTTTTCTTAAACTCAAGAGTGGTGCCGACGGCGTCCCCGGCTGCCAAACCGACCAGCGATCCAAGTGCCTTATCACGTGAAACATCTTCAGTTATGGTTAAAGGTAATGTTGCATCCCATGAGTGAGATGAATTCGACGCATCAAGACTAGTGTTTCTTCTTCCATTACGGATATTAATTGGCATGTAGCTACGATAACGATCGGCATAACGATTGATTACCGAGTCTTCACTGTGAAGATCTTCCATTATGCATTCTTTATAAAAGGATTAAACCAGGGAAACTGCGCATGACAGATTATAATCTATCATTCTCTCTTTTTTTCCGTGAAACAGAAGACTTAATTACATTAAAAAATGGAGATAGCAATCAAGTGTATATGATAGTTACAGCAAAAAAGTGTTAACGATACCGGACAATCACATTTAAAAATAAAAAAAACTGCCTATCACTTACGATATCTTTTTTGCCTTTTCAGGTACTCTACGTCTTGCTCATGGGGAAGAATAACCTTCAATCCTTGCCCCATCTGCGAGGCTATATAATTAGCATTGGACAAATGCTGAGCAAGTTCGGCATCGGTAGTATCAAACTCTTTAGACGCAAGCACTCCAAGATTCAATGTGTGTAATTTACTTTTATCTTTTTCAGCACCAGTTAGAATAGATTTAATATAATCCAACTGATTTTTCGCCATAACATATAAAGAAAATGTAGGATTTTGTTCTAATCGATTATTAATTGCATCAATAGCATCATTTATATAATCTAGCGCGGTGTAATTTTCTTTATTCATGAGCCACCTTAAATATATCCTTTTCGCTTGAAAGCATCTGTATTGCCCCACCTTTTGTCTGATAGGGTACATCTTTCACTGACCAAGTATCAAGTGCGGGCAAAGAAGTACTACGTAACATTTCAACTTTTTGTTGTGAAACATACGGTTTTGCTACTTTATCAACAACTTGATCAGTGCCATAAATAGTACCTTTTGGATTGATACCCAACTCTGTTGGCTCAACATCTTCTCGAAGAGCATACCAGTTTCCCTGTCGTCCTCCTGGCACTTGGTTTTGATAGAGTGTTTTATTTCTGTTTATTGTTTCAACACTCACTCTATTTGTATAGTCAATGCCATTATCAAAGTCACGAATCTGTTGCGGAGTGAAGCCCTTAGATTCGAGCCAGTTTCTTGCCAGCTCTTTATTTCCTCTGGCTGTAATATCTCTATTGAGATCGCCCGTGCGTCCAAATTTTTCATTAAGTTCAGCTCTTCGGGCCGAAATATTTGGCTTAACCGGTTCGAGAACAGGCTTACCAGCCCGCCACGCATCAAACCTTGCCCCTCCCTTCATGCCAGCCCCGCCGCCGATAACAGAGCCAATCAGCATCCCCCATTTCTGACCGTCGCTGCCTTCGCCAAACAGCATTCCACCCGCGTAGCTACCCACAGTGCCACCGCCCATCGCACCGAGGGTACTCAGAAGTGCGATTGCCGGACTGGCCAGCACCGCCATAGCTCCGGCACCAACGGCGAGCATCGTCCAGTTAACCCATTCCGGGATTTCAGGACTTATTTCATCGGTCTGAACCTTGCTTCCACCGATAATAACATTACGCGATCCCTGACTAATCTCGGCGCTGCAAGTCAACTTATCGCCTGTGCGAGAGGCGGGAAAGTTATTGATGTAAACTTTTATCGAACCTTCCGCAACCCGTTGCAGGCTACCGCTGTGCTCATCACACTCTCCGGCTGACAGATGAGCGCGGATAGCCTTTCGGCTGTTGATAAAGACATTGGGTGAACCTTCTTTTAGCGTACCGGTGGTATGGCGTGGAGCCCATGACATACTGCCGAGGAGCTCACCCAACCCACCCGCAGCACATGCCCCAGCCGCAACGGCAGAAACAGCAACCAACGCGGTCCCTCCTGTGACGACAACGGCAGCTGCGCCCAGAATTGCCCCACCAACCAATCCTGCGATCATCCAGCCTTTTGAGGCTGTATGAGCAATCTCATCATCTACGCGAGCGGCCAGACATTCGGACATAACTATTCGGCTCGCTGTGCCATCAGATACCCACGTATCCGATCGGGTGTATTAAGTTGGTCAGAACCAGAGACCTGGCGGCATACGGAAAGCTGTGAAAGTAGGTGATGTGATTTGTCTGCGAAAGTCGTCCAGAGCGCGTAACGAAGGGGTTGGCTGTCCGGAACGGGTGCAATACTGAGTGGTTTACCCTGTTTTTCAAAAAGCAAATATTGCCCCTCTTTCGCCCGCTGAAGCGAAAGATGTCCATACAGTTCCTGAATGTTTTCAAAGACACTCAATTCCTTACTCTCACTATCAAGCGCAAAAAATGGCCCCTGGCTGTCGGCAGCGAGCATTTCTCTAGTTTCAGTCTGAGCCGGTTTGTGGAACTTAATACTGCGGATAATTTCCTGATATTGATTATGATAATAATCGCTAAACTCGCCCGGGCAAGTACCGATATAACACACCATCTTTTGGCCGCCAGGATGGTCACCGAGCAAAATAACGGTCTGCCTCTGGAAAATGATCGCATTATCATTTTTGAATTGATAAAAAAGCTCAACCGCCGGGAGACCATCAACAGAGGTCATCTGCGAGGATTCGAGACGAAAGTCGGGCACCGTAATTTCCAGTTCACGTACCAAACGGGTTGCCGCATCATGGACTTTATCTTCGTTTTTAGCACTCGCACGAGAAACAATAAAAGTAAACTCGCTGGCTCCGTTATCACTCAGGGTAAATAAATTCATGGTTCTGTCTTTAAAAACATCGGGTAAGGCAAGGGATGCTTCCTGAAGAATATATTCAGCCATTCGGGTTACTCTTATTTATTGCCATTAATAACAAAAAAACTATCCACTTCCTGCTGGATTTCACCCTGAAGGGATGCGCCAGGCGGATCGATGACATTTTGTCCATCATCAGGGTTCAAATGTAATTCGCCGGAAAGCGTATTAATTTGCGCATTCTCTTTTGCAGTAAAGTTAAAATTATTCCCAATGATATTAACGCTGCCGTCTTTTGATAGCTCGATAGCACTTTCACCACATTCAAGTCTCAGTGTATTACCTGCGGAAAGGATAAAATTGTTAACCACTTTATCGTTTCGACTGTTACCCGTCAGGCATATCACATCGCCTTTAATCCCTGATTTCTGATTTTTCGCTACCCGTAAGGTTTCATCTTCGCCAACAAACTGAGTGCGATTTTTTTCAGTAGAATGCGACTCGTCGTTTTTGACGTTAATATCCAGATTCCGCTCGGCCTGGATCCACACCTGCTCTGCGCCCGCCTTGTCCTCAAAGCGCAGGGCGTTGGCGTTGTCCACGGAACCGTCTTTCGTGCGGCTCATAAAGCCCATCTGCGTCGCAGCGGCAGGCAGCGCCCACGGCGGCATGCTCGCGTCGTTGTACACGCGACCGGTAATAATCGGCCGGTCCGGGTCGCCGTTGATAAAGTCCACCACCACCTCATCGCCGACGCGCGGGATCTGCACCCCGCCGTAGCCCTGGCCCGCCCACGCGCTCGACACGCGCACCCAGCAGGAGCTGGTGTCATCGCCCTTCGCCAGGCGGTCCCAGTGGAACTTCACCTTTACGCGGCCGTATTTGTCCGTCCAGATGCTCTCGCCGTTCGGCCCCACCACTTTTGCGGTCTGCGGGCCGTAGGTGCGCGGCCACGCCGTGGTCTGCGCCGGACGGTACACCACCGCCGACGGGATCACCGTGAAATCGGTGCGGTGAATAGTTTCACCCTCGCCGCTGGCGTAGCGGTTCTCTTCGAGGTGGTAACCCGCCGCCGTGACCAGATACTCACCGTTGTCGCTGAAGAACGGCGCGTTGGTTAACGTGAAGGTGTGCCCTGGCGCAATCCCCGCCGCCGTGGCGGTGGCCTGAATCTGCTGATGCTCCACCTGCCAGCGCTCCTGACGAATGCGGGCATAGAACTCCCCGTGCCCTTTGTCCACAAAGCGCCCCGGCCAGTCGTACACGTCGATGCTGCCCGGCTTCGGCGATGCCGGGTTCTGCTGGGCCTGGAACAGCCACGCGTTCGGCTTGCGGAAGTCATAGTCGTCGAGGCTGTAAATCCCCGGCGTCACGCTGTCCTCCAGCGCCCACTGGCTGATGCCCTCTTCATCCGTACTGCCGCCTGACGGCGTCTGGTGGTAAGGAATAACCTCATAGCCGCTGAACGGCTGATGCTGCGTGGCGGCATCGGTCAGCACCAGGGTGTGTTTGTCCGCCTCATGGCGGAAGTGATAGGCAATCCCCTCCAGCTCCATCAGGCGGCTGATGAAGTCCAGGCTCGACTCCTGATACTGCACGCAGTAGTCCCACACCCGGTAGCTGCCGGTGAGTTTATCCTCAACGTTGACCTGATGCTCACCCAGCAGGGTTTTCACAATCTGCGGCACCGTCTGGCCCTGGAAAATACGCAGGTTACGGTCGCGCTTCATCGGCCACAGGTCCGGCTCCACCGTCAGCTGGTACACCGCATAGCGGGTGCCCGTCAGCTCAACGGCGCTGACCGCCACGCGGGTAATTTTGCCGTTAACATAGCGGGACGTCAGCAGGTTCTGCGTCGGGATGGTCACCGTGACCGGCTGGCCCAGCAGCTTGCTGCGGTCGATGCGCGCGTCCGTGCCGAGCACGGTCAGCGTCAGCGCGAACGACTCGGACATCGCCTCGCGGCCCGTCAGTTTCCAGAACAGAAGCCCCTCCACCGGGAGCTGAACGGTAATTCGGTTGAGCATAATCTTTATTCCATCTAGCTTATGCGATTCAGAAAAGAGGTTCGCATCTATGCATGAGCGTCATTTATATATCAAAGTGAATGAGTTTTTTCTCTTTTGCCCATTACGTAAATGAGAGAATATATCTTCAGAAACTCCGATATAACAAACAACCCTAAATTCACCCACACATTTGAAATACCAAACACACTTATCAGAAGTGGGAAAAGAGAAACCGAACATCTGAATGAAATGAGACGAAAGACTTCCTGAATAAGGGCAAACTTAATCGCAACATTTTTTCTCTTAAAAAACATCCAGGCCGAAGCAAAAAGAGAAAGCAACAAAAGCAAATCAAATATAAAAAAGAGGGTTACGATAAAGCTGTAACCGCCTCCTGAAATGACATCTGAGTTCCCTGTGAACGCGATGATATCTGAAATGAAGGGGATCCTGTCCTGGCGAAGTGAATTTATAGCGTAAAGCAAGATAGCCAGTACATCCATACATCCCCAGAAATACCATAATTTACTTTTTAAATTCATAATCCTCTTCTCTGACTCCAGGTATCCATTGCCATGATTTACCACTTACTGCCCAGGCATCATCGCTCTCAAGGTATTTCTGATAAATGGATCGTTGTTCTCCGAATCGTCTAATTACAGATTTTTCAGATATCAACGCGCGTGATACTCCGTCCAGGTCTGCGGGTAGTGCTGTCCAGCGCTGGATTTTATCGCGCGACGTATTCATGTAATCTTTACCGTCCGATCCAAACACCCGTCCCTCGTCCCCCATGCTCGTCAGGCGATTAATCGCCATGATCACAACATTTTTTGTGCCATGATAATCATCTTCCACAGTTTTCCAGTAACCCGGTCCGTAGTAAGCGGTCGATGGAGTAAATGAATCACGCGTTGGGGCTGGTTTTCCAAATAGAGCGACATTGTTTCGGTAACGTTCGAGGATGTAACTCACGAAAGCTGAGCTGTACATCTTCTCATCTACACAAAACAACTCTCCTGACTCAGAGATGAAAAAGGGATATATGGCTTTTGTCCGTTGACGGTGGTCTGTTAAAACTACTTCTCCTGAGTCAATTAACCGTTCAATTTTACTAAGATTTTGTGCGTAGAGAGGATCAAACACGGCATTAGGATTAAATTCGAAGCGACGTCGCAACGTTAAACCATCAATGCTGTGAAATGGATTTAAAGCACCGCGCACCACAACAAATTCACGTCCTACGTCGCTCCGCGCATAAACAGGAGAGACAATCTTTTCGAATTCCTTTGGATGAAGCCTCTGGCTTCGAAGATCGTACACTTCCATAGTTTCTCCTGTTTATATTTCTACGGATTCACCAGCCAGGTGCCCGGCCTGGTGATATCCAGCGTCTGGCCACGCGTTCTTCCGTTGCCCTGCAGTTCAATCTTCACCTCACCGGCCGGCAGCTTGAGCGACGCATAACCGTTGGTCGCTGGACGGAGCGCTTTTTGCTCGCCGTTCACTTTCAGCGTTTCGCCATCAAGGATGCGGATATAGACCAACGCAATCGGGCTCTCGACAGGCGGTGGCGTCTGCTGTGCCGTCGCCTGCTCGCTCACCTTCGCCGTTTCCGGCTTCACGTCTGGCGCGTTTGCGACGGTTTCGGTTGGACGCGTCTCGCCCGGTGTCTGTGCAGCCTGCTCAGGGGCATCGTTACCGCCGCTGAACAGCATCGCCCCGGCGATAACCCCTACCAGCACGCCTGCGGCAACCATGCCCGGGATCTTGTAGAGGCGCCAGTCGAGCAGCGAAGCCGGTTTCTCGTCTTCAACCGGAACCAGCATCGTGCCGGGCTTTTTCGCCGTCAGCACGTCGTTGATCCCGGCGACCGGCATCTCTATCAGCGCGGCGAACTCGTCGATTGACTGCGGACGATCCTCCATGTGCAGCGCCAGCGCACGGTCAATGGCCTGCAGCAGCGGAATGGAATAGCCCTGCGGCATGATTTCCACCAGCGGTTTGCAGGTATCCTGAATAGAGCGCACCACGCTGACCGGCGGCGGAGAACCCACAATCAGGGTTCGCAGCACGGCGCCGAGGGCGTAAATATCCGTCCACGGGCCCTGCTCGCTTTCGTTGTCGTCGGTGTACTGTTCAATCGGCGCAAAGCCCGGGCGCAGCATGGTTTCCGTTTCGTCGGAGAGATTACCGATGGTGCGGCGCGCGGAGCCGAAATCAAGCAGCACCGGCAGGCCGTTATCCTGGATCTGAATGTTATCCAGAGAGATGTCGCGGTGCAGGTAGCCTTCGTTGTGGATAGTCTTGATCGCGCCAAACAGCATCGGCAGCGTGCGGCGGATCCAGGCTTCGTTAATCAGCTCCGGCTTTTGTTCGCGCAGGCGCGAAAGCGTGGTGCCGCTGTAAAACAGCGTCCCCATGTAGGCCGTGTCGTTTTGCACCCAGAAGCGCAGGACGTGCAGCAGGTTCGGGTGGTTAAAGCGCGCCAGCAGACGGGCTTCCTGAATGAAGCTGTTCAGGCCTGCGGAAAACGCTTTGCCAAAACGCTCGCTGCGCAGCACCAGGGTCATGTCGTCGCCGCGCACGGCGAGCGAGGAAGGCATAAATTCTTTGATAGCGATAGTGCGTTCGAGCTGGTGATCCCACGCGCGATAGACGATGCCAAAACCCCCGCCGCCGATCACCTCTTTGATTTCAAACTCGTTGAAGCGGTACCCGACCGGGAGCGCGTTTGGGACAGTCCGATTGTTATCATTATCCGTCATCTTTTACAGTTCTCTTGATGATTATTACGCGGCAAACTGACAGTGAAACTCGCCCTGCTCGCAGGTGACGTGCAGACGTCGGTACTGCTCGTCGCTGCGGCTGGCGGTAAGTAAGATCTGGCTCATCTGAGGCAGCAGAGTGTTGGTCAGAATAGCGTCCACCATGCGTCCCCCGGACTCCACCTCGGTACAGCGCTGAACGATCTGTTCCACCACGCTGTCGTCAAACTCAGAAATTATGCTGTGATTCTCTTCCAGACGACGCTGAATGCGCTTGAGCTGCAGGCGAACAATCTGCCCCAGCATCTCGTCGCTGAGCGGGTAGTAAGGCACTACCAGCAGGCGGCCCAGCAGCGCCGGAGGGAAGACCTCCAGCAGCGGCTGGCGCAGCGCGCCGCTTAACGCCTCAGGCTCCGGCATCAGGTCCGGATCGGCGCACATGGCGCTAATCAGCTCGGTGCCGACGTTGGAGGTCAGAATAATGATGGTGTTACGGAAATCAATGTGGCGTCCCTCGCCGTCCTCCATCCAGCCTTTATCAAACACCTGGAAAAAGATCTCGTGGACGTCCGGGTGCGCTTTTTCAATTTCGTCCAGCAGCACCACGCTGTAAGGACGGCGGCGCACGGCCTCGGTCAACACGCCGCCTTCACCATACCCTACGTACCCCGGAGGCGCACCTTTTAAGGTGGAAACGGTGTGCGCTTCCTGGAACTCACTCATGTTGATGGTGATGACGTTCTGCTCGCCGCCGTAAAGGGATTCGGCGAGCGCAAGCGCGGTTTCAGTTTTACCGACCCCGGACGGTCCGCAGAGCATAAAAACGCCCACCGGCTTGTTGGGATCGTCCAGCTTCGCCCGCGAGGTTTTCACGCGGCGGGCAATGAGATCCAGACCGTGACGCTGGCCGATAACGCGCTGGTTGAGCGTGTCTGCCAGGTTAAGCACCGCGTCGATCTCGTTTTTCACCATCCGGCCCAGCGGGATCCCGGTCCAGTCGGAGACCACCGCGGCGACCACGTTTTCATCTACAGCCGCAAACAGCAGCGGTTCATCGCCCTGAAGGGCGTTCAGCGCCTGCTGCTGCTCCGCCAGCTGGCTGCGCAGATCGGCGCTATCTTCATCACCCGCCGCGAACAGCGCCGCGCGCAGGCGAATAATTTCCTGCACCAGGCTGCGTTCTTCTTCCCAGCGCAGGGCCAGGGCTTCGCGTTTTGTTTCATACGCGTCGCGTTCTGCGCGTAACGTCGTCACGCGCTCGGCGTCACCGGCCCCCACGCGCGCTTCGCGTTCAGCAATCTCAATTTCCACGTCCAGCGCGGCAAGGTGGCGCAGGCAGTCTTCGAGCTGCGCAGGGGGCGCGCTCTGGCTGACCGCGACGCGGGCGCAGGCGGTGTCGAGCAGCGCAACGGCTTTGTCCGGCAGCTGACGCGCCGGGATGTAACGATGCGACAGCTTCACCGCCGCGCTGACCGCCTCGTCGAGCAGCAGGACCTGATGGTGCGTCTCCAGCGGCGACACGGTGCTGCGCAGCATCAGAATAGCTTTCGCTTCATCCGGCTCGTGCACCTGCACCGTCTGGAAACGACGGGTCAGCGCCGGATCTTTCTCAATGTACTTTTTATATTCTGCCCAGGTAGTTGCGCCGATGGTGCGCAGCTGGCCGCGAGCCAGGGCTGGCTTCAGCAGGTTCGCCGCATCGCCGGTCCCCTGCTGGCCGCCTGCGCCAATCAGGGTGTGTATCTCATCGATAAACAGAATAATCGGCGTGGCGCTGGACTGGACTTCGTTAATGAGCGCCTGCAGACGGGCTTCAAACTCGCCTTTCATGCCTGCGCCCGCCTGCAGCATGCCGATATCCAGCAGCCACAGCTGAATATTTTGCAGCGGCTCCGGGACGTCGCCGTCGGCGATGCGCAGCGCCAGCCCTTCAACAACGGCGGTTTTGCCGACCCCTGCTTCCCCGGTCAGCAGCGGGTTGTTCTGACGGCGACGCATCAGGATATCCACCATCTGGCGGATCTCCTCGTCGCGCCCGACAACCGGGTCAATCTTCCCGTCCCGGGCGCGGGCGGTCAGGTCCTGGCCATACTGGGCCAGCGTCCCCTGTGCAGCCGGTACCGCACCCGCCGGTGCGTCGACGGCGGCAGCGGCCTGCTGCGTCTCTTTGCTGTTGGCGCAGATGGTATCGAACTGCTCAATCAGCACCTCGACGTTAAGGCGGGTAAATTGCGCCGAAATGCTTTTCAGCACGTTGGCCAGGTTCCAGGTTTTCAGCATGCCGATCAGCAAATGGCCGCCGCGAATACGGCTGACGCCAAACTTCAGCGAGCCGAAGACCCAGGCGCGCTCCACGGCGCTGTCGATATGCTCGGAGAGATCGGAAACTGAACTGGCGCCACGCGGAAGGACATCCAGCGCGGCCACGATATCGCGCGTCAGCTGCTGTTCGTCGAGGGCAAAGTGGCGGATGACCTGCTGCAGATCGCCATCCTGCTGCTGCATCAGCTGATGCAGCCAGTGCACCAGCTCAACGTACGGGTTACCGCGCAGCTTGCAGAACGCAGTGGCGCTTTCCAGAGAGGTAAATAACAGCGTATCCAGTTTGCCGAAAAGCACGGCACGGCTAATTTCTGACATGTTAGTTTCCATTAACAATGATTCGGTATACGGAAGGATTACCGCTCTGCGCGATACACCAGATCGCCGCGCGGGACAGGCTGCGGCTGAAGGCCCAGCCAGGTGTTATAGCCTAATCGCCCATTGCTGCCGAGCGTGGTGCCCTGCACCGCGTCTTCACGCAGGATCACCCGCGTTTCCCATTCAAATTCTACCCCAGCGTACTGACGCACCCAGTCGCGCAGCTCGGTGACCCACGCTTCACCCGGCAAAAAGCGGTTGTACTCCTCCGCGCTCAGCGGGCCAATCTCGATGCGAAACTTATGCTGCACGTCGCGGACGGCGACGCCGAGAAAGGCCGATTCACCCATGCGCGGCATGCGGCGTCCTGCTCCCAGCTGCGCCTGCTCGCGCGTGGAGAGGGGCATCCACTGCGGCACATTGCTCACCAGCTTAACCGGCGCCTTAAAATAGCTGCGCAGGATCTTCTCCAGCCCCTCGGGATCCCGCCCGTGGCGGGTCAGGTGCCCGGCGTGGGTAAAGCGCGCGTGCGAGCTCAGGCTGCCTTTGTTCATCTGCCCCGGCTGGCCCATGCCAATCAGCGACGCCAGATAGCCCTCAAAGCGCTTGTTATCAGCACGATCCAGGGAGACGGTAGGCTGCGCATCCGCCCAGGCGCGGTAAAACAGCAGCGCAAGACGGTGATGGAACAGATCGGCAAACGCGCTGAGGCTGGTGTCCTGATGATGATAAATACGCTCGCGGGCGTACTCGGTCATATGGACCGGGAGCGGGCCGTTCGGGCCAAACAGGCCGAAGCTGAGGATAGACACCTCGTGCAGCCCGCTCTCTTCCCGCTGACGTACGTGGGCCAGCGTCGACGGCGCAAAGCTCATCGACGGCTGCTGGCCGATGCGCAGCGGTTCAAATTTCGGCAGCGGCGCGCGTCCCAGCGGGTAGCGCTCGCCGCCCTGGGCATCAATGCGCCTTAACAGCTGAAACAGATCGTAGCGCCAGGGCGTCTCACGGACGCCGTGCCAGAACGCGTCCGGCAGCCTGGTCAGGCGATGCACGCGCAGCGGTGCAGTGGCAGCGTCACTCATATCAGCGCCCTTTTACCCATGCGCGGCGCCCAGTAGCCAATCTCGCCGCGCTGCTGACTTTTCAGGGTGAACTCCGTAAAGCTGTTGATAGACACCAGGCGGGCAAAGAGGCGCTCCATCACGCTACCGAAGAGCCACGGGCTGGCCCCGGAAAAGGCTCGCTCATCCACCGTCAGGGTAATGCCGATCCCGCGGGCGAACACGACCGGGCCGGGTTCAGGCACGCGGCGGTGAACCGGCTCCAGCACGCAGTGGCGCACCCCCTCCACCTGACGCGCAACGGGCGTTTCGGCCAGGTTGGCATAAAGCCCTAACAGCTGGCGCAGCGCGGCCGCCCCCTCTTCGTTTTCGCTGTCCATCAGGCTGAGGTAGTTCATCTGCAGCTGGCTGATAAGCCGCCAGGTGCTGAACCCTTCCGCCAGCGCCGGACGCGGCGGCGTCGGCCCTTTACGCAGGGTGAGGGATTTCACCGGCATGGAGTCCGCCACAATGAACTGCCCGAGTTCCTGCTGCAGCATCAGCGGCAGGTCGCGGCTGGTGCAGAGCACCTCGGCAGAGATATAGCGCAGGTTCTCCTGCCAGGGGGCATGCTGTTCATCCACCAGTGAAACAAACACCTCCGAGCCGATATAGCCGGTACGGGTGCCGTAGCGCAGGGCGTGCTCGGACAGCACGCGCTGCTCGCGTCGCAGCGAAAAATAGGCCCCGTAGTTGCCCGCATCGCCGCTCCAGGTGCTCCAGAATGGACGAAACGTCTGGTCATCGCGCTGGCCGTCCGCGCTGCCATAAATTTTTTTGACCGCGTAAATTTCATAATCCAGTGGACGAATGTTATCGACCACCAGATGGTATTCATGCTGGCCGTCATTCAGCTTCTGACGCGCCGCGACCTTTGGAAACAGGTTGATGACCGGCGTACAGTGCAGCGCCAGATGGCTGGCATCGACCACGCGCTCCAGCTGTTCATCTGACTTATCCAGCAGAATGAAGATGTCGAAGGCTTTTTCGCCTTCACAGCGCTGGATCAGCGTGCTCAGACCGCTCAGGCTGATGAAGCGGAAGCGGGCCGGAAACGCAAAGTACTCCTGAAGCAGGCGATAGCCGTCAAAGTTGCGCAGATCGTCCGGCAGCAGCGCCTGGTCAGGCTCAAAGCCCTCCTGGCGCAGCGCATCTGATGCCAGCAGCTGCCGCTGCGGCTGCGGACTGACCGTCTGACAGACGATCCCGGCGTGGTGCTCCATCACCAGCTCCAGCAGCTTCAGCGCTTCAATATCCGGACCGCCGAGGAAAAATTCCAGGCGGTCGAAATCCAGGTGCCCGAGGTTTTGCGGGCCGTCGCAGGCAATGCGGATCCGCAGGGCGCTGCCGATCCCCCGCTGGCTCAGTCCCAGCTGCGCCAGCGGCAGATCGGCGGGGACGCCGCCCAGTTCGACCTTGTCGATTTTCAGCGGCAGCAGATTGACCTCTTGCGCCGTGGTATAGCTGCAGGTCACGCCGGTTTTTTTCAGCGCCAGGCTGTCCATCATGGTGCCACGCGGGACAATAAAGCCTTTGCTCAGGTCGCCCCGGCTGCTGTCGGGCTCAATCTCCGCAATCGCCATCGACGGCGTGGGCGCGAGATAGTTAGGCGCGATCATCTCCAGCAGACGCTGGGAGAAGCGCGGAAACTCCGCGTCCATTTTCATCTGCACGCGGGAAGTCAGGAAGGCGAAGCCCTCCATCAGACGTTCGGTATACGGGTCCGCCACCTCGATGCCGCGCATGCCCAGCCGTCCGGCGACCTTCGGATAGCGTTCGGCAAACTCGGCCCCCATTTCGCGCAGATAGGCCAGCTCACGGTTGTAATATTCGAGCAGTTTACTTTCCATGATTACCCCGCATCCTTCAGTTCAAAATGGCCGTTTTCCAGATCGACATCGGTACGAAACAGAAACTCCAGCGGGTACGGCACGCACCATAAACGCCCTTTGATCTCGATGGAGAGCACGTTGTGCAGATCCAGCGAGGAGGTATCCGACACGCAGCGAACCTGCAGCCCCTGCGGCAAAATGCGCGGCTCAAAATTAATGATGGCCTCGGTGAGCTTGCGCTGAATATCGTGCCATTCGATGTCCGACATTCTTTTCCCGGCCAGCGGCGCGACGCCGAAGTTGACCACCGAGCGGTTCACGTGCGGCAAGGCGCTCAAATCGCCGGAGGCATCGTGGTTGATGGTGTTAAACAGCCACTGCAGATCGCGCAGGACGTTGCGGCGCAGGGCGGCGTGGGTGATCAGATTGCTGTTGGCCGACTCGCGCTTTTTTTCCGGGTCGTCATCGGTAAGGCGATCGAGCAGCGAGGGCTGCATTTTGTCGCGCGCCCCCACCTTCTCCTGCTTGCTGCGGGCTTGCCAGCCGCTGCGCAGCAGATCGCCTTCGCCAGCGGGATTACTCATCGGCTCCATCCGTCACAAACGTCACGAGGCTCAAGGACAGCAGCGGGCTTTCGCTTTGCTCGCTCAGCCAGGCTTTCTGGCCCCTGCCTTCGTAAAGGGTACCGTCTTCGTCGAGCGCCTGCCATTCGGTGGTGCGGCCTAATTTGACCGCATCAGCGGCATCGGCAGCAAAAGGATAACGCGCCGGGATCTGACACACCTGCTCCGTACCGTCGGTCAGGCGCACCAGCGCGTGACGCCAGACCAGATCGGTGACGCTGGCAGGCGCCTGGAAACGGATCTCCGCGATAGCGTTAAACGGCAGCCAGAAATAGCGGCCGTTCACTATGGTTTCGCAGACCGGGCCGAGACGGGCATCGCCGTCCATCAGCCAGTCAAAAGCCTGCGTCTCCTCGTTTTCGAGGGTGATGTGACCCGCAGTGGCCTGCGCCTGTTCGAGGGCTTCGAGACGCAGTTCCCGGGCGCGCTCGCCCTTCTCGCTCAGCGCCTCGGCCAGAGTAGTCAGCCACGGCCACTGGGTTTCAGGCATGGCCGGGCGCGCCTGTCCCGCCATCACCTGCGCGCGCTGCAGCTCGCCCTGAATGGACTGCTCCAGCAGCGTGACGGTAGGTTTCGCCTGAGGCTTCAGCGCCAGCCAGCTTTTCAGCTGGGTAAGAGCCCGCGTCCAGTTGCCGCTGAGGGTTAAAAACTGCACAAACGCAGCGCGAAGGTCGGCATCCGCCGGACGAGCTTTGATTTCAGCTTCCAGACGCGCCAGCGCATCGTTGAGCGACTCGCCCGCCAGGTGTTGATAAAGCGTATTCATAGCCATTCCTTAATTCGCCGCGCGCCATGCGCCGACGGCCGGATCGCGCAGTTGAGGACGCAGGGTGTCAATCAGAACGATATTCAGGGGAGTACCCGGTGCGACCCAGGCGCTCCACGTTTTTTTCACCGCCGCGATACGAGCCTGCAGTTTTGCGTCATCGCTGGCGATTTCACGGGAAATCTCCACCGCTACGGTGCCGTTGCTCTTCCAGCTGTTCAGGCTGTTATCGTAAGGCAGGATCATCCAGCTCTGGTCGCTGTTTGGGGTGCTGAATACCATGCGCTCTTTGTTGACGGAGGTGATCAGCGCGTTTTCCGGGTCGGCGCTTTGATTTAGTCCGGTCACCGGGAAACCGTGGATGTACGTCACCGCCATCTCTTTCTGTCCGCCGTTGCGGGACTGCGAAACTACGGTGTGTCCGCTCAGCCAGCTGCCGTTGCCGCAGCGGGTGGTGTCAGAATCCGGAATAAAGAGCGCCGGAGCAGAGGCGCCCCCTTCCCAGAAGGTGCGCAGGTGGCAGCCGTCCTGAAGCGTAAACTCCTGCCACGGCGTACGGTCGGCGGCAACGGTGCGGGAAGCCACATTTTGATCTGGCGGCATTAACGTGCCGCTGGCTGTGGCAGCGGTGACGGTTGCGGCAGGCGTGGCCTGCTCCTGTTTCACCACCAGCGCCCAGTCCTGCGCTTTGCCTGCGGTGCCCTGCGCCAGCGTGGTACCTGCCGGATCGTTGAGCGTCCAGCTGAGTTTATTCACTTTGCTGCACTGGTGTTCCAGCAGTGAGCCAAGACGCGGTACAAAGTTCTCCAGCACGGAGACGTCTTTCTTGCCGTTCGCCACAATGCGCAGCGCCACCTCAGGCTTACACCAGCTCTGCGGCGTGTTGTCTTTGATGTTGTCGATCCAGATATCCAGCTTCTGCGCAGGAGACTGCACGATGCGGAAATTTTCAGCCTGCGCGGTGGAGGTGACCGCCAGAAGTGCCAAACCCGATAGCCAAAGTTTCATATCGTTCCTTGTGTGTCTAATCAGTTCCGCAGGGAAGAAATTGTGCTGCGTCAGAGAGGGTGTGCAGCAAAGTGGTGTCCTGAGGGTTGCCCATCCATACCGCCAGGGCAGTATAGTTATCCTGAGCATTCCCCTCCTGCTCGCCATTCTTTTGAATGATTTGGTTCATTAAGGTGAGCCACTCCTGCGGCGTATTCACCATGTGCAGCGACTGCTTCATTTGCTCTTCGCTGACGCCGTGCCAGAACCCGTCGGTGCAGAGTAAGAATGCATCGCCGTCTTCAACCTGCACCACATCGCTGTAGCTCGCTTCCGGCCCGCCGTTTTCAATCCCCAGCGCAAGATAGAGCAGGTTGCTGTTCAGGTTGTCGGTCTGGTGTCCGGCATCTTTCATCTGCTGCACCAGGCTGTGGTCGGTGGTCACATGCCACAGCCATCCCCGGCGGAACAGGTACAGGCGGCTGTCTCCGGCATGCGCCCAGTAGGCCAGGCCGTAATCACGGTCAATGAACAGACTGACCAGCGTCGTGCCCATCCGGCGATAGTCCTGAACGGCCTGCTGCTCGCTGAGGATGGTGCGGTTCGCCGTCTGCACGTAGTCGCGGATGTGCTGCGCATTAAGATGTTTGTCGCCATCGAAGCGGGAGATAATGCTGTTGCGTGCCAGCTCTGCAGCTACCTCACCGCCCGGCAGGCCCGCGATGCCGTCGCAGACGACAAAGCAGGCTGAACGTTCCCCTATGGTTTCTCCCGTCTGATCCTGGTTGCTGGCGCGCGTCCCCTGGCGGGAGAGAGAAGCCGTTGCGATATTCATTTGTCTTCCGATCCGCTCTGTGAGTCTTTGTACTGATTCACCTCCATGTCGTACGCATGAAGGAAGGCCTCGCCGAACAGGGTGTGGAAGTCATCCTCAATCTCGCCCGCCGTCTCGCCATAGCTGCGAACAAAATAGTCCCACAGGGCGGCTTTGCGGCTGCCCGGCAGCGCCAGACGCGAGGTCATGCCGTTCTGCTTCGCCTGCTCTTCCAGCTGTTCCGGGTTAAAGGACTGCAGCATCGCGGCAATGATGGCGCGGATGCCGGAGATCATGCCCAGCTGGTGCGCCTGCAGATCGATCAGCGCGTCGCGCACGGATTTGGTCGGCGGCATAAAGCCCGGCATTGGGGTGCCGAACATCTGGATCAGCACGGTTTTGCCGGTCGGCAACAGCTTGAACGGGTTGTTGGCATCGTCCAGGACCATGGTCATATCGGCTTTTACGCCGCGCTTGAGGATAGAGCGCGAGGAAAGCAGCGCCACCGTTCCCTGAGAGAACATACCGAGGATCTGTCCCAGCTGACGCATATTTTCACGGTCAAACTGCGGAACGGGCTGCATTTCGCTCAGGCCCATGCCTTCCAGCAGCGCCTCCAGAAGCTCGCCCTGGAGCACTTCGCCCTTCTCACCGCTGTTTGCCGTGGCGGCTGGGGCGGCGGCGTTATTGACCGGGTCGATGCGCAGACGGCCCTTAGGGGCCTGGGCACTGCTGCGGGCAACGGCCTGCGGCGTAGGCATGGTGAAGCCTGCGTAATCCGGTCGCGCGGGCTCTTCTTCAGCGCGCGGTTCTTCCTGCGGCTCAGGGGCGAACAGCGGAGAATCGGCCAGCACGTCCTCTTCCTGCTCAGGCTCCGGCACTGGCGCAGGCTTTTCGGCGACTATGTCACCCGGATGGGTTAACGGCGCGCCGCCCATCAGCCCGAGCGGGTCGTCATTACGCGCGGCTGGCGCGCTGGCCTTACCGCCAAACAGGGCCAGCGGATCGAGCTCATCCGTCGCCTCGTCTTCTGGCTTAGCGGGGCTATTCTCGCCCGGCGGCACCAGCGTTGACGGGGTGACGTCGTCAAAAATACTCTCTTTCTTGAACAACGCTTCGTCGCTGAACAGCGTGTCCGGGTCAACGTTCTTACGCTCAAGCCTTGGATCGCTGTCGTTGAACATCGCCAGCGGATCTTCAGCGTTACGCTCCGGGGCCGCTGGCTGGGAGAATGGATCGTGCGATGCAGCTGGCTGCGGTTTTGTACGGTTGCTGGAGATGCTGTCGGAGATGGAGAACTCCTGCATCAGGCTATCCCAGATTTCCGTTGGCACGGCGGTCGGCTCGGCCTTCCCGCGCGGTGCGTTGCTCGCCGGCTTCGGTTGCGGAGCGGGCGCGGACGCGGCTGCCGGACGCGCCTGCTGATGCATGCTGGCCGCCATCCGGCTCACGGGCTGCGTATCGTGGATCAGTTCGGTCACTTCGATACGGTAGTCATCAATACCGAGAATGTCGCCATCCTGCAGCTCAACCTGACGCCCTCGCTCCAGCGGAATGTCATTTAATACCACGCGGGTGACGCTGCCACGGTTGGTCACGCGGCATTCGCCCTGGGCGTCAACGTGAACAATGGCCTGCAGACGAGAGATGGTGCGGTCATTGTCCGGCAACACCAGATTGTTATCCGTACCGCGCCCAATGGTGCCGCCCGGGGCGTAAAAATCACAGCTGCTTTGCGGCGGCTGATGACCGGGTTTTGTAGAAATAATCGTGAATCGCATGGCGTATTCCTGCTGGTATGATTAGCGCTCAAACGCTGCCGCTCTCGGGGCGAGAACGGCGGCGTTTGGGGTTAACACATTCTATTCAGTCTGCGTAAGCTTAAACTGGCCTGAAGGACCTTCCTGTAAGGTGAAGCGGGCAGCATAGCGAACAGAATCGTTTTTCCCTGACACTTTCAGAGCAACATCATATTCTCCGGCTTGCCACGCAATCCCCTGCCACTGGTGACACTGTTGGGTCGTTAACGTCACTTCAGGGCTAAACGTTGACGGCGGCGATACCGCTTTCCATTCATTTCCCGCGCGTTTCATTATGGTGGGCGAATGGCTGGTGACAGGCGCGTCTAACCCGGAGTTAGCGGGAATAGCAAAGCAGGGTTCGTTGTTTTTTAGCGTAACCGAAAGCGACTGATATTGTGCAGGATGAGATACACAGGCACTCACCGTTAATGCGATTGCTACAACACTGAGTAACTGTTTCATAACCATACCCGCCGATCTTTAGGATTTTGAATAAACAACGATAATACCTGCAGGTATTTATCCTTCAGGTCGGGCCCGATAATTCCCTCAAAACCTGCAATGTTTCGGAAATCACCCAGACCGTAATTTATCAAATAATAAAAATCTGAAATGATAGAAGCCTGCTGCTCCATACCAAAGTCCGATAGTTTTTTATCGGGGGGCAGAGAATAATTATAACTTGCTGCCCAACTGAATGCGCCTCGGGTTCGGACATTCATTCCAATCTGATGCTGCAATACATGCACCATTTCGTGAATAAACCAGTGTTTATATCGCGGAACCTCTATTGAGAAGTCATCCCGATAATGCGGCTCGCGAAAATAGAGCTCACCATTGGGGGTCATCGCGACATCTGTCGACTGCATATTAAACGGCAAATAGCTTTTATTATGGACTTTAACTTCTGAATACTTTATTGCGTCACCAAAAACCGAGCGAGCCAGTGCTATTTCGCCAATGGTGAGAGGACGGGCGCCTCCTTCCTGCAAACTTGCCATGCTATCTTCCTTCCCGGTTGATAATGACCGGGGAAACTCCCCGGCCACATACGCAATTACGCTTCTTTGTTTTCTTTGATGTTCCAGCCAGCGCTGCTTTCAGCACCTTTACCACCAGACGTGGTCTGCTCCCAGTACTGCTGTTTCACTTTCGCAGCCTGGAATGCATAGGTCACACCAACGGTATCGCCGTTGTCTGCACCGGTGTACTGAACAGAGGTGACCAGCACATCTTCCAGCGTGATGCGGGAGTATTCCACCTGCTGGCCGCCGGCTTTACAGACGGACAGCTCAACTTTGGTCAGGTGTTTACCGCTGGCGCAGTGTTTCAGGATAGCGGTGGTGGATTTGTCGATCAGCGCGTTAACGTGCAGGTCGTTAAAGTTAACTTTACCGGCACCGCCGCCACCGCCAACGCTCATATTACCTGGCTGGGAAGCGCCCCAGGAGAAGGAGGTAATATCAGTCCAGCCGGTGTGGTTAGAATCTTTAGATTCGCCCGTAACACCCTCGACCTTCAGAAACATATCAATAGCCATAATATCTACTCTTCGTGGATGAACAATATTGCTTTCGAAAAAGCACTTATATGGCAAACAGGAAAGCATGGGGCTGAATAAAACCGTCCATATTTTACCTCTGCCTCATATCAAATGACCCGTGTCATTTGACAGTCTTACATTCCCCCTGAATGAACGGGAAGAATGTGAAGTCTTTTACTACTCAGGGTTATCCTGGATCCAGCTACGATCAGGATCGCCAATGATGACTTGCGGAACCAGTTTGTTCAGTTCGTCGCTATGATAAAGACGTAGACAGTTTAAGGTTACGCCTTTGACATCGGGTTTTCGCTCTGAATGAAAACCATTAATTTGATTTTTATATTTTTCGATGAGGGCATTCACTTTATCCGTGCCATTTTCAGCATCAAAAGGTATCCACTCAATAAATGCGCTCGCACTTCGGGCCGCATCAGCAGAAAAATGACTGCCTTTATCTGCCACCTGAGCAAGACAGCGCGACAGAACTAAATCTTTTAAAACCTGCCGGTATGTTTGCTGCTGATAAAAATCAGGATAGTTATCTCCAGCACACACATAAAAAGTCATAAATGCGAGGAAAAAACAGAAATGCTTCACCTTATATCCTTTGCCATAGAACCACAGCGCATCAGTCCGACCAAAATACTAACTTTTATCTTTCCATTTTTCTGCGACAACGTATATCCCTATCGCTAATGCATTAAGTCCAGCGCATAAGAATCCATGCATTGCGATTCGCGGAACATCTTCCGGCCAGTCAAAGATAAACAGATAGTAGCCGGATACCGCCACAAACAGCATAAATGAAATTATTTGCAATATATAAACGGTTAAATAGCTGATGAATTTTCGTATTAACGCTTTCACAGTCAAATTCATTAGCTATCTCGTATTCACCGAAATGGTGCCGACCCTCCAGGGCCGGCACTCATCATCACGCGTCTTTCGTCTTCAGCGACGGCAGTTTAGATACCAGACGCAGAGAAACGGTCAGACCTTCCAGCTGGTAGTGTGGGCGCAGGAAGAACTTCGCGGCGTAGTAGCCCGGGTTATCCTCAATCTCCTGCACCTGCACTTCCGCAGCCGCCAGCGGTTTACGGGACTTGGTCTCCTGGGAGGAGTTAGCCGGGTCACCGTCGACGTAGTTCATCACCCAGTCGTTCAGCCAGCGCTCCATCTCTTCGCGCTCGCGGAAGGAGCCGATTTTGTCGCGCACGATGCACTTCAGGTAGTGGGCAAAGCGGCAGCAGGCGAACAGGTACGGCAGACGAGAGGCCAGACGCGCGTTGGCGGTGGCATCCGGGTCGTGGTACTCCGCCGGTTTCTGCAGGGACTGCGCGCCGATGAAGGCGGCAAAGTCGGAGTTTTTGCGGTGAACCAGCGGCATAAAGCCGTTTTTCGCCAGCTCGGCTTCACGACGATCGCTGATGGCGATCTCGGTCGGGCACTTCATGTCTACGCCGCCGTCATCGCTCGGGAAGGTGTGGCACGGCAGATTTTCCACCGCCCCGCCGGACTCCACGCCGCGAATCGAGGTACACCAGCCGTACTCTTTGAAGGAGCGGTTGATGTTGGCGGCCATCGCGTACGCGGCGTTCGCCCACGAGTAGCTATTGTGGTTCGCGCCATCGGTCTGCTCTTCAAAATCGAAGCTGTCCACCGGGTTGGTGCGAATGCCGTACGGCAGACGCGACAGGAAGCGCGGCATCACCAGGCCCAGATAGCGGGCATCTTCCGATTCACGCAGCGAACGCCAGGCGGCGTATTCGGTGTTCTGGAAGATCTTGGTCAGGTCGCGCGGGTTAGCCAGCTCCTGCCAGGACTCCATCTGCATCACGCCCGGTGCGGTACCGGTGATAAACGGACAGTGCGCCGCAGAGCCGATGCGCGCCATTTCGCCCAGCAGCTCAACGTCCTGCGGGCTGTGGTCGAAGTAATAGTCGCCGACGATGCAGCCAAACGGCTCGCCGCCGAACTGACCGTACTCCTGCTCGTAGATTTTTTTGAAGATCGGGCTCTGGTCCCAGCCCACGCCCTTGAAGCGCTTCAGGGTGCGGCCCAGCTCCTGCTTGGAGATGCTCATAAAGCGGATCTTCAGCATCTCGTCAGTTTCAGTGTTGTTCACCAGGTAGCTCAGACCGCGCCAGGCGCTCTCCAGCTTCTGAAACTCTTCGTGGTGAATGATCTGGTTTACCTGCTGCGAAAGCTGCTCGTCGATACCGGCAATCAGGTTCTGAATGGTACGGTAGGTATCGTTCGAGAAGGTGACGGTATTTTCCAGCGCCTGCTGCGCCAGGGTTTTGACCGCGCTTTCTACGGCGGAACGCGCCTGGTCAGTTTTCGGGCGGAACTCTTTGTTCAGCAGCGCGCTGAATTCATCCTGGCTGAACGCCTGACCCGCCTGCTGCTCGTGTTGTTGAGTCTGGTTGCTCATCGATTATTCCTCGCTACCTTTCGCGCTTTCGTCATTTTTCGGCAACTGGCTCAGGGATTTGAGCAGCGTCGGATCCTGCAGAATTTTAGCGATCAGCTCTTCCGCACCGTTTTTACCGTCCATATAGGTCAACAGGTTGGAGAGCTGGGTACGCGCTTCCAGCAGCTTGTTCAGCGGCTCGACCTTGCGGGCCACCGCATCCGGCAGGAAGTCGTCCATGCTGTCGAAGGTCAGATCCACGTTGAGCTTACCTTCGCCGGTCAGGGTGTTATCCACCTGGAACGCCACGCGCGGCTTAAGCGCCTTCATGCGTTCGTCAAAGTTGTCGATGTCGATTTCGAGGAATTTACGCTCGTCGACGGCCGGCAGGTTTTCAACCGGTTTGCCGACCAGATCGGCCATGACGCCCATCACAAACGGCAGCTGAATCTTACGTTCTGCACCGTAGATCTCTACGTCGTACTCGATCTGCACGCGGGGGGCACGGTTACGTGCGATGAATTTCTGCCCACTGTTACTCATTGCCATGATGTTCTCCATCAAAGATGCGCGGTGAAGGTGAAACGGCAGGCTCCATGCCTGTCGTCATAATGCCTGGACGCGTTATTCGCGGCGCCCAAAGATGTTTTCAAGTTGGTTAACGCCGTCTGGCGCCAGGTCGCGAATAATGTCCATAAAGTTGAGTTCTGACAGCCGCTGCACCCGTTCAATCATCAGCGGTGCGGGGTGGCTCGGTTCGTACTGCGCAAAATACTGTTTTGCTTTTTCCAGCATCAGCTGCGCGTCGGCACGGCTGGTGACCTGCACGCTGCGCCAGTCGGTGACCGGCTGAGCGGGCTGCGCTGCCGACGACGGCTGCTCTGCCTGTGGTTCTGCATGCGCCTCACGGTTCGGCAGCAGCTTGCTGATGTCGGTTACCTGACACGCGCTTGCTACCAGTCCGACGGTTTTAAGCAGCTGCTCCATCTCGGGCACGCCGCTTTCACCGAGATGCCCGGTGAGCAGCTCGCGAATGGCCAGCAGCCGTTCGTTGATGACGATAACCGCTGCGGTCCCCGGCTGGTCGCCGCGGGCCAGCTCGTCAATCAGCCGTGGACGCCCGCCGGGATAGTCCGGGCATTCGGTTTTACTGCCGTCCAGCAGGGCCTGAGCATCCCGGAGCGAAATTTCGTCGCCGTTTGAACGCAGCAGCGAGGCGTTACGCACGGCGACGGTGAGGTCGGATTTATCGCTCAGCCCTGCCAGGGCGTTAATGCGGTAGAACGGGTCGGTTTCGCCATACTCTTCCAGCAGCGGATAGAGCGGCTCCCAGTAGCGGGCGATCGCCTCCTGCACCAGCAGCAATCCGTCCGCGTAACCCGCCAGCCCGCGACGGCGGGTCCAGGCATGGGTTAACGCCAGCAGGACGCGAAGATCCTTGGTGCGGGTCAGCAGGCTGGTGGCGTATTTTTCCACCGTGTTCCAGTCAGCTGGTTCTGCCGGAATAATGGTCTCGCCAAACTGCTGTTCCGCTTTCCCAAGACTTGCCTGATTCATGCTCTGGAAGTCGGCGTCGTACTCCAGGTTTTCGCCACAGGGTTTTTCGGGACTTATTGGCGCGAGAAATTCTTCGATATTCATGAGATCCCTGCTTATTCAAACATAGGCGGATAGAGACCGTGACGGCCCGGACGAGCGCCCCCTGCCGGGTCGAACAGCAGGGTGAAAAGCTGCCCGGTAAAGTTACCGCTGTGAACGTGGGTGTACAGCGGGTAGCCGTCGCAGCGGTTGGTCCACCAGTAGCTGGTCTGACGCAGAGGATCAAAACATTCAGCCGCCTGCGGCCAGCCCAGCGTGCTCTGGCCGTCCTCGTCATAGCCAATCACATCAAGTATGTCGGAACGCTTTTGCGGCTCGACCGGCTGCGGCGCCGGAATGGTCATCAGCATTTCGTCGAGCTGCGAGGCGGAAAAACTGTTGCGCACCGCGTGCAGCCCCAGGCGCCCAATCTGCTGATACCAGCTTTCGGCCTGGCTGAGCAGGCTGGTCGACCATTCGGACGGCGCGAAGCTCAGCTGAAGGCAAACAGGATACTGTCGGCCAACGCTGTCGCGGCCGGGCAGCAGACAGCCCATCTGAATCATCTGGCTGCCCAGCATGGGCGGTACCACAAAATTCCACACTGGCGCTTTCTGAAACTGGCGCTCGCCGCTGCGCTGCTCTTCCTGCTGCCAGGCCAGCAGACCGACCTGGAACCAGTGTGACCACTGGCGCTGTAAAGTGTCAGGAAAGCGACGCTGCAAAAAATCTCCGGCGCTGGGTAACTTGCCATACCAGCTGTAGCGGTTCATCGCAGGGGTATTCGTCATACGGCTGTCCTTGCGGTTATGGGCATGAGAAACGGGGAAGCTGGAACGGGTTACGAATGCTGTTTGGCGCAAACTCCAGCGTGACCTGATGTCCGTCGACGTTAAAGGTGGCCTGACGGCTGAGGCTACCCGCCCCCGGGCTGGTGCTCGCTTTATCAAAGAAGCGGTTCAGCGCCCAGGAACCGTTGGTCACCAGCGTCGCCGTGCTGCCGTTAGCCAGACCCAGCTGCATGCGCACCTGGTTGGTGCCGCCCGGCCCCGGCCAGTTCATGATCTGCACGGCCTGCGGGCCGTGGCTGTAGCGCAGCAGCTGGCCGTCAACGTCCAGCGTCAGGTTCAGAATGGAGTTATCCATTCGCACGGTGCGAACCGTCACCTTAAAGGACGGCGTGGTTGCGCCGTTAGCAAAGAAGGCGTCGCGAATCGACTGGGCCTGCTGGAACGGTCTCAGCAACCCTTCACTGCCCGGCAGCGTTTTACCGTCGATACCCGGCATAAAGCGCCAGTTTGCCTGGGTGGTGTCCACTTTGCTGGTCAGGTTATCGCGAAAGAAGGTATCCATAAGCCCGGTCCCCGGCGCAAACATGCGCGCGAGATCGTCAGGGGTGACCTCGGTGCTGGCGCTGCGCACCAGCGGGTAGCGACCGGCAATTGCCTGGCGACAGAACCCGCCCACTTCAACGTTAATCCGCTTCCGTACGTTTTCCAGGTCACGACGCTGGGTATCGCTGCTGGCGCCCACAGCCATGTTGCTGAACATGGTTTGCAGCCCGCCCGGCAGACGACCGGCGCTGGCCTGCAGGCGGCTGATCGCCTCCCCGCCCGGCGCCGGCATGCCGCTGTTGGCCGCATCCTGAACGGCGGTCAGGTAGCGATACAGCTCATCCACCTGCTTGAGAAAATCGTCAAACACGATGGTCTTCCCGCCCTTCTCCAGCGGCTGGGCCAGCTCAATCATCGGCGCGTAGTGGTCGGTCACCAGCTGCTCCGGCGCCTGGGTAACCGCGGCGGCCTGCGTCGGCGCATTGTCATTATTACTGAACAGCGCTTCCAGCGTGCGGGTGGCGCGGTTGCTTTGCGCCTGTGCTTTACCTGCATCTTCCGGCGCTGGCGTATCGCGGGAGAGCGTCAGGACCTGGCTCAGGTTCTGCACCAGACGGCGCAGCGGCGAGTTGGCTCCGGAGAGCAGGCGCGCGGTGTTGATGCGCTGGGAAAGATCGGCGCTGTTGTTCAGCTGAATGTCGGCGAGGAAGCGATCCCAGTTCGCGATAAAGTCGCGCATGTACAGCTGGCGCACGGCGTTGTCGATCTGCTGTTTATCCTCCTGCGCCATCGCGGCCCCCAGCACCCAGGCGTCGTCCTCGTGCAGAGCGGTGGTTACGCTGTCAATCTGGCCGTTAAAGCTTTTCCAGTAGCCGTCCGGCGTATAGAGCCCCGGTACGCCTTCGCTGACCGGCTTGCCGCTTTTACGGGAAAATACCAGCTCGCTCTGCGGCCCGCCCAGGTCGGAAAGGGAAACCGGCTTCAGGTTGTCATCATGCTCCAGCAGGCGCTTGAGGCGACCGTACACCCGCGTGGAGAGCGGCTGCTGGCCGATCATCGCCCTTTCGCGGGCAACCAGCGATTCGTCCTGCGCGTACGGCGAGGCCTGAATCTTCGGCTCCAGCAGCTGCGTCAGGTGCCATTCAAGCTGCTGCAGCTGCGCCTTCGTGACGTTCTGCGGCAGATTCCGCTGCAGGTTGAGCATCACCCACGAATGCAGGAATTTACCGTCGTAGTGCTTTGGCTGATAGAGCATCTGATAGGCTTTCAGCGCTTCATAGCTGTATTCCACATCGCTGCCGTTGTCGTTACGAAGCCAGGTGGTGATGTGCATGGCAACGGCAGGGAGCAGCATCTGATCCAGCGCTTTCTGATACAGCGACTGCGAGGCGTCGCTGACGTCATCCCCGCGATAGAGTCCCATACGGCGGGATACCGGCGGATCGTTGACATCAAACGCGTCGCTTTTCGGCAGGTCAACCAGACCGTTCAGCAGCGGCAGCAGATCGAACAGGTCACGCTGGGTCTGGTTCTGTAAGGCTTTGCTCTGCTGGTCCAGCAGCGGCACCTTCGCATCCACCTCTTCCAGGTAGGCCTTGTTTTTGGCATAGCTGGTCAGCCACAGACCGCCCAGGATCACCAGCAGGGCCAGCAGCGCCGCGTAGCCGGACCATATCACCGCCCGGTTGCGCAGTTCCCACCAGCGGTTTTCGCCTGCGATCCCGGCTTCCTGGAAGATGACGTTTTGCAGCAGGTTCTTAATGAAGAAACTCTGGCCTTTTGCGCCCGGGATTGGCGCTTCTTTGCTGACTGAATCCCAGTTATCCGCCTCTCCCCCTTCCGGCAGCGACAGCGCGCGGTTCAGTTCGCCCATCACGCGGTCGAACGGCATGCCTTCCTGCGTCCCGCTGGCGAAGTAGATCCCGCGCGGAGAGAACTCGGTTTCGAAGTTGGAGCGGGCGAAGACGGTGCTCAGGTAGTCCGCCAGCAGCGGACGCAGCGCGGCGAACTCCTGCGGGAAGAGATACGCTTCTGCGCGGGTTTTCGCGTCATGCTCTTTCAGCATGGTTTCCGGCAGCCCGGCATCGAGGCGCTGCTGCAGCAGAGAAAACTCCTGCTGGAAGTTGCCCATCAGGTCGTAATCGGCGTGTTTGGTTTGCTCCCACGGCAGCGTAAAGCCCCAGATCTGGTCGCGCTGCGCTTTATCGTAGTCGGCAAACCAGGCGCGGAAGCCTTTAAGCAGGTCGGCCTTGGTCACCATCACGTAGACCGGGAAGCGGATACCCAGCTGTTCATGCAGCTCGGACAGGCGCTGGCGCAGGTTCACCGCCTGCTGGCGGGACGCCTCGGCAGACTGGGTCAGCAGGTCCGAAATGCTGATCGTGACGATGACGCCGTTGATCGGCTGGCGGCGACGGTACTTGCGCAGTAACCCCATGAACTGCAGCCACTCACCGGCATCCTGCGCCTGCTCGCTCTCCTGGGTGGTATAACGACCCGCGGTGTCCAGCAGCACGGCCTCGTTGGTGAACCACCAGTCGCAGTTACGCGTGCCGCCAATACCCCGCAGGGCGGTCTTACCGAAACGATCGGCCAGCGGGAACTGCAGCCCGGAGTTGACCAGCGCCGTGGTTTTGCCGGAGCCCGGCGCGCCGATAATGACGTACCACGGCAGCTGATAGAGATATTGCGTGCTGAAGCGCTGCGTCCACTGGGCGCCCTGGCCCGCTTTGCTGAAGTGCGCTTTTTTAAGCATCTGCGCGGCTTCATCAAAGCGGCTGGCGAGGATCTGCTCCTCGCTGTTCAGCCGCTTCTGCGGATCCGCCGCTTCCTGGCTGGCGGTGTTCTCCTTGAGCTTGTCCATCAGCTTGCGGTTAAGCCAGGCATTATACAGGCGCGGCAGAATGTGGCCCTGCGCCCAGAGCAGATAGACCACGGCGATGCTGATAATACGGTTCTGCTCAGATTCGAGCGGTCGGGTGTCCACGATGGACAATAGGGGACCAATCATCCAGATCACCGCCGCAAGCGCCGTTACGCCGAGGAAGCTCCACAGAATGCGATTGGTCAAAATGGAAAGAAGTGTAGTCAGCATCCTTAGTTTCCTTGCGGCAATCCGTTCAGCTCAGCCTGCGTATTTTCAGGCGACACCAGCAGAGTAATTTCCACACGGCGGTTACGGGCGCGGTTTTCTGGCGTCGTGTTCGGCGCTACCGGGTTAATCTCGCCCCGCCCTTCCGCTTTCACGCGGCCAGGCTGAGAGAGGCTTCCCTGCAGCATTTTCTGTACCGAGCGGGCACGTTCCAGAGAGAGTTCATAGTTAGAGGCAAAGCGCGCGCTGCGAATCGGCACGTTGTCGCTGTAGCCCACCACCAGAATTTTGCCGCTGACGTTATTCATCGCCTGTGCAATGCGGTTGATGACCGGTTCATAGCGGTCGCGCACGACGGTCGAGGCGGAGGCAAACAGACCATCCCCCTTCAGGATAACGACGCTGCGGTCCGCTTCGTCTTTCACCGCCACCAGGCCAGCCTCGATTTCAGGCTTCAGGAAACCGCGAAGGTTCAGCACCGCCGGTAGCTGACGGGCCGGTTGCTGAATAGTGGTTTCCGGCAGCTGGGACTGGTAAATCTTCGCCAGCACCGGGTTGGTGCTGTCGCCAAGACGCCAGTTAAGCACGATATAGAAGAGACAGGCGATAAACCCGGCCAGCGCCACGCAGGCCCACAGGGGAACCATCGGCCGCCAGAGCTTACGCAGCACGGGACGATCTTCCGGATGGGGAGAAAGCGGCGGCGGATAGCTGCCGCGCACGCCGCGGATCATCTGCCACAGCCGCTGCTTGATGGTCTCAAGCTGGGTGCGGCCGTTATCCAGCACCCGATAGCGCCCTTCGAAACCCAGCAGCAGGCAGTAGTTGATCATCTCCAGCAGCAGAATGTGCTCGCGCGGGTTTTGCGACAGGCGCGCCAGCAGCTGGAAGAACTTCTCGCCACCCCATGTTTCGTTATGGAACGTCACCAGCAGACCGTTGCTGGACCAGACGCCGCTGCTGCCCCAGGGGGTGAGCGCGGCGGCCTCGTCGAGCGCCGTACACAGGCAGTAACGTGCCCCGACGATCACTTCGTAGGGCAGCCCTGCCTGCTGGCAGCGGACTTCAAAACGGCGAATTTCATCGATCAGGCGCTGGCGTAACGCCACCTGATCGTCATGGGAGACCGAATGACGGATCTGCGGAATCGCATTGAGCAGCGGATTGGCGGCCGCCACCAGCTGATTGTTGCTACTGGCCCCGGTAAACGCGGCATCGCTGCCGGTGTCCTGTCGTTCCTGCATATTAAGCGCTCGCTTTATTATTCTGTCGGGCTACGGATGGCCCAAAACTCCATATCCAGCCCCGGGAACTCCCCTGCAAGGTGCAGGGCGAATGCGCCGGACTTATCCATCTCGTGCCACAGCTCGCTGCCCTTCTCGAGCTCGAAGTAGCTGTAGCCGGCATGCCACGGGATCTGCGGCGGCGCGACCGGCATGGCCCGCAGCATAATGCCCGGCAGCTGAAGCTGAACCAGATCGCGGATTTTCGACACCGGTGCGACCTTCATCTGCGCCGGGAAATGGGTTTGCAGGTGTTCGCCCGGCACGTTGGCTTTTACCGCCAGCACGAAGCCGAACTCACGCACCATGCTGGTTTCAGGCACCGTGGCGATGTTCAGGCCGTGAGAGCGTTCGTTAAGCGGGATCTGAATCGCGTGGTCTTCCATCACCAGCGACAGTCCCTGACGCAGCATCAGCATGAGCTTGCTGAAGCAGTTTGCCAGATCGTCATGATCGTAAATCGGCAGCACGCTTTCAGCGGTCCGCTGCGACGTCCAGGTGGCAAGTTCGGTCGCAAACGGCAGCCAGCTGCGCCAGAGCGTTTCCGGATGCAGCAGCGGGAGGGTTTTTAAATGAGACACCTCGCCCAGATGACGATTAACCAGCGACAGCAGCGTGAACTCAATCAGTTCAGAAGTATTAAAGCGACCGGGCTGGCGCAAACGACCACCAATTTGCTGGCTGCGCTGTACCAGCAAGCCGTGCAGATCGTTGATCATGCTGTAGATCTGCGGGCTGTTGTTGGCATTGAGCATCGGCGGGATGTAGCTGTTGTCGAGCCGCACGTGGTTGTCGTTACGTTTCTCCGTCACAAACGCCACGCCGATGGCGGTCCATTCTGCCGTGAGGTCTTTTTCCAGCATCAGGGTCAGACGCAGGCGGCCAAACTGAACGGTGGCATCTCCCACCGACATGGCGTTGTCGTCTTCCACCTCTTGCTCGAAAGCGATAAAGCGCGCCAGCGAGGCTGCCTCTTCGCTAAAGATCACCTCTTCTCTCTCGCCACGACGAACCGGCAGCGCGAGCACCACCTTTTCGTTAGTGAGATTGTCAGGAATTTTCAGCGGTACAGGACCGTTGCGCCCGTTACGGACCTGGAAAAAGGTGCCGTCCGGCAGCAACCCACTGCAGTAGCTCAGGGCTATGCATCCCTGACGAAGCATCGCTTCATCCAGTTCAACGTCAAGAAAGCCCCAGAGATACGATCGCTGCAGCGCGCCCCATTCACGAACATGGTTGAGCAGATAGCTTTCAGTCCGCTGAAAATGGTGTGGACGCAGGAACATGCCTTCGGTCCAGACAACCTTTTCTGCTTTCGTCATGATGATGTATTTCCTGTTTTGAAGCGCGTTACTGGCTGATGACCCGAATGCCGTTCACGTCGAGAAAAACGTTGGCCTGGAGTTCATCTGCGGACCATTTCCAGAACTGGTAGATATGATTTTCGCCAGGCACGGGCAGAGGAAGTGAAACGCGCCATTTTTTGCCATCCAGCACCTGATACTCCGCCATCACGCCGATGTAGCGGGCCTCCGGAGAGCTTTGCCCGCTGAGGGTTTTGGACAGCTGTCCCGGCATCAGGAAAAACACGTCGCTGTTCAGCAGATTCGCGCCAAGCGTGGCTGACGCGTTGTTCTGCAGGGAGTAAAAGTCGCTGGACATGAAATCCGCATCGGATTTCAGCAACAGCACCCGGACCTTAAGCGGCGCAGATTCATTGATTTGTGGATGAGCCTGAAACTGCAGATTGTAGCGGGAGGGGTCGCTGTGTGAAGACGACGTACAACCACTGACCAGGGCGAAAATCACCGCGTAAAAGAATAACCACAGCTTATGAAAATTTTTATTATTCATAAAAATGCGCTCATTAAAGCCGTTTAGTTCAGGATCCAGGTACCGTTAGCGCTGTCTTTGCAGGCTTTGCTGTTGCCATCGACATCGACACAGGTCGCTTTTTTACGCGTCTTCGGACGAATAGCCTGTTTACGCACGGCGGCGTCGTACAGGTCGGCCTTGATCACGGCGCGCATCGGGACGTAACCAATCAGCTGCTCGTTACCTTCATCGGCAAGCGCCATCCAGTAGTGTTCAACCTGACCCAGCACCACGTACGTTTTTCCGGTATCAAGAGTGCGGATAACTTTACCGCCGAAGTCAGGGCGGCTCATCAGAGAGGCCGGATACATAGCACGATACGGCTCGTTGACCGGCGTGAACTCCGCCGGCGGGGTAACAGCGTGACGGTGGGTTAAGGTGACGCCGTTGACCTGACTGGTCTCGATCGTATCGTCGTTGATCACAGGTTTCTGCGGCGCTTTACAGCCCGCCACCGCCATTACAAACAGAAGTGAAAACAGTACGCGCATTTTCATATGCTTTTCCGTAGCGATATTTCGATGATGAAGATAAGGGGGTGAAGTTTGACTTAAGTGCTATTGTTAAAATAGCCAGGGTATTTTCGGGGCGTTACTATTTTAAGGGCATAGCTACCGCACGAGCCCTTCAGAATAAGGCCCAGCGTCTTCCTGACATATTTTGACAAACGGTAAGCAAGTTTACATGAGCTTTGCCTCAATTCAATATTTACCGTTGCGTAACTGTTGCTAAATGAAGCAGTCGGAAAATTATAGGATTAATCCTATGAAAAAACCCGACATAGCCCAAACTCTCTTATTTCCCTACCAAAATACACTGCAACTTAATGTTTTATATACCAAAAACACAAAAGAGAAATACTTTCATTAACGCAATACTGCTATTATCGCCACTACCATAATTAGTAGAATTTGCGTATTGATGAGGTCAGCAGAATATATCAACGATGAATTATTTGTTGCACTAACAGAGTATCTTTAATATCGATCGGACTCTAAGACTTGAATGTGACTATTTCACTTATGTTGCAGGGCGTTAATTTCACGCCTAAAAATAACTTTATATTTCTCGTTATGGCAATTATCCCGTCAGGCCTAAATTTTATCCATTAATCATTAAGCCTGAGTTAACCTTCCTGACCTTATAGCAGCCGAAAATGCTCGCGATAGCCCGCCAGCTGTGAATGTTTTTTATTGTCACCGCTCAAAGGCTTCATTCGAAACTTTATTGGTGCTACATCCTCTCCTGCTCGCCCCATCTATCTTGCTTACCATGCGATAGATAAGATTTATTATTAAAATGATAAAAAATCGTTATAATTTCTTTAAATATTTCAACACCAGACCCTATAAAAAACTGTAATAAAAAGAATTTAAGTTAAAGCATCTTTTCGTACCGTACGCGCGTCGCCATCCGGTCGTCATTGCTTTCGCCTATCGTTCTTTGCAGCGCTTTTAGGGGTTCAGACGTTGTGTGACCGAACAAATCAGGAGTGGGTATGAACAAGAAAAGACGCTCGGTGCCGGGTATCAGACACTATGACGGTCCTGCCGGCGGCTGGGGCGCATTGAAAGCGACGGCCATTGCGGTACGTACCCAAATGGATACCCTTGATGCCCCCGCGACGCTGCTGCGCACCAACCAGCCTGACGGCTTTGACTGCCCGGGCTGCGCGTGGCCGGATAAAGAACACAAATCGACCTTCCAGTTCTGCGAGAACGGCGCCAAAGCGGTGACCTGGGAAGCCACCAGCAAACGCGTTACCCCCGCGTTTCTGGCCGAAAACAGCGTCTCCTCGCTGCTGGCAAAATCGGACTTTGAGCTGGAAGGTTACGGTCGACTCACGCATCCCCTGCGCTATGACCGGGCAAGCGATACCTTCCGGCCCGTCGTCTGGGACGAGGCGTTTGAACGCATCGGCGAAGTGCTGCGCGGGCTTGAACCGGACCAGGTTGAGTTCTATACCTCCGGACGGGCCTCTAATGAAGCGGCTTATCTGTTCCAGCTGTTCGCTCGCGAATACGGCACCAATAACTTCCCCGACTGCTCTAATATGTGTCACGAGGCCACCAGCGTCGGTTTGCCGCGTTCGATTGGCATCGGGAAAGGCACCGTCTCGCTGGATGATTTCGACAAGACCGAGTTGGTTATCTCCATCGGTCACAACCCCGGCACGAACCATCCGCGAATGATGGGCACCCTCCACGAGCTGGCCCGCCGCAACGTGCCGATTATCGTCTTTAACCCGCTGCGCGAGCGCGCCCTCGAACGTTTCGCCGATCCGCAAAGCGTGATTGAAATGGCAACTTACGGCTCTACGGATATTGCCTCAACCTACTTCCAGGTAAAGGCCGGGGGCGACGCCGCCGCGCTGAAAGGCATAGCTAAACACCTGCTTGAAATGGAGGCCGAACGCGGCGACGTGCTCGATCGCGCGTTTATCGCCGGACATACCCAGGGCATTGAAGATTTCACCGCCGATATCGCACAGACCCGCTGGGACGAGATCGAGCGGGAGTCAGGTCTCAGTCAGGCGGCCCTCAAAACGGTAGCAGAGGCCTATGCGAAATCGAATGCCACCATCATCACCTACGGGATGGGCATTACCCAGCACAATAAAGGCACGGCGAACGTCCGCCTGATTGCGGACCTGCTGCTGCTGCGCGGGAATATTGGCAAGCCCGGTGCGGGAATATGCCCCCTGCGAGGTCATTCAAACGTTCAGGGGAACCGTACCGTCGGGATTAGCGAGAAACCCACGCCGGCCTTCCTGAACCGTCTGAAGGACGTTTTCGGCTTTGAGCCGCCGTCTCACCATGGACACGATGCGGTGCAGGCCACGCAGGCGATGATCGACGGCCGCGCGAAGGCGCTCATCTGCCTCGGGGGTAATTTTGCGGTGGCGATGCCCGATCACGAACGTGGTTTTCCGGCGATGGGTAACCTGGACTTGAGCGTGCACGTCGGCACCAAGCTGAACCGTACCCATCTGCTGGTGGGCAAAGAGACCTTTATTTTCCCGTGTCTTGGCCGTACCGAGCTGGATGTTCAGGCTACCGGTCGTCAGTCCATTACCGTCGAAGACTCGATGTCGATGGTCCATGCCTCATCCGGCAAGCTGAAACCCGCCTCACCGTTACTCCGTTCGGAACCGGCTATCGTCGCCGGCATGGCGAAAGCCACACTGCCGGAAACCCGCGTGGACTGGCTGATGCTGGTTGAGGATTACGACCGCATCCGCGATCTGATCGAGCAGACCATCCCGGGCTTTGAGAACTACAATGCGCGGATCCGCGTTCCCGGTGGCTTCCGTATGCCGCTGCCGCCCACGCAACGCATCTGGCCAACGGCGACGGGAAAAGCGATGTTCTCGGTGTTCGACGGTGTTCACGAAAACGCCAGCGGCGAAGGTGAGCATGTTATGCGGCTAATCACGCTGCGCAGCCACGACCAGTACAACACCACCATTTACGCCCTTGACGACCGCTACCGTGGCGTATTTGGCCGCCGCGACGTGTTGTTCATGAACGAGGACGACATGGCGCAGTCAGGGCTGGAACATGGCGACCGCGTGGATATCGAAACCGCCCTCCCCGGCAGCGTTCAGCGTCTGAAAGACATTACCGTGGTGGCGTACAACATCGCGCCGGGGACCGTCGGCGCCTATTATCCGGAGGCCAACGTGCTGGTACCGCTGGATTATCTGGATAAGGACAGCGGTACGCCGTCGTATAAATCCGTTCCGGTTCGCATCACCCTGCGCTCTAAAGAGATCCGCATGCTGTAAGGTAGTTCGCGCAGAGAAAAAGATGGATATTAAACAGTTAAAATATTTAATCGCGCTCGACGAGACCCGCCATTTTGGCAAGGCGGCCTCGCAGTGCAACATCACCCAGCCGACCCTCTCCATGCGCATCCGCAGCCTGGAAGAGGAGCTGGGGCTGGTGCTGATTGTTCGAGGACAGCGCTTTGAAGGGTTTACGCCGGAGGGTGAACGCATACTCGCGTGGGCACGCGCGCTGCTGGCCGCGCACGACGGGCTGCAGGCGGAAGCGGCGCTGTGCAAAGGCCAGGTGGTGGGCGAACTACGTCTCGGGATGGTGCCGCTGGCGAGCGTGGATCCGATGATCTTTATTCGCCTGCTGACCCAAAAATATCCGGAGCTGACCTACAGCCTCTATTCCATGTCCTCCGCACAGATTGCCGACGGCGTCAGCCGCAATCAGCTTGAGCTGGGAATTTGCTACCTCAACAGCATCGACACCAGCCTGTTCGATATTATCCAGCTACCCAAAACCAAGATGGGCCTGCTGCACGACGTCCGCCATTTCCAGCTCGGCCAGGAGACGTTGACCTGGCGCGATCTGACGGATTTTCCGCTGGGGTTTCTGACTAAAGGGATGCATTACCGGGCGCATATGGAGGCCAGCTTTAAGTCTGCAGGCATCGAACCGGCGTCCGTTTTCGAGAGCGACTCCACGTTTCAGATCATCCAGGCGGTGCAAAGCGGCGTATGCTGCGCCGTGATGCCGCTGAATAACGGTCTGGAAGATCTGAACAGTAATTTCAGGATTGTCCCCATCGCCGACGCGAACATTGAGGCCCCTGTCGGCCTGATTATGCGCAGGCAGAAGCCCGTCTCCTCGCTGGCGCTGCGCTGTTTTACCGACGCGCAGGAGATTTATCACGCCAACAATGAGGCGTAGGCCTGGCGCGTCACCACGCTAAAACCGTCAATCAGCACCGCGCCGCGCACGGCCCGATATTCCGGCAAACTCACCAGCGCGCGGAGCGCATCGCGAAGGGCGTTCAGGGTCTCAGGCGAGGCGTGGGGCGAGGTAATGAGCGGCAGCCCCGGCGTCAGAGGGGTATGGTCAATCACCGCCAGCCCCGTCAGTCTTTCCGGCTCGTGACGCTGCAGTAACGCCCATGTCACGCAGTCGATGGCCGCGATATCCCCTGCCCCGCGTTTGACATCGATCAGCGACTGGCGATGGCTGCCGCTGAAGGACGTTTGCGCGAAAAATGGACTGTTGCTCACCAGGGGAGCGACTATTTTTCGCAGCGCATTGTAGCCGGACTGCGAATCCGGAGAATTACAGACCGCACGACATCCGCGAAAATCCGCCAGCGTGAGATGCCGATCCTCCTCGCGCACCACCAGAAAGCTGCGGTACTGGATCCCTTCGCAGCCAGGTGCCACGTAGTGAAAACAGCCGACCACCTGCACGTCCGGAAGCTGGGTAACCAGCGGATAACCGCAGGTCTGGCTGAGGACAAGCGCAGGCTGTCGCCAGTGGGTCAGCAGATCGGACTCCGGCCAGCCGGGATCGCGATCGACGGACACACCGCGCGCAGCCAGCAGCCCTTTTACCGCCAGCCAGAGCGCAAGGGTGTCGGCGCGATCCACAGCATACATGGGAAACGCCAGCAGGTTACTCATACCCTTCCCCCTGTTGTTTTCCTGGGTGAACGGTGACGTCAACGGGCCTGCCCCAGAACTGACGCAGCCATTCACCATAGCCCCTGACGAGAAAACCGTGGTTTCGCTGCCGGTACGCCTCCCGGTTTTGCTGGTAGATCGCCTTCAGCCCGTACCAGGGCACGCCCGGCAGATCGTGATGTACTGAATGGTAGTTGAGATTCAAAAACAGTACCCGCCAGAACAGCCCGGCCTCGTTAATGACGGAGCGCGCCAGCGGATCGTCCGCCGCGCGATGCTCGAAAAACGATCGGACCTTGGTCAGCGCCAGCGCCGGATAGCTGACTGCCAGCACGAACCAGAAGGGAGAAAAACCGGTATGCGCCATCCAGGCGAAGAGCACCACCAGCAGCAAAGCGTGCACCAGCCACATCGTCATTGCGCGCAGGTGAAGGTGACGAAATGCCGCCGCGGCGCTGCCCAGCGTCTGAAGGATATCCAGCAGCGGTGCCAGCATCAGCCGTCCGGCAAAGGTATTCCGGGCCCTGATAAGCCGTTTCTGCCAGGGAGAAAAGCGCGCCCAGCTCTCGTCGGTAAAATAGTACGACTCCGGGTCATCCACCGGATGGGTCAGGCTATGGTGCCGATGATGGGCGAGATGGGAGTCCCGGTACAGGCCGTACGGATACCAGACCGCCAGCGGGAGCGTGCCAAACAGCTGGTTCAGCCAGGCAAAACGGGTGGGATGCCCGTGGATCAGCTCATGCTGCAGCGACATGTACCAGGCGGTAAACCCGATGAGCAGCAGCGTGGCGGGCAGCAGGCCCAGCGTTTGCCAGAACGCCAGCGTGGTAAACCAGCCTGCATAAATAGTGATAATCAGCAGCCACGTGGGCAGTTCGCTTCGCCATAAAAAACCCGATGCGAGCTGGCGGATTTGTTCGCGTTGTTGCGGATGTAAATAGAGGGAGCTTCGTTGACTCATTCCTTCAGACGCCGTTTCGCCAGAGATAATTCTCTGACGATCGGGGAAAACGCCTGAAATAACAAAGAACATTAATCGCTTTGCTTTGCCAGAAACGTGGGGGTCATGCGTTCCTTGACTTATTCTGTAATAAAGGTACTTTTCAGGACATGAAAAAGATCCTGATTATTGTTCCCGACGGCGGCATGCTGTTTGAAGCCGCCGGTATCGCCGACATTCTGATGCAGGCCAACCGGCTGCATCCGGAAGGGCTTGCGCAGCCCCGCTACCGGATTATCATCGCCACCACGCAGCCTCACCAGGTGATCCACGGCCAGTCCGGCCTGAATTTGCTGGCGGACTATCGCCTGCCGGAGCTGGATCCGCGTGAACCGCTGGATACCATTATCATCACCGGACGCGGCATGAACGAGCAGGAGAGCACGGCCGTTGTGGACTGGCTGCACCTCGCTGCGCCGCACGCCCGGCGGGTAGCCTCTATCTGCGGCGGCGCGATGCTGCTGGCCCAGACTGGCCTGCTGGACGGTCGCCGCGCGACCACCCACTGGCGGCTGCTGGAGACAATGCAGACACAGTATCCGTCAATCAGGGTCGAAGGCGGCCCGCTTTACATTCAGGACGGCCCCATCTGGACCTCCGGCGGCGTCAGTTCCGGGTTCGATCTGACCCTGGCGCTGGTGGAGGACGACTACGGATTTACCCTCGCCCGCGATGTCGCGCAGGATATGGTGATGTACCTGCGCCGTCCCGGCGGGCAGCTGCAGTTCAGCCGCTACAGCCTTCAGCAGCCCGGCACATCCGGTCCGATAAGCGAACTGCAAACCTGGATCCTGCAGAACCTCACCGCCGATCTGTGCGTGGAAAATCTGGCCGAGAAAGCGGCAATGAGCCCGCGTAACTTCACCCGCGTGTTTACCCGCGACGCGGGAGTCTCTCCCGCTCGCTATGTGACCGAAGCGCGCCTGGCCGCGGCCCGTCAGCTGCTTGAGCAGACCCATGACCCCCTTGAGCGCGTTGCCGAGCAAAGCGGGTTTGGCACCAGCATTAACTTGCGCCGCATCTTTGAGAAACAGCTTCACCTCACGCCCGGCGAGTACCGCCAGCGCTTCCACTGCCGCAAGATGGCGTAATCTGATCCTTTTTTGTCGTTTACGCCAACCGGCCCGACGCCTACAGTGACTCCAGACAACAGAGATAAGGAGTGCACCATGGTTAAGGTCGGTATTAACGGTTTCGGCCGTATCGGACGTAATTTCCTGCGCGCGGCGCTGGGCAACCCGGCTCTGCAGATTGTGGCCATTAACGATCTGACGGACAGCAAAACCCTCGCCCATCTGCTGAAGCATGATTCCCTTCTGGGCAAACTGCCCGCGCCCGTTGAAGCGGGTGACGGCGCGCTGCAGGTAGACGGCCAGCGGATCGCCGTATTTAGCGAACGCGATCCGGCGAATATCCCGTGGCGTGAAGCTGGGGTAGACGTGGTGATTGAGGCCACCGGCTTCTTCACTGAACGGGAGAAAGCGGCGGTGCATATCACCCACGGCGGCGCTAAGCGCGTCATCATTTCCGCTCCCGCGAAAAACGATGATCTGACGATTGTGATGGGCGTCAACCATGAGCAGTACGATCCCGCCAAACACGCGGTGGTAAGCAACGGGAGTTGCACCACGAACGGTCTGGCGCCGGCCGCTCAGGTGCTGCACCAGCAGTTCGGGATTGAGCATGGCCTGATGAACACGACGCACGCCTACACCAACAGCCAGGCGCTGCACGATCAGCCGGAAAAAGATCTGCGCGGCGCACGCGCGGCGGCGCTGTCGATTGTGCCTTATTCAAGCGGTGCGGCGAAAGCGCTGGGGAAAGTGATCCCTTCCCTTGACGGCAAACTGACCGGGTACTCCCTGCGCGTGCCGGTGCCGGTGGTGTCGATTGTGGATTTAACGGTAACGCTGAGCCGTCACGTAACCGCCGAAGAGGTGAATGACGCGTTCCGCAACGCGGCCGCCAGCGGGCCTCTTAAAGGCATTCTGGGCTATAGCGATGAACCGCTAGTCTCCAGCGACTACCAGGGCGACCCACGCTCCTCAATTATCGACGGGCTTTCCACGCTGGTGATTGGCGGGAACATGGTGAAGATCCTGGCGTGGTATGACAACGAGTGGGGCTTCTCTAACCGCCTGGTGGATCTGGCGGTGCTGATGGATAAGAAAGGGCTGTAAGCCTGATGCCGGGTGGCGCATGCGCCCACCCGGCAAATAATTCAATCCGCTTTCACTTTCACGCCCATAAACACAATCACCATCGCCGTTACTAACAGGAAACCGCTTCCCGCGAACACGCCGCTGGCACCGTTGAGGTCAAAGACCGCCCCGCCCCCGGCCGCACCGGCACTGATTGCCAGTTGAATTGAGGCCACCAGCAGCCCTCCTGCACTTTCGGCTTCATCCGGAACGGTAGTGGCAAGCCATGTTGACCAGCCCACCGGAACCAGACCAAATGCAAAGCCCCATAGCGCGACAAGCAGCCCGTCCAGCATCGCCAGATGACCAAAGGCGACCATCATGAGCGCGAGAACGCCCATCGCAAACGGCACCAGCGCCAGCGTCAGGCGCAGATTGCGTGCCAGCAGATGCCCTGCAACAGAAGTGCCCACAAAGTTGGCGATACCAAAGCCCAGCAGGATCAGCGAAATGGTCTCCACGCTCGCCTGCCCCACCGTCTCCAGGAACGGACGCAGGTAGGTAAAGAAGGCGAAATGGCCGCTGAAGATCAGAATGGTCGCCAGCATGCCGCCGATCATTCCCGGACGACGCAGCACGCGGAACAGCGTACTCAGGCTGCCGCTGCTCTCCGGCTTCATGGACGGCAGCACCCAGAGCTGCCACAGCAGCGCCAGCATGCTCGGCAGAATGCAGAGTATAAAGACGTTGCGCCAGCCGATCAGGCTGCCCAGATAGCTGCCGAGCGGCGCCGCGACCACCGTGGCAATTGATACGCTGGAGAAGATCACCGCCAGCGCTTTCGGCACTTTATCTGCCGGAACCAGACGCATCGTAGTCGCCGTCGACATCGCCCAGAATCCCCCAATGGCTACCCCCAGCAGCAGACGCCCCATCAGCAGGACGTGCAGGTTGGGCGCAAAGGCCACCAGCAGGCTGGAGATAATTTGCAGCACCGAGAAAAACATCAGCACCCAGCGGCGGTCAATACTTTTGGTGGCAGGCGTAATCAGCAGCCCGGTGACCAGCGCCACCAGCGCGGTGGCAGTGACGGCCTGTCCGGCCATCCCCTCGGTCACGCCCAGGCTCGCGGCCATGGGCGTTAACAAACTCGCCGGCAGAAATTCTGCCGTAATCAAACCAAATACCCCCAGCCCCAGTGAATAGACGGCCCGCCAGGCGGGTTTTGCAGGCGCTACCGCCTCGCTCGCCGCGACACATGAACTCATCTGTTGATCTCCCGTTATAAAAATGTGACTACTGTCGCAAAAGAATAGAAGGTTCACCCTGGACGATCTATGACATATAATCTCCACTTATTGATTATTCGTCCGGAGTTGTGCCATGACCGTACAGTCACCCGATCTGATCAGCGAACTTTTACGCGGCATGCGTCTTTCAGGCGTGAAATACCGGCGGATCCAGGCCAGCGCGCCGTTTGGCGTCGCGTTTCATCAGGCGCCCGGCCGGGCACAGTTTCATTTTGTGAGCCACGGTAGCGCCCTGCTGCGCATGGAGAGCGGTGCAACGTTCGAACTGAGCGGTGGCGACGCCCTCTTTATTCCCGGCGGGAATTCCCATGCCCTGCTCTCTGACGAGCAGGCCACCATTACGCCCATCAACGCCTTCCCGAGCGAGCCTATCTGCAGCTCGGTGTGTGCTATCACCTGCGAGCCCTGCCCGGAAAGCGAGAACACCCTCATCTTCAGCGGGTGCATGGATTTTGAGCTGGGCGGGATGCAGCCGCTGATCAAAGCGATGCCGGAAGTGATGATGGTCAGCCGGCTGATGTCCACCTGGCCGGAAATTCATCCGCTGCTGGCGGCGATGGAGCGGGAATCCGCGGCGCGTCAGGCCGGGTATGCCGGGATCCTTGCGCGCCTTGCCGACGTGGTGGCGGCATTAATCGTGCGCGGCTGGGTTGAAGGCGGCTGCGGTAAAGCCACCGGCTGGGTGCAGGTTCTGCGCGACCCGCGACTCAGCCGCGCCATTTACGCCATGCATCAGCAGCCAGGCCTGAACTGGAGCGTCGCGGATCTGGCAAAAGAAGCGGGCACGTCCCGCTCCGTGTTCGCCGAACGGTTTCTGGCCGCGACGGGAACCACTCCGGCAAAATATCTCAGCGAGCTGAGAATGCGGCTGGCGATTCAGTACATTCGGCATGAAAATCAACCCATTGAAACCGTCGCGCTGCGGCTGGGATACGGCTCTCTGGCGGCCTTCAGCCGGGCATTCAAGCGCATTATTGGACATGCGCCGGGCACGCTGCGGGAAGCCAGCCAGACCGCGGAAGAGGTCTGAAATACCGGCAATATTTAACGCGAAGCGGACAATATTCGTCTAAGGTTTTCAGGTGATTGACAACAGCGGTCACGCTGTTTAGTGAAGACAGGAGACGAACTGATGATAAGACCTCGTACACTACGCCCCGCGTTTTTGCCCCTTGTGTTAGGCGGCGCGCTGCTCGGCGTAACGACACTGGGATATGCCGACGATAGCCCCGCAGCCCAGACAACCTCACCCGATATTTTGCTGGGCCCTCTGTTTAACGATGTGCAGAGCGCCAAACTGTTTCCCGATCAGAAAACCTTTGCTGATGCCGTCCCCAAAAGCGACCCGCTGATGATTCTGGCGGACTACCGGATGCAGCACACGCAGTCCAGCTTTGACTTACGCCACTTTGTCGAGATGAACTTTACGCTCCCTGCGGAAGGGGAAAAATATGTTCCGCCTGCTGGACAAAGTTTACGTGAGCACATTGACGATCTCTGGCCCGTGCTGACGCGCACCACCGATAAAGCCAGCAACAAATGGGATTCCCTTCTGCCGTTACCGAAACCTTACGTTGTGCCCGGCGGACGTTTCCGCGAGGTCTACTACTGGGACAGCTATTTCACCATGCTGGGCCTGGCAGAGAGCGATCATTGGGACAAAATCAGCGACATGGTGGATAACTTTGCCTATGAGATTGACACCTTCGGCCACATTCCCAACGGCAACCGCAGCTATTACCTGAGCCGCTCCCAGCCGCCGTTTTTCTCAATGATGGTTGAACTGCTGGCGACCCACGACAGCGATGCGTTGAAGAAGTATCGTCCGCAGATGGAAAAAGAGTATGCCTACTGGATGGATGGCGTTAATGCCCTTCAGCCGGGCCAGGCCAACAAGCGCGTGGTGAAGCTGGACGACGGCGCTATCCTCAACCGCTACTGGGATGACCGCGATACCCCGCGTCCGGAGTCCTGGCTTGACGATGTGAATACTGCCAAAAGTAACCCTAACCGACCCGCGACCGAGATCTATCGTGATTTACGTTCCGCCGCGGCCTCGGGCTGGGACTTTAGCTCCCGCTGGATGGACGACCCGCAAAAGCTCGGCACCATCCGGACCACCAGCATTGTTCCCGTGGATCTGAACGCCCTGATGTTTAAGATGGAAAAACTGCTGGCGCGGGCAAGCCAGGAGAGCGGTGACGCCGCCAGCGCAAGTAAATACGAAGCGCTGGCTACGGCGCGTCAGAAAGCCATCGAGAGCCACCTGTGGAATGATAAAGAGGGCTGGTACGCGGATTACGATCTGAAGAGCAAGAAGGTACGCAATCAGCTCACCGCCGCAGCCCTGTTCCCGCTTTACGTGAAGGCGGCGGCGCAGGATCGTGCCGATAAAGTCGCCGCGGCAACCTCGTCGCGCCTGTTGAAACCGGGCGGGATAGCGACCACCACCGTAAACAGCGGCCAGCAGTGGGATGCGCCAAACGGCTGGGCTCCCCTGCAATGGGTGGCTGCGGAAGGGCTGCAGAATTACGGGCAAGAGAAGGTCTCGATGGACGTGACCTGGCGCTTCCTGAAGAACGTTCAGCATACTTACGACCGGGAAAAGAAACTGGTTGAGAAGTATGACGTGTCGACCACCGGTACGGGAGGCGGCGGCGGCGAGTATCCGCTGCAGGACGGCTTCGGCTGGAGCAACGGCGTGACGCTGAAAATGCTGGATCGGGTCTGCCCGAAAGAGAAACCTTGCGACAGCGTGCCGGAGAATCGGCCTGCGGCGAATGATGAGGCTGCGCCGGTGAAAGCGACGGCGCAGTAAGGGAGTAATGCCGGGTGCGGTTACGCCTTACCCGGCCTACATTTTGAAATCACAGGGAGTTACCTAGAAGCTGTAACTCGCCCCTAGCTGATACGTCCTGTCACGCCCAATCCAGCAGTTGGTCGCATCGTAGCAGGTCAGCGTCTCTTTGTTGGTGACGTTCTGCGCGCTGGCCTTAAGCGTCAGCCCTGCCAGGAAAGGCAGGATCTCGCCCATCCGATATGAAGCCGCCAGATCGAACTGGGTGGTGCCGCCCAGCTTACCCGCGTCGTTTGCCGGAGAGATTTCCATCGGCCCGGTGTAGCGGGCACCCGCTCCCAGCATCAGTCCTTTGAGCGGCGTGTTCTCAAAGGTGTAATCCCCCCAGAGGTTGAAGGCATTCTCGGGGACCTGCGTTGGACGTTTACCTTTGTACTTGTCATCTTCCCTGTTGATCGCGTGGGTGTACGCATAGTTGGCAATCAGCGTCAGGTTGTCCGTCGGACGGCTAATGGCGGAGAGCTCTGCCCCTTTAGATTCCACTTCCCCGGTCTGACGATAGTTCAGGAAGCCCGGATCGGAGGTGACGACATTTTTCTGACGGATGTTAAACACCGAGGCGGTAAAGGTGGTAGCGTAGTCGGCCAGCAGATATTTTACCCCGCCTTCCACCTGCTTGCTGGTGGTCGGCTTAACGTCTTTCGCCACGAGCGTGCCCTGCGGCGACACCGGCGCAAAACCTTCGGAATAGCTGATAAACGGCGAAATTCCGCTATCGAAGGCGTAAAGCGCGCCCAGGCGCTTGGTGACGCGATCCTGCGATACCCAGGCTTTATCACCGTTTTGCAGGTAGTTGGTGGTGACGGAGCGATAATCATCGTAGCGCAGGCTGCCCAACAGATTGAGGCCGCCAAACTCTACCTGATCCTGTAAGTAATAGCCGTTCTGCTGGTAGCTGAGGCGGTTTTTCTGAGCAGTGTAGAGCCCCAGCGCGCTTTCCTGGATCTGCGAATAGTCTGGCTGACGCATATCCATACCCGGGGTGGCCGACGCGTAGCGGTAGTGGAAGTGGGAGTTCAGCTTCTGGTAGTCAAACCCGGCCAGCAGGTGGTGTTTCCACTCGCCCAGCGCAACGGTTTTGGTCACCTGGTTGTCAATGTTGAAGCTCTGCAGATCTTCATCCGTGGTGTAGGCAAAGCGGTTGAGCTGATACGCCTCGCTTCCCGTCCCCGTTGCATAGACGCTGCGCTGATGGGTATCGACATCAAAATAGCGCGCCTTCTGATTAAAGCCCCAGCCGCTGTCAAATTCATGTTCAAAGCTGTAGCCCAGCATCCACTGACGCTGCTTAAAACCGCTCCACTCATCACCGGCGTAGTCGCGCTTGCCCGCGTATTTCGAGCGCAGGTAGGCGAGCGGCAGCGGGTTAGACGGCGTCAGGCTCGGGGTGTTTTGCGCCAGCGCGTCCAGGGTGAGGCGGGTTTTGCTGTCCGGTTGCCAGGTGACGGACGGCGCAACCAGGTAGTTTTCATACCGGGTGGTGTGCGGCTGATCGTCGTTTTCCGTGGCTTTGCCCAGCAGACGGTAGTTCCAGTTGCTGTCGGCAACCTGCCCGGTTGAATCGAGATAACCCTCTTTCAGATTACGGTTTCCGGTGTTAACGCCGATTTCGGTTCGGGCTTCACGCTGCGGTTTTTTGCTTTGAATATTCACCAGCCCGCCCGGTGAACCGCCGCCGTAAAGTACCGATGAGGGGCCTTTCAGGATATCAACGCTGTCAATCAACAGCGGATCGATTCGCGCTTTGGTATTGCCGGTAACGTTATAGGGCAGTTGCAGCCCGTTGTAGAACTCCTGGTCGACGGTAAAGCCACGAATTTTGTATTCGCTCATGTATGACGTATTCCCCCGCACCTCGGTTGAGACGCCCGGAGCATAGCGCAGGATTTCATTCACGGAATTCGCATGACGCTTTTCAATTTCCGGCGCAGAGACGGTCGTGATGACCTGCGGCGTTTTACTTTCGGCAACGGCCGATTTCGTGGCGCTGTTCGTCCAGGCCGGCAGCGCGCTGCCCTGCTCTGAGCCGGTGACGACGATAGTGGATTCTTCGGCGAATGCAGGAACATGCAGTGCGAGCGTGACGGCGCCTGCCAGGGCGCATAGCGTAAAACGTGAGGTATTCATAATGTCGTCTTGTTGTCAGATGCGATACGGAACGACAATTATTATCATTTAGATTAACAATTCAATACGCAGGCAAAAAAACGGCCCTCCTCAGAGAGCCGTTTATGTGAATTTATGCTCGTCGCAGTAACCTGAATATGCCCAGCACCACAATGGCACCCACGACAGCGACCAGAAAACTGTGCAGGTCGAAACCACTTATGTTGCCTCCAAAACCAAACATCGTCGCCAGCCAGCCGCCCACAACCGCACCAACGACCCCGAGTACACAGGTCAAAATAAAACCGCCGCCATCGTTTCCCGGCATGATCAGTTTAGCGATAGCGCCAGCAATAAGACCAAAGATAATCCAGGCGATGATACCCATAGCGATGCCCTCTTGCAGGTTTAACGCATGCGCAGAAAACCTTCTGCACAGCTAACTTAAGTATAGGTCATCGCCGGAAAACCATTTTCATCTCACCGACTTATCTTTGGTTAAACAGGCAAAAAAAACTCACCGGTTTGTATTAAGTTTCATTGCAGATTGCCGATAACGCTAAGACAGTCTGTCATCAATCAAGGAGCCATCCGGCGTGAGTCATTACAGTGAGCAGTTCCTCAAGCAAAATCCGCTGGCTGTATTAGGGGTATTACGCGACCTGCAAAAAGGTGAAGTGCCGCTGCGCATCAGCTGGTCGAATAATCAGTTCATCAGCAAGATCCTTGACGCCTCGCAGGATCGGCTGGTGATTGATTTAGGCAGTCAGGAGTACGAAAACCGCGCGGCGCTGAAAGCGGAGAACATCGCGGTGATGGCCGAAACGCAGGGGGCCAAAGTGGAGTTTGTCCTGTCGCGACTGGAACTCAGCGAATACCAGGGACTTCCGGCTTTTGTGACCCCCCTTCCGACCAATCTCTGGTTTGTTCAGCGTCGTGAATATTTCCGCATCAGCGCCCCGCTCCATCCCGCCTATTTTTGTAAGGCCAAAATGCCGGACAAAAAAGAGATCCGCTTTCGCCTCTTCGATCTGTCGCTGGGCGGCATGGGCGCACTGATGGATACGCCGAAACCCGACGGGCTGGTAGAGGGCATGCGGTTTACGCAAATTGAACTGGATATGGGTGGCTGGGGTCGCTTCTATTTCGATGCGCAGCTGATTGCCATCAGCGACCGCACCGTCGTGGACAGCAAAAACGAAACCATCACCACGCCGCGTCTGAGCTTCCGTTTCCTGAACGTCGGGCCCGGCGCAGAGCGTGAGCTTCAGCGTATTATCTATTCCCTGGAGCGGGAGGCGCGGGAACGCGCAAATAAAGTCCTGTGAAGAAATCGGGCAGCGTGACCGCCGCCCGTCTGCGGCATTACATAGCATCCATCGCTTTCTGTACTTTCCAGATATAACGAGGCGCCTGTGGTGCCGGATGATTTTTCGCCACGTGTTCAAAGAATTCGTCTTTGTCCATGCCGTTAATCTCTTCAATCGCCTCTTTGCGGTCAGAAGAGAAGGTTCTGAGCAACGCGCCGGCACCGTTAACGTAAGACACCACCAGCGCGTACTGCATCACCTCCGGATCCTTAATGCCCTTCAGCACGCCATGCTCCATGATGCTCAGATAGGCCGTGCCCATTGAAATGTTGCGTTCCGGGTTCTTCAGCTCGCTAGTCGACGGCTGGCCGCTCCAGCCCATATAGCGGTAAACTTCTTTCCCCGCCGTTGACGCTTTAAGCTGCATCAGGCCCACCGCGTTGGATTTGCTGACGAGGGTGGGATTACCGCCTGACTCCACCGCGATGATCGCCGTGATGAGGCGCGGACTGACGCCCCAGGCCTTCCCGGCTTGCTCACTGATCGGCATCCACTGCATGGCCCGCTTCACCGGCACTTCCGGGTTCCAGGGCGGGTTTTGATAATCATGTTTTGAACTACAGCCAGCGAGCAACACAATCAAAAAAGCAAACCATCTCAATTTCACGTCATCTATCCTTATAGCCGGTCATTGCGGTGCGCCGCTCTTGAAGCAGGCGGCGAATAAGCGGCATGATATAGACAATTAGTTTCTCATTCAGCAAGGATTTGCCATGTCTCAGTTTCATCTCATCGCGCCGTCGGGCTACTGCATTAACCAGGACGCGGCGCAGCGGGGCGTTCAGCGTTTACTGGAGTCGGGCCACCAGGTAGAAAATCAGACAATTATCCCCCGCCGCCAGCAGCGTTTTGCCGGTACCGAAGCGCAGCGGCTGAATGATATCAATAGTCTGGTGAGCCTGACGGGCGAAAACCGGATTGTGCTGGCGGTGCGCGGCGGATATGGTGCGAGCCGGTTACTGGAGAGCATTGACTGGCAGGGGCTGGCACAGCGTCAGCAGCAGGATCCGCTGCTGATCTGCGGCCACAGCGATTTCACCGTCATCCAGCTTGGGCTGCTGGCGCTGTATGAAATTATCACCTTCAGCGGCCCAATGCTGGCCGGTAACTTCGGCGCACCGGAACTGGATGCGTTTACCGTGGAACACTTCTGGCGTGCGCTGCGCAATTCCACCTACAGCGTGGAGTGGCAAGGCAATGGACCGCACTGGGAATGTGAAGGTCAGCTCTGGGGCGGTAACCTGGCCATGCTGGTCTCGCTTATCGGCACGCCGTGGATGCCGCAAATCGAGGACGGCATTCTGGTGCTGGAAGACATCAACGAACATCCGTTCCGCGTCGAGCGCATGCTCTTGCAGCTTTATCATGCCGGTATTCTTGAACGCCAGTCCGCGATTGTGCTGGGCAGCTTCAGCGGCTCTGCCCCGAATGACTATGACGCGGGTTACTCCCTGGAAACCATGGTTGAGTTCATTCGCTCGCGGCTGGATGTTCCGGTCATCACCGGTCTGGATTTTGGTCATGAGCAGCAAACCGTGACCCTGGCGCTGGGGGCGCACGCCTCCCTGATCCACAATGATTCAGGCAGTCGGCTGACCATCAGCGGCCATCCTGTCATAAAGGCATAAAAAAGCCGTTATACCCCCTTAATAAAACGCTGTTGCCGTCGTTAATATGTTAGGGTTTTAGTAACAGCGTTAACATTGAGGTGGGAGTAAGAGAACATTGGATGCCGCAGCGATAATCAGCCTTTTCATTCTGGGTTCGGTCCTTGTAACCAGCAGTATTTTATTAAGTTCATTTTCATCGCGTCTCGGCATACCTATTCTTGTCATTTTCCTCGCCATCGGCATGCTGGCCGGCATTGATGGTATTGGTGGTATCCCATTCGATAACTACCCTTTCGCCTACATGGTGAGTAACCTCGCGCTGGCGGTGATCCTGCTGGACGGCGGGATGCGCACCCAGGCAAGCTCCTTCCGCGTGGCCTTAGGGCCCGCGCTGTCGCTCGCGACGGTTGGCGTGTTGATTACCTCAGGCCTCACCGGAATGATGGCCGCGTGGCTTTTCCATCTCAACATCATGGAAGGTTTGCTGATTGGCGCGATTGTTGGCTCAACCGATGCGGCAGCGGTGTTTTCCCTGCTCGGCGGAAAAGGGCTTAACGAACGCGTCGGCTCCACGCTTGAGATTGAATCCGGCAGTAACGATCCGATGGCGGTGTTTCTCACCATCACGCTGATTGAGATGATCCAGCAGCACGAGACGGGCCTGAGCTGGATGTTCGTCTGGCATATCCTGCAGCAGTTCGGGCTGGGGATTGTTATTGGCCTGGCGGGGGGATACCTCTTACAGCAGATGATCAACCGCATCTCCCTCCCCGCGGGGCTTTACCCCCTGCTGGCGCTGAGCGGCGGCATTCTTATTTTTGCCGTTACCACCGCGCTGGACGGCAGCGGCATTCTCGCCGTCTATCTCTGCGGTTTCCTGATGGGCAACCGACCGATCCGTAACCGTCATGCCATTTTGCAGAACTTCGACGGCCTGGCCTGGCTGGCGCAAATTGGCATGTTCCTGGTGCTGGGCCTGCTGGTTACGCCTTCGGACCTGCTGCCGATCGCCGTTCCGGCGCTGCTGCTGTCCGCGTGGATGATCTTCTTCGCCCGTCCGCTGTCGGTATTTGCAGGACTGCTGCCGTTTCGCGGCTTCAACCTGCGCGAGCGGGTCTTTATCAGCTGGGTGGGCCTACGCGGCGCGGTACCGATTATTCTTGCGGTCTTCCCGATGATGGCCGGTCTGGATAACGCCCGGCTGTTCTTTAACGTGGCCTTCTTCGTGGTGCTGATTTCGCTGCTGTTCCAGGGAACCTCGCTCGGGTGGGCGGCGAAGAAAGCCAAAGTCGTGGTGCCTCCCGTGGGCTGGCCGGTCTCTCGCGTGGGGCTCGATATTCACCCAGAGAATCCTTGGGAACAGTTTGTCTATCAGCTGAGCGCTGACAAATGGTGCGTGGGGGCCTCGCTGCGCGATTTGCACATGCCGACTGAAACGCGCATTGCCGCCCTGTTCCGCGATAATGTCCTGCTGCACCCTACAGGCAGCACCCGCCTGCGCGAAGGGGATATTCTCTGCGTGATTGGCCGCGAGCGCGACCTGCCCGCGCTGGGCAAACTGTTTAGCCAGTCGCCTCCGGTGGCGCTGGATCAGCGTTTCTTCGGCGATTTTATTCTGGAAGCCAGCGCTAAATTTGCCGATGTGGCGCTGATTTACGGCCTGGATGAAGGGCTGGAGTACCGCGACAAGCAGCAAACGCTGGGGGAAATCATTCAGCAGCTTCTGGGAGCAGCCCCTGTTGTCGGCGACCAGGTGGAGTTCGCCGGGATGATCTGGACGGTTGCGGAGAAAGAAGATAACGCGGTCAGGAAAGTCGGCGTCAGGCCGATGGAAGATGAAGCGGAGTAGCGGTTTTTTTGCCGGGTGGCGCTTGCGCCACCCGGCACTAATACTCGTTACACCGTCACAACCGGCACTCGCGGAGCCAGGGCACACATCAGTTCATACCCCACCGTGCCCGCAGCGGCAGCAACGTCATCAATCTTGATTTCGTTACCCCACAGCTCGACCGGTGAACCGATGCCCGCCTGCGGGCATGGCGTCAGGTCAACGGCCAGCATATCCATTGATATGGTGCCCACCGTTCCCGTGCGAACCCCATCGACCCAGACAGGCGTGCCGGTCGGCGCGATGCGCGGGTAGCCGTCGGCATAGCCGCCCGCCACGATGCCAATCCGCTGTTCGCCCTTTGCCCGGTAGCGGCTGCCGTAGCCCACCGTGTCGCCGGCCTTCAGGGTTTGCACGCCAATGATTTCGCTGCGCAGGGTCATCACCGGCTTCAGGCCGCTGTTGGCGATGTCCTGCCACTGGCCCGAGGGTGACGCACCGTAAAGAACGATCCCCGGACGCACCCAGTTGTAGTGCGCCTCAGGATGCCAGAGCGTGGCCGCCGAATTTGACAGCGAGCGCGGGCAGTCCAGCCCTTCTGCCGCCTGCTCAATGCGGACCATGGCATCGGCAATGCCGTCCGGTTTTTCCGCGTCGGCAAAATGGGCCATCAGCGTCATTTCGCCCACGTTTTTCATGGCGCGCAGCTGCTGCCAGACCGTATGCACGCGCTCAGGCTGGAAGCCCAGGCGGTTCATGCCGCTGTTCACCTTGAGGTAAATATCCAGCGGCGCGTGGAGTTTCGCATCCTGAATCGCCTTAATCTGCCAGTTGCTGTGAACGCTGGTGGTCAGCCGATATTTATCCAGCAGCGGCAGATCGTCCGCGTGGAAGAAGCCCTCCAGAAGCAGTATCGGCCCTTTCCAGCCGCGCTCGCGCAGCAGAATGGCCTCTTCCAGATTCAGGAGCGCAAAGCCATCGGTGGCGCTCAGGGCGCTCCAGATACGGTCAATACCGTGGCCGTAGGCATTCGCTTTCACCACAGACCAGACGCGCGAACCAGGCGCCGCCCGGCGAACAATTTGCAGATTATCCTTCAGGGCCTGCAGGTTCAGCTGGGCCAGAACAGGACGGGACATGACAACTCCTTAGCTATGCGCGCCGTGCAGGTGCTGTGGACGCGACGGCGTAAACCCCGATTGATAGCGCGCGGCGCTTAAATCGTCAAACGGAATTGCCGGCGTGCGCCCGGAAATCAGGTCGCTCAGCAGCTGGCCCGATCCGCAGGCCATCGTCCAGCCAAGCGTGCCGTGTCCTGTATTGGTCCACAGGTTTTTAAACGGCGTGCGGCCCACGATCGGCGTGCCGTCCGGGGTCATCGGACGCAGGCCGGTCCAGAACGTCGCCTGCTCAACAAAACCTCCTCGCGGGAAGAGATCGCCCACGACCATCTCCAGCGTTTCACGACGCGGTTTCAGCAGTTCGGTGTTGAAGCCGACGATCTCCGCCATGCCGCCTACGCGGATGCGGTTATCGAAGCGGGTAATGGCGATTTTGTAGGTTTCATCCAGAATGGTCGACACCGGAGCGCCGCTCTCTTCTTTTACCGGAATGGTCAGCGAGTAGCCCTTCAGCGGGTAGACCGGAATATCGAGAATACCTTTCAGCATGGCGGTGGAGTACGAACCAAACGCCATCACGTAGGCATCGGCTTTGATCACCTCCTCGCCGCACTTCACGCCGTAAATTTTTTCCCCTTCCGACAGCAGCTTGTCGACAGATGTGTTAAAGCGGAATTTCACCCCCGCCTGTTCGCACATTTGCGCCAGACGCTGCGTAAAGAGCTGGCAGTCGCCGGTTTCGTCATTCGGCAGGCGCAGGCCGCCCGTCAGCTTATGCGCAACTTCCGCCAGCGCCGGTTCAACCTGGCCTAGCTGGCTGGCTTCCAGCAGCTGGTAAGGTACACCGGCATCTTCCAGCACGGCGATATCGCGGGTGGCATTTTCGTACTGCTGCTCGGTGCGGAAAAGCTGCAGCGTCCCGCCCTGGCGGCCTTCATACTCAATACCCGTCGACGCGCGCAGCGCTTTCAGGCAGTCGCGGCTGTATTCCGCCAGGCGCACCATGCGCCCTTTGTTCTCCATGTAGTGGCGGGTGTCACAGTTACGCAGCATCTGCCACATCCACTTGAGCTGGAACTGCGTGCCGTCAAGGCTGATGGCCAGCGGCGCGTGGCGCTGGAACATCCATTTAATCGCCTTCAGCGGAACGCCCGGCGCTGCCCACGGTGCCGCATACCCCGGAGAGATTTGCCCGGCGTTCGCCGCGCTGGTTTCAAGCGCAGGACCGGACTCACGATCGATAACGGTGACGTCATGTCCCGCCTGACTTAAATACCAGGCGCTGGTTACCCCAACGACACCACTTCCCAGTATGACAACACGCATAGCCACTCCATTATGTGTAAAAGAACAATCTTCTAATTACAGATTGATAACCTAGTTGAAAATATTATTCAACATACGACTTTTTTATGGTGACTTACCTCACACATCCCCCAGCATCAGGGGATAGTGCTAATTTGGGATCTCCTGCTGCGCGTTATTTTTAACCAGCATAAAATGCTGATGGACACCGTTTTTTTGCCGTATCAAAAACGCGAAATCGCAAAGAAAAAATTTCTGCCCCAGCACGCTTTTTAACACGTTGATCTATGCTTGAAAGGAGGCTCTCCAGACAGAGAGAGCACCCACAACGAGGGCGCGCTAATGGCTACTATTGATTCCCTGAACAAGGACAACACACGTCTGAGCGATGGACCCGACTGGACCTTCGAGCTGCTGGATGTTTACCTCGCCGAAATCGACCGGGTCGCAAAGCTGTATCGTCTGGATACCTATCCCCATCAGATTGAAGTCATTACGTCCGAACAGATGATGGACGCCTACTCCAGCGTCGGGATGCCGATTAACTATCCGCACTGGTCTTTTGGTAAGAAATTCATTGAAACGGAGCGGCTGTATAAGCACGGGCAGCAGGGTCTGGCGTATGAGATCGTCATCAACTCCAATCCGTGTATCGCCTATTTAATGGAAGAGAACACCATTACCATGCAGGCGCTGGTGATGGCGCACGCCTGCTACGGGCACAACTCCTTTTTCAAGAATAACTATCTGTTCCGCAGCTGGACGGATGCCAGCTCCATCGTCGATTACCTGATCTTCGCCCGTAAATACATTACCGACTGCGAAGAGCGCTACGGCGTGGACGAAGTGGAAAAACTGCTCGACTCCTGCCACGCGCTGATGAACTACGGCGTGGACCGCTACAAACGTCCGCAGAAAATCTCCCTGCAGGAGGAGAAAGCCCGGCAGAAAAGCCGCGAAGAGTATCTGCAAAGCCAGGTGAACATGCTGTGGCGCACCCTGCCGAAGCGTGAGGAGGAAAAAACGATCGCCGAAGCGCGTCGTTATCCGTCCGAGCCGCAGGAAAACCTGCTCTATTTTATGGAGAAGAACGCCCCGCTGCTGGAGCCGTGGCAGCGTGAGATCCTGCGTATCGTGCGCAAGGTGAGCCAGTATTTTTACCCGCAAAAGCAGACGCAGGTGATGAACGAAGGCTGGGCGACCTTCTGGCACTACACTATCCTCAACCATCTGTACGACGAGGGGAAAGTCACCGAGCGGTTCATGATGGAGTTCCTCCACAGCCATACTAACGTGGTGTTCCAGCCGCCCTACAACAGCCCGTGGTACAGCGGCATTAACCCGTATGCCCTTGGCTTTGCCATGTTCCAGGACATTAAGCGTATCTGCCAGTCGCCGACGGAAGAAGACAAGTACTGGTTCCCGGATATCGCCGGGTCAGACTGGCTGGAAACGCTGCACTTTGCGATGCGCGACTTTAAGGATGAGAGCTTCATCAGCCAGTTTATGTCGCCGAAGATCATGCGTGACTTCCGCTTCTTCACCGTGCTGGACGACGATCGCAACAACTATCTGGAGATCTCCGCAATCCACAACGAGGAGGGATACCGTGAGATCCGCTCTCGCCTTTCCTCCCAGTACAACCTGAGCAACCTTGAACCGAATATTCAGGTATGGAACGTCGATTTGCGCGGTGACCGCTCCCTGACGTTGCGCTATATCCCGCACAATCGCGCGCCGCTGGATAAAGGGCGTAAAGAGGTGCTGAAGCATGTGCATCGCCTGTGGGGCTTTGACGTGCAGCTGGAGCAGCAGAATGAAGACGGCAGCGTCGAGCTGCTGGAACGTTGCCCGGCGCGGTTGAATACGCTGTAGCGCCACCCGACGAAAAAAAACCTCTCATACGAGAGGTTTTTCTTTTAGCGGGTCTGAATCGCTAAATCACCCGGCAGCGTTTTCTGCATACGGTGCCAGATTTCACCGGAATCGTGACCGTAGCGGCGCACCGTCTCATAAACCTGATCGTGCAGGCCTTCGGTACAGAGCTTGCTCAGCTTATGGTAGAAGCCCAGAGCCAGGCTGCGGGCTTCCGGATTGGCAAAGTAGTGGCGGCCAATGCGGGTATAGAGCCCTTTCATACCGTTGAGGATCAGGCCGTAAACCGGGTTGCCGGAGGCAAACGCCAGGCCGCGAAACACGTTGTAATCGAGGGTGGCAAAGGCATCGGCATGATCTTCCACCTCGTTCGCGCTGGCCAGCACCGCAAGGGCGTCTTCCGGATGCTGACGGAAAGCTGTACGAATAAAGATCGTCGCGATGTTGGTGCGAACGGAGAGCAGATTATCAATGAGCTGCGGCACGCTTTCATGGTCGAGACGCGCCAGCGTTTCAAGAATGTTTAACCCGGATGTTTCCCAGAAGTTGTTTACTTTCGTAGGCTTACCATGCTGGATCGTCAACCAGCCATCGCGCGCCAGCCGCTGAAGCACTTCACGCAGCGTGGTGCGAGTGACGCCAATCAGTTCAGAGAGTTCGCGTTCAGCCGGAAGAATGGACCCCGCAGGGAAACGATTATTCCAGATGCTTTCAATGATGTACTCTTCCGCGAAACCCGCCGGGCTCTGCGCCTTAATGACCATAGTGAGATTTCCATTACACAGCTTTAGCAAATTGGACTCATCATACCAGAGGCAGCCAGTGGCAGGTAGCGCGGCAAAGAGAGAAAAGAGGGATCGCCGTTTCATTTTTGTGAAATTTACAATGCCGCCTCATCCGCCTCCAGGCCGCATTTTTTGCGTATACTGATGTTTTGTCTTACTTGACGGGAAGGACGTCTGTTGTGGAAATTTCTTTTGGGCGCGCGCTGTGGCGCAATTTTTTAGGTCAGTCTCCTGACTGGTATAAGCTGATACTGCTGGTTTTCCTGGTCGTTAATCCCATCATTTTTAGTGTGAATCCCTTTATCGCCGGCTGGCTGCTGGTGGCAGAGTTTATCTTCACCCTGGCCATGGCGCTAAAATGTTATCCCCTGCTGCCGGGCGGATTGCTGGGGTTTGAAGCCGTCGTCATCGGCATGACCAGCGCCGAACATGTCAAAGCAGAGCTGGCGTCAAATCTCGAAGTGCTTCTGCTGCTGATGTTTATGGTGGCGGGCATCTACTTCATGAAACAGCTCCTGCTGTTTATCTTCACGCGCCTGCTGCTCAGCATTCCGTCAAAAATGTTCCTCTCGCTGGCGTTTTGCCTTGCCGCCGCCTTCCTGTCGGCCTTCCTGGACGCGCTGACGGTCGTCGCGGTGGTGATAAGCGTCGCGGTTGGGTTTTACGGTATTTATCACCGCGTGGCCTCCTCTCGTCCGGGTGAAGATTTGCAGGATGACAGTCACGTCGATGCGCATAACCGTGACGTGCTGGAACAGTTCCGCGCGTTTCTGCGCAGCCTGATGATGCACGCTGGGGTCGGTACCGCGCTGGGCGGCGTAATGACCATGGTGGGCGAGCCGCAAAACCTGATCATTGCCAAAGCGGCGGGCTGGCACTTCGGTGATTTCTTCCTGAGAATGGCCCCGGTCAGCGCACCGGTGCTTATCTGCGGCCTGGCGACCTGTCTGCTGGTGGAAAAATTTCGCCTCTTTGGCTATGGGGCCCAACTCCCGGAGCCGGTACGTCAGGAACTGCATAAATTCGATCTGCAGAGCCGACGCCAGCGGACCCGCCAGGAGACGCTGCGCCTGATTGCTCAGGGGATCATCGGCGTCTGGCTTATCGCCGCGCTGGCGCTTCATCTTGCCGAAGTGGGGCTGATAGGCCTGTCAGTCATTATTCTCGCCACCACCTTTACCGGCGTGACGGACGAACATGCCATCGGTAAAGCGTTTACCGAAGCCCTGCCGTTTACCGCCCTGCTGGCGGTGTTCTTTGCGGTCGTGGCGGTGATTATCGACCAGCATCTCTTCGCGCCGATTATTGCCTTTGTATTACAGGCGTCACCGGATGCTCAGCTGTCGCTGTTTTACCTGTTTAACGGCCTGCTCTCGTCAATCTCAGATAACGTCTTTGTCGGGACGGTCTACATCAACGAGGCCAAAGCCGCTATGGAGCAAGGCGTTATCAGCGCCGGACAGTTTGAACTGCTGGCCGTGGCGATCAATACCGGCACCAACCTTCCGTCGGTGGCGACGCCAAACGGCCAGGCCGCCTTCCTGTTCCTGCTGACCTCCGCCCTCGCGCCGCTCATACGTCTATCTTATGGCCGGATGGTGTGGATGGCGCTGCCCTACACGCTGGTGCTCACGATCGTGGGATTGCTTTGCGTCAAAATTACCCTCATTCCCTGTACGCAATGGTTGATACAAGCGGGTATACTTGCGGCGCAGTAAACTATGCATCTCGGGCAGTTCGCTGCCCGTTTGCCTTTTCGCACGATAAACATCCAATTACGTTTTATTTCGCCAGGTACAGGTGGCGTGAAAAACGAATTCGTTTACACTGCGCTTTCTAAGCATGTTCCAGGGAAATGATTATGTTGAGATTTTTAAACCAGTGCTCCCGCGGTCGCGGAGCGTGGTTGTTAATGGCCCTGACCGCCTTTGCGCTGGAAATGGTCGCGCTGTGGTTCCAGCACGTAATGGGACTGAAACCTTGCGTGCTTTGTATTTATGAACGCTGCGCGCTGTTCGGCATTATGGGGGCGGGCCTGGTGGGCGCGATTGCGCCGAAGTCGCCGCTTCGCTATGCCGCTATCGCGATCTGGCTGTACAGCGCCTGGAAAGGGATTGAACTCTCCTGGCAGCACACCATGATGCAGCTGCATCCGTCGCCGTTTATGACCTGCGATTTTGCCGCCCGCTTCCCGAGCTGGCTGCCGCTGGATAAATGGCTGCCGCAGGTGTTTGTCGCATCCGGTGACTGCTCCGTTCGTCAGTGGGAATTCCTGACGCTGGAGATGCCGCAGTGGCTGGTAGGCATTTTTGCCGCCTACTTCATCGTGGCGCTGCTGGTGCTGATCGCTCAGCCGTTCAAACCGAAGAAACGCGATCTCTTTGGGCGCTAAGTTGCCCGGCGGCGCTTCGCTTGCGCGGGCCTACGGTTTATAGGTCGGGTAAGCGCAGCGCCACCCGACACACCCGCGCATAATAATAAACCCGCTTCGGCGGGTTTTTTAATCTCAACGGGTCGGGTGATTCATGATGTGATCTTCCCAGTCCCGCACCTCGGACTCTTTCACCGCAATGTGGCGCACAGAGATACGCTCGCCGTGCATCGCCGCTTTTGAACCGGTTAACAACGGATGCCAGTCAGGCAGACCTTTCCCTTCCGCCAGCAGGCGATACGCGCAGGTATGCGGCAGCCATTCAAACGTCGGCAGATTATCCCGGGTTAACTTTATGCAGTCCGGCTCAAATTCAAACCGGCGCTCATAGTTGCGGCACTGGCAGGTTTTAATGTTTAGCTGCTTGCAGGCAACGTTGGTGAAGTAGATTTCATCCGTATCTTCATCCATCAGCTTGTGCAGGCAGCACTGCCCGCAGCCGTCGCACAATGATTCCCATTCCGCGTCAGTCATGTCGTCGAGAGTTTTGCTTTGCCAGAAAGGGATGTCGTTCATCAGGATGTCCACACGTCAAAAGAAAGCGCACCTTATAACGAGTCTGGCACGTTGTTGCAAGTTTTGCCGCCCTCTTCAGGCGGCAAGAGGAGATTACAGCACGCGGGTTTTCAGCGACAGGCCGTTAAAACCGACCTCTAGCTCGTCACCGCTCACGAGCGGGCCAACGCCTTCCGGCGTGCCGGTCAGGATCACATCACCCGGTTTCAGGGTAAAGAAGCGGCTCATGTAGGCGATCAGCGGCACAATCTTATGGATCATGTCTGCCGTGGTGCCCTGCTGGCGGATCTCGCCGTTAACCTTCAGGCTGAGCGGGGTATCCTGCGGATCGCCGGTAAATTCGCTCACCGGCACAAACGCCGAGATCGGGCAGGAATTATCAAACCCTTTGGCTTTTTCCCACGGCTGCCCTGCTTTCTTCATTTTTCCCTGCACGTCACGCAGGGTCAGGTCCAGCGCCACGCCGTATCCGGCAATCGCTTTCTGAACATGTTCTTCTGAGGCCTGGCGAAGCGTTGCACCAATCAGCACGGCAAGTTCCACTTCGTGATGCACCGAGCCGAGCCCCTGCGGCAGCGCCAGCGGCTGGCGGATATCGCAAAGCGCCGTTTCAGGCTTAATAAACAGAACCGGCTCTTCTGGCGTCGCGCTGCCCATCTCCTGAATATGTTTTGCATAGTTGCTGCCTACGCAAACCACTTTGCTGACGGGATAATCCAGTAATGCACCTTGCCAGTTATGATGTTGATACATGGTCGACCCCTAAACGGTTGATGTGTTGTGCGCAAAAACAGTTGAGGCTATTTTTTACCGTTCGCCTCAAGATGCTGTTTTAATAAATTCTCGGGTGGCGGTGGAAGCTGTAAATAATAGCCCTGCTCGGCTAAGGCCGTTTTCACTTTATCCAGATCGGCATTAATCAGTTTCTTACGACCATCAAGCGGCAGCAGCATAGCCAGCTGTGGTCGGCCAAAGTTCTTCATTAATTCTTCAGGCACGCGTGAAAAATCGTCTTTCTTTTCGACATAAAGATAGGTCTGGTCACGGCTTGTACTTCTGTAGATCACACAAAACATGTTTTTACTCTGAATTAATGGGTGGTTGCTTGCCTCAATATACTCCTGACTATAACATGCCTGATACTCTTCGGAATATCGCAGCGAGTGGTTGCGGTTAATAGCAAATTGAGTAAGGCCAGGATGTCAAACACGCCCATCGAGCTTAAAGGCAGTAGCTTCACCTTATCAGTGGTACATTTGCATGATGCAAAACCCGAGGTTATTCGTCAGGCGTTAGAAGACAAAATCGCCCAGGCTCCCGCCTTTCTGAAGCACGCCCCTGTTGTTATCAACGTCAGCGGTCTTGAGGCTCCGGTTAACTGGAAACTTCTCCAGCAGGCCGTCTCCTCCACCGGACTGCGTATCGTGGGCATCAGCGGCTGCAAAGATTCTGAGCTGAAAGCGGAAATTGAGCGTGCGGGGCTGCCCCTTCTGAATGAGGGAAAAGAAAAAGCCTCGCGTGCGGCCCCCGTTGCCGTCGAAACGCCCCCTCCTGCGGTGCAAAACGTTACTACCGTCACAAAAACGCGAATGATTGATGTGCCGGTTCGTTCCGGTCAGCGCATTTATGCACCAAACTGTGATCTGATTGTTACAAGCCACGTCAGTGCTGGCGCTGAGCTGATTGCAGATGGCAATATTCACGTATACGGTATGATGCGTGGACGTGCGCTCGCAGGCGCAAGTGGCGATCGAGATGCGCAAATATTTTGTACTCACCTGACGGCGGAACTGGTGTCCATCGCAGGTGAATATTGGCTGAGCGACAAGATCCCAGCCGAATTTTATGGCAAAGCGGCTCGCCTGCTTCTGGCAGACGACGCGTTGACCGTTCAACCGTTGAATTGATCCCTTTTTAACAAGGAATTTCTATGGCACGCATTATTGTTGTTACTTCGGGTAAAGGAGGCGTTGGCAAGACCACCTCCAGCGCGGCCATCGCTACTGGTTTGGCCCAGAAGGGAAAGAAAACCATCGTTATCGACTTCGATATCGGTCTGCGTAACCTCGACCTCATCATGGGATGTGAGCGTCGCGTCGTGTATGACTTTGTGAACGTCATTCAGGGCGATGCCACGCTGAACCAGGCGATGATTAAAGACAAGCGCACCGAGAACCTCTACATTCTCCCGGCATCTCAGACGCGTGACAAAGACGCCCTGACCCGTGAAGGGGTGGAAAAGGTGCTCGACGATCTGAAAAAAATGGATTTCGACTTCATTGTCTGCGACTCCCCTGCCGGCATCGAAACCGGTGCCCTGATGGCGCTCTACTTCGCTGATGAAGCGATCATCACCACCAACCCTGAAGTTTCATCCGTGCGTGACTCAGACCGCATTCTGGGGATCCTCGCCTCTAAATCCCGTCGTGCGGAAAATGGCGAAGACCCGATTAAAGAACACCTGCTGCTCACCCGCTACAATCCGGGCCGCGTGAACAAAGGTGACATGCTGAGCATGGAAGACGTGCTTGAGATCCTGCGCATTAAGCTGGTCGGCGTTATCCCGGAAGATCAGTCCGTGTTACGCGCCTCTAACCAGGGCGAGCCAGTGATCCTTGATACAATGGCAGATGCAGGTAAAGCTTACGCCGATACCGTTGACCGTCTGCTGGGAGAAGAACGTCCTTTCCGCTTCATTGAAGAAGAGAAGAAAGGTTTCCTCAAACGCCTGTTCGGAGGATAAGTTATGGCATTACTGGACTTTTTTCTCTCGCGGAAAAAGAACACCGCCAACATCGCAAAAGAACGTCTGCAAATTATCGTTGCGGAGCGTCGTCGTAGCGACGCCGAGCCTCACTACCTGCCGCAGCTGCGCAAGGACATCCTGGAAGTGATCTGTAAGTACGTGCAGATTGACCCGGAGATGGTGACGGTGCAGCTGGAACAAAAAGACGGGGATATTTCGATTCTGGAGCTGAACGTGACGCTCCCGGAAGCGGAAGAGTCGCGTCCGTAGGTTTGTGATTTCATAGCCCCGGTAAGCGCAGCGCCACCGGGGGAATATGCCGGGTTTATCACCCGGCATATTTTTTATCGCGGATAGCCTTCCAGCAGCGTATTCAGGCGATCGGCCATCAATTCCCCGCGCCATCCCGCCATCATTTCCGGCACGCCATTCTGCGGCTTCAGCTTCCAGTGCCAGTTCAGCAGCTGGTTAATCTGACGACGTGAGGCGAGCAGTTCCGCGCTCAGTTTGCTTTCGGTTGCAACTGCCTGCACCAGCGCTTTGATGTCCTTGAAAGCCTTGCGATAGCCCGGCATGTCCATCAGGTTCAGCAGCGGTTCCGGCAGCGCATCTTCCGGCAGCTCCTGCGCTTTTGCGACCAGCGCCAGCAGGGTTTTACCGTGGAAACGGATCTCGCTGCCCGAAAGCCCAATGCTGTCAAGCTCGCCGAGGCTGCCCGGCATATAGCGCGCCACCGCCCAGAGATGCTCTTCACGGACGACGAAGTTAACGGCCAGGTCGCGCTCGCGTGCTTTACGCAAGCGCCAGTCTGCCAGCAGCTGCAGGCATGCCAGCTGACGCGTGCGCAGCTGCCAGGCGTTGCTGATGTCGCGCCATGCCTCTTTCGGATCCACCACTTCCTGACGGCGCTGCTGGGTCATTCGGCACTCGTCCAGCGCAGCAGCGAGCCATCCGGAGGCTTCCGCCTCTTTCATCAGCTGTCCGGCGATCGGCAGCAGGTAAAACACGTCTGCCGCCGCATATTCCAGCTGGCGTGCGGTTAGCGGACGCGCCAGCCAGTCGGTGCGGGATTCACTCTTATCCAGCGTCAGGCCCGTATATTCCTCCACCATGGCGGCAAAACCCCACGACAGTGGACGACCGCTGAACGCCGCGAGGATCTGCGTATCAATCAGCGGCTGAGGCATGATGCCAAAGGTGTTCAGAAAGACTTCCAGATCTTCACTGCCCGCGTGCAGGTATTTCGTCACGGCGGTATCGAGCAGCAGGTCACGCATCGGCGTCCAGTCGGTAATGCCGAGAGGGTCGATCAGCGACACGTGTTTACCGTCGTACATCTGAATCAAACCCAGCTGCGGATAATAGGTTCGGGTACGGACAAACTCGGTATCCAGGGCAATGGCAGGAAAGTCGCGCGTCACTTCGCACAGCGAAGCCAGCTCGTCGTTGGTCGTGATCATCTGGTAATTCAAATCGGATTCTCTTTTGTTTGCGCCCATAAAAAACGCCGGCTTAACCGGCGTCTGGACGATTAACGTGAAGCTCAGGCCTTATTGTCTACTTTGGCACGGGCTTCGTCACGTAATTCTCGTCGTAATATCTTCCCGACGTTGGATTTCGGCAGCTCGTCGCGGAATTCCACCAGCTTCGGCACTTTATAGCCCGTCAGCTGACGACGACAAAACGTTATCAGCGCTTCCTCGGTGAGAGAAGGATCTTTCTTGACCACAAATATCTTCACCGCTTCACCGCTGCTGCCGGAAGGCACCCCTACTGCTGCCACTTCGAGTACGCCGCTGTGCTGCATAACCACGTCTTCGATCTCATTCGGATAGACGTTGAAGCCGGAGACCAGAATCATATCTTTCTTGCGATCGACAATACGCAGGAAGCCTTCCTCATCCATCACCGCGATGTCGCCGGTATGCAGCCAGCCGTCTTTGATGATTTCGTCGGTCGCGTCGGGACGCTGCCAGTAGCCCAGCATCACCTGCGGACCTTTAACGCACAGCTCACCCGGCTCACCCGGCGCAACTTCATTATCGTTATCATCGACCAGTTTCGCTTCAGTGGAAGGAACGGGCAGACCAATGCTTCCGCTGTGATAGTCGATATCATGCGGGTTAACGCTGACCAGCGGCGCGCATTCCGTCAGGCCATAGCCCTCCAGCAGATACTGACCGGTGAGCTTCACCCAGCGCTCGGCAACCGCCTGCTGGACCGGCATGCCGCCGCCCGCAGAGAGGTGCAGCGTGGAAAAATCCAGCTGCTGGAACTCTTTGTTATTAAGCAGCGCGTTGAACAGAGTATTTACCCCGGTCATGGCGGTGAACGGGTATTTCGCCAGCTCTTTCACCAGCCCTGGAATATCGCGCGGGTTGGTGATCAGCACGTTTTGACCGCCGAGCTCAATAAACAGCAGGCAGTTCATGGTCAGTGCGAAAATGTGGTACAGCGGCAGCGCCGTAATGACCAGCTCTTTGCCGGGATGCAGCAGCGGCCCGTAGGTTGCGTTGACCTGCTCAAGGTTCGCCAGCATGTTGCGGTGGGTCAACATAGCGCCTTTCGCCACGCCGGTGGTGCCACCGGTATACTGCAGGAAGGCGAGATCTTCTGAGACCACTTCCGGCTTGACGTACTGCATCCGATAGCCCGCATGCAGCGCGCGGCGGAAGGAGATAGCGTCCGGCAGATGGTATTTTGGCACCAGACGCTTGACGTATTTGACGACAAAGTTAACCAGCGTGCCTTTGGCGGTAGAGAGCTGGTCCCCCATGCGCGTCAGGATGACGTGTTTCACCTGGGTTTTGTCGACCACTTTTTCCAGCGTATGGGCAAAGTTGGACACAATGACAATCGCGACCGCGCCGCTGTCGTTAAGCTGATGCTCCAGCTCGCGCGGGGTGTACAGCGGGTTGACGTTGACGACAATCATCCCGGCACGCAGGATACCGAACAGCGCCACCGGGTATTGCAGCAGGTTTGGCATCATCAGCGCGACGCGGTCCCCTTTTTGCAGCCCCAGCCCTTCCTGAAGATACGCCGCAAACGCCCGGCTACGCTCCTCAAGCTTACGGAACGTCATCACCTCGCCCATATTCACGAATGCGGGCTGGTCCGCGTAGCGCCTTACCGAGTGTTCAAATAATTCCACCAGGGATTGATAACGGTCAGGATTGATCTCAGCAGGAACATCTGCGGGATAACGGTTAAGCCAAACCTTCTTCAATGCATCACCTCTGAAATGAGTGTTCGTCGTCATCACAACCCCGATAATAAACAGTTTGTTAACATTATATTAACTCAGCGTACCAGTTTATTAATTGTTCAGATTTAAGGTTGCGAAGCGCGTCACTCTTTTTTTTCGTTTTATCCGTAAAAAAACAGAGACAGCGGCTGAGCCGCTGTCTCTTTTCTAACAATAACAGTAAGTTACTCAGTAACGATCGTCTGTACCTGTGCAGGTCCCGGGTTATACCAACCCCAGCCCGGGTAGCCGTAACGATAAGGATGCGGACCCCACATCCACGGATCGATCGGCTGAGGCGGCATGATCACCTGCTGTGCTAACCGCCAGCGCTTATACCCGTTGACCTGCATGGTCATAAATTTATACGGCGTGCTGCCGATTTTGCCCTGTACGGCGCCGGTAATCGGCCCGACGACGGTGACCAGCTGTCCGCGAAAATCGACAGGATCGAGGAAACCACTCACGTCCGCGTAGATACGCCCGCGAGAGGCCTCACCCAGTACAGGCCGCGCGCCGCTGTCCAGCGGAACGGTTGCGATCTCGAGGCGGGTTTTCCCCTGCTGATTTTGTACGTCTATCACCTTACCGCCAAAGCGCGCTTCCTGGCCGACGTACAGCTCAGGGGCATTCATCACCCGAACCAGATCCTGCTGTGGCGTCGGGCTGGTGCCCTTAATCGCATCAGGAACGGAAACGCATCCGCTCAGTGCTATGGCAACTGCGCCTGCCATAATAAGGCGTACTACTTTAGTCTGGACCGCCATGATGCGACTCCTTTTTCTCAGTTCCTGTTACTGAGATTCACTCGCGGCCCGGAAGTTTCTTCCACGCAACGGTGTTTCGCAAATAAACCGGCTCCGCGTGTTCAACGGCCACGGTTTTGCCTGCTGCGAGCAGCTGGCAGGCAATCGGAAGCATATCTTCCGCAGCAGGCAGCAGCATGTTGCCGTCCACCAGCGTCAACCCGGTGTCGTTCGCCATGTCTGGCCACGCCGGCCAGCCGGTGCCGACGGTTGCCCACTCGCCTGACAGCTGTTGCAGTCGTTCAGTGACCGCTTCCGGCTTAAGCACGGCTTCCGTCTCTTCACCGTGCCACACGCCCTGCTCGTCGCGAGTGTATTCGGCCCAGTAAACTTCGCCCATGCGGGCATCAATCGCGGCCAGCACGCGCGTTGCCCCGGTCATGCGCCATGCGCCCTGTGCCATGGTGGCGAGGGTAGAAACGCCGATCATCGGCAGCTCGGCGCCCAGCGCCAGCCCCTGCGCAATGCCAATCCCGATACGTACGCCCGTAAAGCTGCCGGGGCCGCGGCCAAAGGCCAGCGCGTCGAGGTCGGTTAAGGAGGTGTTGCCCTGGGTTAAAATGGCTTTTACCAGGGGCAGAATGCGTTGGGTGTGTTCCCGGGGGCACTCTTCGAAATGGGCAGAAACAGCACCGTCGTTCAACAGAGCGACAGAGCAAGCCTCTGTCGCGGTATCAATAGCCAGAATTCGCATCAGTCGTCGCGCTCTCGCAAGGGTCAGTCACAAAATGGCGCGCATCTTAGCATACTCCGGGGTAAATTACTCCGCCGTTGGATTTGCCAGGAAACGCACCGCGCGTTTTATGTCCCGCGTCCGCGGCGCGGGCGGCAGGCTTGCAAGGAAGGTTGCCCCGTAAGGACGCATCACCAGCCGGTTATCGCAGATGACCAACACGCCCCGATCGGTGACGTCACGGATTAGGCGCCCTACCCCTTGCTTAAGGGTAATGACCGCATCCGGCAGCTGAACCTCGTCAAACGGATCGCCGCCGCGCAGGCGGCAGTCTTCCATCCTCGCCTTGAGCAGCGGATCGTCCGGGGAGGTAAACGGAAGCTTATCAATGATCACCAGCGAGAGCGTATCGCCGCGCACGTCCACCCCTTCCCAGAAGCTGCTGGTGGCTACCAGCAGGGCATTTCCGGCGCTGACAAACTGCTGGAGCAACTGGCCTTTGCTGGTTTCGCCCTGCAGCAGTACCGGCAGCGTCATGGTGGCGCGGAACTGCTCGGCGAGGTCGCGCATCATAGCGTGAGAGGTGCAGAGCATAAAACAGCGGCCGTTGTTGGCCTCGATCATCGGTTTTAACATCGCGGCCAGATGGCGCGCCGCACCCGGCTGGTTCGGCAGCGGCAGATTACGGGGAACACAGAGCAGCGCCTGCTTTTCGTAATCGAACGGGCTGGGCAGGAGCAAGGATTCCGCCTGCTCAATGCCGAGACGCTCGGTGAAGTGATGCAGATCGTCATTCACCGACAGGGTTGCCGAGGTGAAGATCCAGCTTCCCGGCTTTTGCGCCATCACCTCTTTAAATTTATCCGCCACCGTCAGCGGCGTGAGCGCCAGCGTGAAATGCCGCGAAGTGCATTCATACCAGTAGCTGTACCCCGGCTGATTGATCTCTTTAAGCCGTTTGAGCCGCCCGCGATACAGCGTGGCGCGCTCAAAGGCCGCGTCCAGCAGGGCGGAACGTCCAAGCGACAGTTTCGCCACGTCGTAGCAGAGTTCAAGGGCATCATCGAGCAGCAGCAGCGCGCGCTGGATGTTTTTGTCCGCCAGCAGCTCGCGCAGGTTGCCGCGATAGCCCGGCTCGCCGAGCTGTAAACGGAAATCCTGCGCGCTCTGCGCCAGACGGTCGGCGCACTTCTGCAGCTGCTGGGTATCTTTGAGTTCGGTCCGGTAGGCAATGGTGAAATCTTTCGCCAGATCCTGCAGCTGGCGGCTGGAAAGCGACTGACCAAAGTACTGGCTGGCGATGTCCGGCAGCTGGTGGGCCTCGTCGAAGATCATCACGTCCGCCTCCGGAATCAGCTCGCCGAAACCGCTATCCTTGACGACCATATCCGCGAGGAACAGATGGTGGTTCACTACCACCACATCCGCATCCATCGCCGTTTTGCGCGCTTTCACCACGAAGCAGTCTTTATACAGCGGACAGTCGCTGCCGAGACAGTTGTCGTTAGTGCTGGTCACCAGCGGCCAGGCCGGGGAATCTTCCGGCACGCTCGCGCAGGTGCTGATATCGCCCTCTTCCGTCTGGTTCGCCCAGGCGCGAAGGATAATGACGTCGCTGAGGGTTTGCACCGGCAGGTCGCCGCCCGCCAGCGCCTGCTGCTCAAGGCGTTCCAGGCAGAGATAGTTGGATCGCCCCTTCAGCAGGGCCAGACGGCCTTTATATTTCAGCGCCTTTGCCACCGTGGGCAAATCGCGGCTGTAGAGCTGGTCCTGCAGCGCTTTCGAACCGGTCGAGATAATCACCTTTTTTTTCGCCCGCAGCGCTGGCGCAAGGTAAGCATAGGTTTTACCCGTGCCGGTTCCGGCTTCGACCACCAGCGGCTGAGCCTTATCGATGGCGCGTGCAACGGCGTGCGCCATCTGGCGCTGAGGTTCACGGGGTTTGAAGCCGGGAATAGCCTGCGCTAATTGACCTTCAGGGGAAAAATCGTCTGCCACGGTGCTCTCTCACTGTATTTTTGCACAGGGATTATGTCAGCCCATCCTCTCCTGTGCCACCCCAAATAGTGACGACACGAGAACAATATGGCAGTCTTGCCGCCTGACGACGAAAAATAACGAGGAAACGTTTATGACAATTGTGCGCATTGATGCCGAAGCCCGCTGGTCTGATGTGGTTATCCATAACCAGACGCTCTACTACACCGGCGTACCGGCTAACCTGGATGCGGATGCGTTCGAGCAAACGGCTAACACTCTGGCGCAGATTGATGCCGTGCTGGAAAAACAGGGCAGCGACAAATCCCGCATTCTGGATGCGACGATTTTCCTGGCAAACAAAGATGATTTCGCGGCAATGAATAAAGCCTGGGATGCGTGGGTTGTGGCGGGTCACGCGCCTGTACGCTGCACCGTACAGGCCACGCTGATGAAGCCGGAATACAAGGTAGAGATTAAGATTATCGCGGCGGTTTAAGCCCGATTACTCTTCATCTTCATCCTCGAAACGCGCCACGATCCGCTCGCCGGTATGCGTGGCGCGCAGTTCTTCCGCCACCTGGGAAATCGCCTGTCCGCTGCTCATCCCCTGGGACATCAGTTCCTGAATTCGCTCAACCGCTTTCTGCTGCTGTTCATGGCTCAGAGAAGGTAAACCTGCAAACATCGTCAACTCCTGCTAAATTATTCGCGCTAATTATTTCACGCTGCCCGGTAGTATGCCACACATGAACATGCGCTTCCCCACTGTTATTACCCTGCCCTGGCGGACAGACGCCGCTGAATACTGGTTTGCCCGCCTGAGCCATCTTCCGTTTGCGATGCTGCTGCACTCCGGCCATGCGGACCACCCCTACAGCCGCTTCGACATTCTGGTGGCCGATCCGCTAAAGACGCTGACAACCGATGACCTGTCCTTAACTGGCGATCCGCTGGCGCAGCTTCAGCAAGCCATTAACGCGCTGGGCCTATCCGCTACGCCAAACCCGGACCTTCCCTTTCAGGGGGGCGCGCTGGGCCTGTTTGGCTACGATCTGGGTCGCCGTTTCGAAGCGCTGCCCGAGCATGCGCAGGCTGATATTCCCCTGCCCGACATGGCCGTGGGGCTGTACGACTGGGCGTTAATTGTCGATCACCTGAAAAAAACGGTTTCCCTGCTGAGCCATCGTGACGTGCAGGCGCGTCTGGCGTGGCTTGAATCGCAGCAGCCTGCACCGGCACAGACGTTCATATTGACCTCCGGCTGGCGCTCAAATATGAGTGCAGCGGAGTATGCCGAAAAATTCGCTCGCGTTCAGGCGTACCTGCATAGCGGCGACTGCTATCAGGTTAACCTCGCCCAGCGTTTCCAGGCGACGTATCAGGGGGACGAGTGGCAGGCGTTTTCCCGTCTTAACGCCAGCAATAAGGCGCCGTTTAGCGCGTTTGTGCGTCTGGAACAGGGTGCAATACTCAGTCTTTCACCCGAGCGATTTATTCATCTGGCCGAGGGCACGATTCAAACCCGTCCTATTAAAGGCACCTTGCCGCGTCTTGCCGATCCCGACGCCGATCGCCAGCAGGCGGAAAAACTTGCCGCCTCGCCGAAAGACCGCGCCGAGAACCTGATGATTGTGGATCTGATGCGTAACGACATCGGCCGCGTCGCCGAACCGGGCAGCGTGCGCGTGCCGGAACTGTTTGTCGTCGAGCCTTTCCCGGCAGTCCATCATCTGGTCAGCACCATAACCGCGTGTCTGCCCGCCTCTCGCGCCGCCTGCGATCTGCTCCGCGCCGCGTTTCCGGGTGGCTCCATCACCGGCGCGCCCAAAATTCGCGCCATGGAAATCATCGACGAACTGGAACCGCACCGCCGCAACGCCTGGTGCGGCAGCATCGGCTATATCAGCCTGTGCGGCACCATGGATACCAGCATCACCATTCGCACGCTGACCGCCTGCAGCGGAAATCTCTACTGTTCGGCCGGGGGCGGTATTGTTGCCGACAGCCAGGTCGACGCGGAATATCAGGAAACCTTTGATAAAGTTAACCGTATCCTGAAACAACTGGAGTAATCACGGGTGGAAAAAGAGAACCTGACGCTGGATGATTTTTTATCTCGATTTCAGCTACTAAGACCGCAGGTCAACCGCGAGGCGCTGAATCAGCGTCAGGCGGCCGTGCTGATCCCGGTCGTGCGTCGCGCGCAGCCGGGCCTGCTGCTCACCCAGCGTTCTCCCCATTTACGCAAGCACGCGGGTCAGGTCGCCTTTCCGGGTGGTGCGGTTGACAGCTCCGACGCCTCGCTGATTGCCGCCGCGCTGCGGGAAGCGCAGGAAGAGGTGGCCATTCCGCCGGAGGCGGTGGAAGTTATCGGCGTGCTGCCGCCCGTCGACAGCGTCACCGGTTTTCAGGTCACGCCGGTGGTAGGTATTATCCCGCCGGACCTGCAGTATCACGCCAGCGTCGATGAAGTCTCTGCAGTGTTTGAAATGCCGCTTGAAGAGGCGCTCCGGCTAAGCCGTTATCATCCGCTGGATATTCATCGACGAGGGCATGACCATCGGGTCTGGTTGTCCTGGTATCAGCATTATTTTGTCTGGGGCATGACGGCGGGCATTATTCGTGAACTGGCGTTGCAAATCGGCCTGAAGCCTTGACTATACTTTACATTCCATCCTTTTTCGCAGGTTTGCGATCCGCGTCGCGCTATTAGCAAAACCCATCGTCAACCATTAGTTTAATTCATGTGAATAGTTAAGCCGAGGTCGGTGTTCCCTCTTACACTATGCGCAGTTATAACATCGTTACTGGAACCCCGGTAACCCTGTCAGGAGTGTGAAAGTGATTAGTATATTCGACATGTTCAAAGTGGGAATTGGCCCTTCGTCTTCCCATACTGTTGGCCCGATGAAGGCCGGTAAACAGTTCGTCGATGATCTGGTCGAAAAAGGATTACTGGAAAGCGTTACCCGTGTCGCCGTGGATGTTTACGGCTCGCTGTCATTAACGGGTAAAGGCCACCACACCGATATCGCCATTATTATGGGTCTGGCAGGCAATATGCCGGATACCGTTGATATTGATGCCATCCCGGCATTCATCCGCGACGTGGAAACACGCGGCCGCCTGCTGCTGGCAAACGGCCAGCAGGAAGTCGATTTCCCGCAGGATGACGGCATGCGTTTCCGTAGCGACAACCTGCCGCTGCATGAAAACGGCATGACCATTCACGCTTACAGCGGTGAAAAAGAGATTTACAGCAAAACGTACTACTCCATCGGCGGTGGCTTCATCGTGGATGAAGAGCATTTTGGCAAAGATAGCGTCGGCGACGTCAGCGTACCGTACCCGTTCAAATCGGCTACCGAGATGCTGGGCTACTGCAAAGAGACCGGTCTTTCACTGTCCGGCATGGTGATGCAGAACGAACTGGCCCTGCACAGCAAGAAAGAGATTGAAGACTATTTTGCCAACGTCTGGCAAACCATGCGCGCCTGTATCGATCGCGGGATGAACACCGAAGGCGTTCTGCCGGGTCCACTGCGCGTGCCGCGTCGTGCCTCCGCCCTGCGCCGTATGCTGGTGACCACGGACAAGTTTTCCAACGACCCGATGAACGTGGTCGACTGGGTAAACATGTTTGCCCTGGCGGTTAACGAAGAAAACGCCGCCGGTGGACGCGTCGTGACGGCGCCAACCAACGGTGCGTGCGGTATCGTTCCGGCAGTGCTGGCCTACTACGATCACTTTATTGAGCCCGTGACGCCGGATATCTACATCCGCTATTTCCTGGCGGCAGGTGCCATCGGTGCGCTGTACAAAATGAATGCATCCATCTCCGGTGCTGAAGTAGGATGTCAGGGTGAAGTTGGCGTTGCCTGCTCCATGGCGGCGGCGGGCCTGGCAGAGCTGCTGGGCGCAAGCCCTGAGCAGGTCTGCGTGGCGGCTGAAATCGGTATGGAGCATAACCTCGGTCTGACCTGCGATCCGGTCGCGGGCCAGGTGCAGGTGCCGTGCATCGAGCGTAACGCGATTGCCTCGGTGAAAGCCATCAACGCCTCACGTATGGCGATGCGCCGTACCAGCGAACCTCGCGTATCGCTGGATAAGGTGATTGAAACCATGTACGAAACCGGTAAAGACATGAACGCGAAATACCGCGAGACGTCCCGTGGTGGCCTGGCCATTAAGGTGCAGTGCGACTAATACTGCTTTTCGCCCATCTGCAACGGATGGGCGAATTTCCCTCTTCTTTCTCGTCTCCTTCTGCTTTCCCCACTACACTTTCACTGTTGCGTCCGGCTTTTGTGGCTGGTGGCTTATCAGGCGACCGTTCATGCAAACTGCACAAACGATCATTAAAAACTATCGCCGAAAACGCGTTATCGTCTGTGTCACGGTTGCGCTCCTCACGCTCATCCTGACGTTAGGCATTCGCTTTATTTCGCAGCGCAATGTTAACCAACAGCGGATCCTCGATTTTACCAGCCACACCGTTCGCGCCCTTGATAACGTCCTGCTTTCTTTAGAGAACCGCCGCAGCGTGCTGCAGCCCCTGGTGGGGCAGCCCTGCCCGCAGGCGCACCTCGCGCTGCGAAAGCAAGCAGCCATTTTGCAGACGGTACGCTCCATCGCCCTGATTAAAGACGGTATTCTGTACTGCTCGAGTATTTTCGGCAGCCGCAATGTGCCCGTTCGCGACTTCCTGAAAGAATTACCCGCCAGCACAGCGAAGCTGATTTTATCGAGCGACCAGTGGCTGCTTAAGGGTAGCCCGATATTGATCCAGTGGTATCCTGTTTCTCAGGACGGTGAAGCAGGCGTCATCGAGATCATTAATATCGATCTGATCGCCAAAATGATTCTGGAGCCCCAGCGCCCGCTCATCAATGACGTGGCGCTGACCGTAGGCGATCGCTTTCTGCGCTATGGACAACGCGTCAGCGACAGCCTGACGTTTGATAAGGAAGGCTCGCTTTTCCAGCAATCATCAACCCGAAATCCTTTCACCATTACGGTCAGCGGGCCAGGCCCTGGAGAGTTAGCCTTAAAAAGCCTGCCAGCCCAGCTGCCTCTCGGGCTTATGCTGAGCCTGCTGCTGGGCTATCTCGCCTGGCTGGCAACGGCAAACCGGATGAGCTTCACGTGGGAGATCGATATGGGGATTGCGGGCCGGGAATTTGAGCTTTTCTGCCAGCCGCTGGTGAATGCCCGTACCCAGGCGTGCACTGGCGTGGAGATCCTGCTGCGCTGGAATAATCCGCGTCAGGGATGGATCTCTCCGGAAGTGTTTATTCCTCTGGCAGAAGAACATAACCTGATTGTCCCCCTGACCCGCTATGTGATCGCCGAAACGGTGCGCCAGATAGGCTACTTTCCCGCCAGCGCCGGTTTTCACATCGGCATTAACGTCGCCGCCAGCCATTTCCGTAACGCGGTGTTGATACAGGACCTGAACCGTCTATGGTTCAGCGCCAGTCCGCGCCAGCAGCTGGTGATAGAACTCACGGAACGGGATGCGCTGCTGGATGCGGATTATCGCATCGTGCGCGAACTGCATCGCAAAGGGGTGAAGCTCGCCATCGACGATTTTGGTACAGGAAACAGTTCCCTATCCTGGCTTGAAAAGCTGCACCCGGACGTGTTGAAAATCGACCAGTCCTTCACCACCGCCATTGGTACAGACGCCGTGAATTCAACGGTGACGGATATGATTATTGCGCTGGGCCAGCGGCTGAATATTGAACTGGTTGCTGAAGGGGTCGAGACAGAGGAGCAGGCGCGCTATTTGCGCCGCCATGGCGTGCCTGTTCTGCAGGGCTTTTTCTATGCGCGGCCTATGCCGCTACGGGATTTTCCTAAGTGGCTGGCGGGAAGCGCGTCCCCGCCAGCGCATCATAACGGGCACATCGTGCCCTTAATGCCGCTGCGCTAAGCCGGCTTACTCATCTTCGTCGTGGGCAGATTGTTCTTTAACAATACGCACCATATCAACGCGATAGTCGTTGGCTTCAACGATCGTAATGTGCAGCGGCGAAAGCTCGATCACATCTCCGACGCGCGGGATTTGCCCGTTAACCGCGATAACCAGACCGGCAACGGTCGCGATGTCTTCTTCATCGTTGATGACGTTTTCCAGCCCCAGCGTATGCGAGAGCGCGTGCAGGTCGGTGGTACCTTTAACCAGCCAGCCTTCACCGTCGGCAACGATCTCTGGCGTTTCGTCTTCATCCGGGAATTCACCGGCAATCGCTTCCAGCACGTCCAGCGGCGTGACCAGCCCCTGCACCACGCCAAACTCGTTGGTGACGATAACAAAGCTACCGCGAGCGCGGCGCAGCACCCCGAGAAGGTTGATCGGATCCAGCGTTTCCGGTACGACAATCGCAGGCGATGCGGCAGCAACGGCTTCCACGTTGACGCCCTCTTCCAGGGCCACCAGCATCTCTTTCGCCCGCACGACGCCGATGATCTCATCCAGCTCACCGCGACAAACCGGGAACAGGCTGTGCGGTGAAGAGAGCAGCTGCTGGCGAATTTCATCCACGCTCAGGTTAGCATCGACCCAGCTGATTTCACCGCGCGGCGTCATGATGCCGCGCAGCGAACGGGAGGCCAGAGAGAGCACGCCGTTAATCATGTAGCGTTCCTGTTCCACAAACGCCCCTTCAGGCACCGGAACCGGGTTGTGGTTTTCGGAATCAGACTGAACGTTCACCTGACGGCGACCGCCCATCAGGCGCAGAATGGCATCTGCGGTACGGGCGCGCAGCGGCTGATTCGACTGCTGCTTAATAAAGTTACGACGCGCAATCTGGTTGAACAGCTCGATCAGGATCGAGAAGCCAATCGCGGCGTACAGGTAGCCTTTTGGAATATGGAAGCCAAAACCTTCCGCCACCAGGCTCAGGCCGATCATCAGCAGGAAGCTCAGACACAGCACGACCACCGTCGGATGCTGGTTCACGAAGCGCGTCAGAGGCTTTGAGGCCAGCAGCATGACCGCCATTGCAATAACGACAGCCGCCATCATTACCGGCAGATGGTTCACCATGCCGACCGCCGTGATCACCGCATCCAGCGAGAAGACGGCATCAAGCACCACAATCTGCAGCACCACCACCCAGAAGCTGGCATAGCCTTTACCGTGCCCATCATCGTGCTGACGGTTTTCCAGCCGCTCGTGTAGCTCCGTCGTCGCTTTGAAAAGCAGGAATATCCCCCCGATCAGCATGATTAAATCACGCCCTGAGAAGGTGTAATCCATGACGGAGAACAGCGGTTTGGTCAACGTGACCATCCAGGAGATGACGGAGAGCAGCCCCAGTCGCATGACCAGCGCCAGCGAGAGACCAATCAGACGCGCTTTATCACGCTGTTTTGGCGGCAGTTTGTCCGCAAGGATGGCGATAAACACCAGGTTATCAATGCCGAGAACAATCTCGAGCACTACCAGCGTGAGCAATCCCACCCAGATTGACGGGTCCATTAAGAATTCCATGACAAGCTCCTGCTAAAGGAATGACGAAACGGTGCCCCACTCAACGTGGGCAAAACAGAGGTAGACAGAGTCGATACGTGGCGAGGATCGCCGGTGAATAAGGCGCGAAATGGCCTGGCAGATGACTGACGTCGGTGACGGTCCATATAGTGGGCTGTAGCCCTATACTCCTGAACAATTAAACGGAGGCTAAACATATCAGAGACAATGTGTTTTTAGCAAAGATTTACGTTCCTTTGCAAAGTTCTGTAACACAGCGGCTTTACTCTACGGATAAATCTCTAACGCGAGGCTAAATTACGGATCTTCATCACATAAATTATTTTTTCACTATCTAAAATAATTCGCGGAAGTCTTAGTTTTTTTGAACTCTAACCCTTATCTGAATCGATTCGGTTCGCCAATACGATTCTCAGTACGGCTGCCTGGCAGACGTATTAATGATAATAAAAGGAGGTAGCAAGTGACCATTGCTATTGTCATAGGCACACATGGTTGGGCTGCTGAGCAGCTACTCAAAACGGCAGAGATGCTGTTGGGCGAGCAGGAAAACGTCGGCTGGATCGATTTCGTTCCCGGTGAAAACGCCGAGACGCTGATAGAGAAGTACAACGCTCAACTCGCGAAGCTGGATACCAGCAAAGGCGTGCTGTTTCTCGTTGATACATGGGGCGGCAGCCCGTTCAATGCCGCCAGCCGCATTGTCGTCGATAAAGAGCACTATGAAGTTGTCGCCGGGGTCAATATTCCCATGCTGGTGGAAACCCTCATGGCGCGAGACGACAATCCGTCCTTCGATGAGCTGGTTGCGCTGGCCGTTGAAACCGGTCGCGAAGGGGTAAAAGCCCTGAAAGCACAGCCGGTTGAAAAACCTGCCCCTGCGCCTGCTGCGACACCAAAAGCAGCTGCACCGGCAAAACCAATGGGCCCGAACGATTACATGGTGATCGGCCTTGCGCGTATTGATGACCGCTTAATCCACGGTCAGGTTGCCACGCGCTGGACCAAAGAGACCAATGTTCGACGCATCATCGTGGTCAGCGACGAAGTGGCCGCTGATACCGTACGTAAAACCCTTCTGACTCAGGTTGCTCCTCCTGGCGTTACCGCGCACGTCGTGGATGTCGCCAAGATGATTCGCGTTTACAACAACCCGAAATACGCGGGCGAACGCGTGATGCTCCTGTTCACTAACCCGACAGACGTTGAGCGCATTGTTGAAGGCGGCGTGAAAATCACCTCCGTGAACATTGGTGGTATGGCATTCCGTCAGGGCAAAACGCAGGTCAACAACGCCATTTCAGTCGATGCGAAAGATATCGAGGCATTCAACAAGCTGAATGCGCGCGGTATTGAACTGGAAGCCCGTAAGGTTTCCACGGATCAAAAACTGAAAATGATGGATTTGATCGGCAAAGTTGGGAAATAAGCCCCCGCCGGTTCTCATATAAAGTTTATGTAATAGGAGAAGTGCAATGGAGATTACCACTCTTCAGATTGTGCTGGTGTTCGTCGTCGCATGTATTGCGGGTATGGAATCCGTACTTGATGAATTTCAGTTCCACCGCCCTCTGGTAGCCTGTACGCTGATTGGGGCCGTTCTGGGTGACATGAAAACCGGTATCATCATCGGTGGTACCCTGGAAATGATCGCCCTGGGCTGGATGAACATCGGCGCGGCAGTTGCGCCCGATGCCGCGCTGGCCTCTATCATTTCTACCGTTCTGGTTATTGCCGGTCACCAGAGTATCGGTGCAGGTATCGCCCTGGCGATCCCGCTGGCAGCCGCAGGCCAGGTGCTGACTATCATCGTTCGTACTATCACCGTTGCCTTCCAGCACGCGGCGGATAAGGCGGCCGAAAACGGCAACCTCACGGCACTGTCGTGGATCCACGTTTCATCCCTGTTCCTGCAGGCGATGCGTATCGCGATCCCGGCGGTTATCGTGGCGATCTCTGTCGGTACCAGCGAAGTGCAGAGCATGCTGAACGCCATTCCTGAAGTGGTCACCGGCGGTCTGAATATCGCGGGCGGTATGATCGTGGTCGTCGGTTATGCGATGGTCATCAACATGATGCGGGCAGGCTACCTGATGCCGTTCTTCTACCTCGGCTTCGTGACCGCTGCCTTCACCAACTTCAACCTGGTTGCACTGGGTGTTATTGGTGCGGTAATGGCGATTCTCTACATCCAGCTCAGCCCGAAATATAACCGCGTCGCGGGTGCCCCAGCGCAGGCTGCTGGTAACAACGATCTCGATAACGAACTGGACTAACAGGTGAGCGAAATGGTTGATATGACAAAAACTACCACCGAGAAAAAACTCACTCCGGGTGATATTCGTGGCGTGTTCATCCGTTCTAACCTGTTTCAGGGTTCATGGAACTTCGAACGTATGCAGGCGCTCGGCTTCTGCTTCTCCATGGTTCCGGCGATCAAACGCCTGTATCCGGAAAACAACGAAGCGCGCCGTCAGGCGATCAAGCGTCACCTGGAATTCTTTAACACTCATCCTTACGTTGCGGCTCCGGTTCTGGGCGTAACGCTGGCGATGGAAGAACAGCGTGCAAACGGCGCAGAGATCGACGATGGTGCCATCAACGGTATTAAAGTCGGCCTGATGGGTCCGCTGGCCGGTGTCGGTGACCCTATCTTCTGGGGTACCGTGCGTCCGGTCTTCGCAGCGCTGGGGGCAGGTATCGCGATGAGCGGCAGCCTGCTTGGCCCACTGCTGTTCTTCATCCTGTTTAACGCCGTGCGTCTGCTGACCCGTTACTACGGTGTGGCCTACGGCTACCGTAAAGGGGTGGACATCGTTAAGGACATGGGCGGCGGCTTCCTGCAGAAACTGACTGAGGGGGCGTCAATCCTGGGCCTGTTTGTCATGGGAGCACTGGTTAACAAGTGGACGCACGTGAACATCCCACTGGTGGTATCGACCATCACCGGTCAGGATGGTCAGACCCGCGTCACCACCGTGCAGACGATTCTGGATCAGCTGATGCCGGGCCTGGTGCCGCTGCTGTTAACCTTCGCCTGCATGTGGCTGCTGCGTAAGAAAGTGAACCCGCTGTGGATTATCGTTGGCTTCTTCATCATCGGTATCGCGGGCTACGCTGTCGGCCTGCTGGGTCTCTAAGTTTCAACGCTATTGGCCGGGGGCTTGCCCCCGGTTTTTTTTATCTGGAGGATGAATGACTGTCACGGACATCGTACTGGTTCTATTTATTGCTGCCCTTCTGGCTTACGCGATCTATGACGAGTTCATCATGCCGCGCCGTCACGGCGAGACGCTGCTCTCCCTTCCCCTTCTGCGACGCGGGCGCGTGGATGCGTTTATCTTCGCGGGTCTCATCGTTATTCTTATTTACAATAACGTCACCAGCCATGGTGCAATATTAACCACATGGTTATTATGTGCGCTGGCATTAATGGCTGTTTATCTGTTCTGGATCCGTACGCCGAAAATCATTTTTAAATCACGCGGATTTTTCTTCGCCAATGTATGGATAGAATATAACCGTATTAAAGAGATGAATTTGTCGGAAGACGGCGTGCTGGTGATGCAATTAGAACAACGCCGCCTGCTTATTCGGGTGAAGAATATTGACGATCTGGAAAAGATATACAATTTACTCCTGAAAACTCAATAGCTTAGATATATAGCAACGGCTATATTCTGCGTTTGTCTTGTGCAAGAAATATAGCCGTTGCTATATCCCATTCGTTAATTTGATCTCTATTTGTTAACGATATCTTCACGCTTAAAGACAAATGAAAATCGTTATCAACAAACGTTTTAAATAATGCCTCCTCATTGTTGTTTTATATTCTCAAAATATGTTAAGGTTGCGCCCGTCGTTGGGGAGTAGCCGATTTCCTGTTTACAGGAAATGTACGTGTCAACATACTCGTTGAAAAACGTGGCGCGTACGGATCGCTTACTGCACATCTTATGTGCATTGGGATCAGGCGAGACCATAGATACATCAACTGCTGTTTACTGGGGGTAGTGATGTGTCATATGGATATCCCCGGTCTGGACGCTGTTATGAATATCTCCGCTACGATCCTCCTCGCTTTTGGCATGTCCATGGACGCATTTGCTGCATCCATCGGAAAAGGCGCCACGCTTCACAAACCTAAATTCTCAGAAGCCCTGCGTACCGGCCTGATTTTTGGTGCGATCGAAACGCTGACCCCGCTTATCGGCTGGGGACTTGGCATGCTCGCCAGCCAGTTCGTGCTGGAGTGGAACCACTGGATTGCCTTCGTCCTGCTGGTGTTCCTCGGAGGCCGAATGGTCATTGAAGGTTTTCGCGGCGGTGATGAAGATGACGAGGAGCCGCAGCAGCGCCACGGATTCTGGCTACTGGTCACCACGGCAATTGCCACCAGCCTTGATGCGATGGCCGTCGGTGTCGGTCTGGCATTCCTGCAGGTCAATATTATCGCCACCGCGCTGGCCATTGGCTGTGCAACCCTGATTATGTCCACGCTGGGCATGATGGTCGGACGGTTTATCGGCCCGTTGTTGGGTAAACGCGCAGAGATCCTGGGCGGGATTGTGCTCATTGGCATTGGTGCCCAGATCCTCTGGGCACACTTCGCCGGTTAATCTTCGCGCTGCCAGACGTGGATGCTGAAATCCGTCTGGCAGTGAAATATTGTGTGTGCAGCTAACGTTCCCCATACTTCCGGTTTTGCCCGCCATGCGAACGGCGTCATCTGCAGCAACGCGGTGGCCTCTTCCCCTGTGAGCGACATATCATACGCCACGGTTTGCTCCTGCTTCAGGCTAAAACCGGCCAGCTGTTCAGAATGAGGGGCATGCAGACGTACTTCGTCGTAGATCAGACCTTTCAGCTCCATCAGATGGCGCGGGCCCGGCGTCACGGTGATAACCCATCCGCCCGGTTTCACCACGCGAGCCAGTTCTTCCGCTTTGCAGGGCGCGTAAATGCGGATAACAGCATCCATGCTGGCATCATCAAACGGCAGTCGGTGGCTGGATGCCACGCAGAACATCACTTCCGCGTAACGCTTTGCCGCCGCACGAATGGCCACTTTCGACACGTCCAGACCGAATGTGTTTAGACCCTTATCACGGGCAACCTCTGCAAATCGTGCGGTGTAGTACCCTTCCCCACAGCCGATATCCAGCACGGCGGTGGCTGAAGCAGGCAGTATGTCATTCACCATATGCGCGACGGCCTCCCGCAGCGGCAGATAGTGCCCGGCATCAAGAAACGCGCGACGCGCCTGCATCATCTCTGCACTGTCGCCTGGATCGCGGGAACGCTTATGCTGCACCGGCAAAAGATTCACATAGCCTTCTTTTGCCATATCAAACTGATGCCCCTGCGGACAGGTATAACTTTTATCTGAGTGCGTCAGGGGCGCGTGGCAAAGAGGACAGCTGAAGGACATGGTGACTCCGGAGCATAATCAAAGGGCGAAGTGTACCGCTATTCGCCCTGGTTATAAACGCCCGGTTAACGCATAACGATTAGGTGATCGGAACCCGCCGGTAGCCCGTCAGGTTTCACATTTTCCAGACGCAGCACGTTACCCATAATTTCACTGAAGACAGGCGCGGAGACGGCCCCGCCGTAGTAGGCGCCATTTTGCGGATCGTTAATGACCACCACCAGGGCAAATCGCGGATCGCTGGCAGGCGCAACGCCGGCAGTATAGGCGACGTATTTATCGACGTACTTCCCGCTATCGTCAATTTTCTTCGCCGTACCGGTTTTCACCGCCACCCGGTAATCACGAACGGCCGCCTTCACGCCCCCGCCGCCGGGCAGCGCGACGCTCTCCATCATGTGCTCCACCTCGTGCGCAATCTCTTCCGGCATGACGCGGTGCCCGATAACGGGTGGATCGATACGCGTAATCGAAAGAGGTCGCTCGAGCCCGAAGCCGCCAATCGTGGCGTAGACGTGAGCCAGCTGGAGCGGCGTTACCATCAACCCGTAGCCGAAGGCAAAGGTCGCCCGGTCGAGCTGGCTCCAGTATTTACGCTGGGGCAGCAGCCCCGCGCTCTCCCCCGTTAAGCCAAGCCCCGTATTCGTACCAAAACCAAAGTTTCGATAGGTATCAATAAGGTGCTGGACAGGCATCGCCAGCGAAAGTCGGGACACGCCGGTGTCGCTCGATTTTTGCAGGATCCCGGTCATCGTCAGTTCAGGATAATAGCCCACATCGCGGATACGATGCCCGTCCAGGGTATACGGATGAGTGTCAATCACGCTGTCGGGCTGAACCAGACCCTGCTGCAGGGCCGTCATCAGCACCAGCGGCTTGACGGTCGAACCGGGCTCGAACGTATCGCTGATCGCGCGGTTGCGAAAATCATTTATCGTCGCACCTTCCCGATTATTGGGATTGAAATCCGGATAGCTCGCCATCGCGAGTATTTCCCCGGTTGGGATATTAATGAGCACCGAAGCACCCGACTCGGCCTTATTCCAGGCCACGGCATTATCAAGCGCATCTTCAGTAATGGTCTGCAGCCGCTCGTCAATACTCAACTGAATGTTATGCGCTGGCGAGGGTGCCACTTCCGTCAGGTTTTCAACCACGCGACCGTAGCGATCTTCCCTTACCTGCCGAACTCCGGCCTTGCCGGTCAGCTGCGCGTTAAAGCTTTTTTCCACGCCTTCAATGCCCTGCCCGTCAATATTGGTGAAGCCAATCAGGTTCGCTGCCACATGGCCTGCAGGATAAAAACGGCGGGATTCATCGCGTAAATTGATGCCGGGCAGATTCAGCTTATCGATCCACTTTGCCTGTGCGGGATCGACCTGGCGGGCAAGATAAATAAAACGCCCCTGCGGGTTGGCGTTAATTCGCGCCGAGAGTGTGCCCAGGGAGAGATGCAGCGCATTTGCCAACGCCTGCCAGCGTTCATCAACGCCAACGCCTCCTTTTGCCAGCACCATTTTAGGATCGGCCCAAACGGCCTGGACGGGCACGCTCACCGCCAGGGGTCGACCTGCGCGATCCATTATCATGCCGCGCGGCGCATCAATCGTCAGCTGGCGGAGGGATCGCATATCTTCCTGCTTTACCAGATTGTCAGGCTTGATGATTTGCAGCCAGGCAACACGGCCCAGCAAAAAAGCCAGACTACAAAAAATCGCTAAGCAGAGCAGTGCAAAACGCGCCGGCGTGAAATTGCCAGCGGTCGTAATCATTTTCTTCTTCACCTGAACCCCAGGACTGTAAAACAACGCCCTGATTTAACGGGAAAAGATGCGTTATGGGTGGCAAAACAGTGCTACTAACCTCGCAGCTTTGCAACAAGTTACTAACAAGACCGCGAATGGTAATATTTTGAAAGATAAGGGACATAAAAAAGCCCCGCGGTATGCGAGGCTTTATGTCTGAGAGTGAAGTGCTAAGCGCTTCAGTCAGCAGCGGTTCGATCAGATAGCAGTTACGTTAACTGCAGCTGGGCCTTTCTGGCCGTCCTGAATTTCGAACTCAACGTTCTGGCCTTCAGCCAGAGTTTTGAAGCCGTTACCCTGGATTGCAGAGAAGTGTACGAACACGTCTTTGCTGCCGTCAGCAGGAGTAATGAAACCAAAACCTTTAGACTCGTTGAACCACTTAACTTGACCTTTAATCTTTGCCATTTTGCAAAATTCCTTAGAGTGTTTTCTTAGCCCGCAGGCATTAACTGAGATAAAACTGAGACATTACTGCATGAGGCACTAATATAAGGTTCGGCAGAGAAGCGGTATTCAACGACAACGTGTTTACTCAGGACTTCTTTACTGAAAATGCCACACATAAACAGAACTGTACCTCGTTTGACCCAAAACGTGTTATCACACACTATGTTTAATATGGCAAGCCATTTTTAAACATGTCTCGATCCGCCGCACAAATTCGAACAGTGCCTGTCAGGTTTTGCACAATTATGCGCATCACGTACAGACAGCCCTGCTGCGTAACAAAGACCCAGCATTGCTTGCACAACCGCTGTAATCTAAGACTTTTTTAACATAGCTCAATCATTACGAACCGTCCAGCAACCGGGAAAAGAAATCTTACGTCTTGATTGAGTTAGAACAATTTGTGAAAACTTATGCTTAAATCATTGTAACGCGACCAAATTGTTTCAGAGAAAAAACACTGTTAAAAAACCACTTCCGTCTGTATTAAAATGCACCAGTTAATAAACAGCGTTATGCACCAAAATAATGAAATTTTTATGACTCTGCATCAAAAGAAGGCAAGCAAAACGTTTCGATAAAAATAAAACATTCCTGCGAGCGTTTACATCAAGAATATATGCAACAATTTAACGCTTCGTTTATAAGGATAAATATTCACCAATTTTCAGTATCCTGAAAGAATGATTAACTGGTGCTAAATTATCGAGCGCGTTAGTTAACTCCTGCACAGGTTCATCTAGCGCTTCATCTGCCAGTTCAAATACGCCCCAGTGGATGGGAAACGTCAGTGGACAGCCCAGCTGCTGCCACAATGCCACCGCAGATTGCGGATCCATATGATGGACAGCCATGAACCATCGTGGGGCATAGGCACCAATCGGTAACGCGGCAACATCTATCTGGCCCAGGCGTTCAGGAATCAACAGCAGCTCAGGTGAATAGCCTGTATCACCGCTGAACCAGAAACGGTGATGCCGTCCTTCCATCACCCAGCCGCACCACAAGGAACGATTGCGGTTCCATGGCGTGCGCATGCTCCAGTGCTGTGCCGGTACGGCGGTCAGCGTCATCCCCTGCCAGGTGAAACTCTGCCACCAGTCAAGCTCAACTACGCGTTTTGCTCCCCGACGACGAAACCAGTCGGCCAGACCCAGGGGAACAAAAACACTAACGTCGGGAAAGCGCTTGAGAATTCGGCGAATGGTCGCGTCATCAAGATGATCGTAATGATTATGGGAGATGACGACCGCATCAAGCTGATGAAGTTGCTCGACAGACAGTACGGGAGGCGTTTTGCGCTGTGGTCCCAGGAAAGGGAGCGGAGAAGCGCGCCGTGAAAATACCGGATCGGTAAGGATAATATTACCGTCCAGCTGCAGCAACACGCTCGCGTGTCCGAGCCACCATACCCCATCTCCATGAGGTTGCGTGAGCTCTACAGGTTGCCACCAATGTTGGATAAAATCTTCATAACCCAGCGCAGGTGGTTTCGGTAAACCGGCCTCTTTACGCGCTTTACGCCAACGGTCAATGTCGCCGGGTTGATGTCCGACAGGGAGGGTATTACGAAAACCGTTCGGGGTATGATGTTTCAGGGAGGGGTCATACCAGGGGTTTTTCCAGACCACAGCCACCTCCCAGGACAAAAAGATTAACGCTCAGCCACCAGGCGGATAAAGTCATCTTCGTCTTTGTTTTCTTCGACGACCGCGTCTTTCGGCGCGTCTTTCTCTTCCGGTTCGTTAGCCTCACACAAACGACGGAGCAGCGCATTCTGACGTTTTTGCTGATCGAGCAGCGCTTCCAGCAGTTCGATCTGCTCGTTAGTCCGGGAGCTGGCTCGGTTCACGAAAAACCAAATGACCAGACCCACGAGCAGAACAACCAAAGAAATCATCAGGGATGCTATATTCAGCAGCCCTGAATTCAGTAACTCACCCATTTCACCACCTCAATAAAAACGTCTATTTTACCACTGGCGCGAAGGAAGGAAATCACGTTGAGAAAAAATGTCTCTTACCACGGAATAAACTTGTTGATTGCGCAAACGCCGCTAAAAAACTGTACATCCTGATCGCACATCACATTGATCGTCTGCGTCCATAACACCACGCACGCTATCAGCACGATAACCAGAATCACCCAGCGTATTTTTTTCACTCCACACTCCGTCTTAAAACCTGATGTAGCGAGGTTATCACGCTTATCTTAAACAAGGACTAACTGTGCCTCTATCACGCTTTTTTTCAGAATCATTCACTTGTTTCATCACGTAAACACATTACGCTAGCATTACGATAACAACGATAAAAGAGGTAATGATGCGCTTTATTGTTCGAACAATTATTGTACTCGCCCTTGTCTGGATTGGCCTTCTGTTATCGGGCTATGGCGTGCTCGTGGGGAGCACCGAAAACGCAGCCGGGCTAGGCATTCAGTGTAAATATTTAACAGCACAAGGAATGAGCACAGCCCAGTATCTGCATACTGACAGCGGGATCGTTGGCTTAACCCACTGCCCTGTACTGCGTAAAACATCCGTCGTGATTGATAATGGCTAATCAGTCTGATTATGACGCAAAAAAACGCCGCATCAGATGCGGCGTTTTTTACGAAGAGGGATTAAAACGGGTATTCGTGATATCCCATCTGTGCAGAAATTTTACGTGCGGCAGTGTGCAGAATAGCCACATACTCATGCAAACGCTCTTCAGAGAAGCGTAAGGTTGGGAAGGAGATACTTAAGCCCGCAATCACCACGCCAAAGCGGTCAAACACCGGAACGCCTATGCAGCGCAGCCCCTCTTCCTGCTCTTCATTATCTTCGCCATACCCCTGCTGGCGTACGTGATCCAGCACCGTTAACAGTGCGTCTGTGCTGGTAATGGTTCGTGAGGTACTTTGCTTGTATTCAACGCCTTCGAGGATCTGCTTCACTTCCTCACGATCGCGCCACGCCAGCAGAACCTTACCAATTGCGGTACTGTAGAGCGGGTTGCGACGACCAATGCGCGAATACATGCGCAGATTGTACATGGAGTCGATTTTATGGATGTAAACAATACTGTCTTCATCCAGCGCACCGAGATGGATGGTCTCTTTAGTCAGACGAGAGATTTCGCGCATCTGAATATCAGCGCTGCGGATCAGGTCAACATTTTGTAGCGCGCGGGCACCCAGTTCAAACAGCTTCAGCGTCAGAGAATATTTTTCAGATTCGCCTTCCTGGGCGACATAGCCCAGCGACTTCATGGTTTGCAAAAAGCGATATACGGTGCTTTTAGACATCATCACGCGCTGCGACAACTCTGTAATACCTATTTCACGCTCTTCTCCCAGCGCCTGTAAGATGCCAAACACCTTCAGCACGGAAGAAACAGAATCTGGCTGTTTATCCAAATCCGCAATAGCCATTTACCACCTCATAGAGAGTGTTTTATAAAAATCAGAACCGGTTTTTATTATAAGTTCCCGTCATGTCACCTGCAATCAATCCGCGTTTACTTCGTTACAAATCTGCGACATATCGCGGCTGTAACAATGCTAAAATAGTTATCCTGAGAATAATTTCACGCTGAGCTTTTTTAATCTTAATGGAAAAGACCCTTTCCGATGGCCTGCCTTTACCCCAGCGGTATGGCGCGATAGCCACCATCATTATCGGTATCTCAATGGCCGTCCTTGACGGCGCAATCGCGAACGTTGCCTTGCCAACCATCGCCAGCGACCTGCACGCCTCTCCCGCCAGTTCGATATGGATAGTTAATGCCTACCAGATTGCGATCGTGGTTTCCCTGCTCTCGTTCTCTTTCCTGGGCGATATGTTCGGTTACCGTCGGGTGTATCAGTGCGGTCTGGTGGTTTTCACCTTTACGTCGTTGTTATGCGCCCTTTCAGATTCACTGCATACCCTGACGCTTGCCCGCATAGCGCAGGGTTTTGGCGGCGCGGCGCTCATGAGCGTAAACACGGCGTTGATCCGCTTAATTTATCCGCAACGCCATCTGGGGCGCGGTATGGGGATAAACTCTTTTATTGTCGCCGTCTCTTCCGCCGCCGGACCAACCATTGCGGCGGCGATCCTTTCCGTTGCGTCATGGCAATGGCTGTTCGCCATTAACGTGCCGCTGGGTATTGTCGCCATCTTCTTTGCCCTGCGCTTTCTACCCGCTAACGGTCCCAAAAGCACCATGCCGCGCTTCGACGTGGCGAGTGCGGTGATGAATGCCCTGACCTTTGGCCTGCTGATTACGGCGCTGAGCGGCTTTGCGCAGGGACAGTCCCTGATGCTTACCGGTGTGGAGCTTATCGCCCTGCTGGCGATCGGCTTCTTCTTTGTTCGCCGCCAGCTCACTCTCCCTGTGCCTTTACTGCCCGTTGACCTGCTGCGTATCCCCCTCTTTTCCCTCTCCATTTGCACGTCCGTCTGCTCCTTCTGCGCCCAGATGCTGGCCCTGGTTTCTCTGCCCTTCTTTTTGCAGAGCGTGGTAGGCCGTTCAGAAGTGGAGACCGGCCTGCTGTTAACCCCCTGGCCGCTGGCGACAATGGTGATGGCGCCGCTGGCAGGTTACCTCATTGAACGCGTCCATGCCGGTTTATTGGGCGCTTTGGGGCTGGCGGTGTTGGCGACAGGCCTTTTCGCGCTGGCTCTGCTGCCGTCATCGCCAACCGATCTGGACATCATCTGGCGCATGATCCTGTGCGGCGCAGGGTTTGGCCTGTTCCAGTCCCCTAACAATCACACCATCATCACCTCCGCGCCGCGCCATCGCAGTGGAGGTGCCAGCGGCATGCTGGGGACCGCTCGACTTCTGGGGCAAAGCAGCGGTGCGGCGCTGGTCGCCCTGATGTTTAACCTCGCAGGCCAAAACGGCAACCATGTTGCACTCCTCACCGCCGGTGTACTTGCCACCCTCGCAGCTATCGTCAGCGGCCTGCGGGTGACCCAGCCCAGGGTTCAGGCATAAAAAAAGCCGGGCGGAGTGCTCTCCTGCCCGGCTTAGTAGGGTTCTTTGCCTTACTTAAGGTATTCCCCACTGCGCAGCGCTTCAATACGTTTATCCAGCGGCGGGTGAGACATAAACAGCTCGCTCAGCGATTTGGACTTACCGTTAATGCAGAAGGCCATCATGCTGTTCGCTTCCTGCGGCTCATAGCTGGTTTTCAGGCGCTGCAGCGCGGCAATCATCTTCTCACGACCAACCAGCTTCGCCGAGCCGGCATCCGCGTGGAATTCACGGTGGCGGGAGAACCACATGGTGATGATGCTGGCCAGAATACCGAATACCAGCTCCAGAACCATCGAAACGGCGAAGTAGATCAGCGGGTTGCCGTTGCTCTCTTCACCTTCGTCACGGTTTCCGCCCATAAAGCCTGCCGCGATCTGCGCCAGAATACGGGAGATGAAGATCACGAAGGTGTTTACCACGCCCTGAATCAGGGTCATGGTCACCATGTCACCGTTGGCGATATGGCTGATTTCGTGGGCAATAACCGCTTCGGCTTCGTCACGGCTCATGTTCTGCAGCAATCCGGTGCTGACGGCCACCAGCGACGCATCGCGACGGGCGCCCGTGGCAAAAGCGTTGATGTCCGGGGCATGGTAAATCGCCACCTGCGGCATGGCGATCCCTGCCTGACGGGATTGCTGAGCCACCGTATTCATTAGCCACTGTTCCATATCGTTACGCGGCTGTTCAATAACCTCACCACCCACCGATTTCAGTGCCATCCACTTCGACATCAGCAGGGAGATGAACGAGCCACCAAAACCAAACAGCAGCGCCATAATCAACAGACCCTGAACGCTGCTCGACTGAATTCCTGTCAGGCTTAGCACGAGCCCGAAAACCACCATAACCGCCAGGTTGGTGAGCAGGAAGAGCGCGATTCGCATCATAATTTTCTTTTTACCTCAGTTTAACAAAACGCACTATGCGATTACCCACATCGTATGGGTATTGCGGCTATTTTCAAGCATCAAACGGGCGTAAGTCACCAGAAAGACACAACTTTACACAATTGGAAATCTGACTGACGGAAGGATGCAGAACAAAAAGAAACAGGCACAATTTCTTGTGCCTGTCAGGAGGTTATTTTGCCGGAGCGGGCTGTACGGCAGGTTTCTCTTTTTCCTGATTCGCCAGGTCGAGAGCGATATGCACCGTCTCGTCCAGATACGGATCCGGCTCCTGGTAATCTTTTGGCAGATCGTCCAGTTTCTTGAGAAGAGGCTTACCTTCGCGCTTGAAGCGATCGTTGATACGCGCCAGGCGAGTTGCGTCGTCTTCGTTGTTCTCTTTCTCACGCTGTGCGTAATTCAGAGAAACAATATTCCGCTTATCTTTCAGGGCATTGAATCGTGCAATATCCTTCATGATGTACTGGAATTCCGGATCCTTCGCGATGCGGTCGTTATGCGCTTTCAGCAGTTCAGGGCCAAACTGGGTCATATCACCCGCCTTCACGTAAGTCGCGGCATTGATGCTGTCCCACGGCAACGCGTTATCTTCAAACTTCTCGCCGGTTTCCGTCTCCTGGGTGCCAGTCGGCATGATGATGTCCGGCGTGACGCCCTTACGCTGCGTACTGCCGCCGTTCACGCGGTAGAATTTCTGAATGGTGTACTGAACCGAGCCCAGCGCAGGCCATTCCGGACGCAGCATCTGATCGTAAATACGATTCAGAGAGCGGTACTGCTGAACGGTGCCTTTCCCGAAGGTTGGCTCACCGACGATCAGCGCGCGGCCATAGTCCTGCATTGCAGCGGCAAAGATCTCAGACGCGGAAGCGCTGAAGCGGTCAACCAGGACCACCAGCGGGCCTTTGTAGTAGACCACACCGTCGTTGTCGGCATCTTCGCGCACTTTACCGTTGTTATCGCGCACCTGAACCACCGGGCCAGATGGGATGAACAGGCCAGAGAGTGAAACCGCTTCCGTCAGCGCACCGCCGCCGTTACTACGCAAGTCGATGATGATGCTGCTAACGTTCTGCTTTTCAAGCTTCTGCAGCTGAACTTTCACATCGTCAGTCAGCCCCACGTAGAAGCCAGGAATATCCAGGACACCTACCTTCTCTTTACCCACGGTTTTCACCGACATTTTCACCGCGCGGTCTTCCAGACGGATACGCTCGCGGGTCAGGGTAACAATACGGGTTTTGGTGCCTTTACCGGCAGGCAGAATTTCCAGACGTACCTTGCTGCCTTTCGGACCTTTGATCAGCGCAACTACGTCATCGAGACGCCAGCCGATCACATCGACCATGTTCTGGCCGGTTTGTCCAACCCCCACAATGCGATCGCCTACGCTAATCGCTTTGCTTTTGGATGCCGGGCCACCCGCGACCATTGAATTGATCACCGTGTAATCATCGTCCATCTGCAGTACCGCGCCGATACCTTCCAGAGACAGGCTCATCTCGGTATTAAACTGCTCAGTGTTGCGCGGAGAGAGATAGTTGGTGTGCGGATCGATTTCGTGCGCAAAGGCGGTCATCGCGAGTGAGAAAACATCCTCGCTGTTGGTCTGCGCCAGACGACGGATAGCAAATTTATAACGACGCGTCAGCGTGTCACGGATCTCTTTTTCGTCTTTGCCGGTCAGCTTGAGGCTCAGTTCGTCGTATTTAACTTTGCCGTCCCAAAGCGCATTCAGCTCGGCTTCATCTTTTGGCCAGGGCGCTTTACTGCGATCCAGATTAAAGGTGTCGTTGCCGGTGAAGTCCATTGGACGTTCCAGCACTTTAAGCGCGTACTGATAGCGTTCAAAACGACGCTTTTGCGACAGGTTATAGAGATCGTAGAACAGATCCAGCTTGCCTGAACGCAACTCGTCACCCACCTCGGATTTGCGCTTAGCGAACTGCTCGACATCGCTGGCGAGCAAAACGTTATGGCTGTAATCCAGCAAGTTCAGATAGCGGTCAAAGATTTTGGCCGAAAAGGCCTGATCGAGATCGAACTGACGATAGTGCGAGCGGGTAAAACGTGAGGTCACGCGCTCGCTCACCGTCGCGTGCTGCGTCTCTTCCTTGAGTACCGGAATTTGATCAACACGCGTGATATCGTCCACTGCAAAAGCGTGACCTGTTATAGCAAACAGACCCGCCAGCGCGGTGAGCTTAAAAAAAGTGTTCATGCCAGGCTTGGCCTCCGTTTCAGAACAACAAGTGTTCTGCGCGTACAATCATTGACATACCAGAAGTCAGCTGTACACGAACGCCATCTTTGGTGATTTCCAGTACGGTGGCGTCCATAGCATTGTTACCCGCTTTTACCTTCAGCGCCTGACCCACGCTCAGAGCGTTAATGTCAGAAACCGGCGTATGGCGCGGCTCTTCACGAGGGGCACGCGGGGCTTTTGCTGCTGGTTTGTCTGCACGCGGTTTGCGATCGTTATTATCGTTACGGCGCGGCGCAGGGCGCGGTTTACGCTCACGACGAGGCGCTTCTTCCTGGCCGTTTGCCGCGGCGGCTTCGCGTTTTTTCGCCTGCTGTTCTGCACGTTGTGCCTGAACGCGTGCTTTGGCTTCTTCAAGCTGCTTGCGCGCGTGCTCAACGTGCTGCTCGTCCAGCTCACCGCAAGGGTTGCCGTCGAGGTCCACGCGGGTAGCGCCTGGTTTGATACCGTACAGGTAACGCCAGCTCGAAGTATAAAGACGTAAGGCGGAACGCAGCTGAGTTTTGCTGAGGTTCATTTCCCCTTCAACACGCGCCACCAGATCCTGAAAAATACCGACTTTCAGGGGACGAGCTTCACCTTCCGCGCTGAAGCACTGCGGGAAACGCTCGGCCAGAAATGCGATAACTTCTTTACTGCTATTCAACTTAGGTTGATTTTCCATGAAATTTCCTGATTACAACGGACGTTGCCAACAAGCGCAGGCATGAACAGGCGTCATTATAATGACGCTATCAGTAAATGCTACGTTATCCGTTGATTATCCTGCGACGCTCGCAAAGAATTTTTGATAATCGGTTGCAGCGAGTACGTTTTCCAGATTCGCCACCAGCTCGCGCAGCCCCTGTTCGTCCTCGGTTGTAAAGCGACTGAAGACCGTACTGTCGATATCCAGAACGCCAATAATCTGATTTTTGACCACCAGCGGCAAAACGATTTCAGAATTACTGGCGGCATCACAGGCAATGTGTCCGTCAAACGCATGGACATCTTCCACACGCTGGACCTGATTCTCTGCCACCGCCGTGCCGCATACGCCACGCCCTACCGGAATACGCACGCAGGCCAGTTTGCCCTGGAACGGACCGAGCACCAGCGTTTCACCTTCCAGAAGGTAAAAGCCAGCCCAGTTTACGTCAGAGAGACGTTCAAACAGCAATGCGCTAGTATTTGCCAGAGTGGCTAAGAAGCTGGTCTCACCCGCCATCAATGCCTTAAAATCGCGGTTCAGATCCGCGTAGAATTCTGTTTTGTTCATTATTCAATCACTTAGTTGTCTTACAAATTTACCGCATAGCCTATTAAAATAAGCATTAAATGCGCTCATGCTCAAGATGAATCCGTTCATGAGTTATTATAACTTTCAACAATACTTATTTGTGCGCAGCTGATGGCCTTAAAAACAACCAAAATTACGCCGACGAGAAAGATAACTGTCCATACGGTAAGCGAAGCTTTGCCTCGTGCACATTATCAGCGTTGCCCCCAGTGCGATACGCTTTTTATGTTGCCGAAGATGAAATCGCACCAAAGTGCCTTTTGTCCTCGCTGCGACGCTAAAATTCGCGATGGTCGCGACTGGTCGTTGACCCGCCTCGCCGCCATGGCCGTCACCATGCTGCTGCTGATGCCCTTCGCCTGGAGCGAACCGCTGCTGAAACTCTACCTGCTTGGCGTGCGCATTGACGCCAACGTGCTGCAGGGTATCTGGCAGATGACCCGTCAGGGCGATCCCATCACCGCCGCCATGGTGCTGTTCTGCACCGTTGGCGCGCCGCTGGTGCTGGTCGCCGCCATTGCCTATCTTTGGTTTGGCAATATTCTCGGCATGAACCTTCGCCCGGTGCTGCTGATGCTGGATAAACTCAAAGAGTGGGTGATGCTGGATATTTATCTGGTCGGCGTGGGCGTTGCGTCAATAAAGGTACAGGACTATGCCTTTTTGCAGCCCGGCATCGGACTCTTTGCCTTCATCTGTCTGGTATTGCTGAGCATCCTGACGCTGATACACCTGAACGTTGAGCAGCTCTGGGAGCGATTTTACCCGCAGCGCCCCGCCACCCGTCCCGATGAAAATCTGCGCGTCTGTCTGGGTTGCCACTATACCGGGTTACCCGACCCGCGCGGACGCTGCCCGCGGTGCCACATTCCATTAAGGCTGCGTCGACACAACAGCCTGCAAAAATGCTGGGCGGCGCTGATCGCCTCCCTGGTGTTTCTGATCCCCGCCAATATGCTGCCTATTTCCATCATTTACGTGAATGGCGGACGACAGGAGGATACTATCCTCTCCGGGATAATCTCCCTTGCGCACAGCAATGTCGGGGTGGCGGCGATCGTTTTTATTGCCAGTATTCTGGTTCCCTTTACCAAAGTGGTGGTGATGATTACCCTGCTCATCAGCATTCACTTAAAGTGTGAACAAGGCTTACGAACCCGCATTCTGCTTCTGCGATTCGTCACCTGGATTGGCCGCTGGTCAATGTTAGATTTGTTCGTAATTTCGCTGATGATGTCTCTCATCAATCGCGACCAGTTACTTGCTTTTACAATGGGACCCGCGGCTTTTTATTTCGGCTCTGCGGTGATATTGACTATTCTTGCTGTGGAATGGCTGGATAGCCGCTTACTTTGGGATGCACATGAGTCAGGAAACCCCCGCTTCGCCGACTGAAGCGAGAATTAAAACAAAACGCCGCATTTCGCCATTCTGGTTGCTGCCCGTCATCGCCCTGATGATTGCAGGCTGGCTTATCTGGACGAGCTATGAAGATCGCGGTAGCACCGTCACCATTGATTTCCAGACCGCCGACGGCATCGTCGCCGGGCGAACGCCCGTTCGCTTCCAGGGGGTTGAAGTGGGTACGGTTCAGGACATCTCTCTTGGAAAAGGGCTGAACAAGATTCAGGTGCGGGTCAGTATTAAATCTGACATGCAGGATGCCCTGCGCAGCGAAACGCAGTTCTGGCTGGTGACGCCAAAAGCCTCTCTGGCCGGTGTGTCCGGGCTGGATGCGCTCGTGGGCGGTAACTATATTGGCATGATGCCGGGTAAAGGAGAGCCGCGGGATCACTTTGTTGCCCTGGATACACAGCCGAAGTACCGCCTCAATAACGGCGATTTAATGATCCATCTGCAGGCGCCGGATCTCGGTTCTCTGAACAGTGGCTCACTGGTCTATTTCCGCAAAATCCCGGTTGGCCGTGTGTACGATTACGCGATCAACCCAAATAAACAGGGCGTCACCATTGACGTGCTGATCGAGCGTCGCTTCACCAATCTGGTGAAAAAAGGCAGCCGCTTCTGGAACGTGTCCGGCGTGGACGCGGATCTCAGCCTGAGCGGTGCGAAAGTGAAGCTGGAGAGTCTGGCCGCGCTGGTTAATGGTGCCATTGCCTTTGACTCGCCGGAAAACTCAAGCCCTGCCACCGCTGATGATTCATTTGGATTGTACGCTGACCTGGCGCACAGCCAGCGCGGCGTGATCGTCAAACTCGCCCTGCCCGATGCTAAAGGGCTAAAAGCGGGTTCAACACCGCTGATGTATCAGGGATTGCAGGTTGGTCAGCTCACCAAAATGACCCTCAACCCGGGCGGCTCGGTCACCGGCGAAATGACGGTCGACCCGAGCGTGGTCGATCTCCTGCGCGAGAAAACGCGTATCGAAATGCGCAGTCCAAAGCTCTCTCTGAACGATGCCAGCCTCAGCACGCTGTTGACCGGCAATACGTTTGAGCTCATCCCCGGCGAAGGTGAACCCAGCAATAGCTTCGTGATTGCCCCGGCTGATAAAGCCCTGCTGCAAAAGCCGGGCGTAGTGACGGTCACGCTGAATGCGCCAGAAAGTTACGGTATCGAAGCCGGACAGCCGTTAATTTTACACGGCGTGCAGGTTGGTCAGGTGCTGGAGCGTAAGCTCTCCGCGAATGGCGTGACTTTCTCGGTCGCCATCGATCCGCAATACAGCGACCTGGTGCATGGCGATAGCAAATTCGTGGTGAACAGTCGCGTCGACGTGAAGGTGGGTCTGGACGGCGTGGAGTTCCTCGGCGCCAGCGCCAGCGAATGGGTTAACGGCGGTATCCGCATTTTGCCGGGGAATAAAGGCCCCGTGCGCGACAGCTATCCGCTGTATGCCAACCTGGAGAAAGCGGTTGAAAACAGCCTGAGCGATCTTCCTACCACCACGCTGACCTTAAGCGCCGAGACGCTGCCGGACGTACAGGCGGGTTCCGTGGTGCTGTATCGCAAGTTTGAAGTCGGGGAAGTGATCACCGTTCGCCCGCGTGCGGACGCGTTCGATATCGAACTGCACATCAAGCCGGAGTACCGCAAGCTGCTGACGCCAAACAGCGTCTTCTGGGCCGAAGGCGGCGCGAAAGTTCAGCTTAACGGTAACGGGCTCACCGTACAGGCCTCTCCGCTGTCACGCGCGCTGCGGGGGGCGATTAGCTTCGATAACCTCAGCGGCGCGGGCGCGAATCTGCGTAAAGGCGATAAGCGTATTCTCTTCCCGTCCGAGACCGCCGCCCGCGCGGTGGGTGGGCAGATTACCCTGCACGCCTTTGATGCCGGCAAGCTGGCGGAAGGCATGCCAATCCGCTATCTGGGCATTGATATCGGGCAGATCCAGAAGCTGACGCTGATCACCTCGCGCAACGAGGTGCAGGCCACCGCCGTGCTCTACCCGGAATATGTGCAGACCTTCGCCCGCACCGGCTCTCGCTTCTCGGTGGTGACGCCGCAGATCTCGGCCGCGGGCGTTGAGCATCTCGACACCATCCTGCAGCCGTACATCAACGTAGAGCCAGGCCAGGGCAATGCCCGCCGTGATTTCGAGCTGCAGGAAGCCACGATCACCGACTCGCGCTACCTTGGCGGCCTGAGCATCGTGGTGGAAGTGCCGGAAGCGGGCTCGCTGAACATCGGCACTCCGGTACTATTCCGCGGTATTGAAGTGGGTACGGTCACGGGCCTGACGCTCGGTACGCTCTCCGACCGCGTGATGGTGGCATTACGTATTAGCGAACGTTACCAGCACCTGGTTCGAAATAACTCGGTATTCTGGCTGGCATCCGGCTATTCGCTGGACTTTGGCCTGACGGGAGGCGTGGTGAAAACCGGCACCTTCAACCAGTTCATTCGCGGCGGTATCGCGTTTGCCACGCCGCCGGGAACGCCGCTGGCGCCAAAAGCGCAGCCGGGTAAACACTTCCTGCTGCTCGAGAGCGAACCAAAAGAGTGGCGCGAATGGGGAACCGCCCTGCCGCGTTAATCTGACAGGCTCCGGTGTCAACGCACCGGAGCCTTTATGCTACACTGCGCACCTGAATTTTTCCCTGTGGTGTGCCCGTGGCTCAAAACTCCGTATTTCTTCCTGAACAATTCCTGGCGCAGATGCGCGAGGCGCTTCCTTCTCACCTGTCGTTAGACGATTTTATCGCCGCCTGCCAGCGTCCGCTACGCCGGAGTATTCGCGTCAACACGCTGAAAATCAGCGTCGATGATTTTCTGGCGCTGGTCGCTCCGTACGGCTGGCAGCTTACGCCGGTACCGTGGTGCGCTGAGGGGTTCTGGATAGAACGCGATGACGAAGCCTCACTGCCGCTGGGCAGTACCGCTGAACATCTGAGCGGTCTGTTCTATATTCAGGAAGCCAGCTCGATGCTGCCGGTTGCCGCCCTGTTTGCCGATGGCAATTCACCAGAGCGCGTAATGGATGTTGCCGCAGCGCCCGGCTCAAAAACCACCCAAATTGCCGCCCGTATGGGTAATCAAGGGGCGATCCTCGCCAACGAGTTTTCCGCCAGCCGCGTGAAGGTGTTGCATGCCAACATCAGCCGCTGCGGTATTCATAATGTTGCCCTGACGCACTTCGACGGACGCGTGTTTGGCGCCGCCCTGCCGGAAGTCTTCGACGCCATTCTGCTGGACGCCCCCTGCTCAGGCGAAGGGGTGGTGCGTAAAGATCCCGATGCGTTAAAAAACTGGTCAGTTGAGAGCAACCTTGAGATCGCGGCCACGCAGCGAGAGCTGATCGACAGCGCATTCCATGCCCTGCGCCCCGGCGGCACGCTGGTTTATTCGACGTGCACCTTAAACCGCGATGAGAACGAAGATGTCTGCCTGTGGCTGCAAGCGCAATATCCGGATGCGGTCGAGTTTCTGCCGCTCGACGATCTGTTCGCCTCAGCACAGGAGGCTGTCACCCCGGAGGGGTTCCTCCATGTTTTCCCGCAGATTTACGACTGCGAAGGGTTCTTTGTGGCGCGTCTGCGTAAAACGCAGGTGGTGGCTCCCCTGCCCGCACCTAAATTCAAGGTCGGTAACTTCCCGTTTTCCCCCCTTAAAGGTCGAGAAACCGCACAGCTTGAAGCCGCCGCTAAAAAAGCGGGACTGGTCTGGGATGAGAGCCTGCGCCCCTGGATGCGTGATAAAGAGATATGGCTGTTCCCGGCACAGATCGAGCCGCTCATCGGAAAGGTCCGTTTTTCCCGAATCGGGATCCGCCTGGCGGAAGTGCATAATAAAGGGTATCGCTGGCAGCATGAGGCCGTAATCGCCCTTGCCGGACGCGACAATACCTTTGCCCTGACGCATCAGGAAGCCGAAGAGTGGTACCGTGGTCGCGATGTCTATCCGGAGAGCACGCCATCAGGCGATGAAGTGATTGTGACGTATCAGGGATACCCGCTGGGCCTGGCAAAAAAGGTCGGCTCAAGGCTGAAAAACAGCTATCCACGCGAGCTGGTTCGGGACGGTCGGCTGTTTACCGGTAACGATCGCACGGATTGATAAAAAGCGCATTTTTTTACTGGCGATTTTGCTCTCTTTGTCTACGATCAAAAATGGGTGGCCACACTGGTCATACCAGATTTTTGACAACCGACCCGGAGAGCACTATGACGAAAACCAGCGTGCGTATTGGCGCTTTTGAGATCGACGACGCAGAGCTGCGCGGCGAAGCACAAGGCGATCGAACGTTAAGTATTCCCTGCAAATCCGACCCGGATTTGTGCATGCAGCTTGATGCATGGGATGCAGATACCAGCGTCCCGGCAATACTTGATGGCGAACATTCAGTCCTTTACCGTGAGCATTACGATAGTAAAACCGATGCCTGGGTCATGCGTCTTGCCTGACCTAAAGAGAACCCGCCCGAAGGCGGGTTATTTATTACTGCAGCTGCGCCAGCGTAAAGTAACCGTCAAATACGGCACCCGTATCAATGTAGTGGAGATTGTCAAAATCATACCTTCTGTCGACGGGCGTATGTCCGAACCAGAAATGATCCGCGCCGCTGATGCCCTCTCCTTTGCCCACCATAAACCCCATCAACCGATCGCGGTTCCATAAGACGCGCTGGTCACTGACCGGTTTTTGCCAGCGGTATTCCGCGGCCGGATAATCAGCATGGGCAATCACATTCAGACCGTTCGCACAGGTTATCTCGATGATATGCGGTAAGTCGCGACAGGCGTCGAGCAACGACAGCGCAAGCTGTTGCCGATCGCGTTCAAGACGCGAAAACCACATTCCGCCATTCATCATCCAGAGAGAAAAATCGTTATTATCCAGACCGTCGAGCGCCATTTGCTCATGGTTTCCCCGCACGGCACGAAACCATTTTTCATTAATTAACTGCAGGCATTTAACGCTATCAGGGCCGCGATCGATCATATCCCCGACAGAAATAAGTAAATCCTCATACGGATTAAAATGACGGCGTTTAAGTTCATCCATTAGCCACTGGTAGCAACCGTGTATATCGCTGACAACCCAGACGTGACGCCACATTCCACCTTCAATTCGCTGATACATAGCACCTCCTTTAAACAGTATAGCTGCCGTAGAAAAGTCGACGGACAGGCGTGGTCATCACGAAATCAAACAAACGGTAAACCAAACAGAAATAAAGATCCTCGCGCTATTAATCCCCTTTTCCTGGCTCTTTAGAATAAGGGCAGAAAAAAAGAGGGGTCTTCACGTGTCTAATACGCACCTGCATAACGATGTTTTCTATCCGCATCGCACAAATATTATTTCCGAGCTGGTGAACGGCAAACGCGTTCCGGGGCCGATCTGGCGCAAACGCGAATATCGCCTGAAGTTCCTGTTACGTTCGCTGGTGTTCTGGTCTTCTACACATCGCATGCTGGAAACCCTTTCGGGTCGCGACGATTTTGACAGGCTGCTGGCCTCTCAAATTACATTGCCGAGCAAGACCCACCGGCAGTACCTGATGCGCGGCCTGACGGCTAACGATCGCGCCGACGCTATCGTTAACCATTATTACTGGATTGACCGCCTGAAAGAGAGCGGTCTCGCCCAGGCCCTGACCAGCCCGCAGGAACAAGCCGTTGCGCAGTTCCATGCAAAAGACGGTGTAACCTATACGGTCAATGCTTCCTCTGCGGGGAAAGCCGAGCGCGAAGGCGAAAGCACGCTGTGGCTACGCGACAACGAGGACACGCTGCTGGCCAGCCTGACCTTTAGCGTCGCGCGCAGCAACGGTCAGCAAGTCATGGTGATTGGCGGGCTTCAGGGACCCCGCCGCTGCGTATCGCGAGACGTCATTAAACAGGCCACCCGCGCCTGTCATGGTCTTTTCCCCAAACGGGTGTTGATGGAAGTCCTCTTCCAGCTGGCTGCGCAGTCATCCGTCCGGGCGATTTTTGCCGTCAGCGATGAGGGTCACGTTTTCCGCGCGTTGCGATATCGCCTGAGCAAAGGTCGCCATTTCCATGCCAGCTACGATGAATTTTGGGCATCGCTGGACGGTAAAAAGCTTTCGGCCTTCTGCTGGCAGCTGCCGCTACAGATGGAGCGTAAATCGCTTGAAGAGATCGCCAGTAAAAAACGTGCAGAATACCGCCGTCGCTTTGAGCTGCTCGATGAAATAGAGGTATCCATTAAGTCCCACTTTTAGCCTGGCTGGCGTCTTCGCTCACTGCATAGTGGATGCATTCTGTTTAAAAGATGAATGATAAAGCAGCGTACTATTGCGCAGGGCGAGTGCGCTCAGTTAGCATTGCGCGAAATGATACCGGCGAATGCGTTGGGAAAAGCGCAATGTGGGCGCACAAATGAGGGACTTCGGTAATGATCTATGACTGCTTCTTATATTACGATGAAGATATGCTTCTCGAAATCAGGCTGAACACGCTAGCGGACGTTGTCGATCGCTTCGTTATCGTTGAGTCAACGCATACCTTTACCGGTAAAAAGAGGCAGCTGCATTTTGACATTAATAAATACCGTCAGTTTAAAGATAAAATTATCTACGTTGTGCATGATAAAGAACCGATTACGAAAGCCGCTGAAGAATCACATCCGGCCCGAGAGGTGATCCCGGGTTTGCCAGAGGGAATGGTAGTGGATGCGTGGGCAAATGAAGCCGCGCAGAGGAATGCCATCATGCAGGGTTTGTCCCATGCCAGCGATGATGATTTGATTTTAGTTTCCGATGTGGACGAGATATTTTCACCTCAGGTAGTAGCATCGATAAACCCCAAAAAGCTCTGCACTACTATTTATCAGAATTTTTATAATTATCAGTTTAACCTGCAGGTTTTTAATACAGATAACACGCCAAGAAAATGTAAATTACCGAGAGCCACCCAGTATAAAAATCTCGTTAACTTCTTTGGCGGTGAACCTGAGTCATTCAGGAATCTTAAACGCACCCGAAGTGTTAAAAACTGGTCCTGGCTAAAGTGGAACTGGTTCAAGATTAACAACCGCATCATTGAAAATGGTGGCTGGCATTTCTCATGGGTGATGACACCCGAGCGCATCTCAGAAAAAATGTCGACCATTTCCCATACTGAATACGATCTCCCTGAGTTTAACAACCCGGAACACATCATGAAGGTCATTAAAAACGCGGAAGATATCTGGGGGCGGGACAGGACGTTAATCAGGCAAGAGCTAACGGTTGAAAACTTCCCTGAGTACATTGTCCAACACAAAGACAAATTCAGCGCGTTCATTATTTAACTTAAGGGTTGCCCTTTCGAACGTCAGGAGGCGTTTGCTCAGCGGTCGCTCGGCCACAAAATTTTAACAAAGATCCCAAAAAACCCTGGACGCACGCGGTCCTGAGTATGTTATGGTTTAGACAGGATATGGAAAGTTCGAGAAAGTTTCGGATGATGTCGAGTCAGCACCGAAAAATGCTTTAAAAAACACACAGATAAAAAGAGACCGAATACGATTCCTGTATTCGGTCCAGGGAAATGGCTCTTGGGAGAGAGCCGTGCGCTAAAAGTTGGCATTAATGCAGGCTAAGTCGCCTTGCCTTTTAAGAATAGATGACGACGCCAGGTTTTCCAGTCCACAGCTAAAGCGGTCGGAAAAAAAGCGCCAGAGCATCATTAAATGTGAAAAACCGCAGTGCTTTCGCAAGCATCTGCGGTTTTTTATTGTAAACCCGAACGTTAGCAGAGCTTGTCGGCGCGCTCGATAAACGGTGCCAGACTCATTTTTTGTCCCGGATGCGACGGGTCATCGATCTGAATAATGCTAATCGGCTGGCCGCTGCTTTTACCGCTGGCTACCTGCTGCTCTGCGATATCATTCAGCGGATATTGCACCAGCGTGCTCGGGTTGATCGCATACAGCGCATGGCCCGGACGGCAGGTCAGCATCACCTCTTCGCGATTGAAAGCCCATTTGTCCTTACCCACTTCAAAACGGCTGACGGTGATAACCTGCGGTGCGGCAAGCGCGCTCCCCGTACAGGCCAGCAAGATGAGAGAAAGTACTGTCTTTTTCATATGATATTTAACCTTATCAGAAGGGTTCCCAGGTGGCGAACAGACTGACCGTTGCCAGCACCAGCGCTCCCAGCACCACTTCTGCCTGCGTCATCCTGATAAAAATCTGTTGTGCTCGCCCGCTCTCCGGACGAAACCGTGGCACCAGAAAATACCGATTTGCCAGCGCAATTACCACCATCAACGCCACCAGCGCACATTTGAACAACAAAAACTGTACGTAACCAGCCTGCCAGGGAATATGGACACCCAGTATCATGAGCGCATTGATCGCTCCGCTGAGCAGCACGCCCGCGACGGCGTAATGGCCCACGCGCGAAAAGCGCATCATGGTATAAATGGCGGCATTCTGCCAGCGTCCTTTAGCCAGACGCATGCAGAACAGCAGAGGCAGTAATCCGCCAAGCCAGGTTGCGGCGCAGATCAGGTGAAAAGCATAATTAAGACGCTGCAACGCCCCCATCGGACCGTCGTTCATTGCCGCGTGCCCTACCCCAGCCAGCAGGATAAGCTGGCCCATCGTAAGCAACAGCAGCCGCGAACCTTTCAGCGGTGCGAGCCATGCTGCGCCGACCGTGGTCGCAGCGAGTATGATTTGCCACAGCCAGACGCTGCCAAACTGCGTCCTCATTACGCCGTACCAGACCTGCGGGGCAAACACATCTCCCCAGCCGTTACCCATCAGTCCGCCCTGAAGCATAAACATCAGGAGCGCTGCCGCCAGGCTCATTAAGGCCGCCACTTTCTGCTGCAGCTGAAATCGCCGGGACATCAGGCGGTGGAGAGAGGAAGGCGCAAACCAGACGCTGTAAAGCGCGTTGCCAAAAACAAGCATCAGCGCCCCGAAATGGATAAAGCGCAACCCGATATAACACAGCGCCAGCATGCTATTTCACGCTAAAGTGATAGCTGCCTTTGGTTTTATGGCCGTCTACGGAGACGACATGCCAGTCTACCTGGTACGTCCCCGACGTCAGCGTTTGTTCCAGCGGAACGGTGAGTTGCGCCTTGTTCTTTTCATCGCGCGTGGCGGTTCCCGTTTTGATGACCTGCTTTTGCGCATCCGTTACCACCACACCGCTAAACCCCGGTTCGATGCCTTCTGAAAAATTCAGCGTAAGCGCCTGCGGAGCGCTCACCACGCTCTCCGCTGCCGGGCTCTGCTGTTTAAGATGTGCATGTGCCAGCGCGGAGGGCGCCATCATTGTCGAGGCCACAAAAACCAGTGCGCATACCGCGCGGGAGGCGGAGAAACCCATCGCAATCATTCCTTTTTGTTATGTCTGTATGCTAAAGAATAACGCTGTATAATAAACGAGTCGAGGATCATCCTGCCTCCGCTTGTCATCGTCGTGCAATCGCGGTAACGTTGCCGCCGCAGAAAAAGGAGAAGGTAATGAAGATCAATCTGGCCGCCCTTCCGCAGGACGAGATGGATAAAGTGAATGTCGATCTCGCTGCCGCTGGCGTAGCTTTCAAAGAGCGTTACAACATGCCTGTCGTGGCTGAAGTCGTTGAACGGGAACAACCCGCCCATCTGCGCGACTGGTTTCGCGAAAGATTAATCGCCCACCGTCTCGCCTCGGTTAACCTCTCCCGTTTACCGTACGAACCTAAAGTTAAATAAGCTTAACGAGTCGTTACACTTCCTTACGCGGAATCTGGCAGGATAAGAAACCCCTGATAAATTTAGGTGTATTCTTATATCCCTGCGACTCAGTGTATAAGGAAGTCACGATGTCACATTGGAACATAGCGGCAGCCCAGTATGGCGGGCTGCATCAGAGTGTGAATGACCATGTTACGCACCACCTGCGCTTCATCGCCGAAGCCGCACGGCAGGGGTGCGATCTGCTGGTCTTCCCTGAACTCTCCTTAACGGGCTCTGGCGCGCCGACGCTACCTTTCCCACCCGATGACGCGCAGCTGGAGCCGCTGCTTAACGCGGCACATTTTTACCAGATTACCGTTATTGCGGGACTCCCCCTGGATCAGGATGGGCAGAGACAGAAAGGTCTTGTGCTGTTTTCGCCTGCCCGCCATCGCATTTTGCGCTATCCGCAAGGGCGCGGAGCGAGCCTGGTGCCGGGGGACAAGCACCTTAGCATCATTGATGCACATCCCGATTCTCCCAATCTCGATCCCAGAGCAACGCTTGTTACCAGCTGCCAGTCGGTGGGGGATAATCGCTGGCGGCAGTCCATCAGTAACCTGCAGCGCTTCGCGCATAAATATGCTATCGCGGTGCTAATGGCGAACGCCTGCGGCGGCAGCGCGCTGTGGGATGATAAAGGCCAGCTGATCGTCCGCGCGGATGAGGGCGAGCTTCTGGTGACCGGCACGCTCGGCGGAGAGGGTTGGCAAGGCGATATCATTCCTTTAGGCTAGGCGTTTTAAGCTCAGGAGTTTTCAATGCTGCGCGTCATCGATACCGAAACTTGCGATCTTCAGGGCGGAATAGTGGAAGTGGCCTCTGTCGACGTGGTTGATGGTAAAATCGTCAACCCAATGAGCCATCTGGTGCGTCCCGATCGCCCCATCAGCCCCCAGGCGATGGCTATCCATCGCATTACAGAATCGATGGTGGCGGATAAGCCCTGGATTGAAGAGATCATTCCGCACTACTACGGTAGCCCGTGGTACGTCGCGCATAACGCCAGCTTTGACCGCCGGGTGCTACCTGAAATGCCGGGCGAATGGATTTGCACCATGAAGCTGGCGCGTCGTCTCTGGCCGGGCATCAAATACAGCAATATGGCGCTGTACAAGTCCCGCAAGCTCAGCGTTCGTACCCCTGAGGGGCTTCACCATCACCGCGCCCTGTATGACTGCTATATCACCGCCGCGTTGCTGATTGATATTATGAATATCTCAGGCTGGACACCGGATGATATGGCGACGATCACCGGACGCCCCGCGTTACTGACCACATTTACCTTTGGTAAATATCGCGGGAAGCCGGTGTCCGAGGTAGCGGATAAAGACCCGGGCTATTTGCGCTGGCTGTATAACAACCTCGACAGAATGAGTCCGGAACTGCGCTTAACGCTGAAACATTATCTGGGCGACGCTTAACCCTCCGCACGGCCTGGCAGCGTGTCCTGCGCCAGGCCAATCAGGAAGGCATATTCCAGGGCAACCCCTTCGTACGATTTAAATCGTCCCGATTTCCCGCCGTGTCCGGAGTCCATATCGGTACACAGCAGCAGCAGATTGCCATCGGTTTTCAGCTCCCGCAGCTTTGCCACCCATTTTGCCGGCTCCCAGTACTGCACCTGAGAATCATGCAAACCGGTGGTGACCAGCATGTGCGGGTAGGCTTTCGCCTCCACGTTATCGTACGGGCTGTACTCTTTCATATAGCGGTAGTACATCTCATCCTGCGGATTTCCCCACTCCTCAAACTCCCCGGTGGTAAGAGGGATAGATTCATCGAGCATGGTCGTGACCACATCGACAAACGGTACCTGCGCGACAATCCCCTTAAAGCGATCGGGACGCTGGTTGATAACCGCCCCCATCAGCATGCCGCCCGCGCTGCCTCCCATGCCAAAGCAGAGTTGCGGATCGCCATAGCCCTGCTCAATTAGCGCATCGCAGACGTCGAGATAATCATTGAAGGTGTTTTTCTTTTTCAGGAATTTCCCGTCTTCATACCAGTGTTGGCCCAGCTCACCGCCGCCGCGAATATGGGCTATGGCGAAAACAAAACCGCGATCGAGCAGGCTTAATCGGCTGCTGCTGAAATCGGCGTCCATGCTTGAGCCATACGAACCGTAGCCGTAAACCAGGATCGGGTTTTTGCCTTTCTGGAAATGGGCTTGGTGATAGACGAGCGAGACGGGGACCTCAACGCCATCCCGGGCGGTGACCCAGAGGTGCTCGCTGCGGTAGTTTTCAGACTCAAAACCTTTTACCTCGGTCTGTTTAATCACCTGGCGCTGCCCGGTATCCATGTCCAGCTCAAACAGGGTGTCCGGTGTGGTCATGGATGAGTAGCCGTAGCGCAGCCGCGATGATTCGGGTTCGGGATTGAATCCAATCCACGTCACATAGGCCGGGTCGTCGAACGCAATCCCCACCACTTCACGCGTTTTGCGATTGATTTGCCGGATACTGGTCAGCCCGCGCTGACGCTCCTCCACCACCAGCCAGTCGGTAAACAGGGTGAACCCTTCCAGCATCACCTGATCCCGCGCGGGAATAAGCACCTCCCACTTGCGCTCATCGCGCACTTTGGTTTTATAGAGACCAAAGTTTTTGCCCTCACGATTGGAGCGCAAATAAAAGCTGTGCTGGAAATGATCCAGGCTGTACTCGTGATCCTTGCGGCGCGGCAGAAAACAGAGCGGCTGGGCGTCAGGCAGTTCGGCATCCAGCAGCAGAACTTCCGACGTCGTCGCGCTGGCAAGGAAGATAATCACATAGTGGCGCGAGGAGGTTTTATGCAGGCTGACATAAAACGTTTCGTCTTTCTCTTCATAAACCAGCTCGTCGTCAGCGGAGTCCGTTCCCACGGTATGCCGCCATACCTGATAAGGTAGTAGCGTCGAGGCGTGCTTTTTGACGTAGTAAACCGTCTCGGAATCATTCGCCCAGACAAAATCCGGGGAGACGTTTTCCAGCATTTCCGGATACCAGTTGCCGGTCTCCAGATTGCGAAACCGCAGGCCGTACTGGCGGCGGGAGAGATAATCCTCCGCCAGTGCCATCACCGCATTGTCAGGCGAAATGGACATGCCACCCAGGGTATAAAACTCGCTGTGGGCAGCGCGCTGGTTGGCATCCAGCAGAATATCCCACTCGTCCCATTCGGCGCTTAACACCGACTGGCGCTGATAGATGGGATACTCATTGCCGGGCTCGTAAATATGGCGATAGCGATAGCCGTTTTTGGTCCAGGGCGCGGAGATATCGCGCTGAGGAATACGCTGCACCATTTCATTCAGCAGCTGGTCCTGAAGCGTCTGCTGGCTGGACATGACCTTGCGGCCATAGTCGTTTTCCTCGTGCAGGTAGTCGAGCACATCTGGCCGGGAGCGCGAATCGTCCCGTAGCCAGTAATAATTGTCTATACGCGTATCGCCATGCGTGGTGATCGCATAAGGTATACGTCGGGCTTTCGGTGGCATGTCATCATTCTTTTTCGTTTTACACCCTATAAGGTTGGCAAAACCCACGCATGATGCAAGCGAAACAGGGTCGCAACGGCGAGAACTATCCCTGTAACGCCTGTTTTTGTTCCCGGATATCCCGCTCAATGCCTTCGCGCACGTCTTGTGGGATCTTTAACGCATCGCCCAGGGCGTTAAGGTAGCTCCGCTCCATAAAGTGATCGATATCGATGGCGGCACAGCTGAGGAAATAGAGTTCAAGCGCCTCTTCCTCATTTTTCACGCTTTGTGCCAGACGCTGCGGCTCCAGAGGCTGTTCGATGGCCTGCGCCACCAGCGTTCTGCCCTTCTCTTCAACGCCGGCTTCACGCAGCTGCTGCTCGATCGCCAGTCGTTCCTTATCGTCGATATGTCCGTCACTTTTCGCGGCAAAGACCAGCGCCAGGATCAGCCGTTCGGTACGCAGATCCAGCGGCGAGGTGTGCTCGCCGTAATGCGGTTCATCGCTGTGCGCGGTCCTAACCCTGTCCTTGTATTTGTTCCACAGGACGGTACCCGCAATGGCGCCCCCACCGGCCAGCAGTGCGCCTGTCCCGTACTTTGCCAGCAGCTTGCGCGAGGATTTATTCGCAACCAGCAGGCCTGCCAGCCCGCCGAGCGCCCCGGGTACCAGCAGTTTGCTCAGGTCCAGCTCGCCAGACGATGTTTTCTGCCCTAACAGGGATTGCAATTGATTTAGCCAGCCAGACATAGTTTCCCTCACTTAACGGTGAACATAGTCCACAGCGTAAGCGAGCGGGCGTCAGGAAATGTCTGGACGGGCTAAAGAAGCGCAAATTTCTTCTCCCCTCACCTGGCCGTGTACAAGACATACGCAAACGTTTTCGTTTATACTGCCCGCAACTTTTTCAGGGGGATTGTTATGATTCGTTTAGGAACCGCGCTGCGACCTGCGGCGACGCGAGTGATGCTGTTGGGATCGGGCGAGCTGGGGAAAGAAGTCGCCATTGAGTGCCAGCGTTTAGGCGTGGAAGTGATTGCCGTGGACCGTTACGCCGACGCCCCAGCCATGCACGTCGCCCATCGTGCTTATGTGATTAACATGCTGGATGGCGATGCCCTTCGCGAGCTGATTACGCGCGAGAAACCTGATTTTGTCGTGCCGGAAATTGAAGCCATTGCCACCGATACGCTGATCGCGCTTGAGCAGGAAGGCCAGCGCGTGGTGCCCTGCGCGAAAGCCGCAAAGCTGACCATGAACCGCGAAGGCATTCGTCGCCTGGCGGCAGAAGAGCTGGGATTGCCCACGTCGAGCTATCGTTTTGCTGGCGATAAGGCGGCATTCCTGCAGGCTGTAGACGAGATTGGTTACCCGTGCATCGTTAAGCCGGTGATGAGCTCCTCCGGTAAAGGACAGAGCTTTATTCGCGACAGCAGCACGCTCGAGAAGGCGTGGGAGTACGCCCAGCAGGGCGGCCGCGCCGGCGCCGGTCGCGTCATCGTCGAAGGCGTCGTGAAGTTTGATTTCGAGATCACCCTGCTGACCGTCAGCGCCGTTGACGGCGTCCATTTCTGCGACCCGATTGGCCACCGCCAGGAAGATGGCGATTATCGCGAATCCTGGCAGCCGCAGCAGATGAGCGCCCTGGCGCTGGAACGTGCTCAGGAGATCGCCCGTAAAACCGTCCTGGCGCTGGGCGGCTATGGCCTGTTCGGCGTCGAGCTGTTTGTGTGCGGCGACGAGGTGATTTTCAGCGAAGTTTCCCCTCGCCCGCATGACACCGGCATGGTGACGCTGATTTCGCAGGATCTCTCCGAATTCGCTCTGCACGTGCGTGCCTTCCTCGGCCTGCCCGTCGGGGGTATCCGTCAGTACGGCCCGGCCGCCTCGGCGGTGATCCTGCCGCAACTAACCAGCCAGAACGTCACGTTTGATAACGTCGACGGGGCGGTGGGTGCCGGGTTGCAGGTACGTTTGTTCGGCAAGCCGGAGATTGATGGAACCCGGCGTCTTGGCGTGGCGTTAGCCACCGGGGATAACGTTGACGACGCCGTGGCGAGAGCCAAAGCGGCCGCAGCAAGCGTTAAGGTAACGGGATAAAAAAACGGGCCGAAAGGCCCGTTTTTCATGCGACGAGAGACTTACTGCTTCGCGCCTTCTACCGCTTCGCGAGCCAGTTTGGTGATGCGATCCCAGTCGCCCGCTTCCAGCGCATCCGCCGGAACCAGCCATGAGCCACCGATGCACAGGACGCTTTTCAGTGCCAGGTAGTCACGGTAGTTGGCAGGAGAGATGCCGCCCGTCGGGCAGAAGCGTACCTGAGAGAATGGACCCGCAATCGCCTGCAGCGCTTTGGTGCCGCCGTTCGCTTCAGCCGGGAAGAATTTAAACTCTTTTAGACCGTAGTCCATGCCCAGCATCAGTTCGGAGACGGTGCTGATACCCGGGATCAGTGGAATAGTGCCTTCGGTCGCGGCTTTCAGCAGCGACTCGGTCAGCCCCGGGCTAATGGCAAACTGTGCGCCCGCTTCGGTCACTTCAGCCAGCTGTTTTGCGTTCGTCACGGTACCCGCACCGATGATGGCGTCCGGCACTTCTTTGGCAATCGCGCGAATGGCATCCATCGCGCAGGCGGTGCGCAGGGTCACTTCCAGAACGCGAACGCCACCCGCAACCAGCGCTTTCGCCATCGGTACAGCGTGCTCCAGCTTGTTTACCACGATAACCGGCACGACAGGGCCAGTGGTCAGGATTGATTCTGCACTTGTTTTCCAGTTTTTCATCAGAGTTTTCTCTCGCCAGATCGTTAAAATCAAGTCGTCTTAAAACGTAATACAGGTAGCGCCCTGCTCCGCACCGGAGAGTTTCTCACGCAGCGCGCTGAACATTTCGCGTCCGGTCCCCACGCGCGATGCGCTCAGGTCAGGAATATGGGGCTGACGTGCCGCCAGCTCGGCGTCATCGACCAGCAGGGTTAACTCACCTGTCTGACCGTTCACGCGGATCGTGTCACCGTCACGCACTTTCGCCAGTAAACCGCCGTCGTAAGCTTCAGGCGTCACGTGGATGGCTGAAGGCACTTTACCGGATGCCCCAGAGAGGCGTCCATCGGTTACTAACGCAATTTTGAAACGGCGGTCCAATAATACACCAAGTGGTGGCATAAGTTTATGTAATTCTGGCATCCCGTTAGCTTTAGGCCCCTGGTGACGCACCACCACCACGCAGTCTTTATCAAGCAGGCCGGCGTCAAAGGCAGGTAATACGTCGTGCTGGCTTTCAAATACCACCGCCGGCGCTTCGATAATCTGGTTCTCTTCCGGTACGGCAGAGGTTTTCATCACCGCGCGACCGAGGTTGCCGCTCAGCACTTTGGTGCCACCGTGAGGAGAGAAAGGTTTGTCGATAGTGGCAATCACCTGCGCATCAAGAGACGCGCTCGCCCCATCACGCCAGTCCAGCTCGCCGTTGTTCAGCCACGGCTCCTGGGTGTAGCGCTGCAGGCCAAAGCCAGCCACGGTATTCACGTCTTCATGCAGCAGACCGCCCTTCAGCAGCTCGCGCATCAGCAGCGGTACGCCGCCAGCGGCCTGGAAGTGGTTGATGTCCGCCGGGCCATTCGGGTACAGGCGTGCCATCAGCGGCACCACGGAAGAGATCTCGGAGAAGTCATCCCAGTTAATCAGAATGCCCGCCGCACGCGCCATAGCCACCAGGTGCATGGTGTGGTTGGTTGACCCCCCGGTTGCCAGCAGCGCGACAATCCCGTTGACGATGACTTTTTCATCGACCATTTTACCCATCGGCATCCATTCGTTGCCGTTTCCGGTCAGACGCGTAACCTGACGGGCCGCGGCCTCGGTCAGCGCCTTGCGCAGCGGCGCATCCGGCTGGATAAAGGACGAGCCCGGAAGCTGCATCCCCATAAACTCCACCACCATCTGGTTAGTGTTAGCCGTACCGTAGAACGTACAGGTCCCCGGCGCATGATAGGACGCGGCTTCCGCCTCCAGCAGCGCCTGACGGTCTGCTTTCCCTTCCGCGTACAGCTGGCGGATACGCACTTTTTCTTTGTTCGGCAGGCCGCTTGCCATTGGACCGGACGGCACGAAGATAGCAGGCAGATGCCCAAACGACAGCGCCGCCATCACCAGACCCGGGACAATCTTGTCGCACACGCCGAGATAGAGCGCGCCATCAAACATGTTGTGTGAAAGACCCACCGCCGCGGACATGGCAATCACTTCGCGGCTCAGCAGGGAGAGCTCCATACCGTCCTGACCCTGCGTTACGCCGTCGCACATGGCGGGTACCCCACCCGCGACCTGGCCCACCGCATTCACGCTGTGCAGCGCTTTACGGATGATATCCGGGTAAACCTCATAGGGCTGGTGCGCGGAGAGCATATCGTTATAAGCGGTAATGATGGCGATATTGTTACGCAACATGCTTTTCAGCGACGCTTTATCGTCAGGCTGGCAGGCGGCGAAGCCGTGCGCCAGGTTACCGCAGGCCAGCTGAGATCGGTGGACGGTGTTGCTCTTTGCCTGCTCAATCCGGGCGAGGTAGGCCGAACGGGTCTCTTTCGAGCGCTCAATAATGCGCTGTGTTACGCGTAACAATGTCGGATTCATAAAAGCTCCTCTCATTTATCTGTCCGGGCTCGGGAGTTTACAAAGTCGCTGGCAGTTGTTAACAACGCTGAAACGCTTGCTGTCCGGAGCTCAGGGGCAAAATCACTTCCGGCAGTGTAATAAAAAAAGCTCCGCGGGTGAATCCACACGGAGCTTAAAAGTTGAAAATTGTGCCACTAGCTGTGTTAGATCATGTTACCGGTAAAATAACACTTTCGGGCTAGCGGATTATCTTACTCAAACTCGTTCCAGGAGCGGCCATCGCGGGTGATCATCGCCACCGACGCGACAGGTCCCCAGGTGCCCGCCTGATACGGTTTTGGCGCATCCTGATCGGCAGCCCAGGCTTCGGTGATGGAGTCGACCCATTTCCATGCTTCTTCCACTTCATCGCGGCGCACGAACAGCGCCTGAATACCGCGCATGGTTTCCAGCAGCAGACGCTCGTAAGCATCGGCCAGGTGCGTCTGGTTGAAAGTTTCGGAATAGCTCAGATCCAGCTTGGTGGTCTGCAGGTTGTGTTTATGATCCAGGCCCGGCACTTTGTTCAGGATCTGGATATCCACGCCCTCGTCCGGCTGCAGACGAATGGTCAGTTTATTTTGCGGCAGTTCCTGCCAGGACTCTTTGAACAGGTTCAATTCCGGGTTCTTAAAGTAGACAACCACTTCGGAACATTTGGCCGGCAGACGTTTACCGGTGCGCAGGTAGAATGGAACACCCGCCCAGCGCCAGTCGTCGATATCCACGCGGATCGCCACAAACGTCTCGGTGTTGCTGGACTTGTTCGCGCCCTCTTCTTCCAGGTAGCCTGGCACTTTTTTGCCTTGCGCAAACCCGGCGGTGTACTGGCCGCGAACGGTCTTCTCGCGCACGTTGGAGCGGTCGATACGGCGCAGCGACTTCAGCACTTTCACTTTGGCGTCGCGGATGCTGTCAGCCGTCAGGTCAGACGGAGGAGACATTGCAATCATGCACAGAATCTGCAGCAGGTGGTTCTGGATCATGTCGCGCATCTGACCGGCCTGGTCAAAGTAACCCCAGCGACCTTCAATCCCCACCTCTTCCGCCACGGTGATTTCCACGTGGTCGATAGTGCGGTTGTCCCAGTTATTCACAAACAGGGAGTTAGCGAAACGCAGCGCCAGCAGGTTCAGAACCGTCTCTTTACCGAGGTAGTGGTCGATACGGTAGACCTGGCATTCTTCAAAGAACTCGCCCACCTGGTCGTTGATTTCGCGCGAGGTTGCCAGCGACGTACCCAGCGGCTTCTCCATCACGACGCGCGCCGGTTTGGCGTTCAGTTTGGCTTCGCCCAGGCCTTTGCAAATGGCGCCGAAGGTGCTTGGCGGCATAGCGAAATAGTTTATGGTGACACGGTTTTTCTGATCCAGCATCGCGCCCAGGCGGGCGAATGCGCTGACGTCATTCACGTCCAGGTTGCAGAAATCGAGGCGTCCACTCAGGGTATCCCACAAACTTTCATCAATTTTTTCTTTCATGAAAGTTTCGAGCGCCTCGCGGACGACTTTGGTATAAGCGTCCTTGTCCCAGTCGGCGCGCCCTACACCCAGGATACGGGTATCCGGATGAATTTGGCCCGCTTTCTCCAGTTGATACAGGGAAGGCAGCAATTTTCGGCGTGCAAGATCGCCTTTCGCGCCGAAAATGACCAGGTCACATGCCTGGGCTGTTTGCGTTACCGCCATGTCATTCTCCTCAGTTGGATCACCTGGTACTTCTGCCAGGTATCGTTGTAATTTTATTACAATGCACTGTACTGCTTTTACGTCATTCCCGAAACCATTTGCGCTTATCGTCGCGTGCGATACCGCGATTTTTCACCCTTCGGATGATTTCGACGGCTTAATGACGCAACAACCGTCGTTTCTTTGCGCAACAGGGTCATAGCAAAACCCGACACCGATCAAGTAATGAAAAAAAACAACAACATTATCTTGTCGATTGTTACCCTTAAGGGAGGCCACAAGGGTAATATCGGCTAAATCGAATCTCGATTTCATCAATTTATGAAATCGTTTACACCCATGAGCGTCCTGTTAACATGAACATGCTGGAAAAAATCCAGTTTCAACTGGAACACCTTAGCAAATCCGAGCGTAAAGTGGCCGAGGTCATTATGGCCTCCCCCGCTCAGGCGATTCATTCAAGCATCGCCGCTCTGGCACAGGAAGCGGGTGTTAGCGAACCCACGGTCAATCGCTTTTGCCGCAGTCTGGAAACGCGCGGCTTTCCTGATTTTAAACTGCATCTGGCACAAAGTCTGGCTAACGGCACCCCTTATGTTAATCGTAATGTGGATGAAGACGACAGCGTTGATGCCTATACCACGAAAATTTTTGAGTCGGCCATGGCTTCGCTTGACCACGTCCGTCAGTCTCTGGACATGAGCTCCGTGAATCGCGCGGTGGATTTACTCACCCAGGCCAAGCGAATTGCGTTCTTTGGGCTCGGGTCGTCGGCGGCCGTCGCGCATGACGCCATGAATAAATTTTTCCGCTTTAACGTTCCGGTTATTTATTCCGATGACATTGTGCTGCAACGCATGAGCTGTATGAATTGCAGTGAAGATGACGTCGTGGTACTGATTTCGCATACCGGCCGCACCAAAAGTCAGGTAGAGCTGGCGCAGCTGGCCCGTGAAAACGATGCCATGGTGATTGCCCTCACTACAGCCGGCACGCCGCTGGCGCGTGAGGCAACGCTGGCAATCACCCTCGACGTGCCGGAAGACACAGACATTTATATGCCGATGGTCTCCCGACTGGCCCAGCTCACCGTGATTGACGTGCTTGCGACCGGTTTTACCCTACGTCGCGGGGCAAAATTCCGGGATAACTTGAAGCGGGTCAAGGAAGCGCTGAAGGAATCGCGTTTTGATAAAGAATTGCTTATAAAGAGCGATGTTCCCTGATAGTTGATAACGAATACGTCACGAATAATGACGATGTAACGATTTACGGCATTCGGTCCCCTCGCCGCTGCCTTGCAGCAGATGAAGGCCGATTCAATGTTCACGCAACACCAAAGTTGTTTCAGTCAACGGAGTATTACATGTCCAGAAGGCTTCGCAGAACCAAGATCGTAACCACCTTAGGCCCGGCCACCGATCGCGATAATAATCTCGAAAAAATTATCGCCGCCGGTGCCAACGTGGTGCGTATGAACTTCTCTCACGGTACGCCAGAAGACCATAAATTACGTGCCGATAAAGTGCGTGAAATTGCAGCAAAACTGGGCCGCCACGTTGCTATCCTCGGCGATTTGCAGGGTCCAAAAATCCGTGTATCGACCTTTAAAGAGGGTAAAGTTTTCCTCAATATCGGCGACAAATTCCTGCTTGATGCCAACCTGGGCAAAGGCGAAGGCGATAAAGAGAAAGTTGGTATCGACTATAAAGGCCTGCCGGCTGACGTGGTGCCTGGCGATATCCTGCTGCTCGACGACGGTCGCGTACAGCTGAAAGTGCTGGAAGTTCAGGGCATGAAAGTGTTCACCGAAGTCACCGTTGGCGGCCCGCTCTCCAACAATAAAGGCATCAACAAACTGGGTGGCGGCCTCTCAGCAGAAGCGCTTACCGATAAAGACAAAGCGGACATCGTAACTGCCGCGCTGATCGGCGTTGACTACCTGGCCGTCTCCTTCCCGCGCTGTGGCGAAGATCTTAACTATGCGCGTCGCCTGGCACGTGATGCAGGCTGCGATGCTAAAATCGTCGCTAAAGTTGAACGCGCGGAGGCCGTTTGCGATCAGGATGCCATGGACGATGTGATCCTCGCCTCTGACGTTGTCATGGTTGCGCGTGGTGACCTGGGCGTGGAAATCGGCGACCCTGAGCTGGTCGGTATCCAGAAAGCGCTGATTCGTCGCGCACGTCAGCTGAACCGCGCGGTGATCACCGCCACTCAGATGATGGAATCGATGATCACCAACCCAATGCCAACCCGTGCGGAAGTCATGGACGTGGCCAACGCCGTGCTGGACGGTACGGATGCGGTGATGCTCTCTGCGGAAACCGCTGCGGGCCAGTATCCGGCAGAAACCGTGGCCGCCATGGCGCGAGTCTGCCTGGGCGCTGAAAAGATCCCAAGCATCAACGTCTCTAAACATCGTCTGGACGTGCAGTTCGACAACGTGGAAGAAGCGATTGCGATGTCTGCGATGTACGCGGCAAACCACCTGAAGGGCGTTACCGCGATCATCACCATGACCGAATCTGGCCGCACCGCGCTGATGACCTCTCGTATCAGCTCTGGCCTGCCAATTTTCGCCATGTCCCGTCACGAACGTACCCTGAACCTGACGGCGTTGTACCGCGGCGTGACGCCGGTTCACTTCGACAGCACTAATGATGGCGTAGCTGCAGCGCACGATGCCGTAAACCTGCTGCGCGACAAAGGCTATCTGGTGTCCGGTGATATCGTTATCGTGACCCAGGGCGATGTGATGAGCACCATCGGCTCAACCAACACCACGCGCGTTATGACCGTCGAGTAATAACGTTTGTGTTAAAAAGCCCTCTCCGTCTGGAGAGGGCTTTTTTTATTTCCTCGGATAAAGCTCTTTGCGTTTGTAGGGCTCTGTTTCACCCGGTTTACGCGTTTTAAGCAGCTTCAAAATCCACGTGTACTGTTCGGCATGCGGCCCCACCAGGATCTCCACCTCTTCGTTCATTCGACGCGCGATGGTGTGGTCGTCCGCGGTGAGCAGATCGTCCATCGGCGGACGGACCTCAATACTCAGGCGATGCGTTTTGCCGTCATAGACCGGGAATAGCGGGATCACGCGGGCACGACAGACTTTCATCAGTCGACCAATCGCGGGGAGCGTCGCTTTATAGGTCGCAAAGAAATCGACAAACTCGCTGTGCTCGGGGCCGTGGTCCTGATCCGGCAGATAGTAGCCCCAGTACCCCTGACGTACCGACTGAATGAAGGGCTTAATGCCATCGTTACGCGCATGCAAACGTCCGCCAAAACGACGACGCACCGTGTTCCAGACAAAATCGTAGATTTTATTTCCCTGGTTATGGAACATCGCCGCCATTTTCTGGCCCTGAGACGCCATGAGCATCGCCGGAATATCAACGCCCCAGCCGTGGGGGACAAGGAAAATGACTTTCTCGTCATTGCGGCGCATCTCCTCGATGATGTCCAGCCCTTTCCAGTCAACGCGATCGACGATTTTATCCGGCCCTTTCAGCGCCAGTTCCGCCATCATCGCCATTGCCTGCGGGGCAGTGGTATACATCTCATCAATAATTGCCTCACGTTCGGCGTCGCTTTTCTCAGGAAAACAGTAGTAGAGATTAATCTGCGCGCGGCGGCGAGCGCTCTTGCCTAAACGCCCGGCCAGACGGCCAATTTTCCCCAGAACTGGGTCTCGGACGGAAGCCGGCAGCAACGCCATCCCCGCAAAGGCGTAAACACCAAGCCAGGCGCCCCAGTTGCGCGGATGGCGGAAGGATTTTTCAAACTCAGGAATGTATTCAATATTGTTTTTTTTGGTTTCCATGCTGGATCCAGGGTCTGATGACGCAAAATTTTATTCAGATAGTGTAGCGAGGCAGTCGTCCCCGCACAAAAGAAAAAGCCGGCGTCAGTGTGCGCCGGCTTTTTTAACAAAAACAGAGGGCTTAGTTTAAGCTCAGCTGCGGTATCACCTCTTTCACCTGCGCCAGATAATCAGTACGATCTTTACCTGTCAGGCCTTCGGTGCGCGGCAGTTTCGCCGTCAGCGGGTTCACTGCCTGTTGGTTGATCCACACTTCATAGTGCAGATGCGGGCCGGTGGAGCGTCCGGTATTGCCGGAAATCGCGATACGGTCACCACGCTTCACCTTCTGGCCCGGTTTGACCAGCAGCTTGCGCAGGTGCATGTAGCGGGTCGTATAAGTACGACCATGACGTACCGCGACATAATATCCGGCGGCACCGCTACGCTTGGCCACCACCACTTCGCCATCCCCTACCGCCAGTACCGGCGTACCCTGCGGCATGGCAAAGTCAACGCCACGGTGCGGCGCGACGCGCCCGGTTACCGGGTTCAGACGACGCGGGTTAAAGTTAGAGGAAACGCGGAACTGTTTTGCCGTCGGGAAGCGCAGGAAGCCTTTCGCAAGGCCCGTACCGCTGCGATCGTAGAACTTACCGTCTTCGGCACGAATCGCGTAATAATCTTTACCTTCAGAGCGCAGTCGGACGCCCAGCAGCTGGCTTTGCTCGCGCTTGCCGTCCAGCATCTCGCGTGACATCAGGACGGAGAACTCATCGCCCTTCTTCAGCTTGCGGAAATCCATCTGCCACTGCATGGCTTTGATCACCGAACTGATTTCAGCGCTGGTCAACCCTGCATCGCGCGCGCTGGAGACAAAGCTCGCGCCCACGGTGCCTTTCAGAACGCTGTTAACCCAGTCGCCCTTTTGCATTTCGCTGGTCATCTTGAAACCGTTTGCAGTGCGATCGTAGGTGCGGGTTTCGCGGCGGGACATTTCCCAGGTCAGACGCTGGAGATCGCCATCCGCCGTTAATGTCCAGGAGAGCTGCTGTCCGATTTTCAGATTACGAAGATCTTTATCCGCAGCCGCCAGCTGGCTGATATTGCCCATGTCGATGCCGTACTGGTTCAGCACGCTGCTCAGCGTGTCACCGGTAGACACTACATATTCGTGGATACCCGCTTCGTTCTCGGTTTTATCGTCCAGTTCATCCTGCGGGATAGCTTCATCTTCCTGAGCCGCCTGGTCGATAGGCTCACTGGCTTCAGGCAGCAAAGAACGGATTTCGCTCTTTTCAAGCTCAATGGTTTTGATAATAGGGGCAGAACTCGGGTGGTACACATAGGGCCGCCAGACGGCGACCGCTAAGGTGAGTACTGTAAGCGACCCCAGCATAACGCGGTGGGGTCGAGGCAGATTGTTAAATGCCAGGGCGACAGAGCGGGCTATCTGTTGCACGTATTCACTTCCTCGTTATTCTCCTTTCAGGCAGCTCGCATACTGGTTCGCCAGTTGGCTGAGGAACTGCGAATAGCTCGCTTTGCTCAACTGGATATTCGTACCTAGCGGGTCAAGGGTTCCCATGCGCACGGATGTTCCCCTGGCCACGGCTTCTACGACCGCTGGCCTGAACTGTGGCTCAGCAAAAACGCACGTCGCTTTCTGCTCAACCAGCTGTGTTCTGATTTCATGTAAACGCTGCGCACCAGGCTGAATTTCAGGGTTGACGGTGAAGTGGCCCAGCGGGGTCAAACCGTAGTGTTTTTCGTAATAGCCGTAGGCGTCATGAAAAACGAAATACCCTTTTCCTTTCAACGGTGCGAGCTCATTACCCACCTGCTTATCGGTTGCGGCTAATTGTGCCTCAAAATCCTTCAGGTTGGCGTCTAGTTTGGCTCGACTTTGCGGCATAAGTTCCACTAATTTGTCATGGATTGCAACCGCTGAAAGCCGCGCTATCTCTGGGGATAACCAAAGATGCATGTTGTACTCGCCGTGATGGTGATCTCCATCACCTTTTTCACCGTCTGCAGCATGGTGGTCATGTTCGTCGCCGTCGTCATCAGCCCCTTTCATGAGCAACGGTTTCACGCCGGGGAGGTCGGCAATCGCGACCTGTTTTTCACCCGCCACCTGTTTTGCTGACTTCTGCATGAACGCTTCCATTTCAGGACCAATCCAGACGACTAAGTCCGCGTTTTGCAAGCGTTTTACATCTGACGGGCGCAGGGAATAGTCATGCTCAGATGCACCATCAGGGAGCAGAACCTGGGTCTCCGTTACGCCGTCTGCAATGGCGGACGCGATGAATCCAAGTGGCTTAAGCGAAGCGACAACCGCAGCGTTAACATCTTGTGCGGTTGTCCCCCAAAGGGCAGCAGATAATGCTGCGAAAAGAAGCGTATTTTTATGTAACATAATGCGACTAATCATCGTAGTGAATGCGTGGAGTGTGATATTATAACATTCGTTGACTTCTTCAAGCTTAAAATGACATGACGACATTGGTTTCTCTTGAAAATATTTCGGTCTCATTTGGCCAGCGCCGCGTCCTCTCTGACGTGTCGCTCGATCTGAAGCCCGGCAAAATTCTGACGCTTCTCGGCCCCAATGGCGCAGGTAAATCCACCCTGGTACGCGTGGTGCTGGGTTTGGTCGCACCCGATGAAGGCGTGATTAAGCGTGAGGAAAAATTGCGTATTGGCTATGTGCCGCAAAAACTTCATCTCGACGCCACGCTGCCGCTGACGGTCAGCCGTTTCCTGCGTCTGCGCCCCGGCACGCGTAAAGCCGATATTCTCCCGGCACTGAAACGCGTGCAGGCGGGCCATCTTGTCGATGCGGCGCTGCAAAAACTGTCCGGCGGTGAAACTCAGCGTGTTTTACTTGCCCGCGCGCTGCTGAGCAGCCCGCAGCTTCTGGTGCTGGATGAGCCGACTCAGGGTGTGGATGTGAATGGTCAGGTTGCGCTTTATGATTTGATCGACCAGCTACGTCGAGAGCTCGATTGCGCAGTGCTGATGGTCTCCCATGATCTCCATCTGGTAATGGCAAAAACCGACGAAGTGCTGTGCCTCAACCATCATATCTGCTGCTCAGGTACGCCTGAAGTCGTCTCCATGCATCCGGAGTTTATCTCCATGTTCGGCCCTCGCGGCGCCGAGCAGCTTGGCATTTATCGTCATCATCATAATCATCGCCATGATTTACAGGGACGAATCGTACTGCGTCGGGGAAATGGACACTCATGATTGAACTGTTACTGCCCGGCTGGCTGGCCGGGATTATGCTTGCCTGCGCCGCGGGCCCGCTCGGCTCGTTTGTGGTATGGCGCAGAATGTCTTACTTCGGTGATACCCTGGCGCATGCGTCCCTGCTGGGCGTGGCTTTTGGCCTGCTGCTGAACGTCAACCCGTTCTACGCGGTGATTGTGGTCACGCTGCTGCTGGCGGCCGGTCTGGTCTGGCTGGAGAAGCGCCCTCACCTCGCCATCGATACCCTGCTTGGCATCATGGCGCACAGTGCCCTGTCGCTGGGCCTGGTGGTGGTCAGCCTGATGTCGAACATCCGCGTGGATCTGATGGCCTACCTCTTCGGTGACCTGCTGGCCGTGACGCCGGAGGATCTCATCGCTATAGCCATTGGCGTGCTGGTGGTGCTCGCTATTCTGTTCTGGCAGTGGCGGAATTTACTGGCCATGACCGTCAGCCCGGATCTGGCGTTTGTCGACGGCGTGAAGCTGCAGCGCGTTAAGCTGCTGCTGATGCTGGTGACGGCGTTAACCATTGGCGTAGCGATGAAGTTTGTCGGCGCGCTGATTATTACGTCCCTGCTGATCATCCCTGCCGCTACGGCGCGTCGTTTTGCCCGTACGCCTGAGCAGATGGCCGGCGTAGCCGTGATCGTCGGGATGATTGCGGTAACGGGTGGACTCACCTTCTCGGCGTTCTATGACACGCCTGCGGGGCCGTCCGTGGTGCTGAGTGCTGCGGTGCTGTTTATCCTCAGTATGATGAAGAAGACCGCACAGTAGTGGGTATGTCCCCGGTGGCGCTTCGCTTACCGGGGCTACAAATTATCGCTGCTTACGGCATTGCCGGTGGCGTAATGCCGAAATGATTCCACGCCCGCACCGTTGCCATACGTCCACGCGGGGTGCGCTGCAGGAAGCCCTGCTGAATCAGATACGGCTCCAGCACATCTTCAATCGTCTCACGCTCTTCCCCGATTGCCGCCGCCAGGTTATCCAGCCCGACCGGGCCACCAAAGAACTTGTCCAGCACCGCCAGCAGCAGCTTGCGGTCCATGTAATCAAAACCTTCGGCATCGACGTTCAGCATGTCCAGCGCCTGGGCGGCAATCTCGGCGGAAATCGAACCGTTGTGCTTCACCTCAGCAAAATCACGCACGCGGCGCAGCAGGCGGTTGGCGATACGCGGCGTACCGCGGGAACGCTTCGCCACTTCAAACGCGCCCTCTTCGCTCATTTCCAGCCCCATATAGCGGGCGCTGCGGCCAACGATGTGCTGGAGATCGGCAACCTGATAAAATTCCAGACGCTGCACGATCCCGAAACGGTCGCGCAGGGGAGAGGTCAACGACCCGGCTCGCGTCGTTGCGCCAATCAGGGTAAACGGCGGCAGATCGATTTTGATGGAGCGCGCGGCCGGACCTTCGCCAATCATGATATCCAGCTGGTAATCTTCCATCGCCGGATAGAGCACCTCTTCTACCACCGGTGAGAGACGGTGGATCTCATCGATAAACAGCACGTCATGCGGTTCGAGGTTGGTCAGCATGGCCGCCAAATCGCCCGCCTTCTCCAGCACCGGGCCGGAGGTGGTGCGCAGGTTAACGCCCATCTCATTGGCGACGATATTCGCCAGCGTGGTTTTGCCTAAACCGGGAGGGCCAAAAATCAGCAGGTGATCGAGCGCATCGCCGCGCAGTTTTGCCGCCTGGATGAAAATCTCCATCTGGGAACGAACCTGCGGCTGGCCAATGTACTCATCAAGCAGTTTTGGGCGAATCGCGCGATCCACCACATCCTCAGCCTGAATAGTGCCTGCCGAAACCAGGCGGTCTGCTTCAATCATCCTTTACCTCACAATGCAGCGCGCAGCGCTTCACGAATCAGGGTTTCACTGCTGGCGTCCGGTTTGGCAATTTTGCTCACCATACGGCTGGCCTCCTGAGGTTTATAGCCCAGCGCCACCAGCGCGGCAACCGCTTCCTGCTCGGCATCATCATCCGTCGCAGGCGCACCTGGAGAGGTCAGTACCAGATCGGCCGCCGGCGTGAAGAGATCGCCATGCAGGCCTTTAAAGCGGTCTTTCATCTCGACAATCAGACGCTCTGCCGTTTTCTTACCGATGCCCGGAAGCTTAATCAGCGCCGCAGGATCTTCGCGCTCAACGGCATTCACAAACTGTGGTGCAGACATGCCGGATAAGATCGCCAGCGCCAGCTTCGGCCCGACGCCGTTGGTTTTAATCAGCTCGCGGAACAGCGTGCGTTCCTGCTTGTTATTGAAGCCGTACAGCAGCTGGGCATCTTCACGCACGACAAACTGAGTAAAGACAATCGCCTCTTTGCCCGCGTCCGGCAGCTCGTAGAAGCAGGTCATCGGCATATGGACTTCATAGCCCACGCCACCCACTTCCAGCAGCACTAACGGGGGTTGTTTTTCAATGATGATGCCTCTGAGTCTGCCTATCACGTGACGCTCCTGCGTTCTGGAAGAAATTAACTGCCGACATAATAAAAAAAGGCTGGATAAACATCCAGCCTGATTTGTCATTATCGTAACCTGCCTCGCGCCAGATTGAGCCGCGACTCGCTCATTTGCATCGCGTTCTGGCTCACGTGACAGTGGGTAATCGCAATCGCCAGCGCATCCGCGGCATCGGCCTGCGGGTTCGCAGGGAGCTTCAGCAGGGTACGCACCATGTGCTGCACCTGACTTTTCTCCGCGCTACCAATACCCACCACCGTCTGCTTAACCTGACGCGCCGCGTATTCAAATACCGGCAAATCCTGGTTCACGGCAGCGACAATGGCAACGCCACGCGCCTGGCCGAGCTTCAGCGCCGAATCGGCGTTTTTCGCCATGAAGACCTGCTCGATGGCGAAATAGTCCGGCTGAAACTGGGTGATGATCTCCGATACGCCCGCATAAATGAGCTTCAGGCGCGACGGCAGATCGTCCACTTTGGTGCGGATACAGCCGCTGCCCAGGTAGGTTAACTGGCGTCCCACCTGACGGATAACGCCATAACCGGTGACGCGTGAGCCTGGGTCAATCCCGAGAATAATCGACATCACGCGTCTCCTGTAACGGATTTATACGCTCTCATCAGAGAGTCGCTGCAACCTCATCAGAGATTTCACCGTTGTGGTACACTTCCTGCACGTCGTCACAGTCTTCGAGCATGTCGATCAGACGCAGCAGTTTTGGTGCAGTTTCCGCATCCATGTCCGCTTTGGTGGACGGGATCATGGAGACTTCAGCGTTGTCCGCTTTCAGGCCTGCCGCTTCCAGCGCGTCGCGCACGGCACCCATCTCTTCCCATGCGGTATAAACGTCGATAGCACCGTCGTCAAAGGTCACCACGTCTTCCGCACCGGCTTCCAGCGCCGCTTCCATGATCGCATCTTCGTCGCCTTTCTCGAAAGAGATGACGCCTTTTTTGCTGAACAGGTACGCAACGGAACCGTCAGTGCCCAGGTTGCCACCGGTTTTGGTGAACGCGTGGCGCACTTCCGCAACGGTACGGTTACGGTTGTCGGACAGGCACTCAACCATCACCGCCGTACCGCCAGGACCGTAACCTTCATAAATGATGGTTTCCATGTTCGCGTCTTCGTCACCGCCCACGCCACGTGCGATTGCACGGTTCAGGGTGTCACGCGTCATGTTGTTGGACAGCGCTTTATCAACCGCCGCGCGCAGACGCGGGTTAGACGCCGGGTCGCCGCCGCCCAGACGCGCTGCCGTCACCAGCTCGCGAATGATTTTGGTAAAGATCTTACCGCGCTTGGCATCCTGTGCCGCTTTGCGGTGTTTGGTGTTGGCCCACTTACTATGACCTGCCATAAAAATATCCTCAAAGAGCGCGCCTTTTCAGGCAGCGTTAATTACAAATTCTTCAATCGCCTGCCGGTTGCTCCACGACTTGGTCAGCGCGGCGGCATCCGCCGCATTCACCCAGCGGTAGGTCAGGTGTTCGGTAAACACGATCTCCCGTTCATGGGGGAGCGCGAGACAGAACCACGATTCCGTATTGCGCTCGGTACCCGGCGCGTAGCGATGACGTAAATGGCTAAAAATTTCGAACTCCACCGTGCGCTGACAGTCCTTCAGGGTCAGTTGCTCGCGGGCAACGTCAATGGCGACCTCTTCCTTTACTTCACGCGCGGCGGCCTGCGGCGCGGTCTCCCCCTCTTCCAGACTGCCGGTAACCGACTGCCAGAATTCAGGGTCATCACGCCGCTGCAACATCAGCACCCGCTTCGTGTCTTCTGCATAAATGACCACCAGGACCGAAACGGGGAGCTTATATGTCATATCAGTTTTTCTCTTCCTTCTTCACCACCTCAATGCCCAGCTCAGCCAGTGCGGCCGGGTTGGCAAAGCTTGGCGCTTCGGTCATAAGACACGCTGCGGCAGTGGTTTTCGGGAAGGCGATAACATCACGGATGTTATCGGTGCCGGTCAGCAGCATGGTCAGACGGTCAAGACCAAAGGCCAGACCCGCGTGCGGAGGCGTACCGTATTTCAGCGCGTCCAGCAGGAAGCCGAATTTCTCGCGCTGCTCCTGCTCGTTGATGCCCAGGATGCCGAACACGGTCTGCTGCATTTCACCGCTGTGAATACGCACGGAACCGCCGCCCACTTCGTAGCCGTTAATGACCATATCGTAGGCGTTGGCGACGGCCTCTTCCGGTGCCGCTTTCAGCTCTGCCGCCGTCATCTCTTTTGGCGAGGTGAACGGGTGGTGCATCGCGGTCAGGCCGCCTTCACCGTCGTCTTCAAACATTGGGAAGTCGATAACCCACAGCGGCGCCCATTTGCTCTCGTCGGTCAGGTTCAGGTCTTTGCCGAGCTTCAGACGCAGCGCGCCCATCGCATCCGCAACAACTTTCTTGTTATCTGCGCCGAAGAAGATCATGTCGCCGTCCTGCGCGCCGGTGCGCTCAAGGATCGCTTCCACGATGTCCGCGTTCAGGAATTTCGCGACCGGGCTGGTGATACCTTCCAGACCTTTCGCACGCTCGGTCACTTTAATATAGGCCAGACCTTTAGCGCCGTAGATCTTGATGAAGTTGCCGTAATCGTCGATCTGCTTACGGCTCAGTGCTGCACCACCCGGTACGCGCAGGGCCGCCACGCGACCTTTCGGATCGTTAGCCGGGCCGGAGAAGACGGCAAACTCAACGGCTTTCACCAGGTCTGCAACGTCCACCAGCTCCATCGGGTTACGCAGGTCTGGTTTGTCAGAGCCATAACGACGCTCGGCTTCCGCGAAGGTCATGATTGGGAAATCGCCCAGCTCAACGCCTTTAACGTCGTTCCACAGGCTACGCACCAGGGCTTCCATCACTTCACGCACCTGCTCAGCGGTCATGAAGGAGGTTTCCACATCGATCTGGGTAAATTCAGGCTGGCGGTCAGCACGTAGGTCTTCGTCGCGGAAGCATTTCACGATCTGATAGTAGCGATCGAAGCCGGACATCATCAGCAGCTGTTTGAACAGCTGTGGAGACTGCGGCAGCGCGTAGAATTTGCCTTTATGGACGCGGGATGGCACCAGGTAATCGCGCGCGCCTTCCGGCGTGGCTTTGGTCAGCATCGGGGTTTCGATATCGAGGAAACCGTGGTCATCCATAAAGCGACGCACCAGGCTGGTGATTTTCGCACGGGTTTTCAGGCGCTGAGCCATCTCCGGACGACGCAGATCCAGATAGCGGTATTTCAGACGCGCTTCTTCAGTGTTGACGTGGTTGGAGTCCAGCGGCAGCGCTTCAGCACGGTTAATGATCGTCAGATCGGACGCCAGCACTTCAATGGCACCCGTCGCCATGTCGGCGTTAACGTTTTTCTCGTCACGCGCACGCACGGTGCCGGTGACCTGAATGCAGAACTCATTACGCAGCTCAGAGGCCAGCTTCAACGCATCAGCGCGATCCGGATCGAAGAACACCTGAACGATACCTTCGCGGTCGCGCATATCGATGAAGATAAGGCTACCAAGATCACGACGACGATTGACCCAACCACACAGGGTGACCTGCTGTCCGACGTGGGACTGACGCAGCTGCCCGCAATATTCTGTACGCATGAGATATCCCTTAATTAGCCGCAGGCTAAATGTCGCCTGGTATGCAGGCTACTATGTCGCAGCTTTCTGTATGTCACAACTGGATGAAAAAAGGCGGCTATTATACTGGAAATTCCGCCGGACGATAAGAGCGAACCACGGCCTGGCGGTCGTTTGCTGCACTCTTATTGCGCATTCTCACAAAAATTAACAAAATTATCCGCCCAGGAACAGGCCATCACGTCGTATGGTGTCCGGAAGTGATTCATTTAACGGGAGTAACGATGTTAACACTTGATGCCAGTAAAACCGCGCTTGTCGTGATTGATTTACAGGAAGGCATTTTGCCCTTCGCCGGCGGCCCGCATACCGCGGACGATGTAGTCAGCCGCGCCGCTCGCCTGGCGGAAACCTGTCGTGCCAGCGGTGCCCCGGTTGTCATGGTGCGCGTCGGCTGGTCTGCTGATTACGCCGAAGCGTTAAAACAGCCCGTTGATGCCCAGGCTCCTGCACGCGCCCTGCCGGAAAACTGGTGGACGTACCCGGCCTCACTGGGTAAACGCGACAGCGATATTGAAGTGACCAAACGTCAGTGGGGTGCATTCTACGGCACCGATCTTGAACTGCAGCTCCGCCGTCGCGGCATTGACACCATTATCCTGTGCGGTATTTCCACCAACATCGGCGTGGAGTCGACTGCCCGCAACGCGTGGGAGCTGGGGTTTAATCTGGTGATTGCCGAAGATGCCTGCAGCGCGGCCTCCGCGGAACAGCATCAGGGCAGCATGACCCACATCTTCCCGCGCATCGGCCGCGTGCGCAGCACGGATGAGATTGTCAGCGCGCTATGATGTATGTCGGTTTACCCCAGTGGTCGCACCCGAAATGGGTGCGCCTTGGCATCACCGGCCTTGAGGAATATGCCCGGCACTTCAACTGTGTCGAGGGTAACACCACCCTGTATGCGCTTCCGAAAGCCGAGATTGTTGCACGCTGGCGGGAACAAACGACCGACGACTTCCGATTCTGCTTTAAGTTTCCGGCGACCATTTCTCACCAGGCCGCGCTGCGCAACTGCGGTGAGTTGACTGACGAATTCTTTGCCCGGATGGCGCCTCTGGCAAACCGCATCGGCCAGTACTGGCTGCAGCTTCCGGCCGTCTTTGGCCCGCGCGACCTGCCCGCGCTGTGGACGTTTCTGGACGCCCTGCCCCGGGAGTTTACCTACGGCGTTGAAGTCAGGCATCCTGAGTTTTTTGCTAAGGGCGAAGCGGAAAAAGCGCTCAATCGCGGCCTGCTTGAGCGTTCCGTTAACCGGGTGATCCTCGACAGCCGTCCGGTGCACAGCGCTATCCCGCATAGCGAAGCCATCGTTGAAGCTCAGCGTAAAAAACCGAAAGTACCGGTTCACGCCATCGTGACCGCACATAACCCAATGGTCAGGTTTATCGGCAGCGATAACATGCAGCAAAACCAGGCGCTGTTCACCGTCTGGCTGGAAAAACTGGCAGCGTGGGAACACACCACTACGCCGTATCTCTTTTTGCACACGCCGGATATTGCCCAGGCCCCCGAACTGGTCGATGCTCTATGGCAGGCCTTGCAGGCTGCGGTGCCGTCCGTGGGAAGCGCCCCTTCCATCCCACAACAATCTTCTCTTTTCTGATATCACCCCCTATCATAGTGAAGTGCCATCTGCCAAAAACAGGGAGTTTGTATGGTCAGCGCGCTGTATGCGGTGTTAGGTGCATTACTGCTGATTAAGTTTTCATTTGATGTTGTGCGCCTCAGAACGCTCTACCGCGTCTCCTACGGTGACGGCGGGTTTTCAGAGCTACAAAGCGCTATCCGCATTCATGGCAACGCGGTTGAATACATCCCCGCAGCCCTAATCCTGCTGCTGTTTATGGAGATGAATGGCGCAGAAACCTGGATGGTGCACATCTGTGGCCTGCTGCTTATTGCTGGCCGCCTGATGCATTATTACGGCTTTCACCATCGCTTAATCCGCTGGCGTCGTTCCGGCATGAGTGCAACCTGGTGTTCACTTTTGCTGATGGTGCTGGCTAACCTGTGGTATATGCCGTGGGAGTTGGTTTTCTCCCTCCATTAGCGCACAATACGCCACTTTATTTTTCCCGGATTTTTACGTTATGTCAGATCGCGACACGCTTTTTTCCGCGCCTATCGCCAGCCTGGGCGACTGGACCTTCGATGAACGGGTAGCCGAAGTCTTCCCGGATATGATCCAGCGCTCTGTTCCCGGTTATTCCAATATTATCTCTATGATCGGCATGCTGGCTGAGCGCTTCGTTCAACCCGGCACGCAGGTCTATGACCTGGGCTGCTCGCTCGGCGCGGCAACGCTGTCGGTTCGTCGTAACGTTCACCACGAAGGCTGCCGCATTATTGCCGTCGATAACTCCCCGGCCATGGTTGAGCGCTGCCGTCGCCATATTGACGCGTACAAAGCTCCTGTTCCGGTAGACGTGGTGGAAGGTGATATCCGCGAGATTGAGATCAATAACGCGTCGATGGTGGTGCTGAATTTCACGCTTCAGTTCCTGGTACCGGAAGACCGCCAGCTGCTGCTGGACAAAATTTATCAGGGGCTGAATCCTGGCGGCGCGCTGGTGCTCTCGGAGAAATTCAGCTTCGAAGATGCCGAGGTTGGCGAGCTGCTGTTCAATATGCACCACGATTTCAAACGGGCGAATGGCTACAGCGAGCTGGAGATCAGCCAGAAGCGCAGCATGCTCGAAAACGTGATGCTGACGGATTCCGTAGAAACCCATAAAGCGCGTCTGAGCAAAGCCGGTTTTGAGCACAGCGAACTGTGGTTCCAGTGCTTTAACTTTGGTTCGCTGGTAGCGCTGAAAGCGGGGAAACCGGCATGATCGAGTTCAGTAACTTCTATCAGCTGATTGCCAAAAATCAGCTCTCCCACTGGCTGGAAACCTTGCCCGCGCAGATTGCCGCCTGGCAGCGGGACCAGCAGCACGGCCTGTTAAAGCAGTGGTCAAATGCAGTGGAGTTTCTGCCCGAACTGACCCCGCATCGTCTGGATCTTCTTCACAGCGTCACCGCAGAGAGTGAAGAACCGCTTCCGCCAGGTCAGATCAACCGCATCGAAACGCTGATGCGTAACCTGATGCCGTGGCGCAAAGGGCCGTTTTCACTTTACGGCGTGAACATCAATACCGAATGGCGCTCTGACTGGAAATGGGATCGCGTTCTGCCCCACCTTTCCGACCTGACCGGGCGCACCATTCTGGACGTGGGCTGCGGCAGCGGTTACCACATGTGGCGCATGATTGGCGCGGGCGCGCATCTGGCGGTAGGTATTGACCCGATGCAGCTGTTCCTGTGCCAGTTTGAAGCGGTACGTAAGCTGCTGGGTAACGATCAGCGCGCGCACCTGCTGCCGCTGGGCATTGAGCAGCTGCCAGCTCTGAAAGCGTTTGATACCGTGTTCTCCATGGGCGTGCTTTATCACCGCCGCTCCCCGCTTGAACATCTGTGGCAATTGAAAGATCAGCTGGTCAGCGGCGGCGAGCTGGTGCTCGAAACGCTGGTGATTGAAGGCGATGAACACGCCGTTCTGGTACCGGGCGATCGCTACGCGCAGATGCGCAACGTTTACTTCATCCCTTCCGCGCTGGCGCTGAAGAACTGGCTGGAGAAATGCGGGTTTGTGGACGTGCGGATTGCCGATGTCAGCGTGACCTCAATTGAAGAGCAGCGCCGCACCGACTGGATGATCACCGAATCGCTGGAGCAATTCCTCGACCCAACCGATCACAGCAAAACCATCGAAGGCTATCCGGCCCCGATGCGTGCGGTATTGATTGCGACTAAGCCGTAGTCTTTTAGTCGGGTGGCGGCTGCGCCTTACCCGGCCTACTCGTAGCACGTTTTCTCCGAAATAGTTCAAGTTGCAGCAAGGCGGCCAACGCAGCTGCGGCTTGAAATATGAAGGAGAAAAAAAGGCCCCTGTGTAATTGGCAGGGGCCTGGTACAAGCAAGCATCATATTGGGCGACATGATGCGCGGTAAAAATCGGTACGTTGCTACACGTGATGGCGCTCAATCAGCGACTTCATTTCCGCAACCGACTCTCCCTCTACGCCATAGCGTGAATACTCATCCGCTTCAGCATCCGTCGACATTGACAATCCTGTATTGCGATAACGCATGGGCGAAGGTATCCATTTCCCCGCAGAGCTGTGCAGCTCTTCTACCCCAGCGTTTAAAAACCGTTCCATATTGCTGGCGCGTACTCCCGCACCCGCCATTATTATTGGAACACCAGAATGTGCTTTTAGTTCCGTAATTAATTGCAGTCCTTTTTCAGCTGACGCCTGCTGACCCGATGTCAGGATGCGCGCCACGCCAAGTTCTCCAAGCGTTTCAAAGGCCTGAAGCGGATCTTTACACATATCAAATGCGCGATGAAAAGTGACGGACATCCCCTGCGCGGCGCTCATAATCTGACGCATACGCGGTATATCGATATTGCCGTCTTCATCCAGCAGCCCGGTCACCAGCCCTGAAAACCCCAGGTCCCGAACGAGGGCGATATCATCAAGCATGGCACTGAACTCGCCCGCCGTGTAACAAAAATCACCGCCGCGCGGACGAATAATTGGGTGAACGGGAATAGTGACGGCCTGACGGGCTGACTTCAACACGCCGTAAGACGGCGTCAGCCCGCCCTCCTTGGGTGCCGCGCACAGTTCAATGCGGTCAGCCCCGTGCTTTTGCGCGGTCACGGCACACTCCACGCTGTAACAACAAATCTCCAGCAGCGCCATTTAATCCTCCTGAAATTCCACTAAGCAAAACATCATGACACGCCGTTCGTTTTCGGTCCCGGCGTGAACTCACATCTCTTATGCTTCACTGGCAACGATCTGCTCAATGGTCCACGGATGAAACTTCACCGTAACCTGTCCGTCAGTAACGGCCAGCGTCGGGTTAGGTAACCGCTCGCGCTCGCCTTTGGGAGAACTGGTCTTCACAAAAATTCCCGGCTGGCTTAAGCCTTCGTCCGCTAACAGGGCCAGCGCGCGCGCGTTTAACGTCTCCGGCTCACCCGGCAGGACAATCTCGATATGTTCCCAGCCTTCGTGCGGATAGCGTTTCTCGCCCGGCCACGGCAGTTCAACCACACTGAACTGCCAGTGCGCCACGTTCACCGGCTCATGCAGTTTGAACAGGCAAATGGGGCGGCCATTAATGATATTCTCGGACAGTAACTCGCCGCACTGTTCGAACCCGCGACGCCAGCGCTCGGCGGTGGCATTCTGATGACAGCGCAAAGAGATATGATCGGCCTCAAGCGGCGCAATATCCAGACCCAGACGGGTGGCAAGTTCTGTGAACGCCTGGGTGAAGCGCGGTAAATCTGCGGAAATATCATGCAGTTCGTCAATGGATTGCCAGTTCGCCATAAGTCATTCTCTTTTCATGTCGCAAAGCCGCTAATTTACTCTGTTGCCCTGTTTTGACCAACCTCAGAAACCGGCTTTTTGCGACTGCATGATTATGCACACCTTCACTGCCTGGATTCTGAGCAATCTTCAGGCCCCGCACTGCTGACGTCAGAAGGCATTTGCAGTATACTCCCGCCCTAAATTCTTTAACTGGCGCGGGCGGTTGTAAGCCCGCATCAAAAACGTAAGGTATCCAGGTGAATATTCAGGCTCTTCTCTCCGAAAAAGTCAGTCAGGCACTGATTGCCGCAGGTGCCCCTGCGGATTGCGAACCGCAGGTTCGTCAGTCAGCAAAAGTACAGTTTGGCGACTATCAGGCTAATGGCGTGATGGCAGTGGCTAAAAAACTGGGCATGCCGCCGCGACAGCTCGCTGAGCAGGTACTGACGCATCTGGATCTTTCCGGCATTGCCAGCAAAACCGAAATCGCCGGTCCGGGCTTTATCAACATCTTCCTTGAGCCTGCTTTCCTGGCAAGCCACGTTGACGCGGCGCTGAAATCCGATCGTCTGGGAGTGTCCCAGCCGGAAGCGCAGACCGTCGTGATCGACTATTCTGCGCCGAACGTGGCGAAAGAGATGCACGTTGGCCACCTGCGCTCCACCATCATCGGTGATGCCGCAGTGCGCACGCTCGAGTTCCTCGGTCACAAGGTGATCCGCGCGAACCACGTGGGCGACTGGGGCACCCAGTTCGGCATGCTGATCGCTTACCTGGAAAAACAGCAGCAGGAAAACGCGGGTGAAATGGCGCTGGCGGACCTGGAAGGATTCTATCGCGAAGCCAAAAAACACTACGACGAAGACGAAGCTTTTGCCGAACGTGCGCGTAGTTACGTGGTTAAACTGCAGGGAGGCGATCAATACTTCCTCGAAATGTGGCGCAAGCTGGTTGACATCACCATGTCCCAGAACCAGCTGACCTATAACCGTCTGAACGTCACCCTGACCCGCGATGACGTAATGGGTGAAAGCCTGTACAACCCAATGCTGCCCGGCATTGTGGCTGACCTGAAAGCGAAAAACCTGGCGGTGGAGAGCGAAGGCGCAACGGTTGTGTTCCTTGATGAGTACAAAAACAAGGAAGGTGAACCGATGGGCGTGATCATCCAGAAAAAGGATGGCGGCTATCTCTACACTACGACCGACATTGCCTGCGCGAAATACCGTTACGAAACGCTGCATGCCGACCGCGTGCTGTACTACATAGACTCCCGTCAGCACCAGCACCTGATGCAGGCGTGGACCATCGTGCGTAAAGCCGGTTACGTGCCGGACAGCGTTCCGCTGGAACACCACATGTTCGGCATGATGCTGGGTAAAGACGGCAAGCCGTTCAAAACCCGCGCGGGCGGAACCGTGAAACTGTCAGACCTGCTGGACGAAGCGCTGGAACGCGCCCGTCGTCTGGTGGCCGAGAAGAACCCGGACATGCCGGCCGACGAGCTGGAAAAACTGGCCAACGCCGTGGGTATCGGTGCGGTGAAATACGCGGATCTCTCCAAGAACCGTACCACCGACTATATCTTCGACTGGGATAACATGCTGGCGTTTGAAGGTAACACGGCGCCATACATGCAGTACGCCTACACCCGCGTGCTCTCGGTATTCCGTAAAGCCAGTATCGACGAAAGCGTGCTGGCGAATACCACCGTGACCATCACGGAAGATCGTGAAGCACAGCTGGCGGCGCGTCTGCTGCAGTTCGAAGAGACGCTGACGGTTGTCGCGCGTGACGGCACGCCGCACGTAATGTGTGCTTACCTGTATGACCTGGCGGGTCTGTTCTCCGGCTTCTACGAGCACTGCCCTATTCTTTCTGCGGAAAACGAATCGGTTCGCAACAGCCGCCTGAAGCTGGCGCAGCTAACGGCGAAGACCCTGAAGCTGGGTCTGGATACCCTGGGTATCGAAACCGTAGAACGCATGTAATACAAAAAACCCGGCAATCGCCGGGTTTTGTTTTTGCAGTCCTGGTAATCCAACCGTCAGCGATAGTTCACGATGACGGAATTGCTTTGCACCTTCAGCGCCGGAATCAAACGCCCCCCACCCGGCACTTCCCAGATGAAACGCAAAGGTTCAATAGCCGGTACGCCGTTGAACGCCTGCGTTGTCCCATTTTCGCCGTCGATTTCGGTACAGCGCGTCTGAGAGCAGAGGCGCACCCGCAAGCCCGCTGGCGTAGGGCCAATCAGCCGATAGTTCCAGACCACAAGGCCCATCTGACCGGAGACCTCTTCTGAAGGCGCCAGCGGGTTAGACGACATAGCAACACCGCGATTGCTGAGGGTCACCCCCATGCTGCTCGCCTGCCAGGTGCCCCCCCCGGCAGCCTGCGCCGCCAGCGGGAAGAGCAACATCCAAAGCCATTTACGCATTATTTTCCTCCAATCGTCGCGGTCATGCGGATATGACGGTTATCCGACAGCTCCAGATTCGACAGCACGACCAGCTGGTTCAGGCTACGACGCAGGAAGCGGGACAGCAGCGGACGCAGCGCGTGGTTCACCAGCAGCACCGGCGGCGCGCCGAGCATCTCCTGACGCGCCAGCGCCTCCTGCGTTTGCGCCAGCAGACGGTCCGCCAGGCCCGGCTCCAGACCGCCTCCGCCCTGCAGAGCCTGCAGCAGCAGACGCTCAAGCGGCGTATCGAGGCCGATCACCTGCACTTCCCCGGTTCCCGGGAACCACTGCTGGGTAATGGCGCGTCCCAGCGCCACGCGCACCACCGCCGTCAGCTCGTGCGGATCGCTTTGTATCGGCGCGTGTTCGGCAAGGGTTTCCAGAATGGTGCGCATATCGCGGATCGGCACCTTCTCGTCGAGCAGGTTTTGCAGCACCTTGTGCAGCGTGGTTAAGGTCAGCACGCCCGGGACCAGATCTTCCGTCAGCTTCGGCATCTCCTGCGTGACGCGGTCCAGCAGCTGCTGCGCTTCCTGACGGCCAAACAGCTCCGCCGAGAATTGCCCAATCAGGTGATTAAGATGGGTCGCCACCACGGTACTGGCTTCAACAACCGTATACCCCTGGATCTGCGCCTGCTCTTTCAGGGCGCTTTCAATCCAGATAGCGGCCAGGCCAAAGGCCGGATCGATAGTTTGCTCTCCCGGCAGCGTGCCTGCGGCGGTGCCGGGGTTAATCGCCAGCCAGCGGCCCGGATAGGCATCACCGCTGCCAATTTCGACACCTTTCATCAGGATACGATAGCGCGCGGGCGGCAGGTCCATATTGTCGCGGATGTGTACCACCGGCGGCAGGAAGCCCATATCCTGCGCGAATTTTTTACGGATACTGCGGATACGGCCGAGCAGCTCGCCGTCCTGCTGGAAATCGACCATCGGGATCAGGCGATACCCGACTTCCATTCCCAGGGAATCTTCCAGCTGAACGTCGTTCCAGGTCGCTTCAACGGCCTGGGTATTCTCCGGCATTTTAACCTGAACAGGTTCCGCTGCCGGTTTGGTTTCACGGCCACGCATCCACCACGCAAGCCCCAGCAGCCCCGCCGTAAACAGCAGGAAGACGAGGTTTGGCATCCCCGGCACCAGGCCGAGCAACCCGAGAACCGCAGCGGCCAGCAGCATCACGCGCGGGTTGCTGAACAGCTGGCCCACCATCTGCTCGCCAACGTCCTGATCGGTGCTCACGCGGGTCACAATCACACCCGCCGCAGTGGAGATAACCAGCGCCGGGATCTGCGCGACCAGACCGTCACCGATGGTCAGCAGCGTATAGCTTTCCGCCGCGTGGCCCATGTCCATCCCATGCTGCAGCACGCCCACCAGCAGGCCGCCAACCACGTTAATCACCATGATCAGAATGCCCGCGATGGCGTCACCGCGCACAAACTTACTCGCACCGTCCATGGAGCCGTAGAAGTCCGCCTCCTGCGTCACCTCCGCACGGCGTTTTTTGGCTTCATCTTCGGCGATAAGACCGGCGTTCAGGTCGGCGTCGATCGCCATCTGCTTGCCCGGCATCCCGTCGAGCACAAAGCGCGCGCCCACTTCCGCAATACGCCCTGCACCTTTGGTGATGACCATAAAGTTGATGATCACGAGGATGACGAACACCACGATACCGATAGCGAAATTGCCGCCCACCAGGAAGTGGCCGAACGCTTCCACCACTTTACCTGCCGCTGCCGCCCCGGTGTGTCCTTCCATCAGAATGATACGCGTGGATGCCACGTTCAGCGCCAGTCGCAGCAGGGTGGTAAACAGCAGAATGGTCGGGAACGCGGCGAACTCCAGGGTACGCTGGGTGAACATCGCCACCAGCAGCACCATAATGGACAGCGCAATATTGAAAGTGAAAAGCAGATCGAGGATGAACGCCGGGAGCGGCAGTACCATCATCGACAGAATTAGCAGGATCAGAATCGGCCCGGCAAGGATTTGCCATTGGGTCGATTTCAGGTTGCCGGGCAGGCGCAACATTGCCACCAGATTAGCCATCAGTGTCCTTCTCGTTCATAAAATCCAGCGCGGCAGGCACCGGAAGGTTCTCAGGTTTCACAGGCCGTTGACCGCCGGCCAGACGCCAGCGCTTCAACTGCCATACCCAGGCCAGCACTTCCGCCACGGCGGCGTAGAGTTGTCCCGGGATCTGTTGTCCAATATCCGCATGGCGGTAAAGGGCACGCGCCAGCGGAGGGGCTTCCAGGATCGGCACGCGGTGTTCCGTGCCGATTTCCCGGATGCGCAGCGCGATCAGCCCTGCCCCTTTCGCCACCACTTTCGGCGCGCTCATTTTGTTTTCGTCATAGCGCAGGGCAACGGAATAGTGCGTCGGGTTGGTGACGATGACGTCGGCCTTCGGCACATCTTCCATCATGCGGCGACGGGCGGCGGCACGCTGCATCTGGCGGATACGCCCCTTAACGTGCGGGTCACCTTCCATCTGCTTATATTCGTCACGGATATCCTGACGTGACATGCGCAGCTTTTTGAAGTGGGTATAAAGCTGGAAGATCACGTCAAAACCCACCATCGGGATAATGCTGAGCACCACCAGCAGTGCGCAAAGCCCGACCAGATTCAGCGCGTTGCTCATCGCGGTGAGAGGCGATTCGCTGATGAGACGCATCATTTCCGGCCAGTGGTACCAGAGGTAAAACCCCGCGGAACTGCCCATCAGCACAGATTTGAGAATGGCTTTGAGCAGCTCAGCCCCGGTCTGAGCAGAGAACATTTTCGCAATGCCCGGCAGCGGGTTCAGTTTGGAAAATTTCGGCTGCAGCGATTTGGCGCTGAAGACCAGACCGCCGAGCATCACCGGCGAGACCAGCGCGACCAGCACAACCCCGGTAATCAGGGGCAACAGCGCGACCATGGCCCCTTTAATCAGTTGAATAATCTGGCTGAGGATCAGATTCGGATCGTTGACCATGCTGTGGTCAAAACGCAAGCCGGTTGAAAGCATTCCCGCCAGCTTGCGGGCGAGCGACTCCCCGCCCCACCAGATAATGCACACGCCTACGATAAGGATCAGCAGGGAGGTCAATTCTCGGGATCGGGGGATTTGCCCTTCCTCACGCGCCTTTTCTAGTCGGTGGGGTGTGGGGGCTTCCGTTTTGTCGTCGTTCTCTTCTGCCACAGTGCATGCTCAGCCCATTACGTCACGGGTATCATGCCAGCGCAGCGGAAATCCAATGGCGGGAAAAGCCCGTTTATTCGGGCTCTTTTCGGTGATTTTGTCGCAAACCGCCTCAGGCGGCGTAACCTCCTGAGGCGGAAAGGACTATCAGAAGCCGAGGCTGTCCAGCAGGTCGTCTACCTGATCCTGGCTTGCCACAACGCCTGCCTTGGTGGCGTCGAGCTGTGGACCATTGAGCAGGCTTTCGTTCTCGCGTTTTGGACGGGCTGCCGGTTCCGGAATGTTCTCCAGCAGAACCATCAGCAGCTGGCGCTCAATCTCCTGGATAACATCCATCATGCGCTTGATGACCTGACCGGTCAGGTCCTGGAAATCCTGCGCCATCATGATGTCCAGTAGCTGGGCGTTGGTGAAGCTGGTGTGGCCCGGCACATCGCCAAGATACTGACGAGTATCCGTTACCAGCTCGCGGGCATCAGCCAGCTCGATAGGGTTTTCAAACCACTCGTCCCAGCGTTTGCTCAGGGCTTTCGCCCCCTTTTCCATCGCATCCTGGTGCGGCTGTGATGCTTCAACGCTGTTCAGCGCACGTTCCGCAGCCTGAGCGGTCATCTGCACGACATAGTCCAGACGATCGCGGGCATCAGGAATCGCTTCCGCCGCTTCGGCAATCGCCTGATCCAGACCCAGCTCGCGCAGGCTGTCACGCAGCATGCGCGTCAGGCTGCCGATGCGGACGATGATATCGCTCGGCGAGTGTTCTTCAACGGGTTTCATAGCAGGTTGCAACATTTCCATCACCTCACATGCCGAGTTTCTCGAAGATCTTACCGAGCTTCTCTTCCAGGGTTGCCGCGGTGAATGGCTTCACCACATAGCCGCTTGCGCCCGCCTGTGCAGCGGCAATGATGTTCTCTTTTTTCGCTTCTGCAGTGACCATCAGAACCGGCATAGAGGCCATTCCCGCATCGGCACGAATGGTTTTCAGCAGTTCCAGACCGTCCATGTTTGGCATGTTCCAGTCGGAGATAACAAAACCAAACCCGCCAGCCTGCAGTTTGTTCAGCGCATCAACGCCATCTTCTGCTTCTTCAACGTTGTTGAAGCCCAGCTCTTTCAGCAGGTTGCGTACGATGCGACGCATGGTGGAAAAGTCATCCACAACCAAAAACTTAAGCTCTTTATCCGCCATAAAATAATACTCCTGAGTCAAATACGTATTGCCTGTCCGGCACTGATTTTCGCCAGCATCTGCTGGCTTACCTGGCTAAGATCGACCACTTCGCTCACGCCACCCATATTGATGGCCTCGCGCGGCATGCCGAACACCACACAACTTGCTTCATTCTGCGCAATCGTCCAGGCGCCAGCCTGGTGCATTGCAAGCATTCCGGCGGCACCGTCGTTGCCCATCCCCGTCAGGATCACCCCTACGGCGTTGCGCCCCGCATGTTTCGCCACCGAATGAAACAGCACATCCACCGACGGACGGTGCCGGTTGACCGGCGGTCCGTCATGAATTTTGATTTGATAGTTAGCGCCGCTGCGCGCCAGCTCCATATGCTTGTCGCCCGGCGCGATATAGGCATGCCCCGGGAGCACGCGCTCGCCGTCTTCCGCCTCTTTCACGCTGATCTGGCACAGCTTGTTCAGGCGTTCGGCGAACGAACGGGTAAAGCCAGGCGGCATATGCTGAGTGATCAGAATACCCGGACTTGAAAGCGGCAATGGCTGGAGTACATGACGAATTGCCTCTGTTCCTCCGGTTGACGCCCCAATGACCAGCAGTTTTTCCGAGCTGAGTAATGGACCGGCCTTCAGGGTCGCCGGCGCGGCCATCGGCGTGTGGGCGGCAAGCTTCGCACGCGACGCGGTGCGGATCTTCTCGGCGATCATTTCGCTGTAGGCCAGCATCCCTTCACGAATGCCGAGCTGCGGCTTGGTGACAAAATCCACCGCCCCCAGCTCCAGCGCGCGCAGGGTGATTTCCGATCCTTTCCCGGTCAGGGAGGAGACCATCACCACCGGCATAGGCCGCAGCCGCATTAATTTTTCGAGGAAATCGATGCCATCCATGCGCGGCATCTCGACATCCAGCGTTAGCACATCGGGGTTATATTTTTTAATTAAATCCCGCGCTACCAGCGGATCGGGCGCGGTTGCCACCATCTCCATGTCGCTGTGGCTATTGATAATTTCAGTCATGATCTGACGCATCAGCGCTGAATCATCGACAGACAACACCCTGATTTTACTCATGCTTTTTCCTTACTCAGCGCATATACCGTTTGCCCACGCAGGCTAAACTCACGCACGAGGTTGCTGAAGTTTTCCGAGTGCCCGGCAAACAGTAAACCGTCAGGCTTGAGCAACGGAACAAACCGACGCAGAATGTCCTGTTGCGTCGTTTTATCAAAATAGATCATGACGTTACGGCAAAAAATGGCGTCGAACGGCCCCGGCACGTTGTACTGCTTATCCAGCAGGTTAACGGGCGCGAATTCGACGCAGTTCGCCAGCTCCTGGCGTACGCGCACCAGGCCTTCATGCGGGCCCGTCCCGCGCATGAAGTAACGCTGCAGCTGCTGCGGCGACAGCGTTTTCAGTTCATCCTGGCGATAAACACCGTTACGCGCCTTCTCCAGCACTTCAGTATCGATATCGCTGGCGTAGACCTTCCAGCGTCCCGGCGTCATTCCCAGCGTATCGGCAAGGGTGATCGCCAGCGAGTACGGCTCTTCACCCGTCGAGGCGGCCGCACTCCAGACGCGATACTCCCCGGTGCGACGGCGCGCATGCTCGGCCAGAACCGGGAAGTGGTGAGCTTCACGGAAAAACGCCGTCAGGTTGGTGGTTAACGAGTTAATAAAAGCCTGCCACTCGGCGCTGTTCTGGTTCGCCTCGAGCATGCTCAGATAGCGGCCAAAATCATCCAGCCCCAGCGTACGCAAGCGCCGCACCAGACGGTTGTAGACCATGTCCCGCTTATGATCCGCAAGCACGATCCCCGCACGCTGGTAGATTAACTGACATATCCGACGAAAATGCGCGTCGGACAGCGCGAGGCGCTGTGTCATCTGCAACAATAATGACGTTTGCCCAGGGGGCATTGGTGATGTCATAGCGCCTTCTTAATTACATTCAGGATACAACTGGCACGGCCTGCGACCGCCCGACTTCTGTTACTGCTTCAACGTGCTCTTTCACATTAAATACCGCGACCAGTCCGGTAAGACGATCCGCCTGGCTGGCCAGCTGATCGGTTGCCGCTGCCGCTTCCTCAACTAACGAGGCGTTCTGTTGCGTCACCTGATCCATCTGGCTGACCGCCTGGGCAACCTGCTCAATGCCGCGACGCTGTTCATCCGACGCCGAGGCAATTTCGCCCATAATGTCGTTAACCCGCGTCACGGAGGTGACGATCTCGTGCATGGTTTTCGCCGCCGTATCCACAAGCGTTGAGCCCTGCTGAACGCGCGAGACCGACTCTTCGATCAGGACCTTGATTTCTTTCGCCGCGTTGGCGCTGCGGCTCGCCAGGTTACGTACTTCCCCCGCCACCACCGCAAACCCGCGCCCCTGCTCCCCGGCTCGCGCCGCTTCCACAGCGGCATTCAGCGCCAGAATGTTGGTCTGGAACGCGATACCGTCAATCACGCTGATGATGTCACCAATTTTCTGCGAGCTGGTGGCAATCTCCTGCATGGTGCTGGCGACATGGGACGCCTGGTCACCGCCTTTCTTCGCCGTCATCGCCGCCTGTTTTGACAGGTCAGACGCCTGACGCGCGTTATCGGCGTTCTGGCTTACCGTCGCCGTCAGCTGCTCCATGCTGGCCGCCGTCTGCGCCAGCGAGGCCGCCTGCTGCTCTGTGCGAGATGAGAGATCGTTGTTACCTGCCGCAATCTCTGAGATCCCGGTGTGCATGGCATAGCTGCCCTGCCGCACGTCGCTCACCGTTTCCCGCAGCGATCCCTGCATCGCCTTCAGGCTGGCAAAAATCGCCGAAATTTCGTTTTTGCCGAACACCGCCACCGGACGCGCCAGGTCGCCTTTTGCAATACTGTCGAAGTGGCTGCTGACGATCGCCAACGGCTGCACAATCATTCTGCGCGACCAGAGCAGCGCCCCACCGGTCAGCAACCCTGCCAGAATCACCACCACGGCGAAGATGACGCCCGACATGTGATAGCTTTGACGGCTCTGGTCACCGGCACGCTGTACAGACTGGTTAATATCCTGCTGCCAGGCGTTAAAGCTGCCGTCAAACGCTGCCTGAGACGCCTGGACCGGTGCGGTCATAAAGTCCGACAGCTGGTTGTTCTCAAGCCACGTCGCCTGGTGGTCCAGATCGCTGTACCACTGCTCAAAGTTCGTCTTCATGGCGGCCTTCAGCGCTTTCTCTTTCTCGCTGTCGGCGGCCTGCGCCGTAAAGGCTTTAAACTGTGCGTCAGCCTGTTTCAGGCTGTCGCGCGCGGTTGCCATCAGCGCTTTAATGTCATCCGGCGGATAGCTCAGCGCGGTTAAGGTTCCCGCCTTGTTCAGCGCAGTGCTTGCCTGCAACAGCACGGCACGCGTTTGTGCCAGTGCGGAGCGCTGCTGATTACTCGCCTCAACTTCCTGCAAATTCTGATAGCCATCGCGAAACGCCCAAAAAGACAACCCGTTACTGCCAACCTGCAACACACCGCAAAGGATCAGAATCAAAAACAGTGTGGTCGAGATACGAATACGATTTAACATCCACGCTCCCATCAAGCGGCAAGCAGCCGCGGTTTATTTATCAGTCAAAATGTTTCCCAGTTTTCATCTTGTCCGGTCGTCGCGGTACGCGTACGGAGTGCAGCCGGTTCAGCGGCTGGCGCGCGGTACGTCGCCTGCGGAGTGACCGTGTTTCCAGCGAGTGAAGCGAGACGAAACGCCGAGACGGCCATCTTCAGACGGCTCGCCTGGTCTTCCAGGGCAGCGGCCGCCGCAGCGGACTCCTGCACCAGCGCGGCGTTTTGCTGTGTCACGCGATCCATTTCCGATACCGCCAGGGCAACCTGGTCGATACCACGACTCTGCTCATCAGACGCAGAGGCGATTTCCCCCATGATGTCCGTCACGCGGGTAACGGCATTCACGATGTCATTCATGGTCTCCCCGGCGCTTTCCACCAGCACGGAACCGGTATCCACGCGGGAGACAGAGTCTTCAATCAGCGACTTGATCTCTTTTGCCGCGTTGGCGCTGCGGCTGGCCAGGTTGCGCACTTCCCCGGCCACCACGGCAAACCCGCGCCCCTGTTCGCCCGCTCGCGCCGCTTCCACGGCGGCGTTCAGCGCCAGAATGTTGGTCTGGAAGGCAATGCCGTCGATGACGCTGATGATGTCGGCGATTTTCTTCGAGCTGTCGGCGATTTCGTGCATGGTTTTCACCACGCCATCCACCACGCGTCCGCCGCGCTGCGCCGTCTCGGAGGCGCTTTCTGCCAGCTGAGACGCCTGGCGGGCGTTATCGGCGTTCTGCTTCACGGTCGCGGTGAGCTGCTCCATGCTGGCGGCAGTCTCTTCCAGGGCGGAAGCCTGCTGTTCGGTACGGGATGAGAGATCGTTATTCCCCATCGCAATTTCGCTGGTGCCGGTATAGATAGCCTCCGACCCGTTACGCACGTTGGCGACGGTTTCGATTAACGAACGCTGCATATGGTCAACGCTGTTTGCCAGCTCGGTGATCTCATTGCGCCCGGAAACGGTCAGCGTTTTAGTCAGATCGCCTCCGGCAATTTCACGAATGTGGGCAATGACGCGCCCAAGAGGATTCAGCAGGATATGGCGAATGCCGTACCAGACCGCGACCAGCACGATGACCAGCGCCAGCGCCATTACGGCCATCTGCCATTTCGCAAAGCGGTAGTCATTCTGACTTGCCGTAAAGGCCGAGTGATAGAGATCGCCACTGGCCTTCGCGTATTCCCCCAGCGCCGCGCCGAGTGCGTTTTGCATCCCCTGCGTCGGCTGCGCGAAATAGGCGTCCATATTTCCGCTCTCCAGGAACTGAATGAGTTCTGTCAGACCAGTATGGTAGGCATTGTATTTTTCATCGATGTTCTGGCTCACCTGCTCCATAGCAGGCTGCGGGGCGATCTTTTTGAAGGCGTCGTAATGTTTCGCGGCGTCAGCGAGGGTGGCACGGGCATTTTTCAACAGATCGGTTTTCGCGCTGCTCTGCTGATTGTTAGGGTCCATCATCATGCGCGCGGACGAGCGGCTCAGGTTGATACGCGTTTGCAGCATCAGATCCCACGTCGACGTGAGTTCACTCTGCTGCAGGCGGAGATCGTTCGAGGCCGCGAAACTGTCCTGGTTCTGTTTTAATGACGAGAAAAAAAGCCCGCCGGAGATGAGCTGAAGAAGTGCGAAAATGACCAGCACCATCATGAGCATTGTGACAACGCGGATACGGTTCAACATACAACACCTTCTCATAGATTTATTAACGGTGTTATCGGCACAGCCCACAGGAACTTTACATTTGCGAAAGGGAAAAGCGCGGGGTTAAAACGCCACGTCGACAATAAGCGTGTCGGTGTAGGTTCCGGCAGGAGGCGTGGCCTGACTGGTCAGGACTTTCGCGGTGTAGTTGTAGGTGCGCAGTAAACCGTCGGCACTTACCTGCGATGACGTCGCGCTGGACCAGCGCTCGCTGCCGCTGCCGCCCCAGCGGTTACCGGTGGCTTCCTTATAGATGTCGTAGCTCATGGCGTTACTGCCGCTCACCATGCGCCGCACGTTGTTCAGCGCGTTGGCACCGTTATTAATGCCGATGGTATACGTACTGCCTTTGGTACAGGTGACGGCAATCGCCTGCGAGACGGTAGGGAAACTTTGCACCAGCGGCGCGCTGTTGAAGTTGACGTCCGGCGTGGTCATGGCGCTGCAGTCGTTGGTGACGGTCATATCTAACAGGATGGTGGTTGTCGCGGTTCCCGTCTGATTGATTGTGCAAGCGCCGAGCGCGCCCACGGAGCAGACGCTGTAGTTAACGCTGAAGGTTAACTGCACCTGATATGGCCCGGCAGTCACGTTTTGCCCGGCGACGGTGCGGAAATAAAGCGGAATGTTGTACTGCTTTGATCCCAGTAACCCCAGCAGGGTATTCCCGCTCCAGGTATACGATTTACTTATCTGTACCTCGCTGCTGCTCGCGCACCCCGATAGCCCGCACAGCCGGGTGGGGATCACGTCGGTGATGGCCGCATTATCCGTGCGTTTCATCGTGGCCCGGCTGCTGCCCGAAACCGATGCCGCGGTGTAGGTCAGCGTTACCGAGTCGCTGGTCAGCAGATTCAACACGGCATCGCAGGCCACCACCAGCGTGCCGGTGGTTTGAACTTCCCCGGTTCCGCTGAGCGCGAACGAAGTGACGCTGCCAAACGACGCATTAACCGTACTGACGGTACACGCCGCCCAGCCGCCGCCGGAGAAAAGCAGCAGGATCAACAGCAGCAGGCGCGTCATGGCTCCTCCCGACAAATCAGCGGCCCGTAGGTTTTTAGCTTGTGCTCCGGATTGGCCCCCACGGTTAGGGTGGCCTTGCAGCGTTTACCGTCAGGCGCAGTCACCTCGAGCGGGTTCACATCGCTGAGATTTTCCAGCCATGCGATGCCGTCATACCCCACCACCGCATTGCTGCGCGAGACCCGTCGGACCTGGCTTCCCACCGGCAGCGCCTGGCCGCGCGCATCATGCAAAATGACGCTTGCCACCCGCTCCTGCTCCATCGGGAAATCGACCAGATAGCCGCTGTGGCGGCGGATCGCTATCCGCCGTTCGGTCTCTTTCAGACGGGTATCCGCCGGCAGATTCAGGGTATCAATCCGGTAGCTTGCCGGATAATACGCCGACACCCCGCTGATCAGCAGGTAGCCGTTATTATTGGTTTTACCGACGGGCTGGTTCTCATAGCTGACGGGCACATCCGGGTGGCCGTCGGTACTGATAACCACAAATGCATCGTTGATCTTATTCGCTGCAAACAGCTCGCCGTCCATCAGCACAATTGCGCCCATCGCCTCGCCCCACCAGGTCATGGTGTCCCTTTCGCCATAGCCGCCGCCCTGCAGCTCTATGTTGTTATTGCGCCAGCCCAGCGTAGCCTGTTGATAATCGCTGGATCTTGACTGGTTGGCCCAGGCCATGTTCCAGCTGAAACCGCCGTCAGAAGGCATAGAGTGGTTGTAGTTAATGCGCTGGGTACTGCCGGCATCCGGGGTATTTTCAACGGTGACGGCAGCGCTGTCGCGTGCCCCCAGCGGCACCTGCAGCGACAGCGCGACCGTCCAGTCTCCCCGCTGCTGGTCCCGGCTGCCGGCCAGGTAAATGCTGCTCGCCCCCCACAGGTTGCGGCTCCAGGAGAGATTGAGCAGTTCGGTTTTTTGACTGTCAAAACTCTCCACCCCAATCCAGGCCGCGCCGATATTTCCATACCGTCCCAGATTGAAGGTCAGAGAATACTGATCCGTATTACGGCTAAAGCTGGCGATGGGCTTATCGTTTTCGTCATACACCGTCGGCTGGTCGTAGAGGGCCAGATTGCCAAAGCCGCGGTCGCGACGCGTGTGTTGAGTGGCGACGCTAAATTCGCTGGTACTGTACTGGTAACCCCAGTTGATTTGCCCGCCCGCATCCCCGCGCATGCGGCTCTGCGAGTAAGAGGTATTTACCACGCCAAACTGGCCGAGTTTTATTACCGTTCCCGCACCACCCAGCGCCAGCTCCTGCGCCCCTTCTGCATGCCCTTCCAGCGTTAGCCAGTCCGTCACCCCGTAGCGATACGAGCCGCTGCCTGCCGCCGAGCCGTAGTCAAAATTCTTGATACCGTAATTACGCCGCAGGCTGCCGAGCGTCACGGCGCCGTCGCTCAGCCCTTGTTTAAGTAAGTCACTGGTGACGTAAAACGGGAGCGTGGTGCTTACCTGGCGTCCCAGCGCATCCGTTGTGACCAGAACCGCATCCCCGGCGCCGTTGATATAGGGTAAATTAGTCAGGGTGAAGGGGCCGGGCTGAAGCTGGGTCGAACCGGAGCGATAGCCGTTGATAAAAAGATCGACCGAGGTGGGTACCGCGGCTTCCCCTGCGAACTCGGGCAGCGGCCATGTCACCAGGTCAGGTCGCAGGGAGAAATCCCGCCCTACGCTTACGCCCCCCATCCGCACGCTGGAGCTCCAGCTCAGGGCATCGCTGATCACGTCCCCGACGCTCCAGCTCATCGCGTCATCTTCGTGAGTGAACAGCAGGGTCGTATCATAGCGGACATACCCTTCCTGCTGGCCGTCATTACCGGTGAAATTTTCCCGCGCGTAACCGGTGGAGGAAAACGAGCCGTTCTCGTTGAAGTAGCGGAACTCATGCCAGAGCGACGCCTGACCGCCGATATGTTCCGTGTGGTTAGTGTAGAGATCGTAATTCAGCAGCGCCCCGCGGCCAAAGTGCGGTTTGGCCTGCGCCGTTTGCCCACTAAAAGACGTCACGCGGGCCGTCACCCAGTCACGGGGCACGGTCAGCAGCAGGCGCTGCGCGGCGCTGTCATACTCGACCCGAACCTGAGCAAGCGAGGAGAGATTCACCTCTCCGGTGGGAACATGCGCCGGGGGCAGCCCCGCGCGCAGCAAATCGGCGCTTGAGATAAAGAAAGCGCCTTTACGCTGCGTCACGGGCACGACCAGACCGGTATCGTAGTGGTTCAGCACGAGGGCAAGCTGGAAAACCGCTTCATCATTTATCGTCTGCGCCTGGGGAGGTGGCGGCAAACTGTCGTCGCCGGGCTCGGCCAGGGTCGCGGAACTGACGCAAAGCAGTATTATCATCGCCGGCTTCAGTTGACGGGCGTCGACTGCCATTGTGCGTCCCTGGCATTAATCTGTGCGCTCATCCGCTCTGGCTGACGAACGCCAGCGGGTATGGGCCAGCTGCGGGTGCTGCCCGGGAGGACGTAACCCAGTAGTCCTTCCGCTACCGTGCGTTTCTGCCCTCCCTGCTCCAGCGTCACCTGGCTCAGCCTGACATGGACATCCCCCCGATTTCTGACCTCCAGCACAGGCTGCCCCTCCGCGCGCGTCACACGCCAGCTCAGGTTTTGGGTTTCCGCCAGCGCGTGATGCGCGCCCTCTTTGATGGTTCGGACCCCCTGTCCATACACGAACAGAGGGATGGAGTAACGCATCTGCAATTTGAGGCCGATGGTGGGTTCGGCTTTTGCATCAGGCTGGGGGATTTCATCTACGATAATGCGGTAAGCCTGTTCGACGCCCGCGGGAACCGCAGCCTGTTTGATAAGGCGAATAAGCTGCTTGCTGCCTGTGCCAATCGTGACGATGGGCGGGCTGGCGACCACGTCCTGCTGCGAGGTATATCGCTCGTGTCCGTCCTCCTGCTTCCAGCGCACGATGCGGACCTGCATCGTCGTGGCGCTGTTCCCCTGGTTCTGGATCCACAGTTCAGTGGCGTTGGCGTCCGCTGCAAGCCACGGGTCGATAGGCCAGAGCAGAATGGTGGCTGCCGCCTGCGCCTGGCCGGCAACCGCCATTCCCAACGCGCCCGCCAGACAAACGGGTCTGAAAAATGGCTTCATCAACACTCTCCCTTTATTACCATGACAAGGTCACGGTGAGCTGATCGGAATAGGTTCCCGCCGGGCTAAACCCGGTCAGTAGCGCCACGCCAAAAAGCGGTAGCGCGATGTTATTGCTGTTGGTATAGGTCACCGGTATCGCCTGGTTGACGCCAATTTCACTGTTTGCGGCCAGCGAGCTGCTGCTGTAGAGCCGGTATGGCACCAGCTCTGTTCCACCGGACCGCTTCATGCGGCGAACGGATGAATAATTCTGGCCGCCATTAATGCTCATGCTCAGCGACACGCCCGGCGTACAGGCGATAGACAACGCCCCGTTTGGCACAAAGCTGGTGCTGACCGGCGCGCTCTCGACGCCGTTATGGCTGCCAAAATCCAGCGTACCGAGAAGCCCTCCGCTACCGGTGGCCACCGCGCACCCTGGAACAATCGTCGCGCTGACCTTAAAGGACTGGGATGTCACAGCATCCGCTGCGGGCATCATGAGCAATCCAGCGATCAGCGCGAAAAAAGGCTGCACGATTCCCTCTGCGCGATTGCGCAGACCAGTAAGAGTTGCCTTCATGGCGGTGCAGGACTAATAGGTGACGCTGACGTTTATCGTGTCGGTGTAGGTGCCCGGGACGACCGTCACGCTGTTACCGCCGCCGGTAATCCGTCCGTAGAGGGTGTAACTGTCCACCCCTCCGGCCGTTGAGGCGATCGGCAGCGCGGCATTATTGGCAATCACGCTGTTAAACCCGCTGTCGCTGTACAGGCTGTATGCCACACCCTGAGCCGCGTTGGCGGTGTTAACCAGATAGCGCGCAGGTGTTCCCGGGGTGCCGACAACGGTGCCGGGGGCGGTAGAGTTGGTGTTGCCGGTGATCGCCACCGTATAGCTGGCGGTTGTACATTGAATGGTGAAGGTGTTTCCGCCGCTGGCGCCGGTTAGCTGCGTGGTCAGAGTGGAAAACGTTGCGGGATGGGTACCGAAATCCAGTGTCCCGAAGTTAATGCCGTTTTGCGTGGGCGATCCGTTTATCAGACAACCATTCGTGAGCGTCAGCGTCGCCCCGATGGTGCCGCTGCTGGTAACGGCCAGCGCCTGATGGACCGTTGCCGCAGTCAGTAAAGTGCCTGCGCAGATCAAAAGGAGTTTTCTTTTCATTTACCACCCTCCAGAAGACGTCTCCGTTCCCTTGCCACGTTTTATTTTTGTCGTTCAAGATGTTAGCCCCGCTTAATGTTCCTCTGAGGGGGGTTATTGAGAATTTAGTTTACGGATATCGCTTCGACCACCTGCCATACAACGCATAAGCCATATGTCTTATTGACTAATTTTCCCTATAAATAACAGAGAGTTAAATTAAAGTAAGCAGCAATTTTATTATATCTGAAGAGAATATATCCATTAAAGTGTGACGGCGATCACAATATATCGTCTGCACATTAACAACAAAATTAATAAAACTTAAAAAGGAGTTGTATCCCCCTACACTTTGCGTCAATTTATGTGCCGAATAATTTCCTGCGCCGTAATAAAAAATTTATATGTATCGACGCGGGCTACATCTGAAGCGCATAGAGGGTCTTTTTTCGTGGCAAGTGCAAACAAACTCACACTCTTCATCGTGATATTCATGCTGGCGGGTATTCTTTCAGGGGCAGCAATTCATGAGTATGCATCTGCGGATGCCATCAAAGCCTGGTCGGATAATATTACCCTTCTGACCGATATTTTCCTCCGTCTGATTAAAATGGTCATTGCACCGTTGGTCTTTAGTACGCTCACCGTTGGCATTATGAAGCTGGGCGAAACTTCCACCATTGGCCGCGTCGGCGGTAAAGCGATGGTGTGGTTTATCAGTTCATCCGTGCTCTCTATTCTGGTCGGACTGTTTATCGTCACGCTGGAGCATCCGGGGAGCGGTCTGAACCTGACGATCCCAACCGAGGCGGTAGATACCGGTCTGGCCGTTGGAGGCATGACGCTGAAAGCGTTCCTGTCTCACACCATTCCAACCAGTATCGCAGGGGCGATGTCAAACAATGAGATCCTGCAGATTGTGGTGTTCTCGATGTTCTTCGGCATTGGCGGCGCGTCGCTGGGACAGAAATTCAACGCCCCGCTGGTAGCCGCGCTGGATGTGGTTTCCCATATCATGCTGAAGGTCACGGGTTATGTGATGTACGTTGCGCCGCTGGCCATTTTCGCGGCGATTTCCTCCGTCATTGCCACGCAGGGTCTGGGCATTCTGCTGAACTACGCCTCGTTTATTGGTGGCTACTATGTTGCCATTCTTCTTACCTGCATGGTGCTGCTGGCCGTGGGTTACATGGTGCTGAAAAAAGAGGTGTTTCGCCTGGTCAGCATGCTGAAAGACCCTGTTCTGGTGGCGTTTACCACCAGCAGCTCTGAAGCCGCCTACCCTAAAACGCTGGAACAGCTGGAGCGCTTTGGCTGCTCGCGCAACATCGCCTCTTTCGTTCTGCCGATTGGCTACTCCTTCAACCTGGTAGGTTCGATGGTGTACTGCTCATTCGCCTCGATGTTTATCGCGCAGGCATACAACATTCACCTGAGCTTCTCTGAAGTGACGGTGCTGATGCTGACTCTGATGCTGGCGTCGAAAGGGATTGCAGGCGTACCGCGTTCTTCCCTGGTGGTGCTGGCAGCAACCATTCCGAGCTTTAATATTCCGGTGGCGGGTATTCTGCTCCTCATGGGGATCGACCACTTCCTGGATATGGGCCGTTCCGCAATTAACGTTCTGGGGAATGGTATTGCGACCGCGATGCTGTCGCAGAATGAAGGTGCGCGGGAAGCGGACGCTGAAGCTGAACTGGTAAAGCAGGAAGCGTAAGGTGAAAAAAAGGGTGAGGCCTGATGCCCTCACCCCAGCCCTCACCCTGTGGGTGAGGGAGCAAATACAAAAAACGGCAACCTCGGTTGCCGTTTTGCATTTACTTACGCGACGTGATTCGCGGCGATGTCCAGCAGCGCCATCTCATCGCTGTTCAGCAGCTTCTCAATATTCACCAGAATCAGCATACGCTCGCCGAGCGCGCCCAGTCCGGTCAGATATTCGGTCGACAGCGTGACCGCAAACTCCGGTGCAGGACGAATTTGGTCAGAGGTCAGGGAAAGCACATCAGATACGCCATCCACCACGATACCTACCACGCGCTGCCCCAGATTCAGAACGATCACCACGGTGTTGTCGTCGTAGTCAACGTCGCCCTGGCTGAACTTCACGCGCAGGTCCACGATTGGCACAATGACGCCACGCAGGTTAGTGACACCTTTAATAAACGCAGGCGTGTTAGCGATGCGGGTAACCTGGTCGTAACCACGGATTTCCTGCACTTTCAGGATATCGATGCCGTACTCCTCATCGCCTAAAGTGAATACCAGGAATTCCTGCCCTGATGGCTCGCCCGCCAGTTTCGTTACATTACTCATACCGGTCATGTTATTACCTTCTACTTAATCAGGCGGCTGTGTACGCCACACGTTGTTCACGATTTAATCCCTGAAGCGCCGACACGTCGACGATCAGCGCCACGCTACCATCACCCAGAATGGTGGCGGCAGAAATACCCGGCACTTTGCGGTAGTTGCTTTCGAGGTTCTTCACCACCACCTGGTGCTGACCAATCAGCTGATCGACCAGCAGCGCGTAGCGGCGGCCCGCGCTTTGCAGGATCACAACGATGCCCTGCGTGGCCTCGGTCTTCGCCCCGTCCACTTCGAACACTTTCCACAGTTCCACCAGCGGCAGGTACTCACCGCGCACTTCGAGGACGCGCTCGCCGCCCGCCAGCGGATGCAGATCTTCTTCACGCGGCTGCAGGGATTCCATCACGGCGTTCAGCGGCAGGATAAAGACTTCGTCCGCCACTTTGACCGACATCCCGTCGAGGATCGCCAGCGTCAGCGGCAGCAGGATGCGAATGGTGGTGCCGGAACCCTGTTTAGACTGGATCTCAACGTGGCCGCCCATCTCCTGGATGTTACGTTTCACCACGTCCATGCCAACGCCGCGTCCGGAGACGTCGGTCACCTGCTCCGCGGTAGAGAAGCCCGGCGCGAAGATCAGCATGCCCACTTCTTCGTCGGTCATGTTTTCATTGACCGCCATCCCCTGCGAAATCGCTTTTGCCAGGATGCGCTCGCGGTTAAGACCCGCGCCGTCGTCGGTCACTTCGATGCAGATGTTTCCGCCCTGGTGTTCCGCAGAGAGGATCAGGTTGCCGACCGGGGATTTACCGGCGGCAATGCGGTTTTCCGGCAGCTCGATCCCGTGGTCGAGGCTGTTACGCACCAGGTGCGTTAACGGGTCAATAATGCGCTCGATCAGGCTCTTATCCAGTTCGGTTGAGCTGCCCATCAGGGTCAGTTCAATCTGTTTATTCAGCTTGCTGGCAAGGTCGCGGACCAGACGCGGGAAGCGGCTGAAGACATATTCCATCGGCATCATACGGATGGACATGACCGATTCCTGCAGGTCGCGGGCGTTACGCTGCAGCTGACCCATGCTGGTAATCAGGTCGCCGTGCGTGACCGGATCCAGTTCGTTAGAACGCTGTGCCAGCATCGACTGGGTGATCACCAGTTCGCCAACCAGGTTAATCAGCTGGTCAACCTTCTCAACGGCAACGCGGATACTGGTTGACTCGCTGGAGCGAGCGGCAGGTTTCTCACCACGTCCACCGGGTGCCGCAGCCTCTTTTGGCACGGCCTTCAGCGCCGGGGCCGCAGGTGCCACAGCCGGTACGGCGGCCTGAGCCAGAACAGCCACCTCTTCCGCAGCGGCAGGGGCGTCAACCGCAGCAGTTTCGGTTTCGAAGGCAATCTGGTCAGCTTCAATCACAAAGCACAACACCGCTACGATATCGTCCTGGCCAATACCGTCATCAAGCGTCGCGGCCAGGCTGTCTTTGCCTTTTACCACGTTGCTTAACTTCGCCAGGTTGCCCAGCTCTTCTTCCAGCAGGTTAACTTCATTCTCTTTGAGGCGTGACAGCACAACGCGCAGTTTTCCCGCCTGTGCAGCGGCTGGCGCGGCCTCATCGACAGCAACCGCATCGACAACGCTCAGTTTCGCCGCAGGGACAACGGCTGCAGCGACCTCACCTTTTGCTTCCAGGGCGAGCTGGCGCAGCGCATTGCAGATGTATTCAAAGCTGGCGGCATCAGGCTCTGCCGAACTTTTATAGGCGTCGAGCTGTTCCTGCATAATATCTTTGGTTTCCAAAAACAGGTTGATAATGTCGGTATTGAGCTGCATCTCACCGCGTCGTGCTTCATCAAGCAGGTTTTCCATTAAATGGGTCGTTTCCTGCAGGATGGTAAATCCAAACGTTCCGGCTCCGCCTTTAATAGAGTGCGCCGCACGGAAGATGGCATTGAGCTGCTCGGAGTCCGGTGCTTCAGGCACCAAATCGAGCAAGTGTTGCTCCATATCGGCCAACAATTCGTCGGCTTCATCAAAGAATGTCTGGTAAAAATCGCTAATATCCATGCTCACGCTATCACCTCGGATTGGCTGGTGGCGATGTTGGAACGGCAGCCGAAGGAACGGCCCCAGGCTGTTTTAAATCGTCCAGTGACTCATTCTGACTTTCGGCGTTTTCATGCAGGATGGCCTGCTCCGCCTGCTGGTTCAGCACTAAAAGACTGATACGACGGTTGATGGCATCATCCGGCCCGCGGTCGGAAACGCGCATGGTTGCGGCCATGCCGACTACGCGCAGTACCTTGCCATCATCAAGCCCACCTACCACCAGCTCGCGACGCGAGGCGTTGGCACGATCGGCAGAAAGCTCCCAGTTGCTGTATCCCTTCTCCCCACTGGCGTACGGGAAATCATCCGTGTGTCCTGACAGGCTGATTCGGTTAGGAATGCCGTTCAGCACCGGTGCAATGGCACGCAGAATGTCGCGCATATACGGTTCGACTTCCGCACTCCCGGTTTTAAACATGGGGCGGTTCTGGCTGTCGATAATCTGAATACGCAGCCCTTCCTGCACCAGGTCGATCTTCAGATGCGGGCGCAGCGCGCGCAGTTTCGGATCTGCTTCAATCAGCTGATCGAGATCGCCACGCAGTTTCTTCAGGCGCGCCTGCTCCATCTTTCTTTTCAGCTCGTCGATGTTCGGCTCTTTTTTCACCTCACCCTTCTGCTGGGTGTAATCATCGCCGCCGCCCGGGATCGGGCTATCGCTGTTAGAGATACGCGGCCCGCCGGCTACCGCCGTTGCCAGCGGCGTGCGGAAATATTCGGCAATCTGGATCAGTTCTTTTGGGCTGGAGATGGAGATCAGCCACATCACCAGAAAGAACGCCATCATTGCCGTCATAAAGTCGGCGTACGCAATTTTCCACGAGCCGTGTGCGCCATGCCCGCCGCCCTTGTGCTTACGTTTTTTTACGATGACGATCGGATGGGACTGGTTTTTCATGCGTCCTCAGTTGTCGTCTGTTGGTTTGGGTTTTTCACCGCACGCACGTGTTCTTCAAGCTCGATAAACGACGGACGCTCGCTGGAGTAAAGCGTTTTACGGCCAAACTCAACCGCGATCGGTGGCGCGTAACCGTTGAGGTTAGAGAGCAGCGTAATCTTCACGCACTGCATCATTTTGGTGGTTTCGGCGCTCTTCTGGCGCAGAACGCTTGCCAGCGGAGAGATGAAGCCGTACGCCAGCAAAATACCGAGGAAGGTTCCCACCATCGCGTGGGCAATCAGCGCACCGAGCTCGGCTGCCGGACGGTCTGCCGAGGCCAGGGCGTGAACCACCCCCATCACCGCTGCAACGATACCGAATGCCGGAAGCGAGTCGCCGACCAGCGCCAGGCTATTGGCCGGCACTTCTGATTCGCTTTCGTGGGTTTCGATCTCTTCGTCCATCAGCGCTTCGATTTCGAAGGTATTCATGTTGCCGCTGATGATCAGTCGCAGATAGTCGACGATAAAATCCAGCATCATGGCGTCAGCAAGAATGCGCGGATAGCTGGCAAAAATTTCGCTCTCTTTCGGGTTTTCGATATCCCGTTCAAGCGAGAACATGCCCTGCTGACGCGACTTCGCCATCAGGCGATAGAGCAGTGCCAGCAGATCCATATACATGCTTTTCGTGTATTTCGAGCGACGGAACAGCAACGGAATTGCTTTCAGCGTGCCCTTGATCGATTTACCGTTGTTACCAACGATAAAAGCCCCTACCCCTGCGCCGCCGATGATAATAAGTTCAGCCGGTTGATAGAGTGCTCCAAGGTGCCCGCCGGTCATCATGTAACCGCCGAAAACTGTACCGAGAACTACCAGGTAACCTAATAAGATAAGCACGACATCATCCTTCCGCTAGTGACTATGGCAAGGATGTCCAGCTCGCAGCGTTGACCGATTGCGGGGTAAAAAAAAGCAGCGGTAATTGCTTACCGCTGCTGGAATCTTTCCCACACGTTCGGGTTAAACAGCCTGTTCGATCTGTTCATCCAGCAGTTGTGGAATAATATCGGCAGCATCCCGGGAAAGTTTACGTCTTTTTACTGCGCGGGATGGAGGCTGACATAAACTACAGGCGAAGCTGCCTGCAGGTTGATGAGCATGGGTAATAAAATTGCCATCGCAGCAGTTGCAGCGCGACAGTTCAAGCATTCCGCTCTCAACAAAACGCACCAGCGTCCATGCGCGGGTCAGCGCCAGCAGAGGGCCTTCTTCCTGCTGTGGGCATTGTTCAAGGTAAAGTTTGTATGCTTTGATCACGGCGTCAACGCCGCTACACAAACCGGTTTTGAGAAGATACTGCCAGGCATTACAGAACATGGAAGCGTGAATATTCTGCTCCCACGTCATAAACCAGTCGGTAGAAAACGGCAGCATGCCTTTCGGCGGGGGACTACCACGTAACTCTTTGTACAGTTTGATGAGACGACCACGGCTCAGCTGAGTCTCGCTTTCCAGCATTTGTAAACGAGCACCCAGTGTAATCAGCTCCATGGCCAACTGTATGTCACGCGCTTCCTGAACAATGCTTTTCTCGCTCATTGCTAGGCCCTTTTCTTACGGGCTACGTCATCAGGCTGGCTGATTTCGTTAAGCAAGCGAGTGGAAAGAAGAATACCGGTATGGATCTGTTGAAGATCGTCCACACGGGACTCCTGCGTCAGACGCGTTATTGTCTGTGAATCATTGAAACGGAACTGGCAAACCAGTTGATTCGTTTCAGCCAGTTTAACCATCTGCGGGAGGGTTAAGCCGCCCAGCATGGTTGCCATTTCTTCGTTAATACCCAGACGAAACATCGCGGACGCCTTGTCCTGACTAATCAAACGCTGCGCGAGCAGTAAATACGACAAATTGATGTCATAGATATGTTTTAGCAACTCGGATGTATGCATTGTTCCCATCCCGAATAACCAACTATTATTTTTATGCGGAAAGACCGCACCCCGTGATGTCGCCGGGAAATCACCCGGTATAAAAAAGAAAAGGCTAAATGCATAGTTGAATTTAGGTTTGTATTCACTGAAACCGTAAGAGAGAAACCGCGAATGCGTCTCTTACATGATTTATCATTTCTTACAAATAACTAAGATTTTTCCTAATTCGACGCAAACTCTACTCGTCAGTTTTGCCACATACAATCCAGCTACCCTCAAATTTAAAAAAAATGTGATCTGCGTCACACAATTTAAGTGAATATGACCCATAAATCCATCAGTATGACTTGTAATTTGCTCACTTATTAGCCAATTGGAACTGTTTTGTATTCTTAAATGACGAATACTCATGCAGATGGCTTAAAAGAACTGGCACGTTACATGCTTGCTCTGTCATGAACCTCTGTCTGAAACATTCACGCCAGTTGACTCTGCGTAAAACATTTTTCTTACCGTGAAAAAACAGAGAGTTATGAGGGCAGTCTCAAAACACTGTTTCACACTGAAATTATTAGAAATGACTTTGTAACGCTTAAGAAGGATTAAACATTGAAAACATGCATTTGTGTGATGTTCGTTAAGTTGTTAATTTTTTTCATTTAGGCGCATTTTTCAGTTATTCTTCTTATAAGAATAATTAATGAATAATTATGATAAGCTTCACACTAATGTCGCATTCAGCTCTTGCAGAAGTGGAGATTTCGCGGTAAAGGTGGTTAAACGCTGTCTTTCAGACATCTAAGGAGTGCGCCATGAGTTACTCCCATCTTCTTGTTTCCGTAGCAGTTTCTCCCGAAAGCCATCAGCTCGTCGCCAGAGCCGTTTCCATTGCCAGGCCCCACAATGCCCGCATCAGCCTTATTACACTGGCCGCAGAGCCTGAGATGTATAATCAGCTGGCTGCCCCCATGCTGGAGGATATTCGTGAGGTTCTGCAGGAAGAAACGCAGCAATTTCTGCGTGAATTAGTGGAAAAGGCACAATATCCGGTTTATGAGACAATTATTGCGACCGGGGAGCTTAACGCCCATATTCTCGACATGTGTCACAAACAAAATATTGATTTAGTGATTTGCGGGAATCATAACCACAGCTTTTTTTCGCGCGCAGCCTGCGCGGCGAAATCTATTGTCGCATCAAGCCAGGTCGATGTTCTGTTAGTGCCGCTTGGGGGGAATTAACCCCCCAGCGGAAAATCAGGCAAGTTTAGGGAAGGTCGCGATCTTTTTTTGCAGATCGCCTTCATGGCTTTGCGGAGCGATGTCCCGGAGATCCTGAATAAAACGCGCCTGCCAGTGGTTAATGTCGTTCTTCCGGATCGTCTCCATCATGTCGGCATGGCGGGAAATACGTTCCGTGAGCGGCATTGTCAGGGCACGATTCAGCGCGTTAGCCACGTCATCCCTGTCGTAAGGGTTAACAATAAGCGCAGACGTGAGCTCATTTGCAGCCCCGGCAAACTGGGAAAGCACCAGAACCCCCGGGTCGGCAGGATCCTGGGCCGCCACATACTCTTTCGCCACCAGGTTCATCCCGTCGCGCAGCGGCGTGACCAGCCCAACGTCCGCATAGCGGAAAACCTTCATCAGGATCTTACGGTCAAAGTGCTGATTCAGGTAAAAGAGCGGCGTCCAGCCCAGCTGGCCGTAGCGGCCATTTATGCGCCCTGCCTCTGTTTCCAGCTGGTGGCGAATATCCTGATAGGCCTGAACCTCACCGCGCGACGTCGGCGCGATCTGGGTATAGCGGATTTTACCGTGGTGCTGCGGATATTTATCCAGCAGCGTTTCATACGCCAGGAAGCGTTCCGGCAGCCCTTTGGAATAATCAAGGCGCTCAACCGAGAAGATATTTTTCACGTGCTTAAGTTCATTCTTAAGCTGCGCAAGCTTCGGCGGCAGCGGACCTGAGGCCTGCTCCGCGATCTCGTCTGGTTCAATTCCTATTGGATACACCTCAGTGTGGAAGGTTTTGCCCCAGGCCGTGTGAGTTTTTCCGCCTTTTGTCACCAGACGGGCTTTCCCTGAGACGGAGTCAAGGAATGCCAGGCGGTCATTTTCCGTCTGGAAGCCAAGCAAATCGTAGTCACACAGCGCCTCCAGCAGCTCTTCATGCGGCGGCAGCGCGGTAAAAATTTCCGGCGTCGGAAAAGGAATGTGCAGGAAGAAGCCAATCCGGTTATTCACCCCCCTCTTTCGCAGCTCTCTCGCGAAGGGTAGCAGGTGATAATCGTGGATCCATAAAATATCGTCTTCTTCTATTAATGGCAGCAGTTTATCCGCCAGCAGCGCATTCACGCGCGAGTAGCCTTCGAAGGATTCACGCTGGAATTTGACCAGGTCAAGACGATAGTGAAACGCAGGCCACAGGACGGCATTCGAGAACTGCGAGTAATACTCGTCATAGTCTTTCTCTTTTAATGCAAATGAAGCCCACGTAATGTTTCCGCGCGTCACCTTTTTAAGCGGCTTCTCTTCTTCACTGATTTCCCCACTCCAGCCAAACCACAGCCCGCCAGCGGCTTTCAAGGCACCTAACACCCCTACCGCCAGGCCACCTGCACTGGCTTTTTTGTCATCAGGCGGTGCGATTCGGTTAGAGACGACGACTAAGCGACCCATAATGGTTTCCCCCTTTGCTTTGCGCTATTTGTTGTTGTTGCTGGTTAGCGATGTCAGATATCCACTGCCAGACGCTGGCGACATCCGCCAGTCGCCATTCGGCAACGGTGTCACCAGGCCCCACCTTGACGGCGATACCTCCGGCCTGATTCACCACGCGAAACCCGGCCTCATCGGTCAGGTCATCCCCTAAGAAAACAGGCGTCCGGCCCTTAAATGGTGCCTCCGCCATAAATGCGGCGATGGCTGCACCTTTATTAATCCCCTTCGGTTTTAACTCGACTACGCATTTGCCCGGCTGCAGCGCCAGCTGTGGATGCGCATCCGCAACCGTATGAGCAAGCGCGAGCACGGCATCTTCGTGCTGCGGCGCCTGACGATAATGCAGGGCAAAGGCCATGCCTTTGGCTTCCAGCTCGGTGCCGGGCAGTACGGCCAGCGCTGCAGAGAGCTGCTTATGCAGCGTTTGCGTGAGTGCGTCGGGGAGTGAAACAATATGCGTGTGATCATGGATGTCGCGGCGCTCCGCTCCGTGTACACCGGCCAGCGGAAAGTGGTAAGGACTGGCGAGCATATCCAGCTCGGCCATTGAGCGCCCTGATATCAATGCCAGTGCTCCCTCGTTCATGAGCGAGAGCTGATGCAAATCCTGTAACACCGCCTCCGGAATAGACACCTGATCGGGGTGCGGTTTTATCCCGGCGAGCGTGCCGTCGAGATCAAAAAAGAAAGCATAATGTCCGGGCAGTACAGGCGGTGCGGTTAACATGTCAGCCACCCTTTTCCTCCTTACGGTTTACGAGAGGTAAACGCCTTTACCTCTGTCATAGCCATGTAAGTATAGACAGTGTGACGTGGCTCGCCATTTGACAACCGCCCCGCCAGTTTTACTGGCGGGGCGGTTCAGGGGTCAACTATGGTTATAAGTTGAGCAATAAAAGACGGAAAAAAGGGTTACACGGTACGCTTCGCTTTTTGCTTGTAACGGTCGAAAATCACCGCTGCCAGCAGGATCAGGCCACGTACCACGTACTGAGAGAACGGCGAAATATTCAGCAGGTTCATGGCGTTCTCCACCGTGCCTAAAATCAGGATACCGGCCACAACATATGAGATTTTTCCGATGCCTCCCTTGAGGGAAACGCCCCCTAAAACGCAGGCCGAAATGACGATCAGCTCATAACCGATAGAGGTCATCGGCTGGCCGCTGGTCATACGCGAAGCAAGAATAATCCCCGCGGCGGCAGAAACCAGCCCTGAGAGCACAAAGATAATAATCTTGGTTCGCACCACCGGTACCCCTGCCAGGCGTGCCGCCTCTTCATTACCGCCGATCGCCAGCGTGTTACGGCCAAAGGTGGTTCGGTTAAGCAGGAAGCCGAACAGGATCAGGCAGGCCACGGTCAGCCAGATAGGCGCGGGCAGACCCAGCCAGTTGGCGTAACCCAGGGTAAAGAAGCGCTCGTCTTCAATCCCCACGGCTTTACCGTCGGAGATGATGTAGGCCAGCCCGCGGACAATTTGCATTGTCGCAAGCGTGGTTATCAGGGCGTTAATCTTCAGGCGAGCGATAACAAAACCGTTCACCAGACCGCTGATGACGCCGAGCAGCAGTCCGGCCAGGACGCCAATCCACAGGCTCTCCGTCATGTTGATTACCACGGCCGTCGTGACGCCCGCACAGGCAATCACCGACGCCACCGACAGGTCAAAATCGCCGGAGGCCAGACAGAACAGCATACCGCAGGCCACCATCCCGGACATGGAAATAGCCAGCCCCAGCCCCTTCATATTAATGAAGGTGGCAAAATTAGGGACGAAAATAGCACAGGCGAGGAACAGCGCGGCAAAGACGACCAGCATGCCGTACTGATCCCAGATACGCCCAAAACTCAGCGCCGATTTCGATTTCGGCGCCCCGGATGTAGTAACAGAGGACATCATTAACTCCTTACTCAGGCGACAGCCTGGCTGACTTTAGGCATGGCGAGGTTCAACGCCTGTTGTTCATTCGCCTGTTCATGAAGTAATTCACCGGCAATTTCGCCTTCACGCATCACCACAATGCGGTCGGCCACGCCAAGCACCTCCGGCAGATCGCTGGAGGCGAAGAGCACCGCCACGCCGCGCTTTGCCAGTTCATAGATCACGTTATAGATCTCGTGTTTCGCCCCCACATCGATACCGCGCGTCGGCTCGTCCAGCAAAATCACCTTCATATCCTCTGACAGCCAGCGGCCTAAAATGGCTTTCTGCTGATTTCCGCCGGAAAGATTCATGATCAGCTGTTCCGGACCCGGCGTTTTTATATTCAGCGAGCGAATATGGTGGTCGGCGTTGCTCGACTCCCAGCTATCGTTTATCAGGCAGCCAGCGCGAATAAACTTGCGGCGAGCGGAAATATTGATGTTGTCGCGTACCGAATGCACCGGAATGATCCCCTCTGCTTTACGGTCTTCCGGGCAGAGCATCATGCCCGCCCCGATCGCGTGGGCCGGTTTCTGAATATCTACCCGTTCGCCGTCAATGGAGACCTGGCCATCGGTAATACGGGTACCGCCGAACAGACCTTTCATCAATTCGCTGCGCCCCGCCCCCACCAGACCAAACAGGCCGACGATTTCACCGCTGCGAACGGATAACGAAATCGGTGTTCTGACGCCCGGCGCTTTGACGTTATCCAGGCGCAGGCGTTCCGGGCCGTACGGGCGCGGCTGCCAGTGATAAATATCGCCCAGATCGCGTCCGACCATTGCCTGAACCAGCTGGTCATGGTTCACCTGCGCCATGTCGGTAAAGGTGCGCACATAGCGTCCATCTTTAAACACGGTGATGGCATCGCTCAGGGCAAAAATCTCTTCCATTCGGTGCGAAACGTACAGGATCGTACGGCCTTCCTGACGCAATTCGCGGATCACGCGGAACAGATTTTCGATTTCACGCTTAGAGAGCGAACTGGTGGGTTCATCAAAGGCAATAATTCTGGCGTTACGCGCCAGCGCCTTGGCAATTTCAACCATCTGCCACTGGCCGATGGAGAGATATTTCAGCGGCGTCTGGGGATCGACGTCCAGACCCAGGTGTTTAAGCTGCAGCCCCGCTTCATAATTAAGTAGCGAACGATTCACCACGCCGCCTTTATGCGGGAGCTGTCCTAGATAGATATTTTCCGCCACGGTCATCTCGGGAATGAGGTGCAGCTCCTGGTAGATGATCGCCACCCCGGCATTGAGCGCCGCCGTGGTATCGGCAAACGCCATCTCTTCGCCGCGAATGGCCAGCGTGCCGGTCGTGGGCGCGTAGTTGCCGCTGAGGATCTTCAACAGCGTGGATTTACCCGCGCCGTTTTCCCCCATCAGGGCGTGAACCTGGCCGGCATAGCAGTCGAAGCTGATATCGGTCAGCGCGTTAACACCGGGGAAGGTTTTCCCGATGCCGCGAAAAGAGAGATACGGATCAGACTGTCGCATAACGTCTCCGTGATTCCTGTAGTGTGTACGTCTGGCCCCTCGCGATGCGTGAGGGGCACAATCACAGCGTATTACTTACCGCCCAGTCCTTTTTTCGCCAGCTCCTCTTTGAAGTTGTCGCGGGTGATCAGCACCACGTCGGTCACTTCGGTAAATTTCGGCGGTTCGGCCCCTTTGGTGACCCAGTTGTAGAGCATCTCACTGGATTTGTAGCCGTGAACGTCCGGGCTTGGCAGCAGAGAACCGTAGAAACCGGTAGCCTGCGCTTTGGACAGCTCGCTGACGGCGTCAACGCCGTTGATGCCAATCCCGATCACGTCAGGCGCTTTGAAGCCCTGGCCTTCCGTCGCGCGTACCCCGCCCAGCACGGTGTTGTCGTTCATACCGACCACCAGCCAGTGTTTGACCTCCGGATGCTGGACGAGCATAGAGTTCGCGGCGTCGAAAGCGCCTGGGATATCGTTGGATTTGGTTGGGACCTTATAGATCTGTTTTTCCGGGAAGCCGGCTGCTTTTAGCGCATCCATTGAACCGGTAGTACGACGACGTGCGGTGTCCAGCTCGTCAGCCGTGATAGCCATCACCGCGGTCTCTTTGACATCCCAGCCGCGCTTTTGCATCTCTTTATAGAGCTCCTGGCCCTGGCGTTCGCCAATTTTTGTCGCCGCCATCATGACCAGCGGGACGGTATCCATCGGCTTGCCTTTAGCGTTGACGAACTGATCGTCAACCGCGATGACCTTCATGTCATAACCGCGCGCCTTCGCCGCAATCGCCGATCCCAGCTTTGGATCAGGGGTACAGATAACGAAACCTTTTGCACCGCTGGCCGCAAGGCTGTCGATGGCGTTCAGGGTTTTTTCGCCGTCAGGCACGGCGATTTTAATGACTTCAAAACCTAAATCTTTCCCGGCTTTATCTGCGAATTTCCACTCAGTCTGGAACCAGGGCTCTTCGGGCTGTTTTACCAAAAAACCGAGTTTTAAATTCTCAGCGATAGCGGATTGTGACATAACGGCAGCCAGACCGATGGCCGCCAGCGCTTTAGTAAATTTGTGCATGGTAAACTCCAGCTTTAGCATTCTTTTCTGTAGGGAATATGTGCGTGCTTCTAATTTAATCGGACTTAAAACAAGGCATTAGCGCTTACCTCGTCATAAGCGTTATTGCTGGTGATAGTTTTAGCGGGAAATTAATCATCCATAAGAGAGCCCCATCACACCGCAGAATTACAGTAATTGCGTACATAAATTCAGCGAAAAATGACATAAAAAAGGCAGGATTTGTCAGACAAATGGAAGGGGGTTAAGCAGAATTATCCATAAGATTAGCTAAGATATCCCTGATGCCCCTCAGCGGGCAAAACGCAGCTGGCGTTAAAGGGGTTCAACATGTTTTTCATCAAGAATGTACAACGCACCTGTAAAAACGTTATTTCGCAGAAATTGATTTAGCGCAGTTTTATTGGCACATCATATATTCGAAACGATTAAACCGTATTTCTCTTTTTCTCGGAGTAATATTCCAACTTAACATCCCCGAAAGAGTAACAGTGTGCCTTAACGGTAAAAACCCTTGATTATTAGCTTATTAAGTCACATTCAATTCATGGCGAGCTAATTGTATTTATGTACTATATTAAACTTTGTAATGTATGGTAAATACAGTCTGATTAAGAGTTTTCTTAGACTCAAGACAAGGGTATGCTTATTTATATCGAACACAGGAAGTGTATTTCGGTCGACTTCGGTCACGGCAGAATGTGTATTTCTGCTTTTTTCTTCGTATTTGCCTGGCGCTCAGGTTAAGCAACGGACATCACGTCCCACAGTCAATAAGGATATGAGTATGGCTACCCAAACGATGATGCAAAAACTTAACGCGCAGATGAACCTTGAGTTCTACGCCTCGAATCTGCACCTACACTTAAGTGCATGGTGTGCCGAGAATAGCCTCACGGGATCTGCCACATTCTTTCGCTCTCAGGCGCAAAGTAACGTCACTCATATGATGCGTGTCTTTAACTTCCTGAAAGCCGCAGGGGCAAATCCTGTCGTTAAAGCTCTTGATGGGATCAACGAGAACTACTCTTGCCTGGAAGAACTGTTTCAGAAAACGCTTGAAGAGTATGAACAACGCTGCAGCACCCTCAGCAAACTGGCCGATGAAGCCAAAGCGCAGCAGGACATTACGACGCTCAGATTCTTACGCGATATGGATAAAGAGCAGCAGCAGGATGGCCTTCTGCTGAAGACGCTGGCGGATGAGATCCATAATGCCCAGCAGGCGGGTTTATGTCCTGAGCAAACCGACCGTCATCTGCTCGACATCGTGGCGGTGCAGCACCACTGAGTTTTTGGCCTGCTCCCATCCGGAGGAGCAGGCTCCCTTCACGTCTCCAACCTTCTGCTTTTGCTGAAATTTAACAAATCAGATCTGGCTCCCAATGATTAACCACACAACGTGTGATGATTTATTTAGTTACATAATCATTGACGAGGGAGCATCATGGTCACCATTGAGTTTGTTGTCATTCTCCTCTGCCTGCTAACGGGTACGCGTTTCGGCGGAATGGGGCTTGGGTTAATCAGCGGTATTGGTCTTTTTATTTTATGTTTTGTCTTTGGTCTGCAACCGGGTAAACCGCCGGTTGACGTTATGCTGACCATTCTTGCGGTAATTGGCTGTGCGGCTACGCTGCAGACTGCGGGCGGCCTCAACGTCATGATGCAGTTTGCTGAACGTCTGCTGCGCAAACACCCGCAGCACATCACCCTGCTCGCCCCTTTCACCACCTGGATGCTGACCTTTCTGTGCGGCACCGGGCATGTGGTCTACACCATGTTCCCCATCATTGCGGATATCGCCCTGAAGAAAGGGATCCGCCCGGAGCGCCCTATGGCCGTGGCATCGGTCGCGTCGCAGATGGCGATCACGGCCTCCCCCGTTTCCGTTGCCGTCGTGTCGCTGGTGTCCATCCTGGCGGCCCAGCATGGGATCGGCCACGCGTGGGGGATCCTGGAAATTCTCGCCGTGTCTGTTCCCGCTTCGCTTTTCGGCGTAGCCATTGCGGCCCTGTGGAGCTTACGCCGTGGGAAAGATCTGGCTGACGACATAGAGTTTCAGGAAAAGCTGAAAGATCCTAAGCAGCGAGAATTTATCTACGGCGGTACGGAGACGTTAATGAATCAACGTTTTCCTAAACAGGCCTACTGGTCCACGTGGATTTTCTTTGCCGGTATTGCCGTGGTCGTTTTGCTGGGGGCATTCCCTGAACTGCGCCCTGCCTTTGAAGTGAAAGGTAAAATGACGGCGCTGTCGATGAACCTTGTCATTCAGATGATGATGTTAATTGCGGGCGCGGTGATGCTGATGGCCTGCAAGGTCAATGCGTCGGCCATTTCCAACGGCGCGGTGTTCAAAGCCGGTATGGTCGCGATCTTCTCGGTGTTCGGCGTGGCGTGGATGAGCGATACCTTTTTTCAGGCACATCTCGAGGAGTTAAAGCTGGCGCTGGAAGGCGTGGTGAAAAGCCACCCGTGGACGTATGCCATTGTACTGTTTCTGGTGTCAAAACTGGTGAACAGCCAGGCGGCGGCGCTGACGGCCGTTGCGCCTATGGGCCTCATGCTGGGCATCGACCCGAAAATGCTGATCGCCTTTTTCCCGGCATCATACGGCTATTTTGTGCTGCCAACCTATCCAAGTGATTTGGCCTGCATCGGCTTTGACCGGTCAGGCACGACCCGCATCGGGAAATTCATAATCAACCACAGCTTCATTTTGCCAGGGCTGATTGGGGTGAGCTGCGCGTGCGCGGCGAGCTACCTGCTGGTCCAGACGTTCTTCTGACAGCATCAAAGGGCGACACGTACCGTCGCCCATTTCCCTGCTTAGTGGGATTCACCCTGCGGCGTGAATCGCAGCTCGATCAGCGCGATGGCTTTCTGGATCGCACGAAGCGTTACCGGATCAGCGGCAGCAGGATGGCTGGCGAAATCGATGTTTTTGAGCTGGGTAGACATCTTCTCGCGCACTTCAACCGGCGCAATCACGTCCAGAACATCAAGGATTTGTTTGATAACCAGCTGACAGGCAACAACGTCAGAGACCAGTTCCTGATCGGCGCTCAGGTTTTGTGACATGGGGCTTTCTCCTTATTTAAAGGCCGCCATATTAGCAAAACACGCCCCCTGACATCTCCCCTTCAACGCCTGCAGGTATAAAAAAACCTGCCGAAGCAGGTTTTTTATCAGAACATGGCGCCCGGCGGCACGTCTTTGAACGTGCGGCAGTAATTGGCCCACATGCTTTTGAGGATTTTGCGCAGTTTCACGATGAGGCTCCATTAACTTGTTATACAACTTTATTGTCAACGTGCCTATAATATGACCATTGTCACAAAAATCAATATTTTTGTGACATGCATCACAATTTTATCCGCATGTGGCCTGACAGCGTTCATCCCGGACCCGTTGCAAAGAGTGAGGGCAGATTGTCCGGCTATTCCAGGCATTGCAGCGGGCATCTGCGGGTACGATAACGTATTTCCATCCACTCAGAGCGAACCATGAAAAGAGTCATTGTAGCCGGCACAATCCTGCTGCTCGCGGGGTGTAGTATTAACCGCCAGGCTGAAGTCAGTAGTCTCGATGCCCCAAACGGCATCGTCCGCCTCGACTACGGCCAGGCAGCGCTGCAAAATGCATATTCCGATGAGTATGTGAATAACGGCACGGCGGCAAAAGCGTGTCAGAGCATGGGGTATGCCACCGCCTCAGCCTATGGTCAGCCCATTAAAACCTGTACCCTGACAAGCGGTTCTCTGTGCCTGAACGAGAGCGTGACTATCCAGTACAAATGTATGGGTTACGCCGTTAATCCTAAGTCAAATAATCCGTGGTATTAATCGAAGCTGCCAGCGTGTGCTGGCAGTTTATTTCATTACGAACAAAAATAATTCTCATTAATACATTATAAAAATCGCCAATGCGTTTTATTCCCATTCGTATTTTGAATAAATAAAATAAAAAATTTACGTTTTGCAAATAATTAAATAACAAATTATAGTGTCGCTCATTGTGAACCAGAAATAATAATCCGGAGCGTCACCATGCTGAAAACTGAAATGATCGACAAGCTCAACGCACAAATGAACCTTGAGCTTTTTTCATCCCTGCTCTACCAGCAGATGAGCGCCTGGTGCAGCTATCACAGCTTCGAAGGTGCGGCCGCGTTTTTGCGTCGTCACGCTCAGGAAGAGATGACCCACATGCAGCGTCTGTTTGATTATCTTACGGATACGGGCAGCCTGCCGCGCATTGAAACCGTGGCTTCACCTTTTGCTGAGTATAATTCTCTCGATGAACTCTTCCGCGCCACCTACGAGCACGAGCAGCTGATCACCCAGAAAATTAACGAACTGGTCCACGCCGCGATGACCAGCCAGGATTATCCAACATTTAATTTCCTGCAGTGGTACGTCGCTGAACAACACGAAGAAGAGAAGCTGTTTAAATCCGTGCTGGATAAATTATCGCTGGTGGGGAAATCCGGTGAAGGTCTTTACTTTATTGATAAAGAACTTTCCACGCTTGATACGCAGAATTAATATCAGCGCGGTGTCGGTTCCCTGCACCGCGTTAATTTACATACACCCCGCACAGCTGGTACAGCGCCAGTCGTGGGGATTCACGGCCTGGTAGAAATAGCGGTAACTGGCCGTCTCCAGCGGAATACCCACCTCGAAGAACAGATCCGTTAACCAGTCGACATTCTCGATGATCCACTCATCTTCCTGTAAGCCTTGCGCAAAGGTTTCATCTTCAGGATCGATAACCGAATAGATCCCCCAGGTGCCCATATCCTTTTCGCAACGGGACTCGGGAAGATTCAGGGGCTGGTTCTGCCAGCTGATTATCCAGTGGCCATGGCACAACAGGTTACCTCCCCGACTCCACGCCGCGGTAAAAGGATTCTCACCTGCCATAAAACCCTCACTTAATTTGATAATTTATACTTATTGTTTACGTTACGCCGGAACGTCGCGCAGCAACATTGCCCTTATGAAGTAGGCAGAGGCCTATAAAGGATCAGAGGGTCATCATTTCGTAAACCATTCATTACACTAGTTGTAACGGTGATTTGACGAACTACGGCTTTTCCCTTACTCTGCGCCGCAGATTTTGTCGCGGTTAAGCATCGTTGTAGAGGAAAGCGTGAAAAACAGAACCCTGGGAAGTATTTTTATCGTCGCCGGAACGACGATTGGCGCAGGAATGCTGGCAATGCCACTGGCGGCCGCGGGCGTGGGATTTGGCATGACCCTGCTGCTGCTGGGAACGCTCTGGGCGCTGATGTGTTACACCGCCCTGCTGCTGCTTGAGGTTTACCAGCACGTCCCCGCTGACACTGGTCTGGGTTCGCTTGCGGCGCGCTATCTGGGACGCTACGGCCAGTGGATAACCGGCTTTAGCATGATGTTCCTGATGTACGCCCTGACCGCCGCCTATATCAGCGGCGCCGGGGAACTCATCGCCTCCAGCGTCAATGACTGGTTTGGCTCTGACATTACCCCGGCGACGGGGGCTATCTTCTTTGCGCTCATCGGCGGCGGCGTGGTCTGCGTGGGGACATCGCTGGTCGATCTGTTTAACCGCTTTCTGTTCAGCGCCAAAATTCTCTTCCTGATTATCATGCTGGTGCTGCTGGCGCCGCACGTGCATAAGGTCAACCTGCTGACGCTGCCGCTGGAAAAAGGGCTGGCGCTTTCCGCGATCCCGGTCATTTTCACCTCGTTTGGCTTCCACGGCAGCGTGCCGAGCATCGTCAGCTATATGAACGGCGATATCCGCAAGCTGCGCCGCGTCTTTGTTATCGGCAGCGCGATCCCGCTGATCGCCTATATTTTCTGGCAGCTGGTGACGCTGGGCAGCATTGACTCCTCAACCTTTATTGGGCTGATGGCGCAACATGCTGGCCTGAACGGTTTTTTGCTGGCGCTGCGCGAAGTCGTCACCTCCCCGCACGTGGAGCTGGCGGTACACCTGTTTGCCGACCTGGCGCTGGCAACCTCGTTCCTGGGCGTGGCGCTCGGCCTGTTTGATTACCTGGCCGACCTGTTCCAGCGTCGCAATACCGCGGCCGGACGGTTGCAGACGGGGGCCATCACCTTCCTGCCGCCGCTCGCTTTTGCGCTGTTTTATCCACGCGGGTTTGTGATGGCGCTGGGGTATGCGGGGGTAGCGCTCTCTATCCTGGCCCTGCTGCTCCCTTCCCTGCTGGCGTGGAAAAGCCGCCAGCAGCATCCTCAGCAAGGGTATCGCGTGGCGGGAGGAAAACCGCTGCTGTGCGTGGTGTTTGGCTGTGGGGTGGTGATTATTCTGGTGCAGATGTTGATTGCAGCCGGGATGCTGCCGGAAGTGGGATAAAAAAGGGTTTAAGGGGAAACTACCCGCTTTCATAGGGAGAGATTCCCCTTTAATCAATCCCTTATATTACGATTATCACCATCTGGAATGCTGTCGTTAAAATTATTGCTTCATTCATCATCACATCCCCATGTGCTCATAAGCTTTGTCACCATAATACCAGGTAAACAATGCCCCCATCCCAAGGAATAAACCTATTAACAGAACCGCCATTATCGTTATAAACCAGCCGGACAGAGTTTTACCGGCTTCATCAACGCTGGCAATGCTTAACATCAGCCCAAAAAACAACATCAGACCGCCAATCCCGCCAGCTTGCCACGGCAACGTATATCTTTTTTCTTCGGGGTAATCGGGTTGGCAGGTCAACCGGGAGGATAGCGCGGCCATGGCAAAATGGTTCTGTGCGGACGCGGCCACAAGCTGATCGCCCTGACCATACATAACCGCATCAGCGGCCAGCGCCAGCATCAGCCACTGATAACCGGCAGAGCGCTCGCCGAGCGAAGCCTCAAGCTCCAGCCTGTCCGGCACCACTTTGTTCTCGTCCAGCACTTCCAGCAGCGGATACTTCTCTGTGCGGGATAACCCGGTATACCAGAGTTGCTTAGGCTTGCTGACGGTTTCTGTCCTCATATAAACGGGCACTTTGATTTCTACGTCTGTGACACCCGTCATCGGCTGATAAAAATAAACCGGTTTTTCTCCTGCTGTTTTGACGTAGTCGTTCGTGAAGAGAAGTGCCGTAACATTTTCCATCTGTTTAGATGCTTCTTCGTCAGAATGCAGATCGACGCAGATAAGCAGCCGTTGAACGACGTAGCTTTTCGACAGATTTATCCATTCCGTGACTTGCGTATAGTCCGGGCATTCAGGTAAAAAAGTGATTTTCTTCGTCGCGATCGCAGAACGTTCAAGCACGCGCAGGAGTTCATCGCTAAAGGATTCATCCCCGCCCCGAACCCACACCAGCGCTTCAATCTGCTGGTACCGAGAAAGTTTCACTGCCATGGGCTCCAGAACGCGGGATACTGCCTGCCCGGCCCTCGTGAAATCGAACGATTCTTCCAGCTCGATTTTCAACGGCATTTTAGCGGCCAGCGGAAACTCTCCCTCAAGTTTCAGCATTCTCAGTGCCAGTTCCTTTGTTGCCTTTGGTGGAGTGAGTACGGACCAGCCACCAAGGGTAATGTTCCCCCTGGCGAAGCTGACAACCTTGTATTCCTGCCGGGCGGCAATCAGCAGCCTCGTTTCCATGTAGTGCCTCATGCCGTGATAAACGACAGACCACATCTGAACGAACCCCGTCAGAAAAACAACCGGAATAACCGCGGACTGGGCAAGAAAATCGAGATCTACATGTTTATTACCCGGCCAGGTGACTGTCCGAACAGCAATACAGATAATCACGACGATCACATATAAGATAAAAACTGCCAGATAGGGGTAGTCTTCTTTAAATTCGTCCTGCTTAGGATACAACCACCAGTTCATCACACAGCCCCCGCAACAGGTAGCGTGGTCCGGATAGCACAACCACACGCCGCTTTACAGCCGTCCACGACCACGCCGCGGCCGTTCATCGTCCAGGTTGGGTGACAATCGTTAATAGGGAACGTGCCTTTATGCTCCGTACACTTCACTTCATCGCCTTTCAGAGCCACAGGCAGGCCCATAAATTGCGCGCCTGACGCCTTAATTACTTTCCCGCCGCTCACCAGTGGGTCATTGAGTCGAATTACGCCGTTCATTAGTATCCTTTCCTTCCTGCATCCATATCGCAACGCATGTGGTCCCAGCCGGTATAGCCTTTTACTTCCGGGACTTCATCGGGGAGGTCCTGATAGTTCGTTTTAAACTGGACAGTGTCTTCTTTTAGACCTTGTTTGGTGATGTAATCCAGCCCCCAGGCAGGACCAGAAGAATTAGGCTTTAGGTGATGTATAGCGCCATCTGACGCGGTATATGTAATCCCAGATCCACCGGGCAGAGTACGCTGGTCATCAAACGGCTTTGACGACATATACAGCCGGTGTTTCGTCTGTAAAAAACCCTGATCGTTGACGACGGTAAAAGAAAGAACATCTTCCTGCTGTGGGGCATTCATTCCATTAAGATCATTTTCACCAGGGGAAAACAGTGCATCATGCCAAGTCTGACCGTAATCTTTCGAAACAAGAAAACCACTTACATCCCAGGTCGGAAGCGCAATGTAACGTTCTGATGGATGCACATATTTTTTGGTAAATATCCGGTAAAACTGACTGACTGGCTCCGTGTGGATACCCCGCTGTGTATCCGTGTACCAGAGTTCACCCTCGCAGTCCCATCCCTTCAGCTCCAGATAACGATGGTCATCGAACCGGTACACCACCTGCGTCGGTGGCTCTTTCGCCTGGCAACCAACTGCCATAAATACAGCTGCAGCTGTCAGACCTGTGCATAATCCTTTCATGCTTTATCGCCCCGCATCCATATCGCACCGCATGTGGTCCCATCCGGTATAACCTTTTACTTCCGGCACTTTATCGGGGAGGTCCTGATAATTGGCCTCACGGCGCATAACCTTTCCTTGTAAACCTTCCTGCGTAAAATAAACCATCCCCCAAGACCACCCTGGGGCATCTGGCGTAATTTCATCCATTTCACCGCTGTCTAAACGATATTTAATCCCCGACCCACCAGGCAAAATGCGCGGGTCATCAAACGGCTTTGACGACATATAAAGCCGGTGTTTGGTCTGCAAAAAACCCTGATCGTTGACGACGGTGAACGAAAGAACATCATCGTACGGTGGCGAAGAATCACCGTTAGGCTCATTTTCTCCAGGAGAGAATGCTGAAGGAAACCAGGTTTGCCCATAATCTTTCGAAATCATGGAGCCGGGAGAATCCCAAGTGGGAATTGCAATATAACGTTCTGAGGGATGAATAAATTTTCGGGTAAATATCCGATAAAATTGACTCACAGGCTCGGTATGAATGCCCCGTTTTGTATCCGTATACCAGAGTTCGCCCTCGCAGTTCCAACCTTTCAGCTCCAGATAGCGATGATCATCAAAACGGTAAACCACCTGTGTTGGCGGTTCTGAAGCCTTACAAGCTGCCGCAAATAAAACAGCAGTAGTAATAATCCCTATACATAACCCTTTCATGTTTATCCTTTAGCTAACTGGCTGTCACTCATAGGCTTTGGCATTTCCCATTGCAGCAGCTTTATTTCCTGAAAATCTCCCGGCCTGACAGTTCCCGTCTCAATATCCATAAGATTACGCGGACGAGGCCGGATACCTGCATAATCGTTTTCCACCCCGAAATCACCTTTTGGTAGAATGTCATCAGGCTTGTTCATGAAAAATTTTGTTGTCACGTTATCTAACTTACCGGTTCGGTAATATTCTTTGGCGAAAGGATAGCCATTCTGCGGGTCACGCCAGTCAGCGCGGTGTAACAGGCTTTCCCAGAATTTACCGGCTTTGTAGTCAAACGACTTACACTGACCAATTGCAAGGTCGAACGCCATCGCGTGCGATGGTGCAAACTCGCTCATGACAATTGACGAATGCTGGCTGTAGCTTACCGGGTCAACTTTTTTCCATTCTTTTTCAAGTTCTTCACGGGTTTTCAGCCAGGTAATGGACAACACAGGGTAATCTTTTGAACCAGTTACTTCCCCGTGAATAACGGTATGCCCCCGGTCAAGGCTTTCCCCCTTCAGCTCATCTGGTGTTAAAACATGCCCAGGCTTCCAGCTAATACGCTGATAACTGTTAAGCATATACATCGCAGAATCCGTGCGCTTAATGGCACTGGCTTTAGCTGAATAGGATATGTAGGCGTCTGGGCTATCCGGGTCGATATAATACGTATACGGCTTGTCACTCGTTTCAGGGTCATTATCAGGATGGTTATCCTGACCCTGTAGTTTGAAAATAAAGGGCTCTGGCAATTCTTCACCGTTTATCACTACGTCATGGGCTCGGTAGCTGGCATTCGGGAGAAACGAATATTTTGCATCCCCATCTTTTCGTTGTGGCAACGCAAAGGGTTTAGTGTCAGGTGCTTTTCCTACTTCGCCATGCTGATAAAAAACTCGCTGGAACAGGTTAGGAATAACACTGGCTATTTTTTGGGGGATACCACCCCAGCCGAACCCCTGCACATTCTCAAGTGACACAACACCATCGTTCGGGCAGAAGTAGTTGTACACTTTGCCGTTGTTGTTCCGACAATATCGATCATCACCCCGCAGCGGGTTATCTGAAGGTTTACGCAACGTACAGGAGGCTTCCAGGGTCAGTAATTCATCCTCGTCTAATTTTCCTCCCCCTTTCCACTGGGTATACATCAGGCTACAGAAATTTTTGAATGTCTTCTGTCTGGCGGCATCCGTCTGTTGGTATCCGGGCTGAATATTTTCAGCCACGCGGGACTCCAGTGAATAAGGGGAATGATTCAGAATGACGCAGTTCACCGGATTCTGTCCTGCCTGTTTTACCAGCATATTTGCCAGCATGGTGATGATGGTCCCCTGGCTGTGCGCCACGATGTTAATAACATCATGTTTAGTTGCCTCTTCGGTTCGGATTTGTAAAATCAAATCAGCGAGGCGCTGGGCAGCAAAAAACTGATAGATTCGGTGGGGGTTTTCATAGATAGGGTGAGTGTAATCCCCGTCATTCATATGCAGTGATGCAAATCCCGCAGCCGCCAGAGCCACACCACCCGCCCCCGGCCCAAGCATGTCGGGAATATTGGTTGTGGCGTTCGCGAAGGTGCCGCCCCCTTTGGCAAAGTTCGCTTCCAGCGCATTACCAAAGTTATCGTTCTGGTACTTATACGCGCCTTTTCCGTCATTACCCAGATCGGCTTTTTTATCAGGGTTATCTTCCTGATAGGCATCGTACGGCAGGTGAGCCTGGTCCTTCAGCTTACCCACTTCATCCCGGTACCGCTTCTGATCTGCAACATAATCCGCATGGGTGACGGGCTTATACCCCCAGTAAAACGGGATAACCGGTGAACGGCCGGGACGGGTGATTCTGTATTCCCCCCATTCATGGGTGTAAAAATCTGTGCGGCCAAGACGTTTACTCAGGCCCGCGATAATGCCCTTCTCCTGATTCTGGTACGCTTCGCCTACATCATTCACGCCGTGGACCAGAATAACGATCCCCGGCATCGGGCGCGGTACGCCCACACGGCAGGTCTGAGCGACTTCCCCCAAATCCCTGTGTACAGGAATATCCCCTTCTGATATTACCCGTGGCGCATACGGGCTTTTCCTCGCTTCCGTCATTACAGTAACTCCATTTTGTAGGTATCCAGGTCATCGGCATCGAGTAACGATGAATGACCGTTGCTGTCCGTAACACCCTCAACCACGTTTCCGGCCGAGCTGGTCAGCCTGAATTTTTTGTTTGCGAGAATTTGCTCCGGGTCGTCTCCGGCGTGCAGCTGATAGCGGAGTTTAAATGCGCCCTTATTGAACGGCGGGACCGTGACCTGCGAGCTTTCCGGACCGTCATACTTCAGGTTGGGTCCTTTCAGTTCGATTCCCGTTGGCGAGAAGATGGTAACCAGTCCGTTCGGACTGACACGGATCCCGCCGCCGCCACAGACCAGCTGTATGCCCTGTTTGGCGCTGCCGTTCAGCTTCCCGGCAGTGCTCGCCATCGTGAAATCTTTCTGCGAGAGCATGTGCATGGCACCACGCTGGGCCTGCGTCGTGATATCCCCGGCACCGGCAATTATCTTGATGCCGAGCTTGCGGACGAACAGCGAGAGTTTTTCCCCCACGGCCAGCGAGAATTTTTTCACCACGTTCACGCTGGCATCCTGTCCTGCTGTTGCGATCAGGTCTTTCCCGGCGGACAGCTGCAGGCTCTGCGGGGTGACGTGTGCGGCACCTTTTTCGGCATACGCCAGAATGCCCGGCCCTGTCAGCTGGTTCATCACCTGAGCCAGCTGGTTTTGCCGATCGGTATCCACATTCCCGGCACCGGCCGTTAAGGCGCTTTGTTGCAGCGTCATCGCCAACGACAATGCTTTTTCCAGCTGCGCGATGGCGGCCGTCATATCCAGCTGTTGGCCCTGCGCGCGGGACTGGGCCTCTGTGGTAATGAGCACCCCTTTGGCGGCACGCAGCGCCATCCAGTCATCGGTGCGGGCCTCCACGCCCTGCCCGCGTTTTTTCCCCGTGGCATCGACCAGGTGGCCGACGCTGACCTGTCCCTTGCCGTGCTCCGTGGAAATCTTGATATGTTCCTCACCCCGGCGATCCTCAAGGCGGATTTTGTTCGAGGCGGCCGTGCGGATCACGTTGCGGGTATCGTTGCGGTTTGTGACCAAATCCGGATGGCTGCCGTCATGCATGACGTGCGCGATATACGGCCTGTCCGGGTCGCCGCCTTCAAAGGCGACTGCCACCTCCGTCCCGTCCAGCAGCGGGAAGTGAAAACCAAACACATCCCCGCCGTACGGTCTGCCCAGACGCATCAGCGCACTTTCAAAGCCGTCACGTTTTTCATCAAGGTCAAAATCAAACTTCACGCGGTAGCGGCCCTGCGCATCGACTCCGGCATACGTGGGATCGCGATTAATGGCCGCCACGCGGCCGGGCACGGTTCCGGCTATCACCGGACGCGGCAGATAGTCCGGACGGTAGCTGTAGCCGTGCATATAAGGAATGCCCTTCAGGATGGCGCGATAGTGCTCCGCGCGGCTGCCGGAGAGCGTCATCGTGGTGACAACGAATCCGGGCTTAAACCCGGCAGGAATATCTCCTGTCAGGTTAAACATCACGCCCGGCAGCAGTTCCGGATCGCTGGTCGTCACCCCCAGCACGCTCTGATTGTTCAGCAGACGCTCATAGCGCAGGCGCGCGTAAAACGTAGCCGTTTCCGCCTCCTGCCCATAAAAGTCGCCTTCACTCAGAAAGTGATCGGCGTAGTGGTACTGTTTGCCGCGGGTTATCCCGTCAGGAATGTCGTTGTCGGTAATGGTTTTATCCGCCTGTGGAGAAAACGGATCGCGATAGTTATAGGTGCGGACCAGCACGTTTTCGGGAATGAGCTGGTAGCGCTCTTCGAGCCCGGTAACGTACTCTTCATGACTGGTCATGCCCGAATTACGGACATATGGCAGCTTTTTATCGCTGAAAACGTAGCGACGGCCCCCGTCACCAAAAATCACCACCGTTTCGGCCGGTACCTTGTCGTGATTTTCAAAGCGAAACCAGATCCCGACTTCGGCCAGCAGGCGGCGGATAAACTGGAGATCGGTTTCTTTCCACTGGATAACCATTTCCCGCAGCGGGTAGCTGAAGCCCAGCTGGTCGAAATCGATGTTGTAACCCTGAAAATGTCCGCTGTCCTTCATTAACTTCGTGACGAGCTCAGGCACCGTCATATCCATGTACACGGCCGAACGGTAATTTCGGTCCATCAGCGCCAGTTCATGCTCCAGCACACATTCATACAGCGTTTCATCGGCGGACGACTTCAGACGGGAAAATGACGTGATTACGCCATTTATCTGCCGCACCGGCAGCCAGGGATCCTGATGATGCCAGCCTGCTCTCGGATTCGGGGCACGCAGAATAAACTCGGCTATCTGGTTAAGGACGTCTTTAACCGCGATGTTCGGTGTTGGGCTGGTAAAGCGAATAGTATAACGGTAAGGTTTACTGAGTTCTTCTTCCCCGCTAAACGAGTGAACATCAGATAAAACGGTTTTATTTCTGGGAAAATAAAGTAAATAACGATTCAGTGTATCCTGATATTGAACCGTGTCTGATTGTCCTGCCATCGTCAATTATCCTTTTGAACAACCGATAAGGTTAATCAAAATATACGCCTGGAGACCGAACATTAAAACCTTATTTCACAGAAAGGGATAAAGAATTTAATTTATTCAACACGCAAATAATCGCAAAATAAACATTCATGAATTAAATGAAAAGATAAAATAAATACCAGAAAGATATATGACAATCCAAGAATACAACTAAGCACTTCGGGGTGTAGAGATCAAAGATATTCGATGAGCAACAATAGACATTCAGCTTATTCACGGTCTGATACGCCTTGCCATATAAGGGGCCTCGACGGCCCCTTATCTCGTTCACAGGTTAAGAACGTATTACCTTCTACTGGTCTTAAGGTGAACGAACAAAGCCACAAAAATGTTTCAGTGCAAACAGCAGCTCTTAAACTTCTTCCCGCTGCCGCAAGGACACGGATCGTTACGCCCGACCTTCGTGCCGTTCACCGTCGGCTTCTTCGCTTCCGGCTGCTGCGGGTTGTTTACCCAGTAGTTATACAGGCGCAGCGCCGCAGGCTGGATGCTTTCGATGCTGGACATGTACTCCTCTTCGGACAGTTCATCCAGCTTCTCGCTGTTCTCTTCCGTCCCGTGCAGGGCAATCACGTCAAGATCGGCCTTCAGGGCTTCCGGCAAGGCTGACCAGTCCGTCAGAGCCACGCCGCGCATATAGCCATAGCACCACTCTTCCACCACGGTATAGCTCTCACCGTCCACGTCGTTATAACCGAACATCGGTTCAAACTGATCCGGGTACTCGCTCAGGCGCTCGGCAATATCGTTCATGTGCTTAAAGCAGAGATCGATAAAACGGTTCATCTCACGATCGTTTTTCCAGCGCGGAATGTACTTCTCGCCACCCCACACCGCCACCAGCCAGGCATCTGGCTCAACGACAACAGGACCGGAAAGCACTGCGGTAAGCATGCCGTCCAGTTCGGACACGTCAATCACGGACGCGTCATCATGACCGTAAGACATTAACGTCTCTTCAAGCCACGCCATTTCGCTTTCATTCAATGGGCCTTCAGTCATCGCTGATACTCCTGCAAAAAAGAAACGATCCTAACACATATCTCACGCCTCTCCGGGCTGAAGTTTAGGTCTTTATTGCTGCAAAAACGTGCAAATCGTGACCTTTGCACAACTTATGGGCTTTATTGTTAACGATATGTGATCTCCGCTGTAATTTCTTCTCCTCCCGCAAGGCGGCATAACGCGGCGCTCTATACTCAAACATGTCGCAAGCTCGTCAATGGGTTAACCATTCTGGCAACGTTTTTGCTTAACGTTCTTCGCGCGCCTCTGCGCAGGGAAATCTCGCCGTAATATGCAGGATGCCGTCTGTATCTTGTTCGTTTAGTGCATTTTGTTCTTGCTCGTGTTTCGGATTGGCTGCGCCGTCGGTCGTTCGGGTTTACGCCGTGTCGCAAAAACCTCTTTGCTAAGGAACATAATAATGTCGCTGAAATTAATCAGAACTCCTCTTTCTCTTGTGTTGGCCGGTTGCCTGGTGACGGCGTTTTCCGCCCGGGCAGATATTGTGATTGGCGTGGCCGGGCCTTTCACGGGTCCCAATGCGACCTATGGCGATCAGTACTGGCATGGCGCAACGCAGGCCGCTGAAGACATTAATGCCGCAGGCGGCATTAACGGCGAGAAGATCAAACTGGTTCAGGGGGATGACGCCTGCGAGCCCAAGCAGGCCGTCGCCGTCGCCAACCGTTTAGTTGACCAGGATAAAGTCAACGCCGTGGTCGGTCATTTCTGCTCCTCTTCCACCATGCCCGCCTCCGAGGTGTACAGCGATGCGGGGATTATCGCCATCACCCCGGGCTCAACTAACCCGCTGATTACCGAACGCGGTATGAGCGACATGTTCCGCATGTGCGGCCGCGACGACCAGCAGGGCCAGGTTGCCAGCGACTTCATCATCGACAAGCTGAAAGCCAAGCGCGTGGTGATTATTCACGACAAAGACACCTATGGTCAGGGTCTGGCTGACGCTACCAAAGCGGCGCTGGCGAAACGCGGGGTTCAGGATGTGATGTACGAAGGGTTATCCCGCGGTGAAAAAGACTTTAACGCGCTGGTCACCAAGATCGGCGCGCAAAAACCGGACGTCGTATTCTTCGGTGGCTGTCACCCGGAAGCCGGTCCGCTGGTTCGCCAGATGCGTGAACAGGGCGTGCAGGCCAAATTCTTCTCCGGTGACTGTATCGTCAACGAGGAGATGGTGACCGCGGCGGGCGGCCCGCAGTACACCAACGGCATTTACATGACCTTCGGTAAAGACCCGCGCCTGATCCCGGACGGTAAAGCGGTAATCGAGAAATTCCGCGCCGGTAAATTCGAGCCGGAAGGTTACACCCTTTACTCCTATGCCTCCGTACAGGCCATTGCCGCGGCCTTCAAGGCCACCGGCGGCAAGGACTCTGCCAAAGCCAGCGAGTGGCTGAAGGCCAATTCCGTCGACACGGTGATGGGCAAAAAAGCCTGGGACAGCAAAGGCGATCTGAAAGTGTCTGACTACGTTGTTTACCAGTGGGACGACAAAGGAAAATATAAGGAAGTGCAGTAACGGGACGGAGTCACGCTCAACGTCGGCGGGCCTGCCCGTCGGCGCGTAATAAACATCAGGCTGCGCGTCTCGCGCGGCCTATAAAACGAGCGCGCTAAGATGAGTACATTCTTCCTGCAACAGTTAATCAATGGCTTAACGCTGGGTTCCGTCTACGGCCTGATCGCCATCGGCTATACCATGGTGTACGGCATTATCGGCATGATTAATTTCGCCCACGGCGAAGTGTATATGATTTCCGCCTATCTCTGCGCCATTGGCCTGGCGCTGCTCTCGTTCTTCGGACTGCAGTCCTTCCCGCTGCTGATCCTCGGGACGCTGGTGTTCACGATTGTGGTCACCGGGGTGTACGGCTGGACCATCGAGCGTATCGCCTACAAGCCGCTGCGTAACTCCACGCGCCTGGCGCCGCTGATCTCCGCCATCGGGATGTCGCTTATCCTGCAAAATTACGCGCAGCTGAGCCAGGGCCCGCGCCAGCAAGGGGTGCCGACCATGCTGGACGGCGTGATTCGCCTGCATCTGGGCGACGGGTTCGTGCAGATAACCTACACCAAAGTGTTTATTCTGTTGGCCTCGTTTGCCGGCATGCTGGTGCTCACCTGGATAATCAATCGTACCCGGCTGGGGCGAATGTGCCGCGCGGTCCAGCAGGATCGTAAGATGGCCTCCATTCTGGGGATTAACACCGACCGGATTATTTCGCTTGTCTTTGTTATCGGCGCGGCGATGGCGGGCCTGGCGGGGGTACTGATCACCATGAACTACGGCACCTTTGATTTCTACGTCGGGTTCGTGATCGGCATTAAAGCCTTTACGGCGGCGGTACTCGGCGGCATCGGCTCCCTCCCTGGCGCCATGCTCGGTGGCCTTATCCTGGGCGTGGCGGAAGCCCAGTTCTCGGGCATGGTGAACTCGGACTATAAAGACGTCTTCTCGTTCGGCCTGCTGGTCATGATCCTTATTTTCCGTCCCCAGGGACTGCTCGGGCGCCCGGTTGTGGCCAAGGTGTGAAGGAGAGAATGATGACATCACACGGCTTTTCACTTAAACGCTGCATGCTGGACGCGATCTTTTCCGGGCTGGTTGCGCTGATTATCTTCGGTCCCATCGCGGGCGTGGTGCTGGACGGGTACAGCTTTACCTTCGCCGGGCAGCGCCTGGCCTGGATGGTTGGCACCGTAATGCTCGGACGTTTTCTGTTGAGCGCCTTTTTAGGTACCGCCGCGGGCGCCCGTTTCCAGGCACGCTTCGAAGCCGATAGCGCAGGCGTATATGTCCGTCCACCGGAATACAAAAGCCGCATGCGCTGGATTATTCCTCTGGTGATTGCTCTTGCGATTTGCTTTCCGTTTGTTGCCACTAAATATGTGCTGACCGTCGCCATTCTCGGGCTGATCTACGTGCTTCTCGGTCTGGGGCTGAACATCGTCGTGGGTCTGGCCGGTCTGCTGGATCTGGGATATGTCGCGTTCTACGCGATTGGGGCGTACGGTCTGGCGCTGGGGTACCAGTATCTCGGCTTAGGCTTCTGGAGCATGCTGCCGCTGGCGGCGATCATGGCCGCCGCCGCAGGCGCCCTGCTCGGTTTCCCGGTACTGCGCATGCACGGTGACTATCTGGCCATCGTCACCCTCGGGTTCGGGGAGATTATTCGCCTGATACTGAACAACTGGCTGACCTTCACCGGCGGACCCAACGGCGTGTCGGCCCCTCCCCCCACTTTTTTCGGCCTGGAATTTGGACGACGCGCGAAAGAAGGCGGCGTGCCCTTCCACGAATTTTTCCACCTGACCTACAACCCGAACATGAAGTTTATTTTTATCTACGCGGTGCTGTTCCTGGTGGTGATGCTGGTGCTCTACATTAAGCACCGCCTGACGCGAATGCCGATTGGTCGGGCGTGGGAAGCGCTGCGTGAAGACGAAATTGCCTGCCGCTCAATGGGGCTGAATCATGTTCTGGTTAAGCTTTCCGCCTTTACGCTGGGCGCGTCGACCGCGGGCATTGCCGGGGTGTTCTTCGCCACCTATCAGGGGTTCGTGAATCCTACCTCGTTTACCTTCTTTGAATCGGCACTGATCCTCGCCATTGTGGTGCTGGGCGGTATGGGCTCTACGCTTGGCGTGGTGCTGGCCGCCTTTGTGCTCACGGTAACGCCGGAACTGCTGCGCAGTTTTGCCGAGTACCGCGTCCTGCTGTTTGGCATGCTGATGGTGGTGATGATGATCTGGCGTCCACGCGGTTTGATCCGCATCAACCGCAGCGGGTTTGCCGTGCGTAAGGGCGTCGCACCATGAACGGAACGATACTACGCGTTGAACATCTGATGATGCACTTCGGCGGGATTAAAGCGCTAAACGACGTCAACCTGGACGTGCAGCGTGGCTCCATTACCGCCCTGATTGGGCCAAACGGGGCGGGAAAAACTACCGTGTTTAACTGCCTGACGGGCTTCTACAGAGCCTCCGGCGGCAACATTTTATTTAATACCCGCCATAAAACGACCAACGTCATTCAGGTCCTCGGGCAAAAATTCCAGCCCGGCGACTGGATTAACCCCGCGCAGCTCGGGCAGCGTCTTTTCTACAAAATGTTCGGCGGAACCCATCTGGTCAACCGTGCCGGGCTGGCGCGCACGTTTCAAAATATCCGTCTTTTTCGCGAGATGTCGGTCGTGGAAAACCTGCTGGTGGCGCAGCATATGCGCGTTAACCGCAATCTGCTTGCCGGGATCCTGAATACGCCGTCCTACCGGCGGGCAGAAAGCGACGCCCTGGACAGAGCCTTCTACTGGCTGGAAGTGGTAGATCTGGTGGAGTACGCCAATCGCCTGGCGGGAGAGATGTCCTACGGCCAGCAGCGGCGACTGGAAATCGCGCGGGCAATGTGTACCGGGCCGGAAATGATCTGTCTGGATGAACCCGCAGCCGGACTGAACCCGGTTGAAACGCATAAGCTGAGCAGCATTATTCGCTTTCTGCGGGATCATCATGACATCACGGTATTGCTGATTGAGCATGATATGGGGATGGTGATGGAGATTTCGGACGACATTATCGTGCTCGACCACGGCGATGTGATTGCCAGAGGAAAACCTGAACAGATCCAGCATGATGAAAAGGTCATTGCCGCCTATCTGGGCACGGACGAAAGCGAGGTCTCCCTATGAGCGAACCGCTGCTGGCATTTCGCGAGGTGGATGTGTTTTACGGCGTCATTCAGGCGCTGAAGCAGGTCTCCCTTGAGGTGAATAAGGGGGAAACCGTGGCGCTGATTGGCGCAAACGGCGCGGGAAAATCGACATTGCTGATGTCCATCTTTGGCCAGCCGCGTATTCGCAGCGGGCAGATCCTTTTCGGCGGTGAAGATATCAGCCATAAATCCACCCACTACGTCGCGTCCGGCGGCATTGCGCAGGCGCCGGAAGGCAGACGAATTTTTCCGGATATGACCGTTGAAGAGAATCTGCTGATGGGGACCATCCCCATCGGCAGCCAGTTTGCGGCTGAAGATATGCAAACCATGTTTGACCTTTTCCCCCGCCTGAAAGAGCGGCGCAAGCAGCGCGCGATGACCATGTCCGGTGGCGAACAGCAGATGCTGGCGATCGCCCGGGCGCTGATGAGCCGTCCGAAGCTGCTGCTGCTGGATGAACCGAGCCTCGGTCTGGCGCCGATTGTGGTGAAACAGATCTTCCAGAATCTGCGCGAGCTGGCCCGTAACGGCATGACTATCTTTCTGGTGGAGCAGAATGCGCATCACGCGCTGAAGCTCTCTGACCGCGGGTATGTGATGGTAAACGGACAGATCAGGTTGACCGGCAGCGGCGAGGAGCTGCTGGGGAATCAGGAGGTGAGGAAGGCGTATTTGGGCGGGGTGTGATTTGATACCTGCCGAATGCGCTTATACAGTGATGGACCATTTCGGCACATACGGAATAGAAGAACTGGAGGATACCTTAGTCGATATCGCCTCTTTATTTAAATTGCTTCCGGCAATTCTTACAGGTTTGCTAGTAAGGAAAGTAGTAAAACGAATCTAATTTATGAGCCTTCAGGGGTAGCGTCGAAGGATTCTTTTGACCCGGAAACGCAAAACCCCTAATCGTAGGATATCCAACTTTCGGGGTTCACTTCATTTCGGTAGTCACACGATAACGTCGTTAAATAAAACTGTCGTCGTCATTGCTGTAGTCGTCATCTACATCGTCGTTCTGCCAGGCGTCGTTATTATTACCGAGCGGATCGTTCTGGTTGAGGAAACGGGTGTCAGAGACGTTATTGAAGTCGCCGTATTGATTACCGACAAACGGTTCACCACCGACGGGTATTATCGGTTCTTCGATGATGTTCACTATCTCTTCCGGCCGCGACTGATGGAACATGCTGGTAAGCATCTCGGCCAGCGCGATGCCACCGGCCACGCCAGCGGCTGTCTGGAGCGCGCCAGCCATAAAACCGCCGCCGCGAGTAGCCGGCGCTGGCGCCCGAGAGTAATCCTGCGCCGGCGGCTGTTGCGGCTGGGCATTCCAGCTGTTTTCAGGCTGCGGGTTATTTTTCCCGCCACCAAACAGGCCGCCGAGGAAACTGCCGCCCGTCGAGGGTTTGCTTTTTTGCGCGGCTAATTCGCTTTCCAGCTCCTGAACCCTGGACTGCAGGCGTTTCAACGCCGCTTCCTGAATCAAAATCGATTGCGCCATATAGTAGGGGGCCGCAGGCTGCTGTCTGACGAATTCAGCGATCTGACGCTCCGCATCTGCATCCCGTTGGCTGTTTTGTTGTCCGGCCTGTTTAAGACGCTCGAAAAGGCCGTTGATAAGCTGCTGTTCTTCATATTGCATGACAATAACCTTCCGCTCTCCGGGGTGGATACCAACCAGTTTATCAGCGGCGGCAACCTGTGTCTGACGAGTGAAATGTTTGTTTAAGATTGGTTGCAGGTTAGCTGAAAATCGCCCTGCTTTCCGGGCTTGATATTAGAGAATTCCGGCTTCCTGGTTTCTGTAGCGCAGGGAATGCTCTCTTTTCCGGTTAGCATGTATTACCTCGGTTATGACTTTATAGACACAGCTCATCGCCACGCTAATTTTGATGATCGTGTGAGGATGGCGAACATGCTCAAACGAGGAATATCGGTTAATCAGGAAGCTCAAAAAATAGTTAACGCCGTTATCAGAGAGTTCATGTCAAAAGTGAACATTGATAATATTCAGGGCATTGCACAAAATTTTACTGGCGTAATGGCTGGTAAATTCATATTCGCTGAGTTAACCGGAGTAAAACTAGGCCTGCCGTATCGTCACGCATTATGACCTCGTTCGCCGCTGGCGTGGTCATCGGAAGCGCTCTCACGATTGGCGCAGAAACATCGAGAGCTATCTATACGGCTAGAAAGCTTGAAAACCAGAACCCTGTACTCTACTACCGACTTAAGAGTATGGGTGATTTAGATCTTCTGTATTTTCTTGTTGAAGAAAAATTGAAACCTTTTCTTGACGCATGCAGCGTAGCAGATGTAAACAAGCATGAATTTAACGAAGTATGTAAATACTTTTTTGGTGGATTATGAACACTCAGGACATTATCAAATTAATAGCATCCAGAATTCTGCGCGGGTTGGGGATGGGAATTGCTTCTGCGGGCCTATTGTCCTGTATTTATTTCTTTTCATTTTCAAAAGACGAATCCCGTTTTATCTGGGGTGCAGCGTCTGGTGCTCTCATTGTCCTTGGTTACTTTATATACCGAATCGCGATACTTAAGGTTTTTGACGAACGTTGAAGACCTCAATTGCTCATACTCCATCAAAAAGCCCACCGATTGGTGGGCTTGATGTTAAAGACTTAGTCTTAACGTCTTCCTGTCATAATAGAATGACGGAATGGCATCAAATAGGATGAAATCAACCGCAACTTTTCGCGTGATCCACATTTGAGTGGTGGTCGCTGGGCAGTAGTGCCCTCTTGTTGTGGCGAAGTTGAATGGCGAAAGATAGGCACAAAAAAACCACCTTTCGGTGGTTTCACGACACTGCTTATTGCTTTGATTATTCTTTGTTTCCCATGGTAGCCGGAGTGGGACTTGAACCCACACAGCGCGAACGCCGAGGGATTTTAAATCCCTTGTGTCTACCGATTCCACCATCCGGCCAGGGAAGAAAGTGGAGGCGCGTTCCGGAGTCGAACCGGACTAGACGGATTTGCAATCCGCTACATAACCGCTTTGCTAACGCGCCGTAAAACTTTTTAAACTGACACCCGCTACTGCGCATGTCTTTAATCTGGAGCGGGAAACGAGACTCGAACTCGCGACCCCGACCTTGGCAAGGTCGTGCTCTACCAACTGAGCTATTCCCGCATGTCATCAAGTAAATGTCTAACCACTTGATTTCATTATCGTCCGGCTGACTGTGCCGCCGTTCGATGCGTTGCATTCTACTGATATGACGTTATGAGTCAACGTTATTTTTTGCATCCCCGGATCGTTTGCTGAAAATTACGGCGATACGATCACTGATCAAGCAAATCCCCTCGGGCAGCGTTCAAATATTGCAGCATTGACCACAGCGTCAGCACTGCCGCTACCCACAGCAGGCCAATTCCCGCCCACTCAACCCAGGCGTTCGGACGCCAGAGCATCCAGACCAGCGCCGCCATCTGCGCCGTCGTTTTCACTTTACCAATCCACGAGACCGCCACGCTGCTGCGTTTTCCCAGTTCCGCCATCCACTCGCGAAGCGCAGAGATAATAATCTCACGGCCAATCATGGTTGCCGCAGGCAGCGTCACCCACCAGGTATGATAGTGCTCGGCCACCAGCACCATGGCAATCGCGACCATCACTTTATCCGCCACCGGATCGAGAAAGGCGCCGAAACGGGTGCTTTGATTCCAGCGGCGCGCCAGATAGCCATCAAACCAGTCTGTTACCGCTGCGATAAGGAAGATCAATGCGCACGCAAAGGGTGCCCAGACAACCGGCAGGTAAAACGCCAGCACAAAGAACGGGATGAGTACAACACGAAAAAGAGTGAGCAACGTAGGGATATTATATTGCATAGTGACGGTAACTATTTGTTGTCAGTAAAATTTAGCTCTATGTTGCTACAGAGCCCTCAATGTTTCAACGAGTAGTAGATCTTTTCTGCCAGCCCTTGCGAAATACCCGGCACTTTTGCAATTTCCTCCATGCTGGCGTTGAGTAATCCTTGCAATCCGCCCATATATTTCAGCAGCATCTGGCGACGTTTTGGCCCCACGCCTTCAATCGTTTCCAGGCTACTGGTATTTTTCACCTTCGCCCGTTTTTTGCGGTGACCGCTGATGGCATGATCGTGTGATTCATCGCGAATATGCTGGATGACGTGAAGCGCCGGTGAATCCGGCGGCAGGCTGAAGCCCTCACCTTCCGGCTCGAAGAACAGTGTCTCCAGCCCGGCCTTACGATCGGCCCCTTTTGCGACACCCAGCAGCAGCGGATGGTTTTTATCCCAGCTGACATCAAGCGATTCAAATACCGCTTTCGCCTGCCCGAGCTGCCCTTTCCCACCGTCAATCAGGATCACATCCGGGATTTTGCTCTCTTCAATGGCTTTACCATAGCGACGACGCAGCACCTGATTCATCGCCGCATAGTCATCGCCCGGCGTGATGCCGGTGATGTTATAGCGACGATACTCGGCGCGCAGCGGGCCGTTAGCATCGAACACCACGCAGGAGGCCACCGTCTGTTCCCCCATCGTATGGCTGATGTCGAAACACTCCATCCTTTTCACTTCCGGCAGCTTAAGCAGCGTTGCCAGGGCCGTTAAACGCTGGTGCACCGTCGACTGCTGCGATAGCTTAGTGGTGAGCGCCGTCGCCGCGTTGGTGCGTGCCAGCTTCAGATAACGCGCACGATCGCCGCGCGGTTTGGTTTGTACATTGACCCGACGCCCCGCCAGCTCAGAGAGCGACTCGCCCAGCAGGGTTTTATCGTCAAGATTAAAATCGAGCAGGATCTCAGAAGGCAGCGTGCGCATCTGGCTCCCCTGCAGATAGAACTGGCCGACAAAGGTTTCCACCACTTCACCCAGTTCGGTACCGCCAGGCACTTTCGGAAAATAGCTGCGGCTGCCGAGCACTTTGCCCTGGCGAATAAACAGCACGTGCACGCAGGCCATCCCGGCGTCAAAGGCTACGCCGATAACGTCGAGATCGTCACCGGTATTCGAGACAAACTGTTTCTCAGTGACTCTGCGCACCGCCTGGATTTGGTCGCGGATCCGTGCGGCCTCTTCGAACTCGAGTGCGGCACTGGCTTTTTCCATCCGCGCGATAAGCTGCGTTAAGACCTGATCGTCTTTTCCAGCTAAGAACAGGCGCACATACTCCACCTGCTGAGCATACTCCTCTTCACTCACCAGCCCGGCTACACACGGCCCCAGGCAGCGACCAATCTGGTACTGAAGGCACGGGCGCGAGCGGTTACGGTAAACGCTGTTTTCACACTGGCGGATTGGGAAGATTTTTTGCAGCAACGCCAGCGTTTCACGCACGGCATAGCCGTTAGGGAACGGCCCGAAATATTCACCCTTTGCATGTTTCGCACCGCGGTGCATGGCGAGGCGCGGATGGGTGTCGCCGCTCAGAAAAATAAACGGGTAGGATTTATCATCACGCAACAGGACGTTATAGCGCGGCTGGTAGAGCTTAATATAGTTGTGCTCTAACAGCAGCGCTTCTGTCTCCGTGTGCGTGACGGTGACATCAATATTCTGAATGAGTGAGACCAGCGCTTCGGTCTTACGGGAGGCCAGGTTGCTGCGAAAATAGCTGGAGAGACGTTTTTTAAGATCTTTTGCCTTCCCCACGTAGATAACCGTACCGCCAGCGTCATACATGCGATAGACGCCAGGCTGGCTGGTTACGGTTTTCAGAAATGTTTTTGAATCGAACACATCACTCACTGACTTAACAACGTCTCCGCATTACACAAACCATGCCGGATGGCCAGATGCGTCAGTTCCACATCACCATGAATGTTCAGTTTACTGAACATACGGTAACGATAGCTGTTGACCGTTTTCGGGCTGAGATTCAGCTGTTCCGAGATCTCATTCACCTTCTGACCTTTAGTGATCATCAGCATAATCTGCAATTCACGCTCGGACAAACTGGCAAACGGTGATTCGGTTTTCTCGGGCTCGATCTGGCTCAGGGCCATCTGCTGTGCGATGTCGGAAGCAATGTAACGCTGTCCTGCATACACGGAACGGATCGCATTGACGACTTCCTGCGGCGCCGCTCCTTTGCTCAGATAGCCCGCTGCGCCCGCCTGCATCACTTTCGCGGGCAGTGGGTTTTCGGTATGCACGGTCAGCATGATGACTTTTGTATCAACAAAAGTACGCGCGATTTTGCGTGTTGCTTCAAGACCACCGATACCGGGCATGTTCATATCCATCAGTACCACATCTGCCGAGTTTGTGCGGCACCATTTTACCGCATCTTCGCCACAGCACGCCTCACCGGCAACTTTAATACCTTTAATATCTTCAAGAATGCGTCGTATCCCTGCGCGCACCAGTTCGTGGTCATCAACAAGAAGGACGTTGATCAAAGGAAATGTCTCCAGAATAGGGATAACGCTACTGAGTGATAATTTGGTTTATATTAACGGTTTTCCTCACAAGATTAAAACGTTAAAAAACCGGCTATTCGATTTTGCTCTCGTTTTTGGAAATTAGGCTGTACAGTCCGTGGAAAGAGAGACCATGCAGTCAGTGCTTTTGCAGCTTTTTTTAAGCATCTGTATTCAAAAAGTTACAAAAAACTTGCAGGCTTTTCCTGCAAAAAAACAGATCTCAAATTTTTGTAACAATAATTAACGGCAAGCGAACCGGGCATAAACAATTAATAGCCTTTAACGGCGGTTAAGTTTACCGGTACGTTCTGTTTACGCAATTAAACCTCCACGTAAAAGTACAAAAAACAACCACTGCATTTTTTGCTTCAGCTTGTGGTATACTCCGCCGCCTTGACTTTCGTCGTCGCGCTTAAGCGCCGTTTAATAATGAGGAAAATAAATGAGCACACCTGAATTTGCCACTGCGGAGAATAACCAGGAACTGGCACAGGAAGTAAACTGCCTGAAAGCATTGCTAACGTTGATGCTGCAGGCGATGGGCCAGGCTGATGCCGGTCGTGTGATCATTAAAATGGAAAAACAAATCGCGGAGATGGAAGACCAGGCTGAATCTGCGGTATTTGCTAACACCGTTAAGCAAATCAAACAAGCCTACCGCCAGTAACAAAAAACGGCTGGATGCAGTGCATTCAGCCGTTCCCTCGTCTGTCACGCAGAACGTATTATCCTGTCAGATCAGCCCCGTTGCCGCCGCGTAACACGCAATCTGGGTTTTGTTAGGCGCATTGAATTTCTTCTGCATATTTTTCTGATGGAAGTTAACGGTATTCTCTGAGATAGAGAGAATGATCGCTATTTCCGCTGACGTCTTCCCTTCCGCAGTCCATTTCAGAATTTCGCGCTCGCGTTTACTGAATTTCATTTCTGGCGGCATGACCATCTCATCTTCAAAACGCGTCAGAGAGGTTAAAGCCATTTGCACCAGCATTTGCAACCGCAGTTCTATTTCCTCACGGGCAAATGGCCCTTCCTTAAGACTCGTACGAGATACTGACAGGAAGCCAAGCGCGTGGTTAGGCAGCATCAGGCACTGCGTTATTCCCGCGCGTAAACCGTGGTCCTGGGCGCTATGCCATAATTCCTGCGCCTCGGCAAATAATGCGTCTGTCCAGGGTAGATGACCCTGGATGAAATTTTCCGCTTTTAAAACCGGATCGATAGCGAAATAGTTCGCGGAATGATATTGCGCCATCCACGGCTTTGGATAAGTAGTCTGCAAAGAGATTTTAGGGCGCGTAAAGGGCACGGGATGCCGCACGCAGAGCGCGTAATAATCGAATTCCAGCGCCTGAGTTTGCCGCTCTAGCTCCTGATATACCTCATCGGTACTCGTCAATTGCTGAAACCGGAGTGAGCAGTCCCGTCGCCAGTTGAAAAAGTCTGAATCCTTCATACTTACTAAATGAAGCCTCTGAAAAGATAATCATTATTATGGTGAATATAAACTAACACATAAAACTTTTTTCTAACTGCAAAATATCGGCAATAGCCCAATTAACTTTAGTATTCATAAGGTTTATCCGAGCAGGGCGGAATAAAAAATCAAAGGACGGCGCCCGTAGGGAGAATAATTTGCTCCAGCCTAAATTTCTGGAGCAAATTAGTGCATAAATGCTACTGCATGAGGAATTTTTCAAGGAACTGACGGGTTCGCGGCTGTTGAGGATTGGCGAACAGACTTTTCGCCGGCCCCTGCTCAACAATCCGACCCTGATCCATGAAGATGGCTCTGTCAGCAACATCGCGTGCAAAGCTCATTTCATGCGTTACGATCACCATCGTCCTTTTTTCCTGCGCCAGCTGGCGAATGGTGTTCAGCACTTCACCCACCAGTTCAGGATCGAGCGCGGAGGTCGGTTCATCAAACAGGATCACGTCAGGACGCATCGCCAGCGCGCGCGCTATCGCCACGCGCTGCTGTTGGCCGCCCGACAGACGGCGCGGATAGCTGGTCTCTTTTCCCGCCAGCCCGACTTTGGCGAGCAGTTCGCGCGCGCGCGCCGTCGCCTCCTCTTTTGGCTCACCTTTAACGATAACCGGCCCTTCGATAATGTTCTCCAGCACCGTACGGTGCGGGAAGAGATTAAAGTTCTGGAAAACGAAACCGACATGCTGACGCAGGCGGCGAATTAAACCTTTCTGCTGGCTGATGGATTTCCCTGTATCAATCGTTATCTCGCCTACCCGGATGGTGCCGCCTTCCGGCTGTTCAAGCAGGTTAATGCTGCGCAGCAGCGTCGTCTTTCCCGAACCGCTCGGTCCGATAATCGCCACCACTTCCCCCTGCTCTACTTCCAGATCGATCCCGTGGAGCACCGTTTGACCGTGGAATTTTTTCACCAGGTTTTTGACGTCGATAGCACTCATTTTGGATCACGCTCCTGGCGGTTAAGCTGGTTTTCGAAGTAGTTTTGCAGAGCAGACAGTACCGTCGCCATCACCCAGTAAATTAGCGAGGCGGCCAGATACATGGTAAAGACTTCAAGCGTGCGCGAAGTAATAAGCTGTGCCTGACGGAAAAGTTCCGGAACCTGAATCGTTGCTGCCAGGGAAGTATCTTTCACCAGGCTAATAAAGCTGTTGCTGAGCGGCGGTAGCGCCACGCGCGCCGCCTGAGGCAGAATGGCCCGGCGCAGCGTCTGCCATGGCGTCATCCCGATACTGGCCGCCGCTTCCCACTGCCCTTTGTCAATGGAGGAGATGGCCGCACGCAGGGTTTCAGAGGTGTACGCCGCGGTATTGAGAGACAGACCAATCATCGCTGCCGGAATCGGATCCAGCTCGATACCAAACTGCGGCAAGCCGTAGTAGATCATAAAGAGCTGGGCGATGAGCGGCGTACCGCGAAACACGGAGATATAAAAACGCGCCAGCCAGCGCACCGGCAGGATGGGCGACATGCGCATTAAGGCCAGCACAAATCCCAGAACCAGCCCAAAGAACATCCCGCCGATACTGAGCTGTAACGTAAATACCGCACCTTTCAGCAGAAACGGCAGAGAATCAATAACCAGTTGAATACTTTCTTGCATTATTATTTTTCGACCTGATTTTTAGACATGAGGATGGTAGGCAAACAGAGCAGGCGCCCCGCCGGTATGGACAAATAAAATCGGCCCTTCATCCTTAAAGCGTTTCTGCGCAATGCCGTCAATCAGTCCGGCCATCGCTTTGCCGGTATAGACCGGATCGAGCAGTATGCCCTCGAGGCGCGCCAGCAGCTTCACCGCTTCCATGCCCTCTTCGTTAGGCGTACCGTAACCCGGCGCAAAATAGTCATCCCAGAGCAGAATATCGGCCTTTGCCTTCAGCTCCAGCTGCTCTGCGACCGCCTGCTGTAACGTAACCACTTTTGGCTTTTGATCCGCGACGCTGCGGGACACCGTCACCCCAATAAGCTCGACGTCCGGCAGCAGTTGTTCGAGCCCCACCGCCAGCCCGGCATGCGTGCCCGCGCTTCCGGACGCGACAACCACGGAGGAGAGGCTCACTGCGCCCTCGCACTGCTGCGCAATTTCCAGCGCACTTTCCACATACCCCAGCGCGCCCAGTGCGTTCGAACCGCCGACAGGAATAACGTAGGGGCGGAACCCCTGCGCTTCCAGACGCGTCGCCAGCTCGTCGAGCTGGGCGGCCGGATCGGTCAACGCATCCACCATTTCTACCTGCACATTAAACAGATCCAGCAGCAGACGGTTACCGTTGGTGAGATAGTTTTCTGCCCGCGTGCCAATCGGGTTTTCCAGCAACGCCACGCAGTGGAGCCCAAGCTTTGCCGCCACGGCCGCCGTCTGGCGAACGTGGTTGGACTGGATGGCCCCGGCGGTAATGAGCGTATCCGCGCCTTCGCGCAGGGCGTCAGCAGCCAGAAACTCCAACTTGCGCAGCTTGTTGCCCCCCATCGCCATCGGCGTCACGTCATCACGCTTAATAAAAATATCGCGCCCTAAATAATCAGAAAATCGCGGCAGGTACTCCAGCGGCGTCGGCGCGCCGATGAACTCCAGGCGGGGAAAGCGCGTTAAATTCTGTAGTGACATGGGTTCTCCGGTAACTCTGACAAAATGTGATATTTTTCATTATGCACGCAGACGCGAAAGAAATAAAAAAGGCGCTTTTAAAAGCGCCTTTTTTTACGGCAGAAACTTATTTCGTGACGTCTGCACCGAACCACTTCTCGGAGAGCGCTTTCAGGCTACCGTCTTTTTGCATGTCAGCAATCGCTGAATCAATCGCTTTAACCAGGTCTTCGTTACCTTTACGAACGGCAACGCCTGATTCCTGACGAGAGAACGCATCACCCGCTACCGCCAGGGTATTGTTGGTTTTCTTCACCAGATCCAGCGCGGCCAGGCGGTCAACCAGAATGGCGTCGATACGGCCCACGCGCAGATCCTGGTATTTCGTCGGGTCATCATCATAGGTGCGGATATCAACGCCCTGCACGTTCTGGCGCAGCCACTCTTCATAGTTAGTACCCAGACCAACACCGACTTTCTTCCCTTTCAGGTCCGCGGCAGTTTTAATTCCGCCTTCGTTGCCTTTCTTCACCAGCGCCTGAATACCGGACACGGTGTACGGCGTAGAGAAGTCATATTTCTTCTTACGCTCGTCAGAAATGGTCACCTGATTGATCACCACATCAATACGTTTGGAATCCAGCGACGCCAGCATACCGTCCCACTTGGTCGGTTTCAGGGACGCTTTCACGCCGAGGTGCTTCGCCAGCTCTTCAGCAAACTCCACTTCAAAACCGGTCAGCTTACCGTCATCGCCCTGGAAGCTGAACGGAGGATAGGTTCCTTCCAGCCCGACCAGCAGCGTACCGCGCTCTTTTACTTTATTCAGCAGGTTTTCTGCGGCGAACGTTTTCACGCTCATGCCCGCAACCAGCGCAACGGCCATAACACCCATCAGCGCCTGACGACCCAGAAGTGCAAATTTCATAAATACCCCGATATAGTGGAATTTTTACGTAGTGTAGAGAAATCGCCTGCAACGTCAAAGGCGACTGCGCTACATCTTATTCTTTTTTAATATATATCAGAAGTTGTTCCGGCGTGGGCTTTCTGCTTTATGGCACCCGGCATTTGTACCTTGTATTGCGCATACTTGCGCAGCGCAATTCGGTAGTTGTTGGTGCTGGTCGCAGGCAGCCACGGCTCAAGATTTTCATCCAGATAACCGGTTTTCAGCAGATCGCGAGAAATATTGTTTACGGTCAGATGTTGCCCAAGGCGGCGCAGGCGAACGACATATTCGCGAACGGTGCCGTGGCTCATCTCCGTTTGTTCAAACAGGAACTGTTTGAAGCCGATAATATCGAAGAAGTCGCTTTGCTCTTTGCAGTGGAGATCCCCACAGAAACGGCAAAGCGCCACCCACTCTTTTTGCTCTTCGAGCCATGCTGCTTCGTCCATCAACGTGTCGAGACGCGAAATCGCAATCTTATTGACGATTTCGCCCCGGCGAACCAGCGTGATACGATCGAGTAACTTGTTACAGTGGGCGCAATGCGTCTGGCTGTGTTTAAAGTCTTTCAGGTAGCGGCTTAAAGGCCGTCTTTTAGATTGCTGCACCGTCATGATAACTCCTGGTTGTCAATACGTTGTGCGGCATTTTTAAGGTGAATCAATCACCTATAACTTACCCAGCTTGGTTCGTAAGCGTTTAATGGCCTGGCTGTGCAGCTGGCTCACCCGCGACTCTCCCACCTCCAGAACAGCGCCAATCTCTTTGAGGTTAAGCTCTTCCTGGTAATAAAGGGTCAATACCAGCTGTTCGCGTTCAGGCAGAGCTTCAATAGCCTCCATGACGCGCTGGCGTAAATTCCCTTCCATTAAATGGTGTAACGGGTTCTCCTGCTGGTGCTCGTCCGTCACCAGCTCGATGCTATCGCCATGCTCTTCGCGCCACTCATCATAAGAGAAGAGTTGGCTATTATTGGTATCGAGCAACATCTGACGATACTCTTCAACAGCAATGCCAAGACGTTCCGCCACTTCGGTTTCCGTTGCGTTACGTCCCAGTTCCTGTTCCAGCTGCCCCATCGCATGCGCCACTTCGCGCGCGTTGCGGCGAACACTGCGCGGCACCCAGTCGCGGCTGCGCAGCTCGTCCAGCATCGCACCACGAATACGCTGAACTGCGTAAGTCGTAAATGCCGTTCCTTGCAGAGCGTCGTATCGGTCAACTGCATTCAATAACCCGATACCGCCCGCCTGTAGCAGATCGTCGAGTTCCACGCTCGCCGGCAAGCGCACCTGGAGGCGCAATGCTTCGTGACGCACCAGCGGGACATAACGCTGCCACAGCGAGTGTTTATCCATTACACCTTCAGCGGTATAGAGTGAATTCACGATAAACAGCCCTGCGTTAGTTGAGTTATCGGCATGATTATCCGATTCTGCAGGGCGTTCAATTGGATGAAAAAGGGGGATAAAGTGAGGTTATTCTGAGGTTGCCCACAACAGGGGCAACTTTTCTGCCTAAATTAACAGTTGTAACAATGAAAGATCGTCGCCCAGTTTGACGTTATCTATATGTTGATGAAAGAGCTTTCCTGCTTCCTGATTATGCTGGCTAAGGGAGTGGAAGCTGTAAATAACATCAATGATATTATCTTGTTCAATTTTCCCCGCCACGAGTGCCTGACCGGCAAGTAACGTTTTAAGGAAATAGAACTCCGCAACGATTAAATAAAGGTTATTCAACATGCTGCGGCCGTTGTTCTGCGGGAAGCCCTGCTCCCACAGTTTGTATTTAAAAAAGTTCTTGAATAAATGGTCATTGGTCGCCAGATAACTGCCCGCCAAATCGCGCCAGACGGACTCGATGTTTTCCATGACCTTCTCTGCCGGCACGCTGTCACCCGCAGACTCAAATTGTTGATAAAGCTGGGTAAAATAACTGTTTAATACCGCACCGCCGCGGGCTGTTACTTTCTTCGTGAAGTAGCTCTGGATGAGCGAAATTAACGCGAACTTCAGGCTGTAGTTCTGATTAAAGCCGCCTAATTCCGTTTTGATTTTACCGCTCACCAGTTCGTTAACCAGTGAGAAATAGACCGTTTCGAGCGTGCCGATATTCTCTGCGATATTATCGAGCTTTTCCGCCACCATGAGGAGTTTCACTACGGCGTAAACCTGTTCTTCAACGCTGACGCCCTCAACGCTGAAAATATTCTGGCAGAAGAGATTGATGACCTTGGCCTTCAAATCAATCATCGGCGCATTATTGATGTCCTGCTGAACAATGACAGATTCCATCAACGACATAGACTCCCGATCGTTCAACAGAAGTCGGGTCACTTCCGGACACGACAGGTTCAGCGATTTTTCGATTTCATTTTTATAGACCCGGCTTGTCCGTGGAAATGTCGAACAGGTTGGGCTTAAGGCCTGGACGCCCATGGCGCCATGAACAGAACAGAGTTTTTCCGTATCCATAAACGGGCAGTTTTTACTTTCCGTATGGAAAATCACTTCACCCCAGTGGTCATAGTTTTTTTTGGTGACTTTTATCGCCGTTTTCGCCGTCTGACGAATAGCGGCATTTTTACTGTTCAGATAGCGATTAACGGAGGATTTATCAAACGCGATGGTCCAGCCCTGACAACAATGTTCACGGCATTCCCCACCGACACATGAAAAATCTGCGACCAGCTTTGGTTGAGTGACACTGATTTGTTTCACAGGCGGATTCTCAAATAGCAGAGATAAAAAAACCCCGCCGAAGCGGGGTTTCACGCGTAAAATTAACGCAGCAGAGACAGAACGGTCTGTGGAACCTGGTTTGCCTGAGACAGAACAGAAGTACCAGCCTGCTGCAGGATCTGCGCGCGGGACATGTTGGAAACTTCAGTTGCGTAGTCAGCGTCCTGGATACGGGACTGAGCAGCAGACAGGTTGTTAGAGGTGTTGTTCAGGTTGTTGATTGCAGAAGTGAAACGGTTCTGCACAGCACCCAGGCCAGAACGTGCTTTATCAACTTTAGCGATAGCTGCGTCGATGGTGCCCAGGTCGGTAGCAGTCATAGTTTTCAGGTCGATAGCGTTCACGCCCAGAGTGGTGGTGTCAGCTTTAGCACCGCTCAGGTCCAGATCGATGGTGTCGCCGTCGTTAACGCCAACCTGAATTTTAACTACGCCAGCAGTACCAGCAGTGCCGTCCAGCAGTTTGATGCCGTTGAAGTCAGTTTTGCCCGCAACGCGGTTGATTTCAGCCAGACGAGCGGTAACTTCATCCTGCAGAGAAGCCAGGTCAGAGGTGCTGTTGGTGCCGTTGCTTGCCTGAACAGCCAGCTCACGAACGCGCTGCAGGTTGTTGTTGATTTCGTTCAGAGAGCCTTCAGCAGTCTGCGCCATGGAGATACCGTCGTTGGCGTTACGTGCTGCCTGGTTCATACCTTTAATCTGAGCGGTCATGCGGTTTGCAATCGCCTGGCCAGCAGCATCGTCTTTCGCGCTGTTAATACGCAGACCGGAAGACAGACGCTCGATAGCAGTGCCCAGAGAAGACTGAGATTTGTTCAGGTTGTTCTGAGTGGTCAGGGACAACAGGTTAGTATTGATAACTGCCATAATTTTCTTTCCTTCAAAAATTGGGTTTTAGGTCCGGTGCCTAACACTCACAGCGTCTCTCACCGTCAACAAGGTTATCGACGGGTCCCCAAAAGACTTTAGAATCAATTTTGAAAAAATTACAACCAATTGATTATTAAGGGTTTTATTTTTAAAAAATCAATTAAGGTCCAACAGAGCGTTATTATTTATGCTTTTTTAACGCGCAAAGAGATGACAAAAAAGGCACACACTTATTCGTGTTTTCAAAGCGCAGATAATGATCCTAAAGTGCAATCCTTTCATTTACCCCGCCAGGACGCGTCTATTCTTTGGATTATTTTTTTCTCACCATCGTAAACTTTTACGTTGAGAGGCCGATAAGAGTCCTGAACTACTTTCGTATTTTAAGGAAAATATGCATGGCTACTATCAGTAACCTCGGGATAGGTTCTGCAGGACTCGGGGATTTATATAATCAGTTGGATGCAGCAGAAAGAACCAAGCTGACGACGATTACTTCCCAGCAATCAACGTATAACGCGCAGTTAAGCGCTTACGGCAAGCTGCAGAGCGCCATGACATCGCTGCAGACCGCGACCGCTGCGCTGGGTAAAGCAACCACCTGGAACTCAACGTCCGTTAGCAGTACCAATACGGCCTTTACCGCCACGACAACGGCTGACGCATCTGTCGGTTCCTTTGTTGTAAACGTCAACCAGGTTGCCAAGGCACAGGCACTCACTACCGGCTCCTATGCAAACAACACTGATCTGCTGGGCGATACGACAGGTACAACGCGCAAAATCACCATCACCCAGCCGGGCACGAAAACGCCTTTAGAGGTCACCCTGGCGGATGGCGATACGTCTCTGGCCGGGATCGCGAGCGCCATTAATAAAGCGAACGGCAACGTCACCGCCAGCGTCATTAAAGCGAAAGACGGTGATTATCGCCTGATGCTGTCATCTAAAACCACCGGTACGGATGGTGCGATGACGGTAAGCGTCACTGGCGACGCCAAGCTGCAAAGCGCCATTGGCTACGATTCCGCCACCAAAACGGGCGCGCTGACGGTGAACACCGACGCGCAGAACGCGATTGTGGTAGTGAACAACATCTCCATCGAGCGCCAGTCGAATACCATTACCGATGCCCTGCCTGGCGTGACTTTCTCGCTGAAAGCAGAAAGCAAGGCAGATGAAACATTAGAGGTGACTCGCGCAACGGATGCTAACCAGAAAGCGATCACGGACTGGGTCACGGCGTATAACTCGCTGCAGTCCACCATTAACAGCCTGACGAAATATGTTCCGGTTGATGCTGGCTCCGGCAGCCAGTCAGCCAGCAACGGGGCACTTGTTGGTGATGCGAACGTGCGCGGGATCCAGTCTCAGCTGCGCGGTCTGCTGACCGAAGTGCAGAGCGGCTCGGTACAGATCATGGCCCAGCTGGGAATTACCCAGGACCCGGTAAAAGGTTCTGACGGTACCGTCGGTAACCTGAAAGTCGATACCGATAAGCTGAAAAAAGCGCTGACCGATAACCCGAACGCCGTACAGCAGTATTTTGTCGGTGACGGAAAGAAAACCGGTATGGCCACCCAGATGAACAACACGCTGACCACCATGCTCAGCACCAGTACCGGCAGCGCCGGGGTGATCCAGAACGCGAAAGACGGGATCAACAAAACGCTAAAAACGCTGGGTGAGCGTTACGATGCTATGGAAGCCACTATTGATGCCACCATGGCGCGTTACAAAACCCAGTTCACCAGTCTGGACGTATTAGTCACCAAAATGACCAATACAGCCAACTACCTGACCCAACAGTTCTCACAAAAGTAGTCGTAGCCTTCAGGAGTGGATATGTATAAGACCTCTGGTGTTCAATCCTATCAGCAGATAGGAGTCGAAAGTGCAGTCATGAATGCCAGTCCACACCAGCTGATTGTCATGTTATTCGACGGGGCGCATAGCGCCCTTGTTCGCGCGCGTTTGTTCATGGAAGCCGGACAAATTCGTGAGAAAGGCGAAGCGTTAACGAAAGCCATCAACATCATCGACAACGGTTTAAAAGCAGGACTGAACATGGAGGTTGAGAGCGAGTTGTCCGGTAATCTTGCCTCCTTGTACGAATATATGGTTCGACGTTTGTTGCTGGCGAATGTCAGTAACGACGTAGACGCAATTGTTGAAGTCGAGGGTTTATTAAACAACATTGCGGATGCGTGGAAGCAAATCGGCCCCAATGCGTCCTCTATTTCAGGATAATTTTGATGAATAATCCCAGCGCAGCGCTTAGCCACTGGCAGGCGTTACATGCTCAGAGCATTGCTATGCTCAATCTCGCACATTCTGGTCAATGGGATGCGCTTATCGAGCAGGAAATGCATTACGTTCAACTGGTGGAAAAAATTTCGCAAACGCCCATCATGTCATGCCCTCCGGCTCAGGTTGAGCAAGCGCGTGCGCTGCTGGAAATGATCCTTGAAAATGAGAATGCGCTAAAGGCTCTGCTGAAAGTCCGGATGGACGAACTGCGTAATCTGATTGATCAAACCGGTAAACAGCAATCCATCACGTCTACCTATGGAAAGCTGTCCGGGAATATTCTTTATCCAGAAAGTTTGACCCGCGACACACAACTATGATTTCTTCATCCATACTCCAGAAGTCTGCCAATGGCTTCTGGAGCAAGGATGATGAAAAACCCCACCCTGTTACAATGTTTTCACTGGTACTACCCTGCTGGCGGTGAATTGTGGCGAGAGGTCACGGCGTTAGCTCCCAATCTTAACGAAATCGGCATCAACATGATCTGGCTGCCGCCCGCCTGTAAAGGGGCATCCGGCGGGTATTCTGTCGGCTATGACACCTATGACCTGTTCGACCTTGGCGAGTTTGACCAGAAAGGCAGTATCGCCACGAAATATGGCGACAAAGCACAGCTGCTGGAGGCCATTGATGCCCTCAAGAGCAACGACATTGCCGTGCTGCTGGACGTGGTGGTCAACCACAAAATGGGCGCCGATGAAAAAGAGCCCGTGCGCGTTCAGCGCGTGAACGAGCAGGACCGCACGCAAATCGATGACGAGGTCATCGAGTGTGAAGCCTGGACCCGCTACACCTTCCCTGCCCGCGCCGGGCAGTATTCCCAGTTCATCTGGGACTACAAATGCTTCAGCGGCGTAGACCATATTGAAAATCCCGATGAAGACGGCATCTTTAAAATCGTCAACGACTACACCGGCGAAGGCTGGAACGATCAGGTTGATGATGAGATGGGTAACTTCGATTATCTGATGGGCGAAAATATCGACTTTCGCAATCACGCCGTGACCGAGGAGATCAAATACTGGGCCCGCTGGGTCATGGAACAGACGGGCTGCGACGGTTTTCGTCTGGACGCCGTCAAGCATATTCCCGCCTGGTTCTACAAAGAGTGGATTGAGCACGTCCAGGAAGTTGCCGACCAGCCGCTGTTTATCGTGGCGGAGTACTGGTCCCATGAGGTGGATAAACTTCAGGCCTATATTGACCAGGTCGCAGGCAAAACCATGCTGTTTGATGCCCCCCTGCAGATGAAATTCCACGAGGCGTCACGTCAGGGCCGGGATTATGACATGAGCCAAATCTTCACCGGCACCCTGGTAGAAGCCGATCCGTTCCATGCGGTCACCCTCGTCGCGAACCATGACACTCAGCCTTTGCAGGCGCTGGAAGCACCGGTCGAAGCCTGGTTTAAGCCGCTGGCCTACGCGCTGATCCTGCTGCGGGAAAATGGCGTGCCGAGCGTCTTTTATCCGGATCTCTTCGGCGCCAGCTATGACGACGCGGGAGGAGACGGTGAAACGTACCATATTGATATGCCGGTGATTGAGCAGCTTCACGAGCTGATTCTCGCGCGCCAGCGTTTTGCCCACGGCGTGCAAACGCTGTTTTTCGACCATCCAAACTGCATCGCCTTCAGCCGCAGCGGCACGGAAGACGATCCCGGCTGCGTGGTGGTGATGTCGAACGGGGATGACGGCGAGAAGGTGATTTGTCTTGGGGAAAACTACGGCAACAAAACGTGGCGGGATTTTCTCGGCAATCGCGAAGAAACCATCACCACGGCGGCGGATGGCGAAGGGACGTTTACATGCAAAGGCGGAAGCGTGAGCGTGTGGGTAATAGAGGATGCGTTGTAAAACGGGAAACGTGCGGCCTGATGCCCTCACCCCGTCCCTCTCCGACAGGGAGAGGGCGCAAACACCAAAAACGGCAACGATGTTGCCGTTTTGCTTTTACCCTTAGGGCAGCTTACTCTCCAGCGGATTCTTGCTCAGGTAGTCGGCACACTCAACCGTTGGGCGATCGACCTTCTGCAGCTCCAGCCCGTCGTACTCAAGCGTCGAGCCATCGCGCTCCAGCGGATAGATATCCAGCTTACGCGTCACGTTGTAATAACTGTCTGAACGCAGCATGATTTTACCCGGAACGGCAATCACGCGCTGCCACTGACGGCAGTCCAGCGTATCGCCCTCCTCCGTCACCACCAGCGTGGCAATCGCCTTCGGGCTGACCATGTTGCTCTGTGGCCCTTTCGACTGCCAGTATCCCGCCAGCTGCGCCGGGACAGGATGCTTGATCACGTCTTTATAATTATCGACCTGAACGCACCCGGTCAGTGCCAGCAGCGCGCCAGCAATTGCTATTTTTTTCATCATCTTTCCTGCATTCGAAGAAAAAAATATTGTGGCATTAAAGCGCTGCGGCTGCCAGCGGAGATCGACAGGTCTTAAACCTGCATCCCCATGACTTCCTGATAGGCCGACACCAGTTTATTACGCACCTGGATCCCCATCTGCAGGGAAACCGAGGCTTTTTGCAAATCGGTCATCACATCATTCAACGCCACGCCCGGCTCGCCGAGGGTGAACTTCTCGGCCTGAGTGCGCGCAGCGGTCTGGGTATCACTGATACGGTCAAGAGCGGCATGCAGTTGCCCTGCGAAGCTGATGCTCGGCTGCTGATCTGCCACATTCTGATTACGGGCCGTCATTGCCGTTGCCTGCAGCTGACTGATTACCCCTTCAATGCCCTGTATAGCCATGACTCTCCCCTGGATGGTTTTTTACGCGGTCAAGACTAACAGCTTGTCAATAAGATAATGGCGGTAAATAGCATGAAAAAACCAGGTTATTTGACGCATAGAAAATCACGAATCATCAAATAATGGCAGGGCCATCAATATGGAACTTTTGTCGTGTTTGCCGACCCGGGAGTCAGTTTTGTTTCTCTACACGAATAACGTAAACCACCAGGATTTAAGAGGTGCGCAATGAGTGCAACAGCATCGACAGCGCCGCAGAATAAATCACTCGAGTGGATGAACCGCCTTCGCGCGAATCCTAAAATCCCGTTGATCGTGGCAGGCGCTGCCGCAATTGCGATCCTTGTAGCGATGGTCCTGTGGGCGAAAAGCCCTGATTACCGGACGCTCTACAGCAATCTTTCCGATCAGGATGGCGGCGCCATCGTCACCCAGCTTACCCAGATGAACATCCCTTATCGCTTTGCCGATAATGGCGGTGCGCTTGAGGTACCGGCAGATAAGGTGCACGAACTGCGTCTGCGTCTGGCTCAGCAGGGGCTGCCGAAAGGCGGCGCGGTGGGCTTTGAGCTGCTGGATCAGGAAAAATTCGGTATCAGCCAGTTCAGCGAGCAGGTGAACTACCAGCGCGCGCTGGAAGGTGAACTGGCCCGCACCATTGAAACATTAGGCCCGGTGAAGAGTGCCCGCGTGCATCTGGCGATGCCTAAGCCTTCCTTATTTGTCCGCGAACAGAAATCACCTTCGGCTTCCGTGACCGTGAACCTCGAACCCGGCCGTGCGCTGGACGAAGGGCAAATCAGCGCGGTGACGCACCTCGTCTCCAGCGCCGTGGCCGGTCTGCCGCCGGGTAACGTGACGCTGGTTGACCAGAGCGGTCACCTGCTGACGCAATCCAATACCGCCGGTCGCGATCTGAATGACGCGCAGCTGAAATATGCCGCCGATGTCGAAAGCCGTCTCCAGCGTCGTATCGAAGCGATCCTGGGCCCGGTAGTGGGCAACAGCAACGTGCACGCGCAGGTAACCGCCCAGATCGACTTCGCGAATAAAGAACAAACTGAAGAACAATACAGCCCGAACGGCGATGCGGCTCAGGCGGTGATGCGTTCGCGCCAGATCAACACCAGCGAGCAGATTGGCGGTGCAAACCCGGGCGGCGTGCCGGGCGCACTGTCTAACCAGCCTGCCCCGGCTAACGCGGCGCCGATCTCTACGCCGCCGGCTAATCAGCAGAACGGTCAGCAGACTAACCAGCAGACCACCTCAACGGCGAATAACAGCGGCCCACGAAACACCAGCCGTAATGAAACCACGAACTACGAAGTGGATAGAACGATTCGCCACACTAAGCTGAACGTGGGCGATATTCAGCGTCTTTCCGTTGCGGTGGTGGTGAACTACAAAACGCTGGCGGATGGCAAACCGTTGCCGTTGACCGCCGAGCAGATGAAGCAGATTGAAAACCTGACCCGCGAAGCGATGGGTTACTCCGAGAAGCGCGGCGATACCCTCAACGTGGTGAACTCACCGTTCAACTCGGTTGACGAGACCGGCGGTGAACTGCCGTTCTGGCAACAGCAGGCGTTTATCGATCAGCTGATGTCCGCAGGACGCTGGCTGCTGGTGCTGATTGTCGCGTGGCTGCTGTGGCGTAAGGGCGTTCGTCCGCAGCTCCAGCGCCGTGCTGAAGCCGAAAAAGCGGCTCGCGAGCAGATGAATGCGCGTCAGGAAACGGAAGAAGCGGTTGAAGTGCGCCTCAGCAAAGATGAACAGATGCAGCAGCGTCGTGCTAACCAGCGCATGGGCGCTGAGGTCATGAGCCAGCGCATTCGCGAAATGTCAGATAATGATCCGCGCGTCGTGGCGCTGGTCATCCGCCAGTGGATGGGTAACGAACATGAGTAATACGCTTACGGGCACCGATAAAAGCGTCATCCTGCTGATGACCATTGGCGAAGATCGCGCGGCAGAGGTGTTTAAACACCTCTCCCAGCGAGAAGTGCAAATTCTCAGTGCGGCCATGGCCAACGTGCGTCAGATCTCCAACAAGCAGCTGACCGAAGTGCTGGCAGAGTTTGAACAGGAAGCCGAACAGTTTGCCGCGCTGAACGTCAACGCCAACGACTACCTCCGTTCCGTGCTGGTCAAGGCGCTGGGCGAAGAGCGTGCCTCCAGCCTGCTGGAAGACATTCTGGAAACCCGCGATACCGCAAGCGGTATCGAAACACTCAACTTTATGGAACCGCAGAGTGCCGCCGACCTTATTCGCGACGAGCACCCGCAGATTATCGCCACCATCCTTGTCCACCTCAAACGTGGTCAGGCGGCCGATATTCTGGCGCTGTTCGAAGAGCGTCTGCGTCACGATGTGATGCTGCGTATCGCCACCTTCGGCGGCGTCCAGCCGGCCGCATTGGCGGAGCTGACCGAGGTGCTGAACAACCTGCTCGACGGTCAGAACCTCAAGCGCAGCAAAATGGGCGGCGTGAGAACGGCGGCGGAAATCATCAACCTGATGAAAACGCAGCAGGAAGAGGCCGTCATTACGGCGGTTCGCGAATTCGACGGCGAGCTGGCACAGAAAATCATCGACGAGATGTTCCTGTTCGAAAACCTCGTCGAAGTGGACGATCGCAGCATCCAGCGCCTGCTCCAGGAAGTGGATTCCGAGTCGCTGCTTATCGCCCTCAAAGGCGCCGAGCAGCCGCTGCGCGAGAAGTTCCTGCGCAACATGTCTCAGCGCGCGGCCGATATCCTGCGCGACGACCTTGCCAACCGCGGCCCGGTTCGTCTTTCTCAGGTGGAAAACGAACAGAAAGCCATTCTGCTTATTGTTCGTCGTCTGGCGGAAACCGGCGAGATGGTGATTGGCAGCGGAGACGACACCTATGTCTAATGAGCTGCCGTGGAAACGCTGGACGCCGGACGATCTGGCTCCTCCCCTCTCCGAGTTCACGCCAGCCGTGATACCGACCGAGGAGCTTGACCCGGACGTCGAGCAGCCCGAGCTGAGCGAAGAAGAGCAGCAAGCTCAAATGCTGGCTCAGCTGCAAATGCAGGCGCACGAGCAGGGTTACAATGCCGGTCTGAACGAAGGCCGGCAGAAAGGCCACGAGCAGGGATATCAGGAAGGTCTGGCGAAAGGGTTAGAGCATGGTATCGATCAGGCGCGCCAGCAGCAGGCGCCGATCCATGCCCGCATGCAGCAGCTGGTCAGCGAGTTCCAGCACACTCTTGACGCGCTGGACAGCGTGATTGCCTCACGACTGATGCAGATGGCGCTGGAAGCCGCGCGTCAGGTGATCGGCCAGACGCCCGTGGTGGATAACACCGCACTTATCAAACAAATTCAGGGTCTGCTTCAGCAGGAGCCGCTGTTCAGCGGGAAACCTCAGCTGCGCGTCCATCCGGACGATCTACAGCGCGTGGAAGAGAGCCTGGGCGCGACGCTGAACCTGCACGGCTGGCGTCTGCGCGGCGACCCGTCGTTACATCACGGCGGCTGCAAAGTCTCTGCCGATGAAGGCGACCTGGATGCCAGCGTTGCTACCCGCTGGCAGGAACTGTGCCGCCTGGCGGCACCGGGAGTCGTCTGATGACCGCTCGCCTCACCCGCTGGCTCACCACGCTCGACAACTTTGAGACGAAGATGGCGCAACTGCCATCTGTTCGTCGTTATGGACGACTCACGCGCGCCACCGGGCTGGTTCTCGAAGCCACCGGCCTCCAGCTGCCGCTGGGTGCGACCTGCGTGATTGAGCGTCAGGATGGTCTGGAAACGCGCGAAGTTGAAAGCGAAGTGGTCGGGTTTAACGGCCAACGCCTGTTCCTGATGCCGCTTGAAGAGGTGGAAGGCATTCTGCCCGGCGCGCGCGTCTATGCCAAAAACATTTCTGGCGATGGGCTGCAAAGTGGGAAACAGCTGCCGCTTGGCCCTGCCCTGCTGGGCCGCGTGCTGGACGGCAGCGGTAAACCGCTCGACGGCCTTCCCTCCCCGGACACCACCGAAACCGGTGCGCTGATCACCCAACCGTTCAACCCCCTGCAGCGTACCCCTATCGAGCATGTACTTGACACCGGCGTGCGCCCGATTAACGCCCTGCTCACCGTGGGACGTGGACAACGTATGGGCCTGTTCGCCGGGTCTGGCGTGGGTAAATCCGTTCTGCTCGGCATGATGGCGCGCTATACCCAGGCCGATGTGATCGTCGTGGGGCTGATTGGCGAACGTGGTCGTGAAGTAAAAGACTTTATTGAAAACATTCTGGGTGCGGAAGGCCGTGCCCGCTCGGTGGTAATTGCCGCGCCGGCGGACGTGTCGCCGCTGCTGCGTATGCAGGGTGCCGCGTACGCCACCCGCATCGCCGAAGATTTTCGTGACCGCGGCAAGCACGTGCTGCTGATCATGGATTCCCTGACCCGTTACGCGATGGCGCAGCGTGAAATCGCGCTGGCCATCGGTGAGCCACCGGCGACCAAAGGCTACCCGCCTTCGGTATTCGCCAAACTTCCTGCGCTGGTGGAACGCGCGGGGAACGGCATCAGCGGCGGCGGCTCCATCACCGCGTTCTACACGGTTCTGACGGAAGGCGATGACCAGCAGGACCCGATTGCCGACTCCGCGCGCGCAATTCTTGACGGTCACATTGTGCTGTCGCGTCGTCTGGCCGAAGCTGGACACTATCCGGCCATTGATATTGAAGCGTCTATCAGCCGCGCAATGACGGCGCTGATTACCGAGAAGCACTACGCTCGCGTGCGTAACTTCAAACAACTGCTTTCCAGCTTCCAGCGCAACCGCGATCTGGTCAGCGTGGGGGCGTATGCCAAAGGCAGCGACCCGATGCTCGACAAGGCGATTAGCCTGTGGCCGCAGCTGGAAGCATTTTTGCAACAAGGCATTTTTGAACGCGCCGACTGGGAAGATTCAATTCAGGCACTGGAGCTGATTTTCCCGCAGGTGTAACACAGGTGGAGGGCGAAGGTCATGGCGCAAAACAGCGCGTTATCAACGCTGAAAGATCTGGCTGAAAAAGAAGTTGATGATGCCGCATTGCAGCTTGGCGCAATGCGACGCGGGTGCCAGCAGGCTGAAGAACAGTTGAAGATGTTAATCGACTATCAGCATGAATATCGCACCAACCTCAATACCGATATGACACAGGGCATTGGAAGCCAGCGTTGGATTAACTATCAGCAGTTTATCCAGACGCTGGAGAAGGCGATAGATCAGCATCGCCAGCAGCTTAACCAGTGGACCCAGAAAGTCGATACCGCGCTGAATTTCTGGCGCGAGAAGAAGCAGCGGCTGCAGGCCTGGCAGACTTTACAGGACCGACAGATCGCGGCAACGACCCTGGCGGAAAACCGTCTGGATCAGAAGAAAATGGATGAGTTTGCCCAGCGCGCATCAATGAGGAAACCGGAATGATCACACTGCAACAACTGCTGATGAGCGACAGCGACCTGTCAGGCGGCACGCAAACAGGGAAAGGCACCGACGGTGCTCAGGACTTTCTCTCTCTGCTGGCGGGCGCCCTGTCGGACGCAACGGGCAAGGGCAAAGATGCGCCGCTGACCCTGGCTGACCTGAAAGCCGCCGGCAGTAAACTGTCAAAAGTGGCCCAGGACGCAAAAGGTGATACCACCCTGCAGGCCAAAATTGCCGACCTGCTCTCGCGCCAGACGGCGCTGAATGGCGATGAAACGTCGCCCGTCACGTCGCTTGATACGCTGGTTTCCGGGCTGGTGCCGCTGTCTAAGGGCGACGCGCTGAAGACGCTCAATGCGGCGAACAGCAAAGATGACGGTAAAAGCGAGCTGAGCGAAGAAGAACTGGCCGGATTAAGCGCCCTGATGGCGATGCTGCCTCACCAGCAAACTACCGCCTCTCGCGCGGCAGGCAGTGAGGGCGTTTCCGCCACCTCAACGCTGAGTTCCGCGACGCTTTCGCAAAACGGTGTGGGCCAGCCGTCCCTGAACGCGTCCGCGGGAAGCCACGATAAAGCGCAGAGTTCTACGCCTTATCAGAGCCAGGCGAAAACCAACGAACCCGCTCTGTCGGGCAACGTGCCTGCTACACCGGCCGTGGCCGCAGCAGCAGAGAAGCAGGAGCTCGCCAGTTCGTCCTCCTCATCATCACCAACGGCCACCCTGGCACCGATTATGTCCAGCCATACGACCAGCCAGACGGCCGCTACCGTTGCCACCGCGCCGGTGTTAAGCCAGCCTCTGGGAACCCACGAGTGGCAGCAGTCTCTGAGCCAGCACATCACCCTGTTCACTAAGCAGGGCCAGCAGACGGCAGAGCTGCGCCTGCACCCGGAAGATCTGGGTCAGGTGCAAATTTCGCTTAAGCTGGATGATAACCAGGCGCAGTTACAGATGGTCTCAGCGCACAGCCATGTTCGTGCAGCGCTGGAAGCCGCGCTGCCGGTACTGCGGACCTCACTGGCGGAAAACGGCATTCAGCTTGCACAGAGTAGCGTCAGCAGCGAGAGCTTCGCCGGGCAGCAGCAATCCTCATCCCAGCAGCAGCACCAGGCTTCGCGTTCCGGCAACACCGGCGGTTTTAATGAAGAGAGCGATGAGTTGCTGCCTGTTCCTTCCGCCCTGCAGTCCGCAGCGCGCGGTAACAGTGCCGTAGACATCTTCGCCTAAACGCCAGAGGTAGCGTGATTATCCCCGTCTTTTCCACGCTTTGACGACAGCAGGACACGGGATAATCACCTTATTAAGCTGTACCGAAACAGGAAGCTCGTATCAGATGACTGACTCCGCTATCACCAAAAAAAGTAAGCGTTCCATCTGGATCCCGCTGCTGGTGTTGATCACGCTCGCCGCCTGCGCTACCGCGGGCTATAGTTACTGGCGTATGCAGCAGGAACCGACCACCGCTGCGGCCAAAGCTGAAGCACCTCCTCCGCCGGCTCCAGTGTTCTTCCCGCTGGATACCTTCACCGTCAATCTCGGTGATGCGGATCGCGTGCTTTACGTTGGCATTACGCTGCGCCTGAAAGATGAAGCCACCCGTTCACGTCTGAACGATTACCTTCCTGAAGTGCGTAGCCGTCTGTTGCTGCTGTTCTCTCGTCAGGACGCTTCGGCGCTGGCCACCGATGTGGGTAAGCAAAAGCTGGTCGACGCTATTAAACAAACGCTGGCGACCCCGCTGGTAAACGGCCAACCTAAGCAGGAAGTCACTGACGTTCTGTATACAGCATTCATTCTGCGGTAACGACATGGGCGACAGTATTCTTTCTCAGGCAGAAATCGATGCGCTGCTCAACGGCGACAGCGATAAAAGTGATGATCCGCAACCGGGTATTGGCGGCGATAGCGATATTCGTCCCTATGACCCGAATACCCAGCGTCGCGTGGTACGTGAACGTCTGCAGGCGCTGGAGATCATTAACGAACGTTTTGCACGTCAGTTCCGTATGGGGCTGTTTAACCTGCTGCGTCGTAGCCCGGATATTACGGTCGGTGCGATCCGCATTCAGCCGTACCATGAGTTTGCCCGCAACCTGCCGGTGCCAACCAACCTTAACCTGATTCATCTGAAGCCGCTGCGCGGCACCGGTCTGGTGGTGTTTTCGCCAAGCCTGGTGTTCATCGCGGTGGATAACCTGTTCGGCGGCGACGGGCGTTTCCCGACCAAAGTAGAAGGTCGTGAATTCACCCACACCGAACAGCGCGTTATTAACCGCATGCTGAAGCTGGCGCTGGAATCATACAGCGACGCGTGGAAAGCGATTAACCCGCTGGAAGTGGAGTACGTCCGTTCTGAGATGCAGGTGAAATTTACCAATATCACCACCTCCCCGAACGATATCGTTGTTAACACGCCGTTCCACGTGGAGATCGGTAACCTGACCGGCGAGTTCAACATCTGCCTGCCGTTCAGCATGATCGAACCGCTGCGCGAGCTGCTGGTTAACCCGCCGCTGGAGAACTCCCGCAACGAAGACCAGAACTGGCGTGAAAACCTGGTCCGCCAGGTCCAGCATTCGCAGCTTGAACTGGTGGCGAGCTTCGCCGATATCCCGCTGCGGTTATCTCAGATCCTGAAATTACAACCCGGCGATGTTTTGCCGATAGAAAAACCCGACCGCATTATTGCCCATGTGGATGGTGTCCCCGTGCTGACAAGCCAGTACGGCACGATTAACGGTCAGTATGCGTTACGCGTTGAGCACTTGATCAACCCGATTTTGAATTCGCTGAATGAGGAACAGCCCAAATGAGTGACATGAACAATCCGTCCGATGAAAACAGCGGAGCACTGGACGATCTGTGGGCTGACGCGTTAAACGAGCAAAAAGCGACCCCGGCCAAAAGCGCAGCGGATGCCGTATTCCAGCAGCTCGGCGGCGGTGACGTCAGCGGCACGCTGCAGGACATCGACCTGATCATGGATATCCCGGTTAAGCTGACCGTTGAGCTGGGACGCACCCGTATGACCATTAAAGAGCTGCTGCGCCTGACGCAGGGTTCCGTGGTGGCCCTTGACGGTCTGGCCGGTGAGCCGCTGGATATCCTGATCAACGGCTATCTGATTGCCCAGGGTGAAGTCGTAGTGGTTGCCGATAAATACGGCGTACGCATCACCGACATCATTACCCCGTCTGAACGTATGCGTCGTCTGAGCCGTTAAGCATGAAAACCCAGGCAACAATATCACAGCCTTCTGCCGTTCCCGGCTCACCTCTGCTCCAGGTGAGCGGGGCGTTGTTCGGTATTATTGCCTTTATTCTTATCGCCGCCTGGCTGGCAAAACGCTTTGGCCTGGCGGGTAAAACCGCCGGTGCCCGCGGCCTGAAGGTCAGCGCCAGCACCACCCTGGGTCCACGCGAACGCGTGGTCATCGTCGAGGTGGAAGATGCGCGTCTGGTTCTGGGCGTAACGGCCTCAAACATCAGCGTATTACACAAGCTGCCGCCCGCCCCTGTTGTGGTGGACGAGCGCGCAGAGGCCCCTGCGGATTTTCAGTCCGTCATGAAGAGTTTGCTTAAGCGTTCCGGGAGATCCTGATGCGCCGTTTGTTATCCCTGACGCTTGCGGGCGTTGCCCTGTTTGCTCCCGCGGTCTATGCACAGCTGCCCGGTCTGGTCTCAACCCCTCTCGCGGGCGGCGGACAAAGCTGGTCACTTCCCGTTCAGACGCTGGTGTTCATCACCTCGCTGACGTTTATTCCGGCCATCCTGCTGATGATGACCAGCTTCACCCGCATCATCATCGTTTTCGGTCTGCTGCGAAACGCGCTGGGCACCCCTTCCGCTCCGCCAAACCAGGTTCTGCTCGGGCTGGCGCTGTTTTTGACCTTTTTCATTATGTCGCCGGTGATCGATAAGATTTATACCGACGCCTATCAGCCGTTCAGCGAAGACAAAATCTCCATGCAGGAGGCGCTCGATAAAGGCGCACAGCCGCTGCGGGAATTTATGCTGCGCCAGACGCGCGAAGCCGACCTGGCCCTTTTCGCCCGCCTGTCCAACACCGGTGAGCTGCAAGGACCGGAAGCGGTGCCAATGCGTATTCTGCTGCCCGCCTATGTCACCAGCGAGCTGAAAACCGCGTTCCAGATTGGCTTTACCATCTTTATTCCGTTCCTGATTATCGATCTCGTGATCGCCAGCGTCCTGATGGCGCTCGGGATGATGATGGTGCCGCCCGCGACCATTGCCCTGCCGTTTAAGATCATGCTCTTTGTACTGGTCGACGGCTGGCAGCTGCTGGTCAGCTCGCTGGCGCAGAGTTTCTACAGTTAAGGAACGGCAATGACACCCGAATCGGTCATGATGATGGGCACGGAGGCGATGAAAATCGCGATTGCCGTTGCCGCGCCGCTGCTGCTTGTCGCGCTGGTTACCGGTCTGATTATCAGTATTCTGCAGGCCGCCACCCAGATAAACGAAATGACGCTGTCATTCATCCCGAAAATCATCGCCGTGTTCGTGGCGATCATCGTAGCCGGGCCGTGGATGCTGAACCTGTTGCTGGACTATATGCGCAACCTGTTTACCAACCTGCCGTACATCATCGGCTGACCTGACGATGCTGCACTTCACCAGCGACCAGTGGGTTCAGTGGCTCGGCGTCTACTTCTGGCCGATGCTGCGCATCATGGCGCTGATCTCCACCGCCCCCATTCTCAGCGAGAAATCGATACCCAAGCGCGTCAAGGTGGGACTGGGGATTATTATCTCCATTATCGTCGCGCCCTCTCTGCCCCCCGTGGATATTCCGATCTTCTCGGCGAACGCGGTGTGGGTGGCCTTGCAGCAGGTTATGATTGGCGTCGCCGTCGGCTTTACCATGCAGCTGGCCTTTGCCGCCGTGCGTACCGCGGGGGAACTGATTGGCCTGCAGATGGGGTTATCTTTTGCCACGTTTGTCGATCCCGGCAGTCATCTCAACATGCCCGTTCTGGCGCGCATTATCGATCTGCTCGCCATGCTGCTGTTCCTGTCGTTCAACGGCCATCTGTGGCTAATCTCCATGCTGGTGGACACGTTCCATACCCTGCCGATTGGCGAAAACCCGGTGAACAGCAACGCTTTCCTGGCGCTCACCCGAGCGGCGGGGCTGATCTTCCTGAACGGGCTGATGCTGGCGTTACCCATCATCACCCTGCTGCTGACCGTCAACCTGGCTTTAGGTTTACTCAACCGAATGGCGCCGCAGCTTTCGGTGTTTGTCATTGGTTTTCCGCTGACGCTGACGGTCGGAATTTTATTAATGTCATTACTGATGCCACTGATCGCTCCCTTCTGTGAACATTTATTCGGCGAGATATTCAACCTGTTAGCGGATATTGTCAGCGAGCTGCCACGTAAATAATATCCCTCACTGTTGCTATTGTCTTTCTGAGGATATTCCTAAAATAAAATGCGAAAAACATCTTCCAGGATATATCTGACGCGGTTTAATTGTTTCTAACCACCTCACAATACTTAATATTTACTTTACTTTAAGAAGATTCCTGGCAAATTATACGTAACTTTACGGGATAGTGAGTCCGCCTGAAAGTCTTTGTCATGCTCACAGGTTTATTATTTTTTTCCATCCCGTATGGCTGTTTTGAGCTCTCAGGCAGATGGTGAATTATCGTTACGCATTGAGTGAGGGTATGCCATGTCAACGATCATTATGGATTTATGCAGCTACACCCGGCTAGGGTTAACCGGGTACCTGGCAAGCAGAGGGGTAAGAAAGAGAGACATCAACGATGCACACACCGTTGACGAACTCGCAGCCGCTTGTGACGAACTAAAACCAGGCGTGGTGTTTATTAATGAGGACTGTTTCATTCACGATCCAGCCAACAGTCAGCACATTAAGCAAATCATTAATCAGCATCCAAAAACCCTGTTTATTGTTTTTATGGCGATCGCGAATATCCATTTCGATGAGTATTTGTTGGTCCGTAAAAATTTATTGATCAGTTCTAAATCGATTAAACCCGAGTCGCTGGATGACATTTTGGGTGATTATTTGAATAAAGAAGTTAAAAATGTAGGAGCGGTTAACTTACCCACCCTATCATTAAGCAGGACTGAATCAAGTATGCTGCGAATGTGGATGGCGGGACAAGGAACTATTCAGATCTCCGACCAGATGAATATTAAAGCGAAAACCGTTTCGTCACACAAAGGAAATATTAAACGGAAAATTAAAACGCATAATAAGCAAGTGATCTACCATGTGGTACGCCTGACCGATAATGTGACGAACGGGATTTTCGTTAACATGCGTTAGTCGCTTAAGACCCTGTGCACCCTACCTTTGATCTCTGGCCTGGCCAGAGATTTTTGCTTCTGCAGAGGATGTCGGGCCGCGATGCGCTACCCGACGCCATGTTAGTCTGCTTTCTCAACAAAGATACCGTCAGGATGCCCCAGTTCGTTAAAAAACCAAATGCCGAGCGGGTAGTCTTCCAGTGATACCAGGTACATTGTCCCTTCACTAAACTCTTCAATTGCCAGCACCACACCCGGGCGGCGCGGCCCACCGTCCGTTTTAACGGTTACCCGATCGTTGACCTTCATACATTCCTCCTCTGGTTTTGAGCCAGTGTAGAACAAAACGCAAAAACACACATCGCCGCCCGGCGTGAATGGCGTTTTTATACACAGGCTATACTTAACCCTGGACACGTTTGCAGGTTGAAAGAGGAGTCCCGCAATGAAGACCGATAAAGAGTACAGCGACACCATCAAGCGCGAAGTCGAGGTGGATGTCGATGCCCTGCTGGCCGCCATCAATGAGATCAGTGAGTCAGAAGTCCGCCGGTCGGACGACAATTCGGACCGCGTCATTGTCAACGGAAGGGATTATCACACCTATCGTGAGCTGGCGGAGGCCTTCGAGCTCGATATTCACGACTTTAGCGTGTCTGAAGCCAATCGTTAGGGCGAAAAAAATCCCGGTCATGGGGATGACCGGGATCAAAACTTGCTTATGCAAGAAGCACTTGAAAATTCGTTACACCAGGAAATCTGATGTACAAGCCACACTATCCCCAACGAATTTGTCTGACAAGCATATATTCTTATGATGAATATAATATTTTTAACATAATGCTTTTCGCTATGAGCAATAACATATGCCGAATGCGGGTTTGCCAGGGAATACTCTCATTTCTCCTGTTAACAATTCGGTTATTTTTAGGAATTTTCTTAGATAAGGACGCAGCCGTTACCGGGAGCCACTATGCCTTCACTGCGGGATAACTTGCTGATTTTTTCTGACCTGGACGGCTCGTTGCTGGATATTCATACCTATGAGTGGCAACCCGCCATGCCCTGGCTGGACAAACTGCTGGATAATCAGATTCCGGTCATTCTCTGCAGCAGCAAGACCGCGGCGGAGATGCTGGATATCCAGCAGGATCTTGGGCTTGAAGGCTTGCCTTTTATTGCCGAGAACGGCGCGGTGATTCAGCCTGACGTGCGCTGGGATAAGGTTCAGCGCCAGACCAGAGGGATGACGCACCGGGATATCCGTCCGCGGATCGAGCAGATTCGTCTGCAGACGGGCTTTAAATTCACCACCTTTGACGATGTGGATGAGCACGTTATCAGCGAGTGGACCGGGTTGACGCGCTACCGTTCGGCGCTTGCCCGCAAGCATGAAGCGTCCGTCACGCTCATCTGGCGCGATACCGACGAGAAAATGGTTCAGTTTGAAGAGGAACTGGCGAATATCGGCCTGAAATGCCTGCAGGGTGCGCGGTTCTGGCATATTCTGGACGCCCGCTGCGGCAAAGACGTAGCGGTGAACTGGCTGATTGAACAGTATCGCGAGCAGGACGAGATCGAGCCCACCACGCTGGGGCTCGGCGATGGCCCTAACGATGCGCCGCTGCTCGACAGCGTTGACTTCGCGGTGGTCATCAAGGGGATTAACCGCCAGGGCATCACGCTACGGGATGATAACCCTGCCCGCGTTTATCACACCCAGCAGCCCGGCCCGGCAGGCTGGCGGGAGGGGCTGGATCACTTCCTGTCCTGATCTCGCCACACGACCCGGTTACGCCCGCTCTGCTTGGCCTCATAGAGCCGGACGTCCGCCACGGACTGCAGCTGCTCAAAATCGTAGTTACCCGCTTCATCCGCGCTGCTGACCCCCAGCGACGCGCTGATGCGCAGGGTCGTGCTCTTCTTCACCAGGATCTCCTTACTGTTGATTCGGCAACGAATGCGATCCGCGACGCCTCTCGCCTCCTCCAGACCAATCCCCGGCAGGACGACGCAAAACTCTTCCCCGCCCACACGCCCTGCCACATCATTCTTGCGTAACGCGCTGGCAATCAGTCCTGCCGTGTGGGAGAGCACCTTATCACCGGCCTGATGGCCGAACCGGTCGTTGATGTTTTTAAAATGGTCGAGATCGATCTGAATCACCGAGAACGGCAGCGACTGCTGGCGACAGGTTTCTGCCAGCATTTTTGCGCGGTCGAACAGCGCGCCGCGATTATTCAGCCGCGTAAGCGGATCGTGCCAGGCCTGCCACTGGAGGGAGTGCTGAAGCGTATACATGTTACTCACCATCCGGCGGATCACCAGCCACGAGATCAACAGCATGGCGGTAAAGAGCGCCCACAGCAGCGCCAGTACGATACTGATGCTACCGAAGTCGTCCTGTACCCCTTGATGCAGAGTGTGGATCCGCAGGACGACGCCATCGAAGTGATCGAGCCGCTCCCAGGTAATAAACCGGCTCCCGAGGCGGATACCGCCGCCGGTATCATGCTCAATCGCCTGGGCAATCTGCGCCGCTTCGCGTTCGTCAAAATGGTTAACCGGGCTTCCCGCGTGGGCTGAGGTGGCGATCATATTTAGCCGGGTATCGTACAGCTGATACTCTCCCTCCGTTCGATCTTCCGTCGCATCGGCCAGCAGACGCTGCATCGTGCTCAATGTAAAGTCCATCGCCACGACGCCGTACCAGTAACGATCGAAATAGATGGGGACGCTGGCGGTGATCGTTCGTTCATCCCCGGTCCAGGATGAAGGCGTGGAGATAAACCAGCGCACGGCGCGGGCGCGGTTGTTACGTTCTGACTGCTGGGTAAACCAGGACTGCGTGACCAGATTATAATAGCGGGCGGTAATATCACCCGCCCGATCCGGCGTATCCGTGGAAAGGAAAAATCCGGCGCGGGAGACGTAGATCACTCGCGCTTCCGTTTGAGCTCTCGACGACGCCAGTCTGAGCAAATAGCCCACTTCGAGCGCGGCAGAAATTTCATGGCTTATGCGTTCAGCGTCCCGATTGAGAAGCGTGGTTTTTTCGACAAAGGCGTCCGAGACCCCGTTAATGGGAAGGGTACGTTTTTTATCAACGGCAAGCTGCCAGGTGGGGAGCATGCGGACGGTATTAAAGCGTGACACCGCATCCTGTAAGACTTCAAAGGCCAGCGGCGTCTCGATTGCGTCATGCATGCCCTGGCGAAATAACAGCAGCCTGTCGATGCTGTTCTGTAACTGCCTGTCCAGAGAACTGGCCACCGTATCCAGATGATTGCGCTGGCTGGAGATGTATGCCTCTTCCAGCACCACCACCTCACGCCAGGTAAGTAGAGTGGAAAATACCAGAACGATCATAAAACAGAGATTAACAATCCGCCCCGGATTGCTACGCTTATGCAGCCATTGCAAAAAAGATTGTCTTACAACAAAGGTATCGCGCTGCACACACACTCCATGATCGCTACCTAACACCCAGTACTTGAGATAAAAACGCCCGGCAAAGCCGGGCGTTATGTGATTAAGCCTTGTCCCGCTTGTGCTGCCCGTCACCCGGCTGAAGCTCATCTTCACGAAATGCTTCCCGCTTGATGCTATAGCCATCGTGCCACCGGCATTCCACCATTCCGCTGGAATACCCGGTGACGATCATACGTGGGCCGCCCTTTTTAGGCTTAACTTCATCACTGACCAAAAAGACCATACCTGCCTCCTGTATCAGGGTGAAACTGTTTCAATTTAGACGAGGAATGGTCTTTTTGCATCCTGCCACGGGTAACAATTAGTGCGACGTGCCGCGAATTTTCTCAACCAGCTTCACCGCCGCAACGACGATAGCGCCAATGATAAAGCCCAGCACCAGATTCAGCAGGGTGGGCAGAATCGCCGCGATAACGGCCCCCTGCGTGGAGGAGAAATGCTCGATGGCATGGTGCAGGGGCGCAATACCGTGAACCACAATTCCGCCGCCCACGAGGAACATCGCCAGCGTGCCCACCACCGACAAACTCTTCATCAGCCAGGGCGCCAGCACCAGCAGGCTTTTGCCGATGCCTCTTGCTACCGCGCTCGACTTTTCTTCCAGCCAGTAGCCAATATCGTCCAGCTTGACGATTAGTCCCACCAGACCGTACACGCCCACGGTGACCAGAATCGCAATGCCGGAGAGGATCAGCACCTGGTTCAGAAGCGGCGCGTCAGAGACAATCCCCAGCGTAATCGCGACGATTTCCGCAGACAGGATAAAGTCGGTCCGAATGGCGCCTTTGACCTTATCGCGCTCGAAGGTTTTCGGATCCTGCGCGGCCAGCGCTTCTAGACGCTGCTGGCGCACCTCCGGCGTATCGCTCTGCTTGCGCGCGCTAAAGGAGTGGAGCACCTTCTCCACACCCTCGAAGCAGAGAAATGCCCCACCAATCATCAGTAACGGCGTGATGGCCCAGGGGATAAAGGCGCTGATCAGCAGCGCCAGCGGCACCAGGATCACCTTATTCAGGAAAGAGCCTTTCGCCACGCCCCACACCACCGGCAGTTCACGGTTTGCCCTCACCCCACTCACCTGCTGGGCGTTCAACGATAAATCATCGCCCAGCACGCCTGCGGTTTTTTTCGCCGCCAGTTTCCCCATCACTGAAATGTCGTCCAGTAAGGTGGCAATATCATCCAGCAATGTTAATAAGCTACTTCCTGCCAAAATCTTAATCCTTCATTTTTTGGTAATTAAGTGAATAGTATGGAGCAAAAGCGCCAACCCGGAAACAGGCACCTTACGTCAACAAAAAATTCACATCTGCCACACAATTAAAGGGCTCGCCAGCGAGATAGTTTTCGCGTTTACTATCAGCGAACTTTTTATTTCGTCGTGAGGGATTATGCGTTTCCGGCAATTGCTACCGCTCATCGGGGCACTCTTTTCGCTGTACATCATCTGGGGGTCAACCTACTTTGTCATTCGCATCGGCGTGGAAAGCTGGCCGCCATTGATGATGGCGGGCATTCGCTTCCTCTCGGCGGGCATCCTGCTGCTGGCCTTCCTGCTGCTGCGCGGGCATAAGCTTCCCCCGCTGCGTCCGATGCTGAATGCTGCCCTGATCGGCCTGCTGCTGCTGGCTGTGGGGAACGGATTTGTGACGATTGCCGAGCACCAGAACGTACCGTCCGGGATCGCCGCCGTGGTCGTTGCCACCGTACCGCTGTTTACCCTGTGCTTCAGCCGCCTCTTTGGTATCCGCACCCGCAAGCTGGAGTGGCTGGGTATTGGGATTGGCCTTGCTGGCATCATTCTGCTGAATAGCGGCGGTAACCTGAGCGGGAATCCGTGGGGTGCAGTCATCATCCTGATTGGCTCGATGAGCTGGGCGTTTGGTTCCGTGTACGGTTCGCGTATCGAACTGCCTACCGGCATGATGGCGGGCGCAATCGAGATGCTTGCCGCCGGGATTGTACTGCTGCTCGCCTCCATGCTTACGGGAGAAAAGCTGACAACCCTGCCGCCGCTGTCGGGCTTGCTGGCGGTAGGCTACCTGGCGCTGTTCGGCTCTATCATCGCCATTAACGCCTATATGTTCCTGATCCGCAATGTCTCTCCGGCTGTCGCCACCAGCTACGCTTACGTCAACCCGGTCGTGGCCGTGCTGCTCGGGACAGGACTGGGGGGAGAAACGCTCTCTCCAGTGGAATGGATTGCATTAGGGATCATTGTGTTTGCCGTCGTGCTGGTCACGCTGGGCAAATATTTGCTGCCGGCAAAACCGGTGGTCACGCCTTGCGAGGCGGAGAAATCGTAAGCAGGTGAATGCCCTGCGTGTCGATCTGCGCGGTCTGGCCGCCGCCGCAGATCCACTCTTCAAGCCGTTCGGTCAGATCGGTATCATTCAGCTTTAATCTGCCTCTCAGCGCACACTCCCAGACAATCAGCACCCGCCAGCCTTGCTCAATAAGCGTCGAGAGGTCCCGCTCGTCGCGCTCGACGTTTTTAGCAATCTTATCCAGCCAGAAATCGGTGCGCGTCGCGGGGACTTTAAACAGGTAGCAGTCGTGATGGTGCCAGAAACAGCCGTGAGTAAAGATGATGCACTGCCAGGCGTCGATGACGAAATCGGGACGCCCCGCCAGGGCGGCATCCTGGACGCGGAAGTCAAACCCCGCCTGCGTCAGCAGCGCGGCCAGGCGTTTTTCAATCGCGGTGTCACGCGTGCCGATGGCACGCATGTTTTTGCTGCGCGTCGCCTTATCGTGAACGTCCGTCATTGACGGCCTCACTCTGGCGGAGCGCCACCGCCTGCCTGATGCGCGAGGCCAGCAGCTTTGCGACCGCCGCAAACGCGGGAACGACCACCGAATTACCAAACTGGCGGTACGCCTGGGTATCCGAAACCGGAATCCGGAAACCGTAGCCTTGCGGCGTTTCAAAGCCCATCAGCCGGGCGCATTCCCGCGGCGTTAAGCGTCTCGGACGGTGACGCTGGTTGTGCGGATCGTCGAAATCTTTTTCACCCAGCGCCTTGTCCCATCCTCTGTCGATCAGGATTTCCGCGCCGTCTTTATAGTAGCGAGCAGACAGCGTGCGGGTGACGCTGTGCGGATCGTTAGGGTTTACCATCCCAAAGCCGAAGCCGTTGCCTTTGGCCTGGTGCTTCTTGGCATAGCGGTAGAGGTATTTCCACAGCACCGGGGTCAGGATAAATTTCGCGTCGACGACCGGTTCCAGCAGGTCGGCCACGGTGGGGCGGCGCTCGGGATACAGGGAAGGAATATCCCGAAGGGTAAAATCGCCTTTCAGATTGAGATCGCGTCGGAAGCCCACCAGCACGATACGTTCGCGATGCTGGGGCAGGAAATGTTTCCCATCAATAATTTTAGGATCGTCCGCTCCCATGTCCTCTGAATCGGCCACGTCATAACCCAGCTCATCCAGGGTTTGCATAATAATGCGGAAGGTTTTCCCGCCGTCGTGGCTTTTTAAATTTTTGACGTTTTCCAGCACAAAGATGGGCGGGCGGCGGGCGTCAATAATGCGCGCCACATCAAAAAAAAGCGTTCCCTGCGTATCGCAGGCGAAACCGTGCGCGCGTCCAAGGGCATTCTTTTTGGAGACGCCCGCCAGCGAGAAGGGCTGACAAGGGAAGCCTGCCAGCAGCACGTCATGCGCCGGGATCGTCTGACGAATGTGCTCGGCGGCCTGTTCATCGCTCACGCCGCTTTTATGGCTCAGGGTCACATCGCGAATATCCGCGTTGAAATGATGCTCGTTCGGATCGCAGTACCAGTTAGCCTTGTAGGTGCGTACGGCATGTTTGTTCCACTCGCTGGTAAACACGCACTGTCCGCCGATGGCTTCAAAACCGTGCCGAATGCCGCCGATACCGGCAAAAAGATCGATAAACCGGAAGGCGTAGTTCGGGTGCGCGGCAGAAGGACGCGGAAGCAGGTTTTGCAGATAACGATACTCGCCTTCACTCAGGCGACGCCCTGCTCGCTCGCTGGTGAGCAGGCGTTTAAGGATCGCCGGGCTCCAGTGGCTCTCGCCGTGCGCCATCAGCAAACTGGCCAGCGTTTTAGCATCATAGATATCCAACAGCTGGCGCAGTAATGCCTGCACCGTTGCCGTTGTTTTCTCAGCCTGCGCGGGCGCGGGCTCTGTCACTGATCGATTTTCCTGCATTCTTTTAACCGGAGAATAAAGACTGGGAACAGATTACCACAGTTCAGTTGCGCAAACTGCGACGGAAACGGCTCAGCACCTGGCTATCCAGCCCGAGGCAGTCGCCGTGTAATTCGGCGCTGAGTTTCGCCATAAACTGGATCAGGAAATCGGCATTGTGACGTGCCAGTTCGCGGCCCATGTCCGTTTGCATTGTATCAGGCAATCGCAGCAGCTTGGTCTGAAAATGGTCGAGGGCAAACGCACGGTCGTCGAGGGGACGCGCATCGGCGAAGGGATCGTTAGCATCAAAAAGCGACACGCCCAGCGCGCCCGAGACGGCAAAAACGCGCGCCAGGCCGATAGCGCCTAACGCTTCCAGCCGGTCTGCATCCTGCACAATTTTGGCCTCCATGCTCTGCGGCGCAATCCCGGCGCTGAAGCTGTGCGCCTCAATCGCGTGCCCGACGGCGGCAATATGCTCTGGCGGAAAGTCCGGGAAGTCGTGGCGCAAAATGTCGCTCGTCTTAAGCGCCGCGAGCCGTGACGACCGGCTGCGTTCAGGATGGTTTTTCGGCAGGCTGACAATATCGTGAAAATAGCATGCGGTCAGAATCACCAGCGGCTCGACCATGTGGTGAACCATGATTTTTTGCGCCGTCATCCAGACCCGACGAAAATGCGAAATATCATGTGCGGTATCGTCGGTGCTGTGATTCTCCTCGAGCCAGTGCTCAAATCGTTGCTGCCACCGGGCAAGTTCCATCGTCATGTCCTGTCGTCTAAAAGAGAAAGAATTATAACACAGGCAAATTAAACCAATTAAAAAATAGAAGCTCGAAATACTTAATAATAATTACACCATATAAATTCAAGTAACTAATTCACAGGAAAAATAAAGAGACCAATTGAAATATTTAGCAATATTTAAAAGGTTTTAATTACATTTGTTTTTAGAACTAAATAACACATCCTGGAATAGTATCCATCCTGTAATTGCGGAGAGTGATTACATATATTCATATAAATTATCTTTCAAGGGAATATATAATGAAAAGAAAAGTTTTGGCAATTATTGCACCTGCATTATTAATTGCAGGCATAGCAAATGCGGCTGAAGTTTACAACAGCAATGGCAATAAACTCGACCTGTACGGTAAAGTAGATGGTCTGCATTATTTCTCTGACGACACGGGATCAGATGGCGACGTAAGCTACGTTCGTCTGGGCTTCAAAGGCGAAACGCAGATCAACGACCTGCTGAGCGGCTATGGCCAGTGGGAATATAATATTCAGGCTAACAAAACAGAGAACTCAGGCAATCAGTCATGGACACGCCTTGGCTTCGCTGGTCTGAAATTTGGTGAATACGGTTCATTCGACTACGGTCGTAACTACGGCGTGGTTTACGATGTTGAAGGCTGGACCGATATGCTGCCTGAGTTCGGCGGAGATTCCTATACCTATACCGATAACTTTATGACCGGTCGTACAAACGGTGTTGCAACCTACCGTAATAACGATTTCTTTGGTCTGGCTCAGGGCCTGGATTTCGCTATTCAGTATCAAGGCAATAACGAAAGCGCCTCTAACGATCAGGAAGGTACTAACAATGGTCGTGATATCCGCAAAGAAAACGGAGACGGTTGGGGTATTTCAACCTCCTACGATTTCGGTATGGGATTCAACGCCGCCGCTGCATATGCTTCATCTGACCGTACCAACGACCAGGTTACCAAAACAACAGCCGGTGGTGACAAGGCTGACGTCTGGACTGTTGGCTTGAAATACGATGCCAACGATATCTATCTGGCAACCATGTATGCAGAAACCCGCAATATGACGCCTTACGGTGACTTCGGCGTTGCTAATAAAACTCAGAACTTTGAAGTGACAGCGCAGTATCAGTTTGATTTCGGCCTGCGCCCTGCGATCTCTTTCCTGATGTCTAAAGGTAAGGATCTGAATTCCTTCTACGGAAGTGATAAAGATCTGGTGAAATATGCTGACGTGGGTGCGACCTATTATTTCAACAAAAATATGTCCACCTATGTTGACTACAAAATCAACCTGCTGGATGAAGATGACGATTTCTACAACGCGAATGGCATCAGCACCGATGACATCGTAGCAGTCGGTCTTGTTTATCAGTTCTAATCCCCAAAATACCAAAGGCCGCAATTGCGGCCTTTTATATTTCTTCATTTTTATTATGGCGCTTCCTGCAGCGCCACCCGAATAAACCCGTTATTCTGCGCCAGCAGTTCATGGGCCTTCCACGCATCCAGCCCTGTCAGCACCATCAATACCGCCGTTTTACAGTGATGGTTACAGCTCTCCAGCGCGGCTTTTGCCTCCGCCCGGGAGCATCCCCCCGCTTCCATCACAATGGCGATTTGGCGTTCGGCCCATTTGGTGTTGCTTGCCTCAAGATCCACGCGCAGGTTGCTGTAAACCCGTCCGGTCCGAACGGCCAGCCCTGTAGCGATCATTGAGAGGATCATTTTCTGCGCAATCCCCGCTTTGGTGTTGATATAGCCTGCGACGACATCGGCACCCAGCTCCGGAGCGATAATCATGCTCGCCAGATGCGCGGCTTCACTTTGCGCATCGCCGGTAATGATGGCCACCGGCGAACCCAGCGACCACGCATGGCGCATTGCCCCCCAGACCCACGGCGTTTTTCCGCTGACGGTCACGGCCAGCATCATATCGTGTTCACCAAACTTAATGGCCTGCAGATCGGCGACGCCGCGCTCGTAGCTCCCCTCCCCTTCTTGTGCCGTAACGGCAATCACCGGGGTTTTGCCCGGCGCATACTCATCGGTAACCTGTTGCGCAACGCGCCCAGACGGCCCCGCGCCAACGATGACCAGGCGACCGCCGTGGCTGAGCGAGGCGGCAGCGTTGTCTACCACGCGTGCAATAGTATCTAAACAGGGGGTAATAGCAGCAGAAATGAGTGCATCATCCTGGTGAATGACTTTCAGCATGTCCAGCGTGGACAATCTATCAATATTCATCGTGCTGGCGTGCCGTCTTTCCCTGACCGAACCGGTAAGCATAACGCTCATAAACAGCCTCCTTATTATGAGTACCCATACACTATAAAGTGTTTTATATAGATGACCTGCGAGGAGAGTCACGAAAAGAGGACCAAATCCACGCCTTTACATGGCTTTAAGAAAAGCGCGTCATCGGCGATAATTACCCCTTTCTTAATCATCGCGGAGTGTTGATGAGCGATTTGCAGCCTTTCCTTCCGACGCGCAAGCGCCCCATGAAACTCAATACGCTGGTCACGCTGATGGTGTGCGCGATTATTGCCTCTGTGCTGCTGGTGGTCTTTGCGCTCTACTCCGTACAAATCACCCGGGCGACCCGCGATGATGTTAAAGACACTGCGCTCGGCATTGCCCGCACCCTCGCCGACAGCCCCGAGATACAGCGCGGCCTGATGCAGGCACCGCAGGAGAATATTATTCAGCCCATCGCCCAGGCGGTGACGAAGCGAAACGATCTGCTGTTCACCGTGGTCACCGATATGCGCGGGATCCGCTATTCACACCCGAACGAGGCGCTGCTGGGGCTGCATTTTATCGGCGATGATTTAACCCCTGCGCTGGAAGGCAAAGAGAACGTATCGGTTAACCGGGGCGCGCTCGCCGAAGCGCTGCGCGTTTTTACGCCCGTCTACGACGGCCAGCACGAGCAGATCGGCGTGGTGGTAGTCGGTATCTCCCTGAATAAGGTTGAAGAGCAGATTGCCCGCGGGCGGCTAAACGCCGTCTGGACCATTTTATTCAGTATTTTTATGAGCTCCATGGCAATTTGGGGTCTGGTGCGGGTACTGAAACGCATCCTGTTCGGGCTCGAACCTTACGAAATTTCCGCCCTGTTCGAACAGCGTCAGGCAATGCTGCAGTCGCTTCGCGAAGGGGTTCTGGCCGTCGATATTCACGGGCGCGTGACGATGATCAACCAGACCGCCAGAGAAATATTGCTTCTCCCCTCCGGCAAGCAGACCGAAAACGCCAGCGCGCCCCTGCTGGCCAGCCTGCGTGACGTCTCGAAGACGGGCGTTGCGCGCCAGGATCAGGAGATCAGCTGCAACGGTAGGCTATTGCTGTGCAACATGGTCCCCGTGAAAAGTCAGGATCGGGTGATCGGCGCCATCACCACCTTTCGTGATAAAACGGAAATCAGCCAGCTGATGCAGCGTCTGGACGGCATGGTTAACTACGTCGATGCCCTGCGCGCCCACACCCACGAGTTTATGAATAAACTGCATGTGATACTCGGCCTGCTGAATATTAAGCGCTACGACAAGCTGGAAGAGTACATTCTCCAGACGGCACATCATTACCAGACGGATATCGGTACGATACAGAGCAAGGTAAAATCCCCGGTGGTTGCCGGGTTCCTGCTGGGTAAAATCAACCGGGCGAAAGAAGCGGGCGTCACCCTGACGCTGGCGGATGAAAGCCAGATACCGGATACCGCAAGTGAAGAGCAGGTCGCGGTGCTGATCACCGCGCTGGGCAACCTCATTGAAAATGCGCTCGACGCGATGGAAGGACAGCAGGAGGGCGAGATCGGCCTGCTGCTGCATTATCAGAACGGCTGGCTCAGCTGTGAAGTCAGCGACGATGGCCCCGGCATTGATCCCACTCAGCTGGAGTCTATTTTTACAAAGGGCTTCTCAACAAAAGGTGAAAACCGCGGCGTTGGGCTGTTCCTTGCTCGCCAGCAGATTCAGAACCTTGGCGGCGATATCTCCGTCGAGTCTGAGCCCGGCGTATTTACCCAATTTTTTGTTCACATCCCCTGGGATAGCGAGAGGAAAATCGCGTGATAAATGTGTTAATTGTCGATGATGACGCCATGGTGGCCGACCTCAACCGTCTGTACGTCAACCGCGTTGAAGGCTTTACCTGCTGTGGCGTCGCCTCCACGCTAAACCAGGCCGAGGCCATCATTAATGACCCCAGCCATCCTGTCGATCTGGTGCTGCTGGATGTCTATATGCAGCAGGATAACGGGCTGGATCTGCTGCCCGTCATTCGCGCATCCGGCCGCCCAATCGACGTGATCATGATCACCTCGGCCGCCGACGCCGCCACGATCCAGACCTCCATTCACTACGGCGTGGTGGATTATTTGATCAAGCCGTTCCAGTTCCCGCGCTTTGAAGAGGCGCTGAACGGCTGGAAGGCAAAGCACAGCCTGATGGGGTCGCATCAGTATTACGAGCAGGCGGACGTCGACCGTCTGATCCACGGCGGGGCACCGGAACTGGCGGACAGCAAAAAGCTGCCGAAAGGGTTAACGCCGCAAACGCTTCGCACGATTTGCCAGTGGATTGACGCACACCCGGAGACGGAGTTTTCTACCGACGATCTGGCAAACGCGGTCAATATTTCCCGCGTGTCCTGCCGCAAATATCTGATCTGGCTGGCGCAAATCAATATTCTGTTCACCAGCATTCACTACGGCGCCACCGGGCGTCCGGTGTATCGCTACCGCCTCCAGCCGGAGCAAACGGGCCTGCTCAAGCAATACTGTCAGTAACGCGGTAGGTATCATCCAGCAGGGTAAAGCGGAAGTGGTGTGCTGAAGAGAACACCACTTCTTTTGTTTTGGTCACAAAGATCGCTTCTATGTCGGGACGCGCGCGCAGCGCAGCGCGGCCCTTCTCCACGCCCATGCCGTACATCAGCGTGGTCCAGATATCGCCGTCGATGGAATCTTTTGAAATGATGGTCACGCTGTCCAGTTCGTTATCGAGCGGGTAACCGGTGCGCGGATCGAGAATATGGTGATAGCGTTTGCCGTTTTGCTCAAAGTAGCGCTCGTAGGTTCCCGACGTCACGACGGACAGGTTCTCTACGGTCATCGTGCCGATCAGCGCATCCCCGGCGAACGGTTTTTTCAGCCCCACGCTCCAGCCCCCTTCCGGCGAGCCTAACGTCTGAATGTTTCCACCGAGGTTGATCAGCCCCAGCTCAGCGCCCTCTTTATGCAGGTAATCCCGCACCCTGTCGGCGATATAGCCTTTGGCAATCGCCCCCAGATCGATCTCCATCCCCGCCCGGGTCAGAAACACGCTGCTGCTGGCCTCATCAAGGAGAACATCCTCGGGGCGGGTAATCGCCAGCAGCGAGGCGATATCATCGGCAGGCGGAACGCTGTCCCCCTGAAAGCCAATTTTCCAGCGCTTCACCAGCGGACCGATCGCCAGGTTAAAGGCGCTGTCCTTGAGCAGGCTTGCCGCTTTTGCACAGCGGATCAGATCAAACACCGGCCGACTGACGGTGACCGGATGCTGGCCCGCCGCATGGTTGATGTCCATCACCTGCGAGCGCGCGCGGTTGACGGTGAGCAGGTCTTCATACTGTTTGATCAGGCGAAACACGCGGGACGCGAGGGCTTCGTCATGGGAGAAGAGCTTCAGGAGGATGGGAGACCCCATCAGGACGGCGGAGTAGCTGTAAACGCGATGGCTATCAGGCATGGCAGGAGTCCTCAGCTGTAGCCCCCGGCTGGCACCGCGCCGCCGGGGAAAATGCCGGATAGCGCTGCGCGTATCCGGCCTGGGAAGCAGGTGCCTTACATCTTTTTCGAACGCAGAGCCGCCTGATGTCCTGCAAGGGTACCAAAAATGATGATATCTGCCACTGCGTTACCGCCGATACGGTTAGCGCCGTGGATCCCGCCGACCACTTCACCGGCCGCAAACGCGCCTGGCAGCACGTTGTGGTTGCTATCCAGCACGCAGGTTTCGGTGTTGATAGTCACGCCGCCCATGGTGTGGTGCACGCCCGGTGCAATCTGAATGGCGTAGAATGGCCCTTCATTGATTGGCGCACGCAGCGCGGTGGTACGACCAAAGTCGTCATCGTGCTGTTTTTCAACGAAACCGTTATAACGTTCCAGGGTCGCCAGGAAAGCGTGGTGATCCATACCGAGCGCTTCCGCCAGGGCTTTCGGCGAGCTGGCGCTGGCCACGAAGCCTTTGGCGATGTACTCATCAGCGGCTTTGTTTTTGGCGCGTACGTGCTCGTCAAAGACGATGTAAGCGTATTTCTCCGGCAGCGCGATGATTGACGCCGAGACTTTATCGCGGGTCGACATTTCGTTGTAGAAGCGCTCCCCTTTCTGATTGACCAGAATCGCCCCGCCCCCGCGGATGGATTCGGAAATCAGGTACGAGGTTTTCTGCTCAACGGTTGGGTGAATTTGAATCTCGCCCATATCGACAGTGCCAGCCCCGATGCGCTCCAGCAGCGCGATACCGCCACCGGTCGCCCCTTTATGGTTGGTGGTGACGAAACCTTCCAGATCCGGACGGTATTTCACGACCATCTGGCTGTTGGCGCTGAAGCCGCCTGTGGCCACAATCACGCTTTTCGCTGCCACGGTGACAGTTTCATTCTCTTCGGTGGTCAGGCGCACGCCGGTGACTTCACCGTTTTCGAAGATAATGTCGCTGACGGAGGTATCCAGCATTACCTCGATGTTGCGTTTGTTGACGTTACGCACCAGGCCGCTAATCAGGTAACCGCCCACCGCAGAACCGTCTTTTGGACGGTGAGTACGGTCAATGCTCATCCCGCCGGTGGTGGTGATGTCGTTCAGCATGATGCCGCGGGTTGCCAGCCACTCAATCGCCTGCGGCGCGTTCTCGACGAAGCGGCGCAGCAGTTCCGGGTTGTTCTTGTTGCCGCCGCCTTTCAGGCTTTCCTGGTAGAACAGCTCTTTGCTGTCCTGAATGCCCTTCACGCGCTGGAAGCGGGTTTCTGCGGCGTTCATCCCGGCAGAAGCTTTAATGGTGTTCCCGCCGATGGTTGGCATTTTCTCAACAATCAGCACGCTCGCGCCTTCGTCGTGAGCCTGAATCGCCGCCGCCAGCCCGGCGCCGCCGCTGCCGACAACCACCACGTCCACGCTGCGGGTTTCGTTCGGGTCAACACCCTCTTCCGCGGCCAGCGCTTTGCTGGATTTCAGCATCGCTTTAGAGACCGCTTTCTTCACCGCTTCACTCTGGCTGGTGGCGCCGGTGATGGCATCCACGTGCGGAGTATTAGCATCCAGAATGCGGGTACGGATCTCTTCAAAGCTGGTGACGAACTCAACGTCTTCGCTCGGGCCGGAGGCCAGCTCGATGTCCGCAATGCGGTCGGTTTCCAGGCTGACGTTAATCACCAGTTCGTTAGCGTCATCCTGCACTTTCTCAGCAAAGGTACCCGGTTTGAATTTTGATTCGCCCATGCTCATGTCGCGGATCATCGCTTCCACCAGCGAGAAGCGCCACAGCGGTTCAGGAATGTTCAGCGCCTCGCGCTGGGTGCTGTCCATAAACAGCTCAAGGCTTTCGCCGGACGCGATGCGGTCTGTCCAGTCCGGATAAGCGATGGTGGCGCGGCCAACGGCAATCAGGTCGTAGCCGTGGTCGAGTGCTTCATTGGCATCGGCGGCATTCACTACGCCGCCCACGCCCATGACCGGAACCTGCGCCAGCGTTTCAGAACGCATCGCGCAGTATTTTTCGATAAGCGGCGTCGGGTCCTGGGTGTCAACAATGGAAGGACGCAGGGTCGCGCCGACGGAGAAGTGCAGGTAATCCACGCCGCGCGCCGCCAGTTTTTCCAGCAGGTACATGGTGTCTTCAAAGCGGATGCCCGGCACTTCAAGCTCTTCAGGGGAGAAGCGATAGCCAATAATAAAGGCGTCGTCCGCGTACTGGCGCACCATTTTGTGGGTGATGTCCAGAACTGCCAGCGGGAACTTCGCGCGGTTATCGCGGCTGCCGCCCCACTCGTCGTCACGCTGGTTAGAGTTTGGCGAATAGAATTGCTGAATCAGATAGGTGTTTGCCCCGTGGATTTCCACGCCGTCGAAGCCGGCCTGGATGGCGCGGCGCACCGCTTCACCAAACTTGCCGATCATGCCTTCGACTTCTTCGCCAGTCAGCGCCACTGGCGTTGCTGCGCCCTCACGCGGCGCGGCAACAGCGCTTGGGCCAACCGGCGTACGGCCACCGATCAGTTTCGGGTCAACCATGCGGCCGCCGTGGTAGATCTGCAGCAGGGCCTTAGAGCCTTTGGATTTAATCGCCTCCGCGATTTTCGCCAGCCCGGCAATTTTCTCGTCATTATCAATCCCGATCGCGCCCGGGAAGGCCAGACCGAGCTCGTCGACGAAGCAACACTCCACAATGATGGTGCCGATGCTGCCGGAACGGGCACGATAGTACTCCACCAGTTCACTGGTAACGGTGCCGTCGTAATAGCCGGTGCAGGTGGTCATAGGGGCCATTAACAAACGGTTTTTCAGTTCAGTGCCATTCGGTAATGTGAAGGGGCTAAGAATGCGTTCGTTAGTGCTCATAATAGAAACTCCAAACTTTTAAAAAATTAAGAATTCGTTATCGGAGTGATTTTTTTGTTCGTCGTTATTTGCCGATGTCATGATATTAATATACTGATTTTTTTAGTTTCTAAAGTTATTACGTTAGTTAATAAACTATTTAATCCCTGCAATAACACAAATAACACATTGGTGTTAGCGAATGTAATTTAGTCATTCACAATAATTTAAAATTCGTTAAATAAAAATTGGTAAAACCAATTTCCATATCACATACAAAACCATAAAGAACAAGAATATAAAAAAACAAAGAAAGCATAAATGTTACGAAAATGATAAAACAAACCAATAAAACAGGTAATACCCACATACGCCTGAGTGGTTATTAATAAAAGCATAAAAATAACGCTGCAATTCTGTTTTTTTGATCGCGATCAATAGTTATGGCATCCAAAGGCGCAATATAAAAACATCATCAATTTTTAATTTAGCGCATCTACAAAAGCGTTAAATTGCTATTACTGAAAATACAAATCCGCACCTTTAATAACTAAAAAAAGCAAAGAAACTTAAGAAAGTGATTTTGTTTTTTCAGTACGACCGAATCTTTGACAACTTAAGACGTGAAACTATGAATACAAAAACTGCTGTAACGCCCCCTGCGGCGAACCAGGCATCAAATGGAAACGCAAAACGTCTGCTGATGATGGCACTGCCCGTCATCGTCGCCGTACTGCTGCTGTTTGTTCCGGTACCGGAAGGACTGCCTCCTTACGCGTGGCACTACTTCGCAATCTTTGTCGGCGTGATCGTCGGTTTGATCTTCGAACCCCTGCCAGGTGCGGTGATCGGTCTGACCGGCGTGGTCGCCATTGCCCTGTGCAGCCAGTGGGTGCTGTTTAGCCCTGAACAGCTGGCCGATCCGAAATTCAAGCTGGCAGGCGCCTCCTTTAAGTGGGCGGTGAGCGGGTTTGGTAACTCTACCGTCTGGCTGATTTTCGGTGCCTTTATGTTCGCCGCAGGCTATGACAAAACCCGCTTCGGCCGCCGTCTGGCGCTGATTCTGGTGAAATACCTCGGCCGTCGGAGCCTGACGCTCGGTTACGCAATTACGTTTGCTGACCTGCTGCTGGCACCGTTCACCCCGTCCAACACCGCACGTAGCGGCGGGACCATCTACCCGATCATCGCTAACCTGCCGCCGCTGTACGGTTCAAAACCTAATGACCCAAGCGCGCGTAAGATTGGTTCGTACCTGATGTGGGTGGCGATCACCGCGGCCTGTATCACCAGTTCAATGTTCCTCTCCGCCCTCGCGCCAAACCTGCTGGCCCTGGCGCTGGTGAAAAGTACGGTTGGGATTGATATCTCCTGGGGCACCTGGTTCCTCGCCTTCCTGCCGCTGGGTATCCTGCTGATTCTGACCATGCCGCTGCTGGCCTACTGGTTCTACCCGCCTGAAGTGAAGGTCAACAACGAAGTGCCGCTGTGGGCGACCCGCGAACTGGAAAAACTCGGCAAACTGTCCCGCAATGAAATTCTGCTGCTGGTGTTCGTGTGCTGCGCGCTGCTGATGTGGATCTTCGCCGCCGCGTGGATTGAACCGGCTATGGCTGCCCTGCTCATCGTCGGCCTGATGCTGTGGACCGGCGTGCTGGAGTGGAACGACATCACCGGTAACAAAGCCGCGTGGAACACCTTCGTCTGGTTCGCCACCCTGGTGGCGCTGGCGGACGGTCTCTCCTCTACCGGCTTTATCAGCTGGCTGGGTAAAGAAGGCGGTCTGCTGATGAGCGGTATCTCTCCGGGCGTGGCGACCATCGTCCTGCTGCTGGCGTTCTACCTGCTGCACTACCTGTTTGCCAGCACCACCGCGCACACTACGGCGCTGCTGCCAGCGATGCTGACCATCGCCTCCACCATCCCGGGCATGAATATGGAAGTGTTTGTTCTGCTGATGGTGACCTCGCTGGGCGTGATGGGGATCATCACCCCGTACGGTACTGGCCCAAGCCCGATCTACTACGGTAGCGGCTACCTGCCAACCAAAGACTACTGGCGCCTCGGCACCATCTTCGGTGCCATCTTCCTGGCGGCCCTGCTGCTGATTGGCTATCCGTGGATGTCCATGATGTTCTGATTCCTGACCGCCGGACTTCTCCTCCGGCGGTTTTATTTTTTGTGGAGCAATACGCTATGTCAAACAAACCGTTTATCTACCAGAACCCCTTCCCTCTTTCGCATGACGACACCGAATACTACTTGCTGACCAAAGAGCACGTCTCCGTTGCCGAGTTCGAAGGCCAGGAAATCCTGAAGGTGGAGCCGGAAGCCCTGACCCTGCTGGCGCAGCAGGCCTTCCACGACGCCGCATTTATGCTGCGTCCTTCCCATCAGAAGCAGGTTGCCGCCATTCTCAACGACCCGGAAGCCAGCCAGAACGACAAATACGTTGCCCTGCAGTTCCTGCGTAACTCTGAGATCGCGGCCAAAGGCGTGCTGCCGACCTGCCAGGATACCGGCACGGCGATCGTCATGGGTAAAAAAGGCCAGCGCGTCTGGACCGGCGGCGGTGACGAAGCGGCGCTGAGCCAGGGGGTTTACAACACCTACATTGAAGACAACCTGCGCTACTCCCAGAACGCTGCGCTGGACATGTATAAAGAGGTGAATACCGGCACCAACCTGCCCGCGCAGATTGACCTCTACAGCGTGGACGGCGACGAATACAAATTCCTGTGCATGGCAAAAGGCGGCGGTTCTGCCAACAAAACCTATCTCTACCAGGAAACCAAAGCGCTGATCACCCCGGCTAAGCTGAAAAATTACCTGGTTGAGAAGATGCGTACCCTGGGGACAGCAGCCTGCCCGCCGTACCACATTGCCTTTGTTATCGGCGGAACCTCGGCGGAAGCCACGCTGAAAACCGTGAAGCTGGCCTCCACGCGCTACTACGACGCCCTGCCAACGGAAGGCAACGAACACGGCCAGGCGTTCCGCGACGTTCAGCTCGAACAAGAGCTGCTGCAGGAAGCACAGAACCTCGGCCTCGGCGCGCAGTTTGGCGGTAAATACTTCGCCCACGACATCCGCGTGATCCGCCTGCCGCGCCACGGCGCGTCCTGCCCGATTGGCATGGGCGTCTCCTGCTCCGCGGACCGCAACATCAAAGCGAAAATTAACCGCGACGGGATCTGGATTGAGAAGCTGGAGCACAACCCGGGCCAGTACATTCCGGAGTCACTGCGCCAGCAGGGTGAAGGCGACGTGGTCAGCATCGATCTGAACAAGCCGATGAACGAGATCCTGGCGCAGCTTTCCGCACACCCGGTCTCTACCCGCCTGTCGCTGAACGGGACCATCATCGTGGCGCGCGACATCGCCCACGCGAAGCTGAAAGAGCTAATCGACAACGGTGAGGAACTGCCGCAGTACGTCAAAGATCACCCGATCTACTACGCGGGCCCGGCCAAAACGCCGGAAGGCTACGCGTCTGGCTCGCTCGGCCCGACCACGGCGGGACGCATGGATTCATATGTGGACCTGCTGCAGTCCCACGGCGCGAGCATGATCATGCTGGCAAAAGGCAACCGCAGCCAGCAGGTAACCGACGCCTGCCATAAGCACGGCGGCTTCTACCTGGGCAGCATTGGCGGCCCGGCGGCGGTGCTGGCGCAAAACAGCATTAAGAGCCTGGAGTGCGTCGCGTATCCGGAGCTGGGAATGGAAGCCATCTGGAAAATCGAAGTCGAGAACTTCCCGGCGTTTATCCTGGTGGATGACAAAGGCAACGATTTCTTCCAGCAGATCCAGAACCAGCAGTGTAAAGGCTGTTCACAGCGCTGAGTGCTTCCATACGTTCGGCAGGAGCGACAGCGTTTCAGCGATTGTGCTGCGCTTGTCGCTCCCCGGCTTCCAGATGGTGACCATCGTCTGACCAATTCCCTGGCTGCCCACTTCGGTGTGCAGCCTTTTTACGTTTTGCCACTGCCCGGCGTGAAAATGCGTCGGTAAGAATCCCCAGCCGCAGCCGCGCTCCAGCAGACCGCGCAGCATCTCCGGCTCATTGGTAAAGAGGGTATGCCCGGAAATCTGCAGGCGGCGCGCCACCGGCTCGTCCGAGGCGGGGTGCATGACGACCTGGGGCACAAGGGAAAGATCGAGCAGCGTCAGAGGTGAAGCACTGTCCGCAAACAGCCCGCTGGCGGCATAAAAATCCATATCGATGGCACCCAGGGCACGCCACTCCATATCGTTGCCCACGCTGCGGTTGCGTGCCTGGCAGATGGCCAGATCCGCGTCGTTGTTCGCCAGCAGCCGTTCCGATTCATCCCGCGAGGCACAGATAAGGCTCAGGCGGATTTTTCGCACCGCCATTTCAGCAATCACCCCGTGCAGAAAGGCTCTGGGCGTAAAAGGATCGTAGGCCAGCGTCAGGTCCTGCGTGGCACCGTGCGGCACCTCTCTGGCAAACGCCTCAAAGGCTTTTACCTGCCGCATCAGCAGGTGCGCCTGGCGCTGAAGCTGTTCCCCTTCGGGCGTGAGCCGCAGGGTGCGGCCGTCGCGAATAAACAGCGCGTAGCCCAACCCATCCTCAAGAAAATCAACCAGATCGCGAAGCGTCGTTCGGTCCTTCTTCAGCGCCACCGCGGCTTTACTCAGGCTCCCGTTCTCGGCCACAGCGGTAAATGCCTCGAGCTGTGCAAAAGAGTAAATCAGTCCCGCCACGCTACGCTCCCTCTGTTTTTTGGGGGGATTTTCCCCCGCTATGCGTTTTTTATTATAGCTCCGGGGTTTTTAAACTGAAGCCGTTCCTAACCTGTAAGAGACGGATATGAAAAACAGAAAAGTAAACCATGCCCTGCTGGCGGGCCTTATCTTCAGCACCCTGATCTCCCCTGCGGCAGTGGCCGCCTGTAAAGGCACCGACCTCAGCGCTTGCCCTGCCCCCTTCGACACCACCCTGCCTGACACCCATAAGATGCTCACCTGGAGTCAGGCCGATCGCGTGGTGGGCTTTCGCAATGACTACCGCAACTACGCCGGGGACGTTTTCCGCCACGGTAGCGCCGTGCCGCTGGAAATGTCGGACAAGCCGCTCACGGACGCACACTATCAGGTCAACGGCAGGCGCTACGGCCTTAAGGACTACCTCCAGCGGCAGAACGTCAGCGGCATGCTGGTGCTGAAGGACGGCAAAATCGCCTGGAAGTATCTTGGAGAGGGCAATACCGACTCGACGCTCTGGACCTCGCGCTCGGTTGGGAAATCGGTGGTATCGGCGCTGGTGGGCGTAGCCCTCAAAGAGGGAAAGATCCACTCGCTTGACGATCGGATCACGCGGTATGAACCCGATCTGAAAGGCACCGCGTGGGACGGCGTGACGCTCAGACAGCTGATCACCCATACGTCCGGCGTGGCCTGGAACGAGGATTACACCAACCCCCACTCCGACTTTGCACAGCTCACCGAGTGCGAGGCGAAGCCGGGTACCTATGACTGCGTGCGCAAGCTGGTGAAGGGGCTGGGCAGAGCGCATCCGGCCGGAGAGAACTGGTCTTACTCTTCGGGCGGTGCCTGGCTGCTAGGTGACGTGCTGGAGCGGGCCACCGGCATGACGCTCGCAGCCTATCTGGAGAAAAGCATCTGGCAGCCTTACGGCATGGCGAGCGACGGCGTGTGGCATGCCTACAGCAAAGGCCAGCACGACGTCGGCGCGCACGGCTTTAACGCCACGCTGGAGGACTGGGGACGCTTCGGGCAATTTATCCTGAACAACGGTACGTTACCGAACGGTAAGACCATACTGCCGGAAAACTGGATCAGGCAGTCGTCAGAGTGGACGAAGGCCAAAGGCTCGGTCTCAGACGCCCATCCCGAGGGGCTGTACGGCTATCAGTGGTGGAACAATGAAGTGCCCGCCAACGCCACGGGCGTAGAGCCGACGGCACAGGATTCGCTGAAAGGTTCGCTCTGGGCGCTGGGCATTTTCGGGCAGATGATCGTGGTGAACCCAAAGGAAAATCTGGTCATCGTCCAGTGGTCTACCTGGCCGCAGGCGGAACCGTCCTTCAGCGCCCAGCCGCTGGAAGCCTCTCTGATGTTTAGCGCGATTGCCAGGGCGCTGCGCTAAATTGCATCCGCCGGGTAATGAAGCGGTTACCCGGCTCATTCTGAAACGCGCCTCTGCGCCACATCACAAAATCGCAATATCAGAGACTTACAGAATATTGGTGAATAAAAAGCCAACGGCTTGTTAAGTTATTGTTGCCATTAATTGTATTTATTCGTCGGATTATATTCATGCAAGAAATGCATCAGTCGATGCGGCATTTGCGCTTATCTAATTCCTCATCCTGATCCAGTTTTCAGAAACAGACGCGTAAAACGTCAACAATAAAACTGGAGATAACCATGTTTTCCTCAACCTCACCTGCAACCGTACGTTCGAAGGCGGGCGCCATACTTCGCGTCACGTCCGGCAACTTTCTTGAGCAATTCGATTTCTTTCTGTTCGGCTTCTATGCCACCTATATCGCCCACACGTTCTTCCCGGCAAGCAGTGAATTTGCGTCGCTGATGATGACCTTCGCGGTCTTCGGCGCGGGCTTTTTGATGCGTCCCATCGGGGCCATCGTGCTTGGCGCCTATATCGACAAGGTGGGGCGCAGAAAGGGGCTGATCGTCACGCTGTCCATCATGGCGGCGGGGACGTTCCTGATCGTGCTTATCCCCTCTTATCAAAGCATCGGTCTGTGGGCGCCGCTGCTGGTGCTGACGGGCCGTCTGCTGCAGGGCTTTTCCGCCGGCGCGGAGCTTGGAGGCGTGTCGGTCTATCTGGCTGAAATCGCCACGCCGGGCCGCAAGGGTTTTTACACCAGCTGGCAGTCCGGTAGCCAGCAGGTCGCCATTATGGTCGCCGCGGCGATGGGCTTTGCGCTGAATGCCCTGATGGCGGAGAGCGCCATTCGCGAATGGGGCTGGCGCATCCCGTTCCTGTTCGGCTGTTTAATCGTGCCGTTTATCTTCTTCCTGCGCCGCAAGCTGGAAGAGACGGAAGAGTTCAGCGCGCGCCGCCAGCATCTGGAGATGCGTCAGGTCTTTAAAACGCTGCTTGGCAACTGGCAGGTGGTGGTCGCGGGCATGCTGATGGTAGCGATGACCACCACCGCGTTCTACCTGATCACCGTCTACGCTCCCACCTTTGGCAAAAAAGTGCTGATGCTGAGCGCGTCGGACAGCCTGCTGGTCACGCTGCTGGTGGCGGTTTCTAACTTCATCTGGCTGCCGGTGGGCGGTGCCCTGTCGGATCGTTTTGGCCGCAAGCCGGTGCTGATTGCCATGACCCTGCTGGCGCTGGCGACCAGCTACCCGGCCCTGACGCTGCTGGCGAACGCGCCCAGCTTCTCCATGATGCTGAGCGTGCTGCTGTGGCTCTCCTTCCTCTACGGCCTGTATAACGGCGCGATGATTCCGGCCCTGACGGAGATCATGCCTGCCGAAGTGCGCGTGGCGGGCTTCTCGCTGGCTTACAGCCTGGCAACGGCGGTCTTTGGCGGCTTTACCCCGGTGATGTCCACCGCGCTGATTGAATACACCGGTGACAAAGCTTCGCCTGGCTACTGGATGAGCTTCGCCGCGGTGTGTGCCCTGCTGGCCACGCTCTACCTCTACCGCCGCCGTGCGGTATCGCTGCAAAACACCGTCAAGTCACAGGGGGCAGTATGAAACGCACTTATCGCTATACCGCCAGCGCGCTGGTGCTGATGTTCCTGAGCGTCAATGCCTTTGCCCAGGACGTAAAGGTCATGATCTCAGGTGGCTTCAAAGCCGCCCTTGAAAAACTGGCTCCGGAATATGAACGCCAGACCGGGGATAAAATCGTGATCATCCCCGGCCCCTCAATGGGCGCTACGCCGCAGGCGATCCCAAACCGCCTGGCGCGCGGCGAGAAGGCCGACGTGGTGATTATGGTGGGCGATGCGCTGGAGAAGCTCGAAAAGGCCAGCCAGACCCAACCGGGTTCGCGAACTGAACTCGCGGACTCTCCCGTTGGCATGGTGGTGAAAAAAGGTGCGGATGTCCCTGATATCAGCAGCGATGCGAAACTGCGTGAAACGCTGCTGCAGGCCAGCTCCATCGCCTACTCTGACAGCGCCAGCGGCAGGTACGTCAGCCAGACGTTGTTCAAAAAGCTGGGGATTGAAAAAGAAGTGGCGGGTAAAGCGACAATGGTCGAGCGTATCCCGGTCGCCTCTGAAGTGGCGAAAGGAAAATACGCCGTGGGCTTCCAGCAGGTTAGCGAGCTGCTGCCCGTTCAGGGCGTCACCTTTATCGGTAAAATCCCGGATAATCTGCAATACATCACGCGCTTCGCGGGTGCAGTTACCCGCCATGCAGAACATCCCGGGGAGGGGAAAGCACTGCTGACCTATCTCGCCTCACCGCCCTCACGCGCCGTCATCGAGAAGACGGGGATGATCCCCGTTACGTCCGGCGATACTGCTCGGTGATCTGCTTTTCCAGTTCAGCCGCGATATAAGACTGGATGCGCCCCCGGCGCCGGATAAGCCCTACGGTGCGTTTGACCTCCGGCGCCACCAGCGGCAGATGCGTCAGCAGCGTGTGCTCTGAGGTCGGCATCGACATGGCGGGAACGGCAGCGATGCCGATCCCCGCCTCAACCATACCGAGCATCGTGGTAACGTGACGTGTTTCGCAGACGCTGGGCCGCTCGGGAACGATATCCCCCAGCATCCGATCGAGCAGATTGCGGTTACCTGACGTTTTATCGAGAGAGATATAATCCTGCTGATAAAATGCCTGCCACGTCAGGTGACTCTTCTGCGCCAGCGGATGATCCTTTCTGCACGCCGCGACGTAGACATCCTCCACCAGCGGGAAAAATTCGATTTCAGACGGCAGGTTTCCTGCGAAGCAGATACCAAAATCCGCCTGGCTTCGGGCCACGGCGTCAATCACATTCCCCGCGCTGCTGTCGATGAGCTTAATGCGCACGCGCGGATAGCGAGACTGAAAGCGACGGATCACATCAGGCATAAAGTAACAGGCGGCGGAAGGTACCGTGGCAACCGTGATCAGCCCCGTCCGCTCTTCGCTGGCTTTATCGACATCCGCCAGCATTGACTCAACGTTGTCGAGCAGCTGCGCGGAGCGCTCGGCAAAATTTTGCCCGTATAACGTTAAGGCCACGCGGCGGGTGGTACGATCGAACAGCCTGTTTCCCAGCGCGGCTTCCAGCTTTTCAATCCTGCGGCTCAGCGCCGACTGGGATAAGCAGATAGATTCAGCGGCGACACGGAAGTTACCGTATTCCACTAACGCTCTGAAAGCATAAAGATCGTTAAGGTCAAAATTCACGGGCATAGCGTCTGGATGTCCTGTCGGGGAATACGCAACAAAGTCAAAAATAATAGCGTCTTACTGAACCACCGCAACCTGTACGGCGATGAAATAGGTCAGAGGTCGTTGAGATGCAGGCGAACATACCCTGCACGATCGGCAATGGCCTGCCGCTCCTCTTCCTTCATGTCCGCAAGCTGTTTAAAGACAATGCCCAGGCGGGGATTGTTACCCAGACGCGCCTGATTGCGCGCAAAGAAATCCCAGTAAAGGGCATTAAAGGGGCACGCCAGCTCCCCAGTGCGCTGGTTATGTTGATACCGGCACCCCTGACAGTAATTACTCATCTTATGAATATATGACGCGCTCGAGACGTAGGGTTTACTCGCCAGTAACCCGCCATCGCCAAACTGGCTCATGCCGAGGGTGTTGGGCAGCTCCACCCATTCGAAGGCATCAATATAGACCCCCAGATACCATTCATGAACCGCCTGCGGCGACAGGCCGCTGAGCAGGCTAAAGTTCCCGATGACCATCAGGCGCTGGATATGGTGGGCGTAAGCCTCGGTGAGCGACTGCCCAATAGCATGTGACAGGCAGCGCATCTGCGTCCTGCCGGTCCAGAACCAGTCCGGCAGCGGAGCGTGCTGGTCTAAGGCATTCAGATCCCGATAGCCCGGCATCTGCGACCAGTAAATCCCACGCACGTACTCCCGCCAGCCGAGAATTTGTCGGATAAACCCTTCAACGGCGGGCAGCGGCGCATGGCCCGAACGCCATGCCTGCTGGGCGGCTGCGACCACTTCCCGCGGATTAAGCATTTTGGTGTTTAGCGCGAATGAAATTAACGAGTGGAAAAGAAAAGGTTCCTCCGCGTGCATCGCGTCCTGCCAGGCGCCAAAATGGGGGAGCACGTGAGTGATAAATTCCTCAAGCCTGGCTTTGGCTTCCGAACGGTTAAGCGGCCAGCGAAAATTGTCGGCCTGCGGTTCGCCGAAGGTCTTTACCCCACAGCGTTGGATCTCCACCCATAAGGCTGAATAATCGTGGCCGGGACGCGAGTCGCCCGGCGCGGGCGGCTCGCCGGACCAGCGCTTGCGGTTTTCAGCATCGAAGTTCCATTTCCCCCCTTCCGGCTCGCCTTCTGATGTCAAAAGAATGCCGTGCTGACGACGCATTTCCCGGTAAAAGTACTCCATTCGCCAGCTTTTGCGTGAAGCAAAGAACGCGCTGACCTGTTCCCGCGTGGTGAAAAAATGCTCGCTGCTGACGCAGGCCGTTTCAACGGAGGCCGTCTTCGCCCACGCCTGCAGCTGCGTATCCAGACGCCATTCGTCGGGCTCCTGCCATATCACCCTACCCGCGCTGTAATGCGCGACAAGCGCGTTGAGATTGTCTTCCAGCGCGCCGCGGTTTGAGCCGTCAGAGAGCCGGACATACCTCACCCGATGCCCCTTCTCTTTTAATGCAGAGGCAAACGCGCGCATGGCGGCGAAGATAGCGATAACTTTCTGGGCGTGATGAAGCACATAGGCGGTTTCGGCCCGGAGTTCCAGCATCACGTAAATGACGTTCGGACTGCAGGTATCAAACCAGCTGTGATGCGGATTAAGTTGATCGCCCAGGATCAGACGCAGCTCGGTCAACGGTGGCTCCTGCGACAGCGCTCGGAACAGTATTTAACCTCATTCCAGCATTTCGCCCATTTCTTGCGCCACATCATGGGTCGCTGGCAGTGCACACACAGCCGACTGGGCAGGTCCTGCTTGTTACCTTTGAAATCGCTCATCTTTTCAATACCGTACTGATTTCTTCACTGAACCTGTGGATGAAGGCTACGACAGACTTCACAAAATGAAGGTGATGCCCGCAAACCGCTACCCACCGCTACGTACGAATGATAGTTTATTCAGGCTGGAATTGTCGCAGTGCGCGATTTTCTGGCATCTTAACCGAACCTGACTTTCCCATTTTTGTTCAAGTAACGAGTTTGCGAGCAAAGCGATGATAAAGTGGCCCTGGAAAACGAATGAAGCTGGCCGGGATATGGCGCTGCCATGGAATGACGCGCTGACAATCCCTGTTCTGGCTAATCTTAAGCCGGATGAACAAGCGAAACTGGTTCAGCTTGCGGATCGTTTTTTACAGCAAAAACGCCTGGTTCCACTGCAGGGTTTCGAGCTCGATCCGCTTAAAAACGCCCGCATCGCCCTGCTTTTCTGTCTTCCGGTGCTTGAGCTCGGCATTGAGTGGCTGGACGGTTTCCACGAAGTGCTTATCTATCCCGCACCTTTCGTGGTGGATGACGAATGGCAGGACGATATCGGGCTGGTGCACAACCAGCGCGTGGTGCAGTCCGGACAAAGCTGGCAGCAGGGGCCGATTATTCTGAACTGGCTCGACATTCAGGACTCGTTCGACGCCTCCGGTTTTAACCTGATTATCCATGAGGTAGCCCACAAGCTGGATACCCGCAACGGCGATCGCGCCAGCGGCGTTCCATTTATCCCGCTTCGCGAAGTGGCGGGCTGGGAGCACGATCTGCACGCGGCGATGGATAACATCCAGGATGAAATAGACCTGGTCGGCGAAAGCGCGGCCAGCATTGACGCCTATGCGGCAACCGACCCGGCCGAGTGCTTTGCGGTGCTCTCGGAGTATTTCTTCAGCGCGCCCGAGCTCTTCGCGCCCCGTTTCCCGGCGCTGTGGCAGCGTTTCTGCCAGTTTTATCAGCAGGATCCCCTGCAGCGTCTGCGGCAAAATGAGGAGTCTGGCGGCCATTCCTCCCGCCAGATCCATTAAGGTTTTTCAGCAGGGGGACGCTCGGTTGATAGTACCCCTATGCTCAACGCTAAAAACAGCAATGCCATTCCCCATGCGGCTACCGTTAAAGACTGCTCGCCGTAAAAACGCGTCACCACGGGCACCAGCAGCGCGCTGACGCCGTAGCCTAACGTGTGGCTGGTGGCGATGACGCCCGCCCCTTTCCCGGTGGTCAGCCTGTCGTTAAGCAGCAGCTGGTAGCCCGGCGTGGCCATCGCCGCCCCGAGTGACGTGATAACAATCCCCACGTAGAACAGCGCTAAACCGGCGACAGTCATCAGCCCTAGTCCTGCCACCATCAACACCGCCGCTACGCAGAGCAACGTCATCGGGGTGAAATGCTGCGGGCGGACCACCAGAAACTGTGCCGCGAGCGTGGCCAGCGCGGCAAGGCTCAGCAGAAACGCGACATGATGGCTGATCTCCCGGGCGTTGCCGTCCAGCAACGGGCTAAGATGCGGCGACAGGCCAAGCTGCATCAGGCTTACCAGCGCCGCCAGCAGCAGCGCCAGCAGCAGGAACGGCAGCATGGAGGCCTGCAGGCGGGTTGCCTGGTGGGCTACCGGCGGTAGCGGCGGATCAGCGACTTCGCGAAGCACCAGCAGCAGAGCGATAAGCGGCGCAACCGCCATCAGCCAGAGCGGCGCCACCGGATTAACGCTGAGCATCAGCGCCGCCAGCGGCGGGCCGAGCAAACGCCCGCAGCTCAGGCCGGAGCTTATCGTCGCCAGCGCGGCCATTCTTTTCTCCAGTCCCGCACGCTGAATTGCCCACGTCTGGGCTGCAGGCACCAGCCCCGAGACCGTCAGTCCGTAGAGCAGGCGCGAGAATATAAGCCCCGCCAGTCCCCAGACCGTATCCAGCCTTCCGGCCGCCATCGCCCAGACCACCAGCGCCATCACAACAAAACTGGCCAGATAGCCGCTTAGTGAGGTCAGCATGACGGACTTACACCCCTTCCGCTCGCTCTGACGCCCCCACCAGGGTGATGCCGGTAAAAAGAGCATGGATCCAAACATCAACAGCCCGGCCCAGACCGAGAGTGACAGCCCGGTCAGGGTGACCAGCTGCGGGAGCATCACCAGCAAACCGTTTTGCCCGATGCCCAGTAAACCCGCAGATAGCGCCAGGGGCCAGTTAGCTTTTGAGGTGACGTTTTCCGTCAAGGTTTCAGAGTCAGCGCGCATGAGAATGTGAACATAGTGTCAATAAATGTGTGGAAATTATGAAGTTTATGAAAACAAATATTGCAAAAATGGTTGCGACTGTAAACAGAATGAATATCATAACGAGAATTATTATCAATCATGGAATGAGGTACATCTATGCGTGCTCTGCTCCGCGCCGCCGGTACAGACGTTGCAGCCCAGTGTTTTTTAAACGCCCTGTTGCGCGAAACGAAGGACTGGCGCTATCACTCCGCTACCGATGCGGATGCGCTATCTGAGATCCATATCCCGCTTTCCCAAACCCAGGCGCTTCGGGTGCCGGTACGCTATTTCTCTCCCACCCAGCATCATCAGTACCGTTTCCCGGCAACGCTTATTCAGAGCAACAGCGACCGCAGTGACGCTGTCACATTCTCTCAACTGGTTGATTTAATTCTTGAAAAACCGTCCGTAAAAGGCTCGCTGGATGCCGATACGCTGGCGCGTTTTAAGCAGCGCGTTCTCGAAAGCCATGCCCACACCTGGCAGGCGATTGATTTACGCCACAACTGGGCAACACTGCGCGATAAGCCGCTGACGTTTGCCGACGCGGAACAGGCGCTGCTGGTCGGCCACGCGTTTCACCCGGCACCAAAGTCGCACGAGCCGTTCAACGAAGCCGAGGCGCGCCGCTACCTGCCCGATTTCGCCTCCCGCTTCCCGCTGCGCTGGTTTGCCGTTGAGAGCACGCTCGTTGCTGGCGACAGCCTGAACGTCTCCCTGCGCGAACGTCTGCTGCGCTTTGCGGCCCAGAGCGCGCCCGAGCTGCTCGGCCATTTCACCGACACCCGCTGGCTGCTGCCCATGCATCCGTGGCAGGCCGACTATCTGCTGGAGCAGGACTGGTGCCAGCGTCTGGCAGAAAACGGTTCACTGCAGGACCTGGGTGAAGCGGGCGCGCAGTGGCTGCCCACCAGCTCGTCACGCTCGCTTTACAGCGAAACCAACAGCGACATGATTAAGTTCTCTCTCAGCGTGCGCCTGACCAACTCCGTGCGCACGCTGTCGGTGAAAGAGGTGAAGCGCGGCATGCGCCTGGCGCGTCTGGCAAAAACGGAACGCTGGCAGGAATTACAGGCGCGCTACCCGACCATGCGCGTGATGCAGGAAGACGGCTGGGCAGGACTGCGCGATGACAACGGCGCTATTCAGGAAGAGAGCCTGATGGCCCTGCGCGTTAATCTGCTGTTCGATACGCCAGACACCCAGACCAACGTGCTGGTGAGCCTGACGCAGGCCGCGCCGGACGGCGGCGACAGCCTGCTGGCCGCGGCGGTGCGCCGTCTGAGCCAGCGTCTCGATTTAACGCTCGCCCAGGCCGCCCGCTGCTGGCTGGACGCCTACTGCGACCGCGTATTAATCCCGCTGTTCAGCGCCGAGGCGGACTACGGCCTGGTCCTGCTGGCGCACCAGCAAAATATCCTCGTTGAGATGCAGCAGGATTTCCCGATCGGACTTATCTACCGCGACTGCCAGGGCAGCGCGTGGACCGAAAGTGCCGACGCGTGGCTGAAAGATGCTGGCGAAACTGAGGTGGAAAACCGCTTCGGCGAGAGCCAGCTGCTGCGCTACTTTCCTTACTACCTGCTGCTGAACTCTACCCTTGCCGTCACCGCCGCCCTCGCTGCCGCGGGTTTCGACAGCGAAGAGAGCCTGATGTCCCGGGTGCGTGCTGCGCTGGCCCAACTGCGCCGCACGGCGAAGCAGACCCGCTGCCTCGACTACGTTCTCGACAGCCCGACCTGGAACTGCAAAGGCAACTTCTTCTGCTACCTGCACGATCGCAATGAAAATACCATCGCCGATCCGGCGGTGATCTATTTCGACTTTAGCAACCCGTTTTACAAGGAGAAGGCGTGATGGCCATCGCGAATATTGTCCATTCCGGCTACGGCTTTCGCTGCACCGCAACGGATCGCGCGCTGCCGCTGGCGTTGGGTCTCGACGGCAGCGCGGTGCTGGAGCGTCTGAAGGGGCTCCCGGACGGCTGGCTGGTGCAAGCCCTGGATCAGCTGTTTGTGGCCGCCCCCGCGCTGACCGGCATTACGTTGCCGTGGGCGGACTGGCAGGATGAACCCCAGGCTCGGGCGCTGTTTGGCCTGGCCCACGGAGATTATCTGGCGCGCGACGCCTTCTGGCAGCTGCCGCTGTGGCTGAAAGGCGAACGGCCGCAGGCGAGCGGCGGAATGCAGTTTGACGAGAGCCGTCAGCTGTACTTCCCGCTGCGCCCTCGCCGCCCGCAGGGTGAAGTGTATCGCCGTTACGATCCGCAGATTAAGCGCACCCTCAGCTTCCGCGTGGCCGACGTGGCGCTGGACGGCGAGCGTTTTACCCGCTGGATGAACAACCCGCGCGTGAACGCCTTCTGGGAGATGGCGGGCCCGCAGGCCGAGCAGGAAAACTACCTGCGCCGTCAGCTCGACTCGACCTACTGCTACCCGGTTATCGGCTGCTTCGACGACCAGCCGTTTGGCTATTTTGAACTCTACTGGGCGGCGGAAGACCGCATTGGCCGCCACTATCGCTGGCAGCCGTTTGACCGCGGGCTACACATGCTGGTGGGCGAAGAGAACTGGCGCGGCGCGCAGTACATCCGCAGCTGGCTGCGCGGCCTGAGCCACTATCTGTATCTCGATGAACCGCGCACCGCGCGCATCGTCGCCGAGCCGCGCTTCGACAACCAGCGCCTGTTCCGCCATCTGGCCTCTGCCGGTTTCGACACCGTGAAAGAGTTCGACTTCCCGCACAAGCGCTCGCGCCTCATCATGAGCCAGCGTCACCGCTTCTTCAGCGAGGTGGGCCTGTGAACGCGCTCTGGGAAAAAGTGAACCGCGAGATGGTGGCGAAGATCCTCGCCGAGCTGGAGTATGAACGCACCCTGCGCGCCGAGCCAGTTTCGTCTGACGCCTGGCGCATCACCATGGGCAACGAGTCATGGCAGTTTCGCGCCGCGCGCGGGATCTGGGGCTGGCTGCATATCGACCCGGACAGCCTGATCGCCGCCAGCGGTGCCGCCGTGGAGGCGGAGAGCGCGCTGCTGCAGCTGGCAGCGGTGCTGGAGATGAGCGACGCGCAAACGGCGGAGCACATGGAAGATCTCTACGCCACGCTTCGCGGCGATATGCAGCTGCTGCAGGCGCGTGACGCGCTGGACGCGGACGCGCTGATCCACCTCGACCCGGACGAATTACAGTGCCTGATGCGCGGTCACCCGAAGTTTATTTTCAACAAAGGTCGCCGCGGCTGGGGTCTGGACGCGCTGCGTCAGTACGCGCCTGAGTATCGCGGACGTTTTCGTCTGCACTGGGTTGCCGTTCAGCGGGAGCATCTGGTCTGGAGCAGCGACGCCGATTGCGATATCAGCGCCCTGCTGGCCAGCGCCATGGACAACGCCGAGCGCGCCCGCTTTGACGCCCGCTGGCAGGCGCTGGGTCTCGACGAGAGCTGGCTGCCGGTGCCGCTGCACCCGTGGCAGTGGCAGCAGAAGATCGCCATTCATTTCCTGGCGCAGCTGGCACGCGGTGAGATGGTTGAGCTGGGCGAGTTTGGCGATGAGTACCTGGCGCAGCAGTCCCTGCGCACGCTCACCAACGCCAGCCGTCGCGCGCCGTTTGACATCAAGCTCCCGCTGACGATCTACAACACCTCCTGCTATCGCGGTATTCCGGGCAAATACATTGCCGCCGGGCCGCTGGCCTCGCGCTGGCTGCAGCAGCAGTTCGCCAGCGACGCCACGCTTGCCCGCTCTGGCGCGAAGGTGCTGGGTGAGCCCGCTGCTGGATACCTGTCGCACCCGGGCTATGCGGCGCTGCCGAAAGCGCCCTATCGCTATCAGGAGATGCTGGGCGTGATCTGGCGGGAAAACCCGTCCTGCTATCTGCAGGACGGCGAACAGGCGGTGCTGCTGGCGGCGCTAATGGAAACCGACAACGCCGGGTGTGCGCTGATCGACGCGTGGATCAGTCGCTCCGGGTTAAGCGCCGACGCATGGCTGGAAAAGCTGTTTGAGGCATCGGTGATCCCGTTCTATCACCTGCTCTGCCGCTACGGCGTGGCGCTGATCGCCCACGGCCAGAACGTGACGCTGGTGATGAAGGACTATATCCCGCAGCGCATCCTGCTGAAGGATTTCCAGGGCGATATGCGCCTGGTGGATGAAGATTTCCCTCAGGCCCAGAGCCTGCCGGAACAGGTGAAGGCCGTCACGGCGCGCCTGAGCGCGGATTACATCATTCACGATCTGCAAACCGGCAACTTTGTGACGGTGCTGCGTTTTATCTCACGCCTCACGCTGCAAAGCGGCGTCAGCGAAACGCGTTTCTATCAGATCCTCGCCGGGGTTCTGCACCGCTATATGGCCGCGCACCCCGAGCTTGCCGATCGCTTCGCGAAGTTCGACCTGTTTAAGCCGCAGATTATTCGCGTGATCCTCAACCCGGTCAAACTGACCTTCTCCGAACACGACGGCGGCAGTCGCATGCTGCCGAACTACGTCACCGATCTTGATAACCCTCTTTTTCTGGCCTCCCGGGAGTCAGCGCAATGAAAACCTATGATTTCATCGGCATTGGTATCGGCCCGTTTAACCTCAGCATCGCCGCGCTGGCGGAAGGGCTGGACGGCTTTAGCTCGCTGTTTCTTGAGCGCAAACCGCACTTCTCCTGGCACCCGGGGATGATGGTGCCGGACTGCCACATGCAGACCAGCTTCCTGAAGGATCTGGTCAGCGCCGTGGAGCCGACCAACCGCCACAGCTTCCTGAACTACCTGGTGCAGCGTAAAAAGTTCTACCGCTTCCTGACCACCGAACAGCGCACCGTTTCGCGGGAAGAGTTTGCCGATTACCTGTGCTGGGCGGCGGACAACCTCACCAACCTGTCCTTTAGCCAGCAGGTGCAGCAGGTGAGCTTTGATGAGAAAAGCGGCCTGTTTGAGGTGGTGACCCAGCGCGACCGCTTCCTGGCGCGCCACGTCTGCGTAGGGATCGGTAAGCAGATCAACCTGCCGGACTGCGTCACCGTGCAGGACGATACCTGCTTCCACGCCAGCGAGATGATGCTGCGCACGCCGGATCTTACGGGCAAGCGCGTCATCGTCGTCGGCGGCGGCCAGAGCGGCGCCGACCTGTTCCTGAATATTTTCCGTGGCGAATGGGGCCAGCCGCTGAGCCTGAACTGGGTCTCGCGCCGCAACAACTACAACGCGCTGGATGAAGCCGCCTTTGCTAACGAGTATTTCACGCCGGAGTACGTGGACAGCTTCTCTACGCTCGGTGAAGAGGCGCGTCGTCAGATGCTGCACGAGCAGAAAATGACCTCCGACGGCATCACCACCGAGTCCCTGCTGGCGATTTACCGCGCCATGTACCACCGCTTTGAAGTGCTGCGTGAAAAACCCTGGGCTCACCTGATGCCGTCCCGCTCGGTGACGGCCCTGACGCGCCTGGAAAACGGCCAGCGCCTGAGCATACAGCATCACCTCGACGGCGGACGCGAGCAGCTGGAGAGCGACGTGACGATCTTCGCCACCGGCTATCGCGCCGTGCAGCCTGCGTTCCTCGCGCCGCTGTCTCACCGCCTGCATCTGGATACGGACGAAGCCTTCTGCATCAACAACGATTTCACCCTCGAATGGGACGGCCCGCAGAGCAACCGCCTGTTTGCCGTGAATGCCGGGATGCACCGTCTCGGCATTGCCGAACCCCAGCTCAGCCTTATGGCCTGGCGTGCGGCGCGAATTCTGAATCGCGCGCACGGCGACGAGCCGTTTGAACTGGCTACCACACCTGGCGTTATCCACTGGCGAAGCACCACCAGCCCGGAGAACAGTCAGGTTTTTAAATCCTTAGCAAAAACCACCGAGTACTGACACACACAATCAGGGTCAACATAACAATGAAACGTTCTCATCTTTGGGTTTTAAATCCTTGCTTGCTTGCAATGCTTTCTACCTCTGCGTGGGCGGAAGAACAAAAGGAAGAAAATATCGTTGTCTCCGCCAGCCGCGCGCACCGCAGCGTGGCGGAGATGGCGCAGACTACCTGGGTCATTGAACGGGCTGAAATTGAACAGCAGGTTCAGGGCGGGAAAGAGATTAAAGAGGTGCTGGCACAGCTGATCCCGGGCATGGACGTCAGCAGCCAGGGGCGTACCAACTACGGCATGAACCTGCGCGGCCGCTCCATGATGGTGATGGTGGACGGCGTGCGCCTGAACTCGTCCCGCAGCGACAGCCGCCAGCTGGACTCTATCGATCCGTTCAACATTGACCGTATCGAAGTCATCTCCGGCGCCACGTCACTCTACGGCGGCGGCAGCACCGGCGGTCTGGTGAACATCGTCACCAAAAAGGGCCAGCCGGAGACCGAGGTCGAGTTCCAGACCGGGACAAAGAGCGGCTTTAATAGCCATAACGACCACGATGAGAACGTGTCGGCAGCGGTCAGCGGCGGCAACGATAACGCTTCCGGTCGTCTGTCGGTGTCGTATCAGCGCTACGGCGGCTGGTATGACGGCAACGGCAACGAGGTGATCATCGATAACACCCAGACCGGATTACAGTATTCTGACCGTATTGACGTGATGGGCACAGGCACCATTAACATCGACGATCACCAGCAGCTGCAGCTGACGACCCAGTACTACAAGAGCGAGTCCGACGGTAAGCATGGTCTGTATCTCGGGAAGAACTTCTCGGCGGTCACGGGGGATGCGACCGCGTACAACAAAGGTAATCTGGATTCTGACCGCGTACCGGGTACCGAGCGCCATCTGATCAACCTGCAGTACTCCAATACCGACTTCTGGGGCCAGGATCTTGTTGCGCAGATTTATTATCGCGACGAGAGCCTGACCTACTATCCGTTCCCGACCCTGACCAAAGGCGTGGTGAGCAGCATCGGCGCGTCGCAGCAGAAAACCGATTTTTACGGCGGCAAGCTGACGCTGAACAGCAAGCCGGTGGACGATTTAACGCTGACCTGGGGTGTGGATGCCGACCACGAAACCTTCGACGCCAACCAGCAGTTCTTTAACCTGAGCAAGGCCGCGGCGAGCGGCGGCATGGAGCTGGATAACGCCTACAACGTGGGCCGCTACCCGGGCTACAGCATCACCAACCTCGCCCCGTTCCTGCAGGCCAGCTACGATATTGACGCCATCACCCTGAGCGGCGGCGTGCGCTACCAGTACACCGAGAACAAGGTAGACGATTTTGTCGGTTACACCCAGCAGCAGGCCATCGCCACCGGGAAAGCAGCCTCCGCCGACGCGGTGCCGGGCGGTAAAACCGATTACAACAACTTCCTGTTTAACGCCGGGATCCTCGGTCGCCTGACCGAACAGCAGCAGCTGTGGTTTAACTTCTCCCAGGGCTTCGAAATTCCGGACCTGGCGAAGTACTACGGCTCCGGCACCTATCAGCTCAGCAACGGTCACTATCGCCTGCTGAACAGCGTCAATGTCAACGACTCGACGCTGGACGGTATCAAGGTCAACGCTTATGAGCTGGGCTGGCGCTACACCGGGGATAACCTGCGCACCCAGGTCGCGGCATATTACTCGCTCTCGGATAAAACCATCACCATCAACAAGACGGATATGACCATCAACCTGGAAGACGACAAGCGTCGTATCTACGGGGTGGAAGGTCAGGTGGACTATTTCTTCACCGACAGCGACTGGAGCACGGGCGCGAACTTTAACGCCATCAAGTCAGAAACCCGCGAAAACGGGAAATGGGAGAAGCTGACGGTTGACAGCGCCAGCCCGTCGAAAGCCAGCGCGTGGGTCAACTGGGCGCCGGGCGACTGGACCCTGCGCGTGCAGAGCACGCAGACCTTTGACGTGTCAGACTCCGACGGCAAGAAGATTGATGGCTATAACACGGTCGACTTCCTGGGCAGCTACGCCCTGCCGGTGGGTAAAGTCAGCTTCAGCGTGGAAAACCTGCTGGACAAAGACTACACCACCGCCTGGGGCCAGCGCGCGCCGGGGCTGTATAGCCCAACCTACGGTGCACCGGGTCTGTATACCTATAAAGGCCGTGGACGGACGTTTGGTCTGAACTACTCCGTACTGTTCTAATCCTGCGCGCCGCCTGCGGGCGGCGCATTTCGCTGTGTGATTTCGAAGCAAATTTACTATAAAATCAGCGATTTGCTGAAATTGTCGACAAACGAATGAAAAGTGCGTTTTCACCCTTTGACAAGGCGCAGTGAGGTCGCTACTATGCGCCTCGTTCACACGATTCCTCTGTAGTTCAGTCGGTAGAACGGCGGACTGTTAATCCGTATGTCACTGGTTCGAGTCCAGTCAGAGGAGCCAAATTTGAAAAGCCTGCTTTTAAAGCAGGCTTTTTGCTTTTCTGCGTTCGGATAATTTGCCGTATGGCAAAAAGCTCCTGTCGCTCAGGGCAGCCTGGCAATCACCTTAATCTCAAACTGGAATCCGTACAGCCACGTCACGCCGACCCCGGTCAGCGTAGGGTAAGGCGCTTCCCCCCAATATTCTGGCAGGATACTCCAGATTGCGTCGAGGTTTGACTCGGGATCGACGACAAAGAGGGTCACGTCAACCACGTCATCGAACGTGCAGCCCGCAGCCGCGAGGACAGCAATAAGATTATCGAAGGCCAGCCTGACCTGCGCTTTCAGATCGGGCTCAGGCGAACCATCCTCGCGGCTACCCACCTGCCCCGAAACAAACAGGAAACCGTTGGATTTGATGGCCGGTGAATACCGATTGCGCTCATAGAGCGCCTGGCGTCCGAGGGGAAAAACAGCTTCGCGTGTTGTCATGTTTGTACCTTTGAAATAGGGCGAAATCAGCCCGTTGAACATCAAGACACTTTACAGGTGCAGGTTCGGGCGGATAAACAAGCGACTTTGTCCATCATTGTTTGTAATATCCAAACAATCGGTGAAAAGAGAGGATAAGGAATGGATCGTTTCGACGCGATGCGCGCCTTTGCTCGCGTGGTGGAGGCAGGTAGCTTCACAAAGGCTGCCCAAACGCTTCATATGAGCAAAACTACAGTGACGCAGCTCATTCAGCAGCTGGAAGCGCGCCTGCGCGTCAAATTGCTCCATCGCACCACCCGCAGGCTCGGCGTTACTCCTGATGGCGCGGTCTACTACGAGCGCGTCATCCGCCTGCTGGCGGACATGGAAGATGCTGAAAACAGCCTGTCCAGTGCGACGATGACGCCCAGGGGACGCCTGCGGGTAGATGTGCCGACTCCTCTCGCCTGCCTGGTGCTGGTGCCCGCGCTACCGGCTTTTCACGCGCGCTACCCTGATATCCAGTTCGACATGGGCGTCAGTGACCGGGTTGTGGATCTGATTGGCGACAACGTGGATTGCGTCCTGCGCGGTGGCGAAATCAACGACCAGTCCCTGATCGCACGCCACGTCGGCGATTTGCAAATCGGTGTTTACGCCGCACCGAGCTATGTGGAACGCCTTGGCGCCCCTGCGCATCCGCGAGAGCTGGAAAACACCGACCATCGCATAGTGGGGTTCTTATCCTCACGCACCGGTAAGATTGATCCTCTGGTACTGCACGGTGAGAGTGAACATATTGAAATCACGGGCAACTATGTACTTGCCGTGGATGATGGTAATGCTTACCTCGAAGCTGGGCTAGCGGGATTGGGCGTGATTGCGCTGCCGGTCTATATGGCGGCAGCGCATCAGACTGCTGGCTCTTTAATTCCGCTATTTGAAGACTGGCGTATTAAGCCAATGCCCCTGTATCTGGCATTTCCGCCGAACCGCCATGTCAACGCCAGACTGCGTGTTTTTATTGACTGGATCGTTGAGTTGATGCAGCAGCATATCCCCACTACTTACAACAAGTGACGACATCCCTGCCCTCTGATTCGGTCAGCGCAGCGCTGCCGGGCAAGCCAGCAGCTATATCTGATAATCAATCGCCACTTCTTCCGGCTCCATGACCTGACGTTTAATCTCATCCACCGACAGCCCGGCATTGCACAGCTCGATAAAACGCCACACATAGTTGCGCTGCAGCTGTCCGCGCTTCAGGCCAAGCCATACGGTGTTGGCGTCAAACAGGTGACGCGTGTCAAGACGCACCAGGTTACCGTCTTCGCGTTCTCCGCTGGACTGTTCCGCCACCAGCCCAATGCCCAGCCCCAGCTCGACGTAGGTTTTGATCACGTCAGAATCCTGCGCGCTCAGCACGATGTCCGGCGTTAATCCTTTACGGTTGAAGGCTTCATCAATACGCGAGCGTCCGGTGATCCCCTGGCGGTAGGTAATGAGCGGCCATTTCGCAACGTCTTCCAGCGTCAGGGGAGAGACCTGATTGAGCGGATGATCGACCGGGAGTAATAAGCTGTGGTACCAGCGGAACCAGGGGAACGCCACCAGCAGCGGGTCGTTGCTCAGGCGTTCGCTGGCGATACCGATATCCGCCCCACCGTTTTGCAGCAGCACTTCAATTTCCTGCGGCGTGCCCTGAATAAGCTCCAGACGGACGTCAGGGAAAAGTTCGCGGAACGCTTTGATCACCGGCGGCAGGCTGTAGCGCGCCTGGGTGTGGGTGGTGGCGATGGTGAGCACGCCCGAAGCGTCATTGGTGAAGAGATCCGCCAGACGACGCACGTTGCTGGCCTCGTTGAGGATCCGCTCTGCGATGGTGAGCAAAGCCTTACCCGGCTCCGTCATGCCGAGCAGCCGCTTGCCGCGGCGGATAAAGATCTCTATGCCCAGTTCCTCTTCGAGCTCGCGGATATGGCGGCTGACGCCGGACTGGGAGGTATAAAGCATATTGGCGACCTCGGTCAGGTTGTAGTCCCGCCTGGCCGCCTCACGGATAATTTTAAGTTGCTGGAAATTCACGATTCACTCCGGCGCATCTGACATAGCTCTATTGTTAGAGTCTGCCGCGCTGCAGAACAAATAATAAAAACCAGCATCTTATGCTTTTATGGAATATCAGCTCACGAGCTGGAGTTCACGGTTCTCAAGCGACGGCTTGCTGACCAGCGACATCAAAATTTCTTTTACCGCCTGCGCCTGCGGCGACAGCGAACCGCGAGCAGACATGTTCAGCGACAGCGGCAGGCTCATGGAAGGCGTGGTGATCCGCGCCATCCAGCCGTTTGCCGCGCTGCACAGCGAGCGGGCTGCGGATTCCGGCAGCACGGTCACCCCCATCCCGCTGGCAATGGCCGCGGTGAGCGTGGAGATTGAGTCAATTTCACCGATGATTTTGGCCGTCAGGCGGCGCAGGGAGAACGCTTCGTCCACGCGCACGCGCACGGCGCTGTAGTCGCGCGGCAGATAGAGGTTCATCTCTGCCACGGCGGTAAGGTCTACGCTCTGACCCGGACAGTCGCGGGTGCCCACGAGGTAGAGATCTTCTTTCAGCAGCGGCTGGCTGGTGATCCCGGCGACCGGGGAGCGATCGTAAAGAACCGCCATATCTAACTGGCCGTTGAGCAGTTTTTCATTCAGTACGGAACCGCTGTTTTCGTGCAGATAGACCAGAACTTCAGGCAGCTCGGCGCGGACGGCCTGCAGCAGCGGCATGGTAATAGAGGACGCGGCCGTTCCCGGCGCCAGGCCGATAGAAACGTGCCCGCTCAGCGTCTGGCCTACGTTGTTCACCGCCAGCTGCGCCTGTTCACACTGACGAAGAATGGTGCGCGCGTGGGTATAGAGGATTTTGCCTGCTTCCGTTGGCGTAACGCCGCGTTTGGTACGAATCAGTAGCTGCTGATCCATCTCGCCTTCCAGAGTAGCCACCTGCTGGCTCAGCGCAGGCTGCGCGATATGCAGCACTTCTGCCGCTTGAGTCAGGCTGCCGATATCGACGATTTTTACGAAGTATTTCAGTCGTCTTAAGTTCATTTTGCCCCCTGTTCGAAATGCTGTGCCGGAACCGGCTGTCGTTGTTGAACAGGTTTTGCAATATGAATGCCACTTTTACCAGGCGGTCTGAATTGGGCGCTAAGCGCCTGAAAATAAGGAAACCTAATCATGGAGGGGGGTTTTATTACCGAAACAGCAGTTTATGATCTGCCCCATTAGGGGTATACCCGCACCATGACGGTGCATTCCGCTGCCAAAAACATCACTTTGCCGATTTTGTCAGCAAACGATCAAAAGGCGTAGATCCACCCTTTGACAAGGCGAACGCAGGTCGATAATATGCGCCCCGTTCACACGATTCCTCTGTAGTTCAGTCGGTAGAACGGCGGACTGTTAATCCGTATGTCACTGGTTCGAGTCCAGTCAGAGGAGCCAAATTTGAAAAGCCTGCTTTTGAAGCAGGCTTTTTGCTTTCCTGCGTCGGGTAAAATTGTCGGGTGGCGGCTTCGCCTTACCCGCCCTACGGGACTCGTGTGTCCCCGCACTATGCCTTTACATGCCAAGCTTCACCGGCATCCCGGACCGCCGTTCCAGTTCGGCTCCTGCCCCCTCGTTTATCAGCTGCGTCCGCTGCGCGGCGGAGATGGGCAGCGGCACTTTCCGGGTCGATTCAAATTCCGCGCGGTTGCGTGATAATGGCTCGTGAACTTCCACCCAGCGGCTGCCGTCCGGCTCGGTGGTGACTTTAACCGGCCTGTCGATAAGCTGCACGCGGGTTCCTACGGGAACGTTATCGAAAAGGTATTTGATGTCGTTATTGCGCAGACGGATACAGCCCTGGCTCACCCGCAGCCCGATGCCGAAATTCGAGTTTGTGCCGTGAATGGCATACAGCCTGCCAATATAAATCGCATAGAGGCCCATCGGGTTATCCGGCCCGGCGGGTACGAATGCCGGAAGCGTTTTCCCTTCTGCCGCATAGGCACGACGCGTGTTCGGCGTCGGAGACCAGGTTGGCCCCTCCTGCTTACGCTCAACGGCCGTCACCCAGTTACGCGGAGTTTCGCGTCCGGCCTGACCGATGCCGATGGGCAGAACTTCAACGGTATTACCGCCAGGCGGATAATAGTAGAGACGCATTTCCGCAGCATTCACGATAATGCCCTCGCGGACGGTGTCGGGCAGAATCAGCTGCTGAGGGATCGTCAGCCGGGTGCCGGATTTAGGCAAAAAAGGATCTACGCCCGGGTTCGCTTCCAGCAGATTGCTTAGCCCCTGCCCGTACTGCGCGGCAAAGGCTTCCAGAGGCAGCGTGTTACCTTCAGGAACGGTGATGATAATCGGGGTTCCCACCAGACGACTTCCTTCCGGCGGTAGGGTATAGGTTACGGCAAACGCGCCGGGTATAGCGGCACACAGCGCAAGGACGAACCAGGTAAGTCGCATCATAATATCCTGTGCTCAAAAAAGAGAAAGCCCGGGCTCAGGCAGGCTTTCTCAGTTTACGCTATTACGCTTCGGTTTTGCGCCACCTGCGCGTCAGCACTTTCTCCGCCTCGACAATAAGGAACATCACAAAACCAATCAGCAAGGTGATGACCCAGTAGCGGAACGGCAGCGCTTCGGTGCCAAACAGCATCTGCATGAACGGTGCGTAGATGATAAGAAGCTGTAGCGCCAGCAGTACGCCGCTCACGATCCAAATCCCTTTATTCGCCAGCAGGCCTTTGCTCAGCGAGAAGCCATCATTAACGCGGCAGTTAAGCATGTAGAACCACTGCGCGGTCACCAGGGTTTGCAGCAGCACGGTACGGATAAATTCCGCCGAATAGCCGCGCGGCTGTAGCCACGCTTCCAGCACGAAGGCGCTAATGGCAATCATCAGACCGACAAACACCACGCGCCAGATGGCATAGCCATCCATCACATGCAGATTCGCCTTACGCGGTGGGCGGTTCATGATGTCCTTCTCACCCGCTTCAAACGCCAGGCCAAACGACAGCGTTGCCGACGTCGCCATGTTCATCCACAGGATAAGGACCGGGGTGAGCGGGATCAGGTTCCCCGCCAGCAGCGCGATGATGATCAGCAGGGCCTGCGCGATGTTGCTCGGGATAACGAACAGAATGGTTTTTTTCAGGTTATCGTAAACCCGACGTCCCTCGTGCACCGCACTGGCAATGGTGGCAAAGTTGTCATCCGTTAACACCATGTCGGCGGCTTCCTTGGTGACTTCCGTCCCCTTAATCCCCATGGCGATACCCACATCCGCCCGCTTGAGCGCCGGGGCATCATTTACGCCATCCCCGGTCATGCCCACCACTTCCTGTTTACTTTGCAGGGCCTGCACGAGGCGGAATTTATCCTCCGGGCTGGTTCGGGCGAAAATATCGTACTGCTGCGCGGCGTCGCTCAGCTGACGATCGTCCATTGCCTCCAGCTCGCGTCCGGTGATAGCGCTTGCGGCGTTACCAATCCCCAACATTTGCCCAATGCTCATGGCCGTTTGCGGGTGGTCGCCGGTGATCATTTTCACGCGGATCCCGGCCTGCAGACAGTCGGCAATCGCGGTTATGGCCTCCGGACGCGGCGGATCCATCATTCCTGCAATACCCAGCAGGATCACGCCATCATGTAGGTCCGGGTGATCCAGCTCGCGCTGTCCCTCGCGGGCAGGTTTCCAGGCCGCAGCCACCATACGCAACCCTTCCCGGGCATACTCTTCAATCTTCCCTTCCCAGTAAGGCTGATCGAAAGGCTGCAGTCCGTCATTCGTCTGCTGGTACTGGCAGAGGCGGAACAGGACGTCCGGCGCGCCGGTGATTAAAATCGCCTCTTCTTCGCCCAGCCGGTACAGGGTGGACATGTATTTATACTGCGAATCAAACGGGATTTTACTGCGCATTTCGGTATCAAGCGGTGGAAGCGGAATTTTCGCCGCCAGCACCTTCAGCGCGCCCTCGGTCGGACCGCCGGTGATTTTCCACAGCCCCTGCTCGTCTTTGATCAGCTGGCTGTCATTGCAGAGGTCGATTGTACGCAGGTAGCGTTCCAGCAGGGAACCCTGCGTCACGCTGACGGGCGTCGGGTCATCTACGGGGTGAATATTCCCCACCGGTTCGTAGCTGTCGCCCTCCACGCGATAGGTCGTGTCAGCGGTAATCACCGCTTTGACCGTCATTTCATTCATCGTCAGGGTGCCGGTTTTATCCGAGCAGATGACCGTCATTGCGCCCAGCGTTTCCACCGTAGGCAGCTTGCGAATGATGGCCTTGCGTCGCGCCATGGCCTGTACGCCAAGCGAAAGGATGATGGAAATGATGGCCGGCAGGCCTTCCGGCACGGCGGCAACGGCGAGGCTGATAAGCGACAGCACCAGTTCAGAAACCGGCATATCCCGGAACAGGAGGCTAAAGACAAACAGCGCCACCATCATCACCAGGATAGTAATAAAGATGGTTTTACCGAGCTTATCCATCTGCACCATCAGCGGCGTGCGGTGCTTTTCAATGTCGGACATCATCTGATTGATGTGGCCAAGCTCGGTCTCGCCCCCGGTTGCCACCACCACGCCTTTACCGCCGCCGGAGCTAACGGTGGTGCCTGAGTAGAGCAGATTATACCGGTCACCTAACGGCCGTTCCCCGCTTAACGCATCGCTGTTTTTCTCAACAACGGTGGATTCGCCGGTCAGGATGGCCTCCTCCACGCGAAGGTTATGCGCTTCAATGACGCGCAGATCCGCAGGGATACGATCCCCGGCACGGATCACCACGATATCTCCCGGGACCAGCGCCGTGGTGGGGATCGTTTCATGATTCCCCTGTCGTACCACCACGGCTTCGCTGGAGAGCATATTGCGAATACTCTGCAACGATTTTTCAGCATTGCTCTCCTGGATATGGCCAATCAGGGCGTTAATGATGGCAACCCCAAGGATCACAAACATGTCTACCCAGTGGCCCATAAAGAGCTTAAGCAACGCGGCCACCAGCAGAACGTAAATCAATACATCGTTAAAATGCGCAAGGAAGCGCAGCCAGGCGGGTTTGCCCTTTTTTTGCGGCAACGCATTCTCACCATGCTGCTGAAGTCGGGCTGATGCCTCAGTGCCGCTAAGTCCTTCCAGAGTGGAGTGGATATTCGACAGGGTTTCGTCAACGGTTTGTTGATAATACGGACGTTCAGGTTTTCCTGTTTTCATCGTTCCTTCCTCAGGTTCTATTCAGAAATCACCTTGCTTTCATGTAATTAACGAATAACGAAAACAGGAACATGGGCGTAACGGACAATACTTGCCGCCTCCGAACCTAACAAATGGGTTTGAACATTGGGATTTCGAGAGCCGACAATAATCGCGCCAGCAGCAAGTTCATCCGCCAGCTTAATAACCTCATCACGAACATTTCCGCTACGAACATGGAGATGGACACGATCTTCCGGCAGATTCAATTTTTTGACCAGGTCAGACAGTTTTTCTTTCGAATTATTAATCATATATTCATCCATCTTGCGCGCATCTGAAATAAAACCGCGCGTCAGTTCGGCTGAAAATTTGGGCATGACGTGCAGCAAATGAATGTCACCCGATGCGCTTTGCGCCAGAAACTGTGCATGCTGCAACGCTTTATCCGCCAGGCTTGTCTCGTAGACATCCACCGGAACGAGAATGTTTTTATACATATCGAGCATCCTTTTTATAACCAACACGAGAGTGAATGAAGCAAAAAATCGCATTAAATGCAGGGGGTTGCCCTTAATGCCAGTTACGGTAAAAAGAGATGGATGATATTAAACGTAGCACAGGAATATCAGGTTTAGCGCTTGCCCACTGATAATGGTTATTTAACATTTATCTTTTCGCAGACTATGCTCATAGTCAGCCACCGCTTCCGGCTCATGGAGGAATTTATGTATGGTTTAAGCCTGATCCGCCTGGGTATGTTTATCGCGCTTGCTATTATCGCCAGCACGGCGATTGGTTTATTTACCTATATGGTCGTCACTGTTCTGGCTGAATAGTGTCACCCCTGTCCAGGTTATGGAATAAATAAAACAGTTTTTTATTAGGGGAATACAGTGAACCGCTACCTCTCTCTTTTACCGTTCGTTTTGTTAACGCTCACGGCGTGCGACCCGAAACCCAAGCAAGCGTCCCCCCTGCCCAGGATGGTAAAAGTGGCGGAGGTGACGGTTCCCGGTCACGCCCAGCAGCGCGTTTTCCCCGCCCGCATTGAATCGGGCGATGCTACAGACCTTTCCTTCAAGCGCGCAGGCCAAATTGAAGCGCTCGATGTACGTCAGGGCGCAGCCGTTAAACAGGGACAACAGCTTGCCAGACTGAACGCCCGTGAAGCCCAGCAGCGGGTTAACGACAGACAAACGGCGGCGACGCTGGCCCAGAGGCAATTCGATCGCTTCCAGACGCTGGCGGGCCGCCAGGCGATTTCGAAAGCAGAAATGGACGTGCAGCGCGCGAACCGTGATTCAGCGAATGCGGCGCTACAAATTGCCCGAGAAGAGTTGAATCAGATGACGCTCGTCGCCCCCTTTAGCGGAACGGTGGCCAGCGTACATGTCCGAAACCATCAGGTGGTGTCAGCCGGTCAGCCCATCGCGACGTTAACCCGCACCGACCTGCTGGACGTTGTGTTTAGTATTCCTGAGAACCTGTTTAAGACCTTTGATATCCGCAACGCGCAGTATCGCCCCGTGGTAAGAATTAACGCCATTCCGGATCGGGAATTTACCGCCGTCTACAAAGAGCACTCGGGCAGCAGCGACAGCAATACCCTGACCTGGCAGGTGATACTGACCATGCCGCGACCAGATGATTTTCCCGCCGTCGGTGGCGTAAGCGGTACGGTGACCATCAATTTAACCAACCTCCCTGCTGGCGCAGGCGCTCAGGCGCTGGTCGTACCGGTTGAGGCCGTCTTTAATCCAGACAACAGCCCGCGCAATGAGCCGCACGTCTGGGTCGTGGCAGGAGAAGGCGACGCGCTCCATCTTGAAGACCGCAAGGTCAGCGTAGGTCAAGTGAGTAGCGAAGGCGTGACGATCGTCAGCGGGCTTAAAGCGGGCGAACGCGTGGTGGCCGCAGGCGTTGGGGAACTCCATGCTAACCAGCCGGTGCGTATCTGGACGCGTGAACGGGGACTGTAATGGATATTTCTCGTCAATTTATTAATAACCCCGTACGCGTCTGGCTAACGATTCTGCTGCTGGGCATCGGGGGTATTTTCGCCCTGTTAAATATCGGCAGGCTGGAAGACCCCGCTTTTACCATCAAAACCGCAGTGGTGGTCACCCACTACCCCGGCGCATCCGCTCAGCAGGTTGAAGAAGAGGTGACGCTTCCGCTGGAGAATGCCCTCCAGCAGCTGCCTTATCTGGACAACGTGAGCTCCATCTCTTCAAACGGTCTGTCGCAAATCACCGTTAACATTGCGTCACGCTATCACTCGAACGAACTGCCGCAGATTTGGGATGAACTGCGCCGCCGCGTGGGCGACGCCTCGCGTCAGTTCCCGCCCGGCGTCGTCACGCCCTTTGTAAATGACGATTTCGGCGACGTATTCGGCTTCTTCTTCGCCATTTCCGGGGATGAATTCAGTAATCCTGAACTGGTGAGATATGCGGAACAGCTGCGCCGCGAGTTAATTCTGGTTCCCGGGGTTGCGAAGGTCGCCATCGGCGGGGCCATTAGCCAGCAGGTCAACATCGATATCTCTCTGACCAAAATGGCCGCGCGCGGCATTACGCTGAACCAGCTTTCCGCTCTGCTCAGCAGACTTAACGTCGTTTCCAGCGCCGGAGAAATCACCTCCGGCAGCGAATCCATTCGTCTGCACCCGACCGGTGAATTCGAGAATCTTGATGAACTGGCGGATCTTATCATCACGCCTTCCGGCACCGGGGCGGCGACGCGTCTGCGGGACATCGCCACGCTGTCGCGCGGGCTAAACGAATCGCCGGCCAGTATCTACCATGCCAACGGCAAAAAAGCCGTCACCATGGGCGTCTCGTTTATTCCCGGCGTGAATGTGATCGACGTGGGCCACGCGCTGGAGGCGAAGCTAAACCAGATGTCGGCGGAAAAACCGGCAGGCATACAGATAGACCTGTTTTACGATCAGGCAGCCGAAGTGGGCCACTCTGTTAACGGTTTTATTATTAACTTCCTGATGGCGCTGGCGATCGTCATCGGCGTGCTGCTGATCTTTATGGGGGTGCGCAGCGGGATAATCATCGCGGTTTCTCTGGCCCTTAACGTGCTGGGCACGCTGCTGATTATGTATCTCTGTGGCATTGAGCTGCAGCGGATCTCGCTCGGGGCGCTGATTATCGCCCTCAGCATGCTGGTGGATAACGCCATCGTGATTGTCGAAGGGGTGTTGATTGCCCGGCAGCAGGGCTCACCGCTGTTAACCGCCGTTAATAATATCATCCGCCGCTCCGCCCTGCCGCTGCTGGGGGCGACGGTGATCGCCATCCTGGCTTTTGCGCCTATCGGGCTGTCGCAGGATTCCACCGGGGAATACTGTAAATCCCTTTTCCAGGTGCTGCTGATTTCCCTGATGCTGAGCTGGTTCTCGGCGCTCACCCTCACCCCGGTGCTGATTAAGTGGTGGTTGTTTAAAAACGACAGCGCGCCGGACAACGCCGACGAGTCAGATCCTTACGACAAACGTCTCTACCGCCTCTACCAGCGCCTGCTTAACACGCTGCTGCACCATAAGGCACCGACGCTGGTAGTGATGGCCGCCCTGCTGGCCGCGTCTGTCTGGGGGTTTGGCGCGGTGCGGCAAAACTTTTTCCCGTCGTCCAACACGCCGATTTTCTTTGTCGACCTGTGGTTACCCTACGGGACCGATATCAAATGGACCGAGAAAATGACCGGTGATATTGAGAAAACCATCACGGGCCAGCCCGGCGTGGAAACCACCGTCTCTACCATCGGTCAGGGGAGCATGCGCTTTATTCTGACCTACAGCGGACAGCGGCAGTACAGCAACTACGCGCAGATCATGGTGCGCATGGATGACCAGCGCAACATCGCCGCTCTGACGCGCTACGTGGATGAGTACATCGCGCGAAACTACCCGCAGGTCAACGCCAGCACGAAGCGGGTGATGTTTGGTCCCTCCGGCGACAGCGCCATTGAAGTGCGTATCAAAGGCCCGGATCCTGACAGGCTGCGCCTGATTGCCAGCCAGGTGGACGATATTCTGGCGCGCGACCCGGCCACGGGGAGCGTCCGAAACGACTGGCAAAACCGCAGCAAAGTGATCCGTCCGCAGTACGTCGCCGCGCTGGGACGCGAGCTTGGCGTGGATAAGCAGGACGTCGACAACGCGCTGGAAATGAATTTCTCCGGCAGCCGGGCGGGGTTGTATCGGGAAGGCAGCGACCTGCTGCCCGTGGTGGTGAGGCCCCCGGAAAGTGAAAGGCTGGATGCCAGTCACCTGAACAACGTGCTGGTGTGGAGCCAGGCGCGGCAGCAGTATATCCCGCTGAGTAACGTCGTCAGCAGCTTCTCGCTGGAGTGGGAAGATCCGCTCATCCTTCGACGCGACCGCTCGCGGGTACTGACGGTTCAGACGGACCCGGACCCGCTGAGCCAGCAAACCTCCGGCGATATTCTCGCCCGCGTGAAGCCGCAGGTGGATGCCCTTACCCTGCCACACGGCTACAGCATCGAGTGGGGAGGCGATGCGGAAAACTCCAGCGAAGCGCAGCAAGGACTATTCACAACGCTGCCCCTCGGGTATCTGGTGATGTTTGTCATTACGGTGCTGATGTTCAGCTCTGTAAAAAATGCCGTCGCAATCTGGCTGACCGTACCGCTTGCGCTGATTGGCGTCACGCCAGGATTTTTAATTACCGGCATTCCCTTTGGCTTTATGGCGCTGATAGGTCTGCTGAGCCTGAGCGGAATGCTCATCCGCAACGGCATCGTGCTGGTGGAAGAGATTGAACAGCAGAAAATGCAAAAGGATCAGCACAGCGCGATCGTTTATGCCGCCACCTCGCGCCTGCGCCCTATCCTGCTCACCGCGTTCACTACCGTACTTGGCCTGGCTCCGCTACTGCTGGATGTTTTCTTCCAGAGCATGGCCGTTGTGATTATGTTTGGACTGGGGTTTGCTACAATCCTGACGCTGCTGGTACTCCCCGTGATCTACGCGTGTTTCCATCGTAAGGACGAAGCCAAACAACAATGAATGCGACAGGGCTGAACATTATCAAGACGCTGGGCTGTATGACGGCGGTGACCTTCTTTACCATCTACAACACCTGGGATCATTATGATTATGACTATCACTGGATCCTGGGGTTTTTAACCTTTATCTCGACCATCGCCACGCCGCTGTTTTTTGTGGTGTCGGGCTATCTCGACGGACAATCCCGGCACGGCACGCGCTGGCAGCTGGGTAAAATTAAAAGCCTGGTGATTGTTTTTCTGTTCTGGATAACGATCTACTACCTGTGGGAGCCTTATCAGCGCGGGTATTTAATCCAGCCCTGGTTCGTGTTCGCCTTTGTCGTAATTTACACCTTCCACCCGGTGGTGGAGTGGCTTAGCCAGCGGAGATCGCTGCTCAGCGGCACGATTGCTGCCCTGCTGTTCTTTTCCTACGGATACGATCTGCTATCGGCGCTTTATCCTGAAACGCACGTCCTTTCTCTTTCACCGCAGTATCGGCTGTGGACGTGGCTGCTGTTTTATCTGACGGGGCAACTTTTCTGCGACCCTAAAATCGCCGAGTGGATAAGCCGCAAAAATGTAGTCAGGACGGCGGTTATCGCCATCCCGTTTATCTATCTCTTCACCTGGTTTTACGAGCGCCACTTCTTTTTTGCCCTGTTTAAGGCCGACAGAAACGCCTTTATTCTCACCGGCTCGCAGATCTACATCCTGATTATTGCCCTGGTGATTGCGGCGAACGGCGTGCGCTTTCGCCGCAATGCTGAATTCAAGGAGTCCATTCTTGCCGCCATCAGCAAAACGATGACCGGCGTGTATATTGTGCACTACTCGGTGTTTCATCTGCTGACGGCGCTGATACCGGTGACCTCTCTCGGAATGAAGCTGGCGCTGATTGTGCTTACGTTCGTCACCTCTGTTCTCTTTTCCATGCTGGTATTGTCTAACGCCGTGGCAAAAAAGGTGATCACCCTTTAAAAGCCTAAGCGCAGCCAGGCAAAAAGCACGTTGCCGTTGTTATAGGTTCCAGGAATATAGGTGAACTGGACGGTAACGCGCTTGTAGCCGGCAGAGAACAACGGGAAAATGAACGGTAGCGGGACATAGTTTGCAAAATCATCTCGCGCCGTGATGCCCGCTGCAGCACCGAGCCCAAGGCGGAAATCTTTGGCATTATCCAGATACCAGCCCTTCTCCCAGCCATAGCCCATCGCGGGCTGCCATTCGTTGTGCGAGTCCTTGAACATCATCGCGAAAAGCGCGCTCCAGTTGCCCTCTTCGTTATAGCGGGAAACGCCCAGGCCACCGCCCCACGGCATTTCGTTGTACTTATCGGTTTTTTCTTTGTCGTACATAAAGCGAGCGTGCCAGCTCAGAAACGGCAGGTACAGATCGTAACGTTGAGGCTGCTCCCAGGTTTGCGAAATATCGTCCGTCAGCGCGTTCCACCAGCCGCTGATACGCTGTTCACCATAGACGTTGGGCTCCGCATGAAGCGGTGCGACGAATAAAAACAGAATCATCCAGAATGCCGAAAAGGTGCGTTGCATCGTTATTCCCTCAGCTTAACTCACGCGCGGTCACTATTACTGTAAACCATTCAGCCTGTAACGGAGCCAGAAGACACAATTATCTCGCTGCAGGCGAAGATGAAATTTATTTATTCAGCACCTTCAGGAAAGATAAAAACGTTTTCTCGGGCGTTTTGTCGCGGTAGTCTCATAGGTTCCGTTTATATGACGGCGCAATGTGAGTGACCTTTTCTTATACCAATAATTAAAAATTAGTACGGACAGGACAACTATGGACTCCACCCTCATCTCCGATCGTCCCAACGAGGAGACCCCTTCGCTCAATCGTGCCCGCCGCGCCGCACTCGGCAGCTTCGCGGGTGCCGTCGTCGACTGGTATGATTTTCTGCTTTACGGCATTACCGCCGCGCTGGTGTTTAACCGCGAATTCTTCCCCCAGGTCAGCCCTGCGATGGGCACGCTCGCCGCGTTTGCTACCTTCGGCGTTGGCTTTCTGTTTCGCCCGCTGGGGGGTGTGATCTTCGGCCACTTCGGCGACCGTCTCGGCCGCAAGCGCATGCTGATGCTCACCGTCTGGATGATGGGGATCGCCACCGCGCTGATTGGCATTCTCCCTTCGTTTTCCGCCATTGGCTGGTGGGCACCGGTGCTGCTGGTGACATTACGCGCTATTCAGGGCTTTGCCGTGGGGGGCGAATGGGGCGGCGCGGCGCTGCTATCCGTTGAGAGCGCGCCAAAAAATAAGAAAGCGTTTTACAGCAGCGGCGTGCAGGTCGGGTACGGCGTAGGGCTGTTGCTTTCCACAGGGCTGGTGTCGCTCATCAGCCAGCTCACCACCGACGAGCAGTTCCTGAGCTGGGGCTGGCGCATTCCGTTCATCTTCAGCATCGTGCTGGTCATTGCCGCGCTGTGGATCCGTAACGGAATGGAGGAGTCGGCAGAGTTCGAAAAGCAGCAGGAAAAACCGGCCGCTAACAAAAGACTTCCTGTCATGGAAGCCCTTGTCCGGCACCCTGGTGCTTTTCTGAAAATTATCGCCCTGCGCCTGTGCGAGCTGCTGACGATGTATATCGTCACCGCCTTTGCCCTGAACTACTCGACGCAGAATCTCGGCCTGCCCCGTGAACTGTTCCTCAATATTGGCCTGCTGGTCGGCGGGATCAGCTGCCTGACTATCCCCTGCTTCGCCTGGCTGGCGGACAGGTTTGGTCGCCGTCGCGTTTACATCACCGGCGCGCTGATTGGGACCTTCAGCGCCTGGCCGTTCTTTATGGCGCTGGAGGCGCAGTCTGTTTTCTGGATTGTTTTCTTTGCCATCATGCTCGCGAACATCGCTCACGATATGGTGGTCTGCGTGCAGCAGCCGATGTTTACCGAGCTGTTCGGCGCCAGCTACCGCTACAGCGGCGCGGGCGTGGGCTACCAGGTCGCAAGCGTGGTTGGCGGCGGGTTTACGCCGTTTATTGCCGCTGCGCTGGTGACCTTCTCCGGCGGCAACTGGCACAGCGTGGCGATTTATCTTCTGGCCGGTTGCCTGCTGTCGGCGGCAACGGCGCTGCTGATGAAAGAGACGAGCCACCGCTGATCTCACTTTTGTTTCACAGGCGTGTGACATACTATCGGGTAGAGTCGCACACCTGTGGAACAAGGAGACAGAGATGAATAATAAGGGCTCCAGCCTGACCCCGGCTCAGGCGCTGGAAAAACTCGACGCGCTGTATGAACAGTCCGTCAACGCGCTGCGCAGCGCCATCAGCGAATACATCGAAACAGGGAAACTCCCCGACCAAAAGGCCAGAACCGAGGGCCTTTTTGTTTATCCATCGCTCTCTGTGACCTGGGACGGCAGCGCCAGCAGTAATCCCAAAACCCGCGCCTACGCGCGCTTTACCCACTCCGGCTGCTACAGCACCACCGTCACCCGCCCTGCGCTGTTCCGCCCGTATCTTGAAGAACAGCTTACGCTGTTGTATCAGGATTACGGCGCGCACATTTCCGTTGAGCCCTCGCAGCATGAGATCCCTTATCCGTACGTGATTGACGGTTCGGCGTTAACTCTTGACCGCTCCATGAGCGCGGGGCTGACCCGCCACTTCCCGACCACCGAGCTTTCGCAGATTGGCGATGAAACGGCAGACGGGATTTATCACCCGGCCGAATTTTCTCCTCTGTCGCACTTTGACGCCCGCCGGGTCGATTTCTCCCTGGCGCGCCTGCGCCACTACACCGGTACGCCAGTCGAACATTTCCAGCCGTTCGTGCTCTTTACCAACTACACCCGCTACGTTGATGAGTTTGTCCGATGGGGCTGCAGCCAGATCCTCGACCCTGAAAGCCCGTATATCGCGCTCTCCTGCGCGGGTGGGATCTGGATTACCGCGGAGACCGAAGCGCCCGAGCAGGCTATCTCCGATCTGGCGTGGAAAAAACACCAGATGCCCGCCTGGCACCTTATCACCGCCGACGGTCAGGGCATTACGCTGATCAACATCGGCGTCGGCCCGTCAAACGCCAAAACCATCTGTGACCATCTGGCGGTACTGCGCCCGGACGTGTGGCTGATGATTGGTCACTGCGGCGGCCTGCGTGAAAGCCAGCTGATTGGCGACTACGTGCTGGCCCACGCCTATCTGCGTGATGACCACGTGCTTGATGCCGTGCTGCCGCCGGATATCCCAATCCCGAGCATCGCCGAAGTGCAGCGCGCGCTGTACGACGCCACCAAAGAGGTGAGCGGCATGCCGGGTGAAGAGGTCAAACAGCGCCTGCGCACCGGTACGGTCGTCACGACGGATGATCGCAACTGGGAGCTGCGTTACTCAGCCTCCGCGCTGCGCTTCAACCTGAGCCGCGCGGTGGCGATCGATATGGAGAGCGCCACCATCGCCGCGCAGGGATATCGCTTCCGCGTTCCGTACGGCACGCTGCTGTGCGTTTCCGATAAGCCGCTGCACGGCGAAATTAAGCTGCCCGGCCAGGCCAACCGTTTCTATGAAGGGGCTATCTCAGAGCATCTGCAAATCGGCATTCGCGCCATCGACCTGCTTCGGGCGGAAGGTGACAGACTGCATTCGCGCAAGCTGCGCACCTTCAACGAGCCGCCGTTCCGCTAATAACGATAAGGAAAAACAATGTCCAGCACATCACCGCTCTCTGCCCTGCGCCACTGGCTTGAGGCCAGCCATCTCGACGGGATGATCGTCCCGCGCGCGGATGCATGGCAGAGCGAATACTGCGCGCCGTACGACGAAAAGCTGGCCTGGCTGACGGGCTTTGACGGCTCTGCCGGCGTCGCGCTGGTACTGAAGGATAAAGCGCTGCTGTTCGTTGACGGGCGCTATCAGGTCCAGGCCCGCGTTCAGGTGAATCTGGACGAGATTGAAATTCACCACCTGCACAACGAGCCGCTGGCAGACTGGCTGACGGCAAACGTCGAGGCGGGCACTCGCATCGGTTTTGACCCAATGCTGATGACGAATACCGAGTTTACGCAGCTGTCTGCCACACAGTGCGCGCTCGTGCCGCTGAACGCGTCACCGTTTGACGCCTTATGGACCGATCGCCCTGCCGCACCGGCGGGGCTTATCCGTGAAATGCCGGTTGCGATAAGCGGTGAAAGCAGCGAAGACAAACGTCAGCGCGTTGCCGCCGTGCTGGCTGCAAACCATGCCGATTATCTCGCCGTTACCCTGCCGGATAATATCGCCTGGCTGTTAAACGTTCGTGGCGCGGATATCCCATACAGCCCGGTACCGCTCTCCTTTGCCCTTCTTGGACGTGACGGTCACGTTGAGTGGTTTGTTAACGACAACAAGCTCGGCGCCCTGCCTGAATACGTCCGCAGTGCGTTCACCATTGCGCCACAGAAGGCCTTTGTCGAACGCTGCCAGCAGATTGCTGAAGGCAAACGGGTGATGGTGGATGCCGATTCCGCGCCGGTTGCCCTGCGCTTCGCCATTGAACCACGCGGAGAAATTGTATGGCGGACGGACCCTATCACCCTGATGAAAGCCACCAAAAACCCGGTAGAACTGGCAGGCTATCGCGAGTGTCATTACCAGGACGGTGCCGCGTGGGTCAACTTCCTCGCCTGGCTGAGCCGCGAAGTGCCGCTTCGCGAGGCGGCAGGAAATCCGCTCACCGAGCTGGAAGTCCAGGCACAGCAGCTTGCGTTCCGTAAACAGCAGCCGGGGTTTATCGAGCAGAGTTTTGCGACCATCTCCGCCTCTTCGAGCAATGCGGCGATGTGCCACTATCATTCGAGCGAGGCCAGCAATAAGCCTATCGGCCATGACCATTTTTACCTGAACGATTCCGGCGGTCAGTACGCTAATGGCACCACTGACGCCACGCGCACGCTGGCATGGGGTAAAGTCGCCCCGGAGCAGCGCCTGCACTACACCGCCGTGCTGAGAGGCTTCCTGTCGCTGATTACCCTGCAGTTCCCTTCCGGGACTCAGGGACATCAGCTGGATGCGTTTGCGCGTCGCCCGCTGTGGGAGATGGGGCTGGATTACGATCACGGTACGGGGCACGGCGTGGGGCACCAGCTGCTGATCCATGAGAACCCGCATCGCATCGCCAAAAAGGTCAACCCGTGGCCGCTGGTGGCGGGAAATATCATGACTATCGAGCCGGGCTACTATCTGGGCGATAGCCACGGTATTCGTATTGAAAACCAGGTGGAGATTGTGGAGAGCCGCCCGGGATTCTGCAGGTTTGAATCTCTGACGCTGATCCCTATTGATTTAAGCCAGGTCGAGCTGGGACTGTTGAGCGAGCAGGAAAAACAGTGGCTGGATGCGTACCACCAGCAGGTCCGTGAGGCGCTGTCACCGCTGGTGAACAGCGATGCGCGTCCGTGGCTGGTAGAGGCGACGGCGCCGGTTCGCGTCAAACAGTAGTTCGGTTTGTTGCCCGGTGGCGCTGCGCTTGCCGGGCCTACAGTCCCGTAGGTCGGGTAAGGCGAAGCCGCCACCCGACAATTTTATCCGGCGCAGAAAAGCAAAAAGCCTGCTTTAAAAGCAGGCTTTTCAAATTTGGCTCCTCTGACTGGACTCGAACCAGTGACATACGGATTAACAGTCCGCCGTTCTACCGACTGAACTACAGAGGAATCGTGTGAACGGGGCGCATATTATCGATGCTCCCCCGGGATGTCAAAGGCAGAATGCATATTTCCGATCGTTTGCCGAATTATTCTCCACTTCGCGCAATTGTCAGGCATTTTTCCGCGGATATTTCCACAGCCAGCGCCCGCTGACCATCCGCCAGTAGAACAGCGCCCCACGTACGGCCCAGTCGAGGAACATCCCCAGCCAGACGCCGACCACTCCCCATCCGAGCATAACCCCGAGCGTATACCCCGCCACAACGCGACATCCCCACATGCCGAGCATCGAAACCCACATCGCAAATCGGGCGTCGCGCGCCCCCTTCAGCCCGGCGGGCAATACCCATGAGGCCGCCCAGATGGGCATAAAGGCCGCGTTGAGCCAGATGAGGATCTTAACGACCTCTTTAACGTCGTCTTCGTGGGTATAAAACGAGGCCATCAGCCCGGCAAAGGGCGCAGTTCCCCAGGCGATCAGCGTCAGTCCAATGGTCGACAGCCAGAAAACATGCCGCAGCTGCCGCTCCGCCTGGCCTATCTGCCCTTTCCCGAGCCGTTTACCGGTGATGATGGTCGATGCCGACCCCAGCGCGTTACCCGGCAGGTTAATCAGCGAGGCGATGGAAAAAGCGATAAAGTTACCGGCGATCACGTCGGTGCCCATCCCGGCGACAAACATCTGCGTCAGCAATTTCCCGCCGTTAAACAGCACAGATTCAATGCTCGCAGGAATACCGATCCCCATCACTTCCCAGATAATGGCGAAATTAAAGGGGCGGAAATAGCTTTTCAGCGTGAGGCGCAGCGAGGGGGTGATCCCCGCCATCAGTACCCCGATGATGGCTGCCGCACCGATATAGCGTGAAATGGTTAAACCCAGTCCGGCACCGACGAAGCCCAGCCCGTCCCACGAGAACACGCCGTAGATCAGCACGCTGCTGATAATGATATTGAGGATATTCATCCCGCCGTTGATCAGTAGCGGAATTTTGGTGTTGCCCGCCCCGCGCAGCGCGCCGCTGCCAATAAGGGCAATGGCCGCTGCCGGATAGCTTATGACGGTCATCTCCAGGTAGGTCAGCGCCAGGTCTTTAACCTCGTTCGTGGCCTCCCCGGCGACAAAGTCGATAATCTCTTTACCAAAATAGTGGATCACCGCCGCCAGGACGATCGAAAAAATGGTCATGATCATCAGCGACTGGCGGGCCGCCTCGCGTGCACGTTTGGGATCCAGCTTGCCGAGGCTAAAGGCCACCACCACCGTCGTCCCGAGGTCTATGGCGGCAAAGAACGAGATCACCACCATGTTAAAGCTGTCCGCCAGCCCAACCCCAGCCATCGCCTCTTTACCCAGCCAGCTCACCAGAAAGGTGCTCAGAACCCCCATCAGCAGAACGCAGGTATTTTCCAGGAAGATAGGCACAGCAAGAGGGGTGATTTCACGCCAGAACAGGACACGATAGCTTTTACGTTTTGCATACCATGGCGTGCGCGTTATCGCCTGGCGTAAGGAGGCAGTGACGTTCAAAATGGACCTTAGCGAAAAAAGTTGAAACTCCATTTCAAATGATGGGGGACAAATGCTAATCCTGCAAAGTATTTTCCAGAAAAAGATGTGTGGATTTACAACAAACTGACGACAGAATCAGCAATCGGTCGATTTTCCCTAAGATCAGGTTTGACAAAACTTTTTTCGCCGCTAAGATAAGCCTCCACAACGATTCCTCTGTAGTTCAGTCGGTAGAACGGCGGACTGTTAATCCGTATGTCACTGGTTCGAGTCCAGTCAGAGGAGCCAAATTTAAAAAGCCTGCTTTTAAAGCAGGCTTTTTGCTTTGCGGATGAGGGAAAATGAACGCTCTGTTTGTCTACGGCACGCTGCGCCCGGGCCACTCTAATGCGCATATTCTTGAGAACATCGGCGGCGAATGGCTGGCCGGTTCCGTATCCGGCACGTTTTACGAACGCGGCTGGGGTGCTGCGGCGGACTTCCCGGGGATCGTGCTCCACCCTGATGGTCCCCGCGTCGAAGGCTATCTGTTTATCTCTGATAACCTTGCCGCACACTGGCAAATGCTGGATGAATTTGAAGACGGCTATGACCGGATTGAGGTCGCAGTGACCACCTCTGAAGGCAAGCAGGTTCAGGCCTGGATTTATCAGCTGCAGCCGCGTTCTGAGTCATAAAAAAAAGGCTCTCTGTCACCAGAGAGCCTTTTTCACAATCCGCTGCGATTACTCGCTTTTTGCTTCGCCGTTTTTGATTTCGCCCATCACTTTCAGCTTCTTGGAGATGTCGCGACGCTCTTTGGACAGCTCTGCGTTTTTGATGATGTAGTCATCAACGCGGTCTTCATAGTCGCTCTTCATGCTGGCGATGATGCCCTGGATAGCTTCAACGCTCATGCCTGGCTTGATGTAGTCGCTCAGGTTGTCGAGCAGCAGAACACGTTTCTGGTTGTCACGGATCTTCTTCTCAACGTCCTGGATTTCACGCTGCAGTTTGTTTTTGCGGCGGAACAGGCGGACGAATTCCAGAACATCCTGGAACGAAGGCTTGGTAGTTTCCATTTTTACACCCCTGATAATGTGAGAGTCGGATTCGTTAAGGCAACCGTTGTAACAATAACCTTACTGACAGCGGCTGCGAATGACAATGAGTATATCGTTTAAAGCTATCATAACCCCAATTGCTGCTGAATCGAAGCAGCAGCCGTCACATACGCCTTTTATTTGCGCAGCGCCCGGCAAATAAGGTGCGATAACAGCTCAAGCTGCCGCGCCAGTTCCATGCTCAGCCAGACGTAGCCATGAATAGGCGTTTCCGCCACGTTATCGCTCTGGCGTTCATTGATTAACTGCTTCAGCTCCGCGACGATCTCATTCAGTCGCTCGCTGTTGGCCAGTATCGGCTGCGGGTTGCCTTCATAAAGCGCATGGGCGATGGTCAACAGCGTTTGCTGCGTCATCTGCTGAGTCTCTTTGAGGGTCTGCGCATTAAGCATCAACAGATGGCTGGGACGCGAAGCCCAGTGGGCGTTGATTTGCAATTCAAGCATGCAGACCAGGTTGCGGCTTACCGTCTGGATAGCTTCGAAAATCGATTTTTGAATGCGGGTTTCTTTGCTGGCGGGCGCGATCAGGCCGCGCATTTTAACCACGTCGTTAAGGATGGTTTGCAGGTGCTTTTCCAGCCGCGGGCGCTCGACCAGATTAGGGGAAAAACCGGCCTGATAAACGCGGTTAAAGGCAGTAACGTAGTTCGCCATCTGAATACGCCAGTGCAGAAAAGCCCGCTGCGGCCATATACCTGTGAAGAGCATGGCCAGCAGTGACCCCAGGATGACATCCCCGCTTCGCCACAGCGCCGTGGTCATATCCCCGGCGGGCGCCCCGACAACCACCGCGAGAGTAATACCAATCAGCAGCGCCTGATAGGGCTTTTTGCCCAACGCCAGCCAGCCGCAGAGGAACATAGCGGCACCGCACCATGCCAGCATCACCGGAAATGAGATGAGCTCCAGCTTCAGCGCAATAAGACCCAGGGCCGAGCCAAGAACAGTCCCGCCAATTCGTTCAAAGGCGCGCGGGACCACGTTCCCCCAAAACGAGATGGGCCCCATCACCACCACCAGCGTGATCAGCGGCCACGTCCCTTCCGGAACGTCCAGCAAACGGACCAGTACAAACGTCAATACGAAAGCCAGCGCGATGCGACACCCGTGCACCACGCGGTAATGTTTATACAACCGAATTTCAAAAGGAGTTAATGATTTGTCGGGACGCACACCCGCTCTCCAGCTACACGGCAAACCACAATTGTACTGTGTTTTCAGCCGGGCGGATCGATCCCGGCTGAAAAACCCTTCATTTAGCAGGCTTAAACCGTTTTATGCTCTACCGCGATATACATTTCGATATCCCAGTAGCCGTCCGCATTGCCGTCATTGAGATAGCGCTCGAAGCAGGGCTTAAGCGCCATCTGGTACTTATTGTCCTGCAGCAGGGAATTGAAGAACTGATACCACGGCGTGGCAAAGTCATAGTTTTCCACGCGTGCCGTCGCCACGGCATAATCACCGGCCGCGATTTCCGTCATCATGACGCCTTCGCTGTTTTCCGGAATAACGAAATCGTCCGGTACCGTAACGGCCGTATCACAGCGCAGTTTTTCTGGCGGGACCTCATCGGGATTATCGTAGTATACCGCCACCCACTCCAGCGGCTCAATGTGACGCCCGTCAACCCACATGACCAGCTGTTCAAAGCCCTGTTTTACCGTGTGTTCCCACGGTCCAACCAAATGAAAACCGGCAATCTTACGTTTCTGTTGCTGCTTAATGCTGTAGTCCATGCTGCCTCCATTTATTACTGTATATTTATACACTATAAAACTGGATTATCATTATCAGCAAACGAGGAGTGTTTATTATGTGAGCAGACTCGCAACCCTGCCAGTCTGCTCATCTGCCGTTAGAGCGTATGGTGCAGATAATCGCTCAGACGGGAGAACAGACCGCCTTTATCAACGGCTTCCAGCGTTACCAGCGGCCAGTGGGCTACCACCTTGTCGCGATCGTAGAGCTGAATCTCCCCGACCCGCTGATGAGAGGCAATCGGCGCTTCCAGCTCTTTTTTATCCAGCACGTATTTGGCTTTGATGTTGGGAACCTCCGCTTTCGGCAAGGCCAACCAGAAGTCCTGGTCGGTGCCCAGCTTCACCTGCTCCTTATCGCCGTACCAGATGCGCTCCGTCCCTACTTTTTTACCGCTATGCAGGATCTGCACCGTATCGAAATTCTGCTGTCCCCAGTGCAGCAGTTTCCGGGCCTGGTCTTCGCGCCCTTTCGGGCTGTCCGCCCCCATCACCACAGCGATTAAACGGCGCTGGCCGTCTACGGCAGACGCAATCAGGTTAAAGCCAGCCCCCGAGGTATGCCCCGTTTTAAGGCCGTCCACGTTCATGGTTTTATCCCACAGCAGGCCGTTACGGTTTTGCTGGGTGATCCCGTTCCAGGTCAGGCTCTTTTCGCTGTACATATGGTAAAACTCAGGCTCGCCGTGGATGATGGCCCGGGAGAGTACGGCCAGGTCATAGGCGGAGCTGTGCTGGCCCGGCGCGTCCAGCCCGTGGACGGTTTCAAAATGCGTATCGCGCAGGTTCAGCTTCTGCACGTAGTCGTTCATCATTTTCACGAACTGCGGCTGCCCGCCCGCCACGTGATCGGCCAGCGCCACGCAGGCGTCGTTGCCGGAATCGACTATCAGGCCGCGGCTCAGATCGCGCACGGAGACGCGATCGCCCTCTTTCAGGAACATCAGCGACGAGCCGTCAAAAACCGGGTTACCTTTTGCCCACGCGTCACGCCCTACGGTGACAATGTCGTCCGGCGTAATGCGGTGGCTATCAATGGCCCGATCAACCACATAGCCCGTCATCAGCTTGGTCAGGCTCGCCGGATTACGTTGTTGATGTTCGTTGCCCGCCGTTAAAATCTGACCAGTCGTGTAGTCCATCAGCACCCAGGAGCCAGCCTGAATGGCCGGAGGCTGCGGCGAAAAATCCAGTGGTTCGGCCGCAAAAGCAGATGAGACACTCGAAGCGAGTAAAGAAACAGCAATAAACAGACGGCGTTTCAACGGTATATCCTCAGGTCAGTAAAAATCGATGACCTTTTTACGGGAGTTCTGATGTCGTTACCTGGCTTAATTGCAATAAAATGTGACAGAGCGCAGATTTTTCTCTGAAGCTGGCGCGCAAATTTGCCACGCGGCGGTGCTTTTTATTCGGTCTGACCCGCGCGATCGTTTACCATAGTGACGTCATTTTTTAACAGGATGGTATTACTGGTGTCTGACTCTGCCGCTCGCCCGACTTTTTTGTTCCACGACTACGAAACCTTTGGCACTCACCCGGCGCTGGACCGACCGGCGCAGTTTGCCGCCATCCGTACCGACGACGAATTCAACATTATTGGCGAGCCCGAGGTCTTTTACTGCAAGCCTGCGGATGACTACCTGCCGCAGCCCGGCGCGGTCATGGTTACCGGCATCACCCCTCAGGAAGCGCGGGAGAAAGGCGTTAACGAGGCAGAATTCGCCCGACGCATCCACGATCTGTTTACCGTCCCCAATACCTGCGTGGTCGGTTACAACAACATCCGCTTCGATGACGAAGTGACGCGCAATATCTTTTATCGCAACTTCTACGATCCCTATGCCTGGAGCTGGCAGAACCGCAATTCACGCTGGGATTTGCTCGACATCATGCGCGCCTGCTACGCCCTGCGTCCTGAAGGCATTAACTGGCCGGAAAATGAGGAAGGGCTGACCAGCTTCCGGCTGGAACACCTGACGCGCGCCAACGGTATCGAGCACAGCAACGCCCACGACGCGATGGCGGACGTCTATGCCACCATTGCCATGGCGAAGCTGGTGAAAAGCGCACAGCCCCGGCTGTTTGAGTATCTGCTAAGCCATCGCAGCAAGCAGAAGCTTATGACCCTTATCGACGTACCGCAGATGAAGCCGCTGGTGCATATTTCCGGCATGTTTGGTGCATGGCGCGGCAATACCAGCTGGGTTGCCCCGCTGGCGTGGCATCCGGACAACCGTAATGCGGTCATCATGGTGGACCTGGCGGGCGATATTTCACCCCTGCTGGAGCTCGACAGCGATACCCTGCGCGAACGTTTGTACACGCCAAAAAATGAACTCGGCGATCTGCCCGCGGTGCCGGTCAAACTGGTGCATATAAATAAATGTCCGGTACTCGCTCAGGCGAACACGCTGCGCCCGGAAGATGCAGACAGGCTGGGCATCAACCGTCAGCACTGCCTCGATAACCTGAAAGTGCTGCGCGAAAACCCGCAGGTGCGCGAGAAAGTGGTTGCTATCTTTGCCGAGGCGGAACCATTCGTGCCGTCTGAAAACGTGGATGCCCAGCTCTATAACGGCTTCTTCAGCGATGCCGATCGCGCGGCCATGAATATCGTTCTGCAAACCGAGCCGCGTAACTTACCGGCGCTTGATATCACCTTCGCCGATAAGCGCATCGAAAAGCTGATGTTTAATTACCGCGCGCGTAATTACCCGGGAACCCTGGATGAAGCAGAGCAGGAACGCTGGCTGCAGCACCGTCGCAACGTATTTACCCCAGAGTATCTGCACAGCTATGCTCAGGAGCTGGAAATGCTTTATGGCCAGTATGAAGGGAATGCTGAGAAACAGGCACTGTTGAAATCCCTGTTCCAGTACGCGCAAGAGATAGTCTGAAAGTCAGAAATAAAAAAACCGGAGGCGATGGTCTCCGGTTTTTTTTTGCCCTGCGGCGCTGCGCTTACGCGGGCTTACGGGTTATGTAGGTCGGGTAAGGCGTAACCGCCACCCGACACAGTCTTACGCGACGTCTTCGTACTGCGGAACCGGGTTACGGAAGCTCTTCGTAACGCAGGCCAGGTAAATCAGGCCGATACCCGCCCAAATCAGGCCAAGCACCATCGAGCTCTCTTCCAGGTTAACCCACAGCGCGCCCACGGTCAGGGCACCACACATCGGCAGAAACAGATACTGGAAGTGATCTTTCAGCGTTTTGTTACGCTTTTCACGGATCCAGAACTGAGAGATAACCGACAGGTTAACAAAGGTAAACGCCACCAGCGCACCGAAGTTAATCAGCGCCGTTGCCATCACCAGGTCAAAGTTAATCGCCAGAAGCGCGATCGCACCGACCAGGATAATGTTCATCGCCGGGGTACGCCAGGTTGGATGCACGTAGCCGAAGAAACTTTTCGGGAATACGCCATCGCGGCCCATTACGTACATCAGACGCGCAACGCCTGCATGCGCGGCCATACCGGATGCCAGTACGGTGATGGTGGAGAAGATCAGCGCGCCAACCTGGAACGCTTTACCCGCCACATACAGCATGATTTCTGGCTGAGACGCATCCGGATCCTTGAAGCGAGAGATATCCGGGAAGTACAGCTGCAGGAAATAGGTCGAGAAAATAAAGATCAGACCGCCAATCAGCGCCGTCAGGAAGATGGCACGCGGGATCACGCGCTCTGCATCCTTCGTTTCTTCAGACAGGTTGCTGATCCCGTCAAAACCGGTAAAGGAGAAGCACAGAATGGTTGCCCCGGTAATCATCGGGATCACATGCGCATCACCAGACCAGAACGGTTTGCTGCTCGCCAGCGTACCAGCGCCTTCGCCGTGGAACACGCCATAGATCACCATGCCAAGAATAACGGCAATCAGGACAACCTGAAGCACAACGATAACGGAGTTAAAGTTGGCAACAGACTTAATGCTGCGCAGGTTGAAGGCAGTCATAAAGGCCACCAGCGCCACGACGAACATCCAGGATGGAATCGATGGCACCAGCGCTTCAAAATAGATTTTTGCCAGCAGAATGTTGATCATCGGCGCGAACAGGTAGTCGAGCAGCGAAGACCAGCCCACCATAAAGCCAACCGTCGGGCTGATGGATTTCTGTGCATAAGTGTAGGCGGAACCGGCAGACGGATAGCGGCGAACCAGCTTACCGTAGCTCAGCGCGGTAAAGAGGATCGCAATCAGCGCGAAGCCGTAAGCCGTCGGCACATGACCGTCTGTGAGGCCTGATACGATACCGAATGTATCGAACAGCGTCATCGGTTGCATATAGGCCAGGCCCATCATAACAACCGGAATCAACGTAAGCGTTTTACGTAATTCCACGCGAGAGGTGTTTGGAGTTGCGTTATGCGACATAGTTATTCTCCTTTAAGGTGATAACCGCCACGTAAGCGAAAAATTGCCCCATTTGTTTCTTCCTCAGCGACAACAACTGTCGGATTTTAGTAAATATCTATCCGGTACGAAGCCCGGCCTCTTGGTTTTTAGTTTCGTTTCGTACATGCAAAAAAAAATAACCGACGCCTTTTATATCGTCGATTATTCATTTGGTTGCAGCGGCGGCATTTTGCCCCACATCGGATACAAAAGGCAATACTTTGCAACGCAGCGGGTAATTTTCTTTTTGCTAACTGGCTGATTTTTCGACGCTGCCCTGAGCATAAACAGCGGCGATAGCACTATTTGCTAAAATTTCGTCGCGCCACCAGGCACTGGCCAGCCCGGCGGTCTGTTCATTCCAGCCCACCCACACCGACTCATGGCTGTTTTGAGCAAGTACCTGTTTTTCAACAAGCGCACCGCTGTCAATAAACCGCTGCGCCAGATAGCGGGGCAAATAGCCGCAGCCCAGGCCGCTTATTTGCAGCTCCAGCTTGGTTTTAAAGTCGAAAACGGTGATGGCCTCCTGCTCATCAAGCAGCTGTGAGGAGGCCGAACATTCCGGACGAGAGCTGTCCCCCACCACAATCGCGCGGTAGCCTTTAATCACGCGGCGGTTAAGCGGCTCAGGCTCCTGAGCCAGGGGATGATGGGGCGCCACGGCAAATACCTGCTCCAGCACGCCCAGCCGGGCAAAACCAAAATCGCTCAGCTGGGGAGGCTCATGGAGTGCACCGACAAAAATATCCGCTCTGCCCTGGGTTAAAGCATCCCAGGAGCCACCCAGCACGCCGTTGATAAAGATAAGACGGGTCACGCTGTGGTGTTGATAAAAAGCTTCAATCAGCGGCGTCAGGAGAGAAAACGGAAAGGTATCATCCACGCCAATAACCAGCTCGTTTTCCCATCCCTGATGGAGCTTAACGGCCTGTTTTTCCAGCTCGCGAACGGTATGCAGAACTTCGCGGCCTTTTTCCAGCAGCATCTGTCCGGTTCGGGTAAAACGAGCGCGGTGCCCGGAGCGATCGAGGATCTGAATATTGAGATCGCTTTCCAGTTTTTGAACGGTATAGCTCAACGCAGACGGGGTTTTGTAGAGCTTTGCCGACGCAGCGGCAAAGCTCCCCTCTTTTTCCAGTGCATCCAGAATAATAAGAACATCCAGCAGCGGTTTCATGCTCGCCCCCTTCTGGTGTGCGATCGTCTCCGCTGCGGGTCTTATTCCATGGGCATCACCAGCGGATCGGGATACTGATACTCAAACCCCAGCTCATGACAAATGCGATTGCCATCAACAATTTTGCCTTTGCTGTAATCCTTTGCCTCACTAAAGACCGGCGGAGCCAGGCCAAGCTGACGTGCCATCAGCGGGTAAAAGGTGCTGCGCGCCGGATGAGACGGTGCACATATATTATAGATGTGTCCGCCTTTCGGAGCCTGTAAGAGTAACTCAATCGCGCCAATAACATCCTCAAGATGGACAAGATTCACGCCATGCTGGCCGTCTGGCGCCGTCTTTCCGGCAAAGAAGCGTCCCGGATGGCGTCCAGGCCCCACCAATCCTGCCAGACGCACGATATCAACCTGCGTGCCGGGAAGATTATGCAGCCAGTCTTCCAGCTCTTTCAGGACCTGACCGCTCGCCGTAACGGGACGGCGCTCGGAGCTCTCTTTTACCACACCTTCAGCATCGCCATAGACCGACGTCGAGCTGGTGAAAACAATGCGCGGTACGTGATGCGCCAGCGCGCTGTCGACAATCTCCTGCATCGCCTGCAGATAAAATGATTCGCCCGGTCCGCTGCGCCGCGCGGGTAGCGTAATCACCAGCGCATCCACGTTCATCAGCGTGTCCAGATCGTCCGCATCACACACTAGCTCCGGCTCCAGACGCAGTTCAACGCCATCAATACCGCACATGCGCGCCGCTTCGACCCCATCTCGGGTGGTCTTGCTCCCGGTCACCTGCCAGCCTTTCGCGGCTAATGACATCGCCAGCGGCATTCCCAGCCATCCTAAACCGACAATCGCGACCTTTTTCATGCGAATTCTCCTGACTCTCACTCGTCTTTCATAAGGCTACGCCAGCCCGGCAGAACACACAATTCATAGCATCAATATGAAATGAATTAATGATCAAAAAAAGCCCTTGCAATATGTCGTACAACTGGTTTAGGTTAAAAGACATCAAATGAATAAGCATTCATCGAGAATTTATATGACACGCGTTCAATTTAAACACCACCATCATCACCATCATCCTGACTAGTCTTTCAGGCGATGTGTGCTGGAAGACGTTTGGATCTTCCAGTGGTGCATGAACGCATGAAAAAGCCCCCGGAAGATCTTCTTCCGGGGGCTTTTTTTTGGACCGAATTCAGACAGGTTAAAACAGGTTAACGAGGAATAAAGAATGTTAGATAACTCACGTTTACGCATAGCTATTCAAAAATCAGGCCGTTTGAGTGACGATTCACGCGAACTGCTGGCCCGCTGCGGGATTAAAATTAACCTGCACACCCAGCGCCTGATTGCTCTGGCTGAAAACATGCCCATCGACATTCTGCGCGTGCGTGATGACGATATTCCCGGCCTGATCATGGATGGCGTCGTTGACCTCGGCATCATCGGGGAAAACGTGCTGGAAGAAGAGCTGCTGACCCGCCGCGCGCAGGGCGAAGATCCGCGTTACTTCACCCTGCGTCGTCTGGACTTCGGCGGCTGCCGCCTGTCGCTGGCAACGCCGGTTGATGAAGCCTGGGACGGCCCGGCCGCGCTGAACGGCAAACGTATTGCCACCTCCTACCCTCACCTGTTAAAGCGTTATCTGGATCAGAAAGGCGTGCAGTTTAAATCCTGCCTGCTGAACGGCTCTGTTGAAGTGGCGCCGCGTGCGGGCCTGGCGGACGCCATCTGTGACCTGGTCTCTACCGGCGCGACGCTGGAAGCGAACGGCCTGCGCGAAGTGGAAGTGATCTACCGCTCCAAAGCGTGCCTGATTCAGCGCGACGGCGAGATGGCGGATGCCAAGCAGCAGCTGATTGACAAGCTGCTGACCCGTATTCAGGGCGTCATTCAGGCGCGTGAGTCCAAGTACATCATGATGCACGCCCCAACCGAGCGTCTGGATGAAGTGATTGCCCTGCTGCCGGGCGCCGAGCGCCCAACCATCCTGCCGCTGGCGGGCGATCAGCAGCGCGTGGCGATGCACATGGTGAGCAGCGAAACCCTGTTCTGGGAAACCATGGAAAAACTGAAGGCGCTGGGCGCAAGCTCCATCCTGGTGCTGCCAATTGAGAAGATGATGGAGTAATGGCCATGAGCTTTAACACAATCATCGACTGGAATACCTGTAGCGACGCACGGCAGCGCGAGCTGCTGATGCGCCCGGCGATTTCCGCCTCTGAAAGCATCTCGCGCACCGTGGCAGAGATCCTGGATAACGTCAAAGCCCGTGGCGATGACGCGCTGCGTGAATACAGCGCGAAGTTTGATAAGACGGAAGTCGGCGCATTACAGGTTACCGAGCAGGAAATCATTGATGCCAGCAATCGTCTGGGTGACGACATCAAGCAGGCAATGGCTGTTGCGGTGAAAAACATTGATACATTCCACACCGCGCAAAAGCTGCAGACCGTAGATGTCGAAACCCTGCCCGGCGTGCGTTGCCAGCAGGTAACGCGCCCGGTTGCGTCCGTCGGCCTCTATATTCCCGGCGGCTCTGCGCCGCTTTTCTCCACCGTACTGATGCTGGCGACTCCCGCGCGGATTGCCGGCTGTCAGAAAGTGGTGCTGTGCTCGCCGCCACCGATTGCCGACGAGATCCTCTACGCGGCGAAGCTGTGCGGCGTGCAGGCGGTCTATAAAGTGGGTGGCGCGCAGGCGATTTCGGCCCTGGCGTTCGGCACGGAATCCATTCCGAAGGTCGACAAAATCTTTGGTCCGGGCAATGCGTATGTGACCGAAGCCAAGCGCCAGGTCAGCCAGCGTCTGGACGGCGCGGCCATCGATATGCCTGCCGGCCCGTCTGAGGTGCTGGTGATTGCCGACAGCGGCGCAACGCCGGATTTCGTGGCATCCGACCTGCTTTCACAGGCGGAACACGGCCCGGACTCGCAGGTCATCCTGCTGACGCCGGACGCCAATATGGCAAAACGCGTGGGCGAAGCCGTTGAGCGTCAGCTTGCCGACCTGCCTCGCGCCGAAACGGCACGCCAGGCGTTAGCGGCCAGCCGCCTGATTGTGGCGCGCGATCTTGAGCAGTGCATTGCCATTTCTAACCAGTACGGCCCGGAGCACCTGATTATTCAGACCCGCAACGCGCGCGATCTGGTCGACAGCATTACCAGCGCGGGCTCGGTGTTCCTCGGCGACTGGTCACCGGAGTCAGCGGGCGATTACGCCTCCGGCACCAACCACGTGCTGCCAACGTACGGCTACACCTCAACCTGTTCCAGCCTCGGCCTGGCGGATTTCCAGAAGCGAATGACCGTGCAGGAACTCTCCCGCGAAGGGTTTGCCTCACTGGCCTCGACCATTGAAACCCTGGCTGCCGCCGAGCGCCTGACCGCCCACAAAAATGCCGTTACGCTGCGCGTTGCAGCCCTGAAGGAGCAAGCATGAACATTGAAGAATTAGCCCGCGAAAATGTCCGTCGCCTGACGCCTTACCAGTCTGCGCGTCGTCTGGGCGGCAAAGGGGATGTCTGGCTGAATGCTAACGAATTCCCGACTGCGGTGCAGTTTGAGCTGTCGCAGCAAACGCTGAACCGCTATCCGGAGTGTCAGCCGAAAGCTGTTATCGAAAACTACGCGCAGTACGCGGGCGTGAAGCCAGAGCTGGTGCTGGTCAGCCGCGGCGCGGATGAGGGCATTGAGCTGCTGATCCGCGCGTTCTGCGAGCCGGGCAAAGACGCCGTCATGTACTGCCAGCCGACCTACGGCATGTACAGCGTCAGCGCGGAAACCTTTGGGGTGGCGTGCCGCAACGTGCTCTCCCTGGAGAACTGGCAGCTGGATCTGCAGGGCATTGCCGACAATCTTGACGGCGTAAAAGTCGTCTTTGTCTGTAGCCCGAACAACCCGACCGGGCAGATTATTAACCCGCAGGATATCCGCACCCTGCTGGAGATGACGCGCGGAAAAGCCCTGGTGGTGGCCGACGAAGCCTACATCGAGTTCTGCCCGCAGGCGACGCTGGCTGGCTGGCTGGAAGAGTATCCGCACCTGGTGGTGCTGCGTACGCTGTCGAAGGCTTTCGCCCTTGCGGGCCTGCGCTGCGGCTTTACGCTGGCGAATAAAGAGGTCATCGACCTGCTGCTGAAGGTGATCGCTCCGTACCCCCTCTCGACGCCGGTAGCCGATATTGCGGCACAGGCGCTGACGCCTCAGGGGATCAACGCGATGCGCGAGCGCGTGGCGCAAATCCTGGAGGAACGTCAGTATCTGGTGACTGCCCTGAAGGATATCCCGTGCGTGGAGCAGGTGTTCGACTCGGAAACCAACTACATCCTGGTACGCTTCACCGCATCGAGTGCCGTATTTAAATCTTTATGGGATCAGGGCATTATCTTACGAGACCAGAATAAACAACCTTCCCTGAGCGGATGCCTGCGCATTACCGTCGGCACCCGCGCAGAGAGCCAGCGCGTAATTGACGCCCTGAAAGCGGAGAAAGTATGACCCAGAAGATCCTTTTTATCGATCGTGACGGCACCCTTATTTCGGAGCCACCAGCCGATTTTCAGGTCGATCGATTCGACAAGCTGGCCTTTGAACCGGACGTGATCCCGGTGCTGCTCAAGCTGCAAAAAGCCGGATACAGGCTGGTGATGATCACCAATCAGGATGGTCTGGGTACCGACAGCTTCCCGCAGGCAGACTTTGACGGCCCGCATAATTTAATGATGCAGGTGCTGACCTCTCAGGGCGTGGTATTTGATGAGGTGCTGATTTGCCCGCACATGCCGGCCGACGAGTGCGACTGCCGTAAGCCAAAGGTGAAGCTGGTTGAGCGCTACCTGGCTGAAGATGCGCTGGATAAAACCAACAGCTATGTCATCGGCGATCGCATCACCGATATTACGCTGGCGGAAAACATGGGCATCGCGGGACTGCGATACGACCGCAACAACCTGAACTGGACGATGATTGGCGAGCAGTTGACAAAACGCGACCGCTACTCGCACGTTGAACGTAACACTAAAGAGACGCAGATTGATGTGAAGGTCTGGCTGGACCGCGAAGGCGGCAGCAAGATCCACACTGGAGTGGGTTTCTTCGACCACATGCTCGACCAGATTGCCACCCACGGCGGTTTCCGCATGGAAATTACGGTAAAAGGCGATCTCTACATTGACGATCACCACACCGTGGAAGATACCGGCCTGGCGCTGGGTGAAGCACTGAAGCTTGCGCTCGGTGATAAACGCGGCATTAACCGTTTTGGCTTTGTTCTGCCGATGGACGAGTGTCTGGCGCGCTGCGCCATGGACATCTCCGGTCGCCCGCACCTGGAATATAAAGCAGACTTCAATTACCAGCGCGTGGGCGATCTGAGCACTGAAATGGTGGAGCACTTCTTCCGTTCATTGTCTTATACCATGGGCCTGACGCTGCACCTGAAGACCAAAGGTAAGAACGACCACCACCGCGTGGAGAGTCTCTTCAAAGCCTTTGGTCGTACCCTGCGCCAGGCAATTCGCGTGGAAGGTGACGCCCTGCCTTCATCGAAAGGAGTGCTGTAATGAATGTGGTGATTCTGGATACCGGATGCGCCAACCTTAACTCCGTAAAATCGGCCATTGCGCGCCACGGCTACGAGCCGGTGGTGAGCCGTGACCCGGACGTGGTGCTGCGCGCCGACAAACTCTTTTTACCGGGCGTAGGTACCGCGCAGGCTGCAATGGATCAGATTCGCGAACGCGATCTGATCGATCTGATCAAGGCCTGTACCCAGCCGGTGCTGGGCATATGCCTGGGCATGCAGATCCTGGGCCGCCGCAGCGAAGAGAATAACGGCGTTGACCTGCTGGGCATTATTGACGAAGACGTGCCGAAAATGACTGATCACGGTCTGCCTCTGCCGCATATGGGCTGGAACCGCGTGTACGCCAAAGCGGGCGACAGGCTGTTTCGCGGCATCGAAGACGGCGCGTATTTTTACTTCGTGCACAGCTACGCCATGCCAGTGAACGTGAATACGATCGCCCAGTGCACTTACGGCGAGGCGTTTACGGCAGCCGTACAGAAAGACAATTTCTTCGGCGTGCAGTTTCACCCGGAGCGCTCTGGCGCCGCGGGCGCGCAGCTGCTGAAAAACTTCCTGGAGATGTGATGATTATTCCCGCGTTAGATTTAATTGACGGTACGGTTGTCCGTCTGCATCAGGGTGATTACGGGCAGCAGCGAGACTACGGAAACGATCCGCTGCCGCGTCTGCAGGATTATGCCGCCCAGGGTGCGCAGGTACTGCATCTTGTGGATTTGACTGGCGCGAAAGACCCGGCGAAACGCCAGATCCCGCTGCTTAAACAACTTATTGCGGGTGTTGATGTGCCGGTACAGGTTGGCGGCGGCGTGCGTACGGAAGATGACGTCGCGGCGCTGCTGGACGCTGGCGTGGCCCGCGTGGTGGTAGGTTCAACCGCCGTGAAAGATCCTGAGACGGTGAAGGGCTGGTTCCGCCGCTTTGGCGCCGACGCCCTTGTACTGGCGCTGGACGTGCGTATTGACGAACAGGGCAACAAGCAGGTGGCCGTCAGCGGCTGGCAGGAAAACTCCGGCGTTACGCTGGAAGAGCTGGTCGAGACGTATCTCCCTGTGGGCCTGAAACACGTGCTGTGCACGGACATCTCGCGCGACGGCACGCTGGCGGGTTCCAACGTTTCTTTATATGAAGAAGTTTGCGCCCGTTATCCGCAGGTGGCATTCCAGTCATCTGGCGGCATCGGTGACTTAGCCGATATCGCCGCGCTGCGCGGAACGGGGGTACAGGGCGTGATTGTGGGCCGGGCCCTGCTGGAAGGTAAATTTACGGTGACGGAGGCGATTCAATGCTGGCAAAACGGATAATCCCTTGCCTGGACGTACGTGACGGCCAGGTCGTGAAAGGCGTGCAGTTCCGCAACCACGAGATCATTGGCGACATCGTTCCGCTGGCAAAACGCTATGCTGATGAAGGCGCAGACGAGCTGGTGTTCTACGATATTACCGCGTCCAGCGATGGCCGCGTGGTCGACAAAAGCTGGGTGGAACGCGTGGCGGAAGTGATCGACATTCCGTTCTGCGTGGCGGGCGGAATTAAGTCCGCTGACGACGCCGCCAAAATTCTCTCGTTTGGCGCCGACAAGATTTCCATCAACTCCCCTGCCCTGGCCGACCCGGAGCTCATTACCCGCCTCGCCGATCGTTTTGGCGTGCAGTGTATTGTGGTCGGGATCGACACCTGGTATGACGCCGCAACGGGCAAGTATCACGTCAATCAGTACACGGGGGATGAAAGCCGCACGCGCGTGACGCAGTGGGAAACGCTCGACTGGGTGCAGGAAGTGCAGAAGCGTGGCGCTGGCGAGATTGTCCTCAACATGATGAATCAGGATGGCGTGCGTAACGGGTATGACCTCGAACAGCTGAAAAAAGTTCGTGAGGTCTGCCACGTTCCGCTGATTGCCTCAGGCGGCGCGGGCACCATGGAACATTTCCTGGAAGCCTTCCGCGATGCGAACGTGGACGGCGCGCTGGCCGCTTCCGTGTTCCACAAGCAGATTATTAATATTGGTGAGTTAAAAACGTACCTGGCCGACCAGGGCGTGGAGATCAGGGTATGTTAACAGAGCAACAACAGGCGCAGCTGGACTGGGAAAAAACGGACGGATTACTGCCGGTGGTTGTCCAGCATGCCGTCTCAGGCGAAGTGCTGATGCTGGGGTATATGAACCAGGACGCGCTGGCGAAAACGCTCGCCAGCGGCAAAGTGACCTTCTACTCCCGCACTAAACAGCGCCTGTGGACCAAAGGCGAGACCTCGGGTCATTTCCTGAATGCAGTGAGCATTACGCCAGACTGCGATAACGACACCCTGCTGGTGCTGGCAAACCCAATCGGCCCAACCTGCCATAAGGGCACAAGCAGCTGCTTCGGCGAGGCGAGCCACCAGTGGTTGTTCCTGTATCAACTGGAAAAGCTGCTGGCAGAGCGTAAAACGGCTGACCCTGAAAGTTCGTATACCGCAAAGCTGTACGCCAGCGGAACCAAGCGTATTGCGCAGAAGGTAGGTGAAGAAGGCGTTGAAACCGCGCTGGCCGCGACGGTGCATGACCGCGAGGAGCTGACGAATGAAGCGTCGGACCTGATGTATCACCTGCTGGTGCTGCTGCAAGACCAGGAGCTGGATTTGACGGCGGTGATTGAAAATCTTCGCAAACGGCACAAATAAAAAAACCGGGGAATATCCCCGGTTTTTTTACCTGCAAATCAGGCTTTTGGTTTGTAGTTGCGCAATGCGTTGCGGCCAAGCACCACGCCAGAACCAATCATTCCGCCCAGCAGCACAGCCAGAATTAGAACTATCGCTTTTTTCGGGCTGTCACGACGTACAGGGAGTTCCGGCTTCATGACATAACGGTAAACGTGGATTGTGTCCGGGTTTACGTTCAGATTCTGGATGTCCAGCAGATTTCGCCTGGTCTGATAATAGGCTCTTGGGAAGACCAACGGGAGAGAAGCTTCGTTGTCAATCATTGATTTCAGCCCCTCACTTCCCAGCAGGAACATCGTTTCCTGAGTCACTTCCTGGGTTTGCTGAAGCTGAGGCGAGGTAATTTTCGCCGCTTCTGCGTTCTTCAACGCCTCAGCAATCTGTTTGATACGCAGATCCTTCTGCTCCTGAGCGACCTTCTCCTGGTTTTTCAGAGAATCATTCAGGGTTTTTATCTGCGCTTTGATGTTGTCAGTAAGGTCAGCGGCGAGTTCTTTTGCCGTTTGCTCATCAACCTGCTGAATGTACTGCGCCAGCTGCTTTTGCGCGGCTTCTGCCGATGAACTGGTATACGATACAATTAACGGGAATGGCTGGTCTTTAACCTTGGGCTCAATTGTCAGTTTTTCAGGTACAGCCTGGTTTTCAAGCGCCTGCGACAACGCCGAGAATGATGAGCTAAAACGGCCGATAGCACGCGTTTGGTTGTCATTCATTGTAGGTGCGGCGGTACCATACAGGATATTCAACGCATTAGAATAGCTGGCAATCTGAGCTGCGTCAGGTTGTGCAATAATTGCGCTAGAGGTCCACTTTTCTTTTGCAACGGATAAATATCCAATTGCCAGGGCGATACAAACAACAACAAAGGCTGCTATCACCCACTTCCCACGCCACAGCTGGAACACTAAATCAAGTAAATCAATTTGCTCAGGGTCATTGCTTCTGCTGACCTGGCTATTGTTGTTTTGCGTCATACAATCCCTAACTGATAAAAAAAGGGCAAACATAATTAGTTTGTATAGTTTATCGATTACTGGCGATTTTTCTATAAGAATCCGATGAGTAATATCGGAAAGATGGGTTATGTAACTAACCCCCTTCGCGCTATCATAGACGCCATGTGATGCGTTACGGCATCTAAAGAATAGGGTTTATGAGGGAAGCTATGAAATTTTTGGTCACGGGTGCCGCAGGTTTTATCGGTGCGAATGTCAGTAAACGCCTCCTTGAGGCTGGTCATCAGGTTGTCGGTATCGACAACCTCAATGAATACTACGATGTCAACCTGAAGCTGGCACGCCTGGAACTGTTAAAATCTGAGCGTTTCACCTTTCACAAGCTGGAATTAGCCGACCGGGAAGGTATGGCCACGCTTTTCGCGTCTGAGAAGTTTGACCGTGTGATTCATCTTGCCGCGCAGGCGGGCGTACGCTACTCCCTGGAAAACCCACACGCCTATGCTGATGCCAACCTTATTGGGCATCTCAACGTGCTGGAAGGCTGTCGCCATAACAATGTTCAGCATCTTCTTTATGCCTCGTCGAGCTCCGTATACGGTCTCAACCGCAAGATGCCTTTCTCCACTGACGACTCCGTGGATCATCCGGTCTCGCTCTATGCTGCGACTAAAAAAGCCAACGAGTTGATGTCGCACACCTATTCGCATCTTTACAACTTGCCGACCACCGGGCTGCGCTTCTTTACCGTGTATGGTCCATGGGGCCGTCCGGATATGGCACTGTTTAAATTCACCAAAGCGATGATTGAAGGCAAAAGCATCGACGTTTACAACTACGGCAAGATGAAGCGCGATTTTACTTACATCGACGACATCGCCGAAGCCATTATTCGTCTGCAGGATGTTATTCCTCAGGCCGATGCAGACTGGACCGTTGAGACCGGTTCCCCGGCGACCAGCTCCGCGCCGTATCGCGTTTACAATATTGGTAACAGCTCGCCAGTCGAACTTATGGATTACATTACCGCGTTGGAAGAAGCACTGGGTACAAAAGCAGAGAAAAACATGCTTCCTCTCCAGCCAGGGGATGTTCTGGAGACCAGTGCCGATACCCAGGCTCTTTATGAGGTGATCGGATTTAAACCGCAAACCTCGGTTAAGGATGGAGTGAAAAACTTCGTTAACTGGTACCGCGAATTTTACAAAGTCTGAAAATAAAAAACCCGGCTTATCCGCCGGGTTTTTTATGGAGCAAGAGAATTAGTCGCTACCGAAGAGATCTCGGGTATAGACTTTGTCCGCTACGTCAGACAGTTCTTCAGCCATGCGGTTTGAAATGATAACATCGGCTTCTTTCTTGAATGCATCCAGGTCGCGGATCACACGAGAATTGAAGAACTGATCGTCCGGCATGGCAGGCTCATAGATGATAACCTCAACCCCTTTGGCTTTGATGCGCTTCATGATCCCCTGAATAGAAGAAGCGCGGAAATTATCGGAACCACTCTTCATGATCAGACGATATACGCCCACCACTTTGGGTTGACGCGCGAGGATGGAGTCGGAGATGAAATCTTTACGGGTACGGTTCGCATCAACAATCGCCGAAATGAGATTATTTGGCACCGCCTGATAGTTTGCCAGCAGTTGCTTAGTGTCTTTTGGCAGACAATAGCCACCGTAGCCAAATGACGGGTTGTTATAGTGGTTGCCAATGCGTGGGTCGAGACATACCCCTTCAATAATCTGACGGGTATTCAGTCCAAGGCTCTCTGCGTAGCTGTCCAGTTCATTGAAATAAGCCACTCGCATTGCCAGATAGGTATTCGCGAAGAGCTTGATCGCCTCAGCTTCAGTGGAGTCGGTAAACAGCACCTGAATATCTTTCTTCAGGGCCCCTTCCTGTAGCAACGCAGCAAAACGTTCAGCGCGCTCAGAACGTTCGCCAATAACGATACGCGAAGGATGCAGGTTATCGTAAAGCGCTCTCCCCTCACGCAGGAATTCCGGCGAGAAGAAGATATTATCAATACCGAATTTTTCTTTAATGGATTTGGTAAAACCGACAGGGATGGTCGATTTAATCACCATCACCGCATCAGGGTTGATCGCGATAACGTCTTTGATTACCGCTTCTACCGTTGAGGTGTTGAAATAGTTGGTTTTAGGATCGTAGTCAGTAGGCGTCGCAATGATGACGTAATCCGCATCGCGGTATGCATCTTCTTTATCTGTCGTGGCGCGGAAATTCAGCGATTTATTGCTGAGATAGTCCTGGATTTCTTTATCCACAATCGGCGATTTTTTCTGATTGAGCATATCCACTTTGGCCTGCACGATATCCAGCGCAACCACTTCATGATTCTGGGCAATCAGAATGCCGTTAGAAAGACCGACATACCCTGTTCCGGAGATTGTTATTTTCATTCGCTAATGACTTCTGTGAGTTAACTGTACTGATGGCCACCAGACCATCGCGATAAACATAACTGTTGGGCTTTGTACCTCCTGGCAAACTGAACTGTCAAGGCAAACCAGGAGTAATCACTACGAGCGGGGCGAGATTCAGACTACTTCGAATAACAGGCGACATTTTTTGCATAAAAAAACCCGGAGACAGGCTCCGGGTTTTGATGACAGCGAGTAAGTTAACTTATTCCATCCATTCGGTATGGAACACGCCTTCTTTATCGGTACGTTTGTAAGTATGCGCACCGAAGTAGTCACGCTGTGCCTGAATCAGGTTAGCTGGCAGAACAGCCGCACGGTAGCTGTCGTAGTAGGCTACTGCAGCAGAGAAGGTCGGAACCGGGATACCGTTCTGGACAGCGTAGGCAACCACATCACGCAGCGCCTGCTGATATTCGTCAGCAATTTTCTTGAAGTACGGTGCCAGCAGCAGGTTGGCGATACCGGCGTTTTCAGCATAGGCATCGGTGATTTTCTGCAGGAACTGCGCACGAATGATGCAGCCCGCGCGGAAGATCTTCGCGATCTCACCGTAATTCAGATCCCAGTTGTTCTCGTCTGATGCCGCACGCAGCTGAGAGAAGCCCTGCGCGTAAGAGACGATTTTACCCAGGTACAGTGCACGACGCACTTTTTCAACGAATTCGGCTTTATCACCCGCTGGTTTAGCCTGAGGGCCAGACAGCACTTTAGATGCCGCAACGCGCTGCTCTTTCAGGGAAGAGATGTAACGCGCGAAGACGGATTCGGTGATCAGTGACAGCGGTTCGCCCAGATCCAGAGAGCTCTGGCTGGTCCATTTACCGGTGCCTTTGTTCGCTGCTTCGTCCAGAATCACATCAACCAGGTATTTACCTTCTTCATCTTTTTTAGTGAAGATATCTTTGGTGATGTCGATCAGGTAGCTGTTCAGTTCGCCTTTGTTCCACTCGGTAAAGGTTTCAGCCAGCTCTTCGTTAGAAAGGTTAAGACCGCCTTTCAGCAGGGAATAAGCTTCAGCAATCAGCTGCATGTCGCCGTATTCGATGCCGTTATGCACCATTTTCACATAGTGACCGGCACCGTCAGGACCGATATAAGTCACACACGGCTCGCCATCTTCTGCAACAGCAGCGATTTTAGTCAGAATAGGCGCAACCAGTTCGTATGCTTCTTTCTGGCCGCCAGGCATGATGGATGGGCCTTTCAGAGCGCCCTCTTCACCACCGGAAACACCGGTACCGATGAAGTTAAAGCCTTCAGCAGAAAGTTCACGATTACGACGAATGGTGTCCTGGAAGAAGGTATTACCGCCATCAATGATGATGTCACCTTTTTCGAGGTAAGGCTTCAGGGAGTCGATAGCTGCATCGGTACCTGCGCCAGCTTTCACCATTAACAGGATACGACGAGGCGTTTCCAGAGACTCAACGAACTCTTTCACCGTATAGAAAGGAACCAGTTTCTTGCCAGGGTTCTCGGCAATGACTTCTTCGGTCTTATCACGGGAGCGGTTGAAAACGGAGACGGTATAACCACGGCTTTCGATGTTCAGCGCCAGGTTGCGCCCCATCACTGCCATACCGACAACGCCGATCTGTTGCTTGGACATTACATACTCCTGTCAGGTTTCTATAAATGCGAACTATCTCGCATGCAAAAGCTACACTTATGTTAACCTAAGATAATGAAAACCGATAACCATTACTGGTTGCGTAAAATGCCATTCACTTACAATAACTAGCAATAGCCGTTAGGGTTCTGCTGTTGCCATTTCCATGAGTCCCTAATCATGTCATCCAAATTACGCTTCGCTTCCCAGCCAAGTTCTATCCGCGCCTTAGAAGGATCCGACCAGCACTCTGCAATATCTCCAGGCCTTCTAGCTGTCAATTGGTAAGGTATGGACAACGTAGTTACACGTTTGAATGCATCCAGGAGTTCGAGAACCGAATATCCCTTACCTGTACCAAGATTATAAATTTTCAGATTTGACGAGCTAGGTCGATGCTTTAATGCTGCAACATGTCCCTCAGCTAGATCCATAACATGGATAAAATCACGCACGCCAGTACCATCTTTTGTTGGATAGTCATCTCCATACACTGATAGGTGTTCACGCTTACCAATGGCAACTTGACATATAAAAGGCATAAGATTATTAGGGACACCGGTAGGACTTTCCCCAATTTGGCCCGATGGATGTGCTCCAACAGGATTAAAATATCTTAAAATTGTCACATTTAGGCTAGGATGAGCTTTTGATAAATCACGGAGAATCATTTCCGCCATTAGCTTAGATGTACCATATGGATTAGTTGTTCCACCCACTTTACAAGCTTCAGTCAATGGAATTGACTCCGGCTCACCATATACTGTAGCAGAAGAACTAAAGATCAAATTCTTGACACCGGCATTTATGATCTCTTCAAATAGACAAAGACTCCCTGCAATGTTTACTTCATAATATTTAAGTGGGTACAAAACTGATTCATTAACTGATTTAAGACCAGCAAAATGGATAACATCTGTTATCCTATTTTCAGAAAAAATCTGCCTAAGTAATTCTCTGTTTAGAATATTTCCTTGATAGAAAATCGGCTCACAACCAGTTATTGTCTTAATTCTGTTCAACGCTTCATAAGATGAATTAGAAAGATCATCAATAATAATAACTTTTTCACCCTTCTCAAGAAGGGTTAAAACAGTATGTGAGCCTATATAGCCAGCTCCGCCGGTTACAAGTATAGACATATGTATTCCGCCCTTAACTTTTCAGTTAATAATATACTAATAAGAAACGTTGTAGCAAAAACAAAGCATTTAATCACATTCATTTATTAATATATTAATTAATTTATCTGTTGCGTAATTCTCGTCAAAAAGTTCTTCCGCAAGACGTCGGCTTTCCAACCCCATTGATACTATATTTTCAGGGTTATTGACAAAAAAGGCCATAGCATCAGCAAGCTCATTAACAGTCCAGGGAGGAACTATCAAACCGTTCAAACCATTGCGAACAGTCTCACGACAGCCAGGTACATCTGTAGTGATCACTGCCCTGCCTATAGCCATGGCCTCTTGTGTGCTACGTGGGATACCCTCTCGATAAGAAGGCAAAACAAAAATGCTCAATCCTTCCAAATAACTTTTTACATCAGAAATTTGCCCGAGAAACTCTATATGCCCTTCATTTTTCCATGTACTTATTTGCTCTTGGGTAATGCCGCCTGGGTTATCATCAATCGCTCCTGCGATACTAAATTTTACATGTGGATATTTTATTTTAATGATCCTGGCAGCCTGTACAAATTCCCTAACACCTTTTTCCACAAGGAGACGTGAAACCATTCCAAAATGAATGTTACTCCTGTTAGGTTTTGTGTACGAGTACTCATTAAGATTAACACCAATCCCACCAATTACTTCAGAATCTGAGATGAAAATTTTGTTTTCCATAATGAGTTCGTTATAATCATCAGAATTTAAAAACAAAACTTTCTTCGCTCTTGGCAATGTCACTTTATAAAGAAAAGTTTGGACTAATCTTAATATTTTTTTCTTATAAGAATCCTGACCCTGGTGTTTTGTATAACAAAAACCGAGTCCCTCTAGTAAATTATAAATATTTTTTACACCCGCTAACCTAGCAGCTAGCGTGCCGAAAATAACAGGTTTTGGGAAAAAACAAAAAACGACATCAGGTCCTATACTTCGTATTTTTTTAGATAATGCCAATGTATTCAACATATCTAAAAAAGGGTTCATACCCGATCTCGAAAATTTATATTGATCGGGTATAGCACCGAACATTGAAATTTGACGGAATTTTTCCTCATCGCGATCCATGGTTAATGTATGAACTGTTACTCCCATAGAAACAAGACTTTCGATAAGTTTTTTCCTAAAAAGGATAATGGTATTAGATTGATTTCCAATGAGCAAAATTTTCATTAAGTATCCTGTTTCATTCTATACATGCTCAACCATTTGCTAACGACAGAATCGATGGAAAAATTATTTATAATATGATTCCTATTGTTAGTTTGTAAAATGCACTTACGTTCTTCCGTTAACCCTTCAATTTCAATAATTTTATTTGCTAATGCCTTAGGGTTTGAAACAGGTACAATAAAATCATTATTGCCAATAACTTCTTTCACACCTCCAGCATCAGTACTAACAGCGATTCGCTGACAAGCCATAGCCTCAGCAACAACTAAACCAAAACCTTCCCATGCGGAAGATAGTACAAATAAATCACAAGCAGAATAATAATCTTGCACTTCATCTATGCTTCCCAGCAATTTCACTCGGGATGCTAAATTATAATCTTTTATCTTCTTCTCGAGTACAGTACGGACATCTCCCTCACCTATAATTACCAGTTTATAGTGCTTCGGCAATAAATGAAATGCATCAAGAAGATTCGGGTAATCTTTAGCAGGGGTTAATCTTCCAACAGAAAGAATCATAATCTCTTCATCTTCAATACATAATTTCTTTCTGAGTATCTTACGCACTTCGCTACTAAAATTAAAGACGTCCGTATCTATACCATTATAATTAACAAATGATTTTGAGGATGAAAATGATTTTAATTCAATGAATTTTTCCAGAGCCTCCTGACTGACATTTGTATTTATATCACATAAATGATCGGTAACACGGTACGCAAACATCCGAAATCTACCGCCTTCGTTTTTACTATGCGCAGTACATAAAAGATGAAAATTACTGCCAGATATTAAACGTACCATTCTTGTCATAATATTGGCATGGAACATATGGCTATGAACAACATCTGGTTTAATATTTGATATTATATTACGTAGTTTAAATAAGCTAAATAAAAAGCTAATAACCGTTTTCTTCATATCTAAACAATAAATTTTTATGTCCTTCCTCGCAGGTGTAATTACTGCATCACCAGAAAGAGCTACTATCGTAACATTATGCATTTCCTCTGCGAATCTATCGGCTAATAAGCACAACTGCTTTTCAGCACCTCCCAAGCCGAGTCCTGTTATAACAAATAATATATTCATTTTTTAATCTCGTATAAACGACATTGTATATAGCGCATTAGCATTTTAGCTTTTTTGATAAAGCTTACTTCTCGATTTACTTGATCTAAATAATATAAGCCAAAGCCTTTTGGGTTTGCTTTGAGTTGTGCGGAAAAATTTTTAGAAAGCCCATCATCCAAATATTCGCTTAAATATATGGCTTTGACTTTGTGATATTTTATAAGTGCGCAGTCAGTGATTTTATTCCAAATTAACAACTCAGGAACAAACTTTTCATTTTCATAAGAAGGGAATGGGAATTTTAATAACATTTCTCTTTTAAAACAATATGCCAAATCACCCGCAAATAAATGTCCCGCTTCAGTTGCGCGAAGATAACAGACATCAGTAGTAACGGCAGAATCTAAATTATCACCAATTATATCCCCATTAAAATATGCTCTACGAAATGCAACTCCAGATATAGCTTTGTTTTCGGTTTCAGCTTGTTGAAGACTATCTGTAATAGAAGTTATAGCATCTGTAGTTAAGGCATCGTCACTATCAACAATAAATATATATTCAGAATTACATAATTTAACACCAGTGTTTATTGCTTGTGGCTTACCTAAATTTATCTGTTTGTGATAAAATATATTAATAATATTATCTTGTTGAAATGATTCTATTAACGCTTGTGTGTCATCCTCACTACCATCATCTATTACAATCCACTCAAAATCTTTAGTTACCTGATTAAGTAATGAAATATATAATCGCTTAAGAGTGTAAGCACGATTATATGTGGGTGTTAAAATTGAAATCATTTGCTAAAGGTCCTTCTAAGCATACATTTTAATAATAACTTTAACCTGCTATTATTAAGTCTAAAGCCATATTTTACCAGAAAAATCAATTGCAAAAATTTATTTTTAGCAAAACAAATTTTAAAAAATTTATCAAAATCATTTTTCACTTCCTTTGATAACAGAAACTTATAATTGTCATAAAATGATTTTTTTACGAAAAAGTGTTCTTTAGACAGTAGGTAATCGACTTTTGAAGCTAATTTAGCACGAATTCCATTATTAAATGTTTTTTGTCCAGTCACTGCCTCAGCATGTTGTCGATAAAGCATTAATTTTTTTGGTAAAAAATATACATATCCTACAGCATGAGCAATTAAGCTTATTATATCGTCGTGCAAATGAACATAGCCACGGTAGTCAGTAATAATATTTACCATTGCTTTATTAAACATAATTGAACAACCCTGATAGCCACCATTAAAAAACAAAAAATCTTTTAGACTATCAGCGTGATTATGAGAAATGCCAGAGAAATCTATATCGCCTGTTTCATCATCAAAAGCATAACCATCAGTATAGATAATACAGGGTATAGCACAGTTAGCTAGCCCCTTATTCTCTGCAAAAGAGAACATAGAACTCAATTTATTTTCAAGCCAAATGTCATCCTGATCGCAAAAAATGGCATAATCTGTTTGCACATATTTTACTGTAGAAAGGAAATTTTTTCCGGCACCAAGCCTTGTTATTCCGTCTTCGATAAGATTAATACGGCTATCATTTAACTGCATTTTCTTTATGATGCTAACAGTATTGTCTTTAGAACCATCATCATGAATATAAAGTATCCAGTCCTTATACTTTTGTTGCTGCAACGAAAGGAGCTGATTCTCAATATGCTCACCACCGTTATAAGTCGCCATTAAAATGGTTATTCGTTTATTTTGCATTTAACTGTAAACCGCCATAATATATATATACAGATAATTAATTTCATGTTGCCAGAGAAATTTGTTATTAAGGTTTCCGCAAAAAAGGAAGTAAACAGCCCTACAGCAAGAACAGCATATATAAGCATCGCGACTGGACTGCCTTGCCTTGCTAAAATATAAACTGAAGCGTATATTACCCCATAAAACATCGCTCCAAAAGCGACTCCGTATAAAGAATAATCTTGGTAAAAAGGTTGCATCACGGTGAAAACATTAGTAGGAACCGGCACATTTACATATTCCATTATTGTTTTTACAGGCTCGGTAGAAGATAATCCTAATTTATATAAAATTGCAAAAATAAACCTAAAAGTATATATCCCTGAATCACCAATACTATTCAATTCAGATAACTTACTCAATGCCAAAAGAGGGGAGTATATATATACACCTAAAACCGAACTCACAGTGGCATTATCTTCAGAAGACATTCTTATGAAATGTAAAAGAAGAATAGTAACGGTTATTATCGGAGCCAAGAGGAATAGTTTCCTCTTGTTCAAACCAACTGTCATTTCACGAATTATTAGGTAAATTAGAACCGGTGTGACGATAGCAAACTTCCCCATAGTGCCAATACAAAATAATAAAATCCATAATAAAATAGAATATTTATTTTTTTTCGTAGTATCAGCTAAACAAACTATAGCAAATATTGCCACCATAACTGGATATACTGCCGTCAGTAGAGTAAATTTTACTCCATCATAATCATCGATTATGTTAGCCAGGCGGAGATTAAGGAAAAAACTTGCCGGCCCTCCCTTACCTACATTATAAATCTCCCAAACTGAATAAAGAGATAACGGCAATACAATAATCCAATATCGACTACATGCATACCTTTTATTGATAAATAAACTTCTGCTATCAGTAGTGAGAACAACCAACTCCCCTGCCATCAGAATAAAATAAAGAATTGAATACCAAATAATGAAAGCATAAAAACTTATTTCAGGAAACTCATTAAAATCATCATATGCAAATAGACCAACAATACTAACTAAGAACCATGCAAAACAATGAAGTGATAAGGGAGATGTTAAATTAGTTTTTATAAAATAAAGCGCAACAAATATTCCTAGAGAGGAAATGATTGCAAGTAATAAAACATATATCATGGCCAGCCTTTATTTCATCACTGTAATTTAATGATAAAATTATCGTCTATCAACGCTTTTATCAACAATTGATAATATTAAATAGTCAACAATCATCCTTATGGACCATGCAAATGCGGCACCAATTATACCATAATGTTTTATAAAAAAATAAAGCATCAATAAATATGGCACTAATTCAAACATATGTATATACGCCGTAATTTTTGCATAGCCGCGAGACTGAATACTCGCAAATGGAATTTGAGCAAGTGAATTAAAAACAAAACCAACCAAAAGAATAGTCAAAATTGTTGAGGGAACACCCGAAAAATTATCCCCCATCCAAATAGTCATAAACTTGTCCCCAAGCAAAGTGCCCAGTAACAAAATAGGTAAAGTAACAACCAAAAGAACCAGAGAAATTATTCTTTTATTTTTCTTTCTGTCAATTGCAATATTGGATGCACTTAGACGCGGAAAAATCGCTCTGGCAAAAGCGCCGGGTATAATACCTAGCCTTGCAATTATTTCAGCTGGCGCAGTATAAAAAGCAACAACTGAAGCCCCCAACTGATTAGATACTATAAATCGATCAAAATATGCCATTATGGGGCTAATAATATTACTAACTGTTATCCAACCACCAAACATAAGCAGCCTTTTTAGAGTTGTAAGGCTAAACTTTAGTAAGGAGTTAATTATTATTTTTCGACACAAATAGAAGGCAGCGATTAGACAACATATACGTGAAAACACCAACCCCCAAATAGCTGATTCCAAAGATGGAACGAAATGAATAAAAATAACTGGAAGCAGAGAGAGTAATGAACCTGTAATAGATTTGTATACATTCAGTATTGCAAACCGTTCTTCTCCTTCAAGTACGGCAAGCCATATTTGAGTAACCAAAAAAATTGGTATCGACAGCGCTAATATCCCCATCGAATGTACAACATGTAAATATTTATCTTGACTAATTTTTAGCAAATTTGTTATTTCATTACTAAATATGTATAGAATTGACGAGGCAATTAACCCCATTATAATGACCAATAGTGATGATGTGAATATAATCCTTTGTTTTTCTTCAGTATTATCTCGAAAAATTGATACTTCTCTTATCACTGCACGAGATAGCCCTACATCAAAAATACTTGCATACCCGACAATTGCCAGAGCGAGTGTAAAAACACCAAATATTTCTGCACCCAACACTCGTCCTAATATACCTAGCGCGGGAATGGTAATTATAGCAGGAATAATATACCCAGCAATATTCCAGATACTATTTCTTATTACACTCATTTAAACAACTCATCTTCTGGAATATTTACCAACAGAGGAGCGCCTTGATCTTTTGATGATAAATTCAAATTACCTTTATACGGCCATTTTATATTAATTTGTGGATCATCATATCGCAATCCTCGCTCTGATTGAGAGTGATAATAATTTGTGGTTTTATACACAAATTCTGCACTTTCACTTAATACCTGAAAGCCATGGGCAAACCCTTCTGGAATCCAGAGTTGGCGTTTATTTTCTGCCGACAAATTCACTCCAACCCAATGTCCAAATGTTTTAGAGGACTTTCGTATATCAACTGCAATATCATATACCTCCCCAACTATACAACGGACTAATTTTCCTTGAGCATATGGGTTTAGTTGATAATGTAACCCCCGAAGAACACCTTTAGATGATTTAGAATGATTGTCCTGCACGAAGTTAACTTTGTGGCCAACTGTTTCTTCAAATATTTTTTGACTAAAGCTCTCATAGAAAAAGCCACGATCATCACCAAAAATTTTAGGTTCAAAAATAAGAACACCAGGAATATCTGATTCTATTACTTTCATGAATTAATAACCTTTAATCATTTTTTGTAGATACTGACCATATGCATTTTTGGAGAGTGGTGCCGCTAATTTTTTAACTTGGTCAGCGTCTATAAAGCCTTTACGGAAAGCAATCTCTTCAGGGCAAGACACCTTAAGTCCCTGACGTTCTTCAATTGTTGCTATAAAATTACTGGCCTCAATAAGACTTTGATGAGTGCCGGTATCTAGCCATGCATATCCACGACCCATTATCGCAACAGACAGACGCCCTTGCTCCAGATATATGCGGTTAATGTCTGTAATTTCCAGCTCACCACGAGCAGATGGCTTTAGATTTTTGGCCATATCAATCACATCATTATCATAGAAATAAAGACCGGTAACAGCATAGTTACTCTTAGGTTCTAATGGCTTTTCTTCCAGACTTATGGCGATCCCGTCCCTATCAAACTCCACCACACCATAGCGCTCAGGATCATTAACATGGTAGGCAAAGACTGTAGCACCATCCTCTTTATTTACTGCAGCTTCAAGCTGCTTCGGCAGGTCATGTCCGTAGAAGATATTGTCACCCAACACCAAAGCGCAGCTATCACCACCGATAAACTCTTCACCGATGATAAATGCCTGTGCTAGACCGTCTGGACTTGGCTGGACTTTATATTTCAGATTCACTCCCCACTGGCTGCCATCACCCAGCAATTGTTCAAAACGTGGTGTGTCTTGTGGAGTACTGATAATAAGAATATCTTTTATCCCTGCCAGCATGAGTGTTGACAGCGGGTAATAAATCATTGGTTTGTCATAAATTGGCAGTAGTTGTTTACTCACCGCCATGGTAACAGGGTACAGACGAGTGCCAGAACCACCTGCCAGAATAATACCTTTACGCGTAGCCATCATTTTTTCTCTATAAAAACCAAATGCCCTTATAAGGGCATTTATCTCATTAAACTGATTGAGTCGTAAAAAGTTCAGCAAGCATCCGTTTTACGCCAATATCCCAGGAAGGGAGTACAAGATCAAAATTCGCCTGAAACTTCTCTGTGTTCAAGCGCGAATTATTCGGTCGACGCGCAGGAGTTGGGTAAGCCGATGTTGGAACAGCATTAAGCTTTTCAATAGCCAACTCAACACCTGCTTTTCTGGCCTCATCAAACACCAGTGCCGCATAGTCATACCATGTTGTCGTATTTGACGCGACCAGGTGGTAGAGGCCAGCAACTTCAGGCTTAATCATTGCGACACGAATAGCATGCGCTGTGCAGTCTGCTAACAACTCAGCGCCCGTTGGAGCACCAACTTGATCGTTGATAACGGAGAGTTCCTGACGCTCTTTTGCGAGCCGCAACATCGTCTTAGCGAAATTGTTGCCCTTCCCCGCATATACCCAACTGGTCCGGAAAATAAGATGCTTAGGGCAATACGCCTGCAATGACTTTTCGCCCTCTAGCTTTGTCTCACCGTATACATTCAGCGGAGCAGTCAAATCCGTTTCACGCCATGGCTTTTCGCCGTCGCCGGGGAATACATAGTCGGTAGAGTAGTGAACAACCCATGCGTCTATTTTGGCCGCTTCTTTGGCTATCGCTTCAACGCTTGTTGCATTGAGGAGTCTGGCAAAATCCGGCTCAGATTCAGCCTTGTCTACTGCTGTATGTGCCGCCGCATTAACAATGACATCGGGTTTAATTGCGCGAACGGTTTCAGCTATCCCTTCCGGATTACTAAAGTCCCCGCAATACTGTTCCGAATGAACATCTACCGCAATCAAATTACCTAATGGAGCAAGCGCACGCTGGAGTTCCCACCCCACCTGCCCTGTTTTACCGAACAGAAGAATATTCATTATTAACGTTCCCCGTAGTTCTGCTCGATCCAACTTTTATAAGCACCACTTTTGACGTTGTTAACCCAATTCTGATTGCTCAGATACCACTCTACCGTCTTACGAATTCCGCTTTCAAACGTCTCCTCAGGCTTCCAGCCCAGTTCAACGCCAATTTTGTGCGCATCAATCGCGTAGCGACGGTCATGGCCGGGACGATCAGCAACATACGTAATCTGATCGCGATAAGACCCCTCTTTTGGCACAATCTCATCAAGCAGATCGCAAATCGTATGGACCACGTCCAGGTTTTGCTTCTCGTTATGCCCACCGATATTGTATGTCTCCCCCGGTTTCCCCTGAGTCACAACGGTATAGAGTGCGCGCGCATGGTCTTCAACGTATAGCCAGTCACGAATCTGATCGCCCTTGCCATAAATAGGCAGAGCTTTTCCGTCCAGCGCATTCAGGATAACCAGTGGGATCAGTTTTTCCGGGAAATGGTACGGGCCGTAGTTATTTGAACAGTTGGTCACAATGGTCGGGAAACCGTAGGTACGCAGCCAGGCACGCACGAGATGGTCACTGGAGGCTTTCGACGCTGAGTAAGGGCTGCTGGGCGCATAAGCCGTGGTCTCAGTGAAGAGTGGCAGCTCAGTTGACGCCGGATGCTCATCAGGATGCGGCAAATCACCATACACTTCGTCGGTTGAGATGTGATGGAAACGAAACGCTTTCTTCGCCTGGTCATCCAACGTTGACCAGTACGCACGAGCGGCTTCCAGCAGTACATAAGTGCCGACGATATTGGTTTCGATAAACGCAGCCGGGCCGGTAATGGAACGATCGACGTGACTTTCAGCGGCCAGGTGCATCACCGCATCAGGCTTATGCTTTGCGAAAATGCGATCCATGGCGTCTTTATCGCAAATATCCGCATGTTCAAAAGCATATCGGCCGCTGTCGCTAACTTCACTAAGCGACTCAAGGTTGCCGGCATAGGTCAGCTTATCCACATTGACGACGTCGTCCTGGGTATTTTTAATAATATGTCGTACAACCGCTGAGCCGATAAAGCCGGCCCCGCCCGTCACAAGAATTTTCACGTTATCTGTTCCGTCTAGTGTATATGTCTGGAAACTGACGTTCTGAAACCTGAGCATTTATTAACGGTTTCAGAAAATGAGCACGCTACCGCCCCTGGCTTAACAGCTACCAGTGCACTGAGCGATGTCTGATTAAATGATTTTCTTGTCTGGATACAGACAAAAAACTGGCGTTAATTGTCGTCCTAAACGACCACAGAAACAAGCACAAATCGCTACAAATCGGTCCAGACTTAAATCAGATAACTCTATGTAATCATTACATTAATAACAAAAAGCGGCAGTCATTATTTTGGTCTGATGAAATCTAACCAAAATAATGACTGCCGCTTGTTCAAGTCGTGGCTGGAATATCAGTCGTTTGCGAGCAACTTCTCAATACGGGTTCTGAACTTCGCCCCTTCCTTGAGGTTACGCAGTCCATAATTCACGAACGCCTGCATATACCCCATTTTCTTACCGCAGTCATAGCTGTCGCCGGTCATCAGCATAGCGTCTACAGACTGTTTTTTTGCCAGCTCGGCAATCGCGTCGGTCAGCTGAATACGATCCCAGGCGCCTGGCTCGGTTTTTTCCAGCTCGGCCCAGATATCGGCGTTGAGAACATAGCGACCTACAGCCATCAGGTCTGAATCCAGCGTCTGTGGCTGATCCGGTTTTTCGATGAACTCAACGATGCGGCTCACCTGCCCTTCCGTCTCCAGCGGTTCTTTAGTCTGGATCACAGAGTACTCGGAGAGATCGCCCTTCATGCGTTTCGCCAGCACCTGGCTCCGGCCCGTTTCGTTGAAACGTGCCACCATTGCCGCCAGGTTGTAACGCAGCGGATCGGCAGAAGCGGTATCGATGATGATGTCCGGAAGAACAACAATGAACGGGTTATCACCCACAACCGGACGAGCACACAAGATAGAGTGGCCCAGGCCCAGCGGCTGCGCCTGACGGACGTTCATGATGGTCACGCCCGGCGGGCAAATAGACTGCACTTCCGCCAGCAGCTGGCGTTTGACGCGCTGCTCAAGCAACGCTTCGAGTTCGTAAGAGGTGTCGAAGTGGTTTTCTACCGCATTCTTGGAAGAGTGCGTAACCAGGACGATTTCTTTGATCCCTGCAGCAACAATTTCGTCAACAATGTACTGAATCATTGGCTTGTCGACGATCGGCAGCATCTCTTTTGGAATGGCTTTTGTGGCTGGCAGCATATGCATGCCCAGGCCTGCTACCGGAATGACTGCTTTCAAATTAATCATTATTTCTTCCACCTTAAAATGGTTGACGAATTATAGCTCTTAAACCTGTTTTCGCCAGCATGATTTGCCGTAATCCTTAGGCAATCTTACGCCTCAGCATCACAAATTTCTGTAGTTGTAATCTGATTAGATCGCGCTTTTATGCCAGGAATAGTCTCAAAACAGGTGTTTGTCGATTATCTGTGCGGAAGCGCAAAGTTAAGCCTTTCCACATTCACCACCTGCTGGTCGACCCGGTCAATATCCACCGAACTCTGACCCTTCTCGTTCACAGCTTTTATGTTCGCCAGCGACAACAACGTCTCGTCTTTCGCCATAAACTTGCCCCGCACATCCTTACGCAGGTCGAAGTTGATCTTCAGGGCTGGACCCACGGCGGATTCCTGCATCACATTGATATTGCGTAAAAAAAGATGCTGCGGCTTGTTGTGCAGTTCCAGCGTAGCACGCTGCATTTCCACGTTGGTAATCGCCACAAACGACGTCGCATTACCGGATGAAATCTGTATTCCGCGCAATTTATAAGCGAGCTGGCGGTTATCGAGATGAATATTATTGAGCTTGAAGTTCTGCGGGATGGACAAATAATCGCCTTTTATCACCCCATAGCCGATTAACATTCCGGCACTGTTCACCATATCGACATTATCAATAATGAAATTATCACAGCCATAAATGGCCACCGTGGCATTGTCTATTCCCGCCTGTTTACTGAAGTCGGGAGTTATATTTTTGGCCTTAATATTGCGAATAACAAAATGTTTACCGTTTTCAACGTGCACCAGCTGGCGACAGTTGCTGCCGGTGATGTTTGCCACCACGAAGTTCTTGACGGTTTGCTTCTCAGGATAGTCGTTATCGTAGGTGCTGCCGGCGAGGCCAATGCCGATGCCCCAGTTGATCTTGCCGTTGGTGCAGTTGATGTTGTCGATGACATGATCGGAGATCAGGATATTGCGATCGTTGATGGCGACGTTCCACTCGATCGCATCGCCCTGCAGATGGCTAAATTTGCTGTTGGTGATGCGGGCACCGTCCACCTGGTTGTGGAACCCCTGGCGCAGAATGGCGTAGTTGGCCTGGCTCACGCTAATATTATCAATCAGCAGATTGCGCATCACGCTCGGTTTCTTGCCGCCGATGTAGATCTGCGTCACCGGGCCAAAACCGCTCATGGCCAACCCTTTGATAACGCAGTCAGAGCCGCGAACGTCGAGCGTAATGTTCTCCGTGCGACCTGCGCCTTCGCCTATCACTTTGCTGCCTTCCTGCAGAACAAAGCGGCCGCGCCCGTTGCCGGTTAACGCCCCGCGGATCAGCAGCGTTTTACCGTCGGGAATGAAAATGCCCGTATTGATGTTTTCGCAGGTGAGCCCGGCCGGGACCACGACAGTGTCGCCATCATTGAACGCCTGCTTAAAGGCGGCGATCCAGTCGTTGTTATTGTACTGATTAACAGAGACCGTTCTGCCGCTTGCCGCCCGCGCGATGCGGGACGACAGCAGCGGCGTGGCCGCCAGAACGGAGAGAGAAGAGACAAAAGTGCGTCGGGTAATCTTTTTCAGCATACATCCTCGGCGTTACAGCGTTTGCAGCAGGCTCGCCAACTGGCGGTTAATCACCTGCTGGTTAAAATCGGTTTCCACTTTTTGTCGGGCGTTATGGAGCACGGGCTCCAGCGCCTGCTGGTCGATATCGCTGAAGGCTGCTAATCGGTCCGCAAGGGCCATCGCGTTATTCTCCGGCACCAGCCAGCCGGAATGGTCAGACTTAATCAGCTCCGGGATCCCGCTGTGCAGGGTTGATACCACCGGAATACCTACGGCCATCGCCTCCATCAGCGCAACCGGAATGCCTTCCATATCGCCATCGGCCCCCGTTACGGAAGGCAGCAGAAATACATCTGCCTCATCAAGCATGGCCTTGACCTCGTGGCTCGGCTTGAAGCCGGGCATCTCTACGACATCTTCCAGCTGATACTGTTCGATCAGCGTGCGCAGCCGACGCTCCCACGGCCCAATGCCGAGAATGCGGTAGTGGAAATCCACCCCGCGCGCTTTCAGCTGGCGGCAGGCTTCAATGGCCACATGCAGGCCTTTCTTCTCGGTCAGACGGGCTACGGAGATGATCTGCAGCGGTTTGCCCGGCACCTTCACCGGACGGCGGGTAAAGCGCGTTAAATCCACGCCCATACGCGAAACGGCAATTTTCTCTCCCGGGCAGCCCATGTTTTTCAGGCGTCCGGCCCACAGGTCGCTGATGGGCAGCATCATGTCACCGCGTCTGAACAGCTGCTGATACTCCGGCGTGTAGTGGTTCAGCACTTCGCGGCTGGAAATGTCGATGCCGTGGAAGATGGTCGCAATTTTACCGTCAATCACGCCCAGTTCGCGCAGCTTCGCGGCGGTGACGCCCGCCGGGCCAAAGTGGGCAATAAATACGTCAGCACGATACGGCTGCGCCGTTTGCCCGCAGATGGCCGACAGGATCAGATTGCGGGATTCCGAACCATAGCGGGAAATATCCAGCGCCCGCCACGTCGACGCGCGGTGGATCCCGCGCAACGTCTGGCTGGCACGGTGGCGTAGCTTGCTCAGCTTCCCGGACGGCTCATCCTGCAGCCAACGGGTTTTCGCCTCCAGCCCATACTGGGTATACGCCGCATGGGTATTTTTGGTATCGCCCTTTTGCAGGGCGATAATCTCCACGTCATATCCCATATCGATAAACGCGGTGATTTGATTCAGGACAAACGTTTCAGACGACAGCGGAAATTTCAGTAAGAAGAAACCAACCTTCATTTCCCCTCCCGCACGCGGTCAAGTACCGATTTCACCATCCCAATGCCCTTCTCGCGCTCGGCTTTCACCGCCACCGCCAGGCGTTCATTGATAGCAGGCAGCTGGCCGAGCGTGTCGCCCACCATGGCGCCGAGCGACCCATCAAGCAGATGACGAATATCCACGGCCATTTCCGGCATACCGAGCTGCTGCATGATGCCTGCTGATTTGTGTTCGTAGTTGATGGCAATGGCCGGCGTGCCAAAGTTCATGGAGATAATGGCGGAGTGCAGCCGCGTGCCGACGGTCAGGTCGCAGGCGGAGAGCAGCTTGCCCATCTCCAGGTCGTTCAGCTCGTCCATCACCACGTGATAGCGCGACGGATCGTTAACCAGATTGCGCAGGTTCAGCGCCACCATACGATCGTCTTTGTTGTAGCTGTCGATACCGGTGCAGGTAGAAAGCGCCAGCACCTGATAACCGCTGTCCAGCACGCGGTTCACCACGTCGGCGAACGCTTGCTCATACGCCGCCTGCGTCGTGCCTAAACGTTTATCGAAGGGCGCCAGCTCGCGCAGGGTAATCGCGACGGTTTTCTGTTTCGCCGCCACGTCGAGCCAGTGCTGCACCGCGTAGCTCGGCTGGAAGCTGTCGTCCTGGTGATCCACCAGCCAGGCGGTGTCCACGCCGTGCTCAACTTTTGAGGTGTCTATTTCGCTGCGCTTCATCATGTCGAGGCTGACCGACTCGCGCAGGATCAGCGCGTCGCAGTGGCCGAAGACATAGTTTGCCAGCTGGTTAAACTGCGGATCCTGGAATGGCCCCACGCTGTGGCCAATCATAAACAGCGGCTTTTTCGCCATAAAGGTGCAAAGCGCATGCTCAAACTGCGGCACGCCGTAGAGATCGACGAAGAACGAACCGCCAACCTGGATAATAGCGTCATAGCCGGACAGCAGACGAACAAAGTCGGTGAAGCCCTGGGCGATCGCGATGTTCCGCAGCTTGCCGGTATCGGTCACGCGGGAAAGCAGCACCTGGTGCTGGTAGCGACGACGCAGCACTTTCTTCACGCGGCCCATCACGCCCGCGGCGTTATTGTGCTGTTTCATCTGGCTGTAGAGCGGGTCGCCCATCACGGGGCGGTTCAGTAACCAGGATGAGCTAACCGGATAACGGCTCATCACGTCCACTTCGGTCTCAGGCTTAAGGGTGTTAATTGCATCCAGTAAACCACGCAGAATGGCGCTGTCGCCACGGTTGCCGCAGGTATGGTTGCCAAGAATTAATAATTTCATAATGGCCTCTTAAATAACTAGCCTGCGCGAAGCAGCGTTTTCATTTTTTCGTTACGGCAAAACTGGCGCTTCATCTCTACCACCAGCGCATTGCGTGACAGCACAATCATCACGCCAAATGCCAGCGCGCCCGCGGCAACCTGCACCGCCAGCAGCGCGGCCAGCGGCAGGTGACCGCTGAGGATGATGCCCAGGCCGTAGCTCACCGCCAGGGTCGGCAACGAGAGATAGAACGGCAGCCACAGGCTCAGGATGTACTGACGGTAGCTGGAGCCCAGCACCGGCTTGATCATGATGAAGTAGCTCAGAACGGTATTGACGATCTGCACCAGCAGGAAGCCCAGCGTGACGCCGATGGCGCCCGCCATATGTCCGCCGACGATAATCGCCGGAATAAACAGGAAGGTTTTAAACACGTTGAACTTAAAGCTGATATCGACGCGCGCTTTTGCCATCAGCAGGGAACCAATCGGATTCCCCACGGAGCGCAGGAGCCCCACCACGCACAGCAGCTGAAGGATCGGGATGATGCCGTTCCACTTCTCGCCAAACACCAGCGGCACGAAGTTGCTGGAAACCACCATCAGCCCCAGCAGCACCGGGAAGTTGATAATCCCCACCACGGAAAGCAGCTTGTAGAAGTTGACGCGCAGCTTCTCGGTGTCGTCCTGAATCTTGGCAAACGCCGGGAACAGGACGCGGGTGATGATCGGGTTCAGCTTCATCGGCGGCACCACCGCGACGTTGTAGGCCAGGTTGTAGCCCCCCGCCACGCTCGCGCCAAGAATACGCGCCAGCACCAGCGTCGACAGGTTGGTATTCACATAGTTGATGATGCTGTCCGCCGTCAGCCACGCGCCAAAGCGCAGGTTGGACGAGACGGACGCAAGAGAGAAATGAAGCCCGGGACGGTAAATTTTGCGGCCAAAGTAGCCGAACAGCAGCGTACGCACGGCAGAGTTAACCAGGTATCCCAGAATTGCGGTCATCGCCAGCGGCCAGAAATGGGCGCTCACGACGGTAAAGGTAAAGCCCGCCAGCACGGCGCTGGTCTCGATCATGCCGATCTTGTTGAACTCCAGCTCTTTCTGCATCAGCGCGCGGAACTGCTGCCCGTGGGGGATCACCACGAAAGCAAACGACAGCGTGCGCATCAGCGGAGCGAGATCCGGGTTGTGCAGCACGCTGGCGATGGTGTCGCTCAGCAGGAACACCAGCACAAATACGAAAATCCCCAGCCCAACGTTCAGCCAGTAGAGCGTGGTCAGCTCAAGATGGCTGATCTCTTTGCGCTGGATAATCGAGTTAGCGATACCAAAATCAGACAGCGTATCGGCCAGCGCGATAATCACCAGCGAGACGGTCAGCAGGCCGAACTGGTGGTTATCAATGATGCGCGCCAGCACGGTCATCTGCACCAGGCCGAGGCCAATGATGACGATGGTCGCCATCGCTGACCACTTCGCCCCGCTGATGGTTTTTTCACGTAAGCTCATCTTAGTACGCCGCTTTGTTCACGAAACCTTTGAAGATGGTCAGAAAAACAATCTTGATATCGAACCAGATACTCCATTCACGGATGTACTCCAGATCGAATTCGATGCGTTTTTCCATTTTTTCCAGCGTGTCGGTTTCGCCGCGCCAGCCGTTGATCTGCGCCCAACCGGTAATGCCAGGCTTCACCTTATGGCGCAGCATGTAGCCTTCAATCAGCGAGCGGTACTGCTCGTTATGCGCCACCGCGTGCGGACGCGGGCCAACAATCGACATGCCGCCGGTAAAGACGTTGATAAACTGCGGCAGTTCATCCAGCGAGGTACGGCGCAGGAAGTTCCCCACGCGGGTGACGCGCGGATCGTTCTGCGTCGCCTGGGTCACCACCTTGTCATTTTCCATCACCTTCATGGAGCGGAATTTCCACACCATAATCGGCTTACCGTCCATACCGTAGCGGGTCTGGCGGAAAATAACCGGGCCGGGAGAGCTCAGCTTCACCGCCAGGGCAATGCAGCACAGCACCGGGGAGATGAGCAGTAAAATCAGCGAGGAGAGCACGATATCTTCCACGCGCTTGAGCACGCGGTTAATGCCCGACAGCGGGGTGTCGTACAGCGGTACCACCGGCACGCCGTTCACCTCTTCAATGCGTGAATGAAGGATGTTGAAGGTAAAGACGTCCGGGATGAGGATCACCGAACAGGTAGTGTCCGCCAGCTCGCGCATCAGTTGCTTAATGCGGGATTCGTCTCTCATCTGCATGGCGATGTAGACGTTGTGAATTTTACCGGCTTTCGCGTCTTCAATAAGCTGTTCGTAATTGCCCGCCCAGTCCGACGGCACGCCGCCCGGCTTCGCGTCGTGGTAAATCCCGACCACTTCAAACCCTAACCACGGCTCTTTGCGGAAGCTGTCGAGCAGAACCTTACCAACCGGCAGATCGCCTGCTACGGCAACGAAGCGACGGTTATAGCCGCGGTTACGCAGCCAGCCCGCACCGAAGCGGATCAGAGAACGGCACACCACCATGCCGACGCTGGATATTAAATACCAGCAGAGATAGGTGACGAGGCGATTATCAAAATCATGGCTGAACGCCACCAGGCCTGCGCTGAAGATCAGGCTGAGGGTCCAGTTCTGCAGCAGCAGCATCAGTTCGGTGGTCATTTTCACGCCGCGCCACGAGCGGTAGAAATCGGTCATTCCGCCAATCATCTGAAACACGACCAGCGCAATCAGGGCCATCAGCAGATGCATGTATAAGAACGGCAGCCCGCCGATCCGACACACCGCCCACAATCCACCGACCATGATGGTGATATCAGAAAAACGCTGCACCATAGAGATTAACGATGCATTCGTTCTCGCTCGTTCGCGTTTTTTTAGATTCGTCATCGTTGTTCCTGTATTCGGTTCCCCCTCCCACCGGGAGGGGCAAGTATTACTGATTCAACAGCGCCAGAATGTCCTTCGTTCGGGCTTCCATCAGCGCGGTGTCAGCACGGGACTCCACGTTCAGGCGCACCACCGGCTCGGTATTGGACGAGCGCAGGTTAAAGCGCCACTGCGGGAACGCCATGCTGATGCCGTCCGTACGGTCAATTTCCAGCGCGTGAATCGCAAAGTGCTGCTCCACGCGGGCAATCGCCTCGGCCGGCTCCGCCAGCTTGCTGTTGATCTCCCCGCTCGCCGGGAACGCCGCCATACGGTCGCGCACCAGCTCGCCCAGCGTCTGTCCCTTCAGGCACAGCAGCTCGGTCACCAGCAGCCACGGGATCATCCCGCTGTCGCAGTAGGCAAAGTCACGGAAGTAGTGGTGGGCGCTCATCTCGCCGCCGTAGATGGCGTCTTCTTCGCGCATGCGCTCTTTGATGAAGGCGTGGCCGGTTTTGGACATCACCGGCGTGCCGCCCGCCGCTGACACCACGTCGACGGTGTTCCAGGAAAGGCGCGGGTCATGAATGATTTTCGCGCCCGGGTTTTTCTCAAGGAACGCTTCCGCCAGCAGGCCGACAATGTAGTAGCCCTCGATGAACTGCCCTTTCTCGTCGAACAGGAAGCAGCGGTCGAAGTCACCGTCAAAGGCGATGCCCATGTCCGCGCCGTGCTCAATCACCGCGTTGCGGGTGTCGTCGCGGCACTCCGGCAGCAGCGGGTTAGGAATACCGTTCGGGAAGTTGCCGTCCGGGGTGTTGTGCACTTTCACGAAGGTCACCGGCACGTTCAGGGCCTTAAAGCGCGCTTCCAGGGCATCGACAACCGGGCCGGCCGCGCCGTTGCCGGAGTTAATCACCAGCTTCAGCGGCTTCAGGTTTGCCACGTTGATGTAGCCCAGCAGGTGGTCGATGTACTCTTTCTGCAGGTTGATTTTTTTGTAGCTGCCGCGCTTCGCCTCGTTCACCGGCGGGAAATCGTTGGCTTCCGCCAGGCGCTGCACGTCGCGCAGGCCGGTGTCGCCGCTAATCGGGCGGGCGCCCTTGCGCACCAGCTTCATCCCGTTGTAGTCCATCGGGTTGTGGCTGGCCGTCACTTCGATACCGCCGTCCACGCCCAGGTGGAACGTGGCAAAGTAAATCTCTTCGGTTCCGGAAAGGCCGATGTCCAGCACGTCCACGCCCGCATCCTGCAGCCCTTTCGCCAGGGCCAGCTTCAGGGATTCGCTGGTCAGACGCACGTCGCCGCCCAGCACGATGGTCTGCGGTTTTAAGTATTCGCCGTACGCGCGGCCAATGCGCCACGCGATATCTTCATTCAGCTCTTCGCCCAGCCTGCCGCGAATATCGTAGGCTTTAAAACAGGTTAATTTTTCCATGATGACCCCTTTTTCAGGCAACAGTCGGCCCTGACCACTAAATGGCCAAATTGATTTTTTTGTCATTCGCAGGCCCGGTAAGCGTAACGCTACCGGGCATAATGCAGAGTGCTACACCCGCCCGTAGCGGTCCTGGAAGCGCACGATATCGTCCTCTTCCAGATACGAGCCGGAGCGCACCTCAATTAAGTCGAGAGGAATTTTCCCCGGGTTCTCCAGACAGTGCGTCGCCCCCAGCGGAATATAAATGGACTCGTTTTCGCCCAGCAGTTTGACTTCACCGTCGATAGTGACTTTAGCGGTACCCGCAACCACCACCCAGTGCTCGGCGCGGTGATGGTGCATCTGCACCGACAGCCCCTCGCCCGGCTTCACGGTGATGCGTTTCACCTGATACCGGTCGCCTGCGTCGATGGAGTCATATTTACCCCACGGACGGTAGACTTCGCGGTGAATGTGGTGCTCGTGGCGGCCATCCGCCTTGATCTTCTCCACCACTTTTTTAACGTCCTGCACGGCGTTACGGTCAGCAATCAGCACCGCGTCTTTGGTCTGGACCACCACCAGATCCTTCACCCCAACCGTGGTGACCAGGCCGGACTCGGCGTAGACGTAGCTGTTTTCCGTTTTGTGGCTAATGACATCGCCGTGGTGGACGTTACCCTCCGGGGTATGGGCGCTGATCTCCCACAGGGAGGACCAGGAGCCCACGTCGCTCCAGCCCGCATCCATCGGCACCACAACGGCGTCCGCCGTGCGTTCCATTACCGCATAGTCAATGGACTCTTCCGGACAGGCGAGGAAGGCTTCTTCATCCACGCGGATAAAGTCGAGATCCGGGTCCACCACCGCCATCGCTTTCTCGCAGGCGTGCAGAATATCCGGGCGATATTTGCTCAGCTCTTCCAGATAGCGTCCGGCGCGGAACAGGAACATCCCGCTGTTCCAGTAATACTCACCGCTGGCGACATACGCCTGCGCGGTTTCCAGATTCGGTTTTTCAACGAACTGCGCCACGTCAAACGCCACGCTGTCGCCTTCACCCGGCGTCACGTTGCCGCGACGGATGTATCCGTAGCCGGTTTCCGGCAGATCCGGCACGATACCGAAGGTCACCAGCTTGCCGTTTTCAGCGTAAGGAATGGCCGCACGCACCGCGTCGCGGAAGGCCTCTTCCTGCTGGATGACATGGTCTGCCGCCAGCACCAGCATCAGCGGGTCACAGTTCGGGCTGCTGCGTTTTGCCGCCAGCGCCGCCAGGGCGATCGCAGGCGCGGTATTGCGTCCGGCAGGCTCCAGAATGATGTTTTCTGTTAGTTTGTTCAGCTGACGCAGCTGCTCGGCAACAATAAAGCGGTGCTGTTCGTTACAAATCACCACCGGGCTTTCACACTCCACGCCGTGGAGACGGTTCACCGTCGTCTGCAGCATGGTGAGATCCCCTTTCAGGCAGAGGAACTGTTTTGGATAGAGCACGCGGGACAGCGGCCACAACCGGCTACCAGAGCCACCAGCCATCACAACCGGATACAAAGTGGTTTGACTCATGATTTATCCCCGTATATCTGCAATAAATTGGCTCAGCACGTTCTCTTTCTCGAGCGTGCGTTCGGCATATTCACGTGCCACCGTGTTCACTTTTGGCATGGCAAGTGCTTGCTCAATTCCGGTGACCAGCGCCGGAACCGATTCCGGCTCCACGCACACGGCAATCCCCGGATAGCTGTCGCACAGCTGGCCTAATTCAGTTTCGGCTTCGGCCGTAATCACCGCGTTACCGCCCACTGCCAGAATGTTGGTCAGCTTGGACGGCAGCACCGCGTCAGCCGCGCCGCGTTTTTGCACTACCAGATGGCAGTCGCCCATCTTCAGCAGCGCAGGCAATGCCTCGTAAGACTGAAGCGGGAAGAATTTCACGTTGGTCAGGCCGCGTTCGCTGACCATTTTTTCCAGACGCGCTTTCCCACCGCCCTGCCCGACAATCACAAACGTCCATGGATGTTCGTTCAGCAGTTGAGCCGCCTCGATCACGCTCTCCAGCCCCTGCTTTTCGCCGATGTTGCCTGAGTAAAGAATGATTTTTTGATCTTCAGGCAAACCGAGCTGCGCGCGCAGCGCCTGAGCGTCTTGCTCAGTCACGTCGCGAAAACGCGCCACTTCAGACCAGTTCGGGAAGAAGATCACCTTCTCCGCCGGGACGCCTTTCTCCTGCGCCTTGTTCATCATCGAGCGCGAGATAGTTGAGACGTAATCCACGTTGTGTAAGCCACTGCGTTCAAAGGCGCTGGCGAGCTTCGCCACCTTTCCACCTTTGCTTTTGCCTGCCATCCCCAGGCCCAGCATGGCGTCCACTTCATAATCCTGAATGTGCAGCAGGGTGCGCGCGCCGGAGAGTTTGCCCAGCAGGCGCATGCCCGGCGTGCAAAACAGCGTCGGCACCACGCCGATAATGCGATCCGGCTTCCAGCGACGCTGCGCCATCAGCGGGAAGAAGCTGCTCAGAGCAAAGCTGCCGAGATGAATCAACCGCTTCAGCGTCGAGGGCTGCTTAGGCACATACAGCGGGCAGCGCCAGACGGTCGCTGCACCCTCTTCGCGACGGTAGCGCCAGCTTGAGTAGCGCTCCCCCACTTTCCATTCCGGGTAGTACGGCGGCGCGGTAATGACCCGCACGTCATGTCCCTGGCTCGCCATCCACTCGACCATCTCGCCGGTGTATTTCCCGATGCCGGTTAATTCCGGCGAGTAGTTGATTCCGTATACGAGGATCTTCATAAGCCCGGCACCCCGGACTGACGTTCAGCGAGGAAATAGGCGCGACTGTTGTCGTGCACATTATCGCTGGCCAGCAGCGCCTCTGGCGTCTGCCAGCGGTAGTCGTCATGCTGAGAATCAGGCAGACGCAGGTCTGCCTCACTTACCTTCAGGCGGAACCCCAGCACGATGTAGTGCGTGGTGAACCCGGTGCCTGAAAAGTTATCGTCATAGAAGTGCTGCCAGACCCCGTAAAACTGGCCCGCTGCCATCGGCAGCTGCAGACCCAGTTCCGCCAGAGTGAGACGCTCAAACGCATCGGCAAGCGTCTCATCCTTTTGCACGCGCCCACCGGGCACGAACCAGAAGCCCTGTGCAGGACGGTTGGTTCGTTTCCCCAGCAAGAACTCGCCGCGTTCGTTCTCCACGATCAGATCAATTGAGATGAGCGGAGTGGAACGCACTACCGTGGCAAAATCTTCCTGACTTAAAAACATCGTTACCCCCGGAAGCGGTGCTGGTTTTCCAGGAACCACTGGTAGGTACTGGCCAGACCCTGCTCCAGTGACACCTCGTGATACCAGCCCAGCTGATGCAGACGGGTCACGTCCAGCAGCTTGCGCGGCGTGCCGTCCGGTTTCGTGGCATCAAACACCACGCGGCCTTTGTAGCCCACCACCTGCGCGATGGTTTGAGCCAGCTCGCGAATCGTGCAGTCCACGCCGGTACCGACGTTGATGTGCGACAGCATCGGCTCGGTGTTCTCCTGCCACACCTCGCGATCAAGCTCCATCACGTGAATGCTGGCCGCAGCCATGTCGTCCACGTGCAGGAATTCACGCATCGGCGTACCGCTGCCCCACACCACAACGTCCGGCGCGTTCTCGGCAGTCGCCTCGTGGAAGCGACGCAGCAGCGCCGGGATCACGTGCGAGTTGCTCGGGTGGAAGTTGTCGTGCGGTCCGTACAGGTTGGTCGGCATCACCGAACGATAGTCGCGGTTGTACTGACGGTTGTAGGACTCGCACAGCTTGATCCCGGCAATCTTGGCAATCGCGTACGGCTCGTTGGTGGCTTCCAGCGTGCCCTGCAGCAGCTCGCTTTCGGCGATCGGCTGTTTCGCCATTTTCGGGTAAATACAGGATGAGCCGAGGAACAGCAGCTTGTTCACGTTGTGCAGATGCGCCGCGTGAATAATGTTGCTCTCAATCATCATGTTTTCGTAGATGAAATCCGCCGGGTAGGTGTTGTTGGCAACAATGCCACCCACCTTAGCCGCCGCCAGATACACCTGGTCAATGCGTTCGTTCGCAAAGAAGTCCTGTACCGCACGGCTGTCGAGCAGGTTCAGCTCGTCGCGCGTGCGTACAACCACTTCGACGTCACCGCGCTGTTCGAGCAGGCGTTCAATCGCCGAACCCACCATTCCGCGATGACCGGCGACAAAAATACGTTGTTTTGTCATTCTCAGGACTCCAGCGCGATGGCAACCTCGTAGCCATGAGACTTGAGCAGGGAGTGTTTTTTCGCTGCTTCAAGATCTTTGGCTACCATCTCGGAAACCATCTCCTGCAGAGTGGTTTCTGGTTTCCAGCCCAGCTTCTCGTGCGCTTTGGTTGGGTCGCCCAGCAGGGTTTCCACTTCAGCAGGACGGAAGTAGCGCGGGTCAACCTGCACAATCACGTCGCCTGGCTTCACGCCCGGTGCGTCATGGCCGGTCACGGAAACCACGATGCCCTTCTCTTCCACGCCGGTGCCTTCGAAGCGCAGCTTGATGCCCAGCTGTGCGGCAGCCATTTCAACGAACTGACGAACGGAGTACTGCACGCCGGTCGCGATCACGAAGTCTTCTGGCTGTTCCTGCTGCAGCATCATCCACTGCATTTTCACGTAGTCTTTGGCATGGCCCCAGTCACGCAGGGAATCCATGTTGCCGAGGTGCAGGCAAGACTCCAGACCCTGCGCGATGTTGGCGATAGCGCGGGTGATTTTGCGGGTCACGAAGGTTTCGCCGCGACGCGGAGATTCGTGGTTGAACAGAATACCGTTACAGGCGTACATGCCGTAGGATTCACGGTAGTTCACGGTGATCCAGTAAGCGTACAGTTTTGCCACCGCGTACGGAGAGCGCGGGTAGAATGGCGTGGTCTCTTTCTGCGGGATTTCCTGCACCAGACCGTACAGCTCAGAGGTGGATGCCTGATAGAAACGGGTTTTCTTCTCGAGGCCCAGGAAGCGAATCGCTTCCAGCAGACGCAGCGTGCCCATGGCGTCAACGTCAGCGGTGTACTCCGGGGATTCGAAGGAGACCGCAACGTGGCTCATCGCGCCCAGGTTGTAGACTTCATCCGGCTGCACTTCCTGCAGGATACGGGTCAGGTTGGAGGTATCGGTCAGGTCGCCGTAGTGCAGGTGGAATTTCGGGTTCGCCGCGTGCGGATCCTGATAGATGTGATCCACACGTTCGGTGTTGAAAGAAGACGCACGACGCTTAATACCGTGTACTTCATAACCTTTTTCCAGCAGTAATTCTGCCAGGTAAGAACCATCCTGCCCGGTAACGCCGGTGATGAGAGCGACTTTAGACATGTTTATATTCCTCTACTTATGAATTTAATCAGTTTCAACGCGTTCGCGTATCACCACTGCGGGGTTGCCACGGCAAACTTTATTTGCCGGTAGCGATTTAAAAACGCTGCTGCGGGCACCGACTACCGTGCCATCGCCAACAGAAACACCCGGTGCAACAAAAACATCCGTTGCCAGCCAGCATTTTTCGCCAATCACAATAGGCGAGGCGGTAATATCAAAATGCTGACTCATAAAGTCATGGCTTCCGGTACACAAATAACATTTCTGTGAAATCACCGAATTTGCGCCAATCGTAATCTCGCCAAGGGTATATAACACCGCGTCATCCCCTACCCAGGCATAATCCCCGAGCGTTAATTTCCACGGATAGGTAATTTTCACCGAAGGCCGAATGACTACGTTTTTTCCTATTTTTGCGCCAAAAAGGCGCAATAAAAATGCTCGCCAGCGGTACAGTATTTGCGGTGACCAGGCAAATAAGGTGGCCTGAACGGCCCACCATAGCTGCACTTTAATACCGCCCGCCCCCCGAAAACCTTTCGGTACGGAGAAACCGTTCAGATCCTGCATTATGTTTCCTTATATTCAGGCTTTGTTATATAAGGCTTTCGTTTTACTCGTGGTGCGCACGCGTAAAAAATAAGATAATTCCGCCCAGAACCCTGGCACGCGTAATATTTTACGCTGTACGTTTTTGGCATCCTGGCACAACTCCAGATTATTCGAGGTTGACACGCCGCCCATCGAAAATTCAGATACCAGCCCTTTAATTCGGCGGAACGGGTAACCTGACTTATACAGACTGGCTGCCAGCGCATAATCGGATGACACTTTATACTGCAAATCGTAAGGCTGTTTTTTCAGACCTTTTACCGGAAAGAAAATGGCCTGATGGCTGGCGGGCAAACTATGGTAGATATACCAGCCCGGCTTCGCGCTGCGGCACACTTTATGTCCGTCGCCAAAATCAAGCAGCGCATCGCCAATATACATGGCGTCCTCTTTCTGGCGCGCCAGCTGACGGGCAAACAGCGCCACGTCGTCATGGAAAATATCACCCGAATTCAGGAAGATGGCATAACGGCCTTGCGCCATATTGATGCCTTTGTTCATCGCATCGTAGATGCCTTTATCTTTCTCACTGATGTAGCGTAAGTTGAACTCACCGTTGAGTTTTTCCAGAAACTCCGCCGTGCCATCGTTCGAGCCGCCGTCGACCACAATCCATTCAAAGGTGAGGCTTGGATCGCGTGCCAGGTTGCGCAGCGAGCGCCAGGTTTTTACCACCCCTTCGTAATTACGAAAAGCGACAGTAATGACGCTAAGAAACATAAATCACCTCATTTCGTCATACGTGCGTAATATTAAGCGCTTTGCGCAGAATAAACGGACAGACAATCAAGAAAGCATATTCCGGGCTAAATATTGACCCGGTAAAAAACAGTGATACCGGCGTAAACAGATAAAGTTGCACGCGAAAGTTCTGGTTATCACCAAACGCGTTAATCATCATTTTGAAAACTTTAAACAGATACCACAGCGTCAACAGTACGGCGAACCACGAAAAATAAATAATTAACAGATACAGACCATTGTCTATGGTTTTACCGACATCCGCACCGTTAAAGATTCCGAATGATGCAACATATTCGTAAAGTGAGCCGAATCTTACTACACCATCAATATGGGTTAAGGAATAACCCACCATCACCAGCGGTCCAATGATGCGATAATAGGACGAAGACCCTTCCGTTCCCAAATCACCCAGACGTTCTGAGATGTACGGGAAGGCAAATATCACGCCCACCATAAATACCGTCAGGGAGATAATCGCCAGCGGCAGTTTTTTCTTAATCGCATCTTTGTTCAGGTACTGAAACGCCCATTCCAGCAGGTAAAACAGGATAAATGTCATTACCCCTGAGAACGATCCAGACAGAACAATTCCTGCAAGAATCATAGCATCGGTCTTAGGCGTTTTGATACCAAACTGTTTGATGCTGAGCCAAATTGAGATTAACGCCAGAGCGAAAAACGCCGGTTCAAAATAGAGGGCCGTGGTACGCTTCCCGCCGAACTTGATGAAGTTCAATACATAGCTGTTGCTGTAAATGAGATATTTCGAAATTATCTCCATCAGGCTACTGCCGCCGGTAAGAATAATTTGCGCCATCTCCATGGCAGCAAGCATAACAATTAACGCAACGGCAATATAAAAGAACCTGAGGATTTTCCGATAATTGTGCGGAGAAATCGTTTTGAAGCGAATACTCCAGACCATTCCGATAATAATAACGATATAAACAAACAGCATGGTCGAGGTGACGTATTTACTGGCATCCAGCGACTGGCCAAAGATGTAGTTAAACAGCGTCAGGCCCGTGCCCAACCCTAAGGCAATCATCAGCTTCTTAAGGTTGATTTTATCGACATACAGCAAAAGCAGAACGGGCAAGAAGGTGACGATGGTTATCGGGAAGCTTTCGCCGAGCTGGGCAATTTTGACGTTGACCAGCAGGTAGATCAGCGGCAGCAGCAGATAACTACAGATTCTGATAGAACGAGACATACTCCTCCAGCATCTGTTGTCCACTGTAGGCCTTGCGGCTGCGGTTGCGGAACGATTCCAGGTCAGTGCCAAAAACGGCCTGAGCGATCTGCGCCTTCGGCAGCTGAACCAGCGGCAGAACCTCCTGCTCGGCAAAAGTTTTGCCGCCGGATTTTTCCAGCACTTCACGTGCCGCATCGCTGTGGGTGGCAATCACCGGCACGCCGATGGAGAGCGCTTCACAAAGGATCAGCGGATAATTATCCACGCGTGAACTGAATACCAGCGCATCCATTTCATTAAGCGCGCTCATCAGCTTGCGCTTATCGGTTTCAAACCCGTGGTTCACCACGTTAGCCCCTTCAAACGGGGAAAATTTGCCGAAGGTATGAAGCTCAATTTTGTCACCCAGCGCCATCATGTCGCGCACCAGCTGCTGGTTGGTTTTCCCGTCGTAGCGCAGGTCATGCGCAACGATAGCGATTTTCGGTTTGCCCGCGGTTTCTGCCACCGGCGTCAGCTCGGCGAGAATGGCTTCCGTCGCCACGTCGATGCCGTTGTTGATAATCTGACAGCGCCCTGCCCCGTACAGGCTGTTGAAGGCATCGGCCACGTGCTGGCTCGGGGAGATAAACGTACAGCCGAGCGACAGCATGTCGCGGAAAAGCTGGCGCTTTCCGGCGACCAGCTGATGCGCGCGATCCACCTTCACCGGCGGATAGTTGCTCAGCGTCGGGCATTTCTGGCAGTTGTTTTTCCAGCCTTCGCAGCCGTCGGTAAACGCGCAGCGTCCGGTTACGCTCCAGTGATCGTGCAGCGTCCAGACGAAGCGGGTGTCGGGCTTGTGAGCCTGCACCTTCTGACAGAACGCCACCACCTCTTCCAGATTCAGCCAGTAGCTGTGCAGCACGTGAAAATGCAGCACAACCGGGCCGGTGGTACGGGTTACCGTGCGGTATAGCGTGTTCAGGTTGCCAAACAGATCGCGGTTAAACAGACGGAACAGCGCAATGTTAGCAATCGAGGTCAGGCGCGGCGTGTGCTTATGCACCTGCGGGAAATTATCGTGGCTAACGCTTTTCTTGCCGCCTTTGCCATAGCCGTAAATAAAACGAGACTGGAGTCCTTTTTGCAGCGCGCGCTGGTGCAGATCCAACGCCACCCCTGCCGCTCCGCCTTCTGCGAGGCGTACGTTAAATTGCAGAATGTTCATTTAATCACCTTCACGCGGGCTTTTTCTCCCACCACCAGCGCGTTATCCGGAATGCTGTCCAGCACCACACTGCCAGCACCAATCGTGACGTTATTACCAATCGTAATGTCACCGATGATCACCACGTTCGCGCCCAGCTCGACTTTATTGCCGATAACCGGGCAGGCCAGGCTGTCCGGCCCGCGGTTGCCAATGGTCACCCCATGGCGGATGGTGAAATCATCCCCGGCAACCACGAACTTGTTGATCACCACCGCATAGCCGTGATGGATGGTAAAACGGCGGCCAATGGTGGCAGCGGCCTGAATTTCATAGCCAAAAAAGCATTCGGTAATGATTCGGTACAGCACCAGCACGGGTGCCGCCCAGATATTGTTCAGCACATTTTTCTTGCGCCACACCGAGCAAAAGTGCGCGATGCGGTACGCCAGAACCATGCAGCACGGACGCAGGCTCCAGCTGTTAGCGCGGCAATCTTCCAGAAACATTATTTCCCCCGAAGCCCATCAGCCAGACGCTTGCCGTTACGCACGGACAGCAGCGTCAGCAGCGTGCGCCAGTTCATGCGCTTATTGCGGATCTGATAGAGGGTAAAGAGCTGATATTTACGGCTGGCACGGTCAAACTTGTCCTTGTGCTTGCGGTAAAAATGGAAGTAGCCGGAGAACTTCTTCGGCGAGGAGGTGATTTGCATCTCCCCGTGGTTGATGTGCAGGATTTGCGTAGCCTCTTCCACTTTCCACGGCTCGCCGTATTCCACCACCATTCGCAGGAAGATATCGTAATCCTGCGCGGCCTTGAGTTCGGTATCGAACAGGCACTCTTTGAAGCGCCACGCCCAGGTGAATACCTGGTTACCAATAATGTTGCGCTTGTAGAACAGGCGGCGTGAGTACGGTGATTTCGGGTACAGCGGCAGGCTGGCGGGCTGCGAGTAGACCTCGCCCTGGCAGACATAGTCGTTGGCGTACAGGAAAGCGTGCGTAACCAGCTGTTCTTTATGCGACAGGAAAATAGACAGGCGGTTAGGCGTCCATTCGTCATCGTCGTCGATTCCGGTGAGATACTGCCCTTTGGCCTGCATAATCGCCTGATTACGCACCGCACAGGCGCCGGAGTTGATGGCGTTGTGGGTATAGACCACCCGCGGGTCGTTGAGGTCAGTAACAAACTTTTGCAGCTGTTCATACGAGGAAGAGCAGTCATCAACGATGATCAGCTCCCAGTTATCGTAATCCTGACGTAACACCGACTTGATTGCGCGGATCGCCAGCTGCTGACGATTCCATGTCGGCATATAGATTGAAACTAAAGGGCGTTGTGTGGTCATGATCTTCCCCTGATCCCTCACCCCGCCCCTCTCCCCTCGGGAGAGGGTTAGGGTGAGGGGGATTGTTATTTGCTGTCAGACTTATATTCGTACTCGTAATACCCGTAATCCTGGTACCCGGTCGCGCGGCGGAAGATGGAGTTCAGGATCACACCTTTCACCTCAATCCCGTTCTGCTCGAAGCGGCTCAGGCTGGTTTCCACCTCTTTGAGGGTATTCACCGCGTAACGCGCCACCATTAGCGTCGTACCCGCATGGCGACCCACAACGGCAGCGTCGGTCACGGCCAGAATCGGCGGCGTATCGATCAGCACCAGGTCGTAGTTTTTGCTCGCCCACTCCACCAGTTCGGTGAAGCGTTCGCTCATCAGCAGTTCGGACGGGTTAGGCGGCACCTGACCGCGTGGGATCAGATCGAATTTCGGCACCGTTGTAGGTTTCGCGCTCTGGCTGATGTCACCTTTACCGAGCAGGATTTCCGACAGACCGTTAACGTTGTTGGTGCCCAGCAGTTCGTGGGTGTAGCCCTTACGCATATCGCAGTCGATCAGCAGCACGCGCTTGTTGGTCTGGCTGACAACGGCCGCCAGGTTGGCGCAGACGAAGGTTTTACCGATTGACGGGCTAACGCCGGTTAACATCAGGACGTTGTTTTTGGCCTGCATCATCGCGAAGTGCAGGCTGGTGCGCAGGCTGCGGATCGCTTCGATAGCAAGGTCTGTTGGGTTACCCACCGCCAGAAGCTGGCTCTGTTTGTAACGCTTAACGCCCTTGATGGTTTTCACGCTGTCACGGGATTTTTGCCACTCAGACAGCGGAATGCTGGCATAGACGTTGATACCGCTCTCTTCCAGCACCTGCGGGCTTTCGATTCCGCGGTTGAACAGCGAACGCAGCAGTACACCGACGATGGAGAGCATCAGGCCGAGAATAATGCTGCCGAGAATAATCAGCGCTTTCTTCGGCTTCAGTACCCCTGGCTGGGTAATCGCCGGGTCGACGATACGCACGTCACCGACGGTACTGGCTTCGGTGATTTTCAGCTCCTGCTGCTTGTTCAGCAATTGCATGTAAACCTGCTGTCCGGACTCCACGTCGCGGGTCAGACGCACGATCTCCTGCTGCGTTTTCGGCATCGCGGTCACGCGGTCATTGAGCTTCGCCTTCTCCTCTTCCAGCGTACGGCGTTTCTCCAGCAGCGTGCGGTAGGCCGGGTGGCGTTTGGTATAAAGCTTGGAAATTTCCGCCTCTTTGAAGGTCAGCTCGTTGAGCTGCGCATCAATGTTGACCATCGAATCAAGGACCGATTTTGCCTCCAGCGGCAGGTCAACGGAGTCTTTATCCTGACGATAAGCGTTCAGCTTGTTCTCGGCTTCATCCAGATGGGCGCGCACTTCCGGAAGCTGTTTTGACAGGAACGCCAGGCTTTTCGCCGCTTCCGCCGACTTACGCTCGACGTTCTGCTCAAGGTAGTTGCGGGTAATGCTGTTCAGGATGTCGCGGATTTGATCCTTATCTTCACCGGTAAAGGTCATGCTCAGCACGCCGGTGTCCTTACCGTTTTCGGTGACGGTCAGGTTGTTTTGCAGATTGTTGATCATCCCCAGCGTGGAGAATTTGGTGACGGTGAATTCACCGCCCTCCTGGGCGTTAATCGCGCTGACCATCATGCTGACGCCGTCTTTGGTCAGCATCTGCCCCACTTCACCGCGGGCGCTAAAACCTGCGTCGCTGGTTAGCTGATACTGTTTCGGGCCAAGCACCGTCAGGGTAAACGTCTGATCGGCAGCCCCTTTCGGCAGCACGAAGTCAGTGACTTTCACCGTGTCATTGCTTCGCCCCATCAGACGGTCCCAGCCGGCACCAAAGACTGGGAAGGTATTTTTGGTAACGGAGATATCGAGCCCGAGATCGTGAACCGTTTTACCCAGCACCAGACGTGACTGGATGAGCTGAATTTCAGCGTCGGATGCCGGCGGCTTGTTCGCCAGCGCGGAGCCGATATCCTGCACCAGCGAGTTACCGGTATTCTGCTCGATCTGCACCAGCGCGTCGGCGCTGTAGATAGGGGTGGCGAACAGCGTATAAACGACGGCCGCCGCGGCGAATACGGCGGTAATGCCAAGCACCCACCACTTTGCCTCTACAACAGTGCCGACCAGGCGCCCAATATCGATTTCATCACTGCCCGAAGTCGGGGCGGCAGAAGGTCTTGTTTTTTCTGTCATTGTTATCCCTGCTGAACTTTCAGTGCCTGCGCCCACTGTTGGGCAGACTGGTCAAGTAAGGTGTAAACCGCCTCAAAGGCCTCATGGCTTTTGCGATACGGATCGGGGATTTCACGTTCATTGTCCCAGTGACCAAACAGCATCACCTTGCCGCGCATCTCCGGAGCGATATCGCACAGCGCATGAATATGGCGTTTTTCCATCGTCAGGATCAGGTCATACTCCCGGCACATGCGGCCAGTGACCTGGCGGGCCACGTGACCGTCAAGAGAGAGGTGATGATCCCGCGCTACGCTCGTTGCGCGCTCATCGGCACCTTTACCGACCAGTGCACCCAGCCCTGCCGAATCAACGGTCAGTTCGGGCTGGTAGTGTTTCAACAACCGCTCAGCCGTAGGGGAACGGCAAATGTTCCCCACGCATACCACCAGAATTTTGTTAAACATCGCGGATTACCAGGTATGAATGTCGCGCGCCGTATCCGTCATGTAGCGAACGCCACTGATGGTTGGCAGCAACTGGTTGATCAGACGGTTCCAGCGGGCAACCGGCGCGGTGGTGACGTACACCACATCGTATGGCTGGAGACGGAACTCCGTCGCCATCACCAGAGAGGTCGCATCGGACATATCCAGCTGGTAGATGTTGGCAATCTTGCCTTTCGCGCTGCCCTCACCTTTCAGCGGACGGATCACGAAGATACCGGTCGCGTTAGAGGTCGTCAGATCGATACCCTCAGCATTGCCCAGCGCTTCGGTCAGCGTCATACCGCTGAAGTCCATCTTGAGGGTGCTCTGTTTCTTCACTTCACCCATCACGAAGACTTTCAGATCGTCATTGCGCGGCACGTAGAGAATGTCGCCCGGATAAAGCAGGCGGTTCTGGGTCAGATCGCCGTTTTGCATCAGCGCCTGCAGCGAAATGCGCTGCTCCTTCCCGTTGTGGGTGAGCACGACGTTGCGCCAGTCGGCGCCGTCGGTTAACCCGCCCGCGGCGTTGATGGCATCCAGTACGGTCAGAGGAACGTTGGTGATGGCCTGCTGGCCGGATTTGTTCACCTGGCCGGAGATATAGGCTTTTTGCGAGCGGAATGCGGCGATATTAACGTCCACCTGCGGATCGGCGATGTACTGCGCTAAGCGGCCGGTAATATCACTACGGATCTCGGCAAGCGTTTTCCCCGCAACATGGACTTTACCAATGTAGGGATAGAACATGGTGCCATCTGACTGCACCCAGTTACCGGTGTCGCTTGAGCTGCGGTACTGGCCCGCAGGCGTGGTCAGTTCGGGGTGGTCCCAGACGGTCACGTTGATCACGTCACCCGGCCCCACGCGATACTGGTAGGACGCAATTTCCTGGTCCAGCGACATATTCGGCTGGGCAACATTCGGACGTGGACGTAATTGTTCGACCAGACGAGGCGTAAGTGGATAAACATTCACCATTTTGTCGAGATCAAAATCGGCATCCTGTTGCTTGATCACATCCTTACCCATTGTTGACATATTGCTGCCGGGAAAGACCGTGCAACCACTCATCAAGGTCACAGACACCAATAATGGCATCAATTTCATTTTGGATTTCATCATTGATTATTTATCACTTTGGCAGAGTAATTATCCTGTGCAATTTAAATAAGCTCGAGTCGTATTGGGTTTCAGCATGCAGTTAATCAAATAGAAATATAACTGGCATCAGTCCTAAAAAAAGCTTATTCATCCATTGGCTCTTGACAGAATAATCGAGGCTGATTCACACGCTTTCAGGCACGCTACCGCCCTTGGCTTTCAGTTACCAATCCACTGACTAAACAATGTGTTATGGATAGACACCCTCTTGAGCAAGGTCTTCTGGAAATATATCAGTCGCTTGAGAAACCCGACGAATAATGAATAACCATCCCTGAAGACCGAACATTAATAGCAACACCGAGATTTAACATTTGATGCTGGGAGAATTGTTGCAGCTAACCTAATAGCAGGCAAGGAGACAACTGTCCTAATATCGGTTTTTAAGATTAATATTAAGAGCAAATTTTTGACCTTTTAGGATTTTCTTTATATTGACAAAATGAAAGCAAAAATCATCACCTGCGATATATCCTAAAATGCTTTCCCTGTAATTAAATATACGTATTTCGCTTATTTACAGATTATTGAGAATGCTCTCTTTTTTACCCGTCGTATTAAGAGAAATCTCAGCCCGGCATTGCAATTTCTCCCAGCTTTATCCATGATCGAAGTGTGACATTTGTCATATTACAGAAGGTATTGCTATTACTATGGAATGGATTGCCGATCCCTCAATCTGGGCAGGGCTGGTTACGCTGGTCGTCATCGAGCTGGTGCTCGGGATTGATAATCTGGTCTTTATCGCCATCCTCGCTGAAAAACTACCTCCTTCCCAGCGCGACCGCGCGCGCGTAACGGGTCTGCTGCTGGCAATGGTGATGCGGCTACTGCTGCTGGCCTCTATCTCCTGGCTGGTGACGCTCACTCAGCCTCTGTTCTCCATTCACGGTCTGAGCTTTAGCGCCCGCGACTTGATCATGCTCTTCGGCGGGTTGTTCCTGCTGTTTAAAGCCACGGTGGAGCTCAACGAGCGGCTGGAGGGCAAAGACAGCGAGAACCCGACCCAGCGCCGTGGGGCGAAATTCTGGCCGGTGGTGGCTCAAATCGTGGTGCTGGATGCGGTCTTCTCCCTTGACTCGGTGATCACCGCCGTCGGGATGGTGGACCACCTTGCGGTGATGATGGCCGCGGTCATTATTGCCATCACGCTGATGGTAATGGCCAGCAAGGCGCTGACCCGCTTCGTGAACAGTCACCCGACCATCGTGATCCTCTGTCTGAGCTTCCTGCTGATGATTGGCTTTAGCCTGGTGGCCGACGGCTTTGGCTTCCATATTCCGAAAGGCTACCTGTATGCCGCCATCGGATTCTCCGTCATGATTGAAGCGCTTAACCAGCTGGCGATATTTAACCGCCGCCGCTTCCTTTCCGCGAATCAGACCCTGCGTCAGCGCACGGCCGACACGGTTATGCGCCTGTTAAGCGGTAAGAAAGAGGATGCCGAGCTGGACGCCGAATCCTCCGCCATGCTGGCCGATCACAGCGACGGGCAGATCTTTAACCCGCAGGAACGGCTGATGATTGAGCGGGTGCTCAATCTCAATCAGCGGACGGTTAGCAGCATCATGACATCGCGACATGACATTGAACATATCGACCTGACGGCCCCGGAAGCGCACGTTCGCGCCCTGCTGGATAAAAACCAGCACACCCGCGTGGTGGTGACCGGCGGTGAAGAGGAAGATGAGCTGCTGGGCGTGGTGCACGTTATTGACCTGCTCCAGCAGCAGCTTCACGGTGAGCCGCTCAATCTCCGCGTCCTGGTTCGCCAGCCGCTGGTATTCCCGGAAGGGCTACCGCTGCTTTCAGCCCTGGAGCAATTCCGTAACGCGCGCACGCACTTTGCCTTTGTAGTAGATGAGTTTGGTTCAGTGGAAGGGCTGGTCACGCTCAGCGACGTGATGGAAACGATCGCCGGTAATCTGCCTAACGAGGTGGATGAGATTGACGCGCGCCACGACATTCAGAAAAACGCAGACGGCTCCTGGACGGCTAACGGCCACATGCCGCTGGAAGACCTGGTGCAATACGTGCCGCTGCCTCTGGATGAAAAACGGGAATATCACACCATTGCCGGCCTGCTGATGGAGTACTTGCAGCGTATCCCGCAGCCGGGAGAAGAGGTTCAGGTGGGAGACTATCTGCTCAAAACGCTGCAGATTGAAAACCATCGAGTGCAGAAGGTTCAGCTCATTCCGCTGCGGGATGAAGAAGAACTGGATTTTGAGGTATAAAAAAGCCGGGTGGCGCTTCGCTTACCCGGCCTACGATGTTCGGTTTTTGTAGGCCGGGTAAGGCGAAGCCGCCACCCGGCGCAACGGACATCACAGCTTATCCAGCAGCTTTTTCACATCCTTGCCGTCCTGTGAATCTTTATTACGATCCGCCCAGCCGCTAAGCCGACGTTTCGCTTCATCCTGCAGATGCTTGCGCAGGATCTGATCCACCTGCAGGCTGTAATTCAGTGCCTGCCATTTGCCGTATACGGTCAGCGGGACCGGCGTCTCTTTCAGGAAGTCGATGAGCTTGCTTTCACCCTGCCAGCCGGAAAGTACCCGAACGTTAAAGCGCGTATCCGCCGTCTCTTTCACCAGATCCAGCTTGCCTTCACCGGTCACTGATAAGAGTGAAGAGGCGCCCTGCATTCCGTCGAGAGTAAGCTGGCCGTTGTCCAGCGTCAGGTCCGCGGTGAAGCTCTCGAGGCGGGTGGCGCTGTCGTAGTTATCCTGGGCTTTTACATCGCTGCTGCGCTCAACCGCCTGCTGCACCAGCTGCTGGAAGTTAAGCCCTTCCATACGGGAATTTTTCAGATCGAGATGCGCCTGCCCCTGCCACTCGCGGCGGAAAGCATCGGCATCAATTTGCGAACCTGAGAAGTCACCCGCGAGCGTCAACTGCCCCGTCAGGGATATCGGGTAGTTAAACGCCTTCAGGATGGTGCCTATCTCAACATTGTCGAGACGCGGCTGGAATTCGGCGCTGGCAACGTCTTTACGGACATCCAGCGTACCGGGCAGCGAGAGGTTCCCTGCGCCCATCTTACCGCTCAGTTCGGAGATCACCAGCAAACCGTTATGGTTAAACATCTGGCTGCTCACGTCGGTAAAGTCCATGCCTCGCCAGCGCAGGCTATTGGCTTTCAGCAGAATATCCGCCGTGAATCCACGCAGGGCGTTATAGTCGGGCTGATCGAGATTAGACGAGATAACCGGACGTGATACCGGAGCCTGGCTTTGCCCCGTCTGCGTGGCATCGCTGTCCGTGGCGCTGGCTGGCAGAGGCGGCAACAGGTTTTCAAGGTTGAGCCTGTCAAACTGCAGATTCAGCACCCACTCCGGCTTTTCTTCGAGCGTGACGCTCGCCTGCCCCTTCAGGCTACTGTCATTAGCCTGCAGGTTGAGATTATCCAGCTCCAGCTGTTTTTGTTCTTCGCGCCATACGGCCTGCAGCGTTCCCTGCCCGGCGATCCCCTGGGCGGGAAGATCGGCCCCCGTCAGCTGCCAGTTAAGCTGCTGGATATCAGCCGCGAGCTGATGCGGGTAGTCTGACGCATTCACATTCGCATTCAGCGACAGGGTCAAATCACGCTGATCGCGATTCACGCGCCCGCTAAACTCTACCGTCGCAAGGTGGTGAGCATCCTGTTCCATCTGTAGGTTAATGTCGCGAACGGTCACCTGCTCCTGGTGTTCATGCTGGAAAACCAACACGCTATCGGCAACTTTCAGCTTGCCGATATCAAAGGACCAGCCGGTATCGGACGGCTCATCAGGCAGGGTATTCTCGCGCGGCGCGACCGGCGCATTTGCATCACGCACGGCTTCGGTTTGCGGGGTGAGCTGAATCACCGCGCCTTTCAGCATCACCTGCTTAACCTGCAGCTGATGGGAAATGAGCGGGATCAGCGCCACATCAAGGCGCATGTTGTCTGCGGACACCAGCGGCTGGGACGCTCCCGGCGCGGTGAGCGACATGCGGCCAGAGAGAATGCTGAGCTGCGGCCAGACGTGCCAGCGCAGCGGCCCGTCAAGATTCAGTTGATAACCACTGCGTGCCTCGACCTGCCGCACCATGTAAGCGCGGAAATCGTTGGGGTTAACCAGCAGAACCAACGCCGAAAGGCCAGCCACCAGCACCACCAGCAAAATCATCAGCGTTGTCAGAACTCTTCTCATGGCATCCTCAATGGGCTAACGATCAGTCTTTATCAATGCGGCTGGCAACCGCGCCCTGCTGGTCGCGATATTTTGCGTCCTGCCGACGGTTATAAGGACGATCTGCCGGGCCTGACAGCGGTTCAAAACTTAACGCGCCGATCATCATTCCCGGCCGCAGCGCCAGCGGCAATTTACCGGCATTGAAGAATTCCAGAACGATACGCCCCGACCAGCCGGGATCGATACGGTGCGCGGTCACGTGAACCATCAGCCCCAGTCTCGCCAGCGAAGAACGGCCATCAAGCCAGCCGACCAGGTCCGCAGGCAGGGTTACAGATTCAAACGTCACCGCCAGGGCCAGTTCACCCGGATGCAGATAAAAAGCTTCGCCCTCGTCGATAACGATTTCGTCACTCATCACACGATCGAGCGCAGCGCTGACTTCGTCCTTCGGCCCGCTGAGGTCAATGAACGGTGCGGTATGGCCGCTAAAGGTGCGGAATTTATTCCCCAACCGTACATCAACGGTCACACCATTGATACGCTCAATGGGTGGACGTGGGGTAATAGACAAACGGCCTTCATCCAGCCAGGCTTCTATATCGCGATCACAAAGACGCATGGCACTTTCTCCTTTCATGCATCGTACCCTGAGGCGGTAAGCGCTCAGGGTAAAACCAGGTTATCTCTGAACGGTACACAATTCACGCGGCTTATTCAAAAAACTGGCTGATTTTCGCTTTTAAGATATCTATAGCAATGCGGTTTTTACCCCCGCGCGGCACAATGATATCGGCGTATTGTTTGGATGGCTCAATAAACTGCAGGAACATCGGGCGAACCGTTTTCTGGTATTGCGCCATGACGGAGTCCATCGAACGGCCGCGCTCATTCACGTCACGCTTGATGCGGCGCATCAGGCAGATATCCAGCGGAGTATCAACGAAAATCGAGAAGTTCATGGATTCACGCAGGCGGGCGTCGGTCAGAAGCAGGATGCCTTCGAGGATAATGACCTTTTTCGGCTCGATGCGGATGGTTTCCTGGGTGCGGGTGTGTTCTACGTAACTGTAAACGGGCAGTTCAATCGCCTGGCCGCTCTTGAGCGCTTCTAAATGCTGGAACAGCAAGCTGTGATCCATTGCATTTGGGTGGTCATAGTTCGTTTTAACGCGCTCTTCCATCGAGAGATGGGATTGATCTTTGTAATAGCTGTCTTCGGGAATGACGCCGATATGCTCATCACCTACTTGTTCACGCAGTTCGCGATAAAGCGTACTGGCAATTAGACTTTTACCTGAAGCCGATGCGCCGGCGATGCCTATAATGACGCACTGATGAGACTTATCAGTCATAAATTTAGCGACCTGATTAACCTGGATGTTAAGGAAGGACGACGCCGGAGCGTCAAACGCGGCAATTATAGGGATTTCGCGGGCGTGATACCAGTCGAATGCACAGGTTCTGCGAGACTGGCTTAAAAGTGACGTATTATTCCCTGAGTGAAATTTAAATGAGCGTTTTTTCAGCGTTTAACCGTTTTTTTTCACGGAGCTTCTATTTAATAAGTCTGTGGTGTCAAATTCTGAGCGGTCACCATATGAATTGTAAATTGTTTGTACTAGCATAAACCAAATTATCAAATTCACGCGTTCGGACATCTTCCCTGACGGCATGGCGTCTCTGGATAAAGCGGTAATGAATAAACAATACCAGCGGGTTTTGGTTACCACCCCACATCCTTTAATACGACTTGTCTGTCTGGGCCTGGTCACCTTTATCTTTACCTTATTTTCGCTGGAGCTCACCCGGTTCGGCACCCTGCTGGCCCCGCTCTGGTTCCCCACCGCCATTATGATGGTGGCGTTTTACCGCCATGCAGGAAAAATGTGGCCGGGAATCGCCCTGGCCTGTTCGTTCGGCAATATTCTGGCCACATGGATGCTGTTTTCGTGGGGATCGATAAACCTCACCTACACCTCAATTAACGTGGTTGAAGCCTTTACCGGTGCGTTATTGCTGCGCAAATTGCTGCCGTGGTACAACCCGCTGCAGAATCTGAATGACTGGATCCGGGTGGCCATCGGCAGCGCAGTGATACCGCCCCTGGTGGGCGGCGTCCTGGTGTCTCTGCTGGCGCCCGGCCCTGAACCAGCGCGTAATTTCTTCGTCTGGGTGTTGTCTGAAGCCATTGGCGCGCTGGCGGTGGTACCACTGGGACTGTTGTTTAAACCGCATTATCTGCTGCGCCACCGTGACCCGCGATTGCTGCTGGAAACCCTGACCACCCTGGCCGTGACGCTGGCCCTCAGTTGGGCAGCCATTACCTGGCTGCCGTGGCCTTTCACCTGCGTTATCGTTTTGCTTATGTGGAGCGCGGTGCGCCTGCCGCGAATGGAAGCATTCATGGTGTTTCTTGTCACCGTGATGGTTGTGTCGCTGATGATTGCCCGGAACCCGGTGGCGCTGACAACCCAACACGTCGGGCCGATGTTGAACGCCCCCTGGCTGCCGTTCCTGATGCTGCTCCTGCCTGCCAACGTGATGACCATGGTGATGTACGCCTTCCGCGCCGAGCGCAAGCACATTACCGAAAGCGAGGAGCGTTTCCGCAATGCGATGGAGTATTCCGCCATCGGTATGGCGCTGGTCAGCATCGAAGGTAAATGGCTTCAGGCTAACAAGGCGCTGTGCAATTTCCTCGGTTACAGCCAGACGGAGCTCCAGTCGCTGACCTTCCAGCAGCTCACCTGGCCGGAAGATCTGAATACCGACCTGGAGCAGCTCGAACAGCTGGTCAACGGCGACATCAACACTTACACCCTCGAGAAGCGCTACTACACCCGCGACGGGGAAGTGGTCTGGGCGCTGCTTGCCGTCTCCGTCGTGCGCCATGCCGACGGCTCGCCGCTCTATTTTATCGCCCAGATTGAAGATATTAACGACCTGAAGCAGACCGAGTGGGTCAATAAACGCCTGATGGAGCGCATTACGCTTGCTAACGAAGCGGGCGGCATCGGCATCTGGGAGTGGGATCTCGAGCCAGACATCATCAGCTGGGACAAGCGGATGTTTGAGCTGTATGAAATCCCGCCGCATATCAAGCCTACCTGGCAGCTCTGGCACGATACGATGCTGCCGGAAGATCGTGCCCACGCTGAGAAGGTGCTGCGGGACTCGCTGATATCCCGTCTGCCGTTTAAGCTGGAATTCCGCATCCGCGTGAAGGAAGGCGTGCGCCATATTCGCTCCCTGGCGAACCGGGTGCTCAATAAGCAGGGCGAAGTCGAACGGCTGCTCGGTATCAACATGGACATGACCGAGGTTAAGCAGCTTAACGAGGCGCTTTTCCAGGAAAAAGAGCGGCTACACATCACGCTCGACTCTATCGGTGAAGCGGTGCTGTGCACCGATATCAACATGAACGTCACCTTTATGAACCCGGTCGCTGAGAAAATGAGCGGCTGGCTGCAGACCGAAGCTATCGGCCAGCCGATCCTGAAGGTGTTGCATATCACCTTTGGTGAAAAAGGGCCGCTGATGGAGAATATTCACAGCGGCGATATGTCCCGTTCTGATATCGATCAGGACGTGGTGCTGAACTGCCGTACCGGTGGTAATTTTGATATTCATTACAGCATTACGCCGCTCAGCACGCTGGATGGACAGAATATTGGCTCGGTTATCGTGATTCAGGACGTGACAGAGTCGCGCAAAATGCTGCGCCAGCTGAGCTACAGCGCCTCCCACGATGCCCTGACCCATCTGGCAAACCGGGTCAGCTTCGAAAATCATCTCAAACGACTCCTGCAGACCGTTCGCGAAACGCGACAGCGCCATGCCCTTGTCTTTATCGATCTCGATCGCTTTAAAGCCGTCAACGATACGGCGGGCCATGCGGCGGGCGATGCCCTGCTGCGGGAACTCTCTTCTCTGATGCTGACCATGCTCCGCTCCAGCGACGTGCTGGCGCGCCTGGGCGGGGATGAGTTTGGGTTACTGTTACCGGACTGCAATATTGAAAGCGCGCGCTATATTGCCGGTCGCCTGATTCATGCCATCAACGACTATCACTTTATGTGGGAAGGCCGTCTGCACCGGATCGGCGCCAGCGCAGGCATCACGCTGATTGATGAAAATAACCATCAGGCGTCAGAGGTAATGTCGCAGGCGGATATTGCCTGTTATGCCTCAAAAAACAACGGGCGCGGTACTGTGACGGTTTACGAACCCCAGCAGGAGCGGGATCACAACACGCGCAGCATGATGTCGCTTGATGAACAGTGGCACATGATTAAAGACAATCACCTGATGATGATCGCCCGCAGCGTCGCCTCCCCGCGCATCCCGGAAAGCAGTAATTTCTGGCTGCTGTCGTTACGCCTGTGGACCAGCCAGGGCGAAGTCCAGGAGGAGCATGCCTTCCGCTCGGGCCTGGCAGAGCCTGAGCTTTTGCACGCCCTCGACAGACGTATCTTTAGTGAATTTTTCCGTGCCTTCGCCGCTCAGGTGGCCAGTAAAGGCATGGGCGTGGCACTGCCGCTTTCTGAGGCCGGTTTAGCCAGCGTAACGCTGGTCGATGAACTTCTCGACCTGCTGGATAAAAGCCCGATGCCGGGCCGTCTCCTGCATCTGGTTATCTCTGCCGACGTGGTGTGCAGCCCGGATAAAAACCTGCAGCGGAGTCTGCAAAAGCTTCGCCAGGCGGGCTGCCGCGTGATCTTCAGCCAGGTGGGTCGCGACATGAACGTCTTCACCCACCTGACCGCCAATATGGCCGACTATCTGATGCTGGACGCAGAGGTGGTCAGCAACGTCTATGGCAATCTGATGGATGAGATGATGGTGACCATTGTTCAGGGCCACGCCCAGCGTCTGGGGATGAAGACCATAGCAGGGCCGTGTAATCAGCCCATCATGATGGATACGCTCTCGGGCATCGGTATTGATTTTATCTATGGCGACACTATCGCCGAGCCGCAGCCATTAGATCTTCTGCTAAACACCAGCTATTTCGCCATCAACTGACGGTGCCCAGCCGTCGGTATACCAGATGTGCAGCAGCGCGTAGGAGCGCCACGGTTTCCAGCGTTCGGCATAACGACGAATTTGCGCGGGCGTCATTCCGGCGAAGCGTTGCTTAATCAGGTAATCATCCGGCAGAAACACATCTTTCGCCTGCCAGCCGCGCAGGGCCAGATAATTTGCCGTCCAGCGCCCTATCCCCGGCCGCTGCTGTAGCGCCTTCATCCCCTCTTCTATATTCACGGGCGGGAAAAGCGGAAACGTTCCGTCGATAACCGATTGCGCCAGATGAATCAGCGACTCCGCGCGTTTTACGGGCATGCCCAACGCTTTCAGCGCCAGCGGGTCCGCAGCCGCCAGCGCCTGCGGCGTGGGGAAGCAGAGATACCCCGGGCAATCCGCCACCGGTTCGCCACATAACGCCACCACGCGTGACGTCAGCTTCGCCGCCATCGCCACGCTCACCAGTTGTCCGAGGATCGCCCGGACGCCCTGCTCGTACGCATCCATCGATCCCGGCAAACGTAAGCCCGGTCTTGCAGCTCCGAGATCGCCCAGCGTATCCGCTATGTGCTGCGGGTTGCAGGCGAGATCGAACAGGCGTTCTATGCGCTCGAGACATGCCTGCGCAACCGGAATCAACCCCGGACTGAGCGTCACGGTCAGCGTATGGGCAGCGATATCCGGCGTCACGCGAAATATTCCCTGATGCCCTTCGCAGGCAAAACTGCGCTCGTAGTAGTCGTTTGTGACGGTTTCAATGCCCGTCACCGCACGCGCGCCAAGAAAGCCAAACATCCACTGCCAGTCGTAAGGGGGAAGCCAGTTCAGGGTGTACATCGTCTCTCCTTTTGGGTTCTTCACAGCATAAACGGAAAGGTCCTGTTTCGCCTTGCTTTCATATTCCTGTTGTCGCCATGCGGACATTTCGTTAAAGTCTCGCCCCTTCTCACCGGCATGGGGATTCATCGTGTTTATTGGATTTGACTACGGTACGGCAAACTGCTCGGTTGCGATTATGCAAAACGGGCAGCCACGGCTCCTGAAAATGGAAAAAGAGAGCACGCTGCTGCCGTCAATGCTCTGCGCGCCGACGCGTGAAGCGGTGAGTGAATGGCTGTTCCGCCACCATCAGGTTCCGGCCACGGCGGCGGAGACCCAGGCGCTGCTGCGCCGGGCGGTCAGCTTTAATCGCGAGGAAGACATCGACGTTTCGCCGTCCAGCGTGCAGTTCGGCCTCTCTTCGCTCGGGCACTACATTGAAGACCCCGAAGAAGTCTATTTCGTTAAGTCGCCAAAATCCTTCCTCGGTGCCAGCGGCCTGAAGCCGCAGCAGGTCGCGCTGTTTGAAGACCTGGTGTGCGCGATGATGCTGCATATTCGCAATCAGGCGCAGACGCAGGTCACCGATGCGATTACCCAGGCGGTGATTGGCCGCCCGATCAACTTCCAGGGGCTGGGCGGCGACGAGGCTAACCAGCAGGCGCAGGGGATCCTTGAACGCGCGGCGCACCGCGCAGGCTTCCGCGATGTGGTATTCCAGTATGAACCGGTTGCCGCGGGGCTGGACTTTGAAGCCTCGCTGACGGAAGAGAAGCGCGTATTGGTCGTGGATATCGGCGGGGGCACGACGGACTGCTCGCTGCTGCTGATGGGCCCCGAATGGCATAACCGTCGCGATCGTGAAAACAGCCTGCTCGGGCACAGCGGCTGCCGCGTAGGCGGTAACGATCTCGATATCGCGCTGGCATTCAAAAGCCTGATGCCGCTGCTCGGCATGGGCGGTCAGACGGAAAAAGGCATCGCCCTGCCGATCCTGCCGTGGTGGAATGCGATTGCTATCAACGATGTGCCTGCGCAAAGTGATTTTTACAGCACCGCCAACGGCCGCTTCCTGAACGATCTGGTTCGCGATGCCCAGGACGCCGAAAAAGTCGCCCTGCTCTATAAAGTGTGGCGCCAGCGTCTGAGCTACCGCGTGGTGCGTACCGCGGAAGAGAGCAAAATCGCCCTTTCCGACCGCGCCGAGCATGCGGTCTCCCTGCCGTTTATCAGCGACGAACTGGCCACCGCCATTTCGCAGGACGGTCTGGAGACGGCGCTTGCCCAGCCGCTGCAGCGCATTCTGGAACAGGTGCAGCTGGCGCTGGAGAACGGCAAAGAGAAGCCGGACGTCATCTACCTGACCGGCGGTAGCGCCCGTTCACCGCTGATTAAGAAAGCGCTGGCCGAACAGCTGCCGGGTATTCCGATTGCAGGTGGCGATGATTTTGGTTCCGTTACAGCCGGTCTGGCGCGCTGGGCGCAGGTGATGTTTAGCTAGCGTTGTTGCGGTGCGGTCTGGTGCCCTCACCCCGGCCCTCTCCCACAGGGAGAGGGATAAAACACCAAAAACGGCAACGGATGTTGCCGTTTTGCGTTTACCTCCATTCAGACCATTCCTGACAGTCTTCCATATTTCCTCCATTTTTCCGCTGTGTTAGCTGACTAAACTAGTATCATTCCCCGAAGTCTTCAGGATGAGAACGTATAACGATGAAAGGCAGTAACAAATCCCGCTGGGCAATCGCCGCTGGCATCATTGTGGTGGCCCTTGCCGCCGCCTGGTACTGGCACAGTCAATCCGCGAACTCCGCAGCTCCCGCCGGTGCCAGCAATCAGGCACAGCGCCCGGCAGGCGGAGGGCGTCACGGCATGCGCGGCGGAGCCCTGGCGCCGGTACAGGCGGCGACGGCGGTGAATAAAGCCGTTCCTCGCTATCTCACTGGTCTCGGGACCATTACCGCCGCCAATACAGCCACGGTGCGCAGCCGCGTCGACGGCCAGCTCGTCGCGATCCACTTCCAGGAAGGGCAGCAGGTCAAAGCCGGTGATTTACTGGCGGAAATCGATCCGAGCCAGTTTAAGGTCGCCCTCGCCCAGGCGCAGGGACAGCTCGCGAAAGACAAAGCCACTCTCGCCAACGCCCGTCGCGATCTGGCCCGCTACCAGCAGCTGGTGAAAACCAACCTTGTGTCTCGTCAGGAGCTTGATACCCAGCAGTCGCTGGTCAGCGAAACGCAGGGCACTATCAAAGCCGACGAAGCCGCCGTGGCCAGCGCCCAGCTGCAGCTGGACTGGAGCCGCATCACCGCGCCGATTGACGGACGTGTCGGCCTGAAGCAGGTCGATATCGGCAACCAAATCTCCAGCGGCGACACCACGGGCATCGTGGTGATCACCCAGACCCACCCGATTGATTTAGTCTTTACCCTGCCGGAAAGCGATATCGCGACCGTCATGCAGGCGCAAAAAGCCGGTAAAGGCCTGGTGGTGGAAGCCTGGGACCGCACCAACAAGCAGAAATTGAGCGAAGGGTCTTTGCTCAGTCTGGATAACCAGATCGACACCACCACCGGCACCATCAAGCTGAAGGCGCGCTTTAATAACCAGGACGATGCCCTCTTCCCGAACCAGTTCGTCAATGCGCGCATGCTGGTTGCGACCGAAGAAAACGCTGTGGTGATCCCCACCGCCGCGCTGCAGATGGGTAATGAAGGTAACTTCGTCTGGGTGCTGAACAGCGACAATAAGGTCAGCAAGCACCTGGTAAAAACCGGGATTCAGGACAGCCAGACGGTGGTCATCAGCGCAGGCCTTTCGGCAGGCGACCGCGTGGTCACCGACGGTATTGACCGTCTGACCGAAGGAGCCAAAGTGGAAGTGGTTGAACCTGCGAAACAGGGAGAGAAATCCTGATGCAGGTGCTGCCGCCAGGCTCTACAGGTGGGCCGTCACGCCTGTTTATCCTCCGTCCTGTCGCCACCACGCTGCTTATGGTGGCGATCCTGCTCGCCGGGATTATCGGCTATCGCTTCCTGCCCGTATCGGCGCTGCCGGAAGTGGATTACCCAACCATTCAGGTGGTGACGCTCTATCCCGGCGCCAGCCCTGATGTCGTGACGTCCGCCATCACCGCACCGCTGGAGCGTCAGTTCGGCCAGATGTCGGGGCTAAAACAGATGTCCTCCCAGAGCTCCGGCGGCGCATCCGTCGTGACGCTGCAGTTCCAGCTGACGCTGTCGCTGGACGTCGCCGAGCAGGAGGTGCAGGCGGCCATCAACGCCGCCACCAACCTGCTGCCGTCGGATCTGCCTAACCCGCCGGTCTACAGCAAGGTGAACCCGGCGGATCCGCCGATCATGACGCTGGCCGTCACATCCTCCGCGATGCCGATGACCCAGGTAGAGGACATGGTCGAAACGCGCGTGGCGCAAAAAATTTCTCAGGTTTCCGGCGTCGGCCTCGTCACCCTGGCGGGTGGTCAGCGCCCGGCGGTGCGCGTCAAGCTGAACGCGCAGGCCATCGCCGCGCTGGGGCTCACCAGTGAAACCATCCGCACCGCCATTAGCAACGCCAACGTCAACTCGGCGAAGGGCTCGCTGGACGGCCCAACCCGCGCCGTCACGCTCTCGGCGAACGACCAGATGCAGTCCGCAGACGAATATCGTCAGCTGATTATCGCCTACCAGAACGGCGCGCCGGTGCGTCTGGGCGACGTGGCGACCGTAGAACAAGGTGCGGAAAACAGCTGGCTGGGAGCCTGGGCCAACAGGCAGCAGGCGATCGTGATGAACGTGCAGCGCCAGCCGGGCGCGAACATCATCGAAACCGCCGACAGCATCCGCACCATGCTGCCGCAGCTGATCGAAAGCCTGCCGAAATCGGTCAGCGTGAAGGTGCTTTCCGACCGTACCACCAACATTCGCGCGTCGGTCACCGACACCCAGTTTGAGCTGATGCTGGCGATTGCGCTGGTGGTTATGATCATCTATCTGTTCCTGCGTAACGTCCCGGCGACCATTATTCCCGCCGTCGCCGTACCGCTCTCGCTGGTCGGCACCTTTGCGGTGATGGTGTTCCTCGATTTTTCGATCAATAACCTGACGCTGATGGCGCTCACCATCGCCACCGGGTTCGTGGTGGATGACGCCATCGTCGTTATCGAGAACATCTCGCGCTATATCGAGAAAGGCGAAAAACCGCTGGCCGCCGCGCTGAAGGGCGCAGGGGAAATCGGCTTTACCATTATCTCGCTGACCTTCTCGCTGATTGCGGTGCTGATCCCGCTGCTGTTTATGGGCGATATCGTCGGGCGGCTGTTCCGCGAGTTTGCCGTGACGCTGGCGGTCGCCATTTTGATCTCCGCCGTGGTGTCGCTGACTCTGACGCCGATGATGTGCGCCCGCATGCTGAGCCACGAGTCCCTGCGCAAGCAAAACCGCTTCTCGCGCGCCTCCGAGCGCATGTTCGAGCGCATTATTGCCGCCTATGGTCGCGTGCTGGCGAAAGTCCTGAACCATCCGTGGGCAACGCTCGGCGTGGCGCTCGGCACGCTGGCGCTCAGCGTGATGCTGTGGATTTTCATTCCGAAAGGCTTCTTCCCGATCCAGGACAACGGCATTATCCAGGGCACGCTTCAGGCCCCGCAGTCAGTCTCCTTCGCCAATATGGCCCAGCGCCAGCAGCAGGTGTCTGACATCATCATGAAGGATCCGGCGGTAGAGAGCCTGACCTCCTACGTGGGCGTCGACGGCACCAACCCGTCGCTCAACAGCGCGCGTCTGCAGATCAACCTCAAGCCGCTGGATGAACGCGACGATCGCGTCAACGCCGTCATTGAGCGTCTGCAAAACGCCGTCGCGCGCGTGCCGGGCGTTGAGCTTTACCTGCAGCCGATTCAGGATTTGACCATTGATACGCAAGTCAGCCGCACGCAGTACCAGTTCACGCTGCAGGCCACCACGCTGGATGCCCTCAGCACCTGGGTGCCGCAGCTGGTGAACAAGCTTAACACCCTGCCCCAGCTCTCCGATGTTAGCAGCGACTGGCAGGACAAAGGGCTGGCGGCGTACGTTAACGTCAACCGCGATACCGCCAGCCGTCTGGGTATCACCATGGCGGACGTGGACAACGCCCTGTACAACGCCTTCGGTCAGCGCCTGATCTCCACCATCTACACCCAGGCGAACCAGTACCGCGTGGTGCTGGAGCACAACACGGAGAACACGCCCGGCCTGGCGGGGCTGGACTCGGTGCGCCTGACCAGCAAAGACGGCGGCATTGTGCCGCTGAGCGCTATCGCCACGGTGGAAGAACGCTATACCCCGCTGTCGATCAACCATCTGGATCAGTTCCCGTCCACCACCATCTCCTTTAACGTGCCGGACAGCTATTCTCTGGGCGAAGCGGTGGAGGCCATTCAGGCGGCTGAAAAAGAGCTCAGCTTCCCGTCCGACATTCAGACCCAGTTCCAGGGCAGCACCCTGGCGTTCCAGGCCGCGCTGGGCAACACCATCTGGCTGATCGTGGCGGCGGTTGTGGCGATGTACATCGTGCTCGGCGTGCTGTACGAAAGCTTTATCCACCCGATCACCATCCTCTCTACCCTGCCGACGGCGGGCGTGGGGGCACTGCTGGCACTGATGCTGGCGGGAAGCGAGCTGGACGTGATTGCCATCATCGGCATCATCCTGCTTATCGGGATCGTGAAGAAAAACGCCATCATGATGATCGACTTCGCCCTGGCCGCCGAGCGCGAGCAGGGCATGTCGCCGCGCGATGCGATTTTCCAGGCCTGCCTGCTGCGTTTTCGCCCTATCCTGATGACCACGCTGGCCGCCCTGCTGGGCGCGCTGCCGCTGATGCTGAGCACCGGCGTCGGCGCGGAGCTCCGTCGTCCACTGGGTATCGGCATGGTAGGCGGTCTGCTGGTGAGCCAGGTGCTGACGCTGTTCACCACGCCGGTGATCTACCTGCTGTTTGACCGCCTGGCGCTGTGGACCAAAAGCCGCTTCCCGAAACGTGAAGAGGAGGCGTAAGTGAAGTTTTTCGCCCTCTTCATTTATCGCCCGGTGGCGACGATTTTAATCTCGCTCGCCATTACCCTCTGCGGCGTGCTGGGCTTCCGGCTGCTGCCGGTGGCCCCCCTGCCGCAGGTGGATTTCCCGGTGATCATGGTCAGCGCTTCGCTGCCGGGCGCCTCACCGGAAACCATGGCCTCGTCGGTTGCCACGCCGCTGGAGCGTTCGCTAGGGCGGATTGCGGGGGTCAACGAGATGACCTCCAGCAGCTCGCTGGGCAGCACGCGCATCATTCTGGAGTTCAGCTTCGACCGGGATATTAACGGCGCAGCGCGCGACGTGCAGGCGGCCATCAACGCCGCGCAAAGCCTGCTGCCGAGCGGGATGCCGAGCCGCCCAACCTACCGCAAGGCCAACCCGTCCGACGCGCCGATCATGATCCTGACGCTGACCTCGGATACGTACTCGCAGGGGCAGCTTTACGACTTTGCATCCACCCAGCTGGCGCAGACAATCTCACAAATTAACGGCGTCGGCGACGTGAGCGTCGGTGGGAGTTCCCTGCCCGCCGTGCGCGTGGGGTTAAACCCGCAGGCGTTATTCAACCAGGGCGTGTCGCTGGACGACGTGCGCTCCGCCATCAGCAACGCCAACGTGCGTAAACCGCAGGGGGCGATTGAGGACGGCAGCCACCGCTGGCAGATCCACACCAACGACGAGCTGAAAACCGCGGCGGAATATCAGCCGCTCATCATCCACTATAACAACGGCGCGGCGGTGCGCTTAAGCGACGTTGCCAGCGTCACCGATTCGGTGCAGGACGTGCGTAACGCCGGGATGACCAACGCCAAGCCGGCGATTCTGCTGATGATCCGCAAGCTGCCGGAGGCCAACATTATCGAGACGGTGAACAGCATTCGCGCCCGTCTTCCGGACCTGCAGGAGACCATACCGGCGGCGATCGATCTGCAAATTGCCCAGGATCGCTCCCCGACCATTCGCGCCTCGCTGGAAGAGGTCGAGCAAACGCTGGTGATCTCCGTCGCGCTGGTGATCCTGGTGGTCTTCCTGTTCCTGCGATCCGGCCGCGCGACGCTTATTCCGGCGGTGGCCGTGCCGGTCTCGCTGATCGGTACCTTTGCCGCCATGTACCTGTGCGGGTTTAGCCTCAACAACCTGTCGCTGATGGCCCTGACGATTGCGACGGGCTTCGTGGTGGATGACGCCATCGTGGTGCTGGAGAACATTTCCCGCCATCTGGAAGCGGGCGTGAAGCCGCTGCAGGCCGCGCTGCAGGGCACGCGCGAAGTGGGCTTTACGGTACTCTCCATGAGCCTGTCGCTGGTCGCGGTGTTCCTGCCGCTGCTGCTGATGGGCGGGCTGCCGGGCCGGTTGCTGCGCGAGTTTGCCGTCACTCTCTCCGTCGCCATCGGCATTTCGCTGGTCATCTCCTTAACGCTGACGCCAATGATGTGCGGCTGGATGCTCAAGCGCAGCAAACCCCATTCGCAGCCGCGCCGGAAAGGCTTTGGCCGTTTCCTGATGGCACTGCAGGAAGGCTATGGTAAATCGCTGAAGTGGGTGCTGAACCATACGCGTCTTGTCGGCCTGGTGCTGATCGGTACCATCGTGCTCAACGTCTGGATGTACATCACCATCCCGAAAACTTTCTTCCCGGAGCAGGACACCGGCGTGCTGATGGGCGGCATTCAGGCGGACCAGAGCATTTCGTTCCAGGCGATGCGCGGCAAGCTGCAGGACTTTATGAAGATCATTCGGGAAGACAAAGCCGTGGATAACGTCACCGGCTTTACCGGCGGGTCACGCGTCAACAGCGGGATGATGTTTATTACCCTCAAACCGCGCGGCGAGCGCAACGAAACCGCCCAGCAGGTGATTGACCGCCTGCGGGTGAAGCTCGCCAAAGAGCCGGGGGCAAACCTGTTTTTGATGGCCGTTCAGGATATCCGCGTCGGCGGGCGACAGGCGAACGCCAGCTATCAGTACACGTTGCTCTCGGACGATTTGGCCGCCCTGCGCGAGTGGGAGCCGAAGATCCGCAAGGCGCTGGCTGCCCTGCCGGAGCTGGCGGACGTAAACTCCGATCAGCAGGACAACGGCGCCGAGATGGCGCTGACCTATGACCGCGAAACCATGTCGCGGCTGGGTATTAATGTTGAAGCCGCCAACAGCCTGCTGAACAACGCCTTCGGCCAGCGCGAGATCTCCACCATCTACCAGCCGATGAACCAGTACAAAGTGGTAATGGAAGTTGACCCGCGCTACACCCAGGACATCAGCGCCCTGGACAAAATGTTTGTGATTAACAACGACGGCAAGGCGATTCCACTCTCCTACTTCGCCAGCTGGCAGCCTGCCAACGCGCCGCTGTCGGTGAACCATCAGGGGCTTTCGGCGGCGTCGACCATCTCCTTTAACCTGCCCGCCGGTTCGTCGCTTTCTGAGGCCAGCGACGCAATCAACCGCGCGATGACCCAGCTTGGCGCGCCGTCGACCGTACGCGGCAGCTTTGCCGGGACAGCGCAGGTGTTCCAGGAGACGATGAATTCGCAGGTGATTTTGATTATGGCCGCCATCGCCACGGTCTATATTGTGCTGGGCGTACTGTACGAAAGCTACGTGCACCCGCTGACCATTCTCTCGACGCTGCCGTCGGCGGGCGTGGGGGCACTGCTGGCGCTGGAGCTGTTCGGCGCGCCGTTCAGCCTTATCGCGCTCATCGGGATCATGCTGCTGATCGGTATCGTGAAGAAAAACGCCATCATGATGGTGGACTTCGCGCTGGACGCCCAGCGCAACGGCAATCTGTCGCCGGAAGAGGCCATCTTCCAGGCCTGCCTGCTGCGCTTCCGGCCGATCATGATGACCACCCTGGCGGCGCTGTTTGGCGCGCTGCCGCTGGTGATCTCGGGCGGCGACGGCTCAGAGCTGCGCCAGCCGCTGGGGATCACCATTGTCGGCGGCCTGGTGATGAGCCAGCTGCTGACGCTGTACACCACGCCGGTGGTCTATCTGTTTTTCGACCGCCTGCGGCTGCGCTTCTCGCGTAAAAACAGAACCACGGTGACCGGGTAAATGACAGATCTCCCCGCTAACGTTCGCTGGCAGTTATGGATAGTCGCCTTCGGCTTCTTTATGCAGTCGCTGGATACGACCATCGTCAACACCGCCCTCCCCTCCATGGCGAAAAGCCTGGGGGAGAGCCCGCTGCATATGCACATGGTGATTGTCTCCTACGTGCTGACGGTGGCCGTGATGCTGCCCGCCAGCGGCTGGCTGGCCGATAAGGTCGGCGTGCGGAACATCTTCTTTACCGCCATCGTGCTGTTTACCACCGGCTCGCTGTTTTGCGCCCAGGCCAATACCCTCGACCAGCTGGTCATGGCGCGCGTGCTGCAGGGCATCGGCGGGGCGATGATGGTCCCCGTCGGGCGGCTAACGGTGATGAAGATTGTGCCGCGCGAGCAGTACATGGCGGCGATGACCTTTGTGACCCTGCCCGGTCAGGTGGGGCCGCTGCTGGGTCCAGCGCTGGGCGGCATTCTGGTGGAGTACGCCTCCTGGCACTGGATCTTCTTAATCAACCTCCCGGTGGGCATCATCGGTGCCATCGCCACCCTGACGCTGATGCCGAACTACAAAATGCAGACGCGGCGCTTTGATTTCTTCGGCTTTATCCTGCTGGCGGCGGGTATGGCAACGCTTACCCTGGCGCTCGACGGGCAAAAAGGGCTGGGGATTTCGCCCCTGACGCTCGGGCTCCTGATCGCGCTCGGCGTTACCGCCATACTGTGGTATCTGCGGCATGCCAGAGGTAACGATAAGGCGCTGTTCAGCCTGAACCTGTTTAAAAACCCTACCTATCGCCTTGGCCTGTTCGGCAGCTTCGCCGGACGCATCGGCAGCGGGATGCTGCCGTTTATGACGCCCGTTTTTCTGCAAATTGGCATGGGTTTTTCGCCATTCCACGCGGGCCTGATGATGATCCCGATGGTGCTCGGCAGCATGGGGATGAAGCGCATCGTGGTGCAGGTGGTCAACCGCTTTGGCTATCGACACGTGCTGGTGGCCGCTACGCTGGGGCTGGCGCTGGTCAGCCTGCTGTTTATGGCCGTGGCGCTGATGGGCTGGTACTACGTCCTGCCGCTGGTGCTGTTCTGCCAGGGGATCATCAACTCCATGCGCTTCTCGTCGATGAATACCCTGACGCTGAAGGACCTGCCGGACGATCTGGCGAGCAGCGGCAACAGCCTGCTGTCGATGGTGATGCAGCTCTCCATGAGCGTGGGCGTGACTATTGCGGGGTTACTGCTCGGCATGTACGGCCAGCACCACCTCAGCGTCGACACGCCGGTGGCGCATCAGGTCTTTTTGTATACCTATCTCAGCATGGCGGTCATCATCGCCCTGCCCGCTTTCATCTTCGCCAGAGTGCCGGATGATACCAGCAAGAACGTCGTGATTAGGCGCGGCAAAAGGAGTGGCTCATGAAATTCTGGCGTCCGGGTATTACCGGCAAGCTCTTTGTAGCGATCTTCGCCACCTGTATCGTCCTGCTGATCACCATGCACTGGGCGGTGCGGGTAAGCTTCGAGCGCGGCTTTATTGATTACATCAAGCATGGCAATGAACAGCGTTTACAGGGCTTAAGCGATGCGCTGAGTGAACAGTACGCCCAACACGGCAACTGGCGTTTTCTGCGCAATAACGACCGCTTTATTTTCCAGATCCTGCGCTCGCTGGAGCACGATACCGGTGACGATCGCCCTGGGCCGGGCATGCCGCCGCACGGCTGGCGCACCCAGTTCTGGGTGATCGACCAGGATATGCGCCCCCTGGTTGGGCCGCGCGCGCCGATACCGCCGGACGGCACCCGGCGGGCAATTAAAGTGAATAACGCCACCGTGGGCTGGGTGATCGCCTCGCCGGTGGAGCGCCTGACGCGCAACACCGACATCAACTTTGACCGCCAGCAGCGCCGCACAAGCTGGCTGATTGTCGCCCTCTCCACGCTGCTCGCCGCGCTCGCCACCTTCCCGCTGGCGCGCGGCCTGCTCGCCCCGGTAAAACGGCTGGTGGAGGGTACGCACAAGCTCGCCGCCGGGGATTTCACCACCCGCGTCGATACCCGCAGCCAGGACGAACTGGGCAAGCTGGCGCAGGACTTTAACCAGCTCGCCAGCACGCTGGAGAAAAACCAGCAGATGCGCCGCGACTTTATGGCCGATATCTCCCACGAGCTGCGCACGCCGCTTGCGGTGCTGCGGGGCGAGCTGGAGGCCATTCAGGACGGCGTGCGCCAGTTTACGCCCGAATCGGTGGCCTCCCTGCAGGCGGAGGTGGGTACGCTCACCAAGCTGGTGGACGATCTCCACCAGCTCTCCATGTCCGACGAAGGCGCGCTGGCCTACCAGAAAGCGCCGGTGGACGTGATTAACATTCTGGAAGTGGCGAGCGGCGCCTTCCGCGAGCGCTTTGCCAGCCGCGACCTGAAAATCGACCTCTCCCTGCCGGACAGCGCGGTGGTGTTTGGCGACAAAGACCGGCTGATGCAGCTGTTCAACAACCTGCTGGAAAACAGCCTGCGCTACACCGACAGCGGCGGAGGGCTGCACATCTCCGGCAGGCAGGAAAACGGGCGCTTTGCCCTCACCTTCGCGGATTCCGCCCCCGGCGTGCAGGACGCGCAGCTGGAAAAACTGTTTGAACGTTTCTACCGTACCGAAGGCTCCCGCAACCGCGCCAGCGGCGGCTCCGGCCTGGGGCTGGCGATTTGCGTTAACATCGTCGAGGCGCATAATGGCACGATCCGCGCAGCCCATTCGCCTTTTGGCGGGGTTAGCATTACAGTAGAGTTACCTCTGGAACGGGATTTATCGAGAGAAGTATGACCGAGTTACCGATTGACGAAAACACGCCGCGCATTTTGATCGTTGAAGACGAACCCAAGCTGGGACAGCTGCTAATCGACTATTTACGCGCGGCCAGCTATGCCCCGTCCCTGATAAGCCACGGCGACCAGGTGCTGCCGTACGTGCGCCAGACTCCGCCGGATCTTATCCTGCTTGATTTAATGCTGCCGGGCGTTGATGGACTGACCCTGTGCCGGGAAATTCGCCGCTTCTCCGACGTGCCGATCGTCATGGTCACCGCCAAAATTGAAGAGATTGACCGCCTGCTGGGGCTCGAAATCGGCGCGGACGACTACATCTGCAAGCCCTACAGCCCGCGTGAAGTGGTCGCCCGCGTGAAAACCATTCTGCGCCGCTGCAGGCCGCAGCGCGAGCTTCAGGTGCTGGACGCCGAAAGCCCGCTGATTGTCGACGAAAGCCGCTTCCAGGCGAGCTGGCGCAGCAAGCTGCTGGACCTGACCCCTGCGGAGTTCCGCCTGCTCAAAACCCTCTCCCACGAGCCGGGCAAAGTCTTCTCCCGCGAACAGCTGCTGAACCACCTGTACGACGATTACCGCGTAGTGACCGACCGCACCATCGACAGCCATATCAAAAACCTGCGCCGCAAGCTGGAGGCGCTGGACGCCGAGCAGTCGTTTATTCGCGCGGTGTATGGCGTGGGGTATCGCTGGGAAGCGGATGCATGCAGGATTGCCTAGTCATCCGCGGGTCAATGCAGGCCGGGTAAGGCGAAGCCGCCACCCGGCACAATAACTTTACCTCCCTGTCCCGCGGCGCTACAATACCCGCCCTTAAAGTGGGGGATCTCCCCTTACCGCTGCACCTGGTGCACGCGGATCTGACCTGTCATCAGAACGAGAACAAACATGTTTAAACCGGAACTCCTTTCCCCGGCGGGAACGCTGCAAAATATGCGTTACGCTTTCGCCTATGGTGCCGACGCCGTTTATGCGGGCCAGCCGCGCTACTCGCTGCGCGTGCGTAACAACGAATTCAACCACGAGAACCTGCAGCTCGGCATCAACGAAGCGCATGCCCTGGGCAAGAAATTCTACGTGGTCGTGAACATCGCGCCGCACAACGCTAAGCTGAAAACGTTCATCCGCGACCTGAAGCCGGTGGTGGATATGGGGCCGGACGCGCTGATCATGTCGGACCCGGGTTTAATCATGCTGGTTCGGGAGAACTTCCCGGAGATGGATATTCACCTCTCCGTCCAGGCTAACGCCGTCAACTGGGCGACGGTGAAGTTCTGGAAGCAGATGGGGCTGACCCGCGTCATTCTGTCCCGCGAACTGTCTCTGGAAGAGATCGAAGAGATCCGTACCCAGGTGCCGGATATGGAAATCGAAATCTTCGTCCACGGCGCGCTGTGCATGGCCTACTCCGGCCGCTGCCTGCTCTCCGGCTATATCAACAAGCGCGACCCGAACCAGGGCACCTGCACCAACGCCTGCCGCTGGGAATATAACGTCCAGGAAGGCAAAGAGGATGACGTCGGTAACATCGTCCACAAGCACGAGCCGATCCCGGTGACCAACGTCGAGCCGACGCTGGGCATCGGCGCGCCAACCGACAGCGTGTTTATGATTGAAGAAGCCAAACGTCCGGGCGAGTACATGACCGCCTTTGAAGACGAGCACGGCACCTACATTATGAACTCGAAAGATCTGCGCGCCATCGCCCACGTTGAGCGTCTTACCCAGATGGGCGTGCACTCCCTGAAGATTGAAGGCCGCACCAAATCCTATTACTACTGCGCGCGCACAGCGCAGGTGTACCGCAAAGCCATCGACGATGCGGCGGCCGGTAAACCGTTCGATACCAGCCTGCTGGAAACTCTGGAAGGCCTGGCGCACCGCGGCTATACCGAAGGCTTCCTGCGTCGTCATACCCATGACGACTACCAGAACTACGAGCACGGCTACTCCGTTTCCGAACGCCAGCAGTTTGTCGGCGACTTCACCGGCGAGCGCAAAGGCGCGCTGGCGGCCGTGGCGGTGAAAAACAAATTCACCAAAGGCGACAGCCTGGAGCTGATGACCCCGCAGGGCAACATGAACTTCACGCTGGAGCATCTGGAAAACGGCAAAGGCGAAGCGATTGAGGTCGCGCCGGGCGACGGGCATACCGTCTGGCTGCCGGTTCCGGAAGAGGTGGAGCTGAAGTTCGCGCTGCTGATGCGTAACTTCAACGGTGAAAGCACCCGAAACCCACACGGCAAATAGTTAATCAGGGAAATTTTTTCGCGCTGGGATAATTCTTAGAATCGGATCACATACCGCTTCGTTCAATACGGGTATTATCCCCCCGCTGAAAAACATAACCCATAAATGCTAGCTGTACCAGGAACCACCTCCTTAGCCTGCGTAATCTCCCTTACGCGGGCTTATTTTTTGCCTTCTCTCTCCTCAATCCAGGCAATGAGTTCGTCGATTTGCTTCTCTGAGAACACGGCGATCCCATGCTCAGCGAGCAACGATGCCGCAACCCCCCTCCCCGCTTTATGTATGCCGCGAAACGATCCGTCATAAATAAACTCGCTGCCGCACGTTGGGCTGCCATCGGTTAACAATGCAGCGCTACACCCCGACTCCTGAGCAGCGCGTAGCGCAAGCCAGGCTGCAAGCTGATAATGTGCGGTCACATCCTGCCCGGTATTTTCAATAATTCTGGCTTGCCCGCGCATTACGTCTTTCCCATCAGCAGACATAATCTCTGCCGGAGGACGCGGTACAGGCAGCCCGGCAGCCAATTCAGGACAGTGGATAACCAGACGTTGTTCCTGTTGCCAGCGAGCGAGTTGCGCGTTCATTCTCGCTTTTTCACTTGCGTTATAACGAACCCTGAAGCCCATCAGGCACGCGCTTACCAAAATTTTATTCATCATCACTTTCCTGTGATTAGTCCATATCATCGCTGGAGTGTAACGCGCTTTCGGGCATATTTTGTTCCTTTCATCCTGTTCTTACCCGCTTTTTTCCTCTCTGCTATACACTCTTACTAACGCTAAAAAAGGGAGCAGCGCGGATGGCAACCTATCCAGACAGTTTATTGATTCTCAATGGCAAAAGTGCAGGCAACGATCTGTTGCGTCAGGCAATTCGCGGCTTGCGCGACGACGGCGCGCGCATTCACGTCAGGGTGACGTGGGAAAAAGGCGACGCGGCACGCTATATCAATGAAGCCCTCGGGCTTGGCGTTGAGACCATCATTTCCGGCGGCGGCGATGGCACTATCAATGAGATTGCCTCAGCGCTAATAGACCTGCCCCCGGCAAACCGCCCGGTGATGGGCATTTTACCGCTCGGCACCGCCAATGACTTTGCCACCAGCGCCGGGATCCCGGAGGAGTTAGAGAAGGCGCTCCAGCTGGCGATCCTCGGTAAAGCCACCGCCGTGGATATTGCGCAGGTGAATGATAAAACCTGCTTTATCAATATGGCGACCGGCGGGTTTGGCACGCGCATCACCAGCGAAACGCCGGAAAAACTGAAGGCGGCGCTGGGCGGCGTGTCGTATCTGATCCACGGTCTGATGCGCATGGATACCCTCAAGCCTGACCGCTGCGAAATTCGCGGCGAGGATTTTCAGTGGCAGGGTGACGCGCTGGTGATTGGCATTGGAAATGGTCGACAGGCAGGCGGCGGTCAGCAGCTGTGCCCGGAGGCGCTGATCAATGACGGTCAGCTACAGCTGAGGATTTTCACGGGCGACGGCCTGCTGCCCGCGCTGTTTACCACGCTGACGCAGCCGGAAGAGAGTCCAAATATCATTGACGGGAAATCGGCGTGGTTTGAGGTAAATGCCCCGCACGGGATGACGTTTAACCTCGACGGAGAGCCGTTAAGCGGAACACAGTTCCGCATTGAGGTGTTGCCCGGCGCGCTGCAGTGTCGGTTGCCGCCGGACTGTGTGCTTTTGCGCTAATGGTATTGCCGGGTGGCGGCTACGCCTTACCCGGCCTACACTTCGCCCTCAGGTCAGGCAATCGTGACTTTGCTGTCCAGATAGACGTCCTGCACCGCATTGATCAGCTTCACGCCGTCGGCCATCGATTTCTTAAACGCCTTACGACCCAGGATCAGCCCCATGCCGCCCGCGCGTTTGTTAATAACCGCCGTACGCACCGCGTCTGACAGGTCAGTATCGCCGCCCGCCGCGCCGCCGGAGTTGATCAGCCCCGCGCGGCCCATATAGCAGTTCGCCAGCTGGTAGCGCACCAGGTCGATCGGGTTATCGCTGGTCAGCTTGCTGTAAACGCGGTCATCGGTGTAGCCAAAGTTTACCGCTTTATAGCCGCCGTTATTCTCGGCCATTTTCTGCTTCACGATGTCTGCGCCAATGGTCGCCGCCAGATGGTTCGCCTGGCCGGTCAGGTCGGCCGACACGTGGTAATCCACGCCGTCTTTTTTGAACGCCGAGTTACGCAGGTACGCCCACAGCACGGTCACCATGCCGAACTCATGAGCGCGCTCAAACGCCGCAGAGATCTCTTCAATCTGACGACGGGACTGTTCAGAGCCAAAGTAAATCGTCGCCCCAACGGCAACCGCCCCCATATTGAACGCCTGCTCGACGCTGGCGTAGAGCGTCTGGTCATATTCGGTAGGGTAACTCAGGGTTTCGTTGTGGTTCAGCTTCACCAGGAACGGAATGCGGTGGGCATAGCGACGCGAGACGGAGGCCAGCACGCCGTAGGTGGAGGCTACACAGTTACAGCCCGCTTCAATCGCCAGTTCAACAATGTTCTTCGGATCGAAGTAGAGCGGATTCGCCGCAAAGGAGGCGCCCGCCGAGTGCTCAACGCCCTGGTCTACCGGCAGAATCGAGAGATATCCGGTGCCGCCGAGCCGCCCGGTGTTATAGAGCGTCTGCATATTTCGCAGCACGGCAGGGGGACGGTTGTTATCGACCATCACGCGGTCAACGTAATCATGACCAGGCAGGTAAAGCTGGTCGGCTGGAATGGTCATACAACGATGCTGTAAAAGGCTGTCGGCGTCTTTGCCAAGCAACTGCGCAATATCAGTCATGTGATACTCCCGTAAGTCCGACGTCGTGTCGGTGTGTGTTTATCCAGTCCCATTATTTATGGGCAGACTAAGCCTGGTACCGACTTAACAGATTTTCCACCCATTGCATTTTTTTTCAGCACAATCTGCTGGCTCGATTCGTGTACAACAAAACTGTTACATTGATCAAACAATCGCCACAAAGGTATTTAAAAGGTATTATTGAATGGTATGTTAAAGGCGTACCCTCTCTGACATGCAGGATTAAAAAATGAAAACGAAAGTCCAACTGTCATTCATGATGTTTGTTGAATGGTTTATCTGGGGCGCGTGGTTTGTGCCGCTGTGGCTGTGGCTGAGCAAAAGCGGTTTTACCGCCGGGGAAATCGGCTGGTCTTACGCCTGTACCGCCATTGCCGCTATCCTCTCCCCGATTCTTGTCGGATCGCTGACGGACCGCTTCTTCGCCGCGCAGAAAGTACTGGCGGTGCTGATGTTTGCCGGCGCGATTATGATGTACTTCGCCGCACAGCAAACCCAGTTCAGCACCTTCTTCCCGCTGCTGCTGGTTTACTCCCTGACCTATATGCCCACAATCGCGCTGACCAACAGTATTGCCTTCGCGAACGTGGATGACGTCGAGGCCGATTTCCCGCGCATCCGCGTGATGGGCACTATAGGCTGGATCGCCTCCGGGCTGGCGTGCGGCTTCCTGCCGCAGATGCTGGGCTACAGCGATATTTCCGATACCAATATTCCGCTGCTGATGACGGCCGCCAGCTCCGCCCTGCTCGGCGTCTTTGCCCTCTTCCTGCCGAACACACCGCCGAAAAGTACCGGCAAGCTGGACTTCAAAGTGATGCTGGGGCTGGACGCGCTGATCCTGCTGCGCGACAGAAACTTCCTCGTATTCTTCTTCTGCTCGTTCCTGTTCGCCATGCCGCTGGCCTTCTACTACATCTTCGCCAACGGCTATCTCACCGAAGTGGGAATGAAAAACGCCACCGGCTGGATGACGCTCGGCCAGTTTTCTGAAATCTTCTTTATGCTCGCCCTGCCGTTCTTTACCAAACGCTTTGGTATTAAGAAGGTCTTACTGCTGGGTCTGATCACGGCCGCCATCCGCTACGGGTTCTTCGTATACGGCGGTGCGGAACAGTACTTCACCTACGCCCTGCTGTTCCTCGGGATTCTGCTGCACGGCGTGAGCTACGACTTCTACTATGTCACCGCGTATATCTACGTGGATAAAAAAGCGCCGGTGCACATGCGGACCGCCGCGCAGGGCCTGATTACGCTGTGCTGCCAGGGCTTTGGTAGCCTGCTGGGTTACCGCCTGGGCGGCGTGATGATGGAAAAAATGTTCGCATACAAAGAGCCGGTGAATGGGCTGACCTTCAACTGGGCCGGAATGTGGACGTTTGGTGCAATCATGATTGCCGTGATTGCCGTGCTGTTTATGCTGTTTTTCCGCGAATCGGACAAAGAGATCGCCGCAATTGCGGTGGTTGATGGCGATACCGCGCTGACACAAGGGGAAGTTAAATGAAACAAGACCGTGTTCTCGGGGCCCTTTACGGGCAGGCGTTAGGGGATGCGATGGGCATGCCGTCGGAGCTGTGGCCGAGAAAGCGCGTCAAGGCGCACTTCGGCTGGATCGACCGCTTTTTACCCGGCCCGGCAGAGAATAATGCGGCCTGCTATTTCAAACAGGCAGAGTTTACTGACGATACCTCAATGGCGCTGTGCCTGGCTGACGCGATCGTTGAGTGCGACGGGGAGATTAACGCGGACGTTATCGGCAAGCATATTCTGCACTGGGCGCTCGATTTCGATGCGTTTAATAAGAACGTGCTCGGCCCGACCTCCAAAATCGCGCTTAACGCAATTCGTGACGGCAAGCCGGTCAGCGAGCTGGAAAACAACGGCGTGACCAACGGGGCGGCGATGCGCGCCTCGCCGCTGGGCTGCCTGCTTCCGGCCACGCGTCTGGAACACTTTGTTGAGCAGGTGGCGCTGGCCTCCAGCCCGACCCATAAATCGGACCTCGCCATTGCCGGCGCGGTGGTGATTGCGTGGGCGGTTTCCCGCGCCGTCGACGGCGAAAGCTGGCAGAACATCGTCGATGCTCTGCCGGGTATCGCCCGCTATGCGCAGGAGATGAAAACCACCACCTTCAGCGCGTCGCTGGCGGCGCGTATTGAGCTGGCGCTTAAGACCGTACGGGAAGCCAACGGCATCGACTCCGCCAGCGAGCAGATTTATCAGCTTGTCGGCGCAGGAACCAGCACCATTGAGTCCGTCCCGGCGGCCATTGCGATGGTCGAACTGGCGGAAACCGATCCGAACCGCTGCGCCATTTTATGCGCCAACCTGGGCGGCGATACCGACACCATTGGTGCCATGGCGACAGCCATCTGCGGCGCGCTCCACGGCGTCCAGGCAATTGACCCGGCGCTGAAGGCCGAGCTCGACGCCGTTAACCGGCTCGATTTCGGCCACTATTGCGAGAAACTGCTGCACTACCGGGAGCAAAGGGAGGGCGTATGAATGCATTTGCCCAACGTCTCGACACCCTGCACGCCACGCGCCCGGTGACGGTGCTGGGCGCAGCGGTGATAGACGTCATCGCCGACGCCTACGCCCTGCCCTGGCGCGGGTGCGATATCGAACTTAAGCAGCAGGGCGTGAATATCGGCGGCTGCGCGCTAAACATTGCCATCGCCCTGAAGCGGCTCGGCATTACGGCGCAAAACGCTCTGCCCGTCGGTCACGGCGTCTGGGCGGATATTATCCGCAACGCCATGGCGAAGCAGGATCTGCACAGCGCCGTGGAGGCCGATACGGGCGACAACGGCTGGTGCCTGGCGCTGGTTGAGCCTGACGGCGAACGTACCTTTATGTCCTTTAGCGGCGTGGAGAACCAGTGGCAGCAGCGCTGGCTGGATGCGCTTTACGTTCCGCAAAACAGCCTGGTTTATTTGTCCGGCTACCAGCTGGCATCGCCGTGCGGCGAGCTGCTGACACGCTGGCTGGAGGGATTACAGGACGTGACGGCATTGATCGATTTCGGCCCCCGCATCGCGGATATCCCCGACGTGCTGATGGAGCGGATTATGACCTGCAGGCCAATCGTGTCGCTCAATCGTCAGGAAGCGGGGCTCGCGGCTGAAAGACTGGGCGTAGAGGCTGACAACCTGGGTGAAGTATGGCAGCAGCGCTTCGGCGCCGCGCTAATCGTGCGCCATGATAAAGACGGTGCTATGTGGTATGACGGTGACGCCTCGGGCGTTGTTCCGGCGTTCCCGGCGACGGTTGTGGACACCATTGGTGCTGGCGACAGCCACGCGGGCGGCACGCTGGCAGGGCTGGCAGCGGGATGGTCGCTGGCAGACGCCGTTCTGCTGGGGAATGCCGTGGCGTCCTGGGTGGTCAGCCACCGCGGCGGCGATTGCGCCCCGACTCGTGAGGAATTACTCCTCGCACACAAAGACGTATAGATCGCTGCGACAGTAGCTGATGCTGTACTCAATCGGACGGTGCTGCTGGTCAAGCGCAACCTGCTTGATCACCAGCACCGGTATTTTTTCATCCATCTTAATGTGCGCCTGAAACTCGCTGTCCGGCATGCGGGCGCTCACCCTTGAGCGGGTGCGCTGCGGGAAAATATTCTGACTGCGGAAGTAGTCATACAGCGAAATGCCAATTGCATCCGGATCGGGAATTAACCCGACCGGGACCCAGGACTCTTCAATCGACACCGCATCGTCATCCACATAGCGAATGCGCTTAAGTAAAAAAACCTCGCTGTCCGGGGAGATCGACAGGTGGTTAGCCACCTCTTCCGGGCATTTCACCACCCGCTTGTTGACCCACAGCGTATTTGGCGTTTGGCCGCGCAGCACCACCTGCTGCGAGAACCCGCGCGCCTCTTTCAGCGAATATTCAAAGATGTTGTTGATTTGCGTGCCATATCCACGAGAACGCGTCACCACGCCCTCTTCCTCCAGCGCCTGCATTGCCTTTCGCACGGTGATGCGCGACACGCCGGTTAACTGGCTCAGATCGCGCTCGCCGGGCAAAATATTCCCGTGCTCCAGCATGCCGCTTCGCACCGCATTTTTTACCGTTTCGGCAAATTTCAGGTACAGCGGCGTGTTGTCCGGCGCGGCGATCCGTTCATTCAGTTGAGCGATTAACCGGGTATGCGCTTGTTCCATCTCTGTTTTCTCAGGCGTGGTGTTTCCTGCCAGTATACTGGGTTACCACCATGCATGAAAATGATGAACCGGCCCAATACCGTGACCGACTTCCAGAGTATCGGCTTTTGCCAGCGCCGCCGAGAGCCAGGCTTTCGCTTCGCTAACCGTATCGGCCCAGCCTTCATGCCGGGGACGCAGCGCCGCCAGCGCGGCGGAGAGCGTGCAGCCCGTGCCGTGGGTGTTTTTGGTCTGCACGCGCGGCGCGGTAAAACGTACTTCGCCATCGCGGGTAAAGAGCCAGTCCGGGCTTTCAGCGTCGTCAAGATGACCGCCCTTCATCAGCACCGCGCCGCAGCCCATCGCCAGCAGCGCGTTTCCCTGCGCTTTCATCTCGCGTTCCGTTTGCGCATGCGATGTGCCTAACAGCGCGGCGGCTTCCGGCAGATTGGGCGTGATAAGCGCCACCTGCGGCAGCAGTTTTGTACGCAGCGTCTCCACGGCGGAGGCCGAAAGCAGCGGGTCGCCGCTTTTTGCCAGCATGACGGTATCCAGCACCACGTTTTGCACCTGATAGCGTTTAAGCCGCTCGGCCACCGCTTCCACAATATCCGTCTCGGCCAGCATGCCGATCTTGGTGGTATCGATGCGCACGTCGCTGAACACAGAATCCAGCTGCGCGGCAACAAAATCTGGCTCAATACGGTAGACCGACTGCACGCCGCGCGTGTTTTGCGCCACCAGCGCGGTAATGACCGAGCAGCCGTACGCGCCAAGGGCCGAGAATGTTTTCAGGTCAGCCTGGATACCCGCGCCGCCGCTGGGATCGGTGCCGGCAATGGTCAGGGCGTTAATCCGCTTCATGCCTGCTCCTCCAGCGTATAGAGCGCGTCGAGGAACGCGCTGGCAAAACTGCCCGGGCCAAGGGAGTGCGTAACGGCTACCGTTCCGGCTCGCTTCATCCATCCGCAGGCGGCTGCAATGTTATCCAGCCGGTCACCCGGCAGCGAACAGCTCGCCGCCACAACGGCAGAAAGCGCGCATCCGGTGCCTACCACGCGCGTCATCAGCGGATCGCCGCCGGTAACCGTTCGGGTACGTTGCCCGTCCGTGATGTAATCCACCTCGCCGGTGACGACCACAACGGCATTGGTCTGGCGGGCCAGCGCCTGTGCAGCGGGCACCGCGCTGGCGGCGGTATCGGTCGTATCAACGCCGCGCCCACCCGGGCTCATCCCGGCAAGAGCAAGGATTTCAGAGGCATTGCCGCGAATGGCCGCCGGTTTCAGGGCAAGAATTTGATGGCAAAAACGGGTGCGGAACGCCAGGGCGCCCACGGCAACCGGGTCCAGCGTCCAGGGCTTGCCTGCCGCCACCGCGCTCTCAATCGCCCGGCGCATCGACTGGGCGCGCGGCGCGGTCAGCGTGCCAACGTTGACCAGCAGCGCATCGGCGATCGCAGCAAACTGTTCAGCCTCTTCGGCCTCAATCACCATCGCGGGTGATGCGCCAAGCGCCAGCAGAACGTTGGCCGTAAAGGTCTGTACGACATCATTGGTCATACAATGGGTCAGTGGAGAACGGGTGCGGAAGTGATGTAAAACGTGTAAATCGAGCAGGTCAGGCTGCATGGGTTCGCTCCTGCCTTGCGTGAAGAAGCGATGACCGGGAAGGCATCTGACTTCCCTACGCTGGCATTATCCAGATCAGGTAATACGGGTATTTCTCAGCCTTCACAAGGAAGGGCACCCCGAGTCAAAATACTTTTAAAACAATGATTTATTGAAATCAATGTTCTCAATCAGTGTAACCGTGGCCACAGGTCAGGCGCAAGCGGTTTTGATTTATCACGGCAGCGATCGCGTTATGAATCTCCCTAAACACTTTTTCGCTAGCATCTTCAACATAAATATTTTCTCCTAGTATATCCCGGAACAAAAATGAGCTGAATTTATTTTCATTCGAAGCTGACGAAAGGTTCGATAATAAATAATCGGCAAAAAACCATAAATTTACATAAACTGTTATGTGTATTATTAACCCATTCAAATCAAAACACTTAAATATATTTAATGCATTAGTGTTTTATATCTAATTTGACTCTCATCCATTATGAATCGCTATCTTATTGTATTATAAGATTATTAAGCCGAGCTTTTCTGGAACGACTCGTTTAGCTATTCCTGCTATTTATGATTTAGATCAATAATCAAAATTACACATTCATAGATAGTTACTGCACGTTACGAAATAAGTTATCAAACCAAAACTTTCAACGTTGATCGTGAATTATTTCAGATATAACAAGACGTTGTATCTTCCCGCCAGGATAGCGCCCTTACTTTTTTTCTTGTAGTGATGATGAGAGCTTTAAAATGAACTATTTAAATACAACAGCTATCGCTGTTTTTGGTTTTGTGTTTGCTGGTTCAATGAATACTGCAAATGCTGCGGAAGTAAACATAAACCTTGACGATAACGTCAACAATCCAGGTGCTCACATTCAAATTCAGGGTACCGATAAAACCGCCTATAACCTTGATAACATCGAGGGGAGTAACATTAAGCAAGACGGGCAAATCTATAACCTTCAGGGCGATATTGACAGAGCAAATACAGCTATTAATAAAGCACAAGATACAGCTAACACCGCTCAAGATGGCGTAAATACTAACACTCAAGCTAACGCTATCCTTAATCAGAAAGTCGACGATTACAAAGCAGATCAGACAATCACTGATAACAAACAGAATATATTGATTGATAACACTAATAATAAAGCAGACGCGGCTTTACAAGGCGTTATTACTAACGGTCAAGCAATCATTGATACAAACACGAGAGTAGATAAAACTGACATCACCGCGACCAATGCGAACAACAAAGCAGACGCCAACACTCAAGCGCTAGCAAGTAAGGTCGATAAAAGCATTTTCAACGCCGATCAGGATAGACAAGATCAAGCACTTCAGGATGCCTCTGGCAAAGCGACTCAGGCATTTAATACGGGCGCTTATGCGCAATCTTTAGCTGTCGATGCACAAACGGTAGCCGCAGCGAATAAAGCTGCTGTTGCTACCGTTCAGTCACGCCAGCAAACACAGGAAGCGACGATTCAGAATCACAGCGCACAATTAGCGAATCATGAATCACGTATTACTGCGTTAGAGAGTCAAAATAACGCTAAGTTCTCTTCTCTGGAGAATCAGCAGAATGAGGATCGCAAGGAATATCGTGCTGGTATCGCTGGCGCTGCTTCTCTTGCTGGTTTGCATTACGTTGATACAGATAACGCGGTTGCCGTCGGTGCTGCCAACTTCAAAGATGCGCAAGGTTATGCAATCGGCTACCGTCACAAGTTCGCTGAGAATGTAGCTGCTACCCTCTCTACATCAGGTACATCCAACGGCAATGAAATTGTTGCGGCGTCCGCATCTTACGGATGGTAATGTTACAGTATTAAAATATAATGCCAGTGAGCTAAAAAAATCGCCCATGAGTTTTAATCAGCTGGCTATAACTCAATACATTGCTGCTCGCAAATAAAATGACAAAGTACATTTTTATCTCCGTTGTTTTGTATCTCACTTTTATTTTATTAGGGATATGGATCGGCTTGATGTTAGGCACCTATATTTATAATTGCAATTACTGAGGCAATAATGAAAAAGTTAATGATGATAGCGGCTGTATTATCTCTTACTGCGTGTTCCTCACCAGCGCAACGGATGGCGGATTGTCAAAGCAAGGGGGTGAGTAAAGACGCTTGTTATATTGCAGAGCAAAACCGCACATCAGCCATTAACGCTGCTGCAGAAAAACAGGCTTTGGAGAATGCTGCTCAACTTGCACAATCAGCACATAAGCATTTTCCTGAAGGCTGCACTCAGGTTATGGATGCTGCTGGTCGTTGTGACAGCAAGACTGCCAAAGCAATCGGCGATGTTAAACAGTTTTCAGGTGAAGCGGATCGCGTTATGAATAAGCCAATATCTGATGCTGCTGAATATCTGCTTTCGAAAGGCTGGAAGCCAAATAAGGGTTTATGGCACAAGGGTAGCTATATTATGCAGCTGGTTGTCGAAAAAGAGAGAGTCGTAAACGCACAATTATCAAAAATATGATCTTAGCACTACGCTCCCTCCTGATAAGATTTACATAGCCCCATTTGTATGGGGCTTTATTTTAGCTCATGACTAAATACAGATTTACTCTAACTGCCACGCCCCGCCATGAATAAGCGATGCTCCTCCCGTCCAGGCAAATAACGCCAGCTCGCGGCATTCGGCATCAGGATAAATACGGCTGCTGAGGCACGCCTCACCTTCGTTAACAAACACTTCCACCGAAGAGCAGTCAAAGAAGAGGCGCAGGCTGAGCGCGCCGTTCAGGTTAAGCGCGACGCTTCGGGTACCGCACAGGCCATACTGTGGATAGTGTCGCTCCAGCACCAGGCGCTGCATCTGGGCATCAACATAGAGGCGTAGGCCGTCGCCGAGACGAATGCCGTATTGCTCCGCGCTGCTATTCGTGCAATCCCATTGCAGAATGACCTCCATCGCATCGCAGTGTTCCACCAGCGTCATCTGCTGGTTATTAAGTGTACTTATCGGCCAGGGGAACCACGCCCCGCGCAGGGCTTCAACTTCTCTGGCTGGCCGCATTTGCAGATGGTTATCCGCACTCAGCGTCAGCTCGCGCGGTAAAGAAAGCATACCCGCCCAGCCATCCTGCTGTTCCGGCAGGGGCGATTCCCACATGTCCAGCCAGCCGATAACAATGCGGCGGCCGTCAGGAGTCAGGAAACTTTGCGGCGCATAGAAATCATGCCCGCGATCCATCTCCACAAACTCACCTTCAGGCACAAAGGGCTGACCAGGCTGCCATTCACCTACCAGGTAGCCGCTCTGGAAAAGATTGCGATGATTAAATCCGTCTGCGGTGAGTCCCTGAGGTGAGAACATCAGCACGCGTTTACCGTTGAGGGTAAAAAAGTCCGGACATTCCCACATATAACCCATCTCTTTTTCAGCCACCGCGAGCACGCCCCTGTCCTGCCACTCGCGCAGATCGGCAGAGCGATAAACACGTACCTGGCCCATATCACCCTCCCGCGCACCAACGACCATGTACCACCACGCCCCTTCACGCCATACCTTCGGATCGCGGAAGTGATGCAGCCCGGGCGGTGTATTAATGACTGTCCCGTGCCGCACAAACTGGATGCCGTCACGGCTGGTTGCCAGGCACTGAACCTGGTAGAGATTAGCCTCATCGCCAGGATCGCCGTGGAATTTGTGGCCGGTGTAGATCAGCGCCAGAGTGTCGCCATCCACCACCGCCGAGCCAGAAAAACAGCCGTCCTTGTCGTCAGGTCCTTCCGGTGCCAGCGCAACAGGAAGGTGCTCCCAGTGAACTAAATCCTTGCTGCGCGCATGGCCCCAGTGCATCGGCCCCCACTGGGTCGAATACGGATGGTGTTGATAAAAGGCGTGATACCAGCCGTCAAACCAGACCAGGCCATTCGGGTCGTTCATCCAGCCAGCGCGCGCGGCGAGGTGGTAACGGGGATACCAGCGCAGATTAAGCCCTTCGCGCCTGGACTGAAGTTCCTGTTCTGCTTTCGTAATGGAATACGTCATTTCTCTACTCTTTGATCAGATGGTGGAAGGTTGCGGCATGAGCGGGTCAGAAGAGGACTTACCCGAGCGCAACAGGAAGATGGAGATAAACGTGGTGCTGAAGACCAGTAGCCCCATGATGAGATAGGACTGGGCAAAGCCGTATTTCTCATAGCTGTAACCTGCCAGCGGCGACAGCACCGAGGCAATCACCGAGCTTGTACAGGCAAAGCCCACCAGATAGAGGGTGGAAGAGAGTCGCTTATCAAAATGCAGGCTGTTGTATTTAAAGATGGAGACCAGCAAAACGGGCAGCTCAACCGCGTGCAATAGCTTGGTAATGGAGATCAACACCGGTCCCTCAACCAGACCCGATGCCACCATACGCATCGCCATCACCATTCCGGCGAAAATCAGGCCGTTTTTCGCACCGAGGCGATTCACCAGCCACGGGGCGCAAAACATGCCCGCCGCCTCAAGGAAAACCTGGAAGGAGTTGAGATAGCCGTACATGGCGTTTCCTTCCTGCAGCGTCGGGAACTGTGAGGAGAAATAGACCGGGAACTGCTGGTCGTAGACGCCATAAATACAGGTGCCGATAACAAAAAACACCAGCGCCCAGAACCGCGGTAGCGTCAGCAGGCGCAAGGCATCTTCCAGCGTGACCTTACCGCCGGATACCGCCTCCTGCATGGCGTGCGGGGCCGAAGAGACTCTTAGGCGCGCCAGCAAAACAAAAAACACCAGCCCGGCGCAGCTCGCGACAGCAAAGTTCAGCTTCGGGTTAATGTTAAACAGGAGCCCCGCAAAAAAGGTTGCCGCCGCCCAGCCCAGCGATCCCCACATCCTCGCCTTGCCGAACTCAAACTGGCTCTGGCGGGCCACGCGCTCGGTATAGGATTCCAGTACACCAATCCCGCCGTTAAACGTCAGCCCAATATAAATCCCGCCGAAAATACTGCCGAGTAACACGTTAATCTGCAGCAGATAACCAAACAGCAGGAAGGCCGGACCGGAAAGTATGAGCAGGCTGGTCAGAAACCAGAGCAGGTTTTTTCGCAGGCCGAGTTTGTCCTGAATGAAGCCGTAGCAGATTTGCGCGCACAGCGCGGAGACGGACAGCACGGCATAGATGACCCCCGTATCCCCTGCCTTTAACCCCACCTCCTGGTGAAGCCAGATAGAGAGCAACGAGCCGGAAGATGACCACGTGACAAAAAAGAAAAACAGTAATGCGCTTAATAAAGGGTAGCTGTGAGAGTGATGCGTTTTCATCATGACATTCTCATGTTGGAGTAATGACGCAATGGTAACGTTAACATTTACGTTTTCTCATGCTGTTTGGCTGAAATTTAAGATGTTAATCACGAAAGTTAACGTTAACATTAAGAGAATGAGATCGCGATCAAATATTCATCACTGAGGTAAACATGACCCGGCCTGGGCATCAGCCTTTCTTTTACATCAGCGACTTAGTTGTATACCCTTTCCCGCAGAGCATTAACGGAGTAAGACAATGGCTTCCCTGAAGGACGTCGCAAAGCTGGCTAACGTATCGCTGATGACGGTCTCCCGCGCGCTGAACAGCCCGGAGCGCCTTAAACCTGAAACGCTGGCGCGCGTTCAGCTGGCTATCGAGCAGACCAGCTACGTTCCTGACCTGTCCGCCAAGAAAATTCGCGGCGCGCATGCCTCGCCTAAAACCATAGGCGTACTGGCGCTCGATACGGTGACGACACCTTTTTCGGTGGAGATCACGCTGTCAATTGAAGAGACGGCCAGAATGCACGGCTGGAACAGCTTCGTGATGAATATGTTTACCGATGACAACCCGGACGCCATTGTCGACCTTCTTCTCTCTCATCGGCCTGACGGAATTATCTACACCACCATGGGGCTACGTCAGGTTCCTCTCCCGGCTAAACTCCTCACCCTTCCCTGCGTGCTGGCCAACTGCGAAAGTGACGGCGAAAAGGTTGCCAGCTATATTCCCGATGATGAACAGGGGCAATATACCGCCGTGCGGGCGTTACTCGCGCAGGGTTATCGACGCCCTCTCTGCCTGCATTTGCCTGCGGGGCATCTGGCCACAACCCGTCGTCGTCAGGGGCTGGAGCGTGCATGCCGTGAAGCGGGGCTCGATCCGGACGGCCTGGCGCACAGCTATATGGCACCCGGCGATGAGCACTATCGCGACATTCCGTCAGTATTGCTGGCTCACATCCTGAATGGCATTCCCCGATTCGACGCGGTTATCTGCGGCAACGATCGTATCGCGTTTATGGTGTATCAGACGCTGCTGGGGCAAGGGCTTCGCATACCGGAAGATGTCGCCGTTATCGGCTATGACAATATGGTGGGCATTGGAGAGTTGTTCCTGCCGCCACTCACGACGGTTCAACTGCCGCACTATGAAATTGGTCGCCTGAGCGCCTTGCATATTATTAACGGTGAAGAGCATCTGGAAACCACACGCGTAGAAAGTCCATTTTTACTGCGTGATTCTGTTGCGCATGTAACGTAAGCCTGCTTTTTTGCCCATGACCCAAAAACAGGGAGCGTCCCCCTCTTTTTTGCCGTTCGATGGCACGTTTTGTCACACTCTTTTCTGTGTCTTTACACGCCGGGTAAACGGGCCGTAACGCGCTGTTTTTATTTGGCATAAAATGCAATTTTCTTTTTAAAAATGGGGATATTTTCTCCCCACAGCCGCTTGTCACAAAACAGTAAACAAATTAACCATTGAGCCCCGTGGCAAAAGGCTCTATATTGGCGGCGTTTTTTTCAGGCCCCCATCTGTTTTTTAACTTTTTATTCAATCGTGGCTCATAACGAAGCGGCGGTTGTAGGAGTGATATGATGACGGATAAAGTCCGTATTGACACCGTAGATGCCCACAAAAGCAACGAAACCTATCTGGCCCGTCAGGCCGAGTTTGAATCTAACGTCAGGAGTTATCCGCGCAAACTGCCTTTAGCCATCACTAAAGCAGAAGGCGTGTGGATCACCGATGCAGATAATAAAGAATACCTTGACTGTTTAGCAGGCGCGGGGACCCTTGCGCTTGGCCATAACCATCCTGATGTGCTGAAAAGCATCCAAAATGTCATTACCAGCGGCTTGCCGTTACATACCCTGGATCTGACTACGCCTCTGAAAGACGCGTTTTCTGAATACCTGCTCTCTCTGCTGCCTGGTCAGGGCAAAGAGTACTGCCTGCAGTTCACCGGTCCATCCGGTGCTGACGCCGTTGAAGCGGCGCTGAAGCTGGCGAAAAAAGTGACCGGTCGTAGCGGTATCATCAGCTTCTCTGGTGGTTACCACGGTATGACCCACGGCGCGCTGTCCGTGACCGGCAACCTGTCTCCAAAAGAAGCGGTTGACGGTATGATGCCAGAAGTACAGTTCATGCCTTACCCGCACGAGTACCGTTGCCCGCTGGGTATCGGTGGTGAAGCGGGCGTGAAAGCGCTGACTTACTACTTCGATAACCTGATCAACGACGTTGAAAGCGGCGTGCGTAAACCTGCTGCGGTGATTCTGGAAGCCGTTCAGGGCGAAGGCGGCGTGAACCCGGCTCCGGCTGAGTGGCTGCAGCGCATCCGTAAAGTGACTCAGGAACACGGCATTCTGCTGATCCTCGACGAAGTTCAGGCTGGCTTTGCCCGTACCGGTAAATTCTTCGCCTTCGAACACGCGGGCATTGAGCCAGACATTATCGTGATGTCTAAAGCCGTAGGTGGCGGTCTGCCGCTGGCCGTGCTCGGTATCAAAAAGCAGTTCGACGCATGGGCGCCAGGTCACCACACCGGTACCTTCCGCGGCAACCAGCTGGCGATGGCAACCGGTCTGACGACGCTGAAAATCCTGAAAGACCAGAACATCGCAGGCAAAGTGGCTGCACAGGGCGAATGGCTGAAAGGCCAGCTGAAAGAGATGGCGAAACGCTATCCTGTTATCGGCCACGTGCGCGGCCTGGGCATGATGATCGGTATTGAGATCGTTAAGCCACACGAAGCCGCTGACCACATGGGCTGCTTCCCGGGCGACGGCGAGCTGTCTGCACTGATTCAGAAGAAGTGCTTCGAAGCCGGTCTGATTCTGGAGCGCGGTGGCCGTAACGGTATCGTTCTGCGTCTGCTGCCGTCTCTGCTGATCAGCGACGAAGAGCTGAAAATCTTCCTGGATAAATTTGAGCAGGCACTGCTTGCTGCGGGCGTTCGCCCGGCGTAACCGGAGTTATTGATTACGATGTCTGATTCAAACCCAATTTTGTTCTCCTCTGCGCAGAGCATTGAAGCTTATCAGCAGGCGATCGAACAAAGCACTCAGGCTGTGATGCAGTGGCTGAAACAGCCTGAGATGTACCAGGGCAAAACGGTCGCAGAACTGCGCGACCGTATTAAGCTGGATTTCAACCCGAAAGGGCTGGGCAACGAAGCGGCGATTGAACGCGCCGTGGAGTTCTTCCTGAAAGACAGCCTGTCCGTTCATCACCCGCAGTGTGTGGCGCACCTGCACTGCCCAAGCCTGGTGGTAAGCCAGGCGGCGGAAGTGCTGATCAACGCCACTAACCAGAGTATGGACTCCTGGGATCAAAGCCCGTCCGCAACCATTATTGAGATCAAGCTGATCGAGTGGCTGCGTACCCGCGTGGGTTATCAGGCCGGCGACGCAGGTGTCTTCACCAGCGGCGGTACCCAGAGCAACCTGATGGGCCTGATGCTGGCTCGCGATGCGTTCTTCGCGCGTCAGGGTCACTCCGTTCAGCAGGACGGTCTGGTGGGAGATCTGCGCAAAATTCGCGTGCTGTGCTCCGAGAACGCGCACTTCTCCGTGCAGAAAAACATGGCACTGATGGGCCTGGGCTACCAGTCCGTGGTGCAGGTGAAAACGGACGAATTCTCCCGCATGGATCTGACCGATCTGGCGGCGAAAATTGAACAGTGCAATGCGAACGGCGAGCAGATTCTGGCGATCGTCGCGACGGCAGGTACCACCGATGCCGGTGCTATCGACCCGCTGCGCGCGATTGCAGAACTGGCCGCGAAGCAGAACATCTGGGTACACGTTGATGCAGCCTGGGGCGGCGCGCTGCTGATGTCCGAGCAGTATCGTCACTACCTTGATGGCATTGAGCTGGTGGATTCAGTGACCCTGGACTTCCACAAACAGTTCTTCCAGACCATCAGCTGCGGCGCGTTCCTGCTGAAAGAAGCGCGTCACTATGAGCTGATGCGCTATCAGGCGGCCTACCTGAACTCTGAGTTCGACGAAGAAGCGGGTGTGCCTAATCTGGTGTCCAAATCTCTGCAGACCACCCGTCGTTTTGACGCGCTGAAGCTGTGGATGAGCCTGGAAGCGCTGGGTCAGGAGCAATACGCGGCGATCATCGATCACGGCGTGACCCTGGCACAGCAGGTTGCGGCCTACGTGAAAGCGCAGCCTGCGCTGGAACTGGTTATGCAGCCGCAGCTGGCAAGCGTTCTGTTCCGCTTCCGCGGTCAGGTGCAGATGGATGACGCTGGCATCGCCCTGCTGAACCAGAAAATTGGTGACGCGCTGCTGGAATCCGGCCGTGCGAACGTCGGTGTGACCGAGCATAACGGCGTGACCTGCCTGAAGCTGACGCTGCTGAACCCAACCGTGACGCTGGAAGATATCAAAATCCTGCTGTCTCTGGTTGAGCGCACCGCGCAGGAAGTTCTGGCTAAGTAATACAACACCCCTCTTCCGCCGGGAGAGGGGTTATTTTTACAGCCCTGCCCACCACATCCTTAATTTTAATCCCCAGTAGCTCGTCCAGCCCGTTGTGGTACTCACCACGTTCCCCTTCGACACAACCACCAGCGTTGGCGTGACGCTCACCTGCCATTGCTGCGACAAAGCACCGTTTGCATCGTTAATCACCGGCATTTTCAGCTGTTTCTTTTCAACCCAGCGCGCAAGCTTTGCATTGTCACCAGAGCGCATGGCGATACTCACCACGTTCCCGCCCTCTTCTGCCAGTTGATTAACCGAGGGCGTCGTATAACGGCATATGCTGCACCATGTCGCCCAGACGTAAATCAGCAGCGGGCGCTCCTGGCTGAGCGCCGCGATATCATGAATGTTGCCGTCGATGCTCTGCATCGGTGTTGCGCTAAAACTGGCGGGGAGTATCGGTTTTCGATATTGATCCACACCCCACACTACGGCCAGCGTCAGCAGAACGAATATTATCCCTTCCCGCGCCCAGCGGCGCAGTCGATTGTTTTTGCGGTTGTCCATTGTGACCTCGTGTTTTAACGGAGGTCATCTTAGCGGGCATTACACCACTATGCTGTAAAGAAGTGTCGCGTCTGTTTGCTGGTAAAGATCATTTCATCGATGAGGCTTACCAAACGGAAAACGGTTATCAGGTAGGTTCATTTTTGTTACATTTTTTTTCGAACAAGCCATAGTCTGATATTTAAAATAGGCAGGTTGCCGTATTGTTGACAGGCAAAATCAAACTTAAAAACCGTTCAACTGGAGAAAAAATGGCTAAGTGTAAATGGCTGCTTCTGGGTGTCGTGATGTCTCTGGCAAGCGCGGCGAATGCAGCACCACAAGCGGCATCCGGCATCAAGGCCTATGAAGAACAAGAGTTCATCGCTGACTTCACGAAATTCAAAATTGGCGACACGGCGCCGGCGCAGTATCAAACGCCGGAGTACACCATCAAACAGTACCAGCTGCGTAACCTGCCGGCTCCGGATGCCGGAACCCACTGGACCTACATGGGCGAGAACTATGTGCTGATCGGCGATGCGGACGGCAAAATCTACAAAGCCTACAATGGAGATATTTTCTATCACCGCTAATACCATCCTGATTCGCCCCTGGCAGGAAAGCGATCGCCCTTTCCTGCGCACGCTTTTCCTCCACGCCCGGCGTGAAGCCTGGCCATGGCTGGACGGTTCAGACTGGCAGCTTGAAGACTTTGACGCGGTAACGCGTGACGAAGTGATTTGGGTTGCCACGCAGAACGGCCATCGCCTGGGTTTTGCTTCCGTCTGGACGAACGATAATTTCCTGCACAACCTGTTTGTAGATCCGCAGTATCAGAGCATGGGCGTCGGGCATGAGTTGCTTGAACACGTGCAGAAAACGTTTACCAGTACGGGTTCGCTTAAGTGTCTGGTGAAGAATGCGCGGGCTATTGCGTTTTACCAGCGGCACGGCTGGCACATTGAGGCGACGGGTGATTCTCCGGACGGAGAGTACTATCTGATGCATTATCGGCTAGAGTAAGTCAGGTGGCGCTTCGCTTACCTGACCTACAAAACCGTATTTCGTAGGCCGGGTAAGGCGAAGCCGCCACCCGGCAATCCAGCGCTGGGGAATTACACCGCGCGGAACGCGATTTCGCCCGGGATCACTTCGCCCTGCCAGTAAAGCTGCGCCGCAACGCGTCCCGCCAGCTGGCGATACATATCTGCAAATTCGCTGTCCGGACGGCTGACGACCGTCGGTTTTCCGCTGTCCAAATCTTCACGCAGGGTAATGTGCAGCGGCATCTGCCCAAGCAGTTGGGTGTGATACTTCGCGGCCAGTTTTTCTGCGCCACCGGTACCGAAGATAGGTTCGTGGTGACCGCAGTTGCTGCAGATGTGCATGCTCATGTTCTCAACGATACCGAGCACCGGCACTTCCACCTTCTCGAACATTACGATGCCTTTTTTGGCGTCGATCAGCGCGATATCCTGCGGCGTCGTCACCACAACGGCCCCCGTGACCGGAATGTTTTGCGCCAGCGTCAGCTGAATGTCACCGGTGCCCGGCGGCATATCCAGTACCAGATAATCCAGATCCGGCCACATCGTCTCCTGCAGCATCTGCAGCAGCGCTTTGCTGGCCATCGGGCCGCGCCAGACCATGGCGTTATCGTCAGTCACCAGATAACCGATGGAGTTGGTCGCCAGACCGTGAGCCATGATTGGCGCCATGTGGGTGCCGTCCGGCGAGGTTGGACGCTGGTTTTCCGCACCCAGCATGTTCGGAATAGACGGACCGTAGATATCCGCATCCAGAATGCCGACCTTTGCCCCTTCCGCCGCCAGCGCGAGCGCCAGGTTAACGGCGGTAGAGGATTTCCCTACCCCACCCTTACCCGAGCTGACGGCAATGATATTTTTCACGCCGTTCACGCCAGGCTGGTTTTTCACGCGCTTCAGCGTGGCGATGCTGTGGCTCAGCTTCCAGTCAATCGCCTTCGCGCCGGTAATGCGCAGCAGCTCAGAGCTGGTCTGCTCTTTCAGTGCGTCAAAGGCGCTGGTCCAGACGAACGGCATCTGCAGTTCAATGTGCAGGGTATCGTCCAGCCAGGCAACGTGGTGTAACGCTTTCAGCGTAGTGAGATTGTGCTTCAGGGTTGGATGCTGAAAGTTAGCCAGCGTCCCGGCGACCATTGCTCGTAAGGCTTCCGGTGATTTGGCCTGGGATTGAGAACTCATCCCGACTCCTTTGTTCTTGTGAATAAGACCTTAGATGAACAAGTTTACCTGAAAGGCCGTGGTTTGTGCTTACTTAATAATGCCCCTTTTGGTAATATCGAAAACCCTTTTCACAGTTAAAAGAAGTAATGCCTACTATGACTCAAGTCGCGAAGAAAATTCTGGTAACGTGCGCACTGCCGTACGCCAACGGCTCAATCCACCTCGGCCACATGCTGGAGCATATCCAGGCTGATGTCTGGGTCCGTTACCAGCGAATGCGCGGCCACGAGGTTAATTTCATCTGTGCGGACGATGCCCACGGCACGCCGATCATGCTGAAAGCGCAGCAGCTGGGGATCTCCCCGGAGCAGATGATTGCCGAAATGAGTCAGGAGCATCAGACTGATTTTGCTGGCTTTGACATCAGCTATGACAACTATCACTCCACGCACAGCGACGAAAACCGCGAGCTGTCGGAGCTGATCTACACCCGTCTGAAAGAGAATGGTTTTATCAAAAACCGCACCATCTCTCAGCTGTACGATCCGGAAAAAGGCATGTTCCTGCCGGACCGTTTCGTCAAAGGCACCTGTCCGAAATGTAAATCCCCGGACCAGTACGGCGATAACTGCGAAGTGTGCGGCGCAACCTACAGCCCGACCGAGCTTATCGAGCCGAAATCCGTGGTTTCTGGTGCCACGCCTGTCATGCGTGACTCCGAGCATTTCTTCTTCGACCTGCCGTCCTTCAGCGAAATGCTGCAGGCGTGGACCCGCAGCGGCGCGCTGCAGGAGCAGGTGGCGAACAAAATGCAGGAGTGGTTCGAATCCGGCCTGCAGCAGTGGGATATCTCCCGCGATGCGCCGTACTTCGGCTTTGAAATCCCGAACGCGCCGGGCAAATACTTCTACGTCTGGCTGGATGCGCCAATCGGCTACATGGGCTCCTTCAAGAACCTGTGTGACAAGCGTGGCGACACCGTGAGCTTCGACGAATACTGGAAGAAAGATTCCACGGCAGAGCTGTACCACTTCATCGGTAAAGACATCGTTTACTTCCACAGCCTGTTCTGGCCGGCCATGCTGGAAGGCAGCAACTTCCGCAAGCCAACCAACCTGTTCGTACACGGCTACGTGACGGTGAACGGCGCGAAGATGTCCAAGTCCCGCGGTACGTTCATCAAAGCCAGCACCTGGCTGAACCACTTCGATGCGGACAGCCTGCGCTACTACTACACCGCGAAGCTCTCTTCCCGCATCGACGATATCGACCTGAACCTGGAAGATTTCGTGCAGCGCGTGAACGCGGACATCGTCAACAAGGTGGTGAACCTGGCCTCCCGTAACGCGGGCTTTATCGCCAAACGCTTTGACGGCCTGATGGCGGCTGAACTGGCTGACCCTGCCCTGTACAAAACCTTTACCGACGCGGCAGCTACCATTGGCGACGCGTGGGAAACTCGTGAGTTCGGTAAAGCCGTGCGCGAAATCATGGCGCTGGCCGACCTGGCAAACCGCTATGTGGACGAGCAGGCACCGTGGGTTGTCGCTAAACAGGAAGGTCGCGATGCCGATCTGCAGGCGATCTGCTCTATGGGCATCAACCTGTTCCGCGTGCTGATGACGTACCTGAAGCCGGTTCTGCCACAGCTGGCGGCCCGTGCCGAAGCATTCCTGAACACCGAACTGACCTGGGATGCCATCCAGCAGCCGCTGCTCGGCCACAAGGTGAACACCTTTAAAGCGCTGTACAACCGCATCGAGATGAAGCAGGTTGAAGCCCTGGTGGAAGCGTCTAAAGAAGAGGTTAAAGCGGCTGCGGCACCGGTCACCGGCCCGCTGGCAGACGATCCGATTCAGGAAACCATTACCTTCGACGATTTCGCTAAAGTCGACCTGCGCGTGGCGCTGATTGAGAACGCGGAGTTCGTGGAAGGCTCTGACAAGCTGCTGCGCCTGACGCTGGATCTGGGCGGCGAGAAGCGTAACGTCTTCTCCGGCATCCGTTCAGCCTACCCGGACCCGCAGGTGCTGATCGGTCGTCAGACCGTGATGGTGGCGAACCTGGCGCCGCGCAAAATGCGCTTCGGCATCTCTGAGGGGATGGTGATGGCTGCAGGCCCTGGCGGGAAAGATATCTTCCTGTTAAGCCCTGACGAAGGCGCGAAGCCTGGCCAGCAGGTGAAATAACAAAAAAGCCGGAGATAATCTCCGGCTTTTTTTATGGTTTAGGATGATGCACCCGGTGGGTCAGCCCGCGCAGGAAATTACGCAGGAACTGGTCGCCGCACTCGCGGTAGTTTTTATGATCCGGCGCGCGCATCATGGCGGTGACTTCCGGCACGGATACGCGGAATTTTTGCTCGGTCATGATCGCCACGATATCGTCCGTTTTCAGCGAGAACGCGATACGCAGCTTTTTCAGCACCGTGTTATTGTTCACGCGACGCTCCAGCGCCAGCTCTGGCGCGGCAGGATCTTTGCCACGCTTATCGTAAATCAGGCCGTTCAGGAAACCCGACAGAATGATATCAGGGCAGCGGACAAAGCCCTCTTCGTCTTCTTTGGTCATCCACGTGTCAAAACCCGCAGACGTGGATTCCATGTCGGACAGCGCAAGAATGCGCACCATGTCGTTATTGTTCGCTTTCAGGGTGTAGCGCAGGCTACGAAGAATATCGTTACTTAGCATAGAGCCTTCGAATGTCGATGATGCAATGGCGCGCAGTGTACCAGCTTTACAGCCCAATCGCCTCTTTCAAACTCTTCAGGTAGCGGCGGCTGACGGGTACCGTTTGCCCGGCACGCAGCACCAGTTCGGCCTGGCCGTTATCTTCCAGGCGGATCTCCTTCAGGTGCGCCATGTTCACCAGATACTGGCGGTGGCAGCGGATCAGCGGCGTGCGGCTCTCGAGCGTGCGAAGGGTCAGCTCGGTAAATCCTTCGTTCCCTTCCGCGCTGGTGACAAACACCCCGCTCAGGCGGCTGCTGACGAACGCCACATCATCCATCTGCAGAAGATAGATCCGGCTGTGCCCGGTGCAGGGGATAAACTTCAGCGGCTGCTGGTTCTCCGGCAGCAGCGTGACGTCCTGTGCGGTTCTCTCCTGGCGTAAACGGGTGAGCGTTTTTTCAAGGCGCTTCTCTTCGATCGGCTTGAGTAGATAGTCAAACGCGTGCTCCTCAAAGGCCTTAACGGCATATTCGTCGAACGCCGTCAGAAACACGATGTAGGGACGATGTTCCGGGTCGAGCATGCCGACCATCTCCAGGCCGCTGATGCGGGGCATCTGAATATCAAGGAACAGCACGTCCGGGCGCAGCTTGTGCACCGCGCCGATGGCCTCAATGGCGTTGGCGCACTCACCCACAATCTCAATATCCGGTTGCTCCTGCAGCAGAACGCGCAGGTTTTCCCGTGCCAGCGGCTCATCATCCACAATCAGCACTCTTAACATGCGTTCTCCTCCAGCGGCAGTCGTACGGTAATACGGGTAAATCGGTCGGGCTCGCAGGCGACGGTTATGCCACAGTCATCGCCAAAATGGGCACGCAGGCGTTTATCCACCAGGCTCATCCCTAAACCGCCGGAGGCGGAAGGCTGATAAAGTCCGGCATTATCTTCAATATCCAGCACCAGGTGATGGTTGAAACGGCTGGCGGCAATGGTTATTTCCCCTGTACCCAGAAGCTGTGACGTGCCGTGCTTAATGGCGTTTTCGACAATAGGCTGCAGGGTAAAAGCCGGGAGGTGCTGATACGCCAGCTCGTCCGGCACGGAGAGCGTCACCTGCAGGCGCGACTGGAAACGCGCCTGCTCAATCTGCAGATAGGCGTTCACGTGCTCAATCTCGTCGGCGAGGGTCACGATCTCAGACGGCCGCTTCAGATTCTTGCGGAAAAAGGTCGACAGAAACTGCACCAGCTGCGCGGCCTGATCGCTGTCGCGGCGGATCACCGCTTTGAGCGTGTTGAGGGCATTAAACAGGAAATGCGGGTTGACCTGGGCATGCAGCAGCTTAATTTCAGACTGCGTCAGCAGGGCTTTCTGCCGCTCATACTGTCCGGCGAGGATTTGTGCGGACAGCAGCTGGGCTATCCCCTCCCCCAGCGTGCGGTTGATCGAGCTGAAAAGACGGTTTTTTGCCTCATACAGCTTGATAGTCCCCATCACCCGCTGATTTTCCCCGCGCAGCGGAATCACCAGCGTGGAGCCCAGCTTGCACTGCGGATGCAGCGAACAGCGATAAGGCACTTCGTTACCGTCGGCATACACCACTTCGCCGGTTTCGATGGCGCGCAGCGTATAGGCTGAGGAGATCGGTTTACCAGGCAGATGGTGATCGTCCCCTGTGCCGGTAAAGGCCAGCAGCCGCTCGCGGTCGGTTATGGCCACCGCGCCGATATCCAGCTCCTTGTAGAGCACCTGCGCGACCTTCATGCTGTTTTCTTCGTTAAACCCCTGGCGCAGGATCCCTTCGGTCGAGGCGGCGACCTTCAGCGCCGTGGCGGAAAACGCCGAGGTGTACTTCTCAAACATAGCGCGCTTGTCGAGCAGAATGCGCATAAACAGCGCCGCACCCACGGTGTTAGTCACCATCATCGGGGCGGCAATGCTGTTGACCAGGTGCAGCGCATCTTCAAACGGACGCGCAATGAGCAGAATGATCGCCATCTGCGCCATTTCGGCCACAAAGGTAATGGCACCTGCGGTGAGCGGGCTGAAGACTTTATCCGGACGGCCGCGCTTAATCATATAGCTGTGCACCAGGCCGCCGAGCAGCCCTTCCACGATCGTGGAGATCATGCAGCTCAGGGCCGTCATCCCGCCCATGGAATAGCGATGCAGCCCCCCGGTTAAACCGACAAGGCCACCGACGACGGGACCGCCCAGCAGCCCCCCCATCACCGCGCCAATCGCGCGCGTGTTGGCAATAGAGTCTTCGATATGGAGACCAAAATAAGTCCCCATGATGCAGAAAATAGAGAAGGTGACGTAGCAGAGCAACTTATGCGGCAGACGAACGGTGACCTGCATCAGCGGGATAAACAGGCGCGTTTTGCTCATCAGCCAGGCAATGACAAGAAACACGCACATCTGCTGAAGCAACAGCAGCACCAGATTAAACTCGTACATACTCAAAACCGCACACGCTAAAAACGCGTAACATACACTGATGCGGGGTTACTTTCTTTGAAGCATTCCAAAAAAGCACAAAATCGTGTCCGTTATCACACCTTTTTCTGAATATCGTGCATGCTTCGCATTGTTTGTTCAAAAATCAATCAGTCCTTCCTGGTTCGCAAAAGTGGGTCTACAGTTAAGCTGGGAACGCGTAAGCCAGGGGGCGAATATGGCGTTTTACACGATAGGTGAAGTGGCACTCCTTTGTGATATCAATCCCGTTACCCTACGGGCGTGGCAGCGACGGTATGGATTGCTCAAACCGCAAAGGACCGACGGCGGGCATCGCCTTTTCAATGAGGCCGATATTGACCGCATCCGCGAGATTAAGAGCTGGATCGACAACGGGGTGCAGGTCGGCAAAGTGAAGTCTCTGCTGAGCCACGACGACCCGGACACGCAGCACCTCTGGCGCGAACAGCAGGAAACCCTGCTGCGGCTCCTGCAGGCGGGCAATCTTCAGCGCCTGCGCGCATGGATAAAAGAGCAGGGCCGCGACTATCCGGCACAGACGCTGATCTCCCATCTTTTCATCCCGCTCCGTCGACGCCTGCAGTGCCAGCAGTCCACCCTGCAGGCGCTGCTCAGCATGCTCGACGGGGTGCTGATCAACTATATTGCCGTCTGCCTTGCCTCAGCGAAGAACAAAGCCGGAAAAGATGCGCTGGTAGTGGGCTGGAACGTGCACGATACCACCCGCCTGTGGCTGGAAGCGTGGATTGCTACCCAGAAGGGCTGGCGCGTGGATGTTCTGGCGCACTCGCTGGCTCAGCTTAAGCCTGAGTTTTTCGACGGCCAGACCCTGCTGGTCTGGTGTGGCGAAGTGCCGTCCGCCACGCAGCAGCAGCTTCTGATGGAATGGCGAGAAAATGGTTACCCGGTTTATTCCCTTGGGCCGGATGAGCCATAACGGCATTTAATGGTTCATTAACAGCTGCGCTTCACCGTATAATTGTTCCGTTAACAACAGGAGCACATGATGAAGGCAACCAAACTGGCCATTATTACCCTTTTTGTCCTGATGGCCGTGAGCGGTATCGGCGGCGTAATGCTGGCAGGGTACTCGTTTATTGTTCGCGGCGGTGTCGGCTGAGGTACAGCGCCAGCCGCTCAAAAAGGCGATCGACGACGATGGCCGCCAGCGCGACCAGCACCGCACCCTGCACAATATAAGCCGTATTAAACCCGCTCAGGCCGATAATGATCGGCGTTCCCAGCGTATTGGCACCGACCGTCGACGCAATGGTCGCCGTCCCGATGTTAACGATGACCGACGTGCGGATCCCGGCAATAATAACCGGCGCCGCAAGCGGCAGTTCAACCTTGCGCAGCCGCTGGCCGCGACTCATCCCCATCCCTTCTGCCACGCTCAGCACTGCCGCCGGTACCGCCGCGAGGCCCGCCAGCGTGCCCTGCAGCACCGGCAATACGCCGTATAGAATCAGCGCAATGATGGCGGGCTGCTGACCAAAGCCCATCACCGGAACCGCTATCGCCAGCACCGCCACCGGGGGAAACGTCTGACCAATGGCCGCAATCGTCTCCACCAGCGGGCGAAACTCCCGGCCCGCAGGCCGCGTGACCGCGATGCCCGCCCCCACGCCCAGCACGATCGCGACAGCGCTTGAGAGCGCCACCAGCCAGAGATGCGCCAGGGCGAGATTAATAAAGCTCTCCTGCTGATACACCGGCCGCGGCAGCCCGGGAAAGAGGCTGTTAAACAGCGCCGCGCTGTGGGGCATCAGAAACAGCAAGGCGGCAAAGAGCGCTACCAGCCAGAGGAGCGGATCACGCAGAGCCTTCACGCGTCACCTCCCCGGCCAGCAGATCGCGAAAATGTAAGGTTCCGCACGGCGTCCCGCCGGAGTCCGAGACGGGCAATACCTCGCACTGGCGCGCGACAAACGCGGAGAGGGCATCCCGCAGGCTCATCTGCGCCTGCAGCGGTTCGCCGCTCACCGGCACCTCTTCCCGGCGCATATAGTCGCTAACCGTCCGCAGGGAGAGCAGCCTGACGCCCAGCTCGCTGCGGCCAAAAAACTCGCGCACAAAGTCGTTCTTCGGCCAGGTTAACAGCTCAAGCGGCGAGCCCTGCTGCACCACTTCGCCATGATCCATCAGCACCAGATGGTCGGCCAGACGCAGGGCTTCATCAATATCGTGCGTCACGAGAACGATCGTGCGTCCGAGAATGCGGTGAATGCGGGTCATCTCCGCCTGCAGCGCCCCGCGCGTGACCGGATCCAGCGCGCCGAAGGGTTCATCCATCAGCAGTACCTGCGGGTTGGCCGCCAGCGCGCGCGCCACGCCCACGCGCTGCTGCTGCCCGCCGGAAAGCTGGTGCGGATAGCGATCGCGCAGCGCAGGCTCTAACCCCAGCAGGGACATCAGTTCATCCACCCGGTCAGCGATTTTCGCCCGCGACCACTTCTCCAGCTGCAGCACGGTGGCGATGTTCTGCGCCACCGTCCAGTGCGGAAACAGGCCAATAGACTGAATGGCATAGCCCATCCGACGGCGCAGCTCCAGCACCGGCAGGCTGCGGATCTCTTCTCCGGCAAAGCGAATCAGCCCGCTGTCATGCTCAACCAGACGGTTGATCATCTTCAGCGTGGTGGATTTTCCCGAGCCCGAGGTGCCAATCAGCACGGAGAACGCCCCCTCGGCAAAGTTCAGGTTCAGATGGCTCGCCGCCGGGCGACCGGCAAAGGTTTTACTGACATCATGAAATTCAATCATTGGCTCTTCTCCCGAGCAGCGCGAGCCATAAGGCAAACAATGCGTCGACGACCACCGCCAGCGCAATCGTGGGCACCACGCCCAATAGCACCAGATCCAGAGCGCTGCTCAGCAGCCCCTGGAACACCAGCGCGCCAAAGCCACCCGCGCCAATCAGCGCCGCAATCACCGCCATGCCGACGGTTTGAACCGCCACCACACGCAGGCTGCGCAGCAGCAGGGGCAGCGCCAGCGGGAGCTGAATCTTCCAGAAACACTGCCGCGCGCTCATTCCCATCGCATGGGCGCTTTCCAGCACGTCAGGTGCGACCTGACCTAAGCCCGCGACCACGCCGCGCACCAGCGGAAGCAGCGCATACAGCACCAGCGCGATAAGCGCGGGCATTAACCCCGTCCCGGCGACACCGAGCGTTCCGAGCACCGGGAATGACTTCACCAACCCGGCCAGCGGCGCAATCAGCAGGCCAAACAGCGCAACGGATGGAATGGTCTGGATAACGTTGAGCACGGCAAAAACCCCACCCTGGCGTGAAGGATGGCGATAGCACCACATGCCAAGGGGGATCCCAACCAGAAGCGCCGGAACGAGCGTACCGAAGAGGATCGTCAGGTGCTGCGCGAGCGCATCATCAAACACCTCCTGACGGTTAGCGTACTCTTTTAGCAGCGAGAGGTTGTTCAGTTCCCCGCTGAACAGCAGGAGTAAAGGAATACACCATATCTGCGCATTGAGCACCCATCGCCAGACCGCGCTGGCGATGAGTCGACGAATGGCATCGCTGCTGGCCAGCAGACACAGCGCCAGCCACAGCCACAGGCCGCTGCCGATAGTGGTTCTCGCCAGCGGACTTTCCGCCGACGCCATATGCGTCGCCGCCAGTCCGGCGCTCCAGAACAGCACGATGAAGAGCCCTTCAGAGAGGAGCAGCGTCAGCCACTGCGCCGGGCGTCCCTGCCAGATCGACAGGATCACCCACGCGCTCAGCGACGCCACCAGCCACCCCGGCGTAAACGACCAGACCTGCCAGAGCGCTTTGCCCTCCCCCGACATCAGGCGGTTTGGGGCAACGTTGACAAACGGTAACGCGACCGCCGCGATAGCCACGCAGGCCAGCAGCAGCAGGACGCGGTTATGACATTTTATTGGCACAGCCCTTTCCCGTTACTTCACAAGCCCTTGTTGTTTCAGGAAGTCGGCGGCCACTTTTTTGGCATCCAGCCCCTCGACGGCAATGCTGGCATTCAGCTGCTGCAGCGTTTTTTCATCCAGCTTTTCGAAAACCGGTTTGAGCCATTCGGCAATCTCCGGATAGGCTTTCAGCACCGCCTCACGCACCACCGGGGTCGGAGCGTAAATCGGCTGTACGCCTTTAGGATCGGTCAGGGTTTGCAGGCCGAGCGCCGCCACCGGGCCGTCGGTGCCGTAGGCCATTGCCGCGTTAACGCCGGAGGTTTGCTGCGCCGCCGCTTTGATGGTTACCGCCGTGTCCCCGCCCGCCAGCGAGAGCAGCTGAGCCTGGTCGAGCTTGAAGTCGTAGGCTTTTTCGAACGCAGGAAGCGCGTCGGGACGCTCGATAAACTCCGCGGACGCAGCCAGCTTAAAGTCGCCCTTCTCTTTCAGGTAGCGGCTGAGATCCGCCAGAGAAGTCAGCTTCCCTTTCTCCGCCACGTCCTTGCGCACGGCGATAGTCCAGGTGTTGTTGGCCGGTGCCGGGGTCAGCCAGACCAGCTTGTTCTGTTCCGCGTCGAGTTTTTTGACTTTCTCATACCCGGCCTTGGCGTTTTTCCAGGCAGGATCGTTTTCATCTTTGAAGAAGAATGCGCCGTTGCCGGTGTATTCCGGGTAGATATCCAGCTCGCCGGATGTAATCGCGCCGCGCACGACGGGCGTGGTGCCGAGCTGGACTTTATTGACCGTTTTCACGCCGTGACTTTCCAGCACCTGCAAAATAATATTGCCGAGCAGCGCGCCTTCGGTATCGATCTTTGAGCCCACTTTTACCGGCTCCGCCGCCTGTAACGGCAGGCTCAGCGCCGCCAGTAACACCGCAGATCCCAACATCCCCTTTGCAATCGTCATTCCGCTATCCTCATTTTTTTGCTGCCTTTTTCAGAGGCTTGAGAGAAAAGCGTAGCTTAAAACGGCGGAATTAACCGTCAAAATGCCTTTTTAGCATAAGGTAAGACGCCTCCCCCGCAGGACGGGGGGAGGCAAAGGAGGGAAAGGTTACAGCAGCTCGAACTCGCCTTTATTCACGCGGGCGGAGTCCACGCCGATAAAGACGTTAAATTTGCCCGGTTCCGCATCATATTTCATCTGCTGGTTCCAGAACTTCAGCGCATCCACGTCGATCGGGAAGCTGATGGTTTTGGTTTCCCCTGGCTTGAGGTTGACCTTCTCGAAGCCGCGCAGCTGCTTCACCGGACGGCTCATCGACGCGGTAACATCCTGCACGTACATCTGAATCACCGTAGCCCCTTCGCGCTTGCCGGTGTTGGTTACCTCGACGCTGGCGGTAACGTTGCCGTCACGCTTCAGGGTCGGCGCCGACATTTTCACGTCAGAGACCTTGAAGGTGGTGTAGCTCAGGCCGTAACCAAACGGATACAGCGGGCCGTTAGCTTCGTCGAAGTAACGAGACGTGTACTTGTTCGGCTTGTCGGCATTGTACGGACGACCGGTGTTCAGGTGGCTGTAGTAAACCGGGATCTGCCCGACGGAGCGCGGGAAGGACATCGGCAGCTTGCCCGACGGGTTGTAATCCCCAAACAGCACGTCGGCGATGGCGTTACCGCCTTCGGTACCGGCGAACCACGTTTCCAGAATGGCGTCAGCCTGCTGGTCTTCTTTCACCAGCGCCAGCGGGCGACCGTTCATCAGCACCAGCACCAGCGGCTTGCCGGTCGCTTTCAGAGCAGCGATCAGATCGCGCTGGCTCTGTGGAATCGTGATATCGGTACGGCTGGAGGCTTCGTGCGCCATACCCTGCGCTTCCCCCACGACCGCGACCACGACGTCAGACTGCTTCGCGGCGTTCACCGCCTCGTCAATCATCTCCTTCGGCGTGCGCGGATCGACCTTCACCGCTTCCTCGTACTGGTTGAGGAAGGTCACGATGTCTTTATCGTTGGTGACGTTCGCCCCTTTGGCATAGACCACTTTGGCGTTTTCACCGACGGCACTCTTGATACCGGTCAGCACGGTCACGGACTGGTCAGCCACGCCCGCGGCAGACCAGCTGCCCATCACGTCGCGCTTGCTGTCGGCCAGCGGGCCCACCACGGCAATGGTGCCGGATTTTTTCAGCGGCAGCGTGTCGAGGCGGTTTTTCAGCAGCACCAGGCTTTCGCGCGCCACGTCACGCGCTTCTTTGCGGTGCAGGCGGCTTTCAGCGTTGGTATCTGCCGGGTCAGAGTCTTTCGGGCCCAGGTGGCTGTACGGATCGTTAAACAGCCCCATGTCGTATTTCACGTTCAGCACGTGGCGCGCTGCATCGTCCAGCTCCGCCATCGTTACCTTGCCGCTCTTCACCAGCCCCGGCAGGTATTTGCTGTAGTACTCGTCGCTCATGCTCATGTTGATGCCGGACTTGAGCGCGACTCGCACCGCGTCTTCCGGATCGGAGGCGGTGCCGTGTTTGATCAGCTCTTTAATCGCGCCGTGGTCGGATACGGTGATGCCCTTAAAGCCCCACTGGTCGCGCAGCACGTCTTTCAGCAGCCAGGAATCGGACGTCGCAGGCGTGCCGTTCAGCGAGTTCAACGCTACCATCACCGCGCCGCTGCCCGCATCAAGCCCTGCCTTGTACGGCGGCATGTAGTCGTTGAACAGGCGCTGCGGGCTCATGTCGACGGTGTTGTACTCTTTCCCACCTTCAACCGCGCCATAGGCCGCAAAGTGTTTGACACTGGTCATCACCGAGTAGCGGTCCGCCGGGCTTTTACCCTGCATCGCTTCCACCATGGTTTTACCCATCGTGGAGGTTAAGTACGTATCTTCACCAAAGCCTTCCGAGCCGCGGCCCCAGCGCGGATCGCGCGAGACGTCCACCATGGGCGCCCAGGTCATGTTCAGGCCGTCGTCCGCCGCTTCATAAGCAGACACGCGCCCGACGGTTTTCACCGCATCGAGGTTAAAGGAAGACGCTAAGCCGAGGCTAATCGGGAAGACGGTACGCTGGCCGTGCACCACGTCATAGGCGAAGAACAGCGGAATCTTCAGGCGGCTGAGATCCATCACCTGATCCTGCATCTTGCGGATATCCTGGCGGGTGACGGTATTAAAGATGGCCCCTACCTGCCCGTCTTTGATCATCTCGCGGATGGCCTCTTTCGGGTTATCCGGGCCGACGCTGATCAGACGCAGCTGGCCGATTTTCTCATCGACCGTCATTTTCTTGAGCAATTCCGTGACAAACGCATCCCGCGCTTCAGGCGTGAGCGGGTGATTGCCAAACAAATCCTCTGCCAGCGCAGGTTGCAGCGCCAGGCTGACGGCGACACCTACAGAACATAGCCATTTCATGTCGTTTTACTCTCTCATCAATAACCGCCGGACGATCTCGGCCATACCGTGCGAAAAGCGCAGTGTGCCACAAACCCTCTGAACGTTGCAGGGTTATTCTCTGATTTTTCTCGTGAATACTCGACCGCTTAACAGTTAATCGCGCTATGCTTTACAGCGAGAAATTTGCCCCACCACAAGGAGTGGAAGATGTCTTCTGTTCGAACTGACGATAACAAAGCATTTATTAACGAACTGTCGCGCCTGGTTGGCTCCTCTCACCTGCTTACCGACCCGGCTAAAACCGCCCGCTACCGCAAGGGCTTCCGCTCCGGTCAGGGCGAGGCGCTGGCGGTGGTTTTCCCCGGCACGCTGCTGGAACTGTGGCGCGTGCTGAGCGCCTGCGTCGCGGCCGACAAGATTATTTTAATGCAGGCGGCCAACACCGGCCTGACCGAAGGCTCCACGCCGAACGGCAACGATTACGATCGTGACATCGTGATTATCAGTACCCTGCGTCTCGACAAGCTGCACCTGCTGGACAAGGGCGAGCAGGTGCTCGCGTTTCCCGGCACCACGCTTTACTCCCTCGAAAAAGCGCTTAAGCCGCTGGGCCGCGAACCGCACTCGGTGATTGGCTCCTCCTGCATTGGCGCCTCGGTGGTCGGCGGGATCTGCAATAACTCCGGCGGCTCGCTGGTGCAGCGCGGCCCGGCGTATACCGAGATGTCGCTGTTTGCCCGTATTGACGAAAACGGCAAGCTGACGCTGGTGAACCATCTGGGAATCGATCTCGGCGTGACGCCAGAACAGATCCTCAGCAAGCTTGACGACGATCGCGTGAAGGACGAAGACGTGCAGCACGACGGCCGTCATGCGCACGATCACGACTACGTTACCCGCGTCCGGGATATCGACGCCGATACGCCGGCGCGCTACAACGCCGACCCGGACCGCCTGTTTGAATCCTCCGGCTGCGCCGGGAAGCTTGCCGTTTTTGCTGTGCGTCTGGATACCTTCCCGGCAGAGAAAAAGCAGCAGGTATTTTACATCGGTACCAATCAGCCTGAGGTTCTGACGGAAATCCGCCGTCATATTCTGGGCGAATTCAGCAATCTTCCGGTGGCGGGCGAGTACATGCACCGGGACATTTACGACATCGCCGAACGTTACGGCAAAGATACCTTCCTGATGATCGACAAGCTCGGCACCGACAAAATGCCGTTCTTCTTCACCATGAAGGGCCGCACCGATGCGATGCTGGAAAAAGTGTCGCTGTTTAAACCCCACTTCACCGACCGCTTTATGCAGAAGCTGGGCAACGTTTTCCCGGCGCATTTACCGGAGAGAATGAAAACCTGGCGCGACAAGTATGAACATCACCTGCTGCTGAAAATGGCCGGGGACGGGATTGCCGAAGCGCAGTCCTGGCTGACCGAATACTTCAAAACCGCCGAAGGGGATTTCTTTGCCTGTACGCCTGAAGAGGGCAGCAAAGCCTTCCTGCACCGTTTTGCCGCCGCAGGCGCAGCCATCCGTTACCAGGCGGTGCATTCCGAAGAAGTGGAAGATATTCTGGCGCTGGATATCGCCCTGCGACGTAACGACAGCGACTGGTTCGAGCATCTCCCGCCGGAAATCGACAGCAAGCTGGTGCACAAGCTCTATTACGGCCACTTTATGTGTTATGTCTTCCATCAGGATTACATTGTCAAAAAAGGGGTCGACGCACACGAACTGAAGGAGCAGATGCTCGCCCTTCTGCGTGAACGCGGCGCACAATATCCTGCGGAACATAACGTCGGACATCTTTATGAAGCCCCTGACGCACTTAAGCAGTTTTATCGCGAGAATGACCCTACAAACAGCATGAATCCCGGCATTGGTAAAACAACGCGGAAGAAATACTGGAAAGAGAGCGCAGACGCGGAGCAGCGCATAACGCAAACGCCTGATTAATTCCTACAGCCAAATTTGAGAGATTGTTAAGCGCTCCTTAATCGTAATAGAGTAACTGCTTATCGCCGGAGAAACGTTTCTCCGGCTTTCTATAACGAGGAGCAGGCACATCATGTCGGCTGTTGATGTTTTATCCGAGACCGAACTGGAAGTGCGCGACGCCCTTCCCGATGATGTGCATGCTATTGCCGCCATCTATGCCTGGCATGTGCTTCACGGGCGCGCGTCGTTTGAAGAAGTCCCCCCCACCATCGACGAAATGCGACATCGTATGAAAAGCGTGGCTGAGCACGGTTTACCGTGGCTTATCGCGCTGTATCGCGGCATCGTGGTGGGCTACTGCTACGCCACGCCTTACCGTCCACGGCACGCCTACCGTTATACCCTGGAAGAGTCGATATACGTTGATGCCAGCATTACCGGGCGCGGTTTTGGCTCGGCACTGATGGATGCGTTGATTGAACGCTGCGAGCAAGGGCCGTGGCGGCAGATGATTGCCGTGGTGGGAGATGGCAATAATAATGCCGGCTCGTTGCGGCTGCATAAAAAGCACGGCTTCGAGATTGTCGGTCAGCTGCGCAGCGTGGGGTATAAGAAAGGCGACTGGCGGGATACGGTGATTATGCAGCGCCCGCTCAACGATGGTGACTGGACGCTGCCGGAATAAACGCAGTGCGGTCTGGTGCCCTCACCCCGGCCCTCTCCCACAGGGAGAGGGAGAAAACATAAAAAACGGTAACATGCGTTACCGTTTTTCTTTTACCTAATCGTTCTGCGCCGTCGCCATCTGCTCGGCTTTCTGCTTTTTATACGTCAATGCCGCGGCCGGTACAGGCTGCACTTTTCCGGTTTCAATCCAGGTACGCAGGCGGCTCGCGTCCGCGAAGTGGGTATATTTGCCGAAGGCATCCATCACCACCAGCGCCACCGGCTTACCGTTAAACACGGTGCGCATCACCAGACAGTGTCCTGCCGCGTTGGTAAAGCCGGTTTTCGTTAGCTGAATATTCCAGTTATCGCGGTAAACCAGATGGTTAGTGTTGCGGAACGGCAGCGTATAGGCCGGGTTCGCAAAGGTCGCCATCTCTTCACGGGTGGTACTGAGCTGACCAATCAGCGGATACTGTTTACTGGCAATCAGCAGTTTCGTCAGATCGCGCGCCGTGGAGACGTTGTTGATCGACAGCCCCGTCGGTTCAACGTAGTGCGTATTGTTCATCCCCAGCGCTTTGGCTTTTGCGTTCATCGCGCGGATAAAGGCGTCGTAGCCGCCCGGATAGTGGTGCGCCAGGCTCGCCGCCGCGCGGTTTTCAGACGACATTAGCGCCAGCAGCAGCATATTTTTACGGCTGATTTCACTGTTCAGCCGCACGCGAGAGTAGATCCCTTTCATCTCCGGCGTGTGGCTGATATCTACTTTTAGCTTTTCGTCCAGCGGCAGATGTGCATCAAGCACCACCATCGCGGTCATTAATTTGGTAATTGAGGCGATCGGGCGCACCAGGTCCGGATGGCTGGCGTAAATCACCTTATTGGTGTTGAGATCGACAATCATCGCGCTGCCGGACGCAATTTGCGGTTGAGCAGCGGCGGCGCTCACCGCGGGCGTTTTGGCGACGGCCGGCACGGCAGCGGACGCGCCCAGCAGCAGCGCCAGGCTAAGTAAAGAGACTCGGAATTTCTGCATGGTGAGACTTCTGATAATTATTCACGCACGTCATGACGTACACCGCCTGTATCAACGGATAAACACAGGCTGGCTTCGGCATCATAGCGGTCACCGGGCGTTGTCGCCAGCGGATAATCGTGAACAGATGCTGCATTGCTGGCATTTACGCCAGCAATGCAGTGAACTCAGAAGAGACGGTATCCGTAACCCCAAAGAATAACCGTCAGCGCCAGTAGCGCCTCCAGCACCAGCACCCCAATGGCGAGTGTTGAACTGGAAAAACTCAGGCCTTCTTCTTTATTGATATTCAGGAAGGTTGGAACCCCCAGATACAGCAGATACCCGGTGTAAAAGAGGGCAATGGTACCGATCAGCGCGCACAGCCAGACCAGTGGATAGAGCGCAACAATACCGCTTAAGAACAGCGGGGTCGCGACATATCCGGCAAAGACCATACAGTGCGCCAGCGATGGACGCTGCGGATAGTTACGCGCCATCCAGTGTATGACGTGCCCCATAACCGCCACACCCGCCAGCATCAGGCCATAAAAAACGATGGCCAGATAAAGCCCGGTAAACCAGGAAAGCTGAACTACGGTGCCGTCACCGAAGTTCCAGCCGATTTGTGTTGTTCCGATAAAAGCGCATATTACCGGTACCGCAGCCATCAGCAGCACATGGTGCGTGTAATGATGCGAGACCGTTTCGTTCTCACTTTTAATGACATGCATTTCACGATCGGGATGGGAGAAAAGTCCCCAGACATGGTTCATAGCGCCCCCTTGTTGTCGGCCCGTCAGCGATACCTTAAGTATAATGCAGGCTCTAGATTATTTTATGTACAGTGGGAAATTTCCGTTGATTTCCCCGCTGTTGATTCATGGGGTATATGATTAAACGAGGTACGCTGAGGGAGATAACATTTACGTAATGGATATTAACGCACTCATTGAGCAATATGGCTATGCCGCGCTGATCATCGGTAGCGTGGCAGAAGGTGAAACCATCACGCTGTTAGGGGGCGTCGCCGCACATCAGGGATTACTGAAGTTCCCGCTGGTCGTTGCCGCGGTCGCGCTGGGTGGAATGATTGGCGATCAGCTGCTCTACTTTCTCGGGCTGCGCTTTGGGCCAACGCTGCTTAAACGCTTCGCAAAGCATCAAAAGAAAATCCGCCGCGCTCAGCGGCTCATTCAACGTCATCCCTATCTGTTCGTCATTGGCACGCGCTTTATGTATGGCTTTCGCATTATCGGGCCGATACTGATTGGTGCCAGTCATCTGCCGCCAAAAATTTTCCTGCCGCTCAATGTTCTTGGTGCGATTGCCTGGGCGATGATCTTTACGACGCTCGGCTACGTAGGGGGCGAAGTGATTGGCCCGTGGCTGCATAATCTCGACCAGCATCTGAAGCACTGGGCGTGGCTGATTCTGGTAGTGGTGGCGGTGATTGGGGTCAGGCTGTGGTTGAAGCATCGGGAAAAGACGCGGGATGAGGAGTAGCCGGGTGCGGCCTGATGCCCTCACCCTAACCCTCTCCCACAGGGAGAGGGAACTAAAAACACCCTCTCTCACAGGGAGAGGGGAAAACTACCCCTCCGGCTTAAACTGCGGGTTCGCCAGCATAAAGCCCCCGTCGACGATAAACGATTGCCCTGTGGTATAGCTGGCGTCGCTGTCGCAAAGCCATGCCACCAGGCTGGCGATCTCTTTAGTGTGGCCCGGCCTTGCCAGCGGTATTTCCGGCATTGAGCCTTCCTTCACTTCGCTGTCGTTCATGTCATTCATCGGCGTGGCAATGGCACCCGGCGCGACGGCATTTACCAGAATATTGTGCTTAACCAGTTCCATCGCCATGGATTTGGTTAACCCGCCGAGCGCATGTTTTGCCGCCGTGTAGGCGCTCGCCTCCGGCAGCGGCGTGTGCTCATGCACCGAGGTAATGTTCACAATTCGCCCCCCTTCCCCCTGCTTCACCATCTGCCGGGCGGCAATTTGTGAACAGAGAAACGCGCCGTCCACGTCGACGGTGAAAATATTCCGCCAGTCGTCAAACGGCATTTCAAGGAACGGCGCTTTGGTCATCGCACCCGCATTATTGACCAGCACGTCCAGCCGGCCAAAACGCGCAATCAGCGTTTCAATAGCCTCTGCGCCTTCTGGCAGTGTGCTTAAGTCAAGATGGATAGCCTCTGCGCGCTGCCCCTGCGCTTCAACTTCGCGGCAGGTTTCCAGCGCCCCTTTTTCATCCGAATGCCAGGTGACGCCAATATCAAACCCGCGCTCTGCAAGCATCAGCGCCGTGGTTTTACCGATCCCGGAATCCGATGCGGTCACAATCGCTACTCTGGTCATACTCACCTCCTGAAAAACTGCAAAGAGGTAAGTATAGATAATGACCTTTTTAGCCATGATGATAGCCACCGCCCAGCGCCGAGGTCAGCTGCAGCGTGGCGTCGACATACTGCCCCTTTAACAGTAATCCTTCGAGATGTTCTTTGAGGGCAGGTATTCTGGCTTCACTGACCCGAGAGCCCGCAACGATCCCCGCGCTGAAACGCGCCTGGGCAAGCGCCACAACGCGTGCCGCATCTTTTTCAACCTGCTGCTGGTGGCTGTTCTTCGCCGTCAGCGTTTCGACTTCACTGGCCGTACGTGCCACCTGATTGACGGCTTCGACCACCGCTTTGTTGTAGTTCGCCACCGAGAGATTATTCTGCGCCTGTGCGATATCCAGGCTGGCGTTCAGCCTGCCGCTGTCGAAAATCGGCAGCGTCAGCCCGGCGGTCATGCCCATCTGCTGCGCGGAAGAGCGGAACAGATCGCTCAGGTGCAGGGCATCCTGCTGTAAGAATGCCATCAGGTTCACGTCAGGGTAGAAAGCCGCTCGGGCAGCCTCCACTTCGCTCATAGAGGCTTCGATATACCAGTGCGCCTCCTGAAGATCCGGACGACGTGCCAGCAGTTCATAACCGAGCGTCGACGGTAACGAGGCTTCCACCGTCGGCAAGGCGTGCCGCGTCAGCGTCACGGAAGAGGCGTTCGTCAGCGCGACCAGGCGCGCCTCAACGGCTTTCATCTTCCCGTTGACTTCTGCCAGCTGCGCTTCGGTTTTGTTGGCGTTGATATCCGTTTCGACGCCCTCCACGGAGGAGGTGATGCCGTGTTGATACAGCTCGCGATCGGCACCGATAATATTGTCCTGCTCATGTTTGATCTGGGCGAGAACCTCCCCCACGGCGGCCTGCGTTTGCCACTCCCAGTAGAGCCGCGCCACGCTGCTGGCCAGCAGCTGACGCGTCTGCTCCAGCTCCGCTTTTTGCGCATTCACTTTGCCAATCCGGGCCTCGACCCGGGCGCGATTTTTTCCCCACAGATCGAGATCCCAGCCTGCGGTCAGGCCAAAGGTGCCGTTGGTGTACCACGGCCCGGTGGTGCCTGCAGCCGGGTCGGTAAAGGCAAACGGTCCCATCAGCCCTTCGGCGGACATTTTCTGACGTTCCGCATCGGCGGAAAAATTAATCTGCGGACCGTCGGCTGCCATTACGGCTTTGGCCTGGGCTTCGGCAAGCGTAATGCGCTGACGGGCAATCTGCATATCAGGCGCATCGCTCAATGCTTTAGCAATAAGGCCGTTAAGTTCGGGATTGTTATACTCTTTCCACCACTCATTTTTCGGCCAGTCGGTATGACGAAGCTGCGTATTCACCGACGCCGCAGCGGTTTGCGTTTTAATGGGAGATACCGTGGCATGTTCAGGCGCACAGGCTGCCAGAATAAAAACGAAGGGAGCACTCAGAGAAAAAATAAGAGAACGTTTCATGACGCCATAAACTCAAAAAATAAAGGCGCACGTTACGCTCAGTGTCGTTCATTTTTTTAGTAATGCGTGGCAATCCGCAAATTGTCATACATCTTAATACACGGAAATTTATTCCTAAAAATAATGATTAAATTTAATACATTCATGCCAACCATAAATACGCTGCTACACTTATTCAGGACATACATGAGCGGGAGAAGGGAATGAAAATATTACTGTGGGTTATTTTGATTATATTTCTGATAGGTCTCTTAGTGGTTACCGGTGTATTCAAGATGATTTTCTGATTCCTTTGCCCGGCGCATCGCCGGGCAACGTCCTCGATATCAGGCTTTCAGCGAAGCCCCTTTCGTAGCAATAACCTCTTTATACCAGTAGAAACTCTTTTTGCGGCTGCGCGCCAGCGTGCCTTTTCCGCTGTCATCGCGATCGACGTAAATAAAGCCGTAGCGCTTAGAGAGTTCAGCTTTAGACGCGCTCACCAGATCGATTGGCCCCCAGCTGGTATATCCCATCACCTCAACGCCGTCATCAATTGCCTCACGCACCTGTACCAGATGGTCGTTAAGGTAGCTGATGCGATAGTCATCCTGCACCACGCCGTCCGCATCCGGTTTATCCTTCGCCCCGAGGCCATTTTCCACGATAAACAACGGCTTCTGATAGCGATCCCAGAGCACGTTTAACAGGGTACGCAGGCCGATGGGGTCAATCTGCCAGCCCCATTCGGAACTTGCCAGATGCGGGTTTGGCACCATGCTCAGGATGTTGCCGCGCGCCTGCTGGTTGAGAGCTTCATCCGCGGTAACGCAGCCCGTCATGTAGTAGCTGAAGGAGATAAAATCGACGGTCGATTTCAGCGCCTCGCGGTCGGGGTCCGTGACCTCAAGCTGAATACCGCTGTCGCGGAAGAAGCGCTGCATATACCCCGGGTAGGCGCCGCGGCACTGCACGTCGCCAAAGAACTGCCAGGTGCGGTTTTCCTGCAGCGTCTTCAGAACATCTTCCGGCTTGCAGGTCAGCGGATACATCAGGCCGCCCAGCAGCATGTTGCCAATTCTGGCATCAGGAACGATCTCGTGGCAGGCCTTCACCGCCAGCGCGCTGGCCACCAGCTGGTGGTGGATTGCCTGATACACTTCACCTTTGCTGCTGGTTTCCGGGAGGCCCACGCCGGTCATCGGCGCGTGCAGAGACATATTGATCTCGTTAAAGGTAAGCCAGAGCTTCACCTTCACTTTGTAGCGCGCGAACACGGTACGGGCATAGCGTTCAAAGAAGTCGATAGTCTGGCGGCTGCCCCACCCGCCGTACTGCTTCACCAGCCCCCACGGCATTTCGTAATGCGACAGCGTCACCAGCGGGGTAATGTTGTGCACAGCAAGCTCGTCAAACAGCCGGTCGTAAAACGCCAGCCCCGCCTCGTTAGGCTGCTGCTCATCGCCGTTCGGAAAAATGCGGGTCCAGGCAATGGAGACGCGCAGGCAGCTAAAGCCCATCTCAGCGAACAGTTTGATGTCTTCGGGATAGCGATGATAGAAGTCGATGGCAACATCCTTGATGCCGCTGTCACCCGCCACGCGCTCAACCACCGGGCCAAAGACACCGCGCGGCTGAACGTCTGAGGTGGACAGCCCTTTTCCCTCTTCCAGATACGCGCCCTCTACCTGATTCGCGGCAACCGCGCCGCCCCATAAAAAATCGTCCGGGAAAGTTTTCATCACGTTCTCCTGTTATTGATGGCTTACGCTGAGTAACGGCGCACCGGCACTGACGGACGTTGCCGCCACGGTCACCACGTCGCGATACTCATCGCTGTTACTGATAATAATCGGGGTCGCCAGGTCGAATCCGGCATCGATAATCGCCTGTCGGTCAAACTCCAGCAGCAGATCGCCGGGCTGTACCTTGTCGCCCACCTTCACGTGGGCGGTAAACGGCCTGCCGTCGAGCTTCACGGTGTCGATACCCACGTGGATTAACACTTCAATCCCGCTGTCGCTAAGCAGGCCGATGGCGTGTTTGGTCTGGAAAAGAGAGGCCACCACGCCGGCAAACGGGGCAACCACTTTGTTATCGGAGGGAATAATCGCGGCACCGCTGCCCAGCAGGCCGCTGGCAAAGGTGGTATCCGGCACCTGGTCGAGCGCCAGAACGGTGCCGGTCATCGGTGCCAGCACATCGTTTTCACCCATGGAGACCGCCCCTTCTGTCGCGGTGTTTCCTGGCATACCGGCGACCAGCGTCAGGCCGCAGCTCAGTACCAGCGCCACCACCGTACCGATAATGCCGCCCCACAGCGTGGCGTCCACGCCGCCCGGCGGGATCATCTGGGCAACAGTAAAGATATTGGCGAAGCCGAAAGAGTAAACGTGGGTGTCACTAAAGCCGACAATCGCCCCGCCGATAGCCCCCGTCACGCAGCCGAAAATAAACGGACGGCGCAGCGGCAGGTTTACGCCATACACTGCGGGTTCGGTGATACCGAAAATACCTGCCGTCACGGATGAACCGGCCAGCATTTTCTGACGCGCATCGCGGGTGCGCAGGAAAATGCCCAGCGCCGCCCCCACCTGACCAAACACCGCGGGCAAGAGCATGGGCAGCATGGAGTCATGCCCCAGCACCGCCAGGTTGTTAATCATCAGCGGCACCAGCCCCCAGTGCAGGCCAAAAATAACGCAGACCTGCCATAGCGCGCCCATCGCCGCACCCGCCAGCCACGGCGCCAGAACGTAAATACTCTGATAGCCGTTCGCCAGCAGCTGGCTCAGCCAGGTCGCCAGCGGCCCGATAACGAGGAAAGTCAGCGGCACGGTTACGCCCAGACAGATCAGCGGCGCGAAGAAGTTTTTCATCGAGGAAGGCAGCAGCCTGGTGCTCTGTTTTTCAAGCCAGCAGCTCACCCACGCGGCGAGAATAATCGGGATCACCGACGAGCTATAGTTGAACCAGGTGACAGGGATGCCCAAAAAGGCGTCCGACACCGCGCCCGGCTGCTGGCTGGCGTTAAACGCCGCAATCATTACCGGATGGGTGAGCGCCCCACCGATCACCATGGTAATAAACGGGTTGCCGCCGAACTTTTTCCCGGCGGTATAGCCCAGCACCATCGGGAAGAAGAAGAACAGCGCGTCGCTGGCGGCAAACCAGATTTTATACGTGCCGCTCCCGGTCGTGAGCCAGCCGCATACCACGGCCAGCGCCAGCAGCCCTTTCAGAATACCGGACGCGGCCAGAATGCCGATAAACGGGGTGAAGATCCCGGAGACGATGTCGATCAGGCGGCCCAGCAGGTTCCCCTTTTCACCCTTCTCTTCCACAACAGGGGCGTCATCCGTAAGGCCTGCTTCATTACGGACAGCCTGCCAGACGTCGTGAACGTGGTTGCCAATCACCACCTGAAACTGGCCGCCGCTTTCGACCACCATGATTACGCCCGGATTTTTCTTGAGCCCTTCCGCATCCGCCCGTTGATTCTCTTTCAGTTTGAAGCGAAGCCGGGTCGCGCAGTGCACAAGACTGACGATGTTCTCTTTTCCGCCAACGTGGCCGAGAATATCCTTCGCTAAAGCCTGGTATTCCATCTCGATTTCCTTACATCCGATGCCCGCAGGCACCTGTTGACTGAGTACAAAAATAAAAAAACCCGAGAACGGCCTTCTGACGAAGGCCGCGCTCAGGTTTTGCCTGCGTGATGCAGTAACAATCCTGTTTTGAGGCTTAACGCCCCTCTTTTCTCACCCGCTCGATATGAATGGCGAGGAACATAATTTCTTCTGTTGTCAGCTCACGCTGATAGCTTTTGTTCAGGTGCTGGGCGATTTTCTCGGCGCATTTCCACGCTTTCGCGTAGTTGTCTTTTACTGCAGTATGCAGCGAGACATCGTCATCTTCCACCACGGTGCGGGTGAGCATCCGCTGGGCAAAAAACTTCAGGTGGGTGACAAAACGCTGATAGCTGAGCGACTCTTCGTCATACTCAAGCTGCAGCTGATACTTCACCAGCTGGAGGATCTCCTGCATCACCCGCGTCACGTGCATCACCTCCGGCATTTCGCTGTTCAGCTGCGCGGTGACCAGATGCAGCGCGATAAAACCGGCCTCATCCTCCTCCAGTTCGACGTTCAGGCGTCTGGCGATAATGGCCCGCGCCTCCTGCCCTAACTCGAACTCCTTCGGATACAGCCGTTTGATATCCCACAGCAGCACGTTTTTGATGGCCAGCCCGTTCTTCTGCCGCTCAATAGCAAAGTAGCAGTGATCGGTGAGGGTGATATACAAGCTCTCCTGAAGCTTGCCCAGCCGCTGCGTCGCCAGCCCGATGATGCGATCGCAGGTGGTCATCACCTCCAGCGGAATTTGACTCAGCAGCTCCCCAAGCCGACGCACCAGTTCATCGCTTTGTAATGCAAACACCTTTTCAACCAACGCGGTATCCAGCGCTTCACCGACGCGCTTCTGAAAGGCCAGCCCACGGCCCATCACCACCTGTTCGCGCCCGCGCTCATCCTGAACAACCACCACGTTATTATTGAGTATCTTGGCGATTTTCATCGGAACCCCAGAAACAAAAAAACCTGACCTCCGGCAGATGCCAGAAAATCAGGTTTTGCCTGCATAAGCAGTAACAATCCAGTTCTGGCACTCTATCAGTTTCATTCGTAGCCTCAATGCGTCACGCGTCAGAAACGTGACGCGGATCGAACTTGCTACGGTGATATCAGAAGGTCACCACCGTTTTCAGCTCGGTGACCCAGGCATCCTGGGTGCGGCTGACCCCGCCGGGATGATGCCAGTACTGAATGCCCGGCTGCAGCTCGAGCCATGACGCCGGACGAAAACGGTAGTAAAACTCACCGTTCAGGGAATGGCCCGGCACCGGGTGATACGCCGGATTGTCATAATCGCTTACGCCGCTCAGGCTGTTCAGGTAACGCTGGTTGCGGGCGTACTGGCTGCTCATATCAATCCAGGTTAAGCCAAAGCCAATCCAGTCTTCCGGTCGCGCATCAAACAGCCCGCGGTAGCGCAGCGAGGCGGCGTAAACCTGGTGCATGTAGTTACTGCTCTGATCCGCAAGGCTCATGCTGAACGAGGTACTCAACCCACGATTCGGATCGTCCTGATGCTGCGTTAGCTGCTGGTTCAGTCCGGCGTACATAAACCAGGTCCGGCTGTGCGTATCGAATCCGTCCGGGTCCGTCGCCCCCGCCCCACCCGATTTGCCGCGATAGAGATCGGTTTGCGGCGCGTTGGTAAACACCACGCCCAGGTTGTACGCGCCCGGCAGGCCGTTAATCAGCGGACGCGCTTCGATTTCAACCGGCAGTAAGATCCCTTTGCTGCCCTTCGTCGACCAGCTCCACGCATGGCTGCGGCTGGCGGCCTGCGGATTCTGCTCCATCACGCCGCCTTTTAAGGTCAGCGTCGGCGTGAGTTTATAGGCAAGCGTGGTGCCCCAGGTGTGCACGTTCCAGTTGTTCCAGGTCAGCGAGTTGGCGGACTTTCCGCCGCACTGGGACAGCAGCTGGAAATCACAGGGGATAATTTGATCGAAGGTTTGCACCTTGTTCATCATCCCTATGCGCCAGGTCAGACGCCGGTTGTCAAAGCTGCGGGCAAAGGTCAGCCAGCCCAGACGGGTAATCGACTGCCCGCCCCAGCTCTCCTGGGTCAGATCGTTGAAGTTGACGCGCGGGTCCTGCACGCGTTTGGTGGTGAGATCGTCATTGTGGTTGCGGTTAACGATGTTTCCCTCGATACGCGCGTCCGGGATACCGGTCCAGCGCTCCAGGTCCTGGTTGAAGGTCAGCGCGAACTGGTCAATATAGGCCACGTGGGAGTCGTGGTTATAGCCACCGCCGCCGTTCCAGCCGATCTCATTCAAATAGCCGAGATTGTACGTAAAGCCGTTATCATTGAGAATTTTACGCACACCGAGCATATTGCCGAGAAGCGGCGCCGGTGGAGCCTCAAAACCTAGTACCGTACCGTTCCAGTCTTGCGCCATCGACAGCGGGGATATCGCCAATAAGGCGAGCGCATAGAGTTTATTTTTATATGCCATGATAACAACCTGTGATTGAGTATTGAGTGCGTAACCGGCCGCAGGAAATTTTTCTATTTCCTGTCGATAATTCATTTTTTAAAATCATTAAAAAGCGCTAAGCCAAATGTCTCTCCTGCGTAAACGACAGGCAAAAAAAAACCTAAGCGCTCCACAGCGAAAATGCTGTGAAACGCTTAGGTTTTGCCTGTTAACCAGTAACAATCCTGCGTTGAAAACAGTGGCACCTTAACACCGTCGCGCCACGTTGAAAACCTGAACTGTTTTCTGTTTTAAAAAAGTGTGAGCAATTTAACGCTTATTATTTCGACTGAATTACCCGGGCAATATCAGCCGACGTCTGTAATGTCCGAATCTCCTGAAATAACCCCAGCGCTTCATCGTACTCTTTGCGTAAATAACTCAGCCACTGCTTAATTCGCGCGACGTGATACAAACCGGTATCGCCCTGCTTTTCCAGACGGCTGTATTTTTGCAGCAGCGTGACGACGTCTGCCCACGGCATTCGCGGTTCGTTATATTTCACCACCCGGCTGAGGTTAGGGACGTTCAGGGCGCCGCGACCGATCATTACCGCATCGCAGCCGGTGGCCTGCAGACAGGCCTGCGCGCTCTCGTAGTCCCAGATTTCGCCGTTAGCGATCACCGGAATAGAGAGGCGTTTGCGGATCTCGCCGATCGCATGCCAGTTTATGCGCTCGGCTTTGTAGCCGTCTTCTTTGGTGCGGCCATGCACCACCAGCTCGGTGGCTCCGGCCTGCTGCACCGCATCGGCGATTTCAAACTGCCGCGCGTCGCTGTCCCATCCCAGGCGCACCTTAACCGTCACCGGCAAATGCGCGGGCACGGCCTCGCGCATGGCTTTCGCGCCGCGATAAATCAGCTCAGGATCTTTCAGCAAGGTCGCTCCGCCGCCGCTGCCGTTCACCAGCTTCGACGGACAGCCGCAGTTGAGATCCACCCCGTAAGAGCCCAGCTCAACCGCGCGGGCGGCGTTTTCCGCCAGCCATTCGGGATACTGGCCGAGCAGCTGAATACGCACCAGCGTGCCGGAAGAGGTCCGGCTCTGGTTGTGCAGCTCGGGGCACAGACGGTAGAAGGATTTTACCGGCAACAGCATATCGACTACGCGCAGAAATTCCGTCACGCAGAGATCGTAGTCGTTCACCTCGGTCAGAAGCTCGCGCACGAGGGAGTCGAGCACGCCTTCCATTGGGGCCAGTAAAACACGCATAGCAGTACCTGTGAAAAAAGACGCGCTATAGTAGCCGCTCTCTATATCGCTGGGAAGCGCTTCTGTTCAGGGAGAAAGTCAGCCGGCGTTGCCCCGACAACGGCGCGAAACGCCGCCGCAAATGCCGCCTGCCCTGAAAACCCCAGCATCCAGGCCACCTGCTTAACCGGGTATCCGTTGGCGAGCAGGTCCAGCGAGGCACAAATCCTTGCGCGCTGTCGCCAGGCCCGGAAGCTAAAGCCAGTATCTTTGATAAACGCGCGTGAAAATGTGCGCTCAGACATCGCGGCCCGTTCCGCCAGCCTTTCCAGAGAAAGATCCCAGAGATTGTTGGCAATGATGTCACAGGCAACGCGATGTAAGCGCTCATCCACGGGCATCGGTAATTCGGCCGAGATTTGCTGAGCTTCACTGAGAATATCGAGCAGCAAAACGGCCATGCTGCGCTGAGTGGCTGGCCGGTATTCCGCACTGAACAGCCCGGCAATCAGCTCTTTGAACAACGCTGTCGCCATAATGACGTAAACCTCTTCTTTCCGTTTAAAAGATCCGCATTGCGATATCAGCGCAGGGCTAAACCAGACCGCGCGGAGCTCCGTTGCGGATAACACGCTGTAGGTATGCTCCTGAAAGGGAGGGATCCACAGCGCGCGCTGCGGCGGTATGACCCAACGCTTATTGCCGGTTTCGACCAGCATCACCCCTTTGATGGCAAACAAAAGCTGTCCCTGTGAATGCTGGTGAGGCGGATCCACTTCGCCGCGCGTATAGCTAATAGCCCCTCTGGACCATCCGATGTCATCGTCATGAATTGGCGTTTTATCGATAACGGTTGGCATTTCACATTCCTCCCTTCCACTTATGATGCTGCTTGTACATGTAACCGAAGAGAGACGCAATGCACATTCAATTTATCATTCATGAACATTTCGAAGCGCCGGGCGCCTATGAAATCTGGGGGAAAAGCCGCGGCCATACTCTGAGCTACACCAGAGTTTATCAGGGCGATCCTTTACCCGAGGAGCTGGGGACCACGGACCTGCTTATCATCATGGGAGGCCCGCAGTCCCCCGCTACCACGCCTGAGGAATGTCCCTGGTTCGATGCACAGGCGGAAAAGACACTCATCAGCCGCGCGATAGAGGCAGGTAAAACGGTGATAGGCGTTTGTCTTGGCTCGCAGCTTATCGGCGAAGCGCTGGGGGCAGCGTTTTGCCATAGCCCGGAAAAAGAGATCGGCAAATTTCCCGTCAGGCTCACCGATGCAGGCAAGGCGAACCCGCTGTTTGCGGATTTTGGCCACGAATTGAACGTCGGTCACTGGCATAACGACATGCCAGGGTTGACGCCGCAGGCTAAAGTGCTGGCTTACAGCGAGGGCTGCCCCCGTCAGATCGTGGAATATGGCGAACGGGTTTACGGTTTTCAGTGCCATATGGAGCTGACGCCGGAGGTTGTAGAGTTGCTGATTGAGCATTCGCAGAATGACCTCCGCCGCGCGGGTGAATTCCGTTTTGTCGAAACGGCGGAAAAACTCCGCTCGCATGATTATCGCGAAATGAACCAGGTGCTGTTTTCTTTTCTCGATAAACTGACCGCCTGACGCTGATGCCTTCTCTGGCGCGTTACTTCGCCAGTGCAATTCCTTTCCTCTAAACTATTGCCTGCACCAGTAAGATGATACCGGACGTTCCATTCCGGAATGTCTGGTATGCTCAAAATTCATGATGTGATCCGTGGCACATTTTTAGGTTTAATTGTATGATGAATGCGTTTCAGCAAGGACTATAACCATGAGCAAAACATTGAACATTATCTGGCAATATCTGCGCGCATTCGTCCTGATTTACGCCTGCCTGTATGCCGGGATTTTCATCGCGTCACTGCTGCCCATCACCATTCCCGGCAGCATTATCGGCATGCTGATCCTCTTCGTGTTGCTGGCGCTGCAAATCCTGCCTGCAAAGTGGGTCAATCCCGGCTGCTTCGTCCTCATTCGCTATATGGCGCTGCTTTTCGTGCCTATCGGCGTCGGGGTCATGCAGTATTTTGATTTGCTCAAGGCCCAGTTCGGCCCGATTGTTGTCTCCTGCGCGGTGAGTACGCTGGTGGTTTTCCTGGTCGTGAGCTGGAGTTCGCATCTGGTGCATGGCGAACGTAACGTGATTGGGGAGAAAACAAAAAAATGATGGCCAATATCTGGTGGTCGCTGCCGCTCACCCTCGCAGTATTCTTCGCCGCACGTAAGCTTGCCGCGCGTTTCAAAATGCCGTTGCTGAACCCGCTGCTGGTGGCAATGGTGGTGATTATTCCGTTCCTGCTGCTCACCGGCATTCCTTACGAACGCTACTTTGCCGGCAGCAAAATTTTAAACGACCTGCTGCAGCCCGCCGTTGTGGCGCTCGCCTTTCCTTTATATGAGCAGCTACACCAGATCCGCGCCCGCTGGAAATCCATCATTACCATCTGCTTTGTCGGCAGCCTGGTGGCGATGATCACCGGTACGTCGGTGGCGCTGTTGATGGGGGCCTCGCCGCAGATTGCCGCCTCTATTCTGCCTAAATCTGTGACCACGCCTATCGCGATGGCGGTTGGCGGTAGCCTCGGCGGTATTCCGGCAATTAGCGCGATGTGCGTTATTTTCGTCGGTATTCTCGGCGCGGTGTTTGGCCACAGCCTGCTGAACGGTATGCGCATTCATACTAAAGCGGCACGAGGTCTGTCGATGGGGACAGCTTCCCACGCCCTGGGCACTGCCCGCTGCGCGGAGCTGGATTATCAGGAAGGGGCGTTTAGCTCGCTGGCGCTGGTGATCTGCGGAATTATCACCTCCCTGCTGGCCCCGTTCATTTTCCCGCTGATTCTGGCGGTGATGGGCTAAAATTTGCGATGCGTCGCGCAAATTTCATTTTGCTTTCATAAGTTGCATGCATAATGAGAAGTGGATCACATATAAAGCCCTGGCGGCTCCGTAAACTACCGATCCATTAACCTTTATGAGGCAAACGCCATGCACCCACGTTTTCAAGCTGCTTTCGCCCAGCTTGCAGAGAATTTGCAGTCAGCCCTGGCTCCCGTTCTGGCAGATGCACACTTCCCCGCCCTGCTGACCGCGGAGCAGGTCACGATGCTGAAACAGGCAACGGGACTGGACGAAGACGCGCTGGCTTTCGCACTGCTACCCCTGGCTGCCGCCTGCGCGCGGGCCGATCTCTCCCACTTCAACGTCGGGGCCATTGCGCGCGGCGTCAGCGGAACCTGGTACTTCGGTGGCAATATGGAGTTCCTGGGCGCGACCATGCAGCAAACGGTTCACGCCGAGCAGAGCGCCATCAGCCACGCCTGGCTGCGCGGTGAAAAAGCCCTGAGCGCGATTACCGTTAACTACACTCCGTGCGGCCACTGCCGTCAGTTTATGAACGAGCTGAACAGCGGGCTGCAGCTGCGCATCAACCTGCCGGGTCGCGCGCCGCACACGCTGGGCGATTATCTGCCTGACGCATTTGGTCCGAAAGATCTGGAGATCAAAACGCTGCTGATGGACGATCAGGACCACGGTTTCGCCCTGTCCGGCGATGACCTGAGCCAGGCGGCGATTACCGCCGCCAACAAGAGCCACACGCCGTACAGCAAGTCCCCGAGCGGCGTGGCGCTGCAGTGCCGTGATGGCCGAATCTTCACCGGCAGCTATGCGGAAAACGCCGCGTTTAACCCAACGCTGCCGCCGCTGCAGGGCGCACTCAACCTGCTGAGCCTGAACGGCTATGATTATCCGGACATTCAGCGCGCCATTCTGGCTGAAATTGCCGATGCGCCGCTGATCCAGTGGGATGCCACCGCCGCAACGCTAAAAGCGCTGGGCTGTACGACGATTGACCGCGTACTGCTGGCGTAATCCTTCCGGCGGGCAAAAATGCCCGCCCGTTTGCTGAAAAACCCCTCAGTTGAGTCGCTGTTTCTTGCGCTAACCAGGCGGGTAAAGTAGCCTGAGTTAAATTTCACCTTCGGTACGAGCCATCTGCATGTTAAAGCGCGTTTTTTACAGCCTGTCTGTCCTGGTCGGCATACTGCTGTTGATCGTGCTGGGTCTCGACCGCTGGATGAGCTGGAAAACCGCCCCTTACATCTTTGATGACCTGCAGGACCTGCCGTATCGTCAGGTTGGCGTGGTGCTTGGCACCGCCAAGTATTACCGCACCGGCGTAATCAATCAGTATTACCGTTACCGCATTCAGGGCGCGCTGAACGCCTACAACAGCGGCAAGGTGAACTACCTGCTGCTGAGCGGCGATAACGCCCTGCAAAGCTACAATGAACCGGTGACGATGCGTAAGGACCTGATTGCTGCGGGCGTGGATCCGGCCGATATCGTGCTCGACTACGCCGGGTTCCGCACCCTGGACTCCATCGTGCGCACGCGCAAAGTCTTCGACACCAACGACTTCATCATCATCACCCAGCGCTTCCACTGCGAGCGCGCGCTGTTTATCGCCCTGCATATGGGCATTCAGGCGCAGTGCTACGCGGTGCCGTCGCCAAAAGATATGCTGAGCGTGCGCGTGCGCGAGTTCGGCGCCCGCTTTGGTGCCCTGGCCGATCTGTATATCTTTAAGCGCGAACCGCGCTTTTTAGGCCCGCTGGTGCCGATTCCGGCGATGCACGAAGTGCCGGAAGACGCGCAGGGTTACCCGGCCGTCACGCCCGAGCAGCTGCTGGATATGCAGAAAAAAGAGAAATAGCGGGACCGCCTTTATACTTTCTTTACGGCCGGCCTGACGCTTTTTATCTCCCCTTTACGTCTGCTCTTTTAAGCTGAGTTCACTGCCGCTACGGCTTCATTGAAGAATGACTATGAACTCGATAATGAATGCGTTTTTCCTCAAAAGTCTCCGCCCCTACTTTAACTTTCCCGGTTTATCACTCCCTGGCGCACTTAATTCTGGTCTCTGGCTGGATGAAAAAATTGACGCCCTGCAGCACAACGTTGCCGTGGAAGTGGCCGATTACCTGGAACGTTACCCGCAAACGAAACATGTTGACGTTTACCTGAACGATATCAACGGCACGATGCGCGGCAAGCGCCTCTCGGTAGAGAGCATGCTGAATCTGGAAAAAGGCTGTTATTTTCCGCTTTCCGTCTACTCAATGGACCAGAAGGGAAAAATCGCCGCCTCGCTTTATGATGAACCCGACCGGCTGTGCGTCCCGGTCGCCGGCTCTTTGCGCCCCTGTCCGCAGGATCCAGAGCACACGGCGCAGATCCTGCTGACGATGAAAGACAGCGACGGTAACCCCTGCCCGCTTGAGCCGCGCGCGATACTGCAGAACGTCGTGGCCCGCTTCCACCAGCACGGCCTTTTCCCGGTCATTGCCCCGGAAATCGAGTTCTATCTGACGGGACAGGGCGAACGCGATCCGCAAAATCAGGGCTGTTTTCACATGGATACCTCGTCGGCGCATGCGGCGCTGTTTGACGAGCTGGAACAGCTGGCCCACCTGCAGCGCATCCCGCTGTCAGGGGTCGTGGCGGAAGCCGAGTCCGGACAGTACGAATTAAACCTGAAGCACAGCCATCGCGTCGTTGAGGTCTGCGATAACGTGCTGGCGCTTCGTCGCCTGACCCGTTACGTTGCTGAAAAGCACGGTCTGCAGGCCAACTTTATGGCTAAGCCTTTCAGCCAGCTTGCCGGCAGCGGCCTGCACTTCCATTTCAGCCTGAACAATCGTCACGGCGAAAACGTCTTTGCTTCCCCGGTGAACGCGCTTAACAGCATGATACGTTTGTGCGTCGCGGGCCAGCTGGCGCTGATGCCCGCCTCCGTCGCCATTCTTGCGCCAGGCGTCAACGCGTTTCGTCGCCTGCGTAAAAGCCTGACGGAACCCGTCTTTAACTCCTGGGGCTATAACACCCGCTCCGCCGCCCTGCGTATTCCCTGCTCGGATGAGAGCAACCGTCGTATCGAATACCGGCTGGCCGGGGCCGATGCGAATCCGTATCTGGTGGCGGCCACTATCCTGACCGGCATGCTGTACGGGCTGGAACATATCGACGAGGGGGATCTCCCTGAACCGCAGCACGACCAACCGGAACTGCCGCTGTTCCAGCAGGAGGCGATTGAGGCCTTTGCCCGCTGTCAGTATCTCACCGACAGCCTGGGCGATGCCTTTTCCGAACAGTGGGTCGCCTGCAAGCTCTCTGAACTCGACTGGTTTGAGCGCATTGTGACCCGAGAGGAGTCCCATCTGGCATAGAGCATAAAAAAAGCCCGCTCGGTGAGCGGGCCGGGTATGGAGAGAGACGATTACTTCTTACGGGCGTACTTCAGTGAATCCAGCGCAACCGCGAAGATAATGATGGCGCCCTTGATGATGTACTGCCAGTACGGGTTCACGCCGATATAGGTCAACCCGTAGTTGATGACGGTGAAAATGATCACACCGGTCACCACGCCCAGTACCGTACCCACACCGCCGCTGAAGGAGACGCCGCCCACCACGCAGGCTGCGATCGCATCCAGCTCATACATGAAGCCGAGGTTGTTGGTTGCAGAGCCGATACGGCCCGCTTCCAGCATCCCACCGAAGGCGTAGAACACGCCGGACAGGGCATAGATGATGAGCAGGTTCAGAGCTACGTTAACGCCGGAGACTTTCGCCGCTTCCGGGTTACCGCCGATGGCGAAGATGTTTTTGCCGAAGCGCGTTTTGTTCCACAGGATCCAGACGAAGGCCACCGCAATCAGCGCATAGAAGGTGATGTACGACAGGCGGAAGCTGCCAAGCGCAATAAACCCTTGCGTAAAGGTCGAGAAGCCGCTGTCAAAGCCCGAGATTGGCGAAGCGCCGACGAAGTCGTAGTACAGGGAGTTGATACCGTAAACGATGATCATCGTACCCAGGGTGGTGATAAACGGCGTCACGTTCAGGTAGGCGATGATAATTCCGTTGATCAGACCAATCACCGCACCGATGGCGCAGACAATCAGGATCACCACGAAAATCGGCATGGTGGCCATTTCCGGGAAGACCTTGTTAGCGTTTTCCATCGACTGCAGCAGAGTTGCCGCGATAACCGCCGCCAGACCCACCTGGCGACCGGCAGAAAGGTCCGTCCCCTGGGTCACGATCAGGCCCGCCACGCCCAGCGCAATGATAATACGCACGGAGGACTGGGTCAGAATGTTACTCAGGTTCAGCAGGCTTAAGAACGTAGGGTCCTGGAAAATGATGATTGCCAGCAAGACTAAAAGAACAACGTAAATACCGCCTTCTTTCAGGTAAGTGAGAAAACTTTTTTTATTTAACGCACTCATGAGGAGCCCCTGATCTTAAAGGTGCAAAGACGCAAGACGCAAAATTTCGTTTTGCGTTGTCGTTTTGGTGTCAACAATACCGGCGACGAGACCATTGCTCATAACCAGAATACGGTCCGTGATCCCTAACAATTCCGGCATTTCGGAAGAAATAATAATGATCCCTTTATTCTTTTTCGCCAGCTCGGCAATCAGCTGATAAATTTCAAACTTCGCGCCGACGTCAATACCGCGGGTAGGTTCATCCAGCATCAGAATTTCTGGCTGGGTTAATAACCAACGGCCGATAATCACTTTCTGCTGGTTACCGCCTGACAGCGAACCAATTTGGGTGCGATGGCCTGGCGTTTTCACGCGCATGGAGTCAATCACCCATTGGGTATCGCTCTTCATGCGGGAATTATCCAGCAGTCCAACTTTGTTTTTATAGTTGCGAATGTTAGAAATTAACGAGTTAAAGTTAATATCCAGATAAGCATAAATACCGGTCGAACGACGCTCTTCCGTCACCAGCGCGAAACCATTATTAATAGCTTCGTTGGCGTTGTGGTTGTTAATTTTCTTACCGTGCAGCGTAATGGTGCCTTGAGCTTTCTCACGGATACCAAACAGGGTTTCGACGATATCGGTACGTTTTGCCCCGACCAGGCCGGCAATCCCCAGGATTTCACCTTTATGCAGGTCGAAGGAGACATCGCGTATAGACGGCTGACGTAACGAGGTCAGGTTGCGCACTTCCAGAATCACTTCACCCGGCTTGTTTTCTTTGTCAGGGAAGCGCTGGTTCAGGGAACGGCCGACCATCATGGCGATGATCTTGTCCATGTCCAGCCCTTCCAGCGGCTGCGTGGCAATCCACTGACCGTCGCGCAGGATGGTGATCTCATCGCACAGCTGGAAGATCTCTTCCATTTTGTGGGAGATGTACACAATGCCGCAGCCGCGATCTTTTAGCTTACGAATAATGGTAAAAAGGTGGTTAACCTCTTTTTCCGTTAATGACGATGTTGGTTCGTCCATGATGACGATTTTCGCATCATAGGAGAACGCTTTGGCGATTTCGATCATCTGCATCTGGGAGACGGATAATGTTCCCACGCGGGCGCGCGGATCGATATCAATATCCAGCTCGTCGAAAATCGCTTTGGTGTCGCGATACATTTTGTCCTGATCGACAAAGACACCTTTGGTTGGATAACGTCCCAACCACATGTTATCCATAACTGAACGCTGCAGCACCAGGTTTAATTCCTGGTGAACCATCGAGATACCGTTTTCCAGTGCTTCTTTCGCTGAATGGAAATCGATCTCTTTCCCCTGAAAAAGAATGCTGCCAGAATCTTTTTGATAGATCCCAAAAAGACATTTTAATAATGTTGATTTACCCGCACCGTTCTCCCCCATTAAGGCATGAATAGAGTGAGGACGAACTTTTAAATTAACATTATCGAGTGCCTTAACGCCGGGAAATGACTTGTTGATACCGCTCATTTCCAACAGGTATTCACCGGATGACTGAGTTGTTGTGCTGACCATAATTATACCTTGTTGGCCTCGCATATCGCGTTATAAAAGGGCGCAACGAATTGCGCCCAGTGGAGACAGTACCGCTAACTTATTTACCGATAAACTCAGCCAGGTTGGACTGGTCTACGCCCACGTAAGGTACGCGAACGATTTTGTTGTCAATTTTCCAGTTGGTGCCATCTGCCGCGCCTTTGCCGTCGGCGAGGTTTTTCGCCAGATCGAAGGTGGCTTTCGCCTGGTTGTTGGCATCGTTCAGCACGGTACCGGCCATCGCACCGGATTTAACCAGCGCCAGCGCTTCTGGCAGTGCATCCACGCCGAATACCGGGATTGAGGATTTGTTGTGTGCTTTCAGCGCTTCTACCGCACCCATTGCCATCGCATCGTTGTTGGCGATAACGACTTCGATTTTGTTGGCATTAGGGCCGGACAGCCATGCGTCCATCTTATCTTTCGCCTGAGCGGTATCCCACATCGCGGTATCTAACGCCAGCTGCTGGGTTTTCAGGCCCTTGTCGTTCAGCTCTTTGATAACGTAGGTAGTACGCGCTTCAGCATCCGGGTGGCCTGGCTCGCCTTTCAGCAGCACGAACTGAATCTGACCGTCTTTATTCAGGTCCCAGTTCGGGTTCGCCGCCCAGTGTTTCGCGATCAAATCGCCCTGAATAATACCGGACTCTTTAGAGTCAGTACCGACGTAATACGCTTTGTCGTAGCTATCCAGCGCCTTACGGGAAGGTTCTTTGTTGAAGAAGACGATCGGCACGTTCTGACCGCGCGCTTTTTCAATGACCGTGCCTGCTGCAGCCGGGTCAACCAGGTTGATGGCCAGGGCTTTCACGCCTTTCGCCAGCAGAACGTCGATCTGGTCGTTCTGTTTGGACTGGTCATTCTGGGAGTCGTTCATCAGCAGCTGAACGTCTGGCGCTGCTTTCGCATCTTTCTCAATCGCTTTACGCACAACAGACATGAAGTTGTCGTCGTATTTATAGATGGTCACACCAATACGGGTATCCGCAGCGTGCGCTGCTGCACCAAAAAGCATGCTTGCCATTACAGCAGACAGGGTCAACACCTTCTTATTCATGGTATCTCCGGTTTTTTTATGCAGGGTAGTTCTTGTGAATAACGATCGGCGGGCAGGTGTTAATAAAACGTTACTGACAGCCGAAGTTCACTTATAAAATTTCTCTCTTCCGTGTTCGGTAACGCTCCAGAAATGCGTTTTATTCGTTGTTTGCGGCACATTGGCTATAGTGAAAGTGAATAATCACTGTTACATAGCGTTTCAGCCCCTAAAACGCTGACATCATAGTCAGCGCCTTGTTAAGATACTGTGAATTTACTCACAGATTGAAAACGGTTACATCACCTGATCTAATCAGTTAGTGATCGGAACCACAATTTGCCGGGACGCGACGGAGTGGCGACGTACTAAAGTCGGCATGAAACAGTGCGTTGCGCCCGGATCCAGCAGCCCTGCCGCTCCCTGTAATGCCAGCTCAGTCGCCAGTTTCGCCATAGAGGCAATGGGGTAGCGCACCGTTGTGAGCTGCGGGTCGGTGTAACGGGCAATCGGGATATCATCAAAACCAATGAGTGATAAATGCTGTGGCACCGCAATGCCGTTATCCTTCAGTGCCGTCAGGGCGCCAGCCGCCATGCTGTCGTTATAGGCAAACACCGCAGAAAGCTGCAGATTGCGACCCAGCAGCTCCACCATTGCCGCCTCACCGCCCTGCATGTCCGGCGTGCCGGTCCCCACCCAGCTTTCGGATGGCGTAATGCCGTGCTCTTTCAGGGCATTTTGCCACCCCTCGCGCCGCAGTTCGTCATCTTCAATCTGATGGCTGGAGGCCAGATAACCGATCCGCTGATGCCCGTTGTTGATGAGCATTTTCGTGGCCATCATGGCGCCGCTGACGTTATCCAGCCCGACGCAGCGGTGGGCATAGCCGGGGACAATGCGGTTGATCAGCACCATGCCCGGGATCTGCTCCATCAATCCGGTTAGCTCTTCATCGCTCAAGGCTTTTGAATGGACAATCAGGGCGTTACAGCGCTGGCGGATCAGCACTTCAATGGCATGGCGCTCTTTTTCCGCCTCATGATAGCTGTTGCCGATCAGGACATATTTCTGATGCTGCTGTGCCACCATGTCGACCGCTTTCACCAGCGCGCCGAAAAAGGCATCCGAGACATCCATCACCACCACGCCGATGGTGTCGCTGACCTGCGTCGCAAGCGCCTGGGCATTGGCATTTGGCCGGTACCCGAGCTGGGTCACGGCTTTCATTACGGTTTCTCGGGTTTCAGGGCTGACCAGCGCGCTATTGTTCAGCACGCGTGAGACGGTAGCCACAGAAACGCCCGCCTGACGGGCGACGTCACGAATGGTGATCATATTCACCATCCTTCAAAGGATTGCAGCAACTCACAGACACCCCCTGTGTTTAGCAAGGTGGCTATTTTGGCAGCGAGAGAAAGGGGACTACGTGAAGAAGCTCACAGTCATGAAAACGCTTACATCCGTTTTGTTAATGATTGTGATCCAGATCGTTATCTGGATGTGTTTTTCAATGATACCCCTGAAGCATATGCGGTTAACTGACGCCACACCCACTCCAGCGGTCCCTGGCGGAAATAGCGTAGCCAGAAAACAGAAAACGCCAGGTTTACCACCCAGACCGGAATAACAAACGCCAGCAGCGTAAGGCGGTCGAATTTCATAAACAGGCCAAAACGATAGAAAAGCGTGGTACATATGAGCGTTTGCAGGAGGTAATTGCTCAACGCCATTCGGCCCACGCAGGCGATAGCGCTGACAATCCACAGGCGGGAAAGCGAGGGCCAGAAGCCATAGATCAGCGCCGCGTAGCCAATGGTCTGGAACGGCGCGCTCAGTTCACGCGGCACCTGGAGCAGGAACGCGCACCAGCGGTAATCCCAGTGGATATGCCACTGCACAATCACCGCCGGGAGGTTAATCAGCACGCCAAGCAGCACCAGACCGGTGCCTGTGCGACGATAGTGACGCAGGCTGAATTCCCCTTTCAGCCAGCCGGTGCGCATCAGTGACGCGCCCATCAGCATCATGCCCGCCAGCTGCCAGCCGTATTGCGCGCCCAGCGCGAGGAGGTTATCCCCCAGCATATCCGCGCGGTTGCTTATCGCTTCCGTACCGCCTTTCAGCTTCCAGAACTGTTCGTACTGCAGGTTAGCGGCATCCGGGATCCAGGCACGATTTGTCGTCTCCCCGGAGATCATCCCCAGCAATAGCAGGACGCCAAGCCCCATGACATAGAGCATCACGCCGGTGTTGAACAGGCTTTTAACGCTGTGCGCATCGCGGATCAGCCGCCAGCAGATGAGCCCGACTAACCCATACGCGAGAAGAATATCACCGTCCCAGAAGAACAGGCCGTGGATAAAGCCGAGGATAACCAGCAGCGTCAGGCGCGACTGGATCCAGCGCGTGCCGCGTTTGAGGAGAAGCTGCAGGCCTGCGCCAAACAGCAGGGCGAAGAGCGTGAGGAATTTGACCTGCGCAAAGAGATCGAGGATTGCCCAGGTCCAGGCATCACTGCGGGTGATGTCGCCATACCACGCGGGATTGAGATACGCCGCCTTCGGCAAACCGAAGGCGGTAATATTAAGCAGCAGGATACCGAGAATGGCGACGCCGCGAACAAAATCGAGCGTGACGTTTCGCTCCATGGTCCCTGCCCTGTAAGACTTAGTTGTGATGACGTACGGCGCGCAGGAACTCCTGGCGGGTATTCTGGCTTGACTTAAACAGGCCGCCCAGCGAGGTGGTGGTCGTTGCACTGGTCGCATCACGCACGCCGCGCGCCTTCACGCAGTAGTGAACCGCGTCGATAGAGACGGCCACGTTATTGGTGCCCAGCAGCGTTTGCAGCGCGGTCAGGATCTGCTGCGTCAGACGCTCCTGCACCTGCGGACGCTGGGCAAAGAACTGCACGATGCGGTTGATCTTCGACAGGCCAATCACCGTATCTTTGGGGATATACGCCACGGTCGCTTTACCGTCGATGGTCACGAAATGGTGTTCGCAGGTGCTGGTCAGCGTGATATCGCGCACCGTCACCATCTCATCCACTTTCATCTTGTTTTCAATGACGGTGATTTTCGGGAAGTTGGCGTAATCCAGGCCGGAGAAAATTTCGTCGACGTACATTTTCGCGATGCGGTGCGGCGTCTCCATCAGACTGTCGTCACTCAGATCGAGATTCAGCAGCTCCATGATTTCGGTCATATGACCGGCAATCAGACGCTTGCGGGTTTCATTGTCCAAATCCTGTACGGGCGGACGCAGTGGCGTTTCAAGACCGCGCGCAACCAGGGCTTCGTGGACCAGGGCAGCTTCTTTACTGAGTGATGACATTTTATTCTCCTGCAGGTGTGGCGTCTTTTGCCCTCGTTGTGGCAAAAGTATGCGCTCATTGTGCGTGAGGCGACGCACATAATCCAGTATTCACGACGATAATTATTGCAATTGCTGTTGCCTTTCAGCGTGACGATTCCAGACCAGCGCTCCTCCAACGAACAGCGCCATACCCGCCAGGCCAAGCGCGGGCTCCAGGCGGTGGGTAAACCAGGTTGATAACGCCGAGGTGACGGGGCCAATCAACTGCCCAATCGCATACCCGGTGGTGAGCAGGCCTGCCATATAACGCGTGTGGTCTGGCGCCAGCTCGCGGCCGTATAAAAGAGAGAGCTGCACGGCACACAAAAAGCCGCCGCCCACCAGCAGCCCGCCCGTCAGCAACCCGCCAATCCCCGGCAGCAGCCAGGCCGCCAGCACGCCTGCGCCCTGTAACCACAGTACGATCGCCAGCCTGCGGTTAGCCGTTGAGGTATGGCGTAACAGAATACTGAGCCCAATGCCCACTACGGCGGCGAGACCAAAAATCGGCCAGACGAACTGCGCAAACAGGCTGCCGGGAAAACGCACCGCCGCCATTTGCGAGAGGAAGGTCGCCGGGAGGATATATCCAAAGCCAGCCAGACTGTAGCTCCAGACCAGGCGTTTTAAATCCGCCGTCAGCACCAGCGGCTCTGGTGCGGTGCCCGGTCGATGGAGCTGCCCGGATCGCGGCAGGTAGCGCGCCACCAGCGCAATCAGCACCAGCGCCAGCACGCCGTAGATTTGCCATGCCGCCCCGGCCGAAAGGGATTTCGCCTGGATGTAGACGGCGAGCAGCCCGCTCAGGGCAATGCCCGCCCCCGGTCCGGCAAATACGGCAGCGCTCAGGCCCGGTTTACCCAACTGCCCAAGCCGTTCGTTAGTCCAGGCGGCAATCAGTACCATCGACCAGCCGCTCATGCAGCCAATCACAAAACGCAGCAGGCCGTGTACGACGGCGTTATCCGCCGCCGCGGAGAGCAGCGTCAGCGCCACCGCGCCGGTGATGCCAAGCCAGAGGCGCGTTTCCACAAAGCGGTGCGCGCGCATGGCATCCCATGCGCCCACCAGATAGCCCAGATAGTTCATCGCCGCGACCAGACCCGCGCTGGTCAACGTAAGCTGCCCGGCAGCAATCATCAGCGGCACCTGAGGCGTAAAGGCAAAGCGTCCTATCCCCATCGCCACCACCAGAACGACAAACCCACTGAGCGCAATACGCAGCGCCATGACCGCTCCAATTGTTAAAGAAAAGTAAATTTATGATGCAGCATCTGGCCGTCAGGCGAAAGTGAAAGTTGCTCACAGGTCAATGAAAAGGCTGTATTATGGTTTTTATGAATACGCATTCTCATTAAGGAGCCCTGCATGGAACTGCTCGAAGAGCACCGTTGTTTTGAAGGTCGACAGCAGCGCTGGCGGCATGACTCCACCGTCCTGAACTGTGCGATGACGTTCAGCATTTTCCTGCCGCCGACGGAAAATCCGCCGGTTCTGTTCTGGCTTTCAGGCTTGACCTGCAATGACGAAAACTTCACCACCAAAGCGGGGGCGCAGCGTATTGCTGCCGAGCTGGGTATTGCGCTGGTGATGCCTGACACCAGCCCGCGCGGCGATGATGTGGCCGACGATGCGGGATACGATCTGGGCAAAGGCGCCGGGTTTTATGTCAATGCGACCGAGCAGCCCTGGGCGCGCCATTACCGCATGTATGATTACATTCGCGATGAACTTCCTGCGCTGGTGCAGTCGCAGTTTGCGGTTGGCGAGCGCTGCGCGATCAGCGGCCACTCGATGGGCGGACACGGGGCGCTTATCATGGCGCTGAAAAATCCGGGGAAATACGTCAGCGCGTCGGCCTTTGCGCCGATTGTGAACCCAACGCAGGTGCCGTGGGGGCAGAAAGCCTTCACGAACTATCTGGGTGAAGATGAAGCGAAATGGCTGGAATGGGATAGCAGTGCGCTGATGCTGGCCAGCAGCTCAGCAAATGCGATCCCGATGCTTATCGATCAGGGTGATGCGGATCAGTTCCTCGCCGGACAGCTGCAGCCTGCGGTGCTGGCAGAAGCGGCACGCCAGAAAGACTGGCCGCTGACGCTGCGCATTCAGCCGGGATACGATCACAGCTATTACTTCATCGCGTCCTTTATTGAGGATCATCTTCGCTTCCATGCGGAGCATTTGTTTGGCTAAGTGCAGCCGATTGCCGGGTGGCGGCTTCGCCTTACCCGGCCTACATTCGTGGGTTTTGTAGGCCCGGCAAGCGAAGCGCCACCGGGCATCCAGGCTACATCAGAACTTATAATCCACGCCGACAAAGTAGCGACGGCCATCTTCCGTGTAGCTGTAATCGTCACGGCTCAGATCTTTGTCCAGCAGGTTCTGCACGCCCGCGCGTAGCTTAACGGCTTTCGTTACCTGCCACGCGGCGCCGGTATTCCAGATGACATAGCCACCCGGCGTTGGAGCACTGCTGGTCAGCGCGCGTTTCTCACCGGTGTAGTTACCCTGAACATAGAACGACCAGTCCTGCGTTGCCTTCCAGTCAACGGTTCCGTTGGCGGTGTGGAACGGCAGATCGGACAGCGGCTTGTTGCCGCCGTTGCTGATATCACGACCGTCGTTGTAGGTGTAGTTCAGCGTCACCTTCCAGTCTTCAGCAACCGGGAACTTTACCTCTGTTTCCACCCCGCGGATGCGCGCCTTGTTTACGTTGTAATACCGGAAAATCGGTTCACCGTCAGCATTCAGTCCAACATAGTTAGTGTAGCCCTGGGCCTGTTTCGCATTGGCCGTACGGCTGATGCTGATACGGTCATCCACATTATTCTGGAAGGTGGTGACGCTGGCCTGCACGCCCTCTAACCAGCCCTCTTCCCCACTGTAGTACAGACCGAATTCAAAGCTCTCGCTGGTTTCCGGCTTCAGGTCCGGGTTACCAACAATCTCACAGGCACCGCGGCACGAGCCGGTGACCCAGTCCGGGCTCAGCTGCAGCAGAGACGGCGCTTTAAACGCGGTAGCCCAGCCCCCTTTCACCGTTACGGTATCGGTCGCGTTGTAGACCAGATAGGCGCGCGGGCTCCAGTGGTCGCCGTAGGTATCATGGTCATCCATACGGATGCCGGTGGTCAGCGCCAGAGGTTCAAAGATACGCCACTCATCTTCAAGGAACAGGGCATACTGGCTTGTCGACGTACTGCTGCTGGAACCGCCCGTCAGGTTGACAGGATCCTTCAGCTTATCGTGACGCCATTCGCCGCCGAAGGTCAGCAGCTGGTTGATTTCGCCCAGCGGCAGCACGTATTTCCCGTCCACCGCGTTGCTCTCGGAGGTGATCGGATTGCTGTTGCCCGGGTTCTTGTTATCTACCTTTTCGCCGTAAACCTTCAGCTCGCTGTTGCCGACGCCCCAGCGGCCGTTGTGGCTGAGCGAGTAGTTCTGCCGCTCAAGGCGGTTTTTGTCGAGGGAATCCGAGTCACGATCCTGACGGTCGAAGCCGTAGCCCGCCGTAAAGTCGTGGTTTTCAGACGGTGTCCAGGCGAACTCCACATTCGCATCGCGGCTGGTGAAGCCCTCAATGCGCGGCGTTTCACCGCTCGCCGTGGTAGAGGACTTCTGCTGACCGTCTTTCTCACGCTTCGCGAGGCTACCGTAGGCTTTCAGCCCCAGCAGACCGTCCACCAGCGGACCGCTGGTATAGAACTGACCGTTATACGTGTCGCCACGGTCGCGATGTTCCTGAATTGTGGAATCGGCGCTCAGGGTGCCCGTCCATTTCTGGCCGATTTTTTTGGTGATAATGTTCACCACGCCGCCCAGCGCATCGGAACCGTACAGAGAAGACATCGGTCCGCGCACCACTTCGATTCGTTCGATGGCGTCAACCGGCACCCAGTTGAGGTCGAAATCATTATGGCGGAACACCGCGTTACGGGAATTGACGCGCTTGCCGTCGATCAGGATCAGCGTGTAGCTGCTGTCCAGTCCACGGATACTTACCCCTTTACGGTTGTCCCCTTCGCTCGTGAGCTGAACGCCCGGCACATCCCGTAACACATCTTTCAGGTTCTGAACGGGTTTGCGCTGCAAATCTTCCTGGGTAATCACGCTGATGCTTGCCGGTGCGTCTTTCAGGTTTTGCTCGGTCGCGGAGGCCGTGACAACCATTGTGTCGCCGGATTCCGCTGCGATAACAGGCAGGGCCAGGGACATTGCGGACGCACAAAGTCCTCCCCTGACGAAGGGATTCAACCTAAACATTCCATATCTCCATGAGGTAAATACAACTAAATCAAATCATCATTGCTCACAGCGTCTTCCCTGCCGCCCACATCTGCGGTGGGTCGGTGACACGCTTATTTGTGATAACGATAAAGCAAACGATAATTATTATCAATTAAATTGTTAAGAAATATATCTTTGTTTCAGGATACGGGAATAAAAAAACCCGCTCGAATGAGCGGGTTAAAAGAGAGGAAGTGCGGTTATTGTTTAAATCGTTCCGGGAATTCCATTTCACTGTAGCGAACGAATTTTGTTCCTTTCGTCAGCTTGTAGCCAAACCAGATAACGAGGAACAGCGGAATACCAATGTAGGTCGCCGTGACGGCGCCCCAGTCAATGGTGTCCGCCAGGAACGCTTCATAGTTCTGTCCCAGCGTAATGATCAGGCACAGAATGAAGGCGAAAATGGGACCCAGCGGGAAGAACCCTGAGCGATACGGCAGCTGGTTAACGTCATAACCCTGTTTGACGTAGCCACGGCGGAAACGATAGTGGCTAATGGCAATCCCCAGCCAGGCAATAAAGCCCGTCATCCCGGAGGTGTTAAGCAGCCACAGGTACACCGTCTGGTTGCCAAACATAGAGGTCAGGAAGCACAGACCGGCGATCACCGTAGTGGCGTACAGCGCGTTACGCGGTACGCCGCCACGGGACAGCTTCGCGAAAATACGCGGCGCTTTACCGTCGCATGCCAGCGTGTAGAGCATACGGGTGGACGCGTACATCCCGGAGTTACCGGCTGAAAGCACAGCGGTCAGGATAACGGCGTTCATCACTGCCGCGGCAGAAAGCAGACCGGCGTGCTGGAAGACCAGCGTGAACGGGCTAACGCTAATGTCTTTAACGTCATTACGCAGCAGGCTTGGATCGGTGTACGGGATGATGAGGCTGATAATCAGGATCGCGAACACATAGAACAGCAGGATACGCCAGAAGACCTGACGAACCGCGCGCGGAATATTCTTCTCCGGGTTCTCTGACTCACCGGCAGCGATACCAATCAGCTCGGTCCCCTGGAAGGAGAAGCCGACAATCATCGCCACGCCAATCATTGCCGACAGTCCACCGGCAAACGGCGCATCGCCTGTTGTCCAGTTACTCCAGCCCGCAGGTTCTGCGCCTTTGAAAATACCAACGATCATCGCCACACCGACGACGATAAAGATGATGACGGTTGCCACTTTGATCAAAGAGAACCAGTATTCCGCTTCGCCGAAACCGCGCACGGAGATGTAGTTCAGCAGGAAAATAACGGCCAGGAACAGGGCGCTCCAGATCCAGCCCGGCGTATCCGGGAACCACCAGTTCATCACCAGCTGTGCGGCAACGAGGTCAACGGCGATAGTGACCGCCCAGTTGTACCAGTAGTTCCAGCCCAGCGCGAAGCCAAAGCCTTCTTCAACGTATTTTTGACCGTAGGTCGAGAACGAACCGGATACCGGCATGTACGCGGCCAGTTCGCCAAGACTGGTCATCAGGAAGTACACCATCAGGCCAATCAGGATATAAGAGAAAAGTGCCCCACCCGGGCCTGCTGCCGAAATCGTTGCGCCAGAGGCAACGAAAAGACCTGTACCGATGGAGCCGCCAATGGCGATCATCGTCAGGTGACGCGCCTTGAGTTCACGACGTAGCGTGGGCGCTTCTGTGGTTTTAATTTCTGAAACCATATGAAAATGCTGTCCATTTAATAAATGAGGCGCGATTGTAGCAGACGATCCGCGTTCCTTCCGGCAGAAATACTCAGTTATAAGAGAGCTTCATGACTCGGCCAGGATTATAAGTAAAGCATAATTTTTCCCTCTCCCCTTTAGGGTGAGGGGAAGATTACATCTCGCAATACCGCAGAAAACGCTGCAAAGAACTGGAAAGGTGTTTCTGACGATGATGAATGCACCACAGCGTGCGCACCAGTTTCGGGAGCGGGATGGGGATTTCAACCAGCGATCCGGTCTCCAGCTGTTCGGCAATAACGCGCCGGGAAAGACAGCTGATGCCGAGCCCGTGGCGCACCGCGTGCTTGATGGCCTCAGAGTTCCCAAGCTCCATCCCTAACTGGAAATGCGGCAGATGAGAAAGCAGCAGATAATCGACAATTTCACGCGTGCCGGAGCCCTGCTCGCGCAGGATCCACTGCGCCTGCGCCAGGCGCTCCAGCGTCACCTCGCCCTGCAATAACGACGAGGCCGGGGAGGCAAACACCACCAGCTCATCTTCCAGCCAGGGCTCGGCAATAATATCGACGTTATGGCAGGGTCCTTCGATGAGGCCGATATCCACGCGGAAGTCGATCACCGCGTTGATGACGTCCTGGCTGTTCCCCACGCTCATCTCCAGCGGCAGGGTCGGGAAATCCCGGCGGTAGCGGGCAATCACTTCCGGCAGGATGTAGTTCCCGATGGTGCTGCTGGCGTAGACGCGGATCGCGCCATTGTCTTCGCGGAACAGCTGCTCGATTTCGATAGCCTGCTCCAGCAGCGCCAGCGCGCGTGGATAAAGAAGACGACCGTGCTCATTGACCACCAGACGCTTCCCTACCCTGTCAAAAAGCTGAACGCCCAGCTGTCCTTCAAGATCGGTCAACGCCGCGCTGACCGCAGACTGCGAGAGCGCCAGCATTTGTGACGCCTGGGTCGTCGAGCCGCTTTTCAGCACCTCGGCAAACACTTCCAGCTGACGCAGAGTAATGTGCATGGTTGTTTACCACTTATATAGATTGATTATAAGTATATAATCAATTTTATTTTTAAGCCAGAGCGCCGTAACCTTTAGCCAGACAAAGGAGAAGGTTATGTCAGAAATCACCTTACAACATCATCGTACAGTGTGGCACTTCGTGCCGGGTCTTGCGCTCAGCGCCGCAGTGACCGCCGTCGCGCTATGGGGCGGCAGCATCCCGGCCATCGCAGGCGCAGGTTTCAGCGCGCTGACGCTGGCCATTTTGCTGGGCATGGTCGTGGGTAACACCGTTTATCCACATATCTGGAAATCCTGCGACGGCGGCGTGATCTTTGCCAAGCAGCATCTGCTGCGTCTTGGGATCATTCTTTACGGCTTCCGTCTCACTTTTTCGCAGATTGCGGATGTGGGCGTGAGCGGGATCGCCATCGACGTCCTGACCCTGACCAGCACCTTTTTGCTGGCCTGTTTTATCGGCCAGAAAGTGTTTGGCCTGGACAGGCAAACCAGCTGGCTGATCGGTGCCGGGAGCAGTATCTGTGGGGCCGCGGCGGTGCTGGCAACGGAACCCGTTGTTAAAGCCGAAGCCAGTAAGGTGACGGTGGCGGTAGCGACGGTGGTGATCTTCGGTACGCTGGCGATTTTCCTCTACCCGGCCATGTATCCGCTGGTTGCCCACTGGTTTAGCCCGGAAACCTACGGCATCTATATCGGTTCGACCATGCACGAAGTGGCCCAGGTGGTGGCGGCAGGACATGCTATTAACCCTGAAGCCGAAAACGCGGCGGTGATTGCCAAAATGCTGCGCGTGATGATGCTGGCGCCGTTCCTGATTTTCCTTGCTGCACGGGTTAAACAGCTGGCACCGGCGGACAGTAATCAGAAAAGTAAAATCACCATTCCATGGTTTGCGATCCTGTTTATCGTGGTCGCTATCTTTAACTCCTTCCACCTGCTGCCCGAATCGGTAGTGGATATGCTGGTGACGCTGGATACCGTACTGCTGGCGATGGCCATGGCGGCCCTGGGAGTGACTACACACGTCAGCGCGCTGAAAAAAGCCGGTGCGAAACCGCTGCTGATGGCGCTGGTACTCTTCATCTGGCTGATTGTCGGCGGCGGCGCGATTAACCTCGCGGTCCATAGCCTGATGGCATAAACCACTACATCCTTCTCCTGTTAACCCGCTATCATAGGCATTTCGGGTTAACAGGAGTCCCTTTATGAAATATGTTGGAGCGCACGTCAGCGCTGCAGGTGGCCTTGCGAATGCCGCCATTCGTGCCGCCGAAATTGAGGCGACCGCTTTCGCCCTGTTCACCAAAAATCAGCGCCAGTGGCGCGCCGCACCGCTCACCGCCGAGGTGATTGACGATTTCAAAGCTGCCTGTGAGAAGTACCACTACGGGCCAGGCCAGATCCTTCCCCACGACAGCTATCTCATTAACCTCGGGCACCCGGTTGAAGAGGCGCTGGAAAAATCCCGCGAGGCGTTTCTTGATGAAGTTCAGCGCTGTGAGCAGCTTGGGCTGACGCTGCTGAACTTCCATCCTGGCAGCCATCTTATGCAGATCGATGAAGATGCCTGCCTGGCGCGCATTGCCGAATCCATCAACATCACCCTGGACAAGACCAAAGGCGTCACCGCGGTGATTGAGAATACCGCCGGCCAGGGCAGCAACCTCGGCTTTAAGTTCGAACATCTGGCGGCGATTATCGACGGCGTGGAGGATAAATCCCGCGTTGGCGTGTGCATTGATACCTGCCACGCGTTTGCCGCCGGCTATGACCTGCGCACCACCGAGGCAACGAAAAACACGTTTGATGAGTTCGAGCGCATTGTTGGCTTTAAGTACCTGCGCGGAATGCACCTCAACGATGCGAAAAGCGCATTTGGCAGCCGCGTTGACCGCCACCACAGCCTGGGCGAAGGCAACATTGGCCACGATGCGTTTCGCTTTATCATGCAGGACGCCCGCTTCGACGGTATTCCGATGGTGCTTGAAACCATTAATCCGGATATCTGGGCAGAAGAGATTGCCTGGCTGAAGGCTCAGCAAACTGCTGAACAGGCGGCATAAAAAAAGCCGGGTGCGTAATGCGACCCGGCTTTTTTATTATTTATCGCTTACGCTGCTTTTGCCACGACTTCCGCTTCCGGACGTTTCAGCACCGCGTAAGAGAGACCCGCCACCAGCGTACCGGCGACGATGGCCAGCAGGTAGCCCAGTACCGGCGTGATGGCGCCAGGGATCAGCAGAACAAACAGACCGCCGTGTGGTGCCATCAGCTTCGCGCCAATCGCCATGGAGATCGCCCCGGTCACTGCACCACCCGCGATACAGCACGGCAGTACACGCATTGGGTCACGGGCCGCGAACGGAATCGCGCCTTCGGTGATGAAGCACAGACCCAGCACCAGCGCAGCTTTACCGCCTTCCTGCTGCGCTTTATCGAACTTACGACGGGCAATAATCGTCGCCAGGCCGAGCGCCAGAGGTGGCACCATACCTGCCGCCATGATCGCTGCCATTGGCGCGTAGGTCTGGGTACTCAGCAGGCCAACACCAAAGGCGTACGCCGCTTTGTTTACCGGACCACCCATGTCGGTACACATCATGCCGCCGAGAATTGCCCCCAGCAGAACCGCGTTCGCGGTACCCATGGTTTGCAGCCAGTGGGTCAGACCCGCCAGGATGCCTGCAACCGGCTTACCAATCAGGTAAATCATCGCCAGACCGACCACCAGGCTGGAAATCAGCGGGATGATCAGAATCGGCTTCAGCGCTTCCATACTCTGCGGCAGCTTGAGCTTCGAGCTGATGAGCTTCGCGACGTAACCGGCCAGGAAGCCCGCGATAATACCGCCGATAAAGCCGGAGCCGGTGCTTACGGCCAGCATACCGCCGATAAGACCCGGCGTGAGGCCAGGACGATCAGCGATGGAGAAAGCAATAAAGCCTGCCAGGACGGGTACCATCAGTGCGAAGGCGGAACCGCCACCAATCTGCATTAACGCAGCGGCCAGCGTGCCTTGCTCTTTAAACGCGGTAATACCAAATGCGAACGAGAGCGCGATACACAGACCACCCGCAACCACCATCGGCAGCATGTAAGACACGCCGGTCAGCAGGTGACGATAGGCGCCTGCGGACTCTTTCTTACCTTCCGTCGCGGTCTGGCGCGCGCCGGTTGCCTGATACGGCTTCGCTTCCACCAGCGCTTTATCAAACTCCTGCGCAGTCTTTTTCAGCGCCAGGCCGGTAGACGTGCGGTACATTGGCTTACCGGCAAATTTCGCCAGGTCCACTTCGATATCCGCCGCCACAATCACCAGATCGGCTTCAGCCACTTCTTCAGGGGTGATAGCGTTGCCAGCACCGACGGAGCCGCGCGTTTCAACTTTAACCCACCAGCCGCGTTTTTTCGCTTCGGTTTCAATGGCTTCAGCCGCCATAAAGGTGTGAGCCACGCCCGTCGGACAGGCCGTCACCGCAACAATGCGTTTCGGGCCCGTGGCCGCAGCCGGTGCCGTCGCGACGGGCGCGCTGTAAACAGACGCGTGACCTTTCGCTTCGCTCAGGAACAGTTCCGGATGAGCCACCGCGCGATTAATATCGCCCAGCCACACTTTTTTGCCGTTCAGCGCACTGTCAGCCGGGATTTTGTCGCCCAGTACAATGGCCAGTTCGGCATCGCCAGGGTTATCAGTCATCTCGAGATGTGCTTTGTTCGCCGCCGCTCCCAGCAAGGTCTTTGCCATATAGGCGCGAGCCTGTCCGAGACCGGAGTCAATGATCAGCAGCGTTTTCATTATTCCTCTCCTGCTGTTAGTTAAAAGGTTTTAAGTCAACGCGCGCCATCATCGCGGCTAACTGGGTACGATCGGTAATACCGACATTGCTCTGGCTTACGGCCAGGGCAGCAACGGCAGTGGCAAGACGTAAAGTATGTTCACTGGATTCACGCATCAGCAGGCCGTAAATCAGGCCGCCAACCATTGAATCCCCTGCGCCAACGGTACTCACAACTTCCATTGACGGCGGTTTGGCGATCCATTCGCCAGACGCGTTAACCCACAACGCGCCTTCTGCACCAAGCGAGATAACCACGTGAGCGATACCCTGCTCGCGCAGCGCATGGGCAGCGTCAATCACATCTTTTAATTCTGGCAGCTTACGGCCCGCCCAGATTTCCAGCTCGCGGCGATTCGGCTTCACCAGCCACGGCGAGGCTTTCAGACCGGCGACCAGCGCGTCGCGGCTGCTGTCAAAAATAATGCACGGGCACTGGCTGCGAAGGCGCGTCATCCAGTCGGTAAACGCTTCCGGGCTCACGCCGGACGGCAGGCTGCCGCTGACGCACACCATGTCAAACTGACCCAGCCAGGTCAGAGAATCGTTAACAAAACGCTCCCAGTCTGACGGCGTCACTTCGAAGCCAGAAAAGTTCAGATCGGTCACTTCACCGTCTTTCTCAGTCAGCTTAACGTTGATACGGGTACGGCCCTGAACAACCTGAAAACGGTTGGCAATGCCCAGCTCGCTGAACAGCTGCTGGAAACCATCCTGGTTATCTTTACCGAGGAATCCCCCCACGGTGACGTCGATACCGAGATCCTTGAGCACTTTCGCGACGTTAATCCCTTTGCCCGCAGCATGCAGGCCAGTGGTACGCACGAGGTTGACTTCGCCGCGCTCAATTTCCGGGCAAAATCCTACCAGGTCATAAGCCGGGTTCAGCGTAATAGTCGCAACACGTCTGCTCATTATGCGCCCTCCCCCAGACCCGCCGCGATGGCGTCGCCAATCGCTTTCAGCGCCTGTTCAGCATCAGCACCCTGCGCGGTGAAACGCAGACGGTGACCTTTCTTCACGCCCAGCGCGACAACTTTCATCAGACTACGGCCGTTGGCCGGTTTGCCCGTGCCGTCAAGATTCGCCACGGTGATCTCACTCTCGAATTGTTTAATGGTATTCACCAGCATGGTACCCGGACGGGCATGCAGGCCGTGTTCGTTACGCACCACGAACTCCGCAGTTTGCACGTCATCCGTCAGCACATCATCACTGGTCAGCAGTGCCAGCACGGTGGAGGCATCAGCGTTCAGCAGTTTTTCAGCTTTGTTGTTCAGCAACAGGTCGCCCAGACGCTTCAGCACGGAAACCGGCTGTTCATCAGCCATCGCTACGGTCACCAGCATGGCCGCGCGTTCGCCTTCTACGTCAAATGCATTGGCCGCGCGGCTCACGGCGATAGCGCTGCGCAGGTTGCCTTCAGCACTGTCGTTCAGCCAGATACCCTGACCCAGATTCAACGGCTTATCGTTAATCACGCGGGTCACAAAGGTGGCATCCGCCGCGCCGGCTTCTTTCAGACGACCGGCGTTTAGCGCCTGCAGCGTCACCAGATCGGAAGCAACCACGTCCAGCGTCAGCGTTTCATTATCCAGTTTCAGCGCTTCGCTCTGTTTTTCGCCCATCAGCAAGGCGCGCAGCTCTTCCGCTGTGGTGGCGGACTTAAGCTGTTCAGCCACCGCGTCATCACTCAGGACATGCGTCAGCTGACGCAGCAGACCTAAGTGTTCATCGCTGCTGGCCGCGATACCGATAGCCACATAGGCCACCTGACCGTCGCCCCAAAGCACGCCCTGCGGGAACTGATAAACCTTAACGCCGGTTTTCAACACCTGATCGCGGGTGTCGGTTGTGCCGTGCGGAATGGCAATGCCATTGCCGAGGAAGGTTGAGGTCTGCTGCTCGCGGGCCAGCATGCCGTTGACATAGCCGTCCGCGACGTTACCCGCCTGCACAAGCGCAGCGGCAACCTTGCGAATAGCCTCTTCTTTATCCCCGGCCTGAGCGCCCGGGTGGATATCCTGAACAGATAACTGGAACATGGTTCTCCACTCCTGCTGAAATTGAATCGTTTCAGCTTTAATGAGAAAAAATGCGCTAGCCTGCTCCGTTTGTTTAAACAAGATAGCGCTGAAACGTTTCAAAAAGTCTTGCGCTTTCTGCAATACCTTGCAAGTAAACTCGTCTTTCTGATGTCAGAATTTAGAGATACAGCACATTTCTTCTTCGTTCAGCTGAATTTTGCTGAAGTTCAGCAAGTCAGTTTCAGCTAAGGTCAGCCGATGTGGTTGTAAGATGAAATGCCATTTTGATTTTTCGTGGCATCATTGACCGCACCCACTGTTTATTTTTTTGCTGACGGCGTACACTCCGCCCCTCTCTGCTACTCGCTAATTATAAAACATGCATAACACCCCTGCGGCTGCCTCGCCGAAGCCCTTTGATTTAACCTCAGCGGCCTTCCTGATTGTTGCCTTCTTCACGGGCATTGCCGGTGCGTTACAGACGCCGACGCTGAGCCTATTTCTGACAAATGAGGTTCATGTTCGTCCGGCGCTGGTTGGCTTCTTTTTTACCGGAAGCGCCATCATCGGCATCCTGGTCAGCCAGTTTCTGGCGCGACGCTCCGACAGAAAAGGCGATCGTAAAAGCCTGATCGTTTTCTGCTGCCTGCTGGGGGTCATGGCCTGCGTTCTGTTTGCCTGGAACCGCAACTACTTCATTCTGCTCTTCATCGGGGTATTCCTGAGCAGCTTTGGCTCAACGGCGAACCCCCAGCTGTTCGCCCTTGCTCGCGAACACGCGGACCATACCGGACGTGAAGCGGTGATGTTCAGCTCTGTCCTGCGTGCTCAGGTGTCGCTGGCATGGGTGATTGGCCCGCCGTTGGCCTACGCGCTGGCGATGGGTTTTGGCTTTACGGTAATGTACCTGAGTGCCGCTGTCGCGTTTGTGGTATGCGGCGCGCTGGTGTGGTTCTTCCTGCCGTCCATGCGCAAAGAGCCCAAAGTGGCAACGGGCGTGCTGGAAGCGCCGCGCCGTAACCGCCGCGATGCCCTGCTCCTGTTTGTTGTCTGCACGCTGATGTGGGGCACCAATAGCCTGTATATCATCAATATGCCGCTGTTTATTATTGATGAACTGCACCTGTCGGAAAAGCTGGCGGGAATCATGATGGGCACCGCGGCCGGGCTTGAGATCCCGACCATGCTCATTGCGGGCTATTACGCAAAGCGCTTCGGAAAGCGTTTTTTAATGCGCATTGCCGCCTTCGCCGGTCTGCTGTTCTATGTCGGTATGCTGACGGTACATACGCCGGGGCTATTGCTGGCGTTACAGCTGCTGAACGCCGTCTATATTGGCATTCTCGCGGGGATAGGCATGCTCTATTTCCAGGATTTGATGCCGGGCCAGGCAGGCTCTGCCACCACCCTTTATACTAATACCACCCGCGTGGGGTGGATTATCGCCGGCTCAATGGCCGGTGTCGTGGCAGAAATCTGGAACTATCACACGGTATTCTGGATTGCGCTGGTGATGTGTACGCTGACGATTGGCTGTCTGGCGAGGATTAAAGACGTTTAAGGTGCGGTGAGCGCTTCAAGCTCAAGAAGGTACGTCATCGCCTGCTCGCGCGTGCTGCCACACATTTCGGCCGTGGGCTGAAGCCCGGAGCAGACCTTCGGACGCAGCGGTGAGCCAAAGATCATGCACAGGTTGGTTTCAGAGAGCTGAACGCAGCGAGTATTGGCAGGCTTGCCCTCGGGCATTCCAGGAATGGGGCTTGAAATGGACGGTGCAGTACAGCACGCGCCACAATCGGGACGGCAATCCATAAATGCTCTCTTTCGCTGACGATGGCCCGCGTAGTCGGGCATCGCGCGCACAGTAACACCTTTTGCGTATTGATAGCAAAAGCCACGAATTCCACTTGCCTGAAAGGCCGCGCGCGAGTAATTTGGCGCGATATTTTTTACCTCCCGTAAACAGGATTACTGCAATGCCAAGAGCGAACGAAATTAAGAAAGGTATGGTGCTGAATTACAACGGCAAACTGCTGATTGTGAAAGATATCGACATTCAGGCACCAAGCGCCCGTGGTGCAGCAACGCTGTATAAAATGCGTTTCGCCGATGTGCGTACCGGCCTCAAAGTGGAAGAACGCTTCAAAGGTGACGATATTGTCGATACCGTGACCCTGACCCGTCGCTATGTTGATTTCTCCTACATCGACGGCAACGAATACGTGTTCATGGACAAAGAAGATTACACCCCGTACATCTTCACTAAAGATCAGATTGAAGAAGAGCTGCTGTTCATTCCTGAAGGCGGTATGCCTGACATGCAGGTTCTGACCTGGGATGGCGTGCTGCTGGCGCTGGAACTGCCTCAGACCGTCGATCTGGAAATCGTTGAAACGGCACCCGGCATCAAAGGCGCATCCGCCAGTGCCCGCAACAAACCGGCTACCCTGACGACCGGCCTGGTGGTGCAGGTGCCGGAATACCTCTCCGCTGGCGAGAAGATCCGCATCCATATCGAAGAAAAACGCTATATGGGTCGCGCTGACTGATTGCGGCGTTTGTCGGATGGCGGCTTCGCCTTACCCGACCTACAAAACAAAAAAACCGGCTCTCAGGCCGGTTTTTTTGTAGGCCCGGTAAGCGTAGCTCCACCGGGCAACAGAGCTTACAGAAGCTCCGGATACTTCGTCATCTTCAACGCCAGCTCAACGCCGCGCACTTCCGCCATACCTTTAAGACGGCCAATCGCAGAATAGCCTGGGTTGGTTTTCTTACGCAGATCGTCCAGCATCTGGTGGCCGTGGTCAGGACGGAACGGAATAGGACGCACATCGCCAATCTGCTTGCGACGCGCCTCTTCGGCCAGAATGGCGTCTACCACCGCCACCATATTCACATCGCCGCCCAGGTGAGCCGCCTCGTGGAAGGTTTTTGGGTTCTCTTCACGGCAGGTCGCGCGCAGATGCGTAAAATGAATGCGGTCGCCGAAGGTTTTAATCATCCGCACCAGATCGTTATCTGCCCGCACGCCGTAGGAGCCGGTACACATGGTGAAGCCGTTATAGATGCTGTCGACCGTCTCTTTCAGCCACTGCATATCTTCAATTGTGGAAACAATGCGCGGCAGGCCGAGAATGGGACGCGGTGGATCGTCCGGGTGCACGGCCAGGCGAACCCCTACCTCTTCCGCAACCGGCACGATAGCGCGCAGGAAATACGCCATGTTTTCACGCAGCTGGTGCTTATCAATATTGCCGTATTCCGCCAGGCGGGCGCGGAACTGATCCAGCGTATACCCCTCTTCGGCACCCGGCAGGCCCGCAATAATATTACGGGTCAGCTTTTCGATGTCCGCGTCGCTGGCTGCATTGAACCATTCGAGTGCCTGCTGCTGCTCTTCCGCGGTGTAATCCGCTTCAGCGCCAGGCCGTTTCAGGATGTGCAACTCGAACGCTGCAAAGGCAATCTGATCGAAACGCAGCGCTTTTGAGCCGTCCGGCATCTGATATTCGAGGTCGGTTCGCGTCCAGTCGAGGATGGGCATGAAGTTATAGCAAACCGTATCAATACCGCAGGCCGCGAGGTTACGAATGCTCTGCTGATAGTTAGCAATCCAGGTCTGATACTCCCCGGAATGGGTTTTGATATCTTCATGAACAGGAATGCTTTCCACCACAGACCAGGTTAATCCCTTCTCCGCCAGCAGCGCCTGACGCGTCTGTATTTCCTCTACCGGCCAGACCTGACCGTTAGGAATATGATGCAGCGCCGTGACGACACCCGTTGCGCCAGCCTGACGCACATCATCAAGAGAAACCGGATCGTTCGGCCCGTACCAACGCCAGGTTTGTTCCATTGCCTCACCCTCTTAAGTTGTTATACCAATATGCATTACCGCAATGACGACTACCATACATGTTTACCGTGAAGGGTCAATACACCGCCACACATTGATTGATCAAACTCACATAACGGGGATATTTACGGCTCACCAATTTTATTTGCTGTCATATAACTTTACACTGGCATTGTTAATTAATGGTTAATCAGGTGTGTATCTCATGAAGACAATTGCCTCTACCGTCCTTCCTGCCGGGGTTCAGCAACCTCGCTACGATCGCCAGTCATTACGCTCCCGCATCGTTCACTTTGGCTTTGGCGCGTTTCACCGTGCGCACCAGGCCTTGTTAACAAATAGGGTGCTGAATGAAAAAGGCGGCGACTGGGGGATTTGTGAGATTAGCCTGTTCAGCGGCGACGTGCTGATGAGCCAGCTGCGCGCGCAGGAGCATCTGTTCACCGTGCTGGAGAAAGGGGCTGATGGAAATGAGGCGATTATCGTCGGCGCCGTCCATGAGTGCCTGAACGCAAAGCTGGACTCCCTGCCCGCCATTATTGAGAAATTTTGCGAGCCTCAGGTCGCGATTGTATCGCTCACCATCACGGAAAAAGGCTATTGCATCGATCCCGCGACCGGAAAACTCGATCTGAATAACCCCCGGATCGTCCACGACCTTGAAAACCCCTCAGAGCCACATTCTGCCCCAGGGATCCTGGTCGAAGCGCTCCACCGCCGCCGCGAGCGCGGTTTGCCTGCGTTTACCGTGCTCTCCTGCGACAACATCCCGGATAACGGGCACGTGGTCAAAAACGCGGTGCTGGGCATGGCGCAAAAGCGTTCCGCGGCGCTGTCTGAATGGATTGATAGCCACGTGAGCTTCCCGGGAACGATGGTTGACAGAATTGTTCCCGCCGCGACGGAAGCATCGCTGGCGGAAATCACCGACGCGCTCGGCGTTGAAGATCCGTGCGCCATCAGCTGCGAACCGTTTATTCAGTGGGTGGTGGAAGATAATTTTGTCGCAGGCCGTCCCGAGTGGGAAGTGGCGGGTGTCCAGATGGTGCAGGATGTTCTGCCGTGGGAGCAGATGAAATTACGCATGCTCAACGGCAGCCACTCTTTCCTGGCGTATCTGGGGTACCTCGCGGGCTACGCGCATATTAATGAATGCATGGAGGACGCGGCGTTCCGTGAAGCCGCCCGTCGGCTGATGCTGAACGAGCAGGCCCCCACGTTACGGATTAAGGATGTCGATTTCACCGCCTACGCCGATAGCCTAATTGAACGCTTTGCCAACCCGGCCCTCCAGCATCGGACCTGGCAAATCGCGATGGACGGTAGCCAGAAGCTGCCCCAGAGAATGCTTGACGGGATCCGCGTTCATCTTGAGCGAAATACGCCGTGGCCGCTGCTGGCTCTGGGCGTGGCCGGCTGGATACGCTACGTCAGCGGTATCGACGACCGTGGCAATGCGATTGACGTTCGCGATCCCCTCAGCGATAAAATCCGCGCCATCGTCAACGCCAGCAGCGACGCCGACCGCGTTAACGCGCTGCTGGGGCTGAGTGAGGTCTTTGGTCACGATCTCGCACAAAACAGCGTCTTTGTGGAGACTGTCCGCCAGGCATACCAGCGCATTATCCGCAACGGCGCACGTCAGGCTGTTATCGAAACGTTAAATATTTAACGATTATTGCGCTTAACGCGAACGGATGAGGCCTCCGTTCGCCCTTCCCCTTCTCACAGGTCACGTTTTTCGCCAGGATAGAGAGAATAGTGTTATAGCATCACAATTCTCATCTGGAGCGCACGTGACCAAAACCAACCTCATCACCGGTTTTCTCGGCAGCGGTAAAACCACCTCAATTCTCCACCTGCTGGCGAATAAAGATCCGGCCGAGAAGTGGGCCGTACTGGTCAATGAATTTGGCGAGGTGGGCATTGACGGCGCGTTGCTGTCATCCAGCGGCGCGATGATTAAAGAGATCCCCGGCGGGTGCATGTGCTGCGTCAATGGCCTACCTATGCAGGTCGGCCTAAATACCCTGCTGCGTCAGGGCAAACCTGACCGCCTGCTGATTGAACCTACCGGGCTGGGTCACCCTAAGCAAATCCTCGATTTACTGACCGCCCCGGTTTACGAGCCGTGGATCGATTTGCGCGCCACCCTGTGCCTGCTCGATCCGCGTCAGCTTCTGGATGACAAGGCGGTGGCAAATGAGAACTTCCGCGATCAGCTCGCCTCCGCTGACGTTATTGTCGCGAATAAAGCAGATCGCGCCACGGCTGAAAGCCAGGCCGCGCTGGATGCGTGGTGGCAACATTTTGGCGGCAATCGCACGCGGGTGCAGACCACCCAGGGGAATATTGATAGCGCCCTGCTTAACCAGCCTCGTCTGAACCGCACCGAGCTGCCCGCCAGCGCGGAGCATTCGCACAGTCATCCGGTTAAACAGGGTCTGGCAGCCCTGAGTCTGCCGGAACACCAGCGCTGGCGTCGTAATCTGAATAGCGGCCAGGGATATCAGGCCTGCGGATGGATTTTTGATGCTGAAACCGTTTTTGACACCATCGGGATCCTGGAGTGGGCCCGTCTTGCGCCCGTCGATCGCGTGAAAGGGATCATGCGCACCCCGGACGGACTGGTGCGGATCAACCGCCAGGGCGACGATTTCTTTATTGAAACGCAAAACGTGGCGCCGCCTGACAGCCGTATAGAGTTAATTAGTGCGGTTAACGCCGACTGGAATGCCCTCCAGTCCAGTCTGTTGAGGATTCGTTTAAGTTCGGGCGGCTAACGTTGCCCCAGTTTTAACTCTATGCAGAACGTTATGACAACTCGATTTCCCCTGATATTACTGCTTAATGTCGCCGGTCTGGCGCTTTTCTTCTCCTGGTATATCCCGGCAGATCATGGTTTCTGGTTCCCACTGGATTCTGCCATTTTTCACTTCTTCAATCAGGAGCTGGTGAAGAGCAACGCGTTCCTGTGGCTGGTGGCAATTACCAACAACCGCGCCTTTGACGGCTTCTCGCTGCTGGCGATGGGCTGCCTGATGCTCTCTTTCTGGCTGAAAGAGGACAAAGCCGGGCGTCGGCGTATTCTGATTATCGGTCTGGTGATGCTGCTGTTTGCTGTCGTCATTAACCAGCTGGCCACCGCGATTATTCCGGTTAAGCGTTCCAGCCCAACGCTCTTTTTCACCGATATCTATCGCGTCAGTGAGCTGCTGCATATTCCAACAAAAGATGCGTCGAAGGACAGTTTCCCTGGCGATCACGGCATGATGCTGCTTATTTTTTCCGCAATTATGCTTCGCTATTTCGGCAGAAAAGCGTTTGCCATAGCCCTGATTATTTTTGTGGTTTTTGCCTCCCCGCGCGTAATGATTGGCGCTCACTGGTTCACCGATATTGCCGTCGGTTCGCTTTCCGTGGCGCTGATTGCGCTGCCGTGGTGTTTGATGACCCCACTGAGCGACAGGATAATAGCGCTGTTCGATCGCTATCTTCCCGGCAGAGCGCAACAACAATTAAACAAATAACTAACCTAAATTAACGTGAGCTATCAGGGATCGACATGATCCCCGATAGCCTTTCCGCCACGATCTTTTCCCAGCGTCATATTCTTGTCATCACATTCATGATAAAAATGAAGCAATTGCGCGATAAAGCCTCGGTTCTGACCGCATTTTAAGCAATTACGAATTTTTACTTTCTGTATCACATTTTCTTATAAAAAAAAGGCTTTTTTTTCTCGCAATACCCCAGGCAATCGGTTAATCTCGAACTCGTTTTGCCCCATAGAGATAATTATTTCGCTGGCGAATAATTTTGTGCGCTGTACCACAAATGTGACCAGAAAGAATTGTCTCAATGTGAACAGATAATTAGTCTCGTCACGTTTGGCATTTTTATAACGATATTTGTCGTTAAGGACTTCAAGGGAAAATAAACAAAATGGTCAAATCTCAACCGTTTCTGAGATATATCTTACGGGGGATCCCGGCGATAGCAGTCGCGGTACTGTTGTCTGCATGTAGTACATCGAACACCGCAAAGAATATGCATCCTGAGACGCGTGTTGTGGGAATGGAAGATTCCTCGTCACTGCAAGCCTCTCAGGATGAATTTGAAAATATGGTACGTAATCTGGACGTGAAGTCCCGCATTATGGACCAGTATGCTGACTGGAAAGGCGTGCGTTATCGTCTTGGCGGCAGCACAAAAACAGGTATTGATTGTTCCGGTTTTGTACAGCGTACATTCCGCGAGCAATTTGGGTTAGATCTTCCGCGTTCAACCTATGAACAGCAGGAGATGGGCAAGTCGATTTCACGTACCAAACTGCGCACCGGTGATCTAGTCCTGTTCCGTGCCGGTTCTACAGGTCGACATGTTGGCATCTACATTGGTAATGACCAGTTCGTACATGCCTCCACCAGCAGCGGTGTCACCATTTCCAGCATGAATGAACCGTACTGGAAGAAGCGCTACAACGAAGCACGCCGCGTACTGACCCGCAGTTAATATGACTATCGTATCGTTGGTTATCCCTTGGCTGGCGATATGATGAAAAAAAGCACTGCTTCGGCAGTGTTTTTTTTTGCCCGTTACACTGAATACATCCAGCGGCATTTCAGGAATTACGACGTCTATGTTCACCCGCTATTTCTCCAGCAATCGCAAGATACTGATCCTCAGCATCATCACAGGCCTGATCGCCGCCCTGCTCCTGGGTTCGTTGCAATTTTTCTGGAGCTACCACAAGCGGGAAGTCAAATTCGACACCCTGATCCACGATGTGAGCATCTATATGGAGAGCTATTTCGATGAGTTAAAAAATTCTATCGATGTGCTCCAGCCGCTCACGTTAAACAATTGCCACGACGTAAATCAGGAACTCACTTCGCGCGCTGCCTTTAGCGTTAACGTTCGCGCATTCCTGCTGGTCAGAGACAAAATGGCGTTCTGCTCTTCTGCTACGGGTCCGATGAATTCCCCAATGGAGGAGCTGATACCTGAGCTGCACATCGACAAACAGATTGATATGGCGTTGCTTCCCGGCACTCCGATGTTGCCCAACAAGCCCGCCATTGCCATCTGGTACCGTAACCCGCTAGTGAAGGACGGCGGCGTATTTACCTCAGTGAATCTCAACCTGACGCCTTACCTGCTCTACACGGCTCGCCAGGACGAATTTGCCGGCATCGCCATCATCATTGGCGATCATGCGCTGTCAACGCGGTCCAGCATGCTGGTCAACGCGCACGATCTTCATGAAACGCCGGCCCGTACCGCAACGCTGAAAGACGTTCCCCTGACCATAAATCTGTATGCGGACGCCTGGACCAGCGATGAAATTCTTTACGCCCTGTTCTTCGGGCTGGTATGCGGCATTTGTGCCGGCTCGCTCAACTACTATATCCTCAGCATTCGCCTCAACCCGGGTAAAGAGATTTTAAGCGCGATTAAGCGCGGCCAGTTTTATGTAGTCTATCAGCCCGTCGTCGATGCTAAATCGCTCCAGATGACCGGGCTGGAAGTACTGATGCGCTGGAAACACCCGACAATGGGGGAAATTCCGCCCGACGCGTTTATCAATTTTGCCGAAGCGCAGAAGCTCATTGTCCCGCTGACGCTGCATCTTTTTGACCTTATCATTCACGATGCTCCCGTGTTACAAACGCTGTTACCTCCGGGCGCAAAGGTGGGCATCAACATCGCGCCGGGGCATCTGCATGCGGAAAGCTTCAAGGACGATATGCGCACCTTCAAAGCGTTACTGCCGCCAGATTACTTCCAGATCGTGCTGGAAATTACCGAGCGCGATATGCTTAACCATCGGGAAGCCAACAGCCTCTTCGAATGGCTGCATAACGAAGGGTTTGAAATCGCCATTGATGATTTTGGTACCGGCCACAGCGCGCTGATTTACCTTGAGCATTTCACCATGGACTACCTCAAGATAGACCGCGGATTTGTTAATGCGATAGGGACTGAGACGGTAACGTCGCCGGTGCTGGATGCCGTTCTGACGCTGGCAAGACGACTGAATATGTCGACCGTCGCCGAAGGGGTAGAGACACCGGAACAGGCCGCCTGGCTGCGCGAACACGGCGTTAATTTCCTGCAGGGATACTGGATTAGCCGCCCGATGCCGCTGGCGCAGTTCCGCGAATGGCGGCCTGATATTTCGGCCGAGGGTGATTAATTTCACATTGCCCGTGACGTCACTTATTATTCAGCTTAACCGAGCCGGTCTGTAAAGAGGGAGCTGCCGCGAGATGCTTATGCGCTTTATGTTGCTGATGTTGGCATTCACGAGCCTGTCCAGCCAGGCGCAAGCCATCAAAGAAAATATCGCCTTCGCGGTGATTGGCGAGCCGAAATACGCGGTCAATTTTACGCACTTCGATTACGTCAACCCTGCCGCGCCGAAGGGCGGAAAGGTCACGCTTTCCGCCACGGGAACCTTCGACAACTTCAACCGCTTCGCCCTGCGCGGCGTGGCGGCCGCGCGGACGGAATCGCTTTACGATACGCTCTTTGTCACCTCCGATGACGAGCCCGGCAGCTACTATCCGCTTATTGCCGAGAACGTGCGTTACGCCGATAACTTCGCCTGGGCGGAGATCTCCCTTAACCCTCGAGCTCGTTTTCATGACGGTACGCCGGTTAAGGCCAGCGACGTTGCGTTCACCTTTCATAAATTTATGACCGAAGGCGTTCCCCAGTTCCGCATCGTGTATAAAGGCGCGTCGGTCAGAGCCATTGCGCCGCTTACCGTGCGCATCGAGCTGAGCGAACCAAATAAAGAGAACATGCTCAGCCTGTTCTCGCTGCCGGTGATGCCGGAATCGTTCTGGAAAAACCACAAGCTGAGCGACCCGCTTTCCACGCCTCCTCTGGCTGGCGGCCCCTACCGCATCACCGACTGGCGCATGGGGCAATATGTCGTCTATTCCCGCGTCAAAGACTACTGGGCAGCCAATCTGCCGGTAAACCGCGGACGCTGGAACTTCGACACCCTTCGCTATGATTACTACCTTGACGATAACGTGGCGTTTGAAGCGTTCAAAGCGGGGGCCTTCGATTTACGGGTCGAGAGCAGCGCCAAAAACTGGGCGACCCGCTATATCGGCAAAAATTTCGCCAAAGGCTATATCGTCAAAGACGAGCATAAAAATGAGTCTGCGCAAGACACGCGATGGCTGGCGTTTAATATTCAGCGTCCGGTATTTAATGACCGCCGGGTGCGGGAAGCCATCTCCCTGGCCTTTGATTTTGAGTGGATGAACAAAGCGCTGTTTTACGGGGCTTACAGCCGCGCCAACAGCTATTTCCAGAACACGGAATATGCCGCGCGCGATTACCCGAAAGCCGACGAGCTGATTCTGCTGGCCCCCCTTAAAGCAGAGGTACCGCCAGAGGTGTTTACAACGGTGTTTCAGCCGCCGGCTTCAAACGGTGACGGTTACGACCGCGACAACCTGCTCAAAGCCAGCAAGCTGCTGGATGACGCGGGCTGGCATCTGAAGAATCAAAAACGTGTTGATGCCAAAACGGGCAAGCCACTCAGCTTTGAGCTGCTGCTCTCGTCCGGGGGCAACGACCAGTGGGTGCTGCCGTTTAAGCACAATCTTGAGCGGCTGGGCGTGACCATGAACATTCGCCAGGTGGATAACGCGCAGATCACCAGCCGCATGCGCAGCCGTGATTACGACATGATGCAGCGCCTGTGGCCCGCCCAACCATGGCCCAGCTCGGACCTGCAAATCTCCTGGGCCTCCAGCTACATCGACTCCTCGTACAATGCGCCGGGGGTAAAAAGCCCGGCGATTGACGCGCTGATTGCGAAAATCGTGGCGGCGCAGGGGGATAAAGAAAAGCTCCTGCCGCTCGGGCGCGCCCTCGACAGGGTCTTAACCTGGAACTACTACATGCTGCCGATGTGGTATATGGGTGAAGATCGCCTTGCGCGCTGGGATAAGTTCTCCGTGCCTGCCGTGCGCCCTGTCTACTCCCTGGGCTTTGATACCTGGTGGTATGACGTTAACAAAGCCGCCAGACTTCCCGCTGAGCGGCGATAAGGAATCATCATGGGTGCCTATCTTATCCGTCGTCTTCTGCTGGTCATCCCCACCCTGTGGGCCATCATCACGATTAACTTTTTTATCGTGCAAATTGCTCCCGGCGGCCCGGTCGATCAGGCGATTGCCGCCATTGAATTTGGCAACAGCGGCGGCATGCCCGGCGGCGGCGGCGGTGAAGGCATGGGCGCAAGCCATGCGCGAACCGGCGTAGGGAATATCAGTGAAAGCCATTATCGCGGCGGACGCGGGCTGGATCCGGAAGTGATCGCCGAGATCACCCACCGCTACGGCTTTGACAAACCGATTCACGAGCGCTATTTCAAAATGCTCTGGGATTACATCCGCTTTGATTTTGGCGATAGCCTGTTTCGCAGTGCGTCAGTGTTAACGCTGATCAAGCAAAGCCTGCCGGTTTCGATCACGCTGGGGCTGTGGGGAACGCTGATTATCTATCTGGTCTCTATACCGCTTGGGATCCGCAAAGCGGTGTATAACGGTAGCCGCTTCGATATCTGGAGCAGCACGTTCATTATCATCGGCTATGCCATCCCGGCGTTTCTGTTTGCCGTCCTGCTGATCGTCTTTTTTGCCGGGGGAAGTTATTTTGACCTCTTCCCGCTGCGGGGGCTGGTCTCCGCCGATTTCAGTTCCCTGCCGTGGTATCAGAAAATCACCGACTACCTCTGGCATATCACGCTGCCGGTTCTGGCCACGGTCATCGGCGGGTTTGCGGCCCTGACCATGTTGACCAAAAACGCCTTTCTCGATGAAATTCGTAAGCAGTACGTTGTTACTGCCCGCGCCAAGGGCGTGAGCGAGAAGCAGATCATGTGGAAACACGTGTTCCGCAACGCCATGCTGCTGGTAATCGCCGGGTTTCCGGCCACGTTCATCGGCATGTTTTTTACCGGCTCGCTGTTGATAGAGGTCATGTTCTCGCTCAACGGACTGGGGCTGCTGGGCTATGAGGCTACCGTATCGCGCGATTATCCGGTGATGTTTGGCACACTCTATATTTTCACCCTGATTGGCCTGCTGCTGAATATCATCAGTGATATCAGCTATACGCTGGTCGATCCCCGAATCGATTTTGAGGGCCGCTGATGCCGCGTTTAAGCCCCGTCAATCAGGCCCGCTGGGCCCGTTTTCGCCACAACCGCCGCGGCTACTGGTCGCTGTGGATTTTTGCCGTGCTGTTTGCCTTAAGCATGTGTTCGGAGCTGATCGCCAACGACAAGCCGCTGCTGGTGCATTTTAACGATCGCTGGTACGTGCCGGTCATCGCCAGCTACAGCGAAAGCGACTTTGGCGGCCCGTTCGCGACACGGGCGGAATATCAGGATCCGTGGCTTCGCCAGCAGATTGAGCAGCACGGCTGGGCGCTCTGGGCGCCGGTGCGCTTTGGCGCAAACAGTATAAACTTCGCTACCACGGCCCCCTTCCCTTCCCCGCCCTCCGCGCAAAACTGGCTGGGAACGGATGCTAACGGCGGCGACGTGCTGGCACGCATCCTGTACGGCACGCGAATATCGCTTCTCTTTGGGCTGATGCTGACGCTCTTCTCCAGCGTGATGGGCGTTGTGGCGGGCGCCGTTCAGGGTTACTACGGCGGGAAAATTGACCTGTGGGGCCAGCGTATCATCGAAGTCTGGTCTGGTATGCCAACGCTGTTTCTGATCATCCTGCTTTCCAGCGTCGTACAGCCCAACTTCTGGTGGCTATTAGGCATCACCGTCCTGTTCGGCTGGATGGCGCTGGTCGGCGTGGTGCGGGCGGAGTTTCTGCGCACCCGCAATTTCGACTATATCCGCGCGGCGCAGGCGCTTGGCGTTAGCGACCGGAGTATCATCTTCCGCCATATGCTGCCTAACGCCGTGGTGGCAACGCTCACCTTCCTGCCGTTTATTCTGTGCAGCTCCATCACCACCCTCACCTCGCTGGATTTTCTCGGTTTCGGGCTACCGCTGGGTTCCCCGTCGCTTGGCGAACTGCTGCTGCAGGGTAAGAACAACCTCCAGGCGCCGTGGTTAGGCATCGCCGCCTTTCTTTCCGTGGCCGTGCTGCTGTCGCTGCTGATTTTTATTGGCGAAGCCGTGCGGGATGCCTTTGATCCGAACAAGGCGGTATAAGATGACCCAGCCTCTTCTGAGTATTGATAACCTGTCGATTGCTTTTTCAAAGCAGGGTGAGACGCGCACCGTGGTCAACGATTTATCGCTGCAGATCCAGCCCGGGGAAACGCTGGCCCTGGTCGGCGAATCGGGTTCAGGCAAAAGCGTTTCGGCGCTCTCCATCCTGCGGCTGCTGCCTTCTCCGCCGGTGAGCTATCCGCAAGGGGACATTCTTTTTCACGGCCGTTCGCTGCTGCATGCCGACGAACATACCCTGCGCGGCATTCGCGGCAACAAAATCGCGATGATCTTCCAGGAGCCGATGGTTTCACTTAACCCTCTGCACAGCCTCGAAAAACAGCTTTATGAAGTGCTCTCCCTGCACCGAGGGATGCGCAAAGAGGCCGCGCGGGGAGAAATTCTGGATTGTCTTGAACGCACAGGCATACGCAATGCGCCCAAACGGCTGAATGATTTTCCGCATCAGCTCTCCGGCGGCGAACGCCAGCGCGTGATGATCGCCATGGCCCTGCTGACGCGCCCCGAACTGCTGATTGCCGACGAGCCTACAACGGCGCTTGACGTGACGGTACAGGCGCAAATACTGACGCTGCTGCGGGAACTGCGTGACGAGCTGAACATGAGCCTGCTGTTTATCACGCACAACCTGAGCATTGTGAGAAAGCTGGCCGACAGCGTCGCGGTGATGCAGAACGGACGCTGTGTTGAACAGAATACGGCGTCCGCGCTGCTGAGTGCCCCACAGCACCCCTATACGCAGCGCCTGCTCGACAGCGAACCCTCCGGCGACCCGGTTCCTCTCGATGCGGACAGCACGCCGCTGCTGCGCGTTGAGGATCTGTCCGTCTCGTTCCCGATCCGTAAAGGTATTCTGCGCCGCATTGTCGATCGCAACCCGGTGCTGAAAAACCTCCGCTTCTCGCTGCGCCCGGGTGAATCACTGGGGCTGGTGGGCGAATCCGGCTCGGGTAAAAGCACCACCGGTCTGGCGCTGCTGCGCTTAATTGCCTCCCAGGGCGAGATCCTCTTTGACGATATGCCGCTGCACCGCTGGAACCGCCGCCAGATGCTGCCCGTGCGTCCCCGCATGCAGGTGGTGTTTCAGGATCCCAACTCCTCGCTTAACCCACGGCTCAGCGTGTTACAGATTATCGAAGAGGGTCTGCGCGTCCATCAGCCCGGCCTGAGCGCGCAGCAACGCGAGCAGGAGGTCATGCGGGTCATGACCGAAGTGGGTCTAGATCCCGAGACGCGCCACCGCTACCCTGCGGAATTTTCCGGTGGGCAGCGCCAGCGTATCGCCATTGCCCGCGCGCTGATCCTGAAACCGGAGCTGATTATTCTGGATGAACCGACGTCATCGCTGGACAGGACCGTACAGGCGCAGATCCTGGCGCTGCTGAAAGGGTTACAGGAAAAGCACCGGCTGGCCTATATCTTTATCAGCCATGATTTACAGGTGGTGCGGGCGCTATGCCATCAGGTGATTGTGTTGCGTCAGGGAGAGGTGGTCGAGCAGGGTGATTGCCAGCGCGTATTTAGCGCGCCAACGCAGCGCTACACGCGCCAGCTGTTGTCGTCAGACTAGCGCTCAGAATGGATACTGGCCGGAGAAAGGCTCTGCAATAGCAACGCCAAAATTTTTCAGGCGGCAGGTAGCAGCAAACTCGTCCTGGCTTTTCACAAACAGGCACGGCTCACCTTCGCACTCCAGCACGGAGCTGTCCACTTCGATATCCGTCAGGGCCTGACTGAGACGCTCCATCACCCGCCAGGCATTTTCGTCGCTCGGGCTCAGCAGCTTGAGCGCCACCAGGCAGTTTTCACAGCCCGCGACGTTTTGCGGAATCGGTTCAACTTTCGAACCAGCAAAACCCGCCGACCAGCGATAGCTCTGGGGCAAGCGATGGACAATAGAAAGTTGTAATGTATTCACGTTCGTTCCCCGGAAGCAAAATTTACTTCACAATTTATTTACATTTATAGTAACACATCATCGCCAGCCTGCACTATTCAGCACTTTTTTATCGGTATTCAGGCTCGCGTCGGCGCTATATGTACCCGTTTCTGCGATCTAACTCAACCTTTTTGAATACAATGATGTGACTTTTTACACAAATAGATTTTACATAAAATAAACAAACACGGAATAAACGAACGGGGGTTTGGTTGATATGCATCAACAAAAAAGGCCCTTCCGGGCCTTCTCTGCGTTTTAGTGGGCCGCTTTTCGCGGTCGACTGGCGTAAAGATAGAAGAGTATCGAGCTGGTTGCGCAAAAAGCCATCGCCCACAGCATCGGCCACGCCGTCGTAAAGGCGGCCATCGAAAGCATCGCTCCGACGATAGCGCCGATGCCGAAGCGGAACGTCCCTGCCAGAGATGATGCGGTTCCTGCCATGTGCGGAAACTCATCCAGGATCACCGCCATCGCATTGGACGACACCATCGACACGCAGCCAACAAAGGCCGCCACGCCGACCACCAGCGCCCAGAAGCCCACGCCCAGAAACGCGCTCACCACCAGCCAGATCGCCATCACAAACTGGATCCACAGCCCGGCGCGGAACATGTTCAGCGCCCCCACCCGCCGGACAAAGCGGCTGTTGATGATGGTCATGATGAACAGGAAGACGATGTTAAGCGCAAAGTAATAGCCGAAGTGCTGCGGCGAAACGTGGTTCAGCTCGATATAGACAAACGGCCCGGCGCTCAGGAAGGAGAACATTCCGGCGAAGCTGAACCCGCTCGCCAGCATATAGCTGAGCACGCGCTTGTGGCGAAACAGCGAGGCAAAGTTGCCGATGGTGGTACGGATGTGAAACTTCTGGCGGCGCTCGACGGGAAGCGTTTCATCAATAAAGAAGAAGATCATCGCGGAGGCCAGCAGCGCGGCCAGGGCCAGGATCCAGAAAATCACATGCCAGCTGAACCACACCAGCACCGCACCACCGGCCATTGGGGCCACCAGCGGCGCAATCGTCGTCACCAGCATGACAAACGACATCATGCGGGAGAACTCTTCTTTGGGGTAGATATCGCGCATCAGGGCGTTAATCACCACGCTTGCCGCTGCCGCCGCCAGACCGTGGAAGAAACGCATGATAATCAGATGATCGATAGTCTGCGCCAGCGCGCAGGCAACCGCTGCGGCGGCAAAGACCAGCGTCCCGCCCAGAATGACCGGCTTGCGTCCAAGGCTGTCGGCCATCGGGCCATAAAACAGCTGGCCGAGGGCAAAGCCGAGAATATAGGTGCTGAGCGTCATCTGCGCGCTGCCCGCCGGTACGCCAAACTGCGCGGAAATGACCGGCAGCGCGGGCAGGTACATATCGATAGACAGCGGCATCAGCATGGCCAGCAGGCCAAGAATGAAGACGATTTTGAACGACGAGTGTGGCCTGGTGGTCACAGAGTTCTCCTGAAATTAGTGCGAAGGCAGACCGACGCTGGCGATCTCTTCTTCCGTTAACGGGCGATATTCGCCAGGCGCCAGGTCGGGATCGAGTTCAATCGCACCAATCCGTTCGCGATGCAGGCCAACAACGTGGTTCCCCACCGCGGCAAACATACGTTTCACCTGATGGTAGCGCCCTTCGCTGATGGTCAGGCGGACCTCCGTCGGGGTGATGACTTCGAGCACCGCCGGTTTGGTCAGATCTTTTTCATTATGCAGCTGAACGCCTTTCGCGAAGTGCTCTGCCGTGTCATCCGACACCGGTGACTCCAGCGTCACGAGATAGGTTTTCTCGCAGTGGTGGCGTGGAGAGGTGATGCGGTGCGACCACTGACCGTCGTCGGTCATCAGCACCAGCCCGGTGGTGTCGATATCAAGTCGACCTGCGGCGTGCAGCTTGTGCGCCACCGGCTCGTCGAGGAAATAGAGCACCGTCGGGTGATCCGGATCGTCCGTTGAGCAGACGTAGCCTTCCGGCTTATTGAGCATGAAGTAGCGCGGACCGTGCTGCTGGGCCAGCGGATTGCCTTCATACTCCACCTGATGGTCAGGTTGCAGTTTGAACGCGCTGTCTCTCACAATGTCGCCATCCACGGTAACTCGGCTGGCGCGAATTTCGCGCCCGGCAATAGCGCGGCTTACGCCGAGTTGCTGAGCGATAAACTTATCAAGTCGCATGAAATCTTTTTAGCCTTAATGGTGCAGGAAGTCGGACAACAGGTCCGAAAAAAGAAGCAGTCTGGAACGGTTCAGTATAATGGTCTGGTTGCGCCACTCAAGGGAAAAAGTTTCGTGGCATACTATGTGCGGAATAACGAAACCGAGACCCCATGACTTTTACACTTCGTCCCTATCAGCAGGAAGCCGTTGACGCCACCCTCGCCTGGTTCCGTAAACATCGCGAGCCGGCGGCGATTGTGCTCCCAACCGGCGCAGGCAAAAGCCTGGTCATTGCCGAACTGGCGCGTCTGGCCCGCGGCCGCGTGCTGGTGCTGGCGCACGTTAAAGAGCTCGTCGCGCAAAACCATGCCAAATATTGTGCGCTTGGGCTGGAAGCCGATATTTTCGCTGCCGGGCTGAAGCGTAAAGAGAGCCACGGCAAAGTGGTCTTTGGCAGCGTGCAGTCGGTGGCGCGCAATCTGGACCTGTTTCGCAGCGAATTTTCGCTGCTGATTGTCGATGAGTGTCACCGCATCAGCGATGACGACGACAGTCAGTATCAGCAAATCCTGTCGCACCTGAAAGACGTGAACCCTCACCTGCGCCTGTTGGGCCTGACGGCGACCCCGTTTCGCCTGGGGAAAGGCTGGATCTACCGTTACCATTATCACGGCATGGTGCGCGGCGATGACAAGGCTCTGTTTAGCGACTGCATCTACGAGCTTCCGCTGCGCTACATGATTAAACATGGCTACCTGACGCCGCCTGAACGGCTGGATATGCCGGTGGTGCAGTACGATTTCAGCCGCCTGCAGGCGCAGAGCAACGGGTTATTCAGCGAAGCGGATCTTAACCAGGAGCTGAAAAAGCAAAAGCGCATTACGCCGCATATCATCAGCCAGATTGAGGAGTTCGCCGCGACGCGCAAAGGGGTGATGATCTTTGCCGCCACCGTTGAGCACGCGCGAGAAATCACCGGGTTACTGCCCCCCGGCGACGCGGCGCTCATCACCGGCGAGACGCCCGGCCCCGAGCGCGACCGCCTGATTGAGGCCTTTAAAGCCCAGCAGTTCCGCTATCTGGTTAACGTGTCGGTGTTGACCACCGGCTTTGACGCCCCGCACGTCGACCTGATCGCTATTTTGCGTCCGACCGAATCGGTCAGTCTGTATCAGCAAATTGTTGGCCGCGGCCTGCGTCTGGCGCCGGGGAAAACCGACTGCCTGATTCTGGATTATGCCGGTAACCCGCACGATCTCTATACGCCTGAGGTCGGCGCGCCAAAAGGGAAAAGCGACAACGTGCCCGTGCAGGTCTTTTGCCCTGCCTGCGGGTTTGCCAACACCTTCTGGGGAAAAACCACCGCCGACGGTACGCTGATCGAACATTTTGGCCGCCGCTGTCAGGGCTGGTTTGAAGATGATGACGGGCATCGCGAGCAGTGCGATTTCCGCTTCCGGTTTAAAAACTGCCCGCAGTGCAACGCCGAAAACGACATTGCCGCTCGCCGCTGTCGGGAATGCGACACGGTGCTGGTTGACCCGGACGACATGCTCAAAGCAGCATTAAAGCTGAAAGATGCGCTGGTACTGCGCTGTTCCGGCATGGCGTTGCAGCCCGGCGCCGATGAAAAAGGCGAATGGTTGAAAATCACCTATTACGATGAAGACGGGGCGGACGTCAGCGAGCGCTTCCGGCTCCAGACGCCTGCCCAGCGAACGGCCTTCGAACAGCTGTTTATTCGCCCGCACACCCGCACCCCGGGGGTGCCACTGCGCTGGATCACCGTGGCGGATATCGTGCACCAGCAGGTGTTATTACGCCATCCGGATTTTGTGGTCGCCCGCAAGAAAGGCCAGTTCTGGCAGGTGCGCGAGAAACTCTTTGACTACGAAGGTCGCTTCCGTCGTGCCAATGAATTGCGCGGTTAGCGGGACTTTTCATTGATGTGGGGGGCATTTGAGTATAAAATGCCGCCCGCTTCACATCCGTGAGGCAGAACACTCACCTGCTGCTGGGTCGCCTGTAGTAGGGTTTTAAATACAGAGAGAAATCAATGTTTACTATCGAAGCAGAAGTACGTAACGTGCAGGGTAAGGGTGCGAGCCGCCGCCTGCGTACCGCTAACAAGTTCCCGGCTATCGTTTACGGTGGTGAAGCTGCTCCAGTTGCAATCGAACTGGATCACGACAAACTGTGGAACCTGCAGACCAAAGCTGAATTCTACAGCGAAGTTCTGACCATCGTTGTTGGCGGTAAAGAAGAAAAAGTGAAAGTTCAGGCTGTTCAGCGTCACGCGTTCAAGCCAAAACTGACTCACATCGACTTCGTTCGCGCGTAATCGCAAACCTGTCGAAAAAAACCCCGCTTCTGCGGGGTTTTTTGTGCCTGCTATTTACCGCCCGAGGTGCGGCGCTGAAGCTGATCGCGCAGATTCGGCGGCGTGCCCTTAATGGTCAGCGTATCGGTGGCCGGATCCCAGAAGATACGTTCACCCAGCAGCATCGCATCAAAGTTAATGGTTAACCCACCGCCGCTGCCGGCAAACTTGGTTAACTGACGCAGCGTGCTGCGATCCGCCGGGAAGCTCTCTTCAAGCTCATAGCCCTTTTCTGCGGTAAATTCCTGGAAGCTGACTTCGCTGACGCCCGCCAGCTCTTTTGACAGCGACTCCAGCTCAATCTCTTCCCCTGCCTGCAGCTGTTCGTTGCAGTAGCTGTAAACCTGCTGACGCACCGTCTGGCGCTCAGATTTATCGAGCTGCGCTTCTGCTGTGAAATCGTCAACCGCCTGGAGCAGCCCTTTGTTCTGCGCTTTGGCGTTAAGCCCTTCACTGGCACCGAGGAAGTCCATAAAGAAATCCGCCACTTTGCGGCCCACGCGTCCCTTCAGGAAAGTCAGGTAGCGGGTCGACTCCGGGTTGGTTTCCCACTCGGTCAAATCAATACGCGCCACGATATCCGCATGGTTAATGTCCAGATAATGCGTCGAGCTGATATCCAGCTGCTCGTTCACGCGCATGCTGCTTAAGTTATTCAGCACGGTAACCAGCAGATACTCGACCGCCAGATAGCGGTAGTGGCAGAACAAGACAATCCCGCCGTCGGCGAACGGATATTTAGCCAGCTCGTCGCGCAGACGCCCGGTTGCCGCACGGCTAAACGCCAGGAAATCCTCTTCACCCTGGCGCTGCAGGCGCAGGCTATCGGCCAGTTCGCTGTCTTCGCTGAAAAGACCATAGGCTTTATTTTTGGCGCTGTAGACGCGATGCAGCTCTGCCATCATCTCCACCACGGTCGCCGTGGGTTCCAGTAACGAATCGCGCAGCACCACTTCAAGGGTTTGCTCATCACGCTTGATAAGCTGGTGCAAGGCAATCTGGTTGATTTCCAGACTCATGATAAACTCTCCTTTTAGACCGGGCGGTATTCAACCACCACCAGGACATGTGTGCAACAACAGATAAAAAAGGGGAAAAAAAGCTGTTGCTACGGTAATATGTTGCCCTTTCATCAACAAACTGATTTTGATTTATGCCACAACATTCCCGCTACAGTGATGAACACGTTGAACAACTGCTCAGTGAGCTGGTCAACGTACTGGAAAAACATAAAACGCCGACCGATCTCTCCCTGATGGTTTTGGGAAATATGGTCACCAACCTGATTAACACCAGCGTTGCTCCGGCTCAGCGTCAGGCGATCGCAAAATCTTTCGCCCAGGCTTTACAGTCGTCCGTCAGCAACGACCCGGCCCATTAAGGGATACGAACAACAGTTTATGGTGACGAATCGTCAGCGCTACCGTGAAAAAGTCTCCCAGATGGTCAGCTGGGGGCACTGGTTTGCCCTGTTCAACATTCTGTTGGCGACGGTCATTGGCTGTCGTTATCTGTTTGTCGCAGACTGGCCAACAACGCTAACCGGGCGTGTCTACTCCTGGATAAGCGTTGTCGGTCACTTTAGCTTTTTGGTTTTCGCCACCTATCTGCTGATCCTGTTCCCCCTGACGTTTATCGTCATGTCGCAGCGTCTGATGCGGTTCTTATCCGCCATCCTCGCGACGGTGGGGATGACGCTGCTGCTTATCGACAGTGAAGTGTTCACCCGCTTCCACCTGCATCTTAACCCCATCGTCTGGGAACTGGTGATTAACCCCGACCAGAACGAAACGGCCCGTGACTGGCAGCTGATGTTTATCAGCGTCCCGGTGATCCTGTTGATTGAGATGCTGTTTGCGACGTGGAGCTGGCAAAAGCTCCGCAGCCTGACCCGGCGACGCCATTACGCGAAGCCCGTCGCCGCGCTCTTTTTCGTCTCCTTTATCAGTTCGCACATCATGTATATCTGGGCGGATGCGAACTTCTATCGCCCTATTACCATGCAGCGTGCGAACCTGCCGCTCTCGTACCCGATGACGGCCCGTCGTTTCCTCGAGAAACACGGCCTGCTTGACGCTCAGGAGTACCAGCGCCGTCTTATCGAGCAGGGTAATCCGGAAGCCGTCAGCGTGCAGTATCCTCTGAGCGATCTACGCTATCGCGATATGGGGCGCGGGCAAAACGTCCTACTGATCACCGTTGATGGCCTGAACTATTCCCGTTACGAGAAGCAGATGCCTGTGCTGGCCGATTTCGCGAGTCAAAACGTCTCGTTTACTCAGCATATGAGCTCCGGTAACACAACCGACGCGGGCATCTTTGGCCTCTTCTATGGCATTTCAGCCGGATACATGGACGGCGTACTCTCTACCCGCACGCCTGCGGCGCTGATCACCGGGCTGAATCAGCAGGGCTATCAGTTAGGGTTGTTCTCATCGGATGGCTTTAACAGCCCGCTCTACCGCCAGGCGCTGCTGTCCGATTTCTCACTGCCAGCGGCACAAAATCAGTCCGATGCGCAGACCGCCGGCCAATGGATAAACTGGCTTCAGCGTTACGCGCAGGAAGATAACCGCTGGTTCTCATGGGTTGCCTTTAACGGCACAACGCTTGCTAACAGCAATAAGAGTGATTTCGCGCGCCGCTACGGCCGCGCTGCGGGTGATGTTGATGCGCAGATTGGCCGCGTGCTTGACGCGCTACGTGAGTCCGGCAAGCTGGATAACACCGTGGTGATCGTGACCGCAGGCCATGGCGTCCCGTTAGGTGACGAGACGAAGAGCATGAGCTGGTCACGCCCGAACCTGCAGGTTCCGCTGGTGATCCACTGGCCTGGCACCCCGGCACAGCGCATCAATATGCTTACCGAGCATAAAGATGTGATGACTACCCTGATGCAACGCCTGCTGCATGTCAGCACGCCAGCGAACGAGTATTCGCAGGGACAGGATCTCTTCAGCGCTGCGCGCCGCCATAACTGGGTCACGGCTGCCGGGAATGACACGCTGGTGGTGACCACACCGAAGCTGACGCTGGTGCTGAACAGTAACGGGAATTATCAGACGTATAATCTGCAGGGTGAACGGTTGAAAGACCAGAAACCGCAGCTGAGCCTGCTGCTGCAGGTCCTGACGGATGAGAAGCGCTTCATCGCTAACTGATTAATAATAAACCAGTTAGCGACAGATTCCCTTGCATTCAAAACGGAATCGAGTAGTATTCTTTTTATGCGTCGGCACGTAGCGCAGCCTGGTAGCGCACCGTCATGGGGTGTCGGGGGTCGGAGGTTCAAATCCTCTCGTGCCGACCAAAAACATACTGAAAACCAGCCTGATGGCTGGTTTTTTTATTTCGCCTCGTCCGGGTTTTTGCGCAGATACACCAGCGTAGCCAGACAAATCACCGCTCCTGCATAAAACGTATATTCCGCGCCAAACGTTTCCCATATCGCGCCGGCTCCCACGCTGGCGATTAATAATCCCACGCCGCTGACCAGACTAAAAATACCGAAAGCAGTGCCGCGCAGATCGGGCGGTGCGGTTTTAGCGATCATTGCCGCCAGTAATCCCTGGGTCATACCCATATGTACTCCCCAAAACGCGACGCCCAGAAGCATTCCAGCCCAGTGGGTGCTCAGCGCCAGCACAACATCTGCCCCAATCAGCATCACCAGACCCCACTGCAGTAATCGGGTGTGGCTCATCCCGTCCGATAACTTGCCAAACGGATAGGCAGAGAGGAAATAGAGCAGATTCATGGCCACCATCACCAGCGGGATCAGCGCCAGCGGCACCCCCGACTGCTGTGCGCGCAGCACAAGAAATGCTTCACTGAAACGTGCGAGCGTGAAGATGGCTCCCAGGCCAATGACCCACCAGCAGCCTTTCCCGAGACGCCTGAGGTTCTCTTTTTTGATGGGGTTCGTGCGTTTATGTTCGACGGGCGTTTTCGGCTCATGCAGGCCGAAGAAAAGCAGCGCAACGGCGAGCACGCCGGGGATCACCGCGATCCAGAAAATCGTGCGGAAGTCATCGTTCCACAGCAGCATTAATCCTACGGCCAGCAGCGGCCCGAGAAATGCGCCGACGGTGTCCATCGACTGACGCAGCCCAAAGGCCGCGCCGCGAAGTTCCGGCGGCGTAACATCAGCAACCAGCGCATCGCGCGGCGCTCCCCGTATCCCCTTCCCGACCCGGTCGATTAAGCGCGCCCCAAGGATCATGCCGGAAGAAGAGGCGATAGCGAACAACGGTTTACTCAATGCGCCAAGACCGTAGCCCAGAACCGCCAGTCCTTTACGCTTGCCCAGATAGTCACTGATGGCGCCGGAAAACACCTTGATAAACAGCGCCGTAGCTTCAGCCAGACCTTCAATCAAACCAATGAAAATAACGCTGGCGCCCAGCGTCGTCACCATAAACAGCGGCAGCAGGCTGTGGATAATCTCCGAGGAGATATCCATTAACATACTGACGCCGCCCACCACCCAGACTCCTTTCGGGATCCGGCTGAGCGTTGCAAACCGGGATAACATTGCGCATCTCCTGCTTCATGTTGCACTGTCTTGTTCGAAACAGAATATCCTGGAAATGCGAATAAAAATTATTAGACATAAAAAAAGCCACCCCGCAGGATGGCTCCGATATCGCAAATCGGCGTCTAGTGTTTATCACGTCCGCCCAGGAAGAAAATGCCCAGCGGGATGGCCAGCAGAACGGTGAACACCAGGCTGTAGACAAAGATCATCGCCGACTGCAGGACATACATGCTGGTTGTCCAGGCAGAGAGAGGAATGTTGTACTGTTCGATAACGCCTACAATGGTGGCCCGCCCCACGCACGCGGCAGCAATCATAAACACAACCAGCAGCGCCAGGAGGAACTTGCGGCCTTCAGGCGTTTTCAGTTTTGCACGAACCATCTCTCTTCCCTTTTACAGATGAATAACATTATAGAGGGTCTAAAATAACACAAACGCCTGCCGGACTCCACGCCAGTGCAAATCTCTACTTAAGTGGCAAATATGTGGTTTATTTCGCTATCCATATTGAAAATGTAAGTAAATAACACCAATCATTCATAGTTGATATGTTAACCTGTGCAGGATCGTTTTGACATAAAGGAATGACAATGAAAAACGCACCTAAATTTGCCATCGCACTCATCGCCGCCGCATGTGTCAGCACCAGTGCTTTCGCCAGCGAAACCCCTAAAGAGCAGCCGCTGGAAAAAGTCGCCCCGTATCCGAAAGCGGATAAAGGGATGAAGCGTCAGGTGATCCAGCTACCGGCACAGCAGGATGAAGCGAATTTCAAAGTGGAGCTGTTGATTGGCAAGACGCTGGAAGTGGATTGCAACCAGCATCGTCTGGGCGGTCAGCTGGAAAGCAAAACGCTGGAAGGCTGGGGTTATGACTACTACGTCTTTGATAAAGTGACCTCTCCGGTCTCCACCATGATGGCCTGCCCGGACGGCAAGAAAGAGAAGAAATTTGTGACAGCGTATCTGGGCGACAATAGCCTGCTGCGCTACAACAGCAAGTTGCCGATCGTGGTTTATACGCCTGAAAACGTGGAAGTGAAGTATCGCGTGTGGAAGGCTGAAGAGAAGATTGAGCAGGCTGTCGTACGTTGAAATTAAGTCGGTGGCGGCTTCGCCTTACCCGACCTACAAAACAACACCGAACATAGGCCGGGTAGGCGTCAGCGCCACCCGGCTTTTTTACCTTACAGCGCGATATCCGCAACCGGTTTGTTTTCCGGCTGAGGCTTCAGCTCCGCTTTTGGCGCAGCATCCGCAGCCTGCGGTTTGATGTACTGCAGCTGCAGTACGCGGCTGGTGTATTCCAGCTCCTGCTCCGTCGCGTCCACGTTACCGTTCAGCTTCGTGCCGTAGGATGGAATAATGGTTTTCAGCTTCGCCTGCCATTCCGGACTGGCGACTTTATCTTTAAACACTTTTTCCATCAGGTGCAGCATGATTGGCGCAGCGGTAGACGCACCCGGTGACGCGCCCAGCAGCGCGGCGATTGTGCCATCCTTATCGCTCACCACTTCGGTACCCAGACGCAGCACGCCACCCTCTTTCGGATCGCGCTTGATGATCTGTACGCGCTGACCCGCCTGCCACAGACGCCAGTCTTCTTTCTTCGCCTGCGGATAGTACTCTTTCAGCGCCTCGAAGCGGTCGTCGTCAGAGAGCATCACCTGGCTAATCAGGTATTTCACCAGATCGAAGTTATCCAGACCCACGTCCATCATCGGCTTGACGTTAGAGGTGGTGGTTGCGCTCAGCAGATCCCACAGGGAGCCGTTTTTCAGGAATTTAGTGGAGAAGGTCGCGAACGGTCCAAACAGCACCACGCGTTTGCCGTCAAGCATACGGGTGTCAATGTGCGGAACGGACATTGGCGGCGCGCCCACGGAAGCCTGACCGTACACTTTTGCCAGATGACGATTCACCACTTCCGGGTTATCGGACACCAGGAACTGACCGCCGACCGGGAAGCCCGCGTAGTCGTCAGCTTCCGGAATACCGGACTCCTGCAGCAGCTTCAGCGCCGCGCCGCCCGCACCGATGAAGACAAACTTCGCCTTGATGACGTGTTCAGCTTCATTGTTTTTCAGATCGGCAACGGTCACGCTCCAGCTATTATCCGCGTTGCGCTTGAAACCGCGCACTTCGGTGCTGAGCTGCAGATTGAAGTTCTCTTTTTTCTTCAGAGATGTCACCAGCTGACGGGTAATTTCGCCGTAGTTAACGTCAGTACCAATTTCGGTACGGGTCGCCGCCACTTTCTGGTTCGGGTCACGACCTTCCATGACCAGCGGAGCCCACTCTTTAATCTGCGCGTGGTCTTCAGAGTATTTCATCCCGCGGAACAGCGTGCTCTGCTGCAGAGCGGCGTAGCGCGCGCGCAGGAAGTTGACGTTCTGCTCGCCCCACACAAAGCTCATGTGCGGCACGGTGTTGATGAAGGAGTGCGGGTCGTGCAGCACGCCGCTGTTGACCTGATGAGACCAGAACTGGCGAGAAACCTGGAATGCTTCGTTGATTTCTACTGCCTTCTCGATACTAATGGAACCGTCCTTTTTCTGCGGCGTATAGTTCAGTTCCATGAGTGCCGAATGGCCGGTACCGGCGTTATTCCAGCCGTTCGAACTCTCCTGTGCCACGCCATCAAGGCGCTCGACCATGGTCATAGACCAGTCCGGCTGCAGTTCTTGCAGATAGGTTCCCAGCGTGGCGCTCATGATCCCGCCACCGATTAAAAGGACGTCCGTTTCCTGCTCTTTTGGTGCGTCAGCTTTCGCCGCCATGGAGACGGTGTTAAGCCCCACGGCCAGAGAAAAGAGCATGGCAGTCATTTTTTTCATAATTTATGCCTTAGTGTAAAAGTGCTTGATGCGTGGAAATTGCAGGTGAAAAAAGCTGCGGGGCACGGTAACAACTTTTAAATATTGTTTAAAGGTTACGAAATTATTGTAATTGTGAAATTTAATGATGGATTGTTTGTGAGGAATTAGCGATGCGTCTGGTAAAGCGCGGTTTTACTGGCTAGTATGTTGCGTTTTGTGATCGCGCGCACGGAAGCCTGCCCTAACCAGCGAACTGTTATGTCCTTACCCCATTCTGCTGTATCCCCCGAAGAGCGCGTAGCCAACGTGCTGCGTTCCCCTAAGAAGCTGACGCGCGAAACGCTGGCAGGCGTGATTACCGCCCTGGCTCTGATCCCCGAAGTCATCTCGTTTTCGGTGGTCGCGGGCGTTGACCCGAAGGTCAGCCTGATCGCTTCCGTAGTGCTGTGTCTCGCCCTGTCCGTACTCGGTGGTCGTCCGGCGATGGTCACGGCAGCGGCCGGTTCCGTGGCGCTGGTCATTGGCCCGATGGTGCATGAGCACGGCGTGCAGTACATTCTTCCCGCCGTGCTCATGGCTGGCGTGATTCAGATTCTGTTTGGCGTGCTGGGCATGGCAAGGCTGATGCGCTTTATTCCCCAGTCGGTCATGAACGGGTTTGTTAACGCCCTGGGCATTTTGATCTTCTTAGCTCAGGTGCCGCATTTCTGGAGCCGAAGCCCGCTGATTGTGGGCCTGTTCGTGCTGACGCTGCTGATCGTGCTCTGGGTGCCGCGCTATATCAAAAGCATCCCTTCCCCGCTGATTGCGATTGTGCTGTTAACCTTGTTTACCGTTTCAACCGGGCAAAGCCTGCCGACCGTGGGCGATGAAGGCTCAATGAGCGGCAGTTTGCCGGGACTTAGTGAACTTCTGGTCCCCCTCAATTTACAGACGCTGAGCATTATCTGGCCGTGCGCGTTGAGCATCGCCTTTGTCGGCCTGCTGGAGTCCCTGCTCACGGCAAAGCTGGTGGATGAACTGACCGCGACACCGTCAAGTAAACGCCGCGAAAGCATTGGATTAGGCGTCGGCAATATTCTGGCCGGATTTTACGGTGGTATTGCAGGCTGCGCGATGATAGGACAAACCATCGTTAACGTGGAGATGGGGAAAGGCCGAAGCCGCATTTCAACCTTCGCTGCGGGCATCGTGCTGCTGATCCTGGTGACGGCGCTCAGCGAGGTGATGGCCAACATCCCGATGGCGGTGCTGGCGGGCATTATGGCGATCGTCGCCGTCAAAACCTTCAGCTGGCACAGCCTTCAGCCCACCACGCTGAAAACGGCCCCGATAGCGGAAACGGTCGTCATGCTGGTCACCGTTGCCGCCACGGTATCAACCGGCAATCTGGCAATTGGCGTGCTGGGCGGAATTATCGTCATGGCACTCCTCCCCGCCCGCATTAAGCGTCGGCTTAAAGAAGAAAAATCGTCGCCAGTCCAAGAAAAATAAAGAAACCGCCGGTATCGGTGATGGCGGTGATCATCACGCTCGACCCCACCGCGGGGTCGCGCCCCAGTTTGGTCATGGTCAACGGGATAATGACGCCCATCATCGATGCCACCAGCAAATTCAGCACCATCGCCAGCATCATCACTCCGCCTAACGCCATATCGTCATACAGCCACCAGGTGATGCCGCCCATAATGCCGCCCCACACCAGGCCGTTGATCAGCGCCACGCCCATCTCTCTGAAAATCAGAAAGGCGAAGTTGCCGGGCTGAATATTTTCCAGCGCCAGCGCGCGGACGATCATGGTGATGGTCTGGTTTCCGGTGTTGCCGCCAATCCCGGCCACAATCGGCATCAGCGAGGCCAGCGCCACCAGCTGCGAAATAGTGTGTTCAAAGCCGTCAATCACGCGGGAGGCGATAAACGCGGTACACAGGTTAATGGCCAGCCACGCCCAGCGCGTTTTCACCGCCTTGCCGACGGAGGCATGGACGTCATCTTCCGCGCTGATCCCTCCGAGCGCACGCAGATCGTTATCGGTTTCTTCGTAGACCACGTCAACGATCTCGTCGATGGTCAGACGCCCCATCAGTTTGCCGACGGAATCCACGACGGCAGCACTCACGAGGTCGTCACGTTCGAAGGTTCGCGCCGCTTTCTCCGCATCGTCTTCCGGGGAGAAGACCATCGGCTCGTTTTCCATCACCTCGCTCACCTTCCGCTGGGTGCTGTTGAGCAGGATGGTTTTCAGCTCCAGCTCGCCGAGCAGGGTTTTGTCCCGGGAGGTGACAAACAGTTTATCGGTGTTGTCCGGCATTTTGCCCAGGCGACGCAGATAGCGCTGCACGGTACCGAGCGTCACGTCCGGTCGCACCGTGATAACGCCGAACTCCATGATCGCGCCGACGCTGTTTTTCTCGTAGTGCATCACCTGACGCACGCGCGCCCGCTCCTCCGCAGGCAGTGACGCCAGCAGGCGACCGGTCAGGTTTCGCGGCAGGTGCTGAACGAGGTAAATCTGCTCGTCGATATCCAGCGTTTGCAGAGCGTCAAGAATATCCCGGTCGCTCATCTCGTCAATCAGGTCGTCCCAGACGTTTTCGGAGGCCTCAAGCAGCACCTGTCCGCGCTCGTGATCCTGTACCAGACGCCAGAGGGCGTGACGTTCTTCCGAGGGAAGCGCTTCAAGGGTGTCCGCCAGATCCGGCGGGGGTAAGTGAGCAACCAGCGCACCTACCTCAGCAATATCGTCGGCCAGAGTGCCGACATCATATTGCTCAGCCAGGGTGAGTTTGCCTAATAGCGTAGAAGTGACCGCTTTATCGGTCGTGAGGAGCCAGATGAGTCGCGCGCGCTCCTGGTCACGCTGTCTGGCGCTGTTTTTCTTTAATACCGACATCAATCATAAATCCATTAAATGAGTTGGGGTTAAGCATAGCGCGGGGATATGTAAATAAGAATAAACAACGGGCCGGGATGGAGAAAAAAGCGGCATTACGGCCACGATCTCTCCCCTCTCCCTGTGGGAGAGGGTTTGGGTGAGGGCATCAGGCCGTACGCGCCACCGCGTCACGCGATGCCGCATCGCGCTCTTCACCGGTCAGCTCGCTCAGCCTGCCGTCGCGCATCTCCAGCAGGCGGTCAGCATGAATGAAGTAGTGATCGTCGTGGCTGATGGCGAAAATGGTTTTGCCCATCTCCTGCATCAGCGGCAGCAGCACCTGATAAAATTCGCGGCGGAAATGCGGGTCCTGATCCGCTGCCCACTCGTCGAGCAGGATGATGTCACGCTCTTCCGCCAGCGCCAGCAGCAGCGCCACGCGCTTTTTCTGCCCTTTGGAAAGCTTCAGGTCGAGGATCTTCCCGTCCTGTAACTCCAGCTTGTGCGACATCTGCAGCTGCGCCAGCCATTTTTCCACCAGCGCCGGATTAGCCTGCTGCCCATCCGGCCCCAGCAGCCGATCGAACAGCCAGACGTCGGTGAATACCGCCGAGAAAAGCTTGCGGTAATCTTCGGGTTTCTCCGCGCTCAGCGCCCTGCCGTCAAGCAAAATCTCGCCCGACTGCGGCTGATAAAGCCCGGTGAGCAGCATAGCCAGCGTCGATTTACCGCTGCCGTTGCCGCCAATCAGGAACAACAGCTCGCCGCGGCGGATCGTCAGGTTGATCGGCCCCACGGAGAAGGCGCTGTCCTGATAGCGGAACGTGACGTTACGTAGCTCGAGCGTCTGCCAGTTCGGGAAGGCCTGCGGGCGCGGAAATTCTGCCTGGAACGGCGCGAGATCGAATTTTTTGAGCTTATTAAAGGCCACCTGCGCACTCAGTAAGGTGGGCAACGCGCCGACCGCCGAGAGCAGCGGCGTGCGCAAAAACAGCAGCGTCAGTGAGTATGTTGCCGCTACGTTAGTGTCCGACCAGCCCAGGCTGTTCGCCATCCAGAATACCAGGCCAATGGCACCCAGCATCATAATGTTTGACCAGTTCACCGCGCTCAGGTGGAAGGTATCGGCGCGAATAATGTGATGCCGGTATTCGCGCGCGTCCGGAATATAGAGATTGTTAAAGATATACTCGGCGCGCTCGCGGTTCAGGGTGAGTTCTTTACGCCCTTCCAGTACCGTCTGGTAATCGTTATAGAGCTTATCTTCGGTTTCGCGTAGCACCGCCATATGTTTATAGACGCGCGACACCAGCATAAAACCGCCCCAGATGGTGATGGCGATCCACAGTGCAGTCACCGCCAGCATTTTGGTGGAGAGCCAGGCGAGATAGGCCGCCGAGCCAAAGGTCAGAATGATCCCCTGCACCAGCTCCGGCAGACGAACGAACGCGATGGTAATGGCGCGCACGTCGCTGGTCAGCCCCGCCAGCAGGGAGGCGCTGCCGAGCTGCTCAACGCGCTCTATTTGGGTGTCCAGGATCCGCTTGATAAACTCACTGCGCAAACGAAAAACGAAATGGTGGCCGAGCGCGGTCAGCGCCAGCTGTGAGCCGAGCGTAACCGCCATCAACAGCAGCAAAAGGCCAAGAAACTCCGGCAATACGGAGAGCGAGGTGTCGACCATTTCTATCAACCGCACGTTAATAAATGCGATCAGGCCAATACCCAGCGCGGCGCTGGCAAGGCTTAACGCCATAACGGCGATGAAGGGCCAGCGATACTGACGCCAGACGAGGAGAAGTAGTTGCATGCAGGCAATCCGGACAATAAAAATCAGCCAGCAGTGTAAACTGCCCTGCGCGGACATCAAGAATAATTCTTATTTTAGTTTATTCATCCCCGCCTGACGGAAGGTCAGATTAAAGCGGTACTCACCCGTGAGGGGGTGGACGCCGGGTTTCAACGGCTGAATGCCGTGATAATAAAGCCGCGATTCCCTGCCCCACACCACCACATCGCCATGTTCCAGCATGATGCGTTTGAGCGGATCGTTGCGGCGTAATCCCCCAAACTGGAAGACGGCGGGCAGACCTAACGATACCGAGACGATAGGCGCGCGCAGATCGGGTTCATCCTTATCCTGATGCAGCGAGAGCTTTGCGCCAACGGCATAGCGGTTAATCAGGCAGGCATCGGGCCGAAAGTCAGGATACTCGGCTGCCCCGGCGGCCTCATGGCAAAGCGCCTGAAAAACCGCAGGCATCGGAGGCCAGGGCTGGCCGGTCGCAGGATCGTTCGGGGCATACAGATAGCCCCGCTCGTTCGTCGCCCAGCCCAGTTCGCCGCAGTTGGCCATGGCCACCGACATGGTGTAGCCGCCCGGCGTCACCATATGGCGAAACGGTGAAACCGCTGTGACCTCTTCAATTCCAGCAAGCAACGCCTCCGCACGGGAGAGAGCAAAGCGACGCAGGATAACCGCCCCCGGCGCAAGCGGCTCCTGCCAGGGTTCAGCATCCGCAAAAAGATCGAGCATTATCCCTCCTGACGTTTCGCCTCACGTTTCAGTAATAGCGCTTTTCGCGCCGTTCCCCAGCGGTAGCCCGACAGCACGCCGTCGTTGCGAACCACGCGATGACAGGGGATCACAATTGCCAGCGTGTTTGCCGCACAGGCTCCGGCAACGGCGCGTACCGCCCTGGGCTGGCCAATCGCCTGCGCCACCTGCTGGTAACTTGCCGTTTCGCCGCAGGGAATGTTGCGAAGTGCCTGCCAGACGCGCTGCTGGAAAGCGGTTCCACGAATATCCAGCGGCAGCGCAAGCGGTACGTCGCGATTATCAATACTGGCAATGACCTGGTGGATCCGCTGCACAAAGGCGTCATCCAGCGGCGCGTGCGTAGCTTTTGGAAATTGCGTGGCAAGCTCTGCGGTTACTTCAGCATCGGTGTCACCCAGCAGAATCGCGCAGATCCCCCGCTCGCTTTCGGCGACCAGACAGCGTCCCAACGAACAGTCATCGATGGCATAACGCACTGCCGCATCCCCTTTGCGGTACTGCTTCGCCGTCATGCCCAGGGCATCGTTGGCTTTGCGATAATAGCTGCTGCTGTCGGGAAACCCCGCCGCCAGCACGGCGTCGGTAATTTTGTCTCCCTGTGCAAGCGCGGTGCGCAGGCGCTGGCCTCGCGCCGCCTGCTGCCAGGCCTTTGGCGTCATGCCGGTCACGGACTTAAACAGACGGTGGAAATGGAAAGGACTCATGGCGACCTGCTGCGCCAGCCCCTCCAGGGTTAGCGTGGGATCCTGCTCCAGAAGACGGCAGGCGTGTTCCACTTTTGCCAGCTTCTGCGCCTGCGGATCGCGTTTGTCCGGCATGCAGCGCTTGCACGGGCGAAACCCTGCCTGAACGGCATGTTGGGCATCGGGATAAAAGCGGACGTTTTTACGCAGCGCGTGGCGGGCGCGGCATGACGGGCGGCAGAAAATACCCGTCGTCTGCACGGCGAAGACAAACTGTTCGTCAGCGAGCGGATCGCGGGCCAGCACGGCCTGCCAGCGATCCTCATCGGTAATAAAGGTTGAGTTTCTCATTATCGGCTCCTCTTGTAAGCATACATAGAGCCTGCCTGAGTGCCACTGATAAAAAACCCGCAACCTTGCTTTTTAATTTTTGTCGCGCACCAGGAAGCTATTGAACTGCGGCGAGCTCCAGGTTTTGAACCCGTCGCCCTCTTTGGTGATCATATAAACCGCCAGCCCTTCCTGGCGGACCACCTCTTTGGCTTTTTCCGGGCCGAGAACCATTAAGCCAGTATCCCAGGCATCCGCTTCCAGCGCGGTTGGGGCGATGACCGTCACCGAGACCAGGTTATGCGTGATGGGACGCCCGGTCTGCGGATCGATAACATGGGAAATACGCTTCCCGTCAAGCTCGTAATAGTTACGATAGCTCCCGGAGGTACTGATGCCATGTCCGTTGATATCCACTATCGCCTGTACGGCATTTTGCCGATCGGTCGGCTTTTGAATCGCTACGCGCCACGGCTTATCGCTGGCGTTCATCCCCCGGCTGACTAGCGCGCCGCCCACGGAGACCAGATAGCGGGAAATGCCTTCCTGGGCCATCAGTGCAGCAAGATGATCCGCCGCATAGCCTTCCCCGACCGTTGACAGATCGACAAACAGATCGGGAATATCTTTTTGCAGGTACTGCTGCCCGTACTGGTTGATCACCGTCAGATGCTGCAGCCCCGTTCGGGCGCGGGCGTCATCAATGGCCGCCTGTTCGGGCGTCTTCACAGGCTGTTTATTCGGGCCAAATCCCCAGAGGTTCACCAGAGGGCCGACGGTCACATCCATCGCCCCGTTAGTTTTGTAACCCACGCGTATGGATTCAGTCACGATATCGGCCATCGCCTCGCTCACCGGCCACAGAGAGGTACTGGTGGAGAGATTAAAGCGCATCAACGCCGAGTCATTTTTATAGGTTGAGAGCAGCTGATCGTCGGCGTCCAGCTGCGCCTGAATTTTGCCGCGAAGCTCATCCGTGCGAGTTTTATCGAGGTTCATCACACTGACGCGCCAGAAGGTTCCCATCGTTTTGCCTTCGAGCACCGTCGCGGCGGGTGCATCGGTTTTCGCCACGGGCGCGGGATCGTCACACGCGGTCAGGAAAAAAAGCATAGCCAGAAAGCTGGCGCGTAAAAAAGTCATGTCCATTCATTATTATCCTCATGCCAGGGCGGCAAGAGTACACCAAAACGGGTGAGTAGTGAGAATCGGGGAAGCACAAAAAAGGGGCCATCAGGCCCCTTACGTCACACGATAAAGCGATTAGAACTGGTAAACCAGGCCCAGCGCTACGATATCGTCAGTACCGATACCCGCCTGACGGGTGAATTCATTTTCATCAACCAGGTTGATTTTGTAATCCACATAGGTGGACATGTTTTTGTTGAAGTAGTAAGTCGCACCAACGTCAACATATTTCAGCAGATCCTGATCGCCGTAACCTTCGATGTCTTTGCCTTTAGACTGCAGGTAGGCCACGGATGGACGCAGACCGAAGTCGAACTGGTACTGAGCAACCACTTCGAAGTTCTGCGCTTTGTTAGCAAAACCGTAAGCGGTAGTCGGGCTGTCGCCATTAGAGGTACCGAAACGAGTTGCGTTGTAGGTCTGGGAGTACTGCGCTGCCAGATAGATGTTGTTGGCATCGTATTTCAGGCCGCCAGAATAAACTTCTGCGTTATCACCATGACCGTAAACGCTTGCACCGTTCTGATCGGCGGTACGTTTGGAGGAGGACATTGCGCCACCTACGCTGAAGCCTTCGCCCAGGTTATAGGTCACGGAAGCACCGTAGCCGTCGCCGTTCTGTTTCAGCAGGCTGCGTCCACCCACGTTTTCACCGCTTACGCTGCCGTTTTTACCCTGATACTGCAGAGCAAAGTTCAGACCATCCACCAGACCAAAGAAGTCCTGGTTACGGTAGGTCGCAACGCCGTTAGCACGGGACTGCAGGAAGTTGTCTGCGCCGTAGGTATCGCCACCAAATTCTGGCAGAACGTCAGTCCAGGAGGTTACGTCGTAGATTACGCCGTAGTTACGACCGTAATCGAAAGACCCCGCGTCACCAAATTTCAGACCCGCAAACGCCACACGCGTCCAGGCATCATTTTCGCTTTCGGAGGTGTTGCCCTGGATCTGGTATTCCCACTGGCCGTAGCCGGTCAGCTGATCGTTAACCTGAGTTTCGCCCTTGAAGCCGAGACGCATGTAGGTCTGGTCGCCGTCGGCACCCTTGTCGTCAGAGAAATAGTGCAGACCATCGACTTTACCGTACAGATCTAATTTGTTGCCATCTTTGTTATAAATTTCGGCCGCATTTGCTGCGCCTGCCACCAGGAGTGCTGGTACCAGGAGGGACAGTACTTTAACTTTCATTTTATTAACCCTCTGTTATATGCCTTATAATTGCCACTGCTTACTGGTTAACCCTCATTAACCAGTCGGCAATTTCATTCTCCGCAAAATTACAGAATAATCCAATGCGAATATGATACGAAAACTTTGAAGATGTTTCATTTATCTATCAACATGTTTCAAAATGTAAATATCAAGGAACTTTTACAAAGCACAAATAGCTTAGAAAATTAGCACTTATAATCAAACGAAAAATACAACCCATATAAATCAATAGGTTACAATAAAATCCGTTACAGCACTGAATGACAAAACAAGATGGCACCTAATCTCTAAAATAACTCTCGCTATCATCATTAACTTTATTTATTACCGTCATTCAATTTTGAATGTCTGTTTATCCCTAATTGAGCCGAATGCTTCGCATTCGGTTTTTTTTTACCTTTCTTTACGTAACTTCTCATTTTTTGTGCTACCGATCCGAAATTGTAACGACTATTAACTAATTTCTCACCGGCTATCCTTCTCTGGCACGCAAATGATATAGCGCTTAATTTCTTGTTAATTCGTGCTATTTGCTGGCTTAGCGCACTTATTATTTGTACGCGCACGGCGAGTTTGTACACGTTTATTGCTCCATCCACCGCCGATATTGTCCAGTGAAAAAGTCGCCTCTTCCCGGACAGTGGCGCTGGAAATTCAGTTATTACCCTTTATACTGCCCTATCGCCACAGAGCACGACCACAACGGGTTAAAGATATCAATGAGTCAGACTGAAACCACCGCCCCGAGCAAATTCTCCCTCCTTCCCGGGAGCATCACCCGTTTCTTTCTTCTTTTGATCATTGTGCTGTTAGTGACCATGGGGGTGATGATACAAAGCGCGGTTAATGCATGGCTGAAGGATAAGAGCTATCAGGTCGTCGATATCACCCACGCCGTCCATAAGCGCATAGATACCTGGCGCTACGCCACATGGCAGATTTACGACAATATCGCGGCCGCACCTGCCTCCTCGTCCGGAGATGGACTTCAGGAGACGCGGCTTAAGCAGGATGTCTATTACCTCGAAAAACCGCAGCGTAAAACCGAGGCGCTTATTTTTGGCTCTCATGACAGCGCGACGCTTGAGATGACGCAGCGTATTTCGACCTATCTGGATACCCTCTGGGGTGCCGAAACGGTGCCATGGTCGATGTATTATCTGAATGGTCAGGACAACAGCATGATCCTGATCTCTACGCTGCCGTTAAAAGATCTCTCTTCCGGTTTTAAAGAGACCACCGTGGGCAGCATCGTCGATTCCCGCCGGGCAGAGATGCTGCAACAGGCGAATGCGCTTGATGAACGTGAGAGCTTCTCTTCTCTGCGCCGTCTGGCATGGCAAAACGGTCATTATTTTACTCTGCGCACCACGTTCAACCAGCCAGGACATCTGGCGACGGTGGTCGCCTTCGATTTACCGATAAATGATTTAATCCCACCGGATATGCCGCTCGATAGTTTCCGTCTGGAGCCCGACAGCAGCACTCAAAACATGCGTGCGGCATCTGACAAAGAGGCCGCAGAGAGCGTATCGATCTCCTTTAACGGCTCGAAAATCGAAATTGCCTCATCCCTGAACTCGACCGGTATGCGTCTGGTGTGGCAAGTGCCGTTTGGCACGCTGCTGCTGGATACCCTGCAAAATATCCTGCTGCCTCTGCTGCTGAATATCGGTCTGCTGGCGCTGGCCCTGTTTGGGTACAGCACCTTCCGTTTCCAGTCGGGGCGTCAAAGCGACGCCTCTGCGGTTCCTGCCGGCACCAGCAATGAGCTGCGCGTATTACGCGCGCTGAATGAAGAGATTGTTTCCGTGCTGCCGCTTGGGGTCTTAGTTCACGACCAGGAAGCGAATCGTACGGTGATGAGCAACAAAATTGCCGACCATCTGCTGCCGCATCTTAACCTGCAGAATATCACCACCATGGCGGATCAGCACCAGGGGGTGATTCAGGCCACCATCAACAATGAACTGTACGAGATCCGCCAGTTCCGCAGCCAGGTGGCTCCACGCACGCAAATCTTCATCATCCGCGATCAGGATCGCGAAGTGCTGGTGAATAAAAAGCTCAAGCAGGCGCAAAGGCTGTATGAGAAAAACCAGCAGGGGCGCGCCGCATTTATGCAGAACATTGGAGATGCCTTCAAGCAGCCGTTAAAAACGCTGGCGACCCAGGCGGCGGCGTTAAATACGTCAGAAAGCCACCAGCTTGCCTGTCAGGCCGACTCGCTGGTCAGAATGGTTGATGAGATCCAGCTGGCGAACATGCTGGAGAATGATTTCTGGAAGGGAACGCCAAGCCTCTTCTCTATTCAGGCTCTGATTGATGAAGTGGTTCCGGAAGTCCTGCCCGTGATTAAGCGCAAAGGGCTGCAGCTGCTGATCAATAACAATCTCCCGGCAAATGACGAACGCCACGGCGATCGTGAAGCGTTGCGCCGCATACTGTTGATGATTATTCAATACGCGGTGACCACCACGCAGATCGGTAAAATCACCCTTGAAGTCAGTACGGAGGAGTCGGCAGAAGACCGCCTGACGTTCCGCATCCTGGACACCGGGGAAGGCGTCACCACGAGTGAAATTGATAATCTGCACTTCCCGTTCCTGAACGACACGCAAAGCGATCGCTACGGCAAGGCAAATGCCCTTACCTTCTGGCTATGCGATCAGCTGGCGCGTAAGCTCGGCGGCCATCTCAATATCAAGGCCCGCGAATCTCTCGGCACCCGCTATTCTCTGCACGTGAAAATGGCCGCCAATCCGCAGGAAGAAGATGAAGAACGTCTGCTCGATGATGTCGTGGTGATGGTCGACGTTACGTCGAACGAGATCCGCAATATTGTCGTTCGCCAGTTAGAAAACTGGGGTGCGGCCTGCATCACGCCGGATGAAAGACTTGCAAGTCAAGAATTTGATCTGTTTTTAACTGATAATCCGTCTAATCTTACTGCCTCCGGCTTGCTTTTAAGCGATGATGAGTCAGGCGTGCGGAAAATCGGCCCTGGCCAGCTGCGCGTCAACTTTAATATAAGCAATGCGATGCAGGAAGCTGTACTACAACTAATAGAAGAGCAGCTGGCGCAGGAAGAGATAGCGGAATCCCCGCTTGGCGGTAATGAAAATGCCGAGCTTCATGCCAGCGGATACTATTCACTCTTTGTTGATACAGTACCAGATGATGTTAAGCGGTTGTATACTGAGTCCGCTGCGAATGATTTTGCAGCGCTGGCACAGACAGCACACCGGCTTAAAGGGGTGTTTGCCATGCTTAATCTGGTTCCCGGCAAGCAGTTATGTGAAACGCTGGAACATCTAATTCGTGAGAAAGATGCCTCTGGCATTGAAAAATACATCAGCGACATTGACGCCTACGTCAAAAGCTTGCTGTAGCAAGGTAGCCTTATACATGAACAATATGAACGTAATTATTGCCGATGACCATCCGATTGTACTGTTCGGTATTCGCAAATCACTTGAACAGATCGAGTGGGTGAATGTAGTCGGTGAATTTGAAGACTCTACAGCACTGATCAATAACCTCCCAAAGCTTGATGCGCACGTGCTCATTACCGACCTCTCCATGCCTGGAGACAAATACGGTGATGGGATCACGCTCATCAAATATATTAAACGCCACTTCCCGGATATCTCGATCATTGTTCTGACCATGAACAACAACCCGGCGATCCTGAGCGCGGTACTGGATCTGGACATCGAAGGGATTGTGCTGAAACAGGGCGCACCGACCGATCTGCCAAAAGCGCTCGCAGCGCTGCAGAAAGGCAAGAAGTTCACGCCTGAAAGCGTTTCTCGTCTGCTGGAAAAAATCAGCGCGGGTGGCTACGGTGACAAACGTCTGTCTCCGAAAGAGAGTGAAGTTCTGCGCCTGTTCGCCGAAGGTTTCCTGGTGACCGAGATTGCCAAGAAGCTGAACCGCAGTATTAAAACCATCAGCAGCCAGAAGAAATCAGCGATGATGAAGCTGGGCGTGGACAACGATATTGCACTGCTGAACTATCTCTCCTCCGTCACGCTGAGCGCAACGGACAAGGATTGATTCCGACGGGTGTGCGGCCTGATGCCCTCACCCCATCCCTCTTCCCCGGGAGAGGGTAAAAAACATAAAAGGCCCTTGCGGGCCTTTTTTATATTCTGGTTTTTCTCACGCGCTCCGCGTAAATCGACAAGGTCTGCTTCAGCACGTCCAGCGTCACCGGTTTCGACAGACAGCTGTCCATGCCTGACTCCAGACAGCGCTGCTTCTCTTCCGCCAGCGCGTTCGCCGTTACGCCCACCACCGGCAACGTCAGGCCAAGCTGCCGGATGCGCTGCGTCAGACGGTAGCCGTCCATGTTAGGCATGTTGACGTCACTCAGCACGATATCAATATGATTCTTACTCAGCACGTTCAGCGCATCCACGCCGTCATTGGCGGTTTTGCACTGATAGCCCAGCGATCCAAGCTGGTCAGCCAGCAGGCGACGGTTAATTGGATGGTCATCCACCACCAGAATCATCATATCGTCATTCACCGACGCCAGAGACTCCGGTGACGGCAATCCGCCCGCGCCGTCGCTCTCTTCCAGTTCCACTTTGTAGATGCGCGCCAGCAGGCTCAACAGCTCGTGCGGGGTTGCGACACTGTGTACCCATTCTCCTGGCGCACGCTCAACCGGGATACCGATGTGGCGACGGCAGAAGAGCACTGACCCTCTCCCCTGCCACGGCAGCTCCAGCATCTCGTCGGCGATCAGCACATCGTCCACGTCCGGCGTTTGACCTTCATAACGGCACACCCTCACGCCGCTGTGGGTAAGCAGCGCCGTCAGATAGTCATTCAGCGAGGCGTTATGCACCGCCAGCCAGCAGCGCTTGTCGCTCAGCCCGTCTACCGTCGCTTTTGCCGGATATTGCGCCGAATAAAGCGGAATGCGGATGGTGAACTGGCTGCCCATGCCGGGCTCGGTATCCACAGAGATATCGCCGTCCATCATGCTGACGAGCTTCTCACAAATCGCCAGCCCCAGTCCGGTTCCCTGGAAGTTACGCTGCACGCCGGTCCCCACCTGGAAGAACGGGTCGAACAGACGAACCACCTCCTTCGCCGGAATGCCGACCCCCGTGTCGCGCACGCGAATGCTCAGGTAATCCCCCGCCCGGCAGACGTGCAACACAATACAGCCGGTATCGGTGAATTTGATGGCGTTGCTGAGCAGGTTAGAGATGACCTGCTGCAGGCGCATCGGATCGCCGTGCAGCGTCAGCGGCACGTCCGGTTCGATAAAGCAGTAGAGCCCCAGCTGTTTACGCACGACCAGCGGCAGATAGTTGGCGCTGATGTGGTTCATCACCTCGCGCGGTGAGAATTCCCGCGGCTCAATTTTCAGCTGCTCAGACTCAATTTTAGAGAAGTCGAGAATATCGCTAATGATTTTCAGCAGCAGGCTGGAGGAGTTGTTCATCGCCGTCACCAGTCTGTCGACTCCTTTCGGCAATTCCTTCGTCTGCAGCAGATCGAGGTTACCGATAATCCCGTACAGCGGCGTGCGCAGCTCGTGGCTTACGGTCGCAAGGAACATGGATTTCGACTGACTCGCCTGCTCTGCGGCCTGCGCCATCTCCTGTAACGACTCTTCCATTTTCACGCGCGCGGAAACATCTACCAGCACGCAAATCGCCACGTTTTCATTGCGATAGCGGGAGTGCACGAAGCTGATCTGCAGATTGGTGTGCGTACTGGTCAACACGTCGACGAAGTTAACCTGCTGGCCGCAGATAATTTGCGTCAGCCTCTGCCGGTCTTCATGCGTCAGCATGTTCAGGTAGTTATGCGCCAGTTCATTACTCAGGATATTGGTTCCGTCCTGGGTACGCAGAATACAGATCCCCACCGGCGCCGAGGCGACAATCTTGCGGTTAAACTGCTCGTGTTCCTCGAGCCGCTGGGCGTCGCTTTCTGCGGGAATAAAGATTTTCCGCTCATACATGCGCGCCAGCGTGAACAGCGCGCCCCCCGCCAGCAGGTTCAGCAGAATCGCATTCATGATAAGAATGCGTATCCGCTCAAGCACCATATCCACCGGCAGCGAATAGACGATACTCAGCGACGAAGGCGGCAGGCTCTTCTTCAGGACCAGCTCGCGGAAACCCGAGGTATAGCCAAACCACGACCGCTCCTGCATCCAGTGCGGTTCGACGTTTAGACGGTTATCGGGCCCGGCAAGGGAGATCAGCTGATGACCATTTTCATCCAGAATGGTCACCCCCATGGGCAGGCTGCCCGGGGTGAAGAAGTTCTCCATGCGAATGGTCTGCTCAATCCCCATCAGCGCCTGCAGGCGATTGCCCAGATAGACCGGCGTCAGGGCGTAAAAATACCCCACGCCCGGGCGCGGGCCCTGGCTCACCCAGAAGATGTTATTCCCGCGCTCGTCCTGCGGCGCATTGCGGTATTTCACAATACGTTCATGCAGGCTTTTCAGCGCATCATCACGCTCAACGGGCACATCGCGCAGGCCAAAGTCAGCCATGCAAAGATTCTCGCTGCCAATCAGGAAGACGCGGTTCAGGTCATAGGCGGCGGAGAAATTGTCGCGCCAGTAGCGCATAAACCAGGCAAGGGATTCCAGCGACCCGCGCCAGGTATTGCTCATGGTGGAGCAATCGGAATCCGGGAACAGCGGCTGGAAGTCCGGGACCTCGGTTTTGTCATCACGCCCGCGAAGCGCAAGGATGCCGTTTTCCGCCGTCAGACGATTTTCGGCAATATACTTCAGCTCCTTCATGACGTCAGACGTTCGCTGAATGTAGCGCTGGGCCTGGTCGGAGCTTAAGTTAAACTCCTGGCGGATCTCCGCTTCTTTCTGGTGCAGGGCGTTAACGATGTAAAACACCGAGAACAGGGCCACCAGCAGCCAAAGCAGGAGCGCCAGCGCCCGAAACAGATAGCGAGAGACTTTCAGCGTAGTACGAAAGGAGACGAGGTATTTCAAGGGGGCGAGGCTCCGCCGTCGGGGTCAAAAGAATGTGGTTAAGGTAGCGGTAAACGCGCCAGGTCGCAACGTTGACTTATCTGCTAATGCAAAAGAAAAGGGCCGGAATCCGGCCCTTTTTTGCATCAGGAGACATTACTCGTCAGCGTCATCCGCTACGTCATCGTCGGTGTCGGCTTCCGGCGCGATATCATCATCGCCTTCCGCAACGCTGCCGTCGATGGAGTCGAGCTCTTCGTCATCCACCGGCTCGGCAACGCGCTGCAGACCCACCACGTTTTCATCTTCCGCTGTACGGATGAGGATCACGCCCTGGGTGTTACGACCCACCACGCTGATCTCAGACACGCGGGTACGCACCAGCGTACCGGCATCGGTGATCATCATGATCTGGTCCGCATCGTCCACCTGCACCGCGCCGACAACGGAACCGTTGCGCTCGGTCACCTTGATGGAGATAACGCCCTGCGTACCACGAGACTTGGTTGGGTATTCGCCTTCCGCCGTACGTTTACCGTAACCATTCTGCGTCACGGTCAGGATAGCCCCTTCACCGCGCGGAATAATCAGAGAAACAACGCTGTCTTCGCCAGCCAGCTTGATACCACGAACGCCCGTCGCGGTACGACCCATTGCACGGACGGCGTCTTCTTTGAAGCGCACCACTTTACCGGCCGCAGAGAACAGCATGACTTCATCAGATCCCGAGGTCAGATCCACGCCAATCAGCTCGTCGCCTTCGTTCAGGTTCACGGCGATAATACCGGCAGAACGCGGACGGCTGAATTCGGTCAGCGCGGTTTTCTTCACGGTACCGCTGGCGGTCGCCATAAAGACGTTCACGCCCTCTTCGTACTCGCGTACCGGCAGAATAGCGGTGATACGTTCGTTCGCTTCCAGCGGCAGCAGGTTAACGATTGGACGACCACGCGCGCCGCGGCTTGCTTCCGGCAGCTGATAGACTTTCATCCAGTACAGACGACCGCGGCTGGAGAAGCAGAGGATCGTGTCGTGGGTGTTCGCCACCAGCAGGCGGTCAATAAAGTCTTCTTCTTTAATACGTGCTGCAGATTTACCTTTACCGCCACGACGCTGTGCTTCGTAGTCCGTTAACGGCTGATACTTCACGTAGCCCTGGTGAGACAGGGTCACAACAACGTCTTCCTGGTTGATCAGGTCTTCGATGTTGATGTCCGCGCTGTTGGCGGTGATTTCGGTGCGGCGCTCGTCGCCGAACTGATCGCGGACCAGCTCCAGCTCTTCGCGGATCACTTCCATCAGGCGCTCTGCGCTGCCCAGAATGTGCAGCAGCTCAGCAATCTGTTCCAGCAACTCTTTGTATTCGTCGAGCAGTTTTTCATGCTCAAGGCCGGTCAGTTTCTGCAGACGCAGATCCAGAATCGCCTGGGCCTGCTGTTCAGTCAGGTAGTACTGACCGTCACGTACGCCGAATTCAGGTTCCAGCCACTCAGGACGCGCTGCGTCATCGCCCGCACGTTCCAGCATCGCGGCGACGTTACCCAGATCCCACGGACGGGAAATCAGCGCAGTTTTCGCTTCCGCCGGGGTTGGCGCACGACGGATCAGTTCGATGATCGGGTCGATGTTGGCCAGCGCAACCGCCAGCGCTTCAAGGATGTGCGCACGATCGCGCGCTTTGCGCAGTTCGAAGATGGTACGACGGGTCACCACTTCACGGCGGTGACGGACGAACGCGCTCAGGATCTCTTTCAGGTTCATGATCTTCGGCTGACCATGGTGCAGCGCAACCATGTTGATACCGAAGGAGACCTGAAGCTGAGTCTGGGAGTACAGGTTGTTCAGCACAACCTCACCCACCGCGTCGCGTTTGATCTCAATCACGATGCGCATACCGTCTTTGTCAGACTCATCACGCAGCGCGCTGATGCCTTCAACACGTTTTTCTTTTACCAGCTCGGCGATTTTTTCAATCAAACGAGCTTTGTTCACCTGATACGGGATCTCGTGAACAATAATGGTTTCACGGCCGGTTTTAGCGTCCGCTTCCACTTCGGCGCGGGCACGGATGTAAATCTTGCCGCGGCCGGTACGGTACGCTTCTTCAATACCGCGACGACCGTTGATGATCGCCGCCGTCGGGAAGTCCGGGCCCGGAATGTGTGTCATCAGCCCTTCAATGCTGATGTCTTCATCGTCGATATAGGCCAGACAGCCGTTGATCACTTCCGTGATGTTGTGCGGCGGAATGTTGGTTGCCATACCGACCGCGATACCGGAAGAACCGTTAACCAACAGGTTCGGGATCTTGGTTGGCATCACATCTGGGATGCGCTCGGTGCCGTCGTAGTTATCGACGAAATCAACGGTCTCTTTTTCCAGGTCGGCCATCAGCTCATGAGCGATTTTCGACATACGGATTTCCGTATAACGCATCGCCGCAGCGGAGTCGCCGTCGACTGAACCAAAGTTACCCTGACCATCTACCAGCATGTAGCGCAAGGAGAATGGCTGCGCCATACGAACGATGGTGTCATAAACGGCGGTATCACCATGCGGGTGATATTTACCGATGACGTCACCGACGACGCGGGCAGATTTTTTATAGGCTTTATTCCAGTCATTGCCCAATACGTTCATGGCGTATAGTACGCGACGGTGTACCGGCTTCAGGCCATCGCGGACGTCCGGCAGCGCGCGGCCAACAATGACCGACATCGCATAGTCCAGATAGGAGCTCTTCAGCTCTTCCTCGATGTTAACCGGTGTAATTTCTCTCGCAAGGTCGCTCATCTAACCGCTATCCCTCTACTGTATCCCGGATTCAAAGGTCGCAAATTATAACACAGCCGAGGTGATTGAGGTAAACCTATACGCTTTATTCACGGGGATTGCCTGATATACTCCTTTGTCTTGCTAAATAAGGAGTAAAAGCGCCCATGAATGCCGAAAAATCCCCGGTGGCTCACAACGTTGACCACGAAGAGATTGCCAAATTTGAAGCGGTGGCGTCCCGCTGGTGGGATCTCGAAGGTGAGTTCAAACCGCTGCATCGCATTAATCCGCTGCGTCTGGGCTATATCGCGGAGCGTTCCGGCGGCCTGTTCGGTAAGAAAGTGCTCGACGTCGGCTGCGGCGGCGGCATCCTGGCGGAAAGCATGGCGCGCGAAGGGGCGAACGTCACGGGCCTGGATATGGGCTTTGAACCGCTGCAGGTTGCCCGTCTTCATGCGCTGGAGTCTGGCATACAGGTAGACTACGTGCAGGAAACCGTGGAAGAACACGCGGCAAAACACGCCCATCAGTACGATGTGGTGACCTGCATGGAGATGCTGGAGCACGTACCCGATCCGCAGTCGGTGGTACATGCCTGTGCAAAACTGGTGAAGCCGGGCGGCCAGGTCTTCTTCTCAACCATCAACCGTAACGGTAAAGCGTGGCTGATGGCCGTCGTTGGCGCGGAGTATGTACTGCGCATGGTGCCGAAAGGGACGCACGACGTGAAGAAATTCATCAAGCCTGCAGAGCTGTTAAGCTGGGTTGACCAGACGTGGCTCAAAGAGCAGCACATCACCGGCCTGCACTACAATCCGCTAACCAATAAATTCAAACTCGCACCGGGCGTTGATGTTAACTATATGTTGCACACAACCGCCAAAAACGACTAACGTCATTCGTTATTCTTATAAAGATTGCGCGACATCATGTTGCGCAATTCTGACCTCCCGTTGAAGAAATCAGCACTCGATCAAATTTTGAATTTTTTTTCTTAATTATTGACATGTCTTCCAGGCCTTACGGTACGAGGACTTAGCCTTTTTTACCCTTTCACAACCTCAATTTAACGCCAAAATCAACCCTTGTGCTGAAAAGATTCGATACTAGAATACTCACCATATAGCGTTTTTCTTATCGCAAACCCCCTACATGTAGTATTTATCCACAGAGTTAGTCACAAGACGGATCTGTGGATAAACGGGGGATATTTTTTATTTCACGGACAGGTAAAACCCACATGAATCAGAGTCTGCTGGTGACAAAGCGCGACGGTACTACCGAGCGTATCAATCTGGACAAAATCCATCGAGTTCTCGACTGGGCAGCAGAAGGACTGAACAACGTATCTATCTCCCAGGTTGAACTGCGCTCCCACATTCAGTTCTACGACGGCATCAAAACGTCTGATATCCACGAAACGATCATTAAAGCAGCGGCAGACCTCATCTCCCGCGAAGCACCGGATTATCAGTACCTCGCTGCACGTCTGGCGATTTTCCACCTGCGTAAAAAAGCCTACGGTCAGTTTGAGCCGCCGAAGCTTTACGATCACGTGGTGAAAATGGTTGAGCTGGGCAAATACGACACGCATCTGCTGGAAGACTATACGGAAGAAGAGTTCGAGCAGATGAACGGGTTTATCGATCACTGGCGCGACATGAACTTCTCCTACGCGGCGGTGAAGCAGCTCGAAGGCAAATACCTGGTTCAGAACCGTGTAACCGGCGAGATCTACGAAAGCGCCCAGTTCCTCTACATTCTGGTGGCTGCCTGCCTGTTCTCTAACTACCCGCGTGATACCCGTCTGGATTACGTGAAGCGTTTCTACGATGCGGTCTCCACGTTCAAGATTTCTCTGCCGACGCCGATCATGTCTGGCGTGCGTACCCCAACCCGTCAGTTCAGCTCCTGCGTACTGATCGAGTGTGGTGACAGCCTGGATTCAATCAACGCCACCTCCAGCGCCATCGTGAAATACGTCTCCCAGCGTGCCGGTATCGGCATCAACGCCGGTCGCATCCGTGCGCTGGGCAGCCCGATTCGCGGCGGTGAAGCGTTCCACACCGGCTGTATCCCGTTCTATAAACACTTCCAGACGGCCGTAAAATCCTGCTCTCAGGGCGGCGTGCGCGGCGGTGCTGCGACCCTGTTCTACCCGATGTGGCACCTGGAAGTGGAAAGCCTGCTGGTCCTGAAAAACAACCGCGGCGTGGAGGGCAACCGCGTGCGTCACATGGACTACGGCGTGCAGATCAACAAGCTGATGTACACCCGTCTGCTGAAAGGCGAAGACATTACGCTGTTCAGCCCGTCCGACGTTCCGGGCCTGTACGACGCGTTCTTTGCCGATCAGGACGAGTTCGAACGTCTGTACACCAAATACGAAAAAGACGACAGCATCCGCAAGCAGCGCGTGAAGGCGGTAGACCTGTTCTCTCTGATGATGCAGGAACGCGCCTCTACCGGCCGTATTTACATCCAGAACGTGGACCACTGCAACACCCACAGCCCGTTTGATCCAGTAGTTGCGCCAGTGCGCCAGTCTAACCTGTGCCTGGAGATCGCCCTGCCGACCAAACCGCTGGAAGACGTGAACGACGAAAACGGCGAAATCGCGCTGTGTACACTGTCCGCGTTCAACCTGGGCGCGATTAAGAGCCTGGACGAGCTGGAAGAGCTGGCCGTGCTGGCGGTTCGCGCGCTCGACGCCCTGCTGGACTACCAGGATTACCCGATCCCGGCCGCTAAACGCGGTGCAATGGGCCGCCGTACCCTGGGTATCGGCGTGATCAACTTCGCCTACTGGCTGGCGAAAAACGGCAAGCGTTACTCCGACGGCAGCGCTAACAACCTGACGCACCAGACGTTCGAAGCGATTCAGTACTACCTGATGAAAGCCTCTAACGAGCTGGCGAAAGAGCAAGGCGCGTGCCCGTGGTTCAACGAAACCACCTACGCGAAAGGCATTCTGCCAATCGACACCTACAAGAAAGACCTGGATGCGATTGTCAGCGAGCCGCTGCACCTCGACTGGGAAGGCCTGCGCGAGTCCATCAAGACTCACGGCCTGCGTAACTCCACGCTCTCTGCCCTGATGCCGTCTGAGACCTCTTCGCAGATCTCTAACGCCACCAACGGTATTGAGCCACCGCGCGGCCACGTCAGCATTAAAGCGTCGAAAGACGGCGTGCTGCGTCAGGTGGTACCGGATTACGAGACGCTGGGTGACAACTACGAGCTGCTGTGGGAAATGCCAAACAACGACGGCTACCTGCAGCTGGTGGGTATCATGCAGAAGTTTATCGACCAGTCGATCTCTGCCAATACAAACTATGACCCGACGCGCTTCCCGTCAGGCAAGGTCCCGATGCAGCAGCTGCTGAAAGACCTGCTCACCGCCTACAAATTTGGCGTGAAAACCCTGTACTATCACAACACCCGTGATGGTGCGGAAGACGCGCAGGACGACCTGGTACCGTCAATTCAGGACGATGGCTGCGAAAGCGGCGCATGTAAGATCTAATGAAGGGCGGGGATATCCCCGCCTTTATTTCGTAAGACAGGACACACTCATGGCATATACCACCTTTTCACAGACGAAAAACGACCAGCTCAAAGAGCCGATGTTCTTCGGCCAGCCGGTCAACGTGGCACGCTACGATCAGCAAAAATATGACATCTTCGAAAAGCTGATTGAAAAGCAACTCTCCTTCTTCTGGCGTCCGGAAGAAGTGGACGTATCCCGCGACCGTATTGACTACCAGTCGCTGCCGGATCACGAAAAACATATCTTCATCAGTAACCTGAAGTACCAGACGCTGCTGGACTCCATTCAGGGACGTAGCCCTAACGTGGCGCTGCTGCCGCTGATCTCAATTCCTGAGCTGGAGACCTGGGTGGAAACCTGGGCATTCTCCGAGACCATTCACTCCCGCTCTTACACGCACATTATCCGCAACATCGTGAACGATCCGGCGGTTGTGTTTGACGATATCGTCACCAACGAGCAGATCCAGAAGCGCGCGGAAGGCATTGCCCACTACTACGACGAGCTGATCGAGATGACCAGCTACTGGCACCTGCTGGGCGAAGGCACCCACCACGTGAACGGTAAAACCATCACCGTGAACCTGCGCGCGCTGAAAAAGCAGCTGTACCTGTGCCTGATGAGCGTCAACGCTCTGGAAGCGATCCGCTTCTATGTCAGCTTCGCCTGCTCCTTCGCCTTTGCCGAGCGCAAGCTGATGGAAGGCAACGCCAAAATCATCCGTCTGATTGCCCGTGATGAAGCCCTGCACCTGACCGGCACCCAGCACATGCTGAACCTGCTGCGCAGCGGTACGGACGATCCGGAGATGGCGGAAATCGCTGAAGAGTGCAAGCAGGAGTGCTACGACCTGTTCGTGCTGGCCGCTCAGCAGGAGAAAGAGTGGGCAGACTACCTGTTCCGCGACGGCTCCATGATTGGCCTGAACAAAGACATCCTGTGCCAGTACGTTGAGTACATCACCAACATCCGCATGCAGGCTGTTGGTCTCGACCTTCCGTTCCAGACGCGCTCTAACCCGATTCCGTGGATCAACACCTGGCTGGTGTCCGATAACGTGCAGGTTGCGCCGCAGGAAGTGGAAGTCAGCTCTTATCTGGTCGGTCAGATTGATTCTGAAGTCAACACCGACGACCTGAGCAACTTCCAGCTCTGATGTCACGCGTCACGTTAAGTCTTTCCGGCACTGAGGTGATGTGTCGGGAGGAGCACCCTTCTCTGCTGGTGGCGCTTGAGGCGCATCAGGTAGAAGTAGAGTACCAGTGTCGTTCCGGCTACTGCGGCTCCTGCCGCTGCCGCCTGGTCGCCGGCCAGGTGGACTGGCTGACCGAGCCGCTGGCCTTTATCAACGAAGGGGAAATTTTGCCCTGCTGCTGCCGGGCAAAAGGCGATATAGAGATCGAGATGTAAAAAAGGGCCTTACGGCCCTTTTTTCTATTTTAAGAACGTCACCGCTTTATCCGGGAAATCCGTAAACAGTCCGTCCACGCCCGCCTGCTTATACAACACTTCATAAAGCTGATTCACGTCCGTGGCATATGGCGGCAGCTGGTCTGCACGCACGGTATACGGGTGCACCTGCATCCTGCTGGCGTGCGCCTCTTTCACCATCGCAGTCAGCTTCACGTGACCTGGCGTTGAGCCTTCCGCCACCAGCATGTGGTAATCCGGCCCGATGCCGTCGGCGTACTGCGCAATCTGCTTCATCGCGCCCGGCTTAAACATCCAGTCGTAGCTGTAGTTAACCCACTTCCCGTCCGGCTGCTTCTCCTGGGTTTCATTCCAGTCGGTATAGGCAATCAGCTGCACCAGATTGAGATCCATCCCCATCTTCGGCTCCAGCTCGGTTTTGATGCGCTTCAGCTCGGCGGCATCAAAACACTGCAGGTAAACTTTGTCCTTCTTGCCGGTGTAGCCGTACTGCTTCAGCACCTCGAGCGTCTTCGCGGCAATATCTTTTCCTTCCTGATGGTGGAACCACGGCGCTTTGATTTCCGGATAGATGCCGATGTTTTTACCGGTTGAGTGGTTCAGCCCCTGAACAAACTCAATCTCTTCCTGGAAGGTATGAATGCGAAAGTCAGATTTGCCCATCGGGAAACGTCCCGGATAGACCTGCACCTTCTTGCCGTTTTCAATCTCAAAGCCCTCGGTAAACTTCAGGGAACGGATCTCCGCCAGCGTGAAGTCGATGGCATAGAAGCGGCCATCTTTGCGCGCGCGGTCCGGAAAACGATCCGCCACGTCCGTCACGCGGTCAAGATAGTGGTCATGCAGGACGACCAGCTGGTCGTCCTTCGTCATCACCAGATCCTGCTCCAGGTAATCCGCACCCTGCGCATAGGCCATCGCCTTCGCCGGCAGCGTATGCTCCGGCAGATAGCCGCTGGCGCCGCGGTGGGCAATAACAATTTTATCCGCCGCCAGCGCGGAGCCTGTCATCAGGCCCGCCAGCAGCAGGCCGGTTGCAAGTTGGGTAAATTTCATCGCTAAGCTCCTTATTGACGACGCGCCAGCACTTCCGCGTGGTGACGTTTCTCACCGATCATCACAACAATCAGCAGCAGTACCGCCAGCACGCTGCCGCCGATCATCACCATAAAGCCGCCGTCCCAGCCGAAGAAGTCAACGGTGTAGCCCACGATGGCGCTCGCCGCGACCGAACCGCCCAGGTAGCCGAACAGGCCGGTAAAGCCCGCCGCCGTGCCCGCCGCTTTTTTCGGCGCCAGCTCCAGGGCATGCAGACCGATCAGCATCACCGGACCGTAAATCAGGAAGCCGATGACGATCATGCAGGCCATATCTACTGATGGGTTGCCCGGCGGGTTGAGCCAGTACACCACGGTAGCAATGGTCACCAGCGTCATAAAGAAGACGCCCGTCGCGCCGCGGTTGCCTTTAAACACTTTGTCCGACATCCAGCCGCAAAGCAGCGTGCCCGGGATCCCGGCATATTCATACAGGAAATAGGCCCAAGAGGATTTATCCAGCGCGAAGTGCTTCACCTCTTTCAGGTAGGTTGGCGACCAGTCGAGGATGCCGTAGCGCAGCAGGTAAACGAACACGTTCGCGACCGCGATGTACCACAGCAGCTTGTTCGGCAGCACGTACTTCATGAAGATCTGTTTCGCGGTCAGTTCTTCTTCGTGCTCCTTGCTGTAATCATCCGGATAGTCGTTTTTGTACTCTTCAATCGGCGGCAGGCCGCAGGACTGCGGCGTGTCGCGCATCAGGGCGAAGGCAATAATCGCCACCAGAATGGCGCCAAAGGCAGGCATATAAAGCGCCGCATGCCAGTCGTTGAACCAGGCCATCCCCAGCAGGAACAGCAGAGGCGGAATACCGCCGCCCACGTTATGCGCGCAGTTCCACACCGACACGATGCCGCCGCGCTCTTTCTGGGACCACCAGTGCACCATGGTACGCCCGCACGGCGGCCACCCCATCCCCTGGAACCAGCCGCAGAGGAACAGCAGCACGAACATGATGGCAATGCTGGAGGTTGCCCACGGCACAAAGCCCATGAACAGCATCACCGCTGCCGCCAGGATCAGACCGGCGGGCAGGAACACGCGCGGATTCGAGCGATCCGACACGGAACCCATGATGAATTTGGAAAAACCGTAGGCGATGGAGATCCCCGACAGCGCGAACCCCAGATCGCCACGGGAAAAGCCCTGCTCCACCAGATACGGCATGGCGAGCGCGAAGTTTTTACGTACAAGGTAGTACGCCGCGTACCCGAAGAAGATCCCCAGGAAGATTTGCCAACGCAGACGGCGATAGAGCGGATCTATTTCTGCCTCTGGCAGACGCGCCCTGTGCGGCGCAGGTTTGAAGATACTGAGCATAACAGCCTCCGTGGCCTTGAAATGAATGAGCAGGTGGCTCGCACCTGAATTCCAGAGGCGGGGATGTTAAGAAATCACGGTGATTGTTACTGTGAATCAACGCACAGATTGTTACAGAAATATGACAGAATGCGCAAAAAAGCGCATGAAATCACGTTTCACTTTCGAATTCCGCGCGTTTATGTTCGAAATCAAACAAACCACAAAATTAATATGGCTAAATGATAAAAAACGAACATAGAGGGTAAACAATGACCAGTCACGATCCTCGTTATAGTGATGTGATAATCATTGGTGGTGGCGCAACCGGCGCCGGGATCGCGCGCGACTGCGCCCTTCGCGGCTTAAGCGTCACGCTTCTGGAACGCCATGATATCGCCACGGGCGCAACCGGACGTAACCACGGCCTGCTGCACAGCGGCGCCCGGTATGCAGTCACCGACGCTGAATCCGCGCGCGAATGTATTGCTGAAAACCAGATCCTCAAGCGTATCGCCCGCCACTGCATTGAGCCGACTGACGGCCTGTTTATCACTCTTCCCGAAGATGACCTCACCTTTCAGGACACCTTTATTACCGCCTGCTGTGCAGCGGGCATTCAGGCTGAGGCCATGGATCCGGCTCTGGCGCGGCGGCTGGAACCGTCGGTTAACCCGGCGCTTATCGGCGCGGTCAAAGTGCCTGACGGCACCGTTGACCCCTTCCGCCTGACTGCCGCCAACATGCTGGACGCCCGCGAACATGGCGCTCACATCCTGACCGGACACGAAGTGACCGGGCTTATCCGTGAAGGTCATTGTATCTGCGGCGTGCGGATCCTTGATAAGCAATATAATGAACACAGCGAGCTGTATGCCGCCGTGGTGGTCAACGCAGCGGGGATCTGGGGGCAGCGCATCGCGGAATACGCGGACCTGTCGGTGCGCATGTTCCCGGCGAAAGGCTCGCTGCTGATCCTCGACCACCGCATCAATAACCACGTCATTAACCGCTGCCGCAAACCGTCAGATGCCGATATTCTGGTGCCGGGCGACACCATCTCATTAATCGGTACGACCTCAACCCACGTGGACTATAGCGAGATTGACTATAACCGCGTGACCGCTGAAGAGGTCGACATCCTGCTGCGTGAAGGGGAAAAACTGGCCCCGGTGATGGCGCAGACGCGTATTCTGCGCGCCTACGCAGGCGTGCGTCCGCTGGTCGCCAGCGATAACGATCCGAGCGGGCGTAACGTCAGCCGGGGCATCGTGCTGCTCGATCACGCCGGGCGTGACGGGCTGGATGGGTTTATCACCATCACCGGCGGCAAGCTGATGACCTACCGCCTGATGGCCGAGTGGGCGACCGATGCCGTCTGCCGCAAGCTGGGCAATACCGAACGGTGCGTGACGGCAGAACAACCCCTGCCCGGCTCGCGTCAGTCCACCGAAAAAACGCTGCAAAAAATCATCTCCCTGCCCGCGCCGCTGCGCGGATCCGCTATTTACCGCCACGGCGACAGAACGCCGCAGTGGCTCGGTGAAGGGCGCCTGAGCCGCAGCCTGGTGTGCGAGTGCGAAGCCGTCACCGCCGGTGAGGTGCAGTACGCGGTGGAAAATCTGACGGTTAACAGCCTGCTCGATCTTCGCCGCCGCACCCGCGTGGGAATGGGTACCTGTCAGGGCGAGCTGTGCGCCTGTCGTGCCGCCGGACTGCTGCAGCGCTTTCATACCACCACCGCGACCCAGTCGCTCGATCAGCTCAGCGCGTTTTTAAACGAGCGCTGGAAAGGCATCCAGCCTGTCGCCTGGGGCGATGCCCTGCGCGAAAGCGAATTTACCCGCTGGGTCTACCAGGGGCTTTGCGGTCTTGAGAAGGAGCAACGCGATGAAATTTGATACCGTAATCGTCGGCGGCGGGCTGGCAGGCCTGCTCTGCGGCATCAGGCTCACCAGGCAGGGGCTGCGCTGCGCCATTATCACACGGGGCCAGAGCGCCCTGCACTTCTCGTCGGGCTCGCTGGATCTGGTGGACGAAACGTACCGCGATAAGCTGCCGCCGGAGCACCCCTATCACCTGATTGGCGCGCACAACGTTGACCGCTTTGCGCTGGAAACCGAAGCGCTGCTGGCGGACTGCGGCGCGCGTCTGAAGGGGAGCGCCCGGCTCAATCACCAGCGCGTCACGCCGCTCGGTACCTTACGCTCTGCCTGGCTCAGCCCGGAGGAGGTGCCCGTTGCCCCCTTCAATGCCGCGCGCGTCCGGGTCGTGGGTATTAGCGGTTTTCTGGATTTTCAGCCCCATCTCGCGGCGGCGTCGCTTTGCCGCCAGGGGATCTATGCCGAAACGGCAGAGATAGAGCTACCTGAGCTTGATGTCCTGCGCGATAACCCGAGCGAGTTTCGCGCGGTGAATATCGCCCGATTTCTGGATAACGAGGACAAATGGCCGCTGCTGTATGACGCGCTCAGGCCCCTCAGCGACAGCTGTGACGCCCTGCTGATGCCCGCCTGCTTTGGCTTACGCGACAACCGGCTCTGGCGCTGGCTATCGGATCGTCTGCCCTGCTCGCTCGGCCTGCTGCCAACGCTGCCTCCGTCCGTACCCGGCATTCGTCTGCATACCCAGCTCCAGCGCCAGTTTGTCGCGCAGGGCGGCGTGTGGATGGCGGGTGATGAGGTGAAAAAAATCACCCTGACCGACGGCGCGGTGAGCGAAATCTGGACGCGCAACCACGACGATATTCCGCTTCGTGCGCGCTATACGGTGCTGGCAAGCGGCAGCTTCTTCAGCAACGGGCTGCTGAGCAGCCGGGAGGGTATCCGGGAAGCTATTATGGGGCTGGATGTTCGCCAGCGTGCCTCCCGCGCGGACTGGTATCAAAGTGATTTCTTCTCGCCGCAGCCATGGCAGCAGTTCGGCGTGATTGTCGATAACTGGTTACACCCGCAGCTTGCCGGTAACCCCATCAGTAATCTCTTTGCCATCGGCTCGCTGCTGGGCGGGTACGATCCTATTGCTCAGGGGTGCGGTGGCGGAGTCTGCGCCGTCACGGCGCTGTATGTGGCAGAGCAGATTAGCCAGCGCACGGAGGCAGAACAATGAACGATACCCGTTTTGAAAGCTGCATCAAATGCACGGTGTGTACCACCGTCTGCCCGGTCAGCGGCGTGAACCCACGCTATCCCGGACCAAAGCAGGCCGGACCGGACGGCGAGCGTCTGCGCCTGAAGGACGGCAAACTGTATGATGAAGCGCTGAAATACTGCATCAACTGCAAACGCTGCGAAGTCGCCTGCCCGTCAGATGTGAAAATCGGCGATATCATCCAGCGCGCCCGGGCACGCTACAGCGCGCAAAAGCCGTCGCTGCGGGACGCGATTCTGAGCCATACCGATCTGATGGGCAGCGTCTCTACGCCGTTTGCCCCGCTGGTGAATGCCGCGACCTCTCTCAAACCGGTGCGCCAGCTGCTGGATGCCACGCTGAAGATAGACCATCACCGCAGCCTGCCGAAATATTCTCACGGAACCTTCCGCCGCTGGTATAAATCCGTCGCGGCGAAACAGGCTCAGTACGCCGAGCAGGTGGCCTTTTTCCACGGCTGCTACGTGAACTACAACCACCCGCAGTTGGGTAAAGACCTGCTGAAGGTGCTGAACGCCATGGGAACGGGCGTTCAGCTACTGAACAAAGAGAAGTGCTGCGGCGTACCGCTGATCGCCAACGGGTTTACCGATAAAGCGCGCAGGCAGGCTCAGAGCAATGTCACCTCCCTGCACGAAGCGATTGTCGATAAAGGTATTCCGGTGCTGGCGACCTCTTCCACCTGTACCTTTACCCTGCGCGATGAGTACCCGCATCTGCTGGACGTGGACAACACCGGACTACGCGAGCACATCGAGCTGGCGACACGTTTCCTGTGGCGCAAGCTGGACAGCGGGCAGACGTTGCCGCTGAGGGAATTACCCCTGAAGGTGGTGTATCACACACCTTGTCATATGGAGAAGATGGGCTGGTCGCTCTATACGCTGGAGCTGCTGCGGTTAATCCCGGGGCTGGAGCTGACGGTGCTGGACTCGCGCTGCTGCGGGATTGCGGGAACCTACGGCTTTAAGCGTGAAAACTACGAAACGTCGCAGGCGATTGGCGCCCCGCTGTTTCGTCAGATTGAGGAGAGCGGCGCGGATATTGTGGTGACGGACTGCGAAACCTGCAAATGGCAGATTGAGATGTCCACCAGCAAGCGCTGCGAACATCCGATTACGCTGCTGGCAAAGGCGCTCGGCTGAACATGGCCGGGGCGAAAGGCCCCGGCACAGGCGTTACTCCACGAACAGCGACTCAACCACGTTAATCCAGCCGTGCTCGCTGGCCACCTCTTTGCCATTCAGCCATCGGCGCAGCATGTTCAGCGCCATCATGGCGCACACCTCCTGACGCACCGCCAGGCTGTGGCGGGTAATGCTCATTTTTACCCGCAGGGCGTGGGTGCCCTCGGGCGTCGCCAGCGCGAAGTTGAGGTGTTCTTCATCCAGCCCGCCGACGAACAGCGCCAGACCGGCAAAATGCTTCACCCTTCTCTCGGACGCCCAGCGGGCGGTCTGCGCCAGGGTCTCCTGCTGGAACGGCACCACTTCGCTGGCCAGCAGCGGCGCGTTGACGCGCGACAGCTGAAGTGCCAGCAGGCCACCGGTGAACTGCTCGCTTAAGGTCACGCTGAGCTGACGCGCCTGCAGCTGCTTCGCAATCAGCGCGGGCAACCCTTCCGGACCTTCAAAGATCAGGCTTTCGCCAGCCACGCGCTGCACCTCGGGCCACAACGCCAGCATCGCCTCTTTCTGCTCGGCCGGACCTGTCAGCTTAAGTTCAATGATCGGCATGGAGGAGCGATAGCCCATGGACACGCCCGGCGGCAGCGGAAGGTGATCGAGGCTTTGGGCCAGATCGCTTTCCGAGCGGCCAAAGGTGGTCAGACGCAGACACAGCGGCGGTTCCGGCAGGGTAAAACGATCGCGAAGGCGCGGCAGGATCTGCTGCTCGACCATCACTTTAAATTCTGAGGGCACGCCCGGCGTGAAGAACATCAGGCAGCGGTTCAGCTGCATGGCAAATCCGCACGCGGTACCCACCGGGTTATCAACCAGCTCGGCGCTGGCGGGAATTTCAGCCTGTTTGCGATTGCTGGGGGCCATGACGCGGCCACGTTCGGAGAAAAAGCGCTCCATCTGCGAAAGCCACGCCTCGTGCAGCACAAGCCCTTCGCCTTTTGCGGTCGCGGCGGCCAGCGCGCTGAGATCGTCACTGGTAGGGCCGAGCCCACCGTTCACAATCAGCACGTCACAGTGCTCACTGCGTTCACGCAGAATAGAGACCAGTGACTCAAGATTGTCGCCCGCCGTATTGCGGCGCGTTAACGGTAATCCTTGCTCAAAGAAAAGATCGGCAAGCCAGGCTGCATTGGTATCAATAATTTGTCCATGCAGCACTTCGTCGCCGGTGGATAACATCTCCACGTTAATCATTATGTTCTCCCGCTTATTTGGTCAAAACACTATAACGCAAACGCGGGGTGGATAAGAGAGAAACTGGCGCGACAGAATGCCGCGCCGGAGTGATTAAAAGCCTGCGCTGACGCCCACGTACGGGCCGTCGGCCAGCGCGTTGTCGCGGTTGCCGTCTTTACCGGCCAGGTTCAGATAACGATAGCCCGCTTCGATGGTAATCGGACGCATGATGGTCCAGCGCGCGCCGGCGTTGGCCTCTTCATAGCTTTCGATACCGCTTGAGAGGGAATCTGGCGAATAGTAGTACTCACCAAACAGGCCGAAGCTGTCGCCAATTTTCCACTGCAGGCCGCCGCCCACTGCAGCCGCGTACCCTTCGTCACCGTCATTTGGGTTGGTATAGATACCTTTACCGCCGACGGTCGCCAGGAACGGGCCAAGAGGAACGTTGAGACCCAGGCCGAGGCTGGCCGCGTCGCCGTCGTCATCATTATGCGTCCAGCCGCCGGTCATCGCCAGACCGGATGTCTCGGTACCCATGCCAAAGCCCAGGTGGGTATAATCCTGACCCGCCGAGCCGTTAATGCTGATGGCGTTAGCCGCCGCAGATACAACCATCAGGCCGAAGCCCAGTAATGCCGCTTTTTTCATTGTCGTGATCCCGCACAATTATTATAAAGAAGTCCCAAAACCGCGAGATTTTAACCGGAGTCTCCCGGGGATCAAGCACTCTGCGTGCGGCAGGTCATCAGATTGTAACTATTTGAAACGGCTATTATCCCTTCAGCGATGCGTTCACCCACTGCTGCAACGCGCGGCGCGAGACTTTAATACCGCCATTTTTGAGTTCGGTCGGCAACAGCAGCCAGCGGACGGGTTGCTCAAAACGCGCCACCTTATCCCTCACCCAGTCAGGTAAACAGGTGATATCCGTTCCCGGCTCACACTCCACCACCGCCACCGGACGCTGCCCAAACTCGGCGTCGTCCAGCGGAACAATAAACACCTGGTTAACCTGCGGGTGCGTGGCGATAACGCGCTCCAGCGATTCCGGCTGGATCCCTTCTCCGCCGCTAAAAAAGAGGTTGTCCATGCGGCCCAGGATCGTCAGACGTCCGTTATGCCATTCGCCGCTATCGCGTGTGGCGAACCATCCCTGCGCGTTGGTCAGCGGAATCAGTTCGCCATCCCGCCAGTAGCCTGAGGCCATGCTTTGCGCCCTGATCCAGACTTCCCCGTTGACCACCTGAACCTCTCTGCCCGGCAGCGCATAGCCCACGTCCGGCTCGCCGTCCGCCTCTTTCGCACAGACGGTAGAGGCAAACTCGGTCAGGCCGTAGCCGCAGAAGGTGCGTATATCCTGTTCTCGCGCCTGTTCGGTCAATTCAACAGGGATGGCCGCCCCGCCCAGCAGCACCGCTTTCAGTGCAACATGCTGGTGTGCATTAAGCAGACGCCAGAGCTGGGTTGGCACCAGCGAGGCGTGGGTACAGCCGCACAGCGACTCCGCCAGCGGCTGTTTCTCGCGCACGGTTAACCGCGCGCCGGCCTGCAGCCAGCGCCATAAAATCCCCTGGCCGGAAACGTGAAACAGCGGCAGCGAAAGCAGCCAGTCGTCGTCTTCACCGTAGGGCATCAGCGACAAAACGCCGCGCGCGCTGGCAAGATGGGCCTCGCAGGTATGGACCGCCGCTTTCGGCAGCCCGGTGGAGCCGGAGGTCAGCGTCATGGACGCCAGCCGCGCCGGTTGCCACGCAGCGCAATACGCATCGGCGGTCTCGCGCATGCTCAGGGCAGGAAGACCGTCATAGCTGCCATCCAGTACCAGCGCAAAGCGCAGCGTCATCTGCGGGAGCAGCACGTCCAGCAGCGGGCGCGGCAGCTGCGGATTCACGGGAAGAATACGCGCCCCGCACTGGAGCAGCGCCAGCCACGCCAGCAGGGTGTGCGGATGATTATGGGCCAGCAGCAGCACGCCGTCGCCCTCCTCCACGCCCTGACGGTGAAAGCCCGCCGCAAGGCGGTCAATGCGCGCGCGCAGCTGTTGCCAGGTAAGCGTCTCGTCGTTAAGACTCAGGGCCGGCTTATCGGCAAACTGCGCACACCAGTGCCGCCACGGCCAGTCGGTAAAACTCATTGCAGCGGCTCCAGCGCCGTAAGGTCGAGGCAGGGCAGCGCGCTGTCCGGCCACGGGCGGAGAAGCTGGGCCTGCATCAGGTTCAGCGTGTCGAGACCAGGGACCGTATCAGGCGTTAACCAGGCGGCAATGCGCGCCAGCTGGGTTAGCCCAAGGCTGGACTCAATCGACGAGCTGATGACCGCCGTCAGCCCTAAGGCGTGCGCCGCCGCGACCTGCTCGCGCACTTTCGCCAGGCTGCCGGTCAGCGTCGGTTTAATCACCACCGCGCTGACGCCGGATTCGGCGACAAATTCAAAATCGGCCTCGCGCAGGCTTTCATCCCAGGCGATGGCAATCCCCGTTTCGCGGGCAAACGCACGCGAATCATCGCGCGTCTTGCACGGTTCTTCGAGGAAGGCAATGCGGCTGCGGTACGCCGGATTGACGTACTTCGCAAACTGCTGCGCCTTAAGCGGCGTCCAGGCGCGGTTGGCGTCCAGACGCAGATGAAGATCGGGGATCGCTTCCAGCAGCAGGTTGGCGACCATGCCGTCGCGCACCGCCTCATAGAGCCCAACTTTGATTTTCGCGACCTTCTCGCCCGGCATAGCGGAGAGCAGCGCGAAGAGTTCGTCCGGATCGCCCGTGCAGAGCGGTGCCGCGCGGTAATTTCCAGCTTCCGGCAGGCTACCGTCCAGCTCCGCGAGCGCGCAGCTGATACCAAAAGCCGCGGAAGGCACATCCGGCAATGCCGGATTCGTGCCCTCACGCCACGCGTCTGCCCACGCCAGCAATGCTGACTGCGCGTCTTCCAGCGACTCCATGCTAAAGCCCGGCAGCGGTGAAATCTCGCCCCAGCCTTCCCGCTCGTCCTGCTGCAGATGCACGAAGAAGCCGTCACGGGTTTTTAACCGCCGTTCACGCAGCACCACGCCCGCGTCCATCGGTATCTGCCAGCGGTAAACCTGCGCGCGACGCATTACGGGTTCCGTTTGTATTTGCTGAAGTCCGGCTGGCGTTTTTCGTTAAACGCGTTGCGCCCTTCCTGACCCTCTTCGGTCATGTAGAACAGCATGGTGGCGTTGCCCGCCAGCTCCTGCAGACCAGCCTGACCGTCACAGTCGGCGTTAAGTGCCGCTTTCAGGCAGCGCAGCGCCATCGGGCTGTTTTGCAGCATTTCACGGCACCAGCGCACGGTCTCTTTTTCGAGATCGGCAAGCGGCACCACGGTGTTCACCAGGCCCATATCCAGCGCTTCCTGCGCGTTGTACTGGCGGCACAGGAACCAGATTTCGCGGGCCTTTTTCTGACCGACGATGCGCGCCATGTAGGAGGCCCCCCAGCCGCCATCGAAGGATCCCACTTTCGGGCCCGTCTGGCCGAAGATGGCGTTCTCGGCGGCAATGGTCAGGTCACACATCATGTGCAGCACGTGGCCGCCGCCGATGGAGTAGCCCGCCACCATCGCCACCACCGGTTTTGGACAGGTGCGGATCTGACGCTGGAAATCGAGGACGTTCAGGTGATGCGTACCCGCATCGTCCTGGTATCCGCCGTAGTCACCGCGCACTTTCTGATCGCCGCCGGAGCAGAACGCTTTATCGCCTTCGCCGGTCAGGACAATCACGCCGATGTTATCGTCGTAGCGCGCATCCGCCAGGGCCTGAATCATCTCTTTCACGGTCAGCGGACGGAAGGCATTACGCACCTGCGGACGGTTAATGGTGATTTTAGCAATGCCGTCGGTGGATTTGTGGTAACGAATGTCGGTGTAGCCTTCGGAGCAGTCTTGCCATTCAACCGGTGCATAGAGCATGTTTTCATCAGGGTAGATCATAGAGTGTCCTTTATGCGAAGACGCAGTATCTGAGCCAGACTTGCGGTAACCGCATCGGGATTTTCCCGGTGGGCGTTGTGTCCGGCGTTGGGAATTGCATGGCGAACGGCTTTCAGCTCAGCGGCCAGGGCCGCAAACTTCTCATCACGTTCGCCATAGAGATAATCAAAAGAGAAATCGCGCGCGCTCAGGGCAGCACGCAGGTCGGGCTGCACGGCCAGCGACGTTGCCTCGAGCATCAGCGCCAGCGTCGCGCCGCTGTTCTGGCTGCGCAGGGTAATCAGCGCGTCGCGCTGGGCGTCCGTAAGGGAGGCGAAAACGGGCTGTTGGTACCAGTCAGCGAACGCTTTCTCCAGCGGTTCGGTACGAAAACGCGTTGCCCAGCGGCGGTCGGATGCCAGCCGCGCATTTCGCGCATCGTCATCCTGCAGGCCCGGATGCCCTCCCTCCACCACCACGCCCTGCAGCCCCTTCGGCTGCTGGCAGGCATGGAACATTGCAATGCGGCCGCCGAGGGAGTACCCGACAAGCCAGAATTTAAGTATGTTGTAACTAAGCAGGGTTCGGGTGAGCAACGCGCTCATCTCGTCAAACCCCTTCACACCCAGATTCCGGGATCCACCGTGCCCCGGCAGATCCAGATATAGCCTGGGATAATCGCTAAGTCCTTCACCGACCCTCTGCCACTCGCGACAGTCACCCGAAAAACCGTGCAAAAAGACCAGCCAGGGATAGCCTGGTTTTCCGGCCTGCAGCACGCCCGAAAGGATCACAGCTGGCTCACCTGCGCCAGCAGGCTTTGCAGGGCCTGCGCACCGTCAGCATCGTTCACCACAAGCTCAATCAGCGTCGCGCCCGGCTGTTTCCATGCGCTGTTTAACGCCGCGTCCAGCTGTTCCCAGCTTTCCGGGCGATGGTATTTCAGGCTAAACATCGCCGCGGCGTGTTCGAACTGCACGTTCTGCGGCATCAGATAGAAACGCTCGCGCTCGCTCTGCGGCGTAGGCAGCAGGGAGAAAATCTGCCCACCGTTGTTGTTGACCACAATCAGCACAAACGGGGCTGACGCCTGACGCAGCAGCGCCAGCGCGTTGAGATCGTAGAGCGCGGAGAGATCGCCCACGATCGCCAGCGTCGATTTCGCGCTGGCGCGCTGCACGCCCGCCGCCGTGGAGATCAGCCCGTCGATGCCGCTGGCGCCACGGTTGCTGTACACCGGGTAGCCCGCGGGCAGCTGCGAAAAGGCGTCAATCAGCCGCACGACCAGGCTGTTGCCGACAAACAGCTGCCCCTGCTCGGGCAGGTACTGGCGAATACGGTGCGCCAGCCCGGCTTCGCTAAACGCTTCACAGTGCGCTTTGGTTAGTTCCCACGCCTGGCGCGAAAGGTCCGGAATGGCCACCGCCCAGGGCTTGAGTTTTTCAGCGGGATGGAGCGCCAGCCAGGCGTCGATAGAGCTGACGAGACGACGACCGCGGTGGTGCGCCGGGTCAAGCCGCCCTTCCAGCGCGTCCACCAGCCAGTACTCGTCGGGTGTGCAGGTCGCCTGCCACTGCAGTAACCGTTTGCCGGTCAAGCTCGATCCAAGCTGGACCACAATCTGCGCCTGCGCCAGTTCGGTGACCGCTTTGGCATTACCCAGCCAGAGATCGGCGCACGGCAGCGGCTGACCGGTCTGGGAAAGCACGTCGCCTATCAGCGGCCAGCCCAGGGTTTGCGCCCATTCGGCAACCAGCTTGCCTTCAGAGGCGCTAATGCGCCCGGCGATAACCACGCCGCGCTTCTGCCGCCAGAAGAACCAGTCGCGCTGTTTCGCGCTCTCAAGGTGCGTCTGCTCGCGCAGCCACGGTTTTTCACTCTCCCACCAGTCGCCGAGGGTCTGCTGCCAGTCAAGACCCGTGTCGTCCAGCTCACCGTACAGCGGCTCGGCAAACGGGCAGTTGATATGCAACGCTCCGCTACGCAACGTCTCCATGGCGTGATCGACGGTGGAGACCAGCCAGCTTGCCGGAATATCCTGGGTGGGACGGGGCAGCGAAATCGTCTGCGAAGGATGCGAAGAAAAGAGTCCCGGCTGGCGAATGGCCTGATTGGCGCCGCAGTCGATAAGCTCAGGGGGACGATCGGCCGTCAGTAAAATCAATTTTTCACCGGTTAACCCGGCTTCAATCAGCGCCGGATAGAGGTTCGCCACGGCGGTACCGGAAGTGACAATCACCGCCACGGGTTCTTTGCTGACCTTCGCCAGACCCAGCGCAAGATGCCCGAGGCCACGCTCATCAAAGTGGGTGTGGTGAATTAACGCCCGGTTTTCGGCGGCCGCCAGCGTCAGCGGCGTTGAGCGAGAACCCGGTGCAATACACACGTGCCTGACGCCATGGCGCGTCAGGGCTTCAAGGATCACCGCCGCCCAGCGTCGGTTAAAAGAACTTACTGACATGAGATTGTCCGGTATCAAGAATGCGACACAGTATAAATAATAGAAAAAATTGGAATTTTGATATGAATCGGGATTGCGCGAATCTGTATTAATCCCTTAGGAGCAGAGAGCGCAATCCGGCGGCTTTGTTTTCAATCTCCTGCCACTCCTGCTCCGGGTCAGACCCGCTGACGATACCGGCGCCGGCGTAGAGCCGCAGGGAGTCCTCCTGAACGCGCGCGGAGCGCAGCGCCACGCAGAACTCACTCTGCTCGGGGGATAAATACCCGGCCGAACCGGCGTACCATTCGCGGTTAAAGGGTTCAACCTTCTGAATAAACTCGCGCGCAGGCTGTCGGGGTAATCCGGCAACGGCCGCGGTCGGCTGCAACATGAGCAGACACTGCTCGTCATCAGCCTGTTTAAGCTCGGTCCAGATACAGCGGCGCAAATGCTGCACTTTACGCAGGCGTACCACCTGGGGGGGCAGTACCTCGAGCGTCTGCGTAGAGTGCTGAAGACGCTGGCAAATATCTTCCACGACCAGCATATTTTCACGCTGGTTTTTATCATCGTTCAGCAGCCACTCGCCGAGACGCTGCGCCTGGCTATCATCGCTATGGCTGGCGACGGTGCCCGCCAGCGCTTCCGTACGCAGAAGCGTGCCGCGCCGCCGCCAGAGACGCTCGGGGGTCGAGCCGAGAAACGCGTTGCTGGCGTCGAAAATCATGCAGAAATGGTAGCAATGTAAATTCAGGGCCCGGCTGGCTGCCATCAGCGCGACGGGGTTTACGCGCTGTGTAAAACGAATATCGGTTGCCCGGGCGAGAACCACTTTTTCAAATTCACCCCACGCAATGGTCTCTGTCGCCCTGCGGATAAGCGTCAGCCATTCGGCCTGCTGCGGCAGATGGGTTTCGTGCTCTACCTGAACGGATAGCGGGCGGATAGGCCTTGCAGGACGGAGCTGCTGTAAAAAATCCAGCGCGGCGCGGGCATCTTCCTGAAGAGAATAATTGCTCCACAGCTGCAGGCGCAGCGTGGCGTTGCCGGCGGTACGTCGCCAGAGCAGCCGCGGTAAAAAGAGGCTCCCCTGCTCCGGATTAAAAGCGTTCAGGCCGCAGATACGGGTATCTTGTGCCGCGTTTTGCTCGCGCAAAAACTGCGTGGCTAACGCCAGAGAGGAAAATTGGGTAACCGCCCCCAGCGCAGCCAGCTCTTCATCGCCGTTACGCTGTTGCCAGTAAAACTGCGGATAGCACTGCTGAGCCCCAAGCCAGGCGAGAGGGTCGAAGGCGTCGTTTAACGGGAAAGAGACGTCGAAATGACGTAAGCCGGGTGTTGCGGGTAACGCTTGCGAAAGCTGGGTACGCAATTGCTCCAGCGCGAGGAAAATCGAATTCACGCGAACCTCTCCCTGTTAAAACCTCGTATTATACGGGGTACTGACGATAAATAGCAGTACCCACGTATAGGGAGTGGTTAAGCGGCTTAACGACGGGCTAACAGCAGCCCCAGCACCAGCCCCACGGCAGCCCCCACGCCAATACCCTGCCACGGTTTTTCATGCACGTAATCATCGGCACGGTACACCGCTTTTTTGGCACGGTAGTAGTAGGTATCAGACGCATGGCTGACGCGGTTTTTCACTTCATGTAGCGCCTGCTCGGCGCGGGCTTTTAGCTCAATATATTTCTGATCGGCAGGGTCGCCCGAGGAACGTAACACCTCTTCCAGCGTTTCGCTCAGTAAAGCCAGGTCGTCGTCGATACGGGTATCCCAGGATTGAAATGACATATTTTTCTCCATGTTAGTACACCAGTCCGCTAACTATAGCCAACGACTCGCTATTACGCCTGCTTCGCTTCTCGCGCCATGCCGACGTGGGGAATGCCATCTTCATCGTACACATCGGTGACCGGCACGAAACCAAAGTGGCCGTAGAAGGACTGCAGGTGTGCCTGCGCGCCCAGGTATAACGCCTTGTCAGGCCACTGTTTCCGGCACGCCTCCAGCGTTTTTTCCATCAGCTGATAGCCCAGCTTTTCGCCGCGCGCCTTACCGCTGATGATGACGCGGCCAATGACGACAGGCTCAAAATCGTCTTCGCTTTTCAGAATCCTCGCATACGCCACCAGCTCGTTATTCCGCCAGCCGAGTATATGGCGGTTCTCGCCAACGAGATCGTCGCCGTCGATGTCCTGATACGGGCAGGTCTGTTCAACCACAAAAACTTCGCAGCGCAGTTTCAGCAGGGCGTAAAGTGAATGAACGGTGAGGTCACTATGGTGTAAATCTTGCCACTGGGTCATGTCAGTCTCCTTCCTGGGGTTCATCACGTTATACTAAACCCCTCCCCGTTCGGCAAAGGGCTGATTGCGTTATGGAACTGATTTTTCTGGGTACGTCCGCTGGCGTGCCAACCCGCTCACGGAACGTGACGGCGATCCTTCTGGATCTTAAACATCCCACCCGCGGCGGGCTGTGGCTATTTGACTGTGGTGAAGGGACGCAGCATCAGCTGTTACACACCGCTTATCACCCCGGCAAGCTGGATAAAATTTTTATCACCCATCTGCATGGTGACCATCTGTTTGGCCTTCCCGGCCTGCTGTGCAGCCGCTCGATGGCCGGTAACGCCAACTCGCTGACGATTTACGGGCCTGCGGGTATTCGTGAATTTGTTGAAACCACGCTGCGCCTTAGCGGGTCATGGACGGATTATCCGCTGGAGGTCGTTGAAATTAGCGAAGGCCTGGTTTTCGATGACGGCGAATATAAGGTGAGCGCTCAGCCGCTCAATCACCCTGTCGAGTGCTATGGATACCGCATTGAAGCGCATGACAAACCCGGCGCGCTGGACGCCGCCGCGCTGATGGCCGATGGCGTCAAACCCGGGCCGCTGTTCCAGCGCCTGAAGCACGGTGAGACCGTCACGCTGGAGGACGGGCGCGTCATCAACGGCCAGGATTATCTCGCCGCACCGCAGCCCGGCAAAAAGCTGGCGATATTTGGCGACACGGCCCCGTGCCCGGCAGCGCTTCAGCTTGCCCTGGGCGTGGATGTGATGGTGCATGAAGCAACGCTTGAAACAGCGATGGAAGAAAAAGCCAACGGCCGGGGCCATAGCTCTACGCGTCAGGCGGCGCAGCTTGCCCGTGATGCGGGCGTCGGGAGGCTCATCATCACCCATGTCAGCTCGCGCTACGACGCGCGAGGGTGTGCAAATCTGCTTGCAGAGTGCCGCGCGCTGTTCCCGGAATGTGAACTGGCCGAAGATTTCGCTCAGGTCAGCGTTTAGTCCTTCATTTTTCCCTCAGGATGCCGATAACGATTAAAAGGTCAGCATTTCTCTCGAGGGTAGAATGGATAATTTCCAGAAAGATATTGATGACAGGGCGAATCTGACCCTGTCGAACCGTTTTGAACTGTTGCTGTTTCGTCTTGGCACTTCTCTTAACGAAAATAAATCCGAGCTGTTTGGCATTAACGTCTTTAAACTGCGTGAAATTGTGCCGATGCCGGAGTTCACGAAACCTGCCGGGATGAAATCACCGCTGATGGGAATGGTGAATATTCGCGATCAGGTGATCCCGGTGATCGACCTGGCCGCCGTGGCGGGCTGTAAGCCCACCACCGGGCTGAATATCCTGCTGATCACCGAATACGCGCGCAGCGTGCAGGCGTTTGCCGTGGAGTCGGTTGAGAACATCATGCGTCTGGACTGGAAGCAGGTGCACGCGGCGGAAACCGCCGTCAGCGGTCGCTACATCACCAGCATCGCCTGCCTGGATGAGAAAACGGATACCAACGATCTGGCGATGGTGCTGGACGTTGAGCAGATCCTGTACGACATCACTCCGGCCAATCACGATCTGCACGCCACGAATCTGAAGACCACCAAATTCCATATTAAGCCGGGCGCTGTCGCCATCGTTGCGGAAGATTCCAAGGTGGCGCGCTCGATGCTGGAGAAAGGTCTGCAGGCGATGGAGATCCCCGCGCAGCTGCATATCACCGGCAAAGATGCGTGGGAGAAAATTGGCGTACTGGCCGCTCAGGCGCAGGCTGAGGGAGTTCCCATCACCGATAAGATCGCGCTTGTGCTGACCGATCTTGAAATGCCGGAGATGGACGGCTTTACGCTGACGCGCAAAATCAAAACCGACCCGGTATTAAAGGACATTCCGGTGGTGATCCACTCTTCCCTTTCCGGCAACGCCAACGAAGATCATATTCGTAAGGTGAAAGCGGACGGGTATGTGGCGAAGTTTGAGCTAAACGAGCTGTCGTCGGTGATTGAGGAAGTGCTGGACCGCTCGATGAAGAAGATTGACGGGCCGCTTATAAGCAGGAAGCAGCTGGCTTAAGTCTGGTGCGGGCTGGTGCCCTCACCCCGTCCCTCTCCCACAGGGAGAGGGCGAAAACCATAAAAAAACCCGCCGAGGCGGGTTTTTTGTTTTACATCAGCGGCATCGCTCGCTGCACGATATCAATCAGCGGCTGCGGATAGATACCGAAGATCAGCACCAGCAGCGCCGAGATAAGCACTACGATACCACCGGCGCTGTACTGCCAGTTGGTTGGGGCATCACGGTTGAGCTGCTGAGGCGCGCTAAGGTACAGGCTCACGGCCACGCGCAGGTAGTAGTAGAGACCAATCGCGGAACCGATCACCACGCCCGCGGTCAGCCACCACAGGTGCGCCTGCACACCGACGGCCAGCACGTAGAATTTACCGATAAAGCCAAGCGTCATCGGGATACCTGCCAGAGAGAGCATCATCACGGTCATCACCGCAGACAGGATCGGACGGTGCCAGAACAGACCACGGTAGGAGAACAGTGAATCGGCATCCGGACCACGGTACGGGCTGGACATCAGGCTCACCACGCCGAAGGCGCCGAGACTGCTGAACAGGTAACCGGCCAGATACACGCCCACGGTTTCCATCGACATCTCGCCGCTCTGCAGCGCAATCAGCGCCACCATCAGGTAGCCCAGATGAGAGATAGACGAGTAGCCCAGCAGACGCTTGATGTTGGTCTGGCTCAGCGCCATCAGGTTACCGAAGATGATGGAGACGAACGCGATAATGCCCAGCACCACGCGAACCGCTTCGCTGTCACCTACCGGCGCGTACAGGAACAGACGCATGACCACACCGAAGATAGCGATTTTGCTCGCCGTCGCCAGGAAGGTCGACACCGGAGCCGGAGCGCCCTGGTATACGTCTGGCGTCCACAGGTGGAACGGCACCAGAGAGAGTTTGAAGCCGAGGCCAACAATCATCATGCCCAGACCCGCCAGCAGCAGCGGCTCATGCAGCATGCCGTCGCCTAGGCTCTTGCCGAGCGCCATGAAGGAGAGATTACCGGACTGTGCGTACAGCAGCGCAATACCAAACAGCAGGAACGAGGATGCAGCAGCAGACAGAATAGTGTACTTGATGCTTGCTTCCAGGGAGCGCTTCTGACGGAAGGCGTAACCAATCAGGCCGAACAGCGGCAGAGATATCAGCTCAATGCCGAGGAACAGCGCGGCCAGGTGGTTCGCATTCGCCAGCAGAATGCCGCCCAGCGCGGCAATCAGAACCAGCAGGTAAAACTCTTCTTTATTGTCGTTGTAGCCTTCGAGCCACGGATACGCAAAGGTACAGGTTGCCAGGCTTGCCAGCAGCACCAGTCCGGTATACAGCATGGCGTAACCGTCAACGCGCATCAGCGGGGTGACGTCCATCGCACCCCCCTGGCCAACAAACCAGAGAGAGACTAACGCGGCGTTCAGGCCGATGACCGACAGCGTGGCATTCAGGAAGTGATTGCGTCGCCACGCAATGGAGAGCATCACAACCACCACCGTCAATCCGACGATCAGCAGCGGTAGCAGCGCGATCAGTTGTTGTGGAGTTATTGTCATGGCGAATTACGGCCTTGTAGTAGAAGCAGAATTAACAAACCACTGCTGGATGTTACCCATCGCGCTGTGCGAGGTATCCAGAATCGGCTGCGGGAAGAAGCCCAGCAGCACCAGCAGTACGACCAGCAGCAGGATGATGAACAGCTCACGCAGCGACATCCCCGGCAGTTCTTGTGCAGCAATTTCGCTCTTCGCTTTACCGAAGTAAGCGCGATGCAGCATCGCCAGCGAGTATACGGAAGCGAACACCAGACCAAACGTGGAGATCACGGTAATCACCGGTACCACTTTGAAGCTGCCGAACAGAATCATAAATTCGCCGACGAAGTTACCGGTACCCGGCATCCCCAGGGTAGCCACCGCGAAGAACATGGACAGCGCTGGCAGCCACTTAATTTTGCTCCACAGACCGCCCATCATACGCATATCGCGGGTATGCAGACGTTCGTACAGCTGACCGCACAGGATGAAGAGGCCGGCTGCAGACAGACCGTGCGCAATCATCTGGATCACCGCGCCCTGGTACGCCAGCTGGCTGCCGGTGTAGATAGCAATCAGCACGAAGCCCATGTGGGAAACGGAGGTGTAGGCAATCAGGCGCTTGATGTCGTACTGCGTGAAGGCCATCCAGGCACCGTAGAAGATACCGATCACACCCAGCCACATGGCAATCGGTGCGAACTCTGCGGAGGCGTTCGGGAACAGCGGCAGAGCGAAACGCAGCAGACCGTAGGCCGCCGTTTTCAGCAAGATGCCCGCCAGGTCGACGGAACCCGCCGTTGGTGCCTGAGAGTGCGCGTCTGGCAGCCAGCCGTGCAGCGGAACGACCGGCATTTTCACTGCGAACGCGATGAAGAAGCCCAGCATCAGCAGATATTCCACACCGTGCGACATTGGGGTCTTCAGCAGGTCTTCGTAGTTGAAGGTCCAGGTGCCGGTCGCGTTGTGGTGAACAAACACCAGCGCCAGAATGGCAATCAACATCACCAGACCACTCGCCTGGGTATAGATGAAGAACTTGGTTGCCGCCGTGATACGCGTTTTACCGTCGGACGCCTTGTGGCCCCACAGCGCGATCAGGAAGTACATCGGCACCAGCATCATCTCCCAGAAGAAGAAGAACAGGAACATGTCGATGGCAAGGAACACGCCGATTACGCCGCCCAGGATCCACATCAGGTTCAGGTGGAAGAAGCCCTGGTATTTTTCGATTTCTCGCCAGGAGCAGAGTACCGCCAGAACGCCGAGCAGACCGGTCAGCACCACCATCAGCAGTGAGAGACCGTCAATCGCCAGGTGGATCGTAATGCCGAAACGCGGGATCCACGGCAGGATGAACTCAGACTGCCACTGCGGAATGCCCGCAGACTGGGTCAGTGAGTAACCGCCCTGCAACCACAGTTGCAGGCCAAGCGCGAGCGTCAATCCCATGGTGATCAGCGCAATCCAGCGCGGCATCTTCACGCCAAAGCGTTCAGTCTGCCAGCACAGGAAGCCGCCGATGAAGGGAATTAATATTAGCCAGGGTAGTAACATGGCGATTTACATTCCTTTTTAAGGCCCCCAGCAGGGGCCTGATTTTCAACGAATTCGAATAAAATTCACTTAACGATCAACGCAACACCATCAGCAGCGCAAGCACGACAACCGCACCGATGCTCATGGACGCCACATACCAGCGCAGGTAACCGTTCTCGCTGTACAGCAGGCCTTTACCTGCAAAGCGTGAAAGGATCGCCGGGATGTTCATCAGGCTGTTCAGCGGGTCGCGCTTCAGCAGCCACGCGATGCCCAAGAACGACTTAACGAAGATCATGTCGTACAGCCAGTCGAAGCCCCACGCGTTGTACCACCAGGTGCCCAGCAGACGGCCCGGCGCGCTGTTGGCCACGGCAGTGACCAGCGTACGTTTGCCCAGCCACAGCCATGCAGCGATCAGGATGCCCGCGATAGCGACCACACCGGAGGTGATTTCAAGCGTCAGAACGCGACCGTGCTCAAGCTCGGTGGTGTCTGGCAATACGCCCTGCAGCGGTGGCACAATCATCGCGCCAACGAAGGTGGACAGTACCAGCAGCACAATCAGCGGCAGGTGATGGGTAATCCCCTTCCCTGCGTGAGCGTGAATTTGTTCTTTACCGTGGAATACGATGAAAATCATACGGAAGGTATACAGGGAGGTCATGAACGCGCCGACCAGACCCGCAACCATCAGATTGATATGACCATTCGCCATGGCACCCGCAAGGATTTCGTCCTTACTGAAGAAGCCCGCGGTGATCAGCGGCAGTGCCGCCAGCGCCGCGCCGCCCACCAGGAAGCAGACATAAACCAGCGGAATGGACTTACGCAGTCCGCCCATTTTGAAGATGTTCTGCTCGTGGTGGCAGGCCAGAATCACGGAACCGGATGAGAGGAACAGCAGCGCTTTAAAGAACGCGTGCGTCATCAGGTGGAAAATGGCCGCGTCCCACGCCTGAACGCCCAGCGCCAGGAACATGTAACCAATCTGGCTCATGGTGGAATACGCGAGAACGCGTTTGATGTCGGTCTGCACCAGCGCGGCAAAGCCTGCCAGCACCAGCGTGACCGCACCGACGATACCCACCAGATGCAGAATTTCCGGGGTCATCAGGAACAGGCCATGGGTACGCGCAATCAGGTAAACACCGGCGGTTACCATGGTCGCAGCGTGGATCAGCGCGGAGACAGGGGTTGGACCCGCCATCGCGTCGGCCAGCCACGTCTGCAACGGCAGCTGCGCGGATTTACCCACGGCACCACCCAGCAGCATCAGCGTTGCCCACCACAGCATGTTGTTGCCTGCCGCGAAGTGCGCCGGCGCTAGTTCCACCATTTCGCGGAAGTTCAGCGTGCCCAGTTCGTTGTAAAGAATGAACAGCGCGAAAGCGAGGAAGACGTCACCCACGCGGGTCACGACGAATGCTTTCATGGCCGCTGCGCCATTCTTCGGATCGGTATAGTAGAAACCGATCAGCAGGTAAGAACACAGACCTACGCCTTCCCAGCCCAGATACATCAGCAGCAGGTTATCGGCCAGCACCAGAACCACCATGCTGGCGATAAACAGGTTGGTGTAGGCGAAGAAGCGGGAGTACCCCTCTTCACCGCGCATATACCAGGAGGCGAACATGTGGATCAGGAAGCCGACGCCAGTGACCACGGAGAGCATGGTCAGCGAGAGGCCGTCCAGCACCAGGTTGAAGCCGATGTTGAAATCACCGACCGACATCCAGGTCCACAGCGGTACGCTGAAAGGCTGACGCCCGTTGTTAAAGAAGTCGATACCCGCATACGCTGTCACCAGCGCGGCCAGGCCAACAGAGCCCATGCCGACGGTCGCAGACAGATTCTCAGACCAGCGGCCGCGAGAAAACGCCAGCAGCACGAAGCCAATCAGCGGAAAAATAATGGTTAAGGCAAGCATGTTCATCCACGCAACTCACTTACTGAATCGATGTTCAGATTCTGGCGGCGACGATGGAGCTGCAGCAACAGCGCCAGGCCAATACTCGCTTCGGCAGCCGCGAGGCTGATGGCGAGAATGTACATCACCTGACCATCGGTCTGGCCCCAGTAGCTTCCGGCGACCACGAAGGCCAGCGCGGAGGCGTTAATCATGATTTCCAGCCCGATCAGCATAAACAGCAGATTGCGGCGGATAACCAGACCGGTCAGACCCAGAACGAATAAAATCGCAGCGAGGATCAGTCCATGTGTTAAGGGGATCATGCGCGCTCCTCCGTTTTTCTTTTCGCGCGGTCGTCAGTGCGGTTGCTCAGCACCTCGCCAGCACGCTCTTCGCGGCCAACGTGGAAAGCCACAACCAGACCTGCCAGCAGCAGCATTGAGGCCAGTTCAACCGCCAGAACGTATGGGCCAAAGAGCGTGATACCTACCTCTTTCGCGCCAATCGGCGTGCCGTCGATGCCCTGATCGTTAACACCCAGAATGGCGTACACGATCACCACCAGCATGATGGCCGACAAAATTGCCGGGCCGATCCACACCTGCGGTTTTAACCACTGACGTTCCTGCTCAATTTCAGAGCCGCCCAGGTTCAGCATCATCACCACGAACACGAAGAGCACCATGATGGCCCCGGCGTAGACGATGATTTCCAGCGCACCGGCGAAGTGCGCGCCCAATGCGAAGAACACCCCGGAAATGGCCAGCAGCGAGATGATTAAGTACAGCAGCGCATGCACCGGGTTGGTGTGCGTGATCACTCGCAGCGTAGCCAGGATGGCGATAAGGCCACAGATATAAAAAGCGAATTCCATTGCCCTCTCCTTACGGTAACAGGCTCTTGACGTCGATAGGCTTAGCTTCGTTCTCTGCTTCACCCTTATCTTTGCCGTCGATTGCCATACCCGCCATCCGGTAGAAGTTATATTCCGGGTATTTGCCCGGACCGGAAATCAGCAGATCCTCTTTCTCGTACACCAGGTCCTGACGCTTGTACTCACCCAGCTCGAAGTCTGGAGTCAGCTGAATCGCCGTGGTTGGGCACGCTTCTTCACACAGACCGCAGAAAATGCAGCGTGAGAAGTTGATGCGGAAGAACTCAGGGTACCAGCGGCCGTCTACCGTCTCTGCTTTCTGCAGAGAGATACAGCCTACCGGACACGCTACCGCACACAGGTTACAGGCAACGCAGCGCTCGGAACCGTCCGGGTCGCGCGTCAGCACGATACGGCCACGGTAGCGCGGCGGCAGATATACCGGCTCTTCCGGGTACATCCGGGTTTCGCGTTTGGCAAACGCGTGCAGGCCGATCATCCAGATACTGCGTACCTGGGTACCAAAGCCTACCAGTAATTCTTTTAAGGTCATGGTCTATAGCCCCTTATGGCTGCTGCCAGAGAATGACAGCCGCCGTTACCAACAAGTTGACGAGCGTCAGCGGCAGGCACACTTTCCAGCCGAAGGACATTACCTGGTCATAACGCGGACGCGGTAACGCTGCGCGAATCAAAATGAACATCATCATGAAGAACGCGGTTTTCAGCGCGAACCAGATGAACGGCGGTAAGAACGGGCCATGCCAGCCACCGAAGAACAGCGTTACCATCAACGCGGAAATGGTGACGATACCGATGTACTCGCCCACGAAGAACAGACCGAATTTCATACCGGAATATTCGATGTGGTAACCGTCGGCCAGTTCCTGTTCGGCTTCAGGCTGGTCAAACGGGTGACGGTGACACACTGCCACGCCCGCGATGGCAAAGGTAATAAACCCAAAGAACTGCGGAATAACGTTCCAGATGTCGGCCTGGTTGTTGACGATGTCGGTCATGTTGAATGAACCGGCCTGCGCCACCACGCCCATCAGGGAAAGACCCAGGAACACTTCGTAGCTCAGGGTCTGCGCGGAAGCACGCATCGCACCCAGAAGCGAGTATTTGTTGTTACTGGACCAGCCTGCGAACAGGACCGCGTAAACCGCGAGGCCTGCCATCATCAGGAAGAACAGAATGCCGATGTTCAGGTCAGCGACCACCCAGGTCGGGCTGACCGGAACGATAGCAAACGCCAGCAGCAGCGAGGTGAAGGCGATCATCGGTGCCAGAGTAAAGATCACGCGATCCGAGAAGCGCGGGATCCAGTCCTCTTTAAAGAACATCTTGATCATATCCGCGACCAGCTGGAGTGAACCACCCCAGCCCACGCGGTTCGGTCCGTAACGGTTCTGGAACAGACCGAGCAGACGACGTTCACCAAAGCTCATGAACGCGCCGCAGGTGACCACCACCAGCAGGATAACAATCGCTTTCAGAATGCTCAGCAGGATGTCGATAAGATCCGGCGTTAACCAACTCATGCTTTTGCCTCCTGCAGATTATCAAGACGCGCACCTGCCAGAACCGGCGCGATGCCTGGCATACCCATCGGCAGACCCACCTGCCCTGCTGTCAGACTTTCAGAAATAATCAGCGGCAGGCTGATGGTCTGGCCGTCATAGCTAAAGGCGATGTTTGCACCCGCGTTAACGCCAAGCTTCGCGGCATCAGCCGGGTTAAGCTTGATGTACGGCTGCGGCATACGGGTCTGGAAGACCGGTGAACGCTGGGACAGCTCGTCGCTACCGAACAGGTGGTAGTACGGGGCAATACGCCAGCTACCGTCCTGCGCCTGGAAGCGCGCCGGTACGGTGGTGAAGAAGTCCAGACCGGTTTCGGAGGCTTCAATCAGACGCACGCCCGGATCGCCGTGGCGCAGGGAGCCGCCCACTTCAGCCTGGAACTTGTTCCATGCCTGCGGGGAGTTCCAGCCCGGTGCCCATGCGAACGGGATTTGCGAACGCGGCGCAGACGGCTGGTTGTTCCCTTCCATCGAGAAGGCGAACATGGTGTCTTTATCCTGCGGCTGGCGCGGTTCGTGCACGCTGATGTTGGCACGCATCGCAGTACGGCCACTGTAACGGTGCGGTTCACGCGCCAGTTTCTGGCCGCGAATGCGGAAGCTTGCTTCAGGCGCGGCATCTTTAATGCCTGCCAGCTGAGGCAGTTTTTCGACTACCGCGTCGATAACGTGGTCGAGCTGCGTCCAGTCCACTTCACGGCTCTGCACGGTGCTGTGCAGGGAGTGCAGCCAGCGCCAGCTTTCCAGCATCACGGTGTTGCTGTCGTAGTACGCCGGGTCGTAAACCTGGAAGAAACGCTGCGCGCGGCCTTCGTTGTTGATAACGGTACCGTCGCTTTCTGCGAAGCTTGCCGCAGAGAGCACCAGGTGCGCTTTGTCCATAATCGCGGTGCGCTGATGGTCAATCACCATCACCAGCGGCGCTTTGGAGAGCGCAGTGTCAACGCGAGCGGCAGAGGCGTGGCGATGCAGATCGTTTTCCAGCACCACAACGGCGTCAGCGGCACCGGACTCCAGTTCGCTTAACGCTGCTTCCAGCGAGCCGCCGCCAATCATGCCCAGACCAATGCTGTTCACCGCACGGGCAATCATGGTCACACCGACGTCAGCACCGCGGCCTTTCAGAGCTTTGGCCACGTTGGCTGCTGCCTGAATGATCTCTGCGCTACCGGCGTTGGTACCGGAAATAATCAGCGGTTTCTTCGCACCGGCCAGGGCCTGAACAATCACGTCGACCTTGTTTTGCAGGTCGCGATCCAGCTCAACGGCCGGTGAGTTGTTGTCCAGCGCGTGGGCAATGGCAAAGCCAAGACGCGCCTGATCTTCAACCGGTGCGCAGTAGGTCCACGCCGCAATATCGTCCAGACGGGTATTGTCGACGTTGGTCACAAACAGAGGATGCTTCGCGCGCTGACCGATGTTCAGGATCGCCGCAATCTGCCAGTCAGCCACTTTTTGCGCCGCTGCCATTTCACGTGCTTTACCCTTCACCGCCTGGCGAACCGCCAGAGCCGCGCGTGCGCCGGTCTGCGTCAGGTCTTCACCCAGCACCAGGACCGCATCATAGGATTCGATTTCGCGCAGCGCCGGGGTATGGATACCGCCTTCACGCAGCACTTTCAGTACCAGCTGCAGACGTTCCTGCTCGCCCTGGGCGATACCGGTATAGAAGTTTTCCGCCCCGACCAGCTCGCGCAGCGCGAAGTTGCTTTCGATGCTGGCACGCGGGGAGCCAATACCAATCACTTTCTTCGACTGGCGCAGAATGTCTGCCGCACCCTGCATCGCCTGTTCAGCGTTTAGGGTAATGAAGTCGTCGCCACGGCGCTGAACCGGCTGACGCGGACGGTCCTTCAGGTTCACATAGCCATAGCCGAAACGACCGCGGTCGCAAAGGAAGTAGTGGTTAACGGTGCCGTTGTAACGGTTTTCGATACGACGCAGCTCGCCGTAACGCTCACCCGGGCTGGTGTTACAGCCGAGGGAACACTGCTGGCAGATGCTTGGCGCAAACTGCATGTCCCATTTACGGTTGTAACGCTCGGAGTGAGTTTTATCCGTGAATACGCCGGTCGGGCAGATTTCTACCAGGTTACCAGAGAATTCGCTTTCCAGCGTACCGTCTTCCGGACGACCGAAGTAGACGTTATCGTGCGCGCCATATACGCCCAGATCCTGACCGTCTGCGTAGTCTTTGTAGTAACGCACGCAGCGGTAGCAGGCGATGCAGCGGTTCATTTCGTGAGAGATGAACGGCCCCAGGTCCTGGTTACGGTGGGTACGCTTGGTAAAGCGATAGCGACGGAAGCTGTGGCCGGTCATCACGGTCATATCCTGAAGGTGGCAGTTACCGCCCTCTTCACAGACCGGACAGTCGTGCGGGTGGTTGGTCATCAACCATTCCACAACGCTTTCGCGGAACTGTTTGGCTTCTTCGTCATCAATCGAAATAAAAGTGCCTTCGGTGGCTGGCGTCATACAGGACATCACCAGGCGACCACGCGTGTCTTCCGCGTTTTGATATTGCTTCACCGCACACTGGCGGCAAGCACCGACGCTGCCCAGCGCCGGATGCCAGCAAAAGTACGGAATATCGAGGCCAAGAGACAGACAAGCTTCCAGCAGGTTGTCCGCCCCGTTGACTTCGTATTCTTTGCCGTCTACATGAATCGTAGCCATTAGCATGCTTCCAGTTGGCTCGGTCGAAACCGAGCGTTAATCAAAATTCTTGTCGTTACCAGCGCGCTTTTAGCAGGTTCGGCTGAATCCCATTGATGGCATGGGTATTGCTGAACGGCTGCTTGATGCCTGCTTCGAACTCGTCGCGGAAATATTTGATCGCGCTCTGCAGAGGTTCGACGGCACCCGGTGCGTGGGCACAGAAGGTTTTACCCGGGCCTAAGAATCGACACAGTTGCTCAAGCGTCTCGATATCGCCAGGCTGGCCTTCGCCACGTTCGATTGCACGCAGGATCTTCACGCTCCACGGCAGACCATCACGGCACGGTGTGCACCAGCCGCAGGACTCGCGGGCGAAGAACTCTTCCAGGTTACGCACCAGCGAGACCATGCCGATCTCGTGGTCGACGGCCATCGCCAGCGCCGTACCCAGACGGCTGCCTGCTTTACCAATGCTTTCGAATTCCATCGGCAGGTCAAGGTGGGCTTCGGTCAGGAAGTCTGTCCCTGCCCCACCCGGCTGCCAGGCTTTGAATTTCAGGCCATCGCGCATGCCGCCAGCGTAGTCTTCAAGAATTTCACGTGCGGTGGTACCGAACGGCAGCTCCCATACGCCAGGGTTTTTAACGCGACCGGAGAAGCCCATCAGCTTGGTACCGGCATCTTTGCTTGAGGAGATGCCCTGATACCACTCCACGCCGTTGGCGAGGATAGCCGGAACGTTACACAGGGTTTCGACGTTGTTTACGCAGGTCGGTTTACCCCATACGCCGGAGCTTGCCGGGAACGGTGGCTTGGAACGCGGGTTCGCGCGGCGGCCTTCCAGGGAGTTAATCAGCGCGGTTTCTTCACCGCAGATATAACGCCCGGCGCCGGTGTGCACGAACAGTTCGAAGTCAAACCCGGTGCCCAGGATGTTTTTACCCAACAGGCCCGCTTCGGTGGCTTCGGCAATCGCGCGACGCAGGTTTTCTGCCGCTTCGATGTACTCACCGCGCAGGAAGATGTAGCCACGGTAGGCTTTCAGCGCAAACGCGGAGATCAGCATGCCTTCCACCAGCAGGTGCGGCAGCTGCTCCATCAGCAGACGGTCTTTATACGTACCCGGCTCCATTTCATCGGCGTTACACAGCAGGTAACGGATGTTCATGGATTCGTCTTTTGGCATCAGGCTCCACTTCAGACCGGTGGAGAAGCCCGCGCCGCCGCGGCCTTTCAGGCCAGACTCTTTTACCGCGTTAACGATGTCGTCCGGCGCCATGCCGCCCAGGGCTTTACGCGCACCGGCATAGCCGTTTTTGCTCTGATATTCGTCGAGCCATACCGGCTGTTTGTCATCACGCAGACGCCAGGTCAGCGGATGCGTCTCAGCAGTACGAATTACAGTTTTCATTTGTACTGCTCCAGCAGGTCAGGAATCGCTTCCGGCGTCAGATGGCTGTGAGTGTCCTCATCAATCATCATGGTCGGCCCCTTGTCGCAGTTACCCAGGCAGCAGGTTGGCAGCAGAGTAAAGCGTCCATCGAACGTGGTCTGGCCCGGCTTGATATTGAGCTTCTTCTCAATCGCAGCCTGGATGCCCTGATAACCGGTGATATGGCAGACAACGCTGTCACAGTAGCGGATCACATGGCGGCCAACCGGCTGACGGAAGATCTGGCTGTAGAACGTGGCTACGCCTTCTACGTCGCTTGCCGGAATACCCAGCACTTTCGCGATCTCATAGATCGCCCCATCCGGCACCCAACCACGCTGTTTCTGTACGATTTTCAGCGCTTCAATGGACGCCGCACGCGGGTCTTCGTAGTGGTGCATCTCGTGCTCAATGGCGGCACGTTCTGCTTCACTCAGCTCAAAAGCCTCGGTTTGTGGTTGTTGATTCTCGTGCATAATTAGCGGTCCACATCTGACATAACAAAATCGATACTACCCAGATACACAATCAGGTCGGAGACCAGACTGCCGCGGATGGCGGACGGGATCTGCTGCAGGTGCGCAAAGCTCGGCGTACGCACGCGGGTACGGTAGCTCATGGTGCTGCCGTCACTGGTCAGGTAGTAACTGTTAATACCCTTGGTCGCTTCAATCATCTGGAAGGATTCTTGCGCCGGCATGACCGGACCCCAGGAAACCTGCAGGAAGTGGGTGATCAGGGTTTCGATATGTTGCAGCGTGCGCTCTTTCGGCGGCGGCGTCGTCAGCGGGTGATCCGCCTTGAACGGGCCTTCCGGCATGTTGTTGAGGCACTGCTCAAGGATGCGCAGACTCTGGCGCAGCTCTTCCACTTTCAGCATCACGCGGGTGTAGCAGTCGGAAACACCGCCGCCCACCGGGACTTCAAAGTCGAAGTTCTCGTAGCCAGAGTAAGGACGGGCTTTACGCACGTCGAAATCAATACCGGTCGCACGCAGACCTGCACCTGTTGTCCCCCACTCCAGCGCTTCTTTCGCGCCGTAGGCAGCAACGCCCTGGGAACGGCCTTTCAGGATGGTGTTACGCAGCGCGGCTTTCTCGTAAGACGCCAGACGTTTTGGCATCCAGTCGAGGAATTCACGCAGCAAACGGTCCCAGCCGCGCGGCAGATCGTGTGCCACACCGCCGATACGGAACCAGGCCGGGTGCATACGGAAACCGGTAATCGCTTCCACCAGATCGTAGATTTTCTGACGGTCGGTAAAGGCGAAGAAGACCGGGGTCATCGCGCCGACGTCCTGAATGAACGTGGAGATGTACAGCAGGTGGCTGTTGATACGGAACAGTTCTGACAGCATAACGCGAATCACGTTAACGCGATCCGGCGTAACGATACCCGCCAGTTTCTCAACGGCCAGCACGTATGGCATCTCGTTGACGCAGCCGCCGAGGTACTCGATACGGTCCGTATACGGAATGTAGCTGTGCCAGGACTGACGCTCGCCCATCTTCTCAGCACCACGGTGGTGGTAACCAATGTCAGGCACGCAGTCGACAATCTCTTCGCCATCGAGCTGAAGAATAATACGGAATGCACCGTGCGCAGACGGGTGGTTTGGACCGAGGTTGAGGAACATGAAGTCCTCGTTGTCGGTACCGCGCTTCATGCCCCAGTCTTCCGGTTTGAAGGTCAGCGCTTCCATTTCCAGATCCTGCTTGGCTTTAGTCAGCTCAAACGGATCGAATTCGGTTGCACGTGCCGGGTAGTCTTTACGCAGCGGGTGGCCGGTCCAGGTCTGTGGCATCATGATGCGCGTCAGATGCGGGTGGCCGTCGAAGGTCATGCCGAACATTTCCCAGGTTTCACGCTCATACCAGTTGGCGTTCGGGAAAAGTTTGGTGATCGTCGGCAAATGCATGTCGTTTTCAGACAATGCCACCTTGAGCATGATATCCGTATTACGGTCTATTGAGATCAGGTGGTAGAAAACGGAAAAGTCCGCAGCAGGGAGACCCTGGCGGTGGGTACGCAGACGTTCATCCATGCCGTGTAAGTCAAACAGCATGACGTACGGTTTTGGCAATTTCTTGAGGAAATCGACAACTTCCAGCAATTGCTCACGCTTCACCCAAACAACGGGTACCCCGGTGCGGGTAGCCTGAACAGTAAAGGCATCCGGCCCAAAACGGTTGCGCAGTTCGCCAATGACTGGGTCATCCAGATGATCCCGGGTCTGCCAGGCGGCTTCTTGCGCGGTTAAGTCGGTCATATTGTTCACCATTGCAAATGGTCCGTGGTGACTGTTGAGCCTGGCTTCGCGCTATTTGAGTAGTGATATGCGAAGGTGTTCTCCAGGCCTACAGGCGCAATTTAAATTTCGTCAGGCGTGCGCAGATTGGTGACGGCAATACGTTCACCACGTTTACGCTCGCGCTCAGACTGCATGTTCGCGCGATACACACCCTGATCGCCAACAACCCACGACAGTGGGCGACGTTCTTTACCGATAGACTCCTGCAGCAGCATCAATGCCTGCATGTAAGCTTCCGGACGTGGCGGGCAACCCGGGATGTACACATCCACTGGGATAAATTTATCTACGCCCTGTACGACGGAATAGATGTCGTACATACCGCCAGAGTTAGCACATGCCCCCATGGAGATAACCCATTTAGGCTCCAGCATCTGGTCATAAAGACGCTGAATAACAGGTGCCATTTTGGTAAAACACGTACCGGCTACCACCATCAGGTCAGCCTGACGTGGGGAAGCACGCAGTACCTCTGCCCCAAAACGCGCAACGTCATGCACCGCAGTGAATGACGTCACCATTTCAACGTAGCAGCAAGAAAGGCCAAAGTTGTAAGGCCAGATGGAGTTCTTACGACCCCAGTTGACCATATCGTGCATGGCATGTTCGAGCTTGCCCATGTACACGCTTTTATTGACTTCTTGCTCCAGGGGGTCGGTTACGATCTCCTGTTTTTGCAGGGGGTAACGGTCATTCTCACCGTTAGGATCTATGCGGGTGAGCGTATAATCCATCTTATTGCCTCGCTGTTACTGCTGACGATTAGAGATACTGTTTTCCGGGTTGATGTGTTCACGACGTGAACGCGCAGGCGTCCAGTCAAGCGCGCCAATACGCACCAGATAAACCAGACCGGCCAGTAGCACTAAAATGAAAATTGCGGCCTCGACAAAGCCCACCCAACCACTTTCGCGGATGGACGTCGACCATGCGAAAAGGTAAAGCGCTTCCACGTCGAAGATGACGAAGAACATGGCTACCAGATAGAACTTGGCAGACAGGCGTAAGCGAGCGGAACCTACTGAATCAATACCTGATTCGAAAGGTGTGTTTTTGTGCCTTGCACGGGCGCGACCGCCCAGGAACCAGCCGCCGACTAACATCAGGCAGCACAGGCCAATGGCTACAATAAGAAAGATTGCGAATGCCCAGTGATGAGCGATGACTTCTGTGGATGTTGACATACTCATTGCTTACTCATCAAAAGTGATACCAACGACACTGCTCTTGCTGGCAGATGGGCATCACATCGATTCATGGGGAGGAACAAATAACCTTACACTAACTGTCAGAAATGAGACGTAGACAGCAAAATGATGGGTTTTTTTACTCCTTTCTATAACCTATTGTCAACTTTAACAAAGGTTTCTTCACATTAAATTACATCGAGCGATTCTCATTAACATTTGGTGCCCTTTAACCCTGGTGGGTGCATGACTTTCCGTCAAATGTATGTTGTTGAATCGTGTCCGTTTCGGAAGTAAAAAAAATAACCCTCCTATTTTGACAGGATTTGCCAACGATTCCTCCCCCCAAATAGGAGTATTTTCTTGATCTGTGACACGCTTTTGTTAATTCAACCAGGAAAACGGCAACATATTTCCTGTTTTTTTAACATGAGAGGGATATGGATGAAGTTAGAACGGAAAACGGACAATATGTAAGCAAAATCATTTAGCTTATTGATAAATAGAGAGTATCCTGAAAATCCATATGCTATAAGCGGATATTATTGCTAAAAAAAAGCCACTGCATGCGAAAATCACACGAGTGGCTTTTTTTTACACTTACATTTTGTTACCAGAATTTTGAGCTGGCGATCACTCAAAATCCCCTTCAACGATCAGGGAATCATCCCCCCCTTCGGAGGTAACGCGCTCGAACTGCCACGGGTTATGGTAGTTTTCCATCGCGTCGAACACCACCTTTGCCAGCTCGTTATGGCTGGACGAATTGTGGCAGAGCAGATATTCCGTATCCGGCAGCGCAGGCAGGCCATCGGACTTCCCCAGAACGCGCAGATCGGGGCTCATCATCTCTACCGGACGCGCCGTTACACCCAGACCGGCCTTCACGGCTGCACGGACCGCTGGTAACGTGGAAGCCACATACGCCAGACGCCACGGAATGTTGGCCTCATTCAGCGCCGTGAGCACCATATCGCGAAACGGGCTCGGGTCATCCAGTAAGACCAGTGGCACCGGTTCCCCTTTTTGCAGCACGTATTCGGCTGCACAATACCAGTGCGTAGGCGATGTACGCAGCGTCAGGCAATCAAACTGCCCGGGACGATGCGTAGTCACCACCAGGTCGACTTTATTCTCATTTAACATCTCAACCATAAAAGCATTACGCTTTACGCTAACGTCCAGTGCAAGCTTCGGATAAACCGAACTGATACGATTGAGAAGAAACGGCAATATTGTATCCGCTGACTCATCAGATGCGCCTAACGTTAGCACCCCTTGTAGGTTGCTAAACATTAATGACATACATGCTTCATCATTAAAGCGAAGAATTTTCCTGGCATAACCCAGAAGCTGAATACCGTGTTCCGTTAAGAGCTTATTACGCCCATGACGCGCAAAAAGCTCTTTACCAACCAGCTGCTCCAGCCGCTGCATTTGCTGGCTGACGGCGGACTGAGTTCGGCAAACGGCGGCAGCAGCTGCTGCAAAAGTGTTGAGATCGGCGACCGCAACAAACGTTCTCAGCAGATCGAGGTCGAGATTCATTATCGGACGATTTGCATTTATCATATCTATTCACTTTCAGGTTGCTCGTGCGGAGCTGCCCGGGTTGAAGCTGTGTGTAACAGTTAAGCAATTCCCTCTGAAGGTTTTCCCTCGCATCCCGGCCCGGCAGACTGCCTGACAGATAGTTATTGTGCTGCTTTATATCAACAGTCAGAAAGCACGTTTCATGACGTTATTTTTATTCTCTTAAACGTTCAGGATATTTAGATGTTCGCAGGTTTATGTAAATTACATTAAAGGTATAACACCTTTTCTGCCATCTTTATCGCAGCGCTGTCAACGTAGCAGGAGATGTTCGACACATTCCAGCCAGAGATAACTCCAACAATAACAATCAATTAATTCGGAAAATCAGTTGCAGATATACAAAAACCGTGTATCTGCCCCCTGCTTTCCTGTAAGACATCTTAACCCAAATCCACTTTATTTATAAGTCTTATTGCAATATTGAGGATTAAAGAAGAATGTTAAGCTTCTAAACTAATTTTATTAAAATTAACTAAAGTTGCATTTTATAGGTTAATAATAAATAAATTTTAATTTAGATTAAGACCATTCATTAATGGCACTTAACATTAATTTCACATGAGTAACTTTTAGCCACATTATGCTTTTACAGGAACATTCCTCAAGCATTCAGGATTTACGAAAAGTCACTCAGGGTGATTGCTACCGTCGTCCGGCTCACCACTTATTTTATTCAGCACAATATACAGGATTTTGAAAAATTAATAGCACATTCGACCCATCTTGGTACCGTAAGTGCAACTTTAAGCCAGTATAAAAGCGAATGTGCAGCGAAAAAGATTTATCAATTTTTTGCTGCTGGCACAAAATCTTCTACTGCACACCCTTCAAAACGAAGCGAGGGGGGAGTACATTATTCCGTGCTGACTTCCACGGCAGGGAGCGGCAATAATAGCGAAAAGGTTAAAGGTTCATGTCCCCTATCGAAAAATCCAGCAAGCTAGATAACGTCTGTTATGACATCCGCGGCCCGGTTCTGAAAGAGGCAAAACGCCTTGAAGAGGAAGGCAACAAGGTTCTGAAACTCAACATTGGTAACCCTGCGCCATTTGGTTTTGAAGCGCCGGATGAAATTCTGGTTGATGTGATCCGCAACCTTCCTACTGCACAAGGCTATTGCGATTCAAAAGGACTTTACTCCGCACGTAAAGCCATCATGCAGCACTACCAGGCACGCGGCATGCGTGATGTTACCGTTGAAGATATTTATATTGGCAACGGCGTCTCCGAACTGATCGTGCAGGCGATGCAGGCGCTGCTGAACAGCGGGGACGAAATGCTGGTTCCCGCACCGGACTATCCGCTGTGGACGGCTGCAGTATCCTTGTCCAGCGGTAAGGCCGTGCACTATCTTTGCGACGAGTCCTCCGACTGGTTCCCGGACCTCGATGATATTCGCGCAAAAATCACGCCCCGCACGCGCGGCATCGTGATCATTAACCCGAACAATCCAACGGGTGCGGTATACTCAAAAGAGCTGCTGATGGAGATCGTCGAGCTCGCCCGCCAGCACAACCTGATCATCTTTGCCGACGAAATTTACGACAAGATCCTGTACGACGCGGCACAGCACCACTCAATCGCAGCGCTGGCCCCGGATCTGCTGACCGTCACCTTTAACGGCCTGTCTAAAACCTACCGCGTGGCCGGTTTCCGTCAGGGCTGGATGGTATTAAACGGTCCGAAAAAGCACGCCAAAGGCTATATTGAAGGGCTGGAGATGCTGGCCTCCATGCGTTTATGTGCCAACGTTCCGGCGCAGCACGCAATCCAGACGGCGCTGGGTGGTTATCAGAGCATTAGCGAGTTCATCGTGCCCGGTGGACGCCTGTACGAACAGCGTAACCGCGCGTGGGAGCTGATCAACGATATTCCGGGGGTTTCCTGCGTGAAGCCGAATGGGGCGCTCTATATGTTCCCGAAAATTGACGCGAAGCGCTTCAATATTCACGATGATCAGAAAATGGTGCTTGATTTCCTGCTGCAGGAAAAAGTGCTGCTGGTCCAGGGCACGGCGTTTAACTGGCCGTGGCCGGATCATGTGCGTATCGTGACGCTGCCGCGCGAAGATGACCTCGAAATGGCCATCAGCCGCTTTGGTCGCTTCCTCTCTGGATACCATCAGTAATCTTAAAATCAGGCTACTTCGGTAGCCTGATTTGCATCTTCCCTCCCCTCCCCGCACAATGAACGCCTGTCGCAGTGAAGACAAAAGGTATCCTATGAGTCAGAGTCATTTCTTTGCCCACCTCTCCCGCCTGAAACTCATCAACCGCTGGCCGCTGATGCGCAACGTGCGCACAGAGAACGTGTCAGAGCACAGCCTGCAGGTTGCCATGGTCGCTCACGCGCTGGCCGCCATTAAAAACCGCAAATTCAACGGTCAGGTCAATGCAGAGCGCATTGCCCTGCTGGCGATGTACCACGATGCGTCAGAAGTGCTGACCGGCGACCTGCCTACGCCGGTGAAATATTTCAACTCGCAAATTGCGCAGGAATATAAGGCCATCGAGAAGATTGCCCAGCAGAAGCTGATCGACATGGTGCCGGATGAGTTGCGCGACATCTTTGAGCCGCTCATCGATGAGCATCAGTACACGGAAGATGAAAAGTCGCTGGTCAAACAGGCCGACGCGCTCTGCGCCTATCTGAAGTGTCTTGAAGAGTTGTCCGCAGGGAATAACGAATTTTTACTGGCAAAAACGCGCCTGGAAAAAACGCTGGAATCCCGCCGCAGCGAAGAGATGGATTATTTTATGCAGGTGTTCGTACCGAGCTTCCATTTATCGTTGGATGAGATCAGTCAGGATTCGCCGTTGTAATTTTTCGCCGGGTGGCGGCTTCGCCTTACCCGGCCTACGTTTCTGCGCTCACGCTTAAAACGGGAACAGGACCGGTATCAATACCACGCACACCACCATCACCAGCACGGTGAACGGCACGCCCAGCTTCACGAAATCGCTGAACTTATAATTCCCGGGCCCCAGCACCAGCGTGTTCACCGGTGAAGAGACCGGCGTCATAAATGCCGCGGAAGCGGCCATCGCCACCATCATCGCAAACGGGTACGGCGATACGCCCATGGACTTTGCCATCGCCAGCGCGATAGGCGCCATCAGTACCGCCGTCGCGGTGTTGGAGATAAACAGACCGATGGTGGCGCACATGATAAACAGGCAGACCATCATCATGTACGGCCCATACCCGCCGCCGACGTCCATTAAGCCTTTAACGATCAGATCCACGCCACCGGTTTTTTGCAACGCCAGGGCGAAAGGCATCATCCCGACGATGAGAATAATGCTCGGCCAGTGAACGGCTTTATAGGCGCTTTCGGCGTCAATACAGCGGAATTTACCCATCAACAGGCAAGCGATGATTGCCGCGACCGGATTGGGAATTTCATCGGTCAGCATCAGTGCCACCATCAGCACCAGACAAAAAATAGCGTGAGGCGCCTGGCTGTGCGCAGGCGACGCGTCGCTCTCCTCAACAGGCATGTTGAGCACCACAAAATCACGCCCTTTTTGCCCGAGCTGGCTTATCAGCTTCCAGTTACCGACAACCAGGAAGATGTCGCCCAGCAGGATCGGCTCATCAACTACCGCCCCTTCCATCGCCACGCCATCACGCTTCAGCCCCACGACGTTCAGGCCATAGCGGGTACGGAATCCCATTTCCCGCACGGTTTTACCCAACAGTTCTGACTCCGGGATCAGCGACACCTCGGCCATGCCGACATCCAGCGCCTGATCGGAGAAATACTCCCCGCGAAGCACCATAGGTTCCAGCAGCTGTTCGCTGCAAAAATCGCGCAGATCCACGTCCGCGGTGGACATATCAATCAGCAGGACGTCACGCGCGCGGAATTCCGACACCCCGTTGACGTTAACAATCACCCGACGAAAACGACGCCAGCGCTCTACGCCAATCACATTCGCGCCATAGCGCTCACGCAGTTTCAGATCATCAAGCCGCTGCCCAACCATCGGCGAGCCGGGGCGAATAGCCAGACGGCGCGCGCGCCCGGTAAGGCGGTACTCTTTAATCAAATCGCGGAAGGTGCGTCGCTTCCATCCTTCTTTATTTTTGTCCTGTTTTTCACCGTTAAGGGCAAAACGGGTCATCAGCATGTAGACCACGCCCATTACAAGAATAACCAGCCCAAGCGGGGTGACGCTGAAAAAACTGAAGCCCTCAAATCCTTCCCGGATCAGCTCGCTGTTGACGACCAGGTTCGGCGGCGTTGCCACCAGCGTCATCATTCCGCTGATCAAACCGGCGAAACTCAGGGGCATCATCAGGCGCGACGGCGAGCTCTGCATCCGCATGGAAACGCTCAACACCACTGGGATGAAGATGGCGACCACGCCCGTGGAGCTCATAAACGCCCCCAGTCCGGCGACGGTCACCATCAGGTAGATCAGCATTTTGGTTTCGCTGCTGCCCGCCACTTTCACTAGCCACGACCCCACAATGGTCGCCACGCCGGTGCGCACCAGCCCATCACCAATAATAAACAGGGCTGCAATCAGGATAACGTTGGGATCGCTAAACCCGGAGAAGGCTTCCGGCAGCGTGAGCGTACCGCTCAGCACAAACGCGACGATGACAAACAAGGCGACGGCGTCCATGCGTACCTTGCCCGTTGCAAAAAGAAGGATGGCGATTAAAAGCAGGCTCAGGACCCAAATCAGTTCACCGTTCACAACATGTCCTTGTCAGTGGGAGATGAGAGATTTTGCCATAAAAAAGCCCCATCAGCGTGGGGCTATATCATGGGTTTACATTTTTAGCGAGACGGTTACAACACCATCAGAGGCTTTCGAAACAGCCAGTGCCGTCAGGGAATCGAGCACCAAATCTGCCTCCTCCAGGCGGGGAGATCCCGCCGGAACGTTAACGGCGATGACGTGGCTCCCTGCGTTCAGCCCGGCCAGTACGCCAGCCGCCGCATCTTCCACCACCACGCACTCTGCCGGGTCGAGGCCCAGCAGTTCAGCGCCCAGTAAAAATGCATCAGGCTCCGGTTTACCCCGCTTCACGCGCTCCGCCGTAATAAACACGTCAGGCGTCGGCAACCCTGCCGCCTTGTGTCGGGCGTGGGCAACCGGTACGGAACCGGAGGTGACGATAGCCCACGGGATCTGCGCCTCGTTCAAATGCTCAAGCAGTTCGCGCGCGCCCGGTAATGCGGTGATACCGTCAGTATCGGTGGCTTCAATATGCTCCAGGTATTTGAACTCCGCCTGAATTTCGTCCTCAGTGCGTCCGGCCAGGAAGTGCCGTAGCGAGGTAATGGCCTGTTTGCCATGGATAAAATTCAGCACGTCCTGATGGTCGATGCCATGTCTGTCAGCCCAATGGCACCATGAACGCTCAACAACCGGCAGCGAGTCCACCAGCGTACCGTCCAGATCAAACAGAAAACCTCTACACTGCACACGCACCTCCGTCAGGCATTAATGATTTGTTGAATTTCGTTGCTGCTTAAATGGTACTGACGCGGACAGGCATGCCACGCGCTCAGCATGCGCTGATACTTATCCCACATCGGGGTCTGCGCGTTGAAGCCGTGGGTGCCCGCGTCAAAGTGGGTATAACGCCCTTCCGTATTCACCATAAAACGAACATAGCTCAGATAACGCGCTTCCGTTGCGGCATCAAAGCCTAAAAAGGTCACGCGGCGCTCGTCAATGGACTGCCGATCTTTGAGATTCGTCCAGGACACGTGCAGAGCGTGATACATCTCCATAATATCGATCACGATGCGGCAGGTTTCTTCTTTTAGCTCGCCAAACTCGCGGTCCAGTTCACGCATTTGCAAACCAAAGCCGCGTTCGACGATGGTTTGCAGGCGGCTGTAGCGCGCAGCGTTATCGGGATCAAGCATAGTCATCATCTTGTACTGGTTAGACAAAATCAGACGTTGAGCATGGGTCATTTCCATCTTTCGACTCCTGTAGCGCATTGCACTTAAAAAAAAGACACGGTAACTGATTGTTACTGTGCCTTCTTTTCGTCGTCGTTTCGATGATCAATCACAAATCATCGAGGAATGTTTTATCCAGTTGCTTAAAAGCACGCTTTAACGTGTCCGCCAGCGCCTGGTAATCCGGCTTGCCTTCAACCGGAGCGAGCGCCTGCCCGGCCTCTTCCAGCTTACCGCGCACTTCATAAAACCAGTGTAAAATAGAAGGTGGAAGTGGGGTGATGGACCGTTTACCTAACCACCACAGGCCCTGCATCGGCAGGCTTAATGCGAAGAGCGCCGTGGCGACGGCAGGTCCAAGCTGCCCACCCAGCGCAATCTGCCAGCACAGCGTAAAGACAGCGACAGGCGGCATAAAGCGAATCGCATAGCGCGTGGCACGGATGGTGCGATTCTCAATAAACATCGGCGCAAGGCGCTTTTCCATTGGCCACGTCTTTGCATAATGCTGTCCCCGACGAAACAGACTGAAGAAATTTACGGACGGGTTCTCTGGTGTCGACATGGCTGTACCTCAACTTCACATATAAAAATTAAAATTTTCGTGCAAAACCACAACAAGCTATGACAACGTTCAAAATATTTTGTCATCTCTACCCCGTATCGGGTATCCTGTGCCAGCCTGATAGGGCCATAGACGAGAATCATTAGCTCGTCAAATTATTGCATATTATGCCATTGGCTGAAAATTGTGCAAAATGGCATAAAATCATAGTTATTTCTTCCATCATGCCACAATGTTCGTTTGGCATGATGTTAATCATAAATGTCCGAGTCATCATGCGTTACGCTGTTAGACTCACTGACGTTTTTTTAGCCACGTATCAATAATAGGTACTTCCATGTCGAGTAAGTTAGTACTGGTTCTGAACTGCGGTAGCTCCTCACTGAAATTCGCCATCATCGATGCGCTCAACGGTGACGAATACCTCTCTGGTTTGGCCGAATGTTTCCATCTGCCTGAAGCACGTATCAAGTGGAAGATGGACGGCAGCAAACAAGAAGCGGCTTTAGGTGCAGGCGCCGCTCACAGTGAAGCGCTGAACTTTATCGTTAACACTATTCTGGCACAAAAACCAGAACTGTCTGCTCAGCTGACTGCGATTGGTCACCGTATCGTCCACGGCGGCGAAAAATACACCAGCTCCGTGGTGATCGACGAATCTGTGATCCAGGGCATCAAGGACTCTGCGTCCTTCGCACCGCTGCACAACCCGGCTCACCTGATCGGTATCGCTGAAGCACTGAAATCCTTCCCGAATCTGAAAGACAAAAACGTGGCCGTATTCGATACCGCGTTCCATCAGACCATGCCGGAAGAGTCTTACCTCTATGCCCTGCCATACAGCCTGTACAAAGAACATGGCGTACGTCGTTACGGCGCGCACGGCACCAGCCACTTCTATGTGACTCAGGAAGCGGCAAAAGTGCTGAACAAGCCGGTTGAAGAACTGAACATCATCACCTGCCACCTGGGCAACGGTGGTTCTGTTTCGGCTATCCGCAACGGTAAATGTGTTGATACCTCCATGGGTCTGACCCCGCTGGAAGGTCTGGTGATGGGTACCCGTTCCGGTGACATCGACCCGGCGATCATCTTCCACCTGCACGACACCCTGGGCATGAGCGTTGACCAGATCAACAAAATGCTGACGAAAGAGTCTGGCCTGCTGGGTCTGACCGAAGTCACCAGCGACTGCCGTTACGTTGAAGACAACTACGCAGAGAAAGAAGACGCTAAACGTGCAATGGACGTTTATTGCCACCGTCTGGCGAAGTACATCGGCTCTTACACTGCGCTGATGGAAGGCCGTCTGGACGCGGTTATCTTCACCGGTGGTATCGGTGAGAACGCGGCAATGGTTCGTGAACTGTCCCTGGGCAAACTGGGCGTTCTGGGCTTCGACGTTGATCACGAGCGTAACCTGGCTGCCCGCTTCGGCAAGTCTGGCTTCATCAACAAAGAAGGCACCCGCCCTGCTCTCGTTATCCCAACTAACGAAGAACTGGTCATTGCGCAAGACGCGCACCGCCTGACTGCCTGATTCCACACCGCCAGCAATGCTGGCGGTGCTGTTTTGTAACCCGCCCAATTGCGGCGGTAACGAAAGAGGATAAACCGTGTCCCGTACTATTATGCTGATCCCTACCGGAACCAGCGTCGGCCTGACCAGCGTCAGCCTTGGTGTGATCCGTGCTATGGAACGCAAAGGCGTTCGTCTGAGCGTCTTTAAGCCAATCGCCCAGCCACGTGCCGGGGGCGATGCGCCAGACCAGACCACCACCATCGTGCGCAAAAACTCCAATCTGCCAGCGGCCGAACCGCTGAAGATGAGCCACGTTGAATCTCTCCTCTCCAGCAACCAGAAAGACGTGCTGATGGAAGAGATCATCGCCAACTACCATGCTAACGCGCAAGACGCGGAAGTGGTGCTGGTTGAAGGTCTGGTGCCAACCCGCAAACACCAGTTTGCGCAGTCTCTGAACTTCGAAATCGCGAAAACCCTGAACGCAGAGATCGTTTTCGTGATGTCTCAGGGCACTGATACCCCAGAGCAGCTGAACGAGCGTATCGAGCTGACGCGCAGCAGCTTCGGCGGCGCGAAAAACACCAACATCACCGGCGTGATCGTCAACAAGCTGAACGCGCCAGTGGATGAGCAGGGCCGTACTCGCCCTGACCTGTCCGAGATCTTCGACGACTCGTCCAAAGCGAAAGTCATCAAAGTTGACCCGGCTAAGCTGCAGGAATCCAGCCCGCTTCCGGTTCTGGGCGCGGTGCCATGGAGCTTCGATCTGATTGCCACCCGTGCAATCGATATGGCGCGCCACCTTAACGCCACCATCGTTAACGAAGGTGACATCAACACTCGCCGCGTGAAGTCCGTAACCTTCTGTGCGCGCAGCATTCCGCACATGCTGGAACACTTCCGCGCAGGTTCCCTGCTGGTGACCTCCGCAGACCGTCCAGACGTGCTGGTTGCAGCGTGCCTGGCCGCGATGAACGGTGTGGAAATCGGTGCGATCCTGCTGACCGGTGCCTACGAGATGGACCCGCGCGTGAGCAAGCTGTGCGAACGCGCGTTCGCCACCGGTCTGCCGGTCTTCATGGTGAACACCAACACCTGGCAGACCTCCCTGAGCCTGCAGAGCTTCAACCTGGAAGTGCCGGTTGATGATCACGAGCGTATCGAGAAAGTTCAGGAATACGTTGCTGGCTACATCAACGCAGACTGGATCGAATCCCTGACCGCGACCTCCGAGCGCAGCCGTCGTCTGTCTCCTCCAGCATTCCGTTACCAGCTGACCGAGCTGGCGCGCAAAGCGGGCAAACGCGTTGTTCTGCCAGAAGGCGATGAACCACGTACCGTTAAAGCAGCGGCTATCTGTGCAGAGCGCGGCATCGCGACCTGTGTGCTGCTGGGTAACCCGGATGAGATCAACCGCGTAGCGGCCTCTCAGGGCGTTGAGCTGGGTGCTGGCATCGAAATCGTTGACCCAGAAGTGGTTCGCGAAAGCTACGTGGCCCGTCTGGTTGAGCTGCGTAAGAGCAAGGGCATGACCGAAGCCGTTGCGCGCGAGCAGCTGGAAGACAACGTAGTGCTGGGCACGCTGATGCTGGAGCAGGACGAAGTTGACGGTCTGGTTTCCGGTGCGGTTCACACCACGGCGAACACCATCCGTCCACCGCTGCAGCTGATCAAAACCGCGCCAGGCAGCTCTCTGGTTTCTTCCGTGTTCTTCATGCTGCTGCCTGAACAGGTTTACGTTTACGGCGACTGCGCGATCAACCCGGATCCAACTGCAGAACAGCTGGCCGAGATCGCTATCCAGTCCGCAGACTCCGCGACCGCTTTCGGTATCGAGCCGCGCGTGGCTATGCTCTCCTACTCCACCGGCACCTCAGGTGCAGGTAGCGATGTAGAGAAAGTGCGTGAAGCGACCCGTATTGCGCAGGAAAAACGTCCTGATCTGATGATCGACGGCCCGCTGCAGTACGACGCCGCGGTTATGGCTGACGTTGCAAAATCTAAAGCGCCGAACTCGCCGGTTGCAGGCCGCGCTACCGTGTTCATCTTCCCGGATCTGAACACCGGTAACACCACTTACAAAGCGGTACAGCGTTCTGCCGACCTGATCTCCATCGGGCCAATGCTGCAGGGCATGCGTAAACCTGTGAACGACCTGTCTCGTGGCGCACTGGTAGACGATATCGTTTACACCATCGCGCTGACGGCGATCCAGTCTTCGCAGCAGCAGTAATGTTAAAAAGCCCGGTGGCGCTAGCGCTTACCGGGCAAGAAAGGCGACCACTTAACCGGTCGCCTTTTTTATTTACAGCAGCTCGCGCGCCGCCGATAAAATGTCATGTGCCGTCAGGCCATACTCTTTCTGCAGAAAATCCTGCGTCCCCACCTGGCCGTAACGCTCCTTAACGCCCACCCGCCGCATCGGCACCGGGCAGGTTTCCACCAGCACTTCCGCCACCGCCGACCCGAGGCCGTTGTGAATGCTGTGGTTTTCACAGGTGACGATGCGCCCGGTCTTCTCGGCGTAGTTTTTCACCAGCATCCGGTCGATAGGCTTCAGGGTAAACATGTCGATGACCGCCGCGCTGACGCCCTCCTGCTCAAGCTGGCGCGCGGCTTCCAGCGCTTCCGACACCATGATGCCGTTGGCAATCAGGGTAATATCGGTTCCTTCGCGCAGCACGTTGCCTTTGCCAATGGTGAAGGTCGAGCCAGGCGCATACACGCTCGGTGCCTGCTTACGGATGGTCCGCACCCAGAAGAAGCCGTCGAGATCGATAAGCTGTCGCAGCACGTCCTCGAACATCACCGCGTCGGTCACCTCCAGCACCACCGAATGCGCCAGCCCGCGCACGATGCCCATATCCTCAAACGACATATGCGTTCCGCCGTTGTGGCAGGCCGTCACGCCCGCATCCGACGCTATCACCTTCACGTTGTTGCGCTGATAGTCCAGGGACATAAACAGCTGGTCAAAACAGCGGCGGCTGGCAAAGGCGGTGAAGGTGTGAACGAACGGCTTGCGTCCGGTAAGCGACAGCCCCGCCGCCGTGCCGATGACGTTGGCCTCCATAATGCCGCAGTTAATCACGTGCTGCGGATAATCGCGCGCCACGCCGTCCATCGCCATCGAGCTCATCAGATCTGCTTCGAGCGCAATGATGTCACTTCCGGCCTCAATCTGTTTTGCCACGAAGCCAGCGTAAACTTTACGCATCTCAACGGCGTCTTTCTGTCCTGCCGGTGCAACCTTAATCATGTGAAGCCTCCAGTTGGCGAATCGTCTCGTTGAGGGCCGCTTTGCTCTCCGCGGTCAATCGCAGGTGGTGCGAGTTGCTGAGCTGCTCCAGATACGGCACCCCCTGGCCTTTGATGCTGTCGAGGATGACGACTAACGGACGCGCATCGGCTGCCAGGATCCGCGACGTCACTGCCAGCAGACCCGGAATGTCGTCCCCCTTCACCGTCGCCACGTCAAAGCCAAAGGCGCGGAATTTCCCCTCCAGGTCGAACGCGCTGATGATCTCGTCCAGCTCGCCGTCGAGCTGCTGTTTGTTCCAGTCGACAAATACCGTCAGGTTGTTCAGGCGATGGTGAGCAATAAACTGGAATGCTTCCCAGCACTGCCCCTCGTTCAGCTCGCCGTCGCCGACGATGCAGAAGACCCGATTCGGTCGCCCGGCCAGCCTGTGCGACAGCGCCATACCGCCGGCGATGGAAATCCCCTGTCCCAGCGAACCGGTAGTAGCATCTACGCCACGCGTTTTCAGGCGGTCCGGGTGGCTCGGCAGGCGCGTGCCGTTCTGGTTCAGCGTGCTTAGCTCTTCCACCGGGAAGTAGCCCTTGATTGCCAGCGTGCTGTAGAGCGCCGGGCCCGCATGGCCTTTCGACAGGACAAAATAGTCTCGCTCCGGCCAGTCCGGATCCGCCGGGTCGATTTTCATCACCGCGCCGTAGAGCACGGCCAGCGTTTCAATCACCGACATGCTGCCGCCATAGTGTCCAAAGCCCAGCTGCGTCAGCGACTTCAGCGTCTCAAGACGGATCTGACGCGCGAGTTCGGTTATCTCTTTCTCATTCATGATTTGGCTCCGGTGTTTTCCTGCGCGTTACCGCCTGCAGGTTTGTTTTTCGCGAAGATGTTGTACGCCACCAGCAGCGCAAACAGCGCCACGACCAGCCCGGTGATGGCCAGCGGCGACAGGAAGCGCGCCAGGTTGCCGAGCACAATCCCGACCGCGCCGAAGTCGGCGTCCGAGAAGGTGGTGTTGGCAAAACCAATGGCGCCCAGTACCGGCAGCAACAGGACCGGCAGGAAGGTAATCAGCAGGCCGTTGGCAAACGCACCGATCATCGCCCCGCGACGTCCACCGGTGGCGTTACCGAACACGCCCGCCGTTGCGCCGGTGAAGAAGTGCGGCACCACGCCCGGGAGGATCAGCACCCAGCTAAACTGACCGCAGATGAACAACCCCACAATCCCGCCGAGGAAGCTAAACAGGAAACCAATCAGCACCGCGTTTGGCGCATAGGGGTACACCACCGGGCAGTCCAGCGCAGGACGCGCGTTCGGCACCAGTTTCTCCGAGAAGCCGGTAAAGGCCGGAACGATCTCAGCCAGAATCAGGCGCACGCCCTGCAGGATGATGAACACGCCCGCCGCAAAGGTGATTGCCATGATGATGGCGTAGACGAGGTAGTTCTGGCCGGCACTGAAGGTAGCCTCGACGTACTCGCGCCCGGCGCTCACCGCCATGATCAGGTAGATAATCATCATGGTCAGGGAAATGGAGATCGAGCTGTCGCGCAGGAAGCTCAGATTCTTCGGCAGGTTCATCTCTTCGGTTGAGCGGGAGCCTTTGCCGACCTTGCTGCCAATCCAGCCTGAAAGCACGTAGCCCAGCGTGCCGAAGTGGCCGAAGGCAATCTCATCGTTGCCGGTAATGCGCTTCATGTAGCGCTGCGCAATCGCCGGGAAGAAAGCCATGATCAGGCCGAGGATCAGCGAGCCGGTAAAGACCAGTCCTACGCCTTCAAAGCCCGCCACCGTCAGGATCACGCCAATCATGCACGCCATGTAAAACGTGTGGTGCCCGGTCAGGAAGATGTACTTCAGGCGAGTAAAGCGCGCGACGATAATATTTGCCACCATGCCGAAGGCCATAATCAGCGCGGTCGCTGCACCGTATTTTTCCAACGCAATGGACACAATGGCTTCATTGTTTGGAATAATGCCCTGAATCGTAAAGGCGTGTTCGAACATACCGCCTAACGGATTTAATGACCCGACCAGCACCGTGGCGCCGCCGCCCAGCACAATAAAGCCCAGAATAGTTTTAATGGTTCCTTTCACCACGTCCGAAAACGCTTTTTTCTGCGCAACCAGACCAATAAGCGCAATTAAACCGACCAGCACCGAAGGGACTTTTAAAATATCAACAACGAAATTCAGCGTTTCAAGGATAAACATATCCACCTCGCCTTATCAGGGTTATTGTCTTTCGAACCAGGCGCGCAGCTGCGCTTCAAGTTCATTGATGTCGATGATGTTGTTGATCACCACCAGCTGGCTTTCCGGCACGCTGGCGCTGGCCGCAATGTCTTTTGCCATCACGAACAGATCGGCCGCGCCCGGCGTGGCCGAGGAGAGATCGGAATGTTCAACCTCAGCCTCAATCTCCAGCTTTTTGAGCACCTTTTTTATATTCATTTCGACCATAAAACTGCTGCCCAGGCCAGAACCGCAAATAGCCATGATTTTCATTGTTGTCCCCTTATTTTGAGTAGAGTACGCCCCATCACGCTGACGCATAATGTTGTGAAAAACCGGATTACAGAATTAAATCAGAAGCGGTTAATAATTGTTTTAATTTCCTCCCGCGTATTCGCCTGATGCAGTTTCTCCATATCCTCGTCGCTGGAAAATAATTCCGCGAGTGCGGATATCATTTCAATATGGCTATGTTTGTCCGGTGCCGCGAGCATGATAATCACATCGACAGGGTCAAACTCACCGGCACCAAACGAGACGCCCTGTTTTAGTTTTAATAACGACAACCCCAGTCCTTTGGCGCCTTCCTCCGGCCGCGCATGCGGCATCGCCAGCCCTGGTGCCAGCACATAATAAGGTCCTAACGTGTGGTGCTGCTGAATGATGGCCGTGACGTATTCAGGCTCAATCACCTGCAAATCCAGCAGCGGCTTCGCGCACAGCTCCAGCGCCTGCGGCCAGTTTTCCACGCTATCCTGCAGCGTGATGGTTGTATCATATATCCATTTTTTGAGCACTTTTTACTCCCGCGACACGCTAAAGATGAGCAAACTTTATTCAACACATCGCTGGATGACTGCGATCGGGATCACAAAGATAGCGCTACCAATCGTTAACATGCAGAAATGTGATAGCGCTATCAAATTACATTCACGGCGCTAAATCACAGCAAAAAAAGGGATTTAAGGCGTATACTGCCTGTCACGTGAAGCGAAGGAAATGAAGAACGCGTCTGGTCAGCAGGAAGGTGTATGTCTCTAACCCGAAAACGGCGCAGTACTGGTAAAGTGACACTCGCCGATGTCGCACAGCTTGCCGGTGTGGGCACGATGACCGTGTCCCGTGCACTCCGCACGCCCGAACAGGTTTCCGATAAATTACGAGAAAAAATTGAAGCTGCCGTGCAGGAGCTGGGTTATATGCCTAATCTTGCCGCCAGCGCGCTTGCCTCGGCGTCGTCGTGGACGATAGCCATGGTGGTGCCCAACCTCTCCGAAGCCGGCTGCTCGGAGATGTTCGCCGGGCTACAGCAGGTGCTGCAGCCTGCCGGGTATCAGATCATGCTGGCAGAATCCCAGCATCGCCTGGAGCAGGAGGAGAAACTGCTGGAGACGCTGCTGGCGTCGAACATTGCCGCCGCTATCCTGCTCAGCGTTGAACATACCGATACCGTTCGCCACTGGCTGAAAAACGCCTCTATTCCGGTGATGGAGATGGGCGCCATGCGCGCCGACCCGATTGATATGAATATCGGGATTGATAACGTAGCGGCCATGTATGAGCTCACGGAAATGGTGATTAAGCGCGGCTACCAAAATATTGGCCTCCTGTGCGCCAACCAGGAGCAGTGGATTTTCCAGCAGCATCTGCAGGGCTGGTACAAGGCCATGCTTCGCCACCATATGTCGCCGAACCGGGTCATTAACGCGGCGATGCCGCCGAGCTTCTCGACCGGCGCGGCGCAGCTGCCTGAATTCCTGCTGGCGTGGCCGGAGCTGGATGCGCTGGTGTGCGTCTCTGACGAGCTGGCCTGCGGCGCGCTGTACGAGTGTCAGCGCAGGCGAATCAAGGTGCCGGACGATCTGGCGGTGGTAGGGTTTGGCGATAGCGACGTGAGCCGCGTCTGTCAGCCGCCGCTGACGACGATGGCGGTACCGCATCGTAAGATTGGAGTTGAAGCCGGGAAAGCACTACTGGAGCGACTGAATGGCGGCGACTGGCGCGATCAAAAGCCCATCGCGTCCAGTCTGTGTCTGAGAGAGAGTTGCTGAAGCTTACTCAGCCTCTTCCTCTTTCTCTGATTTGGTCGATTCGTTTTTGGCGTTGCGGGTCATCCACAGCGCCAGCGCTTTTAATGAATCCGGCGTAAACTCGTCGCAACGCGCGGTAATTTCTTCCGGTGTCATCCAGCAGACTTCACTCACCTCTTCTTCCTGCAGGGCAAACGGGCCGTGAGAAACGCAGCTAAACAGCCCGCCCCAGACGCGGCAGTTTTCGTCTTCGAAATAGAACTGACCGTGCTCGGCAAACGGCACACCGGCGATGCCTAACTCTTCTTCTGCTTCGCGACGCGCGGAATCCAGCAGCACTTCATCTGCCTGGACAACACCGCCTGCGGTGGCATCCAGCATACCCGGGAGAAAATCTTTGGTGTTCGTGCGGCGCTGGACCAGAATTTTGCCCATACCGTCATGCACAACGATGTACGTTGCACGGTGACGCAGACGCTCCGCACGCATTTGTTCGCGACTGGCCTGCGCGATCACTTCATTCTCTTCGCTGACAATGTCAACCCACTCTGTACTTGCCAAATGACTCTGCTCCACCATCGGGAAACCTTCTCTTCTAAGCGCTCTTTCGGCGCGTTTGCAGTTGAGGTGTAACTTACGGATTAATCGCTACCTGCGCAATAACTTGCTGATCATTAAGTGCGATAACGCTCAAGGTATTTCCTTCCAGCATGCCGTAGCTCGCAGGATATCCGCCTTTTGGGATGCTGACCGAGCCCGGATTAAAGTGATAAATCTCACCGCGTTTTTCCGCAACCGGAATATGAGTATGACCGTAAACCAGGACATCGCCAGCCGCGAGAGCCGGGAGATTATCCGGGCTGAAAAGATGTCCGTGGGTCAGGAACAGGCGGTGTTGTTCGAGCAGCACCTGCTGCCACGGCGCGGTAATGGGAAAATGCAGCAGCATCTGGTCCACTTCGCTGTCGCAGTTGCCGCGAACGGCAATGATGCGCGAGGCGAACTGGTTGAGTTTTTCCGCGACCTGCGCAGGGGCATAGCCCTCCGGCAGCGCGTTGCGCGGGCCGTGATTCAGCACGTCGCCCAAAATAATCAGCCACTGCGCACCGCTTTGTGCAAACAGGGAAAGGACACGCTCGGTTGCGGGCAGCGATCCATGGATATCCGACGCAAACATCAGTTTCATCAGTCACTCCTCGGTAAAACAGACTGCCCCAATCATACCTTAAGCGTCGGGGCTTATCAGCCCGCGCGCTTAGCCGAGAGTGCCACATAGCGCTGCACGGAGGCACGCTGCCACTGAAACGCAGCATAATCCACCAGCAGCTGCGGCACCTCATCACCGTTGAGGATCAGGCGGTTTAGCATCAACGCCAGATCGGCGTCGGCAATGCACCACTCGCCAAAAAGATTCGGGTTGCCATGGGCAAGCAGCGAGGTGGCGGTTTCAATGAGTTTTTGCGCGCTTTCTACACCTTCTGCGCTCAGCGCTGGCTTTTTCACCCCGGCGAACACGACGTCCGTTGAGCGTTCCACGCGAATTGGCACCAGATCGCTACGCAGCCACGCCTGGATCTGCCGCGCCCGCGCGCGCTTTTGCAGATCGTGAGGATAGATACGTTCCCACTCCGGGGGGGCGAACCGATCTTCCAGATACTCATCGATCGCCGACGATTCGCTCAGGGCAAAACCGTCAATCTCCAGCACCGGCACGCGTCGGGTCAGGTCGTAACCCTGCCACTGTGGTTTGAGATGTTCACCGCCGTCGAGATCAACGGTCTTCAGCGTAAAGGTGAGCCCTTTTTCGGCCAGCGCAACGTATACGCTCATAACATAGGGAGAAAAGAAATTCGCATCGGACCACAACGTGATGACAGGCTGGTTCATAACATCCTCATAGGCTGATCGGTTTTTACTCAACATATAATCTCTTTGCCTCGCTGTCACTTGATGAAAACTCACGATTTACAACAACCACCTATACTCATTTGTCATGGCACCACTATTCGCATGGACAGGAGTTGAGAATGATCGACCTTTATTACGCCCCTACCCCAAACGGCCATAAGATCACCCTCTTTCTTGAAGAAGCCGAGCTGGATTACAGGATCATTCGCGTGGATATCAGCAAAGGCGAACAGTTCAGCCCTCTCTTTCTGGCTATTTCGCCGAATAATAAAATCCCGGCCATTATTGATAACCAGCCGGCGGACGGGGGCAGACCATTGAGCCTGTTTGAATCCGGTGAAATTTTGCTCTATCTGGCGGAGAAAACCGGCAAGCTGCTGAGCGGCGAACTGCGCGAGCGTCACCATACCCTGCAATGGCTTTTCTGGCAGGCAAGCGGGCTGGGCCCCATGCTGGGACAAAATCATCATTTTACCGCTTACGCCCCGCAGCCTATTCCTTACGCGATAGAACGCTATCAGGTTGAGACTCAACGGCTCTATGACGTTCTGAACCGTCGGCTGAAGAAAACGCCGTGGCTCGGGGGCGATCATTACAGTATTGCCGATATCGCCTGCTGGCCGTGGGTGAATACGCATGAAAAACATCGCATTGACCTGGCCGCTTACCCGGCGGTGAACAACTGGTTTGAGCGCATCCGGACCCGCCCGGCGACCGAGCGGGCGATGCAAAAAATCCAGCAAATTTAACCCGGTATGAGGCTGGGTGCCTGTGAAGCTCTCATGTATTATGGGCAGGAAATACTGACACGGAGAAGACCTGCAATGTCACAGCCAGACGCTATTATTCGCATAAAAAATTTACGCCTGCGTACCTTCATCGGCATCAAAGAGGAAGAGATCGCCAACCGTCAGGATATTGTCATTAACGTGGTAATTCACTACCCCGCAGACAAAGCGCGGGCCAGCGAAGACATCAACGACGCGCTGAACTACCGCACAATCACCAAGAACATCATTCAGTACGTTGAGAATAATCGCTTCTCTCTGCTGGAAAAATTAACTCAGGATGTGCTCGATATCGCACGCGAACATCACTGGGTCACTTATGCTGAAGTTGAGATCGATAAACTTCACGCCCTGCGCTATGCCGACTCCGTCTCCATGACGTTAAGCTGGCGGCGCCAGGCGTAAACCTGGAGGTTGTATGAAGATTTTGCTGACCGGCGGTACAGGCCTGATTGGTCGTCACCTCATTGCGCGTCTGCAGGCCTTGCATCACGACATTACCGTGGTCACGCGCAGCCCGGAGAAAGCGCGCCAGGTGCTGGGGGCAGGTGTTGATATCTGGAAAAATCTGGCCGAGCAGCAAAATCTGGACGGCTTCGACGCCGTCATTAACCTCGCGGGTGAACCCATCGCCGATAAGCGCTGGACGGAAGAGCAAAAACAGCTGTTATGCAGCAGCCGGTGGAACATTACCGAAAAGCTGGTCGAGCTGATCCGCAATAGCCACACGCCGCCTTCGGTGCTGATTTCGGGTTCCGCAGTGGGCTACTACGGCGATCTTGGCGAGGTGGTGGTGACCGAGGAAGAGCCGCCCCATAACGAGTTTACCCATAAGCTCTGCGCCCAGTGGGAGCGTATCGCCTGCGCGGCGCAGAGCGAGCGGACCCGCGTCTGCCTGCTGCGGACCGGTGTCGTTCTCGCGCCGAAAGGCGGCATTCTGGCTAAGATGCTTCCCCCTTTCCGGCTCGGACTCGGTGGCCCCATCGGTAATGGTCGTCAGTACCTGGCCTGGATCCATATCGACGATATGGTCAACGGGATTCTCTGGCTGCTGGATAACGATCTGCGCGGGCCGTTCAATATGGTTGCGCCGTATCCGGTGCGTAATGAACAGTTTGCCCACGCGCTGGGGCATGCCCTGCACCGTCCGGCAATTTTGCGCGTGCCTGCGACGGTTATTCGCCTGATGATGGGTGAAGCGTCTGTTCTGGTATTAGGCGGGCAGCGGGCACTGCCCAAACGGCTGGAAGCGGCCGGGTTTGCGTTCCGCTGGTATGAATTAGAAGAGGCGCTGGGGGATGTGGTGCGGTGAATATGGTACAGTGACAGGCCGTGTTCCGAAGATATGGCGTAACAATGGCAACCATCACCACACCCCGGCTTTACCTCACCCCTTTCGAACCCACTGACTGGGCCTTCTTCCGCTCGCTACGAGAAGATCGCAGTATCATGCGCTACATGGCCGCCATCGCGCCGGAAAAAGAGAATCGACGCGTGTTTGCCGCGCGACTCGCTGCTGCTCATGTGTTTGTCATTCGCTCCCGGAATGATGATACGCCGCTGGGCGATATCGGCCTGCAAATCAGCGCAGAGAATCGTGAAGAGGCGGATATCGGCTATACGGTTGTACCTGCCGCGCAAGGGAAAGGTATCGCCAGCGAGGCGCTGCGCGCGGTGTGTGATTATGCGTTCAACCAGACCGGCGTGAAAGCGATTAACGCGTATGTCCTGGCGGACAACGGCGGGTCGGTGCGGGTGCTGGAGAAAGTCGGGTTCGTGCGTACGCAGGTGCTGGAAAAGGCGTATGAGATTGACGGCGTGCGCTATGACGACTGGGTGTACAGGTTGGAGTGCGGTGCGGCCTGATGCCCTCACCTCGCCCCTCTCCCACAGGGAGAGGGGAAAGACAAAATCTACTTCAACGACCCCTTCAGGAACTGTTGCAAACGCGGGCTTTGTGGGTTCGCCAGCACTTCGTCCGGGTGCCCCTGCTCTTCAATTTTCCCCTGATGCAGGAAGATAACGTGGTTCGAGACGTTACGGGCGAAGCTCATCTCGTGCGTCACCACCACCATCGTTTTGCCCTCTTCGGCCAGCTTCTGCATGATGCGCAGCACTTCGCCAACGAGTTCGGGGTCCAGCGCGGAGGTCGGTTCGTCGAACAGCAGCACCTCGGGTTCCATCGCCAGCGCGCGTGCGATGGAGACACGCTGCTGCTGACCGCCGGAGAGATGCACCGGGTATTTCATCTGCTGGCGCTCGTCGATGCCCACTTTCGCCAGGTATTTCACCGCGCGCTCGCGAGCTTCATGCTTGCTCAGGCCCAGCACCTGAACCGGCGCTTCCATCACGTTCTCCAGCACCGTCATGTGGCTCCAGAGGTTGAAGTGCTGAAAAACCATCGTCAGGCGGGTACGCAGCAGGCGTAGCTGATTTTTATCCGCAACCTTCAGCTGTCCGTCTTTGTCACGGACCAGGTTAATATTCTGCCCGCTCACCACAATCGAGCCTTCGCTCGGCTTTTCGAGGAAGTTAATGCAGCGCAGGAAGGTACTTTTCCCCGAGCCGGATGAGCCGATGATACTGATTACGTCGCCAGCATTTGCCTGCAGCGACACCCCTTTCAGCACTTCATGTTCGCCGTAGCGTTTGTGCAAATCAATAACGTTTAATTTGTTCTCAGCCATCATCTTTCTCAGTGCGTCGAAGAAGGTTTTATATGCTGCAACCAGCGTTTTTCAGCCTTACGGAACAGGCTAATCAGAACATAAGAGATAATTAAATAGAGCACCGCCGCAATGCCAAACGCGGTAAACGGCTGATAGGTCGCGGAGTTAATATCGCGCGCGATTTTGAGCAGATCCGGCACCGTCGCGGTAAAAGCGAGCGCGGTGGAGTGCAGCATCAAAATCACTTCATTACTGTACGCCGGTAACGCAATACGCAGGGCCGACGGCAGAATGATGCAGCGGTAGAGTTTCACCGACGAGAAGCCGTAGGCCCGCGCAGCTTCTATCTCACCGTAAGGGACAGAACGAATCGCCCCCGCGAAAATCTCGGTGGTGTAGGCGCAGGTGTTGAGCGTCAACGCCAGCACCGTACAGTTCAGACCGCTGCGGAAGAACGCATTCAGCATCTCAGTGCCTTTTACGATCTCAAGCGTATACATCCCCGAATAGAACACCAGCAGCTGCACGTACAGCGGCGTACCGCGAAATACGTAGGTGAACAGCCAGATCGGGAACTGGATGAATTTATTGTTCGACACGCGGCCAATGGCGAGAAACACCGCCAGAATACCGCCCATCACCACGGAGGAGATCAGCAGCCAGAGGGTAATCGCCACGCCGGTAAAGCGGTAGCCATCTGTCCACAGCAGCGATTTCCAGTATTCCTGAATAATCTCAATCACAGGTCAGCCCTCTTCACACCCACGGAGTAGCGACGCTCGAGAAGAAGCAGCACACCATTGGAGACGGTCGTAAAGACCAGATAGATCACGCCGCAGACCACCGCAAAGTAGAACGGCTCCCAGGTGCTCTTGCCGGCCAGCTGAGTCGCTTTCACGACGTCTTCCAGACCGAGCAGCGAGACCAGCGCCGTGGCTTTAAGGATAACCTGCCAGTTGTTGCCTATGCCCGGGAGCGCATAGCGCATCATGGCCGGGAACATAATCCGACGAAACGTTTGTGAAGAGGTAAAACCAAATGCGGTTGCCGCCTCAATGTGGCCTTTCGGCACGGCCATGTAGGCGCCGCGGAAGGTTTCGGTGAAGTAGGCGCCGTAGATAAAACCGAGGGTAATAATACCGGCCACCATCGGATCGATATCAATTTGTCCCATGCCCATCGCGTCCGTTACGCTGTTCAGCGCAATCTGCAGACCGTAAAAGATAAGCAGCATCAGCACCAGATCGGGAACGCCGCGAATAAGCGTGGTGTAGCCTTCAAAAATCAGCGCCAGCGGTTTGTTAGCCGAAAGCTTCGCCCCTGCGCCTGCCAGACCTATCAGCACCGCCAGCACCACGGAGCTGATAGCCAGCTCAAGGGTGACAAGCGCGCCCTGTAAAATAACGCCAGAAAATCCGTACAGCATACCGCGAGCCCTGTCGTATCGTGAGTGGTGGAACCGTGTCTTTTCCCCTCCCGCAGCGGGAGGGGCCGCACGTTATTTGACGGGGCGATTAGCCGCCGTAAACATTAAAATCAAAGTACTTTTTCGCCAGCTTGTCGTAGGTACCGTCAGCACGCATTTCAGCGAACGCTTTGTTCAGCGCCTCACGCAGCTCGTTGTCTTCTTTGCGCAGGCCCATACCGGTGCCCACACCAAACAACTTCACGTCCTTAATGGACGGGCCGCCAAACTTGTAATCTTTACCCACCGGCGTTTTCAGGAAGCCTTCGCTTGCCGCGACTTCATCCTGGAATGCCGCATCAATTCGGCCTGCCGTCAGGTCAGCGTAGATATTTTCCTGGCCCTGATAGGAGACGATTTCAATCCCCTTCGGCGCCCAGTGTTCGTTGCCGTAGGTTTCCTGCGTGGTGCCCTGCAGCACGCCGACGCGTTTGCCTTTTAGCGACTCCAGCGTTGGCTGAATGTCAGAAGCTTTAGCTACCACCAGACGTGAATCGGCCGCATAGAGTTTGTCGGTGAAGGCAATCTCCTGCTGGCGTTTTTCGGTGATGGAGAGCGAGGACATGATTACGTCGATTTTTTTCGCTTTCAGGGACGGGATCAGCGCATCCAGCGGGTTCTCAACGTAGGTACACTGTGCTTTGATGCGTTTGCACAGCTCGTTGGCCAGATCGATGTCAAAACCGACCAGTTCACCCTTTGAATTCTTCGATTCGAACGGCGCATAGGTTGGATCGGTACCAATTCGGATTTTCTGCGGAATGGCTGCGAATGCCGCGGTGGCGCTGGAAAAGGCCAGTACCAGAGATAGTGACAACACGAGTTTTTTCATATTTATCCTCAACAAACTGTCTTCATACGGGATTTTTACGACGACGGGGTGGTGCTAATGTGCCATTAATCCCCTCTGCCAGGCAAAGACTAATGCCCTTCAGGCGGGAATTTTTGCATTATAAATGCGTAAGTATGCACAAAGCGATCCAATACAGTGCATTTAACGCACTGTATTGGGTCAACCGCTCCCGCAACGCACCTCTCCGGTGCGTTACAGCCAGGTGTTATTCACCGTATACGTTGAAGTCGAAGTATTTCTTCGCCAGTTTGTCGTAAGTACCGTCTTTACGCAGCTCTGCAAAGGCTTTGTCGAAGGCGGCTTTCAGCTCGGTATCATCCTTACGCAGGCCAATACCGGTGCCGTCACCAAAGTACTTTTTGTCTTTTACAGACGGGCCAGCAAACGCGAATTCTTTGCCCGCAGGCTGCTTCAGGAAGCCTTCGCTCGCGGCGACTTCATCCTGGAATGCAGCATCCAGACGGCCTGCCGCCAGGTCAGAGTAAATCAGATCCTGGTTCTGGTAAGCCACCACGTCTACGCCCTTCTCACGCCAGTTAGCATTGGCATAGCCTTCCTGCGTCGAGCCCTGAAGCACGCCGACGTGTTTGCCCTTCAGAGAGTCGATGGTGGGCTTAATCGGGGAGCCTTTCGGCGCAATCAGGCGAGAATCCGCGGCGTAGAGCTTGTCAGAGAAGGCAATCTCCTGCTGACGTTTTTCGGTGATGGAGAGAGAAGAGATAATGGCGTCAATTTTCTTGGCTTTCAGCGACGGGATTAACGCGTCAAAGTCGCTGCCCACCCATGTGCATTTCACCGCAATGCGCTTGCACATTTCATTACCCAGATCGATATCAAACCCTACGAAATCACCTTTCGCATCCTTGGAAGAGAATGGCGCGTAGGTTGCGTCTGTACCGATACGAACCGTCTGTGGAAGCGCTGCGTAGCTACCTGCTGCCGCACTTAACCCCACGAGCAAAGACAGAGCCAGAACCGTCTTCTTCATACATTTACCCTCAAGTACCGTGATTTTATTATGTATTGTGTTGTGTGTTGTGTTGCAGGCTTCATCTTGCAGGTCTTATGCCACATTGCCGTCTGGTCAAAACTTCGACGTTAAATATGTTAATAAAACGTTGCGATATTGCCTTAATGGTGAAAGATAGCAGGTCTGCCGAACGAACCGGAAAGAGAAAAAGGGAAAAAACGAATTAAATGTCGAGGATATGATCGCCGTTGCATAATTGCCCTGAAACAGGGCAACTTGTCTTTTCATGCACCTGTTTTGTGCACAGATTCAGGCTCCCTGCCAGCGGCTGAAGAGATCTTCGGGCAGGTCGATGTCAAACTGATCCAGCACGCGGTTAACGGTCTGATTAATCACGTCATTCAGCGAGGTCGGGCGATGATAGAACGCGGGTACCGGCGGCATGATGACAGCCCCCAGCTCCGCAGCCTGCGTCATTAAGCGCAGATGGCCCAGGTGCAGCGGCGTTTCCCGCACGCACAGCACCAGGGGACGCCGCTCCTTCAGCACCACATCCGCCGCGCGCGTCACCAGGGTGTCCGTATAGCTGTTCACAATGCCGGAGAGCGTTTTAATTGAACAGGGCAGGATAACCATGCCGGCCGTTTTAAACGAGCCTGAGGAGATGCTGGCAGCGATATCACGGGCATCGTGAACGACATCCGCCAGCGCCTGAACATCGCGCAGGGAGAGATCGGTTTCCAGAGAGAGGGTCTGCCGCGCCGCCTGGCTCATCACCAGATGGGTTTCGACGTCCGCCACGCTACGCAGAACCTGTAACAAACGTACGCCGTAAATCGCGCCGCTGGCGCCGCTGAGCCCAACAATGAGTCGTTTCATGATTTTTGCCCTTACTGATTTCAGGGCAGACTGTGCAGGATTTTGCGGGGAGTTGCAAGTGAGGGCATTCGCCCTCACCTGCCGGAGCATCAACCTTCGTTGTGCATCTCTAAGCTTTCGAGATCGTTCTGCAGCTGGACGGCTTTGGCGTCGTCGTTGCGCAGTGAATCAAGATAGTCGAGGTACTGCTGGTCAACGTCTTTGGTCACGTAAATACCGTTAAACACGGAGCATTCAAACTGCTGAATTTCCGGATTCTCGGCACGCACCGCGTCGATGAGATCGTTCAGATCCTGGAAAATCAGGCCGTCGGCACCGATGATCTGGCGAATTTCATCCACTTCACGACCGTGAGCGATCAGCTCGTTGGCGGTTGGCATATCAATACCGTACACGTTCGGGAAGCGAATCTCCGGCGCAGCAGAGGCCAGGTAGACTTTCTTCGCACCCGCTTCGCGCGCCATCTCGATAATCTGCTCAGAGGTGGTGCCGCGAACGATGGAGTCATCCACCAGCAGAACGTTCTTGTCGCGGAACTCCGCGCGGTTGGCGTTCAGCTTGCGGCGCACGGACTTACGGCGCAGATGCTGCCCCGGCATGATAAACGTGCGGCCAACGTAGCGGTTCTTCACGAAGCCCTGACGGTATGGCTTGTCCAGAATGCGGGCGATCTCCAGCGCGATATCGCAGGAAGTTTCCGGGATAGGAATAACCACGTCGATGTCGAGATCGTCCCACTCACGGGCAATCTTCTCGCCCAGCTTGGTGCCCATGTTGACGCGCGCGCTGTAGACGGAAATCTTGTCGATGAAGGAATCCGGACGGGCAAAGTAAACGTATTCAAACAGGCACGGGTTGCTGACCGGGTTATCGGCACACTGGCGGGTAAACAGCTGACCCTTCTCGGTGATGTAGACCGCTTCGCCCGGCGCAACGTCGCGCAGGAATTCGAAGCCCAGGGTATCCAGCGCCACGCTTTCAGAGGCAACCATATATTCAGTACGGCCATCGCCAAGGTCGCGCTTACCGAGCACCAGCGGACGAATGCCGTTTGGATCGCGGAAGGCGACCATACCGTGACCGATGATCATCGCAACGCAGGCGTACGCGCCGCGGATCTGACGGTTTGTCGCGGCAATCGCGGCAAAGATGTTGTCTGCTTCCAGCGGGTAGTGACGGAAGTTATCCAGCTCGCTGGCAAACACATTGAGCAGGATTTCAGAATCAGAGGTGGTGTTAATGTGGCGACGTTTCTCTTCGAACAGCTTTTTACGCAGCTCATGTGCGTTCGTCAGGTTGCCGTTATGGGCAAGGGTGATGCCATACGGTGAGTTGACGTAGAAAGGCTGTGCCTCGGAGGCGCTGGAACTGCCAGCAGTAGGATAACGAACGTGACCGATCCCCATATTACCTTGCAGACGCTGCATATGGCGGGCTTCAAACACATCGTTTACCAGGCCATTCGCCTTGCGTAAACGGAAGCAGTTGTTTGCATCAATGGTGATGATACCCGCAGCATCCTGCCCACGGTGCTGAAGCACCGTTAACGCGTCATAAATCGACTGGTTTACCGGCATGAAACCGGCGATACCGACAATACCGCACATTCGTCTTTTCCTCGTTAAGCCACATCTCAGGGTTTATGCCCTGGGCAAAAAACTCGACGAGCTTTGCAGATAGTCAAAGAACCATCTGATGATGAAGCTGAACTCTGGAATGAGCTGCGATTTCTGCCAGTCTTCGCTTTTGGAGAACCCGGTGAAGGTATCCAGGAAGAACAGGATCGCGGCCACAATCAGCACGCCTCGCAACGCTCCGAAACAGATCCCGAGCACCCTGTCCGTTCCTGACAGACCGGTTTTCTCGACCAGCTGACCTATCACGTAATTCACGATAGCGCCGACAATCAGCGTTGCGATAAACAGCACCGCGATGGCAATTCCGTTTCGGACCAGTTCATCTTCAAAGCCCGTGAACCAGACAGACAGGTAAGTGTAGTAATGACTGGCGACAAAGAAAGCACAACCCCAAGTCACCAGCGATAACGCTTCACGAACAAAGCCACGGATCAGGCTAACCAGACAGGAAAAACCAATCACCGCTATGATGGCGTAATCAATCCAGACCATATGTGTCCCACGATTAAACGCCCTGTCATCCAGTTCGGGGCGAATTCTAACAGAAAAAGAAAACGTTTGCGTAGGGATTTCCTTCCCGCGCGTAAATAAAAAAGGCGCTGAAAAAATGTTCAACGCCGTGGCTTATCGCCTCTCTCTTAAAGGAGCAGGTCGTACTTAGTTTGCGCTGTAGCCCATCACCACACCGCTCAGACCGGAGATCTGCTTCAGCTCACCCAGCGACCCTTTCAGTTTGTCTTTAGACGCTTCTGGCCCCACGAGGATACGGGTAATTTTACCCTGCACCGGCGTGGAAGGTGAAGTGTAAACACGGTATCCCGCACTTCTCAGTTTGCTCACGACCTCGTTGACTTTGTCGGCGTTTTTCAGCGCACCGAGCTGCACCACGTAGGCTTTACCCGTTGGGGCAGCAGCTTCCTGCTGCGCCGGTTTTGCTGGCGGTGGGGTTTCTGACGCCGCGGCGAGCTGTTCTGCCGTTTTATCGCGCTGCGGTTTCGGCTGCGGCTTCTCAACCGGCTTCGGTTTTTCAACCGGTTTAGGCTGCTCTACCGGCACCGGATCGATATCGCTGCTGCTCGCTGCCGCCAGGCGAGACGGATCGAGCGACGGTGCTGCGGCATCGCCCGCGCGCACCTCTTCCGCCGCGCCTTCCGGTGGCTGAGCAGGCAGCGCCTGCGTCGCCGCGGGCAGCATATCCGGCTCATCGCGGTCACCCGGTTTAGGCACCAGCGGAATAGCGGCAAACTCATCCTGATAATGCTTTTTCTGCCCGTCGAGCAGCCCGGGAAGAATAATCACCCCGAGCGCGACCAGCACAATGGTTCCTGTTAAACGGTTCTGAAACTTACTCGCCACCGGTTCTCCCCGCGTCCATCACTTCCATGACATGTGCCACCGTGTGGAATGAACCACACACCAGCACGGTATCTTCTGGTTTAGCATCCGCCATCGCGGCATGCCAGGCCTGAGCCACGCTACTGTAGATTGCGCCTTTGCCGAGATGTTCCATCAACTGCTCGGCCGTCGCGCCGCGCGGCCCTTCCAGAGGAGCACAATACCAGCTATCGACCACACTCTCCATGCAGGCCAGCGTCCCGCCGATATCTTTATCATGAAGCATACCGATAACCGCCAGCACGCGCCCGGTTTTTGGTAACGATTTGAGACGTCCCGCGAGATACGCCGCCGCATGCGGGTTATGCGCCACGTCCAGAATCAGGCGCGGTGACTCGCTGACAATCTGGAAACGCCCGGGCAGAATTGCGCTCTGAATGCCGTTGCGGATTGCCTGCTCGCTCACCACCAATCCGCTGGCGCGCAGTGCCGCCAGCGCGGTGGCCGCGTTCGGCTGCGGAACCTGCGGCAACGGCAAGTTATCCAGTGCCCCCTGCGCGTCGCTAAAGCGCCAGCCGTTGTTCTGAACCTCATACTGCCAGTCAACGCCGCGGCGCAGCAGACGCGCGCCCTTCTCGTTTGCTACGTCAGCAATGGTGTGTGGCATATCCGGCTCGCCGACCACGGCGGGTTTATTTGCGCGGAAAATACCGGCCTTCTCGCGGCCAATGCTTTCACGATCCGGACCCAGCCAGTCGATATGATCCAGCGCGATGCTGGTGACCACCGCCACATCTGCATCCACGATATTGGTTGCATCAAGACGTCCCCCGAGGCCAACCTCAAGGATCACCACATCCATCTGCGCCTGTTTAAACAGCCACAGGGCCGACAGGGTGCCGTATTCAAAATAGGTTAATGAGATCTCACCGCGCGCGGCTTCAATTTCCGCGAACGACGCCGTATGCGCGGATTCCGGTAGTTCGCGATTTTGCACGCGAACCCGCTCGGTGTAGCGGACCAGATGTGGAGAGCTATAAACGCCTACCCTGTAACCGGCCGACATCAGGACGGACTCCAGCGTGCGGCAGGTCGTGCCTTTACCGTTGGTCCCTGCGACGGTGAACACGAAAGGTGCCGGTTTGAGCACATCAAGACGCGCGGCAACCTGGCTCACCCGTTCAAGCCCCATATCGATGGTTTTACTGTGCAGGTTTTCCAGATAAGAAAGCCACGCGGCCAGGGGCGACGTGGCTTGGGGAATGCTTTTATTTTCCATAATGCCCGGTTGTCATTAACAGATTAGAAAGCAAAAGGGCAGCGCCAACCGGCCCTGCCCTTTTCAGTTATCAGGCCTCGGGTTCCTGATCCGGTACCACCACGCCTTCGCGCGGCTCATCCGGGTTTGGCGCTGGCAGATTCATCAGCTTCGCCAGGATGCTCGCCAGCTTCAGGCGCATTTCCGGACGGCGGACGATCATGTCGATGGCGCCTTTCTCGATGAGGAACTCACTGCGCTGGAAGCCCGGCGGCAGTTTTTCACGAACGGTCTGCTCGATAACGCGAGGACCCGCAAAGCCGATCAGCGCTTTTGGCTCAGCGACGTTCAGGTCGCCCAGCATCGCGAAGCTCGCGGAGACGCCTCCCATGGTTGGGTCGGTCAGCACGGAGATGTACGGCAGACCGCGCTCCTGCATCTTCGCCAGCGCTGCAGAGGTTTTAGCCATCTGCATCAGGGACATCAGCGCTTCCTGCATACGTGCTCCGCCGGAGGCAGAGAAACAGATCAGCGGACAGTTGTCTTCCAGCGCCTGCTCAACGGCACGCACGAAGCGCGCACCAACCACGGAGCCCATTGAGCCGCCCATAAAGGAGAACTCAAACGCAGCGGCAACAACCGGCATCCCATGCAGGGTGCCTTTCATGACGACCAGCGCGTCTTTCTCGCCGGTCTCTTTCTGTGCGGAGGCCAGACGATCTTTATATTTCTTGGAATCGCGGAACTTCAGCACGTCTTTTGGCTCAAGCTCGCTGCCCAGTTCTACCAGAGAACCTTCGTCCAGCAGGCTATGCAGGCGGTTGCGCGCCGACATACGCATATGGTGGTCACACTTCGGACACACCTCAAGGTTGCGTTCCAGCTCTGCGCGATACAGAACCTGACCGCAGCTATCACACTTCGTCCATACCCCTTCAGGAATGCTCGCTTTGCGCGTTGGGGTAATGTTGCTTTTAATTCGTTCAATCCAGCTCATTGATAACCTTTCTGCCTGAACCTGGTCGTATGCCAGTTTTGCTATAAGAGGCGAATAATGCCATTTTTGCCTCCAACAGACCATGAATGTTGCACATTAAAACATAACAGCCCGAAACTTTGGATAAAAAAGTGGTCGAACCGCCAGCGTGCATTTACTTCGCTTGTTTTGCCGCCGCACGTTTGTGACGAATAATTTCGATAACGCCAGGCAGTACGGAAAGCACAATAATCGCTACAATCAGTAACTTAAGGTTTTCCTGAACCACAGGGAGATCGCCAAACAGGTAGCCTGCGTAGGTAAACAGCAGTACCCACAGCAGCGCCCCCACGACGTTATACATGGCAAAATGACGATAGGACATATGTCCCATTCCCGCCACAAACGGTGCAAATGTGCGCACAATAGGCACAAAACGCGCAAGGATAATGGTTTTACCGCCATGGCGTTCATAAAACGCATGGGTTTTATCTAAATAGCTGCGACGGAAAATTTTCGAATCCGGATTGCTGAAAAGCCGCTCACCGAATACGCGACCAATCGTATAGTTGACCGCATCACCGACAATGGCGGCAATTACCATCAGCACAACCATAAGATGCACGTTCAGGTCATTGGTGGGTAACGCCGATAACGCCCCGGCAACGAACAGCAGTGAATCCCCTGGCAGGAATGGGGTAACGACCAGACCGGTTTCACAAAACAGAATGAGGAACAGAATGGCGTAAACCCAGACGCCGTACTGCGCGACCAGCTCCGCCAGGTGAACATCAATATGCAAAATGAAATCAATCAGAAAACGTATTACGTCCATATTGTCTAAGCCCTTATTGCACCTTTGTTTAGTCCGCTAAAAACAGCGGGCCCATTGGCGGTTTCGGCAGGTCAAATCGTTCCGGATAGTCTACTGAGACCAGATACAATCCTTCCGCTTTCGCCGTGGCTGCCGCAAGCGTTCTGTCCTTCGCTGCCAGCAGGTCTGCAATCCAGCTCTCCGGCTGGTGTCCGGCACCTACTTCCATCAGGCTGCCCACAATATTCCGAACCATATGATGTACAAAGGCATTGGCTTTGATATCCACCACCACATACGCGCCAAAACGGCTGACGTTGATGTGCATGACGTTGCGCCACGGCGTACGGGATTGACACTGCACCGCACGAAACGACGTAAAGTCATTTTCACCAATCAGACACTGCGCCGCGCGATGCATACGTTCTGCGTCGAGCGGTTCATAAAAATGCGTCACGCCCTGGCTTAACACAGCCGGACGCAGGCGCTGATTGTAGATGACGTAGCGGTAACGGCGCGCCGTGGCGCTGAAGCGCGCGTGAAAATCATCCGGCACAGCTTTCACCCAGCGCACCGCAATGTCACCAGGTAAATTCGCATTTACGCCCAGCGTCCAGGCGGCATCCTTACGCACGGCGGTGGTTTCAAAGTGAACCACCTGCCCCGTGCCGTGAACGCCGGCATCCGTACGGCCTGCGCACAGGACGTTAATCGGCTCGTTTGCCACCTGAGAGAGCGCTTTCTCCAGCTTCTCCTGAACGCTGCGCACCTCATTTTGACGCTGCCATCCATAATATTTACTGCCGTCGTATTCAATACCGAGGGCAATTTTATGAACCGGCGTTTGTTCCACGTCTGACATCAGTACAGGTACTCCTGCACCAGTTTTTCAGCGATCTTGACCGCCATCAGCGCGCCGCCGAAGCGAACGTTGTCGGCAACGGACCAGAACTGGACCTGCTCCGGCATACCGTAGTCGTTACGCACGCAGCCAACGGAAAGATGCGCGCTACCGGTAGCATCGCCTACCTGGGTCGGGAACTCGCTCTCTTCAGAGAGGACGATGTCTTCCCCGCGGCCAAACGCATCGCTCGCCTCTTCTGCAGCCAGCGGACGCAGCGCTTCAAAGCCGACCATCTGCGCATGACCGTAGAAGACCGGGGACTGTACGACGCTTGCGGAGATCATCAGGCCATCGTCCTGCAGAATTTTACGCACCTCATCGACGATACGGCGCTCTTCGCGCACGGAGCCCTCGCGATCCGGCAATAGCGGCAGCATGTTGAACGCCAGCTGGCGGCCAAAGAAATCATCTTCATCAATTGGAATGCCGTTCAGCAGCTTCGCGCTCTGCCCGGCCAGCGCGTCAACGGCCTTTTTGCCGTTTGCGGACGCCGACAGCAGGCTGGTGACGGTAATGCGCGACAGGCCGCCGTCGTCGATCAGCGGTTTCAGTGCAGTCAGCAGCTGGCTGGTCAGGCTGTTCGGCACCGCAATGACGTTACGGTTGCGGTAGTCAGCCAGCACAAACGTGTTCACGTCCGGCACCACCAGCGGCACATCCGGCTCCATGGAGAACAGGCCGCTCAGGTCAATCACCAGGCAGCCTGCGTTGGTCGCCTCTTCAACGTACGCCGCAGTGGCTTCAGCACCTGCAGCGAAAAACGCCAGCTGCGCCTGCGTCCAGTCGAACGCCGCCGCATCCTGAACCATGACGGATTTACTGTTAAAACGCAGATGCTCACCCGCGCTATCGGTACGCGCCAGCGCATAGATATCGCCCACCGGGAACTGACGCTCAGCAAGCGTTTCGAGCAGGGCTTCGCCCACGGCACCCGTGGCACCTAAAATGGCAATGTTCCAGCCTTCAGACATGGTGGTTTACTCCAGAAATAAAAAAGCGTCCCTGTCGGAGTATCCGACAGGGAGCATTAAGAAGACATTAATGCGCCGGGTGATGAACGGCGTTAAACCCCAGCTTGTGCAGCAGCGTCGCCGCCGGGGCGTCGTCGCACATCACATACAGGGAAGACCACTCGCGGCGCTCAACGTAGTTCTTGCGCAGCTTATCAAACTCGCCCGGGATCCCCGCCACTTTACGCAGCAGCGCATCATCGCGGCGCACATCATACACCAAATGCACCAGCCTTTTCAGCGTTGCCTGATCGAGCGGGCCGTGGAGAGTAATGCGGCCAAATTCAGGTGCGGGGAGTAAGGTATCCAGCGCCACCTGCTGCGGATGGCCGATAAACGCGCTGTAGGCCTCGAAGACCTGCGTCGTGCCGCGGGCTTTCCCTTCGAGGGTATAACCGGCGATATGCGCGGTGCCCACGTCCACCTTGTTAAGCAGCTCAACGTTGAGGTCCGGCTCCGGCTCCCAGACGTCCAGCACCACGCTGAGATCTTGTCCTTCGTTCAGACACGTCAGCAAGGCGGCGTTATCGACTACCGGACCACGACAGGCATTTATCAGAATAGTGCCAGCCTTCAGACGGCGAATGAGCGCCTCATCGGCAAGATGCAGCGACTTATACGGACCCTCTTTAAACAGCGGCGTGTGGAACGTCAGCACGTCACACTGTTCAACCAGCTCGTCCAGCGAGCGGAAATCCCCGTCCTCGCCGTTGTCTTTGCGCGGCGGATCGCACAGCAGCGTGCGGATCCCTAACGCTTCCAGGCGCTTTTGCAGGCGCCCGCCGACGTTACCCACGCCGACAATCCCCACGGTGCGGTCTTTCAGCGCAAAACCGTCGCGCTCGGCCAGCATCAGCAGCGAGGAGAAAACGTATTCCACGACTGCAATGGCGTTGCAGCCCGGTGCGGCGGAAAAACCGATTCCGGCCTGCTTCAGCCATTTATCATCCACATGATCGGTCCCTGCCGTTGCGGTCCCAACGAACTTAATCGCCTTACCGGCGAGCAACGCCTCATTTACTTTGGTCACCGAGCGCACCATCAGGGCGTCGGCATCGTCCAGTTCGTTGACCGGGATCGGGCGACCAGGAACAGCCTTTACGTTACCCAGGCGGCTAAATAGCTCACGGGCGTAAGGCATATTTTCATCAACGAGGATTTTCACGTCTGAGTACCTGTTTGAGAGGAAGAAAACCTGCCAAGTGTGCCATAATCTGGCCGCCAGGCATATACGTCTGCCAGGTTTACGCTGAGTTTTGACTTTAAGGATTTTTGACGATGCAGCCCATTTCAGGTACGCCGCCACGCCCTCCGGGTGAAGGCCCGGTCACGCCAAACGTTGCCGGTGAACAACCGCTATCCACGCAACAGCGCACCGTGCTGGAGCGACTGATCACGCGCCTGATTGCGCTGACTTCGCAGCAGAACGCGGAAGTCTGGGCCGGGGTAAAGCATGATTTAGGCGTGAGAAACGACGCACCGCTGCAGTCGCGCCATTTCCCGGCGGCCGAACAAAATCTGAACCAGCGTATTACGACCGCGCAGCAGAACCACACCACCCGCCAGATTGTTTCTCAGCTGACGGAGCTGCTGGGTCAGGGAAATAACCGCCAGGCGGTAAGTGATTTTATTCGCCAGCAGTATGGTCAGACCGCGCTGGGCCAGCTGACGCCCGACCAGCTCAAAACCGTGCTGACCCTGCTGCAGAATAACGAGCTGTCTATTCCGCAGCCACAGGTGCGCCCGGCGACCGAGCGTCCTCTGCTGCCCGCCGAGCACAATACGCTCAAGCAGATGGTGACGAAGCTGGCCGCGGCCACCGGCGAGCCGACGAAGCTTATCTGGCAATCCATGCTGGAGCTGTCCGGCGTGAAGGCGGGTGAGTTAATCCCGGCCAAACAGTTTACTCATCTGGTGACCTGGCTTCAGGCGCGCCAGACGCTCAGCACCCAGAGCGCCCCTACCCTGCATACCGTCCAGGCCGCGCTGAAACAGCCGCTTGAGCCGCACGAGTTCGAGGTGATTCGGGATTACGCCCAGCAAAACTGGCAGGCCACGCCGCAGACGGTACTGACCACCGCGCAGGTGCAGGATCTGCTCAACCAGATCTTCGTTCGCCGCGCAGAGCGTGAAGGCGGCGTGCCGGAGGTAAGAAACATTCAGCCGATCTACAGCCCGCTGTTTGCGCCGGTCGTGGAAACCTTCAGAACGCTCTCCGCGCGTCCGGGGTTGATGTTTATTGCGCTACTGACTGCACTGGCGATTTTCTGGCTGGTTGTCTGAGGTTTGGCCCGGTGGCGCTGCGCTTACCGGGCCTACAACGGCTCAAGTCCTGCGAAACGCCACCAGCGTCACCACAATCCCAACCACCGCGGAAACCGCACCTGCCAGGAAGACGGACGGATAGCCAAACGAGGTGGCTAACACCCCGGCCAGCGGTCCGGTTACCCCGTATGAGATATCCTGAAACGCCGCATAGCCGCCCAGCGCCGTACCGCGCACCTGCGGGGCCACGCGCTTCACCACTTCAACACCCAGCGCCGGGAAGATCAGTGAACAGCCGCAGCCGGTCAGCGCCGCACCAAGCAACGCAACGGAAGCCACGGGAGCATTCCACAGCAGCAGCAGACCGATGGTCTCAATCACCAGCGACGCCACCGCCACCTTCACGCCGCCAAAGCGATCCGGCATCCAGCCGAAGAAGACGCGCATTAGCACAAACGCGCCGCCAAAAGCGGTGAGCGTAAAACCGGCCATCGCCCAGCCACGGCTCATAAAATAGAGCGAAACGAACGTCCCAATCACCGCAAAACCCACGCCCTGCAGCGCCAGGCCAAGACCCGGCTGCCAGATTTGGCCTACCACGCTCCACAGGGAAGGACGCTCGCCTTTGTGCGCGGGCACCTTACGCACCGAGCCGTTAAACGCCCACGCCAGCAGAGGTAAAACCATGGTGGTTGCGGCCAATGCCGCAAATCCAAACTGGCTATTGATAAGCAGCCCAAGCGGCGCACCGGCAGCCAGCGCGCCATAGATGGCCATACCGTTCCAGGACATCACCTTACCGGAACGAGCAGGCCCCACCAGCCCCATTCCCCAGGTCAGGGTGCCGGTCAGCAGCTGGCTTTCACCGAAGCCAAGAATTAAACGGCCCAGCACCAGCAGCGCAAATTTATACGCGGCATCGACCGGCAGTAGAGCCGCCAGCAGCCAGGCGCCGCCCGCCAGCCCGCAGGCAAACATGCCCTGCAGCGCCGAGCGCTTGGCACCGTGCTGATCCGCCAGCCGTCCGGCGTAGCCGCGGGTTAATACCGTGGCTAAAAACTGAATGCCCACGGCAATGCCGACCATGGTGTTGCCATAGCCCAGCTCCTGATGAACGAAAAGCGGGATCACCGGCAGCGGCAGGCCAACGGTCATGTAGGTCAGGAATACCGCAAAGGCGATACGGAACAGCGAAACGTTCGCTGAAGGGGTTGTTTCTGTTTGAGTTACTGCAGTCATGCTTTACTCCGAAATGAAGAGTAAGGCGGGAAAATGCCACGCCCCCTCTACCTGGTTATCAGGATTAAGGCGCGTTGGTTGACGTTAAACGCTTACGCATTATCGTGAGGATAATGTTGAGGGGGGAAGTTTGCCTGTGAGATCAGCCGCTTGTCAATGCATAAAAAAGGGAGCCTTATGGCTCCCTTTCGGAATCAAACTTAAAACTTATGCTTTCAGCTTACGCATAACCAGCGTGGCGTTGGTACCACCGAAGCCGAAGCTGTTTGACATGACGGTAGTCAGCGTCGCTTCCGTTGGTTTGGTCACGATGTTCAGGCCGGCAGCCTGCTCGTCCATCTCTTCAATGTTGATGCTTGGCGCGATAAAGCCGTTTTCCAGCATCAGCAGAGAGTAGATCGCTTCCTGCACGCCAGCCGCACCCAGAGAGTGACCGGTCATGGCTTTGGTCGCGGAGATTGCCGGGCTGTTGTCGCCGAAGACTTCACGGATCGCACCCAGCTCTTTCACGTCGCCTACAGGAGTAGAGGTACCGTGGGAGTTCAGGTAGTCGATTGGGGTGTCAACGCCGTGCATCGCCATCTTCATGCAGCGCACCGCGCCTTCGCCGGATGGCGCAACCATGTCGGCGCCGTCAGACGTTGCACCGTAGCCCACGATCTCAGCGTAGATATGCGCGCCACGTGCCAGGGCGTGCTCCAGCTCTTCAACCACAACCATACCGCCGCCGCCCGCGATAACGAAACCGTCACGGTGCGCATCGTAGGTACGGGAAGCTTTGTCCGGAGTCTCATTATACTTGGTAGACAGTGCGCCCATCGCGTCGAATTCACAGGCCATTTCCCAGCCCAGCTCTTCGCCGCCGCCAGCAAATACGATGTCCTGTTTACCCAGTTGGATCTGCTCAACAGCATTACCGATGCAGTGCGCGGAAGTCGCACACGCGGAGCTGATGGAGTAGTTCACACCGTGGATTTTGAACGGGGTCGCCAGGCATGCGGAAACCGCAGAACCCATGGCTTTAGTCACCACGTACGGACCTACCGCTTTCAGACCACGCGGGCTACGCATTGCGTCAGCACCGAATACCTGCGCTTTAGATGAGCCGCCGGAACCGGCGATCAAACCCACGCGCGGGTTGTTCTGATAAACCTCTTCACTCAGGCCGGAATCTTTGATCGCTTCCTGCATGGAGAGATAAGCATAAATAGAGGCATCGTTCATGAAACGAACCACTTTGCGGTCAATCAAACCGGTGGTGTCCAGTTTGACGTTACCCCATACGTGGCTACGCATACCTGAATCTTTAAACTCTTCAGAGAAAGTGATCCCGGAGCGTCCTTCACGCAGAGATGCCAGGACTTCCTGCTGGTTATTACCGATGCTGGAAACAATGCCCAGGCCAGTAATCACTGCACGTTTCATTCAATACCTCTGTAAGTCGCACTATAGTAAGTTTCGAGTCGCACAATAGCGTACACTTGTACGCCGAACAAGTCCGATCAGACATTTTCTGCGGAAATTTGCACCGATGGACTCACATCGTTAAGATCGTGCCACTGCCTGTCAGACGAGTAACTTACGTGAAACAAAACGCTATACAACCCGCAAACCTCGAATTCAACGCTGAGGGTACACCTGTTTCCCGAGATTTTGATGACGTCTATTTTTCTAATGATAACGGACTCGAAGAAACTCGCTATGTTTTCCTCGACGGAAACCAGCTCAGCACCCGCTTCCCGGCGCACCCGCGGAGCCTGTTTGTGGTCGCGGAAAGTGGATTCGGCACCGGGCTGAATTTTTTAACCCTCTGGCAGGCGTTTAACCAGTTCCACGCTGCTCACCCCGAGGCTACGCTACAAAGATTACATTTCATCAGTTTCGAAAAATTCCCGCTCACCGCGCACGATCTGCGGCTTGCCCACCAGCGCTGGCCGGAGCTTGCGCCCTGGACAGAACAGCTTCAGGCGCAGTGGCCGGCCCACACCGGCGGCTGTCACCGTCTGATTCTGGACGGTGGACGCGTCACGCTGGACTTATGGCTCGGCGACATCAACGACCTGACCGACAGGCTCGATGATTCGATGAATCAGAAGGTCGACGCGTGGTTCCTGGACGGTTTTGCCCCTGCCAAAAACCCGGACATGTGGAGCCAGCATCTGTTTAACGCGATGGCGCGGCTGGCGCGCCCTGGGGCTACCCTTGCCACCTTCACCTCGGCGGGCTTTGTCCGCCGTGGGCTGCAGGAGGCGGGCTTTACCATGCAGAAGACCAAAGGCTTTGGCCGCAAGCGCGACATGCTGGTCGGCAGGATGGAGCAGACGCTGGACATCCCCGCTCAGACGCCCTGGTTTGCGCGCCGCGCCAGCGCATCGCGCGACGTAGCAATCGTTGGCGGCGGGATCGCCAGCGCCCTGCTCTCGCTCGCCCTTCTCCAGCGCGGCTGGCAGGTCACGCTCTACTGTGCTGACGACGCGCCCGCCAGCGGCGCGTCCGGCAACCGTCAGGGGGCGCTCTATCCGCTTTTAAGCGCGCACGACCCGGCTCTGTTCCAGTTTTTCCCGGCAGCGTTTACCTTCGCTCGTCGCCTTTATGACGCGCTTCCGGTGGCCTTCGACCATGACTGGTGCGGCGTCACGCAGCTCGGCTGGGATGAGAAGAGCCAGCAGAAGATCGCGCAGATGCTGTCTCTGGGCCTGCCCGAAGAGATTGCCCGCGCGGTAAGTGCGCAAGAGGTGGAAGACACCGCTGGCGTGGAAACCGGGTGTGGGGGCATTCAGTATCCGCTCGGCGGCTGGCTGTGCCCGGCTGAACTGACCGCGGCGGTCATTGCCCTGGCGCAGTCGCGCGGGCTGACGGTGCAGTATGCCTACAAGGTTGAATCGCTGAGCCGGACAGAATGCTGGGATCTGCGTTTTGCTAATGGCAAAGAGGCACGCCATGCCAGCGTTGTGCTGGCAAACGGACATCACATCAGCCAGTTTGCCCAGACGGAGTCGTTGCCGGTTTATCCTGTTGGCGGCCAGGTAAGCCATATTCCCACCGCGCCTGAGCTCGGCAAACTGCGCCAGGTGCTGTGCTATGACGGCTATCTGACGCCGCAAAATCCGTCTAACGGCCATCACTGCATCGGGGCCAGCTATCATCGTGGCGAAACGGATATGCGCTACAGCGAAGTGGATCAGGCGCAGAACCGCCAGCGTCTGATTGACTGCTTCCCGGATGCGGCGTGGGCGAAAGAAGTCGACGTCAGCGCCGCAGACGCGCGCTGCGGCGTGCGCTGCGCCACCCGCGATCATCTGCCGATGGCGGGCAATGTGCCGGACTATGAGGCAACGCTTGAGGTTTATCAGAACCTTGCTGATAACCGGGATAAAGCGGTGAGCGCTCCGGTTTATCCGGAACTGTATATACTCGGCGGGCTGGGTTCTCGCGGGCTGTGTTCTGCGCCGCTTCTGGCCGAAGTCTTAGCCTCGCAAATGAGCGGAGAGCCGATTCCGCTGGACAGAATTACGCTTGCGGGCCTGAATCCGAATCGATTGTGGGTGCGGAAACTGCTGAAGGGGAAGAAGATTAAATAGGGTGCGTTCCGGGGCCCTCACCCCGCCCCTCTCCCACAGGGAGAGGGTGGTGAAACACTTACTTCGCTTTTGCCTGCTGGAACAGGTTGTCCCACATGCCCAGCACCAGAGACTGGTCGCGCGGAGAGAGTTCCCCGGCCTGAATGGCTTTCTCCAGACTGCGGGTCACTTCTTCGTGAACGGCGTCGGCAGAGTGATCGTCCCCCGCTTCAAGCTCGGCTACCGCGAGCGTCAGGTGACCACGCAGATAACCGCTGGCGAACAGCTCATCATCGCTGGCGTGTTCCACCATGTCATCAATTAACGCCAGAATGCGTGATTCAAATTCTGCGATCATCTTCTTTCCTCTGTTAAAGATCTTCCGGCCAAGGGAAGCATTCCGCCGCGATCGCCGGCGTGTGGTAATAATTCTGTAAGGCCTCGATCAGGCGCGCCGGACGTTCCGGGATGCCTTTCTCAAGATATTCCATCACCTGCGCATGCACGCGGCGCTGGAAGACGATACGGTCTGGCTCGAAGTCGCCTTCGAGGTTGTCACAGCTGACGTTGAACGGGAAACCCGCCGCGACGCAGAACAGCCATTCCAGCGCCTGCGGTTTGACTTCCACATCTTCAAACTGCCCCTGCGTCGCGGCGTCACGTCCGTCCGGGCAGTACCAGTAACCAAAGTCTACCAGCTCGCGCCGCGCTTTTCCGGCGATGCACCAGTGCGAAATCTCGTGCAAGCCGCTGGCGTAAAAGCCGTGGGCAAAGACGATGCGGTTATACGGAACCTCGTCATCTGCAGGAAGATAGATCGGTTCGTCGTCGCCTTTAATCAGACGGGTATTAAAATCGTCAGCAAAACAGCCGTCGAAAATCTCAATCAGCTGTTCGTATTTATGCGTACTGTTCATTAGTGTATCCCCAACCAGGTGAGGATCTCCTGTCCATGGCTGTCATAAAGTAGTTTGGCGCTCATCACGGCCGAGACGATGACGATCATCGGGCGAATCAGTTTTTGCCCTTTGCTTAATACCAGGCGCGAGCCCGCGCGCGCGCCCAGGAACTGCCCTGCCATCATCACAAACCCGGTTGCCCAGATAACCTTGCCACCAATGATAAACAGCAGCAGGCCGCCGACGTTCGAGGTGGCGTTGAGCACTTTGGCATGGGCGGTGGATTTGGCGAGGTTAAACCCGGCCAGCGTCACGAACGCCAGCGCGTAAAACGAGCCTGCCCCCGGGCCGAAGAAACCGTCGTAAAAACCGACGCAGCCCCCGGCAATCAGGGCAAACGGCAGGCCGTGAAGACGACGCTGGCGGTCTTCCTCGCCGAGCTTTGGCATCAGCAGGAAGTAGAGACCGATGCAGATAACCAGAACCGGCAGGATCTGGCGCAAAATATCCGACTGCACGTGCTGCACCAGCAGCGCGCCCGACGTGGAACCAATAAAGGTCATCAGGATATTGAGCTTCTGATCGGCCAGGCTCACCACCTTGCGGCGGATAAAATAGAGCGACGCCGAGAGCGAGCCGCCGCAGGCCTGAAGCTTGTTGGTGGCAAGCGCCTGCGCCGGGCTCATGCCCGCCGCCAGCAGCGCGGGTACGGTTAATAACCCGCCGCCGCCCGCAAGGGCATCAATAAAACCGGCCAGCATGGCCACGAAGAACAGCACCACCAGCAGCAGCGGTGACACCATAAACAGATCGACGAAATTATCCATTAAAGTACATGCTCATCCAGTAGCGCCTGGCAGGAAGGCGGCAGCGGAGGCGGTGTCTTCTTCTCAGGCTTAGAGGTTCCAGGTTTTGCCGGTTCAAACCAGCTTTGCAGTTCCGCACCGCAGCCATCGCCCGGCGGAGGTAGCGGCTGATCTTCACATTCCAGGCTATTCGCCGGGCAGCGCAGACGAACGTGCATGTGCGCGCGATGCTGGAACCACGGCCGCACTTTGCGCAGCCAGTCGCGATCGGTTCCGGCATCCAGGCAGAGCTGCTGCTTGATGGCCGGGTTAACGAAAATCCGCGTGACGTCGTTATCTTCTGCCGCCAGCTTGATCATGCTGGATACGTCCCGCGTCCACAGGGACGGCACAACGCGCTTGCCGTCGCTCGCCACCAGATCCAGCGCCTGCGGTTTCAGCAGTTGGGCGGCGGTCCAGCGGTCTTTCGGCAGCTGCAGGAAGATATCCACATCCAGTCCGGTCTGGTGACTGGCGTGTCCACCGTTAAAACGACCGCCGGCAGGCATCCCCATATCGCCGATCAGCATCGTGCCCAGCCCCAGGTTATGAACCTGGTTTCCCAGTCGCTGAATGAACAGCACCAGATCCGGGTGGCCGAAGTAACGACGCTGGTCGGTACGCATCACCTGATAGGTCTCCGATTGCAGCGGAAGTTCCTGCGCGCCCACGATACAGCCGTTGGAAAAAGCGCCGATCGACTGCGCGCTCCCCGCCACCGGATGGGTGATTTTTTGCCACGGTGTGGCGGCCAGACTGGCTCCACTGGCCAGCAGCGCCAGCAGAGCAATTGCGGTTTTTTTCATGTTTACCAGCGTGGAATGGTGGTCGTCACATCCGCATTCTGCGCGCGCTGGCGCAGGAAGTGATCCATCAGCACGATCGCCAGCATCGCTTCTGCGATCGGCACCGCGCGGATCCCCACGCACGGATCGTGACGTCCTTTGGTGATCATTTCAACTTCTTCGCCATCGCGGTTAATCGTGTGGCCCGGCACGGTAATGCTGGAGGTTGGCTTCAGCGCGATGTTGGCAACAATCTGCTGCCCGCTGCTGATCCCGCCCAGGATGCCGCCCGCGTGGTTGCTCTGGAAGCCCGCTTTCGTGATTTCGTCGCGGTTCTGGCTGCCGCGCAGGGATACCACGTCAAAACCGTCGCCAATCTCAACGCCCTTCACCGCGTTGATGCTCATCAGCGCGTGGGCGATGTCGGCGTCGAGACGGTCAAATACCGGCTCGCCCCAGCCTGGCGGGACGCCATCGGCCACCACGGTCACTTTCGCCCCGATGGAGTCGCCCTCTTTTTTCAGGCCGCGCATCAGTTCGTCCAGCGCGTCCAGCTTGTCGGCATCGGCACAGAAGAACGGGTTTTGCTCGACCAGATCCCAGTCTTTGATCGCCAGCGGAATGTCGCCCATCTGGGTCAGACAGCCGCGGATAACGATGCCAAATTTCTGCTGCAGGTATTTTTTGGCAATGGCGCCAGCCGCCACGCGCATTGCGGTTTCACGGGCGGAAGAGCGTCCGCCGCCGCGATAGTCGCGGAACCCGTACTTTTGTTCGTAGGTATAGTCGGCGTGGCCCGGACGGAACACGTCTTTGATGGCGCCGTAGTCCTGGGAGCGCTGATCGGTGTTTTCAATCAGCAGACCAATGCTGGTGCCGGTGGTGCGGCCTTCAAAGACGCCGGAGAGAATTTTGACCTGGTCCGGCTCGCGACGCTGCGTGGTGTAGCGAGAGGTGCCCGGACGACGACGGTCGAGGTCGTGCTGTAAATCGGCTTCGGTCAGTTCGATGCCTGGCGGTACGCCATCAACGATACAGCCCAGCGCCAGCCCGTGTGACTCGCCAAAGGTGGTCACGCGGAATAACTGTCCAATAGTGTTTCCTGCCATCACGGCTCCGATGTTGTTGTTTGTGTTTGAGCGTTGTGAAACGGGCCGAAGCCCGCTGGATTAATCTTTATAGATGCTGAAGTGTTCGCGCGCGTCGAGCAGCTGCGCTTTGGTCAGCATAAAGACGCCGTCACCGCCGTTGTCGAACTCAAGCCAGGTGAACGGCACATCCGGGTACTGCTCTATCAGATGTACCATGCTGTTGCCCACTTCACAAATCAGAACGCCGTCGTCGGTCAGATAATCCGGCGCGCAGGCCAGAATGCGGCGGGTCAGCTTCAGGCCGTCAGAGCCAGAAGCCAGACCCAGCTCAGGCTCGTGGCGGTATTCGTTCGGCAGATCGGACATATCTTCCGCATCGACGTACGGCGGGTTGGTGACGATCAGATCGTACTGCAGCGTCGGCAGATCGCGGAACAGATCGGAGCGAATTGGCGTAACGTGATGGATCAGGCCGTGCTCTTCGATGTTGTGCTCGGTCACGGCCAGCGCGTCGGTGGAGATATCGACGGCATCGACTTCCGCTTCCGGGAAGGCGTAAGCGCAGGCGATGGCGATGCAGCCGCTGCCGGTACACATATCGAGAATGTGCTGCGGCTGATGGCCGATCAGGCCTTCAAAGTGGTTGTTAATCAGCTCACCAATCGGCGAGCGCGGCACCAGCACGCGTTCATCGACATAGAACTCGTGGCCGCAGAACCAGGCTTTGTTGGTCAGATAGGCGACCGGAATGCGTTCGTTCACGCGGCGGATCACGCGCTCAACGATGCGGTGTTTTTCGCTGGAGGTCAGGCGCGCGGTGCGCATGTCTTCCGGGATATCCAGCGGCAGGTAGAGTGACGGCAGCACCAGCTGCACGGCTTCATCCCACGGGTTATCGGTACCGTGTCCGTACCAGATATTGGCGGCGCTGAAGCGGCTAACCGACCAGCGCAACATGTCCTGTATGGTATGCAGCTCGTTTACTGCTTCATCGACAAATATTTTATCCACTCTTTCCTCCAGGGCATGCTCGCATAATTTTCGGCGGCTAGTTTGCCATGAAGACGGCGATAAATCAGCAATGACGCGTACCGCTTGAGGTTAAAAAATGCGTTTAGTCGGGTACACTATCGGAAATACGAGATGAGAATGACGAATGAAAAAGAAAACATCGCTCAGCGAGGAGGATCAGGCGCTCTTCCGACAGCTGATGACCGGGACGCGGAAAATCGCTCAGGACACCATCGTTCATCGCCCGCAGCGTAAAAAAATCAGCGAAGTCCCGGTCAAACGCCTGCTGCAGGAGCAGGCCGATAACAGCCACTATTTTTCAGATGAATTTCAGCCGCTGCTTAATACGCAAGGGGCTGTTAAGTATGTACGCGAAGACGTCAGCCATTTTGAGCTGAAAAAATTACGCCGCGGGGATTATTCGCCGGAGCTGTTTCTCGATCTCCACGGCTTAACGCAGATGCAGGCGAAACAGGAGTTGGGGGCATTGATCGCCGCCTGCCGTCGCGAACATGTTTTTTGCGCCTGCGTAATGCATGGCCACGGTAAACATATTCTCAAGCAACAGACGCCCCTGTGGCTGGCGCAGCACCCGCACGTGATGGCTTTTCATCAGGCACCGAAAGAGTACGGCGGAGATGCCGCGTTGCTGGTGTTGATTGAAGTGGAAGAGTGGCAACCGCCAGAGTTGCCCTGACAGAATGGCGGGAAGCACATTGCACCCCGCCATATCGCACGTCACGTCAGATCGCTTTTGCCATCTTCAGGTTGCACGGGCTCATTTGCCAGTTGAAGACCCCTTTGCCGGTTTCGTCGAGGGTGACGTTGGCAATCGCGGAAGTGGTGAACATAGGCGGCGTTTCGCCCGGGCACAGCTCAGATACCAGATAGCCGACCAGCGGCAGGTGGGAAATGACCAGTGCGGAAGCGACACCTTCATTGCATAGCGCCTGAAGATAAGCGCTGACAAGGCCGACATCACCGCATGGTGTCAGTTCGGGGAGAACATCCACACTGGACGGCAGGTTCATACACTCCCCTACCACATCCAGCGTCTGTTCTGCACGCAGGAACGGACTCACAAGAACGCGTTCGATGTCCACTTTTTGACCGTTAAGCCAGGTCGCCATCAGACGAGATTCGTCGCAGCCACAGACGGTCAAAGGACGTACTGAGTCACTGGCGGCATCGAGTGCCGCGTCGCCGTGACGCATGATAAAAACTTGCATATTGCACCGCTTTTGTTAACCAGAATCACCGGCGTTAACTACCCGCGATAAATGCTGAGAGGTAGAAAACCCGATGGCCGGGCATTGTGCCTGATCCATTCGGTGAATGAAACGCTGTTTTTTACCTCAATGGCGTAAGTATAGTCAATCTCTGTTTACAAAATCGCCAGAACAGGTTCCTTCACTTCAGGATTTACCCTTCTTTGACCTCAGCTTACGAGGACAGTTTCCCTTGCTGGCCAAAATGTCTGGCCCCTTTCCGCCATCTGCAATAATTGGTCACACGGTGTAAACCGTGGACCATACTGCGAAGCCAGACGCTGCAGGATTGCAACCACTTCACCCGCGCCGAGCGTATCCATGTAACGGAACGGGCCGCCAAGGAACGGCGGAAAACCAATGCCAAATACCGCGCCGATGTCGCCATCGCGCGCGCTTTTGATTACCTGTTCACCAAAGCAGCGCGCCGCTTCATTGAGCATCATCATCACGCAGCGCTCAGCGCACTGAACGGCGGAGAGTTTTCCCTGACCAGAAGTCGTAATAAGTCCATAAACCGAAGGGTCGACCTGTTTCCTGCTTTTACGCCCTTTCGCGCCGTAAAGATAGAAACCGCGTTCATTTTTTCTGCCTTTGCGATCGTCCTTCAAAATCGCAGAAACAATGTTTGCAGGTGGGCTGAAACGATCGCCATATGCGGCTTCCAGCACTGGTATAATTTTAGTGCCGGTGTCTATTCCCACCTCATCCAAAAGTTGGATGGGACCTACGGGGAAACCAAACTTTACCAGCGCCTCGTCGACGTGCTCGATCTTCTCCCCCTCCGTCAGCAACCGCATGGCTTCATTAATATAGGGAGCCAGAATGCGGTTGACGTAGAAGCCGGCCTTATCTGCTACTACGATCGGCGTTTTCCCCTGCTTCTTCGCAAGCTTGACTACCGTGGCGATGGTTTGCGGACTGGTCGTCGCGTGTGGAATAACTTCCACCAGCGGCATTTTTTCGACCGGGCTAAAGAAGTGCAGCCCAATCACCTGCTCCGGACGCGCGGCTTTCGCCGCGATATCGCCAATCGGCAATGACGACGTATTGGAGGCAAAAATGGTATGCGGGGCGCAATGCTGCTCAACGTCTGCCACCATCTGCTGCTTAAGCGCCAGATCTTCAAACACGGCTTCAATCACCAGATCGCGGTGCGCAAAACCGCTGTAATCCGTCGTGCCGGAGATCATCGCCAGGGTTTTATCACGCTCGCTTGCCTTGATATGGCGGCGCTTGACCTTTTGATCAAGGTTCTGCCAGCTGTACTGCAGCGCGTGGTTGATACCCTTCGGATTGATGTCTTTGATTCGTACAGGTAATTTGCCTTTGCTGGCGGTAACAAAAGCGATACCGCCGCCCATGAGCCCCCCACCCAGTACGCCAATGGCACGCAACGGTGCAGGCTCAGCCTCGCTGCCAGGATCTTTTTTCACGTCCGTGCTGGCGAAGAAGATGCTGCGCAGAGCCTGTGACTGCGGCGTCATCGCCAGTTCGCCGAAGGCTTTGGCCTCCGCGGCATAGCCGCTGCTGCTTCCCTGCGACAGCCCGGTTTCGATCACGTCCAGGATCCGCTTTGCCGCCGGGTAGTTGCCTTTGGTTTTTTGTTCAGTCTTTTTGCCCACCATGTTGAACAGAAGCGTTCTTCCCAGCGGAGCAGCCAGAACGCGCTCGCGGACCGGCAGAGGTCGTTTTGCCTGACGCCCTTTCAGCGCAAGCTCGACGGCGGCTTCCAGTAAAATAGACTGCGGCACGACGTCATCGACCAGACCGGCTTTCAGCGCCTGACGGGCACGCAGCTGTTTACCGGTTAAGATCATCTCCAGCGCCGTGCTGACGCCCACGAGGCGCGGCAGTCGTTGCGTTCCGCCGGAGCCAGGCAGCAGGCCCAGCTGCACTTCCGGCAGGCCCAGAATGGTTTTTGCATCGTCAGTACAAATCCTGCTGTGACATGCCAGCGCCAGCTCAAGCCCGCCGCCCAGACAGGCGCCGTGGATCGCTGCGATAACCGGGATCGGCAGGCTGTTGATCTCCGACATTACCTGCTGGCCCTGACGCGCCAGCTCTTCGGCTTCCAGTGCGTTTTGCGCCCGGTCGATCATGTTGATATCCGCCCCGGCGATAAAGTTGTCGGGTTTGGCAGAGATAAACACCAGGCCGCGAATGGCTTTGTTTTCGCGGATCTGCTTTAGCATCGCGCGCACCTGAACACCAAATTCGGCCTTCAGGGTATTCATCTTTTCATCAGGCACATCAATAGTGATAACGGCCACGTTATCGAGGCGAACCGTCAGATTAAATGCAGATGGCATATCCATTATTCAGCCTCCAGAACCATTGCTGCGCCAAGGCCACCCGCCGCACAGGCGGTAACGAGGCCAAACCCGCCGCCCCGGCGACGGAGTTCATGTAATGTTTGCGTGATCATTCGCGCACCGGTGGCGGCAAACGGATGACCGTAGGCGATAGAACCACCCAGCACGTTGAACTTACTCTGATCCACTTCGCCTGTGGCATGGGCGCGGCCCAGCACATCGCGCGCGAAACGCTCGCTTGCCAGTAGCTGAACGTTTGCCAGAGTCTGCGCGGCAAACGCTTCATGCATATCAATCAGGGTTAAATTAGCCATCGTCAGCCCCGCGCGCTCCAGCGCCAGCGGCGTCGACCATGCCGGACCTAACAACATGTCTTGCCAGACATCAATGGCGGTGAAGGCATAGCTGCGTAAATAGCCCAGGGGAGTGATGCCCAGCTCTTTCGCGCGGGATTCGGTCATCAGGATCACGGCGGCGGCCCCGTCCGTCAGCGGCGTACTGTTCGCCGCCGTCACCGTGCCGTGCTTGCGGTCAAACGCCGGGCGCAGCTTTGCGTAATCCGCCAGCGTCGAGGTGCCGCGAATATTGTTATCTTCCGCAAGCGGTTCGCGATAGGGCGGAATGTAGGCGGTCATGACCTCGTCGGTCAGCTTGCCTTCCGACCAGGCTTTTGCCGCAAGCTGATGCGAGCGATGCGCCAGCGCATCCTGCTTTTCACGGGTAATGCCGTAGGTTTTCGCCATCTGCTCGGCGGTATCGCCCATGCGCAGGCCAGTGGAGTATTCCGCTACGGCAGGTGGCACGGGCATCAGATCGCGCAGACGTAAACGCGAGAAGAGTTTGAGTTTCTGACCCGTCGTACGGGCTTTGTTGGCATCGACCAGGATACGCGCCAGCTTTTTACTGACCCCAATCGGCAGCACCGAAGAGGAGTCTGCCCCGCCCGCAATCCCGGCGCGGATAGTCCCCGCCATCAGGCTTTCGGCGACGTTCGCCACGGCCTGGAAACTGGTTGCGCAGGCGCGACTGACGCTGTAGGCATCGGTGTGCACATTCATCCCGGTACCAAGGACGATTTCCCGCGCAATGTTGGGGGCTTCAGGCATCTGCACGACCTGACCGAACACCAGCTGTTCGATGACCTCAGGCGGAATTTCGCTGCGAGCCAGCATCTCCCCCACTACCATTTTCCCCAGGTCAACGGCCGGTATGCCATGAAACGCCGTTGCCTGACGCGCAAATGGCGTTCGCAATCCACTGACTATGGCAATGCGATCGCCCTGACGGGTAATTAGCGGTAATGCCTGACTCATAACACTCCCCTGTAAAAAATTTTTCGCAAACATAAAGTGGTCTGACCTGATAATAGTCTTAACCATTTTTTTACATTCAGCCAATCGGGGAAACGAAAAAGTGCGAGCTAAAACACAGAGAAGAAAAAGAAAATGCCCCTGCATGGCAGGGGCATTTGTGCGGTTTGTTGCCGGGTGGCGGCGTTGCCTTACTCGGCCTACACAATCGTAGGCCCATGCAAGCGAAGCGCCGCCGGGCAAAAAGGATTAACGCAGACCCAGCTGGAAAATCAGCGTTTCTGCTTCGCAGGCGAAAACAAAGTCGATGTCCAGCTTCACGCCGCCTTCCACTTCGGTGAAGGTCGACTTGATTTCACACGGATCGGATTCAACATCACGCGCACGCTTGCTCAGCGCGGCCAGGGTCTCTTCCGCTTCGGCACGGTTAGTGAACACACGGCTGTAAGACGCGGTGCAATCGGAGTTGTCCATGATGGTCCCAACATCCATACAGCAGCAAACCGGGGTTTCATCAGCACTGCATTTACTCATAGCTCAATTTCCTCTGTATTCGCGCAGCGCGCGAGATAAACACGATGCTGATATTTTACGCCCCGGCGCGGGCTCTCTCCAGCCGTTAATGGTGCAAAAACGGATAAGTGACCAATATCACACTAAAAAATGATCCAGAACAAAAACCACCCTTTTGGGTGAGTCGCGATGGTCACAATTTTGCCAACCAGATCTCGTTTCGCGAAACATGTTTGAAAATATTAATAAACAAACTTGCAACATTCTGGCTGGTCAGACCTATACTCTGGCCACTGGTCTGATTTGTCTGTCATACCTCAGACCCTACACTTCGCGCTCCTGTTACGGTATGTAACAATTATTGAATAAAAATAACTCAATGAGGTTATGGTCATGAGCCAGAAAACCCTGTTCAACAAGACTGCGCTGGCAGTCGCAGTGGCACTCGTCTCCACTTCCGCCTGGTCAGCGGGCTTTCAGTTAAACGAATTTTCTTCCTCTGGCCTTGGCCGTGCGTATTCCGGGGAAGGCGCTATTGCTGATGATGCGGGTAACGCGAGTCGTAACCCCGCGTTGATCATGATGTTCGATCGTCCGACTTTCTCTGCCGGTGCGGTTTATATCGACCCTGATGTCAACGTTTCTGGTAAGTCGCCTTATACGGGTGCGAGCCTTAAAGCGGACAACATTGCCCCAACAGCATGGATCCCCAACCTGCACTTCGTTGCGCCTATTAACGAACAGTTTGGCTGGGGTGCATCCGTAACGTCTAACTACGGCCTGGCTACCGAGTTCAATAACAACTACCCGGCTGGTGAATACGGCGGTAAAACAGACCTTACTACGCTGAACCTCAACCTGAGCGGTGCGTATCGCCTGAACGATAACTGGAGCTTTGGTCTGGGCTTTGATGCCGTCTACGCCGATGCCAAAATCGAACGTTATTCCGGGGAACAGACTGCGCGCCTGCCTAAAAACAGCAATAAAATTGCCAGTCTTGAAGGTGATGAATGGGGCTATGGCTGGAACGCCGGTATCCTGTACGAGCTGGACAAAAACAACCGTTGGGGCCTGACCTATCGTTCCGAAGTGAAAATTGACTTCGACGGCGATTACAAGAGCGGCATCCTGACGCCTGTGAACAACCTGGTTCCTGGTGCGGGTACAACCATTCCTTGGGGAACGTCCAACCAGACCGTTCCAGGTTCACTGTCACTGCATTTGCCAGAAATGTGGGAAGTGTCCGGTTACAACCGTGTTGCGCCGCAATGGGCTATCCACTATAGCCTGGCCTATACCAGCTGGAGCCAGTTCCAGGAGCTGAAAGCGACCGGAACCAATGGCCAGACGCTGTTCTATAAGGACGAAAGCTTCCACGACGCCTATCGTATTGCGTTGGGTACCACCTACTACTACGATAAAAACTGGACATTCCGCTCCGGTATCGCATTTGACGACAGCCCGGTTCCGGCAGACAAACGTTCCATTTCCATTCCGGATCAGGACCGTTTCTGGTTAAGCGCGGGCGCGACGTATGCGTTCAACGAGAATGCATCCATCGATGCGGGCGTATCTTATATGCACGGTCAGAAAGTGACGTTCCAGGAAGGCCCTTACGAGTTTACCTCTGAAGGTAAAGCCTGGCTGTTCGGTACGAACTTCAACTACGCGTTCTAATCGCGACAGAATCAAAAAAGGTGAGCATTGCTCACCTTTTTTATTTACTCAGAATCGATATCTTTTAGTTCGTTCTCGATCGCCTTCGCGTTTGGATTCTCTTCCGGCTTCAGCTTACCGCCGTTGGCAATAAAGTCATGATTCTGGAAGTACGCTTCACGTACCATAATGTACGGGTCAGAAGACTGGCGCAGCAGGCCATCAGAGTCGAGCAATTGCGCGCGGGTTTCAATCCCTTCTACCGTCCATTTACCCACCGACAGCGGCCAGGTCAGCCATGACAGAACCGGATACAGCGTATCGACCATATCACCGCCGTCATCACGCACGGTGAAGCTGCCATAGAACGGCAGATGAACGTAAGGGCCGTAACCGACACCATAATGCCCCAGCGTACTACCAAAACGGTGCGGCTGTTCACGCTGAAGTTTCGGGTTCGCCATGCCTGCGACGTCAATAAAGCCGCCCATCCCCAGAATGGAGTTCAGGAAGAAGCGGGTAAAGTGGACCATCCCCTGGTAGGGGTCGCCCTGCAGGAAGTAGTTCACCATTACCGCAGGCTCTTCGAGGTTGCTGGTAAAGTTACTTAACCCGTTACGCGCGGGCTGTGGAACATAATCGCGCCATGCCACTGCCACCGGGCGAACCACATACGGGTCCAGCACGTTGTAGTTTAAGCTATACATGGAGCGGTTAAATCCTTCGAGAGGATCGGAGCGGCCCGTTTGCTCCCCAGAGCTGGCGCAGCCCACAAGCATCGTCGCGCCCAGCGCAAGCGCCGACAGCCGAAGTTTCATAAATATCTCCCTGTTCAGTATGGCTATCGTTGATTGCCATCCGTAACGGAGCCTGATGCTCCGTCTGTAAACGTGCAAGCGATTGTAACAGCACGTTTACCGATGTCTATGAGCACAATTACGGGCAGTAACCAGCGTGACTCTGATCTCAGCATAGCCTGGCTTTTAGAATTCGTTTCGCTGGCAATTTTATAATGCCTTTGAAAGAGATGTATCACCTTTGTTGTCATTGCTGCCAATTTAAGAGCATCCCCACAGGCATCCCGACAAAAGCCGCTACGCTTAACAGAAAGATCAATCTCCGGGAGCATATATGAAAGAAGTGGGCGAAGAAAAAATTGGCGAGAGCAATGAGGAACTTGAAATTGAAAGCGAGGAGAAAGCGCGCGGCGAGAAAATAGAAATTGACGAAGATCGCCTCCCTTCCCGCGCGATGGCCATTCACGAGCATATCCGCCAGGACGGTGAAAAAGAGATGGAGCGCGACGCGATGGCTCTCTTCTGGTCAGCCATCGCTGCAGGGCTCTCAATGGGAGCATCTCTGCTTGCGAAAGGGATATTTCATGTGCAGCTGGAGGGCGTACCCGGCGGTTTTTTACTCGAGAACCTCGGTTATACCTTCGGCTTTATTATCGTCATCATGGCCCGCCAGCAGCTATTTACTGAAAACACGGTGACCGCGGTTCTGCCGGTGATGCAAAACCCCACACTCGGGAATTTCGGTTTATTGATGCGGCTCTGGGGCGTGGTCCTGCTGGGAAATATCATCGGCACGGGCATCGCGGCCTGGGCGTTTGAATATATGCCGATATTTGATGAACCCACACGGGATGCGTTTGTAAAAATCGGCATGGATGTAATGAAAAACACGCCGGTCGAGATGTTCTCGAATGCCATCATCTCCGGCTGGATTATCGCCACGATGGTGTGGATGTTCCCTTCAGCAGGCAGCGCCAAAATTGTCGTGATCATACTGATGACCTGGCTGATTGCGCTGGCGGACACCACGCATATTGTGGTCGGGACCGTTGAAATCCTCTATCTGGTCTTTAACGGTACGCTTCACTGGAGCGATTTCTTCTGGCCGTTTGCCCTTCCGACGCTGGCGGGAAACATCTGCGGCGGAACGTTTATCTTCGCGCTGTTAAGCCACGCCCAAATCCGTAACGACATGTCGAACAAACGCAAAGCTGAGCTTAAGGCACGGGAAAATGATGATAAATCGACAAAAAAATCGACCTGAATGGTGACTCTTTGAGCAGTCAGGCGGCGATGCGCTTAACGCAAAGTGTAAATAAGGCTATACTCGTGCCGCCTCGTCCCCTTAGTTAAATGGATATAACGAGCCCCTCCTAAGGGCTAGTTGCAGGTTCGATTCCTGCAGGGGACACTTTACCCTCCCGCTTATTTCTGCACATCGTTTCTCCACACCCGCATTCACTGAGCAGAAAAATCCTGTTTGATTTGAGCATAACGCGTTGCCAGCTGTCTTAGACGCAACTCCAGCTGGGTTTTTTCGGCTTCAGGAAGCGCACTTTCAGCACTATGCTCTGACAGGCGCCGGAGTTGTTCTTCAGCCGGTATGGTTTGGTTAAAGGACTGTATTGTCGAAAAAACCACCGATTTAAGCTCACTTACCGTGATATATTTTCCTTTTTGCTTATCCAGACTACTCAGCCTATGGCTCAGTTGCTGAAGCTTCATCATTCCCTGATACCAGCTGTTCATGGAATCGACAGGTAACGCTGCCGCGTTAATTTTTTGCTTCCACTGCACGGTGAGCGACTTCGCTTCCTCCGGCTGCAATGTCTGGAGTTGCGCTAACAACTGAAGGCTGTAGGAAATATTCCAGTCAGGTGGCAGCTTATCCAGTCGGGCAAGCTGCTGCTGCGTTTCGGTGATAAACGTGGACGGAATGGTGCCTCGCTGCGCTAACGCGTCTTGCTGAACAGGAGTAAGCACTTCAGGTAACGGCGCCAGCGAGGCAATGGCCTGAGTCGTTAAGGGATCCGGTCTCGACAGAAAGCCCCCTCCCCACGCCACGGCGAGGCTGACCATCAGCACAGAACACATCCCGGCAACAAAGGGTTTCCATGGTCTGACAGACCCGTGCGCAGTCGGACGATCCTTTGTATCCGGCTGATTTTCCTGCTGCACAACGTAGACCCATTTCACTTCGTCAATCGGTTCAGCCCTCTCTTGAGGTAACTCGCTACCGGGCATTATGATCGCATTCAAATCTGATGCGTCATTACCGCTTTCCAGCCGTGCAGCACTTGAACGTATCAACGTTCGTAACGTATCGAACTGGCTAAGGTGTTTGAGTTCGAGACGCTGGAACACCGCGCTCAGGCTGGTAAGCAACGCTTCAGCACTATAAAGCTCACGTAGATGGCTGTTGTTCAATGCAAGCATGCGCATGCGCTGCTGCAGGCGCTGGCTCAGGCCACTAAGGATTTCCAGACGAGCGTGTAGCGTCTTCGGCCAGAAAACGTCCCACTGGCGGCTAATCAGGGCCTCCAGAATTGCCAACCCTTCGTTCAGGCCAGCTAATCCAGACAGGTGAGTACGGGCAAGGGTGTACCAGGCCGCAGTCTGCAACTCCACACCGTTTTGTTCAAACAGAGAGAGACCGAGTTTTTCGACATATTGCCAGTTCACATCCGGGCGAGCAGGATGCGTAAGCTTACTGAGTTCATCGCGAAGGGCGGCGTAATCTGGCAGCGTACGCGGGTCGCCGCCGGTTTTTAACGTTATATGTGTGGTCATCCTGAAGGGCCTGCATATCCGTGTAGTTAATTTCGTCAGTTGAGATGTAAGGCTATTTTGCGATTAAAAATGCAGTGACTAATAAAAGGAATGAATGTTATCGCTATGGCAGCAGCGCTAAAATCAGGCTGTAAAAAATGCCTTCATCAAATAGTTGTCCTGAACGGGATGAGATATCAGGGGGCGTAAAGATCCAGCCATTTACGCTCCCCACACGCATGAACAGGCGTCCCTGAGAAATCACCTTATCCCCGGAACAGAAAGTCACCTCGACACAACCAGCTACGCCCTGTCCATACAGAAAGATCGGCATAAATCTGACCGCTCGGCTGCCATAATGCAGAACGATACCGGAAATCTCAAAAGCCCCGCCCTCCACCAGCAGATCCGGAACGGATACCGTCAGTGGCTCCACATTCAGTCCCGTATCTGTCAGCCACGCGTTCATCTCATCCTGAAGCTCAGCCATTCGCTGGCGAAACTCTGCAATATCAGCCTGACTCCTGCTGATTGCAGGAACAGGTGCAGGTTGTCTTGCCTGCAACTTCTTCAGGAACTGTGATTTTACGGACATGATGTTATCGGACCTTATATACGGAGAGTGGTGTCGAGATACTGCTGTTGCCTGAGATGCCTTAACAGGACCCGCCCTTCGGGCATAAATTCAGTCCCGTAGCGCACCAGGCCAATCCCTTTAAGTTCAGCGTCAATGGCATAGCGCAGTTCACCGGGGACATTCTGTTCCAGCAGGACAACGGTTATTTTTTTCAGGCGTGGTTCATATTTGAGCAGGACAGCAGACAATGTTCCCATAAGCTCATGGGCCGTTCCCGGCATGCCCTGCAGGATTTTGGTCATGTCCGGAAGGCCGTAGTCAGGCAGATGCGCCAGCGTGCCGGCGCGGCAGTTAAGGATACGCTGCATGTTATCAAGTACCGAGAGGATGACCTGATTTTCCTCACTGACCTGGTTGAGGTTGAGGCCGCCTGTAAAATTTCCGGTCAGCATTTCATACAGCGAAGGCGTGTTATGTCCGTAGGGCATCAGTCGTCCTTAAGCGGTTGCAGCGTCAGAGAGTTATCGCCTGCTTCCAGAATTCGCGGTTTATCCGGATCCAGGTCACTGCGTTTAATAACCTGCTTCCAGGCGTTGTTGTCCATATCCGGATGGCGGAACAGCCCTACCACCGCGACAAACTGCGTCTCTTCTTCCATTGGCATATCAAGGTTTGCATCGCCACCCGGTTTCACCACGACATCACGACTGGCCAGCATGTCGTCTTTCAGGATGGTGGCATCATCCTGAAGCAACTGCTGATATACCACCTTATCAAAGGTTTTGCGGTCTTTGAGCTGATAAACCCTTACCACCACCGGCTGAGACAGCGAGTTACTTTCACGGGAGTCGGTGTTCAGCGCCTCGCGCGCGGTGAAATCCAGATGCAGGATTTTAATTTTTTTATAGAACACTGAATTGAACGCCGATTTGGTACCGTCGGTGACGCTCTGCGTTACCCCACAGCCAGTCAGAGTGAGTGCTATCAGCGGCATCAGCCAGCGCGTAGTCTTAATTAAACTTGTACGTAACACGTCGGTTTCCTTGTTGTGGTTTTGCAGGCTCCAGACCGCTGTAATAACCCAGCTCTGTCGTAAAGGTCTCAGGAAAATCATCCGGAAGGCTATCACCGTCAGCGCCCAGCACGCCGTTCAACCCCAGCCAGAAAGGATTTTCTCCAAGCGGTGGAACGGCCAGCAGACGAACTGAAGTGGTCAGGGTAATTCTGGCTTTAAACCGCCAGCCCAGATATACCCGCAGCATTACCAGGAAATCCAGGTACAACTGACCATCCGGTTTCCAGCCCTGCGCTTCCTGTTCGTTGTCCGTCGCGAGAGCAACCAGCAGTTGGCTGCCGGCATCCATCGCTTCGTCACCCAGAGGCGTATTGCCATCAAGCAGAAACTCTTCGTCACCGTAAAAACCCAGCGGCCTGTCAATCTCCAGAGGCCGGAGGCAATACGGACTCACCTGCACCGTCGTCTCGGGCGCCAGCAGGCGCACCAGTGCCTGCATCCCTTCCTGAGTTTTACCCGGCTGCTGCAAAACCCCCAGCAGAGCCAGAAAGCGCGACACTGGCGTGGCAATATGATTTGCCGTGCCCGGTATCCCCAGCCCCACCAGTCCCAATAACGACTGCGAAATGCTGTCGGTCCCTCCAGGCTCAAACGTGGCCGGATACGAGTATTTACGCCAGACGCGATAAAACTGCGTCAGGATGCGGTGACTGAAAATATCCAGAAAGCCCTGCAGCGCCTCGTGCCCTTCCCGGCGCTGGGTGATGTCATCGAGGTAGGCCGTTGGTAAAGGCGAATCAACGCCGTACATCCCCATAAAGGTTGTGCGGATGAGCGGTGGCCTGCTGTCATCATCCTCGTCATACTCGACAGCCTTCAGCTCGCTCGCCGGGAACCCCATCCCCGGATGCGGCGCAAACCGCACCGGGTCATCCGCCGGATGGCTGGTAGAGCCCATCAGCGGCCTGCCCGGATTACGCTTCTCCAGTAGCTGGCATAAACGATAAAAGTTGATGCGGTGAAGATCGGCCTCCAGCCGCGGGGTCAGCCGGGAATACGGCGATTGTGCTTCTCTTCCCATTCCAGGCGCTCTCCGGTCGGTTGCAGAATAATAATCAGGCGGTTAAACAGATAGATATCGGTGTAGAGCGCGAAGAAGCGGCTCAGCATCTCGCCAAACAGACAGATATCGCCGCGCCCGGCAAAGCCGTTGCTCTCAAGCGTCACCTCAATCTGCACGCCGCGTACCAGGTAGCCCTGCTCAAAGCGTTCCGTTTCACTGTGCTTCACATCGATAATCGCCTCCAGACGACGGCGGTTCATCTCGCTGTCAGTCCACTCGTAAAGCGCCAGCGTGCCGCGCAGCACGTCGGCATTGTCCATCATCGACAGGAAACCGCTGCCGAGATGGCTCAGCACGCGCCAGTGAAAGCGATCCTGTGCCGGGGGATAACAAGGCAGCGTCGGCGCACACAGGTTACGCAGGGCGATACTGGCTGAAGTGGTTTTCATCACTGTATCAAGCACGGTACTTTGCAACGCTCTGCGAGGCAGTTGGCCATTGGTGCCGGTTAGCGTCAGCGACAGGCTTTCATCCTCCGGCACCGTGTGGTTATCAAACGCTTCCCCCCCCAGGATAAGCCAGGTGTTATGCAGTCCGGAGGGACCTCGGCGCACGCGGGTGTGGTAGTAATATTCCGGGGCTTCATGGCGCATCATTCCGCCTTTGTGACGGAAGCTGGAGAAAGGCACGTAGGTATGCTGGCTCGATGACATCACAGAATCGACCGCGTATATCTCGGTATGGCCATCCTGCACGCGCATCGGGCGCAGCATGTATTCGGTCTGCAGGGAGTTGAGCGTCAGCGGGTCAGATTCCAGCGGGAACAGGTTGATCACCGGCACACAGTTCAGGCGCAGATGCTTTTCGGTAAAGCTGAAATCATGCTCCCAGCGTTCTGCCAGCACCACGTCGATTTCAAACCAGGGGAGCTCGGCCGGAAAAGCTACGGTCTCCAGCCCACGCAGCCCCGTGAACATGAATTTCTCACGGAAGGTGAAATACTCCAGCAGCAGCTGATAGCCGCTAAAGCTGCTGCTGCCTTTCGGCCAAAGGTCATCATCATCACCGAAGCCCAGCGCGGTGAAATACCCGTCGAGCGGTCTTCTGTCCATGTCGCCCGGCATCCGCAGCCAGAGGCGCGCTGTGTTCATGGTAAAGGCTTCATGCATGGCGCAGGCCAGCGGTGCATCAGCGTTGAAGTAGAGCGGGATCTGGCTGAGATCGATACGACTCCAGTCGGCAAGATGGCTACAGTTAAAGCGCAGGCTGATAACCGAACGCCCGTCAGGGTCAGTCGACAGGCGGGCTTGCTCCAGCGACAACGGCAGGAGCGTGATCTCTTTGGTTGTGGTGTACCGACAACGCGTGGCCTTCTCGCCGATCGGCCGCGAGTTCACTTCGAAACCTTTGGCGATGCGCATCTGCTCTTTCATCTCGCGCCAGTCAGAGGTGAACTCCACCACCGACATCGACGGTATGGTGCGCAGATAATGCGGCCACAGCAGGCTGACCAGCCCTTCGGTCAGTTCAGGCAGGTCGTCATCGAGCTTTTCACGCAAGCGCCCCATCAGGAAGGCAAAGCCCTCGAACAGGCGTTCAACATACGGGTCGCGCGCTCCGGCTTTATCAAGGTTGAGCATTGCTGCCTGCTCGGGGTGAGCACGGGCAAACTCTTCGCCGGCTTCCAGCAGATAGCGCATTTCAGCGTCATAATAACGCAGGGTTAAATCATCCATATTTATTCTGCTCAGTAAATTGCTGCGTGTTAAACACTGAAGCAGACTCCGGGAGTCTGGCACAGGTAATCATAGAGTTAAGAGAACCATCAATGCTGAGTACAAAGGGATGGTTCTATGGAATATTTTTTTGCCATGCCAGGCATTCAACCCGAAGGGATCCCCTGGCATTCTGTGTAACCTTTATGCATTAAAGATGTTGTGTATTTTTCTTGAAAGATAAACATTCCCAGGGCAGTTAACCCTAAGATGATAAACGTGGTTTTCAGTAATTTTTTACCTGATGCAATGGTTATCTGCTTCCCGGTAAAAATAACAGGAAAAATCATCGCCAATAACGGTGAAAAAAAAGAAAAATGCGGCAGCAAAAGTTACCCAAAAAGAGAAATTAACGACATCGGGGTAAGAAAGGTATTCACGCAACTTAAAAATACCGAGATATGAAATCCCGATAGAAATCACCAGGAAGAATACCACCCCGAGAAATGCGATGACTCGTTGTTTAAAAGGATACATTGTATTTACTTGTCACTTACATTGCACAAAGACGAATCACGGACATAACGAGTTGCCGTTCCAGGCATCCATCCTGACGGGATGCCACTACACCGAAGATATCCTTTTTTTACCAGAACTGTTGGGTAAAAAACTGAATACATAACCCCAATAATTACTAAAGCAATACAGCCCCACTTTAAATATACCACATACACATCCATCGTTTTGAATGCATATTCTTTACCTTTTAATAAAAGCAAAATGAAATATATAAATGGAAAGATCATTACCACAGGTAAAGCGATAAAAGAAACCGTCAACCACGAAAAAACGATGTTATCACCAAACGAAAAATACTCATTAAATGTATCGTTCCCAAGGTAAACACTAAAACTACACAACCCCAGTATGAGCAATATGGCTAAAACAGGCCGAACCTTTGTTTCAAACATCAATACAACCTCCGCTGGATACTCATTAGATATTTTCTGATATAGCGTTGAGTTTTTCCACAACAACTTCCTTACCGTTTTCAAGAAACTCCCTTTAAGTACATTAAACTCACATTGCGAAATGCACTTCTATAAAATCACTTATCACAAGTCACAGGAGGCATTACATATTTTGTTGCCATCCCAAAAAACCAAGCATTAGGAGTGGTTTGACAGGCAACATATCCTTTAGCCTCAAGCTTATTTGAAAAATAAACTTTAAATCCAATCTGAAAGGCGACAGTAATAATAAACATCGCAATCATGTATTTGGTTAAATATCTTTGTATTTCAATTGAAACTCTGCGCCCAAAAAAAATAGGCCATAAAGAAAAAAATGCGACAGGAGTCAAGATGAATGCAGCAGAAAAACCATAAACAAAAAAAGATGAGAATGATAATTCAGATGGAAATGCAAAATATTCTTTAAGCGTAGTTAAGGAAAGCAACCCACCGCCCAAGATCAGAGGCACATAGAGACACAGCATCCCCAAAAACATTCCAACCCTGCGTTTAAATGGAAAGTTCTGCATTAAAACCACTCCTTTGAGAAATTGTCTAATGATTGTCTAATGTATTTTTTTACCTCGTATTCAACAACCATTTTCCCACGAGTAAGCATACCATCAACATACATTGCTCCCAAATCCCATATGCCTTTCTCCATTTCTTTTGCTTTCTCAACAAATTCCTGCTGCGCCGATTCAATGAGAGAAATCACTTTGTCTGTAATTTTATACTCATCATCTAATTTATTGAGTGCCCATGCGGATAACGCACCAGCAACCAGTACAACAACTATTGGCGCTGCAATTGTTGAGAACACCCCTATAGCATACGCCCCAGCCCCCCAAGTAATCGCTGACGAAATACCAACTTTAACCACATCAACAGCCCACTTTCCTATAAACTTTGCCAACGTAGTCTCATCATTAAAAATAAAGTCTACGGAATCAGCCACTGATACATAAATCAGACCAAAAAGAAAACCTTCTTTTATAGCATTATTCAACCCATATTTCCCTATTCCATATTTGATGATTTTAGGATTTTTTGCAGCGAATACTGGAGCATTTAATATCTTCCGAATTCCCGCATAACCACTTATTTTTATTAGCTCTGTTCCCTTGTGGTTAACATACACAGTTGCAGTTATACCAAGGCTACCTAACTGATATAATACTTTCGAGGTGGAATACGCATCTTTTATACTTGCGCCATAGTTAACAACAAATTCACCGGGTTTGCTTTGGGAAATAAATGACCACCCTGACTTATAGAATCCCATAGATGTCAAATACTCAAACACTTCCCCCAACGTAAGTAACATGACGTTATTGTTATTCGCATTCAACATTGCCCTCAAATTGCCGTCAGGTAGATCATGTGTATTCCTTAATACAGGATAATCAGGCACAAACCCTGTCAGCTTTTGCTCACCGGTCAGATAACCAGGCAGCTCAGGAGAAGTCTGCGTCGGAGCCGCTGTAAAGCCTGCTGCCGATTCTCCAGAGGAAGCACCACTGCTCTTCTCATACGTATCATCCATCATCGACGGAATAAACTTAGCCTTACAGGGGCATGTACTGTAGCTGTCGAGGGTTCCGGCCATTCGCCGGCCATGAATGGTATCGTTGTCGATGCCACCGGCTATCTTGAAAAGCCCGGCATGTTTACCGCAGGTCACGCTGTCCTGTTCCCGGGCAACCGGTTTATCAAACAGAGTGTGATCCTCTGCGCCCGTGGTGATTTTCCCGCCGCAGGTCGTCTTGTCGCCCTGCACCAGGTAAAAGCCTTCTGCTGCCATATTTTTCCCTCTAGCTGAATTCAGTCCGGATTATCCGCAAAGCACTGCACTGCTTGCCGGATCGAGCGCAATCAGACCGGACAGAAGTAAATCCATCTCGGGCTGAAGTCGTGATTTATCGGTTTCACTGCGTGTGGCTTTCATGCGCAGCAGTCTGAGGCGACGCGATTTCACTTCAAACAGCAGTGCCGGTGTCCACTGCGTGAGGGTGATTGACTGTGCGGCACTGTCGAGCTCACCCAGCAAATGCAGCGCCAGTTCATTTTTGCCCTTCTGCTCGGCTATGCGGGCCATCAGCAGGCGCAGCAGCCATTTGTCTTTTGTAGAGTCGCAACCAGGACGGTTCTGGAGCCAGTGAAGTGTGGCATCCAGACCGTCAGTGTCCGCTTTATCCAGCGCTTCCGGCTCGAGGAGCAGGATATCGTTATCTGTCTCACCAGCAGCACTGACCGGCTCATCCCGCCAGTTGGACAAATCGTCCAGCACGCTCTGATTTATCCAGTTGAGCGTGACCTCATCGGCAAACGGCGTTCCGTCATTAAAGGCCAGCGTTTCAAGTCCTGTGAGACGGCTCAGCAGCCCTTTCAGATCGGCGATGATGATATCGGCCAGCACATCGTCCCCCAATTTCACCAGAGCCTGGTGGATATACCACTGCAAATCCAGCCAGAGGTGATTAGCGCCACGCGAGAAGGTGCTGTCCGCCTGCTCCAGTATCTCCAGCCAGCTCTGTTGCAGGTACAACCGTTTAAGCATGGCCCGCTGGTCAGCCCGCGGTGGTTCGATACGTGTTTTCCCTTCGGCATCCGGTGCAGGGATCGCTCTCAGCGTGTCATGGCGCAAGCTTTTCATCAGCCGATGTGCGGCTAGCCAGCCATCAGGCTGCTCGCGCAGATATCCCGTCAGGGTACGGGCCTGGGCCAGCAAATCCTGACCGGAGGTGATGCGGTTCAGAACCGGCGTATCTGACTCGGTCGCATGCGTAAAGGGCTGTGACTGCGCCTTATTCCCTGCGTTCTGCGGTACCACGGCATCCACACCACCTGCCTTCATCAGGCGAGACTCCAGCCCGCTGTACAGGGCATTCAGCTCTGGCCGCGATGCTTCCGGCTCGGTCTCCAGACGGGTACTGATGAGCAGCAAGGCCCCGGCGGTACGCTGTGCATCCTCGCGTATGACTTCCGGGAACAGTGACAGACTGTCCAGGACACGGCTACCGGCAAGCCATTCCAGTGCAGCCTTGCGGCTTCGGTCCCGCTGCGGATGAAGCTGCATGCCGTAGCGCTGCAATAATCCGGCAAGCAGTTCAAGCCCTTCGGCAAAGCCAGCTTCGCCATCCTGGTGCAGTCGCGCCCAGCAGTAATAGGTCGCAATACGGATGTCTTTGGCCGTGGTGGTCAGTAACTTTTCAGCAAGCATGCATATCAGTTCGGTATCAATCCCGGAGAGCTTATTAACCTCTTCGCGGATACGCTGAAAATCATCGTCATATCCCGGGTCTTCCCCAGTCGGACAGGCTACGCTTACCGGAGCAAGCCAGGGCTGCCAGTTATCCGTGCGCGTCTGCGCCTGTTCACGCAGCTGAGCATCGTCAGCCTGACAGGCGGTAACCAAATTCTGCAATGTGCTCATTATTCGACGCCCTCCATGTCATTGTTTTCCGTATTAGTCATCAGCGCCTGAGCGGTGGCCGCGCTGTCGACACTGAATATGTGATCCGGCAGCGTGAAACCACGCAGATCCAACAGCGCCAGCGGGCCTTTTCCGAGTTGTGAGCGCAGCACCCACTGCAGGGTGCGACCGTCCGGTGCGGTAAAGCTCATCATCCACTGGCTGCGGTCAAGCTGCTGACGCTTGCTCAAGTCCAGCCAGCGGATAAAGCCCCAGGTCCCGCTGTAATCCCCGAACAGGCGCGCACCGGCGTTGACCGTGGTCCATGTCAGCATCGTTCCCGGCTTGTAAGTCTCTCCCGGCCAGCGGAAGCTTTGCCAGTCGGCCATCTGGTTGAAGTAGTGCAGCTTTTGTCCATCAATGGTTAGCTGCGTCTCCACCACCTGTGGCACAGGACGCGCCTGCAGCTCAAAGCTGATGCCCTGACTGCCATCGGTGAACAGGATGTCTGACAGCTGGCTCAGTTGGTTAATGGCCCGCAGGAAGGCCGGGTTAAAGTTCAGTCCCTGGCTGTTGACCTTATCCGGTACCCACTGGCTGCCCTCTTTGTGCAGCACGCCGTTGAGCTCTGTCGACAAGAAGCGCTCTATCCGTCCACTGTCCTTACGCACAAATTCAGCCAGCATCGGTAAAGAGGCATCGCTTTTGCTGGCAGCAAACGGGAAACGACCGTCAAAGGCAGTTTGCCAGTTCGCGACAACCGAACGGCTCCATTTGTCATTCAGACTGGCTGCCGACGGCTGAAGTACAGTCTCCCAGGCCTGGGTCAGCGGCTGAACAAACATTGTGCTGCCAAACCCGCTCCACTCCTCGCCAAGACTTGCCGAAATCAGGCTGCCGTATTGCTGAGTGTCGGTGAGGTCCACGCTTTTGCCCTGGAATACGGTCTGCGCCAGAGTCTGCATCATTGCCTGCGGGTCAGAAGCGCTGGCCACCTGCTGCAGTCGCAGACGCACGCGGGTGATACGGGTCAGATACGTCTGCAGACTCAGGGAGTTGTCCGCCGACATGACGTTACCGCCTTTGTTTTTACCCAGAAGCTGCAGCAGCGGACCAAAGGTATCGTCCAGCGGCCCCTGCGGCCCTGACGCAGACTGATCAATGGCAGGTTTATCTTTTCCACCGACGAGATCTTTCGCTGATTTGATGATGGAGTCCGAAAGACCTTCGCTTTGCTGGCCTGTCTGTCCCTGCCAGGCGAGGGTATTCATCAGGGCAATCAGTGGCGACTGGCGGACATCGCTCATCAGCGTAAGCTGGTCGGTAACGTCCGCAATATTGTTTGCCGGATTAAGTCGCAGGCTGTTAAGGAAGCTCAGCCAGCTGCCGGCAAAGTCGGTGAAGTAGCGTTGCGTCAAACGCGCTTTCAGAGCTTCCGGCGACAGGTCTGAGGAAACGGCTTTCCGGCTGTCACTCAGCACCCAGTCAATTTCATCGCGGCGCGACGTTGCCGCCTTCTCAATGGCCTGCTGAATGCCCCCTTCCCAGGCCTGGCGGGTAAACATGCCCGGCACCACTTCGTCGGTAGTGAACAGCCGACGCGCATCGGTACCGCTGGTCATATCCTCCAGGGAGACATCGGCGAAGTTACGACGCACTGACTTGAGCATATTTTCATACAGTGTGCTTTCAGCGTTACGACGCCCGATTTGCTGCAGCAGCACCTGTCGACTCTGGCTGACCAGCTGCGCATCCGGTGTGATTTTCCACTGCGGCTGCTCAGGCAGTTCGGTGATGTAGAAGGCCCACAAATCCGGCGCCAGGCTTTGCCACAGACCGGTAGAAATACCCATTCGTGTCGGCTGCACGGTTTTCAGGGTCTGCGCATAAAACGCGCCGTCGACTTTATCCGGACGGGCCATCATCAGCCAGGCTTTAAGCTGGTCATAACCTGGCTTCGCCAGCTGTGCACGCTGGTCGCTGTTGGGGGCAGAGTTTGCCAATGCGCTGAGTTTTTGTGTCAGCGCCTGATTCGCCGGGTCGCGTATCAGGCGGTTGTTTGCCACGCCGTACCAGGGCAGCAACGCATCGAGCAGCTGCTGGTTATGGTCCAGACCGAAGCGCTGGTACCAGGGCGCTCCATCCTGAATACGGTGCTGCAGGCGGCCAGCGTCATTACGCAGGGTATGCAGAGCCGTGAGCTGGTAATCCGATACGGAAGGATGCTCCACCAGCGCATGCGCCTGCTCGGCAACAGAGACTATCTGCATGCGGTTGACCGCGAACGACAGCAGTGTACCCGCTCCCCAGATACCGATGATGGTCATCAGCGTCCAGGCCAGCGTCTGTTCCCAGGCCATACCGACACGGCGGCCACGCACACGGATGCAGTCATCAACGATACCCTGCCAGGTTACCGGCAGGGTCAGCGCATGGCGTTGTGATTCGGGGATATATTTCTCAGGTTCGGCTGTCCCCTCAGTAGTATGAACAGGGTAACTGTCCGGCAGGCTGAACATCAGACCACGCAGCGGAACACGCTGCTGGGAGGCAGCCAACCATGGAACCAGTTGTTGATTCCAGCGGACAATACCGCCGTCTTGGAGATGCTGGCTCAGGCGCAGCAGGAAGTCGTGGTCATTGTTCTCAATGACCTGACTCACACCCTGCGTCCGCAATTCAGGCAGCATCAGTTCAAGCTGACGGGTAATATCGTCTGCAATGGCACGCAGCGGGAAAATGGCCCCTACCGCCTGTTCAGTGCGTTTCTCCTGCGGCCATTTGCTGTCACACAGTTTCCACAGCCAGACCGGCGGGGAATAACGCAGCAGATCGCTGATTTTTTCCAGTCCACGTAAATCGCTATCGCTAATCTGAGGGGTGAGGTTAAGCGACTGCGGTATGACGCGAATTATTCCGTCCAGAGGACGACCGCGACGCAGTTTACGCAGCGCGGCGTATTTCTCCTTATCTGGTTCAGCAGTCAGACTGCCACCGTAAATCAGAACGGTACGGTTACCTTCAAGCCACTGGTTTTCCTGCAGGCCAGGTACCAGCTGTTCGATTGCCACCTCATCCCCAGTGATTAACAACAGACGGGTTTTACGACGCCAGTACAGGCCAACACGGGAGCGAAGATGTCCCCGAATCTTGTTACACATGGCCACCGCAGGGTGAACAGGCGCTTTTTCACTTTCCCGTTTCTTTTTCTCATCATCACCGTTGGTGTTGTCGACAAGCGCATTAAACTCCTGCTTACCGGCACTGCGTACCGCTGCCAGGAGAACTAAGGATACGATAAGGGCACAGCCTGAAATACATCCGCCGGCGATAAGCCAGTAAATTTGCTGCTGACTTCCGTCTTCAATCCCGGCTATATCCGGATGCTTCCAGACCATGAAAGTCATAACGGCTAACAGCAAAAAGAAAATCAATGCGACAGCAAGATAGCGGCCTTCCGTAGTCTTCGGTGCTAAAGGTAGCTTCACGGATCCATCTCCTGTCGGGAAGCAATCGGGGTAATGAGCGTGCTCCAAAGCACATTCTGTGTGGTATCACCGCAGATAATCATCTGTGGCGACTGAGTTTGTCGGGCGATTTCGGTGGCGGCAGCAATAGCCAGCCAAGGGGCCGCGGCGCCGGCATGTCCCATGGATATATCGAGCGAAACGACCGCTTCGTCCTCTACAGACTGTGCAGGGTGTGCATTCTGGCACTCGATAACTTCTGCGCGCTGCTCACCCGTCAGCCCGGCAAGCCATAAATTTTTTACGATGTTTTCTTTGAGCGGGACGTTCCAGGCGGCCATTTTCATCCCCTCACTCAGTTCGCCTGATGGAGCAGCATCTGGCCGATGCAGCAGCGCGAGAGGTTCGAGTGCCTCCTGCGTCAGGCGGTTGCCAAGAAGCAGAGCAACGGCTGCTTCAGCAGTATTGTTTGAAACAACCGGATCAATCTGGAGGCCTACAATCAATAACATCGCATCATCTTTAATGCGGTGATCCAGCCAGTGGTTGACTACCCCAAGCCCATTGCTGTCTGTGTACTCAAGCGCGCAGGTTATGCCACTCTCCTGCCAGGCTTCCTGCCAGATATCCCTGACCGCTGGAAATGACAGAGATGACGAGACATCTAAGATGACAACAAGCGAAGCGGTCTCCGGAAACTGGTGAACTGGAAGTTCAGCAATCAGCTCGGAAAACAGACGTGAGATGACCAATCCAGGAGTATCTTCTGGTTCAGCCAGGATACGGCTCAGCCTCCTGCTTTCTTCGCCTTTCCAGTCCGACTGCGAAATGATAATGCTATGGTTATTGAGCATTCCAACAGCGACAGAATGCTGTTTGTCTTCCTGATGGGGCGTAATAAATGTCATATTCAGCACCTGAAGCGCACGACGAGCCCTACGGGTCTCACTCAAGATCCATTGCTCCCGACGCCGGTCAAAACCATTCGCTTTACTGTCCTGTAATGACCAGGTCCACATGCGAATAGTGAAACTCACAATCCATATAACGACGGGTGTGCCTATGGCAATTAACCAAAAGTGCCGGGTATCAATGTAACGTCCGAATATGCGCATGAGGATCACGCTAATGACCAACATTGCTGCCAGGACGGCAAACCAGCGCAATACTTTTGGTTGATCTGGACGTGGATAACAATCAGGAAGATGTTTAAGGGAATACAACATTAATTATCTCGATATGAAAATACCACAAACGAATTTTTTGATTATGAGGAATTCTCATCGCAATAAAGCTTGGTCAATAATGAGTTACCAAAGCTTCTACTCAGTAGAAATATTGGACAAAACACTTTTAGGGAAGTGGCTCAGGCATTCAGGGCTTACAGTTACATTAAAATGGCTAACGTGACCTGCATCACTAATATACATAACACTTACATCAGACGATCCATCTTTAGCAATGTTACGATAAAACATCCCTCCAACCCCGCGATTAGATTTGCTTAAATATATAACTTCGTCAGTTGGGTTGCCATTTTCCATACTATATATAATCAAGGAGTCTAATTTTAAAAGAGTTTCACTTAAAATATATGCATACCCATCGATAGCTAACCTGTCGTCACCCCAAGAATAATTAGCTTCACTGACACTCGTAAGAAGAAGGTATGAATTATCTTTACTGGTTTTAGTACTCATACTTTCATAAACATCAGAAATGGCATTAGTGGGAATCATAGCACATATTGAAATAGATTCTTTGTCGATGTTATCATTTGCAAGGCAATAAGTTGTCGGAAAAATAATGCATAGACCACAGAATATTAAATTTGATACCAACCCACTAAATATTGAAGAAAAATTGATTATCAATTTCATTATTCACACCCTTCCAATTAACAGTAGAACGACATAATCGGCAATACCCCTAATTGACCTTTTGCTTGCTACTGTCATTCAATATTTTTTCATTTGCTTTATTATCCAAGCCTATTTCCATACTTTCAAAAGTCTTTAGAATGTAGGGGATTTGACTACTATCTGAGGCAAGGCTACCTGAACCGCAAAGTGCACTATAAGTAGACTTTTGAACTAAGCAAAAACTAACCAGCTCTTTTGCATTCTTATAGATTTCTTTATCATCCTTTGTAATATTCTCATCAAATACAACATATCCCTCAGCATTCTTTGCTTTGATATTGTATAATTTCAGCGACTTGTAAGGTCCATCTTGATCTGAAGGAATAATGTCAGATTTTTTGTTGTTTGCTTTAACCCATAAAGATTTGCTTCTCGAATACACAATTTTTTCACTCATACTTCTGTCATACCCGTTACTGTAAACAGTATCTGACGATAAACAGACCCAAGTATTGACAGGGAATGTGTTAGCGGGGTTATTTTCTTCGTCGCTTACTTTATTTTTAGGTGATACCCTATACTCTTTAAATCTTATAATGCTGCAACCGCTAGACTCTACAGTATTATAAGAAACTGACGAATTATTATTAATTTCTCTTGCTATGAAATTATCACCATTAAAATCAGCGGGCATGTTTATTTCAGGATTGATATCTGCAAAAGTGAACTTACAAATTGAAAACATGAACAAAGCAAAACATTTCGTTTTCATCTCTTATCTCCTTAACACAATGCCTTCAGGCTTATCTAAAGTAAACGCATTATTTTCATCTGGGAATTTGATTTCTGTCAACACAGCCAAGGCACAAGTATATGCGCAGCAACGTTCTATAAATCCATTTATCCCTTGATAATTTCGTCTGCTGATAGCTCCTGGCAAATTCACAGTTGCACTCGCCCGCCAGAAAGCTGGGCTACGATAATAGATCTTAATATCATGCCCTGCAGTCACTGCCTGTCTCTGTATCTCATGAGCTTCATCGGCATATTTTGCCATGCCGGTTAATGACCAATAAAACCCTGCGCTATCAGATGGGTCGAATAGTCCAACATCGACATCTTCACGCCAAGACACCACATCTTGCTCAAGCCCAGGATGTTGTCCATCATATAGAATCCTGTTATCTAATTTTTTTTCCCGTTCCCTGAGAGCACGGTCACCTTGGACCCTTCTATAGTCACTGACCAATTCGTCTCGAACATCTTTATTAAATGTTCTTCCCCGATATGTAAAATATTTATAGAAATTATCAGGATTAGTTAATTGCAAGAATCCCCTGCCGTACCACGGAAAATACCAGATGTTATAATGGTATCTATGCCCATGCTCGTCTGTAGCGGAATATCGATAATCCTCTCTAGTTACATTCAGCCATTTAGTTTCCTGTACCGAATTCCCTAAAAAACTCACTAATCTGGAAGGTGTGTTAATGCAATACTTCCTAAACATCTTATTCAGCATTGGATAATGTCTGGAGAAGACAGATGTATCACTTTCATGAAACGTGACTGGCTCCCAACTATAGCGAGAACCCGAAGGCCTTATTATATTATGTGGTACAACTTGTTTAAATTCTTCTCGACTGAGCCAGTTACATTTACGAAAGTGAGAAATAAATACTCTAGGTTCTATATGCCACAATTTTCCGCTGCCGAGCGCCCCTGAATCAAAACACAGCGCTTCTGCGTGCTGTTTGAACTTGCCATAATCTGCCTCATTCATCAGAACGCGGTCCTTTTTTTCCTGCGTCCCCGGGACCGTCCATATGGCCGTTTTTTCCGGCGTACATTGCTCCCAGGGCAGACCGGTCATCAACCATTTATACCTGGCATCTATTGTGCTTTTTTCCCACTCGAATGGTAAACAGCAGATAAGCCTGTTGCTTTGAGTTCCGTAACTGCCTTCTTCCTGCAACTTTCTTATGATCGCCGAATTACACTGACTGTGTATATCGTTGTCATCATCAACCAGCAGCCATCCTGTCCAGTGCGGGAAATCTGCATCGCTAAACTTTTTGATATCGGGAGCGGCAAGATTTACCACCCCTGTTCCACCTGGATACCTGACTGTCATCCATAATGGCGCATCTGCTGGCACCAGCGTTTCATTTTCCGTATTGATAACCCGGCCAAAACGAAGCAACTCAAATCCGGCACTGGGGCTCTCCTTATAATTCCGCATAGCGGTTTTATAAAGATTGTATTCATAATCTTCACCATCGGCGTTAACCAGCGACTCGCCCAGCAGATCATACTTCCCGTCAGTCTGCGTATTCTGCTGTCGGGTCACCATCGTACAGTTGCCTTGTGTCAGAGTCATGCTGACATACAGAGGCGCACTGCTGGTATACAGCTCAGAAAGCCCGGCCAGGGAAGTACTGTTATCTGCCGGCGCCTTGTCGTAAAACGTTGTTCCTGCTGGCAGATAAAAATGAATATCACCGTAAACCGCATCAGTGCGACCATCTTTCGAAATATCCAGTTCCTTCGTTTTTCGTCCCGTCAGTTTACTGATGTTGTCATCATCGCAGAAAACCTGGAAGTGAAATTCATTCTGGCCGTCAGTCATTCCGGAAGAACCAAGCGGGTCTTTCCGGTAAATTTTGGCGTCAGCTTTTATCTCTGCTTCCAGAAACTTCAGATGCATATACAAAGAGTAAAAAACGACCTTACCGTCCTCTCCGGAACCTATTTCTGTCTCATGTTTCAATAAAACATAGCCATCATCCGTTCCCCTGACAGGGGCATACTTCAGCGGGAACTGATCTCTTTTCTCTGGCGGAGAGGGCTTGCGGAATGATACGACCGTCCCGTCAGCGATTGCCCTCACCTTCTCCGGCATTGTGCCTGTATCCGTATGTGATATATGGATGCCTCCATGCCAGGACTCTGATGCATTGAGAGGATATCCCCGGCGAGCATTGACAGGCATCATCGCTTCAATCCAGTCTGCTTCAGACTGAGTCGCCTCTTTATCTCTCAGAAACGGAGGACTGATAATCATGTGTTGACTCCTTGTCAGGAAAAGCTGAAGTTACTGGAAGGTTCGGTCGTTTCAGGTGCCACATTCGGGAAGTCTTTTGGCTCATTGGCCCTATCTTTTCGCCCGTAATGCCCGGCTTTGGTCCGGTACTCCCCCTGAGTGGCAGACTCAATGCCATTGGCATCAAGCGTGATATAACTTCCGCCCCCGTTGATCGTGACTTTTTTCTTCGCAGTAAGATGGATTTCATCCTCCGTGCTAACAATGCTGATTTCTTTACGTGCCAGCAATTCCATCAGGTCGTTCTGCGCCTGTACCTGCACCGGTCCCTGGTTTGCTATCAGCTTTATGCCCTGCTTACGAACAAACACGCTCAGGGCATTGCCCACCCCGATGAACAGATTTTTCACCACGCTGACGTCGGCATTTTTACCGGCCGTGGCTATAAGGTTCTGCCCGGCAGATACCTGCAGATGTTGTCCGCTGGTCAGTGCCATTCCATCCGGCGCGCTGAGCAGCAGCACTGATTTTTTGAGGTCTGTCAGCTGCTGTTCCAGCAGTTTGATTTGCGCCTGGAGATCGGCCGGGTTCGCGGTCGCCTTCTGCGCATCACCGGAGATGGACGTCATCTGCTCCCGGGCATCACCCAGATTGCTGACCGCTGGCTGCATCTCCAGCACCAGGCCCTGTGCTTTCGTCTGGCCATCAGCGCTGATGAACATCCCTTTCTGTGCCCGGATGGCCCCCCAGCTATCAGTCCTGAGTTCAAACCCCTCACCGCGCTGCTGTTTCTCACTGTCGACCAGATGCCCGAGATTGAGCTGGCTCTTGCCGCCGTACTCCGTGCTGACCTTGATATGCTCTTTTCCGCGCTCGTCATCGAGGCGGATTTTGTTGTTCGCCGGGGTACGCAGGACGTTGCGTTTGTAGTTGCGGATGGTGACGTGGTCGCCGTGCGCCGAGTCGTGCAGCACGCCGGCAATGTACGGCCGGTCCGGGTTACCATCCTCAAAGCCAATCGCCACTTCGGTGCCCGCCAGCAGCGGCAGGTGCAGGCCATAGGTGTCCCCTGCATACGGACGGGACTGACGCACCCACAGGCTCTCGAACCCCGTTTCCCAGTTATCACGGTCAAACAGCATGTTGACGCGGTAACGACCGTCTTTATCGATATGCCCGTAGGTGTCGTTCTCGGTGGTGCTGGTGACGCGGGCCGGTAAGGTGCCAGCCATCACCGGGCGTGAGCCAGGTTCCGGGCGGAAACCAAAATCGGTGCTGTCCGGGATGCCGTCAAAATCAACCGCAAAGTCCTTATCACGGCGGGCATACGTATGCATCGCCGTGATGACCACGCCCTGCGCAAACACATCGGCCACTTCATACCCGCCGGTGACTTTCAGTACCTGACCCGGCGAGAGGGTCGGACAGCTGGTGATGCCCTGCGCCCGGGTCTGACCATTCAGGTAGCGTTCGTGACGAAGGCGGGCATAAAACGCCCCGGACTCCGGGGCCGGATTGCGGTCATAGGTGCTGCCCGGCGTCAGGTAGTTATCCGCCCAGTGATAGGCATCACCGTACGTGGTGACATCCCCGCGGGTCGCATCCACCAGGGTGTTCATGTCCTGCGTGGCCTGACGGTAGTTGTAGTCCCGGGTGCTGACCTGCTTCTGCACCACGTTGTGATGGCATTCCATTCCCCAGACTGAATCCACGCCTTTTGAATGCTGGCCCGATGGCGGTACCGACGGCAGCGTCAGCCCTTTTTCATACCCCTGCTGGCTGTCGTAAAACTCCACCACGTCAATGTTGAGGCGCGTGTCGGTGGTGAAGCGAAACCAGATACCGACCTCACCCAGCAGGCGGGTGATAAAGTGCAGGTCGTCCTCATCGTACTGCATCACCTGTTCACGGCGTGGATATTCTTTTGACAGCGAGAACAGAAAATCCTGACCGCGCATACCGTGGCGCTCGCGCAGGATTTTTTCCACGATTTGCGGAACCGACATGTCCTGGTAAATGGCGTTCTGGTGCGAGCGATCGAGCAGCGCCAGACGTGGCCGGAGCGTCAGGGCGTAGCGGGTTTCATCTTTTGACGTGCTGAGGCGTTCAAAACCGGTCACCACACCCTGAAGGGTGCGCACGGCCTGCTGCACTTTAATGCCGTAACCCTGGTCTACCGGGGCCTGCAGCGTCAGCGAACCGGGCTTCATCAGCATCGCCTCTCTGGCGATAGCGTGGTCGCTGCTGGTGAATTCAATACGGTAGCGGAACGGCGTGCTCAGGGCTTCATCGCCTTCAAACGCCAGCACGTCGAGCGCGGACCCACAGTCTTTCACCGCCAGCAGGTGGTGGTTATGGCTGAATCTTATAGGAGGATTGCTGCTCATTGTATTCCTTCACATCGGCAGAGAAATTATGTTCTGAAAGACCAGACATGCATTAAGTAGTTAATTACTACTTGATCTTTATTGTATATTTTCTATAAAAGTCTTTACCAGAATGCATAGTGCCAAGAGTAAACCCAGAAAAAGTTACGCTATAATCATCGGATTTTTCGCGATATCAGATTCCATTTTCTCCATCAAAAGTGGATTTTACTTCTTCCGGATTCCATACCAACCCTGAATCGTTCGGGGTTATACTTACCGATACGCTGGATTCATTAACAGCTCCACCTTTTATTTCAACAAAATCCTGGCACTTGTGATTAACCGTTGCAACTTTAAGAATATTTTTTCAGGAAGGACTGTTGGGTCAGTACCGGTGTAGCCAGACGCAATAAGAATTAAAACATAAATTAAATATTTTATTTCGCTCAATGGCTTGAATACCTCGTCTCAAAAAAACGCCTAGCAAAGTAGTTGAGACTGCTATAATTTTTATTTACCAATCAACTCTTACCCAAGAGGCAAGCTTCAACTCAGTTGGAGCATCACTATCGATATTTCTGCATTACCTATAAAATTTCACCTTAGACTTCCCAGTAATTCTTTGGCAACGAATCATTTTTTTCTCAATGACCTTTTAACGCTCATGAAGATAAAATACATGACTCATTAAAATTGCTTAACATACCAAATCAAGATTTTATTATTTCTGAACATTAATCTCATATTGTTTTTCAAAACATTGCCCCGCACTAGCAACAATCCCGCCCCTAATACTAATTGTTACAATCCCTTGTAACTGTGGCTTACCTTCTATAGCAAAATTATTATATATATTTTGTGTAATATTTTTTTCAGCGAATACTAGTTTCAGCCCAGAATGTGATGGATGAATTTCATAACTCAGATCAACAACTGGTCCTGTACCTCCAGAGATGGTGATTGGAACATAATATTCCTGATCTATATATCCATCTGGTAACTTATTGGGCTCAAATACAATGTGATTGCCACATCCAGTCAGAAACAAAGAAATTACAAAAGCAGTTAGATAGTGATTCATTTTTAATCATGGTATTTTTGTAAATACCATCCCCCCAAAAGTATGGCTTAACGAAATACTCTCAAGCAATTTCAAGGATATCTATTAAACTCCCATGAGCTATTTTTTTCGCAATTCTCAAAATTATTATAATCCGTAGGATCAAATTGCGGCCCTACTGATTTCAAATTCCCATTTGCAAGATTTAAAAACAACCCCTGACTGGTTCCGATATAGGCGAGATCCTTCCCTTTTATAAAATCAATGCTAAAAACACCTTCACTCACACTCTTTTCAATCTTTTTATATCCGTGCGCCAAATCTACAAGAATCACATTTGTATCCTGAGGATTGCCTTCATTAATTACTTTCGGCTTACCCCAGAGAATTATTTTATCACCACTACATTTAACACTAAAGCCATTGATAACAATATCAAACTTAAGAGTCTTTGTATGATTGTTAATGTCAACGGTTATCGAGTCAGTACTATTTAATGTAACTCCTGATGCATATGCATTAAATGAAATAAAAAAACCGGCAATTATTGAAATAATAAGATTCATCTGTTAGTCCATCAAAATATGAGAGATTCTAGTTGTTTCTTTCCATCGGCGCTCTTCGTCAGTATACGCACCATTAATAGCTTTAGTTATAACCTTTGAGTGTTCATGTGAAACATCCAACTCCACAATTTTTGCATTTATTGGACGAAAACCGGCGGTACGAGCACCGGCAATCCAGTACCACGCCCCTGCGTCAATACAATTGTATGGGGAAATGGATAGAAGCTGTGGGTCGTCAATGGCAGGAGCTTTGCTCAAATTAACAGGTCTCCACCATCCATTTATAAATCCTTTGTAGTTCATAGGGTATTTTTCTAAGTCAATCCATCCCCTGTAACCCCAGTATTTACTGTAGTTTTCGCGGCCTGTAAGCTGTTTCATCCCCCGGCCTCTAAATTTCGGACCATCTCCTGGCTCAATGTTTCCAAGTCGCCCATTAAGATAATCAAGATAGCCTCCAGGCGGAGGGTTATAGTACCCATTTATCTCAGAAGCAAAACTTGAATGGGTAGGGTTTCGCGAAAAACTTGCAGCCCCTTCAATCATTAGCGATAACATCCCTGACTCAATTGCACCCTGCCCAAAAAAATGTGATTTTCTTGTTGGCGTGGTAATGAAGTATTTTTCAAGGCAGCGGTTGATAATCTCTCTATATTTTTCTCTAACCTCCTTTGGAGACGAGCCTATCTTTTGCAACGCATTAAGAGGATAGAGGTTATCTGGATAGACTTTTTCAAATTCTTCTGCTGAAAGCCAATTACATTTCCGAAACAATGTAATAAATGCTCTGGGGTCAAAATGCCATACCCTATTTTTAGGGACATCTCCACTTATGCATAGAGCTCGGGCATGAGCTAGTAATTTAGCCCAAGAGTCATTATCTAATGGAGGATCAACAGTTTCGTTTCTCTCCTGCAACCATCCAAGTCGCTGCTCTAACGTATTTTGATCCCATTCAAAGGGGAATCGACAAATTAATCGGCTTCTGCATTCATTTTTTGAATTGAGTACAATATTTGAATTGCACTGGCTATCCATATCTGAATCATCTGTTACTAAAATCCAACCCAACCAATGGGGAAAATCCGCATCACTATATTTTTTTACTAAATCTGATGCTATATTTATGAAACCGCACCCACCAGGATAATTCACCTTTAACCAGTAGTTATTGCTTTTATCGGACAAAGGTTTATTTTCAGAATTTAGAACACGGCCAAACCTGAGCAATTCATAACCTGATGAAATGGAATCTGGATGCCATTTAAGGGCATATTCATACATATTATTTTCATTCAAACCACTGGCATCATTAATAGGCTCGCCAACGATATCAAACTGCCAATCTTCTTTCCCATTCTGCCTAGTGGTTATTACACGCACATCTCCTTTAGTTTCGATAGTTACAAATAATTCAGAACTATTAGTGTATATTGGTGTACTTTCGTCAACGACAATAACACCATCTATGCTTTTACCATTATAAAAAGAGGTACCTGACGGAATGTAGAAATGAATATCACCAAAACATACATCAACCCTTCCGTTTTTGGATGTATCAAGGTGCGGTTGTGATCTCCCAGTGATTTTTTCTATATACTGGTCTTCACAGTATATTTGCACGTGTGTAGCATTCACACCATCGACCATGCCGGTTGTGCCTAATGAATCTTTTCTTCTGACCGCTCTCCCAACAGAAAGCGTGTTCGATATGAAATTCAAATGCATATACATTGAAAAAAACGTAATTTTACCGTTTTCTCCAGAACCGATTTCAGTTTCATGTTTTATAACAATACAACCATTATCCGTATAACCATTATAATTCAAAGGTTCTTTCTTTGTTTTTTCTTTTTCGGCAGGTTCTCTAATGAACACTATAGTCCCATCAGCTATCGCACGTAACATTTCTGGAGGATAGCTCGAATCATTATGCTTTATATGTACGCCGCCGTGCCATGATTCCTTCCCATTAATCGGAAACCCACGACTAACATCAACGGGCATCATTTTGCCCACCCATTCTTCATCAGTTTCATTTTTTGAATGAGGCCTTAAATATGGAGGACTAATAATCATGTTTAAATCCTTTATGAAAATGTAAACTTGCCAGATGGTGTATTTTGCTCTGGAGTTAATGCCGGCACAGCTTCTTTATTATTGGCTTTATTCTTTCGTCCATAATGCCCTGCTTTTGTTCTGTACTCACCCAACGTGGCTGATTCAATAGCATTACCATCTAAAGTAATGTAGCTTCCCCCACCGTTCAGGGTCAGCTTCTTCTTCGCGATGATTTTGATTTCATCTTCTGTACTTACGATACTAATTTCCTTACGAGCAAGCAGAGCCATCAGCTCGTTCTGCGCCTGTACCTGTACCGGTCCCTGGTTTGCTATCAGCTTTATGCCCTGCTTACGAACAAACACGCTCAGGGCATTGCCCACCCCGATGAACAGATTTTTCACCACGCTGACGTCGGCATTTTTACCGGCCGTGGCTATAAGGTTCTGCCCGGCAGATACCTGCAGATGTTGTCCGCTGGTCAGTGCCATTCCATCCGGCGCGCTGAGCAGCAGCACTGATTTTTTGAGGTCTGTCAGCTGCTGTTCCAGCAGTTTGATTTGCGCCTGGAGATCGGCCGGGTTCGCGGTCGCCTTCTGCGCATCACCGGAGATGGACGTCATCTGCTCCCGGGCATCACCCAGATTGCTGACCGCTGGCTGCATCTCCAGCACCAGGCCCTGTGCTTTCGTCTGGCCATCAGCGCTGATGAACATCCCTTTCTGTGCCCGGATGGCCCCCCAGCTATCAGTCCTGAGTTCAAACCCCTCACCGCGCTGCTGTTTCTCACTGTCGACCAGATGCCCGAGATTGAGCTGGCTCTTGCCGCCGTACTCCGTGCTGACCTTGATATGCTCTTTTCCGCGCTCGTCATCGAGGCGGATTTTGTTGTTCGCCGGGGTACGCAGGACGTTGCGTTTGTAGTTGCGGATGGTGACGTGGTCGCCGTGCGCCGAGTCGTGCAGCACGCCGGCAATGTACGGCCGGTCCGGGTTACCATCCTCAAAGCCAATCGCCACTTCGGTGCCCGCCAGCAGCGGCAGGTGCAGGCCATAGGTGTCCCCTGCATACGGACGGGACTGACGCACCCACAGGCTCTCGAACCCCGTTTCCCAGTTATCACGGTCAAACAGCATGTTGACGCGGTAACGACCGTCTTTATCGATATGCCCGTAGGTGTCGTTCTCGGTGGTGCTGGTGACGCGGGCCGGTAAGGTGCCAGCCATCACCGGGCGTGAGCCAGGTTCCGGGCGGAAACCAAAATCGGTGCTGTCCGGGATGCCGTCAAAATCAACCGCAAAGTCCTTATCACGGCGGGCATACGTATGCATCGCCGTGATGACCACGCCCTGCGCAAACACATCGGCCACTTCATACCCGCCGGTGACTTTCAGTACCTGACCCGGCGAGAGGGTCGGACAGCTGGTGATGCCCTGCGCCCGGGTCTGACCATTCAGGTAGCGTTCGTGACGAAGGCGGGCATAAAACGCCCCGGACTCCGGGGCCGGATTGCGGTCATAGGTGCTGCCCGGCGTCAGGTAGTTATCCGCCCAGTGATAGGCATCACCGTACGTGGTGACATCCCCGCGGGTCGCATCCACCAGGGTGTTCATGTCCTGCGTGGCCTGACGGTAGTTGTAGTCCCGGGTGCTGACCTGCTTCTGCACCACGTTGTGATGGCATTCCATTCCCCAGACTGAATCCACGCCTTTTGAATGCTGGCCCGATGGCGGTACCGACGGCAGCGTCAGCCCTTTTTCATACCCCTGCTGGCTGTCGTAAAACTCCACCACGTCAATGTTGAGGCGCGTGTCGGTGGTGAAGCGAAACCAGATACCGACCTCACCCAGCAGGCGGGTGATAAAGTGCAGGTCGTCCTCATCGTACTGCATCACCTGTTCACGGCGTGGATATTCTTTTGACAGCGAGAACAGAAAATCCTGACCGCGCATACCGTGGCGCTCGCGCAGGATTTTTTCCACGATTTGCGGAACCGACATGTCCTGGTAAATGGCGTTCTGGTGCGAGCGATCGAGCAGCGCCAGACGTGGCCGGAGCGTCAGGGCGTAGCGGGTTTCATCTTTTGACGTGCTGAGGCGTTCAAAACCGGTCACCACACCCTGAAGGGTGCGCACGGCCTGCTGCACTTTAATGCCGTAACCCTGGTCTACCGGGGCCTGCAGCGTCAGCGAACCGGGCTTCATCAGCATCGCCTCTCTGGCGATAGCGTGGTCACTGCTGGTGAATTCAATACGGTAGCGGAACGGCGTGCTAAGAGCCTCATCACCTTCGAAAGACAGCACGTCGAGCGCGGACTCACAGCCTTTCACCGCCAGCAGGTGGTGGCTATGACTGTATCTTAATGGAGGATTATTACTCATGCGTCCACTCCCTGTTTCACATCAAATTCCAGCCCGATCCCCTCTTCCTCACTCCAGCTAAAGCGTAATGACTGTGGTTTCAGTTTTGCGGCCATATGGGTCAACAGTTGCTGACTGAGCACCGGCAGAATTTGCTGATTGAGCAGGCTATCGACGTTACGCGCACCGGTATCTGGCAGCAGGCAGGCTGAAGTCAGCGCATCATAAAGACTTTCATCAATCTGCGTGCTCAGGCCGTAGTGTCGATGCAGGCGCTTGCTGACCTGTGAGAGTTTCATTTCCACGATGGTACGCATGGCTGCTTCCGAGAGGGGGCGGTAAATCACGGTCTGGAAGCGGGCCAGCAGCGCTGGCTGGAAGTGATCGCGCAGTATCGGACGCAGCAGTTCGTGCAGGTCGCCTTCGGTGGATTCTGGTTGTTCGTCCAGCAACTGCATCAGGTGATCGCTGCCGAGATTAGAGGTCATCAGAATGACGGTGTTACGGAAGTCGATTTCACGCCCTTCGCCGTCGCGCATAAAGCCGCGGTCAAAGACCTGATAGAACAGGTTCATCACGTCGCGATGGGCTTTTTCGACTTCATCGAGCAAAACCACGCTGTACGGACGCTTGCGCACGGCTTCGGTCAGGATCCCTCCCTGGCCATAACCGACGTAACCCGGAGGGGAGCCCTTCAGCTGGGAAACCGTATGCGGCTCCTGGTATTCGGAGAGGTTAATCGTAATGAGTGACTTCTCACCGCCGTACATGACATCGGCCAGCGCAAGCGCGGTTTCGGTTTTCCCCACCCCGCTCGGTCCTACCAGCAGAAACACGCCCTGCGGACCATTCTCGGAGGTGAGACCCGTTTTTGCCGCACGCAGACGCTGGGCAATGGCCTCGAGCGCCACATCCTGCCCGACCACACGTTTACCCATTTCATTTTCCAGGGTCAGCAGTTCGGTCTGCTCATCTTTCATCAGCGATGACAGCGGAACGCCTGTCCAGTCAGCAATCACGTTGGCAACGGTGCGTACGTCAACATCCAGAGAGAGCAGCGGGTTGCTGTGCTGCATGCCGTTCAGTTCCTGCTGCAGCGTGCGCGTCTCGCTTTGACGGGAGATGTCCTGGCGGCTTTCCAGCAGTTGTTCGGTGAGTTTCAGTTCCTGCCCGTACTGCGTTTCAAGCTCGTCGAGAGCAACGATAAGAGCGTTCTCTTCCTGCTCAATGACGGTCAGGCGTTCACCATGGCTCTGATTGCCGACAGCAATATCTTCCAGCAGCGCCTGCTTCTCCATTTCAAGAGAGGTAATCTGCGAGCGAATGCAGGTCAGCTGTTCCGGTACCGTGTCGAGGCTCATTCGGACACGCGCTGCGGCGGTGTCGAGCAGATCAACCGCCTTATCCGGCAACTGGCGGCCCGTGAGGTAGCGGCGGGAAAGCGTAACAGCAGCGCGCACCGCATCGTCGGTAATGTGCACGTTATGGTGCTCGGCGTAACGGGATTTCAAACCACGGAGCATCAGGCAGGCGGTGTCATCGTCAGGCTCATCGACTTTTACCATCTGGAAACGACGCTCCAGGGCCGCGTCGCGTTCGAAGTACTGCTTGTACTCGCTCCAGGTAGTGGCCGCAATGGTACGCAGTTCACCACGCGCCAGCGCCGGTTTTAGCAGGTTCGCTGCATCGGCACCTCCCGCCTGGTTGCCCGCGCCGATGATGGTATGCGCTTCATCAATAAATAGCAGGACCGGGGACGGGGATTGCTGCACCGCATCGATGACGTTTTTCAGCCGCTGTTCGAACTCGCCTTTTACGCCTGCACCGGCCTGCAGCAGGCCCAGGTCAAGGGTACGCAGAGTGACCGTTTTCAGTGATTCAGGCACATTACCCTCGGCAATACGCAATGCCAGACCTTCAACCAGTGCGGTTTTCCCTACGCCCGGCTCACCGACCAGAATCGGGTTGTTTTTGCGGCGACGAGAGAGGATATCCACCATCTGACGGATTTCTGTGTCACGGCCAAACACCGGATCGATCTTCCCTTCCTTCGCTTTGGCGGTGACATCGAGGGTGAATTTATCCAGCGTGTTCTGCAGCGCAGGGCTCAGTTCCCCCTCTTTCATTTCCACACCAGCCGGACGCCCGACAAACTCCACCTCACCACCATGGTTCTGTGCCAACTCGGCTTCGCGCTGCATTTCCGGACGCTCATCCGATTGCGCATCCAGCAACGGTCGCAGGCGCTCCAGCTGGCTCTGAGCAAGCGTTAAAAACGGCCAAAGGCCGTCACAACGTGCCAGTTTTGGTTTTTCCACCAGGGCCATCAGCAGATGGATGCTGCGAATGTGCTCTTCGCCATTGAGTGAGGCAAGTAGCCAGGCTTGCTGCATCAGAGTCTGGATGTCATCAGAGAGCTGGGGCCGATGGCGCACGGATCGAGGTTGTCTGTCGAGCCAGCCAAGTAAATCCTGCCAGATGCCATCCATATCCCATTCATAGCGACGCGCCAACACCGTCAGGTCACCTTCCCCCTGCTCCAGCAGCTTCAGCAGCCAGTGCTCCGGCAGAATTTCGGCATGGGCACGGGTCTGACAGAGCGAAGCTGCGCCTTCCATCGCTCGGGCACAGTAAGGGTTCAGACGACGTAACAGGATGGCTGGATTTTCCATGAGATTCTCTCTTTGTCGGTTCCTGGACACGCTACCGCCCCTCGCTGTTCACCAAAGCGCATAAGGTCAGGCAGGCAGATTGTTTTTTCTTTGCTGAGTGCCCGCATCTCAGGCACTCAGCAAAAAACTGCGGACAGGAAAACCTGCCCGCATCAGGATTACGCCGTGGCGCGTTCGTTCCAGGAATCGGAATGAATGATGTTGCCGTCTTTGTAGGTCCAGGTGATTTTTTCGTAACGCAGTTCAACGCGCTCAAGGTGGTTGTGTTTCTCTTTAGAAGGATCCTTGATGTCATACATTTCAGGATTCACTTTCACTACCTTCACGTTTTCCAGTTTGGTGTTGAAGTACTCCACTTCCTGGCCCGCGTCGTTGATTTTGTACCACTTGAATTCAGCGGATTTCAGGGTCTGACCGGTTGTCACCGCCTTGTACAGATACGGGCTGGAGGAATCGATTTCCTTCGTGAACAGGAACGGCGTGTGGATACGGGTGCCGGTCAGCTTGCCGGTGTTGTTGTCGGTTGGGATGTACAGGTTATGCTCCTGTGCAACCACTTCGATGCTGCCTTCACGATCCTGAACGTCAACAGACCCTTTGATGTCCGCGCCGCCGTCGTCCTTCAGCCAAAGATAAACAGGAATTGCCATGGAATTACTCTCCATTGTGTAGTGAAGCGCCATCATCCTGCGATGGCGCCGGGTGTTTGCCGGGTATCTGACAGGCGTTGGCCTGCGGTACCAGACTGATTTCGACACGGCGGTTGAGCGCACGCCCTTCCAGGGTGTCGTTGGTTGCGACAGGACGGCTTTCGCCATAGCCCTGCACCGCAAAACAGCTTTCGGGCACGTCGCCCGTGTCCCGCATCCAGTTGCGCACCGCTTCGGCGCGTTTCAGAGACAGCGTCTGGTTCAGCTGCGGATTGCCGGTGTTATCGGTATGCCCAGACACGACAATCAGCCAGCCCGGTTTCGCTTTGATGCCAACCAGTGAATTCACCAGCATCCTGGTGGAACCCGCTTTCAGCACGGACTTGCCGGAATCGAACAGCGACATGCTGTCGAGCCTCACTATTTTCGGTACTGGTTTTGGGGTTGGCTGCGGTTTAGGAGGCGGCGGCATATACGAGCGGATCGCTTCCAGTAGGGGTATCCGTAGACGTTCCCCCTGATAAAGCCCCAGGCTCAGCCGGACCGGTACGCCGTTACGTGCATAGTCATCCAGCAGTGCCGCATTCTCACGAAGGGCCGCAACGGCGCCAGCTTTCGGGCCGTAGTCATCCATGGAGAGATTGTCGTAACGGGCTATATCGAAGCTCACGCGATGCAGCAACTGGCGATTGTTCCAGCCACTGCTGAGCAACGCGGCGATGGCCGCTAGGGTGAAAAGACCAAGGGCACAGCGCCAGGTGCGGGCGCGGGGAGTAAGTCCACTTCCTTCCGGTAGCAGCGGCAGGATGAAATCCGGTAAGGGTGAGATCACCGTGCTGTCCGTCCCTACCGGTTGCCAGCCGGCTACCTGCTGCATGGCAGTATGACGCGACAACCATGCCGTCCAGGCAGAGGACGCAAGGCTTCCGGCAAGAATCGGTCCCATTCCCCACAGCAGCGCTGCAGGTGCAATGACCGGAACATCAGGATTCTCATCGATGAATACCGCCTGGACATGCTGATGGAACCAGCTCATCAGGCTGTTCATCAGCACCTGCTGCTGCATCACAGGCCCACCGCCAGTGGTGACCCACGCGGCGATCGAACAAGGCGCATTCGACTCACGCCAGACAGTCCACCCTTCACCCGGAATAGCGGCCTGCCAGAGCATGTCATCCGTCATCGCGCTGCCAATCTGACCATTCAGAATGAGTGGCACAGACTGTCCCGTTTCTTTACGCAACTGGCTGATTTGCCAGCGCAGAGACAGCAGACGACTTGTCAGGGCTTCGCTGTCGACATGTTTCTGCGGGCAGACACTGACCATCACCGACAGCTGACGCCCCCAGTCCGGGCGCTGCCACAGAATCTGACGGGCAACCTGCTCCAGATCCTGATGGTCCTCAACGCGGATCCAGCATCCCTGCGTGACGATCAGTACTGGTGACTGCTGCGGCCAGGTCAGAGGCATATCGCCACAAACCAGCACCACAGGTTGACGGTAAGTGGTTTCAGGAAGGTCATCCAGACGCAGGTTGACGTCATGCTCCGCACGAGGTCTGGCGATATACCAGAACGCGACGATAAACCCGATCATCGCCAGCAGAACGAGCACTGAAGCCAGCCGGGATAACGGCAGAAAAGCCAGGCAGACCACAGCACTCAGCAGGGCAGCCCACAGCGCAAGCCCGCGCTGTTGTACAGGACTCATTTTACGACTCCCGGCAACAGGGTCAGCAGCATCTGATCGAGCCAGCGATCCAGTCCCCACCAGAGTGCGGCAAGAACAATCACGCTCAGGCCGATACGCGCGGGCCATGACGCCAGCCAGCCTCCCGCTCCTCGTCCGCTGCGGCTCTCTGCCAGAACGGGATGGGTCTGCGGGTAGCTGAACGGTGTAACGCGCTCATTGAGGGCGCTGACCAGCTTCTGGCGTTCCGGATCGTTTAGCGCACGAAAATCTCCCAGGAATCCGAGCATCATTACCCTCTGGAAGCAGGTCAGTACGGCATTATCTGGTGCAGGTTCACGCAGCACATCGCGCATCCTGTCACACAAAGTGTCACCCGCGTCCATTGTGCCGAGGAAGTATCCCTGCAGAGGAATGTCATACCACTGCACACAGGCATCATCCTCTACACCGCGCCCTTTGACTGCCTCATCAAGCAATGCACATTGTGCAGTGAGGATATGCTTACAGCTGGCTTCATCAAGTTCACTCGCTTTCAGTTCACGCTGAACGCGTTCCACATCAGCGATACAGTGTTCCCACAAGACCCGACCTTCTCCTTCCTGAAACTGCGGGCCATAGCGAAGGCTGATGACCTGAAGCCAGGTATCCTGCAGCAGTGCGTCAATATCAACAGACACGACAGCGCCGTGTTTACGTTCACTCATGTTCTCAATACCGCAAAGAGTTCAAGTTCAGGCTCGCCGAGCATGCCCGGGACGTAAAACATACATGTCCCACTCTGGAGCATTTCAGTCGCCAGAGGATGGGAGAGATCGAGACTGAAATACTGATTTTCCAGGCGCAGTGGAATAGCTGCTGGCACATGGCGCAGCGGCGTCAGCGGCACGCCCACGCGGGAAGAGTTGACGATCCCCCGCACATGGTCAGGGCTGCCCACCTTACACTGGCGCGGAAACTGCTCCTGCAGTTGCGCCACCGGGATCGGTGAGCGCACAGAAAGATAGTAATCAGCCCCTTCGCGCAGACGCGGGTCATGCAGGCGAGCCTGCCAGAAGTGCAGCCGTGGGTCATAGTCGAGTGCCAGGGCCACCACGCGTGACGGCAGGCTGGCTTCAAGCAGATCGCCAAGCAAATCAAACAGCGGTGGAAATACCGCATTGAGTTGCTCGTGATGCCAGGCAGGTATGGCGCTCACCTGATGTTCCAGGGAAAAGGTCAGCAGGCTCCCCGCAAGGCGAGAAAGTTCCGGATACAGACGTTCCGGTGGGCTTTGAAGATTACGCTGGAACTGACCCAGCACGGGCTCGGCGCTGTTCAGCGCGTTGAGCAGCCAGAACAGTGATACATCTGCCACGGCGAAATCAGCCATGCGCTCATTGCTTTCACGCCGCATTGCCATCAGACGGCACAGTCGCGCCCGCAGTTGTGTCAGTAGTTGTTCCAGTTGGGTAACCAGCCAACGGCTGCCCTGGAGGGTCAACAGCGGAGGAAGAAATGTTTCATCCAATAGCCATGTACCCTGCGAGTCTTGCTGCAGCCGGGCGACCGGACAAGTCAGATAATCGCTGTTGTTCTGATGGGCAAAACGCAGCGTCAGTTCAGGCTGCATCACGGCAATCTGACGAGTGTCTTCCCCAAAGGTATTGCGTACATCCCGCCAGCGCTGACGATATCGCACCGGACGCTCGGCCACCTCATCGGGTTTCAGGCAGTTGCCGCCGTTCGCCCGCAGTAGCGGGAGTGCCAGCACCACCGTCACCTCCTGCGATTCGCTTTCAAGCGACAGTACCGGTGGCAGCGAATCAGCATTGTCTGTATCAATCAGCGTACCGTCCTGAAAACGGACATGCAGATGACGGGCCTGAAGACGTCCAAGCCTGAGAGCTTCCGGCTCGAAGGTAGCATTTATCACCCCCCACGGGCAGGAGAGGCCCAGCCGGGCTATACACTCGGCAGACCAGGCCGCATACGCGACCTGTTGCTGAAAATGCTGGGGAGCGACCATAATGCCCCTACCCCATAACGGTTGTTCCGTTTTCATCGGCTTCCTGCCTGTTATTACGATTTCGCTTTCGGCATCTGGGAAACCAGCGACAGGTTGACGTCCATCCCTTCCACCTGGAAGTGCGGAATCGCATACAATTTCACGCGGAAGAAGCCCGGGTTATCCTCAATATCTTCCACCACCACTTTTGCATCACGCAGTGGATGAGATGCCTGAAGTTCGTCGCCCGGATCGGTCATTTCGGTCACCAGACTGCGGACCCAGGTGTTCAGCTCAAGCTCCAGCAGTCGGCGATCCTTGGTGGTACCGATGTTCTCGCGCTGAATCAGCTTCAGGTAGTGGGCAATACGCGACAGCAGGAAGATGTACGGCAGACGTGCGTTGATGCGGCTGTTGGCCGTTGCATCTGCGGTGTCATACAGCGCCGGTTTCTGGGCGGAGTTGGCTGAGAAGAAGCAGGCATAGTCGCGGTTTTTATAGTAGGACAAAGGAATAAAGCCCAGATTCGCGAACTCGAATTCACGCGTTTCAGGGATCATGACCTCAGACGGGATTTTTACCTGATTGCCGGTACCCAGGTCATACAGATGGATAGGCAGATCCTGAACCGCCCCCCCGGCCTGCGGGCCACGGATTTGTACACACCAGCCATTATTGATGAAGCTACGCACCATGTTGGACGCGAAGGCAAACGACGCATTCGTCCACAGATATTTGTCGTGATCCGGACCTTTGACTTCTTCAACATAGTTAAAGCTGCGAACCGGAACGGTATCCGGGCCATACGGTAAACGTCCCAGTACGCGGGGCATCACCAGACCGATGTAGCGAGCGTCGTCCGTATCGCGGAACGATTTCCACTTGATGTACTCCGCGCGGTCAAAATAGTTACCAATATCTTTAATCGCCGCGACGTCTTCCATGGACTCCTTGAGGAAGAATTTCGGGCCTGCCGAGCCGATAAATGGCATATGTGCAGCCGCAGATACTTTAGAGATGTTGCGCAGCAGAGCGACATCCTGCGCTGAAGCATCGAACTCATAAGCGGAAATCAGCGCCGCAATCGGCTCGCCGCCCGGGGTATCGTATTCATCAATGTAGGCGTGTTTATAGAGACCACTCTGGATGATTTCCGGGCTGTCTTCAAAGTCCTGGCGCAGGTCTTCTTTAGACATGCTCAGAAGCTCAATTTTTACGTTCTGGCGAAAATCCGTTTTATCAACCAGCGACTTCACGCCGCGCCACAGGCTCTCAACCGCCTGAAATTCTTCATGGTGCATAACGGCGTCGAGCTGGCGGCTTATCTGGTAATCGAGCTCAGCGATGTGGTGATCGATCAGGCTTTTATCCAGTTTTTCGACCTTCGAGCCTGCCTTGGTCAGGCATTCCAGAAAGACCTGCATACCTGCGGTGAGACGCTCGTCAGCGGTCGCATCCGACATCGCCTGCGCATCTTGCCAGATATCCAGCGCGCTCAGTTCGGAGACCGGGTTCAGATTGATTTTCTCAAACAGTGAAGCGTATACCCCACCCACAGCAGGGCGTTCCAGCACCACGCTTTCCCCGCCAGCAGTATTATTTTGTACAGACATGAGCATTCCTTGATTAATCCGTTAAAACAGCATGATGGTTAAGGTTTTTTTGAAGCCAGTGCGGATAGTTCATTTCGCAACTCAGCACTAAGTGACTGGTCAAGAACGATTTTCTCCAGCTCTTTTCGGAAAGTCTGGTTATCCAGCAGGTTGGCTTTCAGATCGCGGAGCAAGTTGCGCATTGCCAGCATCGCCTTCAGCTGTGGAATTTGGGCAGCCACCTGCTCTGGCGTGAAATCTTTCATGCTCTGGAAAGTCAGCTGAATGTTGTCCTCACCACCATCGTCAGACAGCGTATTTTTAACGGCCAGGTTAACTTTTGGGGAATATTCGGAAAGAACGCTGTCAAAATTATTTTTGGTGATGTTAATCTTTTCGCGCTCAGATATTGTCGCAGATTCCTGCCCATTACTGAAATCACCCGCAACAAGCAATTTCAAGGGTAATTCCATTTTCTTGCTTGCTCCGCCAGTATGCAGGTCAAGCTTCAGGTTAATACGTGCCTTAGGCACCTCATTCTGAAAACTGTCAGCCATCTAATCATCCCTCTTTGTTTTGCTATGCCAACTTCACGGTATCGTTCTTGATGCGCAATAATAGAATAATGATCGGAACAAAATCAAATACACAGATCATTAATCCGATACAAGAATTTTCTTAAGAATTTTCCACTAAGACATTATCGTAAATAGGACAACTAAATCAGGAAAAGAAACTGCTCTTTTCGCACAAATCGAATATTTGTATCGCAGAAGGGGTTGTAGCCAGAGAGATGTTTATAAAAACATCATGTTTTGATTTGCATCACAGCATAACGTCAAAAAGCGCGAAAGAACGACAATATCTTATTGCGGCACGATTAAAAGAAGACAGGAATGGATGAAAGCAGATGGCTATTCCATTGATGGTATGAATAACGCTTAAGAATTTTCACGAAGAAATTTCTTATTTATTATGCGGAGGAATAAATAAAGGCGTAAATGTTTAATTTGGCGCAAATCAACAATACCGTTTTTTTTCTTTACGCCTTCCCTATGAGCGCTAACGCTTTTGCCTTCCGCTCAGGCAGGAAAGGCGCTTTCATGCGACTGCCTATAAAATCTGTAAAATCAATCACCTTCCGAACTGCCGCTTTTTTAATCAAAAACGAGTAATAGCACATATCGTATAACGGTGCTACATTACGCCGCCCGCCCAAATCAGCAGTGGCCAGGCAACGCCGTAAAGTTCGGTAAAGCCTGCAACCATCACCTTGAAGAACGGTCTTATCGGCACGTCGTATCGCAAACTCTGCGCTACCTTTACAGGCTTCACATAGGTTTCACTATTTTGTCTCAATCCAAATTTCAACGCGCGTTTTTACACCCGCGTTACTGGTTTACATGGTTTGGTCTTGGCGTTCTCTGGCTGCTGGTTCAACTTCCGTACCCTGTACTGCGTTTGCTGGGGTCGAAACTGGGCAGCGCTTCGCGCGTCTTCCTGAAACGTCGCGAATCTATCGCGCGGAAAAATATTGAGCTTTGCTTTCCTCAGTACAATGCCGAAGAGCGCGAGAAGCTCATCGCTGAAAACTTTAAGTCTATCGGCATGGCGCTGCTTGAAACCGGCATGGCCTGGTTCTGGCCGGATGAGCGTGTCCGTAAGTGGTTTGATGTAGAAGGACTGGATAATCTGAAACGCGCGCAGATGCAAAATCGCGGCGTGATGGTCGTCGGCGTTCACTTTATGTCGCTGGAGTTGGGTGGGCGCGTGATGGGGCTTTGTCAGCCAATGATGGCAACTTACAGACCGCACAATAGCGCTCTGATGGAGTGGGTGCAAACGCGTGGCCGCATGCGTTCCAATAAGGCGATGATCAGTCGTAATAACCTGCGCGGTATGGTCGGCGCTCTCAAGAAAGGAGAGGCCGTCTGGTTTGCACCCGATCAGGATTATGGACGTAAAGGCAGCAGCTTTGCCCCCTTCTTTGCGGTGAAAGACGTTGCGACGACTAACGGTACCTTTGTCATTTCTCGATTATCGGGCGCCTCCATGCTGACCGTGACGATGGTGAGAAAAGCAGATAAATCAGGCTACCGTCTGCACATCTCCCCTGAAATGGCTAACTATCCGGAAAACGAGTGCGAAGCCGCAGCGTTTATCAATAAAGTCATCGAAATTGAAATCATGCGTGCTCCAGAGCAGTATCTGTGGATGCATCGTCGTTTCAAAACACGCCCTCTTGGCGAAGCCTCGCTCTATATTTAAGCTCTTCATGAAGGTTAGTTTCGCTAAGAAACTAACCTTTTCAATCACCTGTCTTCCCGCTGAAAACCCGTCACTCATTGCGTCGCTCAAAGTGAATTTATTGCGTTGTGAAATCAAACTGTCGCCGTTCCACGACACTCGTAAGTAGCGGAAATTATTTAAAAAAATCCCTCTTGTCACCCTTCATTTTTAGGCGTACATTAGCGCCGTCTGGCAACAGGAAAGCACAGAATTCTGAGCTGGAGTCGGCGGCGTAACGGGAAAATTCTCATTTTCGTTTTGACCGGATTTCAGCTCTCTATAATCAGGTGGACTCTGTTTTTATATGCGTACCACAAGATACGCGGAGCGATGAAACGTGAAATATTTCTTTATGGGCATTTCGGTGATTGTTTTAGTCTGGGCCGGAACCTTTGCCCTGATGATTTAGTGAAGAACATGCAGTCAAAAAAACAGGAGCCATCGGCTCCTGTTTTTTTATGTCATGACGATGCGGGATGTTCTGCGACGCTCTTTGAGGTGAGAAGACCATCGGCACGGAACATACTCTTGATGCCCCTCACCGCCTGACGAATACGGTCGCTGTTTTCAATCAGGGCAAATCGCACATGGGTGTCGCCATAATCACCGAATCCAATGCCAGGCGAGACACACACTTTTGCATCCTGGAGCAGTTTTTTGGCAAACTCCAGCGATCCCATCGCCGCGTACGGTTCCGGAATTTTTGCCCAGACGTACATAGACGCCTTCGGCATTTCCACCATCCAGCCCGCTTCATGCAAGCCTTTTACCAGCACGTCACGGCGGCGCTTATACTGGGCGGCAATCTCGTGAACGCACTGCTGGTCGCCCTCCAGGGCAGCGATAGCCGCGACCTGCAGCGGCGTGAAGGTGCCGTAATCGTGGTAACTCTTAATGCGCGCCAGTGCGCTCACCAGCGTTTTGTTACCCACCATAAAGCCAATACGCCAGCCCGCCATGTTGTAGCTTTTCGACAGGGTAAAGAACTCTACCGCCACGTCACGCGCGCCCGGGACCTGCATAATCGACGGGGCTTTCCAGCCGTCATAGACGATGTCAGCATAGGCTAAATCGTGAACCACCAGCACGTCATAACGCTTAGCCAGCGCAACAACTTTCTCGAAGAAATCAAGCTCCACGCACTGCGCCGTTGGGTTCGACGGGAAGCCGAGGATCATCATCTTCGGTTTCGGATAACTTTCACGAATCGCACGTTCCAGTTCGTTAAAGAAATCGACACCTTCCACCAGCGGCACAGAGCGGACCTGGGCGCCGGCAATCACCGCGCCGTAGATATGGATCGGATAGCTTGGATTAGGCACCAGCACCGTATCGCCATGATCCAGCGTAGCCAGCATCAGGTGTGCCAGCCCCTCTTTCGAGCCGATGGTGACAATCGCTTCACTTTCCGGATCGATATCAACCTGATAGCGATCCTGATACCAGCGCGAGATCGCGCGACGTAACCTGGGAATACCGCGAGAGGTTGAGTAGCCGTGCGTATCCGGACGCTGGGCAACCGTGCAGAGCTTCTCAACGATATGCGGTGGCGTTGGGCCGTCAGGGTTACCCATGCTGAAATCAATAATATCTTCGCCGCGCCGACGCGCAGCCATTTTCAGTTCAGCAGTGATATTGAAAACATAAGGGGGGAGACGATCGATACGCGTAAAACGGCGTTCAGGACTGAATTCAGCCATAGATTCCTCAGATTAACGTTAGCGCCCGGACCGTCCGAGCGACGCTGCCACCGATGTGGCATGCTTAGAAAATAACCTGAAAAAAATGATGCTGTCGAGAGGGAAGTGAAAAAAAAGCGATCGACTAAAAACCGGAACCCGGCTGCGCCTAAAAGCGGAAGCCCCTGTTTCAGGATCGGCTGTCTGATAGCCGTTATTTAACAGGATGATATCAAAACAGTTACCTGACGATACGCAGGCTATAAAAAATCAGGACGTGTCCGTTACCGACAGACAATCCCCTTTAGAAATTATGGTTTTTCCTCATTTGATAAACCTGTCGGATAGCTGGTCAATACGCGTCAGGTTTTTTATCATGGCTCTTTCCCGTTTTCCCAGGTCTACTCGTGCACGAAATATTTACTATGCTGCTGGCGGTTTTTGACCGTGCGGCATTAATGCTGATTTGCCTGTTCTTCCTCATTCGCATTCGCCTGTTTCGCGAGCTGTTGCACAAATCCGCACACTCGCCAAAAGAGCTGCTGGCCGTTACCGCTATCTTTTCCCTGTTCGCCCTGTTCAGCACCTGGTCAGGCGTGCCGGTAGAGGGTTCGCTGGTTAACGTGCGCATTATAGCCGTGATGTCCGGCGGAATTTTGTTTGGCCCGTGGGTGGGCGTCATCACCGGCGTGATTGCCGGAACCCATCGCTATCTGATTGATATCGGCGGCGTGACGGCGGTACCCTGCTTTATCACCAGCATTATCGCCGGGGTGCTATCCGGCTGGATCAGCCGCAAAATCCCGAAAAAACAGCGCTGGCGCGCCGGGATCGTGGCGGGCATGGTGTGCGAAACGCTGACCATGATCCTGGTCGTCGTCTGGGCCCCCACCACCGCGCTGGGGCTGGATATCGTCTCGAAAATCGGTATTCCGATGATCCTGGGCAGCGTGTGCATCGGCTTTATCGTGCTGCTGGTGCAAAGCGTTGAAGGCGAAAAAGAAGCAAGCGCCGCACGTCAGGCCAAGCTGGCGCTGGATATCGCCAATAAAACGCTGCCGCTTTTCCGTCACGTTAACGCGGAATCATTGCGTCAGGTCTGCGAGATCATTCGCCACGACATTCATGCTGACGCTGTCGCCATCACCAATATTGACCACGTGCTGGCCTACGTCGGCGTGGGGGAACACAACTATCGCGACAACGATGACACCATTAGCCCGACCACCAGACAGGCGATTAACTACGGTAAAATCATTATTAAAAACAATGATGAAGCCCACCGAACGCCGGAAATCCACTCCATGCTGGTGATCCCGCTGTGGGAGAAAGGCGTCGTGACGGGCACGCTGAAAATTTATTACTGCCACGCGCATCAGATCACCTCCACGCTGCAGGAGATGGCCATCGGCCTGTCGCAGATTATCTCCACCCAGCTGGAGGTTTCGCGGGCAGAACAGCTGCGTGAGATGGCAAATAAGGCAGAGCTTCGCGCGCTGCAGAGCAAAATCAATCCCCATTTCCTGTTTAACGCGCTGAACGCGATCTCCTCGTCCATTCGTCTTAATCCGGACACCGCGCGCCAGCTGATTTTTAACCTGTCGCGCTATCTGCGCTACAACATCGAGCTGAAAGATGACGAGCAGATCGACATCAAAAAAGAGCTGTATCAGATAAAAGATTACATCGCGATTGAGCAGGCGCGCTTTGGCGACAAGCTCACGGTCATTTACGATATTGATGAAGAGGTCAACTGCGTGATCCCGAGCCTGCTTATCCAGCCGCTGGTCGAAAACGCGATTGTTCACGGCATTCAGCCCTGCAAAGGCAAAGGCGTCGTCACCATCAGCATCACCGAAAGCGGCAACCGGGTGCGAATTGCCGTGCGCGATACCGGCCACGGAATTGATCCTAAAGTCATTGAGCGCGTCGAGTCTAACGAGATGCCCGGAAATAAAATCGGCCTCCTGAACGTGCACCACCGGGTCAAGCTGCTTTACGGCGATGGACTGCACATTCAGCGTCTTGAACCGGGTACCGAAATTGCTTTTTACGTCCCGAATGAGCGCTCTCCGGTCCATTCGACAACATCACTGTTGCCCCAGGTTGAGTAACCCATGAAAGTAATTATTGTCGAAGATGAAATTCTGGCTCAACAGGAGCTAACCTGGCTTATCAACACCCACAGCCAGATGGACATTGTGGGTACGTTTGATGACGGTCTGGACGTGCTGAAGTTTCTGCAGCATAACCGGGTCGACGCCATCTTCCTGGATATCAACATTCCGTCGCTGGATGGCGTACTGCTGGCGCAAAACATCAATCAGTTTGCCCATAAGCCGTTTATTGTGTTCGTTACCGCATGGAAGGAGCACGCCGTAGAGGCCTTCGAGCTGGAGGCGTTTGACTACATCCTTAAGCCTTACCAGGAATCGCGGATTGTCAGCATGCTGCAAAAGCTGGAGGCTGCATGGCAGCAGCAGACCGCTCCCGCTAACGCCAGCCCAACGGTAAGGGACAACGACACCATCAATCTGGTCAAAGATGAGCGCATCATCGTGACGCCGGTCAATGATATCTACTATGCCGAAGCTCATGAAAAGATGACGTTTGTCTATACGCGGCGGGAATCTTACGTGATGGCGATGAACATCACCGAATTTTGCAGCAAGCTGCCGGCTACCCACTTTTTCCGCTGCCACCGCTCGTTCTGCGTGAATTTAAACAAGATCCGCGAGATCGAACCGTGGTTTAACAATACCTATATCTTGCGCCTGAAGGATCTGGATTTTCAGGTGCCGGTGAGCCGCAGCAAGGTGAAAGAGTTCCGCCAGCTTATGCACCTGTAAAGAAAAAGCCCTCTCCCGCGGGAGAGGGCCATGCATCAGAGAATCTGACCGAGAACCTGACGCAGGTGGGCGCCCGAACCCAGCAGACCCGGGTTATCATGCACGATCAGATAAACCGGGATGTCCTGCACGTAGCTTCTGAAGCGCCCTTTATCCTCAAACCCGCCGCGGAAGCCGGAAGCTTTGAAGAACTCCAGGAAGCGCGGCACAATTCCGCCCGCGATATAAACGCCCCCGAAGGTGCCCAGCGTCAGCGCCAGATTGCCGCCGAAGCGTCCCATAATCACGCAGAACAGCGACAGGGCACGACGGCAGTCAATGCAGCTGTCCGCCAGCGCGCGTTCGGTAACGTCTTTTGGCTGCAGATTTTCCGGCAGACGACCGTCTGATTTCACAATCGCCCGGTACAGGTTCACCAGTCCCGGACCTGAAAGGACGCGCTCGGCGGAGACGTGGCCGATCTCAGCGCGCAATTCTTCGAGGATAATGCCCTCTTCTTCGCTGTTAGGCGCAAAGTCCACGTGACCACCTTCACCCGGCAGGCTCACCCAGCGCTGAGCGACATGCACCAGATGTGAAACGCCCAGGCCGGTACCGGCCCCGTAGACCGCAATCGGCTTACCCTCGACCGGTTCAGCGCCGCCAAACTGGATCAGATGCTCCGGCTTCAGCATCGGGATCGCCATGGACACCGCGGTGAAGTCATTGATGATTTCAAGATGCGCAAAGCCGAGGTTTTTTCTCATTTCGGCGATGGAGAATGCCCAGGTATGGTTGGTCATGGCGACCCAGTCGCCGGTTATCGGGCAGGCAATTGCGATGCAGCCATCTTCAACGCTCACCTGATGTTCTTCCAGATAGACGCGGACAACGGCCTCAAGGCTTGGATAATCCAGCCCGGAATAGGTTTTCGCCCGGGAAATTTCACCACTACTTACATCGCATAATGCGAGGCGCGCGTTCGTGCCGCCCACATCACCTACCAACGCATACTTTGTCATTCTTCAACTGCTCCGCTAAAGTCAAAATAAATCTTTGGGACACTGTAAATTCAAGGCGTGATAACAACAACGACCGGAAGGTGAATGCCCATGGATTATCGATCTTCGTCACAGAATAACTTTACCGTTTCAGCACCTTTTGCACTATTGCCATAAGGCTTAATGTGCAAAGTAACGTAATACCGTTTTGTACAAGGAAATCATCATGCTCCACCCGCGAGCCAGAACCATGCTGTTGCTGGCCATTCCGGCGCTCATCATTGGCGTGGTTTCAAGTCTGGTGCTCATCGTCGTGATGAAAGTCGCGTCGGTGCTGCAAACACTATTATGGAACGCGCTTCCTGCAGGACTGGGCGTCCCCGTTGATTCTCCTGCCTGGATCGTTGGAATGCTGACGTTAACCGGTATAGCGGTGGGTCTGGTGATCCGTTTCAGTCCCGGCCATGCCGGCCCCGATCCGGCACAGGAACCGTTGATTGGTGCCCCGGTTGCGCCCTCGGCGTTGCCAGGGCTAATCATTGCGTTGATTCTGGGCCTTGCCGGCGGCGTCAGCCTGGGGCCAGAGCATCCGATTATGGCCGTGAATATTGGCCTGGCGGTTTTTCTCGGTTCACGCATTTTGCCTCGCGTCGGCGCGCTGGACTGGACCATTCTCGCCTCCGCAGGCACCATCGGGGCGCTATTCGGCACGCCCGTTGCGGCAGCACTGATCTTTTCGCAGACGCTCAGTAGCAATAACGATGTCCCGCTGTGGGATAAGCTGTTTGCGCCACTGATGGCCGCCGCCGCCGGGGCGTTGACCACCAGCCTGTTTTTCCATCCCCATTTTTCACTCTCCCTGCCCCACTACGGCCAGATGCAAATCGCTGATATTTTCAGCGGCGCCATCGTCGTCGCCATCGCCATTGCGCTGGGCATGGTGGCGGTATGGTGTCTTCCACGTCTGCACCGGCTAATGCACAGACTCAAACACCCGGTGTTGATTCTGGGAGCCGGCGGTTTGATCCTCGGTATCTTAGGGGCAATCGGTGGGCCGGTGACGTTGTTCAAAGGTCTGGACGAGATGCAGCAGCTGGCCTTCAGCCAGGTATTTAGCGTCTCCGACTATCTGCTGTTTGCCGTAATCAAGCTGGCAGCGCTGGTGGTGGCCGCCGCCTGTGGTTTCCGCGGTGGACGCATCTTCCCGGCGGTCTTTGTCGGCGTCGCGCTGGGGCTGATGCTGCACGAGCATGTCGATGCGGTCCCTGCGGCGATTACCGTCTCTTGTTCTATTCTGGGGCTGGTTCTGGTGGTCACGCGCGACGCCTGGCTAAGCCTGTTTATGGCGGCGGTAGTCGTACCGGATTCGACGCTTTTCCCTCTGCTTTGTATCGTGATGTTGCCCGCCTGGCTCCTGCTGGCGGGCAAACCGATGATGATGGCCTGGCGAAACGACAAATAATCAGGCGCTATTGCGCGCCTCCAGCGCTTTGGTAATCGCCCCCAGCAGCGGCGGAATATCCGCTTTCGGCAGCATCACCTCAATCAGCGAGAGCCGCTCGTGGTGCGCTACTTTTTCAAGGACGTCCACCAGCTGCTCCGCTTCACTGACCCGCCAGCACTGGGCCTGAGGATCAAGGCTGAGTGCCTGCGGGATTTGCGTCCAGTTCCATAGCGCAATGTCGTTATAACGTTGCTCAGGCCCATGGATCGCTCTTTCCACCGTATATCCTTCGTTGTTAAGAACCAGAATGATGGGGTGTTGTTTATCCCGCAGCATCGAGCCGAGCTCCTGGATGGTGAGCTGCGCCGCGCCATCCCCCGTCAGAACAATCACGCGCCGGTTCGGGCAGGCCGTCTGTGCGCCAAATGCCGCCGCCAGCGTGTAACCGATCGATCCCCACAGCGGCTGGACGATAAAATTCACGTCCGCCGGCAGACGAAGGTCGATCGCACCGAAGGCCGAGGTGCCCTGATCCGCAAGAATGATGTCTCCCGGACGAATAAACGTCTGCAGCGTTTGCCAGAAATTCGCCTGCGTCAGCGAGCCATCCGGCTGCGGGTAGGCCATCGAGCTTTGAGAGGACGGTACCGGCGTACCGTGCACGTGCTGTTTACACAGCTCCACCAGCGTTTCGATTGCCTGAAGCATGGGGATGCCGGTAAACCAGATATCACCAACGCGTGAAGCATGAGGCTGAACTTCTATCGTTTGTGCCGGGGTGAGCTGATGCGTGAAGCCGGCGGTAAGGGTATCGGTAAATCGCGTCCCGATGCACAGCACGATATCAGCCCCTTCAATCGCCTCTTTTACCGCGCCGGCGCTCGCCGAGCCGCTGTAGGTGCCGTAAAAACCAGCGTGACGTTCGTCAAATATTCCTTTGCCCATCAGCATGGTGGCATGTGCCATCGGCACGTCTTTAACCCATTTCTGTAGCGCATGCTTCAGGCCATGGCGCAGGACAAGGAAATCGGCCAGCAGCGCAGTACGCTTGCTTCTGGCAAGCTTGTTCTCAGCGGCCTCCCGGAACGCTTTCAGGCAGGCGCTATCGGCATGCGCATGGCGGAGCGTGAGAGCGCTTACAGGAGGCGTGGCGGCCTTTTTTGCCACGTCGGCAGGCAACATCAGATAGCCGGGGCGACGCTCCCGGAGCATAGTGGTTAACACCCGGTCGATTTCATAGCAGGCGTTTTGTTCGGTCAGGATCGCCTGTGCAGCAGTAATCGGCTCGCTCATATGATAAAAATGACGAAACTCACCGTCGCCCAGCGTGTGGTGCAGTAGCTCCCCTCTTTGCTGTGACGCCATACCCGGCGCCCCCACAATATGCAGTACCGGAACATGTTCGGCATAGCTGCCCGCAATGCCGTTCATGGCGCTTAACTCTCCTACGCCAAATGTCGTCAGCAGCGCGGCGAAGCCCTTACATCGGGCATATCCGTCCGCGGCATAAGAGGCGTTTAACTCGTTGGCACAGCCCACCCAGCAGATATCGGGGCTGTCTATCACGTGGTCGAGAAACTGCAGGTTATAGTCGCCCGGCACGCCAAACAGATGATCGGCTCCACAATCTGTAAGACGGTCCAGCAGGTAATCGGCGACGCAGTATGGGGTACGCATGAACAGGTATCCTTCTAATGTTGACCTCACCTTGAGTATTAAATAAGCGTGATGGCTGTCCAGAATTGGCGATAAGAAGGGCATGGAAAGAATGCTTTACAAAAAAGGCTGCGCTATGCTGCTTTTTTTCACGTAAATGTAAACGCATACACTGATTTTACACTTCAGCGCCAGAGGTTACGAAAATGGGTTATCAGCCGGACAAAAATCGTTACGGGACAATGGAGTATCGCCGCTGTGGGCAAAGCGGGCTCAGGTTGCCCGCCATCTCGCTCGGGCTGTGGCATAACTTCGGTGATACCACCCTTATCGAAAACAGCCGTCAACTTTTACAGCGTGCGTTCGATCTGGGCATTACGCATTTCGACCTTGCCAACAACTATGGCCCGCCACCGGGATCGGCCGAACGTAATTTCGGCCGTATTTTACAGGAGGACTTCCTGCCCTGGCGCGACGAGCTAATCATCTCAACCAAAGCGGGCTATACCATGTGGGAGGGTCCTTACGGCGACTGGGGGTCACGCAAATACCTGCTGGCAAGCCTCGATCAAAGCCTGAAGAGGATGGGGCTGGAGTATGTGGATATCTTCTATCATCACCGTCCTGACCCACAGACGCCGCTGCTGGAAACCATGAAAGCGCTTGACCATGCGGTGCGTCAGGGGAAGGCTCTGTATGTTGGATTATCCAACTACCCCGCTGACCTGGCCCGCAAGGCGATTGATATCCTTGACGATCTCGGTACGCCCTGCCTGATCCACCAGCCGAAATATTCCCTGTTTGAGCGTGCGCCGGAAGAAGAATTGCTGGACGTGCTGCAGGAAAAAGGAGTCGGCTGTATTCCCTTCTCGCCGCTGGCCGGTGGGCAACTGACCAACCGCTATCTGAATGGCATTCCCACAGACTCACGCGCGGCAAGCGGCAGTCAGTTCCTTAACCCCGACCAGCTCACCGAAGAGAAGCTGGAGAAGATTAGAAAGCTGAACGCCATGGCGGAAGAGCGCGGCCAGAAGCTGTCCCAGATGGCGCTGGCCTGGGTATCGCGTCATGAGAGTGTGACCTCAGTGCTGATAGGGGCGAGTAAAGCGGCTCAAATTGATGACGCCGTGGGGATGCTGGCAAACCGCCATTTCTCTGTGGATGACTTGGCCCGTATAGACGCGATCCTGAGCAGTTCAATATAAAACCGTTTTTAGCAAAAAGTGCTCTCCCCCAGGAATTCGGAGTTGAGGCGATGATACGAAGCTTTACCAACTCGTAAAATTGCGTTAACAGGCCCACCTAAGGCCCCGATCGTGAAGGAGAAAGAGTATGTTCAGGTCACTGATTCTTGCAGCGGTATTACTGGCTTCGGCGCCGCTGATCGCCACTGCGGGCGAAATCACCCTGTTGCCATCAGTAAAATTACAAATTGGCGATCGTGACGACTACGGCAGATACTGGGACGGCGGCTACTGGCGCGACCGTGACTACTGGCACCGTCATTATGAATGGCGCGGCGATCGCTGGTGGAAACATGATAACGGCAGACACCGCGGCTGGTATAAAGACAACGCGTATGAGCGCGGCTACCGTGAAGGCTGGAACGATCGTGACGACCGTCGCGGCGGCTGGGGTCGCGGGAAAGGTCATGGTCACGGCCATCACCACTAATAAAAAAGGAGCCATGGAGGCTCCTTTTTTTGTTAAAGACCCAGTGCGGTTCCCACCAACAACCACAGGTTCAGCGCAACGACCACCACCACGATGGCCCATCCGGTTCGTTTTACCAGCGTTGAGTTAGCCAGCTCGCCCATCAGAGTTTTGTTGCTGGTAAAGATCAGCAGCGGCACCAGCGCCAGCGCGATACCAAAACTCAGCAGAACCTGGCTCATGACCAGAATTCGCGTTGGGTCGAGACCCATCAGAATCACCACAAATGACGGCAGCATGGTGACGGAGCGACGAACCCACAGCGGAATGTGGAAGCGGACAAACCCCTGCATCACAACCTGGCCTGCCAGCGTGCCCACCACCGTAGAAGAGAGGCCGGCAGCTACCAGGCTGAGACCAAATATCGTGGCGGCAGCATGGCTCAGTAACGGCTCCAGCGTGAGATACGCCTGGTCGAGATCGGCAATACCGGTATGACCGTTAAAGTGGAAAGCCGCGGCTGCAGTCGCCATCATCGCCAGGTTTACAAACCCTGCGATGGTCATAGCGATCGCGACGTCCCACTTGGTAGCGGAGTAACGCTCTTTACGCGTCCCACCGTGGAGATGCTGCGTCAGCGAGGAGTGCAAATAAATCACGTGCGGCATGATGGTCGCCCCGAGCACCCCGGCGGCCAGGAACACCGCTTCCGACGTTGGCAGGCTTGGGATCGCCATCCCTTTACCGAGCTGTGCCAGATTCGGCTGTGAGAAAATCAGCTCGACAATGTAGGCCGCCGCCACAAAAAGCAGCAGACCACCAATCACCTTCTCCAGCGGCTTTTGACCCCGACGCTGCAGCATCAGGATGAGGAAAGTGGCAATCCCGGTCAGCACCGCCCCTTGCAACAGCGACACGCCCAGAATCAGCTTAAAGCCGATCGCTGCACCGATAAACTCAGCGAGGTCAGTGGCCATGGCGATGATTTCAGCCTGAACCCAGTAGAGCCAGACGGCGGGACGCGGGTAATGGTCGCGAATTTGCTCCGCCAGGTTTTTACCCGTCGCAATCCCCAGCTTTGCGGAGAGCATCTGAATCAGCATCGCCATCAGGTTAGCCCAGACCACCACCCACAGCAGCTTATAGCCGAAGCTGGCCCCGGCCTGAATATTGGTCGCAAAGTTTCCTGGATCGATATAGCCAATGGCAGCGATGAACGCAGGTCCCATTAATGCGAACCGCAACTTGCGCGCGGCTCTGCCACTGCTACCCTCTACGCGACTGTTTGTCATTTCTGCCTCTGAAATATAGCCTTTGCTATGTTTAATGCTATCAAAATGAGAATGATTATCAAGATCATTTATAAAGTTTGCAGTGATTTCTCTGATAGCTTTGAACGATAGACGGGCGGGTAAGTGGGGCGATCTAACCGAAACTGAAATCGCGCATGCTTTTGTGAAGACTAGCACACAAACTTAACTTTTCACGCATTTACCGAACATAACAAAAATGTATTGTGGATCACTATTTTTGAGACTCGTCACAGGATGTAACTATAGTGTGTCCTCGATCTCGTTTTCTTTTCGGTTGTTACATAGAATGTGCACGAAAATTAAACCTGCCTCATATTTGGAGCAAATATGGACCGCGTCCTTCATTTTGTCCTGGCACTTGTTGTCGTTACTGCACTTGCATTGCTGGTCAGCACAGACCGCAAAAAAATTCGTATCCGTTATGTTGTTCAACTGCTGGTCATTGAAGTTTTACTTGCGTGGTTCTTCCTGAACTCCAACGTAGGCCTCGGCTTCGTGAAAGGCTTCTCCGAAATGTTCGAAAAACTGCTCGGATTCGCCAACGAAGGGACCAACTTTGTCTTCGGTAAAATGAACGACGAAGGTCTGGCGTTCTTCTTCCTGAAGGTTCTCTGCCCTATCGTCTTCATCTCCGCGCTGATCGGTATTCTGCAGCACATCCGCGTTCTGCCGTTCGTGATTCGTGGAATTGGCTTCCTGTTATCCAAAGTGAACGGTATGGGCAAGCTGGAATCCTTCAACGCCGTCAGTTCCCTGATCCTCGGTCAGTCTGAGAACTTCATCGCGTATAAAGATATTCTCGGCAAGATGTCCCGCAACCGCATGTACACCATGGCGGCAACCGCAATGTCTACCGTTTCCATGTCTATCGTGGGCGCGTATATGACCATGCTGGAACCAAAATACGTGGTTGCTGCGCTGGTTCTGAACATGTTCAGCACCTTTATCGTTCTGTCGCTGATCAACCCGTACCGCGTTGACGCAAGCGAAGAGAACATTCAGATGTCAAACCTGCACGAAGGCCAGAGCTTCTTCGAAATGCTGGGTGAGTACATTCTGGCCGGTTTCAAAGTCGCGATTATCGTTGCCGCCATGCTGATCGGCTTCATTGCGCTGATTTCTGCGCTGAACGCCCTGTTCGCTGCGGTGCTGGGTATCTCCTTCCAGGGGATTCTCGGCTACATCTTCTATCCGATTGCATGGGTGATGGGTGTTCCGGCTCACGAAGCGCTGCAGGTGGGCAGTATCATGGCAACCAAGCTGGTTTCTAACGAATTCGTTGCAATGATGGATCTGCAGAAAATTGCCAGTACGCTTTCTCCGCGTGCGGAAGGCATTCTCTCCGTGTTCCTGGTCTCCTTCGCGAACTTCTCGTCCATCGGGATTATCGCGGGTGCGATTAAAGGTCTGAACGAAGAACAGGGTAACGTGGTATCTCGCTTCGGCCTGAAGCTGGTTTACGGCTCTACGCTGGTGAGCGTCCTGTCAGCGTCCATTGCGGCACTGGTCCTGTAACGTTTACCGTGAAACAAAAACCGGGAGCCTGGCTCCCGGTTTTTTTATGTCCGTAATTCTTCCAGCGGTTTGGGTTTGCCTATCAGGTAGCCCTGCAGGTAATCCACACCGAAGCGGAGCAGCATCTCCCGCTGCGCCGGTGTTTCCACATATTCCGCGACGACGCAGAGCGATTTTGTCTTTGCCAGATTACACATCGACTGCACAATCATTGCATCCATGTCGTCTGTACAAATGTCTTTCACAAAGCAGCCGTCGATTTTAATGATGTCCGCCTGCAGGCGTCTGAGACGCTCATAGTTAGCGTAGCCAGTACCAAAATCATCGATGGCGATCCGGAAACCATACTCCCGCAATTGCTGAATATTATTGATACTCGTGCCTGAATTTGAGAAAGCCTGCTCTTCAGTAATCTCGATCACGACGGCCTGCGGTGCCACGCCGTACCGTTCAAACAGCGCGCAAATCTCGGTCGCCACCTCTTTTTGCATCAGCGTCAGCGGCATCAGATTGACGGAAAAACGGGCGCCAGCGTGCGTTGCAGGGTTATCTCGCAGCCATACCAGTAATTTTTCCATGACGCACATATCAAACCGGTGGCTGAGGTTGAACTGCGCAATCAGCGGAATAAAGCGGTCAGGGGTAATAATCTCCCCCTCGCTCTCCATTCGCGTCAGGATTTCATAGTACCCGCTCCCGTCAGCCTTCTGGATCGGCTGCGCATACAAATGGAACTGCCCCGCCTCAAGCGCATGCTTAATCCGGGCCAGCATCAGGACACGCTCTGTCGTTTGCCCTGATGCCACCTCAAGACTATTCGTGAGCGCGAGTACGTTTTGCTCTCCGCAGGCCTGTTCTGCCAGCCAGCTTAGCTGCCCCAGCGTGTGATGCAGTTTCTCACCGTCTTCGACCATTCCCCATGACGCGCCAAACTCAATATCCAGCCCGGTGTTGTTCCAGAAAATCTTATTGCTGTTGAGCCGATCGACCATATGCTGGAGACGTTCAGCAATTTCCGGCCCGAGCAAGACCAGCACCAACTCGCTTCCGGGCAGCTGGAAGAGCAGCTCATCTTTTTGCAGGAGCGGCTGAAGCGACGTGGCGATCGTTCGTTTGCAGTGGACCCGCATGATAATCCCGTAGTGGCGGCTCAAAAACTCCAGATTATCCATGCGCAAAATGCACACTTTGGCATCCGGATGAATTTCAAGGTAATCCTCCAGCGCACGAATATTAGGCAGACCGGTAAGAGGATCGGTCAGCGCCCTGTCCTGCCAGCCCCGCTTCAGCCACTCGCTGCGCTGGTAAATGCGAGACATGTAAAGCAAGCAGATGGCGAAAGAAATCAGCACGGAGAGGATAAAGGAGAGCGAATGTCCCGATTCCACCCCGTTAAGGAAATTATAGTTGTATGTCAGCAGCAGGAGCGCTGAGGTGGCCCACAGCAGAGAAATCAACGCATAGGTCAGGCGGCTTATCGCTAAGGTAAAAAGAATAAATATCAGCGGCATCAAATAGCCCGCAATGACCGGTGACTCAAAAGGACCACATAAAATGACAAGAATGAAGCTTAAAAGCGCTAACCAGACAAAAATATATAATGGATTCTTGTGATAAAACATGGGCTTCACGCTTCGCCGCCAGAAGGTGACGGCATAACGAGGATTAATTATCATTCTTAGCGGGTAATAGAACATCATGGTAAAAATCAGCGCCGCGCATATCAGGCTTTGTATATCCACTACGTTATAAATTACCGTGCCTTCGCCGAAATAGGTCGAAATTGTCACCGGAAAATCAAAGAAATAGCCTGCCATATACATCGACAGCTTAATACCTAATGGCACGACAAAACCGAGCCAGAATATACGAAGCCCGATGTGTTTGTTAGGGATACTGTAGCGCCAGCGCTTGCCCAGCATAAGGCGTAGCAGACCGCATCCTGCGAACAACGCAAAGGTCTGACAGAACAGTAAAACTGGATATTGTAGCGGCGCTAAATTAATATAGAATAAATTAGTGACAGTAAAACCTAACAGAATGGGAAGAATTGCTCTGCGCCCAAATATCAGAATGACCGCCAGCATAACGCTGAGTGGCAACCATGCTAAATAAACGTCGTGACCATTAACAATTGCGCGTGGAGAAAGATAACGGGAGACAGGCACCGCAATCAGGCAAAGTGCCAGGGCAATCATAAATATCTTTACATTATCATACGTTTTTTTATTCATTAATCAGGAACGTTATTTTCCAGGAGAATCATTGACCGGATGGATAATAGGTTTATTAATTGCGCGAATCAAGTTCAAGTCTATTTATAGACCGGTTTATTGATTACGATTGAGGTGAGGTACAGAAATACCTTCTTTTTGATAACAAAATGCGGTAAAGGGCGTTACAAACAGATAAAAAAAAACCCCCGTCATTCGACGAGGGTTTACAATTTTGGTGGAGCTAAGCGGGATCGAACCGCTGACCTCTTGCATGCCATGCAAGCGCTCTCCCAGCTGAGCTATAGCCCCACATATGACTTTACTGACCGCACTCTGTTGGGTTCAGAGTTTGGTGGAGCTAAGCGGGATCGAACCGCTGACCTCTTGCATGCCATGCAAGCGCTCTCCCAGCTGAGCTATAGCCCCATCGTAAAGCTGTCATGTTGACGGGCGGCATAATATGAATTCCGCTGCGGAGTGTCAACGGCAAAATCAATTCCAGCTATTCAATCGCCGAAAAATCATGCAAATGAATCACTTTGCGAGCCTGCTCGCAGTCAGGAGTTAAGCCTGTCACGTTTTCACGTTAAAGGGTGCTATAAAATGAGCCGCTAATTAACCCCACAGATATTCAGGAAATTGCATGATCAAGGAACGAATGACGCCAGAAGAGTTAGCCCTCCTCACTGGCTATAGCCGACAGACCATCAATAAATGGGTACGCAAAGAGGGTTGGATTACGTCACCAAAGCCAGGCGTCCAGGGCGGGAAAGCGCGTCTGGTACATGTGAACGAAAAAGTCCGTGAATTTATCCGCAGTGCACGTCGGGCAAGCGAAACGTCCGAACTGCCAGAAGGCGTGAGTCATGATAGTTCACTTCACACCCTGCTCCTGACGCTAGCCAATGAAATGACGCCGGAAGAGCAGAAGCAGATGACATCGCTATTACTGCGGGAAGGGATCACCGGATTATTGCAACGTTTAGGGATTCGCGATCGGGACTGATATGAAAAGATTACGGAGCAAAATGACCACGGAAGAGCTGGCGGAGAGTTTGGGCGTCGCCAGGCAAACGGTTAATCGTTGGATACGCCAGCAGGGATGGAAAACCGAAGGGCTCAACGGCGTGAAAGGCGGTCGCGCGCGACTCATTCATGTCGATGCGCGCGTGAAGGAACATATTATGAGCCTCCCGGCAATTCGCACCCCTCACGAGGTTTACCATCTCGCGGAGGCCACGTCTTCCTACAATACCCCCTCTTCAAACCTGTATCCGGGCATTATTGAGACGCTGGAGAGTATGACTAAGCCGGAGCAGAAGCGTCTGGATGCGTTATTGAAGCGCGAAGGCATACACGGATTTCTTAAGCGTCTGGGTATTGCAGAAGAAGAAGCATAAAAAAACGGCAGGTTCCCCTGCCGTTTGTTTTATCTGAGACGTTATTACTGCTGATTTTCTCGTTCAGCGATAAAGTCCAGCGCCTTGTTAATGCGCGAAACGCTGCGTGATTTGCCGATGGCATGAACCGTTACGTCCAGCGCCGGAGACTGACCCGCACCGGTCACCGCAACGCGCAGTGGCATACCGACTTTACCCATGCCGACTTCCAGCTCGTCTGCCGTCGCCTGAATGGCGTGATGCACATTCTCAGCGGTCCATTCGGTGAGCGCAGCCAGCTTGTCACGCACCACTTCCAGCGGCTGACGCGCAACCGGACGGAGGTGTTTCTTCGCGGCGTCCGCGTCGAACTCAGCAAACTCTTCATAGAAGTAGCGGCAGCTTTCAGCAATCTCTTTCAGAGTTTTGCAGCGCTCGCCGAGCAGTTTCACCAGATCCGCCAGCTCAGGGCCAGTGCGGGTATCAATATTTGCCTGCTCAATGTGCCACTGCAGGTAAGTCGCTACATATTCTGGCTGCATGGTATTGATGTAGTGATGGTTCAGCCACAGGAGCTTGTCGGTATTAAACGCGCTCGCTGATTTGCTGACAGAGCTCAGAGAGAACAGTTCGATCATCTCTTCGCGGCTGAAGATCTCCTGGTCACCGTGAGCCCAGCCCAGACGCACCAGATAGTTCAGCAGCGCTTCTGGCAGATAACCGTCGTCGCGATACTGCATGACGCTAACCGCGCCGTGACGTTTAGACAGTTTTTTCCCGTCGTCGCCGTTGATCATGGAGACGTGCGCATAAACAGGCACAGGGGCGTTCAGCGCCTTCAGGATGTTGATCTGACGTGGCGTGTTGTTGATGTGGTCTTCACCACGGACAACGTGAGTAATTTCCATATCCCAGTCGTCAACCACCACGCAGAAGTTGTAGGTTGGGGAACCATCGGTGCGGCGGATGATCAGATCGTCCAGCTCATGGTTGCTGAATTCGATCGGGCCACGGATCTGGTCGTCAAAGATCACAGACCCCTCTTGCGGGTTAGCAAAACGCACAACGCAAGGCTCATCAGCAGCGTGCTCGCTGTGGTCATGGCGGCAGCGGCCGTCATAACGCGGCTTTTCACCATTCGCCATCTGCTCTTCGCGCAGCGCATCCAGACGCTCTTTAGAGCAGTAGCATTTATACGCCGTGCCCGCGACCAGCATCTCATCAATGACAGCGTTATAGCGGTCAAAGCGTTTGGTCTGGAAGTAAGGACCTTCATCCCATTCCAGATTCAGCCAGTTCATCCCATCCATAATGGCTTCAATTGCTTCTGGCGTGGAGCGCTCAAGATCGGTGTCTTCAATACGCAGTACGAACTCACCTTTGTTGTGGCGTGCGAAAAGCCAGGAATAGAGAGCGGTACGTGCACCACCGACGTGCAGATAGCCTGTCGGGCTCGGCGCGAAGCGAGTTTTGATTTTCATGAAATGGCCTTACGTTATAAAGATGCCGGCAATCGGCAAATCCTGGGGAAAAAACGATGGGCAATATTCTATCACTGTGCGGCGATTCCTCAATGTTGATCCCTTTATCGTGACCGAGTTTGCGATTTTTGTTTAGAAATCATGCGCCATTGCCCGTTTCGCGATCGTTTTGTTTAATTTTACGACGAACGAATAAAAACTTTAGAAAATGCGTTGACTCATTTTCAACTCTCCCTATAATGCGACTCCACACAGCGGGGGTGATTAGCTCAGTTGGTAGAGCATCTCCTTTACACGGAGGGGGTCGGCGGTTCGAGCCCGTCATCACCCACCATCTACTTCGGTAGACTCGCAGTGTAGATAAGAATTGAGATTGGGCGATTAGCTCAGTTGGTAGAGCATCTCCTTTACACGGAGGGGGTCGGCGGTTCGAGCCCGTCATCGCCCACCATTCTCACCTTATCGCAGCAGTTCCGAAATGGGCGATTAGCTCAGTTGGTAGAGCATCTCCTTTACACGGAGGGGGTCGGCGGTTCGAGCCCGTCATCGCCCACCATTTCGGGTCGTTAGCTCAGTTGGTAGAGCAGTTGACTTTTAATCAATTGGTCGCAGGTTCGAATCCTGCACGACCCACCAATGTAGAAAGGCGCCCTAAAGGCGCCTTTTTGCTATCTGCAGTTTGTCTACTTCCGCCTTCCAGTACACTTTCACCGCATCATCAATACTGATTGTGTATCGATGTAACTCCCTGCCAGATATGGCAGTTTTGCTCAAGCTAATCCCGTTGGTGCCGATACCTCTGTTTTATAACGCGAGGAAAAAGTATGACGACCATTCAGGCTTCAACCCAACAGATTCAAACCAGCGGCGCGAGTGGCACTTCGAGCAGTAACGATATCTCTGCGCAAATCACCCGCATTCTCGATAAGATCAAAAAGCTGACTCAGCAGTTAAAAGAGCTGGCGAACAGCACCGGCAGCGCTGATGAGAAGAAGAAGCAGCAGGAACTTATTCAGACCCAGATCAAAGTGCTTCAGGCGCAGCTCGCCTCACTGCAGCGCCAGCAGGCCGAAGAGGCCCAAAAGAAGCAGGATCAAAAGCTGGGCAAAGTGGAAGGTGTGAATAACCCTTCAGACAATAATCAGATTGATATCTACATCTAATCTTCTGATGCGTTAAACAGTGGGTCGCGTATGCGGGCTTCGGTTAATCGTTGTGCCTGAATACGCACCACTTCCCAGATAGCCTGCGCCGCCCCCGAGAGTGAGCGATTTTTTCGCCGCACCAGCATCAACTTTCGCTCAACAACGGGCGCTAATCGCCTGACGGCCAGCCGGCTTCCCTGCGGTAGGGGAAGCGCCAGGGCGGGCAACACGCTGATGCCAATGCCGGCTTCCACCATGGGAAACAGCGTCGCCGGGTGACCAATCTCCTGCACGATTGTTGCCTTTACGCCCTGATTCATCAGCGCGGAATCAATCAACGGACGGCTGCCCGAGGCATAATCCTGTAATACCAGATTCGCGCCCTGCAGGGACTGCCAGCTGACCTCCGGCAACGAGGCCAGCGGATCGTCGTCACGGCAGAGCAGCAAAAAAGGCTCAGAAAGTACGCTTTCGCACGCCAGATCGCTTGCCTGACCGGGATCGATAACAATACCAAAATCGACATCCCCCTGGCGGATGCTCTCCAGCACCCACTGTTGCGGCCTGTCATGCAGCACAAAATCAATGTCCGGGTAGCGATGGCTTCCCTCGGCAATACACTGAGGTATAAGGTGTGCGGATATCGTCTGGCTGGCCGCGACCCGCACGGTACCCGAAAGCTGCTGGCCCAGCCTTCCCACGTCTCTGAGCGTGCTGTTGAGCTCATCCAGCAACCGTTCAAGGCGCAGAGCCAGCTGCTGCCCGGCTTCGGTCAGCACCACTTCGCGCGTGGTGCGGTCAAGCAACCGGACGCCAGTCTGATTTTCCAGCTCTTTCACGCTGTGGCTAACCGCCGACTGGCTCAGGCCAATCATCTCTCCTGCCCGGCTAAAGCTACGAGCCTGCGCCACGGTGACAAAAACACGAAGCTGACGGAGTGAATAATTCATCTGTTTAATTCATGAATGGATGCAATAAATCAATTTTATTTCTCAAATGGAAAAAAGCACAATAGCGTCATCTGTTTTCAGGAGTCATTATGAAACTATTTCGTATTGTTGATCCGTTTACGCTCACCCTGGTAGTTACCGTTTTACTGGCCTCTTTCTTCCCCGCTCGCGGCGGTTTCGTTCCGTTTTTTGAAGGGCTGACGACGGCCGCCATCGCGCTACTGTTCTTTATGCACGGCGCAAAGCTCTCCCGCGAAGCCATTATCGCGGGCGGTAGCCACTGGCGACTACACCTGTGGGTGATGTGCAGCACGTTCATTCTGTTTCCGATCCTCGGGGTGCTGTTTGCCTGGTGGGCGCCGGTTAACGTCGACCCGGCGCTTTACACCGGTTTCCTGTATCTCTGTATTCTTCCGGCCACGGTGCAGTCCGCGATTGCCTTTACCTCTCTCGCGGGAGGGAACGTGGCGGCCGCGGTCTGCTCGGCATCGGCATCCAGCCTGTTAGGGATTTTCGTTTCGCCGCTGCTGGTAGGCCTGCTGATGAACATGCACGGTGCGGAAGGTAACCTTGAGCAGGTCGGCAAAATCTGTCTGCAGCTGCTGCTGCCGTTTGTGCTGGGGCATCTTTCCCGACCGTGGACCGGCGCGTTTGTGGCGAAGCATAAAAAATGGATTTCAAAAACCGACCAGACCTCGATTCTGCTGGTGGTTTACTCCGCCTTCAGCGAAGCGGTCGTAAACGGGATCTGGCACAAGGTGGGGGCAGGCTCGCTGCTGTTTATCGTGGTGGTCAGCATCGTCCTGCTGGCGATTGTTATTGCCGTTAACGTCTTTGTGGCACGCAAATGCGGCTTCAACAAAGCGGATGAAATTACGATCGTATTCTGCGGTTCGAAAAAGAGCCTGGCGAACGGCATCCCGATGGCCAACATTCTGTTCCCGACCTCGGTGATTGGGATGATGGTGCTGCCGCTGATGATTTTCCACCAGATCCAACTGATGGTCTGCGCGGTGCTGGCGCGTCGCTACAAGCGCCAGACCGAAAAGCTGGCACAGGAAGAGACCCGCGCCGCGAAGGCTTAAGTTAAGGACGTTTCAGGGGCTGCACCAGCTGAGTCAGCCCCTCGGTTTTGATCAGTAACGTGATAGCCATCAGCTCGCCCAGTCGCCCTGCCGGGAATTCATCCTTACGGGCAAACCACAGCAGATACTCCTCCGGCAAATCAATCAGCCTGCGGCCCTTGTATTTACCGAACGGCATCTCGGTATTGGCGATCTCAACGAGCTGCTCTTTCTCCACGTTACTCTCCTAACAGACGCATCATTTCCACTTCGTCGATAACCTCAATGCCGAGCTCCTGGGCTTTCGCCAGCTTCGAACCCGCCGCTTCACCGGCGATCACCAGGTCGGTTTTCTTCGACACGCTGCCCGCCACTTTTGCCCCCAGCGCCACCAGACGCGCTTTTGCATCGTCGCGTGAAAGCTGGCTCAGGCTGCCGGTCAGCACCACCGTTTTACCGGCGAACGGGCTGTCGATCTCTTCAGCGTTAACCACCACCGGCGCGGGCCATTTAATGCCCTCTTCCAGCAGTTCGCCGATGACGTTACGGTTGCTCTCTTCGGCGAAGAAGTTAAAGACGTGCGTGGCGACGACAATACCTACGTCCGGGACTTTCTGCAGCTCCTCGATGCTCGCCTTTTCCAGCGCCTCCAGCGTACCAAAGTATGCTGCCAGACCTGCTGCGGTTGCTTCACCCACTTCACGAATGCCCAGCGCGTAGAGGAAACGGGCGAAAGTCGTCTCTTTTGCGGCTTCCAGCGCGTTAACCACATTCTGGGCAGACTTTGGTCCCATGCGGTCCAGACCGGTCAGTTTACCAGCGGTCAACCTGAAGAGGTCCGCTGGCGTGTGGACGTACTCTTTCTCAACCAGCTGATCGATAATCTTGTCGCCCATGCCGTCAACGTCCATTGCGCGACGGGAGACGAAGTGCTTCAGTGACTCTTTACGCTGCGCGCCACAGATTAAGCCACCCGTACAGCGCGCCACCGCTTCACCTTCTACGCGCTCAACGTCCGAGCCGCACACCGGACAATGGGTCGGGAAGACAACTTCGCGCGTATCGTCAGGACGTTCTGACTCAACGACGTTAACCACCTGCGGGATCACGTCCCCTGCGCGGCGAATCACCACTTTGTCACCAATGCGCAGGCCCAGGCGTTCGATTTCATCGGCGTTGTGCAGCGTGGCGTTACTCACCAGCACGCCCGCCACCTGCACTGGTTCCAGACGGGCGACCGGTGTAATAGCCCCCGTTCGACCGACCTGGAACTCCACGTCGCGAACGAAGGTCATCTGCTCCTGAGCCGGGAACTTAAACGCCACCGCCCAGCGCGGCGCGCGCGCCACAAAGCCCAGCTGCTCCTGCAGCGCCAGTGAATTCACCTTGATGACGACACCATCAATATCAAAACCGAGCGTCGGACGGTCCTCTTCCACCTTGTGGTAGAACGCCAGCACCGCTTCCGGCGAGTCGCAGAGCTGAACGCGGTTGCTCACCGGCAGGCCCCACGCTTTAAACTGCAGCAGGCGTCCAAGGTGCGTATCCGGCAGCTCGCCGCCCTCAAGAATACCCACACCGTAGCAGAAGAAAGTAAGCGGTCGCTTCGCGGTAATACGTGGGTCAAGCTGGCGCAGCGAGCCCGCCGCCGCATTACGCGGGTTAGCAAACACTTTCCCGCCGGTACGACGAGCCTCTTCGTTAATTTTCTCGAAGCCCGCCTGCGGCAGGAACACTTCGCCGCGCACTTCCAGACGCGCAGGAATGTTGTCACCCTGCAGCCTCAGAGGGATCGCGCGGATGGTACGCACGTTGGTGGTGATGTCTTCGCCCGTCGTGCCGTCGCCACGCGTCGCGGCACGCACCAGCACGCCGTTTTCATAGAGAAGACTGACCGCCAGGCCATCCAGCTTGAGCTCGCAGCACCAGGTGAGAGAGTCGCTGCTTTTCAGGCGATCCTGCACGCGCTTGTTAAACGCGAGGAAGCTCTCTTCATCGAAGACGTTATCCAGCGACAGCATCGGCACTTCATGACGCACCTGGCTGAAAGCGCCCAGCGGCTCAGCGCCGACGCGCTGGGTGGGGGAATCCGGCGTGATGAGTTCAGGATGCTGCGCCTCTAGTTCGCGCAGCTCGCGCATCAGGCGGTCATACTCCGCATCCGGCACTTCCGGCGCGTCCATAACATGATAGAGGTATTCATGATGGCGAAGCGTGGTTCGCAGTTCAGTGAGTTGTTGTTCGATTGAGTCCATATCGCACCATCAATGAGAAAAAACCCCCGACATGCGGGGGTTGAGGAGGAGTTGAAGTCAACGCGGCGATTACGCGTTAGCTTCCTTAACTTCGCGGATGCGGTCTTGATACTCGCGCAATTTCTGCGGGGTCATCATTCGACGCTGATCGTCGAGCACCACGCCACCGACTTCGTCAGCGATGTGCTGAGCGGACTGCAGCATCAGCTTAAAGTTTTGCAGTTCATCACCGTAGGACGGCACCTGCATAAAGATAGTGACGCCCGGGGTCACGAAATCACCGGTCATTTCCGGATCGAAGGTGCCAGGGTTAACCATGTTGGCCAGGCTGAACAGCGCCGGACCGCTACCGTCAGGGCTCAGGTGGCGATGGAAAATATTCATATCGCCAAACTGGAAGCCTGCCTGTTGAATACTGTTAAGCAGCACATCGCCATTGAGATGGCTACCGTGATGCGCGGCCACGTTCATGATGATCACCGCTTCTTTACGCTGCGGTTTTTCAACAACCGGCTCTGGCTCTGCAACGGGCTCAGGCTCAACGTGCGGGGCCGGAGCAGGCTGAGGCGCAGGCTGTACGTGAACAGGCTGCTGCGGTTGTTGTACTGGCTGAGCAGGTTGTTGATGCACGGGCTGCTGAACCGGTTGCTGTACCGGTTGCTGTTGAACCGGCTGTGGCGCAGCAGGCTGCTGATAGACAGGCTGTTGCGGCGGCTGGCGCACCGGCTCTTCCACAGGCTGCGGCGCTGGCTGGCGCGGCTGTGCAGAAGCATACGGCGGTTGATACTGGTGCTGCGAAGGACGAGGCGCTTCATGCTCCCCATGGCCTGCGCCGGGCGCAGTATTGACCCGATGAACACGAACTTCACCCACGCCGTCGTCATCGCTACCGTCGATGTCATCTTCACTGTCATCGTCGTCACGACTGGACTTCATGCGCTTCAGTGGGCGATCGCGAAACATCGAGGAACGCTCTTTACGGCTGGTCCAGAAACCATGTACCAGTAAAGCGATTATGGCGATCGCGCCAACAATGATTAATATCAGACGCAAATCCTGCATCATTATATTCTCTGTTGTTCTAACACCTTGCCACCACGGCAAACATTTACTCACTAAGAGTATTTGCCGTTTACGTCAAGTGCAAGTGTGTGCAGAGCATTCACAGCATAAAGATGAAGGAAATCGTGCTTTTTGCTGGTTTTTCGAACATTTCCGAACTGGTCATTGCTCAGTAAGTGGATAATATAGGCGGGCAATTCCACTGGTTGTGTAAAAAGGAGTACAGCCTGGCTATGGTTTCAACATCTTCTTCCCCCCCGCGCAGCGGCGTCTGGTATTTTTCTCAGGGCTGGAAACTGGTCTCCCTGCCGGGGATTCGACGCTTCGTCATTCTGCCGCTGTTGATCAACATTATTCTTATGGGCGGCGCGTTCTGGTGGCTGTTTACAAAGCTGGAGAGCTGGATCCCGTCGCTGATGAGTTACGTGCCGGACTGGCTGCAGTGGCTTAACTACCTGCTCTGGCCGGTGGCGGTGATCTCCGTGCTGCTGGTGTTTGGCTACTTCTTCTCGACAATTGCAAACTGGATAGCCGCACCGTTTAACGGTCTGCTGGCGGAACAGCTGGAAGCGCGGCTTACCGGTGCGACGCCGCCGGACACAGGGATATGGGGGATCATGAAAGACCTCCCTCGCATTATGAAGCGCGAATGGCAGAAGTTTGCCTGGTACCTGCCCCGCGCGCTCGTGCTGCTTATCCTCTATTTTGTGCCAGGCATTGGCCAGACCGTGGCACCAGTGCTGTGGTTCCTGTTCAGCGCCTGGATGCTGGCCATTCAGTACTGCGACTATCCTTTCGATAACCACAAGGTACCGTTTAAAGAGATGCGCACCGCCCTGCGCAGCCAGAAGGTCGCCAATATGCAGTTTGGCGCACTGACCAGCCTGTTCACCATGATTCCCTTCCTGAATCTGTTCATCATGCCCGTCGCCGTTTGCGGCGCGACGGCGATGTGGGTCGACTGCTACCGTGCTAAGCACGCGTTATGGAAATAATGCAAAAATGTGTAAAGCAGGGGTGGCTTATGCCGCCCCTTATTCCATACTGATCCCCATTATTTCCTTGCAGTATATAGATATGCGAATTCCTTACTTCCCCCTACCTGCTCAACAGGTATGCTGGGTCGGTATCCCAATTTCATACAGTTAAGGACAGGCCATGAGTAAGATTTATGAAGACAACTCGCTGACTATCGGTCATACGCCCCTGGTTCGACTGAACCGTATCGGTAATGGACGCATCCTGGCGAAGGTCGAATCACGTAACCCGAGCTTCAGCGTTAAATGCCGTATCGGTGCAAACATGATTTGGGATGCTGAAAAACGTGGCGTACTGAAGCCTGGCGTTGAGCTGGTGGAACCAACCAGCGGTAACACCGGTATTGCTCTGGCCTATGTTGCTGCTGCGCGCGGCTACAAGCTGACGCTGACTATGCCAGAAACGATGAGCATCGAGCGTCGTAAGCTGCTTAAAGCGCTGGGCGCGAACCTGGTGCTGACCGAAGGCGCGAAGGGCATGAAGGGCGCCATTCAGAAAGCCGAAGAGATTGTGGCCAGCGATCCGGCGAAATATCTGCTGCTGCAGCAGTTCAGCAACCCGGCAAATCCGGAAATTCACGAGAAGACCACCGGTCCGGAAATCTGGGAAGATACCGACGGCCAGGTTGACGTCTTTATCTCCGGCGTGGGTACCGGCGGTACGCTGACCGGCGTGTCACGCTATATTAAAGGCACAAAGGGTAAAAAAGACCTGATCACCGTTGCCGTTGAGCCGACTGACTCACCGGTTATCACCCAGGCCCTGGCCGGTGAAGAGCTCAAACCAGGCCCGCATAAAATCCAGGGTATTGGCGCAGGCTTCATTCCGGGCAACCTGGATTTGAAGCTGATCGATAAAGTGGTCACCATCACTAACGAAGAGGCCATCTCTACCGCGCGTCGCCTGATGGATGAAGAAGGCATTCTGGCGGGTATCTCTTCCGGTGCGGCCGTTGCGGCAGCGCTCAAGCTGCAGGAAGACGAAGCCTTTACCAATAAGAATATTGTGGTTATCCTTCCGTCCTCGGGTGAGCGTTACTTGAGCACCGCACTGTTTGCCGATCTGTTTACCGAAAAAGAGCTGCAACAGTAGTGCCAGCATGTTAATAACGCGTAAAAAAGCACCTTTTCAGGTGCTTTTTTGTGGCCTGCTTCAAACTTTTACCCCTCCTGGCATTGCTTCACCCCGTTGGGTCTGGTATTTAAACCAGCAATTATTTTGATGCGTGAAATTAATCGGTGAATGAAATAGCCTTGCTGAATCGATTTTATGATTTGGTTCAAGTCTTGCTTTCGCTGCATAATGTTTAATGACGATCGAAACGTCAGCGCTAACAATACAGGCTAAAGTTCAGTCGCCAGGCTAGACTTTAGTTCCACAACACTAAACCTATAAGTTGGGGAAATACAATGTTCCAGCAAGAAGTTACCATTACCGCTCCGAACGGTCTGCACACCCGCCCTGCTGCTCAGTTTGTTAAAGAAGCAAAAGGCTTTTCTTCTGAAATCACTGTGACTTCCAACGGCAAAAGCGCGAGCGCAAAAAGCCTGTTCAAACTGCAGACTCTGGGCCTGACTCAGGGCACCGTTGTCACCATCTCTGCGGAAGGTGAAGACGAGCAGAAAGCAGTTGAGCATCTGGTAAAACTGATGGCTGAGCTCGAGTAAGTTTCCGGGTTCTTTTAAATATCAGTCACAAGTAAGGTAGGGTTATGATTTCAGGCATTTTAGCATCCCCGGGTATCGCTTTCGGCAAAGCACTGCTGCTGAAAGAAGACGAGATCGTCATCGACCGGAAAAAAATTTCTGCCGACAAGGTTGATCAGGAAGTTGAACGTTTTCTGAGCGGTCGTGCCAAGGCATCTGCGCAACTGGAAGCAATCAAAACTAAAGCTGGCGAAACTTTCGGTGAAGAAAAAGAAGCCATCTTCGAAGGGCACATCATGCTGCTCGAAGATGAGGAGCTGGAGCAGGAAATCATAGCCCTGATTAAAGATAAAGGCATGACGGCCGACGCGGCTGCGCATGAAGTTATCGAAGGTCAGGCAACTGCCCTGGAAGAACTGGATGATGAATACCTGAAAGAACGTGCGGCTGACGTACGTGACATCGGTAAGCGCCTGCTGCGCAACATCCTGGGTCTGGCCATTATCGACCTGAGCGCAATTCAGGATGAAGTGATCCTGGTTGCCGCGGACCTCACCCCGTCTGAAACCGCACAGCTGAACCTGAAAAAGGTCCTCGGTTTCATCACCGACGCGGGTGGCCGTACCTCCCACACCTCTATCATGGCGCGCTCTCTGGAACTGCCTGCCATCGTGGGTACCGGTAGCGTCACCTCTCAGGTGAAAAATGGCGACTATCTGATTCTGGATGCCGTAAACAATCTGGTTTACGTCAACCCAACTAATGAAGAGATCGATAAACTGCGCGCGGTTCAGGAGCAGGTTGCGACTGAAAAAGCGGAACTCGCTAAGCTGAAAGACCTGCCAGCTATCACCCTTGACGGCCATCAGGTAGAAGTATGCGCAAACATCGGTACCGTTCGCGACGTTGATGGCGCTGAGCGCAACGGTGCGGAAGGCGTAGGTCTCTATCGTACAGAATTCCTGTTCATGGACCGCGACGCGCTGCCAACGGAAGAAGAGCAGTTTGCTGCCTATAAAGCCGTGGCTGAAGCGTGTGGCTCTCAGGCGGTTATCGTCCGTACTATGGACATTGGTGGCGACAAAGAGCTGCCGTACATGAACTTCCCGAAAGAAGAGAACCCGTTCCTGGGCTGGCGTGCGATTCGTATCGCGATGGATCGTAAAGAGATCCTGCGTGACCAGGTTCGCGCGATCCTGCGTGCCTCTGCTTTCGGTAAACTGCGCATCATGTTCCCGATGATCATCTCTGTTGAAGAAGTGCGTGCACTGAAGAAAGAGATCGAAATTTACAAGCAGGAACTGCGCGACGAAGGTAAAGCGTTTGACGAGTCAATCGAGATCGGCGTAATGGTGGAAACACCTGCGGCGGCGACTATTGCTCGTCATTTAGCCAAAGAAGTTGATTTCTTTAGTATCGGCACCAATGATTTAACGCAGTACACCCTGGCAGTTGACCGTGGTAATGATATGATTTCACATCTCTACCAGCCAATGTCACCGTCCGTACTGAACTTGATCAAGCAAGTTATTGATGCTTCTCATGCAGAAGGTAAATGGACTGGCATGTGTGGTGAGCTTGCAGGCGACGAACGTGCTACACTTCTGTTGCTGGGTATGGGTCTGGACGAATTCTCTATGAGCGCCATTTCCATCCCGCGCATTAAGAAGATTATCCGTAACACGAACTTCGAAGATGCGAAGGTGTTAGCAGAGCAGGCTCTTGCTCAACCGACAACGGACGAGTTAATGACGCTGGTTAACAAGTTCATTGAAGAAAAAACAATCTGCTAATCCACGAGATGCGGCCCAAATTACTGCTTAGGAGAAGATCATGGGTTTGTTCGATAAACTGAAATCTCTGGTTTCTGATGATAAGAAAGACTCCGGAACTATTGAGATTGTTGCTCCGCTCTCCGGCGAGATCGTCAACATCGAAGACGTGCCGGATGTAGTGTTTGCTGAGAAAATCGTTGGTGATGGCATTGCTATCAAACCAACTGGCAACAAAATGGTTGCTCCAGTTGACGGCACCATCGGTAAAATTTTTGAAACCAACCATGCGTTCTCTATCGAATCTGATAGCGGTATCGAACTGTTCGTTCACTTCGGTATCGACACCGTTGAACTGAAAGGCGAAGGCTTCAAACGTATCGCGGAAGAAGGCCAGCGTGTTAAAGTTGGCGACCCGGTAATTGAATTCGATCTGCCACTGCTGGAAGAAAAAGCCAAGTCTACCCTGACGCCGGTTGTTATCTCCAACATGGACGAAATCAAAGAACTGATCAAACTGTCTGGCAGCGTCACCGTGGGTGAAACCCCGGTTATCCGCATCAAGAAGTAATTCTTGCCGCACAGAAAAATGGCGCCTTCGGGCGCCATTTTTGTTTATGCCGGTAGGATAAGCTCGTCGTAGCCTTTCGACTGGGTATAGAGCATCACATCAGTCACCCGATCGCCCGCCATGCGAATGGCGTCGGCAACGGTTTTCCCCTCAACAATTCCGCTCACCAGTTCTGAACAAAACAGGTCTCCCGTCCCTTTCAGATCGGTTTCTACCCGTGGATGCGCGCTGACGGTCACGCCCTCATTCGTCACCAGCACCACGTGGATATTCTGCGGATCATCGGCCACCGGCGCGCTGGTAATCGCCACCCATTTCAGGCTGTCAGAGAGCAGTCCCTGTGCCGCCGCGATGGCGCTTTCCGGCGTGCGGCACGGTTTGCCGCTTAACACTTCCAGCTCGTAGACGTTTGGCGTAATCCCCTGCGCCAGCGGCAGCAGGTGCTCCCGATACGCCTGCGGGATATCCGGCTTCACGTACATCCCGCTGTCGATATCTCCGATAACCGGGTCGACCAGCACCAGCAGATCAGGATGCTGAGCTTTGACCGCCTTCAGCCACTGCGCCAGCAGGACGATCTGGCTGGCATTTCCCATATAGCCGGTGGTAACCGCCTTAAGCTCGCGCAGGATCTCGCGCTCTTCCAGCGCCTTCAGGTAGCCGCTGAACCACTCATCGGGGATCACGCCACCATAGAAGGTGTCATAGTGTGGCGTGTTGCTGAACAGTACCGTTGGCACGGCGGTGACGTTCAGCCTGTGGGTTCGAATATTAGGAACCGCAATGCTGTTACCCACGCTGCCGTACACCACCTGCGACTGTACCGCGACAATATCAGTTTGCTGCGCCCGGGTATTATCCCGGAATAGAATCATCTCCATGACGCTTAAATCCCCGCCCCCTGCGAATAACTCTCTTCACCAAAGACGCCGGTAGACAGATAGCGATCGCCTCGATCGCAAATAATCGCCACCACCACAGCACCCGGGTTTGCCTGCGCTACCCGAATCGCGCCCGCTGCCGCGCCGCCCGAGCTGACGCCGCAGAAGATACCTTCGCGTACGGCCAGCTCACGCATGGTATTTTCCGCCTCGCGCTGGTGAAGATCCAGCACCTGGTCCACCAGCTGCGCATTAAAGATGCCGGGCATATACTCCGCCGGCCAGCGGCGAATGCCCGGAATGCTGCTCCCCTCTTCCGGCTGCAGGCCCACAATGGTGACGGCTTTGTCCTGCTCGCGCAGAAAACGCGATACGCCGGTAATGGTGCCGGTGGTGCCCATGCTGGAGACAAAATGGGTGATTCGCCCGTCGGTTTGCTGCCAGATTTCCGGGCCGGTGGTGGTGTAGTGCGCGTACGGGTTGTCCGGGTTATTAAACTGATCGAGCAGTTTACCTTCGCCGCGCTCGGCCATTTCTAACGCCAGGTCGCGCGCGCCTTCCATCCCCTGCTCTTTGGTCACCAGAATCAGCTCGGCCCCGTAGGCACGCATCGCGGCGCGGCGCTCCTGGCTCATATTGTCCGGCATCAGCAGCTTCATGCGGTAGCCTTTCAGCGCCGCAATCATCGCCAGGGCGATACCGGTGTTGCCGCTGGTGGCCTCTATGAGCACGTCGCCTGGCTTAATTTCTCTGCGTTTTTCGGCCTGGACAATCATCGACAGCGCCGCGCGGTCTTTCACCGACCCCGCCGGGTTATTGCCTTCGAGTTTGACCCAGATTTCACTGCCGTTGTCCGGCCCCATGCGCTGAAGCTTGACCAGAGGAGTGTTGCCGATGGTGTGTTCGAGTGTATTCACGATTTTTACTCAATAAAAAAGCCGGCGCGCGCGCAGCGATCCCGGCCTACAAGACGCAGTGATAACTGTAGGCCCGGTCAGCGCAGCGCCACCGGGCGATAAACATCCTAATAACCTATCAGGCTGACTCCGCCAGAGCAATATCCTCGCGCGTCTCGATGCGCTCCTTCCCGTGATAAATCCGGGCATGCTGCAGCCCGACAAACAGACGCTCACCCCGGTGCGGCGGCACGTCGTCGCGCATGACCACGGTCAGCGGCTCGGTATACCAGCCCAGCGGCTGTACCACCAGTTGGGTGTAGTGACCTTTAGGGCTAGCTTCCAGCACCTGCACCGGCAGCGGTGAATCCAGGCTGGTTCGGCGGCTCACGTCCACTTCCCACGGACGCAGGAACAGATCGACCGGCCCCTGATGCGCGGAGGTATAGCCCAGCGGCCAGCGGTGCGCGCCCACGTGGAACTGTCCACCGCGAATAGTACCCTGAAGACGGTTTACCTCGCCCATAAACTCCAGCACGAAGCGGGTCGCCGGTTCACGCCAGAGCTGCTCCGGCTCGTCAACCTGCTCAATGTTGCCCTGGCTCATGACCACCACGCGATCCGCAACTTCCATCGCCTCTTCCTGATCGTGGGTCACGAAGACGCTGGTGAATTTCAGCTCTTCATGGAGCTGACGCAGCCAGCGGCGCAGCTCTTTACGCACCTGCGCATCCAGCGCGCCGAAGGGCTCATCCAGCAGCAGAATTTGCGGTTCAACGGCCAGCGCGCGAGCCAGCGCCACGCGCTGTTTCTGCCCGCCGGACAGCTGGGCCGGAAAACGATCCGCCAGGTGAGCCAGCTGCACCATCTCCAGCAGTTTGGTCACCTTCGCCTTAATGGTTGCCGCATCCGGGCGCTCGCGACGCGGCAGCACGGTAAGCCCAAACGCGATGTTGTCAAACACGGTCATGTGGCGGAACAGCGCGTAATGCTGGAACACAAAACCCACTTTACGATCGCGGGCGTGCAGGCGGCTCACGTCGGTGCCGTGGAAGCGGATGTGCCCGCTGGTCTGGTGCTCAAGCCCGGCGATAATACGCAGCAGCGTGGTTTTGCCCGAGCCGGACGGCCCCAGCAGCGCCACCATTTGTCCGGAAGGGATATCCAGCGAGATATCATTCAGCACCTGGGTGCGACCAAAAGACTTCTTAATATTGGCAATCTCAATGCTCATGATTTCCCTCCTGATGCTGACGTTTTTCCTGATTTTCTAAACGCCACTGCACCACACTCTTCAAAAACAGGGTCAAAATGGCCATCAGCGTCAATAACGCTGCGGCAGTAAACGAGCCGATGGTGTTGTAGTCCTGCTGCAGCAGTTCAATCTGCAGCGGCAGCGACAGGGTTTCACCCCGGATAGAGCCGGAAACAACGGAAACGGCACCGAACTCGCCAATCGCGCGGGCGTTGGTCAGCACCACGCCATAAAGCAACGCCCAGCGGATGTTCGGCAGCGTCACGCGGCGGAACATTTGCCAGCCCGAAGCACCCAGCAGCACCGCCGCTTCGTCTTCGTTGCTCCCCTGGCTTAACATCACCGGCACCAGCTCGCGCACCACAAACGGGCAGGTCACGAAGATGGTGACCAGCACCATGCCCGGCCAGGCGAACATGATCTGCAGGTTATGCGCATCCAGCCAGCCGCCCAGTGGGCCGTTGGAGCCGTAAAAGAGCAGGTACACCAGGCCCGCCACCACCGGCGACACGGCAAACGGAATATCCAGCAGGGTCAGCAGCAGCTGACGTCCGGGGAAGTTAAAGCGCGTCACCAGCCACGCCAGCAGGGTCCCGAACACCAGGTTCACCGGGACGGTGATCAGGGCAATCAGCACGGTGAGCCAGATGGCATGGAGCATATCCGGGTTCGCCAGGTTTTCCAGCGCGGGCATCAGACCCTTGCTGAACGCCTGAACGAAAATATAAATCGTCGGCACGACGAGAATGAGGGCGGAAACCAGCACGCCCGCCCCAATCAGAAACCATTTACCCCAGTTGATGCGGGGCGCATCGTATCGCTTCAATTGCGTAACTTCCGCCATCAGTGACCTACCACACGTCGACCAAAGCGACTTTGCAGAGTGTTAATCGAGTACAGCAGCAGCAGCGAGGCGGCGAGGATCACCGAAGCAATCGCGCTCGCCGCCGGATAATCAAACTCCTGCAGGCGGATGAAAATCATCAGCGAGGTCACTTCCGTTTTCCAGGCGATGTTCCCGGCGATAAAAATCACCGCGCCGAACTCACCGAGGCTGCGGGTAAACGACAGCGCGACACCTGCCATCAGCGCTGGAGAGAGCTCCGGCAGCACCACCTTGCGGAAGCTCTGCCAGCGCGTGGCGCCCAGCGTTTCCGCCGCTTCTTCGTATTCCGGACCCAACTCTTCCAGCACCGGCTGCACGGTACGTACCACAAACGGGATGCTGGTGAAGGCCATCGCCACCGCGATACCGAGCCAGGTATAGGTTACTTTGATATCAAATCTCGCCAGCCACTCGCCGTACAGCCCGTTTACAGAGAAGAGCGACGCGAGGGTTAAGCCTGCCACCGCCGTCGGCAGCGCAAACGGCAGATCCATCAGGGCGTCAAGCAGCGTGCGACCCGGGAAGCGATAGCGGGTCAGGATCCACGCCATCAGCAGGCCAAACACGCCGTTAAAAATGGAGGCGACAAACGCCGACAGCAGCGTCACCTTATAGGCCGCCACCACCTGCGGGTTGGTGACCACGTCCCAGTACTGCGCCCAGCTCATCTGAGCAAGCTGCATCACCAGCGCGCTGAGCGGCAACAGCAGGATCAGGCAGACGAACAGCAGGCTGGTCCCGAGGCTTAAGGTAAAGCCCGGCAGGACGCGTTTTGTCGAGACAGCAAACATTACTTATGCCCCGCCGCCAGCAGTTTGTCTAACTCACCGCCGCTGGCAAAATGCGTTTTCATCACATCAGGCCAGGAGCCAAAATGGTCTTCCACGCGGAACAGCGCGGTCTGCGGGAATTTATCTTTCAGCTTGTTCATCACGTCCGGGTTGTTCACGCGGTAGTAGTAATCGGTAATGATGGTCTGCGCCTGAGGGCTGTAGAGGTAGTTGAGATAGGCTTTTGCCGCTTTCTCGGTACCGTTCGCCTGCACGTTTTTATCCACCCATGCGACCGGGAACTCGGCCAGAACGTTGGTTTTCGGGATAACCACCTCAAAGCCCTGCGCTTCATACTGCTTGCGGATGTTATTCACTTCCGATTCAAAGCTGATCAGAACATCGCCGAGACCTCGCTCCGCGAAGGTCGTTGTCGCCCCGCGGCCGCCGGTATCAAATACTTCGACGTTTTTCAGGAACTGGGTCATGAACTGCTCGGTTTTGGCTTTATCGTTACCGTCAGCCTTGTCCGCCGCGCCCCACGCGGCTAAATAGGTATAACGCGCGTTACCGGAGGTTTTTGGGTTCGGGAAAATCAGCTTCACGTCGGAACGCACCAGGTCCCTCCAGTCGTGGATATTCTTAGGGTTGCCCTTACGCACCAGGAAGCCCATGGTGGAGTAGAACGGCGAGCTGTTGTTCGGCAGTCGGCTCTGCCAGTCCGCCGGGATGAGCTTGCCTTTGTCGTGCAGGATCTGCACGTCAGTCACCTGGTTGTAGGTCACGACGTCCGCTTTCAGTCCCTGAAGAATGGCCAGCGCCTGCTTGGACGAGCCGGCGTGGGACTGCTTGATGGTGAGCTTATCGCTGTTATTGTCTTTCGCCCACTGCTGTTCGAACGGGGGATTAAGGGCGGCAAACAGCTCGCGGGAGACGTCATACGAACTGTTCAACAGTTCAGTCGCCTGCGCCTGTGCCACCAGCAGTAAACCTGCCAGCGCCAGAGTTCCTTTTTTCAGTACAGTAACGGCCATTGCGCACCCTTATAAATGTGATGACTATCTTATAGTCATAATATTTATAACGGGGATGAAAGGAGTAACGGTTTTATATACCGTTTGGTGATTTAGAAGCAGAAAAGGGAATAAGGGTGAGGCCTGGTGCCCTCACCCCGCCCTCTCCCGCAGGGAGAGGGAGAAATGCCATTACAGCGCCAGCAGACGCTCAACGGACGGCGCAAAGTAGTAGCCGCCGGTCACCGGTTTGGTGAAGCGCAGCATGGCGTCGCGCTTGCCGTCGGTATCGCCGAACATGCTCAGCAGCTGCTGCTCGATGTTATACAGGCGCGCGCAGTAGGCGCAGAAGTAAAGGCCGTGCGTTCCGCTTGCCGTACCGTACGGCAGGCTCTGGCGGACAATCTTCAGCCCTTTGCCGTCTTCTTTGAGGTCAACGCGGGTCAGGTGCGAGGTAACGGGACGGTCGTCGCCGTCGATCTCTTCGTTAGCCTCTTTCGTACGGCCAATCATCATCTCCTGGTCGTGCACGCTCATGCGGTTAAGCTGCTTGAGGTTGTGCTCCCAGCGCTGCACGAACACGTAGCTGCCGCCCGCGTCCACGCCGTCTTTAATCACCGCCACCTCACGACGCGTCTCTTCCCCCGCCGGGTTTTCGGTACCGTCGACGAAGCCGCTCAGATCGCGCTCTTCGACCCAGCGGAAGCCGTGAACCTCTTCCTGCACATCAATGCTGTCGCCAAAAGCCGCTACCGCCGCCTGGGCAACGGAAAAGTTCACATCGTGACGCAGGGAGAGAATGTGGATCAGCACGTCGTATTGGGTTGCCGGAGCCAGACCTTTGCCGTATGGGATGAAGTCTTTCAGCTCTTCCGCCCCTTCGCCACCGCTCAGCTGACGCCAGACGTTATTGCCAAAGGCGACAACGGCGCCGAGGTGCGCTTCCGGGAATTTGGCCTGGAAGGTCGCCAGTTTATCAATAAACGCTTTGCTGGCCGCACGCAGGGCATCCACGTCCCCTTTAACATTGGCTTCAATCCAAATCGCCGCGCGGCAATGTTCTGGCAAAATGCCACTCTGAACCTGAGACATCGCTCCTCCTGAAATAAAGATGCCACGTCAGCGTGGCATTGATGGCGGGTATTATACCCGGATTTCAGCGAGGCGGTTTGCTCAGGCGCAAATTACTGCTTCCAGAGTATTTTGCTCACTTTCCAGCTCTTAAGCGTGTCGTCAGACGGCATCAGTCCTTCCGGGCCGCTCCAGGTGCCGGTGAAGACATAGCTGATGTGCTGGCTGCCTTCAGCCTTACATTCCACCGCAACCTTGTCGTCAGACGGCACGCTGGCGCAGTTGCCAAAGGCCTGCTTATAAAGATCGCTAAACGGGGTCCCCACCTTCACACCGCTCGCCGTCGGAATATCTTCATCCATCACCGCAATTCGGTTGACCGTGCCTTTGTCACCGTTGATCACCAGCGCCAGCTTGTCGCCGTTCAGCGCCTCGTAGTAGCGAACAATATTGCCATTCTCGGTTTTCATGCCGCTGCGCAGGCGGTAATCACTGCTGAGCGCATCCTGGATAGCATTCTGATCCAGCGCCGTCGCGGCGGTAATGTTCCCCACGCCCTGCTCGGTTACTTCCGTTGATGAGCCAAACCAGTTCCACGGATACGCAGCGGACCAGTTAATGGAGGAGAGCGTCGAACAGCCGGTCAATGCCAGCGGGAGAGCGCATAAGAGTAAACGCAGCGATTTCATTGAAACGTCCTTACTTGTTAAATCAACGCTTGTTGGAGTGCGACATCGGCAAAAAGTGCCGGATTAATCATCCTGAGGCGCAAAACAGGCGCGAAGACGCGGGTTGGTCATCAGCCACAGCAGCGCCACAATATCAGCAACCACCAGCGCAACGCCGGAGCCCGTCAGCGGTTCACCGTACCACCAGAGAACCGGCTGCCATAAGAGCAGCGCAGTCTGGGCAAGGATTAGCAGCCAGCGAAGCGTGCGCCAAAAACGAGGGATCAGGTGCCGTCGTCCGCTACACAAAAAAGCCACCACCGCCGGTACGCCCGGCAGTAAGCCGAGCCAGAAAGCATCGTGATCGGGATAAAAAAGATTCAGCAGCGTATCGCCCTGCCCGCGCGACGCGGCGGCCATCACAAACAGCACCCAGGTACGGGCCTGGAGCAGCAGAACGCACCAGAATAAAAAGGGCAGCCTGACGCGGCCCTGCGCGTCATAGTCTGCCGGATGAATCTCAGTACTCTTCATCTTCGATCAGACGCTTTCCCAGATTCAGCACGTCAGAATGCTCGTAGCCCAGACGCTCATACATGCCCAGCACCACATCGTTATCTTCCCGAACCATAATCTGGATTTTCGGGCAGCCGCGGGCGATCAGCTTCTTCTCGAGCCGGTTAAGCAGCGCATTGGCAATGCCGCGACCACGGTATTCCGGATGGACGCCCAGATAATAGGCCGAGCCGCGGTGGCCGTCGTAACCGCCCATTACCGTCCCCACAACCTCACCGTTGACTTCCGCGACCAGGAACAGACTGACGTCGTGATTCACCTTACGTTCGATATCCATTTCCGGATCGTTCCACGGACGCAGCAGATCGCAGCGCTCCCAAAGGGTAATCACCTCTTCGAAATCTTCCTGGCGAAAAACGCGTATCTCCATGGTATTAACCGCCTTTTCGGGTTTAAAAACTGTGATTATGGCGCGAAGCTCGCCTTTAGCCAATAACCGGGGAAAATCTCGCCAAAATTTGGCATAATGTCACTTTGTCACGTATTGAAATGAAAAGTAAAACAATTCTCAACATGGACTGTCGTAACGGGAAACACGATACGATATAACACCAGGACCCCATTTTTTAGTATTCAGGCCGCATGAGCACATTCAAACCATTAAAAGCACTCACATCGCGTCGTCAGGTTCTCAAAGCGGGGCTGGCGGCCTTAACGTTAACGGGTATCGCAAAGCAGGCTCAGGCGAAAGACGAGAGCACGCTTAAAACCAGTAACGGACACAGCAAACCGAAAACCAAAAAGCCGGGCGCGAAGCGTCTGGTGATGCTCGACCCTGGGCACGGCGGCATTGATACCGGCGCCATCGGCAAAAACGGGTCGAAAGAAAAACACGTCGTGCTGGCGATTGCAAAAAATGTGCGGGCGATTTTACGCAGTAACGGCATTGACGCCCGTCTGACGCGCTCTGGCGATACCTTTATTCCGCTGTATGACCGCGTAGAGATCGCCCACCAGCACGGTGCGGATCTGTTTATGTCGATTCACGCGGACGGCTTTACCAACCCTTCTGCGGCAGGTGCCTCGGTATTTGCGCTTTCCAACCGCGGCGCCAGTAGCGCCATGGCGAAATACCTCTCCGACCGCGAAAACCGGGCGGATGAAGTCGCCGGGAAAAAAGCCACCGACAAAGACCACCTGCTACAGCAGGTGCTGTTCGACCTCGTGCAGACGGATACGATCAAAAACAGCCTGACGCTTGGCTCGCACATCCTGAAGAAGATTAAGCCGGTGCATCGCCTGCACAGCAAAGGCACCGAGCAGGCGGCGTTCGTGGTCCTGAAATCACCGTCCATCCCGTCCGTGCTGGTGGAAACCTCCTTCATCACGAACCCGGAAGAGGAGCGACTCCTTGGCACCACGGCATTTCGTCAGAAGATCGCCAACGCTATCGCCTCCGGCATTATCAGTTATTTCAACTGGTTCGATAACCAAAAAGCGCACTCCAGGAAACGTTGATGAAACCCGATGCACAACTGGTCAAAACTTTCCTGCTGCAGCTGCAGGATGAGATTTGCCAGAAACTGGCCGCCGCAGACGGCGGAGAATTTCAGGAAGATACCTGGCAGCGCGAGGCCGGCGGCGGCGGGCGCAGTCGCGTGCTGCGTAACGGCGGCATCTTCGAACAGGCTGGCGTGAATTTTTCCCACGTTCACGGCGACGCCATGCCCGCGTCTGCGACGGCACATCGTCCTGAGCTGGCGGGCCGCAGCTTCGAAGCGATGGGCGTCTCGCTGGTGGTGCACCCGCACAACCCGTTCGTGCCAACCAGCCACGCCAACGTGCGCTTTTTCATTGCGGAAAAGCAGGGGGCCGATCCGGTCTGGTGGTTTGGCGGCGGTTTCGACATGACGCCCTACTACGGCTTCGAAGAGGATGCCGTACACTGGCACACCACCGCGCGGGATCTTTGCCTGCCGTTTGGCGAAGACATTTACCCGAAATATAAAAAGTGGTGCGACGACTACTTTTACCTGAAGCATCGCGACGAGCAGCGCGGCATCGGCGGACTGTTCTTTGACGATCTCAACACGCCTGATTTTGATACCGCGTTCAGCTTTATGCGCGCGGTGGGTGAAGGCTATACCGACGCCTATCTGCCCATCGTCGAACGCCGTAAAAACACCGACTACGGCGTGCGCGAACGCGAGTTCCAGCTCTACCGCCGCGGGCGCTACGTGGAGTTCAACCTGGTGTGGGATCGCGGGACGCTGTTCGGCCTGCAGACCGGCGGGCGCACGGAGTCAATTCTGATGTCGATGCCGCCGCTGGTGCGCTGGGAGTACTGCTACGAGCCAAAAGAAGGCAGCCCGGAGGCTGCCTTAAAAGAGTTTATTCAGGTTCGGGACTGGGTGTAACCCTCCCCTCACCCCGGCCCTCTCCCTTTGGGAGAGGGTTAGGGTGAGGGTAAAAATTACAGCGGCTGCGTCTGCGCCTCAACCACCGCCAGCGCCACCATGTTCACGATACGACGCACGGAGGCAATCGGCGTTAACACGTGCACCGGCTTCGCCACGCCCATCAGCACCGGTCCTACGGTCACCCCTTCAGAGCTGGAGACGCGCAGCAGGTTATAGCTGATACGCGCCGCTTCCACGTTCGGCATAATCAGGATGTTTGCCGATCCTTTCAGCGGGCTGTCCGGCATACGTTCGTTACGGATGCTCTCCACCAGCGCGGCATCGCCGTGCATTTCCCCGTCAATCATCAGCTCCGGCGCACGCTCGCGCACCAGCGCCAGCGTCTCACGCATTTTGCACGCCGCCGCTGATTTGGACGAACCGAAGTTAGAGTGCGACAGCAGTGCCACCTTCGGCTCGATACCGAAGCGGCGCACGGTCTCGGCGGCCATCACGGTGATCTCCGCCAGCTCGTCCGGGCTCGGATCGTCGTTAACATAGGTGTCAGCGATAAAGGTGTTCCCGCTCGGCAACAGCAGGGCGTTCATCGCCCCGGCGGTATGGACGCCGTCGCGATAGCCGAAGATCTCCTGCACCACGCTAAAGTGCTCGTGATAATCCCCGATGGTACCGCAGATCAGCGCATCCGCCTCGCCGCGATGGACCATGATCGCGCCGATCACCGTCGTGTTGCTGATGACGGCTTTCTGCGCCTGCTCCTGGGTGATCCCCCGACGCTTCATGATCGCGTAGTATTCGCTCCAGTACTCTTTGAAGCGCGGATCGGATTCGTTGTTGACGATCTCGAAGTCGACGCCCGGCTTAATCTGCAGGCCCAGCTTCTGGATACGCATTTCAATCACGCTCGGACGACCAATCAGGATCGGTTTCGCCAGGCCTAATGTGATCAGCTCCTGGGTGGCGTGCAGCACGCGCGCCTCTTCCCCTTCCGCCAGCACCACGCGCTTCGCGTCGGCGCGCGCCTGAGAGAAGATCGGCTTCATGAACAGGTTGGTTTTATAGACAAACTCGGTGAGCTTATCGACGTAAGCGTCGAAGTCTTGAATCGGACGCGTCGCCACGCCGGAGTCCATTGCCGCTTTGGCAACCGCAGGGGCAATTTTGACAATCAGACGCGGGTCAAACGGTTTTGGAATGATGTAGTCAGGGCCAAAGCTCAGATCCTGATCGCCATAGGCTGAGGCAACCACTTCGCTCTGCTCGGCGTGGGCCAGCTCCGCGATGGCGTGAACGGCTGCAAGCTTCATCTCTTCGTTGATCGCCGTTGCGCCGACGTCCAGCGCGCCGCGGAAGATGAAAGGGAAGCAGAGCACGTTGTTGACCTGGTTCGGGTAGTCCGAACGGCCGGTACAGATGATGGCGTCTTCACGCACCGCTTTCGCCAGCGGCGGCAGAATTTCCGGTTCCGGGTTGGCCAGGGCCAGGATCATTGGCGCACGCGCCATCTTCTTCACCATCTCCTGGGTCAGCACCTTCGGACCCGAGCAGCCGAGGAAGATATCCGCGCCGTCAATGACGTCCTCAAGCGTGCGCTTGCCGTCGTCTTCTACCGCATACGCCGCTTTGGTTTCCGCCATGTTCGGCTCGCGGTCTTTATAAATAACGCCCTTGGAGTCGCAGACCACAATGTTGTGTTTCTGCATACCCAGCGCCACCAGCAGGTTCATACAGGCGATGGCCGCGGCGCCGGCGCCGGAGACCACCATGCGCACGTCGGAGAGGTTTTTCTCTACCACGCGCAGGCCGTTGAGAATCGCAGCGGTGCTGATAATGGCCGTACCGTGCTGGTCATCATGGAACACGGGAATGTTCATACGCTCGCGCAGCTTCTGCTCGATATAGAAACATTCCGGCGCTTTGATGTCTTCCAGGTTGATCCCGCCGAAAGTCGGCTCCAGCGCGGCCACTACGTTGATGAACTTGTCAGGATCGAGTTCATCCACCTCGATATCGAACACGTCGATACCGGCGAATTTCTTGAACAGCACCCCCTTGCCTTCCATCACCGGCTTACCGGCCAGCGCGCCGATGTTGCCCAGCCCCAGCACCGCCGTGCCGTTAGAGATCACGGCGACAAGATTGCCGCGCGCGGTGTATTTGTAGGCCGCCAGCGGGTCTTTTTCGATTTCCAGACACGGGGCAGCTACGCCCGGGGAATAGGCCAGCGCCAGATCGCGCTGGGTTGCCAGCGGCTTGGTTGGGGAGACCTGGATTTTGCCCGGGACAGGGAACTCGTGAAAATCGAGGGCACTCTGTTTCAACTGCTCATCCATCTTATTTTTCCTTTCACGTATCGGTCAAAAGGGTGACGTAAGCGATCCTGATGCACACCCTGGTGTGCCACCTAGTATCGCCTCAGGCCGCCTCCTAAACTTTGAAGGCAGCCAAACTCTCACCATCACACATTAAAAATTGTTATCAATTTATAACAGCCATGTTACCCGTCTCAAAAGCAATGCCTCCCCCGTCTGCTATGCTTTTTTGTTAAGTCCATCATGATTTTTCCAGAAGTGTGAACTAACGCACTCATCTAACTCTTTTATTTCCAAGGAGTAATCATTTATGAACCAGCTAGACGGCATCAAACAATTCACCACGGTGGTGGCAGACAGCGGCGATATCGAGTCGATTCGCCACTATCAGCCGGAGGATGCGACCACCAACCCTTCGCTACTGCTCAAGGCAGCCGGGCTTACCTATTTTAGTCATCTGATTGATGACGCCATTGCCTACGGTAAAAAGCGCGGGAAGACGCAGGAGCAGCAGGTCGCCGAAGCCAGCGACAAGCTGGCGGTTAATTTTGGTGCGGAAATTCTTAAAAGCATCCCGGGCCGCGTCTCGACCGAAGTCGACGCCCGCCTCTCTTTCGATAAAGAAAAGAGCATTAACAAGGCGCGTCGCCTCGTGGAACTGTACGAGGAACAGGGGATCGATAAATCACGCATTCTGATCAAGCTCGCCTCCACCTGGGAAGGCATCCGCGCGGCAGAGGTACTGGAAAAAGAGGGCATCCACTGCAACCTGACGCTGCTGTTCTCCTTTGCCCAGGCGCGCGCCTGTGCCGAAGCGGGCGTGTTCCTGGTGTCACCGTTTGTCGGGCGCATCTACGACTGGTACCAGGCGAAACAGCCGATGGATCCGTACGTGGTGGATGAGGATCCGGGCGTGAAATCGGTCCGTAATATCTACGACTACTACAAGCAGCACCGCTACGAAACCATCGTGATGGGTGCCAGCTTCCGCCGTACCGAGCAGATCCTCGCCCTGGCAGGCTGCGACCGCCTGACAATTTCACCCAACCTGCTCCAGGAGCTACAGGACAAAGAAGAAACGGTGATCCGCAAGCTGGTGCCGACCTCCACCGTTCTGCCAAAACCGAAAGCCATGACCGAAGCGGAGTTCCGCTGGGAGCACAACCAGGACGCCATGGCCGTGGAAAAACTGGCGGACGGTATCCGCCAGTTCGCCGTCGACCAGCGCAAACTAGAAGATCTTCTCGCCGCCAAACTTTAACCTTGCCACGGAGTGAACTATGTCCCGTAAAGAGCTAGCCAATGCCATCCGCGCCCTCAGCATGGATGCCGTGCAGAAAGCCAATTCCGGCCACCCCGGCGCGCCGATGGGCATGGCTGATATAGCCGAAGTACTGTGGAACGACTTTCTGAAGCACAACCCCAATGACCCCACCTGGTACGATCGCGACCGCTTTATTCTCTCCAACGGTCACGCCTCAATGCTGCTCTACAGCCTGTTGCACCTTTCCGGCTACGATCTGCCGCTTGAGGAGCTGAAAAACTTCCGCCAGCTGCACTCCAAAACGCCGGGGCACCCGGAGATCGGCTATACGCCGGGCGTGGAGACCACCACCGGGCCGCTCGGCCAGGGGCTGGCAAATGCGGTCGGGCTGGCGATTGCCGAACGCACGCTGGCGGCACAGTTCAACCAGCCGGACCACGAGATTGTCGATCACTACACCTACGTGTTTATGGGTGACGGCTGTCTGATGGAGGGGATCTCCCATGAGGTCTGCTCCCTGGCGGGCACGCTGGGGCTCGGCAAGCTGATCGGGTTCTACGATCACAACGGCATCTCCATCGACGGGGAAACCGAAGGCTGGTTTACCGACGACACGGCAAAACGCTTCGAAGCCTACCACTGGCACGTGGTGCATGAAATCGACGGTCACGACCCGGAGGCGGTGAAAAAAGCGATTCAGGAAGCGCAGAGCGTGAAGGATAAACCGTCCCTGATTATCTGCCGCACCACGATCGGCTTCGGCTCGCCGAACAAGGCGGGCAAAGAGGAGGCGCACGGCGCGGCGCTGGGCGAGGAAGAAGTCGCGCTGACCCGGCAGAAGCTGGGCTGGAAACATCCGCCGTTTGAGATCCCGAAAGAGATCTACCGGGCATGGGATGCACGCGAAAAGGGTGAAAAAGCGCAGCACGCATGGAACGATAAATTTGCCGCCTACAAAAAAGCGCATCCTGAACTGGCGGCCGAGTTTTCCCGCCGCATGAGCGGCGGCCTGCCGGAAGACTGGGACGATAAAACCCAGGCGCTGATTGAAAATCTGCAGTCCAACCCGGCGAAAATTGCCACCCGTAAGGCGTCGCAAAATACCCTGAATGCAATCGGCCCTCTTCTGCCCGAACTGCTTGGCGGCTCGGCGGATCTGGCGCCGAGTAACCTGACCATCTGGTCGGGATCGAAATCGCTGAAGGAGGACATCGCCGGGAATTACATCCATTACGGCGTGCGCGAGTTCGGGATGACCGCGATTGCCAACGGCATCGCCCATCACGGCGGCTTCGTGCCCTACACCGCCACCTTCCTGATGTTCGTCGAGTACGCCCGTAACGCGGCGCGCATGGCAGCGCTGATGAAGGCGCGGCAGATTATGGTCTATACCCACGACTCCATCGGTCTGGGAGAAGACGGCCCCACCCACCAGGCGGTTGAACAGCTGGCGAGCCTGCGTCTGACGCCGAACTTCAGCACGTGGCGCCCTTGCGATCAGGTCGAAGCGGCGGTGGGCTGGAAGCTGGCGGTAGAACGCCATAACGGCCCGACGGCCCTGATTCTGTCACGCCAGAACCTGGCGCAGATTGAGCGTACGCCGGAGCAGGTGAAAAACATCGCCCGGGGCGGTTACATCCTCAAGGACAGCGGCGGCAAGCCGGACGTGATCCTGATTGCGACCGGGTCCGAGGTGGAAATCACGGTGAAAGCGGCGGAGAAACTGACCGCCGAAGGTCACGCTGTGCGCGTGGTGTCCCTGCCTTCTACGGATATTTTCGATGCCCAGGACGAGGCGTACCGCGAATCGGTACTGCCTTCAAACGTCGCAGCGCGCGTGGCGGTGGAAGCCGGTATTGCCGACTACTGGTACAAATATGTGGGTCTGAAAGGGGCGATTGTCGGCATGAGGGGCTACGGTGAGTCCGCCCCTGCCGACAAGCTGTTCCCGTACTTCGGCTTTACCGTTGAGAACGTGGTTGAGAAGGCGTTAAGCGTGCTGTAGCGCGGTCTGCGTGCCCGGTGGCGCTACGCTTACCGGGCAAAACTAGCGCGTGATCCACAGCGTGGGCCAGGCATCTGGCCCGTTCCAGTTATCACAGCTGGGCTCCTCGGCGTAGCGCACCAGGCGGAATCGCTGTCCGTCAAAACGCCAGCGCGTCTGGACTCCGCAATCGCCCAAACCGCGCCCCAGCGCCAGCGTTGTCAGCTCGCGCGTCTTTTCATCGAAGCTGGCATTCATCAACTCCATTTCGCTCCCGTCGCCTGACGGCGTAAACGGCAGACGAAGCCTGACGCTGCGTGCGGTGAACGGTTTTTTACGTGATACCAGCCACGCCAGATCGACCGTGTTATAGGCCCCCGCCTCGCAGCTGACGATCAGCAGCGCTTTCTCATCGGTTAACGCGGTGACGCGCACTTCCCGGCGGTTAGGATCCAGCGAGCACTGGCTGCTGTTCATCCGTCCGGTACCATAGTCCAGCAGGTCGTTCAGTTCGGCGTGGGAGAGTGGCGTCGGGGTCGGATTGACGACCGCCACCTTTTTTAAGGCGGGTGCAGGCGGAACGCTTAACGGCGGATCGTCACCTTTCTTGATCCACGCGGTTTCGCTGCCGACGCGCTTTTGCTGCGCATCAATGAACAGTAGCGCGGCCTTAAGCCCGGTCAGTGAAATGACCTGCTTACCGCCGCGCAGAGTCATGGCCTTCCCTTCCTGGATATTTTTCAGAAAGGCGGTGATGGTGGCCGCATCGTCCGTTTTCAGATGCCATGGCGTGAGCTGCCAGCGCTGTTTGTCCAGCTTCAGAGGAACGCTATCCAGCAGCAGCCGGGGGGCAATCTCTGGCTCTTTGATCGAGGGTGTATCAAGACCGCCAAGATCGATACGCAGCGTGGCATCCGTTTTCGCCCCGGCGCTACGGGTGAGCGTCATGACCAGACCACGGTGTTCACCCGTGTTGCGTGCAAGGCAAAAATTCTGGTTATTGCAGGTTACCTGCCAGTCGGAGAAGGCTTGCTGGGCAGGTGCAGCCCGCACCTGCGGCGCGAGGAGCACACAAAACAGGTAAAACAAAAAGACGCTGTAGCGCATGAATGACACAATCCCGGAACGAAAACGCTTAACTGGGCAGTATCTTCGTGTTCCCGGCGGGGTTGCTCAATCGGATTTATCAGATATACCCGAAAAATGCACTACATCCGCTCGAAAGCAGCGTTCATCAACCCGGTCGTCTGTAAATACTGCAGTAATATCACTGCCTTACCATCCCTGATTTCGCCTGAACGCATCATCTCCAGCGCCCGGGCAAAAGGAAGCTCCAGCACTTCAATATCTTCATCCTCTACGCCACCGCCCCGGTGCGTGCGCTGGGCGTCGCTGTATTCGGCAATGAAGAAATGCACAATTTCCGTTACGCCGCCCGGCGACATAAACAGCTCGAAGACCTTTTTGACCTCACCCACTTCGAAGCCGGTTTCTTCCACGGCCTCTTTGCGGATACAAACTTCCGGCTCATCGTCATCGAGCAGGCCCGCGCAGGTTTCAATCAAACGTCCATCAGGGTTGCCATTAACCCATGTCGCCACCCTGAACTGACGGATTAGCACCACGCTCTGCTTGTCACGGTTATAGAGCAGAATGGTCGCTCCGTTGCCGCGGTCGTAGACCTCGCGTTTGTGGCGGATAACCTCACCATTGCTACGTGTAAGATCATAGGTGATGTTACGCAGGACAAAGTAGTTTTCAGAGAGAATTTTGTCTTTGATAACGTCAATTTTCAGGGTCATACGGGCTCCACAACACAATGAGTCGTCCTATACTACGCCGTGAATCCCGCTTTGTCGCCCGCCGGTTTAATGATGTTTTGGCGCGTTAACTCCAAGCCAGTCGAGTATCCCCTGCGCCGCATGACGTCCTTCCGCCATTGCGGTCACCACCAGATCCGCACCGCGTACCGCATCGCCTCCGGCGAAGATCTGTGGGTTAGTCGTCTGATAACGGTAGCGGCTCTCAACCGAAGCAACGATCCGCCCCCGGTCATCCGTTTCGACACCCTGCGCCTGCAGCCACGGCATCGCGTGCGGGTTAAAACCAAACGCCATGATGACCGCATCCGCGGCCATCACAAACTCGCTGCCCGCCACCGGAACCGGTCGCCGCCGTCCCTGCGCATCCGGCTCTCCGAGCTCGGTTCGCAGCATTCGGATACCGTTGACCTTTCCGTTCGGATCCAGCGTCAGCTCAACCGGCTGGACGTTAAATTCAAACGCCGCCCCCTCTTCACTGGCGTTCTTCACCTCTTTCTTCGAGCCCGGCATGTTGGCCTCATCCCGACGATAGGCGCAGGTCACCTTCGCCGCCCCGTGGCGTAACGCGGTTCGGACGCAGTCCATCGCGGTATCGCCCCCACCAAGCACCACCACGTTCAGGCCATGGGCGTCGATGAACGGTTCGCTGGCCGTTGCCTCCAGCCCCATAACATGGCGCGTGTTGCCCACCAGGAAAGGCAGCGCGTCGTAGACACCTGGCGCGTCTTCATGTGGGATACCCGCCTTCATCGAGCGATAGGTTCCCACGCCAATAAACAGGGCGTCGTAATCGTGCTTTAACTGCGACATCGACACGTCCTGGCCCACCTCGCAGTTAAGCTCGAAGCGGATCCCCATCGCGGTAAATATCTCTCTGCGCCGCGCGAGCAGCGATTTGTCCAGCTTGAACGCCGGGATGCCAAAGGTCAGCAATCCGCCAATTTCCGGGTGCCGGTCATAGACCGTCACGCTCACGCCGCGGCGCGCCAGCACGTCGGCGCACGCCAGCCCGGCAGGCCCCGCGCCGACGATCGCGACGCGTTTACCTGACGGCGTGACGGCGGACATATCCGGCCGCCAGCCCATCGCCAGCGCCCGATCGGAGATATAGCGCTCGATGTTGCCGATGGTCACGGATCCTGCCTCTTCACGTATTGTGCAGGCACCCTCGCATAATCGATCCTGCGGGCAGACGCGGCCGGTAATTTCAGGTAAACAGTTAGTCTGATGAGAAAGCTCGGCCGCGCCGGCGATATCTCCCGCGTTGAGGCGCTCGATCCATTGCGGAATGTGGTTGTGCAGCGGGCAGGTCCACTCGCAAATGCTATGCTCTCCGCACTTCAGGCAGCGCGACGCCTCGCGGGCGGCCTGTTCGGCCCGGAATGGCAGGTAAATTTCGTTAAAATGGCCCACGCGTTCTGCGGTAGCCAGCTTGTCGGGCTCGCCGCGTGGCACCGTCGCCTGCATCTGCTGCAGTTTGGTGCGCGGAGCATCTTCTCCGACGACCTCCGCATGCCAGGGCTGCGCCTCCAGGCAGGCCGTGCGCTGTCGGCGTGATTTCGTCAGATTGTCCAGCACGGCAGACGTCGCCAGGGAGAGGACATCCGCCGGGCAATTTTCGATACAGGCCGGGCCGTGTGGACGCGTCAGACAGAGATCGCATTTATTCGCCGAAGCCTTCACGCTGCCGTTGTCGAGCGGGGTGACGATAATCTCCATCGTGCCAAACGGGCAGGCCTTACAGCCGATGCATTTTTGTTGATTCACCTGTACGCTGTCATCGCATTTGCTGATGGCGCCGTTCGGGCAGCTTTGCGCGCAGGGCGCGTTTTCGCAATGATGACAGGTCACGGGGCGGCTCCTCTCGCCAGCTCTCAGGACCGTGATACGCGGATGAAAATGGCGCTCGCTCACGACATGCTGCTCATCGTTGTGCGCCATCACGCAGGCCACTTCGCAGGCGTGACACCCAATGCACTGCTGGCTGTTAGCCATAATAAAACGATTCATAACCACACCTGTTTTTGGTTCAATAACCTTTCTCTTTATAAGAGTATGGTATTTACGCATCACGGTGCGATCGGGCAACGTTCACATGACTGAAGCGCCCAATTATTTCCAGTGAACCTGTGGCAGATCAATTTTATTCAGAGAGCCGTTCTGTGACCGTTAAACGACCCGTTTCCGGAAGCCTTGCCTGGGCTTTCTTTTCGATCATAGCCCTGTCCGTGCTGACCAGCACCGTCGCGCTGCTGACGCTGGCAAGCAGCCAGCGCGATGCCGAAGCCATTAATATCGCCGGTTCGCTGCGCATGCAGAGCTATCGTCTGGGCTACGAAATGCAGCGCAACAGCCCTTCCCTTGCGGCACATCGCGAGAGCTGGCAACAGACGCTCGGCGCGCCTGCCCTGCAGAAGCTGAACCGCTGGTACGTCCCGGACAATGTGAAAGCACGCTATCAGCAGCTGCATGTGGCCTGGCAGGAGATGGATGCGCGCATCGCCCGCGGCGACAGCGCGTGGTATCAACGCAATATTGAAGATTTTGTCGGCCGCATTGATGCCTTTGTGCTCGCCCTGCAGCACTACACTGAACATAAAATTCAGACGGTCACCCTGCTCTCGCTGGCTGGCGCACTCGGGATCCTGCTGCTGACGCTGTTTACCCTGCGACGCATCCGCCGCCAGGTGGTGCTACCGCTGAATAACCTGGTAGCGGCCAGCGAACGCATTGAGCGCGGCGAGTTTGCCACGCCTGCGCCGGATAGCGCCCTGCCGAACGAGCTGGGCCAGCTTTCGCGCGCCTTTAACCACATGTCAGCCGAGCTGGATACGCTCTACCGTTCTCTCGAAGCCTCGGTCGCGGAAAAGACGCGACATTTGCATGAAGCCCACCAGCAGCTCGACATGTTGTTTAAGTGCTCTCAGGCGCTGAATACCGGCCAGATAGACAGCCACTGCTTCCGGCATATCCTGCAGATTGTCCATGACTATACGCAGATGAATTATCTGGAACTGCGCACCAGCGACGACTGGCGGCTGTGCGAAGGGACGGAGGCACATGGCACTCCTCTGCAAAACCTGCCGGTACTGATGCAGGATACCCTTTACGGCGAGCTGCGCTGGCAAAGCGAGGCGGACAGCGTCCCCCTTCCGCTGATGAGAAGCGTGGCGACTATGCTCGGGCGCGGACTGTACTTTAACCAGGCGCAAAAGCATTACCAGCAGCTGCTGCTGATGGAAGAGCGCGCCACCATTGCCCGCGAGCTGCACGATTCGCTGGCGCAGGTGCTGTCGTATCTACGCATTCAGCTTGCGCTGCTCAAACGCGCCGTGCCCGAGGAAAATACCCCGGCGCAGACCATCATCACCGACTTCTCCCGCGAGCTGAACAATGCCTGGCAGCAGCTGCGCGAGTTGCTGACCACCTTCCGCCTGACGCTGAACCACGCGAACTTACCCGCGGCGCTGCAGGAGTCCCTCGACGTGCTGCAGAGCCAGACGCAGGCCAAACTGCATCTGGACTGTCGTCTGTCCTCGCTGGCGCTCGATGCGCAAAAGCAGGTGCATTTGCTGCAGATCGTCCGCGAGGCGGTGTTGAATGCCATTAAGCACGCGCAGGCCAGGGAGATCACCGTAAGCTGCGTGACCTCAGTGGACGGGACGCACAGCGTCAGCATTCGTGATAACGGCATTGGGATTGGCGAGGCCAGCGAGCCGCCGGGACATTACGGCCTGAATATTATGCGCGAACGCGCGCAACGGCTCGGCGGGATGCTGCACTTCTCGCAGCCGCAAAACGGCGGCACGCTGGTCAGCGTGACGTTCCCGGCACCCACGCCGATAACGGGTAAATAACGGTAAAGAGGGAGGCGCAGGGAAAAGCGCATGATAATTTACATTATCTCCTTTATTTCTCCACGTTTGACCTGGGCCTTACCGCTAAAGTTATGCGGGCAATAAACAATAATGACGTGCAGCAAAACGAGGTCACACTTTCATGGCGAATTTTTTTATCGATCGCCCCATTTTTGCCTGGGTGCTTGCCATCCTGTTGTGTCTGACAGGCGTCCTGGCGATTACTTCACTTCCCGTTGAGCAATACCCCGACCTGGCACCGCCGAACGTGCGCGTCACCGCAAACTACCCCGGCGCTTCCGCACAGACGCTGGAAAATACCGTCACGCAGGTTATCGAGCAGAACATGACGGGTCTGGATAACCTGATGTACATGTCCTCGCAGAGTAGCGCCACGGGACAGGCGACGGTGACCCTGAGCTTCAAGGCGGGCACCGACCCGGACGAAGCGGTGCAGCAGGTCCAAAACCAGCTGCAGTCGGCCATGCGCAAGCTGCCCCAGGCGGTGCAGAACCAGGGCGTAACCGTGCGTAAAACCGGTGATACCAACATATTGACCATCGCGTTTGTCTCGACAGATGGCTCAATGGATAAACAGGACATCGCGGACTACGTCGCCAGTAATATTCAGGATCCCATCAGCCGTATTAACGGCGTCGGGGATATTGACGCCTACGGCTCACAATACTCCATGCGCATCTGGCTCGATCCCAACAAGCTCAACAGCTATCAGATGACGGCGACCGACGTGACGAATGCCATCAAAGCCCAGAACGCCCAGATTGCGGTGGGACAGCTGGGGGGAACACCTTCCGTTGATAAGCAAGCCCTGAACGCCACCATCAATTCGCAATCCCTGCTGCAGACGCCGGACCAGTTCCGCAACATCACCCTGCGCGTGAATCAGGACGGGTCGGAAGTGCGTCTGGGCGATGTCGCCACGGTGGAAATGGGGGCCGAAAAATACGACTACCTGAGCCGCTTTAACGGCAATCAGGCCTCCGGTCTGGGGATAAAGCTTGCCTCGGGCGCAAACGAAATGGCCACGGCGAAACTGGTGCTGGACCGTCTGGATGAGCTGTCACAGTATTTCCCGCACGGGCTGGAGTACAAAGTCGCCTATGAAACCACCTCCTTCGTTAAAGCGTCGATCGAGGACGTGGTGAAGACCCTGCTGGAAGCCATCGCGCTGGTGTTCCTGGTCATGTACCTGTTCCTGCAAAACTTCCGCGCGACGCTGATCCCCACCATTGCAGTCCCCGTGGTGCTGCTTGGGACCTTTGCGGTGCTTTACGCGTTCGGGTACAGCATTAATACCCTGACGATGTTTGCGATGGTGCTGGCAATCGGCCTGCTGGTGGATGATGCCATCGTAGTGGTTGAAAACGTCGAGCGCATCATGAGCGAAGAAGGGCTCTCTCCGCGCCAGGCGACGCGTAAATCCATGGGTCAAATTCAGGGGGCGCTAGTCGGTATCGCGATGGTACTGTCGGCTGTCTTTATCCCGATGGCCTTCTTTGGCGGCACCACCGGGGCGATTTATCGCCAGTTCTCGATCACCATCGTCTCGGCGATGGTACTCTCCGTGCTGGTCGCGCTGATCCTCACCCCCGCGCTGTGCGCCACCCTGCTGAAACCGCTGCATAAAGGAGAGCATCACGGGCAGAAAGGGTTCTTCGGCTGGTTTAACCGCATGTTCGACCGCAACGCCGCGCGATATGAATCTGCCGTTGGGCGTGTACTCCACCGCAGCCTGCGCTGGATGATGGTTTACGTCGTGCTGCTGGGCGGGATGGTGTGGCTGTTCCTGCACCTGCCCACCTCGTTCCTGCCGATGGAAGACCGGGGGATGTTCACCACCTCGGTGCAGCTGCCGAGCGGCGCAACGCAGCAGCAGACGCTGAAAGTCGTCCAGAAAGTGGAGCAGTATTTCTTTACTAAAGAGAAAGATAACGTCGTATCCGTCTTCTCTACCGTCGGCTCCGGGCCGGGCGGGAACGGGCAGAACGTCGCCCGCATGTTCGTCCGCCTGAAGGACTGGGACGAGCGCGATACCAGAACGGGAACATCATTTGCCATCATTGAACGCGCGACCAAAGCCTTCGCGCACATCAAAGAGGCGCGCGTCTTTGCCAGCAGCCCGCCGGCAATCAGCGGCCTTGGCAGTTCCGCCGGGTTTGACATGGAGCTGCAGGATCACGCCGGTGCGGGACACACGGCGCTGATGGCGGCACGCGATAAGCTGTTAGCGCTGGCGGGCAACGATCCCGGCCTGACCCGCGTTCGCCATAACGGTCTGGATGACAGCCCGCAGCTTCAGGTAGATATCGATCAGCGTAAGGCGCAGGCGCTGGGCGTGTCGATCAACGATATCAACGATACCCTGCAAACGGCGTGGGGCTCGAGCTATGTGAATGACTTTATGGATCGTGGCCGCGTGAAAAAAGTCTATGTCCAGTCCGCCGCGCCGTTCCGCATGCTGCCGGATGATATTAACCGCTGGTTTGTGAGGAATAACGCTGGCGGCATGGTGCCGTTTTCTGCCTTTGCGACTTCGCACTGGGAGAGCGGTTCGCCACGCCTGGAGCGCTATAACGGCTACTCTGCGGTTGAAATCGTCGGGGAAGCCGCGCCGGGCGTCAGCACCGGTACCGCCATGGACACTATGGAAAAACTTGTGCAACAGCTGCCCGCCGGCTTTGGTCTGGAGTGGACGGCCATGTCTTACCAGGAGCGTCTCTCCGGAGCGCAGGCTCCCGCACTTTACGCACTCTCTCTGCTGGTGGTCTTCCTCTGCCTTGCCGCCCTGTATGAAAGCTGGTCGGTCCCGTTCTCCGTCATGCTGGTCGTGCCCCTTGGCGTCATTGGTGCCCTGCTCGCGACCTGGATGCGCGGTCTGGAGAACGATGTTTACTTCCAGGTGGGTCTGCTCACCGTGATTGGGCTGTCGGCGAAAAACGCCATTCTGATCGTTGAGTTTGCCAACGAGATGAATGCCAAAGGCCACGAGCTGATGGCGGCCACGCTGCACGCCTGCCGTCAGCGCCTGCGCCCGATCCTGATGACGTCACTGGCGTTTGTCTTTGGCGTACTGCCGATGGCAACCAGTACGGGAGCAGGCTCCAGCAGCCAGCATGCCGTCGGGACGGGGGTCATGGGCGGCATGATTTCGGCCACCATTCTGGCCATTTATTTCGTTCCGCTGTTCTTTGTGCTGGTGCGTCGTCGCTTCCCGCTAAAGGAACGTGCTGAGTAAGTGATTGAAATAAAAAAAGGCGGCTTTATCGGCCGCCTTTTTACTGTGTGATTAATTCACACTATGGTTATTTTACTTATTTTAGTGCTCTTGCAATTCTTACTGAATGTCATTTACGAAGCATGCCTTCGATAAAATCTTTCCAGTTCCCCAGTTCACGTTCAATCATAACTACCTCTCTTATTATTATGCGCATTCTACAAAAACGGGCCATCATTGTGAAGACTATTTAACCAATTGCTGTGATTGTACCCCACGTCCTGCGGGGATTTATGATAAATATGAACGGTGAGACCTCAATTTTTTGTGACGGCCAGCAATATTTTGAAATAACCCTACGGATGGGTGAGTTTTATTTTATTTGCTGAGTTTATTGGGTTTTTAAAGTTTATGGACATCTATGCTTAAATGGTGAAAGAATATTCAGCGTACAGATGTGAGTTGAATTAATATAAAGTGTAAATCCAGACGATTCCTGAATGTGTTATATTCCACTTAAGGATATATCTTCGAATTTACTGAACATTTAATCATCATAAGGTCAAAAGGATTCACCATGGTTGTGATGTACGGCATTAAAAATTGCGACACCATCAAAAAAGCCCGTCGATGGCTGGAAGCGAACGGCGTGGAGTACCGTTTCCACGATTACCGCGCCGATGGGCTTGATGCAGAATTTCTGCATAGCGCTATCCGCGAAGTGGGCTGGGAAGCTCTGCTGAACACTCGCGGTACCACCTGGCGTAAACTGGACGAATCTCTGCGCGCCAGCATCACCGATGCCGACAGCGCGGCAAAACTGATGCTCGAGATGCCGGCAATTATCAAACGCCCATTGCTCTGCGCGCCAGGGCAGCCTATGCTGCTGGGTTTCAGTGAAACCCTTTATTCCGACTTTTTTCGTTGAGGTGTAGTTTATGTCATGCCCGGTCATTGAGCTGACTCAGCAGCTTATTCGCCGTCCTTCCCTTAGCCCGGACGACGCAGGTTGTCAGGCTCTTATGATTGAACGCCTGCGCGCCATCGGTTTTACCATTGAACGCATGGATTTTGGCGATACCCAGAACTTCTGGGCGTGGCGCGGACAGGGCGAAACGCTGGCCTTCGCCGGGCATACTGACGTTGTTCCCGCCGGTGACGCGGACCGCTGGATTAACCCACCGTTTGAACCGACCATTCGCGACGGCATGCTGTTTGGTCGCGGCGCGGCAGACATGAAAGGCTCTCTGGCGGCGATGGTCGTGGCGGCAGAGCGCTTTGTGGCGCAGCATCCGAACCACAAAAACCGTCTCGCGTTTTTGGTAACCTCCGACGAAGAAGCCAGCGCGCACAACGGTACCGTGAAGGTTGTTGAAGCGCTGATGGCACGCAACGAGCGTCTCGACTACTGCCTGGTCGGTGAGCCGTCCAGCACCGAAGTGGTGGGTGACGTCGTCAAAAACGGACGCCGTGGCTCGCTGACCTGTAACCTGACCATTCACGGCGTTCAGGGGCACGTTGCGTATCCGCATCTGGCCGATAACCCGGTCCACCGCGCCGCGCCAATGCTGAGCGAGCTGGTGGCGATTGAGTGGGATAAGGGCAACGAGTTCTTCCCGCCGACCAGCATGCAGATTGCGAACGTCAAGGCCGGGACCGGAAGCAATAACGTGATCCCGGGGGATTACTTCGTCCAGTTCAACTTCCGCTTCAGCACGGAACTGACCGATGAGATGATCAAGGCACGCGTTGTTGCCCTGCTGGAAAAATATCAACTGCGCTACACCGTGGAGTGGTGGCTTTCCGGCCAGCCGTTCCTGACGCAGTGCGGCAAACTGGTGGATGCGGTGGTGAACGCCATCGAGCACTATAATGAAATTAAGCCACAGCTGCTGACAACGGGTGGCACCTCAGACGGACGCTTTATCGCCCGTATGGGTGCTCAGGTTGTCGAACTGGGGCCAGTGAACGCAACCATTCATAAAATAAATGAGTGTGTCAATGCGGCAGATTTGCAACTGCTGGCCCGTATGTATCAACGTATTATGGAGCAACTCGTCGCCTGACGAACGCTCTGAGAGGAATAGCGAATGGATTGGCTTTCAAAGTACTGGTGGGTTCTGGTGTTGGTTTTTCTGGTCGGCGTACTGCTTAACGTGATTAAAGACCTTAAGCGCGTGGACCATAAAAAATTTCTCGCCAACAAACCGGATCTTCCCCCGCACCGTGATTTCAACGACAAGTGGGACGATGACGACGACTGGCCGAAGAAAGACCAGAAGAAGTAACCGGTCCGTATCCCCTCTCCTGTGGAGAGGGGATAACCTCACATAAACTCAACAATATCATCGTTATCCGGCTTACCGCCGCTGAGCGCTTCATCAAAGTAGTGCTTCGGTACGGTATAGCGTAAACGATCGAGCGCAAACTGCATGCTGCGGTCGTCAATGGCGTGGCCCAGATCGTCAACGATATCCAGCGTCACATCCCCACCTTCCCGAATCAGCGCTTCCTGGGCAGCAACCGCATGCGAGAGTTCAATCACCCGGTCTTCACCGCCGTGGATTAAGTGGATCGTGGTCTGCGTGGTTGCGCTTGTTGGTAACGTCGCAAAACGACCGTTAAACGCGATCACCCGTGAAACCAGACCCGGGTGCGCCTTTACGCTTTCCAGCGACATGATTGACCCCTGCGAGAAGCCAATCAGCGCGGTGGCATCGGCTCCTACACCGCTCTGCTGCTGCCAGTAGCGGACGACCTCGATAAAGGTCGGCATGATGGCATCAATGCGCGCCTGACGGTTCTCTTCCGTCACGCCCTGAACCGAGAACCACTGGCGTCCGTTCGGGCCGCATGGCTCTACGCCACCGATGCTGACAATCAGCGCTTCGGGGAAAACGGGCGCAAACCAGCTGCCAATCTGCCCCATATTGACGGCATTATCGCCAACCCCATGAAACAGAAGCAGTAACTGTTTAGCCGGTTTGTCAGGGCTTTGAACAACAAAATGATCGTGTTTCATGGTGGTCTCCTTAATAGATGACCTGGATTCTACGCCTCCCGACGTGAATGACCATGCCACTTTACTGAAGAAGTCATTGAAAAAATTGCCATTGCAAAATGTCTTCCTTCAACTGCTGGCAGCGGGGATAATCAAGGCTTTCAAGCGCTTGCGCGGTTTCACTGCGCAGCTTTGCCAGCAACGCTTTTCGACCGACGTCTTCCGTTTTTCCAGCCATTTTCCCACGCAGGGCCGGAAGCGGCATGTCCACGGCTAACAACAGCCGCGTCAGCGCGGCAGCCGAGGTTGAAAACGCACGGTGTGCAAACGCAAACCCCGCCAGCTCCAGCCAGTCGTCACTATTAAGGGTAGCTTCCCATCGGTCTTCCACGGGGATCTTTTCACCGTTCCAGGCAGACAGGACGCGCATATCCCGGCACAAACGCTGATGTTCCTGCGCGCACAGCCGACGCCCTGCCTCGCTAAGCGGCAGCAGCGCCATCGCCGTGTAGCAGCCGCTGCTGGCTTCACGATGGCTGCCCATCCGCACCAGCACAAAGCCGCACTGCTGCCAGAAATGCCACAGCTCATCGGTATAACCAAAGCTCACCGACAGATAATCTTCGCCGCGGGCGCTACGGATAAGCTGTTGCCCGATGCCTTCCCGCTGGCGCAGGGGGTGAACCGCAATGCGGCTAACCCGTCGCCCTTTCAACGTCGCCGCGAGCGGAGAGCCGCCGTGCGCCGCCAGGGACTGCGCCACGAGATTCCCGCGCGGACGCCGGTATCCCGCCCACACGGCGCGGCTAAGTTCAGGGGACAACCCGCCCTCTTCCACCAGCCAGAGCGCGCCTGCAATCTCTGCCTCCGTCCCGGCAACAGCAAAGTGCTGGCCGGGCGCGTCCATCATCCGGCGTAAATCGAGCGGTGAAGTACGGTAGTGTGCAGCACACAGCAGTTCATAAACGCTTGCCACGCGTGCCGGGTCGCTCTCCCACATCCGCGGCGCCAGCGGCGTTATACGCACGTCGCCTTCCGGTTTGCGGTCGATAAGCGCATCATCAAATAACAGAGCATTCGCCACGAACCGCTCAAGCGGACATCCGGCAGCCCAGCGAATGGGGGTCGATAAGGCATAATGCCGCAGTCCGCTGAAACGGGCGCAAAACTTCAGCAGGAACCCCCTGCCCGTCCCTTCATAGCCCTGCACCGTGGTGGTTAACACTACGCGCGGAAAGCGCGTGACCAGCTTCTCCAGCAGCGGGCCCGGGATGGCAGCCGCTTCATCGACAATCAGCCAGTCGGCCTGCAGCGTGGAGGCCAGCAGCGCATCCGGGGCCATAAAGCGGAAATGCTCGCCCGCAAAGCGCGCTATGACATCCGTTGCCCCTTTAGCCGGTGCCGTGACCACCGCACTCCCCTGAATGCTACTGAGCAGCATCCCCGCCAGCGCTGACTTTCCGCGCCCGCGCGGTGCCGTTACCGCGGCAATGCCCGCAGGCATGGTCAGAAGCGCGTCGAGGATCTCCGCCTGCTCACGCTGCGGTGCGCCACTGGCAGGCTGCCAGGACGGTAAATCCGCCGCAACGGAAACGGACAAGGGACGATGCTGTTGCCAGACAATCGCATCCGAATCGGCGGCAAGCGTCCGGCAGAAGTGGAGCACAAAGTGTGGAGTGGCGATCGGCTCCGCGCTGTCGCTCCAGCGCAGTGAATCTATGTCTGGCAACCTGGCCCACGCGTCGAGTGGCGGAACCCGCAGCACCAGAAGGCTTCCGGCGCTCAGCGTTCCGCTCAGGGCGGCAAACGCGGCGACATCAAACCCGGCGCTGGCGTCAAAAACAGCATGCCGGAACTCGCGTCCCAGCAGGCCGCTGATGGCTTTTGAAGGGTGTTCGTCAAGCCTTACCCAGTCTCCGGGCAAGGCGTCACGCAGAGCAACCGCCTGGGTTAGCGTCCACTGCGCCTCGCCGCTGAGCACCACCAGCCGACGATAGCCGGTGCGTTCAAGCTCGCGTATCAGCTGTTCAAACGCCAGCATTACATCGCTTTGCCGAAGGTATTGCACTGCGCCGGGTCGCCGCTGTCGAAGCCGCGTTTAAACCAGCTGTAGCGCTGCTGTGAGGTACCGTGAGTGAAGCTGTCCGGCACGACGCGCCCCTGGCTCTGCTGCTGAAGACGGTCGTCACCGATCGCCTGAGCGGCATTTAACGCCTCTTCAAGATCGCCGGATTCCAGAACGCCCTGCTGCTGCATGCTGTGGCCCCAGACGCCCGCGAAGCAGTCCGCCTGCAGCTCCATTTTGACTGACAGTCGGTTCACTTCAGTCTGAGAAGCATTTTGCTGAAGCTGGCGTACCTTAGGCTCAATCCCCAGCAGCTTTTGCACGTGATGGCCGACTTCATGCGCGATCACGTAACCCTGGGCAAAATCACCGTCAGCGCCAAGCTTGCGTTTCATGTCATCGTAAAAGGAGAGATCGATATAGACGGTGCCGTCTGCCGGGCAGTAGAACGGCCCCATCACGGACTGTCCGGTGCCGCATCCGGTGCGGGTTGCGCCCCGGTACATCACCAGCTTCGGCTGCTGGTAGGTACGCCCCATCTTCTCAAACAGCTGACCCCAGGTGTCTTCCGTTGTGGCGAGAATAACGGAGGTAAATTTGGCCGCTTCATCTTCATTCGGACTGATGGAGCGTTGAGAATGCTCCTGCTGTTGCAGCGGCTGACCGGTCATCAACCCTGTGAGGTCAACGCCGTAATAACCCGCGACTAAAACCACAATCAGCAGGATGATGCCGCCCTTACCGCTGGGTAACCGGAAGCCGGGTCCACCCATTGAAGGACCGCCGCCATCACTGCGTCTGTCTTCTACATTGTCACTTTCACGACGCCCTTGCCAGCGCATAACCACCTCTAACTATTCCATTTATAATAGCTATGATCGTAGGCGGTTAACGGCAAGATTACCATAGGAAACAAAGGTAAGACGCCAAAGGATGCGAACATCCTTTGGCAAGTGAGGGAGTTAGTCGAGCTTAACGCCTAAACGGTGAGCAACCGCTTCGTACGCTTCAATCAGGCCACCCAGGCTCTGACGGAAACGGTCTTTGTCCATTTTATCCAGCGTTTCTTTATCCCACAGGCGGCTACCGTCTGGTGAGAACTCATCGCCCAGCACCACTTCGCCTTTGAACAGACCAAACTCCAGCTTGAAGTCGACGAGGATCAGGCCCGCGTCATCAAACAGTTTTTTCAGCACGTCGTTGGCTTTGTAGGTCAGCTCTTTCATGCGTGCCAGGTTCTCTTTGTTCACCCAGCCGAAGGTTTCGCAGTAGGAATCATTGACCATCGGATCGTGCATGGCATCGTTTTTCAGGAACAGGTCGAACAGCGGTGGATTCAGTTCGATACCTTCTTCAATGCCGAGACGCTTCACCAGGGAGCCCGCCGCACGGTTACGAATAACGCACTCAACCGGAACCATATCCAGTTTTTTCACCAGACATTCCGTATCGGACAGCAACGCTTCCATCTGGGTCGGGATACCCGCTTCGGCCAGTTTGGTCATAATGAAGTGGTTGAACTTGTTGTTCACCATGCCTTTACGATCGAACTGCTCAATGCGTGCGCCATCCCCTGCTGACGTATCATTGCGGAACTCGAGCACCAACAGATCCGGGTTTTCCGTGCTGTATACGGTCTTCGCTTTGCCACGATACAACTCAGCTTGCTTCTGCATCTTCATTACTCCTGGTGTGATGATTTGTGTTCAAAACTGGGGATATTATGCCACGCACACGTTTGCGTGGCACTAAAATAAAAAGGGCTGGATTCACCAGCCCTCGTATTTATTTGCTGAATGCTGCCTGGAAGACAGCGACCAGCGCATCGTTCTGCGACTGGGTCAGCGTGTGACCTTTTGGATCGATAAACTGCAGACTGCTGCGGTTATCTAGGTCGCCTACCTGAATCTTATAGTCACCGGAGGCAAGCTGAGGATCTTTCGCACCCAGTTCCTGCCACGCGCTGTCGGAGAGCGGCTTATAGGTTGCCGTCATGCTGCCGGTTGAACGCGTGCTGTCGGTCACTTTCATGCCCACTTTTTCCAGCGTCGCTGGCAGACGTTGCCAGGTCTGGTTAAACGGTGCACGCACCACCAGCATTGGCAGGCCGGTATCATCCGCGCCGCTCTGAACATCGAAGGTTACACCGTTACGGCTCTGCGCAGCGTTGGCGGCATCGGTAGCGGTCTTATCCAGACCTGCGGCAATCACGTTCAACATTTCGGTACTGTAACGCTGCAGGGACGCGGCATCCGCAACCGGTTTACCCGCCTGCTCCAGGTTCAACAGCTTAACGTTGACCGCCTGCTGATAACCCTGTGGTTTAACGGAGACTTGATAGCGACCGCGGTACTGCTGGTCTTCATCCAGACGGTTCCATTCGATCCAGTCGGTGGTTAACGTCTGGCTGGCGTCATCGCGTTTATCGATGGTGTAGTTCTTCGACTGAATGACGCTGACAACCTGCGGCCAAAGATTGCTACCGCGCGCGCTCTCAACCATCAGAGACGCCGTATCACCGGTGAACTGGGTACGCGCCCCGCTAACCAGCGCCAGAGGCTGTGCTGGCGGACGAATATCAAGCGCTTTACCGACCAGGCCGCTGCCGTTGGTCACGGGAATATTATAATCGCCGTTCTGAATCGGCAGGATCATACCAGCCGGTGCGTGAAGTTCAGCAAGCGGGGTTGCATCCAGATAGGATTCATCACCGCTCACCTGGCGCTTGTAGCGCGAGTCTGAACTACAGGCAGCGAGCAGCATAACAAGCGAAACACTCGCAACCTTCGCCAGGCGCGACTTCTGTACTGAATAAGCCATCAAATCTCCCTAAACTCTACAGCAAACCGGCATGCTTCAGCGCAGCCCTGACGATATCACGACCGTGGTCGGTGATCGGTGTCATTGGCAGACGCAGCGTATCGGTTGCTACAAGACCCAACTCCTTGCATGCCCATTTCACTGGGATCGGATTGGGTTCGACAAATAATTTATTGTGCAGCGGCATCAGACGCTGATTAATGACGCGCGCTTCATCAAAATGACCTGCTGCGGCCAGTTTGCACATTTCAGCCATGTCGCGTGCCGCAACGTTTGCCGTTACGGAGATCACGCCATGGCCACCGAGCTGCATAAAGTCCAGCGCGGTCGCGTCATCACCACTCAACAGGATAAAGTCGTCTAAAACCAGCTCTTTGATCTGATGAACGCGGCTTAAGTTCCCTGTCGCCTCTTTAATACCGATAATATTTTTTACTTCCGAGAGACGACCAACGGTTTCCGGCAGCATATCGCAACCGGTACGGGACGGCACATTATACAGAATTTGTGGCAAGTCAGTATGTTCAGCGATGGCTTTGAAGTGCTGGAACAAACCTTCCTGAGTAGGACGGTTGTAGTAAGGAGTCACCGTCAGACAGCCAACGATGCCGCTGTCGTTAAAACGTTTGGTCAGGCTGATAGCTTCTGCGGTTGCATTAGCCCCTGTGCCCGCGATGACCGGAATACGTCCGTCAGCCAGTTCCAGGGTCAGCATCACCACATCGCCGTGCTCGTCGTGGCTCAGCGTTGCGGATTCACCGGTAGTCCCTACCGAAACGATCGCCGAGGTTCCGTTGGCGACATGGTAATCAATGAGCTTCTTCATGCTTGACCGGCAGACATTACCTTTTTCATCCATCGGTGTAACAAGCGCGACAATACTTCCCGTGAACATGAGCCATCCTCTGTGCGAACAAGAGCCTCAATGTTACGTTTGGAACTGTAATAAAAGCAAGCGACCTGAGGCTGTCAGGCGGTTGTATGCATGTTTTTTTTATGCTTTCCTTAGGAAGACTTAACCATGCAAAGGAAGAACAGGTTTGACAACCTCATCACAACATTACCTGGTTATCACTGCGCTGGGTGCCGACAGGCCGGGTATCGTGAACACCATCACCCGCCACGTAAGCAGCTGCGGCTGTAATATCGAAGACAGCCGTCTGGCGATGCTCGGCGAAGAGTTCACATTTATTATGTTACTTTCCGGGACATGGAACGCCATCACGTTGATTGAATCGACCCTGCCGCTGAAAGGGGCCGAACTGGATTTGCTGATTGTCATGAAGCGCACCACTGCGCGTCCGCGTCCGGCACTGCCTTCTACCGTCTGGGTACAGGTTGAAGTGCCTGATTCTCCGCATCTGATTGAGCGTTTCACGGCGCTTTTTGACAGTCATCAGATGAATATTGCCGAACTGGTTTCCCGTACGCAGACAAGCGATGACCATGGTCTTCCGGTGCTGTTTATTCAAATTACCGCGCACAGCCCTGCCTCACAGGATGCGTCAAATATCGAGCAAGCGTTCAAAGCCCTCTGTACAGAATTAAACGCGCAGGGCAGTATAAGCGTCGTCAATTATTCGCAGCACGAACAGGATGGAGTTGAGTAATGAACCCACTGAAAGCCGGTGACATCGCACCGAAATTTAGCTTACCGGATCAAGACGGCGAGCAAGTAAATTTGACCGACTTCCAGGGACAGCGTGTTCTGGTCTATTTCTACCCGAAAGCCATGACCCCCGGCTGCACCGTACAGGCCTGCGGCTTACGCGACAACATGGACGAGTTGAAAAAAGTCGGCGTGGAAGTGCTGGGTATCAGCACCGATAAACCAGAAAAGCTGTCACGATTTGCTGAAAAAGAGCTGCTGAACTTCACGCTGCTTTCTGATGAAGATCATCAGGTATGCGAGCAGTTCGGCGTCTGGGGCGAGAAGACGTTTATGGGTAAAACCTACGACGGCATCCACCGCATCAGCTTCCTGATTGACGCTGACGGTAAAGTTGAACACGTGTTTGACGACTTCAAAACCAGCAACCACCACGACGTGGTGTTGAACTGGCTGAAACAAAGCGCCTGATAAACAGCAAAACGGCAACCCAGGTTGCCGTTTTTCATGTTTTCTCCCTCTCCCCGTGTGAAGGGGTCGGGGTGAGGGCATCAGGCCGCCCCCCTCTACTTCTCTTCCACCGCCGGCACATCCGGCCACGCGTGGACGACCGCTTTAATCAGCGTAGCCAGCGGAATAGCGAAGAACACGCCCCAGAATCCCCACAGCCCGCCGAAAATCACCACGGATAAGATAATCACCAGCGGATGCAGGTTCACCGCTTCGGAGAACAGCACCGGCACCAGCAGGTTACCGTCCAGGCCCTGAATAATCAGGTACACCGCGAAGCAGCTCCAGAACTCAGTCCCCAGCCCAAACTGGAACAACGCGACCCCAACAACCGGAATGGTCACCACAAACGCGCCTATGTACGGGATCAGAACCGACAGCCCCACCAGCACCGCCAGCAGCAGCGAGTAGTTCAGGCCGAAAATCAGGAAGCCAATCCAGGTCGCTACCCCCACGACAATCATCTCCAGCACCTTGCCGCGAATGTAGTTGGTGATCTGCTGGTTCATCTCTTCCCAGACCTGCCCTGCCAGCCCGCGGTTGCGCGGCAGAATACGGCGCACGGCGTTGAGCATTTGATCTTTATCTTTCACCAGGAAGAAGACCATCAGCGGCACGAGCACAAGGTAAACCGCCAGCGTCAGCAGTCCTACCAGCGAGGCCAGAGAGTATTTCACCACCGAATCACCCATCGTCATGATGCGGGCGCGCATATTTTCGGCCATCGCGTCGATAATTCCGGCATCCATCAGGGCCGGATAACGGCGCGGCAGCGTGGCGGCAAAATCAGACAGCTTGTTCAGCATGCCGGGCATGTCGCGGATCAGGTTAATTCCCTGCTGCCAGGCGACCGGCATCACCACAAATGCCATTAACAGCAGGATGCCGACAAACAGCACCAGCACGATGCTGGTCGCCCAGCGGCGGGAACAGCCGATATGTTCCAGACGCGCCGTGGGCCACTCCAGCAGATACGCCAGCACAATCGCCACCAGCAGAGGGGCGAGCAGGCCGCTGAAGAAGAACAGAATACCGAACCCGGCAACCAGAATAACCAACAAAGCAATGGCTTCCGGGTCGCTGAACCGACGCCGGTACCACTGCATTAACATTTCGAGCATACAACCCTTCCCTGAATCGAATGGCGGGAGTGAGACGGTGAATTGTATCTAACTGTCACAAAAAAGACTTTCGCTTTTTGTATCCCGATCGCAATCCGCAAAACCCTGATGAATGGGATTTTCTTCATGCTACAACACGGCTACACTCGCAGGGCAGCAGAGATGAACGATATGCCGGTTCATCGGTCAAATTAGCACATCCAACATACAGGACAGTGGTTATGTTCAGGCAATTGAGAAAAACACTGGTTGCAACACTGATTGCCGCGGTGACGGTCGGTCAGGTGTTGCCCGCTTTTGCTGACTCGTCCGATTCATTGCCGGACATGGGCACCACAGCAGGAAGCACGCTCTCTATTGGGCAAGAGATGCAAATGGGGGATTACTATGTTCGCCAGCTGCGCGGCAGCGCCCCGCTGATCAACGACCCTTTGCTGGTGCAGTACATAAACGGGCTGGGGATGCGTCTGGTAGCACACGCCGACTCGGTAAAGACCCCCTTCCATTTCTATTTAATCAATAATGACGAAATCAACGCCTTCGCCTTCTTTGGCGGTAACGTGGTGCTGCATTCGGCGTTATTCCGATATTCAGACAACGAAAGCCAGCTGGCCTCGGTAATGGCGCACGAAATTTCGCACGTCACACAGCGTCACCTGGCGCGTGCGATGGAAGACCAGAAACGTAACGCTCCCCTCACCTGGGTGGGTGCACTGGGATCGATTCTGCTGGCGATGGCCAGCCCGCAGGCCGGGATGGCAGCCCTGACCGGTACGCTGGCGGGAACACGTCAGGGGATGATCAGCTTTACCCAACAAAACGAGCAGGAAGCGGACCGCATCGGGATTCAGGTGCTGCAGCGCTCGGGCTTTGACCCGCAGGCCATGCCGAGCTTCCTGGAAAAACTGCTCGATCAGGCGCGTTACTCTTCCCGTCCGCCGGAAATCCTGCTGACGCACCCGCTGCCTGAAAGCCGACTATCGGACGCGCGTAACCGTGCAAACCAGATGCGTCCTGTGGTGGTCCAGTCTTCGCAGGATTTCTACATGGCGAAAGTGAGAACCCTGGGAATGTACAATTCCGGGCGTAACCAGCTCACCAGTGACCTGCTGGATACCCTGGCGAAAGGCAACGTGCGTGAGAAAAACGCGGCGCAGTATGGTCAGGCGCTTCAGGCGATGGAAGCCAGCAAATACGACGAGGCGCGTAAAGCGCTGCAGCCGCTTCTTGCTGCCGACCCGAACAACCCGTGGTATCTCGATCTGTCGACGGATATCGATCTGGGGCAGAAGAAAACCGCCGATGCGATTAACCGTCTGAAAGGGGCGAAAGACGTCCGTACCAACCCGGTGCTGCAGCTTAACCTGGCGAACGCTTATCTGCAGGGCGGCCAGCCGGGTGAAGCGGCGACTATCCTGAACCGCTACACCTTTAATAATAAAGACGATCAAAACGGCTGGGATCTGCTCGCTCAGGCGGAAGCCCAGCTCGGCAACCGCGATCAGGAGCTTGCGGCGCGTGCCGAAGGCTTTGCCCTGGTGGGCCGCCTCGATCAGGCGATTTCCGCTCTCAGCAGCGCCAGCTCGCAGGTCAAGCTCGGTAGCCTACAGCAGGCCCGTTACGATGCGCGTATCGATCAGCTGCGCGGCCTGCAGCAGCGCTTTAAGCCGTACGAGAAGATGTAATAAAGGAGAATTCACGTCATGACAGACGCCGTAAAAATTTATCACAACCCTCGCTGCTCCAAGAGCCGCGATACCCTGAGCCTGCTGAAGTCTAACGGCGTTGAGCCGGAAGTGGTGCTTTACCTTGATACACCACCTGACGCGCAAACCCTCCGCCAGCTGCTGCGCATGCTGGGAATGGGCAGTGCTAGAGAGCTGATGCGTCAGAAAGAAGATCTGTATAAGTCGCTCAACCTGGATGATAGCCGTCTCACCGAGGCTGAGCTGATCCAGGCGATGGTTGAAAATCCAAAGCTGATTGAGCGCCCGATTGTGGTGGCGAACGGCCAGGCGCGCATTGGACGTCCGCCGGAAGACGTGCTCGAGATCCTCTAATCGTTACGCCGCAGCGCTTCAAGAAAGGCCTGCGGCGTACTCTCTCCTAACTTTTTCTGCGCTTTTCCCCGGTTGTAAAATTCGCACAGCTGGATCAACAGCTCGCCTGCCGGCTCACTGTTCAGGCGTGGAATGATTTCACAGAGCGGCTGAGCAACCTGAACGGCGGAGTATTGCTGTGGATGCACCGTAACGGTGGCATTACGCTCCTCTGGCTTCACTTCGAAACCAAAAGTCTCAATAGATTGAATATCAGCCGGACAGGCTTCCAGCGCGTCGTGCGCCCAGCGGGCCAGCAGTTGCGGAGAAGTGCCCGCGTACAGCCGGGCGTAGCACCAGCCGCTCACCGGTTCACGCGCCCAAAGCAGATGCTGTTCTCCGCCATCGTCCATATGCAGAGACAGAGGCTGATGATGTAACAGAAGTTTTTGCGGCACGATACCTGCCTTGAGCGCCTTTTTCCCCTGCAACGGAGCCCCTTTTTGTTGCGCAGAGGTCGGTTTGAGGTAGCGGTTCAATGTCGCCCGGGATACGGGGATCCCCAGCACGCCGTTTACAATCTGCAGCAGTTCATCAAGCGGCGCTCCCGAGACGTCACGCAGGACATTCACCAGTGCGATCTGCTCTTGTCTCAACGCTTTGTGTATCACTTTTGGCGTTGTGTGGTTGTCCGAAATCTGCTCGCGGTTGCGCCAGCGCCTGACGGTAGTGACCGAAATGCCCAGCTCAGCGGCAAGCTCTCTGTCGCTTTTATCTGACTGCTGAAGATAGCGACGGATGCGCGGCGTCGTGGTGGCATTAGCATGCAGTTTAATTTCCATCGCAAATCCTCAGAACTAATCTTATGAGATTTATACTACAGCAGCGATTGCTTTGTGACCGATTTCACCTTTCGCTCGCCACGCTTCACTGATAATTCCCAGACATAACACAACCAACACCCCTCAATCTTGTACGGAGTTCACAATGAACAATGTTCTGGGATTTCTTGAAGCAAAACTGATGCCGCTGGCGGCCAAAACGGCCCAGCAGCGTCATCTCGGGGCCATTCGCGGCGCCTACGTATCCTTCATGCCGTTTATCATCGTCGGCTCCGTTCTGCTGGTGATCTCGTCATTCCCGAATCAAGCCTATCAGCAGTTTATGTCTCAGGCCTTTGGTGAGAGCTGGAGCGCCATTATTGAAATTCCGTTCAACGCGGTGTTCTCCACCATGTCGCTGTTCATCAGCTTCCTGGTGGCCTTCCGCCTGGCGGAACACTACGGCGAGGATCGCATCTCCTGCGGCATCCTGGCGCTGGTCGCCTTTCTCATCCTGACGCCCTTTATCAAAGTGGCGGAAAACGGCGGTATTACCGTCATTCCGGTGGAGTGGATTGGCAGCAAAGGGCTGTTCGTGGCGATGATTGGTTCTCTGCTGTGGACGGAACTGTTCTGCTGGCTCAAGCGCAAAAAACTGGTCATCAAAATGCCGGACGGCGTGCCGCCGGCGGTGCAGGAGTCGTTCGCGGCATTAATCCCGGCCCTGCTGGTGATGATTCTGGTGCTGGGTATCCGTATCGTGTTTGAAAACACCCACTACAACACTATCCACCAGTTTATTTACGAAGTAGTGGCCACGCCGGTGCGCCACTACGGTACCTCTTACTTTGGCGCGCTGATGACGGTCTTCAGCATCACCATTCTCTGGTCAGTGGGCATTAACTCCGGCTCGATGATTAACGGCATCATTCGCCCGCTGTGGATGGAGAACCAGACCGACAACATCGCGGCCATTCAGGCTGGCGCCACGCCGCCGCACATTATCACCGAACAGTTTTTTGACATGATCTGGATGGGCGGCGCGGGGGCCACGCTGTCGCTGGTCATTGCGATGCTGATTTTCGCCCGCAGCAAAAACATGCGGGAAGTGGCGCGCCTCGGCGCCGGGGCGTCAGTGTTTAACATCAACGAACCGATCCTGTTTGGCCTGCCGGTGATCATGAACCCAATCATGCTTATCCCGTTCAATCTGGTGCCGCTGGTGCTGGTTACCGTGCAGTATGCAGCGATGAAGATTGGCGCGGTTGCCGTCACCACCGGGGTGTTTATTCCCTGGACGCTGCCACCCGTTATCAGCGGTTTTATCGTTACCGGGCACCTGAGCGGCAGCGTGATGCAGCTTATCAACCTGCTAATTGGCGCCATGCTGTACCTACCTTTCATGCGTATCGTGGACAAACAGTACCGCGCGGCGGAAATGGTCACCGTTACGCAAACCGACACCACCCTTGCAAAACAGGAGTAAAGCATGTGGGGAATTATCGCGACCTGGAGAATGGCGCTTGAAGGCGTCACCGAGTCTGCATCTGCGCTGGCTGCGGGGAAACCGGTCTCGGCAGCGGTGGTGGATGCCGTCGCCGCCGTCGAAGATTTTCCGTTTTATAAATCCGTCGGCTACGGCGGGCTGCCCACCGAAAATGGCGAAGTGGAGCTGGACGCCGCCTACATGGACGGCGATACGCTGGCGTTTGGTGCCGTGGGCAACCTGGTGGATATCGCCAACCCGGTGCGGGTGGCGCATGCGTTAAGCCGCCAGCGCTACAACAGCCTGCTGGTGGGCCAGGGCGCGCGCGAATGGGCGCTGAGCCAGGGCTTTGCCGACAAAACCATGCTCACTGACCGCGCCTTGCAGCACTACCGCAAACGCTGCCGTGAAACGCTGGATAAGGGCTTAAGCCCTTACGACGGGCATGACACCGTCGGCATTATCGGCCTCGATAAGCAGGGCTCGATGAGCGTCGCCACGTCCACCAGCGGCCTGTTCATGAAAAAGCGCGGTCGACTCGGGGATTCGCCCATTATTGGTTCCGGATTTTACTGCGACAGTGAAACCGGCGCTGCCACCGCCACGGGCGTCGGTGAAGATCTGATGAAAGGCTGCACCAGCTACGAAATCGTCCGCCGCATGGCGCAGGGCATGACGCCCCAGCAGGCTGCCGATTCGGTAGTGTTCGAACTGGAAGACAAGCTGATGTCGCGCTTTGGGCGCGCGGGCGATCTCTCAGTGGTGTGCATGAACAACAAAGGCGAATTTGGTGCCGCCACCAACATCAAAACCTTCTCGTTTGTGGTGGCGACGGCTCGCCAGCCTCTCACCGTTTTTCGTACCGAACGCCTGCGGGAGAAAACGCATTATCACGCGGTAGACGATGAGTGGATGCAGGCCTATGCCGCGCGGATCCGCGCGCCGATTGAGGAGTCATGATGATTACGTATCAGTTTATCAACGCGCTTTCTGACGCGGCTCCGCAGAGCCATTTGATTGCGTCCGCCTCCTGTACGCATTTGCCCGAAACGGCGCTGGTCGCAGAAATGCGCGAGTCTGCCAGCATCGCTGACACCCGCTTTGGCTGCGCCCCGTTTGCCCGGATCACTCTGCTGCCAGATGCCCTCTGGCAGGATAGCCTGACCGAAGGATTGCTGACGGCGCTGCGCCCGCTGCTGGCCTCGCCCGTCAGCCCCGAGCTGATACTGGACGTTACCAATATCGACGATGTGGTGCTGGCGCAGGTGCTGCGTTTTCTTTTTAATCAGGCGCACAGGCTAAGCGATCTGAAGCTGAAGAAAACGGATGAATCGACGGTGCGCCTTACGCACATTACTGCCCTTTGCCTGCCGGAACAGCAGGCAAAACTGGAGGGAATCTTCCGCCAGCAGCAGGCCATCGCCCACGGAATGGTCGCTGCGCGACGGCTGGCGGATATCCCGTCCGACCGATGCACGCCGCAGTTTGTGGTGGAAGAGGCGCAAAAACTGTGTGCCGCCTTCCCTTTTCTGCGCTGCGAGGTGTTGGATGAAAAGCAAATCGTTGAGCAGAGTCTGGGGCTGCTGCACGCCGTTGGCAAAGGGGCGACCTGTCCGCCGCGCCTGCTGGCGATCCATTATGACGGCGTCAACGACGGCCCGGTGCGCTGCTATGTGGGAAAAGGCATAACCTTTGATACAGGCGGCCTGTGGCTGAAGGAAGGCGCGGGCATGTATACCATGAAATACGACATGTGCGGTGCGGCTAACGTGCTGGGCCTGATGCTGACCGCCGCAGAGCTGGCGCTGCCCGTACGCATTATGGGCGTGCTGGCACTGGCGGAAAACGCCATTGGCCCGGACGCCATGCAGCCCGGAACGGTGGCGACGGCCTGCAACGGCACCACGGTTGAAATCAACAATACCGATGCCGAAGGCCGACTGGTGCTGGCAGACGCCATCGCCTGGGCCAGCCAGCGGCACCCACAGGCTCAATATATTATTGATATAGCAACGCTAACCGGTGCAGTGGTTAAAGCGCTGGGGTATGAATTCAGTGGTTTAATGACGCAAAATGAGTTGATGCGCGATTTTCTCACCCGAGCAGGGAAAAGAAGCGGTGACGAAGTGTGGTCTTTACCCCTGGATGCCCGCTTGAAAAAGCAGACCGAGAGTACCATCGCCGATCTGTGCAACACGCCGACCAATAATGCAGCAATCAGTGCTTCGGCAGCGTGGCTGCTGCACCACTTCTGCCCGCCAGCCATTCCGTGGGCGCATCTGGACATCAGCGGTACGGCGCTGTGGCGCGAAAACGGACGGAGCGTGGCATCGGGAAGACCGATTCCACTTCTGGTTGAGCATCTAATTGGGGATATTTAGCCGCCACCGGGCGAGAAAATTCAAAGCTTGAGAATATCTTTCACAAACGGAATGGTCAGCTTGCGCTGGGCGGTAATGGAGGCGCGATCGAGCTGATCGAGCGTGTCAAACAGCGTACGCATTTCGCGATCCAGCCGCTTGAGCAGAAAGCGGCCCACGTCTTCCGGCAGCTCAAATCCGCGCTGTTTTGCGCGCAGCTGTAACGCCTGAAGCTTATCTTCATCCGACAGCGGCTGGAGCTTGTAGATTTGCCCCCAGTCCAGACGAGACGCCAGATCCGGCAGCCCCAGATTCAGCTGTCGCGGTGGACGATCGCCGGTGATCAGCAGCCGGGTTTTGCCCGACTCCAGGATGCGGTTGTAGAGGTTGAAGATCGCCATTTCCCACGGCTCGTCCCCCGCCACGCACTCGATATTATCGATGCAGACCAGCGAGAGATGTTCCATTCCCTCCAGCACCTCAGGCACGAACCACGTACGTTTATCCAGCGGCACGTAGCCTACTGCATCACCGCGCGCTGAAAGCTCCGCGCAGGCGGCATGCAGCAGATGGCTGCGCCCCGCGCCTTCGCGTGACCAGATATAGATGTATCCGCTGTGATCCTGGCGCAGCACGTTTTGCAGTGCAGCCAGTAAAGAGGGGTTATCACCCGGCCAGAAACTCGCGAAAGTTTCGTCGTCAGGGAGATAAAGTGGCAGAGAGAGCTGTGCCGGTCCGTTCAGAAATACCTCAACCAGAGATCCTACGTAAAATCGGAAAGGAGTTTAACACGGAACCTGCAAGGAGAGAACCGGGCGATCCCTCGCCCGACTTTTCGATCAATGTGACGCTTTTTCGCTTTCGTCAGCGTCCAGTACCACCTCTTCAGGGCGGATCACCGAGATCAGCTTGAAGATCAGGCTCAGGCCAACGCCGACGATGGTCGCCAGCGCCATGCCCTTCAGCTCGGCCGCACCGATGTGCACCTTCGCGCCGCTCACGCCGATAATCAGGATTACTGAGGTCAGGATCAGGTTCTGCGCCTTGCTGTAATCCACTTTGGATTCAATCAGCACGCGAATACCGGATGCCCCAATTACCCCGTACAGCAGCAGAGACACGCCGCCCATCACCGGCACCGGGATAATCTGAATCGCTGCCGCCAGCTTGCCGACGCAGGAGAGCAGAATGGCGATGATCGCCGCGCCGCCGATAACCCAGGTACTGTAGACACGGGTAATCGCCATCACGCCGATGTTCTCACCGTAGGTGGTGTTTGGCGTGGAGCCAAAGAAACCGGAGATGATGGTGGAGAAACCGTTCGCAAACATGGAACGGTGTAGACCCGGGTCACGGATTAAATCGCGCTTAACGATGTTCGCCGTCACCACCAGGTGGCCGACGTGCTCCGCAATCACCACCAGCGCCGCAGGCAGAATGGTGAAAATCGCAAACCATTCGAAGCGAGGGGTGTAGAAGGTTGGCAGCGCGAACCAGTGCGCCTCGGCAATCGGAGTGGTGTCCACCACGCCCATCGCGAAGGAGAGCGCGTAGCCCGCCAGCACGCCGATCAGGATCGGGATGATCGCCATAAAGCCGCGGAACAGGACGGAGCCAAACACCGTTACGCCCAGCGTAACCAGCGAGATGATAATGGTTTTGGAATCCGGTGACTGGCCGTCAGCAGGCAGCAGACCGGCCATATTCGCCGCCACACCCGCCAGTTCAAGACCGATGACCGCAACGATGGCGCCCATCGCCGCAGGCGGGAACATGACGTCCAGCCAGCCGGTACCGGCTTTCTTCACAATGAAGGACACTACGCAGAACAGGACGCCACACATGATAAAGCCGCCCAGCGCGACTTCATAACCCAGCGGCAGCAGCAGCAAAACCGGCGAGATAAACGCGAAGCTCGACCCGAGATACGCCGGGATTTTGCCTTTACAGATAAAGAGGTACAACAACGTACCGATGCCGTTGAACAACAGCACGGTTGCCGGGTTAATGTGGAACAGGATTGGCACCAGCACGGTTGCGCCAAACATGGCGAACAGGTGCTGCAAACTAAGCGGGATAGTCTGTAAAAGCGGCGGTCTTTCACTCACCCCGATAGCACGGCGCGTCATAGTGTTTTCCTCTGAGTAGTATTGTTGTTGGTGTTTTATTCAAAAAAAAGCCGACTATCAAAGTCGGCTTATTTATCGTTATTCGATTATTTCGTACCAAAGATCTTATCGCCGGCATCGCCGAGCCCCGGAATGATGTATCCGTGCTCGTTCAGGCCCTGGTCGATAGAGGCGGTATACAGCTCAACGTCCGGGTGCGCTTTTTCCAGCGCCGCGATCCCTTCCGGTGCCGCAACCAGCACCAGCACCTTAATGCTGCTACAGCCCGCGTTTTTCAGCAGGTCGATGGTGGCGATCATCGAACCACCGGTCGCCAGCATCGGATCAACCACCAGCGCCATACGCTCGTCGATGTTAGAGACCAGCTTCTGGAAGTAAGGAACCGGCTCAAGGGTTTCTTCGTTACGGTAGATACCCACCACGCTGATACGCGCGCTTGGCACGTGCTCCAGCACGCCTTCCATCATGCCGAGACCGGCACGCAGAATTGGCACCACGGTAATTTTCTTACCTTTGATCTGCTCAACCTGCACCGGGCCGTTCCAGCCTTCGATGGTGACTTTTTCCGTTTCCAGATCGGAGGTCGCTTCGTATGTCAGCAGGCTGCCGACTTCAGATGCCAGTTCGCGAAAACGCTTCGTGCTGATGTCATGCTCACGCATCAGGCCCAACTTGTGTTTAACGAGTGGGTGTTTCACTTCCACAATCTTCATTCTCTTTCTCCTCTGAGGCGGCGTCCGCAAAAAAATCGCGGGATTATACCGCTTTTTTCGGATTAGGCCATACCCATCTTGCTTGACGTATATCAAGCAAAGTGATTTAGAGACAAAAAAAACCGGAGGCGAGACTCCGGCTTGGGTGCGGGTTCTGCCCGGTGGCGCTGCGCTTACGCGGACCTACGTGTAGTGTAGGTCGGGTAAGCGTTAGCGCCACCCGGCAATTACAGGCTATCGCCGTTGCTCGCAATTACCTGCTTATACCAGTCGAACGATTTCTTCTTGCTGCGGTTCAGCGTGCCGTTGCCTTCATTGTCTTTGTCGACAAAGATAAAGCCGTAGCGTTTTTTCATTTCGCCCGTACCGGCAGAAACGAGGTCGATACAGCCCCACGGGGTGTAACCCATCAGATCCACGCCATCTTCCTCCACCGCTTTTTTCATCTCGCGGATGTGGGCGGACAGGTAGTCAATGCGGTACTGGTCGTTCACCGTGCCGTCGCTCTCCTGCACGTCGATCGCGCCAAAGCCGTTTTCAACGATAAACAGCGGCAGCTGATAGTGATCCCAGAACCAGTTGAGGGAGTAGCGCAGCCCCACCGGGTCAATCTGCCAGCCCCAGTCCGATTTCTGCACGTACGGGTTAGTGACCAGGCTCTTGCTCTCGTCGTAATCCAGCTGCGGGTTATCCGCCGTCGCCTTGGTGGCGAAGGACATATAGTAGCTGAAGCCGATGTAATCGACGCAGCCCTGCTTCAGCGCGGCTTTATCTTCTTCGGTAATATCCAGCGTGAAGCCGCGACGCGCAAAGTAGTTGAGCAGATGCTGCGGGTACCTGCCGCGCACGTGCACGTCGGTGAACCAGTAGCGGCGGTGCATGGCATTCATCGCCATCATCATATCGTCCGGCGCGCAGGTGAGCGGGTAGATAGGACACATGGCAATCATGCAGCCAATCTGCAGCGACGGGTTAATCTCGCGCCCCGCCTTCACCGCCAGGGCGCTGGCCACCAGCTCATAGTGCGCCGCCTGGAACATCACCGGCTCACGGTCTTCACCCGGCGCGTACTTCAGCCCGGAGTTAGTGAACGGCGCAAAATCTTCGTGGAAGTTGGCCTGGTTGTTGATCTCGTTGAAGGTCATCCAGTACTTCACTTTATGCTGATAGCGCTGGAATACCACTTTTGCAAAACGAACGAAGAAGTCGATCAGCTTACGGTTGCGCCAGCCGCCGTATTCCGTGACCAGATGGAAAGGCATCTCGAAGTGAGACAGGGTGATAACCGGTTCGATGCCGTACTTCAGGCATTCGTCGAACAGGTTGTCATAGAATTTCAGGCCAGCCTCGTTAGGCTCAAGCTCGTCGCCTTTCGGGAAGATCCGCGTCCAGGCAATAGAGGTGCGGAAGCATTTGAACCCCATCTCAGCAAAGAGTTTGATGTCTTCTTTATAGCGGTGGTAGAAATCAATGGCTTCATGGTTAGGGTAATTTTTCCCTTCCAGCACGCCGTTGGTGATTTCACGCGGCACGCCGTGCGCGCCCGCGGTCATGACGTCGGCCACGCTCACGCCTTTTCCGCCCTCTTTCCAGCCGCCTTCCAGCTGATGCGCCGCAACGGCCCCACCCCACAGAAAATCTGCTTTAAATCCTGACATTCGCTTTCCCTCATTCTGCGTTATTATCTGCAAAAACAATTACAGAAACCGGTTTCAGTTCGATGATGTGCAAAGGGAATAACCGTTGCAAGCAGTTCTCAGAAACCGGTTTCATTTTCGTGAACAGAGTCAAGTTTGGCTGCATTCACGGGGTGCACAGAAAAAAAGATCTCCACGTCCAGAATAGGCTCGCAAACGTTTGCCTGGACTGTTAGAATTGCGCCGATTTTTCTTACTAGCTATGCAATCGCGTGGGGATTTAAGCCGTGACCAACAAAACTTCTCTCAGCTACAAAGATGCCGGTGTTGATATTGACGCAGGTAATGCGCTGGTTGACCGAATCAAAGGTGTGGTGAAAAAAACCCGCCGCCCGGAAGTGATGGGTGGTCTGGGTGGATTCGGCGCACTGTGCGCGCTGCCGCAAAAATATCGTGAACCTGTTCTGGTCTCGGGTACTGACGGTGTAGGCACCAAGCTGCGCCTGGCGATGGATTTAAAACGTCACGACACGATCGGTATCGATCTGGTCGCGATGTGCGTGAATGACCTGGTGGTTCAGGGCGCAGAGCCGCTGTTCTTCCTCGATTACTACGCGACTGGCAAACTGGACGTGGATACCGCGGCAAGCGTGATCAACGGTATCGCCGAAGGCTGTCTGCAGTCTGGCTGCGCGCTGGTCGGTGGCGAAACCGCAGAAATGCCGGGCATGTATCACGGCGAAGATTATGACGTCGCGGGCTTCTGCGTCGGCGTAGTAGAAAAATCAGAAATTATCGACGGCAGCAAAGTGGCCGATGGCGATGTGCTGATCGCGCTGGCCTCCAGCGGCCCGCACTCTAACGGCTACTCCCTGGTGCGTAAAATCCTCGAAGTGAGCGGCTGTGATCCGCTGACCACCGAGCTTGACGGTAAACCACTGGCTGACCATCTGCTTGCGCCAACACGTATCTACGTGAAGAACGTGCTCGAGCTTATCGAGAACGTCGACGTTCACGCCATTGCCCACCTGACCGGCGGCGGCTTCTGGGAAAATATTCCGCGCGTTCTGCCGGACAACACCCAGGCGGTGATCGACGAATCCTCATGGCAGTGGCCAGCCGTGTTTAACTGGCTGCAGACCGCGGGCAACGTGAGCTCTCACGAAATGTACCGCACCTTTAACTGCGGCGTGGGCATGGTTATCGCCCTGCCAGCGAGCGAAGCGGATAAAGCAGTGAAGCTGCTGACGGAGAAAGGTGAAAACGCGTGGAAAATCGGTACGATTAAAGCCTCCGATTCCGAACAGCGTGTGGTCATTGAATGAAAAACATCGTGGTGCTCATTTCCGGCAACGGAAGCAATTTGCAGGCCATCATAGACGCCTGCAAGCAGAAGAAAATCAACGGCACCATTCGGGCAGTATTCAGCAACAAGGCCGACGCGTTCGGCCTTGAGCGCGCGCGGGAAGCCAACATTCCCGCGCACGCGCTGGAAGCCAGCCAGTTCGCCGGACGTGAAGCCTTTGACCGCGAGCTGGTGCATGAGATTGATGCCTACGCGCCGGACGTAGTCGTGCTGGCAGGCTATATGCGTATTCTGAGCCCGGCCTTCGTCGAACACTTCGCCGGACGTCTGCTGAATATCCACCCTTCTCTTCTGCCGAAATATCCCGGCCTGCATACCCATCGTCAGGTTCTGGAAAATGGCGATGAGGAGCACGGCACCTCCGTGCATTTCGTTACCGACGAGCTGGACGGCGGTCCGGTTATCCTGCAGGCGAAAGTCCCGGTCTTTGACGGCGATAGCGAAGAAGACGTGACCGAACGCGTGCAGACCCAGGAACACGCCATTTACCCGCTGGTGGTAAGCTGGTTTGTCGACGGACGTCTCGAGATGCGCGACGGCGCTGCCTGGCTGGACGGCGTTAAGTTACCTCTGCAAGGTCATGCGGCGGAAGAGTAGTTTATTATGTCGGGTGGCGCTTCTGCGCTTACCCGACCTGCCTGATGCATTACCCGAATATCCCCTCCCCAACCCTTTAAATTCCCCAACAAAAAAAATAACTGTCATACTTTTCTGGCACTGTTGGACATATCGTGGAAATGCTCGCCATAATAAGGACGAGACGGATTTACCACGTCCTGTGATTGAACTGGAGTGTGAGCTGTAATGGGTCAGGAAAAGTTATATATCGAGAAAGAGCTAAGCTGGTTAGCATTCAACGAACGTGTACTCCAGGAAGCGGCAGACAAAAGTAACCCGCTGATCGAGCGCATGCGTTTTTTGGGTATTTATTCGAACAACCTGGATGAGTTCTACAAGGTTCGCTTTGCCGAGCTGAAAAGACGCATCATCATCAGCGAAGAACAGGGCTTAAACTCGCACTCGCGGCATCTGCTGGGCAAAATCCAGTCCCGCGTGCTGAAAGCCGATCAGGAATTTGACGGCCTGTATAACGAACTGCTGCTGGAGATGGCGCGCAATCAAATCTTCCTGATTAACGAACGCCAGCTTTCCGTTAACCAACAAAACTGGCTGCGCCACTACTTCAAACACTATCTGCGCCAGCACATTACCCCGATTCTGATCAACCGCGAAACCGATCTGGTGCAGTTTTTGAAAGATGACTACACCTACCTTGCGGTGGAAATTATTCGCGGTGAATCTATCCGTTACGCGCTGCTGGAGATCCCATCCGACAAGGTGCCGCGCTTTGTGAACCTGCCGCCGGAAACCCCGCGCAGACGCAAACCAATGATCCTGCTGGATAACATCCTGCGCTACTGTCTGGACGACATCTTCAAAGGCTTCTTCGATTACGATGCGTTAAACGCCTACTCGATGAAAATGACTCGTGACGCCGAATATGACCTGGTGCACGAGATGGAAGCCAGCCTGATGGAGCTGATGTCATCCAGCCTGAAACAGCGCCTGACGGCTGAACCGGTGCGCTTCGTCTATCAGCGCGATATGCCGGACGCCATGGTGGAGATGCTGCGTGAGAAACTGACCATTTCGCGCTATGACTCCATCGTTCCGGGTGGTCGTTACCACAACTTTAAAGATTTTATTGGCTTCCCGAACGTCGGCAAAGCCAACCTGGTGAACAAGCCGCTGCCGCGCCTGCGCCATCTCTGGTTCGATAAATTCCGCAACGGATTCGACGCCATCCGCGAACGCGATGTCCTGCTCTACTATCCGTACCACACCTTCGAGCACGTGCTGGAACTGCTGCGTCAGGCCTCGTTCGACCCGAGCGTGCTGGCGATCAAAATCAACATCTACCGCGTGGCAAAAGATTCCCGCATCATCGATGCGATGATCCACGCGGCGCACAACGCCAAAAAAGTCACCGTGGTGGTTGAGCTGCAGGCGCGCTTCGACGAAGAGGCGAACATTCACTGGGCGCGTCGTCTGACGGAAGCCGGTGTGCACGTCATTTTCTCCGCGCCAGGGCTGAAAATTCACGCCAAGCTGTTCCTCATCTCTCGTAAAGAGGGCGATGAGGTGGTGCGTTATGCCCACATCGGTACCGGGAACTTTAACGAGAAAACCGCGCGAATTTATACCGACTACTCGCTCTTAACTGCCGATGCCCGCATCACTAATGAAGTGCGCCGGGTCTTTAACTTTATCGAAAACCCGTACCGTCCGGTGAGCTTCGACTATCTGCTGGTCTCGCCGCAGAACTCGCGCCGTCTGCTGTACGATATGATCGATAAAGAGATCGCCAATGCCCAGAAAGGGCTGTCGTCCGGCATCACGCTGAAGCTTAACAACCTGGTCGATAAAGGGCTGGTGGACAGGCTGTATGCGGCGTCCAGCTCCGGCGTACCGGTTAATCTTCTGATCCGCGGCATGTGCTCGCTGATCCCGGAACTGGAAGGCATCAGCGACAATATTCGCGTGATCAGCATTGTTGACCGCTACCTGGAGCACGATCGGGTCTATATTTTCGATAATGCGGGTGATAAGCAGGTCTATCTCTCTTCGGCAGACTGGATGACGCGCAATATTGACTACCGAATTGAAGTCGCGGCACCGCTGCTGGATCCGCGCCTGAAGCAGCAGATCCTCGACATCATCGAGATTCTGTTCAGCGATACCGTGAAAGCACGCTATATCGACAAAGAACTCAGTAACCGCTATGTACCGCGCGGCAACCGCCGTAAAGTGCGGTCGCAACTGGCGATTTACGACTATATCAAATCACTCGAGCAACCCGATTAACCTATGCCGATAAATGATAAGACCCCACGCCCGCAGGAATTCGCCGCGGTCGATCTTGGCTCTAACAGTTTCCACATGGTCATCGCCCGTGAGGTGGATGGCGCGTTGCAGATCATCGGTCGTCTGAAGCAGCGCGTACACCTGGCGGATGGTCTTGATGAACGCAGCATGCTCAGCGAAGAGGCGATGGAGCGCGGGTTAAACTGCCTGTCGCTGTTTGCTGAGCGCCTGCAGGGCTTCTCGCCCTCCAGCGTGTGCATCGTGGGTACCCACACCCTGCGCCAGGCCCTGAACGCACCTGAGTTTCTCAAGCGGGCCGAAAAGGTGATCCCCTACCCGATTGAGATCATCTCCGGCAACGAGGAAGCGCGTCTGATCTTCATGGGCGTTGAGCACACCCAGCCGGAAAAAGGCCGCAAGCTGGTTATCGATATCGGCGGTGGCTCAACGGAGCTGGTGATCGGCGAAGACTTTGAGCCGCGCCTGGTGGAAAGCCGCCGTATGGGCTGCGTCAGCTTCGCGCAGATGTATTTCCCGGGCGGCACCATCACCCGCGAGAACTTCCAGCGCGCGCGTATGGCGGCTGTCCAGAAGCTGGAAAACCTGGCCTGGCAGTACCGTATTCAGGGCTGGAACGTGGCGCTGGGCGCGTCGGGCACCATCAAGGCGGCGCATGAAGTGCTGCTGGCGATGGGTGAAAAAGACGGGTTTATCACGCCCGAACGCCTGACGTTGCTGACCGAAGAAGTGCTGAAGCATAAAAGTTTTGACGCCTTAAGCCTGCCGGGTCTTTCCGACGAGCGTAAAGCGGTATTCGTGCCGGGGCTTGCTATTCTCTGCGGCGTGTTTGATGCCCTCGCCATAAAAGAGCTGCGTCTGTCGGACGGCGCGCTGCGTGAAGGCGTGCTGTATGAGATGGAAGGCCGCTTCCGCCATCAGGATATTCGCAGCCGCACCGCGCAAAGCCTGGCCAACCAGTACAACATCGACCGTGAACAGGCGAAGCGCGTGCTGGACACCACGGTACAGATGTACGAACAGTGGCAGGAGCAGAATCCGAAGCTCGCGCACCCGCAGCTTGCCGCGCTGTTGAAATGGGCCGCGATGCTGCACGAGGTGGGGCTGAACATCAACCACAGCGGGATGCACCGCCATTCGGCCTATATTCTGCAAAACAGCGATCTGCCTGGCTTCAACCAGGAGCAGCAAACCATGATGGCGACCCTGGTGCGTTATCACCGCAAAGCCATCAAGCTCGACGACCTGCCGCGCTTTACGCTGTTCAAGAAAAAACAGTTCCTGCCGCTTATACAGCTGCTGCGTCTGGGCGTACTGCTCAATAACCAGCGCCAGGCCACCACCACGCCGCCCACGCTGAAGCTTAAAACCGACGACCATCACTGGACGCTGAGCTTCCCGCACGACTGGTTCAGCCAGAACGCGCTGGTCCTGCTGGACCTGGAAAAAGAGCAGCAGTACTGGGAAGCCGTCACCGGCTGGCTGCTTAAAATTGAAGAAGAGAGCGCCGACGTCGCCGCGTAACGGCTCAGGCGTCCGCGGTGGACGCCTCTGCTTCCAGCAGTGACTCAAGCGGTGCCGGTCTGCCAATCAGATAACCCTGCACATAATCGATGCCTAGCGCGTGAACCGCGCTACGTATCTCTTCGCTTTCAACATACTCCGCCACCACCAGCATTTTCTTCATGCGCGCAAGATGGCAGATAGACGCCACAATCTGATAATCCAGGCTGTTGTTGACGATATTACGAATAAAGCTGCCGTCAATCTTGAGAATATCCGCGTCCACGCTTTTCAGCCGCGCATAGCTCGCATAGCCGGTGCCAAAATCATCAATCGCAATACGTACCCCCATTTTCTGCAGCTGCCGGAGGATGTGTTGCGCCTGCTCCGCATTGCAAAAGGTGCTGCACTCCGTCACTTCAAAGATTAGCTGCCACGGCTCAATGGCGTATTTCGCCAGCAGGCGGCTCACCTCAAGCGGAAACTGCACCCGACACACGGTCGACGGGGCCAGATTAATGGCAAAGCGCTGGCCGGGCAGTCTTTCGCGATGCGCGGCGAGAAAGCGCAGGGTGTGCTCCAGCACCCACAAATCTACCCGGGAAGAGAGACCAAACTCCTGCGCGACGGGCAGGAACTGGTCGGGGGAGATCAATAGCCCGTTTATATCCGACATCCGGAGCAGGACTTCGTGATAGCAATCGCCACGCATGCCGCGAACGGGTTGAACCAGCAGGGTGAATTCGTCGTTATCAAGCGCCTTTTGCAGGCGGCTCATCATCGCGACCTTATCCTTCAGGTTGCGCTGCAAATGGACGGCACCCCGCTGCTGAAGATTTTCCGGATGGTTGGAGGAGAGCGAAAGGTCGGCAACCACGCCCAGCTCGCCCAGCACCAGGTAAAGATGGTTAACCGGGGACCGGACATAGCAATAGCTCACGCCCACCTGCGGCTGCAGCGGCATGCCGTCCCAGACAAAGCGGAACTGCTTGATATGCTCGTCCAGGGCTTCAATCCGCTGCTGGTGCGATTCCGCGTTGAGCCGTACCGCCAGGTCATACCCGGTCAGGTGATACACCAGCTCATTGGGCTGGAGAATGCCATTCACCCACTGCGCCAGCTGCTGCTTGTACTGAATCCGCAGCAACACGCCGTAATTTCGGCCCAGAATTTCCAGCTCCGGAATGCGCAGCAGACAGAGCGCCGACCACGGGTTTTTCGCCAGATCGCGCGACAGCGCCCGCAGGTTAGGCATATGGACGACCGGATCGAGCAGCGCCAGCCTGCGCGAGCGTTTGTTCACCGCGCGCTGCCGGGTTGCCAGCATCGACATATAAATCACCACGAACGAGAAGACCAGGTAACTGGAAGAGGTGATCGCCAGCTGAATGTCATACCCCGGGTTCACCGGGATATAGCGGTAAAAATAGTGAATAGATACCAGCAGTATCGGCGTCCAGATTAGCGAAATCAGCTTATAGCCAAAACGCATCGCGCCCCAGAGCATCACCGGCATGAGCAGCGACAGGGTGTAGTTCGTGGTGAAAATGGAGCTGTTTTCATTCATCGGGAGCAGCAGCAGCGTAAGCAGCCCGCCTAGCGCAATCGCCCACATTAGAAACTCAATGACCGTCACCTTTTTATCTATCTGGGAACGGATCTGCGAGAAAAGGCTTTTGAGATAGCGCGGATGGCGAATCAGGCGGATCAGCAGATAGCTCAGCGGCACGCCCGTCAGCCCGCTGACCAGCAGCGTCTGATAGTTGATGAGCGAGCGAATATTAAGAGGGTTTAATCCCGCAAGGCTCTGCCGGCTCTCATACACGCCTAAATACACCGCAAACTGAAACAGCACCAGGAATAGCGTCGCGGGGCAGAAGACCTGCCAGAAGATGCGCTGCGCCATCAGCCGGATGTCGCCGTATGCGGTCATATTCCGTCTGGGCGCAAACACCCGGTAGCCGCCCCAGCTCAGCACTAAAGGGACGACAAAATGGAGCATACCAGCGACCGTTTCGAACATGCCGACCGAGGGGTAATAGCGGATAAACAGCGACAATACGATCCCGGGCAGCGCTTCCAGCCCAAAGAACATCATCAGCGAAAGCAAAAATGAGAGGGGTAAATAATAGAGTGCCGCAATACCGTCTCCCAGCTGCGTGAAGGTATTCGCGATGCTCAGCACGGGAAGTAAAACCACAGGCAAAATAAGCGGCAATGCCCACCAGCGGTTTTCATTTTTTTTCAGGAAAGCGAGAATGTTCATAGATGCCCGGTTAAACCCCTTTCGCTCCAGAGGGAAAATAAAGACAGGCATCCAACCTGACGTACGCGCCGCCCGGCGGCGTGCGGGGCGAACTGTGTGGAGGAAGGATTTTAAATATAAGGGCCGGGAATCCGTTGACTTAAATCAAACTACTTTACGCAAATTACTCTTTGTGGCGTTTTTTTTGAAATAATTTTCTTCATATTATCAATATGGTAAATGCATTAATTAAATTCAATAACATTAATTAATGTATACATTGACGGTTATTTACACACTGCAGAATTGACCCCTTCTTCCCGCTGTGCCTTAATATCCTTATCGCCCAAAAGGGCTTACCCAGGATAAACAGAGTGAGTCAGGTCACGCGTATGCGCAAACGACATCGATTTAACACCCGAATGACCCGCATCATACTGCTCATCAGCTTTCTGTTTTTCTTTGGCCGCTTCGTTTACTCCTCGATTGGCGCCTGGTACCACCATCAGGACAAAACCCAGTCGCAGCAATCCAGCCTCACCGTCGACACCGCTGACCGCTAAACCGCCGAAGGATGCTGCACGAGCCGAATAATGGCCGCTATCCCTTTGCTGAGGATTTTATCCTGTCGCATCACCACCGCCAGCTGCCGCTGCAGCATGGGCGTAAGCGACATCACGCATAGCCCTTCGCGATCGGCATCCTGTTCGACCGCCATTCGAGGCACGATGCTGTAGCCCAGCCCCGCGCGAACCATGCGTTTGATCGCCTCGATGCTGCCAAGCTGCATCACCGGTGCGATCGTTAATCCATTAGCCGCAAACCAGCCATCGATCAGCGTCCGGGTTCCGCTACCTGATTCAAAGGCAATCAGCGGCTGAGCGTGCAGCGCCTCCGGGGTAAAGTCTCTGAAAACATCCTTCAGCTCCGGCGAGGCGATAAAAACAAACTCTTCGTCCATCACCGGCATGACGTCCAACGCCTTGCCACTCACCGGCAGCGTGACCAGCCCCATATCGAGACGGTTCTCTTCGATGGCCCTGACGATATCGCGGGTGTTGCCCGTCGTCACCCCCACGTTCAGGAGCGGATAGTCGCGTCGTAGCTGCTCCAGCAGAGGCGGCAGAAAATGAATGCAGGCCGTTGCCCCCGTGCCAAGCGTAATAGTGCCGCTCACATCGTGGCTGAATGCGCTCACCGACCGAATGGCGTCATCCACCACCTGCTGAATACGCTCCCCATGCGCCAGCAATGCCTCTCCGGCTGCCGTCGCCTTTATCCCTCGCCCAGTACGCTCCACCAGCCGCGTTTGCAGAAACTGCTCCAGCTGGCGTATTTGCAGGCTGACGGCGGGCTGGGAGATACCCAGCACATCCGCTGCCGCTGAAAAGCTGCCGCGCTGGATCACCAGACGGAAGGTGGCGAGATAGCCCAGATTAAGCGTCGTCATTCAAAGTTTCTCTTATACCGCGCATAAGGTTGCTGCCCTGCCAGCACAATACCGCGCCCGTTATGCTCAGGACAACTGCATAGCGGAATGAAAAATAATGGAAACACCTGCCCTGCCACGCCGCCTCGCCCTCACAGCCGGATGTAATCAACTCATCAACTGGGGGATCTCGTTTTATATGCCGGGCACCTTTGCGCTGGCCATTTCAGCCGACCGGGGATGGTCTTCACCGCAGATTTACCTCGGCCTGACGCTGGCGATGCTGGTGATGGCGGCGGTATCCCCTTTTGTCGCCCGCCTGCTGGCACGCTTTGGCGGTCAGACGGTGGTGATGAGCGGAACGTTGCTGATCGCCGCAAGCTGCGCAGGGATGGCGTATACCCAGACGCTTTTTGGCTGGTACTGTGCCTGGCTGGTCGCCGGCACAGGCATGCGCCTGTCGCTTTACGATGCGCTGTTCGCCGCGCTGGTGAACCTCTACGGGCAGCAGGCGCGCAGAATAATCTCACGCGTCACGCTGGCGGGCGGACTGGCCTCCGCCGTCTTCTGGCCGCTGGGCGATGCTCTGCTTCAGGTTATGCGCTGGCAGGACGCGCTGCGCGTCTATGCTCTGTTCGGCCTGCTGAGCGCGGCGCTGATAAGAACGCTTCCCCGTCAGCGGCTAACGGTGACGACAAAGGTCACCGCGCCGCCTTTGAGCAGCGAGCGGCGTAACGGCTGGCTTTATGCCATCTTCATTGCCCTCATTACCTTTGTTTCGAACGGCACGTCCACCCATCTGCCGGAGTTTATTGCCCACTTCGGTCTGCCTGTCGCCATCGGCATGCTGTGGGGGATCGGCCAGACGGGTGCTCGCTCGCTGGAAGTGCTGGCGGGCGCCCGCTTAACCCCCTTCAAACTCACGCTTTTTACCGCGCTCGCCATGCCGCTCTGCTTTCTGGTTGGGCTAAGCAGTTCCCAGTTTGTCTGGTGCGCGGCCGGATTTGTGTTGGGTTACGGTGCCATCAACGGGCTGGTCACCATCGTGAAAGCCACGCTGCCGCTGGAACTGTTTAACACCGAAAGCTATGCCCGCCGTACGGGCATGCTGCTTATCCCGGGCCAACTTATGGCCGCAGCCTCACCGTTTGCCTATGCGTGGCTAAATAAAACGCTGGGGATCGCTGGCGCAATGGGGGTGTCGACGGGGCTGACGCTGGTGATTGCCGGGCTGGCGATAGCGATCGTGCGCTGTCCCGGGAAGCAAACTGTATCGCACTGTATCCAGAGCGCCACGCTGACAAACGGGTACAAAACGCCGCCTCCGGCAAATATCTCCGATACATAAAAATGGTTTTCTTTCCCTGTCGCCATTCAGAACCGATGAGGAGAGAGACCGATGACCCGTCGTTATGCACTTATCACCCTGCTTATCCTGGCATCTGTAGCCCATGCCCAGGCCACGCCGCTGGACAACCTGAGCGCCGGGGACGTTAACGGCCCCGCCGCCGTTGCCCCGCTGGCGCAGCCGCAACCACCCGCAAAGCTGATCGTCGATCCCCCGCTTGCCGGGCCGCTGAGCAAAGGCGCGGTATTTATCCAGTACCGTGCCGAAAACCTGCGCATCGAGCCGGTATTCGGACCTGAAGCGCTCAAGGTCACCCCGCGCATCGGACACATTCACGTGGTGGTGGATGACGCGCCCTGGCACTGGGCTGACGCCAGCGGAGAGCCGGTGATTCTGGTGGGACTCCCCGCCGGTAAACACAAGGTGACGATTATTCTGGCCGACCCGACACACAAGCCGCTCGACCACAAAACCATTGAATTCACCGTACCGCCCCACGCGGCGGTCCACCATTTTTAAGGAGTCTCAAGATGAAAGCACTGACTGTACTAACGGCAGGCCTGCTGGCGCTTTCCGCCAGCGCCTTTGCACAGGGTAAAACCAGCGTCGTGCTGGTTCACGGCGCGTTTGCCGACGGCAGCAGCTGGAATAAGGTGATTGCCCTGTTGCAGAAGCAGCACGCCGAGGTCATTGCCGTCCAGCTCCCGCTCACGTCGCTCAACGATGACGTTGTCGCCACAAAGCGGGCCATCGCCCGTGCGCAGGGTGACGTGGTGCTGGTGGGCCACTCCTGGGGCGGCACCGTGATTAGCGAGGCGGGAAACGATGCGCGGGTAAAATCGCTGGTGTACGTGGCGGCGTTCGCCCCGGATTCCGGCCAGTCGACGGCGGACCTGGCAGGAAGCTACCCTGCACCGCCGGGTAGCGCGGGCATTGCCAAAACGGCGGACGGCTATTTATACCTGCCGACGGAAGCCGTCAGGAAGGATTTCGCGCCTGACGTGAAGCCAGCCATTCAAGATACGATTGCAGCCACGCAGGGGCCAATTAAGGCAGAGGCGTTTGGTGAAAAAGTCGTCCACGCGGCGTGGCATGACAAACCGAGCTGGTATGTGGTCAGCAAGAATGACCGAATGATCAACCCCGATCTTGAACGGGCGATGGCGAAGACGATCCACGCGAAAACCACCGAGGTGGCGGCAAGCCACGTATCGATGGTGAGCCAGCCGCAGATCGTTGCCCGGACGATTGAGCAGGCGATTGAAGCAAAATAATATTTTGTAAATTGTAGGCCGGGTAAGCGCAGCGCCACCCGGCAAATAATAGCCTCAGTGCCCGCTATCCCCGGGATAATCGCGATTAATCCACGCGTGGTCCTCCTCCCAGGTGAACATCCATTTGCGCACCGGCCCGGCCATCACGTTGAGGTAGTAGCTGTCATACCCGGCCATCGTCGCCACCGGGTGGTAGCCCTTCGGCACCATCACCACGTCACGGTTATAGACCGCCATACACTCATCCAGCGTTCTGTCGTCGGTGTAGACGCGCTGCATGCAGAACCCCTGCTCCGGGTTGAGGCGATGGTAGTAGGTCTCCTCCAGATAGGTTTCCTGCGGCGGGTTATCCGTGTCATGCTTGTGGCTCGGGTACGAGCTGGTGCAGCCCTCGTTAGTCCAGACCTCCACCACCAGCAGGCTATCGGCGGGCCTGTCTTCCGGCAAAATGTTGTGCACATAGCGCTGGTTGTGACCTTTGCCGCGCGCTTCACCGTCGATATCCTGCGGCGCAATCAGCCGCGTCGGATACGTGCCCTTGCCAGGCGCGGCGCAGACCGCCAGCTCAAGCTTCGTCAGCGCCTTCACCTGCACCGTCTCCTGCGGGGTGACGTACACCGCCCACGGCTTGATGCGCTCGAACAGGCTCATTCGCCCGCCAATGTCGGTAAACTGCGCGGAGGGCGTGCTGATGGAGGCGCGTCCGGCGACCAGCACCAGACAGCGCTCTTCGCTGACGGCGGGCAGCGTCAGCGTCTGCCCCTCCTGCAGCTCATACGCCTCAAAGCCGACGTACCCCCACCCTGCGCTTTCCGGCGTGACGGACTGGGTGCGTCCCTCCGCGTTCGGCTGTTGCCAGCGTGATAGCAAACGTGACATGTCGCCTCCTCAGATAAGCCCGGCGTCGCGCGCCAGGCGGCTCAGGTTGTTGTACCCCAGACGGGCGTAGGTAAGCGGATGGGCAATGGCCGGATCCTGCTCCGCCTCGACCACCAGCCAGCCGTGATAGTCCTGCGCCTTCAGCAGCTGCATAATCGGCGGATAATCCACGCAGCCGTCGCCCGGCACCGTAAACACGCCGCTCAGTACCGCATCAAGGAAGCTGGTTTTACGGTTTTTCACGTCCGCCAGCACGTCGGCACGCACGTCTTTGCAGTGAACGTGGTTGATACGCGACGCCCAGCGCTGCGCCACCGCCAGCGGATCGGCCCCGGCAAAGGTCAGATGGCCGGTATCGAGCAGTAGCCCCACCGCGTCGCCGGTGTGGGTCATCAGGTTGTCCACGTCGTCGGCGGACTCAATCACCGTGCCCATATGGTGATGGTAGGCAATCTGCACGCCCTGCTGCTGGGTGTAGCGGGCAAATTCGGTAAGCTTCTCGCCGTACTCCTTCCAGCGTGACTGCGGGAAGCGCGGGCGCAGATGCACCGGCGTCTGCTGCTCGCCGTGAATGCAGCCGCTCACTTCCGCAAAGACCAGCACCTTCGCCCCCAGCTCGCGCAGCAGCGTCAGGTGGGACTGCACGGCGGCGATCTCCTCCTCCACGCTGCGATCCAGCAGGCGGCCGGAGTACCATCCGGAGACCAGCTGCAGGTCATGGCGCTGAAGGATGGGGCCGAGCAGGCGCGCTTCGCGCGGGAACTTATTGCCCAGCTCGAAGCCGGCGAAACCGGCCTCTTTACCTTCGCTCAGGCAGGTCTCCAGCGACGTCTCTGCGCCAAGAGAAGGCAGATCGTCGTTCGTCCACGTCAGCGGGTTAATGCCCAGTTGTACACTCATTGTCGTCTCCATTATGCGTGTCCGCGCTCGCGCCACCAGGCGATAAGCTGCAGGTAGTTGTCCCTGATGCGCGCCACCAGCTGCGCATCGTCAATATCGTGTTTCAGCCACGCGCGGGAGGCATCGCCAAACAGCGTGCGCCCTACGGCGAAGCCTTTCACCAGCGTCTGACCCGCTGCGGCTTTAAAGTCAGCGCGCAGCTGTTCCGCCGGGGCGTCCAGGCCGAGGATCACTACCCCGCGGCAGTGCGGATCCCGGCGTTCGATAATCTCGCTCAGCGCCGTCCAGCCGTCGGCGGAGAGCGGCGGCAGCTTCCACCAGTCCGGGTAAATGCCGAGGTTGTAGAAGCGGGAGATAGCGCGCAGGTAGAGCTCGTCGCTGCGCGGCATGGTCGCGGGCAGGATCACCTCCAGCAGCAGCTCGTGCCCGGACCGGCAGCAGGCGTGGTACACCTCGGCAATTTTCTGCTCCTGCTCCAGGCGCAGGCCGTGGGCGTCTTCCGGATGGAAAAAGACCAGGCATTTCACCACGTGCTCCTGCGGCCAGCTGATGAGCTGGGTGCCGATGTTGCCATGCTCCATCTCCAGCGGACGCGAGCCCGGCAGCTCAATGGGGCGGCCAATCCACCACCCTTCGCCGGTAATGGCGTTCAGCGCGTCCTGACCAAAGGTGCCGTCGCACAGCAGACCGGCTTTGCCCTCCAGCCCGGCGCGGCTCGCCGCCTCGCGGCTGGCCTGCAGGATCAGCTGCTTCAGCGCCGGAATGCGCTTAAGCGACGCGCCGCACTGCATCGCCATATCCTCAAGCTGGCTGCGGTGGTCGAAGGCCATCACGCACAGCTCCGGCCACTCGCGGCGTCGGGTGGTCACCCGGTGGAGATGGTTAAGACGCGGGTCGAGATCCGGGCGCGGCACATCTGCAGCGCGCGACAGATAGTCATCCAGCTCGATTTTGCTCGGCATCGCCGGGGCGCAGCCGTGGCGCGAGACCACCAGCGCGCCGCAGGCGTTGGCGTAGCGGCACGCCTGCTCCCAGCCCTCGTCGTTCAGATAGCCGCGCAGCAGGCCGGACATAAACGCGTCCCCCGCGCCGAGGACGTTCAGCACCTCCACGCGCACGCCGGTCACCGTCAGGCCGTCGTCCAGCCGGGACGGAATGGCGTCGGTGTAGACCGAGCAGCCGAGCGCGCCGCGTTTGCAGACCAGCGCTGCTTCACTGACGGCGCGCACCTGCTCCAGCGCCTGCAGGGTATCCGTGCTGCCGCCCGCAATGTGAAACTCCTCTTCGGTGCCGACAATAACGTCGAAGAGGTGAAGCACCTCCTGCAACTCGCGGGTGACCTTATCGGCGGCGATAAAGCGCGTTTCCCCGTCGCCTAAGGCGGTCAGCCCCCACAGCACCGGACGGTAGTCGATGTCCAGCACCGTGCGCACGCCGTGACGGCGGGCATAGCCCAGCGCCGTCAGCACCGCCTCGCGGGTCTGCGGATGAGAAAGGTGGGTCCCGGTGATGGCAAGACAACGTGCGGAGGCAATGTAGCTTTCGTCCACATCGCTGGCGGTAATCGCCATGTCCGCGCAGTTATCGCGATAAAAAATCAGTGGAAAGGTGTCCCGGTCTTTAATGCCGAGTAGCACCAGCGCCGTTAGGCGTTGTTTATCGGTAATCAGATGGCTGGTATCGCAGCCCACCTGGTTGAGCTCTTCGCGCAGGAAGCGGCCCATATGTTCATCGCCGACGCGCGCCAGCATCGACGAGCGTAAACCCTGACGGGCGGTGCCGTACGCCACGTTGCCGGACGACCCGCCGAGATATTTGGCGAAGCTCGACACATCCTCCAGACGGGCACCAATCTGCTGGCTGTAGAGGTCTACCGCCACGCGGCCCATGCATATCACATCAAACTGCTTTTCCACGTTGATACCTCATCAGACAATGTCGTTCACGTTCAGCCAGCGGCCTTCCCGGTGCGAGAGCGCAATCGCGTCCAGCACGCGCGACACCTTCCAGCCCTCTTCGAAGTCCGGCCACATCGGCGCGTCGGCGGCAATCCCGTCCACCAGATCGCGCACCTCCACCGTTTTTTGATCGTTAAAGCCAATCCCGTGTCCTGCGCCCATGCAGAACGCGGCGTAGTCCGGGTGCGCCGGGCCGACGAGCAAGGTGCGGAACCCCTGACGGTTAACCGGATCGTCATGCAGATAGAGCTTCAGCTCCGCCATGCGCTCCTGGGTGAAGCTGATAGCGCCTTTCGTTCCGGTTATCACATATGACAACCCCATTTTGCGGCCGCAGGCGACACGGGAGGTTTCAATCACCCCCTGCGCCCCGCCCGCGAAGCGCACCATTGCGTGGGCCTGATCCTCGTTTTCGACGGCAATCATGTCCGACGCTCCAGCCTTCGCCGGGCGCTCCGGGACCACGATCTTCAGATCGCCGCAGACCTGCTCGATATCCCCCACCAGGTACTGGGCCATGTTGACGATGTGCGCCGCGAGGTCGCCCAGCGCCCCCAGCCCGGCGGTCTCTTTAAAGCAGTGCCAGTGAATAGGCGACAACGGGTCGGCCATATAGTCTTCGTTGTGGGTGCCGTAGAAGTGGATCACCTCGCCTATCTCGCCGCGGGCGATAATCTCCTTCGCCAGCTGCGCCGTCGGGTTCTTCATGTAGTTGAACCCCACCAGCGTTTTCACCCCGGCCTGCTTCGCGGCGTCAACCATCTCCCGCGCGTCGTGGGCGTTCAGCGCCAGCGGCTTCTCCGAGTAGACGTGCTTGCCGTGGCGGATCGCCTCCAGCGCCATCTCTTTATGCAGATGGTTGGGTGAGCAAATATCCACCACGTCAATAGCCGGGTCGGCCACCAGCGCCCGCCAGTCGCCGGTGGAGCGGTTGAAGCCAAACGCCTGCGCGCGCTCTGACGCCAGCTCCGGCGTGACTTCAGCCACCATCTCGCGCACCAGCCTGCCGCGCAGGTTGAACACCGTTGGGGCCTGGGCATAGGCGATAGCGTGCGCCTTGCCGATATACCCGGTGCCAATTAATCCAATACGAACCTCTTTCATCGTGATCCTCACAGTGCGCCGCGACGGCTCTTGGCGTAGGTATCAAACGCCACCGCCAGAACGATAATTAATCCGGTGATAATCTGCTGGTAGTAGGCCGAGACGTTCATCAGCACCAGGCCGTTAATCAGAATCCCCATGATGATGGAGCCGATAATGGTGCCGCCGATGCGCCCGTAGCCGCCCATCAGCGAGGTACCGCCGATCACCACCGAGGCGATGACGCGCAGCTCAAAGGAGATCCCGGCCACCGCCTCGGCGCTCCCCAGACGCGCGCTCAGGATGAAGCCCGCCAGTCCCGCCAGACAGCCGATCAGCACATAGACGCTGACCAGCACGCGCTTGACGTTCACCCCCGCCAGGCGCGCCGCCTCCGGGTTACCGCCGATGGCGTAGACGAAGCGGCCCCAGCGGGTTTTATGCAGCGCCAGATAGCCGCCGAGGGCGACGATGGCGAAGATCCAGATCGGAATGGAGATGCCGAGCAGCTCCCCGCGCCCCCACCAGCGGTAGCCCTGATCGAAACCGGCAATCGGCGCGCCGTCGTTGATCACCAGCGTCAGGCCGCGCCAGATGGTCATCCCGCCGAGGGTCACGATGAACGGCGGCAGGCGCAGGCGTGTTACGCCCAGACCGTGCAGGAATCCAATCGCCGTGCCCATCGCCAGACAAATCCCCAGACCAATCAGCCAGCTCATGCCGCCCCAGGCGTTCGGGTCGACGGTGGTGAAGTTGTCGCCCTTAATCACGTACGCCGCGGTCATGGCGCAGACCGCCAGAATGGAGCCGACGGAAAGGTCGATCCCGGCGGTCAGGATGACAAAGGTCATCCCCACGGCCATGATCCCGTAGATGGAGACTTCGGTCAGGATGTTGAAAATATTGCGTTCAGAGAAAAAATTACTGTTCTGCGACTGGAAGAAGATCAGCAGCAGGATCATGAAAATCAGCACCCCGAAGCGCTCGAAGAAGGCGATGGGATCGATGCGTCCGGCGCGTTTGACCGGGGCCTGCGTTTTAGAAATCATCTGCGTCATGAGAAACTCCGTTATGCCGCGTTCAGGGCGTTGTGGTTGATGGCCATCATCGTCATCAGCCGTTCTTCGTTAGCGTCGTCACCGTGGATCTCGCCGGTCACTCGCCCTTCGCTCAGGGTGATGATCCGGTCTGACACCGCCATCACTTCAGGCAGATCGGAGGAGATCACGATCACCGCCACGCCCTTTTTCGCCATGTCAAACAGCACCTGGTGCACTTCTGATTTGGTCCCCACGTCAATGCCGCGCGTCGGCTCATCTACGATCAGCACCCGCGGGTTGAGCGCCATGCAGCGCGCGAGGATCACCTTTTGCTGGTTACCGCCGGAGAGCTTGCGCACCTCCTGCGCGCTGTTGACCATTTTGATCTGCAGCGCCTTGCGATAGGACTCGATCAGATCGTCCTCTTTGCGGGTGTTCACGAACCAGCGCCACTGCAGCAGCGAGGAGAGGCAGGAGAGCGACAGGTTGTCGCGAATCGACAGCCCCAGCACCGCCCCCTCTTTTTTGCGGTCTTCCGGCACCAGCGCCACGCCCTGATCGAGCGCATAGAGCGGGTCGCGCGGCTGGTACGGTACGCCGTCCAGTTCAAAGCTGCCCGAGGTAAAGGCATCTGCGCCAAACAGGCAGCGGGCCACTTCGGTGCGCCCGGCGCCCACCAGTCCGGCAATGCCTAAGACCTCCCCGGCGTGGACGTGGAAGCTGATGTCGTGCAGGGCGATGCCGTGCGGATCCAGCGGCGGCTTTTCGCGGCTCAGCCCCTTCACCGCCAGGCGGACGGGTTTGTCCTCATGATGGGTTTCGCTGGCGGGACGGCGATTAAAGGCCACGTCGCGCCCGACCATCAGGCGGATCAGCTGTTCGACGTTGGTCTCCGCCACCGCGCCGGTGCCGGTGAAACGGCCGTCCTGGAAAACGGTGAAGCGATCGCAGAGCTGGAAAACTTCGTGCAGACGGTGGGTGACATAGATAATGCTCACGCCACGGTTTTTAAGCTCGCGCACCACGCGGTGCAGGCTTTCCACCTCGCTGTCGCTCAGCGCGGCGGAAGGTTCGTCCATAATGATTAGCCGGGCGTTGAGGGTCAGCGCCCGGGCGATCTCCACCATCTGCTGCTGGGCCACGCTCAGGCGGGCGACCGGGGTGGTCGGCGCAACGTTCAGCTGCAGATAGTCGAGAATGACCTGCGCCTCCTGATTGACCGCCTTTTCGTCGACGATCAGGTTACGTTTACGCGGCTCGCGCCCGAGAAACATGTTTTCCGCGACGGTCATGTTGGGCAGCAGGTTGAATTCCTGATAGATGGTGATAATGCCCTTGTTCTGCCGTTCCACCGGGGAGTCGTCCACCGGCAGCGTTTCGCCGTTGAACCAGATCTCCCCGCGGGTTTGCGGCTGCGCCCCCGCGAGCGCCTTCAGCAGCGTGGATTTACCCGCCCCGTTTTCCCCCAGCAGGGCGTGGATCTCGCCCGCGCCGACGGTCAGCTGGGCGCTGCTTAACGCCCAGACGCCGGAAAAGCTTTTTGCCAGGTCGGTCACTTTCAGTAAGGGTTGCGACATCGGTCTGCTCCTCCTTTAGAGTGAGCCGCCGCGCCAGCGGCGGCTGCGGATAAATCAGTTACCGGCCTCACCGATACGCTCAGCCTGCTGCAGGTTTTCTTTGGTGATCAGCGTCGGCGGGTAGTCGGCCCCGGTGATGGCTTTTTTCTCGCGCACGTTGGCCACCAGCTGGCTCATCGCCGTCTGCACCGCAAAGCCCGGACGCTGATCCGCCGTCACCGCCAGCCAGCCGTCGCGCACGCGGGCCAGCGCTTCCGGTACCGCATCAAAGCCGGTGACCAGAATTTCGCCCGGCTTCACGCCCTGGCTCTGCAGCGCTTCGATCGCCCCCAGCGCCATGTCGTCGTTGGCGGAGAGGATCACCTGAGGACGCTTCGGCAGCGAGGGCAGCACGCTTTCCACGATGCGCATCCCTTCAGAACGCATCCAGTTGCCGGTCTGATCGGCGACGATCTTGTACTTATCCCCGCCTGCCTTCAGGCTGTCGCGGATCCCTTTGGTGCGTTCGATGTTGGAGGAGGAGCCCGGCTGGCCGGTCAGCAGAATGATCTCCGCCCCGTCGGGGAATTTGGTTTTGACGAAGTCGCCAATCGCCTGGCCGCCTTTGTAGTTGTTGGCGCCAAAGTGCGGCACCTTCTTCTGGCTGTCGACGGAGCGGTCAAGGGTGACCACCGGCAGCTTCGCATCCTGAATTTCATCCACCGCGCTGGAGACCGCGTTCACGTCGTTCGGGGAGACGATAAAGCCCTGCGCGCCGCGGGTGATGGCGTTTTCCAGGTCAGCCACCTGCTTCGGTGAACTGCCCTGCCCGTCCAGTACCTGAAGCTTCACGCCCATCTCTTTTGCGGCTTTTACCGCCGTGCGCTGCATGTGAACTTCAAACGGCATGGCCAGGTTTGGCGTACTGAAAACGATTTGCTCGTTTTCGGCGAGGGCGGCCCCGGACGTCATGGCGATGAGGGCGGCTACGATCAGTTTTTTCATTATTATGTCTCTCTGTGTAGGGTTGTGGTGTTTAGAGGACGATCTCGCGCTGGCTGCGCAGTGACTCCAGCGCTTTATCCGCGAGGTACAGCGCACGTTCACCATCATCGCCGCTGCAGTCAGGCACCGCTTCGCCGCGCAGGACCGCGACAAAGTGTTCCCATTCCGCGGCGTAAGCGGATTTGTAGCGCTGCAGGAAGAAGTGTTCCGGCAGCGCGCTGGTGCAGCCCTGTTTGCCGTAGTGCTGCACCTGGTTTTCCAGAATGTTGCCCGCGCACAGCAGCCCTTCAGAGCCGTGCAGCTCCAGGCGCTGGTCGTAGCCGTAAGATGAGCGGCGGCTGTTGACGATGGTCGCCATCGCGCCGGAAGCGTATTTCAGGACGATAAACGCAGTATCGATGTCCCCCGCCTCGCCAATCGCCGGATCCACCAGGTTACTGCCCTGGGCATACACCGACACCGGCTCTTCGCCCATGATGAAGCGGGCCATGTCAAAGTCGTGAATGGTCATATCGCGGAACATGCCGCCGGAAACGCGCACGTACTCCGCAGGCGGCGGAGACGGGTCGCGGGAGATGATGAGCAACGATTCCGGTTTGCCGATGCACCCGGCCTGCGCGTCGGTTTTCACGCGGCGGAACTGCGGATCAAAGCGGCGGTTAAAGCCGATAAACAGCGGCACGTCATACTCTTTTACCACCTTCAGGCAGTCGCGCACGCGGGCGAGGTCGAGGTGTACCGGCTTTTCACAGAAGATGGCCTTGCCGTGGCGGGCGGCCATTTCAATCAGGTCCGCGTGGGTATCGGTGGCGGAGGCGATCAGCACGGCGTGAACGTTAGGGTCGGTCATCGCTTCATCCAGGCTCTGCTGGCGGGCCTGATACTGCGTGGCGAGGCGGGTGGCAAATTCCTGATTCGGGTCAACCACGGACCAGAGCGTGGTCGCGCCGTGGCTGGCGATGTTAGCTGCATGTACCTGGCCAATTCGGCCAGCGCCCAGTAAAGCAATGTTAAACATAACGGCTCCCGGTGTTGGTGAATGCTGTGAACTAACGACCCTATAAATAAAACATTTATTTCATTTTTATAAATAGTGAAAATTATGTTTTTGAGTGCAGGTTAACACTTTTGAGATGAATGAGATAAATTTTGTTATCAATCTCACAACATGGAAGAAGGTGCTGCTAGCCCCTCACCCCGGCCCTCTCCCCAAAGGGGCGAGGGGGAAAAGAGCGCACCGACCCTAACCCTCTCCACATTGGGGAGAGGGTTAGGGTGAGTGGAAAATGAAATGAAAATTTCGTTACTTCGGGAAAACTCAATACTGACGGGCTTTTTTCACCTGCGCCTGCGTTTGCTCCGCGGCTTCACGCACGGCAGACGATTCTGCCACCTGCGCATCACCGGTTCGCCACCAGGAGGCGTAGTCGTGGGTCATGGTCTTCGGTAGCACCTTGATGTCCAGCAGCGTTGGGCCGGGATGCGCCCGCGATGCCTCGAGCGCCGCCAGCAGGCTTTGCTCATCGTTCACCCGCCACGCGCGGCAGCCGTAGCTCTCCGCATTTTGCGCAAAATCGACCTTCACCAGCGGACCGTCAAGGCGTCCGGTTTCCGGGTTGCGGTGGCGGTTTTCCGTGCCAAAGCTGCCCATGCCGTGCCCCATCTGCAGGTTGTTAATGCAGCCGAAGCCGGCGTTATCAAACAGCAGAACGGTGACCTTAATGCCCTCCTGCACCGCGGTTTGCAGCTCGGAGTGCAGCATCATGTAGGAGCCATCCCCCACCATGGCGTATACCGGCTGCTCGGGTCGGGCAAGCTTCGCGCCGATGGCTGCCGCAATCTCGTAACCCATGCAGGAGTAGCCGTACTCCAGGTGATAGCTGTCCGGCGTTTTGACCTGCCAGAGGCGCTGTAAATCGCCCGGCAGCGAACCGGCCGCGCCCACCACGATGGCGTTATCTTCAACATGCTGGTTGATCAGCCCCAGCACCCGCGTCTGGGTCAGGCGGGTATTGAGCGCCTCGCCGTACTCCGCCAACTGCGCGTCCAGGTGCCCCGCCACTTCGGGCGCGTCGTCAGGACGCCACTGGCGATCCCACAGGCGGCGGCACTCGTCGCGCCAGGCGGATTTCGCCTCAGCGATCGCCTCTCCCCAGCCGCTGCGGTAATCACCGAGCGCGTGGGTCAATGCCTCGAGCCCGGTTTGAGCGTCGGCAATCAGCGCCGTAGCGTCCAGCTTCAGAGCGTCAAACTCGGCCACGTTCAGCAGCAGAAATTCGACGTCCGGATGGGAAAAGAGCGCCTTGGAGCCGGTGATAAAGTCGGTCAGGCGCGTGCCGATGCCAATCACCAGGTCAGCCTGCGGCGCGAGCTGGTTGGCCGCCATTCCGCCCGTCACCCCTACGCCACCGAGGTTAAGCGGGTGGTCACTTACCAGCGCCCCCTTTCCGGCCTGAGTTTCGGCAAACGGCAGCTGCAGCGTCTCGACAAAATCGCGAAACGCCTCATGCGCGCCGGAATAACGCACCCCGCCGCCGCACACCACCAGAGGGCGACGCTTGCGGGCGATCAGCGCCCGCGCCTGCGCCAGACGCTGCGGATCGGGTGGACGACGCTCGATGTGGTGCACGCGACGCGCAAAGAAGCTTAGCGGGTAATCCCACGCTTCCCCCTGCACGTCCTGCGGCAGGCAAATCGTAACCGCACCGGTATCTGCCGGGTCAGTAAGCGTTCGCATCGCGCTAAGCATTGCGCTCATCAGCTGCTCGGGACGGTTGATGCGGTCCCAGTAGCGGGAGACCGGGCGGAAGCAGTCGTTGGTGCTGATGCTGAGATCGTGATACAGCTCGATCTGCTGCAGTACCGGGTCCGGCTGGCGGCTGGCGTAGATATCGCCCGGGAGCAGCAGCAGCGGGATGCGGTTCGCCGTGGCGGTTGCCGCCGCCGTGACCATATTGGCGGCACCCGGCCCGACGGAGGAGGTGACGGCAAAAATGCGCTGACGGCGGTGCTGTTTGGCGAATCCCGTCGCCATATGGGCGATGCCCTGCTCGTTGCAGCCCTGCATCACCTGCAGATGGCCGGGATCCTGCTCCAGCGCCTGGCCAATGCCCAGCACGTTGCCGTGCCCAAAGATCGTGGCGACGCCCTCCACGAAGGGAGTTTCGTTGCCGTCCACGCTGACGTACTGTTGATTAAGGAACCGGACCAGCGCCTGGGCCATGGTCATACGTTCGGTTTGCATAAAACCTCCTGTCAGCCCAGCGTTGGCATAGAGAACGCAGCGCCTGTCTCCTGCTGCATTTCCGGCCAGCGCGCGGTGATGGTTTTCATTCGGGTGTAGAAGCGCACGCCGTCGCTGCCGTGAACGTTGAGCGCGCCGAAGATGGAACGCTTCCAGCCGCCGAAACTGTGGAATGCCATCGGCACCGGAATCGGCACGTTGACCCCCACCATGCCCGCCTGCACCTCTTCGCAGAAGCGGCGCGCGCAGCCGCCGTCGCGGGTGAAGATCGCCGAACCATTACCATATTCATGGCGGTTAATCAGATCCACCGCGCTGGCGTAATCTGCTACGCGCACCACAGAAAGCACCGGGCCAAAAATCTCTTCTTTATAGATGGTCATCTCAGGAGTGACGTTATCGAACAGCGTCGGCCCGACAAAATAGCCCTGCTCGTGGCCCTTCACGCTGAAGCCGCGGCCGTCCGCGCGAAGCGTCGCCCCCTGCGCTTCCCCGCTGTCGATGTAGCCCAGCACCTTGCTGCGGTGCGCGGAGGAGATGAGCGGTCCCATTTCGTTTTCCGGCGACTGGTCCAGGCCCGGCCCGACGCGCAGCGCGGCAATCTGTTTTTCCAGCCGGGTGCAGAGCTCATCGGCAGTTTTATCCCCCACCGCCAGCACCACCGAGAGTGCCATGCAGCGTTCGCCCGCCGCGCCGTAGGCCGCGCCCATGATGGCGTTGGTCGCCATCTCCATGTCGGCATCCGGCATTAAAATGCAGTGGTTTTTCGCGCCGCCCAGCGCCTGGCAGCGCTTACCGTGGGCGGACGCGGTCTGGTAAATGTATTCCGCAATTGGCGTGGAGCCGACAAAGCTCACCGCCTGCACGCGCGGGTCGGTCAGGAGTACGTCAACGGACTCTTTATCGCCCTGCACCACGTTGAACACGCCGTCCGGCAGGCCGGCCTCTTTAAGCAGCTGCGCCAGCGCCAGCGCCAGGGAAGGATCTTTTTCCGACGGCTTCAGCACGAAGGTGTTGCCGGTCGCCAGCGCAATCGGGAACATCCACATCGGCACCATCGCCGGGAAGTTAAACGGGGTGATCCCGGCGCAGACGCCGAGCGGCTGCATCAGCGAGTGGCTGTCGACGCCGGTACCGACGTTCGCAGAATGTTCACCCTTTTGCAGATGCGGAATACCGCAGGCAAACTCCACCACTTCCAGGCCGCGGGTCAGTTCGCCCACCGCGTCGGAGAAGACCTTACCGTGCTCTTCGCTGATGAGGCGGGCCAGGCGATCCATGTTCTCTTCAAGCAGCGCTTTGAAGCGGAACATCACGCGCGCGCGCTTAAGCGGAGCATGACGCGCCCACGCCGGAAACGCCTGCTGCGCGGCGGCAATGGCCTGCTCCGTTTCCTGTGCCGTACTCATCACCACCTGGCGGATCTGCTCGCCGGTGGCCGGGTTGAAGATCGCCTGAACGCGCTGGCCTGAACCGGTGACACATTCGCCGTGAATAAAATTCGCTACCGTCTCCATCCTTAACCTCTCGCTGTTGATACGTGACTGTTACCTGAACACTCGGTACTGAACACTATATATGAAACAAATATTCCATTTTAAGTTGAAATAAAATAAATGATGATTATTGTGATCAAGGATGGATTTTTATGTTAACAGGCAACAACACTGACGCAGCGTGCGCTATTAAGGGATTTCGGGCGAGGAAATGACTGAAGTTTCTGTTTCATTTTTGCTGCCAGATGGATGGCCGACATTTAAAAGACGCGGTTTTGCGTTTAGAATCATAAGACTGTATTTGGGGGATAAGATGACGACAGCAACCAGCCTGAACGAACTGCAGCAGCAAATCCGCGATCGCTACGATAGCCTGAGCAAGAGGCTGCAGCAGGTCTCCCGCTACGTGCTGGACAACACCAACAGCGTGGCCTTTGATACGGTTGCCGTCATTGCAGAACGCGCCGACGTGCCGCCCTCGACGCTGATCCGCTTTGCCAACGCCTTTGACTTCACCGGCTTCAACGAAATGAAACAGCTGTTTCGCATGAACCTGGTGGAGGAGACCGCCAGCTACAGCGACCGCGCCCGGCTGTTCCGCGAGATGGAGAGCGAGGCCGTGCCGGAAACGCCGCTCGATATCCTGCAGGAGTTTGCCCGCTCGAACGCGCAGGCGCTGCAGCAGCTGGCCGCCCGCGCCGAGCCGGAGATGCTGGAGCGCGCAGTACAGCTGCTGGCCGAGGCCGACACCATCTACATCGCCGGGCTGCGCCGCTCCTTTAGCGTCGCGGCCTACCTCACCTACGCTCTAAGCCATCTGGAGTGCCGCCCTATCCTGCTCGACGGTATGGGCGGCATGCTGCGCGAGCAGATCAGCCGCATTAAGGCGCGCGACATCGTGGTGTCGATCAGCTTCTCGCCGTACGCGGAAGAGACGGTGATGGTCAGCGAAACCGCCGCCAGCGTCGGCGCACGGCAGATCGTGATTACGGACAGCCAGATTAGCCCGCTGGCGACGTTCAGCGATCTCTGCTTTGTGGTGAAGGAGGCTCAGGTGGATGCGTTTCGCTCGCAGTCGGCGACGCTGTGCCTGGTGCAGTCGCTGGTGGTGGCGCTGGCGTATCGGCTGGGAGAGGGGAAGTAAGGCAATAAAAAAACCCCCTGCACAGGCAGAGGGTTTTGGGTTAATTCAGAGGGACATTATTCCCACTCAATCGTAGCCGGTGGTTTACCGCTAATGTCATACACCACGCGGGAAATACCGTTCACTTCGTTGATGATGCGGTTAGACACGCGGCCTAAGAAGTCATACGGCAGATGCGCCCAGTGCGCGGTCATGAAGTCAATGGTTTCCACCGCACGCAGGGAAACAACCCAGTCGTACTTACGGCCATCGCCCATCACGCCGACGGAGCGAACCGGCAGGAACACGGTGAACGCCTGGCTTACCTTGTTGTACAGGTCAGCTTTGTGCAGCTCTTCGATGAAGATAGCGTCCGCGCGACGCAGCAGGTCGCAGTACTCTTTCTTCACTTCACCCAGCACGCGCACGCCCAGACCCGGGCCCGGGAACGGGTGACGGTAGAGCATGTCGTACGGCAGACCCAGTTCCAGACCGATCTTACGCACTTCGTCTTTGAACAGCTCGCGCAGCGGTTCAACCAGGCCCATCTTCATCTCTTTCGGCAGGCCGCCCACGTTGTGGTGAGATTTGATGACGTGTGCTTTACCGGTGGCGGAAGCCGCAGACTCGATCACGTCAGGGTAGATGGTACCCTGCGCCAGCCACTTCACGTCGTCCAGCTTCAGCGCTTCTTCGTCGAACACTTCCACGAACACGCGGCCGATGATCTTACGTTTTGCTTCCGGATCGTTCTCGCCTTTCAGCGCGGCCAGGAAGCGCTGCTCGCCTTCCACGTGAACGATGTTCAGACCGAAGTGGTCACCGAACATGTCCATAACCTGCTGGGCTTCGTTCAGACGCAGCAGACCGTTGTCCACGAAGACGCAGGTCAGGTTTTTGCCGATGGCGCGGTGCAGCAGCATCGCGGTCACGGAGGAGTCCACGCCGCCGGAGAGGCCGAGGATCACTTTGTCATCGCCAACCTGCTGGCGGATACGCTCAACGGCGTCGTCGATGATTTTTGCCGGGGTCCACAGAGCTTCACACTGGCAGATGTCGCGCACGAAGCGCTCCAGCATGCGCATACCCTGACGGGTGTGGGTCACTTCCGGGTGGAACTGCACGCCGTAGAAGCGCTTTTCTTCGTTCGCCATGATGGCAAACGGGCAGCTTTCGGTGCTGGCAACGGTCACGAAGTCAGACGGGATGGCGGTAACTTTGTCGCCGTGGCTCATCCATACGTCCAGCAGCGGTTTGCCGTCTGCGGTCAGGGAGTCTTCGATACCGCGCACCAGCGCGCTGTCGTTAACCACTTCAACCTGCGCATAGCCGAACTCGCGCTCGCTGGAGCCTTCTACGTGGCCGCCCAGCTGCATTGCCATGGTCTGCATACCGTAGCAGACGCCAAATACCGGCACGCCAGCTTCGAACACGTACTGCGGCGCGCGCGGGCTGTTCTCTTCGGTGGTACTTTCCGGGCCGCCGGACAGGATGATGCCGCTTGGATTGAATTCGCGAATCTGTGCTTCCGTGACATCCCACGCCCACAGCTCACAGTAAACGCCCAGTTCACGCACGCGACGCGCCACCAGCTGAGTGTACTGAGAACCAAAGTCCAGGATGAGAATGCGATGTTTATGAATGTTTTCCGTCATTGACGCTAATTCCGAGGCAAGTGAAACAAAAACAGAGCGCCCGGCAGAAGCCGGGCGCGGAAACTTATCAGGAGCCCAGACGGTAGTTCGGGGACTCTTTGGTGATCGTCACGTCGTGAACGTGGCTCTCCTGGATACCCGCACCGCTGATGCGTACGAATTCCGCTTTAGTACGCAGCAGGTCAATGGTACCACAGCCGGTCAGACCCATACAGGAGCGCAGGCCGCCCATCTGCTGGTGAATAATTTCTTTCAGACGGCCTTTATAGGCAACGCGACCTTCGATACCTTCTGGCACCAGTTTGTCTGCGGCGTTATCGGTCTGGAAGTAACGGTCAGAGGAGCCTTTGGACATCGCGCCCAGGGAGCCCATACCGCGGTAAGATTTGTAAGAACGGCCCTGGTAGAGTTCGATTTCACCCGGGGATTCTTCGGTACCGGCCAGCATGGAGCCTACCATTACGGCAGCTGCGCCCGCTGCGATCGCTTTCGCGATGTCGCCAGAGAAGCGGATACCGCCGTCAGCGATAACCGGAATACCGGTGCCTTCCAGCGCTTCAACCGCGTCAGACACCGCGGTGATCTGCGGAACGCCCACGCCGGTCACGATACGGGTAGTACAGATAGAGCCAGGGCCGATACCCACTTTCACCGCGCTGCAGCCGGCGTCAGCCAGCGCGCGAGCACCTGCGCCCGTCGCCACGTTACCGCCGATGATCTGCAGGTCAGGGTATTTGGCACGGGTGTCACGGATACGCTGCAGAACGCCTTCGGAGTGGCCGTGAGAGGAGTCAATCAGCAGGACGTCAACGCCCGCTGCAACCAGCGCGTCAACGCGCTCTTCGTTACCGGCACCTGCGCCTACCGCAGCGCCAACGCGCAGACGGCCATGCTCGTCTTTACAGGCGTTAGGCTTACGTTCTGCTTTCTGGAAATCTTTAACGGTGATCATGCCGCGCAGGTGGAAGTTGCTGTCAACAACCAGCGCTTTTTCAACGCGTTTTTCGTGCATTTTTGCCAGCACCACATCGCGGGTTTCACCTTCGCGAACGGTGACCAGACGCTCTTTTGGCGTCATGTACACGCTAACAGGCTGGTTCAGGTCAGTCACGAAACGCACGTCACGACCGGTAATAATACCGACCAGCTCGTTCTCTTCGGTCACCACCGGGTAACCGGCGAAGCCGTTACGTTCGGTCAGGGCTTTCACTTCGTGCAGCGTGGTGGTTGGCAGAACGGTCTGTGGGTCAGACACGATGCCGGATTCATGCTTCTTCACGCGGCGAACTTCTTCTGCCTGACGTTCGATGGACATGTTTTTGTGGATAAAGCCAATGCCGCCTTCCTGTGCCAGGGCAATAGCCAGGCGCGCTTCAGTCACGGTGTCCATTGCCGCAGAGAGCATAGGAATGTTCAGGCGAATGGTTTTCGTCAACTGCGTGCTGAGATCGGCAGTATTCGGCAGAACGGTGGAGTGAGCGGGAACGAGGAGGACGTCGTCAAACGTCAGTGCTTCTTTAGCGATACGTAGCATGGGCAATATCTCTGACCTGGGTGGTTAAATATTGCCGTGGCATTATACAGAGCGTAACCGATTGCATCTACACTTTTTTATAAAAAAGCTTGCGATTGCCTCTCAGCAGGTTACTATCGACTGAATAACTTGCTGATTTAGAATTTGATCCCGCTCACATGTTATCCTCTCAATCCCCCTCAATTTATACCGTCAGCCGCCTGAATCAGACGGTGCGTTTGCTGCTTGAACAGGAAATGGGGCAGGTCTGGATCAGCGGTGAGATCTCTAACTTCACGCAGCCGTCCTCCGGTCACTGGTACTTTACCTTAAAAGACGACACCGCCCAGGTGCGCTGCGCGATGTTCCGCAATAGCAACCGTCGCGTGACGTTTCGCCCTCAGCACGGCCAGCAGGTTCTGGTTCGCGCCAATATCACCCTGTATGAGCCGCGCGGCGACTATCAGATTATCGTCGAGAGCATGCAGCCTGCGGGCGAAGGCCTGCTGCAGCAGAAGTATGAACAGTTAAAAGCACGGCTTTCTGCCGAGGGGCTGTTCGACAAGCAGTACAAAAAGACGCTGCCCTCCCCCGCCCACTGCGTTGGGGTCATCACCTCGAAAACCGGTGCGGCACTGCACGATATTTTGCACGTCCTGAAGCGTCGCGACCCTTCCCTGCCCGTCATCATCTACCCGACCGCCGTGCAGGGTGAAGATGCGCCGGGCCAGATTGTGCGCGCCATTGAGCTGGCGAACGCGCGTCAGGAGTGCGACGTCTTAATCGTCGGACGCGGCGGCGGCTCGCTGGAAGACTTGTGGAGCTTTAACGACGAGCGCGTGGCGCGGGCAATCTTTGCAAGTCAGATCCCCGTGGTGAGCGCCGTCGGCCACGAAACGGACGTAACGATCGCCGATTTTGTCGCGGATCTCCGCGCGCCTACACCGTCCGCGGCGGCGGAAGTGGTCAGCCGCAACCAGCTTGAGCTGCTGCGTCAGATTCAGAACGGCCAGCAGCGTCTTGAGATGGCGATGGACTACTACCTCGCCAACCGGACCCGGCGCTTTACCCAGCTTCACCACCGTCTACAGCAGCAGCACCCGCAGCTGCGTCTGGCGCGTCAGCAGACCGTTCTGGAACGTCTGCGTCAGCGCATGAACGTTGCGGTGGACGCGCAGCTTAAGCGCGCGATATCGCGCCAGCAGCGCGCGACCCAGCGCCTGAACCAGCAGAACCCGCAGCCGAAAATTTATCGCGCGCAAACGCGAATTCAGCAGCTGGAGTATCGTCTGGCGGAAACTATCCGTGCGCGACTGAGCACCACCCGCGAACGCTTTGGCAATGCGGTGACCCACCTTGAAGCGGTTAGCCCCCTCTCCACGCTGGCGCGCGGCTATAGCGTGACGACGGCGACGGACGGCAAAGTGCTGAAGCAAACCAAACAGGTGAGTACAGGCGATATGCTGACGACGCGCCTGTCAGACGGCTGGGTAGAAAGCGAAGTGAAATCAATTAAACCGGTGAAAAAAACGCGTCAGCGTAAAACCGGATAATTCTTCGCCGGTTACTTACTATACTGCTGCTATTCCCTTTTTTAATAAGGAGAGCAGCATGACCCATCTTAATAGCGTTATTCCGCCGTATATTCTTCGTCGTATTATCGAAAGCGGTTCCGAACCGCAGCAGCGCTGTGCCCGCCAGACCTTAACCCATGTCCAGACGCTGATGGCCCATATGCCGGGGAAACCCGCCGCGCCGCACGTGAATAAAGCCGGACAGCTCGAGCGTGATATTTACGACGCGAAGCAGACTCAGGAACTACCGGGCACGCAGGTGCGTTACGAAGGCCAGCCGTCGAACGGCGATATAGCGGTGGATGAGGCCTACGAGTATTTAGGTATTACCCATGATTTCTTCTGGAAAGAATATCAGCGCGATTCGCTCGATAATAAAGGACTTATTTTGACCGGCACCGTTCACTATGGCCGGGAATATCAGAACGCCTTCTGGAACGGTCAGCAGATGGTATTCGGCGACGGTGACGGAGAAATATTTAACCGCTTTACCATCGCCATAGACGTCGTGGCGCACGAGCTGAGCCACGGCGTAACCGAGACCGAAGCCGGGCTTATCTATTTTGAGCAATCCGGCGCGCTGAACGAGTCGCTGTCGGACGTGTTTGGCTCACTGGTGAAGCAATACCATCTGAAGCAAACCGCCGATAAAGCGGACTGGCTGATTGGTGAGGGATTACTGGCAAAAGGTATCAACGGCAAAGGGCTGCGCTCGATGTCTGAACCGGGCACTGCCTACAACGATCCGCTGCTTGGCAAAGACCCGCAGCCCGCGCACATGAAAGATTTCATTAAAACGCGCGAGGATAACGGCGGCGTGCACTTGAACTCCGGCATCCCCAACCGGGCATTTTATCTGGCGGCAACGGCGATCGGCGGCTACGCCTGGAAAAAAGCGGGTTATGCCTGGTACGATACGGTTTGCGATCGCAATCTGGCGCAGGATGCGGATTTTGAGGCCTTCGCAAAACTGACGATCGCGCACGGAGAGAAACGTTCCGGCGGCGACGTGGGGGCGGCCATTAAACAAGCCTGGGAACAGGTGGGAGTGTTGTAAATGCAGGTTCCGGAACTGACGGATGACGCCGTTGTTGAGCTGGCCCGGGAAGGCGGCGTCGCTTTTATTCCCAAGCTGAGCGGACAGCGCACCATCGCGCTCTCCTCGCTCAATGAGGCCCAGCGCCAGCGCCTGGTAAGCATCCTGGAGCAGGCCTTTCCGCGCGGTCAGCCGCCGGGACAGGCCTCGTCACCCGGCAGCGGCGACCAGCGCTATTTCCGCATCCAGATTATCTGGACCGGGCAAAATCAGGCGCACTACGCCGATATCATCGTGCTGGTACCGGAGCAGGAAGCGCCCGAGTCGCTGGTCGAGCTGTGGAAGAAAGGCGAAGGCTGCGTGTGCGATTAACCTTCGGCCCGAACGAACTCCACGCGTTTTTTGGAGATAAGACCGTGGCCGTTCTGGCAGAAATAATCCACCGCCCCACAGGCTTTTAAGACCTGGAGTGGCTGATGGCACTCCGGGCAGCGGGCTTCAAGCGCAATATCCTTATTACAGCTCTCGCAGTGTGCCACCCCATTCAGAGGCTCAAGCGGTGCCCGGCAATCCGGGCAGGTAATCGTCATATTCTCTCCTGTTGGGTTTTATCGGGGCAAGATAACTGCCCCGCCAGGGTGAATTTTATCAGGCTTCAGCCGCCGGTTTAGTCTGCGCATTTTCCAGCATGCGGCGTACCGGAACAATGAGGACGATCAGTATCGCTGCACAAATCAGCAGCGCGATGGAGCAACGCGCAAAGAGATCCGGCAGCATATCAAGCTGGTCGGCCTTCACGTGGCCGCCAATAAGACCCGCCGCCAGGTTACCCAGCGCGCTCGCACAGAACCACAGCCCCATCATCTGGCCACGCATTCTTTCGGGCGCAAGCAGCGTCATGGTCGCCAGGCCAATCGGGCTGAGACACAGTTCGCCGAGCGTCAGCATCAGGATGCTGCCCACCAGCCAGAACGGCGATACGCCCGCCCCACCGCTGCTCAGCACGTTCTGTGCCGCCAGCATCATCAGGCCAAAGCCCGCTGCGGCACACAGGATACCGATAACAAACTTGGTGATACTGCTCGGACGAATGTTCATGCTCGCCAGCTTTGGCCACGCCCAGCTGAACACCGGTGCCAGCAGGATGATGAACAGGGCGTTGATTGACTGGAACCACACCGCCGGAATTTCGAAATCGCCGATCATGCGGTTAGTGTAGTCGTTGGCAAACAGGTTGAACGAGGTTGGCTTCTGTTCAAACGCGGACCAGAAGAACGCCGCGGAGATCAGCAGAATAAAGCAGACCAGCAGCCTGGCGCGCTCTGTACGGTTCAGGCCTGCAAAAACAAACAGATAAATAAAGTAGAGGGCAACGGATGCAGCAATCACGTAGACCAGCACGCTGGCTACCGCGACCGGGTTAATTACAATCACGCCCTGCGCAATGAGCGTCACGAGCGTTGCCACGCCTGCCGCCAGCGCCAGCAGCCAAACGCCCACGCCGTTACGCTTCACAACCGGGCTGTTCCAGGTGGAGTCGAGGCCAACTTCGCCGTCATAGCGTTTCATGGCCGGAACGGCAAACACGCGGAAGATAATCAGCGCTACCAGCATCCCGATACCGCCAATGCCAAAGCCCCAGTGCCAGCCGTGGGTTTTAATCAGCCAGCCGGAAATCAGCGGCGCGATGAACGAGCCCATGTTGATGCCCATGTAGAACAGCGAGAAACCGCCGTCACGACGCGCGTCGCCTTTTTTATATAGGGTACCGACCATGACCGAGATACAGGTCTTAAACAGCCCGGAGCCGAGCACGATGAACATCAGGCCGATAAAGAACAGGTTGTTCCCCATCACCGCCGAGAGCGCAATCGACAGGTGACCGAGCGCAATCAGAATCGAACCGTACCAGACGGCTCTCTGCTGACCGAGCCAGTTATCCGCCAGCCAGCCGCCCGGCAGCGCGGCCAGGTACATGGTACCGGCAAAGATACCGACAATCGCCGAGGCGTTTTCTCGCGCCAGGCCCATCCCGCCGTCATAGACTGTGGCGGCCATAAACAGGATCAGTAACGGACGAATGCCGTAAAACGAGAAACGCTCCCACATCTCGGTGAAGAACAACGAACCGAGCGGATACGGGTGGCCGAAGAACGTTCGGCTCTCTTTTTGATTAACAGTGGATTGCATAATTCTCCCGAAAGGTATGTCGTCGTGCTTGTAAACACCAGCAGGTACGCCGGCCAGTTACGTATCTGGCCGATTTTTTACATGCGGCGAAAAGTTAGTTAACCATTTGATAACCAGGCGCTAGTTTTGTCTAGTACCGGATCCTGGACTTTAAGATGAAAATTCGACGATTGTCTACTTTCTTAGATTTAAACTTGGTTAAAAGTGAATAGTGATTGACTTCACACAGAGAAAACCGGCGGTATGATTGGGCAAAAAAAAGCCCGCGATAGTCGCGGGCTTTTGTGTGTTCAGCAAAGCTTATTTGCTTTTCTTAATGTGCTTAATCAGACGCTTACGCTTGCGCATCTGGTTTGGCGTCAGGGTGTTGCGCTTGTTGGCGAACGGGTTTTCCCCTTCCTTAAACTGGATACGGATAGGCGTGCCCATCACGTCCAGCGATTTACGGAAGTAGTTCATCAGGTAACGCTTGTAGGAGTCCGGCAGGTCTTTCACCTGGTTGCCGTGGATCACCACGATTGGCGGGTTATAACCACCGGCGTGGGCGTATTTCAGCTTCACGCGACGACCGCGCACCAGCGGCGGCTGATGGTCTTCCGCAGCCATGTTCATGATACGGGTCAGCATGGCGGTGCTCTGACGACGGGTGGAGCTGTCGTAAGCTTCACGCACGGATTCGAACAGGTTACCCACACCGCTGCCGTGCAGCGCAGAGATGAAGTGTACGCGGGCAAAGTCGATAAAGCCCAGACGGAAGTCGAGGGTCTCTTTCACCTGCTCACGCACTTCGTTGCTCAGGCCATCCCACTTGTTGACCACGATAACCAGTGAGCGCCCACTATTGAGGATAAAGCCGAGCAGAGAGAGGTCCTGATCGGAGATACCCTCGCGTGCGTCGATGACGAGCAGCACTACGTTAGCATCTTCGATCGCCTGCAGGGTTTTGATAACGGAGAATTTCTCCACCACATCGGTGATTTTCCCGCGCTTACGCACCCCGGCGGTGTCGATGAGGACATATTCACGCTCATCGCGCTGCATCGGGATGTAGATGCTGTCGCGGGTGGTCCCCGGCATATCGTAAACGACCACGCGCTCTTCACCCAGAATACGGTTAGTAAGCGTAGACTTACCTACGTTTGGACGACCCACGATGGCCAGCTTGATCGGCAGGTCCTGCGGGTTGAAGTCGTCTTCAGGCTCTTCTTCGCCCTCTTCTCCGTCTTCGAACTGCGCCCAGTATTCAGCGTCTTCGTCTACTTCTTCCGGCGGGTTTACTTCGTCCACCCACGGCAGCAGAACGGTTTCCAGCAGGCTGGTAACGCCACGGCCATGCGATGCCGCGATAGGATAGATTTCACCCAGGCCCAGAGACCAGAAATCCGCGATGGCCTGATCGGCATCGATGCCGTCGGTTTTGTTCGCCACCAGGAAGGTTGGTTTTTCGCGTGAACGCAGGTGTTTAGCGATAGCGGAGTCCGCCGGCATCAGGCCAGCGCGTGCATCCACCATGAACAGCACCACGTCCGCTTCTTCAATCGCCAGCAGCGACTGTTCCGCCATGCGGGTTTCCACGCCGTCTTCCGTGCCGTCAATACCGCCGGTATCAATACAGATGAACTCGCGTCCTTCCACCTCTGCACGACCGTACTTACGGTCACGCGTCAGCCCCGGGAAATCCGCAACCAGCGCATCACGGGTGCGTGTTAAACGGTTAAAAAGAGTGGATTTTCCAACGTTAGGGCGCCCGACAAGCGCGACCACAGGTACCATGTTTGAAGCCTCATAAAATTCAAAATAACGTCGCTTTCGCGGCGTTTTTAAAAATGTCAAAACGGCTCCTGAGTGAACAGGAGCCGTTTAGTATACTACAACCGCCGGGTAATTAACGCGTGATCGCGTACAGCGTGCCGTCTTTTGCCTGAATCAGCAGTTTGCCGTCGGCCACAACCGGGTCGGTCAGGAAACCAGAGCTGTCGACTTTTTGCTGCGCAACAAAGCGGCCGTTATCCGGATCGATCCAGTGCATATACCCTTCGCTGTCGCCGACAACCAGGCTACCGTTGTACAGCGCCGGTGCGGTCAGCAGACGGTGCAGCAGGTCGCTTTGCGTCCACAGCGTTACGCCGCCTTCGGTGCTCAGGGCCAGCAGACGGTCGTTCTGGTCTACCATATAGATACGGTTACCCTCAACGATGAAATCGTTCACCGAGCCCAGCTCACGTTTCCACATGATCTGGCCGCTGCGCAGATCCAGCGCGGTCAGGTTGCCGTTGTAGGCCAGCGCGTAAACCACACCGTTAACGATAACAGGCGTTGTATCCACGTCGCTCAGACGGTCAATTTCCGTTGAGCCAGTGGCCTGAGAGATACGCTGCTGCCAGATCATCTGGCCCTGCTGCATCAGCACTGCGCTCACGCGACCGTTATCACCGCCCACAATGGCAGCACCAAATGCGGTAGCCGGGGCAGATTCGCCGCGCAGAGAGAGCGCAGGCATATCCAGGTTAACGGTCCATTTCACCAGGCCGTCCGCTTCGTTCAGCGCCTGCAGCTGGCCGTTGCTGGTATGAATCAGTACCAGGCCGTCGCTCACCACCGGACGAGACAGGGATTCACCCGCCACGGTTGTTTGCCAGGCAATGGAGCCGTCGCTGCTGTTCAGCGCATACACCTGCGCCTTTTCGCTGCCCACGTAAACATGGCCACCGGCAACGGTCAGACCGCCAGACAGCAGTGCAGGCTTACGGGAGAACCAGCCGTCTTTTTCCGCCAGGTTAACGGACCACACTTCTTTCCCGTCATCGGCGTTCACCGCTTTCACGGTACCTTTGCGGTCAGCGGCATAGACAACGCTGTCTGCATACGCTGGATGAAGGTTGGAATAGAAATCACCAATCCCATTGCCCACGGAGACATCCCACGCGGTGGATGGGGTAAACTGGTTTTCAACCGTCGGCAGTGGGGACATTTTCACAACGTCTTCTTCGCCACTGAACAGTGAACAACCACTCAATAACGTAACAGAAAGCAGTCCTGGCAGAAGTAATTTACGCAATTGCATCGGGTCCCTCTCAGACGGACAAATTATTTATTTTCATCTGCATCATTTCGCTCAGCGCAGGTGAAGCATTGCTCTCTACGCCAGCTTGCCACGCTTTACGCGCGCCCGCTTTGTCACCTTTGCTCAGCAGTGCTTCACCGCGCAGATCGGCAACGATGGCAGCAAAGCCTTCGCCTTTGATGGTATCGAGCGTTTTCAGCGCATCGTCAGCTTTCTTCTGCTGAACCTGAATACGTGCCAGGCGCAGATTGATCACCGCTTTCAGGTTTTCATCACTGGCGGCAGCAAGGCCCTGAGACAGCTGTGCAGCGGCTTTATCCAGTTCGTTCTTATCAACGTACTGCTGAGCCACTTCCAGCGCAGCCAGTGCACCGTAGGTGTTTTTGTTGTCAGCCGCAAACTTTTCTGCCGCCGTCAGCGTTTGAGGCTGATCGGCACGAATTGCGCTCACGGTATTTTCATAGGACAGAGACGCGCCGCGCGCGGAATCTGCCTGATGATTGTTCCAGTAACGCCAGCCCACCAGCGCACCGATACCTAAAACAACCCCAACAACCAGCGCTTTGCCGTTTTCAACAAAGAAGCGCTTAATCGCGTCGACCTGATCGTGTTCGTTCTCGTAAATTTCCACGCAGTCCTTCTCCTTAGCCCAATAGAGTGCGCAAGTGCGCCGCAACGCCGTCCTGCGTTACCGTTGTCTGCTCACCAGAGCGCAGGTCCTTCACCACCACTTCGCCGTTAGCCACTTCGGACTCGCCCAGCACCAGTGCAATACTTGCGCCCCACTTATCGGCACGAGCAAACTGTTTTTTAAAGTTGCCGCCGCCATGGTTGGTCATCAGCTTAACGCCCGGCAGCGCATCGCGCACGCGTTCGGCAAGCTGCATCGCCGCAGACTGCGTTTCCGCGCCTGAGGCCACCAGGTATATATCGACAACGGAATCTGCTTTAAATTCCGGATTAACTGCCTGAACCAGCAAAACAAGTCGCTCAAGACCCATCGCGAAGCCAACAGCAGGTGCTGCGCGACCGCCAAGTTGCTCTACCAGACCGTCATAACGACCGCCCGCGCACACGGTGCCCTGAGAGCCGAGGCTCGTGGTCACCCACTCAAACACGGTACGGTTGTAGTAGTCCAGACCGCGTACCAAACGCTGGTTTACGGTGTAGGCGATGCCAGCCGCTTCAAGGAGCTTGCACAGGCCCGCGAAGTGTTCGCGAGATTCTTCATCCAGATAGTCACCCAGCGCAGGCGCATCGTTCAGCAGAGCCTGAACATCGGCGTTTTTGGAATCCAGAACGCGCAGCGGGTTGCTGTACATGCGACGTTTGCAGTCTTCGTCCAGCTTCTCTTTATGCTGTTCCAGGAACGCCACCAGCGCATCGCGGTAGTTAGCGCGGGCTTCCAGAGAACCGATAGAGTTCAGCTCAAGGGAAACGTGATCGGCGATACCGAGGGCGCGCCACCAGCGGGCGGTCAGCATAATCAGTTCGGCGTCGATGTCCGGGCCCTGCAGACCAAAGACTTCCACACCCAGCTGATTGAACTGGCGATAACGACCTTTCTGAGGACGTTCGTGGCGGAACATCGGGCCGATATACCACAGGCGCTGCTCCTGATTGTACAGAAGACCATGTTCGATGCCGGCGCGTACGCAGCCCGCCGTACCTTCCGGACGCAGGGTCAGGCTGTCGCCGTTGCGGTCCTCAAAGGTGTACATCTCTTTTTCAACCACGTCGGTGACTTCACCGATCGCGCGTTTGAATAACGGGGTCTGCTCTACAATCGGCAAACGGATTTCGCTGTAACCGTAGCTGCCGAGCACCTGCTTCAGCGTGCCTTCAATGCGCTGCCAGATGGCGGTTTCGCCAGGCAGATAATCGTTCATTCCGCGGATGGCTTGAATGTTTTTTGCCACGTTTATTCTCTTTCTATATACAAAAAAAACCCAAAGAATGGGTTCAATCATACATGGGAAGCGGCACGCTTCCCATCACGTTATTTTTCAACCTGCTGGATGCTGATACGCTGTGTCTCGTCCATCATGGCGGCTTTGGCGCGGATGCGGGCTTCAAGCTGGTCGATCATGTCGCTATTATCCAGACGATCTTTACGAACGCCATCTTCATAGAGACCACTTTTCTTGTTACCGCCGGTCACGCCCAGGGTTGACACCAGCGCTTCACCCGGACCGTTTACCACACAGCCGATGATGGAGACGTCCATCGGGGTGATAATGTCTTCCAGACGTTGCTCCAGGGCATTCACCGTCCCGATCACATCAAACTCCTGACGTGAGCAGGTTGGGCAGGCAATGAAGTTGATCCCACGCGCGCGAATACGCAGCGACTTCAGGATATCGAAACCGACCTTGATCTCTTCGACCGGATCGGCCGCCAGCGAGACGCGCAGGGTGTCACCAATCCCTTCTGAGAGCAGTAGCCCAAGACCGATCGCGGATTTTACCGAGCCGCTGCGCAGGCCGCCCGCTTCGGTGATCCCGAGATGCAGAGGCTGGTCGATCTGCTTTGCCAGCAGGCGATAAGACTCTACCGCCAGGAACACGTCGGACGCTTTTACGCTGACTTTGAACCGATCGAAGTTAAGACGATCGAGATGATCGACGTGACGCATAGCGGATTCGAGCAGCGCCTGTGGCGTAGGCTCGCCGTATTTTTCCTGCAGGTCTTTTTCCAGGGAACCGGCGTTAACGCCAATACGGATAGGGATATTTTTATCGCGGGCGCAGTCCACGACCATGCGGATACGCTCTTCGTTACCGATGTTGCCCGGGTTAATACGCAGGCAATCGACGCCGTATTCGGCCACTTTCAGTGCGATGCGGTAGTCGAAGTGAATATCCGCCACCAACGGAACGCTGACCTGCTGTTTGATCAGTTTGAACGCCTCAGCGGCATCCATGGTCGGGACGGAGACGCGAACAATGTCCGCGCCTACACGTTCTAATGCTTTGATTTGGTTGACCGTCGCTTCCACATCGGTGGTGCGCGTGTTGGTCATCGACTGAACGGCGATAGGTGCCCCATCGCCGATTGGCACATTCCCAACGTAAATCCGTTTCGATTTTCTACGTTGAATCGGAGCCTGGTTATGCATGAAAAATCTCCCGCGTTGCCCGTCTGTTACTGTGCTGCTGATTGTTCGGCATTAACGGTAAGACGTGCAACCTGGTTAGTTCTGATAAAGCGGCTCAGGTCGACAGGTTTTCCTTGATACTGGATCTGTACCGCTGCCGGAGCGCCGATTTTAAGTTTATAAGGAGCCTGGCCGATTAGATTTAACGTGCCATCTTTACGCTGCAGGCCGCTGAACAGTTTTTTACCTGTCGCGTCAGTAACTTCCAGCCAGCAGTCGGCGCTGAAATTCATCACCAGTGCGTTAGGATCGGCTGCTGTCGCAGTATCCGCCGGGCTGGTTGGCAGAGACGCTGCGGTATTGTCTGCAGGCTGAGTAGCCGCAGGCGCGTTCGCCGCCGTATCAACATTTGCCTGAGAAGGGGCAACAACCGCGTTTTGATCCTGAGCCTGCGGCGCAGTGGTGTCAGCCGTTGCTGCAGGAGCCTGTGCCGCACCGGTTGCAGACGCGTCTGGCGCTGCGGTCTGTGGTTCGCTGGAGGACGCCGCACCGTCGGTATTCAGCGGCACGCTCTGGGCGTTATCATTTCCGGCCTGGTTGAGTTCAGCAGACGATTGATCGGCCATGGTGGTGATCTCTTCCTGCTGCGCCTTGTGGTTTTGCCACCACCATGCACCGGTCAGACCGATCACCACAAACAGCACCAGCCAGGTAAAGCTCATCAGCCAGCCATCACGTTTTTTACGACGTTTCCCCAGAGAGAAGGTCTGCATCGGCGCAACTTTTGCTGCACGGACCGGCGCCTGCTTCTCCATCATTGGCAGTAATTCGTTTTCGGGGATATGCACCAGTTTTGCGTAAGAGCGGATATAACCGCGCAAGAACGTTGAAGCCAGATCGGCAGGTGCCTTATCTTCTTCAATATCGCGAACCGTGGAAACCTTCAGGCACAAGCGTTCCGCAACGGCTTGCTGGCTGAGTCCGAGTTGTTCACGGGCGTTGCGAAGACGAACGCCAGTGGAGAGTGCTTCATGTTGGTCGTGAGTGGCTTCAGTATTCATTCGCTACAACTACTGGTACGTGAAAAATAAGGGTTCAGGTGCCGGTGAGTCACAATGCTACCCGCACCGCGAAACTTCTGGTCAGTTAACCTTGAACAGAGAGTATAAGACTGTCAGCCCGGAGATGACAGTACAGCCCTGCCCGTACGGCTAAACTGTTGTTACGTCGTTACATACTGCCCGAAACTCGGATGAAACGCACCGTAATTATTGTTCAGTCATCACGAATCTGACTGATTATTCATAAGACTATGCCTCACGGCGCAGATAATGCGCCGTGAGTGCATAATAATCAAACAGCTTTAACCGCGATCGTCTCGCCCTGCATGCGTTTACGCAGGGTACGTTTGGTACGGTCAATAACATCGCCCGCCAGCTGTCCGCATGCGGCATCAATGTCATCACCACGGGTTTTACGCACGATGGTGGTGAAACCATATTCCATCAGCACCTTGGAGAAACGGTCGATACGGCTGTTCGAGCTACGGCCATACGGCGCGCCCGGGAACGGGTTCCATGGAATCAGGTTGATTTTGCATGGCGTATCTTTCAGCAATTCAGCCAGCTGATGCGCATGTTCAGTACCGTCGTTGACGTGGTCAAGCATCACGTACTCGATAGTGACGCGGCCCTGGTTGGCGTTGGATTTCTCCAGGTAGCGACGCACCGCAGCGAGGAAGGTTTCGATATTGTACTTTTTGTTGATCGGCACAATTTCGTCACGAATTTCATCGTTTGGCGCGTGCAGGGAGATCGCCAGCGCGACGTCAATCATGTCGCCAAGCTTGTCCAGCGCAGGCACAACGCCAGAAGTAGACAGCGTGACGCGACGCTTGGACAGACCAAAACCGAAGTCATCCAGCATGATTTCCATCGCCGGAACGACGTTGGTCAGGTTCAGCAGCGGCTCACCCATCCCCATCATCACCACGTTGGTGATAGGACGCGTACCGGTTACTTTTGCCGCGCCCACGATTTTCGCGGCACGCCAGACCTGGCCAATAATTTCTGAAACGCGCAGGTTACGGTTAAAGCCTTGCTGCGCGGTTGAGCAGAATTTGCACTCCAGCGCGCAGCCAACCTGGGAGGAGACGCACAGCGTAGCGCGGTCTTCTTCCGGGATGTAGACGGTTTCAACGCGCTGATCGCCAACCGCAATCGCCCATTTGATGGTGCCATCCGCGGAGCGCTGCTCTTCCACCACTTCCGGCGCGCGGATTTCAGCCACTTCTTTGAGCTTGTTGCGCAGGACCTTGTTGATGTCAGTCATGTCATCAAAATTGTCGCTGCAGTAATGGTACATCCACTTCATGACCTGATCGGCACGAAACGGCTTTTCGCCCATCTCTTTAAAGAACTCGCGCATCTGCTGACGGTTCAGATCCAGCAGGTTGATTTTTCCATTTTTATTGGGAACCGCAGGAATGGCGACTTCGGAGGTATTCACTAATTCAGACATAATATTTACCGGCCTCGTTGTTACACGTTATGGCCCATGGAGGGTTGAATAGAAACGCCCCGGAAAGCGGTCTGCTCGTCCGGGGCGTTGCATTGTACAAAGTCTGGCGCAGGGATGCCACGTCTGGACGCGGCATTTACGAAAATAATGTGTAAACGAAACCGTTAAATTAACGGGTACGTGGACACACTTCGCCTTCAGCGAAGAAGAAAGCGATTTCGCGTGCAGCAGATTCAACAGAGTCAGAACCGTGGGTGCCGTTCTCGGTGAAGCTGTCTGCATAATCAGCGCGCAGAGTACCAGCCAGCGCGTTGTCCGGGTTGGTTGCGCCCAGCAGATCGCGGTGACGCTGCACTGCGTTTTCGCCTTCCAGCACGGAGACCACGATTGGACCGGAGGTCATGAACTCAACCAGGCCGTCAAAGAATGGGCGACCTTCGTGCTCAGCGTAGAAGCCGCGAGCCTGCTCAACGGTCAGGTGCAGCATTTTGGTGCCAACAATTTTGAACCCTGCAGATTCAAAGCGAGCGAAGATGCTGCCAATAACGTTTTTTGCCACCGCGTTTGGTTTGATGATGGAAAAAGTACGTTCAATAGCCATGATAACCTCTGTCAATGTTCTGTTGTTTTGCATACCTGAGTATGGTGTGGCGCGGATTATAATGAGCAATGGCGCCATTGCCTATGGATTCAGGTAACATTTTTTTAAAATAAGACGAGTTTTAGCAACAGCTCACATCAGAAAGCTATTTTCAGGTCACTGCAGCGTAAAATTCACCGTCGCGACCTGCCCGGTCTCATCCATAACGAGTAACTGATAATCGCCCGGTTTATCAAGCTGTAATGTGTAAACTCTTCCCTTCACATTCAACGGTTCACCGTTCAAAAACCACCAGCGCTCACCGCTATTGCCGGTCGCCTGAAGCGGCAGCGAAACGCGGGGTTCCCCCGGCAGACGTTTGATGACGGCCCCTTCGCGCACGCCGGTCAGAATGAGTGGCGCAGGTGCGTCCTGCGACAGCGGAGGGCAGGTTGTTGATGAAGGAGGGACCCGTACCGCACGACGCTCGGTTGCAGGCAGCCACGGCTCCAGCGGCAGCGGCCAGACATCCAGGACCTTCTCTGTAGCATCCGGGCAATCTGCCGCCACGCGTTTACCTGATTTATCCAGCCAGACCGGGAAACGGATCCCGCGTATGCCTTCCTGTTCGGGCAAGAGCAGCGTGGGCGGTTCACTCCCATCCAGCAGCCAGGTCGACAGGCGACGTCGACAGTTTTCACTGCCTTCAGGCAGCGACTGGCCGCCCGGCCAGCAGATCACGCCCCGCCCGACGCTTGCCGGACGCGGATCGCGCGGCAGGCGGGCTTCGTCTACCGTTGAGCGCGACTGAAGCAGGTTATTGACCTGGTTTAATAGCGGCACCGCACTGGCAAACCCAAACTGTCCCGCCACGGGCGTGCCGTCCGGTCGCCCGGTCCAGATGCCTATCACGTAACGGGCATTCAGACCGATGGCCCAGGCATCACGATAGCCGTAGCTGGTGCCGGTTTTCCACGCCAGCGGCGCAAGCTGCGGTAGCGCATTATCCGGCAGCGGCTGCGCTTCATTGGCCAGAATACGGCGAATAATCCACGCCGAGCCCGGTGATAACAGCGGACGTTCAGTCAGCGGATCGCCCGGCTGCAGGCGCAGCCTTCCCGCCTTACCGTGTCGGGCAAAGGCGCTGTAGGCAGCGGCGATATCTGCCAGCCGCGCGCCTGCCCCGCCGAGGATCAGAGACAGATTCGGCTGCGCCCCCGCGGGCAGGATCAGCGGCAAGCCTGCATTGCTCAGCATCCCGGCAAATCGTTTTGGTCCGTAGGCTTCCAGCACCTGTACGGCCGGCAGGTTGAGGGAGCGCACCAGCGCTTCACTCATGCTGACCGGTCCGTGGAAACCGCTGTCAAAATTTCCCGGGCGATAATCACCGGTTTTTCTGGGAACGTCCTGAAGCAGCGAGGCGGGATGGATCAGGCCATCATCCAGCGCCATGCCGTAGATAAAGGGTTTTAACACCGATCCCGGTGATCGGATCGCATTGACCATATCTACGTGGCTAAAACGCGTGTCATCGTTGATATCCATCGATCCTACCCAGCCGCGCACTTTCATATCGGTATGATCGACCACGATCATCGCCAGCGAGCTGCGTGCCGGCAGGCGGGATTTCCAGTTCATTGCCAGCTCTTCCAGCTGCCGCTGCAGTCCGGCATCCAGCGTGGTGACAATTTTCGTGTCGCGACTTTTGCCGAGCATCATCCGTGCAAAGAGCGGCGCCAGCTGCGGCATCTGCCGGGGCGCCAGCCATACTGATTCTTCACGGGATTCTTTGACCTGCTTTGCGGACCAGACGCCCTGCGTCGCCATGCGGTCGAGCACTTTGTTGCGCGCCGCTTCGGCCCGTTCAGGCCAGCGGTCCGGGCGTAAACGACTCGGTGCCTGCGGCAGCACCGCCAGCAGCGCCGCGTCGGAATAGCTGAGCTGCGACGGCGGCTTGCCCAGATACGTCCAGCTTGCAGCCCCCACGCCCTGCAGCGTACCGCCAAACGGGGCGCGGTTGAGATAGAGCGTGAGGATCTCACACTTGGAAAGATGCCACTCCAGCTGCATGGCACGCCAGAGCTGGCGAATTTTGCCGCCAACGGTGCGCGGATGCGGGTCCAGCAGTCGCGCGACCTGCATGGTGAGCGTGCTGCCGCCAGAAACCACTCTTCCGGAAGTGAGATCCTGCCAGGCAGCGCGCAGAACAGAAAGCGGGTTTACGCCGGGGTGATCCCAGAACCAGCGATCTTCATACTGGATCAGCGCCTCAAGATAACGGGGAGATACCTCTTCGATCGTCACCGGATAGCGCCAGATCCCATCGCTATCGGCAAAACGCCAGAGCGGCGTGCCCTTCTCATCCACCACCACCCGGGCAGGGTTAACCTCTTTCAGAGGCAACGGCCACAGGCGGTCGGCGGCGACAATTAGCCCCCATAAAACGAGAAGCGCTCCCGCCAGCCAGAGCCAGCGGGAGCGTGTCAAACGTGCCATTCGCATATTACGGAACAACAATCAGCGGGCCACTGGCCGCCCCCGTTGCCCGCCACTGCGGCACATACATGGACTCGACCATCGGAGCCGGCACCTGGTAGGTTCCCGGCGTCACGGCGCGCGCCAGATAGACCAGCGTGACTGGCTGACCTTCATTTACCGGCACGGCGGCCACAAAGCGGTCGTCGCGGAATTCCATATGCTGAATGTCCGCCTGCTGCATCTGGCTGAGCAGGTTCTGTACTTCGCTACCGCTGTCCTGCAGGCTGGCGCTGCTGCTTGCCAGGTTCTGGTTTTCCAGCTCCAGACCCGCAGGGAGGAGATCCACCACCAGCGCATCCGGCACGTTCTGGCTGGCTTTAACTTCCAGCCACACCAGCACCAGCTCACCGCTCTTCAGGGAAGAGAGTGATTTAGTGCTGCCGTCGGTTGCCAGGATATGACGTTCAACCTGCAGCACGTTCGCGCTCGGCAGAGGGGCGTATTCCGGATAGCCGATGCTGTCCAGACGCACCCACAGCGGAGTCGTGCCGGTATTGGTCACCTGCAGCGCGCCAAGCTGGTCGCCGCTCACGTTTTGTACCAGTGACTTATCGCCGCCTGATGCGGTCTCAGACAGAGAGGTTTTCGCCTGCCATGTACCGGACAAGGTTTGCAGCGAACGTCCGGCCAGGAACAGCGCGTTGCTCTCCTGCGTTGACAGCCAGCGCTGGCTGAAGGCCTGTTCAGACAGAGCATTCAGCAGCGTATTCTGCGCATCCGGCAGCAGCTTGTACTCCTCCAGCAGGGAGAGCATCAGCGCGTTATCGCGAAGCTGGCTGCCGTAATCGGCCATCCAAGTTTTGCTGTCCTTACGCGGTGTTTTGAGCGCCAGATCCAGCGCCTGCTGGCTGCGCGGCGCATCGCCCATCAGCTTGAGCGCCATGCCCAGCTGCATCAGCGGTAGCCCGGACGCCGCCTGAGCGTGACGTTCCCAGATTTCACGCAGAGCTCCCAGCGGTGCTTTTTGCTGACGTGCCAGCACCAGAGCGGCATAGGCCTGCACGGCAAATTTACTGGCCTGAGTATCGTCGCTGTAGCGAATGGACATCATGCCCGGATCCTGCAGGTAGCGCAGCAGGCGGCTATTGGCGTTATTCACCGCATCGGCAGGTACGCTGTAACCCTGCTCGCCCGCGCGCACCAGGAAGTCGGTCACGTAGGCCGTCAGCCAGTACTCTTCCGGACCGTTTTTATCCCACAGCGCGAACCCGCCGTCTTCACGCTGCATCTGCAGCAGACGGGAAATACCGATATCAATGGCGGCACGGCGTTTATCGTCCGTATCACCTTTGATGCCAAGCGCCGTAAGCTGCGCCGCGTTGGTGTAGAGCGACGGGAACAGGCCGCTTGCGGTCTGCTCCAGGCAGCCATACGGATAGGCCTGCAGCTCACGAATGTAGCGCGCCAGGTTGAGCGGTGGTTTTCCGCTCAGCAGCAGTTGCCCCTGCAGGGTGGCAGGAGAGAAACCGTTACTGTGCTGCGCCGGTGCGGTCCAGGATTCGCCAGGGTTCAGCATGGCACCGGTATTGACCGTCTGCGCCGGGACCGCCGGACGCACGCCGATTTTCCAGCTCTTCTGCTGTGGCGCAAAGGTCTCGCCCGGAAGCTGCAGGCCGGTAACCTGTGCTGTCACCTCACCGTCACCATAGCCTTCCAGCGCACGCACCGGAATAAAGAGGGTGGTTCGTGCCCCCGGAGGCAGTTGCACCGGCTGCGGCTGCCCGCCTTCCAGCGATAGTTTGCCTGTTGCGGTCAGGGCAACGTCCAGCGTTTGCGGCTGGTCGGTCAGGTTGGTTAGATCCAGCGTCAGCCGCGAGGTGTCTCCGCTTGCCAGGAAGCGTGGGGTATTCAGCTCGGTAATAACCGGCGCAGCTACAATAATCTTGCTTTCACTGCTGCCGAAATCGTCCTCCGTCCAGGCCTGCGCCATCAGACGCAGCTCACCGTTGAAGTCTCCAATCGGCAGCGTAATCGTGCCTTCCCCGTTGGCATCCAGCGTGACCGGCTGTGCCTGCTGGGCAATGATGGTGACGTGGTTCACCGGCGGTTTGCCGCCGCGCTTCAGTTCATCCCCATCGCCACCGAAGCGCAGCGCGGCCAGGCGGCCCTGCCCTTCAATGACCTGGCCATAAATGTCGTAGATATCCGCGCCGTAGCGCTTCTGACCAAAGAAAGCCTGCCAGGGATCAGGCGTCACGTAATCGGTAATGTTCAGCACGCCGCTGTCCACCGCCGATACCAGGACGTTCACCTTCTGCGGCACGGCCCCCTCTTTCACGCTGGCTTTCACCTTCACCGAGAGCGTCTGGTTTGGACGCATTTTCTGTGGGTTATCGAGCGCAATATTCAGGCGACGGTTTTCGTCGCCCATCGGCAGATGTAGCAGGCCGACCGCGCGTTTCGGCGTAGCGGATTTTGATTTATCCCCAGGACGCACCACCAGCGTACTCAGATAAAGATCGTGACGTTTCCAGGCTTTGTCGACCGGGATAGCGAGATCAAGCCCGTTTGCCGGTACGTCGATCTCCTTCCACCACAGCGGCCCTTCACTGGACTCGATCATCGCATAGCCCTTGCCTGCGGCTGGCGCGGCAATGTGCAGGTTGATGGTGTCGCCTGGCTGATAGGCTGGCTTATCCAGTTTCAAGGTCACGCGGTCAGGGCGTGCAGCGCCGGTGCCGTCGCTGTTATCCTGCCAGCTGTACCCCGCCCAGAAGCGCACGCTGCTGACCATCTCATCAGGTGCTTTCACCTCGAGACGATAAGAGCCCCACTCCACCGGGAAGGTGACTTTACCCGTCTCATCTGCCTTAAGCGTCAGCTCCTGCTCGCCTTCAACCAGGTCTTTCTGATCGAACTGAGACTGCCAGCCCTCGCTCTCAGACCAGTTCCAGAAGTAGTCGCGGCGCTCGCGGATCAGGCGAACCTGCAAACCGGACACCGGTTTTTTCGCGCCGCTGGCATCGGCGTAAACGATATCGAAGCTGGCGTTGCCGTTCTCATCAACAATCGGCTGGTTGACGGTGGTATCGGTGCGGTAATCGTAAACCGCCTTGCTGGCGAACTGAGGACGGATACCCGGCAATTCCGCTGCGGGCCAGATGGCCTGCTCAGCACGACGCGTCACTGGGCGACCGCCCGACTCCAGCAGGCTGGCCTGCAGGATAAGCTGCAGCGGAGAGTGCACCTCTTTCCACTGGCTTTCGGTAGAAACCTGCCCACGCCCCTGCTCATCAAGCGTAAGCTGCACTTCATCCAGACTGCGGCTCAGGTTCTCTTCGGCGATATCGCCAAACTGGAAGCCCGGCAGCGCAGACACCGCGTCACGCAGCGGACGCAGGAAAAGCTGGCCCTGCAGAGAATTACCGTTGGCCGGTGCGCCATACAGGTAATAGCCCACCACGTTAAAGTCGACGTTATCCTGCGGTGATAGCGGCGTTTTTTGTCCGCTCAGGTTGAGCGCCATGCGCTCTGGCATGAAGTCTTCGACATGGAAGTCCCACAGACGCTGCAGGTTATCGCCCGTGTTGGCGCGTATATGCCACATGCCGGTCTGCGCTCCGCTGTCCAGCGTATAGTTAAAGCGATAGAGCCCGTTCTCTGGCTTGACGACAATGGTACGCGCGACCTGTCCATCCGGACGCAGCACGTCAAGCTTCACGGGCTGATCGGGAAGTGGCTTACCGTCACTGTCGCGCAGCAGGCCGTTGAGGATCACCGTTTCACCCGGGCGGTAGAGATCGCGCGGGCCAAACATAAAGAACTGCTTGCTGTAGCCGGGGCTACCGGCAATATCGAACTCCGCCAGATCGAGCGCCGGCAGCTTGAGGTCAAGCAGCGTGGTCTGGCCGTCTTTGCTGGCCAGAATCAGCGCGGCCTCTTTGTCGGTTTCAAGCTTCGCATGGCCGTCGGCATCGCTGTTTGCTTCGGCAAGGGTCTGCCCTTTGTCATTCAGCAGGGTAACGGTAACCCCGGACTGCGCCGCCCCGTTTTCCAGGCTCTGGGTGAAGATGTCCAGGCGGTTATGATAACGGTGAGCGGACAGTCCAATATCGCTTAAGGTAAAGAGCGTCGCGGCGTTGCTGTAGTTGTAGTGCCCGGCCTGGTTCATGACCGCGATATAAACGCCAGACTGCTGGAGCGGTTTAATATCCTTCAGAGGCAATAGCAATTTTTCGCGCGTGTTGCGCGCCGGATTAAGATCGAATCGACCGGTGTAAACCAGTTCCGCCATCTTCAGCAGGTTGTCGGATTCCCAGTTGGTCAGCGAGTTACGGTACTCCCACTGACTAACAAGGGAGGCCAACGATTCAGGCTTCACGCGGTAAAAGTTGACATCGACATTGTTGACGTTGAGCGCCATAACCGGCAGCCCTTCCACCACTTTACCCGGCAGCAGCGAGCCGCGGCTGGCAAAACCGACGGTGGGTTCAACGTCCCGGGTGGTCAGGGCTTTCTCATAATCAGTACCAAACGTCGCTTTGTTCAGCGCCTGCAGGCCAGGTTCAACGGTGACGACCAGGTTGCGGTTAGGCTCCAGATGGCGCAGGCGAAGCTCTTTCAGGTTAGGCGCAAGTTCCCACGCCCCGTCAACCTTGCCGCTTTTCTTATCCACGACATGCACTGTTCTCGCGAAATCCTGTTCAGGATTCAGCGGAACAGAAAAGGTCAGCACCAGCGTGGCAGCACCGTCTAGCTGGACTTCAGAGGCATCCAGCAAGGTCAGCGCTTTTCCCTGACTCTGGGCAGCCAGTTTAGCCAGCGTTTCAGCATTGGGCTTTTCCGCGGCTTTTGGTGTGGATGCGGTGGATGCCGCGGGAGCCGCAGCCTGAGGTTTATCGTCGCTGTTATCACAGCCGACAAGCGTAAACGTGGTAAGCAGCGCAAGAGAGAGCGCGGCTAAGCGAAACGGTTTCATCCTTTGTCCCTGGCCCAGGGGGCCTGTTGGTCGTCGTCCGGATAAGTATTATCCGCAAGTTTCATTAATTCAAAAAGTCCAATTTTAGAGTCTGGAAAGCGCCTCGCAGAGTGGCATCACGCCGCTACGCCGCGATGGAACCGCGATCACAAGACATAACGTCACATGTTACCTTCCAAGTCATTTGTTTTTAAAACAATAAGATAGCTGGATAAACGTGCCTGAAGACTGCTAGTTTTATGACCATGACGCACCCCGAGTGCGCGGTTCAATAAGAGAGAAAGCCATGAAACGAGCCGTGAACGCCCTACAAAATTTCGGAAAATCATTGTACGGACCGGTACTTATCTTACCGATCGTCGGTCTGTTTATCGCCTTTGGTAACGTGCTGGGTAACGGTAATCTCGCGGAGTACCTGCCGTTTCTTGGACATCCTCTGATTCAGCATACTGGTCAGCTTATCGCGAAATCTGCCGTGTCGGTGCTGGTTAACCTGGCGCTGGTGTTTGGCGTCGGTATTCCGATTGGTCTGGCGACGCGTGATAAAGGCTATGCCGCACTGATTGGCCTGGTCACCTTTATCGTGTTCATCAACGCCATGAACGTCACGCTGCAGCTGCAGGGCGCGCTGGCGCCAGTTGCCCAGATGAAAGCGGCCGGACAGACAATGGTGCTGGGCGTGCAGGTGCTAGAGATGGGGGTCTTTGCCGGGATCCTGACCGGAGCGCTCTCCGGATATCTGTACAATAAATACTCCGGCGTACAGTTTAACGGCGCGATGGCGATTTACTCCGGCCACTGTTTTGTCGCCATTGTAATGCTTCCGGTCTCCATGCTGCTCGGCGTGGTGATGAGTGAACTGTGGCCCTTTGCCCAGCACGGCATCAGCGCCCTGGCGCTTGCCATCAAAGGCTCCGGGCCGTTTGGCGTGGCCATCTACGGCTTCCTGGAACGCATTCTGGTTCCCACTGGCCTGCACCATCTGGTTTATACGCCGTTTCTCTATACCGAGCTGGGCGGTACGCAGGAGGTGTGCGGCGCAACATATCAGGGCGCGCGCAATATCTACTTCGCCGAGATGGCTTGCCCGAACGTGAAGCAGCTCAGCAGCACGGTGGTGTGGGACGCGCGCGGCATCAGCAAAATGTTCGGCCTGCCTGCCGCCGCGCTGGCGATGTATATGACCGCAAAGCCGGAGCGTAAAGTCATTGCGAAAGCCATTCTTATCCCCGCGGCGCTGACCTCGCTGCTGGTCGGCGTGACCGAGCCGATTGAGTTTTCATTCCTCTTCGTCGCCCCGCTGCTGTTCGTGGTGCACGCGGTGCTGACCGGCATCGGCATGATGCTGTTCTCGCTGCTGGGCGTTCACGCCATCGGCGCCAACGGGATTATCGACTTCATCCTTTACAACCTGCCGCTCGGCACGGAGAAGTCCAACTGGCCGATGTACATCGTGGTGGGGCTGGTCGTGTTTGCCCTCTACTTCGTGGTGTTCCGCTTCCTGATCCTGCGCTTCAACATGAAAACGCCGGGCCGTGAGGATGACGACAAGGAAACGCGTCTTTACAGCAAGCAGGAGTACCAGGCGAAGGGGAATAACGACGGGCTCGGCGAATCCATCGTGGTAGGTCTCGGAGGCCGGGAAAATATTCAGGTCGTGGATAACTGCTACACCCGCTTACGCGTCACGGTGAAGGACGTCGCCATTATCGACGAGCCGCGGCTGAAGGCGACCGGCGCGAAAGGGATTATCAAACAAGGTAACAACGTTCAGGTGGTCTACGGGCTGCACGTCAAAAAAATGCGAGAAGCCGTTGAGACGTTTCTCTGAAAGGAGCTAAAGATGTTTACACCCCCATTCATTCTGTCGATTGCCGGCGGCGGCAGCACCTACACGCCGGGTATTGTGAAAAGCCTGATGGTGCGCCTGCAGGATTTCCCTCTGGCCGAAATCCGCCTTTATGACATCGACGAGGCGCGTCAAAACACCATTGCGCCCGTCGTCGAGAAAGTGATTCGCGACCACAGTCAGAGCATCAAATTTACCGTCACCAGCGATCCGGAAGTGGCCTTCAGCGGCGCGCATTTCGTCTTCGCCCAGATGCGCGTCGGCCAGTACAAAATGCGCGAGCAGGATGAGAAGATCCCGCTGCGTCACGGCGTGGTGGGCCAGGAAACGTGCGGACCCGGCGGGCTTGCCTACGGCCTGCGCACGATCCTGCCGATGGTGGAGCTTATCGATCTGGTCGATCGCTACGCGCATGAAAAAGCCTGGATCGTGAACTATTCCAACCCGGCGGCGATCGTCGCGGAGGGCGTGCGGCGTCTGCGCCCGAACGCGAGGGTGCTGAATATCTGCGATATGCCGGTGGCCGCGATGCGCAATATGGGGGCAATTCTGGGTGTCGATCGCCACAAGCTGGAGGTCGACTACTTCGGCCTGAACCACTTCGGCTGGTTTACCCGCGTGCTGGTGGACGGCGAAGACAAGCTGCCCGAGCTGCGTAAGCATATCGCAAAGTTTGGCCTGCTGACGGAAGACGCGGCTAAAACCGATCCGCAGCATTCCGATCCTTCATGGGTGAAGACCTGGCGCAATATCAAGCCGATCATGGACAACTTCCCGGAGTATCTGCCGAACCCGTATCTGCAGTACTACCTGATGCCGAACCAGATTGTGGAGCATCAGAACCCGGACTATACCCGCGCCAATGAAGTGATGGACGGGCGTGAGAAAAAGCTGTTCGCCGCTGCCGAAGAATATAAGCGAACCGGGATCCTACCGGATGCCTTCCACGTGGGCGTCCACGGCGAGTTTATTGTTGATGTCGCCTGCTCGCTGGCCTTTAACCTGCGCAGCCGACATCTGGTAATGGTGGAAAACCGCGGGGCGATCGCCAACCTGCCGTACGATGCCGTGGTGGAAGTGCCCGCTTATATCACCGCCGAAGGCCCGGAACCGATTCGCGTCGGTCAGGTGCCGCTGTTCCATCAGACCCTGCTGCAACAGCAGCTCGCCTCGGAACAGCTTCTGGTGGAGGCGACCATCGAGGGCAGCTATGAGAAAGCCCTGCAGGCGTTCACCCTCAACCGCACCGTGCCGACCATGGAACATGCGAAAGCGATTCTCGACGAGATGATCGAGGCCAACCGCGACTACTGGCCTGCGCTGCAAAAAGCCTGGCAGGACGGCGAACCGGTGAAAAAATAGGGGCTTGCTCGCGAGTTGAACGTGGTTTGCTTGTCGGTGTCAGAAAAAACACCGACAATCCTTTTTTACGGAAAAGAATGGAGGCAACCCATGTCCACCTCATATTTTGTCGCTGCCGACTGGCTGATTGAGCACGGCGACGATCCGGAAGTTCAGATTATTGACGCGCGTATGGCCCCTCCGGGACAAGAGCATCGTGACGTGCCCGGTGAATACCGTGCCGGGCATCTGCCTGGCGCGGTATTTTTTGATATCGAAGCCCTTTCCGATCGCAACTCTACCCTGCCGCACATGCTGCCGCGCCCGGAAGCGTTTTCCGTGGCGATGCGCGAGCTGGGCATCAGCAAAGATAAGCACCTCGTTGTGTATGATGAAGGTAACCTCTTCTCCGCACCGCGCGCGTGGTGGATGCTGAAAAACTTCGGCGTAGAAAAAGTCTCGATTCTGGCGGGCGGGCTGGCGGGCTGGAAACGTGACGAACTGCCGCTTCAGCAGGGTGACGTCACGCTGCCGGAAGGCGAATTCGACGCGACCTTTGACGCCCACGTGGTAAAACGCCTGACCGACGTGCTGGTCGTGAGCCATGAAAAAACGGCGCAAATCGTTGATGCCCGTCCTGCTCCGCGCTTCAATGCCCAAGCGGATGAACCACGTCCGGGGCTGAAGCGCGGACATATTCCGGGCGCGCTGAACGTGCCGTGGGGCGATCTGGTGTTTGAGGGCGAGCTGAAAACCACCGACGAGCTGCGCGCTATTTTTGACCAGTCAGGGGTTGATTTACATCGTCCGATTATTGCCAGCTGCGGTTCCGGCGTGACGGCCTGCGTAGTGATTCTGGCGCTCGCCACGCTCGGCGTAAGCGACGTCACGCTCTACGACGGCGCCTGGAGCGAATGGGGTGCGCGAGACGATCTGCCTGTCGAACCGGAAAAATAATGGATAACCGCCTGGCCACGCTGTTAACGCGCGGGACGTCTCTGACCCGCGCGGAGTATCGCGTCCTCGCCCACCTCACGGAGCATCCGCTGCTGGTGGGCAACACCACGGTTCGCGAGCTGGCGCAGGCGACGTTCGTTTCTACCGCCACCATTATGCGGCTGTGTCAGAAGCTGGGGTTCAGCGGCTTTAGCGAGTTTATCTGGCACTGCAAGCAGCTGCTCTCCGACACGCCGCATATTGCCGCTCAGGCGCAGTCGCGTCCTGAACTCCCGGTGCTGTTTAATCAGTTTATAGCCAACTATCAGCATACCTTTCAGTGGGTTACCCAGGAGAAACGCCAGCAGTTTGCTAACCTGCTGCGCCAGAAAGAGAGTTTCTTTCTCTACGGCGCCGGGTTTTCTTATCTGTTTGCGGAGTACCTGACCAAGAAGCTGCAGGTACTGGGCAAAACGGCGTTTATCTCCGGGCCGGGTGACAGCCGGAATATTTTCCTCAGTAACGCCGCCCGCTATCAGGTGTTTATTGCCGTCTCGCGCAGCGGCGAAACGGAACAGGTGCTGGATAAAGCGAGGATAGCCAAAAACGTCGGTATGACGATCGTCGCGTTTACCCGCGCCTCAGCCAATACGCTGGCGGGAATGGCGGACGTGCATTTTGCTCTCTATGACGAAGCGGTACACTTCGCCGCCGAAGCGGCAGGGGTGACGTCGTTTGAGTCGAATCTGGTGCTGCTGATGGATTTACTGCTGCTGGAAGCAACGGGGTGATATTCACCCCGCCGTAATCAGATGATGCGGTTAGTTTTAAGATCGCGCAGGAAACCGCCCCAGCGACGCTCGTAGAACGGGGTGATGTGCTCGGTAATAAAGTGGCTGATACCCTTCTCACCGTTTTTCACCTGGCAGATATCAATCGGCTCATCGCCCGGTAGCGTGTCGGTCGCCACGCTGCCCGCCGCCTGAATGATTTCGTCGATACCGCCATCGGCTTCAATACCGATCAACAGCACCGGCTGTTCGTCCGCACGCTCTTTAATGGAGCAGAGAAACGCGCGCCGGACGGGCTTGAGCGTTTTGAACAGCGTCGTCAGGGAATCAATCATCTGCGCGGGCGGCTCGGCCACCTCAGAGAGCAGCAGCGTTTCGCCCCCTTCCAGCACTTCCTGCGTGCTGAGCGGGTTGCCCTCTTCGCCAATCAGGTGGCTGATTTCACGCGGCGTAAACTCTTTCCCGGTCGGCAGCTTCGCGTTGAGGAATAGCGTCTGGCCGAGCGTCATTTCAAACAGGGTACGCACCGGCATCACCACGAACGCCTGTTCGTCTTCTACCGCTTTCTGAAGCGCTTCCAGCGAGGTGAAGAACGGGATCACCGACGTGCCGTCGTCTTTCTCCCAGTGCAGCAGATCCAGCGCGCTGTCTTCTACGACCTGCTCACCTTCCGCGGCGGTACCCGGCACCCAGACGGTGGATTCCAGCAGGGTGCGGAAAAATGCCGGACGGTGGGCGGGCTCGGTCGCCGCCTGCTCCAGCAGGGTTTCTAATTCGTTTTTGGTTTCGGACATAGCAATTCCAGATGATGCATTTCCCCCTCCCCCCGGCCCTCTCCCCGTGGGAGAGGGTTAGGGTGAGGGCAATGAAGATTACTCAGCCGTCAGCAGGTTCGCCACGGTACGCACGCCCAGACCGGTCGCGCCCGCGGACCACTGCTCCACCGCCGCTTTACGGTAGGTTGCGGAGCAGTCAATGTGCAGCCAGCCTTCGTGATAATTCTCAACGAAGTGGGACAGGAAGCCTGCCGCCGTACTTGCACCCGCCGGGTACGCCGCGCTCGCGGTGTTGTTCAGCTCGGCAAAGTTGGACGGCAGCTGGCTGCGGTGGAACTCGGCCAGCGGCAGACGCCAGAACGGTTCGTTTTCCGCAGCGGCGCTTGCCAGCAGGCGAGCAGCCAGCTTGTCGTCGAAGCTGAACAGCGCATGGTAATCGTTGCCCAGGGCGGTTTTCGCCGCGCCGGTCAGGGTCGCCATGTCGATGATCAGCTCAGGCTTCTGGGCAGACGCGTCGATCAGGCCATCGGCCAGCACCAGACGGCCTTCGGCGTCGGTGTTCATCACCTCAACGTTTTTACCGTTGCGGTAGCGAATAATGTCGCCCAGCTTGAAGGCGTTACCGCTCACCATGTTGTCCGCGCAGCACAGATACAGCTTCACGCGCTTTTTCAGACCGCGGGTAATCGCAAACGCCAGCGCGCCGGTGATGGTTGCCGCGCCGCCCATGTCGGACTTCATGGAGTCCATGAACGCGCTCTGCTTCAGGCTGTAGCCGCCGGTGTCGAAGGTGATGCCTTTACCTACCAGGCAGGCAAAGACCGGCGCTGCTTTATCGCCGGTTGGGTTGTAGTCCAGCGCCAGCAGGACCGGAGGACGCTCGGAGCCGCGGCCCACGGTGTGGATACCCATGTAGTTCTGCTCGCGCAGGTCTTCACCCTTGGTGATGCGGTAGGACATTTTGTCTCCCGCCACGCCGCACAGCAGGTCAACCGCGCGCTGCGCCAGCTGCTCAGGGCCTAACTCTTCCGCCGGAGCGTTAATGGTGTCGCGTACCCAGTCGATGATTTGCAGGCGGCTTTCCAGCTCTTTCTGACCGGCTTCGTCGAGGTTCGCCCACTCAATTTTGCGGCTGCCTTTCGGCCCTTTGTAACCCGCCCAGAATGCCCAGCTGCGGTCGGTGTCCCAGCCTTCGCCTTCCAGAGAAACATGCTTAATGCCCAGACCGTCGATTTTGCGGGCAGCACGCTGGATCAGGCCCAAATCATCGTTGCCCGTCAGGTGCAGGGTAATACCGTCGTTGTTGATGCTGTAGGTGGCTTTTTCGCCCCAGCGCGCGTCGGCGGGCTGCGTAGAGAGCGTAATCTTCATCGCTTCGGTCATTTTATTTTTCCTTATTAGCAACTAGCAAACGGGCCGCCTGAAGGCAGCCCGTTTTGTTATTTATTCTGCTTCATCTAACCAGACTAACAGAATCGCCTCCAGAATTTTTTCATTCGATGCGTTTGGATCGTCGTCGAAATCCTCTAAATCGCAGATCCACTGATGCATATCGGTGAATCGTACGGTCTTCGGATCGAGATCCGGGTTCGCGTCGTAGAGCGCTTCGCCGATTTCACGGCTGTCTGTCCACTTCAGTCCCATATTAATGCTCGCGTGCGTGGTTGATGGTGTAGCGTGGGAATTCCACGACCAGATCTTCATCGGTCACCGCGGCCTGGCAGCTCAAGCGACTGTCTGGCTCCAGACCCCATGCTTTATCCAGCATGTCGTCTTCATCTTCGGTGCTCTCGGCGAGAGAGTCGAAACCTTCACGCACGATGCAGTGGCAGGTGGTGCAGGCACAGGATTTTTCACAGGCGTGTTCCACTTCGATACCTGCACGCAGGGCTACATCGAGAATGGTTTCACCGGTCTTCGCTTCCAGAACAGCGCCATCCGGACAGAGGTCCGCATGAGGCAAAATAACAATCTTTGGCATATTAAACCTCGTCCACGGACTGGCCTTTCAGCGCGACGCGGACAGATTTGTCCATGCGGCGAGCAGCGAAGTCCTGGGTTTGTTTATCAACGTTTTTAATGGCTTCTTCTATTGCGTCAGCGTCATTGCCTTCGGCCACGGCGCTTAAGCGCGCGGCGGCTTCGTCAATCACCTGGCGCTCAGCGGCACTGAGCAGCGCGGCGTCGGCAGCGAGCGCGCCGTTCAGGCTCTCCAGCACGCGTGCGGCTTCCACTTTTTGTTCAGCCAGCATACGCGCCTTCACATCCTGCTCGGCGTAGCTCATTGAGTCCTGAATCATGGAGGCGATTTCGCCATCGGTCAGGCCGTAGGATGGCTTGACCTGAATGGACGATTCCACGCCGGTGGATTTTTCCATCGCCGTGACGCTCAGCAGACCGTCGGCGTCCACCTGGAAGGTGACGCGAATGTGCGCCCCGCCCGCAGGCAGCGCAGGGATACCGCGCAGCGCAAAGCGCGCCAGAGAGCGGCAGTCCTGCACCAGCTCGCGCTCGCCCTGCATTACGTGGATGGACATCGCGGTCTGGCCGTCTTTGAAGGTGGTAAACTCCTGCGCGCGCGCCACCGGAATGGTGGTATTACGCGGGATCACTTTCTCCACCAGGCCGCCCATGGTTTCTAAGCCCAGCGACAGCGGGATGACGTCCAGCAGCAGCATTTCGCTGTCCGGCTTGTTGCCGACCAGAATATCGGCCTGGATCGCTGCGCCCACGGCAACCACTTTGTCCGGGTCGATGGAGGTCAGCGGCGTGCGGCCAAAGAATTCGCCCACGCGCTCGCGCACCAGCGGCACGCGGGTCGAACCGCCCACCATGACCACTTCCAGCACCTCGTTCGCCTCAACGCCCGCATCTTTCAGTGCGCGACGGCAGGCCAGCAGGGTGCGTTTAACTAAAGGCGCAATAAGTTCGTTGAACTGGTCGCGGGTGATCTCTCCCTGCCAGCCCGCAACGTTCACACTTACGGACTGCGCATCGCTCAGGGCGATTTTGGCGTCAATGGCCGCATCCAGCAGTTCACGCTGTACGCGCGCATCGCTGCGATCGCTGATGCCCGCCTGCTCGCGGATGTAGTCCGCCAGCAGGTGGTCGAAGTCATCGCCGCCCAGCGCGGAATCCCCGCCGGTCGCCAGTACTTCAAACACCCCGCGGCTCAGGCGCAGGATAGAGATATCAAACGTCCCGCCGCCGAGATCGTAAACCGCGATCACCCCTTCCTGACCGGAATCGAGGCCGTAGGCAATCGCAGCCGCCGTCGGTTCGTTCAGCAAACGCAGCACGTGCAGGCCCGCCAGACGCGCGGCGTCTTTGGTGCCCTGGCGCTGTGCGTCGTCAAAGTAGGCAGGAACGGTGATCACCACGCCGTCCAGATCGCCGCCGAGCGTCGCCGTGGCACGCGCCGCCAGCGCTTTGAGGATGTCAGCAGAAACACGAATCGGGTTCAGCAGACCGGCCGCGGTCGCAATCATCGGCAGGCCGTTTTCACTGGCCTGCAGCTGATACGGCAGATGCGGGTAGCGGGTCTGAATATCGGCCAGCGAGCGGCCCATCATGCGCTTGACGGAGCTGATGGTGTTGGCCGGATCGCGCGCGGCGTTAGCGCGGGCGTCATAGCCTACCGCGTGACCCTGCTGCTGGTAGTGGACCACGGAAGGCAGCAGATGGCGGCCCTGCTCGTCAGCCAGCGTTTCCGCCTGGCCGCTGCGCACGGTCGCCACGAGGGAATTGGTGGTGCCCAGATCGATACCCACCGCCAGACGACGCTGGTGCGGTGCGGCACTTAAGCCAGGCTCACTAATTTGTAATAAGGCCATAATTGCTTCCGAAATTAAAAATCGAGCAGCTTTTCTTCGAGTTGTTCAGCACTGCTTCGCAGTTTATCGAGAAAACGGAGTTTGCGCACAGTATCTGCCGCCACGTCCCAGGTCTCGTTGTTCAGTTGCTCCACCATCTGCTGATGGCGGGTATCGAACATGCCCTTCACGCGCGTAATAAAGCTTTCCAGACGCACTTCGTCTTTGGCCTGTTCAATCTCATCGAGCTCTTCGCGAAGCTCCAGCTGCTCCATCAGAAACGCCGTGTCGCGCACGGTGTGCTGTTCGCTCGCCAGATCAAAACCGTGGAGCGAGAGCAGATATTCAGCGCGCGCCAGCGGGTGGCGCAGCGTCTGCCAGGCCTGGTTGATGGTGGCAGAGTGGGAAACCGCCGCCAGCTGCTCTGCCTGAGTACCGCTCGCGAATTTGTCCGGATGGTACTGACGCTGCAGATCCTGAAAACGGATCGTCAACGCCTGGAGATCGATCGGGTATTGAGCGGGTAGTCCGAAGAGAGTGAAGTAATCCATAACAATCTCAGGGGTAGCCTGTTAGAACAAACCCCACGCGCAGCGGGTACGCCACGGTGGGGTTTCGGATGACGCGCGGTTAAACGTGGAAGCTTTCGCCGCAACCACACTCGTCTTTGACGTTCGGGTTCGTGAATTTAAACCCTTCGTTCAGGCCTTCTTTAACGAAGTCCAGCTGAGTGCCGTTGAGGAATTGCAGGCTTTTGCCATCGACCACCACCTTCACGCCCTTGTCTTCAAACACGGTGTCGTCAGACGCCGGTTCATCAACAAACTCCAGTACGTAAGCCATACCAGAACAGCCGGAGGTACGTACGCCCAGTCGCAGGCCAAAGCCTTTACCACGGTTCGCCAGAAAAGAGCTTACTCGCGCGGCAGCGCTGTCGCTAAGGGTAATCGACATACTCAAACCTCAATTATTTTGCTTCACGTTTGCTTTTGTAATCCGCAATGGCGGCTTTGATCGCGTCTTCTGCCAGAATTGAGCAGTGAATTTTCACCGGTGGCAGTTCGAGTTCTTCAGCAATATCCGTGTTCTTAATTGCCTGTGCTTCGTCCAGAGACTTGCCCTTCACCCATTCGGTAACCAGGGAGCTGGACGCAATTGCAGAACCGCAGCCGTAGGTCTTGAAGCGCGCGTCTTCAATGATACCTTCATTGTTGACTTTAATCTGCAACTTCATCACGTCGCCACACGCTGGCGCACCGACCATGCCGCTTCCAACAGATTCGTCGCTGTTGTCAAAAGAGCCAACGTTGCGTGGGTTTTCGTAATGATCGATGACTTTTTCGCTGTATGCCATGATTGAATTCTCCTTATGTACCGATTAGTGATGTGACCATTCAATGCTGTTCAGATCCACGCCCTGCTTGAACATTTCCCACAGTGGAGAAAGGTCGCGCAGACGGCCAATGGAGTTGCGAACCAGCTTGATGGTGTAGTCAATCTCTTCTTCGGTAGTGAAACGACCTAAAGAGAAACGGATAGAACTGTGTGCCAGCTCGTCAGTCATACCCAGCGCACGCAGCACGTAGGATGGCTCAAGGCTTGCAGACGTACAGGCAGAACCGGAAGAAACCGCCAGGTCTTTCAGCGCCATGATCAGCGATTCGCCTTCAACATAGTTGAAGCTGACGTTGAGGATGTTCGGAGCACCCTGCTCGAGATCGCCGTTCAGATACACTTCTTCCATATCTTTCACGCCGTCCCACAGACGGTTACGCAGCGTGCGCAGGCGTGCCATCTCAGTTTCCATCTCTTCTTTTGCAATGCGGTAGGCTTCGCCCATGCCCACGATCTGATGAACAGGCAGCGTACCGGAACGCATGCCGCGCTCGTGACCGCCGCCGTGCATCTGTGCTTCGATGCGGATACGTGGTTTACGACGAACGTACAGCGCGCCGATCCCTTTCGGGCCATAGATTTTGTGGCCGGAGAAGGACATCAGGTCCACTTTCAGCTGGCTCAGGTCGATAGGCAGTTTGCCCACGCTCTGAGTCGCGTCCACATGATAGATGATACCGCGCGCGCGGCACATTTCGCCGATGGTCGCGATGTCCTGAACGACGCCGATTTCGTTGTTAACGTGCATGATGGAGACCAGAATGGTGTCATCACGCATGGCCGCTTCGAGCTCTTTCAGATCGATAATGCCGTTGCTCTGTGGCGCCAGATAGGTGACTTCGTACCCTTCACGCTCCAGTTGACGGCAGGTGTCCAGCACGGCTTTGTGTTCGGTTTTGCTGGTGATGATGTGCTTGCCTTTTTTCTGATAAAAGTTGGCTGCACCTTTGATCGCCAGGTTGTCGGATTCGGTCGCGCCGGAGGTGAAAACAATTTCACGCGGGTCGGCACCGACCAGGTCAGCAATCTGATTACGGGCGATATCAACCGCCTCTTCAGCATGCCAGCCAAAACGGTGTGAACGGGAAGCTGGGTTACCAAAGTTTCCGTCCAGGGTCAGACACTGCATCATTTTCTCGGCAACACGCGGGTCCACCGGCGTGGTTGCGGAGTAGTCGAGATAAATCGGTAATTTCATTGCTCTATAAACTCCGTACATCGCTTCAATGCAAGGAATCAGGCAACCGGCTGGATGTACGACCGAGTACACGGGGCGAGTCTTCGCCCCGGCCTGATTCTGAAATACTTATCGTTTTATTACGCGCGCAGTTTGACGTCGATAGCGTCCTGCGCGCGGGTGCTGCGTTGGGAATCATGGCCGTGCTGACGGCCCGATACGTCCAGAACTTCCTGGTTATTCACCAGCTCACCGAGGGTGATGTTGTTGAGGAAGCCGGTCAAACGGTCGCTCAGATCGCGCCACAGCGCGTGGGTCAGGCATTTGTCGCCGCCCTGACAGCCGCCTTTACCCTGGCAACGGGTCGCGTCAACGGATTCGTCAACTGCGCTGATCACTTCGCCAACTGCAATACTGCCCGCGTCTTTACCCAGCAGATAACCGCCGCCTGGGCCACGAACGCTGGAAACCAGTCCATTTTTACGCAGTCTGGAGAACAGCTGTTCCAGGTAAGAGAGGGAGATCCCTTGTCGTTCAGAAATATCAGCCAACGGAACCGGGCCCGCTTCGGAGTTGAGCGCAACGTCCAGCATCGCGGTCACGGCATAACGCCCTTTAGATGTCAGTCTCATGTCTTACTTAACCTCAAACTCGCCCCTGCCCGGGGTTTTTTATTGTAAAATGGGGGTATTGCATAGCAGGGCCAAGTCTGACATTCCTGACTAAAATGGTCAACTATTTACTTGACTGTTTTAGTCAGGTATTTAACCTTCTGTGCCTTCAAAACCCAGGTGCGGGCTGATGCCCTCATCCCGGCCCTCTCACACAGGGAGAGGGGGAAATCGACACTACTCTTTATTCTTCTGCTCAATCGACGCCAGAATCCCGCGCAGGATGTTCAGCTCCTGGCTTTCCGGACGCGCGCGGGTAAACAGACGGCGCAGCTTGTTCATCACCTGCCCCGGGTGGCCTTCGCGAATAAAGCCGGTTGAGAGCAGCGTCTGCTCCAGATGACCGTAGAAGCGCTCAAGGTCATCCACCAGCGGGTAAGCCGTCTCTTCTTTTGGCTCGACCTCTTTCTCCTGCGTCGCCAGCCACGCCATTCGTACTTCGTAAGCGATAACCTGCACCGCCATCGCCAGGTTCAGCGAGCTGTACTCCGGGTTTGCCGCAATCGCGACGTGATAATGACACTTCTGCAGCTCGTCGTTAGTCAGGCCTACGCGCTCGCGGCCAAACACCAGCGCAACCGGTGCCTGTGCTGCTTCCGAGACACTTTTCAGGCCGCATTCACGCGGATCGAGCATTGGCCACGGCAGCGTGCGTGAACGCGCGCTGGTCCCGACAACGAGGCTGCAGCCGGCCAGCGCTTCGTCAAGGGTATCGACGATCTGGGCATTGCCGATTACGTCGCTGGCACCTGCCGCCAGCGCGATAGCCTGCGAGTCAGGCTTCACCAGCGGGTTAACCAGCCACAGGTTCGTTAAGCCCATGGTTTTCATAGCGCGGGCAACGGAGCCCATGTTGCCGGTATGCGATGTTTCAACCAGCACAATTCGAATGTTTTGCAGCATAATTTTTAATGTCTGAATTCAGTGTCTGAAGAATATTCGGGCATATTATCATAAACGGGAGACATAATCCGATCCCGCTGCTATACTCTGCGCCGATTTTCCTGTTCTTTAACATCCAGTGAGAGAGACCGATGCATCCGATGCTGACCATCGCCGTGCGCGCAGCGCGCAAGGCGGGTAATGTAATTGCCAAACACTACGAAACGCCAGACTCCGTAGAAACCAGCCAGAAAGGCAGCAATGATTTCGTGACTAACGTCGATAAAGCCGCAGAAGCGATTATTATCGAAACGATCCGCAAATCTTACCCACAGCACACCATCATCACCGAAGAAAGCGGTGAACATGAAGGTACCGATCAGGATGTTCAATGGGTTATCGATCCACTGGATGGCACCACCAACTTCGTTAAACGCCTGCCACACTTCTCTGTGTCTATCGCAGTACGCATTAAAGGCCGTACTGAAGTCGCCGTTGTGTACGATCCAATGCGTAACGAACTGTTCACCGCGACCCGTGGTCAGGGCGCACAGCTGAACGGCTACCGTCTGCGCTGCAGCAACGCACGCGATCTGGACGGCACCATTCTGGCGACCGGTTTCCCGTTCAAGGCGAAACAGCACGCGACCACCTACATGAATATCCTGGGCAAACTGTTCACCGAATGCGCGGACTTCCGTCGCACCGGTTCTGCTGCGCTGGATCTGGCCTACGTGGCAACCGGCCGCGTTGACGGTTACTTCGAACTCTCACTGAAGCCATGGGATTTTGCAGCGGGCGAGCTGATCGCACGTGAAGCAGGCGCCATTGTGTGTGACTTCACCGGCGGCCATAACTATATGTCTACCGGCAACATCGTTGCGGGTAACCCACGCGTTGTTAAAGCCATGCTGGCAAACATGCGTGATGAACTGAGCGATGCGCTGAAGCGTTAATCCCGGTAATTCCCTCTCCCTGTGGGAGAGGGGATCCCAACTAAAACGGCCGTAATCCCCTTCCCACCGGCACCGCACTCATCCACATTGTTACCGCCGCCACCAGCAGAATGACCCCGCCCGCCAGCGCAAGCGTGGTCCACCCTACCTGTCGCCACAGCACCGGCGTTTTATTGCCGCTGAGTTTGACCGCCAGCTGACGGAAGCTGTGTACCAGCAGCGCTAACGACGAAATAGTGAGAGAGGTTCCTGCCGCCATCGCCAGCGCGGACAGCATGCCCCAGCCGAACACGCCAATCACCTTACTGAACAGCAGCACCATGATGGCACCCGAGCACGGGCGCATACCCATCGAGAGAACAATCATCAACCGCGCGCGCCAGTCGTCGCCGTTCTGCAACTGTTCCTGCGTGGGCAAATGCTGATGTCCGCAGCCGCAGTGTGCATCATGAACGTGGTGCGGCGTAAAGGTTTTGAATTTCGGTTTTTGCAGCAGCACGCGCAGCTTTTTCAGCGCCCGCCAGCACAGGATCAGCCCCAGCACGCCCACCAGCGCGTAGCTGCCCTTCTCAAGCCAGAAACTGCTCATGTGCAGCTGGCGCGCGGGAAGCTGTAACAGCGAAAGGACGACCACGACCAGCGCAATCGCCACGCCGCCCTGAAGCAGCGAGGAGGCCAGCGTCAGGCCGATACTTGATTTCAGCTTTGACGGATGCGTGGCGAGCCAGGTTGTGATGACAATTTTGCCGTGCCCCGGCCCCAGCGCGTGCAGCACGCCATAGATAAAGCTGAACGCCAGCAGGGAACCGCCCGCCTTTGTCGGATTCTCCGCCACCGCCTTCAGCAGACCACTCATCTGCTGGTTGACCTCACGCTGCCAGATAATGCTTTTCATCATGACCTGCGGCCAGGCCTGCCAAAGCCACATCGCGCCGCAAAGGGCGAACAGCAAAAAGATCGCCAGCGGCCAGAGGTGAAGCCAGCGGCGCTGTTTTCGAACCGGAGAGGAGATCACTGACATTGTAACGTCACCTCCTGCGCGAACTGTTTACCCAATTCCATGTCCTCAGGCGGGGCATCTTCCTTGTCGAGAGAGACCGCAAAGTTCAGCGTCTCTTCGCTGGGTTTGGGAGTATGCACGCCGATTTTGCAGCTTTTTTGCAGCGCGTCCGGCAGCCGCACGTCGCTGTCTTTGTGATAGCGCATGTCGACATAATAGGTAGGGTCAAAGGTGGAAAAGCGATACGTTTGCCCCGCCAGCGGCTGAGGGTGCGCCAGCGGGAGCACGAACGTCAGCACCGCCCGGTGCCCGTCGCGCGTCATCCCGTATTCCGTGGGTCGATTCAGAAATTTGACCTTTTGCCCGTTATGCCAGAACTCGGTGAAATAGTGCTGGCCGAGCACGTTGGCCATCACTTCTGCCGCCAGCTTTTTCCATATTTCGTCACCGGGCTTCGCGTTTCCCGCATCATAGAGCAGATCGGCCGAGGTGATTTCATCCATCGTCCAGCGCATTTTCAGGCCGCTGAGCTGCGTGCCGTCGGTGACCAGCTCGGTCTGGAGGTCAATAAAACTGTGAGGATGTGCGCTGGCGGTGAAGCTGATAACCGCCAAAAATAACGCCATCGCACTTTGTTTAACTGTTTGCATCAATTCCTCACGTCAAAAATTCTGTGATGTTCCCCAGCAATCCTGAATGAAAGGCCTGCCGGCGCGCTTTTCAGCGTTCATCCTTTAGCTATTCTTATCAAACATTCACACTGGATACCCGACAGATGATGACGACGCTTGAAATTCCATCTGTGCTTTCCAGTTCGCAGCGCCGCTGCCAGGTGCTTTTGATGCTTTACCTGCCCGATGCTGCCGTCACCGCACAGAGCATAATTGCTGCCAACGGCGTGGACGACGCGATGGCACGGCAAGATATAGCCGAGACGCGCGATGAAATCCAGCGCTATCACCGGCTGGATATCGTCACGCACCACGACGGCAGCTACCGGATTGAAGGTACAGCCCTGAATCAGCGTTTATGCCTGCTGCACTGGCTGCGCCGGGCGCTGCGGCTTTGCCCGCAGTTTGTCTCGCACCAGTTTACCCCCGCATTAAAAACCGCGCTTAAACAACACGGCATCGCGCGTCCGCTTTACGACGATGCGAACCTGCGGGCGCTGATCGGCTTCTGCTCTCGCAAGCTTCAGCGCCAGTTTGAATGCCGCGACGTCCAGTTTTTACAGCTCTATCTGCAATACTGCCTTATTCAGCACCAGCTCGGGAATACGCCGCAGTTTTCCCACGTTCAGCGCAGCTGGACCCAGTCGAGAGGGGAGTATTTTACGGCGCAGGAGATCGTGCGCCACTGGAGACGGCGCGTCCCGCAGGGTGCCCACGGGGATGAACAGCTGTTTCTGGCGCTGCTGTTTATGATGCTCCGCACGCCCGACCCGGTGCTCGATAAACACCAGCAGGATCAGCGATTGCGCCGGGCCATCGTACGCATGGTCGCCCGCTTTCGCTCGCAGACCGGGATGAACTTCAGCGATGAGCAAGGGCTCACCGATCAGCTGTATATCCACCTTGCTCAGGCGCTGGACCGCTCGCTGTTTGAGATCGGCATCGATAATAGCCTGCCGGAGGAGATCCACCGTCTCTATCCCCGGCTGTTACGCACCACGAAGGAAGCGCTGTTTGAGCTGGAAGCGGAGTTTGGGCTGCGTTTTTCCGATGAAGAGATGAGCCTCGTGGCGGTGATTTTCGGCGCCTGGCTGATGCAGGAGACCGATCTGCACGAAAAACAGGTGATCCTGCTGACGGGAGAGGATAAAGCCAGTGAGGACCTGATTGAACAGCAGCTTCGCGAGCTGACGCTGTTGCCGCTCAACATTCGCTATCTGACGCTACAGGCTTTCCAGAAAGAGGGGGCACCCCGCGAAGCCGCGCTGGTTATCACCCCCTACCCTACGGCCCTGCCGCTGTTCTCACCGCCGTTGATTCATGCCGTTGAGACATTAAACGCGCAGCAGCAAGAACATATTCGCGCCATGCTGGAATCGTAGTTACGCGCGTGCGGCCACTTTCGGTCGAACAAACATTGCCGGTAGCGCCACCAGCGCCATTACCCAGAACACGCCGTGCCCCAGATGCTGATAGAGGAACCCCGCAAACACCGTCATGATCGCGATACTGCCCCCCATTGCCACTGCCGAATAGACGGCCTGCAGGCGAATCACGTCCCCACCCTCGCGCGCAGCGATATAGCGCATGGCCGCCAGATGGCACACGGTAAAGGTGCCGCAGTGAAGGATTTGCGCCACAATCAGCCACGGCAGATCGGTCGTCCAGCCCATAATCCCCCAGCGCGCCACGCCGCACACGGCGGAAAGCAGCAGCAGGTCACGTGCGCCAAAGCGTCTAAACAGCTTCTTGCTCAGGGCGAAAATAATGACTTCGGCCACCACACCCAGCGACCAAAGATAGCCCACTGCAGAAGCAGAATATCCCGCTCCCTGCCAGTAGATGGCGCTGAAGCCATAGTACGCCGCATGTGCCCCCTGAAGCAGACAGACACACGCCAGAAAACGCCAGCTCTGTGCAACCAGGCTCCGCCACGCGGGCCAGCCCGCGCTCTCCTGATGGCGACTTTCCCCTTGCGGCATCACCGACGGTCGCAGCAGCATGCCCAGCAGCATTGAGGCAATACCGATACTCAGCAGGGCAAGAATGGCGCGGTAATCGTAAAGGCTGACCAGTTTCCCCACCAGCGCAGAGCCAATCACAAAGGCGATAGAGCCCCACAGGCGCACGCGACCGTAGTCCATGGTGATCTGCTTTTGCCAGGTGTTCGCAAGGGCATCCGTCAGCGGTACCAGGGGTGAGAAGAAAAGGTTAAAGCCAACCATCACCACCATCAGCCAGGCAAACTGGTGGCTGACCCAGAAGCAGGCCACAAAGACCAGGGTCAGCAGAGCAAGAATGCGCACGGCCTTGATCAGTAAGGAGGGATCGCTGACGCGCGGGGCAATCAGCAGGCTGCCCAGGAAACGCGCCACCAGCCCGGCCCCGAGCAGGACGCCGATGGTCTCGGGCGTCAGGCCGATACCCTTAAGCCAGACGCTCCAGAAAGGCAGAAAAATGCCGTAGCTAAAGAAATAGGTGAAATAACTGAGCGCCAGCCAGCGCGTGGAATGCAAGACCATGAATCCCTCCCGAAATCGAGGCCATAGTCTGGCGAGAATATAAAAATTAAGCAAGTAGATAGCCTGCTATAAATTAACGAAAATTTAACATCTTGTGCAATCGTCTGGCTTATGGCAGGGAATGAAAATATGTATTACGTTTAAATTACTCCACTTGCAGAGGTTTTTCTGCCATGAACTCACTACGTTATCTCGATTTCGGCCAGTCACGTCACCTGCTGCTGCTCATTGGCCGCATCGCACTTGTCGTGCTGTTTATTATCTTTGGTTATCCAAAACTGACGGGGTTTAGCGGCACCGTACAATACATGACCTCGCTGGGAACGCCGATGCCCATGCTGGCGGCCATTATTGCGGTAGTGATGGAAGTGCCTGCCGCCATTCTGATCGTACTGGGCTTTTTCACCCGTCCTCTCGCGGTACTGTTTGTGTTCTATACCCTGGGCACGGCGATTATCGGTCACCATTACTGGGATATGACCGGTGATGCGGTCGTGCCGAATATGATTAACTTCTATAAGAACGTCAGTATTGCTGGCGCCTTTATTTTGCTCGCCATTGTTGGGCCGGGAGCTATTTCCCTGGACCGGCGTTAAGCCATAAAAAAGGCCGCAAGCGCGGCCTTTTTTATTTCTGGAGGGCAGAGGAATTATGCGTAGACCGGGAAGCGTGCGCAGATATCCAGAACTTTACCTTTGACGCGCTCGATAACCGCTTCGTCATTGATGTTGTCCAGAACGTCACACATCCAGCCAGCCAGCTCTTTCACTTCCGCTTCTTTAAAGCCGCGGCGAGTTACGGCCGGAGAACCGATACGAATACCGGAGGTCACGAACGGGCTCTTCGGATCGTTTGGCACGCTGTTTTTGTTCACGGTGATGTTGGCGCGGCCCAGGGCAGCGTCAGCTTCTTTACCGGTCAGGTTCTTATCAACCAGATCCAACAGGAACAGGTGGTTTTCAGTACCGCCGGATACCACTTTGTAGCCACGGTTCAGGAACACTTCCACCATCGCTTTGGCGTTCTTAGCAACCTGCTGCTGGTAAACCTTAAACTCTGGCTCCATCGCTTCTTTCAGCGCTACCGCTTTTGCCGCGATAACGTGCATCAGCGGGCCACCCTGCGCGCTTGGGAACACCGCGGAGTTCAGTTTTTTGTACAGCTCTTCGTCACCGCCTTTCGCCAGGATCAGGCCACCGCGTGGACCCGCCAGGGTTTTGTGGGTGGTGGTGGTCACAACGTGAGCGTGTGGAACCGGGTTCGGGTAAACGCCTGCGGCGATCAGACCCGCAACGTGCGCCATGTCAACGAACAGGTAAGCACCGATGCTGTCTGCGATTTCGCGCATTTTTGCCCAGTCAACGATACCGGAGTAAGCAGAGAAGCCACCGATGATCATCTTCGGCTTGTGCTCTTTAGCCTGCTTCGCCATGTCTTCGTAGTCAATTTTACCGGACTCATCAATACCGTAAGGGATGATGTTGTACAGTTTGCCGGAGAAGTTAACCGGGGAGCCGTGAGTCAGGTGGCCGCCCTGCGCCAGGTTCATCCCCAGAACGGTATCGCCCGGCTGCAGCAGCGCGGTGTAGACCGCGAAGTTAGCCTGAGAGCCAGAGTGCGGCTGCACGTTTGCGTAGTCAGCGCCAAAAAGTTCTTTCGCACGGTCGATAGCCAGCTGCTCAACGATATCAACATACTCGCAACCGCCGTAATAGCGTTTGCCCGGGTAACCTTCAGCGTATTTATTGGTCAGCTGAGAACCCTGCGCCTGCATAACGCGCGGGCTGGTGTAGTTTTCGGAGGCGATCAGTTCGATGTGCTCTTCCTGACGTACTTTTTCCTGCTCCATAGCCTGCCACAGTTCGGCATCATAATCGGCAATGTTCATTTCACGCTTTAACATCCGCATCTCCTGACTCAGCTAACAAGTAAATTTTGGCCTGAAAAGGCAGTCCTGTTGGACGACGGGCAACAGTATAACTGATTAGTTCTGTGATAACAGGTCTTGACAAACGATTTTACGCAAACGTTTTCCTACCCGCCACGCAAGGGTTTGAGGAATAAAGCTCTCGCCCTTTCCAGCGGATTTCTTTTCAGGTTTGTGATGCATATTTTTCATCTTGCAAAGAACCATTTACAACGCAGGGGTATTTTTTATAAGATGCATTTAAAATACATCATTAAAGTCACATCGGAAGGAAGCAGCTATGCTCGACGCTCAAACCATCGCTACCGTAAAGGCCACCATTCCCCTGCTGGTGGAAACCGGCCCTAAACTCACCGCCCATTTCTACGATCGCATGTTCACGCACAACCCGGAGCTCAAAGAAATTTTCAACATGAGCAACCAGCGTAACGGCGATCAGCGTGAAGCGCTGTTCAACGCCATCGCGGCCTACGCCAGCAATATTGAAAACCTGCCAGCATTGCTGCCTGCGGTGGAAAAAATCGCGCAGAAACATACCAGCTTCCAGATCCAACCTGAACAGTACAACATTGTGGGCGGACACCTGCTGGCAACCCTGGACGAGATGTTCAGCCCGGGTCAGGAGGTGCTGGACGCCTGGGGTAAAGCCTACGGGGTACTGGCAAACGTGTTTATCAACCGTGAAGCGCAGATCTACAGCGAAAACGCCAGCAAGAACGGCGGCTGGAAAGGCACGCGCGCGTTCCGCATCGTTGAGAAAACGCCGCGCAGCGCGTTAATCACCAGCTTCGAATTTGAGCCGGTGGACGGTCAACCGGTGGCCGATTACCAGCCAGGGCAGTATCTGGGCGTGTGGCTGAAGCCTGAAGGATTCCCGCATCAGGAGATCCGCCAGTATTCCCTTACCCGCAAGCCAAACGGCAAAGGCTACCGCATTGCGGTGAAGCGTGAGGACGGCGGTCAGGTTTCCAGCTGGCTGCACAACGAAGCTAACGTGGGCGACGTGGTGCATCTGGCCGCGCCGGCGGGCGATTTCTTTATGGCCGTTGACACCAATACGCCGGTCACGCTGATCTCTGCGGGCGTCGGCCAAACGCCGATGCTGGCGATGCTCGATACGCTGGCAAGATCACACCACGGGGCGCAGGTTAATTGGTTCCATGCAGCCGAAAACGGCGACGTGCACGCTTTTGCGGATGAGGTGAAAACGCTCGGGGCCTCCCTGCCGCGCTTCACCGCGCACACCTGGTATCGCCTGCCGACGGAAGCTGACCGCGTAGCTGCCCGCTTTGACAGCGAAGGTCTGATGAATCTTAGCCAGCACGAAGGCCTATTCAGCGCACCGGAGATGCAGTTCTACGTCTGTGGACCGGTGGCGTTTATGCAGTATGCCGCGAAGCAGCTGGTTGAGCTGGGCGTGAACAAGGACAACATTCATTACGAATGCTTCGGCCCGCATAAGGTGCTGTAATGCAAAAAGCCCCTCGTTTGAGGGGCTTTTTTCGTCGGATGGCGGCTGCGCCTTACCCGGCCTGGAAAATATTTAAATCGCCGCGTCGTCTTCTTCGCCGGTACGGATACGGATCACGCGCGCCACGTCGAAGACGAAGATTTTACCATCGCCAATCTTGCCGGTCTGCGCCGTGCGGATAATGGTGTCCACACAGGTATCGACGATATCGTCGCTGACCACGATTTCAATTTTCACTTTCGGCAGAAAGTCGACCATGTACTCTGCGCCACGGTAAAGCTCGGTGTGGCCCTTCTGACGACCAAAACCTTTCACTTCCGTCACGGTCATCCCGGTGATGCCGACTTCCGCCAGCGCTTCACGCACATCATCCAGTTTGAAAGGTTTAATAATCGCATCAATCTTTTTCATGGTGGGTCCTTAAACTCTTGCCTGTAAGCTGCCTCGTAATCGATTGCTCACAGTATCATATTCAAGCGAATTTTGCGGTACTACTCTTTAAAATCGTTCGCTTCAAGCTCATGACGTGACAGCAGCTTGTAGAATTCGGTGCGGTTGCGTCCGGCCATGCGCGCCGCGTGGGTCACGTTGCCTTTAGTGATCTGCAATAGCTTGCGCAGATAGTTCAGTTCGAACTGATTGCGCGCTTCTGCAAACGTCGGCAGAGCCGTGTTTTCCCCTTCCAGCGCCTGCTCCACCAGCGCGTCGCTGATCACCGGTGACGAGGTCAGCGCCACGCACTGCTCAATCACGTTCACCAGCTGACGCACGTTACCCGGCCAGCTTGCGGCCATCAGCCGCTTCATCGCATCGGTGGAAAATGCGCGCACGAACGGTTTATGGCGGTCGGCCGCCTGGCGCAAAAGATGGTTCGCCAGCAGCGGAATGTCTTCCGCACGTTCCGCAAGCGCAGGGATCTTCAGATTAACCACGTTCAGACGGTAGTAGAGATCTTCGCGAAACTCGTTGCGGGCCATCACTTTTGGCAGATCGCGATGGGTCGCCGAAATAATTCGCACGTTAATATCGATATCGCGGTTGCTGCCCAGCGGGCGCACTTTGCGCTCCTGCAGCACGCGCAGCAGCTTGACCTGCAGCGGCGCGGGCATGTCACCAATCTCGTCCAGGAACAGCGTGCCACCTTCCGCGGCCTGGAATAGCCCTTCCCGGCTGCTTACCGCCCCGGTGAATGCGCCGCGGGCGTGACCAAACAGTTCGGATTCAAGCAGCTGCTCCGGGAGCGCGCCACAGTTAATCGCAATAAAAGCGTTCTTGCTGCGCGGGCTGGCGTTATGGATCGCCTGCGCCAGGATCTCTTTCCCGGTTCCGCTCTGGCCGTTGATGAGCACGCTGACGTCAGACTGCGCCACCATCCTCGCCTGCTCTAGCAGGCGCAGCATCACGGGGCTGCGGGTGACGATAGACTCCCGCCACGCTTCATCCCCCGCCGGGGCGGCATGTTCCAGCGCGCTGTCGATAGCCTTATACAGCGCGTCTTTGTCCACTGGCTTGGTCAGAAAGCTGAATACCCCCTGCTGCGTCGCGGCAACCGCATCCGGGATAGACCCGTGCGCGGTCAGGATAATCACGGGCATACCCGGCTGCTGCTTCTGGATCTCCGCGAACAGCTGCAGGCCGTCCATTTCATCCATCCGCAGGTCGCTTATCACCAGATCGATTTTCTCGCGGCTGAGAATTTTCAGCCCCTCCAGCCCGCTTTCCGCGGTCACGACGCTGTAGCCCTCACTCACCAGACGCATCCCCAGCAGCTTTAATAGCCCGGGATCGTCATCCACCAGTAAGAGATGGGCTGGTTTACGGCTCGTCATGCTTCACGTCCTCTTGTTTCGGCGTATCGCTGTCCGGCGCAGCGGATGAACTCCCCGGCTGATATTTACGCGACGAGAGCTGTCTTTCGATATCGGTCAGGTTCTCCAGCTTACGCGTCGTGGTATCCAGCTGGGTACGTAAATGTTGCTGCTGCTGACGCAGCGTATCAAGCTCGCTGTCGGTTGACTGTTGCAGCTTGCTGTAGCGGGAGCGCTCTTCAGAAAGCTGAAGCTGTAGCGTCTGGCCATCGCGCCAGAGCTGGTATACCGGGCGTACCTGTACGGGTAGATTGACCACAAACGTGTCCAGTCGGGTTACATTGACGCGGCGTTCGACGGGGGTGATTTTGGCATCAGCCAGCAAAATGCCGCGCTTGAAAGCGTCCTGCCAGGTGTCGTCGTCCAGCATCGCCGCCTTCGAGCGGGCGTCTACCGGCGCCAGACGCTGGGCGCAATCTATTCCACGCAGCCAGAACAGCGGGTTGCTTTCGACGTCATGCCCTGACAGGTTCCAGATGTCTTCGCAGCGGGTCGAGAGGAAATCGGCCAGCTGGTTATCGGGCCATTTATCTTCTTGTTTATCGCTAATGGCACTTTGCGGCACATGGGAAACACACCCTGCCAGAAATAAACAGGGCAGGCTCAGGCGAAGCGTGCTGCGGGAAAACACCGCGCGTACGGCGCGGGAAAAGACGTGTGACATACTCACCAGACATAGATTCATTTTATTGATTTTTCCGGCTCAGGGGCAGTTCAATACGGAAGCAAACATCCGAACGTTCGTCCGTGGCAATGTTTAGCTCACCCTGCATGCGTCGTATGCAGTCCCGGGCAATGCTCAAGCCCAGACCGCTTCCTTTCACCGCACCTTTCCGCTGATGACTCCCCTGGAAAAAGGGCTCGAAGATCATGGTTTTTTCGTCATCGGGGATCGGGGTGCCGGTGTTAGCGACGTCGATAAACACCCGGGAACCCTTCGTATAGCTTCGGATATAAATGTTACCGGATTCAGTACCATAGTGCACCGCATTGGAATAAAGATTATCCAGCACGCTCATTAGCAGCATGGGTTCAGCCAGACAGGTCGGCGCATTCAGCTCTACACCGGTATGCATCATTTTAGCTCTTGCTGGCAAGCTATGGGCGGATAACACCATATCCACCAGCGGTTCAATTTCGACGTTTTCCAGTACGACCGCCCCGTCAGCCAGCTTGCGGTTGTAATCCAGCAGTTGCTCAATCAGCTTCTGTAGATTCCGGCTGCTGTTATCCAGGATCTCGACAATTTCTTTCTGTTCGGGCGTAAGTGGCCCTGCCACTTCATCCGCCAGCAGCTCCGTTCCTTCGCGCATGCTGGCCAGGGGCGTTTTAAGCTCATGGGAGATATGGCGCAGGAACTGATGGCGCTGTGATTCGAGCCATGCCAGGCGCTCGGACAGCCAGATAATGCGCTGGCCTACGGATCGCAGCTCGCGGGGACCTTTAAAGGCGACCGTATCCCCGAGCGATTTCCCCTCCCCCAGGCGGTTGATCATCCGCTGGATACCCTTCACCGGGCCGATGATCATGCGGGTAAAGAGCAGAACCAGCCCGAGGCTCACCAGGAACAGCACCAGCGCCTGCCAGCCGAAGAACTGGCCGCGCTCGGCAATCTCCTGCTGAAGCTGCTGACCGCGGGAGAAAATCACCGTACGCGTTGACTGCACCATCTCGGTGTTGGCACTGGCAAAAGCTTCGAGGCGTGCGGCGGCCGCCGCATCCGGGCCGCTGTTACTGCATTGCAGTTGCGCGAGATCGTTCAGATCCTGACGTAACGCCTGATACAGCCTGTCGTCAGGCAAAACCCCCGCATGAGCGTCCAGCATTTCGCTGTAGCGTTTGCGCTGACTCTGATAAACCTTTTCCAGCGTTCGATCGTCAAGCACGCAATACTGACGATAGCTACGCTCCATCTCCAGGGCGGCGTTGGTCATCGCTTCACTGCGTCTGGCGTCGATGAGCGTCGTGCGGTTGGTCAATGCCGCCTGCGCGCTCAGCGCGTTCAGACTTTGCCACGCCTGCCAGGCAAGGATCAGCAGCGGCAGCAGAATCAGCAGGAAGGCCATCATGACGAGCTGCCGCAGGGAGCGGGGGAAAACGGGCCAGCGTTTCAACGCATTACTCTCTTAATGGGGGTTTACGCAGAGCGTAACTGAGTCTGCCCTTCAGATACAACAAAGCCGGGTAAAAACCCGGCTTTGTCATGGAATGAGGCGGTGCCTAACTCGACGTTTCGCCCTGGCCTGATAAAGCATCGCTATGATCAGTAGTTGGACGGCAGGCACCTTTTTGTGCGTCATTCGAAGTTTATGTAGCGCTTCCCGAAGGGGCTGACATAAGAAGGTGAATGAGCCACTGGCTAATATTATGCAACACCCGTGCCAGAATGCAAAACAAAATATTAACATATTGAAATATATGATTTTTACTCGTTGAACTTGTTAATTATCGGTTGAATGATTTTCAGGCTAAGTGTCGCTATTAAGCAACACCTTAACGGAAACCTTTCCTGCCATATATAAATCAATAGTTTAAGTGTCTCTTTTTGGAGACACTAAAATTGCCGGTCTGTCGCAATTATGCGACACAAATAAAAAAGCCCGGTTGAGCTTTCGCTTACCGGGCCTGGAAGAATGTGGGACTAAAACTTAACCCAATTGCTTACGCGCATTGCGGAAGATACGCATCCATGGGCTGTCCTCGCCCCAGTTTTCCGGGTGCCAGGAGTTGCTCACGGTGCGGAACACGCGTTCCGGGTGCGGCATCATGATGGTCGCGCGACCGCTTTCGCTGGTCACCGCCGTAATACCGTTGGCGGAGCCGTTCGGGTTAGCCGGGTAGGTTTCCGTGACTTTGCCGAAGTTATCGACAAAGCGCAGTGCCACCAGGCCTTTGCTCTCCAGCTGAGCCAGATGCGCAGCATCACGCACTTCTACCTGACCTTCGCCATGGGAAACGGCGATTGGCATCTGTGAACCGACCATTCCCTGCAGCAGCAGAGACGGGCTCTGGGTCACTTCCACCAGGCTAAAGCGCGCTTCGAAGCGGTCAGACTGGTTACGCACAAAGCGCGGCCAGGCTTCGCTGCCCGGGATCAGTTCACGCAGGTTAGACATCATCTGGCAGCCGTTACACACGCCCAGCGCCAGGGTCTGCGGACGGTGGAAGAAGGTTTCGAACTCGTCGCGCACGCGGCTGTTAAACAGGATGGACTTCGCCCAGCCTTCGCCTGCGCCCAGCACGTCGCCGTAGGAGAAGCCGCCGCACGCCACCAGCGCCTGGAAATCTTCCAGACCGGTACGTCCGGCCAGCAGATCGCTCATGTGGACGTCGATAGCGTCAAAGCCCGCGCGGTGGAAGGCCGCAGCCATCTCAACGTGGGAGTTAACGCCCTGCTCGCGCAGCACCGCCACTTTTGGACGCGCACCGGTCGCAATGTACGGCGCAGCGATGTCTTCGTTAATATCGAAGGAGAGCTTCACGTTCAGGCCTGGATCCTGGTCATTGGCCTTCGCGTTGTGCTCCTGATCGGCACATTCAGGGTTATCACGCAGGCGCTGCATCTGCCAGGTGGTTTCCGCCCACCACATGCGCAGCGTGGTGCGGCTTTCGCTGAACACGGCGTGACCGTCAGCTTCAATGACGAAGCGGTCGCCCTGAACGGCTTTACCCAGATAGTGCACGCAGTCTGCCAGACCGTGCTTCGCCAGAATCGCTTCAACCACATCGCGATCCGCCGCACGCACCTGAATCACGGCGCCCAGCTCTTCGTTGAACAGCGCAGCCAGACGGTCTTCGCCAAGCGTCGCAATGTTCGCTTCCACGCCGCAGTGGCCGGTGAAGGCCATCTCAGCCAGGGTCACCAGCAGGCCGCCGTCGGAACGGTCATGGTAGGCCAGCAGCTTACGCTGCGCCACCAGCGCCTGAATCGCGTCGTAGAAGCCTTTCAGCTGCGCCACGTCGCGCACGTCGGCTGGCTTATCGCCAAGCTGACGGTAAACCTGCGCCAGCGCGGTAGCGCCCAGCGCGTTGTGGCCTTTACCCAGGTCAATCAGCAGCAGGGCGTTGTCTTCGGTCGCAAGCTGCGGCGTAACGGTGTGACGCACGTCTTCCACGCGGGCAAACGCGGTGATCACCAGCGACAGTGGAGAGGTCATCTCGCGCTGCTCGTTACCTTCCTGCCAGCGGGTTTTCATCGACATGGAGTCTTTACCCACCGGAATGGTCAGGCCGAGGGCTGGACACAGCTCCTCACCCACCGCCTTCACGGCTTCATACAGGCCAGCATCTTCGCCAGGGTGGCCGGCTGCGGCCATCCAGTTTGCGGAGAGCTTGATACGTTTAATGTCGCCAATCTGCGTCGCGGCGATGTTGGTCAGCGCTTCACCGACCGCCAGACGGGCAGATGCGGCGAAGTCCAGCAGCGCCACCGGGGTGCGTTCGCCCAGCGCCATCGCTTCGCCGTAGTAGCTGTCGAGGCTCGCGGTGGTCACGGCGCAGTTCGCCACCGGGATCTGCCAAGGGCCGACCATCTGGTCGCGGGATACCATACCGGTCACGGTACGGTCGCCGATGGTCACCAGGAAGGTTTTCTCTGCCACAGCAGGCAGGTGCAGCACGCGGTTAACCGCTTCTGCCACGGTGATGCCCTGGCGATCCAGCGCTTTTCCCGCAGCCTTGCGGGTCTGCACGTCGCGGGTCATCTTCGGCGTTTTACCGAGCAGGACGTCGAGCGGCAGATCGATCGGCTGGTTGTCGAAATGTGTATCGCTCAAGGAGAGATGCTGCTCTTCGGTCGCTTCACCGATGACGGCATACGGCGCGCGCTCGCGGCGGCACAGCTCGTCAAACAGCGGCAGCTGGTCCGCCGCAACGGCCAGCACGTAGCGCTCCTGGGATTCGTTACACCAAATTTCCAGCGGGCTCATGCCCGGTTCATCGCTCAGGATGTCGCGCAGGTTGAAGCGACCGCCGCGGCCGCCGTCGCTCACCAGCTCCGGCATGGCGTTGGACAAGCCGCCCGCGCCCACGTCGTGGATGAAGAGGATTGGGTTGGCATCACCCAGCTGCCAGCAGCGGTCGATCACTTCCTGGCAGCGGCGCTCCATCTCAGGGTTGTCACGCTGCACGGACGCGAAGTCGAGATCCGCATCAGACTGGCCGGAGGCCATCGAAGAGGCCGCACCGCCGCCCAGACCGATGTTCATCGCCGGGCCGCCGAGTACGATCAGCTTCGCGCCGACGACGATCTCGCCTTTCTGCACGTGATCGGCACGGATGTTGCCGATCCCGCCTGCCAGCATGATCGGTTTGTGGTAGCCGCGCAGCTCTTCGCCGTTGTGGCTGTCCACTTTCTCTTCATAGGTACGGAAGTAACCGTTCAGCGCCGGACGGCCAAACTCGTTGTTAAACGCCGCGCCGCCCAGCGGACCTTCGGTCATGATATCCAGGGCGGTTACAATGCGCTCTGGCTTGCCGAAATCTTCTTCCCACGGCTGTTCAAAGCCCGGGATACGCAGGTTGGAGACGGAGAAACCGACCAGACCCGCTTTTGGTTTTGCACCACGACCAGTCGCCCCTTCGTCACGGATTTCACCGCCGGAGCCGGTAGCCGCACCCGGCCACGGGGAGATTGCCGTCGGGTGGTTGTGAGTTTCAACCTTCATCAGGATATGCGCGGGCTCCTGATGGAAGTCATAGCGCCCTGCTTCGCGATCGGCGAAGAAGCGGCCCACCTCGGAGCCTTCCATCACCGCGGCATTGTCTTTATAGGCAGACAGCACGTGGTCAGGGGTTTGCTCCATGGTGTTTTTGATCATTTTGAACAGCGACTTCGGCTGCTGTTCGCCGTCAATAATCCAGTCGGCGTTGAAAATCTTATGGCGGCAGTGCTCAGAGTTAGCCTGCGCGAACATGTAAAGTTCGATGTCGTTCGGGTTACGGTTGAGCTTAACGAACGCATCCTGCAGGTAGTCGATTTCGTCTTCTGCCAGCGCCAGGCCGAGACGCAGGTTGGCGTCGATCAGTGCCTGACGGCCCTGCCCCAGCAGGTCCACGCTCTGTACCGGCGCAGGCTGATGGTGGGAGAAAAGCTTCTGCGCGTCATCAAGAGAGGCAAATACGCTCTCCATCATGCGGTCGTGCAGCTCAGCCGCAACCGCCTGCCACTGCGCGTCGCTCAGGGTAGAGGCTTCCACGTAGTACGCTACGCCGCGCTCCAGACGGTTAATCTGGCTCAGGCCACAGTTGTGGGCGATGTCGGTGGCTTTGGAAGACCAGGGGGAGATGGTGCCCGGACGCGGCGTCGCAAGGATCAGTTTGCCGGTTGGCGTATGGCTGCTGAGGCTTGGGCCATACTTGAGCAGGCGTTCCAGCTGTACGCGCTCCTCTGCATTCAGGGGGGCATTCAGGTCAGCAAAATGGACATACTCAGCGTAAATATTGCTTACCGGAAGGTCGGCCGCCTGAAAACGTGCCAGCAGTTTAGTGATACGGAAGGCAGACAGTGCAGGCGAACCACGCAGAATTTCCATCATAAGTCTCTCGTCTTCGAAGCGCCGGGGCGCTTACAGTGTGCGCAAGGGGGGAAAACGGGCGTCATTATAGAGAATCCTGAGCGCCGACGAAACCGTTTGCGTCGAAATAAAATTTGCCCAGAGGTTTAACAATAGATGTGACCTGTCTCTCTAATTGGTTGCCAAGTGGCGCAAGTTTACGCAAAATGCCGCTCATTCAATGGCAAACCTTATTATTAACATGGCTACAGCAAACTGAGGCAACCGGCGTCGCAGAGAATTAACTAATTGAAAAAATTAAAGATTAATTATCTGCTCATCGGCATTGTAACGTTGCTGTTGGCAGTGGCCCTCTGGCCTTCTATCCCCTGGTTCGGCAAAGCCGAAAACCGTATCGCCGCCATTCAGGAGCGGGGGGAATTGCGCGTCAGTACCCTCAACTCCCCGCTCATTTACAGCGACATCAACGGCAAAATCATTGGTCTGGATTATGAGCTGGCACAACAGTTCGCCGATTATCTTGGCGTGAAGCTTAAAATCACCGTCCGCCAGAATATCAATCAGCTTTTTGACGACCTCGATAACGACGATGCCGATATGCTTGCCGCCGGGCTGGTGTATAACAGCGAGCGCAGCAAGAACTACCAGCCGGGCCCGACCTACTACTCCGTTTCGCAGCAGATGGTTTACCGCGTCGGGAGCCTGCGCCCGCGCTCGCTGGCTTCGATTAACGACCGGCAGCTGACGATTGCGCCCGGCCACGTGGTGATTGACGACCTGCGTGAGCTCAAGGAGAAAAAATATCCCGACCTGAGCTGGACGGTGGATCCGAAACTCGGCACGACGGAGCTGCTTGAGCAGGTAAAAGACCAGAAAGTGCCCTACACCATTGCCGATTCGGTCGCAATCAGCCTGTTCCAGCGCGTGCACCCTGAAATCGCCGTGGCGCTGGACGTCACCGACGAGCAGCCCGTGACCTGGTTTAGCCAGCTTGATGACGATCAGACCTTCTCTGCCGCGATGCTTGATTTTTTCAACACCATCAATGAAGACGGTACCCTGGCGCGTCTGGAGGAGAAGTACCTCGGGCACGGCGATGACTTTGACTACGTTGACACCCGCAGCTTCCTGCGCGCGGTAGACAGCGTCCTGCCGGACCTGCAGCCGCTGTTCGAAAAATACGCCCAGGAAATTGACTGGAAACTGCTGGCGGCCATTTCGTATCAGGAATCCCACTGGGATACCCAGGCCACGTCCCCGACTGGCGTACGTGGTTTGATGATGTTAACCAAAAATACCGCGCTGAGCCTGGGCGTGAATGACCGTACCGATGCCGAACAAAGCATCAGCGGCGGTGCGCGTTATCTGCAGGATATGATGGCCAAAGTACCGGAAACGGTGCCGGAAGAGGAGCGGATCTGGTTCGCGCTGGCGGCCTACAATATGGGCTATGCGCATATGCTGGATGCGCGAGCATTGACGGCCAAAACGAAAGGCAACCCGGACAGCTGGTCAGACGTAAAACAGCGCCTGCCGCTGCTGAGCCAGAAGCCATGGTATAACAAACTGACCTACGGCTACGCGCGCGGGCATGAAGCCTACGCCTACGTGGAAAATATCCGTAAATATCAGATTAGCCTGGTCGGGTATCTGCTGGAGAAAGAGAAAGAGGCGACGGAGGCCAAACGGCTGGCTCAAAGCTACCCTGTCGTGGCGCCGGACGAACTTAATCGCCCGACAGCTTCAATTCTGCCTTTTGCTGCTTTTTCTGCTGACGGCGCATTCGAAAGAAATCACTTAATAGCCCCGAACACTCTGGTGCAAGCACCCCGCCGATAGTCTTCACCTGGTGGTTCATCCCCGGGTGACCCAGCACGTCCATCAGTGAACCGGCCGCGCCGGTTTTTTCATCCCGCGCCCCGAAAACCAGAGTCCCGATCCGGCTGTGCACCATCGCCCCGGAACACATCACGCACGGCTCCAGCGTCACATACAGCGTGGTATCAAGCAGGCGATAGTTTTGCAGCACCAGACCGCCCTGACGAAGCGCCATAATTTCGGCGTGCGCGGTAGGATCGTGGCGGCCAATGGGACGGTTCCACCCTTCACCAATCACCAGGTTATTGTGGACCAGCACGGCGCCTACGGGCACTTCGCCCTCGTCCCAGGCACGCTGAGCGAGCGTTAGCGCGTGGCGCATCCAGTATTCATGATTGTATTCAGGGTTGGACAACGGTTGATACTCCAGTCGAAAAGCGGCGGCATTATACACACCCCTTATGGATAAGACTATTCGAGTTGCTGGAGTTCACCTGACGGCGTGACGCGCCAGCGATGCTGGCAAAAATAGAGCAGCGGGTTGTCCTGTTTGCTGTCGCTGTAGCCGCTGTACAGGCGCAGCGGCGTACCGATGCGTTTCTCCAGCTGGACCACTTTTTCATGCCCCAGACAGCGCAGGGTTAGCACCCAGCCGCCGTAACCGCGGGCAATTTGCGTGGCGATAAGATTCACGCGCGGAAGCCAGGGGGTATCAAAGTAGACATGCTCCACAAGCGTCTGCGGGGAACCTGTAATCAGCCAGATGTCGGCATCGTTCGCGTCGAGGTAGCTGGTCAGGCGCGCCTGTACAACAGGAAAGGCCGCAACGTGACCGCGAAACCAGTGCGCAAAATCCTTTTCGAGCTGTTTGAGCCGCGCTTCGCTGTGCCCAAAGGTACATCCCCACAGCAGCAGACTCATCGGCCATCGCGCCGCACGGCCTTTCACCAGCAGCGCGATACCGATAACCGGTAAGAGCGGTAGCACGAGCAGCGCATTCAGAGGCTGACGCCGCAGCAGGTAACGCATAAACGTACCAAACATATCCTGCTGATGCAGCGTTCCATCCAGATCGAAAAAGACAACGCGACGCGCGTGATTTGCCAAACCTTACTCCTCTGGGTCGTTGAATCCTAATAGCCAGGTAAAAAGGAACCCGGCGATCACCGCTACTAAATAGCCTAACAGATAGAGCATCACTTTTCCGGTCACGATGGTTAATGCCAGCGGTAAACCGGAAAGCCCAAAGGTGATCACGGTGGCGACTTTCCAGTAGCTGATCAGCGCCCCGCCTACCGCGCCCCCCAGACAGGCCGCGAGGAACGGTTTACCCAGCGGCAGCGTAACGCCGAAAATCAGCGGCTCGCCGATGCCGAGCAGGCCGACCGGGAGCGCGCCTTTAATCATTTTCTTCAGACGCGCGTTGCGGGTTTTCATCAGGACGGCAATCGCCGCGCCGACCTGCCCCACGCCCGCCATCGACAGGATAGGCAGCAGCGCGTTATAGCCGTGCGCCTGCACCAGCTCGACGTGGATCGGCACCAGCCCCTGGTGCAGGCCGGTCAGTACCAGCGGCAGGAAGGTACCCGACAGCACCGCGCCAACCAGCAGCCCGCCGCGGTCAATCGCCAGAGACGCACCGTGAGCGATGGCTTCAGAGATCCACCCGCCTAACGGCTGGAGGGCCACAATCGCTACGCTACCGGTAATCAGGGTGGTCAGCAGCGGGTTGAGGATAAGCTCAATCGAGCCGGGCAAAATCGCTCGCAGCCTTTTCTCGATCCAGCACATCAGGATGACCACCAGCAGCACCGCAATCACCCCGCCGCGGCCAGGCTGAAGCGCCTCACCAAACAGCGTGATCTGCGCCAGCTGCGGGCTGGACAAGATGCCCGCCATCACGCCGCCCATCGCCAGCGATCCGCCAAACACCTTCGCGGTATTCACCCCAACCAGAATGTTCATGATGGCGAAAACAGCGCTGCCGAAGATCCCGAGAATCCCCAGCAGGTTCGGATACTGCGTGGCGAAATCCCCCACGATATCCGGTCGCTTGAGGATATTGATGATCCCGGTGATCAGGCCCGAGGCAATAAACGCCGGGATCAGCGGAATAAAGACGTTGGCCAGCTGTCGCAGCGCATCGCTCATCGGGGCTTTGTATTTGGCTTTCGCCTGCGCTTTAGTGCGCTCAGTATCGTCAATCGACACGCTCGCGCTAACGCCCATCAGCGCGCGCATGGCGTCAACAACCTGCGCCGCTTTCCCCGGCCCGACGATCAGCTGATGCTGCTGGCCCTGTTTCACGTAGCCGCTGACCCCAGACAATTGCTTCAGACGCGACACGTCAAGCTGGTCGTCGTCATGCACCTCGACGCGCACGCGCGTCATGCAGTTTTCGAGACGCTGAATATTTTTTTCCCCGCCGATCCCCTGCAGGATATCGCTGGCGAGCGCTGCTGTTTTGTCCATAGACGCCTCTGTTAGTTTTCTAATGCCGCCCGTAAGAAACCGTTATGCGCATCGAGTTTGGCTCTTGCGGTCGCCGCATCCAGCCCGCTTAAGATCATCAGAATGGCAGGTTTAACATCATGATCGGTTTGTTTGAGTACCGCTTCGGCCTCTTCACGGCCTGCGCCCGTCGCCTCCATCACCATGCGGCAGGCTCTGTCCACCAGCTTGACGTTGGTGGCCTGCATATCCACCATCAGGTTCTGATACACCTTACCGAACTTCACCATCGCGCCGGTGGAAATCATATTGAGCACCAGCTTTTGCGCGGTCCCGGACTTGAGGCGCGTGGAGCCGGTGAGCGCTTCCGGCCCGACCACCGGAGAGATAGCGATAGCGGCCACCTGCGCAATCGGGGAGCCCGGATTACAGGAGATGGCCACCGTCGTGCAGCCGGTCTGGTTGGCGTATTCCAGGCCGCCAATGACGTACGGCGTGCGCCCGGATGCCGCCAGACCGACCACCAGATCCTTCTCCGTCAGATTCAGCGCCTTCAGGTCATCCTCGCCCAGCTGTTTGTTATCTTCCGCCCCTTCAACGGCTTTCAGCAGCGCACCGGGTCCACCGGCAATTAACCCAACGACCAGACCATGCGGCACCCCAAAGGTGGGCGGACATTCTGACGCGTCCAGAACTCCAAGACGCCCGCTGGTCCCCGCGCCCATGTAAATAATGCGTCCACCGGCCTTGAGGGCTTCCGCCGCCGCATCGACCGCTTTCGCCACATCGGGTAATGTCCCTTTCACTGCCTGCGCGACCAGCGTATCCTGTTGATTAAAGCGGTTAACCAGCTCCAGGGTGGAGAGCGCATCCAGATCCATGGTTTGCGGGTTACGCGTTTCAGAAACAAGTGAGCCAAGATTCATTTTTGTACCTCAAGAATTTTTAATTCATAATAATCACACTATAATGGAATATAAAATTCATTCAGGCGAGCAAAATTCGTATTTGCGCAGATAATCACATTTTCGCCAGGAGACCGTATGAACTGTTTAATTCGCATTCGCCAGCGCTACGCAGGCTTTGCCCAAAGCGACAAGAAGCTGGCGGATTTTCTGCTTTCTCAACCCGATCGCGCGCGCCACCTCAGCTCGCAGCAGCTGGCGAGTGAAGCCGGCGTGAGCCAGTCCAGCGTGGTGAAATTTGCCCAGAAGATTGGCTTTAAGGGCTTCCCCGCCCTCAAGCTGGCGATCAGTGAAGCGCTGGTCAGTAACCCTAACCCGCAGTCCATGCCGGTGCATAATCAGATCCGCGGCGATGACCCGATGCGGCTGGTTGGAGAAAAGCTGATCAAAGAGAACGTGGCGGCCATGCATGCGACGCTTGATGTGAATACCGAAGAGAAGCTGCTGGAGAGCGTGGCGATGCTGCGCGGCGCGCGGCGAATCATTCTGACCGGCATCGGCGCGTCCGGACTTGTGGCGCGTAACTTTGGCTGGAAGCTGACGAAAATTGGCCTTAACGCCATCGTCGAACAGGATATGCACGCCCTGCTGGCGACCGTACAGGCGATGGATCCTGACGATCTGCTGCTGGCCATCTCCTATTCCGGCGAGCGCCGCGAGATCAACATGGCCACCGACGAAGTCCTGCGCGTCGGCGGTAAAATTCTGGCGATCACCGGTTTTACGCCAAATGCCCTGCAGCAGCGGGCCACGCGCTGTTTATATACCATTGCCGAGGAGCAGGCCACGCGCAGCGCGGCTATCTCGTCCACCAGCGCACAAATGATGCTGACGGACCTGCTGTTTATGGCGCTGGTGCAGCAGGATCTGGAGCGAGCGCCAGAGCGCATTCGCCACAGCGAAGAACTGGTAAAGAAACTGGTTTGACGCGTATAATGCCCGCCCAGTTTGTGTTGTTTCTGAGAATTTCCTGATGGCGCTGTTAATTACCAAAAAATGCATTAATTGCGATATGTGCGAGCCCGAATGCCCGAACCAGGCCATTTCGATGGGCGACAGCATTTATGAGATTAACAGCGACCGCTGCACCGAATGCATCGGCCACTATGAAACGCCGACCTGCCAGAAGGTGTGCCCGATCCCGAATACCATTCTGAAGGATCCGGCGCACGTCGAGAGCGAAGAGCAGCTGTGGGATAAGTTTGTCCTGATGCACCACGCGGACAAACTTTAACTTTCGATGATCACCGTTGCGCTGGCATAGTGGCGTTCATCCGCGATCGTCACGTGCATGTGATTCACGCCCAGCTTCTCTGCAAGCTTTTGCGCCTCGCCCCATAAACGCAGGCTTGGCTTACCCAGCTCATCGTTAAACACTTCAAACTGGTTGAACGCCAGACCGTTACGAATGCCGGTCCCGAAGGCTTTGGCCGCCGCCTCTTTTACCGCAAAGCGCTTTGCCAGAAAACGCACCGGCTGCTGATGCGCTTCCCAGATGGCCCATTCGTTATCGCTCAGCACGCGCCTTGCGAGGCGATCGCCGCTGCGGGCGATCACCGCTTCAATGCGGGCTATTTCAACGATATCGGTACCCAAGCCCAGAATGGCCATTACTGACGCGCTTCCTGCATCAGGCGTTTCATTTCTGAAACCGCCTCTTTCAGGCCGCTCATCACCGCGCGGCCAATGATCGCGTGACCGATGTTCAGCTCGTGCATTTCCGGAATGGCGGCAATGGCCTTCACGTTATGGTAGGTCAGGCCGTGACCGGCATTGACCTTCAGGCCCAGGCTCGCCGCGTAGGTGGACGCTTTAGCAATACGCTCCAGCTCTTTCGCCTGCTCGGCATCGTTTTTGGCATCAGCATAGCAGCCGGTGTGAATTTCGATATACGGCGCGCCCACGTCGGCTGCCGCTTTAATCTGGGCGAAATCAGCGTCAATAAACAGAGAAACCAGGATACCGGCATCCGCCAGGCGCTTGCAGGCATCGCGCATTTTGTCGAGCTGGCCGGCCACATCCAGACCGCCTTCGGTGGTCACTTCCTGGCGTTTTTCCGGCACCAGGCAGCAGAAGTGCGGCTGAGTCTCACAGGCAATGGTCAGCATCTCTTCGGTGACCGCCATCTCCAGATTCATACGGGTGTCCAGCGTCTGGCGCAGAATGCGCACGTCGCGGTCAGTGATGTGGCGGCGGTCTTCGCGCAGATGAACGGTAATGCCGTCGGCGCCAGCCTGTTCAGCGATAAATGCCGCCTGAACCGGATCGGGATACGCCGTGCCGCGCGCATTACGCAGCGTGGCGATATGATCGATGTTGACGCCTAACAGTAATTCAGCCATGACAATCCTCGGTTTTCTTTTCGATTCTGTGGTCTAACGTTTCGGCACAAACTGCCTGAATAATTCGCGGCTCTTTAAGGGCTTGCCGCCAAGATACGGCTTGAGGGCAATCCGGGTAAAGCGTTTTGCTGCGCGCAGGGTATCCTGATCGGGAAATTCGCGCTCATACAGCGCCCGGAGCTGGCGCCCGGTAAAGGTGCTGTTGTCGATCACGACGCTGGCAATAAAGCCTTTTTCTTCGCGGTAGCGGTAGGTCATGGAGTCTTCCACTTCGTCACCGCTGCCCGCACAGTGCAGAAAATCGACCCCGTACCCAAGATGACCCAGCAGCGCCAGCTCAAAACGCCGCAGCGCAGGCTCGGGCGTGCCGGTTGCGCCAGCTAGCGCCTGGATACAGTGCAGATAATCAAAGAAAAGTTCAGAGAAGCGAGTCTCATGTTCAAGAACGCGAGAGATGAGTTCATTGACATACAGACCGCTGTAGAGCGTGATGCCGGAGAGAGGAAGCGCCAGGGAGACGGCTTCGGCGCTGCGCAGGGTTTTAACTTCCCCTCGCCCACCAAAGCGAACCAGCAGCGGCGTGAAAGGCTGTAGGGCGCCTTTCAGGTTAGAACGTTTGGAACGTGCGCCTTTGGCAACAAGGCGCACGCGGCCCGACTCTTCCGTGAAGACGTCCAGCATCAGGCTGGTTTCGCTCCAGGGACGACTATGCAGAACGAAGGCGCGCTGCCATCCTTCCATCATACTCGTCGTCTTGAGTTACTGGTCTTCGCCGTAACCGAGGCTGCGCAGAGCACGCTCATCATCGGCCCAGCCAGATTTCACTTTCACCCACAGTTCGAGGTGAACCGGCGCTTCGAACATCTCCATCATGTCCTTACGGGCTTCAATGCCGATGGTTTTGATCTTGGCGCCTTTATTGCCGATCACCATCTTCTTCTGCCCTTCACGCTCAACGAGGATCAGGCCGTTGATGTCGTAGCCGCCACGCTCGTTGCTCTGGAAACGCTCGATCTCCACCGTCACAGAATACGGCAGTTCAGCGCCCAGGAAACGCATCAGCTTTTCACGAATGATTTCAGACGCCATAAAGCGCTGAGAGCGATCGGTGATGTACTCTTCCGGGAAGTGATGAATCGCTTCCGGCAGATGCTTACGCACGATGCCCGCGATGGTGTCCACGTTCAGACCCGTCTCCGCAGACAGCGGAACGATGTCGAGGAAGTTCATCTGGCTACCCAGCCACTGCAGATGCGGCAGCAGATCGGCTTTTTCCTGCACGTTGTCCACTTTGTTGACCGCGAGGATGACCGGCGTTTTGCCGTCACGCAGCTTGTTCAGCACCATCTCGTCGTCCGGCGTCCAGCGGGTGCCTTCCACAACGAAGATCACCAGCTCCACGTCGCCAATTGAGCTGCTCGCCGCCTTGTTCATCAGACGGTTGATGGCACGCTTCTCTTCCATGTGCAGGCCCGGGGTATCGACGTAGATCGCCTGATACGCACCTTCAGTATGGATACCGACGATGCGGTGACGCGTGGTCTGCGCCTTACGCGAGGTGATAGAAATCTTCTGCCCAAGCAGATTATTCAGCAGAGTGGATTTGCCAACGTTCGGACGTCCGACGATGGCAATAAATCCGCAATAGGTCTTTTCTTCGCTCATTCCAGCTCCAGCATTTTTAACGCCTGTTCGGCGGCAGCCTGTTCAGCCTTACGACGGCTTGAACCTGTGCCCACCACCGGTTCACTCAGGCCACTGACCTGGCAATGGATGGTAAATTCCTGATCGTGCGCTTCACCACGAACCTGCACCACCAGATAAGACGGCAGCGGCAGATGACGGCCCTGCAAATATTCCTGCAGACGCGTTTTCGGATCTTTTTGTTTATCGCCCGGGCTGATTTCGTCCAGACGGGTCTGATACCAGTTAAGGATCAGCTTTTCTACGGTCTGGATATCGCTGTCCAGGAACACACCACCAATTAATGCTTCGACCGTATCGGCAAGAATAGATTCACGACGGAAGCCGCCGCTTTTCAGTTCACCCGGCCCAAGACGCAGACATTCGCCCAGTTCAAATTCGCGCGCGATTTCCGCAAGGGTATTACCCCGAACCAGCGTGGCGCGCATGCGGCTCATATCCCCTTCATCCACACGCGGGAAACGATGATAAAGCGCATTCGCAATCACGAAACTTAAAATAGAGTCGCCTAAAAACTCGAGACGCTCATTATGTTTGCTGCTGGCACTGCGGTGGGTTAATGCCTGTTGCAACAACTCCTGATGATGAAAAGTGTAGCCCAGCTTCCGTTGAAGCCGATTAATTACGATGGGGTTCATGCGATACCAATAAATGAATGCGTCAAAAATGCAGCACACGAAACCGACCTGAGAAAACCAACGCGGTTTCGTGTGCCGTGGCACCCTTGCAGGGCCAACCTTAAACTTCGGGGGAATATTCTATACACAACGACAGGGGATGTCGTTAGTTCGAAGAGATTTATCGTGGAAATAATTCACGTAGCCGCTAATTAAAGCGGCTACGCGTTCATTTATTGAGAATTAATGGATTCCGCCGATACGATTCAGGCGTACACCGGTCGGCCATTCGCCTTCCTGCTTCTCAAAACTCATCCAGATGGCGGTAGCTTTACCGACCAGATTCGCTTCCGGCACAAAGCCCCAGTAACGGCTGTCCGCTGAGTTATCGCGGTTGTCACCCATCATGAAGTAATGCCCTGGCGGTACAATCCAGCTCGCGAGCTGCTGGCCCGGCTGACGATAGTACATACCCAGCTGATCCTGCGCGATCGGCACGGTGAGGATTCGGTGCGTCACATCGCCCAGCGTCTCTTTACGCTCAACCAGACGAATGCCGTCCTCTTTGGTTTCACCTTTCGGTACCTGGAAGAATCCGCTGGTCGCTTCGCCGCCGTTACGACGAGCAAAGGTCTGCACAAAATCACTTGGCTCAACGTTTGAGTAGGTGATTGGCAGCGCGTTTTCGCATGCGGTACCGGAGCTGCAGCCCGGCTGAACGGTGACTTCTTTCGCAACCGGATCGTAAGTCACTTTATCACCCGGAAGACCTACCGCGCGCTTGATGTAGTCCAGGCGCGGATCTTCCGGATATTTGAACACCACGATGTCGCCGCGTTTCGGATGACCCGTTTCGATCAGCGTTTTCTGGTAGATCGGATCTTTAATGCCGTAGGCAAACTTCTCTACCAGAATAAAATCACCGATCAGCAGCGTTGGCATCATTGAACCTGATGGGATCTGGAACGGCTCGTAAATAAACGAACGTACGACCAGCACAATCGCCAGCACCGGAAATACCGAGGCGCCCGTTTCCAGCCAGCCCGGTTTCGGGCCGACTTTCTTCAGGGTTTTCGCGTCAATCTCATCGCCAGTGGCTGCCTGTGCGGCAGCCTGACGTTCGCGACGTTTTGGGGCGAAGATAAACTTATCCAGACACCACAGCAGACCTGTCACCAGGGTAGCAATGACCAGGATCAGGGCAAACATGTTCGCCATGCCAACTCCTTAAGGTTATTTGCCGTCTTTACCAACATGAAGGATGGCAAGGAATGCTTCCTGCGGCAGCTCGACGTTACCGACCTGCTTCATACGCTTCTTACCTTCTTTCTGCTTCTGCAGCAGCTTTTTCTTACGGCTGACGTCACCGCCATAGCACTTCGCCAGAACGTTTTTACGCAGCTGTTTCACGGTGGAACGCGCGATAATATGGTTGCCAATGGCCGCCTGAATCGCGATATCGAACTGTTGACGCGGGATCAGATCTTTCATCTTCTCAACCAGCTCGCGGCCACGGTATGGCGCATTGTCGTTGTGGGTGATCAGCGCCAGCGCATCCACACGCTCGCCGTTGATCAGCACGTCCACACGCACCATGTTGGAGGCCTGGAAGCGTTTGAAGTTGTAATCCAGTGACGCATAGCCACGGGAGGTCGACTTCAGACGGTCGAAGAAGTCGAGTACCACTTCCGCCATCGGGATTTCGTAGGTCAGCGCCACCTGGTTACCGTGGTAAACCATGTTGGTCTGCACACCGCGCTTCTCAATACACAGCGTAATGACGTTGCCCAGGAACTCCTGCGGCAGCAGCATGTGACATTCGGCAATCGGCTCACGCAGCTCGTGAATATTGTTCAACGGCGGCAGCTTGGATGGGCTGTCGACGTAGATCACTTCTTTCGAGGTGGTTTCAACTTCATACACTACCGTCGGCGCGGTGGTGATCAGGTCCAGATCGTATTCACGCTCCAGACGCTCCTGAATGATCTCCATGTGCAGCAGACCAAGGAAGCCGCAGCGGAAGCCGAAGCCCAGCGCCGTTGAGCTTTCTGGCTCATAGAACAGGGAGGCATCGTTCAGGCTCAGCTTGCCAAGGGCATCACGGAAGTTTTCGTAGTCGTCAGAGCTGACCGGGAACAGGCCCGCGTAAACCTGCGGCTTCACCTTTTTAAAGCCTGGCAGCGCTTTTTCTGCCGGATTACGCGCACCGGTCAGGGTATCGCCCACCGGCGCGCCGAGGATGTCTTTGATGGCGCAGACCAGCCAGCCTACCTCGCCGCATGTCAGCTCGGTGCGATCAACCTGTTTTGGCGTGAAGATACCCAGACGGTCGGCATTGTAGACCTGTCCGGTACTCATTACCTTGATTTTGTCGCCTTTGCGCATGGTGCCGTTTTTAATACGCACAAGGGAGACAACGCCCAGATAGTTATCGAACCAGGAGTCGATAATCAGCGCCTGCAGCGGGGCATCCGGATCGCCTTCCGGGGCCGGAATATCACGCACCAGGCGCTCCAGCACGTCGGTGACGCCGACACCAGTTTTCGCGGAGCAGCGCACGGCATCGGTCGCGTCAATACCGACAATATCTTCAATCTCTTCCGCTACGCGCTCAGGATCGGCGGCTGGCAGGTCGATCTTGTTCAGAACCGGCACAACTTCGAGATCCATTTCCATCGCGGTGTAGCAGTTTGCCAGGGTCTGGGCTTCAACGCCCTGCCCGGCATCCACCACCAGCAGCGCGCCTTCACAGGCCGCGAGCGAGCGTGAAACTTCATAGGAGAAGTCAACGTGGCCTGGGGTGTCGATAAAGTTCAGTTGATAGGTTTCACCATCAGCCGCTTTGTAATCAAGCGTAACGCTCTGCGCTTTAATGGTGATACCGCGTTCGCGTTCCAGGTCCATGGAGTCCAGAACCTGGGCTTCCATTTCACGATCAGACAGGCCACCGCAAATCTGGATAATACGGTCAGACAGCGTCGACTTACCGTGGTCAATGTGAGCAATGATCGAAAAGTTACGTATGTTCTTCATATAGTTAAATAATTATGCCTTACGAATTCCTGGAGGCCGCTGTTCTTAGCCTGACGTTTTTCAGTGCGAAAACGCAGCATTCTACACTACATCCTCGCTACCTGGAAATGCACTTAGAGACTGGTATAGCGTGAAGAAAGGACGTTTTCTGTTTTAGGGTGTAAAAAAAGATAAAGCCCGATGGATCACCGGGCCTCAGAAGAGAGCGTTTCAACACGAAGCTGGTCTGGCGCCAGCCCAACGCTGAGAATGACAGGCTGCCACTCCTCGCGCGCGGCGAGTGTTGGGGAGAGACCTTTGGCAAGCCAGAATCCCCCTACGCCACCCAATGCGGCACCGCACATAGCGGCCACATCGGTACCAAACAGCATCTGAAACAGACCACCCATGATAAACAGACCGACCAGCGGAGAGAGATACACCAGCATAGCGGAGCTGAGCAGGCTGCCTTCCGCGATGCCCAGTTCCACCTTCTGCCCGGCCATCAGCGGCTGTTCGCTTGGCACTGAAATCGTGTGCGATGTTTGTGGCCCGAGCTTGTTCAGCACGCGGCTGCCACAGCCAGCGCGGGATGCACAGCTATTACATGAGGCTTTAACATCGCAGCTCACCAGCGCAATGCCGTTCTGCCATGAGACAACTGTCGCCCACTCTTTGATCATTGTGCAGCCCTGAATTTAATGCTGTCGGAAATACGCTTCGCCGTTTGCGGAGGGAGTTCTCCCACAATGGTGATCTCTGCATTATCGCGTACCGTTGTACTCACCGTACGGCGCCCGGTACGCAGCATTTGTTCAGCGCTGTTTGCCGTTGCGCGATTGATATTCACCGAGAAGCTAAACAAACCATCTGAATAGAGGCGCGATTCCACCGGCGTTTCAATCGTTGGCAGCTGACGACGGCTGCTGGACACTTCGCTAAACCCTTGTGGGATCCAGGCAGGTACCCAGTTGAAATTAACGGAATCCCCGGCAGGAACAGAAAGCAGCGGCGGCAGGCTGGCCTTAGCCAGATTCTGCATGCTGTTGCCAACCTGATTGTTCACGCTGAAGGAGATAACCCGGAACTGTTCCAGCGTTTCACCGTCACGGTCAAGCAGGTCTACACGCATCGGGAGTTTAGTTTCAGCGTCGATCCAGACAATATAGCTGTAACGCGTTCCATCCCGGGCGACAACGCGGATCACCTCGCAAAGTCTGTCCGCAATACGCGTACGCCCTACCGAAATAAAATCGTAGTAAGGGGCAAGCCGTTTGAAGTCGGTGTAAATGAGTGACGGCAGGGAATCAACGATATAGTCGCCATTCAGCGTGAAAGGTTCCAGGCCGGGCTCGAAATAGCTGATTTCGTTACCACGCTGGACAACTTCCCGACGCGGACCATCCATCTGTAAAAGCTGGGCGAGCGGCTGGTTATCAAGACGGGCATGGCGATAGCGTAACGACTCGACGCCCTGCTTGTTGATGCTGATAAATGCCAACTCGTAATTGAGTGACTGGCTGGCCAGATTCATTTGCTGCAACAACGCCCCGGATGATACATCAGCCGAGGCGTTGGCAGAGAAGAACAGGCTACCCGCCATCAGAGACATGGCGAACCAAAGTTGCTTCATTACTGCGATTGCGTTCCTAAAGTTTGGTTTCCGGGCACCTGCACAGCAGCTTGCTGTGTCTGCGCCTGCTCAAACTGAAGCTGTTCAGAGTGCAGACGACGCTGCAACTCATAATCCTGCAACATCGCATTAATGCGACGGCGCTGCTCCTGAACCTGCTGTTGCTGGCCGCCGCTGGCGGAAGCATCAGCCGGTACGCCCAGGCTTACCGGGCTGGCTTTGCCCATCATCGGCAGTGTGTTAAACACTGGCGCTTCTGGCTGCTGATTAGTTTCAGACTGAGTATTATAGTGCTGGACGCCAACAATAACTGCAAGCGATACGCATGCAGCCACACCCATTTGGGTAAGCTGGCTGGCCCACGGGCGCACCTTTTGCCAGAATGGCATTTTCTGCCACTGGTGAGGTGCGGGTTGAGCTTCAGGAATCAGCGGAGTGGTCTGATGAACAGGCTCATTCTCAATCGCCGCCATGACGCGGGCTGAGATATCGAAATGGAGAACCTCGCCGGTGTCACCGCGAAGGGTGTCACGGATGAGATGGTAACTCTCCCAGGTCTCTTGCATTTCGGGAGAATGAGACAGCTCGTTGAGCAGCTCACTATCTACCGTTTCACCATCCATTAAAGCGGAAAGTTTTTCTTTCTGCATGCCTAATACCTTTTCCAGTATCCCGCTATCGTCAACGCCTGATAAGCGGTTGAACTTTATTATCAATAGCTTCTCGCGCACGGAAAATTCGTGAACGTACCGTGCCGACCGGACAATCCATGATAGCGGCTATCTCTTCATAGCTCAGACCATCAAGCTCCCGTAACGTAATTGCCATGCGTAAATCTTCCGGGAGCGACTCGATCGTGCGAAAAACGATTTGTCTCAGTTCTTCTGACAACATTAAGTTCTCAGGGTTCGAAATTTCTTTCAATGCGCCGCCACTTTCGAAGTTTTCGGCGTCAATTGCGTCCACATCACTTGAAGGCGGACGACGACCCTGAGCGACCAGATAATTCTTTGCCGTATTGACCGCAATACGGTACAGCCAGGTATAAAAAGCACTATCTCCCCGGAAAGAATCCAGCGCGCGATAGGCCTTAATAAAAGACTCTTGCACCACATCAGGCACATCGCCTGACGGTACATAGCGGGAAACCAGGCTCGCCACCTTATGCTGGTAGCGCACCACCAGTAAGTTAAAGGCTTTCTGATCTCCCTTCTGGACCCGTTCAACCAGGACCTGGTCCGTTAACTGCTCGCTCATCCGAGGTAATGTCTCCCCAAACCTAAATTCCACGCGTTATCGAAACGCCACTCTAAAAATACCGCACTTTGAGCAAGCACAAATTAGAGTGTCTGATCTTTAATAAGTTCCGTAACGCCTTTGTTTTTGTTCATCGCGCCGCAGACTGTTCATTTTCTCTCATTATAAGTCTGTTCACGATACGCACCAGTTTCTGACAAGAAACATCTTTTTCCCGCCAGAAGAGTAACGCAACACAGGCTTTATTTCACCACAAAATCTGACGCTAACGATCTGCTTCGCAAAATAATTTCACTCATTTACCCTCCGTTTACCTCAACTTAAGCGTTTAGCCATTGCAACAGTCGCTAAAAAAATACGTGCGATAAATCGCATTCGAGTGCTATTCTGACTCAACACTGTTTAGTAAATTAAACAACAATCATGAACACAACACCTGAACTCCATTGTGATGTACTGATCATCGGCAGCGGTGCTGCCGGTCTCTCTCTGGCGCTGCGCCTGGCCGAGCATCAAAACGTTATCGTTCTGAGTAAAGGGCCGATAAGTGAGGGTTCCACGTTTTATGCCCAGGGTGGCATTGCCGCGGTGTTTGATGAGACAGACAGCATTGCATCCCACGTTGAAGATACGCTGATTGCCGGGGCTGGGATCGTGGATGCACACGCCGCTGAGTTTGTCGCCAGCAATGCCCGTCATTGCGTGCAGTGGCTCATCGACCAGGGCGTCTTATTCGATACGCAGGTTCAACCCAACGGTGAAGAGAGCTACCACCTGACGCGCGAAGGCGGCCATAGCCACCGCCGCATCCTGCACGCAGCAGATGCCACCGGAAAAGAAGTGGAAACCACGCTGGTCGGTAAAGCGCTGAACCATCCTAATATTCGGGTTCTTGAGCGGAGTAATGCCGTTGACCTGATTATCTCTGACAAGATTGGCCTGCCCGGCACGCGTCGCGTGGTGGGCGCCTGGGTCTGGAACCGTAATAAAGAGAAGGTTGAAACCTGTCAGGCAAAGGCTGTGGTACTGGCTACGGGCGGCGCCTCCAAAGTGTATCAGTACACCACGAACCCGGACATTGCCTCCGGAGACGGTATCGCTATGGCCTGGCGCGCCGGCTGCCGGGTGGCGAATCTTGAGTTCAATCAGTTTCACCCAACCGCCCTGTTCCACCCTCAGGCGCGCAACTTCCTGTTGACGGAAGCCCTGCGCGGCGAAGGCGCCTATCTGAAACGCCCTGACGGCACCCGCTTTATGCCGGACTTTGACGCCCGTGGCGAACTGGCCCCCCGCGATATCGTTGCTCGCGCCATCGATCATGAAATGAAGCGCCTTGGCGTGGACTGCATGTATCTTGATATCAGCCATAAGCCAGCAGCGTTTATTCGCCAGCATTTTCCGATGATTTATGAAAAGCTGCTCAATCTTGGCATTGATTTAACGCGCGATCCGGTGCCGATTGTGCCAGCCGCCCACTATACCTGCGGTGGCGTAATGGTTGACGATCATGGGCGTACCGATGTGGACGGTCTGTATGCTATCGGTGAGGTCAGCTATACCGGGCTTCACGGCGCGAACCGTATGGCTTCTAACTCGCTGCTTGAATGTCTGGTGTACGGCTGGTCGGCCGCAGAAGACATCACGAAGCGCATGCCCTACGCCCGTGAGACTGAGCACCTGCCAGCCTGGGATGAAAGCCGCGTGGATAACCCGGACGAGCTGGTCGTGATCCAGCATAACTGGCATGAGCTACGGCTGTTTATGTGGGACTACGTCGGAATTGTGCGCACCACGAAACGTCTTGAACGCGCATTGCGCCGCATCACTATGCTGCAGCAGGAAATTGATGAGTATTATGCCAATTTCCGCGTATCGAATAATCTGCTGGAGCTGCGCAATCTGGTGCAGGTTGCCGAGCTGATTGTTCGCTGCGCGATGATGCGTAAAGAGAGCCGCGGGCTGCACTACACCCTGGACTACCCGAATCAGCTTGCTGAGTCCGGCCCGTCGATACTCGCCCCGCAGGTTTACATAAACAGATAAAACGCCTGGGTCAGGGCAGTGTAATCTTCGGAATAACGCTGGTCTGGCCCACGGATCACCATTCGATCGTTAAAGCATTCCCCCTCTTTCGGCGAGAGCGCCAGCAGCACGCGGTGCGGCAGTCGTCCTTCCGTATCCGAAATATCGGTACGCAGGCGTAACGTCCAGCCGATCTCCTGCGCGATACCGATGAACGTGTTGCCGGTACTCTCAGGCAGGACCACGCAGAAAAAACCTTCTTCGGAGATAAGCTCGGCAGCACTGGTGAGCAGGGCCTTGTGATCGAGGGAACCGGTATAACGCGCCTGCTCACGCTCGGGGGTACCGCACTCAACGCCGGGCTCGTAGTAAGGAGGGTTGCTGACGATCAGATCGTAACGCGCGGTTTGTTCAGGCGCCCAGGCGAGCACATCTGCGCATTCCACTTTCATGCGGGCAGCCCAGGGGGATTCGGCCATATTTTCATTCGCCTGCTCTGCCGCCTGCGCATCCAGCTCGACGGCATCGATGGTGACATGCTCTTCCGTGCGCTGCGCCAGCATTAACGCCACCAGCCCGCTGCCGGTACCGATATCAAGAATACGCTTAACCCCTGCGACAGGCGCCCATGCACCCAGTAAAATACCGTCCGTACCGACCTTCATGGCACAGCGATCGTGAGCGACAAAAAATTGTTTAAACGTAAAACCATCGCGGCGCAGCTGCGCTTTGAGTTGAGACATGTCGGAGCAACCTTCTAAGTGAAACTGGAGTAGCATAGGGGAAAGCGAAGTGGCCGAAAAGCGATATCCATACAAACAGATGAAGATTACAGCCGTAACGTCTATAATCAGCGCCCCACACAGAGGTAGAACATGACTGTAACGACTTTTTCCGAACTTGAACTCGATGAAAGCCTGCTCAATGCACTTGAGAGCAAAGGCTTTACACGCCCGACCGCCATTCAGGCAGCGGCCATTCCGCCTGCGCTTGAGGGCCGCGATGTGCTCGGTTCTGCCCCAACCGGCACGGGGAAGACAGCAGCCTATTTGCTGCCTGTGTTGCAGCATCTGCTCGACTTTCCGCGTAAAAAATCTGGCCCGCCGCGTATTTTGATCCTGACGCCGACGCGCGAACTGGCTATGCAGGTGGCCGATCACGCGCGTGAACTCGCGGCAAATACCCATCTGGATATCGCGACCATCACCGGCGGCGTTGCGTATATGAACCACGCCGAAGTGTTCAGCGAAAACCAGGACATCGTCGTTGCGACGACGGGCCGCCTGCTGCAGTACATTAAAGAAGAGAACTTCGACTGCCGCGCGGTTGAAACGCTGATCCTCGACGAAGCCGACCGTATGCTGGACATGGGCTTCGCACAGGATATCGAGCATATTGCGGGTGAAACGCGCTGGCGTAACCAGACGATGCTGTTCTCTGCCACCCTCGAAGGTGAAGCGATTAAAGACTTCGCAGAGCGTCTGCTGGAAGATCCGGTAGAAGTGTCGGCGACGCCGTCCACCCGTGAGCGTAAGAAGATCCACCAGTGGTACTACCGCGCGGACAACCTTGAGCACAAGGTTGAATTGCTGAAACACCTGCTGAAGCAGGAAGATGCGCTGCGCACAATCGTGTTTGTGCGTAAGCGCGAGCGCGTGCACGAGCTGGCAGAAATGCTGCGTAACGCCGGGATCAATAACTGCTATCTTGAAGGCGAGATGGCGCAGATCAAGCGTACCGAAGGCATTAAGCGCCTGACCGATGGCCGCGTTAACGTGCTGGTTGCCACAGACGTGGCCGCTCGCGGGATCGACATTCCGGACGTCAGCCACGTGATTAACTTCGATATGCCGCGCAGCGGCGATACCTATCTGCACCGTATTGGCCGTACCGGTCGCGCGGGCCGCAAAGGTATTGCTATCTCACTGGTTGAAGCGCATGACTACCTGCTGCTGCAGAAAATTGGCCGCTATGTTGACGAGCCGCTGAAAGCGCGCGTTATTGATGGCCTGCGCCCAACCACGCGTGCGCCGAGTGAAAAAATGACGGGTAAACCGTCAAAGAAAGCGCTCGCGAAACGTGCTGAGAGAAAAGAGAAAGAAAAAGAGAAACCGCGCGTGAAGCAGCGCCACCGCGATACCAAGAATATTGGTAAGCGACGTAAGCCAAGCTCTGCCGCACCAGAGACGAAAACTGAAGAGTAAAAAAAAGCCGGGGAAATCCCCGGCTTTTTTATTCCCCCCCTGCAGAAGCCGTTACAGGCTTTCAGTAAAGGTACGGGCGATGACGTCGCGCTGCTGTTCTGGAGTCAGTGAGTTAAAGCGGACCGCATAGCCGGACACGCGAATCGTCAGCTGTGGATATTTTTCTGGGTGCTCTACCGCGTCCATCAGCGTTTCGCGACGCAGTACGTTTACGTTCAGGTGCTGACCACCTTCCACACGCACTTCCGGTTTTACTTCCATTGGAATTTCACGGTATTCGATTTCGCCCAGTTTGCTCACCGGCACGATTTCATCTTCAGCAAAACCCGCTTTCGCAACGACACAGCGCGCTTCGTTTTTCTCACTGTCCAGCAGCCAGAAAGAGTTGAGCAGATCGTCATTTGCAGCTTTAGTAATCTGGATACCTGTAATCATGTGTTGCCTCCCTTAGGCTACATTAGCTGATGTCGGCCTCTCGCGGCCAATTGGTAAAACCATTGTTTCTTGTGTGTATATATATCATTCACACCACGGTGATTTATTGATTTAAATCAACAAAAACACCAACCACATAAAGAGTGTGGTTTGAATTTATTGCTTTAGATCAATTTCACGACCTTACCAATTCAATTTTACCTGCACATTTTCAACATAAATTTAGCCACTTAGCGCGCATTTCAGCGTGTAATTTTGCTCACCGGGCTTTAGAAGGTAAGCTAGTAAGAGATTGAGATTCGCAGGAGAGCGAGATGACGACACCTTTAACCTGGCATGACGTGCTGGCAGAAGAAAAGCAGCAGCCATATTTTATCAATACGCTCAGCACCGTTGCCGCTGAGCGTCAGTCCGGACAGACGATTTACCCGCCGCAGAAAGACGTGTTCAACGCCTTTCGCTACACCGAACTGAGCGATGTGAAAGTGGTTATTCTGGGCCAGGATCCCTATCACGGCCCGGGCCAGGCGCATGGGCTGGCATTTTCCGTACGTCCGGGCGTGGCGATCCCTCCTTCTCTGCTCAACATGTATAAAGAGCTTGAAGGAACCGTGCCCGGGTTTACCCGGCCAAACCACGGCTACCTGGAAAGCTGGGCGCGTCAGGGAGTGCTGTTACTGAATACGGTACTCACCGTACGGGCGGGCCAGGCGCACTCGCACGCCAGCCTGGGCTGGGAGACGTTCACCGATAAAGTCATCAGCCTGATCAACGAGCATCGTGAAGGGGTCGTGTTTTTACTCTGGGGATCGCATGCGCAGAAGAAAGGGGCGATTATTGACCGTCAGCGCCATCACGTATTGAAAGCGCCACACCCGTCACCGCTGTCTGCGCATCGCGGTTTCTTTGGCTGTAATCATTTTGTTCTGGCGAATGAATGGCTGGAAAAACGTGGCGAAACGCCAATTGACTGGATGCCCGTGCTACCGGCTGAGAGCGAGTAATAATTGAATGTGCCGGGTATGACCCGGCACATGAAGAGGCTTATGCCTTATTCTGACGCCACCACTCGGCCAGCAGTACGCCGGTCGCAACGGATACATTCAGACTTTCCACATTGCCTGTCCCATCAATAGAGACGCTCAGATCCGCACTGGAGAGCGCCGCGTCAGACAGACCATCGCGTTCCTGACCCAGCACCAGCACCATTTTACGCGGCAGCGTCGCTTTAAACAGCGGCGTACCGGCATGGCTTGAGGTGGTCACGATGGAATAGCCCGCTTTACGGAACTGCTCAAGAGCATCCAGCACGCTGTCGCCGGTGATCGGCTGCACGTGCTCGGCTCCGCCTTCCGCAGTACGGATCGCGGCACCGGATTCCAGCAGTGCAGCATCCTGCAACAGCACGCCTTTCACGCCAAAGTGCGCGCAGCTGCGCATCATTGCGCCCAGGTTATGCGGGTTGCCCACATCTTCCAGCGCCAGCACGCAGTCATCGGCATCCGCCTGACTGACCCACTGCTGAACGGTGGTGCCGTTACGTTTTTTGATCAGGAAGCAAACGCCGCCGTGGTGTTCAGTACCGGAGGCTTTGGTCAGCTCAGCATCATCAACCACGTGGTAAGCTTTACGGTTCGCGGCCATCCAGCGCAGCGCTTCTTTAAAGCGCGGGGTTACGCTCTGAATAAACCAGGCGCGGACGATACATTCAGGACGGCTCAGGAACAGCGCCTGGCAGGCGTTTTCACCATACACGCGGGTCTCTTCCGCACGCTGACGGCGCAGCACTTCCGGGTCGATAAAGCTTTTACCGCTGATACCGCCGTGATCGGCTTTTTCCGGCGTCTCATCGCCAGGGGCGCGAGAAACGGTACGCCACGGGGAGGCATTATCACGTGAGAAGTCTTCCCGCGGACGGTCATCGCGTGGACGGTCACTACGTGGGCGGTCGGAACGCGGACGGTCATCGCGTTTGCGATCGTCACGTTTGCGGTCATCACCGCGGTTATTTCTGTCATCGCGGGCGGGGCGACGGCCACCGTCAGCACGAGAAGAAGACGCCGGACGCCCGCCACCTTTTCCGGTACGCGGATTTTGGGTGCGTTTATCAGAGTCATCATCACTGCGGACATACATCACTTTGACCTTGCCGCTTTTGTTTTTCATTTCGTCGTTCATGCTTTTCTCCACCAGCGCTGCGCGAAGCGCGCAGATTACCCGATGTGCCAGCGCATAGCCATAATTTCGTACAAAAGCCTGTGACTATTGTTCTCATTGAATAAAACGCATTGTTGTTTCAAACAGGCTCATTGATAATATGTAACATATTAGAAACATTATCGGCGTTCCGCCGCTGTCCCGCGGCTCTATCAGAGGTTAGTTATGAATACCGTATGTGCCAACTGTCAGGCTCTTAACCGCATTCCGGACGATCGGATGGAAGATGGTGCGAAATGCGGACGTTGCGGCCATGAATTGTTTGATGGCGACGTCATTAACGCAACGGGTGCTACGCTGGACAAACTCCTCAAGGACGATCTTCCTGTCGTGGTCGATTTCTGGGCGCCATGGTGCGGCCCTTGCCGTAGCTTCGCGCCAATCTTCGAAGATGTGGCCGAAGAGCGAAACGGAAAAATGCGGTTCGTTAAGGTCAACACTGAAGCTGAGCCCGAACTAAGCGCCCGTTTTCGCATCCGCAGCATCCCGACCATTATGATTTTTAAAAATGGTGAGGTGATCGATATGCTCAACGGTGCAGTTCCAAAAGCACCTTTTGAAAGCTGGTTAAACGAGTCGCTGTAACATTCACGGGGCACATCTTGTGCCCCGCTGCCGCCTCTGCGAAAATAGGGTTTTTCCTGCATTTCGCCCATGACTGATAACGCTGTTCTTCAACTACGCGCCGAACGCCTTGCGCGCGCCACTCGACCGTTCCTTGCCCGAGGCAACCGTATTCGCCGCTGCCAGCGCTGCCTGCTGCCGCTGAAGGTTTGCCTGTGCGAGACGCTGGCCCCGAGTTCGGCACAGAGCCGTTTTTGTCTGGTCATGTTCGATACCGAGCCGATGAAACCCAGCAATACGGGACGCCTTATCGCCGATATTCTCCCGGATACCGCGGCGTTTCAGTGGTCCCGCACGGAGCCCCCTCAGGCCCTGCTCGACTTAGTGGCTAGCCCGGACTATCAGCCGATGGTCGTTTTCCCCGCCTCTTATGCAGGCGTGGATCGCCACGTGCTTTCGACGCCGCCCCCCGGTAAACCGCCGCTATTTATTATGCTGGACGGCACCTGGACCGAAGCACGAAAAATGTTTCGCAAAAGCCCGTATCTCGACGCGCTGCCGGTAATTTCTGTCGACCTTTCCCGCGTCTCCGCCTACCGCCTGCGAGAGGCGCATGCTGACGGGCAATACTGCACCGCCGAAGTGGCAATTGCGCTTCTGGATCTGGCGGGTGATACCGCTGCGGCTGGCGCCCTGGGCAACCATTTCTCCTGTTTCCGGGAACGCTATCTGGCGGGAAAAACCGTTCATAAGGGCAGCGTCACAGCAGCCGAGACGGAAAGCGTTTAAAATCATCAGGTCGCTTGCATTCACAGGAGGCCTGCATGAGCCAGCGAGGGTTAGAAGCGCTACTTCGTCCTAAATCCATTGCCGTCATTGGCGCATCAATGAAACCGGATCGTGCTGGCTATCTGATGATGCGCAACCTGCTGGCCGGGGGATTTAATGGCCCCGTCATGCCCGTCACACCGGCGTATAAGGCCGTTCAGGGAGTCCTTGCATGGCCTGATGTACAGAGCCTGCCTTTCGTACCGGATCTTGCCGTACTTTGTACAAACGCGAAGCGTAACCCGGAACTGCTGGAATCACTCGGTAAGAAGGGATGTAAAACCTGCATTATTCTCTCGTCTCCGCCTGAACAGAAAGCCGAGCTTCTGGCCTGCGCCAGCCGCTATCAAATGCGTATTCTTGGGCCAAACAGCCTGGGTCTGCTCGCTCCCTGGCAGGGCTTAAATGCCAGTTTCTCTCCGGTTCCGATCCGCAAAGGTAAACTCGCGTTTATCTCGCAGTCGGCTGCGGTATCGAACACTATCCTCGACTGGGCGCAGCAGCGTGAAATGGGATTCTCCTACTTCATTGCTCTCGGCGACAGTCTGGATATCGATGTTGATGAGCTGCTGGATTTTCTGGCGCGCGACGGTAAAACCAGTGCGATCCTGCTTTATCTTGAGCACCTCAGCGACGCGCGTCGTTTTGTCTCGGCTTCTCGAAGCGCTTCGCGCAATAAGCCGATCCTGGTGATCAAAAGCGGGCGAAGCCCTGCGGCACAGCGCCTGCTGCATTCGCATTCCGGCATGGATCCCGCCTGGGACGCCGCCATCCAGCGCGCGGGGTTGCTGCGGGTGCAGGATACACACGAACTTTTTTCCGCCGTTGAGACGTTAAGCCATATGCGCCCGTTGCGCGGCGAGAAGCTAATGATCGTCAGTAACGGTGCCGCCCCCGCCGCACTCGCCCTGGATGAGCTATGGCGGCGCTTCGGCAAGCTGGCAACGCTAAGTGAAGAGACGCTGCAGCGCCTGAAAGAAGCGCTTCCGACCAGCGTGACGCCCGGCAATCCGCTTGATTTGCGCGATGACGCCAGCAGCGATCGCTACATCAAGGCGATCTCCATTTTGCTGGATAGCCAGGATTTCGATGCGCTGATGATTATCCACTCACCCAGCGCGGTCGCGCCGGGCAGTGAAAGCGCGCGCGCGCTCATTGAGGCCGTACGCAACCATCCGCGAGGCAAATATGTCACCCTGCTCACCAACTGGTGCGGTGAGTTTTCTTCTCAGGAGGCGCGGCGCTTGTTCAGCGAGGCCGGGCTGCCAACCTACCGCACGCCGGAAGGCACCATCACCGCGTTTATGCATATGGTGGAATATCGCCGTAACCAGAAACAGCTCCGCGAGACGCCGGCGTTGCCCGGGAATTTGACGGCCAATACCGTTGACGTTCACAGGCTGTTGCAGCAGGCCATTGAAGAAGGCGCGACCTCGCTGGATACACATGAGGTCCAGCCGATTCTGGGCAGCTACGGGATGCAAACCCTGCCGACCTGGATCGCCAGCGACAGCGCTGAGGCCGTGCATATTGCCGAGCAGATTGGCTATCCGGTTGCCCTGAAGCTGCGCTCCCCGGATATCCCGCATAAGTCGGATGTGCAGGGGGTCATGTTGTACCTGCGCACGGCAACGGAGGTGCAGCAGGCAGCTGATGCCATCTTCGATCGTGTGAAAATGGCCTGGCCGCAGGCGAGGATCCACGGATTGCTGGTGCAAAGTATGGCCAACCGCGCTGGTGCTCAGGAATTACGGGTGGTGGTTGAACACGATCCCGTCTTCGGTCCGCTCATCATGCTGGGAGAAGGCGGCGTTGAGTGGCGCCCGGAAGAGCAGGCCGTGGTGGCGTTGCCGCCTCTGAACATGAATCTGGCGCGTTATCTGATCATTCAGGCGATTAAAAGTAAAAAAATCCGCGGCCGGAGTGCGCTGCGTCCGCTCGATATTGCCGGGCTAAGTCAGTTCCTGGTGCAGGTCTCTAACCTGATTGTGGATTGTGCCGAGATCCAGCGGCTGGATATTCATCCGCTGCTCGCCTCCGGCAATGAGTTTACGGCGCTGGACGTGACCCTGGATATCGCACCATTCGAAGGAGACAGCGAGAGCCGTCTGGCGATCCGCCCGTATCCTCTGCAGCTGGAGGAGTGGGTTGAGATGAAAAATAGTGAACGCGCCTTGTTCCGCCCTATTCTGCCGGAAGATGAGCCCCAGCTGCGAGCCTTTATCTCTCAGGTCACGAAAGAGGATCTTTATTATCGCTATTTTAGCGAAATCAACGAATTTACCCACGATGATTTAGCCAATATGACCCAGATCGACTACGATCGAGAAATGGCGTTTGTTGCCGTTCGTCGCGCCGATAAGGGTGATGAGATCCTCGGCGTCACGCGTGCGATTTCTGACCCGGATAACGTCGATGCGGAGTTTGCGGTGCTGGTGCGCTCCGATCTTAAAGGCCTGGGTCTGGGAAGACGACTGCTGGAAAAACTCATCAGTTATACGCGAGATCACGGATTGTTACGCCTTAATGGCATTACTATGCCTAACAATCGCGGTATGGTGACCCTGGCGCGAAAACTTGGGTTTGACGTTGATATTCAGCTTGACGAAGGTATTGCTGCCTTATCCCTTAGTCTGACATCAGCAAGCAAACGCGAGTAAGCTACTGGAAATGTTACCCACTTTGGACGGGACTGGTGGTATCATTGTCCGCTTATGTTGTTTGCATGGTACAGACAACCCTTCAATGAACAGAGAAGATACGCACTGTGATGTTGTCAAAATTTAAGCGTAATAAACATCAACAACACCTTGCTCAACTACCGAAGATTTCTCAGTCAGTTGATGATGTAGAGTTCTTTTACGCTCCCGCTCATTTTCGGGAGACGCTTCTGGAAAAGATTGCCAGCGCCACACGACGCATTTGCATTGTGGCACTGTATCTTGAACAGGATGAAGGCGGGCGCGCGATCCTGAACGCGCTCTATGATGCGAAACGTCAGCGCCCGGAACTTGATGTTCGCGTGCTGGTAGACTGGCATCGAGCTCAGCGTGGCCGTATTGGCGCTGCCGCGTCAAACACCAATGCTGACTGGTATTGCCGTACGGCGCAGGAAAATCCTGGCGTCGATGTGCCTGTTTATGGCGTCCCGGTTAATACCCGTGAAGCGCTCGGCGTCCTTCATTTCAAGGGATTTATCATTGATGACAGCGTGCTGTACAGCGGCGCCAGCCTCAATGATGTCTACCTTCATCAGCTCGATAAATATCGCTACGACCGCTACCATCTGATCCGTAATCCGCAGATGGCCGATATCATGTTTAACTGGGTTGATAAAAATCTGGTCCACGGCCGTGGCGTTAACCGCCTTGACGATCCCGAGCGTCCTAAAAGCCCGGAAATCAAAAACGATGTTCGCGCCTTCCGCCAGGAGCTGCGTGATGCGGTCTATCATTTCCAGGGCGATGCGAACAACGAAGAGCTATCCGTTACACCGCTGGTAGGACTCGGCAAATCAAGCCAGCTGAACAAAACGATCTTCCATCTGATGCCGTGTGCGGAGCAGAAACTCACCATCTGTACGCCGTACTTCAACCTTCCTGCCGTGCTGGTGCGTAATATCATTCAGCTGCTGCGCGACGGTAAAAAAGTGGAAATTATCGTTGGTGATAAAACGGCAAACGACTTCTTCATTCCTGAAGATCAGCCGTTCAAAATCATCGGTGCGCTGCCTTATCTCTATGAGATTAACCTGCGTCGTTTCCTGAGCCGCTTACAGTATTACGTCAACACTGACCAGCTGGTTGTGCGTCTCTGGAAAGATGAAGACAATAGTTACCATCTGAAAGGCATGTGGGTCGACGATGAGTGGATGCTGCTGACCGGTAACAACCTGAACCCGCGCGCGTGGCGACTGGATCTGGAAAACGCTATCCTGATTCATGACCCGCAGCATGAGTTAGCCGCCCAACGTGAACGCGAGCTGGAGCTGATTCGCACCCATACGACCGTGGTGAATCACTACCGCGAACTGCAGAGCATTGCCGATTATCCGGTAAAAGTTCGCAAGCTTATTCGCCGCTTACGTCGTATCCGTATCGACCGACTTATCAGCCGTATTCTGTAATATCCAGGCCCTGTCACCCGCAGGGCTTTTTTATGGAGCCCGTTGATGCGTATTCCTCTGTTACTGAGCGTCCTTTTCCTGAGTGGCTGTAGCCATATGGCCAACGATAGCTGGTCCGGACAGGATAAAGCACAGCATTTCCTCGCTTCCGCGATGTTGTCCGCAGCCGGTAATGAATATGCCCAGCATCAGGGATACAGCCGGGACCGTAGCGCGGCGATCGGGCTGATGTTCTCAGTAGGTCTTGGGGCATCAAAAGAACTGTGGGATAGCCGCCCCGCAGGGAGCGGCTGGAGCTGGAAAGATTTCGCCTGGGATGTTGCCGGCGCAACGACCGGCTACGCCGTGTGGCAAATGGCGCGCTATTAAAGTCGGATACCTTTCCCTTTGCGATGCAGCATCAGGGAAACAATAAAAGCCAGAGCCCCCATACCCGTTACGTACCAGAAGAATGTCGTTTCGCTTCCCCATGACTTAAGCGACAACGCAACGTACTCCGCCGATCCGCCAAACACCGCGTTGGCTACCGCATAAGAAAGCCCTACTCCTAACGCACGAACCTGCGCCGGGAACATCTCGGCTTTCAGTATCCCGCTGATTGAGGTATAGAAACTGACAATCACCATCGCCACCATCACCAGCGCAAAGGCGGCATACGGTGAAGAGACATGCTGAAGCGCAGTCAGAATAGGAACGGTACATAACGCCGACAGCCCGCCAAAAATCAGCATCGACGTACGTCGACCAATTTTATCCGAGAGCGCACCGACGATCGGCTGTATGAGCATAAAGACAAACAGCGCCACGGTCATGACCACGCTGGCGACGTTGGCGTGCATACCGGTGGTGTTCACCAGGTACTTTTGCATATAGGTGGTGAACGTGTAGAAACTAAGAGAACCGCCCGCGGTGAAGCCCAGCACCATCAGGAAAGCTTTGCGGTTACGCCACAACCCTTTGAATGTTCCCGCCTCCTTCAGCATCCGGACCTCTTTCTGAGAGGTTTCATCTAGCTGACGGCGTAGCCAAAGTGCAACGACCGCCAGTACTGCGCCCATTGCGAAAGGGATCCGCCATCCCCAGGCATGAAGCTGTTCGTCCGTCAGAATTTGCTGCAGGATCACCACCACAAGAATGGCCAGCAGCTGACCGCCAATCAGCGTGACGTACTGGAATGACGCGTAAAAACCTTTACGACCTTCCAGTGCAATTTCACTCATGTAGGTTGCACTGGTACCGTATTCACCGCCCACCGATAATCCCTGGAATAAGCGGGCCAGCAAAAGTAGCGCCGGTGCCCAGGTACCAATCGATGCATATCCCGGTAAGCAGGCGATCACCAGCGAGCCAAAGCACATCATGCACACCGAGATCAGCATAGAGGCCTTACGCCCGCGACGATCCGCAATGCGGCCAAACAGCCAGCCCCCGATGGGTCGCATCAAGAATCCTGCGGCAAATACCCCTGCCGTTTGAAGCAGCTGCGTTGTGGTGTTGCCGGAGGGGAAGAAGATATGTGCGAAGTAGAGTGAACAGAATGAGTAGACGTAAAAGTCGAACCATTCAACCAGATTCCCTGAAGAGGCGCTGACGATTGCCCATACCCTTCTTCGGGTATCACTGTGACCCAGCGTCCCGTTTGATGTCATGCTTTCTGTCATTGTGATTATGCTCCTGCCATAAACTGCGGCGTATTGAGCCAGGAGACTCAATAACCTCGTAAATGAAATGTTATAATTTTGTTATAAATCACATTGAGACAGAGATCACACATTCCATTAGCAGGATAAGGGATTAAGAGAAAGGCCAGAGTGGGAAAACAAAAGCAAAAAACCCCGCACCTTTCGGTACGGGGTTCTTCTATTTTGATGCCTGGCAGTTCCCTACTCTCACATGGGGAGACCCCACACTACCATCGGCGCTACGGCGTTTCACTTCTGAGTTCGGCATGGGGTCAGGTGGGACCACCGCGCTAAAGCCGCCAGGCAAATTCTGTTAAATCTGTATCAAAGCTAAAAATATCGCGTCTCTTCGCCAAAACACCTTCGGCGTTGTAAGGTTAAGCCTCACGGTTCATTAGTATCGGTTAGCTCAACGCATCGCTGCGCTTACACACCCGACCTATCAACGTCATAGTCTTTAACGTTCCTTCAGGAGACTTAAAGTCTCAGGGAGAACTCATCTCGGGGCAAGTTTCGTGCTTAGATGCTTTCAGCACTTATCTTTTCCGCATTTAGCTACCGGGCAGTGCCATTGGCATGACAACCCGAACACCAGTGATGCGTCCACTCCGGTCCTCTCGTACTAGGAGCAGCCCCCCTCAATTCTCCAGCGCCCACGGCAGATAGGGACCGAACTGTCTCACGACGTTCTAAACCCAGCTCGCGTACCACTTTAAATGGCGAACAGCCATACCCTTGGGACCTACTTCAGCCCCAGGATGTGATGAGCCGACATCGAGGTGCCAAACACCGCCGTCGATATGAACTCTTGGGCGGTATCAGCCTGTTATCCCCGGAGTACCTTTTATCCGTTGAGCGATGGCCCTTCCATTCAGAACCACCGGATCACTATGACCTGCTTTCGCACCTGCTCGAGCCGTCACTCTCGCAGTCAAGCTAGCTTATGCCATTGCACTAACCTCCTGATGTCCGACCAGGATTAGCTAACCTTCGTGCTCCTCCGTTACTCTTTGGGAGGAGACCGCCCCAGTCAAACTACCCACCAGACACTGTCCGCAACCCGGATCACGGGTCTACGTTAGAACACCAGCCATTAAAGGGTGGTATTTCAAGGACGGCTCCACGCAGACTGGCGTCCACGCTTCAAAGCCTCCCACCTATCCTACACATCAAGGACCAGTGTTCAGTGTCAAGCTATAGTAAAGGTTCACGGGGTCTTTCCGTCTTGCCGCGGGTACACTGCATCTTCACAGCGAGTTCAATTTCACTGAGTCTCGGGTGGAGACAGCCTGGCCATCATTACGCCATTCGTGCAGGTCGGAACTTACCCGACAAGGAATTTCGCTACCTTAGGACCGTTATAGTTACGGCCGCCGTTTACCGGGGCTTCGATCAAGAGCTTCGCGTTGCCGCTAACCCCATCAATTAACCTTCCGGCACCGGGCAGGCGTCACACCGTATACGTCCACTTTCGTGTTTGCACAGTGCTGTGTTTTTAATAAACAGTTGCAGCCAGCTGGTATCTTCGACTGATTTCAGCTCCACCCGCAGGGGCTTCACCTACATATCAGCGTGCCTTCTCCCGAAGTTACGGCACCATTTTGCCTAGTTCCTTCACCCGAGTTCTCTCAAGCGCCTTGGTATTCTCTACCTGACCACCTGTGTCGGTTTGGGGTACGATTTCGTGTTACCTGATGCTTAGAGGCTTTTCCTGGAAGCAGGGCATTTGTTACTTCAGCACCGTAGTGCCTCGTCATCACACCTCAGCGTTAATAAGGTACCGGATTTACCTGGAACCTCCGCCTACATGCTTAAACCGGGACAACCGTCGCCCGGCTAACATAGCCTTCTCCGTCCCCCCTTCGCAGTAACACCAAGTACAGGAATATTAACCTGTTTCCCATCGACTACGCCTTTCGGCCTCGCCTTAGGGGTCGACTCACCCTGCCCCGATTAACGTTGGACAGGAACCCTTGGTCTTCCGGCGAGCGGGCTTTTCACCCGCTTTATCGTTACTTATGTCAGCATTCGCACTTCTGATACCTCCAGCATGCCTCACAGCACACCTTCAACGGCTTACAGAACGCTCCCCTACCCAACAACACATAGTGTCGCTGCCGCAGCTTCGGTGCATGGTTTAGCCCCGTTACATCTTCCGCGCAGGCCGACTCGACCAGTGAGCTATTACGCTTTCTTTAAATGATGGCTGCTTCTAAGCCAACATCCTGGCTGTCTGTGCCTTCCCACATCGTTTCCCACTTAACCATGACTTTGGGACCTTAGCTGGCGGTCTGGGTTGTTTCCCTCTTCACGACGGACGTTAGCACCCGCCGTGTGTCTCCCGTGATAACATTCTTCGGTATTCGTAGTTTGCATCGGGTTGGTAAGCCGGGATGGCCCCCTAGCCGAAACAGTGCTCTACCCCCGAAGATGAGTTCACGAGGCGCTACCTAAATAGCTTTCGGGGAGAACCAGCTATCTCCCGGTTTGATTGGCCTTTCACCCCCAGCCACAAGTCATCCGCTAATTTTTCAACATTAGTCGGTTCGGTCCTCCAGTTAGTGTTACCCAACCTTCAACCTGCCCATGGCTAGATCACCGGGTTTCGGGTCTATACCCTGCAACTTAACGCCCAGTTAAGACTCGGTTTCCCTTCGGCTCCCCTATACGGTTAACCTTGCTACAGAATATAAGTCGCTGACCCATTATACAAAAGGTACGCAGTCACACCACGAAGGTGCTCCCACTGCTTGTACGTACACGGTTTCAGGTTCTTTTTCACTCCCCTCGCCGGGGTTCTTTTCGCCTTTCCCTCACGGTACTGGTTCACTATCGGTCAGTCAGGAGTATTTAGCCTTGGAGGATGGTCCCCCCATATTCAGACAGGATACCACGTGTCCCGCCCTACTCTTCGAGTTCACAACCTGTGTGCTTTCGTGTACGGGACTGTCACCCTGTACCGTGCGACTTTCCAGACGCTTCCACTAACACACAAGCTGATTCAGACTCTGGGCTGCTCCCCGTTCGCTCGCCGCTACTGGGGGAATCTCGGTTGATTTCTTTTCCTCGGGGTACTTAGATGTTTCAGTTCCCCCGGTTCGCCTCGTTAACCTATGTATTCAGTTAACGATAGTGCAACGAATTGCACTGGGTTTCCCCATTCGGACATCGCCGGGTCAAAGGTTCATATCACCTCGCCGGCGCTTTTCGCAGATTAGCACGTCCTTCATCGCCTCTGACTGCCAGGGCATCCACCGTGTACGCTTAGTCGCTTAACCTCACAACCCGAAGATGTTTCACTTCTGATTGCGAAAATTTGAGAGACTCGAACACACCATTAAAGATGTGTCGTTTCAATTTTCAGCTTGATCCAGATTTTTAAAGAGCAAATATCTCAAACGTGACTCGTAAGTCAGTTTTGAGATATGACGGCAGGTGACTTTCACTCACGAACCAGCAAGTGGCGTCCCCTAGGGGATTCGAACCCCTGTTACCGCCGTGAAAGGGCGGTGTCCTGGGCCTCTAGACGAAGGGGACACTGAAGTCTCAATCGCAAGACGCCTTGCTATTTACTTTTCATCAGACAATCTGTGTGAGCACTACAAAGGCAGGTTCTTTAAGGTAAGGAGGTGATCCAACCGCAGGTTCCCCTACGGTTACCTTGTTACGACTTCACCCCAGTCATGAATCACAAAGTGGTAAGCGCCCTCCCGAAGGTTAAGCTACCTACTTCTTTTGCAACCCACTCCCATGGTGTGACGGGCGGTGTGTACAAGGCCCGGGAACGTATTCACCGTAGCATTCTGATCTACGATTACTAGCGATTCCGACTTCATGGAGTCGAGTTGCAGACTCCAATCCGGACTACGACGCACTTTATGAGGTCCGCTTGCTCTCGCGAGGTCGCTTCTCTTTGTATGCGCCATTGTAGCACGTGTGTAGCCCTACTCGTAAGGGCCATGATGACTTGACGTCATCCCCACCTTCCTCCAGTTTATCACTGGCAGTCTCCTTTGAGTTCCCGGCCTAACCGCTGGCAACAAAGGATAAGGGTTGCGCTCGTTGCGGGACTTAACCCAACATTTCACAACACGAGCTGACGACAGCCATGCAGCACCTGTCTCAGAGTTCCCGAAGGCACCAATCCATCTCTGGAAAGTTCTCTGGATGTCAAGAGTAGGTAAGGTTCTTCGCGTTGCATCGAATTAAACCACATGCTCCACCGCTTGTGCGGGCCCCCGTCAATTCATTTGAGTTTTAACCTTGCGGCCGTACTCCCCAGGCGGTCGACTTAACGCGTTAGCTCCGGAAGCCACGCCTCAAGGGCACAACCTCCAAGTCGACATCGTTTACGGCGTGGACTACCAGGGTATCTAATCCTGTTTGCTCCCCACGCTTTCGCACCTGAGCGTCAGTCTTTGTCCAGGGGGCCGCCTTCGCCACCGGTATTCCTCCAGATCTCTACGCATTTCACCGCTACACCTGGAATTCTACCCCCCTCTACAAGACTCTAGCCTGCCAGTTTCGAATGCAGTTCCCAGGTTGAGCCCGGGGATTTCACATCCGACTTGACAGACCGCCTGCGTGCGCTTTACGCCCAGTAATTCCGATTAACGCTTGCACCCTCCGTATTACCGCGGCTGCTGGCACGGAGTTAGCCGGTGCTTCTTCTGCGGGTAACGTCAATCGACAAGGTTATTAACCTTATCGCCTTCCTCCCCGCTGAAAGTACTTTACAACCCGAAGGCCTTCTTCATACACGCGGCATGGCTGCATCAGGCTTGCGCCCATTGTGCAATATTCCCCACTGCTGCCTCCCGTAGGAGTCTGGACCGTGTCTCAGTTCCAGTGTGGCTGGTCATCCTCTCAGACCAGCTAGGGATCGTCGCCTAGGTGAGCCATTACCCCACCTACTAGCTAATCCCATCTGGGCACATCTGATGGCAAGAGGCCCGAAGGTCCCCCTCTTTGGTCTTGCGACGTTATGCGGTATTAGCTACCGTTTCCAGTAGTTATCCCCCTCCATCAGGCAGTTTCCCAGACATTACTCACCCGTCCGCCGCTCGCCGGCAAAGTAGCAAGCTACTTTCCGCTGCCGCTCGACTTGCATGTGTTAGGCCTGCCGCCAGCGTTCAATCTGAGCCATGATCAAACTCTTCAATTTAAGTTTGATGCTCGTGAATTAAACTTCGTAATGAATTACGTATGTTCACTCAGAGACTTGGTATTCATTTATTGTCCGAAGACATTAAGAATCCATGTCACTTTGAGTGCCCACACAGATTGTCTGATAAATTGTTAAAGAGCAGTGCCGCTTCGTTTTCGCTGCGGCGCGGGGTGTGCATATTACGCTTTCCCGCTTCAGAGTCAAGCGTTTATTTTCGCTATTCTCTGCTGACCCGGCGGCGTGTGCGCCGTTGTTCCGTGTCAGTGGAGGCGCATTATAGGGAGTAATTCTGAACCTGCAAGGATAAAGTGAAATTTATTTACTGACTGCTCACTTTCCAGGCAAAACCGACTCCAGACCTCAATTTTCGCCTGGTTTTTAAACAAAAACGAGCCGCAAGCGGCTCGTTTTTGCGTTTTGTGACTTACTGCACTGCCACAATGCGATCGTCGTTGGCTTCCAGACGGATAACTTTGCCAGGAACCAGCTCCCCGGAGAGGATCTGCTGCGCCAGCGGGTTTTCGATCTGCTGCTGGATAGCGCGTTTCAATGGACGCGCACCGTACACCGGATCGTAACCGTTCTTACTCAGCAGCTTCAGCGCATCGTCGGAGATGTGAATTTCATATCCACGCTCTTCCAGACGTTTGTACAGACGCTGCAGCTGGATCTGCGCAATCGACGCAATGTGTTTCTCACCCAGAGGATGGAATACCACCACTTCATCAATACGGTTGATGAACTCCGGACGGAAGTTATGGCTTACCACACCCAGCACCAGATCCTTCATGTGGCTGTAGTCCAGTTCACCGAAACGTTCCTGAATCAAATCGGAACCCAGGTTCGAGGTCATAATGACAACCGTATTACGGAAGTCGACCGTTCTCCCCTGCCCGTCGGTCAGACGACCATCATCCAGCACCTGAAGCAGGATGTTGAACACATCCGGATGCGCTTTTTCCACCTCATCCAGCAGGATGACGGAGTAAGGACGACGGCGCACCGCTTCCGTCAGGTACCCACCTTCTTCATAACCCACATATCCCGGAGGCGCCCCGACCAGACGCGAGACGGAGTGTTTCTCCATAAACTCGGACATGTCGATACGCACCATCGCATCGTCGCTGTCGAACATAAAGTTAGCCAGCGCTTTGCACAGCTCGGTTTTACCGACACCGGTCGGCCCCAGGAACAGGAACGAACCAATCGGACGGTTTGGATCGGACAGCCCTGCACGGCTACGACGAATAGCATTCGATACCGCTTCAACCGCTTCGTTTTGACCAATCACACGATTGTGGAGATCGTTCTCCATGCGCAGCAGTTTTTCACGCTCGCCTTCCAGCATGCGCGCCACGGGAATACCGGTCCAGCGCGCCAGGACTTCCGCGATCTCGGCATCCGTCACTTTATTACGCAACAGACGCATCGTTTTACCTTCTGACTGCGTCGCTATCTCAAGCTGTTTTTCCAGCTCAGGAATTTTGCCGTACTGCAGTTCTGACATTCGCGCCAGGTCGCCCACGCGTCGCGCCTGCTCAATGGCAATTTTTGCCTGTTCGAGTTCAGCTTTAATGGTCTGCGTACCGGAAAGGGAGGCTTTCTCGGCTTTCCACTCTTCCTCCAGCTCAGAATACTGGCGCTCTTTATCGTCCAGCTCTTCATTGAGCATATCGAGGCGTTTCTTACTGGCTTCATCAGACTCTTTCTTCAGCGCCTGCTGTTCCAGCTTGAGCTGAATGATGCGTCGGTCGAGTCGGTCCAGCTCTTCCGGCTTCGAGTCAATCTGCATACGAATGCTCGACGCCGCTTCATCAATCAGGTCGATCGCTTTATCCGGCAGCTGACGGTCAGCAATATAACGATGCGAAAGCGTCGCCGCCGCAACGATGGCCGGGTCAGTGATCTGTACATGGTGGTGCAGTTCATAGCGCTCTTTCAGACCACGCAGGATCGCGATGGTATCTTCAACGCTTGGCTCGGCAACAAACACTTTCTGGAAACGACGTTCCAGCGCAGCATCTTTCTCAATATACTGACGGTACTCATCCAGCGTAGTGGCACCGACGCAGTGAAGTTCACCGCGCGCCAGCGCAGGTTTCAGCATGTTCCCGGCATCCATCGCGCCATCCGCTTTACCCGCGCCGACCATGGTGTGCAGTTCATCGATAAACAGAATGACGTTGCCTTCCTGCTTCGCCAGGTCGTTAAGCACGCCTTTAAGGCGCTCTTCGAACTCGCCGCGGTATTTCGCACCGGCCACCAGCGCGCCCATATCCAGCGCCAGTACGCGACGGCCTTTCAGGCCTTCCGGCACTTCACCGTTGACAATACGCTGCGCCAGCCCTTCAACAATCGCAGTTTTACCGACACCCGGTTCACCTATCAGCACCGGGTTGTTCTTGGTACGACGTTGCAGTACCTGAATGGTACGACGAATTTCTTCATCACGGCCGATCACCGGATCAAGTTTGCCCTGTTCAGCACGCTCGGTCAGATCGACCGTAAATTTCTTCAAAGCCTGACGTTGGTCTTCGGCTCCCTGATCGTTCACGCTTTCACCTCCGCGCATGTTCTCAATCGCCTGAGTCACGTTGGCGGTGGTCGCACCGGCAGATTTCAGCAGGTCGGTCAAGGTACCGCGTGATTCAAGCGCCGCCAGAACAAACAGCTCTGACGAAATAAAGTTGTCCCCACGTTTTTGCGCCAGCTTGTCGCAAAGGTTCAGGACGCGCACCAGATCCTGCGACGGCTGAACGTCGCCGCCGGTCCCTTCGACCTGCGGTAAACGGCTCAGCGCCTGATCGATAGCGGTGCGTAACTGGCCAGCATTAATGCCAGCGGACGTTAATAAAGGACGTACCGATCCCCCTTCCTGATTCAGCAAGGCGCTCATTAAATGAAGAGGTTCGATAAATTGGTTGTCGTGCCCCAGTGCGAGGGACTGGGCATCGGCGAGAGCAAGCTGGAATTTATTAGTAAGACGATCCAGACGCATAACTCCTCCCATAACAGGTCAAATTTGCTACTGGAGATTAAATGAGGTCATCCCTCAATTATTCAAGGTTAATGACCTGAATTATGTGAAAAGAAAACGGCACGTGCCGGATCGTCTTGATTCTTTAGGTTATATCAGCCAAATGAAACTTGCCATACGGCCCGTCGTCTTGTCGCGGCGATAAGAGAAAAAATCATCCTTTTCGGTGAATGTACAGCGATCGCCGCCGAAGATCTGCGTTATGCCGACGCTGTTCAGCCGCTGACGAGCAAGCTGGTAAATATCGGCCAGATATTTATCTCCGGAAGGCAGGAAGGCGTCCACCGCTTGCGGATCTTTAACCATAAAGGCTTCGCGAACCTCCGGCCCCACTTCAAAAGCGCGAGGACCAATGGCCGGGCCAAGCCAGGCCATAATATTGGCGGGCTCATCCTTAAAGCAGGCGACGGTTTCTTCCAGCACGCCTTCACACAGTCCACGCCAGCCCGCGTGTGCTGCAGCCACCTCGGTGCCTGAACGGTTACAGAAAAGCACCGGCAGACAATCGGCGGTCATTACGGCACAAACGGTTCCCGGAGTATTGCTGTAAGAGGCATCAGCACGTTTAGAAGCATAGGGTTCTCCCGACAACTTCAGCACCGCCTTGCCATGAACCTGTTCCAGCCAGACCGGTTTTGAAGGCAGGTTCCCCGCAGCAAACAGACGCCTGCGGTTCTCTTCCACGTGTTCCAGGTTATCGCCACAGTGTGCGCCGAGGTTCAACGACTCCCACGCGCCCTGGCTAACACCGCCAGTGCGGGTTGAACTGCAGGCAGCCACGCCGGCAGGCAATGGCCACTCCGGGACAATCAGTTTGGTCATAACCAGTCCACTTGATCCTTATGTTCTTCGAAATCAACACGCATCGCGTCAATAAGGTCCACCATATCCTGCGGGATAGGCGCATGCCACTCCATCTGAATGCCGGTGATCGGATGGTAAAGGCGCAGCATGGTCGCGTGTAGCGCCTGACGGTCGAATTTACGCAATACGCTGATGAACTCATCCGACGCGCCCTTAGGCGGACGTGGACGACCACCGTAGACCTGATCCCCCACCAGCGGATGGGTGATGTGGGCCATATGCACACGAATCTGGTGAGTACGCCCGGTCTCCAGACGCAGACGCAGACGCGTATGAATGCGGAAATGCTCCATAATGCGATAGTGCGTCACCGCCGGTTTACCCATCGGATGCACCGACATATGGGTTCGCTTGGTCGGGTGACGGCTGATAGGCTCTTCTACCGTCCCGCCAGAGGTCATATGCCCAATGGCTACCGCCTCATACTCACGGGTGATTTCGCGCAGCTGCAGCGATTCTACCAGACGGGTCTGCGCAGGAACGGTCTTCGCCACCACCATCAGACCGGTAGTGTCTTTATCCAGACGGTGCACGATGCCCGCGCGCGGAACATCCGCGATCGGCGGATAGTAATGGAGAAGTGCGTTAAGTACCGTACCGTCAGGGTTCCCCGCGCCCGGATGAACAACCAGGTCGCGCGGCTTGTTGATCACCAGAATGTCATCATCTTCATAGACGATGTCCAGTGGGATATCCTGCGGCTCGAAGCGGATTTCCTCTTCGATTTCAGCATTGATGGCGACAGCTTCCCCACCTAACACTTTCTCTTTTGGTTTGTCCCAGATTTTGCCGTTTACCATCACGCGCTGGTCAAGGATCCATTCTTTTATGCGTGAACGCGAATAATCAGGGAACAATTCGGCCAATGCCTGATCTAAGCGTTGACCGAGCTGATTTTCGGAGACTGTTGCGGTGAGTTCTACTCGTTGTGCCATAAACTGCTTCTTCGTTTAACGTTGGGTTTTACGGCTTTGCCGTTTAATATAGTGTGCTATTGTAGCTGGTCTTAATCGGGAGCAGGAACAGAGTTTCTCCCGGACAAACATTTGAGGAAAGTCAAAACGTCATGACGCGCATGAAATATCTGGTGGCAGCGGCCACGTTGAGCCTGGCTTTGGTGGGCTGCTCCGGTTCAAATGAACAGGTCCCTGACAATCCGCCGAATGAAATCTATGCGACTGCACAACAAAAGTTGCAGGACGGTAACTGGAAACAGGCGATAACGCAACTGGAAGCGTTGGATAATCGCTATCCATTTGGTCCGTATTCGCAGCAGGTACAGTTAGATCTCATCTACGCATACTATAAAAATGCCGATCTGCCGCTGGCTCAGGCAACCATCGATCGTTTCATGCGTCTGAACCCGACTCATCCTAACATCGACTACGTGATGTACATGCGCGGCCTCACCAACATGGCGCTGGACGACAGTGCGCTGCAGGGCTTCTTCGGCGTGGATCGTTCCGACCGTGACCCGCAGCATGCGCGTGATGCCTTCAATGACTTCTCCAAGCTGGTGCGCGGCTATCCAAACAGCCAGTACGTGACTGACGCCACCAAACGTCTGGTGTTCCTGAAAGATCGTCTGGCGAAATATGAATACTCCGTGGCGGAATATTATACCCGCCGTGGCGCATGGGTTGCCGTGGTTAACCGCGTAGAAGGTATGCTGCGCGATTACCCGGATACTCAGGCAACGCGCGACGGCCTGAAGCTGATGGAAAATGCTTACCGTCAGATGCAGATGACCGCTCAGGCTGAAAAAGTGGCGAAAATCATCGCCGCGAACAGCAGCAACACCTGATTTTGCCTCAATGCAAAACGGCAGCCCGCAGGCTGCCGTTTTTTTATTCGTTTCTGAGCATTGCTGAAGCGCCTTAGCCTCAACACATCCTGTCAACTATGGCCCCAATTTATGCCTTCTACAAGGTAAATCTCACCTCTTCCTGCCCTGCCTCACAAAAAAGATTCCCTGACAAAAACCGACAAAATAACGTGATATAAATCACACATTTTGACATTGGGTCGGGTATGCTGGAATCACCAAGACGGAAAGACAAGAGGTAAAATTTATGACAATGAACATTACCAGTAAACAAATGGAAATTACTCCGGCAATTCGCCAGCACGTCGCAGACCGTCTCGCCAAACTGGATAAATGGCAAACTCATTTGATTAATCCACATATCATCCTGTCCAAGGAGCCGCAGGGTTTCATCGCTGACGCAACTATCAATACTCCAAACGGCCATCTGGTCGCCAGCGCAAAACACGAGGATATGTACACAGCTATTAACGATTTGATCAACAAGCTGGAACGGCAGCTCAATAAAGTGCAACACAAAGGTGAAGCCCGTCGCGCCGCAACGTCGGTGAAAGACGCCAGCTTCGCGGAAGAAGTTGAAGAAGAGTAATCCTTTAAATTGAGTGTACCGCCAACGCGCCTTCGGGCGCGTTTTTTGTTTTTTATTGACAGGGTGAAAACAGTACAGGTACTTTAACGGTATCAATCGCAGGATGACTTTATGAAACTTACGCCGTTCTTCTTCGCATTCTTTTTTACCTTCCCCTGAACGGGAGGCGTTTCGTCGTGTGATAAAGAATGCGAAGACGAACAACAAGGCCTCCCACACCGGGGGGCCTTTTTTATTGATAACGATAAGATGAGACAGGCAACACTATGACACCGGAAAACCCGTTACTGGATCTGCGAGTAAAAATCAGCGCGCTGGATGAGAAACTGCTGGCGCTGCTGGCCGAACGCCGCGCCCTTGCCGTTGAAGTAGGCAAAGCCAAGCTGGACTCCCATCGTCCGGTCCGTGATATCGACCGCGAGCGGGATCTTCTGGAACGTCTCATTCAGCTCGGCAAAGCGCATCACCTCGATGCCCACTACATAACCCGGTTGTTCCAGCTCATCATTGAAGACTCCGTTCTGACCCAGCAAGCGTTACTCCAGCAGCACCTCAATAAAACCAATCCACACTCTGCGCGTATCGCCTTCCTGGGACCGAAGGGCTCTTATTCTCACCTGGCCGCACGTCAGTACGCTGCACGCCATTTCGAAGAATTTATTGAGAGCGGCTGCGCGAAGTTTGCCGACATTTTTAACCAGGTCGAGACCGGCCAGGCGGATTACGCCGTGGTGCCGATTGAAAACACCAGCTCCGGCGCCATCAACGACGTCTACGATTTGCTGCAGCACACCAGCCTGTCGCTGGTCGGCGAGCTGACGATCCCTATCGATCACTGCGTACTGGTCTCCGGCTCAACGGACCTGAACACGATCGAAACGGTTTACAGTCATCCGCAGCCGTTCCAGCAGTGCAGCCAGTTCCTGAACCGCTATCCGAACTGGAAAATTGAGTACACCGAAAGCACCTCGGCGGCGATGGAAAAAGTGGCGCAGGCTAATTCCCCCACCGTCGCGGCGCTCGGCAGCGAAGCGGGCGGCGCGCTGTATGGCCTGCAGGTGCTGGAACGCAACCTGGCAAACCAGACGCAAAACATTACCCGCTTCGTGGTGCTGGCCCGCAAGGCAATCAATGTGTCTGACCAGGTACCGGCCAAAACCACGCTGCTGATGGCAACCGGCCAACAGGCCGGTGCGCTGGTTGAAGCCCTGCTGGTGCTGCGTAATCACAACCTGATCATGACCAGGCTGGAATCACGCCCAATCCACGGTAACCCGTGGGAAGAGATGTTTTACCTCGACATCCAGGCCAACCTGGAGTCCGCTTCCATGCAGAAAGCTCTCCGCGAGCTGGGCGAGATCACGCGTTCCATGAAGGTGCTGGGCTGCTACCCGAGCGAAAACGTCGTGCCGGTCGATCCAATCTAACGTTCGATAAAGCGGCTTTTCTTCATCCCTGCCACGCTCACCGGCAGGGTGAAGATAGCTCCGGAGAGAGGATATCTCGCCACCTCCTCCGCATCCATATTTTCCCGTGTGGTAGTAATAAACAGCGTTTTCATGTCATCGCCGCCAAAGCAGACCATCGTCGGGCAACGTACCGGCATGCGATACTCTTCCAGCTGCTCCCCTTGCGGTGAAAAACGCGCGATGCGCCAGCCGTCAAACAGCGCGCTCCAGTAGCAGCCTTCCACATCCATCGCCGCGCCGTCAGGTATCCCCTCGCCCTCTTTAAACTGACGAAACACCTCTCGCTTACCCGGCTCGCCCTGCTCATCAAGCGGGGTACGGTAAATAACACCGTTGGGCGTGTCTGAGGTAAACATCCACTGCTTATCAGGGCTAAACGCTAAGCCATTGTGACCGTGAATATCGCACTGGATCACCTTCGGCGTCAGGTCGTTGTCGATGCGCATCAGCAGGGCGCCGTTGTAATCTCCCGGTCCCCAGAACGTACCCGCATAGAACCGGCCCTGGTGATCGGTACCTCCATCGTTAAAACGCGCCAGCTGCGGGTTAGAGGGGTTATCACACACCTTGCGGCGCAGCAGGCCGTGTTTATCGGTCAGCCAGATACCCGTTCTCATCGCAACGATAAAACCACCCTGCTCGCGCAACGCGAAACAGCCCACCTCCTCGTGGAAAGAGAGTACGGTATGTTCCGCCGTCGGCAGATGGTAGCGGTGGATCTCTCCTTCCAGAATATCGGCCCAGTAGAGCGCCTGCTCTTCGGCGCTCCAAGTCGGGCATTCAGGCAAATGCCCGGTGTAATTCAACAGCAGCTGCGGTTCGGCCATGACAGTTCCCCAAAATGAAAAAAGCCAGCATTGCTGGCTTTCAGTATATACATCATCGCATTACTGGCGACTGTCATTTGCCTGGCGCAATAAAGTCCGACTCTCATTCTGGAAACGCTGCGCGTAATCGCCAAACCAGTGTTCGACCTTGCGGAAGCTATCGATAAACGCCTGCTTATCTCCGTGCTCCAGCAGCGTAATGGCTTCACCAAAGCGCTGATAGTAGCGCTTGATCAGCGCCAGGTTGTTTTCAGAGGACATAATAATGTCCGCGTACAGCTGTGGATCCTGCGCAAAGAGACGCCCGACCATCGCCAGCTCAAGACGATAGATAGGTGAAGAGAGCGCCAGAAGCTGTTCAAGCTGTACGTTCTCTTCCGCCAGATGCAGACCGTAGGCAAACGTGGCAAAGTGGCGCAGCGCCTGAATGAACGCCATGTTCTGGTCGTGCTCAACCGCGCTGATGCGGTGCAGTCGTGCCCCCCATACCTGAATCTGTTCCAAGAACCACTGATAGGCTTCCGGCTGACGACCGTCGCAGTAAACCACCACCTGCTTAGCAAGGCTGCCGCTGTCCGGGCCAAACATCGGGTGCAGACCCAGCACCGGACCCGTATGAGCAGCCAGCATTGCCTGCAGCGGACCATTTTTGACGGAGGCCAGATCCACCAGGATGCAATCTTTCGGTAAAGGAGGCAGCTTCCCGATGATTTGCTCCGTCACGTGGATCGGCACGCTGACGATAACCATCCCGGCATCTTTCATGAGTTCCGGAGCATGCGCCCAGTCCTCTTTTTCCAGAATGCGCACCTGATAGCCAGAAAGCGTAAGCATCTTTTCAAACAGGCGCCCCATCTGCCCAGCACCGCCGACAATCACGACCGGACGCAGGGTCGGACAGAGGGTTTTGAAGCCCTTGTCGTTTTCACTGGAATAGGACTCCCGCATCACGCGACGCAGAACATCTTCAATCAAATCCGGCGAAACGCCCAGCGCCTGCGCCTCTTTACGGCGGGAGGCGAGCATAGAGGCTTCGCGCTCCGGGACGTAAATCGGCAGGCCGTATTTGCTTTTCACCTCACCGACTTCGGCAACCAGCGACATGCGTCGCGCCAGCAGATCCAGCAGCGCCTTATCCACTTCATCAATTTGATCGCGCAGTGCGGTCAATTCAGCAACCATAACTACCCTCTTAAGCCAGACGCGTCGCCAGCTGGCCGTTTAAATCTTTATGGATCTCACGCAGCAGTGCATCGGTAGTCTCCCAGCTGATGCAGGCATCCGTCACGGAGACGCCGTGCTTCATGGCACTGCGCGGTTGTTCAGATGACTGATTGCCTTCATGAATGTTGCTCTCAATCATCAGACCGATAATCGAACGATTGCCATCTTTGATCTGTGCGACCACGGATTCCGCAACCGCAGGCTGGCGACGGTAATCTTTATTCGAGTTACCATGACTGCAATCTACCATCAGTGCCGGGCGCAGTCCCGCCTGCTCCATCTCTTTTTCACACTGGGCCACGTCCGCCGGGCTGTAGTTAGGGGCTTTACCGCCGCGCAGGATCACGTGGCCGTCCGGGTTACCCTGCGTTTGCAGGAGGCATACCTGGCCTGCCTGGTTGATACCGACGAAACGGTGCGGCATGGCGGCAGCGCGCATGGCATTAATCGCCGTCGCCAGGCTGCCATCGGTACCGTTTTTAAAGCCAACCGGCATCGACAGGCCAGACGCCATCTCGCGGTGGGTTTGCGATTCCGTGGTACGCGCGCCAATCGCGGACCAGCTGAACAGATCGCCCAGGTACTGCGGGCTGTTCGGATCCAGCGCTTCGGTTGCCAGCGGCAGCCCCATGCTGACCAGCTCCACCAGCAGGCGACGCGCAATCTTCAGGCCTGCTTCCACATCAAACGAGCCATCCATGTGCGGATCGTTAATCAGCCCTTTCCAGCCGACGGTAGTACGTGGCTTCTCAAAATAGACGCGCATCACCAGATAGAGGCTATCGCTGACCTCCTCCGCTAATGCTTTAAATCGACGAGCGTACTCAATGGCGGTTTCAGGATCGTGAATGGAGCAAGGACCACACACCACCAGCAGGCGCGGATCGCGGCCGGCGATGATATTTGAGATGGTCTGACGCGAGTGCTCAATCTGAGCCTCCTGCGCGACGCTCAGCGGAAATTCTGCTTTCAGTTGATCCGGGGTAATTAAAACCTGTTCGTCAGTGATATGTACGTTGTTCAGCGCGTCTTTTTGCATGATGGCGATCCTGTAAAGCTCATTTGCGATAGTTGTTTTCCTCAATGAGGTGAAACCACGATACCATAAAAAGTAAACATTTCAATCCAAAATACGTACACATTACTTTACACGAGCCAATTTATTGCAAAAATCAGACGTCAAAAACGTAAAGTTTAAATTACAGACATATATTCTTAAGCCAGGCTATGCTGAAGAAAAAAGGAGAATGGCTATGCGTTCAATTGCTCTCATGCTGTTGTCGCTGTTTTTAACGGGCTGCCAGATCAATCCTTATACCTTCCAGCCCGACTGGACCAGTCCCTCCTGGTTTGATGCAGGTAAAGAAGACGCCATGAATGGCCTGCCGGTTAAAGATAACCAGACCCTGGCCGATAGTTTTAACGACACCCACGTTGATCGTAGTGAATATCTTCGCGGCTACGCTGACGGCCAAAAGAAAGTCTGCGAAGAAGGGTTTATTCATGCCTGGGGATTAGCGGGCAAATCTTTCCCTGCCAGTTGCGATACTGCCGAAAACGCGACAAAACTGCGTGCGTCATGGCAGGAAGGGATGGATGAAAGTATGCGTTCCAGCAGACTTAATTAAGTCTATTTTTATCCACCGAAAAATAAACAACTGTAGGATTTAGCTTAGGTTGGCCTGATGCTATTTCTGACATAATGACGGCTCTGATAAACAATGGTATTCTGCCCGCAACTCTCAAGGACATCTATTTCCGGAGCGATGTGGCGGATTCTGGTGAGAAATTTATTCTTGATCTCTTTTTTCCGACTCACTCTGGTGTTAATGCTGTTCCTTATGGTGGGCCCTGCGGCGGCAGGCACGCTTACGGAAACGGATAAATCGGTACGCTCGATTGTCTCAGGCATTGTGAGCTATACGCGATGGCCGTCACTTTCCGGGCAGCCTAAACTTTGCGTCTATGCCACTTCTCACTATACGCACGCGCTCAGCGGCGACGAAGGGCACAACGAGTTACCCTATACTCCCGTTATTGTACGTAACGATCGGGAAGCCCTGGCCGCGACGTGTGATGCGATTTATTTCGGGTCTGAATCACCGGCAAAACAACTTGAATTAATAAGTCAATATCAGGGCAGAGCGTTGCTATTAATCTCAGAGCAAAATCCGGAATGTGTAATTGGCAGTGCCTTTTGCCTGATGATCGATCGCGGCCAGGTACGGTTTTCCGTCAACCTGGATGCGTTGACGCGCAGTGGCGTAAGAGTCAATCCGGATGTATTAATGCTGGCACGGAATAAGCAGCATGGATAAAGATTTCACTTCAACGCCACGTCCGACGTTTAAAAGAACGTTGAGGCGAAACAGCATGATAAGCGTCATTATCACAATGACGTTAATATGGCTGTTGCTCTGTTTTGCTTCCGTCGTGACGTTAAAACAATATGCGCAAAAGAACCTCGAATTAACCGGCGCCACAATGAGCCACAGCCTGGAAGCTTCGCTGGTTTTCAACGACTCGCTGGCGGCCAACGAAACGCTTGCAGCCCTGGGCAAACAGGGGCAGTTTGCCGCGGCGGAGGTGATTAACGCGCATAAAAAGCGGTTTGCCTACTGGTCATGGAACCCGGAAGATAACAACGACACGCTGGGCGCACTGGTCAGCCGCTGGCTTTTCCCCGTACCGGTTGCGCAGCCCATCATGCATAACGGCTTAAGGATCGGCGAAATCCGCCTTACCGCGCGTGACAGTTTGATCAGCCACTTCATCTGGACGTCGTTTGCCGTACTTACCGGCTGCATTCTCTTTGCCGCCGTCGTCGCGCTTATCATTACCCAGTCTTTGCATCGTGGGATGGTTATGGCCCTGCAGAACATTACCGACGTCGTGCATGACGTACGCACAAACCGCAACTTCTCCCGCCGGGTGAAAGACGGGCGTATCGAAGAGTTTCACCAGTTTGGCGAAGACTTCAACAGTCTTCTGGATGAAATGGAAGAGTGGCAGCTGAAACTCCAGGCGAAAAACGCCCAGCTGTTGCGGACCGCCATGCACGACCCGCTCACCGGTCTTGCCAACCGCGCAGCGTTTCGTAACAGCATTGCGGCCTTAATGAACGACCCTTCAGCCAGAACAAACTCGGCCTTGCTCTTCCTCGACGGTGATAACTTTAAGTTTATTAACGACACCTGGGGCCACGCGGCAGGAGACTGCGTGCTGATCGAAGTCGCCAGCAGGATGATGGAGTTTGGCGACAAACGTCATCAGTCTTACCGTCTTGGCGGTGACGAATTTGCCATGGTGCTGTACGGCGTTCACTCTGAGCTTGAGGTTCAACACATTTGTGCTGCGCTTTCGCAGCAGTTTATTCGTCCGTTTGATCTTCATAACGGGCAAAAAGCATCGATGTCATTCAGCATTGGCTTTGCTCTGGCGTGGGAAAATGCTTCCGTGGAAGCATTACTGGAGAGGGCTGACCGCAATATGTACCAGGTTAAAAACCAGCGTACGAAAACAATAAGTTAGAAAGGATACACTATGTTAAAACGTTACTTCGCGCCGTTAGTACTGGCCTCACTGGTTCTGGCAGGCTGTCAGTCGCCGCCGGAAGGAAAATTCACTCCTGAGCAAATTGCGGCGATGAAGTCTTACGGTTTTAACGAACTGAACGGTGACTGGTCGCTTGGCATGTCGGACACCATCCTGTTTGATAAAAATGACGCCAGACTGCGTTCTGAGAGTGAAACGCAGATCCAGTCCATGGCCTCTCGCCTGGCTGAAACCGGCCTGACCCATGCGCGAATGGACGGTCACACGGATAACTACGGGGAAGAAAGCTACAACGAAGCGCTGTCGTTAAAACGCGCCAACGCCGTGGCCGATGCCTGGGCAAAGGGGGCAAATATCCCGCGCAGCAATCTCACCACGCGAGGATTAGGTCAAAAATACCCGGTGGCGAGCAACAGTACCCCGCAAGGGCGCGCTGAAAACCGCCGCGTCGCAGTGGTGATCAGCACGCCATAGGGTTATTTAGCGGATGATTCGGCGAGCGTCACCCTGGTTGCCGCTCGCCAGCGCAGCCAGTCCACCAGAATAAACAGCGCCAGACTCACGCCCATCACCGGCAGGGCCAGCCCCAGCAGTACGCTGATTATCAGCGTAACCCCTCTTCCCCATCCTGACAGCGCAAGCCAGCTCTGACAAAGCGTCTGTACCGGACTCACTGCCGATTGCGCAGGACGACGCATCCACCACATCCGGTATCCCCAGATAATGAGCACGCACAGGGCGAGGCCGAACGCCACGAGCAGCAGCTGATTTGCCAGGCCGAATAAGATCCCCATATGGAAATCCACGCCCCAGCGGGTCAGTTTTGCCATTAACGGGAAATCCTCGAATCGGGTTCTGTCCATGACCTGCATCGTATGGGGATCTACCGCAACGGCGTCCACCTGGGTCGGCCAGCTGCGATCGATTTCCGTCACGGTCCAGGCACGATCCATTGTTTTCGCCGGGCGGATCTCCAGCTTGCTGGCATTAATCCCCGCGTTACGCGCCGCGCTTAATACCCCGTCAAACTGCGTCAAATCCATCGCCATTTCCGGCATCATCATCCCACCGTGATGACCGCGATGTTCGGCATGTTCATCCATAACCTCATGTTGGCCGGATAGCGTCGTGTTCACCTGCGGGGTGAGCCAGTTCATCTCTGCACGCAGCTTATCCACGTTCCCGCCAGCCCACTGGGACCACGTCAGGCCGGTTGCGGAGAACAGCAGCATTCCACCCAGCAGAACCCAGCCCAGCGTCACGTGCACCCGACGCCGGTTCTGGAAGTGATTGTTGATCCGCCGTTTGGGTCGGGTATAAAACCACAGGGCAACACCGCCCAGCGCTGCAACCCACATCCACGAGGCCGCAAGCTCGCTGTAGAGGCGCCCAATGTCGCCCAGCATCAGGGACGTATGCAGGTAATCAATAGTCTGACGCAGCGGTAAAATCCCGCTGGTGCCGTATACCGTCATATCTCCCAGTACCGTCAGGCTTACCGGATCCACGAAGATAGCGCGGTTCTCCGATGACCCAAGTTTCGGGTCAGCGAACATCACGCGGGTGGTTTCGCCTTCAGCCAGCCCCGGACGAACGGCGTGCAAACGTAAATCTGATCCAACGGTTTTTTCCGCCACGGCGATTTGTTCGGCCAGAGGCTGCGGCTCGCCAACGGAATCCGCGTGGAGCGCGTGTCGGTAGAGCGCATTCTCCAGCTGCGGGGTCGCCACATACAGCGTCCCGGTCAGCGCGGCGAAGAAGATAAACGGGCCGACAAACAGCCCAACGTAGAAATGAAGGCGACGCAGCAGGTTTCCCCATGCCGCGCGCGAGGTGCAGGTAGTCATACTTTTCCTTTTTAAGGCAAAAAGTTATCGATTTTGTTTTTAAAGGGAAAAAGCAGACTGCCGCGGCGGCGCGCGGGTATCCGGGTAAAGCCAGGGGAAGAAGTGCCAGTGGTTGACCGCCTGACGCGGCGGCTTAACGCGAAGCCTCTGCAGCACCACGCTGAGCAGGACGATCAGCGCCAGCATCACGCCAGGGACATGCGCTAACAGCACGCAGTAGCCGCACGCTTCCGCATGGTCGACAGGCATCGAGTGCGGCATATCGCCGTGATGCTCGTCCATCGACATCATGCTCATGTCATGATGCATGCCCGGCATGGCGCTCATGGGATCTTTCTGCAACGAGACGGAGATCAGCGGCGCCACCACGATCAGCAGGATCGCAAACAGCGCGATCAATGCCGCTGCGCGTTTCCGGTCAGGCTGATGCAGTACGTTATCCACTTCCCCTCCACTCAAGAGGCAAGCATTGTAAATGATTTATGACGAAAGGGTTAACTCGAGAGGTGCGATGGGATAAAAAAAGGGCCAGCCTTTCGGCCAGCCCTTTCTAACAGGATGTCGCTTAAGCGAATCTTAGTTCAGACGCTCTTTAATACGAGCAGACTTACCAGTACGCTCACGCAGGTAGTACAGTTTAGCTTTACGTACAGCACCACGACGTTTAACAGCAATGCTGTCAACTACCGGAGAGTGAGTCTGGAAGACACGCTCAACGCCTTCGCCGTTGGAAATTTTACGAACAGTGAATGCAGAGTGCAGACCGCGGTTACGAATAGCGATAACCACGCCCTCGAATGCCTGCAGACGTTTTTTGGAACCTTCAACAACCCATACTTTCACTTCCACGGTGTCACCTGGACGGAAGGAAGGTACGTCCTGCTTCATCTGCTCTTGTTCAAGTTGCTTAATAATGTTGCTCATAATTTAATCTCTTATCCTGGGTAAACTGATATTCGGGAGCGTATTACGCATTCCCATCATGTTCATGCTGCTGGTGCGCGTGTTCAGTTTTGAACTCGGCCAGCAACTTTGCTTGCTCTTCAGTCAGAGCCAGGTTTTCCAGAAGTTCAGGTCTTCTAAGCCAGGTTCGGCCCAGCGACTGCTTCAAACGCCAGCGACGTATCTCGGCATGGTTTCCAGACAGTAACACTGCCGGGACTTCCATCCCTTCTAACACTTCAGGACGAGTATAGTGTGGACAGTCCAGCAACCCATCGGCAAAGGAATCTTCCGTTGCCGAAGCTTCATGGCCCAGAACCCCCGGAATAAACCGGGCGACGGAGTCAATCAGCGTCATTGCCGGTAACTCACCACCGCTGAGAACGTAATCGCCGATAGACCATTCTTCGTCAATCTCGGTTTGAATTACGCGCTCATCTATCCCTTCGTAGCGCCCACAGACCAGAATCAGCTTTTGATTCGTCGCCAGTTCGCTCACGCCCGCTTGATCAAGCTTGCGTCCCTGAGGTGACAGATAAATCACCTTTGCGCCTTCACCTGCCGCGGCTTTTGCTGTGTGAATGGCGTCCCGTAAGGGTTGCACCATCATTAGCATCCCCGGTCCGCCGCCGTAAGGACGATCGTCCACGGTACGGTGCCGGTCATGAGTAAAGTCACGAGGACTCCAGCTCTGGATGCTCAGCAGGCCATTCTTTACTGCCCGGCCAGTTACCCCGTAATCGGTAATCGCGCGGAACATTTCAGGAAACAGGCTAATTATGCCAATCCACATAGCGCCGTCTTTTACCGTTTATCCGGAGAATTTAAAAACCAGGATCCCAATCTACTTCAATGGTTTGAGTAGTGAGATCGACTTTCTTGATAACCTGTCCATCGAGGAACGGGACCAACCGCTCCTTGATGCCAAATGCATCTTTCAGGTTTGCCTTAATGACGAGAACGTCATTTGACCCGGTTTCCATCATATCGATGACTTTCCCCAGGCTGTAGCCTTCGGTAGTGACCACCTGGCAACCCATAAGGTCTTTCCAGTAGTAGTCGCCCTCTTCCAGCTTTGGCAACTGCGACGAATCCACGACAATTTCACAATTAGTCAGCGCATTCGCGGCATCACGATCGTCAACGCCTTTCAGCTTGATGATGATGTCCTGATTGTGGTGACGCCAGCTTTCCAGCTCGACCTCTTCCCACTTACCGCCTTTCTGGATAAACCAGGGCTGGTAATCAAAAATGCTATCAGCGTCTTCAGTGGAGGAAAACACTCTGAGCCAACCACGGATACCGTAGCAAGAACCCATTTTTCCCAATACGATCGGTTCAACAGGTGCTTTACTGCTCATCATGACCACCGTGACAGATTAAGCTGCTTTGTTTGCTGCTTTGATCAGCGTAGCAACGCGATCGGAAACAGTAGCGCCCTGGCCAACCCAGTGAGCGATACGATCCAGATCCAGACGAGTTTCTTCTTCCGCGCCAGCGGCCAGTGGGTTGAAGAAACCAACGCGCTCGATGAAGCGACCGTTGCGTGCATTACGGCTGTCAGTCACAACAACCTGGTAGAACGGACGCTTTTTAGCGCCGTGACGTGCTAAACGAATAGTTACCATAACATCCTCTTGTGTGAATAAAACAACCGGGCCCCATCGAGGAACGGAGCCCGGGTGTCATATTAAAAGCCCGAAAATTTTACTCATTTTCGGGCAAAAAGCAATCTCAAAAGCGATTAACGCCCTGGAAAACCGGGAGGCATCATGCCTTTCATCCCGCGCATCATCTTCGCCATGCCGCCTTTCTTCATTTTCTTCATCATGCGCTGCATGTCGTCGAACTGTTTCAGAAGGCGGTTAACGTCCTGCACCTGCATGCCGCAACCGGCTGCGATACGGCGTTTACGGGAACCTTTGATGATGTCCGGGTTAGCGCGCTCTTTCAGCGTCATCGAGTTGATGATCGCCTCCATACGCACCAGCACCTTGTCATCCATCTGCGCTTTCACGTTGTCAGGGATCTGGCCCATGCCCGGCAGTTTGCCCATCAGGCTGGCCATGCCGCCCATGTTTTTCATCTGACGCAGCTGCTCAAGGAAGTCGGTGAGATCGAACCCGTCGCCTTTTTTCAGCTTACTGGCGAGTTTCTCAGCCTGCGCGCGGTCAACCTTGCTCTCGATATCTTCGATCAGCGACAGCACGTCGCCCATGCCGAGGATACGGGAGGCAATACGGTCCGGGTGGAACGGCTCGAGCGCTTCGGTTTTCTCGCCCACGCCGAGGAATTTGATCGGCTTGCCGGTGATGTGGCGAATCGAGAGGGCCGCACCGCCGCGGGCGTCACCGTCCACTTTGGTCAGCACTACGCCGGTTAACGGCAGCGCTTCGTTAAATGCTTTCGCGGTATTCGCCGCATCCTGACCGGTCATGGCGTCGACAACAAACAGGGTCTCTACCGGGTTGATAGAGGCGTGCACCTGCTTGATCTCGTCCATCATCGCTTCGTCAACGTGCAGACGACCGGCGGTATCCACCAGCAGCACGTCGTAGAATTTCAGCTTCGCCTCTTTCAGCGCCGCATTAACGATGTCGACAGGCTTCTGCGCCACGTCGGACGGGAAGAAATCCACGCCAACCTGCTCGGCCAGAGTTTCCAGCTGCTTGATCGCCGCCGGGCGATAGACGTCCGCAGAGACCACCAGCACTTTCTTCTTGTACTTTTCGCGCAGGAATTTACCCAGCTTACCGACGCTGGTGGTTTTACCCGCACCCTGCAGGCCCGCCATCAGCACCACGGCCGGAGGCTGAGCGGCCAGGTTAAGCACCTGGTTCTCTTCGCCCATCGCCGAAACCAGTTCATTACGAACGATTTTGACGAACTCCTGACCCGGGGTCAGGCTCTTGTTAACTTCATGACCAACCGCCTTCTCTTTTACGCGGTTGATAAAATCACGAACAACCGGCAACGCGACGTCTGCTTCCAGCAGCGCCATGCGCACTTCGCGCAGCGTTTCCTTGATGTTCTCTTCAGTAAGGCGTCCGCGGCCGCTGATGTTGCGCAGCGTGCGCGACAAACGATCGGTTAAATTATCAAACATTGTCTCTCGCCTGAGTAGAAACGTTGGGTCGCATTGAGCGACACATACACAGAATTTTGCCGGAGTATAACATGAAGGCGCCTTTGTTGTTATGCAACGGTTGGAGCAGGCGTCACGTAACGTTATACTGCTTCTCTTTCTTATTAAGACAACTGTCGATGCCTATATGCCTGTTTTCGCACTGATCGCCCTTGTTGCCTACTCTGTCAGCCTCGCGCTGATCGTTCCCGGACTGCTGCAAAAAAACAGCGGCTGGCGGCGCATGGCTATTCTTTCTGCGGTCATCGCACTGATTAGCCACGCCTTTGCGCTGGAATCACGCATCATCCCCGGCGACGGCAGCGTGCAAAACCTGAGCGTCCTCAACGTCGGCTCGCTGGTCAGCCTGATGATCTGTACGGTAATGACCATCGTCGCGTCTAAAAATCGCGGCTGGCTGCTGCTGCCGATTGTCTACACCTTCGCGCTGATCAATCTGGCCCTCGCCACCTTTATGCCTAATGAGTTCATTACGCATCTGGAGGCGACGCCGGGGATGCTTGTGCATATCGGCCTGTCGCTCTTTGCCTACGCGACGCTGATTATCGCCGCGCTTTACGCCATGCAGCTCGCCTGGATTGACTACCAGCTGAAAAACAAAAAGCTGGCGTTTAACCATGAAATGCCGCCGCTGATGGTCATTGAGCGTAAGATGTTCCACATCACCCAGGTGGGTGTGGTGCTGCTGACGCTCACGCTCTGCACGGGGCTGTTTTACATGAAGAACCTGTTCAGCGTGGAGAATATCGATAAAGCGGTGCTCTCCATCATCGCGTGGTTTGTCTATATTGTCCTGTTATGGGGCCATTATCATGAAGGCTGGCGCGGTCGTCGCGTGGTCTGGTTCAACGTCGCGGGTGCGGGCATTCTCACCCTTGCCTATTTTGGCAGCCGCTTCATACAGCAATTTGCTGGCTAAGAAACAAAGGAGTTCCCCCTGGAACACATCTCTACCACCACGCTGATCGTTATCCTGATCGTCATGGTGGTCATCTCCGCCTATTTCTCCGGCTCGGAAACCGGCATGATGACCTTAAACCGCTACCGGTTACGTCATCGTGCTAAACAGGGTAACCGTGCCGCACGTCGCGTTGAAAAGCTGCTCCGCAAGCCGGATCGCCTGATAAGCCTGGTGCTCATCGGCAACAACCTCGTCAACATTCTGGCCTCTGCCCTCGGCACCATCGTCGGGATGCGCCTCTACGGCAACGCCGGGGTGGCGATTGCCACTGGCGTGTTGACGTTCGTGGTGCTGGTGTTTGCCGAAGTGCTGCCGAAAACCATCGCCGCGCTTTATCCTGAGAAAGTTGCCTACCCGAGCAGCTTCCTGCTGGCACCGCTGCTGATCCTGATGATGCCGCTGGTCTGGCTGCTGAACATGGTGACGCGCGTCCTGATGCGGATGGTGGGAATCAAAGCCGACGTCACCATCAGCAGCGCACTCAGCAAAGAGGAGCTGCGCACCATTGTGAATGAATCCCGCTCGCAGATCTCCCGGCGCAATCAGGACATGCTCCTGTCGGTGCTGGATCTGGAAAAGGTGAGCGTGAACGACATCATGGTGCCGCGTAACGAAATCGTCGGTATCGACATCAATGACGACTGGAAAGCCATCGTTCGCCAGCTGACGCACTCCCCGCACGGGCGCATTGTGCTCTATCGTGATTCACTGGATGACGCCATCAGCATGCTCCGCGTGCGCGAAGCCTACCGTCTGATGACCGAGAAAAAAGAGTTCACCAAAGAGGTGATGCTGCGCGCCGCCGACGAAATTTACTACGTGCCGGAAGGAACGCCGCTCAGCACGCAGCTGGTAAAATTCCAGCGAAACAAGAAGAAGGTCGGCCTGGTGGTCAACGAGTACGGCGATATCCAGGGGCTGGTGACGGTTGAAGATATTCTGGAAGAGATTGTCGGGGACTTTACCACCTCAATGTCGCCTTCCCTCGCGGAAGAGGTCACCCCGCAAAACGATGGCTCGGTGCTGATTGACGGCAGCGCGAACATTCGTGAACTCAACAAAGCCTTTAACTGGCATTTACCGGAAGATGAGGCTCGCACCATTAACGGGATGATTCTGGAAGCGCTGGAAGAGATACCGGCAGCGGGCACGCGGGTGCGCATTGAGCAGTACGATATTGATATCCTGGACGTGCAGGACAATATGATTAAGCAGGTGAAAGTCCTGCCCGTAAAACCCCTGCGCGAAAGTATCGCGGAGTAAGGTTGTAGGCCGGGTAAGGCGAACGCCGCTACCCGGCACTACGGATTGCGAATTACGCTTTCGCTTTCGCCACGGTCACCATCGCCGCGCGGATGGTACGGCCGTTCAGGGTGTAACCTTTCTGCATTACGCCCAGCACTTTACCGGCTTCAATCTCTTCAGATTCAACCATCGCAATCGCCTGGTGAACGTTTGGATCCAGCGGAACGTCGGTATCGGCAATCACTTCCACGCCAAACTTACGCACCACGTCGAGCATGGATTTCAGCGTCAGCTCGATACCTTCGATCATCGCCGCGTTGTCCGGATTCGCTTTGTCAGCCACTTCCAGCGCGCGATCGAGGCTATCGATCACCGGCAGCAGTTCGTTGACGAATTTCTCCAGCGCGAACTTGTGCGCCTTCTCAACGTCCTGCTCGGTACGACGACGCAGGTTTTCCATTTCCGCCTTGATGCGCAGAACACTCTCGCGTTCGCGATTCTGTGCTTCTACCAGCTGGGCTTCCAGATTCGCAATTTTTTCATCGCGCGGGTCCACCTGCTCAGCAGATGCGTCTGGCTCTACAGCCTCAACTTCATCGTGCTGTTCCGTGATAATTTCTTCAGGGGCTTGCCCCTCAGGCGTTTTCTGTTCTTTACTACTCATGAATTTCTCCGCGTTTTTCTGCATTCATCTCGCTAACTTCGCTTATTATGGGGATCAGTTTCCGGGATTCAAGGGAACAAGACAGATTGTCATCATTCATCAGGCACAAGGACCTCCAGAAAATGAATAATCATTTCAGGTGTATTGGGATCGTCGGGCATCCGCGTCACCCTACCGCACTAACGACACATGAAATGTTGTATCGCTGGTTGTGTAGCAAAGGCTATGAAGTGATGGTCGAGCAGCAGATTGCTCAGGAGCTGCAGCTGAAGAGCGTCAAAACCGGCACGCTGGCGGAAATTGGCCAACAGGCCGATCTCGCCGTGGTGGTGGGCGGCGACGGCAACATGCTAGGCGCGGCACGCACGCTGGCGCGTTATGACATCAAGGTCATAGGCATCAACCGTGGCAATCTCGGTTTTTTAACCGATCTCGACCCGGACAATGCCCAGCAGCAGCTGGCCGACGTGCTGGAAGGCCACTATATCAGTGAAAAACGTTTTTTACTGGAGGCACAGGTGTGCCAGCAGGACTGTCAGAAGCGCATCAGCACCGCGATTAACGAGGTCGTGCTTCATCCCGGAAAAGTGGCGCACATGATCGAGTTTGAAGTCTATATCGACGAGATCTTTGCCTTCTCCCAGCGTTCTGACGGGCTGATTATCTCCACCCCGACCGGCTCAACCGCCTACTCGCTGTCTGCCGGCGGCCCGATCCTGACGCCATCGCTGGACGCCATTACCCTGGTGCCGATGTTTCCGCACACGCTCTCCGCCCGCCCGCTGGTCATCAACGGCGACAGCACGATTCGTCTGCGCTTCTCGCACCGCCGTAACGACCTGGAGATCAGCTGCGACAGCCAGATAGCGCTGCCAATTCAGGAAGGTGAAGATGTGCTTATTCGCAGGTGTGATTACCACCTGAACTTGATTCATCCGAAAGATTACAGCTATTTCAATACATTAAGTTCAAAGCTAGGCTGGTCAAAAAAATTGTTCTGATTTTGCATCCAGGACTTTACTGTATATAAAACCAGTTTATACTGTATGAAAACACAGTTATGGTTTTTCATACAGGAAAACAATTATGCTGGCACAACTGACCATCAGCAACTTTGCCATTGTTCGTGAGCTTGAGATCGATTTCCACAGCGGCATGACGGCGATCACCGGGGAAACCGGTGCAGGTAAATCCATTGCCATTGATGCCCTCGGCTTGTGCCTTGGCGGCCGCGCCGAGGGGGACATGGTGCGCATGGGCGCAAACCGTGCCGACCTGTGCGCCCGCTTCTCCCTGAAAGACACCCCTGCCGCCCAGCGCTGGCTGGAACAGAACCAGCTTGAAGATGGACGTGAGTGTTTACTTCGCCGCGTGATCAGCAGCGACGGTCGCTCCCGCGGCTTTATCAACGGCACGGCGGTCCCGCTCTCCCAGCTTCGTGAACTCGGCCAGCTGCTTATTCAGATCCACGGTCAGCACGCGCATCAGCAACTCGTCAAACCCGAACAGCAGAAAGCGCTGCTGGATGGCTATGCGGGTGAGTACGCGCTTACTCAGCTTATGGCCGAGCACTATCGCCAGTGGCATCAGAGCTGCCGCGAGCTCGCTCAGCACCAGCAGCAAAGCCAGGAGCGTGCCGCCCGCGCGGAGCTGCTGGAATACCAGCTCAAAGAGCTGAATGAATTTAACCCGCAGGCGGGTGAGTTTGAGCAAATCGACGAAGAGTACAAACGCCTGGCGAACAGCGGGCATCTGCTCTCAACCAGTCAGAATGCGCTCAACCTTCTGGCCGATGGCGAAGACGTGAACCTGCAGAGCCAGCTGTATAACGTCCGCCAGCTGCTTACCGAACTGGTCGGTATGGATAGCAAACTGTCTGGCGTCCTGGACATGCTGGAAGAGGCGGCCATTCAGATCTCTGAAGCCGGTGACGAACTGCGCCACTACTGTGAGCGTCTGGATCTCGACCCGAACCGTCTGTTTGAGCTGGAACAGCGTATCTCCCGTCAGATCTCGCTGGCGCGCAAGCACCACGTTACGCCGGAAGAGCTGCCGGGCTACTATCAGTCTCTGCTGGAAGAACAGCAGCAGCTCGACGATCAGGCTGACTCGCTGGAAACCCTCTCCCTGGCGGTGAGCCTGCACCATGAACAGGCGCTGGCCACAGCGCAAAAGCTGCATGAAATCCGTCAGCACTATGCTCAGGAGTTAAGCCAGCATATTACCGATAGCATGCACACGCTGGCGATGCCGCACGGCGTCTTCACCATTGACGTTCGCTTTGAAGAGAATCACCTGACGGCGGAAGGTGCGGATCGCATCGAATTCCGCGTCACCACCAACCCGGGGCAGCCGCTGCAGGCGATTTCCAAAGTGGCCTCCGGCGGTGAACTGTCGCGTATTGCGCTGGCGATTCAGGTGATCACCGCGCGTAAAATGGACACCCCGGCGCTGATTTTCGATGAAGTGGATGTCGGCATCAGCGGCCCGACGGCGGCGGTGGTGGGTAAACTGCTACGCCAGCTCGGCGAATCCACGCAGGTGATGTGTGTCACCCACCTGCCGCAGGTCGCGGGCTGTGGCCATCATCACTTTATCGTCAGCAAAGAAACCGACGGTGAAATGACCGAAACGCACATGAAGCCGCTGGATAAACGTGCGCGTCTGCAGGAGCTGGCACGCTTGCTCGGCGGCAGCGAAGTCACGCGTAATACGCTTGCGAACGCGAAAGAACTGCTGGCGGCATAAACTTTTTCGGGATCTCAGGGTCATAGAGAACAACAAAAACGCCGCCAGACCGGTTTCAAAGTGGGGCAAGGTCTATTATCATCGGCATATTACATATGAGCCGCGTTCTGCTCGGGCCCGAAAAGGAATCAAATCACTATGCGTTGTAAAATGCTGACCGCTGCCGCAGCGGTTCTTCTGATGTTGACCGCAGGCTGTTCCACTCTGGAGAAAGTGGTTTACCGTCCTGACATCAACCAGGGGAACTACCTTACCCCTAACGATGTGTCCAAAATCCGCGTGGGGATGACACAACAGCAGGTCGCTTATGCACTGGGAACCCCGATGATGTCCGATCCGTTCGGCACTAACACCTGGTTCTATGTATTCCGTCAGAAGCCGGGGCATGAAGATGCGACCCAGCAGACCCTGACGCTGACCTTCAGCAGCGCCGGTGTGTTGACCAACATCGACAACAAGCCTGCCCTGACCAAATAATCCGGTGTCAGAAATGCAAAAAGGTGCTCATTGAGCACCTTTTTTGTTTTGTGTTGATCCCCTCGCCCCTTTGGGGAGAGGGTCAGGGGAAGAAAGCGCTACTTACTGGCCTTCTCCGCGCGCTGACGACGCAGCTCTTTCGGGTCGGCAATCAGCGGACGATAAATCTCCACCCGGTCGCCCTCTTTCAGCACATCGCCCAGCTTCACCGGACGGCTGTAAATCCCGACCTTGTTCTTCGCCAGGTCGATATCGCTGCGAAGCTCAAGTATGCCGGAAGCGCGGATGGCCTCTTCTACGGTTGCACCCTCTTCCAGCGTCACGCGCTGCAGATACTGCTTCTCCGGCAGCGCGTAGACCACTTCTACAGCAATCTTATGCGACACTGTAAACCTCTTTGGCGCGGGAGGTGAACGCCTGAACCATATTGGACGCCAGCTCTTTAAAGATGCGGCCAAACGCCAGCTCAATCAGCTTATTGGTAAATTCAAAGTCCAGCTGGAACTCGATGCGACAGGCGTCAGCGCTCAGCGGCGTAAACTTCCAGCCCCCCATCAGGGTTTTAAACGGACCATCCACCAGATGCATCAAAATACTCTGATTGCTGGTCAGCGTATTGCGGGTGGTGAACGTCTTGCTGATCCCCGCTTTGGAGACATCCACCGCCGCGGTCATCTGCGTCGGGCCAGACTCCAGAACGCGGCTCCCGGTGCATCCCGGAATAAACTCTGGATAAGACTGAACGTCGTTCACTAACTGATACATTTGTTCCGCGCTGTAAGGCACAAGCGCAGTACGGCTAATCTGAGGCATAGCATTTCCCATGGTCACACAACGGACAAATAATAACATTTATCACCTGTTAAAAAAACGCTAAGCCTCATCTCGTGCTAAGATAGCGCGTTAGACCTCACAGGACGCAATGAGGTGACTTTTTGAAATCAGATTACCGACGGCTTTACGACACTTATGACGAAGAAAAAAGCACATAAACCAGGCTCGGCGACCATTGCGCTCAACAAGCGTGCTCGCCACGAGTATTTCATTGAAGAAGAATTCGAAGCTGGCCTTGCGTTGCAGGGCTGGGAAGTAAAATCGCTGCGTGCCGGGAAAGCCAACATCGGCGATAGCTACGTGCTCCTGAAAGATGGCGAAGCCTTCCTGTTCGGCGCAAACTTTACACCGCTGACCGTCGCCTCCTCACACTACGTGTGTGACCCAACGCGCACCCGCAAGCTGCTGCTGAACAAGCGTGAGCTGGAATCCCTCTACGGACGCATCAACCGTGAAGGTTTCACCGTGGTAGCCCTGTCGCTGTACTGGAAAAACGCATGGTGCAAAGTGAAAGTTGGCGTCGCGAAAGGTAAAAAACAGCACGACAAACGTACTGACCTGAAAGAGCGCGAGTGGCAGCTTGATAAAGCGCGCATTATGAAAAACGCAGGACGTTGATTCTGCACACTTATTGTACTATTCAATAAGTTAGCGTTCCGGGCTGGTATCCAGGAAGTGAAATCTGGTATACTTAGTTCAACACTATTGGGGCTGATTCTGGATTCGACGGGATTTGCGAAACCCAAGGTGCATGCCGAGGGGCGGTTTGCCTCGTTAAAAGCCGCAAAAAAATAGTCGCAAACGACGAAAACTACGCTTTAGCAGCTTAATAACCTGCTCTGAGCCCTCTCTCCCTAGCTTCCGCTCTTAAGACGGGGATCAAAGAGAGGTCAAACCCAAAAGAGATCGCGTGGAAGCCCTGCCTGGGGTTGAAGCGTTAAAACTAATCAGGCTAGTTCGTTAGTGGCGTGTCTGTCCGCAGCTGGCGTGCGAATGTAAAGACAAACTAAGCATGTAGTACCGAGGATGTAGAAATTTCGGACGCGGGTTCAACTCCCGCCAGCTCCACCAAAATTCTCCATCGGTGATTACCAGAGTCATCCGATGAAGTCCTAAGAGCCCGCACGGCGCAAGCCTTGCGGGCTTTTTTGTGCCCTCAGTTTGTCCCCCGAAGTCTGAACTCGACTAATTAAATCCGAACCTTTTAGGCACCTTGTTAGGCACCTCATAAAGCTTTATTGTTTTTGAGGTGCCTAAAACTATGGAAACCCGGCAATGGCAAGACAAACTAAACCTCTCTCCGTTAAGGAAATCGAATCTGCCAAACCTAAGGAAGTAGACTATGTGCTCTATGATGGCGATGGCCTTGAGCTACTGATCAAATCCAGCGGAAGTAAAATCTGGCAATTTCGCTACATTCGCCCTGTCACTAAGAAACGAGCGAAGAAGAGCATTGGTCCCTACCCGTCAGTTACCCTTGCCGATGCCAGAAACTACAGAGCAGAGTCTCGCTCACTCCTGGCGAAACAAATCGATCCACAGGAACATCAGCAGGAACAACTTCGCAGTTCGCTGGAAGCCAAAACCAATACTTTCCAGCTCGTGGCTGAACGTTGGTGGAATGTGAAGAAGGCCAGTGTGACAGAGGACTATGCGGAAGATATCTGGCGCTCTCTTGAAAGAGATGTCTTTCCTGCGATTGGCGACGTTAGCGTTACAGATATCAAAGCTCATACACTGGTTCAGGCCGTGCAACCGGTTCAGGCCAGAGGCGCACTGGAAACCGTCCGTCGCCTTTGCCAACGTATCAATGAAGTCATGATATATGCTCAGAATACAGGCCTGATTGATGCTGTTCCCAGCGTTAATATCGGTAAAGCCTTCGAGAAGCCTCAGAAAAAGAACATGCCCAGCATTCGACCGGATCAGCTACCTCAACTGATGCAGACAATGCGAACAGCCAGCATTAGCCTTTCCACACGCTGCCTGTTCATGTGGCAACTTCTTACTATTACCCGCCCTGCTGAAGCGGCTGAAGCTCGCTGGGAAGAGGTAGACATAGAAGCGCGAGAGTGGAAGATTCCTGCAGCACGCATGAAAATGAACCGCGACCATACTGTTCCATTGTCAGATGAAGCCATTGCTGTTCTGGAAATGATGAAACCGTTAAGTGGCAATCGGGAATTCATTTTCCCAAGTCGTTTGAAGCCTACTCAGTCAATGAATAGCCAAACGGTAAATGCTTCGCTTAAGAGAGCAGGATTCGGCGGTATCCTCGTGTCACATGGTCTGCGATCTATTGCAAGCACAGCTCTTAATGAGCAAGGCTTTCCACCCGATGTGATTGAGGCTGCGCTTGCCCATGTTGACAAGAATGAAGTACGTCGAGCCTATAACCGAAGCGATTACCTTGAGCAGCGCCGCCCGATGATGCAGTGGTGGGCTGATTTTGTAATGGCTGCGGATCGTGGAAATATGATTGGAGATGGTATTCGAGGTATAAGGCTCGTCGGATGACATAGTTACAAGCGCCAGCCATAGGCGCTTTATCTGTATTAGCTCAGACTTGACCTGACAGTTTTATTTGGCAGCAGACTATCAAATCTGACAGTCTGCTTTGAGCGAACAGCGGAAGTTCGCATATGGTTTAAGTCTGATAAAGGCATTAGTTAAAGGGTGGTGTGGTAGATACTTACCACCCGTAATAGCGTATCGTTTTCTTTTACAAGCCAAATAGCAGTGCCCTCAATCGCAGGAGTGATTATGAATGCTAGCGAGATTTTCGTTTCAGTCGATATTGAAACATCCGGCCCGGTCCCGGGATTATTTAGTCTGCTTTCCATTGGGGCCTGTCTGGTGCATGCGCCCGACGTGCGTTTTTATGCCGAGTTGAAGCCTGACTGCACTGGCTTTGATCCTGAGGCGCTGGCAGTGACGGGATTTAACCTTCAGGCACTGGCTACCACCGGCATAGCCCCCGCGGACGCCATGCTTCAGTTATCCACATGGCTCACAACCCACCTTCAACCGAGCCAGAAGCCGGTCTTTACGGGACTGAATGCCCCCTTTGACTGGTCATTCATCAATTACTACTTCCATAAATATACGGGGAACAACCCATTTGGCTTCAGTGCATTAGATATTAAAGCTTACTTTATGGGGGCAACAGGCTGTACGTGGTCTGAGGCCAAATCATCAATGATGACACAGCGTTTATCTGCCAAAGGAAGACCCAGCCATAATGCTCTGGATGATGCATTATTTCAGGCAGAGCTTTTTGCGATGATGCAAAATAAAGGGTCTTGATGAGTTGGGTCCGTTAAGGCCGCGACAAGGATGCTGTATACACTGCCTCCTGATACCTGCCCTCCCGAAATATCCAGGCTTTAATGCCTGTGCTCGATGGTGACGTGCCGACAATCACCGCCACGGGATGTGGAAGATCACGTGCATTTTGCCTCGCGAATCGCGCAAAACTGGCAATGTCAGTCCCTGAGATGTGAGGAACTGCCTGCGGATGCGTATGCCAGTATCCAACCAAGCGTAATCCCTTCCTGTTTGCGTTCTCGATTTCAGTGCGGCAGCGATCGTTGTTCAGTTCGAGCCACGTTCTGCCAGCGCGGTCCGCAGGATGTGGCGCTGAAGCATGACACAGTACAATGCCGACGGGATCGGCGGGATCGACAAACAGCTGCCCGCCTCGCTCATTTTCTCCCTGTGACTGCCGGTAGTGACCGAACATCTCAGAGACCTGCCGCCCAACCTGCAGCTCCGCATTCATATCTGGCCAGGCCCAGCGCCATGCTATTTCATTCATGCGTTTTGCCCGGGTTTCGGCCAGTTACGTTCAAAAACACTCTGGACAACTCCTTCAGGAAGTACAGGTCCCGTATAGCGTCCCCCCAACACTCCGGCCTCATCAGGGCGATACACACTGGAATGCCATTGAGTGACATCCCCTACAGTCGTCAGGTAACGTATTGCGGCCTGAGTGACCATTGTTGCAACACCATTCATTCCCGCCGAGCCTCCCGGTATAAAACTTTCACCACAGGCAGGAAGAGGCACAACGCCCCCATCCGGCCAGTCGGTAAACTGGTGCCTGAAGTCACCTCTATCGCTAAAAAGATATCTTGCATCAAAGCGGCCTTCAGGTGCGATCAGTGCATGCCCGACAAGTGTATGCGGCTCACTCCAGGCCTGTATCAGCCCCCATTTCGCTCCGGAGGCTTTCTTTTCCCAGAGGGCAGACTCTGATTCCCAGTCCGCTGTCGTGATAATAACCAGATCAACATCCTCGAAAATATCGGGTTTTTGACCCATAACCCATTCGATGTATGTATCCAGCGCGGTGACATCAAGCACAGGCAGATCCTGAAGCAGTCTATGGCGCATGGCCTGAGACTTAAATTTGCCTAAATCCTCAGCACCCAGCATATGCCGCCCCAGATTGGGTGACTCCAGTCTGTCAGGATCGATAAGGGTCAGCCTGCCCAGACCGGCCCTGGCGAGTTGAATACTTACAGCAGATCCCAGCGACCCTACACCGACAAAGACAACATGCGAGTTCTCAAGTATTTTTGCTGTGTTACTTCGATCCCGTGAAAAAAATGCTCCACGATCAATAATGTTCACACGCGATGACAGAATACTGGCCGGAGGTCCTTCTTTCTTTAACCCGGACTGACGGCGTGAGGATCTCAGGCCGTAAAAATGTGTACGGTCTGTTTCCTTCTTTCTGGTGCACAGGTTAACAGTAAATCTTGCCGCCCCGTCCCCACCCGGTAATGCCATGACAACCCATCGGGAAAGCAAAGCACTACTCTTTTCTGACCATTCAGACATCGCGGCCAGGGATTCTTCAGAAATATGGGGAGCAAGCCATTCGAGAAACGCGTGAGGTTCAGGCACCTTAATGCCAGGGAAAGACGTCAGTTTGACAAAGAAACCTGCTTCATGGGGGCTTCTTATCACAACCGAACGGCCAGTGGCACGTCTGAAATGCTGGCGGATAGCGTTCTTGTCAGACGAAACCCATACCGGGTTGAGGCCAGTATGACCGGTATACCTCGGATCGCTTACAACATACAAAACTGAATCCGATTCAGGCTCCCCCAAAAGAATCAGGTTACGTGCCGATCGTTTAAGCTGCCAGAGCCAGTAAGTGGAAATTTCATTCTGAAACTCCGTTTCCCGCCGTGCAGGATCTGCGTTTTCCAGAGAAAAAGACACAATGCTCGCAAAACGGGATAAGCTGTCCTGAACAATTTTCTCAGGCGAGCCCGTAACGGGCTTTTCCCTGAATCCATGGAGACACAACCCGGACGCCATGGCATGGGGCCAGACTAACCACGGTGAAGGTTCAACCTGAAGGCTAGGGGATTCAGACGGGAAATTGTTGGGAAAACCAATCCGTAGTCTTCGCTCAAGGCCGGTGTAATCAACGGGTAAAGGAAAATAAAAGGCGGCCGCCTCACCGACCCGCAGTTCAGCGGGCCTGAGTAGAGCCGAAGCATTGTCCGCGCCCAGACAGTCTTTAAGGGCGGAAATGCCGCGTTGTATCATCTCATCCTTCATATCAGCCGAGTCGCCCGACAGGTGCAACATTTGCCTGAGACTGGTTACTGCTGACTGAACTCCCGAACAGAGCCCCCATTGCGACAGAGTTTCGTGTCACACCATCTTGCCGCCCGGGCATCGTCCAGTTTGCCGGAATGCTCTCGTTAACTTCGCGAACGAATGTCGGACCAATACCGAACTGCTCCTGGACCGCCTTCGCAAAGGTTTCTGTCGACGCGTGGCTGTCGAGCCCCAGCGTCAGCGCCGAACGGGCACTCGCATGCCATTTATTAAAGGCATCAACGTATTTATAACCTTCATCCGGACGATTCCATTTTTCCGCAAAATTCTCGCCGTTATCTTCAGGATTGCAGACGTAATACTCATTACTGTAACGATGAATATGGTCAGGCATCCTGTTCACGATTGCCAGGATAGCCTGAAGCGGGGTGAAGGCGGTATATTCTGACTGCGCGACAACATCCAGATAAGCGTGAGTCGCAAGCGTGGTGATAACTGCCGAAATAGGCCGGTATCTTTCATTTTTCGTCCTGATCGCCCATTCATCCCTGTGCCTTTTCATCAGTTTAATGCTCGCACGTAACGGATCATCTTTTTGATATTCTTTATATTCAGGCAGCGGGGCCTGGGTCGCAGAGTCCATTACTGCATGACTTTTATTAAACTCAACAACATGTTCAAGCATAATGTCCTGCTTTGACGCATCATGCAGCCAGTCTGCATAAGGAATGGGACTGCTTGCCTTCCAGCCGTGCTCCCTGTCGGGTACTTCGAGCATGCCCAGTCCGTCGCTTTGCTCATTATGATGGCAGGGACGTGCAGGTGTGACATCAATGTGGAAACCCGGATTTTCATCGGCGTAAACAATCCTGACACCGCGACGAAGTTGTTGAATATCCTCCTGAACCCTACTGCCCTCCTGGAAGCGACGTTCAATGACCTCTAATACAGTCCGGGCATCGATCCCTCTGGCATGGGGCAACCAGACAATCGCATCAGCATCAATTGTCCCGAGATCTGCTGGCGCCCCAGGCACCGGGTTAATCGTTGTCTGAAGACGCATAGAACCCTGGGGAAAAATATGGGCATCCGCCAGCAGGGGATCATCGGCAGCAGAAAGAATTTTTTCCAGCTGAGAGTAGCGAGCATCAATAACACTGTACTGAGCTGCTGATAACGAAATTTTTCGGGCTGCACGGAGAAGAAAATACTCCCAGCTGCGGTGTTTAGTCTGTTCGTTACTCATGGACGTTGCTCCTCTGTACATCCGATGCTAAGCATGGGGCGAAACTGGTTTGCGTTATTTTTGTCACGGTCAAAGATGATGTAGGGATGCTGATGCTGAGTCGTCAGCAAAGCCCCAAATTCAATGGCCAGCGCAGCAGGCACCGCGGCAAAAACATGAATGGCCTGGGTCGTGGTGGCTTCTAACTGACTGAGCAGCTTCTGTAGCTCATCTCTGAACGCATGGATGACCCTGCGGTTTGTCACCATGGCGTAGCTGGGTTCAGGTACAGTGAATTCTACAATTCGGGCACCCGGCAGTGCGGCGGTAACATCGCCTCGCGGTACCGCTGCGGAAAGAGACAGCACCAGAGCAACTGGCCCCTCACCTTGCGGAAGTTCAGAAGAGATAAACACCGGCGGCAGGGCATCTGTATCCGGCCAGCGCAATATATGTTCCCTGTTAAATGAATACTGAAAGCGTTTATAGCGGTCGCCAATGGTCTGGCCGAGGAAAAACAACGCCGGAATATCCGCAAGCCCAACCATGGCCAGAGCCGGCTTATCGCCAAATTGCCCCCCGCGGCGGGCAAGCCCGGCCTCGAGTTTTTCAGTGATTAAATCCTTAATCGCCTGCCAGTAACCCGCATCCCTTCCCCGTGAACTGGGCTCAGGGAACACAACCGTAACCGGATGGCACTGTGCCGTAAGCCCTTCTGCAGACATGGCGGTGAGAAGGGCCTGCGCCGGAATTGCAACCAGAGTCTGATGATGCTGGCTTTGAACGATAACCGGTATGGCGCGTTCCTCCCCGGGCGTGGAAGCCGCTAAGCGAATTCTGGTCAGGCAGGCAGAGTGAAGTCCGCTAAGATCGTCTTCAGGATAATTATCGCCGTCACGATCAACCCGGTCATGGCATCCCGGACACAGTAGCATAAGATTCTCGCTGTCATTCGTCAGTGCCAGGGCCTCTTCTTCGCTGTGTGTGGCGTTTCCCCTGGGGCCTTTCGGGCTGGCAGGAAGAATATGGGCCACTTCTCCCCATTTCATCGGCGTACCGATACGAAAATCATGGGTCAGATCGGTTCCGCAGAGTTCACAATGACCCGCTGCACGGATCCAGACCAGAATTTTCACTTCAGGGCTAGTGTTAAAACGCCCACTCGAATCATCCGCCTTTTTTTTCGCATTCACGTAAGGGTACTCCTGAAAAGGAAAAACCATTAACACGGGAAATACTGAAATAGGTGCTGTTCATCTTTTTTCAATACGCAACCGCGAAAAATATAACTCGCGAAACAAAATACGGAGCGGACCGCCTATAGCGCTGCCAGGTTTTCATTGAGCGATATGCGGACATTACTAACAGCATTCTGTGTGAAACGGGGAGAAGTCACCGCTTTCCAACCCATTATTTCAGCGTGCCGAACTGTTTGTTCTTCAGTGCATATAGTCGGTCGAACTCAGCATAGGGCTCTCCCGTTTCAGCGGCGTGCCGGGTTTTAGCGTCCAGAAGGTCGGGCAAAGGGATCCCATGACTCAATGAGTGGTAAAGATCATAACCACTGACACAGATAACCCGCTTCCCTTTACCAAAAGCCGTCAGACCTTCAGGCGTAAATCCCATCCAACTGATAAAAATGCCGCGTGTCCAAGTTGCCTTGGTACTGAGCTTTCCTTCAAATACATGGAGATCGGCAGCCGACGTTCTTTTCTGATGCCATTTTGCCTCCATCAGGTAAAATTCATCATTCAGTCGGAAACTTCCGTCAATCTGTTCGCCTGTATTTCGGAAAGACGAACGGGGAGCAAGCTTAAAGATACTGAACAGTTCAGCAAGCCAAGTTTCAAACCGAAAACCACGTAGTTGTGGCGGCAGAGATTTCATCTCGTTCATTTCAGCGATAAGTGAAGGCCAGTCAACACCATGCCATGCCTGGACAGGCTTTACGCCTTTGGCTTCATTGGTGTCAGCGTTTTCTAAGCGGGAAATCAGTGCAAGATAGTCATTACGGCTTTGTTCAGCCTGTTCAGGCATGGATTCTGTTTTATACTGCCAGAGAGCGCCAAGAACCCGCAGAGCGGTCTCACGATCAGTCTGTTTCAGCAAGCATCTAACTCGTTTGGCTTTTGATGTCCCCTCTTCCTGATAACGTTTATCATCAATATCAATGTTCAGTTCTTCATCAAAAAAAGCAGACAAGGTGCGGTTAGAGAAATCAAGTATCCAGCCAGGATCGCTCTCAAACACGAGATTAAACAGCCTCAAATCCTGCATTTTCAGTTTCACACCTACCTCCTTTTTTTCACAGTATAACGGGATGAAAGTGGAGGAGGAAATGAGTCAGCACCTGTACACCAGCATTAGCGTGTTCCGCTATTGGCACTGAGCGGACTGTCAGTTTAGGTTAAGCCCTGTGCAGCAACAGTGCCAGTCAAGTTTGAGCTAATTCACTTTATCTAAATTACAAAGCAGAGCTTCAGCTACGAGGTGATTATTTTTTTCTGTGTACATGAGAATCGAATGCTAGTCTGACACTCTCAACGTTTCGTGACCAATTTTTTAGAATAGTATCCGCTAATGCATCTTGGCTTGCATTTGCTAATCGGTATTTTTTACTTTGATTGTTAATCACAAAATCTGATTCTTCAACATATTCCCATAAGGGGTCAATAAGGTCATTCACTGCCGCAGCTTTACTTTTCCAACCACCTTGTGGTGCAAGTTCATTTATAAGGTCTACTAATTTCCTCTGAATAACAATGTATACCTCTGTTTTCTTCTCCCCCCCTTCTTTCCAGCCTTAACTCTAACGCCTGATAGTTCTGATTGTTTATCAATGTAAACCTTGAACCAAACCATTCCGATACACTTATCAAATAGACTAAAAGAGGTATTTAATGCCCTTAGCGCGATGCATTCATTTTCCGATGCTACCGACTGCCCCCATTGATACAACATTGAAGCATTAAAAAGATGCGCAAAAAATATGTCATCAATTCTGATGGGCTCGATAATTAATGGAAAAAAAGTCTCCCGATAAATACGACTCTGTAAGTCTCGCCAGCACTCCTGTACAGGATCATATAATTCTGTGTACTCCTCTTTGAGCTGTAACATCCCATTAACAGTGTGACTTTGATAATCCCGAAGATGAGGTTCTGAGTACAACCTTACACGCGTACCCACTTTTGCAGATTTCCAGTACTGTTCTCTCATTCTGGCTAGTTCTTCTTGCATTACCGAGTAGCTTTCATCAAGTATTTCAGCATATCTCTCCCACTTGCAGTGTGACATCTCCTCAGAGACTTCCTTTCTTTTCTGGCTAATTTCTTCACAAATTTCAGATACAGAAAACATTAATCCACCATATATCAACAAGTTAAGTCTTGTAAAAAATGTCTTTTTGCTACCCGGATTTTTTGCAAAATCCTTTGATCATACTCTTACACAACCAAACTGAACTAATGCAAGGTAACTTAACATGAACACATCCAACGTCAGAATCCTTCGTTTAACCGACGTCGTCAGCAAAATGGGCATAAGCCGCTCCACCATCTATGATTGGCTCAATCCAAAATCTTCGCGCTACGATGCATCGTTTCCCAAACAGCGTCGACTGGGTAAGCAATCTATCGGCTGGCTGGAAGCTGAGTTAGACGAGTGGCTTTTACTCCGTAGTCAAGTGGGTTACTGAGTCTTAATGAATTGCAAGTAAAGGCCATTAAATTTTTGGTCTTAGACTGATAACACTGTGAGGATGCCAATTGTCATCAAATGCTTTTTTGCGCCCTCAAAGCCAGAGGCGTCTGACGTGTCAAAAAATAATTAATGATACCGGATTCAAATCAATGAAATTTTTTGCTTACTTCGCTTGTGTTGACTCTGCTGGAGCAAAAGGAGTTAGAGAGCATACTGTTTTTCAAGAAATATGCGATTTTTTCCATGTAGACTCAGAGAATATTGTTATTGAAATTGTTGACATTAAACGACCATTTTCAGAACAACGGCTTTTAAAGGAGCTCATTAATACAAAAATGAACCGTGGTGACACCATTGTAATTACTGATTTAAGCTGTCTGGGAAGAAATGTTGAGGACATAGAGGAGGCTTTATTTTTATTTTTTCGAAAGGAGATAAATGTCTACTGTTACCATCCTCGCACTAGAATTGAGCCAGCAATTGAATGCTGCATGTCATTTCTGATAACAGTCCAAAAAAAAGTCGACATTCATAATCTTAAGTCAACAAGGAGTCGGCATCGGACAATGAAAAAAGCGTTAGGAAGAAAAAAGGGAAGTAAATATAAGATGGAAATATTAAAACTTAAGCTAAAAGGACATACACAGATACAAACAGCTAAAACTCTAGGAATCAGTATTTCAACAGTCAAACGCCACTGGAAAAAAACATTTATTACTTAGCAAAAACAAGCTAATTAGAGAGTAACTTTAATATAGCCACCACAGGCCAGGACTGTCTTTGTCTAAAATTTAGATGTTGGAAAGGTATTATAATGGCAATCTACTCTTAGCTATGACTAATAGTCATCTAAGAGCAGTATTATTAATCAAGTAATTATCAGATCACAACAGTATGGGGATACGATGCTCTGATGCCTGAATATATCTGAATCAAAGACAATGTACAGTCTTATCTGTGTGGCAATCATTAATATGGTCTTTAAAGACCGTAGGACTAACCACATAGGAATTCTGATATGAGTTATGTTGAACTTTACCGATCAATAATCAATCAATCATTGAATTTGATTACGAACAGGCACCAAAGAGTTGTTGCATTCAGAGTTGATACTCATTTTCCGGGGATAGTTGACAACGGTGATAACATTTGCTGCTTTCATAACCTGAAACCTGGTGAAATTAGCCGTATGTGCAAATCAATGGAGGCTAAGCTCATAGCCGATATTCAGAGAAAAGAGCGAGAAGGGAAACGTGTACACCGAGGAACAGTAATTATTATATGGGCGAGAGAATTTTCATTATCGGGTAAATGCCATTACCACCTTTGCCTGCTGTTTAACAAAGATGCCTATTACCATCTCGGGGATTATGAGCAAGAAAATACGCTAAGAGCAATGATCACCGGATCTTGGTATAGCGCGATGGGCCTACATCTGGACGATTATCGAGGCTTGGTGCATTTTCCAGAGAACTGCCGTTATGTACTAAACTCTAATCATCCAGACTTCCAATGCCACTATCAGGAGCTGCTGAACCGCCTTGATTATCTCGCTAAAATAGAGACCAAGATTTTTGGTGAAGGATATCGTAATTTCGGTTCTTACCAAATCGATCTTTAATTTCAATGTGGCCTTCCTGTTTAGGGAAGGCCTTTTTCACATCAGGGATAAGTGATGTGCCCTACAATCGCGCAGATGAGTCGATAATCGCTAACGTAAAAGATCTCCGGATTTTCTGCATTTTGCTCGCCGATAAAAAAGATCCAAGCTTTATCTTTCAGCCCTTTACCTTTAGCTTCGATAGCCTCTGTGCGAGCTGCTTCCAGCTCTTTACGAACCACGGTACGCTTGGCTTTAGACCAGCTAGCCCATTCGATGTAGATCTGGTAGCTTCGGGTAGGTTTAGGTTTACCTTCCTCATCTTTTCCCCATTCACCAGACAGCGGAATGATTAGGTTTTCATCATTTTCAGTAAATTTATTCCAGAGCAGTGATGCATAAAAGATCTTCGGCTCAGGGTAAGGTTGAACCTCATTCCGGAGCTTTTTAAATGCCGTCATGTAGATTTGACCACTGATTCCGGGAACGTTAAGCGACATTCCCCGGTCATGCGGGAAACGGATGAAGGCACGGCAAATATTGCGAATAGCATTCACTTGACGCCGGGATTGTCGTTCGGGTGAATTACCTTCACCAGATTGTGAGGATGCTGAACGTGTCGAACTGGATTTACTTTCATCACCAGAGAAACTTGATTCAACAACTGGGCGTTTTTCGATCAACTTTAGCCCCGAGGGCATTAACCCCGGAGCACTGTCCAGTATGTTGCGGACACTGGCCTTCTGGCCTTGGCGAATTACTGTGCTTTCAGCATCAGCATCACATTCTGGATGATGCTGAATATGGCGTTTCTTTTTAAAATAGGCTCTGACTTTTTTATCTTTTTCCCATGCAGCAGGATGCATGGTTATACCACACCCCCAGCACACGTAACCTTCAGTATCAACGCTATCAAGTAGCCACAGATCCTCTGCTTCTACAATCTCACGGGTATGTTTATCACGTGCAGACTCCATTACTTTCTCCTTGTTAGGCTTTTAACCGTCATTCAAACTTCTGTTCCCTCTCACTATCTTCCCGTAACTCGCGTTCTTTTTGACGTTCCACCCACTTCTTCATTTTTTCGCAAACTACTTTCGCAGCCTCGGCGATATCTGGACGCTCATGTTGGCTCAGTGTACTGATAGTCCTTGATCTAGCTTGCATTATGTTCGCAAGGCTACCAGTCCAGGATGATGGAGTAATGCGCTCAGCAAAAGACTCCAGTACAGCTAGTGGCTCAGGTGACGCCTCTAGAAGTTCTATAGCCGTTTCGTGTATGGTCAGTGCACTCTGCTCACCATTTTTTGACCAAAGATTTATTCCACCAGCTACAACGGGCCAAACAAAGGGATCATTTCTGGCGCGGCACCATGCAATTAGAACGCTTGTATTTATTTTTGCTAGGGGATAAGTGCGTAAGCCACCACGATTAATAAAGAATTGTCTTCTTTGCCGCTGTTCCTCAGTACCTTCAAAAATGCGATTGAGAAATGCTTCTGTCATCGATGCAGCAGTTGTAGCTATAGTTTTATGAAATCCAGACACATATCCATAATGTTCATCAATGACGCTGAATATGGTGTCCAACCACTCTATTTTTCTTGAGTCATTACCATCGAAACGCAATGCAGCATGGATAACTTGTTCCATGCGATAATCGATTGCCCCCCCTTGGTCTCTGTCGCTGTTTTGAATCCTCTGGATAGCTGCTGCGAGACCGATTAATCGAAAGTCTGCACCGAGCGTATCTGCAGATTCATCTTTACCATGAAGCTTCATGGATAGTGCATCCAAAATAACATCGTCGCCGCTAACTTTATTTAGGAGGCGCTTAGCAAGATCAAGTAAACGGACTCTCGGTAAATTGGCGTATTGGTCTCGCCAGAGAATTGGCTCATACATAAAAGGGCTAATGTCTGGATCATCCAAATGCTTCATGCAGCGATCCAAATCATTTACTGTAAATTTCCCCCAAGGATGCAAGCCAACCAATACCTGTCGCAGTTCAGGATGCTGCGCACATTGGTCGAGAAACTTCTGTGCTAATGATGGATCGACAGAGTCAACTTCTTCGATGAATCCCCCAATAACTCCAAAGTCTTTGTTAGCATCTGGCTGTTTTTCAATTTGTTCAACAAGTCGCTGCCAGCCAATACGTAGATCATGTGCCCCTCGAGCAAGTCCTCGACCAAAGCCAGCACGATAAGGCATTCCACCGATGGAGAACAGATCTGCTCCTAACTCCTCAAGTACATGATTTGATGAGGCAAAGTTTTGTCCCAATTGAAGTGCTTTAGCTTCAAGTCGTTTTCCAGCTGCGGTATATTTATCGGAGTCCTCATGATCAAAATCCGCATCCAGTGCCCAATAATCATGATTTTTACTCAACACGTATGTCTTTATTGTTGGAATTAACGCAATGGGCTCCAACTCCTTCTCTAAGGCAGCAAGATTATCCGGCAACTGCTCAACATCATCTCCATCGCTACGCTTGGTATAGTCAAAATAAACCGTTGAACGAACGGCTTTCCAACCTTCCCCCCAAGGACTTAAAACATTTAATGTACGGGCAGCATCGATGAGTTTGTCTCGCATTGCTTCTTGAAACCAAATTCCCCTGAATTTGTCAGCCAGGATTGATCTTGCAGGCTTTTCAAGCTCAGGATCTCCGGATGCCGCTAATTGGATAATGACGTCAATAAAGGCGCTGCGCCATTCAACAAGTTCATCATAGTTGGGTTCGTATCCATAGTCTCTTGGTCGAGCTCCAAACTCACTAACTCCAAACCCTGACCACGGAGGGCCATCCAAGGCGGTTGACAGCATCTTGAAGCCCAAAGATCTACGCGTAAGAGTGCTTGATGCAATGCATTCGTTCATTAAAGCAATACGCTGGCTCAGGGATGCATGAGTACCAGACAGATACGCCTGGAAAAACCTTGGGACCATGTTTAGAGCAGAATCCAGATTATTATTATCGGCTTCGTCCTCTGCCATTTGGATAAGAAGCCTGGCGCATCGCTCAAAGGCATTCGGTTCGTATGCCATCAATTGTAAAAGACGCAGAATACTACGTCGCTGCGGATTGTAGCCCGGCTCCATACCTTTGAAATCAGATGATGAGAGTACGGCAGCCTCAATTCTGTTGAGCAATGCTTCAGGTGCAACCGGTCCGATATACCCAAGTATTCGTAACGAAATATCATTTAACTCGGCTATTCTTCCTAACATCCCTTCAGGCTGAAGCCAGGCTTCTACAATTTCTTTCGCAACAGGATGGTCATGCAACAACCCCAAGCGATGCGAAAAAGACATTAATAAACGCTCACAATCCGGAGCTTCAAAAGTCGCCCTAAGTTGATCAACGGGAATACTGTCGAGTGCGGATGCTGCCAATCTGTTAGCAATGGCATGAGGTAAGATAGCTCTCCAGTGAGATCTTTTCTGAACGATATGACGTTCCATCAACTTCGTAACGGCTTTAAATAACTGGGTTCTGGAATACTCAAAGAGCGCCCCTAATATTTCCAGTTCATCGGTAGCAGCATCTTGACTAGATACCGAGAATGAATACACCAGTGACAATATTTCAGCTTGCTCCCGTAAATTACCGTCGGGTTGATTACGCTGTTCAAACAAACGATTAAACAACTGCGCATCAGAAAGTAGAGCCAAACTCTAGCCTTCCTCCCCTCTCTCCGCTATAGCCAAAGCAACTCTTGCATTCCCATCTGCGAACTCAGCAATACGACGGGCATTATTCTGACCAATAGATGGGAAGCGACGGATAAGAAGTTGCTCAGCCACCTCTGGACCATCTGTCTCAATATGGATGACCTCAGTTGTCTGTGGTTTGTCATCCCTAATGTCGTACTCGATCGTGATGAGACTTACTTCTTTTCCTGCAGCTGATACCTTGCTAGCAAGTGAAGCATGGAGTTCTGATGGGCAATTATCAAGGATCATAATTGCTCGTCGGTCCTCAGCGATCAGCTTATCAAGCATTGCTGTCGCCGACGGTACTGGCTCAGAGCCAGTATCAACATAAATAGCTACTGTCCGGTCAAGCGCATCTGTTCCAATAGATTCATCAAAGAGTGCCTGAACGATTCGAGTCTTCCCAACCCCAGACAATCCTGTAATACGAACCGCCTTATTCGTCGAGCGGATAAGTGCTCGCATTGGGCTAATTGCTTCATCAATTTTGAGTTTTTGTCCCCTTCCCGACGGTAAAGTAATGGTTACGCCTGGGGCTGAGATTAGAGTGTCTGTAACACCTTGTGGCGGATTGCTCCAAGCTCCGTAGGGTTGCCAGCCGGAATACCCTTGCCCAAGCTTCCCTTTTACCCACAGCATGACTGATGGATATTGGCGCAACCATTGAATGAGTTTGGAACGGTCGTAGAAATCAAGATGAAGAGTGCTTTTATTAGGATCATCTTTTACTGCATCCCTCATCGCTTTGAGACGATCCGCCTTTCCTGACGGCGAGCAATCATCACCTAGGCTGACAATTATGTAGCTGCCTTGTTTTCTGGCTTGTTCAGATATGATGGGTGAAAGCGCTTCGCCGATGCCCATTTCCTTCTCAATTGCAGCCTTTGGCATCTTATATTTCTTTGCCTGAAAGACCGTATCAGGCCTAACAAGAAAGCCAGCCTTCAGCTGATCAACTGGAATCTGAACATGGATGTCAATTCCTCCGTCAGGGGCTGTAATTGAACCAGACCAATTTACACATGCTGGGCTATGACCATGTATTGCCACTTCAGCTTCCGCTAGCCGAGCTATCAGCTCTTCTAGCTGAGTATCGGAGAGCCGAAGTAATTCGTCCTTTTCAATGTCAAAGATTGCCACGCCTTCACCTTAGTAAAAAATATCTGTCATTGTTCTTACACTATGGATACATATTCGTGCGCCCCGCACTCTTAAGAGCAAGCAAGCGCTGTTTAAGTTTTTTTGCTTTGCCAGGATGGAATCTGGCCAATAAATGAACTAGCCCCAATGTTTGTGCATAAGGGCCCTTATCGAACTCGATAATTTCCCCCCTAAGAATGGCTTGCTCCAAATGATGGACTGCCGATCGTATCTGACTTTGCTTAGCGGAAGAGAGACCGGGTTTTGAATTCACCGAAAGCTTGGTAACTTCCATCCGTTGCCCAGATGTTCTGATTTCGTGTTTAGCTCGTTTAGGCTGGTAGCCGTGCCTAGAAAGCATGCCATAAATCGAGGCTATCACATTCGTTTTATCCGGTTTATCAAGAAAGTTTACTGACGAGACGGCGATATCATCAACGTAGCGGGAATAAATTATTCCTCTTGCCCGAAAACTGGCTTGCAGTGCCGGTTCATCTTTCCAAAACGCCAGGTTAGCCAGAAATGAACTAGTGATGGCACCCTGAGGTAGCTCCCCTTGTCGGGTCGTCAGCCAGGTCAAACATTCAGCTACTTCATTACCGAAGCCAAAGAAATGTTGCCATATGTTATGCACTATTGTGTCTGAAGTTGACGGGAAAAAACGCGTGATATCTTCATTAATAACAATCGAAGAACCAGCGTGTAAAGTTGCATTGGTTTTATAATCACAGCCTTTCAGACTACCTGTCAAATATGCTGGATAAACAACGTAATCAAGAATATTGCGCCTGATATTGCGTTGTACTTTTTTTAGAGGTGCATATGCATCCCAAGTCTGGCGCGTACTTCCGTCAGGCTTAGTGATCGAGCTGGCGAGTCGGTACATATGGTCCGCACGATTGGCTAGATTAAGGAGTTCGATAGGAGAGATGTTCAGCGCTTTTGATAGCGCTGTCATACTGCTGATGCGTCGTTTGCTATAGAAGGGCGAGTCAGACGGAGTGTGAATCATTAAGCAGCTCCAACGCAGTACGCGCAAGTTCTCCTTGGAGTCCTTTATCAATACCGTTAAGATCACCGGCCTCTGCTGCAATAAAGAAAATAATGCTGACAGGAATGTTGAGAGCAGAAGCAATGCTGTTAAGGGTTGAAAGCGTCGGATCTCGTTTATTGTTTTCGAGCATGGAAAGATAAGAAACAGAACATTCTGCCTTCCGAGCTAAATCCGTCTGTGATATTCCCCTTCTGGTTCGGCATAACTTGATAGCCTGTCCGATATTCATAATTAACTCCGCAAATAAATATTGGGCCTGCTGCGTCTTGGCTCTGCTGCATTATTTCATCCAATCATCAATGTTTGTGATCAGACGAACCACAACGTCAATAATACGCAGTGCCCGGAAGACGATATCGTCAAACCGGAACCCGCTTCTTACCGGGCTGTCACGATGTATGCGTAACTGATGCAATACATCTTCCAGCTCTGCCAGAGCGCCAGCATCGAGTTGGCTGCAGTGAGCATCGCGCAGCTTTTCAAGCGTTGCGATGGTGTTCTTTAAAGTATCGTGTTTCATATTGCTCTCCTTTGAATCGGCAAAACGCCGAAGCCCCGTAACAAGGCGATGGCCGAAAGGAGCCAACCCGATGCGCAAGCCCAACACCAGTCTTCGCGACGATGAAGCCCCGTTTATTCCGATAGCGCACTAGCCCAGTAGCCGCATATCGCGACTGGCTACGAATCACCATCATTACGAACGTGCTTCAGACTGACCGATGACGCTGGTCTGCCCGTCAAAATCTCCAACACCGGATGAAGGAGCGGCCTGATAAACAGGCAATTACGCTAGACCTTCGCTGTTACGATGAGAACAATCATTTTAAAGAACACAGCTCAGGCGGAACGCCTGACCTGTGATGATTAGACCATACACTTCGACTAAAAGCAATTAAATTTCACTGTCAGTGAAATTTAATTGCTTATTAAATACACCTTATACACACAATTTCATGTTGGATAGACAGCTCCCTATAATTGATTGCAATTGATACAGAGCTATTTCTTCAATTAGCTTACACCGCAAGTTGAACTGGCGCAGACAAGATTCTCACCGTTTCAATTGGCTCGGTCTGCACTACCTATGAAGCTTCAAGCAACAGGGATATAGGTATGTAATTGTCAACTAGAATGTGCCATCACGTCCGCAATGTCAGCTTATTGTCCAAAGCTGGCCGCCATTTAGGGCATATGGGTATGTTGCCGGTATACCCGTTTATCTCATTTCTCGGCGCAGCCGAAAAGCCACAAACTTGGCAGAAATCAGGTTTTAAATGACGAAAGGACGCAACATCAGCCTCATGTTTCATGAGAAAATCGGGTGCGAATGCGGCACTACTTCTGCCTGAGCGCGCATTTCTTTTATACAGTACAGCCTCACGCCTTGCTCATGGTTAAACTCAACGTGATGCTTATTATTTTTTCCATTCTGGCCGTCAGTGACTGTACTTTCCCCGAAAATGACATAGTTACGTCCATCAGTTCTCTGTGTTGAACCAAAAATGATGCCATCATATTTCTCACGCGGGTAGCAACGAATGAGTTCAGCAAAGACCTGCGTCTCAATATAACTGATGTCATTCGCGCGCAAGGGCCTTGAGATCAAGCGATGAAGTGTATTCACCAAGTATCTGTTCTTGAAAGTTTTATCCATTACCGGCTTGTCGAGAATATGGGCGTCAGCGTAAGAAACATTATCCAGAAGCGTAAAATCAAAAAAACGCAGCTCTCGGGTGGTAACAAACTGCCCTATGGCAACGATGTCATTGATAAACGGATGGAGTTCTGCGATGGCGGTTTCAGCGTCGCCTGCGGTATATAAAAAAGAGATGCCCGGAGGGCTCATGCGGCTATTGGTGGCCAAGTGACTCGGCGGTGCGGATAGTTCCTTAACCGGATCTGAAAGGAAAGCCATTTTTTGTTCATTATCCCTAGCGATACGCCCTCGATACAATACCTCTCCTTTTTGAAGGACCGTCAATGCGGTGTTGAAGTCTTCCTGCTCCTTCTCAACACTGTGGAAACATGAATCAATGAGGTCAGTATAATATTTGTATGCCCCTGAATGGCTAAAACGCCGGACATGCTTCAGTTCATAGGCCATATCTTCCCATCCCCGGATTGCGTTGTCTCTGCACGTGGCTATAAAAGCCTCATCGACGATATTTCTGTACCAAGCGCCCTCCCGGAAGAAGGTATCGCCTGGCTGACAGAGTAATGCGGCAAGCAGCCCCAGGAAGTCCTCATTATCATAAGTAAATCGTTTCAGTACGTCCTTCAGCGGGAGTGTGTCTGTCGAATGACAGTCCGCAAGGGCATAGTGGTCACGTAGATGGCCCCTCAGGGTGAACTCGAAATCTTCCACCAGAATGCCATCAGACCGGCTTTCTGAACATATCAGACATTGTTTACCGGAATTCAGCTGACTGTTTTTTTTATTGAAGTAGTAGGCACTGCGATTGCATTCAGCACATATATAACCACAGGATGACTGAATTTCATGCTCTCGCATTTCTGCGAACATATTTTTAATTAATCGATTTACCATCTGTCACTATTCCTAAGTCTTGAGTTGGGTCGGAAATGTCAGCATTTCCGGTCGGCGGCGTCGACAAACAGGGTGCAGGTCAGAGAGATCCCCTGTGGCAGCAGCGTGCCCCCTGTGTCCAGTTGCTGCACACGCATCGTCAGCAAGGATACGTCAGCCATCAGGATACACTGCAGACCTGCATTGAGAGAGTCCTAGTTATTCTGCAACAGATGAAGGCTTGCTAACGTAGTACGTTGTTCTGGGGAAACAGGTCAACTTAGTGTCTCACCCAGAACTGCAATTATCTCTCTCGCTAAATATCCGCATGATGTTAACGATTTGGCCTTATCACTTATCAACACTGCAATTTCAAGATGTGGTACCTAAAATTTTGATGTTGACGCCGTTGTGGCGGGTGTACTTATTGTTGTTCGTCCCACTCGTGCACTACTGCTAACAATGGTGCTGACGCTGCTTGCGGGCCATCTGCTCCGGTTCGCCATGAAGCTTCATTCAGCCGTATTGAGCCAGATGCGAGACTGTGAACGCTTCGCTACCGTGTGCAGGTTTTGATGAAGTGCACACATCACAGAATCTGTGCTCTCTATCACCAATACCACTTTGAGCGTTCACCAGACGTTGAGATTGCATTCTTTCTGAAATGCAATGACAGATAAGATATAATTGCATTTCGCTCAAAGTGGAGGGCAACCATTTGAAAATAAATACTCTGGCTGTACAGAACTTTCGTTGTTACCACGAGAAGTCTTTTCGGTTCCACCCGAGTGTTAATCTGATTGTAGGGCAGAACGCTACAGGTAAAACAGCACTGCTGGATGCTGTGTCTGTTGCCATCGCATCATGGTTACTCGGATTCAAAAAGAAAAATGATAAAAAGGGCATTGAACTCTCTGATGCGACGCTGTCATTTGTGGAAAAGGAGGGAGAGCCTCAGTTTACTGAGTCCTGGCCTGTTATTGTCACTGCTACAGGTGTGGTAGAGAACGAGAACGTTACCTGGGAACGCTCTAAAGCCAGTCAGGGTGGAAATACCCGTTACGGTAATGCCAGTGAGTTGATCGCGCTCGCAAAGCGGTGTGACGCCGATTTAACAGCGGATATTTCACTGCCGTTGATCAGCTATTATGGAACGATGCGTTTGTGGCAGGACCCGAAAGCTTCCAGAACTAATCCTGTACAAACACGTTCTGCAGGTAAACCGTCCAGGCTGGATGGCTATAAACATTGCGTTGATCCCCGAATAGGACTTAAAGAATTAGTCGCATGGTTTGCTCGTCAGGAATGGCAAGCTTATCAGGCAGGAAAAGACTCAACGATGCTGACAGTCGTGCGTCAGGCTGTTGTAAGTTGTATCGAAAACGCAGTTCACCTTCGATACGATCCCAAAAGAGAAGAGTTAATTCTGACATTAAAAGGGGGGGAATCTTTACCCTTCAGTTTACTCAGTGATGGCCAGCGATGTGTGTTAGCACTCATTGCGGATATTGCACAAAAGGCTGCTTTATTAAATCCTCACCTTGGGGAAGATGTACTTGTAAAAACGCAGGGCGTCGTGCTGATTGATGAACTGGATCTTCACCTCCATCCCAAATGGCAACGTCATGTAATTGAAGATTTGCGCACTACATTTCCAAGCTTACAATTTATTTGTACGTCTCATTCACCGTTCCTGATCCAGTCTCTGCGATCAAGCGAAGAACTTATCATGCTTGATGGCCTGGCACCTGCTCAGCTTGCGAACAAAACCCTAGAGGATATTGCTGCAGGCATCATGAGTGTTAACACTCCACAGGTCAGTAACAGGTATGCGGAAATGAAAGGCGTCGCAACAGAATATTTGAAAACGCTTAATGAAGCGAATACGGCGCCCGTGGAAAAATTACAACAGTACAAAGATAGACTAGCCGATTCGCTGGCTCCTTACGCGGATAATCCCGCTTTCCAGGCATTTCTGGAGATGCAGCGGGCGGCAAAACTTGGGGAATAATGGATGAGACCCGTAAAAAAAGGCACCTCTCCGGTTCATGGAGACTTTGCAAAATATGAAGATGCTAAAACAGATTTAGTCGGACGGTTGGGAAGCTATTGCAGTTATTGTGAGCGCAGGATACCGACTCTGCTGGCCGTTGAGCACATTGAGCCGAAGAAGGGACTTTGGGGAAAGCCCGAACTTGAGAAGCGATGGTCTAATTTTTTGCTTGCCTGCACGAACTGCAATTCCTGTAAAGGCGATAACAGGGTCAATCTGAGACGGCTGATATTTCCTGATCGTGACAACACGTTTGATGCGTATCGCTATGAAGCCGACGGAAATGTTCATCTTTCCTCTCACCTAACTAAGCGGCAAAAAGTCATGGCCAGAAATACACTCCGGTTAGTGGGACTGGATAAGCCCGTTCAGATTTACCTTGATTCAAATGACGAACAGGTAGCACTGGATCGCGTCGCTCAGCGAATGGAGGCTTTTGGTGTTGCCCATGAAGCATTGACCTTGTTTGAAGCGGAGCCCGATAGCATGGGTTTAAAGACAAGTATCAAGCGAACTGCATTAGCCACGGGTTTTTTCAGCATCTGGATGAAGGTCTTTGAAACTATTCCAGAGATGAAGTTGATCTTCATTCAGTCTTTTGCAGGAACAGAATTAAGTGGCTGTTTCGATATGGGCTCAGGCAACGTTCTGACTCCGGCTCCAAATCCTGATGGCATGGACCTTGGCGGTAAAATCTAGCGGGTCACCGTTGAGCAACATCGAATGTTGTGAGCTAGTTTCGCCATTGTCACAAAGCAGTCCATCAGAATCTCGATGAGATGCACATTTTTCAAATTGCACTCAACAGCAGTATAAACTGAGTGCAAGATAAAATTGATCATGTCCTCCGTCTAGCTATTATACATTTCAAATAATTTCAGATAGATATCATCTCAGTGAGTCCCCCGCATCCTTACCGGAGCGCGGGGGTTTTTATTTTCACGCTGAGATCTCTGTATGAGCAAATCTGAAGGCCTTCAGGCCATTGAGAAACCGCTGGCTTCACTTCCTGCCACTGTTCGAAATCTTATCCTCGACCACTTTCACACACTTACCAAATACGAACCCGTGATTGGCATCATGGGGAAAACAGGTGCAGGCAAAAGCAGTGTCTGTAACGCGCTATTTGCTGGCAACGTTACTTCAGTAAGCGATGTCAGCGCATGCACCCGGGAGGCATTGCATTTTCGTCTTTACAGCGGCGACCACAGCCTGGTACTGGTAGATTTGCCGGGCGTTGGCGAGAGTGAAATGCGCGATGAGGAGTACGAAGCCCTGTACCGCAATATTCTTCCTGAGCTAGATCTGATCCTGTGGGTTATCAAAGCTGATGATCGCGCTTTCTCGATTGATGAGCGTTTTTATCAGCAGGTGATGGCTGGCTATCAACACAGGGTGCTGTTTGTCGTTAATCAGGCCGATAAAATCGAGCCCAGCAATGAATGGGACGCCACCAGCAATACACCATCATCGAATCAGTCGGCTAATATTGATGCAAAAAAGGAATCCATTCGTCACCTGTTCTCCCCCTTTAACCCAGTATGCAGCATCTCTGCCAGAACGGAATGGAACCTTCCGATGCTGGTCGAAACCATGATGCGTTGTCTCCCGGATCGAGCGACCAGCCCTCTGGCAACGCAACTGCACGAGAGGTTGTGCAGTGAATCCGTAAAAAAGCAGGCGCGTGAAGATTTCGGTCGTGCGACAGGCGCAGTGTTTGATTCTGTGACAACGACTCTGCCTCAGTCATTCAAAGCCGTGATTAATAGTATCCGGGATGCCGTAGTGTCGATGGCGCGTGCCGTCTGGGACTGGATTTTCTTCTGACGAAATGAAACATCATCATGTCGATGGTGAATTATTTCGTTTATCCATAGGTTTACAGACAATTCCAGCATCACCGACACAACCTGTCGGCACCACAAGAAGATAATACCAGCTGTAAACTTGTACCCCCTCCCTATCTCGCACCCAGAGTACCAATCCGCACTAACCATGTGGCCACGCGTCACCGACATAACCTGTCCACCGCGCACATTACAGTAACGCCATCTTTATTAATTTCTTACTTGTTTTGGAGATCATAAATGTCTCAGGCTGAGCGTCGCTCTGATCGCTTGTCTGTCCGGCTGTCGCTGATTATCAGCCGCTTGATCGCTGGTGAAACGCTGAATGTGCGTTTGCTTGCGGCAGAGTTTAGTGTTTCGGAACGCACGCTGCAGCGTGATTTTCGCGAACGGTTGATTTACCTCGATCTCGAATATCAGAACGGCTGCTGCCGTCTGTTAACGGGAGGGCGACATGAACTCAGGGAAGAAGCTGCGATGCAATTTGCCCGGCAGTCAGGTATTGGCACGCTGTTTCCGGATATGGACAGCCATCTGGTCAGCTCACTTCTCAATCGTCAGGGCTCGCCGCCGTGCCTTGTCTGGCATCAGGAATCGCCAGCTTCCCCACCTCGTCCAGGTATTTTTACTCGCCTCGTCAGAGCAGCGACTGAACAACGCCTTATTACCCTGCTGGCCGACGGATGCCGTTGTGATGGCCTTGCACCTTACCGGTTAATTTTCAGTGCCGGTGACTGGTTCCTGGTGGGGGAGCACCTTGGGCAAATAACCGTTTTCCCGCTGCATATCATCCATTCCGTCACGTGTCATTCAGAAATGTTTACACCGAAAAGAGAGTTCACCAGCGTGCTTTCCCGCCCGGAATTTCTCCAGGCATTACCTCATTTTCGCTTTTTCCATTCACTGCTCGTCGCACCAGCGGTGGGTTGATACCTCAAAAGGAATAATCACTATGAAACTGCTTACTACTACAGCGCTGGTCGCCAGCATTTGCCTTGGGGCTGTTTTTGCAGCTGAAGCTGGAAATATTGTCGGCACTGTTAAGGCCTGGCAATACATGCAGGCTGAAGGCTGGAAATCAGCCGATGGCTTGGATGACAACACACTTCACAACATGCTCTATCAGGCCAGTGTTGTTGATAACTACCCGTGGACAAAACAGTTTCTGATACGTGTGCGTGGTGGTGGTGCACTGTTTCTTGCCGATAAGAAGACTCACACGATTCGACAACTGAAAGTGGAGCCTGTAGGTGAAACCTTCAATGACATTGAAACGGTTTATCAGGGAGAAGACAAAGGTGAAGGATGCTATTTCGCTATTATCGACAATCAATCTTCAGCACGGCAAAAAGCGATTGATGACCTTCTTAGTTACCCGCCCGTTGATGATGTCGATGCTAAAGCAAAAAAGATCAGACAGCAGATGACCCCGAAAGTCGTTATGGTCATGCCGGATAATTGTGTGAATAAGCAGCAACAGGCTGCTCTGGCAGCTAAACGTTCGGAAGAGGATCGGAAGTTACAGCAGTGGGTAGCACAGCAAAGTCTGGCGGAATTATGTCGTCGTACGGGCAACTGCTGAAGTCCTTCCAGCAACAGCAAAGCGACCCTTTATCAAAATCAGGAGCATCATTTTTGAACCGATTTGTTAAAGCCTTACCTTTTATTGCAGGTTTTACGTGGTGCCATTTGCAACCCGCACAGGCCTACGAACAAAGCTACATCAGTATCCGTAACACCGATACCGTCTGGGCTCCCGGCAATATGTGCGTTTATCAGTTTCGCCTTGATAACGGAGGAAGCGGTACAGGCTTCGGCCAACTGAATGTGTCACTGCGTTTGAAAGACGAAGCTGGCAAAACACTCGCACAAGGCGTCATGGAAGTGGCTCCCTTTGGAGAAAGTGACGCAACACGTTCACAAGACGCTTTTCTGGAACACGAATGTGTTGAAGGTGTCAGTGCTGTTGAAATTCTGAAGGTAACAGAATTGCATGCAGGTCATCAGACCGTTCTGCCACTGACCATATTCGATCCGCAGTATTACCAGCCATTGTCAGTATCAGTTGCCTTGAATTAACCGTCACGACTGGCTGAGAGGCGCAACTGCCACACCCCACCTTATCAGCACCCACTTAAAAAACTTCAGGCCATGCCTCCTCCGGGAAGCATGGCCTTTTTTGTTTTCAAACCACTAATACGGAATCAACATGGATCAAATCACTTCACACATCACCGCGTCACCCGTACCGGACAGGCAGCGCCTTGACTTCTGGCCGAAGCACTTCGGCAAAATCCCCCAGTGGATGCTGCTGGAGCCTCGTGCTTTCGCCTGGATGGATCGCCTGTGCGATGCCTACAACGGCGGATACTGGAATTATTACACGCTCAGCAACGGCGGTGCCTTCATCGCACCTGACAGCGAAGATAGCTGGGCCATTTTCAACAAACTGAATGGCAACAGTGCGGAGATGGGCAGCGAAGCCGCTGGCATTACCGTTTGCCTGCTGAACTGGAGCCACCATGCCTGCAGAACCGGAAGCCCCGCCATGAGTGAGCACTACTATCAGCTTCGTGAGTTTGCGCTGAGCCATCCTGAAAGCAGCGCCATCATGCACATCATCGACTGACAGCGGAGAACACTATGGAAAATACCGTATTGCCTCACCCGCTCACTTCACACCGCACCATAAAACGCGCCCTGACACTGCTGGAAAATTATCTGCGTGAACCGGGCGTGGCGTTTGCCTCAGCAAACGCTACCCGCGACTGGCTGCGGCTGAACCTTGCCAGACTGGAGCGGGAAGTGTTTATGGTGGTGTTTCTGGATAATCAGAACCGGCTACTGGCACACGAAACGCTGTTTTGCGGCTCCATCACCAGCACGGAAATTCATCCACGCGAGGTGGTGAAAGCCGCATTGCGGCATAACGCCGCCGCAGCCATCTTTGCCCACAACCATCCATCCGGATATGCCGAACCCAGCGATGCGGACCGGCGCATTACCGAGCGGCTGAAAAAAGCGCTGGCGCTGGTTGAGGTGCGCGTGCTGGATCACCTGATTGTCGGCAGCAAAGAGATTGTTTCGTTTGCCGAACGTGGCTGGTCATAAAGGAGGACATATGCATTCTGAACAATGGGGACTGACGTGCGGTAAAACGCCGTGTTTCAGTGCCAGGCTAGTGCAGGAAGGCAACCGGCTGCACTTTCTGGCTGACCGGGCAGGGTTTACCGGCGAATTCAGCAACGATGAGGCACTGCGCCTTGACCAGGCTTTTCCGCTGATAATGAAGCAGCTGGAACAAATGCTGTCAGCCGGTGAGCTGAATCCCCGCCATCAGCAGCGCGTCACTCTGCAGCACAATGGACTGGCCTGTGAAGCCGACACGCTCGGTTCGCACGGTTATGTTTACATCGCGATTTATCCCTCTTCGACTGTAACCGGCTGACCGGCCACCTCCCAAAAACAGGACACGCCCCATGCAAACTTTACCCTTACCCGAACCACGGGCGGCTGAGCCATGCCCGTCGCCCGTGCAGGTCTGGCAGCTGCTGCTCACGCATCTGCTGGATAAACATTATGGCCTCACGCTTAACGACACGCCGTTTGGCGACGACAGCGTGATTCAGGCGCACATCAACGCCGGTATCTCCCTGTGCGATGCTGTCAATTTCATTGTGGAAAGGTATGAACTGGTGCGCACCGACCATAGCTGTTTCAGCCTCACCGAACGCTCTTCACTGATTGGTGCCATCGACATTCTGCGTGCCCGTCGTGCGACCGGACTGATAGTAAGCAGCGGCTACAGCACCATTACCCGCATCACAACGGGCCGGTATCAGGGAGGAGAAGCACAGTGAAAATCCGCCTGAACCTTAACGCTGACAGCATCAATGTGCTGGCGCTGAACATGGGGAAAATCACGGTCGATGTTGACGGTATTGAGATCGCGGAGCTGATAGCTGCCGTTAATGCTCAAGGGCTTACGCTGCGTATCGCGGAGGAACCCGGCGAGGTGATTGTGGAAACCAGCTCTAACCTTCTCCTAAGTAGCCTTGTAAGATAAGGCCAAGCGGACCGATAAAATGAAAATTAGTTTTAGGCACCATCTTAGGCACCAAAGAATAATTGAATTGAAGAATTAGCATTTTAATTCAGGTGGTTAGCGGACTAATTCAGACTCCGCCAGCCCTCCAATCATGATTGGACAGTGATAGGACATCACTAGCAATAACAGGTAGTTAGCAGTCTCAGCAGGACACCGACCAGACGGTGAGGGGACAAAAAAGGATACGCAAAGGAGCCGCGGTTCCCGAGTGATAAGAAGCCCGCTGATGCGGGCTTTTTTTTATGAGCAGTAATCTTGTTAGCCAACTACCGCTGGCTGCTTTGTGCCAAGAGCGGATATTGAGTGTTTTGGAGGGCGCTATCTAATATGGTATCCAAGGTGAGCGCATTACCAGCCGGGAAATGATGCGAACAACGGTGTTTAATTTTATCGAGTGCGATTACAATCGGTGGCGATATCACTGTGCTGTGGCGAACTTAGCTCGGAATTTATTGAAACCAGAATCTCGCTAGGGTCGTGCCCACATTGGGTAATATCAGTTTTGTAATGCACCAGTTATATGGCCTTGCTCATCCGAAGATCCTGCAATGCTTGATGGTGTATGAGAAGTTTGAGAGCAATGAGGCCTACAACAAAGTCTTTACCCTCGATGTGGGATTGCCAGCAACTAAGATCTATTCTCTATACCCACTAATCTCTGCGGCAGCTGCCGGCCCACCCGTGATAACGGAGAACAGGATGCATACACGGACAAAATTACCTGCCCCCCTCGCAGCTGATGTGGCGTCTCTCATCAAGAATGGCATGGATTTTCTGGACAAGGCTCGTGAAGAGTTCGAAGCCAAACAGTACAAACACTCGGTAGTTAGTTTCTGGACAGCCGTAGAAATCTTGCTCAAGGTCCCCCTTGCCAACGAACACTGGACACTGGTCTGTAGTGGTAAAAAAGTATCGCGTAAAAACTACCTTGCCGGTGATTTTCAATCGGTGTCCTTTGATGATGTCTGTATCCGGTTGAGAGATATCCTTGAAAAGCCCCTCCCTAAAGAAACCGAAGCTGCGTTCAATACCATTCGCAATCACCGAAACCGCGTTGTTCATTTCTTTCATACGGCTTTTAGTGATTCTGAGGTGGAAACCATTCTGGCTGAACAGGCTCAGGCTTGGTTTGCACTGAACCGACTAATGCGTGAAGATTGGCAACAGCATTTTGCTTCACCACACAACCGGGCACTGGCATTAGGTGAAACGCAACTCCTGCGAGGTAACGAGTTTTATGCTGAAGCCCGTCTGAAACATATCCAACCCGAGCTTGAGCACCTTGCAGCTGAGGGCACTGAAATTCATCCCTGCACCATTTGCCACCAGCCAGCAGCCATCAAGGAAATTCTCGCCGTCGGCAAGAACGGCCCCACTGTATATGAGCAAACCTGTTACGTCTGTTTTCACACAGAGCGCCATGTGAAGTTTACCTGTCCTGAGTGCGATGCAGACCAAGTTTTGCCGGTGGAAGAAGAAGATGGCGATACCTTCACCTGCCGCGCCTGTAGCGCGGAACTCTCAAGGTATAACTTGCTTGATGATGAGAATTTTCGTCATGTGGACGAAATGATGTATGCCGATGGCCTAGCAAATTGCGCTCACTGCGATGGCCATGAAACGGTCTGTGTTTTTGGCGAGAACTTCCTGTGTACACGATGTCTTGAGATCCATACAGGCTATGATACTTGTGAAATTTGTGGAACTCCCTGTGAAGCAATGGGAGAGAAAATTAGGTATGCGGGCTGCCCACATTGTGCGGATGAGGACTGAAACACCACAAATTTAGTAGTCTTTTTATAGCCTTTAACGTCTGCTCCTCGCTCAAAGCAGGCATCAAACCTGCCAAGGGAAGACCTCAGGCCTTCCCCTTTACCAACGCGCACCACTTCTTACACCGGAATGCCATCAACATCAGTGCTATTGATGAAGAACGTCACCCGCCCCAGCACTTCAACTTCTTCCGCCGCCTCCCCCTCAATCGCTTCGCCATCATCCGTGATTAATGCCCTCCCCTGAGTTTCGCAAACTGCGTTCGACCACCCAACAGAATCAGCAGAGTCTGACCCTGCACTAACCGGGTGACCGGCTCGATTAATGCGAAACCTGATGATGTTTCCAGGATGCGAGTATCGATGCCGACGCCGCAGATAAGCTCCGGGGTCATCTGCTGAGAAACGTAATCTGCTGCCGGCGAAGGAAATCCCATCAGTGAACCCTCCCCATGTTGCGCAGGATCCAGTAGTGATTGTCGGTTCCGTCAGTTGTCTTATCCGTGAAATCTGGCTGGTAGTACTTTATCCACTCGTTGGCGTCGGTCCGGCTGAAATGCCAGTGGACCTTTGCCAGCTCGCGGATAAAGTCTTCTGTGCGTAAGCACCGGTAGCCCTTGGGGTTTAGCTGTATTGCGGCCACAAATGCGGCGTGAATGTCGGAACGGCGGGGCATGATTCGCACTCCTTTTACTGTTTTTATACACAGTAGTTTTAAAGGGCGTGTAGATCAATGTTGTGACGCTTATCAATACATGGCACTGATACGTAGATAGGCGCACAGATGAGCGGTTAATGTAACTGAGCTTGTTTTGTCAGTTAATGTAAAGTGGTAGTATTGAACAAAATCATAACGTAAGAGCCCTAAAAAATCTCATGACCACCAACGTTTCACATAAAGATAATTGCTTTGATTTATTGCGTTTAATTGCTGCTTCAATGGTTATATTCTTCCATCAAAACATGTTCACTGGTGGAGGATTCGTTACGGACCCAAGCGACTGGTTTCCGATGGATTCCATATGGGTTCAGATATTCATTTCTCTTTCAGGCTTCTTGGTTTCCATGAGCTTTATGAGATCCAAGAGCTTTAATGACTTCATGTGGAAGCGCATTAAACGACTGTTCCCCGCGTTAGTTTTTTGTAATTTTGTTGTTGTGTTCCTGATAGCTCCTTTTTGGCAGGAACACGCGCTTCAGTACATTATTTCGTTATCGACAATTAAGTCTTTCATAAAGATGAGTATATTGTTTAGTTATGGAAATGATATACCCCATCTGTGGACCGACTATGGCTGGTTACAGGCAGCAAACGCCCCAATTTGGACATTAACCCATGAGTTCTTCCTCTATATACTGGGATCTCTGGCTTTTGGATTAAGCAGAACGTGGAAAGCACCCACTGCTCTTCTTATAATATTTATGCTGTGCCAGATATTTATTGCACCTTACCTGGCGGAAAAGTCATTCTACTCAATGAACGCACATCATTTTACTGAGTTAGGTACTAATTTTTCCATCGGCGCTTTAATGTACGTTACGATAAACTCATGGAACAGTAAAAACACGAAGATTTTTCTAGCAGCAATATCAGTGATTATTTTGTTCGCATTAAGACAAGAGCAAGGTATAACCATTGCAGGCAGGGTTTGTATAAGCGTTCTCACTATTATAATAGGTGTAAGCTTCAAAGATTTAATTTTAAAAGGCAAAATGGACATATCTTATGGTATGTATATATGGGCATTCCCTATACAGGCAATTGTCATCAACATTTTGCATTTAGGTTTCTATTATGGAACGGTAGCAACCTTTATTATTACAGGTATCGTAGCTGCAATATCAAGAAAATATATTGAAGAACCTTTTATGAGAAGGAAATAAAGTGTAACAGGCCGCTTCGGCGGCCTTGTTTTAGTCGCTAAATCAGTGTCATACCGGCTTCGCTGGCCAGGCAGGATTTCCCACATCAACTTGTGTTAGTTCATAGCGATATTTTTGCCATGAGACCAATTTATCCTTATCTGCATCAGAGATATAACCTCCATCAAGCGCATCTTTTAGAGGTCCGATAATAAAATCTGCCTGCGCGCGTAAGGCATTCATTTCGACTTGTGCTGCATCCTTCAACTCTGCTTCTGTTGGTGGAGGGATTACAGACCATGCAGGAAGACCGTCAGTGCCTGCTATACGTATAAGTCCTTCTGCCGCGCGATCAGTTGTAAACTCCAAGAACTGGTCAATGGTCACCTCCTAAGGTCCGATAAATCCCAGCCAGCTTCTCCATAGCGCCATAACTCTTCTTCAGGGAAGAAAGCATTATGCATTGCACTGTATAAATAATTGATCATATTAGTATCCTATTGCCACATATTTGACGCGTTCCGCAGCAGTCTGAGGGGTCGTTACGCCGCTATAGCACATGTGAATGAACTCAAAGCCGGTCTTTGTCAGCGTCCCTGATTTATATCCTGGGGAGAACACCCAGTTATTATTTCCATACTCAACACCAAAAGCGATTGCAAAACACGAGTTTGCAAATGGAGTAGTAAACGTCTTCGCACCAGCAACACTTACTTCACCTTATCTGATTTGAGCCCCGTTTGGCATATTAATCCCTCCGGACGGAGCCCCCCAGAAAGACATATCGGGAATCTGATTGGAACCAACACCGACATCACGTAATGCCGCTGTTTTAATTCCCAGGAAAATTGGCAACGCTGTTCTTAACTGGTTTCGCTTGGTTTTATCGAGCGCTATACCAGCCCCTTCTACGATCCCAACCAGCTCCTCCTGCAGCATGTCAAAATAATCATCATCAAGGTCGGTTGCTGGCGTCCCTGTCTGCGGGTTGCCTCGGGTAAAGCCGTTCTTGCCCGCGCCAAATTTATCTTTCTGCGCAGTAGGTGTGTCAATGCGATGCATAGTTTCTCCGGTTACGGATATTTGAAAAGTACGTATGTATGGGATGGGCAGAGTTTGTTGATCACGCATTCTGCGACCGTATCGCCCCAGTAACGAACCGGGGTGTCGCAGTCGTCTGTGCATGTCATCCAGGTGGCATCTGTTGCGGCAGGCATTTAAACTGCACCGGGTCTTTACGGCAATGCGTGAAGGGTTGGCCCAGCCGTTTGACCTGGCACGGCTGGCTAAGCTGACCGATCTCAGCGAATACCATTTTAGCCGCGCCTTCAAACAGTCGACCGGGCTTTCGCCCTCCCACTATTTTATCCGGCTACGCATGGAGGAAGCGCGCCGCATGCTGTCGGAAACCAGTGATTCCATTATCAATATTGCCCTGAACGTGGGATACACCAGCCCCAGCCATTTTGCTGCCGTCTTCCTCAGGCATAACGGCGTGACGCCCTCGCACTATCGCAGCGATATCGTTCGCAGCAAAAGTCCGACAGTTTGAGCAAAAGCCCGCGCGAAGCGACCGCCTGAAACATCCATTATTGACCCGTACTTCAGACGTTCTTTCTGAAGCGTTGAAATTAACTCTCACGAGGATCAGTTATGGAACTTAAAGATAAAGTCGCTCTCATCACCGGTGCTTCAAGCGGGATTGGTGCCGCCACGGCAAAAAAATTAGCGGAACAGGGCGTCAGGGTCGGTCTCGCCGCCCGCCGCCTGGATCGCCTGCAGGCGCTGGTCTCTGAAATTGAGGCTGCCGGCGGTGAAGCCATTGCGCTGGTTATGGACGTCACTGACCCGGCCTCGGTTAATGAAGGGGTCGCGACACTGCATAAACGCTATGGCCACATTGATATCGCCTTCAATAACGCCGGGCTGATGCCGATCTCGGATATTGCCAGCCTCAAAGTCGATGAATGGCACCAAATGGTAGACGTGAACGTAAAAGGCCTGTTTAACACCGTAGCGGCCGAACTGCCGATTATGCAGTCGCAGCGGTCTGGTCACATCATCAATACCTCGTCGATCGCCGGGCGCAAAACGTTCCCCGGGCTTGGGGTGTACTGTGCAACGAAGCACGCCGTTGCCGCCTTCTCGGATATTTTGCGTATGGAAGTGGCGCCGCAGTTCAACATTCGCGTCACCTCACTCCAGCCGGGTGCCGTAGAAAGTGAATTATTCGAGCATATCAGTGACGACAATTATCGTGCGCAGATGGAACAGCTGAAGGAGAAGATGACGTTCCTGAAAGCCGATGATATCGCCGACTCGATTGTTTACGTGCTGCAGGCACCGGAACATGTGGATGTGGCAGAGCTGTTTATTATGCCGACCGAGCAGCCGTGGTAAGAAAGTAAAGCGGGTCAGGCAACGGCCTGACCCGCTAATTTTCATCCGCAACGTTAGTTCGCAGATGCCGTCGGTCTGATCGTAATTTCTGTTGTATCGACACTCTCAGGCGCCTCGATGATGTGGTGCACAGCGCGGGCGATATCAGCAGGTTTGAGGGCAATAGCACGGTACGCGTCCATCGCCGCCATGGTTTCCGGGTGCGTAATGGTCGAGGCCAGTTCGCTTTCCACTACCCCAGGGTTAACGCAGGTCACGCGGATGTTCGAACTTTCCTGACGTAAACCATCCGAAATCGCCCGTACGGCGAATTTGGTGGCACAGTAGACGGCAGCCGTGGGCACCACGGACAAGGCACCAATCGAGCCGATATTAATGATTTGTCCCGAGCCCTGGGCTTCCATAATCGGCAGAACGGCGCCTATTCCCCACAGCACGCCCTTGATATTCACGTCAATGGTGCGCTCCCACTCATCCTGCTTGCCTGCCGAAAGCGGAGAAAGGGGCATGATGCCCGCGTTGTTAATCAGCACGTCAATGCGGCCCCACTTTTCACGCGCTGCCTGTACGAAGTCAGCCATCGACTGGCGGCTGGTAACGTCTAAGACTGCGGCCTCTGCTTCCCCCCCTGCACTGCGGATTTCAGCAGCTAGGGCGTTGATGCGATCCAGCCTGCGAGCGCCCAGGAAAACGTTCGCGCCTGCCTTGCCTAACTCTCTGGCAATACCTTCTCCGATACCGCTTGATGCACCGGTAATTAAGATAACTTTGTTCATGTTTTGCTCCTTACGTTGAGTTCAACGTGATAATAGATACTCACCATTGTTTCTTGTATCCTGCATTTAATGGACTCACTAGTTAGCAATGTTAAACAATGAAAATCGATCTCAATCTGTTACCCGTTTTTCTTGCGGTCGCCGAGGAGCGCAGCTTTAGCGCTGCCGCAGCGCAGCTGGGCATAACCCGCTCCGCTGTCAGTCAGGGGATTAGGCGCCTTGAAGATGGTTTTCAAACCCTGCTGGTAATGCGCACCACGCGCTCGGTAAGCCTCACTGAAGCAGGTGAACGGCTGCGTAAATCGTTGCAGGCCCCCATCGCCAATATTGAAGCGGCATTTGAAGACGTCGCGTCGGACAGCACACCGCGCGGCCAGCTCAGAATCGCGGTCACCTCAATCGCGGAAGCGTTTCTCTCTGGCCCGCTGCTCGCGTCGTTTGCGGCAGCTCATCCTGCGGTATCGCTTGATATCTTCGTGTCGGATGAGGAGTTCGATATCGTGGCGGCGGGCTATGACGCCGGGGTAAGGCTGGGTGAAGTTATTGAAAAAGACATGATCGCCGTTCCCCTTACGGGTCAGCAGCGTGAGAGGGTGGTGGCTTCACCGTCCTATCTGGCGACTCATGGCGTACCTGAGCACCCCCGCGAGCTGGTGGCTCACCGGTGTATCGGCTGGCGCCCGGCCCCGGACTTTGCCCCCTATCGCTGGGAGTTTGAGGAGGCGGGCGTTCCTTTCGATGTGGCGATTGAACCGCAGATCACCACAAACGATCTGCGCCTTATGCTCAGCCTGGCACTGGCCGGCGGCGGCATAACCTTAGCCACGGAGGATACATTCACTCCGTATATTGAAACGGGGCAGCTTGTTGCCCTGCTGGATACGTTTCTTCCCTCTTTTCCCGGCTTTTATCTCTATTTCCCCCAGCGTCACAATATGGCGCCCAAGCTAAGAGCCCTGATCGAGCACGTCCGCCAGTGGCGACAGCCAGCCGCAACGCAAACTGTTCAACGCTAGCAGAGCGCAGACCCTGTCATGCAGATTTTCCTTTCCCTGCCGCCGCCCTTTGATAAACATCAACGATACCGCCTTCCTACCATGGAAAGTAAAAACGGACACAAGATACTTTGATCTCATTACAGTTTTTTCCTAAAGCCACCCCGCTTCGTCTGTGCCATGCTGAATCACGCTCATAACCGATAACGTTAAATGAGGATATTATGAAAAAAACAATTATCGCATTATCTGCCGTTCTGCTGGCTTCCCCAGTATTTGCTGCGACCACACATGCAACTGACGATACCGTCGCGGCGGCGAACGCAAACGCCAACGAGGCGAAGCAAAAACTGCACGAAGAGCAGAACAAAGGTGAAGAGCTGAAGCTGAAACAGAAGCATGCTGCGGAAGGTAAAAGCGAAAGCTTTGGCAGCAAGGTCAGCGAAGATTCCCAGAAAGCCTGGCATAAAACCAAAGAAGGTACCGAAAAAGGGTGGGATGCCACCAAAGAAGGTGCTGAGAAAGGCTGGAACAAAACCAAAGAAGGTGCCAGCGAGCTGGAAAAGAAAGTCACTGAATAATCCCTTGGAAAGGCCGCGCACGCGGCCTTTTTTATTACCCACCGCTCTGCTTTCCGACGTCTACACTTCTCACAAGGCTCACCCGATGGCGATTCCACCGTCGCGATCAAAAGATGTCACAGCCCGACACACAAAAGCCGAATAGATCCCGGGTGTGACGCGTTTACTCCCTACTCCCCTAAAAGAGATCCTGAGATGCTGCGATGCCTGGTAATAGTACTTGTTTTAGCTTGTCCGTGGGCGATGGCTGCCCCGAAGAGCTACCTTATCGACACCGATAACACCGCCATTCGGCTCTCGTGGCATGCCTTCGGCGGCATCCTCTCCTGGGCGACATTCAGCGGCGTGACGGGAGCCGTAACGCTCAATCCGGATAACGACGTCGACGATCATATTCACGTCACCATTCCCGTAGCGACTCTCGTAGCTTCAAACAAGCTGCTCACCTGGCAGCTCAAAAGCGACATGTTTTTTGAATCCGAGCGTTACCCGACTATCGAGTTCATCAGCTCTCGCGTGGTCGCCCAGGGCGACGGGCGGTTCAGGGTGTTCGGCACGCTGACCGTGCGAAACATTGCCCGTCCGGTGATCCTGGAGGCGGTGGTGAAAAACCCGCAGGCGCAGGCCCTCACGCTGGATGCCACCACCGCGATCTCGCGCGCGTCCTACGGAATGGATAAGTTTGCTCTGGTCGTGGACGATCGAATTGCCATTGCCATTGCGATTCAGACGAATGAAGTGCCGTCATCCTGAGATCAGGCGCTGTAGCTGCTCCGCGTTTTCCCGCAAATGAGACGGCGGGTTGCGGCCAATCAGGACAAACTGGTAGCCCGCATTCTGCCACCACGCCAGGTTCATGCTGTGCCGCTTCTCCTGGCGAAGAGAGGCCGTCGCCTTTTCATCAACAGGAGAGATACAAAGCGCCATCGGGCCGTAGTCGGCGTTGATCCAGGCAACCTGCGCGATCGAGGTGGTTTCATAGCGCAGCATTCGCACCATTTTAAGCTCTGCCCCCTGAAGGACAAGCTGCGACATGTTCAGCTTCAGGCCGATGTCCTGCGTAGCCCGTTCCAGCCCGCGCTGCAGGACCGGCGTCGCGCTGTCCATATCCAGCAGCGTCTCGACGCTGTACAGGGACATATATTGCGCTTCGAGGTCGCGGATATGGGCATTCTCATCCGCAGGCGCAGCTGCGGGACGCAGCAGGTAGCCCAGCCCGGATCCAACCATCAAAAAGCTGACCGACGCGGCAATCAGCGCCCGCCTGCTGACGCCTACCGGTGAGGAGGATTGTGGATCGGGAAGAGCTGCCAGACGCGCCTGCATTGTCTCAAGAGGCGCGTCATCCAGCAGGGAGGCAAACGCCCCGGCGTAATCCTGGCTGCTTTTCATCAGTTCGTCGGTTCGCCCGGCGAGGCGTTCGTCACGCTTTAACTGTTCTTCAAACTGCTGCGCGTCGGCGCGGCACATCTCGCCATCTATCCAGGCCACAATGGCGTCGTCGTGATAGGGCGGTACAAAACGGTGCGCGTTCAAGAGCGTTTCTCCTTTACCGGAGGCAGTGCGTCAGCGGATCTGGCAAGCCGAGCCCGTGCCGTCGCCAGCCGGCTCATCACGGTTCCGATCGGCACCGCCAGAGTGTCCGCCGCCTCCTGGTAGGTAAAGCCTTCGACATAAACCAAAAATACCGCGTTGCGCTGGGCTTCAGGCAGCGCGTTGACGCGCTGCATCACCTTAAGGTAATGCAGGCGTGTCTCATCCTGTTCACGGGTGTCCGGTGCGATAAGCTCGTCGCTGGCCACAAATCCCTGCCCCTGACGCACGTGTCGTGCCCGAAGTTCAGAGATCCAGATGGAGTGAAGGATCGCGAACAGCCACCTGTCTATGCGTGTGCCCGGCGTATACTGGCTGCTTCTTTCAAGCGCACGCACGCAGGTGGACTGAACCAGCTCTTCGGCGATATCCCTGTTTCGCGACAGCACCAGCCCATACCGCCAGAGGCGCGGCAGGTGTGCGGCTAACTGTTGACGAACCTCACGGGTAGCGATGTGTTTTCCCTCCACGAGAAAATCAGGATTCCGGATGTCCGTTGATAGCGGCCTGCAGGTCGCGATACTCCTCACAGGACTGGCCACAAATACCGGCAATCACCTTCAGCTGTTCTTTCGCGAGGTCCGGGCGTCCTTTTACCATCCACGCTTCACCGAGATATTCCCGTGCTTTGGCATAATCCGGGGCGATAGCCAGTGCGCGCTGGTAATAGCCAATCCCTTCGTCCGTGCGGCCCAGTTTGCGCGTGGCGAACCCGCGATAGTTCCACGCTTCAGCCGTATTGCCATTTTTAAGCGAATCAAGCAGGTTCAGCGCCGCCTGGTATTCTCCTTTCTTCGCGAGATGGTACGCATAGTTGGTTTTGTCCTGGTCGCTGAGGCTGCTGCTCTTGTCCGGCACGCATTTCTGTGTGGCGCTGTCATATACCTGTCCGGAAGGACAATCGGGCGTTTTGCTCTCGGTACTATTATTGCCCATGGCCAGCGCCAGTGGGGACAGCAGGGAAAAAATCAGCACCGGGATCAAACGAAACGAGGTCGTGTTCATACAAAGCTCCAGGGTAAGAAGGTAGTGACGTCAGTTAACGCCCGACTGACGATTTTTATTCATTCTCCCCCTATTTTTGTTGTTGTTGTAAAATCATGCTGCCGTCGTTGCCCCAATGGAAATAACGCAGGTTATTTTACCCTTTCCTTAACGCTATTCATTTCTCGGGATAGCATAACTTTAACCCCGCACAAGAATATATTTCATTGTCGAGTGATATAATATATTTTATATCAAAAATGTTACCCTAACTTAAATGCATATTAAGCACACTTAAAAAATAACGTTAATCATTATATTGAAAATGTCCCCTACCAATTATCACACTGCGTTAATCACATTTAGAGATAGCATCGAAATAAAAAAACAAAGCCATATAAAACAATATGTTATTCATTGTAAATTATTAGTCACCCCCATGTATTAATGCCCTCCTCATTGTTTTGGCACTTGTTTACGAAAGCTTAAGTTGCACAACTATCTTTTTCTGTCTATATCATTTTTATATTCCGAAAAATAATTCCTTTATTAAATACAGGGTTTTATAAGACACAAAACACCCATAAAAACTGTTCTCTTTTATAAGTCATTAGATTCGCTCTGATGTTGCCACTCTGAATTCTGGCGGGCATCGTGCGCGCTAAAAACGACGGTGAGTGCTGCGTTATAACAGCGACTGCGCCGGGGGCGCCCTTTACCTTCTGCAGAGATGGCTCGTCTTGCTCGCCGTTCATGACACATCTGCTGGAGTAATACCTAAATGAGCCAAATCTCTGTTATTTCAAAACTTACTGGCGTGGAAACGACCACGGAAGGCACACAGGTTACGCTGAGCCATTCCTCTGTCGTTGAGCTCCATGTCGAGCGAGCGAGCGTCTCCCACTTCGCGCGAAATGGTAACGATCTGCTGGTTACGCTCCACTCCGGCGAGGTGATCACCCTTAAAAATTTCTACGTCGCGGACGCGCAGGGCGTGAGCCAGCTGGTGCTGCAGGACAGCCAGGGCGCATTATGGTGGATTGAAGATCCAACCGGAGCCGCCACGTACGAATCTATCGCGTCCACGGACGTGCTGCTTGCGGCCTCCGGGAGCGATGCCGGTGGTGCCGCCATCTGGCCATGGGCCCTGGGCGGCATTGTCGCAGCGGGCGGCATCGCGGCGGCGGCAAGCACCGGAGGCGGCGGTGGTGATAATGGCAGCAGTAACAATTCGGCCGATCCGGATACGACTGCGCCGAACGCGCCTTCCGGCCTTAAGTTTTCTCCAGATGGCAAAACGGTCACCGGTACCGCAGAACCCGGCAGTACCATCACGCTGAAAGACGCGAACGGTAACGTCATTGGCACAGGAAAAACGGGCAGCGATGGCAATTTTACCGTCTCTCTCGACACGCCGTTGACCAACGGCGAGCAGGTGACCGCCACCGCGACGGATAACGCCGGGAATACCAGCCCGGGCACGAATCTTACCGCCCCGGACACCACTGCGCCCGATGCGCCAGCCATCACCAGCGTAACTGACGATACGGCTCCACAGACGGGGGCAGTCAGCAACGGTGGCAGCACCAACGATCAGCGTCCGCAGCTTACCGGCACCGGTGAAGCGGGTTCGACCGTGACGATTTATGACGGCGGGATCGCCATTGGTACGGCGGTCGTCGCCAGCAACGGCACCTGGACCTTTACCCCTTCAGTTGATCTGAGCGAAAGCACTCACCAGATTACCGTGCGGGCAACCGACGCTGCCGGCAACACCGGGCCTGCCTCGCCGGTGTTTACCCTGACGGTGGATCTTACTCCGCCGGACGCCCCGACCGCGATTGTGCTGACCGACGATACGGGCGTTATCAAGGGAACCATCACGTCGGGCGCGCCTACCGATGCTTCACTGCCGATTCTGGCGGGAACGGGCGAGCCCGGCGGAACCATCACTATTTACGATAACGGCGTGGTGGTTGGCACAACGACGGTACTGCCCAACGGCACCTGGAGCGTAACGCCGAACGGTCCGCTTCCGGACGGGACGCACTCCATAACCGTCACTGAAACCGATGCCGCCGGAAACCTGAGCGTGACCTCAGAGCCTGTCATCTTCACCGTGGACACCACGCCGCCGTTAGCCCCTGGAAACCTCGTGGTTTCAAATGATGGCGGCACCATCAGCGGTACAGCAGAGCCGGGCAGCACGGTGACCATCCGTGAAGGCGGCGCACTCGTTGGCACTCCAGTTGTTGCCGATAGTCAGGGTAACTTCAGCCTGACGCTGACCCCGCCGAAGCTCAACGGCGAAATCCTGACCGCTGACGCCACCGACACGGCTGGCAACACGAGTCCTACCACCTCCGCGGCGGCACCGGATATTACTCCACCGCAGACGCCAGTTATCGTGTCGGTTGTTGATGACGTACAGACCTCCACCGGCCCCGTGGGCCCGAACGGGATCACCAACGACCGGGCGCCGACCGTGAACGGGACGGGCGAAGCGGGCTCGACCATCACGATTTATAACGGCAGCGATGTCCTCGGTACGGTGGTTGTTCCCTCTTCCGGCCTGTGGAGCTTTACGCCGCCCGCACCGCTAACCGATGGCACGTACGTGCTGACGGCGAAGGCGACGGACCCCGCCGGTAACCCGAGCGGGTTATCAGACTCCTGGACAATTGACGTCGACGGGACGGCACCTGGCGCCCCGGTGATTTCACAAGTCGTGGACGATGTCCCCGGGCGCACCGGCGCGATCGACCTGAATGGGACCACTAACGACACCACCCCGACGCTCAGCGGTACCGCCGAAGCAAACGCGACTGTCACCGTGCGCGTGGACGGTGTTGCTGTTGGTACGACCGTCGCCAATGGCCTTGGCGTATGGATCTTTACCCCTTCCACCCCGATCGGTGAAGGCCCCCATGATCTTACCGCCGTCTCGACCGATGCGGCAGGCAACACTAGCGGCGTCTCCAACACCTGGACTCTGACGGTTGACAGCGTGGCGCCTGCTGCCCCAATCATCACCCAGGTGGTGGATGATGTGCCGGAACGCCTCGGCGCGCTCAACCCTAACGACAGCACTAACGACACCACGCCGACGCTCAACGGCACGGCTGAACCCGGCTCAACCGTCACCATCCGCCTCGATGGCACCGATCTTGTCACGGTTCCGGTCGACAACAATGGCGCGTGGACCTATACCCTCACGACGCCTCTTGTCAGCGGGCCTCATACCTTTACCGTTGTCGCCACCGATACGGCGGGTAACACCAGCCAGCCGTCAGGCGGCTTCACCCTGACCGTCGATACCACGCCACCAGTGGCGGCAACCATCGGCACCGTGACCGATGACGTCGGCGGCGTTCAGGGTCCGCTCAGCAGCGGCGATACCACGGATGACACCAAACCGCAGCTGCAGGGCACCGCTCCGGCCGATGCGACGATCACCATTTATGACGGCACCACCCTGCTCGGCACCGCCACCCTCGACGGCAACGGCGGCTGGAGCTTTACGCCCGTTACCCCGCTCACCGACGGCCCGCATTCGCTGACGGTTCACGCCACCGATGCCGCGGGCAATACCACCATCTCCAGCCCGTTTGTGTTGACGGTAGATACCGTCGCGCCTGTCACGCCGGACGTGCCGGCCATCACCGTCAATCCTGACGGAACAGAAACAACGCTGAACCCTGGCGAAACCACCCGCGACACCACGCCAACCCTGAGCGGTACCGGCACGGCCGGCGATACCGTGACGATCTACAACAACGGCGTCAAAATCGGCGATGCTGTCGTGGACAATACCGGCAGCTGGTCGTGGACACCATCAACCCCGCTGCCCGGCGGTACCTATGACATCACCCTGACCGTCACCAACGTGGACGGCACGGGCAACGAAAGCGCCCCGTCTCAGCCGGTTACCATCACCATTGATACCGAGGCGCCGGCTACGCCTGCGGCACCGACCGTCACCGACAGCGTCACCCAGATCACCGGCCCCGTACCCGAAGGCGGAACCACCAACGATTCGCGCCCGGTCCTGAGCGGCACCGGGACGCCGAACGATGTCATCAACATCACTGACACCGTCAACGGCATATCGACCGTCGTGGGCACCGTCACGGTAGACAGCAGCGGCAACTGGAGCTGGCGTCCTGGCAGCGACATTGCCGAGGGCAGCCACGCCTTTACCGCCACCGCCACCGATGAAGCGGGCAATATCTCTGACCCGTCGTCAGCGATTACGATCGTCGTGGATACAGTGGCACCGGCTACACCAGCGATCAGCGCCGTGGGCGGTGAGCCGAACGGAGGCTACATTACGGATACCACGCCGACAGTGGGAGGAACCGGCGTTAACGGTGAGACGGTGATCGTCTACAACAACGGCGTCGAGCTGGGTCGTGTCGTGGTGGCTAATGGAGAATGGAGCCTGACGCTCCCCACGCAAACGGACGGCCCGCTCAACATTACCGTAGCGGGAGTGGACGCAGCGGGTAACCTCAGCGCGCCGAGTTCAGTCTTTACCGTCACGCTCGATACCGTTGCGCCTGAGATCCCCGTCATTAGTGCGGTAGCCGACAGCCAGCTGTCCAGTAACGTGCTCTACACGAAGGACGGCACGCCAACTCTTACCGGGACCGGTGAACCCGGCACCACCGTTATCGTTTCCGTAGACGGCACACCGTCTACAGTGCTTGTGACGGTCCAGCCGGGCGGCACCTGGAGCTGGACCGCCGACACGACGCTGCCGGATGGCCCTCATACGTTCACCGTCTCTTCCAGCGATCCAGCGGGTAATTCCTCCGGTGATTCAGTACCGCTGAGCGTGACGGTGGATACTGCCGCGCCTGCCGACCCGGTCAACATGGCTCTGGCTCAGGAAGGAACGCCGCTGACCGGTACAGGTGAAATAGGAAGTACTATTACCGTGAAAGATAGCGGTGGCACGGTCATTGGTACCGGCGTTGTCGGCAGCGACGGCAGCTTCTCGATTGCGCTGAGTCCGGCGCAGCTGGATCCGACCACGCTGACCGTGAACGCTACGGACGCCGCAGGGAATGCCAGCGCGGGCGTGCCTTTTGTCGTCACCGACTCGTCGCTTGAGCTGCCGCAGGTGCCCGTCATCACGGCGATCGTCGATGACGCGGATCCGATAACTGGCGATGTGAAAGGCAAAACGACCAACGACACCACGCCAACGCTTACCGGCACGGCCGAAGCGGGCAGCCTGATTACCATCTATCAGGACGGTAGCACGACGCCATTGACGACGGTGACCGCCGACGGCAGCGGTAACTGGAGCTATACGCCGGCGGCGCTTGGCGAGGGGCTGCACACCTTTGAAGTGACTGCGACCCTCAACGGCCAGACCAGCGGCCGCTCTCCGGCGGCCAGCGTCACCGTCGACCTCACCGCACCGGGCACGCCAACTATCGGCGCGGTGATTGACGACGTCGGTCCGGGCACCGGCCCGCTGACCAGCGGCCAGACCACCAACGACAACCAGCCGACCCTCACCGGCACCGGCGCGGTGGGCGATACCATCTCCATCTACAACAACGGGACGCTGCTGGGCAGCGTGCTGGTAGGCAGCACCGGCACCTGGAGCTACACCACGCCCACCCTGGCAGAGGGCAACCATGTCCTGACCATCCGCGCGACCGATCCTGCGGGGAATCAGAGCGGCCCTTCGGCGGGCTTCACCGTCGTGGTGGACTCCGTTTCCGCCACGCCGGTCATCACCAACGTCACGGATAATGTCGGCAACGCCGCCACCACGGTGGTCAGCGGCAGCGAAACGAACGACGCCACGCCAACCCTTTCGGGGACAGCGGACGCAAACAGCGTGGTGACCATTTTCGACGGCGGCACCCAGATTGCCGTGGTAACGGCTGACGGCACCGGCGCATGGACGTTTACCCCTGACACCGCGCTCGGCGAAGGCTCGCACAGCTTCACCGTCCGGGCGACCGACCCGCTGGGCAACGTCAGCGCGGTCTCTGCTCCCTGGAGCGTGGTGGTTGACCTGACCGCTCCGACGGTTCCGACGCTGGATAATGTGAACGACGACGTCCCTGGCGGCGTCCAGGGTAACCTCACCAGCGGCCAGGTAACCAACGACAGCACCCCAACCATCAGCGGCACCGGGCTGGCGGGCAGCACTATCCACATCATGAATAACGGCACGCAGATTGGTACAACGACCGTTGACGGAAGCGGGAACTGGTCCTTTACGCCGACCGCGCCGCTGAGCGACGGCAGCTACTCCCTGCGCGCGTATGCAACGGATACCGCAGGCAACGCCTCGGCGAACTCATCGGTCTTCGCTTTTACCATTGATACCGCAGCCCCCGGCGTACCGGTGGTGACCAGCGTGATTGACGATGTCGGTCCGGTCACCGGGACGCTCACGTCGGGTAACAGCACCAACGACGCGCGTCCAACCTTCAACGGCACGGGCGAAGTGGGTTCTACCGTGCACGTGATCGTTGATGGCAACGAAATTGGCACTGCGGTGGTCAATGCCCAGGGCAGCTGGACCTTTACCCCGGGTACCGATCTGGGCGAAGGGCCACACGCCATCACCTTCAACGCCACCGATGCGGCAGGCAATACCGGCGGCACGACGACGCCGTTTACCCTGACGGTGGATACGGGCGTGCCGTCGGCGCCGATCATTTCGACCGCGGGTGACAACGTGGGCAGCATTCAAACCCCGCTCTCTTCGGGGCAGAGCACCGACGACACCACGCCGACGCTGAACGGCACCGCGACCGCCAACGCCACGGTCACCGTTTATGAGAACGGGCAGCCGGTCGGCACCGTTCAGGCGGACGGTACAGGAGCATGGAGCTTTACGCCATCAGCACCGCTTGGCAACGGCAGCCATACCTGGACCGCCACGGTCACCGATGCAGCGGGCAACGTCAGCCCGACCTCGCCGGGCTTTACCCTGATTGTTGATACCGCGGCACCAAACGCGCCGGTTATCAGCCAGGCGGTAGACGACGTGGGCAGCATCACCGGCCCGCTAACGTCCGGGCAAACAACCGACGATACCGTTCCGCGCCTTGTCGGGACCAGCGAACCGTTTGCCACCGTGAAAATATATGAGGGAACTACGCTTGTCGGAACAGGCACTGCGGATAACAACGGGAGCTGGAGTATCTTGCTCAACACCACGCTGACCGCGGGCGCGCACAGCTTCACCGCGCAGGCGACGGATGCGGCGGGCAATACCAGCCTGTCGTCCACCAGCTTCAACCTCACCGTTGACACCACGCCGCCTGCGCTGCCGGTGCTGACCAGCATTCTGGATGACGTGGGCAATGCGGCGACGCCGGTTGCAAACGGCGGGTTCACCAACGACGCGCAGCCAACCCTCAGCGGCACGGCGGAAGCCGGGTCGACGGTGAAAATCTTTGATAACGGCGTACAGATCGGCAGCGTGACGGCGACCGGCGGCGCGTGGAGCTTTACGCCATCTCCGGCGCTGAGCAACGGCGCGCACACGTTGACCTTTACCGCCACCGATGCGGTGGGCAACGCCAGCGCACCTACCGCCGGGTATGTGATTAACGTCGATACCCTCGCGCCGGGCGCGCCGGTCATCAGTTCGGTGATTGATGATGTCGGCAGCGTTATCGGTCCGGTGACTGGTACGAATCCGACCAACGATACGCGCCCAACGCTAAGCGGGACAGCCGAAGCGAATGCCACGGTCAGGATCTACGATGGTATTACGCTGGTCGGCACGGTGACCGCCGATGGCAACGGCAACTGGACCCTGCCGCAAACCACCACGCTGACGCAGGGCACGCATAACTTCACCGCCACGGCCACCGATGCGGCAGGCAACACCAGCGCGGCGTCAGGCGTGACGACGATTATCGTCGATACGACCGCCCCAACGGCGCCGACCGGGACCCTCAACGCCGACGGTAGCGTCCTGACCGGGAGCGCGGAGGCGGGCAGTACCGTCACAATCCGCCTTGCGGACGGCTCGACGGTGACCGCCATTGCGGGCAACAACGGCACCTACAGCTACACCTTCATTAACAAACAGATCGAAGGCCAGACGCTGCAGATCACCGCTACCGACGCCGCGGGCAACACCTCCCTGCCGGGCTCCGTCCTTGCGCCGGTGTTGCCGCTCTCCGCCAGCAATAACGTTGAAGAGCTGAACCTCAGCACCACGGCGACCGTGACCAACAGCCAGTACAGCGACTACGGCTTCCTGCTGGTCGGCGCCGTGGGCAACGTCCTGACGCTGCTGGGCAATGACACGGCTCAGGTGAACTTCACGGTGGGCAACGGCGGCAGCGCGGATATCGTGGTGAATGCTAACGCTACGGGGGCGGTGCTCTCTCTGCTCAACACTCTTGAGCTGGTAGTTCAGCACTACGTCAACGGCGTCTGGACTACCGTGGTGGATACCGGCCAACCGCAGTTTGCCGATCTCCTGACCCTCGGCGCTACCGGCGTCTCACTGAACCTGACCGGGCTGGCCGACGGTAACTACCGCGTGCTTAGCTATAACACCAACCTGCTGGCAACCGGCTCCTACACCAGCCTCGACGTGGCGGTGAAAGAGACCGGTCCGGGTACGGTTACCGGCGATACCAGTCTCAACGGCAACGTGATCCTCGATACGGATCCGACCGCCGGCAGCGACAACGCGCCGGCCGGAACCACTATCTCCACGGTGACTAACGCGCAGGGCGTTACCACCAGCGTGAACGCCGACGGCACGGTGATCCAGGGCAAATACGGTACGCTGACCATCAACCGCGACGGCAGCTATACCTATAACCTGACCGACACCAGCGCCGCGGTCGTTGGCCGGACGGAGAGCTTCACCTACACCATCACCCATAACGGCGTCAGCGCGTCGGCGAACCTGGTGCTGTCTCTGGGTGCCGGTACGGTAATCAACGGCATTGTGGCAGTGGACGACACGGCCTCGCTGACCTTTGACACCACCGTGAGTGAGGTGAATAACGGCGCCTCGTCTCAGAACGGTTTTACCCTGGTGGGCATTAATCTCGGCAGCACGCTGGGGCTTAACCTGCTGGACGACATGACCAACCCGATCATCTACAACGTGGAGGAAGGGACGACCCGCACCATGACCATCCAGGCCTCCGTGGGCGGCGTGGCGCTGGCGTCGGTGTTCGACCTGTACGTCTATAAGTTCAACAATGCGACCCAGACCTTCGAGCAGGTTCGCGTCGAGTCGGGGTGGCTGCGCGCCCCGGTGTTGGGGGGAACGTCACCGCAGCTGACGCTGAACCTGCCTGCCGGGGAGTATCTATTCCTGCTGAATACCGCATCCGGGATCGCCGTACTGACGGCCTACACGCTTAACGTTCTGCAGGACCATGTCTACAGCGTGGCGAGCATCAGCGAAACCACCACGGGCGACGTGCTGGCGAATGATCCGGTTCCAGCGGGCACGCTGGTTACCGAAGTGAACGGCGTGGCGGTCAACAGCAGTGGAACCACCACCATTCAGGGAGAATACGGCACGCTGACCATCAATTCGTCCGGTCAGTACACCTATACCCTGAGAAGCGGCGTGGGGGCGGACCATATCAGCACGCCGGATACCTTCGTCTACACCGTTACCGCGCCTGACGGCTCGAAGGATACGGCATCGCTCAACATCACCCCAACCGCGCAGGCGATGAATGCGGTGAACGATGTCAGCGCCACGATGGACCTTACCTCGGTACATCACACGTCGGTCTACTCGGATACGACCGTGGGCACCGCCAGCTGGACGACGGCCCTGCTCTCGTCAACCCAGGGCAGCGGCAGCGGAACCTTCGTGGTCGACGCGAACACCGCGCTGCACAACGCGTCGCTGCATTTTAACGTGGCATCGCTGCTGTCGCTGACCGGGTTGACGGTGAACTGGTCCATCAGCGACGGCTCGGGCGTGATCCGCAGCGGCTCCTTCAGCGGGGCCTCGCTGCTGGGCGGCAGTATCGACGTCGCGCTGACCGGGCTGGATCTCAACGCCGGAACCTATACGCTGAACTTTACCGGTAGCGTCCCGGGGCTCAGCGTCGGAAATATCACCATTACCCCAAGCGTGAACGGCACCACCTACTCGCTGAGTAATTTCGACGTCACCGGCAGCCACACCGTCAACGGCAATATCTTTGACGGCACCGACTCCGGCGGCGTGCTGGATCAGCTCCACTCGGTGGATACCCGTCTGAGCGTGACCGGCTACAACGGCGTGACCACCACGCTGGATCCGTATACCGGCAGCGCAACGGTGAACATTGTCGGCCACTACGGCACGCTGGCGATCGGCGCTGACGGCCATTACACCTATACCCTCAACAGCGGGGTATCGCTCTCAACCATGACATCGAAGGAGACCTTCAACTACACCCTGACCGACTCTGCAGGAAGAACGGACAGCGCCACGCTGACCATCAATATGGCGCCGCAGTTCATCAGCTCTGAGCATAACGACGCCATCACCGGTACGGCCTACGGCGATACGCTGATTTACCAGGTGCTGAACAGCACGGTGGGCAACGGTACGGGAGGTAACACCAGCAGTGCCGCGGGCGATCACTGGACCGGCTTCTCGCTGGCACAGGGCGACAAGATCGACATCGGCGATCTGCTGGTGGGCTGGAACGGTAGCGCCGCGACGCTCGGGAATTATCTCCATGTCACTAATAGTAATGGCAATACCGTGATCTCCATCGACCGTGATGGTGCAGGGGGCACCTACACTAATTCCACGCTCGTTACGCTTGATGGCGTTCAGACCACCTACGACGAGCTTGTTAACCAGCAGCACATCATTACCTGATACAACCTGCAAGAGATGACCCGGGCGCGCAGCGCCCGGGCATAAATAATAAAGCCGTATTTTTTTATAGGGACATGACATGGGAATGAAGATGCCTTACTGGTGGCTCTCGTGCTGCCTGATATCTGTGCCCGCTTTCTGCGCAAATCCGGCGGCCACCATCAATACCGGACAGCTTCGCGAAACGCAGGAACTCCCCTCGCTCAACGGCCGCGTCGCACCTGCGGCTGGCAAAGCCGCCCCCGGTTCATTGCAGATTGGCGATGCCGTTAACCGCGCCGTCACCTGGCACCCGGCCATCAGCGAAGCCGTGGGAAAACTCTACCAGCAGAGCGAAGAGGTAGACGTCGCTAAGTCAAAATACTATCCGCAGATTAATGCCGGCGTGGACAACGGTTATTCCCACGACGGCGACCAGAACGGCTTTACGCCGTCGCTGGTGCTTTCTCTCTCACAGATGCTCTACGACTTTGGCAAAGTGGCAAGCCAGGTACGCGCCGAGAGCGCCGGCGTTGCCCAGCAGCAGGCCAACGTGCTGGTGAGTATCGACACTATCGCCCACGATACCGCCGTCGCCATGGTGCAGGTGCAAACCTGGCAGCAGATGGTTGAGACCGCTAAAGAGCAGCTCGACGCCCTCTCCTCCATCGGCACGCTGACCCGCCAGCGTAACGACGAGGGGGCTACGTCGCTCTCTGACGTGGTGCAGACCGATGCCCGAATCGAAGGCGCGCGAGCCCAGCTGATGCAGTACCAGGCCAGCCTGGACAGCGCCCGCGCCACGCTGATGAGCTTTCTCGGCTGGAACAGCCTGAACGCGATAAGCAATGACTTTCCGCAAAAGCTGGGCCGGAGCTGCGACATCGCCGAGCCGGACGACCGTCTGGTTCCCGCCGTTCTCGCCGCCTGGGCGCAGGCTAACGTCGCCCAGGCTAACCTGGACTATGCCGACGCGCAGATGACGCCAACCGTCTCGCTGGAGCCGGAGGTGCGCCACTACATGAACGATCGCTACGCGGGCAGCGACACGCGGGATCGCACCCAGTATTCCGCATGGGTGAAAGTTCAGATGCCGCTTTATCAGGGCGGCGGCCTCACCGCACGGCGTAACGCTGCCGGACACGCGGTGGAGGCGGCGCAGTCCACCATTCAGCGCACGCGTCTTGATGTCCGCCAGAAACTGCTGGAAGCCCGCAGCCAGGTGATGAGCCTGCAAAGCACGCTGCAAATTCAGGGGCGCCAGGAGGCGCTCAGCGCCCGCACCCGCGAACTGTACCAGCAGCAGTATCTTGACCTCGGCTCGCGCCCGCTGCTCGACGTGCTCAACGCCGAACAGGAGGTTTATCAGGCGCGCTTCACCCAGCAGCAGACCCTCGGTCAGCTGCACCAGCTGCAGCTCAACTGCCTGTATAACACCGGACAGCTGCGCCACGCGTTCGATCTTGATAACCGCACCATCCAGACCGTGGAGATCCAGCCATGAAGCAGCGTGATATCCCGCAAGGTGAAAACATGACGGATGAGGCGCTGGCGCAGTGGGCACAGGCCTTTGGTTTTGTTGCCACGCGCTATCGCGTCGCCTGCTCGCCCGGCGCGCTGATTGCAGGCGCACCCTGGCTGAAAGGCAAACCGATGGTGCCCGCCCTCACCCAGCTGGCCCGCGAAGCAGGGCTGTCGTTTCAGCTCCTTACCGACGATCGACAGGCGATCAACAGCTGGCGTCTGCCGGTTGTCGTAGCGATGAATGACGACAGGATCGGCGTGATCGAGCATTTCGACGGGGACGATACGCTGGAAGTCAGCTTTTTCGACGACGAGACCTACACCAACCGGCTGTCGATGACGGCGATGCTGCCCGCTATACGCCACGTTATTGCCCTGCGTCCACTCGCCGCGCTGAAGGACAGCCGCGTGGATGCCTATATCTCCAAATATCGTCCGGACTGGCTCTACCGGCTGGTGATGCGCGATCTCCGCCCCTACAGCTGGGTGATGCTCGCCGCGCTGTTTATCAACGTGCTGTCGCTTTCCGGGATCGTCTTTTCCATGCAGGTCTATGACCGGGTGATCCCCGCCCAATCCTACCCGACGCTGTACGTCCTGACCATCGGGGTGCTGATTGCCACCCTGTTTGGTTTTGTGCTGCGCGTGGCGCGCGGGCACATTATGGATCTGCTGGGCAAGCGCTCGGACATGCGCGTTTCGGATCGCGTCTTCGGCCACGCTCTGCGGCTGCGCAACAGCGCGATCCCCCGCTCCACCGGCAGCTTTATCTCACAGCTGCGCGAGCTGGAGCAGATCCGTGAGATGGTGACCTCGTCCACCATCTCGACGATTGTCGACCTGCCCTTCTTTTTACTGTTCGTGGTGGTGCTGGCGATCATCGCCCCGCAGCTGGCGTGGATCGCCCCGGTCGCGGCGGTGATCATGGTCCTGCCCGGCCTGCTGCTGCAGAAGAAGCTGGCGGAGCTGGCAAAGCAGTCGGCCCATGAATCAACCCTGCGCAACGCGGTGCTGGTGGAGAGCGTGCAGGGCCTGGAGGACATCAAGCTGATGCAGGCGGAAAACCGCTTTTTGCAGCAGTGGAACAGCTATATCCAGATCACCGCAGAATCCGGCCTGCGCACTCGCGAGCTGACGCAGAACCTGATCAGCTGGGGGATGACCATTCAGAGCCTGGTCTACGCCGGGGTGATTGTGGTCGGCGCGCCGATGGTGATCGACGGTACCCTGACCACCGGCTCGGTGGTCGCCGCGTCGATGCTGGCTTCCCGCATGATCGCCCCAATGGCGACGCTGTGCGGCGTGCTGGCGCGCTGGCAGCAGGTCAAAGCCGCAAAAGAGGGGCTGGACAGCATCATGCAGCTTCCCACCGAAAACCAGCGCGAGGAGACGCCGATCCGCCAGGACGTCCTGCGCGGACACTATCTTTTCGAGCAGGCGCAGTTCCGCTATCAGCCGGACGATCCGCGCATGGCGCTGCGCATTAATCGCCTGGAGATAAGGCCGGGAGAAAAAGTGGCGATCCTCGGGCGCAACGGCGCGGGCAAATCAACCCTGCTGCAGGCGATGGCGGGCGGGATGGACCTGGCGGCGGGCGAACTGCGGCTCGACGGCTTCAGCCTGCCGCATCTCGACGTGGCGGACGTGCGGCGCAACGTCGGCTTTATGACCCAGAACGCGCGGCTGTTTTACGGCACCCTGCGCGAAAACATCACCCTCGGCATGCCGCGCGCCACCGACGAAGAAATTTTCGAGGCGCTGGAGCTGACCGGCGCGGCGGGCTTCGTCCAGAAGCTGCCCAAGGGGCTGGACTATCCGATCATGGAAAACGGCGTAGGGCTCTCCGGCGGGCAGCGCCAGTCGATTCTGCTGGCGCGAATGCTCCTGCGCGATCCGAATATTGTGCTGATGGATGAACCCACCGCGTCGCTGGATGAGCACACCGAGCGGGAATTCATCCAGCGCCTGGGCGACTGGCTCGGGCATCGCACCCTGATCGTCGCCACGCACCGCGTACCGGTTCTGGAACTGGTGGAGCGCGTCGTGGTGTTAAAAGAAGGCATGCTGGTGATGGACGCGCCAAAAGCCCAGGCGTTGAGCAACAGCCGTATGCAGCAGCAACAGCAGCAGGCAGCAACCGGACGGGAGTGGAAAAATGAAAATCAGTCAGCGTGACGTGGCGGCAATGGACGATCTGGATAACGCCCTCGACTCCGAAAGCGGCTACACCGGCGCGCGCCGGATCGTGATCTTCTCGCTGCTGATGTTTGTAGTGCTGGGCGTCTGGGCATGGTTTGGCGTGCTGGATGAGGTGTCAACCGGTTCGGGTAAAGTGATCCCCAGCTCGCGCGAGCAGGTCTTACAGTCTCTCGACGGCGGGATCCTCACCGAGCTGAACGTCCACGAAGGCGATCAGGTGCAGGCCGGACAGGTGCTGGCGCGGCTTGACCCGACGCGTTCTGAGTCGAACGTCGGCGAAAGCGCGGCGCGCTACCGGGCCTCACTGGCCTCCAGCGCCCGCCTGTACGCCGAGGTAAACGATCTGCCGCTGAAATTCCCGCCTTCGCTGGCGAAATGGCCGGATCTGATTGCCGACGAAACCCGGCTTTACAACTCGCGCCGCGCGCAGCTGGAGGATACCCAGCGGGAGCTTCGCGCCGCGTTAGATCTCGCCAATAAAGAGCTGGCCATTACCCAGCGGCTGGTGAAAACCGGGGCCGCCAGCCACGTGGAGGTGCTGCGCCTGCAGCGGCAGAAAAGCGATCTGGAGCTGAAGCTCACCGACGTGCGTTCGCAGTATTACGTCCAGGCGCGCGAGGCGTTATCCAAAGCCAACGCTGAGGTGGATATGGTTTCAGCCATCCTCAAGGGCCGCCAGGATTCCGTCACCCGTCTGACGGTAAAATCCCCGGTGCGCGGGATCGTGAAAAATATCAAGGTGACCACCATCGGCGGGGTGATCCCGCCCAACGGCGAGCTGATGGAGATTGTGCCGGTGGACGATCACCTGCTGATCGAAACTCGCCTGTCGCCGCGCGATATCGCCTTTATCCACCCGAACCAGGAGGCACTGGTCAAAATCACCGCCTACGATTACGCCATTTACGGCGGCCTGCACGGGGTCGTTGAGACGATTTCCCCGGATACCATTCAGGATGAGGCCAAGCCGGAGGTGTTCTATTACAGGGTGTTTATCCGCACCAGTCAGGATTACCTGGTCAATAAGGCGGGCAGGCACTTCTCGATTGTACCGGGGATGATTGCGACGGTGGACATTAAGACCGGAGAGAAAACGGTGCTGGATTATCTGATTAAACCGTTCAACCGGGCGAAAGAGGCGCTAAGGGAGCGATAGCCAATCGCCGGGTGGTACCCGGCCTACATCCCCCCAGGCCCTTGCAAGCGCAGCGCCGCCGGGCATTAAACCGCACGCCAGAACTGGAACCTGCCTCGGAGGATTAATCTTTAGTCATGCATCCCACTTCCCTTCAGCCATCGCCCAGGTAATATTAACCGCAGACTAAACGCACTTGCGCACAGTGCAGGAGTGCATTACTATTCAGTCAGCTTCACGGACTGGAGCTCGCCAGCATTATGATTAGTTATTTTCGGGATCATTGGCTTGAGGATTTTTTTCTTTACGGCAGATCGAGCAATGTTATCCCTTCAAATCTGGAAACAGCGCTTGCGAGAAAGCTCGATATCATCAGGGCAGCAACCTCGCACAGGGATTTGCGATCGCCACCGGGTAATATGTATGAAGCATTGAATCCTCCGCTGAAGGGCTATTCCTCCATCCGGGTAAACAGGCAATACAGGCTCGTATTTCGCTGGACAGAGGGCAAAGCAGAAGATCTGTACCTCTCTCCACACAAGTACACGCAACACAAGTGAGGCATCATCTATGACACTTCAACAGGCACTCCGCAAACCCACCACGCCGGGCGACGTGTTGCAGTATGAGTATCTTGAACCGCTCAATCTGAAAATCAGCGATCTGGCGGAGATGCTCAATGTTCACCGCAACACCATCAGCGCGCTGGTCAATAACAATCGCAAGCTTACTGCCGATATGGCGATCAAGCTGGCAAAAGCCTTTGATACCACGATTGAATTCTGGCTGAACTTACAGCTGAACGTCGATATCTGGGAAGCGCAATCTAACGCCAGGACGCAGGAGGAACTAAGCCGTATAAAGACCGTTGCGGACGTCATGGCTAAGCGAAAATCTGGCCAACCGGATGTAGCCTGACCCGAACAGGCGCGGAGATCTTACTCCGCCGGGCGAGGTGCGGCGCTGTTATACACGCCAATATAACGCGCAAATTTCCCAATAAACACACCGGCAAACACGCCGCCGGAGACGATCGCCAGCGCGCTCATGGCAGGCTGCTGCATCGTCTGGGGAGAGACTGCGCTCATCACGCCCAGCACATACTTCACCCCGAACGCCAGCATCATAAACGGCAGCGCGGTGTAGTCCGCCTGGCGGTAAATGCTTCTCGGCGCCTCTGCGCGGGTGATAACCGCCTGCTTAATCAGAACATACCCCAGCGCGGCCCCGGCGAGGATCCCCGCCGTCCACAATGCGACTGTCCCGGGGGTTAACGTGCGGTAAACCACCAGATCGTAGATATCCCAGATTAGAAATATTGCCGGAATGATGGCAAGCCTCTCCAGCGTCACGGTGGCGGGCCGTCGGGCTTTAAGGCCGCGAGAGATGAGGAAGATAAACAGCACCCACACCCAGACGGGCGTGTGCGTCACAACACCGATCAGAAATTCAAACATGGAGTTCTCCATGGACGATTGCGGCCAGTGCCGCCCTGAACGCGTATTGCGCATAACGGCAAAACCACCGTTATGCGCAGGTCTTTTACAGCGATTTTTTCAGGCGTTGAACCGCTTCCTTCAGCTCTTCATCCGTTGGCGTGACAAATGACATACGCAGCGTTGAATGGTCTGGCTCATTGCAGTAGAAAAATTCGCCCGGCACAAATACTACGCCGTTACTTAACGTTTTTTCCAGCCAGCGGGTGGTATTACTACCATTTTTCATATTCGCCCACAGGAACATGCCGCCCTTCGGCTTGTGGAAAGACATCACGTCGCCAAGCTCGGCCTCCAGCTCGGTTGCGAACGTCTGGTATTTCTGGCGATAGGCTTCGCGGATCGTTTTAATCTGAGCGGGCAGACGACCGGTTTTCAGGTACTCATACGTCATCAGCTGCGACAGCGTGCTGGTGTGCAGATCGGTGGTTTGCTTAAGGTTGACCACCGCACGCTTCAGCCACTCCGGTACCAGCACCCAGCCCACGCGGGTTCCGGGAGCGAGAATTTTGGAGAAGGTGGAGGTATACACCACGTTCTCTTCATTACCGATATCTTTGGCGTGAGCAATCAACGGGCGGAACACTTCGTCGGTGTAATTAATTTCGCTGTACGGATCGTCTTCAATAATCACGAAGTCATAGCGCTTCGAGAGTTCCACCAGCTGTTTACGACGCGCCTCAGAAAGCGTCACGCCGCCAGGATTACCAAAGGTTGGAACGATATAGACCGCTTTGATGGTTTTCTTTGCCACCAACGCCTCAAGTTCATCAACCTTCATGCCGTCGCCGTCGGTGCCAACGGATTCAAAATTCGCCTGCGCCAGGCCGAATACCTGCAGCGCAGCAAGATAGGTTGGACGCTCGACGACGACAATATCGCCCGGATTAATCAAAGCACGCGCCAGCACGTCGAGGGACTGCTGTGAACCAGAGGTCACGACCACGTCATCCGCCTTACAGCGAATGCCTCGCCCCTCGCAAATACGCTGAATCTCTTCCCGCAGTCCCGGCACGCCTTCGGTCAGGCCGTACTGGAATGCCTCGCCAAAATGCTGAGATAACACGGCATCAGCGGCAATTTTCAGGCCTTCGTGATCGAACAAGGCCGGATTCGGAATCCCCCCACCGAGCGAAATGACGCCGGCCATTTTGCTATGTTTTAATAATTCACGGATGGCAGATGATTGCAGGCCCTGCGCGCTGCTGGCGAGTTTACTCACAGACATTCTTTGCTTACCTTCTTTTTTTATAGTGTGCCCAATCTTAGCAGAATATGGGCGATAAATTCCGTAAGCTTAGGCAGTTGACGTAAATCCTGACGCCACAATAAATGCACGGGTCTCGGCGCCGGAATATACTCTTCCAGCACCCGCACCAGCCTGCCGCTTTCCAGATCTTCCGCCACCAGCACCTCCGGCTGCAGCAGCAGTCCCGCTCCGGCTCTCGCGGCCATCCGGAGCCCGTAGCCGTCATTACATTTTAAGACCGCATCCCGCTTCCAGCGCACCTCGCCCTCGACGCCCGGCAGCCGCCACTCGTTGCGCGCGGTCCACACGCTGTGGGACAGGCAGAGATGATCCACCAGATCGGCAGGGGTTTGCGGCGTACCGTAGCGTGCCAGGTAGTCCGGCGCGGCGCAGATCACCATCCGGTAAGGGCAGAGGTATTTCGCCACCAGATCGTCTTTGTGAATGTCGCCAATACGAATGGCCAGATCGATACCCTCCTCCACCAGATCCACCATCCGGTTGGTGAGATCCAGCTCGATGCGCACTTCCGGGTAGCATTGTAAAAAAGAGGCCGTAAGCGGCGCGATCGCGCTGCCGCCAAACGAGGTGGGCGCCGTCACGCGCAGGGTGCCTGACGGTGCGGCGCGCAGGCGTTCCACGGCGCTTTCGGCGATCGCGACCTGCTCCAGCACCCGCTTCGCCTCGTCGAAATAGACCCGTCCGGCGTCGGTCAGGCTCTGGCGCCGCGTGTTACGCTCCAGCAGACGGGTGCCAAGCTGGGATTCCAGCAGCGCAACATACTTCCCCACCATCACCGCCGACATCTCGAGCCGTGCTGCCGCGCCGGTGAAGCTGCCGCTTTCAACCACCGCAATAAAGGTCTCCATGCTGCGAAGCTTATCCATATTCCAAACCTCTGGTTAGCAATCTTCTAACTTTAGCCTAGTTTATCCGTATTTTAATTTATTAAAGAATGAAGGCTCACAACAGAAGGAGTCGGCTATGAAAATCGTCATTATTGGTGCCAGCGGTACGGTTGGTCGTGCGGTAACGGAAGAGCTGAGTCGTCGCCACGAGGTCATCCGCGTCGGCCGCACGCAGGGCGACGAGCAGGTAGATATCACCTCTCAGGCGAGCGTTCAGGCGCTGTTCGAGAAAATCGGTCCGGTGGATGCCATTGTGTCCGCCAGCGGTGGCCTCTACTTTGGCCCGCTCGCGACCATGAAAGATAGCGACTTTAACCAGGGGCTACAGGATAAGCTGCTAGGACAGGTGCGCCTGGCGCTGACCGGCCAGCACTACCTGAACGAAGGCGGCTCGATTACGCTGATAAGCGGAATTGTGGCGCACGAGCCGATTGCGCAGGGCGTAAATGCCACCACGGTGAATGCGGCGCTGGAAGGGTTTGTTCGCGCCGCAGCCTGCGAATTGCCGCGCGGGATCCGCATCAACCTGATTAGCCCGACGGTTCTCACCGAATCCGTCGAAACGTACGATGGCTTCTTCCCGGGCTTCGAAAGCGTGCCTGCCGCGACGGTGGCGCAAGCCTATCGCCGCAGCGTGGAAGGCGTGCAGAGCGGGCGGGTATACAAGGTCGGCTACTAAGCCGTGCGCGCGGCGATCGGCACCAGCATCGGGCGTGGAAGCTGCGCTTGCCCGGCCTACAGAAGTGCGGCCTGATGCCATCCCCCCTCTCCCACAGGGAGAGGGAGAAATGCACATCAACCCACAACGCCCCAGACGAGGTTGCCCTTGTGGAACGTTGCGGTACGCGGGGAAATGCGCGCCACGGCTTCGGCGGAACAGGAGGCGTCCACCAGCACAAAGCTGGCGTCATCCTGCACTTTCGGCCACACGCGCTCCCCTTTGTCGTTCAGGGGCAGCACGTCGCCGGTCGCGATACCTAATGCGCGGGAGAGCGTCTGCTCGTTCGGGCGGATGTAGAGCTGGGCGTAGAGATTAGCTTTTTCCAGCATGTCCCCCAGACCGTACGGCGACCAGTGGTCGATCACGCTGTCGGTTCCCGTGATCACAAACACGCCCTTGTCCCGCAGCTGCTTCAGCGGCATATGCAGGGTACCAATCGGCACGGTGGAGGCGATGGTCACCTGCTGCGCCGCCATGCGGGTGGCGATCTCATCCACCTGCTTTTCGTTAAGCGTCGCCAGCGCAAAGGCGTGGCTGATGGTCAGCTTCCCCTTCAGCTCCGGCGTTTTCTCCACGGTTTCGACCATGTAGTTCACCGCCGCCACCCCCGCCGGGCTGGTCTCGTGCAGGTGAATATCCACTCCTTTGTCGTAGTCCAGCGCAATCTGGAACATCAGGTCGAGAGATTTCTCCATCGCGCCGTCGACGTTGGTCGGGTCCAGCCCGCCCACGTAGTGCGCCCCGGCCTGCATAGCCTCACGCATCAGCTTTTCGGAATGGGACAGCAGCAGCCCGTGCTGTGGGAAGGCGACGATTTCACAGTCAAAGCCGGGCTTACGGCGCGATAAAACCGCCTGCAGGTTTTCAAGATTCTTCAGGCCGGAGGTCGGCTCGATATTGCAGTGGCTGCGGGCTATGGTGGAGCCTTTCGACTGGATCAGATCGATCAGCTTTTCCGCACGCTCCTGGGTGAAGGGCTGAAGCTCCGGCAGCAGCTTCTGTTCCAGGCGGATCATATCCTGAATGGTGGTACCTGCCGGGCGGTTGAGGGAACGCCACGGGCCGCCGTAAAAGGTTTTATCCAGGTGAATGTGCATGTCGCGCATTGCCGGGAGCATCAGCTTGTTGCCCGCGTCGTAGTGCGGCAGCGTGGCGTCGGCGTGGCGCTTGTTATCGCGCAGGCCGACGATCTTCCCGTCTTGAATCTCCAGCGTCTTCAGCTCGGTGCGGGTGCTCGTCGCCACGTTGCCGTCAAAATTAAACCCGGCTTCGAGCAACACGTTGTCCAGATAGTAATGTTTCGCGGTGATATTCACAGGCTTACCGGTCTCGCAGAGTGGCTTTGCGGAGTCAGCAGCATACGCGACGGATCCGGTCGCGCCAAACAGCGCGCAGGCGGTAACCATTTTGCCGCTCTGGCTGATGAATTCACGGCGGCTTTTATTTTCACTCATCTTATCTTCCTTCATTCACAATATGGGTACCGGTTTCTCCGCGCAGCGCGGCGGGCAGGCAGTCCGGCGAGGTGATGATCACGCGCTTGCCGCCGTGATGTAAAAACGCCAGCGAGGCGACGATTTTGGGCAGCATGCTGCCCGCCGGGAAATGACCTTCTTCCATGTAGTGCGTCATCTCCGCTACGTCGACGGTCTCCAGCGCCTGCTGGTTTGGCTTACCGAAGTTGACACACACCTTTTCCACGCCGGTGGTAATCACCAGCACGTCGGCGCCGATCTCGCGCGCCAGCAGCGCGGTGGAGAGATCTTTATCAATCACCGCGTCGACGCTCTGGTAATCGCCCTGCGCCGAGCGCACCACGGGAATACCGCCGCCGCCCGCGCCGATCACCACGAAGCCTTTTTGCGTCAGTGTCTTGATCGCGTCGGCCTCGACAATGCGCAGCGGCTGCGGGGAGGCCACCACGCGACGATATCCCCGGCCCGAATCTTCTACAAAGTGCCAGTCCGGGTGCGCGCGCTGCAGCTCGTCGCGCTGCGCCTTGCTGAAGAACGCGCCGATCGGCTTCGTGGGGTGCGCAAAGCCGGGATCGTTTTTATCCACTTCCACCTGCGTGACGACCGTGACCGCCTTTTGCTCGCCGCGCGCGGCAAGGCGGTTGTTCAGCGCCTGCTGGATCAGGTAGCCAATACCGCCCTGGGTGTCCGCCACGCAGTTTGCCAGCGGCGTCAGAGGGAGCCCTTCCCGCTCGTGGGCGATTTCGGCACGGCGCAGATCCAGCCCCACCTGAGGGCCGTTGCCGTGGGTGAGCACGATGTCATAGTCGGAGGCCAGCATTTCCAGCACCGACTCTGCCACCGCTTTCACCGCCTGCGCCTGATGTTCAACCGACTGGCTGGCGTTGTCTTTGATAATGCTGTTGCCGCCGATGGCAACGACCATAAGCTCTTTCATACGTGTTCCTTCGCAACATTACCCGACGCAGCGCTCGCAACTTCCCGGCTGTCGAGAAAATGCTTCACCACAAACATGCCGCCCATCATCAGATACGCGGTGACGAACATCAGCGAACTGCCTTCGGCAAAGCCCACCACCGGGGCGTGGATCACCCCGAACAGCGCCAGCAGTGCCCCGCCCGCCGCAGCCACGGCACCGCGCAGCGGTTTGTTGATGATGGCAAAAATGGCGATACAGCCCCACAGCATGCTGGCGAGCGGTGCCCCGTTCCCCAGATGGACTAATCCTTCGTAGTAGATCCCTTTGCTGTGCAGCACGTCGGTACCGATTTTGGCGGCATTCGTGCCCGCCGCTCCCATCACGCTGTTCATCATGGTCAGCGCCCAGTTGGCGATCCACGGGAACAGGCAGATGAAGATCACCGGCACTTCCACTTTCGGCGTTTCCCTCACCACCTGGTTGGCGGTAACCACGCCGATAAACACCAGAATCGGCACGATGGCGGTCATCGGAATGATGGCGAGCATAAACGCCCCCAGCCCGAACAGCGGCACGATGAACATGGTCACGCCGGAGGCCAGCGTGTAGCCGATGCTGGCCCCCATCGCTTTCCAGCCGGGATGGCCGACGTAAACCGTCACCGGGAATGGGTTCCCCATCAGGCAGCCGAGCATGGAGGCCAGACCGTTCGCCAGCATGACTTTACGCGTCGGGTATTCATCCCCCGCCGCGTGGGCGCTTTCGATGTTCTCCAGGTCAAAGATGTAGTTCGCCAGCCCCAGCGGTACGGCAGAGGCAAGATACGGCAGCGCGTGCGGCAGGCCCTGCAGGAAGCCCTCCACATGCACCTGCGGCGGGTTAAAGCCGAAGGATGACATGGACGCTTTAATCGCTTCCGGGCTCTGCAGGCCGGAGATCCACGCCAGTGCGGTACCGGCTATCAGCAACAGCAGGCCGGTAGGAATTCTGGCGAAAATCGGCTTTTTGCCGAACCAGTTGATGAAGATCAGCAGCAGGACGATGAACGATACGGTCGGCGCTTCAAACGCCTGCAGCATCGGGTTCATCGCCAGCAGCAGCAGGCCTAAACCGGACAGGCATGACAGCAGCACGGTGCGCGGGATCATCTTGCGGATGGTTTCGCCCAGGAATGAACCGCCCGCAAGAATCATCGCCTCAACGAAGCACCAGACCAGGCCAATCTGAATAGCGAACTCCGCATTGCCCGTTTGCTGATACACCGGCATCAGCACCAGGAAGGTCACGGTAAAAATTGACGGCGCGCTGGGGCCGGACGGCAGCGCGGTGACGTCCGTGCGCCCGGTCTGGCGCGCCATCTGCATGCCGAACCACGCGTAGCAGATACTCGCGGCCAGCACCGCCAGCCCGAAGGCCGGCGCGATGCGTCCATAAACAATCTCCTTCGGGATGCCGACGACAAAAATGAGCAACCCCATCATGGTCAGCAAATTGGTCAGGTTGTTGGTCATCAACCCGAAATAAGCCGCCCAGTCACCTCTTTTCCACTCCAGCTTCATGTTTTTCATGGATGCATGCCTTATAAAAAGTAGCGATCGCGGAAGGTCAACAGCGCCTTTTCAAAACAGCTAAACGGCGGGTGAACGATGCCCGCCCCAATCATGCCGATGCCCGCGTCTTTGTGCGCAATGGCGGTATTGATGACCGGCAGAATGCCGCTGCCAGCGACCTTCGTGATGTCGATGGCGGTCGGAATGCCCATAAACGAGAGCAGTGGAATGGTGACGTTCGGATTTTCGCCGAGGGTGATTTCGCGCATCTGGCGGGAGAAGTCGATGGCTTCCTCCACCGTCCCGCCCACCAGGGCGACAATCGCCGGGGCCGTCGCCATCGCAAAGCCGCCGATGCCGTAGGTTTCGGTGATCGCGCTGTCGCCGATGTCCAGCCCGGAATCTTCCGGCTTATAGCCCGCGAACATCGGGCCGATCACCTGCTGCGCCGGGCCGGTGAACCACTGCCCCGGAAGCCCCGAAACGCGCAGGCCGAATTCGTAGCCGTTGCGCGCCATGGTGGTAACCACGGTGCTGTATTCAATGCCGTGGGCGGCGTCCAGCGCGGCTTTACACATCGCCATCCACGTCGGGCCGGAGAAGTAGTCGCTGCTGGCAACAAACTCGAACACCTCGCGCTGCTGCTCCACCGGATAGCCCGCCTGAATTAGCCCCGGCGTCAGAGCCTGGATCAGCAGCGTCGTGCCCGCGTTATTGCGGTTGTGGCACTCGTCGCCCATGTGCAGCGCCTGGGCCAGCATCAGGCGCAGGTCGATTTCGCCGATAATCTTCATCGCGTCGCGCAGCATCGGGCCGAGCACGTCGCGCATCCAGTTCAGGCGGTCGATCACGCTCTGGTCGTTAGCCCCCATGCGCAGGATCTTCGCCATCTGCTCGCTGAGGTTGGTGAACGCGCGGTTGCCGTAGGTTTTGTTCTCAACGATGTGCATAAACATCGACGCGGAGGTGACACCCGCCATGGAGCCCACGCAGTCGTGCTCGTGGCACGGCGAGAAGGCGATCTCCCCGGAGGCGGCAAGTCGCGCCGCGTCGTCCAGATCCTTCGCCAGCCCTTCAAACACCAGCGCCCCGGTGACCGCGCCCTTCATCGCGCCGCACATGTTTTCCCAGGAGACAGGCGGACCGGCGTGCAGAATGGTGGTGCGGGTCATCCCCGGCACAACGTTAATCGCCTGGTCATAGCCCACCAGCACCGGATGAGACTGAATAATGCGCTCAAGGGCGATTTGGTTGGCGGCGGCGATTTTATCCGCCAGCGGTTTTTCCGCCAGCTGGTCGAGCGCTTCAACGACCTGCATATTGCCCTGCCCCGGCGGCGTCCAGTCGAGCTGGGTCACGGGAACGTGCTGTTTTTTGAGATCGTCGCTGAACATCGCGAGACCCACGTTAATGACGTTCAGCGGCTGGTTAAATAAGGTAGTCATTATGCGTTCTCCCCTTTGCAGACAAATTCGCGTGCCAGTAATCCGGTATTGGTGCTGCTGCTGGCCCAGATGACGCCTGCGTCGGTCAGCAGCTGACACTGCTGCGCCAGCGACTGCGGATCCTGGTCGGTGCCGAGCACGTAGCCGAGGATCTCCAGCGGACGGTTATCGGCCTTCGCGATCGCCTGTGCTTCTTTAATGGCGTCGATCATCACGCCGACCGGATCCTCGTGGGCGCCGAAGCCGAGCACAAAGTCCATCACAATCACCCCGACTTCCGGGTCGCGAGCCTCCTGCAGCAGGCGGCTGATGCGGTTGGTCGGGTCAATCATCGGGTGCGGCTTGCCGTTGGTGAAATCGTCATCGCCAAAATCGAGGAAAGTGTGGGCTTTACTGACGCTGATGTCGCTCAGGCGCTTAGCCGGATCCGGCTGGATGTTGCTGTAAACGTCGTCGAATTTCGCAAGCGCGGCAAACATCGCCTCGTCGCACAGGGTGCCGCCGCAGAACAGGCCGCGAATGTACTTCTGCTGCGGGGTCAGGCGAGCGCGCACCTCTTCAATTAATGGCCAGTTGAGCGGGTGCAGATCGAGGGACTCTTTTTTGATGCCGGTGAGCAGGACGGCCTTCAGCGCCGCCTCTTTGGTGCCGCGCGCAAACTGAAGTCCGTCCTCATCGGCGGGCGGTTCATTGCGACCGAGGAAGCACGCGATCACGGGCTTACGACAGGCGCGCGCGCGGGCCAGCACTTTCTCCGCCACCGCTGGCGCGGGCGGCTTGGAGATCAGCGCAATCACTTCTGTACCCTCGTCGGCTTCCAGCATTTCAATGGCGTCAAGCATCATCAGGCCGCCGATCTTCTCGCTGAGATCGCGTCCGCCGGTGCCGATCAGCTGCGACACGCCGCCGCCGAATTCGTGAATACGCACGCTCAGCTCCTGGCTGCCGGTGCCGGATGCGCCGACGATACCAATCGGTCCGCGACGCACCGCGTTGGCGAAGCACAGTCCCGCGCCGTTGATGATGGCGGTGCCGCAGTCCGGCCCCATCATCAGCAGCCCTTTCCGGTGCGCGAGCTTCTTCAGCGCCAGCTCGTCGTCAAGCGACACGTTATCGGAAAACAGCATCACGTTGAGATCGTTTTCCAGCGCCTGACGCGCTTCGCGGGCGGCGAAGGTACCGTTGACGGAAATGACCGCGAGGTTACTGTCCGGGCGATGGGTTTTGGCGCTGGCAATCGTCGCGTAGCGCGCTTCATGGGAGCCCGCGCTCTCTTTACGCGTGAACAGCGCTTCAATAGCGGCCAGCGTTTCTTCATTCGCCGCGTCGCCTTTAATGACGATCATCAGGTCACCGTTTTTCGCCTCATTTAATTCCGGCGTTAAAAGCCCGAGGTTTTTTAAAACGCCCTTATTCATTTCCGTTGCCATGGCGACAAAGGCCTGTTCGACGCCCGGCAATTTATTGGCTTTAGTGGAAACGGACATTAATGATACGGAGTCAAAATAGGTGTTCTTTTTAATCACGATTTTCGTTGGCATTATTTGCACCTGTTCGCGGATAAAAGGGGGCCGCCGTCGTGCAAAATGCACGTCGGTAAAAATGTTTTATTTAATTAGCGGCCAGCCGGAACGGGCTGACCGACCGTCTTACGCGCCCGCCGCCGCCAGCAGGTCTGCAATCTCAGTGAAGCCTTTCTCCCGCGCCAGTTCGAGCGGGGTTTTGCCGTATTTGTCGGTCATATGCGGGTTCGCGCCGTGCTCCAGCAGCAGCTTCACGATCTCCTGCTGCTTTGTGCCGCCGTCGTTGAGTACGATGGCTTCCAGCAGCGGCGTCCAGCCGACAAAATTGGTGTGGTTAACGTTGATATCGGTTTTTTCAAGCAGCTCGCGGACGATCTCCACGTGCCCTTTTTCACTGGCTGGCGTAATGCCTACGCCGCCGAAGCGCGTCAGGCGGTCGAGATCCGGGTTCGCGGGTAATACCAGCCGCAGGAGAGTTAAATCGTTCGTCAGGCAGCTAATCAGGAAGGGGTTAAAGCAGGTCTGATCCTGTTTATCAATATCCGCCCCGGCGGCAATTAAGAAATCCACGCAGGCATAATGTTTTTTCAGGCTGGCAATAATAACGGCGGTTCTTTTCTGACGGTTCGTGGCGTTAATATCCACGCCCTTCTCCAGACAGGCTTTTAGCGCATCGCTATTGCCCTCTTCTGCCGCCAGCAAAAATTCCGTAACCAGTTCAGTTGCAGACATATTAAGACTCCCGATGTTTTTATTTCTGTTGACCTGAGAATAGCAACAGCCTGGTCATAAAAGAATCCGCTTAAAAATGATTCATCGACAGACAATTCATTGTTGAGTTAAATTCAATAAACCGGTCAAAACGTGCGTCTGTGCAACCTTTTTCTTATGTTTAACCGCTTTTTAGCGCGTCAAAACGCATTATGCTTATGTCTGGAAAAGCCTTGTATGGCGCGGCATTGATGAAATAGCCAGAACTGTGATCGGCTTCAAATGCGTTGTAACGACGCTGTTAAAATATGTTCAAAACTGATGGCTGAAGGGAGTGAGATATGAATTCCATCTTTACCGAGGAGAACCTGCTGGCCTTTACCACCGCCGCACGCTTCGGCAGCTTCAGCAAAGCCGCCGCCGAACTGGGTGTAACGACCTCCGCCATCAGTTACACCATTAAGCGCATGGAGACCGGGCTGGACGTGGTGCTGTTCGTCCGCAGCACGCGCAGCATTGAGCTGACCGAATCCGGCTTTTACTTTTACCGCAAAGCCACCGACCTGCTTAACGATTTTCACGCCATCAAGCGCGGGATTGATACCATTTCACAGGGCATCGAGGCGCGTGTACGCATCTGTATCAACCAGCTGTTGTATACGCCGCGCCATACCGCGCGGCTGCTACAGGTGCTAAAAAAGCAGTTCCCCACCTGTCAGATTACCGTCACCACCGAAGTCTATAACGGCGTGTGGGACTCTATCATCAACAACCAGGCCAATATCGCCATTGGCGCGCCGGACACGCTGCTCGACGGCGGCGGAATTGACTACACCGAAATCGGCGCCATTCGCTGGGTGTTTGCCATCGCGCCGGAGCACCCGCTGGCGTTCGTTCCGGAACCGATCGCGGAAAGCCAGCTGCGCCTGTATCCCAACATCATGGTGGAAGATACCGCGCACACCATTAACAAAAAGGTCGGCTGGCTGCTGCACGGGCAGGAGGCGATTCTGGTGCCGGACTTTAACACCAAGTGTCAGTGTCAGATCCTGGGAGAAGGGATAGGTTTTTTGCCGGAGTATATGGCGCGGGAAGCGGTGGAAGACGGGCTGCTGGTGACGCGGCGTATCAATAACCCGCGTCAGGATTCGCGCATGCTGCTCGCCACGCAGCATGCCGCAACCGGTCAGGTCACGCGCTGGATCAAACAGCAGTTTGGCCCCCAGGGCGTGCTGACCGGGATCTACAGCGACTTACTCTGGCGTGCTTAGTTCTTACTCTGAATCCAGAAGGCATGGATAAGACCCGGGATGTAGCCCAGCAGCGTCAGAATAATGTTGATAATAAACGCCCAGCCAAACCCTTTGCCTAACAGCACGCCCAGCGGCGGCAACAGGATGGTAAAAACAATACGCCAAAAACCCATATCAAAACTCCGTGCAAGCTAATCCATTGAAAATAATAAAGAGAACCCTTTGTAAGCATAGCCAGCTTACCTGTCTGCGCCAGTTTTCTGCCCCGCGTTTACCCTCTTTTACGCTTGTGACGCTGGTTTAATATACCGGATTAGTTTAGCATTACCTTAATTAAGAAAACACTAAACTAATATGACTGAACTCGAACAGCTTCAGGCCAGCGCCGAGCAGGCCGCCACACTTTTAAAAGCGATGAGCAACCCGCGTAGGCTGCTGATCCTCTGCACCCTGTGCGGAGCGCCCGGCACCAGCGCGGGAGAACTGGCGCGAGCCACGGGGCTTAGTCCTTCCGCCACGTCGCAGCATCTGGCGCGCATGCGTGAGGAAGGTCTGATCGACAGTACCCGCGACGCGCAGCGCATTCTCTATTTCATTAAAAACGATGCGGTGCATCAGCTCATCAGCACCCTGAAAAAGCTTTATTGCCCGTAAGGAGCCGCTATGTCACTTCCCCTTATTTCGCCGCGCGAGGCCAGTGCCCGCATCGCTGAAGGCGCAAAACTGATTGATATTCGTGATGCCGATGAGTACGCCCGCGAGCATATTCCCGCCGCGCGGTCCGTGCCGCTGGGTACTTTACCCGGTGGACTTAAAACGCAGGCGGGTGAAACGGTGATTTTTCACTGCCAGTCCGGCGCCCGTACCTCAGGCAATGCCGATCGCCTGGCGCAGGCTGCCGTTGCCGCTCAGGCATTTGTGGTCGAGGGTGGCATTCAGGGCTGGAAGCAGGCCGGGCTGCCGACTGTCGAAGACAAATCCCAGCCGCTTCCGCTGATGCGTCAGGTGCAAATTGCCGCCGGGCTGCTAATACTCTGTGGCGTGGTTCTGGGCTATAGCGTCTCCAGCGGCTTTTTCCTGCTCAGCGGCTTTGTAGGTGCCGGGCTGCTGTTTGCCGGTGTGACGGGCTTTTGCGGCATGGCGCGGCTGCTTAAGGTGATGCCCTGGAACCGTCGTACCTCATAAGCAGTAATCGGTGAAATACGCTGTACCCGGCGTCATACGTGGGCTAATGTGAAGATCGCTAAAACGATGAGGAGGTAATATGTTTTCTGTCGGTGATTATGTGCAACCGCGTAAAGGCGGCCCGAAACTGAAAGTGCTCGAAGTGAACGGTGACAGCATTGTGGCGGTCCAGGCCAGCAATGAGCAAGGTGAGAAATATACGCTGAAAGCCGCCGATGTGGCGCCGTATAGCGAAGAAGGTGATTTCGGCGTCTGCTGAACAGATAACCGGGCGGCATGTTCCGCCCGGTCAACGCATTAGATTAGAAAATCATCCAGTGATTTACCGTTTTCCAGCGCGCTGGCGATAGGCTTCGGCGTGCGGCCCTGACCGGTCCACGTTTTCTCTTCACCGTTCTGGTCAATAAAGCGATATTTTGCTTCACGCGGCTTACGCTTTTTCGCTTGCTTACCCGCCAGCGCCAGTTCAGAGCCCAGCAGATCGGTCGGTGAAATACCATCGGCTTTCATCAGTTCCAGCAGGGCATTAATTTTTTCCTGCTGCTCGGCGCGCTGCTGCTCTAATTCCGTCAGTTCACTCCGTTTCTCTTCAGTAACGACCCTGACCTTTTCCAGCATTTCCTCAAGAACGTCCAGGGATAATTCACGCGCCATGGCGCGCAGGGTTCGGATATTATTAAGATTCTGTAACGTCAAAGACATATTATTTGAAAACCTTTTCTTTGGGGTAAATAGATAAATCGCCGACAGAATAATTCATTTGAGTTGAAATATCTACCCAAGGGTCCGTATGGGCATCAGTGTAAATATATTAAAATCTCATTGCGAATAATAGCGCACGGGGCTGCCAGGAAACAGGGGTATCTAATCACCGCATTAATATAAATGGTCAACTTTACTCCAAATCACAGCATACTGCGCCGCTGTCATGAGGCGGATTCGTCGCCTGCGCCATCAATAAAACCAAGCTATTGATTTTCATATAAAAAAAGCCAAACGAGAGAGATTATAACGATCGGAGCAAAAAACGAACAACTTTAGAGAATATTGTGGACAAAAGGCGCTTAAATAAAAATTAATCACTAGTTGTCTGTTCAAACTCAGAGATATACGCTATACAAGTCAAACAAACCAACCTAAAGCACTATGCGCCGAAGGGAAATCGTTTCTTTTGTGTTCTTCTCAAGGAGTTCAGACATGTTCTCGCCGCAATCTCGCCTGCGCCACGCGGTGGCGGATACCTTCGCGATGGTTGTTTACTGTTCCGTCGTGAACATGCTGATCGAAATATTCCTCTCCGGAATGTCCTTCGAGCAGTCACTTTCTTCTCGTCTGGTGGCGATCCCGGTCAATATTATGATTGCATGGCCTTACGGTTTATACCGCGATGCGGTAATGCGTTTCGCGCGTCGAATTAGTCCTGCAGGCTGGGTGAAAAACCTGGCAGACGTCCTGGCGTATGTAACGTTCCAGTCGCCGGTTTACGTGGCCATTCTTCTGACAGTCGGTGCAGACTGGCACCAGATCGCTGCGGCAGTGAGTTCGAATATTGTCATTTCGATGCTGATGGGAGCCGTTTACGGCTATTTCCTCGACTACTGCCGCCGCCTGTTTAAGGTCAGCCAGTACAGCCAGGCTAAAGCGTGATGTGAAGCGACTGGCGCACGCCAGTCGCGGATTTACTATACGTCGCCAAACAATCCCTTCAAAAATCGCTCCAGCGCCATACGTGAACTGAAACCGTGCGGAATACCATAATGCTCATGCCGTTCACCGCCTAAATAGAGCGGAAATTGCTGATAATGATCGCAGGTTTTAATATCCGAGGCAGGCTCAGCAAATGACAGGCTTCTGTCTTTCAGCGTCGGGTGAATAATGAGAGCGGTACGTCCCATTCTTGCTTCGCGATTAACATAAACATAATTCTCGCCGCGGCGATATCCATACGCTTTTGGCGTCACCTCATCCATGGTGAATCCCTCTTTTTCAAGAACGCGTGCCACCTCGTCAGGTCGTAAATACATATCTTTTCCTCGTTATCTTTTCCTGCCCGGCAACCTTACAGTATTCAGCAATAGCAGGGCTTTCAGAATAGTCCATAAACTGCCGGATAACGCGTGATGCGCTTCAGATATTAAATTTCTGAACTAAACTGAACGGGAACACAAAATTACGGAGGATCGTATGTTTAACAGACCGAACCGAAACGATATTAACGACGACGCTCAGGATATTCGTAATGATGTCAGCCAATTAGCGGACACGCTGGAAGAGGTGCTGAAGTCCTGGGGAAGTGACGCGAAGGACGAAGCGGATGCCGCAAAGCGTAAGGCTCAGTCTCTGCTCCGTGAAACCCGCGCACGTTTAAACGGCCGCACGCGTACGACACAGGCTGCCTGCGATGCGGTCAGCTGCGCAACGACCTTCGTACGCGAGAAACCGCTCTGTACGCTCGGCACGGTAGCGGCAGTCGGTATCTTCGTGGGCGCTCTGCTTAGCCTGCGTAAATAACCCGATCGCGCACCGTTATCTGCCCCGGTGGTCAGTGGCTGCCGGGGCTTTTCTTTATCTTCTCGCCTGTAAAACCCGTATAGCCTGCCCTGCCCCGCTGGGCTCATCATCGGGACATCATCAATCTAAATTTCCCATATCCTGTATGGTTGAAACTTAAGACAACTACATCTAGTATTCCTTTTAGCAAGACACACACAACCTGACGCGATGATTCGCGCCGTTCTCTCATTTTAAATGGAAATACGAATCATGAGCATTATTATTTACACTCGTAACAATTGTGTTCAGTGCCACGCGACTAAACGGGCGATGGAAAGCCGCGGCGTGGCGTTTGAGATGGTGAATATTGACCAGCAGCCCGAGGCCGCAGACACCCTTCGCGCGCAGGGTTTCCGCCAGCTTCCGGTGGTGGTAGCCGGGGAGACCAGCTGGTCTGGCTTTCGCCCGGACATGATCAACCGCCTCGCCTCGCAGGCCGCACGGGCATGAGCAGACTGGTGTTCTTCTCCAGCAGCTCGGAAAACACGCTCCGTTTTATTGAGCGCGTCGGGCTGCCTGCGGTGCGCATTCCGCTCAACGAGCGGGAGCGGATCCGAGTAGAGGAACCGTACATTCTGGTGGTGCCCAGCTATGGCGGAGGCGGTACGGCGGGCGCGGTACCTCGCCAGGTGATCCGCTTTCTGAACGATCCTCATAATCGCGGGCTAATCCGCGGCGTGATCGCGGCGGGGAATCGTAATTTCGGCGATGCCTTTTGCCGTGCCGGGGATGTCATCTCTCAAAAATGCGGCGTGCCGTATCTCTATCGCTTTGAGCTGATGGGGACGCAGCAGGACGTCGAAAACGTGCGTAAAGGAGTGAACGAATTTTGGCAACGACAACCGCAGAACGGGTGATCCAGGCGACGCCGGATTACCACGCATTAAACGCGATGCTTAACCTCTATGACCGGGAGGGACGCATTCAGTTTGATAAAGACCGTGAGGCGGTGGACGCCTTTTTTGCCGCCCATGTGCGGCCCAACAGCGTGACTTTTGCAAGCCAGAATGAACGTCTCGACCACCTGGTTAACGAGGGTTACTACGACGCGCGCGTACTCACCCGCTACGACCGTGCCTTTGTGGTGAAGCTGTTTGAACGCGCCCACGCCAGCGGTTTTCGTTTCCAGACTTTCCTCGGCGCGTGGAAGTACTACACCAGCTATACGCTGAAGACTTTCGACGGCAAACGCTACTTAGAGAGCTTTGAAGATCGCGTGGTGATGGTCGCACTGACCCTGGCGCAGGGCGATGAAGCGCTGGCGCAACAGCTCACCGACGAGATCCTCTCCGGCCGCTTCCAGCCAGCCACGCCGACCTTCCTCAACTGCGGTAAAGCCCAGCGCGGCGAGCTGGTTTCCTGCTTCCTGCTACGTATCGAAGATAACATGGAGTCGATTGGCCGCGCGGTGAACTCGGCGCTGCAGCTTTCCAAACGCGGCGGCGGCGTGGCGTTTCTGCTGTCTAACCTGCGTGAAGCGGGCGCGCCGATCAAGCGCATCGAAAACCAGTCTTCCGGCGTGATCCCGGTGATGAAGATGCTGGAGGATGCGTTCTCTTATGCTAACCAGCTTGGCGCGCGCCAGGGTGCGGGAGCGGTTTACCTGCACGCGCATCATCCGGACATTCTGCGTTTTCTCGATACCAAACGCGAAAACGCCGACGAAAAAATCCGCATCAAAACCCTGTCGCTGGGCGTGGTGATCCCGGATATCACCTTTAAACTGGCCAAAGAGAATGCCGGGATGGCGCTCTTCTCGCCGTATGACGTTGAGCGTATTTACGGCAAAGCGTTTGGTGACGTGGCGATAAGCGAGCTGTATAACGAGCTGGTAGCCGACGAGCGCATTCGCAAAAAATATATCAACGCCCGCGATTTCTTCCAGACGCTTGCGGAGATCCAGTTTGAGTCCGGCTATCCGTACATCATGTATGAAGATACGGTGAACCGCGCGAACCCGATTGCCGGGCGCATCAACATGAGCAACCTGTGCTCGGAGATCTTGCAGGTCAACAGCGCATCGACCTACGACGAAAACCTCGACTATGCTGACATCGGCAAAGATATCTCCTGCAACCTCGGCTCGCTGAATATCGCCCACACCATGGATTCTCCCGACTTTGGCCGCACGGTGGAGACCGCCATTCGCGGGCTGACGGCGGTGTCGGACATGAGCCACCTCCGCAGCGTGCCGTCCATCAAGGCGGGCAACGCCGCATCGCACGCCATCGGGCTGGGGCAGATGAACCTGCACGGCTACCTGGCGCGGGAGGGCATCGCCTATGGCAGTCCGGAAGGGCTGGACTTCACCAACCTCTATTTTTACACCATCACCTGGCACGCGCTGCACACCTCGATGATGCTGGCGCGCGAGCGCAACCAGCGGTTCGCGGGCTTTGAGCAGTCCCGCTACGCCAGCGGGGAGTATTTTAGCCAGTATCTTGAAGGCGACTGGCAGCCGAAAACCGAAAAAGTGCGCGAACTGTTTGCTCTCTCCGGAATCGAGTTGCCGACGCGCGAAATGTGGCAGCAATTGCGGAATGACGTGATGCGCTACGGCATCTACAACCAGAACCTGCAGGCGGTGCCGCCAACCGGTTCGATCTCCTATATCAATCACGCCACGTCGAGCATTCACCCGATCGTGTCGAAAATCGAGATTCGCAAAGAAGGCAAAACCGGGCGCGTTTACTACCCTGCCCCGTTTATGACCAATGAGAACCTGGCGCTCTATCAGGACGCGTATGAGATCGGCCCGGAAAAAATCATCGATACCTACGCGGAGGCGACAAAACACGTGGATCAGGGGCTCTCGCTGACGCTGTTCTTCCCGGATACCGCCACCACGCGGGATATCAACAGGGCGCAGATCTACGCCTGGAAGAAAGGTATCAAGACGCTTTACTACATTCGCCTGCGCCAGCTTGCGCTGGAAGGCACCGAAATTGAAGGCTGCGTGTCCTGCGCGCTGTAAGGAGAAAGGATGAAACTGTCACGCGTGAGTGCCGTTAACTGGAACAAAATCCAGGACGATAAAGATCTGGAGGTCTGGAACCGTCTGACCAGCAACTTCTGGCTGCCGGAAAAGGTCCCGCTCTCCAACGATATTCCGGCCTGGCAAACCCTGAGCTACGCCGAACAGCAGCTGACGATCCGCGTCTTTACCGGCCTGACGCTGCTGGACACCATTCAGAATACCGTCGGCGCACCGGCTCTGATGAGCGACGCGCTGACGCCGCACGAAGAGGCGGTGATGTCGAACATCAGCTTTATGGAGGCGGTGCACGCCCGCTCTTACAGCTCGATTTTCTCCACGCTGTGCCAGACCAAAGACGTGGACGCAGCCTATACCTGGAGTGAAGAGAGTGAGTCATTACAGAGAAAGGCGGAGCTGGTACTGACGTATTATCGGGCCGACGAGCCGCTGAAAAAGAAAATCGCCAGCGTATTCCTGGAATCGTTCCTCTTCTATTCCGGCTTCTGGCTGCCCATGTACTGGTCGAGCCGGGGCAAGCTCACCAACACCGCCGATTTGATTCGGCTTATCATTCGGGATGAAGCGGTACACGGCTATTACATCGGCTATAAGTACCAGAAAGGGCTGGAGAAAGTCAGCGAGGCAAAGCGCGAGGAGCTTAAAGGCTTTGCGCTCGATTTGCTGATGGATCTGTACGACAACGAGCTGAGCTATACCGAGGAACTCTACGCCGGTACCGGCTGGGAGGAAGACGTTAAGGCCTTCCTCTGCTACAACGCCAACAAGGCGCTGATGAACCTGGGCTACGAGGCGCTTTTCCCACCGGAGATGGCGGAGGTGAACCCGGCCATTCTGGCTGCGCTGTCGCCCAACGCCGACGAAAACCACGATTTCTTCTCGGGATCGGGCTCATCGTACGTGATGGGCAAAGCGGTGGAAACCGAGGATGAAGACTGGGATTTTTAATGAACGCTAACGTTCGTTAATTTAATATAAACCCAACAATTCCCTCTCTAATATTTACAAAACAACTACACTGTAATTTCCACGTCATATTCGCCTGAATCATTCCAATTCAGGCGAAATTTCCCGATGCAGCAGCAAAAAATTGAGAAAAATTCAGATCACGCTCAGCCCTTTACTCATGGGAAATTCAGCCGTTTCGCTTCCCTGAAAATTCATGCCAAAAGTAAACCCAGGGTTGTCTCAGATTCTCAGTATGTTAGGGTTATGCCCGTTAACAATTTACCATGGTAATCATATCGGCATAAACAAATAACAGGACACTCTCTATTGCATGGCAATTAAATTAGAAGTGAAAAATCTTTATAAAGTATTTGGCGAGCACCCGCAGCGCGCATTCAAATATATTGAGAAAGGCCTCACAAAAGAGCAAATTCTGGAAAAAACCGGGCTATCGCTTGGCGTTAAAGACGCCAGTCTGGCCATTGAAGAAGGCGAGATTTTTGTCATCATGGGATTATCCGGTTCGGGTAAATCCACTATGGTTCGCCTTCTCAATCGCCTGATTGAACCCACCCGCGGACAGGTGCTGATTGACGGCGTGGATATCGCCAGAATATCAGACGCCGAGCTTCGCGAGGTGCGCAGAAAGAAGATCGCAATGGTGTTTCAGTCATTCGCGCTAATGCCGCACATGACGGTACTGAATAATACCGCCTTCGGCATGGAATTAGCCGGCACGCCGGCTCAGGAACGTCAGGAAAAAGCTCTGGATGCACTGCGTCAGGTTGGGCTGGAAAATTATGCGCATGCGTACCCGGATGAACTTTCCGGCGGTATGCGCCAGCGCGTGGGATTAGCCCGTGCATTAGCCATTAATCCAGACATATTATTAATGGATGAAGCCTTCTCCGCCCTCGATCCGTTAATTCGTACCGAGATGCAGGACGAGCTGGTAAAATTACAGGCTAAACATCAGCGAACCATTGTGTTTATTTCCCACGACCTGGATGAAGCCATGCGTATTGGCGACCGTATTGCCATTATGCAAAACGGTGAAGTGGTGCAGGTCGGCACGCCGGATGAAATTCTCAATAATCCCGCGAATGATTATGTACGCACCTTCTTCCGCGGCGTGGATATTAGCCAGGTCTTTAGCGCCAAAGATATTGCCCGTCGAACGCCAAACGGCATTATTCGTAAAACCCCAGGTTTCGGCCCACGCTCGGCGCTTAAGCTGCTGCAGGACGAAGACCGTGAATACGGTTATCTGGTTGAACGCGGCAATAAATTTGTCGGCGTTGTTTCCATCGATTCTCTGAAAACCGCGCTCAGCGAAAACCAGGGCATCGATGCGGCGTTAATTGACGCTCCGCTTGCCGTGGACGCCGAAACGCCGCTCAGCGAGCTGCTCTCTCACGTGGGGCAGGCGCCTTGCGCCGTACCGGTCGTGGGTGAGGAACAACAGTACGTCGGTATCATCTCCAAACGGATGCTGCTGCAGGCTTTAGATCGCGAGGGGGCAAATAATGGCTGATCAAACTAACCCGTGGGGCACCGCTGAAGCGGCGGACAACGCTGCACAATCCGCCGACGCGTGGGGTTCCACGCCAGCACCCGCCGACGATGGCGGTGCGGCGGACTGGCTCAATAGCGCACCCGCGCCTGCGCCAGAGCATTTCAACATCATGGATCCGTTCCATAAAACGCTGATCCCGCTGGACAGCTGGGTCACGGAGGGGATCGACTGGGTGGTGACGCACTTCCGCCCGGTTTTCCAGGGGATCCGCATTCCGGTGGATTACATCCTGAACGGCTTCCAGCAGCTGATGCTGGGCATGCCGGCGCCGGTGGCGATTATTCTGTTCTCCCTGATCGCCTGGCAGTTTGGCAGCGCCGGGATGGGGATCGCCACGCTGATTTCGCTGATTGCCATCGGCGCGATTGGGGCCTGGTCGCAGGCGATGATCACCCTGGCGCTGGTGCTGACTGCCCTGCTCTTCTGCATCGTCATCGGCCTGCCGATGGGGATCTGGCTGGCGCGCAGCCCGCGGGCGGCGAAGATTATCCGTCCGCTGCTGGATGCAATGCAGACTACCCCGGCATTCGTCTATCTGGTGCCGATTGTGATGCTGTTCGGCATCGGCAACGTGCCGGGCGTGGTGGTCACCATTATCTTCGCGCTGCCGCCGATTATTCGTCTGACCATCCTCGGGATCAACCAGGTGCCTGCGGACCTGATCGAAGCGTCACGCTCGTTCGGCGCCAGCCCGCGCCAGATGCTGTTTAAGGTTCAGCTCCCGCTGGCCATGCCAACCATCATGGCGGGCGTTAACCAGACGCTGATGCTGGCCCTTTCGATGGTGGTGATTGCCTCGATGATCGCCGTTGGCGGTCTGGGTCAGATGGTGCTGCGCGGCATTGGCCGTCTCGACATGGGGCTGGCTACCGTTGGCGGCGTCGGGATTGTGATCCTCGCCATTATTCTTGACCGCCTGACCCAGGCCGTCGGTCGCGATTCACGCAGTCGCGGCAACCGTCGCTGGTATTCCACCGGCCCTGTCGGGTTACTCACCCGCCCCTTTATAAAATAAGGAACAACGATGCGACATAACGTACTTTTTGCCACAGCGTTTGCCACCCTTGTCTCCACCAGCACGTTTGCGGCAGACCTGCCGGGTAAAGGCATTACCGTGCAGCCGGTGCAGAGCACCATTTCGGAAGAGAGCTTCCAGACCCTGATCGTCAGCCGCGCGCTGGAAAAACTGGGCTATACGGTTAACACGCCGAGCGAAGTGGATTACAACGTGGGCTACACCTCGATTGCCTCCGGTGACGCCACCTTTACCGCCGTCAACTGGCAGCCGCTGCACGACGACATGTATGCCGCCGCCGGTGGCGACAAGAAATTCTATCGCGAGGGTACCTTCGTGACGGGCGCGGCGCAGGGTTATCTGATCGACAAGAAAACCGCCGATAAGTACCACATCACCAATATTGAACAGCTGAAAGATCCGAAGATCGCCAAACTGTTTGACACCAACGGTGACGGCAAGGCCGACATGATGGGCTGCTCGCCTGGCTGGGGCTGTGAAGCGGTGATTAACCACCAGAACCAAGCTTTCGATCTGGCGAAAACGGTCGACGTGAGCCACGGCAACTATTCAGCGATGATGGCCGACACCATTGCCCGCTTCAAAGAGGGTAAACCGGTGATCTACTACACCTGGACGCCGTACTGGGTGAGCGACGTGCTGAAGCCGGGTAAAGACGTGGTGTGGCTGCAGGTGCCGTTCTCTTCCCTGCCGGGCGAGCAGAAAGATATCGACACCAGGCTGCCGAACGGCATGAACTACGGCTTTCCGGTGAACACCATGCATATCGTGGCGAACAAAGCCTGGGCGGAGAAAAACCCGGCGGCGGCGAAGCTGTTTTCGGTAATGAAGCTGCCGCTGGCTGACATCAACGCCCAGAACGCGATGATGCACGCGGGCAAATCGTCTGAAGCGGATGTCAAAGGCCACGTCGACGGCTGGATCAAAGCCCACCAGCAGCAGTTTGACGGCTGGGTGAAAGAGGCGCTTGAGGCGCAGAAGTAAAAACAAAACCCTACCCCTCACCCTCTCCCCTTTGGGGAGAGGGTGAGGGGATCAAACCGCACCCAACCTAAACCGCACAATCCATCACCCAACAATCCCCCAACTTTCACAATCATTAGCTATTATGGTTTCCGGAAAAATAATCACTCAACTAACGATTCCTGAAACTAATGACAAAAACAGCTCAAGGGCTTAGCCCCGCACTCATCCTTTTAATGTCCGTGGCAACGGGTCTGGCCGTCGCCAGCAACTATTACGCGCAGCCTCTTCTCGACACCATCGCCCGCGCGTTCAATCTCTCCGCCAGCTCCGCAGGCTTTATCGTCACCGCAGCACAGCTAGGCTATGCCGCCGGGCTGCTGTTTCTGGTGCCGCTGGGCGATATGTTTGAACGCCGAATGCTGATCGTCTCCATGACCCTGCTGGCCGCCGGTGGGATGCTGATCACCGCCAGCAGCCAGTCGCTGACGATGATGATCGTCGGAACCGCGCTAACGGGACTGTTCTCCGTGGTGGCGCAAATTCTGGTCCCGCTCGCCGCTACCCTCGCCTCGCCGGAAAAACGCGGCAAGGTGGTGGGTACCATCATGAGCGGCCTGCTGCTGGGGATTTTGCTGGCGCGTACCGTTGCTGGGCTACTGGCAAGCCTCGGCGGCTGGCGCACCGTATACTGGGTGGCGAGCGTGCTGATGGTTGTTATGGCGCTGGCGCTGTGGCGCGGGCTGCCAAAAGTGAAGCAGGAAAACCACCTGAACTACCCGCAGCTGCTGGCCTCCGTTTTCAGCCTGTTCACCCAGGATAAGCTTCTGCGCACTCGCGCCCTGCTGGGCTGCTTCACCTTCGCTAACTTCAGCATTCTGTGGACGTCGATGGCGTTTCTGCTGGCCGCACCGCCGTTCAATTATTCCGAAGGGGTGATTGGCCTGTTCGGCCTGGCCGGTGCCGCAGGCGCACTGGGCGCGCGTCCCGCAGGCGGGCTGGCCGACAAGGGCAAATCCCACTTGACCACCTCCGCAGGACTGATTTTACTTCTGCTCTCCTGGGCGGCGATCTGGTACGGACACATTTCGGTGCTGGCGCTGATCGTCGGTATCCTGGTACTCGATCTCACCGTACAGGGCGTTCACATTACCAATCAGACCGTCATCTATCGCGTGAAGCCAGAGGCGCGTAACCGCCTGACGGCCGGTTACATGACCAGCTACTTCATCGGCGGCGCTGCGGGTTCGCTAATTTCAGCGTCAGCGTGGCAGCATGCGGGCTGGTCGGGGGTGTGTGCGATTGGGGCCATCGTCGCTACCATCAACCTGCTAGTATGGTGGCGCGGTTACCACCGTCAGGATGCAATTAACTAACATTTACATTGAGTTGGCCTCTTAGGGTGTTAAGAGGCCCTTCACTCTGTTAATGTAAACGTAATCATTTATCCCAGAAATTTTAATGTGGGTGACATATTTACAATTGGCATGAATAGTTCAGACCCCCGTCCTCACATCCTTTCCTCAGCGGGTTCATACCCTACGCTTTCTGTGCTCACCGGGTCACGGACTTACCCGGCGCTTTCTGATGGTGACATAAGTTTGGCGGATATAACCGCACAAATAATTCATTTACATTATTTGTCACCGTCGTTACTATATCGGCTGTAATTAATGAGGTTATGCCCAAATGGATAGTTCGTTTACGCCCATTGAACAAATGCTTAAATTCCGCGCCAGTCGCCATGAGGACTTTCCGTACCAGGAAATCCTGCTGACTCGCCTGTGCATGCACATGCAGGGTAAGCTGCTGGAAAACCGTAATAAAATGCTGAAAGCTCAAGGGATTAACGAGACATTGTTTATGGCGTTGATCACGCTGGAGTCTCAGGAAAATCACAGCATTCAGCCTTCCGAACTGAGCTGCGCGCTGGGCTCCTCCCGTACCAATGCGACCCGTATTGCCGATGAACTCGAAAAGCGTGGCTGGATTGAGCGCCGCGAAAGCGACAACGATCGCCGCTGCCTGCATCTGCAACTGACCGATAAAGGTCACCAGTTCCTGCGCGAGGTGCTGCCACCGCAGCACAATTGCCTGCACAAACTCTGGTCTGTCCTCAGCACCGCCGAGCGCGACCAGCTTGAGCACATCACTCGCAAGCTGCTCACCCGTCTGGACCAGATGGATGAAGACGGCGCCGTTCTTGAGGCGCTGCGCTAACGCGACGACACGCTCACCATTCCAGATTCATAAAAAACCGACAGGCCAGCACGTCACACTGCTGGCCTTTCTGACAACAGGTCGGCTCAGCCGATGTGAAAATAAGAAGATCGTGGAGAACAACAATGAGCGCAAATGCGGAGAGCACTACCCCGCAGCAACCGGCCAACAAGAAAGGCAAACGTAAGAGCGCCCTTCTTCTGTTGACCTTGCTCTTTATCATTATTGCCGTGGCATATGGGATCTATTGGTTTTTAGTACTGCGTCATGCTGAAGAGACTGACGACGCGTACGTGGCAGGGAACCAGGTACAAATTATGGCGCAGGTGTCGGGCAGCGTGACGAAAGTCTGGGCTGACAATACCGACTTTGTGCAAAAAGGCGATGTGTTGGTGACCCTCGATCCAACCGACGCCCAGCAGGCTTTTGAAAAAGCACAGACCGCGCTGGCCTCCAGCGTCCGTCAGACCCGCCAGCTGATGATCAACAGCAAACAGCTGCAGGCCAACATCGACGTGCAGAAAACAGCGCTGGCGCAGGCGCAGAGCGACCTGAACCGCCGCGTGCCGCTCGGCACCGCCAACCTGATTGGCCGTGAAGAGCTGCAGCACGCCCGCGATGCCGTTGCCAGCGCTCAGGCACAGCTGGATGTGGCCATTCAACAGTACAACGCCAACCAGGCGATGGTGCTGGGCACCAGTCTGGAAAACCAGCCCGCCGTACAGCAGGCGGCGACCGAAGTGCGCAACGCGTGGCTTGCCCTGCAGCGTACCAAAATCGTCAGCCCGATGACCGGCTATGTCTCCCGTCGTTCCGTCCAGCCAGGAGCGCAGATTAGCCCAACCACGCCGCTGATGGCGGTCGTGCCGGCAGACAATCTTTGGGTCGACGCCAACTTTAAAGAGACGCAGCTTGCCCATATGCGTATCGGCCAGACCGCGACGGTTGTCAGCGACATTTACGGCGATGACGTGAAGTACACCGGTAAAGTGGTCGGCCTGGATATGGGGACCGGCAGCGCCTTCTCCCTGCTGCCTGCGCAGAACGCCACCGGTAACTGGATCAAAGTGGTTCAGCGTCTGCCCGTGCGTATCGAACTGGATGCCAAACAGCTGGCGGATCACCCGCTGCGTATCGGCCTCTCTACGCTGGTGACCGTTGACACCGCCAACCGCGACGGTCAGATCCTGGCAAGCCAGGTGCGCAGCAGCCCGGCTTATGAAAGTAACGCCCGTGAAATTAGCCTCGATCCGGTCAACAAGCTGATCGATGACATCGTGAAGGCAAACGCCGGTTAATCCGAAGGTGAGCGTTATGCAACAGCAAAAGCCGCAAAAACCGCTGGAAGGGGCGCAGCTGGTCATTATGACCATAGCGCTGTCGCTGGCGACATTCATGCAGGTGCTGGACTCCACCATCGCAAACGTGGCGATCCCGACCATTGCCGGTAACCTTGGCTCGTCGCTGAGCCAGGGGACCTGGGTCATTACCTCGTTTGGGGTGGCAAACGCCATCTCCATTCCGATTACCGGCTGGCTGGCAAAGCGCGTCGGTGAGGTGAAGCTGTTCCTCTGGTCCACGGTGGCGTTTGTACTGGCCTCGTGGGCGTGCGGCATGTCCAGCAGCCTGACGATGCTGATTTTCTTCCGCGTCATTCAGGGGATTGTCGCCGGGCCGCTGATCCCGCTTTCCCAGAGTTTGCTGCTGAGCAACTACCCTCCCGCAAAACGTTCCGTCGCGCTGGCGCTCTGGTCGATGACCGTTATCGTCGCGCCTATCTGCGGACCGATTCTGGGCGGGTACATCAGCGATAACTACCACTGGGGCTGGATCTTCTTCATCAACGTACCGATTGGCGCGGTCGTGGTATTAATGACGCTGCAGTCGCTGCGGGGACGTGAGACCCGCACCGAACAGCGGCGAATCGACAGCATCGGGCTGGCGCTGCTGATCCTGGGTATCGGCAGTCTGCAGATCATGCTCGACCGCGGTAAAGAGCTCGACTGGTTCAACTCGCAGGAAATTATCATCCTGACCATTGTCGCGGTGGTGTCGATAAGCTTCCTGATCGTCTGGGAGCTGACGGACGACAACCCGATAGTCGATCTCTCGCTGTTTAAGTCGCGAAACTTTACCATTGGCTGTCTGTGTATCAGCCTCGCCTATATGCTCTACTTCGGCGCGATTGTTCTGCTGCCGCAGCTATTGCAGGAGGTGTATGGCTATACCGCAACCTGGGCGGGTCTGGCCTCAGCGCCGGTCGGGGTGATCCCGGTCCTGCTGTCACCGATAATTGGCCGCTTCGCCCATAAGCTCGACATGCGCCGTCTGGTGACGTTCAGCTTCATCATGTATGCGGTGTGCTTCTACTGGCGTGCGTATACCTTTGAGCCAGGAATGGACTTTGGCGCCTCTGCGTGGCCGCAGTTCATTCAGGGCTTCGCGGTCGCGTGCTTCTTTATGCCGCTGACTACCATCACGCTCTCTGGCTTACCGCCCGAGCGTCTGGCGGCCGCGTCTAGCCTGTCGAACTTCACCCGTACGCTGGCGGGCTCCATCGGTACGTCGATCACCACCACCCTGTGGACGAACCGTGAATCGATGCACCACGCCCAGCTGACCGAAGCGGTGAACCCGTACAACCCGAATGCTCAGCAGATGTATAGCCAGCTTCAGGGGATGGGAATGACGGAGCAGCAGGCGTCCGGCTGGATTGCCCAGCAGATCACCAACCAGGGGCTAATTATCTCGGCCAACGAGATTTTCTGGATATCGGCAGGGATCTTTATCATCCTGCTGGGGCTGGTGTGGTTTGCCAGACCGCCGTTTGGTGCCGGCGGCGGCGGCGGCGGTGCGCATTAATCCTCTGCGCTGGTAGCCGCCACAGGGCAACCGCCCCGGTTGTCCAGAACGCGACAGCGATTGTCAGTTTCGATAAAGCAGCGCTCCTGTAATCAATTCACGATAGTGAAAAGACAACAGGAGCGCATCATGCTGAACACACCCGCCGACAAGTACCAACCCTATCCGACCCTTTCCCTGCCCGACCGCCGCTGGCCGGAGCAACGCATCACCCGCGCGCCGCGCTGGCTCTCAACCGACCTGCGCGACGGCAACCAGGCCCTTGCCGAGCCGATGGACAGCACCCGCAAGCTGCAGTTCTGGGATTTGCTGCTGGGCTGCGGATTCAAAGAAATTGAGGTGGCTTTTCCTTCAGCCTCGCAGACGGATTTCAACTTCGTTCGCCAGCTGATTGAAGAGAACCGCATCCCGGATGACGTGACGATTCAGGTATTAACCCAGGCGCGGGAAGATCTCATCCATCGCACTTTTGAATCCCTGCGCGGCGCAAAGCAGGCAACCGTACATCTGTATAACGCCACCGCCCTGCTGTTCCGCCGCCTGGTCTTCGGCATGGAGAAAGCGCAAATCGTTGAGCTGGCGACGCGCGCGACGCGGCTTATTCGCCAGCTGTGTGAGGAAAATCCCGACACCCGCTGGCAGTATGAATACTCTCCGGAAACCTTCTGCTTTACCGAGCCGGAGTTTGCGCTGGAGATTTGTGAAGCCGTGGCGGAGATCTGGCAGCCGTGCGACGAACGGCTTTTGGTGATCAACTTACCCGCCACCGTCGAAGTGAGCACGCCGAACGTCTATGCCGACCAGATCGAGTACTTCTGTCGCCACTTTAGCCGCCGCCGCGACGTCTGCATCAGCGTGCATCCGCATAACGACCGCGGTACCGGCGTCGCCTGCGCGGAGCTGGCCGTAATGGCGGGGGCTGACCGCGTGGAGGGCTGTCTGTTTGGTAACGGGGAACGTACGGGCAACGTCTGCCTGGTAACGCTGGCGATGAACCTCTACAGCCAGGGGGTTAGCCCGAATCTGGACTTTAGCGATATGAATCGGGTGGTGGAAGTGGTGGAAACCTGCAACCAGCTGCCGGTGCACCCGCGCCATCCGTGGGCAGGACGGCTGGCCTATACCGCCTTCTCCGGCTCGCATCAGGACGCGATCAAAAAAGGCTTTGATGCCCGCAGGCCAGGCGATCGCTGGGAGATGCCTTACCTTCCCGTCGATCCCCAGGACATCGGCTGCACCTACGAAGCGGTGATCCGCGTAAACAGCCAGTCAGGAAAAAGCGGCAGCGCATGGCTCATCGAACAGAATCATGGCCTGAAATTACCTCGCGCCCTTCAGCAGGATTTCAGCCTGCACGTGCAGCAGGAAACCGATCGCCACGGAAAAGAGATGACGCATAATGCGCTGTGGCAGCTGTTCCGCGCCCGCTACGGCCTGGTAGCATCGCCGCACTATGCGCTGCAATCCTACCGCAGCGACAGCCAGCAGGACGGCCAGCTGCGTCTGACGGCCAGCGTCGCCACACAGGGAGGAACGCGCCAGCTGGAGGGTCAGGGTAACGGTCTGCTCTCCGCCGCCGCTCACGGCTTAAGCCGCTGGGTCAACGCCCCGTTCGTGATAAAGGATTACCACGAGCATACGTTAGGCGAACGCAGCGACAGCCGCTCGGTGGCCTACATCCGCTGCCTGTTCCAGGACGGCAGCAGCCGCTGGGGCGTAGGCATTGACAGCGACGTGGCGCGCGCGTCGCTTCAGGCGCTGTTTAACGCCGTCAGTCGTTCTTAAAGTAATCGCTGGGAGAGACGCCCATCACCCGACGGAACATGGCCGTAAAGGCGCTGTGACTGCCGTACCCCAGATCCAGCGCCACGCGTAATACCGGCTGGCCCTGCGCCAGCCGCACTAAGGCTTCCAGCAGGCGCGCCCTTCTCAGCCACTCGACGTAGCTTAATCCCGTCTGCTGCTGAAAATGGCGGTTCAGGGTGCGCTCGCTCACGTTCATCATGCTCGCCGCCTGCGCGCTGGTCCAGCTTTCCCCCGGGTTTTGCCGGATTTGCAGACACAGGCGACGTAGCGCCTCACTTTCCGGCTCCGGCAGGTGAAACGGCAGCACCGGCATAGTGCGGATTTCATCGAGAATGAGCTCATAGACGCGCTCATCCCGGCTTCCGGGTGAGTACGATTCAGGTAAAGCAAGGCAGACGAGGATCAGCTCGCGCAGCAGCGGCGTTATCTGCACGATCTGGCAGGTGGCCGGGAGATCGGCCCGCGCCAGCGGATCGATAAACAGCGTTCGCGCCGCCACGTTGCCGGTGATGCGAAGCGAGTGGCGAGTCCCCGCAGGCAGCCAGACGCCGCGACCGGGAGGCACAACCCAACAGCCAGATGCGGTATCCACCCGTACCACGCCGCTCAGGGTGTGCAGCAGCTGCGCGCAGTCGTGCTTGTGCCAGGGTTCGCTGTCACCATGAATGTAATCATGGGCAAACGGAACGAGGGGACGGTGGATAAAGGAAAAAGTCGAGGTTGTGGTCATGGGTTAAACAACCCTCTCCCTGAGGGAGAGGGAAAAGGTGCACTAGATGTGCAGTTCCTGCAGTTTTTCTTTCGGCAGGGCCAGCTCTTCGTTGCTGTTCACGCGCACATCACGCTCGATGATATGACGCGCGATTTCCTGCGCTTCTTCCAGAGAGTGCATCTGGTAGGTGCCGCACTGGTAAACGTTCAGCTCTGGGATCTGGTTCTGCTCTTTCACCTTCAGCACGTCCTGCATGGCCGCTTTCCAGGCATCTGCCACACGTTTCTCTTCAGGCTGACCAATCAGGCTCATGTAGAAACCGGTACGGCAGCCCATCGGAGAGATATCGATGATCTCAACGCCGTTGCCGTTCAGGTGGTCACGCATGAAGCCAGCGAACAGGTGTTCCAGCGTATGAATGCCTTTCTCCGGCATCACTTCTTTGTTTGGCACGCAGAAACGCAGATCGAAAACGGTGATCGTGTCGCCGTGCGGGGTGTGCATGGTCTTCGCCACGCGGACTGCAGGTGCTTCCATACGGGTATGGTCGACAGTAAAGCTATCTAATAACGGCATACGTCACCTCCGACAGTGATTTTTTTTAAAATAAACTGAACTCTTCTACAGAATGCGCGTCTGAGTATATGAAAGACGCGCATTTGTTATCATCATCCCTGAATTCAGAGATGTATATTTTGGCCACAGCGATGTGGCCTTTTTCTTTTCTGCTTAAGCCTGCTTAGCCAGAAACGCCTCAAACGACTCGGTATCCGCCGCTTCAACCTCTTTCTGACGCACCACGGACGCTTCGCGTTCCGCGACAAAATCTGATTCGCTCAGGATTTCTAACGGCTCCTGTATCAGCATTTCACGGTACTCCGCCGAAAGTGAGCGACCCGTACCACCAATGCCCTGATCGATCATAGAACGCAGAATACGCGCTGAGAATGTCAGTTCCGGGTTATCAAAGCACGCTACCAGCTGGTCGCAAATCTGTTGATATGCGTCGCCACCGTCGATGCTGTCCATCGTCCGGGCAACTCGCTTCAGATCGCGGAACAGATCTTTACCGACTTTCGTCAGCGGGAACTGTGCCGTTTCGCAGCCGATACCCAGCGTCAGACCCGGTTTACGTCCTTCCAGAATAACGCGGTTCCAGTTTGTTCGGGTACAGAGCAGTTCGTCTGAACTCATTTCCGGCGCATCCGCCAGCACGCACCAGACCATAAACAGATCCAGGAAGCGAACCTGCTGCTCATCAACGCCAATCGGTGAGAACGGGTTGATATCCAGCGAACGCACTTCAATGTATTCGATCCCGCCGCGCTGCAGCGCATCCGACGGGGTTTCACCGCTGCGCGTTACGCGCTTAGGCCGAATAGGCGCATACAGCTCGTTCTCAATCTGCAGCACATTGCTGTTGATTTGCAGGCGCTTGCCGTCTTTTTCGAGGCCGATTTTCTCGTACTCTTCCGACGGGGTTTTGATCGCCCGCTTCAATCCTGCCACATATTCGTGCAATTCGTTAAACGTAATACCGAGATTGCTTTGCGATTTATTGGTATAGCCGAGATCGCTCAGCCGCAGAGAGGTGGCGTACGGAAGATAGTACATTCCGCACTCGGTCTTCTCGAACGGCAGCGTGGTCGGTTTCCCCTGCAGGAACGAAGAACAGATCGCCGGGGAGGCACCAAACAGATACGGGATCACCCAGCCGAAACGGTAATAGTTGCGGATGAGGCGGAAATAGCCCTCCGAGATCGCGTCTTTATCCGTTTCACCGCATTTCGCCTGCCAGAATGCCATTGGCAGCGAGAAGTTGTAATGCACACCCGAGATCGTCTGCATCAACGCGCCGTAGCGGTTTTTCAGCCCTTCACGATAGAGCGTTTTCAGCCGGCCGATATTTGACGTGCCGTACTGCGCCAGCTCAATCTCCTGGCCCTGCTCGATATAGCACGGCATGCTGAGGGGCCACATACGTTCGTCGCCCAGGTTGCGCGCGGTATAACGATGGATATCGCGCATGATCGTCAGCATATGATCAATATCACCCTCTACTGGGGTGATGAACTCCAGCAGCGCTTCAGCGAAATCGGTTGTGATCCATTTATGTGTCAGCGCCGAGCCTAACGCCTTCGGGTGACCCGTCGTCGCTAAACTGCCGTCTGCGTTAACGCGCAGCGTTTCACGCTCAAGACCACGCTGAATACCCTTCAATGCCTGAGGGTGGTTTTCCAGCCAGGCCAGCGCCTGAGATACGTCCGGGATCAAATTGACCTCCCGCCTGTCAAAGTAATGTTACTCAGCATAATTGTAATGGTTGACGATTGAAGGTCGCGTATTCATTCCACCAATTAGTGCCACCACGTCATACCCTGTAGTGTTGCCCACGCCACGAGAACATAGCGCAACGCCTTGCCAAGGCACAAAAAAAAGAGCACCGGTCCCCAGGAGATGCGCATCCATCCCGCCAGCAGACACAGTAAATCGCCTATTACAGGCATCCAGCTTAATAACAGCGTGGCAGCGCCATAGCGTTTTAGCCAGCCGACTGCCTTTTCCTGCCAGCGCGATTTTTCACGCAGCGGAAAGAAACGCCCAAGAATAACGTTAGTCAGCCCTCCAAGGCTATTACCCATTGTTGCTATTAATACAAGCAGCCAGGGCTGACTCACGCCGGACAACAGCATCGCCACCAGCACCACTTCCGAATTTCCCGGTAACAGCGTGGCGCTTAAAAAACTGCTGGCGAATAATGAGGCAAGTGACAGCGCGTCACTCACAGTAAGCGTACATCCACCGCATCCATTCCGGCATCACGCGCGGCCTGGATGCCGAAATCGGCATCTTCAAACACGACGCATTTTGCGGCCGGGACGCCCATTAATTCTGCGCAAAGCAGGAAGGTGTCCGGTGCGGGCTTGTGATGTTTAACATGATCGGCGGCGACCACGGCAGAAAAATAGTGGCGCAGGCCAAGATGATTGAGCAAAGCTTCTGCAATCGCACTTTCGCTGCCTGTTCCTACCGACATCGGGCGACGCCCGTGCCACTCTTTTACCACATCAATCAGCGGCAGAGGGCGTACGGTATCTAAAAGCATGGCTTTTACTGCATCGGTTTTTTCGCGCGCGAGCAGGTGCGGGTCGAGATCGGCCTGATTCAGTTCAATCACGGCCTGTGCAATACGCCAGGTGGGAGATCCGTTGAGGGCAATCATCGCCTGAAGATCGAAACGCATACCGTAGCGGCCCAGGACGTCTGTCCAGGCTTGACGATGCGTGGGTTCGGTATCCAGGAGAGTGCCATCCATATCGAAGATCAAACCGTCATACTGTGCGTACATCGTGCTCTCGCTAAACGATTAACAAAGCATTACTTTATCGTAAATGGTGGTTTTTGTCGCTGACTGAGAGTGTGATTGCTGACGGAACGTCGAAGGAATAAACAAAGAAGGAGAAGATGGTGCATCCGGGAGGATTCGAACCTCCGACCGCTCGGTTCGTAGCCGAGTACTCTATCCAGCTGAGCTACGGATGCATCGGGAAATGCTTTCAGAAACAGTAAATGGTGCATCCGGGAGGATTCGAACCTCCGACCGCTCGGTTCGTAGCCGAGTACTCTATCCAGCTGAGCTACGGATGCATCAGGGTACTGCTTTCAGAAATAGTAAATGGTGCATCCGGGAGGATTCGAACCTCCGACCGCTCGGTTCGTAGCCGAGTACTCTATCCAGCTGAGCTACGGATGCATCGGGATTTACTACTGTACTGCTCGATATTCATATCACTTCTAAAGCAATATGAAGTAATAGATGGTGCATCCGGGAGGATTCGAACCTCCGACCGCTCGGTTCGTAGCCGAGTACTCTATCCAGCTGAGCTACGGATGCAAAATGGCGGTGAGGCGGGGATTCGAACCCCGGATGCAGCTTTTGACCGCATACTCCCTTAGCAGGGGAGCGCCTTCAGCCTCTCGGCCACCTCACCACTCAACGCCTCTTTCGAGTGCTTCGAGCAACTCGTTAAGAGCTTCTCGTCGCTGCGTGGCGCATATATTACTTTCTGGGACTTATAAGTCAAACAATTTTCCAAAAGCTTTTATCGTTTGCACAAATCACACGCAATTCGCATGTAAAAGCCGCAAAGAGGGTGTTTTATAAGCGGATTTTGCAGGATTCTTCACAGAAAACCTATGCAGAAAAGGCGGCGATAGGACGAGTTAAGGGTTATGGAGCGGTTAAAAAGAGAGCGATTGAAATTAAACGGTAACTTTGAGCAGGAAAAATGACAGGAGGGTTGCGTCTCGCCCGACAGCGAGACGCGACAATATCAGTAACTGGACTGCTGGGATTTTTCAGCCTGGATACGCTGGTAGATCTCTTCACGGTGGACAGATACTTCTTTAGGAGCGTTAACACCAATACGTACCTGGTTACCCTTTACCCCTAAAACTGTCACGGTGACCTCATCCCCAATCATGAGGGTCTCACCAACTCGACGAGTCAGAATCAGCATTCTTTGCTCCTTGAAAGATTAAAAGAGTCGGGTCTCTTGTATCCCGGCATTATCCATCATATAACGCCAAAAAGTAAGCGATGACAAACACGTAAAGTGTAAGCAGTCACGGCATCACATTCTGTTAAACGTAAGTTTAGCCGATATACACAAACTCAACCTGACTTTATCGTTATCGATAGCACAGTGAACAAGACGCCATAACGTTACCGCTATGGCGTCTGCTTGTGCTTTGTAGTTATTACAGTTTCGCGCTTACCCAGCTTTCAACGCTGGCCAATGCTGCAGGGAGTGCCGCCGCATCCGTACCACCGGCTTGCGCCATGTCCGGACGACCGCCCCCCTTGCCGCCCACCTGCTGAGCGACCATACCAATCAGTTCCCCTGCTTTTACGCGGTCGGTCACATCCTTAGATACGCCCGCAATCAGAGAAACCTTACCTTCTGCCACTGTCGCCAGCACGATGACGGTAGAACCAAGCTGGTTCTTGAGATCGTCGACCATAGTACGCAGCATCTTAGGCTCAACGCCCGCCAGATCGCTGACCAGCAGTTTGACGCCCTTAATGTCTACAGCCTTGCTGGAGAGGTTTGCACTCTCCTGCGCCGCAGCCTGCTCTTTCAGCTGCTGCAGCTCTTTTTCCAGCTGACGCGTGCGATCCAGCGCAACGCGCACTTTCTCGCCCAGGTTCTGGCTATCGCCTTTCAGCAGTTGCGCGATATCGTGCAGCTGATCGCTCTGCGCATGCAGGCTGGCAATCGCACCTTCACCGGTCACCGCTTCAATACGACGCACGCCTGCCGCCGTACCCGACTCGGAAACAATACGGAACAGGCCGATGTCACCGGTGCGCGAGGCGTGTGTACCACCGCACAGCTCGGTAGAGAAGTCGCCCATGCTCAACACGCGAACACGATCGTCATATTTCTCACCAAACAGCGCCATCGCACCTTTTTTCTTCGCGTCCTCAAGATCCATGATATGAGTCTCGATTGGCAGGTTACGACGGATCTGCGCGTTTACCAGATCTTCCACCGCACGGATTTCAGATGGTTTCATCGCTTCAAAATGCGAGAAGTCGAAGCGCAGCACTTTGTCGTTAACCAGAGAACCTTTCTGTGCAACGTGGGTACCGAGCACATCGCGCAGGGCCGCGTGCATCAGGTGGGTTGCCGAGTGGTTCAGACGAATGCGCGCGCGGCGAGCTTCATCAACGTTAGCCTGGACGCCCTCGCCCACTTTCAGAGAACCGGAAACCAGTTTGCCCTGGTGACCAATCGCCTGACCGTATTTTTGGGTGTCGCTGACGCTGAAGCTAAAGCCATTGCCCTTCAGTTCGCCTTTATCACCAACCTGGCCGCCGGATTCGGCGTAGAACGGCGTTTTGTCCAGAATGACAACCGCATCCTGACCCGCACTGATGCTGTCCACGGCTTTGCCGTCAACAAACAGGGCGGTCACTTTGCCGGTCAGTTCCAGCGCCTCATAACCTTTGAATTCAGACGCGCTATCAACGCGGATCATCGCGTTGTAGTCTGCACCGAAACCGCTGGACTCACGCGCACGACGGCGCTGCTCTTCCATCGCGGCTTCGAAGCCCGCTTCGTCAACTTTGATGTTGCGCTCGCGGCAAACGTCCGCTGTCAGGTCAACCGGGAAGCCGTAGGTGTCGTACAGGCGGAAAGCGGTTTCGCCATCCAGCGTGTCGCCCTTGAGCTTCGCCAGCTCTTCGTCCAGCAGCGCCAGACCGCGCTCCAGAGTACGGGCAAACTGCTCTTCTTCGGTTTTCAGAACCTGCTCAACCTGCGCCTGCTGGCGTTTCAGCTCGTCACCGGCTGAACCCATCACGCCGATCAGTGGCCCAACGAGTTTGTAGAAGAAGGTGTCCTTCGCGCCCAGCATGTTGCCGTGACGAATAGCACGACGAATGATACGACGCAGCACGTAGCCACGGTTTTCATTCGACGGGATAACGCCGTCTGCAATCAGGAACGCGCAGGAGCGAATGTGGTCCGCGATAACGCGCAGCGATTTGTTGTTCAGATCGGTCGCGCCGGTGACTTCGGCAACGGCTTTGATCAGGGTGCTAAACAGGTCAATCTCATAGTTGGAGTTAACGTGCTGCAGAACCGCGGCAATACGCTCCAGGCCCATACCGGTATCAACGGAAGGCTTCGGCAGCGGCTCCATCGTACCGTCGGCCTGACGGTTGAACTGCATGAAGACGATGTTCCAGATCTCAATGTAGCGATCGCCGTCTTCTTCCGGGCTTCCTGGAGGGCCGCCCCAGATGTGGTCGCCGTGATCGTAGAAGATCTCGGTGCACGGACCGCAAGGGCCGGTGTCACCCATCTGCCAGAAGTTGTCGGACGCGTAAGGCGCGCCTTTGTTATCGCCGATGCGAATAATACGCTCGCGCGGGATCCCGACTTCTTTTTCCCAGATTTCGTAGGCTTCGTCATCGGTTTCATAGACGGTAACCCACAGACGCTCTTTCGGCAGGTTGAACCAGTTTTCACCGGTCAGCAGTTCCCACGCATACTGAATGGCATCGTGTTTGAAGTAGTCGCCGAAGCTGAAGTTACCCAGCATTTCGAAGAAGGTGTGGTGACGCGCGGTGTAACCGACGTTTTCCAGGTCGTTGTGTTTACCGCCCGCACGCACGCAACGCTGTGAGGTTGTGGCGCGGGAATAATTACGCTTGTCGAGACCAAGGAACACATCCTTGAACTGGTTCATCCCGGCGTTGGTAAACAGCAGAGTCGGATCGTTGTTCGGTACCAGGGAGCTGCTGGCAACAACCTGGTGTCCCTTACTATGGAAAAAATCGAGAAACGCCTGACGGATCTCAGCGGTGCTCTTGCTCATAATTATCCTGAAATCAAGCTAACGAAATGTCGTAGCCAGCCTGTATCGGTAAACCGTTGGACAGACCAGCTACTGGAAAAAGTGGGAATAAGATAAGTTTTCTTTAGTGGGAAGTAAAATCCCGCATGCGTTCAATCGGCAAAATTACGCCAGATATCCTGAATATCTTCCATCAGAAAGCCGCGGTAGAGCAAAAAGCGCTGGATTTTAACTTTTTCTGAAAATTCACGCGGCAGCGGCTCGCCGTACTTGCGAATCGCCTGTTCTCTTGCCAGTTCGCACCAGTCAATATCGCATTCGCGCATCGCTTTTTCGATGGACTCCCGGGCTACCCCTTTCTGGTTTAGCTCCTGCCGGATGCGCGCGGGCCCGTATCCTTTACGGCCACGGCTGGCGAGAAACCGCGAGGCAAAACGCTCGTCATCAAGATAGCGATGCTCATAGCACCAGGCGATGACGCGGTCATAATCTTCCGCGGCGGCATCAATCTCTTCCGGGCCGTTTTTACTCATCACCGGCGCCGACAGTTTTCGCCGCAGCTCCTGTTCACTGTGGTCACGGACGGCCAGGATGCGCACCGCGCGATCAAGTAAGCGTGCATACGCGGGTCGACGTGTTGTCGGTTCACTCATAAAAAAACCTGCTGGTTCAGAAATGCAAAAAGGGCCGCATCAGCAGCCCTTCATTGTTAAACGAGAGAATTAAAAGTCTTCGTTAGTTTCTTCAGCATCCGCGCTATCAACCGCGAAATCAGGCGTGGAGTCCTGGTTGTTCAGCAGAAGCTCACGCACTTTCTTCTCGATCTCTTTCGCCGCAGCCGGGTTCTCTTTCAGCCAGGAGATGGCATTCGCTTTACCCTGACCAATCTTGTCACCGTTGTAGCTGTACCAGGCGCCCGCTTTTTCAATCAGCTTCTCTTTCACGCCCAGGTCAACCAGCTCACCGAAGAAGTTAATACCTTCGCCGTAGAGGATCTGGAACTCAGCCTGCTTGAACGGCGCAGCGATTTTGTTCTTCACAACCTTGACGCGGGTTTCGCTACCGACGACGTTCTCACCCTCTTTCACCGCGCCGATACGGCGGATATCCAGACGGACAGAGGCGTAGAATTTCAGGGCGTTCCCCCCGGTCGTGGTTTCCGGGTTACCGAACATCACGCCGATTTTCATACGGATCTGGTTGATGAAGATCAGCAGCGTGTTGGACTGCTTCAGGTTACCCGCCAGCTTACGCATCGCCTGGCTCATCATACGAGCCGCAAGGCCCATATGAGAGTCGCCGATTTCGCCTTCGATTTCGGCTTTTGGCGTCAGTGCGGCAACGGAGTCGACCACGATAACGTCAACAGCACCAGAACGCGCCAGCGCGTCACAAATTTCCAGTGCCTGCTCACCGGTGTCCGGCTGAGAACACAGCAGGTTGTCGATATCGACGCCCAGCTTACGGGCATACACAGGGTCCAGCGCGTGCTCGGCATCGATAAACGCACAGGTTTTACCTTCGCGCTGTGCCGCGGCAATGACCTGCAGCGTCAGGGTGGTTTTACCGGAGGACTCTGGCCCGTAGATTTCTACGATACGGCCCATAGGCAGGCCGCCAGCGCCCAGCGCGATATCCAGAGAAAGCGAACCGGTGGAGATAGTTTCCACATCCATGGAACGGTCTTCACCCAGGCGCATGATGGAGCCTTTACCGAATTGCTTTTCGATCTGGCCCAGTGCTGCCGCCAACGCTTTCTGTTTGTTTTCGTCGATAGCCATTATTACTCCTGTCATGCCGGGAGAAGCGACTGTGCTTCACCGTGGATTTCTGTTCTGTTGGTGCAATTATACTGTATGGTCATACAGTATCAAGTGTTTTGTAGAAATTGTTGCCAGAGCGTTTTTAACGCATATTCCGTTGCCTGACGACGCACGCTTTCGCGATCGCCGCTGAAGCACTCCCGGCGGGTGATGCCTTCGCCTTTAGAAGTAGCAAACCCAAACCAGACTGTGCCGACAGGCTTCACGTCGCTACCGCCGTCCGGGCCCGCAATGCCGCTAATGGAAATTGCGTAATCTGCGCGCGCCTCTTTGAGCGCACCAATGGCCATCTCGATCACCACCGGTTCGCTGACCGCGCCATGCTGTTCAAGCGTGGATTCGCGCACGCCAATCATCTGTGCTTTAGCTTCGTTACTGTAGGTCACAAATCCGCGTTCAAACCAGGCGGAACTGCCGGCAATATCGGTAATCGCTTTCGCCACCCAGCCGCCGGTGCAGGATTCCGCGGTGGTGATTGTCGCGCCACGCTGCTTCAGCGCAAGGCCAACAATCTCGCTAAGCTGCATCAATTCATGGTCAGTCATTCTCGCTCCAGGCATCAGAAAAACGTGCTGCACAAGATAGCACTTTCTCGTCAGATGTGGGGATGCACTTCAGGTTTTACGAGGGAGCTTCAGAAAAAAGCCGATGCGGGCGCACCGGCCGTGGAAATGTTATTTCATGCTGTCGGCGAGGGTGTTCACATTGTGGCGAAATGCCTTAACGTAGGTGTCTGCCACCCCGCCTTTTGCCGACAGAGCTTCCGGATACAGTTCGCCCCCCGGCTGTGCGCCCGTCGCCGACGCTATCTGCTTCACCAGACGCGGATCGAGCTGATTTTCCATAAACCAGGTTTTGACGCCGTCGGCTTTGATCTGATTGATAATCTCAGCAACCTGCGACGCGCTGGCCTCGCTCTCGGACGACAGTCCCTGCGGCGCCATAAACGTCACGCCGTAGGCGCGGCTGAAATAGCCAAACGCGTCATGGCTGGTCAACACGTTACGCTTCGCCTGCGGGATCTGGCTAAAGCGCGTTTTGGCCCAGCTATCCAGCTGGTTAAGCTGCGCGATATACGGTTTACCGGAGGCTTCCAGCGCGGCTTTGTCCTGCGGATCGGCTTTCACCAGCCCGTTCAGAATATTTTGTGCATACAGCGCCCCGTTCGCCGCGCTGTTCCACGCGTGCGGATCGGTCACGGTCTTTCCATCTTCCTCAAGCGTGTGAGTTTTCACCCCGGCTGAGGCGACGACCAGCTGTCCTTTGAACCCGGAGGCCTTCACCAGCCGATCGAGCCAGCCCTCCAGCCCCAGGCCGTTCACCACCACCACATCGGCCTTGCTCAGCGCCGCGCTGTCTTTCGGCGACGGTTCAAACGTATGCGGATCGCCGTCCGGCCCGACCAGCGTCGTCACGTTCACATGGTCACCGCCCACCTCCTGCGTGATATCCCCCAGTATCGAAAAGCTGGTGACCACATTCAGCGTTTTCGCCATCACGCCGTGCGACATCATCCCCAGCGCGAGCGCCACTACTAATCCTGTTCGTTTCATCGTTTCCCCTTGCGTTAAAAAAGCGCGCGCAGGCTGCCAGCGAGCCTGCTTCGCGTGCCCAGTAAAATGGAAATAAAGAACAGCGCGCTGGCGGTGAGCACGATGGATGGCCCGGCAGGCAAACTCATTGCCCAGGAGAGGCTCAGCCCCAGCCATGCGCAGAAAATACCGCTGATGCCCGCCATCAGGAGTAACGCAGGCAGCGTGCGCACCCAGCAGCGGGCCGCCACGGCTGGCAGCATCATCAGCCCGACGGCCATCAGCGTGCCGAGCACCTGAAAACCAGCCACCAGGTTAAGAACCAGCAGCGCCAGAAACAGTCCGTGCAGCAGGCCGGGCAGCCAGCGGGCGTTCACCTGTAGCCAGGCGGTATCAAACGCTTCTGTGACCAGACCGCGATAGAACAGCGCCAGCGTGATAAGGGTGAACATACACACGCCCGTAACAAACAGCGCGGCGTCGTTGTCCACGGCGAGGATGGAGCCAAACAGCAGATGCAGCAGATCGACATTCGACCCGCGCAGCGACACCAGCGTGACGCCCAGCGCCAGTGAGCCAAGGTAAAACCCCGCGAAGCTGGCATCTTCCTTAAGCGGCGTGCGTCGGCTGACCAGACCGGCCAGCAGCGCCACGGTAATGCCCGCGATAAAACCGCCAATACTCATCGCCAGCAGCGACATACCGCTGAGCAAATACCCCACGGCGACACCCGGCAAAATCGCGTGAGAAAGGGCGTCGCCCATCAGGCTCATCCGACGCAGCTGAAGAAACACGCCGAGCGCGGTGGTGCTGACCGAGAGCGCCAGGCAAACCACCAGCGCGCGACGCATAAAGCCGTACTCAATAAACGGCTGAAAAAAGAGATGCCAGATCATGCCACCCTCACCCGCTCGGTTTTCCACTGGGGCACGTCAGCATCCAGCCGCAGCGTTTGCGGGAAATGGCGCGACACGCGCTCGCTGTCGTGCAGTACCGCGAGCAGCGTTTGCCCCTGCATATACATCTCCAGCATCACGTCCATCAGCACGTTGCAGGTGGCTTCATCGACGCCGGTAAAGGGCTCATCCAGCATCACCAGCGGCGCCTGCTGTACCAGAACGCGGGCAAACAGCATGCGCTGGAACTGCCCGCCGGAGAGCTCATCGATGGTGGATAAGGCCATGGTTTCCAGTCCGACGCGCTCAAGAGCGCTGGCAAGGCGCAGCCGCGCTTCGCGACGAAACCCGGAAAACAGCGAAATGCCCGGCCAGCAGCCCATGCTTACCACGTCCTGTACGGTCAGCGGAAACTGCGCCTCAAGCGCGTGGCGCTGTGCCAGCCATCCGATTACCGGGCGCTTCCCCTGCCAGCGAAAGCCGCCGCTGACGGGAGGAATAAACCCCGCCAGCGTTTTCAGCAGCGTGGATTTCCCGCAGCCGTTAGCGCCGATAATGGCGGTCATGCTTCCGCGCTCAATCGTGCCCGAAAGGGGCCGCGTAATGGGCTGGCGTTCATAACCCGCGACCAGTTCATTCATTACAATCATGGCAATGCCACCGCCCAGGACACGGCCAGCCCAATAAAGACAACCAGCACCAGCGCCAGCAAAAGCCGAACCGGAGCAGACAGAGAGAAAAGGGACGTTGACATCTCGACACCACATTAAACGTTATAACATAACAATAATAAAAGGTAGTTAAGATGTAAATGGCGGGTTTGCAGAGGGAGTGTGGCGAAATGTTTCTGAGGGAAATAGGTGCGCGCGGGTGCCCTCACCCCAGCCCTCTCCCACAGGGAGAGGGGGAATAAGGTGACTTACTGACTAAACGGTGACGCCGCCGGCACGCGGGCCTGCGATACCGCCAGCCCCAGCTGCCATACAGCCATCGCATAGTGGGTGCTGTGGTTATAGCGGGTAATGGTGTAGAAATTCGGCAGACCGTACCAGTACTGATAGCCCGTCCCGACATCCAGACGCAGCAGACTCACCTGTTGCGCGTTGCCCAGCGGCTGGGTTGGCGTTAAGCCTGCCGCCGTCAGCTGTGCAACGCTATATTTGGTTTTAAAGCCGTTTTCCAGCCCAAACGCCTCGCCGTTCGCCTGCACCGCAACTTGCCCGCCCGGCACCCAGCCGTGCGCCTTGAAGTAGTTCGCCACGCTGCCGATGGCATCCACCGGATCCCACAGGTTGATATGGCCATCTCCGTTAAAGTCGACGGCATACTGTTTATAGGACGACGGCATAAACTGCCCGTAGCCCATCGCGCCGGCAAACGACCCTTTCAGATCGAGCGGATCGTCCTGCTCGTTGCGCGCCATCAGCAGGAAGGTCTCCAGCTCGGAGGAGAAATACTCCGCGCGGCGCGGATAGTTAAAGGAGAGCGTCGCCAGCGCATCCAGGATGCGGGTTTTCCCCATCACGCGGCCCCAGCGGGTTTCCACGCCGATAATCCCGACGATGATTTCAGGCGGTACGCCGTACACCTGCCACGCGCGGTTGAGCGCCTCTTCATACTGATTCCAGAACGCCACGCCGTTTTGCACGTTGTCCGGAGTAATAAACTGCTTGCGATAGCGCAGCCACGCGCCGTTCGGCCCGCTCGGCACCTGGGCCGTCGGCGCCTGTCTGTCCATCAGACGCAGCACGTAGTCCAGACGCTTCGCCTGAGACAAAATTTCGTGCAGCTGCTGTCTGTCAAAGCCGTGTTTGCTCACCATTTTATCGATGAACTGCTCGGCCGCCGGGTTATCCGCGAAGTCGCCCCCCATCTGCATCATATTGTGCTGCGGCTCCAGCAGGAATCCTCCGGAAGGCGCGCCCGCCGTTTGCTGAACGGCTTCGGTCTTAGGTTTGCTACTACAGGCAGACAGCAGAATAAGCGCAGGCAACAGCGCTGCATAACGACGCTTGAACATGAGACATCCATTTAACGGGTTCGATAAGAACCCAGTATGGTAAAGCATCCGCAACACCTCAAGGAAGCGGTACGCACCTTCCCTACGCAAATCCGCGCTTTTTTCCATCGAAAATCATTATCCCCACCAATAAACTTTCAAAATAATCCGTTTTTCTTTCATTGTGAGATCTAACTAACACTTTAAAACCTTTCAAAGTGATTATTATTAGCCCAGTCAGACAAAAACAAAAAAGCCCCACAGGAGAGAAGAATGATAGAAACCATCACCCACGGCGCCGAGTGGTTCATCGGGCTGTTTCAGAAAGGCGGAGAAGTGTTCACCGGCATGGTGACCGGGATCCTGCCCCTGCTGATCAGCCTGCTGGTGATCATGAACGCGCTGATTAACTTTATCGGCCAGCAGCGTATTGAGCGCTTCGCCCAGCGCTGCGCCGGAAACCCGCTGTCCCGCTACCTGATACTGCCCTTTATCGGCACCTTCGTGTTCTGCAACCCGATGACCTTAAGCCTCGGCCGCTTTATGCCTGAGAAGTACAAGCCGAGCTATTACGCCGCCGCCTCCTACAGCTGCCATTCGATGAACGGCCTGTTCCCGCACATCAACCCCGGCGAGCTGTTCGTTTATCTCGGGATCGCCAGCGGCCTTACCACGCTTGGCCTGCCGCTCGGCCCGCTGGCGGTGAGCTACCTGCTGGTCGGTCTGGTCACCAACTTCTTCCGCGGCTGGGTGACAGATCTCACCACCGCCATTTTTGAGAAAAAAATGGGCATCCAGCTTGAACAGAAGGTCCATCTTTCAGGAGCCACAGCATGAACCGGATCCGCATTGAGAAAGGCACGGGCGGCTGGGGCGGCCCGCTGGAGTTCAACGCCACCGAAGGCAAAAAGATTGTGTACATCACCGCGGGCACGCGCCCGGCGATCGTCGACAGGCTGCGCGAGCTGACGGGCTGGGAAGCGGTCGACGGCTTCAAGGAAGGCGAGCCGCCGGAAGCGGAAATCGGCGTGGCGGTGATCGACTGCGGCGGCACGCTGCGCTGCGGTATCTATCCGAAGCGCAGTATTCCGACGGTAAATATTCACTCCACCGGAAAATCCGGCCCGCTGGCGCAGTACATCCTCGAGGACATTTATGTCTCGGGCGTAAAGGAAGACAACATCACCCTGGTGAAGGGGACGTCTGCACCGCAAAAAGCGGCTCCGCGCGAGTACGACACCAGCAAGAAAATTACCGAGCAGAGCGATGGCCTGCTGGCGAAAGTCGGGATGGGCATGGGTTCCGCCGTGGCGGTGCTGTTCCAGTCCGGGCGCGACACCATCGACACGGTGCTGAAGACCATTCTGCCGTTTATGGCGTTCGTCTCGGCGCTGATCGGCATCATCATGGCCTCCGGCCTGGGCGACTGGATTGCCCATGGCCTCGCCCCGCTCGCCAGCCACCCGCTTGGGCTGGTGACGCTGGCGCTGATCTGCTCCTTCCCGCTGCTGTCGCCGTTCCTCGGCCCGGGCGCGGTGATCGCTCAGGTCATCGGCGTGCTGATTGGCGTGCAGATTGGTCTGGGGAACATTCCCCCGCACCTCGCCCTGCCCGCCCTGTTTGCCATTAACGCCCAGGCGGCGTGCGATTTCATCCCCGTTGGGCTGTCGCTGGCCGAAGCGCGCCAGGACACCGTGCGCGTGGGCGTGCCGTCCGTGCTGGTCAGCCGCTTCCTGACGGGCGCGCCCACGGTGCTGATTGCCTGGTTTGTCTCCGGCTTTATTTATCAATAAGAGGTTCCTGCAATGATCGTGATTTACCAGACCACCATTACCCGCATCGGCCAGAGCGCCGCCGACGCGCTGAGCGACCAGATGCTGATCACCTTCCGCGAAGGGGCGCCTGCGGATATCGAAGAGTTTTGCTTTATCCACTGCCACGGCGAGCTGAACGGTGAGCTGAAGGCCGGTAGCCAGCTTGAGCTGGGCGAGGCGCGCTATGCCGTGACCGCCGTCGGCGACGTGGCCGAGCAAAACCTGCGCGAGCTGGGCCACATCACCCTGCGTTTCGACGGCCAGCCGCAGGCCGAGTATCCCGGTACGGTTCACGTGGCGGGCCCGGTTCCGCAGGCTGTCACCCCAGGCTGCACGTTAAAATTTGTTGCGTAATTAAGGAGAAACACATGAGTCAGGTTGCCGTTGTCATTGGTGGAGGACAAACCTTAGGCGAGTTCCTCTGCCGTGGGCTTGCCGCAGAGGGCTACCGCGTGGCGGTAGTGGATATTCAGAATGAAAAAGCCGCCCGCGTGGCGGACACCATTAACACCGAGTTTGGCGAAGGAATGGCTTACGGGTTTGGCGCAGACGCCACCAGCGAGCAGAGCGTGATGGCGCTGGCCCGCGGCGTGGACGAGATTTTTGGGCGTACCGATCTGCTGGTCTACAGTGCGGGAATTGCGAAAGCGGCCTTTATCAGCGATTTCGAACTGGGGGATTTTGACCGTTCGCTGCAGGTGAATCTGGTGGGCTATTTCCTCTGCGCCCGCGAGTTTTCCCGTCTGATGATCCGCGACGGCATTCAGGGGCGCATCATTCAGATCAACTCCAAATCAGGGAAAGTGGGCAGCAAGCATAACTCCGGCTACAGCGCGGCGAAGTTTGGCGGCGTGGGGCTAACGCAGTCTCTGGCGCTGGATCTGGCCGAATACGGCATTACCGTACATTCGCTGATGCTGGGTAACCTGCTGAAATCGCCGATGTTCCAGTCCCTGCTGCCGCAGTATGCCACCAAGCTCGGCATCAAGGCGGAAGAAGTGGAGCAGTACTACATCGATAAAGTGCCGCTGAAGCGCGGGTGCGATTATCAGGACGTGCTGAACATGCTGCTGTTTTACGCCAGCCCGAAAGCCTCGTACTGCACCGGGCAGTCGATTAACGTCACCGGCGGGCAGGTAATGTTCTGATCGAGCGGCCTGATGCCTTCACCCTACCCCTCTCCACCGGGAGAGGGAACACAATAAGGAGCCGATATGGTCACCGCACTCATCACCGTCGCCGCCCTCGCCTGGCTCTGCCAGATGGCGTTCGGCGGCTGGCAAATTCACCAGTTTAACCGCGCGTTTGATGCCCTGTGCCAGAAAGGCCGCGTGGGCGTCGGGCGTTCCGGCGGACGCTTTAAACCGCGAGTCGTCGTGGCTATTGCGCTGGACGAAAACAATAACGTCTGCGATTCCCTCATCATGCGAGGCATGACCGTCTTTGCCCGTCCGGTGAAAATCCAGGCAATCAACGGCATTTCGCTGCAGGAATTGCAGCCTGATGTGATCTTTCCCCATGATCCACTCTGTCAGAATGCACTATCATTAGCGCTTAATCTGAAACATGGATAATTTCGTTGTGAAAGCTATAGACTTGCGAAATTATCATTTCGCAACCTAAGGAACGAAGCGCCTATGAAACCTCGTCAGCGGCAGGCGGCCATTCTCGAGCATCTGCAAAAGCAGGGAAAATGTTCGGTAGAGGATCTGGCCCACTACTTTGACACCACCGGCACGACGATACGCAAGGACCTGGTATTGCTCGAAAACTCTGGCGCCGTCATTCGAACCTACGGCGGCGTGGTGCTCAATAAGGACGAAGCCGACCCGCCTATCGATCACAAAACGCTGATCAATACCCACCAGAAAGCGCTAATTGCCGAAGCCGCCGTAAAATTTATCCACGATGGCGACTCCATCATTCTGGATGCAGGCAGTACCGTCCTGCAGATGATCCCGCTGCTCAGCCGCTTTAACAACATCACGGTGATGACCAACAGCCTGCACATCGTCAACGCGCTGTCGGAGAACGACTGCGAGCAGACCGTCCTGATGCCCGGCGGCACCTTCCGCAAAAAATCCGCCTCATTTCACGGACAGCTGGCGGAGAACGCCTTCGACCACTTCAGCTTTGATAAACTGTTCATGGGCACCGACGGCATCGACCTGGACGCAGGCGTTACGACGTTCAACGAGGTGTTCAGCGTCAGTAAAGCCATGTGCAACGCCGCGCGAGAAGTGATTTTAATGGCCGATTCGTCGAAGTTTGGCCGTAAAAGCCCCAACATTGTCTGTAGCCTGGAGAGCGTCGATAAGCTGATTACCGACGCGGGTATCGACCCGGCGTTCAAAAAAGCGCTGGAAGAGAAAGGCATCGACGTGATCGTAACCGGAGAGAGAGATGAGTGATTTTCTGTTAGAAACGGGCCGCCAGACGCTGATGCTGGAGCTGCAGGAAGCCAGCCGCCTGCCGGAACGTCTCGGCGAGGATTTTGTCCGCGCGGCCAACACCATTATCCACTGCGAAGGCAAAGTGATCGTGGCGGGCATCGGTAAATCCGGCCATATCGGCAAAAAAATTGCTGCGACGCTCGCCAGCACCGGCACCCCAGCCTTCTTCGTGCATCCGGCAGAGGCGCTGCACGGCGATCTGGGGATGATTGAGAGCCGCGACGTGATGCTGTTTATCTCCTACTCCGGTTCGGCGAAAGAGCTGGATCTCATTATTCCGCGCCTGCAGGAAAAATCGGTCGCCCTGCTGGCGATGACCGGGAAATCCCGCTCGCCGCTGGCGCTGGCCGCCAAAGCGACGCTGGATATTTCCGTTGAGCGTGAAGCCTGTCCGATGCACCTCGCCCCGACCTCCAGCACCGTGAATACCCTGATGATGGGCGACGCGCTGGCGATGGCGGTGATGCAGGCGCGCGGCTTTAACGAAGAAGATTTCGCCCGCTCGCATCCGGCGGGGGCGCTCGGGGCACGCCTGCTCAACAAGGTTCACCACCTGATGCGCACCGACGATGCTATTCCGCAGGTCAAACTCAATACCAGCGTCATGGACGCGATGCTGGAGCTCAGCCGCACCGGTCTGGGGCTGGTGGCGGTGTGCGATGACGACGGGTACGTCAAAGGCGTGTTCACCGACGGCGACCTGCGCCGCTGGCTGGTGGGCGGCGGCAGGCTGGAAACCCAAGTGTCGGACGCCATGACCAAAGGGGGGCTGACGCTGAACGCCGAGAGCCGCGCCATTGAAGCCAAAGAGGTGCTGATGAAGCGCAAAATCACCGCCGCACCGGTGGTGGATGACACCGGCAGGCTGTGCGGCGCCATCAACCTTCAGGATTTCTATCAGGCCGGCATTATCTAACCCTTCAGTCCCAGACGCTTCGCCAGCCGGTGCAGGTTAGCGACGTCCATCTCCAGCGCCCGCGCGCACGCCGCCCAGCTGCGGTTATTCTGCTCCAGCGCGCGGGTAATCATCCGACGCTGGAATTCTTCCGTCGCCTCGCGCAGATTCTCGTTTGCGCTCTCAGGCGCAGCAGCCTTCACGGTCGGGGCAGTTTCCTCATGCAGTGCAAAATGCCGCGCATGAATTACCACCTCATCTCCCGAACGCGTCGCCCGCGCCAGCACCACCGCGCGGTGGATCGCATGCTCCAGCTCGCGCACGTTGCCCGGCCAGCCGTAGCTTAGCAGATGCGACCTCGCACCCGGGCTCAGCACCACGCGGGAAAGCCCCATCCTGAGACGGCACTGCTCGCAGAAAAAGCCCGCCAGCAGCACCACGTCGTCCCCGCGCTCGCGCAGCGGCGGCACGGTAAGCGGGAACACGCTCAGGCGATGGAACAGGTCGGCGCGGAACTGCCCTGCCAGCACCGCTTCACGCAGGTCACGGTTGGTGGCCGCCAGCACGCGAACGTCCACTCTGTGGCTGCGGTCATCCCCCACGCGCTGGATGTCGCCGTACTGCAGCACGCGCAGCAGCTTGGCCTGCAGCGACAGGGAGAGCTCGCCGATTTCGTCCAGAAACAGCGTGCCGTTATCGGCCATTTCGAACTTGCCGCTGCGGTTGCTGATGGCCCCGGTAAACGCCCCTTTAACGTGACCAAACAGCTCGCTTTCCGCCACGCTTTCCGGCAGCGCGGCGCAGTTGAGGTACACCAGCGGGTTCACCGCGCGCGGCGACGCTTCGTGAATGGACTTCGCCACCAGCTCCTTGCCAGTGCCGGTCTCCCCGAAGATCAGCACGTTCAAATCGGAAGCGGCAACGATCTCAATCTCTTTTTTGAGCTGCGCCATGCCCGGAGAGAGGCCAATCATCTCCGTATGCGTGACCTGCTCAAACGCCGCCGGGCTGCCGGGAAGGATATTCTGGATCTCAAGCTGTTCAATCAGCAGCGCGTTGTTAAGCGCCCCGGCGGCCAGGGCGGCAATCAGGCGCAGCTCTTCGTCGCTAAAGGCATCGAACTGGTCCGGCGAAAGGCCGTCGAGGGTCAACGCGCCAATCAGATTTTGTCCGGCAAATAAAGGCAGGCCGATACAGGCGTGCACCTTCAGGCTCTCCTGGCCGGGAATAAGCCCATCGTACGGGTCGGGCAGATCGCTGTCCGCCGGAAAGCGCACCACGTCACCCGCGCGGGCGATAGTTTCCAGACGCGGATGGCCCTCAAGGGTAAAACGCCGTCCGAGCACGTCCTTCGCCAGCCCGTCGATAGCCAGCGGAATAAACTGCCGCCCCTCGTAGCGCAGCAGTGCGGACGCATCGCACTCAAGCACGTGGCGCAGCGTGGAGATCAGCCGCTGAAAGCGGTCCTGATGGCCGATACCGGTCTGCAGCTCAATGGCGATCTTCGCCAGCACGTCTACGGAAAAGCTCATAGTGACCTCGCTGTCATTTTGACAATGCATGTTGTCATATTGACACTTCTTTTGATAGTCATAATGACTACCCACTACGAGGCACGGCAACATTAATTCATTAAAATCAAAGAATTAAAAACTGGCACGCAACTTGATATAAGCAAATCATCTTATTTGAAAATGCTGTATTACGTAGAGGTTGCTATGTCTATTCTGGTTAAAAATAACATTCATTGGGTGGGTCAACGTGACTGGGAAGTGCGCGATTTCCACGGGACGGAATACAAAACGCTGCGCGGCAGCAGCTACAATAGCTATCTCATCCGCGAAGAAAAAAACGTGCTGATCGATACCGTCGATCACAAGTTCAGCCGCGAGTTCGTGCAGAACCTGCGCAGCGAAATCGACCTGGACGCCATCGACTACATCATCATCAACCACGCGGAAGAAGATCACGCCGGCGCGCTGACCGAGCTGATGTCTTACATCCCGAACACGCCGATCTACTGCACCACCAACGCCATCGACTCGATCAACGGCCACCACCACCATCCGGAGTGGAATTTCCACACCGTGAAAACCGGCGACGCGCTGGATATCGGCAACGGCAAGCAGCTGATCTTCGTGGAAACGCCGATGCTGCACTGGCCGGACAGCATGATGACCTACATGACCGGCGACGCGGTGCTGTTCAGCAACGATGCCTTCGGCCAGCACTACTGCGACGAACGCCTGTTTAATGACGAAGTGGATCAGACCGAACTGTTCGAACAGTGCCAGCGGTACTACGCCAACATCCTTACCCCGTTCAGCCGCCTGGTGACGCCTAAAATCACCGAGATCCTCGGCTTTAATCTGCCGGTGGAGATGATTGCTACCTCTCACGGCGTGGTGTGGCGTGAAAATCCCACCCAGATTGTGGAGCTGTACCTGAAATGGGCGGCGGACTATCAGGAAGACCGCATTACGATTTTCTACGACACCATGTCCAACAACACCCGCATGATGGCGGACGCCATTGCCCAGGGCATCAACGAAGTGGACCCGAACGTGGCGGTGAAAATCTTCAACGTGGCGCGCAGCGATAAGAACGAGGTATTGACCAACGTGTTCCGCTCTAAGGGCGTGCTGGTGGGCACCTCCACCATGAACAACGTAATGATGCCGAAAGTTGCCGGTCTGGTGGAAGAGATGACCGGCCTGCGCTTCCGTAACAAGCGCGCCAGCGCCTTTGGCTCCCACGGCTGGAGCGGCGGCGCGGTAGACCGCCTTTCCACCCGTTTACAGGATGCCGGTTTTGAGATGTCCCTCAGCCTTAAAGCCAAATGGCGACCGGATATCGACGCCCTGGAGATCTGCCGCCAGCACGGCCGCGACATTGCGCGGCAGTGGGCGCTTGCACCGCTTCCGCAAGCAGCGAAACCGGTCGAACAGCAGGGCACCTGTGCCTGCGCCGCTGCGGCTGCCGCCGACCTCGGCCCGCGCATGCAGTGCAGCGTCTGCCAGTGGATCTACGACCCTGAGCTGGGCGAGCCGCTGCAGGACGTTGCGCCGGGTACGCCGTGGAGTGACGTGCCGGACAACTTCCTCTGCCCGGAATGTTCCCTCGGGAAAGACGTTTTTGATGAACTGGCAACGGAGGCAAAATGAGCCACGGCATCGTCATCATCGGCTCGGGCTTTGCCGCCCGTCAGCTGGTGAAAAACATCCGCAAACAGGACGCCAGGGTGCCGCTGACGGTGATTGCCGCCGACAGCATGGACGAGTACAACAAGCCTGACTTAAGCCACGTGATTAGTCAGAATCAGCGCGCCGAAGATCTCACCCGCCAGACGGCGGGGGAGTTCGCCGAGCGGTTTAACCTGCGCATGTTCCCGTACACCTGGGTCACCGACATCGACGCCGCCGCTCACGTTGTGAAAGCGACAGAGAAAACCTGGCAGTACGACAGGCTGGTGCTTGCCACGGGTGCCTCTGCGTTTGTGCCGCCGATTGAGGGCCGCGAGCTGATAATCACCCTCAACAGCCAGCAGGAGTATCAGGCCAGCGAAACGGGGCTTCGCGACGCGCAGCGCGTGATGATTGTCGGCGGCGGGCTGATAGGCACCGAGCTGGCGATGGATTTCTGCCGGGCGGGAAAATCCGTGACTCTGGTCGACCATGCGGCGAGCATTCTGTCGTCGCTGATGCCCGTAGAAGTAAGCAGTCGCTTACAGCATCATCTGACCGCCATGGGGGTACATCTGCTGTTGAAATCGCAGCTGCAAAGCCTGAGTAAAACCGAAGGCGGCATTCGTGCCATGCTCGACCGCAACCGCAGCGTTGAGGTCGATGCGGTTATCGCGGCGACGGGCCTGCGCCCGGAAACCGCGCTGGCGCATCGCGCAGGCGCCGAAATACAGCGTGGCGTGAAGGTAAATAGCTATCTGCAAACCACGCAACCTGATATTTACGCGTTAGGAGACTGCGCTGAAATTAATGGTCAGGTACTTCCCTTTTTACAGCCAATCCAATTAAGCGCGATGTATCTTGCTAAAAACCTGCTCGGCGGCAGCGCGCCGCTGAAATTAAACGCCATGCTAATTAAAGTAAAAACGCCGGAATTACCGCTGCATCTCGCAGGTGAAACGCAGCGTCAGGATCTGAGCTGGAAAATAACCCTCGAACAGCAGGGAATGGTCGCGCATGGCGTAGACAACGAGGGTCAACTACGCGCTTTTGTGGTCAGTGAAGATCGGATGAAGGAGGCTTTCGCTCTGCTGAAATTGCTACCTGCTTAACCCTGTTTTTGCCGGGTGGCGCTTCGCCTACCCGGCCTGCAAAAGGGTCATGCTTACTTAACCTTTGGATATTATTATTCACCGCCCCGATATCCCGGAGCTTTTTTTTACGAATCCTATTCATAAAATAAATGCAAAGCAGATATATCATCGCTATCAATCCCTTATTTATTATTTTCGTAAATACTCTAATCTGAAACAGATTAAAAACATCATTCTGTTTTATTATTCGCAGCCAACTCAGTCTAAAAAGACATGATCGGCCGGAGGCAAATCATGGCGAATTTTTATAAATAACTCAATTATCTTTCTCGCTATTTCACACAAGCGAAGAATGCGGAATATATTTTATTCCGCAAAAGTCCTATATTTTCAGCATTTTTTATCGGTATGCCGCTATGCGCCAGCAATTGAGGAAGTCGCGGAGGTTACGCTGTGCAGGAGCCGGATCAGGAACGCACCACCAGCGCGTCGTAGCCGCGCCAGCGGTAGTTGACCATGGAGATCAGCCAGCAGGCAACGAACAGCCCGACCACCACAAACCCGGCGTTGCCCAGGTTGTCGTTTACCGTGCCAATCAGATCCCACACGCCGCCGCTGAGGGCAAATTTATCCATCAGCAGACCCAGCGCTTCCAGCCCGCCGATAAACAGCGCCACCACCACGGAGGTGCCGGTGATGGTCATGTTGTAGTAGAGCTTGCGCTGCGGCTTGTTAAACGCCCAGCCGTAGGCGCCGACCATCAGCAGGTTATCGAGGGTATCCACCAGCGCCATGCCGCTGGCGAAGAGTGCAGGAAAGATCATGATTGACCACACCGACATCCCGCTGGAGGCGCTGGCGGCAGAGATCCCCAGCACGCCAATCTCGGTGGCCGTGTCAAAGCCGAGACCGAACAGGAAACCCACCAGATACATCTGCCAGCTTTTATTGACGAGGCGGAAGGTTTTGCCAAACAGCCAGTTCATGACGCCGCCCTGGGCAGGCAGCGTGATGTCGCCCTGCACCGGCTGGCCTTTTTTCAGCGCCTGAAAACTGCGCCAGACTCCGCGCAGGATCACCATGTTCACCAGCGCCATCGCCAGCAGGAAGGAGGCGGAAACGGCGGTGCCAATCAGGCTGCCGGTTTCGTGGAACCATTCCATGTTTTTCTGAAACGCCGTGGCGGTGGCGGCAATAGCAATGGAGGCCAGCACCACGATGGTGGAGTGTCCCAGCGAGAACCACGCCCCTACGCCGGACGGGCGTTTGCCCTGCTGCATCATCTTACGCGTCACGGTATCAATGGCGGCAATGTGGTCGGCGTCCACCGCGTGACGCAGCCCGTAGCACCACGCCAGCAGGCTGGCGGCCATCAGCGCCGTGCTGCCGCTAAAGGTCTGCCATGCCCATCCCCAGGCCAGCAGGTTTGCCATTACCAGAGCCAGCAGCAGAAGCGCGGCGCGAGGTTCATTGCGTAACAGTCGTAACATTTTTAGTCCTTTGTAAACATGACCGGGCAGCGGCGACCACCGCCTGCCCGAAGGAGATCGCTCCGTCACCTGCGGGCAGGTGCGAAGGAAAAAGAAGCGTAAAGTCAGAAAGATAATGACGCAGGCGCGCGCGCAGCAGACGGTTGTGCAGCACGCCGCCGCTGAGACAGATTGTCGACAGCGACAGGCGTCTGGCATGGAACGCGGCAAGATGCGCCAGCCCTTTTGCCAGCGCGTCGTGAAATGCCCACGCGCGCTCGCAGGGCTCCGCCTGCCAGCTCAGCCACTGCAGCCAGAATTGCGCGAGGTTATCCACTTCCAGCGTCACCGGATGGTCAACACCCGTGCACTGCGATGCCAGGGCTTCCAGCCGGCAGGCCGCTTCCCCTTCGTAACGCTGCGTGTCGATGCCGAGCGCACAGGCAACCGCGTCAAACAGGCGACCACAGGACGAGGCCTGCGGCGCGTTGATGCCGCGCCGGATCGCCGTTGCCAGCAGCGGCCAGTTTTGACGCTGAACCGCGCGCGTTTCCGGGTACTGCTGCCAGTCAGGGACAAACGCCAGGCAGTGGGCGAGCAGATTGCGCCACGGCTGCCGCGCCGCCAGATCGCCCCCCGGCAGCGCAACGGCAGGCAGCCCGCCCAGACGCTCGCACGCGAGATAGTTCACCCGCAGGCACTCCCCGCCCCACAGCGCGCCGTTCTCGCCCATGCCGATCCCGTCCAGCGTCAGGGCAATCGCGTCTCCGCCGTCGAGAGGCCAGCCGTTCTCCGCCAGGCACGCCGCCGCGTGGGCGTGATGATGCAGGACAGTTTCAACGGGCAGCCCCTGTACCTGCGCCCACTGACGCGCGCGGTACCCCGGATGGGCATCGCATACAATGCGCTCCGGCTGAAAGCCGTAAATTTCCTGCATCGTCGAGAGCGCGCTGCGCCACTGCGCTTCGACACCCTCGTCACCGAGATCGCCAAAATGCTGGCTCAATACCGCCTGGTTCCCACGCGCCAGGCAGAAGGTGTTTTTCATCTCCGCGCCGGTGCATAGCATGGCGGGGATATTCTCGAAACCCGCAGGCAACGTGATGGCATCGGGCACAAAACCGCGCGCCCGGCGCAGCATCGCCCCGTCTCGATCCATCACCGAGTCGTCCATCCGCTGCAGGATATCGCGGTTATGCAGCAGGAAACCGTCCGCGATGCCGCTGAGCTCCTCCAGCGCCTGCCGGTTGGTGATGGCTGGCGGTCTGCCGCTGAGGTTACCTGAAGTCATCACCAGCGGGCGCTGGCAGTCCATCATCAAAAGATGCTGCAGCGGGTTCGCAGGAAGCATGATGCCCACGGAATCCAGACCGGGCGCGATACCTTCCGGTAACGCGGGCAGCCAGGCTTTTGGCGTGAGCACAATGGGTGCGGCGGGTGAGCGCAGCAGCGTCTGAACCGTCTCCGGCAGGTCATCCGCATGCGGGATCATCACCGCCAGCGGCTTCGCGGGCCGCTGCTTGCGTGACCGAAGCGTCGCGACCGCCTGCGGATTATACGCATCGCAGACGAGGTGAAAGCCGCCCAGCCCTTTAACCGCGACAATACCGCCGCTTTTCAGCATCGCCACCGCCGCGCGCAGCGCAGCTTCACGGTCAGCAGTTATGTCGCCCGCACGCCACATAAGCGCGGGCCCGCAGTCCGGGCAGGCTACCGGCTGAGCGTGAAAACGGCGGTCGGCAGGATTGCGGTACTCTGCTTCACACGGCACACAGAGCGGGAACGGTGCCATTGCCGTGGCCGGGCGGTCGTAGGGCATCGCGCGGATAATGGTAAACCGCGGCCCGCAGTGCGTGCAGTTGATGAACGGATAGCGATAGCGGCGCTCGCCGGGGTCGCGCATTTCAGCCAGGCACGCCGGACAGGTCGCGGCGTCGGGGACGATCTGCGTGTCCATCGCCCCGCCCGCGCTGTGGCGGATGCTGAAGTCCTCCGGCACGTGCGCCCAGGTAAACGGCTGCGTTTCCACGTGGTCAATGCGTGCCAGCGGCGGGCAGTCCTGATGCAGCCTCGCGGTAAAGGCCCCCCCATTACCCGCGAGGCGCACCAGCACGCCCTCTCCGTCATTGCAGACGTCACCGGTCAACTGAAGCGCCTGCGCCAGCTGCCAGACGAAGGGACGAAACCCCACGCCCTGCACTTTGCCGCGCACGCGCAGCTGAACGCCGTTGCTGCTCATACGGTTCAGAACAGCAGTGATGACGAGGTGTCGAACGCCGCGCGACGGCGCTTTTCGGCGCTCATCTGCTCAAGCTTGTCGCGATCCACGCAGACCAGCGCGTGCGTCGGGCAGGCTTCCATGCAGGCCGGACCGGCGTCGCGGTGGTAGCACAGGTCGCACTTGTTGGCTTCGGCTTTCTCCGCCCGCACGCTCAGCCCCATACCGCTGTTGCGCACCACCGGACGGACCACCACCTCCATCGCGCCATACGGGCAGGCGACCACGCAGGTTTTGCAGCCAATGCAGCGCTCCTGCATCACGTGCACAAAGCCTTTCTCGCGTTTAATCGCCCCGTTCGGGCAGACGTTCGCGCACGGTGCGTCTTCGCACTGGCGACAGATGGCGGCGGTGGAAATATTCACGCCTTTGATGACGTGGATGCGCGGCAGGAAGGTGTCAGGGGTAAGCGACGCGCAGTCCTGCTCCGCCTGATGGGAAACCACGCACGCCACTTCACAGGTACGGCAACCAATACACTTACTGGCATCGGCCATAATAAAACGGTTCATCTGCTTCTCCAGCATTACAGTTATGCGCGGAGATATTCATAAACCGTGCCAATAATTAACTTATTGATTTTATTTTATTTTAAAAATTAAAGCGGTGCCGTCATCGTCACTTATGACGATGACGGATGTCGACATCAGCGGTGTGGGCCGTCAATTACAGAGTCACGCAGGACAAGCTCGCCGGAGAAGGTTTGTTGATACTTAAACTCGCCGCCGTCGAGCATGAAGATCAGGCGGCTGATGGTTTCTTTAATCATCTCCGTCACCGGAATACGCACGCTGGAAAGCGACGGCACGATGTAGGGCGCGATGGCCACGTCGTCGAAACCGATCACCGACACCGCGTCCGGTGCGGTCACGCCGCTGTCGTGCAGCTGCTTTATGGCGCCGATCGCCATGTCGTCATTACTCGCCACCAGCGCCGTAAAGCGTTCACCGCGAGCAAGCAGTTCGGCAACCGCCGCCGCGCCGCTGGCGGGGTTCCACTTCCCCTGCGCAATCAGACCCTCGCGCAGCGGAATACCGTGCTGCGCCAGCGCGTCCTTGTAGCCGGAGAGACGCTCAACCCCGGTGGGAGAATCCAGCGAGCCGGTGATAAACGCGATTTCCCGGTGCCCTTTCGCAATCAGCTGCGACACCGCGTCCTGGCTGGAGGCTTTATGATCTGACCAGACGCTGTGGCTGCTGTTTTTCCGCAGGCGACGGTTGAGCACCATTATGGGTTGCTCGCACTTTTCAACGATCTCATCCATCTCTTCCACGCTCAGGAAACGCGGATAGATGATCACCGCATCGCAGCGCATATCGAGCAGGTACTGGATCGCCTCGCGCTCTTCATCCGCGCTGTGCTTGCCGTCCGCGAGGATCAGCTGCCGCCCCTTTTCTTCCGTCATGCGCGCGGCGTGAAACAGCAGTTCGCTAAAGTAGACGCCGTGATAAAGGGTGTTCGTCACCACCAGGCCCAGCGTCTGGGTACGTTTGGTCGCCAGGTTTCGCGCCAGCAAATTCGGGCGATAGCCGCTCTCTTCAATGGCCTGAAACACCCGATCTTTGGTTTCCTGGCTAACGTAGCCATTTCCCGACAGCACCCGGGATACCGTGGCTTTCGAAACGCCTGCCCGCTTCGCCACTTCCAGCATCGTGGTCATGTTGTTATTCCGTCTGAATCTGATGGAACGCAGTTTACTGCACTGCAAAAAAATTGTCGCAGCGATGAAATCACGCTTTCGATACCCCATTGCGATCTGCATCACGAAACGAAAAAATGGTCAAAAATCGATCTTGTTTCATTCATAGAAACTAATGATGATTATGTGGAACCGGTTTCCTACATGTCTCACAACAATAACAGGATCACATCCGATGGCCAAAAATTACGCTGCGCTGGCGAACGACGTCATCAGCGCGCTGGGCGGCAAAGAGAACATCGTCGCCGTCACCCACTGCATGACGCGACTGCGTTTCGTTCTGAAAGATGAAACCCTCACCGATGCCGCACGCCTGAAAAGCATCAGCGGCGTCCTTGGCGTAGTGCGCAACGACAACCAGTGCCAGGTGATTATTGGCAACACGGTGTCACAGGCGTACCGCGAAGTGGTAAGCCTGCTGCCCACGGAACTGCAGCCCGCGGTGCCGGAAGGACCGCAGAAGCTGACGCTGCGCCGCATTGGCGCCGGGATCCTCGACGCGCTGATCGGCACCATGTCCCCGCTGATCCCGGCGATCATCGGCGGCTCGATGGTCAAGCTGCTGGCGATGATCCTTGAGATGACCGGCGTGCTGCCAAAAGGCGCGCCGACGCTGACTATTCTGACCGTCATCGGCGACGGCGCGTTCTTCTTCCTGCCGCTGATGGTGGCAGCCTCGGCGGCGGTGAAATTCAAAACCAACATGTCGCTGGCCATCGCCATTGCTGGCGTGCTGGTGCACCCGAGCTTTATCGAGCTGATGGCAAAAGCCGCGCAGGGTGAGCACGTTGAGTTCGCCTTTATCCCGGTGACGGCGGTGAAATACACCTACACCGTCATCCCGGCGCTGGTGATGACCTGGTGCCTGTCATACATCGAACGCTGGGTGGATCGTATTACCCCGGCGGTGACGAAAAACTTCCTCAAGCCGATGCTGATCGTGCTGATTGCCGCCCCGCTCGCCATCGTGCTGATTGGCCCGCTGGGGATCTGGATCGGTAGCGCCATCTCCGCGCTGGTCTACACCATTCACGGCTACCTGGGCTGGCTCTCCGTCGCCATCATGGGCGCGCTCTGGCCGCTGCTGGTCATGACCGGCATGCACCGCGTGTTTACGCCAACCATCATTCAGACCATTGCCGAAACGGGCAAGGAAGGGATGGTGATGCCGTCGGAAATTGGCGCCAACCTGTCGCTCGGCGGTTCGTCGCTGGCGGTGGCGTGGAAAACCAAAAACCCGGAGCTGCGCCAGACGGCGCTGGCAGCGGCGGCCTCCGCCATCATGGCGGGGATCTCTGAACCGGCCCTGTACGGCGTCGCAATACGTCTGAAACGCCCGCTGATTGCAAGCTTGATCAGCGGCTTTATCTGCGGCGCGGTGGCCGGTATCGCGGGTCTTGCCAGCCACTCGATGGCGGCACCGGGGCTGTTTACCAGCGTGCAGTTCTTCGATCCGGCCAACCCGATGACCATCGTCTGGGTGTTTGGCGTGATGGGTCTGGCAGTGGTGCTGTCGTTTGTTCTGACCCTGATACTGGGCTTTGAGGATATTCCTGTCGAAGACGACGCCGAAAAAGCGCGCGCCCTGCAGACCGCACCGGTACAGAACAACGCAGCAAAAGCATAAATTGAAAGCGAGGTAAGAATGTCTGTTTTTCCACAAGGATTTTTATGGGGCGGCGCGCTTGCCGCCAACCAGAGTGAAGGCGCTTACCGTGAGGGCGGCAAAGGGCTGACGACGGTCGATATGATCCCCCACGGCGCGAACCGCCTGGCGGTGAAGCTCGGTAAGGAAAAGCGTTTTTCGCTGCGTGACGACGAATTCTACCCGAGCCACGAGGCGATTGATTTTTACCATCGCTATAAAGAGGACATCGCCCTGATGGCGGAGATGGGCTTTACGGTGTTCCGCACCTCGATCGCCTGGAGCCGCCTCTATCCGAACGGCGACGAACCGCTGCCGAATAAAGAGGGTATTGCCTTTTACCGCGCGGTATTCGAAGAGTGCAAAAAATACAACATCGAGCCGCTGGTGACGCTCTGCCACTTCGACGTGCCGATGCACCTGGTGACGGAGTACGGCTCCTGGCGCAACCGCAAGATGGTGGATTTCTTCGCCCGCTACGCCCGCACCTGCTTTGAGGAATTTAACGGGCTGGTGAAATACTGGCTGACCTTCAACGAAATCAACATCATGCTGCACAGCCCGTTCTCCGGGGCGGGACTGGTGTTTGAGGAAGGCGAAAACGAAGACCAGGTGAAATACCAGGCCGCGCACCACGAGCTGGTGGCGAGCGCGCTGGCGACCAAAATTGCCCACGAGGTGAACCCGGAAAACCAGGTCGGCTGCATGCTGGCGGGCGGGAATTTCTATCCGTACTCCTGCAAGCCGGAAGACGTGTGGATGGCGCTGGAGAAAGACCGCGAGAATCTGTTCTTTATCGACGTGCAGGCGCGCGGCAGCTATCCGGCTTACTCCGCCCGCGTGTTCCGCGAGAAAGGCGTGGTGATTGTGAAAGATCCCGGCGACGACGAACTGCTGAAAAATACCGTCGACTTTGTCTCGTTCAGCTATTACGCCTCGCGCTGCGCCTCGGCGGATATGAATGCGAACAATACCAATGCGGCGAACATCGTCAAATCCCTGCGCAACCCACACATTCAGGTGAGCGAATGGGGCTGGGGCATCGACCCGCTCGGCCTGCGCATCACCATGAACATGATGTACGACCGCTACCAGAAGCCGCTGTTCCTGGTAGAAAACGGCCTCGGGGCGAAAGATGTCGTTGATGAAAACGGCGAGATTAACGACGACTACCGCATCAGCTATCTGCGCGAGCATATTCGCGCGATGGGCGATGCGATTGAGGACGGCGTGCCGCTGATGGGCTACACCACCTGGGGCTGCATTGACCTGGTTTCGGCCTCAACAGGCGAGATGAGCAAGCGCTACGGGTTTGTGTACGTCGACCGCGACGACGCCGGGAACGGCACGCTGGAGCGGAAACGTAAGAAATCGTTCGGATGGTATAAGAAGGTGATTGCGAGTAACGGGGCGGATCTGGAGTAGACTGTTTTGCCGGGTGGCGGCTTCGCCTTACCCGGCCTACAAAACCGTAGGCCCGGTAAGCCGCTGCTCAGAGCTGAGAAAACCCTCCGTCTCCAGCCCACCCGGCTAGTCGTGAATACACCACCTCCACCGCCCCCTTCACCGGCGGCGTCATCGGGTAATAAAACCCAACGATGTCCGGCTGAATGCCCAAAAACAGCACCTCGCCCACGTCACCTTTGATCTGATCCACAAGGTAGTTCAGCGGCATATTGTGGGTGGTCATCATAAACATCTCGGCGATGTCGTCCGGGTCAATCAGGCGGATCTCGCCGGGGTTGAGCCCCATATCGGTGGCATCGACGATTAACAGCCTGTCCGGACGCAGTTCGCGAATGGCGACCACGTCGTTTTCCGGCGCGCTGCCGCCGTCAATCACCAGCCAACTGCCCTGCGGGTTGGCGGCACACATCTCTGCGAGCAGCGGACCCGCGCCGTCGTCGCCCATCATGCTGTTGCCGACACACAGTAAAACGTCAGTCACGTAATCTCCTCACCATCAGGTAGATGGCGCTCTCCTGATGAATATCGTGCAGCATGCCGAGCAGCGTTTTGCTCCACGCCTGCTGCGCCGGGGTTTGCCTGCCGAGCGCCGCGTCAAAGGCGTTGGCGAGCATCGCAATGTGGTTTACATCGATCACGATCTCGCCGTACTTCGGCACGCCTTCCATCTTGCGCCGCGCCGTACTGCCCTCCTCCAGCGTGGCAATCCACGCCAGGTATTCCGGCCAGGGGCAGCTCAGCGCGGCCTCCAGGCAGTCAATCACCCCGAGGTGATGCCCAATCGCCAGGCTGTAATAGACCACCTGCTGCGCCGCATCCGGCGTGGCATCGTTCTCATCAATAAACTTACGGCTCAGCTGACTGAACACCACCGTTTCACTCATCGGATTCGCGCCTCATCGACGATGCTGTTCAGGTTCGCCACGATCTCATTGAGGCGCGGATCGTTTTCCGCCTCCAGCCAGCGCGCCACCTGATGGTCGCCCTGGCTCAGCAGGCGCAGATAGTCATCGGCAATCTGACGGCCGTAGCGATAGCCCGCCAGCCTGCGCGCCGTGCGGTCGACCTTCACCCGCAGCGGTTGCACCATGTCCGGGTGCAGAATGGCGGCAGGCTGGTTGTCCAGCTCGCCCGGCTCGCGGGCGTGGATTTTCTGCTCCAGCAGGCCGAGCGCCATCGCGAAGCCGTACAGCGTGGCGGCGGGCGTCGGCGGACAGCCCGGAATGTAGACGTCCACCGGCACGATTTTGTCGGTGCCGCCCCAGACGCAGTAGAGGTCATGGAAGATGCCGCCGCTGTTGCCGCAGGCGCCGTACGAGATGCAGATTTTCGGGTCCGGCGCGGACTGCCAGGCGCGCAGCGCGGGCGAGCGCATGGCGCGGGTGACGGCCCCGGTAAACAGCAGGATGTCCGCATGACGCGGGGACGGTACCACCTTGATGCCGAAGCGCTCGGCGTCAAACAGCGGCGACAGCGTAGCGAAGATCTCGATCTCGCAGCCGTTGCAGCCGCCGCAGTCCACGCGGTAGACGTAGGCCGAGCGTTTGATTTTTTTCAGCAGCGACGCCTTCATGCTGGCGATGGATTCGTCCACCGTCATCGGCACCGGAATGCCGTTAGCGTCGCGCGGGCCCAGTAAGTTTTCCATCAGCTGGCCTCTCTCATGTGGCGGGTGATATCAATGCGGTCGGACGGCAGCAGGCACTTCTGACGCTTGCACGCCGGGCAGGTTTCAAAGCTTTCGCGGTGATGCTCCGCGCGGGCGTCGCCATTGTGCTGCAGCAGCGCGATGGCGTAGTCGATCTCTTTCTGCACGGCGAACGGACGCCTGCAGACGCGGCAGTTGCACAGCTCAAAGCGCGACTGCTGCAGAAAATCCTCTTTCTTCCACACCGCCAGCTCGTACTCCTGCGACAGGCGAATGGCGACCGTCGGGCAGACCTCCTCGCAGCGGCCGCAGAAGATGCAGCGCCCGAGGTTAAACTGCCAGACCAGCTCGCCGGTTTTGAGATCCGTTTCCATCGTTAAGGCGTTCGACGGACAGGCGTTGACGCAGGCCGCGCAGCCGATGCACTGCTGCGGATTGTGCTCCGGCTTGCCGCGAAAGTTTTTATCCACCGGCATCGGCTCCAGCGGATAGCTGCTGGTTTGCGTGCCGGTTTTGATCGCTTTTTTGATAAAGGTAAACATGACTAATCCTTATTTCAGCGGCGAGTTCTTACGCTCGATGCTGTAGCGCTCAAGCTCTTTGTACGGCACCACCTGGCTTTTCTTCTTGCGCACGTCGACGACGGTCATGCGGTCGGTGCAGGAGTAGCACGGGTCGAGGCTGCCGATGATCAGCGGCGCATCGGAAACCGTGTTGCCGCGCAGCATGTAGCGCAGGGTTGGCCAGTTGGCGTAGGTGGCCGCGCGGCAGCGCCAGCGGTAAAGCTTCTGGTTGTCGCCGGTCATGCTCCAGTGAATGTCGTCCCCGCGCGGCGCTTCGGCAAAGCCGAGGGCAAAGCGGTTCGGGATGTAGGTGAAGCCCTCCACCATCAGCGGGCCGCCCGGCAGGTTATCAAGGCCGTAGTCGATCATGTTCAGCGCCGTGAACACCTCGTTGATACGCACCTTGAGGCGAGAGATGACGTCGCAGCCCTGCTCGCTGTGCACGGTCATCGGCAGCAGGCCGTAGCCGACGAACGGGTGATCGGCACGGGTGTCGCGGGCGTGACCGCTGGCGCGCACCATCGGGCCGACGTTGCTGAAGTCGCGGGCAATTTCCGGGTCAAGACGGCCGATGCCGACGGTGCGCTGCTCGATGTTTGGCGTGCTGAGCAGCATATCCACCAGCTCCTGCACGTCGCGGCGCATCTGCTGCGCCAGCTGGCGGGTCTGGATCATATCGTTTTTCAGCAGGTCGCGGCGGATCCCGCCGATCAGGTTCAGACCGTAAGTTTTGCGCGCCCCGGTGAGGATCTCCGCCATCTTCATCGACGCTTCGCGCACGCGGAAGAACTGCATAAACCCGGAGTCAAAGCCGACGAAGTGGCAGGCCAGTCCGAGGTTCAGCAGGTGCGAGTGCAGACGCTCCACCTCCAGCAGAATGGCGCGGATCATCTGCGCGCGCTCCGGCACCACGATCCCCATGCCGTTTTCCACCGAGGTGGTGTAGGCGGTGCTGTGGGCGAAGCCGCAGATGCCGCACACGCGGTCAGAGAGGAAGGTCACTTCGTTGTAGCCCATGCGGGTTTCCGCCAGCTTTTCCATGCCGCGGTGGACGTAGAACAGGCGGTAGTCGGCGTCAATAATGTTTTCGCCGTCGACGAACAGGCGGAAGTGGCCCGGCTCGTCAGAAGTGACGTGCAGCGGGCCGATCGGCACCACGTTGTTGTTCTTGCTGCCCAGCTCGTTGATGAACTCGTAGGTTTCGCTGTCGGTAGTTGGGGCCGGGCGCTGGCGGTAGTCCATGCTGTCTTTGCGCAGCGGATAGAGCTCGTCCGGCCAGTCGTCAGGCAGCACAAGGCGGCGCTCGTCCGGCAGCCCGACCGGCACCAGACCGTACATGTCGCGCACTTCACGCTCGCCCCAGACGGCAGCGGGCACGCGGGGCGTGACGGACGGGTATTCTGGCTTAGCCGGGTCGACCTCGACGCGCACGGTGATCCAGCACTTTTCGCCCTGCTCCATAGACATCACGTAGTACACCGCATAGTTGCCGCACAGCTGGCGCTCGTCGTTACCGAACAGCACCGACAGCCAGCCGCCCTGCTGGTAGTAGAGAAACTCCACCACTTCCGGCAGATAGTTCACCTTTACGGTGACGGTTATCTGGTCTTTGGTTTGCCAGGACTCCTCCAGCACCACGCCGGGGAAAGCCTGATGCAATGCGGCGAGATACTGCTGACCTTTCTTTTCTTCAGACATAAATACTCTCTTTAATCACGCCACCAGCAAGGAGACGAACGCTAAAAATGCAAAACCAAACCCGGCCCAGGTGATGCGGGACGTTTCCACAAAACGCAGACGCGCCATGCTGTTTTCGAACAGGGCAATCACCAGCACGCCGACCAGCAGCTTGAGGGCGGCAACCACGACGGCCAGCAGCAGACCGCCCGCGGAGAAGTGCGTCATCTGCCCCCACGGGAAGAAGACGCCGACAAACATCTGCAGCACCACCAGCTGTTTGAGGCTAATGCCCCACTTCAGCACCGCAAAACCGTAGCCGCTGTACTCGGTGAGCGGCCCTTCCTGAAGTTCCTGCTCGGCTTCAGCCAGATCGAACGGCAGTTTGCCCATCTCGATAAAGGTGGCGAACGCGCAGGCGCACAGCGCCAGCACCAGCGGAATGGAGCGGGCAACCGGCCAGTGGTAGACGGCGTGGGTGATAAAGCTGATGTGGGTGGAGCCCGCAACCTGCGCGGCAACCCACAGCCCCAGCAGCAGGATCGGCTCAACCAGCACGCCGAGCATCGCCTCGCGGCTGGCACCGATGCCGGTAAACGGGCTCCCGGTGTCCAGGCCCGCAATGGCAAAGAAGAAGCGGGCGATAGCGAAGAGGTAGATAAGCGTGATCAGATCGCCGAGCGCCGGCAGCGGCGACGCCACCGTCACCACCGGCAGCGCGGTGGCGATGGTCAGCATCACGCCCACCATCACAAACGGCGTCAGACGGAAGACCCAGCCTGCGGCATTCGGCACCACGCTCTGGCGAGAAAACAGCTTGAAGAGATCGCGATACTCCTGGAGCACACCAGGGCCGCGACGGTTGTGCATCCGGGCGCGCGCCACGCGCGTGATGCCCGACAGCAGCGGCGCCACGGCGAACAACACCAGCGCCTGAAGAATTGCCAGTAACAGATTCATGTCAGGCTCCTCGTGAAATCACAATGACCACCAGCACCGCCAGTTCGATGACCGCCAGACGGCGGAACAGCGCGGGTGCGGCAGCGCTCTGCCAGCCGGGTACCCAGCCGACCGGGTTCAGCCAGTGGCGCAGCTTCAGCACGGCGGCAAAGTTTTCTTTTACCGGCATGGCGAAGCCGTGGGCGGTAATGACCATCGACTGTTCGTGTTCGTAGCCACAGGCCCACGCCGCACCGCGCGAGCGGGAGGCGAGCCGGTCGCGTTTGAAGAACATCATCAGGATGAGCGGTAGCAGCGGTGCGCCAATCAGCAGCAGCGCAATCATTGGCTGAGAGACGGTGGTATTCGCCACGGTCAGCGGCAACGGAATGGCGTTGCCCAGCAGCGGTAGCAGCCACGGTGCAGCGACGCCGCCCGCAATGCAGCACAGCGCCAGCGCGACCACGCTCACGCCCATCAACAACGATGCGCAGCAGGCGTTTTCCGCTTCGCGGGTGCGCGGCGCACCGAGGAAGGTCACGCCGTAGACTTTCGCCATGCACATCACCGCCAGCGCCCCGGTAATCGCCAGCCCGACCGCCAGCAGCGGCCCCAGCAGACGAGCGATAAACGCATTGCTCTGACCGAGGGCGAAGAAGGACTGATAGATCACCCACTCCCCGGCAAAGCCGTTCAGCGGCGGCAGTGCGGCCATCGCCATCAGCCCGACCAGCATCGCCAGTGAAATCGCCGGCATCTTTTTGCCAATACCACCGAGCTTTTCGATATCCCGATGGCCGGTGCGGAACCAGACGCTTCCCGCGCCGAGGAACAGCGTGCTTTTAAACAGGCTGTGGTTGACGAGGTGATAAAGACCGCCGATAAAACCGGCCGCAATCAGCGCCGGCTGGTTGAGCGCCAGCCCGGTCACGCCCGCGCCCATGCCAAGCAGGATGATGCCGATATTCTCCAGCGTGTGGTACGCCAGAAGACGCTGGATATTGTGCTCCATCAGCGCGTACAGGCCGCCGACGAACGCCGTAATCATGCCGGCGACCAGCAGCACAACTCCCCACCACAGCGGCGGCTGGCCGCCGGTCAGCGTAATCGCCAGGATCCCGAACAGACCGACCTTCATCACCACCACAGAAAACAGCGCGGCGGCGGGCGCGGAGGCATTCGCATGCGCCTGCGGCACCCAGCCGTGCAGCGGAATGATTCCGGCGAGCAGGCCAAAGCCGAGCACGCCCAGCAGCCAGACGTCATTGCCCAGCGGATGCCCGTTGAGCACAGCGAAATCCAGCGTGCCGAAGCGCTGCCACACCAGCCAGCAGGCCAGCGCCAGCAGCAGCGTTCCGAGGCGTCCCAGCGCAAACCACAGCTTGCCGGAGGCGCTACAGCCCGTCAGGAACACGCCGCACAGCGCCATGATCTCCGCCATCACCACCAGCGCGCCGAGGTTGCTGGCGGTCACGGTGCAGACCGCCGTCGCCATCAGGAGATTGACCAGCAGGCCGTTGGCTTTAGCGTGCGGGTGGCGGTGCCAGTCGATATTGAACAGGCTGATAAACAGCCCGCACAGGCCAAACGTCACCAGCCAGATGGCGTTCAGGGGAGTGATCTCAACCGTGTGGTGAATCAGCGGCATCACGGTCTCTGCCGACTGGCCGCCGAGCAGAACAACGCCGCCTGCCGCCAGCGTCATCAGGCTAGCGACCGCCCCGCCGAGCCCGGCGATCGCGCCGCTCAGGGTTTTATGGAATGAGAAGATCGGCGCCAGAACGGCGGCGGCCGCAAAACAGGCTACCGCGCCGGTAATCATCATCACCGCATTCATTTCGCCCCCTCGTTAAGCGCCTGTAGCAGAGAAAGGTCGCCAAAATCACTGTTGATGGTCAGCTCGCGTTTGCGCTTGCTGGTACGGGCGATGTCGCGAATGTTAACCAGAATCAGCGCTTTCGTCGGGCAGGTCCGCACGCAGGCCGGGCCCTGATCATCGAAGCTGCACAGGTCGCATTTCACCGCAACGGCACGGATGCCGGGCACCCAGTCCAAAAGCGAGCTTACGCGCGCAGGCGCCGGCGGCGCGGGCGGGGCTTTTGGCGAGTTGGCATTCGCCGGGATATGCAGCGGTCGGCTGCCGGAAAATTCAATCGCGCCGAACGGGCAGGCAATGCCGCACAGCTTGCAGCTTACGCACAGGCTTTCGTTCAGCTGGACTGCGCCATCCACGCGGGTGATGGCATTTACAGGACAGACACCCGCGCACGGGGCATCCTCACAGTGATGGCAGAGCTGCGGGGCAGACTCTTTTTCATTACGCATGACGTGCAGGCGCGGCATGGACTGCAGCCCATGCAGGCGATGCGTTTCCGAACACGCCGCCTCACAGGTTCGACAGCCAATACAGACCGTCGAGTCAGCAATTACAAAACGGTTCACCGGGTTATCCTCTGGTGATAGTCATTTTTGTCGAAAAACTGTCTTGTCGACACTTCTCGACACGCATGGGTCAGGCCACGTTCGCTGAGGCATTTCCACCCATCAGCTGCTTCAGGTTGACCGGAAGATCGTGCTCAACGGCGGCGTACAGGCCGTTATAAACCGGCGCGATTTTTTCCAGATAATGCTCCAGCACCTGCTGGCGATCGCGGTTGCTGACGTGGCCGTCCACCATGCCGTCGGCCATCAGCTGCGCCTTCGCAATACACTGTTTTTCGCCGTCTTTTGTCTCGAGGTAGTACTCAATGGTGTGGCTGTTGAAGTTATCCGCCAGGGTCACGTTGATGGTGAAATGGCCGAAGAGGACAAAGCGCATATCCCCCTGCGCCGCGCAGCTCATCGCGTGGTGAAGACGCGCTTTCGACAAGGTAATGCCCTGAACCAGCGAGTTGCAGTAAAGGTGCCACTGGTCCTGTAACTGTTGATGACGCTGCGCGATGTAATCTGCTTTTTCGCTGATTTCCCAAATAGTCATAGAAGGTATCCGTTTAATGGAGATAGCGGCTGTTAAGCAGATTCCATGCCAGTTTTTATTTTGCTGATTTTAAAGGGATTAAACTGAAAAACCGCTGTCAACACCGCGGTGTCGACGTGTCATTTCGACAGCGTTGACATCGTCACGCCTTAACAAAAATCAAGCTGGCACTGTTATTGCATTACCGGGGCAATTCATTGAGGAGGCGTCATGCACGAAATCACCCTCTGCCAGCGGGCTCTGGAACTTATCGAACAGCAGGCAGTGCAAAACCACGCGAAGCGCGTCACCGGCGTCTGGCTGAAGGTCGGAGCGTTTTCCTGCGTCGAGACCAGCGCCCTGACCTTCTGTTTTGAGCTGGTCTGCCGCGGCACGCTGGCGGAAGGCTGCGAACTGCATATTGAAGAACAGCAGGCGGAGTGCTGGTGCGAGCAGTGTCAGCAGTACGTCACCCTGCTGTCATCGAAGGTACAGCGCTGCCCGCAGTGTCAGAGCGGCGGTCTGCGCATCGTGGCGGATGACGGCATGCAGATCCAACGCCTCGAAATCGAGAAGGAGTAAAGTATGTGTAGTACCTGCGGTTGCGCCGAAGGCAACCTGTATATAGAAGGGGATGAACACCGCCCCCACTCCGCGTTTCGCTCCGCGCCCTTTTCACCCGCCCCACGCCCTGCGGCAGCCCTGACCGGCATTACCTTTGCGCCGCAACGCTCCGATGCGGGCGACCTGCATTACGGCCACGGCGAAGCAGGCACCCACGCGCCGGGCATGAGCCAGCGCCAGATGCTGGAGGTGGAAATCAACGTGCTGGACAAAAATAACCAGCTCGCCGCCCGCAACCGCGCCCGCTTTGCCACCCGCAAACAGCTGGTGCTGAACCTGGTCTCCAGCCCTGGTTCCGGTAAAACCACGCTGCTGACCGAAACGCTCAAGCGCCTGAACGGGCGCGTCTCCTGTGCGGTGATCGAAGGCGACCAGCAAACCGTTAACGACGCGGCGCGCATTCGCGAAACCGGCACCCCGGCGATTCAGGTCAACACCGGCAAAGGCTGCCACCTGGATGCGCAGATGATTGCCGACGCCGCCCCGCGCCTGCCGCTGGCAGATAACGGCATCCTGTTTATTGAAAACGTTGGCAACCTCGTCTGCCCGGCGAGCTTCGACCTCGGCGAACGACACAAGGTGGCGGTGCTTTCAGTGACCGAAGGCGAAGACAAGCCGCTGAAGTACCCGCACATGTTTGCCGCCGCGTCCATCATGCTGCTGAACAAAGTCGACCTGCTGCCGTACCTGAATTTCGACGTGGATAAGTGCCTGGCGTATGCCCGCGAGGTGAACCCGGAGATTGAGATCCTGCTGGTCTCCGCCACGCGCGGCGACGGCATGGACGGCTGGCTACACTGGCTGGAGAGCGAACGATGTGCATAGGCGTACCGGGACAAATTCACGCCATCGACGGTAATCAGGCCAAAGTCGAGGTTTGCGGCATCCTGCGCGACGTCGACCTGACGCTGGTGGGCAGCACCGATGAAAGCGGCGCTTCGCGTCTCGGACAGTGGGTGCTGGTCCACGTGGGGTTTGCCATGAGCGTGATTAACGAAGCGGAAGCCCGCGACACGCTCGACGCCCTGCAAAATATGTTCGACGTGGAGCCTGACGTGGGCGCGCTGCTGTACGGCGAGGAGCGGTAATCATGCGTTACGTTGATGAATACCGCGCGCCGGAGCAGGTGCTGCAGCTTATCGGCCTCCTGAAAACGCGAGCAGCGCGGCTGGACTACACGAAAGAAAGGCCGCTGCGGATCATGGAGGTGTGCGGCGGGCACACGCACGCGATCTTCAAATTTGGCCTCGACCAGCTGCTGCCGGAGAACATTGAGTTTATCCACGGCCCCGGCTGCCCGGTCTGCGTGCTGCCGATGGGGCGCATCGACAGCTGTATTGAAATTGCCAGCCAGCCCGACGTCATTTTCTGCACCTTTGGCGACGCGATGCGCGTGCCGGGGAAAAATGGTTCGCTGCTGCAGGCGAAAGCGCGCGGCGCAGACATCCGGATCGTCTATTCGCCGATGGATGCCCTGACGCTGGCAGCGGATAACCCCGCGCGCAAGGTGGTGTTTTTTGGCCTGGGGTTTGAAACCACCATGCCCGCCACCGCCATCACGCTGCAGCAGGCGAAAGCGCGCGGCGTCGATAACTTTTTCTTCTTCTGCCAGCACATTACGCTCATCCCCACCCTGCGCAGCCTGCTGGAAGAGCCAGGCAACGGCATTGACGCCTTTCTGGCACCGGGCCACGTCAGCATGGTGATTGGCACAGACGCCTACGGTTTTATCGCTGAACAGTACAATCGTCCGTTAGTGGTCGCTGGTTTCGAACCACTTGATCTACTGCAAGGTGTCACCATGCTGGTTGAGCAGAAAATAGCGTCCCTGAGTACCGTGGAAAATCAGTACCGCCGCGTGGTGCCGGATGCGGGAAATGAACGGGCGCAGCAGGCGATAGCCGACGTGTTTAGCGTTGAGGGCGACAGCGAATGGCGCGGCCTGGGGCTGATTGCTGAATCCGGCGTGCGCCTGACGCCAGCCTATCGCGCGTTCGACGCCGAAGCGCATTTCCGCCCGCAGCCGCAGCAGGTTTGCGACGATCCCCGGGCACGCTGTGGCGAGGTGCTCACCGGCAAATGCAAACCGCACCAGTGTCCGTTATTTGGCAATACCTGTAACCCGCAAACGGCGTTTGGCGCGCTGATGGTCTCCTCCGAAGGGGCGTGTGCCGCGTGGTATCAGTATCGCAACCAGGAGAGTGAAGCATGAATACGGTTGAAATGGCGCACGGCAGCGGCGGACAGGCGATGCAGCAGCTGATTAACCGGCTGTTTATGGAGGCCTTTAACAACCCCTGGCTCGCCGAACAGGAAGACCAGGCGCGCATTGACCTCGCCACCCTCACCGCCCAGGGCGACAGGCTGGCCTTCTCCACCGACAGCTACGTGATTGACCCGCTGTTCTTCCCGGGCGGCGATATCGGCAAGCTCGCCGTCTGCGGCACGGCAAACGACGTGGCCGTCAGCGGCGCCGTTCCGCGCTACCTCTCCTGCGGGTTTATCCTCGAAGAGGGCTTACCGATGGAGACGCTCGCGGCCGTGGTCAACAGCATGGCGCAGACCGCGCGCGAGGCGGGGATAGCTATCGTCACTGGCGACACCAAAGTGGTGCAGCGCGGCGCGGCCGACAAGCTGTTTATCAACACCGCCGGAATGGGCGCGATCCCCCCCGATATTCACTGGGGCGCGCAGCGCCTCAGCGTGGGCGACGTGCTGATCGTGACCGGCACGCTGGGCTGCCACGGGGCGACCATCCTGAACCTGCGCGAAGGCCTGGGGCTGGACGGCGAACTGCGCAGCGACTGCGCGGTACTCACCCCGCTGATTCAGACGCTGCGCGGTATTCCCGGCGTGAAGGCCCTGCGTGACGCCACGCGAGGCGGTGTCAACGCCGTGGTTCACGAGTTTGCGGCAAGCTGCGGGTACGGGATTGAACTCACCGAGCGCAGCCTGCCCGTTAAGCCCGCCGTTCGCGGGCTTTGCGAACTGCTGGGTCTGGACCCGCTCAACTTTGCAAACGAAGGCAAGCTGGTGATTGGCGTTGAACGGGCCGCGGCACAAGCTGTTCTTGAACAGCTGCAGGCTCATCCGTCAGGAAAAGAGGCGGCGATGATTGGTGAAGTGGTTGAGCGCAAAGGGGTGCGCCTGACCGGACTTTATGGCGTGAAGCGCACGCTGGATCTGCCGCACGCTGAACCCTTACCCCGTATTTGCTAGGCCGCGCCACAAGCGGCCAGCATGGATTTTTTTGCTCGTTTCTACTGGAAAGCACTATGCCGTATACACCGATGAGCGATCTTGGACAGCAGGGTCTGTTTGACATTACGCGCACACTTTTACAGCAACCCGATCTCGGCGCGCTGAGCGATGCCCTGACGCGGCTGGTCAGGCAATCAGCGCTGGCGGACAGCGCCGCGATTGTGCTCTGGCATAGCGGAACGCAGCGCGCGAGCTACTTCTCAACGCGTGATAATGGCAAAACGTTTGAATACGAAGACGAAACGTATCTCGCGCATGGCCCGGTGCGCCGCATTCTCTCCAGACCTGAAGTGCTGCACTGCAACTTTGCGGAATTTCAACAGGCGTGGCCGCGGCTCGCGGAGAGCAACCTCTATCAGCCGTTCGGGCATTACTGCATGCTGCCGCTGGCTGCAGAGGGCCAGATTTTTGGCGGATGCGAGTTTATCCGCACGACCGACCAGCCGTGGAGCGAGGCGGAATACGAGCGCCTGCACACCTTTACCCAGATAGTGGCCGTCGTCGCGGAGCAGATCCAAAGCCGAGTGACGAATAACGTGGATTACGACCTGCTCAGCCGCGAACGCGACAACTTCCGCATTCTGGTCGCCATCACCAACGCCGTACTCTCCCGCCTGGACATGGATGAGCTGGTCAGCGAAGTCTCGAAAGAGATCCACCACTATTTCAAAATCGATGCCATCAGCATTGCGCTTCGCGGGTATCGCAAGGGCAAGCTGAACATCTACTCCACGCATTATCTTGATGAAGCCAACCCGGCGCACGAGCAGAGCGAAGTGGATGAAGCGGGCACTCTTTCTGAACGGGTCTTCAAAAGCAAAGAGATCCTCCTGATCAACCTCAACGAGCAGGATCCGGTCGCGCCGTACGAGCGGATGCTGTTCAACACCTGGGGCAACAAAATCCAGACCCTGTGCCTGCTGCCCCTGATGTCCGGCAACACCATGCTGGGCGTGCTGAAGCTGGCACAGTGCGAGGAAGGCGTGTTCACCACCGCCAACCTGAAGCTGCTGCGTCAGATCGCCGAGCGTATCTCCATCGCGCTCGATAACGCCCTCGCCTATCAGGAAATTCATCGTCTGAAGGAGCGGCTGGTGGATGAGAACCTGGCCCTGACCGAACAGCTCAACAACGTGGACAGCGAGTTTGGTGAAATCATCGGACGCAGCGACGCCATGTACAGCGTGCTCAAGCAGGTTGAGATGGTGGCGCAAAGCGACAGCACGGTGCTGATACTGGGCGAAACCGGTACGGGTAAAGAGCTGATTGCCCGCGCCATCCACAACCTGAGCAACCGCAACAGCCGTCGGATGGTGAAGATGAACTGCGCGGCGATGCCCGCAGGGCTGCTGGAAAGCGACCTGTTCGGCCACGAACGGGGTGCCTTCACCGGGGCCAGCAGCCAGAGGCTGGGTCGTTTTGAGCTGGCAGACAAAAGCTCGCTGTTCCTTGACGAAGTGGGCGATATGCCGCTGGAGCTACAGCCGAAACTGCTGCGCGTCCTGCAGGAGCAGGAGTTTGAACGTCTTGGCAGCAACAAGCTTATCCAGACCGACGTGCGGCTGATTGCCGCCACCAACCGCGACCTGAAAAAAATGGTCGCCGACCGAGAGTTCCGCAGCGATCTCTACTATCGCCTGAACGTCTTCCCGATCTTCCTGCCGCCGCTGCGCGAGCGCCCGGAAGATATCCCCCTGCTGGTCAAAGCCTTTACCGCCAAGATCGCGCGTCGGATGGGGCGAAACATCGACAGCATTCCTGCCGAGACGTTGCGTACCCTTTCATCGATGGAATGGCCCGGCAACGTGCGCGAACTGGAAAACGTCATTGAACGCGCGGTGCTGCTGACGCGCGGCAATGTGCTGCAGCTCTCCCTGCCTGAAGTGACGCTGCCTGACGCGATCGCGCCCGCCACCGAGACGGCGAAAGAGGGAGAAGATGAATATCAGCTCATTATGCGCGTGCTGAAAGAGACCAACGGCGTGGTCGCCGGGCCAAAAGGTGCCGCCCAGCGCCTGGGGTTAAAACGCACCACCCTGCTGTCACGCATGAAGCGTCTCGGTATTGATAAAGAGAGCCTCATTTAAGGCCTTATTCCGGCGGTGTTTTTCTGACACCGCCTTTTGTTACCCTGCGCGATTGTCCCTCATTGACACAAAATCGTTTCCTCTGTATAAAATTCCGCCTTAATAATGAGTTTCATTTGCATCAAAAATAATTTTAATGAAGGGTAGCGTTTCATGAAGAAGGTCATCTGCGCGTTAGGACTGGCGCTTGCGTCGGTCAGTTCTGCTCTGGCAACCACATATCCTCTGACGATTGAAAACTGTGGCTATAAAGAGACATTCACCAAAGCGCCGGAACGCGTCGTGGCCCTGGGCCAGAACACCGTCGAAATCTTGCTCCTGCTGGGGCTGGAAGATAAGGTGAAGGCCAGCGCCTTCTGGCCGACGAAAGTGTTGCCGCAGCTCGCTGAACAGAACGCAAAAATCAAAACCCTGACGGTCGAAATCCCTACCCTTGAATCCGTGCTTGCGCAAAATCCCGACTTTGTCCCCGCCCAGACGCCACTGCTGCTGGGGCCGGAAAGCAAGGTCGCAAAACGCGACGATCTGATGACCCTGGGCGTGAACAGCTACGTGTCGCCGGGCATGTGCGCGACCAAAAAAGCCACCGGCGATATGTACGGCAGCCGCCAGAAGCTGTGGGATATGACGTATCTCTATCAGGAGATTGAGGACTTCGCCAAAATCTTTAACGTTGAAGACCGCGGTCAGGCCGTGATTGCCGATTTCAAAAAACGCGAGGCCGACCTGCGTAAGGAATTCGGCAAGAGCAAAAAAGACCTCTCGTTTGTCTTCTGGTTCTCCAGCTCCTCCCCCTCTGCGGACGCCTACGTCGGCGGTAAAAATAGCCCCTCCGGGTTTATTGCGAGCCTGATGGGCGGGCATAACGCCATCACCTCCGAGACCGAATGGCCAACCGTGGGCTGGGAGAGCATTATTGCCGCCAATCCGGATGTGATTGTGGTCTCCAGCCTCGATCGCAACCGCTGGGCGCTGGATAACGCGGAAGAGAAAATCAAATTCCTGAAAAGCGATCCGGCCGTCAGCCAGCTGGACGCGGTGAAAAAAGGTCATATCGTGGTGATGGACGGTCAGGCCATGAACCCGACGATTCGCACGATTTACGGGGCTGAGCAGGTCGGCGAACAGCTCAGAAAGCTGGGGCTGAACTGATGACCACCGCCGTTCTTCAGGCCCGGCAGAGCCTGGTTCTGACGACCTCGTGTTTGCTCGCCTTCGTCCTGCTATTTCTGGTTATCGCGCTGAGCGTCAGCGTCGGCGAACTGTCCATCCCGCTGGATAACGTGTTTTACGCTATCAGCAATAAAATGGGGCTCACCGATATTCCGCTCACTCGTATCTATGAGAGCGTGATCTGGGACTTTCGCCTGAGCCGCGCGCTGGTTGCGGCCTGCTGCGGCGCGGGGCTGGCCATCTGTGGTGCCGTATTGCAGAGCCTGCTGAAGAACGCGCTGGCGGAACCCTACGTGCTCGGCGTGTCCGCGGGCGCGTCGACCGGGGCGGTTTCTGTTGTCGTATTGGGGATCGGCACCGGTGCGGTGTCGCTCTCTGCCGGGGCCTTTGCCGGGGCGTTCGCCGCGTTTGCGTTTGTCGCATTTCTGACGAACGGCGCGCGCGGCGGGAATGAACGTACTATTCTGGCAGGCGTTGCCGCCTCGCAGCTTTTCAACGCCATTACCGCCTATACCATCAGCACCTCCGCCAGCGCCCAGCAGGCGCGCGACGTGATGTTCTGGCTGCTGGGCAGCTTCAGCGGCGTACGCTGGCCCGAGTTCCAGCTGGCACTTGTCGTGGTGCTGATTGGATTAGCCATTTGCCTCTACTACTCCCGTGCGCTGGATGCCTTTACGTTCGGTGACGACGCCGCGGCGTCGCTTGGCATTGCTGTTCCCTGGGTGCGCCTGGCGCTCTTTACCACTACCGCACTTATCACCGCGACCATCGTCAGCATGGCGGGGTCAATCGGCTTTGTCGGGCTGGTGGTGCCGCACGTCATGCGCTTCCTGTTCGGGCCGCTGCACCGCACGCTGCTGATTGCCAGCGCGCTGGCAGGCGCGATCCTGATGGTGCTGGCAGACATTGCCTCACGCATGCTGATTGCGCCGCAAAGCCTGCCCGTCGGCGTGGTCACCGCGCTGGTTGGCGTCCCCTTCTTTGCCGTGATTATCTACCGTTCAAGGAATAAGTGATGAGCATCTGCGCGGAAAATATTACCTGGAAGGTCGGCAAAAAAGTCATCGTTAATGACGTCTCGCTGAAGGTGTCACGGGGCGAAACGGTAGGGCTGCTTGGCCCTAACGGCTGCGGTAAATCGTCTCTTTTACGTATCCTCGCGGGTCTGCGTCGCCCGGATGCTGGCCGCGTTACCCTGGACGGTCAGGACATCTGCAGCATCGCCAAAAAGCAGCTGGCGCGACGGGTGGCCTTCGTCGAGCAGCACGGTATGACGGACGCCAACATGCGCGTGCGCGACGTGGTGAAACTCGGGCGGATTCCGCACCACTCCGCCTTTTCCAACTGGAGCACGCACGATGACGAGACCGTCACCGCCGCTCTGCAGCGCGTGGATATGCTGGATAAAAGCGACCAGGGCTGGCTGAGCCTCTCCGGCGGCGAGCGCCAGCGCGTCCACATTGCCCGCGCGCTGGCCCAGACCCCGACGGAAATCCTGCTGGATGAACCGACCAACCACCTGGACATTCATCATCAGATGCAGCTGATGCAGTTGATCAGCGAATTACCGGTCACCAGCATTGTCGCTATACACGATCTCAACCACGCCTCGATGTTCTGCGACTCGCTGATAGTCATGCAGAAAGGGCAAATTGTGGCGACGGGGACACCGCAGGATATCTTATCCGAGTCGTTGCTCTGGGACGTCTTCCGGGTCAAAACCAAAATCGAGATCTCACCGTTCCATGGCAAAAAGCACATTCATTTTATCGTTTAGGGGCGAGTGACCAACGATGCCCCTTCGCCCTGCCACCATGCTCTGGCCGCCCGTTTTACTGGGTAGCCAGTTTGTTTTTAACATCGGCTTTTACGCCGTTGTCCCCTTCCTGGCGATATTCCTGCGCGACAATATGCTGCTCTCCGGCGGGCTGATCGGGCTGATCCTCGGCCTGCGCACGTTCTCTCAGCAGGGGATGTTTATCGTCGGCGGCGCGCTCTCGGACCGGTTTGGCGCGAAAATCGTTATCCTGAGCGGGTGCATTATTCGCGTCGCGGGCTATCTGCTGCTGGCGTTCGGGCACGCACTCTGGCCCATCATTCTTGGGGCGTGCCTGACCGGTATTGGCGGCGCATTGTTCTCCCCCTCGATTGAGGCACTGCTGGCAAAAGCAGGCACGCAAAGCGAGGCGAGAGGCAAGCGTAGCCGGGCGGAGTGGTTTGCCCTCTTTGCCGTCTGCGGTGAACTCGGCGCGGTGCTGGGCCCGGTTGCCGGTGCCCTGCTGACGGGGCTTGGCTTCCGCCAGGTGGCGATGGCGGGTGCAGGGGTTTTCATTATTGCCTTACTGGTGCTGCACTTCTGTCTTCCGGCTTCCCCCCGCCTTTCACAGACCCTAAACATACAGCCCTGGTGGACGACGTTCCGCCAGCCGCGCTTTGTCGCCTTTATCATTGCCTACAGCTCGTGGCTGTTAAGCTATAACCAGCTCTATCTGGCGCTGCCGGTAGAGATCCAGCGCTCCGGTGGTAACGAGAAAGATCTTGGCCCGCTGTTTATGCTGGCCTCGGTGCTGATCATCACTTTGCAGCTTCCGCTGGCCCGCTTCGCCCGACGCGTGGGGGCAGTGAGAATTCTGCCGGTGGGCTTTTTGCTGCTTTCCGCCGCCTTTGCAAGCGTGGCAATCTTTGCGCCGACGGCACCGCCTGAGGGCTGGCAGCGCCTGCTGCCGTCGGTCTGTTTCGTGACGCTGTTGACGCTGGGACAGATGCTGCTGGTACCCTCGGCAAAGGATCTGATCCCGAGGTTTGCCGAGGAGTCCACGCTGGGGGCGCACTATGGCGCACTCGCCACCGCTGGCGGCATTGCGGTACTGGCAGGAAACTTGTTGTTTGGTAGCCTGCTGGATCGCGCGCTGGTGCCCTCAACGCAGGCAATGTATCCCTGGCTGCTGCTGGCCCTTTTCCCACTCTGCAGCGCGCTGGCCCTGAACGTTATTTGCCGCCCGCTCAGAAGCTGAACCGGTCACTTTTTCGGACGATACTTTTCCGGCAGCTCCGGCACGGGACGACGGTCATCAATCAGATGGCGGACGGTCAGAATGGGGTGACGCCATAACATACGCGGGCCTGCCCAGCGCATAATCAGCTTCATCTCTTCGCGTTTTGCAGGCTGGTAGCAGTGGACCGGACATTGCTTACAGGCAGGCTTTTCCTCACCAAAAACGCACTTATCCAGGCGCTTATCGGCATAGGCATTCAGCGCCTGATAGTGCCCGTCTTCCACAGAGGCCTGAGGACACTGCTTCTGATACAGCGCGATCATTTTCGAGATGGTCTCTTTTTCGCGAGAAATTCGTTTACCGGACATAGCGACTTACCAAACAATAAAGTGCAAAAATAATACACCTTTCAATGCGGGATTTCAGTTGTTGCATGCGGTTTTCTGAAGCCTGATTCCAGTTTTATCCCTGCACCGCCCGACAATCACTGGTATTTTATACAGTAATTAGTGATGACTTTTATCCGTGTTGTCGGGAGACACTATGCAAGAACTCGCTATCAACAAACCCTATCGCCATTTAACAGTGGGATATTTCAGAAAGCGCCATGAAGACCGCAATACCAAGATACCGAAGCGCTACAGCGTGCATGCGGCGCTGAGCTTAAAAGGTGACTGGCTTGAAAAGGCGGGATTTACGACCCATTCCCGAGTCAGGGTGGGCGTGGAGCATGGAAAAATAGTCATTGAGTTAATGTCGGAAGATGCCTCGTAAAGCGACGACATTTTTCTGCGCCGTACCTTTTTTTCATGCGACAATAGAAGGAACAAACGGCCTCTGAGCCGCTCAAAACGGTTTATTTTCAAAGAAATGGACATCATAACTCCATGAGCACACTCGACAATTTCGACGCACATACGCCGATGATGCAGCAGTATCTGAAGCTGAAGGCACAGCATCCGGAAATCCTGCTGTTCTATCGTATGGGCGATTTTTACGAGCTGTTTTATGACGATGCTAAGCGCGCATCGCAGCTGCTCGACATCTCGCTGACCAAACGGGGCGCATCGGCTGGTGAACCCATCCCAATGGCCGGTATTCCGCACCACGCGGTAGAAAACTACCTGGCGAAACTGGTGAATCAGGGTGAGTCTGTCGCCATCTGCGAACAGATCGGCGACCCCGCGACCTCAAAAGGTCCGGTGGAACGCAAGGTCGTGCGCATCGTCACACCTGGCACCATCAGTGATGAAGCTCTGTTACAGGAGCGCCAGGATAACCTGCTGGCCGCGCTGTGGCAGGACGGTAAAGGCTTTGGCTACGCGACGCTGGACATCAGCTCCGGGCGTTTTCGTCTGAGTGAACCGGCCGATCGTGAAACGATGGCTGCCGAACTACAGCGCACCAACCCGGCAGAATTGCTCTACGCCGAAGATTTCGCCGAAATGGCGCTGATTGAAGGTCGTCGCGGGTTGCGCCGTCGTCCGCTGTGGGAATTCGAAATTGATACCGCGCGCCAGCAGCTGAATCTGCAGTTTGGCACCCGCGATCTGATTGGCTTTGGCGTTGAAAACGCTCCGCGCGGGCTGTGTGCGGCAGGCTGCCTCCTGCAGTACGTTAAAGATACCCAACGCACTGCCCTGCCGCACATTCGCTCTATCACCATGGAGCGCCAGCAGGACAGCATCATCATGGATGCCGCCACTCGGCGTAACCTGGAGATCACGCAGAACCTCGCGGGCGGTGTAGAAAATACGCTGGCGTCGGTCCTCGACAATACGGTAACGCCAATGGGCAGCCGAATGCTGAAACGCTGGCTGCATATGCCGATTCGCGATACCGCAACGCTGGTTTGCCGTCAGCAGACGATTGCCGCCCTGCAGGATCGCTATACCGAGCTGCAGCCGGTCCTGCGTCAGGTGGGCGATCTGGAACGTATCCTGGCCCGTCTGGCGCTGCGCACGGCGCGACCGCGCGATCTGGCGCGGATGCGTCATGCTTTCCAGCAGCTGCCGGAACTTCGTGCGCAGCTGAGCGACGTTGACAGCGCGCCGGTACAGAAACTCCGCGAAACCATGGGCGAATTTACCGAACTCCGCGAGCTGCTTGAACGCGCCATTATTGATGCGCCTCCGGTTCTCGTGCGTGATGGCGGCGTGATTGCCCCTGGCTACAACGAGGAGCTGGACGAATGGCGCGCGCTGGCCGACGGCGCGACGGACTACCTTGATAAGCTGGAGATCCGCGAGCGCGAGCGACTTGGTCTCGACACCCTGAAGGTGGGGTATAACGCGGTTCACGGTTACTACATTCAAATCAGCCGCGGGCAGAGCCACCTGGCGCCGATTCACTACGTGCGCCGCCAGACGTTGAAAAACGCTGAACGCTACATCATTCCCGAGCTGAAAGAGTACGAGGACAAAGTTCTCACCTCGAAAGGGAAAGCCCTGGCGCTGGAAAAACAGCTCTATGAAGAGCTGTTTGACATGCTGATGCCGCACCTGGCCGACCTGCAGCTGAGCGCCAGCGCGCTGGCGGAACTGGACGTGCTGGTGAATCTGGCAGAGCGCGCGGAAACGCTGAACTACACCTGCCCGACCTTTACCGACAAGCCCGGCATTCGCATCACTGAAGGCCGTCACCCGGTGGTGGAGCGGGTGCTGAACGAACCGTTCATCGCCAACCCGCTGAGCCTGTCGCCGCAGCGAAGAATGCTGATCATTACCGGTCCGAACATGGGTGGTAAGAGTACCTATATGCGTCAGACGGCGCTGATTGCCCTGCTTGCCTACATCGGCAGCTACGTTCCGGCGCAAAACGTGGAGATCGGCCCCATCGACCGTATCTTTACCCGCGTCGGGGCTGCGGACGATCTGGCGAGCGGTCGCTCAACCTTCATGGTCGAAATGACTGAAACGGCAAACATTCTGCATAACGCGACGGAGTACAGCCTGGTGCTGATGGACGAAGTCGGACGCGGAACGTCAACCTACGATGGTCTGTCGCTGGCATGGGCCTGTGCGGAAAGCCTCGCGAATAAAATCAAGGCCATGACGCTCTTCGCCACCCACTACTTCGAACTGACGCAGCTGCCGGAGAAAATGGAAGGCGTGGCTAACGTCCACCTTGATGCGCTGGAGCACGGCGACACCATCGCCTTTATGCACACGGTGCAGGATGGCGCGGCAAGCAAAAGCTATGGTCTGGCCGTTGCGGCGCTGGCTGGCGTACCGAAAGAGGTGATCAAGCGCGCGCGTCAGAAACTGCGTGAGCTGGAAAGCCTGTCACCGAATGCGGCGGCGACGCAGATTGATGGTACGCAGATGTCGCTGCTGGTACCGGCGGAAGAGACATCGCCTGCTGTGGAAGCGCTGGAAAACCTCGATCCGGATTCACTGACGCCGCGTCAGGCGCTGGAGTGGATTTATCGCCTGAAGAGTCTGGTTTAGTTTTCTGCGGTCTTTGCCCGGTGGCGCAGCGCCACCGGGCTGTCTTTACAGCAGCGGCGGGATCGTTGGCACCTGCGGCGCCTCGTCAATATCCTTCTGCGTCATGCGGAACGCTTCAGGGTAATGCTCGCGGCTGGTACGACGCAACGGTTCGGTATCTCGCCAGGTATACAGACAATGCTGGCACTGGTAAACGGTCCAGACCCCTTTCACCGGCGACGTCGCCATCACTTCAATATGCTCATCGGCACAACGTGGACAAATCATCTTTTCCTCCTTATTGACGTGAAGCCAGCATCGCGGTCAGTTTTTCAGCCCAGGCTTTGGTTTCAGGCAGATCCTGTACCGGCTGGCTATAGTGGCCACGGGTGTCCGGCGCGACAGGCGTGGTGGCATCGATAATCAGTTTGTCGGTAATGCCCGCCGGACTGGATCCAGGATCGAGTTCCAGCACCGACATGTTCGGCAACTGCACCAGATCGCCTGCCGGGTTGACCTTCGATGACAGCGCCCACATCACCTGCGGGAGGTTGAACGGGTCGACATCCTCATCCACCATGATCACCATCTTCACGTAGCCCAGGCCGTGCGGCGTGGTCATGGCGCGCAAGCCGACCGCGCGGGCAAAACCGCCGTAGCGTTTTTTGGTGGAGATAATCGCCAGCAGACCGTGGGTATACATCGCATTCACCGCCTGCACTTCCGGGAATTCCGCTTTCAGCTGCTGGTAGAGCGGCACGCAGGTGGCTGGCCCCATCAGATAATCAATCTCGGTCCACGGCATACCGAGATAAAGGCATTCGAAAATCGGTTTGGTGCGGTAAGAAACTTTGTCGATACGCACAACCGTCATGTTACGACCACCGGAGTAGTGCCCAGTAAACTCGCCGAACGGCCCTTCAATTTCGCGCTTACGGCCTTCAATCACCCCTTCCAGGATCACTTCAGAACCCCATGGCACGTCGAAGCCGGTCAGCGGCGCGGTGGCAATCGGATATGGGCTTTCACGCAGCGCGCCGGCCATTTCATACTCTGACTGATCGTATTTCAGCGGCGTCGCGCCCATCAGCGTAATGATCGGATCGTTGCCGAGGGTAATGGCAATCGGCAGGTCTTCGCCACGCTCTTCGGCTTTGTGCAGATGCAGAGCAATATCGTGCATCGGTACCGGCTGCAGGCCGAGCTTGCGCTTGCCCTTCACTTCCATGCGGTAGATGCCAACGTTCTGCTTGCCGAAGTTATCCGGGTCAAGCGGATCGCGCGAGACGACGCACGCTTTATCGAGATAAAAACCCCCGTCTCCGTCGTTCAGACGGAACAGCGGCAGAATATCGAACAGGTTAATGTCTTCGCCGTCCACCGTATTCTGCGCCCAGGCCGGATTGGCGCGGCGTTCTGGCGCAATAGGAAATTTATCCCAGCGACGGATAAACTCGTCGATCTGCTTTTTCACCGGCGTGTTCGCCGGCAGCCCCATCGAAATGGCATGGTTCTGCCAGGAGCCGATGGTGTTCATCACCACGCGGGCATCGGTAAACCCGCGAATATTGTCGAACCACAGCGCGGGGGCGCCGTCACCGATGCGGCCGGTCGCGTTGGCTGCCGCCGCCAGATCGGGCTCGGCGTTAACCTCTTCCTCAATTTTCAGCAGTTGCCCTTGCTCATCGAGCGCCTGCAGGAAGCTTCTCAAATCATCAAATGCCATCTTTATTCTCCTGTGAAAAATGTTTCGCCTCCCGCAACCCGTTCCAGCGGCGCGCCTTTTTATGCTCCAGGCCAAACTGGTCAAGCACGCGGGTCACAATATGCTGGGTGATGTCATCGGCGGTTTGCGGATGGTTGTAATACGCAGGCATAGGCGGCACCATCGCCACGCCCATGCGGGAGAGCGCAAGCATATTCTCCAGATGAATGGTGCTGAGCGGCGTTTCACGGGGCACCAGCACCAGCTTACGCCCCTCTTTCAGCACCACATCCGCCGCACGGCCCACCAGCCCTTCGGCATAGCCCGCGCGGATCCCGGCCAGCGTTTTCATGCTGCAGGGAATGACGATCATGCCGTCGGTACAAAACGAACCGGAGGAGATGGTGGCGGCCTGGTCAGCCGGGCTATGGACAACGTCAGCCAGCGCAGCAACGTCCTGGGCGGCGTAAGGCGTTTCCAGCTCAATGGTGGTTTTTGCCCACTTCGACATCACCAGATGCGTCTCTACTTCCGGCATTTCCCGCAGCACCTGCAGCAGCGCCACGCCCAGCGGAGCACCCGTTGCCCCCGTCATTCCCACGATCAATCTCATTCATCACCTCAATCATTTTGTTCGTGTACGAACATTATCAATAAACTACCCCCGAATACTTTTTCTGACAATATCGTTCGCATACGATCACACTAAATGCTAAAAAATGCCGCATTATCATCCCGGGCTTTAGCAGCTATCATAGGGGGTGATTTTTTCTGTCGGAGTGTTCATGGAACTAAGACAAGAGGCGTTCCACCTGTTACGTCAGCTTTTTCAACAGCATACCGCGAAGTGGCAACATGCCCTGCCGGAGCTGACCAAGCCGCAGTATGCGGTGATGCGCTCTATTGCCGAGCATCCGGGCATCGAACAGGTGGCATTGACTGAAGTCGCGGTCAGCACCAAAGCGACCCTGGCGGAAATGCTCAGCCGCATGGAGGCGCGCGGGCTGGTCAAACGCGAGCACGACCCTGCGGATAAGCGCCGTCGCTTTGTCTTCCTCACGCCAGAAGGTGAGGCCCTGCTTGCAGACTGTAAGCCGGTAGGCAATGAGGTTGATGAGGCCTTTTTAGGCCGTCTTAACAAGGCCGAGCGGGAGCAGTTCTCGGCTCTCATCAAAAAGATGATGCACGATTAATTCACGCTGGTGCGCATAAAATCGATAAAGGTGCGCACTTTCGCTGGCACATGCCGGGCATCAGGATAGACCGCATAGATCCCTTGCCGCGCAAAGGTATACTCCGGTAAAACCGTCACCAGCGTTCCCGCACCAAGCGCATCGCGCACCAGCCATTCCGGCAGTAACGCCACCCCACCGCCTGCGAGCGCAAAAGCCATAAGGGCCTGAGCGCTGTCGGCAAACAGGCGCGGCGCCTTTTTTATCTCGAGCGTTTCAGGCGCGCCGCTGGCATTTTTCACCTGCCAGCGCAGCGGTGAGGCCAGGCGCTCGTGGATAATCCAGTCGGCCTGCGCCAGCTGCGCAAGAGATTCGATCGGGTTTCTCACAAGCCACTCGGGCGTTGCGACGGGGAGAATAGAAAAGTGAGAAATCAGTGCGGCGTGGTTGCGCGAATCGACAAGCGTGCCCAGCCGGATGGCCACGTCAAAACGCTCCGAGATAAGATCAGCAGGCAGTGACGACGAAGCATGTCGTACGCGAAGATCCGGGTGTTGGTGGCTAAATCTTGCCAGCAACGGCACCACGACCCGGGAGCCAAACTCAGGCGTGGTCGTGATCCGCAGTTCGCCGGTGAGCCCCGCATGGTTCGCGCGGACATCATCCTGCAGCCGTTCGGCGTCCTTCAGAAGCGCCACGCTGCGCTGATGAAAAAGCGCGCCCGCCTCGGTTAGCGTCAGGCGGCGGGTGGAGCGCAGCAGCAGCGTAACGCCCAGATCATCTTCAAGCTGGCGGATATTGAAGCTAACCACCGCTTTTGTCAGCCCCATCGCCTCGGCGGCCGCCGTAAAACTGCCGGTGTCGGCCACTGCGACAAACATCTGCGTCCGCTGTAGGTTAATCATCGTCACGCCCTATACTGTCAAAATATTTTTGACAGTATATCGCGCTTTGTCAGGTTTATCCGTGATTCCCGAGCCGATACGATACGCCACCTCACCGGAGGATCCACCATGACGTATCGCAGCAAAGTTGCCGTTGTCTATCTGCTGGGCTTTTTTCTTGATTTGATCAACATGTTTATTGCCAGCGTCGCCTTTCCGGCGATGGCTCACGCCTTTAACACCACGCCTTCTGCCCTTGCCTGGGTCAGTAACGGGTATATTGCCGGTCTGACGCTGGCGATCCCGTTCAGCAGCTTGCTCACGCGCCGCATCGGGCCAAAGCGCGTCATCCTGCTTTCGCTTTTTCTGTTCAGCGCAACCTCAGCTGCAGCGGGCATGTCTGCAACGCTGGAAACTCTGATTGCCTGGCGAGTGCTTCAGGGCGTGGGAGGAGGCTTACTGATCCCCGTCGGACAGGCGCTGACCTGGCAACAGTTCAGGCCTCACGAGCGGGCCCGACTCTCCTCGGTAGTGATGCTGGTTGCGTTGCTTGCCCCGGCCTGCTCCCCGGCTATCGGCGGCGTGCTGGTTCAGACGCTGGGCTGGCGATGGATCTTTTTCGCCACGCTCCCGGTGGCTATCGTGACCTTTGTTCTGGCCTGTCTGTGGCTTAAACACGAAAAACCCACGATGAACGCGGCCAGATTGCTAAACCTGCCCTTGCTCGCGGACCCGCTTTTGCGTTTTTCCATGCTTGTCTATTTATGCGTCCCCGGCATATTTATTGGGGTGAACGTCACGGCCATGTTTTATCTTCAGCACGAGGCGAACATGAGCCCAGCCGCAACGGGAATGCTCATGCTGCCGTGGTCTGTGGCATCGTTTCTCGCCATCACGGCGACGGGACGTTATTTTAACCGTATCGGCCCCCAACCGCCGATCGTCATCGGCTGCCTGTTGCAGGCGGCGGGTATTCTGCTTTTGATTGACGTCAGCTCGTCAACGCTGTTGCCTGCCGTCGCGTTTGCCCTGATGGGCGCGGGGGGAAGCCTGTGCAGCAGTACGGCTCAGAGCAGCGCGTTTCTGACAACGCGCCGGGACGAGATGCCGGATGCCAGCGCGCTGTGGAATCTCAATCGTCAGCTGAGTTTTTTTGCCGGTGCCCTGCTGCTTGCGCAGGTGCTGAACCTGGCGCAGGCGTGGCTGACACCACTCGCCGCCTGGCACGGGATGTTTATTTTTGCTGCAGGCATGACCTTGCTGCCTGTACCGTACGTTTTTCGTCTTAACAATACGCAGGTGCTAAATCAGCTGCGACAGGAGAATTCATGACGCCTTTCGAACACGACATTATCGACCTCCACATTGCGCTTGAAGACTGGTTAGGCAAAGGTGAAGGCGATCCCGACGCCCTGCTCGCCCGCTTCAGCCCAGATTTTCTGATGATCCCACCGGGCGGTGTTCAGATCGACTATATCGGCCTGGCCAGTTTTCTGGAAAAACAGCGTGGAAGCCGTCCCGGACTGAAGATCGTCATTGACGAATTATCCACGATCCAGCGTTGGGATCGTGGCGCGGTGCTCCACTACCGGGAGACGCAAACCCGGACGGACCTGCCCGTCAACGTGCGCTGGTCAACTGCGGTGCTTAATCAGGAAGGCGATCGGATAGTGTGGCGTCTGCTGCACGAAACGGCTAAGCCGTAGCGCAAAAGAAAAAGGCCCGTCTCACGACGGGCCTTTTTTGACGAAAGGTTGCTTATTCGCGGAACAGCGCTTCGATGTTCAGACCTTGCCCCTGCAGGATTTCACGCAGGCGGCGCAGACCTTCAACCTGAATCTGACGAACACGTTCACGGGTCAGGCCAATTTCGCGGCCGACGTCTTCCAGTGTCGCAGCTTCATACCCCAGTAAACCGAAACGACGTGCCAGCACTTCACGCTGTTTGGCGTTCAGTTCGAACAGCCATTTGACGATGCTCTGTTTCATGTCATCGTCCTGCGTGGTGTCTTCCGGACCGTTATCTTTTTCATCGGCCAGGATGTCCAGCAGCGCTTTTTCGGAGTCGCCACCCAGCGGGGTGTCAACGGAGGTAATGCGCTCGTTGAGACGCAGCATACGGCTTACGTCATCAACCGGTTTATCGAGTTGTTCGGCAATCTCTTCTGCGCTTGGCTCGTGGTCCAGCTTATGGGACAACTCGCGCGCGGTGCGCAGATAAACGTTCAACTCTTTGACGATGTGAATCGGCAGGCGGATCGTACGGGTCTGGTTCATAATAGCCCGTTCGATGGTCTGACGAATCCACCAGGTCGCGTAGGTTGAGAAACGGAACCCGCGTTCCGGGTCAAACTTCTCAACTGCGCGGATGAGACCTAAGTTGCCCTCTTCAATCAGATCCAGCAGAGCCAGACCACGATTGCCGTAACGGCGGGCAATTTTCACGACCAGTCGCAGGTTACTTTCAATCATGCGACGACGCGAGGCAACATCACCACGCAAAGCACGACGTGCGAAATAGACTTCTTCTTCGGCCGTTAGCAGTGGGGAGTAACCAATCTCCCCAAGGTAAAGCTGAGTCGCGTCCAGTACACGCTGTGTGGCACCCTGCGATAACAGCTCTTCTTCAGCCAAATCGTTATCACTGGGTTCCTCTTCTACTAAGGCTTTTTCGTCAAAAGCCTCTACTCCGTTCTCATCAAATTCCGCGTCTTCATTTAAATCATGAACTTTCAGCGTATTCTGACTCATAAGGTGGCTCCTACCCGTGATCCCTGAACGAGACACCCTGGCTGGCATGCCCCGTCAAATTATCGCTGCGGCAAGTACTGCAGCGGGTTTACGGATTTCCCCTTGTAACGAATTTCAAAATGCAAGCGTGTAGAACTGGTTCCGGTGCTACCCATGGTAGCGATTTTTTGCCCCGCCTTAACTTCTTGTTGTTCCCGGACCAGCATTGTGTCGTTATGGGCGTAGGCACTCAGGTAATCATCGTTATGTTTGATGATAATAAGATTACCGTAACCGCGCAGAGCGTTACCGGCATACACAACGCGTCCATCTGCGGTCGCGATGATAGCCTGTCCTTTACTCCCTGCGATATCGATCCCTTTATTTCCCCCTTCGGAGGAAGAGAAGTTCTCGATAACCTTGCCGTCAGTCGGCCAGCGCCATGCAGAAATCGGCGAACTGGAGGTCATACTGCTGGCAGTCGGTTCAGTAGAGCTAACCACAGGTGCCGTAACCGGTGCTGTGACAGCAGTCGCAGTCCCTTTATTATTCGGCAACATTTTGTTAGCAGTCTGATCACCTGAATCCTCAGAATACGTAATTACAGGTTGTGAAGCAACCACCGTGGTGGATTTTTGTGCAGGCTTAACGCTGTTATTTTGAGCTGTTACATCGGCCGCTGAAACGGTGTTGCCAGGCGTAAGCGGCGTGCCCGTCGCGTTGCCCACCTGGAGCGTTTGCCCGACTTCCAGACCATATGGGGCCTGGACGTTATTGCGCTGCGCGAGGTCACGGAAATCGTTCCCGGTGATCCACGCAATGTAGAACAGCGTATCGCCGCGTTTCACGGTATAGGTGCTGCCACCGGTGTAGCTGCCTTTCGGAATGTTCCCATACTGGCGGTTATAGACTATGCGGCCATTTTGGGTCTGAACAGGTTGTTCAACTGGCTGAACCTGTACTGGCTGTGTAACAGGATGTTGCACAGGCTGAATTTGTGGTGTTTGCTGCGGTGCAGCCGTCCCCATTTTAGGTGGCGGCGTGATTAACATTCCGCTGGACGTGTTACCGGAGCCGCTGTTTCCGCCGACGGAACTCACGGGCGCAGGCGCGTTGTTTGAACTTGTACAGCCTGCCAGCCAGAGCGAAACCAGTGATAATGCCGCAACACGGCTGATGGTGAATTTAGGGCTTCCCGCGCTCATTTATCCCCCAGGAATGTGTTAACTACCAGTGACTTAAAATTTACCGTGATGGCACGAATCTTTCGCGCCACACCATACGCTGAATTTGCCTTAATAACCCTGGATAATTCCGAGTCTCAGGCCAACTCCCCCTTCACCAGAGGCACAAAGCGCACGGCTTCCACGGTGTCGATAATAAACTCGCCGCCGCGCCGACGAACGCGCTTCAACAGCTGCTGCTCGTCCCCAACGGGCAGAACCAGAATGCCCCCCTCATCCAGCTGCGACAACAGGGCCGCAGGAATTTCAGGCGGGGCCGCCGTCACGATGATCGCGTCAAACGGGGCGCGCGCCTTCCAACCCTGCCATCCATCACCGTGTCGTGTCGAAACATTATGTAAATCAAGTTGTTTCAGGCGACGACGCGCCAGCCACTGTAAACCTTTGATCCGCTCAACGGAGCATACGTGATGAACCAGATGCGCCAGGATCGCGGTCTGATACCCCGACCCGGTGCCAATCTCCAGCACGCGGGAGTCGGGCGTGAGCTCCAGCAGCTCCGTCATGCGAGCCACCATGTAAGGCTGCGAAATCGTCTGGCCCTGTCCGATGGGCAGCGCCACGTTTTCCCACGCTTTGTGTTCAAACGCCTCGTCTACAAATTTTTCACGCGGAACCAGGGCGAGCGCTTCGAGCACGTGCTCGTCGCGGATCCCCTGCGCGCGGAGTTGTTCCAGAAGAGTTTGTACACGTTTGTTTACCATTGCGCGTTCACTCCTGCGCGATCCAGCCAGCCCGACACCACATCATGCGCGCTATACGCGGTTAAATCTACGTGCAGCGGAGTAACCGAAACATAGCCTTCCTCTACGGCGGCAAAGTCGGTATCCGGACCCGCATCGCACTTGTCGCCGGGAGGGCCAATCCAGTAAAGCGTGTTGCCGCGAGGATCCTGCTGCGGGATCACCTGATCGGCAGGATGTCGGCTCCCGCAACGGGTGACGCGGATGCCTTTAATTTCATCGAGAGGAAGATCCGGCACGTTGATGTTGAGGATGCGCCCGGTACGCAACGGCTCGCGGCCGAGCGCCCGCAGGATCGAACAGGTCACCGCGGCGGCCGTGTCGTAGTGCGTGTAGCCGTTCAACGAGACCGCCAGCGCCGGGAATCCCAGATGGCGGCCTTCCATTGCGGCCGCCACGGTGCCGGAGTAAATCACGTCATCGCCGAGGTTAGGCCCGGCGTTAATGCCGGAGACGACGATATCTGGACGCGGCCGCATCAGCGCGTTCACGCCCAGAAAAACGCAGTCGGTTGGCGTTCCCATCTGCACGGCAATATCGCCATTATCAAAGGTAAAGGTGCGAAGCGACGACTCCAGCGTCAGAGAGTTAGACGCTCCACTGCGGTTACGATCGGGCGCCACGACCTGCACGTCCGCAAATTCGCGGAGGTGTTTCGCCAGGGTCTGAATGCCTGGCGCGTGGATCCCGTCATCGTTACTCAGCAATATTCGCATAATCACCCGAGGTGTTGATAAGTTCCCTGACAACACTGGTGGCAAAGCTGCCTGCCGGCAGCCAGAAGCGTAACTCGACGGTCACGTCATCCCACCAGTTCCAGCTTAACTGCTGCGGATAGAGCAGCATCGCGCGGCGTGCCGCGTCGACTTTTTCCCGCACCAGCAAGGACTGCAATTCTGGCGCATCCGCCACGGCTGACTGCTCGGCGGCCAGGGCCTCCCCCTGGGTTCCCCAGTCGCCCGTACCGGGCAACGCGGCGGTAATCATCAGCGCTTTTGCGTCCACGCGCGACTGCACATCAGCCATCTCTTCGGCCGTTGCCACAAACCAGCTTCCGCGTCCCGCTAATTGTAGCGCATCGCCAACAACAACTTGATTCGCGTCCGGTTTTTTCAGCCTTTCGCTCACAATCTGATTAAACAACGCGCTGCGGGCCGCCGACAACCAAAAACTGCGTTTATTCCTGTCACGCACCGGTGCATCGCTTTGCGCCCAGCGCAGCGCGCCCTGCAGGTTGCTGCCGCCGATGCCAAAGCGCTGCGCGCCAAAGTAGTTCGGTACGCCGCGGTCGCTGATGGCGTTCAGGCGTTTTTCAACGTCTTCTCGGTCAGTCACTTCGCGCAGCACCAGCGTAAACGCGTTGCCTTTCAACGCCCCCAGACGCAGTTTGCGCTTGTGGCGGGCATATTCCAGTACCTTACAGCCCTCAAGCTCAAATTTGCTTAAATCAGGCATCGCATTGCCGGGAACGCGCGCGCAGAGCCACTGTTCCGTAACGGCGTGTTTATCTTTCTGCCCGGCAAAGCTCACTTCGCGGGCATGAATTTTGAGGAATTTTGCCAGCGCGTCGGCCACAAAGCGGGTATTGCAGCCATTTTTCAGAATACGCACCAGGATATGTTCGCCTTCGCCATCCGGCTCAAAGCCCAGATCCTCGACCACGAGGAAATCTTCCGGGCTGGCTTTCAGCACCCCGTTCCCCTGCGGTTTACCGTGCAGGTATGTCAGGTTGTCGAAGTCTGTCATTTGCTCGCCTTCACCAGCAGCGCCACGGCTTCACAGGCAATCCCTTCGCCACGACCGGTGAAGCCCAGCTTCTCGGTCGTCGTCGCTTTGACGTTCACGTCGTCCATATGGCAACCCAGATCTTCCGCAATAAACACGCGCATCTGCGGTATGTGCGGCAGCATTTTCGGGGCCTGGGCAATAATCGTCACGTCGACGTTGCCAAGGGTGTAGCCTTTCGCCTGGATGCGGCGCCACGCTTCGCGCAGCAGTTCACGGCTGTCTGCCCCTTTAAACGCCGGGTCGGTGTCCGGGAACAGCTTGCCGATATCACCCAGTGCGGCCGCGCCCAACAGCGCGTCGGTCAGCGCATGCAGCGCCACGTCGCCATCAGAATGCGCCAGCAGCCCTTTTTCATAAGGAATGCGCACGCCGCCAATGATAATTGGGCCTTCGCCGCCAAAGGCGTGTACATCAAAACCGTGTCCAATTCGCATTATGCCTTCTCCTGATGGGTCAAACGGGTAAGATAAAATTCCGCGAGCTGTAAATCTTCCGGACGCGTCACTTTAATATTATCAGCACGTCCTTCAACAAGCTCAGGATGGAAACCGCAGTACTCCAGCGCAGAGGCTTCGTCCGTAATGGTCGCACCTTCGTTAAGCGCGCGCGTTAAGCAGTCGTGGAGTAATTCGCGGGGGAAAAATTGCGGCGTCAGCGCGTGCCATAGATCGACGCGATCGACGGTGTGGGCGATAGCCCGTTTGCCCGGCTCGGCGCGCTTCATGGTGTCGCGCACGGGGGCGGCCAGAATGCCACCCACTTTGCTGGTTTCGCTCAGCGACAGCAGGCGCGCAAGGTCGTCCTGGTGCAGGCAGGGACGCGCCGCGTCATGAACCAGTACCCACGGGGCGTTTCCGGCAGCCTGAATGCCTGCCAGCACGGAATCGGCGCGCTCGGCGCCACCGTCAACGACGGTAATCTGTGGATGATTTGCCAGCGGCAGCTGCGCGAAGCGCGCATCGCCAGGGCTGATAGCGATGATCACACGCGTCACTCGCGGGTGCGCCAGCAGCGCGGCCACGGCGTGCTCGAGGATCGTTTTATCGCCAATGGAGAGGTACTGCTTGGGACATTCTGTCTGCATGCGCCGGCCAAAACCTGCGGCCGGCACCACGGCGCATACGTCCGAAAAAGTTACTGCCATGTCGTAATCCTGGGCCTGATTATCGATTATTTTGTGCTGAGCCCTGATTGCGTTTAGACGCATCCGGAACCAGACGATAAAAGGTTTCGCCCGGCTTAGTCATACTGAGTTCATTGCGTGCGCGTTCCTCAATCGCCTCTTGCCCGCCATTGAGGTCATCAATTTCAGCAAAGAGTTGATCGTTTCGCGCCTTAAGTTTGGCGTTTGTTGCCTGCTGAGCCGCGACGTCATCGCTTACCCGGCTATAGTCGTGCAGTCCGTTCTTACCGAACCACAGCGAATATTGCAGCCAGATTAGCAAAGCCAGCAACAGCAGCGTTAGTTTACCCATCCTGCCCCCTGAAAAACGGCATCATCATCCCAAGACTTCCCCAGAGCACTACGCCGGGGTAACAGAGATGCCGCAACATCGCGGGCAAATGTACCACATTTTTTCCGCAGAATCGTCCTGCACAATATCGTTACACAGTTGGTTACGGTTTGAATTATGGCTGAAGTTAGCCCATGAGCCACAAAAATAACAGACCAAACATCAGAACCACCGTCACAATCGTGACCACGGTGCTGTACAGGAGCTTACCGTTGAGCAACGAGTGCAGCGCAATGCCGACGACAACCGCCACGGGCATCAGCGCCAGAAAGAAAGGCCAGGTGTAGAGAAAGAAGAACAGCGTGTTGCCGCCGTAGATGAGAAACGGAATACCCAGCGCCAGCAGCCATGAGACGAAGCCAATGATGGCCCCAGGAAATGACCAGGTCGTTTCGTCGTCGGTCGCAAGCGGCTCCGACCCGGTGGTGGTGATGTAATGTTCACTGTTGCGCATAGCTAGTCCTGTGACCGTGACTCATCGTTCGGGAAGACAGCTCCCGAACGATACCGTCTCAGGATCTGATAATATCGTCCCGTCTGAGCAGGTCTAATAATTGGCTTACTAAATTTGTTACCAATTGTTGACCTTCCAGGTGAATTTCAGGCGATTCAGGCGCTTCGTATACAGCGTCAATTCCGGTGAAGTTGCGCAATTCTCCGGCACGCGCTTTTTTGTACAGCCCTTTCGGGTCGCGCGCTTCGCAGACCTCCAGTGGCGTATCCACAAACACCTCGATAAAGCGATCCTGGCCGACGCGTTCGCGCACCATCTGGCGCTCGGCGCGGTGCGGAGAGATAAACGCGGTCAGCACCACCAGCCCGGCGTCGGCCATCAGGCTGGCGACTTCCCCGACCCGGCGAATGTTCTCTTTGCGGTCGTCGTCGCTGAACCCTAAATCGCTGCACAGGCCATGGCGCACGTTGTCGCCATCCAGCAGGTACGTGCTTACGCCCTGCTGATGCAATGCCTCTTCCAGCGCGCCCGCCACCGTCGATTTACCCGAGCCGGACAGCCCGGTAAACCACAGCACAACCCCACGGTGACCGTGGAGCTGTTCGCGCTGGGCGACGGTGACCGGATGAGGATGCCAGACGACGTTCTCATCATGGGCAGCCATTACTTGCCTCCCAGCAGATCGCGCGCGCCCCAGTGCGGGAAGTGTTTACGCACCAGCGCGTTCAGCTCCAGCTCAAAGGCGCTGAATTCTGAAGCCGCGGACGCCTGTTCGTTTGGCTCACGGACCATCCCCGCGCCGACGGTGACGTTCGTCAGGCGGTCAATAAAGATAAGCCCGCCCGTCACCGGATTTTGCTGATACGGATCCAAAACCAGCGGTTCGTCGAAGGTCAGATCGACCAGACCAATGCCGTTCAGCGGCAGCTCGGTGACGTCACGCTGGGTCAGGTTGTTGATATCCACCTGGAACTGAATGCCGTCCACGCGGGCGCGGGTTTTCTTGCCGGCAATTTTGATGTCATAGCTCTGGCCAGCGGTCAGCGGCTGTTCGGCCATCCACACCACATCCACGGACGCGCCCTGTACCGCCGCCAGCGTTTCCTGCGCGTCTACCAGAAGATCGCCCCGGCTGATATCAATTTCGTCTTTCAGCACCAGCGTTACGGCTTCACCGGCCCCCGCGTCCTGCAGGTCACCGTCAAAGGTGACGATGCGGGCGATGGTCGATTCCACACCGGATGGCAGCACCTTGACGCGCTGGCCAACCTGTACGGAGCCTGACGCTAGGGTGCCGGAGAAACCGCGGAAATCGAGATTTGGACGGTTCACGTACTGCACCGGGAAGCGCATCGGCTGGGTGTCGACCACGCGCTGAATTTCAACCGTTTCCAGCACCTCCAGCAGCGTCGGGCCGCTGTACCACGGCATGTTCGCGCTTTGGGACGCGACGTTATCCCCTTCCAGCGCCGAGAGCGGCACAAAGCGGATATCCAGGTTGCCCGGCAGCTGTTCAGCAAAGGTCAGATAGCTCTGGCGGATCTCCTCGAATTTTTCTTCGCTGAAGTTCACCAGATCCATCTTGTTGACCGCCACCACCAGGTGTTTGATCCCCAGCAGCGTCGAGATAAAGCTGTGGCGACGGGTCTGATCCAGCACGCCTTTACGCGCGTCCATCAGCAGGATCGCCAGGTCGCAGGTCGACGCGCCGGTCGCCATATTGCGGGTGTACTGTTCGTGCCCCGGGGTGTCGGCGATAATAAATTTGCGCTTCTCGGTAGAGAAGTAGCGGTAGGCCACGTCAATCGTGATGCCCTGCTCGCGCTCCGCCTGCAGGCCATCCACCAGCAGCGCCAGGTCGAGTTTTTCACCCTGGGTGCCGTGACGTTTACTGTCGTTATGCAGGGAAGAGAGCTGATCTTCGTAAATCTGGCGCGTATCGTGCAGCAGGCGGCCAATCAGGGTACTTTTCCCGTCATCCACGCTGCCGCAGGTCAGAAAACGCAGCAGGCTTTTGTGTTGTTGCGCGTGCAGATACGCTTCCACGCCGCCTTCGTTGGCAATTTGTTGAGCAATAGTGGTGTTCATGGCGGCTCCTTAGAAATAACCCTGACGTTTCTTCAGCTCCATGGAGCCTGCCTGGTCGCGGTCAATCACGCGGCCCTGTCGCTCGCTGGTGGTCGACACCAGCATCTCTTCGATGATCTCCGGCAGCGTCTGCGCGCTGGATTCCACCGCGCCAGTCAGCGGCCAGCAGCCAAGGGTGCGGAAACGCACCATCTGTTTTTTAATCACTTCGCCCGGCTGCAGGTCGATGCGATCGTCGTCGATCATCATCAGCATGCCGTCGCGCTCCAGCACCGGACGCTCGGCGGCCAGATACAGCGGAACGATCTCGATATTTTCCAGATAGATGTACTGCCAGATATCCAGCTCGGTCCAGTTGGAGAGCGGGAAGACGCGAATGCTTTCGCCTTTGTTGATCTGACCGTTGTAGTTGTGCCACAGCTCCGGACGCTGGTTTTTCGGATCCCAGCGGTGGAAGCGGTCGCGGAAGGAGTAGATACGCTCTTTGGCGCGGGATTTCTCCTCGTCACGGCGCGCGCCGCCGAAGGCCGCGTCAAAACCGTATTTGTTCAGCGCCTGCTTCAGCCCTTCGGTTTTCATGATATCGGTGTGCTTGGCGCTGCCGTGCACGAACGGGTTAATGCCCATCGCCACCCCTTCCGGGTTTTTATGCACCAGCAGCTCGCAGCCGTAGGCTTTCGCGGTACGGTCGCGGAACTCGTACATTTCGCGGAATTTCCAGCCGGTATCCACGTGCAGCAGCGGGAACGGCAGCGTGCCCGGATAAAACGCTTTACGCGCCAGATGCAGCATGACGCTGGAATCTTTACCGATGGAGTACATCATCACCGGGTTAGAAAACTCGGCGGCCACTTCGCGGATGATATGGATACTTTCCGCTTCGAGCTGCCGCAGGTGTGTAAGACGTTTTTGGTCCATAACCGTTCCTTAAGCCAAATTTACGACAGAAGAACCAAAGCCTTCTGTATCGGTTGTGTGTTGGAACCAGGCGAGCGTGCTGTGCAGCTGCACCACTTCCCCCACCACGATCAGGGCGGGCATAGGGGCGTCTTTCGCCAGGGTTGCAAGATGTTCCAGCGTGCCCGTCGCAACGTGCTGATCGACGCGCGTGCCGCGAGAAATGACGGCAACGGGCGTCGTCGCCTCGCGACCGTGCTGAATAAGCTGTTCGCTGATGTCCGCCGCCTTCATCGTGCCCATGTATATCGCCAGCGTCTGGCGGCTCTGGGCGAGATGCGACCAGTCGAACGGCGTGCTGTCCGCCTTGTAGTGGCCGGTCACAAAGGTGACGCTCTGGGCGTAATCGCGGTGGGTCAACGGGATACCGGCGTAGGCCGTTACCGCAGAGGCCGCCGTGATGCCGGGCACCACCTGGAACGGTACGCCCGCTTCGGCTGCCGCCTGCAGCTCTTCGCCGCCGCGTCCGAAAATGAACGGATCGCCCCCCTTCAGGCGCACCACGGTTTTGCCCGCTTTGGCGGCGTCAACCAGCATCTGGTTGGTGTCGTGCTGCGGCACAGAGTGCTCGCCTGCCCGTTTGCCGACGCAGATTTGCTCCGCGTCACGACGGATCAGCTCGCGCACGCCGTCGGTGACCAGATGGTCGTAGAACACGACGTCCGCGTCCTGCAGCACCTGCAGGCCGCGCAGCGTCAGGAGCCCGGCATCGCCAGGCCCCGCGCCCACCAGGATGATCTCCCCGCCCGTGCTGCCGGGGTTATCCAGTTCATCCTCGAGGATTTTTTGCGCAGCCGTTTCATTGCCGGCATGCATCAGGCTGGCGAAGCGGCCGCGAAACACGCGTTCCCAGAAGCGACGGCGTTCCGTCACGCTGGTCAGGCGGGTTTTCAGGTGGTTACGCCAGTAGCTGGCTTTCTCCGCCATGCGCCCGAGGCTGGTCGGCAGCAGCGCTTCGATTTTTTCACGCAGCACACGCGCCAGCACCGGTGCGGTACCGCCGGAGGAGATCGCCACCAGCAGCGGCGAGCGGTCAACGATCGACGGGAAAATAAACGAGCATAAAGGCTGGTCGTCCACCACGTTCACCAGGCGGTAACGGGCCTGCGCGGCGTCGGAGATCCGCTGGTTCAGTTCACGATCTCCGGTCGCCGCAATTACCAGCACCACGCTGTCGATTTGTGACTCGTCGAAATCCGCCTCTGCAACGACCTGCACCTGGGCCCCTGCGCGCTGTAGAAACGCGATTTTGCGATCGGCGATTTCACCCGTGCCAACAACCAGCACCGGTTTCTCTTTAATCGCAGCAAATAAGGGCAGATAGTCCACAGGCAACAACTCACTAACAACGAGGAATAGAGGGACTATAGGGGGCGGCTTAGACCGAATGAAATTACGAATTGGAATGAGTAGTTACTCAATGGAATAACGCCATGAAAATGCTAATACCAAAAAGTGCTTAACGCGCGAAATTTCGGGCATTTAAGAGCAATTCAAATTGTGTATGGACGATCACAGTTTCATACTAGGCGGGTTATTATTTTGCTCTGTTTTTAAGGACTCACTATGTTTTCCGCAACGCGCCACCGTATTGCTGCCCTGGCGCTCGGCGTTTGCTTTATTCTTCCTGCTCAGGCAAAAAACCAACCTTATGGTGAAATCGCCAATATGCAGGCGCGGCATATTGCCACCGTCTTTCCTGGCCGCATGACCGGCTCGCCTGCGGAGATGCTCTCCGCGGACTATCTTCGCCAGCAGTTTGCCGGGATGGGCTATCAGAGCGATATCAGGTCGTTTCACAGCCGCTACGTCTATACCTCGCGAAATAAAACGAAAAACTGGCATAACGTGACCGGCAGTACGGTGATTGCGGCCCACGAAGGCAGCGCAAAAGAGCAAATTATTATTATGGCGCATCTTGATACCTACGCTCCGATGAGCGATGCCGACACGGATAACAATCTTGGCGGGCTGACGCTGCAGGGCATGGACGACAACGCTGCAGGCCTGGGCGTGATGCTCGAACTGGCCGAGCGGATGAAAGATATTCCAACCCAGTATGGCATTCGTTTTGTTGCCACCAGCGGTGAAGAAGAGGGCAAACTCGGCGCTGAGAATCTCCTTAAACGCATGAGCACCGAGGAGAAGAAAAATACGCTGCTGGTGATCAACCTCGACAATCTGATCGTCGGCGACAAGCTCTATTTCAACAGCGGGCAGAGTACGCCGGGTACCGTGCGAAAACTGACGCGCGACCGTGCGCTGGCCATTGCCCGCAGCCATGGCGTTTATGCCACCAGCAATCCCGGCGGTAACCCGGATTATCCGCGAGGCACAGGCTGCTGCAACGACGGGGAAGTGTTTGATAAGGCGGGCATTCCGGTGCTGTATGTGGAAGCGACAAACTGGGCGCTGGGCAAAAAAGATGGCTACCAGCAGCGGGCTAAATCGAAAGCCTTCCCGGACGGGACAAGCTGGCACAACGTGATGCTGGATAATCAGCAGCACATCGATCGCGTGCTGCCGCAGCGGATTGAGCACCGCAGTCGTGATGTGGTGAAGGTGATGCTGCCGCTGGTGAAGGAGCTGGCGAAAGCGGGGAAAGCCTGAGGCCGTTAAGCCCGGTGGCGGCTACGCCTTACCGGGCAAAAAGGTTATCACCCTTCGTGCAACCCGCACTCGCGCTTCAGCCCGAAGAATCGCGTCTCTTCTTCCGCCATTCCCGGTTCCCACTTACGCGTGGTGTGGGTGTCTCCCACCGACAGATAGCCCTGATCCCACAGCGGATGGTACTTCAGCCCGTGTTTTTGCAGATACTGGTACACCGTCCGGTTATCCCAGTCGATAATCGGCAGCACTTTAAACACCCCGCGCTGCACCGCCAGCACCGGTAAGGTTGCCCGGCTGCCGGACTGCTCGCGGCGCAGGCCCGCAAACCACGTCTGCGCATTAAGCTCTTTCAGCGCCCGGTTCATCGGCTCGACCTTGTTGATCTCATTGTATTTCTCAATGCCCTCAACGCCCTGTTCCCACAGCTTACCGTAGCGCGCCTCCTGCCAGGCCGCGCTTTCCGTCGCGCGGTAGACCTTGAGGTTCAGCCTGAGCTTGTCCGTCAGCTCGTCAATAAACTGATAGGTTTCCGGGAACAGGTAGCCGGTATCGGTGAGGATCACCGGAATGTCCGGACGGATCTGATTCACCAGATGCAGGCTGACCGCCGCCTGAATACCAAAGCTCGACGAGAGCACATATTCTCCCGGCAGGTTTTCCAGCGCCCACGCCACGCGCCCTTCGGCGTCCAGCTTTTCAAGGTGGGCATTGGTTTCTGCCAGCGCCAGAATACGTTCGACTTTTGGCAGGTCATTAAGGGCGTTTAGATCGAGTTCGGACATAGTTACCTCTCGTGGTTACTCCCAGAAATCCCTTGCGGGATCGAGCACCGGGCGAATGATGCCCGCACGCACCGTAAAGTCGCCGAAGCCTTCACCCGCTTCGCGCTCTTTCGCCCAGCGCCCGACAAGCTCGTCGATGGAATCAAGAATTTCCGGCTCGGTGATGTTCTCGCGGAACATGCGCGGAATGCGCGTGCCGATACGGTTACCGCCCAGATGCAGGTTATAGCGCCCCGGCGCTTTCCCCACCAGACCGAGCTCGGCCAGCATCGCGCGACCACAGCCGTTCGGACAACCGGTGACGCGCATAACAATATGCTCGTCCGGAATGCCGTGTTTTTCCAGAATCGCTTCCACTTTGTCGGTAAACGACGGCAGGAAACGTTCCGCTTCGGCCATCGCCAGCGGGCAGGTCGGGAACGATACGCAGGCCATCGAGTTTTCACGCTGCGGCTTAACAGCATCCATTAACCCGTGTTCGCGCGCCAGCTTCTCGATCTTCGCCTTCTGGCTTTCCGGCACGCCGGCAATAATCAGGTTCTGGTTAGCGGTAATGCGGAACTCACCTTTGTGGATCTTCGCAATTTCCAGCAGACCGGTTTTCAGCGGACGTCCCGGATAATCCAGAATACGGCCGTTTTCAATAAACAGCGTCAGGTGCCATTTATTATCGATGCCTTTTACCCAGCCAATGCGATCGCCGCGACCGGTGAATTCGTAAGGGCGGATCGGCTCAAATTTGATGCCCGCACGACGCTCCACCTCCGCTTTGAACGTCTCCACGCCCACGCGCTCCAGGGTGTATTTGGTTTTCGCGTTTTTACGATCGGTACGGTTACCCCAGTCGCGCTGGGTCGTCACCACCGCTTCCGCCACGGCCAGCGTATGCTCGAGCGGCAGGAAGCCGAACTCGCTCGCGGTACGGGCGTAGGTTTTCTTGTTACCATGTTCGATGGACAGGCCGCCGCCCACCAGCAGGTTAAAGCCCACCAGCTTGCCGTTTTCGGCTATCGCCACGAAGTTCATGTCGTTGGCGTGCAGGTCGATATCGTTCTGCGGCGGGATCACCACCGTGGTTTTGAACTTACGCGGCAGGTAGGTCTGGCCAAGGATCGGCTCTTCGTCGGTGGTCGCGACTTTTTCCTGATCGAGCCAAATCTCGGCATAGGCGCGCGTACGCGGCAGCAGGTGCTCAGAGATCTTCTTCGCCCACTCGTAGGCTTCGGCGTGCAGCTCGGACTCATACGGGTTCGAGGTGCAGAGCACGTTACGGTTCATGTCGTTGGCGGTCGCCAGCGCGTCCAGCCCGACCGAGTGCAGCATCTGGTGCACCGGCTTGACGTTCTTCTTCAGAATGCCGTGGAACTGGAAGGTCTGACGGTTGGTCAGACGAATGCTGCCATAAATCGTGTTTTCACCGGCAAACTTGTCGATCGCCTGCCACTGTTTGGTGGTAATCACCCCACCCGGCAGACGGCAGCGCAGCAGCATCGCGTGACGCGGCTCCAGCTTCTGCTCGGCACGCTCGGCACGGATGTCGCGGTCGTCCTGCTGGTACATGCCGTGGAAGCGGATCAGCAGGAAGTTGTCGCCTTTGAAACCGCCGGTGAGACCGTCATTCAGATCTTCAGCAATGGTGCCGCGCAGATAGTTGCTTTCCAGCTTCATGCGCTCGGCGTCTGTCAGTTTACCTTCGACCACCAGTGGCCCTGGATGTTTTTCGCTCATTAGTAGACATCTCGCTGATAACGGCGCTCAACGCGCAGCTCACTTAAAAATTCATCCGCCGTTTCGGCATCCATACCGCCGAATTCGGCAATCACTTCCAGCAGTGCCTGCTCAACGTCTTTCGCCATGCGATTGGCGTCGCCGCAGACATAAATGTGGGCACCGTCATTGATCCAGCGCCACAGCTCTGCGCCCTGTTCGCGCAGTTTGTCTTGTACGTATACTTTTTCTTTCTGGTCGCGGGACCAGGCCAGATCGATGCGGGTCAGTACGCCTTCTTTCACATAGCGCTGCCACTCAACCTGGTAGAGGAAATCTTCGGTAAAGTGCGGATTGCCGAAGAACAGCCAGTTCTTACCCGACGCGCCGTCTGCCGCGCGCTGCTGCATGAAGGCGCGGAACGGCGCAATGCCGGTGCCCGGGCCAATCATGATGACCGGTGTTTCCGGGTTTGCCGGCAGGCGGAAGTTGTCGTTGTGCTCGATAAAGACGCGCACTTCGCCCTCTTCTTCCACGCGATCGGCCAGGAAGCTCGACGCCCCACCCGCGCGCGCGCGGCCTTCGATGTCGTAGCGCACCACGCCGACGGTAACATGCACTTCACTCTCCACTTCGGCCTGCGAAGAGGCGATGGAGTAGAGGCGCGGGGTTAGCGGACGCAGCAGGCCGATCAGCTCATCGGCATCCAGCTGAGCCGGAGAGAAACGCACCATATCGACAATCGGCGTCGTCGCGGCGTAATGCTGCAGTTTCGCCTTGTCGCCCACCAGCGACAGCAGGGATTCGCTGCGCGTTAAGGTGGCATAATTTTCGACGATATTCGGGGTGTTCACCGTCAGTTCAAAATGCCACTGCAGCGCCTCGGATAACGGCAGCGATTTGCCGTCAACGGTCACAGGCTCGTCGCCTTTCAGCCACAGCAGCTCAACCAGCTCTTTCACCAGCGCCGGATCGTTCTGATACCAGACGCCCAGCGCATCGCCAGGCTGATAGCGCAGCCCCGAGTCGCCTAAATCGATTTCGATATGACGCACGTCTTTTTCTGAGTCGCGGCCGGTAATTTTCTGGTTCACCGACAGGCTCGCCGTCAGCGGCGCCTCTTTGGTGTACGGGCTGGTGTGGATGTCGTTGACAGCACCCGTCGCGGTGAACGCGGCCTGTGCCGACGTCTCTTTCGGCACGCGCGCTTTTAGCACTTCAACGATGCGGGCGCGCCATTCAGCGGCGGCGGTCTGGTATTCGACATCCGCATCAACGCGGTCCAGCAGACGCTCCGCGCCCAGCTCCGCCAGCCTGCTGTCGAAGTCTTTGCCGGACTGGCAGAAGAATTCATAGGAGGTATCGCCCAGGCCAAAGACGGCAAACGCCGTCCCATCCAGCTTCGGCGCTTTTTTCGAGAACAGGAACTTATGCAGCGCCACCGCTTCTTCAGCAGGTTCACCTTCACCTTGCGTAGAGGCGACCACCACCAGCAGTTTTTCCGACGCGATTTGCTTGAATTTATAATCCCCGGCGTTGACCAGGTTCACGTTCAGTTTAGCGGCCAGCAGGTCGTCGCGCAGCGCTTCGGCCACGCGGCGGGCGTTGCCCGTCTGCGAGGCGGAAATCAGGGTAATGGCCGGAATCTCAACGGCCGTAGCCGGTGCACCCGCCACAGCGCCAGGCTGCTGATTGAGCATTCCCCAGAAATAACCGGAGACCCAGGCAAGCTGAGTGGGAGAAAAATCAGAGGTGGCAGCCTGAAGGCGCGCCAGTTGCTCCGGGTTCAGGGGAAGCAAATTTGAAGGTGGGGCCTGTGTTGTCATGCGTCGTTATGTTCCAGTAGCCAAGCGGACTTTAAGCGAATAAATCCAAACTGAAGATAAGGTTAACGGCGAGGATAATAACAATTAAAGAAGGGATGGAAATAATAAATAACCAAATGGACTAACCTGTTTTGGTTGTCATGCTTAGCGATAAAACAGATTAAATAATTATTTGAAATATAAGAATAAATAGCGATAAACACCCCGAATACGAGGCGGTGGACGCTCAGAGCCGTTTTAGTTAATGCTAAAAATTGTGCTTTCCGGTACTATGCGGCGGTTTTTTCCGCATTACTGAGAGCGATCATGTCCACCACACTGTTTAAAGATTTCACCTTCGAAGCCGCCCACCACCTTCCGCATGTCCCTGAAGGACATAAATGTGGCCGTCTGCACGGGCATTCGTTCATGGTGCGTCTTGAGATCACCGGTGAAGTTGATCCGCATACCGGTTGGATCATGGATTTTGCCGAGCTGAAGGCGGCGTTTAAGCCGACCTACGATCGTCTGGATCACTACTACCTGAATGAGATCCCGGGCCTTGAAAACCCGACCAGCGAAGTGCTGGCAAAATGGATTTGGGATCAGATGAAGCCGCTGGTACCGCTGCTGAGCGCGGTGATGATCAAAGAGACCTGCACCGCGGGCTGCATTTATCGCGGGGAGTGATTCTCCTCTTCCCCACGCACGTTTAGCGGCGTGAACTCATAGAGCACAAGCGCGTTACTTTCCAGCGATTCAGTAATTTGCCAGCCGTCATAAAGCCGTTCATCGCGTAAGGAAAGCGTTGGGCGCGCTTTGTGCGCAATCCAGCGCCACATCTCCTCATCAGGCCCGCTGTCGCTGTGTACTCCTTCCAGCAACGGATAGAGCGCACCGTTGTGCCGATCGAACAAATGTCTCTTTATGCGCCAGAGACCGCGCATTCCTCGCAGCTCAAGATGATACTGCTGGCGAAAACGCTGAATAAAGGCCTCCTCGCTGGAGAGCAGAGGATTGAAGACCACCACGTTACGCAACAGCAGCTGATATCGCCCCTGATGGCGGAGCAGCAGCACGCTCTTGTCGTTAACGAGCACCTCTCCCCGCAGACGCTGCCACAGCCAGAGTACCCAGTAGATGGGCCGTGGAAGGCCGTGATTATATTGAAGCGCAAGGCTTGATGTATCGAGGGTGTTGTTCGCCCTCGCTTCCCCCTGTAAACCAGAATTAAGCCAGAATCCCGCCAGCCATACCTGTTCTGAAAGCCCGAGGAGATTCTGCATCAACAGCGCACCGCGAAAAAACCAGCCGTTGGTCGCCCGCGTATTCCCCGTAAGAGTGTTCCATGAGAGTAACCATACCGGCAGCGTCCGCTGCCGCTGGCGAAGGGCGGCGAGGATCTGGCGGACCTTTAGCACCGGGTAATTTTCAGAAGAGGAAAGATGCGCGGGATCCAGCTGCGCCAGATCGAGCAGCTCGTTGGCATCTGCCGGACATGCGAGGAAATCAGCCTCGTCCAGAATGTCAGAACGGAACAGCGCGTCACCGCTCAGCTCGCTACCAACGGGAGAGAAGCGATGCCACACCCCCAATTTTGCCTGCGGAAGGTAGGCCCTCAGCGCCGCCCGCTGCGCCCGCCAGGCGTGCTCCTGGGTTTCCGCGTTAGCCTGGGGAGACCAGTGCATGACGACGTGCCAGCCAGCGGTAATGTCGGGCAAAAATCGGTTAACCGAAAGCTGCAAAAAGCGCGTCAGGAGATCGCATCGGGTAGTGACCCCCGTGTGCAGCAGGACCGTCCAGCCTTTTTTCGCCACCCAGGTAAACAATTGCTGCAGATGATACCAACAGGCGTAGCCCGCCATTTGGGGATCGTCCCATCCCGTAGCGAACAGACGGCTGCTGAGAAAAGGTTCGGCGATATCAATACCCTCAATCGGGATCGCCTCGTGTAGCGCCTCCAGATGCCGACGAACATCCTCTCGCAGCAAATCGTCTAGCTCGCGCAGGGTGATGACCAGCCGCGTGCGGCGCAGCGCGGAAGAGAGCGGATAAAGCTGCTGCACATCCAGTATCCGCTCCTGACACGGGGAGTAGGTTAGCGGCGAGGGTTCCCAACCGCGGGTCTCAGCGTCGTTAAGCAGGCTAAATAACGTATCCACCGCAACAGGTAAACGCTGTTCATCCACGGTCGTGCGCGGGCGGAACGCAAGGGGACGATGACGCCCGGCCTTACGAAACTCACCTGGAGACATATTGTGATAGCGCTGGAAACTATCGGTCATCATACGTGTGCTGGCAAATCCATTCTCCAGCGCAATCTGATGCAGAGGGCGGCTGGTGAGACACAGGGCGTCAGCCGCTTTTTCCAGCCGCAGGGCAGTGATGTACTGCATAAAACTAGCTCCCGTCTCTTTTCTAAAGAGACGAGAGAGCCACGCTTCTGAGACGAACTCACTCTCTGCGATTTCGGCCAACGTAATGCGGCGGGTGTAGCTGGCGTCGATCCGCTCCAGTACACGGGCGATGCGCTTGCTTACGTTGGCGTGCTGGTTCCGGGGTTTCTGGCGGACGGGCTGCTGAAAGCGACCAATCAGCAGCAGCAGGATCTCGCTCAGCCAGCGATTCGCCTCCAGCCGGTAGCGATGCGGATCGTTGACGAGCGTCACCACCAGCAGCTGGCGCAGCAGGTGCCGAAGCTCGTCACACTGCGGCCAGCGCCCGCCTGACTCCTCCGGAACCGCGTAATCATGGGCAAAAAAATCATTGTACAGCTGGATTACCCAGCGTCCGGATAGAACGACACGCAGAGTCACATTCGCGTTCTGGCTGATAAGCCTCCATCGCTGATGGCGGTTTATCACTACAAGGCCATTTGTCGGAACCCTTTCTAGTCCCGCCTCGGTTTGCAGTTCAGCTTGCCCTTCCAGCACCCACAGTATCGTCAGCAAATCGCCTTCATCCTGCGCGAACAGGCGAATGTCCTCAACGGCTATCGCAAACTCATTTCCACGATGTTCCATTCGCCCCCTCCACGAAGACAAAAAATGACGCACTCTTTTTTGTCATAACCGAATCGTATGAAAAACAATCAGAAAAAAGGCGTCGATTTACAACAAAAAAGGACATTTTCCGGCAATGCGATCGACATAAACTCGAAACTAACACCATTTGGCAGGAAAAGGATAACAAAAATGACACATCCAATTGTTGACGCGCTGCGAGGCTCCGAGGCTCAGTTCACTGAATTACGCCGAGAGTTTCACCGACATCCCGAAACAGGCTTCGAGGAGCACAAAACCAGCGACCGCGTCGCGTCACTCCTGGGGCAGTGGGGCTATGAGGTCCACCGGGGAATGGCCAAAACCGGGGTGGTCGGCACCCTTAAGGTAGGAAACGGCAGCAAACGTCTGGGTCTGCGCGCCGATATGGATGCGCTGCCGATGCAGGAAAATAGCGGCAAAGCGTGGAGCAGCACGGTTGAAGGTAAATTTCACGGCTGCGGGCACGATGGCCACACCACTACCCTGCTTTATGCCGCAGAGTATCTGGCCCGAACCCGCAACTTTAGCGGCACGCTGCATCTGATTTTTCAGCCAGCCGAAGAGCTGCTGTATGGCGGGCGCGTCATGGTTGAAGATGGCCTGTTTGAACAATTCCCCTGCGACCATATTTTTGGCCTGCACAACATGCCCTCCCAGCCGCTTGGGAAAATTGGCCTGCGCGATGGCGCCATGATGGCCTCCTCTGACACCGTTCATATTGAGGTGAACGGCGTAGGGGGTCACGGCGCCGTTCCGGAACACACCGTTGATGCCACGCTGGTTGCCTGCCATATCACCCTCGCCCTGCAGTCGATTGTGTCGAGGAATATCACCCCATTCCAGCCGGTCGTCGTAACCGTGGGCAGCATCCAGGCGGGACATGCCCCGAATATTATCAACGATAAGGTATTAATGAAGCTGACCGTGCGCACGCTGGACGAAGCGGTGCGTCAAACCGTCCTGCAGCGAATCCACGACATTGCCGTGGCACAGGCTGAAAGCTTCAACGCCACGGCCACGATTCGTCACGTCAACGGCAGCCCGGTGCTGCGCAATAGCCCGCAGGCCAATGACATGGTGCGCACGGTGGCGACCGACCTGTTCGGTCAGGATGCCGTCACGTCGGTGAATGCCTTTATGGGAAGCGAAGATTTTGCGTTCATGCTCGAGAAAAACCCCAACGGCTGTTACTTCACCCTCGGCGCTGGCGATGAGCCGGACCGCTGCATGGTGCATAACCCAGGCTACGACTTTAACGACAAGCTTCTGCTTACCGGCGCGGCACTCTGGAGTGCGTTGACCGAGCACTATCTGCGCTGATTCGCACCAACCCCGGAGGGCCGCACGATGAGTACCGTACCCCTGACAGGCACACCGTCCTACGCCGGTAACGATCGGCTGCTGGCCGGTATTGTGATGAGCGTTCTGACCTTCTGGTTATTTGCGCAGTCGGTGATAAACGTTGTCCCGGCAATGAAAAACAGCCTCGCTATCTCCCTTGAAACCCTCACGCTGGCGGTCAGCCTTAGCGCCTTGTTCAGCGGCTGTTTTGTCGTTGCCTGCGGCGGCTTTGCCGATAAGTTTGGCCGCGTGCGTATGACCTACATTGGCCTCGCGCTGAGCATCATCGGCAGCGCCCTGCTTTTTTTCTCGTGGGAGCCGGTTCTGTTTCTGCTGGGGAGAGCGATACAGGGGCTGTCAGCGGCCTGCATCATGCCCGCCACCCTGGCGCTGATTAAAACCTGGTATCAAGGCAACGCTCGCCAGCGGGCAATCAGCTTTTGGGTGATTGGTTCATGGGGCGGCAGCGGGCTGAGCTCGTTTGTCGGCGGCGCCATCGCCACCACGCTCGGCTGGCGATGGATCTTTATTTTTTCCATGCTGGTGGCGGCGATGGCACTCCTGCTGATCCGCGGCACGCCGGAAAGCCGAAGCGACGGCGCACGTCGCCATAAGCTGGATATTGGCGGCCTGGTGAGTTTTGTCCTTATGCTGGTGCTGCTGAACCTGTTTATCAGCAAAGGCCACGGCTGGGGCTGGAGCAGCAGCCTGTCGCTGCTGGTGCTGGGGGGCTCCACGCTGGCAGCGGCCTGCTTTGTGCTCACAGGGCGACGCAAGGGTGACGCGGCGCTGATTGATTTTGCCCTGTTTAAAAACCGGGCCTACAGCGCCTCGGTATTCTCTAACTTTTTGCTCAACGGCTGCATTGGCACCATGATGATCGCCAGCATCTGGCTGCAGCAGGGCCACCGTCTGTCGCCATTGCAAACCGGCATGATGACGCTGGGGTATCTGATTACCGTGCTGGCGATGATCCGGGTAGGGGAAAAGCTGCTTCAGCGCTACGGCGCGCGCCTGCCGATGATGACCGGGCCGCTGCTGACCGCAACGGGCATCACGCTCATCTCCTGCACATTTTTAAGCAAGGAGATCTACATCGTCACCGTCTTTCTCAGTAACATTTTATTTGGTCTGGGGCTGGGATGTTACGCCACGCCGTCAACAGATACGGCGGTGATGAACGCGCCAGAAAACAAAGTCGGGGTGGCCTCGGGGGTGTACAAAATGGGCAGCTCGCTGGGGGGAGCGATGGGGATCGCGGTTACCGCGTCGCTCTATGCGCTGCTGCTGCCGCTGGGCATGGCCAGCGCCGCACAGTATGCCCTCCTTTTCAACAGCGCGATGTGTCTCGCTTCGGTGGGAGTGACCTGGGCGTTACTCCCTTCAGGTCGGGCCCCGCGATAGGCGGGGCCACGAAAGGGTCAGGCAATATTCAGGTACTTGTGCGTCTGCATCGACAGGCGCCAGTTGCGCGCAATACAGGTTTCAATGCACAGGCGCGTCGCGTCGTCTTTCTGGCTAATCGGCTGTAGCGCAATGACGCGCTGCTTTTCATCCGTCAGCGTTGCCAGCAGTTCATCCAGCGCTTCGATATCACGCACGCGCCCAACCGGGTGCTTAATCTCATCCGCGCGTTCCAGCGCCTGAGACAGCACGTCATACCCGCCGCGCATATTCACTTTTGGCGATACCGTCACCCAGGTGGTGTGTGAACAGCGCACTTCATGGGTGCCGCTGGTTTCAATCTGGCAGCTGTAGCCGTTCTTTTCGAGCAGCTCGGTCAGCGGCGTCAGATCGTGGATGCAGGGTTCACCGCCGGTGATCACCACGTGACGCGCCGTCCAGCCCTGACGACCAATAATGGCCAGCAGATCTTCTGAACTGCCCGCGCCCCACTTATCGCTCTCTTTGGTTTTCGCCAGAATGCTAAACAGCGACACTTCCCGATCTGCGAGCTTATCCCACGTATGTTTGGTATCACACCAGGCACAGCCAACCGGGCATCCCTGTAAACGAATGAAAATAGCGGGAACGCCGGTAAAGTAACCCTCGCCTTGCAGGGTCTGGAACATCTCGTTAATCGGGTACTGCATAGTCATCTCAGTAAAGGGGATAAACGATAAGTATCGCAGATCCCCGCCGGATGGTCATGCTCCATCGGTGCTTTGCGCGCCAATCGCCGCCATAAAACGCTCGGTAATTTGCTGTGGACGGGTGATCGCACCGCCGACAACGACAGTATGCGCGCCCAGCGCCAGGCATCTGGCCGCGCGTTCAGGCGTATCCACGTTGCCTTCGGCAACCACGGGAACCGTCACGGCGGCCAGCACGGCCTTCAGGAACGCGCAGTCGTTCTCCGGAAGCGAATGGCCCACCGTTTCCGCCGTGTAGCCGTAAAGCGTGGTGCCGACGCAGTCGAAGCCCAGCGCCTGCGCCGTCACGGCTTCGTCCACGGAGGAGATATCCGCCATCAGCAGCACCGCGGGATAGCGTGAGCGGATGCGCGTGACCAGCGTTTCCAGTAATTCCCCACCAGGACGCTCCCGCGCCGTCGCATCAAGCGCAATGATTTCCGGAGAGACGGCCATGAGCTCATCCACCTCTTTCATTGTCGCGGTGATAAATACCTCACTTTCCGGGTAATCCCGTTTGATGATGCCGATAACAGGCAAAGAGACCTGCTGCTTAATGGCCTCGATATCCACCACGCTGTTGGCACGAATTGCGGCGGCCCCGCCCTGTGCCGCTGCCAGCGCCATTCGCGACATAATAAACGGGCTATGCAGCGGTTCATTTTCCAGCGCCTGACAGGAGACGACCAGTTTTCCCTTCAGAGTATCCAGTACAGTTTTCATTACGATAAGATCTCTTCCACTTCGTTTTTGATAATCGTGACGTGCGGGCCATAAATGACCTGAACGCCGTTGCCGCGCACGATAACGCCGCGCGCCCCGGTGGCTTTCAGCGCCGAGTCATTCACTTTGCTGCCGTCCTTGACCGTAACGCGAAGACGCGTGGCGCAGCAGTCCACCTCTTCCAGATTGTCTTTTCCGCCTAATCCGGCGATCACCGCAGCGGCGCGTTCGTTTTGCGGCAGGCTGACCTCGTCAGCCATCGCCTCCTTTTCCCGACCCGGCGTGACGAAATCAAAACGGTTAATCAGATAGCGGAAGGTAAAGTAGTAAAGGAAGAACCACGGTACGCCGACCAGCGGAACGAACATCCAGTTGGTTTTGGCCTCTCCCTGTAAAATGCCGAACAGCACGAAGTCGATGAAGCCGCCGGAGAAGGTTTGCCCGATGGTGATATGCAGCATGTGCGCGAGCATGAACGCCAGCCCGTCAAACAGCGCATGGATGACGTAAAGCACCGGCGCAATAAACAGGAAGGAGAACTCAATAGGCTCGGTAATCCCCGTCAGGAACGAGGTTAACGCCGCAGAAAGCAGCAGCCCGGCAACGCGCTTTTTGTTCTCGGGTTTTGCCGTGTGGTACATCGCCAGACACGCGCCGAGCAGGCCAAACATCATCGTAATAAAGCGCCCGGACATGAAACGCGACGTGCCCTCATAGAAATGCTGCGTGTTCGGGTCGGCCAGCTGGGCGAAGAAGATCCGCTGTGTGCCTTCAACCAGATGGCCGTTGACGATTTCACTCCCGCCAAGCGCGGTAGTCCAGAAAGGCAGATAGAAGATGTGGTGCAAACCAAACGGGCCCAGCATGCGGAGAATAAAGCCGTACAGCAGGGTGCCCAGATAACCCGTAGCATCCACCAGCCCGCCCAGACCAAAAATCAGCTTCTGGAAATGCGGCCAGACCACGGTCATGAGCGCACCGACGAGTATCGCCGCCAGGGAGCTGATAATGGGGACAAAGCGCGAGCCGCCAAAAAAGCCCAGGAACTGCGGAAGCGCAATTTTATTAAACCGATGATGGAGCGCGCAGGTCACCAGTCCAATCACCACGCCGCCAAACACGCCGGTTTCCAGCGTCTGAATACCCAGCGTCATGCCCTGCCCCACGGCCCCCGGGTTCTCATGCGCCAGTTTGCCGGTGAGGATCAGCAGCGCGTTGATGGTGGCATTCATCACCAGAAACGCGAGTAATGCCGCCAGCCCGGCCGTGCCCTTATCGCTTTTTGCCAGCCCGACGGCCACCCCAACGGCAAACAGCACCGAGAGGTTCGCAAACACGATGGATCCAGCGCTGCTCATGATGGTGAAAATGGCCTGCAGCCAGCTCACGTCTAAAAACGGATAGGCTGCCAGCGTGTTGGGATTCGATAGCGCGCCGCCTATCCCCAGCAGCAGACCCGCCGCAGGCAACACGGCAATCGGCAACATAAAGGATTTGCCAAAGCGCTGCGCTTTTTCAAACCATCCTCCTGAAGAAGCCCCACTGAATATTTGCATCATTTTTTCATCCCCTCATTAAACGATGAAAATTTTTACCATATAAATATTTAATAGTGAAAATTATCATCACAAACCAGGACGACGATCATACTTTTTCAAAATGACTGGCATCTTTCCCCCGCTTTCCGCCACACTAGTCGCAGAGAAACGCATTAAGGATCGAGCATGTCAGACCATGAAAACCTGCTGCTGAAGCTACGCCAGGAGGCTTCCGGGTACAGCCCAACACAACAAAAACTCGGCGAGTTTGTCCTCAGCGATCCTGCCCGGGTGCTCTACCTGACGATCACCGAGCTGGCGCGCGAGAGCCACACCAGCGAGGCCAGCGTCACGCGTCTTTGCCGGACGCTGGGCTGCAAGGGCTATAACGAATTTAAAATGGCGCTTGCGCTGGATATTCAGCAGGGCCAGCCCGCGCGTCAGGCGGGCGATGAGATTGATAACGTCGTGGATGAGTCGGTGCAAGCTTTGCAGGATACCGCCCGGCTCCTTGACCGCACGCTGCTTGAAAAGGCCGCACTGGCGCTGCACCAGGCGCAGTCCGTGCAGATTTATGGCGTTGCGGCCAGCGCGATCCTCGGGGAGTATCTGCACTACAAGCTGTTGCGGTTGGGCAAACCCGCGCAGCTGTTCAGCGATATGCACCGCGCGGCCATGAATGCGACAACGCTTTCAAAAGAGACCCTGGTCGTGGCTATCTCCAGTTCGGGTTCAACGCGGGATTTACTCCACGTGGTGAAGCTTGCCCGCAAGCGCGGCGTTAAGGTTCTGGCACTCAGCAATACGCCACGCAGCCCGCTGGCATCCCTGAGCGACATGCTGCTGGTTGCGGCCAAACCAGAGGGTCCCCTGAGCGCGGGCGCACTCAATGCTAAGGTTGGGGTGATGCTGCTGGTCGAGCTGCTGACCACGTCCATGATTGCGCTGGATGGTCATTACGGCGACGTTAGCCAGCAAACAGCCAGCGCCACGCTTCCCCTTTTGCTCTGAAAATCATTCGCAGGCTAAATAAATCGGCCTGCGCCTTATATTGTCTGATTTTCGTTAAGTGGGGTTTTCATCATTTATCCGGCAAATGTTTGGTGTAACAAAGTATTATATTTATTACATTTTGAATTAAGTCCACCATTCGGCACAGACCTTATATAATCAATTAAATTCAACGAGTTAAAATTTAAATTTTAATAGATTGAATTTTTACCATTGCGATAATGTCCAATATCTTCACCTGATTTCCTTTCCTTAAAATAAGCTTAAGACGCCACTGATTTCGGCGTTTTATTATTTAAATGCCGTTTACTTTTGCCCGCCTACAATCCGCCTCATCAATCATAATGAGACGGTATTAATGAAGATGTTATTGATTACAGGCGTGACCGGATTTCTGGGCGGTGCAGTTCTTGAAAAAATTCTGACCAACGATCAATCCATAGAACTCCTTTTGCTTGCGCGCGCCAGCGATCCGCAGAGCGGGCTGGAGCGCGTACTGGAGAATATGCGCAAGTTCAACGTTCCTGAGGACAAACTGGCCTCCCTGAATGTGGACAATATCCTGATTGGCGACCTCAGCCAGCCAGAAGCCTTCCTGAACGATCCCCGTCTGGATCGGGTCACGCATGTCGTGAACTGTGCGGCCGTCGCCTCATTTGGTAACAACCCGCTGATCTGGAAGGTCAACGTTGAAGGTACGCTCGCGCTGGCGCGTCGTATGGAGCAGGTCACAGGACTGCAGCGTTTCCTCCACGTCGGCACCGCGATGTCATGCACGCCGGAGCAGGATTCCCTGGTCGCCGAAAGCGCCGAATTCAGAGAGAATGCTGAACACCTGGTGGAATACACGTTTTCGAAGTCAACCATCGAACAGCTGATGCGCCAGGAGTGCCCTAACCTTCCCCTGCTCATCGCCCGTCCGTCCATCGTCGTTGGCCATACCCGTCACGGCTGCACGCCGTCGAGCAGCATTTTCTGGGTCTTTAGCATGGGCCTGATGCTGCAGAAGTTCATGTGCTCCATGGAAGACCGGATTGACGTTGTGCCGGTGGATTACTGCGCCGACGCGCTGTTAATGTTGCTTAACAGCAACGCGCGTCCGGGGGAAGTGGTGCACATTTCTGCGGGTGAAGAGAACAGCGTTCGCTTTGCGGATATCGATCAGGCGATGGCGCAGGCGCTGGAGAAAGCCCCCGTCGGAGATAAATATGCCCAGGTCAGCTACGAAACGCTGGTCCGAATGCGCCGCGAGCTGAAACATATTTTTGGCCCGTGCAACGAACGTCTGATGCTGAAAGCCATGCGGTTATACGGTGCGTTTGCCACGCTTAACGTGCGTTTCAGCAACGATAAGCTGCTGAGTATGGGAATGCCCAAGCCGCCCCGGTTTACGGATTATATCGCCCGCTGCGTGCAAACTACCCAGGGGCTGACCATTCCGGAGCAAATGGCGGTCGATTTTAAATAGCCAAAAAAATGCCAGTCATTCGACTGGCATTTTCATTTTAAGACTTAAGCAATTATGCCTGGCCTTTGATCTCTTTACGACCGTTGTATGGTGCTTTTTCACCCAGCGCTTCTTCGATACGAATCAGCTGGTTGTATTTAGCAACACGGTCAGAACGGCTCATAGAACCGGTTTTGATCTGGCCTGCAGCGGTACCCACAGCCAGGTCGGCAATGGTAGCGTCTTCAGTTTCACCAGAACGGTGAGAGATAACCGCGGTGTAGCCAGCGTCTTTCGCCATTTTGATCGCAGCCAGAGTTTCGGTCAGAGAACCGATCTGGTTGAATTTGATCAGGATGGAGTTAACGATGCCTTTCTCGATGCCTTCTTTCAGGATCTTGGTGTTGGTTACGAACAGGTCGTCACCAACCAGCTGGATTTTGTCGCCCAGTACTTTAGTCTGGTATGCGAAGCCAGCCCAGTCAGACTCGTCCAGACCGTCTTCGATAGACACGATTGGGTACTGTTTGGTCAGGTCTTCCAGGAAGTGAGTGAACTCTTCGGAGGTGAACGCTTTGTTGCCTTCGCCAGCCAGAACGTATTTACCGTCTTTGTAGAATTCAGATGCTGCACAGTCCATCGCCAGGGTGATGTCTTTGCCCAGCTCGTAGCCAGCAGCTTTAACTGCTTCTGCGATAACAGCCAGTGCTTCTGCGTTAGAACCCAGGTTTGGCGCATAGCCACCTTCGTCACCAACAGCAGTGTTCATGCCTTTAGCTTTCAGAACTTTAGCCAGGTTGTGGAACACTTCAGAACCCATACGTACCGCTTCTTTCAGGGATTTCGCGCCAACTGGCTGAATCATGAATTCCTGAATATCAACGTTGTTATCTGCGTGCTCACCACCGTTGATGATGTTCATCATTGGTACAGGCATGGAGTATTTGCCTGGGGTGCCGTTCAGTTCAGCGATGTGCTCGAACAGTGGCATACCTTTAGCAGCCGCAGCCGCTTTGGCGTTCGCCAGGGAAACAGCCAGGATTGCGTTCGCACCGAAGTTAGATTTGTTTTCAGTACCGTCCAGATCGATCATGATCTTGTCGATGCCAGCCTGGTCTTTAGCGTCTTTGCCAATGATTGCCTGAGCAATAGGACCGTTTACAGCGCCAACCGCTTTCAGTACGCCTTTACCCAGGAAGCGAGATTTGTCGCCATCGCGCAGTTCCAGCGCTTCGCGAGAACCGGTAGAAGCACCTGATGGAGCAGCAGCCATACCAACGAAACCACCTTCCAGGTGAACTTCGGCTTCAACGGTCGGGTTACCACGGGAGTCGATGATTTCACGACCGATGACTTTAACGATTTTGGACATTAGATTTTCCTCAGTACAAGTTAAACTAAAACTCCAGACAAACAACGCGTACCAAAGGTACGCGTTGCCGTTCTAACTTTTTTTACTTCGCCTGACGCTTCTGGTAGTCGCTGGCGGCCTTCACGAAGCCTGCAAACAGCGGATGCCCGTCACGTGGCGTTGAAGTAAATTCCGGGTGGAACTGGCAGGCGACAAACCACGGATGGTTTGGCACTTCAATGATCTCGACTAACTGATCATCCCCGGAGCGTCCCGCAACACGCAGGCCCGCGGCTTCAATAGGTTTCAACAACATGTTGTTGACTTCATAGCGGTGACGATGGCGCTCGGTGATGACCGGCTCGCCATACAGCTTGCGAACCACGCTATCGTCAGTCAGCTGGCAGGCCTGTGCGCCAAGACGCATGGTGCCACCCAGATCGCTCTTCTCGGTACGGACTTCGACGTTACCTTCTTCGTCACGCCATTCGGTGATAAGCGCCACAACAGGGTACTTACAGTCTGGCACAAATTCCGTAGAGTTCGCGTTTTCCATTCCCGCTACGTTGCGCGCAAATTCGATCAGCGCAACCTGCATACCCAGACAGATGCCGAGGTATGGAATATTGTTTTCACGCGCATAGCGCGCGGTGGCGATCTTGCCTTCTACACCACGGTAGCCGAAGCCGCCAGGTATAAGGATAGCATCCAGATCTTTCAGGATTTCAACGCCACGCGTTTCAACATCCTGCGAATCAATCAGCTTGATGTTCACGGAGACACGGTTCTTCAGACCACCGTGTTTCAGCGCTTCGATCACTGACTTATAGGCATCCGGCAGCTCGATGTACTTGCCGACCATACCGATAGTCACTTCGCCTGCCGGATTGGCTTCTTCGTAAATAACCTGTTCCCATTCAGACAGGTTAGCTTCCGGACAGTTCAAGCTGAATCGTTTACAAATATAATCGTCCAGGCCCTGAGATTTCAACAGGCCCGGGATTTTATAAATGGAATCGACATCTTTCATTGAAATAACGGCTTTTTCAGGCACGTTACAAAACAATGCAATTTTCGCACGTTCGTTCGCCGGAACCGCGCGATCGGAACGGCAAACCAGGATGTCTGGCTGAATACCAATAGAAAGCAGCTCTTTAACAGAGTGCTGAGTCGGTTTGGTTTTCACTTCACCTGCAGCGGCCATGTACGGCACCAGCGTCAGGTGCATGAACAGCGCGTGTTCACGGCCAATGTCTACCGCCAGCTGACGAATCGCTTCCAGGAATGGCAGGGATTCGATATCACCCACGGTACCGCCGATTTCAACCAGCACTACGTCGTGGCCTTCGCCACCCGCAACAATGCGTTCTTTGATGGCGTTAGTAATGTGCGGAATAACCTGAACGGTGGCACCCAGGTAGTCACCACGGCGCTCTTTACGCAGAACGTCGGAGTAGATGCGGCCGGTCGTGAAGTTGTTACGACGGGTCATTTTGGTGCGGATGAAACGCTCGTAGTGGCCAAGATCCAGATCGGTTTCAGCGCCGTCTTCAGTAACGAACACTTCCCCGTGTTGGATTGGGCTCATGGTGCCCGGATCGACGTTGATGTACGGATCCAGTTTCATCATGGTCACATTAAGGCCACGGGCTTCAAGAATGGCTGCGAGGGAGGCTGCGGCAATGCCTTTACCCAGAGAGGATACGACCCCGCCGGTCACAAAAATATAGTTCGTTGTCATGCTGAACCTGAGAAGTTAGGGTGAAACGATGGAATAACCAGGACGGGAAAGTAGTATACCCGAACACGGCGAGCGCCACAAACTTTCATTCTCCGTCTCCATTCCAGGCCATGACAAACATAAGGAGTGAGAAAATAGCCCCTTTTGGGTAAATGTTTTTGACGCAAATCAAGCGCTTGTCATTTAAAAAATCACACAAATTGCGCTTGATCGCAAAATTTCGTTAGAGATCAGATTCCTGGCGCTTTACTTCCTGCCAGACCTCTTCCATCGCGTCGAGGTCAATACCGCTCATTTCCAGGCCGCGCGATGCGACAATCCGCTCTACTTCGCGAAAGCGGCGTTCGAATTTCAGGTTGGCTTTTTGCAGCGCCGTTTCCGCTTTTACACCCAGGTGGCGAGAAAGGTTGACGGTCGCAAACAGCAGATCGCCCATCTCTTCCTCAAGCTTTGCTTCATCCACCACCGCCTGCTGCGCTTCATGCATGACCTCGTCAATCTCTTCGTGCACTTTATCCAGCACCGGGCCGAGAGAGGTCCAGTCAAACCCCACCGCGGAGCAGCGTTTCTGGATTTTGTGCGCACGCATCAGTGCGGGCAGGCTCAGCGGAATGTCGTCCAGCGCGGAGTGCTGGGATTTTTCTGCCCGCTCGGCGCTTTTGATCTGCTCCCAGCGGGCCAGGACTTCGGTGCTGTTTCCTGCGGTAGCGTCACCGAAAATATGAGGATGACGGCGCTCAAGCTTGTCGCTGATTGCTGCGCAGATATCGTCAAAGTTAAAGCGCCCTTCTTCCTGCGCCATTTGTGCATAGAACACCACCTGGAACAGCAGATCGCCCAGCTCGCCGCGCAGGTCGTCAAAGTCTTCGCGGGAAATGGCGTCCAGCACCTCATAGGTCTCTTCAAGGGTGTACGGGGCAATGGTAGCGAAAGTCTGCTCTTTGTCCCACGGGCAGCCGTTTTCCGGGTCGCGCAGGCGTTTCATGATGCCGAGCAGGCGGTCGATTTGAGTCATGGTTATGTCCTGATAAAAAAATGCCGGGTGGCGGCGTTGCCTAACCCGGCCTACGGAAGAGGATGTTTAGCCGCCGTGCAGACGACGCGCGTCAATCACATCCGGCACCTGATTCAGCTTGCCAAGCACGCGGCCCAGCACCTGCAGGTTGTAGATTTCGATAGTCATATCGATGGTGGCAAGCTGCTCGCGGGTATCGCTGCGGCTGGCGACGCCCAGCACGTTGACCTTCTCGTTGGCAAGAATGGTCGTGATGTCGCGCAGCAGGCCGCTGCGGTCGTTGGCGGTAACGCGCACCACCAGCGAGTAGCCAGCGGAATAGCTTTCCCCCCAGACCGCTTCCACGATGCGCTCAGGCGCATGGGACTGAAGCTCGGCAAGCTGGTCGCAGTCGGAACGGTGAATTGAAATCCCGCGCCCCTGGGTGATAAAGCCGACGATATCGTCTCCTGGAATTGGCTGACAGCAGCGGGCAATGTGGTGCATCAGGTTACCTACACCCTCGACCACCACGCGGCCGTTGTCTTTACTGCGCTGCTGCGGCGCGTAGGTTTTCTGCTGCAGCTGCTTCAGCGCCGCCGCATCCTGCTCTTCCGCGCTTGGCTTATTGAACTGCGCCTGCAGGAAATTCACCATCTGATTCAGACGAATATCACCGCCGCCAATGGCCGCTAACAGCTCGTCAAGCTCGTTGAAGTTGTAGCGCGGCAGCAGGAATTTTTCCGCCTCTTTCAGGCTTATCCCGATATGCTCCAGCTCGTCGTCGAGGATCTGGCGACCGGCAAGGATGTTCTTGTCACGATCCTGCTTACGGAACCAGGCGTGAATCTTCGAGCGCCCGCGGCTGGTGGTAACATACCCCAGGTTCGGGTTAAGCCAGTCCCGGCTCGGGTTGGGCTGCTTCTGGGTAATGATTTCAATCTGGTCACCCATCTGCAGCTGATAGGTGAACGGTACAATACGCCCGCCGATTTTCGCCCCGATGCATCGGTGTCCCACATCGCTGTGGATGTGGTAGGCAAAATCGAGCGGCGTAGAGCCGGCCGGCAGGTCGACAACGTCCCCTTTCGGCGTAAAGACATACACCCGATCGTCAAAGACCTGGCTGCGCACTTCGTCGAGCATCTCGCCGGAATCGGCCATCTCTTCCTGCCACGCAATCAGCTTGCGCAGCCAGGCAATGCGGTCTTCGTGGCCAGAACGCGCCCCACCGGAGGTGCCTTCTTTGTATTTCCAGTGCGCGGCAACGCCCAGCTCGGCGTCTTCATGCATCTGTTTGGTGCGGATCTGAATCTCAACCGTTTTACCGCCAGGGCCAAGCACCACGGTATGGATAGACTGGTAGCCGTTCGGTTTTGGGTTGGCGACATAGTCGTCGAACTCATCGGGCAGATGACGGAAGTGAGTGTGTACTATCCCCAGCGCGGCGTAGCAATCCTGCAGACGCTCCGCCACGATACGCACGGCGCGCACGTCAAACAGCTCGTCAAAGGCGAGGTGTTTCTTCTGCATTTTGCGCCAGATGCTGTAGATATGCTTAGGCCGACCGTAGACTTCGGCGCGCACGTTCTCTTCTTTCATCGCCTGGCGCAGGCCGCCGACAAACTCCTCGATATAGTGCTCGCGGTCGATACGGCGCTCGTGCAGAAGTTTGGCAATCCGTTTATATTCCGCCGGGTGCAGATAGCGGAAGCAGTAATCTTCCAGCTCCCACTTCAGCTGACCAATCCCTAAGCGGTTCGCCAGCGGCGCATAGATGTTCGTACACTCTTTGGCGGCCAGCACGCGCTCGTCTTCCGGCGCATCCTTTACCTCTCGCAGGTGGGCAATACGCTCGGCCAGCTTGATGACCACGCAGCGGAAATCATCCACCATGGCCAGCAGCATCCGGCGAACGTTATCGACCTGCTCTGAGGAGACGGAATCGGTATGCGCGGCTTTAAGCTGACGAATGGCCGCCATATCGCGCACGCCGTGGATCAGCGCGACGACGGATTTCCCGACGCTGTCGCGCAGCACGTCTTCGCTGACCACGTCCGCATCCGCGAGGGGGAAGAGCAGCGCGGCCTGCAGCGTTTCGATGTCCATGTTCAGCATGGACAGGATTTCAACCATCTCCACGCCGCGCCACAGGAGAAGATCGGCGTCGGGATGCCCCTGCGTGGTGCGCAGACAATAGGCCCAGGTTTCGGTTAAGCGTTCACACGACTGCTGGCTGGAAATTCCCAGACTTGCGATCCATTTTTGTGGGTCAAACTCCCCAGCTTTATTGAGATGTGCACTTCTTACCGCAACCATTGTCCTCTCCTTTAGGGACCAGGGCCTGTCGAAGTCGACAAGCCAAACAAATTAGATGTGCTCGAACAACACCATCGATTCCAGATGCCCAGTGTGCGGGAACATGTCCAGCATTGCCAGACGCTGAATCTGGTAACCCGCGCTGAGTAATGCCTCGCTGTCCCGGGCAAGCGTTGCCGGGTTACAGGAAACATAGACCACACGCTTCGGCGCGAGTTTAATAATATGTGCCATCACGCCCGGGGCACCGGCACGTGCCGGGTCGAGCAAGATTTTATCAAAGCCCTGCTTTGCCCACGGCTGTTGGGTGACATCGTCCTCAAGATTTTGATGAAAGAATGTCACATTTTGCAAGCCGTTCTGCCGGGCGTTCTCCTGCCCTTTCGCCACCAGAGCCTCAACGCCTTCCACGCCGACGACGCTGCCCGCTTCTCGCGCCAGCGGCAGCGTGAAGTTGCCCATTCCGCAGAACAGATCGAGCACCCGATCGCTTTTCTGGACATCCAGCCACGCCAGCGCTTTCGCCACCATCTGCTGGTTAACGCCATCATTGACCTGAATGAAATCTCGCGGGCTAAACGTTAAGCGTAGCCCGTTTGACGCATACCAGGGCGCCTCACCGGTAACCTGCTCAAGTATCTCGCTTTGTGGTGCCAGGAAAAGCGCCAGGTCGTGGGAATGCGAAAAGCGTTCCAGTTTTTCGCGATCTTTTTTCGACAGCGGTGCGGTGTGGCGCAGCACCATCAGCGGGCCATTGTTTGCCATGACCAGTTCGACGTGCCCGAGATGGCGTACGCCGTCCAGCCCGGAGAGGCAGATGCGCACTTCCGGAAGCAATGCCTCAAGATGGGGCACCAAAATGGGGCACTGCTTCACGTCAACGATGTCGCTGGAGCCGGCCTTGCGAAACCCCATCTCCAGACGATCCGTTTTTGGCTGATAGCTGAGGCTCAGGCGCGCGCGACGACGATAGCCCCAGGGCTCATAGGCAAGAATTTCGTTAACGTCATGTTTGAGCAGACGCGCCAGCGCGCGGCTTTTACTTTTTTGCTGTAATTCTGTGCTCGCATGCTGTTGCTGGCAGCCGCCGCAAACGCCAAAATGCGGGCAGCGGGGCTTCACGCGCTCCGGGCTATCGTTGAGACGACGCTTAACCTGTCCGCGCGCGAACTGGCGTTTATCTTCCGTCAGCGTAATTTCTGCTCGTTCTGCTGGCAGTAAACCTGTTATAAACAGAGCCTTACCATTGTGACGTGCTACTCCCTGACCAAACGGATCGAGGTCCGTGGCTTCAACAGTAATGATTTCACGCGTCGTCACGCGTCGCTTTGCAGAGTAGAATTGCGCCATCGCCGAGATTTTTCTCACATAAACATAATTATCTTAATTGTCCCATAACGGAACGCCATGACCAACTACAGCCTGCGCGCGCGCATGATGATTTTGATCCTCGCCCCCACCGTTCTTATCGGTTTGCTGCTGAGTATCTTCTTTGTGGTGCACCGCTATAACGATTTGCAGCGGCAGCTGGAGGATGCAGGCGCCAGCATCATCGAACCGCTGGCCGTATCCAGCGAGTACGGCATGAACCTGCAAAACCGCGAATCCATTGGGCAGTTAATCAGCGTACTCCACCGCCGCCACTCGGACATCGTACGCGCCATTTCCGTGTACGACGAACATAACCGGCTGTTTGTCACCTCGAACTTTCATCTCGATCCGGCGGCCCTGAAGATCCCGGACGGTACGCCGTTCCCGCGCCACCTCACCGTATTGCGGCGCGGCGATATCATGATCCTGCGCACGCCGATCGTGTCGGAAAGCTATTCCCCCGATGAGTCCGCGCAATCCGACGCCAAATCCAGCAATAATATGCTGGGATATGTGGCGCTGGAGCTGGATCTCAAGTCGGTACGGCTACAGCAGTACAAAGAAATCTTCATCTCTGGCGTGATGATGCTGTTCTGCATTGGCATTGCGCTGATCTTCGGCTGGCGCCTGATGCGCGACGTGACGGGCCCCATCCGCAACATGGTTAACACGGTTGACCGCATCCGCCGGGGACAGCTCGACAGCCGTGTGGAAGGGTTTATGCTGGGCGAGCTGGACATGCTGAAAAACGGCATCAACTCGATGGCGATGTCGCTGGCGGCCTATCACGAAGAGATGCAGCACAACGTTGACCAGGCGACGTCCGACCTGCGCGAAACGCTGGAGCAGATGGAGATCCAGAACGTTGAGCTGGATCTGGCGAAAAAGCGCGCCCAGGAAGCGGCGCGTATCAAGTCGGAATTCCTTGCCAATATGTCGCATGAGCTGCGCACGCCGCTCAATGGCGTGATCGGCTTTACCCGCCTGACGCTCAAAAGCGAGCTCAACCCCACTCAGCGCGATCACCTGCACACCATTGAACGCTCGGCCAACAACCTGCTGGCGATCATCAACGACGTGCTGGACTTCTCCAAGCTGGAAGCGGGCAAGCTGATCCTGGAAAGCATTCCCTTCCCGCTGCGCAGCACGCTTGATGAAGTGGTGACGCTGCTAGCGCACTCGTCGCACGATAAAGGCCTGGAGCTGACGCTTAATATTAAAAACGACGTGCCGGATAACGTTATTGGCGATCCGCTGCGCCTGCAGCAGGTCATTACCAACCTTGTCGGGAATGCCATTAAATTCACCGAAAGCGGTAATATCGACGTCCTGGTAGAGAAACGCTCGATCAGCAGCAATAAGGTTCAGATTGAAGTCCAGATCCGCGATACCGGCATCGGTATTCCGGAGCGCGACCAGTCGCGTCTGTTCCAGGCGTTCCGTCAGGCGGACGCCAGTATCTCCCGCCGTCATGGCGGCACCGGTCTGGGGCTGGTGATCACCCAGCGTCTGGTGAACGAGATGGGCGGCGATATCTCTTTCCACAGCCAGCCGAACCGCGGTTCAACCTTCTGGTTCCACATTAATCTGGACCTTAATCCGAACGTGCTGACCGACGGTCCGATGACGGACTGCCTGAAGGGCAAGCGACTGGCCTATGTTGAGCCTAACGCCGCGGCGGCGCAGTGTACGCTCGACATATTAAGCACCACGCCGCTGGAGGTGGTCTACAGCCCAACCTTCTCCGCCCTGGCCGTTGAGCATTACGACATCCTGCTGATGGGGATCCCGGTCACCTTTACCGGCGAGCTGACCATGCAGCAGGAGCGGCTGGCGAAAGCCGCGTCGATGACCGACTATCTGCTGCTGGCGCTGCCTTGCCACGCTCAGCTGAATGCAGAAGAGTTAAAAAATGACGGAGCCGCCGCGTGTCTGCTAAAACCGCTCACCGCGACCCGTCTCCTGCCCGCGCTCACGGAGTATTGCCGTCTTAGCCAGCATGCCCTTCCGCTGATTTACGATGAGCAAAAATTGCCGATGAGCGTGATGGCGGTGGATGATAATCCGGCCAACCTGAAGCTGATAGGCGCATTGCTTGAGGACCAGGTTCAGCATGTTGAGCTGTGCACCAGCGGCGCGCAGGCGGTTGAACAGGCTAAGCAGATGCAGTTCGATTTAATCCTGATGGATATTCAGATGCCGGGCATGGACGGCATCCGGGCCTGCGAGCTGATCCACCAGCTGCCGCATCAGCAGCAAACGCCGGTCATTGCGGTCACCGCCCATGCGATGGCTGGCCAGAAGGAGAAGCTGCTGAGCGCCGGGATGAACGATTACCTGGCAAAGCCCATCGATGAAGAGAAACTTCATAGCCTGCTGCTGCGCTACAAGCCGGGTCATATCGTCGGGACGTACACGGTTTCCAGCGAGCAGGCTGAGGTAAGCGTTAATCAGAACGCTACCTTTGACTGGCAGCTTGCGCTGCGCCAGGCGGCAGGTAAACCCGATCTCGCCCGCGACATGCTGCAAATGCTGGTCGCGTTTCTGCCGGAGATCCGCAATAAGGTGGAAGAGCAGCTGGTGGGTGAAAATCCGGAAGATCTGCTGGACGCGATCCACAAGCTACACGGCAGCTGCGGGTACAGCGGCGTGCCGCGGCTGAAAAACCTCTGCCAGCTGCTGGAGCAGCAGCTGCGTGCCGGTACGCCGGAATCGGAGCTTGAACCGGAGTTCCTGGAGCTGCTGGATGAAATGGATAATGTGACGCGGGAAGCGATGAAGGTGTTGGGAAGCTGAGGTAAATGCCCGGTGGCGCTACGCTTACCGGGCCTACAGGTGCACTAACGTAGGCCGGGTAAAGCGAAGCCGCCACCCGGCAACCACAGCTAAAATGCCTGCCCCACTTTCAGCACCGCAGCGATATTCCTTGCGGTCATCCTGACGTTCTCGCTGGCATTTTCCAGCGCGTCTTCCAGGGAGCAGATGGTGTAGATCACGCTAAACACTGCATCAATGCCGTGATCGTGTACTACGCCAACGTCCGCCGTCAGGCTGCCAGCAATGCCAATAACGGGTTTGTTAAAGCGTTTCGCCACCTTCGCCACCCCCACCGGGACTTTGCCGTGGATCGTCTGGCTGTCAATGCGGCCTTCCCCGGTGATCACCAAATCCGCATCGGCCACCTGGTCGGCCAGGTGTAGCGCATCGGTCACGATCTCAATGCCCTGGCGCAGCTGCGCGCCGCAAAAGGCGTACAGCCCAGCCCCCATGCCACCTGCCGCTCCGCCGCCAGCAAGGTTTAGCACGTCGATATCCAGATCCCGGGCAATGACTCTCGCATACTGCGCCAGCGCGTTGTCCAGGGTGACGATCATCTCGGGTGTGGCACCCTTTTGCGGTCCAAATACGGCTGACGCACCGTCCTTTCCGGTGAGTGGATTCGTGACATCACAGGCGACTTCTATCCGACACTCCGCCAGACGTCTGTCCAGCCCGCTCAGGTCGATACGCGCGAGTTTTCCCAGTTCGCCTCCGCCCTGCCCAAGAGGTTGTTCGCTCGCGTCGAGCAATTTAGCGCCCAGCGCCTGCACCATCCCTGCTCCGCCGTCATTGGTGGCGCTGCCGCCAATGCCAATGATGATATGCTTAACGCCCGCATCCAGCGCATGCCGAATCAGTTCGCCCGTGCCCCAGGAGGTGGTTTTCAGGGGATTACGCTGTGAAGGGACGACCAGCTCCAGGCCGCTTGCCGCCGCCATTTCAATAAAGGCGCTCTGCTCGTCACCGGATAAGCCATAAAACCCGTCCACCCGCTCACCCAGCGGGCCGGTCACCGGAACATGCACAATGCGTCCCTGCGTTGCCGCGATCATCGCCTCAACCGTCCCTTCGCCGCCGTCCGCAACCGGCAGTTTGACGTAAACCGCCTCGGGAAAGATCTCGCGAAAACCACGCTCTATCGCTGTCGCAACCTCAAGCGCACTCAAACTTTCCTTATACGAGTCCGGTGCGATAACAATTTTCATAAGCCATCCTTACGCATAGTCGTTACGTTAAGCATACACCACGTAAAAGACCGCTCATGGGAGCGGTCCCAATGCGTTTATCGTACCATGCACGGGCGTTTATTGTCGAATGTCCAGTCGGGGATCAGATACTGCATCGCCATCGCGTCATCGCGCGCGCCCAAACCGTGTTTCTGGTACAGCTCATGGGCCTTCATCACCTGGTCCATATCCAGCTCAACCCCCAGCCCCGGAGTGGAAGGCACCTGAACCATGCCACCTTTGATTTCAAACGGCTGCTTAGTCAGATGCTGATTACCCTCCTGCCAGATCCAGTGCGTGTCGATAGCGGTAATCCTCCCCGGAGCGGCAGCGGCAACGTGCGTGAACATTGCCAGCGACACGTCGAAGTGGTTGTTAGAGTGCGAGCCCCAGGTCAGGCCAAACTCATGACACATCTGCGCCACGCGCACCGAGCCCTGCATCGTCCAGAAGTGCGGGTCCGCCAGCGGAATGTCGACAGACTGCAATGACAGCGTGTGTCCCATCTGACGCCAGTCGGTAGCAATCATATTGGTCGCGGTTGGTAGCCCCGTTGCTCGGCGGAATTCCGCCATCACTTCACGACCCGAGAAGCCTTGTTCAGCCCCGCACGGATCTTCCGCATACGCCAGCACGCCTTTCAGCTGTTTACCAATTTTGATCGCTTCATCAAGCGACCATGCTCCGTTAGGATCCAGCGTCACGCGCGCCTGTGGGAAACGTTTTGCCAGTGCGGTAACGGCTTCCGCCTCTTGTTCCCCGGCCAGCACGCCGCCCTTCAGTTTGAAATCATTAAAGCCATATTTTTCGTACGCGGCTTCCGCCAGGCGCACCACCGCATCCGGGGTCATCGCCTCGTCGTGGCGGAGTCGGTACCAGTCGCATTGTTCATCCGGCTGGCTCTGATACGGCAGCGGTGTCAGCCTGCGGTCGCCGACAAAGAACAGATAGCCCAGCATTTCCACTTCGCTGCGCTGCTGTCCTTCACCCAACAGCGACGCGACGTTGACGCCCAGATGCTGACCCAACAGATCCAGCATCGCGGATTCAATCCCGGTCACCACGTGAATGGTGGTACGCAGATCGAAGGTCTGCAGGCCACGTCCCCCGGCATCGCGATCGGCAAAGGTGTTGCGCACGGTGTTCAGGACATTTTTGTACTCACCCAGCGTTTTGCCCACGACCAGCGGAATGGCATCTTCCAGCGTCTGGCGGATCTTCTCCCCGCCCGGAATTTCGCCCACGCCCGTATGGCCGGAATTGTCTTTGATAATGACAATATTGCGGGTAAAGAATGGCGCATGCGCGCCGCTCAGGTTCATCAGCATGCTGTCATGGCCCGCAACCGGAATGATTTGCATGGAAGTGACGACAGGGGTCGTAAAGGTACTCATCGTGTAATCCTTTTATCAGTGACGTCCAAAAACAGGGCGCTTACGGTCAAATGTCCAGCCGGGGATAAGGTACTGCATCGGGCCCGCGTCGTTACGCGCGCCGCCCGGTAGCTTTTTATACGCCTCATGGGCTTTATGGATCCGATCCCAGTCCAGCTCCACGCCCAGACCCGGCGCATCCGGTACGGCAATTTTGCCATCTATGATTTCCAGCGGATTTTTCGTCAGTCGGGCTTCACCTTCCTGCCAAATCCAGTGGGTATCGATGGCGGTCGGGTTACCCGGCGCCGCCGCGCCAACGTGGGTAAACATCGCCAGCGAAATATCAAAGTGATTGTTCGAGTGACAGCCCCAGGTGAGCCCCCACTCATCGCACAGCTGGGCCACGCGTACTGCGCCTGAGAGCGTCCAGAAGTGCGGGTCCGCCAGCGGTATGTCGACGGCGTTAAGCATCACCGCGTGACCCATTTCGCGCCAGTTGGTGGCGATCATATTGGTCGCGACCGGCAGCCCGGTGGCGCGACGGAACTCGGCCATGACTTCACGACCCGAGAATCCTTGCTCCGCGCCGCAGGGGTCTTCCGCATAGGTCAGGACATCCCCCAGCCCTTTGCACAGGCTAATGGCTTCATCCAGCAGCCATGCGGCGTTGGGATCGACGGTGATCCGTGCATCAGGGAAGCGCTTTTTCAGCGCCCGGGCCGTTTCGATCTCCTGCTCGCCGGGCAGCACGCCGCCCTTCAGCTTGAAATCCTTAAAGCCGTAGCGATCCTGCGCCGCCTCGGCCAGCCGCACCACCGCGTCGCTGGAGAGCGCTTCCTGATGGCGCAGCTGATACCAGTCGTGGTCGCCCGCGGTTCGGGCCAGATAGGGGAGATCGGTCTTATTGCGATCGCCAACGTAGAACAGATAGCCCAGCACGGTGACCGCATCGCGCTGTTTGCCGGGCCCCAGCAGCTCGCAGACCGGAACATTGAGCGCCTTACCCAGTAAATCGAGCAGGGCGGCCTCCAGGGCGGCAACGGCGTTGACCCGCAGTTCAAACGTCCAGGCACCTTTACCGAACGTATCAAAATCCGCCGACTGATTGCCCTTATGCACCCGCTGAACCACCTTGTTCAGACGGGCGATCTCCTGGCCCACGACCTGCGGAATGGCATCGACCAGCGTCTGGTAAATCACCTCTCCGCCAGGGGCCTCGCCCACGCCGGTATTCCCTGCGCTGTCTTTCAGCACGACGATATTACGGGTAAACCAGGCGTTATGCGCACCGCCAATATTGAGCAGCATGCTGTCCTGTCCGGCCACCGGGATGACCTTCATCTCCGTGATGGTTGGACTCGATTGCGTTGTCATCATCCACGCTCCGCTACAGGTTTAAGTTCGACGCGTTTGATATCCCCCACCAGCACCAGGTAACTCAGCACCGCCACCAGCGCATGCACACCTACGTAAATCAGCGCACCGTTAAAGGAGCCGGTGGTGCCGACGATGTAGCCGATAGCGATGGGCGTAACAATCCCGGAGATGTTGCCGAACATGTTGAACAGACCGCCGCTCAGGCCGCTGATCTCTTTCGGTGCCGTATCCGCCATCACCGCCCAGCCCAGCGCGCCAATGCCTTTGCCGAAGAAGGCCATCGCCATAAAGCCGATAATCATCCACTCGGCATTAACATAGTTACAAAACACCATGGTCATGGAGAGCAGCATGCCGAGCACGATAGGCGTTTTACGCGCGATGTTCAGGGAACCGGTGCGGCGCATCAGCCAGTCGGAAATCACCCCGCCGAGCACGCCCCCCACGAAGCCACAGATGGCCGGGACCGAGGCAACAAATCCCGCTTTCAGAATCGACATGCCGCGTGCCTGCACCAGGTATACCGGGAACCAGGTGATGAAAAAGTAGGTCAAGGCGTTGATACAGTACTGGCCCAGATAGATCCCGATCATCATGCGCGAGCCGACGAGCTGCCTGATCTGCGCCCATTTCTGGCTGAACGGCACTTTCGCCGTCGAGGATTTCTGATCCATGTTGATCAGCGCACCGCCTTCCGCGATGTACTCCAGCTCTTTTTTGTTTACGCCTGGATGCTGGTTGGGTTCGTGGATCACTTTCAGCCAGATAAAGCTGATGACGATCCCAAGCCCGCCCATGAAGAAGAAGACGTGTGACCAGCCCACCTCATGGGTCAGCCAGCCCATAATGGGCGCAAAGATCACCGTCGCGAAGTACTGTGCGGAGTTGAAAATCGCCACCGCCGTTCCCCTCTCCTGCGCCGGGAACCAGGCCGCCACAATGCGGCTGTTGCCCGGGAAGGAAGGTGCTTCCGCCAGCCCCACCAGGAAGCGCAGCGTGAAGAGCGCCACGATAATGCCGAAGCCGCTGAAGATATCGACGAAGCCCTGCAGCAGGGTAAAGGCAGACCAGATGAAGATGGACCAGAAATAGACGCGTTTCGAGCCAAAACGGTCCAGCAGCCAGCCGCCAGGAATTTGCCCGATGACGTAGGCCCATGAGAATGCGGAGAAAACGTAACCCATCCCCACCGGATCAAGGCCGATATCTTTTGCCATTTCCGAACCGGCAATCGACAGCGTGGCGCGGTCACCATAGTTAAAGGACGTGACGATAAACAGCATCACCACTATCCAGTAGCGGGCATTGGTGCGCTTTTCAGCGCTGCTCGCTGCGTGGCTTAATGTACTCATTGTTGCACTCCTGAAACATAGCTTTCGCCTGGTTCATTCTGTACAGCACCGGTAGGGTAATCAGAATGAGATTGGTTTTTGTCGTTTTAGTACGGCCTGAAGCCGTTTTATAGTGACCGGGAAAGTATATGAAGGAGAGCCTCTTCTCCTCACCGTGCAAAAACACAACATTGAAAGGAGTAGGGAACGTGGTTTGGGGCATAAGCCCAAAGCAGTGGAAGATGCTTCACGGAATCGAGGATTTGGTGTGGCTTCGTTGCCGGGTGGCGGTTAAGCCTTACCCGGCCTGGAGAACTATTTAAGCAGCGTTGCCCAGTGTTCGACCCACGGGTTTGATTCGCTTTCTGGCTCCGGGTGCTCACCCGCGTCAATCAGCAGCATCTCGCCGACGCGCTGGGCGCTCTGTTCCTGCAGGAGCGCATCGAACTGCTTGCCGCCGCCGCAGAAGTTGGCGTAAGAGCTGTCGCCGAGGGCGATGATGCCGTAGTGAACATCTGGCTGATAGCCAAGCTGGTCTTTAATGCCCTGGAACAGCGGCACGATGCTGTCCGGCAGGTCGCCCTGCCCGGTGGTGGAGGTCACCACCAGAATGTATTTATCTTTATACTTTTCCCAGTCCGCCAGCTCCGGATCTTCATAGACCGTGGCTTTATGGCCCTGGCTGGCGAGTATTGCCTCAGCCTCTTCCGCTACCAGCAGCGAGTTGCCGTACATTGTGCCGACAAAAATGCCTACTTCAGCCATGTTATTTTCCCATATTGAATGCGTTTACTGTTCATCCTGAACGTTGCCCGATACAAACTCAACCCTTTCATTTTCGGGGAGTTGTCCCAGCCAGCCAAACTGTGACAGCGCCTGCATCCAGACGTCGTCCAGCCGCGCACGGATAGTCAGCGGCTCGCCGGTAAACGGGTGCGTCAGGCTGAGCTCGCTCGCGTGCAGCATCAGACGATGGCAGCCAAAGTGTTCGGCCGCGCTGCGGTTCTGGCGCAAATCACCGTGTTTGCTGTCGCCAATAATCGGATGGCGCAGGTGCGCAAGATGGCGTCGCAGCTGGTGCTTACGCCCGGTTTTAGGCAGAAGCTCAACCAGGCTGTAGCGTGTGGTCGGGAATTTGCTGGTTGCCACCGGCATTTCCGTCGTCGCCATACCGCGATAATCCGTCACGGCGGGCTGCGGGCCTTTGTCATCGCGGGCAAATTTATCGGCGATTTTGTCCTGCTCCTCCACCAGCGGGTAGTCCAGCGTGGCGGACTCGGTCAACCAGCCCCGCACGATCGCGTGGTAGCGCTTCTGGATCTGATGTTGTTCAAACTGCTGCGCCAGCAGACGCCCCGCCTCGCTGGAAAGCCCCATCAGCAGCACGCCGGAGGTCGGCCGGTCGAGACGATGGGCGGTAAAAACATGCTGACCAATCTGATCGCGAACGGTCTGCATCACCACCACTTTCTCATCACGATCGAGCCAGCTGCGGTGTACCAGCCAGCCGGACGGTTTATTCACCGCCACCAGCCACTCGTCCTGATAGAGGATCTCAAGCGTCATGCATCTTCACCGGCAAACAGGGCATCCAGTTTTTCCAGTTCGACCAGCATGACGTCGCGCGCAGGGTGCGTCGCTTCGAGCGCCATTTCATAATAGGGAGAGACAGCAAACGCCTGCGGCAGCGGATGACCGCCCTCAAGCAGGGCGTGCATGCGCGGAATTAACACCCACTGCAGCCACTCAAACGGGGCCAGCGTATCCAGGCAGAAAGGCTGGGTGCTCGCGAACGCTTCTGGCTGCGGCGCGGTCTCCTGCCACAGCTGATGTTGGCGCAAAAGGGCTTCGATGGCGTGCAACTGAGCACGAACGCTATCGTGTTGCGTCATAGTAACCTCAACTGAAAAAGTGAACGGCGCGCAGCATAGCATTGCGGAAGGCAGAAATAAAAAAAGGGAGCACTGTAAAAACAGTGCTCCCGGTTCGTTTCGCAGCATTCCAGCTACAATTCGTGCTCCCTGCTCATCCGTGACAACTTTTCCTGAAGCCCGAAGGCCTGGTCATCCGTCTACCTTTTGCATCCTTCACACATCTTCCTGACGTGTTTGTTTCATCCTGAAACGTCCTGGCCTTCCTGACCCACCGACCATCCTGACCGGCTCTCATTCTCCTTCCTGGAGGTGTCCCTTACGCATCCTGCGTTATCCGATTCGCTTCATCCTGAAGCCTTCCTGCAGCGCCATCCTGACGAGTCCTGAGTGAGAAACGCCATCATCCTGATGTTCGTTTCTCGTGTCGGCTTCCTGCCGACGAAGATAGAATCCGCTATTCCGCTTCGTCTTACAACCCACTCAGCCAGCGTTGTAAGACGCGAGGACTCCCTAAAAATAATAGGCCGAACAACTAATCCGTTGAAAAATAGAGTGATATTAATCTGAATTTAATGAGGTAATACTGAATGTTCCAGCGATCTCTCACAAACGTTGTAAGAGATCTCTCACACGCGATATAGCATCAGGGATTACAGAAGTGGCTCAAGTCGGGTGAGGAAATCCGCAAGAGAGGGGGCGAGAGTCTCGCGATTGCGGGTACCGATAGTCTCTTTAACCACTTCACCTGACAGGTTACAGACGGATAACACATCCAGTTCGCTGTCCAGCGTGGCAATAAAGAGCGTCGGAGAAAGCTTAAGGCGTTTTTGCGTGACAAGATGACCAATCAGGTTTTCCTGAACACGCTGCAGATCGTCTTCGCTCCAGGTCTGCAACAGCGTCAGCGTGATATCGGCAAAGCGCGCGGGCATATCCCCTGCAAACTGTGCGGTATAAAATGCGTGAACCGCTGGTTGTACCACAATGTCCATTGCCCGCTCAACCGCATTTACATTTTGCTCGCCGTCAAAAGGTTTTGGTTGCCAGATAACGTAACCGCCGAGCGAAGAGATAATACACGGTGAAGGTACGCCATATAAATCAGAACTTTGCGGCCACGAGCCCTGCTTTTCATGCCATGCGTCGCAGTAGCGGGTCGTAAAGGTAGTGAGGGCATTTGCAGTTTCGATGTCCACCGATTTCTCTCTTCTTGTCAGACAGGATAAACTCAGGCCATAAGTGTACCTGTAAAGTGGCTATGAAACATGTCTTACGAAAATCATCAGGCGTTAACCGGCTTAACGCTGGGTAAATCGACCGATTACCGCGATACCTACGATGCAAGCCTGCTGCAGGGCGTGCCGCGCAGCCTGAACCGCGATCCTCTGGGTCTGCACGCAGACGCGCTGCCGTTCGTGGGTGGCGATATCTGGACGCTGTACGAACTCTCGTGGCTCAACGCACGCGGCCTGCCGCAGGTGGCGGTGGGCCACGTTGAGCTGGACTATGCCAGCGTGAATCTCGTCGAGTCTAAAAGCTTTAAGCTCTATCTCAACAGCTTTAACCAGACAAACTTTAACAGCTGGGACGACGTTCAGCACACGCTGGAACGTGATTTAAGCGCCTGCGCGCAGGGAAAGGTGAGCGTTTCACTGTATCGCCTGCACGAGCTGGAAGGGCAGCCAGTCGCCCACTTCAACGGAACCTGCATCGACGATCAGGATATTGAGGTGAAGAATTATGAATTTAGCGCCGATTACCTCGAAAACGCGGCGAGTGGCAAGGTGGTCGAAGAGACGCTGGTCAGCCATCTGCTGAAATCCAACTGCCTGATCACCCACCAGCCGGACTGGGGCTCGGTGCAGATCCAGTACCGCGGCCCGAAAATTGACCGGGAAAAATTGCTGCGCTACCTGGTGTCATTCCGACATCACAACGAATTCCACGAGCAGTGCGTGGAGCGCATCTTTAGCGATATTCAGCGCTTCTGCCAGCCAGAAAAACTGAGCGTTTATGCGCGCTATACCCGCCGCGGCGGTCTGGACATCAACCCGTGGCGCACCAACACCGATTTTGTGCCGGCGACCGGACGGCTGGTGCGTCAATAATATAAATATTTTCACAATATGCGCGGTATCTTCCGCGCTTTAGGTTGTGAAACGTCACGCGCCAGGGCTATTGTAATCAACAGGGAAAGACGATAATCGTCCCGTAAGGAGCTCACTTGATTACACATATTAGCCCGCTTGGCTCAATGGATATGTTGTCGCAGCTGGAAGTGGACATGCTTAAGCGCACGGCCAGCAGCGATCTTTATCAACTGTTTCGTAACTGTTCACTTGCCGTACTGAACTCCGGAAGCCTGACAGATAACAGTAAAGAACTGCTGTCCCGCTTCGAAAGCTTTGATATCAACGTGCTTCGCCGCGAGCGTGGCGTGAAGCTTGAAGTCATCAACCCGCCGGAAGAGGCCTTTGTTGACGGGCGTATCATTCGTTCACTTCAGGCTAACCTGTTTGCCGTGCTGCGTGACATCCTGTTTGTTAACGGGCAGATCCACAACGCAGGTCGTTTCCAGCATCTCGATCTGGAAAGCTCGGTCCATATCACCAACCTGGTGTTCTCCATTTTGCGTAACGCCCGTGCCCTGCACGTCGGCGAAGCGCCGAACATGGTTGTCTGCTGGGGCGGCCACTCCATTAACGAAACCGAATACCTTTATGCCCGTCGGGTTGGAACGCAACTCGGCCTGCGTGAGCTGAATATCTGTACCGGCTGCGGTCCGGGTGCGATGGAAGCACCAATGAAAGGAGCGGCGGTTGGGCATGCGCAGCAGCGCTACAAAGAGGGACGGTTTATCGGCATGACCGAACCGTCCATCATCGCCGCTGAGCCACCTAACCCGCTGGTTAATGAGCTGATTATCATGCCGGATATTGAGAAGCGTCTTGAAGCGTTTGTCCGTATCGCCCACGGCATTATCATCTTCCCGGGCGGCGTGGGGACAGCGGAAGAGCTGCTCTATCTGCTGGGTATTCTGATGAACCCGGCCAACAAGGATCAGGTTCTGCCGCTGATCCTGACCGGGCCAAAAGAGAGCGCCGACTACTTCCGCGTGCTGGACGAGTTTATCGTGCACACGCTGGGTGAAGCCGCGCGTCGTCACTATCGCATCATCATTGACGATGCCGCGGAAGTGGCGCGCCAGATGAAAAAAGCGATGCCGCTGGTGAAGGAGAACCGTCGCGATACCGGCGATGCGTACAGCTTTAACTGGTCAATCCGTATTGCGCCAGACCTGCAGATCCCGTTCGAGCCAACGCACGAAAATATGGCAAACCTGAAACTCTACCCGGACCAGCCGGTGGAAGTGCTGGCTGCCGATCTGCGTCGCGCCTTCTCCGGTATTGTCGCGGGCAACGTGAAAGAGATGGGCATCCGCGCCATTGAACAGTACGGTCCGTACAAGATCCACGGCGACCCGGAGATGATGCGCCGCATGGACGACATGCTGCAGGGCTTTGTCGCCCAGCACCGCATGAAGCTGCCAGGCTCAGCCTATATTCCTTGCTACGAAATCTGCACATAACGCTTAGCGATATCTCATCCAAGCCGGGTCGCCCTGTTGCGCGTTCCGGCTTTTTTATTCCTGATGTAATTCATACGAATCACTTATGTCTTTAACAAACTATGCCCAAACGCAAACGATTACCTTGTTTTCTCAACCGTAAATTATCAGCCTTAATCTAAATTACCCGTCAGAAAATACTAAAAACCCCTTTCTTTACAGCTAAAGACACCTATATCACGGGCCAGTCTTTCAGCTCACGTGTCGTTGGTGGTAGCCTTCGCGCCCGTAAATTCTCTTTGGTGTTTTTTTAACAGATAAATGGTCTAAAGATGCCCACATCATAAGTGGATTATTGCATTTGGGATCAGGATCACTGATAGATTCATAACTAGAATGTATCTTTCCGCCCGCCAATAGTTACGGGCAAAAATTATTAAAAAACCGTCACTGAACGAATTTCATATTACCGTCAGGCACTTTTTCATCGGATTTGACTAAAAACCTGACAATTCGCTTCCTCCAGGAGATACAGATGGAAACCACTCAAACCAGCACCGTTGCTTCGATTGAATCCCGAAGTGGTTGGCGCAAAACGGATACCATGTGGATGCTTGGCCTTTACGGCACGGCAATCGGCGCTGGTGTACTGTTCCTTCCTATCAACGCAGGCGTCGGCGGTCTGATTCCGCTGATCATTATGGCTATCATTGCTTTCCCGATGACCTTCTTTGCACACCGCGGTTTGACCCGCTTCGTGCTGTCCGGTAAAAACCCGGGCGAAGACATCACTGAAGTGGTTGAAGAGCATTTCGGCGTGGGCGCAGGTAAGCTGATTACCCTGCTCTACTTCTTCGCGATTTACCCTATCCTGCTGGTTTACAGCGTGGCGATTACCAACACCGTTGAAAGCTTCATGCTGCACCAGCTGCACATGACGCCGCCTCCGCGTGCCATCCTGTCTCTGATCCTGATTGTCGGCATGATGACCATCGTGCGCTTCGGTGAGCAGATGATTGTGAAGGCGATGAGCGTGCTGGTGTTCCCGTTTGTGGCTGCTCTGATGCTGCTGGCCTGCTACCTGATCCCACAGTGGAACGGTGCAGCGCTGGAAACCCTGTCCCTGAGCAGCGCATCGGCGACCGGTAACGGCCTGCTGATGACCCTCTGGCTGGCGATTCCGGTAATGGTCTTCTCCTTCAACCACTCTCCAATCATCTCTTCCTTCGCCGTTGCGAAACGTGAAGAGTACGGTAACGGCGCAGAGAAGAAGTGCTCCAGCATCCTGGCACGCGCTCACATCATGATGGTTCTGACCGTTATGTTCTTCGTCTTCAGCTGCGTACTGAGCCTTTCCCCGGCGGATCTGGCTGCAGCGAAAGAGCAGAACATCTCTATCCTGTCTTACCTGGCGAACCACTTTAACGCACCGCTGATTGCGTGGATGGCACCGATCATCGCGATTATCGCCATCACCAAATCCTTCCTGGGCCACTACCTCGGCGCACGTGAAGGCTTCAACGGTATGGTGATAAAATCTCTGCGCGGTAAAGGCAAGAGCATTGAAATCAACAAGCTGAACAAAATCACCGCGCTGTTCATGCTGCTCACCACCTGGGCAGTAGCGACCCTGAACCCAAGCATCCTGGGCATGATTGAAACCCTGGGCGGCCCGGTCATCGCGATGATTCTGTTCCTGATGCCGATGTACGCGATTCAGAAAGTCCCTGCTATGCGTAAGTACAGCGGTCATGTGAGCAACGTGTTTGTGGTTATCATGGGTCTTATCGCAATCTCTGCGATCTTCTACTCCCTGTACACCATGTTCTGATTACCACCCGCGCCGTTTTCGGACGGCGCACTCCTCCCTCTCTGACTGAAAGCAATGGACGCATCATGATTAGCGTATTCGATATCTTCAAAATCGGTATTGGTCCTTCCAGCTCTCATACCGTCGGACCGATGAAAGCCGGTAAGCAGTTCACGGATGACTTGATTGCACGCGGCATCTTGCACGACATTACGCGCGTGGTTGTAGATGTGTACGGCTCGCTTTCCCTGACCGGGAAAGGCCACCATACCGATATCGCGATTATCATGGGCCTGGCGGGAAACCTGCCGGATACCGTTGATATTGATGCGATCCCTGGTTTCATCCAGGACGTTAATACCCACGGGCGCCTGCTGCTGGCGAACGGCGAGCACGAGGTTGAATTCCCGGTTGACCACTGCATGAATTTCCATGCGGACAACCTGTCGCTGCACGAAAACGGCATGCGCATTACCGCGCTGGCCGGCGAAAAAGCGGTATACAGCCAGACGTATTACTCAATCGGCGGCGGCTTTATCGTCGACGAAGACCACTTTGGTCAAACCAGTACTTCCTCTGTCGAGGTGCCGTATCCGTACAAAACGGCGGCAGACCTCCAGCGCCACTGCCAGGAGACGGGCCTTTCCCTCTCCGGCCTGATGATGAAAAACGAGCTGGCACTTCACAGCAAAGAGGAGCTCGAACAGCACTTCACTAACGTCTGGGAAGTGATGCGCGGCGGTATTGAGCGCGGGATCACCACCGAAGGCGTTCTGCCGGGCAAACTTCGCGTGCCGCGTCGTGCTGCAGCGCTGCGCCGTATGCTGGTGAGCACCGACAAAACGACCACGGACCCGATGGCCGTGGTGGACTGGATCAACATGTTCGCCCTGGCGGTAAACGAAGAGAACGCCGCAGGGGGCCGTGTGGTCACCGCGCCGACCAACGGTGCCTGCGGTATCGTTCCGGCGGTGCTGGCGTACTACGACAAGTTTATCCGTGAAGTGAACGCGAACTCGCTGGCGCGCTACCTGCTGGTGGCCAGTGCAATTGGTTCGCTGTATAAGATGAACGCGTCTATTTCCGGTGCGGAAGTGGGCTGTCAGGGTGAAGTCGGCGTGGCGTGCTCTATGGCGGCGGCGGGTCTGGCGGAACTCTTGGGCGCAAGCCCGGCGCAGGTGTGCATCGCAGCGGAAATCGGCATGGAACATAACCTGGGGCTGACCTGTGACCCGGTTGCCGGCCAGGTACAGGTGCCGTGCATCGAGCGTAACGCGATTGCCTCCGTGAAGGCGGTTAACGCGGCGCGAATGGCGCTGCGCCGCACCAGCGAGCCTCGCGTCTGTCTCGATAAGGTTATCGAAACCATGTACGAAACCGGTAAAGATATGAACGCCAAATACCGCGAAACCTCTCGCGGCGGCCTGGCGATGAAGATCGTAACCTGCGATTAAGCCTCTCAGGAAGCCTCGTTTTGCGAGGCTTCTTCCTGTTTTCCCCACCATTCATAGTTTCACGCTGCTGACAGTGTTACCCTTCACATATGAGATAGAAGGGAGATTATCTGTGGCCGTTCATTTACTTATCGTCGATGCACTAAACCTGATTCGCCGTATCCATGCGGTACAGGGGACGCCTTGTAAAGACACCTGCCTGCACGCGCTGGAACAGCTTATCCGCCACAGCGAGCCCACCCATGCGGTCGCGGTTTTTGATGACGAAGACCGCAACACGGGCTGGCGACACCAGCGTTTGCCCGACTACAAAGCCGGACGCGCACCGATGCCGGACGATCTTCACGCTGAATTGCCCATGCTGCGCGCTGCATTTGAACTGCGGGGCGTCCCCTGCTGGGGCGCACAGGGAAATGAAGCCGACGATCTCGCAGCCACTCTGGCCGTAAAGGTAGCCAGCGCCGGGCATCAGGCCACTATCGTTTCAACTGACAAAGGCTACTGTCAGCTGCTCTCCCCAACTATCCGCATTCGCGACTATTTTCAAAAACGCTGGCTGGACGCGCCATTTATTGCCAGCGAGTTCGGCGTCTCGCCTGGACAACTGCCTGATTACTGGGGGCTGGCAGGCATCAGCAGCTCTAAGGTTCCGGGTGTCGCCGGTATTGGGCCGAAAAGCGCCGCGCAGCTGCTGGCCGATTTTCAGAGTCTGGAAGGGATTTACGCCCGTCTGGATGAGGTGCCGGAAAAGTGGCGCAAGAAGCTGGAGGCGCATAAAGAGATGGCGTTTATCTGCCGGGAAATCGCAACGCTACAGACGGATTTACAGCTCGACGGGAATTTACAGCAGCTGCGTTTAGAACGTTAAAACCACTACACAGTTTTTTTTGCCCGGTAAGCGCAGCGCCACCGGGCAAAGCAAAGCACGCACTATCGCTCGTCGCGACGTCCGCCGACCGCTGCCCACCAGCGACGAATGTGCACCGTCACCTCTTCGCGGTCGTGATACAGCTGACGCGCCTGGATCTCCACGTTAATACCGTGTTCATCCATCTGCTCCTGAATGTAGGCCAGGTTCTGCGACACTTCCTCATAGCGCTTTTTCATCGGCAGCTTGAGGTTGAAAATGGTCTCACGACACCAGCCGTTGACAAGCCAGGAGGCCATCAGCGCGGCGACTTTTGCCGGCTTCTCAACCATATCGCACACCATCCACGAGATGTTGTTACGGTTCGGGCGATAGCGGAAACCGTCTTCACGCAGCCAGGTGACCTGCCCGGTGTCCATCAGGCTTTGCGCCATTGGGCCGTTATCAACGGACGATACCCACATGTTGCGTTTCACCAGCTGATAGGTCCAGCCGCCCGGGCACGCGCCAAGGTCGACGGCGTACATGCCGTTTGCCAGACGCTCATCCCACTCATCCGCCGGGATAAAGACGTGGAACGCCTCTTCCAGCTTGAGCGTGGAACGGCTTGGCGCATCGGCCGGGAAGCGCAAACGCGGGATGCCCATAAAGAAGGGAGAGTTGTTGGTGGTGTACGAATAGCCTGCATAGCAGCAGCCCGGTGCGATAAAGAAGATATGCACCACCGGACGCTTCGGCGTTTCGTAGTTCGTCAGCACGCCCGCATCACGCAGTGCCGCACGCAGCGGCACGGTGAACTTACGGCAGAACTTCATCAGCTCTTTACTTTCGTTGGTATCCGCCACTTCAACGCGCAGATCGCCGCCCTTTTCAACCACGCCCTGCAGCATGCCGACAATTGGCGTAATGCGGTCCTCCGGCGGAAGATCCTTCAGCAGCTCACCCGCAACAAACATCTGGCGAGCAAAGATCAGCGAGCTGAACGGCAGCTCGCGTGCCAGCTTGTCTGCGTCTTCGGGCTGGTAGCACTCGAATACCACATAGCCCGCGTTCTCTTTTACGCGGGCAAAGCCGAAGACTTCGCGCTTCGCCGCTTTATCGGTAATTTCCGCGGCGCACTCTTTCTCAAACCCCGGGCGACAATATAAAACAACCTTATTCATGAACAACGCCCTTGCGTTTCAGACGGATAGCTCCGATAAACATTAATACCCAACCCGCCAGGAAGCTGAAGCCACCGACGGGTGTAACGAACGCCCACAGGCGTAGATGTGAGAGTGCAAGGCAGTACAGGCTACCGCTGAATAACACGGTACCCAGCGCCATAAACACGCTGCTCCAGTAAAACCAGATACTGATACGACGCTGCATCGCCACCGCCAGCCCAAAAATAGCCAGCGTGTGGAATGCCTGATATTCAAGGCCGGTCTGGATCCAGCCCATCTCTACAGCGCCCAAAGACTTGCTTAATACATGTGCGCCAAAGGCGCCCAGTGCAACAAAAATAAAGCCACTCACCGCGGCAAAAATCAGCATGAATCGGCTGGTCATGTTTAAGTCCTGAGTTGATGCGTGCCCGGCACACAAACGTTATTGTTCATACCTGAAGCGGAATTTTTCTTGCTCGGTTGCCGCTTTCGCCAGTATCCACTGCCGGAAGGCGGCTATTTTACCCAGTTCTGCCTGACTGTCATGACAAACCAGATAAAATGCATTCTTGCTGACCAGTACATCATTAAAAGGGCAGACCAGGCGGCCTGCCTCAATTTCAGACTGCGCCATGACGTTGTTCGCCAACGCCACGCCTTGTCCGTGAATGGCAGCCTGTAACACCATCGCACTGTGGCTAAAGATGGGTCCCTGCTGCACGTTTATATGAGTAAGACCTAATTGACGGGTATAAGTTTGCCAGTCGCGGCGAGAGGCATCATGCAAAAGCGTATGCTGCGCCAGATCAGCGGGAGACTTCAGCGCCTTGTCGCCCGTTAACAGCAGGGGAGAACAGACCGGCAGGAGATATTCTGCGTATAATTTCTCAACACGCAAGCCCGGCCAGTTACCGCGACCATAAAAAATGGCGACATCCACGTCATCGGCCAGCTTGTCCTCCTGACGATCTACCGCCTGGATTCGAACGTCGATCCCCGGATAAGCTGAGTTAAAGCTTGAGAGTCTGGGCACCAGCCATTGAATCGCAAAACTGGGCAATAAACTGACAGTCAGGGCACCTTTTGCACTGCGAGCCTGCAGCTTACGCGTGGCTTCCGTAAGCTGAGAAAAAATCTCTTTAATATCCTGAAAATAGCTCTGCCCCTCTTCGGTCAACAGCAACGAACGGTTGCGTCGACGAAACAGCTTAAGGCCCAGAAAATCCTCCAGAGACTTGATTTGGTGACTTACTGCGGCCTGTGTCACAAAAAGCTCATCTGCTGCGCGGGTAAAGCTCAGGTGACGTGCTGCTGCATCAAAAACACGTAATGCATTAAGAGGTGGCAATCGCTTTGACATGGTTATCTGGCTTAGATGTTAACGGATTTTAACAAACAGGAAACAACGTTTAACCTATTAGTTTTTTTTATCTGAGCCATTATAATTTGTCCGTTGAGGAACTACCAGCAAATACCTATAGTGGCGGCACTTCCTGAGCCGGAACGAAGAGCTTTTTTCGGAATGCGTGTTCTGAAGGGCTTTTGGCTTACGGTTGTGATGTTGTGTTGTTGTGTTTGCAATTGGTCTGCGATTCAGACCACGGTAGCAACGCTACCAATTTTTCACTTCCTGTACATTTACCCTGTCTGTCCATAGTGATTAATGTAGCACCGCCAATTTGCGGTGCTTTTTTTTCGCTTGCGATCTGTTAATGCTCGATCTCTTTCATCTCTTTCACGTCCGTGCGGTTGATCTGCTGCTTGTTCCCGTTAGCATCTTTGTACGAAATCATCCCGGTATCATTATCGGTAGTCGGTTTCCCTTCCGAAACGATAGAACGACCATCGTTGGTGTGCATCACGTAGTTATTACCAGAACAGGCGCTCAGGGCAAAAGAAAACGCACAGGCAGAAATGATTGCAGCTGTCTTATTCATGATTATTCTCCTTTAGCAATTAATGCTATTCAAACCTCGATTTATAACAGGCTAAAACATCAACCTAACACTATTTAGCATAACCTGCTTTTATAGGGTCATCAGGATAAGCAGACAATTCTGATAGATATCAACCTCCTTGCCCTGCAGCTGAAATTGCGCGACGATCGCTATATTGAAATGAGGAATCCCATGAACGCTTTCAGCCCTGCGCAGTTCCGCGCACAGTTTCCAGCCCTGGCCGATGCCGGTATTTATCTGGATAGCGCCGCCACCGCCCTTAAGCCCCAGGCGGTGATTGAGGCCACTCAGCAGTTCTACAGCCTGAGCGCCGGGAACGTACATCGCAGCCAGTTTGCCGAAGCGCAGCGGTTAACCGCGCGCTATGAAGCGGCACGCGATCAGGTCGCTCGCCTGATCAATGCCGAAAGCGGGAAAAACATCGTCTGGACGCGCGGCACGACCGAGGCCATCAACATGGTGGCCCAGTGCTACGCGCGCCCGCTGCTTCAGCCGGGCGATGAGATCGTCGTCAGCGAGGCGGAACATCACGCCAACCTGGTGCCGTGGCTGATGGTGGCCAAGCAGACGGGCGCACGCGTGGTGAAGCTTCCGCTGGGTGCAGACCTTCTGCCCAATGTGGCCCGCCTCCCCGAGCTGATTACCTCCCGCAGTCGCATTCTGGCGCTCGGACAGATGTCGAACGTCACGGGAGGTTGCCCGGATCTGGCTCAGGCCATTCGCATAGCCCATGCCTGCGGGATGGTGGTGATGGTTGACGGCGCTCAGGGCGTGGTGCACTTCCCCGCCGACGTGCAGGCGCTGGATATCGATTTCTATGCCTTCTCAGGACATAAACTTTATGGGCCAACCGGTATTGGGGCGTTGTACGGCAAGCCAGAACTGCTGGCAAAAATGACGCCGTGGCTTGGTGGCGGCAAAATGATTACCGAAGTGTCGTTCGAGGGCTTCAAAACGCAGGACATCCCCTATCGTCTGGAAGCCGGTACGCCGAACGTGGCGGGGGTGATTGGCTTAAGCGCGGCGCTGGAGTGGCTGGCTGAAATCGACATTGTTCAGGCTGAAAGCTGGAGCCGGGGGCTGGCGACGCTGGCAGAGGAAGAACTCAAAAAGCGCCCGGGTTTCCGCTCGTTCCGCGTTCAGGACTCAAGCCTGCTCGCCTTTGATTTTGCGGGCGTACATCACAGCGACATGGTGACGCTGCTGGCCGGGTATGGCATTGCCCTGCGTGCCGGACAGCACTGCGCCCAGCCGCTGCTGGCGGCGCTTGGCGTTAACGGTACGCTGCGCGCCTCGTTTGCGCCGTATAATACCCAAAGCGATGTCGACGCGCTGGTTGCCGCCGTTGACCGTGCCCTTGAAATACTGGTGGATTAATGACTAGCGCTGCTTTAGCCGGACACCCGTTTGGCACCGTCATCACAGAAGAGACCTTGAAACAGACCTTCGCCCCGCTCCAGCAGTGGGAAGATAAATATCGACAGCTGATCCTGCTGGGTAAACAGCTCCCTGCCCTTTCAGACGATCTCAAAGCGCAGGCGAAAGAGATTGCGGGCTGTGAGAATCGAGTCTGGCTGGGCGTGAGCGTCTCCGGTGAGAAGCTGCACTTCTTCGGCGACAGCGAAGGCCGCATCGTCCGGGGCCTGCTGGCCGTATTGTTGACCGCTGTGGAAGGGAAAAGCGCGGCGGAACTGCTGGCGCATTCGCCGCTGGCATTATTTGATGAGCTGGGACTGCGCGCGCAGCTCAGCGCCTCGCGCGGTCAGGGGCTGATCGCGCTAAGCGAAGCCGTGCAGGACGCCGCACGCCAGGCTCAGGCCTGACGCTCCGCTTTCGCCATCATCTTCTTCAGGGCGTGTGACACCGCCACAAAGCCAAAGGAAGCGGTCACCATCGTGGCCGCGCCAAAGCCTGAGGCGCAATCCATCCTCTTTGGTCCTTCCGCCGTGCTTTTCATCGCGCACACGGAGCCGTCCGCCTGCGGGTAAACCAGCGCTTCGGTCGAGAACACGCAGTCAACGCCCAGCTTGCCTTTGCTGTTCTTCACCACGTTAAAGTCGCTCTTCAGGCGCTCACGCAGCTTAGCCGCCAGCGGATCCTGAATGGTTTTCGCCAGATCGGCTACCTGGATCTGCGTAGGGTCGATTTGCCCGCCCGCGCCGCCCGTCGTCACCAGGGGAACCTTGTAACGACGACAATAGGCGATCAGCGCCGCTTTTGGCCGCACGCTGTCGATGGCGTCAATCACATAGCTGTAGCCTTTGCTCATATACTCCGCGACGTTATCTGCCGTCACAAAGTCGTCGATCACCGTGACCTGACATTCCGGGTTGATCAGGCGGATACGCTCCGCCATGACCTCAGACTTCGCCAGACCAACGTTATCGCGCAGGGCGTGGATTTGACGGTTGGTGTTGGTGACGCAAACGTCATCCATGTCAATCAGCGTGATTGCGCCAATACCGGTTCTCGCCAGCGCTTCTGCCGCCCACGACCCCACACCACCAATGCCCACGACGCAGACATGCGCATCCGCAAACAGCTGCAGGGCTTTTTCACCATATAAACGTGCCGTCCCGCCAAAACGCTGGCGCCAGGCGTCGCTGATTACCACAGACATAAAACCTCAGATGTAAAAAGGGTGAGGTTATCCTCACCCTGAACAGTAATCCGTATTGCGCTCAGAATACCACAATCAGCCGCTGAATACGTTTCCGGCACCTGGTGCCGCCTTCAGTACCCACACGCGTCCGTAGTGATTATACCAGCCCGCACGATGACCTGCGTCAGGGCCAATACCCTGATAGATGTCGAAGTGCTGGCCTTTAATCGCCCCGCCGACGTCCAGCGCCACCATCAGACGCAGCTCATACTGGCCGTTGAACTTGCCGTTGTTGTCCAGCAGCGGGACCTCAGCAAGCAGCGTGGTGCCTGCAGGAATAATCGAACGATCGGATGCTACCGACGCGCGGCCAATCAGCGGAACTGCGCTCGCCCCTTTCACCGGCGCGAAGTTTTGCGGTTTGAAGAAGACGAACGACGGGTTCTGCTCAAGCAGCTCGCGCACCTCGGCTTCGCTGTGTTTCTCGCCCCACTCGCGGATCGCCTGCATCGACATATCTTCTTTCTTCACTTCGCCGCGGTCGATCAGCACCTTGCCGATACTGCGATAGGCGTGGCCGTTTTTACCGGAATAGCTGAAGAAGTTAAGTGGCGAACCGTCGCCAAAATCAATGTAGCCGCTGCCCTGAACGTCCATGATGAAGTTATCCATCAGGGAGTTGCTGTAGGCCAGGACGTAGTTTTCGCTCAGCGCACCGGCGTAGATCTCGGCGCGCGACGGGAGGCGACCGCGTTTTGGCGGCATACGGTAGATAGGATACTGGAACTCGCCCTGACGCGAGTGTCGTGCCTGGATAACTGGGGTATAATAGCCGGTAAACTGGACGTTGCCGTAGTTATCGGCCCCTTCCATCTGCCAGGCGTCGATACCAAACTGGCGCATATTGCGCGTATCGCCGCCTGCTTTCAGCCAGTCCTGGACCGCGTTATATACGCTACTCTGGGCGCCATACAGACGCGGCGACGCGTTGCGGATCTGGTAGACCTGCTCGGAGAAATCACCGGCATTAATCGGTGCGCCGACAGCATCAGGCTGATTAACTAAAGAGAAAGGCTGGGATAACTTCCCGTCTTTATACTGTTGACCGCGATCGGTCGGTTTGGAAGAACAGGCCGCAAGAATCGCTACCATTGCGCCCGTCATCAGATACTTCGCCCAACGTCCTTTCATTATATCTCGTCTTTAAGTTGCCCATTTCCGCGTGATGAAGATAACAAACCGCCAGGGCTAATGAAATGCGATCGCATGCCCTTTGGCAAATTTTGCGCAAAAAATAGTCCAAACAACGCCATGTCGTTCAATTTGCATACAAAATCATGATAAATGTGAAAAAGGGGTTGCATCACAAGTCTATCCGAGTATAGTGCGCATCCACGGACGCGGGGTGGAGCAGCCTGGTAGCTCGTCGGGCTCATAACCCGAAGGTCGTCGGTTCAAATCCGGCCCCCGCAACCAATTAAAATTTGATGAAGTATCTTCTACGACCAGTAGAAAGACGGACGCGGGGTGGAGCAGCCTGGTAGCTCGTCGGGCTCATAACCCGAAGGTCGTCGGTTCAAATCCGGCCCCCGCAACCAATCAAATTTGAAGAAGTAAGCTTCTACAAGAGTAGAAAGACGGACGCGGGGTGGAGCAGCCTGGTAGCTCGTCGGGCTCATAACCCGAAGGTCGTCGGTTCAAATCCGGCCCCCGCAACCAACACTTCTAAAACAATAAACACCCTGAAGGGTGTTTTTTTGTATCTTGTCGTTTGTGAATTTGCCGGGCGTGTACCCGGCTGAAAGCGTTATCCGCGCCGCGCCAGCGTCGCCCCGTCAGAGAAATACGCACGAATCCCTGCCAGAATCGACTCCGCAACCTCCTGCTGGAATTTTGCCGTCTTGAGCTTACGCTCCTCTTCCACGTTACTGATAAACGCGGTTTCAACCAGGATGGACGGAATATCCGGCGCCTTGAGTACCGCAAATCCGGCCTGTTCAACGCTGTTCTTATGCAGCTTATTGATGTTCCCCAGCTTGCCCAGCACCGCTTTACCAAACTTCAGGCTGTCGTTAATGGTCAGCGACTGCACCATATCGAACATGGTGTGGTCGACGTAGCGATCGCCGCTTTTGCTCACGCCACCAATCAGGTCCGAGGCGTTCTGGGTGTCCGCAAGGTATCTCGCGGCGGTACTGGTCGCGCCTTTGGTTGAGAGCGCGAACACGGACGAACCGCTTGGCTGGCGGCTGGTAAACGCATCCGCATGGATCGACACGAACAAATCTGCGCGCTGCTTCTGTGCTTTCGCCACCCGGACCTTCAGCGGAATAAAGATATCTTCATTGCGCGTCATATAGGCGCGCATATTGCCTTCTTTATCAATCAACGCCTTCAGGCGACGGGCAATTTGCAGCACCACGTCTTTTTCACGCGTACGGTATTTTCCCACCGCGCCGGAGTCTTCGCCGCCGTGGCCAGGATCGAGCATGATCACAATCGGACGATCGCGCCCTGCTTTCCCCGGCTGCGGACCACTTTGCGCGGGCGGCACCTGACGCTGAAGATCGCCTTTGTTGTAATCCTCCAGCAGGGCGAGAAGCGGATCCTGAATATCCGTCGCATTGGCCGGGTAGAGATCCATGACCAGTCGCTCTTTAAACGTCGCGACGGGCGCCAGGGCGAACAGCTGCGGCTTCACGTTCTGCTTAAGCTCAAACACCATGCGCACGGTTTGCGGGTCGAACTGCCCGACGCGCGCCGATTTAATAAACGGATCGTCGCCGCGGATCTGCGCCGCCATCCCTTTCAGCACGGAGTTGAGGTTAACGCCTTCGAGATCCACCACCACGCGTTCCGGGTTGCTGAGGGCAAATTGCTTATATTTCAGCACGCGATTGGATTCGACCGTCACGCGCGTATAGGTCGACGATGGCCAGACGCGGACCGCTACCACCTGACTGGTTGCGGCAAGACCGACCTGACTGACGCTAAGCAACCACATTGCCCCGGCCCCTTTTAACAAACGGCGGCGGCTTATTGCTGAATTGGATCCCGACATGCTTCTCCCGAGCAAGAACACTGACTGATATACAAAATGTCCAGATTGACCGAAAACTTTAACGAATGACGCATAAACTGTCATCTATAAAAGGGTAAACAATCATACGCTAACGCACGGATTACTTACCAAATTCTGTGGGTCGCGGAAAATTTGCGCTTGCACACGCGGTCACAATCGAATAAAAATACATAAATTACGAATAAACATTCATTAAGGGTTGTGCCATGGTGAAGGAACGTAGAACCGAACTGGTCCAGGGATTCCGCCATTCTGTTCCCTATATCAACGCTCATCGGGGAAAAACGTTTGTCATCATGCTTGGCGGCGAAGCCATTGAGCATGAAAATTTTTCCAGCATCGTCAATGACATTGGCCTGCTGCACAGCCTCGGGATCCGCCTGGTGGTGGTTTATGGCGCCCGTCCGCAGATCGACGCCAACCTGGCCGCTCATCACCACGAGCCGATTTACCACAAACATACCCGCGTCACGGATGCCAAAACCCTTGAGCTGGTGAAACAGGCGGCAGGTCTGCTGCAGCTGGATATTACCGCTCGCCTGTCCATGAGCCTGAACAACACGCCGCTGCAGGGCGCGCATATCAACGTCGTGAGCGGCAACTTTATCATTGCCCAGCCGCTCGGCGTGGACGATGGCGTGGATTACTGCCACAGCGGTCGCATTCGTCGTATTGATGAAGAAGCTATTCACCGCCAGCTGGACAGCGGAGCCATCGTCCTGATGGGCCCGGTCGCCGTTTCCGTGACTGGCGAAAGCTTTAACCTCACCTCAGAAGAGATTGCCACGCAGCTGGCAATCAAGCTGAAGGCCGAAAAAATGATTGGGTTCTGCTCCTCCCAGGGCGTCGTGAACGATGAGGGAACGATCGTGCCGGAACTCTTCCCGAATGAAGCCCAGGCTCGCGTGGAAGCGCTGGAAGCCGAAGGCGATTACTACTCCGGCACCGTCCGCTTCCTGCGTGGCGCCGTGAAGGCCTGCCGCAGCGGCGTGCGCCGCAGCCACCTTATCAGCTATCAGGAAGACGGGGCCCTGCTGCAGGAGCTGTTCTCCCGCGACGGTATTGGTACACAGATTGTGATGGAGAGTGCGGAGCAGATCCGCCGCGCCACCATCAACGACATCGGCGGTATTCTGGAGCTGATTCGCCCGCTGGAACAGCAGGGTATCCTGGTGCGTCGTTCACGCGAGCAGCTGGAGATGGAGATCGACAAATTCACCATTATTCAGCGCGATAACCTGACCATCGCCTGCGCCGCGCTCTATCCGTTCCCGGAAGAGAAGATCGGTGAAATGGCCTGCGTGGCGGTGCATCCTGATTACCGTAGCTCTTCACGCGGTGAAATGCTGCTTGAGCGCGTGGCGGCACAGGCGCGCCAGATGGGGCTGAGCAAGCTGTTCGTCCTGACGACGCGCAGCATTCACTGGTTCCAGGAGCGCGGGTTCACGCCGGTGGATATCGATTCTCTACCGGAAACAAAGAAAGAAATGTACAACTATCAGCGTCGTTCAAAAGTGCTGATGGCGGACCTGGGATGATACTAGGCCCTCACCGTCCGGCGAGGGCTTTCGTTCAGAGGGACTCAAATATCGCGCTCAGCCCGCTTCGGCGTTCCGTACGGGTGGCGATCGCCTGCACCAGCACCCGTTCATCGGCATAAAGCGACAGGCGCTGACGCGCGCGCGTAATGGCGGTATAGATCAGCTCGCGGGTAATGACGGGAGAAAGCTGCGTAGGCAGGATCAGCGCCGCATGGTTAAATTCGGAGCCCTGGGATTTATGCACCGTCATCGCCCAGGCGGTTTCATGCTCGGGTAAACGGCTGGGCTGGAAGGACTTCACGCTCCCGTCCGGCATCTGGAACCAGACGCGCAGGCCCTGACCGCAGTCGAGCGCAATCCCGATATCCCCGTTAAACAACCCCAGCGCGCTGTCGTTACGGGAGATCATCACCGGTCGCCCTTCATACCAGCGCGAATGCGGGGTACGGTTAATTTTGCGTTTTTGCGCCAGCAGCTGTTCCAGCCTGTCGTTGAGACCCCGGACGCCAAAGGGGCCTTCCCTCAGCGCACAGAGCAGCTGGTATTCGCCAAACGCGGCAATGATCTGCTCAGGCGTACTCTGCTGTTGTACGCTTGTCAGAAAGTGCTGGTACCCCTGCAGAGCGTCGTCCAGCATCGCCTGATACTCTTCCCCGTTTTGCAGCGATTTTTTCTCAATATCCGTAAAGGTTCCGGCAAACACCGCTGAGGTGGCGTGTCTGTCTCCCCGGTTTACGGCCGCCGCAAGCTGGCCGATGCCGGAATCGCTGCCGAAACGGTAGCTTTTCTGCAGTAGACACAGGCTGTCGCGCAACGCCCCTGCAAGCGAGTGGCTTTCAGAGGTGAGCGTACATCCGGTGAGACGGGCTAACTCCTGAGCGCGTTCAGCGGTATATCCCAGACTGGCATAGGTGCAAATATCGCCCAGCACGGCCCCCGCTTCTACGGAGGCAAGCTGGTCACGATCGCCGAGGAAAATGACGCGCGCATGCAGCGGTAGCGCATCAATCAAACGCGACATCATCGTCAGATCAATCATTGAGGCTTCATCCACCACCAGCACATCCAGGTGCAGCGGGTTACCGGCATGGTAGCGCAAACGCTGGCTGCCAGGCTGTGCGCCAAGCAAACGGTGCAGCGTGCTGGCTTCATTGGGAAAAAGCGCAAGCTGCTCCCCGGTAAGCGGCAGCTTTTGCAGCGCGCCGCCTAACGACTCCGTCAGACGCGCAGCGGCTTTACCGGTGGGGGCCGCCAGGCGAATACGGCACTTTTGCTCCCCCGATAACTGAATCAGCGCGGCGAGCAGTTTTGCCACGGTGGTCGTTTTCCCGGTGCCCGGACCGCCAGAAATGACCGAGATCCGACGCGTTAACGCCACGGCAGCTGCCACTTTCTGCCAGTCTGTCGCATCGTCAGATATAAACAGCGTATCCAGCGTTTGCCGGAGCTGCGTTTCATCGCAGGGAAGCGGGGCGTTACTCTCACTGAAGAAGCGCGCCACCGTCAGTTCGTTACGCCACAGACGGTTAAGATACAAACGTTCGCCGACAAGGATCATCGGCGTCCCGGTATCGGCTCCGCTTACGGCAGGCGAGCCGAGTAATATCTCCTGCCAGTCCACGGCGTCACCGAGCTGCGCGAAACACGCCTGTAAAGCTGGCGGCATTTTCTCATCCACCGCCAGACGCGACAGCGGCAGGCACACGTGCCCTTCCCCCGCGTCTTTGCTAAGAATGGCTGCGGCAAGCATGACGGCAGGCTCCTCACCTGCCACCATCATGGCAAACTGCACGTCCAGGTGGCGCAGTAATCGTTGTTCAATCGCATCCAGCAGTAGCGCCTGCATCGTCATGCCACCTCCCCCGTGCTCGCAGCAAACAGGTTATCCATTTTTTCAATCAGTTCCTCAGCCGGACGCGTACTAAAGATGCCGGAACGCGGGTCGTTAGCATCCACGCCGCGCAGGAACAGGTAAATCACGCCGCCAAAATGCGCTTCGTAACGGTAATTGGCCATGCGATGGCGCAGGTAACGGTGCAGCGCCAGGGTGTAAAGCTGGTACTGCAGATCGTAGCGATGCAGCTGCATTGCCGACGCCATCGCCTGTTGGGTATAGGCTTCGCTGCTGTCACCGAGCCAGTTCGATTTGTAATCCAGCAGGTAGTAGCGTCCTTCGTGGCGGAAAACCAGATCGATAAAGCCTTTGAGCATCCCCTGCACCTGGCGGAAATTCAGCGGCGGGCATCCGGCAGATAGCGGATCGTACTCGCGGATCAGCGCATCAAGCGCCTCGGCCCTGAGCGGGCTGGCTATGGGGAGATAAAACTCCATCTCCACCTGCTTATCTTTGGCGGTCAACTGATTCAGCGAAATCCCCTGCGTCGTGAGCGGCGCGTGCAGAACCGCGCGGATCCAGTCGGTGAGAACCGGCTGCCACTGTGCGTCGTAACCACCGCTCTGTAACATCTTCAGCACCCACTCTTCGGAAACCGGCTGGGTGAAATCTAGCTCTTCAAACAGGCTGTGCAAAAACGTGCCCGGAGAAGCGCCGCGAGGGAACTGGTGCGGCGTCAGCACAGGCTCAGCCGGCACGCTACCGGCGCCTGCGGCATCCACGTCCAGTTTTGGCATCAGATCCTGCGCAATACTCTGCCCGTGCTGCTGTAAGCCGGAGTAGCTGGTAACGCGCCAGTCGTCGGCAATGGTACGTACCACCTGACGGGCATGGAGATCTGACTCGTGCGGATCCGGCATGTGCCAGCGGCTGTTATCGGGCAGCGATGGAATATGCAGGGCAACATGCTCAGTGCAAAGCGATTCGATGCACTGGCGCAGGCCCGCCGCGTCTTTGGGCTCACCCTGTTGAATAAGCCGCCCCAGCGCGCTCAGATGAAAATCGCTCTCCCCGGTCTTTTCACCACGGCGACGGAACAGCGGCGCAACGCCCAGGCTGCAGTGCCATACCGAACGGGTCAGCGCCACGTAAAGCAGGCGCAGGTCTTCCGCCAGACGCTCGGCTTCGGCCAGCTCAACGCTGGACTCCGCGTTGCTGAGATCGAGCACCGCCTCGAACGACTCGCGATCGTGGTAAAAAGCCTGATCCTGCACGCGGTAATTGGCGATAAACGGCAGCCAGACCAGCGGATATTCCAGGCCTTTCGACTTGTGAATGGTGACGATCTGCACCAGATGTTTATCACTCTCGAGGCGCATCTGCTGGCTGGATGAATTGCTGTTCGGATCGGCAATCTGCTGCGCCAGCCAGCGCACCAGGGCGTGCTCGCTCTCCAGCTGCGTACCCGCTTCCTGCAAGAGTTCGCTGATGTGCAAAATATCGGTCAAACGGCGCTCGCCGCCTCCGGTAGCCAGCATATTCTCCGCAATGTGGCGCTGTGCCATGAGCTCGCGCACCATCGCCATGACTCCACGCTTCTGCCATTTTTCGCGGTAGCGCACAAACTCCTCTACCACAGCATCCCACGCGGCTTCGTCATTGTTGAGCGCATCTATATCCCGCGCGTTCAGTCCGAGCATCGCGCTGGCTAATGCGCTACGCAATGTACTTTCCCGCTCCGGGGCCAGCACGGCCTGGAGCAGCCATAACATCTCCTGCGCTTCCAGCGTTTCAAAGACGCTGTCACGGTTCGATAGATAGACGGAGGGGATATTCAGTAACGTCAGGGCGTCTCGGATTAATGCGGCCTCCTGACGGCTGCGCACCAGCACCGTAATATCCGATGCCTTTACCGGGGTGGGGTTATCCCCCTTCCACAGCAGCGCCTCGCCCCGCGCCCCGGCACTGAGCCAGTCACGGATTTGCGCAGCACAGTGTTGGGCCATGGCATTTTGATAGTCGGCAACGCCGCAGCCTTCCCCATCCAGCAGCCAGAAGTTCATGGCAGGCTGCGTCACGCCGTTAAACTCGAAGCGCAGCGAGGCATTTTTCGGGGCAAATTTTACCGGCTGAAACGGGATCTCCCGAAACATAAACGCCGTATCCACGCGGCTAAAGAGCGCGTTGACGCTTTCCACCATGCCGGGAGAGGAGCGCCAGTTGGTATCGAGCGTGTAGTGCGCGTCAACCTCGCTGCGGGCTTTCATATAGGTGAAAATATCCGCCCCGCGGAAGGCGTAGATGGCCTGTTTCGGATCGCCGATTAACAACAGCGCGGTACCGGGCTGCTGGCGCCAGATACGGCGGAAAATGCGGTACTGCTGAGGGTCGGTGTCCTGAAATTCGTCTATCATCGCAACCGGGAAGCGGGTGCGAATCGCGGCGGCAAGCGCTTCGCCGTTTTCACTGCACAGCGCCGCATCAAGGCGGCTCAGCATATCGTCGAAACCCAGTTCACCCCGGCGGCGTTTCTCGCGCGCCACGGCTTCGCGAATTTCGGTCATGGCGCGAGCGATCATCAGATCGTTGAGCGTAAGGTTATCCGCCAGCAGGGTTTCTATTGCCACAAACAGGGGATGCTCAGGCACAATGCCGTCGGCTTTGGTCCGCTCAGCCAGGAAACGCTGGGAGAATTTCTCCAGCGCGTCCGGGAGCTGATAGCCCCGCGTCTCTTCCTGCGCCCAGGCGCTGATCTTGTCGATCCATTTCCCCTGATTGCCGCGGTTGAACTTGCGACGATCGATGCCGGAATTTTCGATGATGGCGTCAATCTCACCGACTGACTCCATCCATTTTTGCTTGATGTCCGCAATTTTCGCGATGATTTTTTCATGCCGCGAGGCCAGGGTTTCATCTGCCGGCGGCGGGGATTTGATTATCGGCGCTTCCCCCTGGAGATAACGATCGATCGCGCGCAGCAGCGCCTCCGGGCCTTTCCAGAGCGCGTGTACCGCTTCGGCAATATCACGCTGTAAGGGGTAGCAGTGGCGACGCCAGAAATCCGCGCAGGCCTGATAGCGAAGCACGGATTCATCTTCAATGAGCTGCTGTTCGAACAGCATTCCGGACTCGAACGCATTCAGGCTCAGCATACGCTGGCAAAAACCGTGAATGGTAAAGACGGACGCTTCGTCCATCTGCCGTTCAGCGAGCAGCAGCCACTGGGCTGCCTGCTGCTTATCGGCAATCTCTTCCAGAAGGCTCGCGTAGAGAGGGTTATCCGTGCTCTGACGCAGACAGGCAATGCGAAGCTCGTGGATATTGGTTCGAATACGGCCCCGCAGCTCCGCGGTAGCGGCCTCGGTGAAGGTGACCACCAGCAGCTCTTCCACGCTTAAAGGGCGTGGAAAAGCAGCGTTGCCGCCAAGCCCTAACAGCAGGCGCAGATAGAGGGCGGCAATGGTGAAGGTTTTTCCCGTTCCCGCTGAGGCTTCAATCAATCGTTCACCCTGCAGAGGTAAACGTAAGGGATCAAGGGACTCAGCGGTATCGGTCATTCTTTCTTACTCCAGGGCATAGATTGCTGCAGCGCGCTGACGCTCTTCCAGACTTTCCAGCCTTTCGGGTTCACGTACTCCGTTTTCCCGTTCTGGCTACCGGAAACCTGAGACAGGATGGTGATTCCCTGCGGCTTAATGACCGCCTGATGGAAGAAGTCGGCAACCTTCTGCGGCGTCAGCTGTTTTATCTCGGCCACTACTTTATCACGCGAATCAAATTTCAGATTACCGCGATCGAAATCTTTGCTCAGCTGAGAGGCTTCTTCACCCAGCGTCTGCGGCGGCTGCATCACCTGCGCGATGACGGCCTGCTGGATCTGAGCAAACTCTTCCGGCTTCATGGCACGCAGTTTTGCTTCCACCTGCGGGAAGAAGGCCTGATAACGCTTCCAGAGATACGCCGGTTGTTTGTCGCTGCTTTGCAGCAGGAAGCCCAGCCCCCACTGACGCCCGACGTTCATGGAGAAGGCAAACACCGCGTAGCCAAGCTGCTCCTCGGTGCGTAACTGGTTATAGAACCACGGCTGAATAATCTGCCCCAGCACGGCACTCTGCGCCGAGCTGGCGAATTCATCATAGCCCGTTGGCACAAATACCGCGGCCAGCGCGGAGTCCGTGCTGTTACCCGCCTTTTCAAAAATCACATTTTGCTTTTTCTCAACCAGCACGTCCTGGTTGCGGCACCATTCGTCACCTTTAGAGCCGAGCTGAGTGCGAACATTCTGCGCCAGGGTTTTAGCCTGCTCCTCACTCATGTTGCCGACAATCAGGAACTCCGGACGCGTATTGGTTTTCAGCGCGTCACGGTACGCCAGCACGTCTTTTAAGGAGATGGAAGGCAGCAGCGCGCGGCGCTCCTCTCGCTGGAAATAAGGAACCTGCGACAGCATTTGCGCCGGCATAAGCGCAAGATCGTAGGCCTTGCCCTTCTCGGCAGAATCCATCATCTGGGCATACCAGGATTTAGCCTGCTCAAGCTGCTCTTCCGTCGGCGTGTAGCTGAAGTAGCCCTCCAGCAAGGCCTGGAACAGCTGAGGCAAGCGCTGGGTATAGCCGTTTGCATTAAGCATCAAACCGTTATTGGCGTTGGTGGAGAAGCTGATCCCGCCCACGGCGGCCTGGTTGCTGAGCTGATCGAGAGCGATACCGGCGAGATAGTCATTGAGTGCGAACATCACCTGATTTTTGGCGCTGTTCATTGCTTTCGGGTTACGCAGCACCACGCTGACATCGGCTTTTGGCTCACTGGCAAAATAGCGGCTTGGGGTATACACAACGCGCAGCGTTGGCTCATCAATGATGAGTTCTGGATGCGGATAATCTTTCGTCGTTTTGATAAGCGAAAAATCATCCGGAATATAGGGGTTCAGCTCCGGCAGCTTCAACGCAATCTCCCCGGCCTTCTTCTGCCAGTCGGCGAAGGTCTGAGCGCTGACTTTATCCACCTGATAAGGGGCATCGACAAAATACGCCGTCTTGTTATGCGGTTCGTTCGGGCTGATGTACCAGATGCGGGCATTCTCCGGCGTCATCATCGCCAGGCGGGCTTTTACCGCCCCGGCATCATACTGGTCGGCAATATTTACCGCGTCGAGGGTATGTTCCACCGGCACGCGGATCATGGTATCCGCCAGCCACTCCACATAGTCCATGTCGCGGGTTATGGATGGGTAGCGGAAGTCGAGATCCAGCACGTGCGCGAGTTCATCAAAATAGCGCTTATCGACGCCTCTCTCGCGCAGCAAAGCGAGGTAGCTAAAGATAGCCGCCACGACTTCATCGCGGTTGGCCAGCCCTTTGTCGGTCAGGGTGGCGGAGATCGCCAGTACGCCGCTATTACCGTTCACTACCGGATCGGAATCGGCGCGAATACCTTCCGCCAGCCCCTGCTTTTGCAGCCAGTCAGACAGCGTACCCAGGCTACGGTTACCTATCAGGTAGGTCACCAGCTCATCGGTTTTACTGCGAAACTGAGCCGTGTTGTTATCAATGCGGAATTCGACGCGCAGCACTTTGCGCGGCATGGCAGGAACGTAGTGGATCACGATACCTTTTTGCGCGTCCGTGACCACCGGAACGGTTATTTGCGGCAGGTCGATATTTTTATTCGGCACCCGGCCAAACGTTTTGGCCGCCATGTCTGCCAGCTCAGGCAAAGGTTTATTGCTGTAGATGACCGCTTTCATCAGGTTGGCGGAGTAGTATTTATCGCGAAACGCGTGCAGGGCATCCAGCACCGGGCTATTCGGTTTGTCGCTCAAGGTTTCGAGGTTACCGCCGGAGAAGCGCGAACCCGGGTGCGCCGGGTTGATGGTCTCAGCGCTGACCTGCGCCATGCGCATACCGTCTCGCGTGCGGGCCATGGTCAGCTCGGCATTCACCGCATTGCGTTCACGATCGGCGTATTTTTTATCCAGCAACGGCGCGGCGATGGAATCAGCCAGACGGTCGACTGCCCCTTCCAGCGCATCATTTTCGACTTCGAGATAAAAGGCCGTGCGGTACGGTGCCGTACTGGCATTGTGGCTACCGCCATGCATCTTGAGAAATTCGGACAGGCTATCTGGCTGTGGGTATTTTTTTGACCCCATCAGCGTCATATGTTCCAGATAGTGTGCAAGTCCAGGATGAGCGTCAGGATCTTCCAGCGACCCAACCGGCACCACTAATGCCGACAGGGATTTCACCGCCTGCGGGTCGGAAACCAGCAGCACGGTCATGCCGTTATCAAGACGAATAGCCTGATATTGACGGGTATCTTTTTCGCTCTTACGGATAGTTTCCTGAACGGGTTGCCAACCGGAGTCTGCGTGAGTGACGGGCGCCCAAAGGGCAATAAACAAAACAAACGCTTTAAACAAGGTGCTGCCTGGCATTACGACCTCTTTATCACGGCTACATCATTAACAAACTGCGTGCTGGACACGCCAACATCTCTTTCTTTGGGTACATCAGTCCGTGATAAGAAGTGCATCATAAATGAACACCCTTAGCTGCGCAATTTTTATACAGCGCTCAGGACTGATTAAATTTAAACAACGGCAGCAGGTAGCGCTGCGCCTCTTCCGTAATAGCCTCAAAGTACTCTGGCTCAAGCGTTCGCCATAAGCGCTGATACCAGACATCTTCACCTTCGCCACGCACCATCATGTTACCTTCGTAGGCCTGCATAAACTTACTGCGGGCTTTCTGCAGCGAAGCCTCATCCGTTAACATCGCATCATTCTGCGCGTCATAACAGGCTTTTATCCAGGCGCCGCCACTTTCCGGCAGTAGCAGGAGGGGTTTGTTCATTCCCTGGCGGTAGCCATCAATGTACAAAGACAGATACCGTAACGCCTGATCAGACTCCATCGGCGGGAAGCGCCATTCGCCCTCTTTGCGCACGAAAATGCGGCTTTCGCCTTTATGCCCACCCGCACTGTAGACAAGATGTTCCAGCCAGAGTTGCAAACCCTGTGAAACGCTAAGCATTGAAGGCCGCCAGCGAAGCAGCCCATCCTGCTGAACCTGGGTTAACCAGCCCGTGAGCTGTACCCCGTTGCAGTTGAGATCGATTTCAATACTATTCCCTGGCTGTCGGCACGCTCTTACGCGCTCTGCCAGGGCGGTCATCTCCTGACACTGCGCCTCCCAGACGATCTCCCCGAACGCCCCATAAGGCAACTGTCCCGCAGCGCGGTAGCGGCGGTAAAGTTTTTCAGCATCTTCCTCTTCAACCAGCGCATTCAACAGCTGCAGGTTTAACTGGTAGCGCTCCAGACCTTCCAGCGTAAACGGCTCTGCATCAGGAATTTCACTCTCTTCAGAACGGAAGTTAACCTGTAGTCGCTGCTGGAAGAAAGCGCGCACCGGATGCGCCCAAAACCGCTGAAGCTGCTCGAAGGTCAGGGTGTCGACAGGGCGAGGGTCGAGTTCCTGAATAAAATCGGTATGCGCATTCCCCTCTTTTTTCGCCGCTGGCAGCCACTCCTGCGCATAGCTCTGGCGCTCGCTGGCCGTATAGTTCACCGGGTCAAACGGCATGCGGCTGTGGAAACAGGTGATATGGTCTTTCACCCTCTTCTCGCTTTCATCGCAGTTGCGCTCTTCATCCCCCGGCAGGTAGTGGCTCTGACCGATATAATCCACCAGTTCCTGCACCAGAACGGAGGGGAAACGCTCGCTGTTGTCCTGAATCGAACGGCCGATATAGCTGATATAGAGCTTACTCTGGGCGGAAATAAGCGCCTCAAGGAAGAGATATCGGTCATCATCACGGCGGCTACGGTCGCCCCGTTTTGGATTTGCGCTCATCAAATCGAACCCCAACGGCGCGAGCGCGCGAGGATAAACGCCGTCGTTCATGCCAAGTAAACAGACCACTTTAAACGGGATAGAACGCATTGGCATCAGGGTGCAAATATTGATGGGGCCTGCCAGGAAACGCTGGCTGATTCGCTCCTGGTCAAGCCGCTGCGCCAACTCATCCCTCAACAGCGACAGCGGAATGGCCTCCTGATAGTGGGAATTGACGCCTTCGTCGATGATAGCCTGCCACTGCGTTTCAATGAGCGCCATCGCCGCTTCGGTGTCATTGTCCGGCAGGAAGAAATCATTAAGCAACGCTCTGCAAACCGGGAGCCATTCTTCAAGTGGACGCGGCTGCAGCAGCTCGTGTCGCCAGCGGTTAAGCTGCATCAGGAGCGATGCTAAATGCCCCACCAGTTCAGCAATTAACCCGCTGGACTCATCGTAAGGCAGCACCTCATTCCACTCGCCCTGACTGCTCTCCATGGCATAGCCCAGCAGCATACGCGTCAGGCCAAATCGCCAGGTGTGCTGCCCGGTTGGAGGAAGTTCGAACTCCTGAACGTTATCGTCATCGATACCCCAGCGAACGCCAGACTCATTCACCCACTGGCGAAGGTAGCGAAGCCCCTCTTCATTGATGTTGAAGCGTGCAGACAGAACGGGGACATCCAGTAACGCCAGGACATCTTCGGAGATAAAGCGGCTATCCGGCAGTGAGAGTAAAGTGATAAACGCCTGCAATGCCGGATGCGACTGACGGGCACGACGGTCAGAAATAGCATAAGGAAGATATCGCTCGCCCGTCGCGCTGCCAAAGACGGCCTGAATAAAGGGGCTGTAGCTGTCGATATCCGCCACCATTACCACGATATCACGTGGCGTCAGTTCGGGATCGTCCTGCAGCATCGCCAGCAGCTGGTCGTGAAGCACTTCGACCTCACGCTGAGGGCTATGGCAAACATGGATCGTGATGCTGCGATCGTCAGCGTCCAGCTTACGCTTGCTGTCGCTGCGTTCGAACTCGTTCGCCGTCACGCCCATGACGGCACGGTTTTCCAGATCCAGAATATCTAACTGAATATTATGCAGCAGGCTGTCCGGAGCGATCTCGACAAAGGCATCCACGTCACCTTCGCCTGAGGAAGTGATGTCTGAAAGCATGTGAATGTAGTCACGCCCCAGCTTCCCCCATGAGGCAAGCAGCGGATTGGGCAGGTTCTGGATACCATCTTCGTCAAAAAGCTGCCCGGCAGTCGAGCCGTCCTTAAACAGCGGGACGGACCGTTCTTCAAAAAGGCGCTTTCGTTGGCGAGTTACCAGACGCGCAAGCCAGCGTTCATCGAGGATATCCCCCCAATACTGTCGGCAAGGGTTGGTGAACAAAATATGAATATCAATATGTTTACCCAGCGCATTCAACGCCTTTAGATAGACAGGGGGTAAAGCGGAGATTCCGCAGATAAAAACGCGTGACGGTAGTCTTGCTGGACGCTCTGTCGCATTTTCGAGTATTGAAATAAACCGATCGTACAGGTTGGCACGGTGCCACTTAGGCTGCCCAAGTTTCTCCGTATGCTCTACCAGCGCTTTCCACAGCGGTGCCTGCCATATTTGCGCCTCCGGCAGACCTTCAACCAGCTCGCCCGCTTCCCAACGAATTAACCAGTCAGAACGGTAAACAAGGTATTGGTCGTAGAGATCGGCAGTACGCGACGCCAGCTGGAACAGCTTGCGCTTGTCGGTATCGTCATTGAGGTAGTGGCGCAGCATGGCGAATTCATCATGCTGCAGCATTTCCGGCAGCAGCGCCATGAGCTTCCAGCTCATGGCCTGCTTGTTGAAGGCGCTCTGCTCCGGGATGTCCGGCAACACGCGCACAAACATCTCCCAGATAAAGCTCGCGGGCAGCGGGAAATCAATATTTGCGGCTATGCCAAATTTACGGGAAAGCGACATTTGCAGCCACTGTGCCATACCGGTGCTCTGCACCAGCACCATTTCAGGCTCAAAAGGATCGTCAAGCCGCTCGCGCTCAACGATAAACTCCATCAGCGCTTCCAGCACATCCAGACGATTTGAGTGGTAGACCCTTAACATAGACGCTCCCGACTACTGGCTAACCGGGCAATGCAGACGCGTTAACTCACCGCGCCGCCCCAGAGGAGAAATAAGTGTAACCGTGATGCTGACACATCCTGCGTGCGTTGTCTGCCCCCGACTGGCCTGCCAGCCTGCAGGGAGAACATTTGTTGAGAGCTGAGACTGATTCCAGGCATGGTGCCAGAGCTGGCGATACTGGTTAAACAGGGTAAACCGCGCCGCCAGCGCCCGGTGATAACCCGACAAAGCCGTCACGACGATCACCAGCAGCATCATCGCCAGCAGGACTTCCACCATGCTAAACCCTTTTTCTTTGCTCACGGCAGCTGGCATAACGCGCTCTCCTTAAGGGGACAAAAATCACTCCAGCCGTGAGGCGAAAAACGAACTTTCCCGTCGACAATCTCTGCTGCGCGCCAGAGCAGCAGGCCGCTGTCTCCGGCAATCAGTAACGCGCGCCCCTCACTCAGCTGGCGCAAACACACTCGCCACGCAGGTGTCTTTTTGCACTGAATCTGGGGCTCTGACGACCAGCTCTGAACCCGTCCCCACTCAAGCGCTGACTGTACCGTCGCCTGCTGCTGAAGCGAGCGGCTCTCGCCGCCAACGAGCGCGCTAAACGTTATGAGCTGCTGATTGAGACCCGTGAGGATCAGTGTCCCGAGCACCAGTAAAAGCAGAACCAGCGCCAGCGAAGATATGCCGCGTTGACGATTCACAGGTTGTATCCCGTGACCGTATACATCGCCTGCCAGGGCTCCCCCTTCTCGCCTTTGCGAATCGCCGCCATTTCGATATTCACCTCTGGCGCAAAACCGGCATGCTCCACTGTTCTTACTACAAAATGCGCGATCGTAAGCCTGCTCGGGTCAGTAAGCTTTTCCCATCCTTTTCCTTCACATGAGGTCGCTCCACGCAGGGTTTCCAGCGCCCCCGACTCCAGACGAAAACCGGTGCTGTCATTTTCTGATGCGCTGTTATCCCAGCTGCCGTTACTGTTGGCGTCCGACCGCACAATGACGCAACTTCCAAGCCTCGCGGTCACCAGCGCCTGCCCCTGACAGTTTCCCGCGCAGTACCCCGCACGCTGAAGCTGTTTGCCCACGGAAAACAGATGATGCCAGACCTCTTCCTCTAGTTCTCTCTGGCCGGATTGCACTAAGACCGCTCGCTGCAAGCCGGGTAAAAATCGCGATGCGCTTATCAGCAAAAGACTGCTAATCGCCGTAGCAATCAGAACTTCAGTCAGCGAGAAACCACGCTGCCTCATCGACATGAACCTCCCCCAATGACCTTACACATCCTGATGCGTCCTCCATTTGAGACAATAATCAGCCACTCTCCTGCACGGCTTTGGACGCGTATCCGCCCTGCCCACGCCGTATCCCTTAATCCATAGAAAGCGAGCGACGGCGTTACCTCGCCGATCGCGACTTCAGGCCAGAGTGGTATCAGCACAAAGGGACTGCCCTTCTCACAGCCTTGGGCGGCAGAGCTCACCAGACAGTCCCGGCCTCCCACCCGCTGATGGGTAATTTGATGGTCGCGGTTGTAGCGGTTGGCATGATTGCGTAGAAAAAGCAGGTAATCTCGCACCTGACTGGCGGTTTGCCACAGCCGCTGCTGCCGCTGCCAGCTGTCCCATCCGTACAGCCCTGAGGCGCTAAGAATAACGACAAGCGATATGGCGACCAGCGTTTCGATAAGCGTAAAACCGTTCTCTTTTTTCATACCGGGAGTGTGGCGAAGCGCCGTGAACATGACGAGCATCGAAATATCGTTTTACGAGGCGTTATCCGGAGAATTGGAAGAGTTGCAGCGCGTTGCACGCTTTCTGGATAGCGCTTCGGGAAACGGGATATAGGCGAAAAAAAACCGGCGCTAAACAGCACCGGTTGTGTCACGCTTTATCGCATCAGATAGCGACGGGCGCTTTGATGCCCGGATGTGGGTCGTAGCCCTCAATTTCGAAATCATCAAAGCGGTAATCGAAGATTGATGCCGGTTTGCGCTTGATAACCAGCTTCGGCAGCGCACGCGGTTCGCGCGTCAGCTGGAGATGCGTCTGTTCCATATGGTTGCTGTAAAGATGGGTATCCCCTCCGGTCCAGACAAAATCACCCACTTCCAGATCGCACTGCTGCGCCATCATGTGGACCAACAGCGCATAGCTGGCAATGTTAAACGGCAGGCCGAGGAACACGTCACAGGAGCGCTGGTAGAGCTGGCAGGAGAGCTTCCCATCCGCCACATAGAACTGGAAGAACGCATGGCACGGTGCCAGCGCCATTTTATCCAGCTCGCCGACGTTCCAGGCGGAAACGATGATGCGCCGCGAGTCCGGATCGTTTTTCAACTGGTTCATCACGGTGGTGATCTGGTCAATATGGCGGCCATCAGGCGTTGGCCATGCGCGCCACTGCTTGCCGTAAACCGGGCCCAGGTTGCCATTTTCATCTGCCCATTCGTCCCAGATTGAGACGTTATTTTCGTGCAGATACGCTATGTTGGTATCGCCTTGCAGGAACCAGAGCAGTTCATGAATGATCGAGCGCAGGTGGCAGCGCTTTGTCGTCACCAGTGGGAAGCCTTCTTGCAGGTTGAAGCGCATCTGGTGGCCAAAAATGGAGAGCGTACCGGTGCCGGTGCGGTCGTTTTTCGGCGTGCCCTCGTCGAGCACTTTTTTCATCAATTCAAGATACTGTTTCATGGTTCCTCAGGAATTTTGTTGCTGTGGACGACGATACGCCCAAATCATCATAATGGCACCCGCGACAATCATCGGTATGGAGAGGATCTGCCCCATGCTGATGTACTGTACCCATTCGCCGGTAAACTGTGCGTCTGGCTGACGGAAGAACTCGACGATAATACGGAATGCGCCGTAGCCAATAAGGAACAGGCCGGAGACAGCGCCCATCGGACGCGGTTTGCGGATAAACAGGTTGAGAATGATAAATAGCACAACGCCTTCCAGCGCCAGCTCGTACAGCTGAGACATATGGCGCGGCAGAACGCCGTAGGTATCGAAAATGGACTGCCACTCCGGATGTGATGGCAGCAGCGCGATATCTTCCGCGCGGGAGCCCGGGAACAGCATCGTATAAGGCACGCTCGGGTCGACGCGGCCCCACAGCTCACCGTTGATAAAGTTACCCAGACGACCGGCACCCAGACCAAACGGGATCAGCGGCGCGATAAAATCCGAAACCTGGAAGAAGTTGCGTTTGGTGCGTTTGGCAAAAATTACCATCACCAGGATCACCCCAATCAGGCCGCCGTGGAAGGACATGCCGCCGTCCCAGACGCGGAACAGGTAGAGGGGATCGTTCAGGAATACAGGGAAGTTATAGAACAGCACGTACCCAATACGGCCACCGAGGAACACGCCGAGGAAGCCCGCATAGAGCAGGTTTTCAACTTCGTTTTTCGTCCAGCCGCTGCCGGGACGACTGGCGCGACGGCCAGCGAGCCACATGGCAAAAATGAAGCCCACCAGGTACATCAGACCGTACCAGTGAAGCGAAACAGGTCCTACTGAGAAAATGACCGGATCAAATTCCGGAAAATGCAGATAACCACTGTTCATCTGTCACCACAAGATGTTGTTATTCCGCTGAAAGTGGACAGCGGTAGAAATGCGATTCTGCCGTAAGCAGAGGCTCCAAAGTTGCGAATCATAGCATAAGGCGGGCGCGGAGGATGCGCCCGAGATGTAAAAGATGTGTATAGGGTGTTATGCCCGCTGGTGCCCTCTCCCACCGGGAGAGGGAGAAAGACGATTAGCGGCCGCCGCGGATTAGGCCGCCCATACCGCGTCGTTCCATAAACGCCGCGACCTGGTGACGGACCTCAGCAGCCAGCTGCGCCTCAAGGCTGCGTTCTGCGAGTTCGCGAGCATCATTGATGTCGATATGTCGCAGCAGGTATTTCACGCGGGCGACGGCGCGACCGTTCATCGACAGATGGCGGTATCCCAGACCAATCAGGATCGCAACGCACATGGAATCCCCTGCCATTTCACCACACAGGCGTAAATCAATGCCGTACTGCTCCGCTTCTCGGGCAATCATCGCTAAGGCGCGAATGATCGCCGGATGCAGGCTGTCATAGATACTGGCGACGCGGGTATTGTTGCGGTCGACGGCCAGAATATATTGCGTCAGGTCGTTCGTGCCGACAGAGATAAAATCAACGCGGTTTGCCAGCTGCGGCAGCATAAAGACCATAGACGGCACTTCCAGCATCACGCCGATCCGCGGTTTCGGGATCGCATAGCCGATCATCTCTTCCACTTCACGCCCGGCACGTTCGATTAGCCGCCGCGACTCGTCTATCTCATCAATGCTGGTGACCATCGGCAGCAGGATGCTGAGATTGCCCGTCGCCGCGTTGGCGCGCAGCATCGCGCGCACCTGGATCAGGAAGATCTCCGGCTGATCGAGCGTAATGCGGATCCCACGCCAGCCCAGGCACGGGTTTTCTTCGCTGATCGGCATGTAGGGGAGCTGTTTATCCGCGCCGACATCCAGGGTTCGCAGGGTGACAGGTTTGTCGTTAAACATCTGCAGCATCCCCTGATACTGCGCCACCTGCTCCTCTTCGGAGGGGAAACCGCTCTGCAGCATGAACGGGATTTCAGTACGGTATAGGCCAATGCCGTCGATGCGGCTGCCAAGCTTTTCTTCATGTTCAGGGCTTAAACCGGCGTTGAGCATGACTTTGATCCGCTCACCGCTCTTAAGCTGTGCGGGCAGGTTAACGTCATCTTCCGCCAGCTTGCTTAATTCATTCTCTTCGCTGATAAGACGCTGGTATTCCTGGAGCAGAACCGGCTCAGGATCGACCAGCAGCTCACCGCGATAGCCGTCGACCACCAGCGTACGTCGGTGCAGTACCGACGGCTGAATGTCCGCCCCCATAACGGTAGGGATACCCAGCGCGCGCACCATAATGGCGGCGTGTGAGTTGGCGGCACCATCGCGCACCACGACACCGGCCAGCCTGTCCTGCGGCAGTTCAGCCAGCGTGGTTGCCGACAGTTCATCGGCGACCAGAACAAACCGTTGAGGCCAGGCATTCGGCCCCTGAATGGTGTCATCAAGATGGAACAGCAGACGTTGTCCCAGGGCCCGGAGATCTCCAGCCCGCTCTTTCAGGTAACCGTCGGTCAATGCCGCAAATTGGTCGGCAAATTTCTCGATAACCTTCTTAACGGCCCACTCCGCGACCGAGCCTTTATCCACTTCAGCAAAAAGCTCACGACGCAGACGCGCATCGGAAAGCAGGTGCGAATAGAGGTCGAAAATGGCCGCCGTCTCTTTTTGCGCACCTGCGGCAAAACGTTTGCTGTAACGACGAAATTCATTCGCCGACTCTTCCAGCGCGGCGGTAAGACGCTCGCGCTCAAGCGCTTCATCAAGCGTTGAGGCTTCGTAAACCTGCTCCATTAACGGCAGCGTGGCGTCCATCCAGCCTTCAGCAATCGCTACGCCTGGCGATGCCGGAAGGGCACGAATGCGCGTATGGCGATACTGGCCAAAGAGCGCGGCAAGCTGAGACTGAGAGAGGATCGCCGCCATCTGCGTGGCCAGCGTGACGAGGAAAGACTCCTCGCTTTCGTCATACTGACGTAGCTCACGCTGCTGGACGACCAGTACGCCGAGCAGCTGGCGACGCTGGATAATCGGTACGCCAAGGAAAGCGCGGAAGCGCTCTTCTTTTACGGAAGGGATGTATTTAAAGCTGGGGTGTTTTTGCGCGTCAGCAAGGTTGATGGGTTCAGCCAGCCGCCCAACCAGACCGACGATACCCTCATCAAATGCGAGCGTTACGGTGCGTCCACGTGGCTTCTTCAAACCACGGGTCGCCATCAGGTAATAGCAGCGCCGATCGTGGTCGGCCAGATATACCGAACAGACCTCGGTCTCCATCGCAAGACAGATGTCGGTGACCAGAATATTCAGCGCCTCGTTCAGACGCGGAGCGCTGGCCACCTTCTCGACTATTTCTCGCAAGCGGGTGAGCATGATTTGCGTAGCTTAACCTCTTTTACGTCGCCAGGCAGGTGCGCTCTGCGGCTTAGGCGGGATCTCCTGAAGCTGCATTACCACACTTGCAAACTCTTTCATCACCCTACGGTAAACATCGCGTTTAAATGACACGACCTGACGAACAGGATACCAATAGCTCACCCAGCGCCAGCCATCGAACTCCGGCGTACTGCTGGTTTGCATATTGATGTCTGAATCGTTGCCCACCAACTGCAACAGAAACCACTTCTGTTTCTGGCCGATACAAACCGGCTTTGTGTCCCAACGCACCAAACGTTTCGGTAACTTGTAACGCAACCAGTTGCGGGTCGAAGCCAGGATGCGAACATCTTTCCGGCTCAAACCGACCTCTTCAAAAAGCTCCCGGTACATCGCTTGTTCTGGGGACTCTCCCGGATTAATCCCGCCTTGCGGGAACTGCCAGGAGTGCTGACCATATCGCCGGGCCCACATTACCTGGCCCTGACGATTACAAATTACTATTCCTACGTTCGGGCGGTAGCCATCGTCATCAATCACCGGACTACCCCAAACTAAACCTTATATATGAATGATTGTTTCACACTACAGGGAGGCGGTAAACCACTCTCTTACAGGGCTGCAGCCTAATAACATTTGAATAACTCACAAATAAGTGCTGAGTTATAAACAGATGAGAGCCATTAAAAGGAATTTTATTCACCTTTTCTGTGGATATAGTTGTGAAGAAGTGTCTAATTACCGATGAACAACCTCAAACAATGCCGTCCCCCCCTTTTTAGCTTAATTCAATAATACAATTATTTTCATATAGTTAAATGCATTTCCATGAACACAAAACAGAATAGCGTGACGATCGTCACATCAGGGATCGTCGTGCTGATGAAAGATCGAACAGCGTCGGTTTTATCCACAGATTGTGCCAATAAGTTAGTCACAATTTGTTTGAAAATTCGATTTTCCTCGCACGTCAAGGCTGTAGATTGAAACAGTAGTCAGGGTTATGCCCAGTTATCCCATTTTTCTGTGGATAACATGGTGTAAGATCCTGTTCATTGTCAGTGACCAGATTTGAACAACCCGTTTTCCGACTCTGGTGAAACGATTTCAAACCAGTAAAAAAACATATAAATCATGTACATGGAATATTCGTACAGAAATAGTTAAACTCTATCCACAGGGGACAATTTCTTCGTTTATTTTTTAATCAAAAGGTTACCATCATGCATCCGCTTACACCCTTGCTCTCACCGCCGTCCAGCGAGGGCCAGTTGCTACAGCAGGCACAGCGTCTTGCAGGCTTTTCGCTTGGCGAGCTGGCGGCAATGGCAGGGCTTCAGATCCCGAAGGATCTTAAGCGGGATAAAGGCTGGATCGGCATGCTGCTTGAACTATGGCTGGGTGCCAGCGCAGGGAGCAAACCCGAGCAGGATTTTGCTGCACTTGGCGTGGAGTTAAAAACTATCCCTGTAGACAGCCAGGGCAAGCCGCTTGAGACCACCTTTGTCTGCGTTGCGCCATTAACCGGCAATACCGGCGTGACGTGGGAAACCAGTCACGTTCGCCACAAGCTGAAGCGCGTATTATGGGTACCGGTTGAAGGTGAGCGTCAGATCCCCCTGGCTGACCGTCGCGTTGGCGCACCGCTGCTCTGGAGCCCGGACGAGGATGAAGAGCATCAGCTGCGCCTGGACTGGGAAGAGCTGATGGACATGATTGTGCTTGGGCAGGTAGAGCGCATCACCGCCCGACACGGAGAAGTGTTACAGCTGCGTCCGAAAGCGGCCAACAGTAAAGCACTTACCGAGGCAATCGGCGCGCAGGGTGAACCGATACTGACGTTGCCGCGCGGTTTTTATCTCAAAAAGAATTTCACTGGCGCACTCCTGGCACGTCATTTCCTGTTAAAAACATAGTTTTTTACTTATTTTGCGAGCTCTCAAACATAATCGACTGCTTTTTAAGATTTTACCGCTTCCTCAAGTCGCCATATCGGGTTAATACTAGATTATGATTTGATACAAGCCAGATGAGGACGATAACGATGAAAAAATGGGCAGTATTAGTGTCAGCAGTCGGTTTAGCGTTTGCCGTATCGGGCTGTAGCAGCGATTACGTCATGGCGACAAAAGATGGTCGAATGATCCTGACCGATGGCAAACCCGAAGTTGACGATGATACCGGTCTGGTCAGCTACCGCGACCAGGAAGGCAATAAAATGCAGATCAATCGCGACGAAGTATCGCAAATTATCGAGCGATAATCAGAGAGAGGTCAGCCGCTTGCTGGCCTTTTTGATTTTTTTCTTCCCCTTTTGCTTCCCCTCTGCCATGTTTATATTCCTTTGTCGGGCACGCCCTGACGCGGTCTATAAGTCTACTGAGGAAGCCGGCTATGCATTATCACCGTATCCCCCACAGCGCTCTGGAAATAAGCCAACTGGGGTTGGGCACGATGACATTTGGTGAACAAAACAGCGAAGCCGATGCCCATGCACAACTCGATTACGCCGTCAGCCAGGGCATTAACCTGATTGATGTTGCAGAGATGTACCCTGTTCCGCCACGCCCTGAAACGCAGGGACTTACCGAAACCTACGTCGGTAACTGGTTGGCAAAGCGCGGCAACCGTGAAAAGCTGGTGATTGCCTCAAAAGTCAGTGGCCCCGCACGCAATAACGATACCGGGATCCGCCCGAACCAGATCCTCGATCGCAAGAATATCCGCGCCGCTCTGGATGCCAGCCTGAAGCGCCTGCAAACCGACTATCTCGACCTCTACCAGGTGCACTGGCCGCAGCGACCAACCAACTGCTTTGGCAAGCTCGGATACAGCTGGAATGAGAGCGCCCCCGCCGTGACGCTGCTGGAAACGCTGGAAGCGCTGACCGAGTGCCAGCGCGCGGGAAAAATCCGCTACATTGGCGTATCTAACGAAACGGCCTTTGGGGTCATGCGCTATCTGCACCTGGCGGATAAGCACGATCTGCCGCGTATTGTGACTATCCAGAACCCGTACAGCTTGCTTAACCGCAGCTATGAGGTGGGTCTGGCCGAAGTGACACAGTATGAAGAGGTAGAGCTGCTCGCCTATTCCTGTCTCGGCTTCGGCACGCTGACGGGGAAATACCTGAACGGCGCGAAGCCGGCGGGGGCGCGAAATACCCTCTTTAGCCGCTTCACCCGCTACAGCGGTGAGCAGACGCAGAAAGCCGTTGCTGCCTATGTAGATATCGCAAAGCGTCACGGTCTTGACCCTGCACAGATGGCGCTGGCCTTCGTGCGTCGTCAGCCGTTTGTTGCCAGCACCCTGCTGGGCGCGACAACGATGGAACAGCTGAAAACCAATATTGAGAGTTTCCACCTGAACCTGAGTGAAGACGTGTTAGCAGAGATTGAAGCGGTGCATCAGGTTTATACTTATCCTGCACCATAGCCTGACGCTTTTGCCCGGTGGCGCTACGCTTACCGGGCCTACAGGTGCTCAAACGCAGGCCCGGTAAGGCGAAGCCACCACCCGGCTAGATATCAACGCCGACGCTGCCAAATCCACAAGCCCGCGATCGCAATCGCAAACAGCCCACCAAACCCGACGCCGATCCCCACCACCGGCACACCCACTTTTACCGCCAGCGAGTAGAGCCCCAGCATTAACAGCATTGCCAGGTTTTCACCCAGGTTTTGTACCGCGATAGCATTTCCCGCCCCGACAGTCTGCTTACCCCGTTCCTGCAGCAACGCGTTCAGCGGCACCACGAAGAAGCCCCCCAGAATACCAATCAGGATGAGGAGGACATACGCGGGCAATAACGCATGCTGCAGCGAGAAGATAAGCACCACGACGCCAATCAGGATCCCTGCGGGCATGCAGCGCGCTACCGTCTCGAGCGTCACCAGCTTCGCCGCCGCACCCGCCCCAACCACAATGCCGATGGCCACCATCGCATTAAGATAGGTCGGCGTCGCATTGTCCGTAATGCCCAGCGCCACCGGCACCCACAGGACCAGCAGGAAGCGCAGCGTGACGCCCGCCCCCCAGAACATACTGGTCCCCATCAGGGAGAAACGCGTTTCCCCGTTACGCCACAGCACGCGGCACGCGTTGAAGAAACTGCCGGTCATCGGTTTGAAGCGCCAGGATTGCCCCGGGCGAGCCACTGGCAGCTTCGGAATAAAGAGGTTTGCCACGACCGCCCCGCCATACACCACCGCGCAGATGCCCAGTGCCGCCAGGACATGCCAGTCGGCCAGTACGCCGCCCGCGACGGATCCGAGCAGAATAGCAGCAATGGTTGACGACTCCATCAGGCCGTTGGCTTTCACCAGCTTATCGCCCGTGGTCAGCTCTCCGAGGATGCCATACTTTGCCGGGGAGTAGGCGGCAGCGCCAATGCCCACCAGCGTGTAGCCAATAAACGGATTGAAGCCAAAGCAAATGCTGGCGGCACCCAGCAGCTTGAGACCGTTGGCAAACATCATCACCCGGCCTTTCGGGAAGCTGTCCGCTACCTGCCCGACGAACGGAGCAAAGATAATGTAAGCGCCCACAAACACCATCTGCAGGATCGGCTGACTCCAGTCGGGGTAAAACTCGGCTTTCAGCAGCGCCAGCGTGGCGAACAGCAGCGCATTATCACCGAACGCAGAGAGGAACTGCGCGGCAATGACCGCCATCATGCCTTTTGAACGCAGTGAGGTGTTAGTGTGTACTGACTCACGCATTTTGCTGTTCCGCCTCTTCAACCATGCCTTTCAGGGTCACGAAATCGGGCTTCCCGCTACCCAGCACCGGGAGCTGCTTCAGGTAGCGAATGTCGCGCGGCACGGCCAGTTCAGGGATACCGTGTTCACGCGCATAGCTCAGTAACCTGTCGCGCTTAAGTTCAGCGTCGGTCGTAAACAGCACCAGCGCCTCGCCTTTGCTGGCATCACTCTTCACCACCGTAGCATGCATCTTATCCGCAGACACGGCCGTTGCCAGCTGTTCGACCATTTCCAGAGAGACCATTTCACCGGCGATTTTAGCGAAGCGTTTCGCGCGTCCCTGAATCTGTACAAAGCCCTGCTCATCGAAACGGACGATATCGCCGGTGTCGTACCAGCCGGTTTCAACCTCGCCGCTGACGTTTTCCGCCGTCGGCGCTTCCAGCACGCCCGGGTTTTCCACGCGCAGATAACCGTTCATCACGTTTGGCCCTTTCAGCTGCAGACGGCCACCGTCCTCAATGCCCGGCACCGCCAGCAGACGCGCATCCATTCCCGGCAGGATTCGGCCAACCGTACCTGGTTTTGCCGCCATCGGCACGTTAATCGAGACCACGGGCGCACACTCGGTAACGCCATAGCCTTCAAGAATGCGCAGGCCAAACTTGTCCTGCCAGATCTGGCGCGTGCTCTCCTGCAGTTTTTCCGCACCGGCCACCACATACCGCACGCGATAGAAGTCATACGGATTGGCGAAACGCGCATAGTTGCCCAGGAAGGTTGAGGTTCCGAACAGGACGGTGCAGTTACGGTCATAGACCAGCTCCGGCACAATGCGGTAATGCAGCGGGCTCGGGTAGAGGAACACTTCTGCGCCGGTCAGGAGCGGCGTGAACAGCCCCACCGTCAGGCCAAATGAGTGGAACAGCGGCAGCGCCGACATAAAGCGGTCGTTTGCGGTAAAGTCGGCGATGCTTTTAATCTGCTCAACGTTCGCCAGAATGCTCTTGTGGCTGTGGACGACGCCTTTAGGGTTGCCCTCCGATCCCGACGTGAAGAGGATAATCGCGTCATCTTCCGGCTGCTGTTTGACCTGCGCCAGACGCGGCACCAGCAGATGCGCAAAAATCCACAGCTTGTCGCCGGTGGTCACGTCCGCTTTCAGATCCTCCAGGAAGACCCAGCGCACCTGGGTGAGCTGCTCGGGAAGATGCCAGAGCTTGCCTTTGTCCAGGAACTGTCGGGAGGTAAAGACGGTATTAATCTGGGCTGCGGTGATGGCGCTGGTCAACCCCTTCACGCCCGCCGTGTAGTTCATCATTGCCGGGATACGGCCCCGGGAAACCGCACCGAAAATCACCGCCGCGCTGATGCCCGCATTAGGCAGCATCAGGCCAATCTTTTCGCCTTTTTTGCTGTACTTCTCCAGAATACGGCCCACAAACAGGGTTTTGGTCAGCAGTTTGCGATAGGTGTCCGGGGTAAAGTTGATGTCTTCGATGCAGTTTTTCTTCGCGCCATAGCGGTACTGCGCGGATAGCAGAGATTCGTACAGCGTTTCGCGCGGGCGCACGGCCATGCGCGCTTCCATCATAATCTGGTGCAGCATTTCCCCGGCGATTTTACGGCGATCGCGGGCACGCGGCGCTTCTGGCATCGGTAACGACGTTGGCGGCAGAATATGCAGGGTTATTTTAGGGAACAGACGCTGCTTCACCAGCCCCTTCAGGCGGCTGAAATGGGTTAGCTCTGCGCCTTCAATGCGCAGCGGTACCACGGTCGCTTTTGACTTCGCCGCGACAAACCCCGCGCCGTCGTAGATTTTCATCAGCGAACCGGTCACTGAAATACGCCCTTCAGGGAAAATAACCACCGGACGCCCTTGCTCAACCAGACGCACCAGATGCTTAATCATCATCGGCTTGGTCGGGTCGAGCGGCACAAAATCAATCAGCGGCGTCAGCCAGCGCATGTACCACTGCTGGCTGATAGAGGTATAGACCGCAAACACCGGGCGCACGGGTAAAAACAGCGCCAGCAGGATGCCATCTATAAAGGAAACATGATTTGGTGTGATAAGAACGCGTTCGCCGCGAAGCGCCTGGGCATCGCCAGTGACGTGGATGCGAAAAAGAATACGGAACAGTGTACGGAAGAACCCAAATAGCATCTCAACTCCCTTTGCCAGCCAGTGTGGAGGGTTGATAGTAAATGGTGGCAGATTACACGAGAAGTGATACGGGAGCGACAGCAAAAGTGGAGGCGAAAAAAAACCTGCGCATCCGCGCAGGTTGGTGCAAGAGATGAGTACGAAATCGTACTAAGAATTCTCACCAATCAATACCTCTGGGATCTCAACTGTATCAATCTCATTAACATCCTCGCCATCGGACAATCGCAACAGCCTGAGGCAAAGTGTAACCAAAGGTTCAGATTGACATTCTTCAGACATGACTGCGCGTGTAACGATTACACCACCAGGGTTGTCCTGCGTCACGTTTGTGGAGAGCGGAAATCCGCTCCCCTTGAATGCGCGCCGCTTTTCCGCAACACTATTTGGTGTGTAAACGCTTACCCCCAATAAGAAGGTAATGAATGGCGACAATAAAGGATGTGGCCCGTCTGGCAGGCGTGTCGGTGGCAACCGTCTCCCGCGTGATTAACGACTCCCCAAAAGCCAGTGACGCATCGCGCCAGGCGGTACAAAATGCCATGGAATCCCTGAACTATCATCCCAATGCCAATGCCCGCGCGCTCGCCCAGCAGTCCACCGAAACCATTGGGCTGGTGGTGGGTGATGTTTCCGATCCCTTTTTCGGCGCCATGGTTAAAGCGGTTGAACAGGTTTCTTATCAGACAGGTAATTTTTTGCTGATCGGCAATGGCTATCATAATGAACAAAAAGAACGCCAGGCCATTGAACAGCTGATCCGCCACCGCTGCGCGGCGCTGGTGGTTCACGCCAAAATGATCCCGGACGCCGAGCTGATTCACCTGATGAAGCAGATGCCCGGAATGGTGATCATCAACCGCATTATTCCCGGATTTGAAAAACGCTGCGTGGCCCTCGATGACCGCTACGGTGCCAGGCTTGCAACGCGGCACCTTATTCAGCAGGGCCATACCCGAATTGGCTATCTCTGTTCAAATCATCCGATTTCTGATGCAGAGGACCGCCTGCAGGGCTACTACGATGCCCTTCGTGAAAACGGGCTGCCGTGTAATGACCGCCTGGTGGCCTACGGTGAACCGGATGAGAGCGGCGGTGAACAGGCCATGACCGAGCTGCTGGGTCGCGGACGGAATTTCACGGCGGTTGCCAGCTATAACGACTCAATGGCCGCAGGGGCGATGGGGGTGTTGAATGACAACGGAATTGAGGTACCGGCAGAAATTTCGCTGATTGGCTTCGACGACGTGCTGGTCTCCCGCTACGTTCGCCCGCGTCTGACCACCGTGCGCTACCCAATCATCACCATGGCAACGCAGGCCGCCGAGCTGGCGCTAGCGCTAGCTGAACAGCGCCAGCCGCCGGAAATTACGCATCTGTTTAGCCCGACGCTGGTTCGCCGTCACTCCGTTGCGTCACCTGCGGAAGCGCAGAGCGAATAACGGTAGAGGTGAACCCGCGTGTTGGGGTATTCCAGACCATCACCGATGTACTGCCAGCCGTAACGTTCGTAGAAGTCGCGGCAGGCAGAGCAGAGATGGAGCTCCTCATACCCGGACTGCGCTGCGTAAGCGATAACATGCTGCTGAAGTTGTCCCGCCAGCCCCTTACCTCGCGCCGCCTCATCAACGTACAGCGCCGCCAGCCACGGAAAGAGATCCTGTCGGGTGATCAAATCGCAGCGCCAGAGCCCTACCGTGCCAAGAAGCTGTTCGCCTTCAAGGGCAATAAACGTCAACGGTAATGCCCCCGGTGTCTGGCTGTGCTCAACAATACTGTGGAAAAATTCCCGAGAAAGCCCTTCGCCAAAGGCCTGCCAGAGCCAGTCGGTAACCTGCTCTGCGAAGTGTGGAGCCTTGTAAAGCGGGAGGATGACAGCCTTATTCATGTTTCACCTGCATTTTCTCATGTATTTACTGGCCTGATGCTCCAGCCCGGTTCGGTGATTATCTTACCAGAGTCAGGCTATTGAGTTTGACTTCAGGCTGGCCGGACGAATCGTTACCAAAAAGCGTGATCGTGGCAGAGTTTTTGCGCTTCCCGCATCGCTTATACGGCATAAGCTCTGTGGTAAACTGCAGATCGTTACGTGGAAGCAGGAATGTAGAATGGCAACAATGCTGGATGTATCACTGCGCGCGGGCGTGTCGAAGGCCACGGTATCGCGCGTGCTGAACGGCACAGGTCAGGTAAAAGAGAGTACGCGTCAGCAGGTGTTTGCTGCGATGGAAGAGCTGGGCTATCGCCCGAACTTTCTCGCGCGCTCGCTGGCTAACCAGACCAGCAACAGCATTGGTCTGGTCGTCTCGACCTTTGACGGCTTTTATTTTGGCCGCCTTCTCCAGCAGGCGTCGCGGCAGACCGAAACTCACGGGAAACAGCTGATCGTCACCGACGGTCACGATGCGCCGGAACAGGAAGAACAGGCGGTGCAGATGCTGGCCGATCGCCAGTGCGATGCCATCGTGCTTTACACGCGCTACATGAGCGAAAAAGCGATCGTCAAACTGATGAACACCGTGAAAACGCCACTGGTGGTCATTAACCGTGAAGTGAGCCAGGCGCCGGATCGCTGCGTGTTCTTCGAACAGCAGGATGCCGCATTCAAGGCCGTGGATTATCTGATCGGCCAGGGCCATCGGGAGATCGCCTGTATCACCGTCCCGATCCACACTCCCACGGGTAAAGCGCGGCTGATGGGCTATCGCAAGGCGCTGGAAAAGCATGGTATCCGTCTGGACGAGCGTCGGATAAAGTACGGCGATGCGGGAATGACGCGGGGATACGAGCTTTGCAAGGAATTGATTGCCGACGGAGTACCGTTTAGCGCCCTGTTTGCCTGTAACGACGATATGGCGCTGGGTGCGTCCAAAGCGTTGCACCAGGCGGGGCTTAAAATCCCGCAGGATATTTCACTGTTCGGCTTTGACGATGCCCCAAGCGCGAAATGGCTGGAGCCTGCGCTCTCATCGGTTTATCTGCCCATCGACAATATGATTGTCACGGCCATCGATCAGGCGATCCGGCTGGCAAAAAACCAGCCGGTCGATGCCATCCCGCCGTTTACCGGCACGCTGGTCTTACGCGATTCGGTCACAACGGGGCCGTACTTTCATCAGATGAGTTCTAAAGCCAGCAGTTCCTGAATAGTCTGGCGACGGCGGATCAGCCGCGCTTTACCGTTATCAAACAGCACTTCCGGCAGCAGCGGACGGCTGTTGTAGTTAGATGACATAGATGCCCCGTAGGCACCGGTGTCATGCAGCACAAGATAATCGCCCGGTTTGACCTCTGGCAGCGCGCGGGTTTCCACTTTGCCGCCTTCCTGCTGGGTAAACACGTCGCCCGATTCGCACAGCGGCCCCGCAACGACCGTCTCAACGCGCGGCGCCTGCGTTAAATCACGGCCGTCAGCAGCCAGGGCGGTAATGTGGTGATAGCTGCCGTACATGGACGGACGCATCAAATCGTTAAAGCCTGCATCAATCAAGACGAAGTGGCGAGACCCCATCTCTTTCACGCTGCGCACCTGCGAAACCAGCACGCCGGCTTCCGCCACCAGGAAACGACCCGGCTCAATTTCCAGCTTCACCGCATGGCCCAGATGCGCGGCGATTTGGTCACGCGCGGCGCTCCACAGACCGTAATAGTGATCGGTATCGATCGCCTCTTCGCCTTCGCGATATGGAATGGAGAGACCGCCGCCCGCAGAGATCGCCTCCAGATCCTGACCGAAGTCGACAACCTGGCGCACCATCGCGCCGCACACCTGCTCCAGGTGGCCGTAATCCACGCCAGAGCCAATATGCATATGAATACCCACCAGCTTCAGGCCGTAGCGCTGTAATACCGCCAGCGCGGCAGGCATATCGGCATACCAGATCCCGTGCTTGCTGTTTTCGCCGCCGGTATTGGTTTTTTGGCTGTGGCCGTGACCAAAGCCCGGATTCACCCGCAGCCAGACGCGATGGCCGGGAGATACCTGACCCAGCTGCTCCAGCATATCCACAGAACCGGCATTCACCGGGATCTGCAGCTCGTGAACACGCGCCAGCGTCGCGTCGTCGATCACATCGGCGGTAAAGACGATCGCGTCGCCGTCAGCTTTCGGATCGTATCCGGCCGCCAGCGCGCGTTCGATTTCGCCAAGCGAGACGGAGTCGACCTTCACGCCCTGCTCACGCATCAGGCGCAGAATATGGATATTGGAGCAGGCCTTCTGGGCAAAACGCACCACGTCAAACTGATGCAGGGCGGCGATCTTCTCGCGGACAATCTGCGCGTCGTAGACCCACACCGGACAGCCAAATTCGGCAGGCAGGCGCAGCAGGTTGTCGGCGTTCAAATCGGTATCAGTCTGGTTCAGCGGGCGTGGCATGGTCTTCTCCGGATAAATGCGTTTTGATGATTACGCCACAGCGCAAAGAGAATAAAAAATATCGTTTTATCGCGAGTCTATGCAAAAATGATATGGACAGTTCTCTGCTTTCAGGTGCCCTATGCCCGCCGTCAATTTACGCCACATCGAGATTTTTCACGCCGTGATGACCACCGGCAATCTCACCGAAGCCGCACAGATGCTGCATACCTCGCAGCCGACGGTGAGCCGCGAGCTGGCCCGCTTCGAGAAAGTGCTGGGGCTGAAGCTGTTCGAACGCACCCGGGGCAGGCTTCACCCTACGGTGCAGGGACTACGCCTGTTCGAGGAAGTTCAGCGCTCCTGGTACGGGCTGGACAGAATAGTGAGTGCAGCCGAAAGCCTGCGCGAGTTTCGCCAGGGCGAGCTGTCGATCGTCTGCCTGCCCGTCTTCTCGCAATCTTTTTTACCGATGCTGCTGCAGCCCTTTCTGGCGCGATACCCGGAGGTCAGCCTCACCATCGTGCCTCAGGAATCTCCCCTGCTTGAAGAGTGGCTTTCGGCTCAGCGCCATGATTTAGGCCTAACCGAAAACCTCTCAACGCCAGCAGGCACGGCGCGCACGGAGTTACTTTCGTTAGATGAAGTGTGCGTTCTGCCCGCCGGGCATCGGCTTGCCGGTAAGGCGGTGCTCACGCCAGAGGACTTCCACGGGGAAAACTACATTAGCCTGTCGCAGACCGACAGCTACAGACAGCTACTGGATACCCTGTTTGCCGAGCATCAGGTCAAACGGCGAATGGTGGTGGAAACGCACAGCGCGGCTTCAATTTGCGCGATGGTGCGAGCGGGCATCGGCGTCGCGGTGGTGAATCCGCTTACGGCGCTGGATTATGCGGAAAGTGGAATTGTTGTGCGTCGGTTTAGCGTCTCAGTTCCTTTTACCGTTAGCCTAATCCGCCCATTGCATCGTCCGGCGTCGGCGCTGGTGGAGGCGTTTAGCGAACATCTGCAGGGAGGGCTAAGTATATTGGCGGGCCAGCTAAATAAGATGTTGAATCAGACGCCCCGCTGAACAGCGGGCGTCTGAAAACTCAGTTGAAACGTTTCGCAATGGCCGCAACACGCTCGCCGAATTTAACCGCGGTTTGCAGATCGCCGCTGGCAATGGCGCCAGCATCAGCATCCGATGGAGACTGCACCAGCAAACCTACTGAACCGCCCAGATTATTAATGTCCTGACGGGTTGCCGCGAGAGTATTTGACGGCGGCAGCCCCAGGCTCACCCAGATCCCACCGTGCTGAGAGGCTAGCGTTTGCAGATATTGCAACGATACCTGCTTATCACCGTTCAGGCTGGCGCTGTTGCTGAATCCCGCGAACACTTTGTCCTGCCAGCTACGTACGAACCAGGCTTTAGAGGTCGCGTCAGCGAATTTCTTAAACTGCCACGGTACGCTTCCCATGTAGGTTGGCGCGCCAAAAATAATCGCTTTGGCATCGTTGAGTTTTTGCCAGTCGCTTTCCTGAATATCGCCATTATTGTCAATGGCGATAAGCTCAGCCTGCGCGCCCTCGGCGACAGTTTCAGCAACGCGTTTGGTATGGCCGTAGCCAGAATAATAGATAACTACAACGCTCATGATAGATCTCCTGATGCAATATTGCCTTGTGAGTCAAACGATTAAGACGACTTTAAAATTGCTCTGCGAGCCCGTTGCCATTTTCGGTTCCCTGGTATCAAATAGAAACCTTACGTCGTTTTATACACGCAAACATTCACGGGCGTAAGAAGGCACCTTTACCTCACCTGGTTACCTCGAGGGAACCACCATGACCCATACAGCAGTTCTGAAAAAGGAGATGCCTCCTTACAACGTGTTCGATGAGCGCTGCCCGACCCGAGGCGTGCTGACGCGTATCGCCGATAAGTGGGCACTGTTAATCCTTGCGCGTCTGGAGAAGGGACCGATGCGCTTTAGTCATCTTCAACGCGATATTCAGCGAATCACCAAAAAGGTGCTGACCCAGTCTTTACGCAAGCTGGAACGTGATGGGCTGGTGTCGCGAAAGATATTCGCCACGGTACCTGTAACAGTCGAGTACAGCCTGACACCGCTTGGCCAGACATTAACCAAAACGGTGACGGTGCTGGCGCACTGGGTGGAAAATAATATTGATGCCATTGTGGCGGCGCAATCCGCCTATGACGCCGCCAACATGTAAACCAGAACGGGTGCTCAGGACAGCATAAACGCCACGGCATCCGCAGCGTGGATGGCGGTGGTATCGAATACCGGAATCGGGCTTTGCGCTACGGGGACCAGCAAACCAATTTCCGTGCAGCCGAAAATCACCCCTTCGGCCCCCTGCTGCGCGAGTTTATCGATAACGCTGACGTAATACGCGCGGGAAGATTCGCTAAAGGTACCGAGGCAGAGCTCGTCAAAGATAATCTGATTGATGCACGCCCGGTCGTCTTCATCCGGGATCAGGCTCTCGATCCCAAATTCACTGTGCAAACGTCCGCGATAAAAATCCTGCTCCATGGTGTAGCGTGTACCCAAAAGCGCTACGCGGCGCATCCCGGATGCCGCAATCACACGCCCGGTCGCGTCCGCAATATGCAAAAACGGCAGCGAGCAGCGGTCCTCAATATGCGACGCCACTTTGTGCATGGTATTGGTACAAAGCACTATACCCTCGGCGCCAGCACGCTCCAGCCCAAGCGCCGCCTGGGCCAGAATCTCCCCGGCTTTATCCCACTCGCCGCTCGACTGGCAGGCTTCGATTTCATGAAAGTCAACGCTGTGCAGGAGCAGGCTTGCGGAATGCAGACCACCCAAACGCTGCTTCACCCCTTCGTTAATCAGGCGATAATAAGGGATTGTCGATTCCCAGCTCATTCCACCTAACAGGCCGATCGTTTTCATCATCCCTCCTTTTCGTTGGTTTCTTCTTTTAACACATCCGGTGCCAATAAAAAAAGGCGCTGCATTCAGCGCCTTTTAAACAAACATTGGTTATCCCCTGCATACGTTGGGCCAGGTAAACGGGCAATACGATCACACGCCGATGTTTCGCAGTTTCTCTCCGGCCATCAGCTTGCGCTCGATGTGTTCCAGCGTCACACCTTTGGTTTCCGGGATCAGCCAGAACGTGACGCCAATAAACGCCACGTTCAGCACGGTATAGAGCCAGAACGTTCCCGCTGCGCCAATCGCGTCCAGCAGCGTCAGGAACGTCGCGCCGATGATCATGTTCGATACCCAGTTGGTGGTCGTGGAACAGGTGATGCCAAAGTCACGGCATTTGAGCGGCTGAATTTCGGAGCACAGGATCCAGACCACCGGCGCGGCGCTCATCGCGTAGCCTGCGATACACATCATGGTCATCCCGACAGAAAGCCAGGAAAGTCCGCTTGAGGCCGTACCGTTATCAAACTGCATCAGGCAGTAGCCCAGGATCAGCGTGCCGAGCGCCATCACGCTGAAGCCAATTTTCAGCGCAGGTTTACGGCCCGCCTTGTCCACGGTGAAAACGGCAATAAAGGTGGCGAACATGAAGGTCAGCCCGACCACCAGGGTCGCGATCATCTGCTGTTCCGTGGTGGTAAACCCGGCCATTTTGAAAATCCGCGGAGCGTAGTACATGATGATGTTCATGCCGGTGAACTGCTGCATCGCCTGCAGCAGCATGCCGAGGAAGACCGCCCGGCGCACGTTGCGGTTGATTTTAAACAGCGCCCAGCCCCCCTGCTTGAGCTTCAGGCTTTCGCGGATCTCGTTCAGCTCTTCGCGGGCTTTTTCTGAGGTATCGCGCAGCATGCGAAGCACCTCTTCCGCCTCCACGTGGCGCCCTTTTTGCGCCAGCCAGCGCGGGCTGTTTGGCAGGAAAATCACCAGGACGATCAGCACCAGCGCCGGTAAGGCCAGCACGCCCAGCATCGCGCGCCAGTTGCCGCTGTAGCTGAAGTAGGTGTCAGACAGGAACGCCAGCACAATACCCAGCGTGACCATCAGCTGATACATGCTGATCATCTTGCCGCGCACGTTTTCGCTCGCCATTTCGGAGAGATAAAGCGGCGCGGTGTAGGACGCAATCCCCACCGCCACGCCCAGCATCACGCGGGAAAGCAGCAGGATTTCAACGTTAGCGGCAAACGCCGAGCCAATGGAGCCGGCAACGAACAGAATTGCCCCGACCATCAGGCTGTATTTGCGCCCCAGACGAAACGACAGCCAGCCGTTGAACAGCGCGCCGATGGCCGCACCGAGCATCATGCTGCTCACCACCCACTCCTGCAGGCGACTGCTGAGGGTAAAGTGATCGGTAATAAAGGGCAATGCGCCGGCAATAACGCCGATATCCAGTCCAAATAACAGGCCCGCCACGGCGGCGGCAATGGAGACAAACTGGTTCATGCGGCGAGTATCACGCAGCGCAGCGGGCATTAGGGTAGAGTCATTTATCGATGTCATATTTTTCCTGCCTCAACAGCAAAATTCGTTAAATGAAATTACGAGAAAGCGAGGAAAAGTGTCAGGTGGGAAAAGGTGAAGATATGGATTATTTAGCTGCGACATAGCGATCTGTGATGGACATTACAATTTCAACTAACGCTTAATAATCACGTTATTTTACTAATGCATTAATTTTTCAGAATTAAAAGTGTGATGAATGTCGTTCATGATTTTTTAGTATGGATTTTTCGTGTTTACCAATATGGACTTTGACAATTTTTGAGCAAAAAAAACCTCCGCCCGAAAGCAGAGGTCCAGACCCGATGCGGGTTATCGCGCCAGCCAGCCGCCATCAACCGCCACGGTGTAGCCGTTGATATAGTCCGATGCCGACGAGGCCAGAAACACTACCGGCCCCATCAGATCGCCCGGCAGCCCCCAGCGCCCCGCCGGAATACGTTCAAGTATTTCCGCGCTGCGCTGCTCGTCTGCGCGCAGCTGCTGCGTGTTGTTGGTCGCCATGTAACCCGGCGCAATGGCATTCACATTGATATTATGTTTCGCCCACTCGTTTGCCAGCAGGCGGGTCACGCCCATCACGGCGCTTTTGGACGCGGTGTAAGACGGCACGCGGATTCCCCCCTGGAACGAGAGCATAGAGGCAATATTCACGATCTTGCCGCCGTTCCCCTGCGCAATAAAATGCTTCGCCGCCGCCTGGGACATGAAAAATACGCTCTTGATGTTCAGGTCCATCACGTCGTCCCAGTCGCGTTCGCTGAAGTTGATCGCATCTTCACGGCGAATCAGCCCGGCGTTGTTGACCAGAATGTCGATATGGCCGAATTCCGCTACCGCGCGATCCAGCAGTTCAGGAATGGTATCGATTTTACGCAGGTCGGCGGTCAGGCTCAGGAAACGGCGTCCCAGAGCCGTCACGCGCTCGATGGTTTCTGTAGGCTCAACGATATTAATCCCGACGATATCGCAGCCCGCTTCCGCCAGGCCTAACGCCATCCCCTGACCCAGCCCGGTATCACATCCGGAAACCACCGCCACTTTCCCCTGCAGGGAGAATGCATCCAGAATCATGTTTATTCCTTACTCTTTCAGAGCCTGTCACTCACAGGCAGGTTTATGCTTCACTGCCCGCGACTAGCGCAGATCGCTGACCGCAACATGGTCCATATCATCAAAGACCTGGTTTTCGCCCACCATTCCCCAGATAAAGGTGTAGGCTTTTGTCCCAACGCCGGAGTGAATAGACCAGCTCGGTGAAATCACCGCCTGCTCGTTGTGCATCACGATATGGCGCGTTTCCTGCGGCTGCCCCATCATGTGGAACACGCAGGCGTCCGCATCCATGTTGAAGTAGAAGTAGACTTCCATGCGGCGCTCGTGGGTATGGCACGGCATGGTATTCCACAGGTTGCCCGGCGCAAGTTCGGTCAACCCCATGCTGAGCTGGCAGGTCTCCAGCACGTCCGGCACGAAGTATTTATTAATGGTGCGGCGGTTGCTGGTGAGGTTGTCGCCCAGCGTCACGGGTGCGACGTCTGCCGGGGTCACCTTTTTGGTTGGACAGGTGGCGTGGGCCGGCGCGCAGTTGTAGTAGAACTTCGCAGGCCTGCTGGCGTCGATGCTGGCAAAGACCACGTCTTTCGCCCCTTTACCCACGTACAGCGCCTCGCGATGGCCAATCTCATAGCACTGTCCGTCTACGGTGATGGTGCCCGGCCCGCCGATGTTAATCACCCCCAGCTCGCGACGTTCGAGGAAATAATTTACGCCCAGCTGTTTACCGACCTCGCCGCCAACGGAGACGGTTTTCGTGACGGGCATAATTCCGCCCACAATAATGCGGTCGATATGGCTGTAAACCATGGTGTACCTGTCGGCCTCGAATACCTGCTCGACTAAAAACGCATTGCGCAGCCCCTGAGTATCCAGCGTTTTGGCGTGCGCGCTGTGGATGCTTTCTCTGACGTCCACGGTAACCTCCAGATGTGGTCATGCCCGAAGGCGGAAATAAACGAAACAGCGTTCCGTTTTTCATAATGAGCACATACTATCGGCATAAAGTGGGCTTTTCAATGAAATTTAAAACAACGTTTCATTTTAATTTTTGTTTATAACGGAAATGGTGTTCGGATCACAATTAAGCCGCCAGGAGAAAAAGGGCGCGAAAAAAACCTCCCGGAGGAGGTTTTTTAATAAGAAGAGTTTAGCGTTCGATGGCCAGCGCCACCCCTTGCCCGCCGCCTATACAAAGCGTGGCAATCCCTTTGCGGGCATTGCGCTTTTTCATTTCGTGGACCAGAGAAACCAGGATCCGGCAGCCGGACGCCCCGATAGGATGACCCAGCGCGATCGCCCCACCGTTAACGTTGACCCGCAGCGGATCCCACTCAAGCATTTTTCCGACGGAGATCGCCTGAGCGGCATAGGCTTCGTTCACTTCAATCAGATCCACATCCGAAAGCTGCCACCCCGCACGCTCCAGGCAGCGGCGGGTCGCGTAGACCGGTGCGATCCCCATTAACGCAGGATCAACCCCCACGCTCGCGAACGCCTTAATGCGGGCCAGGACGGGGAGATCGAGCTCAAGAGCTTTGCTTTCGCTCATCATCATAACGGCGGCAGCGCCGTCGTTAATGGAAGAGGCATTTCCTGCCGTCACTGAGCCCTGCATTTCAAACGCGGGGTTCAGCCTGGCCAGGCCTTCAGCACTGGCGTCAGTGCGCGGCTGTTCATCGGTATCTACGACGACATGCTCGCCGCTCTGACGCTGCGTGCTGACCGGGACAATTTCGTCGCGAAAACGACCGGAATCGATCGCCGCACGCGCTTTTTGCTGCGAGCTCAGCGCATAGGCATCCTGCACCTCACGGCTGATACCGTACTCGCGCGCCAGATTTTCCGCCGTCACGCCCATATGATAATCGTTGAATGCGTCCCACAGCCCGTCATGCACCAGGCTGTCGAGCAGCTGACTGTTGCCCAGCTGTGCGCCGGTCCGGCTGTCGGTCAACACGTGCGGCGCGCGGCTCATATTCTCTTGTCCGCCAGCAATGATCACGTCCGCCTCACCACACTGAATGGCCTGCGTCGCGAGATGCAGCGCTTTTAATCCTGAACCACAGACGTCGTTGATGGTGATGGCAGAGACGGTATTGGGCAGCCCGCCCTTCAGCGCCGCCTGACGCGCAGGGTTTTGCCCGGCACCGGCCGTGAGAACCTGTCCCAGGATCACCTCATCAACTTCATGTGCTGCGATCCCGCTACGTTCCACCAGCGCTTTCACCACCACGCTGCCCAGGTCAACCGCCGAGTGACGCGCGAGCGATCCCTGAAAACAGCCGATAGCTGTACGCAACGCACCCACTATTACGACATCTTTCATCACGACCTCTGTGTTAAATGACATGACGATAGTAGAGGATTGTTACTGGCAATTATCTTAATTGTTTAAAAATAGTGAGATTAATCACAAGGATCAGCGCGCATCCTGCAGATACTGCCGCAGCCAGCTTCCGGCAATGCCGGGAGGGGATCGTTTATTCCACAGCAGATCGATGCCGATCGCCCGCGGCCAGCCGGGAACATTGAGCTGTACCAGGGATTTCGCGGCGGCAAATTCATCCACCAGCGCGCACGGCAACACGCACCAGCCAAATCCCTGTACCGCCATACTCAAGAGTAACAGGTAATTCGGGGCTGACCAGACGGGCCCGCGCGCGATCTCCGCCTCGCGCTCAAGATAGGTGCTCAGCCGCAGCTCTCGCCAGCCGTGCAGCTCGTCACGCTGAACGTCATGTTGTCCGGCGAGCGGATGCGTGGTCGCGACATAGATCGCCATGCGGGTCTGCATCGGCAGCCGGATAGCGCCGATATCCGTAGGATAACCGTCTCGCGCCTCGGTGAGGCCAATCTGCGCGCGCTCCTTTTGCAGGAGATCGATCACGTCCTCCTCCTCGCCAATCAGACATTCGAATTCCGTATGGGGAAAGCGCGCGTCAAACTGTTTCATCATCTCTTCCAGCACGTCCGGGTTGAGGGTATCGGAAAGGACAAACGTCAGACGCGCCTCCGTTTGCGCCGATAGCGACACCGCCAGCTCATCCAGCCGCGTGCTGGCGGCGAGAATCGCCTGCACGTAGCCCAGCACCTGTTCCCCCTGGGCCGTCAACACCGGCTGGCGCGCAGAGCGGTCAAACAGCTCGAAGCCCAGATCGGCTTCAAGATTGGCAATGGACGTGCTGATCGTCGACTGGCTTTTACGCAGCCGGCGTGCGGCCGCAGAGAAAGAGCCAGCCGCAACGGTCTCAACAAACGCGGTAAGGGCTTCGGGTGAATAGCGCATAACCTATCTACTTTAGCGATGGATACTATCTTTAATATATCAGCTTTAGCGATGAAAATAGGCCACATCAACGCCCATACCGGCGAATTAACGAGGTCTATCGCTATGCAACATCAGGATGCACTCCAACGTAAACTGCCGGAGCGGATCTTTCATGCTGTCTGTTTTGAAGGGATTGCGACGGCGATCCTCGCCCCTACCGCGGCGTGGCTTATGCAGCGTTCCGTGGTGGAAATGGGCGGGTTGACCATTGTTCTGGCGACCACCGCCATGCTGTGGAACATTATTTATAACTTCGGCTTCGACCGCTTCTGGCCCGTTCAGCGCGTCAAACGTACGGCAAAAGTGCGTGCGCTGCATGCGCTTGGGTTTGAATGCGGGTTTATTGTGATTGGCGTGTCGATTGTCGCCGCCGTGCTGGGCGTTACCCTGCTGCAGGCATTCACACTGGAAATAGGTTTCTTCCTGTTCTTCCTGCCGTACACCATGTTCTATAACTGGGCGTACGATTGCCTTCGCGAGAAATTTCTTAAGCGTCGCCAGCAACGGCGCGCCCTGGCAGGCTAAACACCTTCTGGCCGGACGCCCGCTCCGGCCATTCACCTTCGAAGCAACTGCGCTCTCGGTGCATAACTATGGTAAATTGCACTCCATTCCGATGGTTTGATAGTTGAAACGTTGCTCTAATGTCGAAAATTTGGTCAAAAGATGAGACTCTCTGGAGTTTCGCTCTCTACGGCACGGCCGTGGGCGCAGGAACGCTGTTCCTGCCCATTCAGCTGGGCTCCGCAGGCGCAATTGTCCTGTTTATTACCGCCCTCGTGGCCTACCCCTTAACCTACTGGCCGCACAGAGCGCTGGCGCAATTTATTCTGTCGTCGAAAACGAAAGGCAACGAGGGGATCACCGGCGCCGTCTCGCACTATTACGGCAGGAAGATTGGCAACCTGATTACCACGCTCTATTTCATCGCCTTCTTTGTGGTGGTGCAGATTTATGCAGTGGCCATCACCAACTCGCTCACGGAGCAGCTGGCGAAACACCTGACGGTTGATACCGCCGTTCGCGTGCTGGTCAGCCTGGGCGTGGTGCTGGTCCTGAATCTGATCTTCCTGATGGGACGGCATATCACGATAAAAGTGATGGGCTTCCTGGTGTTTCCGCTGATTGCCTATTTCCTGTTTGTCTCGCTCTATCTGATCGGCAGCTGGCAGCCCTCGCTGCTGACCAGCCAGATGGCCGTCGATCGCCACACGCTGCACCAGGTCTGGATTTCGATTCCGGTGATGGTATTTGCGTTCAGCCATACCCCGATTATCTCCACGTTTGCCGTTGACCGTCGCGAGAAGTTTGCCGATGGCGCCATGGATAAATGTAAGAAGATCATGAAGGTGGCGTACCTGATTATCTGCCTGAGCGTGCTGTTCTTTGTCTTCAGCTGCCTGCTCTCTATTCCGCCGTCGTACATTGTGGCCGCCAAAGAGGAAGGGGTGACGATCCTGTCCGCGCTGTCGATGATGCCTTCATCACGGGCATGGCTGGGCATCTCCGGGATTGTCGTGGCGATAATTGCGATGTCGAAATCGTTCCTCGGTACCTATTTTGGGGTGATTGAAGGGGCGACAGAGATCGTGAAGTCGTCGCTCAGTCAGGTGGGGGTGAAAAAGAGCCGCGCCTTTAACCGCGCGATTTCCATTATGGGGGTGTCGTTAATCACCTTTGCCGTCTGCTGCATTAACCCGAACGCCATTTCGATGATTTACGCCATCAGCGGCCCGCTTATCGCCATGATCCTGTTTATCATGCCGACGCTGTCGACGTATCTAATCCCCTCCCTGAAACCGTACCGTTCCATTGGCAACCTGCTGACGCTAATCGTCGGAGTGCTGTGCGTGTCGGTGATGTTTGTCGGCTAACCCCCCTTTGATGCCCGGCGTACTGCCGGGCATGCCTCTCAGTCTCGCCCAGCTAATTCCAGCGGAAAAGGCCTGTCCTGCACCACCGTTTTCATGACAAGCGTTGAGCGAAGATGCTGCACGCCGGGCATGGCGGAGAGCTTCTCGTCGTAGAGCTTCTGGAAAGCGGAGAGGTCGCGGGTCACGACGTGCATCAGGTAATCGGGATCGCCAAACAGACGCTGCGCCAGCACGATCTGCGGGATCTCCTCCACCGCCGCTTCAAACGCGCTAACCGCCTTTCGGTCCCCCTCCTTTAGCGTCGCAAACACTATTGCCAGGAAGTTGAATCCCATTTTGGCGGGGTCGAGGCTGGCACGGTATCCCGTTATCGCCCCGCTTTGCTCCAGCGCCCGCACGCGACGATGGCACGGCGATAGGCTCAGATTCACACGCTCAGCGAGCTCGGTAAGGGATAAGCGGCCATCAGACTGTAGCTCCGCAAGAATTTTTCGATCGATGCTATCCATGTGGAAGATTTTCTCAATTTAACCGTGTTACGAGCATAACATTGAAAGCCTATTTCGCAGAGTTAGCGATATTCTTTTTCTCAACGTTTGACGCACTGCGGGAGTCTTCAGGACGATGGAAATGAGTATTGTGGCCGGCTTTTGGGTGGTTTCTTTTCTGCTCATCATGACGCCAGGCGCCGACTGGGCCTACGCCATAAGCGCCGGGATTAACGGACGACGCGTGGTACCGGCGGTGCTGGGGCTGATGTCCGGGCATCTGTTAGCCACGCTCATTGTCGTGGCTGGCGTGGGGGTCGTGATTGCTCAACATCCGCTGGCGTTAACCGGGCTGACCCTCGCGGGGGCCGCGTATCTCCTGTGGCTCGGCATCGGACTGTTGCGTCACCCTGCCGCACCGGAAAAGGCCACCCACCACGCGGGAAGCTGGCGACAGTGGGCGGTGAAAGGGCTCTGCATTAGCGGCCTAAACCCGAAAGTGTTTTTGCTGTTCCTGGCCCTGCTTCCGCAGTTTACGGACCCGACCGGAAGCTGGTCGATAGCAATGCAGATGTCCACGCTTGGGATGATGCACCTTATCACCTGTACGCTGGTCTATCTGCTGGTGGGGTATGGTTCGAAAGCGGTACTGGCGACCCGGCCACAGGCGGCGCGTCTGGTAAGCATGGCATCAGGAGGGATCATGGTGCTGATCGCGTTGATATTGCTATTTGAGCAGGCGAGATGAAAAAAACACCGGCCATCGCCGGTGTTATTTACGCCCGAATATCGTCATATTCCCGCGTTTTATCAAACTCATGTTTCGCGAACGGGCACAGCGGGATAATTTTACGGTTCTCACCGCGCATCTTCTCCACCACTTTCGCTACCAGCTGTTTACCGACGCCCTGCCCTTTCAGGCTCTCATCCACGTCGGTGTGCTCGATAATGCTCAGATGCTCGCCGGTCGGTACGAAGACAATCTCCGCGACCTGATTGCCGTTCGCATCATTCACGTAAAACTTGTTATGGCCTTCCAGAATATCCATGGTTCCTCGCTTATTTTTGGCGATACTTCAGCGCACCGCTCGGGCAGGTATCAATCACGCGGACAACCGTTTCAACGTCCACTTCATCGGGAATGATCCACGGTTTACGTTTGAGATTAAACAGCTTTGCGCTGCCACGCACGCAGTTACCGGAGTGTTTGCAAATCCCGGTATTGAAGTAAACGTCAATTTTCTCGCCGGTATAGGCCCGGTAACCCGCATCCAGTAGCTCTTTATCCATGACATTGCCTCTGTAATTATTATCGTGCTGAATGAAGAATAGCCTGACGGGATCCTGATGGCTATCACGCCGAAAACGAAAAGCCAGGTCACAACTCTTTTCTTGCCAGATTGCGTCCGCTATTTGCCCATGTCAGGCTCGGGAAATGTCACTTTTACATAACATCCGCAGGTTGAATGAAACGCAGACTCTCTTTTCAGGTAAAGCTATTTTTAGCGCTGGTGTGCTTCTCCTGCCTGCTGTTAGTTCTGCTGGGAACGATCCTGTTCCATTTTATTGACCGACAGCTCCATCACGATCTCGGCCAGCGCGCCCGGGTTCAGGCCAGCCAGATCGCGCTGATGCCGGGTCTGGCTGCAATGGTTGCGGCCAGAGATATCCCCGGCATCGCCCGGTTAATTCAGCCGCTGCGCGCCCAAAGCGATGCCAGCTATATTGTGATTGGCGATACGCAGGAGCAGCACCTTTATCATTCGGAATCCCCGGAGCGCATAAATTTACCGATGATCGGCGGGGATAACGCGGAGGTATTAAAGGGCAAAACTATTATTTCCGTGCGTCAGGGCGGTATTGGAGTCTCACTGCGCAGCAAAGCGCCGATCTTTAACGCGCAGCATCAGGTGATTGGTATTGTCTCGGTCGGCTATCTGACCTCCTATATTGCCAATATTAACGCCCGTATTCTCTGGCAGTCCGGGCTGTACGGCGCGGCTCTTCTGCTGCTGCTGTTTATGTTCTCCTGGCTGTTTACCCGCAATCTCAAAAAACAGATGTTCCGACTGGAGCCGAAAGATATCGCTCAGCTGGTTTTGCAGCAGCGCGCGCTATTAGAAGCCATGTATGAGGGGGTATTTGCCGTCAATGAAGAGAAGCAGCTGATCTTAATTAACCGCGCCGCACGAGAAATGCTGGATATTCGGCAAAGTGAGAAAGACCTTATCGGTAAACCGCTGGAAGACGTTCTGCAGACGTCGCCGGGCTTTTTATCCCAGCGCTACGCCTCGGTCAGCGCTGGCAGCCACGACCAGATTGCGGTGCTGAACCAGCGCGAGGTGATCGTCAACCGCGTGGCGATTGAGGTCGAACCCGGCGTTGAAAGCGGCTGGGTCTACAGCTTTCGCGACAAAAATGACATCAACACCCTCAGCAGCCAGCTCAGTCAGATCAAGCGCTATGCGGATAACCTGCGCATTATGCGCCACGAGCAGCTGAACTGGACCGCCACGCTGGTGGGCTTGCTGCAGATGAAACACTATGACGAGGCGATTCGTTACATTCAGGTGCAGTCCGAAGGCGCGCAGCGGGTGCTGGACTTTGTCTCCGCCCGTTTTTCCTCTCCCGCGCTATGTGGGCTGCTGTTAGGAAAATACGTCAGCGCGCGCGAAAAAGGCATCGAGCTGCTGTTTGATCCCGCCTGCCAGCTCACCCGCATGCCCGCCACGCTCAACGAAACGGAGCTGATGTCGGTTATTGGAAATCTGCTGGACAACGCGGTGGACGCAACCCTTAAAGCACCGGTCCCCGCGCCGGTAGAGCTTTACATTTCAGACCGTAACCAGGAGCTGCTGATCGAGGTGGCCGACAGGGGCTGCGGGGTGGAGGATGCGATGAAGCCGCATATTTTCCGCCAGGGATTCAGCAGCAAGCCGGACAGCGAAAACGACATTGTGGGCACCGAGCACGGTATTGGCCTGTATCTGGTGGCAGGATATATCGACAAGGCTGGCGGCACTATTGAGATTGCCGACAACACGCCACAAGGGACTATTTTTTCTGTGTTTATTCCGAATGGGCAAAAGCATGACCCGAGCACTTGATGTTGTGATCGTTGAAGATGAGCCGCACCTGGCGGAGCTGCATCGCGAGTATATCGAGCAAAATTTTCATTTGCGCGTGGTGGGCATCGCCGCGTCGATTGAGCAGGCATGCCGCCTGATTCGTCAGCATCAGCCGCGGCTTATCCTGCTGGACAACTATCTCCCGGACGGTAAAGGCGTGGAGCTCATCGATAATCCGCTGCTGAAAAGCTATGAGTGCTCGGTGATCTTCATCACTGCCGCCAGCGATATGCAGACTTGCAGCCACGCCATGCGCAGCGGCGCGTTTGACTACCTCATCAAGCCCGTCTTTTTCCAGCGCCTGCACGCCTCGCTGGAGCGTTTTATGCGCTTCATCCACACCGTGCAGCAGGTGAAGGTGGTCGACCAGCATGCGCTGGATCGCCTGTTTCATCTGCCTGCCGCGGAAGCCTCCGTTACGCCGTCCACAAAGGGCATTGAACCCCAGACGCTGGAGCGGATTAAACGCCTGTTCGCCGAGCATCCCGACAGCGCGATGTCGGTTGAAGAGGTGGTGGAAAACGTAGGGATCAGCAAAACCACGGGGCGCCGCTACCTTGAATACTGCGTGGAGAGCGGGTTAATCAGCGTCGAAATGCTGTATGGCAATATTGGTCATCCTCGCCGGTTATACCGCAAAGCCCCCGATAAACCGTAATCCAGAACCGTTCGTAAGCTAACGTTCGCGGATTTTATGGTGTTAATTGCTGAAACGACGGCGACAATCACACTTCGGAATCATTGCCCTCGCCTCCCTATTGTCGGAGGCGCGCTTTACGCTATGTTGACAATTAGTTCCTCAAATGTAACTAAAAGGTTAACTATAATGTCGAACACGTTCCGAATTTCTCTGCTTACCGCTACCGTACTGTTCTCTGCTTCTGCACTGTCTGCCCTGCCGCAGGGTTATCCTGCTGAGTATCAAAAAGTGGTTGATGCCGCCACGAAAGAGGGCAAGGTTGTTATTTACTCCACCACCGACATCAAAGCTGCCGGACCGCTGATCCAGGGCTTCGAAAAAACCTATCCAGGCATTAAAGTCGAATACAACGACATGAACAGCACCGAGCTGTACAACCGTTTCATCAGCGAACAGGCCTCCGGCGGCGTGAGCGGCGACGTGGTCTGGAGCTCCTCGATGGACACCGGCCTGAAGCTCGCCACCGACTACGCCATGGAGTATAAATCGCCGGAGCAAAGCCAGCTGCCGAAATGGGCGGTCTGGAAGGATAAGGCATACGGCACTACCTATGAGCCGGTGGTCTTTATCTACAACAAGCGTCTGATCCCGGCCGGCGACGTGCCGGACTCTCACGCCGCACTGGCGAAGCTGATTGCCAGCCAGACGGACAAATTCAAGAACAAAGTCACCACCTACGACATCGAAAAATCGGGTCTGGGCTTTATGCTTTCGGTGCAGGATCACAACGCCGATCCTAACTACTTCAAGACCCTGGCCGACGTCGCCAAAGGAGGCCTGTCGGTGCAGTCGTCTACCGGCACCATGATGGAGCGCGTCTCCTCCGGTGAAAACCTGATCGGCTTCAACATCCTCGGTTCCTACGCGGAAGCGCGCGCGAAGAACGATCCGTCGCTCGGCATTGCCTATCCAAAAGATTACACCCTGGTGCTGTCGCGCGTGTCGTTCATCAGCCAGCAATCGCAAAACAGCAACGCCGCGAAGCTGTGGCTGGACTACGTGCTGTCTGAACAAGGGCAAAACATTCTGGCCAATCAGGCGGACATCCCCTCCATTCGTAACGATATCGAAGGCAAGAATGATATCGACGGCCTGACCAAAATCCTCGGCAACGCGCTGAAGCCAATTCCGGTTGATGAAACGCTGCTGGAATACCTGCAGCCGAAAAAACGCCTGGAGTACATCAAAGAGTGGCGTACCGCCGCCGGTAAATAAGCGTCTGAGCGCGGCGCAGGCCGCCGCGCTCCCTTATCGACTGAGTTCGTTTTTCTGGGCTGCAACACCAGGGATACCCCATGAATACATTACGCAGAAAGTGGCAAAGCCTGCCGCGAGGCATCGTCGTGCTGATAACCGCCCTGGTTATCTACACGCCGCTGTCGTTTATCGTGATACAGAGCTTCCTGTCCGCCCCGTTCTTTTCGCCGTCAAAAGAGTGGAGCTTTGAATCATTTGAATTTATTTTCACCGACCCTGATTTTTATAAGGCCCTGAAAAGCGGCTTTATTCTTGCTTTCGGGCTAGTCTTTATCTCAATCCCGCTGGGCGGCGTGCTGGCGTTTCTGATGGTACGCACCGACCTGCCCGGTCGCCGGTTGATTGAGCCGCTGATCCTGGTCCCGATTTTCGTTTCACCGATGGTGCTGGGCTTTGGCTACGTGGTGGCTGCCGGTCCGGTGGGCTTTCTCTCCCAGTGGGCTCAGGCGCTGATTGGCTTTGTGCCGTGGAACATCTACGACATGTCGAGCATTGTGGTCATCGCCGGCCTGACGCACGTCCCGCACGCCTATCTGTATATCTCGTCAGCGCTGCGCAGCGTGGGCTCCGATGTGGAAGAAGCCGCGCGCACAGCGGGCGCGTCGCCCTGGCAGGTGATGACCTCCGTCAGCCTGCCGATGGTGCGCCCGTCCATTCTGTACGCCACCGTGCTGCTGTTCTTCCTGGGGCTGGAGGTGTTCGGCCTGATGCTGGTACTCGGCGACCCGGAAGGCAATATGGTGCTGGCGACCTATCTCTATAAGCTGACGAACAAGATGGGCACCCCATCCTATAACCTGATGGCGGCGGTTGCCGTGGTGCTGATCTGCATCACCATCCCGCTGGTGATGCTCCAGCGTCGCCTGATGCGCACCGCCAACCGCTTCGTCACCATGAAGGGCAAGGCCTCGCAGGCCCGCGCGCTGCCGCTGGGTAAATGGCGCTGGGTGGCTGGCGCGGTGATTGCCTTCTGGCTCACCGTCACCATCGGCGTTCCGCTGCTCGGCGTGGTGCTGCGCGCGTTTATCTCAAACTGGGGCGTGGGCGTTTCGCTGTGGGACGAGCTTTCTCTGAACACCTTCCGCACCATCTGGGCGCAGCCCAACCTGCTGCGCGCCATCGTCAACTCCATGGCGATTGGCGTCATTGGCGGCGCGCTGGCCGTGGTGTGCTACCTGTTTGTCGGCATTGCCATGCACCGCAAGCCGGACAACACCACGCGTTTTCTGGACTACAGCGTGCTGGTGCCGCGCGCCGTGCCTGGCCTGCTGGCGGGTCTGGCGTTCCTGTGGGTGTTCCTGTTCCTGCCGATGTGGCTCGATAACTCGCTGAAATCCGGCTGGCTTTCCGGGTTCGCCTGGACCGACTGGATGCGCGAAAACGTCATCGTCTGGCTGCGTTCGCTGCGCAGCACCATTTTCAGCGTCTGGCTGGCCTATACCGTGGTGTGGATGGCTTACGGGCTGAGGCTGATCTCTTCCACGCTGCTGCAGGTGGGGCCGGAGCTTGAAGAAGCGGCGCGCAGCACCGGAGCGACGCGCGGGCAGATCACCCGCCACGTCACCATCCCGCTCTCCCGCTACGGTCTTATCGGTTCGTGGCTGCTGATGTTCCTGATCTTTGAGCGCGAATATTCAACGGGTGTGTACCTGCTTTCACCCGGCACGGAAACCATCGGATCGATGCTGGTTTCCCTCTGGGCCGCGGGTGCCATTGATATCGTGGCGGCGCTCTCTTTCATTAACATCCTGCTGGTCGTGGTAGGTCTGGGCATTGCCCTTCGTTTCGGAGTGAAAATACATGATTGAATTAGCGGTTGACGATCTGCACTTAACCTACGGCGACAATCCTGTTTTAAAAGGTGTCTCCATGAACCTGAAGCGCGGCGAAGTGGTCTCCCTGTTAGGCCCCTCCGGCAGCGGCAAAACCACCCTGCTCCGCGCCGTCGCGGGTCTGGAAAAACCGACCCAGGGGTCGATTGTGATTGGCAACAATAAAGTTTACGACGGCACGCCGCGCAGCGAGGTCCCGGCGGAAGAGCGTAACCTGGGGCTGGTGTTCCAGTCCTATGCTCTGTGGCCGCACAAAACCGTGTTTGAGAACGTGGCCTATCCGCTCAAGCTGCGCAAAGTCCCGGCCAAAGAGATCCAGCAGCGCGTGCAGGACGTGCTGGACCAGCTGGGTCTGGGCCATCTTGGCAAACGTCACCCGCACCAGCTCTCCGGTGGACAGCAGCAGCGCGTGGCGATCGGCCGGGCGCTGGTGTACAACCCGCCGGTGATTTTGCTGGACGAACCGCTCTCTAACCTCGACGCCAAGCTGCGCGAAGAGGCCCGCGTGTTCCTGCGCGAGCTGATTATCAAGCTCGGGCTATCGGCACTGATGGTGACGCACGACCAGAACGAAGCGATGTCCATATCCGACCGCATCCTGCTGCTCAACAACGGCAAAATTGAGCAACAGGGCACGCCGCAGGAGATGTACGGCTCGCCGAAAACGCTGTTTACCGCCGAGTTTATGGGCAGCAACAACCGCCTGCACGGCAAGGTCACCGAAGTGCGGGACGGCAAAGCGCGTATCGAAGGAAAAGGCTGGGTGCTGTGGGGTCAGGCCGGTGAAGGGGTGCAGAGCGGTGATGAAGCCACGGCGGTGATCCGCGTCGAGCGCGTGGCGGTAGTCGAGGGGCCAGGGGAAAATCAGCTTGAGCTGCCGCTGCTTACCAGCATGTATCTCGGCGACCGCTGGGAGTACCTGTTCCGCACGGTGGGAGATGATTTTGTCATTCGTGCGTATGGGCATGAGGTTCGGGATCCGCAGCACTGCCATCTTTCGTTGCCTGAGAAGCATGTTTGGGTGTTTCCGAAAGGGTGATGAGTCAATAATTAATCTGCCATGGCCCGGTAGCGATTCGCTTACCGGGTCTACAAAACAAAGAAATGCGCAGATGCAAGGATAGATGGCGCTAGCCATTATTGTTAAGGCATTCGGACTAAAATAGCCACCTGACACTTTTTTCCGTCCGTACGTATAACGGTTTAAGACTCCATATCAAAATGTTATTACAGAGCATATAAAGAAAATTTATGCGCCATATCCAGCATTTTTGAAAACTAATTGAACATGCTCCGTCAGTCCAACAAGATCTTCATAGGCGATTGGGCCAAAATCAGGATAATGGTTTTCAATATACTCGTTAACATCTTCCATACCTTCACTCGCTCTGAGATTTTTAACAAATGTAGGCAAAATACGATGATTAACACCAGTACCATACTCTTTCGGATGATGGGTCATACACCACTCAACTTTACCTTTATATGATTGAATCGCATCTTCCAGTAAGGTGATAACTTCTGGAACCTCTTTTTCAAAACGAAAACTGGTATAAGGAGGGTACTTAGAGCGATCAATTTTTTCAAAATGGTCATTTATCCATTCATCTTCAATACGGCTCTGATAATGTAACCACTCCAGTTTTCCAAGAGAACCAATGAAGTCCAACAAGATTGTTTCTTTCTTACCTATCGGAAACATTATTTTAACCCCTGTAATTTATCAGAGATCGTAACACTTCCCTGATTTATAGATTTGATATGTTTTTCCCAATCTCCTTTAGGAATCGGTTTTAAGGACACTCTTGGATCGTAAACATACTGACCATCGGTATAAACCTGATGGAAAGCTTGTTCATGTACAATTTTTCCATTTTCATACACATTTAAGTTGTACGGAGTCGTCGGCCTTGCTTCAATAATTTTCCCGTGCCCGCCAGCTGCATCGAGAAGCTTAGGTGCGATATCTGAGCAATCCGTACAATCTGTATTGCCTATCCAGGCAATAAACTTAGGTTCGTTCATTTTTTCAATAACACTCTGATTGGCTGGATAACCGGGATTTTCAGGGCGAACATTTTCAAGGCCGGGGATCTTCTCGTTCTGATAGAAAAGATCATCCAGTGAAGGAGAATCCGGAACAGGCGTAGTTGTCGTCCAGCCACTATTGTTTGACGCTCCATCACCGTTGGTATTACCAGTATGATTTATCCCTCCGGTTGCTACACTATTATTCCCTGTGTTGGAGGGCGTATTTCCGGTTACAGTCTGGTCTCCACCAGTATTTGATGGTCCCGGGTTAATGACCTGCGTACCACCAGTACTGGTGATTGTCTTACCTGTCAGGGACTCATAGGCCGCTTTCTGAGCATCATTTAACTGACTGAGCTGGGAAGGATCATTGAGCGAGGCCACATAGATCAGATGTAACTGCTCATCTTGTGACAATGTATCCATTGCTGATGTGGATGCACCAATCCCCAGTAAAGCACCCAGACCACTGGCAACCAGGCGATCACGGCAAGCAGAAATTTTCAGACATCCCTGTGCAGCCAGTTTACCGCCCTGTATAACGACACCCAGCGAGTTATTCTCAACCTCCACCTTCGCCGTTTCCGACGCCATCGCCGCCATGGAGACACTGCCATCCGTCACCGCAGCGCCCGCCAGACCTCCCGCGATACTCACGAGGCTACTGACCAGCCGTTTTTCCTCTGGCGTCAGGTCACTGGATTTTTTATCTCCATACAGCGCACTGACCAGATGGTCGGTCATCGCCGAGGCCGTAATGGCTCCAATGGCACCAGCCTTCAGGCCATCCGCAGTGCTCCCGCCACTCAGCTGCGTCAGCGCTGCAGCTACAATACCGTGTAGCGCGGCACGGGCTGTCGGGTCTTTCTGCTCCTTGACCAGGGACGCCAGCAGAGGGGCCGCCCCCGCTGCCGCACCTGCCTTCAGGTTACCGCCAAGCGCACCTGCCAGTAATCCCGCCGCTGCGCTACCCTTCGTCCAGAAGTCACTCCCCGGACCGTATTCGGTATTCTGATATCCAGGCAGTGTTTTCAGGAATGCTTCCTGCTCCTGCGGGGTATCGCCCTGTAGTTTTCCTTCTGACGCCAGCTTCGCGCCCAGCGCCGCATTGGACTCCCGCGCTTTCTGCTCCGCATACTTGCCGTAAGCATCCAGCGCAGAGGTGGCCAGCGCCGCGCCTTCGCTCTGGACCGCCAGGTTATCCCTGACCTTTTGCACATCACCGCTCACGTCCACGCCGTGGTGGGCATCAGTCGTATCACGGCTCAGGTCAGCAATATCCTGTTTCTGTCCCGCCGGGTTGCGAATGACAATGCTACCGCCACTCACCGCTGATGAGGTCGTGCCTGTGTGGCTCTCTTCTGCCTGGCCCGTACCGATGGCTGGTGCCAGGTTGCGGTTTTCACCGTTTCCGCTGCCGCCCGCGCTGCCGGAAAGCGCCACCGTGTAGCCGTTGCCGCTGGTCTGGCTCTCGTTGTGGAGATTACTGAAACCCAGCGTACCCGTGTCGAGGCTATTTTTATCTGCAGACGCCGTGGATGCAATCACCGCGCCGTCAAGCTGGGTATGATTTCCGGTGGTGACGGCAAAGCCGCCCTTGCCTGCGAATATCCCGCTCTGTTCAGCAACGCTCTTACCATTTTGGGTGATATTCTCACCCGATGCACTGACGCTACCGGAAGAGGCACCATAACACAGTGGCGGTATGCACAGACTAAGGGACGCGCCTGACGAAGACTGCTTGCTGTCATAACTGGCCGTATCCTGCACGCTGCTGATGGTGAGATCGCGTCCGGTGTTGACCACTACACGGTTACCTTCCAGCTCCGCACCTTTCAGGATGGTGTCGCGTCCGCTGTTCACCGTAAGCTGTTCATCAGCATGGACAACGCTGTTCGTATTGCGCTGCGACTGGCTGTTTTCCTTACCCTTATGCTGTGACGCTCCCAGCTCCACCGAGATACCGTTTTGCGCACCAATCAGGCTCACACCGACACCGACGCTGAACTGGCTGCCGCTGTTTTTACTCTCAGAGTGGGTTGTGTTCCGGGAGGCAGACAGCAGAATATCCCGCCCCGCATCCAGCGCCACGTGTTTACCCGCGATCTGTACCCCCATACCGGCAATGTCATTTCCGGCACGAACAGAGACATTCTCGCCGGCATTAATGGTGGTGCCCTGCGTGTCGGTACTGTGGTAACGACTGTCCTGAGATGACGTCCCCGCCGTTAAAGACACTTTAGCCTTGTAGTGTGATGTTCCGCTGTTGCCGCCGTTCTTCGTGCAGAGTTGAGGATTTGGCAATGTTCAAACACATGTTTATAAATGCCAACATTATGATTTTGTTGGAAATATTTAAAAATCATGCAGATTTCGATCTGGGTGTGCCTGATCTTCGCATTCAGCACTGGACACAATCGCGCCATTTACCACACATAACGAAGTTCGATTTTTGATCATTTATATTGCAACTTACTGAAATTGATCATATTGTTTATTTAATAAGTTTAGATATGTGACCTTGCAGGAGGGTAAATTGAACAGAGCAGTCGTGTTAGACGAACAGCAAGCCAAAGCGATTAGGGAGTGGCTAAACGCTCATAACAAGAGCCTAATAGCTGACGTTACGTTAATGATGCAAGCCGCCGTACTGCGTGTGGGGGATGCCGTCGCGTTACGCTTTGACGAAGTGATCAACGGTGAGATAGACATAGAAGAACAGAAGACAGGGAAGCGTAAAGCCCTCACCCTTCCGGCTCCAGTGGTGCAGATGATAGCTCGTCGCCGTGCTGAGTATCCGCATGATGTGCATGTGTTCAGAAGCCAGCGTAACCGCTCGATGAACAAGCAAGCACCAGTACGACGCGAAGAAGTGAGCAAGCAAATCGCAGAAGCCGCAAAAGCTATCGGCATTCATGGCACTGTATCGGCTCACAGCTTCCGCAAAGCTGGCGGGAATGCCATCTATAAGCGTTCAGCAAACAACATCGCTTTAGCTATGACCGTGCTTAATCACAGCAACATCACTGACACCAGGCGCTATCTGGATTTAGACAAGCAAGCCGTTAGCCGTGTGATCAATGAGATGGACTTATAAGGGGGACACATGAAACACTTGCTTGTGCTGGCGTTGGCATTATTACCAGCCCTAGCGAATGCCGGACAGATAACCCTGATTCTCAGTGACGAACAGGAGACAGACAACGCGAGGGTGTGCATATATGAAAATGCCACCAGAACAGAGACAGTGACGATCAGACCGTCCGAGCAGTGCAAATACACCAGGACATTCGAGGAGGACTAACTCCCTTTACTGGTTGTAACGAAACATAATTTCGCTTAAGTCTAATACTTGTTGCGCATGTGGTTATTGTTTGTAAAATGACCTCGATGATTTTTTCCATAACAAGTAGAGGGACTTATGCAGCAATACACCAATGAACTTACCGCAGAAATGCTGGCAGCTTTTGACAAATCACCATTTACAGCCAAACAACTCGCCGGAATGAACGATGACGCCCGTTCTCTCATCGAAAAACAGAATGCCTACAATCTCGCTCATCCAGTTACAGCAGCTTATCTGATTGCGACAGAGGGCAGCTTGACACGTAATGGTGGGAAAGTTTTCAGTAAATATAACGGACAACAGATCAAACTTGATGACGGCACAATGCTAAACGTGTCTCGTGTTGGCGATGAAGTGCGTTACCCAGATGGAACGACCGCGGAGATCGCCAATGGTGCGGGAAACATACCAGGCGAATCTCTCGCCCTGGTTGGTAGCTCGCTTGATAACGGCGATGTAATTATTAGCTGCCCACAAAATGCCGGAAGAAGAGTAGTCCGAGCAGGGGAATCGTTGCCAGAAAACTTTCTGAAATAAGGCGGTCACTATGGCATCGGTTAACAGGGGCTGCACGGTTCACGGTAAGAACGTTGGTCTACACGGAGATAAAACCTCTACAGGCGCACAATGTATTGCTGCCCGCCCCGGTATGTCTGTTATGGGCTTGTGGAAACTCTATATCGGCGATAAGACCACTCCTTGCCCGAAATGCGGGAAAGTGGGGGTAATTGTGAGCGGTGATCCTCGCTGCTCAAATAGCGCCGCGATCGCCGTGGATGGTGCGGAAATCCTCTGCGGTTGTCCACAGGGTACTAATTTTCTTATCGCGCCTGGCACCGTTGAGGTGAATACCCCTTCCTGGGCGACAGCGCCTGAAGAGCCAGTGCAACATGCACAGGCAGCGAAGAAGCAAAACACCTTTGCTAATACCTGCAAACCAGAAGATAACCAGCTATTGAACGGCGTTTACCTCAGGACTGAAACGACAAGTGCAGGTCATGCTTTCGTTTCGGTGCATGAGAATAACAACATCTATCTCTACACCTATGGACGCTATGGACGCACTGATAAAAGCACCTTCACTGGGGATGGGATTTTAGACTTTTTCCAAGACGAAGATGCGCGTAAGTATTACCGATACGAACTTTATGAAATGGGTGCTCGCGCTTTCCGCATTGATGATGCAGATCCTAAAATCACCCGTAAATTCTTCGAAAACCTTTGGAATGGCGGTGTAGCACCAATTCAAACGCCAAACATGCAAGACGGTACAAAGCGAAGAGGCCGCACGATTGATAAGTATGATGTGACTGGTAGCAACTGTACCACTCACTCAGTTGAGGGGATCAAGTTTGCTGGTTCAAAGTTATTCGATCACGGTTACACATCCACGACAACACAGCTACCAATCGACATAGAAGAAGATTTCACTATTCCGGTATCACTGCAAAGTTATCTTGAATCAAAGAGTGCAGACATCTCCTCAATGCTCGTTGTCGAAATGACTAATACATTCAAACAGCAGTACCCTAACACCGAGAACAAAAGCCCTCAACCAATGGGAGGGAGTGCAAAAATTCAACAAGCTGCTGCCGATTCCGCTGCCGTTGCTGGCTCAACATCCCCATACTCAGGCGGTACAGTAGGCGGTTCATTGGGAAGCACTTACGATGATGAATAAGAAGTTCTGGATCAGGTGGGTGAGTATCGCGCTGATCTGCGTAGCATATTACGTTATCGTGCTTTATTTCGATCTGGTCTTCGCTCTTAACTTTTCAGAGACAATGAGCCAAGGCGGAGAATTTACCCCCTCTCAATGCACCTGGTTTGTTAAGGAGCTATCGCAAAATCACTCTGATTCGGCTTTAGTCTCTATCATTGGTTTCGCTGTCTGCGTCCCTCTGATCCTGCTTATCTTCAAAAAAGTGAGATGACCGCCAAAGGCTGGAGAGATCCAGACTTTCCCCTTTTCCCTAATTTTAGACAATAGAAGCCATAAAGCCCCGTTGGTGATACAGCAACAAGCGGAGCCGTTAGGCGACAACATCAGACTGTCAGAGGGATCACACCTTATCAGGATAACCGTGTACCCTTGCGGGAGCGTGGCTGAAACGCTGATAGAGCCTACATGTCGTTTGTAGGTACGTTATCACCATAAACCTGTTTACGTGGCTCATAGGGCCACACATCGGGCTTGAATGCGTGTGATCAGTCTGGTGTAAGAGACAATGCCCGGATCAGGCTTTTCCTTCACGTTGTGCTATCGCGGTGTGAGGGCTACAACTGCCGCCGCCGAATAGTTATACTCTTACTTCCATAGTAACTATCCGTGACAACTAACAGTGTACCTTGTGTTGGTAAATCGTCGTTCAATGGTAGAACGAACACGACAACTTATGTTAAGTAAGTTGTTGAAAGCAAAAAGAGTTTTATCGAAGTTTTGCCACAAGGGGAGAGATCTGGAGCGGGCGAAGGGAATCGAACCCTCGTATAGAGCTTGGGAAGCTCTCGTTCTACCATTGAACTACGCCCGCTTTGAGGTGCGTAAGGCATTATAGACCTTACACACCTTCATACAAGCCTCTTCACAACTAAACGGCGATTAAATAATCACTTAGCACTTCGGCTTACTGCCGGGCGCAGGCAGATAGCGCTGCGGATCGATGGCCGTCGCCTTATAGCGGATCTGGAAATGCAGCTTCACTGAATCCGTACCGGTGCTGCCCATGGTGGCAATCTTCTGCCCTGCTTTGACGTTCTGCCCGTTGTTGACCAGCATCGTGTCGTTGTGCGCATAGGCCGTGATGTAGTCTTCCCCATGCTTAATCATGATCAGGTTACCGTAGCCGCGCAGCTGGTTACCGACGTAAACCACCTTCCCGGCCCCGGAGGCATAAACCGGCGTACCGCGCGCAGCGGCGATATCAATACCCTTGTTGCCACCTTCCGAGAGTGAGTAAGGGGCGACCACTTTACCGCTGGCAGGCCAAATCCAGCAGCGCTGTCCAACCGGCGGCCATGACGATTGTGGCACCTGATAGGACGGCGTTACTTTAGCGGTTTTGCCTTTCGAAGAGGATTTTTTGCCCGAGGACGATCCGCCGCTAACCTTCAGCTGCTGCCCTACCTCGATGGTGTAAGGCGGCGAAAGATTATTCAGCCGCGCCAGATCCTTCACGCTGGTCCCCGTTGCGCGCGAAATCCGGTACAGGGTGTCCCCGCGCTTAACGGTGTAGACCGAACCGGAATAGCTTCCCGTATCCGAAGATTTGCTCCCTGAACAGCCCGCCAGTAATAGCGTCAGCGTCAGGCAAAAAATTGCGGTAATGGGGTTTCTCGTCAGGCTTCCTGCAAACAAAACAGATCCTCGGTCAGCGTGAATGGCGCACTATGATAACAGCCAAAACGAATAAGGGTCATGCCCTTTTCCGCTCTACGAGCCAAACCGTTCGTATAAGAATGCAGTATAATGCTTCGGCTGATGGTGCTGAACCACTCGGCATTTTGGCACTGGAGCATCAATGAGTATTCAAGAACACGTTATTTTGGTAAACGACCAGGGAATGGTGATTGGCACTCAGGAAAAATATGCCGCTCACACGTTACATACCCCGCTGCATCTGGCGTTCTCTTCCTGGCTTTTTAACGCAAAAGGTGAATGTCTGATCACCCGACGCGCCTTAAGCAAAAAAGCCTGGCCCGGTGTCTGGACCAACTCCGTTTGCGGCCACCCGCAGTCGGGCGAAGAGACAGTCCAGGCGATAATCCGCCGCTGCCGCTTTGAAGTGGGCGCTGAACTGACCGATATCACCGCCGTCGCCCCTGAATTTCGCTATCGGGAAACCGACCCGTCCGGGATCGTGGAAAATGAAATTTGCCCGGTATTCGCCGCCCGTATCACCAATGACGTGACGATAAACGAAGATGAAGTGATGGACTATCAGTGGGTTGAGCTGGAGGCGTTATTCCGCGCGCTGGACGCGACGCCCTGGGCCTTTAGCCCGTGGATGGTCATGGAAGCGACTACCGCCCGCGAAGAACTTAAAGCCTTCGCGGCGCAATAAAAAAGCCCCTTTCGGGGCTTTTTTTACATCTTAACGTCTTACTTCACCGGGCGCATCGCCGGGAACAGGATCACGTCGCGGATGGTGTGGCTGTTGGTGAACAGCATAACCATACGGTCGATACCAATGCCCAGACCCGCCGTTGGTGGCAGACCGTGTTCCAGCGCGGTCACGTAGTCTTCGTCGAAGAACATCGCTTCGTCGTCGCCTGCCGCTTTCGCGTCAACCTGGTCCTGGAAGCGCTGAGCCTGGTCTTCCGCATCGTTCAGCTCGCTGAAGCCGTTACCGATTTCACGGCCGCCGATGAAGAATTCGAAGCGGTCAGTGATTTCCGGGTTCTGGTCATTACGACGCGCCAGAGGAGAGACTTCCGCCGGGTATTCGGTGATAAAGGTCGGCTGAATCAGGTGCGCTTCGGCCACTTCTTCGAAGATCTCGGTCACGATACGGCCCAGACCCCAGCTCTTCTCAACCTTGATACCGATGCTTTCCGCGATCGCTTTCGCAGAATCGAAGTTATCCAGATCCGCCATGTTGGTTTCCGGACGGTACTTCTTGATCGCTTCGCGCATGGTCAGTTTTTCGAACGGCTTGCCGAAGTCGAAGACTTCTTCACCGTAAGGGACCTGCGTGGTGCCCAGAATATCCTGCGCAAGGGTACGGAACAGAGATTCAGTCAGCTCGATCAGATCTTTGTAATCCGCATACGCCATGTAGAGTTCCATCATGGTGAACTCTGGGTTATGACGAACGGAGATACCTTCGTTACGGAAGTTACGGTTGATCTCGAACACGCGGTCAAAACCACCGACCACCAGGCGCTTCAGGTACAGTTCCGGCGCGATACGCAGGTACATGTCCAGGTCCAGGGCGTTGTGATGGGTGATGAACGGACGCGCAGACGCGCCGCCAGGGATCACCTGCATCATCGGGGTTTCCACTTCCATAAAGTCGCGGTTGACCATGAACTGGCGGATACCGGCCATGATCTGGGAGCGAATTTTAAAGGTCTTGCGGGATTCATCGTTAGAGATGAGATCCAGGTAGCGCTGACGGTAGCGCGCTTCCTGATCCTGCAGGCCGTGGAATTTGTCCGGCAGCGGGCGCAGGGCTTTGGTCAACAGACGCAGCTCGGTGCAGTGGATAGAAAGTTCACCGGTCTTGGTTTTGAACAGTTTACCTTTCGCGCCCAGGATATCGCCCAGATCCCACTTCTTGAACTGCTCGTTGTAGATGCCTTCCGGAAGATCGTCACGGGAAACGTACAGCTGAATGCGGCCGCCAACGTCCTGCAGGGTCACGAAGGAGGCTTTACCCATGATACGACGGGTCATCATGCGGCCTGCAACGGCCACTTCAACGTTCAGCGCTTCCAGCTCTTCGTTCTCTTTCGCGTCGAAGGCAGCGTGCAGTTGGTCTGAGGTATGGTCACGACGAAAATCGTTCGGGAACGGCACGCCCTGCTCGCGCAGCGCTGCCAGCTTCTCGCGGCGGGTTTTCAGTTCGTTGTTAAGATCGACTACCGCGTCAGCGCCCTGTGCTTGTTGTTCAGACATGTTGGTTCCTCATAACCCTGCTTTCAAACTTGCTTCGATAAATTGGTCCAGGCTGCCGTCCAGCACCGCCTGCGTGTTGCGGGTTTCAACCCCGGTACGCAGGTCTTTGATGCGGGAGTCATCAAGGACGTAAGAACGGATCTGGCTGCCCCAGCCGATGTCAGACTTGTTGTCTTCCATCGCCTGTTTCTCAGCATTTTTCTTCTGCATCTCCAGCTCATAAAGCTTCGCTTTCATCTGCTTCATGGCCTGGTCTTTGTTCTTATGCTGGGAACGGTCGTTCTGGCATTGCGTGACCAGCCCGGTTGGAATGTGGGTAATACGCACCGCCGATTCCGTACGGTTAACGTGCTGACCGCCCGCGCCGGATGCGCGGTAAACGTCGATACGCAGGTCCGCCGGGTTAATTTCGATATCAATATCTTCGTCAACTTCCGGGTAAACAAACGCGGAGCTGAAGGAGGTATGACGGCGGCCGCCGGAGTCGAACGGGCTCTTACGTACCAGGCGGTGAACGCCGGTTTCGGTACGCAGCCAGCCGTAGGCGTAATCGCCAATGATCTTGATGGTGACGGATTTCAGACCCGCTACTTCACCTTCAGACTCTTCGATAATTTCGGTTTTGAAGCCGCGCGCTTCTGCCCAACGCAGGTACATACGCGTCAGCATGCTGGCCCAGTCCTGCGCTTCGGTACCGCCGGAACCTGCCTGAATATCGAGATAGCAGTCAGCGCTGTCGTATTCGCCGGAGAACATGCGACGGAATTCAAGCTGCGCCAGCTTCTCTTCCAGCACGTCGAGTTCTGCCACGGCTTCGTTAAAGGTTTCTTCGTCGTCAGCTTCGACGGCCAGCTCCAGCAAACCGGAAACATCTTCCAGCCCCTGGGCCATTTGATCCAGCGTATCTACGATAGCTTCGAGAGAGGAACGCTCTTTACCCAGCGCCTGGGCGCGTTCAGGTTCGTTCCAGACGTCCGGCTGTTCCAGCTCGGCGTTTACTTCTTCAAGACGCTCTTTCTTGGCATCGTAGTCAAAGATACCCCCTAAGAACGTCAGAGCGCTCCGTGAGGTCCTGAATACGGTTTTTTACCGGATTAATTTCAAACATGGTCTGTTTTCTTTTATGGACTTGTCAAAATGCGGTGATAAGAGCGGGATTGTACCGAATCCACGCCCTTTTTTATAGAGATTACTGCCGCTAAATTGGCCAGATATTGTCGATGATGATCTGAAGGGTGCGGTTACCGCGAAACTCGTTGATGTCCAGTTTGTACGCCAGCTCGACCTCGCGCACGCCGTTGTCCGGCCAGATGGAGGTATCGACGTTAAAAGCAATGCCGTCCAGAAGCGGTCCACCGCCCACGGGCTCGACCATCACTTTCAGATGACGTTCGCCGACAATGCGCTGCTGCAGCAGGCGGAATCGCCCGTCAAACAGCGGTTCCGGGAACATCTGCCCCCACGGGCCGGCATCGCGCAGCATTTGCGCCACGTCCATCGTCATCTCAAGCGGTGAAAGCTCGCCATCGGACACCACTTCCCCCTGCAGCAGGGCCGGGTCAATCCAGTCGGTGACCAGCTCGCCGAACAGGCGCTGGAACTCGTCGAATTTCGCCTCTTCCAGCGACAGTCCAGCCGCCATCGCATGGCCGCCGAACTTGATCATCAGACCCGGGTACAGTGTATCGAGACGCTCCAGAGCATCACGCATGTGCAACCCCTGAATTGAGCGGCCAGAGCCTTTCAGCGTGCCGTCGCCCGCGGGTGCGAACGCGATCACCGGGCGGTGGAAGCGCTCTTTAATTCGTGACGCCAGAATGCCGACCACGCCCTGATGCCACTCGGGATGGTACATCGCCAGGCCGCCCGGCAGCGTATCGCCGCTGCGCTCCAGTTTTTCACACAGGGTCAGCGCTTCGGCCTGCATCCCCTGCTCAATCTCTTTACGTGTCTGGTTCAGGGCGTCCAGCTCGTTGGCCAGCACGCGGGCTTCACCGATGTTGTCGCACAGCAGCAGCGCCACGCCGACGGACATATCGTCCAGTCTTCCGGCCGCGTTCAGGCGCGGCCCGAGGGCAAAGCCCAAATCGCTTGCCGCCAGCTTGAGCGGGTCGCGGTTAGCAATTTCCAGCAGCGCCTTGATCCCCGGACGGCACTTGCCTGCCCGGATGCGGCTTAGGCCCTGCCAGGTCAGGATACGGTTATTGGTATCGAGCGGGACCACGTCGGCGACGGTACCCAGCGCCACCAGATCGAGATATTCGGCCAGGTTTGGCACGGCAATACCGCGGGATTCGAACCAGCCCTTATCGCGCAGCAGGGTCCGTAACGCCAGCATCAGATAAAACGCCACGCCCACGCCTGCGAGGGATTTCGATGGGAAATCGCAGTCGCGCAGGTTGGGGTTAATAATCGCTTCCGCTGCGGGCAGCGTTTCTCCCGGCAGGTGGTGATCGGTAACCAGCACCGGGATCCCTAACGCGTGGGCATGATCGACCCCAGCATGGGAAGAGATCCCGTTATCGACGGTCATGATCATCTGCGCACCGCGGGCATGGGCCTGATCGACCACTTCCGGGCTGAGTCCATAGCCGTCTTCAAAACGGTTCGGCACCAGATACGTGACGTTATCGCAGCCCAGCGCGCGCAGGCTGAGCACGCTCAGCGCGGTGCTGGTTGCGCCGTCGGCGTCGAAGTCCCCTACCACCACAATCCGCGTTCCTTCACGAAGGGCGTTGTAGAGCATCTCAGTGGCTTTTTCGATACCACTCAGCTGCTGCCAGGGCAGCATCCCTTTCACGCTGCGTTCAAGGTCTTCAGCGCTACGCACGCCGCGACTGGCGTAGAGGCGCTTAAGCAGCGCCGGGAGATCGTCCGGCAAATCAACCGGTTCAACCGCCTCGCGGCGGCGCAATTTTATCGGGGCTTTCACGCGGATTATTTACCACCAAACTGTTTCTGGTGCGCGTCGAGGAACTGTTTCATCTCTTTCGGTCCCTGATAGCCCGGAACGACATAGCCGTTGCTCAGGACAATCGCTGGCGTCCCGCTCACGCCAAACTGCACGCCCAGCGCGTAGTGGTTAGCAATGTCGATATCGCAGGAGGCTGGCTTAACTTCTTTTCCGCTCATCGCATCATCAAAGGCTTTGTTGCGGTCTTTCGCACACCAGATGGCCTTCATGTCCTGCTCTGGCTGGCTCTGCACACCCGCGCGAGGGAAGGCAAGATAGCGCACGGTAATGCCCAGCGCGTTGTAGTCTTTCATCTCTTCATGCAGCTTGTGGCAGTAGCCGCAGGTGATGTCGGTGAAGACGGTAATGACGTGTTTTTCCTGCGCCGCCTTATAGACGATCATCTCTTTTTCGAGCGCGTTCAGGTTTTTCATCAGCAGCTGGTTGGTCACGTTGACCGGCTGCGCGCCGCTCACGTCGTACATTGGCCCCTGAATAATGTGTTTGCCGTCTTCAGTGACGTACAGCACGCCGCTGTTGGTCAGTACTGTTTTCATGCCAGCGACCGGCGCAGGCTGAATATCGCTTCCGGTGACGCCGAGCTTAGCCAGCGACTGCTTGATGGCGGCGTCGTCCGCATGGGCGAAACCGGTAAAGGAGGCTGCCAGCAGGGTGAACAGCGCGAAAGTCTTTTTCATATGTGATCCTGTTACAATTCGTCGGCACTCACGCTCGAGGGTGGTGCTGTTGGTGTAGCTGCCGCAGGCGTTCCGTCGCGACATGGGTGTAAATTTGCGTCGTGGAAAGATCGCTGTGTCCCAGCAGCATCTGCACCACGCGTAAATCAGCGCCGTGGTTGAGCAGATGCGTCGCGAAGGCGTGACGCAATACGTGCGGCGAAAGCTTTTCACTGTCGATACCCGCCAGTGTGGCGTAATGCTTGATGCGATGCCAGAACGTTTGTCGCGTCATCTGCTGTGCGCGCTGGCTCGGAAACAGGACATCGATAGACACGCCGTTGAGCAACCACGGACGGCCATGCTCCAGATACGTTTCCAGCCAGTAAACCGCCTCTTCGCCCAGCGGAACCAGCCTTTCCTTATTGCCTTTACCGATGACGCGCACCACGCCCTGACGCAGGCTGATGTCGCTCATCGTCAGGCCAACCAGTTCCGAAACGCGCAGGCCGGTAGCATACAATAGCTCAAGCATGGCTTTATCGCGTAACTCCAGCGGCAGGTCAACTGCCGGTGACTGTAATAATCTCTCAACTTGTGCTTCGCTGAGATCTTTCGGCAGCCGCTGCGGGAGCTTAGGGGATGCCAGCAGCGCGCTGGGATCGTCCTGGCGAATCTTCTCACGGTAGAGATGCTGGAAAAGCCGACGCATGGCGCTGAGCAAACGAGCGGAACTGGTGGCTTTATACCCCCCTTGTACACGTTCACCGAGCAGCGCCTGCAGGTCATCGCTTTGCGCGCTCGCCAGCGAGAGCTGCCGACGGGCCAGCCACTCCACCAGCATGGTAAGATCGCGCCGGTAGGCGCTGAGCGTATTCTCGGCCAGGTTTTTTTCCAGCCACAGCGCGTCGAGAAACTGTTCAACGAGTGCGAGATCCTTTTCCACATCAGCCCCTTTGATTTTGCAGTCAGGCCATTATGCCTGATTGTGACCGGTTTCTGGTACACTACGCGCAAAGTCAACGCAAGAATTGAGATAGTTACGCGATGAATATTGGTCTGTTCTATGGTTCCAGCACCTGCTACACCGAAATGGCGGCAGAGAAAATTCGCGACATCATTGGCCCGGAACTGGTGACGTTGCATAACCTGAAAGATGACGCGGTCGCGCTGATGGAACAGTACGATGTACTGATCCTCGGCATCCCAACCTGGGATTTTGGTGAGATACAGGAAGACTGGGAAGCCATCTGGGATCAACTCGATTCAGTCAATCTCGACGGCAAAATCATTGCCATGTACGGCATGGGAGATCAGCTGGGTTACGGGGAGTGGTTCCTGGACGCGCTTGGCATGCTGCACGACAAACTGGCGCCGAAAGGGGTGTCGTTCATCGGCTACTGGCCAACCGAAGGTTACGAGTTCACCAGTAAAAAGCCGATTATTGCCGACGGCGAGCTGTTTGTTGGACTCGCGCTGGATGAAACCAACCAGTACGATCTCAGCGATGAGCGCCTGCAAATCTGGTGCGAGCAGATTTTGGGCGAAATGGCTGAAAAGTTTAGCTAACGCATATTATCCCTGCGTCGTCTGTTGCAATAGCATCCGGCGCAGATCTCGCCACTCGGCAGCATCCATACTGTCAGCCGCCAGCCAAAGATGCTGGCAACGCCCGCCGTCCACCTTGCGTAACCGTAACATCATGCCGCAGTTGAGCATCCAGGGCATACCGAGGATATCCCACTCTTTACCCTGCCAGCGCAGGCGGGAATCCATCAGTAATTTGATCTCTCCCTGACGGGCATTAATTCGACGCTGGCTGCGTACGCTGTCAAAAACGACAAACGAGAGTAACAGCAGCCACAGCGGCGTATAGCTTAGCGGCCACGGCATCAGTAACACAAAGGCCGCAACCAGGCCGTGGAGCAATAAAGACATCCACTGCGAGCGCCACGAGACGCGAAGATCAGATTGCCACAGGACCACGTTCCCGATTCCGTGTTTGAATTAATTGCACCATCCGTTGCAACTCGGTATCGGCGGGTTTGCCGTGGTTCATCAGCCAGTTGAATAAATCCGGATCGTCAGACTCAAGCAGGCGAACAAACAGACGCTTATCATCGTCGCTTAAGGTGTCATACTCATATTCGAAGAAAGGCATGATGGAAATATCAAGTTCACGCATTCCGCGACGGCACGCCCAGTGAATACGGGCCTTGTTGTTAATATCCATGTTCAGTTTCCTGCATTACGTTTGGCACAGTCGGTGCCCCGTTCAGTGTTCTTTATTTCTCTACGGGGACACCAGCTAGTGTAACGTGTTTTTGACCGTTTCATTACTGGAATATTGCGATCAACGAGCAGGCTTCCAGAATAATCCCTACAAAGACAGCGGATTACATTATTTTGCGTAGCGTTACGCATAACCGGTTTAGGGCACAAATGGCCTGTTGAAAGCGCTTGCATTGCCTGCAGGCTCTTTTACCATTAGGCATTATCAAAGCGTTAAGCAATTCAGGATATCGTTATGGCATTTACACCATTTTCTCCTCGCCAGCCCGCCGCCTCTGCGCGTCTGCCGCTGACGCTTATTTCTCTTGATGACTGGGCGCTGGCGACGCTCACCGGTGCCGACGCCGAAAAATATCTGCAGGGCCAGGTGACCGCCGACGTCAGTCAGATGACCGAACACCAGCACCTGCTGGCCGCCCATTGCGACCCAAAAGGCAAAATGTGGAGCAACCTGCGTCTGTTCCGCCGTCAGGATGGCTTTGCCTTTATTGAGCGCCGCAGCCTGCAGGAGGCCCAGCTCAAAGAGTTGAAAAAGTACGCGGTCTTTTCCAAAGTCACTATCGCCCCGGACGACGAACATGTCCTGCTGGGTGTGGCCGGCTTCCAGGCACGTGCGGCGCTGAAAAATCTCTTCAGCGAACTGCCGGATGCCGAAAAGCAGCTCGTCAGCGAAGGCGCCACCTCCATCCTGTGGTTTGAACACCCGGCAGAGCGTTTTCTGTTAGTCACGGATGCCGAAACCGCCGAGCGCATCACCGAGGCGCTGCGCGGCGAAGCGCAGCTTAATAACAGTCAGCAGTGGCTGGCGCTGAACATCGAAGCGGGTCTGCCGGTAATTGACGCAGCAAACAGCGCACAGTTTATTCCTCAGGCAACCAACCTGCAGGCACTGGGCGGCATCAGCTTTAAAAAAGGCTGTTACACCGGCCAGGAGATGGTCGCGCGTGCAAAATTCCGCGGGGCAAACAAACGTGCGCTGTGGACGCTGGCGGGCCATGCCAGCCGTGTACCTGAAGCGGGTGAAGATTTAGAGCTGAAGATGGGTGAAAACTGGCGCCGTACCGGCACCGTATTAGCCGCCGTACAGCTGGATGATGGACGTCTTTTGGTTCAAGCCGTCATGAACAACGACATGGAAGCCGACAGCGTGTTCCGCGTGCGTGACGATGCAAATACGCTGAGTATTGAGCCGCTGCCGTATTCTCTGGAAGAGTGATGCTGTATCGCCCGGTGGCGCTACGCTTACCGGGCCTACGGTTTTGATGTCCTCCCTCTCCCTGTGGGAGAGGACCGGGGTGAGGGCAACCGCCCGCACGGCGTAAAAAACTACGCCTGCCCCACGTACAAATAGATCGCCAAAAAGTGGCATACGCTGCCGCCCAGCACAAAGCCGTGCCAGATGGCATGGTTGTAAGGAATGCGCTTGCAGACGTAGAAAATCACGCCGAGCGAGTATACCACGCCGCCTAAGGCCAGAAGCGTCACGCCCCCTATCGACAGTTTGATTGCCAGTTGATACACCACAATTAGCGACAGCCAGCCCATGGTCAGATAGGTTACCAGCGACAGCACCTTAAAGCGGTGCGCGATGGTCAGCTTAAACAGGATCCCCAGCAGTGCCAGGCTCCAGATAACAATCATCAGGCCACGCGACAGCGGCGAGTTGAGCCCCACCAGCAAAAACGGCGTGTAGGTGCCTGCAATAAGAAGATAGATAGCGCAGTGGTCAAATTTCTTGAGCCATATCTTGGCCCGCTGATGCGGGATAGCGTGATAAAGCGTCGACGCCAGAAACAGCAGGATCATACTCCCGCCATACAGGCTGTAGCTGGTAATGGCCATCGCGCTGGCATTAGCGTCCACCGCCTGCACCAGCAATAAGACTAAACCGACAATCCCAAACACCAGGCCAATGCCGTGGCTGATGCTGTTGGCTACTTCCTCAGCCAGCGAATATCCCTGTGCGATTAATGGTCTGCTCACCATACAAAACTCCGGGAAAACAAAAGATGATTATTCATCGCATCACTATGCTAACTGAGAATGATTCCAGTGAACACATGTTAGCTAAAATAAAGTTAAACATAACGTTTCTAAATTACAATCAGACAGTTACGGTTTAATTTCAGCGAACGCGCGTTTCGATTTAAATTATAGACGTTTAAAATCAATCACATAAAACTGGTTCTGCCTGGGGTAGATCTCTGCGATCACGCTTTTCAGCGTATCCAGGGTCATATTCTCCTGTTCAGCATGTTTTTGCGTCAATGTGTCGAACGTAACGGTTGACGTCCCTGTTACTTCGATGGTGCAAAAATAACCATCATCCTCATAACGCCCCACCCGCAGGATATCGCCGGTTTTGAAATGGGATTCACTTTGATCCCGGATAGTGATGGTTTTACGCCCGGCCAGAATGTCGTCCTGAAAGCGCTGAAAAAAAGTGATGTCGTTTGGCTGCATGTTATTATTCCCTGAAGAAAAGTCTGATGAGTGAGTGTAGCCATTGTGAGCATGTTCTCCCATTCCGCCATTGCCAGTCTCAATAACCTGGAGATGATGGTCTACAACTATGTCATAAAAAATCGTGACAAAGTGATGTACATGACCATTCGCGAGCTGGCGGATGCTGCAGACGTCTCGACGACCACAATCCTGCGCTTTTGCCGCAAGCTTAACTGCGAAGGGTATTCTGAATTCCGCGTGCGCTTTAAGCTGTACCTTGAGCAGAACGAGCCCCAGCAGGCGAACTTCGGCGCCAGCGAAATAATCAGCTTTTTTAAAAGCGTGAATAATGAAGAGTTCGACGCGTTATTGGATAAGGCGGTCGATATTATTTTATCTTCCGAGCGAATTATATTTGTCGGTGCCGGGACATCAGGTTCGCTGGCAAAATATGGCGCACGTTTCTTTTCTAATATTGGGAAATTCAGTAACCATATTGATGACCCTTATTTCCCGGTCACGAATGACATGGCAAAAAATGCGCTGGCGATTGTGCTCTCCGTCTCGGGCGAGACCGAGGAGATCCTGCGCTTCGCCAGCCAGTTCAGCCTGCATCACTGTAAGGTGCTCTCCATTACCAGCCACGAGCACTCGCGCCTGGCAAAACTGGCGGACTTTAATCTCTCCTGGCACGTTCCTCAGACTCGAATTGCAGGCGTCTACGATATAACCACGCAAATTCCCGTCATCTATATTCTGGAATCTCTCGGCCGTAAGCTGGCGAAGAAACTTACAGAATAAAACACCCTGTTTTTTTGATGTGACAAATCACATTTACCGTAAATTGTTATATCGTGACATTTAATTTCGCTTTGCTAGACTCGATGCCAATAAGTCATTTATTGAGAATAGCAGCGATGAAAAAATTGACCTTACCAAAAGATTTTTTATGGGGTGGCGCTGTTGCCGCTCATCAGGTTGAAGGCGGCTGGAACAAAGGCGGCAAAGGGCCAAGCATTTGCGACGTATTGACCGGCGGCGCGCACGGCGTACCGCGCGAAATCACGCAGGAGGTGGTACCGGGGAAATACTACCCCAACCATGAAGCTATCGATTTCCACGGCCACTACAAAGAAGACATCAAGCTGTTTGCCGAGATGGGCTTCAAGTGTTTCCGTACCTCCATCGCCTGGACGCGCATCTTCCCGAAAGGTGATGAAACGCAGCCAAACGAAGAGGGGCTGAAGTTTTACGACGACATGTTCGATGAGCTGCTGAAGTACAACATCGAACCGGTGATCACCCTCTCCCACTTCGAAATGCCGCTGCACCTGGTGCAGGAATACGGTAGCTGGACCAACCGTAAAGTGGTTGATTTCTTTGTGCGCTTCGCGGAAGTGGTTTTTGAGCGCTACAAAAACAAGGTCAAATACTGGATGACCTTCAACGAAATCAATAACCAGCGCAACTGGCGCGCACCGCTGTTCGGCTACTGCTGCTCCGGTGTGGTCTATACCGAACACGAAAATCCCGAAGAGACCATGTATCAGGTGCTTCACCACCAGTTTGTGGCCAGCGCCCTGGCGGTGAAAGCCGCGCGCCGCATCAATCCGGAGATGAAAGTCGGCTGCATGCTGGCCATGGTGGCGCTCTATCCATTCTCCTGCAAGCCGGAAGACGTGATGTTCGCCCAGGAATCGATGCGCGAGCGCTACGTCTTTACCGACGTCCAGCTGCGGGGTTACTACCCGTCTTACGTCCTGAACGAGTGGGAGCGCCGCGGGTTCTCCATCAAGATGGAGCAAGGTGACGAGCAGATCCTGCGTGAAGGTACCTGCGACTACCTGGGCTTCAGCTACTACATGACCAACGCGGTGAAAGCGGAAGGCGGCACCGGGGACGCGATTTCCGGTTTCGAAGGCAGCGTGCCGAACCCGCACGTTAAGGCTTCCGACTGGGGCTGGCAGATTGACCCGGTAGGGTTACGCTATTCCCTGTGCGAACTGTTCGAGCGTTACCAGAAACCGCTGTTTATCGTTGAAAACGGCTTCGGCGCCTACGACAAGGTTGAAGAAGACGGCAGCATCAACGATGACTATCGTATCGACTATCTGCGTGCCCACGTGGAGGAGATGATCAAAGCCGTTACCCACGATGGCGTGGATCTGATGGGCTATACGCCATGGGGCTGTATCGACTGCGTGTCGTTCACCACCGGCCAGTACAGCAAACGCTACGGCTTTATCTACGTGAATAAACACGACGACGGTACGGGCGACATGTCGCGTTCACGCAAGAAAAGCTTCGAGTGGTATAAGGGCGTGATTGCCAGCAACGGCGAGAAACTTTAACGCCGGGCGCCGTTACGCTTGTTCCCCTCTCCCCTAGGGGGAGAGGGTTAGGGTGAGGGGTTTACTTCCCACCCGCCAGCTCAATAAAGCTCCCCGTTACGTACGACGCCTTCTCGCTCAGCAGCCAGACAATCGCCTGGGCGACCTCTTCCGGCTGACCGCCGCGCTGCATCGGCAGCAACGATTTCACGCGATCCACTCGCCCCGGCTCTCCGCCGGAAGCATGGATATCGGTATAGATCAGACCCGGACGGACGCAGTTGACGCGAATGCCCTGCGCCGCTACCTCCAGCGATAAACCCGTTGTCAGCGAATCCACCGCCCCCTTGGACGCGGCATAATCCACATATTCACCCGGCGCGCCCAGACGCGACGCTGCAGAAGAGACATTCACTATCGCCCCACCCTTGCCACCATGCCTGAAGGACATTCGTTTTACCGCTTCCCGGCAGCAGAGGAAGTAGCCCGTGACGTTGGTTGCCAGGACGCGGTTAATGCGCTCAGCGGAGAGATTCTCGATGGTGGATTGCTCAAACAGAATTCCCGCATTATTGACCAGCGCGGTAAGCGGCTCGCCTTCACGATCGATGCTGTCAAACATCGCCAGCACCTGAGCTTCATCACTGATATCTGCGCGGACGGCAAAGGCTTTACCGCCAGCTTCAACGATCTGGTTTATCACGTCCGTCGCGGCTTTAATGTTGTGATGATAGTTCACCGCCACGGTGTAGCCTTCGCGTGCCAGCTGCAGCGCGGTGGCTTTCCCAATGCCTCGACTGGCGCCGGTCACAAGTGCAATGCCCATTTTCTTCTCCCAATAAAAAAGCCGGGTGGCGGCTTCGCCTTACCCGGACTGGATTACTGCACCAGCGCGATTACTGGTATTCGCTCATCGGTACGCAGGAGCAGAACAGGTTACGGTCGCCGTAAACGTCATCGAGACGCTTCACGGTCGGCCAGTATTTGTTCGCCACGCCTGCCGGGAAGACCGCCAGCTCGCGGGAGTAACCGTGGTTCCACTCAGCCACCATCTCGTGCTGGGTGTGCGGAGCGTTGACCAGCGGGTTATCTTCCAGCGTCCACTCGCCGTCCTGCACGCGGTCGATCTCCATGCGGATGGCCAGCATCGCGTCGATAAAGCGGTCCAGCTCTGCTTTGCTTTCAGACTCCGTTGGCTCAACCATCAGCGTACCCGCAACCGGGAACGACATGGTTGGCGCGTGGAAGCCGTAGTCGATCAGACGCTTGGCGATATCCAGCTCGCTAATGCCGGTCTGCTCTTTCAGCGGACGAATATCGAGGATGCACTCGTGCGCCACGCGACCGTCGCGGCCGGTATAGAGCACCGGGAAGGCAGACTTCAGGCGCGTCGCAATATAGTTGGCATTCAGAATTGCCACCTGGCTCGCCTGCTTCAGCCCTTCCGCGCCCATCATGCGGATGTACATCCAGCTGATTGGCAGGATAGAGGCGCTACCGAACGGTGCCGCAGAGACCGCGCCCTGACGGGTCAGCATGCCTTCGATCTGCACCACGCTGTGGCCTGGGACAAACGGTGCCAGGTGCGCTTTCACGCCGATAGGACCCATGCCCGGGCCGCCACCGCCGTGCGGGATGCAGAAGGTTTTGTGCAGGTTCAGGTGCGACACGTCCGCGCCGATAAAGCCCGGAGAGGTAATGCCCACCTGCGCGTTCATGTTTGCGCCATCGAGATAAACCTGACCGCCGAACTGGTGCACCACTTCGCACACTTCACGGATAGTCTCTTCGTACACGCCGTGGGTGGACGGATAGGTCACCATGATGCAGGAGAGCTTGTCGCCCGCCTGTTCGGCTTTCGCGCGCAGGTCGGCCAGATCGATGTTGCCGTTCTTATCGCACGCCACCACCACGACTTCCATGCCCGCCATCTGGGCTGAGGCCGGGTTGGTGCCGTGGGCGGAGCTTGGGATCAGGCAGATATCGCGGTGACCTTCGTTACGGCTTTCGTGATAGTGACGGATCGCCAGCAGGCCCGCATATTCACCCTGCGCGCCGGAGTTCGGCTGCATGCAGAGCGCGTCATAACCGGTCAGCTTCACCAGCCAGTCGGAAAGCTGGTTGATCATCATATGATAACCTTCTGCCTGCTCCGGCGGGCAGAACGGGTGCAGCTCGGAGAATTCAGGCCAGGTGATCGGGATCATCTCTGCTGCAGCATTCAGCTTCATGGTGCAGGATCCCAGCGGGATCATCGCCTGGTTCAGCGCCAGATCCTTGCGCTCCAGAGAGTGCATGTAACGCATCATCTCGGTTTCGCTGTGGTAGCGATTGAAGACCGGATGCGTCAGGATCGCATCATTACGCAGCATGCTGTCCTGAATGGAGCGGCTGTCGAGCGCGACCTCTTTGTCGAGCGCATCAATGTCCAGACCGTGCGCGTCACCCAGTAGCACGCTGAACAGGTTCAGGATATCGTCGCGGGTGGTGCTTTCATCGAGCGTAATGCCGACGGCGTTGTGGATGTCGCTGCGCAGGTTGATCTTTGCCGCGTCCGCGCGGGCCAGCACGGCCGCTTTGTCCGCCACGTCCACGCACAGGGTGTCGAAGTAGTGGGCATGGCGCAGCTTAAGACCTTTTTGCTGCAGGCCGCAGGCCAGGATATCGGCCAGGCGGTGAATGCGGCTGGCAATGCGTTTCAGGCCAGCCGGGCCGTGGAACACGGCGTACAGGCTGGCGATGTTAGCCAGCAGCACCTGTGAGGTACAGATGTTGGAGTTCGCTTTTTCGCGGCGGATATGCTGCTCGCGGGTCTGCATCGCCATGCGCAGCGCGGTGTTACCGGCAGCGTCTTTGGAGACGCCGATAATACGGCCAGGCATGGAACGTTTGAATTCATCTTTCGCGCCGAAGAACGCCGCGTGCGGGCCGCCGTAGCCCATCGGTACGCCGAAGCGTTGCGCAGAGCCGAATACGATATCCGCGCCCTGTTTGCCCGGTGCCGTCAGCAGCACCAGCGCCATAAAATCGGCGGCAACGCTGACAACCACCTTGCGGGATTTCAGCTCGGCAATCAGAGGGCCGTAGTCGTGAGCTTCGCCGGTGGTGCCCACCTGCTGCAGCAGAACGCCGAAAACGTCCTGATGATCCAGCACTTTGTCAGCGTCATCGACGATCACGTCAAAGCCGAAGGTTTCCGCACGGGTGCGCACCACGTCCAGCGTCTGCGGATGCACGTCCGCCGCGACGAAGAAGCGGTTGGCATTTTTCAGCTTGCTCACGCGCTTAGCCATTGCCATCGCTTCGGCGGCGGCGGTCGCTTCGTCCAGCAGAGAAGCAGAGGCGATATCCATGCCGGTAAGGTCCAGCGTCACCTGCTGGAAGTTCAGCAGTGCTTCCAGGCGGCCCTGGGAGACTTCTGGCTGATAGGGGGTGTAAGCGGTGTACCAGCCCGGGTTTTCCAGCATGTTGCGCAGGATCACCGGCGGCAACTGCACGTTGGTGTAGCCCATGCCAATGTAAGACTTATAGCGCTTGTTCAGGCCGGCGATGGCCTTCAGCTCCGCCAGCGCGGCGAATTCCGTGGTGGCTTCCCCCACCTGAGGCGGCGTGGCAAGCTGGATGTCTTTTGGCACAATCTGGCCGATCAGTGCGTCTAATGAATCCGCGCCAACCGTCTTCAGCATCTCCTGCTGTTGCTGAGCATCCGGCCCAATGTGACGTTCGATGAAGGCGCCACGGTTTTCAAGCTGGCTTAAAGTCTGTGTCATGAGCGATGGTTCCTGAAACGTGCAGTGAATGTGTTTTCTCCCTCTCCCTGAGGGAGAGGGCTGGGGTGATGGTGTCGTCTGTTCCCCTCACCCTACCCTCTCCGCAAAGGGGAGAGGGATAATGGCTTACTCGTCTTCTAACAGTGCTTCGTACGCGGTCGCATCCAGCAGCGCGGCAACCTGGGATTCGTCGCTGGCTTTGATCTTGAAGATCCAGCCGCCTTCATAAGGCTCGCTGTTGACCAGCTCCGGCGAATCGCTCAGCGCATCGTTGACGGCGACAATCTCACCGCTTACAGGGGCATAGATGTCAGATGCTGCTTTTACGGACTCTGCTACGGCGCAGTCGTCGCCCGCGCTAACGGTCGTGCCCACGTCAGGCAGGTCAACAAACACCATGTCGCCCAGCAGCTCTTGCGCGTGCTCGGTGATCCCTACGGTGTAAGTGCCGTCCGCCTCTTTGCGCAGCCACTCGTGTTCTTTGCTGTATTTCAGTTCTGCTGGCACATTGCTCATTGAAGTTCTCCTGATAAAAATGATTAGGCGACCGGCTTACCGGCGCGAACAAAAATCGGTTTGGTCACGTTGACCGGCATTTCGCGGTTGCGGATTTGCACCACCGCCGTTTCGCCAATGCCCGCCGGCACGCGTGCCAGTGCAATACTGTAGCCCAGCGTCGGTGAGAAGGTTCCGCTGGTGATCACGCCTTCGCGATGATTGCCGTCAGCATCGGTAAAGCGCACCGGCAGCTCGCCGCGCAGCACGCCTTTTTCCTTCATCACCAGTCCCACCAGCTGTTCGGTGCCCTTCTCGCGCTGCATCTCCAGCGCTTCACGGCCAATAAACTCACGGTCAGCCGGTTCCCACGCGATGGTCCAGCCCATGTTGGCGGCCAGCGGAGAGACGCCTTCATCCATCTCCTGACCGTAAAGGTTCATTCCCGCTTCCAGACGCAGCGTATCGCGCGCGCCCAGACCCGCAGGCTTCACGCCCGCTTCCACCAGCGCACGCCAGAAATCAGCGGCCTTCTCGTTCGGCATCGCAATTTCGTAGCCGGCTTCACCGGTGTAGCCGGTGGTGGCGATAAACAGATCGCCCGCCTGCACGCCGAAGAACGGCTTCATGCCTTCGGTTGCTTTGCGCTGCTCGTCGTTAAACAGAGAGGCGGCTTTCGCCTGCGCGTTTGGTCCCTGCACGGCGATCAGCGACAGATCGTCACGGACGGTGATGTCGATGGCATAAGGTTCGGCGTGTTGGGTGATCCAGGAGAGGTCTTTTTCGCGGGTGGCGGAGTTTACAACGAGGCGGAAGAAATCTTCAGTGAAGTAATAAACGATAAGGTCATCAATCACGCCGCCCGAGGCATTCAGCATGCCGGTATAGAGCGCTTTGCCCGGCGTCTTCAGTTTGGCGACGTCGTTTGCCAGCAGATAACGCAAAAACTCCCGGGTGCGGCTACCGCGCAGATCGACAATCGTCATATGGGACACGTCGAACATACCGGCATCGGTGCGCACCGCGTGGTGCTCATCAATCTGAGAGCCGTAGTGCAGCGGCATCATCCAGCCATGGAAGTCCACCATGCGGGCGCCGCATAACACGTGTTGTTCGTACAAAGGAGTCTGTTGAGCCATCTTGTCCTCGTTGAAAAATTCACCGTGAAACCCGGTATCGGCCCCGCGTTCGGGCACCGACGCAAACGTTCTCTTTTACCTGAACTTACCACCGAAACCGGCGGTTAACCATAAGGCAAAATGGGTCATCACATTAGCTTATGACCAAAAAACGCTAAAAAGCCTACAGAGTTATTCACTGGAAAAATGCGATTAACCCCGCACAAAATTAACAATGATCTAACATGATTTAGCACATGGTGATATTTCGTGCGGAAAATCGGGCCTAATTTCCGTAACGAGAAAAACGCGACATTAGATTATCTAATGCGAAAAATGACGTGAAATTAGAATATTTCAAACGAGGGAATTTCCCCGGCCAGAGGCCGGGAAAAGAAAGTGTGACAGGGGTCAATACACAAAATCATTCAAGTTGCATCAAGGCGGCAAGTCTGAGAGTCCCCAGGAGCTTACACAAGTAAGTGACTGGGGTGAGCAGACGCGGCCAACGCAGAGGCAGCTTGAAGGATGACGTGTATTTTAACGTAGCCAGTCCGGCAGGTCGTTAAGACCCATCGCCTGACGAAGGAGTTGGGGCTTAACGCCCGGAAGGGTGTCAGCAAGCTTGAGGCCAATGTCGCGCAGCAGTTTTTTTGCCGGATTCGCCCCGGCAAACAGCTCGCGGAAGCCCTGCATGCCCGCCAGCATCATCGCCGCGCTGTGCTTGCGGCTGCGCTCGTAGCGGCGCAGATAGAGATGCTGCCCGATGTCCTTCCCTTCGCGATGCAGGCGACGCAGCTCTTCTACCAGCTCCGCCGCGTCCATAAAGCCGAGGTTAACGCCCTGTCCGGCCAGGGGATGAATGGTATGCGCCGCATCCCCCACCAGCGCCAGACGGTGCGCCGCAAACTGGCGCGCGTAGCGGCCGGTTAACGGGAATACCTGACGCTCGCTTTCAAGCGTGCACAGGCCAAGGCGGTTATCAAAGGCCACGCACAGCGCCTGGTTAAAGGCCTCCGGCGTCGCCTCATGCATCTGCTGGGCTTTTTCCGGCACCAGGGACCAGACAATCGAGCACAGGTGCGGATCGGCAAGCGGCAGGAACGCCAGAATGCCGTCGTTGTGGAAAATCTGGCGCGCCACGCCGCCGTGCGGCTCTTCGGTACGGATCGTCGCGACCAGCGCGTGATGACGATAGTCCCAGAAGGTCAGCGGGATGTCGGCTTTATTCCGCAGCCAGGAGTTGGCGCCGTCAGCACCGACCACCAGACGCGCGGTCAGCATGTCGCCGCTCTGCAGGGTGATAAACGCCTCGTTTTCGCCCCATGCCACCTGCTGGATCTGCGCAGGCGCAATCAGCGTCACGTCGCTGCAATGCTGTGCTTTCTGCCACAGCGCGTGGTGGATCACCGCGTTTTCAACGATGTGCCCCAGATGGCTATAGCCCATGCTTTCATCATCAAAAGCAATATGACCAAAGCTGTCCTTATCCCACACTTCCATGCCGTGATAGCAGCTGGCTCGGTGCGCCACAATATCTGACCAGACGCCAAGATGCGTCAGCAATTTTTCACTGGCAGCATTGATCGCCGAGACGCGGAGTTCCGGCGGGGCATCCGGGGCAACGGGCTGAGGCTGCTTTTGCTCCAGCACCGCCACGCGCAGGCCGCTGCCCTGTAATCCACAGGCCAATGCCAGTCCGACCATTCCGCCGCCAACGATGGCGACATCAACATTTTGCACGATGATAACTCCTTAACGCGCGACCCAACCCAGGGTCCGCTGCGCCAGCACGTCACGTGCCGGAATGAATAGTTCCATCGCCATCAGCCCGAGGTTGCGGCCCGCAACCAGCGGTGCCCAGCGATTGGCAAAGAGATGGACTAAGCCGTCGGTAACGCCGATTGTCGCCTCTTTATCCGCCTGACGGCGCTTCTGGTAATGACTCAGCACCGAATACGCCCCGCAGTCTTTTTGCTCGCCCCATGCCTGCGCCAGTGATTCGGCCAGGCTCATGACGTCGCGTAAGCCCAGGTTAAAGCCTTGCCCCGCGATGGGGTGCAGCGTCTGTGCGGCATTACCGACAAGCGCCAGACGATGGGAGACAGACTGAGACGCCGTGGTCAGCGAAAGCGGGTAGACCGTCCGCTTGCCTGCGTGGGTAATACGCCCCAGCCGCCAGCCAAAGGCTTTCTGCAGCTCGGTACAAAAACGTTCGTCGGACCAGCCCTTAACCTCTTCCGCCTTATCCTGAGGATGACACCACACCAGGGAACAGCGCCCGTCCGACATCGGCAGCATCGCCAGCGGACCATGCTGCGTAAAGCGTTCAAACGCCCTGCCGTGGTGTTCAGCTGCGGTAGAGACGTTCGCAATGACCGCCACCTGCCCGTAAGGCTGCTGGCGCCACTCCACGCCACACTGGCTGCCGAGCGACGAGCGCGAACCGTCCGCGGCGACCAGAAGCTGGCCTTCAAGAACGGTGCCGTTTTCCAGCGTCACGCTAACCGACGCCTCACTACGGCTCACGCTGGCCACGCGCGCCGGACAATGCAGCGTGACGCCCGGCGCGTCCTGGAGCAGGCGGAACAGTCCCAATCCGACGTCGTGCAGCTCAACGACCTGACCCAGGGCATCAATCCGGTAGTCCTGCGCGTCCAGCGTGACAAAGCCAGCATGGCCGCGATCGCTGACGTGCACGGTACCGATCGCCGTGGCGCGGTCGGCTATCGCCTGCCAGATACCAATGCGCGAAAGCTGCTGGCAGGTGCCCTGCGCCAGCGCAATGGCGCGCGCATCAAAACCGGGGTGGTTTGACGCCTCTGGCGCAACAGCTTCCACCAGGTGCACCGGAAGCTGGCCCTGCGTCAAATGCGAAATGGCCAGCGCCAGCGTGGCCCCGGTCATGCCGCCGCCAACGATAATCACGCTCATGCGCGTGCCGCTGCCATCAGCGCCTCGATATCGTCAGCGTTTTTCACGACGCTGGCGGTCAGGTTTTCGTTACCGGTTTCGGTAATCACGATGTCATCTTCAATACGAATGCCAATCCCGCGGTACTCTTCAGGCACGTCGGCATCCGGCGCGATATACAGGCCCGGCTCCACGGTTAACACCATGCCCGGCTCCAGCACGCGCGAACGGTCGGTGCCGTACGCGCCAACGTCATGCACGTCCAGCCCCAGCCAGTGGCTCAGGCCGTGCATGAAATACGGTCGATGCGCGTTTTCAGCAATCAGGGTGTCTACATCCCCTTTCAGGATCCCGAGCCTGACCAGACCGGTAATCATGATGCGCACCACTTCGCCGGTCACTTCCTGCATGGAGGTACCGGGACGATACAGCCTGAGCGCCGTCTCAAGAGACTCGAGAACGATGTCGTAAATGGCGCGCTGTGCCGGTGAGAACTTACCGTTCACCGGGAAGGTACGGGTGATGTCCCCCGCATAGCCCTGATATTCGCAACCGGCGTCAATCAGCACCAGATCGCCGTCGCGCAGCGCGCTTTCGTTCTCGGTGTAGTGCAGAATGCAGCCGTTTTCCCCGCCGCCGACAATGGTGTTGTAAGAGGGATAGCGCGCGCCGTGGCGGTTAAATTCGTGGTGAATTTCGCCTTCCAGCTGGTATTCGAACATCCCGGGACGGCATTTCTCCATCGCGCGGGTGTGCGCCAGGGCGCTGATTTCACCCGCACGGCGCATCACGTTAAGCTCCTCTTCAGACTTGAACAGGCGCATCTCATGCACCACCGGACGCCAGTCCGTCAGCGTGGCCGGTGCGGACAGGTTCTGGCGCGAGCCTTTGCGCAGCTTATCCAGCGCGGTGAAAACAATCTCATCTGCGTACGCATATTCGCCCTGCGCGTGATAGAGCACGTCGAGGCCGTTAAGCAGCTGATAGAGCTGCTGGTTGATTTCGCTAAACGCCAGCGCGCGGTCAACGCCCAGCTTCGCCGGTGCGGCCTCTTGCCCCAGGCGGCGGCCAAACCATATTTCAGCAGTTAAGTCACGTACGCGGTTGAAAATCACGCTGTGGTTGTGGGTGTCATTGCTCTTAATCAGCACCAGCACCGCTTCCGGCTCGTTAAAGCCGGTGAAGTACCAGAAATCGCTGCTCTGGCGATAGGGATATTCGCTGTCGGCGCTGCGCGTCACTTCGGGCGCAGCAAAAATTAGCGCAGCGCTGCCCGGCTGCATTTTCGCCAGCAGCGCCTGACGGCGGCGCGAATACTCTTGACTCGAGATAACCATGACACCCTCCTGTGCGTTATTTTTCTTAATGTAAGGTTGGCTTGCGGACTTCCGGCGCGGTCGGCTGTGAGCGCGTAAAGTTGTCGTGGCACAGCAGTGCCGCCACGCGCACGTACTCGATGATCTCTTCGAGAGACATTTCCAGCTCTTCCTGGTCTTCGTCTTCATCGTAGCCGAGCTGAGCGATATTACGCAGATCGTCGATCGCCTCACCCGCTTCGCCGGTCACTTTATCCAGTTTAGGCTGCGTCACGCCCAGCCCCAGCAGATAGTGGTTTACCCAGCCGGCCAGCGCATCGGCGCGATCGAACACGCTAACGTCGTCGCCTTCAGGCAGATAAAGCTGAAAAAGGAAGCCATCGTCTTCCAGAGAATCGCTGGTGGCGGCGTGCATTTTACGCAGCGCTTCCGCCAGCTCGTGACCAAACGCCAGCCCTTCATTCGTGAGGTCGTGGATCAGCGGCTGCCATGAGCTGTCGCTGTTTCCGCCGCACAGCATGCCACTGATCAGACCGTGCATTTCGGCAGGGGTTAAACCGACTCCCTGCTGGTTCAGTAACTGGTTTAAATCCTTGTAACCAGGCATTTCGTTCTGTATAGACATGAGCATTCGTCGTCAAAGGGGGGAAGTTTCATGATATGCTACCACTTTGGACCCTGGTGATACCAGAAAAGGGCTTGTATCTTCACATCAGGGTAGCTATAGTGTCGCCCCTTCGCAGCCCCCGGGGCCGTAAGCGAAGGCAGCGCAGTCAATCAGCAGGAAGGTGGCATGTCTGCACAACCCGTCGATCTCCAGATTTTTGGCCGTTCACTGCGAGTGAATTGTCCGCCTGAACAAAGGGATGCTTTGAATCAGGCTGCGGACGATTTGAATCAGCGGTTGCAAGATCTAAAAGAACGCACTAGAGTCACAAATACTGAGCAGCTGGTTTTCATCGCCGCGTTGAACATCAGCTATGAACTGACTCAGGAAAAAGCGAAGACCCGCGACTACGCGGCAAGCATGGAGCAGCGCATTAAAATGCTCCAGCAGACCATAGAACAGGCATTGCTTGATCAAGGTCGCAATCCCGAAAGACCGGGACCCAAGTTTGAATAACACTTCTCAGTTGACTATGGTAGAGTAACTGTGAAGACAAAATTTCTCTGAGATGTTCGCAAGCGGGCCAGTCCCCTGAGCCGATATTTCATACCACAAGAATGTGGCGCTCCATGGTTGGTGAGCATGCTCGGTCCGTCCGAGAAGCCTTAAAACTATGACGACACATTCACCTTGAACCAAGGGTTCAAGGGTTACAGCCTGCGGCGGCATCTCGGAGATTCCCTCTCTTTTCTTCTACCGACTACCATGACTCAATTCCCTGAAGTTTCTGCTTCACGCCAGGACATCCGTCAGCTAATTCGTCAGCGCCGCCGTGCGTTAACCTCCGATCAGCAAGCGCATTTTGCCCAGCAGGCCGCCGCCCGTATGATGGCGTATCCCCCTGTCCTGATGGCGCATACCGTTGCGCTGTTTCTGTCGTTTGACGGCGAGCTGGACACCCAACCGCTGATAGAGCAACTCTGGCGCGTCGGGAAGAAGGTCTATCTGCCGGTGCTGCACCCGTTTAGCGAGGGGAATCTGCTGTTTCTGCACTACCATCCGCACAGCGAGCTGGTGGTGAATCGCCTGAAAATCACCGAACCGAAACTCGACGTGCGCGACGTGCTGCCGCTGTCACAGCTGGATGTACTGATCACGCCGCTGGTGGCGTTTGATGAACAGGGCCAGCGTTTAGGGATGGGCGGCGGTTTTTATGACCGGACGCTGCAAAACTGGCAGCAGTACGGGTTGCAGCCGGTGGGCTATGCGCATGATTGTCAGGGCGTGGAGGCGTTACCGGTGGAGAAATGGGATGTGCCGTTGCCGGCGGTGGTGACGCCCAGCAAAATCTGGGTCTGGTAGAATAAAGCCGGGTGGCGCTTACGCTTACCCGGCCTACAAATGCTCAGAGTAGGTCGGGTAAGGCGCAGCCGCCACCCGACACCACAAACCGCACTATCAGTACAGCAGACGCGCGCGAATCGTCCCCGGGATGGCCTTCATGCTCAGCAGCGCTTTCTCGGCCACATCATCATCCGCTTCGATATCAATAACCACGTAGCCCATCTGCGAGTTCGTCTGCAGATACTGCGCGGCAATGTTGACGCCCTGCTCGGCAAAGATCTGGTTGATCGCGGTCAGCACGCCTGGACGGTTTTCGTGGATGTGCAGCAGACGACGACCACCGTGCAGCGGCAGAGACACTTCCGGGAAGTTCACGGCAGAGAGCGTAGAACCGTTGTCGGAGTATTTGCTCAGTTTACCCGCCACTTCCAGACCGATGTTCTCCTGCGCTTCCTGGGTGGAACCGCCAATGTGAGGCGTCAGGATCACGTTGTCGAACTCGCACAGCGGAGAGGTAAACGGATCGCTGTTGGTCGCAGGCTCCGTCGGGAAGACGTCGATGGCGGCGCCCGCCAGGTGCTTACGCTTCAGCGCATCGCACAGCGCAGGGATATCGACAACCGTGCCGCGCGCGGCGTTAATCAGCAGTGAGCCCGGCTTCATCAGCGCCAGCTCTTCCGCGCCCATCATGTTTTTGGTGGACGCATTTTCCGGCACGTGCAGGCTCACCACGTCACTCATGTTCAGCAGGTCAGACAGGTGTTGAACCTGGGTGGCATTGCCCAGCGGCAGCTTGCTTTCGATATCGTAAAAATAGACATGCATACCGAGAGATTCCGCCAGAATCCCCAGTTGGGTACCGATGTGGCCATAGCCGATAATCCCCAGCTTTTTACCACGCGCTTCATATGAGCCAGACGCCAGTTTGTTCCACACGCCGCGGTGCGCCTTGGCGTTAGCTTCAGGAATGCCGCGCAGCAGAAGCAGCAGTTCGCCAATCACCAGCTCCGCCACGGAACGGGTGTTAGAGAACGGGGCATTGAAGACGGGAATACCGCGTTTCGCTGCAGCATTCAGGTCAACCTGGTTGGTACCAATGCAGAAGCAGCCGATAGCCACCAGCTTTTCCGCCGCGGCAATAACCTCTTCAGTCAGGTGAGTACGGGATCGCAGGCCAATGAAGTGGGCATCACGGATGGACGCTTTCAGCTCTTCGGTATCGAGCGCGCCTTTGTGAAATTCGATGTTGGTGTAACCTGCCGCACGAAGGCTATCGATTGCTTTTTGATGTACGCCCTCGACCAGCAGGAATTTAATCTTGTCTTTCTCCAGTGATACCTTTGCCATTTACCCGACCCTGTTTTTGTCTGAACTGATGTTGTGCTGGATATGAATCCGCCGTAGCCAACATATCAAAAAAAACTATTGCAGCAATATGAACGTTTGCGTCGGCACTCTGAAGAAAAGTCATACAGAGCAAAATGTCAGAGGAAAATGCTATGGAAATTTACAAACGCGGAAGGATCGGCAAAAGAGGCGTAAAAACGTGACACAAGTCACCGAATTTAGCTTTTCAAAAATTTTTTAGCGGGGGGAGGACTCCCCCCATCAGATCATTTTACGATGGTTTTCACGCCGTCAGCGGTGCCAATCAGCGCCACATCCGCGCCACGGTTGGCGAATAGCCCTACGGTCACTACGCCCGGAATGCCGTTGATGGCATTTTCCAGCGCAATCGCATCAAGAATTTCCAGACCGTGAACGTCGAGGATCACGTTACCGTTATCGGTGACTACACCCTGACGGTATTCCGGACGACCGCCAAGCTTCACCAGCTGACGGGCAACCGCGCTACGGGCCATTGGGATCACTTCGACCGGCAGCGGGAAATTACCCAGAATGTCGACCTGCTTGGAGGCGTCCGCAATGCAGATAAACTTGTCCGCAACGGAGGCGATGATTTTTTCGCGCGTCAGCGCCGCGCCGCCGCCTTTGATCATCTGCATGTGGCCGTTGATTTCATCCGCGCCGTCAACGTAAATCCCCAGACGATCCACTTCGTTGAGATCGAAAACGGTAATGCCGAGGCTTTTCAGCTTTTCCGTGGAAGCATCAGAGCTGGAAACCGCGCCCTCGATTTGCCCCTTCATCGTGCCCAGCGCATCGATAAAGTGTGCCGCGGTTGATCCCGTACCGACACCAACAATGGTACCCGGCTGTACGTACTGGAGAGCGGCCCATCCTACTGCTTTTTTCAGTTCATCCTGCGTCATGATCGTTTTGCCTGTGGTGTGAAAACTCAGGGCGCATTATAGAACACGTCGAATGGAATTCGTCTGCCACAAAGGGAAAATTGTGTCATAGTGCAGAATAAGCAAAATTAAGGAGCCAGCCAGAGCAATGAAACGTCCGGACTACAGAACACTACAGGCACTTGATGCAGTTATTCGTGAACGCGGTTTTGAGCGCGCGGCGCAAAAGCTTTGCATCACCCAGTCCGCCGTATCACAGCGTATAAAACAGCTTGAAAACATGTTCGGCCAGCCGCTGCTGGTGCGTACCGTGCCGCCACGTCCAACCGAGCAAGGGCAAAAACTCCTCGCCCTGCTGCGCCAGGTTGAACTGCTGGAAGACGAGTGGCTGGGTGACGAACAAACGGGCTCTACGCCGCTGCTGCTCTCTCTGGCGGTCAACGCCGACAGTCTGGCAACCTGGCTGCTGCCGGCTCTTGCGCCGGTATTAGCAGATTCCCCTATTCGCCTGAACTTACAGGTTGAAGATGAAACCCGAACCCAGGAGCGCCTGCGTCGCGGTGAAGTGGTTGGGGCCGTCAGTATTCAGCCTCAGGCGCTGCCAAGCTGTCTTGTCGATCAGCTGGGCGCACTGGACTACCTGTTTGTGGGGTCAAAAGCCTTTGCCGAGCGCTACTTCCCCAACGGCGTCACCCGCGCCGCGCTGCTGAAAGCCCCTGCCGTGGCGTTCGACCATCTGGACGATATGCATCAGGCGTTCCTGCAGCAAAACTTCGATCTGCCGCCTGGCAGCGTGCCGTGCCATATCGTCAACTCGTCTGAAGCCTTCGTGCAGCTTGCGCGCCAGGGCACCACCTGCTGCATGATCCCACACCTGCAGATTGAGAAAGAGTTGAAAAGCGGTGAGCTGATTGACCTGACGCCGGGGCTGTATCAGCGCCGGATGCTCTACTGGCACCGTTTTGCGCCGGAAAGCCGTATGATGCGCAACGTCACCGACGCGCTGCTGGCATACGGGCATAAGGTGTTGAGACAGGATTAAAAAGAAAAGCCGGGTGGAGGCTACGCCTTACCCGGCCTACAGATTACTGAGCAGGTTTCGGCTGTGCTGCAACTGGTTCCAGCTGGAACACCACATCTACCTGATCGTCGAACTGAATGGTTGGCTGCTCGTAAGTTTCCTGAGCGGATACCGGCGCTGCATCAGCCTTCATCATACGAACCATCGGGCTTGGCTGGTAGTTAGAGACGTGGTAACGCACGCTATAAACCGGGCCGAGCTTGCTCTTAAAGCCAGAAGCCAGCTGTTCCGCCTGGTGAATGGCATCATCAATAGCCGCTTTACGCGCTTCGTCTTTATATTTTTCCGGTTGCGCAACGCCCAGCGACACGGAACGAATTTCGTTCAGACCTGCCTTTAACGCACCGTCCAGCAGCGAGTTAAGCTTATCCAGCTGACGCACGGTCACTTCGACGGTACGCACGGCGCGGTAGCCCTTCAGGATGCTTTTGCCATTCTGATAGTCATAATCGGGTTGAGTACGCAGGTTCGCAGAGTTGATATCTTTTTTACCGACACCGTTCTGCTCGAGGAAAGAGAGATATTGCGCAACGCGATCGTCAGCCTGCTTCTTAGCCGTCGCCGCATCTTTCGCCGCCACATTCACCTCAATTGCCAGGGTTGCAACATCGGGTACCGCGTCCACGCTTGCGGTGCCTGAAGTGACGATGTGCGGGCCATCCGGCAGTTCACTTGCCTGCACCGACACCGCACCGAAACTTACTAATGCCGCCAGGGCCATCACTTTAAACTTCACTGTCATTCCTCCATGTTGCGAAGAGTGCCCATTAACAGGGCGCATGCCAGCAAGCTTAGCGGGTCTTGTTCAGTTGTCCATAAGACAAGGATTAGTTGAACAATTCCTGGACATGATGAATCCCCTCTTTCGCCAGTTGGAAAGCGATAAACCACATCACCAGGCCGACCAGGGTATTAATGATGCGCTGGGCTTTGGCCGTACGCAGGCGGGGCGCCAGCCATGCCGCCAGAATGGCGAGACCGAAGAACCACAGGAAAGAGGCGCTGATCGTACCGAGCGCAAACCAGCGCTTTGGCTCAACGTCCAGCTGTCCGCCCAGGCTGCCCAGCACCACAAAGGTGTCGAGATAGACATGAGGGTTTAGCCAGGTGACCGCCAGCATGGTGACGATAATCTTCCAGCGGCCCTGCTTCATGACCTCCGCGCTCGCCAGCTCGAGGTTGCTGCTCATCGCCGTTTTCAGGGCGCCGAATCCGTACCAGAGCAGAAACGCCACGCCGCCCCAGGTAACCAGCGCCAGCAGCCACGGAGACTGCATCAGAAGCGCGCTACCGCCAAAAATCCCGGCGCAGATCAGCAGTAAATCACTTACCGCGCACAGCAGGGCAATCATCAGATGGTACTGACGGCGGATGCCCTGATTCATCACGAATGCATTTTGCGGGCCGAGCGGAAGGATCATGGCCGCACCTAAGGCAAGCCCTTGAAAATAATAAGATAGCATGACGATTTTCTCGCAGTGTTGTTCTGGAGGCTGACTATACTGCGCGAATCACATTAGAGGAAATGGATAATATTAATTGGGTATTAGCGGAGCTTATGAAAGCAAAGCCCGGTGGCGCGAGCACTTACCGGGCCTACGGGTGACGTTATTCTGCTTCTTTAACTTTTTTGACGTTTACGTCCATCTGCGGGTACGGGAAGCTGATGCCGTTGGCATCGAAGTCGCGCTTAATGCGTTCCAGCACGTCCCAGTACACGTTTTGCAGATCGCTGCTTTTGCTCCAGATGCGCACCACAAAGTTAATGGAGGAAGCACCCAGTTCGTTCAGGCGAACCGTCTGCTCTTTGTCTTTCAGAATGCGATCGTCTGAAGCAATGATATTAGTAATCAGCGACTTCACCTGATCGATATCGGAGTCATACGCCACGCTGATAATCAGTTCGTTACGACGCACCGGTTCACGGGAGAAGTTAATAATGTTGCCTGCAATGATTTTCCCGTTCGGCACGACCACAATGCGGCCATCAACGGTACGCATAGTGGTTGAGAAAATCTGCACCTGCAGCACGGTTCCGGCAATGCCGCCCAGGTCAACGTATTCGCCGGAGCGGAACGGACGGAAGGTGACCAGCAGCACGCCTGCCGCCAGGTTTGAAAGCGAGCCCTGCAGCGCCAGACCAATGGCCAGACCGGCGGCACCGAGAACGGCGATGACGGAGGCGGTCTGCACGCCCACACGGCCCAGCGCCGCAATCAGCGTAAAGGCGATAACGCCGTAGCGCACCAGTGCGGAGAGGAAGTCAGCCACCGTGGCGTCAATGTGACGGGCCAGCATCACGCGGTTGACCGCGTTCGATACGATACGCGCCACGATCATCCCGACGATGATGATGGCAATCGCCGCGACGATGTTCACGGCATAGCTCAGCAATAGCGCCTGGTTGCGTACCAGCCAGTTACCGGCGTTATTGATGCTGTCTACAACATCGAGTTGTTCCATTTATTCTTCCTTTTGTTAAACCAAAACACAAAATCCATCCCCCATGGAGACAGGCAGGTTCGTAAAGGGTAAACAAAAAGCGCCGGGTTTGCCAAACAGATCACAAAAACAGGTCTGGCAGGGTATTGAAAAAGCATAAAAAAAGGCCCGCATTTGCGGGCCTTCTGATGCTGTTAGCTGCTCAAATTACAGAACGTCGATCGCGTTCAGTTCTTTGAAAGCCTGCTCCAGACGGGTCACCATGGACGTCTGAGCAGCGCGCAGCCATACGCGTGGATCGTAGTATTTCTTGTTCGGCTGGTCTTCGCCTTTCGGGTTGCCCAGCTGGCCCTGCAGGTAAGCTTCGTTCGCTTTGTAGTACTGCAGGATACCGTCCCAGGTTGCCCACTGGGTATCGGTATCGATGTTCATTTTCACAACGCCGTAGCTTACGGAGTCTTTGATTTCCTGAGCAGAAGAACCGGAACCGCCGTGGAAGACGAAGTTCAGGCTGTTGTGCGGCAGGTTGTGTTTCTTAGACACGTATTCCTGAGAATCACGCAGGATGGTCGGGGTCAGAACCACGTTACCTGGTTTGTAAACGCCGTGTACGTTACCGAAGGACGCTGCAATAGTGAAGCGTGGGCTGATTTTGCTCAGCTCGGTGTAAGCGTAATCAACGTCTTCTGGCTGGGTGTACAGGGCAGAAGCGTCCATGTGGCTGTTGTCCACGCCGTCTTCTTCACCACCGGTGCAGCCCAGTTCGATTTCCAGGGTCATGTCCATTTTGGCCATGCGCGCCAGGTACTTAGAGCAGATTTCGATGTTTTCGTGCAGTGACTCTTCAGACAGGTCGATCATGTGAGAAGAGAACAGTGGCTTACCGGTTGCCGCGAAGTGTTTTTCACCCGCGTCCAGCAGACCGTCGATCCACGGCAGCAGTTTCTTCGCGCAGTGGTCAGTGTGCAGGATAACTGGAACACCATAGTGTTCAGCCATCTGGTGAACGTGGTGCGCACCAGAGATAGCGCCCAGGATTGCAGCACCCTGAGGAATGTCAGTTTTCACGCCTTTACCTGCGATGAACGCAGCGCCGCCGTTAGAGAACTGAACGATAACTGGAGCTTTAACTTTAGCAGCAGTTTCCAGTACGGCGTTGATGGAGTCAGTACCCACGCAGTTAACTGCTGGCAGAGCGAAGTTGTTTTCTTTAGCTACCTGGAACACTTTCTGTACGTCATCACCAGTGATAACGCCAGGTTTTACGAAATCAAAAATTTTAGACATGTTGCTTAGTCCTGTATCTTCGGCCGTTAGAAAAGGTGCGAGCTCTTTAAAGCGCGCTGAAAATTGGGCAGGTTTCCCTGCCCTTGAATGGCTTACTTCTTAGCGCGCTCTTCGAGCATTGCTACTGCTGGCAGTACTTTGCCTTCCACGAATTCGAGGAATGCACCGCCACCAGTGGAGATGTAGGAGATCTTGTCAGCGATACCGAACAGGTCGATTGCTGCCAGGGTGTCACCACCGCCTGCGATAGAGAACGCTTCGCTGTCTGCGATAGCGTTAGCAACGATTTCAGTACCTTTGCGGAAGTTCGGGAATTCGAACACGCCAACAGGACCGTTCCACAGGATAGTTTTTGCGTTTTTGAGGATTTCAGCCAGTTTCTGTGCAGAAACGTCGCCCAGGTCCAGAATCTGCTCTTCGTCTTTGATGTCGTTTACAGATTTCAGGGTCGCGGTTGCGGTTTCGGAGAACTCGGTCGCGACGCGAACGTCAGTTGGAACCGGGATATCACAGGTACCCAGCAGGCGTTTGGCTTCGTCAACCAGGTCTGCTTCGTACAGGGATTTACCGACGTTGTGGCCCTGAGCGGCAACAAAGGTATTCGCGATACCACCGCCAACGATCAGCTGGTCAGCGATTTTAGACAGGGAATCCAGAACGGTCAGTTTGGTAGAAACTTTAGAACCACCAACGATAGCCACCATCGGACGAGCTGGTTCTTTCAGTGCTTTACCCAGCGCTTCCAGTTCGTCAGCCAGCAGAGGACCGGCACACGCTACGTCTGCGAATTTACCGATACCGTGGGTTGACGCCTGTGCACGGTGAGCAGTACCGAAGGCATCCATCACGAATACGTCGCACAGTGCAGCGTATTTTTTGGACAGGGTTTCGTCGTCTTTCTTCTCGCCTTTGTTGAAGCGAACGTTTTCCAGAACAACCAGTTCACCGGCAGCCACTTCAACGCCGTCCAGGTAATCTTTTACCAGGCGAACCGGGTTGGACAGTTTGTCTTTCAGGTAATTAACCACTGGCAGCAGAGAGAACTCTTCGTTGTACTCGCCTTCAGTTGGACGACCCAGGTGGGAGGTGACCATCACTTTCGCGCCCTGCTTCAGAGCCAGTTCGATGGTTGGCAGAGATGCACGGATACGCGCGTCGCTGGTCACTTTGCCATCTTTAACCGGTACGTTCAGATCGGCACGGATGAAAACGCGTTTACCAGCCAGATCCAGATCGGTCATCTTAATTACAGACATGGTGAATCCTCTCGTTGATTCTTAAAGTTTTGCAGACGCACGATGCGTCTTACCTGAAACCTTGAGCGGCCATTGCTAACGTGGTGTCGAGCATTCGGTTAGCAAAGCCCCATTCGTTATCACACCAGACCAGCGTCTTGATAAGGTGTGCCCCACTGACTCTCGTTTGCGTACCATCGACGATGGCGCTGTGCGGGTCGTGGTTAAAATCTACTGAGACCAACGGTAATTCCGTATAGTCAACTATACCATGAAATGCCCCCTGTGCCGCTTTTTGCAGCAACAGGTTGACTTCACAGGCTTTTACCGGTTTTTTCACCGTCACGCTAAGGTCAATTGCAGTGACGTTAATCGTCGGGACACGCACGGCAATCGCTTCAAACCGGTCATTAAACTGCGGAAAAATACGGGTGATCCCTGCCGCCAGTTTCGTATCCACCGGAATGATTGACTGGCTCGCCGCGCGAGTGCGTCGTAAATCCGGATGGTAGGCGTCGATAACCTGCTGATCGTGCATGGCGGAATGAATCGTGGTCACGGTGCCGGATTCAATGCCATACGCATCGTCTAACAGTTTGATGACCGGAATAATGCAGTTGGTGGTACAGGAGGCGTTGGAAACAATGCGGTGTTCGGCCTGCAGCTCATGCTGGTTGACGCCAAACACGACTGTCGCGTCGAGGTCATTACTGCCGGGATGAGAAAACAGGACTTTTTTCGCGCCTGCAGCCAGATGCGCTTCGCCGTGTTCGCGGTTGCCATAAACACCGGTACAGTCAAGCACGACATCCACACCCAGTTCACGCCAGGGTAGCCCGGAAATGCTGTTCTCATGCAGAACACGAATAGCGTCATCACCCACAAAGAGCTGATCTCTTTCCTGGCGCACATCCCAGGCGAAACGTCCGTGGCTGGTGTCATACTTCAATAAATGCGCCATGCCCGCAGCATCCGCCAGTTCATTGATTGCCACCACGGTTATTTCCGCCCGACGTCCGGATTCATACAAAGCACGAACCACGTTACGCCCGATGCGACCGAAGCCATTAATCGCTACGCGTACGGTCATAGATCTCCTGCAAAGCAATCCCTGAGTTTGAGGTGGCTGAAAGAGTAATCCAGCTACGCCCGAAGGGGAATCCTTGCTGTCACAAACTGCGATTGATTGGTCAATTGTCGAACATTTAATCGACTGAAACGCTTCAGCAAGAATAAGCGAATCGGGGAATAAAAGGAATGTCTGTCCAGATGAATAAGCGAGCTATATGACTTGCGTCACATTTTAGGTGGAATAATGACGCAAAAAAAGCCGGGTGGCGCGCTAGCGCTTACCCGGCCTACTTTCGAGCCATTTGTAGACCCGGTAAGCGTAGCGCCACCGGGCAAAACGGCGATTACAGCAGTTCTTTCGCTTTCGCGACAACGTTCTCAACGGTGAAGCCGAACTCTTCGAACAGCTGCTCTGCCGGAGCAGACTCACCGAAGGTGGTCATACCGACGATGGCACCGTTCAGGCCCACGTATTTGAACCAGTAGTCAGCGATACCCGCTTCCACTGCCACACGCGCGGAAACCGCTTTAGGCAGAACGGATTCACGGTAAGCGGCATCCTGCTTGTCAAACGCATCGGTAGACGGCATGGAGACCACGCGCGCCTTCACGCCTTCGGCAGTCAGTTTTTCCCATGCGGCAACAGCCAGCTCAACTTCAGAACCGGTAGCGATGAAGATCAGCTCAGGCTGGCCCGCGCAATCTTTCAGCACGTAACCACCGCGAGCGATGTTCGCCAGCTGCTCAGGGGTACGCTCCTGCTGCGCCAGGTTCTGACGGGAGAGGATCAGCGCGGTTGGACCGTCCTGACGCTCAACGCCGTATTTCCACGCCACCGCGGATTCAACCTGGTCACATGGACGCCATGTGCTCATGTTCGGGGTCACGCGCAGGGAAGCCACCTGCTCTACCGGCTGGTGAGTTGGGCCGTCTTCGCCCAGACCGATGGAGTCGTGGGTGTAGACCATCACCTGACGCTGTTTCATCAGCGCCGCCATACGCACGGCGTTACGGGCATATTCAACGAACATCAGGAAGGTAGAGGTGTACGGCAGGAAACCACCGTGCAGGGAGATACCGTTGGCAATCGCGGTCATACCGAATTCACGTACACCGTAATGGATGTAGTTACCGGCAGTATCTTCGTTGATTGGCTTAGAACCAGACCACAGGGTCAGGTTAGATGGCGCCAGGTCAGCGGAGCCGCCCAGGAATTCTGGCAGCCATGGGCCAAACGCTTCAATCGCATTCTGAGACGCTTTACGGCTCGCGATTTTAGACGGGTTCGCCTGCAGCTTAGCGATAAATTCGTTCGCTTTCGCGTCGAAGTCAGACGGCATGTCACCTTTCATACGACGGGTGAATTCAGCCGCTTCCTGCGGGAAGGCTTTCGCGTAAGCAGCGAACTTCTCGTTCCAGGCCGCTTCTTTCGCCTGGCCTACTTCTTTTGCATCCCACTGAGCGTAAATCTCTGATGGGATTTCGAATGCAGGGTGTTTCCAGCCCAGCGCTTCGCGGGTCAGTGCGATTTCTGCATCGCCCAGCGGCGCGCCGTGGGAGTCGTGCGTACCCGCTTTGTTCGGTGAACCGAAGCCGATGATGGTTTTGCACATCAGCAGGGACGGTTTGTCCGTCACAGCGCGCGCTTCTTCCACTGCACGTTTAATCGAGTCAGCATCGTGGCCATCAACGCCACGCACAACGTGCCAGCCGTAGGCTTCGAAACGTGCTGCGGTGTCGTCGGTGAACCAGCCTTCAACGTGACCGTCGATGGAGATACCGTTGTCGTCATAGAACGCAACCAGTTTACCCAGCTTCAGGGTACCTGCCAGGGAGCACACTTCATGAGAAATGCCTTCCATCATGCAGCCGTCGCCCATGAAAGCGTAGGTGAAGTGGTCAACGATGTCGTGACCAGGACGGTTGAACTGCGCCGCCAGGGTCTTCTCAGCAATCGCCATACCCACAGCGTTAGCAATACCCTGACCCAGCGGACCGGTGGTGGTTTCTACGCCAGCGGTGTAGCCCACTTCCGGGTGACCTGGAGTTTTGGAGTGCAGCTGACGGAAGTTTTTCAGCTCTTCAATTGGCAGATCGTAGCCGGTGAGGTGCAGCAGGCTATAGATCAGCATAGAGCCGTGGCCGTTGGACAGCACGAAGCGGTCGCGGTCAGCCCATGACGGGTTCTGCGGGTTGTGGTTCAGGAAATCACGCCACAGGACTTCGGCGATATCAGCCATACCCATAGGAGCCCCTGGGTGGCCGGATTTGGCTTTCTGAACTGCGTCCATGCTCAGCGCACGAATAGCATTAGCAAGCTCTTTACGTGAGGACATTTTAACTCCAGATCGGACTGTTAAAGGCCATGCCCTTGACGACAGCGCGTTTTGGGCTACGCCGGAAAAAAGTGCCAACAATGTAACCCAAGCGGCATGCCATGTACATGGACCATTCTTTTGCAGCTTAAGAAATCTCTGGATCATGCTCGCATGTTGCGCAATCTACTCGCCCGGCCCTGTAGATATTCCTTATACTTATCCCGACACCGGCTTCGCTGACGGTGACCTTTTCGGATTTTATTCAGATTAACGAGTACGGAAGCAACCTCATGAAAATGCGTGCAATAGTGCTGGCCCTGGGTACAACGCTCCTGCTGAGCGGCTGTCAGAATATGGATTCTAACGGTCTGATGACGTCAGGGGCAGAGGCCTTTCAGGCCTATTCCCTGAGCGATGCGCAGGTGAAAGCGCTGAGCGACCAGGCCTGTAAAGATATGGACGGAAAAGCCACGCTTGCGCCGGCCAACAGTACCTACACGCAGCGTCTGAATAAGATTGCTTCCGCGCTGGGCGACAACATCAACGGCCAGCCGGTGAACTACAAGGTGTACATGGCGAAAGACGTCAACGCCTTCGCGATGGCGAACGGCTGTATCCGCGTTTACAGCGGACTGATGGACATGATGACCGACAACGAAGTGGAAGCGGTCATCGGCCATGAAATGGGCCACGTTGCCCTGGGCCACGTGAAGAAAGGGATGCAGGTTGCCCTGGGCACCAATGCCATCCGCGCAGCGGCGGCCTCTGCAGGCGGTATCGTTGGCAGCCTGTCGCAGTCACAGCTTGGGGACGTGGGTGAAAAGCTGGTTAACTCTCAGTTCTCACAGCGTCAGGAGTCCGAGGCGGATGACTACTCCTACGATCTGTTGCGCAAACGCGGCATTAATCCATCAGGCTTAGCCACCAGCTTCGAAAAACTGGCCAAGCTGGAAGCCGGACGCCAAAGCTCCATGTTTGACGATCACCCGGCCTCAGAAGAACGCGCACAGCATATTCGCGACCGTATGGCCGCAGACGGAATTAAATAATTTCAGAAGGAGGCAGTTTTGCCTCCTTTTTATTTCGCATGAATTGTTAACTTAACAGCACGTATCGATAACACCCCTGAAAGCCCCGCCAAATCTGCCTTATGGCATTGAAATGTCTGGTCACATAATTATTGCAAAGGTCACTTTTTCCGGTAATTATCACCTCCGCAGTTATTCAAATTAATATATCCAGACAGAGACGTTCCCTCCGTGAAAAAAGAATTATCATTAGTTGCTTTAAGCTTATTTGCCGCATTACCTGCCGCTGCAAGCCTGCAATCCGACAGCCAGGGTTTTATTGACGACAGCCGTCTGGACCTGTTTTTCCGCAATGCGTATATCAGCCGCGACTATCATCAGGGTCAGCAGGACAAAGCCGAATGGGGTCAGGGGATCATCGCCACGTTTGCATCCGGCTATACTGAAGGGCTGGTGGGCTTTGGTGTGGACGGTATTGCTCAATATGGCGTGCGCCTGGACGGCGGCCGCGGCAAAAGCGGCGCAGGCGGCATCGACTTCTTTAAACAGGAAGACGACGGCCGGGCAAAATCCGATCTGGCAAAGTTTGGCGCGACCGCCAAAATGCGCATCTCCAATACCGTACTGAGCTACGGGAATCAGCGCCCTGAATTGCCTATCGTCAATGCCGACAGCTCCCGCCTGCTGTTTGAAAGCTACACCGGCGCTATGCTGACCTCGAAAGAGATCGACGGTCTGGAAGTTAACGTCGGCTACTTCACCGACGAGCAGCGCAAAAGCGATGACCGCCACGACAGCGGGCTGAAGAGCCTCTCCTTCGGCGGCGCAAGCTACCAGTTCAACGACCAGTTCAGCGGCGCGCTGTACGCTTCTCATAATGAAGAGGTGATGAACAAGCAGTATCTGGGCCTGAACTTCAAACAGCCGTTCAGCACCGGGCAGCAGCTGGTGCTCGACTTCAACGGCTATAACTCCCGTCTCGACCAGGGTTACGCGGACAGCCTCGATACGGGCCGCAGCAACGCTATCTGGAGCCTGGCGGCGAGCTACATCTGGGATATTCACACGTTCAAAGTAGCGTACCAGCAGAGCAGCGGCAGTACCGGCTACAACTACGGCGGCTACCGCGACCAGGGCGGCGTGGGTGACGGCGGTAACACCATCTGGCTGGCGAACTCCTACTGGTCTGATTTTAACGGCGAAGATGAACGTTCATGGCAGGCATCCTACGGTCTGGACTTTGGCGGTCTTGGCTTACCGGGCCTGAGCTGGACCACTGCCTACGTACGTGGGGATAATATTAAAACCTCTGAAACCAGCAACGGCAAAGAGCACGAGTGGTTTAACCAGATCCAGTACCAGGTGCAGGATGGCCCGGCGAAGGATCTGAAACTGAAACTGCGCTATTCCGTGCTGCGCGTCTCCAGCAACGCCAGCGATTACAACGTGGGCGGGGACGAGATCCGCGCTTACGTGGAATACCCGTTTAACGTGTTCTAAAGGCAATAAAAAACCTCTCAATAGAGAGGTTTTTTTTCACGCCAGGCGAGGCTTATTCGCCTTTTTTAGCTGCCTGAATGTAGAGCATTTCCAGTGCCAGAGTCGCTGCGGCCAGCGCAGTGATCTCGGACTGGTCATAGGCAGGCGCCACTTCCACCACATCCATCCCGACAATGTTCAGATCCTTCAGGCCGCGCACCAGCTTGATGGCGCGGTCTGAGGTCAGGCCGCCGATGACCGGCGTACCGGTACCCGGTGCAAAAGCCGGATCCAGGCAGTCGATGTCGAAGGTCAGATACACGGGCATATCACCCACAATCTGCTTCACCTGAGCGAGGATGTCATCAACGCCGCGATCGTTAACCTGGCCCGCATCCAGCACGGTGAAGCCGTTATCTTTGTCGAACTCGGTGCGAATACCGATCTGCACGGAGTGGTTCGGGTCGATCAGACCTTCGTTCGGCGCGGTAAAGAACATGGTGCCGTGGTCAAACTCACAGCCGTTCGCGTAGGTGTCGGTATGCGCATCAAAGTGTACCAGCGCCATTTTACCGAAGTGCTTCGCGTGGGCGCGCAGCAGCGGCAGGGTCACGAAGTGGTCGCCGCCGAAGGAGAGCATGCGCTTACCGGCAGCCAGCAGCTTCTCGGCGTGCGCCTGCAGCTTTTCGCTCATCTCACGCGCGTCGCCGAAGGCATACACCAGGTCACCGCAGTCCACCACGTTCAGGCGCTCGCGCATGTCGAAGTTCCACGGGAAGCGGTTGTGCTCCCAGGCCAGGTTAGTGGAAACCTGACGGATCGCCGCCGGGCCGTGACGACCACCCGCGCGGCCAGATGTCGCCATATCGAACGGCACACCGGTGATCACCCAGTCAGCGTCGCTATCGTACGGCTGGAAGTTCATCGGAAGGCGTAAAAAACCAAACGCGTTAGATACCAGAGAGTTATCGTACTGATGACCTAAAGTGCTCATGTCCTGACCTCTTTTAAAGTCGATACATTAAAAACAGATGAAAAAAAATCCCCTCCGCGTCGTTAAACCCGACGAGGAAGGGATTGATTCGTAAATCGCTTATTAGGGCGAATTATCGCCGGTAATGCATACGGGTTCAAGTGAGTATAGCATTCTGCCGGATGGCGGCTTCGCCTTATCCGGCCTACATTCGTAGGCCCGGTAAGCGCAGCGCCACCGGGCATTGGCGGCACAGCAGCCTGATGCCCTCACCCCAACCCTCTCCCACGGGGAGAGGGAGTTTTACTTACTCGTCTTCCAGATACGTATATCCGTACAGACCCGCTTCAAACTCTTCCAGGAACTGCTGCTGGAGCGCGTCGTCCAGACCGGTGTTTTTCACCTGATCGCGGAACTGCGTCAGCAGGGTTTTCGGATCCAGCTGAACGTATTCCAGCATGTCCGCCACGGTGTCCCCTTCATCGGACAGCTCAACTTCCACGCTGCCGTCAGGGAAGACAAACACGTCAACAGCCTCGGTATCACCGAACAGGTTGTGCATGTTGCCGAGGATCTCCTGATACGCGCCGACCATAAAGAAGCCCAGCATCGGCGGGTTCTCCGGGTCGTATTCCGGCATTGGCATTGTCGTTGCGATGCCGTCGCCGTCAACGTAGTGGTCGATAGCACCGTCGGAATCGCAGGTAATGTCTAGCAGCACCGCGCGACGTTCCGGGGCGTGGTTCAGCCCTTCCAGCGGCAGAACCGGGAACAGCTGATCGATACCCCAGGCATCCGGCATCGACTGGAACAGCGAGAAGTTGACGTAAATCTTATCCGCCATACGCTCCTGCAGCTCGTCGATAATCGGACGGTGCGCGCGGTTGCTTGGGTCGAGCTGTTTCTGCACTTCATGGCACATGTTCAGATAGAGCTGCTCCGCCCACGCGCGCTCCTGCAGGCTGAAGGTGCCTGAAGAATAGCCCACGTGAATATCGTGCAGGTCCATCTGGCTGTCGTGCAGCCATTCGCGCAGGGAACGACGCGTGCCCGGCTCGTGCATCTCCTGCCAGGTTTCCCACATGCTCTGCAGGGAACGCGGCGCATCGTCTGCCGGCGGCGTCGCTTCGGTGGTTTCGCTGCGCTCAACGCCGATGATGTTCGAGACCAGCACCGTATGGTGCGCGGTCACCGCGCGACCGGATTCGGTGATCACCGTCGGGTGCGGCAGGCCGTTCTCTTCACAGGCATCGCCGATAGCCCAGATGATGTTGTTCGCATATTCGTTCAGGCCGTAGTTCACGGAGCAGTCAGACTGCGAGCGGGTCCCTTCGTAGTCCACGCCCAGGCCGCCGCCCACGTCGAAGCACTGAATATTTACGCCAAGCTTATGCAGCTCAACGTAGAAACGCGCTGACTCACGCACGCCGGTCGCAATATCGCGAATGTTGGCCATCTGCGAGCCGAGGTGGAAGTGCAGCAGCTGAATGCTGTCCAGTCGACCGCGCTCGCGCAGGATTTCCACCAGCTGCAGTACCTGGTTTGCCGCCAGGCCGAACTTGGATTTTTCGCCGCCGGAGGACTGCCATTTGCCGGAACCCTGCGACGCCAGACGCGCACGCACGCCAAGGCGTGGCACCACGTTCAAACGCTCGGCTTCTTCCAGCACGATGGCGATTTCGGTCATCTTTTCGATAACCAGATAGACCTTGTGGCCCATCTTCTCGCCAATCAGCGCCAGACGAATGTATTCACGGTCTTTATAGCCGTTACAGACGATCACTGAACGGGTCATGCCCGCATGCGCCAGAACTGCCATCAGTTCAGCTTTGGAACCCGCTTCCAGACCCAGCGGCTCGCCGGAGTGGATCAGAGATTCAATTACGCGGCGGTGCTGGTTCACCTTGATCGGGTAAACCAGGAAGTAGTCACCTTTATAACCGTAGGATTCACGCGCGCGCTTAAACGCGGCGTTAATCGAACGCAGGCGATGTTGCAGGATCTGCGGGAAGCAGAACAGTGCAGGCAAACGCTGGCCCTGAGCTTCACGGGCTTTAACCAGCTTCGCGAGATCCACGCGCGCTTCAGGAACGTCCGGATCCGGGCAGACGCTGATGTGGCCCAGTTCGTTGACGTCGTAATAGTTATTGCCCCACCAGGCAATATTGTAAGTGCGCAGCATCTTGCTGGCTTCCTCGGAGCTCATCGCAACCTCCTGCATAGAACGTAGTACACCCTGTTCGCCCGCTGACGAAGGCGAAAAAGAAGACATGTCGTCAGACATAGCGAACCTCAACTCTTTGTATTAAGTGTAAAACAGTTGACTACTATCGCAGCGTTATACGGCGATAACAACCCATAAACGGCTCCATTTCCCAGCAGAGTATGCTGAAATCCAGACCGTGCGACCGGTTTCTTATTCATATCATTGTAAAACACGTATCCGAACTCTGTATGACAAGGTTCGGCGAAACCACGAGAAAACTCTTGTATTAACAAGAGCGCCCTTGTTCAGTTTTCACAAAGCGCGACCGGCCCTGGAATCCTGAGAAGCGCCGAGATGGGTATAACATCGGCAGGTTTGCAGACTAAAAATGCGGGTTGCGGGAATCAAATGCGCGCCAGAACGGCTGCGCTGAATTAGCGGAAAACGATGGTTCATTATCTCGTATCACCTCCACGGCCGCTTCTGCTGAAACGGACCCCAAGCCAAAGCTAAAAGTTCACTGCTTAACCCGGCTGGAAGTGGCGACACGATGAGTTCATCGAGCGCTTATTTTATATGAGCCGCGCGCCGCGTTTTATACCGAGAAGGGGGCTAAAAAGCAAAACAAAAATGCGCGTGTTGCCGGGGCCGTCAGGAATTATTGCCAGCAGCAATTTCAACTGAGTGAGAGGTTAGTCAAAAAAAACTGGAAATCGGGCGAAGAAGTGACCTAAAATAGCCATCCAGATGTTAATCCATCTATACTGATTAACACTCATACTGCCAGTGTCAAAAACCTGCAGGCCTTGGTAGAATTATCTCCTTTGGCTATTCCACACAGCAGCTTGAGCTAACCAAATTCCTCTTAGGTGAAATAAAACATGGCAAAACACCTGTTTACGTCCGAGTCCGTATCAGAAGGACATCCTGATAAAATTGCTGACCAAATCTCCGATGCGGTGCTGGATGCGATCCTGGCGCAGGATCCTAAAGCACGCGTAGCGTGCGAAACCTATGTCAAAACCGGCATGGTTCTGGTTGGCGGTGAGATCACCACCAGCGCATGGGTTGATATCGAAGAGATCACCCGTAACACGGTGCGTGAGATCGGCTATGTGCATTCTGATATGGGTTTTGATGCCAACTCCTGCGCGGTACTGAGCGCAATTGGCAAACAGTCTCCGGATATCAACCAGGGCGTTGACCGTGCCGATCCGCTGGAACAGGGCGCGGGCGACCAGGGTCTGATGTTCGGCTATGCAACCAACGAAACCGACGTGCTGATGCCAGCACCGGTCACCTACGCACACCGTCTGGTGCAGCGTCAGGCAGAAGTGCGTAAAAACGGCACCCTGCCGTGGCTGCGCCCGGATGCGAAAAGCCAGGTCACCTTCCAGTATGACGACGGCAAAATCGTCGGTATTGACGCGGTGGTTCTGTCTACCCAGCATTCCGAAGAAATCGATCAGAAATCCCTGCAGGAAGCAGTGATGGAAGAGATCATCAAGCCGGTTCTGCCTACCGAATGGCTGAGCTCTGCGACCAAATTCTTCATCAACCCAACCGGACGCTTTGTTATCGGCGGCCCAATGGGTGACTGCGGTCTGACAGGTCGTAAAATCATCGTTGATACCTACGGCGGCATGGCGCGTCACGGTGGCGGTGCGTTCTCCGGTAAAGATCCGTCTAAAGTTGACCGTTCTGCGGCGTACGCGGCACGTTATGTGGCGAAAAACATCGTTGCTGCCGGCCTGGCTGACCGCTGTGAGATTCAGGTCTCCTACGCAATCGGCGTGGCTGAACCCACCTCCATCATGGTTGAAACCTTTGGTACCGAGAAAGTGCCTTCAGAACAGCTGACGCTGCTGGTACGCGAGTTCTTTGACCTGCGTCCATACGGCCTGATTCAGATGCTGGATCTGCTGCACCCTATCTACAAAGAAACCGCTGCATACGGTCACTTTGGTCGTGAACATTTCCCATGGGAAAAAACCGACAAAGCCGCTCTGCTGCGTGAAGCTGCCGGTCTGAAGTAATCGACTGACATCGCTTTTAAAAGGCCAGCCTTCGGGCTGGCCTTTTTTTGTCGGGTGGCGATATTTGGAACCGATTACACCGCACCGGACATCCCCCGCTTTCAGAATATTCTCTTTGCACGATCGACTTTCTTCTGCTGTTACATTCCCTTTCAGTTAAGTCTGAAATGTGTCCTTTCGCGATGCATATCACCTCATTTACCTCTATATTTTCAAAGCTTTAATTTTATTTACGGTTGCAAAGCTGTGTAATCGATTACACCTATGTGATTAATCTCACATATTTTTGTGGGTCGCTCACCTACCCTTAACATCAATAAAACTGATAACCCAACTGGAGGGCATAATGCCTGACAATAAAAAACAGGGGCGTACGTCCAACAAGGCGATGACATTCTTCGTCTGTTTCCTCGCCGCCCTGGCAGGATTACTTTTTGGCCTGGATATCGGCGTGATTGCCGGTGCATTACCTTTCATTACAGAAGAGTTCCAGATCAGCGCTCACACCCAGGAGTGGGTGGTTAGCTCAATGATGTTTGGCGCGGCCGTCGGGGCCGTCGGCAGCGGCTGGCTCTCCTTTAAGCTCGGACGTAAAAAGAGCCTGATGATCGGCGCGATCCTGTTCGTTGCCGGCTCACTCTTCTCTGCCGCAGCGCCTAACGTTGAGGTCCTGCTGGTTTCCCGCGTGCTGCTTGGTCTGGCCGTGGGCGTGGCGTCCTATACCGCCCCGCTTTACCTGTCTGAAATTGCGCCGGAGAAAATCCGCGGCAGTATGATTTCCATGTACCAGCTGATGATCACCATTGGTATCCTGGGCGCGTACCTTTCAGATACGGCGTTTAGCTACAGCGGCGCATGGCGCTGGATGCTCGGCGTGATCATCATCCCTGCGGTTCTGCTGCTGATTGGCGTCTTCTTCCTGCCGGACAGCCCTCGCTGGTTTGCTGCAAAACGTCGATTCCACGATGCAGAACGCGTGCTGATGCGCCTGCGCGATACCAGCGCGGAAGCGAAAAACGAGCTGGAAGAGATCCGCGAAAGCCTGAAGGTCAAACAGTCCGGCTGGGCGCTGTTTAAAGAGAACAGCAACTTCCGTCGCGCCGTTTTCCTCGGCGTACTGCTGCAGGTGATGCAGCAGTTCACGGGGATGAACGTCATCATGTACTACGCGCCCAAAATCTTTGAGCTGGCGGGTTATACCAACACCACCGAGCAGATGTGGGGGACCGTCATCGTGGGTCTGACCAACGTGCTGGCGACCTTTATCGCCATCGGTCTGGTGGACCGCTGGGGACGTAAGCCAACCCTGACGCTGGGCTTCCTGGTGATGGCGGCCGGTATGGGCGTCCTCGGTACCATGATGCATGTGGGCATTCACTCCCCAACCGCCCAGTACTTTGCGGTAGGCATGCTGCTGATGTTTATCGTCGGGTTTGCGATGAGCGCCGGTCCGCTGATCTGGGTGCTGTGCTCTGAGATCCAGCCGCTGAAAGGACGTGATTTTGGCATCACCTGCTCTACCGCAACCAACTGGATTGCCAACATGATCGTCGGCGCAACGTTCCTGACCATGCTCAATACCCTGGGCAACGCGAACACCTTCTGGGTCTACGCCGGTCTGAACATCTTCTTTATTGTGCTGACCATCTGGCTGGTTCCAGAAACCAAACATGTGTCCCTGGAACATATTGAACGTAATCTGATGAAAGGTCGTCCTCTGCGCGAAATCGGCGCCCACGACTAATCCTCACTCGGGAGGTGCCTCTTGCACCTCCCCGCTTCGCGCTTTATGCTCTGCCCCTATGAAAGCACCCCGTCTCCCCATCGCCATTCAGCAGGCCGTTATGCGCAGCCTGCGGGAAAAGCTCGCCCAGGCGAACCTGAAGCTCGGGCGCAACTACCCTGAACCCAAACTCGTCTACCAGCAGCGTGGCACCTCGGCCGGTACCGCCTGGCTCGAGTCGTATGAGATCCGCCTTAACCCGGTGCTGATGATGGAAAACCAGCAGGCGTTTATCGATGAAGTGGTGCCGCACGAGCTGGCGCATCTGCTGGTGTGGAAGCACTTCGGGCGCGTCGCCCCCCACGGAAAAGAGTGGAAGTGGATGATGGAGGCGGTGCTCGGCGTTCCGGCGCGCCGTACCCACCAGTTCGAGCTGGAGTCGGTGCGCCGCAATACCTTCCCCTACCGCTGTCAGTGCCAGCAGCACCAGCTTACCGTCCGTCGCCATAATCGCGTGGTGCGCGGCGAGGCGACCTACCGCTGCGTCAAATGCGGCGAGCCGCTGGTTGCGGAATAATCATCTGAACTTTCAGGAACTTTCCTGATCTGACTGATTGCATACAGGAACAACATTCGTTACGTTGCGGGCTCGTTTTGACACGGAGTGTAAGATGTCCCGTAATTTTTCTCTCGCGGTCGCCTTTCTGACGACGGCGCTCTCAGGCCATGCTCTGGCCGACGGTATCAACAGTTTTTCCCAGGCCAAGGCCGCAGGCGTGAAGGTGAACGCCGATGTGCCGGGCGATTTCTACTGCGGCTGTAAAATTAACTGGCAGGGTAAAAAAGGGGTCGTTGACCTTGAGTCCTGCGGCTACAAGGTGCGTAAAAACGAAAACCGCGCCAGCCGTATTGAATGGGAACATGTCGTTCCGGCATGGCAGTTTGGCCACCAGCGCCAGTGCTGGCAGGATGGCGGACGTAAAAACTGTGCCAAAGACCCGGTTTACCGCCAGATGGAAAGCGACATGCATAACCTGCAGCCCGCGGTGGGCGAAGTGAACGGCGACCGGGGTAACTTCATGTACAGCCAGTGGAACGGTGGCGAAGGCCAGTACGGCCAGTGCGGTATGAAGATTGATTTTAAAGAGAAAGTCGCCGAGCCCCCTGCCCGCGCGCGCGGCAGCATTGCCCGCACCTACTTCTATATGCGTGACCGTTACGATCTCACTCTCTCCCGCCAGCAGACGCAGCTGTTCAACGCCTGGGACAAGCAGTATCCGGTGACGGAGTGGGAATGCCAGCGCGACGACCGTATCGCCAGAGTCCAGGGGAATCACAACCCTTACGTCCAGCGAGCTTGCCAGGCGCAAAAGAGCTAACCTACACTACGGCAATTCGCTTATATCGCATGACACATGGAATTTCTGACTATGCGCATTCCCCGCATTTACCACCCTGAACTGATTACCGCAGGACGCGAAATCGCCCTGTCTGATGACGCCGCCAACCACGTTGGCCGCGTGCTGCGCATGGCCGCCGGTCAGGCAATCCAGCTGTTCGACGGCTCGAACCAGGTGTTCGACGCCGAAATTACGCGGGCAGATAAAAAAAGCGTACACGTGAACGTCCTGCGCGGTGAAGTGGATGACCGGGAATCACCGCTGCACATTCATCTGGGCCAGGTCATGTCGCGCGGTGAGAAAATGGAGTTCACCATTCAGAAATCCATTGAACTGGGTGTAAGCCTCATTACGCCACTTTTTTCTGAGCGCTGTGGCGTTAAACTGGATGCGGAACGTCTGAACAAAAAGATCCAGCAGTGGCAGAAAATTGCCATCGCGGCTTGCGAACAGAGTGGCCGGAACCGTATTCCGGAGATCCGCCCGGCGATGGATCTGGAGGAGTGGTGTGCTGAAGAGGACAGTGGGCTGAAGCTCAATCTTCATCCGCGCGCCAGCGCCAGCATCAATACGCTACCGCTGCCCGTTGAGCGCGTTCGCCTGCTGATTGGCCCCGAAGGCGGCCTGTCGGCGGACGAAATTGCGATGACGGCACGTTACCAGTTTACTGATATTCTGTTGGGACCTCGCGTTCTGCGCACTGAGACAACGGCACTCACGGCCATTACCGCGCTACAGGTACGGTTTGGCGATCTGGGTTGAAGCATTAACGGAGAAGAACATGATCAAGCTCGGCATCGTGATGGACCCCATCGCAAACATTAACATTAAGAAAGATTCCAGCTTCGCCATGCTGCTGGAAGCGCAGCGTCGCGGCTATGAACTCCACTATATGGAGATGAACGATCTTTACCTGATCAACGGTGAAGCCCGCGCCCGCACCCGCATCGTTAACGTCGAGCAGAACTACGACAAATGGTACGAATTCGGCACCGAACAGGACATTGCGCTTGCCGATCTCAACGTCATCCTGATGCGTAAAGATCCGCCATTCGACACTGAATACATCTACTGCACCTATATTCTCGAACGCGCAGAAGAGAAAGGAACGCTGATCGTCAACAAGCCGCAGAGCCTGCGCGACTGCAACGAGAAGCTCTACACCGCCTGGTTCTCTGACCTGACGCCGGAAACGCTGGTGACCCGCAGCAAAGCGCAGCTGAAGGAATTCTGGCAGAAGCACGGCGACATCATCATGAAGCCGCTGGACGGCATGGGCGGTGCGTCGATTTTCCGCGTGAAAGAGAGCGACCCGAACATTGGCGTGATTGCCGAGACCCTGACCGAACTGGGCACGCGTTACTGCATGGCGCAGAACTATATTCCGGCGATCAAAGACGGCGACAAACGCGTTCTGGTCGTGGATGGCGAACCGGTTCCTTACTGCCTGGCGCGTATCCCGCAGGGTGGTGAAACCCGCGGTAATCTGGCCGCCGGTGGCCGCGGCGAACCGCGTCCGCTGACCGAAAGCGACTGGGAAATTGCCCGCCGCGTTGGCCCGACGCTGAAAGCCAAAGGCCTGATCTTCGTTGGCCTGGATATCATCGGCGATCGTCTGACCGAAGTGAACGTCACCAGCCCGACCTGCATTCGTGAAATTGAGGCTGAATTCCCGATTTCGATCACCGGAATGCTGATGGACGCTATCGAAAAACGTTTACAGAAATAACCTAACAATACTATTAGTGACAGCGCCTGTGTTTGTCCCCATACTGGGCGCTGTCGCTTTTTAAACCAGGAAACAGTACCTCTGACAATGAATTTACAGCATCACTTTCTTATTGCCATGCCTGCTCTCCAGGACCCGATTTTTCGCCGCGCCGTGGTTTATATTTGTGAATACAATGAAGACGGCGCGATGGGTATTATCATTAATAAACCGCTGGAAAATCTTCAGGTTGAAGGAATTCTGGACAAGCTGAAAATCTCGGCTGAAGAGCGCCTGCCGGAAATACGGCTTGATAAACCTGTGATGCTGGGCGGACCTCTTGCAGAAGATCGCGGTTTTATCCTGCATACGCCGCCGGTGTTCTCTTCCAGTATTCGAATTTCGGATAACACCGTCATCACCACCTCGCGTGACGTGCTCGAAACGCTGGGTACCGCAGAGCAGCCTTCTGAAGTGCTGGTGGCGTTGGGCTATTCGTCCTGGGAGAAAGGCCAGCTTGAGCAGGAGATCCTCGATAACGCATGGCTTACCGCGCCTGCGGACATGAATATCCTGTTTAAAACCCCCATCGCCGATCGCTGGCGTGACGCGGCGAAGCTGATTGGTATTGATATCCTGACCATGCCTGGCGTAGCGGGGCACGCCTGATGAGCGGAACGCTTCTGGCCTTCGATTTTGGCACCAAAAGCATTGGCGTCGCCGTGGGGCAGCGCATCACCGGTACCGCGCGTCCGCTTACTGCCCTGAAGGCCAACGACGGTACGCCGGACTGGAATCTTATTGAGCGTCTGCTCAAGGAGTGGCAGCCGGATGACGTTATTGTTGGGCTGCCGCTGAACATGGACGGTACCGAACAGCCGCTTACCGCCCGGGCGCGAAAGTTCGCCAATAAAATCCATGGCCGCTTTGGCGTCTCCGTTAAGCTTCACGACGAGCGTCTTAGCACCGTCGAAGCGCGTGCGGGTCTGTTTGAGCACGGCGGCTTCCGGGCGCTCAACAAAGGCAGCGTGGACTCCGCTTCTGCCGTGATTATCCTCGAAAGCTATTTCGAACAGGGCTTTTAAGCACGGGGCCTACAGCCGCCCCTGCGCCCGTCTCTCCGCCAGGCTCTGGTCAAAGTTCTGCATTCCTGCCTGCAGACCGGTTTGGATGATGCCGGGCAGTTGCCACGTTTTCCCTTCACGAATAAGATTTGCCGCCGCAGCGGTGTTCACCAGCAGTTCATACAGCGCGACGCGGCCGTCCTGCAGATCGGGAAGCAGCTTCTGCGCCAGCACTGCCCGGAGGCTGCCGGCCAGCTGGTTACGCACCGGATCTTTCTCCTGCGCCGGGAACGTATCGACCAGCCGTTCAATCGCCTGCGATGCCCCGCGCGTATGCAGCGTCGCCAGCACCAGATGTCCGGTTTCCGCCGCCGTTAGCGCCAGGCGGATCGTTTCGCTGTCGCGCAGCTCCCCCAGCAAAATAACGTCCGGATCCTGGCGTAAGGCGCTGCGCAGCGCGTCGGCAAATGACGGACTGTGCTGGCCAATCTCCCGCTGCTGGATCAGGCAACGCTCGCTCTGATAGATAAACTCCACCGGATCTTCAAGCGTGAGGATATGGCCGTCAGTATGGTGGTTGAGAAAATCGACCATCGCCGCCAGCGTAGTGGATTTGCCGCTGCCGGTCGCCCCCGTGACCAGAATCAGCCCGGCGTCATTGGATAACAGTTCCGGGATTGCCCGCGGCGCGCCCAGCGTAGCGAGCTGCGGACAGGTACGCGGCAACAGCCGCAGCGTCACAGAGACACCGCGCATCTGCTTAAAGGCACTCCCGCGCAGACGCTGGCCTCCCGTTACCGTCGCGGCAAAATCCACCTGTCCATTTGCCCACCATGTTCCCTGCTGCTCATCGTTGAGCCACGCTTTTAACAACGCCCCGACGTCAGGAGGAGGAAACGGTGCCGGTTCAAGGCGGCCCGTTCTGCGCCAGCGGGGTGGCGAATCACTGCACAGGTGTAGATCGGAGACGTTATGCTTTACACTAAGGGCCACAATTTCTTCCACATCCATAGACTACTCCTCGGAAAATGAACGACATTGCGCATAACCTGGCACAGGTCCGGGACAAAATCTCAGCCGCCGCAACGCGTTGCGGCCGGGCTTCAGAAGAAATTACGCTGCTTGCAGTCAGCAAAACCAAGCCTGCGAGCGCCATCGCAGAAGCTATTGACGCAGGCCAACGCGCGTTTGGTGAAAACTACGTCCAGGAAGGCGTGGATAAAATTCGTTCCTTCCAGGAACAGGGGAATACGGATCTGCAGTGGCACTTTATTGGTCCACTGCAGTCGAACAAAAGCCGTCTGGTGGCGGAGCACTTTGACTGGTGCCATACCGTTGACCGTCTGCGCATTGCGACACGCCTGAACGACCAGCGTCCGTCAGAGATGCAAGCGCTTAACGTGCTGATTCAAATCAACATCAGCGATGAAAACAGCAAGTCCGGCATTGCGCTGAGCGAGCTGGATGCGCTGGCAGCCGAAGTGGCCGCCCTGCCGCGCCTAACCCTGCGCGGGCTGATGGCAATTCCGGCGCCTGAGTCAAGTTATGAAAGGCAGTTTGCCGTGGCACAGCAAATGGCTGTAGCATTTGAGGCGCTTAAAGCGCGCTATAACACGGTAGACACGCTTTCTCTGGGCATGTCGGACGATATGGAAGCCGCCATCGCGGCAGGCAGCACTATGGTGCGCATCGGCACGGCAATTTTCGGTGCGCGCGACTACTCAAAATAATAAGGAAACCTGAGGAACGCCATGAAGACGTTGACTTTCCTGCTCTCAACTGTGCTTGAGCTGTATACGATGGCGCTTTTGCTGCGCGTCTGGATGCAGTGGGCCCGCTGTGATTTTTACAATCCGTTCTCGCAGTTTGTCGTGAAAATCACGCAGCCTGTTGTCGGACCGCTGCGTCGTATTATCCCGGCGATGGGCCCCATCGACAGTTCGTCTCTGCTGGTGGCGTTTATTCTGAGCGTTATCAAAGCGATCGTGCTGTTTATGGTCATCACCTTCCAGCCGATTATCTGGATTGCTGCGGTCCTGATTTTAATCAAGACCGTCGGTCTGCTGATTTTTTGGGTGCTGCTGGTCATGGCCATCATGAGCTGGGTAAGCCAGGGCCGTAGTCCGGTAGAATATGCGCTGATCCAACTGGCCGAACCGCTGCTGCGCCCGATTCGCAACCTGCTGCCTTCGATGGGCGGTATTGATTTCTCGCCGATGATCCTGGTACTGCTGCTCTATGTGGTCAACATGGGGATCGCTGAGCTGCTGCAGTCCACGGGCAATATGCTGCTGCCGGGGCTGTGGATGGCGCTATGAGTGCAGTAAGCACCTGCGCTGACGGGCTGGTTTTGCGGCTGTATATTCAGCCCAAAGCCAGCCGTGACGGTATTGTTGGGCTGCATGGCGACGAGTTAAAAGTCGCCATCACCGCCCCGCCGGTTGACGGCCAGGCGAACGCGCATCTGACCAAATATCTGGCAAAACAGTTTCGCGTCGCCAAAAGCCAGGTCATCATTGAAAAAGGTGAACTTGGGCGACATAAACAGGTAAAAATCCTTAATCCGCAATCTATCCCGACGGAAGTCGCGGCTCTGAAAGAACAGGACTAAACCATGCAGAAAGTTGTTCTCGCGACCGGCAACGCCGGTAAAGTGCGCGAGCTGGCCTCGCTATTAAATGATTTTGGTCTGGACGTGGTCGCCCAGACCGATCTTGGCGTGGATTCCGCCGAAGAGACGGGGCTGACGTTTATCGAAAACGCGATCCTGAAAGCGCGTCACGCCGCGCAGATTACCGGCCTGCCCGCGATTGCTGACGACTCCGGCCTGGCCGTGGATTTTCTCGGCGGCGCACCGGGGATTTACTCCGCGCGCTATTCCGGCGTTGACGCCACCGACCAGCAGAATCTGGAAAAGCTGCTTGTCACCCTGAAAGACGTACCGGACGAACAGCGCTCCGCGCAGTTCCACTGCGTACTGGTCTATATGCGCCACGCGGAAGACCCTACGCCGATCGTCTGCCACGGCAGCTGGCCGGGCGTGATTACTCGTGAAGCGGCTGGCAACGGCGGCTTTGGCTACGATCCGATTTTCTTTGTCCCGACCGAGGGCAAAACCGCTGCGGAACTGACCCGCGAAGAGAAAAGCGCGATATCCCACCGTGGACGCGCGCTGAAACTGTTACTGGAAGCACTGCGTAATGGCTAATTTGCCGCCTCTGAGTCTTTATATTCACATCCCGTGGTGCGTGCAGAAATGCCCGTACTGCGATTTCAACTCGCACGCGCTGAAGGGCGAAGTGCCGCACGATGACTACGTTGCGCATCTGCTGGCCGACCTGGACGCCGATGTACCTTACGCACAGGGACGTGAAGTTAAGACCATTTTCATAGGTGGCGGTACGCCGAGCCTGCTGTCAGGCCCGGCGATGCAAACGCTGCTGGACGGCGTGCGTGCGCGCCTGAACCTGGCAGCGGATGCTGAAATCACGATGGAAGCCAACCCCGGTACCGTTGAGGCCGACCGTTTTGTCGACTATCAGCGCGCGGGCGTGAACCGCATCTCCATCGGCGTGCAGAGCTTTAGCGAGCCGAAACTGAAGCGCCTGGGGCGTATTCACGGCCCGGAAGAGGCGAAGCGCGCGGCAAACCTGGCGACCGGTCTGGGCCTGCGCAGCTTTAACCTGGATTTGATGCACGGCCTGCCGGATCAATCGCTGGAAGAGGCGCTGGACGACCTGCGCCAGGCGATCGAACTGAACCCGCCGCACCTGTCGTGGTACCAGCTCACCATCGAGCCCAACACCCTGTTTGGCTCGCGTCCGCCGGTGCTGCCGGATGACGACGCGCTGTGGGATATCTTCGAGCAGGGTCACAGGCTTTTAACCGCTGCGGGCTATCAGCAGTACGAAACGTCGGCGTATGCAAAGCCGGGCTACCAGTGTCAGCACAACCTGAACTACTGGCGTTTTGGTGACTATCTCGGGATTGGCTGCGGCGCGCACGGCAAGGTGACCTTCCCGGACGGGCGGATTCTGCGTACTGCCAAAACCCGCCACCCGCGCGGGTATATGGAAGGCCGCTACCTGGAGCGCCAGCACGACGTCGAAGCGGCGGATAAGCCGTTTGAGTTCTTTATGAACCGCTTCCGTCTGCTGGAAGCCGCGCCGCGCGCGGAGTTTGCGCTGTACACAGGGCTGGCGGAATCGGTGATTCGCCCGCAGATTGACGAAGCGCTGGCGCAGGGGTATCTCACCGAGAGTGAGGAATACTGGCAGATCACCGAGCACGGCAAGCTGTTCTTAAACTCCCTTCTTGAGCTGTTCCTCGCCGAAGAATCCTGAAGGCGGATTCAGGATTTTGCATCCCGTTCTGCCGGCTGAGGGAAAGGTTGGCAGAGTGTGGGGATGATCGACCTGAAGAGATAGGCGATCACCATGGGTAAAGGATGTTAAAAATTGTTCGCCATGTCCCCGGACCGTACACCCTGAAAGGGAGAGGGAGCAAACCATCCCCTCGCCCCTTTGGGGAGAGGGATAGGGTGAGGGGAACTTACTTCAGCGTCCCCACCAGCGCCTTACGGCTGTCTTCCAGCGACACCACGCGCTTACACACGTCTTTGCCGAACTGCTGGAAATCATCTTCCTGGTTCTTCCACTCGTTCTGAATGGAGGTCTGCAGGCCACCCAGACTGCCCAGCACGCCCTGCAGCGGGTTACCGCCGCCTTTCAGCACCGCTTTGGCGCCCATCTCGTTGATGCTGTCCTGCAGGATGCCGCCCATCGCCTGGTTCACCAGCTGCTGCCCGTCGGCACGGACCTGATCGATCGCCTTATAGTGGAACGTCAGGCCGTCGGAGCGCGTCTCGATAATACGGTTCATCTGCTCTTTAAGCTGCTTGTCCAGCTTCGTCAGGCGGGTGCGCATGTTGCTGCTCTCCCCCACCTCTTTGGTGATGATCTTATCCAGCGCCACGCGGCTCTTTTCGACGCGCGTCAGGGCACCTTCATTAATCCACGGCAGCGCGGTACGCAATTCGGACTGGTAGTCTTTCGCCTGCTCGCGCTGTGCGGCAGTCAGGTTGTACTGCTTGCCGTTATAGGTGACGTTCCCTTCTGGCGTAATCACCAGATTGCCGTTCTCGCCTTTGACCTGCACGGTTTGCGGGCTTAACACCACGTCATCACGCGGGGTGACGCTACATTGATAATCCGCATGGGCGGTGAATCCGGTTGCCATCAAAGCAACTGCCAGCAACGTTTTGCGCATCTTAAACACTCCCTCAGACAAAACGGGCCAGCTAATGCTGGCCCCTTACTGCTTAATTAGTCCCACCAAACGTCGAAAAGTTCGCTGACGCGGACATCTTCGAGCTTGTGGTCTTCAAGCCACTTACGTACCAGAGCCTGATGTTCTTCGGTGCATTTACCCACTTCCTGGGTGCAGATCAGACCTTCCCAGGCCAGATAGCCGCTACCGTCGAAGGCCAGTTTGTTTGGCTCGATCACCTCGTTGATGAACGCATCCACGTCCTGATCGATCTGTTCAACGCTGGTGCCTTCTGGGAAACGCCACGCAACGGAGAAGCCCACTTCCTGGAATTCTTCGATGTGCATCTTTTTACGCAGACGACGGCTACGATTCTTTGCCATTATTTCACCCTCTCGAACATTAAGTCCCATACACCGTGACCAAGACGATGGCCACGCTGTTCAAATTTCGTTACCGGACGCGATTCCGGACGCGGTACATAGTCGTTGCTCGCAGACTGGTTTTTGTAACCGTCCAGCGACGACATCACTTCCAGCATATGTTCCGCATACGGTTCCCAGTCGGTCGCCATATGGAAGACACCGCCCAGCTTCAGCTTGCTTTTTACCAGCTCGGCAAACGGCGCCTGAACGATACGGCGTTTATTATGACGCGCTTTGTGCCACGGGTCAGGGAAAAAGAGCTGAACCATGGTTAAAGAATTGTCAGGAATCATTTTGTGCAGCACTTCCACCGCGTCGTGACACATCACGCGCAGGTTCTCAACGCCCTCTTCGTGGGCCGTTGCCAGACACGCGCCCACGCCCGGCGAATGCACTTCGATACCGAGGAAGTTCTGCTCCGGGCGAGCTTTCGCCATGGTCACCAGCGAGGCGCCCATACCGAAGCCAATTTCCAGCGTGACCGACGCGTCGCGGCCAAACAGCTCGGCAAAATCCAGAGGCTGCTCGCTGAACTCAACGCCCATCACCGGCCAGTAGTTGTCCAGCGCGTGTTGCTGACCTTTTGTCAGGCGGCCCTGACGACGGACAAAGCTGCGAATACGGCGCAGCGGGCGACCGTTTTCATCAAATTCCGGTGAAATGACGTCGTTTTTCATAAAAGAGTTGTCTGCTTGTGAGAATGTTCGGGAAACGGGCATTATCCAAAGTTAAGGCTTCTATGCAAGCATGGGAAAGATCCGGTTTACAGCAGATTGACGCTGTGCTGCAATCTGCGTCCCTGATTATGCGAATCGATGACCATGCAAGCCTCTCAATTTTCAGCCCAGGTGCTGGACTGGTACGACAAATACGGGCGTAAAACCCTGCCCTGGCAAATTGAAAAAACGCCTTACAAAGTATGGCTCTCCGAGGTGATGTTGCAACAAACGCAGGTCGCCACGGTGATCCCTTACTTCGAGCGTTTTATGGCGCGCTTCCCGACGGTGACCGATCTGGCCAACGCGCCGCTGGACGAGGTCCTGCACCTGTGGACCGGTCTTGGCTATTACGCCCGCGCGCGTAACCTTCACAAGGCCGCACAGCAGGTCGCCACGCGCCACAGCGGGAAGTTCCCGGAAACCTTCGATGAGGTGGCCGATCTCCCCGGCGTTGGACGTTCAACCGCAGGTGCTATTCTCTCCCTGTCTTTAGGCAAGCATTTCCCTATCCTCGACGGCAACGTGAAGCGCGTGCTGGCGCGCTGCTATGCCGTCGACGGCTGGCCGGGGAAGAAGGACGTTGAAAAACGTCTTTGGGAAATAAGTGAGGCGGTTACTCCGGCTAACGGCGTCGAGCGTTTCAACCAGGCGATGATGGATCTCGGCGCCATGGTCTGCACGCGCTCAAAACCAAAATGCGAACTCTGCCCGGTGAATAATCTCTGCGTGGCGTATGCCAACCATTCATGGGCGCAGTATCCGGGTAAGAAACCCAAGCAGACGCTGCCGGAGCGCACCGGCTATATGCTGCTGATGCAGCACGGTGACGAGGTCTTCCTCGCCCAGCGTCCGCCGAGCGGTCTGTGGGGGGGTCTATACTGCTTCCCACAGTTTGAAGATGAAGACTTGCTGCGTGAATGGCTTAAAAAGCGCGGGATTGCTGCCGATAACCTGACGCAGTTGACCGCGTTTCGCCACACCTTCAGCCATTTCCATCTGGATATTGTGCCGATGTGGCTTCCCGTGTCCTCCTTCGCCTCGTGCATGGATGAAGGCACCGCTCTCTGGTATAACTTAACGCAACCGCCATCAGTCGGACTGGCGGCTCCCGTGGAGCGCCTGTTACAGCAATTACGTGCCGGTGCAATGGTTTAGCATCGACAAGAAAAAGAGGAATGAGTATGGCCAGAACGATTTTTTGTACTTTCCTGCAGCGTGACGCTGAAGGCCAGGATTTCCAGCTTTATCCGGGCGACCTGGGTAAACGCATCTACAATGAAATCTCCAAAGAAGCCTGGGGACAGTGGCAGAAAAAGCAGACCATGCTGATCAACGAGAAGAAACTCAGCATGATGAACCCGGAACACCGCAAGCTGCTTGAGCAGGAGATGGTGAGCTTCCTGTTCGAAGGAAAAGACGTGCACATCGAAGGCTATACGCCACCGGAAAAATAACAGCGTGCGGGGGAAACCCCGCCGTTAAAGCAAACACAACACGCACTCCCGGAATGATGAAAAAACTTTTAGCGCTAGCCCTTGTTGCGCCGTTGCTTGTCTCGTGTTCGTCAAAAAAAGGCGAAGATTACAACGAAGCCTGGATCAAGGACACCAACGGTTTTGACATTTTGATGGGGCAGTTTGCCCACAACATCGAGAATATATGGGGATTTAACGAAGTTCTTATTGCCGGACCTAAGGACTACGTTAAGTACACCGACGCCTATCTGACCCGTAGCCACATCAACTTTGATGAGGGGACGATCACGATTGAGACCATTGCAGGCACGGACCCTGCGGCACGACTCCGTCAGGCGATAATCAAAACCCTGCTGATGGGTGACGATCCTGGCTCTATCGATCTCTACTCCGATGCCGACGATATCACCATCTCGAAAGAGCCGTTCCTGTACGGTCAGGTCGTCGATCAGACCGGTCAGCCGATCCGCTGGGAAGGCCGCGCCACGAAATTTGCCGACTACCTGCTGCAGACGCGCCTGAAGAGCCGCTCTAACGGTCTGAAGATCATCTATAGCGTCACCATCAACCTCGTCCCGAACCACCTCGACAAGCGTGCGCATAAGTATCTGGGCATGGTTCGTCAGGCCTCGCGTAAATACGGCGTGGATGAGTCGCTGATCCTGGCGATTATGCAGACCGAATCCTCGTTTAACCCGTATGCGGTAAGCCGTTCCGATGCCCTGGGGCTGATGCAGGTTGTGCAGCACAGCGCCGGTAAAGACGTCTTCCGCGCGCAGGGTAAATCCGGCACGCCGAGCCGCAGCTATCTGTTCGACCCGCAGAGCAACATTGATACCGGCACGGCCTATCTGGCGATGCTGAACAATGTCTACCTCGGCGGCATAGACAACCCGACGTCACGCCGCTATGCGGTGATCACCGCCTATAACGGCGGCGCGGGCAGCGTGCTGCGCGTCTTCTCAAATGACAAAGTGCAGGCCGCGAACATCATCAACAGCATGGCGCCGGGGGATGTCTACTCTACCCTCACCACCCGCCACCCGTCTGCGGAATCCCGTCGCTATCTGTATAAGGTGAATACGGCGCAGAAGAACTACCGTCGTCGCTAAAAAACGGCCACTCACCCTGCCCTCTCCCCTTTGGGGTGAGGGCATCAGGCCGCCCCCATCACCCACCCATACGAAAATGTTATTTGCATCACAATCCAAACTGCAAATTAATGTGGATTGCATTTTTTTGCGGGAGGTAACAAAACATATCGTTGCCAACTGATAGAATTGCATCAAATAACAACCCTGAATGTTCCCAAAACAACATATCTCCCGCTCACTTGTGAGGAAAGTAACATGAACCTTAAGCTGCAGCTTAAAATATTGTCGTTTCTGCAGTTCTGCCTGTGGGGTAGCTGGCTGACTACACTCGGCTCCTATATGTTTGTGACGCTCAAGTTCGATGGTGCGTCAATCGGTGCCGTCTACAGCTCGCTCGGTATTGCGGCTGTCTTCATGCCAACGCTGCTGGGCATCGTGGCGGATAAATGGCTAAGCGCAAAATGGCTGTACATGCTTTGTCATCTGGTGGGTGCGGGGACGCTGTTTATGGCAGCCCAGGTGACCACGCCGGGGGCAATGTTCATGGTGATCCTGCTTAACTCGCTGGCCTATATGCCAACGCTTGGGCTGATCAACACCATCTCCTACTACCGCCTGAAGTCTGCGGATATGGATATCGTGACCGATTTCCCGCCAATCCGTATCTGGGGCACCATCGGCTTTATCATGGCGATGTGGGGCGTGAGCTTCGCGGGCTTCGAACTGAGCCATATGCAGCTCTATATCGGTGCGGCGCTCTCCGTGGTGCTGGCGATCTTCACCCTGACGCTGCCGACCATTCCGGTTTCTAACCAGCAGAAAAACCAGAGCTGGAGCACCATGCTCGGCCTGGACGCCTTCGCGCTGTTCAAAAACAAACGCATGGCGATCTTCTTTATCTTCTCCATGCTGCTGGGCGCGGAGCTGCAGATCACCAACATGTTCGGCAACACCTTCCTGCACAGCTTCGATAACAACCCGCTGTTCTCCGGCAGTTTTATCGTTGAACATGCGTCGGTCATGATGTCCATCTCTCAGATCTCTGAGACGCTGTTCATCCTGACCATCCCGTTCTTCCTGAGCCGCTACGGCATCAAGAACGTCATGCTGATCAGTATCGCGGCGTGGATGTTGCGCTTCGGCCTGTTCGCCTACGGCGATCCAAGTCCGTTCGGCACCGTGCTGCTGGTGCTGTCGATGATTGTTTACGGCTGCGCCTTCGACTTCTTCAACATCTCCGGTTCGGTGTTTGTGGAAAAAGAAGTGAAGCCTGAAATCCGCGCCAGCGCGCAGGGTATGTTCCTGATGATGACCAACGGCTTCGGCTGTATTCTGGGCGGCGTGGTTAGCGGTAAAGTGGTTGAGATGTACACCACTAACGGCATCACCAACTGGCAGCCGGTGTGGCTGATCTTCGCGGCGTACTCGCTGGTGCTGTTCTTCGCGTTCATCGCGCTGTTCAAGTACAAGCACGTGCGCGAGCCGCACGGTGCGCAGCCGATCGCGCATTGATTGTTGTGCCCGGTGGCGCTGCGCTTGCCGGGCCTACAAAACAAGACCGTAGGCCGGGTAAGGCGAAGCTGCCACCCGGCTATTTTATTCCAGACAGCACCCAACCCACCGACAGCAAATCCGCGCTGCCGCCCGGGCTCAGGTTCCGTTCAATCAGTGCGTTATCCATCTTAAGCAACGCCTCGCGGTCCCAGCCAGTGGCCAGTAATTCCCGCGCATAGCCCTGAACGTAGCGCAGCCCTTCCATGCCGCCGCGTGAAACCAGATTACTGTCCTGATTAACCGCCATCAGGCGTAACAGCAGGCCGTGAAGTGAATGTCCGTTCCACTGCGCCAGCGCCTTACGGACCGTCGCAAAGCCGCTCTCAGCCTCGCCGCGCGCCCCGGTTAAGCCGTACTGCTGAAACTGCCGCTCGCCCGCCGTCGCCTGCCCGCTGCGTGCGGCCAGCTCCCGCGACACCAGCCCGCGGCAGATGTTACTCACCTCACAGCAGAGGCTATCTGCGGAGATCTTTTTCACACGACCGGCGGCGAAGCACAGTAAACCCAGGGCAAAAATCCCGCCCTTGTGGGTATTCACTCCGTTCGTCGCGGCGTACATCGCCTGCTCGCAGGCCATCCCCATCGGGCGGAGAAGCCTTAGCTGTTCGCCAGCGGGTTTATCCGCATGCGCGCTGCCCAACTCGGCAAAACGCGTAAACCACGGCGTAATCGCCATAATGCTGCGAACGAACAGCGCATGGTCCATATCGCGATGGGAACCGTTATTGAGCTTGTCCACCAGCCCCGGCTTGGGCGTCAGCTCCAGCTCCTGCCACAGCGCCGCTTCGGCAAGCGCAGGCACGTCAATCGGGCGCGGTTTAGTCGCGAGCAAACCAGTCATCGATCATTTTCTCCACGCGGGAAACCACCTGCTCCACAGGATGAGCGCGCGAACGGGAACAGGCATGAGCGGGCTCGTCGCAGATCAGACAACGCCTTAGATTTGCGCCCAGCGACTGACGCCCGACGTGGCCGTGCTGAGGGCAGATCACGTCCAGGTCCCACAGTCTGCCGAGCGGGTGCGTCTGCTCCAGATCCGCACAGTGCGCTTTGATTTCCGCCGCCGGATGGGCAACGCACCACAGGGCTTCTGGCCCGGTCGGGAGCCATAGAACCTGGCGGTCCAGCACCTGCCAGCGTTTTTCCCACAGCAGCTGGTCGCACATCTGCAGCGCCACGCCCATGGTATTGCGATAGCGCAGGCTGTCCTTGATTTCCCCCGGCGTGACCAGCGTGAGGGAAATCACCGGCTGTTGATAGTGCTCGAGCATGTCAGCCTGGCGCGCTGCGCGGCGCTCTTTCGCCGCCAGCAGTTCGTCCAGGCTGACACCCGTCCGCACGGGTGTCGCTGAAATCATACTTACTCCTTCACCTGTCGCACGGTGTCGATCACGCTGCCGTCGCGGTAGCGGATCACCCCGACGATTTTGTCGGTAAACTCTATCGGTTTAGGGACGCCGGTCAGGGAGATCGCCCGCTCGTACAGCGCGTTGATATCCACAACCTTCAGCCCGGCTTCCAGCAGCCGCTCGCGGATTTCCGGACGCGCCGGGTTAACCGCGATGCCGTGGTCGGTGACCAGCACGTCGATGCTTTCGCCCGGCGTGAGGCGCGTGGTAACCCGCTTCACGACCGTGGGAATGCGGCTGCGCAGCAGCGGCGCGACGACGATGGTCAGATTCGCCGCGGCGGCCACGTCGCAGTGCCCGCCGGACGCGCCTCGCATCACCCCGTCGGAGCCGGTGATGACGTTGACGTTGAAATCAACGTCGATTTCAAGCGCGCTGAGGATCACCACGTCGAGCTGGTCGCAGCTTGCCGCCTTGCTGCCGGGGTTGGCGTAGACGTTGGTGGAGATCTCCACGTGGTTCGGGTTGCGCGCCAGCGAAGCCGCCGCCTGGCCGTCAAAGCACTGGGTATCGAGCAGCTTTTCGATCAGCCCCTTCTCGTGCAGGTCCACCAGGCTGCCGGTGATGCCGCCAAGCGCAAAGCGTGCCTTCACGCCGCTGCGCTCCATCTTCTCTTCCATAAAGCGGGTGCAAGCCGTGGCCGCCGCGCCGGAGCCGGTCTGCATCGAGAAGCCCGGTTTGAAGTAGCCGGAATGCTCAATCACGTCCGCCGCATAGCGGGCGATCATCAGCTCGCGCGGGTTGCTGGTGACGCGCGCCGCGCCGACGCTGATTTTCGCCGGGTCGCCTACGCTTTCAACCTGCACGATGTAGTCCACCTGGTCCTGCACCAGGCTGGCGGGCATATTAGGAAACGGCACCAGTTCTTCGGTCAGCAGCACCACCTTGCGGGCAAAGTGCGCGTCCACCATGGCGTACCCCAGCGAGCCGCAGCACGATTTGCCGTGCATGCCGTTGGCGTTGCCAAACTCATCGCTGCACGGCACGCCGAGAAACGCCACGTCGATATTAAGCTCGCCGTCCTGGAGCAGCTTCACGCGACCGCCGTGGGAGTGGATTTGCACCGGCTCGTCCATCAGCCCGTGGGAGATGGCATCTGCCAGCCTGCCGCGCATGCCCGAGGTGTAAATCCGGGTGATGACGCCGCTTTCGATATGCTCGATCAGCGCGTCGTTGCAGGTCATCAGCGAGCTGGAGGCCAGCGTCAGGTTTTTAAAGCCCATGCGCGCCAGCAGCGCCACAACGGTGTTGATCACCCGGTCGCCTTCGCGAAACGCGTGGTGGAAGGAGATGGTCATGCCGTCCTGCAGGCTGCAGCGCTTAACCGCCTCTTCAACAGAGGCGCAGAGCTTGCGGCTGTGTTTCGCGTCGCTGTCCGCCAGCCACGGCGTGGCGCTGTGGGCGGTATCAAACGGTTTTAGGTCCCGCAGATGGGGAAAATTCACGTGAAGAAGTTCTGTCTGATTCATTATTTCATCCTTACCGACGCACGCCGGAGGCCGCCGCGCGCTCCAGCACCACCTGCGCGTGGTTAATAATCGGTGCATCCACCATTTTGCCGTTAAGCGAAACCACGCCCAGGCCGTTACGCTCGCCCTCTTCTGCAGCCTCAATCACCCTTCTGGCGTGATCCACCTCTTCCTGCGTCGGGGCGTAGGCGTTGTGCAGCAGGTCAATCTGGCGCGGGTTGATCAGCGATTTGCCGTTAAAGCCCATCTTGCGGATCAGATCGACCTCACGCAGGAACCCGGCCTCGTCGTTAACGTCTGACCACACCACGTCGAAGGCGTCGATACCCGCCGCGCGGGCGGCGTGCAGCACGGCGCAGCGGGCGTAGAACAGCTCGGTGCCGTCGCCGCGCTCGGTCTGCATGTCCATCACGTAGTCAAAGGCGGCCAGCGCAATGCCGATAAGGCGCGGAGAGCTGCGGGCAATCGCCACGGCGTTGATGACGCCAATGGCCGACTCAATCGCCGCCATTACGCGGGTGGAGCCGACCTCGCGGCCACACTCCTGCTCGATGCGCTCAAGGTGGCCTTCCAGCTCGTAGATGTCGTCCGGCGTGTCGGTTTTCGGCAGTCGGATCACGTCCACGCCTGCCCGCACGGCGGCTTCCAGATCCAGCAGGCCAAACGGCGTGCTCAGCGGGTTAATGCGCACCACGGTTTCGATATCCTGATACATCGGGTGCTGCAGGGCATGGAACACCAGCATGCGCGCGGTATCCTTCTCGCGCAGGGCAACGGCGTCCTCAAGGTCAAACATGATGGAGTCGGGACGGTAGATAAAGGCTGTGGAGAGCATGGCGGCATTAGCGCCCGGCAGGAACAGCATACTGCGGCGGAGTTTGCTCATTTCAGCGCCCCCCAGTTGATGGCCTGTTCATCGGCGGCACGCATCAGCGCGCTTTGCAGGCGGGCGCGGATCACACAGTCCAGCGCCCCTTTGTCTTCAATAATTATTAATCCCTGGTGCACGTTCATGGCGCGCAACGTGTCGTTGACCACCTGGCGAATTTGCTCGCCAAACTGCTTAATCACTTCACTGTGGATGACTATCTCCAGCTCGCCGTGAGCGGGAGCGATTTTCACCATCAGGTCGCTGGACTCCTGCGTTCCGGCCAGCGCCTCCCTTACAATTTTCATGATAAATTCCTGGTAGTTAAGCGACTTCCGCACTCGCACGGTAATGCGTTTCGAGATGCGCGAAGGTGGAGTCCGGGACAATCTCCCGGATCCGGGAAAACTGCTGTGTCTTCAGTAATCGACGCACTTCGGACGCCGATATGGCGTTACCGGTGGCCTTGATGCGCGGCATTTCCACCACCTCAATATGCGAGGCCAGCAGGTCGTGCAGCGTCTGGTTGTACTGGCGGGTGATATCGCAGAACGGCTCCGAGCCGATGAAGCGGTGCGTGATGCCCAGCGCCGGGGCGATAAAGTCCCGGAAGATCAGCACGTCGATCTCGCTCCACGCCTGCTGCACTTTGCCGGTCTCCTTCAGGAAGTAGGCCGGAAACGTGGCGCGAGAGATGATGTACTGCGAGCCTTCATGCACCACGACGTTCGGCAGATGCGCCACGCCCGCGCGCACCATCTCCAGACGCGCGCTGAACGGGAAGAACGAGGCGTCTTCACGCACTACAAAAAGATGCAGGGCATCGCACCGCTGCGCCGCCTGCTCCACCAGATGGCGGTGGCCGAGGGTGAACGGATTGGCGTTCATCACGATGGCGCCAATGTTCTTCCCGCACTTGCGCTTCGCGCTCAGGGAACGGCAGTAGCGATCGATCCCCTGCGGGGTGTTCTCCATCAGCACCGCGTTGTTCCCGCTCTGGGCAATCGGCCAGAAGCCGCTGCGGGCAAAGCGCTCCCGGTTGCACGGACGGGTGCAGAGGAAGAGGTGAAAATGGCCGCACTCCAGCGCCGCATTTTCCACCTCTGCCAGCAGCCGCGCGCTGAGGTTCTCGCCGCGAAGCTGCTCGTTGACCGCCACGCATTTGATGACGTTGGCAGCAAGCCCTGCGCAACCCACCAGCTGCGAGCCGGACCAGGCTTCGACGAACAGCGTGATGTCGTTGTCCAGGCCAAGGCCGCTGTCTGCCAGCAGGTAGCGGATCTGGCTTAAGCGTTCCGGGTGTTTCGCCACGAGGGTGTGGCGAAAATCGATGGGTTGACTGTTCATGCCGCCTTACTCAGTGTGCTGCCGCAAGCCCGACGGCTGGCGCTTCCACGATCACGTTGCTGAGATGACCGATATGCTCGATCTCCACCTCAATGCGATCGCCCTCTTTCATAAACAGCGGCGGATTGCGCTTTTTACCCACCCCGCCCGGGGATCCGGTGATGATCACATCGCCAGGACTTAAGCGGGTGAAGGTGCTGATGTACTCGATCAGCTCCGCAACCTTGTGGATCATGCTGCTGGTGTTGTCTTCCTGCACCATGCGGCCGTTGAGCCAGGTGCGGATTGCAAGCCTGTGCGGATCGGGGATCTCATCTGCCGTGGCCATCCACGGGCCAAACGCGCCGGTTTTGCGCCAGTTTTTACCGGCGGTAAACCAGGTGTGCTGCCAGTCGCGGGCGGAGCCGTCCATGTAGCAGCTGTAGCCCGCCACGTGACGCAGGGCGTCGTCACGGCTGATGTTTTCCCCACCTTTACCGATGATCACCGCCAGCTCTCCTTCGTAGTCGAATTCGCTGGAGTGGCGCGGCTTCAGCACCGGTTCGTTGTGGCCGGTCTGTGAATCCGGAAAACGGACAAACAGGGTTGGGGCCGGGTTGTGCTGGTCAAACTCCTTGCGCTTTTCGGCGTAGTTCATGCCCACGCAGAGGATTTTTTCCGGCTGCTCAATCACCGGTAAGAAGGTGATGGCGCTCATCGGCACGTCCACGGCATCGTTCAGGTAGCGGGTGGCCTGTGCCAGCCCGTTACCCTGCAGCAGCGCTTTAAGGTCGCTGTAGCGGTCGCCAAGACGGCGGCCTAAATCAATCACGCCGTCGGCCTGGACGATGCCGTAGCTGCGTTTTCCCTGGTATAAAAAGCTTGCGAGTTTCATTGTTCTTTCCTGAAAACTTAAACGAGGAAGTTGCCCAGAATCAGCAGTGAGACAGAGACGTTAATCGCCCCGCCGATACGGGTAGCAATCTGGGCGAATGGCATCAGGCTCATGCGGTTGCCTGCGGTCAGGATCGCCACGTCGCCGGTACCGCCCTGACCGCTCTGGCAGCAGGAGACGATGGCGACATCAATCGGGTGCATACCAATCTTTTTGCCGACGAAGAAGCCGGTCGCCACGAGCGCGGAGACGGTGCTGATAATCACCAGCAGGTTGGTCAGCGTGAAGGCGGCCACCAGTTCATGCCACGGGGTGATAGCCACGCCAACGGCAAAGAGAATCGGATAGGTCACAGAGGTCTGGAAGAATTTGTACACCACCTGAGAGCCTTCCAGCAGGCGTGGAGAGGCACCGTTACAGAGCTTCACCAGAACCGCCATAAACAGCATGCCGACCGGAGCAGGCAGGCCAATCAGCTTGTGGCCGAGCATGCCCAGCATGTAGAGCAGCACCGCCAGCAGCGCGCCGGAGGCGATAGTGGTCACGTCCGCCTTGCCGGAGAATGCAGGCTGAGAGACGGTGGCATCGGCATTGGCGCGGTTAGGCATCAGCTGGCCTTCACCGGTCAGGTGCGGGTAGCGTTTACCGAGCTGGTTCAGGCAGCCGGAGATGATGATTGCCGTCAGCCCGCCGAGCATGACCATCGGCAGCACGCGGCCGAGCGCCACGCCCTGATCCATATGCAGCAGGGTGGCATAGCCGATGGAGAGCGGGATTGCACCTTCGCCCACGCCGCCCGCCATAATCGGCAGAATGATAAAGAAGAAGATCTGGAACGGCTCAAGACCCAGCGCCAGGCCGACGCCCATCCCTACCAGCATGCCGACGATTTCACCGCACAGCATCGGGAAGAAGATGCGCAAGAAGCCCTGGATCAGCACCGTGCGGTTCATGCTCATGATGCTGCCGACGATAATGCAGCAGATGTAGAGATAGAGAATGTTGGTGGATTTGTAGAACTTGGTTGTGGACTCGACCACCACGTCCGGCAGCAGGCCGTAATAGACCAGCGCGGAAGGGATAAACGTGGCGCAAATCGCCGCCGCGCCGAGCTTGCCGACAATCGGCAGGCGTTTGCCAAACTCGCCGCAGGCAAAGCCAAAGAAGGCCAGCGTGGCGACCATCACCACGATATCGCTCGGCAGTTTTCCGCCCAGGCAATCAATGGCAATCAGCGCGCCCGCCAGAACGAACAGCGGCAGAGGAATAATCCCGATTTTCCAGGTATCCATAATATGCCACCAGCGCTCTTTGAGCGAAGGTCGCTGAATTTCAATCGGGTCGTGGGTAACAGAGAAAGAATCGTCAGTTGTGCTCATAATAAGCCCCTTGGTTATTTTGTGCGTTCAGCTTAGAGTCACAAAGGCTTACTTTATGTGAGGGATGGCATATTAAAAGCGAAGTTTTAATGGCAGCTATGGTTTTAATGGTTTCTTTTATTTAATGTGATTTATACCTTATTTATTGCCGTGGTTTTTATGGTTTCTTTTCTAAATTGAACAAACAAATAACATTTGTTCATGCAGCCCAAAGCACGTTAGCCTTTTGGATAACGCTTTTACAGCGCCCGCTGTGCAAGGGATCACAAGTTTTCGGCAAAGCGGGCGTACGCGCAAAAAAAGATGATATATTGGCGATCTTTGTCGCTACCTTACGTGATAGTTATGAAAGTCTCTTTCCAGATCAAGCTGTTTATTTCGCTGGTTGCCTTTTTCTCAGTGCTTTTTGCGTTACTGGGCGGATATTATTATGCCGACGTAGGGAAACAGCTTTATCAGGAAATGAGTACGCGAGCCAAAATACAGGCTGAAGAGATTGCACTTATTCCGACATTGCGTAATGAAGTTGAACAAAAGAATATCAACGCCATCCATGATTTTATGCAGAAGATTTCTGCGCATAGCGACGCCAGCTTTATTGTGATTGGTGATAATAAAGGCCAGCATCTTTTTCACTCCGTCTTTGCCGACAGAGTGGGCACCACGCTGGTAGGCGGTGACAACGAAGCCGTATTGCAGGGTAAAAGCATCACCACCATCCGCAAAGGCGGGCTGGGCATTTCGCTGCGCAGTAAAGCCCCCATCTTCAACGCTGCAGGACAGGTGGTCGGCATCGTTTCGGTCGGCTATCTCACCAGCTACCTGGACACCATTACCGTCAGTAAGGTGGTCAACATTCTGATTGCCGCCGTGCTGCTGCTGATTGCTCTCTTTATCTTCTCCTGGTTCTTTACCCGCAGTATTAAGAAGCAGATCTTCTCCCTTGAGCCGCGCGAGATCGGCCTGCTGGTGCGTCAGCAGAAGGCCATGATGGAGTCTATTTATGAAGGGGTGATTGCCATTGACGATCAAAGGCGGATTGAAGTCATCAACCAGGCGGCGCGCAAGCTGCTGGGCCTGAGCCAGCCGGCCCGTGAACTGCGCGGACAGCTGATAAGCCAGGTGATCGATCCGGTCCCGTTCTTCGACACGCAGACGATGCTGGCGAAAGATACCCATGACGAGATTTGCCGTTTTAACGATCTCACGGTGATTGCCAGCCGGGTACACATCATGCTTGAGGGGTCGCTGCAGGGCTGGGTGATCACCTTCCGCGATCGCAACGAGATCGACTCGCTGAGCGCCCAGCTCAGCCAGGTCAAACGCTATGTCGATAACCTCCGCATTATGCGCCACGAGCAGTTAAACCGGATGACCACCCTCTCCGGCCTGCTGCATATGGGCCGCTATGAGGAGGCGATTGGCTACATTCAGGCGCAGTCTGAACACGCCCAGGAGCTGCTGGACTTTATCTCTTCGCGCTTCAGCTCACCGACCCTGTGCGGTCTGCTGCTGGGGAAAGCCGCCCGCGCGCGGGAGAAAGGCGTTGAATTGTGCTTCGATCCGGCCTGTCGGCTGGATAAATCATTCCTCCCCCTCGGGGAGCAGGAACTGATTTCAATTATTGGCAACCTGCTGGATAACGCCATCGAAGCGACGCAGCGGTCGCCGCTTCCCCACGCGCCGGTGGAGGTGCTGATAAAGCTCAGCGAACAGGAGCTGATTATTGAAGTCGCCGACCAGGGCGTTGGCATTACACCGGAGATCCGTGAGCGGATCTTTGAACGCGGCATCACCACCAAGACGCGCGGCGATCATGGGATTGGTCTGTATCTGATCGAAAGCTATGTCACACAGGCTGGCGGCGCAATAGAAGTTGCCGATAATACCCCGCGCGGCGCCATTTTCTCCCTGTTTATCCCGGCCACGGGAACCGCCCGGCAACTGGAAGACACCGACTATGCAACATGAACTTATCGACGTACTGATTGTTGAAGACGAGAACGAACTGGCGCAACTGCACGCGGAGCTGATAGGCAAACATCCGCGTCTGAGGCTGGTGGGCATTGCCTCGTCGCTGGCTGCGGCCCAGGCAGAGCTTGCAAATAAACAGCCGCAGCTGGTGCTGCTGGATAACTACCTGCCGGACGGCAAAGGGATCTCGCTTATCAATAACCCCATGCTGGCCCGCGCCAACTGCTCGGTGATTTTTATTACTGCCGCCAGCGATATGGACACCTGCAGCCAGGCCATCCGCAACGGCGCGTTCGACTACATCCTCAAACCCGTCTCCTGGAAGCGGCTCAGCCAGTCGCTGGAGCGGTTTGTACAGTTTGCCGAACAGCAGCGGGTCTGGAAGATTGTCGACCAGCAAAACGTCGATTCGCTGTATCAGCTGCAGGCGAAAAACTACCGCCTGGACAACGGCAGCAAAGGCATTGAGGAAAATACGCTGGCGCGGGTGCAGTCGCTGTTTAACGACAAGGCAACGCACTGCTTTACCGTGGATGAGGTGGTGAGCAAGACGGGGTTGAGTAAAACCACCACCCGTCGCTATCTGGAACACTGCGTCGAGGCGGGTTTTCTGACGGTGGAGATGCTGTACGGTAAGATTGGGCATCCAAGGAGGATGTACAAGCGTAGTGCGGTTTGATGAGACGTTCCCTCTCCCTGGGGGAGAGGGTTAGGGTGAGGGCAGCAACCCGCACTATCTCAGCACATACCCATATAGCCGCTTAATCCCGTCGGCATCCTTCTCGCTGTAAACGCCCTGCAGTTCCGGCGAGAAGCCCGGCAGCAGGTTGATGCCCTCCTCCAGCGCCAGGAAGTAACGCTGTACCGCCCCGCCCCAGACTTCACCCGGCACCACGCACAGCACGCCTGGCGGATAGGGCAGCGCCCCTTCGGCAGCAATCCGCCCTTCGGCATCCCGTATGCGAACCAGCTCCACGTCGCCTCGAATATAGGCCCGGTTCGCATCCTGCGGGTTCATCACCACCTCAGGCAGGCTCTCCTTGCGGAACATCGCCTTCTGCAAATCCTTCACGTCGAAGCTGACGTAGAGATCGTGCATCTCCTGACACAGCTGGCGAAGGGTGTAATCCCGGTAGCGCACCGGGTATTTCTGAAAAATCGTCGGCAGCACGTCCGCCAGCGGCGTGTCGTCTTCAATATGCTGTTCAAACTGGCCCAGCATCGCCACCAGCTGTGCCAGCTTCTCGCTGCTTTCGGCAGGGGTCAGCAGGAACAGGATCGAGTTAAGGTCGCATTTCTCCGGCACAATGCCGTTTTCACGCAGATAGTGCGCCAGAATCGTTGCCGGGATCCCGAAATCCGTGTACTCGCCGGTTTCGGCATCGATGCCCGGCGTGGTCAGCAGGAGCTTGCACGGGTCGACAAAGTACTGCTCGCTTGCATAGCCCTCAAAGCCGTGCCATTTGGCCCCCGGCTCGAAGCTGAAGAAGCGCAGCTCGCTGGCAATGGCGTGCGTCGGATGATCCTGCCACGGCCGCCCCGCTACCACCGGTGGGATAAACGGTTTGATCATATGACAGTTGGCAATGATTGCCTTGCGCGCTTCAATCCCCAGCTCGAGGCACTCCGCCCACAGCCTGCGTCCGCTTTCCCCTTCGTGGATCTTGGCATTCACATCCAGCGCTGCGAACAGCGGATAAAACGGGCTGGTGGAGGCATGCAGCATAAACGCGTTGTTCAGCCGCTTGTGCGGGCAAAAACGCGCCTGACCGCGAATGTGGTTATCCTTTTTATGGATCTGCGAGGTTTGCGAGAACCCGGCCTGCTGTTTGTGCACCGACTGGGTCACGAAAATCCCCGGATCGTTCTCGTTCAGCTCCAGCAACAGCGGGGACGTTTCCGCCATCATCGGAATAAACTGCTCGTAGCCCACCCAGGCGGAGTCAAAGAGAATGTAGTCGCACAGATGGCCGATCTTATCGATCACCTGACGGGCGTTGTAGATCGTCCCGTCGTAGGTGCCAAGCTGAATGATCGCCAGGCGGAACGGACGTGCCTCATCGGCCTTCTCCGGTGCCGCCTCGCGGATAAGATCCCGCAGATACGCATCGTCAAAGCAGTGGTCGTCAATTCCGCCAATAAAGCCAAACGGGTTACGCGCGGCCTCAAGATAAACCGGCGTGGCGCCCGCCTGGATCAGCGCCCCGTGGTGGTTAGATTTATGGTTGTTGCGGTCAAACAGCACCAGATCGCCGCGGGTCAGCAGCGCGTTGGTCACCACCTTGTTGGCCGCCGACGTGCCGTTCAGCACGAAGTAGGTTTTATCCGCGTTAAACACTTTCGCCGCGAACTTTTGCGCGTGCTTGGCGGAGCCTTCGTGGATCAGCAGATCGCCCAGCTTCACGTCGGCGTTGCACATGTCGGCGCGAAACACGTTCTCACCGAAGAAATCATAGAACTGTCGCCCTGCCGGGTGCTTTTTGAAAAAGGCGCCATGCTGGTGGCCCGGACAGGCAAAAGTGCTGTTGCCCATCTCCACATACTGGCTCAGGGTGTCGAAAAAAGGCGGCAGCAGATTCTCTTCATAACGGCTGGCAGCGCTCTCCAGTTCCAGAAACTCCTGAGCTTTACCCGAGATGACCGCGGTGGCGCCGTCGGGCACCTCCGTTGGCTCCGGAGAGAAAATAAACACCGGCAGCTGAAAGCCCGTGCGTTTCAGCAGTGCAAGGATACCGCTGCGGCTTTCAGCCGTTGTGATGACGACAGCCGCCACATCGGTAAAATCAGTGCTGTCCAGCGTCACCTTTTCGCGGTGCGTAGACACAGTGGAGAGCAGCTCGCGGCTGACGGCAATTTTCATGGTTTTCATAGGCGCAGTTACCCTCACCGGACGGTGAGACAGGGAGGAGAAAATTCGCGCAATAATGTCACCTTTTATTTTGAGGTGCAAGAAGGAATCAGTATGCACGAAATCAGCCAAAGCTAAGGCCCGCGAAGCCCTGCCGTGCCATAATAATGCAATATCAATGATTAAATAACAGGAGTTAACTTTGGTTATCGGGCCATTTATTAACGCAGGAGCCGTATTGCTGGGCGGCGTACTCGGCGCCGTGCTGAGCCAGCGGCTGCCGGAGCGGATTCGCACCTCCATGCCCTCAATATTCGGCCTGGCATCGTTAGGGATTGGTATTCTGCTGGTGATCAAATGCGCCAACCTGCCGGTGATGGTGTTGGCCACCCTGCTCGGCGCGCTGATTGGCGAATTTTGCTATCTGGAAAAAGGCATTAACAGCGCGGTGAGTAAAGCCAAAAACCTGATTGCCCGACCGGGCAAGGCGAAACACGGCACGCACGAGACGTTTATTCAGAACTATGTCGCCATCATTATTCTGTTTTGCGCCAGCGGCACCGGGATTTTCGGTTCGATGCAGGAAGGGATGACGGGCGACCCGAGCATTTTGATTGCAAAAGCATTTCTTGATTTCTTCACCGCCACTATTTTTGCCACCACGCTCGGCATTGCCGTGGCGGCGATTTGCGTCCCGATGCTGCTTATCCAGCTGGCACTGGCTACCTGCGCCACGCTAATTCTCCCGCTAACCACGCCCGCAATGATGGCAGACTTTACCGCCGTCGGCGGCCTGCTGCTGCTGGCTACCGGGCTGCGCATCTGTGGGATCAAGATGTTTGCCGTGGTGAATATGCTGCCCGCACTGCTGCTCGCCATGCCGCTCTCCGCGCTCTGGACGCACTTTTTCGCTTAAGGATGCGGCGAAATGGTGAGAGATTGCGCAGTCCGTAACGAAAACAACATTTTTCGTTGACGCCACCGGGCAGATCGGGTTTAATGCGCCCCGTTGCCCGGATAGCTCAGTCGGTAGAGCAGGGGATTGAAAATCCCCGTGTCCTTGGTTCGATTCCGAGTCCGGGCACCACTATTTAAAGAACCCGCCCAAAAGGCGGGTTTTTGCTATATGGCTACGGCCGATTTCTGGGCGCTGAGAAGCGTGGCTTTAATGCAGGCACGCTTACGCTAATAGCCCGGTAAGTTAATACAGGCGGTGGCTCTTTTTTATCACTTAATTTTGCCGGATAAATTGCTGACCTGATTTGAAAGGTTGTCGTTGCTCCGCTTCATGTCATCAAGGCTTCTTTGCAATCGCTCGATCTTACTCTCCTGCTCAGAATTCTTTCTCTCAAGCTGTAAAACCTTCTGAGTTAGCTCATCGACTTTGCGGTTGTCGGACTTCATCTTCCTCAGGCTATCCTGCATCTCCTTTAGATCCTCCCCCCTGAAATTAGAAGGCTCGATTTCATCTGCACCATAAATTACCGGGATATATCCACTATTAAAGTTGCTGGGTTCGATACTAACCTGAACTTTATTTAGACCCGCAGAGTGCGCGTAACCTATTGAAGAAAAACAAAAAAAAGAAACAACACACAGACCAGACAGATATTTATTCATTTCTAACGTCCTTTTTAATTTTTCAATCACTTCCAGGAGTCTCCTTCTGGTATCACCCGCTCAGGATAAAACACTTGGCTTAGCCTCTGGCATTTCATAAACAGGGTTAAAGAGCAGAAGATACTTTTCGTTTTTCATTATAATACGCGTTTCCTCTCCCCCAAAATCCAACCGCCACCCGCTCATTTTCTGCCACCTTACATCCGCCGGCATCGAGAAAAGTGCGTTACCACGCACCTTATTAACGAACCCGCCCTCGTGGCAGTTTTTTGCTTTTGAATTCCTGACAACTTTAGGGATCGTTCCCACCTGTGCCCAGCAGTTTATTTTTGAAGATAAACAGACACGCCTCATTGAAGTTCTCCGCCCCCAGGCGTTCCGAGAGCGCCGTACGTTTGCGGTAGAGACTTTTCACTGACGTATTCAGTTCGCCTGCAATCTCCTCCATTGACATGCCTGCCCTCAGCAACCGCAACATGATCGTTTCATGCGTGCTCAGCCGTAAATTCAGCAGCCACTTCGTGGTCAGGCGCCTGCCCTTCATATTGAGCACCAGGTTAAACAGCGAGGCCATGTCCGGCGCCGTCAGCGATGTGTTCATAAACAGCTTCATACTGAGCAGATTCTCCTCGCGATGGCGCATATCAAGCATAACGCAGCAAATCGTTTTTCTCGTTCTGGCCGGATGGCGTATCAGGTAATCATATAAACGAAGCGGCGCACGACTATCAATCAATACAGAATATTCATCTGCACCGTTATCAAATATGTTTCTGTCAATCGAATCGAGCAGGATAATATCCGGAAAAAATATCCGCATGCCCCTGACAAGGTAGCGATCCTGAGTCACTAACACTATTGAAGTTGCCACTAACCATCCCTTTTAGATTAAAGCAAGAACGATCCTGCGAAAAGAAGACCGCCTTCGTTTTATAGCGCTGTTATATTAACGATAAATGTATTCTGGCTTTGGACATCCCTCAATACACACATTGATGAGTAAGACTTCCTGTAGACTATCATTCAATGTCTGCCTTTAATTATAAATAAAAAACAACCCCAGAAAAGTCACTTCTCTAAACATTAAGAATTTTTGTCATGAAACTTCCCAAACATGCACCAGAAAGTACTTTAATTGAGGCAAATATGCGTCATTTAAAATATATACAAAACTGTCACAATAAAAATAAAACCACTATATTTCAATGCATTACAATTAATGACTCAATTCAAAATAAACACAAAAAACTGCTCATTACAGAATTATCTCAAAACTACATAGCAGCTTTTCAGCATATTTATCCGGCAACATATCAGGTGTACATTACCTCCCATCAAGACCACTGAGATGAGGTTTCATAATTACCTTTAAGTAAGTACCCCATAACGTTACTGCATTCAGATTTAATGTTCCCATTTATGGCCTTTAACGCAGAGTTAAAAGGCGGCCGTGTTATGCAATGGATTCATGATAAACAAATGGCAAATAGATATGGAAAGATCGCTTCGCTTAAGTACATTATTCTTTTATCGCACCCCAACATTATTGTTTCTGTTATTACTCTTTCCTGTTCTGGTTCAGGGTTCGGAATCCGTTTATGAGCAACAGATTCAACAGGCGCGTAACGGTAATTACACGTCGTTTCTCGATTATCTTCAGCGTTATCAGCAGCAGCATGCCCTGACGCCTGAACACGTTGCGGACTGGTTACAGGTGGCGGCCTGGGCAGGTCATGATGACGAGGTTATTCAGGTCTGGCAGCGCTACAGCATTTATATGCCGCTGCCCGCCCGTGGCGTTGCGGCTGTCGCACAGGCCAGGAGAAATCAGAAAGCGTGGCAGCCAGCTCTGGCGCTCTGGAAAGAAGCGCTGAGCCTTGCGCCGGATAACGACGATTATCGTATCGGCTATATCAAAACCCTGGCAGATGCCCGTAAAGATACGCTTGCCCTCAAGGAAGCCCGACAGCTGGTGGCGGAGGATCCCTCTCAGGCGCATCTTCAGACGCTGGGGTATGTCTGGTTACGCCAGGGAAAAAGCTGGGATCGGCTTTTAGCAGACACGCGCGCGCTGAATATCGCGCCAGAAAATCACGCGCTTCTTCGCGAGCTGATCGACGCGCTAACGGATAACCGGGTCAATACTCCCGCTCTCCAGCTTTCAAAAAAGGTGGCGCTGTCCCCAGCGGAGCGTCGTCGTCTAGAGCTGAATGCCGCAGCCGAAAGCGTTCGCCTTGCAGATGTGCCAGGCAGAACAGAAAAGGAGCGCCTGCAGCTTGCGCAATCTGCGCTGAATCGTTACGACGCGCTGCTGTCTCGCTGGAAAAGCGAGCCGCAGGCGGCCGAAGACATTATCTTTGCGCGTATCGACCGACTCGGCGCGCTGTATGCCCATGCTGAGTACCCGCGGGTCATCAGTGAATATCAGGATCTGACGGCAGCCCGGCATCCGCTGCCGGGCTGGGCAATCGGCTGGGCGATCTCGTCCTACCTCCAGGAGAAAAATACCGCTGCCGCCTTCGCGCTTCTGCAGCGCTATCCGCAATACGCTTCCGATCCGCAGGACGAGGAACACGCGCTTTTCTACGCCTGGCTGGATACGGGAGAGTATCAGGCCGCCCGCCAGTACGTTGAGCGCCAGACCCGCAACGTCCCCTGGACCCGTTACGATTTCGGCTCCCCTACCCCTCAGCCGAACGATCGGTGGCTTGCCGGCCAGTCGCTCCGTTTTAACTATTTGCTGGCGACGAATGCCCTGCCGGAAGCCGAAAAGCTGGCGCGACGTCTGGCGACAACCGCGCCGGGCAATCAGGGATTGCAGATTGACTACGCCACGCTGCTTCAGACGCGAGGCCTGCCGCGCGCGGCCGAGCAAACGCTGAAAATGGCGGAGGCGCTGGAGCCCTCGAATCTCGAACTTGAGCAGCAGCAGGCTTACGTCGCCATGGATATGCAGGAATGGCGGCAGATGGATTTACTGGCCGACGACGTAGTCGCCCGCGCGCCGCGCGATCGCAGCGCAAGGCGTCTGGACAGGCTCCGCACCGTCCACCATATGTCCGAGCTGCGCCTCAACGCGAGCAAGGGTTTGCACTCCGATAACCCCGTCAGCGGGACGCACGACCTCAACTGGGACGCCACGCTCTATGGCCCACCCGTGGCGGATAGCTGGCGGCTGTTTGCCGGCACCCGCTATGCAGAGGGTAATTTCGATGAAGGCAAAGGCTCCAGCCGTCACCTGTTGGGCGGCGTCGAATGGCGGCCACGCAACCTCCAGCTCGAAGCCGAACTCTCCAGCAACCGCTATCACGGGGCAAACAAGCCGGGCGCTCGACTCTCAACAACTTACTTTGTCACCGATAACTGGCAGGTCAGCGGCAGCCTTGAGCGCCTGTCGCGCACCACGCCCCTGCGGGCGTTACGCAACGGGATCAACGCCAACCGGGGGGAAGGCGGCGTGCGCTGGTATCAAAACGAGCGTCGTGAGTACCAGTTCAGCGCCGCCCTCAGCCGCTTCTCGGATCATAACCGCCGCCAGGAATACACCCTCACGGGCAAGGAGCGTCTCTGGCAGACCCCGTCACTGACGCTGGATCTCGAACCGGGGATCGCCGCCAGTAAAAATAGCCTGCGGGACACGCTCTACTACAACCCGGCGCGGGATCTCTCCGTGACGGCGGCCCTGGCCGTTGACCATGAGATGTACCGCCATTACGACACCCTCTGGAGCCAGCAGTTCGTGGCGGGAGGCGGCAGCTACTGGCAGAAAAATCAGTCCGCGGGCGCCATCGCCCTGCTGGGTTACGGACAGCGCGTTCAGTGGAACAACGTTATTGATACCGGCGTGATGCTGAACTGGGATAAACGCCCTTACGACGGCAAACGCGAGAGCAACCTCTCCGTCACATTAGACGCGACTTTACGCTTTTAAGGATGATTATGCTTAACACACGTTTTTCCGCGAGCCTGATACTTCTCGGCTGGCTCTGCCTCAGCGCGAGCGTCTGCGCGCAGGCATTTTCATTTATTGCGCCCAAAGCGCGGCCACAGCTGGAGGCGAGCAAACCCTGGCCGCAGAACCAGTTTCTGGTGCTGGCCTACCACGATGTAGAAGACGATGCCGCCGATCAGCGCTACCTCTCCGTGCGTACCAGCGCGCTAAACGAGCAGATAAGCTGGCTGCTGCACAACGGTTATCACATCATCAGCGTGCAGGACATTCTGGATGCCCATGACGGAAAAAAAACGCTGCCGCCGAAAGCCGTTCTGCTCAGCTTTGACGACGGCTACAGCAGCTTTTACACCCGCGTCTGGCCGCTGCTTCAGGCATGGAACGTCCCTGCGCTCTGGGCGCCGGTGGGCAGCTGGGTGGATACGCCGGAAAATCAAAAAGTTAACTTCGGCGGTCTGATGACGCCCCGCGATCGCTTCGCGACGTGGGACATGGTGCGCGAGCTCAGCCGGTCCCCGCTGATTGAGATCGGATCGCACACCTGGGCCTCGCATTACGGCATTCCGGCCAACCCGCAGGGCAGCCGCGAACCTGCCATCGCCAACCGCTTTTATGATAAAGCCACGGGCCGCTATGAAACCGATCGGCAGTTCAACCAGCGGATCGGCGATGACGTTCGTAAAGTGACTGAAAAAATCACGCAGGTAACGGGCAAGGCACCGCGCGCCTGGGTCTGGCCCTACGGCGCCGCCAACGGCACGTCGCTCGCGATCGCCAGACAGCAGGGTTATCAGCTGGCCTTTACCCTTGAGGACGGGCTGGGGAACGTGCAGGAGCTGGGGAACATCCCTCGTCTGCTGATCTCAGGAAACCCCTCGCTCAAGGCGTTTGCCAGTACGGTAAGCCAGGTTCAGGAGCACGATCCCGTTCGCGTCATGCACGTCGATCTCGACTACGTTTACGATCCCGATCCGGCCCAGCAGACCCAAAACATCAACAAGCTGATCCAGCGGGTCTACGACATGAAAATCAGCCATGTTTTTCTGCAGGCGTTTGCCGACCCGCAGGGCGACGGCAGGATCAAGGCGCTCTATTTCCCCAACCGTCGTCTGCCGGTCCGGGCCGATCTCTTTAATTTTGTCTCCTGGCAGCTGCAAACCCGCGCGGGGGTGAAAGTCTTCGCGTGGATGCCGGTGCTCTCGTTCGATCTCGATCCTGCCCTGCCGCGCGTGCAGCGCCGGGATCGTCAAACCGGCCAGCTGCGCGAAGCCACCGAGCCCTATATCCGGCTCTCCCCGTGGGACCCGCAGGTGCGCAAGCAGGTAACGGACATCTACGAAGATCTGGCCCGCTATGCCAGCTTCAACGGGATTTTGTTCCATGACGATGCGGTGCTGACGGACGTGGACGATGGCGGACAGGACACGACTCGCCAGAAGAGCCAACTGCTTATGGGGTTTACCCACGCCCTGAGCCTGGCGGTGAAGCATATCCGTGGCCCGCAGATAAAAACCGCGCGCAACATGTTCGCCTTACCCATTCTTCAGCCGGAAAGCGAAGCGTGGTTCGCGCAGAATCTTGACGATTTTCTGGCGGAGTATGACTGGACGGTGCCGATGGCCATGCCGCTGATGGAGTCCATTTCGGCTGACGAGAGCGATGCCTGGCTGACGCGTCTGGTTAAAGCGGTCGCCACACGTCCCGGCGCGATCGATAAAACCATTTTTGAACTGCAGGCCAGGGACTGGGATAAGAAACCGCAGCGCGCCGTTTCTGATAGCCAGCTTGCGCAGTGGATGCGCGTGCTCCAGCTGAACGGCGTCAAAAACTACGGTTACTACCCCGATGATTTCATCAACAACCAACCTGATATCTCACGCATCAGGCCTGTATTTTCTTCGTACTGGTACCCTGACAATGACTGATCGCATTATCGCCTTTTCTATTTTATGTCTGGTATTCGGGTTGCCGTTAGGCGTGGCCGCCCTCTTTACCGGCGAGCTGATTCTGGATTTTGTGTTCTTCTGGCCGCTGTTCATGTCCGTGCTCTGGATAACCGGCGGGCTCTATTTCTGGTTTCAGCTTGAACGCCACTGGTCGTGGGATAAAGACACGCCCGCCCCGACGCTCGCCGGTGAGCCGCTCATCTCCATTCTGATCCCCTGCTTTAACGAGGGACGAAATGCCCGGGAGACCATCAGCGCCGCGCTGGATCAGCGGTATGAAAATATAGAAGTTATCGCCATCAACGACGGCTCGTCTGACAACACGGCGCAGGTGCTGCAGGCGCTGGCGCAGGAGCAGCCGCGCCTGCGGGTGATTAATCTCGCGGAAAACCAGGGGAAAGCGCTGGCGCTCAAAGCCGGGGCAGCGGCGGCACGGGGCGATCTGCTGGTCTGCATTGACGGTGACGCCCTGCTCGATCGCGATACGGCAGCGTATCTGGTGGCACCGCTGATTCAGTATCCCCACGTCGGGGCGGTCACCGGGAACCCGCGTATTCGCACGCGCTCCACGCTGATCGGCCGCATCCAGGTGGGCGAGTTCTCATCGATTATCGGGCTCATCAAGCGGACGCAGCGGATCTATGGCCGGGTCTTTACCGTCTCGGGCGTCATCGCCGCCTTTCGCCGACAGGCGCTGGCGGACGTCGGGTACTGGAGCCCGGACATGATCACCGAAGACATCGACATCAGCTGGAAGCTCCAGCTGCGCCACTGGGATATCTTTTTCGAGCCGCGGGCGCTGTGCTGGATCCTGATGCCGGAGACGCTCAAGGGCCTGTGGAAACAGCGTTTGCGCTGGGCCCAGGGCGGCGCGGAGGTGTTTCTGGTCAACCTTCGCAGGATTGTGCGCTGGGAGCATCACCGCATGTGGCCCCTTTTTATCGAGTACGCCCTGTCAACGCTGTGGGCCTTCGCGTACGCCATGACGGTGCTGTTATTTATTCTCAGCCATATCGCCCCTGTTCCTGCCAGGCTGACAGTGGAGAGCCTCTTTCCACCGGAGTTTACCGGGCTACTGCTGGGCGTGATGTGCCTCCTGCAGTTCCTGGTCAGCCTGTTCATCGAGCGGCGCTATGAACGTAAGGTGGCCAGCTCGCTTTTCTGGGTGATCTGGTTCCCGATGGTGTACTGGATGATCGGCCTGTTCACCACCCTCGTCGCCTTTCCAAAAGTCATGCTTAAACGCCAGCGCGCCCGCGCGCGCTGGATCAGTCCGGACCGGGGAAAAGGAAGCCTTCAATGAACGAAAATACCTTAATACTGACCGAACATCGGCTGTTGCCACGTCTTTTCGATGCCGCGTTAACGCTGGTGGCGTGGGGAGGCTTTCTGTTTTTCCTGTATGCCCGGCTCTGGATGCATCTAACCGAGGAGAGAGACCACAGCTGGGACGTGATTATTGCGTCCTTTAATACGGTATTGCTCTACCTGCTGTTCGCCGCACTCAACGGCTGGCTGCTGATTTTGTGGTATCAGTACAATCGCCGCCGCGCCCACGTCAGGCGGCGCCAGCCGGGTTATTTGCAGGAGGAGGAGCTGGCCCGCAGCTTTAATGTCTCACCGCAGATCATCTCAGAGATGAGCCAGTACAACCTGCTGACGGTCTATCATGACCAGATTGGCCGCATCATCGATCTGAAGATCAACGGGCAGGAAGAGGAAAAACAGTAACGAAAAGCCCCCGCAGGATATCCTGCGGGGGCTTTTTTATTGCGGGTAAGAACTACTTATCTTTAACCACGATCAGCGGCTCAATATCGCTCTCTTTCTTCACCACCAGCGAGTCATCGCCGCGCAGACAGGTCCCACCGTAGTTCCCGCCCACGGTAAAGGTACAGACCTGAATGTACTTGCCGTCGACGTTTGGCAGACACCACAGCTGCTGGTAGATATTCTTGCGGTCGACAAACTTGCCGCTGGATTTATCCAAAAGCTCGTCCTGGGCGCTGATCAGGTCGATATTGCTGCCGCAGCGTCCGGCAATCGGCTTAACGGCGTATCCGGTCTGCTTCAGCAGATCGTTGACCTCAAAATCGGTGTCGAGCAGGTAACGGTGATTCGGGAACAGTTGCCACAGCACCGGAAGAATCGCCTTGTTGCCTGGAATAACGGTCCACAAAGGTTCAAAGACCAGCACCTCCGGGCGCAGCAGAACGTCAATCAGGCGCACTTCGCCTTCAGGATGTCCGGTGCGGATCGGCACGGCGGCGTATTCGGTTTCGCTGACCTCGCGGATCTGCTCTATCGCCGTTTCCCACGCCCAGGTTTTCCACACGCAGTTGACGTGGCGACCTTCGTCGTCAATCAGCTGCCCGGCGGCATCCCAGCTGAGCGCCCCCAGCCCGTGGAGGATTTTGGTCTCAAACCCGGCCTGCATCAGCGAACGCTGAATAAAGAGCGCGTGATAGTCCTCTTCGACATCGTTGTCCTGCATGATGTGGACGAACGGCCGCGCGTGGCTGTGCTTCCAGGCGCCGGTCAGCTCTTCCAGCAGGCCTTCCGCCGGGTTATGCCCGTTGCCGCGATAGCCGTTTTTCACCCACTCTTCGAGAATCAGCCCGCCCTCGGTATGGCAGGAGGCGGAGTCGGCGTTGTACTCGTAGACCTTGATGCCGCGCTCATCCATGCAGAAATCCATACGACCGGTGATCATATGGTGACGACGCCACTGCCAGGAGAGGCGCAGGCGCGGCCAGAGGATTTTCGGGATGTCGAAAAGCGCCAGCAGGCTGTCGTCTTTCAGCACCTTGTCCGTGGCGTGCAGGTACATCAGATGCAGTTCGTTGGTGGCCTTGATCAGCTCCTGTTCGGCGCTTTCGGTAATGGTGAAGTACTGGCAGGGATCTTTGTTGATCACGTGGCCGTTGGCGCGGATATACGCCTGCTGCAGCGCGTCATTTTCGTTGAGCCACTTGCCGTCGAACTGACGTTTGTTTTTCAGCCGCGCGCCGCTGATTTTCAGCAGTTCACCGTCGATTTCCGGCTGGGGAATGCTGTGTTCCGTATCCTCGGTCTGGATCATCCAGCCGAGAATTTCCGTGTCGCTGAAGGTGTCGTGGAGGGTGTAACACCCGTTCTCCACGCTCAGGCGCAGCTCGCGCGTCCACTGCTGCCCGAGCGGCAGCGGGGAGTGAATCACGTTCTGCTCCGCAATACGCACCCTATCGTCCAGAAGCTGGGTGATCACCGCCACGTGGCCGGTCTCGTGAAACTCGCCGCCCTTTTGCCAGATCAGCAGCGCTCCGGCGCGCGGGGCGCGTTTTGAACCGTTGGCAAAGGCCTGAAGGGGCAGAATGTTATCGTTCACCACCTGACGCAAAAAGCGCAGAGAGAAGATCTCCCACGCCATACCGACGTCGGTAAACACAAAGCCATAGTTGAGGAACAGGAAACGGCGGGCAAACTCAACGCACTGCCACTTGTGGCCCATGTATTCGTTGCCGATGTAGCTGCGAAAATCCGCGTCTTCCGGGTATTTTCGCGGGTCCAGACTGCCGTAATTTGAAGAGTAAATCGCCACGCCACCGGGCGCATAGCCTAACAATGTCCCGAATGGCGCATCACTGCTTAACTTTCCTTTACGCATGTATCCAACCTAAAACAGGCAGGCGGCAATTTTTTATGGGTTGTCGTCGTCTGCACGTTGTAATTAACCTGACAGAGGGACATTTATCATACACCTGCGCGGCGCATTAACTACATGTTAAACAGCCAGCACGCCGCGAAATGCCCTGGCGCGATCTCCTGCATCGCAGGCTCCTGCGTCTGGCAAACCGGCATGGCGTGCGGGCATCGGCTGCAAAACTTACAGCCCGGCAGCGCGGACGTAGGGCCGGGCATTTCACCGCGCAGGGTCGCGTCTTCAAGGTTGCGAATCCGCGGGTCGGGCTGGGGAACCGCCGCCAGCAGCGCGCGGGTATAAGGGTGCGCCGGACGCTGATACAGCTCATTCGCCGGGGCCACCTCCACCAGCTTACCGAGATACATCACCCCAATGCGGCTGGAGATATGGCGCACCATGGAGAGATCGTGGGCGATAAACAGATAGGTTAGCCCCAGCTCCTGCTGTAGATCCTGCAGAATATTCACCACCTGCGCCTGCACCGAAACGTCCAGCGCCGAGAGCGGCTCATCGCACAGCACAAATTCGGGACGCACGGACAACGCGCGGGCAATACTGATGCGCTGACGCTGCCCGCCGCTAAACTCATGCGGGAACCGATCAAGGTGTTCCTGCTTCAGCCCCACTTTGTAGAGCAGCGTTTCCGTCCGTTCCCGCTGTTCTTCACGGCTGTAGCCGTGGATCTGCATCGGCTCGGCCACCAGCTGTCGCACCGTCATGCCTGGGTTGAGCGAGGAGTAAGGATCCTGAAAAATCGCCTGCATCCGCTTGCGCAGCGGCTTGAGTTCTTTTTCGCGGGCGTGGGCAATCGCCTGCCCGGCGAAGTGGATCTCGCCCGCGGTAATATCGAAAAGGCGCAGGATGGCGCGTCCGAGCGTGGATTTCCCGCAGCCGGACTCTCCCACCAGGCCAAACGTCTCGCCGGGCTGGATATCAAAGCTCACGCCATCAACCGCCTTCACGGCCGCGCCTTTACGCAGCAGACCGCCGTTAAGCTGATAGTGCTTGCGCAGATCGCGCACGCTCACTAATGGTGCCTGTTGTTCACTCATGCATGAGTCTCCTTATCGGCCCATAGCCAGCAGGCGGCGCGATGGCCCTCTCCGGCGGTGTAAAATGCGGGCTGCCGTTCACACTGGGGCATGCGTTTTGGGCAGCGTTCGGCGAACGGGCAGCCCGGCGGCGGGTTAAGCAGGCCAGGCGGCGAACCTTCAATAGGCGATAGACGCTGATTGACCTCATCCGGGCGCGGCAGCGAGGCCAGCAGCCCTTGGGTGTAAGGATGCGCGGGGCGATAAAAAATGTCCTCTACGCAGCCCTCCTCCATCACCAGCCCGCCGTACATCACCACTACGCGGCTGCAGACCTGCGCCACCACGCCGAGATCGTGGGTGATCAGCAGAATCGCGGTTTGGGTCTGCTGCTGCAGGCTTTTCAGCAGTCGCAGGATCTGCGCCTGAATGGTGACGTCCAGCGCGGTGGTCGGCTCATCGGCGATAAGCAGCTTCGGGTTGCAGGAGAGCGCAATGGCGATCATCACCCGCTGGCGCATCCCGCCGCTGAACTCGTGAGGAAACTGGTCGTATCGGCGTTCCGCCTCGGCAATCCCCACCTGTTCCAGCATGGCGATCGCCGCCGCTTTGGCCGCTTTTTTCGACAGCTTTTTATTTCGCACCAGGATCTCAGACATCTGCTTGCCGATAGTGAGCACCGGGTTCAGGGCGGTCATCGGATCCTGAAAAATCATCGCGATCTCGTTGCCGCGAATAGCGCGCATCTGCGCAGGGGTTTTCTGCGCCAGATCGTCATTCTGGAAGCGAATGCTGCCGCCGGTGATCCGTCCGTTGCTCCCCAGAAGCTGGATAATCGACTTACAGGTGACGCTTTTTCCGCAGCCCGACTCGCCAACAATGCCGACAAGTTCTCCCGGCTGCACCTTAAAGCTTACGCCGCGCACCGCGTGAACTTCACCCTCGCGGGTGCGGAAAGTAGTTTGCAGGTTATCAAGCGCTAATAAGCTACTCATCGCGATTCGCTCCCGGCTCAAAGGCGGTACGGAAGACATCGCCGAGCACGTTAAAGCTGAACACCGTCAGCAGGATCAGGATGCCGGGGAACATCGCCAGCCACGACGCTTCGCCAATATAAGACTGGGCGTTGTTGAGCATGCTTCCCCACGACGCCGCCGGCGCCTGCACACCCAGCCCTAAGAAGCTGAGCGTCGACTCCATCAGAATGGCCGAGGCGATATTGAGCGTGGCGGCCACGATAATGGTCGGCAGCACGCCGGGAATAATGTGGCGCACGATAATACGCAGCGGGTTTTCCCCCGACGCGCGGGCATAAAGCACATACTCGCGCTCTTTCACCGACAGGGTTTCTGCGCGCACCAGCCGCGACATGTTCATCCACGTCAGCAGGCTGATGATCAGAATGATGTTATCCACGCCCGGCTTGAGGTAAGCATTCACCACCAGCAGCAGGAAGAAGGCCGGAATGGCCATCAGGATATCCACGGCGCGCATCATCAGGTTATCCAGCCAGCCGCCAAAATAGCCGCTCACCGTGCCCACCACCGTGCCGATAAGCGTGGAAAAGAGCATGGCGAGAAAACCGACCATCAGGGAGATCTGGCCGCCATACAGCGCGCGGGTGAAGTAGTCGCGTCCGTACTCGTCGGTGCCGAACCAGTGTGCGGCATCCGGCGGTAACGTGCGTGCGCCGAGCGCCATCCGATCCGGATCGTACGGACTTAACCCCGCACAGAGCGCGGCGACAATGAAAATAAAAAGCACAAACAGGGAGAACTGCGCCGGACGGTTGCGGCGCAGCTGGTGACGAACCTGCTGCCAGCGTCTGCTCATCCGGGTTACCTCAGCGTACGAATGCGTGGATCGGCGAAGCGATAAAGCAGATCGGCGATCAGGTTACCGACGATCAGCATCATCGAAGAGAGCATGATGATCGCCATGATCAGCGGGTAGTCCAGCGAGGCGATCGACTGGATCCCGAGCAGCCCCATCCCCGGCCAGGAGAAGACGCTTTCCGTCACGTAGGCCCCCACAATCAGCTCACCGAACGACAGTCCGAACAGGGTGATCACCGGCAGCAGCACGTTTTTCAGCACGTGCCTAAACAGAATGCTGGAACGCGTGGCGCCGTAGGCAAGCTGGGTTTGCACGTAGTCGGCCGAGAGCTGCGAGATGGTGTTGGAGCGGATGTAGCGCACATAGCTGGAGAGGTTGTAGAACGTGAGGGCAATACACGGCAGTACGCCGTGACGCAGCACGTCCAGCGCGTTATCTTCCACGCCGATGGTGCGCATCCCCATGCTGGGGAACCAGCTAAGCTGCACGGCAAAGACCGTAATGAGCAAGATGCCGAACCAGAAAATCGGCACCGAGATGCCGATATAGGCGAACAGGTTAAGCAGGTGATCCAGCCAGCGATGCTTGAATGCCCCCGCCAGCAGGCCCAGCGGGATCGCCAGCACGATCGCCAGCAGCAGCGACGCGCCCATCAGCCCCAGCGTGGCCGGAATGCGTTCGCCGATCATCTCCAGCACCGGGCGGTGGTAGATCAGCGAATAGCCGAGATCGCCCTGCAGGACATTTTTCAGCCACAGGACGTACTGCGTCACCAGCGGCTTATCCAGCCCCAGGCTCTGGCGAATACGTTCGATATCTTCCGGAGCCATACGCGGCGTAATGTACGCCGCCACCGGATCGCCGGGCGCCAGTTTGACCAGCAAAAACGCCACCAGCGAAATAAAGAACAGCATCGGCAGCAGCTGCAGCAGCCGACGCGTGAGAAGTGTGTTCACGACGTGCCCTTACCAAGGCCCCGACCCGACGGCCGGGGCAATTACTTATTTCTGATAGATTTTTGACAGATCCTGGAACAGATAGACCGGTTTCGGCTCCGCTTCCTCGGTGCCGCCAAAACGCTTGTCCACCGCGACGGTCGCATTGGTATAGGCGATTGGGTAGTACGTCATGTCGTTCGCCACGGTCTGCTGAATTTGCTTGTAGATATCGGCACGTTTTGCGGCGTCGGTTTCCACGGCGCCTTTATCCCACAGGGCATCAAACTGCGGATTTTTGTAGTGCGCGTAGTTATAGGCCTCGTTGCTCATGAACAGCGATTTGTAGCCGTCCGGCTCTGAGCCCATGATGTAGCCGCCCAGGTTCAGCTCCCACGCGGTGTTGTTCATATCGAGGCTGCGCTGGGACATGGCGTTGGAGTCCAGCGGCATCAGCTCCACGTTCACCCCAATGCCCTTCAGCGCCTGCTGAATGTAGAGCGCCATGCTCTCCTGGGTTTTATTGGTGTTCACATACGCCAGGCGCAGCTTGAGGTTGTCCGGCGCGCCGGACGCTTTAAGCAGCTCTTTGGCTTTTTGCAGGTCGAATTTGTATTGCTCGACGTCATCCGTCTTGTAAAGCGTATCGGGCGTCAGGAAGGACGTCGCCGGTTTGGCGTAGTCCAGCGAGGTAAAGGCGGTTTGGGTCAGCTCGTCTTTGTTGATGGCGTAAGCAATGGCCTGACGCAATTCTTTGCTCTTCATTACCGGCACGTTCTGGTTGAACGTCATATAGGCCAGGCGGCCTTCCGGATAGACCACGAAGTCAAACTTACCGGTATTTTTCAGGCGGTTCACATCCTGCGGGTCAACCATCTTGAGGTTGATTTCACCGTTTTGCAGCGCCAGGTTGGCGGCGTTACTGTCTTTGGCGAAACGGTAGGTCACCGAATCTAGCTTCGCTTTGCCGTTCCAGTAATCGTCAAAACGGGTCAGGGCGTAATACTGCCCGGCGCGGTACTCTTTAAACTTGAACGGCCCGGAGCCGACCGGCGCATCGTTTTTGCTGCTCTTTTCCAGGTCGCCTTCGCCGGCGAACACGTGCTGCGGGATCGGGTAGATCTGTACCAGGGTGCCGGTAAAGGCGGCGCTGACCTGCGGTAAGGTGAACTTAACGGTGCGGTCGTCAACCTTGCTTACCTCAACAGGCTTGCCGCCCCAGGTAAACATGCTGCGGAAGAAGCTGTGCTGTTTGGCATCCAGCAGCTTATTGAAGGTGAAGACCACGTCGTCCGCCGTCAGCGGCTGTCCGTCCTGCCATTTCAGGTTGGGTTTTAACGTCAGGGTGTAGCTCAGGTTGTCGGCGGAGGGCGTGAGGCTTTCCGCCAGGCCCCACTCAATCTTGCCGTTATTAAAGCTGTACAGCGGGGCATACAACGCCTGCATGATGGTTAACGTTGTGCGGTCGCTGGCATAAAGCGGATTAACGGCTAACGGGTCGCCGGAGGTAATTCCAATAATTAGCGAACCGCCCTCTTTTGGCGCGTCGCTTTTTGCCGCAGGGGGCGTATTGGTCTCTTTATTTTTCGCATCATCACAGCCCGCCAGGCCTAACGCGAGCGAAACGACCACTGCCGATAACAGAAGCTTGCGCATCTCACTAACTCCTTGCCTAATAAAGTGTTTATAACTGCATCTTTTATTTATGTTGAAGCATCATAGGCAGCTTTATCCATTAACGCATTAGTTATGAAAATGCGATTTTCGATTAAGCTTATGCCGGATTTGATATATATAAGCAGCAGAAGGAATAGCGGTTAATTGATTGCGCTCGCAACGTTAAACGGTTCACAAATCTCCTGCTACACTGCCTCAACACATCACTCAAAAGGCAGGCCAACATGTCAGACAACACGTATCAGCCACCCAAAGTGTGGGAATGGAAAAAGAACAACGGCGGCGCGTTCGCCAACATTAACCGTCCGATTTCCGGAGCAACGCATGAGAAAGATCTGCCCGTGGGCTCCCACCCGCTGCAGCTTTACTCTCTCGGGACACCGAACGGCCAGAAAGTGACGATCATGCTCGAAGAGCTGCTGGCGCTGGGCGTGACGGGCGCGGAGTACGACGCGTGGTTGATCCGCATCGGCGAGGGCGATCAGTTCTCCAGCGGCTTCGTTGAGGTGAACCCGAACTCGAAAATACCGGCGCTGCGTGACCACTCCACGAACCCGCCAACCCGTGTCTTTGAATCCGGCAATATCCTGCTCTACCTGGCAGAGAAATTCGGCCACTTCCTGCCGAAAGATCCGGCGAGGCGCACCGAGACGCTGAACTGGCTGTTCTGGCTGCAGGGCGCGGCGCCGTTCCTCGGCGGCGGTTTTGGCCACTTCTACAACTACGCGCCGGTAAAAATTGAGTACGCCATTGACCGCTTTACCATGGAAGCCAAACGCCTGTTCGACGTGCTGGATAAACAGCTGGCGCGTGGTCGCTACGTGGCGGGTGAGGAGTACACCATCGCGGATATGGCAATCTGGCCATGGTTCGGCTGCGTGGCGCTGGGCAGCGTGTACAACGCCGCCGAGTTCCTGGATGCAGAGAAGTACACCAACGTCCAGCGCTGGGCGAAAGACGTGGCGAATCGCCATGCCGTTAAGCGCGGACGTATCGTTAACCGCACCAGCGGCGAGCTGAACGAGCAGCTCCACGAGCGCCATGCGGCGAGCGACTTCGAGACCAATACGGAAGATAAGCGTCAGGCGTAATGTTCCGCCGGGCGGATCCCCGCCCGGCAGCTGAGATCCTTGCCCAGGGCATGATTAGCTTAAAGGTTGAACCGGTATTGCTGGCACTATCTGGACGTTTTTCTCGCGTCAGAGAGTGAGAAATGACGTATCAACCGACAGCAGTCACAAAGGATCTGTTATGAAACTTATTAAAACAACGCTGGTTATCAGCGCCCTCATTTTCTCCACCTCGGGAATGGCCATCGACAAAACTGCAGCTGGCGCGGTAGCAGGCGCGGCGATTGGCGCGGCCACTGGCAAAGATCTGAAATCGACCGTTGGCGGCGCCGTTGTTGGCGCAGGCACGGGTGCTATGTTCAAAAACGGCGGCAAAGGTAAAGCCGCGCGTAAAGGCGGTGCGGTAGGTGCTGCCGTGGGCGCAGGTGCCGCGGCGGTGACCGGCAAGAGCGTGCTGAAAGGTGCAGCCGTTGGTGCGGGCACGGGTGCGCTGATTGGTGAGGCGACGCACTGATACATACAGCCGGGCAGCGCTGCGTTTGCCCGGTATTAATCACATCCCCGATGACGCTTTCCGCTTATTGTCCGTGTCTCATTCCTAATATTTTTCATTACCACATTAATACTTAATATCCCGCGCTTTTTGCCGTCCGGCCTGTTTCATCTGACGTTTATCCTGGCGGCAGTCGTGATTACTCTGGTTATTGTTCGCCACGCAGGTCTGCTTCACCTGCCGTGACGCGTCGCGGGTTTCCTGCCTGACATCACGCGCCACGCGCCGTTCCTGCGCCTGTTGGGTCGCATCGGCAAAAACCGAGAACATCATCAGAAAAATGAAAGAGAGAACAGGGATGAGAGATAACGATCTGTTCATAGCAACACCTCACAGAAGAGAGCCCAGAACGTCAGGGGGTTAGCAAAAGAATAGCAGTTTCAACGCGAGCTAAATGGGGAAGGCGTTAATAATACAAGGCCGCATCCGGCGGCCTTGTAACGTTGCGTTATGCCGTCAGGCGGAACTTTTGCACCGAGCGCTGAAGCTCTTCGGTCTGACGCTCCAGCGCCGCCGCCGCCGCGGAAACTTCTTCAACCAGCGAGGCGTTTTGCTGGGTAACGCCGTCCATCTGGGTAATGGCAATCCCGACCTGCGAAATGCCCTTGCTTTGCTCCTCAGAGGCGGAAGCGATTTGCTTCATAATGGTCGTCACTTCCGTCACGTCCCGCAGAATCGCATCCATGGTGGTGCCGGTGTCGCCCACCAGCTTCGCCCCCTGCTCTACGCGGGACACGGAGTCGGTAATCAGCCCTTCAATCTCTTTTGCCGCGTTGGCGCTGCGGCTTGCCAGGTTGCGAACTTCTCCTGCCACTACCGCGAAACCACGCCCCTGTTCACCCGCGCGCGCCGCTTCAACCGCCGCATTGAGCGCCAGAATATTGGTCTGGAAGGCAATGCTGTTGATAACGTTAGTGATTTCAGCGATTTTCTTCGAGCTTTCCGAAATACCGCTCATGGTGGTCACCACCTCTTCCACCAGCGAACCGCCGCGGCTGGCGGTAGTTGAGGCCACATCGGCCAGCTGGCTGGCCTGACGCGCGCTTTCCGCATTTAGTTTCACCGTGGCGGTCAGCTGTTCCATGCTGGCTGCCGTCTCTTCCAGCGCAGCCGCCTGCTCTTCGGTACGGGAAGAGAGATCGTTGTTACCGCTGGAGATTTCCGTCGCGCCGCGCCAGATATTTTCACTGCCGGAGCGGATCGTGCTGACCGCTTCGCGCAGGCTGTCCTGCATGGCGCTCAGCAGCGGCACCAGCTGGCCCACGCAGTTGCGGCCGAACGGCTCAATGGGCTGGCTGAGATCGCCCTGGGCAATCTGGCGGAACTGCTGGCGAATGCGATCCAGCGGTTTGACCAGCATCGCCACCAGGTAACGGTCGGTGAAGAGCAGGATCAGCAGGCCGATAATCGTGGCAACGATAATCACCGTGCGGGTCATGCTTGTCAGGCCGTCCACCACCACGCGGGTGCTGTCGAGCGACTTCGCGGCGGCATTGTTGAACTCCTCAGCGGCCGCACCAAACGCGCGGCTCAGCGGCGGCGTGACGTTGTTGGCCTGCTGGCGATACCCCTCCAGAGCCCCCTGCTTCGCCTGCTGCATTTGCGGCGTTACGCCCTGTTCAAGCAGCGCCTGCCAGGTGCCAATCACCCTGGAAGAGATCTGCTCATCCATCGGGCCTGGGGAGATCGCCTTCATCTCGGCCAGTTTCTTGCCCATGTTATCCAGCGCCTGTTGGGCAGAGGACAGATCCGGCGTGCCGCCTGCGGCTTTGACTTCCATTGCGCGGCTCAGACGGGTCACAAAGCGGAAATATTGATCGTTACCCTGGCTGAGTACCGTCATCTGTTTAACCAGCTGGCGATCGACTTCGTTGCCGTCTGAAACGCGAGAAAGGGACCAGGTGCTGTACAAGCCAACACCCGCCCACATTAAACAAAAGATCCCGAGAATCGTCAGCATGACGAAGCGGATCGTGAAATTACGGAGCATATTCATAAGTCTTCCTTGCCGTGAGGGTGAGTTCGCCCAGAGGCGAGTACTACTCTCGTTATCGGCAGGAAAGAGGGAAATTATAACGTTTTGTGATCATTTTTAATTAGCGTGGCTTCACTGGTCACACAGCAGTTGTTAACCATCAGGCCCGAGCTTAGTGATGTAATTTGTGATGTGATAAGTTCAGAATGAAAACGTTGTTTCGAAAATTTCATCAATAAGAAAGGAGACATCATGTCCTGGCACCCTTACCCCGGCCGCTATGAGAATATGCAATACCGTTATTGCGGCAAAAGTGGCCTGCGCCTGCCCGCGCTGTCGCTGGGACTGTGGCATAGCTTCGGCCACGTCCAGCCTCTTGATGCCCAACGCGCGCTGCTGCGAAAAGCCTTCGACCTCGGCATCACTCATTTCGATCTTGCCAATAACTACGGACCACCGCCGGGTAGCGCGGAAGAAAATTTCGGCCGCCTGCTGCAGGAAGATTTTGCCGCATACCGCGACGAACTGATTATCTCCACCAAGGCGGGTTATGACATGTGGCCTGGGCCTTACGGTTCCGGCGGTTCACGCAAATATCTGCTCGCCAGCCTCGACCAGAGCCTGAAGCGTCTGGGCGTCGAGTACGTCGATATTTTCTACTCCCACCGCGTGGATGAAAACACCCCGATGGAAGAGACGGCATCCGCGCTGGCCCATGCCGTGCAGAGCGGAAAAGCGCTGTATGTGGGGATTTCCTCCTACTCGACAGATCGCACACAAAAAATGGCCGAGCTGCTGCGCGAGTGGAAGATCCCCCTGCTGATCCATCAGCCGTCCTATAACCTGCTTAACCGCTGGGTCGATAAGACCGGCTTGCTGGATGCGCTGGAAGCAAACGGTACGGGCTGTATTGCCTTCACCCCGCTGGCGCAGGGGCTGCTGACCGGGAAATACCTGAACGGTATCCCTGAAGGATCACGCATGCAGCGCGAAGGGAATAAAGTGCGCGGCCTGACGCAAAAGATGCTCACCGACGCCAACCTGAGCAGCCTTCGCCTGCTGAATGAGATGGCGCAGGCGCGCGGACAAACCATGGCGCAGATGGCGTTGAGCTGGCTGCTGAAAGATGCGCGCGTGACGTCCGTGCTGATTGGCGCAAGCCGCCCGGAACAGCTGGAAGAGAATGTACAGGCGCTGGAAAACCTGCGCTTTACGGAGGACGAACTCAAGCGGATTGACCAGCATGTTGCGGATGGGGAGTTGAATCTGTGGCAGGCGTCGTCTGATAAATAATGCCGCACCGAGCAGTCCCCTCTCCCCTTTGGGGAGAGGGTTAGGGTGAGGGGTAAGGCGTACTTTACTTCTTACTGATCTTATCCAGATACCCCATCACAAACGCAGACAGCACAAACGTCAGATGGATAATGACGTACCACATCAGTTTGTTATCCGGCACGTTCTTCGCGTCCATAAATACGCGTAGCAGGTGGATAGAAGAGATCGCCACAATCGACGCGGCCACTTTATTCTTCAGCGACGAGGCATCCATTTTGCCCAGCCAGCTGAGCTTCTCTTTACGCTCGTCGATATCAAGCTGGGAGACGAAATTCTCGTAGCCGGAGAACATCACCATCACCAGCAGCCCACCCACCAGGGTCATATCCACCAGCGAGAGCAGAACCAGAATCAAATCCGCTTCGGCAATGGAAAAGATATTCGGCAGAACGTGCAGGATTTCCTGAAAGAACTTAATCGTCAGCGCGATAAGCGCCAGCGAAAGGCCAAAATAGACGGGGGCCAGTATCCAGCGAGAGGCGTACATGGCATTTTCAAAAAAGCGTTCCATAGAGTCCTGTTTGCAAAAGAAACCAGCGCCCAGTATATCTCAACGGCGCTGACTGTTTGCAATAACTCAACGGTACGTCACTCAGACGTTGTCTGGATTAACTTCCGGACGTGCGTACTCCGGCCAGACAAGCGCCACCAGTTCAGGATAGGCTTCCAGACTGAACTCGCGAAAACACTGCCGCAAATTCAATACGTCCAGATCGGAATAAGATACCTTTTCTCCGTTAAGACAGCGCTTTTTGATATTGTCATAATATTTATAGACTGCTGAATTCAGATCGCTACAGCGACGCTGCGCCTCAAACAGTCCGGGCGTGTCATTAATTTCCGACATTTTCATGCGCTTAATTGTCGCATGTAAAAAGTCGATATATTCGTGGTTCACCCGCCAGTACCAGACAGGCGTAACGGAGTTCATCAATACAGAGAAATGGTCTTCACCTTCCTCTTTTGTCATCAGTTCAGGTTGTGGGGGCTCACTGGCGTCTTTCGACACTTTCGTTTTATTGAACTCTTGCATCAATAAAAGCACACCAGCGGTCAATAATAGTAATGTGATGACCGTAAAAAAGATGCTGTTCATGGGTAGGCTCCATTTTTTTTGATTTTAAATTTGCCTCATGATATTGTCAACGAATCTCACGCCTTTACCAACCCCACCCTGTTGAAATTAAAGGAAATTAAAAATGCTGCCCGACTATCTCGTCCCGGCTAAGTACCACATTACGCCTGTGGAACAGCAACCGACGGAAGCAGAAAAAGAGGCCAGTTTCACTCAGGGGAAAAGAAAGCTCTCTGATTTCGAGCCCGATATATTAATTGGTGTTTCCCGAACTGGCAAATCGCGAAATATGTTGCTGGAAGAGCACGATCGTCATATAAAAGACCGCTTATTTCGCGCTATAAAAATTGAAGCCTTTGTCCACCTGCTGAATGACCTGCAGGCCGAGGGAGAAATAGATGCCCAGAAACTAAGTCAAATAATAGCCGAGAAAACCGAAGAAATTAATGAAGCGGGCAATGAAATTTGGCTTAATTTAATTACGCGCGAAAAAAACAACCCAATTTTTTATAGCCTGGGGGAAGATTAACGTGAAAGAAGTTAAAAATAACGACGTTTATTTGACTTTAGATGATAAAAAAAGTGATGAATTTATCTTAAAGCAAAATCTCGACGCACTACGAAACACAAAAAATGACGAGATGACGCGCATTACACAAGACCTGGTATCGATCCCGGCGACGCTGGTGCGGCTTAAATGGCAGAATCGCCGTGAAATTTATCCGCTGCAGGTCAAAGAAGAAATTTACGGTGCCGTGATGAATGCCATCATTGAACAGCGGCCAGAGCTGAAAGAGAAGCTTCTGGGGCGCCTCGAGGCCAATTATCAGTATCTGCTCGCCAGAGAAATCGCCACCCTGCGTCTGACGCGCAAGCTGTCAGACGGTGAGTACCGTACCTCAAACGTCACCTGCGTTGCGCTTGATGAGGACGCGCTGGCAAATCCTTCTGCCGCACCAACGAATAACAAAAGCGCATAACCGACAGGCATAAAAAAAGCCGGCTTTCGCCAGCTTCTTTATCACTTCGAGGCCGCCTTTTCTTCGCCGACCAGTCCAATCTTCAGGTAACCCGCCTGATGCAGCGTGTCCATTACCTTCATCATGGTTTCATAATCAACGGTTTTATCCGCACGGAAGAAGACCGTAGTGTCTTTCTTTCCGCCCGTAAGCTGCTCCAGCGCCGGGATGACTGAGTCGGCCGTCACCGGGTCGTTCCCGAGGAACATGGATTTATCCGCTTTCACCGACAGGTAAATAGGCTTCTCCGGGCGCGGCTGGGGCTGGCTGGAAGATGCCGGCAGATTCACCTTCACATCCACCGTCGCCAGCGGTGCAGCTACCATGAAGATAATCAGCAGAACCAGCATGACGTCGATAAACGGCGTCACGTTGATTTCATGCATTTCGCCGTTATCGTCCAGATTTTCGTTTAGACGCATCGCCATACTATTAACCTGCGCGCAGTTTAGACGCCGCATGCACCGGCTTAACCGAGCTGGCATTCAGATCGAGATCGCGACTTTGCAGCAGCAGAACCTGCGCGGCAACGTCTCCAAGAGTCGCTTTATAGCTGCCAATCATACGCGCGAAGATATTATAGATGACCACCGCCGGGATAGCGGCAACCAGACCGATTGCTGTCGCCAGCAGCGCTTCTGCGATACCCGGCGCCACGACCGCCAGGTTGGTAGTTTGGGTCTGCGCGATACCGATAAAGCTATTCATGATGCCCCAGACCGTGCCGAAAAGACCGATGAACGGTGAGATCGCGCCGATGGTAGCCAGATAACCATTGCCGCGCCCCATGTGTCGGCCAACGGCCGCAACGCGGCGCTCCAGGCGGAAACCGGTACGCTCTTTGATGCCTTCGTTATCTTCACTGCCTGCGGAGAGTTCCAGCTCGTTCTGCGCTTCATTCACGAGCAGGGTAGTCAGGCTTTTCGCGTGGAAAGATGAGGTCATATCTGAAGCCTGATCCAGAGAGCGGGCTTCAGCCAGCTGCTGCTGTTCCCGCTTCAGGCGACGCTTCTGCGAAAGCAACTCGGCACTTTTGCTGAAGAAGATAGCCCAGGTGACAACGGACGCCAGAATCAGGCCGATCATCACAATCTTAACCACGATGTCAGCATGCTGATACATGCCCCAAACGGAGAGATCCGTCTGCATCAAATTATTACCCACTCTGTATCTCCAGGACGCAAATCACAAAATCTGAGCGTAATAATATCAAAACGTCGTCGAATTGATAGTAGTTCTCATTAGTATTTGCATGGTGCCGTAATTTTCGCTCACTTTCCTTGCGCTTACGCAGTAAAAATTTCTTATGCGGTTTTTTGCTAATATTTTCTGCTTATTCGATAAGCCTCGGGGTGCAGTTTTTTCCAATCGTGGTAGTCTGGACGTCCAGACGTATAAAAACAGGGTTAGCGAACATGACAAAGAAGCATCTTGATACCACGCTGGTACAGGCAGGACGCAGCAAAAAATATACTCAGGGATCGGTCAACAGCGTGATTCAACGAGCCTCCTCGCTGGTGTTTGACACCGTTGAGGAGAAAAAAAACGCCACGCGTAACCGCGCGAAAGGCGGGCTGTTTTATGGCCGTCGCGGCACGCTAACCCATTTTTCTCTGCAGGAAGCGATGTGCGAGCTGGAAGGCGGCGCGGGCTGTGCGCTCTTCCCGTGCGGGGCGGCGGCGGTCGCCAACACCATTCTGGCGTTTGTGGAACAGGGCGACCATATCCTGATGACCAACACCGCCTATGAACCCAGCCAGGACTTCTGCACCAAAATCCTCAGCAAACTCGGGGTAACGACCGGCTGGTTCGACCCGCTGATTGGTGAAGGCATTGCCGAACTTATTCAGCCAAACACGCGCATTGTGTTCCTGGAATCTCCGGGGTCGCTCACCATGGAAGTTCACGACGTGCCGGCTATCGTGAAGGCCGTACGCAGCAAAGCGCCAGAGGCGATCGTTATGATTGACAACACCTGGGCGGCAGGCGTGCTGTTCAAAGCGCTGGAATTCGACATTGATATTTCGATTCAGGCGGCAACGAAATACCTGATAGGCCACTCTGACGGCATGATTGGTACTGCGGTCTCCAACTCGCGCTGCTGGGATCAGCTGCGTGAAAATGCCTACCTGATGGGCCAGATGGTGGATGCCGACACGGCCTACATGACCAGCCGCGGTATCCGCACGCTGGGCGTTCGTCTGCGTCAGCACCATGAAAGCAGCCTGAAGGTCGCCGAATGGCTGGCGCAGCATCCGCTGGTTGAGCGCGTGAATCATCCCGCATTACCGGGTAGTAAAGGCCATGAGTTCTGGCAACGTGACTTTACGGGCAGCAGCGGGTTGTTCTCATTCGTACTGAAAAAGCGGCTGAATAACGACGAACTGGCGAGCTATCTGGATAATTTTACCCTTTTCAGCATGGCCTACTCCTGGGGCGGTTTTGAATCCTTGATCCTAGCTAACCAGCCGGAACAGATCGCGGCCCTTCGCCCCGGGGGTGAAGTAGACTTCAGCGGTACCCTGATACGACTGCATATCGGTTTAGAAAATGTTGACGATCTGATTGCCGATTTAGCAGCAGGGTTCGAGCGTATCGTGTAGAGTGCTGGCTGAAAATGTACTCTCTGGACGCTTTTGTGGACACGGCAATGAGAAAAGTCTGCATGAGTTGCGCCCGGGATCAAACCCGACGGGCGAATAAGGGAGTACAATAGCGCTATATCTGCTGTTCCACAGGAAAGTCCATGGCTGTTATTCAAGATATTATCGCGGCGCTCTGGCAACACGACTTTGCCGCGCTGGCGGATCCTCACGTCGTCGGTATCGTTTACCTCGTGATGTTCGCAACTCTGTTTCTGGAAAATGGATTACTGCCAGCCTCGTTTTTACCCGGTGATAGCCTGCTTTTACTTGCCGGGGCGTTAATCGGGAAAGGCGTCATGGACTTCACGCCAACGATGGTTATTCTCACCTCCGCAGCCAGCCTGGGCTGCTGGCTGAGCTATCTTCAGGGCCGCTGGCTCGGGAATACCCGCGTCGTAAAAGGCTGGCTGGCGCAGTTACCGCATAAATATCATCAGCGTGCGACCTGCATGTTCGATCGCCACGGCCTGCTGGCATTGCTGGCGGGGCGTTTCCTGGCGTTTGTTCGCACCCTTCTGCCGACGATGGCGGGCATTTCCGGTCTGTCGAACCGCCGCTTCCAGTTCTTCAACTGGCTGAGCGCCCTGCTGTGGGTGGGTGTAGTCACCACGCTTGGCTATGCGCTGAATATGATCCCTTTTGTGAAACACCACGAAGATCAGGTGATGACCTTCCTGATGGTGCTGCCGATGTTCCTGCTGGTGGCGGGTCTGGTGGGAACCATCGCGGTGGTGATTAAGAAGAAGTACTGCAGCGCATAATTCAACAAAGCCGGGTGGCGCTGTCGCTTACCCGGCCTGTGTTTCACCTCAGGCTCCCTGCATCGTTCTGATACGTGACGCATCCTCTCCCGGCGTGACGCCGAAATAGCGCTTAAACTCCCGACTGAACTGCGACGCACTTTCATAGCCCACCCGCATCGCCGCCGCGCTGGCCTTCATGCCGTCGTGGATCATCAACATCCGCGCCTTATGCAGCCGGTAGGTTTTGAGGTACTGCAGCGGAGAGGTGCTGGTCACCGACTTAAAGTTATGGTGAAACGCCGAAACGCTCATATTGGCTTCCGCCGCCAGCTGGTCGACGCTGAGGTTTTCCGTGTACTGGCTTTCGATACGCTTGAGCACGCGGCTTATCAGGCTGAAGTGGGTCTGTCGGCTCACCAGAGCAAGTAACGCGCCGCCGCCCGGGCCCAGCAGCACGTGGTAGAGAATCTCGCGGACGATCTGCTTGCCCAGAATACGCGCGTCCAGCGGCCTCTCCATTACGTCCAGCAGACGCTCAATGGCGCAGAGGATCTCTTCAGACAGCGTCGCCGAATTAATCCCGCTCGAGGCCATCGAAGGCTGGAAGAGTTCATCTTCGCCAATCTCCATCAGCAGCTCCTGCAGCTGGAGGATGTCGACATTGACGCGAATACCCGCCAGCGGAACCGCCTCCGTCGCGAAGGTTTCACATTCAAAGGGTAAAGGTACCGTCAGGAGAAGATATTCATTGGTGTCGTAGCGGAACACGCGCTCGTTGATATAGCCAATTTTATGGCCTGAAAAGAGAAAAACGATGCCCGGCTGGTACATGACCGGCGTGCGCGTCCCCGGCTGCGTGCCATAGAGCAGGCGAATATCCGGCAGCAGATCGCTGGCACGATTCTCATTATCTATCAATCTCTTAATCTTCACAGTGAGCTGCTGGCAGATAGCCTCACGGTTCATCTTGCGTTACTCCGGGTACGGTTTTCGACGCTAACAGTGTGCGTCGTTTTCCGCGCTTTCTCCAGCGCTTTGTAGAAATGGGCAAGACATCGGCAGGAATGTGCATTGAGGGGATAGCCCCGGACGGCCACAATGTGCAGCATCAGGTCGCCCTCTGCGCACCACGGTTTTTCACCCACTAAAGGGAACGAGCAATGAACAACTTTAATCTTCACACCCCAACCCGCATTCTGTTTGGTAAAGACGCTATCGCTGACCTGCGCGCGCAGATCCCTGCTGACGCCCGCGTACTGATCACCTACGGTGGCGGCAGCGTGAAAAAAACCGGCGTACTGGATCAGGTTTATAGCGCGCTGGACGATCTGGACGTGCGTGAGTTCGGCGGTATCGAACCAAACCCGTCTTACGAAACGCTGATGAACGCGGTGAAAATCGCCCGCGAAGAAAACGTCACCTTCCTGCTGGCCGTCGGCGGCGGCTCCGTACTGGACGGCACCAAATTCATCGCTGCGGCAGCGCACTACGCTGACGGCATCGATCCGTGGCACATTCTGGAAACCCGCGGCAGCGACATTAAAAGCGCCATCCCGATGGGCTCCGTGCTGACCCTGCCAGCCACCGGTTCTGAATCCAACAAGGGCGCGGTGATCTCCCGTAAAACCACCGGTGACAAGCAGGCCTTCATGAACGAACACGTTCAGCCTGTGTTCGCTATCCTGGACCCGGTTTACACCTACACCCTGCCTGCGCGTCAGGTGGCGAACGGCGTGGTCGATGCCTTTGTTCATACCGTTGAGCAGTACGTCACGTACCCGGTGAATGCCAAAATTCAGGATCGCTTCGCGGAAGGCATTCTTCTGACGCTGATTGAAGAAGGTCCGAAAGCGCTGAAAGAGCCTGAAAACTACGACGTTCGTGCCAACGTGATGTGGGCCGCCACACAGGCGCTGAATGGCCTGATCGGCGCTGGCGTGCCGCAGGACTGGGCGACCCACATGCTGGGCCACGAGCTGACGGCGATGCACGGTCTGGACCACGCGCAAACGCTGGCCGTTGTGCTGCCTGCGCTGTGGAACGAAAAGCGGGACACCAAACGCGCCAAGCTGCTGCAGTACGCTGAGCGCGTGTGGAACATCACCGAGGGTTCTGACGACGCGCGCATTGATGCCGCCATCGAAGCGACCCGCAGCTTCTTTGAAGGTCTGGGCGTGCCAACGCGTCTGTCCGGCTACGGGCTGGACGGCAGCTCCATCCCTGCCCTGCTGGCGAAACTCGAAGAGCACGGCATGACCCATCTGGGCGAGCACGGCGACATCACCCTGGACGTCAGCCGTCGTATTTACGAGGCGGCACGCTAAGCGTTTTTGTCCCCCCGACTTTCGTTTTTTGACATTTCGTCCAGACTTAATGCACACCCCATCGCCGGAGTCTCCCTCCGGCGATGCGCACCTGAAGGAGGAAAAATGGCAAACCAAACCGTAATCAAGCTGCAGGACGGCAACGTGATGCCCCAGCTGGGGCTAGGTGTATGGAAAGCCGGTAACGACGAGGTCGTCTCCGCCATTCATAAAGCCCTGGAAGTCGGCTATCGGTCGATTGACACCGCCGCCGCGTACAAAAACGAGGACGGCGTGGGGACCGCACTGGCCAGCGCCGGTGTCCCCCGCGATGAGTTATTCATCACCACGAAACTGTGGAATGACGATCAAAAGCGTCCCCGCGAGGCCCTGCAGGAGAGCCTGGAGAAGCTCCAGCTCGACTTCGTCGATCTTTATCTGATGCACTGGCCGGTCCCGGCTATCGACCATTACGTTGATGCCTGGAAAGGAATGATTGAACTGCAGAAAGAGGGGCTGGTGAAAAGTATCGGCGTCTGCAACTTCCAGGTTCATCACCTGCAGCGGCTGATTGACGAGACGGGCGTCGCGCCTGTCATTAACCAGATCGAACTGCACCCGCTGCTGCAGCAGCGTCAGCTTCACGCCTGGAACGCCACGCATAAAATCCAGACCGAGTCCTGGAGCCCGCTGGCACAGGGTGGCGAAGGCGTGTTCGATCAGAAAATTATTCGCGACCTGGCGGATAAATACGGCAAAACCCCGGCGCAGATCGTCATTCGCTGGCATCTGGACAACGGCCTGGTGGTGATCCCGAAATCGGTCACGCCATCGCGCATCGCCGAGAACTTCGACGTCTGGGATTTCCGTCTGGACAAAGATGAGCTGGGGGAAATTGCGAAGCTGGATAAGGGCAAGCGGCTTGGGCCGGACCCGGATCAGTTTGGCGGGTAATTGCGTAAAAAAGCCGGGTGGCGGCTTCGCCTTACCCGGCCTGCGTTTCTACATAAAAACCCCGGCTTGCCGGGGTTTTTTATTTACGCTTTGCGCTTCACGGGCTTCTTAAAACTCGAATTACCATTCGAACGCTGATGCACAATCGGCGTGTGCTTGGTCAGCGCCGGACGCGTATTGCGATTCTGGCGACGCGCTTCGCGCATCTCCTCCAGCGTCGGGGCCGGAACCAGGCAGTCGCGGCGGGAGCCGATCAGGTGTTTTTTACCCATCTCTTCCAGCGCCTGGCGGATCAGCGGCCAGTTTTTCGGATCGTGGTAACGCAGCAGCGCCTTGTGCAGACGACGCTGTTTATCCCCTTTCGGCACCACCACCTCTTCACTCTTGTAGCCAATCTTACTCAGCGGGTTCTTGCCGGTGTAATACATGGTCGTCGAGTTGGCGAGCGGTGACGGATAGAAGTTCTGCACCTGATCCAGGCGGAAGCGGCGCTGCTTCAGCCACAACGCCAGGTTCACCATGTCCTCATCGCGCGTGCCCGGGTGCGCAGAGATGAAGTACGGGATCAGATACTGCTCTTTGCCCGCCTGCTTCGAGTAGGTGTCGAACAGCTCTTTAAAGCGATCGTAGCTACCCATGCCCGGCTTCATCATCTTCGACAGCGGGCCTTCTTCGGTGTGCTCCGGCGCAATCTTCAGGTAGCCACCGACGTGGTGCGTCGCCAGCTCTTTGATGTAGCGCGGATCTTCCACGGCGATGTCGTAACGTACCCCGGACGCGATCAGGATCTTTTTGATGCCCTTCAGGTCGCGCGCGCGGCGGTAGAGGTTGATCGTCGGCTCATGGTTAGTGTCCATGTGCTCGCAAATGCTTGGATAGACGCAGGAGAGGCGACGACAGGTTTGCTCTGCGCGCGGCGACTTGCAGCGCAGCATGTACATGTTCGCGGTTGGACCGCCGAGGTCGGAAATCACGCCGGTAAATCCAGGTACCGAGTCGCGAATCGCTTCGATCTCATTGATGATCGAATCTTCAGAGCGGCTCTGAATAATGCGCCCTTCGTGCTCGGTAATCGAGCAGAAGGAACAGCCGCCGAAGCAGCCGCGCATGATGTTGATCGAGAAGCGGATCATCTCATACGCCGGGATACGGGCGTTGCCGTACGCCGGGTGCGGCACGCGCTTGTACGGCAGCGCAAAAACGCTGTCCATCTCTTCGGTGGAAAGCGGGATCGCCGGCGGGTTGATCCAGATAAAGCGCTCGCCGTGCTTCTGCATCAACGCGCGGGCGCAGCCAGGGTTGGTTTCATGGTGCAAAATACGGGACGCGTGCGCGTAGAGCACCTTGTCGGCTTTCACCTTCTCATAGGAGGGCAGCAGCACGTAGGTCTTTTCCCACGGCTTCGGGCGCGGAGGCTGCACGACGATAGCCTTCGCTTCCGCTTTTTTCGGCTCAACCGGCTTGTTATCGGCACACGGCAGATCTTCGCCGTACGGATGTGGGATCGGGTCGATTTTACCCGGCATATCAATGATGCGGGAATCCACTCCGCGCCAGCCCGGCAGCGCCTCTTTCACCATGATGGCGGTATTGCGCACGTCGCGGATGCTGCTCACCGGCTCGCCCTGCGACAGACGGTGCGCCACTTCCACCAGCGGACGCTCGCCGTTTCCGTAAATCAGCATGTCGGCTTTGGAATCCACCAGCACCGAGCGGCGCACGGTATCAGACCAGTAATCGTAGTGCGCGGTACGGCGCAGGCTCGCCTCGATGCCGCCCAGGATCACCGGCACGTCTTTCCAGGCTTCTTTGCAGCGCTGGGTATAGACGAGGGTTGCGCGGTCCGGGCGTTTACCCGCCACGTTATCCGGCGTGTAGGCGTCGTCATGACGAAGCTTACGGTCGGCGGTATAGCGGTTGATCATCGAGTCCATGTTGCCTGCAGTCACACCGAAGAACAGGTTCGGTTTACCCAGACGCATAAAGTCGTCTTTGCTGTTCCAGTCAGGCTGGGAGATGATCCCCACGCGGAAGCCCTGCGCCTCAAGCATACGTCCACAGATGGCCATGCCGAAGCTCGGGTGGTCAACGTAGGCATCGCCCGTGACCAGAATGATGTCGCAGCTGTCCCAGCCCAGCTGGTCCATCTCTTCCCGGGACATCGGCAGGAATGGCGCCGGTCCAAAGCAGGCCGCCCAGTACTGGGGCCAGGAGAAGAGGTCACGATCCGGCTGGATCAGGGAAATTGCGCTCATAATGCTTCCGAAGAAAAAATAAACAAAAGGAGCGGGATTATACGCTGTTCATCCGCCGGATTTGAAGAAAAGGATGCAGGAAGCAGGCAGATATTCACGGAACTCGTTAAAATACAGCGCCCTGATAATTTGGATCATAATATTCACTATATTTTCCGGTGATTTGCCCCGGAACGTGTTATTGCGCGGAGCTCTGTCGTGAAGCCCAACGATTCGTTACATGTATCCCAGCTGCGGGTTGTCCTTCACCTCTGCGGTTTTCTGGTTCTGCTGTACAGCCTTTCCATGCTGCCGCCGATGGTTATCGCCCTGCTGAATAAAGAGCGGACCTACTTTGCCTTTCTGACCACCTTTTTAACCTTTTTTACTCTCGGAGGGTTAACCTGGCGGGCAACCCGTCACGCCGGCATACAGCTGCGCACCCGCGACGGGTTTGTGATTATCGTGCTGTTCTGGCTGCTGTTTTCATTCATTAGCGCCATGCCGCTCTGGATGGATGACGGGCTACGGCTCTCCTTTGCCGACGCGCTCTTTGAAGGGGTTTCCGGGATCACCACCACCGGGGCAACGGTGATCGGGGACGTCAGCGCCCTGCCTAAATCGTACCTTTATTACCGCGCTCAGCTGAATTTCATTGGCGGGTTAGGCGTCATCGTGCTGGCCGTCGCGGTCCTCCCGCTGCTGGGCATCGGTGGCATGAAGCTCTATCAGTCAGAGATGCCGGGACCGTTCAAGGAGGAGCGTCTGACTCCCCGCCTTGCCGATACCGCGCGCACGCTGTGGGTGACCTACTTCGCGCTGGGCGTGGCCTGCACCCTGGCCTACTGGCTGGCGGGAATGTCATTTTTTGACGCCCTCTGTCACGGGCTGTCGACCGTGTCGCTGGGCGGGTTCTCCACCCGCAGCGAAAGCATTGGGTTTTATGACAGCCACGCGATTGAGCTGGTCGCCGGGGCGTTTTCACTGCTCTCCGCGTTCAACTTCACCCTCTGGTACGTCGCCATTGTCAGACGCACCCTGAAACCGATTCGCCGCAGCCCGGAGGTTAAATTCTTTCTGAGCGCCGCCGCGGTGATTATCGTCATCACCGCCTGGCAGGTCTGGCATGCCGGGATGTACAACGCCACTGATAGCCTGGTGCATGCCTTCTTCCTTGCCAGTTCGATGATGACCGATAACGGCCTTTCGACAGCCGACTATGCCCAGTGGCCAGCACATACCATCTTCCTGCTGTTGAGCGCCAGCTTTTTTGGCGGCTGCGTAGGCTCGACCTGCGGCGGGATCAAAGCGCTGCGTTTTCTCATTATGTTCAAGCAGAGTATTCAGGAGATGAACCAGCTGGCGCATCCGAGAGCGCTGCTGAGCATTAAGGTGGGCAAAAGCGTGGTGAATGAACGCGTCCTGCGCTCGGTCTGGAGCTTCTTTTTTCTCTACGTGATGATTACGGGCTTTTTTGTCTGGTCGCTCAATCTGATGGGCTACGACCTGTTTACGTCATTCGCAACGGTTGCCGCCTGCATCAACAACATGGGGCTGGGGTTTGGCGAGACGGCGTCGACGTTCGGCACGTTAACAGAGGGGGCAAAACTGCTGATGTGCGCGGCGATGATCTTAGGGCGTCTTGAAATTTATCCGGTGCTGATACTGTTCTCGCGCTTTTTCTGGCGGGCATAAAACATTCCCGGCGAACCGGGAATGTCAGGATTATGGGGCAGGGTTGATCAGCATCTGCCCTACGGAGCCCCTGTCCATCATCTCCAGCGTCTGGCTGTGGAACAGGAACGGGAAGTGCGGCCACGAGGGCTGACCGTAGTAGACAAGCAGCTCAACCTGGCCGTCCACCCAGACGGTATCTTTCCAGCCGCGGTCTTCCGGGAACGGCATGGCACCGTTGACGTTGCGGATCAGGAATGCCACCCCTTCAATATGGAACGACTGCGGCATATCTGAACGCACCGTCCAGCGCTCCCAGGTACCCTGCTGCGCGGTAATGTCAATGCGGTTGACGTCCCACAGCGCGCCGTTGATGCCCGGGTCGTCGCCGAGGCTGATATCACGGCTGCGCACCGGCGAGCCGCTCATGATCTCCTGCGGCAGCAGGCGCATGGGCAGGCTATCGGTCACCAGCGGCAGCAGACCGGTTGGACGCAGGGTCAGCACCAGGGTCGAGACCAGAATGCTCGACGGTTCAAAGAACCCGCGAATACGGTCGACAATGCTGGCCGCTTCACCGCAGGTGACAGACACTTCATCCCCATTGGTCATATCAATGAGAACTTCGCGACGTTCGCCCGGCGAGAGCGCAAGCTGTTTGACGGACACCGGCGCCGGTAAAAAGCCCTGATCGCCGGAGATCACGTGCAGCGGACGGCCATCGCTCATTTGCAGCTGATAGCGGCGCGAGTTGGACGCGTTGAGCAGGCGCAGGCGCACCCAGCCGCGAGACACTTCGACATACGGGCTTTGCGCGCCGTTGACCAGCAGCGTATCACCGACGAAGCCACCGCTGCCCGGCTCGCTGTATTCAGGCGTGCCGAAGTTATCCAGACGTTTGTCCTGGATGATAATCGGGAAGTCATCCACGCCGTAGTGATTCGGGATCGGCAGAGATTTGCTGACTTCATCTTCCACAAGCCACATGCCGGCCAGGCCGTTATAGACCTGCTGCGCCGTGCGGTTAGGGGTGTTGGCGTGATACCACAGGGTTGCCGCGCTCTGGCGAATCGGCAGAACGGGCGCCCAGTCGGCGCTGGGTGACATCATTCGCGCCGCGCCGCCAATCAGCGGGCCAGGTACCTGCAGGCCGCTGATGGTCATAGCGACATTTTCAGGGGTGCGGTTACTGTAGATGAGCTTTACGTCATCGCCATTCCACACGCGTATGGTCGGCCCGAGGTAACGTCCGTTAATGCCCCAGACGGGCGCACGCGTCCCCTGGGTAAAGGACCAGTGGCTACGCTGCAGCGTCAGGAAAAGCGGCTGACCGCGACGGGATTCAATTAATGGCGGTATAGGCAGCGGCTGTTGCTGCCCGGCGGCGCTGGCTGTCAGCGGCATCGCACCCGCACAAAGGGCGATCCCCGAAGCCTGAATAAACTGACGCCGACTGAGTGACATATAAGCTCCATCTGAAACGACTAACAACGCGGGAATTCGTTTTCCCTTCAACGCCGGGTTAAATCTTACCGGCGGCTTCTCTCTCTGCGACTTCTTTGTCGAGCTGCGCAATATGCTGAGCCATTAGCTCACGGCAGTGTGCTGCCAATTCGCGCACCTGATCTTTACCGTATTTGCTGGTATCGACAGGTGGCAGCATTTCGACAATCACCAGCCCATTATTCAGGCGGTTAAGATTAATCTTATTCGAAGTATTGGAAACGCACACGGGAATAATTGGAACACCTGCCGCAATTGCAGCATGAAACGCACCGGTTTTAAACGGCAGCAGGCCGCGACCGCGGCTGCGCGTTCCTTCCGGGAACATCCAGATTGAGATTTTGCGCTTTTTAAAATGATTCACCACTTCGGCAATGGTGCTGTGCGCTTTTGCACGGTTATTACGGTCGATCAGCAGGTTACCGGTAAGCCAGTACAGCTGACCAAAAAACGGGATCCACAGCAGGCTTTTTTTGCCCACCGTCACGGTCGGTGGAAGCACGATATTAGAGGCCGTCACCATATCGTAGTTGTTCTGATGGTTGGCAATATAGATGGCGTTACCGAAATTCTCCGCCCCTTCCGGCAGACGTTTTTCAACCTTCAGGCCAAACAGCGGAGCAAGGCGCCCAAACATATGGCCAAAGGTGGCGACATGCTTCGGATTACGCGGGCTGAACAGGCAATAAATAGAGCCGAAAATACAGACCAGAATACAGTAGATGACGGTAAGAATAAGACGAACAATATATAGCATAGCGACCTCTGAAGCCCCAACAGCTGACAATTATACTTCACCTGTGGCCAGGTAAGGACTTTATTACGAGCGCGTATTGTTAATCGCAACGCACGAATTAACAACGATTTTACGGGAAATTTTATTGAAATTCCCCCTCCGGACAGAGGGGGGATATCACGACATTACTCTTCGCTGTCGCCCGCAGCGCTGCGTGCAGGAGAGTCAATCTCCACGCGATCGATACGCTGCAGACCGCGCATCAGCGAGCCGCGGCGACCGCGCTCACCCACCACCTTCTGCAGCTCTTCCGGACGAAGCTTGATTTTGCGCTTGCCGACGTGAATGGTCAGCGTGCTCTGCGGCGGCAGAAGGAAGAGGTGCGCCAGGCCATCTTCGCCTTTCGCGGCCTCCGCCGACGGGATGTTGATGATCTTGTTGCCCTTGCCTTTTGACAGCTCCGGCAGATCGCTGACCGGGAACATCAGCATACGTCCGGCGGTAGTGATCGCCAGCAGCATGTCGCTTTCGTTCTCAATCACCAGCGGTGCCATCACGTGAGCGTTGTCCGGCAGGCTAATCAGCGCCTTACCGGCACGGTTGCGGGAAACCAGATCGTTGAAGGTACAGATAAAGCCGTAGCCCGCATCGGACGCCAGCAGCAGCTTCTGGTCATCGGCTTCCATCAGCATATGGTCAACCGTCGCGCCCGGCGGCAGCGTCAGCTTGCCGGTGAGCGGCTCGCCCTGCCCGCGCGCGGAAGGCAGCGTGATCGGGTCAATGGCGTAGCTGCGACCGGTGGAGTCGATAAACGCCACCGGCTGGTTGCTCTTGCCTTTCACCGCCGCTTTGAAGCTGTCGCCCGCTTTATAGCTGAGCCCCGGCGCGTCGATATCGTGGCCTTTGGCGCTGCGTACCCAGCCGCTCTGCGACAGGACAATAGTCACAGGCTCGGACGGCTGCATGTCGTGCTCGTTCATCGCCTTCGCTTCTTCACGCTCGTGCAGCGGAGAACGACGGTCGTCACCGAAGGCATCGGCATCGGCCTGCAGCTCTTTTTTCAGCAGGTTATTCATCTTGCGTTCGGACGCGAGGATCGCCTGCAGCTGATCGCGCTCTTTTTCAAGCTCGTTCTGCTCGCCGCGGATCTTCATCTCTTCCAGTTTGGCGAGATGGCGCAGCTTCAGCTCGAGGATCGCTTCGGCCTGGGTTTCGCTGATGCCAAAGCGCGACATCAGGGCGGGCTTCGGCTCGTCCTCGGTGCGGATGATCTCAATCACCTCGTCGATATTGAGGAACGCCACCAGCAAACCTTCAAGGATATGCAGGCGCTTAAGCACTTTCTCGAGACGATGGTTCAGACGACGGCGTACCGTATCGCGGCGGAACGTCAGCCATTCGGTGAGGATCTCCAGCAGGTTTTTCACCGCCGGGCGTCCGTCGAGGCCGATCATGTTCAGGTTGATGCGGTAGCTTTTTTCCAGATCGGTGGTGGCAAACAGGTGGTTCATCACCTGCTCCATGTCCACGCGGTTGGAGCGCGGCACGATCACCAGACGGGTCGGGTTCTCGTGGTCCGATTCATCGCGCAGGTCGTCGACCATCGGCAGCTTTTTATTGCGCATCTGGGAGGCGATCTGCTCCAGCACTTTGGCGCCGGAAACCTGATGCGGCAGCGCGGTGATCACCACGGCGCCGTCCTCTTTATTCCACACCGCGCGCATGCGCACGGAGCCGCGCCCGTTCTGGTAGATTTTGCGAATTTCCGCGCGAGAGGTGATGATCTCAGCTTCGGTTGGGAAATCTGGCCCCTGCACGATATCCAGCAGATCGTCGAGCGAGGCTTTAGGCTGCTCGATCAGGGTAATGGCGGCTTTCGCCACTTCACGCAGGTTGTGCGGCGGAATGTCCGTCGCCATACCGACCGCAATCCCGGTGGTACCGTTCAGCAGGATGTTCGGCAGACGCGCAGGCAGCATCTTTGGCTCCTGCATCGTACCGTCGAAATTTGGCACCCAGTCGACGGTTCCCTGACCCAGCTCGCCCAGCAGCACTTCGGCATATTTAGAGAGACGGGATTCGGTATAACGCATTGCCGCGAAGGATTTTGGATCGTCCGGCGCCCCCCAGTTCCCCTGACCATCCACCAGCGGGTAGCGGTAAGAGAACGGCTGAGCCATCAGCACCATCGCTTCATAGCAGGCGCTGTCGCCGTGCGGATGGTATTTACCCAGCACGTCACCGACGGTACGGGCGGATTTCTTGAACTTGGCGGTGGCGTTCAGCCCCAGTTCGGACATCGCATACACGATGCGGCGCTGAACGGGCTTCAGGCCATCCCCGATAAACGGCAACGCCCTGTCCATGATGACGTACATGGAATAGTTCAGGTATGCGTTTTCCGTGAATTCATGTAGCGCGAGGCGCTCTGCCATATCGCTCATTACGTGTGATTCCTCAACTCAGAAACCGAAGGGTTTCAGGCAATATTGCCGCAGATACTACCCTATCTGACGAGTTGAGTCACAAAGAAAAAGGGCCGCTTATGCGGCCCTTTCCGGGTTATTTGTTCAGCTTAATGACCTGCTTCACGTCGATTTCAAAATCGTTCCACTCTTTATCGACCTTGCCCTGGATTTCCACTTTATCCTGAGGGGTGACAGTCACGCCGTTCCAGCGCTTGTGGTCAATCTCCACGTTGACCGTGCCGGTCTCATCGCGGAAGGTGTAGCGGTCATCGGACAGGCGCTGGGTAATGTTCCCACGCAGCTTCACCCAGCTGTCGTCCTTCATCTCTTTCACCTTCACCGCGGTGGTGAGGTTAGCGTCGTTATCAACAAAACCTCCCGTCTGCGTCTGGGTCTGGGTTTGCGTGGCCGACGGGCCGTTAAATCCGCCCTGCGCGGCAAAAACGGGGGCAGTGGTCATCATCATGATGGCGGCAATGGCAGCGAATTTTTTCATATTAACTCTCCCTTTAATCTGGTTTCGCAGTCCATTAAACAGGGTAATCCTTAACAACTTCTTAAGGGAAAAATTTATTTATTATTGCTGTACAGCAGGCGCTTGCAGAGGGTTTACTGACGGCATCAAGGAGGGAACATGCGCATTTTACTGGTAGAAGACGACGCGTTAATCGGCGACGGTATCAGGGCGGGTTTAAGCAAAATGGGCTTTAGCGTGGACTGGTTTACCGACGGTAAAACCGGTCATGCCGCGCTTGCTTCTGCGCCCTATGATGCCGTGGTGCTGGATCTGACGCTGCCGGAAATCGACGGTCTGGACATCCTGCGCGCGTGGCGCGAAAGCGGGCGCAGCGAGCCGGTATTGATCCTGACCGCGCGGGATGCGCTCAACCAGCGCGTGGAAGGGCTGCGTCTTGGCGCGGATGATTATCTCTGCAAGCCGTTCGCGCTGATTGAAGTCGGCGCCCGCCTCGAGGCGCTGGTCCGCCGCAGTCACGGCCAGACGCATAGCGAGCTACGCCACGGCAAGGTCACGCTCGATCCGACCCGTCTCGTCGCCACGCTGGACGGTGAACCGCTGACGCTGAAGCCGAAAGAGTTCGCGCTGCTGGAACTACTGATGCGCAATGCAGGCCGCGTGCTCCCTCGCAAGACGATTGAAGAAAAACTGTATACCTGGGATGACGACGTCTCCAGCAACGCGGTAGAAGTCCACGTTCATCACCTGCGCCGCAAGCTTGGCAGCGAGTTTATCCGCACCGTGCACGGCATCGGCTATACCCTGGGTGACGCATGAAGCTGACGCAACGCCTGAGCCTGAAGCTGCGCCTGACGCTCCTCTTTTTAGCGCTCTCCCTGACGGCATGGTTTGCCGCCAGCCTGGTGGCCTGGCAGCAGACCACCCACAAGCTGGATAAGCTCTTCGACACGCAGCAGATGCTGTTTGCCAAACGGCTGCTGACGATGGATCTTGACGAGATCCGCGCCCCCGAACGGATGCGCGAGATCCCGAAAAAAGTGAAGCATGGCCGTCTCGATGACGACGCGCTGGCTTTCGCCATTTACGCCGTTGACGGCAAAATGCTGCTGAACGATGGCGAGAACGGGCGCGATATTCCGTACCACTATCGCCGCGACGGGTTTGCTAACGGGCAGCTCCAGGACGACAACGACGAATGGCGTTTCCTGTGGCTGACCTCACCCGACGGGAAGTACCGCGTGGTGGTCGGCCAGGAGTGGGAGTATCGCCAGGAGATGGCGCTGGACGTGGTCAGCTCGCAGCTCACGCCCTGGCTGGTGGCGCTGCCCGTCATGCTGCTGTTGCTGGTTCTGCTCCTGAGTCGGGAGCTAAAGCCGCTGAAAAAGCTGGCGCAGACCCTGCGCTCCCGCTCGCCGGATGCTACCGATAAACTGCCGACGGAGGGCGTCCCTACGGAAGTGCGCCCCCTTCTTGATTCGCTGAATCATCTCTTCGCGCGTACCCAGGAAATGATGACCCGCGAGCGGCGCTTTACGTCCGACGCCGCCCACGAGCTGCGCAGCCCGCTGGCGGCCCTGAAGGTGCAAACTGACGTGGCGCAGCTCTCGCAGGACGATCCGCAGGCGAGGGAAAAAGCGCTGGCGCAGCTGCATGCGGGCATCGACCGCGCTTCCCGGCTGGTGGACCAGCTCCTCACGCTCTCGCGTCTGGACTCGCTGGATAATCTTGACGACGTCGAACCGATAACGCTTGCCGATTTACTTCAGTCGGCGGTGCTGGATATCTGGCATCCGGCGCAGCAGGCGGGGATTGATATTCGCCTCAACAACCACGCCCCGCAGATCAAACGTCAGGGACAGCCCCTGCTGCTAGGCCTGCTGGTGCGCAACCTGCTGGACAACGCCATCCGCTACAGCCCGCGCGGCAGCGTGGTGGACGTCACCCTGGACGCGCGTAATTTTACCGTGCGCGACAACGGCCCAGGCATTTCACCTGACGCGCTGGCGCGCATCGGCGAGCGCTTTTATCGTCCGCCGGGTCAGGATGCCACGGGCAGCGGGCTGGGGTTATCCATCGTAAAACGCATCGCCGCGCTGCACGGTATGCGCGTCTCGTTGAGCAATGCGCCTGAAGGCGGTTTTGAAGTGAAGGTCAGCTGGTAGAGATTATTGCGTTTAATGCAAAAGACTTTGCACATTTTGCTCATTTTTCCGCTCCGTCCTCGCGCGTAGAATACTCGCCATACTCTCATCGTCGAGGACAAATAATGAGCAACATCCTGATTATCAACGGTGCAAAAGAATTTGCGCACTCTAAAGGCCAGCTGAATGACACCCTGACCGAGGTCGCGGACGGTTTCCTGCGCGACGCCGGGCATGATGTTAAGGTCGTACGCGCGGACAGCAACTACGACGTGAAAGCCGAAGTACAGAACTTCCTGTGGGCTGACGTGGTGATCTGGCAGATGCCAGGCTGGTGGATGGGCGCGCCGTGGACCGTAAAAAAATACATGGACGACGTGTTCACCGAAGGTCATGGCTCACTGTATGCCAGCGATGGCCGCACCCGCTCTGACGCGTCCAAAAAATACGGGTCAGGCGGTCTGATTCAGGGCAAAAAATATATGCTCTCTCTGACCTGGAACGCCCCGCTGGAAGCCTTCACCGACAAAGATCAGTTCTTCGAAGGTGTGGGCGTTGACGGCGCGTACCTGCCGTTCCACAAGGCTAACCAGTTCCTGGGCATGGATCCTCTGCCGACGTTTATCGTCAACGACGTGATTAAAATGCCTGATGTCCCGAGCTATATCGCAGAATATCGCAAGCATCTCGCGGAAATTTTTGCTTAACTGGTAGCCTGGAATTAAAGGAGTAGTAAACATGCTTACCGTTATCGCAGAAATCCGTACTCGTCCAGGTCAACATCACCGTCAGGCGGTGCTGGATCAGTTCGCGAAAATTATCCCGACCGTACTGAAAGAAGAAGGCTGCCACGGCTACGCGCCGATGGTGGATGCCGCCACTGACGCCAGCTTCCAGGCGACCGCGCCGGACTCGATCATCATGGTTGAGCAGTGGGAAACCGTCGCGCACCTCGAAGCACACCTGCAGACCGCGCACATGAAAGCGTGGAGTGACGCGGTGAAGGGTGACGTGCTGGAAACCCACATCCGCATTCTGGAGCAAGGGGTTTAAGTTTTCCCTCACCCCAGCCCTCTCCTGACGGGATTGGGAGAACAGGTCCAGGCCCGGTGAGCGTCAGCGCAACCGGGCTTTGTTTTTTTTAGCTGCTTTTCTTCCCCGGTTTTAACCCGCGATGTAGCTCGTTGATGCGCTTCATCGACTTGATAGTGCGCTGCGGCTCGGTGGAGGCTACGGATAAAATAATCATCTCCAGACACAGCAGCACCGTGCCGTGGAGCGGGATTTTGCCCTTTTCGCCGCCGCGCGGAACGTGGATCACCACGCTGGCCTCCTTGCTGAAACGCGAATCAAGGGCGTTGGTCAGCAGGATCGTTGGAATGCCCAGACGTTTTGCTTCACGCAGGGTGGTTTGCCCCTCCCGGTGCGCGGACTTCTGCGCCATCATCACCAGCACGTCGCCGCGCTGAAGCGCAATCAGCTGCTCGGCAAGCCCTATTCCGGTACGGTTAAGCGGCGTGGCGGGTAACCCCATGCGGCTGAACAGCCTGGCGGTATACTCGGCCAGAATACCGGATGCCCCAATGCCAAATATGGCAACCTGCCTCGCCTGCGCCAGCAGAGAGACCGCCTGGGCCATCGCGTATCGGTTGTGGGGCTCGGACAACACCTCGCAGGTGTGTTGATGCCCCTCCAGCACAAAATCAATGCTCGCGTTGACGTCGCTGGCAAGCGTGTTCACCGTAGTGGACATCTTTTCGCTGGAGGTGACCACCGGACCAAACCACTGCTCAAGCGTTTGCTTGAGATCGCGCAGCCCGGCGAAACCCAGCGCCTGAATGGCGCGGACCACCGTGGCATCGGAGGTTTTCACTACGGCAGCAATCTCCATGGCGGTCTGTTCCATCACCGCTTCGCGATTGTCATGAATATAGCGTGCAACCTGCAGCAGACGCGGCGTCAGCTGATGCGCCCGCGCGCGAAAACGGTCGCCATAGACATCCACGCGCCCTTTCTCTTTGCGGATCACCGTGATGCCTCCGGCAGCGGACGCCCGGCAATCTGAGACTGCACCTGCGCGACCATCAGCCCTAAAGACGCGAACGAATTCGAGATCGCCTCTTCACGCGAGATCAGCACGTAATGCCCGGTTCGGCAGGCATTGAGGAACTGACACCAGCCCGGCATGACCGCATCCATCGCCGCCAGCTCGTCCTGCGGTTTACCGCCCGTATCCCCGCGCCAGGTGGCGAAGACGAAATCGGCATCCAGCTCCGGCAGGCGCTCGGCGCTGACGTCAATCCGTCCCCCTTCCGGGATGGACTCAATCAGCGGCGGGAACTTGAATCCTGCGTCGCGCAGCACGCGGCCCAGCGAGTGGTAGCTGTGCATGGCGTTAATCTTCCCCTGATTCGCCTGAATCACCGACACGGTCACCTTGCTGGTATCAATAGTCGCCTTCAGCGCCTTAATCTGCTCCTGATAGCGCCGCTCCAGAACCTTAAGCCGCGCCTGCGTTCCCGTCAGCTGAGCCAGCTTGCGGTAGATCTCCGGCGCGCCGCCGTCGAGATGATCGATGCTCACCGTCGGGGCAATTTTCGCCAGCTGTTCCACAGGAGTGTTGCGGGTCGGCTCGGTAATAATGAGGTCAGGCTTTGCGGCGGCGATGGCTTCGATGTCGATATCGGCCGTGCCGATAAATTTAATGTCGGAATTATCGAAGTCGACGCCGGTCAACATGCCGCTGGAGCGCAGAAAGTGGCTACCGTCCGGCCGCGTGCGGCCATGGCTCGCCACCGGCGGTACGCCAAGCTCAATCAGAGGAATGGTGATATCCAGATCGTGTAAGGAAACAATCCGCTTCGGATAAACCGGCACAACGACCTTGCGCCCTAAATCGTCGGTAAAGACCTGCGTCGGCTCCGCCGCGCTCACCGCGAACCCCACCAGCAACAGCATCGAAAACAGTACGCGCATCATAATCCCCTAAAATCTGTCCCGACGCTGCCAGAGCAGCAGCAGGAAAAACGGTCCGCCAATCAATGAAATGACAATTCCCGCCGGCAGCTGCAGCGGGAGGAATGCCAGACGCCCGACGTTATCCGCCAGCAGCACCAGCAGCGCGCCCAGCACGGCGCTTCCCGTCAGGAGCGCGGTTTGCCCACCGCGCAGCAGCAGGCGCGCCATATGCGGGGCAATCAGCCCCACGAAACCTATACTGCCCACGCACGAGACGCAGGCCGCCGTCAGCACCACCGGGGCGAGAACCCTCAGCAGCGCCAGCCGCGTTATGCGAACGCCAAGGCCCGTAGCGGCCTGATTGCCGAGCAACGCCACGTCCGCGGCCCGGGCGGTAAACAGCAGCAGCGCAAACGCGGGGGCGGCCCAGAGCGCAGCCAGGCCTACCAGCGTCCAGTTTGCCGCATGCAGGCTTCCCGCCAGCCACAGCATCGCCGTCTGTACGTCACGCACGTCGGCGGTGGTCATAAAGACGCCCATCGCCGCGGCAAACGCCCACGACACGCCGATGCCGATCAGGATGAACCGCGGGCGCGAGATATCGCGCGCCAGGACGATCACCAGCAGCGCGGTAAGCAGCCCACCGGCCATGCCGACCAGCGGACGCCAGGCCAGGCTCAGCGCCGGGAACTGAAAAATCAGCAGCAGTACCGCCGCGCTACAGCCCTCCTTCACGCCGATAAGCCCCGGGTCAGCCAGACCGTTGCGGGTGATGGACTGCATCGCCGCCCCCGCCATGCCGAGCATCGCGCCGCACAGCACCGCCATCATCAGGCGCGGCAGGCGGATATCCATCACGACGTAACGCGTCTCCGCCGTCAGACTTTCAGGCGAAAACAGCGCGCGCCCGATGGCGGAGGTTGGAATAGGCAGAGAACCGTGCGTCAGGCCAAAGCCCAGCAGGCTTAACGCCGCCAGCGCAATAAGCGACAGGTACGCCAGCACTTTCGGGCGAACCAGCGCCGATATACGGCCAATTCGGATCGCGCGGAATCCGGCCCGGTTCATTTGAACATCCTCGACGCCATAAAGATGAATACGGGCGCGCCGACCAGGGCCGTCATGATGCCGGTTGCCAGCTCCCAGGGGGTAAACAGCGTGCGGGCGGCGATATCCGCCAGCAGCAGCACCAGCGCGCCGCACAGGGCCGACAGCGGCACCATCACGCGTAAATCGACTGACACCAGACGGCGAATGAGCTGCGGCACGACCAGGCCAATAAAACCAATCGGCCCGGCGATAGAGACGGCCGCGCCGCAGAGTAGCGCGATGGCCAGCAGGGCGAGCAGGCGGGTTTTCAGCAGGGACACGCCAAGCCCCTGCGCCATTCTGTCGCCCAGCGCCAGCATGTTGAGCGAGGGCGACAGCCCGATAGCAAGAACAAAACCGGCTGCTGCAGCCCACAGGGCGCTCTGGAGCATCTGCGCGTTGAACCCGGCGATATCACCCGCCAGCCAGGTGCGCAGGTCGAGCAGCGTCTGTTCATCCAGGATTAACACCGCGGCGGTAATCGACGAGGCAAACGCCGACATCGCCACGCCGCACAGGGTGACCTTCATCGGCGTGAGCCCGGTGCGACCGGAAGAGGAAAACATCAGCACCAGCAGAAACAGCGCGGCGGCACCGGCGGCGGCAATCAGCGGGCGACCAAACGGCAGCGACAGGCCAAGCGCGCTGACGCTCGCCACTGCCAGCGCAGCCCCGGCGTTGAGCCCCAGAATATGCGGTTCGCCGAGCGGGTTGCGGATCACAGACTGCAGCAGCACGCCCGCCACGCCGAGCGCGGCGCCCGTCACCATCGCGGCGCAGAGGCGCAGCAGTCGTAATTTGATAATGACGTTATGGTCGAAATTGCGCGGGTCGAAGTGGATGAATGCCTCCACTACCGTCTGCGGGGCGATAAAGCGTGCACCGATGCCAAGATGCGTAATCGCGCCCAGCGCCAGCAGTAATGTAAAAATCAGGAAGGCGAGAGAAGTGCGCATCATGGCTGTTCAAGGCTCTGGCGAAACGGCATAAAGAACGGTTTGCCGGTCAAGGGGTTGATGGACATATGCACGTCCACATCAAACACCGCTTTGATCAGCGCTGGGGTGCAGACGTCGCCCTCGTGCAATACGCCCTCCACTTTTCCCTGGCGTAAAAAAACCAGCGAATCACCGTAGTTCACGGCAAAGTTAAGATCGTGCAGCACCACCACCACGGTACGCCCGTGCTCACGCGTCAGCGTATGCAGAAGCTCAAGGATCTCCACCTGGTAGCGGAGATCGAGATACGTCGTCGGCTCGTCAAGCAGGATATACGGAGTTTGCTGCGCCAGCGCCATGGCGATCCAGCAGCGCTGACGCTGGCCGCCGGATAAGCTTTCCACCGGCATATGGGCAAACTCTGCCGTGCCGGTCAGGCGCAGAGCCTCTTCCACCGCCCGCTCGTCCTCGTCGCTCCACTGACGCATAAAGTTCTGCCAGGGAAAACGCCCGCGCGAGACCAGCTCAAAAACGGTTAACCCTTCCGGCAGCAGCGGCGACTGAGGGAGAATGCCAAGCTGACGGGCGACCGCTTTGGTGGGCTGCTCATGAATGGCTTTACCGTCCAGCAGCGCGGTTCCCCCAAGCGGCTGCAGCAGCCGCGCGATAGTGCTCAACAGCGTGGATTTTCCACAGCCGTTCGCCCCTACCAGCACGGTCATTTTCTGCTGTGGGATCGCAAGGGAGATATCATCAACGATGATTTTTTTCTGATAGCCCGCAGAGAGGTTCTCCAGAACCAGACCCGGTTTGTGTGTGTTGTGAGCCACGTGAACGCCAACGTAATGAAAAACCAATAAATAAAAATAAAACTCATTCTCTTTTGAGAGTTTGACGCCGCGCCATGTAGTAGTCAAGCGAAGAAACACCCTGATAAAGCCAGGGATAAACCTGAGTAAAAGTGAAAACTCGACGGCTTGTAAAAACATCTATTTCAATAAGTTAATTATGATCCCGCTGCGCTTGTACGCACGGTTAAACGCTGTAGTCGATTTTTTCTTTTTTCCATTTACTACTACATTCACGCATGATTGAATGATTCTCAATTACATGTCCGATGCCACTTCCGGCTAACGGACAGACCGTAAAGGGCAATGACTCACACAGTTTGCCGCGAAACGTCATTCGCGGGATATTTCGGGATAACAGATGTAATGGCTACGTTCACACCTTCACTCTCTGGGGTAAAAGGGCGCGCGCTCTTTTCCCTGCTGTTTATGGCGCCGCTGGTTCAGGCAGCAGATAACACCGCGGCTAAAGATGGCGAAACGCTTACCGTCACCGCCGATCCAAATACGACGGCGGAGGCCACCAACGGCTATCAGCCGCTGAACACCTCCACCGCGACGTTAACCAACATGCCGATGCTGGACATCCCGCAGGTGGTCAATACCGTCAGCGACAAAGTGCTGGAGGATCAAAATGCCACCACGCTGGATGAAGCTCTGTACAACGTCAGCAACGTGGTGCAGACCAACACCCTGGGCGGTACGCAGGATGCCTTCGTGCGCCGCGGATTTGGCGCGAACCGCGACGGGTCAATCATGACTAACGGCCTGCGCACCGTCCTGCCGCGCAGCTTTAATGCCGCAACCGAGCGCGTGGAGGTGTTGAAAGGCCCGGCCTCCACGCTGTACGGCATTCTCGATCCGGGCGGCCTGATTAACGTCGTCACCAAACGCCCTGAGAAGACCTTCGGCGGTTCAATTTCTGCCACCTCTTCCAGCTTTGGCGGCGGCACCGGACAGATCGATGTTACTGGCCCGATTGACGGCACGCGCCTGGCGTATCGCCTGACGGGTGAGTATCAGGACGAGGATTACTGGCGTAATTTTGGCAACGAACGCAGCACCTTTATCGCCCCGTCGCTCACCTGGTTCGGCGACGACGCCACCGTGACCGTGCTCTATTCGCATCGCGACTATAAAACGCCGTTCGATCGCGGAACGATCTTCGATCTCAACACTAAAAAAGCCGTCGACGTCGATCGCAAAACCCGCTTTGATGAACCGTTTAACGTGACCGACGGGCAGTCCGATCTCGCTCAGCTCAATGCGGAATATCGCCTCAACAGCCAGTGGACCGCGAAGTTTGACTACAGCTACAGCCAGGATAAATACAGCGATAACCAGGCGCGCGTGATGGCCTACGATTCAAAAACCGGCAACCTGACCCGCCGCGTGGATGCGACCCAGGGCTCGACACAGCGTATGCACACGACGCGCGCGGATCTGCAGGGAAACGTGGACATCGCGGGCTTTTACAATGAGATCCTGACCGGCGTGTCGTATGAGAATTACGATCTGCTGCGCACCGACATGATCCGCTGTAAGAACGTTAAGGATTTCAATATCTATCATCCGACGTATGGCAAACTCGGCAAATGCACCACCGTGTCGGCGTCCGACAGCGACCAGACGCTGAAGCAGGAAAGCTACTCTGCCTATGCGCAGGACGCGCTGTACCTGACCGATAAGTGGATTGCCGTCGCAGGCATGCGCTACCAGTATTACACCCAGTACGCGGGGAAAGGCCGCCCGTTCAACGTCAACACCGACAGCCGCGACGAACAGTGGACGCCGAAGCTGGGGCTGGTTTATAAGCTCACGCCAGCGGTCTCGCTGTTTGCCAACTACTCGCAGACGTTTATGCCGCAGTCGTCCATTGCGAGCTACATCGGCGATCTGCCGCCGGAAACGTCGAATGCTTACGAAGTGGGCGCAAAGTTCGACCTGTTCGATGGGGTTACCGCCAATATCGCGCTGTTTGATATTCACAAACGCAACGTGTTGTACAACGAAAGCGTGGGAGGGGAAACCATCGCCAAAACGGCGGGCCGCGTGCGCTCCCAGGGCGTGGAGGTTGATCTGGCCGGTTCATTGACCGAGAACACCAATATTATCGCCAGCTATGGCTATACCGACGCGAAGGTGCTGGAAGATCCGGACTACGCGGGCAAACCGCTGCCGAACGTGCCGCGCCATACCGGCTCCCTGTTCCTGACCTACGATATTCACAATGCGTTTGCCGGGAATACCCTGACGCTGGGCGGCGGCGGGCACGGCGTAAGCCGTCGTTCCGCAACCAACGGTGCGGATTATTATCTGCCGGGGTATTTCGTGGCGGATGCGTTTGCGGCGTACAAGATGAAGCTACAGTATCCGGTGACGCTGCAGGTGAACGTGAAGAACCTGTTTGATAAAACCTACTACACCTCATCTATCGCCACCAACAATCTGGGTAATCAGATTGGCGACCCGCGCGAAGTGCAGTTTACGGTGAAGATGGAGTTTTGATGTAAAAAAGCCCGGTGGCGCTAACGCTTACCGGGCCTACGATCCATTCCCTCTCGCTGTGGGAGAGGGTTAGGGTGAGGGCATCAGGCCTCAATATCCGCCATATCGCCTTTCTCCTGCAGCCAGTTACGACGGTCTTCCGAACGTTTCTTGGCAAGGAGCATATCCATCATGGCGTTGGTCTGCTGTTCGTCTTCGTCGCTGATCGTCAGCTGCACCAGACGGCGCGTGTTCGGATCCAGCGTCGTTTCGCGCAGCTGCATCGGGTTCATCTCGCCCAGCCCTTTAAAGCGCTGAACGTTAGGTTTGCCCTTCTTGCGCTTCAGCTGTTCCAGCACGCCCGCTTTTTCTTCTTCCGTCAGCGCGTAGTAAACCTCTTTGCCGAGGTCGATACGATAAAGCGGCGGCAGCGCCACGTGGACGTGACCATTTTTAACCAGCGTGCGGAAGTGCTTCACAAACAGCGCGCACAGCAGCGTGGCGATGTGCAGACCATCGGAGTCCGCATCCGCGAGGATACAGATCTTGCCGTAGCGCAGCTGGCTCAGATCGTCGCTGTCCGGATCGATACCGATCGCCACCGAGATATCGTGGACTTCCTGCGAGGCCAGCACTTCGTCTGAAGAGACCTCCCAGGTGTTCAGGATTTTCCCCTTGAGCGGCATGATCGCCTGATATTCACGGTCGCGCGCCTGCTTGGCCGATCCGCCCGCCGAGTCTCCTTCCACGAGGAACAGCTCGGTACGGTTGAGATCCTGTGCGGTACAGTCCGCCAGCTTGCCCGGCAGCGCAGGGCCGCTGGTCAGCTTTTTACGCACCACTTTCTTCGCGGCACGCAGACGACGCTGGGCGCTGGAAATCGCCATTTCAGCCAGCATCTCTGCTGCCTGAACGTTCTGGTTCAGCCACAGGGTAAACGCATCTTTCACCACGCCGGAGACAAACGCCGCGCACTGGCGTGACGACAGACGCTCTTTGGTCTGACCGGCAAACTGCGGATCCTGCATCTTCACGGAGAGCACGTAGGCGCAGCGGTCCCAGATATCTTCCGCCGACAGCTTCACGCCGCGCGGCAGGATATTGCGGTATTCGCAAAATTCGCGCATCGCGTCCAGCAGTCCCTGACGCAGCCCGTTGACGTGGGTACCGCCGAGCATGGTTGGGATCAGGTTGACGTAGCTTTCGGTCAGCAGTTCGCCGCCTTCCGGCAGCCACAGCAGCGCCCAGTCGACCGCTTCGGTATCGCCGCTAAAGTTACCGACGAACGGTTTTTCCGGCAGCGTCGGCAGGCCGTTTACCGCTTCGCACAGGTAGTCGTTCAGGCCATCGGCGTAGCACCAGGTCTGCTCGGTATTGTTGACGTTATCCTTAAAGGTAATTTCCACACCCGGACACAGCACCGCTTTGGCTTTCAGCAGGTGCGTCAGGCGGGATACGGAAAAGCGCGGGCTGTCGAAGAAGCTTTCGTCAGGCCAGAAGTGGACGCTGGTGCCGGTGTTGCGTTTGCCGCACGTGCCGACAACCTGCAGATCCTGCACCTTCTCGCCGTTTTCAAACGCGATGTTATAAATCTGGCCGTCGCGACGGACGTTTACTTCCACGCGCTTGGACAGGGCGTTCACGACGGAAATCCCCACGCCATGCAGGCCGCCGGAGAACTGGTAGTTCTTGTTGGAGAACTTACCGCCCGCGTGCAGACGACAGAGGATCAGCTCAACGGCAGGCACGCCCTCTTCCGGATGGATATCCACCGGCATGCCGCGCCCGTCGTCGATGACTTCCAGCGACTGATCGGCATGCAGGATAACGTCAACGCGTTTGGCATGGCCCGCCAGCGCTTCGTCCACACTGTTATCAATAACTTCCTGGCCCAGATGGTTTGGGCGCGTTGTATCGGTGTACATCCCCGGGCGGCGGCGAACCGGCTCAAGCCCGGTGAGGACCTCAATGGCATCAGCGTTATAGGTTTGCGTCATGATTTAAACTAGCAATTCGCATTGATTGTCAGTGGCTGTGCAGTCCAAGAAAATCGACAATCTGGGTGAAATGATTCTCAAAGCCCGTGAAAGCATGGTTTCCGCCCTCTTCTATAGTCTGGCGGCAGGAGGCGTAATACGCCACTGCCTGGCGGTAATCCAGCACTTCATCACCCGTCTGTTGCAACAGCCAGATGAGATCCGGCGCCTCAAGCGGGTCGACCTGCATAACTTTGAGATCGTAAATATGGCGTGACTCTAGCACATATTGCTGCCCGGTGTAGGGGTTCTCGTTTTCGCCAAGAAAGTCCCTCAGCAGCTCAAATGGCCGAACCGCCGGATTAACCACAACGGCAGGTAGCATGAAGCATTGTGAGAGCCAGGTGGCGTAATACCCGCCCAGCGAGGAACCGACCACACCAAAGGTTTCGCCGCCGTGCGCAAGCACAATCGATTCCAGCATCTCCGCGGCCTCTGCCGGGTAAGGCGGCAGCTGCGGGATAATCATCTCAACGTCGGGGTGATGCTCGCTCAGCCACTGGCGAAACAGAGTCGCTTTTGCGGAGCGCGGCGAGCTGTTGAATCCGTGCAGATAAAGGAGCGTAGACATCAATAGCCTTCTGAAGCGGTATCCGGGCGGAATTTTGCACCGGTCAAACGGCAGACTTCCGTGGTCAGCGTGCCGTCGGCATGCAGTTCCAGCCAGCGCCAGCCTGGCGCAATGGTATCCAGCGTAAAGTTGGCGCAGTGCGGCTTAAACTGAACGCAGGTCGACGGCGTCGCCAGCATGCGGCGCCCGTTCCAGTCGAGATCCTGTTCCTGGTGAATATGTCCACACAGCAGGTTTTTCACTCGCGGGAACTTCGCCAGCACGCGATCCAACGATGCGGAGTTGCGCAGACTGTGCTGATCGAGCCAGCTACAGCCCGCCGGCAGAGGGTGATGATGAAGCAACAGCAGCGTGTGACGTTCAGGTTCAGCAGCCAGTTTGGTCTCCAGCCAGTCGAGCTGAAACTCGCTTAACTCACCGTGCGGGACGCCAAACACCTGGCTATCCAGCAGCAGGATCTGCCACTGGTCACCCGCAAAAACACATTTCGCCGGAGAAATACCCGCATCCTGGAGAGAACTGTACATAGCGGGCTGGAAGTCATGATTTCCTGGCAGCCAGACGCAAGGCACGCTAAAGCTCGCGATGCCTTCAGCAAAATGCTGGTAGGCCGCGGAAGATTGGTCCTGCGCCAGATCGCCCGTTGCGACAATCAGATCGCATGCACGGTTTTCGGCGTGAATCGCGCTAAGTACCGCCTGATAACTCTCCCAGGTATTCACCCCCAGCAGCGTTTCATGCTTTTCGGCAAAAAGGTGGGTATCGGTGATTTGTAATATCCTGACTGGCGCCCCACCAGCAACAGTCAGGTTCAACAGGCTTTCCAAATGGTGTCCTTAGGTAGGTTTATGACGCTAACAAACCGGAATCGCCATTGCTCCATGTGCTAAACAATATCTTAGCCAGTCGGCTAAAAACTGGTTAATTTGATGCTTTTCGTCGCGTTGATGCAACTTTTTATTCGGGTAATCATACCGCGCCTTGAAGCGAAAGATCTGCTGGCTTGAACACACTTCAGCGACCATCGCGTCGTGATAGAGGCGTACCGTCATCGACGGCAGGCTCCAGTAGCTAATGCTGGGTGCCGTTTGCTCAATTTCCACCAGCGTAGTGTAGCGCGTTGATTCTGTTATCGTTAAACGATACTGCGCGTTGCTCACCTGATAGCTTACCGTTTCGCCGGGTGCGTCGTTTTTCGGCAGCAGGCGGCGCAATTGTGCGAAATTGGTTTCGCACAGGCGCATCATTTCTGGGAAGTCAGGCGTATAGCGCTTCATTTTTTCCACTCGTTTCGTAATGTCTGATAATGCAGCTGCAGCCATTGCAGGGCGATGACAGACGCTGCGTTGTCGATTTTCCCCTCTTCTACCCACTGATAAGCCTGTTCCCGGCTCACCACATGAACCCGAATATCTTCGTTTTCATCTGCCAGACCGTGGATCCCTTCCGCCGTCGTGGCGTCCACTTCACCCACCATAATGGACAAGCGCTCGCTGGTACCTCCCGGGCTTGCCAGATAGCTCAGCACCGGTTTTGTGCGGCCCACCACCAGCCCGGCCTCTTCCAGCGCCTCGCGTCGGGCGACGTCTTCAACCGTCTCACCCTCTTCGATCATCCCGGCCACCATTTCCAGCAGCCACGGGCTCTCACTGACGTCATAAGCGGCGATGCGGATCTGCTCCACCAGCACAACTTCGTCACGCACTGGGTCAAAGGGTAGCAAGACTGCCGCATGCCCGCGCTCAAAAATTTCGCGTCTGATTTCGCCGCTCATTTCCCCGTTAAACAGACGATGCCTGAAACGGTAAAGATCCATTGAAAAAAAACCGCTATAAAGCGTTTCTCGTGCAATAATTTCTACATCGTTTTTGGCGAATGTCACGGGCAACTTTTCTGGTTTTTGCATGAGTCGAGTCCTGGTAGCAATGGTGATGAAATTGTGAATTTCAAGGCTGTTTGGCTGCCGTTTGTAAGGCTATATGGTAGATTGGTGCAAATTACCGCCAGATGGCACGTAACGCCAACCTTTTGGTGTGGATGATTCTGTTAGAATCGGCAATTATTTTTTAATTAGATCAGCGCTAATACTGCTTCACAACAAGGAATGCAAATGAAGAAATTGCTCCCCATCCTTATCGGCCTGAGCCTGACGGGCTTCAGTGCAATGAGCCAGGCGGAAAACCTGTTACAGGTCTACCAGCAGGCACGTCTGGGCAACCCTGATTTACGTAAATCAGCGGCCGATCGTGATGCTGCGTTTGAAAAGATTAACGAAGCTCGTAGCCCCTTGCTGCCACAGTTAGGTTTAGGTGCAGATTATACCTACAGCAACGGTTTCCGCGACGCTAACGGCGTAAACTCCAATGCTACCAGCGCCTCACTGCAATTAACACAGACGCTGTTTGATATGTCCAAATGGCGTGCCCTGACACTGCAGGAAAAGAGCGCAGGCATCCAGGATGTGACCTATCAGACCGACCAGCAGACGCTGATCCTGAATACTGCCACGGCGTACTTTAACGTGCTGAGCGCGATTGACGCACTCTCCTACACCGAAGCGCAGAAACAGGCCATTTACCGTCAGTTAGATCAAACCACCCAGCGCTTCAACGTGGGCCTGGTCGCGATCACCGACGTGCAGAACGCCCGTTCACAGTACGACACCGTGCTGGCTAACGAAGTGACCGCGCGTAACAACCTCGACAACGCGCTGGAATCCCTGCGTCAGGTCACCGGCAATTACTATCCTGAGCTGGCCTCCCTGAACGTCGACAGCTTCAAAACGGATAAGCCGCAGGCCGTTAACGCCCTGCTGAAAGAGGCGGAAAACCGCAACCTGACGCTGCTGCAGGCGCGTTTGAGCCAGGACCTGGCCCGCGAGCAAATTCGTCAGGCGCAGGACGGCCATCTGCCAACCCTGAGCCTGAGCGCGTCTACCGGTGTCTCTGATACAACCTACAGCGGCTCTAAAACCAATACGTCCCAGTATGACGACAGCAATATGGGCCAGAACAAGGTGGGCCTGAGCTTCTCCCTGCCGCTGTATCAGGGCGGTCAGGTCAACTCCCAGGTGAAACAGGCGCAGTACAACTTTGTTGGCGCGAGCGAGCAGCTGGAAAGCGCCCACCGCAACGTGGTGCAGACCGTGCGTTCCTCCTTCAACAACGTGAACGCCTCAATCAGCAGCATCAACGCCTATAAACAGGCCGTTGTGTCTGCACAGAGCTCCCTGGACGCGATGGAAGCAGGTTACTCGGTCGGTACACGTACTATTGTGGACGTGCTCGATGCGACCACCACGCTGTACAACGCGAAACAGCAGCTCTCCAGCGCGCGTTACCAGTACCTGATTAACCAGCTGAACATCAAACAGGCTCTGGGTACGCTGAACGAGCAAGACCTGCAGATGCTGAACAGCGCGTTGGGCAAACCGGTCTCCACCTCTCCGGACAGCGTTGCACCGGAGAACCCGGAGCAGGTTGCCGCGGTTGATAACTTCAACGCTAACGGCACTACCCCTGCTGCACAGCCTGCTGCCGCGCGAACCACAGCGCCTGCCAGCAAGAGCAATAATCCGTTCCGTAACTAAGAGTGTCATCAGGCCCACTGCGGCCTGATGCCTTCACTCCAGCCCTCTTCCACAGGGAGAGGGCGCATCTGAATCACATCCGAACGTAAGTCAACGTAAAGATCCCCCTGATTCCGCCCCTCTTCGCTTCATTTTCAACCACTCATCCTCTATCCTGAGCGTTATTACCACTGGGTCCTGGAAGACAAAGATGAAACGGACAAAAACGATCAATCACGCGTCGTTCCGCAAGAGCTGGAACGCGCGTCACCTCACCCCTGTTGCGCTGGCGGTCACGGCTGTCTTTATGCTGGCAGGCTGTGAGAAAAATGACGAAACGGTTTCGCTGTATCAAAACGCGGACGACTGTTCTGCCGCAACCGGCAAAGCCGCCGAATGTAAAACGGCTTACACCAGCGCGCTGAAAGAAGCGGAACGTACCGCGCCGAAATATGCCTCACGCGAAGACTGCGTGGCGGAGTTTGGTGAAGGTCAGTGCCAGCAGGCACCGGCTCAGGCAGGCACCGCACCTGAAAATCAGGCGCAGGCGCAGTCCAGCGGCAGCTTCTGGATGCCGCTGATGGCAGGCTACATGATGGGCCGCCTGATGGGCGGTGGTGCAGGTTACCAGCAGCAGCCGCTGTTTAGCTCGAAAAACCCGGCCAGCCCGGCTTACGGTCAATATACCGATGCCAGCGGCAAAGGCTACGGCGCAGCGACCCCTGGCCGCACCGTGACCGTACCGAAAACGGCGATGGCGCCGAAGCCTGCGACCACCAGCACCATCACCCGTGGCGGGTTCGGTGAGTCTGTGGCGAAGCAGACCAGCATGCAGCGCAGCGCGACAGGCACCTCCTCTACTCGCTCAATGGGCGGCTGATCATGGAAAGAGTCAGTATCACCGAGCGCCCGGACTGGCGCGAAAAAGCCACCGAGTACGGTTTTAACTTCCACACCATGTACGGCGAGCCGTACTGGTGTGAAGACGCCTATTACAAGCTCACGCTGGCCCAGGTTGAGAAGCTGGAAGAGGTAACGGCCGAGCTGCACCAGATGTGCCTGAAGGTGGTGGAAAAAGTCATCGACAGCGACGAGCTGATGGCAAAGTTCCGCATTCCAAAGCACACCTGGAGCTTTGTCCGCCAGTCGTGGAAAACGAATCAGCCTTCGCTTTACTCTCGCCTGGATCTGGCATGGGACGGCAAAGGCGAGCCTAAGCTGCTGGAAAACAACGCCGATACCCCAACGTCCCTGTACGAAGCGGCGTTCTTTCAGTGGATCTGGCTGGAAGACCAGGCCAATGCCGGAAACCTGCCGGAAGGCAGCGACCAGTTCAACAGCCTGCAGGAGAAGCTGATCGAGCGCTTCGCCGAGCTGCGCGAGCAGTTTGGCTTCAACCTGCTGCATCTCGCCTGCTGCCGCGACACGGAAGAAGACCGTGGCACGGTTCAGTATCTGCAGGATTGCGCCGCTGAAGCGGAGGTGGCGACCGAGTTCCTCTATATCGAGGATATCGGCTTGGGTGAAAAAGGTCAGTTCACGGACATGCAGGACCAGGTGATCAGCAACCTGTTCAAGCTCTACCCGTGGGAATACATGCTGCGCGAGATGTTCTCCACCAAGCTGGAAGATGCTGGCGTGCGCTGGCTTGAGCCGGCCTGGAAGAGCATTATCTCCAACAAAGCCCTGCTGCCGATGCTGTGGGAGATGTTCCCGAACCATCCGAACCTGCTGCCGGCGTACTTTGCAGAAGATGATTACCCGCAAATGGAGAAGTACGTCGTCAAGCCGATCTTCTCACGCGAAGGCGCAAACGTGTCGATTATCGAAAACGGCAAGACGCTGGAAGCGGTTGAAGGGCCGTACGGCGAAGAAGGGATGATCGTCCAGGAGTTCTATCAACTTCCAAAATTTGGCGACAGCTATACGCTGATTGGCAGCTGGCTCATCAACGATCAGCCTGCCGGAATTGGAATTCGCGAAGATCGCGCGCTGATCACGCAGGATCTGTCGCGGTTCTATCCGCACATTTTCGTGGAGTAAGACTGCGGCCTGATGCCCTCACCCCGCCCCTCTCCCACAGGGAGAGGGGGCAAACACTAAAAACGGCAACCTGAGGTTGCCGTTTTGCTTTTATTATCCCACCTGCACCGACAGCATACTCAGACTCCCCATCTCGATACCGTCGACCGGGATCGTCACCGGCTCCTGACCATCCCACGCGCCAAGAACGTACAGCAGCGGCAGGAAGTGTTCCGGTGTCGGGTTAGAGAGCGAACCACCTTCGTGATCCAGATAGTTCACCAGCGGATGCTCCTCAGCCGGGCCTTGCCAGGTCAGGTTCGCTTTAACGTAGTCGTTAAAGGCGGTCGCCCACGGGTACGGCGTGTTCTCACCGTGCCAGCGTGCGGTACGCAGGTTATGCACCACGTTGCCGCTCGCCACCAGCATGATGCCTTCATCACGCAGGGTCGCCAGCTTACGCCCCATCTCAAGATGCCAGGCGGCCGGTTTGGTGCTGTCGATGCTCAACTGCACCATCGGGATATCCGCATCAGGATACATTTTAATAAGCACGCCCCAGGAGCCGTGGTCAAAGCCCCAGGCTTCTTTATCCAGCGTCACAGGGACAGGCGCCAGCAAATCCACCAGCCTTTGTGCCAGCTCGGGCGAGCCGGGGGCCGGATAATGCGTGTCGTATAGCGCCTGCGGGAAGCCGCCAAAATCATGAATGGTTTTTGGCGCTTCCATGGCGGTCACGCCTGTACCACGGGTAAACCAGTGCGCAGACACCACCACGATCGCTTTCGGACGCGGCAACGTCTCGCCCAGATGACGCCAGGCGCGGGTATAGACGTTGTCTTCCAGAACGTTCATTGGGCTACCGTGGCCTAAAAACAGGGCTGGCATACGGGAAGAAGTCATGGTGATATCCTTACAGAAGGTGTCAATTTAATGGTGCTACATTACGCGCAATCCGGCAAAGATGAACGCAGATAAGCGTGAAGATCATCATCAGGAAATTTGAATGTAAGGAATGTGTAAAGCCGGGTTTTCACCCTCGCTTTGCCAGAAATGAATCATTTATATTAATGAGAATGATTATCATAAGGAGCAATGCATGTCAGTCCCCTTGATCCTGACCATACTGGCGGGCGCCGCGACCTTCATCGGTGCGATCCTCGGCGTGCTCGGCCAAAAGCCCTCTAACCGCGTACTGGCCTTTTCACTGGGCTTTGCTGCCGGGATCATGCTGCTCATCTCCCTGATGGAGATGCTGCCTGCCGCGTTGGGCACAGAAGGCATGTCTCCGCTGCTGGGCTACGGCATGTTTGTCTTTGGCCTGCTGGGATACTTTGCCCTCGATCGGATGCTACCACACGCGCATCCGCAGGATTTAATGCAGAAAAACGTGACGCCTATGCCGCGCAATATCAAGCGTACCGCCGTGCTGTTAACGCTTGGCATCAGCCTGCACAACTTCCCTGAAGGGGTCGCTACCTACGTGACGGCCAGCAGCAATCTTGAGATGGGTTTTGGCATCGCGCTGGCGGTCGCCTTACACAATATTCCTGAAGGACTGGCCGTCGCCGGACCCGTGTATGCCGCAACGGGATCGAAACGCACCGCTGTGTTCTGGGCGGGTATTTCCGGGATGGCCGAAATCCTTGGCGGCGTGCTGGCCTGGCTCATCCTCGGTAGCCTGGTCTCTCCGGTAGTGATGGCAGCGATTATGGCAGCGGTAGCCGGGATCATGGTTGCGCTTTCGGTGGATGAACTGATGCCGCTGGCGAAGGAGATCGATCCTAACAACAACCCCAGCTATGGCGTGCTGTGCGGAATGTCGGTGATGGGATTAAGTCTGGTTCTGCTGCAGACCGCAGGAATCGGGTAAAAAAACGCCGGGACATCCCGGCGTTTTTATTATCAGCTGGCTTTGCGCTCGTGCGCCTGGCGATACTCGACCAGATCTTCAATCGTTACCACCGGCATATTGTGCAGACGGGCAAAGGTGATGCACTCCGGCGCGCGCGCCATGGTGCCGTCATCGTTGGTCAGTTCACACAGCACACCGGCAGGTTTGAAGCCCGCCAGCGTCACCAGGTCGATCGTCGCTTCGGTGTGACCGCCGCGGGTCAACACGCCGCCCGCCTGCGCGCGCAGCGGGAAGACGTGGCCTGGACGGTGCAGATCGGATGGCTTCGCATCATCAGCAATGGCGGCACGTACGGTAGTCAGACGGTCAGCCGCAGACACACCGGTGGTCACGCCATGCGCCGCTTCAATGGTCACGGTAAAACCGGTACCAAAGGCGCTGGTGTTGTTTTCGACCATCATCGGCAGCTCGAGCTGCTTACGACGATCTTCGGTAATACACAGGCATACGATGCCGCTGCCGTGACGGATGGTCAGCGCCATCTGTTCAACGGTCATGTTTTCGGCGGCGAAAATCATGTCGCCTTCGTTTTCACGGTTTTCATCGTCAAGCACCATCACACCGCGGCCTTCGCGCAGTGCATCCAGTGCATGTTCAACACGTTGAGTTGAAGTGCCAAAAGAGGAAAGTAGCGTCTGATTCATGGTAAAAAAACCTCATTAACATTATGGTTACCAGAATCAGGGCAGTCTTAGGAGCGCCGTATAAGCGGCAAAAAGATAACGTGAGCGGGCCCATGCCCGACTTGATCGTTACTCTCTCCCATCCGGACTCTAACCGTCGGCCCCGGAATTACACCGGATCTGCTGACCTTTGAGTTTTCACCCAAAGCGCTCGCGGGCTTTCAGCGTCACGCTGATTTACCGCCGGTGGGGAATTTCGCCCCGCCCTGAGAATAAGCGAGATAACTATAACGCTATTGATTATCCTGGGCAATGCATAAGCATCAAACAATTTTGTTTACCCCGGGCATGACGCGCTACAATGGACACTAACACCTTTCCATCAAGGGAAACGACAATGATTGACCCGAAAAAAATTGAGCAGATCGCGCGTCAGGTTCATGAATCTATGCCAAAAGGCATTCGTGAATTTGGTGATGACGTAGAAAAGAAAATCCGCCAGACGCTGCAGGCGCAGTTGGTTCGCCTTGATTTAGTCAGCCGCGAAGAGTTCGACGTGCAGACCCAGGTTCTGCTGCGCACCCGCGAGAAGCTGGCGCTGCTGGAACAGCGTCTGACCGAGCTGGAAAACCGCAATGCGCCGGAAGAAGTGAAGCCGGCACCGGCCATTCCGCCGGTGGATGACCAGGAGTAAGTGCGGCCTGATGCCCTCACCCCAGCCCTCTCCCACAGGGAGAGGGTGAAAAAAAACGGGCCAACTGGCCCGTTTTTTTTACTGACTGTCTTTCTGGATCTTCTTGATGATGTTGGTGGTTGAGCACCCGTCCTCAAAGTTGAGCACCATCACCTCGCCGCCGTTGGCCCAAACCTCTTCGCTGCCCGCGATTTGCTCCGGCTTGTAATCCCCGCCTTTTACCAGCAGGTCCGGCAGAATACCGGCAATCAGGCGCTGCGGGGTATCTTCTTCAAACGACACCACCCAGTCCACCGCTTCCAGCGCGCCGAGCACAATCATACGCTGCTCGAGCGGGTTCACCGGACGCGTTTCACCCTTCAGGCGTTTGGTCGACGCATCGCTGTTGACCGCCACAATCAGGCGATCGCCCAGCTTGCGCGCATTCGCCAGATACGAAACGTGGCCAGCGTGCAGAATGTCGAACACGCCGTTGGTCATCACCACCTTTTCACCACGCTTGCGCGCGGCGGCGACGGCTACCTTCAGCTCGTCTTCTGTCATGACGCCAAAACCAGTATCCGCGCGACCACGCACCGCGTTTTCCAGCTCGATTGGCGAAACGGTTGAGGTCCCGAGTTTACCCACGACCACGCCCGCCGCGGCGTTAGCGAAGTAGCACGCCTCTTCCAGAGAATTACCCGCTGCCAGCGTCGCCGCCAGCACGCCGATCACCGTGTCACCGGCACCGGTCACGTCGTACACTTCCTGCGCCTGGGTTGGCATATGCAGCGGCGCTTTGCCCGGCTGCAGCAGCGTCATCCCCTGCTCGGAGCGGGTCACCAGAAGCGCAGATAATTCGAAGTCAGCAATGATCTTCATGCCGCGCTCAACCAGCTCTTCCTCGGTTTTGCATTTGCCCGCCACCGCTTCAAATTCGGAGAGGTTTGGCGTCAGCAGGGTTGCGCCGCGATAGCGCTCAAAATCGGTTCCTTTCGGGTCGATCAGCACCGGTACGTTGGCTTTACGCGCCAGCTGAATCATCGTCTGCACGCTCGCCAGCGCGCCTTTGGCGTAATCGGACAGCACCAGCGCGCCGATATTGCCCAGCGCCTGGTTGATACGCTCGTGCAGCGGCTCGGGATCAACGCCTTCGAACCCTTCTTCAAAGTCGAGGCGGATCAGCTGCTGGTTGCGCGACAGCACGCGCAGTTTCGTAATCGTTGGGTGGGTCGGAACAGAAACGAAGTCGCACTTCACGTTCACGTCCGCCAGCGACTTGCTCAGCGCGCGCGCCGCATCGTCGATGCCGGTCAGGCCCACCAGACGCGACTGCGCGCCCAGAGAGGCAATGTTCATCGCCACGTTTGCCGCGCCGCCGGGACGCTCTTCAATGGTGTCGACCTTAACCACCGGTACCGGTGCTTCCGGAGAGATGCGGCTGGTCGGTCCATACCAGTAGCGATCCAGCATCACATCCCCAACAACCATAACTCCAGCACGTTCAAACTCTGGCAGTGTTACTTTCATTCCTGACTCCAGAAAGATTCACAATTTGCGCGCGATAATATCACACTTGATTTGTTACGCACGGTTCCACCAGCCACTTCTGCCAGCTGGCCGTTACCTGAGCGCGTTCTGCGACAAAACAGTCCAGCGCCACGTGCCCCGGCTGCTCCTGCAGCGCCAGGTGATGAAGCTCGTCGCGAAGCGTCGTGTAGGCGCGGGTTAAAGCCTGCGCTTCCTGCTCGTCCATGATGTCGTTTTGCGCCAGCAGTTCCAGAATGCGCACGTTATCCGACCAGCGGGTGAGCTTAGGCTTGTCGTGCGCGTGCAGCAGCACCAGATACTGGGTAATGAATTCAATATCGGTGATCCCGCCCTCGTCGGCTTTAATATCAAAGCGATCGCGATGTTTATTGCCGAGATGCGCGCGCATTTTCTCGCGCATCTCGCGCACTTCCGTTTGCAGCGTGCTGCCCTCGCGCGGGGTGGTCATGACATCCTTACGGATGGCATCGAACTGCGTTTTGAGCTGCGGATCGCCATACACCACGCGAGCGCGCACCAGCGCCTGATGCTCCCACGTCCAGGCTTCGTTCTTCTGGTAATCGGCGAAGGATTCCGTTGAAGTGACCAGCATGCCCGCCGCGCCGGACGGACGCAGGCGCGCATCAACTTCATACAAAATGCCCGACGAGGTGCGGGTGCTGAACAGGTGCATGATGCGCTGCGCCAGGCGCAGGTAGAACTGACGCCCGTCAATTTCACGCTCGCCGTCGGTCATTACGTCAACCGGGCAGTCGTGCAGGAAGATTAAATCCAGATCGGAGCTATAGCCCAGCTCCCAGCCGCCAAGCTTGCCGTACCCCACGACCGCGAATCCGCGTCCTTCACGTTCGGCCAGGTGTTTCGGCTGGCCGTAGCGCGCCACCATCTGCACCCACGCCTGATGGACCACCGCGTCGATGATCGCCTCTGCCAGCCAGGTTAAGTGATCGCTCACTTTCATCACCGGCAGCGTTCCGGCGATGTCCGCCGCCGCCACGCGCAGCATCTGAGCCTGCTTAAACTGGCGCAGCGCCTCCAGCTGTTGCTCTTCGTCCTCTTCCGGCACGCGCAGCAGATACTGACGCAGCTCGTCCCGGTAGGCATCCGTCGCCGTGGGCTGATACAGCGTGTTCGGATCGAGCAGCTCATCCAGCAGCAGCGGATATCGCGCCAGCTTATTCGCCACCATCGGCGAGGCGGCGCAGAGCGTAATCAGATGCTTCAGCGCCCCCGGGAACTCGCTCAGAAGCTCCAGATACGTGGTGCGCGTAATAATCCCGCTCAGCAGCGGCATCATGCGCGACAGCGGCACCGGCGCGTCCGCCCGCGAGCAGACCTCGCTCAGCAGATGCGGCATCAGGTGATCCAGCACCTGACGACCGCGCGGGCCGATGGCGCGTTTGTTCAGTTCGAGACGGAAATCCGCGATCAGCGCCACCACGCGATGGCGGGCGTCGTCACTCAGGTGCGCCAGCACGGGGGTCGTGTCATCTTCCTGAAGCGCATCCTGCCACAGCTCGCGCCAGTGCTCGGAAAGCGCGTCGTCCTGCGATTCACTTTCGTCATCACCAATCAGCTCGTTAAAGATGCGGCGCACGCCCGCCATGTGAGCGTCCAGCCGTTCGGTCAGCGTAGACCAGTCATCCACGCGCATCCCCCAGGCCAGACGCGCCCGATTAAGGTCATCCCCCGGCAGGGTCTGGGTCTGTTCGTCGTTGATGCTTTGCAGCAGGTTTTCCAGACGTCGCAGAAAAAGATAGGCCTCGCGCAGGGTTTGCGCGTCGCCGTCCGGCAGCAGATGAAGCTGCTCGATGGCGCTCAGCGTCGGCAATAGCGAGCGGGACTGTAACGACGGCTCACGCCCGCCGCGAATAAGCTGGAAGACCTGAACGATAAATTCGATTTCGCGAATGCCGCCCGCGCCGAGCTTGATGTTGTCCTTCAGCCCGCGACGGCGAACCTCACGGGCGATCATCCCTTTCATATTACGCAGGGACTGGATGACGCTGAAGTCGATATAGCGACGGAACACGAACGGGCGCAGCATGGCGCGCAGTTCGTTAGCGTAAGCGTCGTCGCTGTCGCCCATGATCCGCGCTTTAACCATCGCATAGCGCTCCCAGTCGCGCCCCTGCTCCTGGTAGTAATCCTCCAGCGCGGCAAAGCTCAGCACCAGCGGTCCGCTGTCGCCAAACGGACGCAGGCGCATGTCCACGCGGTAAACAAAGCCGTCCTGCGTCGGCTGATCCAGCGCCTTAATCAGACGCTGACCGAGGCGGGTAAAGAACTGGGCGTTGTCCAGCTCGCGACGACCGCCGCGCGTGGAGCCGTTCTCGGGCCACGCGAAAATCAGGTCGATATCGGAGGAGAAGTTCAGTTCGCAGCCGCCCAGCTTGCCCATCCCCAGAATCAGCAGCGGCTGAGGAACCCCTTCCTCGCTGCACGGCGTGCCCCACTCTTTACAGCAGGCGGCGTAGAGCCAGTCGCGCGCCGCGACAATCAGCGTCTGCGCCAGCTCGCTTAACTGCTGCAGCGTACTCTCTTCGCCCACGAGCTCCAGCGCCTGAGCCCAGGCAATGCGCACCATCACCCGACGGCGGAACTGGCGCAGGACGCGCATCAGCGTCGCTTCATCCGCTACGTCTTCGAGTGCGGCCTGCAGCCAGCCGGCATAGTGCCGCCACTCGTCCGCCTGCGGCGGTGCGTTTTCAAGCTCCGCCAGCCAGTCCGGGTAGACGGCGATGCTTTCCTGCACAAAATCACTGAAGGCGAGCACGCTCTTCGCCTGCTCGCTTAACGATGACGCCGGTAATGACTCAGGCAGACGTTCGCAAACGGTCTGCCACTGCTGCTGTAACGCTGAAGAAAGCGGCATTCTTGGGGTTCCTTGCCAGAGTTAACGTTTTCCGCTGTGCAGCCAGTACGGCTCCTGCGAAATGGCCTCGTTACGGAAATGCTCTATCTCGATATGCTGACGGGTTTCAATGGCATGCTTCAGCCCCTGCCAGTTTTCCAGCCACGCCTGCGCCTGTGGCCCGTCGTAGGCACCGGAAAGGAGCAGCATGCTGTCGATGTTGCGCGAAAGACGGGGAAGCTGATCGCCATACTTATCGCCGAGCGGATACGCAAAGGTGCTCTTCAGTTCAGCGGCATGACGGGAAAGATGAATGTCCGCGAAACGCTTAAAGTTTTCCGCGATTTTGGCCTCGGCTTTCGCATCCAGGAAGGCGCACCAGCCGCGCGTCACCAGAAACTCGGTCAGCGCCAGTTTTGCCGAAGCGGCTTGCGGGCTGTAAATCGCCGTTTGCGCTGAGACGTCGGAGAGCATCAGCGTTTCGGTTTGCGTCAGCAGATCACGTAAGTGAGCGCTCGCTTTGCGAGGAACGATGCCGCCGAATAGCGTCAGGGTGTGGCGCACCAGGGCAATGGCCGCCAGCACGTGGGATTTCGCGTTTTTCACATTTCGCACCCACAGCTCTTCGTGGTACTGCCACTGCGAAAGCGCCAGCTCCAGCGCGGCTTCCAGCCCCTGCTCAACGCTGGCTTTCGGCGCAACGCGCAAAATGGTCGTCTCTTTCAGCACGCGCGGCGCATTTCCGGCCGCCAGATGGTAACCCCGCGCGGCTTTACTCAGGCTTCCCTGACGCAGTCCGGACTGACTCACCAGCCTGCGCGCCAGCTTCAGCACGTCATTTGCGTCCCCTTCCAGCAGCTCAAGCTCCAGTTCGCAAATCGGTTCCTGGAATTCCCCTGCCTTCACCTCACCCAGATCGAGGGCGATTTCGATGCGGCTTTTGCCTTCCGTCACCAGCCATTTCTCGCGCCAGAAATCGGTGCTGAACAGCGGCTGTACCTGCTCCGCCAGCGCGGAAGGCAGCTCGCCTTCCGGCCAGACTTCCGCCGGGAAACGCTCCAGCTCAAGTTCTGGCTTACTGATGTCGATATTGTATTCCGGGCGCTGATGTAAACCGCCGACCACGCGGCCGGCAATTTTCATCGTCATCTCGTAGCGCCCGCTCGCGCCACGGATGCGCAGCCCCATATCGTGGCGGCGCAGCCAGTTGTCTGGCGTTTCGTAATAGATATTAAGCAGTTGTACCGGTGCATGGTGTTCGCCGGAAAGCGTATGCAGATGCTGGCGGAGTGCGTCAACGCTGTCTTTTTCGACGATAAATTTTAATTCGATTTCCTGAGCCATAGCCTTGTACTTTTGCGGGCGTCACAGACGCGTCAATGAGGGCGAACTTCCTCGCCATTTGTTTGTCAGTACATAGTATTTTGCGCCAAATTGCCATGCAATGAGCAATTTGTCGGGCGTAAATGTGTAGAGTCGTGACACAGATGATTCTGATTGCTGACGAATGCTTTGCGTAGAGACACTGTTGCCACTACTATCGTTCCACTATTTATGAAAATAACGACTAATGATGCTTAAATTACGCCTGATTGGACTTACTTTACTCGCTTTTAGCGCCGCAACCGCAGTGCACGCTGAAGAAAAGCGTTACGTTTCTGACGAACTGAACACCTGGGTACGCAGTGGCCCCGGAGATAATTATCGCCTCGTGGGTACGGTAAATGCCGGCGAGGAAGTCACCCTGTTACAGACCAACGCGGACACCAATTACGGTCAGGTTCGCGACAGTACCGGCCGTACGTCCTGGATCCCGCTGAAAGAGCTGAGCACCGTGCCAAGCCTGCGCACGCGCGTTCCCGATCTGGAAAACCAGGTGAAGACCCTGACCGACAAGCTGAACAACATCGACGGCACCTGGAACCAGCGCACCGCTGAAATGCAGCAGAAAGTAGCGCAAAGCGACGGTGTGATTAACGGTCTGAAAGAAGAGAACCAGAAACTGAAAAACGAGCTGATTGTCGCGCAGAAGAAAGTGAATGCCGCCAATCTGCAGCTCGACGATAAACAGCGCACCATCATCATGCAGTGGTTTATGTATGGCGGCGGCGTACTGGGCGTCGGTCTGGTGCTGGGCCTGGTTCTGCCGCACCTGATCCCGAGCCGTAAGCGTAAAGACCGCTGGATGAACTAATTCGTCTTCTCTGCCAGACTTACGTATCATTCTGGAAAAGAGAAAACGGGAGAGTTGGGCGTGAAAAGTTATCTGGTCGGTGGTGCGGTACGTGATGCGTTGTTAGGTCTGCCGGTCAAAGATAAAGACTGGGTGGTGGTTGGCGCCACCCCGGAAGAGATGCTCGACGCGGGCTACCAGCAGGTAGGCCGCGATTTTCCCGTCTTCCTCCACCCGAAAAGTCGTGAAGAGTATGCCCTGGCGCGTACCGAGCGGAAATCAGGTTCGGGCTATACGGGCTTCACCTGCTATGCCGCGCCGGACGTGACGCTGGAGGAAGATCTTCTGCGCCGCGATCTCACCATCAACGCGCTGGCGCAGGACGAGAACGGCCAGATCGTTGACGCTTATGGCGGCCAGGACGATCTGCGCAACCGTCTTTTACGTCACGTCTCCCCGGCGTTTTCTGAAGATCCGCTCCGCGTCCTGCGCGTGGCGCGCTTTGCCGCACGCTACGCCCATCTCAGCTTTCGTATTGCCGATGAAACCATGGCGCTGATGACCGCCATGACCGAGGCGGGCGAGCTTGAACACCTGACGCCAGAGCGCGTCTGGAAAGAAACGGAAAATGCTCTCACAACGCGCAACCCGCAGGTCTTTTTCCAGGTCCTTCGCGACTGCGGCGCGCTGAAGGTGCTCTTCCCGGAAATAGACGCGCTGTTTGGCGTGCCTGCTCCGGCGAAATGGCACCCGGAAATTGATACCGGCGTGCACACGCTGATGACCCTGAGCATGGCGGCCATGCTCAGCCCTGACGTGGACGTGCGCTTTTCCACCCTGTGCCACGATCTCGGCAAAGGCCTAACGCCAAAAGAATTCTGGCCTCGCCACCACGGGCACGGCCCGGCAGGGGTGAGGCTAGTCGAAGGGCTGTGCCAGCGTCTGCGCGTGCCGAACGAGATCCGCGATCTGGCGAAACTGGTGGCCGAATTCCACGATTTGATCCACACCTTCCCCATCCTCAAACCGGCCACCATCGTTAAGCTTTTCGATAACATCGACGCATGGCGTAAACCGCAGCGCGTGGAGCAAATCGCGCTGACCAGCGAAGCTGACGTGCGCGGGCGTACCGGGTTTGAAGCGTGCGATTATCCGCAGGGGCGTTTACTGCGTAAAGCCTGGGAGGTAGCGAAAGCGGTGCCGACGAAGGACGTTGTCGAGGCGGGATTCAAAGGTCCGGAAATTCGCGAAGAACTCACGAAACGGCGAATTCAGGCGGTGTCTGACTGGAAGGAAAAACACTGCCCTCAGCCAAAAGACTGAGGGCTATCGGTTAGAAGAAGACTACGTACACCGCAGCGGCAACGATAAAGCGATAGATCGCGAACGGAATGAACGAGATACGCTTAATCAACTGCAGGAAGGTTTTGATGGCAATCAGCGCCACGATAAACGCGGTGATGAAGCCAACGGCGAACATTGGAATATCGCCAGTCGTCAGGAAGTGATAGCTCTTATAGACGTCGAGTACAGTGGCCCCCATCATCATTGGCACCGCCAGCAGGAATGAGAACTCTGACGCGGCGTAACGGCTTACGCCCATCAGCATCCCGCCGGAGATGGTTGCGCCTGAACGCGAGAAGCCCGGCCACAGCGCCAGACACTGGAAGCAGCCAATGATAAACGCCTGACGATACGTCATATCGTCCAGACCTTCCGCGCGCGGCGTTTTTGGCTTCAGCACTTCCGCGGCGATCAGCAGGAAGCCGCCCACCACCAGCGCGTACATCACGTTAATCGGGTTAAACAGCGATTTGATGGCGTCGTGGAAAACCAGACCCAGCACCACCGCCGGGATCATCCCGAGCAAAATATGGATCAGCGACAGGCGACCTTTACTCATCCCTTCGTGCTGCGGCGGACGGCCAAAATGGATACCGATCAGGCCAAACAGACGGCGCCAGAACATCACCACCACCGCCAGAATCGAACCCAGCTGGATAACCACTTCAAACGTTTTGGCGGTATCGCCTTCAAAGCCCAGCAGATGGCCAACGATAATCATATGGCCGGTACTGGAAACCGGTAAAAACTCCGTCAATCCTTCGACCACACCCAGTATTGCCGCCACCAGCAGCGAGTGCATATCGCTCATCTATAAACCCCTAAAAAGATATAAAAAAACGGTCGCCCCAACGGCTACCGTGAAAGATACAGCTTTAAGACCGGTATAACCTAAATTGGTTTAGCAATTATGACGTTAATTCTTGCCTTTCAGATTTGTGCCACGCTCAATGATGACGCCAACGTTGGCGGCTCGCGCCACCGCGCCCGGCTTGCTCAGCTTGATGCGTACCCACGGTGAGTTGAATTTTTTCAGCAGCAATTCTGCGACTTCTTCCGCCACCCGTTCGACCAGCGCAAAACGTTGCCCTTCAACGTGGGCAATGACCGTTTCACTGATGTCGGCATAGCTGAGACAGTCGTTCACGTCATCGCTTTTTGCCGATTTGCGGTTATCCCATCCCATTTCGATATCGAACACCAGCTTCTGCTCGATGGTCTGTTCCCAGTCGTAAACACCAATTGTGGTGATTACCGAAAGTTGCTCTATAAATACAATATCCATCACGACCTGCCTGCTTTTTGGCTAAACCGGATACCACTTCCGGCGAATTATGCGTATTATCCACAGATGCTGAGAATACAGATACATTTTCAAAACGGAACAGCGTTATGAGTGCAATCGCGCCTGGAATGATCCTCCTCGCCTATCTTTGCGGCTCAATCTCCAGCGCCATTCTGGTCTGCCGCATCGCCGGGTTACCCGACCCGCGTGAAAATGGTTCCGGGAATCCGGGGGCGACCAACGTACTACGAATTGGTGGCAAGGGAGCAGCCGTAGCGGTTTTGATTTTTGATGTTCTGAAAGGGATGCTGCCCGTCTGGGGCGCGTATGCGCTGGGCGTCACGCCGTTCTGGCTGGGGCTTATTGCTATTGCGGCCTGTGTCGGCCACATCTGGCCCGTATTCTTCGGTTTTAAAGGTGGCAAAGGTGTGGCGACCGCCTTTGGTGCCATTGCGCCTATCGGCTGGGACCTAACCGGCGTGATGGCCGGGACCTGGCTATTGACCATTCTGCTGAGCGGCTATTCCTCGCTGGGCGCCATCGTCAGCGCGCTGATCGCCCCGTTCTACGTCTGGTGGTTTAAACCTCAGTTCACCTTCCCGGTGTCGATGCTCTCCTGCCTTATCCTGCTGCGTCATCACGATAATATTCAGCGCCTGTGGCGTCGTCAGGAGACCAAAATCTGGACGAAGCTCAAGAGGAAGAAAAAAGACGCGCCGTAAGGGTTAGTTATGCCTTATAGCCAAATGTGATTTTGGTCACCTTCTGCCTGTGGTAACTGTTAATGACACAACACAACCACATTAGAAGAAAATGGCTGAAATCACAGAAACAACTCCCCTTTCAACGGCAGGAAAACACACCGATGGCGACATCCAGTGGGTGCACAGCGCTTCGGATGTATCACGCCTCGTTAATGACGGTTCACAGGGCCGGGCCAATGCCCGCATCGTGGTCGGTATCGCGCTGGGCGGGATTTTCCTCGATGCTTACGATCTGGGCGCGCTGGCCTTCGGCATAAAAGATATCACCCGCGAATTTAACCTGACGCCCGCCGGGACCGGTATGGTGGCCTCGGCAATTACCTTTGGCGCGATTGTCGGGGCGCTGCTCGGCGGTTACCTCACGGATAAAATCGGGCGCTACCGCGTTTTTATGGCTGATATGGTGTTCTTCGTGGTGGCCGCCATCGCCTGTGCGCTGGCCCCGAACGAATATGTGCTGGCGGGCGCCCGCTTTGTGATGGGGCTTGGGGTCGGGATCGACCTTCCCGTGGCGATGGCGTTTTTAAGCGAGTTCGCCAGGCTGAAAGGTCCGGGAAACAAAGCCTCCAGCGTCGCGATGTGGTGCCCTACCTGGTATGCCGCCATCAGCGTCTCCTACCTGCTGGTGCTGTTCTTCTACGCCGTGCTGCCGGAAAGCCACAGCGACTGGCTGTGGCGTTTAATTCTCGGCTTTGGTGCAGTGCCAGCGCTGGTGATTATCGCCATCCGCAGCCGCTATATGAGCGAATCGCCGGTATGGGCGGCGAATCAGGGCAATCTGAAGGAGGCGGCGTCGATTTTGCGGCAGTCGTACAATATTAACGCCCACGTCCCGCAGGATGCGCTCGGCCAGCCTGCCCCCGTCGTGAATAAAGCGAAATGGTCAAACTATCTGAATCTGTTTCGCGGCGTCTATTTACGCCGCACGACGCTCGCCACGCTGCTGTCCGTCGTCTCCTCGTTCGCCTACAACGCCGTGGCGTTTGGTCTGCCGGTGATCATCTCCAGCTTCTTTGTTCAGTCGATGCTCACCACCATTCTCATTTCTCTGGTGCTTAACCTGCTGTTTGCCTTCGTCGGCGGACTGCTGGCGGTACGCTACGTGCCGCGCTTCGGCGCATGGCGAATGTCGCTTGCGGGTTATGCCTGCCAGCTTGTCGCGCTGCTGGGCCTCGCGCTGATTGGCCGACCGGAAGGTGCCTCTGAAGGCGTGCTTGCCGTGGCGATGCTGGCGCTATTCCTTTTCGGTCAGGGCTTTGGCCCGGGCGCCCATACCATGACGTTCGCCTCGCTGAGCTACCCGACCTCGCTGCGCGGCGTGGGCGTGGGTCTCAACCAGACGCTGATGCGCAGTAGTTCTACGCTGTCGCTGTTCCTGTTCCCGCTGCTGGTGGCGTCGCTCGACACCGCCGTGTTCTGGGTGATTGCGCTGGCACCGTTTATCGGCCTGGCATCGCTGCTGGCGATCCGCTGGGAGCCCTCCGGGTATGATGTGGATGCGGAGGACTATCGGTAACGACACATCGCTTCGGTGGGTTCCCCACCCACCGAAGGGTTCTTACAAATCGTCCAGCAGCGTTCGGGAAAGTTTTTTTAGCATATCAAGCTCATCATCGTTCATCCGCATGCTGCAGCGAATCTGGTCCGGCAATGCCATCACCCGTTTCTTCAGGTCTTTGGCTTTGTCGGTCAGTACAACATTTTTCATCCTTTCATCACCCACAACCGCGATACGGTTGAGGAATCCTTTTGCCTCAAGCTTTTGTACAAGCGGCGTCAATGTGCCCGAATCAAAAAACGTCTTATCGCTGAGATCGCGAAGTGGAATGTTGTCTTTCTCATAAAGCGCCATCAAAACAACGAATTGCGGGTAGGTCAAATCCATCTCTTGCAGTAAGGGACGATACTGGCGAACAAACGCATTGGTGACCGAGTACAGCGAGAAGCAAAGTAAATCATCTAGCGTTTTGTTTTCTTTCATTTTTCTATCAACTCCGAATCTGTTGCCTAAAAAAATTATAAATAATGTTTGACTAAAAGTATCTTGCACGCAAGTATTATACCAGCAACTAAGTAGCACACTATTTAGTTATCTCATCCGTTCAAATGCGCTTAAAGAGGTACCACCATGAAAACACTAACCGCCATCCTGGTTTCTTCCGTCTTCGCGTCAGCTGCTGCATCCGCTCAAACCACCAATACCCCAGCTCCGACCGCAGGCGTACAGGCGTTTCTTAATATTCTGAATTCCGGCAAGGGTAAGCCAATGGAACAGATGACCCCGCAGGAGGCCCGCCAGGTACTGATCGGCGCGCAGCAAGGCGCAAAACTGCCGCCCGCTCAGGTTTCAGAAAAAACGATCCAGGTAAATGGTCAGGCGATCAAACTGAAAATAGTGAAACCTGAAAACGCGACCGGCACGCTCCCGGCATTTATGTTCTTCCACGGCGGCGGTTGGGTGCTGGGCGATTACCCAACCCATGAACGCTTAATCCGCGATCTGGTTCGCGCATCAGGCGCCGCAGCGGTTTACATTGATTACACGCCGTCACCTGAGGCCCATTTCCCGGTGGCCATCAATCAGGCCTATGAAGCGACAAAATGGGTAGCCGAACACGGTCAGGAAATTGGCGTGGACGGTAGCCGTCTGGGTCTGGTCGGTAACAGCGTGGGCGGCAATATGGTGGCTTCCGTTGCGCTGCAGGCAAAACAGTTCAATGGGCCCAAAATTCGCTACAACGTGATGCTCTGGCCTGTGACCGATGCGAATTTTGATACTGCCTCGTATAACCAGTTCGAGAACGGCTATTTCCTGTCGAAAAACATGATGAAATGGTTCTGGGATAACTACACCACCAGCGCTGCCGACCGCAACAATATCCTTGCCTCTCCGCTTCGCGCCAGCGCCGCGCAGTTGAAAGGCTTCCCGGAGACGCTGATTCAGACAGCAGAGCTGGACGTTCTGCGGGATGAAGGTGAAGCATTCGGGCGTAAGCTGGATGCGGCTGGCGTCCCGGTGACCGTCACGCGCTATAACGGCATGATCCACGATTACGGCCTGCTTAACCCGCTGAGCCAGGAGCCAACGGTTAAAGTTGCCCTGGAGCAGGCAGGCGCAGCGCTGCATGAGCACCTGAAATAACGGCATCGCGATGTTTGTCAGACAGCACGCCCCCGGGGCGTGCTTTTTTGTTTCGTCTTAACCGCCATCCATAAGCGACTCATATGACAGCCTTCATTTCTGCCAGGGCATACTGAAACGACCCCGATGATGAGCAGATGGATGCAGCATGTTAGCAGCTCAGGTCACTGATAATTCGTACAAAGGCTGGCAGGCGTCGCTTGCCCTGCAGTTTTGTCACACCCCTGAGAAAACCCTCCTGCACTCCGCTCATCACGTCGGGCCGCTTACCGTTCAGCGTCCATTTTATCCCGAAGGAGAAGCCTGCCACCTTTATCTGCTGCATCCGCCTGGCGGGATTGTGGGCGGCGATACGCTGGACATTTCCGTTCGGCTGGACGCCAAAAGCCATGCGCTTATCACAATGCCCGGCGCCAGCAAGTTCTATCGCAGCAGCGGCCCGCAGGCTCGCCTGAATCAGCACTTTTATCTCGATGATGAATCCACGCTGGAGTGGCTACCGCAGGACACTATTATCTTCCCGGGTGCGAACGCCGCGCTGCGCTCCGTCTTCCACCTGAAGACCTCCAGCACGCTGCTGGCGTGGGAGCTGTACTGCCTGGGGCGCCCGGTGATCAATGAGACCTTCAGCCACGGCACGCTGGAGAGCCGCCTTGAAGTCTGGGTTGAGGATGAACCGCGCCTGATTGAGCGTCAGCACCTTGCCGACGGCGATCTCACGCCCGTCGCCGGATATCCATGGCTCGGCACGCTGCTGTTCTATCCGGCCAATGAAGAACATCTCGACACGGTACGCGAACGGCTCGCGCCGCTGGAACACTTTGCGGGGGCAACGCTCACCGACGATCTGCTTTCGGTGCGTTTTCTCTCCGATGACAACCTGATTTGCCAGCGGGTGATGCGTGACGTCTGGCAGTCGCTTCGCCCGCTTCTCACCACCAAAACCGCCTGTTCGCCGCGTATCTGGCAGACATAAGAGAAACATTATGGAACTGACCCCCAGAGAAAAAGACAAGCTGTTGCTGTTCACCGCCGCGCTGGTTGCCGAACGCCGCCTTGCGCGCGGGGTAAAGCTTAATTACCCGGAATCGGTCGCGCTGATCAGCGCCTTCATCATGGAGGGCGCGCGCGATGGCGAAACCGTCGCCTCGCTGATGGAGGCGGGCCGCCACGTCCTGACGCGCGATCAGGTAATGGAAGGCGTGCCGGAGATGATCCCGGATATTCAGGTCGAAGCCACCTTCCCGGACGGATCGAAGCTCGTCACCGTCCATAACCCGATCGTCTAAGGAGCGCGCGATGATCCCAGGTGAATACCAGATCCAGCCCGGAACGATTGCGATCAACGTCGGGCGTGAAACCCAAAGCGTGGTTGTCGAAAATCACGGCGACAGGCCGATCCAGGTCGGATCGCATTACCACTTTTACGAGGTCAACCCGGCCCTGAAGTTCGAGCGGGAAGCCACCAAAGGCTACCGGCTGAATATCCCGGCGGGCACCGCCGTGCGCTTCGAGCCCGGCCAGAAGCGTGAGGTGACGCTGGTTCAGGTCACGGGCGCGCAGCGCATTTTCGGCTTTCGCGGCGAGGTGATGGGCGAGGTGAAACATGGCTGAGATTTCACGCCGGGCATATGCCGATATGTTCGGCCCCACCACCGGCGATAAAGTGCGGCTGGCCGACAGCGAGCTGTGGATCGAAGTGGAAGACGATCTCACGGTCTACGGCGAAGAGGTCAAATTCGGCGGCGGAAAGGTGATCCGCGACGGCATGGGTCAGGGGCAGATGACCGCAGACGACTGCGTGGATCTGGTTCTCACCAACGCGCTGATCGTCGATCACTGGGGGATCGTAAAAGCCGATATCGGCGTAAAGAACGGGCGGATCTTCGCCGTCGGCAAAGCCGGTAATCCGGACATTCAGCCCGGCGTGACGATCCCGATTGGCGCGGCAACGGAAGTGATTGCCGCCGAGGGGAAGATCGTCACCGCGGGCGGGATCGACACCCACATCCACTGGATCTGCCCGCAGCAGGCTGAAGAGGCGCTGGTCTCCGGCGTCACCACCATGATCGGCGGCGGCACCGGCCCCGCAGCGGGCACCAACGCCACCACCTGCACGCCGGGGCCGTGGTATATCGCCCGCATGCTGCAGGCTGCGGATACGCTGCCGGTGAATATCGGCCTGCTCGGCAAAGGTAACGGCTCCAACCCGGACGCCCTGCGCGAGCAGATTGCCGCCGGTGCTATCGGGCTGAAGATCCACGAAGACTGGGGCGCGACGCCTGCGGCGATCAACTGCTCGCTGGAGGTGGCGGAAGAGATGGATATTCAGGTGGCGCTGCACAGCGACACGCTGAACGAGTCCGGGTTTGTCGAAGACACGCTGGCGGCCATCGCAGGGCGCACCATCCACACTTTCCATACCGAAGGCGCAGGCGGCGGCCACGCGCCGGATATCATCACCGCCTGCGCGCACCCGAATATTCTGCCCTCCTCCACCAACCCGACGCTGCCCTACACGGTCAATACCATCGACGAGCATCTCGACATGCTGATGGTCTGCCACCACCTTGACCCGGATATCGCCGAGGACGTGGCGTTTGCGGAATCCCGCATTCGTCGTGAAACCATCGCCGCTGAAGACGTGCTGCACGACATCGGCGCATTCTCGCTCACCTCGTCAGATTCGCAGGCCATGGGCCGCGTCGGAGAAGTGATTATCCGCACCTGGCAGGTGGCGCACCGCATGAAGGTCCAGCGCGGCGCGCTGCCGGAAGAGACCGGCGATAACGACAACTTCCGCGTGAAGCGCTACGTCGCCAAATACACCATTAACCCGGCGCTCACCCACGGCATTGCCCACGAAGTCGGTTCGATTGAGGCGGGCAAGCTGGCGGATCTGGTGGTCTGGTCCCCGGCGTTCTTCGGCGTCAAGCCCGCCACCATCGTCAAGGGCGGGATGATTGCCTGCGCGCCGATGGGCGATATCAACGCCTCGATCCCCACGCCGCAGCCGGTGCATTACCGCCCGATGTTTGGATCGCTGGGTGCCGCGCGCCACGCCACCCGGCTGACGTTTATCTCGCAGGCCGCCAGTGCCAACGGCATCCCGCAGCAGCTCAACCTGCAGAGCGCTACCGCGGTGGTGAAAGGCTGCCGGACGGTGAAAAAGGCGGACATGATCCACAACGGCCTGCAGCCGAATATCACCGTCGACTCACAAACCTACGAGGTGCGCGTCGACGGTGAACTGATAACCAGCGAACCGGCTGACGTTCTGCCGATGGCGCAACGCTATTTCCTGTTTTGAGGAGTGATGATGATCTATTTAACCCAACGCCTGGACCATGCCCACCCCGCCACCGCCAGCGTCACGCTGCCGATTGACGTACGGGTGAAAAGCCGCGCCCGCGTATCGCTGAACGACGGGCGCGAGGCCGGGCTAATGCTGCCGCGCGGCCTGCTGCTGCGCGGGGGCGACCTGCTGACTACCGACGACGGCAGCGAGGTTGTCGAGGTGATCGCCGCGCCGGAGTCGGTCTCCGTGGTGCACTGCGCCGATCCGTTCCTGCTCGCCCGCGCCTGCTACCACCTGGGCAACCGCCACGTGCCGCTGCAGGTCATGCCCGGCGAGCTGCGCTATCACCACGACCACGTTCTCGACGACATGCTGCGCCAGTTCGGGCTGGAAGTGGCCTACGCCAGCCTGCCGTTTGAACCGGAAGCGGGCGCTTATACCAGCGATGCCCACAGCCACTCTCACGCTCATTCACATTAAGGATTAATCATGCGTAAGTATTTACCTCTGCTGCTTCTGGCCTTTTCCGTTCCCGCGCTCGCGCATCCCGGCCACGGCGCCGACAGCTTCCAGGCCGGTTTTCTCCATCCGCTGACCGGACTCGATCACCTGCTGATGCTGGCGGGTGCAGGCGTGCTCTCGGCACTGAGCGGCCGCAAGCTCCTGCTGCCGTTTGCCACCCTCGGCATGATGCTCGTTGGCGCTATTGCGGGCAGCCTGCTCGGCGGCTTTAGCGGCATGGAGATGCTGATTATCGCCTCGCTGGCGGTCTGCGGCGTGATGATGTTTAAAACTGAAAATCGCTTGCTGCTGGCAGTGCCTGTCCTGGCGATGTTCCACGGCTGGGCGCACGGCGTGGAGATGTCCGGCCACAGCTTCTGGCTCTTCACCAGCGGCTTTATGCTCGCCAGCGCCACGGTCCTGTGCGCCAGCTTTGCCGCAGGGCTGCTGCTGCGCCGTCACGACGGGCTGCGTAAAACCTTTGGCGGCGGGCTGATTGTGTCCGCCCTGCTGGCGCTGATGAGCTGATGGAGCACGCCCGTCAGAGGCTGCGCCTGATGCAGCTCTCCAGCAGCAGCCTGCCGGTCGGGTCGTTTACCTGGTCGCAGGGGCTGGAGTGGGCCGTTGAGGCGGGCTGGGTCACGGACGCCGACGCCTTTAAACGCTGGCAGATCCAGCAGATGGAGCAGAGTTTTTTCTGCGTCGATCTGCCGCTGTTTCACCGTCTCTGCCAGGCCTGCGATCGGCACGATCTGGCAACGGCCAAACGCTGGACGGCATACCTGCTCGCCTGCCGGGAAACGCGAGAGCTGCGTGAAGAAGAACGCAACCGCGGGGCTGCCTTTACGCGCCTGATTAAAAGCTGGGAGCCGGACTGCCCGGCAGAATGGCTGGCGCTGTGCAGGCAAAGCCAGCTCTGCGGCATGGCGTGGCTCGGCGTGCGATGGGGCATTGACGTGCGCGAGCTGGTGTTGAGCCTGGGATACAGCTGGATGGAGAGCGCGGTCATGGCGGGCGTCAAGCTGGTGCCGTTTGGGCAGCAGGCCGCGCAGCAGCTGATTATCGAACTGAGCGACCATTTTGCCGCCGGGCTTGAACAGGCCTTTTTACGTCGCGACAACGCGCTGGGCGCAGCAACGCCGCTGTCCGCCATCGCCTCCGCGCGCCACGAAACCCAATATTCACGACTATTCCGTTCCTGAGGAGTCAACATGGCTGATTACAAACATCCCCTGCGCGTGGGCGTGGGTGGCCCGGTAGGGTCGGGCAAAACCGCTCTGCTGGAAGCGCTCTGCAAGGCGATGCGCGACACGTATCACCTGGCGGTGGTAACCAACGATATCTACACCAAAGAGGATCAGCGCATCCTGACCGAAGCGGGCGCGCTGGCGCCGGAGCGCATTGTAGGCGTGGAGACCGGCGGCTGCCCGCATACCGCCATCCGCGAAGATGCCTCAATGAACCTGGCGGCGGTGGAAGCGCTCAGCGAGAAATTCGGTAATCTGGACCTGATCTTCGTGGAAAGCGGCGGGGACAACCTGAGCGCGACGTTCAGCCCGGAGCTGGCGGATCTGACCATCTACGTGATCGACGTGGCCGAAGGGGAAAAAATTCCGCGCAAGGGCGGACCGGGGATCACCAAATCCGATTTTCTGGTGATCAACAAAACCGATCTCGCGCCCTACGTCGGCGCCTCGCTGGAGGTGATGGAGCGCGATACCAACCGCATGCGCGGCGAGCGTCCATGGACCTTTACCAACCTGAAGGCGGGGGACGGCCTGGGGACGATTATTGCGTTTCTGGAAGAGAAAGGGATGCTGCGGGTGTAATCAAACGATCCCCTCTCCCTGTGGGAGAGGGTTAGGGTGAGGGATTACGCCTCCGGCAGTTCCGCCAGCGGCCAGCGCGGACGCACGGACACGCTCAGGTCGGACGTTGCCCCCGCATTAAGGCGCACCATCCCGGCGTAGGCGATCATCGCCCCGTTATCGGTACAGAATTCCGGACGGGCATAGAACACTTCCCCGCGACGCTTTTGCATCATCTCGGCGAGCTTCGCGCGAAGCGTGCGGTTAGCGCTCACGCCGCCCGCCATCACCAGACGCTTAAAGCCGGTCTGTTCCAGCGCGCGCTTGCACTTGATCATCAGCGTGTCCACTACCGCATCTTCGAACGCGCGGGCGATATCGGCGCGGGTTTGCTCGCTGTCATCGTTATTACGGATCGTATTCGCCGCGAAGGTTTTCAGCCCGGAGAAGCTGAAGTCCAGCCCCGGACGGTCGGTCATTGGGCGCGGGAAGACAAAGCGCCCTTCCGTTCCCTGCGACGCCATTTTTGACAGCATCGGGCCGCCCGGGTAATCCAGACCCAGCAGCTTGGCGGTTTTATCGAACGCTTCACCGGCGGCGTCGTCGATCGACTCGCCCAGCAGCTCGTACTTGCCAATGCCCGTTACGCTAATCAGCTGCGTATGGCCGCCGGAAACCAGCAGCGCAACAAACGGGAATTCAGGCGGATTCTCTTCCAGCATCGGTGCCAGAAGGTGCCCTTCCATATGGTGAACCGGGATGGCCGGCACGTCCCACGCGAAGGCCAGCGAACGACCAACGGTTGCGCCAACCAGCAGCGCACCGACCAGGCCCGGGCCTGCGGTATAGGCCACGGCATCAATATCGGTTGAGCTCAACCCGGCCTCTTTCAGCGCCGCCTGAATCAGGGGAACTGTTTTACGCACGTGGTCACGAGAGGCCAGTTCAGGTACGACGCCGCCGTAGTCAGCGTGCAATTTCACCTGACTATACAGCTGGTTGGCCAGAAGTCCTTTTTCGTCGTCGTAAATGGCGATGCCGGTTTCATCGCAGGATGTTTCAATACCCAGTACACGCATGACTTGTTTTACCTCGTTTCAATACCGCGCAGTGTAGAGCCTGGGCGGGTTGATGTAAAACTTTGTTCGCCCCAGGAAGAAGGCTCGTGTATACTCCTCACCCTTATTAAAGTCCCTTTCAAAATCGCATCGGTGCTTTACAAAGCAGCAGCATTTGCAGTAAAATTCCGCACCATTTTGAAATAAGCTGGCGTTGATGCCAGCGGCAAACCGAATTTATTAAAGGTGAGAGTTACATGCCGGTAATTAAAGTACGTGAAAACGAGCCGTTCGACGTAGCACTGCGTCGCTTCAAACGTTCATGCGAGAAAGCAGGTGTTCTGGCTGAAGTTCGTCGTCGTGAGTTTTATGAAAAACCAACGACCGAACGTAAGCGCGCTAAAGCTTCCGCTGTGAAACGTCACGCGAAGAAACTGGCTCGCGAAAACGCACGCCGTACTCGTCTGTACTAATTGGTTGAGGGCCTCAGCCCTCAATTGACAGACAGAGTAATAGTCGTAAGGCCGTGCTTCCGGAAGGAATGCGCGGCTTGTTTTCGTTTATAAGTCGCTTAAATTTTTGGGGCATATGGCCGGAAGAATCCCACGCGTTTTCATCAATGACCTGCTTGCCAGAACCGACATCGTCGATCTCATCGACGCGCGGGTAAAGCTGAAAAAACAGGGCAAGAACTACCATGCGTGCTGTCCGTTCCATAACGAAAAAACCCCCTCCTTCACCGTAAACGGTGAAAAGCAGTTTTACCATTGCTTCGGCTGTGGTGCTCACGGTAATGCCGTTGATTTTTTAATGAACTACGACAAGCTCGAGTTCGTTGAAACCGTCGAAGAGCTGGCGGCGATGCATAACCTTGAAGTGCCGTATGAAGCAGGCAGTGGGCCAAGTCAGATCGAGCGCCATCAACGACAAACGCTGTATCAACTGATGGATGGCCTGAATTCGTTTTACCAACAGTCTCTTAAGCACTCTGCGGCTGAGCCTGCGCGCCAGTATCTGAACAAGCGCGGACTGAGCGACGATGTCATTGCGCGTTTCGCTATTGGTTACGCCCCGCCCGGCTGGGACAACGTGTTAAAGCGTTTTGGCGGCAATAGCGAAGATCGTAAATCTCTCATCGATGCAGGCATGCTGGTCACCAACGACCAGGGACGAAGCTACGACCGCTTCCGCGAACGGGTGATGTTTCCGATCCGCGACAAGCGAGGCCGGGTAATTGGTTTTGGTGGTCGCGTGCTGGGTGATGCCCTGCCGAAATACCTTAACTCCCCGGAAACCGATATTTTCCATAAGGGCCGCCAGCTTTACGGTCTTTATGAGGCGCAGCAGGATAACGCGGAACCTCCGCGTCTTCTGGTCGTCGAAGGCTATATGGACGTCGTTGCGCTGGCGCAGTACGACATTAACTACGCGGTTGCGTCGTTAGGTACGTCCACCACCGCCGATCATATTCAACTGCTGTTCAGGGTGACCAATAACGTCATCTGCTGTTACGACGGTGACCGTGCAGGACGCGACGCCGCCTGGCGTGCGCTGGAAACCGCGCTACCCTATATGACCGACGGGCGTCAGCTACGCTTTATGTTCCTGCCCGACGGTGAAGACCCGGATACGCTGGTGCGTAAAGAGGGCAAAGCGGCGTTTGAAGCGCGGATGGAGCAGGCTCAGCCGCTCTCCACGTTTTTGTTTAACAGCCTGATGCCGCAGGTCGATTTGAGTACCCCTGACGGGCGCGCGCAGCTCAGCACGCTGGCGCTGCCGTTAATCAGTCAGGTGCCCGGCGAAACGCTGCGCATCTACCTGCGTCAGGAGTTAGGCAACAAGCTCGGCATTCTGGATGACAGCCAGCTTGAACGTTTAATGCCTAAACAGGCTGAAAACGGCACGGTTCGCCCCGCGCCTCAGCTAAAACGCACAACCATGCGTATACTGATAGGGTTACTGGTCCAAAACCCCGAGCTTGCGCCGCAGGTGCCGTCGCTGGCGGGTTTGAACCACGAAAAATTGCCCGGACTTGGCTTATTTTCAGAACTGGTCAACACGTGTTTGTCACAACCAGGTCTGACCACCGGACAACTTTTAGAGCATTATCGCGGCACAAAAGAGGCCGCTACCCTTGAAAAATTGTCGATGTGGGACGATATAGCAGATAAGGACATTGCAGAAAAAACGTTCACCGACTCACTCAACCATATGTTTGATTCGATGCTTGAGCTGCGCCAGGAAGAGTTGATAGCTCGCGAGCGCACACACGGTTTGAGCAGCGAAGAACGCCGGGAGCTCTGGATGATTAACCAGGAACTGGCGAAGAAATAAGTCAAAAACAAAAGTATTTAACGGCTTAAGTGCCGAATATCGATCGGGAAGCCCCCGGCAGCCGCACTGAGAGGCAGCGGCAAAAATATAAGTACGCCCTCGCTTTAAAGGTTGGCAGCCCCATCGCCGACACCAATCAAACGAATTAAGTGTGGATACCGTCTTATGGAGCAAAACCCGCAGTCACAGCTGAAACTTCTTGTCCAACGTGGTAAGGAGCAAGGCTATCTGACCTATGCCGAGGTCAATGACCATCTGCCGGAAGATATCGTCGATTCAGATCAAATCGAAGATATCATCCAAATGATCAATGACATGGGCATTCAGGTGATGGAAGAAGCACCGGATGCCGATGATCTGTTGCTGGCTGAAACCTCCAACAACACTGACGAAGATGCGGAAGAAGCTGCTGCACAGGTACTGTCCAGCGTGGAATCTGAAATCGGGCGTACCACCGACCCGGTCCGCATGTACATGCGTGAAATGGGTACCGTTGAACTGTTGACCCGCGAAGGCGAAATTGACATCGCAAAACGCATCGAAGACGGGATCAACCAGGTTCAGTGCTCTGTCGCCGAGTACCCGGAAGCGATCACCTATCTGCTGGAGCAGTACGATCGCGTTGAAGCAGAAGAAGCGCGCCTGTCCGACCTGATCACCGGTTTTGTCGACCCGAACGCTGAAGAAGATATGGCACCTACCGCCACTCACGTCGGTTCTGAACTGTCTCAGGAAGAGATGGATGATGACGAAGACGAAGATGAGGAAGAGAGCGACGACGACACCGCGGACGATGACAACAGCATCGACCCGGAGCTGGCGCGTGAGAAGTTTGCCGAGCTGCGTACCCAGTACGAAGTGACGCGCGACACCATCAAAGCGAAAGGCCGCAGCCATGCCGCCGCTCAGGAAGAGATCCTGAAACTGTCTGAGGTATTCAAACAGTTCCGCCTGGTGCCAAAACAGTTCGACTACCTGGTAAACAGCATGCGCGTGATGATGGATCGCGTACGTACCCAGGAACGCATCATCATGAAGCTGTGCGTTGAGCAATGCAAAATGCCGAAGAAGAACTTCATCACCCTCTTCACCGGCAACGAAACCAGCGAAACCTGGTTCAACGCGGCTATCGCGATGAACAAGCCGTGGTCTGAAAAACTGCACGACGTGAAGGACGACGTACATCGCGGCCTGCAGAAACTGCATCAGATTGAAGAAGAGACCGGCCTGACCATCGAGCAGGTTAAAGACATCAACCGTCGTATGTCCATCGGTGAAGCGAAAGCCCGCCGCGCGAAGAAAGAGATGGTTGAAGCGAACTTGCGTCTGGTTATCTCTATCGCCAAGAAATACACCAACCGTGGTCTGCAGTTCCTGGATCTGATTCAGGAAGGCAACATCGGTCTGATGAAAGCGGTAGATAAGTTTGAATACCGTCGTGGTTACAAGTTCTCCACCTACGCAACCTGGTGGATCCGTCAGGCTATCACCCGCTCTATCGCGGATCAGGCGCGCACCATCCGTATTCCGGTGCATATGATTGAGACCATCAACAAGCTCAACCGTATCTCCCGCCAGATGCTGCAGGAGATGGGCCGCGAGCCGACGCCGGAAGAGCTGGCCGAGCGCATGCTGATGCCGGAAGACAAGATCCGTAAAGTGCTGAAGATCGCCAAAGAGCCAATCTCCATGGAAACACCAATCGGTGATGATGAAGATTCGCATCTGGGTGATTTCATCGAGGATACCACCCTCGAGCTGCCGCTGGACTCTGCCACCACCGAGAGCCTGCGTGCCGCGACACACGACGTTCTGGCTGGCCTGACCGCTCGTGAAGCGAAGGTCCTGCGTATGCGTTTCGGTATCGATATGAACACCGACCACACGCTGGAAGAAGTGGGTAAACAGTTCGACGTTACCCGCGAACGTATCCGTCAGATCGAAGCGAAGGCGCTGCGTAAGCTGCGTCATCCAAGCCGCTCTGAAGTGCTGCGTAGCTTCCTGGACGACTAATCTGTCCTGACAGTGAAAAAGCTCCCAATCGGGAGCTTTTTTTTGTTTATTCCCTCTCCCTTTGGAAGAAAGTTAGGGGTGAGAGCATCAGGCAGCAGGGGATTAAAGCCCCCGCACCATCAGCGCCTCATCAAGCTCCCTGTAGGCCTCCACCAGCTTATCCAGCGTCGCCCTGTTGAGCCCGCTCGGATTCGGCAGCACCCAGACCTGCGTCACACCGATAGTAATGTTCTGCTTACCCCACTTAGCGCCACGCTGGCTGAAAGCCTGCTCGTAGGCCTGCTTGCCGAGGATCGCCAGCGCGGCCGGCTGATAGTCTTCTATTTTCTTCACCAGCTCACGCCCGCCGCTTCGCAGCTCATGGAGGTTGACCTCACTTGCCTGTACAGTCGGGCGTTCGACCAGCATGGTAATTCCGCAGCGCGTGTCCAGCAGGTGCTGCTCCTCTTCGGGCTTGAGTAGCCTGTCGGTAAACCCGGCCTGGTAAATCACCTTCCAGAAGCGATTCCCCGGATGGGCGAAGTGAAAACCGGTGTGCGCCGAGGACTTGCCCGGGTTAATTCCGCAGAACACCACCCGCAGGCCAGGGGCCAGAATATCGTTGATCATCTTTACTCCCGCTGATACATCGTTATGGAAGTATAAAGGATTGATTATGCGTTGTTTATAAAAACAGCAGGCAGGTGCGAATGGCTGGATTGCTGCGGGGAGTTACTTTATAATTCACCGCCACGGCCCCTTAGCTCAGTGGTTAGAGCAGGCGACTCATAATCGCTTGGTCGCTGGTTCAAGTCCAGCAGGGGCCACCAAATTTTAGAAGCAAAAACATATAGTTAGGCCACTCTCGCGAGTGGCCTTTTTGTTTATTTAAAACCCATTGGCAGCAAAATGGCAGCAGGCGTTTCATAAAAAAACCCGCTAGCAGCGGGTTAGTAAGAAAGTTGTTGCTGCAGACCCTTCGGATGCGGAGGTGCAGAACTGATTTTTTGAGGGCGGCAAACAGACCTGACGAACGTTTCATGAGTAACAAAAGTGTGCCCACATTCAATATTTGTGCACTGGTTATAACGCTCTTTGGTTTGGCGGGAAACTTCAAAGCTGCTGCGTGTATGTGCGGCCTGACCACACAACGGACAATTCATCATTTTAGTCTTTTCCCCACTTTTGCTGTAATCGCAATAATGATACAACATAATTCCATTTTGTGAAGTAATCATTCCATTTCTAAATCATTAATTCTCACCTCAAGTTCTAGAGTGGTCATGAAACCGCTATCCGCGCTGACATTATGCGTCAGTGTGGTAATGGTCCACTCCGCATCATCAATGGGCTGCTTAAAGCCGCTAACCTTCACTGGCATTTCGGTGTAGAGATCGGCACGCCCTTCTGCGAGTTGCAGGGAAAAGGTTGCAACCCCGCGCTGCAGGCGCTCCCACTGCATCTTAGCGGCGCGCTCCGCATTGCTGCGGTTAGCATAGGTCCGGTTGAGGACCAGCACGTTTTCATCCGTTCCAACCAGGTAATCACCCTGCTTTGCTTCCGGCTCCTTTGTCACAGTGTTTTTTTTTCGACGGCGCTTAACCTTTGCCGTCTCTTTTTTCTTTGGCTCACGAGTATGCAGCCAGCTGGCAATTACCCCCGTATAGGCATCGCGATCGGCCAGGGTAAAACGATGACCGTCACCGGCCTGACGGGTTATGGTGATAACCGGCAGCGGCTTACCGCTTGCCGTTCTGCCCTGCCCCTGGCGGATAAACAACAGATTGCCGTCCTTAACGGAGGCTATCGCCCCATACTGCCGCGCCAGCTTCATCAAAAAGCTGGCGTCGCTTTCATTTGTCTGGTCAAGATGATCCACAGGCTTGTCCATCAGGTCCTGCCCCAGCGCCATCTTTAATTTATGCCTGGCGGCGATTTCCTTCACGACTTCGCCCACCGTTGTCTGGTGCCAGGACTTTTCACGCCGCGTGTTCAGGGTTTCACGGAAATCTGCACTACGCGCGCGAATTGTGAGACGGTCAGGCGCGCCGCTGTGCTCAATCTCATCGACAGTAAAGGCCCCTTTTGGAAAAAGCGGCTGACCTTTCCACCCCAGCGCAAACTGAATAATGGCCCCCCGACGCGGCAGAACGATTTGCCCGTCCGAGTCGTCCAGTTCCAGATCAAGCTGGTCCGCTTCAAAGCCCCGGTTATCCGTCAGCGTCAGACTCATCAGGCGCGCATCCAGCACGGTAGTCACATCTTTACCTTCAATGGTGATGCTGAAACCGGGGGTTTTGCTGTTCAGGTTCAGGAGTTCAGAGCTGAAATTCACTGCAGTAACCCCCCAACCGTATTTTTCATATTGCCTATCGCAGAGGTGGCGGAGTCCTGCAAATTACTGAGCTGATCGCTGAGGCTGCCAAACATATCAGACAGCGATTCATCCACCCGTTTCAGGCTCAGCGAAAATTCGATACGCCGGGGCATACCGCTCTCAAAAAATTCTGTTTTTGTCTGGCTCAGACTCTCGATCACAAACATGCCGTAAATCGTCCCGCTCCCCTCAATCAGAGGCCAGGCTTTCCCCAGCTCCGCCATCTGCTCCAGCGCCAGCAAAGACAGCCTGCCGCCGGTTATCTCCGGTAGCAGGACGCCGGACAGAGTAAGCGAATCGTTATCCGGCCCAAGAAACTGCGTTGACGGGCGCCGGTTAACCCGGCTGTTGGCTGCGTGCCGCCAGCTGCGCTGATACTGCAGCTCCTGATAGGGCACGGTTCGCAGCATGAATACGTACAACCCCAGCACCATCATCATTATTCGTAACCCCCTCGATCACTGAAATTACTGCGTGTTTTTGCCCTGGCCCTGCGCTCACGCTCATCAAGCTGCCGGGCCACCTCGCGGGCGATATCCTGCGCGCTTTGCCCTGGCTGGGCGACAATATGAATTGGCGCGCTTATCTCGTACTTAATGACCTGCGGCTGTCTCTCTTCCTTCGCCGACGGCGCCGGTTGCGTCCTGACAGGTACACTGTACGGATGAAGTGGTGCGGCTTCTGCCGGGGCCGCCGCCAGGCCCATCACGCCAGCGACGACGGAAGCGAACACCTTCTGGCGCATAGCCATCGGGTCAGCCCTCTTATCCGTGATTTCCGTAATGGCCGGTGCTGGCATGACGGCAGCAGCGATATCAGCCAGCTCCGCAGCCCGTTCCCGACCAGGAAGATTTACCGGGGCGTTAACAATCTCAGGTGGCAGTATTAACCTGCTTTCAGGCCGTTGCTCCGGGCTGGCTGTTACATCACGAACGGGGCTTACTGTTGCCGCCAGTTTCACCAGCTCAGTTGTGCGATTGATTACGGGAAGATTTGCCGGGCCGTTCACACTATCAGGCGGCAGAACCATCCCGCGTTCAGGACGTTGTTTAGCGCTGGCCGGTTCCGTCCGCGAAGGATTGAGCGTTGCCGCCACCCTTGCCAGATCAGCAGTCCGTTTCCTGCCGGTGACATTGGCGGGCCCGTTAACAATCTCAGGGCCATTCTCACCCACGATGCCGAACTGGCCGCGCGGAATGGTACCGCCGCTGTCGTACATGCCAGCAAAACCCATCGGCGGAAATCCGCCAGGCGGCAGCATCACTTTACCGTCTGTGTTTACCGTGGCTGGTTGCTGCCGCGTGACCTGCTCAGGAAGCTTCGCTTTGGCCGCCTCCTTGCTGACGATGCCGAGTTTTTCAAGCAGCCAGGACACGCCCGATTTAAGCGAATCCAGCGGGTGCATGACCATGTTTAGCCCTGCCGCCAGCGCTTCCCCAAACTGCCGTCCCATCGACGCCGCGCTTTGCAGTTCTGCAGAGGTGGATTTAACCGGCGTCAGAAGATCAGTAAACCAGCCCCACAATGCCTGGACCTTATCACCTATCCACTGGAAAACAGGCTGCAGTGGCTCAAACGCCGCACTGATAGGCGCAGCTGCAGCTTTGAATCCTTCAACCACTCCGCCTAAAAATGCGCTTATCGGCTGCCAGTATTTCCAGACAACCAGCGCCACGCCAGCCAGCGCCGCCACAACGAGCCCTATCGGACTAAGCAGGGCGCCCAGCAATCCAGAAATCCCGTACAGCGCAACGCGAAGGAGGGCCAGCGGGCCGGACGCCAGAAAACGCAGCACGCCACCGGCTGCGGATAATCCCCCGCGCAACGCGGCCAGCGGATTCATTACCATGCCGAGAATGTTGCGAATACCAGACATTCCGCCGCGAAGGAGAGCAAGCGGCGCACCGGCCAGCGCTTTCAGCGCATTGCCAGCCAGCCCGGCAGAACGGCGCAGGGAGTTAAGGGGAGACGCCAGCAATCCGGCGCTGCTGCCGGATGCAGCCAGGCCACGGCGCAACAGGGAAAGCGGCGCATTTGCCAGCCAGGACAGCGCGCCGCCGGTGCGGGTCACTGCAGACATAACGGAGGGGAGTGTTTTTACACCCAGCACGGACAGGCCAAAACGGATCACCGCCAGCGGCCCCAGCACGGCAGCCACGGCCACCGCCAGCGTGCCGAGCACAACGGTGATCGCAGCTGTGGCTGCAGCCACTTTCATCAGTGTGCCCGCCAGCTGCGGGTTAGCCTCAACCCATCGACGTAGTGCCCCGGTAACGTTTTTGACGTATCCCATGATATCCATCAGCGGCTGGCGCAGGGTTTCACCCAGGCTACTGAAAGCGTTCTGCGCGCCCGTTTTCACAAGCAACCACTGTGCGGAAAGTGAATCCTTATTGATATCGGATTCTTTCTGCATGGAGCCGTTAGCCTCAGTGCCTGAGGTGAGTTTCAGCTGTCGCTGCAGCTCCGGCAGGTTGTTTGCAAGCTTCGCCGCATCATCGCCAAACTCCTTGCCAAATATCATCGTCATGGCGGACAGGCGTTTATCCTGCGGCAGCTTGTTGACCTTCTCCAGCACACGCTGAATGGTCCCCATTGCGTCCTTTGTCATCTGCTTTTCAATCTCTTCTGGATTGAGTTTCAGCAGATCCATACCTTCCATGAACCGCTTGCTCTGCATGGTCGCAATAGACAGTTCGCGCACCATCGCATTTGATGCGCTGGCGGCAATTTCAGGCGCGGCGCCCAGAGACAGGAAGGTGGAACCCAGCGCGGCCGCTTTTCGGAAATCAAGCCGGTCGGCCACGCCCCCCATGCGCTGCAGCACATTGATGATATCGCCGCCCTTAGACATGGCGTTATCGTCCAGGTAGTTCAGGGCATCGCCAAGCTGTTCAATATTGCGGGTCGGCACTTTATACAGCTGCGCGATTTTCCCCAGCCCTTCCGCCAGCTCATCAGCGGGCAGCTCGAATGCCGTTGCGGCCTTTGCTGCAGTGGATGCAAAGGCCAGCAGGTCACGCTTCTGATCTTCGTAAGAATCGTTCTGGTTTGTCACGCCCATGCGGGCGCCACCTTCAACCAGCGCGGCATAGTCAATAGCGCCATTCTCCATCGGCAGCTGTTCACTGGCGGCCTTAATGGCATCCTGCATGTCGTAAAACTGTTTTGTGCGGTTGCCGTTGTCGTCCCGCAGCCCGTTAACCTGCTTCGCCACGCCTTTCATCGCATCTTCCATGCTGGCATAGCTTTTAACGGCAGCCATCACCGGCGCGCCCATCGCCAGCCCGGCGGCAGTAGTTGTTGCTCCGGCACCCGCGATACGATCCCGCACCTCAAGGCGTCGCGAATACTGATCGCGGACGGCGTTCATACGGGCCTGCTGCTCGCCCAGGCGTTTAAGGGATTTCTGCTGTCGGTCCAGCGCCTGCCGGGTTTCGTCGGCATTCTGCCGCAGCTCACGCTGCGCACTGCTCAGCTTTTTGGTGTCCAGTCCGGCCTCATTGAGCGCAAGACGCTGACGCTGCACCGACTGACGCAGACCGTTGTATTTGCTCTGCAGCTCGTTAACGCGGTTTTTTGCCTGCTCCAGCAGACGAGCCTGCGCCGCCGTCGGGCGGTTAGTGGCCGAGAACTGTGTGGCAAGCTTCGCCGCTTCTTCGCGTGCGGCCTTAAGACTGTTGCCGGTGACGGCCAGCTGCGCGCTTGCCTTGCGGAAACCATCAATACGGCCCGCCTGGGCGTCCAGTTCTTTTAATCTTGCGCGGCTTTGCTGAATGGCGGTAGCCAGCTCTTTAGAGCTGGCCTGCGCTGATCGGAATGGGCGGGTGAGCTTATCAACCGCATTTAGAATTACCTGCAAACGCAGGTTAGTATCACTCATCGCTGACCCCGCTTCTCTGAATCGCTTTATGCCTCCACTCCAGCACTTCGGTCAGCGGCATAACGTCAGTGACGGACGGCGGCCAGTGAAAAATGGTGGCGATATCAGCCACCAGGTCTTCTACCGTCAGGCTGTCGGCAAACCGGCAAGCACCGATTTCTTCAACAAAAAAGTGACCACCTCAACCGACAGCGCGGTGAGATCGGCGGGGTCCATTTCGGCCATTTCCTGAGCGGTCAGCGCGGGCGTGGAGATGCGGGGAATAATCGTCATCATCGCGCCGACGTCCATATCCATGATCGCCTGCAGACGGGTGCCACGCAGCGCGCCGGACTGCGGCTTGCGCAGCACAATTTCGGCAATTTCGGTTTTACCGCGTTTGATTGGGGTGTCCAGCTGTACGGTTTTTTCAGTCAGTTGTTCGCTCATTGTCATTTCCTGTTAATAAGGTACTGGCGCGGCTGCCCGCGCCGTTAAAGTAGATCAGAGGCCCAGGGCGTTGCGGTGCTCTTCCATCAGGTCCACGCCATCAACGATTTCAATCATGTTGATCACATCAACCTCATAGAGCACCTCGCCGTTAATGGTCAGCTTCGCGTAGCTGTTGGTGCTGCTGACTTTTGTGGTGTTGCTCTCGCCGGTTTTCCATTCGCCGGAATCGACTTCTTTATGTCGACCGCGCACAACCAGCTCAACGGCCTGCACTTCGCCGGTATCGTCACGTTGAATGGAGCCGGTGAAACGCAGCTGGATGCCGTCAACGGTGGCTTTGCCCATCTGCTTGAATAACAGCAGTTCGGTGCCACCGATTGAAAATTCCGTATCCAGCGCGCCATCATCCAGCCCCAGATCAACATCAGCCGAACCGGGCATACCGCCGCCGCGATACTTTTCAAACTTGCGGCCGAATTTTGGCAGGGTCAGGGACTCAACGATCCCCTGATAGTTATTCCCGTCGTTAAACAGGTTCAGGTGTTTTAACTTGCGTGGTAAAGCCATATTGTCCCCTTACGCGCTGACCTGGCTGGAGAAATCCAGCAGATACTGATCGGTGATGCGCTGGCGCAGCATCAGGTTTTCCAGAGGCGGTACCGGCGTATAGTCGTAATCGATAGTGAGCTTCCCGGCTTTCAGGGAATCTTTATCGTTTACGGACTCATCCAGCCAGCAGTCGGCGCCGATGATGTAGCCCTGCGTTTTCAGGTTGCGCAGTTTGGCGCGAATACCTTCGATAATGTCGCGGGCCAGCGACGGGTTAAGCACGCCATCCACCGCCCACATGTGCGCTTCGGCGATTGTGTCAGCCAGTACCTGCGCGGTGCGGGTGTAGTTTTCAAAGGCAAACAGAGGATCGTCACTGAGGCAGCGGGAGCCCCAGAAGCGGAAACCGTCTTTGCGGATCAGCGTGGTGACATCGTTCTGGTTCAGCAGCCCCGCATCGGTTGCAGGATCCTGCAAATCCCAGAACACATCAGCAGAAATGCCGGTGACGCCGTTCACACCCACGTTGGACAGCGATTTGTGCCAGCCGGTCTGCTCATCAATTTTGGCACGCAGGCCAAGCGCGCGGGCTGAGGCGTAAGCCGTCGCGTCTGCATTCAGCACGGTGTCAAAACTGATGAAATCAGGCCAGATCAGCATCCCCTCGCGCTGGCTGAAATTAGCGCGGTAGGCAATGGCCTCCTCTACCGTTTTGCAGCCGTAGGCTGACAGATAGGCGAACCCGCGCAGACTCTGCGCCACGCTCAGCAGCTCAGTGGCAACTGCCTGCGTGTCGTGCCCCGGCACGCCAAGAATGCGCGGCTTAACGCCGAGCTGGGACTGCGCAGATAACAGCGCTTTCATCCCCGTTTTTTTACCGTCGGCTGTCACGCCGCCGATAATGTTGGAGGTTGTTTCCGCTTCGGTTTCACCCTGTGCAACGCGCACAACGACGGTCACGGGTTTGGCCTGGTCGGCAATTGCATCCAGCGAGCGGGCCAGCGTGCCGGACTCGCCTGCTTTACCGCTGGCCGTCAGCACGTCGGTAAGCAGGACCGGTTTATTGAGGGGGAACACGGACGCATCTGCATCATCGCCGGTACAGACCATACCGACAATTGCCGTGCTTACTGTTGAAATAGGGCGGGTGCCATCGTTGACCTCAACGACACGCACACCGTGGTGATAATCCTGAGCCATACGGCGAACCCTCCGGTGTTTAGGTTTCGCCCTATGGTGAAGTGAATCAACTTTGTAGACAGCTTCGCTGCATTGTCCTGTTATCCATACAATGCCGCAGGGAATTTCCGGTAGAGTGTAGACATACCCACATCAAAAATTAATGCGACACGTTGCCGCGACTCTCCTGCTTCCAGCAGTCTCCCCGCCTGCGCCCATTGTTCCGCTGTGAGTTTTGGCCGCCTGCCACCAATACGTCCTTGCTGCCTGGCCGCTGCCAACCCGGCCCGGGTGCGCTCAACGATTAGCTCACGTTCCATTTCAGCAAGGGCTCCCATAACATGGAAAAAGAAACGCCCCATAGGAGTTGATGTGTCAATGCTATCGGTCAGGCTGCGGAAATTTATCCCTCTCCCGCGCAGTTCTTCAATCAGAGTAACAAGATGTCGCATGCTCCTGCCTAATCTGTCCAGCTTCCAGACTACCAGCGTGTCACCGTCTGAGAGTGTGCGCAGGACCTTTTTTAGCCCTGGCCGATCTGAGGTTTTTCCGCTCATTTTGTCCTCAAATATCAGCTCACATCCTGCGCACTCAAGCGCATTTCGTTGTAAAGCTGTATTCTGGTCATTTGTTGACACCCTCACGTAACCGATTTGCATGATTTTTCGCCCATAAAAAAGTGGTGAATGATGCCACCATTTTATCGAGCATGGTCATTTCTGACTGTACTGCAGAGAATGGCCAACACGGACAATCATGACCGTGGTGGATAAAAAACCTTGGTTTGGGAGGAGCTAAATACGTAACCAGTCGAGGAAGTAACGCAAATGGAGCTTGGGTAATATGGTCGGATGGAGCCATTGAGGTTATGGGGTATGGTGTAATCCTTGATAACGGCCTGGCAACGGTTAATTACCCAATTGCGCTGCCAGGTATAAGCCGCTATATCAGCATTGCCGAACGTCTTTCTGCTGATCCCGGCACTACGCCAAACTATGCTCATTCATCAATGATCATTGATGCTTTAACAACAAATGTCGGTTTCAAAGCTCGTTGCACAATGGCCGCAACGGGTGCCCCATCAAATAATGGTTTTTCGTGGAGAGTTTACTATGCGCCTATTTAATCCGATCACAATGACGGAGGTCATTCATGGTTTCCACGATACTGGAGGTGCTATTCAACTCCCTGAGGATAACTGGTTTTTCAGAATACAAGAAATACCGGAGGGAATGCGGCTTGCAGTTAATGAAAAAGGCGAACCAATCCTTGTGGAAATTGAATCTGATGTCTCTGGCAACGAATAAATGAATACGTTTTCTGGCTGAGTGCTGAAAATATCAGGTGCTGCTGATGATTATTGACACATCAAAAGCACCCGATATTGAATGACCTATACCTCGGGTTTCGGTGGAAGGTTAAGATTCGGAGCGGTATCGGTATCAACCTTAGTTAGCTTATAACGATACCGCTGCCATTCAGTCAGTCGTGGGATATCTTTATCATCAATATAGCCTCCAGCCTGAGCATCTACCAATGGTGCGATAATTGCAGACGCTTCCGCTAGCAATGCAGTTTTCTGCTGTTCAGCCTTTGCCACATCCGCAGAGTGTTTCGCTTTTGCGTCGGTTATCCACTCGCTGCCATTCCACTTATCATATGGCGTTCCAGGGGCTTGTGTCGTCGTATCTTTCGGATAATCACCCGGTAGTGAAATCGTGACTTTCTCACCTGACTTTGTGCTATATACAGTTTTACCGCGATGATCAGCGATGTACTCCCATCCGTTTAAGTCAAAGGTGCGGCAAATAGTAAAACCTTCTTTAATTTCACCAGGCGCATCAATGCATGACAAGGCTGGAATACCTACACCTTCCGCTAAATATTCAACCGATGAGGAAAGATATTCGCGCGTCTCACCATCGTAGTTAAACACAGTTATATCACCGGTCACTGTAGCAATAAGCTCATTGTTTAATTTTGCCTTCGCCATTATGCGGCCCTCACGATGTAGTTAAATGCGATGTTACGGGGGCGGGCTGAAACATAAGCCCACCAATCGTAGCGTTGCGAATTTGCCGAACTACCGATCCATTTTTTTCCTTTGATCTTTTCCCATTGTGCTGCGGTTATTACATCGCCAAACCCATAGTCGGATGACCCGATTGAACTTATATCCCCCGTATCATTGTCATCAAAGCCCGAAACAATAGTACCTTCCTGGAATGACAGCAGCCCGCGACCAGCGTCAACCCCACGCCCGTCATCCCAGCCTCGGATAAACTCACCGCGTAAATCAGGTAATCTGAGTGCAGGATAAGCCAGAGCCAATTTCGGATATTGGGAAGCCGCGAACGCCGCACCGTTGCATTTGAGCCACCCCGTCGGTGGAGTTGCTGACGGCCACGGAACGGGGACGCCAATCGGCAAAGCAGAGCCTTCTCCCAAACCAAGGTATTCGATAATCCCATCCGCTGTCTTTCCAGACAAAGTTGTCAGCGTGCTATCAAGAGGCTGTTTACCTGCCAGAGCATTTGTCATGGTGGTTGCAAAGTTAGGATCGTTTCCTAATGCCGCCGCCAGCTCGTTCAGGGTATCAAGCGCCGCAGGTGATGAGCCAACAAGCGCAGCCAGAGCTGATTTTACGAAAGCAGTAGTGGCAATTTGCGTATTGTTGACAGTCTGCGCAGCCGTGGGCGCTGTCGGCGTCCCGGTCAGGGCAGGGCTTGCCAGTGGGGCTTTGAGTGCAAGCGCATTATTAATGGTGGTGCTGAAATTAGGATCGTTGTTGATAGCCGCAGCAATTTCTTTCAGAGTGTCCAGCGTAGCCGGGGCACCATTCACCAGGGCGATCAGAGCCGCCTGCACAAACGCAGTTGTGGCAAGCTGAGTGGTATTGTTACCTGCAGCTGCAGTCGGGGCTTTTGGGGTGCCGGTAAAGGTCGGGCTGGCTTTTGGCGCATATTGCGTATGCGGATCAGCTGCAGCAAGATGCGCCGCCATCAGCTCATCTACATACACCTTTAGTTCCAGCACCTTGTCATCCACATATTTTCGGGTAGCCAGCACTACGGACGGATCAATTTTCAGCGTAATGTTATCTGTGCTGCTGGTAATCAGTACCATGCGCACTGTCTGCGTGCGGCCGCTTCCCTCTGCCAGCTGCGGCTTATAGCTCTCCGGGCAGTTCCCCACTGCGATCAGCGCGCCCGTTTCATCAAACAGCCCAACCTCACGAATCCACCAACCGCCCTCAGTTTCAGGAATCACCTGCTCAGCAATAATCTGGCTGCTGTTCTGCGGATCGATGTAAAGCATGTTCAGGTCAGCGCGCCGCTTTTCGGAAACCAGCTTCGTCTGCTGTGCGCTGGGAGTTGGAAGCACGCCGCCGCCATCCCCCACCGCCATCTGGGTAATTTTCAGCGGCACACCGAGCGCGGCAGCGCTTGCCAGTTTCGCCGCGCCAATATCCGTCAGCAGGGTATAAAATTTTGCGCTCATGGGTTCACTCTCATTGTGTCAATAACATGGACGGCGCCGCCCTCGTAGGCAGTGCCACCGGAAATGATGGTTTCGTTGATATACGGGTAAATCGTGATTTCTTCGCCGGTGTAAGTGGCAGCCCCAACAAAATATGGTCCGCTCGTCTGCAGATTTATGGACATGCCGATCAGATGCCGACTGCAGGGTTTGGCGTCACCAATCAGGCGCTCCAGCTCCAGATAAGTTTCCTCTGTTATGCCCTGGTCCTGCACCCCAATATCCAGACGAAACGTGCCCGGCGCCTCGCCGGTCTGCCACCATTCAATGATGCGGATCAGAAAGCCGAACGGCTCCACCACACGCCGCACAGCGCTGGTTGTGCCCTTGTGCTGATGGATATAGAAAGCATCCTGCACCACACGGCGCTTCACGCTCTCAGCCCATCCTTCGTCCCAGCGATCAACCGAAAAGGCCCACGCCAGATACGGCAGAAACTTGACCGGGCATGTTGCCGGGTTCCATAAATCCCGCAGCGGCACCTGCAGATCGGAAATGCCGCTGCAGGTCTGAGCAAGTCGACGCTCAAGCGGCGATGAGCCAGGAGGAAGCAAACTATTCATCCGTTCCCCCGTTGGTTACGCTCCATTCCGTACATGAAGCGGCTTGTGTCTTATCCAGCACCACATCAGCGAGCGGCGAGGCCAGCTCAACACGCTGCACACCTTCAACATGCAGCGCGGCATAAATAGCACTGCGGCGAATATCACGCCCCAGCCTCGTCTGGCTGGCGATATATTTCTGCAGGCTGGCTTTTGCCGCCTCCATCACCGGCTCAGCTTCTGGCCCCGGGTAAAGAAAAATCGTCGCATCCACGCGGTACGGAATAATTTCAGCGCTGCGCACCGTCAGACGGTCAGCAATCGGCCGCACGTTCTCACTGTTAAGCGCCTGTTCAACCACTGCCAGCAGATCCGCCGCTGCCGTTCCGTCGCCCTCACGGCTCAGCACGGTAAGCACCACATCCGCCGGTGCCGGGCTGGTTGCGCTGGCGTCAGCCACTCGCCCGTCAGCGCTTTTAGCGTGAAACTCATAGGCAGCCGTTGGCCCCGCCACGGACAGCCCCTCAAATGCAGCAGGAACACGCAGGCGCAGCGCCTCATCACTTTCCATCACCGCTGCGACCGGCGGCACCGCGTCGTTATCCGCAGGTGTAACCGTCAGCCGTTTCACGTTGTAGTTGGCCGCCATCTGATCGAGATCGCCGCCAATTGCATAAGCCACCATGACCGCCTGCGCCGCCTCGTTAATGCGCTGGCGCAGGAGGATTTCACGATACGCATTTTCCTGCAGGAGCTTGGTCACGGGTTCAGACTCCAGCTCAAGCGTGCGCCTTACCGCGTCCTGCTCGTCTGCCGGATAAAGGGTCATAAACGCGGCTTTCCGTTCGTTTAGCAGCGTTTCAAAATCCGGCACATCCACTATCTGCGGGGCGGGCAGCTGGGAAAGGTCAATGACTGCCATTGTCTGCTCCTGTTGATACCGAAAGTGAAACCGGTGCACCGTTATCACGCTGCCCGGTAAGCTCAACCACCATCGAACCATCAAAACTGCTGTTTATGGTGATAGAATCCAGGGTAAGCCGTGGTTCCCAACGACTCAGAGCCACATAGACCGCAGACATTACCTGCAGGCGCAGCGCCGGGTTCTGCGGCTGGTCTATCAGTTCAGACAGAAGCGAGCCGTATTCCCGGCGGGCAATGCGGCTCCCCTGCGGGGTCAGCAGAATATCCCGGACCGACTGGCGCAGGTGGTCCGTGTCGGTAATGGTCCTGCCGTTGCCCTGACTCATGCCGATATAAAGCGTCATACCGGGCCTCCTGATGTATCACCGCCGGACTTAACGCCGGTATGACCGTGTTTATCGACTACGATCCCGTTAGAACTCATGGCGCCGCCGCCCTGGGTGACGCCACCATTGATCACCACCTCGCTGTTTATGCGCGTGTTGCTTGCTTCCACCACAAATTCCCCCGTTTTCAGGGTTATGTTATCTGCAGCCTCGATCACCATGGATTTGATGCCCCGCACATGCCAGCGGCCGGTCGCAGATTCATATTCAAACCAGCCACCGTCCGGGTATTCCGTTACGCAGCCGTCCACTGAGTCCGACGGCGGCGCGAACTGGTTGGAATAGATCGCAGGTAAGGCAAAAGCGGTTTCCAGATTGCCGCCCATACTCAGCACCACCACCTGCTCATCCGGCGACGGGCACCACCATGTACGGGCACCACCTGCGCGCAATGTCAGCCAGTTAATCCAGTTGGTTTCAAGCTCGCCCACTTTCACCCGGCACAGCCAGTTTTCCCGGTCCACTTCGGTTACGGTGCCGGTGCGGATCAGGTTGGTGATAAGACGCATGATTTCGGTTAGTTGTGCGTTCATAACGAAAGGTTGCCATCAGAGGGAAAAGGGAGGCAGCGTTGGGTTTTGTGCCGTCCGTGACACAAATTTCACTCCGACAGCCAGCGCAACAGCGTGTCACGGGTGATGGTTTCCACCTCATCATTCACGCCCAAAAGACGGCGTGCCGGGTACCGGGCCTCCGGGCCGTTGCGTCTGACTCGATCACGCAGACCATAATGGTGAACACGGGCGATGCGCTGGACTTTCCCATCAAACTGCACGCTGGCAGAGTCCGCAGTGGCTGCGGTTTTCAGGTATTTAGTGGTGCGCAATTTGGCGAACATCTGGCGCTTGATGCGCCCCTTTTTACTTCTGGCCGTCACCCGGCGCGGCTCAAAGGCGGTGCCGTCTGGATTGCGCTGCAGCCTTATATTTTGCTGCTGCGACCGGCGCAGCTCCTGCGCCAGTTGTCGCATCATACGGTTGCGGGCTGCCGGTTCCAGATTCGCCAGCAGGGCCGCCAGCCAGTCATCCACCCTCTGCAGGTCATCCACGTTTCACCGTCCACATTTCTTCGGGTACGTCGGGTTCCGGCACCGCTTCAACGCTCGATACGGTGCCATCTGTGCTGACAATCACGCGCTCCGTGAGCTGCAGATTGAGGCTGATATCACACAGATCGTTGCTCAGGATATCGACGTCAAAGGTAAAAAGTTTTTCGCGCAGCTCCGGGTTGTTGATAGCGTCCGGTTGATTGTTCACCAACCAGAGCAATACGGGCGCCATCACTAGATTCTGGTTGCCGCTAAAGTCTTCAATCACCACGTTCAGGGTGTAGCGATATTCCCATGACATTGAACGGGCGCCGGTTGCGACCAGCGAACCGTTATCAACAAAAAGGTGCAGTTTGTCCGGGTTGTCACGGACATACGCCACCGATTTATTCAGGGCGTTGCGTAAGGACTGCGGCTTGTTCACGATCTCGCTCCTGACACGCTATGATCGTGTCCACTTTGTCAGCACATACTGCCCAGGCGGCCTCAGTCTCATCCAGCACCTGGTTCAAATCCCCATTACTGCGCGGCGCTGACCTGTCCAGGCGGCATTGCGTCACTTTTGGACAACCACTCACGGTAAGCTGCACCTCCGGCGAGAGCCGGGCGCTCCCGCAGCCGGATAATGTCAGCAGGCAAAGGAGTGTCAGCCCAGCGGCGTAAATCCTCTTTTTCACGTTTTAGCTCCTCGATCCGGCGCTGGCGACTCCGCAACAATGCGGAAGTCTCCTCCGCTGCAGCATAAAGTTGCATCTGCGCCCGGCTGTTGGTTTCGGTAAGAATGGACAGGCTGATGAGCTGGCTGTTTTTCTTCGCCAGCTCCTGCTTGTTCTTTTTAAGCGCCTCAGCCTGCGTCCCGATGGTGTGACCGGCATTGTTAAGCTGCCATGACTGCCAGCCCAGCAATGCCAGCACCAGAGCCAGCACTACCGCCAGCGCCCGCATCAGGCTGCTGCCGTCTTTGACAGCTGAGAACGGGCAACCCGGTAAACCAACAGCGTCAGTAAATAAAACACCAGGGTGATGACCCAGCCGGACCACGCAAGGCAGACAACAATCAGGATTTTCATCAGCCAGCTGAGCAACGGCTTATCCGGCGCGGTAAAGAATTTCCTGAGCGACTCGTTGAGGGATTGTTTTGCTGTACCTCCGGCAATTGCGCCAAGCACGCCGCATAAGGTCAGCGCCCAGGTTAAAAGACTCATAACCCAGACAGCGGCGGCAACGAGGACCGGGGCGCTGCTGCGTGGATAAAACAGCGCGGCCATCAACAGCACCACCCATGTGATCTGAAAAAACACGTTCATGATTTTCTTTTTCATTGCGTTACGCTCCTTTTAAGCACCAGGCCAGCTCCCGCGCGCGGCGGTTCTCCAGCCCTTTATTTTTCTTGCCATTGACGTAAACCCAGCGCGGCAGCTCGTTGCATGCCTGCCACCACTGCTGGCGGTTGATGTAGGACACCATGGTGGATCGGCATATTGCGCCGGTGCCGACGTTGAAGCCTATGCTTACCAGCGCATCGTAAACATGCTGCGGTGGCCTGACCTTCAGGCACGCATCCAGCCTTTTTTCCGTCAGCATCACATTGCTGATTAATCCCTGCGCCGCCTGCCGTTCCGTGATGGTTTTGCCTGGCACCACGCCTGACGTATTGCCGATCCCGTCAGTCCAGACACCCGCGCTGCATTGGTAAGGCTGCAGGCGGCACCCCTCAAAATCGGCTAACAGCTTCAGCCCCTCGACGGAGGTATTCAGCGACTGGAAACCGGGCAGCGTGGTGGCGATAGCCAGCACCACCCCGACAAGGCAGCGTTTAACGATTGAAGGATTCATATTCCCCCCGCGTGATTTGCCCGTCCCGCAGCAGCTGGTAGGTTTTGTGCTTGTAGTACCAGTTGATAGCCAGCATCAGCACACCAATCAGCACGCCACCAACCGTTGAAGCATCCTTAAGCGACAGATCGCCCAGCCATGCCAGCAAAACAGCGATGCAGTACGTGATAAAGGCGCTGATTCGTTCAAGCGTCATAATTCAGTCCCATAGCTGGACGGTCTGCGCCGTGGTTGTCGCCGGAATATCCGGCAGCTCCACCTGCAGCCCGTGCGGTAAAAAAGGGCCATACTCAGCCAGCCCCGGATTTGCCTGCAGAACCTGCTCGGTGACACCCTGCGTGCGCCCGTAATGACGCCAGCAAAGCGCGTCCACCGTGTCATACTGGTGCGCACGCACTTTCATCAGATAAGTTCCACCGTGCAGTGCGGTGCATCCTGCACCCGGCTGATAGCCCATCGGGCATCACGCCACAGATCGCCGCTGGCCTCCTCCAGCTCCTCCCCTCGCTTTACCCCGGACGCCGTGGCGTCATAATCCTGGTAACGCTCATTGAGCACGGCGCGCGCCCAGCAATACACGGCGTTAAGGTAGTGCTGGATGCGCTCACTTTTGCCGTCCAGCATTTCCGCCGGCACGTCAGCCAGATCCCGGTAGCCCAGCATCTGCTGGCGGTTGCGGAAGTCGTACAGCTCAGCGTTCACTTCGGAAATGGCTGTCAGCGCAACCTGCCTCAGACGGGGCTGCGTCACCGTGCCGTCAGTGCGCATCACACTGCGAAATTCCGACAGGTCCACATCAGGCCAGAACGGCGTATTTTTAATAACGTCCGCCTGTTCCGGTGCCTGTTCTGGCGCAACAAACTGCATGCGGCTTTCTCCTGAAATAGTGGGCGGTGGACGGGGTTTTGATGTGGCAGTGCCTTTCGCCACCCCGTGCCGCCCGTGCGCGGGGCACGCTCGTTAGCGGCTGTCACTGCGCAATCTGCGCTCCAGCTGCTGCTTTTCTTTTTTCACGCCGCAGCGGGGATCGAGCTGCAGCGCATGGGTAAGGTGATTCAGGGCACAAGCCGGGTTGCTTTCGGTCAGTACCGCGCCGATGGCTTTGTGCAGGCGTGCCCGGGACTGGTCCGGCATATCCAGATCGGTAGTCAGTTCCAGCGTCTGCAGGAGCAGATCGGCATCAAAACCGGCGGCGGCCAGCAGGGCGCCTTGTGCGGCGTCCGCCATTTCTTCCGCCAGAACGGTCTGCACGTTGCGGTTGCCCAGCGGCATCACCCAGCTATGGCGCAGCGCATGACGCCCGATCTCCAGCGCACCGGCATAATCACCGGCATCGATACGCCACAGCATCACGTACATCAGCACGTCATCCTGCTGCGCACCTCCGGCAGCCAGCACGCCCTCCGCCCAGGCGGCATACTTCGGCAGAAGCTCCACCTTGATTGCCGCCTTTTTCACGGTGGACTGGACACCCTTAAGGCGGCGGCGGTCTTCTGCCAGCTGCAACAGCATCAGGTCATAGCCGGACGCATGGCGAACACTGCCGCCCTCCCGGGCGGCCTGTTCGGCCTGAATGCGCAGGCGGTGCTGCCGTGCGGGACTCAGGCTCATGCGTTACTCCCCACCTTCCGGCGCAGCTGGCGCGCTGAAATCACCGATTTCGATATTTTCGACCAGGGCCGCGCAGCGGTAGTCTTCAATCACGTACGCTTCGTTGACGGATTCGAAGTTTTCAATCCGGTCACGTTTCGGGTTGTCGATAACAGAACGGCGGCGGGTGTCCTCCTGCCAGTAGATGGACAGGTTATCCAGACGGGTGATCAGCAGGGCATTGGCCGGGAAGAACGGCGCACGCACCGCCTGCAGGCCGCCCATGCGTTTCTGGCTGATAATCAGATCGGCGGCGATTTTCTCGCTGTTTTCCTGCTCTTTGTTAACCAACGGGAAATACTTGTCAGACAGCAGCTCGCGGCCGCAGATAACAACCAGCTCGTCATCATCCTGGTAAACCACGTCGATCAGCTCGTTAACCGCATCCATCACCACGGCGTCCAGGTTGGCATAGTCGCCGCCCTTGCCCACCTTCACCGCGCCTGCCGTGGTGGTGCCGTCCTGGGTGGTGCTGCCCATAACGTGGTCCGGCGCGTCTTCGCGGATTTTCTGCAGCCAGCCCTTATTCACGTCCTGCAGCAACGGATTTTCTGCGCGGTTGGAGGTTTTGGCGCGCTTCACGCCGTTAAAGCCGATCATGATACGGTCCAGCGCCTGGCGCTTGACGATGGCGTTACGGATACGCACCTGGAAGTCCTGGAATTTCGCCCACAGGTCCAGCTTTGCGTAGGTTAGCACCGTGTCAAAGTTGGTCTGTTCGCATTTATATTCCACGTCCTCCATCAGCATCGGATCGGTAGGTTCGCGCTCTTTGGTGGTGGTGTCGGTGGTTCCGGCAATGGTGGAGCCAACGCCCAGGCCAAGCAGCTGGCCGGACTGCTCCGCAACCGGCGTGATGTTAATCAGCGTCAGAAAAGCGGCGGACTGCTGGATCTGGTCTTCCAGCTTCTGCTGCACGGACGGGTCCACGGTGAACTTGCTGGAAAGTTCTTCCACTTCCACGTTGTTCAGGCGTGCCAGCTGCTGCAGGTAGGCGTTAAAGGCAAAGCGGGTATTCTTTTTCATCGGATTTTATGCTCCATCAGCAATTGGTCAGGGTGCCTGCCGGTGCGTCACCGCCCGGCGCGCGCTGGCGGTAATCTTTACGGCTGTCTTCACGGCTCAGCTGCTGCTCAAGCTCGGCAAAGGCGGCCTGCTGCTCCTGCAGCGAGGATTCAAGCTCAGAAATGCGCGCGTTCTGGTCGGACAGGGATTTATCGGTGCGCTCGCTCAGGTTCTGCTGCTCGGTGGCGACCAGCTCGACGGCTTTGTGCACATCTGAGAAACGCGCATCATCGGTCTGCTCTTTTTTGGTAAACAGGGCGGTGACGCGGGCAAAGAGGGACGGCTTTTCGTCCTGGGTTTCTTCCAGTTCGATCAGCGTTTCTTCGGCGGCGGTAAACAGGTTTTCAGGACTCTGCTTGCGGTTTGCCAGCGGGTTGTGCGCGGCGCTGGCGCTGAAGGTCAGCATCTCAGTGCCCAGGCTCGCCGGATCGTCAGTGGCGGCCAGCCCCACAAGGTAGGCTTTGCCGGTGTCGGCAAACTTCGGGCTGACTTCCATGGAGGTGAAAAGCTTCTGGCCTTTCTTGACCAGTTCAACCAGTGCGCTGGTTGGTTCTACGTCGGCATACAGTGCCATTTTGCCCTTCAGCGGGCCGTCCAGAATTTCTTCAGCAACCAGCGCCGTCACCCTGCCGTATCGGTTGAAGGTGCTTTCCGGCAGATAAGACTTGATGTGCTCAAGGTTAATCTGCGCGGTGTAGACCTCCGGGTTGTAGCTGGCCGCCATCTGCTCCAGCCATTCGCGCTGGATTTCGCGTCCGTCGGTGGTGGCACCTTCCACCCCGATGCGGAAACGCTTTGCTTTCACTGTCATGAGCCGTGCTCCGTTAGAAAAAACTTACTGGAGCCTTATGTTTGCGGCGATGGGGGGAGTGAAACAACGCGCGGCGCTTGTACGGTCCGCCACACAAACCGCAGCCGGGGAAAGCCGCCGGGCAAGGCCGTATGTTTGGGCCATGAACACGACAATGACCCCCGCAGACCTCGATCCCCGTCGGCAGGCCATGCTGCTGTACTTTCAGGGATACCGCGTAGCCCGCATTGCTGAAATGCTGGGCGAGAAAGTTGCAACCGTTCACAGCTGGAAGAAGCGCGATAAGTGGGGCGAGTATGGGCCGCTGGATCAGATGCAGCTCACCACCGCCGCGCGCTACTGCCAGCTCATTATGAAGGAGCAGAAAGAAGGGAAAGACTTCAAGGAAATTGACCTGCTGGCGCGCCAGTCAGAGCGCCACGCCCGGATCGGTAAATTTAACGATGGCGGCAACGAGGCAGATTTAAATCCGAAGGTTGCCAACCGCAACAAAGGCCCGCGCCGCCAGCCCGAAAAGAACGTTTTCACCGACGAACAGATCGAGAAGCTGCAGGAGGTTTTCCACGGCTCGATGTTCGCCTACCAGCGCCACTGGTACGAGGCAGGCAACCGCCACCGTATCCGCAACCTGCTTAAATCGCGCCAGATCGGGGCGACCTTCTTTTTTGCCCGGGAGGCGCTGATTGATGCCATCACTACCGGCCGCAACCAGATTTTTCTCTCAGCCAGTAAGGCGCAGGCGCACGTCTTCAAGCAGTACATCATCGACTTTGCTAAAGAGGTGGATGTTGAGCTGAAGGGCGACCCGATGACGCTCAGCAACGGCGCGTGCCTGTACTTCCTCGGCACCAACGCCCGCACGGCGCAGAGCTACCACGGCAACCTTTACCTGGATGAATATTTCTGGATCCCGAAATTCCAGGAGCTGCGCAAGGTAGCCTCCGGTATGGCCATTCACAAAAAGTGGCGGCAGACCTACTTTTCAACCCCGTCCAGCCTGACCCACAGCGCCTATCCGTTCTGGTCCGGCGCCCTGTTCAACCGGGGCCGTGCCAAAGCGGACAAGGTGGATATTGACCTGACCCACGGCAATCTGGCCCCGGGCCTCCTTTGCCCGGACGGTCAGTACCGCCAAATCGTCACCGTGGAGGATGCGGTGCGCGGCGGCTGTAACCTGTTCGACCTGGGCCAGCTGCGCATGGAGTACAGCCCGGACGAATACCAGAACCTGCTGATGTGCGAATTCATTGACGATCTGGCGTCAGTGTTCCCGCTGAGCGAGCTGCAGGCGTGCATGGTGGACAGCTGGGAAGTCTGGTCCGACTTTCAGGCGCTGGCGCTGCGTCCGTTTGGCTGGCGTGAAGTCTGGATCGGCTATGACCCGGCGAAAGGTACGCAGAACGGCGACAGCGCGGGCTGCGTGGTCATGGCTCCGCCTGCAGTGCCAGGTGGAAAGTTCCGCATTCTGGAGCGTCACCAGTGGCGCGGGATGGACTTCCGCGCCCAGGCGGACGCCATTAAAAAGCTGACCCAGCAGTACAACGTGACCTATATCGGCATCGACTCCACCGGCGTCGGCCACGGCGTCTATGAGAACGTTAAGGCGTTCTTCCCGGCTGTGCGGGAGTTTGTCTACAACCCCAACGTAAAAAACGCACTGGTGCTCAAGGCATACGACATTATCAGCCACCGGCGCCTGGAGTTTGACGCCGGACACACCGACATCGCGCAGTCATTCATGGCTATCCGCCGCGCCACCACCGCCAGCGGCAACCGCCCTACCTATGAAGCCAGCCGCAGTGAAGAAGCCAGCCATGCCGATCTGGCCTGGGCGACGATGCACGCATTGTTTAACGAACCGCTGCAGGGCGAATCCGCCAATACCAGCAACATTGTGGAGATTTTTTGATGGGCAAGAGTAAGAAAAACCGCGCTGTAGCTAAACAAAGCGCTCAGCAGAGCGGCGGCGTATCGGCAGAAGCATTCAGCTTTGGCGACCCGATCCCGGTACTTGACCGCCGGGAATTGCTGGATTATGTGGAGTGCGTGCAGATGGACCGCTGGTATGAACCGCCGGTGAGTTTTGACGGGCTGGCGCGCACCTACCGCGCCGCCGTGCATCACAGCTCACCGATTGCCGTTAAGCGTGACATTCTCAGCAGCACCTATATCCCGCACCGTCTGCTCAGCCAGCAGGCCTTTTCCCGTTTCGTTCAGGACTACCTTGTATTCGGCAACGCCTACCTTGAAAAACGCACCAACCGGCTCGGCGGCGTTCTCTCGCTGGAGCCAACCCTGGCGAAATATACCCGCCGCGGCGTTGACCTGGACACCTACTGGTTTGTGCAATATGGATTCACCACGCATCCCTACGAATTCACGCCTGGAAGCATTTTCCATCTTCTTGAACCTGATATTAACCAGGAAATTTACGGGCTCCCCGGCTACCTTTCAGCCATTCCGTCCGCCCTGCTCAACGAGTCTGCCACGCTTTTCCGCCGCAAGTATTACATCAACGGCAGCCATGCGGGCTTTATTATGTATATGACCGACGCCGCGCAGAACCAGGAGGATGTGAACAATATCCGTCAGGCCATGAAAAGCGCCAAGGGCCCTGGCAACTTCCGAAACCTGTTCATGTACTCGCCCAACGGCAAAAAAGACGGGATTCAAATCATCCCGCTGTCAGAGGTGGCGGCGAAGGATGAATTTTTAAATATCAAGAATGTGAGCCGTGATGACATGATGGCCGCGCACCGCGTACCGCCGCAGATGATGGGCATCATTCCCAACAATACCGGCGGCTTTGGTGATGTAGAAAAGGCCAGCCGCGTGTTTGTACGAAATGAATTAATACCCCTTCAAGAAAGGATTAAAGAACTCAATGAATGGTTAGGGGATGAAGTCGTTAGATTTGCAAAATATACACTTGACGACATAAGCTAATTTTTTATAAAAGATGGTGTCATCATATAACGATGACACCATCGTACTTAAAGCTTATCAAGTTCCATACATGATATGGCATCATTGAAAATCGAAAAATACTCGTCAGGAACCACTGCAGAAGCCCCACTGGTTAATTCAAAGCTAATCTTTGAATCAAGGTAAAACCCTCCAGCTTTTATTTTATCGAGCTTGAATTCGCCATCTCCAACAAAACTCTTCAAATCATGCAAAGCATCGCCACTAGAATTCAGCTCCAAACATGCCCTTGTTTTTTCAGTGACTGGAAGATTTGACACCTTCACTTTTGAAATACCAAACACTTTCACGCCGAAATTTTCGCGAATGACCTTCATGAAACCTTTAAGATCTACGGTTAAATTTCCGTAAGCAACATTTAACCCTTCGACCTGAGACAAAAAATCGATAAAAGGTTTAACTGTTTTTGGAGGATTGTAAAAAGTTAACAAACATATCTTATTGCTGAGGGTTTGGATAGAAAAACTAATCTGATCAAACACAACCCTTTCGAATTCCAGCACCTCACCAAATGGATCGGCAACCGGTTCTAAAACTAAAGATTTTTTATTGAAAGTTGCAGCCATACCATTATGAATGGTTTCATACTTAGTAAAACCAGCACCAATAGCATCTGAATAAGGCGTGTTTTTGATAAAATCAAAGACAGCCTCAGGGCTGGTCCTGATTTTCAATCTCATCCACTTCAATCTTAATTGTGACATAGCCACTCCTTATGATGTATTAGCTGATTTCCATTATAATTGAATAAGCTCTATTTTCAATTAATTTATTGAATCTCTCAGCTTCTCTACCAGAAAGCTTTTGCGGCTTGCTAAAATATTGTCCATTAGCCTTATACTTTCTGACTCCTTTAACCAAATAAGAGAAATTAGTACAATTGAGAGGATCACCAAATTGCGCCTCAAGCTCAAATATATCTGGATCTGCCAAGTTCTCCTTAACCTTCCATTTTATTTTCCAGATATAGAATCCTCTATCATAAAGATCGCTTAATTCATCAGATTTAAGTACCCCCTCCCCCTTAAGTGATGCCCTGGACACGTGTACTCCAGTTTCGGTATTTCCATCTTCAGCCTCTATAGTTTCAGGCTTAGGGTGATATACATAAGCATCAGTAACATCCAGCAACTCATAACCATCAAGTGTACGGATTAATTTATCGAAGAATAAAGTTCTAACATCTGGAGATGTATTGTGAGAAAGAGAAATTTCGTTCAATTTTAAATCAAGGTTACTGTCATCCGCTTGCTCGTTCTGAATAGCGCTGATGTGCCCCAGTAAGAGTCCCTCATAATCTTCAAGGTTTTCATTATCTGGACGACGGATACTGTAACCATCATCTAGAGGCTCAATTTCAATTAACGCTTCTTTATTAATCGCCTGTTTGAAGTCGCTTTTGCCATAATTAGTTGAAAGATACCTAATATTAATCAGCACCCGTGGTCCATCCACGATTATTTTACAATAATCATCCTGCTCGGTAATTTCCTTCTTAAGTTTTTCTGCCGCGTCTATAATACCTTTCTTATCTATATCAGTCTCAATTCTTACACATGTAAATTTTTCGGTCCTTGTCTGACCACCTAAAAGGGTTGCAATTTTTTGATGCTCGTAATAATCATGAGTCATTCGCGAATAGTTTCTTGCCAATTCTTTTCGAGGAGTTTTTTTACATATTATCGTCCCCCGTTCTAAGAAAAGGTCTTGAATTTCATTTAGAGTGATTTGCTTTTGGTTTAAAGCATCATACAAAGCTTTATCAGTTACGCTGTGAATATTTTTCATTTCGGCTCCCAAGATATAACTTCTGCTGAAAAGAATTCTTTTACTGTTGACACAACTTTAACGTCTAAATCTTCAAGCCTCTTTTTAGCTTCTTCATCTAACCCATACTCATGTGCATATTTTTCAACTCCACGTTGAAAGTGTGAGAGAATCCTCTCATCTTTCTCTCGATAAGCAAGCCTTATCCTAATCTTATTTATACCATCAAGAATTTGATAATTTGACAAAATATCTAGCAAATAAAAGAATTCATTGTCGCTATTACCTTTTTTATTGTAATACACTACAAACCCTTCTGGATAAACTTCCTCTTCAATACCTTTAGCTCTGTTAAATTTATAAACAGCACCATGCTTGATAATCATGAAAGGTGATGACAAGACTTCTATAGTAGCTGGAAGATATTTTTCAGTCACAGCAACCTTATGAAAAGTCAATTGAGGATAAAAGAATCCATATTCTTCATCAGGAAACTCTTTCTTAGCAATCAAATCGTTCATATCATTCGTTACTGCCAACATATAATTAATCAGAAACGGATCAATTATATGAATTTGCTGACCTGAGGATAAAGGAATCTTTTCTAAGCTGACAGCCTTATCTCTTCTTCCTTTAGCGGGTTTAGGAGGATTAAAAAACTCATAAAAATCATGCTGCAACTGATTATCATGATTAAAAACAAACAACAAACCACGAACTTCACAGTCGATTTGTGAAAAATTATACTTTTCTGACCATTCAGGACTATAGCGAGCACATTCAATAGTTTCTGCTAATGACTCCAGTGCAGATTCTATTTTTGATGCATTTATTGAACCTGCTTTATAACTTTTTAAATCAGTATTTAAATAAATGACTTTGTTTAAATATGGATCTTTATAACTAAATACAACATCTACAGGATGCGTGTGCTTCTGCCTCTTACCTTCAGGCTTATGTTTAGCCTCATCATCACAAAGGAAATCTCGGTCACAGGGGCCATGCTGCTGCCACTTAAATCGACTCAATAGATCCTCAGATATGCGTTTTGCCAAATCTTCAATAGGGCCGTTCTCTGCCATTTGATTTCCTTACTTTTTGCAGATAAATCCAATTGAAAGATAAAGGGAAGCTTTTTTGCTTGCAAGGACTTTGGACCTAACGTGAGACGCTGAGCGCGCGCTCGTAGCCCCGCCACGCCTGCCCGCTTTACGCAGTGGTTTTCATGCACCTGCATGATTTAAGCAAAAGCCCGCCATTCCTGGCGGTCCTCGGCTAAAACGATCCTCAAACGATCATGCGGATTCATGCGGCATAGACATGCAATGATTACGTCACTAAACATTAATTACTTTCACTTCGAAAAAAACTTCGATGAGTAACACTTGATCTCCCCAACAAAAACCAAAACTCACACTTCCACCAAATATAACAATATGTAATCTTTAGATTTTTACACAGCCAATGGTGCACTATGAAAGTCAACATAAAGCAGATTGATGGTAATTGGGAATTAGGCTTTGCGATGGATAAACACAGCATCCGCAGCGTACCTGTAGGATATGACGAATGGGGGCATATGAGATTTGAAACCGAACGAACAGAAGTTGGCGAGTCGCTATTCCAGCTTAAATATCGTGATGATTGGTCACAGGTACAGCCTTTAGCCCAATGCCTCGCAGTAAATGCCTTTCCTCACTTTAGTAATGTCGGTTTTATTGTTCCAATGGCTGCATCTAATCCACGTGCTCGACAGCCAGTTACTGAAATTGCTCAAGAACTAGCCAGAATCGTCGGTAAACCATGCTTCGACAATCTCTTATTGAAAGCTCCCGGAGGCGCTTCATTAAAAAATCTGAATACCAAAGAAGAAAAAATCGCGGCTATCGCTAATTCATTCTCCGTTCATGACGCGATTGGTAACAATGGTAACTGGAACGTTCTCATCATTGATGATCTGTACCACACGGGCGCATCTATGGAGGCTGCTTGTGCTGTGCTGAACGATTATACTAAGGTTAAAAACATCTATGTTGCAGCTTTGACTTGGAGATAGTGATGACTACGGTATTTGTTGCTGGTTCAATAACCATCAAACACCTTGACACACTCATCGTGGAACGTCTGAAAAAAATTGTTAATTCTCGGTTTCGCGTTGTAGTTGGTGATGCCAATGGTGTTGATTCATCTGTTCAACGAGTTTTGTTAGAACTGGGATGTGAACAAGCCACAGTATTCAGTAGCTCAGAAAAGCCACGCAATAATCTTGGTTCATGGCCTGTGCGTGTTGTAAGCACAAGTCATGCTGCTGGGACTCGTGCTTTCTTTACCGCAAAAGACCTTAAAATGGCGGAGGAAGCCGACTATGGATTAATGGTGTGGGATACGAAAAGCACTGGCACTCTGAGTAATGTGATTGAGCTACTTAAACGTAAAAAATGCTCTGTTGTTTTTGTTAATAAATCCAAAAAGTTTTTTATTATCAAGTCCCCAGAGCATCTTGATGCCTTGATTGACTGCATGTCACCAGCATCTTTAGAGAAAGCCGATGAGAAAATCAAGTTACGCGAGAAAATTAGCCAACTCAAAAACGAGCAGATCCAGCTAATTATGTGACGCTTTGTCATAAAAACCCTAACGCCTCGCCCAGCTCGTTGTTCAACCTTGCAGACGGCAGAATCAAATGCTGCCGCCTGCAACGTTTCTTAATGCAGCCAGCTGTCGTCTTCCCAGACCTGCTGCATAATTTCCATCACTCGCTTTTTATCTTCGTCCAACTTCATCCCGCTCAACTCAACACCATTTGCGGAACCTTTGCGGATGCGGATCGCTGTCTTTGGATAGATGGGCTGCAGGTTGCGGTAAAGTTCAGACTCCAGTGCATCTAGGGTTGCCTGGCTTATCTTCTGCTCTTTATCAATCATTATTTCAATGCGCATAACGCCCCCCTTAGTTAATAACGTCCATCGCCTGGCCGTAATCATGGTTACGAATTTTCGCCATCAGCTCGTCTGTCAGTTCCGACACCCACTGGATCGCAAGGCGTTTCTCTTCTTCGCTACACTCACTAGCCGCTACAAGCTTGATAAAGAAATCAATACGCTGGAGTTTCAACGACTCCAAAAGATAGTCCTGCATTTTCCCTCCTATCCTCACTACGGGATAAACCAGCCAGCATCCCCAGGAAGAGACGCCGACAGCTGTATATATATCCACTGTTTATAAATACAGTATAGGAGGATTTTGAGGTTGTAAAATATTTTTTATCAATCAATCAGATGAGTCTGTTTGCTGAGGTTAATCATTAACTTCACTGAGCGCTGTCATTATTGCCAGTCGCTCAGCATGGGGCAGAGCTGCGAACTTTTCGCGCCAGCGCTTTGCCTTGCGTTTGATGCGCTCCCTGTCGTTGTAATCCTTACCCGCAAAAATGTGCGAGTAGGCTCTTCCCTCCGGGTAATTCATCCAGATTTTCTCTGTGCGCACACCGCCGCGCGTCATGGCCTGAAATTCTTTCTGGCGCCAGCCCGTTAACAGATCGTCATAAAACGCTGATGGGTAGCCGGACAAAATCACACTGGCATTTTTTGGGAGGCTTTTAAGACAGGCCAGCAGTCGCTCATGATCGGCAACGGTATATTCATTACGATAACGAGCGGCACTGGTGCGCGTTTCATGAAGATAAGGAGGGTCAGCATAGACCAGCACGCGACCGGCGGAGGAAAAGTCGAAGCCCTTTAAAAACTGCACCGCATCGGCAACATCTATAAAAAGGTTATCGCCAACGGCATCAAGAAAATAAGCATTGCCCTGGCAGAACGCCTCAACCGTCAGGGGATCAATATCAATGCCCCAATTACGGCTGGCCGGTGGCTTACGCAACATGACAGCACCACCGCCCAGGTGTGTCTCAATGTAGGTGTCATGCGGCGGCATTTCCGCAATAATCTTTTGAAAAACACCGCTTGCGGCTTTGCTTCCCAGATAAGTCATTTCTGTTTCCCTCAACTCCTGATTTCGTTTTAATCCACCTGCAGCACAGTCAGAAATGACGTTGCTCGATGAATGGCCAGCACAGTCATTTTTGACGGTGAAGCGCTCAATTCGGTACCTCACCGTCAGAACTGACCATGTTGATCGCGGGCTATTTCCGCCCTGAAAACGCACGCTTCATTCGGTTCAAAAGGTCACCCGCCTGCTGTTTAATCTCCACAATCTGGGACGGCAGACGTTGGACACCTGCCGCAGTTCGGTTTCGGACAGTAAGGCGCCCTTCTTCAACCGTTAACACCTGATCGCCAAAGGCCACCACCGCGCCAGAAATCAACGAACGGACCATTCCGGCACTGGCATTCACACCACGCAGAACCAGAAGCTCACTAATTTGCTTTTCCTGCTCCGTCATAGGGCTGGCTTTTGGCCTCACTTTTACGCGCTTGTTAGTTACCTTTGCCGCTTCGCTCAGCCGCTGCGCTATCACCCGTTTTTCTTTCCGGGATAAAGAGCCAATATCCGCCCAGCTGGCACAGTCATTCATGACCGTGCCGCCAGGATCGGCGCGTTTTTCAACCTCCCGCGTACAGTTATTGACAGAACTCCGAGGGGCGGCGGGGCCGCCTGAAAAATCAAGGTCAAAACCTGAAACGCCGTCGGCCTGACGTTTCGGCACGATTTTGTATTTGGTAGTGCGCGTATGAATCAGTGATTCCGGCCCACGGATCGGGGAATAAACGCCGGAAATTTTGGAAACGTCATCCCCGTAGAGGTTGCCGTTTTCGGTGACTTCATAGCTGAGGCGCACGCGCAGGAGATCACGGGGAACCAGCGGGCCACCCTGCGCACTTACGTACAAATCCCACGCGCTGCTGTCGGCAGCCTGACGCACTGGTTCAATTTCGGGGTGCAGGACCAGCTCACGATCACCGAGGCGACGTAATTCACGCCAAACAGTTACCGGTGCGCCGCCTATTTGCTGGAACTGGCGGATCGCCCAGCGAGACGCCCAGGCACTTACGCGGCGGGCCATTTCTTTCAGAGGCTTGCCGGTTTCATCATCTAGATCGTCATCAAGCTGATAGCCATCAATATTTTTTGAAATGTATTTGGCGATATAGCCCGTTGCGCTGCCCTTCTCTTTCTCGATGGGTTTCATTTCGAAGCGGTTTTCAGCGGCGCCGGGCTCATTCCCATCCTCACGCATGGCGTGCTTACGAAAGATTGCCGTTGCCGGTTCGATATGCTCTAGGCGCATGAAAAGCAGGAGGTGCCAGTGCGGGGTTTCGTCGTGGTGAGGCTCAACAACGCGAAAGCCAAACACGCGAATACCATTGCGCAGCCAGGCCGCACGCGTGCGCGCCCATACTTTGCAAAGATATTTCTGCGTTTCACGCGGTGACGCGCCGCTGTATTTGTTGTTCCGGCGCCCGTCGTACTGCATTGAGTGATATTTGGATGGAGCGGTAAGCGTGAAGAACGCCCCGGCCAGCCCGGCCTCATCCGCTAAATCTTCGAAACCACGCATGCGCGCCATCAGCTCACGACGACGGTTAGCTGGGTTGGCAACGCTGCCGGCCACTTTATCAATCAGCGATACACGTTCTCCGGTGTCCTCATCTTCCAGCTCCATCGCTTTCAGAAATTCGCGATTGGCTTTCTTTTGAGCCGTCCACTCCTGCAAGCATGGATCACTGCAGTACGGTGCAGATTTCTTGTGTACGTATCCAGCCGCAACCATCAGATGTTCACGCCAGCGAGCGTGCATACGACGCAGACGATTAAGCCACCACTGCGGAGATTGCAGGCGGGCCACTGCTTTCAGTGCGTCTTCCGCCTCCAGTTCTTCTTTGCAATAGGCCGTCCAGCACGGGACCGGTGTTTTGAGGTGATTGGCAAGAAACCCCATGCGGCCATAACCTGACAGGGTGGCGAATTGGGGATCGGACGTGCGGGCCATCTGGAAATCAAACTCGCGGTTAAACTCGCTACCCAACAGATCAGCAAGGTTATGCGCCAGCCGTTTCAGCTCTTTTTTTCCAGCCCAAAGCAGGCGCCAGAATTGTTCACGCAGAGGCAACAAAGCCGCAGGCATCCCCCCCTGCGGCAGATATTGCTCATTGACCTGATCTATGCGACTCAGAACGAATCGTTCAAAGGTATTGATAAGCCAGGCATCAGCCGCTTGTTTGCCTTTACGGTCTACCTGTTCAAGTTTTTGAGCATACATACGACGGACAAAATGAGGCAGCGAAGCCAGGCGACGACGAACCGCCCGGCCCCGGTCTGGTGCTTCATCCGTTTCTGCCAGTTCGGCAATCGACAAACGCTTGCGATTGCCGTCCGGCGTCAGATACATGATCCCCGGCGCCGCATCGGCTTGCTTAAAACCACCGATTGCAGGGCGCGAGGCATTCCATGCGTAGGGGAAAACGGTGTCAGACATTCTGACACCCCATAATGTAAGTACGAATAAACGCCGTTGCCCTCACACCTGCACCTCATAATTCACGCTGCAGTCAGGTCCGGTTGCAGGATCAAATTCAAGCCAGTGACACGATTTTAAGGTTGCAATGATTTCCACGGCAGACTTACCGTCACCAGCCGCAACGCCCATACTGCGGTTTGCGGTAAGGCGGTGATGGGTGAAATTCCGATAAAGGGAGCGAGTAAGTGAGGTGTCACTGTTTGAAACTATGACCGGATGGCCTTCTGACGCGCGGCGCTCAAGAATAGACGCCAGGCGATACTGATCGTCCTCTGTAAAACCGGCAGTGTGGTAATTGCTAAAAGTCCCGTCATAAGGAGGGTCGCAATAAATCACATCGCCCGTCTGCAACAAAGACAACGTTTCTTCGTAGTTAGCGCAAACAAAGGTGGCTCGCTTCGCTTTCTCAGCAAATGCGCGGATTTCACTCTCAGGAAAATACGGCTTTTTATAATTACCGAAAGGGACGTTGAATACACCGCTTAGGTTGTAGCGGCATAACCCACGATAACAATGGCGGTTTAGATAAAGAAAATATACAGCACGGTGCAGTCGGTCTAATTGCGGATCGTGATTAAACGCTTCACGCACACGATAATAACTTTCAGCGACAATAAAACTTTCAAAAACCGCCTTAGCAAGATTAATAAAGTTTTCTGTATCTTCTGCAATAGAACGATACAGATTAATTAAATCTGGATTGATATCTGCGACAAGATAATGAGGATAGTCTGTTGCCATCATCACAGCGCAGGAACCCGCGAAAGGTTCAACCAATCGCGGGCCAGCTGGGAGATATTTTTTCAGTTCGGACATAATGGCGGTTTTGTTTCCCGCCCATTTCAGGATAGTGCTCATACAACGCCTCCGTTGTAGTGCTTGCCTTTTAACTCTGCGATTTCCTGACAGGTCACACAGCACTGCACGCCGGGAATAGCGCGGCGGCGAGCTGGCGGGATCGGAGCATCACACTCCGCACAGAGAACACGGGAAACGCCCGGCACTTTGGCGCGGGCATTGTTGATATGGCGCTCACGCTCTTCCTGTTCGCGCTGCTGGGCGAGGTCCATTGAATCAGCCATTAATGCAGCTCCTGCGCTTCGTTCTGGATGCGTACCGCTTCAACGCGAAGCAGTTCGGCCGCCTCGATATGGCTCAGCTGACGGGAAACGATGCGCACGGCCAGACTATCCAGACGAGCCGCCATTGCATCAGCGCGGCAACGGCGCTCATCCAAGCGCGTTTCATTTAACAAAGCGAACAGACCAGCATCGTCTGGGCCTGTTTTCGTTGAGTGGGTTTTAGTATTTTTCATATTCATTTCCTCAGAATTCGGGCAAAAAAATGCCCGGCGGGTTTACGCCATATAAAACGGGTTAATTACTTAGATATAACCAGAAACAGGGACGGGCTTACTTTTAATTTGGTTGATAATTTCAGCCTGCAAACCTTCTTTAAATTCTTTGCAGCATTCCCATTCAGGATCGACACGCAAGACAGCACCATCACGGGTTTTAATTTCAAAACCATCTGCCATATTTGGGATGATCACACCTAGAATAATTCTCAGCTCATTGCGAGACATGTTTCACTCCTTTAACAATCAAGCGAACAATGCGAATAATTAAAAAAGCTGACGGCTTAGCTGATTCAGATTTCAGCCCGTTTAATAATTCGGACTGATCACGGCACGGGTGCCAGCGTTTACCGTTTTCCCCAATAATCCATCCATGACCGTAGTGCATTGCCGGGCTTTGCTTTACCAGCAGCGAAGCGAATGAAGGTTCTTTATTAAGCATAAGCACCTCAGATCAGACCAAATGAAGCGCTGAGGCCCGTCACTGTATCAACAGCGCTTGCCATAGCTGGGTTGTACTGTAGGCGCGCGTGCATGGAGACAGCTGTAAGTGCCATCAAACGAGTGACAGAATTAATGCTTTCGATAACCTGACGGCGCTCCGTTGTTGTCTGGTGTTCGCCAGAAACAGCGCTTGCTGCAACACGACCAATCTCTGCTGTAGCATTCAAAACGTAATGAGGCATTTTCTCGCTGGCTACTTCGTTCAGCGGCACACATGGCAGGCAATGGATTTGCGCCAGAAAACCATCAACCAGTGTTGAATCCTCTGTAATATCGGTAAGCATCCAAATTTCCGACGCCGTGAGTTGATGCGGTTGCTCCGGGTTCAGTTTGTTGCGCAGAGTCTGGACATTCATTCCTGCGCGGTCTGCCAGCTTCGCCATATTGTGACGCAGTGCAAAAGCTCGGCAGGCTTCATCAAAATGAGGATGTTTGGAAATGCGAAAATCAAACATGTTCTAAATCCTTATTCATCCCAAAATGGAACTATCAGGCTTGCATTGCGATTTTGCAGCCTTGAGCCGCTTCCATCGTCAGTGCAAACATGTTTACTTCGATAAGGCTGTTTACCCCTTCTTTTTTGCGGATAGGTAAACGTCCTTCACGGATCATCTGGCGGGCATAGCTGGCCTTGTAACCGGTACGGCGGCAGAACTCATCCAAGGTAATGAATGGTTCAGACACCACAAGATTGATGCTAGGGCGCATTGATAATTGGCGATTCATGATGCAATATCCCTCAGTTTGGGTGACGAACTCACTATTCGGCACTGTTTTACATTATTCACAACATCTTGAATCGAGATATTAGGATCACCAAATGAACATGTCAACACGCAAATTAACGAATAAAGATGACATCAACCTGATTCGAGATTGCATATCACAAAACAGAGGTGGGAAAGAGGTCATTGCTCGTATCCTTGAAGCCTATGGTTTTAACACCCGTATTTCCCTCTGCAACCAGCTTGGCGTCTCACAAAGCACCATGGCTAACAGGTATGCGCGCGACACCTTTCCGGCTGATTGGGTGATTGTCTGCCATCTTGAAACGGGAGCATCATTAATCTGGCTGAGTACAGGCGTTGGAAGTAAGTTCGTTGATGGTCGCGACGATAAAACCATAAACCTTAAACGCATAGACATCACAAATGGGATCATTAAAACCCAAAACGACTTAATTGCAGATGTTTCAATAATCCCTGAAGGTCTGTCGTCACCGTTCATATTGACCGCAGACAAAACAACCTATCTGGCTGATCGCTATGACGGGGAGTTAGTTGATGGTTTTTGGTTTATTGAAATTGATGGGATTGTGAGTGTACGTGAACTTTATAGATTCCCTGGGGGGCGCGTGCGAATTGAAAATGGCAAAGCCTCTTTCGAATGCCCGCTCGATGACATCAAAATCCTAGGCAAAATTATCAATCGTACTCAGAGTCTCTAATTTATGGCCGTATCAAAACTACCAAATGGAAAGTGGCAGGCTCAGGTTTTCCCGAACGGTAGGGACGGACGGCGCATACGCCGCCAGTTCGCCACTAAAGGGGAAGCCCTGGCATATGAACGATACGTTAAAGAACAATCCGAGGAAAAGCCCTGGCTGGGCGAGAAAGCGGACAAGCGGCGCGTTAGGGATTTAGTAACCGCTTGGTATAACGCGCACGGCGTAACACTTGCAGATGGTGAAAAGCGAAAAAGCGCCATGGAGTTTGCCTGCCTAGCCATGGGTGATCCGCTCGCTATTGAATTTAACGCAAAGCTGTTCTCAACTTACCGCGAACAGCGGTTAAGCGGAAAAATAACGCGCTCTGATCGAGTGAAGACCGTAACCCCTCGAACAGTAAACCTTGAGCTGGCTTATTTCCGGGCTATGTTCAATGAACTGAAACGACTGGATGACTGGGCCGAGCCCAACCCTCTTGAAAACGTCAGAGAATTTAAAATTGCTGAGGTGGAACTGGCCTGGCTGACGGTTGAAGAGGCAACACGTTTGCTTGAGGAATGCGAAAAAAGCAAAGCGGACGATTTAACCACTATCGTTAAGATTTGCCTGGCGACCGGCGCGCGGTGGGGAGAGGCAGAGAATTTAACAGGCAAGCAGATCAGCCCGGGTAAAATCACTTTCATTAAAACGAAAGGCAAAAAAAACCGCGCGGTACCAATCAGTGATGAACTGTATGAGATTCTCCCCAAATTGAGAACATCGAAACCATTGTTTACGAAATGTTATTCTGCATTTCGAGGTGCCATTAAACGCGCTGGTATCGACTTACCAGACGGACAACTTTCGCATGTTTTAAGGCATACTTTTGCCAGCCATTTTATGATGAGAGGCGGTAACATTTTGGTGTTACAGCGAATATTGGGACACACAGATATAAAAGTCACTATGCGCTACGCTCATTTTGCGCCGGATCATCTGTCGGAAGCTGTGAGTTTGAACCCACTGAACCTTATAATTAATTAAAATCAGGGCATATAAAATGCCCTTCTTACAATTTACATCAAAAGTAATTCTTTTCGAAATCTACAGCACTCCCGAGGTCTGGCCTTATTCTTTCTATTAACTCTTGGCTGGCAGTTTCATCCTCCAAAAGAGCTTTTAGAGCCTTCTCTTTAACCTTTGGTATGTTATTAAATTTGCCTTTCATCATACCTTCAGCTCCATATGCTCCCCAAATCCCTGCGTCACATACTCTGACAATTAACTCTAAGCATTCCATATTGCTCATCAGATGGGACAAATCTTCATCATAAGCACTTGCACTTCTTGCGAATGAATTAGCTTCGTCAAAGGTTGAAGAACCTGCTTTTTCAAATATTGAGTTGATGACTTTTCTTTTAGCCCAATCTTTATTTTTTACTATTTTCATTAACAACGGACTTAGTTTATATTTTTCTAAAACATCATCGATACTTTTCTTAAAGAACTTATTAATTATCTCTTCGTCTAACTTTAGTAAACTCTTAGAAATTTGAATAGGATGTTTCAAATATGTATGTTGATCAGATGTCTTTGAGGATATAATACTATCCTCAAACATTTTATTAAGTCTTAAGTATACTATTTCATCTAACCCATTCAGCAATCGGTAGTTGGTTGCTATGCACTCCATAATAAGCTGGGCCTTGTTATTATCGGAACAACAGTCAATTATTATATGTTTTTTAATCTGTTGTAAAACATCATTATTCAAGGGCTTAAACGCTAAACCTAGTAGATACCGCTTAGCATTTGTTTTTATCTGTTCATTAGCATTATCTAAAGATTCAATCAATTTTAATAAAAGATATGAGTAGCCGTCACTATGTAGGTTTCTAACCCCATCATTTACAACCGCTGAATGATCAGTAATATTAGTTGTAGGGAATAGATAGGCATTTGTTAACTTAGAAAGGATTTGGTCTGCAACCTGCGTAGTTGAAAGTACTGGTTTAGAAAGAAATCGATTAATAGTTTCAGAATAAACATATCTCGCTTCCTCTGCAGTAGGTTTGTGTCCTGAAGGATGTGCAGCTTTATTCCTGAGAGTTTTTAATACCGTCAAAAAATCCGCATCAATTTCTGTTATTATTTTCTCAGACTTCAATTTGTTGAGCAGATCATTTTCATAGACTTTCTGCTCATCTCTTTTTTTACTAATCTCAGTAAATATGGCTCTTGCTGTTTTATTTGTTGTTGCCATCCCATCTAATTTCTTTAATAAATCCTCAAAAATAGCAATGAATGATAGCACTACACAAGCACGATGCGCTCCAGTCATGTAACATGTTAGAGCTTCACGCATATATTCCTTAAGTTCTACATCAACAATATCACTTATAAGTTCTTCCATATCTCTCAAATTTGACACAGCATCTCCTTGTTTTTACTATTAACAGCCATTTATAAACATTTATTCGAATCGGCAATGATGGTCCATAGTTTAGTGTTTTTTGGTCAAATCGAAAACCTTTGCCGTTCAGCAAGGCCCCGCCCCCTTGAGATGGCAGCAAATTGGCAGCAAACCTATCCACTATGCTGGCATATTCTCCATTATTCGACTTCGCAAGCGGTTGAAATTAAAGTAACTAATTGTTTTATCTAACTTAAGTTTCGGACTCATAATCGCTTGGTCGCTGGTTCAAGTCCAGCAGGGGCCACCAAATTTAAGCTGTAGAATCATATGATTAAGCCACTCTCGCGAGTGGCTTTTTTCTATGTTACTGACAGCTGTCCTTTATCGTCCCCCTCCTTCTTAACTGAGCCCGTTCCCAGTCCAGACCCCACTGTATGATGCAGAGCACAACAGGTTTAACTTCGCCTCGACGACCACCTTGTGGGTCAGTTTTATGTTTAGCTTTTGTAGCGAGTGAAATGCCGGTAAATTTTTTTCGTTGCCAAAATGGCGAGTACGCCCAAGAGAATTGAAGCTAAGCCCAGGAAAATTAGTAAAGAAAGGAGATGACTGAACAAGCCACCAAAGCTTGTGAAATCACTCAATCGTGCAAACTGCTCCGGAGTAAGTACACGAACGACGATCTCTGGAATAGTTAGAAAGAAAATAATTACTACCAGAACATAAATTGCCACCCTACCGCTTTTTTTCATTATCTTCCTTGCCCCCTATGACAATGATGATCAATTATTGACAGGGTCATGTTACAACAAGGGAAATTACAATGGCAGACGGCTACGCAAAAATGAAGCTGCAATCAGAAAGGAATTTAGCTCTGGCGCTAACCAAAGCATTGCGAGAAATACAAGCCACCAATATGAGCACTATCGAAAATCTGAAGCTTGGTACACAGCGTTTAATCAACTATGGCTCGTGCTTGATACCAGACGATTACTATCGCAATGCCTGTCGCGAGCTAATAAATGAGGACCGCCGTCTAACATTAGCACTTGCTGAAATCTATAATCGAAACGATGTTGCTCTTGATATGGTTGAGATTTACTTTCGGAAAACTCTTAAAAGACTTGGAGAGCAAAAGAGTAGCAATCTCGCTGTCTTTCTTAAAAAGGAATTAGGCGATAAGGCTTATGAGTACGCCGAAAAATCCAGCAAACTAGCGCTGTCCTTAACTATTGCAAAACTGATAATCAGTAGTGGTGATTTTCATGAGTCGCATATCAGAATGGTCAATTCATTATCATCTATGTATGTTAACGGCGCCATAATCTATTCGAAAGCGCAGGTAGCTGCATTAGCGGCTAATAAGCTCAAATTCCAGGATTCAGCATATTATCAGGCCTTGTACCAACAGAATCTTGAGATGCTATACTTTCTTATTGAACCACAAATGACAAAAATAATTTATCAAGTTGAATCAGGTGGAAACAATGAGGAAATAATTGGGGATGCTTTATATGAGTTATTAAAAAGATGAAACGAGCAATATTATGGTTTCTGCAGTCCTATATTTATTACATCCCTATAGCACTCATCGTTGCTGGTGCTTATATATTCGCACGTTTCCTGCCTGACTATTTTGGCATTCTTACCTTTGCATGGATCATCATTGTTACCTATTTTTATGTAAAACATAATCGTTGGTTCTGATGGGAGCAGGGAAATCAACAACCCTCACGCGCGCAAAAAAAAAAGCCAACCCTGTAATCTCCAGGGGTTGGCCCTATCTTAAAGCCGCGACAATCTCACCATTTTAAACACGCACGCATGTCCAGCATAAATTCGTTAGAAACGATATGTGCCTTCAATCGATATACAGATGCTCAACCGGTGTGTAGCTAAGCCTGGATCTAACGTGAAATCAGATAATTTTACGCAAGCCGTATTCACGGCCAGGATTGTCCTGCCTGCTGCCTGAGTATTCCTTCTCTTACCCCCACATTGCCCGCCCCCCAAGACGGGAACTTGTATCCATCTGGTACCCATCTCTTTGGCCTATTGCCTAATCTGCAGATATTTTACCGAACCGTAATGCCTTTACTTGCGTATTTTGCGTAGGGATCCGCCTTGCTTTAGAGATTATTACCTTATATTTCAATCGTTTACATTCAACCTTAAAAAGCAACTCTCTTATTCTCCTGTTAAGCCCCCATCTTCACACTCTGTAAATTCTAAAGAAATCCCCCATCGCGCCGATCATCATCCGTGTGTATTATTTCCTGTAGCTTTTACAACAACTAACCTTAACTCAAATACTTAAGCGCCAAAGCGAAAGGCATCATGAGCACACCGATCAAACGGCTAGAAATCATTAAAAATGCCATTGAGCTGGAAGATGACGACATCATCCAGAGCCAGCTGACACGCCTGAAAAATGAAGCGTTTGACGATGAGCTACAGGCAATCGTCGTGGCGCTTGAGGGAAAAAACTACACCGAGGCTATGGCGGCCATTACCGCCTGGCTGCAGGGTCAGCGCGCCGTGACCCAGTGGCGCGATCCGCAGGTGGCGGCCAGCAAGCTAGAGCTGAAGGCGCTGGAAGAGCGTCTGCGCGATCTAATTGACCGCCGCAACGCCCGCGTGCAGCAGCTTGATGAATTCAACGATCTCTATTTCTCCCGCCTCGGGCCGTTGATGCAGCAGATCCTCGCCCTGCGTAAAACCCTGGCCGAGCTTAACCTGCGTCGTCAGCAGGCGGAAGCGCGTCGTCGCGAGGAGGATTACCGTCGCTGCCAGCGCTATATGGCGCAGGCGGTAGAAGTACTGGCGACGCTTACCCAGCGCTGGCGCGATCTCCCGGCTGACTCCGTGCAGGCAGCCGAGGCGCGTAAACATCTGGAGCAGCAAAGTAATCTCATCGCCAACCTGCTGGCCGAAGCGCTGGAGCTGGAGAGCGGCTTAACGCGTGAAGAAGAGCCTGCGCGTCAGGCTCGCGACGAGGCCAACGAAGAGTACGAGAAGTATCGCGAACAGCATCACGATGCCGAAGTGCGGCTGCGTAAAGGAAAGCATCTTTCGGAAGAAGATCAGAACGAACTCAAGCGTCTCTGGCGGCAGGCGAGCAAGCTCTGCCACCCAGATCTGGTGGCAGACGATCTGAAAGAAGAAGCCAACAACATGATGGTACAGCTTAACCAGGCGAAGCAGCGCGGGGATGTGAAAGCCATTCGTTCGCTGGTGGCCCGCCTGCAGCAGGGCTTCGAGCCATTGATGGCAAGCGACAGGCTGAACGATCTGGAACGTATCCGCAAAAAAATGGCGCAGGTCCGCGAGCAGATCGACATTTTAGTGAATGAGCTGGCGGAGCTGGAGAAAGAGGAGTCCTGGCTTCTGGTCTCGTCGCTGAGCAATATGGAAGCGTACTTCGCTCAGCAGGAGAAAGCGCTGCACGAGGTCCGCGCCTCGCTCGAACATCAGGTGAGCGAAGCGCAGCTGGATTCCGCCGCGTGACTATTTGGCGTGCCAGTATGCGCTGGCACGCACCAGCTGTGGGTCAATGCCGTCGGTTTCAAACTGACGGCTCAGGCTTTTCACCACCTTCCCTTCCCCGGTCAGCCAGATAAAGTAATCGTCCCCCGGAACGGTCAGCGCAGCCAGATGATCTGCGACTGCCTGCTCGCTGTGGCCCACCACCCAGGTGATGTTGAACTCGCTCAGGTGCGCCAGATAGTCCTTATAGGATTCATCCCCAACCGTCACGACCGCGTGAACGTCCGGGCGAACCGGCAGTTGCGCAATGCTTTCTAAGCGTCGACGCAGCGCGGGCATGCCGGACTCATCGCACACGTACAGCTGCCAGGCGTAATCCTCCGGCACCACCAGCGAGCCGCGCGGGCCGCCGATGGTCAGCTTGTCTCCCGCTTTCGCCTCAATCGCCCAGCTGCTGGCAATACCGCCGTCATGAATGAAGAAATCGAGAACCAGCTCATGATTTGCCTCGTCGTAGAGCGGCGTATAGTCTCGCGCCTGCGGACGCACGCCGTCGCCCCAGTCGATGCCTTCTTCGGTAACCACCGGCGGCACGAACGTCGCCCCGGGTGCCGGGAAAAAGACTTTGGTATGGTCGTCGAAACCGCGGGAGCTAAAGCCCTCCAGCGCCTCGCCGCCTAAAACAATGCGCTGGAAACCCGCGCTGGCGCGCTCAACGCGGAGTACCATCAGCTCGCGAAAACGCAGGTCATTACGAACGCGCTGTGGGTAACGGGTAGTTGCCATTTTTAGCCCCTTCTCTGGTGAATACGATATATCTAAATCAATTTTCAAATGATAATGATTACTAATAAGTAAAAATGCAAGATCTTTTAGATTGCATCTGAATATATCTTAGATACACTTTAGATATATCAAAATGAAGGGCATACTATGCGACACGAACATGAGGGCGGCGGGCGGCGGCCGCGCTTTTTCGGCCACGGCGATCTGCGGCTGGTGATTCTGGATATCCTGACCCGTAGCGCAAGCCACGGCTACGAGCTGATCAAAGAGATTGAGAACCTGACCCAAGGGAATTACACCCCGAGCCCAGGGGTCATCTATCCAACCCTGGATTATCTTCAGGATCAGACGTTTATCACCATTACGGAAGAAGAGAACGGTCGCAAGAAGATTGCGATTACCGCTGAAGGACAACGCTGGCTGGACGAAAACCGGGAACAGCTGGAACAGATCCAGGTGCGTATCAAAGTGCGTTCCGTCGGTTTTCAGCTACGCAAAAACCCGCAGATGAAGCGGGCGCTGGATAACTTCAAAGCGGTGTTAGACTTGAAGGTGAATCAGGGAGAGCTCAGCGACGCGCAGCTTAAGCAGATTATCGGCGTAATCGACCGCGCGGCGCTGGAGATCTCCCAGCTTGATTAAGCCGGAGCGTGCTCGCTCACGCGGAAGACGCGTACCAGCTCTTTCAGGTGCATCGCCTGTTCGTTAAGCGATGCTGCCGCCGCGACGGACTCCTCCACCAGCGCGGAGTTCTGCTGGGTGGTGGCATCAATCAGGCCAATCGCGCTGTTAATCTGCGAGATACCTTCCGTCTGCTCGTGGCTAGCCTGGCGGATTTCCCTCAGAATCACGTCCATCTCTTCTACGTTGCCGACCATCCCGTTGATCAACGCACTCGCTTTTTCAACCAGGTTCATCCCGTCCTGGGTCTGGCTGGTAGAGCTCTCAATCAGCTCGCGGATTTCGCTGGCAGACGACGCGCTCTTCTGGGCAAGCTGACGCACTTCACCGGCCACCACCGCAAAACCGCGACCGTGCTCACCGGCGCGCGCCGCTTCCACAGCGGCATTCAGCGCCAGAATGTTGGTCTGGAAAGCAATGGCGTCGATCAGGTCGATAATGTCGGACATCCGGTTGGACGTCTCGTTAATCAGGCGCATTTTGCTGGTCACCTGCTTCATCATCTCACCGTTGTTTTTGACCACCGTGGCGGCATCAGCCGAGAGGTTGGTCGCTTCCCCGGTATGCGAGGCGGTATTTTTCACCGTCGCGGTGATCTGCTCCATCGAGGCGGCGGTCTGTTCAACGGAGCTGGCCTGCTCTTCCGTGCGCGCGGCCAGATCCTGATTCCCGGCGACAATCTGCGCGGCTGCGCTGGAGATATTCTCCGAGCCGGTTTGCACCTGCTGCACAATGTCCAGCAGTCGCGTTTTCATCTCCATCAGCGCGTGCAGCAGCAGACCCGTTTCGTCTTTGCCGTGCGGCGTGATGCTGCCCGTGAGATCGCCCTCTGAAATGGCTTTTGCAAAATGCACCGCCTCGCCGAGCGGACGAGTAATAGCGCGCACAATAAACCAGCCGATCAGGCTGCCTGCCCCGACGCTAAAGAGCGTGAGCAGGATCAACAGCAGGCGGTTAGACCGGAAATCCCCTTCCACCTGCGCGCCAGCGCTCTGCATCTCGCTGTTTTGAATGGTAATCAGCTCCTTCACCTTCGCTTTATAAGCCTGCTGCACGGCGAGGGTGGTGGTCATCATCTCCTGAATAGCGCCCGCACGATTGTTGTTCTGCACCGCCTGCAAAATGCGGTAGCGCGAGTCCAGATACTGCTGACGCACGCTGCGGATCTCCGCCAGCACCTGCTGAGACTTTTGATCCTGCAAAGCGGTGTTCAGCTCTCCCAGGATCACCGTGATATGCTCGCTGATCTCTTTCAGGCGCTGCTGAGATTGCCCAGTGTAGGTGCCCTGCTCGTCCAGCAGCATCAGCTGTTGAGTGCTAATAAATTCCTGGAAGTTATCAATTAACTGGTTCGCTTTTACCGTGGTCGGATAATCACTGGTAATAATGGATTGCATCCCGTTATTAGCCCGGTTCAGACTCAGCAGAGACAGGCTCGCGCTGATCGCCATCAGGACAATAAAGAACCCAAACGCCAGAAATAATTTCGTGCCGATCTTTACGTCATGTAAGAACATATTTTCTCCATCGATGTGATTATTTCTCAGACGATCGCTGTTATCGGTAACGATTTCGCTAACTTTATGAGTTTGATCGTTTTTTTATTTCATAACCCACATAATGGATAGGTAGAGGCTATTAATATTGCCCCATTGATCGTTACCAGACCACCAGAGAGGCATTTTTCAAAATAGCCTTCTGGATAATTGACTTAGGCAGGGATAAATAACTGAGGTACTTTCTTTAGTTATTTAATATTAGATTAACAATAAAATACATTAATAGTCACAAACAGAAAATAAAAAGCCGTTTATTCCTTACGAAATAAACGGCTTTTTTTGGAACATTACTGGCTCAATGAAGCACAGTCACCGCATCCTTGAGACGTCCGGCGCGATGCTTCACCATCGCAGAAATGTGTGCGCTCTCCTCGACCAGGTCGGCGTTTTTCTGCGTAATGCTGTCGAGTTCAGCCACCGCGCGGGTCAGCTCAGAGAGTCCGGTTGCCTGCTCGGAGGTCGCGTGGCTGATCTGGGCGATAAGCTGCGTCACGTTTTTCACCTGTACAACAATATCATCCATAGTACGGCCTGCGGCATGCACCTGCTCAGAGCCGGACTGCACCTTGCTGGCACTGGCATCAATGAGTTTACGAATATCATTCGCGGCACTGGCGCTGCGGCTGGCGAGATGGCGGACTTCGCCCGCGACCACGGCAAAACCTTTGCCCTGCTCGCCTGCCCTAGCCGCTTCAACCGCCGCGTTCAGCGCCAGAATATTGGTCTGGAAAGCGATGTCGTTAATCAGGGAGGTAATTGAGCCAATTCGCTGCGTGCTGTCGGCAATATCATCCATCGTTTTAACGACGGTCTGCATCGCATTGCCTCCTTTTGTCGCCGCGCTGCTCGCGGCCACGGAGAGTTTGTCCACCTCGGCGGCGGTTTCGGAGTTACTCTGAACGGACACGGCCATCTGGTTCATTGTCGCGACGGTCTGCTGCACGTTCGCCACGGTCTGACGGGTCCGATCGTTCAGATCTTCATTTCCCTGCGCCAGCCTGTCGCTGCCGTCGCGGACGCTAACCACCTGGCTCGACACGTCATTAATCAACCAGCGGCACATCAGGCCAAGCTGCCCTACCGCGCGCAGCGTCAGCCCCAGCTCGTCGCTGCGGTTCAGATGCTGCACGCTGTTGCGCTCACCGGTTGCGACCTTCAGCGCCTGTCGCGCCACATTCTCTACCGGGCGGACAATCTGTTGCTCAAAGAGCAGCGTCCCCAGCAGCATCACCACCGCAGCAGCAACGAGCGGCATCCACCCGGCGGAGGTCACCGCCAGGGTGGAGGCGAGTAGGGCAAAGAGCACCGCCATCACGCTGCGCACGCGCCAGCGCAGCGGCATAGCAGGCAGTTTGCCCAGCCAGCCTTTTCCAACCACCAGCCCCTTGTACACACGTTTCTTACAGCTCCCGTCGTTGAGCGCCCGGTAGAGCGGTTCCACGGTGGCAATCTCTTCCGCCGTGGCTTTGGTGCGAATGGACATATAGCCCGTGACCTGCCCGTGGCGCACCATCGGCACTGCGTTAGCACGCACCCAGTAGTGATCGCCGTTTTTGCGCCGGTTTTTGACAATCCCACTCCACGGTTCGCCCTGCTGCAGCGTGTACCACATATCGGCAAACGCGGCTTTTGGCATGTCGGGGTGGCGTACCAGGTTGTGCGGCTGGCCCGTCAGCTCATCAAGCTGGTAGCCGCTCACCTGCACAAAAGTGTCGTTGGCGTGAGTGATGTAGCTGTGGACGTCTGTGGTAGACATTAAGGTGGTGTCATCGTCCAGAGGATATTCATTCTGGGTGACATAGGTTGGAGAGGACATCGTGGGCATCCCTTGCAGGTTATTTGAATGTTAATTTTGTGGGTCAATGTTTTTTCGGCGGTAAACAATTTATCTTTAGTTGTTAAACTTGATGAAGATCGCAGATTTCACTTAAACCATACTTTTTGTGCGATTTTATAATTCATTGATTTCAAATACTTTCGTAAAGAAATTACCTATAAAGCATGACCAGTTAACGCCCACTTAAGTTGCACCGAATGCACTTCTTTAGTGCAGTTGCGCTTTTTCGCCCCCAATTATCCTTATCTGTCCTGTACCGCTAAATCCCGTTTCGGTTGCTTCGGCATGATTAAATATTGTGCAACATTATTTTAACCTGGCGTTTATCCCGATTTTCATTAAGGCATCTGAAGTGGCGTAATCCCTGCAATACTTAAACCAGTATCATGTGATACGCGATCCCCGGGAGCACATTTTGAACAGGTTACCTTCCAGCGCCTCGGCTCTTGCCTGTACCGCGCACGCATTGAATCTCATTGAGAAGCGAACGCTCGATCATGAGGAGATGAAACAACTTAACCGAGAGGTCATCGATTACTTTAAAGAGCACGTCAATCCAGGGTTTCTGGAGTATCGCAAATCTGTTACCGCCGGCGGGGATTACGGAGCCGTAGAGTGGCAAGCGGGGAGTCTTAACACGCTTGTCGACACCCAGGGACAGGAGTTTATCGATTGCCTTGGTGGTTTTGGTATCTTCAACGTGGGGCACCGTAATCCAGTTGTGGTTTCCGCCGTACAGAATCAACTTGCGAAACAACCTCTCCATAGCCAGGAACTGCTCGACCCGCTTCGCGCCATGCTCGCGAAAACGCTGGCGGCCTTAACGCCCGGCAAACTGAAATACAGCTTCTTTAGCAACAGCGGCACGGAATCGGTCGAAGCGGCGATAAAGCTCGCCAAAGCGTACCAGTCGCCGCGCGGGAAATTCACCTTTATCGCCACCAGCGGCGCGTTCCACGGAAAATCCCTGGGCGCACTGTCCGCTACCGCCAAATCCACCTTCCGCAAACCGTTTATGCCGCTGCTGCCGGGCTTCCGCCACGTGCCGTTCGGCGACATTAACGCCATGCGCACCGTGCTGAGTGAATGCCGTAAAACCGGCGATGACGTGGCGGCGGTGATCCTGGAGCCGATTCAGGGTGAAGGCGGCGTGATCCTCCCTCCGCAGGGCTATCTGCCTGCCGTGCGTCAGCTGTGCGATGAGTTTGGCGCGCTGCTGATCCTCGACGAAGTCCAGACCGGGATGGGGCGCACCGGCAAAATGTTTGCCTGCGAGCACGAGAACGTGCAGCCGGACATACTGTGTCTGGCGAAGGCGCTTGGCGGCGGCGTGATGCCGATTGGCGCGACGGTTGCTACGGAAGAGGTGTTCTCGGTGCTGTTCGACAACCCGTTCCTGCATACAACCACCTTTGGCGGTAACCCGCTGGCCTGCGCAGCGGCGCTGGCGACCATCAACGTGCTGCTGGAGCAAAACCTGCCCGCGCAGGCGGAGCAGAAAGGCGACATGCTGCTGGACGGCTTCCGTCAGCTAGGCCGGGAGTATCCGGATCTGGTGCAGGATGCGCGTGGTAAAGGGATGCTGCTGGCAATTGAGTTTGTCGACAACGAAATCGGCTACAGCTTTGCGAGCGAGATGTTCCGCCAGCGGGTGCTGGTGGCCGGAACGCTCAACAACTCGAAAACCATCCGCATTGAACCGCCGCTGACGCTGACGATTGAGCAGTGCGAGCAGGTGCTGAAAGCGGCGCGTAAAGCGCTGGCAGCGCTGCGGGTGAGCGTGGAAGAGGCGTAAAAAATCACCGGGCCTACAGGCGTTTGTAGGCCCGGTTTTTTAGCGGTGAAATTCCGCCACCGTCATGATGAAGCGAAGCACGGTATCGCCCTCATTGGCGTAGCCGTGCGCCGCTTCCGTTTTCGCCACAGCCGATGCGCCAGCGTTAACCTGGGTTACCGTCTCATCCACTGTCAGCGTTAAAACGCCTTCGTTCACGTGCAACAGCTCAAAGGTTCCCGCCGGGTGCCCCGGAGAGGTAAAACGCTCCCCCGGCTGCATCTCCCATTGCCATAACTCAATCATATCCGGGCCTGCCGTTCCCGCCAGCAGTCTGGCGCGTCCACCCTGTTCGCCCTGCCACAGCACCGGAATAGTCTCTTCTTCGATAACATGCACCAGCGGCTCGCTGGAGACGTTAACGATATCCGCCACTGAGATACCGAGCGCGGCAGCCAGTTTGCACAAGATGGCGATACTGGGGTTGGCTGCGCCCTTTTCGATCTCTACCAGCATGCCTTTGCTGACGCTTGCGCGGCGGGACAGCTCGTCCAGAGATAGCTTTTTCTCTTTGCGCCAGTTGCGTATGCGGTTCGCGACGGCCAGGCTTACCTGGGCAACATCGGCCCCGTGCGCAGTCATTATATTGACTTTATCAGTCATTGGTCACTACCATGGTATAAAACAGTCAATACAGGATTATTTATGTCTCTCGTTACGCCGTCAATAGACTCACGTCTTGCCGGGATTGCCCCAGGCTTTCGGGCGCTGAGCATTCTGGTTGAAGCTGCGCCAATTACCCACCCGGAGGTGGCGGCTGCCGCGCTGGCGCAGGCCTGCCAGCAGATGATTAATGATGATGTGCCCTGGGCTGATGCACACCTTTCAGGCTGGGATGAAGTGTTTAAAGCCTTCGGCGCGAAACCGAAACGCACGCCCTGCTCGGCATCCGCCCTGCGTAAGCGGGTCCTGAAAGATGGCTCGCTGCCGCCGCTGGATCCGGTGGTGGATATCTATAACGCGGTGAGTATTCGCTACGCCATTCCGGTCGGCGGAGAAAATCTCGCGGCTTATTCGGGTACGCCACGTCTGACGCTTGCCGAAGGCAGCGAGCCATTTGATACCTTCAAAGAGGGACAGCCGGTGGTGGAACATCCGGAACCGGGCGAGGTTATCTGGCGCGACGATACTGGCGTCACCTGCCGCCGCTGGAACTGGCGCCAGGGGATACGGACGCGCCTCGATAGCCAGGCGCAATCCATGTGGTTTATTCTTGAAAGCCTGCCGTCGATGCCGCTTGCGGCGCTGGAAGAGGCGGGAGATGAGCTGGTCAACAACCTGCAGCGGCTGATGCCGGGGGCCACGGCTCAGGTTCAGATGCTGACGCTGTAAGAGGACAACACGATGTTTTACGGGTTAAGCGCTTTTCCGTTAACGCCCCTGAAAGAGGGGACGTTTGACGAGCAATCCTTCATCAATCTTCTGCGCCCCGTGGTCGACGCTGGCGTGGATTCTCTGGGCATTCTCGGCTCAACGGGAAGCTATGCCTATCTGACCGTAGAAGAGCGCGGTCGGATCGCACGCTGCGCGGTGGCGCATGCTGATGATATTCCGGTCATCGTCAGCATTGGCGCACTCCGGCTGGACGATATACTGCGTCTGGCTGACGACGCGCAGGCGGCAGGTGTCTCCGGCGTGCTGATGGCCCCCGTGTCCTACCAGCGATTAACGGAAGACGAAGTGTTTAATCTCTATGAAACGGTGACCCGCCAGCTCTCCATACCGTTGTGCATTTACGATAATCCGGCCACCACCGGGTTTGCGTTTAGCGATGAATTGTTATTTTCCGTCGCGGCCCTGCCGAATGTGGGATCCATTAAGCTTGGTCGCGTGCCGGAAGACCTGTCGCAGGTACGCGCCCGTCTTCCTGAGACAGTCACGCTGGGCATCGCCGGCGACTGGCGAGCGGCCTCTGCCCTGCAGGCCGGGTTTGACGTCTGGTACTCGGTGCTCGGCGGATTGTTACCGCAAACAGCGCTGGCGATTGCCCGTTCGAAAGAGACTGCCCAATCCGAGCGGTTAGAGCCACTGTGGGAATTGTTCCGTCACTACGGCAGCTTACGGGTTATCGCGGCGGCGGCAGAGATGATGGGAAAAGTGGCTGCACCTGCGTTGCCGTTCCCGTTGCAGGCGGTTCAGGGTGAGCCGCGTGAAGCGCTCGCGAGATTACTTGCCCATCTGGAGCTGGTTTGAAAAATGCCGGGTGGCGCTGCGCTTACCCGGCCTACAACACTTTTATAACGCCTGTTACTCCGGCAACAACCCAACAAAGCTGCGCTTTTTACGCGGCTCCGACATCAGCTCCTCAAGCTTCTCCACGCACGCCAGATAGTGCGGGGTTTGCTTATGCGCCAGCACCGCCTCTTCGTCTTTATAGGCTTCGTAGATAAAGAACCGGGTTTTTACCCTCGGGTCCTGCAATACGTCAAAACGCAGGTTCCCCGGCTCCTGGATTGCGCCCTCGTGGTTGGCGCGAAACACTTCCAGAAACTCGTCTACCCGCTCGGGCTTAATGTTGATCTCTACCAGCGTCACGTTCATTTTGCTTCTCCCTGTTTCTCTTCCTGCCAGAACTGGAACGCATCGCGGGCATTCCAGCTCTCGTGAACCACTTTTTTCACCGCCTTGAGCATGGCGAGCGGCGCACTGGACTGGAAGATGTTGCGCCCCATGTCCACGCCGGATGCCCCCTGGTCGATCGCGCGCCAGCACATCTCCAGCGCCTCGTGCTCAGGAAGCTTTTTGCCCCCGGCGATGACGATCGGCACCGGGCAGCTGGCGGTCACTTTTTCAAAACCCTCATCCACGTAGTAGGTTTTGACGAACTGCGCCCCCATTTCGGCGGCGATGCGGCTGGCCAGCGAGAAATAGCGCGCGTCGCGCGCCATCTCTTTGCCGACGCCCGTCACCGCCAGCGTCGGCATGCCGTAGCGCGCCCCTGCATCGACAAGCTTGATGATGTTGTTGATCGACTGGTGCTCAAACTCGCTGCCGATGTACACCTGCGCCGCCACCGCGCAGACGTTCAGGCGCAGGGCATCTTCCATCGCCACCGCCACGCACTCGTTGGACAGTTCCCCCAGAATCGAGTTACCGCCGGAGGCGCGCAGCACCACCGGTTTGTTCGTCGCGGCGGGTACCTGGCTCCTGAGGATGCCGCGGGTACACATCAGCACGTCGGTTTCACCAAACAGCGGCGCGATGGAGAGATCGATACGCTCAAGGCCAGTGGTTGGCCCCTGAAAATAGCCGTGGTCAAAGGCCAGCATCACCGTGCGGTTGCTGTTTGGGTTAAAGATGCGCGCCAGCCGCGACTGCATACCCCAGTCCAGCGAGCCGCAGCCTTTCAGCGTGAACGGCACATTCTGCTGCGGCGTGCCGATGCCAAAATCCTTACCGTCTTTGATGTCGTCTAAATCAGCCATTTGCTCCCCCGTCAGAAATCGTATTTGCTGATGTTCTCTTTGGTGAACACCACCCGCTCCGGCAGCAGCACGATGCCGTTGCCCTTCGCCTCATACTGGTAGCCCTGCACGCTGTTCGGCTCGACCTTCAGCGCCCCGATGTTTTTTACGTCCACGCTGTCGCCGACGTTAAGATCGCCTTTTTTAAGCAAACGATCGGCGACATTGACCGCAATTTTGCCCTGTTGCACCACGTCCCACAGGCCGAAGGCCTTCACCGTGCCGCGCTCAACGTACGGGCGCATCACGTTCGGCGTGCTGAAGCCGACAATCGCCACCCCTTCCCGCTTCAGGTTTTCCGCCGCCTGCGCCGCGGCCGGCAGCGCGTTGGCGTCCGGGGCGATAATCGCATCCAGATCCGGGTAGGCTTTTAAGATCCCTTCGGCGGTTTGCAATGATTTGGTGGCGTCGTTATAGCCAAACTGGGTCGTTACGATCTGCCACTGGGGGTGATCTTTCTCGATTTTGGCCTTCGCCTCTTTCACCCACTGGTTCTGGTCGGTGACGGTGGGGCTTGAGTAGAAGAACGCCACTTTGGCATTCGGTTTGGTGACCTGCTTGCCCGCCATCTCCACCAGCAGGCCGCCCAGCTGTTCCGGCGTCCCCTGGTTGATGTAGATGCTGCGGCACTCCGGCCTGGTGTCGGAATCCCAGGTCAGGACCTTGACGCCGCGCTGCATCGCGCGCTTAAGCGCCGGACACAGCCCGTCCGGCGACACGGCGGAGACGATAATGGCGTTATAGCCCTGGTTGACGAAGTTATTGATGAGCTGCACCTGGCCGGAGACGCTCGGCTCGGTCGGGCCGTCGTAGGTCACGTCCACGCCAAGATCTTTCCCCGCCTCTTTCGCGCCGTTGCCGCCGCTGGTGAAGAAGCCAACGCCCACCAGCTTCGGGATAAAGGCAATGCGGTCCGCCGCCTGCGCCGAAGCGAAGCTGAGGGTCATTGCCAGGACGAGCAGTTTTGTTTTCATCTTACGCTCCGGATAGTTTTCTAAAGAGAGATCGCACCCATTCGCGGTGCAGACTCAGCGAACGTCCCATCACCACCACAACCAGCAGCGCCCCTGACAGCGCGCTCGACACCTGATTGGGGATACCGACCATCTGTAAACCCTGCTGGAGATACCCCACCAGCAGCGCCGCCAGCGCCGTACCGACAACCGAACCTGAACCGCCGTAGATATTGGCTCCGCCGAGCACGGCGGCGGTGAGCGCAGGCATCAGTAAATCGCGCCCCAGATCCGAACGCGCGGAGCCGAAATAGGAGACCATGACCAGCGCGGCAATCGCGGAGGCAACGCCCACCAGGCCGTACAGCGCGTAGGGCATGCCGTTCACCGACAGCGCCGCATAGCGTGCCGCACGCGGATTTTGGCCAATCAGGAACAGATGACGGCCAAAGCGCCCGCGGTGGGTAATGAGCCAGAAGAAGACGGTGATTACCGCGAACAAGACCAATGGGATCGGCAGGCCCAACACCGTGAGGTTAGCGAAGGCGGTAAAGCCGTCCGGGAAGCCGCCGATGCCCTCGTAGCCCGTGGCCCCCGCCATGCCGGAGAGCAGCAGCGCGCCGCCACCGTAGAGGTAGAGCGTGCCGAGGGTGATAACCAAAGGGCTGATGCCGGTGTAGTGGATCAGCGCCGCATTCACCAGCCCGCACAGCAGGCCGAGCAGCAGCGTCAGCGGAACGGCGACCGCCATCGGCCAGCCCGCCTGCATCATCACCCCCAACGCAATCGCGCACAGGCCGATGGTCGAGCCGAGGGAGATGTCGATCCCACCGCTGACGATCACCAGCGTAAGCGGCAGCGCCACAATGCCGATGCAGATGAAGTCGCTGGTGCTGAACAGCAGCATGTTGATATCGAGCATGCGCGGGTTGATGGCGCCAAAGAGCAGGATCTCCAGCACCAGCAAAATCAGCAGCGCGCTTTCCCAGTTAAGCCTCATTTACGCCACCTCTTTTTTACGTTTGGGAAAGGGGGTGACGTGCTTTCCCCCTTTGTTACCCGGCTGGAAACGACCGTACTTCAGCGCCCGCTGATGCCGCGCCAGCGCCTGGCGCAGACGCCCGTCGAGCACCAGCACGCCCAGCAGCACCAGCCCGGCGATAAAGTCGTTCCACCAGGCAGGAAGCCTGAACAGCACCAGCACGGTGTCGATTTGCGTCAGGAAGAACGCACCGAGCAACGCGCCGATCAGCGTGCCCGTGCCGCCCAGCAGTGAAATGCCACCGAGCACGCAGGCGGCGATGGCCTTCATCTCCAGCCCGCTGCCGGTCTGGTTGGGCACAAAGCCAATCTGCGCGGCAAAGACGATCCCGGCGCAGGCCGCCAGCATGCCGTTGAGGGTGAAGGCGATCATACGGGTGCGGTTCACCGCCACGCCCAGCTGGCGCGCGGCGGCAAGGTTATCCCCCACCGCGTAGAAATCACGCCCGAACGCGGTGCGCGACAGCGTCCACGCGCCTGTGGCCGCGATGGTCAACACCACCATGCCAAGGGGCGACACGCCGACAGCGGCAGGCTCAGAGAGGGATTTCAACCCCGGCGGCAGCCCTTCAATCCACTTTCCGCCCGTCCAGAGCAGCATCGCCCCGCGGTACAGCCCCAGCGTGCCGAGGGTCGCGACAATCGCCGGAATGCGCAGCCCCACCACCAGAAAACCGTTGAACGCCCCGGCCAGCGCCCCGATCGACAGTGCGAAGAGAATGGAAACGGGCAGGCTGTAGCCGCCGTTCAGCGCCACGCCGACGGCGATGGCGGACAGCCCGACCGTTGAACCGACGGACACGTCGATATTGCGGGTCAGCATTACCAGCGCCGCGCCGATGGCCAGCAGGATCAGGATCTGCGAGCTGGCGAAGATCATCCCCAGCGTCTGCAGGCTGAAGTAAGAGGGATTCAGCGCCACCAGCACGGCGAACAGCGCCAGAATGGCGAGAAACGCGCTCAGCTCGCGGTTTTTCAGTAAGGTCTTCATGATTGCCCTCCGAACGCCAGCGCCATCATCCTGTCGAGGCTGACGGCGTGGCGCGGCAGTTCGCCGCTGAGCACGCCCTGGTGCATCACCAGCACCCGGTCCGCGAGGCCCGGAAACTCATCGAGATCGCTTGAGATCATCAGCACCGCCACGTTCTGCGCCGCCACGCTTTTGATAAGCTGGTAGATATCGGCGCGCGCCGAGACGTCCACGCCGCGCGTCGGCTCGTCGACGATCAGCAATAACGGGTTGGCTTCCAGACAGCGTGCAAGCAGCACCTTCTGCTGGTTGCCGCCGGAGAGCGTGCGCACGGTTTGATCCGCATGGTTGAGCTTGATCCCCAGCGCTCGGTGATAGCGCTCCACCACCGCGGACTCTCTTTTCCGCTGCTGCCAGAGCGACGGCTCGTTCAGCGCCACGGTGTTCCAGCGGATCGGCGCGTCGAGGAACAGGCCGGACACCTGCCTGTCTTCCGGCAGGTAGACTAGCCCTTTTTCCAGGCGTGAACTTACCGGATCGCCGGCGATCTCCTGATTTTCCAGCCAGATGCGGCCCCCGCGCACCGGCCGCAGGCCATAAAGGGTTTCGGCAAATTCGGTGCGCCCGGATCCGACCAGCCCGGCCAGGCCGACGATCTCCCCGGCGTAGATCTCAAGGCTCAGATCGATAAACCCTTCTCCGGTCAGGTCCTCTACTCGCAGCACCGGAAAATCCTGCGGCTGGGTGCGGCGGTTGCCCGGCAGTGCCAGCCACAGCTTTTGCGTATCGCTCAGGGATTTCTCGCGGCTCACCGGCGTCATGGCGGCGATCAGTGCGCTATCGTCAAACTGCGCGGTTTCGCCGCTCAGCACCACCGCGCCGTCGCGCATCACCGAGACGTGGCTCGACAGCATGCGAATTTCCGGCAGCTTATGGGAGATAAACACGATCCCGACGCCGAGTGCCTGCAGGGCGCGGATCTGGCGGAACAGCCGTTCGGTTTCGCCCGGCGTGAGGGAGGCCGTGGGCTCGTCGAGGATCAGGATCCTGGCGTTGCGCATTAATCCGCGCAGGATCTCCACCATCTGCTGATCCGCCACTTCCAGGGTGCTGGCGGCGGCGTCGAGGTTGAACTTGCACTGCAGTTGCTCAAGCTTCTCCTCCAGCCGCTTTTCCCGATCGCGTTCGCGCGGCAGGCGGAACAGGATGTTTTCCCGCACCGTAAGGTTGGGGAACAGCAGCGGCTCCTGCGGCACCAGGTAAATGCCGAGCCTGTGCGCCTGCACGGGCGTCAGCCGCGCATATGACTGCCCCTCGACGGAAAGTTCACCGCTGTCCGGCGTCTCGACCCCGGCGATGATCTTCATCAGCGTCGATTTTCCCGCGCCGTTTCCGCCCATCAGCGCATGCACCTGGCCCACAAGCAGCGTGAAATCAATGCCTTTCAGAACCGGCACGCCTGAGAACTGCTTGCTGATATTCTTCGCGTCGAGAAGTGAGGTCATCATCGCTCCGCTATTGAACAAATGATTTTTAGATTCAATAATGTTCAAAAGCGTAGACGGTGAACTATATTTACAACCGTGCAGGGATCACAGTTTTATCGATTGAGATTCAGATAAACCAGAAACGATCGAAATGATCCGTTTTGTCGCGTGGCTCACACTTTCCCTCCGCGTCATAACGAACATATGATCTAAATTTTTATAAGAGTTCAACTATGAGCGATAAACGCACTGCGGAAGAAGGACGGTTTGCCGGGCTGGCGCTGGCGGAAGAGGAGCTGGTGGCGCGCGTAGCCTGGTGCTACTACCACGACGGGCTGACCCAGAACGATATCGGAGAGCGGCTCGGGCTGCCGCGTTTGAAGATTTCTCGCCTGCTGGAAAAAGGCCGTCAGTCAGGGGTGATCCGCGTGCAGATCAACTCCCGCTACGAGGGCTGCCTGTCGCTGGAAACCGAGCTACAGCAGCGCTTTGGTCTGAAGCTGGTGCGCGTGATGCCTGCCTTAAATACGCCGCCGATGAACGTGCGGCTGGGCATTGGCGCAGCGCAGTCGCTGATGGGCGTGCTGGAACCCGGCCAGCTGCTGGCAGTGGGGTTCGGTGAAACCACCATGAGCAGCCTGCAGCACCTGAGCGGCTTTATCAGCTCGCAGCAGATCCGCCTCGTGACGCTCTCCGGCGGCGTCGGGCCATATATGACCGGTATCGGACAGCTGGACGCGGCCTGCAGCGTCAGCATGATCCCCGCCCCGCTTCGCGTGTCATCCGCCGAGGTGGCCGGGATCTTAAAGCGCGAAACCAGCGTGCGGGACGTGATCCTCGCCGCTACCGCCGCCGACGTCGCGGTGGTTGGCATTGGTTCAGTGAACCAGCGCCGTGATGCCACCATCCTGCGCTCCGGCTACATCAGCGAAGGTGAACAGCTGATGTACGCCCGCAAAGGGGCGGTCGGCGACATTCTCGGCTATTTCCTCAATGCCGAAGGCGAATGCGTTGAGGAGCTGGAGATCCATAAAGAATTACTCGGCGTCTCGCTCGATGAGCTGGCGCAGCTGCCCACCATCGTTGGCGTGGCCGGAGGGGAAGAGAAAGCCGATGCGATTTATGCCGCACTGAAGGGTCGACGTATCAATGGCCTGGTGACGGAGGAGACGACAGCCCGCGCGGTGCTGGCTCTGGCCAAATGAGAGCCCGCCCTGCGCTAACAGCGAGGCAAGCTCATGAGTTACCTTTTAGCGTTAGATGCAGGGACAGGCAGCGTTCGCGCCGTTATTTTCGATTTACAGGGCAACCAGATTGCCGTCGGCCAGGCCGAGTGGAAGCACCTGAGCGTGGAAAACGTGCCGGGGTCGATGGAGTTCGACCTCGATACCAACTGGCAGCTGGCCTGCCGGTGCATTCATCAGGCGCTGAAGCGCGCGAATCTGGGCGCGGCGGATATTCAGTCCGTCGCCTGCTGCTCGATGCGCGAAGGGATCGTGCTGTATGACCGCAACGGCGAGGCCATCTGGGCCTGCGCTAACGTCGACGCCCGCGCCAGCCGCGAAGTGGCCGAACTCAAAGAGATCCACGATGACCGTTTTGAATCCGAAGTGTATGAGGTTTCTGGCCAGACGCTGGCGCTGAGCGCCATGCCGCGCCTGCTGTGGCTGGCGCACCATCGTCCGGATATTTACCGCAGCGCCGCGACCATCACCATGATCAGCGACTGGCTGGCGGCGAAGCTCTCCGGCGAGCTGGCGGTCGACCCGTCTAACGCGGGCACCACCGGCATGCTGGATCTGTTTTCCCGCGACTGGCGTCCGGCGCTTCTCGACATGGCCGGGCTGCGCGCCGATATCCTCTCCCCGGTGAAAGAGACCGGTACCGTACTGGGTGCCATCACCCATGAAGCCGCGCAGCAGAGCGGCCTGCGCGAAGGCACGCCGGTAGTGATGGGCGGCGGCGACGTACAGCTGGGCTGTCTGGGGCTGGGCGTGGTTCGCGCCGGACAAACGGCGGTGCTGGGCGGTACCTTCTGGCAGCAGGTGGTCAACCTGCCGCAGGTGCGCACCGATCCTGAGATGAACATCCGCGTGAACCCGCACGTCATTCCCGGCATGGCGCAGGCGGAGTCGATCAGCTTCTTTACCGGGCTGACCATGCGCTGGTTCCGCGACGCCTTCTGCGCGGAGGAAAAGCTGATTGCCGAGCGGATGGGGATGGACACCTACTCCCTGCTGGAAGAGATGGCGAGCCGCGTGCCGGCGGGTTCCCACGGGGTGATGCCGATCTTCTCCGACGCGATGCATTTTAAGCAGTGGTACCACGCCGCGCCGTCGTTTATTAACCTCTCCATCGACCCGGAAAAATGCAACAAAGCGACGCTGTTCCGCGCCCTGGAGGAGAACGCGGCGATCGTCTCGGCCTGCAACCTGGCGCAGATTTCGCGCTTCTCCGGCGTAACGTTTGAAAGCCTGGTGTTTGCGGGCGGCGGTTCCAAAGGCGCGCTGTGGAGCCAGATTTTAAGCGACGTCACCGGGCTGCCGGTGCGCGTGCCGGAAGTGAAAGAGGCGACGGCGCTCGGCTGCGCGATTGCGGCAGGTGCTGGCGCGGGGCTGTTTGCCGATATGGCCTCGACGGGCGAACGGCTTGTGAAGTGGAGCCGCGAGTTCACGCCGAACCCGCAACACCGGGAGCTGTACGACGGCATGATGCAGAAATGGCAGGCGGTGTACGCCGACCAGCTCGGGCTGGTGGACAGCGGGCTGACGACCTCGATGTGGCAGGCTCCGGGGTTAGTAAAAACCCATACCCCTCACCCTGCCCCTCTCCCCATAGGGGAGAGGGAAAAAACCAGATCGAGCTGATTCTTTAAGGCCGCACCGGCCAGTCCCCTCTCCCCTCCGGGGAGAGGGTTAGGGTGAGGGGAAGTTCTTTGAGATCTATCACAATCATTCGATCCCGCTTTTACCTTTCCGCTGCCGCTGGCTAAATTAGTAACTCATCCGACCACATAACAATAATTTTACACTGGAAGAGACTATGAGCCGCTACCCGTCGTTATTTGCCCCCCTCGATCTGGGGTTTACCACCCTTAAAAACCGCGTGTTGATGGGCTCGATGCACACCGGGCTGGAGGAGCATCCGGACGGGGCCGAGCGTCTGGCGGCCTTCTATGCCGAACGCGCCCGCCACGGGGTGGCGCTGATCGTCACCGGCGGCGTGGCTCCTGCCCCTTCCGGCGTGGGCATGGAGGGCGGCGCGGTGCTGAACGATGCGTCGCAGCTGCCGCACCACCGCATTGTGACCGACGCGGTGCACAGCGAGGGCGGTAAAATCGCCCTGCAAATCCTGCACACCGGACGCTACAGCTACCAGCCTAACCTGGTCGCACCGTCGGCCATTCAGGCGCCGATCAACCGCTTTAAACCTCACGCCCTCACCCACGACGAGATCCTGGCGCTGATCGACGACTTTGCCCGCTGCGCGGCGCTGGCGCGTGAGGCGGGCTACGACGGCGTGGAGGTAATGGGCTCAGAAGGCTATCTGATTAACGAGTTCCTCGCGGCCCGCACCAACCAGCGCGACGACGAATGGGGCGGCGACTATGCCCGCCGGATGCGCTTTGCTGTAGAAGTCGTGCGCGCCGTGCGCGAACGTGCGGGCGCGGATTTTATTATCATCTTCCGCCTGTCGATGCTCGACCTGGTGGAGGGCGGCGGCACGTTTGACGAAACCGTGCAGCTGGCGCAGGCGATTGAAGCCGCAGGTGCGACGATTATCAACACAGGGATTGGCTGGCACGAGGCGCGCATTCCGACCATCGCCACGCCGGTGCCGCGCGCGGCGTTCAGCTGGGTAACGCGCAGGCTGAAAGGGAAAGTGTCTGTTCCGCTGGTCACCACCAACCGCATTAACGATCCGCGGGTGGCGGACGATGTGATTTCGCGCGGCGATGCCGACATGGTCTCGATGGCGCGCCCGTTCCTCGCCGATGCCGAACTGCTGTCCAAAGCGCAAAGCGACCGTGCGGATGAGATCAACACCTGCATCGGCTGTAATCAGGCATGCCTGGATCAGATCTTCGTCGGGAAAGTGACCTCCTGCCTCGTCAACCCGCGCGCCTGCCACGAAACCAAAATGCCGGTGATCCCGGCGACAGCGAAAAAACGCCTGGCGGTTGTCGGCGCAGGGCCTGCGGGCCTGGCGTTTGCGGTCAATGCCGCCTCGCGCGGGCACAGCGTGACGCTGTTTGATGCGCTGGGGGAGATTGGCGGGCAGTTTAATATCGCCAAACAGATCCCCGGCAAAGAGGAGTTCTACGAAACGCTGCGCTACTACCGCCGGATGATCGAGCTGACGGGCGTCGAGCTGCGGCTTAACAAGTTTGTCCACGCGGCGGATCTGACTGATTTCGATGAGGTGATCCTGGCGAGCGGGATCGTACCGCGCATGCCTGCGATCGAGGGTATCGATCATCCAAAAGTGCTGAGCTATCTCGACGTGCTGCGTGACAAAGTACCGGTTGGCGAGAAGGTGGCGATTATCGGCTGCGGCGGGATCGGCTTTGATACCGCCATGTATTTGAGCCAGCCGGGCGAGGCGACCAGCCAGAACATTGCCGAGTTTTGCGTCGAATGGGGCATTGATACCAGCCTCAGCCAGTCCGGTGGCCTGCGCCCGGAAGGGCCGCAGCTGCCGAAAAGCCCGCGCCAGATCGTGATGCTGCAGCGTAAGGCCAGCAAGCCGGGCGAAGGGCTGGGCAAAACGACCGGCTGGATCCACCGCGCCACCCTGCTCTCGCGCGGGGTGAAGATGATCCCGGCTGTCAGCTACCACAAGATCGACGACGAGGGGCTGCACGTCACGATCGGCGGCGAGCCGCAGCTGCTGCGCGTGGATCATGTCATTTTGTGCGCCGGGCAGGAGCCAAAGCGCGATCTGGCCGATCCGCTGCGCGAAGCCGGTAAAACGGTGCATCTGATTGGCGGGTGCGACGTGGCGATGGAGCTGGACGCGCGGCGCGCGATTGCGCAGGGGACGAAATTAGCTCTGGCGATCTAGGGCATTGCCCGGTGGCGCTGCGCTTACCGGGCCTACAAAACCGTAGGCCTGTGCAAGCGAAGCGCCGCCAGGCAAAACAATCTTAACGACGACGTCCCAGCTTCACCGACTTCAGCACCACGAACTTATTGTTCGTCGCAATGGTGACGCAGTTGCCGAAAATCTTCTTCAGCTTGTGGAAGTAATCCAGGTGGCGGTTGGCCACGATGTACAGCTCGCCGTTAATCTTCAGGCAGCGGCGCGCGTGGTGGAACATCTCCCACGCGACGTTATCCGTCAGGGCGTGCTTCTGGTGGAACGGCGGGTTGCAGAACACGGCGTTAAAGCGGAACGGCTCTACGCCGGACAGCGCGTTGTTGATCATAAACTCGCAGCGGTCCAGCGCGTCCGGCATGTTGGTTTCCACGTTCAGACGGCTGGAGGCCACCGCCATCGGCGATTCGTCGCTGAACACCACGCTGGCGTCCGGGTTCTTCGCCAGCAGCGTCAGGCCAATCACGCCGTTGCCGCAGCCCAGGTCGACAATCTCTCCTTCCAGATTTTCCGGCAGATGTTCCATAAAGAAGCGCGCGCCGATATCCAGACCGGTGCGGGAGAAGACGTTCGCGTGGTTGTGGATGGTCCAGTCGGTCCCTTCCAGCTTCCAGCTCAGGGTCTCTGGCGCGTCGGCCAGCTCCGGCGCGCTGAAGGTGCAGTTGATCAGGCGCGCTTTTTTCCACGCCAGCGTGGTGGTGGTTGGGCCGAGGACCTTCTCGAACAGCTCCAGCGTCGAGGTGTGAATATCGCGCGCTTTGGCACCCGCGATGATACGGGTTTCTGGCGTCACGACCTTACGCAGCGCGCGAAGCTGTTGCTCCAGCAGCGCCATAGTTTTTGGCACTTTGATCAGCACCACGCCCGGCGCCTGCGGGTAGTCCGCGGTGCTGTCGAGGAACTTCACGCTGGACTCGTCGATGTCGTTATGGCGCAGGTTTTCACGCGTCGCCAGCTCGCTTAAGTAGGAATCGCCGATGCTGTACGGCGTGTGCTCCGCCAGGGCGCAGCCCAGCGCGCCGAAGGCGTCATTCAGGATCAAAACCGGGCCGCGGATTTCAGTCTCATCCAACTGTTGCAGCAGATATTCATCCGCCGCTTCCCACGCCTGAAGCGGGTTAACGTCGTCCGTTTCCGGGAAACGTTTAAGGTTGAGTGAACGGAAACCGTTGTCTAAGTGGCTCATCGGCCCTCCTGAATGGTAAAATTTGGCGTATCCCTGAAAAGGGTGCGTGAGTATATACCCAAAATCATTCAAGTTGTATCAAGGCGGCAAGTCTGAGAATCCCCAGGAGCTTACACAAGCAAGTGACTGGGGTGAGCAGACGCAGCCAACGCAGAGACAACGTGAAGGATGAAGGGTATACCCGTTTTCGCATTAATTTGGGCTCTTGATGAACCAACTTACTTATCTCCAGGGCTATCCGGAGCATTTACTGACTCAGGTTCGCAGCCTGATTGCCGAGCAGAAGCTCGGCGCGGTGCTGGAAAAACGCTACCCCGGCACGCACGATTTCGCGACCGATAAGGCCCTCTGGCAGTATACGCAGGATCTGAAAAACCGGTATCTGAAGAGCGCCCCGCCGATCAACAAGGTGATGTACGACAACAAGATCCACGTGCTGAAAAACGCGCTCGGCCTGCACACCGCCGTCTCCCGCGTGCAGGGGGGCAAGCTGAAGGCAAAGGCCGAAATCCGCGTCGCGACGGTTTTCCGCAACGCGCCGGAAGCGTTTCTGCGGATGATCGTCGTCCATGAGCTGGCACACCTGAAAGAGAAAGAGCACGACAAAGCGTTCTATTCCCTGTGCTGCCACATGGAGCCGCAGTACCACCAGCTGGAGTTTGATACCCGTCTGTGGCTTACGCATTTATCGTTAAATGGTAATGCGCAATAGCGCACGCGAATTGTCATGATGACGTGCTACAGTGGCTAAAGGTTCCCCGCTACGGAGTACGTAAACGTTTATGATACGTTTCGCAGTCATTGGAACGAACTGGATCACGCGCCAGTTCGTCGACGCCGCCCACGAAACCGGCAAACTGAAACTTACCGCAGTCTATTCCCGCAGCCTTGAACAGGCGCAGAGTTTTGCCAACGATTACCTCGTCGAGCATCTCTTCACCTCGCTTGATGAGATGGCGCAAAGCGATGCCATTGACGCGGTCTATATCGCCAGCCCGAACTCCCTGCACTTCCCGCAAACGAAGCTGTTCCTCAGCCATAAAAAGCATGTGATTTGCGAGAAGCCGCTGGCATCAAATATTGAGGAAGTGGAGGCGGCCATTGCGGTTGCCCGCGAAAACCAGGTGGTTCTTTTCGAAGCGTTCAAAACCGCCAGCCTGCCGAATTTCCTGCTGCTGCAGCAGTCCCTGCCGAAAATCGGCAAGGTGCGCAAAGCCTTTATTAACTACTGCCAGTACTCGTCGCGCTACCAGCGCTATCTGGACGGCGAGAACCCGAACACCTTTAACCCGGCGTTCTCGAACGGTTCGATAATGGATATCGGATTCTACTGCCTGGCCTCTGCCGTGGCCCTGTGGGGCGAACCGCACGGCGTCACGGCTACCGCCAGCCTGCTGGAGAGCGGCGTGGATGCGCACGGTGTCTCGGTGCTGGATTACGGGGATTTCAGCGTCACGCTGCAGCACTCCAAGGTGAGCGACTCTGTCCTGCCGAGCGAAATTCAAGGCGAAGCGGGCTCGCTGGTCATCGAGAAAATCTCCGAGTGCCAGAAGGTGAGCTTCGTGCCGCGCGGCGGCAAAGCCCAGGAGCTGACGCAGCCTCAGCATATTAACACTATGCTCTATGAGGCAGAGGTCTTCGCCCGTCTGGTGGAAGACAACGAAGTGAATCACCCAGGCCTTGCGGTGAGCCGCACCACGGCGAAGCTGCAAACGGAGATCCGCCGTCAGACCGGCGTGGTGTTCCCGGCAGACGGCGTAAGTGCGGAAGTTATCGCGTAAAGCTGTGTAATGAAACGGCGCAGACCATTGACGAAACCAATGGTCTGACATATTTTGTTACCTGCAAAGGGGAGTAACTTCTTCGTCGGTGGATCGTCATTACGATGCGGGCAATACCGCATCCGGTCGCCGGGCAACCCTCGTGGTTGTAAGTGAGACCTTGCCGGAAGGCGAGGTCTATGCATAAAAAGCTAACGGCTATCGTCTTCTGACCATGGCCGTTTTTGTTTTTTATGTGTAAGGAAAATAGTATGCATTCTGTCGGCACTCCAATGTTGTGGGGCGGATTCGCGGTTGTCGTGCTCATCATGCTGGCGATCGACCTCTTTTTGCAGGGACGTCGCGGCGCGCACGGCATGACCATGAAACAGGCCGCCGCCTGGTCGCTGGTGTGGGTCACCCTCTCTCTGCTCTTCTGCGCTGCCTTCTGGTGGTACCTGGCCTCGACTGAAGGCCGCGCGGTGGCTGACCCTCAGGCGCTCGCCTTCCTCACCGGCTATCTGATTGAAAAAGCCCTGGCGGTCGATAACGTCTTCGTCTGGCTGATGCTGTTCAGCTACTTCGCCGTGCCTGCTGCCCTGCAGCGTCGCGTGCTGGTGTACGGCGTGCTGGGCGCGATTATCCTGCGTACCATCATGATCTTCGCTGGCAGCTGGCTGATTACCCAGTTCGAATGGCTGCTGTACGTCTTCGGCGCGTTCCTGCTGTTCACCGGGGTCAAAATGGCGCTGGCGAAAGAGGACGGCTCTGCGATTGGCGATCGCCCGCTGGTGAAGTGGATCCGCGGCCATCTGCGCATGACCGACAAGATCGAGAGCGAGCACTTCTTCGTGCGCAAGAACGGCCTGCTGTTTGCCACCCCGCTGCTGCTGGTGCTGATTCTGGTTGAGCTGAGCGACGTGATTTTCGCCGTGGACAGCATTCCGGCGATCTTCGCGGTAACCACCGACCCGTTCATCGTCCTGACCTCTAACCTTTTCGCCATTCTCGGCCTGCGTGCCATGTATTTCCTGCTGGCAGGCGCGGCGGAGCGTTTCTCCATGCTGAAGTACGGCCTGTCGGTGATTCTGGTGTTTATCGGTATCAAAATGCTAATCGTCGATTTCTACCATATCCCGATCGCTATTTCGCTCGGCGTGGTATTTGGCATTCTGATCGTGACGCTGATTATCAATACCTGGGTTAACCGCCAGCACGATAAGAAGCAGCAGGTGGAGTAATCCCCTCACCCCGGCCCTCTCCCACAGGGAGAGGGTGAACACACTTTTGTAACGCAGTAGTTAAAAAATATGATGCAACACGTAAAATCCAGCATTTTACGCTTCCCTCCTTTGGCACATTCCCTATACTCGACCAGGCAAACATTTACTTACATCCGGACATAAATGTGACTAAGAGCACATCCGGGATGGAACGCAATTTCACTCAGGAAATATGTATGAGCATACAATCAAGCGGTCTGTTCGCGCGCCTGGCGCAGGGCAGCCTCGTTAAACAAATTCTGGTCGGGCTGGTGCTGGGTATTCTGCTGGCGATGGTGTCAAAACCTGCCGCGGAAGCCACGGGGCTGCTCGGGACGCTGTTCGTAGGTGCACTGAAAGCCGTCGCGCCGGTACTGGTTCTGATGCTGGTCATGGCGTCAATTGCCAACCACCAGCACGGACAAAAAACCAACATTCGCCCCATTCTGTTCCTTTATCTGCTGGGAACCTTCTCGGCTGCCTTAACGGCCGTGGTGTTTAGCTTCCTGTTCCCGTCCACGCTGCACCTGACCAGCGCGGCCGGTGATATCACGCCGCCGTCCGGCATTGTCGAAGTCCTGCGGGGCCTGCTGATGAGCATGGTCTCTAACCCCATCACCGCGCTGATGAGCGGAAACTACATTGGCATCCTGGTCTGGGCGATTGGTCTGGGCTTCGCGCTGCGCCACGGCAACGAGACCACGAAAAACCTGGTCAACGATTTGTCCAACGCCGTGACCTTTATGGTGAAGCTGGTGATTCGCTTTGCGCCAGTCGGTATTTTCGGGCTGGTCTCCTCCACGCTGGCAACTACCGGTTTTGACGCACTGTGGGGTTACGCGCAGCTGCTGGTTGTGCTGGTCGGCTGTATGCTGCTGGTGGCGCTGGTGATCAACCCGCTGCTGGTGTTCTGGCAGATCCGCCGCAACCCGTATCCGCTCGTGCTGACCTGCCTGCGCGAAAGCGGCGTAACCGCCTTCTTCACCCGCAGCTCGGCGGCGAACATTCCGGTTAACATGGCGCTGGCGGAGAAGCTGAACCTGGACCGCGACACCTATTCCGTTTCGATCCCGCTGGGTGCAACCGTGAATATGGCGGGTGCGGCAATCACCATTACTGTGCTGACCCTGGCGGCGGTGCATACGCTGGGCATTCCGGTGGATCTGCCAACCGCGCTGCTGTTGAGCGTCGTGGCGTCGCTGTGCGCCTGTGGCGCATCGGGCGTGGCGGGCGGTTCCCTGCTGCTGATCCCGCTGGCGTGTAATATGTTCGGTATCCCGAACGAAATCGCCATGCAGGTGGTAGCCGTCGGCTTTATCATCGGCGTGCTGCAGGACTCCTGCGAAACCGCGCTGAACTCCTCTACCGACGTGCTGTTTACCGCAGCGGCCTGTCAGGCGGAAGACGCGCGTTTAGCGAAGAACGCCCTGCGAGGTTAACAGCAAAACGGCAACCCTGAGGTTGCCGTTTTTAGTGTTTGTACCCTCTCCCTGTGGGAGAGGGTCAGGGTGAGGGCACCAGCCCGCTCCCTATTTAAAGCGTCACACCACTCTTAAAGATCGCCAGCTCGCGGAAGTCGTTCTTCTCGTTACAGGTTTGCTTGCCGTTGGCAAATTCCACAATCGCGTCCACGAATTCCGTCAGCAGCTGCGGCATCGCTTTGCCGTGAATCAGCTGGCCCGCATCAAAGTCGATCCAGTGTTTTTTCTTCGCCGCCAGCTCGCTGTTGGTGGCAATTTTCACCGTCGGCACAAAACCGCCGTACGGCGTGCCGCGACCGGTGCTGAACAGCACCATATGGCAGCCGGCGCCCGCCAGCGCGCTGGTGGCGACCGCATCGTTACCCGGTGCGCTCAGCAGGTTCAGACCGTGCGTTTTCAGGCGCTCGCCGTAGCGCAGAACGTCCACCACCTGGCTGGCGCCCGCTTTCTGGGTGCAGCCGAGAGATTTCTCTTCCAGCGTGGTGATCCCGCCCGCTTTGTTGCCCGGCGACGGGTTCTCGTAAATGGGCTGATTGTGGGCAATGAAGTACTGTTTGAAGTCGTTCACCATGGTGACGGTTTTCTCAAACGTCTCTTCGTCGCGGCAGTGGCTCATCAGAATACGTTCCGCGCCGAACATCTCCGGCACCTCGGTTAGCACCGTCGTGCCGCCGTTGGCAATGACATAATCCGAGAAGCGACCCAGCATCGGGTTGGCGGTGATGCCGGACAGGCCGTCAGACCCGCCGCACTCCAGACCAAACTTCAGCTCGCTCAGTTTGCCCGGCTCGCGCTTGTCGTGGCGCATCACGTCATACAGCTGATGAAGCTGCTCAACGCCCGCTTCCACTTCGTCGTCCTGATGCTGACACACCATAAAATGCACGCGCTCAGGATCGAACTCACCGAGCGTCTCGCGGAAGGCGTCCACCTGATTGTTCTCGCAGCCCAGGCCGATCACCAGCACCGCCCCCGCGTTCGGGTGGCGCACCATGTTTTGCAGCATGGTGCGGGTATTGATGTGGTCGTCTCCCAGCTGGGAGCAGCCGTAGGTGTGGCTGAACAGATGTACCCCGTCAGTGCCTTCGGCACTGTTGGTCTCTTTCAGAAAACGCGTCTGGATCTGCCGCGCGATGCCGTTGACGCAGCCGACGGTCGGGAGGATCCACAGCTCGTTGCGGATCCCCACCTCACCGTTAGCGCGACGGTAGATCTGTACTTCACGATCTGCCGCCTGACGCTCTTCCGCGGGTAAATCAGGTTGATAGCTGTACTCGTCCAGATCGCTCAGATTGGTGCGGGTATTGTGAGAATGAATATGTTCACCCGGCTCGATATCCGCTAACGCATGTCCAATCGGAAGACCGTACTTAATGATGTTGTCCCCTTTGGCGAGAGGCTTCACGGCAAACTTGTGTCCGCGAGCAATCGCCTGACGCAGGGTGACGCTCTGGTTATCAACGGTCACCACGTCGCCTTCATCGAGATCCGTCAGCGCGACGGCCACGTTATCCAGCGAATGGATTTTGATGTATTGCATATCAACCTCAAACGGCCCTAGTTCAGTTCAATGGCGAAGTAGTCACGCGCATTGTTAAAGCAGATGTTTTTCACCATTTCGCCCAGCAGCTGGATATCCGCTGGCGCTTCGCCTGCGTGCACCCAGCGGCCAATCATCTGGCACAGAATGCGGCGGAAATATTCATGACGGGTATAGGACAGGAAGCTGCGGCTGTCGGTCAGCATGCCGACAAAGCGGCTTAGCAGGCCAAGCTGCGCCAGCTGCGTCATCTGACGTTCCATACCGTCTTTCTGATCGTTGAACCACCAGCCGGAGCCGAACTGCATCTTGCCCGGCATCCCTTCGCCCTGGAAGTTGCCGACCATGGTACCCAGCACTTCGTTATCGCGCGGATTCAGGCAGTACAGGATGGTTTTAGGCAGCAGATTTTGTTCGTTCTGTTTGCTCAGAAGTTTGGACAGCTCTTCTGCCAGCGGACGGTCGTTGATGGAGTCGAAGCCTACATCCGCACCAAGCAGCTTAAACTGGCGCTGGTTGTTATTGCGCAGCGCACCGATATGGTACTGCTGTACCCAGCCGCGACGGGTATATTCCGCACCGAGGAACACCAGCACCGCCGTTTTAAACTGCGCCACTTCATGCTCGCGAAGCGATTCACCGGAGAGACGACGTGCCAGAATGCTGTCCAGCTCGGCCTCGTTTGATTCTGCAAACAGCACCACGTCCAGCGCGTGGTCAGAGACTTTACAGCCGTGCGCCGCGAAGTGATCCAGACGTTTGGTCAGCGCGGTTTGCAGGTCGGTGAAACGACGGATGTCGGTATCGGACACTTCCGCCAGCTTCGCCATGTAGTCGGCGAAGGTAGCCTGCTCAATGTTGAAGGCTTTGTCCGGGCGCCAGCTTGGCAGCACTTTGATATCAAAAGAGGTGTCTTTGGCGATAACCGCATGATGCTCCAGAGAGTCAATCGGATCGTCGGTGGTGCCCACCATCTTCACGTTCATCTGCTTCATGATGCCGCGCGCGGAGAAGTTATCCTGCGCCAGCAGGGCGTTGCAGCGCTCCCAGATTTCATCGGCGGTCGTTGGGGAGAGCAGTTTGCCGGTGATGCCAAACGGACGGCGAAGCTCAAGGTGCGTCCAGTGGTAAAGCGGGTTGCCGATGGTGTGCGGAACGGTCGCCGCCCAGGCGTCAAACTTCTCGCGGTCGGTCGCATCGCCGGTACACAGGCGCTCAGCCACGCCGTTGGTGCGCATGGCGCGCCATTTGTAGTGGTCACCCTTCAGCCAGATGTCATACAGGTTTTTGAAGCGATAATTTTCGGCAACCTGCTGCGGCGGTAAATGGCAGTGGTAGTCGAAAATCGGCTGGTCTTTTGCGTAGTCGTGGTACAGGCGGCGAGCAAATTCGGTATCTAACAGAAAATCGTCGGTCATAAACGGCGTCATTATCGTCTTCCTCATTACGGGAGCGCAGAAAGCGTATGTTCATATGCTGCAAAGTTATCACACCAATTTCCACCAGCCGACGTTTTTTTCGTGAGTGAGATCAATAAACGTCAACAAATAAATTACCCTCAATGGAGTAAACCCTTCTACAAGCCGCATCATTACTGGCTTTGCGCTCAGCAATTAATGCCCCCACAAAGAATCATACATTTGTGATGTCACTCACCTTTTAAAGTTGTATGACAAGTTATCTTTTCGCCGTCGCAAACTATAAGCCGACGGAATGCATTCCTGGTGTCAGATACACCAGATTTAACGGTACGGATACCGACTTATGCACGCTTACTTATGGCAAGGTTCGGGCCGTTCCGGGACATGCTCCCGGCTGCGCCCCTCCCGTTACACAACTGCTCCCGGAAACGGTCGAGAGGTTGCCGCGTTCTGGCGCGGAAATAACATAACGATGAGGTTTTAGATGCGTAAAATTAAAGGGTTACGTTGGTATATGATCGCACTGGTGACGTTAGGCACCGTGCTGGGCTACCTGACGCGTAACACCGTGGCAGCAGCAGCGCCAACGTTGATGGAAGAGCTGCATATCTCCACGCAGCAATACTCCTACATCATTGCCGCCTATTCCGCGGCTTATACCATCATGCAGCCTGTTGCTGGCTATGTGCTGGACATTCTCGGTACCAAAATCGGTTATGCCTTCTTCGCCATCGCCTGGGCGGTGTTCTGCGGAGCCACCGCGCTGGCGGGAAGCTGGGGCGGCCTGGCGCTGGCGCGCGGCGCGGTAGGTGCAGCTGAAGCCGCCATGATCCCCGCAGGGCTGAAAGCCAGCTCCGAGTGGTTCCCGGCAAAAGAGCGTTCCATTGCGGTCGGTTACTTCAACGTCGGCTCGTCCATCGGGGCGATGATTGCACCACCGCTGGTGGTGTGGGCTATCGTGATGCACAGCTGGCAGATGGCGTTCATCATCTCTGGCGTGCTGAGCTTTGCGTGGGCCATGGCGTGGCTGATTTTCTATAAACATCCGCGCGATCAGAAAAAACTGTCTGAAGAAGAACGCGAGTACATCATTGGTGGTCAGGAAGCGCAGCATCAGACCAACAACGGCAAAAAAATGACCGTCTGGCAGATCCTGGGCACCCGTCAGTTCTGGGGTATCGCCCTGCCGCGTTTCCTGGCCGAGCCGGCATGGGGTACCTTCAACGCGTGGATCCCCCTGTTCATGTTTAAAGTCTACGGCTTTAACCTGAAAGAGATCGCGATGTTCGCCTGGATGCCGATGCTGTTCGCTGACCTGGGCTGTATCGTGGGCGGATACCTGCCACCGCTGTTCCAGCGCTGGTTTGGGGTGAACCTGATTGTTTCCCGTAAAATGGTAGTGACCATGGGCGCACTGCTGATGATTGGCCCGGGCATGATCGGCCTGTTCACCAGCCCGTATGTGGCCATCGCCCTGCTGTGCATCGGCGGATTTGCTCACCAGTCCCTGTCCGGCGCGCTGATTACGCTCTCCTCTGACGTCTTTGGCCGTAACGAAGTGGCCACCGCCAACGGCCTGACAGGGATGGCCGCCTGGACCGCGAGTACGATGTTTGCGCTGGTGGTCGGCGCACTGGCGGATACCATCGGCTTCAGCCCGCTGTTCGCCGTGCTGGCTATTTTCGACCTGCTGGGCGCTGTGGTGATCTGGACGGTGCTGAAAAGCAAGTCGGCAGAGGAGCTGGCAAAAGAGTCCCTTGGGAAACCGGCTACGCAAAGTTAGCGAAAATGTGTTTCCCCTAAGCCGCCTCCAGGCGGCTTTTTTAATGGCAAAATCTGGAGAGTGGCACGCAAAAGTGGTATAACAAATCATCTGCCGTACCCTGCCTGGAGCGCATATGGAAATCACCGAACCACGTCGTTTATATCAACAACTTGCTGCCGAGCTGAAAGATCGCATCGAGCAAGGAGTCTATCTTGTCGGTGATAAACTTCCCGCCGAGCGCTTCATTGCGGATGAAAAAAGCGTCAGCCGCACCGTGGTGCGCGAAGCCATCATCATGCTGGAAGTGGAAGGCTACGTTGAGGTACGCAAAGGCTCCGGCATTCACGTGATTTCTAATCTGCCGAAACACTCTCCCGTCGCGGACGAAAGTCTGGAATTCGCCAGCTACGGTCCGTTTGAGCTGCTCCAGGCTCGCCAACTGATCGAAAGCAATATTGCTGAGTTTGCGGCGACGCAGGTGACCAAGCAGGACATCATGAAGCTGATGGAAATCCAGGAGAATGCCCGTAAGGAAAAATGTTTCCGCGATTCAGAGTGGGATCTGCAGTTTCACGTCCAGGTCGCCCTGGCAACCCAAAATACGGCGCTGGCGGCAATCGTTGAGAAAATGTGGACTCAGCGCGTTCATAACCCGTACTGGAAGAAACTGCACGACCATATCGATTCCCGTACCGTCGACAACTGGTGTGACGATCACGATCAAATCCTTAAGGCGCTGATTCGTAAAGATCCCCATGCCGCTAAGCTGGCGATGTGGCAGCATCTGGAAAACACCAAGCAGATGCTGTTCAATGAAACCAGCGACGACTTCGAATTTAACGCTGACCGCTATCTTTTCGCCGATAATCCCGTTGTTCATCTCGATACGGCCCCCAGTGCCGCAAAATAGATGACCTTCCCGCTGGCAGGCGCCTCGCTGCGCCTTCTGGCTTCAGTGGGTAAGCAAAACATATATAGTGTCAGCCTTTGTAAATCCCCTCGCTCACTTCCTGGGCTTACGCCAAAATCAACTCACGCCTGCAAATTCTGTGACGCAGAACGTTGGGCTTTGTTACAATTGGATTCACTTCGTTATTTTGTAAGTTAGTGCTTGCTAACCAGCCAATTAACAGGGAAACGTGTTGGCCACACCGCAATGTGTCCGCGAGCGACCATAATGAAATCACAACAATGTCGCCGTGCTGTTTGCCCCGGATAACAGGCGTGACGTTAACCGATTTCCAGGAACACTGAATGGAACTTTTGACCCAACTACTGCATGCCCTTTGGGCGCAGGATTTTGAAACGCTGGCCAACCCTTCCATGATTGGCATGCTCTATTTCGTCTTGTTTATGATCCTGTTCCTTGAGAACGGTTTGCTGCCTGCTGCCTTCCTGCCTGGTGACAGTTTGCTGGTGCTCGTCGGCGTGCTGTGTGCCAAAGGGGCGATGGCGTTTCCGCAAACTATTTTATTACTGACCGTCGCGGCCAGCCTCGGCTGCTGGGTGAGCTACATCCAGGGGAGATGGCTGGGCAATACCCGGATCGTCCAGAACTGGCTCTCGCACCTGCCTGCACATTATCATCAGCGGGCGCACCACCTTTTCCATAAGCACGGGCTTTCCGCACTGCTGATTGGCCGCTTTATCGCGTTTGTACGTACGCTGTTGCCGACCATTGCCGGTCTGTCGGGGCTGAGCAGCGCCCGCTTCCAGTTCTTTAACTGGATGAGCGGTCTGTTATGGGTGCTTATTCTGACAACGCTCGGCTATGCGTTGGGTAAAACGCCGGTGTTTATGAAATATGAAGACCAGCTGATGTCCTGCCTGATGCTGCTGCCTGTGGTTCTGCTGGTCTTCGGCCTGATCGGCTCTCTGGTCGTGCTGTGGAAAAAGAAATACGGAGCCAGAGGCTAACGATGGCTATCTCACCGCTTGCCCTGCGCCGTTTTGCCTGTGCCGTGATTACACTGGTGGTGCTCTGCGCCATGCTGCTGGCATGGAGCGCGCTTTCGCACCAGGAATCCACGCTTGCCATTCGCCCGGTGAACCAGGGTGCCAGCGTGCCTGACGGTTTTTCTGTCTGGCATCATCTGGATGCGAACGGGATCCGCTTTAAAAGCATCACTCCACAGGACGACGTTTTACTGATCAAGTTTGATTCCCGTGCGCAAAGTGCCGCCGCGAAAGTGGTTCTCGACCGTACGCTGCCGTACGGGTATATCATTGCCCAGCAGGAAGATGAGAGCCAGCCTGCAGCCTGGCTCTCGTTGATTCGCGATACGTCGCATCGGTTTGGATAACTTCCAGGATTCCGAATCTTTTCACTCACTTTGGTGAATCCCCCGTTTACTTACTATGCTTAAGTACGCGGAGCACCCCTCGACTGTACTCCGCATAACTTTGGATAGCGGCTTACGCCGCAACACAATGGAAGGTTTCGATAATGAAATTCCGCATGACTCTGGCTCTGGCCCTTTTTTCTTTAAGCACAGCATCCTTCGCAAACTCTCTTTGTCAGGAGAAAGAACAGGATATTCAGCGTGAGATCGGTTATGCCGAAAAGCATAACAATCAGCACCGTGTTGACGGTCTTAAAAAAGCGCTGAGCGAAGTGAAAGCGAACTGTTCAGACAGCAAGCTTCGTGCCGACCACAAGAAGAAAATCGCTGAACAGAAGGACGAGATAGCCGAGCGCCGTCGCGACCTGCAGGAAGCGAAAGAGAAAGGAGATGCGGATAAAATTGCTAAGCGCGAGAAGAAGTTGAAAGAAGCGCAGGACGACCTGAAAGCGCTGGAAGCTCGCGATTATTGAGTTAACGGAAATCTCAACAGGAGAAAGAATCATGTCAAAAGATACGACGTCTGAACATCTGCGCGCTGAACTGAAATCCCTGGCCGATACCCTTGAAGAGGTGCTGAACTCCTCTGCTGACAAGTCAAAAGAAGAGGTCAGCAAGCTGCGCAGCAAGGCGGAGCAGGCCCTGAAAGAGAGCCGCTACCGCCTGGGTGAAACCGGTGATGCACTGGCGAAACAGACCCGCGAAGCGGCTGCCCGCGCGGACGAATACGTTCGTGATAATCCATGGACGGGTGTAGGAATTGGTGCCGCAGTGGGTGTGGTACTGGGTGTCCTTCTGACGCGTCGTTGATATGGAAGATCCTCGTCACGCACAAGGGCCTGCTAACAACGTCCTCGGCATCGGCCAGCGTATTTTAACAACGCTTGTCGGGATTGCCGAAACGCGCGTCCGGCTGGCAGTGGTTGAGCTGGAGGAGGAGAAAGCCAACCTCTTCCAGATGCTGCTGATGCTCGGACTGACCATGCTCTTCGCCGCGTTTGGTCTGATGAGCCTGATGGTGTTAATCATCTGGGCCATTGACCCGCAGTATCGTCTTAACGCCATGATTGCCACCACCGTCGTTCTGCTGGTAGCAGCGTTGATTGGCGGTATCTGGACGCTGCGTAAAGCGCGGAAGTCCACGTTCCTGCGCCATACGCGTCAGGAGCTGGCTAACGACCGCGCCCTGCTGGAGGATGACAAGCCGTGAGTGGTAAAGCCGAACGTCAAAAGCGAAAAGCGTACCTGCTAAGCCAGATCCAGCAGCAACGGCTGGATCTGTCGGCCAGCCGTCGCGACTGGATTGACGCGACGCGACGGTTTGACCGAGGCTGGAACACCTTCCTGAGCCTGCGTTCATGGGCGCTGGTCGGCAGCAGCGTGATGGCTATCTGGACGGTTCGTCATCCAAATATGCTCATCCGCTGGGCGCGCCGTGGGTTTGGTGCCTGGAGCGCCTGGCGTCTGGTGAAAGCAACGTTGCGGCAGCAGCAATTACGCTAGCCTTATCGCCGGGTGGCGTAGCCGCCACCCGGCAAAATCCTCCCCCTCCCTTACTCAATATCTTTGAAGAAGATTGACAGTTTTCCTTGCTAACAATTGCCACCCGCCCCGTTTATTATCCTCTCCATCGACAGCAACGACGCGGTATCTACCCGGAATTGCAGACAAATAACGTTCAGCCGCTGATGTGGTTTCCTGGAGAGTAAAATGAAAAAATTAGAAGATGTTGGTGTACTGGTAGCGCGTATTCTGATGCCAATTCTGTTCATCGTGGCAGGTTGGGGAAAAATCACCGGTTATGCGGGTACCCAGCAGTATATGGAAGCCATGGGCGTTCCGGGATTCCTGTTGCCACTGACCATTCTTCTTGAGTTCGGCGGCGGCCTGGCAGTCCTGTTCGGCTTCCTGACCCGCACTACCGCGCTGTTTACCGCAGGCTTCACCGTGCTGACGGCTTTCATCTTCCACAGCAACTTTGCGGAAGGCGTGAACTCTCTGATGTTCATGAAAAACCTGACCATCGCGGGTGGCTTCCTGCTGCTGGCCGTCACTGGCCCGGGCGCATACAGCATCGACCGCGTTCTGAATAAGAAATGGTAAGCACGCTATACTGAATGAACTCAAAGCGAGGAGACATCTCCTCGCTTTTGCTATCTGACGGAGGAGAAAAAATGGGACAACTCGTAGACGGCGTATGGCAGGATGTCTGGTATGACACCAAATCCACCGGAGGTCGCTTCAAGCGCTCAGTTTCGGCCTTCCGTAACTGGCTGACCGCCGACGGTGCCCCCGGCCCGAGCGGCGAAGGCGGCTTCGCGGCTGAGAAAGACCGTTATCATCTTTATGTTTCCCTTGCCTGCCCGTGGGCGCACCGCACGCTAATTGTGCGCAAGCTCAAAGGTCTCGAATCCTTAATTCCGGTTTCGGTGGTCAACCCACTGATGCTGGAAAACGGCTGGACGTTCGACAGTGATTTCCCTGCGGCAACCGGCGACGAACTGTATCACCACGATTTCCTGTACCAGCTCTATCTGCACGCCGATCCGCACTACACCGGGCGCGTGACCGTGCCTGTGCTGTGGGACAAGAAAAACCAGACGATTGTCAGCAATGAGTCTGCGGAAATCATCCGCATGTTCAATACCGCATTTGATGCGCACGGCGCTCGTGCCGGAGATTATTACCCGGTTGAATTGCGCGATAAGATTGACGAGCTGAACGGCTGGATTTACGACAACGTCAACAACGGTGTCTACAAGGCCGGTTTCGCCACCAGCCAGGAAGCGTATGACGAAGCGGTCGGGAAGGTGTTTGAATCACTGGAACGCCTGGAACAGATCCTGGGCCAGCATCGCTACCTGACGGGCGATCGCCTGACGGAAGCGGACATTCGCCTGTGGACCACGCTGGTTCGCTTTGATCCGGTCTATGTCACCCACTTTAAGTGCGATAAACACCGCATCAGCGACTACCTGAACCTGTATGGTTTCCTGCGCGACATCTACCAGATGCCGGGTATCGCCGAGACGGTCGACTTCGACCATATTCGCACCCACTATTTCCGCAGCCACAAGACCATCAACCCGACGGGTATTATCTCCATCGGCCCGTGGCAGAACCTGGATGAACCGCACGGGCGCGACGTCCGATTTGGATAAATATTAAGGGCATCAATAGATGCCCTTTTTTAATTCACAATCTCCATCTATCCTTACTTTGATTGCTTAGAAAACAAGTGATTGACCGATTATTGAGGCAAGGAAAATGGACTGGTATCTGAAAGTACTGCGCAACTACATTGGATTTGGTGGCCGCGCCCGCCGCAAAGAGTACTGGATGTTCGTTCTGGTGAACTTCATCCTCATCATGGTGCTGGGTATTGTGGATAAAATTCTTGGCTGGGAGCGGGCTGGCGGTGAAGGCGTGCTGACCACCATTTATGGCCTGTTAGTCCTGCTGCCATCGTGGGCGGTACTGTTCCGTCGGCTGCACGATACCGATCGTTCGGCGTGGTGGTTATTGCTGCTGTTAATCCCGATCGTGGGCTGGATCGTGATTTTGATTTTCAACTGTCAAAGCGGGACGCCGGGCGAAAACCGCTTTGGTCCCGATCCTAAGATCGGCGCGTAAATTACTGCCCGGTGGCGCTTACGTTTACCGGGCCTGTACGCTTATTTGTTGTGGTGCGCAAAGAGCTTTGGAATTTCTCGCAGGCACCACGATTTGGCTTCGCCCATGCTGTCGCGACGCCACGCCATAATGATATCCACTTCGCTGGTGTACTCCGGGCTCACAACCCGCAGTCGTCCTTCCGCAATATCTTTTTCCACAAACGGGTACGGCATCGTCGCCACGCCCAGACCGGCCAGCAGCGCCTGCCGTTTGTCCTCCAGCGAGGTCACCGTCAGACGAGGCTGTTTATCCAGCAGCTGCACCGTCAGCACCGGACGCTCGCGCGCGGTATCCGCTACCGCTACGCCGCGATACTTCACTCGTGTGACTTCAGAGAGCGGCTCGGGCTCCTGATGAATCGGATGGTTGGGGGCGGCAACATAAACGTTCATCACACTGTAGAGCTTGCGCGAGTTGATTTCTGAAGATGAGCGGAAGTGCATGTCCGGCGCAATAACGATATCTGCCCTGCCCGTCTCCAGACGTTCCCACGCCCCTGCCAGCACCTCGGTGATGATGGACAGCTGCGTATTGGCCTTCGCCGCCAGGCGGTCCACCAGCGGGAACAGCGCTTCGGTCGGCACCAGCGCTTCGGTCACGAGCGTGAGATGGGTTTCCCAGCCGCGCGCCAGCGCTTCGGCGTCTGTCGTCAGCTTGTCCGCCGCTTCCAGCAGTACGCGGCCGCGCTCCAGCAGCATTCGGCCCACGTTGGTGAATTTTGTTCGATGACCGGAGCGGTCAAAAAGCACCACGTCCAGCTCTTCTTCCAGCTTCTGCATGGTGTAGCTCAGCGCAGACGGAACGCGCCCCAGTTCATCGGCCGCCGCCGCAAAACTGCCGCGCCGGTCAATCGCGTCCATGACGCGAAGCGCCTCAAGCGTCAATGCTCTTTCTTTAGCCATCTCGTTCTCATTCAGGAAATTTGAACATACCGGGCAGAATATCTGGCTAACAATGAAGCGTCCATACCTTTACCATTGTTTTAGTGTAAAGAGAGGTCAAGTTTATGATTACGACAAGAACAGCTAAACAGTGCGGACAAGCCGATTTCGGTTGGCTGCAGGCTCGCTACACCTTTTCCTTTGGACACTACTTTGACCCTAAACTCCTCGGTTACGCTTCACTGCGCGTGCTGAACCAGGAAGTGCTCGCCCCGGGCGCCTCCTTCCAGCCGCGTACGTACCCGAAAGTCGATATCCTGAACCTGATCCTGGAAGGCGAGGCAGAATACCGCGATAGCGAGGGCAATCATGTCCAGGCAAAGGCTGGCGAAGCGTTGTTAATTTCCACGCAGCCGGGCATCAGCTACAGCGAACATAACCTCAGCAAAGACAAAACGCTGACCCGCATGCAGCTGTGGCTCGACGCCTGCCCTGAGCGGGAAAATCCGCTGGTCCAGAAGTTAGATTTAACGGGCGATAAGCAGCAGCTGATTGCATCGCCGGACGGCAGTACAGGTAGCCTGCAGCTGCGCCAGCAGGTGTGGCTGCATCATATCGAACTGAAGAAAGGTGAACAGGCGAGCTTCCAGCTTCACGGTCCGCGCGCCTATCTGCAGTCTATTCACGGTACGGTGCATGCGGTGACGCACACGGAAGAGAAAGAAGCCCTCACCTGCGGAGACGGGGCGTTTATTCGTGATGAAGCGAATATCACGCTGGTGGCAGATACGCCGCTGCGCGCGCTGCTGATTGATTTGCCGGTTTAGAGAATGCCCTCACGTTAACCCTCTCCCAACGGGAGAGGGAACCGCTCGAGCCTCGGCAGAATTATCCGGCGCCGTACGCAACGACGAAATCACTCTGCCAGCGCGTTGGCCATATCAGTTCTAATCTGTTTACGCTGTTCCGGCGTTAATACCTGGCTGACGTCGAAGTAATATTTCACGCGGTAATAACGGGTCTGCTCTTCAATTTTGCTAAAGGCGGCAAGCTGGCTTTTGACCGTGCTTTCGTCCCATTTACCCGCCTGGAACATGTCGACCAGCGCGCCGTCCTTCACGCCCGTCATCGGGATCTTGCTGACATTTTGTTCCAGCTGCTTATGCAGATCTTCAATCTTCTTAACCTGCTCATTGCTGAGCTTCAGGTGCTGTACCAGCGGATCCTGCGATGGAGACGGAGCAGCCTCAACGTTCGCGGCCTGTGCCGTAAAACTGCACACTGCCAGCGAGGCGGCGACCAGCGCAATACGGGTCATTTTCATCATCTTACTGTCCTTACATGCTGTGATAGGAAAAGCGGGCATTGTTTTTCAAGAGCGGATGAATATGTGTGAGTAATTATATAAACAATTTTGTATGTTTCGCGGGCAAAAACATGCCCCCTGGGTTGAGGGGGCATGAGCACTTAGATTTAGATTGACTGGGTAAACGTTCGAGAAATCACGTCCTGCTGCTGTTCCCGCGTCAGCGCATTAAACCGCACCGCATAGCCCGAAACGCGGATGGTCAGGTTCGGGTAATTCTCCGGATGCGCAATGGCATCCAGCAGCATCTCCCGGTTCATCACGTTAACGTTCAGGTGCTGCCCGCCCTCAATAGATGCTTCGTGATGGAAGTACCCGTCCAGCAGCCCCACCAGGTTGGTTTTGCGCACCAGCTCGTCCTTGCCCAGCGCCTGCGGCACGATAGAGAAGGTGTAGGAGATCCCGTCTTTGGCATAGGTGAACGGCAGCTTGGCGACCGACGTTAACGAGGCCACCGCCCCTTTCCTGTCGCGCCCGTGCATCGGGTTTGCGCCTGGCGCAAACGGCGTGCCGCCGCGGCGTCCGTCCGGCGTGTTCCCGGTCTTCTGGCCGTAAACCACGTTAGAAGTGATGGTCAGGATCGACTGGGTCGGCACCGCGTTGCGGTAGGTTGGCAGCGCCTGAATTTTCTTCATAAAGCGCTCCACCAGGTCGCAGGCAATGCTGTCCACACGGTCGTCGTTGTTGCCGTACTGCGGATAGTCCCCTTCAATCACGAAATCGACCGCCAGGCCGGTATGGTCGCGCACCGGCTTCACCGAAGCGTATTTAATCGCCGACAGGGAATCCGCCGCCACCGACAGCCCGGCAATGCCGCAGGCCATGGTGCGATAGACATCCCGGTCGTGCAGCGCCATCAGCGAGGCTTCGTAGCTGTACTTATCATGCATGTAGTGAATGAGATTCAGGGCGCTGATGTACTGCACCGCCAGCCAGTCCATAAAGTGATCGAGACTCGCCATCACGGTGTCGTAATCCAGCACGTCGTCCAGCAGCGGCTCGGTTTTTGGCCCGACCTGGATCTTCAGCTTTTCGTCCACCCCACCGTTGATTGCGTACAGCAGCGTTTTGGCAAGGTTGGCGCGCGCGCCAAAGAACTGCATCTGCTTGCCGATCACCATCGGGCTGACGCAGCAGGCAATGGCATAATCGTCGCTGTTGAAGTCCGCACGCATCAGATCGTCGTTCTCATACTGCAGAGAAGAGGTGACGATCGATACCTGCGCGGCGTATTTCTTGAATGCGATCGGCAGCTGTTCTGACCAGAGGATCGTCAGGTTCGGCTCCGGCGCGGGTCCCATGGTGTGCAGGGTATGCAGATAGCGGAAGCTGTTTTTGGTCACCAGCGTGCGTCCGTCCAGCCCCATGCCGCCGATCACTTCCGTCGCCCAGATCGGATCGCCGGAGAAGAGCGTGTCGAACTCCGGCGTGCGCAGGAAGCGCACCATGCGGATCTTCATGATGAAGTGGTCGATCAGCTCCTGCGCCTGCACCTCGCTCAGCCGCCCCGCCTGCATGTCGCGTTCGATGTAGATATCGAGGAACGAGGCCGTGCGCCCCAGCGACATCGCCCCGCCGTTCTGGGATTTCACCGCTGCCAGGTAGGCAAAATAGACCCACTGCACCGCTTCCTGAGCGCCCATAGCCGGACGAGAGATATCAAACCCGTAGTTCGCCGCCATCTGCTGGATCTGCAGCAGCGCGCGCTTGTGTTCCGCCAGCTCTTCGCGCAGGCGGATCGTTGCCTCCAGATCTTCGCCGCGCTCCAGCCTGCCTTGCAGATCGGCAAACTGAAGTTCACGTTCGCGTACCAGATAGCTGATGCCGTAGAGCGCCACGCGGCGGTAATCGCCGATGATGCGTCCGCGCCCGTAGCCGTCCGGCAAACCGGTCAGCACGCCGGATTTGCGGCAGCGCATCATCTCCGGGGAGTAGACGTCAAACACACCCTGGTTATGGGTTTTGCGCAGGTCGGTAAACAGGTATTCGAACTGCGGATCCATCTCCCGGCCATAGGCTTCGAACGAGCTGCGGATCATGTTGATCCCGCCGTACGGATGCAGGGCGCGCTTGAGCGGCTTTTCGGTTTGCAGGCCGACGATCGTCTCCAGATCCTGGTCGATGTAGCCAGGCCCGTGGGCCGTAATGGTGGTGGCAATGTTGGTGTCGAAATCTACCGGGGCGTGGGTGGCATTCTCCTGGCGAATGCCGACCATTACCTTCTGCCACAGCGCCGTCGTTGCAGGCGTCGCCTGCGCGAGGAAAGCTTCATCGCCTTCATAAGGGGTGTAGTTATGCTGAATAAAATCGCGGACGTTGACGGCGTTTTTCCATTCTTCACCGCGAAACCCGGCCCATGCGTCGCTGTAGGGTGCGACGCCCGTATCGATTGTTACATTCATGTGATTCTCGCTTTATCAGGCGTAAGCCGCGGCCGGGGTAACCTTCCCAAGACGGAGGGCGTCCAGCGCGATCATTTTTTCTTCGTTGGTAGGGATAACCGCGCAGGCCACGCGGGACGATTCGGTGGAGATCACGCGCTCACCCGCGCTGCCCGGCAGGGCATTTTTAGCGTCGTCGAGGTTGATGCCGAAGACTTTCAGATGTTCCACCACCAGCGCGCGGACAAGCTTCGAATTTTCGCCAATGCCGCCGGTAAAGACCACACCATCCAGGCGGTGCAGCGACGCCGCGTGCCCGGCGATATGTCGCGCAATGCGGTGAACAAAGGTGTGTATTGCCAGCTGCGCCCGCTCATTGCCTTCGTGCCAGGCTTTCTCCAGCGCGCGTAAATCGGAGGAGATGCCGGAGATCCCAAGCAACCCCGACTCTTTATTGACCACGCGCTCCAGATCCTCTAACGACTGGCCGGTCTGCTGGGCAATCCACGCCATCGCACCGAAGTCCACGTCGCCGCAGCGCGTCCCCATTACCAGCCCTTCCAGCGGCGTCATCCCCATCGAGGTGTCGACGCTTTCACCGTTGCGCACCGCGCAGATGGATGCCCCGTTGCCGAGATGGGCAATCACCAGGCCGCTGTCATCGGGGGACAGCCCGAGAAGCGTATGCGCCTGCGCGGCCACGTAGCGGTGAGATGTGCCGTGGAAGCCGTAGCGGCGCACGCCCAGCGCTTCAAAATAGCGGTACGGCAATCCGTACAGATACGCCTGCGGCGGCAACGTCTGGTGGAAGCTGGTATCAAATACCGCCACCTGCTGCACGCCCGGGAACAGGCGCTCTGCGGCTTCCACGCCGCTCAGGTTGGCGTAGTTATGCAGCGGCGCCAGCGGGGAGACCTGGCGGATCTGCTCAATCACCTCTTCCGTGATCAGGGTCGACTCGCTGAAAAGATTGCCCCCGTGAGCAATGCGATGGCCAATTAAGGCCACGCTGCTCATCAGGTTACGCTTCTCCAGCTCCAGGGCGATGGCAGCCAGCGCCCCTTCGTAGTCCTGGTGAGCCAGTCTGGCCGGCTCACCCCCGTTCACGGAAATAATGGCCTTCTCGGTGTTGATCCCGTCTGCGATGCCCGTCATCAGGGCAGCGCAGCTGCTGGCGTCGAGCACCGAAAACTTAACAGAGGACGATCCGCAGTTAATAACCAGTACAACCGGAAACTCAATCATCATGTGACTCCGCTCTTCCTGAGCAATGGGTTAGAACAGTTTGTAAACGATATTCAGAATGGTCAGCAGGCCGACCGCGGTAACGAAGACGTTCTCGGTACGCCCTTTGTATTTCGCCAGCGCCGGTGCCTTGCGGATGGCATACATCGGCAGCAGGCACAGCAGAGAGGCGATGATTGGTGCGCCCATGGCTTCAATAAGGTCGAGAATGTTCGGGTTGGCGTAGGCCACAACCCAGGTGGAGCCCATAATGAACACCATGCTGATGGTGTTCAGTTTGCCAACAGAGACTTTCTTCTTGTCGCCCTTGTAGCCGAACTTGAGTATCAGACCATTCAGACCTTCCAGCGTGCCCAGATAGTGCCCGAAGAAGGATTTGAAGATAGCAACCAGCGCGATGATGGAGGCACCGTATTCCAGCACCGTCGCGAACGTCGATTTTGTTCCGGACATTGACGCAAAGTGGTTCGCCAGGTAAGAGAGCACCGGAATGTTCTGTGCCTTGGCGTCAGCCATGTTCTGCGGAGAGAGCGTAAACAGGCAGCTAAAGGCGAAGAACATCACCACAGCCACCATCAGCAGGCTGGCGCGACCGATGATTTTGGAACATTTCTGCTCGGTGAACTCTTTTCCGAAATCAGGCTCGTACTCTTCGCGCTTGGAGACCACGAAAGAGGAGACGATAGGCGAGAAGTTGAAGGAGAAGACCATGATGGAGATACCCAGCCACACGGTGACCAGAATGCCGTCATGGCCGGTGAAGGCGATATCACTCAGGTTGACCTGGTCAATCACCGCCGAGTTCCAGTAAGGGATCAGCGACAGGGAAATCAGCACCAGGCTGGCAATAAACGGGAACACCAGGAAGCTCATTACCTTCACCATCAGGTCTTTACCAAACCAGATAACAAAGGCCATCATCAGCAGCAGGAACAGCGCCACCACGCCGCGGTTCAACGCAGGCAGCTGGAGCTGGTTTTCCCAGAAGGTCATAAAGGTGTTGGTAATGGTGACACCGTAAATCCACAGTAGCGGGCAAATGGCGAAGAAGTAGAGGAACGTGATCACCACCCCACCGGTTTTACCGAAATGCTCTTCTACCGTTTCGGTGATGTTGCCGGAGACATTGCTGCCGGACAGGCAGAGGCGCGCCAGCGCGCGGTGACAGTAAAACGCTATCGGGAACGCGAGAACCAGCATCAGCAAGATAGGGATTAATCCGCCAAAGCCCGCGCGGATGGGGAAGAACAGCACGCCTGCGCCAATGGCGGTACCAAACAGGCCAAGCGTCCAGGTGGTATCAGACTTACGCCAGGAGGACGTTTTTGTCTGGCCAACGATAATGCTTTCTGTGTTGCTCATAGGTCACCTTTATGCGTCAACGAAGCCGGTAATTTGGGAAACACGGGAGAGATCGATATTGCCGCCGGAAATAATGCAGACGGTTTTACGACCCTGAATATAGTGATCAAGCTTGCCGCTTAATAACGCGGCGCAGGCCAGCGCGCCGGCACCTTCCGTCACCACTTTATTTCGCTGAATAAGCGCGATCATGCTGTCGCGAATGTTGTCTTCGCTCACCAGCACAATGTCATCGACCAGTTCACGAACGATCTCAAAGGTTAATTTCCCCGGGCGAGAGACGTCGCAGCCGTCGGCTAACGTGCCGGTAACGCGATGGTTGGTTATTTCTCCGGCATGCCAGGAGGCCGCCATTCCGTGCACGTTTTCAGACTGTACGCCGATGATATTAATGGTGGGATTGATGGATTTAATTGCCGTTGCAATCCCGGCAATGAGTCCACCGCCGCCGATAGGCACAATGACGTTATCCACGTCATATAAATCTTCAAGAATTTCCAGACCGATGGTGCCCTGCCCGGCGATGACTTTTGCATCGTCGTAAGGGGGAATAAAAATACGCCCTTCCATCTCGACGATTTCGCTGACTTTGGCGATGGTGTCGTTGAAGTTCTCGCCGTGCAGCACGACTTCCGCCGAGTAGTCGCGCGTCGCGGCCACTTTAGACTTCGGCGCCCCCATCGGCATCACCACTTTGCCGTCGATGCCAAGCATGGCGCAGGAGAGAGACACCCCCTGCGCGTGGTTCCCCGCGGAGCAGGCGACAACGCCTTTGCGTTTTTCAGCGTCGGTCAGTGAGCTTAATTTGTTAAACGCGCCGCGGATCTTAAACGAGCCGGTACGCTGCATGTTCTCGAACTTCAGGAATATTTCGCCCTTACAGCGTTCGCTGAGATAATTCGAGCGCGGCATACCGGTTTTATATATTTTTCCTGCCAGTCGTTTTCTGGCGTCCTGAATATCTTCAATGGTTACAGGGAGATCGTAGGTAATATGCATAATATCCTCGTTATAATAATTAATTCTTTTTCAGGCAAAGTCAGGGGGTCAGCGCGTTAACACGTTAACGCACTGGGTGTTTTAAAATAGATACTAATTATTCATCGTCGTCTTTCGATATTCATCGACGAATACTGTTTTGCCAGCTCAACTAATACTGACGCCGATTTTTTAATCCTGTAATTTTTAGACCACACGGCGGCATAACGCGCCACGGGTAATTCATCTTCCACGGGCAGCACAATAAACTGGTCGGAACCGAATGGCGCAATCATGTCGCGGGGAATCACCGTCAGATAATCGGCATTCAGGACAAGGTTATAAATGGTGACGACCGAATCGGTCTGGACGATGTTTTCGATGCTGATGTGGTTGTCTTGCAGGGTGGTCAGAAGTTCTTTGTAGTAGCCCATATCGGTTTGCGGCATCACCCACTGCTCGTGCGTGAGCGATGCCAGTGTCGTCGGGCCGGTGCACGTTCGCGTTTTACTGGCGACCAGCACAAATTCAGACTCAAACAGCGGTTCGACGTGCAAATCCTGAAGCAACATTTCATCGCTCAGGGTGCCAATAGCGAAATCCAGACGACCGTCGCGAATGGCCGGAAGGAAAGATGAGAGCTGGGCTTCATACATCGAGACGCGTGCTTTCGGGAACACTTCCTTGAATTTTTTGATCATCTCAGACAGGAAGGTAAAGCCGATCAGCGACGGGTAGCCAAAGGAGACGTCCATAACGGTGCTGAAGCTCAGGCTGTTAATTTCACTCACCATGTTTTTCATTTCGCGGGTGATCGACTCTGAGTACGAGAGCAGAACCTGGCCCGCGGCAGTGAGTTTTACGCCTGTGTTTTTACGCACCATCACTTCCACGCCGAAGTAGGACTCAATATCGCTGATGATTTTGCTGACTGCAGGTTGCGTCAGGCCCAGCTGCCTTGCTGCAGAACCTATGGAGCCACTTTTAATGACTTCCTGAAATACCACGAGGTGCTGTGTTTTCGGTAGAATAATAGTGTTCATAATATTCTGCGCTTATTTCCCTATGACGGGGTGAATTCTACTCAATAATGTTTAAAGGGGTATGTGCTGTTACTCACAATTTGCTTTCCCGGCCCTTTATCCCACACACCAAAAACAAAATAAAATCGTTATATTTCATTAACATATAACGATATAAATATGCCACTACGCTGACATTGATCAATAAAAATAGCGGTAATAAATTAATTTTATGGCGATAACCCGGATAAATTTTACCGTCCGGAAAAAATCAATAAAGACGATATTTCAGGCAATTAAAGGACAATAAATAACCGCTATTTGTTTGAAACATTCTTTCAATTTATCAATTTTTTCTAACGCGAATTTTCAGGCTTGCGGAAAAGAGTGGAATACGTCACATATTCACGGGATAAATGTATTTAATTTCAATATATGCATATCAAACAAGAAAAATTTTGCGATCATTAAGATAACAATATTAACAAATTACCAATACTGTAAATCTTCTGTTTTTTAGCGTGAAATTTTGTGATGACGATCGTCAACAGATGCAGGAGCGATACTGAAGGAGCAAAAACAGTGAAATGTGCTTAATGTCGCAAATATGAGAATTGATGTCGTTTGTTCGGGTGCCGGGCGGCGCAGCGCTTACCCGACCAGCAACATTCAGAAAGCAAAAACCCCGCCGAAGCGGGGTTTTTTAAGAAGTGAAACTGACCGATAAGCCGGGTTCTGTCGTGGACAGTCATTCATCTAGGCCAGCAATCGCTCACTGGCTCAAGCAGCCTACCCGGGTTCAGTACGGGCCGTACCATGTGAACCCCTATTTGGCCTTGCTCCGGGTGGAGTTTACCGTGCCACGGACTGTTACCAGCCGCGCGGTGCGCTCTTACCGCACCCTTTCACCCTTACCTGATCCCGCTTGCGCGGGCCATCGGCGGTTTGCTCTCTGTTGCACTGGTCGTGGGTTTCCCCCCCAGGCGTTACCTGGCACCCTGCCCTATGGAGCCCGGACTTTCCTCCCCTCCGCCCGTCTCCCCCGAAAGGGACGACGACGAAGCGGCGACTGTCTGGTCAGCTTCGGCGCGCAGTATAGAGGGTTTGCACGCCGCTGTCACCCTCAGGTATGGGAAAGCCGTGATTAACGCGCCACTTCCACCTTCGCCAGTTTTTCGTAATAGCATGCAATCGCGCTGTGATCTGCCGTGCCCAGGCCATCGGCACGCAGCGCCTGCATCATCTCCATAACTGCTGCGGTCAGCGGCAGCTGTGCGCCCACGCCGTGTGACGTATCCAGCGCGTTCGCCAGATCTTTGATATGCAGGTCGATGCGGAAACCGGGTTTGAAATTACGCTCCATGACCATCGGCGCTTTGGCATCCAGCACGGTGCTACCCGCCAGACCGCCGCGAATAGCCTGGTAGACCAAGTCCGGATTGACGCCCGCTTTGGTTGCCAGCGTCAGCGCTTCAGACATGGCGGCAATGTTGAGTGCCACAATCACCTGGTTTGCCAGCTTGGTCACGTTACCCGCCCCAATCTCTCCGGTGTGTACCACGGAGCCCGCCATCGCTTTCATCAGGTCGTAGTATCTATCGAAAACGGCTTTATCACCGCCGACCATCACCGACAACGTGCCGTCGATCGCTTTCGGCTCACCGCCGCTGACCGGCGCATCCAGCATATTGACGCCCTTTGCCTTTAGCGCCTCGCTGATTTCACGGCTTGCAAGCGGTGCGATAGAGCTCATATCGATAAGCACCAGGCCAGGCTTCGCGCCGTCGATAATGCCGTTTTCACCCAGCGCAACCTCTTTGACATGCGGGGAGTTAGGCAGCATGGTGATGATGACATCGCACTGCTCGGCAATGGCTTTCGCGGTGGTGGCGGCTTCTGCGCCAGCCGCTATCACCTCAGCCACGGCCTGTGGATTATGATCGGAGACCACCAGCGAGTAACCTGCTTTGATGAGGTTCTTACTCATTGGTTTACCCATGATCCCCAGGCCAATAAAACCCACTTTCAGCGTCATAATCTGTTTCCTCAATGATGGTTATTTTTTAAAAGCGTCCGCTAATTTCTGCGTGGCCGAGCGGAATACGCCGAGGTCGCTGCCGACGGCAACAAACGTGGCTCCCCACTCCAGATAGCGACGGGCGTCAGCCTCAACCGGTGCCAGAATGCCGCACGGTTTGCCGTGTGCTTTAGCGCGGGCAAAAATGTGCTGGATCGCGCGCTGCACGTCAGGGTGGCTGGCATTACCCAGATGGCCAAAGGCGGCAGCCAGATCGCTTGGGCCAACGAAGATACCGTCCACGCCGTTGGTGCCTGCAATCGCATCGACGTTATCAACGCCCTGCTGGCTCTCAATCTGAACCAGAATGGTGATGTTGCTGTTGGACTGCGCGAAGTAGTCCGGCACGGTGCCAAACATATTGGCGCGATGCGAAACGGAAACGCCGCGGATCCCTTCTGGCGGATAGCGCGTAGAGGCTACGGCCAGTGCCGCTTGTTCTTCCGTCTCCACAAACGGGATCAGGAAGTTATAGAAGCCGATATCCAGCAGGCGCTTGATAATCACCGGCTCGTTGGTGGGGACACGCACTACAGGGGCGCTGTGGCTGCCTTTAAGCGCCATCAGCTGCGGAATAAAGGTGCTGATATCGTTCGGCGCATGTTCGCCGTCCAGCACCAGCCAGTCGAAACCAGCCAGGCCCAGCACTTCGGTGCTGATAGGATTTGCCAGCGCGGACCAGCAGCCAATCTGAATCTGGTGCGCCGCAAGAGCCGCTTTAAATTTATTCGGGAAGATATCGTTATTCATCGTATTTACCTTTTTAATTCCGCAGCCTTTTTCAGCATCATTTTATTTATTCAGACACCGCGCCAGCATGATATTTATTATTCTGCCGTATTCTGGCGTGATAAAAACGTCATTCAGTATAAGGCGCAATCCGCGACCGCACATTGTTTTAATGCTCAGGTATTACGGTATATTTTGATAAAAATTTTTGCATATGCACAAAGCACTGGGCGCTAATGCACAGAATCAAGGATTACGGGTTCTGAAGCGATCGCGATCACATTTTAATATCTCCTATGCTGACATGCTTTATTTCTGAAAGCCGCGTATTTATTTCTACCATTTGAAAATTGGCTGAATTTATTATCAGACACTTTGCTGGAGAATACTGAACAATGGCCGACATTGAAATTCGACAGGCATCGCCGACGGCGTTTTATATAAAAGTCCACGACACCGATAATGTGGCGATTATTGTCAACGACAATGGCTTAAAAGCGGGCACCCGCTTCCCGGACGGGCTGGAACTGATTGAGCATATTCCGCAGGGACATAAAGTCGCCCTGGTGGATATCCCTGTTAACAGCGAAATCATACGTTACGGTGAAGTCATCGGCTATGCCGTTCGTTCGATACCTCAGGGAAGCTGGGTGGAGGAGTCGCTGGTGGCGCTGCCGGAAGCACCACCGCTGAATACGCTGCCCCTGGCAACCCGCGTGCCGGAGCCGCTTCCTCCGCTGGAAGGCTATACCTTTGAAGGCTACCGCAACGCGGACGGCAGCGTCGGCACTAAAAATCTGCTCGGCATTACCACCAGCGTGCACTGCGTGGCGGGCGTAGTGGACTACGTGGTGAAAATCATCGAACGCGATCTGCTGCCGAAATACCCGAACGTCGACGGCGTGGTGGGCCTGAACCACCTCTACGGCTGCGGCGTGGCGATTAACGCCCCTGCTGCCGTGGTGCCTATCCGGACTATCCACAATATCGCCCTGAACCCCAACTTTGGCGGCGAGGTGATGGTCATCGGTCTGGGGTGTGAAAAATTGCAGCCAGAACGCCTGCTGCAGGGGACCGAGGATGTCAAAGCCATCCCGGCAGACGAGGCCAGCATCGTGCGCCTGCAGGACGAACGTCACGTTGGTTTCCGCTCAATGGTCGACGATATTTTGCAGGTTGCAGAACGCCATCTGGACAAGCTCAACCGCCGCCAGCGCGAAACGTGTCCGGCGTCGGAGCTGGTGGTCGGAACCCAGTGCGGCGGCAGCGATGCCTTCTCCGGCGTGACGGCTAACCCGGCGGTGGGCTATGCGTCCGATCTGCTTGTTCGCTGCGGCGCCACGGTGATGTTCTCCGAGGTGACCGAAGTGCGTGACGCCATCCATCTGCTGACGCCGCGCGCCGTTAATGAAGAGGTCGGCAAGCGTCTGCTTGAGGAGATGGCCTGGTACGATAGCTATCTCGATATGGGCAAAACCGACCGCAGCGCCAACCCGTCTCCAGGCAACAAGAAAGGCGGCCTGGCAAACGTGGTGGAAAAAGCCCTTGGTTCGATTGCCAAATCCGGGCAGAGCGCGATTGTGGAAGTGCTCTCTCCGGGCCAGCGCCCGACGAAACGCGGCCTGATTTACGCGGCAACGCCGGCCAGCGATTTCGTTTGCGGCACGCAGCAGGTCGCGTCCGGCATTACGGTGCAGGTCTTTACCACCGGGCGCGGCACGCCGTACGGCCTGATGGCGGTACCGGTGATCAAGATGGCGACACGCACCGAGCTGGCAAACCGCTGGTATGACTTAATGGATATCAACGCGGGCACTATCGCCACCGGGGAAGAGAGCATTGAGGACGTGGGCTGGAAACTGTTCCACTTCATTCTGGATGTCGCCAGCGGGCGGAAGAAAACCTTCTCGGATCAATGGGGATTACATAATCAGCTGGCGGTGTTCAACCCGGCACCGGTGACGTGATTCATATTCCCAACCGCACCGAACGGTCCCCTCTCCCCTATGGGGAGAGGGTTAGGAAGAGGGGAAGGCCCCTTAAACCAGCACCACCTCAATCCCGCTTTTTCGGAGCCCTTCCAGACTCTCCGCCGGAATGCCTTCATCGACAATAATCATATCAATCCTTTGCGTATCAATGATTTTATGCAGACTTGAGCGGTTAAATTTGCTGGAGTCCGTGACAACGATAATACGCTCCGCCACCTCGCACATTTTGCGGTTAAGGCGGGCTTCGTCTTCGTTATGCGTACTTACGCCGCGGTCGAGATCGATGGCGTCAACGCCGAGGAACAGCAGGTCAAAATGGTAATTCTGTAGCGACTGTTCTGCCTGGTCACCGTAGAAGGATTGCGACTGACGGCGCAGGTGCCCGCCGGTCATCAGCAATTCCACCCCTTCCGCTTCCAGCAACGCATTCGCCACGTTCATCCCGTTGGTCATCGCAATCACGTCCGTGTGCTGGCGCAGCATGCGGGCGATTTCATACGTCGTGGTGCCGGAGTCCAGAATAATACGGTGCCCGGGTTTGACCAGCGCGGCAGCGGCCTGCGCGATACTGCGCTTCACCGCCGTATTCAGCGAGCTTTTATCCTCCACGGAAGGCTCAGCGCCCGGTACATTGCCTTCGCAAATCAAAGCCCCGCCGTAAGCGCGAACGGCAATACCCTGCTTCTCCAGAAACGCCAGGTCGTTGCGGATCGTCACCGTCGATACGCCGTACAGATGAGACAGATCGTTAACCTGCACGCTTCCCTGCGCCCGCAACCGCTGAATGATCTGCTCTCGCCTTTCACTGGTGCCGGTGATGCGCTTTTCCGCGGATGAATCGGTGCTGCTCATACGAGCTCCTTAATAAATAGTCTTTCGTTTCATTTCGTTTTGCCTATTAAGGCCTTTCTTTTTTGGGAATGCAAGTCCCGCCTTACGTACAGACGCAAGCCAACACTGCGCTGAAACCTTTCATTATGTTTCTTTTGTGAAACAGATCGGAAAACTATTATCTTTCGTTTTATTTTTATATCACCATGATGCAGGATTAAATGAAACAAAACGAAAGACAAGTGTCATTGCCATCCGAAATGGAGAGGAAAGTGAAACATCTGACAGAAATGGTGGAACAACATAAACGAGGGAATTCGAACGGGATCTATGCCGTCTGCTCCGCACATCCGCTGGTACTTGAAGCTGCAATTCGTTACGCGCATTCGCATCAGACGCCGCTGCTGATCGAGGCGACCTCCAACCAGGTGGATCAATTTGGCGGCTATACCGGCATGACGCCTGCGGATTTTCACGCGTTTGTCTGCCGGCTGGCCGAGTCGCTCGGTTTTCCGACATCACAGCTGATACTCGGCGGCGATCATCTGGGCCCTAACCGCTGGCAAAATCTCCCTGCGGAACAGGCGATGGCAAATGCCGACGATCTGATCAAAAGCTATGTTTCCGCCGGATTCAAAAAGATCCACCTGGACTGCAGCATGTCCTGCGAGGACGACCCGGTTCCCCTGACCGACGCGATCGTCGCCGGACGCGCCGCACGCCTGGCGAAGATTGCCGAAGCGACCTGTCGCGAGCAGTTTGGTGAATCCGATCTGGTCTACGTTATCGGCACGGAAGTGCCGGTTCCCGGTGGCGCGCACGAGACGCTCACCGAACTTGCCGTCACCACGCCGGACGCGGCCCGCGCCACGCTTGAAGCGCACCGCCACGCGTTCGAAAAGGAAGGCTTAAGCGACATCTGGCCGCGCATTATTGGCCTGGTGGTCCAGCCTGGCGTGGAGTTCGACCACGCGCACGTCTGCGACTATCAGCCGCAGAAGGCCGTGGCCCTGAGCAAAATGGTTGAAGCCTACGATACGCTGGTGTTTGAAGCGCATTCCACCGACTACCAGACGCCGCAGGCGCTGCGCCAGCTGGTTAACGATCACTTTGCCATTCTGAAAGTTGGCCCCGCCCTGACCTTCGCCCTGCGCGAGGCGCTGTTCTCGCTGGCCGCCATTGAAGAGGAGCTGCTGCCGGCAAAAGCCAGCTCCGGCCTGCGTCACGTGCTGGAAAACGTCATGCTCGACCGCCCGGAATACTGGCAAAGCCATTACCACGGTGACGGCAACGCGCGTCGCCTGGCGCGCGGCTACAGCTACTCAGACCGCGTGCGCTACTACTGGCCGGACAGCCAAATTGACGACGCCTTTGCACGGCTGGTGCGTAACCTGGCAGACGAGCCTGTTCCTCTGCCGCTGATCAGCCAGTACCTGCCGCTGCAGTACAGCAAAGTTCGCGAGGGCGCTCTCAAGTCAACGCCACGGGAACTCATCATCGACCACATTCAGGACATACTCCAGCAGTACCACGCCGCCTGCGAAGGCGTAACGACTCAAAACGCATAATTAAAAAAGAGGAAAACGCTATGCCAAACATTGTTTTATGCCGCATCGACGAACGCCTGATCCACGGTCAGGTGGGCGTGCAGTGGGTGGGGTTTGCGGGGGCAAACCTGGTGCTGGTCGCTAACGATGAGGTCGCTGAGGATCCGGTTCAACAGAACCTGATGGAAATGGTGCTCGCAGAAGGGATCGCCGTGCGCTTCTGGTCGCTGCAAAAGGTGATCGACAACATTCACCGCGCCGCTGACCGCCAGAAAATCCTGCTGGTCTGCAAATCACCCGCCGATTTTCTGAAGCTGGTCGAGGGCGGCGTGCCCATCACCCGTATCAACGTCGGAAACATGCACTACGCCAGTGGCAAACAACAAATTGCCAAAACGGTCTCTGTCGACGCGAACGATATTGACGCGTTCAACGGCCTGAAAGCGGCCGGTGTGGAATGCTTCGTTCAGGGCGTTACAACAGAAACTGCTTTGGATCTCTTTAAACTGCTCTGAGGGATTCACAATGGAAATCAGTCTGTTGCAGGCGCTGGGGTTGGGCATACTCGCCTTTATCGCCGGTCTGGATATGTTTAACGGGTTAACGCACATGCACCGCCCGGTGGTGCTCGGGCCGCTGGTCGGCCTGATTCTGGGCGATCTGCACACCGGCATCTTGACCGGCGGTACGTTAGAGCTGGTCTGGATGGGGCTGGCCCCGCTCGCCGGTGCCCAGCCGCCTAACGTCATTATCGGCACCATCGTGGGGACCGCGTTTGCCATCAGCACCGGCGTGAAGCCAGAAGTCGCGGTTGGCGTCGCCGTGCCGTTTGCCGTTGCGGTACAGATGGGGATTACGTTCCTCTTCTCGGTGATGTCCGGCGTCATGTCGCGCTGCGATCGCATGGCGGCCAATGCAGACACCAACGGAATTGAACGGGTTAACTATCTTGCGCTGCTGGCGCTCGGCATCTTCTATTTTCTGTGCGCGTTCCTGCCAATCTACTTCGGTGCGGAACATGCGAAAACCGCCATTGACGTTCTGCCAGCGCGTCTGATTGACGGCCTCGGCGTCGCGGGCGGCATCATGCCAGCCATCGGCTTCGCCGTGCTGCTGAAGATCATGATGAAAAACGTCTACATCCCTTACTTCATTATCGGTTTTGTCGCCGCTGCCTGGCTCAAGCTTCCGGTGCTGGCAATTGCGGCGGCCGCGCTGGCGATGGCGCTGATCGACCTGATGCGTAAATCACCTGAACCGACGGCTCCCGCCGCTCAGAAAGAGGAATTCGAAGATGGCATCTAACCACACCACCCTGCCGGGCGTGTCTGAAAGCGAAGAGACGCTGCTGACCGGCGTGAATGAAAACGTCTACGAAGACCAGAACATCGGTGCCGAGCTGACGAAAAAGGATATCAACCGCGTGGCCTGGCGTTCTATGCTGCTGCAGGCCTCGTTTAACTACGAACGTATGCAGGCCTCCGGCTGGCTGTACGGGCTGCTGCCCGCGTTGAAAAAGATCCACACCAACAAGCGGGACCTGGCGCGGGCGATGAAAGGCCATATGGGCTTCTTTAACACCCACCCGTTCCTGGTGACCTTTGTTATCGGCATCATTCTGGCGATGGAGCGCTCCAAGCAGGATGTGAACAGCATCCAGAGCACCAAAATTGCCGTCGGCGCGCCGCTTGGCGGTATTGGCGACGCCATGTTCTGGCTGACCCTGCTGCCCATCTGCGGCGGTATTGGTGCCAGCCTGGCGCTGCAGGGTTCGATTCTGGGCGCGGTGGTCTTTATCGTGCTGTTTAACGTGGTACACCTCGGCCTGCGCTTTGGCCTGGCGCACTACGCTTACCGGATGGGCGTCGCGGCCATTCCGCTGATTAAAGCCAACACCAAAAAGGTCGGCCACGCGGCGTCTATCGTCGGGATGACGGTGATCGGCGCGCTGGTGGCAACCTACGTCCGCCTCAATACCACGCTCGAAATCAAGGCGGGTGATGCGGTCGTCAAACTGCAGGCCGACGTCATCGACAAGCTGATGCCCGCGTTCCTGCCGCTGGTCTACACCCTGACCATGTTCTGGCTGGTACGCCGCGGCTGGAGCCCGCTGCGGCTGATCGGTATCACCGTGCTGCTGGGCATTGTCGGTAAATTCTGTCACTTCCTGTAAAAGCAAAGAGGTTGCGATGTTAGGCATTATTTTGACGGGTCACGGCGGTTTTGCCAGCGGACTTGAGCAGGCGATGAAGCAGATCCTGGGCGAACAGCCGCAGTTTATTGCCATCGATTTTCCGGAAACCTCCACCACCGCGCGGCTGACCGCTCAGCTTGAGCAGGCAGTGAGTGAACTCGATGCAGAGCACGATATTGTGTTTCTCACCGACCTGCTCGGCGGCACGCCGTTTCGCGTGGCATCGACGCTCGCCATGCAACGGCCGGGCAGTGAAGTCATCACCGGCACCAACCTGCAGCTGCTGCTGGAGATGGTGCTGGAGCGCGACGGATTAAGCAGCGAGGCGTTTCGTCTGCAGGCGCTGGAGTGCGGGCACCGCGGCCTGACGAGCCTGGTCGACGAGCTGGGGCGCTGTCGCGAGGAAGCTCCGGCTGAGGAAGGGATATGAGCCAGCTGCTGCGCGCGCGACGGATCCTTACCGAACAGGGCTGGCTGGACGACCACCAGCTACGCATTGAAAGCGGCGCGGTTGCGGCGATTGAACCCATCCCGGCGGGCGTTACGGCGCGCGATGCGGAGCTGCTTTGCCCGGCGTATATCGATACGCACGTCCACGGCGGCGCGGGCGTGGACGTCATGGATGATGCGCCTGACGTGCTGGACACTCTGGCGATGCATAAAGCGCGTGAAGGCGTGGGCGCATTTCTGCCCACCACCGTGACCGCGCCGATGGAAGCCATCCACAGCGCACTGATGCGTATCGCCCGGCGCAATCAGTCCGGCGGACCCGGCGCGCAGATCCTGGGCAGTTATCTGGAAGGACCGTACTTTACGCCCCAGAACAAAGGGGCGCATCCGCCCGAGCTATTCCGGGAACTGGATATCGCCGAGCTGGACAGATTGATTGACGTTTCACAGAGCACGCTACGCGTGGTGGCGCTCGCGCCGGAAAAACCCGGCGCGCTGCAGGCGATTCATCATCTTAAACAGCGCGGTATCCGCGTCATGCTGGGCCACAGCGCTGCTACGTACCGGCAAACTCTCGCCGCGTTTGATGCGGGTGCCGACGGGCTGGTGCACTGCTACAACGGTATGACGGGTTTGCACCACAGAGAGCCCGGCATGGTCGGCGCAGGGCTGACGGACAAACGGGCGTGGCTGGAGCTGATTGCCGACGGCCACCACGTCCATCCGGGAGCGATGCGTTTATGCTGCTGCTGCGCTCAGGATCGCGTGGTGCTGATTACCGATGCCATGCAGGCGGCAGGTATGCCGGACGGTCGGTATACCCTGTGCGGTGAAGAGGTCACGATGCAAAACGGCGTGGTTCGAACCGGCTCCGGCGGGCTGGCGGGCAGCACGCTGTCGCTGGATGCCGCGGTCAGGAATATGGTGGAGTACGCGGGCGTCACCGCCGAAGACGCTATCCATATGGCCTCGCTGCACCCTGCCCGGCTGCTGGGCGTTGACGATCAGCTTGGATCCTTAGCCCCGGGCAAACGCGCCAATATTATTGCGTTGGACGGAGGTTTACACCTCCAGCGGATCTGGATTCAGGGCCAGGCTCTCCCCCTTTAGCCCTTTCATTGTGTCTCCTTTTGGCTTTACGGCCTGAAACCGTAAGGCCTTTCTTTTCCTTTCCTTAAATTTTCCCTTTCCTTTCACGATCACACTTTTCGTTTTATTTCTTTTCTTTCATTGAAGTTTCGATTTCTTTTCTATAGATTTTATTTAACTGCTTAAGTGAACAAGTGAAACGAAACGAAAGATAGCGACACGATTGCCAGCGTCTGATGTGGAATTCACACGACTAAGGACTGAGTTATGCAACAAACCACTACCGCCACCACAACCGGCACCTGGACCGAGGAAGAGATCCGCCAGCAGCCTGCCAGCTGGATCCGCTCGCTCAACAACATCGATAACCTGCGTGCTTCGATCGACAGTTTCCTGACGCCGCTGCTGCGCAAGCGCGATCTGCGGATCGTCCTGACCGGCGCGGGCACGTCCGCCTTTATCGGCGATATCATTGCGCCATGGCTTTCAAGCCACACCGGGAAAAACTTCACCGCCGTCCCGACAACCGATCTGGTCACGAACCCGATGGACTACTTCAGCCCTGGGCACCCGCTGCTGCTGGTTTCGTTTGCCCGCTCCGGCAACAGTCCGGAAAGCGTCGCGGCCGTTGAGCTGGCAAACCAGTTCGTGCCGGAGTGCTATCACCTGTCCATTACCTGCAACGAGGCGGGGAGCCTGTACCAGAACGCCGTCGACAGCGATAACGCCTTTGCCCTGCTGATGCCTGCCGAAACGCACGATCGCGGGTTCGCGATGACCAGCAGCATCACCACCATGATGGCGAGCTGTCTGGCCGTGTTCGCCCCGGAAACGATCAATACCCACACCTTCGGCGACGTCGCCGATCGCTGTCAGGCGATCCTCGCCTCGCTCGGGGATTTCAGCCACGGCGTCTTTGGCAGCGAACCGTGGAAACGGATCGTGTATCTGGGAAGCGGCGGCCTGCAGGGCGCGGCGCGCGAATCGGCGCTGAAGGTGCTGGAGCTGACGGCGGGCAAGCTGGCGGCATTTTACGACTCCCCTACGGGCTTCCGTCACGGGCCGAAGTCGCTGGTAGACAATGAAACGCTGGTGGTGGTGTTCATCTCCAGCCATCCATATACGCGTCAGTACGATCTGGATCTGCTGGCCGAGCTGCGCCGCGATCGCCAGGCCCTGCGCGTCGTCGCCATCGCCGCTGAAAACGATCCGGTCATTGAAGCGGGTCCGCACATTCTGCTGCCGCCTTCACGTCCGTTTATCGATATGGAACAGGCGTTCTGCTTCCTGATGTATGCCCAGGTCTTTGCGCTCACCCAGTCGCTTAGCGCAGGCATTACGCCCGATACGCCATCGGCCAGCGGGACGGTCAACCGCGTGGTGCAGGGCGTCGTTATTCATCCGTGGCAGGCTTAAGAGGATCTGATTATGAGTATTATCTCGACGAAATATCTTCTGCAGGACGCGCAGGCAAAAGGCTACGCCGTTCCGGCGTTCAACATCCACAACGCGGAGACGATCCAGGCGATCCTCGAAGCGTGCAGCGAAATGCGATCGCCGGTGATCCTAGCGGGCACGCCGGGCACCTTTAAGCATATTGCGCTGGAAGAGATCTACGCCCTGTGCAGCGCCTACTCCCACACCTACGACATGCCGCTGGCGCTGCACCTCGATCACCACGAATCACTGGACGATATTCGCCGCAAGGTCAACGCGGGCGTGCGCAGCGCGATGATCGACGGCAGCCACTACCCGTTTGAACAAAACGTGAAGCTGGTGAAGTCGGTGGTCGATTTCTGCCACCTCAACGACTGCAGCGTCGAGGCCGAGCTGGGCCGTCTGGGCGGCATGGAAGATGACATGAGCGTGGACGCGGAAAGCGCATTCCTCACCGATCCGCAGGAGGCGAAACGCTTCGTCGAACTGACCGGCGTAGACAGCCTCGCCGTCGCCATCGGCACCGCCCACGGCCTGTATACCAAGCGCCCGAAAATCGACTTCCAGCGGCTGGCAGAAATCCGCGAAGTGGTCACCGTGCCGCTGGTGCTGCACGGCGCGAGCGATGTGCCGGATGAGTTTGTTCGCCGCACCATCGAGCTGGGCGTGTGCAAAGTCAACGTGGCGACCGAGCTGAAAATTGCTTTCTCTGACGCGGTTAAGGCCTGGTTTGCCGAAAACCCGCAGGGCAACGATCCGCGCTTCTATATGCGGGTCGGCATGGACGCCATGAAAGAGGTGGTCAGAAGCAAGATCGCCGTTTGCGGATCGGCAAACCGATTGCTGCTTCCGGCAGAAGCCTGATTAAAAAGGAGCTTACGCTGATGAAAAAAATCCTCGCACTCTCAGTGCTGGCCATGTGCGTTTCCCATAGCGCGGTGGCCGCGAACTACGCGCTCGGTAACGACAATATTGCTCTGTCATTTGATGATGCAAACTCAACGATAGTGGTTAAGGACACCAGGGCTAACCATCCGCTCACGCCGCAGGAGCTGTTCTTTCTGACGCTGCCGGACGAGACGAAAATCCACACCGCTGATTTTAAAATCAAGCATGTCGAAAAGCAGGACAGCGGCTTGGTCATCGATTTCACCCATCCGGACTTTAACGTAACGGTGAAGCTGAACCTGGTGAAGGGGAAATACGCCAGCATCGACTACACCGTTGCCGCCGTTGGTCAGCCGCGAGACGTGGCAAAAATTACCTTCTTCCCGACCAAAAAGCAGGCTCAGGCACCTTACGTAGACGGGGCGATTAACAGCTCGCCGATCGTCGCAGACTCGTTCTTCATTCTGCCGGACAAGCCCATCGTTAACACTTACGCCTATGAAGCGACAACCAATCTCAACGTAGAGCTGAAAACGCCGATTCAGCCAGAGTCGCCGGTCAGCTTTACCACCTGGTTCGGCACCTTCCCGGAGACCAGCCAGCTGCGCCGCAGCGTAAACCAGTTTATTGATGCCGTCCGCCCGCGTCCGTATAAGCCTTATTTACACTACAACAGCTGGATGGATATCGGCTTCTTTACCCCGTACTCCGAGCAGGACGTGCTGGGGCGGATGGATGAATGGAATAAGGAATTTATCACCGGGCGCGGCGTGGCGCTGGATGCGTTCCTGCTTGACGATGGCTGGGATGACCTGACCGGACGCTGGCTGTTTGGCCCGGCATTCAGCAACGGTTTTAGCAAAGTTCGGGAAAAAGCCGACAGCATGCACAGCTCCGTTGGACTGTGGCTCTCGCCGTGGGGTGGATATAACAAACCGCGCGACACTCGCGTCTCGCATGCAAAAGAGTACGGTTTCGAAACGGTAGACGGGAAGCTGGCGCTGTCAGGCCCAAACTATTTTAAAAACTTCAATGAGCAGATCGTTAAGCTAATTAAAAACGAGCACATTACCTCGTTCAAGCTGGACGGGATGGGTAATGCCAATTCGCATATTAAGGGCAGCCCGTTCGCCTCGGATTTTGACGCCTCTATCGCTCTGCTGCACAACATGCGCAGCGCCAACCCGAATCTGTTTATTAACCTGACGACAGGTACCAACGCCAGCCCGTCCTGGCTGTTCTACGCTGATTCCATCTGGCGCCAGGGCGATGACATCAACCTGTACGGTCCCGGCACGCCGGTGCAGCAGTGGATGACCTACCGCGATGCGGAAACGTACCGCTCCATTGTTCGCAAAGGGCCGCTGTTCCCGTTGAACTCGCTGATGTACCACGGGATCGTTAGCGCGGAAAACGCCTATTACGGGCTGGAGAAGGTGCAAACGGACAGCGACTTTGCCGACCAGGTCTGGAGCTACTTCGCCACCGGAACCCAGCTGCAGGAGCTGTATATCACCCCTTCAATGCTGAATAAGGCGAAGTGGGACACCCTGGCGCGGGCCGCGAAGTGGTCGCGGGAAAACGCCGGCGTGCTGATGGATACCCACTGGATTGGTGGCGATCCAACCGCGCTGCAGGTTTACGGCTGGGCATCCTGGAGCAAGGACAAAGCGATTCTCGGCTTGCGTAACCCGTCGGATAAGCCGCAAAGCTACTACCTGGATTTAACAAAAGATTTTGAAATCCCGACAGGAAACGCGGCGCAGTTTCGTCTGAAAGCGGTGTACGGCAGTAATTCAACCGTACCGGAGGAGTATAAAAACGCGGTGGTGATTACGCTGCAGCCGCTGGAAACGCTGGTGTTTGAGGCGGTACCAGTTAGCTAAAAGACGCATAACGATCTGCAGGCCGGGTTAGGCGCAGCCGCCACCCGGCAAAACAGGCGGCAGGGGCTTACTCCCCCTGCTGCTCCAGCGCATGCTTATACAGCGCATTTTTCTTCACGCCGTGAATTTCCGCCGCCAGCGCAGCGGCCTTCTTCAGCGGCAGTTCCGCCTGCAGCAGCGCCAGCGTGCGCAGCGCGTCGGCTGGTAGCGCGTCTTCCTGCGCCTTATGCCCTTCGACAATCAGCACCATTTCGCCCTTGCGGCGGTTTTCGTCTTCCTTCACCCACGCCAGCAGTTCACCCACTGGGGCGCCGTGAATGGTTTCCCAGGTTTTGGTCAGCTCGCGCGCCAGCACCACGTAGCGGCCTTCCCCCCAGACGGTCACCATATCTTCCAGGCTCTCCAGCAGGCGGTGCGTGGATTCGTAGAAAATCAGGGTGCGCGGTTCCGCTTCCAGGTCTTTTAAGACGTCGCGGCGGCCTTTGGATTTGGCAGGCAGGAAGCCTTCATAGCAGAAACGGTCAGACGGCAGACCTGCAGCGCTTAATGCAGCAATCGCGGCGCACGGGCCGGGCAGCGGCACAACGCGAATACCGGCTTCGCGACAGGTACGCACCAGGTGATAGCCGGGATCGTTGATCAGCGGCGTACCGGCGTCGGAGACCAGAGCAATGTTCTGCCCCTCTTTCAGCTTCGCCACCAGCGTTTCGGCTTTTTGTTGCTCATTGTGATCGTGCAGAGCAAACAAACGGGCGTTAATCGCGAAATGTTGCAGCAGCAGGCCGGTGTGGCGGGTATCTTCAGCAGCAATTAAATCAACAGCTTGCAGTACGGTGAGCGCACGTTGGGTAATATCAGACAAATTCCCGATAGGAGTAGGTACAATATAAAGCTGGCCTTGAGAATTATCTGCCGTTTCGTGTTGTTTCATTGTTTCGTCCGTATTGCCGATTTAATATTGAGCATTGCGTAAAAAAAATCACTGGATACAGTATGGTACCGTTAACGTTTCTTCGAAAAAAAGCCACGCGCAGCGTGCCGCTTCTGCTGGCAGCCCTGATCTTTGCAGGCTGTGGCACCCAGGCACCTGACCAGAGCACCGCCCATCTTCAGGGTTCTGCTCAGGCTGATTCTGGCTTTTATCTGCAGCAAATGTCGCAGAGTTCAAATGATACCAAGACCAACTGGCAATTACTCGCCATTCGTGCACTGCTGAAAGAGGGTAAAACCCAGCGGGCTGCCGAACTGTTTAACCAGTTGCCGAAAGATCTTAACGACGCCCAGCATCGCGAGCAGAGCCTGCTCTCTGCCGAGCTGAAGGTCGCGCTGAAAGATTACGCCGCCGCGAAGAAGATCCTCGGGGACATTGACGTGAGCGCGCTGGATAAAAACCAGCAGGCTCGCTTCTGGCAGGCGGGCATTACCGCTGAGCAGGGGCGCCCTTCCCTGACGCTGCTCCGCGCCCTCATCGCGCAAGAGCCGCTGCTCGGCGGTGCCGAAAAGCAGAAAAATATTGATGCCACCTGGCAAGCGCTGGCTTCGATGACGCAGGAACAGGCGCAGGCTCTGGTCATCAACGCCGATGAAAACGTTCTTCAGGGCTGGCTGGATCTGCAGCAGATGTGGTTTAACAACCGCAGCGATCCAAAGATGCTGAAAGCCGGTATTACGGACTGGCAGACACGCTACCCGCAAAACCCGGGTGCGAAAATGCTGCCAACCCAGCTGGTGAACGTACAGAACTTTAAGCCAGCGTCCACCAGCAAAATCGCCCTGCTTCTGCCGCTCAACGGCCAGGCGGCGGTGTTTGGCCGTACCATTCAGCAGGGCTTTGAAGCAGCGAAAAACGGTACTACGTCGGTAACCGGCAGCGCAGTTCCCGCTCAGGCAGCCCAGGCGGCTAACGTGAGTGATGTTGTCAGCCCATCCGCCGCCGAGACCAGCGACCTGACCACAGCGCAAGCTCCGGCGCAGGGCACGATGCAAAACCCGGTGACGGCCCCGACGACGCCTCAGGCTACAGCTGCACCGGCTACAACAACACCAGCTACGGCAGCACCTGCGACCCAGGCTCCGGCCGAGACCCAAGCGGCACCAGCACCTGACGCAACGGCAGAACAGCCTCAGCAGCAGACTGCACAACCCGCGGCCCAGCCTGCCGATCAGCCGCAGGCCGTAGCAACCACCAGCGCCAACCCGGGCGCTGAGGTGAAAATTTACGACACCAGCTCGCAGCCGCTTGACCAGGTTCTGGCTCAGGTTCAACAGGACGGGGCGAGCATCGTTGTCGGTCCGCTGCTGAAAAACAACGTGGAAGAGCTGATGAAGAGCAATACCACGCTGAACGTGCTGGCGCTCAACCAGCCTGAGCAGGTTCAGAACCGGGCCAATATCTGCTACTTCGCGCTTTCCCCTGAAGATGAAGCCCGCGATGCGGCGCGTCATATTCACGAGCAGGGTAAGCAGGCTCCGCTGCTGCTCATCCCACGCAGCGCGCTGGGCGATCGCGTGGCCAATGCCTTTGCCGATGAGTGGCAGAAGCTGGGCGGCGGCGTCGTGCTGCAGCAGAAATTCGGCTCCGTCTCTGAACTGCGTGCGGGCGTAAACGGTGGAGCGGGTATCGCGCTTAACGGCAGTCCTGTCACCGCGAGCCTGCCGCAGCAACAGGGCGTGACGATTGGCGGCCTGACGATCCCGGCCCCGCCTACCGACGCGCAGATTAGCGGTGGCGGTAAAGTGGATGCGGCCTATATCGTTGCCACGCCGCAGGAGATCGCCTTTATCAAACCGATGATCGCGATGCGTAACGGCAGCCAGAGCGGCGCAACGCTCTACGCCAGCTCACGCAGCGCGCAGGGCACCGCCGGCCCGGATTTCCGTCTGGAAATGGACGGTCTGCAGTACAGCGAAATCCCGATGCTGGCTGGCAGCAATCCGGCGCTGATGCAGCAGGCGCTGAGTGCCGTACGTAACGATTATTCTCTGGCGCGTCTGTATGCGATGGGTGTCGATGCATGGGCGCTGGCGAACCACTTTACCCAGATGCGCCAGGTGCCGGGCTTTGAGCTTAACGGCAATACCGGCGATCTGACCGCCACCCAGGACTGCGTGATCAACAGGAAGTTATCATGGCTCAAATACCAGCAGGGGCAGATCGTCCCGGCCAGTTAAGCCGAAAAGAGACCGGCGATGCGTGGGAGTTAAAGGCACGTCGCTGGCTTGAAGGCAAAGGACTGCGTTTCATCGCCGCTAACGTCCGCGGGCGCGGCGGCGAAATCGACCTGATCATGAAAGACGGTCAGGTCACCGTGTTTGTAGAAGTCCGCTTTCGACAGTCCTCTCGTTTTGGCGGTGCTGCCGCCAGCGTGACGCTCGCCAAACAACATAAATTATTACAGACTGCCCACTTGTGGCTTGCCCGCCATAATGGGAGTTTTGATACTGTGGATTGCCGGTTCGATGTGATAGCCTTCACCGGAAATGAGATCGAATGGCTTAAAAACGCTTTTGGCGAAGACGCATAATTAAGATTTAAAAGGGATAACGTGCTCGAAAGAATTAAAGTGTGCTTCACAGAAAGCATCCAGACTCAGATTGCCGCGGCGGAAGCCCTTCCGGATGCTATCTCGCGTGCCGCAATGACGCTGGTGCAATCCCTGCTAAACGGCAACAAAATCCTCTGTTGTGGCAACGGCACGTCAGCCGCCAACGCACAGCATTTTGCTGCCAGCATGATCAATCGCTTTGAAACAGAACGCCCAAGTTTACCTGCCATTGCACTTAATACCGATAATGTGGTCTTAACGGCGATTGCTAACGATCGTCTGCATGACGAAATTTACGCAAAGCAGGTGCGAGCTCTGGGTCATGCCGGAGATGTGCTGCTGGCCATCTCCACGCGCGGCAATAGCCGGGATATTGTCAAAGCCGTTGAAGCCGCCGTCACCCGCGACATGACCATCGTGGCCTTAACCGGCTATGACGGGGGTGAGCTGGCGGGTCTGCTTGGGCCGCAGGATGTGGAAATCCGCATTCCTTCTCACCGGAGCGCACGTATTCAGGAGATGCATATGCTCACGGTGAACTGCTTATGTGACTTGATCGATAACACGCTTTTCCCTCACCAGGATGATTAAGGAGTTCTTATGAAGGCTTTATCGACCCTCGCAGTCCTTATGTCTGCATTACTGCTTCAGGGATGTATCGCTGCAGCCGTTGTGGGTACCGCCGCGGTAGGCACCAAAGCGGCAACCGATCCGCGCACCGTGGGAACGCAGGTGGATGACGGTACGCTGGAGCTGCGCGTCAACAGTGCGCTGTCGAAAGACGAACAAATCAAGAAAGAAGCGCGTATCAACGTGACGGCTTATCAGGGCAAAGTGCTGCTGGCAGGTCAGGCACCGAATCTGGAGCTCGCCTCTCGTGCGAAACAGATTGCGATGGGCGTAGAAGGGACCACTGAGGTGTTTAACGAAGTGCGTCAGGGCAAGCCAATTGGCCTGGGTGATGCCTCTTCCGATACCTGGATCACCACCAAAGTACGCTCCCAGCTGCTGGGCTCGGACCAGGTGAAATCCTCCAACGTGAAGGTGACGACAGAAAACGGTGAAGTGTTCCTGCTAGGTCTGGTGACCGAACGTGAAGGGAAAGCGGCGGCCGATATCGCCAGCCGGGTGAGCGGCGTGAAGCACGTCACTACTGCGTTTACTTACATCAAGTAAGCTACACCCGACTGTAAGCCCGGTGAGCGCTCGCGCCACCGGGCTTTTTTTCACATCAACGCAATACTCCCCACTATCACCCCGCTCAACGCCACCAGCCCTGCGGTCAGCCACAGCGCTTTCGCCGGGAATGACTTACGCAGCATAATCAGCGACGGCAGGCTGATGGCAGGCAGCGTGATGAGCAATGCCAGCGCCGGCGCGGTGCCCATACCGGCCAGCATCATGGTCTGAACAATGGGAATTTCTGCGGCTGTAGGGATCACAAACAGGCAGCCTGCAACGGCCATCGCAATGACCCACAACAGCGTGTTATCGATAGCGCCATCCGCATGCGGGAAGAGCCAGACGCGCGCCGCCCCGAGAACCAGTACCGCCAGGATATAGACCGGGATGGTGCTCCAGAAAAGCTGCCATAGCGCCTTGCCCCAGCGTGCGAAGAAACCGCCCTGCGGCTCGCTAACGTCCAGCTCAACAGACGCGGACTCTGGCGCCTTATCCTTCACCAGATTCTGCACCAGCGTCGCCACCACCAGCACGGTCAGCAGTCCGGCCACCAGACGAATGAACGCAAAATGCCAGCCCAGTACAAAGCCCATAAACACCAGCGTTGCCGGGTTGAGCAGCGGGTTGCCCATCCAGAACGCCAGCGCGCCGCCCATCGACACGCGCTGGCGACGCATTCCGGCAGCCACAGGCGCGGCGCAACAGGAGCACATCATCCCCGGCAGGGAGAAGATCGTTCCCAGCAGCGTACCCTGAAAGCGCGGCTGTCCAAGGGTTTTCACCAGCCAGTTGCGCGGGATCAGCACCTGAATCAGTGAGCCCAGGATCACGCCTAAGACCGCGGCCTTCCAGACGGCAAGAAAGTAGACCATGGCATAGTCCCACGCCGCCTGAAGCGGGCTGGCATCAGCCTGAGCGAGAATAGATTTACCGATGCTGTGCGTTTCGGCGGCGGTGAAGGCTTTACCGTAGTACGGCTGCCATTTCACGTACCAGAGGCCAACAATGACCACGAGAAAGAAGAGTGCGGGCTTCCACCATTGAACAGGTGTTGCCGCCTGAGATGAAGACTGACCAGTCATAGCATTCCCCGGAGAGTATGAGTAATTAGCCGGGGGAGTTTACGCCTCGCCCTGCGCGATTTCACGCAGTTTTGCCGAAGGGATAATGTTTACGCCCGCTTTCGACGGGGCCAGTCCCTCTTTTAACAGCACACGCGCGACGTCCCGCGCCTCGATGGCTTTCCAGTTGCCGGGAAGGATGCGAAACAGCGGGGCCATGATCGACTCGTTAAAGCGGCGCTCGTCCCGGTGGCCGATCAGCATTGAGGGGCGCACAATCGTCAGTTGCTCCCATTTCTGCGCAATCAGCGCATCCTCCATCTTGCCCTTCACCTTGTTGTAGAAGAAAGGCGATCCGGCACTGGCGCCCAGCGCGCTGACCACCAGAAAATGTCTGGCCCCCAGCTTTTTCGCCGTGAGCGCGGTGTCCACCACCAGCGTGTAGTCGGCGTGGATAAATGCCTCTTTGCTCCCCGCCTCCCGCCGCGTGGTGCCCAGACAGCAAAAGGCGATATCAATCGGGTCCTGCACCTGCGCCAGCGCATCCGTCAGCTGAGGATCGTGCGGGTTAAAGACGCCGGAGATGTCCGCCAGCGGTCGACGCGTCGGGGCAGCGATGTAGTTCACGCGGCGATCCTGAATCAGCAGCCGCAGCAGGTGATCGCCCACTAGCCCGGTAGCACCCGTAATCAATACCTGACTCATCTTATCCCCTTTACAGAATTGTCCGTTTGCGAACTCAGCCTCGTCGACCACACTTAGAAGTCTGTTACAGGTAAGTATTTACCACAAGCGGAGAAAAATCAGTCTGAAGCCAAAACAACGGAGGAAGCATGGGCAAGAAAATCGCAGTCTTGATTACCGACGAGTTTGAAGATTCAGAATTCACCTCTCCTGCAGAGGCGTTCCGCAAGGCGGGACATGAGGTCATCACCATTGAAAAAGAGGCGGGCAAAACGGTGACAGGCCATAAGGGCGAGGCCAGCGTGACCATCGACGAGACCATCGATAACGTTAGCCCCTCAGATTTCGACGCCCTGCTGTTACCCGGCGGCCATTCACCGGATTCCCTGCGCGGGGACGAGCGTTTCGTGACCTTTACCCGGGACTTTGTTTCTACCGGCAAACCGGTCTTTGCCATCTGCCACGGCCCGCAGCTGCTCATCAGCGCAGAAGTGGTCCGCGGGCGTAAGCTCACGGCGGTGAAACCGATCGTTATCGATCTCAAAAACGCGGGTGCTGAGTTTTACGATCAGGAGGTGGTCAACGACAAAGACCAGCTGATCACCAGCCGGACCCCGGACGATCTCCCGGCGTTTAACCGCGAAGCGCTACGCCTGCTCGGCGCGTAGCCAGTGCAGCTTCTTGCCAAAGCCCAGGGTGTTGTCGGTAAATTTCAGCTCATCGAGGCGGATTTCCCACACCGGGGCTTTTAGCGCAGCGGCAACCGGAAAGCGGCGCGTGTAGTGCTTACGACGCGCGTCGCTCTCTTCTCCGTCCAGACGACGGATCTCCCCTTTAAACTGCACGCCGCGGATCAGCGCGACCGTTTTCGGCTGGCCGTTCACCGTGCCCGCGACCTTAGCCTGCTGGCCGGTCATCTGCGCATGACGCGTTTTGTCTTCACTCATAACATAAAACGCGACGCGCTCCGGATCGTAGTAGTAAAACGCGTTTGCGCACCACATCTCACCCTCGCTGTAGACGCACCAGGTGACGACGTGCTGCTTCGCCAGCCAGCGGTTGATGGCTGCCAGTGTTTCCATTTTCGTTCTCTCTCATGCTATGGTGCGTTCACCTTAACATACTGAATCTGTTTACCGTGTGCTGGTTTCTCTATCTTGTCCGAACCGCTGATAACGCACTCTACACCGGGATAACCACCGATGTGGCGCGGCGTTTTTTACAACATCAAACGGGGAAAGGGGCAAAAGCGCTGCGGGGGAAAGGGGAATTACAGCTCGCCTTCTCAGCAGCGGTCGGCGACCGATCGCTGGCCCTCAGGCTGGAATACCGCATCAAGCAGCTGACGAAGCGCCAGAAAGAGCGCCTCGTGACCGGAGACGGCTCCTTTGAGGCGCTACGCGAGAGCCTGATTAAAAGCGGTTGAAATGGTCGTGGTACTCGACCAGCCCATTGACGCCGTTAAGCGCGTCGTCCGCCAGACGGTGTACCTGGAAAGCGGATTCCGTACCCGGCCAGCGGCAGCGCAGATCGTAACGCGCGGCCTGCTCGAAGCCTAAACGGCCATAGAACGCCGGATCGCCCAGCGTTACAACGGCCGCATAGCCGAACTCATTGAGCGAATCCAGCCCTTCATAGACCAGCTGACGCGCCAGCCCTTGCCCGCGATAGTTTTCATCCACCGCCAGCGGCGCCATGCCTACCCACTGCAGCTCTTCGCCCTGAACGGTTACCGGACTGAAGGCTACATAGCCCACCACCTGACCTTCATCATCGGTGGCAACCAGCCCCAGCGTAATCAGGCCGTCTTCGCGAAGATCGTGGACCAGTTGGGCTTCGGCATCGCTCGTAAAGGCCCGGCGCAACAACGCATCGATCCCCGGCGCATCAATCCCAATTTCGACTCGAATCAGCATGGCTCACCTACTGAAGTGTGTTTACCGTCCGGCGGGGTTTTCAGCCCGGCCTCAACGAAATCTGCCATTTGCATTAGCATCACGCGCAGCGCTTTCGGCATCTGCTCCAGCTCAATGGCATCCATTAAATTCTTCACGTACAGGCCCAGCTCCGTGTCGCCTTCAATCACCAGACGGCGCTGGAAGAAGAGCGTATCCGGATCCTGCTTGCGCGCGGCGATCATCAGCAGATCGCTGGCGTTGGCGCTAAAGCTCACGTCCGCCTCGGCGGTTTCGCGGACGGTGAGCTGGTCATTCTCAACGGAGGTAAACCAGCGCAGCCCGATGTCACGCACCTCAATGCTTAACCAGCGGCCTTCCAGGAACTCCAGCTCGCCATCCTGCAGCGCCTGGCGGAACTGCCAGCTCAGGACCTGCTCCAGCACCTGGCGTTTAAGCGCGAACGGCGCCAGCTTGACCGGCACGCTCAGCATTGATGGACCAAATTGTACGAGACGTGAACGCAGTTTATCCAGCACGAGCTTTACTCCCTGATATCTATAGTCCTGCTATTTTGCCATATCCGAAGCGCAACATAGCGGCGTAAATCAACAAACCATCGTCCGTCGTACCTCATTATTGGTGCCATCAATACGCCATTAGCTGCCTTAAATCAAAAATTGTCGCGTATGGGTTAATTAAAATCCCAGCTCGTTAACATTTTTGCGATCGACAACATCAGGATAAATTATGGAGCTGCTCTGCCCAGCCGGAAATCTTCCGGCGCTTAAGGCGGCCATCGAAAATGGGGCCGATGCGGTCTATATCGGGCTGAAAGATGACACCAACGCCCGCCATTTTGCCGGCCTCAACTTTACGGAGAAAAAGCTTCAGGAAGCCGTTAACTTCGTTCACCAGCACCGCCGCAAGCTGCATATCGCCATCAATACCTTTGCTCATCCTGACGGCTACGCCCGCTGGCAGCGCGCGGTGGATATGGCGGCACAGCTGGGTGCCGATGCGCTGATTCTGGCCGACCTCGCCATGCTTGAGTATGCGGCAGAACGCTATCCCCATATTGAGCGCCACGTCTCTGTTCAGGCATCTGCCACCAACGAAGAGGCCGTACGTTTTTATCACCGAAACTTTGACGTAGCCCGCGTGGTGCTGCCGCGCGTGCTCTCTATTCATCAGGTTAAGCAACTCGCGCGCGTCACGCCAGTGCCGCTGGAAGTTTTTGCCTTTGGCAGCCTGTGCATTATGGCCGAAGGCCGTTGCTATCTTTCCTCGTACTTGACAGGGGAGTCACCGAATACAGTCGGGGCCTGCTCCCCTGCCCGCTTCGTTCGCTGGCAGCAAACGCCGCAGGGGCTGGAATCTCGTCTGAATGAGGTGCTGATTGACCGCTATCAGGATGGTGAAAACGCCGGTTATCCGACGCTGTGTAAAGGCCGCTATCTGGTCGACGGCGAGCGCTACCACGCGCTCGAAGAGCCTACCAGCCTTAATACGCTCGAGCTGCTGCCTGAACTGCTGGCGGCCAATATTGCCTCGGTGAAAATTGAAGGTCGCCAGCGCAGCCCGGCCTACGTGAGCCAGGTGGCGAAAGTGTGGCGTCAGGCCATCGACCGCTGCATAGCGGACCCGCAGAACTACGCCCCGCAGCAGGCCTGGATGGAAACGCTCGGATCGATGTCCGAAGGCACGCAAACCACGCTGGGCGCGTATCACCGTAAATGGCAGTGAGAAAATCATGAAATATTCATTAGGGCCGGTGCTTTATTACTGGCCAAAAGAGACGCTGGAAGATTTTTACCAACAGGCCGCCTCCAGCAGCGCCGATGTGATTTACCTCGGCGAAGCGGTGTGTAGCAAACGCCGCGCCACCAAAGTGGGCGACTGGCTTGATATGGCGAAAAACCTGGCCGGCAGCGGCAAACAGGTCGTGCTCTCCACGCTCGCGCTGGTGCAGGCCTCTTCTGAACTGGGCGAGCTGAAACGCTACGTAGAGAACGGCGAGTTCCTGCTGGAGGCGAGCGATCTCGGCGTGGTGAACATGTGCGCCGAACGCAGGCTGCCGTTTGTCGCGGGCCATGCCCTGAACTGTTATAACGCCGTGACCCTGCGCCTGCTGCTCAAACAGGGGATGACGCGCTGGTGTATGCCTGTTGAGCTCTCACGCGACTGGCTGGCAAACCTGCTGACCCAGTGCGAAGAGTTGGGCATTCGTAACAAGTTTGAAGTGGAAGTGCTGAGCTACGGGCATCTGCCGCTGGCCTATTCCGCCCGCTGCTTTACCGCACGCTCGGAAGACCGTCCAAAAGACGAGTGCGAAACCTGCTGTATTAAGTACCCGAACGGACGCAGCATGCTGTCCCAGGAGAACCAGCAGGTGTTTGTTCTCAACGGCATTCAGACCATGAGCGGCTATGTCTATAACCTCGGCAACGAGCTGGCGTCTATGGACGGGCTGGTGGATATGGTGCGCCTGTCACCGCTTGATAACGGCGTGTTTGCGATGCTGGATGCCTTCCGCGCCAACGAAAACGGTGCTGCTCCGCTGCCGCTTACGGCAAACAGCGACTGTAACGGCTACTGGCGACGGCTCGCAGGACTGGAACTTCAGGCCTAAAAAAGGCTCACTTTGTTAACAACGGTTATCATTTTTTAATGCAGTATTAAAGATTCACCGTCGACAAAGTGAGCTGTTATGACTGACAAAACCATTCCGTTTTCGGTGCTGGATCTGGCGCCGATCCCACAAGGCTCCTCGGCAAGAGAAGCCTTTTCGCACTCTCTGGATCTGGCTCAGCTGGCCGAAAAGCGTGGCTATCACCGCTACTGGCTGGCCGAACACCACAACATGGTGGGCATCGCCAGCGCCGCCACCTCGGTACTGATTGGTTATCTGGCGGCAAACACCACCACACTGCACCTGGGATCCGGCGGCGTGATGCTGCCAAACCACGCTCCTCTGGTGATCGCCGAGCAGTTTGGCACCCTGAATACCCTCTATCCGGGCCGTATCGATTTAGGGCTTGGCCGTGCGCCGGGCAGCGACCAGCCGACTATGCGTGCCCTGCGTCGCCATATGAGCGGCGATATCGACAACTTCCCGCGCGACGTGGCCGAACTGGTGGACTGGTTCGACGCACGCGATCCGAACCCGCACGTGCGTCCGGTACCGGGCTACGGCGAGAAGATCCCGGTGTGGCTGCTGGGCTCGAGCCTCTACAGCGCGCAGCTTGCCGCCCAACTGGGGCTACCGTTTGCATTTGCCTCGCACTTCGCGCCGGATATGCTGCATCAGGCGCTGCATCTCTACCGCACGAACTTCAAACCGTCCGAGCGTCTGGAGAAGCCGTACGCGATGGTGTGTATCAACATCGTTGCCGCCGACAGCAATCGCGACGCGGAATTCCTGTTTACCTCCATGCAGCAGGCGTTTGTGAAGCTGCGTCGCGGTGAAACGGGCCAGCTTCCGCCACCGGTGGAGAATATGCATCAGCTGTGGTCAGCCTCCGAACAGTATGGCGTGCAGCAGGCGCTGAGCATGTCGCTGGTAGGCGATAGAGCGAAAGTGCGTCACGGGCTGGAGGCGGTACTGCGCGAAACGCAGGCGGATGAAATTATGGTTAACGGCCAGATTTTCGATCACCAGGCGCGTTTGCACTCGTTTGAGCTGGCGATGCAGGTGAAAGAGGAGTTGGTGGGGTAGTTTTTTGCTTTTCTCCCTCTCCCTATGGGAGAGGGCCGGGGTGAGGGGGTCAACCCCTCGTTTTACTGATAAACGGGCAACAGGTTAAAACTCGACAGCACGTGTACCAGTGCGTTACCAACGCCGAATACCAGAATCAGCGCAATCATCGGCTTACCGCCCCAGACGCGGAATTTTGGGCTGCCGAAGCGTTTACGTGATTTGCGCGCCAACAGCGCCGGCACAATCGCCGCCCAGATAGTTGCCGCCAGCCCTGCATAACCGATGGCGTACAGGAAGCCGTTCGGCCACAGCAGGCCGCCCACAATCGGCGGCAGGAAGGTCAGCAGCGCGGTTTTGAAGCGCCCCATCGCAGAATCATCAAAGCCAAACAGATCCGCCAGGTAGTCAAACAGGCCCAGCGTCACGCCGAGGAAAGAGCTCGCCACCGCAAAGTTAGAGAAGATAACCAGCAGCAGATCCAGGCTGCGGCTGTTCAGCACGCCGCTCAGCGCCTGCACCAGCACGTCAATGTTACCGCCCTTCTGGGCAATGCCGATAAATTCCGGACGCGGGATGTTGCCCATCGTCCCTAGCAGCCAAATCACATACAGCCCCAGCGCCAGCAGCGTGCCGTAGACCAGACACTTCACAATGGTGCGCGGATCTTTGCCGTAGTACTTCATCAGGCTCGGCACGTTACCGTGGTAGCCGAACGACGCCAGACAGAACGGCAGGGTCATCAGCAGGTAAGGCGTGTAGGAGGTGTTCACTTCGGCGACGTTAAACAGCGTGGCGGGCGTCACGTGCCCCAACAGACTGCCGAAGGTCAGGAAGAAGGTGATGACCTTCGCGCCCAGTACGATTGCCGTCATACGACTCACCGCTTTGGTACTCATCCAGACGATAAACGCCACAGCCAGCGCAAAACATAGCCCCGCCAGACGCGCCGGAACGTTCAGCGACATCTCCGAGAAGGTGTGATGCAGAATCGAGCCGCTCGCTGAAATATACGCGTAGGTGAGGATATACAGCACAAACGCGATGGACAGCCCGTTCACCAGATTCCAGCCTTTGCCCAGCAGATCTTTGGTAATGGTGTCGAAACTGGAGCCAATCCTGTAGTTCAGGTTCGCCTCGAGGATCATCAGCCCGGAATGGAGCATACAGAACCAGGTAAAGACCAGCGCGGCCAGCGACCAGAAGAACCACGCACCGGACATGACCACGGGCAGGGAGAACATCCCGGCACCTATAATGGTTCCGCCGATGATCACCACGCCGCCAAGCAGCGAAGGTGACGTTTGGGTGGTGATTAGTGTCGCCATACAGCCTTTTCTCCAGTCAATCATACGGTTCTGCATTTTAATGTGACGCACTGTACCAGTACAAGAGTACAAAAGGAATAAAAAAAGCCCCGATCGCATGAATCGGGGCTGTATATTTTACTTTACGTCAGAAGCGTAAGGCTTACGCGTCACCGAAACGACGACGGCTGGTGCCTTCTTCACGACGCGGGCCACGGCTTTCGCGGCGCTCGCCGGAGAAACGACGACCTTCACCACCGCGACCTTCGCTGCGACCGCCTTCACGACGCTCGCCGCCGAAACCGCGACCACCGCCACGACGTTCGCCGCCACGGTCAGGACGTGGCTGTGCATCGCCCAGCAGCTGCATGTTCATCGGCTTGTTCAGGATGCGGGTACGCGTAAAGTGCTGCAGTACTTCACCCGGCATGCCTTTTGGCAGCTCGATGGTAGAGTGGGATGCGAACAGCTTGATGTTACCGATGTAACGGCTGCTGATGTCGCCTTCGTTGGCGATCGCGCCAACGATGTGACGAACTTCAACGCCATCATCACGGCCCACTTCAATGCGGTACAGTTCCATGTCACCTGCGTCGCGACGTTCACGACGTGGGCGGTCTTCACCACCACGCTCTGGACGGTCGCCACGTGGGCCACGATCGTTACGGTCGCCACGACGTTCGAAGCGATCGTCACGGTCACGGAATTCACGCTTAGGACGCATCGGTGCATCTGGTGGCACGATCAGGCTACGTTCGCCCTGAGCCATTTTCAGCAGTGCTGCGGCCAGGGTTTCCATGTCCAGCTCTTCGCCTTCAGCAACAGGCTGAATCTGCGACAGCAGCGCACGGTACTGATCCAGATCGCTGCTTTCCAGCTGCTGCTGTACTTTAGCGGCGAATTTTTCCAGACGGCGTTTGCCAAGCAGCTCTGCGTTTGGCAGGTCCGCTTCTGGAATGGTCAGCTTCATGGTGCGTTCGATGTTACGCAGCAGACGACGCTCGCGGTTCTCAACGAACAGCAGCGCACGGCCAGCACGACCCGCACGACCGGTACGACCGATACGGTGAACGTAAGACTCGGAATCCATCGGGATGTCATAGTTAACAACCAGGCTGATACGCTCAACGTCCAGACCACGTGCTGCCACGTCGGTTGCAATCAGGATATCCAGACGACCGTCTTTCAGACGCTCCAGAGTCTGCTCACGCAGAGCCTGGTTCATGTCGCCGTTCAGCGCTGCGCTGTTGTAGCCGCTACGCTCCAGGGCTTCAGCCACTTCCAGGGTCGCATTTTTGGTACGAACGAAAATAATCGCCGCATCAAAATCTTCCGCTTCCAGGAAACGTACCAGCGCTTCGTTTTTACGCATGCCGTACACAGACCAGTAGCTCTGGCTGATGTCCGGGCGAGTGGTTACGCTGGACTGAATACGCACTTCCTGAGGTTCTTTCATGAAGCGTTTGGTGATACGACGAATCGCTTCCGGCATGGTGGCAGAGAACAGCGCGGTCTGATGACCGTCCGGGATCTGCGCCATGATGGTTTCAACGTCTTCGATGAAGCCCATACGCAGCATTTCATCTGCTTCATCCAGTACCAGACCGCTCAGTTTAGAGAGGTCCAGGGTACCGCGCTTCAGGTGATCCAGCAGACGGCCCGGCGTACCGACAACAATCTGTGGGCCCTGGCGCAGGGCGCGTAACTGCACGTCATAACGCTGGCCGCCGTAAAGGGCAACCACGTTTACGCCGCGCATATGTTTAGAGAATTCCGTCATGGCTTCTGCAACCTGAACAGCCAGTTCACGGGTTGGAGCCAGGACGAGGATCTGCGGTGCACGCAGGTCCGGATCAATGTTGTTCAGCAGCGGCAGCGAGAATGCTGCAGTTTTACCGCTACCAGTCTGGGCCATGCCCAGCACGTCACGACCAGAAAGCAGGTGTGGGATACACTCAGCCTGGATCGGAGATGGTTTTTCGTAACCCAGATCGTTAAGGGCTTCAAGGATAGGAGCCTTCAGGCCCAGATCTGCAAAAGTGGTTTCGAATTCAGCCATGTAGTACGAGTGCCTCAATGTCAATGGCGGCCAGTCTACTTAGCTCATCGTGAAAATGATTAGCAATTTTCATTGAAAAGTGTGAACCGGCTCAAAGTAGGTGTATTGACGAACAACAACGCCCTCACCAGTTAAGGTGATGGCAATCAAAAGATTACGGGCTGATGTTTATGTCGTCAGCTATTGCTGGTCCGATTCTGCCAGGTCGTCATGCTCCTGGCCCAAGAGCGATAATTCCAACAATGCATAACGGTGCTCAACGAAGTTGTGTACGTTGTTAGCAACCGCTAATTTGAACAGTGCCGTAGCGCTGTCCATATCCCCCAGACTTAGGTAGTACTTACCTAAATAGAAGTTGGTTTCACTGAGATGCTCAGCGAGCGAGGTGTTATCCGTTGCGTCCGCCTTGAGGCGTTCCATCAGCGTTGCTTCGCTAATGTTGCCCAGGTAGAACTCGACAATGTTCCATCCCCACTGTTCCTTGTCCGATTTATCGAAGCGCTGTTTCAGTGCCTCTTTTGCCTGCTTCTCATCGAGCTTCCGCTCAACGATGTAAAGCCACAGGCTACGGAAAGGATCATTAGGATCGTCTTGATAAAACGCCAGCAGATCATCTTGCGCTAACTTATCACGACCGCCGTAATACAATGCGATACCGCGATTCAAGTGCGCGTAGTTGTAAGTTGGATCAAGCTCAAGTACAGAATCAAACGCTTCATAGGCAGCATCAAAATTGCCTGCCTGCGTTAAATAAATGCCTAAGTAATTGAATACTTCAGGCATATCAGGTCGGATAGCCAGCGCTTGTGAAAAATCATTTCGCGCCAGTGCCCTCAGACCGAGACTATCATACAACACTCCGCGCTCATATAAAAGCTGTGCGCGTTCTTCATCGGTTAAAGCCCGACTGGCAAGTATTTGTTCCATGCGTGCCAGAATCACTTCCTGCTGCAAAGTCGGTTGCAATGGCACTGCGAGGACTTCGCTCTTACGCCAGGCAGAGTTGCTGCATCCTGCCAGCGTTAAAGCTGTCGCAACGAAACACCAGCGCAAAAAAGGCTTCATTTCCCACTCCCGAAGACAACTATTGGATGAACGTCCTGTCCCCCGGCGGCTTAACAAGGCGTCCTGCCTGATAATAGGCCCTCCGCAAAGCGGAGGGCAAATGGCAACTTACTCGCCTTGCTGTTCTGCTGCCTGTGCTTCAGGCGCAGCAGCTGGCTGAGACTGCTCGGTTGCTTCTTTAATGCTCAGACGGATACGGCCCTGGCGATCAACTTCCAGAACTTTCACCGGTACTTCCTGACCCATCTGCAGGTAATCGGTCACTTTCTCAACGCGCTTGTCAGCGATCTGAGAGATGTGAACCAGACCTTCTTTACCGCCACCGATGGCAACAAACGCGCCAAAGTCAACGATACGGGTCACTTTACCTGCATAGACGCGGCCCACTTCGATTTCTGCAGTGATTTCTTCGATGCGACGGATCGCGAATTTCGCTTTCTCGCCGTCGGTAGCTGCGATCTTCACAGTACCGTCATCTTCGATTTCGATGGTGGTGCCGGTCTCTTCGGTCAGTGCACGGATAACGGAACCGCCCTTACCGATAACATCTTTGATCTTGTCTGGATTGATCTTGATGGTGTGAATACGCGGTGCGAATTCAGAGATATCACCGCGTGGCGCGTTGATAGCCTGTTCCATCACACCCAGGATGTGCAGACGTGCACCTTTAGCCTGGTTCAGCGCAACCTGCATGATCTCTTTGGTGATACCTTCAATTTTGATATCCATCTGCAGCGCAGAGATACCGTCGCGGGAGCCCGCCACTTTGAAGTCCATATCACCCAGGTGGTCTTCGTCACCCAGAATGTCAGACAGAACAACGAAGTTGTCGCCTTCTTTCACCAGGCCCATTGCGATACCCGCAACGGCGGCTTTGATTGGCACGCCTGCATCCATCAGCGCCAGAGAAGCACCACATACGGAAGCCATGGAAGAAGAACCGTTAGATTCGGTGATTTCAGAAACCACACGAACGGTGTACGGGAATTTGTCAGCTTCTGGCATTACTGCCAGCACGCCGCGCTTCGCCAGACGACCGTGACCAATTTCACGACGCTTTGGCGAGCCAACCATACCGGTTTCGCCTACGGAGTACGGAGGGAAGTTGTAGTGGAACAGGAAGCTGTCAGTGCGCTCGCCCATCAGTTCGTCGATGATCTGTGCGTCACGTGCTGTACCCAGAGTCGCGGTAACCAGTGCCTGCGTTTCGCCACGGGTAAACAGCGCGGAACCGTGAGTACGAGGCAGAACACCAGTACGCACATCCAGGCCGCGGATCATGTCTTTTTCACGGCCATCGATACGCGGCTCGCCTGCCAGAACGCGGCTACGAACAACATTTTTTTCGATGGCGTGCAGGATTTCGCCAATTTCGTTAGCGTCCAGCGTTTCGTCTTCGGCAACCAGGGTCGCGGTTACTTCAGATTTGATCACGTCAACCTGAGCGTAACGCTCCTGCTTGTCAGTGATGCGGTACGCATCGCTCAGACGAGATTCTGCCAGTGCTGCAACGCGTGCGTTCAGCGCGTCGTTTGCCGCTTCTGGCTGCCAGTCCCAACGTGGTTTACCGGCTTCTTTCACCAGATCGTTGATGTTCTGGATAACGATCTGCTGCTGGTCATGGCCGAAGACCACAGCACCCAGCATCTGGTCTTCGCTCAGCAGTTCAGCTTCGGATTCAACCATCAGCACAGCCGCTTCAGTACCCGCAACAACCAGGTCCAGCTTACTTTCTTTCAGCTCTTCCTGAGTTGGGTTCAGCACGTACTGGTCGTTGATGTAGCCAACGCGCGCGGCACCGATTGGGCCATTGAATGGAATACCAGACAGTGACAGGGCAGCGGATGCGCCAATCATGGCAACGATGTCCGGGTTAACCTGTGGGTTAACGGAAACAACGGTTGCGATAACCTGTACTTCGTTAACAAAGCCTTCCGGGAACAGCGGACGAACCGGGCGGTCAATCAGACGCGCGATCAGGGTTTCGCCTTCGCTTGGACGGCCTTCACGACGGAAGAAGCCACCCGGGATTTTACCGGCAGCGTAGGTACGCTCCTGGTAGTTAACGGTCAGGGGGAAGAAGTCCTGACCTGGTTTAGCTTTTTTCTGGCCAACCACGGTAACGAATACCGCAGTGTCATCCATGCTTACCATAACGGCAGCAGTAGCCTGACGAGCCATCATGCCGGTTTCCAGCGTGACGGTATGTTGACCATACTGGAATTTACGAACGATCGGATTCAGCAAAGTTCTGTCCTTTCTTAAATGTTTGAAAGCACACCACCGGTGTGCTGTCGATTTAACCCGACCTTCTTCGCATCCTCGCGACTAATGACAACCAACACCCCCATGGGTGAAGCCTCTCATTAGCCGCGCGAACCTCTGCAATGAAGATCATTAATAGCAACAATACAATAGTTTCCAGTGAATTGCTGCCGTCTGGTTGAAAAAAGGGGCCATCAGGCCCCCTTTTCTGAAACTCGCAAGAATTAGCGACGCAGACCCAGACGCTCGATCAGCGCGGTGTAGCGTGCAACATCTTTACGTTTCAGGTAGTCGAGCAGTTTACGACGCTGAGAAACCATACGCAGCAGACCACGACGGCTGTGGTGATCTTTTTTGTGCTCTGCAAAGTGACCCTGCAGGTGGTTAATCTGTGCAGTCAGCAGTGCAACCTGAACTTCGGTAGAACCGCTGTCGTTAGTACCACGACCAAACTCAGAAACGATTTTAGCTTTAGCTTCAACGCTTAGAGACATTTTCAAACTCCAAAGTATAAAGAATGTAAGGATGCCGATCTCTAATTCAGCAATCCCATGTACGCCCCGCAGATTGTTAAACAATTTACCAGGCGTTAAGCGGCGATATTCTACTCGTCTCCCCTGCTTATCGCAAGGTGAGCCGTTATCACCGTCACGCGTCGACCGGATATTCGACGACCGGATATTCGACGACCAGACGACGCGGCGCAACGCGCCCTTCGCCATCCATTTCGCCCATACCGATGAATTTCCCTTCGTCACCTTCGGTCACACGTACCAGGCCTTCCAGCGGAGCTTCCGCCGTACGAACCGGGTTGCCGTTCTTAAAGTAAACGGACGATGTTAAAGGAAGATTAACGACCGGGAAGTCCGCTGCCGGACTGTCCATCGGCATTAGCAGCGGATCCAGCAAATCTGCCGGCGCAATCCCCTGCGCTTCCGCCTGTTCTACCAGCTCGCGCAGATGTTCCAGGGTCACCATCCGCTCCACCGGGTACTTGCTCACCGCCAGACGGCGCAGGTAAATCACATGCGCGCCGCAGCCCAGCTTTTCACCGAGGTCGTCAATGATGGTGCGAATATAGGTCCCTTTCGAACAGTGTACTTCCAGCTCCAGCTCATCACCTTCGTGGCGAATAAACAGCAGCTCATACACGGTAATCGGACGGGCTTCACGCGGGACTTCAATGCCCTGGCGCGCATATTCGTAGAGTTTTTTTCCCTGATACTTCAGCGCCGAATACATCGAAGGCACCTGCATCGTGTCACCACGGAAACTCTCCAGCGCAGCATCAAGCTGTTCCGCGCTGAACGTCACCGGGCGCTCTTCCACCACCTGACCATCCGCGTCGGAGGTATCCGTGCGCTGGCCCAGCTTAGCGATAACGCGGTAACGCTTATCGGAGTCGAGCAGGTACTGGGAAAACTTTGTCGCCTCTCCCAGGCAGACCGGCAGCATGCCGGTTGCCAGCGGATCGAGCGCGCCGGTGTGGCCCGCACGGTTGGCGTTATAAATACGCTTAACTTTTTGCAGCACGTCGTTGCTGGAAGCGCCCTGGGGTTTATCCAGCAGCAGCACACCATGCACGTCGCGACCACGACGACGAGGACGACTCATCAGTCCTCCTTGCTGTCGTCCGCCGGGTTAACACGACGCTCATCGTCATGTTTAACCACGCTGGTCACCAGGTTGGACATACGCATACCTTCAACCAGCGAGTTGTCGTAGAAGAAGGTCAGTTCAGGCACGATACGCAGGCGCATCGCCTTGCCGAGCAGAGAGCGGATGAAACCAGACGCTTCCTGCAGCGCTTTAATGCCGTTTTTCACTGCCGCTTCGTCCTGATCGTTCAGGAAAGTAACGAACACTTTTGCATAGGCCAAATCGCGGGACATTTCGACACCGGAAACGGTGGTCATCATGCCGACGCGCGGGTCTTTGATTTCACGTTGCAGAATGAGCGCGATCTCTTTCTGCATTTCCTGCGCTACGCGCTGAGGGCGACCAAATTCTTTCGCCATAATAAATTCTCCAGACAAAAAAGGGGCTAAAGCCCCTTTTTGAAATTATTGCCGGGTGGCGCGAGGCGATCCCGGCTTACAATCGAAAATTAAGCGATGGTACGCTGAATTTCGATGATCTCGAACACTTCGATCATATCGCCAACGCGAACGTCGTTGTAGTTCTTCACGCCGATACCACATTCCATGCCGTTACGGACTTCGTTAACGTCATCTTTGAAGCGGCGCAGGGATTCCAGCTCGCCTTCGTAGATAACCACGTTGTCACGCAGTACGCGGATTGGGTTGTGACGCTTGATGTTACCTTCGGTAACCATACAGCCCGCGATTGCACCGAATTTCGGTGATTTGAACACGTCACGTACTTCAGCCAGACCGATGATCTGCTGTTTCAGCTCAGGAGACAGCATGCCGCTCATCGCTGCTTTCACTTCGTCGATCAGGTTATAGATGACGGAGTAGTAACGCAGATCCAGGCTTTCGGCTTCAATCACTTTACGCGCAGACGCATCCGCACGAACGTTGAAACCAACCAGGATAGCGTTGGACGCAGCAGCCAGGGTCGCGTCGGTTTCGGTGATACCACCTACGCCAGAACCGATGATCTTCACTTTCACTTCGTCGGTAGACAGTTTCAGCAAGGAGTCGGAGATCGCTTCCACAGAACCCTGAACATCGGCTTTCAGAACGATGTTCACTTCGTGAACTTCGCCATCGGTCATGTTGGCAAACATGTTCTCGAGTTTAGATTTCTGCTGACGAGCCAGTTTAACTTCACGGAATTTACCCTGACGATAAAGTGCCACTTCACGCGCTTTCTTCTCGTCACGCACCACGGTCACTTCGTCACCAGCAGCCGGAACACCGGACAGACCCAGGATTTCAACTGGAATGGACGGACCTGCTTCCAGCACTTCCCGACCCAGTTCGTTACGCATTGCACGAACGCGACCGTATTCGAAACCGCACAGAACGATATCGCCTTTATGCAGCGTACCTTCGCGAACCAGAACGGTAGCAACCGGGCCACGTCCTTTATCCAAGAAGGATTCGATAACCGCACCGCTCGCCATACCGTTACGGATGGCTTTCAGCTCCAGAACTTCGGCCTGCAGCAGGATCGCGTCCAGCAGTTCGTCGATACCGGTACCCGCTTTCGCAGACACGTGTACGAACTGGCTTTCGCCGCCCCACTCTTCCGGCAGAATACCGTACTGGGAAAGTTCGTTTTTAACACGATCGGGATCCGCTTCTGGCTTATCGATCTTGTTCACTGCAACCACAACCGGCACACCCGCTGCTTTCGCGTGCTGGATAGCTTCGATGGTCTGCGGCATGACGCCGTCGTCTGCAGCAACAACCAGAACAACGATATCCGTCGCCTGAGCACCACGAGCACGCATTGAGGTAAACGCGGCGTGACCCGGGGTATCCAGGAAGGTGATCATACCGTTGTCAGTTTCTACGTGGTATGCACCGATGTGCTGGGTAATACCACCCGCTTCGCCAGAGGCAACCTTGGTAGAGCGAATGTAGTCAAGCAGAGAGGTTTTACCGTGGTCAACGTGACCCATGATGGTCACTACCGGTGCGCGCGGTTCTGCCGCAGCACCTGTGTCACGGTCGCTCATTACCGCTTCTTCCAGCTCGTTTTCACGACGCAGGATAACTTTGTGACCCATTTCTTCCGCAACCAGCTGTGCAGTTTCCTGATCGATCACCTGGTTGATGGTTGCCATAGCGCCCAGCTTCATCATCGCTTTGATGACCTGAGAGCCTTTAACCGCCATCTTGTTCGCCAGTTCGCCAACGGTAATGGTTTCGCCGATCACAACGTCACGGTTAACGGCCTGAGCTGGCTTCTGGAAGCCCTGCTGCAGAGCGGAACCTTTACGCTTGCCGCCTTTACCACCGCGAACAGCCGCGCGTGCTTCTTCACGGTCAGCTTTAGATTCAGCGTGCTTGTTGCCTTTTTTCGCCGGACGCGCTGCTTTTGCATTACGACCACGGCCACGACCGCCTTCAACTTCACGATCGTTATCATCTTCAGCCTGACGCGCGTGCTGAGAAGTGGTCACGTGATAGTCGCTGGTGTCTTCAGACTGCTCAACGGTATCAACACCGTTCTTCTCATTTTCTTCAGCCATACGACGCGCTTCTTCGGCGACGCGGCGAGCTTCTTCTTCCAGCTTACGGCGGGCTTCTTCTTCCGCTTTACGCTTCAGCTCGGCAGCTTCATTTTCACGGCGGGCTTTTTCAGCCTGGGCGGTTTTGGTCATTTCGTCTGTCTGTTGATTGCTCACTTTGTCTTTTTCCGCAGCGTCACGCTTCACTTTATCACTTGCGTCGCGTTTCGCTTTTTCTGCGGCCTCACGTTCAGCTTTTAATTCTGCTTCACGTTTGGCGGCTGCTTCCGCCTCACGCTGAGCTTGTTCTTCCGCTTCACGCTGTGCCTGCTCTTCCGCGGCAAGGCGTTCTGCCTCTTGCGGATCACGTTTTACAAAGGTGCGCGTCTTGCGGACTTCAATTTGTACCGATTTGCTTTTACCACCGGTACCAGGGATGTTTAACGTGCTACGCGTTTTGCGCTGCAGCGTTAACTTGTCAGGCGTAGAACCGTGTTCACGGTTCAGGTGCGTTAACAAGGTTTGTTTTTCTTGCGCGGTCACCGAGTCATCAGCGGACTTCGGGATCCCTGCATCAGCAAATTGCTGTACCAGGCGGTCCACGGAGGTCTGAATCTCAGCAGCCAGCGATTTTACAGTTACATCAGTCATGCTGTTCCTTCCTGCTACAGTTTATTACGCTTCGTCGCCGAACCAGCAAATATTACGTGCGGCCATGATGAGCTCGCCGGCTTTCTCGTCGGTTAAACCTTCGATATCAGCCAGGTCATCAACGCCTTGCTCAGCGAGATCTTCCAGCGTACAAACACCACGGGCAGCCAGCTTGAACGCAATCGCACGATCAAGACCTTCCAGATTCAGCAGGTCATCAGCCGGCTTCTTATCGCCAAGGCTTTCTTCCTGAGCCAGTGCCAGGGTGGTCAGTGCGTTTTTAGCGCGTTCACGCAGGGCTTCAACGGTTGGTTCATCCAGACCGTCAATTTCCAGCAGCTCTTTCATTGGCACATAGGCCAGTTCTTCCAGCGTAGAGAAACCTTCTTCTACCAGAACAGTGGCGAAATCTTCGTCAATATCCAGGTATTTGGTGAAGGTATCGATCGCCGCATGGGCTTCAGCCTGATGCTTAGCCTGCAGGTCATCAACGGTCATGACGTTGAGTTCCCAGCCGCTCAGCTGTGACGCCAGGCGTACGTTCTGACCGTTACGGCCGATTGCCTGCGCCAGGTTGCCCGCTTCAACAGCGATATCCATGGTGTGTTTGTCTTCGTCAACAACGATAGACGCCACATCAGCTGGAGCCATTGCGTTGATCACGAACTGCGCCGGGTTGTCATCCCACAGAACGATATCAATTCGTTCACCGCCCAGCTCAGTAGAAACAGCCTGGACGCGCGCACCGCGCATACCGACGCAAGCACCGACCGGGTCGATACGCTTGTCGTTGGTTTTCACCGCAATTTTCGCACGGGAGCCCGGATCGCGAGCCGCCGCTTTAATCTCAATAACTTCTTCACCGATTTCCGGTACTTCAATACGGAACAGTTCTACCAGCATTTCTGGTTTAGAACGGGTCACGAAGAGCTGTGCACCACGCGCTTCAGGGCGAACGGCGTACAGAACACCGCGAATACGGTCGCCTGGACGGAAGTTTTCACGCGGCAGCATATCTTCACGCAGGATCACGGCTTCAGCGTTACCCGGCAACCCTTCGGATTTGATCTCCAGGGAGATGTTGTCGCGGTTCACTTTCTTCACCACACCGGTGATGATCTCGCCTTCCTGATCGCGGAACTGATCGACAACCAGCGCGCGCTCGGCTTCGCGCACTTTCTGCACGATAACCTGTTTAGCGGTCTGGGTGGTGATACGGTCGAAGGTCACAGATTCAATCTGATCTTCAACGTAGTCACCCACGTTCAGACTTTCGTCTTCGAAACGGGCGGCTTCCAGCGTGATCTCTTTGGTCGGCTGGGTCACTTCTTCAACGATTACCCAACGACGGAATGTATCGAAGTCACCGCTTTTACGATCGATTTCTACGCGAACATCGATCTCTTGTTCGTATTTTTTCTTGGTTGCTGTAGCCAGTGCACTTTCCAGCGCTTCGAAAATCTTCTCACGCGGCAGTGATTTCTCATTGGAGACGGCTTCAACAACAGCCAAAATTTCTTTGTTCATCGCGGGCTTTTCACCTCAATCCAGACTGTTAAAAGTGGGGAACCAGGTTCGCCTTCTGGATATTACTCAGCGCGAACACTTCATCTTTGCCTTCGACTGTTACCGTGATCATTTCACCATCAACGGCTTTGATAATTCCCTGCCATTTACGGCGGTTCTGTACGGCCATACGCAGAACGAGAGCCACTTCTTCACCGGTAAAGCGCACATAGTGCTCGGCCGTGAACATCGGGCGATCGAGGCCAGGTGAGGAAACTTCCAGGTTGTACGCAACGGTAATTGGGTCTTCAACATCAAGAACCGCACTCACCTGGTGGCTGACATCAGCACAATCATCAACATTGATGCCATCTTCACTATCAATATAGATGCGCAGCGTCGATGTACGGCCGCGAACGAATTCGATGCCGACCAGTTCGTAGCCCAGTGCTTCGACCGGTGCAGTAATCATCTCTGTTAATTTTTGCTCTAATGTGGACAAGCCCACCCCCAAGACATAAAAAAAGGGCGTAAAGCCCAGTTATTCTGTAGTCAGATAACAAAAAACCCCGATAAATCGGGGCTTTAGATAACTGAACCCTATAGCCACAACTGTGGCCTGGAGCACTTTCCTAAAGAATTTTTTCAAATCCAGCTACGAAGGCTCTAAGTCTTCACAGTATATTTGAAAAAGAACTTTATGGGAAAGTGGTTGCGGGGGCCGGATTTGAACCGACGACCTTCGGGTTATGAGCCCGACGAGCTACCAGGCTGCTCCACCCCGCGCCTGAAACGTGGCAAATTCTACGCGTTTTGGACAGAATTTGCAAATAATGCTGGGATTTGGTACCGAAGACGGGACGTAAAATCGGCGTTTAGTATATTGATAGTTGACCCCACCTGTCAAGGCGACTTCCGCCAGATCGATCGGACCAAAATTTTTACAAAAAACGCACGAGTCTCTTTCGGTCTTCGCCAAAAGATGATTAAATGAATACTCACTTATTTTGCATAAAAATGCACAAGAGAGCGAAAGCGGTCTCTAATCAGTCAATCAAGCAGGGTTTTATTCTATGACGACGATTCTCAAGCATCTTCCGGTAGGACAACGTATTGGCATCGCTTTCTCAGGCGGCCTGGATACCAGCGCTGCACTGCTGTGGATGCGCCAGAAGGGAGCGGTTCCGTATGCTTATACTGCGAACCTGGGTCAGCCGGATGAGGACGACTATGATGCCATTCCTCGTCGCGCTAAAGAGTATGGTGCAGAGAACGCGCGCCTGATTGACTGCCGTAAGCAACTGGTCGCGGAAGGTATCGCAGCTATTCAGTGTGGTGCATTCCATAACACAACCGGCGGTCTGACCTATTTCAACACCACTCCGCTGGGCCGTGCGGTTACCGGCACCATGCTGGTTGCGGCGATGAAAGAAGACGGCGTCAACATCTGGGGTGACGGCAGTACCTATAAAGGCAACGATATTGAGCGTTTCTATCGTTATGGCCTGCTGACCAACGCCGAACTGCAGATCTACAAGCCGTGGCTGGATACCGACTTCATCGACGAGCTGGGTGGCCGTCATGAGATGTCCGAGTTTATGATCGCCTGCGGTTTCGACTATAAGATGTCTGTCGAGAAAGCTTACTCCACTGACTCCAACATGCTGGGTGCGACGCACGAAGCGAAAGACCTGGAATTCCTGAACTCAAGCGTGAAGATCGTTAACCCGATCATGGGCGTGAAGTTCTGGGACGAGAACGTCAAAATCCAGGCTGAAGAAGTGACAGTACGTTTCGAACGTGGTCATCCGGTTGCGCTGAACGGCAAAACCTTCTCTGATGATGTTGAGCTGATGCTGGAAGCGAACCGTATTGGCGGTCGTCACGGCCTGGGCATGAGCGATCAGATTGAAAACCGCATCATCGAAGCGAAAAGCCGCGGCATCTATGAAGCCCCGGGAATGGCGCTGCTGCACATCGCTTACGAGCGTCTGCTGACCGGCATTCACAACGAAGACACCATTGAGCAGTATCACTCTCATGGCCGTCAGCTGGGTAAACTGCTGTATCAGGGCCGCTGGTTCGATCCACAGGCGCTGATGCTGCGCGATGCGCTGCAGCGTTGGGTGGCAAGCGCAATCACCGGTGAAGTAACGCTGGAACTGCGTCGCGGTAACGACTACTCCATCCTGAACACCGTGTCTGACAACCTGACCTATAAAGCAGAGCGTCTGACCATGGAGAAAGGTGAATCCGTGTTCTCGCCGGACGATCGTATCGGTCAGCTGACTATGCGTAACCTGGACATCACCGATACCCGCGAGAAGCTGTTCAACTATGTTGAGAATGGCCTGCTCTCCGCGAATTCCGGTAACGGTCTGCCGCAGGTTGAAAACCTGGAGCACAGCGATAAGAAGTAATCGCTGATATAACGTGCAAAAGGCGTCCTATGGACGCCTTTTTTGTGGACTTTCGTAGGGCGGGTAAGCGCAGCGTCACCCGCCATTTTGCCCGGTGGCGCTGCGCTTACCGGGCCTACAAAACCACACCTCAGAATATGCAGACGAAAAAAAAGACGTCTTTCGACGTCTTTCTTCTCGAATATTGGTACCGAGGATGGGACTCGAACCCACAAGCCCGTTAGGGCACTACCACCTCAAGGTAGCGTGTCTACCAATTCCACCACCTCGGTACAGAATACTTAGTGCGGGATATCGCTGGTCGGCTTAGCCGGTGCAGCTGGCTGAGTCTGCTCAGTTTTCGCTGGCGCGCTCAGATTTTCCCACTCGCTTCCTTTGCTGGTCTTGTTGCTGTTGATATTGCCAAGCACAAGGCTGATGATGAAGAACAGCGTAGCCAGAATCGCCGTTGTGCGGGTCATGAAGTTCGCAGAACCACTTGAACCGAACAGCGTACCGGAAGCGCCTGCTCCGAAGGAGGCTCCCATATCAGCGCCTTTACCTTGCTGCAGCATAATCAGCGCTACGAGAGCGATGGCTACAATAAGGAAAACAACTAAAAGAGCTTCGTACATAATCAACCTGTTCCTTGCGGATTTGCCGCATACCAATGCTTCGACCAATTAGCAGGATTTTTGTTTCCCACTGAAGCGGGTGTGAATACTAACCAAAGCGAATGACCTTCGCAAGGGCATTTTTGACGCATTGTATCAACTGCGGAAAAAAACAGCAAAAAGCCATTAATTGCTTAAAACAAAGGCGACAAAAGCCGCCTTTTTATACATTTAGCTTGCACAATTATGCAGCTTTCACAGCATCCGCAATACGGTGTGCAAATTCGGTTACCTGCGCTTCGTCTTCACCTTCCACCATCACGCGGATCAGCGGTTCAGTACCGGACTTACGCAGCAGCACTCGACCACGATTGCCCAGAGCCGCTTCAACGTCAGCCATCACCGCTTTAACGTTCTCGTTTTCCAGCGGATCGCCTTTACCGGCAGTGAAGCGTACGTTAACCAGGATCTGTGGGAACATTTTCATCCCGCTGCACAGATCGTGCAGGCTCATATGGTTGCGCGCCATTGCAGCAACCACCTGCAGCGCGGCCACGATACCGTCACCGGTGGTGGTTTTATCGAGCAGGATCACGTGACCCGAGTTTTCTGCACCGATGCGCCAGCCCTTCTCCTGCAATTTTTCCAGCACATAGCGGTCACCCACTTTCGCGCGGACAAACGGAATACCGAGCTGTTTCAGCGCCAGTTCCAGGCCCATGTTACTCATCAGCGTGCCCACCGCACCGCCGCGCAGCTGGCCCTGACGCAGGCCCTCACGGGCAATGATGTAGAGGATCTGATCGCCGTCGACCTTGTTACCTTCGTGGTCGACCATGATCACGCGGTCACCGTCGCCGTCCAGCGCAATGCCCAGGTCGGCTTTCTCTGCCAGAACACGCGCCTGCAGGGCACGAACGTCAGTTGCCCCCACCTGCTCGTTAATGTTCAGACCATCCGGCTCGCAGCCAATGGTGATGACTTTCGCACCCAGTTCGCGGAAGACATTCGGGGCGATGTGATAGGTCGCGCCATTAGCACAGTCCACCACAATTTTGAGGTGAGCCAGGCTCAGCTCATTCGGGAAGGTGCCTTTACAGAATTCGATATAACGGCCCGCCGCATCAACGATACGGTTCGCTTTACCCAGCTCTGCGGAATCAACGCAGGTGATCTCTTTTTCCATTTCGGCTTCAATGGCTTCTTCCACGTCATCCGGGAGCTTGGTGCCGTCAATAGAGAAGAATTTAATGCCGTTGTCGTAGAACGGGTTGTGAGAAGCTGAGATAACAATCCCCGCTTCCGCACGGAAGGTACGCGTCAGATACGCGACTGCAGGCGTTGGCATTGGGCCCGTAAAGGACGCGGACAGCCCAGCCGCCGCCAGACCCGCTTCCAGCGCTGACTCCAGCATATAGCCGGAAATACGGGTGTCTTTACCGATAATGATCTTACGGGAACCATGACGCGCCAGCACTTTGCCAGCAGCCCAGCCGAGCTTCAGGACAAAATCAGGGGTAATGGGAGCATCGCCTACACGCCCACGGATACCATCGGTACCAAAATACTTACGATTACTCATAGCGTTTGTTTTCCTTCGCTGCCAGTGTGGCTTCCACCACACGCATGGTTTCTACTGTTTCTTTGACGTCATGGACACGAATAATGTGCGCGCCCTGCATCGCCGCAATCACCGCGCAGGCCAGGCTGCCGCTCAGGCGTTCGCTCGGCCCCACGTTCAGCAACTGCCCAATCATCGACTTTCTCGACATCCCCACCAGCAGCGGCAGGTCAAAGTGATGGAATTCCGATAAGCGCGCGAGCAACGCATAATTGTGGGAGAGATTTTTACCGAAACCGAACCCCGGGTCGAGCAACAATTTCTCTTTTGGGATACCTGCACGTTCGCAGCGCGCAATATGTTCAATAAAGAAGCGATTCACGTCGGCAAAGACATCATCATACTTCGGTGCTTCCTGCATGGTTTTCGGCTGACCCTGCATATGCATCAGGCATACCGGTAACCCGGTCTCTGCCGCGGCTTCCAGTGCGCCAGGCTCGGTGAGTGAACGAATATCATTGATAATGTGAGCGCCCACTCTCGCCACTTCACGAATCACTTCGGGTTTAGAGGTATCAACGGAGATCCATACTTCAAACCGCTGCGCGATAGCTTCAACCACCGGCACCACGCGCGCCAGCTCTTCTTCCACAGACACGTCCGCCGCACCAGGACGCGTCGATTCGCCGCCCACGTCAATAATGGTGGCGCCCGCATTAATCATTAAATTCGCGTGCTTAACCGCCTCGATAAGCGTGTTATGCGTGCCGCCGTCTGAGAAAGAGTCAGGGGTAACATTCAGGATCCCCATCACATGGGGATGTGAAAGATCGAGATGCGAGTCCTGAGCGAATAATTTCATGGCGAAATCCCTGGTATCTATATCGTTAAACAGAAATGAAAAACCCCGGAGCAAGCTCCAGGGTTTGAGTTACAGACAAACGCTTCAACAGCAGTGGCTTACTTATCGCCCAACTGTTCTGACATGGTGTTGCCCGGGTTTGGCGTACGCGGTTCATCAACCGGACGCGGCGCACGCGGGGTGCCATTGTTGTCAGAATTATTGGAAGCGCCTGGGTCTTCCCAGCCCGCTGGCGGACGCACTTCACGGCGCGCCATCAGGTCGTCAATCTGCGGTGCATCGATGGTCTCATATTTCATGAGCGCATCTTTCATCGAATGCAGGATGTCCATATTGTCGGTCAGGATCTGGCGTGCACGTGCGTAGTTACGCTCTACCAGAGATTTTACTTCCTGATCGATGATACGAGCCGTCTCATCGGACATATGTTTCGCTTTAGCCACAGAACGGCCCAGGAATACTTCGCCCTCTTCCTCTGCATACAGCAGCGGACCGAGTTTGTCGGAGAAGCCCCACTGCGTCACCATGTTACGCGCCAGGTTTGTCGCAACTTTAATGTCGTTGGACGCACCGGTAGAAACATGTTCCACACCGTAGATAATCTCTTCTGCCAGACGACCGCCGTACAGGGTCGAAATCTGGCTTTCCAGCTTCTGACGGCTGGCGCTGATCGCGTCGCCTTCAGGCAGGAAGAAAGTCACACCCAGCGCACGACCGCGCGGAATAATCGTCACTTTATGCACCGGATCGTGTTCCGGCACGAGGCGACCGATAATCGCGTGACCCGCTTCGTGGTATGCCGTGGACTCTTTCTGCGCTTCCGTCATCACCATGGAGCGACGTTCCGCGCCCATCATGATTTTGTCTTTCGCTTTCTCAAACTCCACCATAGATACGACGCGCTTGTTACCGCGAGCGGCAAACAGAGCAGCTTCGTTGACCAGGTTCGCCAGGTCCGCACCGGAGAAGCCAGGAGTACCGCGCGCAATGATTGCCGCGTCGATATCTGGCGCCAGCGGTACGCGACGCATGTGAACTTTCAGAATCTGTTCACGACCGCGAACGTCCGGCAGACCCACAACAACCTGACGGTCGAAACGGCCTGGACGCAGCAGCGCAGGGTCAAGTACGTCCGGACGGTTAGTCGCCGCGATAACGATGATACCTTCGTTACCTTCGAAGCCGTCCATCTCAACCAGCATCTGGTTCAGCGTCTGTTCACGTTCATCATGACCACCGCCCAGGCCTGCGCCACGCTGGCGGCCCACGGCGTCGATTTCATCGATGAAGATAATGCACGGTGCTGCCTTCTTGGCCTGCTCGAACATGTCACGCACACGAGATGCACCGACACCCACGAACATTTCGACGAAGTCAGAACCTGAAATAGTAAAGAACGGCACCTTCGCTTCACCTGCGATGGCTTTCGCCAGCAGGGTTTTACCGGTACCCGGAGGGCCAACCATCAGCACGCCTTTCGGGATCTTACCGCCCAGCTTCTGGAAACGGCTCGGTTCACGCAGGTATTCAACCAGTTCACCCACCTCTTCTTTCGCTTCGTCACAACCGGCGACGTCAGCGAAAGTAGTCTTGATCTGGTCTTCCGTCAGCATACGCGCCTTGCTCTTACCGAACGACATGGCACCTTTGCCACCGCCGCCCTGCATCTGACGCATAAAGAAGATCCAGACGCCAATAAGAAGCAGCATCGGGAACCAGGAAATGAAGATAGAAGCCAGCAGGCTTGGTTCTTCTGGCGGCTCACCTACCACCTTGACGTTTTTGGTCAGAAGGTTATCAAGCAGCTTAGGATCGTTCACCGGGATGTAAGTCGTGTAACGGTTACTATCTTTCTTGGTAACGTTGATCTCACGTCCGTTGATACGCGCTTCGCGAACCTGGTCCTGATTGACCTCCTGCAGGAAGGTAGAATAATCCACCTTGCGGCCATTCGACTCGCTGGGCCCAAAGCTCTGGAATACTGACATCAGCACAACGGCAATGACCAGCCAGAGTATTAGGTTTTTCGCCATGTCACTCAAGGGATTAACCTCATATTACAACTGTGTTAAAAACAGCGTCAGGATACTCTATATCCAGTTTCATTCAAACTTTCGCCTGAAATCTACCGGTTATCATTTTCGCCCGGTCGCTACAATATACACTTCTCGGGAACGGGCCCGGGAAGAGTCCGGCTTACGAACTTTAACCTTCGCAAACAGGGAGCGAATTTCCTTAAGATACTCCTCGAAACCTTCGCCCTGAAACACCTTCACAACAAAACTACCACCAGGCGCTAGTACATCACGACACATTTCTAACGCTAGCTCCACCAGATACATGGCGCGGGGGATATCCACCGCCGGTGTTCCGCACATATTTGGTGCCATATCTGACATGACAACCTGGACCTTACTGTCACCTACACGATCAAGTAACGCTTTCAGCACTAATTCATCACGAAAGTCGCCCTGAAGGAAGTCGACACCGACGATGGGATCCATTGGTAAAAGATCGCACGCAATGATTCGGCCCGTTCCGCCGATCTGCGTTACCGCATACTGGGACCATCCGCCAGGTGCCGCACCGAGGTCTACAACCGTCATCCCCGGCTTAAAAAGTTTGTCACTTTGCTGTATTTCATCAAGTTTAAACCAGGCACGGGAACGCAACCCCTTTTTCTGTGCCTGTTGAACATATTTATCGCTAAAGTGTTCCTGAAGCCAGCGACTGGAGCTGGCAGAACGCTTTTTACCTGTCATTTAACATTTCCGTCCTGGTTCATCGTTACCTGCCTGTGACGTAAATTTCTACGCAGCTATTTGGCGATATAAGGGAGATGGCGGTAGAATGAACCGTTTTCAATCCCAACGTAAGCAAAAATATACGATGAATCTTAGTACTAAACAAAAACAGCACCTTAAAGGTCTGGCACATCCGCTCAAGCCTGTAGTGATGCTTGGCAACAATGGTTTGACCGAAGGGGTGCTTGCCGAGATTGAACAAGCGCTGGAACACCACGAGCTGATCAAGGTGAAAATCGCCTCTGAAGACAGAGACACTAAAAACCTGATCGTGGAAGCCATCGTGCGCGAAACCGGCGCCTGTAATGTACAGGTCATCGGTAAAACGCTGGTGCTCTACCGCCCATCTAAAGAGCGTAAAATCTCGCTGCCACGCTAAGGATATCCTGAATTAAACACATTTTCTGTGTGAAACGAGGGATTTCTGTCAGCAGGCGAGCAAAATGCCATGCTCCTTGAGTTGATAAAAGGCCGCTATGCGGCCTTTTTCTTTTCTTTACAATGTATCAACATCTTAGTAGAGAAGCGAATTACAGGTATTCAACCTTAATAATTTCGTATTCCACTTCACCGCCAGGGGTGCGGATGGTGACAACATCGTCCTGCTCTTTGCCAATCAGGCCGCGAGCAATCGGAGAGTTCACTGAAATCAGGTTCTGTTTGAAGTCTGCTTCATCATCACCCACGATGCGATAGGTCTGCTCTTCGTCGTTGTCCAGGTTCAGCACGGTCACGGTAGAACCAAAGATCACACGCCCGTTGTTAGGCATTTTGGTAATATCAATGACCTGTGCATTGGACAGTTTTGCCTCGATATCTTTAATACGCCCTTCACAGAAACCCTGCTGCTCACGAGCGGCGTGGTATTCAGCGTTCTCTTTCAGGTCGCCATGCTCGCGCGCATCCGCGATAGCGGCGATGATTTCAGGACGACGCACGGATTTCAGGAAATCCAGCTCTTCGCGCAGTTTTTCGGCACCACGTAAGGTCATCGGAATAGCTTGCATTTGTTATACCTCTTAAACATTCCTGTTGGGAGCAGTGTTCCCTGCTCCTGCCCCCCTAAGCGGGCAAGAAGCAAAAAGAAAACCGACCCGGGAGCAATGCCCCAGGTCAGCAGCAATTTTTCAGTTTGATACGCATTTTACCGCGAAGTTCACTATGGGTCATCGTTTACTTTGCAGTGCCATGCACCGTAGTATGACGGTTTGTTTTCGGGTTGTTAGCGCGAGATTATGCGATTTTCCAGATTTATCATCGGATTGACTACCAGTATAACGTTCACCGCCCAGGCCGCGAATGTTGATGAGTACATTAATCAGCTCCCCGCAGGCGCGAACCTCGCCCTGATGGTGCAGAAGGTTGGCGCACAGGCTCCCGAGATTGACTATCACAGTCAACAGATGGCGCTGCCTGCCAGTACCCAAAAGGTGATCACCGCCCTCGCCGCCCTGCTCCAGCTCGGCCCTGATTTCCGTTTTACGACCACACTCGAGACCAAAGGTAACGTCGAGGGTGGCGCACTGAAAGGCGATCTTATCGCCCGTTTTGGCGGCGATCCGACCTTTAAGCGTCAGGATATCCGCAATATGGTTGCGGTACTGAAAAAATCTGGCGTACAGAAAATTGATGGCAATGTGCTGATCGACACATCCATCTTTGCCAGCCACGATAAAGCCCCGGGCTGGCCGTGGAACGACATGACACAATGCTTTAGCGCCCCGCCCGCCGCAGCAATCGTTGACCGTAACTGCTTCTCGGTTTCGCTTTACAGCGCACCAAAGCCGGATGATTTAGCGTTTATCCGCATAGCGTCCTACTACCCGGTCACCATGTTCAGCCAGGTCCGCACGCTGGCGAAAGGCTCCCCGGATGCGCAATATTGTGAGCTGGACGTCGTGCCAGGGGATCTTAACCGCTTCACGCTTACCGGCTGCCTGACGCAGCGCGCCGATCCGCTGCCGCTGGCCTTTGCGATACAGGATGGTGCAAGCTATGCGGGTGCCATTCTGAAAGATGAACTGAAACAAGCGGGCATAACCTACACCGGCACGCTGCTTCGCCAGACGCAGGTCAACCAGCCCGGCACGGTCATCGCCAGCAAACAGTCTCCGCCGCTGCACGATTTACTGCGAATCATGCTGAAAAAGTCTGACAACATGATTGCCGACACCGTGTTCCGCATGATTGGCCACGCGCGTTTCGGCGTGCCGGGCACCTGGCGCGCGGGTTCAGACGCCGTTCGTCAGATCCTGCGCCAGCAGGCCGGGATCGAGCTGGGCAATACCATCGCCGTCGATGGCTCCGGATTATCGCGTCATAATTTGATCTCTCCGGCCACGATGATGCAGGTGCTTCAGTACATTGCACAGCACGACACTGAGCTAAACTTTATTTCAATGCTGCCGCTGGCCGGGCATGACGGTTCTCTGCAGTACCGTGCCGGGCTTCACGCTGCCGGTGTGGATGGTAAAGTCTCCGCGAAAACAGGCTCACTGCAGGGGGTTTACAACCTTGCAGGCTTCATCACTACCGCCAGCGGACAACGCATGGCATTCGTGCAGTATCTTTCCGGCTATGCCGTCGAACCGACCGACCAGCGCAATCGTCGTATTCCGCTTGTTCGCTTCGAAAGCAGGCTTTATAAGGACATCTATCAGAATAACTAGCGATGAAACTACTCATAGTTGAAGACGATCTGTTATTGCAGGAGGGGCTGGCGCTAGGTCTGGCCAATGAAGGGTACGCCCTCGACTGTGCTGGCACCGCAGCGGAGGCGGACTCTCTGATTCAGAGCGGCGAATACAGCCTGGTGATCCTCGATTTGGGCTTGCCTGATAAAGACGGCGCCACGCTGCTCGGCCAGTGGCGACGTCGCGGCATCGCCAACCCGGTATTGATCCTGACGGCACGAGATGCCCTTGAAGACCGTATCGCTGGCCTCGATGCAGGCGCTGATGATTACCTGGTGAAGCCTTTTGCGCTCGCGGAGCTGCAGGCTCGGGTGCGAGCGTTGATTCGCCGCTATCAGGGCCATAGTGATAACTTACTGACCGACGGCGATATTACGCTGAATTTGCAAACCCAGCAGGTGCTGCGCCAGGATCAGGCTGTAGAGGTGACGCCAAAAGAGTTCGCCTTGCTTACGCGTCTGATCATGCGGAGCGGGCAAACGGTACACAGAGAAACGCTCCAGCAGGATATTTACTCCTGGCAGGACGATCCCGGCTCAAATACCCTTGAGGTCCACATCCATAACCTGCGGCGTAAACTCGGCAAAGACAGGATCAAAACCGTTCGCGGCGTCGGCTATCGTCTGGAGAGCCAGAAATGAACAGCATGCGTCGGCGTTTGATGGTGCTGCTGGCGGTGATTCTCCTGTTTTTCCAGCTGATAAGCGTTATCTGGCTATGGCATGAAAGCCGTGAACAGATTGGTTTTCTGGTCAACGAAACGCTGTCAGCAAAAGCGCGCAATAATCACGTTGAGAAAGAGATCCGCGAAGCGATTGCCTCGCTGCTGGTTCCTTCCCTGGTGATGGTCGGCTTTACCCTGCTCTTCTCCTTCTGGGCGGTCACCTGGATAACCCGACCGCTGAATAAACTCCGCGACAGTCTCGCTAACCGTTCGGCCGATAACTTAACCCCGCTTCCTATGTATTCCGACATGGAAGAAATTGGCGCGGTGACGACCTCCCTGAACCAGCTGCTGGCACGACTGGATAGCACCATTCAGCAGGAGCGTCTCTTCACCGCAGACGCCGCACACGAGCTGAGAACGCCTCTGGCCGGCATCCGGCTCCATCTTGAGCTCATGGCGCAGTCAGGCGCGCCACAGGCAGCGACGTTAATTAGCCGTATCGATCAGCTCATGCATACCGTCGAACAGCTGCTAATGCTGGCCCGTGCCGGACAGGCAATGGCGAGCGGGCACTACGAAACCGTGAACTGGACGGAAAATATCATTGAACCTCTCGGCCTGGGGCATGAAGCCAAAGAGCATACGGTGATTTGGCCCGCTAAAAGCGCGCTCACGGTTCAGGGAGATGCCGTGCTCCTGCGCCTGATGCTGCGCAACCTGCTGGAGAATGCAGGGCGCTACAGCCCGGCAGGGACAACGATTACAGTGACATTAACCGAGGTCGACGGGGGGACGCAGATCAGCGTTATCGATCAGGGTCCAGGGATTGATGAAGCGCACCGAGTGTCAATCACCGAGCCATTCCGCCGTCTTGACCAGCGCTACGGAGGGAGCGGTCTGGGCCTGAGTATCGTGCAGCGCATCGTCCAGCTACACCACGGCAGGCTGACCCTTGAAAATGGCGCTGAAGGCGGTTTAATCGCCAGCTGCTGGCTGCCCACAACGCTTCAATAAAAAAGCCCCCATAATGGGGGCTTTGAACAGATATTAATGCTTGTAGATGAACTCGACGCCTTCTTCGTCGTCTTCATCCCAGTCATCGTCCCAGTCTTCATCGTCTTCTTCCGCTTCCAGCTCTTCGAGCTGCTGGCGGTGGTAGTCATCCCACATGAATTCGACTTTTTCAGGCTGTTTGACTTCTTCCGCCTGAACAATTGGGTTCTCAATGATGAAGGTCATCACATCCCAGCATAGATCCTTCACGCCGACCTGGCTTGCCGCAGAGATCAGGTAGTACTTATCTTCCCAACCCATCGCTTCAGCAATGGCTTTCGCTTTCGCTTCCGCTTCGGCTTTGTCCATCAGGTCGATCTTGTTGAAGACCAGCCAGCGTGGTTTATTCGCCAGTTTTTCGCTGTATTTTTCCAGCTCGCCCACGATGATACGGGCGTTTTCAACCGGATCGGAACCGTCGATAGGATCGATATCAATGAGGTGCAGCAGCACGCGGCAGCGCTCAAGGTGCTTCAGGAAGCGAATCCCCAGACCGGCCCCTTCCGCGGCGCCTTCAATCAGACCCGGGATATCGGCAACCACGAAGCTCTTCTCGTTATCCATACGGACAACACCCAGGCTTGGTACCAGCGTGGTAAACGGATAGTCTGCTACTTTTGGCTTGGCCGCAGAGACGGCGCGAATGAACGTCGATTTACCGGCGTTTGGCATACCCAGCATGCCCACGTCAGCCAGAAGCATCAGCTCCAGCTGCAGGTCGCGCTTATCGCCCGGCGTACCCATCGTTTTCTGACGCGGCGTACGGTTAACGGAAGATTTGAAACGGCTGTTACCCAGACCGTGCCAGCCGCCTTTCGCCACCATCAGGCGCTGACCGTGTTTGGTCATGTCACCCATGGTTTCACCGGTCCCCTGGTCAATCACGCGCGTACCGACCGGAACTTTAATGGTGACGTCTTTACCGCGTTTCCCGGTACAGTCACGGCTCTGGCCGTTTTGGCCACGTTCAGCGCGGAAGGATTTTTCGAAACGGTAGTCGATCAGCGTGTTGAGGTTCTCATCCGCCTCCAGCCACACGTCACCACCATCCCCGCCGTCGCCGCCATCAGGACCGCCACGTGGGATATACTTTTCACGGCGGAAGCTCACGCAACCGTTGCCGCCATCACCAGCCACGACCAGGATCGTCGCTTCATCAACAAACTTCATTTTACTCTCCGTAACTCATTCGCCTGAGCGGGGGACTACTACAACCGCTTCATTTTTGCGCCAACGTCCCCAAAGACGATGACCAATGGCGGAATACATCGCGCCCGCAACCACGACAAACGCACCGAGATAACCCAACAGGTTGAGCATCGGTCTGACGAAGACATCGGGCCAGGCCATTGATAACAAATCTGAAAATAACAGCGTAAACAGCGGAGTAAGCGTAATTAACGCGCTCACCTGTGCTGCCTGCCAGCGCGCCATCGCTTCGGCCAGCGCGCCATAACCGACCAGCGTGTTCAGCCCACAAAAAATGAGGCACGCCAGTTGCCAGTCGCTAAGCTGGGAAATCACTCCCGGCTTTGCTAATGGCAGCAATGCTATTGTACACAAAGTGTACAGCAAAAAGAGGATCTGCTGTGAGGCAAGACGACGCAATAACACCTTTTGTGCGACGCCATAGCTCACCCAGACCGTTGCTGCCCCCACACCGAAAATTACACCCCATGTGTAATCCGTCAGGCGAGTGAAAATCTCAATCAGACTGGTGTTGAAGAACATCACCAGACCGCACAGCAGCATGCTCGCCCCGATAATCTGCGTACCGCGCATCTTTTCCTTGAGGATAAAGACGCTGGCGACCATCATGCCAACCGGTGAAAGCTGACCTATCACCTGCGACGCCGTGGGGCTGAGGTATTGCAGGGAAGAGCTGAACAGGATGAAGTTACCGAACAGACCGCCCGTCGCGATAGCCAGCAATACCAGCCAGCGCGGTTTACGGAAGAGCCGCAAGGGTGGAAGCTTACCTTTGATAGCCAGAATAGCTCCGAGGCCAATGCTTGCCATCAGAAAGCGATAAAAAACCACCGTAGGCGGCTCCATCACTTCCAGTACCTGCTTCATTGCAATTGGCAGTGCACCCCAGCACATTGCGGTAGTGAGCGCCAAAAGAATACCAATGCCGGCCTGCTGCTTCATGCCCGTTTTCCCTACAGAAAAAATTACCGGGTTTCCAATGTAAAAAGCCCCGCAACAGGTTGCGGGGCTTTAATCCGTTACCGGACCGAGAAAACCTTACTCAGCAACGATGCTGATGTATTTACGGTTGTTCGGGCCTTTAACTTCAAATTTCACTTTACCGTCTGCTTTAGCAAACAGAGTGTGGTCACGACCGCAACCTACGTTGTTGCCAGCGTGGAATTTGGTACCACGTTGACGAACAATGATGCTACCCGCCAGAACGGATTCGCCACCGAAACGCTTAACGCCCAGGCGTTTAGCTTCTGAATCGCGACCGTTACGTGTGGAGCCGCCAGCCTTTTTATGTGCCATTTAAATCTCTCCTCAGGTCTTAGGCGCTGATGCCAGTAATTTTCACATCAGTGAACCACTGACGGTGGCCCTGCTGCTTACGGTAGTGCTTACGACGACGAAACTTAACGATTTTAACTTTCTCGCCACGACCGTGTGCAACAACTTCAGCTTTGATAACGCCGCCATCAACGAAAGGAACGCCGATTTTGACTTCTTCACCGTTTGCGATCATCAGAACTTCAGCGAACTCAACAGATTCGCCAGTTGCGATGTCCAGCTTTTCCAGGCGAACGGTCTGACCTTCGCTTACTCGGTGTTGTTTACCACCACTTTGGAAAACCGCGTACATATAAACTCCGCTTCCGCGCACGTCCTCGTATGAATCAGAGTGCGCTATAAATATTCACAATAGGGCGCGAATATTACGCAAAACGCGAGCCTTTGACAAGTGCTACCGTCAATACATGAAGAAAAAAAACACAACACGTACGGTAACGTTTATCTGAGCCGTTTTTTCAGTACAATCAGCACTACTATTGATAAACCAAAACCCTTCGTTACCCCATTGAAGATGGGATCAACAGGATAAAAAGCCCGGCTTTTGCGATGAATTTAGAAAAAATCAACGAGTTAACCGCGCAAGATATGGCGGGTGTGAATGCAGCAATCCTGGAGCAACTCAACTCTGACGTTCAACTGATCAATCAGTTGGGTTATTACATCGTCAGCGGCGGCGGTAAACGCATTCGTCCGATGATTGCCATTCTGGCTGCCAGAGCCGTTGGCTATCAGGGAAATGCCCACATCACTATCGCAGCGCTCATCGAATTTATCCACACGGCGACGCTTCTGCATGACGATGTGGTGGATGAATCGGATATGCGCCGTGGCAAAGCCACGGCAAACGCCGCTTTCGGGAACGCAGCCAGCGTCCTGGTGGGGGATTTTATTTATACCCGCGCCTTCCAGATGATGACCAGTCTGGGCTCCCTTAAAGTGCTGGAAGTAATGTCCGAAGCCGTAAACGTCATTGCTGAAGGCGAAGTGCTGCAGCTGATGAATGTCAACGACCCTGACATCACCGAAGAAAACTACATGCGCGTCATCTACAGCAAAACCGCGCGCCTGTTTGAAGCGGCGGCCCAGTGTTCCGGTATTCTGGCTGACTGTACCGAAGCACAGGAAAAGGGCCTGCAGGACTATGGCCGCTATCTGGGTACGGCATTCCAGCTGATCGATGATTTACTGGACTACAGTGCAGACGGCGAGACGCTCGGCAAAAACGTGGGCGATGACCTGAACGAAGGCAAACCGACCCTGCCGCTGCTGCATGCAATGCGGAACGGAACAGCCGACCAGGCGAAAATGATCCGCGAAGCGATTGAGCAGGGAAATGGTCGCCATCTTCTGGAACCTGTACTGGAAACCATGGCTATCTGCGGATCGCTGGAATGGACGCGTCAGCGTGCGGAAGAAGAAGCCGACAAAGCCATCGAAGCGCTTCAGGTTATTCCAGACAGTCCGTGGCGCGAGGCACTGATTGGTCTTGCCCACATCGCCGTCCAGCGCGACCGTTAATCCCCTTGTTTCTCCCCGCAGCGATAGCGGGGAGTTCCTGTACACGCCTGTAAATTCCGTGTTCATGTAAATTCATCGGTTTAGAGACCGCATGAATAAAGCCCTGTCTTATTCTGAATATCCCATCAAGTAACGCGAACTTTTTAGAACAAGAAGTTGAAATGGGTATAGTAAACCCCGTCGTTTCAGAAGAAACGGCGTAGGTGAATCCGAACTTAAGGACAGCGTTATGGATACGAAATTTATCGACTGGCACACGGCTGATATTATTGCCGCACTGCGCAAAAAAGGCACTTCACTGGCAGCAGAGTCCCGCCGCCATGGACTGAGTTCTTCAACTCTGGCAAACGCCCTCACCCGCCCCTGGCCCAAAGGAGAATTAATTATCGCAACGGCGCTGGATACGCATCCGTGGGTGATTTGGCCTTCACGCTACCACGATCCCATTACCCATGAATTTATCGACAGATCGCGCATGATTCGCCAGAGAAGAGTAAAAAGAGAACCGCAGGAATAACGCGTTTTTTGACAGGAACAGCAACCCCCCGGTCATTTCTGGCAGGGGGCTGCCGGAACGATTACTCGCCCTTCACACGCTCGATGTTGGCACCCAGCGCGCGCAGTTTATCTTCGATACGCTCATAGCCACGATCGATGTGATAGATACGATCCACAATCGTTGTACCTTCCGCGATACAACCCGCCAGCACCAGGCTTGCAGACGCACGCAGATCGGTTGCCATCACCTGAGCGCCGGACAGCGTCTCAACGCCGTGGCAAATCACGGTATTACTTTCGATCTCAGCACGTGCACCCATACGGATCAGCTCCGGTACGTGCATAAAGCGGTTCTCGAAAATGGTTTCTGTGATGAAGCCAGTACCCTCGGCGACCAGGTTCAGCAGGGTGAACTGCGCCTGCATGTCAGTTGGGAACGCCGGGTGTGGCGCCGTACGCACATTGACTGCTTTTGGACGCTGGCCATGCATATCGAGGCTGATCCAGTCTTCACCGACTTCAATATCCGCACCCGCATCGCGCAATTTCGCCAGCACCGCATCCAGGGTATCTGGCTGCGCGTTACGACAAACAATCTTACCGCCAGAAATCGCCGCTGCGACCAGGAATGTACCGGTTTCGATACGGTCCGGCAGAACGCGATAGACACCACCGCCCAGACGCTCAACGCCTTCGATGGTGATACGGTCGGTACCCTGGCCGGAGATCTTCGCACCCAGCGCCACGAGGAAGTTGGCGGTATCCACAATCTCCGGTTCACGCGCGGCGTTTTCGATGATGGTGGTGCCTTCTGCCAGCGTCGCCGCAGACATAATGGTGACCGTTGCGCCCACGCTCACTTTGTCCATGACAATGTGCGCGCCTTTCAGACGACCATTAACGGACGCTTTAACGTAACCTTCTTCCAGCTTGATCTCTGCGCCCAGTTTTTCCAGACCAAAGATGTGCAGGTCAACCGGACGCGCACCGATGGCGCAACCGCCCGGCAGAGAAACCTGACCCTGACCAAAACGCGCCACCAGCGGGCCAAGCGCCCAGATGGATGCACGCATAGTTTTCACCAGATCGTAAGGTGCTGAGAAGTTGTTCACCTTGCTGGCGTCGATCCAGACGGAACCGTTACGCTCAACTTTCGTGCCCAGCTGGGTGAGTAGCTTCATGGTGGTGTCGATATCTTTCAGCTTCGGTACGTTCTGAATTTCTACCGGCTCTTCAGCCAGCAGCGCAGCAAAGAGGATTGGCAGCGCGGCGTTTTTCGCGCCAGAAATTGTGACTTCGCCCTGGAGACGCGTTGGCCCCTGTACACGAAATTTGTCCATTGTGTGCTCTCTTATAAATTCAACCGTGCTGCGGGCCTGTTGCCCTCAGCTCAAAAACCGTTTAGTTTGCGATCGCGTGCCCACTCTTGCGGGGTGAACGCTTTAATCGACAGGGCGTGGATGCGGTTATCCGCAATATATTCCATCAGCGGCGCGTACACAGCCTGCTGTTTCTTCACGCGGCTCATGCCGTCGAACATCTCACCCACAGCAATAACCTGGAAGTGACTGCCATCGCCAGTGACGTGGGCTTCCTGAAGGGAGAGTGCATTCATCAGCACTGTCTGGATTTCATGATTTTCCATGGGTTCTTAATCATCTGATAGTGAAAACAAGCCCAACATCTTAGAGCAAAGTGGCGTTGTCTTAAACAAGCAAAAAGCCCCGACGATGAAACTGTCAGGGCTTTCGGAAGTAACGCACTGAAAATATTAACGAGGCAATACGTCCTGAGGAAGATTGTAGAGCTGAGCAAGGGTCACGACATTCTCGCTCGCGCCGCGAAGCGTGACGCTAGCCCCCTGCTTTTTCCCTACAGCAATCAGATGGGCAAGCAGCGCAACCCCGGCCGTATCCACCCGCGTGACCTCGGTTAAGTCGATAAGCGTCACGCCCTGCATCACTTCATGGCGTTTGTCCCACAGTGGGTTCAGCAGATCCTGATCCAGTTCACCGGACAGCTTTAACGTCTCGCCTTCACGCGACCAGCTGAGTTGCTGTGACATTACTTCTTCTCGTCCAGCGTGATTTTCTGACGAGCAATGGACTGCAGCTGAGCGGTCAGGCCATCAATGCCTTTGGTGCGCAGCAGATCGCTCCATTCGTTCTGTTTGGTGGTGATCATGCTTACGCCTTCGGCGATCATGTCATACGCCTGCCAGTGACCGGTCTGGCTGTTTTTACGCCACTGGAAATCCAGACGAACCGGCGGACGACCGTTAGGATCGTTGATCGTCACACGGATAGGGACGATGGTCGCATCGCCCAGCGGCTGCTCGGGCGCAATCTGATAGGTCTGACCGTGGTACATCGCCAGCGCCTGGCCATAGGCCTGTTTCAGGTATTCACGGAACGCGGCAAAGTAGGCCTCACGCTGCGCAGGAGTCGCGTCTTTGTAATAGCGGCCCAGCACCAGCGCACCCGCATATTTGATCTGCACGTACGGCAGCAGCTCCTGGTCAACCACGTCACGCAGGTAATCAGGATTAGAACGAATCTTAGGCTGTTCGTTTTTAAGACGGTCGAATGTCTTCTTCGCCGCTTCGTCCATCAGTTTGTACGGGTTACTCTGATCCGCAGCGTGGGCGGCGGTAAGAGGGGCGATGACCAGCATGGCAACCATTAACAGTCGTTTAAACATGAATGACTTCTCCTGATATTAATTCGCAGCACCTGGGGTCGGCGCGGCATTGGTATGGTCTTCGCTCTGCGCAGGGGCAGCGTCAGATTTTTTCTCATCTCCTTTACTGTTGTAAAGGAACTGACCAATCATATCCTCCAGCACCATCGCGGATTTCGTATCCTGAATGACGCTACCGTCTTTAAGGATAGTCGTTCCCAGCTCGGGATCTTCAAAGCCAACGTTAAGCGCCAGATATTGTTCGCCCAGCAGACCAGAAGTCCGGATAGACAGGGAGCTGGTGTCCGGAATGTGGTTGTAACGCTCTTCGATATCCATCGCGACGCGAGGCAGATAGGTCTTCTCATCCAGCGTAATGTCGGATACGCGCCCGATCACCACGCCGCCGATACGGACCGGTGAACGCGCCTTCAGCCCGCCGATGTTATCGAAGGTGGCATAGATGCGATACGTCGGTTCTGTGCGCACAGACGTGATATCCGCCGCTCTCAGGCAGATAAACAGTGCGGCCAGCAGCGCCAGCAGCAGGAATACACCGACCCAAATTTCATTTTTTCTCGTTTGCATGAACTCAATTCCCAAACATCAGTGCGGTGAGCACAAAATCCAGACCCAGTACGGCCAGCGACGAATGAACGACTGTACGTGTAGTTGCGCGGCTAATGCCCGCCGACGTCGGGATGGCATCGTAACCATTGAACAATGCAATCCAGGTGACCGTAATGGCAAATACCACGCTTTTAATCAGGCAGTTAACCAGATCCATTCGCAGGTCAATGGCGTCCTGCATCGCGGACCAGAAGAAACCGGCATCGATGCCTTTCCAGTGCACGCCAACCAGCGAGCCGCCCCAGATACCCACGGCGACAAACAGAATAGTCAGTAACGGTAAAGAGATCACCCCAGCCCAGAAACGCGGCGAGATCACGCGACGCAGCGGATCGACCGCCATCATCTCCATGCTGGAAAGCTGCTCGGTCGCACGCATCAGGCCAATTTCAGCTGTTAATGCCGACCCCGCGCGCCCGGCGAACAACAGCGCCGCCACAACGGGCCCCAGTTCGCGCAGCAGCGAGAGCGCCACCAGCATCCCGAGGCTGGTTTCCGCACTGTAGGTTGTCAGCACCAGGTAGCCCTGCAGACCCAGCACCATCCCGATAAACAGACCGGAGACAATGATGATGAGCATCGACAGCACGCCGACATTATAAAGCTGGCGCACCAATAGCGGCGCGTGCTTACGGAATTCCGGCCTGCCAACCAGGGCGTTGAATAACATCAATCCGGCACGCCCGAACGTCCTGATGGTTTTTATGCCACGGTGTCCGAGAGCGGCCAACGCATTTAACAGCATGAGTGGCTTAACTCCCTATTCCCAGTAAATCGTCACGATAGTCGCCCGCCGGGTAGCGGAACGGCACAGGGCCATCGGCAATACCGTCGAGGAACTGTCTAACACGCGGATCGCAATTTTCCTGCAGCGCCTGAGCGCTACCGTGTGCGACGATCTTTTTGTCCGCCACGATATAGGCGTAATCGGCAATGCTCAATACTTCCGGTACATCGTGAGACACCACAATGCAGGTGACGCCAAGCGCGCTGTTCAGCTCAGAGATGAGCTTCACCAGCACGCCCATCGTAATGGGATCCTGTCCAACAAACGGTTCGTCGAACATGATTAAATCAGGTTCTAATGCAATGGCTCTCGCCAGCGCGGCGCGGCGCGCCATGCCGCCGGACAGCTCCGAAGGCATCAGCTTCGCGGCCCCCCGCAAGCCAACGGCTTCGAGCTTCATCATCACCGTGCTTTTCAGCAGTTCAGGTGGCAGACTGGTATGCTCGCGCAGCGGATAAGCCACGTTATCAAAGACGTTCATGTCGGTGAACAAGGCGCCCGACTGAAAGAGCATGCTCATGCGTTTGCGGACAGTATACAGGCGCGAGCGCGACATCTCCGGGATGTTTTCGCCATCAAAGAGGATTTCACCGCTATCCGGTGGGATCTGCCCACCAATAAGGCGAAGCAGGGTCGTTTTACCGATCCCGGACGGCCCCATAATGGCAGTGATCTTGCCACGCGGAACGGTCAACGAAATATCATCAAATATCAATCTGTTGGCGCGAGAAAAACTCACCCCGCGGACATCGACTAAATTCGCCATGGTTTGGCTCATTTATAGTTCCTTTCTTATCCTGCTCACGTTAAGGCATGTAGCCTGAATCAGCCCTAAACTCAGCATTTTTACAGAATAATAACCGTAGAGGTTAGCGAAAGCTGGCATTTGTTTTACTTTTCCGGCGCATAAAGTCAAAATTAGGAATTCGTTACGCCTCAGACTGTATGCAGTCCAGCCGTGCACGCGCGATGGACCGACGAGTATACCTGAAGAAAGGACTTTTGATGCTTTTAGCAACAGCACTGTTAATAATTGGTTTACTTTTGGTCGTCTACAGTGCTGACCGTTTAGTATTTGCTGCATCTATCCTGTGTCGCCTGACGGGCGTACCGCCTGTCGTCATCGGGATGACCGTGGTCAGTGTGGGAACGTCACTTCCTGAAATCATCGTCTCTGTCTCGGCATCGCTGCATGGTCAGTTAGACCTTGCAGTAGGCACCGCGATTGGCTCTAACATCGTCAATATACTCTTGATTTTAGGCCTGGCCGCACTGCTCCATCCATTTCGCGTGCATTCTGATGTTCTGCGCCGTGAATTGCCGCTAATGTTAATCGTAAGCCTGTTGGCAGGCTGCGTATTTTACGATGGCGTACTGAGCTACAGCGACGGTATTTTCCTGCTGGCGCTGGCCGTCATTTGGTTGCTGTATAGTGTTAAAATCGCCCGTCAGGCGGAAAAACAGGGTCAGGATAGCCTCACGCGTGAGCAGGTCGCCGAACTTCCGCGAGAAGGCACGCTGCCTGTTGCCCTGCTCTGGCTTGGCGTTGCGCTGATCATCATGCCGATGGCAACGCGCATGGTTGTGGATAACGCGACGGTACTGGCGAACTATTTCGCCATCAGTGAACTTACCATTGGTCTGACGGTGATTGCCATCGGTACCAGCCTGCCGGAACTGGCCACGGCCATTGCGGGGGCACGTAAAGGTGAAGATGACATTGCCATTGGTAATATCATCGGTTCCAACATATTTAATATCGCCATTGTGATGGGCCTTCCGGCCCTCATTACGCCAGGGCCCTTTAATCCCCTGGCATTCTCGCGTGACTACGGCGTGATGTTATTGGTCAGCGTGATATTTGCCCTGCTCTGCTGGCGGCGGCAACGACAGATCGGCAAAGGCGCAGGCGCGCTGCTGACGGGTGGATTTATCGTATGGATGGCGATGCTGTACTGGCTCTCGCCTCTTCTCTCTGGGTAATCGGAAACGCATTATGTCGCAAATAGAATTGCAGCCGGGTTTTGACTTTCAGAAAGCAGGCAAAGAGGTTCTGGAGATTGAACGTGAAGGTCTGGCGCAGTTAGATCGGTACATTAATCAGGATTTTAGTCTGGCATGTGAGAAGATGTTCTACTGTGCCGGCAAAGTCGTGGTGATGGGGATGGGTAAGTCCGGCCACATTGGACGTAAAATGGCGGCAACATTTGCCAGCACCGGAACCTCTTCCTTCTTTGTACACCCGGGGGAAGCCGCGCACGGCGACCTGGGTATGGTCACGCCGCAGGATATCGTCATCGCACTGTCTAACTCCGGTGAGTCCAATGAAATTCTGGCGCTGATCCCGGTACTGAAACGACTGCAGGTGCCGCTTATTTGCATGACCAGCCGTCCGGAAAGTAGCATGGCGCGTGCGGCGGATATTCACCTGTGCGTGAAAGTGCCTAAGGAGGCCTGTCCGCTCGGCCTGGCGCCAACGTCCAGCACCACCGCAGCGCTGGTCATGGGTGATGCGCTTGCCGTCGCACTGCTTGAAGCCCGCGGTTTTACGCCGGAAGATTTCGCGCTTTCCCATCCGGGCGGCGCGCTGGGGCGCAAGCTGCTGCTTCGGGTAAACGATATTATGCACACCGGGGATGAGATCCCTCACGTCAGCAAAGAAGCCTCCCTACGTGATGCGCTGCTGGAAATCACCCGTAAGAATCTGGGTATGACGGTCGTGTGCGACGATCTGATGAAAATTCAGGGTATCTTCACCGATGGCGACCTGCGCCGCGTGTTCGACATGGGTGTTGATGTCCGAACCCTGGGCATTGCCGACGTGATGACGCCGGGCGGTATCCGCGTGCGTCCGGGTACGCTGGCCGTGGATGTGCTGAACCTGATGCAGTCCCGCCATATTACCTCCGTTATGGTTGCCGATGGCGACCAGTTGCTGGGTGTGGTACATATGCATGATCTGCTGCGCGCAGGCGTAGTGTAATGAAGGATAAGACAATGAGTAATGCGGGTGCATCCCTTGCAACCTGTTATGGCCCGGTCAGTACCCAGATGATGGCAAAGGCGAAAAACATTCGTCTGCTCATCCTGGATGTGGATGGCGTACTCTCCGATGGCCTGATTTACATGGGCAATAATGGTGAAGAGCTGAAAGCATTTAACGTCCGCGACGGCTATGGTATCCGCTGTGCGCTCACCTCGGGTATTGAGGTGGCTATCATCACCGGGCGAAAAGCTAAACTGGTAGAAGACCGCTGTGAAACCTTAGGAATTACCCATCTGTATCAGGGGCAGTCCGATAAGATGGCGGCGTTTAAGGATTTACTGGGTAAACTGGCTATCGCACCGGAAAACGTGGCCTACGTTGGGGACGATCTGATTGACTGGCCCGTGATGGCTGAGGTCGGGCTGAGCATCGCCGTTGCCGATGCGCATCCGCTGCTGATCCCGCGCGCTGACTACGTTACCCACATCAACGGGGGCCGTGGTGCCGTCCGTGAAGTCTGCGATCTGCTCCTGCTGGCGCAGGGCAAGCTTGATGAGGCCAAAGGGCAATCGATATGAGTAAAACCAGACGCTGGATTATCATTTTGCTTTCGCTAGTCGCACTGGTATTGATTGGCGTGAACCTTGCCGATCGCGACGATACGCAAACAGAAGTGGTTAACAATAGCGATCCAACCTATAAAAGCGATCACAGCGAAACCGTGGTCTACAGCCCGGAAGGCGCGCTGAACTATCGCCTGATTGCCCAGCATGTTGAATATTTTTCAGATGACGGTATTTCGTGGTTTACCCAACCGGTGATGACCACATTCGATAAAGACAAAGTGCCGACGTGGTCAATTAAGTCAGATCGGGCCAAACTGACAAATGACCGTATGCTTTATCTGTACGGCCACGTTGAAGTCAACGCCCTGACCGCTGACTCGCAACTGCGAAAAATTACGACGGATAATGCCCAGATCAACCTGGTTACTCAGGACGTGACGTCGCAGGATCTGGTCACACTGTATGGCACAACATTTAATTCCAGCGGTTTGAGAATGCGCGGGAACTTACGCAGCAAGAACGCCGAGCTGATTGAAAAGGTTAGAACCTCCTATGAAATTCAAAACAAACAAACTCAGCCTTAAAGTAATTATCGCCAGCGCGATGCTGGCGACCAGTCTCCCCGCGCTTGCTGTAACGGGCGATACCGACCAGCCGATTCATATCGAGTCCGACACCCAGTCTCTCGATATGCAGGGTAACGTCGTCACCTTCACGGGTAACGTCGTCATGACCCAGGGCACCATCAAAATTAACGCTGACAAAGTGGTCGTTACCCGTCCGGGTGGCGAGCAGGGCAAAGAGATCATTGATGGTTATGGCAACCCGGCAACCTTTTACCAGATGCAGGACAATGGCAAGCCGGTAAAAGGCCGCGCCTCGCATATGCACTACGAGCTGGCGAAGGACCTGGTAATCCTGACCGGAAACGCGTATCTGGAACAGCTGGACAGCAACATTACCGGCGACCAAATCACCTATCTGGTGAAAGAGCAAAAAATGCAGGCCTCCAGCGAGAAAGGTAAACGCGTCACGACCGTACTGGTTCCGTCGCAGCTGCAGGACAAAGGCAAGGGCCAGGCCCCGGCACAGAAGAAGAGTAACTAATCCGTTATGGCAACATTAACTGCAAAAAACCTCGCGAAGGCCTATAAGGGCCGCCGTGTCGTAGAAGATGTCAGTTTGACCGTCAACTCTGGCGAAATCGTGGGGCTGCTTGGCCCTAACGGTGCGGGTAAAACGACAACCTTCTACATGGTCGTTGGCATTGTGCCGCGCGATGCCGGCAACATAATCATTGACGATGAAGACATCAGTCTTCTGCCGCTTCACGCGCGCGCGCGTCGCGGGATCGGCTATCTGCCGCAGGAAGCCTCCATTTTCCGTCGTCTTAGCGTTTACGACAACCTGATGGCGGTCCTGCAAATTCGTAACGATCTGACCAGCGAACAGCGTCAGGATCGTGCCAACGAGCTGATGGAAGAGTTCCACATTGAGCATCTGCGCGACAGCCTCGGTCAGGCACTCTCCGGGGGCGAACGCCGTCGCGTTGAGATCGCGCGTGCGCTGGCCGCAAACCCTAAATTTATCCTTCTGGATGAACCGTTTGCGGGTGTTGACCCGATCTCGGTTATCGACATTAAACGTATCATTGAACACCTGCGCGACAGCGGGCTTGGCGTACTGATCACCGACCACAACGTCCGTGAAACGCTGGCCGTATGTGAACGCGCGTATATTGTGAGCCAGGGCAATCTGATCGCCCACGGTACGCCACAGCAGATCCTCGAAGACGATCATGTTAAGCGCGTCTATCTTGGGGAAGACTTCAGACTCTGATAGGGTAGAGGTAACGTAACGCCGAACCGGAGAAAAATGCTCTGAACATGAAGCAAGGTTTGCAATTAAGGCTCAGCCAACAACTGGCAATGACGCCGCAGCTACAGCAGGCAATTCGCCTGTTGCAACTGTCCACGTTAGAACTTCAGCAGGAGCTCCAGCAGGCGCTGGACAGCAACCCCCTGCTGGAACAAACCGATCTTCATGACGAGGTAGATACCCAGCAGTCACAGGACACTGAAGCGCTTGATACCGCCGACGCACTCGAACAAAAAGAGATGCCCGACGAGCTTCCGCTGGATGCCAGCTGGGATGAAATCTACACCGCCGGAACGCCTTCCGGTACGCGTGCGGACTACCAGGATGATGAGCTACCGGTCTATCAGGGAGAAACCACTCAGTCGCTGCAGGATTACCTGATGTGGCAGGTGGAACTCACTCCCTTCTCCGATACCGACCGCGCAATTGCTACCTCAATTGTCGATGCCGTTGACGACACCGGCTATTTGACCGTCACGCTTGACGATATTCTGGAAAGCATGGGCGACGAAGAGATAGAGCTTGAGGAAGTTGAAGCCGTTCTGAAGCGCATCCAGCGTTTCGATCCGGTAGGCGTAGCCGCAAAAGATCTGCGCGACTGCCTGCTGATCCAGCTTTCTCAGTTCAGCAAAGAGACGCCATGGCTCGACGAGGCGCGCGTGATCATCAGCGATCACCTGGATCTGCTGGCGAACCACGATTTCCGCACCCTGATGCGCGTCACGCGCCTGAAGGAAGAGGTGCTGAAAGAAGCGGTGAATCTGATCCAGTCACTCGATCCACGCCCGGGACAGTCAATCCAGACCAGCGAGCCTGAGTACGTTATTCCGGACGTGCTGGTCAGAAAACACAATGGCCGCTGGGTCGTTGAGCTGAATTCAGACAGCATCCCTCGCCTGCAAATCAACCAGCAGTATGCCTCCATGTGCACCAGCGTGCGTAACGACTCCGACAATCAATATATTCGTAGCAATCTTCAGGAAGCGCGATGGCTGATCAAAAGTCTTGAGAGCCGAAATGATACGCTGCTACGCGTCAGCCGCTGTATTGTCGAACAGCAGCAGGCTTTCTTTGAGCAGGGCGAAGAGTATATGAAACCGATGGTGCTTGCGGATATCGCCCAGGCCGTCGAGATGCATGAATCAACCATTTCCCGTGTCACCACGCAGAAGTATCTGCACAGTCCACGCGGTATTTTTGAGCTTAAGTATTTCTTCTCCAGCCATGTGAATACCGAGGGCGGCGGCGAAGCGTCGTCAACGGCCATTCGTGCCCTGGTGAAGAAGTTGATCGCCGCGGAGAACCCCGCGAAGCCGCTAAGCGACAGTAAGTTAACCACCATGCTGTCCGATCAGGGTATTATGGTGGCACGTCGTACTGTTGCGAAGTATCGAGAGTCTTTATCCATTCCGCCGTCCAACCAGCGTAAACAGCTGGTCTGACACAACCGATAAGGAAGACACTATGCAGCTCAACATCACTGGACAAAACGTCGAAATTACTGAGGCTTTGCGCGAATTCGTGAACGCGAAGTTTGCAAAACTCGAGCAGTATTTCGAAAGGATCAATCAGGTCTATATTGTGTTGAAAGTGGAGAAAGTGACTCATATCTCGGATGCCACCCTGCATGTTAACGGGGGTGAACTGCATGCCAGTGCGGAAGGGCAAGACATGTACGCTGCTATCGACGGCTTGATTGATAAGCTTGCGCGACAGCTCAATAAACATAAAGATAAACTGAAACAACACTAATTGTCCGGGCAGTTAACGGGTGCAGGACGGCCTGTTGTGAAACACAACAGGCCATTTGTACAGTTAGCGCTTAGGTGAAATTATGATGAACAACGATTCCGCTCTTCAACTGAGCAATGTCCTTAACCAGGAATGTACCCGCAGTGCGGTTCACTGCCAGAGCAAAAAACGTGCGCTGGAGATCATCAGTGAACTGGCTGCTAAACAGCTGGGCCTGCCGCCGCAGGTGGTGTTCGAAGCGATTCTGACCCGTGAAAAAATGGGTAGTACCGGTATCGGCAACGGCATCGCGATCCCGCACGGCAAACTGGAAGAGGATACCCTGCGTGCCGTTGGTGTGTTTGTGCAGCTTGAAACACCCATCGCCTTCGATGCCATTGATAACCAGCCCGTCGATCTCCTTTTCGCGCTGCTGGTGCCTGCCGATCAGACGAAAACCCACCTGCATACGCTGTCGCTGGTCGCAAAACGTCTGGCCGATAAAACCATTTGCCGTCGACTACGCTCGGCCCAAAGTGATGAAGAGCTCTACCAAATTATCACTGAAGCAGAAGGCAATCAGGATGATGCATAACCAGGAGATGGCCTTCACATCTGTTGTCCTGAGGAGAAACGGAACATGGTGCTGATGATTGTCAGTGGCCGTTCAGGGTCGGGGAAATCCGTTGCTCTGCGCGCGCTGGAAGACATGGGTTTTTACTGCGTCGATAACCTGCCGGTCGTGTTGTTGCCCGATCTGGCCCGCACGCTGGCGGAGAGACAAACCTCTGCAGCCGTCAGTATCGACGTCCGTAACATGCCTGAATCGCCAGAGATCTTCGAACAGGCAATGAGCAACCTGCCTGACACGTTCTCGCCTCAGCTGCTGTTCCTTGATGCAGACCGCAATACGCTAATCCGTCGCTACAGCGATACCCGTCGCTTGCACCCGCTTTCCAGTAAGAACCTCTCTCTGGAGAGTGCTATCGATGAAGAGAGCGACCTGCTGGAGCCGCTGCGTTCTCGTGCCGACCTGATTGTCGACACCTCTGAGATGTCCGTTCACGAGCTGGCAGAAATGCTGCGCACCCGGTTATTGGGTAAACGCGAGCGTGAACTGACGATGGTGTTCGAATCCTTTGGCTTCAAGCACGGTATCCCGATTGATGCGGATTATGTTTTCGACGTGCGCTTCCTGCCGAACCCGCACTGGGATCCGAAGCTGCGTCCCATGACCGGCCTGGACAAACCCGTCGCGGCCTTCCTCGACCGGCACACAGAAGTACACAATTTTATCTACCAGACGCGAAGCTACCTTGAGCTATGGTTACCTATGCTGGAGACAAACAATCGTAGCTACCTGACGGTAGCGATTGGCTGTACCGGTGGTAAACATCGTTCGGTTTATATCGCCGAACAGCTGGCCGACTATTTCCGCTCGCGCGGTAAGAACGTTCAGTCCCGTCATCGCACGCTGGAAAAACGTAAAACATGACCGTAAAACAGACCGTTGAGATCACCAATAAGCTGGGCATGCATGCGCGCCCGGCGATGAAGCTGTTTGAGCTGATGCAGGGTTTCGATGCAGAGGTTCTGCTGCGAAATGACGAAGGCACCGAAGCGGAAGCGAACAGCGTGATCGCGCTGCTGATGCTGGATTCCGCCAAAGGGCGCCAGATTGAAGTCGAAGCCACCGGACCTCAGGAAGAGGAAGCGTTGGCGGCGGTGATTGCGCTGTTTAATGCAGGGTTTGACGAAGATTAAGGTCAGCTATTCAGGCGGGTAGCGCTGCGCTTACCCGCCCTACATTAATTTATTGCTCTCCATAAACCCTTCCCCTCCCAACTGACGCATCTGGCGCATGATCCACGCCTGACGGCTACGCACGTACCCTGACGGGGCACTGGCTTTAAAACGGATGGGATTAGGCAGAACAGCCGCGAGCAGCGCCGCCTCCGACATGCTCAGCTTGCTGGCGGGTTTATTAAAATAGCGTTGAGATGCAGCTTCAACACCAAATACCCCGTCGCCAAACTCGGCAACGTTGAGATACACGGTCAGAATGCGTTTTTTGCTCCAGACCGTTTCCATCCCCAGGGTCAACCCCGCTTCCAGCCCCTTTCGCACCCAGCTGCGGCCGTCCCACAGAAACAGATTTTTGGCCGTCTGCTGCGACAAGGTTGACGCACCGCGCACGCGGTTTTCATGACGTTCATTATGGGCTAGCGCCTTCTCAATGGCCGCAACGTCGAATCCCCAGTGCTCCGGGAATTTTTGATCCTCCGCCGCGATGACCGCGAGCCCCATGAGCGGTGAGATCTCGTCCATGCTCACCCAGTCAGAATGGGCAACATAGCCGAAATCACCGCTGAGCCACGCGCCGAGCTGACGCTCAACCATCACGGCAGAGAACGGGACCGGCATAATGCTGAACAGGGCGAGTCCACCGCCCCAAAACACCGCCAGCACCAGAACGATGCGCAACAGGATGCGTTTTACCCACGCGCCAGCACCGGATTGACGACTCATTCAGCCAGCACCAGCACGCGGGCGACCAGCTTTTCGATCCCCATAGCCGCTTCTGCAATATTCTGCGCCAGCATATACGCAGGCGTGGTGACTATTTTGTTATCTTCATCAACCACAATGTCATCCACCGGGCAAGGAACGTGTTCGCCCCCCATTTCCTCGACGATTTCCGCGGTATCAATATCCGTCCCGATAGTCAGTCGCAGCGGGAAATCAAAAATCCTGGGCAGCATTGCCGGCGCGATGCAGATAAAGCCCAGCGGTTTTCCTGCCGCATGCATGGCCTGCGACAGCGCTTTAAGATGAGGATCGATCTGACACTCTGCCCCCTGTGCAGCAAAGGTACTGAGATTTTTGGCCGCGCCAAACCCACCCGGCACAATGAGCGCATCAAGCTCTGCAGGGTCTGCCTGAATAAGAGGATGGATATCACCTCGCGCAATACGTGCGGCTTCAATCAGCACGTTACGGGTTTCCGCCATTGGTTCACCGGTCAGATGGTTAATCACATCCGACTGATTTTTGTCTGGTGCAAAACAAATAACCTCCGCTCCCTGCTTAGCCAGGGCCAGCAGCGTGATTACGGCTTCATGTATCTCAGAACCATCGTAAACACCGCATCCGCTCAGCACGACACCAATCTTTTTCATCATGACAATCCTTTTCTGCAACTTGCTGAAGCACATTAATAATTTTGATTAAAACGCTATGCTTCACACATTTCACTGATTCATGTAACAAATCATTTAAGATTTGCTATCTTATCTGCGTGCGGCCTAAATTTTTCAGGCAGCGCCCTTTCGAAAATAACTTTAAAAAAACAGGCGCAGCCACGATTTCCCTGGTGTTGGCGCAGTATTCGCGCACCCCGGTTAAGCCGGGGTCATTTTTTTCTGGCGTCGACCCAGGCTTTAAGCACCGCAACATCGTTTTGCCACTCTTGTTTCATCTCTTCAACCCAATCACCCACGTTATCTTCCCATGCAGGTAAATCAGGCGACTGAATCTGTTGACCCAGCTGCTGAAGATGGCGCAAACCGACCGAGCCGGCGGCACCTTTAATTTTATGTCCTTCTTCGACGATGCCTTTCTGGTCCCGGGCCGTCAGGTTTGATTCCAGAACGCTCAGATAGCCCGGCATCATTTTTTCGAAGACCGCCAGACCATCGGTAATCAGTTTCGGACCTACCAGATCGATATACTGCTCCAGCATCGCGGTATCGAGTATCGTTTGGGCTTTTGCGCTATCAACAGACGTCATGGTGCTCTCCTCTTCATCACGGGTATCCCAGAACTTCTTAATCATGGCGGTCAGAGCAGGCACCGCCAGCGGCTTGCTGAGTACATCGTCCATACCGGCATCGAGATACTCTTTTTTATCTTTCAGCACGTTCGCCGTCAGCGCCACCAGCGGCGGCAGTTCGTCGGCCGCGTACTGACGCGTCAGCTCACGCGAGATATCCAGCCCGGTCATATCCGGCAGCTGGATATCAAGCAGCACAAGGTCGTATTCGCCCGGTTTAAACATCTCCAGTGCGGCCTTACCGGTCATCGCGACATCCACGCTGTTGCCCAGTTTTTCCAGCACCGAGCGAGCCACAATCACGTTCAGCTCAATATCCTCCACCAGCAGAACGTGCAGGGCAGGCAGCGGCATATCGTCATTTTCGAAGGTATCTTCTACCTCTTCCGCCACCGCCGGCGCATGGACCGTCAGCGTGAAGGTTGACCCTTTGCCCGGCTGGCTGGCAACGGTGATATCGCCGCCCATGCTCTTCGCCAGACGTTTAGAGACCGCCAGGCCAATGCCTGTTCCGGTCGCCGGTTTTCCGCCGTTGCTGTCCTTCACCTGGTAGTACATGGCAAAGATTTTGTCCTGCTCCTCCTGCGGAATACCAATCCCGGAATCCTCCACCTCGAAGTGCAGCATATCTCCTTCGTCATAGCGTATGCGCACCGCCACCTGCCCCTTCTGGGTAAATTTCACCGCGTTGCTGATAAGGTTCCACAGGATCTGGCGCAGACGTGTGCCGTCAGTCACCACTTTATGCGGCAGCGGCAGGGTTGGCTCCATGACAAAACTCAGTCCCTTCTGCTGCGCCTGCAGGCCGGACAGGTTTTCGAGATCGGCAAGGAAGCTGGTGAAATCCACAGGCTGGTTATCAAGCTGAACTTTACGGCGCTCCATCTTATCCATATCAATAATATCGTTGAAGATATTACCCAGCGTGACCGCTGATACATGGATAGTCTTGAGGTATTTTTCCTGCTCTGCGGTCAGGTCGGTATCCAGCAGGATACGGCTCAGCCCGACAATGCCGTTAAGCGGCGTGCGCAGCTCGTGGCTGATGGTGGAGATAAAGGTGGTCTTGTCGCGACTGGCGCGCTCCAGGGCATCCTGATAGCGCTTACGCTCGGTGATATCGCGGCCAAAGCCCATCAGGCCGTGGCGTTTGCCCACGCGGTCATAGTACGGCACCTTACGGATCTCAAAACAGGCTTTGCGTCCGTCCGGGTAATCCAGCCACTGTTCATAGGTCAGCGAGACGTTATGACGGAAGACTTTTTCGTCGGTCTCCATGACCTTGGCCGCCGCCTCTTCAGAGTAAACGTCCTGCGGCTTCAGGTGAATCAGCTGCTTCTCGCTTTTCCCGGTGAGTAACTCCATCGCCCGGTTACAGCCGGAAAACTCTTTATCTTCATTGCGGTAAAACACCAGGTCCGGCGACGCATCGAGGAACGACCGCAGGAAAGAGGATTGCTGCTCAAGCTGGATCTGCGTGACCTCGCGCTCTTTCATTTCGATTTTCAGCTGCTCCAGCGTGGCCTGACGTTCGGCTTCCGCCTTCTCACGATCGGAGATCTCCTGATTCAGCTGCGCAATGTTGTCTTTGAGTTGGACGTTGAGCTTCAGGTCGCGCTCGCGCATCTCTTCCAGTTTATCGACCAGCTTAGACAAACGCTGACGGGACTCTTCCAGCTGTTCAACCACCACGGAAAGGAAATAGACCGCCCAGGGGGTAATGAGCAAGCCAAAGAAGATGGAGCGGATGACGTCGATACTCTCGACCTGACCATGCAGAACCATAGTAACGGCCATTTGCACGACAATGGCCAGAACGACCAGCGCCAGCGCAAGCAGCATGGAGAAACGCACCAGCCCAAGCTTCATCATCAGGTCGACGTAATACTGGGCAAGCATTCGAATTTGCTTCATAGAGGATCCCTTCACGACGTTATCGCTCAATAATACTCAAATTCAGGGCGAGGCGTTGAAGGTTGTGAGAAAAAGTGCGGGATGAAACAGGAGATTAGCCTCGCTCCCGGGTAACCGGAAGCGAGGAGAGGTCATTCAGGAGCGTTTCAACATCAGCCACAGGCTGATCAGGAGGAAGCTGGCGCTTGGCAACAACGCACCAATTATCGGCGGAATGCCATAAACCAGCGTCAGCGGACCGAAGATCTGATCGAGCACGTAGAACACAAAGCCGAAGCTGATGCCGGTCACGACGCGAACCCCCATCGGCACGCTGCGCAACGGACCGAAGATAAACGACAGCGCCATCAGCATCATTACCGCCACGGACATTGGCTGGAAGATTTTGCTCCACATGTTGAGCTGATAACGTCCCGCATCCTGCCCGCTCGACTTCAGATATTTCACATAGTTGTGCAGACCGCTGATGGAGAGCGCGTCAGGATCCAAGGCAACAACACCGAGCTTGTCAGGCGTCAGGTTGGTCTTCCACGTGCCGGTTACCGTCTGAGAACCCGTAATCTGTTTCGGATCGGTCAGGTCGGATTCATCAACCTGGGACAACCGCCACTGCTTATGTTCGGCGTCAAATTTCGCCGAAGAGGCGTGGCGAACGGACTGCAGACGGCGCTGGTCATCGAAAGCGTAGATGCTCACCCCGCCCAGTTCATCATTCCCCTTCACCCGTTCGATGTAGACGAAGTTTTTACCGTCTTTAGCCCATAAACCTTGCTGAGTCGAGAGCAGTGAACCACCGTACATGGCCTGAGCACGGTAGTTACGCGCCATCTGTTCACCCTGAGGCGCAACCCATTCGCCAATCGCCATGGTCAACAGCACCAGTGGGATTGCGGTTTTCATCACCGACAGCGCAACCTGCATACGGGTAAAACCCGAGGCCTGCATAACGACCAGCTCGCTGCGCTGCGCCAGCATTCCCAGCCCCAGCAGCGCACCCAGCAGGGCCGCCATCGGGAAGAAGATCTGTACATCTTTCGGCACGCTGAGCAGGGTATACATCCCCGCGCCCAGCGCGTCATAGCTCCCCTGCCCGGCTTTTTTCAGCTGATCGACAAATTTGATAATGCCGGAGAGCGACACTAGCATGAACAACGTCATCATGATGGTGGTAAAAATGGTTTTACCGATATAGCGATCAAGAACGCCAAACGCCTGCATTAGATGGCTCCTTTACGCGAGAATCGGGCACGTATACGGCGCACAGGCACCGTATCCCACAGGTTTAACCCCAGCGCCAGTAAGATGTACAGGCTGTTGACGAACCATGTCCAGACCATAGGGTCCAGCTTACCCTTCGCGCCGTTGGAACGAATCGAGGTTTGCAGCAGGAAATAGATCAGGTAAAGCAGCATCGCCGGCAGCATAGAGAGCACGCGTCCCTGACGCGGGTTCACCACGCTCAGCGGAACGACAATCAACGCCATCATAAACACGGTGAAGACGAGCGTGATACGCCAGTGGAACTCAGCGCGCGCCCGGTCAGTATCGGTATTCCAGAGGGTACGCATGTCCATTTGCTCGGTATCCGTTGGATCGAGCGTCACGGTCTGATGGCCGATAATGGCCTGATAGTTCTGGAAATCCGTAATACGGAAGTCGCGCAGCATCGCGGTGCCTTCGAAACGAGTACCTTTGTTCAGCGTCACGACCTGTGAACCATCTTTGCGCTGAGCCAGCTGACCGGAGTCTGCAACCACCACTGAAGGACGCGCGTTTCCTTTGGGACGCAGCTGCGCAAGGAAGACGTCGTTGAATTTACTGCCGTCAACGCTCTCAATAAACAGCACGGAGTTTCCGTCGGTTGCCTGCTGGAACTGCCCCTGGGCTAACGCCGCCATGCCGGGGTTGGCTTTCGCTTCGGCCAGCACTTCGTCCTGATGGCGGGAAGACATGGGCCCCGCCCACATCACATTCACCGCCGCAACGATACCCGTGAACAGCGCCAGTATCATGGCGGCTTTCACCAGGACCGCTTTGCTCAGGCCGCAGGCGTGCATCACCGTGATTTCACTCTCGGTGTAGAGTTTCCCAAGCGTCATGAGCAGGCCAAGGAAAAGACTTAGCGGCAGGATAAGCTGCGCCATTTCCGGGATCCCTAAGCCAAGCAGGGAAAGTACCAGATTTGTTGGAATTTCGCCGTCAACGGCCGCACCGAGGATCTTAACCAGCTTCTGACAGAAAAAAATCAGCAGCAGGATGAAAAGGATCGCCAGTTGGCTTTTGAGCGTCTCCCGCACCAGATATCTTATGATTATCACTTTAAATACGCCCGTAAAAACCCGTCTCTTTGCTGGAAAATCGCTTGTTTCATGGCTTAAACGTCATTTATTCTCTTGAGTCGTCGAAATCATCGCTAAGATTAAAACATCCGGCGGATTCACGCTTCAGGATTGTTTCTGACGTGTCGAAACCGTAGTAACGTAAGATTAACACGAAGTCACCACAACAGCGGACATGAGTTACGAAAGGTTTCAATTCTATCCGTAGCTGCCGCCGTTGTCTTTAAGATTCAGGAGCGTAGTGCATGGAGTTCAGTGTAAAAAGCGGTAGCCCGGAGAAACAGCGGAGTGCCTGCATCGTTGTGGGCGTCTTTGAACCACGCCGACTCTCCCCGATCGCCGAGCAACTCGATAAAATCAGTGACGGCTATATTAGCGCCCTGCTGCGCCGTGGCGAACTGGAAGGCAAACCTGGGCAGACGCTGTTACTGCACCATGTTCCGAACGTACTGTCAGAGCGTATTCTGCTGATTGGCTGCGGCAAAGAACGCGAGCTGGATGAACGTCAGTATAAGCAGGTGATTCAGAAAACAATCAATACGCTGAATGATACTGGCTCAATGGAAGCCGTCTGCTTCCTGACCGAGCTGCACGTCAAAGGGCGTAACACCTACTGGAAAGTGCGTCAGGCGGTTGAAACGGCAAAAGAGAGCCTGTATAGCTTCGATCAGTTGAAAACCAATAAAAGCGAGCCGCGTCGTCCGCTGCGTAAAATGGTCTTTAACGTGCCAACCCGTCGTGAACTGACCAGCGGTGAACGCGCTATTCAACACGGTCTGGCCATTGCAGCCGGCATTAAAGCGGCTAAAGATCTCGGCAACATGCCGCCGAACATCTGTAACGCGGCGTACCTGGCTTCTCAGGCGCGTCAGCTGGCCGACGCCTACAGCAAAAACGTCATTACCCGCGTCATCGGCGAACAGCAGATGAAAGAGCTGGGGATGCACTCTTATCTGGCGGTCGGTAACGGCTCGCAAAACGAATCCCTGATGTCGGTCATTGAGTACAAAGGCAACCCGTCCGAAGACGCACGCCCGATTGTGCTCGTCGGTAAAGGCCTGACCTTCGACTCCGGCGGTATCTCCATCAAGCCTGCCGAAGGCATGGATGAGATGAAGTACGACATGTGCGGTGCGGCGGCGGTTTACGGCGTGATGCGGATGGTTGCGGAACTTCAGTTGCCTATCAACGTGATCGGCGTTCTGGCGGGCTGCGAAAACATGCCTGGCGGCCGCGCCTATCGTCCGGGGGACGTTCTGACCACCATGTCCGGCCAGACCGTTGAAGTGCTGAATACCGACGCCGAAGGCCGTCTGGTACTCTGTGACGTGTTGACCTACGTTGAGCGCTTCGAGCCGGAAGCGGTGATTGACGTCGCCACGCTCACCGGAGCCTGTGTGATTGCGCTGGGCCATCACATTACCGGCCTGATGTCGAACCACAATCCGCTGGCGCACGAGCTGATTGGTGCGTCAGAGCAGGCCGGGGACCGCGCATGGCGTCTACCGCTGGGTGACGAATATCAGGATCAGCTGGAGTCTAACTTTGCGGATATGGCGAACATTGGCGGACGTCCTGGCGGGGCGATCACCGCGGGCTGCTTCCTGGCGCGCTTCACCCGCAAGTACAACTGGGCGCACCTGGATATCGCGGGCACCGCGTGGCGCTCCGGCAAGGCCAAAGGCGCAACCGGTCGCCCGGTAGCGCTGTTGTCGCAGTTCCTGCTCAATCGTGCGGGTTTTAACGGCGACGAGTAAGTCAAAACGGCAGTAAACCGTAGGCCGGGTAAGGCGAAGCCGCCGCCCGGCTTAAGCATTTAAAGTGAGCACAAGAAGCCCCATATATGAAGAATGCAACGTTCTACCTTCTGGACAACGACACCCATCAGGATGGCCTCAGCGCCGTCGAACAGCTGGTGTGTGAAATTGCCGCAGAACGTTGGCGCGCAGGCAAACGCGTGTTGATAGCCTGTGAAGATGAGCAGCAGGCGATTCGTCTCGATGAAGCGCTGTGGGCCCGCCCGCCGGAGAGTTTTGTTCCGCATAACCTGTCAGGCGAAGGTCCGCGCGGCGGGGCACCGGTTGAAATTGCCTGGCCGCAAAAGCGCAACAGCAGCGCGCGCGACATTCTGATTAGCCTGCGGATAGATTTTGCAGATTTTGCCACCGCTTTCACAGAAGTGGTAGACTTTGTCCCTTACGAAGAATCTTTGAAACAACTGGCGCGCGAACGCTACAAAGCGTACCGCCTGGCTGGTTTTAACCTGAATACGGCAACCTGGAAATAATGGAAAAGACATATAACCCACGCGATATCGAACAGCCGCTTTACGAGCACTGGGAACAGCAGGGCTATTTCAAGCCTAACGGCGACGAAAGCAAAGAGTCCTTCTGCATCATGATCCCGCCGCCGAACGTCACCGGCAGTTTGCATATGGGTCATGCTTTCCAGCAGACCATCATGGACACCATGATCCGTTACCAGCGCATGCAGGGCAAAAACACGCTGTGGCAAGCGGGGACTGACCACGCGGGTATCGCGACCCAGATGGTGGTTGAGCGTAAAATTGCCGCTGAAGAAGGAAAAACCCGCCACGACTACGGTCGCGACGCTTTTATCGACAAAATCTGGCAGTGGAAAGCGGAATCTGGCGGCACCATTACCCGTCAGATGCGTCGTCTCGGCAACTCCGTAGACTGGGAGCGCGAGCGCTTCACCATGGATGAAGGCCTCTCCAATGCCGTTAAAGAAGTCTTCGTTCGCCTGTATAAAGAAGACCTGATTTACCGCGGCAAACGCCTGGTAAACTGGGATCCGAAACTGCGCACCGCCATCTCTGACCTGGAAGTGGAAAACCGCGAGTCTAAAGGCTCCATGTGGCACATCCGCTATCCGCTGGCCGACGGTGCAAAAACCGCCGACGGCAAAGATTACCTGGTGGTCGCGACCACCCGTCCGGAAACTCTGCTGGGCGATACCGGCGTGGCCGTTAACCCGGAAGATCCGCGTTATAAAGATTTGATCGGCAAATTCGTGGTGCTGCCGCTGGTAAACCGCCGTATTCCGATTGTGGGCGACGAACACGCCGACATGGAAAAAGGCACCGGCTGCGTGAAAATCACCCCGGCGCACGACTTCAATGACTATGAAGTGGGTCGTCGTCACGCCCTGCCGATGATCAACATTCTTACCTTCGACGGCGATATCCGCGAAAGCGCAGAAGTGTACGATACCAAAGGCAACGAATCCGACGTTTATTCCAGCGACATCCCGGCGGAGTTCCAGAAGCTGGAACGTTTTGCCGCGCGTAAAGCGATCGTGGCTGCCGTTGACGCACTGGGCCTGCTGGAAGAGATCAAGCCTCACGACCTGACCGTGCCGTACGGCGACCGTGGTGGCGTGGTAATCGAGCCAATGCTGACCGACCAGTGGTACGTGCGTGCCGACGTGCTGGCGAAACCGGCTGTGGAAGCGGTTGAGAACGGCAGCATTCAGTTCGTGCCGAAGCAGTACGAAAACATGTACTTCTCCTGGATGCGCGATATTCAGGACTGGTGTATCTCTCGTCAGCTGTGGTGGGGTCACCGTATCCCGGCATGGTACGACAATGAAGGCAACGTCTACGTTGGCCGCAGCGAAGATGAAGTGCGTCAGGAAAACAACCTGAGTGCAGACGTTGCGCTGCGTCAGGACGAAGACGTGCTGGACACCTGGTTCTCCTCCGCGCTGTGGACCTTCTCCACCCTCGGCTGGCCAGAAAACACCGACGCGCTGCGTCAGTTCCACCCGACCAGCGTGATGGTGTCCGGCTTCGACATCATCTTCTTCTGGATTGCCCGCATGATCATGATGACCATGCACTTCATCAAAGACGAAGACGGCAAGCCGCAGGTTCCGTTCCATACCGTCTACATGACCGGTCTGATCCGCGACGACGAAGGCCAGAAGATGTCCAAATCCAAGGGTAACGTCATCGACCCGCTGGACATGGTTGACGGGATTTCTCTGGAAGATCTGCTGGAAAAACGCACCGGCAACATGATGCAGCCGCAGCTGGCGGAGAAAATCCGCAAGCGCACCGAGAAGCAGTTCCCGAACGGGATTGAGTCTCACGGTACCGACGCCCTGCGCTTCACCCTGGCGGCGCTGGCCTCTACCGGCCGTGACATCAACTGGGACATGAAGCGTCTGGAAGGTTACCGTAACTTCTGTAACAAGCTGTGGAACGCCAGCCGCTTCGTGCTGATGAACACCGAAGATCAGGATTGTGGCTTCAACGGTGGCGAAATGACGCTGTCTCTGGCTGACCGCTGGATCCTGGCGGAATTCAACCAGACGGTGAAAGCGTTCCGCGAGGCGCTGGACAGCTACCGCTTCGACATCGCGGCGGGCATCCTGTATGAATTCACCTGGAACCAGTTCTGCGACTGGTATCTGGAGCTGGCGAAGCCGGTCATGAACGGCGGCACTGAAGCGGAACTGCGCGGCACGCGCAACACGCTGATTACCGTTCTGGAAGGCCTGCTGCGCCTGGCGCACCCGGTTATTCCATTCATCACCGAGACCATCTGGCAGCGCGTGAAGGTGATTGCTGTCATCAACGCAGATACCATCATGCTGCAGCCGTTCCCGGAATTCGATGCGGCGAAAGTCGATGAAGCGGCATCAGCGGATACCGAGTGGCTGAAGCAGGCGATCGTTGCGGTACGTAACATCCGTGCTGAAATGAACATTGCCCCTGGCAAACCGCTGGAGCTGCTGCTTCGTGGCTGCAGCGAAGCTGCCGTTCGTCGCGTCACAGAGAACAACACCTTCCTGAAAACTATGGCGCGTCTGGAAAGCATCACCGTGCTGCCTGCGGATGACAAAGGTCCGGTTTCCGTGACCAAAATCATCGACGGCGCCGAGCTGCTGATCCCGATGGCGGGTCTGATCGACAAAGACGCCGAGCTGGCTCGTCTGGCGAAAGAAGTGGCAAAAGTCGACGTGGAAATTGGCAAAATCGAAAGCAAGCTGGCGAACGAAGGCTTTGTAGCCCGCGCGCCGGAAGCGGTCATCGCGAAAGAGCGTGAGCGTCTGGTTGCCTTCGCCGATGCGAAGACCAAGCTGATTGAGCAGCAGGCGGTTATCGCTGCCCTGTAATGCTTTTACCCCTTACGCTTCAGAGCGTAAGGGGTATCCTTCCTGAAAACTCCTCGCTTGCACTCCCCTTTCTGCGGTGCTATTAACAGCAGTTATGTGTCAATTTTTGTAATGAGTAATGCTATGAGCGTGATTACCCCCGTCGCGACGACGATGCGCCGGATCGCTGAGCAGGATAACCCGGCTATCGCCGCCGTTATCCGCACCGTTTCTGCCGAATATGGCCTGACGGCTGACAAAGGCTACACGGTTGCCGACCCGAACCTGGACGCGCTTTACCAGCTCTACAGCCAGCCAGGGCACGCCTACTGGGTAATCGAGCAGAACGGCCAGGTTGTCGGAGGCGGCGGCGTGGCGCCCCTCAGCTGCAGCGAGCCGGATATCTGCGAGCTGCAGAAAATGTATTTCCTGCCAACGGCGCGCGGGCAAGGACTGGCGAAAAAGCTGGCGCTGATTGCTCTGGATCATGCGCGCAAGCAGGGCTTCACCCGCTGCTACCTTGAAACGACCGCGTTCCTCAAAGAGGCCATCGGCCTGTATGAACATCTGGGCTTTGAGCATATCGATGCGCCCCTGGGCTGTACCGGTCACGTTGACTGCGAAGTCAGAATGCTGAAAAGTCTGTAACTTTCGTTCCTGCCCTCTTCTGTTAAGCGGCTGTAAACTGAATGCTCTACACTCTCAGTTCACACCACAACGGGGGAAACACGATGTCGAAGATAAAAAGCTACGCCGCACCGCAGGCGGGTGCAGAACTTGAGCTGTACGAGTACGATGCGGGCGAACTAAAAGCAGAAGACGTCGAAGTACAGGTTGATTACTGCGGGATCTGCCACTCGGATCTCTCGATGATCGACAACGAATGGGGCTTCTCCAGCTATCCGCTGGTTGCCGGACACGAAGTCATTGGCCGCGTCGTGGCGCTCGGTAGCGCCGCGCAGGACAAAGGGCTGAAAGTAGGCCAGCGCGTAGGCATTGGCTGGACGGCACGCAGCTGTGGTCACTGCGACGCCTGTATCAGCGGAAATCAGATCAACTGCCTCGAAGGCGCCGTTCCTACCATCCTGAACAAAGGCGGTTTTGCCGATAAGCTGCGCGCCGACTGGCAATGGGTGATCCCGCTGCCGGAGAGCATTGATATCGAATCCGCCGGTCCGCTGCTGTGCGGCGGTATCACCGTCTTCAAGCCCCTGCTGATGCACCATATCACCGCCACCAGCCGCGTGGGCGTCATCGGTATTGGCGGACTGGGGCATATCGCCATCAAGCTGCTGCATGCGATGGGCTGCGAAGTCACGGCGTTCAGCTCGAACCCGGCGAAAGAGAAAGAAGTGCTGGCGATGGGGGCGGATAAAGTGGTGAATAGCCGCGATCCGCAGGCGCTGAACGCGCTGGCGGGCCAGTTTGATCTGATCATCAACACCGTTAACGTGGATCTCGACTGGCAGCCGTACTTTGAAGCGCTGGCCTACGGCGGTAACTTCCACACCGTGGGTGCGGTGATGAAGCCGCTGCCGGTTCCGGCGTTTACCCTGATCGGTGGGGATCGCAGCATATCCGGTTCTGCTACCGGTACGCCGTACGAGCTGCGAAAACTGATGAAATTCGCCGGACGCACCAAAGTGGCACCGACCACCGAACTGTATCCAATGTCGAAAATCAACGAAGCGATCCAGCACGTGCGCGACGGTAAAGCCCGCTACCGCGTGGTGCTGAAAGCGGATTTCTGATGTGAGTTTGCCGGGTGGCGGCTTCGCCTTACCCGGCCTACCTTCACTGCTGCGCCAATACGTTAAATACTTCCGCTACCGCGACCGCTCCCGGATCCATTACCCCATCCAGGTTCTCTTTATTGACATACGACGAGCGTCCCGCGCCGGCTTTCGCCATTTTCGCCGTTGCTTCGGCACCGTGCTGTGCAGCCTTCGCCGCTGCCTCGATATCTCCCTTCAGCAACGCCTCCAGCGCCGGTTGCAGCGCATCGATCAGCGTGCGATCGCCGAGATCTGCCCCGCCGTACTGCTTCATCTGCGCCAGTCCGCTGAGCAAGGCCTCAGGGAGCGTCTGACCATCGTGAAGCTTTTGCCCGGCCGCGGTGAAGAAGATCGACATCAGCACCCCGCTCGACCCGCCCATCACCGTCGCCAGCCGCTCGCCAACCAGCAGCAGCAGCTTAGACACATCATTAAGCGGGAGCGTGTTCTCCTCCAGTCGCTGCGCAATATCCCGCGCCCCTTGCGCAAAGGTGGAGCCGGTATCGCCATCACCCACTTTCGCATCCAGCGCGTTCAGGCGGTTTTCCAGCTGGATCAGCGTTTTTGTCACTGAGAAGACACACGCTCCCACCTGCGGATTGTCCGATGAGGTATATTCCACTCGATCATGAATGGCGCTGTGCTCAACGGTACGCAGTGGCGCAAACGCCACGGGCTTCTGCCAGCCCAGCGTCTCGACATCAGCGTGAATCGCCTTTTCGAAGAAATCAGTGAGCTTCAGCAGCGTCAGCGAAAAGCCTTTCATATCCAGCGCGCTGACCAGCGGCGCTGGGCCAATCAGGTACGCGATGTTCTCTTTCAGCGCCGAGTGCGCCAGCTCTTTGGTCAGCAGCGCCATCTCCAGCGCCGATACGCCGCCAAGATTGTTAATCAATACCGCAAAACGCCCCTCGCCCGCCTGCGCGCGTAACGGCGTCACCAGGGTGTCGATAATGGCTTTGCTGTTTTGCGTATCCACCACGGAAGCCCCGGGCTCGCCGTGAATGCCCAGGCCCAGCTCGACATGGCCTTGTTTAATCCGCCCCTCTTCATCGTCGCTGCCCGGCAGGTTGCACGTTTGCATCGCCACGCCCAGGCTCCAGAGGTTATCGCAGGCCTGTTGCGCAATATTCCGCACCTCGCTCAGCGATTTCCCCTGCTCCGCCGCATAGCCGGCAATCTTGTGGACCAGTGCCGTTCCTGCAATACCGCGCGGCTGCTTGTTATCCGGCAGCGCGATATCGTCTGCCACGATCACCATCTCCACCTTAAGACCGTAACGTTTAGCCTTTTCCGCCGCCAGACCAAAGTTCAGGCGATCGCCGGTGTAGTTTTTTACGATCAGCAGACAGCCCCGGTCGCCCGTGACCGCCACAATGGCATTCAGCACCGCATCCACGCTCGGCGAAGCAAAAAGATCGCCACACACTGCCGCCGTCAGCATCCCTTTGCCGACAAACCCGGCGTGCGCGGGTTCGTGGCCTGAGCCGCCGCCGGAGATCACCGCCACGCGGCTTTTGTCCCAGTCGCCGCGTGCGACGATCCTGATGGCCGGATCGATATCAAGCTTGACGAGATTGGCATGTGGCGCAGAAAGCAGTATGCCTTCAATGGCATCGTTGACCAGCTGTTTACGATCGTTAAAGAAGAATCTGGACATAGTTTCCCACTATTTTGTGAACCGTATGCAAAAGCATAGTCCGCGCTGGATAATGCGCCGCAAAGTCAGGAATTTACTCAACCAAATTGCGGCCAGGTTGCCTATACTCCACCCAGGACTAAGAGAGGAAGCGCATCATGAGTACACCATTGTTAATTGCCAGGACGCTGGAAAAAGAGCTGTATTTACTGCCCGCGATGGCGAACCGCCACGGTCTGATCACCGGAGCGACCGGGACGGGGAAAACCGTCACCCTGCAAAAGCTGGCGGAGTCGCTTTCAGAGATTGGCGTACCGGTCTTTATGGCTGACGTGAAAGGCGATTTAACCGGTGTGGCTCAGGATGGGACGGCATCTGAAAAACTGCTCGAGCGGCTGAAAAATATTGGCATCACGGACTGGACGCCGCACGGTAACCCGGTGGTGGTGTGGGATATCTTTGGTGAGAAAGGCCACCCGGTGCGCGCCACCGTCTCCGATCTCGGCCCACTGCTGCTGGCCCGTCTGCTTAACCTCAACGACGTGCAGTCCGGCGTGCTGAATATTATCTTCCGCATTGCCGACGATCAGGGACTGCTGCTGCTTGATTTCAAAGATCTACGCGCCATTACGCAATACATCGGCGATAACGCCAAATCCTTCCAGAACCAGTACGGCAATATCAGCAGCGCCTCGGTGGGCGCTATTCAGCGCGGTCTACTGACGCTTGAGCAGCAGGGCGCTGAGCATTTCTTTGGTGAACCCATGCTGGATATCAAAGACTGGATGCGCACCGACAGCAGCGGCAAAGGCATTATTAACATCCTGAGCTCAGAGAAGCTCTACCAGATGCCGAAACTCTACGCCGCTAGCCTGCTGTGGATGCTCTCCGAGCTCTATGAACAATTACCGGAAGCGGGCGATCTGGAAAAACCGAAGCTGGTGTTCTTCTTTGACGAAGCGCATCTGCTGTTTAACGACGCGCCGCAGGTATTGCTGGATAAGATCGAACAGGTTATCCGCCTGATCCGCTCCAAAGGAGTCGGCGTCTGGTTTGTCTCGCAAAACCCGTCGGATATCCCCGACAACGTGCTCGGGCAGCTCGGCAACCGCGTGCAGCATGCCCTGCGCGCCTTTACGCCAAAAGATCAGAAAGCGGTGAAAGCCGCCGCGCAAACCATGCGCGCCAATCCTGCCTTTGATACCGAAGCGGCGATTCAGGCGCTAGGCACCGGTGAAGCGCTGATCTCGTTCCTGGATGCGAAGGGCAGCCCGTCTGTGGTAGAACGCGCCATGGTGATCGCGCCTTGCTCGCGTATGGGGCCGGTGACCGACGATGAGCGCAACGGCCTGATTAACCACTCTCCGGTTTACGGGAAATACGAAGACGAGGAGGATCGCGAGTCCGCGTTCGAGATGCTGCAAAAAGGGGTCCAGGCGACAACAGAATCGCAGGCTGCGCCTGCCGCTAAAGGGCAATCTGTCGCCGTCGATGACGGCATTCTCGGTGGGCTCAAAGACATTCTTTTCGGCAGCACCGGGCCGCGCGGCGGCAAGCGCGACGGCGTGGTGCAGACCATGGCGAAAAGCGCAGCCCGACAGGTCACCAATCAAATCGTGCGCGGCATGCTGGGGAGTTTGCTAGGCGGCCGTCGCCGCTAGACGCGGAATCCAGGGGCGGCCCAGCGCCGAACCCTGTACGCCGTTCTCCTGCAGATAGCGGTCAATTTCCACCATCCCCGTCCAGCGTTTTTCACACCATAGCGGTGCCAGAAGCGTTGGACGGCGGGCGCTGGCCGAGATGCGATGGTAGACAATATCCGGCGGCGTATGGCGAATCATCTCCCCCGCCGTCACCGTATAGTCTTCAAGCTCAATACCGCTTAACCGCCCTGCTTCCCAGGCTTTCGCCATAATGCTTCCCGTAACAATATGCAGCGGGTGCAGCTTAATGCCGTCCACGCCGGTTTCAACCACCTTTTCCAGCGTTTCAAGACCGTGCTGTTGACCCTCGCCGGGTAACCCAACAATCAGATGCGAGCAGACCTTCAGCCCGCGCTCGCGGGCCAGGCGCGTGGTGCGCTGGTAGCAGGCGAAATCATGGCCACGGTTAATACGGTGCAGCGTTTTGTCGTGCGCGGTCTGCAAGCCCAGCTCCAGCCAGATCTCGTAGCCTTGTTCTTTGTACTCGCTGAGCAGGTCCAGCACCGCGTCCGGTACGCAGTCCGGGCGTGTGCCCACGCAAAGCCCAACAATATTGGCCTGGCTGACGGCCTGCTGATACATCGAACGCAATACCTGCACCTCCGCCCACGTGCTGGTGTAGGCCTGGAAATAGGCCAGATATTGCTTCGCGCGGTTCACCAGGCTGGCCTGATGGGCAAGCTGTTCAGCGATAGATTTATGCCGCTGGGCCTCGTCAGCAAAGGACGCAACGTTACAGAAGGTGCAGCCGCCGCGCCCGATGGTGCCATCGCGATTCGGGCAGCTAAACCCGCCGTGCAGCGTCAGCTTATGAACCTTTTGCCCGTACCGCTGCAAAAGATCCCCACCAAACATATTGACTAATTTCTGTAACTGCATAATCTGATAGACCGTCCCGGAGAAAGGGGACAAGCCTGCCACTTTTAGCCTCTGTCGGCGATGACCTGGATCAATCGCCCTGGACGGCCTTTATCCATATGAATAAATACTCACGATTACTGCAATTTCATTCACGCCGCCTGTGATTACTTTTCCTTATGTTCTGATTGTTTTTTTCATTTATAGCGCCACCACTGAAAAACAGTGGGTTTATGCGGGTTTGCATCCATTGCCAGATTATTGTTCTGCTATAAAACCGCTATTCAGCACGCTACATTGATAATACCGCTTTCATATAGTGAGTCAGATCACACTCCGCTGCTCGCTCTCAGGTCATTCAATCAATGTAAAAATAGTTAAATACACTTAAAATACAATTACATAGACTCTCTTTAGCACATTTTTGTATAAATAAGATTGCCATTTGACCTGTGTACCAATTCCCGATAAGTTGGAAATCCGCTGGAAGCTTTCTGGATGAGCGGCCTGCTCATCATATTTATGCAGTAATTGAGATTCCCTCTGAAGCAAGTCCTCAAACTTGTTTACCTGCGCGAAAGGATGAAAAAGAGGGCGAATGCGAGGTCCGCGTATGAAACGCAAACCCCGTCGCCATGCTCTTTCTGTGCCTGTGCGCCACGGTAAAGTTCAGTGGGAGCCCGACGAGCCTGGGGAGGTTCACTGATATGTTGTACGATAAATCCCTTGAGAAGGATAACTGTGGTTTCGGCCTGATCGCCCACATAGAAGGCGAACCTAGCCACAAGGTAGTGCGTACTGCTATTCACGCACTGGCCCGTATGCAGCACCGTGGCGCCATCCTTGCCGATGGTAAAACCGGCGACGGTTGCGGCCTGCTGCTGCAAAAACCGGATCGTTTCTTCCGCATCGTGGCGGAAGAGCGCGGCTGGCGTTTAGCCAAAAACTACGCTGTCGGCATGCTGTTCCTGAATCAGGATCCTGAAAAGGCTGCCGCCTCACGCCGCATCGTCGAAGAAGAACTTCAGCGTGAAACCCTGTCGATTGTCGGCTGGCGCGATGTGCCAACCAACGAAGGGGTGCTCGGTGAAATCGCCCTCTCCTCGCTGCCTCGTATTGAACAGATTTTCGTCAACGCGCCTGCGGGCTGGCGTCCACGTGATATGGAACGCCGTCTGTTTATCGCCCGCCGCCGCATTGAAAAACGTCTCCAGGACGATAAAGAGTTCTACGTCTGTAGCCTCTCTAACCTGGTGAACATCTATAAAGGTCTGTGTATGCCGGCTGACCTGCCGCGCTTCTACCTGGACCTGGCGGACCTGCGTCTGGAATCGGCCATTTGCCTGTTCCACCAGCGCTTCTCCACCAACACCGTTCCACGCTGGCCGCTGGCTCAACCGTTCCGCTACCTGGCGCACAACGGCGAGATCAACACCATCACCGGTAACCGCCAGTGGGCCCGTGCCCGTACCTATAAGTTCCAGACGCCACTGATCCCTGACCTGCACGATGCCGCGCCGTTCGTGAACGAAACCGGCTCGGACTCCAGCTCGATGGATAATATGCTGGAACTGCTGCTGGCGGGCGGGATGGATATCGTGCGCGCCATGCGTCTGCTCGTGCCGCCGGCCTGGCAGAACAACCCGGATATGGACCCCGAGCTGCGCGCGTTCTTCGACTTCAACTCCATGCACATGGAGCCGTGGGACGGCCCAGCGGGCATCGTTATGTCCGACGGCCGTTTTGCTGCCTGTAACCTGGACCGTAACGGTCTGCGTCCGGCGCGCTACGTTATCACCAAAGACAAGCTCATCACCTGCGCCTCTGAAGTCGGCATCTGGGATTACCAGCCTGACGAAGTGGTCGAGAAAGGCCGCGTCGGTCCGGGCGAGCTGATGGTTATCGACACCCGCGGTGGGCGCATCCTGCACTCCGCCGAAACCGACAACGATCTGAAGAGCCGCCACCCGTACAAAGAGTGGATGGAGAAGAACGTGCGTCGCCTGGTGCCGTTCGAAGATCTTACGGACGAAGAAGTGGGCAGCCGCGAGCTGGACGACGATACTCTCGCAAGCTACCAGAAGCAGTTTAACTACAGCGCGGAAGAGCTGGACTCTGTCATCCGCGTGCTCGGTGAAAACGGCCAGGAAGCGGTCGGCTCGATGGGTGACGATACCCCGTTTGCCGTGCTCTCCAGCCAGCCGCGCATCATTTACGACTACTTCCGCCAGCAGTTCGCGCAGGTGACCAACCCGCCAATCGATCCGCTGCGTGAAGCACACGTGATGTCGCTGGCCACCAGCATCGGTCGTGAGATGAACGTCTTCTGCGAGGCCGAAGGCCAGGCGCATCGTCTGACCTTTAAATCGCCGATCCTGCTGTATTCAGATTTCAAACAGCTCACCACCATGAAAGAGGAGCACTACCGCGCCGACACGCTCGACATTACCTTCGACGTGAACGAAGCGAGCCTTGAAGAGACGGTGAATGCGCTGTGTGACAAAGCCGAACAGATGGTGCGTAACGGCACCGTGCTGCTGGTGTTGTCCGACCGTAATATCGCGAAAAACCGTCTGCCTGTACCTGCCCCGATGGCGGTCGGCGCTATCCAGACGCGTTTGGTCGATAAGAGCCTGCGCTGCGACGCGAACATCATTGTTGAAACCGCAAGCGCCCGCGACCCGCATCACTTTGCCGTGCTGTTGGGCTTCGGCGCGACGGCGATCTACCCGTACCTGGCCTACGAAACGCTGGCCCGTCTGGTGGATACCCGCGCGATCGACAAAGATTACCGCGCGGTGATGCTGAACTACCGTAACGGCATCAACAAAGGTCTGTACAAGATCATGTCCAAAATGGGCATCTCGACCATTGCCTCCTACCGCTGTTCTAAGCTGTTTGAAGCGGTCGGCCTGCATGACGAGGTTGCCAACCTCTGCTTCCAGGGCGTGGTCAGCCGCATCGGCGGCGCCGGTTTTGCGGACTTCCAGCAGGATCTGGTGAACCTGTCCAAGCGCGCCTGGCTGGCACGTAAGCCGCTGGATCAGGGCGGTCTGCTGAAATACGTTCACGGTGGCGAATACCACGCCTATAACCCGGACGTGGTGCGCACGCTGCAGCAGGCGGTTCAGAGCGGTGAATACAGCGATTATCAGCAGTACGCTGAGCTGGTGAATAACCGTCCGGCGGCGACGCTGCGCGACCTTATTGCCCTCAATCCGGGCGATGAAGCGGTCAGCATTGACGAAGTTGAACCGGCATCGGAACTGTTCAAACGCTTCGATACCGCGGCGATGTCCATCGGCGCGCTGAGCCCGGAAGCCCACGAAGCGCTGGCGGAAGCCATGAACAGCATCGGCGGCAACTCCAACTCCGGCGAAGGCGGTGAAGACCCTGCGCGTTACGGCACCAACAAAGTGTCCCGTATCAAGCAGGTGGCATCCGGTCGCTTTGGCGTAACGCCTGCGTACCTGGTCAACGCCGACGTGATTCAGATTAAAGTTGCTCAGGGTGCTAAACCGGGCGAAGGCGGTCAGCTGCCGGGTGATAAAGTCACCCCGTACATCGCCAAACTGCGCTATTCCGTGCCGGGCGTGACGCTGATCTCCCCGCCGCCGCACCACGATATCTACTCTATCGAGGATCTGGCGCAGCTCATTTTCGACCTGAAACAGGTCAACCCGAAGGCGATGATCTCCGTGAAGCTGGTTTCCGAACCGGGCGTTGGCACCATCGCGACCGGCGTGGCGAAGGCCTATGCGGATCTCATCACCATTGCCGGTTATGACGGCGGTACCGGCGCAAGCCCGCTCTCCTCCGTGAAATATGCGGGCTGTCCGTGGGAGCTTGGCCTAGTGGAAACCCAGCAGGCGCTGGTGGCTAACGGTCTGCGTCATAAGATCCGTCTGCAGGTGGATGGCGGTCTGAAAACTGGCCTCGACATCATCAAGGCGGCGATCCTCGGTGCGGAAAGCTTCGGTTTCGGTACGGGTCCAATGGTCGCGCTGGGCTGTAAATACCTGCGTATTTGCCACCTGAACAACTGCGCAACCGGCGTTGCAACCCAGGACGAGAAGCTGCGTAAGAACCACTATCACGGCCTGCCGTTCAAAGTGACTAATTACTTTGAGTTCATCGCCCGCGAAACTCGCGAGCTGATGGCCCAGCTGGGCGTTAAACGTCTGGTGGACCTGATTGGCCGTACCGACCTGCTGAAAGAGCTGGAAGGCTTCACCGCCAAGCAGCAAAAGCTGGAGCTGTCTAAGCTGCTGGAAACCGCGCAGCCGCATCCTGGCAAAGCGGTCTACTGCACCGAGAACAACCCGCCGTTTGATAACGGCGTGCTGAACGCACAGCTGCTGCAGCAGGCGAAGCCGTACGTGGACGACAAGCAGAGCAAAACGTTCTGGTTTGATATCCGCAACACCGACCGTTCCGTGGGTGCATCGCTCTCCGGCTACATCGCGCAGACGCACGGTGACCAGGGGCTGGCGTCGGATCCGATTACCGCGCATTTCAGCGGTACCGCGGGTCAGAGCTTCGGCGTGTGGAACGCAGGTGGTGTTGAGCTGTACCTGACCGGCGATGCCAACGACTACGTCGGTAAAGGCATGGCGGGCGGTCTGCTGGCGGTGCGCCCTCCGGTCGGCTCAGCCTTCCGCAGCCATGAAGCCAGCATCATCGGTAACACCTGCCTGTACGGCGCGACCGGCGGTCGTCTGTTTGCAGCAGGCCGTGCGGGCGAGCGTTTTGCGGTGCGTAACTCCGGTGCCATCACCGTGGTGGAAGGCATTGGCGATAACGGTTGTGAATACATGACGGGCGGGATTGTTTGCGTTCTGGGTAAAACCGGCGTGAACTTCGGCGCGGGCATGACGGGCGGTTTTGCGTACGTCCTGGACGAAGACGGCGAGTTCCGCAAACGCGTGAACCCGGAGCTGGTGGAAGTGCTGGACGTTGACACGCTGGCCATTCACGAAGAACACCTGCGCGGTTTAATTACCGAACACGTGCAGCATACCGGTTCTTCGCGCGGCGAAGAGATCCTGGCGAACTGGCCGGCGTTCTCTGCGAAATTCGCGCTGGTTAAGCCGAAGTCCAGCGATGTTAAAGCCCTGTTGGGTCACCGTAGTCGTAGCGCAGCAGAGCTGCGCGTGCAGGCGCAGTAAGGAATTCAGATGAGCCAGAACGTATACCAGTTTATCGACCTGCAGCGTGTTGATCCGCCAAAGAAACCGCTGAAGATCCGCAAAATTGAATTTGTTGAAATCTACGAGCCGTTTTCAGAAGGCCAGGCCAAAGCACAGGCAGACCGCTGCCTGTCCTGCGGTAACCCTTACTGCGAATGGAAATGTCCGGTACACAACTACATCCCTAACTGGCTGAAGCTGGCCAACGAAGGACGTATTTTTGAAGCCGCCGAGCTGTCTCACCAGACCAATACCCTGCCGGAAGTGTGCGGCCGCGTGTGTCCTCAGGACCGTCTGTGCGAAGGCTCCTGTACGTTGAACGACGAGTTCGGTGCGGTGACCATCGGCAACATTGAGCGTTATATCAACGATAAAGCGTTCGAGATGGGCTGGCGTCCGGACATGACCGGCGTGAAGCAAACCGACAAGCGCGTGGCGATCATCGGCGCGGGCCCGGCGGGCCTGGCCTGTGCGGACGTACTGACCCGCAACGGCGTGAAGGCGGTGGTCTTTGACCGTCATCCGGAAATCGGCGGTCTGCTGACCTTCGGTATCCCGGCCTTCAAGCTGGAAAAAGAGGTCATGACCCGTCGCCGGGAAATCTTCACCGGCATGGGCATTGAGTTCAAACTGAACGTGGAAGTGGGCCGCGACGTGCAGCTCGACGACCTGCTGAAGGATTACGACGCCGTATTCCTGGGCGTGGGCACCTATCAGTCCATGCGCGGCGGTCTGGAAAACGAAGACGCGCCAGGCGTGTACGACGCGCTGCCGTTCCTGATTGCCAACACCAAGCAGATCATGGGCTACGGCGAAACCGCCGATGAGCCGTTCGTCAGCATGGAAGGCAAACGCGTGGTGGTGCTGGGCGGCGGTGATACCGCGATGGACTGCGTGCGTACCTCCATTCGTCAGAATGCGGCACACGTGATCTGCGCCTACCGTCGTGACGAAGAGAACATGCCGGGCTCTAAGCGCGAAGTGAAAAACGCGCGTGAAGAGGGCGTGGAGTTCCAGTTCAACATCCAGCCTCTGGGTATTGAAGTGAATGCCAACGGCAAAGTGAGCGGCGTGAAGATGGCGCGTACCGAGATGGGCGCACCGGATGCGAAAGGCCGTCGTCGCGCCGAGATCGTTGCCGGTTCTGAACACGTGATCCCGGCCGATGCCGTGGTGATGGCGTTTGGTTTCCGCCCTCACAGCATGGAGTGGCTGGCGAAGCACAGCGTTGAGCTGGATTCACAGGGCCGCGTAATCGCGCCAGAAGGTAGCGATAACGCGTTCCAGACCAGCAACCCGAAAATCTTCGCGGGTGGCGATATCGTTCGCGGTTCCGACCTGGTGGTAACGGCGATTGCCGAAGGCCGCAAGGCGGCTGACGGGATCCTGAACTACCTGGAAGTGTAAAAAAAACAGGCCCGATTGGGCCTGTTTTTTTATTTCACGACGCGAAGAGCCGGACGACCACCGCGCGGAGGCGGATCGTCATCAGGGTCATTGTCGTCGTGATGATCGGGTTTATCACCATCGATAAGTGACATCACCGTGTCGCTTTCGCGCTCGTCGGATGCGTTGTCATCATTCAGGCTGGCAACATCTTCATCATACGCCGCTTCCGGCTCGAACATGGTACCCGCACCGTTTTCACGCGCGTAGATAGCCAGCACGGCTGCCAGCGGCACGGAAACCTGACGCGGCACGCCGCCGAAACGCGCGTTGAAGCGCACTTCATCGTTCGCCAGCTCCAGGTTACCCACCGCGCGCGGGGCGATGTTCAGTACGATCTGCCCGTCACGCGCGTATTCCATTGGAACCAGCACGCCCGGCAACGTCACATCCACAACCAGGTGCGGCGTGAGCTGGTTATCCAGCAGCCATTCATAGAAGGCGCGCAGCAGATAAGGACGGCGTGGGGTAAGTTGTGACATTTCCACAGTCATTAGCCTCGGCCGAGACGCATTTCACGTTCCGGTTCAGTTAAGGATGCCAGGAAAGAGTCGCGCTCAAAGACGCGAGTCATGTAGCCCTTCAGCTCTTTCGCGCCAGGACCGCTGAACTCTACGCCCAGGGTCGGCAGACGCCACAGCAGCGGTGCCAGGTAGCAATCCACCAGGCTGAACTCATCGCTCAGGAAGAACGGTTTCTGACCAAACACCGGGGCGATTGCCAGCAGCTCTTCACGCAGTTGCTTACGCGCAGCGTCAGCTTCAGAAGCGGAACCGCTGGTAATCACGTTCATCAGCGAGTACCAGTCTTTTTCGATACGCTGCATGTACAGGCGGCTTTCACCACGCGCGACAGGGTAAACAGGCATCAGCGGCGGATGCGGGAAACGCTCATCCAGATATTCCATAATGATACGGGATTCCCACAGGGTCAGCTCGCGATCCACCAGCGTCGGTACGCTTTGGCTCGGGTTGAGATCGATCAGATCCTGAGGCGGGTTATCCTTTTCCACATGCTCGATCTCAAAACTGACACCCTTCTCGGCCAGCACGATACGAACCTGATGGCTATAAATGTCAGTAGGACCAGAAAACAGCGTCATTACCGAACGTTTGTTGGCAGCGACAGCCATGAAAACCTCCAGGTATATTCAGAATTTTTACTGCTACCAGCCCAACAGGGGCCAGCCAGATGTTGTATCGCCCATCCCAGAGAAAACACATTGTTCAAGAAACGAACAAAAATCGAGTATTCACCGATATTTGGGCAGAAAATTGGATGATAGTTTACCAGATTTTGATGGCTTTGTGGTGAGGGGATTCTGGAAATGTGGAAAAAGAGAAGATATATGCATGCATATTGTGGATAACCTGCGCATTATCCATAAAAAAACCCGCCGAAGCGGGTTTTTCGCCAATCGTTCTGCGTAAGCAGAATGGATTAACGTTTGGAGAACTGTGGACGACGACGTGCTTTACGCAGACCCACTTTCTTACGTTCAACCTGACGCGCGTCACGAGTAACGAAGCCAGCTTTACGCAGTTCAGAACGCAGGGATTCGTCGTACTCCATCAGAGCGCGGGTGATACCGTGACGGATCGCACCTGCCTGACCGGAGATACCACCACCTTTAACGGTGATGTACAGATCCAGTTTTTCTACCATGTCAACCAGTTCCAGCGGCTGGCGAACTACCATGCGGGCAGTTTCGCGACCGAAGTATTGTTCCAGAGAACGCTGGTTGATTACGATTTTACCACTGCCCGGTTTGATGAAAACGCGAGCTGCGGAACTTTTGCGGCGACCAGTGCCGTAGTATTGATTTTCAGCCATTGCCTATAATCCCGATTAGATGTCAAGAACTTGCGGTTGCTGTGCCGCGTGGTTGTGCTCGTTGCCTGCGTAAACTTTCAGTTTACGGAACATAGCACGACCCAGCGGGCCTTTTGGCAGCATGCCTTTAACCGCGATTTCAATCACACGCTCAGGACGGCGGGCAATCATCTCTTCAAAGGTCGCTTCTTTGATACCACCGATGTGGCCGGTGTGGTGGTAGTACATTTTGTCAGTACGCTTGTTGCCGGTTACAGCAACTTTATCAGCGTTCAGAACGATGATGTAATCACCGGTATCAACGTGCGGAGTGTATTCCGCTTTGTGCTTACCGCGCAGGCGACGAGCCAGTTCAGTAGCCAGACGGCCCAGAGTTTTACCGGTCGCGTCAACAACATACCAGTCGCGCTGTACGGTTTCTGGTTTAGCTGTAAAAGTTTTCATTAAAAGCTTACCCAAATAATAAGTTACACGTTGGTGAACACCCAAACGTTTAGTCAGTTGAGGTTCACACGACAAAGTCCGGCAAACCTACCCCTTCGAATAGCACATGCCGACACATAGAAAGTTTCGGGAAAAAAACCTTCTCGTAACGTGGGGTCGCAAGATTATAGAGAAGTTGAGGTCAAAGATCGACCCTTAAATGTGATTTGGAATGGGTTTTTCGGGGCCACGGAAAATGCCGGGTGGCGGCTGCGCCTTACCCGGCCTACAAGGCACCCTTCTCAGGGAGAGGGTGGTATTTATTACGGCATATGCTCCAGCTTCAGGTAGTCCTCGCTCTGCATCTCCTGCAGGCGAGACAGGCAGCGCTGGAACTCAAACTTCAGCCGCTCTCCCTGGTAAATCTCATATAAAGGTACCTCGGCGCTGACCACCAGCTTGACGTGGCGCTCATAAAACTCGTCCACCAGCGCAATGAAGCGTCGCGCCTCGCTCTCCATCAGCCGCGTCATCACCGGCACATCCAGCACCATCACGGTGTGGAACAGACGTGAAAGCGCAATGTAGTCGTGCTGGCTACGGGCATCCACGCAAAGCGTCGTAAAGGAGACCGCCAGCGTTTGGTTTTCGACGCCAAGGGTGGGGAGCGGGCGATGGTTAATCTCGAGTTCCGGAGCGTGCTCGCGTTTTGCTCCCGCCAGCGCCAGCCAAAGTTTATCCATCTCGCAGGTGGTATCGGCATTTAGCGGCGAAAGCCACAGGTGCGCCTGGGTCAGCGTGCGCAGACGATAATCGACACCGGCATCGACGTTCATAATGTCACAATGCTGTTTGATAGCGTCAATGGCGGGCAGGAAGCGTGCCCGCTGCAGGCCGTTGCGGTACAGATCGTCCGGCGGGATATTCGACGTGGCCACCAGCGTAATCCCGCGGGCAAATAACGCCTTCATCAGGCCGCCTAACAGCATGGCATCGGTGATGTCAGACACAAAAAACTCGTCGAAGCAGAGCACGTCGGTTTCCGCCTTGAACCTGTCGGCCACAATCTCCAGCGGATCGCTTTTACCCTGCAGCACAGTCAGCTCTTCATGCACCCGCAGCATAAAACGATGGAAGTGCAGACGCTGTTTACGTGTACCCGGCAGGCTCTGGTAGAACATGTCCATCAGCCAGGTTTTTCCGCGACCGACCCCGCCCCACATGTATAAACCGCGCGCCGGCGCGTGAGCCTGTGGCGCTTTTTTACCGAGCAACCGCCCAAACGCCGCCTTTAGCCCACCGTTCGGTTCGACTTCTGCGGGTTTTGCAGTGAGCTCCTGATAAATCATCTCCAGGCGGTTTACCGCCTCACGTTGAACGTCGTCAGGCTGATGAGTGCCCTCGTTAAGGGCCAGTTGATATCGCGATGCAGGGGACAGGTTTTGCATAATCTTATTGTTATTCCTTCAATTAACGCTCACCAGCAGACGTGACTGATGAAAAAAAGGCCGTTCTACACTACGCGATGATACGTCAGGATTCCACTTCTGCAGAAATAGCGGTTATAGTGGCATTATCAGGCACAGGCAGGAGCCGAGCCAACACCCTACGGAACAACAAGACAACGGGAGAAGTTCATGACCTGGGAATATGCGCTAATCGGTTTAGTCGTCGGCATCGTCATCGGTGCTGTGGCCATGCGTTTCGGTAATCGCAAATTGCGTCAGCAGCAGTCACTGCAGTACGAACTGGAAAAGAACAAAGCCGAGCTGGAAGAGTATCGTGAAGAGCTGGTCAGCCATTTTGCCCGCAGCGCCGAGCTGCTGGACAACATGGCGACCGACTATCGTCAGCTGTATCAACATATGGCAAAAAGCTCCAGCAGCCTGCTGCCGGAAATGACCGCTGAAACCAACCCATTCCGCAACCGTCTGGCTGACTCTGAGGCCGGTAACGATCAGGCGCCCGTTCAGATGCCTCGCGACTACTCCGATGGCGCGTCCGGCCTGCTGCGCGGTGGTGTAAAACGCGATTAAGCACACAACCTGAATTTATTTTACGGGCGCAGCGATTGCGCCCGTCCTTTCTTCATGACCCCAGCTATCATTTAGTTAAACACCTCATTGTTCAGCGTTTTAAAATTCAATAACATCAACGTGTTTTTAGGGCCGTTTTTCCTTTATTCCAGGTTACGAGAGTCAACATCGATGAAGAAAAAAAACCAGCTGTTGAGCGCTATCGCGTTAAGTGTCGGGTTATCTCTCTCGGCGTCCGTCCCTGTATTCGCTGCTATCCCCTCCCAGGTGCCTGGCCAGGCGGCCATTCCAAGCCTCGCGCCCATGCTGGAAAAAGTGTTGCCTGCGGTCGTCAGCGTTCAGGTTGAAGGCACGGCGGTACAAAGCCAACGCGTCCCTGAAGAACTGAAAAAATATTTTGGCGATGAGTCTCCCGACCAGCAGGCACAGCCTTTTGAAGGCCTGGGCTCTGGCGTCATTATTGATGCAGCTAAAGGCTATATTCTGACTAACAACCATGTCATCAGCCAGGCCGATAAAATCAGCGTCCAGCTAAATGATGGCCGCGAATTTGATGCCAAACTGATTGGCGGCGATGACCAGAGCGACATCGCGCTGCTGCAGGTGCAAAACCCGAGCAATCTAACCCAGATTGCCATCGCGGATTCTGACAAACTGCGCGTCGGCGACTTTGCCGTCGCCGTGGGCAACCCCTTTGGCTTAGGGCAAACCGCCACCTCCGGGATCGTCTCCGCGCTGGGGCGTAGCGGCCTGAATCTGGAGGGGCTGGAAAACTTTATCCAGACCGATGCCTCAATCAACCGTGGAAACTCCGGCGGGGCATTGCTCAACCTTAACGGCGAGCTGATTGGGATTAACACGGCGATTCTGGCCCCAGGCGGCGGCAGCATCGGGATCGGTTTTGCTATCCCCAGCAATATGGCCAAAACCCTGGCGCAGCAGTTGATCCAGTTCGGTGAAATCAAACGCGGGCTGCTGGGCATTAAAGGTATGGAGATGAGCGCTGATATCGCAAAAGCGTTCAACATCAATGTACAGCGCGGGGCGTTTGTCAGTGAAGTGCTGCCAAACTCCGGCTCCGCAAAAGCGGGCGTGAAATCGGGGGATGTGATCGTCAGCCTGAACGACAAACCGCTTAACAGCTTTGCAGAACTGCGTTCGCGGATTGCCACAACGGAACCTGGCGCCAAAGTGAAGCTGGGCCTGATACGTGACGGTAAGCCGCTTGACGTTGAAGTGACGCTGGATAAGAGCACCTCCTCCTCGGCCAGCGCGGAGCTGATCGCCCCGGCGCTGCAGGGTGCGACCCTGAGCGATGGACAGCTGAAAGACGGCACAAAAGGCATTCGCATCGACACCGTCGAGAAGAGCAGCCCTGCCGCGCAGGCCGGATTGCATCAGGATGATGTGATCATCGGTGTAAACCGCAATCGCGTGCAGTCTATTGCCGAACTGCGCAAAGTGCTGGAAAGCAAACCGGCGGTTATTGCCCTGCAGGTCATGCGTGGCAATGAGTCCATCTATATTCTGTTGCGCTAAGCATTTGCGATCCGGACATCACCGCTGCATGTGATGTCCGGATAACTCATGTTATGCTGCAAATCGTTCCTTTTTTAACGAAACGCGCATCATGCTTTCAAAGCTCTTACGTTCTATTGTCATCGGTTTGATTGTCGCTGGCCTGCTGCTGCTGGCGCTGCCGTCTTTACGTCAGTTCAATAAACTGTCGGCTCCCCAGTTTGATAGCGCGGATGAAACGCCGGCCACCTATAACCAGGCCGTACGCCGAGCCGCCCCCGCCGTAGTTAACGTCTATAACCGTGGCCTGAATAGCTCAGCCCACAACCAGCTGGAGATCCGCACCCTCGGCTCCGGCGTGATCATGGACGAGCGCGGCTACATTATTACTAACAAGCACGTGATAAACGATGCTGACCAGATCATCGTCGCCCTGCAGGATGGCCGCGTGTTTGAGGCATTACTCGTTGGGTCTGACAGCCTGACCGATCTGGCCGTCCTGAAGATTAACGCCACGGGCGGTTTGCCGGTCATCCCGATCAACCGTAAACGTACCCCGCATATTGGTGATGTCGTCCTGGCGATTGGTAACCCTTACAACCTGGGCCAGACCATCACCCAGGGGATTATCAGCGCGACCGGTCGTATCGGCCTCAACCCATCCGGACGGCAGAATTTCCTGCAAACCGATGCCTCCATCAACCACGGTAACTCCGGCGGTGCGCTGGTCAACTCGCTGGGCGAACTGATGGGCATCAACACCCTCTCGTTCGACAAGAGCAACGACGGTGAGACGCCGGAAGGGATCGGCTTTGCCATTCCGTTCCAGCTGGCGACCAAAATTATGGATAAGCTGATCCGCGACGGACGCGTGATCCGCGGCTATATCGGTATCGGCGGGCGCGAAATTGCGCCGATGCATACCCAGGGCGGCGGTATCGATCAGATTCAGGGCATCGTGGTTAACGAGGTGGCACCGGGTGGTCCGGCGGCCAACGCGGGAATTCAGGTAAACGATGTGATTGTGTCGGTCAACGGCACGCCGGCGGTCTCTGCGCTGGAGACGATGGATCAGGTGGCGGAAATTCGCCCGGGTTCTATCATCCCTGTTGAGGTCATGCGCAACGATAAGAAACTGACGCTGCACGTAACGATTCAGGAATACCCGGCAACAAACTGACAGGCATAAAAAAACGGAGCGATAAGCTCCGTTTTTTGCCGGGAGACGGTTCGTATTACTTGTTAACGAACTCTTCACCCAGGGTGATATCTTTCTTCAGCGTATCCAGCATGCCTTCCATCGCGTGTTGTTCAAACGCGCTCAGGGTACCAATGGATTTACGCTCTTCGATACCGTTTTTACCCAGCAGCAGCGGCTGAGAGAAGAAGCGAGCGTGTTCGCCATCGCCTTCAACGTAAGCGCATTCAACAACGCCTTTCTCGCCCTGCAGAGCGCGAACCAGTGACAGACCGAAACGTGCAGCCGCCTGGCCCATAGACAGGGTTGCAGAACCGCCACCCGCCTTCGCTTCCACCACTTCGGTGCCCGCATTCTGGATGCGTTTAGTCAGGTCAGCCACTTCCTGCTCGGTGAAGCTCACGCCTGGGATCTGCGACAGCAGAGGCAGGATGGTAACGCCAGAGTGACCGCCGATGACCGGAACTTCCACTTCTGTTGGCTGTTTGCCTTTCAGCTCAGCAACAAAGGTGTTGGAACGGATGATATCCAGCGTGGTTACGCCGAACAGTTTGTTTTTGTCGTAAACACCTGCTTTCTTCAGCACTTCTGCCGCGATAGCAACGGTGGTGTTCACCGGGTTAGTGATGATACCGATGCACGCTTTCGGGCACACTTCAGCAATCTGCTGCACCAGGTTTTTCACGATGCCCGCGTTGACGTTGAACAGGTCTGAACGATCCATGCCTGGCTTACGCGCCACGCCTGCAGAAATCAGCACCACGTCGGCACCCTGCAGTGCAGGACGTGCATCTTCACCGGAGAAGCCTTTGATTTTTACAGCAGTTGGGATGTGGCTCAGGTCAACCGCCACGCCTGGGGTTACCGGAGCAATATCGTACAGGGAGAGTTCTGAGCCTGAAGGCAGTTGGGTTTTCAGTAGTAGGGCAAGCGCCTGGCCGATACCACCAGCAGCGCCGAGGACTGCGACTTTCATCCTAAACTCCTTATTATGGTTAACTTAAGTATCTGTAAATCCGTTGCGGCGACCATAATTCAGCAAGTAAATAATTACAATTTTCGTAGCTAAAGAATTTGAGGTCACGCGACTTTATCTCTCACCAGAAAACTATCTGACGACAGAGGGCAACGCATTAAGAGGTGGTTACAATACACCCTGCCCCGCCACCAAAACAACATCATTTTGATAACATTTAATTTACTTTTAAGCTTATTTGCGCGGCGTGACCCAGGCATGTTTTCTGATAACGAAATCTGATAAAATCACTCCCTTTCATAACATTATTTCAGCCTGGCGCTGAGTAGATAATTTGCATAAAAATTCATCCACATGCATAATAATGTTGTTTCTATCGTCATATTCCGGGTGACTTATGCGAAGCTCGTCTAAGCAAGAAGAATTAGTTAAGGCGTTTAAGGCGCTACTTAAAGAAGAGAAATTCAGTTCTCAGGGAGAAATTGTTCAGGCGCTGCAGGAACAAGGCTTCGATAATATCAATCAGTCGAAAGTCTCCCGCATGTTAACGAAATTTGGCGCGGTGCGTACCCGTAACGCCAAGATGGAGATGGTCTATTGCCTGCCAGCAGAACTTGGCGTGCCGACCACCTCCAGCCCGCTCAAAAATCTGGTTCTGGATATCGATCATAACGACGCCGTAGTGGTGATCCACACAAGCCCCGGCGCCGCACAGCTGATTGCCCGCATGCTGGACTCGCTGGGTAAAACGGAGGGTATCCTCGGGACTATCGCCGGCGATGACACCATCTTTACCACACCGGCTAGCGGTTTTTCCGTGAAAGATCTCCACGAAGCGATTCTGGTTCTGTTCGAACAGGAACTCTAATCCCCTCTCCCCGTAGCGCCGCTGCGGGGATCGTTCTGCTTCCGCTGCGTTCTCCCCTCTTTTCTACTGCCCTTCACTTTGACAAATAGTGCTTTTTACCACCCATTAACATTCACATGGTGAATGCTAAATCAAAGAATCGCACAAAAAATCAAAAGTTGATATCCATATGATTTTATTAGTTATAACCAACTAAGGCGTGCAAAAAACACCCAATATTATGCAGTTTGGTTATAAAAAAAGGACTGGTTAACACGTAATAACAAAAGAAACCATTAGTCTGGTATTAATTTTTACCGTTATTAGTGTATACTTGATTTTGTGATGAGGGTCACGAAACAAGACCCCACTAAAAAATTCGACGAGGTAAGAATCATGAAAATCAAATCAACTGTAGCGGCTCTGAGCGTCCTGTCTGTCCTGTCATTTGGTGCTTTCGCGGCTGACTCTATTAATGCTGACCAGGCGCAATCCCGCCAGGCCATCGGTACGGTTTCTGTCGGCGCGGTCGGCACATCGCCAATGGACATGCATGAGATGCTGAACAAAAAAGCGGAAGAACAGGGTGCATCATCCTATCGCATCATCGAAGCGCGTTCTGGTGACCACTGGCACGCCACCGCTGAGCTGTACAAATAAGTTTTAGTAATAGCTGAAAACGTAAAACTCCACTCAACGGCACCAGGCATAAAAATAGCAGTTCAACCCTTCTCGCCGTTGAGTAAAAACCCTATTCAGGAGTAAAGACTATGAAAACCAAATTGATCATCGCAACCCTCGGTCTGGCGTCCGTTCTCTCTTTCGGCGCAAGTGCAGCCGTACAGCAGGTGAATGCCGACCAGGCACAAAATCTACAGCGTATGGGCAGCGTCTCCGTGACGTCTGTCACCGGCTCACCGATGGATATCCGTCACGAACTGGCAGCCAAAGCTGAAAAAGCAGGTGCCAGCAGCTATCGCGTCACCGAACTGAATCAGGGTGACCACTGGCATGCAACTGCAGAACTGTATAAATAAACCCTCGTCGTATCTCATCATACGACTTGCCCCTGGCCTCATGGTCAGGGGCTTTTTTCATTCAGTGCCGCGCGTTAAAGCGCAACTGCCCTTCAAGCTCTTCTTCCGCTTCATCGAACAGCAATATCAGCGCGCCAAAACGTCTTCGCAGCTTATCGGGCAAATGGATAAACTCAATCTCCAGCGGGAGCGGCAACAGACTGCCGGTGACCACGTCCCAAAGCGTATCCAGATTCGTCACGCTTTCCCTTTCAAGATCAAACACCCGGATAAATTCCCGGTAGAAGTCTTCCTGACTGTCGATCTCGTCAAAATCAAACGTATAGGTTTTCATTGCCAGCCACCCAGTCCAGGCGAGCGGCAGCTGCCGCCCTGTCTATTATAATCCCCCAATATGCAGGGTTTTAACTTCCAGATACTCTTCCAGTCCCAGCACGGAGCCTTCTCGTCCAAGACCTGACTCTTTTACGCCGCCAAAAGGCCCGAGCTCCGTGGAGACGGCGCACTCGTTAATGCCAATCATCCCGCTCTCGATGGCCTGTGAAACGCGGAAGACCCGTGAGAGATTCTGGGTATAGAAGTAAGCCGCCAGCCCATAGGGCGTGTTGTTGGCGCGCTGGATGACCTCATCCTCCGAGGTGAAACGAAAGCACGCCGCCACCGGGCCAAACGTCTCTTCTTCTGCCAGCTTCATGCCTTCATGGCAGTCGCCCAATACGGTTGGCATCCAGAAATTCCCGCCAAGCGGATGGGGCTTACCTCCTGCCAGTACGGTTGCGCCCCGGGCAACGGCGTCGTCGACATGCTCACGCACTTTGTTCACCGCAGAAGGTTCAATCAGCGGCCCGACGACCACCCCCTCCTCAAGACCATTACCCACCTTCAGCGCATTCACCGCATCGGCGAGTTTATTCACAAATTTGTCGTAGACGGTTTCCTGAATATAAAAACGGTTCACGCTGACGCAAACCTGCCCGGCATTGCGAAACTTGTTGGCGATCGCGCCCTTAACCGCTGCGTCGATGTCCGCATCCTCAAAAACGATATACGGGGCATTTCCGCCCAGCTCCATCGAGACTTTCTTCATGGTTTCGGCTGCATTACGCACCAGCGTTTTGCCGACGGAGGTTGAGCCGGTAAAGGAGATCTTACGCACGTCGCGACTTGCCATAATCGCATCGCTGATTTCATGCGTATTCCCGGCAACGGCGTTGAGAACGCCATCGGGCACACCCGCCTGTTTAGCCAATGTTAGCAGCGCAAAGGCGCTGAGCGGCGTGTTATTGGCCGGTTTAATTACCCCGGTACATCCTGCCGCCAGCGCCGGACCTAACTTGCGGGTAAGCATGGCCATCGGGAAGTTCCACGGCGTTATCGCCGCGACCACGCCTACAGGTTCACGGGTCGCCAGAATGCGCGAGCCGGGTTTGATCGGTGGAATAATTTCACCGTTCGCGCGTTTAGCCTCTTCGGCAAACCACTGGATAAAGCTGGCGGCGTACTCCACTTCGCCCTCCGCTTCTTTCAGGGGTTTGCCCTGTTCGGTGGTCATTAACCGCCCGAGCCAGCTTTTATTCTCAATAATCAATTCATACCAGCGGTAGAGAATCGCCGAGCGTTCTTTCGCGGTTTTGGCACGCCATGCCGGGAAGGCTTTGGTAGCCGCTGCGATAGCCTCTTCGGTTTGTGATTTACCCGCTTTGGCAACTTTCGCGATGACTTCCCCGGTAGCGGGGTTAAACACATCGAAGGTCGTATCCAGCGTTTTCCAGATTCCGTTGACCAGATAGCCGGTCTGAAAAAGGATGTGGTCCTGAAGCGCCTGGGTCGTCATGTGTCCTCCCTTTCTGAAATGTAAGAACGTGCTGGAATAAGTATAGCCACAAAAAAACCGACGCTTTTGGCGTCGGTTTTTTTACTTCAGTCAGCTATCAGTGAGGGCATTCTGGTAACGATGCAGCATAAACACTAGCCTTCCTACCGGCTCGGTCACCTGAGGCGGCGCTTCCCAGTGCTTGAGCTTTTCCTGATAGACATCGAGCTCTTCAAGCAGCTGCGTAAAGTAACGACGCCGTTTGTCATCGCTGCTGGCGGAAAGCACGTGATCGGCGGTACGACGTAACTGGCGGTGGAAGGCCGACAGATCGTCGTTAATCGGCACGGGCGCGTTACGCAGACGCTGGTGCGCGATGATCAGGGTTAACGCCAGGCGGAACTTCGCGATATCGCCCGGGAACTTGTTCAGCAGTAAAAACAGCTGCTGGTAGAGCGCGGGCAGATGGTTCTCTTTACGGCGCGCGGTGTTGGTTGTCAAAGACGACACGGCGGCCGACACGAACTGGTTCAGCAGCACGCGGCCCGTTCTTGCCTGCGAGTTATCCCGCACCAGCAGTATCACCATCATTGCCAGGAAACAGCCCACCAGCTGACCTAACGCGCTGTCCAGGAACTGGCTGAAATGGAAGGTCATCGGGTTATCGAGCACGATGATGTTAATCGTACTCGCCAGCGCACCCAGCGATCCCAGGCGCCGCTTTTGCACTTCAATGCCGATAAAGAACGCCATTACCGCCAGGCTAATACAGAGCAGCAGCATGCTCTGTTGCGTCGACGGGATAATGACCAGGAAATAGAGCGCGCCTATCGGCAGGGCGGCAATGGCGCCGTACAGGAAATCGATGGCGACCATACGCGGATTAGGCAGACGCATCGCCAGTGCGGTAACGACGGCAATCATCACCATCGCGCCGTTGCCGGACGTCCAGCCCGTCCACAGCCAGAACAACGTGCCGAGCATACAGGCAAGCGTCGTACGCCAGAAGTTGACCATCGCGTGATGGCGCTCAGCGGATTCCGCCTTGATCACCACTTCGCCCTGCAGTACCTCTTCTTCTGCCGCGCTGATTTTGGTGTTACCAATCACGCCGCGTTTCAGCAGCAGGTAGCGCGTCGCAGCGCCGACCCAGGTGTAGATCGTTACCGGCGTGTCGCGCTCCCCGGTCCAGGCAATCACCCGGCGCATACGTTTAAGCTGCTTATGCACGTCCTGCACGGTTTCCACCGGCTCGGCGAACAGTTCGCGGAACGTATCGGTGACCGCTTCCGGCCGGGTGTTCTGAATCAGATAGGTTTCACATGCCTGGGTAATCAGCGTCAGAGAGACAGTATTAAGGGCTTTAAGGCGACGATTTGCGCGGGCCCAGCGCGAGGACTCCATGTTAAGGTTGCTGCGCATCCCTTCCAGCGCCTGCGTGCGACGAACAAGCCCGCTCCAGGCTTTATCGACCTCTTCGCTGTCGCCGTGTTTAATACACAGCTGCATCAGCTGGTATTGAGCAACGATCAGCGCGTCAAGCTCACGGTCGACTTCCTGCTTGATGGAGCGCGGAGAGAACAGCAGATCCGCGACAATCGCACTCACGATACCAATGACAATCTCGCTGCAGCGCTCAACTGCAAACTGCGGGGCGAGCAGCGGCTCGGACTGAATGGTGATGACAATAATCAGCGCGGTATAGCCCGCCAGCCCCCAGGCGTAGGAGTTCTCCACTTTCACCAGAGACGAGATCCAGGTGCAAAAACCCGCCCAGATACAGCACACCATCAGCATCAGCAATGGCGTGCGGATCATCAGAATAATAATGGTGAGCGCCGCGAGACAGCCGATGAACGTTCCGATGATACGCAGCATCCCGCGATAGCGGATCGCGCCTGAATAAGGTTCCCCACCCGCGGCAAAGGCCGGGCCCGCCGCGACAATCGCAGCCGTCAGCACTGCCCAGCGAGGTGTTTCAAGCTGGAAGTGAAAGCCAACAAACAGCGCCAGCACAATGGCACACGCCAGCTTCACGGCGAAGCGAATGTGCTGGCTGGCGATGGAAAAGATGCCCATAGCGATTAACCAAACTCGCGCAGACGGTGGGCGATTTTACGGAAGAACGAGTCCTGGCTGGCATCCCGATCTTTTTCACCGGTAATCACCACCGTCGCCGTGGTACCCGCAGGCCACAGGTTGCCCTGCTGTTCGTCCAGATGGATACGGACCGGCACGCGCTGGGCCAGACGCACCCACTCGAGGTTGGAATCCACCGTTGCCATCCCTTTGGCATCATTCGAACTGCTGGAATTAGTCACCCCTGCGGCGACGCTGTCGACGGTACCTTTAAAGACGCGATTGCTGCCCAGCGGCGTAATTTCTGCCCGGTAGCCCGGTCGTACGCCTTCCAGCTTGGTCTCTTCCATATAGGCGAGTACGTAGAAGGAGTTCTGTTTCACCAGCGCCACGGCGGTTGAGCCACGGGTAATGAATTCCCCGGCATAGACGTTAAGGTTGGTCACCCAGCCATCGGACGGCGCGCGGATCACGGTACGCTCAAGATCGAGCTTTGCCAGATCGCGCGTTGCCTGCGCTTTCGCCAGCTGGTGCAGCACGGTTTGCAGCACGTTGTTGGACTGGTCAATCTCTTCACGGGACATTGCCTGAACGCCAAGCTGGTTACGGCGGCCAGCCTCGCGGCGTTTCTCCGCAGCCAGCGCCTGGTAATAGGCCACGTCCGCTTCCGCCTCTTCCAGCGCTTTCTGGTAACGAGGCTGGTCGATGGTGAACAGGACCTGATCTTTTTTCACCAGCTGGTTATCGTGGACGTTGACCGCCGTGATAAGACCGGCCACGTCAGGAGCGATTGCCACCACATCGGCGCTGAAGCGTGCATCACGCGTCCACGGTGATTCAGTGTAATAGACCCAGGCGCGGAAAATAGCGATGAAGGCGAGGATAACCAGCGCCATGGTGATGGCAGTGCGGGAGATTTTTCTTGTTAGCGTTTTCACATCAACCTCAGACAAACATGCGCGATATCAGATAAAACAGGCAGCAATACAGCGCGGTATTGAACAATGCAGGGTGCCAGACGAAATCGTAGATCCCGGTAGGGACCAGCACCTTGCGCACCAGCCAGAAGATCGCCAGTGATAAAAGAAGCTCGAAAAATATCGGTGGGAAGGACAGACCGAACACCACGATAACGGGAAACAGACTCATGTTGACCTTGATTAGAGAGAGTGCAGGCTTCAGAATTTTTTTAGCGCACGCCATCGCAGGAGAGCAAGAAACGCCGGGCGAGAATGGCGCAGCCGTTATGTAATAAATAATATATTAACGTAACTGTTATGCTGTTATCTATAATATGTGATCTAAATCACTTTTAAGCCAGAGTGAACAATGGAACGTTTAAAACGCATGTCGGTCTTCGCCAAAGTGGTTGAACTGGGCTCCTTTACCGCCGCTGCACGCCAGCTTCAGATGAGCGTCTCATCCATCAGCCAGACGGTCTCTAAACTGGAAGATGAGCTTCAGGTCAAGCTGCTCAACCGCAGTACCCGCAGCATTGGGCTGACGGAAGCGGGCAAAATTTACTATCAGGGCTGTCGCCGTATGCTGCTGGAAGTGCAGGATGTTCACGAACAGCTCTACGCCTTCAACAACACCCCCATCGGCACGCTGCGCATCGGGTGTTCTTCAACTATGGCACAAAATGTTCTCGCTGCCATGACGGCGGATATGCTGAAAGAGTATCCCGGGCTTACCGTTAATCTGGTGACGGGTATCCCGGCACCGGACCTGATTGCCGACGGTCTGGACGTGGTGATCCGCGTCGGCGCGCTGCAGGATTCCAGCTTGTTCTCGCGTCGGCTGGGCAGCATGCCGATGGTCGTCTGCGCTTCGAAGAGCTATCTGGCCCAGTACGGTGTTCCGGAGAAACCCGCCGATCTCACCAACCACTCGTGGCTGGAATACAGCGTGCGGCCCGACAATGAATTTGAGCTGATTGCCCCGGAAGGGATCTCCACCAAACTGCTGCCTGAAGGGCGATTTGTCACTAACGATCCGATGACCATTTCGCGCTGGCTGGTGGCCGGCGCCGGGATTGCCTACGTGCCGTTAATGTGGGTGATCAACGAGATCAACAGCGGCGTGCTTGAGATCCTCTTCCCGCGCTACCAGTCCGATCCGCGTCCGGTGTACGCCCTGTATACCGAAAAAGACAAACTCCCGCTAAAGGTGCAGGTGTGTATTAACTATCTGACCGAGTATTTTGTGGACGTAGCAGAGCTGTTTCAGGGGATGCGGGGAAGAAGGAAAGAATAGGTTTTGTAATTCGAGACACCTCTCCCGGTTTGGGAGAGGGTTAGAGTGACGGGAAAACTTACGCCGTGCCGCCCACCGTCAGGTTGTCCACTTTCAGCGTTGGCTGGCCCACGCCAACCGGCAGGCTCTGGCCCTCTTTACCGCAGACGCCCACGCCGTTATCCAGTTTCAGATCGTTACCGACCATCGAGATCTGCTGCATGGCTTCAATACCAGAGCCAATTAGCGTCGCACCTTTCACCGCTTTGGTCACTTTGCCCTTCTCGATCAGGTACGCTTCTGAAGTAGAGAAGACAAACTTACCGGAGGTGATGTCCACCTGGCCGCCGCCAAAGTTTGGCGCAAAGATACCGTAATCAACGGATTCGATAATCTCCTGCGGCGTGGATTTACCCGGCAGCATATACGTGTTGGTCATGCGCGGCATCGGCAGGTGCGCGTAAGATTCGCGACGTCCGTTGCCCGTCGGCGCGACGCCCATCAGGCGCGCGTTGAGTTTGTCCTGCATGTAGCCTTTCAGCACGCCATTTTCGATCAGCACGTTGTACTGGCCGGGCGTACCTTCATCGTCGATAGCCACCGAGCCGCGACGATCGCGCATCGTGCCGTCATCCACCACGGTGCACAGTTCAGAGGAGACAAGCTGCCCGATCTGACCGCTGAAGACCGACGTCCCGCGACGGTTAAAGTCGCCTTCCAGCCCGTGGCCTACCGCCTCGTGCAGCAGCACGCCCGGCCAGCCAGCACCCAGCACCACCGGGAATGAGCCCGCCGGCGCCGCGACGGCATTCAGATTCACCAGCGCCATGCGCACGGCTTCTTTTGCCCACGCGTCAGCGCGCGCTTCACCGTCAACGTCGCCCAAGAACCAGTCATAGCCGAAACGACCGCCGCCACCGCTTGAGCCGCGCTCGCGTTTGCCATCGTCGTCGACCTGCACGCTGATGGAGAGACGTACCAGCGGGCGAACGTCTGCCGCCAGAGTGCCGTCCGTTGCCGCCACCAGAATCAGTTCATACACACCGCTCAGGCTGGCTGAAACTTCCTGCACGCGTTTATCCGCCGCGCGGGCGACTTTGTCCACGCGACGCAGGATATCCAGCTTCTCTTCACGGCTCATGCTCTGCAGAGGATCGATGCTGGTATAGAGCGCAGAGTGCTGCACTTCTCCAAGGGTTTTCACGCGACCATCGCCAGTATCACGCACAATGGTACGCGCGGCCTGCGCGCTCTGCTCAAGTGCAGCCAGGCTAATCTGATCGGCATAGGCAAAACCGGTTTTCTCGCCGCTGACGGCGCGGACGCCGACGCCCTGGTCGATGTTGTAAGAGCCATCTTTAATGATGCTGTCTTCTAAAACCCAGGATTCGTGATAGCTCGACTGGAAATAAAGGTCGCCGTAGTCGAGACGGCGTTCGGTCAGTTGACCAAGAATGGAGAACAGGTCCTGATGATTCAGGCCGTTCGCTGCGAGCAAATGTTCACTTACCAGGTTCAGACTCATCGTATTGCTACTCGTTCGTTGCCGCCCGTGGCGGTATAAAGATCGTATTTATTGAGAGTGAGGCAATTACCTGCCCACGTCAAATCATTGCTGTGCATCTTTGCGCGGCTGGCGCAGCACCTCGTTAATCTGCGGTTTATCGACCGGACCGGTAATGCGGTAGCGCAGAATGGAGACCTTGCTCCACAGCGGACCCAGCACTTTGCTGGCGGCAAACACCGCCGCACCGACAATCGGGTTCACCACAAAGGCCGCCGCAACGCCCACGCTCGCGGAAATTTCCGGTGCCACCACGGCTTCCATATCCAGTTCGCGGCGCACGAGGTTGACCGAGCCTTTCATGGCGATATCCGCTTCCAGGCCATCCACCAGCGTATCGTCCGTATGCAGAACGCCGTCCTTAATCCATGCCGTACTGCGGATGGAATCGTAGTAGAAACCTTCGCTGAACGTATCGCTGAAATCGAAGCGCAGCTTGCGCAGCAGCGCATCAAAACTCAGCAGGCGCAGGATCTGCCCGGCGCGCCCCGTGCTCACGTCGGCTATCTCACCTTTACCAAAGCGGGTTTTCAGAATGCCGTTCAGCGAGGCCTCATCGGGCTTCCACGGAGCGTCGCGCCAGTGAAGATCGTAATTAACATCAAATGACGAACCGCGCAGCGGCGTGCTGATACCAAAGAAATTGGCTGCCGCATCCAGCTTGTTGCCTTTGATGTCGCCCTTGAGGGACGTTCGCTGCTCGCCCGGGTTATTCACCCACTCCCCTGCGGCCGTCATGCGGCCAAAGCCGGTATCAACCAGGCCACCGGAGAGCGTAAGCGTGTTGGCCTGAATAGTGAAATCACCGTCAATACGGCCATATTTCTGCCCCCACAGCCAGCACTCAGCGCAGCGCAGCTGGAGATCGGGCCAGCCGCTAAAATCGACGCGGGAGGCATTACTCAGCGGAGACGCTTCCGCCGGTTTATCTTTCCCGCTCGTGGCGCTTGCCGGGTTGTAGTAGAGATAGCGAATCGCCGCCTGCCATGGCGCGTGATTGCGCATGGTCAAAGTACCGTTGATCTCTCTGCCCTGGGCCTCTACCTTCGTGCCGTTAGCGCCAGGCTGCGAGACGATGCTCAGGTTGTTCCACTGCTGCCCGCCCAGCATCAGCGAAGGCGTACGTACGGTAATGGTTTGCGGGAACTGGGCGGTTTCATCAACGTTTTGCCCAACGCCTTTCTGGAACAGCGCCAGCCACTCTGCACCGTCCATCGGTGGGAGATTCAGCTCAACGCCCGTCTGCTCCGGCAGCGGCGGCGTGGAGCGGCTATCCGTAGTCCAGATGGCTTTGTCGAGGGTGAGCTTGCGGTTAAGCAACCAGCGGCTGTTGAAGTGGTTTGTCCCGCCCGCGCTGCCGGTCAGTGCGAAGCTGTTCAGGTTGCCATCGACGTTCAGCTTTACCGGCAGCGGCTGTCCGGCCTGTTTATCCAGCGGCGCTGGCAGCTGGCTTCGAATATTCTTCAGGTCACCCGTGATGTCGACCTTATACTGGGCTCCCGCGTGATAAGGCAGGTCGATTGCCACTTTACCCTGCCAGGCGACCGCGCCATCCACTGACGCCTCAATGAGCTTCGGCAGGACGTCCATACGCCCTGGCTGCCAGTTGCCGTCCAGATTGACGGCCACCTGATACGCCTTTTCACCCTCTGTGGTCGTGAAGTCGATATTCACGGGCTGATTAAACCAGCTGGCAGTAAGCGGCTCGCTCCTCAGGTTACCGTTTTCAAAGCTGAACTGCCCGCTGAGATTTTTCAGCGTGCTCTCAAGGGGTTTGATGAACAGGCTGTTGTTTTTCAGGCGGACATCACCTTTGGCGGTGGTCATCTCTCCGTCCAGCGGGATATCAAGATGTAAGCGAGCATTCACATCGCCATCAAGCTGGAGCTGCTGAAGCGTCGCGGCCAGCGACTCTTTCAGCGGCGTCTCCTCAAAGTACGGTCCCACCGCCTTGCCGGGACCGTTGATCTCGGCATCAATCAGCAGCTTCTCTTTGGAGTAATCCGGGATGTTGGCCGTCAGGTTGCTGGCCGTCACGCCGCCCAGCGCCACGCTGTCGGACTTCATCCAGAGTCCGTCATTGAGGAAATTAAGTTCGATATCCAGGTTTTTCAGCGCGGGCCAGCCCGGCTGGAACGCGAAGGTTGCGTCATGCAGCGGGACCAGAACCTGGAACTGACCTTCATTGTGTTTGTACGGGAACAGATGGGGATTACCGCCGTAGACCAGCGTGGCATTATCCGCCTGACCGCCCTGAATCGCGCCGCTGAGATAGTCTACCAGCGCTTTCCCCATCAGGTTTTCCGGGAAATAGCGCCAGGCCTGGGAGCCATCATCGGTACTGATCCCGGCCAGAATCCCCAGCCATGGCTCATCGCCTTCAGGCTGCAGATAGCGGAAATCGCCGCGCGCGTGCACCGCTTTCGCTTTGACGTCGATATGCCGACCATCGAGCTGGAAACCCTTATCGTTACGGAGCCAGTTAAGCACTGCGTTGCCCTGTTCGATTTCCAGCGGCGCGCGGAAGACCGTCTCGTAAGGCATTTTGGCGTCGTGCATATCAACCGTCAGCCTGCCGTTCTCCACGCTGCCTTCCAGCTTGCCGCTAAAGTGCTCCGCACCCGGCAGCAGCTTCCACTGCTTCCAGGCAAGATCTTTCCATGTCGCCTGGAAACGGGTTTTTTCCGTCGCCTGAAGCGGAATATCCAGCGCCAGAGAATCAATCTTTCCGCTCGGCTGCGTAGCCAGCCAGATCTCGCCCAGGTCAGGAGAGAGCTTAGCCGCCATCGATCGCAGCCCTTCAATGGCGGCCAAATCCAGGTTGCTGGCGCGGATGCGCAGCTCGTCGCTGCGTTTACTGGCGGTGCCGCCAACGTCCTGCTCCGGCATCCAGGCCAGCGTCAGCGCACCGCGCGGCCACGGCTTGCCGTCCATCGTGATGCGCGTATCGGGAATGGCAAACTGCCAGCCCTCTTTCTCCTGCGTCACGTGCGCGGTGAGGTTATCGACGGAAAGCTGATGCTGTTGTTTTTCGCCTTTCCAGCTCGCGCCCCCCTGCTTGAGCCAGATATCACCGCTGGCAAATTCGCCTTTCGTCAGGGTCAACCAGCCCTCAAGGCTGAAGCGGGCCGTTTCCAGCTGCATGTTTTGCTGGAGCCAGTCGCCAAGCCACGGCTTGACGTCCACATCGTCGGCCTGAAGCCAGACTTTGCCGTTATTTAACAGGCCGTCATCGTCGCGCAGATCCATACGCACCTGCATCACGCCGTGCTGGCCGTTCAGGCTCGAGAGATTGACCTGCCCCTCGGCGCGGTGCCGATCCTTACCGTTAAGCCAGGTAAGCTGCGGGATCGCCAGCTCGGCGCGCTGCCCGGAAAGGGTAATAAAGCTCACTTCGCTGTCGCGCAGATCGAAATGATCGAACTGGCGGAGGAAAAGATCGCTGAAGCGGTTAGCTTCAAGACCCTGACCGCTATCGCCGCCAGACAGCGGCGTATTGGTCAGAAACTGGAGCTGATAAAAGGTGAGATCGCGAAACTGCCAGCGCAGATGCAGCAGGCTTTGCCAGACGTCCAGCGCCAGGGTCACGCGTTTGATTTTCAGGTAGCCGCCATCTTTCAGGCTGGCGTTGATATCCCGGACATCAAGCGTCGGGCCAAAATTCTGCCAGTTAGCGCTAACCTGGCTTACGTTCACCGGCACGCCGGTGGTGGATTCGATTTTCGCCAGCAGCTGCGGACGCCAGCTGTCCAGATGCGGTAAAACGAGGCGTAGCCCGCTCACGAGCAACGCGACAATCACGACCAGCGTTGCCCCTGTAAGCAATAAAATCCCCGGCAATCGCCTCACGCATCTCTCCTTGTCAGCTTCGTCACGCAGCGTACTGCGCTTACATCATCACGACGTCAAACTGCTCCTGGTTATAGAGCGGTTCAATTTGTACTTTTACCTGTTTGCCGACAAAGATTTCCACTTCCGCCAGCGCGTGCGACTCTTCGCCTTTCAGCGCTTCAGCCACCGCAGGGGAAGCATAGACCAGAAAACGATCGGAGTCGTAGGCATGATGAACACGGACGATTTCACGCATAATTTCGTAGCAGACGGTCTCAACCGTCTTTACCGTTCCGCGTCCATGGCAGGTTGGGCATTCATTGCACAGCACATGCTCCACGCTCTCGCGGGTACGCTTACGCGTCATTTCCACCAGCCCCAGCTGCGAGAAGCCGTTAATGCTGGTTTTCACGCGGTCTTTGCTCAGCGCCTGCTCAAGCGAGTGCAGCACGCGGCGACGGTGGTCTTCATTACTCATATCGATGAAGTCGATGATGATAATGCCGCCCAGATTGCGCAGACGAAGCTGGCGCGCAATTGCCTGCGTGGCTTCGATATTGGTGTTGAAGATGGTGTCATCCAGGTTGCGATGGCCGACAAAAGCGCCGGTGTTGATATCGACGGTAGTCATCGCTTCAGTCTGATCGATGATCAGATAGCCGCCTGACTTCAGCTCGACCTTACGCTCCAGGGCACGCTGGATCTCGTTTTCGACATCATAGAGATCGAAGATCGGCTGACGCCCGGTGTAGTGCTCCAGCAGGCCAGGCATCTCAGGGATATATTCGGCGGTAAACTCGAGCAGGGCCTCGTACGTCAGACGAGAGTCCACGCGAATGCGGTCGAGCTGCGCGTCGGCAAAATCACGCAGAACGCGCTGCGCCAGCGCCAGCTCACCATAGAGCTGATAGCGGGTCTGGTTACGTTTTTTACGCTCCATCACTTTTGTCCAGACGCGCTTCAGGTAAGCCGCATCCGACGCCAGGTCTTCCTCGCTGATCCCTTCCGCGGCGGTACGGATGATAAATCCGCCCTGTTCATCGCAGTAGGCGCTGACCACTTTCTTCAGACGCTCGCGCTCGGTTTCACTCTCAATACGCTGCGAAACGCCCACGTGCGACGCGCCGGGCATAAAGACCAGATAGCGGGAAGGTAAGGTGATGTCGGTGGTCAGACGGGCGCCTTTGGTACCGAGGGGATCTTTCACCACCTGCACCATCAGATCCTGTCCCTGACGCACCAGTTCAGAAATGTCGCGCACGGCAAACTGCTTTTGCTCTTCGCCCGCGACGCACTCGGTGTGCGGCATGATATCGGAGGCATGTAAAAATGCCGCCTTATCGAGTCCAATATCTACAAAAGCCGCCTGCATACCCGGTAGTACACGACTGACACGACCTTTGTAGATATTGCCTACTATTCCGCGCCGCGCTTCACGCTCAATATGAATTTCCTGAAGAATGCCACCATCAATATAGGCCACACGGGTTTCCGAGGGCGTTACGTTTACCAACAATTCAGCCGTCATAATTATCCCTTCCCTCACGCAGTGAGTTAAAATTGCTCAGCAACTCATACGTTTCCACCAGCGGTAAGCCGACTACGGCGTGATAGCTGCCATGAATCTTCCTGACAAAACAGCCACCCAGCCCCTGAATACCGTATGCACCTGCTTTATCCATCGGTTCACCGCTGGCAATATAAGCGGCGATGTCGTCGTCGGTAAGTACTCTGAAGGTCACTTCCGTCACCACCAGGCAGTCCAGCACATGCTGGCTGTCAGCCAGCGCGACGGCCGTCATCACCTGATGCGTTTGTCCGGACAGCTTGCGCAGCATGCGCGCTGCATGATCGGCGTCGTGCGGTTTCTCCAGCACTTCACCGTTCAGGATAACGATGGTATCTGCCCCCAGCACGGGAAGATCGCGTGGCACACTGGCCACGCCCGCCTGCGCTTTCTCCCGCGCCAGACGTGACACGTACTGTTGAGCACTTTCGCCCTCAGCACGTTTTTCTTCAATGCCGGTCACGATGCGTTCAAAAGAGACCCCTAGCTGCGTCAGGAGTTCCTGACGGCGCGGGGAGCCGGAAGCGAGATACAAAGACGTCATAGAAACCTTTTATTGCACAGCAAACTGCTGGCGAACCTTACGCATCAGCAGGAATAGCCATGGCCAGAGCACACCGTTTACTACACTACTCCAGAACACTTCCGGTCGGAAAGAGACGTTGATCACTAAAAACTCTGCCCAGAAAACAACGATATCCGCAGCGAGCGACAATAGCATCACCACCAGGGCCTGTTGCCAGAGCGCAAGGTTACGAAAGAGCTGGAATTTGAGTGCGACGAGGTACGCAATAATGCTCATGGACAAGGCGCGTACGCCAAGCGTTGAGCCGCTAATGAGATCCAGTATGGCACCCATCACAAAACCTGTGCCGACATTTACGCGATGCGGCAGGGCAAGGATCCAGTAGAGTAAAATGAGCAATACCCAGTTTGGCCGGAAAACGAGAATGTCATCCGGCCAGGGCATAACCTGCAGTAACAGTGCAATAAGAAACGAGAGCCAGATGACCCAGCGTCCCTGGCTACGATAGCTTGCCACTACTGCCCTCCCGAAGAGAGTTTAGGCGGTGGCGGCGCATCCGGCAGCGGCTGCGTTAACCCGGTTGCCGGCGCCGGGACTGGCGCAGGCGGCCCCATGGAATCCGCAGGCGGAAGAACCTGCGGCATCATCTGCATCAGGCGCTCGTTTGCTACGCGATGGACCTCTTCAGGCGTCATCGGGTTAGCCCCGTTACGATCGGCACCCCACAGCAGCAGCAGATAGCGCAGACGCTGCAGACCAGCAGTTGGACGCGCCTGAATCACGGTATAGGCACGCTGGGTATCCAGCTTGACCGAAGAGACCACCGCAACCGGATAGCCTTCAGGGAAGCGTCCACCCAGACCAGACGTCACCAGCACGTCGCCTACGCGGATATCCGTGTTAGCCGGCAGGTGTTCCAGCTGCAGGTCGTCCGTACAGCCGTTACCGGCCGCGATCACGCGGATGTCGTTGCGCAGGACCTGGATCGGCAGCGCATGCGTGGCATCGCAAATCAGCAGCACGCGGCTGGTCAGTTTAGCCACGGCAACAACCTGGCCTACTACGCCTTTATCGCTGATAACTGGCTGGCCTTCATACACCCCGTTCACGCTGCCTTTGTCGATCACAACCTGATCGCTGTAGGGGTCGTTCACGGTGGAGATCACCTGCGTGACCATTTTCTGCTCATCCTGACGCAGCGGCGAGCCGAGCAGTTCACGCAGACGCGCGTTCTCCTGCTTGTATTGCCCCAGCATCAGCAGTTCGCTGTTTTTCAGCAACAGTTCCTGACGTAATGCCCGGTTTTCGAGTTCGAGTTGGTCACGCGAAGACAGCGTTTGAGAAACGGAGTCAAGCAGTTCACGGGGACCATTTGAAACAAAGTAGAAAGGACTGACGGCGGTATCCATGTACGTTCTGATCTGGCTGAACGTACCGAGGCGGCTATCGGCAATAATGACCCCAAGCGCAACCAGAACCGCCAGAATGAGGCGAAACTGTAGCGATGGGCCACGGCTAAAAATTGGCTTCATAGGCTATGCGTATTCTCGCGTCAGAGAGAAAGGGTAGCAAATTGCTACCCTCTCAAACTCGACTACTCTTCGCTGAACAAATCGCCGCCGTGCATGTCGATCATTTCCAGCGCCTTGCCACCACCACGGGCGACGCAAGTCAGTGGATCTTCTGCAACTACGACAGGAATACCTGTCTCTTCCATTAACAGGCGGTCGAGGTTACGCAGCAGCGCACCACCACCGGTCAGAACCATACCGCGCTCGGAGATATCGGACGCCAGCTCTGGTGGACACTGTTCCAGCGCGACCATTACCGCGCTCACGATGCCCGTCAGTGGTTCCTGCAGTGCTTCCAGAATTTCGTTGGAGTTCAGGGTGAAACCGCGTGGAACACCCTCAGCCAGGTTACGGCCACGTACTTCGATCTCACGCACTTCATCGCCCGGATACGCAGAGCCGATTTCATGTTTGATACGCTCTGCGGTGGCTTCACCGATCAGAGAGCCGTAGTTACGGCGCACATAATTAATGATGGCTTCGTCGAAGCGGTCACCACCGATACGTACGGAAGAGGAGTACACCACGCCGTTCAGAGAGATAACGGCCACTTCAGTGGTACCACCACCGATATCCACCACCATGGAACCGGTCGCTTCAGACACAGGCAGACCTGCACCGATTGCCGCCGCCATTGGCTCTTCAATCAGGAACACTTCACGCGCACCTGCACCCTGGGCAGATTCACGGATTGCGCGACGTTCTACCTGGGTTGCGCCAACCGGCACACACACCAGAACACGCGGGCTTGGACGCATGAAGCTGTTGCTGTGAACCTGCTTGATAAAGTGCTGAAGCATTTTTTCAGTCACGAAGAAGTCGGCGATAACGCCGTCTTTCATTGGGCGGATAGCGGCAATGTTGCCTGGGGTACGACCCAGCATCTGCTTCGCGTCATGACCCACTGCGGCCACGCTTTTTGGCGAGCCTGCACGATCCTGACGAATGGCCACAACGGAAGGCTCATTCAATACGATGCCTTGTCCTTTTACATAAATAAGGGTATTCGCGGTACCCAGGTCAATGGACAGGTCATTGGAAAACATGCCACGAAATTTTTTCAACATACTAAGGGATAATCCTGAAAGCTGGGGCGGAAAACAAAATCCGCTTACTTTACCAACCACACGCAGCAGCGACAAGGCGCAAAAATCATCTGCAACGGTGAAAATTTATGCAGTACGTTTCCTGATGTTACAAAATCATCCCCTGACTCCTTCAGGGCTGAGTAAACAGTTGCGTTCCCCACTGACGTTTGTAACCCATTAAAGGTCGTTCACTGGCTTTTTGCTCGACATACTCAAAGCTACAGGCGCGATATTCTACGTGAAAACAGCGTAAACGGCAGGTCAAACAGAGTATCTTTGCAAATATTTTTTCACGTTGGTGTCAAGCGGTTGAGAGGCAGCAAAAAAATCCCCCTGACCACCCATCACGCCGCGCGCTGTTAACATCTGCCATTCGCTTCTGGAGCGCACGCCCGTGGCAAACACTTGTGTTCGCGTTCCCTTGCATGCTTCTACCAGACTCTGTACCAGAAGCTGGTTTTCCGTACGCTTCTCGATATTCCTTACCAGCCCCGGATGTAGCTTTAATAACTCCACATCCAGTTCCTTGATCCAGTTGGTACTGACCAGCGTTAAACCAGCCTGCGTCACCGCTACACGCGCACCGAGCGCATTGATCAAACGTACCACCGGACGTAACCGGCTGATGTGTTGACCTACATCGGCCTCAGCAAGTTCAAAAATAATGTGTTTGCGCTGTGATTTTTCGCATTGCATTAATGTATCACGTAGCCAGCGCTGAAAACGTGGGCGTATTAGCGACTCAACGGTGACCTGTAACGCCAGGTTTTCTTCAGGCCAGAAGGATAAAAACGGAATCAGCCGGGTAATTTGCTGGCGGTCATACTCTTCGGACAGCCCAAATTGCAGCACCATCGGCAGATATTCCGCAGAGATGACCTCTTCGGTACCGTCAAAAATACGACACATCAGCTCTCGGTGATGAACATTGCCGTTTTTCATGACCGCGGGTTTTTGATAAATACGCGGTCCGCCGCGGCTCAGCATTTGCTCAATCAAAGTACGCCAGCGCACGTTACCGCGCCCTTTTTCCGGCAGCGAGTCATCATACACCGCCCATCCGTTCGCCCCCTGTAAGACAGCGTTGCGGGTAGCGGCTTCCGCATGTTCCATTACCTGTTCTGTCGATTGTCCGCCACGCCAGGCGCAGATCCCCATATGGACCATATCATCCCTGTCGAGCATTTTGCTCTGCGGCAGCGCATCCACCGCCTTCAGCAGCTGGCTGGCGATGCTTTCCGACTCCTTCAGCGTACGGTGCGGCAGTAACACGGCAAAGTCACTGCGGTGATAGCGGGCCAGTAATGCGCCCGGGTAGCGCATAATAAAGGTGGAGAGCAGGTTGATTAGCGTAAAGAGATTTTCTTCCGCGGCCCGCTGTCCCCATGTGTCGCGGAGGAGATCAAAATCGGGCAGGCGAATCATCATCACTACCCCATGTGTCCCCACTTTTTCTGAATCGTCGAGCAGCGTGGCCAGCTGATTATCAAAGAAAAGACGATTGTTAAGGCCAGTTTTATTATCCTGCGCAGCATAAGAGCGGATCAGCGTATCCATACGGCTGCGCTGGTCGCTGGCAAACTGGACTTCGGAGAGCAAGGTATCCAGCGCGCTGCTGGCGCGTGAAGGCCATTCATGAACCGAACCGCGCACCTGCGGGCCGCGTTCACCGTTCAGGATACGTACGGAGCGCATCTCCAGCAGCTCCTGGCCGGAGAGCTGGCGGCGCAGCCAGCGGACCGCGAGAAAGATCTGCAGGACGATAAACGCCACCGCGACGGTGAGCGGCGCGGTGGTCATCATGGATCGGAAATAGCTGGCCATCGGATCGAGATAGACCATGCGTATGGTCATCCCTGGATTTTTGAGGGAATGCACCGTCACTTCCCGATACTGGCTCACCACGCCCGCAGGCCGATAACTCCCCGGCCGTTCATGGCTTAAAACACGATGCTTTCCCTGCTGAATGTCGATCTGAACAATATCAACAGGTACCATCAACTCATCAAGCTCACTGGTGAGCGCTGGTAGCGGCGTCGTTAGCAGACGCGTATCAATCACCGACGCGACAGACTGTACCCGGTTGACCAGTTTGTCCTGAATGGCGTTGTAAAAGCTCAGAGAGCAGCCCAGAAGGGTGACAAAAATGGTAAGCCCCGTCAGCAAGGTGATAAAAGCTGAGAACTTCGTCGTTAATCGCATCCTTGAGATTACTCCGTGGGTTGATGGGGGTAGCGAGTAAGCGCTAACTTGCATTTCAAATGCGGCATACTACCAAATCGGGTGTATCTGGCAATTTATTGCGTTAAATCGGCACCGCGTTTCCCTGAGCGAGTATAGTCTTCAGAAATTATTTTCCAATCATATGAGTTGAGAGGACCCCGTATGCAGGCTTTGATCTTAGAACAGCAGGACGGCAAAACGCTTGCCTCAGTGCAGCCGGTAGAAGAGAGCCGCCTGCCGGAAGGCGAAGTAACCGTCGACATCGACTGGTCCAGTTTAAATTATAAAGATGCGCTGGCTATTACAGGTAAGGGTAAAATCATCCGAAATTTCCCTATGGTGCCTGGTATTGATTTCGCGGGCCGGGTTCATACCAGCGAGGATCCGCGCTTCCATCCGGGCCAGCAGGTGCTGCTCACCGGCTGGGGCGTGGGTGAAAATCACTGGGGTGGGCTGGCCACGCAGGCGCGCGTGAAGGGCGACTGGCTGGTGCCGATGCCGAAAGGCATGGATGGACGCAAGGCGATGATCGTCGGTACGGCAGGCTTTACCGCCATGCTGTGCGTGATGGCGCTGGAAGATGCGGGTATCCGCCCTGAGTCGGGTGACATTGTCGTCACCGGCGCCAGCGGCGGCGTGGGCAGCACGGCTGTCACGCTGCTCCACAAGCTAGGCTATCAGGTCGCTGCGGTTTCCGGCCGTGAAAGCACCCATGACTATCTGCGCCAGCTCGGTGCAAACCGCATTCTCAGCCGTGACGAATTCGCTGAAACCCGTCCGCTGGAAAAACAGGTCTGGGCAGGGGCTGTGGATACCGTAGGTGATAAGGTGCTGGCCAAAATCCTGGCTCAGATGAACTACGGCGGCTGCGTGGCAGCCTGCGGTCTGGCGGGCGGATTTGCCCTGCCAACCACCGTGATGCCGTTTATTCTGCGTAACGTCCGCCTGCAGGGCGTGGATTCCGTGATGACACCTGCGGCTCGTCGCCATGAAGCCTGGGAACGGCTGGTGCGCGATCTGCCGGAATCTTTCTATACCCAGAGCGCGACGGAGATAAACCTGAGCCAGGCGCCGGAATACGCCTCTAAGATCATGGATAACCAGTTCCACGGTCGCGCGCTGGTGAAAATCGCCTAATCTTCAAATTTTCGTGACATATTCGCGCGAATCCCTCTCCTCCGTCATGCTTAGAAAAACGCATGACGGAGGATGCCATGAAAAACCGAAAACTGACGGAAGCCGACGTAACGTCTGAGTCTGTCTTTATGTTACAGCGCCGCCAGATCCTGAAAATGCTTGGCATCAGCGCCACTGCCCTGACGCTCTCTCCAGCGGCACACGCCGACCTGCTCGACTGGTTTAAAGGCAACGATCGGCCAAAGGCTCCATCCGGCGCCCCGCTCACCTTTACGAAACCGGCCGAATGGCAAAACAAGCTGACGCTCACGCCGGAAGATAAAGTTACCGGCTATAACAACTTCTACGAATTTGGTCTCGATAAGGCCGATCCTGCCGCCAACGCGGGGAGCCTCAAAACCGATCCGTGGACGCTGAAGATTGATGGCGAAGTGGCGAAACCCCTGACGCTGGACCACCACGATCTCACCACCCGTTTCCCGCTCGAAGAGCGTATATATCGCATGCGCTGCGTGGAAGCCTGGTCGATGGTTGTGCCCTGGGTCGGCTTCCCGCTGCATAAATTGCTGGCGATGGTTGAGCCCACCAGCAATGCAAAATATGTCGCCTTCCAGACTCGCTATGCGCCGGACGAAATGCCCGGGCAGAAAGATCGGTTTATCGGCGGCGGGCTTGATTATCCGTATGTAGAAGGGTTACGTCTCGACGAAGCTATGCACCCCCTCACCCTGCTGACCGTCGGCGTTTACGGTAAGGCGCTTCCGCCGCAGAACGGTGCCCCCATCCGTTTAACCGTACCGTGGAAATATGGCTTCAAAGGGATTAAATCTATCGTCAGCATTAAGCTTACCCGTGAGCGGCCGCCAACCACCTGGAATCTGGCGGCCCCGGACGAATACGGTTTCTTCGCCAACGTGAACCCGCATGTGGATCATCCGCGCTGGTCGCAAGCGACCGAGCGGTTTATTGGTTCCGGCGGTGCGCTGGACGTGAAGCGCCAGCCGACGCTGCTGTTTAACGGTTATGCGGATGAAGTGGCCTCGCTTTATCGTGGTCTCAACTTACGGGAGAACTTCTGAGTGCGTCTAACGGCAAAACAGATTACCTGGCTGAAAGTGCTTCTGCACCTGGCCGGGGTACTTCCTTTTATTTGGCTGTTCTGGGCCGCCAGCCAGGGGCTCTTTAGCGCAGACCCGGCCAAGGATATCCAGCATTTTACCGGTCGGATGGCTCTGAAATTTTTGCTGGCCACCTTGCTCGTCTCGCCGCTGGCGCGCTACGCTAAACAGCCCTTATTGATACGCACCCGTCGGCTGTTAGGGCTATGGTGTTTTGCCTGGGCAACGCTGCACCTTACCAGCTATGCCCTGCTGGAACTGGGAATTAACAATCTGGCGCTGCTTGGCCGCGAACTGGTGACACGCCCTTATCTGACGCTGGGCATCGTGAGCTGGGTGGTTTTACTGGCGTTAGCGCTAACCTCCACGCAATATGCACAGCGAAAACTGGGCAGGCGCTGGCAGCTGCTGCACAACTTCGTCTATCTTGTCGCGATCCTCGCTCCCATTCATTACCTGTGGTCGGTGAAGATCCTCTCCCCGCAGCCGGTCCTGTACGCACTGGCCGCCGTGGCGCTTTTAGCATGGCGTTACAAGAAGTTCCGTCAGTGGTTGCGATAGTTCGCGAAACTGTGCGTTTTCCCGCAGATTACCGGTCAACCGCAAATCTTTTTCGGATAGCGGTTGATAATCTTCCCTGATAAGACCAGTATTTAGCTGCTAAATGCTACGAAATCGTTATAATGTGCGACCTTGGTTCGCCTGACAGCGGTTTTAAGCCTCTGAAAAGGTGACATTTGCGTTTCGAAGGTATATTTTGTTTTTTACCCGAAAATCGCAGGAGATAGCGGCATAATGACTGATAAGTTCCATATCTTAGTTTTGAACGGACCGAACCTGAACATGCTCGGCACCCGTGAGCCAGAGAAGTACGGCACGCTGACATTGAGTGAAATTGTTAACCGTCTTGGAACGGAAGCAGCGTCGCTGAATGTGGATTTGGATCATTTTCAGTCGAATGCGGAGTACGCACTCATCGACCGTATTCATCAGGCTAAAGACAATGTGGACTATATCCTGATCAATCCGGCCGCGTTTACGCACACCAGTGTTGCTATCCGCGACGCACTTCTCGCGGTGAGTATCCCGTTTATCGAGATCCACCTGAGTAATGTGCACGCCCGAGAGCCGTTCCGTCACCATTCGTATCTGTCGGATATCGCTGCTGGCGTTATCTGTGGACTGGGCGCAGACGGCTATTCATACGCTTTACAGACAGCGGTAAAACGCTTGTCACAATCACACTAAACAAGAGTACGGAACCCACTCATGGATATTCGTAAGATTAAAAAACTGATCGAGCTGGTTGAAGAATCAGGCATCTCCGAACTGGAAATTTCTGAAGGCGAAGAGTCTGTACGCATCAGCCGTGCAGCCCCAGCCGCTAGCTTCCCGGTAATGCAGCAGGCTTATGCTGCGCCAGTGCAGCAGCCTGCGCTCTCCGCAGCCGTTGCACCAGCAGCTGAAGCCGCACCTGCCGCTGCAGCAGAAATCAGTGGTCACATCGTACGTTCCCCAATGGTTGGTACTTTCTACCGCACCCCGAGCCCTGACGCGAAGGCGTTCATCGAAGTGGGTCAGAAAGTCAACGTCGGCGATACCCTGTGCATCGTAGAAGCGATGAAAATGATGAACCAGATCGAAGCAGACAAATCAGGTACTGTGAAAGCGATTCTGGTCGAAAGTGGTCAGCCGGTTGAATTTGACGAGCCGCTGGTCGTCATCGAGTAACGAGGCGTACATGCTGGATAAAATTGTTATCGCCAACCGCGGCGAGATCGCACTGCGTATTCTTCGTGCCTGTAAAGAACTGGGCATCAAGACCGTCGCTGTGCACTCAAGCGCGGATCGCGATTTAAAACACGTATTGCTGGCGGATGAGACGGTCTGTATTGGCCCGGCTCCGTCCGTAAAAAGCTATCTGAACATCCCGGCTATCATCAGTGCCGCTGAAATCACCGGCGCGGTGGCAATTCATCCGGGTTATGGCTTCCTCTCTGAGAACGCCAACTTTGCTGAGCAGGTTGAACGCTCTGGCTTCATCTTCATCGGCCCGAAAGCCGACACCATCCGCCTGATGGGCGACAAAGTGTCTGCAATCACCGCCATGAAAAAAGCCGGTGTTCCAACCGTACCAGGCTCTGACGGCCCTCTGACCGACGACATGGATGCTAACCGTGCTCATGCTAAACGCATTGGCTATCCGGTTATCATCAAGGCGTCCGGCGGCGGCGGCGGTCGCGGTATGCGCGTTGTGCGTAGCGATGCTGAACTGGCGCAGTCCATCTCCATGACCAAAGCAGAAGCGAAAGCCGCTTTCAGCAATGACATGGTGTACATGGAAAAATACCTGGAAAACCCACGCCACATCGAAATTCAGGTGCTGGCTGACGGTCAGGGTAACGCAATCTATCTGGCAGAACGTGACTGCTCTATGCAGCGTCGTCACCAGAAAGTGGTCGAAGAAGCACCAGCGCCGGGCATTACTCCGGAACTGCGTCGCTACATCGGCGAGCGTTGCGCTAAAGCGTGTGTCGATATCGGCTATCGTGGAGCGGGTACCTTTGAGTTCCTGTTCGAGAACGGCGAGTTCTATTTCATCGAAATGAACACCCGTATTCAGGTTGAGCACCCGGTTACCGAAATGATCACCGGCGTTGACCTGATCAAAGAGCAGCTGCGTATCGCTGCAGGCCAGCCGCTTTCCATCAAGCAGGAAGAAGTTGTGGTGAAAGGCCATGCGGTAGAATGCCGTATCAACGCCGAAGACCCGAACACCTTCCTGCCAAGCCCGGGCAAAATCACGCGTTTCCACGCGCCGGGTGGCTTTGGCGTGCGCTGGGAGTCTCATATCTACGCCGGTTACACCGTACCGCCGTACTATGACTCAATGATCGGCAAGCTCATCTGCTACGGCGAAAATCGTGACGTGGCGATTGCCCGCATGAAGAACGCCCTGCAGGAGCTGATCATCGACGGTATCAAAACCAACGTTGATCTGCAGATGCGCATCATGAGCGACGAGCACTTCCAGAATGGTGGAACTAACATCCACTATCTGGAGAAAAAACTCGGTCTGAACGAGAAGTAAGAGACCTGTGTTGCTAAAAGGCCGGATTATCCGGCCTTTTTTATTTCTGGGGCCTGGAAAGGCTCATCATGTACAATCCCCGCTTTCTTCATCCACAAGGGACAATAAATGAACAAACGTTTTGTTCAGGCCCATAAAGAAGCGCGCTGGGCGCTGTGGCTGACCCTTCTCTATCTCGCAGCATGGTTGGTAACTGCTTACTTACCTGACTCCGCTATTGGCTTCACCGGCCTGCCGCACTGGTTCGAAATGGCGTGCCTGCTGGTACCGCTGGTCTTCATCCTGCTGTGCTGGGCAATGGTGAAATTCATCTATCGCGATATCCCGCTGGAGGACGATGATGCAGCTTGAAGTCATTCTGCCGCTTATCGCTTACTTGTTAGTGGTGTTTGGTTTATCCGTTTACGCCATGCGTAAAAGAACGACGGGCACCTTCCTGAACGAGTATTTTCTTGGTAGCCGCTCGATGGGCGGCGTCGTGCTGGCCATGACGCTGACCGCGACCTACATCAGTGCCAGTTCGTTTATCGGCGGACCCGGAGCAGCCTATAAATATGGGTTAGGCTGGGTGCTTCTGGCGATGATCCAGCTTCCAGCCGTCTGGCTCTCACTGGGCATACTGGGCAAAAAATTTGCCATTCTGGCGCGCCGTTATAATGCCGTGACGCTCAATGATATGCTGTTTGCCCGCTATCAGAGCCGTTTACTGGTGTGGTTGGCCAGCTTAAGCCTGCTGGTGGCCTTTATTGGCGCAATGACGGTGCAGTTTATCGGCGGGGCACGTCTGCTGGAAACGGCGGCCGGGATCCCCTACGAGACAGGCTTGATCATCTTCGGAGTCAGCATTGCGCTGTATACCGCGTTCGGCGGATTCCGAGCCAGCGTGCTGAACGATACGATGCAGGGATTGGTGATGCTTGTTGGCACCATTGTTCTGCTGGTGGGCATTGTGCATGCTGCTGGTGGCCTGAGCCACGCAGTCGAAACGCTGGAAACCATCGACCCGAAACTGGTCTCTCCGCAGGGCGCAGATGACATCCTTTCGCCAACCTTTATGACCTCGTTCTGGGTGTTGGTGTGCTTTGGAGTGATTGGCCTGCCGCATACCGCCGTGCGCTGTATCTCTTACAAAGACAGCAAAGCCGTGCACAGAGGTATCATTATCGGCACTATCGTGGTTGCGATCCTGATGTTTGGTATGCACCTGGCGGGCGCGTTAGGCCGGGCAGTTATTCCTGACCTTACCGTACCCGATCTGGTTATCCCAACCCTGATGGTTAAAGTGCTGCCGCCATTTGCCGCCGGGATCTTCCTCGCCGCCCCGATGGCCGCCATTATGTCGACAATCAACGCTCAGCTGCTGCAAAGTTCCGCTACGATCATTAAAGATCTCTATCTGAACCTGCGTCCTGAGCAGGCAGAGAATGAACGGCGCCTGAAGCGCATGTCGGCCATTATTACTCTGGCGTTAGGGGCATTGCTGCTGTTAGCCGCATGGCGCCCGCCTGAGATGATCATCTGGCTGAACCTGCTGGCGTTTGGTGGGCTTGAAGCGGTATTCCTGTGGCCGCTGGTGTTAGGGCTCTACTGGGAGCGTGCAAACGCTGCGGGCGCGCTGAGCGGCATGATTGTCGGCGGTGTGCTGTACGCCGTCCTTGCAACGTTTAAGATTCAGTACCTGGGCTTCCATCCGATTGTGCCTTCGTTACTGCTGAGTTTACTGGCGTTTGTGGTGGGAAACCGTTTCGGTCAGCCCCTCCCACAGCCCGCTATGATTTCTACTGATAAATAAAGAGTTTTGCCATGCCGTGGATCCAACTAAAACTGAACACAACCGGCGCTAACGCCGAGGAACTGAGCGATGCGCTGATGGAGGCCGGTTCGGTCTCTATCACCTTCCAGGACACGCATGACACGCCGGTCTTTGAGCCGTTGCCGGGCGAAACCCGCCTGTGGGGTGATACCGACGTTATTGGCCTGTTTGATGCCGAAACCAACATGAAAGAGGTTGTCGCGATTCTGGAGAATCATCCTCTGCTGGGTGCGGGTTTTGCCCATAAAATCGAACAGCTGGAAGATAAAGACTGGGAACGCGAGTGGATGGATAACTTCCACCCGATGCAGTTCGGCAAACGCCTGTGGATCTGCCCGAGCTGGCGCGACGTTCCTGATGATAACGCGGTTAACGTCATGCTCGATCCGGGCCTGGCGTTTGGTACCGGCACTCACCCAACCACGTCCCTGTGCCTGCAGTGGCTGGATGGTCTGGATCTGGACGGTAAGACAGTGATCGACTTCGGCTGTGGATCCGGGATCCTCGCGATTGCTGCCCTGAAGCTGGGCGCGGCAAAAGCTATCGGGATCGATATCGATCCGCAGGCGATTCAGGCCAGCCGTGACAACGCCGAGCGTAATGGCGTTTCCGATCGACTGGAGCTGTATTTGCCGGATGCGCAGCCAGAAGCGATGAAAGCCGACGTGGTGGTCGCAAACATTCTGGCGGGCCCACTGCGCGAGCTGGCCCCGCTAATCAGCGTGCTGCCCGTTGAGGGCGGTCTGCTGGGGCTTTCCGGTATCCTGGCAAGCCAGGCCGACAGCGTATGTGAAGCCTACGCCGATCTCTTTGCCCTCGATCCGGTCGTGGAAAAAGAAGAGTGGTGCCGCATCACCGGCCGTAAAAAATAAGAATCTGGCGTGGTCATCTGACCACGCCTTTCTCCCTTTGATAATCCTCTCTCCCCCGGTCATTCTTCGGTAAAATAACCACACAAATCACGTTGGTTTGTATTACAAAAATTCACCGGAAGAATATGATGAAACACATTACAGGCAAGGCAGCGCTGCTGGCTCTGAGCATGATCTCGGCTTCAGCATTTGCATCACACTGGAACTACGAAGGGGAAGGTTCACCGGAACACTGGGGCGAGCTGGACGAGGCCTACAAGACCTGTCAAAGCGGGATGAACCAGTCTCCGATTAATATTGATTCCACCGCTAACGCCCATCTTTCCCCGCTGCAAACCCACTACGTTGATGGCCCTGTTACACTGACAAACAATGGCCATACCATTCAGGCTGGTGAACAGGCTGACACCCGCGATACCCTTACTCTTGATAAGCAAACCTGGACGTTACAACAGTTCCATTTTCACGCGCCGAGCGAAAATACCGTGCATGGCAAAAGGTACGCGATGGAAATGCATCTGGTTCATAAAAATGCCGGCGGGGAACTGACGGTGGTGGCGGTCATGTTTGATAAAGGGGCCGCAAACCCGGAGCTTGAAAAACTGTGGCGCGTTATGCCTCAGCAGGCCGAGCAGAACATCTCCATCAAACAGGATCTCAACCTGAACAAACTGCTGCCGAAAGATAAAACGTACTGGCGCTTTAGCGGTTCACTGACCACCCCGCCGTGTTCAGAAGGCGTCACCTGGATTGTGCTTAAGCAACCCTTGACGGTTTCTGCAGAACAACTTGCCAGATTCACCGGGACAATGCATCACGATAATAACCGTCCGGTACAGTCTCTGCATGGGCGTGTTGTGGTCGAATAACGCCCATCCAGAGGCTAAAGATCATGTTCTAAAATGCGACGCAGATCGCAAAGAAGACGGGAAATCTGCTGCTAAAAACAGCAGATTATCCCGCTCAGGTAAGCCCTTTATTCAGAAATGATGAGAAGTTACGGGAAATTGTAAGCGCCCATAAAATAGTCATTCTCGCATAACACAATGATTTAAATAGTGAATAATTCTTAACGGAAAGATTGAGCGGCGATTCCTTGATCTACAACAGTGGATTGTTCAAAGTTTGGCCTTTCATCTCGTGCAAAAAATGCGTAATATACGCCGCCTTGCAGTCACAGTATGGTCATTTCTTAACTCATGCGCATCGGACACCACCAGCTTAGAAATCGCCTGATCGCAGCCCCAATGGCAGGTATTACAGACCGGCCGTTCAGGACGCTGTGCTATGAGATGGGAGCCGGTTTAACCGTATCCGAGATGATGTCGTCTAACCCGCAGGTTTGGGAAAGCGATAAATCCCGCCTTCGGATGGTGCACGTTGATGAACCAGGTATTCGCACCGTGCAAATTGCCGGAAGCGTGCCTGAAGAGATGGCAGATGCCGCGCGAATTAACGTGGAAAGTGGTGCCCAAATTATTGATATCAATATGGGGTGCCCGGCCAAAAAGGTGAATCGCAAGCTTGCAGGTTCAGCCCTTCTGCAATACCCCGACCAGGTGAAAGCTATCCTGACGGCGGTTGTCAGCGCGGTGGACGTTCCTGTTACGTTGAAGATTCGCACGGGTTGGTCGCCGGAACACCGTAACTGTGTAGAGATTGCCCAACTGGCCGAAGACTGTGGCATTCAGGCCCTGACCATTCATGGACGCACTCGCGCCTGTTTGTTCAACGGCGAAGCTGAATACGACAGCATTCGGGCAGTTAAGCAGAAAGTTTCCATTCCGATTATCGCGAATGGCGACATAACTGACCCGCTTAAAGCCAGGGCTGTACTCGACTATACGGGAGCTGATGCTCTGATGATAGGACGTGCAGCTCAGGGAAGACCCTGGATCTTCCGGGAAATCCAGCATTATCTGGACACTGGGGAGCTGCTTGCCCCGCTGCCTCTGGCAGAGGTTAAGCGCTTGCTTTGTTCGCATGTTCGGGAACTGCATGACCACTACGGTCAGGCAAAAGGGTACCGAATTGCGCGTAAACACGTCTCCTGGTATCTCCAGGAGCACGCTCCAGATGACCAGTTTCGGCGCACATTCAACGCCATAGAGGATGCCAGCGTACAGCTGGAGGCGTTGGAGGCATACTTCGAAAATCTTGCGTAATGAAATAAAGAGCTGACAGAACTATGTTCGAACAACGCGTAAATTCTGACGTACTGACCGTTTCTACCGTTAACTCTCAGGACCAGGTAACTCAAAAACCCCTGCGTGACTCGGTTAAACAGGCACTGAAGAACTATTTTGCTCAACTGAATGGTCAGGATGTTAATGACCTGTATGAGCTGGTACTGGCTGAAGTTGAACAGCCACTGTTGGACATGGTGATGCAATACACCCGCGGTAACCAAACCCGCGCTGCGCTGATGATGGGTATCAACCGTGGTACTCTGCGTAAGAAACTGAAAAAATACGGCATGAACTGATACTAATCAGTTGAATGCTTGTTTAAAAAGGCGCTCTTCGGCATGGGGAAGCGCCTTTTTTATTCCCCAGCTTCAGTCCGTCAACGCTTTGTAAACCTTAACTTATCCCGCTTTAAAACCGCAGATTTTGGTGTATATTTCTCCCACCTTACTGGCGATCTTCTCGCGGAATGACACAATGATTCGTAAATACTGGTGGCTGGTTGTCTTTGCAATCTCCGTTCTCATTTTCGATGCACTCCTGATGCAGTGGATTGAACTGATGAGCACCGAAACCGATAAGTGTCGCAATATGAACTCCGTGAATCCCCTTAAACTCGTGAACTGCTCAGAGCTCGACTAAGCGCCCGATTGCGCAAATCACCTGTTATTACCCACTAAAAACGGGGATTTAAATCCCTTTGAGCCATTACCTGACGGTGATAATGTCTCGCCCTTCTCAACCGCTCTAGCGTAACCCCACACTCGAGTAGAACCGTCCATGCTGGTCAGCCAATACAACCATATCCTTGTCGTCCTCTCCTTTGTTGTTGCCATCCTTGCTGCGTATACCGCACTGAATATGGCTGCACGCGTTGCCGGAAGCGAGGGCGTCGCTGCCCGCGTCTGGCTGGCTGGCGGCGGTATTGCTATGGGTATTGGCGTGTGGGCCATGCATTTTATCGGCATGCTGGCGATGGACCTCTCCATGAGCATGAGCTACAACGCCACCCTGACGGTGTTATCTATGATCATCGCCGTGGGGTCGTCGCTATTTGCGCTATGGCTCGTTAGCTGCGAGCAATTACGCCTGCGCCGACTGCTGCCCGGAGCGTTGGTGATGGGAAGCGGTATAGTTGCAATGCATTACACCGGTATGGCGGCGCTGGAAGTGATGCCCGGGATTATCTGGGACAAGGTCTGGGTGGCCATTTCGGTCGCGATTGCGCTTGCCGCTTCACTCGCGGCGTTATGGCTGACCTTCCGCCTGCGCCACGAAGCCGCGCAGGTCGTGCTGATGCGCATGGGTGCCGCCATCACGATGGGAATTGCCATTGCCGGTATGCACTATGCCGGGATGAAAGCGGCGCAGTTTCCGATGTCCACAATGGTTCACCATGATGGTATCAACGGGAGCTGGCTGGCGGTGCTGGTCAGCGTCGTCGCGCTCTCTATTCTTGGGATCACCCTGCTGGTCTCGATGCTGGATGCCCGCCTTCAGGCTCGTACCGCCCTTTTGGCCTCGTCGCTTGCAGAAGCTAACCGGGAACTCGCTCAACTGGCTCTACACGATACCCTCACGCGTCTGCCCAACCGTATCCTGCTGGAAGACAGACTCGATCAGGCCATCAGCAAAGCCGATCGTGAAAGAACCCATTTTGCCCTGATGTTCATGGATCTTGACGGCTTTAAAGCCATCAATGATGCCTACGGCCATGATGTCGGTGACAGGCTGCTGGTCGCCGTTACACAGCGTCTGCTGCTTCTCCTGAAAGGCCAGTTCACCCTTGCACGTATTGGCGGTGATGAGTTTGTTCTGCTGGCAGAGGGAGAAGGTCCGGACGACGCGGCGTCGCTGGCGAATTCGCTGGTACGCGCGATCGATAGTCCATTCAATCTCAGTCCCTATGAACTGGTGGTTACCCTCAGCATTGGTATTGCGCTGTACCCTCACGACGGCAAAACCGAGCGTGAGCTGATGTTTAACGCCGACGCGGCGATGTATCACACGAAGCATATGGGCCGTAACGGTTACCATTTTTTCCAGCCCTCCATGAACACCCTGGCGCAGACCCATCTCCAGTTAATGAACGATTTGTGGATGGCAATCGAGCGCAATGAGCTGCGCCTGCTTTATCAGCCAAAATTCAACGCCCCCGCGGGTCCTGTCCTCGGATTCGAGGCGTTATTACGCTGGCAGCATCCTAAGCAGGGGTTACTGACCCCTGACCTTTTCCTGCCGCTGGCGGAAAAAACGGGGCTGATCATCCCCATAGGCAACTGGGTGATTAATGAAGCCTGTCGCCAGCTGCGGGAATGGCATCTGCAGGGGCATCAAAGCTGGTCAATGGCGGTAAACCTGTCGACACTGCAGTTTGAACAACCTTCGCTGGTTAAAACGGTTCTCGACTGCCTGGCACTTCACCAGGTGCCACCGGAATTGTTGATCCTCGAAGTGACGGAAACCACGGCGATGAGCAACCCGGATGAGAGCGTACGAGTGCTGACAGAGCTGACGGATGCGGGGGTGAAAGCCTCCATTGATGATTTTGGCACCGGATATTCAAGCCTGCTGTACCTCAAACGCTTACCGGCCTGCGAACTAAAAATCGACAGGGCGTTTGTACAAGAGCTTAGCGGGGAGAGTGAGGATGCGACTATTGTCTCAGCGATTGTAGCCCTTGCAAAAACACTTAACCTGAAAGTCGTGGCTGAAGGTGTAGAAACCGAAGCGCAGCAGGCCTTTTTGACCGAGCTAGGCTGTAACACCCTTCAGGGTTATCTGTTAGGTAAACCCGTCAGCGCGGAAACCATCGAAGCACTTTGTGCCCGAGGGGAAATGTTACCTGCCGCTGAGTAGTAAGCATCATCAGGCGACACGCGAATGACAGGAAGTGTCGCCAGAATGCTATCAACTAGGGCGGGGGCCTGCTGATAAAGATTAAAACTGTCGGTACTCATTAGCCAGTTTTTAATTATTCCGCTAAAAAACCCGTGGAATACAATCAAGGTGAGATCAACATTCACCTTTGGCGAAATGATATTCCGCGAAATACAGGTCTCCAGCGTGGCACGGAGCGTATCATCATTAAATCCAATACGTTTTCTGATTTCATGCTCTGAAATCATATCACCGCTAAATTCACACTTATGATACAGAATTTGTAAAAGCGCACATTGCCGGGGTTCATGGGCAATATACTGCAGCGCAGTAATAAACTGCTCACGAAGTTTTAACAAGGGATCGTCACTATCGGAAAGGGGAAGCCTGTCGCGGATAATGTCGCGAAGGGGTAATTGCTGTTCCCAGATGGCATTAAATATTTCAGATTTACTGGTGAAGTGCCAGTAGATAGCGCCGCGCGTCACCTTAGCAGCATCAGCGATATCCGTCAGCGTCGTGCTGGCTACGCCACGCGTCGCAAACTGTCCGATAGCCGCCTCAATCAGTTTCTGCCGGGTTTGTTGAGCTTCTTCTTTCTTTTTACGCGCCATAGGCAACTACTCGTGACTCAGAAGGTTTAAAGGTAATATTGCGTTCATGCAAATGTAAGTATTCACTAAAATCCGTTTTAATTTTGCACAAAAAAAGTCACCTCTATTAATTTATAATTAATACAAATACATTAAATCAATTAAATTGGCGGCATGAATAACAAGAAGTATTAAACTCACTTACCTGATTAATATACATGAAGTATACCCCTGAATGGACATGGTCTGATTCTGATTTTTTCTGTAAGCATGGTCATTCGCACTTATAAATTAAAAAAGATTAAATACCCTCATTATTATACGCAGCTACATTTTATTTTTTATCCCTCTGCCCCGCTACCGATTCGCGGCATATATCGGTTTATGGGTATTTAAAGGAACAGTAATGACGAATCATTTCAGACGCTTGCCCTTATCCGGTTTCATTGTCTGCGCGGTACTGCTCACTGGATGCGATGGTCAGGAAAATCAACAACACCTGCAGGCACCTCAGGTCAGCGTGCATATTGTGCAAAGCGCGCCTCTGGCTGTCACCACTGAACTCCCGGGAAGAACAGATGCGTTCCGCGTTGCAGAGGTTCGTCCGCAGGTTAGCGGTATCATCCTGCGCCGCAACTTCACGGAAGGTAGCGATGTAAAAGCCGGGGATTCGCTTTATCAGATTGATCCTGCAACCTATCAGGCGGCATACGATAACGCGAAAGGCGAGCTGGCGAAGGCCCAGGCGGCGGCCAATATTGCGCACCTGACGGTGAAACGTTATCTCCCGCTGGTCGGCACACAGTATGTCAGCAAGCAAGAGTATGACCAGGCCGTCGCCACGGCCCAGCAGGCAGATGCCAGCGTCGTCGCCGCCAAAGCGGGCGTTGAAAGTGCACGAATCAATCTTGCTTATACCAAGGTGACGTCTCCCGTCGATGGTCGCATCGGCAAATCCAGCGTGACGGAAGGGGCGCTGGTGACGAACGGACAAACCGCTGCACTGGCAACGGTCCAGCAGCTCGATCCTATTTATGTCGATGTCACCCAGTCCAGCAATGATTTTATGCGCCTTAAACAAACGAGCCTGCAAAAAGGCGGTAACGCCAGCAGCGTTGAGCTACTGATGGAGAACGGACAGCCCTATCCGCTGAAAGGCACATTGCAGTTCTCTGACGTCACGGTGGACGAAAGTACCGGCTCGATTACCCTGCGCGCCATTTTCCCGAATCCTCAACATCTGCTGTTACCCGGCATGTTCGTTCGCGCCCGCATTGATGAAGGTACGCAGCCGGATGCGATTCTGGTTCCCCAGCAAGGCGTGACCCGCACGCCGCGAGGCGAAGCCACCGTGATGGTGGTGAACGATAAAAACCAGGTTGAGTCGCGTACCGTCGTTGCGCCTCAGGCGATTGGGGACCGCTGGCTGGTAACCGAAGGGCTGAAAAACGGTGACCGCGTGATCGTCAGCGGGCTACAGAAAATCAGACCGGGGGTAACCGTCGTCGCCACGCCGGATACCACAACGACTCCAGCCGGTTAAGGGACGACGACATGGCTAATTTCTTTATTCAGAGACCGGTTTTCGCCTGGGTACTTGCTATCATTTTGATGATTGCTGGCGGGCTGGCCATTCTCAAACTCCCCGTCGCACAGTACCCAACCATTGCACCTCCCGCCGTGGCGATATCCGCGACCTACCCTGGAGCTGACGCTCAAACGGTACAGGATACCGTGACTCAGGTTATAGAACAGAACATGAACGGTATCGATAACCTGATGTATATGTCATCCACCAGCGATTCAGCGGGCAACGTCACCATCACTCTGACCTTCGAGTCAGGAACCGATCCGGATATCGCTCAGGTACAAGTGCAAAACAAGCTGCAGCTCGCCATGCCGCTGCTGCCGCAAGAGGTGCAGCAGCAAGGGATCGGCGTGGAGAAATCCAGCAGCAGCTTCCTGCTGGTCGCCGGTTTTGTTTCTGACAACAAAAATCTCACGCAGAACGACATCTCTGATTACGTCGCCTCAAACGTCAAAGATGCCATCAGCCGAACGTCTGGCGTTGGCGACGTGCAGCTGTTTGGTGCTCAGTATGCGATGCGCATCTGGCTCGACAGCAACGCGATGAACAAATACCAGCTGACGCCGCTGGATATTATCAGCCAGCTGAAAACGCAGAACGACCAGATAGCGGCAGGCCAGCTGGGCGGAACGCCGTCCATTCCCGGTCAGCAGCTGAATGCCTCGATCATCGCGCAAACTCGCCTGAAATCACCGGGGGAATTTGGCCGCGTGACGCTCAAGGTGAATCAGGACGGCTCGATGGTTCATCTTAAGGATGTGGCTCGCATTGAGCTCGGTGGCGAAAACTACAACATGGTCACTAAAATCAACGGGCAGGCGGCAACCGGTCTCGGGATCAAGCTGGCAACCGGAGCAAATGCGCTGGACACTGCGGCTGCCATTAAGAGCAAGCTGACGCAACTGCAGCAGTTCTTCCCACAGGGTCTGAAAGTTGTCTATCCCTATGACACCACGCCTTTTGTAAAAATCTCTATCCACGAAGTGGTGAAGACCCTGTTTGAAGCAATCATTCTCGTCTTCCTGGTCATGTACCTCTTCCTGCAAAACCTGCGGGCAACGCTCATCCCGACTATCGCGGTGCCGGTCGTTCTGCTGGGTACCTTCGCGGTTCTGGCGGCATTTGGTTTCTCCATCAATACCCTGACGATGTTCGGCATGGTGCTGGCGATAGGTCTGCTGGTCGATGACGCTATCGTGGTCGTTGAGAACGTTGAACGCGTCATGGTCGAGGATAACCTGCCGCCCAAAGAGGCCACGCAGAAGTCGATGGAGCAGATCCAGGGTGCGCTGGTAGGGATCGCCATGGTGCTCTCGGCGGTCTTTATTCCAATGGCCTTTTTTGGCGGCTCGACTGGAGCAATATATCGCCAGTTCTCACTGACTATCGTGTCCGCTATGGCGCTGTCGGTACTGGTTGCGCTAATCCTGACGCCCGCACTCTGCGCAACGTTGCTTAAGCCCGTATCCGACGACCATCGTCAGAAAAAAGGTGGCTTTTTCAGCTGGTTTAATGCGCTCTTTGATAAAAGCGTGGAGCACTACAGCAACAGCGTGAGCGGTATTTTGCGCAAGACAGGGCGCTATCTGGTGGTGTACGTCATCATCGTCGGTGGGATGGCGGTGCTCTTCCTGCGCTTACCTACCTCCTTTCTGCCCGAAGAGGATCAGGGGGTGTTCATGACGATGGTTCAACTCCCGGCAGGTGCAACTCAGACGCGTACTCAACAGGTGCTCGACCAGGTACAGGACTATTACCTGAACAAAGAGAAGGCGAACGTCCAATCCGTCTTTACCGTAAATGGCTTTAGCTTTAGCGGCCAGGGTCAGAACGCCGGCATTGCCTTCGTCAGCCTGAAGCCCTGGGAGGAACGCCCGGGACAGAAAAACGGCGTTGAGGCGATTGTCGGTCGCGCGACTAAAGCCTTCAGTCAGATTAAAGATGGCCTCGTGTTCCCGTTTAACCTGCCTGCAATTATCGAACTGGGTACCGCTACGGGCTTCGATTTTGAATTGATCGATCAGGCTAACCTGGGGCATACCCAGCTGACTCAGGCGCGTAACCAACTGCTTAACATGGTGAAAGAGCACTCTGATCTGCTGGTTAGCGTGCGTCCTAACGGTCTTGAAGATACGCCCCAGTTCAAGCTGGATGTCGACCAGGAGAAAGCACAGGCGCTGGGCGTCAGTCTTTCTGACGTCAACCAGACGATTTCAACGGCCTTAGGTGGCACCTATGTGAACGACTTTATCGATCATGGGCGCGTGAAAAAAGTCTACGTACAGGCCGACGCAAAATTCCGTATGTTGCCAGGAGATATTAACAACCTTTACGTGCGCAGCGCGAATGGAGAAATGGTCCCTTTCTCAGCCTTTAGCAACGCTCGCTGGGTCTATGGTTCACCCCGACTGGAGCGCTATAACGGGATGCCCTCTATGGAGATCCTCGGTGAGTCAGCCCCGGGTAAAAGTACCGGTGAGGCTATGGCTATGATGGAAAGCCTCGCGGCAAAACTGCCTTCCGGTATCGGATATGACTGGACGGGGATGTCTTATCAGGAGCGGCTTTCGGGTAACCAGGCACCTGCCCTGTACGCCATTTCACTGATCGTGGTGTTCCTGTGTCTGGCAGCGCTGTATGAAAGCTGGTCCATTCCGTTCTCCGTTATGCTGGTTGTGCCGCTGGGGGTCATTGGGGCGCTTCTCGCAGCGTCGCTGCGTGGATTAAACAATGACGTCTATTTCCAGGTCGGCCTGCTGACGACGATTGGTTTATCGGCGAAAAACGCCATCCTGATCGTCGAATTTGCTAAGGACCTGATGGAGAAAGAAGGCAAAGGCATCATTGAAGCCACACTGGAGGCGTCAAGGATGCGCCTTCGACCGATCCTGATGACTTCCCTGGCTTTTATCCTTGGCGTCATGCCGCTGGTGATCAGCTCCGGGGCCGGGAGCGGCGCGCAAAACGCCGTCGGTACGGGCGTGATGGGGGGAATGCTTTCCGCAACGCTTCTGGCGATTTTCTTCGTGCCCGTCTTCTTTGTGGTTGTCCGTCGACGCTTTACCCGTCATAAAGATTAACATTTCACTAAAAAGGCACCTCGGGTGCCTTTTTTATTTTTAAGATAAACAATCAATTAGGCATTAAGCAAAAGTCATGTTAAAAATACGATGATTTGCATTAAGTAAAAACACTCTATTACCCCTTCATAATGTCTCCATTAATTCGTCCTGAAAGCGACTTTTCTCCACGATTTTTACAAACTACATAATTTGAGATTATTCCTCGTGTAACGTGGACTTACCCCGGTGGTAAAATAACCTCCGGTTCGTTAATTGCCCTCCTGGCTTTATAGCGGACGAGAAATAATACTGAGGTAACATCATGAAAAGATTCATTTCCGTTGCACTACTCGCTGCGCTGCTTGCTGGTTGCGCGCACGACTCTCCATGTGTACCGGTTTACGACGACCAGGGCCGACTGGTTCATACCAATACCTGCATGAAAGGCACCACCCAGGATAACTGGGAAACTGCGGGTGCTATCGCCGGCGGTGCTGCCGCAGTGGCAGGTTTGACGCTGGGTATTGTTGCCCTGACGAAGTAACAGCTGTTAAGAAAGCGCGGCTCTGGCCGCGCTTTTGCTTTTAATCAGTGCACTATTTTCAAATAAGTAAAAAAATAGCCCCGTATTTATTCGCGCTGTTCATTTCATCCTGAAACCAGTCACATCTTTTTCGTATACTCATTTAAATTACGGGTTCTATTGTGATGATTTTCACACATTAATATTATTGACTACCCTGCCAATATTCACGCTGGAAACTATCTTGTCTTTTTCCTGACGCGACTCAAAACTTTTGCTCCAATTTGTGGCACAGGTTGTAATTTCGCACCGTTTCAGGGCGCTCGTTTTATTTAAGCCTGTCTACACTCAGCATTAAGCGTTCACTCATCTCTTATTTTGTCGAACGCAAAACTGGCATTACGTTTGCTTTATAAACGTTGGCCAACGCCACAGACAGGTAAAGCGTTTAAAAACGCCTCTATAACGATAAATTTCGCCACACAGGATGCATTATGAAAAAGACGATGATAGCCAGCCTGGCCGCTGCAGGCATGATGTTTGCCGTAGCCGGTCAAGCCCATGCGGGAACGACACTGGATGCCGTTAAAAAGAAAGGTTTTGTTCAATGCGGTATCAGTGACGGTTTGCCTGGCTTCTCTTATGCCGATGCGAACGGCAAATTTACCGGTATCGATGTGGACGTCTGCCGTGGCGTTGCTGCCGCCGTTTTTGGTGATGACAGCAAAGTAAAATATACCCCGCTGACGGCGAAAGAACGCTTTACGGCGCTGCAGTCCGGTGAGGTTGACATGCTCTCCCGTAATACCACCTGGACTTCCTCCCGCGACGCAGGGATGGGGATGTCATTCACGGGCGTGACCTATTATGACGGTATCGGCTTCCTGACCCACAATAAAGCGGGCCTGAAAAGCGCCAAAGAGCTGGATGGCGCTACCGTTTGTATTCAGGCGGGCACCGATACCGAGCTGAACGTCGCCGATTATTTCAAAGCAAATAACATGAAATACACGCCAGTGACATTCGACCGCTCGGATGAGTCGGCCAAAGCGCTGGAATCCGGCCGTTGCGACACGCTGGCCTCTGACCAGTCACAGCTGTATGCCTTACGCATTAAGCTGAGCAATCCTGCAGAATGGATTGTTCTGCCTGAAGTGATCTCCAAAGAACCTCTCGGGCCGGTGGTACGTCGTGGCGATGAAGACTGGTTCTCCATTGTTCGCTGGACGCTGTTTGCCATGCTGAACGCAGAAGAGATGGGCATCAACTCGAAAAACGTGGATGAGAAAGCGGCTAAACCATCCAACCCGGATATGGCACACCTGCTGGGTACAGAAGGTGATTTCGGCAAGGATCTGAAGCTGGATAACAAGTGGGCCTACAACATCATCAAACAGGTGGGCAACTACTCTGAGATCTTTGAACGCAACGTGGGATCGGAAAGCCCGCTGAAGATCAAACGCGGCCAGAACAATCTCTGGAACAACGGCGGTATTCAGTACGCACCACCAGTACGTTAAGTCATAGCTGTAACGGGCACTGCTCCGGCAGTGCCCACTCCAGAGTCATGGTTACTGAGGTTTCTTATGTCCCATCGCCGCTCAGCCGTAAAAGGATCGCTATCCTTTTCTCATCCCGCGGTCCGCGCCTGGCTATTCCAGATTATTGCTATTGTTGCGGTTGTTCTCATCGCCGTGTATCTCATCCATAACACCATCACCAACCTGAATAATCGCGGCATTACCTCCGGTTTCGCGTTTTTAGATCGCAGCGCGGGGTTTGGCATTGTTCAGCATCTTATTGATTACCAGGAAGGTGACACGTATGGACGCGTGTTCGTGGTCGGTTTACTGAATACGCTGTTGGTATCGGCGCTTTGTATCGTCTTCGCGTCGATTCTGGGCTTCTTTATTGGTCTGGCGCGTCTTTCTGAAAACTGGCTCCTGCGGAAGCTGTCGACTGTTTATATTGAAACGTTCCGCAATATCCCCCCGCTCCTGCAGATCTTCTTCTGGTATTTTGCCGTATTGCGTAACCTACCCGGCCCCCGTCAGGCCGTCGACGCGTTTGAGCTTTTTTTCCTGAGCAACCGTGGGTTGTCTATCCCTTCTCCTCTGCCGGGTGAAGGTCTGTACGCTTTTATCGGCGCGATTGTGATAGCGTTTGCTCTGTCTGCCGGGGCATTCCGTTTTAACCGCAAGCATCAGATCAAAACCGGTCAGCTTCGCAGAACCTGGCCCACGGCAGTTATCCTGCTCGTTAGCCTGCCGCTGGTGGCACACTGGCTGTTTGGGGCCGCGTTGCACTGGGATGTTCCACACCTACGAGGCTTTAACTTCCAGGGTGGAATGGTGTTAATTCCCGAGCTGGCAGCTCTAACATTGGCGCTGTCGATTTATACTTCCGCGTTTATTGCCGAGATTATTCGTGCCGGGATCCAGGCCGTACCTTACGGGCAGCACGAAGCGGCACGCTCGCTGGGATTACCCCATACCGTGACGCTTCGCCAGGTCATCATCCCGCAGGCTTTACGGGTCATCATTCCGCCTCTGACCAGCCAGTATCTCAACATCGTTAAAAACTCGTCGCTGGCCGCCGCTATTGGTTATCCGGATATGGTGTCACTCTTCGCCGGAACCGTGCTTAACCAGACCGGACAAGCCATTGAAACCATCGCCATCACGATGTCTGTCTATCTGATCATCAGCCTGGTGATTTCATTGCTGATGAACCTCTATAACCGTCGTATAGCACTGGTCGAGCGCTAAGGATTTATGATGACAAAAGCGATACTGTCGCACTCCTCGCGCCCTGCCAACTCGACAGGTGGACGTTTCATTCTCTGGGCGCGCAAGAACCTGTTCTCCAGCTGGAGTAACAGCCTGCTGACGATTGTCTGCCTGTGGCTCATGTGGGAATTGATTCCTCCCCTGCTGAACTGGGCATTTTTACAGGCCAACTGGGTCGGTTCAACTCGGGCAGACTGTACAAAAGCCGGCGCCTGCTGGGTGTTTATCCATGAACGCTTCGGTCAGTTCATGTATGGGCTGTATCCCCACGAACAGCGCTGGCGGATTAATCTGGCGCTGATTATCGGCCTGATATCTGTCGCAGTCATGTTCTGGAAAAAGCTGCCTCACCGTGGACGCTATATTGCCGTCTGGGCGGTGGTTTATCCGATTATTGTCTGGGTGCTGTTGTATGGCGGTTTCCTGGGGCTGGAACGCGTTGAAACACGCCAGTGGGGCGGGCTGACGCTGACGCTGATTATCGCTTCTGTGGGGATAGCCGGTGCGCTACCGTGGGGGATTTTACTGGCCCTGGGACGGCGTTCAAAAATGCCGATTGTACGCGTGCTCTCCGTTATCTTCATTGAGTTCTGGCGCGGCGTCCCGCTTATTACCGTTCTCTTTATGTCGTCGGTCATGCTGCCGCTATTCATGGCAGAAGGCACAACGATCGACAAACTGATCCGTGCCCTGGTCGGGGTAATTCTCTTCCAGTCCGCCTATGTCGCTGAAGTCGTACGTGGTGGTCTGCAGGCGTTGCCTAAAGGGCAGTACGAAGCGGCGGAATCACTGGCTCTCGGCTACTGGAAAACGCAGGGGCTGGTCATTCTTCCCCAGGCACTCAAGCTGGTCATCCCGGGTCTGGTCAACACGATCATTGCCCTCTTCAAGGATACCAGCCTGGTGATCATCATTGGATTGTTCGATCTCTTTAGCAGCGTGCAACAGGCGACCGTTGACCCAGTCTGGCTGGGTATGTCCACCGAAGGATATGTCTTTGCTGCCCTGATCTACTGGATCTTTTGTTTTAGCATGTCGCGCTACAGCCAGCATCTGGAAAAGCGCTTTAACACCGGGCGTACACCGCACTGAGGAAATTATGAGCCAAATAACTATGACACCCGCCGACGCGATGATTACGCTGGAAAATGTGAATAAATGGTACGGACAGTTTCATGTCCTGAAGGACATTAATCTTAAGGTAAAGCAGGGAGAACGCATCGTCCTTTGCGGCCCTTCTGGCTCCGGGAAATCCACAACCATTCGCTGTATTAATCATCTTGAAGAACATCAGCAAGGACGCATTGTGGTTGATGGTATCGAGCTGAATGAAGATATCCGCAATATCGAACGCGTGCGTCAGGAAGTGGGTATGGTCTTTCAGCACTTTAATCTGTTTCCGCACCTGACCGTTCTGCAGAACTGTACGCTTGCACCGATTTGGGTACGGAAGATGCCGAAAAAGGAAGCCGAGGCGTTGGCAATGCACTACCTGGAGCGAGTGCGCATCGCAGAGCATGCCAATAAGTTCCCTGGCCAGATATCGGGTGGCCAGCAGCAGCGTGTGGCTATCGCCCGTTCTCTGTGTATGAAACCGAAAATTATGCTGTTTGATGAACCGACATCTGCCCTCGATCCGGAAATGGTGAAAGAGGTTCTGGACACCATGATTGGGCTGGCACAATCCGGCATGACCATGCTGTGCGTGACGCATGAGATGGGTTTTGCACGAACCGTCGCCGATCGGGTGATCTTTATGGACCGTGGGGAGATTGTTGAGCAGGCGCCACCGGATGAGTTCTTTGCGCATCCGAAGTCAGAGCGTACGCGAGCATTCCTGTCGCAGGTGATTCATTAATCAGCAGTTTTTGCCCGGTAGCGCTGCGCTTACCGGGCTTACGGTTTTCACGAGAATCATAACGCAAAAAGGCCATCCTTTCGGATGGCCTTCTCACTTATTTGATGTCTGGCAGTTCCCTACTCTCACATGGGGAGACCCCACACTACCATCGGCGCTACGGCGTTTCACTTCTGAGTTCGGCATGGGGTCAGGTGGGACCACCGCGCTAAAGCCGCCAGACAAATTCTTTTACTTCTTGCCGAACTTTAACCTAAGTATAAAGTGGTGCTGATACCCAGAGTCGAACTGGGGACCTCACCCTTACCAAGGGTGCGCTCTACCAACTGAGCCATATCAGCACGCTAAATTTGATGCCTGGCAGTTCCCTACTCTCACATGGGGAGACCCCACACTACCATCGGCGCTACGGCGTTTCACTTCTGAGTTCGGCATGGGGTCAGGTGGGACCACCGCGCTAAAGCCGCCAGGCAAATTCTGTTAATCTGTATCAGGCTGAAATTTGATTGTTCTGTCTCTTCGCCAAAACACCTTCGGCGTTGTAAGGTTAAGCCTCACGGTTCATTAGTATCGGTTAGCTCAACGCATCGCTGCGCTTACACACCCGACCTATCAACGTCATAGTCTTTAACGTTCCTTCAGGAGACTTAAAGTCTCAGGGAGAACTCATCTCGGGGCAAGTTTCGTGCTTAGATGCTTTCAGCACTTATCTTTTCCGCATTTAGCTACCGGGCAGTGCCATTGGCATGACAACCCGAACACCAGTGATGCGTCCACTCCGGTCCTCTCGTACTAGGAGCAGCCCCCCTCAATTCTCCAGCGCCCACGGCAGATAGGGACCGAACTGTCTCACGACGTTCTAAACCCAGCTCGCGTACCACTTTAAATGGCGAACAGCCATACCCTTGGGACCTACTTCAGCCCCAGGATGTGATGAGCCGACATCGAGGTGCCAAACACCGCCGTCGATATGAACTCTTGGGCGGTATCAGCCTGTTATCCCCGGAGTACCTTTTATCCGTTGAGCGATGGCCCTTCCATTCAGAACCACCGGATCACTATGACCTGCTTTCGCACCTGCTCGAGCCGTCACTCTCGCAGTCAAGCTAGCTTATGCCATTGCACTAACCTCCTGATGTCCGACCAGGATTAGCTAACCTTCGTGCTCCTCCGTTACTCTTTGGGAGGAGACCGCCCCAGTCAAACTACCCACCAGACACTGTCCGCAACCCGGATCACGGGTCTACGTTAGAACACCAGCCATTAAAGGGTGGTATTTCAAGGACGGCTCCACGCAGACTGGCGTCCACGCTTCAAAGCCTCCCACCTATCCTACACATCAAGGACCAGTGTTCAGTGTCAAGCTATAGTAAAGGTTCACGGGGTCTTTCCGTCTTGCCGCGGGTACACTGCATCTTCACAGCGAGTTCAATTTCACTGAGTCTCGGGTGGAGACAGCCTGGCCATCATTACGCCATTCGTGCAGGTCGGAACTTACCCGACAAGGAATTTCGCTACCTTAGGACCGTTATAGTTACGGCCGCCGTTTACCGGGGCTTCGATCAAGAGCTTCGCGTTGCCGCTAACCCCATCAATTAACCTTCCGGCACCGGGCAGGCGTCACACCGTATACGTCCACTTTCGTGTTTGCACAGTGCTGTGTTTTTAATAAACAGTTGCAGCCAGCTGGTATCTTCGACTGATTTCAGCTCCACCCGCAGGGGCTTCACCTACATATCAGCGTGCCTTCTCCCGAAGTTACGGCACCATTTTGCCTAGTTCCTTCACCCGAGTTCTCTCAAGCGCCTTGGTATTCTCTACCTGACCACCTGTGTCGGTTTGGGGTACGATTTCGTGTTACCTGATGCTTAGAGGCTTTTCCTGGAAGCAGGGCATTTGTTACTTCAGCACCGTAGTGCCTCGTCATCACACCTCAGCGTTAATAAGGTACCGGATTTACCTGGAACCTCCGCCTACATGCTTAAACCGGGACAACCGTCGCCCGGCTAACATAGCCTTCTCCGTCCCCCCTTCGCAGTAACACCAAGTACAGGAATATTAACCTGTTTCCCATCGACTACGCCTTTCGGCCTCGCCTTAGGGGTCGACTCACCCTGCCCCGATTAACGTTGGACAGGAACCCTTGGTCTTCCGGCGAGCGGGCTTTTCACCCGCTTTATCGTTACTTATGTCAGCATTCGCACTTCTGATACCTCCAGCATGCCTCACAGCACACCTTCAACGGCTTACAGAACGCTCCCCTACCCAACAACACATAGTGTCGCTGCCGCAGCTTCGGTGCATGGTTTAGCCCCGTTACATCTTCCGCGCAGGCCGACTCGACCAGTGAGCTATTACGCTTTCTTTAAATGATGGCTGCTTCTAAGCCAACATCCTGGCTGTCTGTGCCTTCCCACATCGTTTCCCACTTAACCATGACTTTGGGACCTTAGCTGGCGGTCTGGGTTGTTTCCCTCTTCACGACGGACGTTAGCACCCGCCGTGTGTCTCCCGTGATAACATTCTTCGGTATTCGTAGTTTGCATCGGGTTGGTAAGCCGGGATGGCCCCCTAGCCGAAACAGTGCTCTACCCCCGAAGATGAGTTCACGAGGCGCTACCTAAATAGCTTTCGGGGAGAACCAGCTATCTCCCGGTTTGATTGGCCTTTCACCCCCAGCCACAAGTCATCCGCTAATTTTTCAACATTAGTCGGTTCGGTCCTCCAGTTAGTGTTACCCAACCTTCAACCTGCCCATGGCTAGATCACCGGGTTTCGGGTCTATACCCTGCAACTTAACGCCCAGTTAAGACTCGGTTTCCCTTCGGCTCCCCTATACGGTTAACCTTGCTACAGAATATAAGTCGCTGACCCATTATACAAAAGGTACGCAGTCACACCACGAAGGTGCTCCCACTGCTTGTACGTACACGGTTTCAGGTTCTTTTTCACTCCCCTCGCCGGGGTTCTTTTCGCCTTTCCCTCACGGTACTGGTTCACTATCGGTCAGTCAGGAGTATTTAGCCTTGGAGGATGGTCCCCCCATATTCAGACAGGATACCACGTGTCCCGCCCTACTCTTCGAGTTCACAACCTGTGTGCTTTCGTGTACGGGACTGTCACCCTGTACCGTGCGACTTTCCAGACGCTTCCACTAACACACAAGCTGATTCAGACTCTGGGCTGCTCCCCGTTCGCTCGCCGCTACTGGGGGAATCTCGGTTGATTTCTTTTCCTCGGGGTACTTAGATGTTTCAGTTCCCCCGGTTCGCCTCGTTAACCTATGTATTCAGTTAACGATAGTGCAACGAATTGCACTGGGTTTCCCCATTCGGACATCGCCGGGTCAAAGGTTCATATCACCTCGCCGGCGCTTTTCGCAGATTAGCACGTCCTTCATCGCCTCTGACTGCCAGGGCATCCACCGTGTACGCTTAGTCGCTTAACCTCACAACCCGAAGATGTTTCACTTCATGATTGCGAAAATTTGAGAGACTCGAACACACCATTAAAGATGTGTCGTTTCAATTTTCAGCTTGATCCAGATTTTTAAAGAGCAAAACTTCGCAGTGCACCTTTTCAGGTTCACTCTGAAGTTTTCTTGTGTTTGCAGTAAAAGATGGTGGAGCTATGCGGGATCGAACCGCAGACCTCCTGCGTGCAAAGCAGGCGCTCTCCCAGCTGAGCTATAGCCCCATCGTTTTGCAATCTCTGTACCGGTAATTTTTCCTGAGACAAGGCGTGGTAACGCGAAGCATACATCAGTATGTGAGCGTTGCCGCAACGCAGTATCAGGGAAAATTTGGTAGGCCTGAGTGGACTTGAACCACCGACCTCACCCTTATCAGGGGTGCGCTCTAACCACCTGAGCTACAAGCCTGCAGAGATTTTTACTGCTGTTTTTCATCAGACAATCTGTGTGAGCACTACAAAGGCAGGTTCTTTAAGGTAAGGAGGTGATCCAACCGCAGGTTCCCCTACGGTTACCTTGTTACGACTTCACCCCAGTCATGAATCACAAAGTGGTAAGCGCCCTCCCGAAGGTTAAGCTACCTACTTCTTTTGCAACCCACTCCCATGGTGTGACGGGCGGTGTGTACAAGGCCCGGGAACGTATTCACCGTAGCATTCTGATCTACGATTACTAGCGATTCCGACTTCATGGAGTCGAGTTGCAGACTCCAATCCGGACTACGACGCACTTTATGAGGTCCGCTTGCTCTCGCGAGGTCGCTTCTCTTTGTATGCGCCATTGTAGCACGTGTGTAGCCCTACTCGTAAGGGCCATGATGACTTGACGTCATCCCCACCTTCCTCCAGTTTATCACTGGCAGTCTCCTTTGAGTTCCCGGCCTAACCGCTGGCAACAAAGGATAAGGGTTGCGCTCGTTGCGGGACTTAACCCAACATTTCACAACACGAGCTGACGACAGCCATGCAGCACCTGTCTCAGAGTTCCCGAAGGCACCAATCCATCTCTGGAAAGTTCTCTGGATGTCAAGAGTAGGTAAGGTTCTTCGCGTTGCATCGAATTAAACCACATGCTCCACCGCTTGTGCGGGCCCCCGTCAATTCATTTGAGTTTTAACCTTGCGGCCGTACTCCCCAGGCGGTCGACTTAACGCGTTAGCTCCGGAAGCCACGCCTCAAGGGCACAACCTCCAAGTCGACATCGTTTACGGCGTGGACTACCAGGGTATCTAATCCTGTTTGCTCCCCACGCTTTCGCACCTGAGCGTCAGTCTTTGTCCAGGGGGCCGCCTTCGCCACCGGTATTCCTCCAGATCTCTACGCATTTCACCGCTACACCTGGAATTCTACCCCCCTCTACAAGACTCTAGCCTGCCAGTTTCGAATGCAGTTCCCAGGTTGAGCCCGGGGATTTCACATCCGACTTGACAGACCGCCTGCGTGCGCTTTACGCCCAGTAATTCCGATTAACGCTTGCACCCTCCGTATTACCGCGGCTGCTGGCACGGAGTTAGCCGGTGCTTCTTCTGCGGGTAACGTCAATCGCTGAGGTTATTAACCTCAACGCCTTCCTCCCCGCTGAAAGTACTTTACAACCCGAAGGCCTTCTTCATACACGCGGCATGGCTGCATCAGGCTTGCGCCCATTGTGCAATATTCCCCACTGCTGCCTCCCGTAGGAGTCTGGACCGTGTCTCAGTTCCAGTGTGGCTGGTCATCCTCTCAGACCAGCTAGGGATCGTCGCCTAGGTGAGCCGTTACCCCACCTACTAGCTAATCCCATCTGGGCACATCTGATGGCAAGAGGCCCGAAGGTCCCCCTCTTTGGTCTTGCGACGTTATGCGGTATTAGCTACCGTTTCCAGTAGTTATCCCCCTCCATCAGGCAGTTTCCCAGACATTACTCACCCGTCCGCCGCTCGTCACCCAGGAGCAAGCTCCCTGTGTTACCGCTCGACTTGCATGTGTTAGGCCTGCCGCCAGCGTTCAATCTGAGCCATGATCAAACTCTTCAATTTAAGTTTGATGCTCGTGAATTAAACTTCGTAATGAATTACGTATGTTCACTCAGAGACTTGGTATTCATTTTTCGTCTTGCGACGTTAAGAATCCATGTCACTTTGAGTGCCCACACAGATTGTCTGATAAATTGTTAAAGAGCAGTGCAACGCGGCTTTCGCTCACCGTTGCGAGGTGGCGTATATTACGCTTTCCTCTTTCAGAGTCAACCCGTTATTGCAGGATTTTTTCTCTTCAACCGAACCGCTTGTTGTGTGAAGTGATTCACATCCGCCGTGTCGATGGAGGCGCATTATAGGGATCCCATTTTTTAGCACAAGTATTTTTTAGATCTTTTTTTCCGACTGCTGATTTTCCGCGCTTTTCGCTGAAATCCCGCCCGATCTGCTTAAATATTGACGTATTTTGCCTTGCCTCGATCCATTAATACGATCAAAGTCTTATGTATAGCGCTCATTGTTAGAGGTAGATATGCCCGCAGTATTACGTCCTTATAAAGATCTGTTCCCCCAAAAAGGCGATCGCGTGATGATCGATGCCAGTAGCGTGGTGATTGGTGATGTCCGAATGGCCGATGATGTCAGTATCTGGCCACTCGTCGCCATCAGGGGTGATGTTAACTATGTGTCGATTGGTGCACGTACCAATATTCAGGACGGTAGCGTCCTGCACGTCACGCACAAATCCTCCTATAACCCGGAAGGCAATCCCCTCATCATTGGAGAAGAGGTTACCGTCGGCCATAAAGTGATGCTTCACGGCTGCACTATCGGAAATCGCGTACTTGTTGGCATGGGGTCGATTTTGCTGGATGGCGTCATAGTAGAAGATGACGTGATGATTGGAGCCGGTAGCCTGGTCCCGCAGAACAAACGGCTGGAGAGCGGCTATCTCTATCTGGGAAGTCCGGTAAAACAGATCCGCCCCCTTAAGGAGGCAGAGATCGAAGGATTAAAATACTCGGCGAACAACTACGTAAAATGGAAAAATGATTATTTGGATCAGGATAGCCAAACCCAACCCTGATCGTCTTCCTGCTCTTCGCGGATTAAATCGCTGGCTTCCTCTTCCAGATCCCAGCGATTTTCGCAAAATACCGCTATCGGATCTGAACCGCCAAAACGACGCAACAGCGTTTCCCCATGAATGGCACAGGTCAGTTGCATGCCGTGCACCAGAACCGGGAAACAGACCGCTTGCTTACTTTCATCCCAGCTCTCTCTGTCCGGAAAATGAATAGCCTGATTCACGCCGAAAGCTCCTGCTTTAACTTTTCAATGACCGGCTCGACTGCAGGCAACACCCCGTGCCAGAGAAGCACCGCATGCGCAGCCTGCCCCACCAGCATGCCGAGTCCATCGGCTAACTTTTTCGCACCGTGTTGTTCACACCAGTAAAGGAAAGGCGTCTTCCCTTTCTGATAAAACATGTCATAGAAATACATATGCGCACTGACCAGCGAAGCGGGGATCGCCGGGATCTCACCGTTGATGCCGCTGGATGTAGCATTAATGACAAGATCGAACTCACGATCGGCAAGATCGTCAAGAGCTACCGCGCTCACGCTGCCGATATGCGCAAACAACGCCGCCAGCGCTTCTGCCCGGGAAAAGGTTCTGTTAGTAACGGTCACCGAACAGTCCAGTGAAAGCAGAGGCAACAGAACGCCCCGCGATGCGCCACCCGCGCCAATCAGCAGGATCCGGAATCCGGGCTTGATAAAGGAGAGCCTTTCCAGATCGCTGAGTAAACCAATCCCGTCGGTGTTGTCACCCAAAAAGCGTCCATCCTCAAGCCGTTTTAGAGTATTGACTGCACCAGCCAGTGAAGCGCGCTCGGTTAGCTCATCCGCACGTTCGAAGGCTTCCTCTTTAAAAGGCACCGTCACATTCGCGCCTTTGCCCCCCGCGGCGAAAAAGGCCTCCAGCGTTGGGATAAAAGCATCCACTGGCGCCAGTATGCGACCGTAGGGATGATCAATCTCCAGCTGCTCCGCGAATTGCTGATGGATCAACGGTGACTTGCTGTGTGCAATGGGATTGCCAAAAACAGCATAGGTTTCCATGAGATTACCCCTGGCGAAAACGTTCGCCGGTCAAAGCGTCGCGAATTTCAGACGGATTCAGGCGCCCTCCCGTTTCACCGACAGCAACAGGGAAGTCATCCCCGAACTGCGCCAGCACTTCTTCGGTTGTCCTACAAGGCGGCAATCCGGTCAGGTTAGCACTTGTTGAGACTAGCGGTTTACCAAATGCCAGACAAAGCTCAACCACCAGCGGATGGTCAGTTACGCGAACGGCGAGGGAATCAAAGCGTCCGGTTAACCAACGCGGGGTTGTCGGCTGCGCCGGGAAGACGAAGGTCACTGGTCCCGGCCACGCGGAGAAGATAGTCTCGCGCTGCGCCGGCGTCAGCATAGAGTCATCGATATAAGGTTTAAGCTGCTCGTAATTCGCAGCGATCAAAATCAGTCCTTTCTCGACGGGTCTTTGTTTCAGGGCAAGCAGACGGCTCACAGCCGTCTCGCTGTCAGGATCGCAACCGACCCCAAAAACAGCTTCAGTTGGATAGGCGATGACTTCTTCATTTTTCAGTACGTCCACTGCATGCGCAATGGAGCCTAATGGCAGGTTATTATTCACTATTTTGATCCGCCGTAACCGGCTTTCCACATTGTTTACTGGCGCAGAAGCGTTTCATGCCTTGCGCGGTTTTCTTCTCTATCAGTAGCGGATAATTGCAATGAGGGCAGGTTCCCGCTACCGGTTTAAAATTGATGACGAACTGGCATTCAGGGTAGCGATCGCACGAATGGAAGGTCTTACCATAACGGGAACGGCGCTGTACCAGCTGACCGCGCTGACACTGAGGACACGCAATTGCCGTTTCATCAGGCTTATCAATTTGTTCCGTATGCTCACATTCTGGATAGCGGCTACATCCAATAAACATGCCGAAACGCCCCTGCCGCAGGGCTAATTCACCACCGCACACGGGACAATACTGACCCTCCAGAATTTTAACGATATGTCCATCCGCCTGGCTTTTCAGAGGACGAACATAATCACATTCCGGATAGTGTGAACAACCGAGAAACGGGCCGTGTTTCCCGGACCGAATAACAAGTTCAGCCCCGCACTGCGGGCAGGGCTCGTTTTTATGCACCGTGAATAGTGCTGATTTGGCCATAACAACTCTTGGTGCTGCACATTGAATTAGTGCAGCATACCTTCATTCACTTCAAAGAGTAATTCTTCCATTTGCTGATAGGCATTTTCACAGCCCGGAATATTAAACAGAACCATCAGGATCACCCATTTGAGATCTTCCAGTTCGAATTCTGCTGTATCCAGCGCCATGACGCGCTCTATCACCATTTCTCTCGTTTCGAGGTTCAGCACCTGAATCTGCTCAAGGAATAAGATGAATCCCCGACAGCTGGCGTCCAGCCTTTCACACTCTTCTGCGGTATAAATGCGTACTGACAATGGATCAGAAGCAAGCTGCATCGGTTCGGCCAGGCCTTCCTGATAATCAGCCAGTTTTTCCAACCACATCAACGCATTATAGATGTCTTCCCGCTCAAACCCCGCATCGGTAAGATCCTGTGTCAATTTGTCCTGATCCACTCGCATTTCTGCTTCGTTATGGATGTAAGTCTCAAACAAATACATCAGTACGTCGAACATGGCATGCCCTCCTCAATCGGACATAGCCGCCGGGTACAGCTGCGATCCACCCTGCTAACTCCAGTTCGAGTAGCTGTGCTACCGTTACTGGCACAGGTTGGCCGGCACGTTCAGCGACAACGTCAACAGGTGTTACCTCATCTCCTACGTTAGCCAGGAGCTTGGGAAATGGCAATGCCACCTTTCCCTGATCTGATGAATATTGTCGCTTTTCGGGATCTTCCTGCAGCCATTGCAGCCCATATTGCAAATTTTCAAGAATATCCCCTACTTCCGTTACCGGTGTGGCCCCTTGTTTAATCAGCCAGTGGGGCCCCTCGCATCCGGGGTTACCTATCGGGCCGGGCAAGGCAAAGACCTCTCTCCCCTGTTCAAGCGCGCATCGTGCCGTGACCAGCGAACCGCTTCGCCGCGCAGCTTCAACTACCAGCACGCCTTTGCTAAGCCCGCTGATAATTCGATTACGACGCGGAAAGTTTGCCGGCCTGGGCTGCGCGGAAAGCGGAAACTCAGAGACTATCGCGCCGTCAGATTCAATAAGCCGCATCGCCAATGCCTGATGTCGGCGTGGATAAATGCTAAAAAGACCGTTCCCCAGGACCGCGACACTTTGTCCTTTAGCTGACAGCGCCGCGCTGTGGGCAACGCCGTCAATACCGCAGGCCAGCCCGCTGGTAATCGTGAAACCACTTTGTGTAAGCTGTTCGCACAGGATTTTCCCCCATCGCTCGCCGTACCATGACGGCGCACGACTGCCTACCACCGCCAGCTGAACGCTATTAAGCGTCTCTGGGTTACCTTTTATGAATAATGCACCGGGATAATCAGGGATCGTGCGGAGCAAAGGGGGATAAAGGGGATGGTTGGCCGTTAATAAATGATGCCCCGGCTGTTCAAGCCATAGCAGGCTACGTTCCAGCTCACTCTCATTGAACGCAAAGAACCGTTCAGCCTGCTTTGCTGTCAGTCCAGCATTTCTTAAGACAAGCGTGTCGATGCCTTCCTGCTTCTGCAGTCGTGCAGCCGCTTCCAGCATTACATCACCACACAGAGACCCTGTGTGTATTAGCCGTAGCCATATCTCGGTCAACGTCATCCTTTCCCCTGCCATAAGCGGCCTCCGCAATCATTGCGATTGGTCACTGATGCTGTCAATCGATGGGGGATTTGTCTAGAATAGAGGTAGTATTCTTATCAACTCCTGAACACGACTCTGGAAATTTATGGCAGTTTTGCAAGTGTTACATATTCCGGACGAGCGCCTTCGCATCGTCGCTGAACCGGTCAAAGAAGTGAATGCAGAAATCCAGCGTATCGTTGATGATATGTTCGATACCATGTACGCCGAAGAAGGCATTGGTCTGGCGGCGACGCAGGTAGACATTCATAAGCGTATTATCGTGATTGATGTTTCTGAAAATCGCGATGGCCGCCTGGTGCTGATCAACCCTGAGCTGCTCGAAAAGAGTGGCGAAACCGGTATTGAGGAAGGCTGTCTGTCTATTCCTGAACAGCGTGCGTTAGTGCCGCGAGCTGAAAAGGTGAAAATTCGCGCCCTGGATCGTGACGGTAATCCGTTCGAACTGGAAGCAGATGACCTGCTGGCGATTTGTATTCAGCATGAGATGGATCACCTTGTCGGTAAACTTTTTATCGATTACCTCTCACCGCTGAAACAGCAGCGTATTCGTCAGAAAGTAGAAAAACTGGATCGTTTGCGTTCTCGCGCATAACGCCCCCGGATACAAGGATCACCGTGTCTAAAACACTACGAATTATCTTCGCGGGAACCCCTGATTTTGCAGCGCGTCATCTTGACGCGCTGTTATCTTCTGGTCACAAGGTTGTTGGCGTCTTTACCCAGCCGGACCGTCCTGCTGGTCGCGGCAAAAAACTGATGCCCAGCCCGGTAAAAGTGCTGGCAGAAGAGCATGGGCTACCCGTTTTCCAGCCCGCATCGTTACGCCCACAGGAAAATCAGCAGCTGGTCGCTGACCTAAATGCCGACGTAATGGTGGTGGTGGCTTACGGTTTAATCCTGCCAAAAGCTGTGCTCGATATGCCTCGCCTGGGTTGCATCAACGTGCATGGGTCTTTGCTCCCGCGCTGGCGTGGTGCTGCACCTATTCAGCGCTCGCTGTGGGCTGGTGATGCCGAAACGGGCGTTACCATTATGAAGATGGACGTAGGTTTAGACACCGGCGATATGCTGTATAAACTGGCCTGCCCCATTACGTCAGACGATACCAGCGCCACGCTGTATGACAAACTGGCAGACCTCGGTCCACAAGGGCTTATCGAGACGCTCCAGCAGCTTGCTGACAATACGGCGAAACCGGAAGTTCAGGATGACGCGCTGGTGACATATGCCGAAAAGCTGAGCAAAGAAGAAGCGCGGATCGACTGGTCCCTGTCGGCCGCTCAGCTTGAACGCTGCATTCGCGCTTTCAATCCGTGGCCGATGAGCTGGATAGAGATTGATGAGCAGCCGGTGAAAGTGTGGAAAGCCTCCGTCATTAGCGGTACTACCACGGCTGAACCCGGTACGATCGTTGACGCCAATAAGAACGGCATCCAGGTGGCGACTGGGCAAGGGATATTGAATCTTGAATCGCTCCAACCGGCCGGTAAGAAAGCCATGAGCGCTCAGGATCTGTTAAATTCCCGTCGCGAATGGTTTATCCCGGGCAACCGTCTTGCCTGAGCAAATTTATTCTTAAGGCCCGGTGTTTCCGGGCATTTTTATTTTTACGGTTATGAAAAAACAAAATCTACGCAGTATGGCGGCTCAGGCCGTCGAGCAGGTTATTGAGCAGGGCCAGTCATTGAGCAACGTCCTGCCTCCCCTGCAGCAAAAAGTCTCTGATAAGGATAAAGCCCTGCTTCAGGAGCTCTGCTTTGGCGTCCTGCGCATGCTTTCTCAACTTGAGTGGTTGATTAATAAGCTGATGTCACGCCCAATGACAGGCAAACAGCGCACCGTACACTATTTGATTATGGTGGGTTTTTATCAGCTTCTTCATACCCGCATCCCACCCCATGCCGCGCTGGCAGAGACGGTGGAAGGTGCCGTTGCGATTAAACGCCCTCAGCTGAAAGGGCTGATCAACGGCGTATTGCGTCAGTTCCAGCGACAGCAGGATGAGCTTCTGGCTGAATTTGCCCAAAGCGAAGCGCGCTTCCTGCATCCGGACTGGCTGTTGAAGCGCCTGAAAAAAGCTTATCCACAGGAGTGGCAGGACATTGCCGATGCTAACAACCAGCGTCCACCAATGTGGTTACGCGTGAATCGTAATCACCACACCCGTGACGCATGGCTGGCATTACTTGAAGAAGCTGGAATGAGCGGCTTCACCCATGACGCATACCCTGATGCCGTGCGCTTAGCATCGCCTGCACCGGTACATGCATTGCCCGGCTTTGAAGACGGTTGGGTAACGGTACAGGATGCCTCGGCTCAGGGTTGCATGACCTGGCTTGAACCCCAAAACGGTGAGCAGATCCTCGATCTCTGCGCAGCGCCTGGGGGCAAAACGACCCATATTCTTGAAGTGGCTCCGCAGGCCAGCGTGATGGCGGTGGATGTTGATGAGCAGCGTCTTTCACGCGTTTATGACAACCTCAAGCGTCTGGGCATGAAGGCACAGGTTAAGCAAGGCGATGGGCGCAAACCCGCGGAATGGTGTGGTGAAACCCAGTTTGACCGCATTTTGCTGGATGCCCCCTGCTCAGCAACCGGCGTGATTCGTCGTCATCCGGATATCAAGTGGCTGCGTCGTGATCGTGATATTAACGAGCTTGCCCAACTGCAATCCGACATTCTCGACGCCATCTGGCCGCATCTCAAACCCGGCGGCACGCTGGTCTATGCGACCTGCTCAGTGCTGCCGGAAGAAAACAGTCAGCAAATCTCGGCCTTTCTTAAACGTACCCCGGACGCGGCGCTGCGCGATACGGGAACGCCTGAATGCCCGGGTCAGCAGAATCTGCCGGGTACAGAAGAGGGTGATGGCTTCTTTTACGCTAAGCTAATCAAAGAGTGATGTTGAGAACAGGTCACGAGATATGAAGATTATCATTCTGGGCGCAGGACAGGTTGGCGGAACGCTGGCGGAAAACCTGGTTGGGGAAAACAACGACATCACCATAGTTGATACCAACGGCGATCGCCTGCGTGTTTTACAGGACAAATTTGACCTGCGGGTGGTGCAGGGTCATGGTTCGCACCCACGTGTTCTTCGTGAGGCAGGCGCCGACGATGCCGACATGCTGGTTGCGGTAACCAGTTCTGATGAAACTAATATGGTGGCCTGTCAGGTGGCCTACTCGCTTTTCAACACGCCAAACCGAATTGCGCGTATTCGCTCTCCGGACTATGTTCGCGATGCTGAAAAACTGTTTAATTCCGAAGCGGTCCCCATCGACCACCTTATCGCGCCTGAACAGCTGGTTATCGACAATATCTACCGCCTGATCGAATATCCGGGTGCCCTGCAGGTGGTAAACTTTGCCGAGGGCAAAGTGAGTCTGGCAGTGGTTAAGGCCTATTACGGCGGACCATTGATCGGCAATGCGCTTTCCACCATGCGCGAGCACATGCCGCATATCGATACGCGCGTCGCAGCCATTTTCCGTCACGACAGACCCATTCGCCCGCAGGGCTCCACGATTGTCGAAGCCGGTGATGAGGTCTTCTTTATTGCGGCCTCACAGCATATTCGTGCGGTGATGAGTGAACTACAGCGTCTCGAAAAACCCTATAAACGCATTATGCTGGTCGGCGGCGGCAATATCGGTGCAGGTCTCGCACATCGGTTAGAAAAAGATTACAGCGTGAAGTTGATCGAGCGCGATCAACAGCGTGCTGCTGAACTGGCGGAAAAACTGCAAAATACGATCGTATTTTATGGTGATGCGTCCGATCAGGAGCTACTGGCTGAAGAGCATATTGATCAAGTCGATCTCTTTATTGCCGTCACCAACGATGACGAGGCAAATATAATGTCCGCCATGCTCGCGAAGCGCATGGGGGCAAAAAAAGTCATGGTGCTTATCCAGCGCAAGGCGTATGTCGATCTGGTTCAGGGCAGCGTTATTGATATTGCCATTTCGCCTCAGCAGGCAACAATTTCAGCGCTTCTGAGCCATGTTCGTAAAGCGGATATTGTCGGTGTGTCATCGCTCCGCCGTGGCGTGGCGGAAGCCATTGAAGCTGTTGCTCACGGAGATGAAACCACGTCACGCGTCGTGGGCCGGTCAATCGATGAAATTAAGCTTCCACCAGGCACGATCATCGGCGCCGTTGTGCGCGGGAATGATGTCATGATTGCCAATGACAATTTACGAATTGAGCAAGGCGATCACGTTATTATGTTCCTTACCGATAAAAAGTTTATTACCGACGTCGAACGTTTATTCCAGCCAAGTCCATTCTTCCTTTAAAGAATTGGGTGCTCCAGAAAGAGCACCCTTACTTTATCCTTTTCATTTCTGTGCCTTTTATTTTTCATAATGTTTAATTATCCCGAATGGCAATTGGCTAATCATTTGTTAAACTTAAACTCGTCAGCTGGCACAAGGAGAGAACAATGAGTTTTATTAAAGAATTTCGCGAATTTGCGATGCGCGGGAACGTGGTGGATTTAGCTGTGGGTGTCATTATTGGTGCGGCATTCGGCAAGATTGTTTCATCATTAGTGGCCGACATTATCATGCCACCTTTAGGGTTGTTAATCGGGGGCATTGATTTCAAACAGTTCGCTTTCACGCTGCGTGAAGCACAGGGTGATGTGCCGGCAGTCGTGATGCACTACGGCGTTTTTATTCAGAACGTATTTGATTTTGTGATTGTCGCGTTTGCCATTTTTATGGCTATCAAGCTGATCAACAGGCTCAATCGTAAGAAAGAAGAGCCAGCTGCAGCACCTGCACCAACGAAAGAAGAAGTGCTGCTGAGTGAGATCCGCGATCTGTTAAAAGAGCAGAACAACCGCGTTTAATCAAGAGCTTAAAGCAGGAAGGCCAGTGGTAAATAAGCGATTCGCTTGCTTGCCACTGGCCTCCCAGTTACCCCGTTTTTCATGCTTGTCTTTACGCAGATAACTTCCTTTCCCTTTTTTATTCTTCTCAACGCGCTGTCTGAATAGCGGGTCGTGAAGTAGTGCCTCAATGGCATTGTCTTTGATCTGACCTTTCGTGTGCTGATAGCGGCTCATAAATTCTCCTGAGCTTGGTTTATGACGACGGGAGTCTAGACCCGGTTTGACTAAAAATCAACAGCCCTGCGTTTCTCCACTGGCCCCCTGTTCAAGGGCTTCGAGAATGGAACAATAAATACTGCTGTGGGCCGTACCGCAGCAGGCATCATTCAGCCTTTGCAGAGATCGCTGCATGGTTTGCAGCTCCTGAATGCGTGCTTCCACTTCATCCAGACGGGCCTGCACAATGCTTTTAGACTCCTGGCAGGTGTGATGTGCCGGATCGATGCGGATCGATAATAGCTCGCGGATCGAGTCTAATGTGAAGCCGAGCTGGCGCGCATAACGAATAAACCGCAGGCGCTGCAGATCGTTATCGGTATAAAGTCGAAAGCCACCTTCAGTACGAACTTCATGATCGATCATCTGCTGCTTTTCGTAATATCGGATAGTATCCGGCGTCACGTTCGCGAGCTTCGCAAGTTCACCGATACGGTACATAGCTACTCCTCGTTTATTCTTCGCAACAAGCGTTCACCGTATTCACCGTGCAGAAAGTCAGTGTTCATTCCTGCCTGGCGAAGCTTGAGTTCAATCAGGACGAGACGACGGCTAAGTTCAGAATGTCGCGGATCGTCCTGACGGATGCCTTTAAGCAGATCGGCCAGTTCAACAGCCTCTCTGCGCTGTTCAAGCTCCGGAGGGAGACAGCCTGCATTTTTCAGTAAACGGTAGCCCGCCCGTAGTTCAGGCGCAATGTGCGAGTCATCGTCAAGCACAAGGGGTTCACCGCGTCCCGGAAGATCGTCGAATTCACCTTTTTTTTGGGCATCACGAATATGGCGTTCTGCCCACTGGTCAAGCAACCACATTACCCGCTCCAGGAGATGAACAGAATTGATACAGACATTGTAGAGAAGTGGGGATATCGCGGATATAAAAAAACCCGCCGAAGCGGGTTTTTTTACGTTACTGCAGATTACTCTGCAGCAGCTTCTGCTTTCTCTGAACGATCAACCAGCTCGATGTAAGCCATCGGCGCGTTGTCGCCTGCACGGAAACCACACTTCAGAATGCGAGTGTAACCACCTGCACGGCTCGCGAAACGCGGGCCCAGTTCGTTAAACAGTTTTGCCACGATCTCGTTATCACGAGTACGGGCGAATGCCAGACGACGATTAGCAACGCTGTCAGTCTTGGCAAGAGTAATCAGCGGCTCAACTACGCGACGCAGCTCTTTCGCTTTAGGCAGGGTCGTCTTGATGATCTCATGACGAACCAGTGAACCTGCCATGTTGCGGAACATAGCCTGGCGATGGCTGCTGTTGCGGTTCAGTTGACGACCACTCTTACGATGGCGCATGACCTTATCCTTCTCAGTAAAACCTTAACCTGTGATCCGGTTACTCGTCAGCAATGCTTGCCGGTGGCCAGTTTTCCAGGCGCATGCCCAGAGACAGACCACGAGAAGCCAACACGTCTTTAATCTCAGTAAGAGATTTTTTACCCAGGTTCGGCGTTTTCAGCAACTCAACCTCGGTACGCTGTACCAGATCACCGATATAGTGGATAGCTTCTGCCTTGAGGCAGTTAGCAGAGCGGACAGTCAACTCGAGATCGTCAACAGGGCGCAGCAGGATCGGATCGAATTCTGGTTTCTCTTCTTTCACTTCCGGCTGACGTACATCACGTAAGTCAACGAAAGCTTCCAGTTGTTCTGCCAGGATGGTTGCCGCACGACGAATCGCCTCTTCAGGATCGATTGTGCCGTTGGTTTCCATTTCGATGACCAGCTTGTCCAGGTCGGTACGCTGTTCTACACGCGCTGCTTCAACATTGTAGGCAATACGCTCTACAGGGCTGTAGCATGCGTCGACCAGCAGACGGCCGATTGGGCGCTCATCTTCTTCCGAATGAATTCGGGCAGAAGCCGGCACATAACCACGACCGCGCTGAACTTTGATACGCATGCTAATCGCTGCGTTCTCATCGGTCAGGTGGCAGATCACGTGCTGCGGCTTGACGATTTCAACATCACCGTCGTGGGTGATGTCGGCTGCAGTCACAGGGCCAATGCCAGATTTATTCAGAGTAAGAATAACTTCATCTTTACCCTGAACTCTCACCGCCAGCCCTTTCAGGTTGAGCAGGATTTCAAGGATATCTTCCTGAACGCCTTCTTTGGTGCTGTACTCATGAAGTACACCATCAATCTCAACCTCGGTCACCGCGCAACCCGGCATCGATGAGAGCAGAATACGGCGCAGTGCGTTACCCAGAGTATGGCCAAAGCCACGCTCTAAAGGCTCAAGGGTCACCTTGGCGTGCGTCGAACTCACTTGCTCGATATCTACCAGGCGCGGTTTTAGAAACTCTGTCACAGAACCCTGCATTGTGTCCTCTCTTTGGTACTAAGCTTTACTTGGAGTAAAGCTCGACGATCAGGTGTTCGTTAATGTCCGCAGACAGATCAGAACGTTCTGGCTGACGCTTGAACGTACCTTCCATCTTGCCAGCATCAACTTCCAGCCAGGTTGGCTTTTCACGCTGCTCAGCCAGCTCCAGAGCGGCCTTCACGCGAGATTGCTTTTTCGCTTTCTCACGAATGCTAACAACGTCATTCGCTTTAACCTGATAAGAAGCGATGTTAACAACACGACCGTTTACCATGATTGCTTTGTGGCTAACCAGCTGACGTGATTCAGCACGAGTAGCGCCGAAGCCCATACGGTATACAACGTTGTCCAGACGACCTTCCAGCAGAGCCAGCAGGTTTTCACCTGTGTTGCCTTTCAGACGTGCTGCTTCTTTATAGTAGTTACGGAACTGACGCTCCAGCACACCGTACATACGGCGAACTTTTTGCTTTTCACGCAACTGCACACCATAGTCAGACAGACGCGGTTTACGCGCACCGTGCTGGCCAGGAGCTTGTTCAATTTTACACTTGGTATCGATCGCGCGAACGCCAGACTTAAGGAATAAGTCGGTGCCCTCACGACGGCTCAGCTTGAGCTTAGGACCCAAATATCTTGCCATTTTCTATCTCCAACTAACCTAAAAAACGGAGCGTTATACGCGACGTTTTTTCGGCGGACGACAACCGTTATGAGGGATCGGAGTCACATCAGTAATATTCGTGATGCGGAAACCAGCGGCGTTCAGAGCGCGAACAGTAGATTCACGACCCGGACCCGGACCTTTAACCATAACTTCCAGATTCTTGATGCCGTATTCTTTTACGGCTTCAGCGCAACGCTCTGCTGCAACCTGAGCTGCGAACGGAGTGGATTTGCGAGAACCACGGAAACCGGAACCACCGGCTGTTGCCCAACCCAATGCGTTACCCTGACGATCAGTAATAGTAACGATGGTGTTGTTGAAAGAAGCATGGATATGAGCCACGCCGTCAGAGACTTGTTTTCTTACACGTTTACGTGCACGAACTGGTGCCTTTGCCATTATTCAATCACCCCGATTATTTCTTGATCGGTTTGCGCGGACCCTTACGGGTACGTGCGTTGGTCTTAGTACGCTGACCGCGCACTGGCAGACCACGACGATGACGCAAACCGCGATAGCAACCAAGATCCATCAGGCGCTTGATGCTCATGCTGATTTCACGGCGCAGATCACCTTCAACGACAAATTTGGCAACTTCGTCACGCAGCGTGTCGATTTGTTCTTCAGACAGCTCACTGATCTTAACATCTTCAGCGATACCCGCTGCAGCCAGAATGGCTTTAGAACGGGTCTTGCCGACGCCGTAGATCGAAGTTAATGCGATCACAGCATGTTTATGATCAGGAATGTTAATGCCTGCTATACGGGCCACTATGCACTCCTACTATTTAATATGTACGCACCATGCTGAAAAGCCCGTTTTCAGGATACTCAAATGGAAACGTACAGACATACAAAAGATTGGCTGGCTAATCTAGCCAGCTCAACCCAACTTTGCAAGAAAAATATGCGAAATAATCAGCCTTGGCGCTGTTTATGCTTCGGCTCGGCACTGCAAATCACACGGATGACACCATCACGCTTAACGATTTTGCAGTTACGGCATAATTTCTTGACGGAAGCACGAACTTTCATTTTTACTCTCCGTAACTTCTCAGGCGACCAATTAGCGGCCGTAGCCTTTCAGGTTCGCCTTCTTCAATGCAGACTCATACTGACTGGACATCATCAGAGTTTGCACTTGAGCCATAAAGTCCATAATCACGACAACAACGATAAGCAGTGAGGTCCCACCGAAGTAGAACGGTACTTTCATTGCATCACGCATGAACTCCGGGATCAGGCAGATAAAAGTAATATAGAGCGCACCAACCAAAGTCAGGCGGGTCATTACTTTATCGATATACTTCGCCGTTTGCTCTCCCGGACGAATTCCTGGTACAAATGCACCGGACTTCTTCAGGTTATCTGCTGTTTCACGCGGGTTGAAGACCAACGCCGTGTAGAAGAAACAGAAGAAGATGATCGCAGACGCATAGAGTAACACATAAAGTGGTTGCCCAGGCTGCAAATACAGCGAAATTGTTGTCAGCCAGTTCCAACCAGTACCGCCCCCGAACCATGACGCGATGGTCGCCGGGAACAGAATAATACTGGAAGCGAAGATAGCCGGGATAACCCCCGCCATGTTCACTTTCAGCGGTAAATGTGTGCTCTGTGCAGCATAGACACGACGACCTTGCTGACGTTTAGCGTAGTTCACCACAATGCGGCGTTGACCACGTTCAACGAAGACAACAAAGAACGTCACTGCAAATACTAATACTGCAACCAACAGCAACAGGAGGAAGTGCAGGTCGCCTTGACGCGCTTGCTCGATAGTATGGGCGATGGCTGGCGGGAGGCCCGCAACAATACCGGCGAAGATGATGATTGAGATACCGTTACCGATACCACGCTCAGTAATCTGTTCGCCGAGCCACATCAGGAACATTGTCCCTGTGACCAGACTTACAACAGCGGTGAAGTAGAATGCAAAGCCCGGGTTTAACACCAGGCCCTGCATACCAGGCATATTCGGCAGACCGGTAGCAATACCGATCGACTGGAATATTGCCAGCACCAGAGTACCGTAACGGGTGTACTGACTAATCTTACGACGTCCAGACTCCCCTTCTTTCTTCAACTCTGCCAGGGCCGGATGAACGACCGTCAGCAGCTGGATAATAATAGATGCCGAAATGTACGGCATAATACCCAATGCAAAGATAGAAGCACGGCTGAGAGCACCACCAGAGAACATGTTGAACATTTCAATGATGGTGCCTCGCTGTTGCTCAAGCAGTTTGGCAAGTACAGCGGCATCGATACCAGGGATCGGAATAAAAGAGCCAATACGGAACACAATCAGCGCGCCGATAACAAACAGCAGTCTGCGTTTCAGCTCGCCAAATCCACCTTTGGCACTTTGAAAATCTAATCCCGGTTGCTTAGCCATCTGCTACTTATTCCTCAATTTTACCGCCAGCAGCTTCGATAGCAGCACGAGCACCTTTAGTAACACGCAGGCCACGAACAGTTACCGGAGTAGAAACTTCACCAGCCAGGATCACTTTCGCGAACTCGATCTGGATACCGATAATGTTTGCTGCTTTCAGCGTGTTCAGGTCTACAACGCCGCCTTCAACTTTCGCCAGGTCAGACAGACGGATTTCCGCTGTGATCGCTGCTTTGCGAGAGGTGAAGCCGAACTTCGGCAGACGACGGTACAGTGGCATCTGGCCACCCTCGAAACCGCGACGTACGCCACCGCCAGAACGAGAGTTCTGACCTTTGTGACCACGACCACCGGTTTTACCGAGGCCAGAACCGATACCACGACCCAGGCGTTTACCCGCCTTTTTAGAGCCTTCGGCCGGAGACAGAGTATTTAAACGCATCTCTTACTCCTCAACTTTAACCATGAAGTAAACCGCGTTGACCATACCACGAACAGCAGGAGTATCCTCGCGCTCAACGGTATGACCAATACGACGCAGACCCAGGCCAAGCAGCGTTGCCTTGTGTTTCGGCAGACGACCGATTGCACTGCGGGTTTGAGTGATTTTAATAGTCTTTGCCATGGTCAATTACCCCAGAATTTCTTCAACGGATTTACCACGCTTGGCAGCGACCATTTCTGGAGAATTCATATTTTCCAGGCCATCAATAGTTGCACGAACCACGTTGATCGGGTTGGTGGAACCATATGCTTTAGCCAGAACGTTATGAACCCCAGCAACTTCCAGAACGGCGCGCATTGCACCACCGGCGATGATACCGGTACCTTCTGAAGCTGGCTGCATGAATACACGAGAACCCGTGTGAACACCTTTAACTGGGTGCTGCAGGGTGCCGTTGTTCAGCGCGACGTTAATCATGTTGCGACGGGCTTTTTCCATCGCTTTCTGGATCGCTGCTGGAACTTCACGCGCTTTACCGTAACCAAAACCAACGCGACCGTTACCATCGCCTACTACAGTCAGAGCTGTGAAGGAGAAAATACGACCACCTTTAACGGTTTTAGATACGCGGTTTACCGCGATCAGCTTTTCCTGCAGTTCGCCAGCCTGTTTTTCGATGTGAGCCATCTTACACCTCTACCTTAGAACTGAAGGCCAGCTTCACGGGCAGCATCTGCCAGTGCCTGGACACGACCATGATATTGGAACCCGGAACGGTCAAAGGAAACATTGCTGATGCCTTTTTCCAGAGCGCGTTCAGCAACAGCTTTACCTACAGCTGCAGCGGCGTCTTTGTTACCGGTGTACTTCAATTGTTCTGAGATAGCTTTTTCTACAGTAGAAGCAGCTACCAGAACTTCAGAACCGTTCGGTGCAATTACCTGTGCGTAAATATGACGCGGGGTACGATGTACCACCAGGCGAGTTGCACCCAGCTCTTTGAGCTTGCGGCGTGCGCGGGTCGCACGACGGATACGAGCAGATTTCTTATCCATAGTGTTACCTTACTTCTTCTTAGCCTCTTTGGTACGCACGACTTCGTCGGCGTAACGAACACCCTTGCCTTTGTAAGGCTCAGGACGACGGTAGGCGCGCAGATCTGCTGCAACCTGACCGATCAGCTGTTTATCAGCGCCTTTCAGCACGATTTCAGTCTGAGTCGGGCATTCTGCAGTGATACCGGCCGGCAGCGGATGCTCAACAGGGTGTGAGAAGCCCAGAGACAGGCCTACTGCATTCCCTTTGATAGCTGCACGATAACCTACACCAACCAGCTGAAGCTTTTTAGTGAAGCCTTCGGTAACACCAACAACCATTGAGTTCAGCAGGGCACGCGCGGTACCAGCCTGAGCCCATCCATCCACGAAACCATCACGTGGACCGAAGGTCAGAGCGTTATCTGCATGTTTAACTTCAACAGCTTTGTTGAGGGTACGAGTCAGCTCGCCGTTTTTACCTTTGATCGTAATAACCTGACCGTCGATTTTTACATCAACGCCGGCAGGAATAACGACCGGTGCTTTAGCAACACGAGACATTCTTTCCTCCGATTAGGCTACGTAGCAGATAATTTCGCCACCAAGACCAGCCTGGCGCGCTGCACGATCAGTCATAACACCTTTAGAGGTAGAAACAACTGCGATACCAAGACCAGCCATAACTTTTGGCAGCTCATCTTTTTTCTTATAGATGCGCAGGCCTGGGCGGCTGACACGCTGAATGCTTTCTACAACAGCTTTACCCTGGAAATACTTGAGAGTAAGTTCCAGTTCCGGCTTGGTGTCGCCTTCAACTTTAAAATCTTCGATAAAACCTTCTTCCTTCAGCACGTTGGCAATTGCCACTTTCAGCTTGGCGGAAGGCATGGTGACCGCAACTTTGTTCGCGGCCTGACCGTTACGGATACGGGTCAGCATATCCGCGATCGGATCTTGCATGCTCATCTGTCTTTACTCCCGTGATTCAATTGGTAATTACCAGCTAGCCTTTTTCAAGCCTGGCACTTCACCGCGCATGGCGGCTTCACGCAGTTTGATACGGCTCAACCCAAACTTGCCCACATAACCATGTGGACGACCTGTTTGACGACAGCGGTTACGCTGACGAGACGGGCTGGAATCACGCGGCAGAGACTGCAGCTTGAGAACCGCATTCCAACGATCTTCGTCGGAAGCGTTCACATCAGAAATGATCGCTTTCAGTTCAGCGCGTTTAGCGAAGAATTTATCAGCTAAAGCTACGCGCTTTACTTCGCGTGCTTTCATTGATTGCTTAGCCATTCAGTAACCCTACCTTACTTGCGGAACGGGAAGTCAAAGGCAGCCAGCAGAGCACGGCCTTCTTCGTCAGATTTCGCAGTAGTGGTAATGGTAATATCCAAACCACGCACGCGGTCGACTTTATCGTAGTCGATTTCTGGGAAGATGATCTGCTCACGGACACCCATGCTGTAGTTACCACGACCGTCGAAAGACTTAGCGGACAAGCCACGGAAGTCACGGATACGTGGAACAGCAATAGTGATCAGGCGCTCAAAGAACTCCCACATGCGTTCGCCACGCAGAGTTACTTTACAGCCGATCGGATAGCCCTGACGGATTTTGAAGCCTGCAACAGATTTGCGTGCTTTGGTGATCAGCGGTTTTTGACCGGAGATTGCTGTCAGGTCAGCTGCTGCGTTATCCAGCAGTTTCTTGTCAGCGATCGCTTCACCAACACCCATGTTCAGGGTGATCTTCTCGACCCGAGGGACTTGCATGACAGAATTGTAGTTAAACTCGGTCATGAGTTTTTTAACTACTTCGTCTTTGTAGTAATCATGCAGTTTCGCCATCGTACTACTCCAAATTACTTGATAGTTTCGCTGTTAGACTTGAAGAAACGGACTTTTTTGCCGTCTTCGAATCTAAAGCCTACACGGTCAGCCTTGCCGGTAGCCGCATTGAAGATTGCAACGTTAGAAACCTGAATAGCAGCTTCTTTTTCAACGATGCCACCTGGTTGGTTCAGGGCCGGAACCGGCTTCTGATGTTTCTTAACCAGGTTGATACCTTCAACGACAAGTTTGCCGGAAGACAGAACATTTTTTACTTTACCGCGTTTACCTTTATCTTTACCGGTTAACACGATAACTTCGTCATCACGACGGATTTTCGCTGCCATGATTCGCTCCTTAGAGTACTTCTGGTGCCAGAGAGATAATTTTCATGAACTTCTCAGTACGAAGTTCACGAGTTACCGGCCCAAAGATACGCGTGCCGATAGGCTGCTCGCTGTTATTGTTTAAAATAACGCATGCATTACCATCGAAGCGAATGACAGAACCGTCAGGGCGACGAACACCCTTCTTGGTGCGCACCACTACCGCCTTCAGCACATCACCTTTTTTGACCTTACCACGTGGAATTGCTTCCTTGATGGTGATCTTGATGATGTCGCCTACGCCTGCGTAGCGACGGTGCGAGCCACCCAGAACCTTGATACACATTACGCGACGTGCACCGGAGTTGTCGGCGACGTTCAGCATAGTCTGTTCTTGGATCATTTTAGTGCTCCGCTAATGTCAACTACTACCTGAGACTCTAAAATCAGAGCCGTTAAAAAGCCCCATATCGAGGGCGCGGCATTATAACACCGCTTCTGCAATATGGGTAGAAAAAATAAACGGCTCATCGCTGAGCCGTTTATTCGTATTGAGAAGGCGTACTGTATTACAGAACCGCTTTCTCTACAACGCGAACCAGCGTCCAGGACTTAGTCTTGGACAGTGGGCGGCATTCACGGATTTCAACCTTGTCGCCGATACCACATTCGTTGTTCTCGTCATGTACGTGCAGTTTGGTCGTACGCTTGATGAATTTACCGTAGATCGGGTGTTTCACAATACGTTCGATAGCTACAACAATGGATTTCTCCATTTTGTCGCTAACAACACGACCTTGCAGAGTACGGATTTTATCGGTCATTACGCACCCGCCTTCTGAGTCAGTAAAGTCTTAACGCGCGCAACATTGCGACGCACTTGCTTCAGCAGGTGAGTCTGTTGCAGCTGGCCACTTGCAGCCTGCATACGCAGGTTGAACTGCTCACGCAGCAGGTTCAGCAGCTCAGCGTTCAGCTCTTCAACGCTTTTTTCACGCAGCTCTTTTGCTTTCATTACATCACCGTCTTAGTTACAAAGGTGGTTTTGATAGGCAGTTTCGCTGCTGCCAGGCCGAAGGCTTCACGGGCCAGCTCTTCCGGAACACCGTCCATTTCATAAAGGACTTTGCCCGGTTGGATCAAGGCAACCCAGTACTCCACGTTACCTTTACCTTTACCCATACGAACTTCCAGCGGCTTCTCGGTGATCGGTTTGTCCGGGAATACACGGATCCAGATCTTACCTTGACGCTTAACTGCACGGGTCATTGCACGACGTGCTGCTTCGATCTGACGTGCAGTCAGACGACCACGGCCAACAGCTTTCAGACCGAAAGTGCCGAAGCTAACATCCGTACCCTGCGCCAGACCACGGTTGCGGCCTTTGTGCACTTTACGGAATTTTGTACGCTTTGGTTGTAACATCAGCGACGCTCCTTATTTACGGCCTTTACGCTGCTGCTTTTTAGGTTGAGCAGCCGGTTTTTCCGGTTGTTCAACAGCAGCCATACCACCCAGGATCTCACCTTTGAAGATCCATACCTTAACGCCGATTACACCGTAAGTGGTGTGCGCTTCAGAGGTGTTGTAGTCGATGTCAGCACGCAGAGTGTGCAGCGGTACGCGACCTTCACGGTACCATTCGGTACGTGCGATTTCCGCGCCGCCCAGACGGCCGCTAACTTCAACTTTGATACCTTTAGCGCCCAGACGCATTGCGTTCTGTACAGCACGCTTCATAGCACGACGGAACATAACACGACGTTCCAGCTGTGAAGTGATGCTGTCAGCAACCAATTTAGCGTCCAGTTCAGGCTTACGAACTTCAGCGATATTGATCTGTGCAGGAACGCCAGCGATATCCGCTACGACCTTGCGCAGTTTTTCTACGTCTTCGCCTTTCTTACCGATAACGATGCCAGGACGAGCAGTGTGAATAGTCACACGGATGCTCTTCGCTGGACGCTCGATAACGATACGAGATACAGACGCTTTAGCCAGTTCCTTAGTCAGGTACTGACGTACTTTAAAATCGCTGTCCAGGTTGTCAGCGAATTCTTTGGTGTTCGCAAACCAGGTAGAGTTCCATGGTTTTACAATACCCAGGCGAATACCATTAGGATGTACTTTCTGACCCATTGCTAGTCTCCAGAGTCTCAGCGATCGGACACAACCACAGTAATGTGGCTGGTGCGCTTCAGGATGCGATCTGCACGACCTTTCGCACGCGGCATAATGCGCTTCATGCTTGGGCCTTCATCTACGAAAATTTTCGCAACTTTCAGATCGTCGATGTCAGCGCCATCGTTGTGTTCAGCGTTAGCAATGGCAGATTCCAGTACTTTCTTGACCAATACCGCAGCTTTCTTGTTGGTATAGGTCAGAATGTCCAGGGCCTGCGACACTTTCTTACCGCGAATCAGGTCAGCAACAAGGCGAACCTTCTGAGCAGAAGAACGAGCATGGCGATGTTGAGCTAAAGTTTCCATCTCTTCCTCCTACCTTATTTCTTCTTCGCTTTTTTATCAGCAGCGTGGCCGCGATAAGTACGAGTCGGTGCGAATTCACCCAGTTTGTGACCAACCATTTCGTCGGTAACAAAGACTGGAACGTGCTGACGACCATTATGGACAGCGATGGTCAAACCGATCATGTTAGGAAAGATCGTTGAACGACGGGACCAAGTGCGCAGGGGCTTCTTGTCTCCGCTTTCCACCGCTTTCTCTACCTTCTTCAGCAAGTGCAGGTCAATAAAAGGACCTTTCTTGAGAGAACGTGGCATGGCTTATCCTCTAAAATTATTTGCTACGGCGACGTACGATAAATTTATCAGTACGCTTGTTGCTGCGGGTCTTCTTACCTTTGGTCTGAACGCCCCACGGAGATACCGGGTGCTTACCAAAGTTACGACCTTCACCACCACCATGTGGGTGATCGACTGGGTTCATCGCAGTACCGCGAACGGTAGGACGAACACCACGCCAGCGTGCAGCACCAGCTTTACCCAGAACGCGCAGCATATGCTCAGCATTGCCAACTTCGCCCAGAGTAGCGCGGCAGTCTGCTTCGACTTTACGCATTTCACCAGAACGCAGACGCAGGGTGACATAAGCACCATCACGAGCAACGATCTGAACGTAAGTACCAGCGGAACGTGCCAGCTGACCGCCTTTACCTGGTTTCATTTCTACGTTATGAACGGTAGAACCAACCGGGATATTGCGCATCGGCAGGGTGTTGCCTGCTTTGATTGCAGCATCAACGCCAGACTGAATCTGGTCGCCAGCTTTCAGGCCTTTAGGGGCCAGGATGTAACGGCGTTCGCCGTCTTTGTACAGAACCAGCGCGATGTTCGCGGAACGGTTCGGATCGTACTCAAGACGTTCAACAACTGCTGGGATACCGTCTTTGTTGCGTTTGAAGTCAACAATACGATAAGCCTGCTTGTGGCCACCACCGATGTGACGAGTGGTGATACGGCCATTGTTGTTACGACCACCGGATTTGCTGTTTTTTTCCAGCAACGGAGCAAAAGGTTTGCCCTTGTGCAGCTCAGGGTTAACCACTTTAACTACGTGGCGACGACCCGGAGATGTCGGTTTACATTTAACAACTGCCATTGTATTACTCCTCCGACTTACTCAGCGCCGCCAACGAAGTCCAGATTCTGGCCTTCTTTCAGGGTGACGTAAGCTTTTTTCCAGTCGCTACGACGACCGATACGCTGTCCGTGACGTTTAACTTTCCCTTTAACTACCAGGGTGTTAACGACTTCGACTTCGACTTCAAACAGTTTCTGCACAGCAGCTTTGATCTCTGCTTTGGTCGCGTCTTTAGCAACTTTGAGAACGATGGTGTTTGTTTTTTCCATCGCAGTAGACGCTTTTTCAGAAACGTGCGGTGCGCGAAGCACCTTCAGCAGACGTTCTTCACGAATCATGCCAGCATCTCCTCAACTTGCTTAACAGCATCAGCAGTCATTACGACTTTGTCGAAGGCGATCAGGCTAACCGGGTCGATACCAGTCGCATCGCGTACGTCAACCTTGTGCAGGTTACGTGCGGCCAGGAACAGGTTCTCGTCCAGCTCACCGGTGATGATCAGCACATCTTCCAGAGCCATGTCTTTCAGTTTCTGTGCCAGCAGCTTAGTTTTAGGCGCTTCAACAGAGAACTTCTCGACAACGATCAGACGATCCTGACGTACCAGTTCGGACAGGATGCTTTTCAGCGCGCCGCGGTACATCTTTTTGTTAACTTTTTGACTGTGGTCCTGTGGACGCGCAGCGAAGGTCACGCCACCTGAACGCCAGATCGGGCTCTTGATAGAACCTGAACGCGCACGGCCGGTACCTTTCTGGCGCCATGGCTTTTTGCCAGAACCAGTTACTTCAGCACGAGTCTTCTGAGCACGAGTACCCTGACGAGCACCAGCTGCATAAGCAACAACAACCTGGTGAACCAGCGCTTCGTTGAAATCACGACCGAAGGTAGTTTCGGAAACAGTCAGCGCGCTCTGCGCGTCTTTCAATACTAATTCCATTGCTATCCCCTTACGCCTTCACAGCTGGTTTAACGATCAGGTCGCTACCGGTTGCACCCGGAACTGCACCTTTAACCAGCAGCAGGTTGCGCTCAGCGTCAACACGTACTACGTCCAGGCTCTGAACGGTTACACGTTCGTTACCCAGCTGACCTGCCATTTTCTTGCCTTTGAACACTTTGCCCGGAGTCTGGTTCTGACCGATAGAACCCGGAACGCGGTGAGACAAGGAGTTACCGTGAGTAGCGTCCTGGGTACGGAAGTTCCAGCGCTTAACGGTACCAGCAAAACCTTTACCTTTAGAGGTACCGGTTACGTCAACTTTTTTAACGTCAGCAAACAGCTCAACGCTAATGTCCTGACCTACGGTGAACTCTTCGCCTTCAGCAAGACGGAATTCCCACAGACCACGGCCAGCTTCTACGCCAGCTTTAGCGAAGTGACCCGCTTCTGGTTTGGTTACACGGTTAGCTTTTTTAGCACCAGTGGTAACCTGAATAGCGCGGTAGCCATCGTTAGCCAGATCTTTAACCTGAGTAACGCGGTTTGCTTCAACTTCGATTACGGTTACTGGGATAGAAACGCCATCTTCAGTGAAGATGCGGGTCATACCCACTTTTTTACCGACTAAACCAATCATTGTTTCAACCTCTCAATCGCTCGATGACCTGATTAACCCAGGCTGATCTGCACGTCTACACCGGCAGCCAGATCCAGACGCATCAGAGCATCAACGGTTTTCTCAGTTGGCTCAACGATGTCAACCAGACGCTTGTGAGTGCGGATTTCGTACTGATCGCGCGCGTCTTTGTTGACGTGCGGAGAGATCAGAACGGTGAAGCGCTCTTTGCGGGTCGGCAGCGGGATCGGACCACGGACTTGCGCACCAGTGCGCTTAGCAGTCTCGACGATTTCCGCGGTTGATTGATCGATCAGACGATGATCAAACGCTTTAAGGCGGATACGGATTCTTTGGTTCTGCATGAGACCAGAGCTCCAATTATTTTATAAACGAAAATGATTACTCCTCAAACCCATTACGATTGATGGGAGAGTGTAACCGTTCTTACGTAGCTCCCCAATTGGGAGCATTGTTGAGTAACAAAATGAGCTACTCTGGTTCTGATTGAACCCGCCGTCAATTACGACAAGCCCGCGCATTATACGTAAATCTGGGCAAGACGCAAGTGCCGTTTAGAAATTAAGCGTCAGAGGCGCAGTATTCGTAAGAGCGCGCAACATTTTATGCAATGTAATCTGCGTCGATGTTTTGTTTCGAGCCGCTACGCGTCTCCGTTTTTTATGCATTGCCGGCAAGGCCGATTATAACGAGTATGCGCCCAAACCCGCTTGAGGCCTTTTTCATGCTAACCACCCTCCCCTTTCTGCTGATCTATCTTTCGCTGACTGCCTTACTGGTACATGCCGATATTCGCTACGGTCTGCTTCCCGATAAATTTCTCTGCCCGCTGCTATGGGCGGGCCTGCTTTTTCAGCTCTGTATCCATCCGGATTTTCTGCCACGTGCGGTGGTGGGTGCGATGGCTGGATATATCGGTTTTGCCGTTATTTACTGGGGCTACTGGTTTATCCGCCGACGTGAAGGTATGGGATATGGCGATGTAAAATACCTGGCTGCGCTTGGCGCATGGCACGGCTGGTGCGTACTGCCTACGCTGGCGCTACTCGCGGCGCTGATGGCGCTTCTTTGCATTATTGTTTTTTCGTTAATCCGCCCTGATAAGAAGGCAATAAAAAACCCGCTGCCTTTTGGGCCATTTCTGGCAGCAGCGGGTTTATGCGTTGGCTGGAAGACGTTGCTTATTCTTCCACTTTAATCTGTGACTGAAGATAGTTTTGCAGGCCGATTTTAGCAATCAGATCCAGCTCCGTTTCCAGCCAGTCAATATGGCCTTCTTCATCGGCCAGGATCTGGATCATCATATCGCGACTGACGTAGTCATGTACGCTGTCAGCATAGGCAATGGCTTCACGGAGATCTTTGGCGCCTTCAAGCTCCAGCCTGAGGTCGGAACGCAGCATCTCTTCGACATCTTCTCCGATGCCCAGCTTGCCGAGATCCTGCAGGTTTGGAATGCCTTCAAGGAATAAAATACGCTCGATATATTTATCAGCGTGTTTCATCTCATCTATAGATTCATGGTACTCAACGTCGTTTAAACGTTTGAGTCCCCAGTTTTTGAACATTCTCGCGTGAAGAAAGTACTGGTTGATTGCGACAAGCTCATTTCCCAATAATTTATTGAGATAACTTATGATTTTAACATCACCTTTCATTATATAGTCCCTCCGCTTCCACTCATTGAAGCGTAGATCGGGCTACAGGGATGTCAAAAAAAAGATGGGCGCTTACGCGATCTCTTTGTATTCCGGGATCTGCATCAGTTCGTCCTGCATGATCTCTCGCGCAGCACGTACACATTTACCGCATTGATTTCCCACCGGAACAAATTTGCGAAGCTGCTGGAATGACTGGGGCTGGAACTGGCGAACGGCCTGACGTATTTTTTTGTCGCTTACACCATTACATAAACAAACGTACATATAAACTCCCGTTCAAATTATGCGCAAAGTGTAAGTGAGAATGGTTATGATTACAATAGCACAAACGCCAGAATGCGGGGAGGGAGCAGGCAAAAAATGCGAAATTTTGTGACAAATACCTGAGCGGCAGAAAACAAAAAAGGACGCCGAAGCGTCCTTTTTTATTCGGGGATAATTAATTAGCCCAGAACTTTAGCAACAACGCCCGCGCCAACGGTACGGCCGCCTTCACGGATTGCGAAACGCAGACCGTCGTCCATCGCGATTGGGTGGATCAGAGTCACAACCATCTTGATGTTGTCGCCTGGCATTACCATCTCAACGCCTTCTGGCAGTTCGATGGTACCGGTCACGTCAGTTGTACGGAAGTAGAACTGTGGACGGTAGCCTTTGAAGAACGGAGTATGACGGCCGCCTTCGTCTTTGGACAGAATGTACACTTCAGATTCGAACTTGGTGTGTGGCTTGATTGAGCCTGGCTTCGCCAGAACCTGACCACGTTCGATTTCTTCACGTTTGATACCACGCAGCAGAACACCAACGTTCTCACCAGCACGGCCTTCGTCCAGCAGTTTGCGGAACATTTCAACGCCAGTACAGGTAGACTTTGCAGTCTCTTTGATACCAACGATTTCAACTTCCTCACCAACTTTGATGATACCGCGCTCTACACGACCGGTAACAACGGTACCACGACCGGAGATGGAGAATACGTCTTCGATTGGCAGCAGGAATGGCTTGTCAATCGCACGCTCTGGTTCTGGGATGTAAGAATCCAGGAAGCCAGCCAGTTCGATGATTTTCGCTTCCCACTCAGCTTCGCCTTCCAGCGCTTTCAGAGCAGAACCACGAACGATTGGAGTATCGTCGCCTGGGAAATCGTACTGAGACAGCAGTTCACGAACTTCCATCTCTACCAGTTCCAGCAGCTCTTCGTCATCAACCATGTCGCACTTGTTCAGGAACACGATGATGAAAGGAACGCCTACCTGACGACCCAGCAGGATGTGCTCACGAGTCTGAGGCATTGGGCCGTCAGTCGCAGCAACAACCAGGATCGCGCCGTCCATCTGCGCAGCACCGGTGATCATGTTTTTAACATAGTCGGCGTGGCCTGGGCAGTCTACGTGTGCGTAGTGGCGAGTCGGGGTGTCATATTCAACGTGGGAAGTGTTGATGGTGATACCACGAGCTTTTTCTTCTGGTGCGTTATCGATCTGGTCGAATGCACGAGCAGAACCACCGTAGGTTTTAGCCAGAACGGTAGTGATTGCAGCAGTCAGGGTAGTTTTACCATGGTCAACGTGGCCGATAGTACCAACGTTGACGTGCGGTTTTGTACGTTCAAATTTTTCTTTAGACACGGCTATATTCCTTACTATAGTGCTCTCCCCTCTGGAGAGAGCACGGGACTTAGGTTTTAATCCTGTGGATTACTTACCACGGGCTTCAATAACGGCCTGAGCAACGTTGTTAGGCGCATCATCATACTTCAGGAATTCCATGGTGTATGATGCACGACCTTTGGTCAGAGAACGCAGCTGAGTCGCATATCCGAACATTTCAGACAGCGGAACTTCAGCGTGGATCTTAACGCCAGTTACTTCGGATTCCTGACCACGCAGCATACCGCGACGACGGCTCAAGTCACCGATAACGTCACCGGTGTTCTCTTCAGGAGTTTCTACTTCAACCTTCATGATTGGCTCAAGCAGAACTGGTTTTGCTTTCTTAAAGCCTTCTTTAAAGGCAATAGACGCAGCCAGTTTAAACGCCAGTTCAGAGGAGTCAACGTCGTGGTAAGAACCGAAGTGCAGACGAACACCCATGTCAACAACCGGATAGCCAGCCAGAGGGCCCGCTTTCAGCTGTTCCTGGATGCCTTTATCAACGGCAGGGATGTATTCGCCAGGAATTACACCACCTTTGATGTCGTTGATGAACTCGTAACCTTTCGGGTTAGAGCCCGGCTCCAGTGGGTACATGTCGATCACAACGTGACCGTACTGACCGCGACCACCAGACTGCTTAGCGTGTTTACCTTCAATGTCGGTAACTTTCGCGCGAATCGCTTCGCGGTAAGCAACCTGAGGTTTACCCACGTTCGCTTCAACGTTGAATTCACGCTTCATACGGTCAACGATGATGTCCAGGTGCAGTTCACCCATACCAGCGATGATGGTCTGGTTAGATTCTTCATCAGTCCATACGCGGAATGATGGGTCTTCTTTCGCCAGACGGCCCAGAGCCAGACCCATTTTTTCCTGGTCAGCTTTGGTTTTTGGTTCAACTGCGATGGAGATTACCGGCTCAGGGAATTCCATACGCTCCAGAATGATCGGGTGATCCGGGTCACACAGGGTGTCACCAGTGGTCACGTCTTTCAGACCGATAGCTGCAGCGATGTCGCCCGCACGAACTTCTTTGATCTCTTCACGTTTGTTAGCGTGCATCTGTACGATACGGCCAAAACGCTCACGCGCCGCTTTCACGGAGTTCAGGATGGTGTCACCGGAGTTAACCACACCAGAATAAACGCGGAAGAAGGTCAGGTTACCCACGAATGGGTCGGTAGCAATTTTGAACGCCAGTGCAGAGAATGGCTCTTCGTCGCTTGCGTGACGCTCAGCCGGAGTATCTTTACCGTCGTCCAGGATGCCGTTGATCGCAGGAACGTCAACCGGGGATGGCAGGTAGTCAACTACCGCATCCAGCATCGCCTGAACACCTTTGTTCTTGAACGCAGAACCACAGGTTACCAGGATGATTTCGTTGTTCAGAACGCGCTGACGCAGAGCTTTTTTGATCTCTTCTTCAGTCAGTTCTTCACCACCCAGGTATTTCTCCATCAGCTCTTCAGAAGCTTCAGCAGCGGATTCGATCAGGTTCTGGTGCCATTCGTCAGCCAGGTCCTGCATTGCAGCTGGGATATCTTCGTATTCGAAGGTAACGCCCTGGTCTGCATCGTTCCAGTTGATGGCTTTCATTTTCACCAGGTCGATAACGCCGGTGAAGCCTTCTTCAGCACCAATTGCCAGCTGCAGCGGAACAGGGTTCGCGCCCAGACGGGTTTTGATCTGACCAACAACTTTCAGGAAGTTAGCACCCATACGGTCCATTTTGTTAACGAACGCGATGCGTGGAACTTTATATTTGTTCGCCTGACGCCATACGGTTTCAGACTGTGGCTGAACACCACCAACTGCGCAATAAACCATTACCGCGCCGTCAAGAACACGCATGGAACGTTCTACTTCGATGGTGAAGTCAACGTGCCCTGGGGTGTCGATGATGTTTACGCGATGCGGTTCGTACTGCTTAGCCATACCTGACCAGAATGCAGTAGTCGCTGCGGAGGTGATAGTGATACCACGCTCCTGCTCCTGTTCCATCCAGTCCATGGTGGCTGCGCCGTCATGAACTTCACCGATTTTGTGGTTTACACCGGTGTAGAACAGAATACGTTCGGTAGTAGTGGTTTTACCGGCGTCGATGTGCGCACTGATACCGATGTTACGGTAGCGTGCGATGGGTGTTGTACGAGCCATTTGATTCCTCGTTTATATCTTTAGGCGTTCAGTTAAGTTACCCAGAGCAGGCGGCTTCTCTGAAGCGCCCGCCTGGTGACTAAGACTCCGAAGGGATTACCAACGGTAGTGTGCGAACGCCTTGTTGGCTTCTGCCATACGGTGAACGTCTTCACGTTTCTTAACTGCAGTACCTTTGTTGTCTGCAGCATCAGAAAGTTCGTTCGCCAGACGCAGAGCCATGGATTTATCACCGCGTTTACGAGCAGCTTCAACGATCCAACGCATTGCCAGGGCATTACGACGGACCGGACGAACTTCAACTGGAACCTGATAAGTAGAACCACCAACGCGGCGGGACTTAACTTCTACAGTTGGGCGAACGTTGTCGAGAGCGACTTCGAAAGCTTCCAGTTCATTTTTACCAGAACGCTGAGCCAGGGTCTCAAGCGCACTGTATACGATTGCTTCTGCAGTAGATTTTTTACCATCTACCATCAGGATATTTACAAATTTTGCCAGCAGTTCTGATCCGAATTTCGGATCTGGAAGAATTTTACGCTGACCAATGACGCGACGACGTGGCATGGGAATACTCCGTTGTTAATTCAGGATTGTCCAAAACTCAAAGAGTTTAGTGTGACATTAAGATAAATCAGTTTGGCCTTACTTAACGGAGAACCATTAAGCCTTAGGACGCTTCACGCCGTACTTGGAGCGAGCCTGCTTACGGTCTTTAACACCTGAGCAGTCCAGCGCACCACGAACGGTGTGGTAACGAACACCCGGAAGGTCTTTAACACGACCGCCACGGATCAGGATCACGGAGTGCTCCTGCAGGTTGTGACCTTCACCACCGATGTAGGAAGTCACTTCGAAACCGTTAGTCAAACGCACACGGCATACTTTACGCAGTGCGGAGTTTGGTTTTTTAGGAGTGGTGGTATATACACGAGTACATACGCCACGTTTCTGCGGGCAGGCTTCCAGCGCAGGCACGTTGCTTTTCGCAACTTTGCGTGCACGTGGTTTGCGTACCAGCTGGTTAACTGTTGCCATTAAATAGCTCCTGGTTTTAGCTTTTGCTTCGTAAACACGTAATAAAACGACCTCATACAATATGAGGACGCGAAATTTTAGGGCTACGTCGAAAAGGTGTCAAGAAATATACAGCGATCTCAAATCACCAGTTCATTTGACTGGCGTGCGTCACAGTAAGATTGACGAAATCAGTATAGCCAACCACGTCAATTTTGGCTGAAATTTGACCAGAAAGACCCCGCGCATTCAGATCGTCCTTCAGCGCAGAGACTGTTATGGGGGCATTCGTGAGAATTTCAACGAAACGACTGCCTTCCAGTGCAGCAAGTACGCCATCCTGAATCAGCAGCAGGTCATCACCGTCGCGCAGCATACTCAGTAACGCGTCGATATCACATTGCCACGGTGAATGGCTCAGAGTATGGAGCATATCAGCCTCAGAAAGTCAGAACGGTGTCGTAGTGGGAAAGGTGTTCGCGCAATGCAGCTGAAGACAGGACTGTCACATCCAGCACGAAAGGCGTCTTATCATCCAAACCGCGAGCGGCCAGCGAATCGGCGCAGACATAAAGGGTTTCGATGTCGTACAGCGGCAGCACTTTAAAGGTAGCGATGTAATCCCGCGCCAGAATGGCCTGAGGCTGTTGCCCAGCCAGAAGCTGAAACACCCCGTCCCCCAAAAAGAAGACGCCGATATCTTCGGTCAGCGCGGACGTTGCAAGTAACGCATCCAGCCCTTCGCGGCCAGAAGCGCTGCCGTGCGGCGCAGACTTAAAAACAAATGCCACGCGCTTCATCAGAATTGCACCACTCTGTCGCAGGTTAACGCCGCCTGTGCCAGCGCGCCCAGACCACTTAACGAAAAACCGGGCTGCAGGTTAGAACCCGATAAACCAAGACGCGCGGCTTCGGTTGCATCGGTTACGCCCCGGCGCAGTGCCGCCGCCACGCAGATGTGCAGTTCTACGCCCTGCTTTTCGTTTAATGCCTGCCATCCGCGCACCACATCAAACTCATCGTTCGCCGGCGACGTAAACTGGTTTGCGTTGTACACCCCTTCCCGATAGAAGAAGACGCTCGCCAGCTCATGTCCGGCCGCCAGCAGCGCATGTGCAAACTGTAGCGCGCTGCTGGCCTGCTGAGTCCCGTACGCCGGGCCTGTCACCATTAACGCAAAACGCATTACTTATCTTGTCCCAGGAAATCACCGCTTTTGAACTGGCGAATATAGAGGTAGACCGTGTGCTTGGAGATGTTCAGACGATCGGCCACCTGGTTGATGGCGTCTTTAATATCAAAAATCCCTTTCTCATAGAGATTGAGCACGATCTGGCGATTCTTGGCGTTGTTCGAGACGTTGCGATCGGCATTCACTTCTTCAATGGTGAACTCAAGCGTCTGAGTGACGAGATCTTCGACGGAAGAGGCAAAGTTAACAGAAGAGCCAACATCCGGCGTTTCTGGTGGAATAAAGGTGCTCATGATCTGCGAGAAAGGCACATCAAGGTTCATGTTGATGCACAGCAGCCCAATCACACGATGCTCGCGGTTTCGAATCGCGATAGTTTCTGATTTCATCAGCACGCCGCTTTTGGCGCGGGTGAAATAGCATTTGGAGACGCTGCTGTCCGCGCCGGTCATGTCATGCAACATACGCAATGCAAGGTCGGTGATTGGCGAACCAATTTTACGGCCAGTATGCTCACCATTCGCAATGCGGATGGCGGAACACTTCAGATCTTGCAGGGAGTGCAATACGATTTCGCAGTGGGAGCCAATGAGCATCGCTAACCCGTCCACTACCGCTTCATAGGATTTCAGAATATCGAAGTCGGTCTGATCGAAAGGACGTTGATCCAGCAAATCAAGTTCACTGGTTTCGTTGGTTAAAAGCGACCTGGACATGAAAAAAACACTCCTTTTCAGGAGCCTGTCGTTAGGTTTTCAGGGCAGGCTCATTATCTACACGGACAACTAAATTAATACAGCGTGTATAGCGCTTTCCAGTGTTAATTATATCTGCCCCACAATAAAAAAACCGCCGCCTGAAAGGCGGCGGTTTTTATCACATTACTTCTTAGCGTCTGTCGCTGCTTTTTCTTCAGCAGGTGCGTCCGCTTTAGCATCCGCTTTCGGTGCCGGTTTGATGTCCAGCAGCTCTACGTCAAAGACCAGCGTAGAGTTGGCTGGGATTCCCGGAACGCCGGTTTTGCCATAGGCCAGATCCGGTGGGATGACCATCTTGATCTTGCCGCCTTTCTTGATGTTTTTCAGGCCTTCAGTCCAGCCGGGGATCACACCATCCAGACGGAAGGAGAGCGGCTCACCACGGGTGTAAGAGTTATCGAACTCTTTACCGTCGATCAGCGTACCTTTGTAGTTCACAACAACGGTGTCGCTGTCTTTAGGCGCATCGCCGGTGCCTTCTTTCTCAACTTTGTACACCAGGCCAGTAGAAGAGGTTTTCACACCCTTCTCTTTAGCAAAGGTATCGCGGTAGGCTTTGCCTTTCGCTTCGTTGTCTTTCGCGTCCGCGTCCATCTTGGTCTGCGCGGCACCCTTCACACGCGCTTCGAACGCCTGCAGAGTCTGTTCAATTTCCTGGTCAGACAGCTTGCTCTTATCTGCAAATGCGTCCTGAACGCCCGCGATCAGCTGAGCTTTATCCAGTTTGATGCCCAGCTTCTCTTGTTCTTTCAGAGAGTTTTCCATGTAACGACCCAGAGATGCGCCCAGTGCGTAGGCGGATTTCTGGTCGTCATTTTTGAACGCCGCTTTGCTGTCTGCAGTGGCAGCAGGCTTCGCAGCAGTATCAGCAGCGAATGACAGCGGCGCGTTCAGCGCAACAGCCATCGTCGTCGCCAGCAGCGTTACTTTAAACAGTGATTTCATCCATATCTCCAGGGCCTGGGGACTCTCACCCCAGCATTAAACGTAAATGAGTGACGTACTATAAAACGTTGCGGAAGAAATCTACAGACAGACACTTCCAATTCTCGCCACTTTTCAGACTATTTTTGTTTAAATAAGTTTCCTGCCAAGGGGATGCAGACTGTACTTAAGGATAAACTCAGTTAAACTGCGCCGCCGCAGTGCCATTATGGTGAATCTGAAACAAACGAGGTGAATGATGAAGGATACAACGATAGAAGCGAGAATGGCTGAGCTGGAAAGCCGCCTGGCTTTTCAGGACATCACCATCGAAGAGCTAAACCAGACCGTAACCGCACATGAGCTCGAAATGGCGAAACTGCGGGATCATATGCGCCTGCTGACGGAAAAGCTGAAGGCTACGCAGCCGTCGAACATTGCCTCTCAGTCAGAAGAGACGCCACCTCCTCATTATTGAGGCGTAAAAAAAGCGGGAGTATCCCGCTTTTTTATTTTCCGCATGACGGAATTAGTGGCAGCCGCAGCCGCCGTTACCGCAACCACCTTTACCGTGGCCGTGATCATGACCATGGTCGTGGCCGTGACCACCGCAGCAGCCATCGTGGCCGTGATCGTGGTCATGGTCGTGACCGTGCGCACCGTGAACGTGGCCATGAGCCAGCTCTTCTTCGGTCGCTTCACGGATCGCAACAACTTCGACGTTGAACTTCAGGTTCTGGCCAGCCAGCATGTGGTTGCCGTCAACCACGACGTGGTCATCTTCCACTTCGGTGATTTCAACAGGAACCGGGCCCTGGTCGGTTTCCGCCAGGAAGCGCATGCCAACCTGCAGTTCGTCAACGCCCATGAACACGTCTTTAGGAACGCGCTGAACCAGGTTGTCGTCATACTGACCGTAAGCGTCGTTCGCGCCTACAGCAACGTCAAATTTGTCGCCAACTTCATGACCTTCCAGCGCGTTTTCCAGGCCGGAAATCAGGGAACCGTGACCATGCAGGTAGTCAAGCGGCGCACTCACCGGAGACTCATCAACCAACACACCGTCTTCTGTACGTACCTGATAGGCCAGGCTGACCACCAGGTCTTTTGCTACTTTCATGATATCTCCTGAGCGTGGGAAAATTGCTGGCGCAGATTGTAGCGGAAATCTGCACCCGTGTACCCTTAAGCTTAAAAAAACTCAGAGCATATCGCTAGTCTGGATGAAAAATGCCGATCACTTGCTCTTCTTTGCGAACGTGATCGCGGGCCTCTTTGTCGGCCTCACGCATCTGGTGACCGCACTTAACACACTCAACAACATCAATATTATTTTCCCGCCACATCGCCAGGGTATCTTGCGCCTGGCAGGTCGGGCATTTTGCACCCGCGATAAAGCGTTTACGTACAGCCATCTTTCGTTACCCTTTATTCAAATTCATCCCAGCCATCGAGCTGGCGTCTTTCCTGCTGCATCTCGCGCTGGAAGATCTCCTCCAGCTCGCGACGCGCTTCCCGCACGCGGGAGATCTGCGCCGTATCGGTATGTACCGGCATCAGCTCGCGCAGCATCCGCATATCCAGCCGGCGGAAGTGCATCTGGGCGCGCTGCGCCTGATGCGGATGCATGCCGAGCGAGATCAACGCCTTGCGCCCCAGCTCCAGCGCACTGGAGAATGTCTCACGGGAGAAGTGTTTCACACCCGCCTGCAATAATTCGTGAGCTTCAACACGTCCCCGCGCACGCGCCAGAATATGCAGATGCGGGAAATGCTGCTGACACAGATCCACCAGCTTCATCGTGTCTTCCGGGTCGTTACAGGTAATCACGATGGACTCTGCCGCTTCTGCCCCCGCCGAGCGCAGCAGCTCGAGCTGGGTCGCATCGCCGTAGTAAACCTTATAGCCATATTTGCGCATCAGGTTGACCGCGCTGATATCACGCTCCAGCACCGTAATGCGCATTTTGTTCGCCATCAGTAAACGCCCGATCACCTGTCCGAAGCGGCCAAAGCCCACCACGATAACCTGAGGCTTATCATCTTCCACCCACGGCGCTTCGTCTTCATCGTCTGACGGGTTCAGGCGGCGCGACAGGAGTTTATCCACTAGCTTCATCAGCAGCGGCGTGGTCATCATTGACAGCGTGACCGTCACCAGCAAAAGCGCCATCTGATCGTCTTTAAACAGCTTCTGGGAGGAGGCGGTAGAGAACAGCACAAACGCAAACTCACCTCCCTGGCTTAACACGCTGGCAAACTGCATGCGTTCCGAACTGCGCAAGCCGTAAATGCGCGCCAAGGCGTACAGCACCAGCGTTTTCACCGCTACCAGGATGGCTACGCTCACCACAACCCACAGCAGATGGGTATAGAGCACGCCAAGGTTGAGCGCCATCCCCACCGAAATAAAGAACAGGCCTAACAGCAGCCCTTTGAAGGGATCGATGGCAATTTCCAGCTCGTGCCGATACTCGCTCTCCGCCAGCAGCACCCCGGCGATAAAGGTCCCGAGCGCCATCGACAGCCCCAGCGCATCCATAAACAACGCCGACCCCAGCACCAGCAGCAGCGTCGCGGCCGTAAAGACCTCGCGCACGCCCGACGCGGCAATAAAGCGGAACACCGGACGTAAAAGAAAACGTCCGCCAATCAGCATGCCCGCGAAGGCCAGCACCTTCATGGCAATTTTTGCCCAGTCGAAGTGATCGTCCCCGGAGCCCGCCAGCAGCGGCACCAGCGCCAGCGCCGGGATGACCGCCAAATCCTGGAACAGCAGCACCGAAAAACCCAGCTGACCGGCTTCGTTGCGGTTCATCCCCTTGTCGCGCATCAGCTGCAGGGCCATCGCCGTCGACGACATCGCAAGGCCTATCCCGCCTATCACCGCCGCCTGCCAGGAGAAATTCGTCAGCATTAACAGGCCCCCCAGAATCGCGGCGCTGAACACCACCTGCGCGGCACCCACGCCAAAGATGGAGCGTCGGAGCTGCCACAATTTAGAAGGGTTCAGCTCAAGGCCGATGATGAACATCAGGAACACCACGCCCAGCTCGGAGAAATGAAGAATTTCATCCACATCGCTGATGAATCCCAGCCCCCAGGGGCCAATCGCGATCCCCGCCAGCAGATAACCCAACACCGCACCTATTCCAATACGTGCAGCAAGCGGCACAGCGACGACGGCCGCAAATAAAAACAGCACCCCGGCGAGGAGCAAATTCGATCCTTCCATTAACGACCTCCTGCCGGAATCGGTGACGCCAGCCATTCACCGTAGGCTCTGGCGTGGCTGGCCAGCTCTTTCGGATCCTGACGCCGCGCCCAGTAGACAATAATCGGGCTCATCCAGTGCATACGGCACATGGCCGCCGTCAGCTCAAAAGGCCGCAGAATGTCGCTCATCGGATAACGGTTCAGCCCGTCGTGGCGGTAAGCGCTTTCGGGTTCACCGGTCGTAATCACGCTACGCCAGTACTTTCCCGCCAGCTGATTGCCCCCTACCCCGCTGGAGAAGCCCCGGCTCAGCACGCGGTCCAGCCACTCTTTGAGCAGCGCCGGACAGCTGTAGGTATAAAGCGGATGCTGGAACACAATCACGTCATGCTGACGCAGCAGTTCCTGCTCGTAAGGAATATCAATAAAGAAATCAGGATAGTGCGCGTAGAGATCGTGCACCGTCACGTTACTGAGCTGTGTGGCCGGCTTAAGCAGCACCCGGTTTGCCACCGAGTCCTGAGATTCCGGATGGGCATACAGCAGCAGCACTTTTGCTGTCTGAGACATCATTCCCCTCCCGGTCTTGTTTCTGTTTTTGTGTATCGCTGTTGTTTTGGGCTACCATGGCGGCCCGGTGCGGAAAATGGCCCACACCTTACATTATCATAATGACAAATTAACATAGTCGGAACATACGGCGCTTCTATGATTGTTTTCTCCTCGTTACAAATTCGTCGCGGCGTGCGCGTCCTGCTGGATAACGCCACTGCTACCATCAACCCAGGCCAAAAAGTGGGTCTGGTCGGCAAAAACGGCTGCGGTAAATCCACCCTGCTGGCGCTGCTGAAAAACGAGATTAGCGCGGATGGCGGTAACTTTACCTTCCCGGGAAACTGGCAGCTCGCCTGGGTAAACCAGGAGACCCCGGCGCTGAGCGAACCGGCTCTCGACTATGTTATCGACGGTGACCGTGAGTACCGTAAGCTCGAGGCGGAACTTAACGCCGCTAACGAGCGCAACGACGGCCACGCCATTGCCACGGTTCACGGTAAGCTGGACGCCATTGACGCGTGGACCATTCGCTCCCGCGCCTCCAGCCTGCTGCACGGCCTGGGCTTCAGCAACGAACAGCTCGAACGCCCGGTCAGCGACTTCTCCGGCGGCTGGCGTATGCGCCTCAACCTGGCGCAGGCGCTGATCTGCCGCTCTGACCTGCTGCTGCTTGATGAACCGACTAACCACCTCGATCTCGATGCGGTTATTTGGCTGGAGAAGTGGCTCAAGAGCTATCAGGGCACTCTGATTCTGATCTCCCACGACCGCGACTTCCTCGACCCGGTGGTGGATAAAATCATTCATATCGAACAGCAAACGATGTTCGAGTACACCGGCAACTACAGCTCCTTCGAGCGCCAGCGCGCGACGCGCCTTGCCCAGCAGCAGTCCATGTACGAAAGCCAGCAGCAGCGCGTGGCACACCTGCAGAGCTTCGTGGATCGCTTCAAGGCCAAAGCCTCAAAAGCGAAGCAAGCCCAGAGCCGCATCAAGATGCTGGAACGCATGGAGATGATCGCCCCGGCGCACGTCGACAACCCGTTCCATTTCAGCTTCCGCGCCCCGGAAAGCCTGCCGAACCCGCTGCTGAAGATGGAAAAAGTCAGCGCGGGCTATGCCGACCGCATTATTCTCGACTCCATCAAGCTCAACCTGGTGCCGGGTTCACGTATTGGTCTGCTGGGACGCAACGGTGCCGGTAAATCGACGCTGATCAAACTGCTGGCGGGCGAGCTTAACCCGGTCAAGGGTGAAATCGGCCTGGCGAAGGGCATCAAGCTGGGTTACTTCGCCCAGCATCAGCTGGAATTTTTACGCGCGGATGAATCCCCGATTCAGCACCTCGCGCGTCTGGCGCCGCAGGAGATGGAGCAGAAGCTGCGCGACTACCTCGGCGGCTTCGGCTTCCAGGGCGATAAGGTGACTGAAAACACCGAGCGCTTCTCCGGGGGCGAAAAAGCCCGTCTGGTGCTGGCGCTGATCGTCTGGCAGCGTCCGAACCTGCTGCTGCTCGATGAACCGACCAACCACCTGGATCTCGATATGCGTCAGGCGCTGACCGAAGCGTTGATTGAGTTCGAAGGCGCACTGGTTGTGGTTTCGCACGACCGTCACCTGATCCGCTCCACCACGGACGATCTCTATTTAGTGCACGATGGCAAAGTGGAACCGTTCGATGGCGATCTGGAAGACTATCAGCAGTGGCTGACGGACGTGCAGAAGCAGGAGAGCCAGCCGGAGGAGTCGGCGAAAGACAACGCCAACAGCGCGCAGGCACGTAAAGACCAGAAGCGTCGTGAAGCGGAGCTGCGCACCCAGACGCAGCCGCTGCGTAAAGAGATTGCCCGTCTCGAAAAAGAGATGGAAAAGCTCAACGCCACGCTTGCTACCGTTGAAGAGAAGCTCGGCGACAGCGGCCTGTATGACCAGAGCCGTAAAGCTGAACTGACGGACTGCCTGCAAACCCAGGCGAAGACCAAATCCAGCCTTGAAGAGTGTGAGATGGCGTGGCTCGACGCGCAGGAACAGCTGGAAGCGATGCTGCAGGCTGACTGACCTGTTTACCCCGTTTTAAGAACAGAATCCGTACCGGGTTCGGAAATCCAGCTTAAACGGGGTACAATTCGGAAAGTATCGTAAATTTCCGACAAGAATCAGCATCGCGCTTATGACCCAAATCATCCCATCAGACTTCGACATTGCGGTCGAAGACAGCACTGAGTTCGTGCCTATGCGCGGCGTGGCCAATCCCCATTTGCAGACCATGCTGCCGCGACTGATCCGCCGCAAGGTTCAGTTCACCCCGCACTGGCAACGGCTTGACCTGCCAGACGGTGATTTTCTGGATCTCGCCTGGAGCGAAGCGCCGGAACAGGCTCGCCATAAGCCGCGTCTGGTGGTCTTTCACGGCCTGGAAGGCAGCCTGCACAGCCCGTATGCCCATGGGCTAATTGAGGCGGCAAAGGCGCGCGGCTGGCTCGGCGTGGTGATGCATTTTCGCGGCTGTAGCGGCGAACCGAATCGTCAGAAACGCATTTATCACTCGGGTGAAACAGAAGACGGGACGTGGTTTTTACACTGGCTGCGTGAAAATTATGGCACCGTGCCAACGGCCGCCGTGGGCTACTCGCTGGGCGGCAATATGCTGGCCTGCTTGCTGGCCAAAGAGGGCGAAAGCGTGCCGCTGGAGGCCGCCGTCATTGTCTCCGCGCCGTTTATGCTCGAGCAGTGCAGCTACCATATGGATAAAGGCTTCTCCCGCGTCTACCAGCGTTACCTCCTCAACCTCCTGAAGGCCAATGCGGCACGTAAACTGAAGGCCTACCCGGATACCCTGCCGGTCAGCCTGCGCCAGCTGAAAAAGGTACGCCGTATTCGCGAGTTCGACGACCTGATCACCGCGAAAATTCACGGCTTCGCCGATGCGATTGACTATTATCGTCAGTGCAGCGCCATGCCGCTGCTCAGCAAGATCACGCAGCCAACGCTGATTATTCATGCCAAAGATGACCCGTTTATGGATCATCACTCGATCCCCGCGCAGGAATTCCTGCCCGACAACGTTCACTATCAGTTGACCGAGCACGGCGGCCACGTCGGGTTTATCGGCGGCACGCTGCGCCGCCCGAAAATGTGGCTTGAGGCGCGTATTCCTGACTGGCTAACCCCTTATCTGGACGGTGCAAAATGATTATTCCCTGGCAGGATCTGGCTCCCGAAACGCTCGATAATCTGATTGAAAGCTTTGTATTACGCGAAGGCACCGATTATGGTGAACAGGAACGCTCGCTTGAGCAAAAGGTCAACGATGTAAAGCGCCAGCTGAAAAGCGGCGACGTGGTGCTGGTGTGGTCAGAACTGCATGAGACGGTCAATATCATGCCCCGCAACGCGTTTCACGGCTGATCTTCCACCCTTTTCAGTCAGGGAGTTGCTATGTCTGCCAGACATCCGGTTATAGCCGTTACGGGGTCGAGTGGTGCGGGAACCACCACCACAAGCCTCGCATTTCGCAAGATTTTCGCCCAGCTGAATCTCCGTGCGGCGGAGGTCGAGGGCGACAGCTTTCACCGCTACACGCGTCCGGAAATGGACATGGCCATCCGTAAGGCGCGCGATCTGGGTAAACACATCAGCTACTTCGGTCCGGAAGCCAATGACTTCGGCCTGCTGGAACAAACCTTTATTGAGTACGGCCAGAGCGGTAAAGGGCAGTCCCGCAAGTATCTGCATACCTATGATGAAGCCGTTCCCTGGAATCAGGTGCCGGGAACCTTTACCCCATGGCAACCGCTGCCGGAACCCACTGACGTCCTGTTTTACGAAGGATTACACGGCGGCGTGGTCACCCCGCAACACGACGTGGCGCGCCACGTGGACCTGCTGGTCGGTGTGGTCCCTATCGTGAACCTGGAGTGGATCCAGAAGCTGACGCGCGACATGAGCGAACGTGGCCATTCGCGAGAGGCGGTAATGGACTCGGTGGTACGCTCCATGGAAGATTACATCAACTTCCTGACGCCGCAGTTCTCCCGCACCCATATCAACTTCCAGCGCGTGCCGACGGTGGATACCTCCAACCCGTTTGCCGCCAAAAGTATCCCATCCCTGGATGAGAGCTTTGTGGTTATTCATTTCCGCAATCTTGAAGGTATTGATTACCCCTGGCTGCTGGCGATGCTGCAGGGCTCGTTTATTTCTCACATGAATACATTGGTCGTACCGGGCGGAAAAATGGGGCTGGCGATGGAGCTCATCATGACGCCGCTGGTGGAGCGGTTGATGGAAGGGAAACAGATCGCATGAGCATGTTCCCTCTCCCTGTGGGAGAGGGTTAGGGTGAGGGCATCAACACGCACGATGCCCCATGGATCACGCCTCGATCACTTCATACGAATGCGTGATTTTTACCGCTTTCTCCAGCATTAACGCCACAGAGCAGTACTTCTCCGCAGACAGGTCCACCGCACGTGAAACCGCCGCGTCTTTCAGTTCTTTACCGGTGACCACAAAGTGCAGGTTAATATGGGTGAACAGACGTGGTGCCTCTTCACGACGTTCTGAGGTGAGTTTAACCTCACAATCCGTCACGTCATGACGACCTTTTTGCAGAATCGACACCACGTCAATGGCGCTGCATCCGCCTGCCGCCATCAGCACCATTTCCATTGGGCTTGGCGCTTTATCGCCGGAGTTACCGTCCATTAAAATCTGGTGCCCTGACGCGGACTCGCCCAGGAACGTTAAACCTTCAACCCATTTCACGCGCGCTTGCATATTCTTAAACTCCAACGTTGCATTTTTGGTGACAGATTACGCGTGCGTTACATTTCTCGCAATGGAAGGCGACCTGCATCATGCTGAAGCGAGACACCAGGAGACACGCGGCGAAAGCTATGCTAAAACACTCTGGATGCTACAGTAATACATTGACGTTACACATGTATGCAGAGGACATCAAACTTTACTGGCTGCGAAACGTTACGGTAGCCGACTTCCCAGGGTATGGGTAAGAATTCGATTGCAACCCCAGAGTCCGGATGCATCTGATGACTCTGGTGACAGCTTATAACAGAGGATAACAGCGCATGGTGCTTGGCAAACCGCAAACAGACCCGACTCTCGAATGGTTCTTGTCTCATTGCCACATTCATAAGTACCCATCAAAGAGCACGCTGATTCACCAGGGTGAAAAAGCGGAAACGTTGTATTACATCGTTAAAGGCTCGGTGGCAGTGCTGATCAAAGATGAAGAAGGGAAAGAGATGATCCTTTCTTATCTGAACCAGGGCGATTTCATCGGTGAACTGGGCCTGTTTGAAGAGGGCCAGGAACGTAGCGCCTGGGTTCGTGCAAAGACAGCATGTGAAGTGGCTGAAATTTCTTACAAGAAGTTCCGTCAGCTGATTCAGGTTAATCCTGACATTCTGATGCGTCTTTCTTCCCAGATGGCACGCCGTCTGCAGGTCACCTCAGAGAAAGTGGGTAACCTCGCCTTCCTGGACGTTACCGGTCGTATCGCGCAGACCCTGCTGAACCTGGCGAAACAGCCAGACGCCATGACCCACCCGGACGGCATGCAAATTAAAATTACCCGTCAGGAAATTGGTCAGATCGTCGGTTGCTCCCGTGAAACAGTAGGCCGTATCCTGAAAATGCTGGAAGATCAAAACCTGATCTCCGCCCACGGTAAAACCATCGTGGTCTACGGAACGCGTTAATTCCGCTTAAACGGCGTGCCATCGCAAGGTGTCACGCCGTTTTTGTCTCTATTCCCCATGTGGCGCAGGCTGATCTATCACCCGGAAGTTAACTACGCACTGCGACAAACGCTGGTGTTGTGTCTTCCTGTGGCCATAGGCCTGATCCTCGGACATCTTCAACAAGGCCTGCTGTTTTCCCTCGTGCCCGCCTGCTGCAACATCGCCGGTCTGGACACGCCGCATAAGCGCTTTTTCAAACGCCTGATCGTTGGCGGCTGCCTGTTTGCGGGCTGTAGCCTCGCCGTACAGCTTTTACTGGCTCGTGATATCCCGCTGCCGCTGATCCTGACCGTGCTGGCGATGACCCTCGGCGTCACGGCGGAAATCAGTTCGCTGCACGCCCGCCTGCTTCCCGCGTCGCTGATTGCGGCCATTTTCACGCTAAGTCTCGCCGGGAATATGCCGGTGTGGGAGCCGCTGCTGATCTACGCTCTGGGGACGCTGTGGTACGGGCTGTTTAACTGGTTTTGGTTCTGGCTGTGGCGGGAACAGCCGCTGCGCGAATCCCTGAGCCTGCTCTATGTGCAGCTTGCGGATTACTGCGAGGCCAAATACACCCTGCTCACCCAGCATACCGATCCGGAAAAATCCTTACCGCCGCTGCTGACGCGCCAGCAGAAGGTGGTGGATCTCATAAGCCAGTGCTATCAGCAGCTACACATGCTCGCCGCCAACAAGAACCACGAGTACAAACGCCTGCTGCGCACCTTCCAGGTCGGGCTGGATCTACAGGAACATATCTCCGTGAGCCTGCACCACCCGCAGGAGGTACAAAAGCTGGTCGAGCGCAGCCATGCCGAAGCGGTGATCCGCTGGAACGCGCAGACCGTCTCCGCACGCCTGCGGGTGCTGGCCGATGATATTCTCTATCACCGCTACCCCACGCGCTTTAACATGGATAAACAGCTCGGCGCGCTGGAGAAAATCGCCCGCCAGCATCCGGATAACCCGGTCGGACAGTTTGCCGCCTGGCACTTCAGCCGCATCGCCCGGGTATTGCGCACCCAGCGTCCGCTTTATCCCCGCGACCTGATGGCGGATAAGCAAAAACGGCTGCCGTTATTGCCCGCGCTCAAAAGCTATCTTTCTTTTAAATCTTCCGCCCTGCGCAACGCCGCAAGGATTAGCGTGATGCTCAGTACCGCCAGCCTGATGGGCATGGCGCTGCATCTGCCGAAGCCCTACTGGATCTTAATGACCGTGCTGTTTGTCACTCAGAACGGCTACGGTGCCACGCGGGTGCGTATTCTGCACCGGGCGGGCGGCACCATGGCCGGACTGATCATTGCGGGCGTGACGCTGCACTTCCACGTGCCGGAAGGCTATACCCTTGCAGGGATGCTGGCGATCACGCTGGTGAGCTATCTAATTATCCGCAAAAACTACGGCTGGGCGATGGTGGGCTTTACGGTGACGGCGGTATATACCCTGCAGCTGCTTACGCTCAATGGCGAACAGTTTATTGTCGCCAGGCTGATTGATACTCTGATCGGCTGCCTGATTGCCTTTGGCGGCATGGTCTGGCTCTGGCCGCAATGGCAGAGCGGGCTGCTGAGACAGAACGCCCACGACGCGCTGGAGGCCGACCAGCAGGCCATTCGCCTGATCCTGAGCGACGACCCGCAGCCGTCCCCGCTGGCCTATCAGCGCATGAAGGTCAACCAGGCGCACAACGCCCTGTTCAACTCGCTTAACCAGGCGATGCAGGAGCCGGGCTTTAATTCGCACTATCTGGCCGATATGAAGCTCTGGGTGACGCACAGCCAGTTTATCGTCGAGCACATTAACGCCATGACCACGCTGGCGCGCGAGCACACGATGCTGACGCCGGACCTGGCGCAGCGCTATCTGCAGTCATGTGAAATTGCGTTGCAGAGGTGTCAGCAGCGTCTGGAGTATGACGCGCCGGGCGAGTCGGGAGACTCAAACATTCTGGAAGCGCCGGAGACGTTGACCCACGGGCCAATGAGCACCCTGGAGCAGCACTTGCAGCGCGTTCTGGGGCATCTGAACACCATGCACACCATTTCGTCGGTGGCATGGCGTCAGCGTCCGCATCACGGCATTTGGTTAACGCGCCGGTTGAAACGAACCGAATATTAGCCTTTAACGATCTTCGCAACCGCCGCGGCAAACCGGGTTAACCCGTCTTCAATGTCCTTATCCTCCACCACCAGCGACGGCGCAAAGCGCATGACGTCCGGTCCGGCGTTGAGCACCATCACCCCTTCGCGAGCGGCGGCGTGCAGAAAGTCGCGAGCGCGGCCCTTGTACTGCGGCTTAAGCTCGGCGCCAATCAGCAGCCCCATCCCGCGGATCTCGCTGAACACGTCGTACTGCTCATCAACCTTTTTCAGGTGTTTCACAAACAGCTCGCGCTTCGCGCTAACGCCGTTCAACACCTCTGGCGTGTTGATAATGTCGAACGCGGCACCCGCCACGGCGCTCGCCAGCGGGTTACCGCCGTAGGTGGAGCCGTGAGAACCGACGTGGAACGCAGAGGCGATCTCCTGTGTCGTCAGTACCGCACTCACCGGGAAACCACCGCCAAGCGCTTTGGCGCTGGTCAGAATATCCGGCGTCACGCCGTAGTGCATATAAGCGAACAGATCGCCGGTACGCCCCATCCCGCACTGCACTTCATCAAAGACCAGCAGCGCCTGATGCTCGTCGCACAGCGCGCGCAGCCCTTTCAGGAATTCCGGGGTTGCCGCGGTCACGCCGCCTTCACCCTGGATCGGTTCGACAACAACTGCGCAGGTGTGGTCGTCCATTACCGCTTTCACCGCGTGCAGATCGTTAAACGGCACGTGGACGATGTCGGCCGGTTTTGGGCCAAACCCGTCGGAATACTTCGGCTGGCCGCCAACAGAGACGGTAAAGAAAGAGCGTCCGTGGAAGGCGTTGTGGAAGGCGATGATTTTGGTTTTGTACGGGCTGTGGCGCGTTGTCGCGTAGTAGCGCGCCAGCTTAAAGGCAGTTTCGTTGGCTTCAGTGCCGGAGTTCATAAACAGCACGCGTTCCGCAAAGGTAGCATCAATGATCTTGCGGCCCAGGCGCAGCGCCGGTTCGTTGGTGAACACGTTGCTGGTGTGCCACAGGGTTTCGCCCTGGGTTTTCAGCGCCTCCACCAGCGCGGGATGGCAATGACCCAGCGCCGTGACCGCAATACCACCCGCGAAATCCACATACTCTTTACCCTGCTGATCCCAGACGCGGCTGCCTTTTCCCTTCACCGGGATAAATTCAGCCGGTGCATAAATCGGCAGGATCACTTCATCAAATGTCGCGCGGGTAATTGCTGGTTGTTCAGTTGCCATGTCATGACCATCCATTTTATGTCACAGTAAATGTGAAAATATAATCACAAAATATGCATAAAAAATCACAGCAAGGCAACAGATTTTCAGCGATTGAGGAAATTTGCCAGCAGCGCGTGCCCCTGCTCGCTGAGGATACTTTCCGGGTGGAACTGCACGCCTTCGAGATCCCATTCGCGGTGGCGAATCCCCATGATCTCCTGCGTATCGCTCCAGGCGGTCACCTCAAAACAGTCGGGCAGCGTCGACGGGTCAATGACCAGGGAATGGTAGCGCGTCACGGTTAAAGGATTATTGAGCCCCGTGAACACCCCGGTGCCGGCGTGGGTGACCGGAGAGGTTTTACCGTGCATCACTTTCGCGGCGCGCACGATGGTGGCACCAAACGCCTGGGCAATTGCCTGATGGCCCAGGCAGACGCCCAGGATTGGCAGCTTGCCGGCATAGTGCTGGATAACCTCCAGCGAAATACCCGATTCCGAAGGGGTGCAGGGGCCGGGTGAAATCACTATTTTCTGCGGCGCCAGCGTCACGATATCGGCGAGAGCGATCTCGTCGTTACGGCGGACAACCACCTCTGCACCCAGTTCACAAAAATATTGGTAAAGGTTCCAGGTGAAGGAATCGTAGTTATCAATCAGCAGAATCATGGCGGCTCCCGAAAAAAATGCCGCCCTATTCTACTCAGATTCCAGCGCTTCGCTCACTACTTTGGCAAAGATAGCGTTTAGCGCGGTTAAATCTCCCGTTGCGCCACTTCGGTTAGCCGCAACCCACTGCTCGGGGTCGATATCACGCCAGTCCAGCGAGTAGCCCGCGTGGAGCGCCAGCTGCTCGAAGAAAACGCGTTGGGCAATGCCGTTGCCGCCCATAAACGGATGCAGCATGTTGATTTCGCAGTAGTAGTGGCTAACTCTGTCAACAAACGCCGCTTTCTCAAGACCCACAAGATATTTTTCGCTTTCCAGCGCCGCCATCAGCTCGTTCCCCATCTTTTCGATGTACTCAAAATGGCAGAAGGGAATGTCACCTTTAAAAATATCCTCGGTACGGAGCTCACCTGCCCGCTTCATCTCACTGCGGTACAAATGACGATGAATAAGGCACAGATGGGGTAGCCCGGGCGCGGAAGGCCCAAGCTCCAGCGTCTCAATATGGGGTTCTGAGGGACCATTACCTTTTTCAAGGAGACAACTGGCCTGTAAATTGACGTTACGCTGCTGTTCCCAGAGACGGGATTTTTGCTTGTCGGTGAGTTTTTTCACTTAACGCCTCCCTGAATAGTCCGTTTGCCACAAGTATAAGCAGCAAAACGCGCTTTCGCAGGGAGGGCTACATAACGCGGGCCGGAGAAGCCCGCGCTCAGAAGAGTTACGGCAGAACTTTGGCGGAGAGGATAACCACTGGTTTTGACGGGACATTCTGATACGGACCGACGTCGTGAGTAGGCACCTGAGAAATCTTGTCAGCCACGTCCATCCCTTTCACGATTTTACCAAAGACCGCATAGCCAAAGTCGCGCTGACCGTGGTCGAGGAAGGCGTTATCCGCTACGTTGAGGAAGAACTGGCTGGTCGCGCTGTCTTTGTCCGCGGTACGCGCCATTGAGATGGTACCGCGCTTGTTCAGCAGGCCGTTGTCCGCTTCGTTTTTAATAGGCGGGTTTGGCTGTTTCTGCTGCATCTGCTCGTTGAAACCGCCCCCCTGAATCATGAAGCCTGGGATCACGCGGTGGAAAGTGGTGTTGTTGTAGAAACCGCTGTTCACATAGTCGAGAAAGTTTTTCACGGAAACAGGGGCTTTCTGGCTATTCAGTTCCAGCTCAATATTCCCGGCGGAGGTGGTCAGCAGAACGTGAGGGTCCCCTTTTGCTGCCAGCGCAGCAGGGGAAACGGCAGAAAGAGCAAACACAGCTGCGACAGCCGCCAGTGTTGATTTGAGCATGAGAATTCCTTAACAAAGCGCAGTATAAAAAGCGAATGGCTTGATTCTAAAGAGCAGTATGAACGGAGACCAGCCTTTTACCTAATTTTACGAAGTTGAAACAATTATTACTACGCAAACGATTGGTTATGCCGCCAATTAATGTGATTTAGATCACACTAAAACCTGCAATGACACATTCATTGCCCTTAAAAGATAGGAATAGATCACTTTAACGACTAAAATCTGCCCGCTCTCAGCGCCCCCTGGGCGCTTTTCTTTTCTGAACAGGCCAGACATGACTAACAGCAATCGCATCAAGCTCACATGGATCAGCTTCTTCTCCTACGCCCTGACCGGCGCGTTGGTGATCGTCACCGGGATGGTGATGGGGAATATCGCAGACTACTTCCATCTGCCCGTTTCCAGCATGAGTAACACCTTCACCTTCCTCAACGCGGGGATCCTGATCTCTATCTTCCTGAATGCCTGGCTGATGGAAATCGTCCCGCTGAAAACCCAGTTACGCTTCGGCTTTGTACTGATGGTCGCCGCCGTGGCGGGTCTGATGCTAAGCCACAGCATCGCCCTGTTCTCCGCCGCCATGTTCGTGCTCGGTCTGGTCAGCGGGATCACCATGTCGATCGGTACGTTCCTGATTACCCATATGTATGAAGGCCGCCAGCGCGGCGCGCGTCTGCTGTTTACCGACTCCTTCTTCAGCATGGCCGGGATGATTTTCCCAATGGTCGCGGCCGTTCTCCTGGCCCGCAGCATTGAGTGGTACTGGGTCTATGCCTGCATTGGTCTGGTCTACGTGGCGATCTTTATTCTGACCTTCGGCTGCGAGTTCCCGGTGCTGGGCAAGAAAGCGCAAACTACCGCAGAACCCGTCGCGAAAGAGAAATGGGGTATCGGCGTACTGTTCCTCTCCATCGCCGCCCTGTGCTACATCCTGGGCCAGCTGGGCTTTATCTCCTGGGTTCCGGAATACGCCAAAGGTCTGGGCATGAGCCTGAACGATGCGGGCAAACTGGTGAGCGATTTCTGGATGTCTTACATGTTCGGCATGTGGGCGTTTAGCTTCATCCTGCGCTTCTTCGACCTGCAGCGCATTCTGACCGTGCTGGCGGGCCTGGCGACCGTGCTGATGTATCTGTTCATTAACGGCTCCCCGGAACATATGCCGTGGTTCATTCTGACCCTGGGCTTCTTCTCCAGCGCGATTTACACCTCGATCATCACCCTGGGCTCCCTGCAGACCAAAGTGGCTTCGCCGAAGCTGGTTAACTTCGTTCTGACCTGCGGCACCATCGGCACCATGCTGACCTTCGTGGTGACGGGCCCGATCGTTGCCCACAGCGGCCCGCTGGCCGCGCTGCACACCGCGAACGGTCTGTACGCCGTGGTGTTCATCATGTGCTTCGTTCTGGGCTTCGTGACCCGCCACCGCCAGCACAACGCGGTAGCGGCATCGCACTAAACCCTGCGCCCCTTTGCATTACGCAGAGGGGCTGTTTCTGGCGAAACTCACCTCTTCTCCTCCGTTATCCATCTGGATCCAGGTCTGCGCCAGCTGCGTGGTGGCAATAATTCGCCCCTGACGAATCGACCAGCGCACCGGCACCTGACAGCGCACCGCTTCAAACCCGCTCTCCGCAGGCAGAATAATCAGGTTTGCCGGGTTTCCCGTAGCAATACCGTAATCGCTCAGGCCGAAGGTACGGGCGCTGTTGTGGGTGATCAGGTTCAGGCCATTGTCGATTTGCGGATACCCCATCATCTGACAGACGTGCAGCCCCATATGCAGCACCTGCAGCATATTGCCGGTGCCGAGCGGGTACCACGGGTCGAAGACGTCGTCGTGACCAAAGCAGACGTTTATGCCCGCTTCCTGCAGTTCCTTTACCCGGGTGAGGCCGCGGCGCTTCGGATAGTCATCAAAGCGCCCCTGCAGGTGGATATTGACCAGCGGGTTTGCGACGAAGTTAATCCCCGACATCTTCAGCAGACGGAAGAGCCGCGAGGTGTAAGCGCCGTTGTAGGAGTGCATGGCGGTGGTATGGCTGGCCGTCACGCGCGGGCCGATGCCGGCCTCATACGCCAGCGCTGCCACCGTCTCGACAAACCGCGACTGCTCGTCGTCGATTTCATCGCAGTGGATATCCAGCGGACGGTCATACTTCTTCGCCAGTTCAAAAGCGATGTGCAGCGACTGCACGCCATACTCGCGGGTGAACTCGAAGTGTGGGATCGCCCCCACCACGTCGGCGCCCAGCTTTAACGCCTCTTCCAGCAGCGCCGCGCCGTTCGGGTAAGAGAGAATCCCTTCCTGCGGAAACGCAACGATTTGCAGCGTTACCCACGGGGCCACCTCCTGCTTCACCTCGAGCATCGCCTTCAGGGCGGTAAGCGTCGGGTCGGAGACATCCACATGGGTGCGGACAAACTGGATGCCGTTAGCGATTTGCCACTTCAGCGTTTTCCAGGCGCGCGCTTTCACGTCGTCATGGCTGAGCAACGCCTTGCGCTCCGCCCAGCGCTCAATGCCCTCAAACAGCGTGCCGGACTGGTTCCAGTTCGGTTCGCCCGCCGTCTGGGTCGTATCAAGATGGATATGCGGCTCAATGAACGGCGGGATAGCCAGCCCACCGCGCGCATTCAATACTTCATAACTTTCGGCGTGGGTGTCGTCCATCGGGGTGATGTCACCAAATCGCCCGTTCTCAATGGCGAGCTGCCACAGCCCTTCCCGACCCGGTAAACGAACATTCTGAACAAGCCATAACGGTGTTGTAGACATACCCTTCCCCTAAAAAACGCCGCTGATTTTCAGGCGTATCGATTTTGGCAAAACCCTCTCCTGATTTGTACACAAATTCAACGAGCACGAAAAGCCTGCGATTTCCGCCACTTATAAAAATCCTGACAAATCAGTCGCATACCACCTAAGGAGTAGGCTAAGACGTATTTGATTTGCATCAATAAGCGCCCCTGCTGAATCGTTAAGGTAGGCAATAATAGAAAAGAAATCGAGGCAATAATGAGCAAACTCAGACTCGCTATCATCGGTAACGGCATGGTCGGCCACCGCTTTATTGAGGATCTTCTCGATAAGGCCGATGCTGAGCAGTTCGATATTACCGTGTTCTGTGAAGAACCCCGCAAGGCGTACGACCGTGTGCACCTGTCTTCCTACTTCTCCCATCATACCGCCGAAGAGCTCTCTCTGGTGCGTGAAGGTTTCTACGAGAAGCATGGCGTAAAAGTGCTGGTGGGCGAACGCGCTATCACCATCAACCGTCAGGAAAAAGTGATCCACTCCAGCGCCGGGCGTACGGTTTTTTACGACAAGCTGATCATGGCGACGGGCTCCTATCCGTGGATCCCACCAATTAAGGGCTCGGAAACTCAGGATTGCTTCGTCTACCGTACCATTGAAGACCTTAACGCCATCGAATCCTGCGCGCGTCGAAGCAAACGCGGCGCGGTGGTGGGCGGCGGCCTGCTGGGCCTGGAAGCGGCAGGCGCGCTGAAAAACCTCGGCGTTGAAACCCACGTCATCGAATTTGCCCCGATGCTGATGGCAGAACAGCTCGACCACATGGGCGGTGACCAGCTGCGTCGTAAAATCGAAAGCATGGGTGTGAAGGTTCACACCAGCAAGAACACCAAAGAGATCGTTCAGGAAGGGACTGAAGCGCGCAAAACCATGCGCTTTGCCGACGGCAGCGAGCTGGAAGTGGACTTCATCGTCTTCTCCACCGGTATTCGTCCGCGCGACAAGCTGGCGACCCAGTGCGGTCTTGCCGTGGCGCAGCGCGGCGGGATCATGATTAACGACACCTGCCAGACCTCCGATCCGGATATCTACGCGATTGGCGAATGCGCCAGCTGGAACAACCGCGTATACGGTCTGGTGGCGCCCGGCTACAAAATGGCACAGGTCGCAGTGGACCATATCCTCGGCAGCGAAAACGCCTTTACCGGCGCAGACTTGAGCGCCAAGCTGAAGCTGCTGGGCGTAGATGTCGGCGGTATTGGCGATGCGCATGGCCGCACCCCGAATTCCCGCAGCTATGTCTATCTCGACGAAAGCAAAGAGGTCTACAAACGACTCATCGTCAGCCAGGACAACAAAACCCTGCTCGGCGCGGTGCTGGTGGGCGACACCAGCGACTTCGGCAACCTGCTCCAGCTGGTGCTCAACGCCATCGAGCTGCCGGAAAACCCGGACGCGCTGATCCTTCCGGCTCATGCCTCCAGCGGCAAGCCGTCAATCGGCGTGGATAAACTGCCGGACAGCGCGCAGATTTGCTCCTGCTTCGACGTTACCAAAGGCATGCTGATCTCCGCCATCAACAAAGGCTGCCACACCGTTGCGGCCCTGAAAGCCGAAACCAAAGCCGGTACCGGCTGCGGCGGCTGTATTCCGCTGGTCACTCAGGTGCTGAACGCCGAACTGGCGAAACAGGGCATCGAGGTGAACAACAACCTGTGCGAGCACTTCGCGTATTCTCGCCAGGAGCTGTATCACCTGATCCGCGTGGAGGGCATCAAATCCTTCGACGAACTGCTGGCGAAGCACGGCCAGGGCTACGGCTGCGAAGTCTGTAAACCGACCGTCGGCTCCCTGCTGGCCTCCTGCTGGAATGAGTACGTGCTCAAGCCCGAGCATACGCCGCTGCAGGACACCAACGACAATTTCCTGGCCAACATCCAGAAAGACGGCACCTACTCCGTGATTCCACGTTCCGCCGGCGGCGAAATCACGCCGGAAGGGCTGGTCGCGGTGGGCCGCATCGCACGGGAATTTAACCTGTACACCAAAATCACCGGCTCCCAGCGTATCGGCCTGTTTGGCGCGCAGAAAGACGATCTGCCGGAAATCTGGCGTCAGCTGATTGAAGCTGGCTTCGAAACCGGCCACGCGTACGCAAAAGCGCTGCGCATGGCGAAAACCTGCGTGGGCAGCACCTGGTGCCGCTACGGCGTCGGCGACAGCGTGGGCTTCGGCGTTGAGCTGGAAAACCGCTACAAAGGCATCCGTACCCCGCACAAAATGAAGTTCGGCGTCTCCGGCTGCACCCGCGAATGTGCGGAAGCGCAGGGTAAAGACGTGGGTATTATTGCCACCGAGAAAGGCTGGAACCTCTATGTGTGCGGCAACGGCGGGATGAAACCGCGCCATGCGGACCTGCTGGCGGCGGATCTCGATCGCGACACGCTGATTCAGTATCTCGACCGATTCATGATGTTCTATATCCGCACCGCCGATAAGCTGACCCGTACCGCCTCCTGGCTCGATAACCTGGAAGGCGGCATCGACTACCTTAAATCAGTCATTATCGACGACAAGCTGGGCCTGAACGAGCATCTGGAAGCGGAAATGGCGCGCCTGCGCGAGGCGGTGATCTGCGAATGGACGGAAACCGTCAACACCCCGGCGGCGCAGACGCGCTTCAAACACTTTATCAACAGCACCCAGCGCGACCCGAACGTGCAGGTAGTGCCGGAGCGCGAACAGCATCGTCCAGCCACGCCGTATGAACGTATTCCGGTTACGCTGGTGGAGGAAAACGCATGAGCCAGTGGGTAAACATCTGCAATATTAACGACATTCTCCCCGCCACCGGCGTCTGTGCGCTGCTGGGCAACGAGCAGGTGGCGATTTTCCGCCCTCGCCACGATGAACAGGTTTTTGCCATCAGCAATATCGACCCGTTCTTCGAGGCCAGCGTGCTCTCCCGCGGACTGATTGCCGAGCATCAGGGTGAACTGTGGGTCGCCAGCCCGTTGAAAAAGCAGCGTTTCCGCTTAACCGACGGACTCTGCATGGAAGATGAAAGCTTCTCGGTCAAACACTACGACGTCCGCGTGAAGGACGGCGAGGTGCAGCTGAAAGCGTAACCCCTCGCCTTTTCAATAGGAAAGGCTTATGACCCCTTATGGGTAACGGCAGGAAAAACCGTATGTTCTGTACGATTCCTGCTGTTATCCTGACGTCAATTCTTCCCCCGCCATGAATGCTGTGAGGTAACGTCGTGGATCACCTGCCGATTTTTTGTCAATTACGCAACCGCGACTGCCTGCTCGTGGGCGGCGGCGACGTAGCTGAACGTAAAGCGCGCCTGCTGTTAGAGGCTGGCGCCCGACTGACCGTTAACGCCATTGCCTTCGCCCCACAGTTTGAGGTCTGGGCTCAGGAAGGGATGCTCACGCTGGAACAGGGAGAGTTTGATGAGTCCCTGCTGGATACCTGCTGGCTGACTATTGCAGCGACGGATGACGATGAAGTGAACCAGCGCGTGAGCGATGCCTGCGAAGCGCGCAGAATTTTCTGCAACGTGGTGGATGCGCCGAAAGAGGCCAGCTTCATCATGCCGTCGATTATCGACCGCTCGCCGCTGATGATAGCCGTATCGTCCGGCGGACGCTCCCCGGTTCTCGCCCGCCTGCTGCGGGAAAAGCTGGAAGCCGTGCTGCCGCAGCATCTTGGTCAGATTGCGCATTACGCCGGGCAGCTCCGCTCCCGCGTGAAGCAAACCTTTTCGACAGTGGGCGAGCGTCGTCGCTTCTGGGAAAAATTCTTTGTGAACGACAGGCTGGCGCAGTCGCTGGCGAATCAGGACACCAAAGCCGTTGAAGAGACCACCGAACAGCTGCTGAGCGAGCCGTTGGATCACCGCGGTGAAGTGGTGCTGGTGGGCGCAGGCCCCGGCGATGCGGGCTTGCTGACGCTAAAAGGGCTACAGCAGATCCAGCAGGCCGATACCGTGGTTTACGATCGCCTGGTCTCCGATGACATTATGAACCTGGTTCGCCGCGATGCCGACCGCGTCTTCGTGGGCAAACGGGCGGGCTACCACTGCGTGCCGCAGGAGGAGATTAACCAGATCCTGCTGCGCGAGGCGCAGAAAGGTAAACGCGTGGTGCGCCTTAAGGGTGGCGATCCGTTTATCTTTGGTCGCGGCGGCGAGGAGCTGGAAACTCTCTGTGACGCGGGTATTCCCTTCTCCGTCGTGCCGGGCATTACGGCGGCATCCGGCTGTTCAGCGTACTCTGGCATTCCGCTGACCCACCGCGACTACGCCCAAAGCGTGCGTCTGGTGACGGGGCATCTTAAAACCGGCAGCGAGCTGGACTGGCATAACCTGGCCGCTGAAAAGCAGACGCTGGTGTTCTACATGGGGCTAAACCAGGCCGCCACGATTCAGGCGAAGCTGCTGGAGCACGGTATGAATGCGGATATGCCCGTCGCGCTGGTCGAAAACGGCACCGCCATTACGCAGCGCGTGGTGGATGGCGTGCTGACGCAGCTGGGCGAGCTGGCGCAGCTGGTCGAAAGCCCGGCGCTGATCGTGGTGGGCCGCGTGGTTGAGCTGCGCGATAAGCTGAACTGGTTCTCGAATCACTAACGCATATTCTTCCTTTCCGGAGTAGTCCCTATACGGACTACTCCCCTCTTAGCGCTGTCGATAACATACTGCCCCGAAGTGGAACTTTCCCCTTTATTCCCTTGATATACATCTAACTTTCGTTTTTAAGACAAGGAATGCGTATGTTCAAACTGGCAAAGGCCGCCGTTCTGGTTGGCCTGTTATCGACTCTGACTGCCTGTACCGGTCATGTACAGAACACCAAAAATAACTGCAGCTACGATTACCTGCTGCACCCGGCGATCTCCATTTCGAAGATCATCGGTGGTTGCGGTCCGGCGGCACAGCAGTAAGCGTTTTACAGGCGTAAAAAAACCGGGATGTCCCGGTTTTTTAGTTTTGGAGAGTGTGTTTTTTGTCGGGTGGCGGCTTTGCCTTACCCGACCTACACGATCCTGTAGGCCGGGTAAGCGTTAGCGACACCCGGCAAGCAGACTCAAGGCTTCGCAACAAACCCAATCGCGTTGTACACCGCTTTCAGGGTTTCGGACGCGCGCGCGCTGGCTTTTTCCGCGCCCTCTTTCATCACTTTCTGCAGGAAAGCTTCGTCGTTACGGTAGCGGTGATAACGCTCCTGCAGCTCGGTCAGCATGCCGGAAACGGCATCTGCCACTTCGCCTTTCAGGTGGCCGTACATCTTGCCTTCGAAGTGTTTTTCCAGCTCAGGGATGCTCTGACCGGTCACACCGGAGAGGATATCCAGCAGGTTGGAGACGCCCGCTTTGTTCTGCACGTCGTAGCGCACAACAGGCGGCTCGTCGGAGTCCGTGACCGCGCGCTTGAGTTTTTTCACTACCGATTTCGGATCTTCCAGCAGGCCGATAACGTTATTGCGGTTATCGTCAGACTTGGACATCTTCTTGGTCGGCTCAAGCAGCGACATGACGCGCGCGCCGGACTTCGGAATAAATGGCTCAGGCACTTTAAACACATCGCCATAGATCGCGTTAAAGCGCTGGGCGATGTCACGGCTCAGCTCCAGGTGCTGCTTCTGGTCTTCACCCACCGGCACCTGGTTGGTTTGATACAGCAGGATGTCTGCCGCCATCAGCACCGGATAGTCGAACAGTCCGGCGTTGATGTTTTCAGAGTAGCGGGCAGATTTATCCTTGAACTGGGTCATGCGGCTCAGCTCGCCGAAATAGGTGTAGCAGTTCAGCGCCCAGCCCAGCTGCGCGTGCTCCGGCACGTGGGACTGAACGAAAATGGTGCTCTTCTCAGGATCGATGCCGCAGGCCAGGTACAGCGCCAGGGTGTCCAGCGTGGCTTTGCGCAGCTTCTCAGGATCCTGACGCGCGGTAATCGCATGGAGATCGACGATGCAGTAAATGCAATGGTACTCATCCTGCATGCTGACCCACTGACGTAGCGCACCCATGTAGTTACCAATGGTCAATTCACCTGAAGGCTGTGCGCCACTAAAAACGATGGGCTTAGTCATTGTTCAATTCCTGATTTTCACTGTGCGAAAGCCCGAGAGCGGGCAACAAATCTTTGAAGTGGTCGAAAACAACGTCCGGCTCACTCAGCGTGATGGCTTCACCGTAGTTGTAGCCATAGGTTAACCCCACGGAAGGACATCCAGCCGCGCGGGCAGCCAGAATATCATTGCGTGAATCGCCGACAAAGAGCAGCTCCGCAGGCGTTAAGGATAATTTTCCTGCCACCAGCAGCAGCGGTTCCGGATGGGGCTTTTTATTTTGCACGTCGTCGCCGCCCACAATCACGGAGAAATACTTCGCGATATCGAGCGCTTCCAGCAGAGGTGCGACAAAAGGTGTCGGTTTGTTGGTCACCAGTCCCAGCGGAATGCCCTTCGCGGACAGCGCGCTCAGCGTTTCCTGAACGTCCGGGAACAGGAAGCTGCCCTCTTCGACCGTCTCTTCATAGAAACGATCGAACAGTTTGCGCAGAATACGCAGCTGCTCTTCCTGCGGGATATCCGCGTGATCGACGCTCGGTTTACCTTGGGCGGAACGCTGTGACGCACGCTCCTGACGCGCCCACGTCAACGCGCGCTCCATCAGAACATCGGCCCCGTTGCCAATCCACGTGACGACACGCTCTTCACCCGCAACGGGGAGTTCAAGCGCGTACAGCGCCTGGTCTACGGCGCTCGTTAAGCCCGGCGCGCTGTCGACCAGCGTGCCGTCGAGGTCAAATGCGATACCCCGAATTGCCTGCAATTTATCCATGACTTACCTTCGACAGCTCGCGGCGCATTTCATCAATGACTTTTTTGTAATCCGGTTGGTCGAAAATGGCTGAACCGGCAACGAACATATCCGCACCTGCCGCCGCAATTTCACCAATGTTATTCACTTTCACACCGCCGTCCACTTCCAGACGAATATCGTAACCTGACTCATCAATGCGACGGCGTACTTCACGCAGCTTATCCAGCGTGTGGGGGATAAACGACTGACCGCCAAAGCCCGGGTTAACGGACATCAGCAAAATCACGTCCAGTTTATCCATGACATAATCGAGATAGCTCAGCGGCGTGGCCGGGTTAAACACCAGGCCCGCTTTACAACCGTTCTCTTTGATCAGCTGCAGCGTGCGATCTACGTGTTCAGAGGCTTCCGGATGGAAAGTGATGATGCTGGCACCCGCTGCGGCGAAGTCAGGCACGATGCGATCAACAGGCTTCACCATCAGATGAACGTCGATCGGGGCGGTAATGCCGTAGTTACGTAATGCTTTGAGCACCATTGGGCCAATTGTCAGATTAGGGACGTAGTGGTTGTCCATAACGTCGAAATGGACAACATCTGCACCAGCCGCGAGAGCTTTGGCAGTGTCTTCACCCAGGCGGGCAAAATCGGCCGACAGAATTGAGGGAGCAATCAAAAACTGTTTCATCCGCTTCTCCTTGAAATGTGTTTACCGGCGGGCAAAACGGCTCAGGGGCGATAAAGAGCCAGAAGTTCGTCCACCTTTTTACGCGTGCCGCCGTTGCTGCTAATGCTACGCCGCACCTTAACCTGAAAATGCTTCGCGGCTTTGTACCATTCGCGCGTATCAGGCGTGTCGTGATTTGAAATTAACACCGGAATTCTTTTGCTGACCAGCTTTTCCGCCATCTCAGCCAGACGAGCCTGTTCGGCCGGGCTGAAGCTGTTGGTGTGATAAGCGGTGAAATTCGCCGTTGCAGACAATGGTGCGTAAGGCGGATCACAGTAAACCACCGAGTTTACGCCTGCCAGCTCCATACACTCTTCATAGGAAAGGCAATGAAATTCAGCGTTCTGCGCTTTTTCGGCAAAGTGATACAGCTCGTCCTGCGGGAAATACGGGCGCTTATAGCGACCAAACGGCACGTTAAATTCCCCACGAAGATTATACCGGCACAGGCCGTTGTAACCATGACGGTTGAGATAGAGGAATAGCAGCGCTCTACGGAATGGATCCTGGCTCTGATTAAACTCCGCGCGGAACTGATAGTAGACGTCAGGGGTGTTGTTCTCTGGCGTAAACAGCATGCGCGCCTCTGCGACATACTCTTCGGTACGCAGCTTAACGATGTTATAGAGGCTGATAAGATCGTTGTTGATATCCGCCAGGATATAACGAGAAAAATCGGTGTTGAGGAACACCGATCCTGCACCCACGAAAGGCTCGATTAGACACTCGCCTTCAGGCAGGTGTTTTTTAATATCATCGAGCAGGGGGTATTTCCCCCCTGCCCATTTCAGAAAAGCGCGATTTTTTTTCATGCTGACTAACTGATTACACCTTCTCCAGCTGTGGAGAAAGCTCCGACAGCATCCTGCGCTTTAAACATTACTTCAGATCGGCCTGAACCTGATGAATCGGCTTCGCCCAGGGGTTTTTCGCCTGAACATCCGCTGGCAGTGCCGCAACGGCACGTTTCGCTTCATCTTTGGACGAATACACGCCGCTCACCAGCACATACCAGGGCTGACCGTTACGGGTCGTCTGATAAACAACATAGTTTTTCAGATTTGATTTCTTCGCCCAGCTGTTGAGGTTGTCATAGTTAGACGAACTGCTCAGCTGCAGCGTGTAGTTGCTGGATGGCGCAGACTTTAGCGAACCAACGTTACCTGCCGTTTTGCCTGCGGCGCTGCTGGAGGATGTTGCCGTGGCAGCTGGAGTCGTTGCTGCAGGCGCAGCTGTGGCAGCCGGTGCTGTTGTGGTCGCCGTTGCTTTCGGCGCCGTCTGCGTGACTGGCGCTTTCGCAGGCTCACTCACCGCCGCCGTTTCGGTATGTTTCGGCTGTGCCGGTACGGCTTTCACTTCAGGCGCTTTGACTACTGACTGAGGTTTGGTTTCACGCTTAGGCTCAATCACCGCCTGCTTACGTTCAGGACGTGTCGCAGTTTGCGTCTGGCGCGGTTTGGTTTCCGTCGCAGCCGTTTGTGGCTGGGCGTTACCACCGCGAATCGGGGCAACGGTTGCAGGTTCAGTTGGCAGCGTAGAGTTAACCACGACGTTATCAACCTGCTGCTGGTTCTGCGGCTGAGTCAGCGCATTGTTCAGGTCTCCCTGAACTTCCACACGCTGCTGACCTTCAGGCGCAGCAGGTGCCTGACCCTGAGCTGGGGTTGAAGAAACGGGCGGCAGAGAAACATCCTGCTGCGCTGTGGTGTTGCCTGCGGTCTGCTCTGCGGAAGTCGCTCCCGGCGCTGGCTGTGCGCCATTCGCCTGATTGGACGCATCGTTACCGGACAGGTTGATGCTCTTCTCAGCGGAAGCCGTTTGCTCGGTTGAGTTCGTTGACGGTGCTTTAAGCGCGGAGCCAATGCCGACAATCAACAGCACAAGCACCAGAACGCCAAGGCCCATCATAATGTACTGGCGGGAAGCCGGTTTCGGCGCAGCGGCTTTTTTACGTTTACGCGGGCGACGCTCTACAGGCTGTTCGTCCATTGAATCTTCTTCGGACTCATAATCCTCTTCTGCTCGCTCTTCGTGCGCGTTGCGGCTGCGCGAAGGGCGACGATCGTCTGCATCCAGATCAACATCGTCAAAGTTGATCTGCGGCTCGTTATCACGTTCTGAAGATTGACGAGAACGACCAGTACGACGATCGCTGGGATCGGGTTTCAGCTCGTCTTCTGGTTTGAATTCATCCATTTAACACCCCACTCAAAGGCTTATGCCAACGACTTTGCATTTCACCTGAAGCTAAACGACCACCTGCGACAGTGGCCTGACCTTTCTAGTTGTTACGCCTGCTGACAATCAGCGATAGCGCCAAGAACGACATCGTGCGGCACTCCGCCGCGCACTTCACTCTTCCCTATTGCAAGCGGGAGTACAAGACGCATCTCACCTGCCAATACTTTTTTATCGCGCATCATGTGGGGTAAATACGCTTGCGCCGACATCTCCTGCGGCCCGGTCACCGGCAAACCTGCACGTTCAAGCAGCGCAATGATACGTGCCGTCTCTTCCGGTTTGAACTGTCCGAGGCGTTCAGAGGTGCGGGCTGCCATGACCATTCCGGCCGCGACGGCTTCACCGTGCAGCCAGTTGCCGTAACCCATTTCGGCTTCAATCGCGTGACCAAACGTATGCCCAAGATTCAGTAAAGCACGTAAGCCCGTTTCACGCTCGTCTGCAGCGACAACTTCTGCTTTCAGCTCACAGCAACGACGAATGCAGTATGCCAGTGTAGCCTCATTCAGGCACAGCAGCGCATCCATATTCTCTTCAAGCCAGCTAAAGAACTCGCCATCCAGAATAATGCCGTATTTGATCACTTCCGCCAGACCCGAAGCCAGTTCGCGCTTCGGCAGGGTTTTCAGACAGTCGAGATCCACCACCACCGATGCAGGCTGGTAGAACGCGCCAATCATGTTTTTGCCGAGCGGATGGTTGACTGCCGTTTTGCCACCCACAGAGGAGTCGACCTGGGACAGCAACGTGGTTGGGATTTGAATAAAACGGACGCCGCGCTGATAGCTTGCGGCCGCAAAGCCGGTCAGATCGCCCACAACACCGCCGCCCAGGGCAAGCAGTGTTGTATCGCGACCGTGCGGTTTTTGCAGCAATGCGGTAAAGACGGTATCCAGTACCGTCAGGCTTTTATACTGCTCGCCATCGGGGAGAATCACACTGTCGACTTTTACGCCCGCCTGCTCAAGCAGATGGCGTACGCGGTCGAGATAAAGCGGAGCCAGCGTCTCATTGGTGACCAGCATCGCCTGATCACCCGCTTTCAGTGGTAAAAAGGAAGCTGGGTCGTTAAACAAACCAGCCGCGATGGTGATAGGGTAACTACGTTCCCCGAGAGTAACTGTAATCCTCTCCATGACGCGACATCCACCTTTAATGCTTTTACCCGCAGGCGAGTGTATATAAAGCCAGAATCAGTTGCTTTCCAGCATATGAATAATCTGGTTTGCAACCACTTTAGCGCTCTGGTCGTCAGTACGAATGGTCACATCGGCAATCTCTTCATACAGCGGATTGCGTTCATCGGCCAATGCTTCCAGAACTTCGCGTGGTGGCGTTTCAACCTGCAGCAGCGGGCGCTTTTTATCGCGCTGCGTACGTGCCAGCTGTTTCTCGATAGTCGTCTCAAGATAGACCACTACGCCACGGGCGGAGAGACGGTTACGGGTTTCGCGAGATTTCACAGAACCGCCGCCTGTTGCCAGAACGATGCCCTGTTTTTCCGTGAGTTCGTTGATCACTTTTTCTTCTCGGTCACGGAAACCTTCTTCGCCTTCTACATCGAAAACCCAGCCCACATCAGCTCCGGTTCGTTTCTCAATCTCTTGATCAGAATCGTAAAATTCCATATTGAGTTGTTGAGCTAACTGACGCCCAATAGTGCTTTTGCCGGCACCCATAGGCCCAACCAGAAAGATATTGCGTTTCTCTGCCATTTTATCGGTACTACTAAGACTATTCGTTAATGGTAATCCCCGCTTCGCAGACACCCAGCGTAGCAGGACATGAACTGAAACCTCATATGCAATAGAGCGAGAGTCAGACTAAAAATTATCTCAATACTCCGGCTTGTTTGGCAACTGATTAAATCACCGCGTCGGGCGCATAAGGTAATAAGACGTAAGTCCAACTCAAATCGGTACTCCTTGTATGCTAATTCATGCCCCACGTCAAACATCTGCAACAAACTGAATGCAAAATCATTGCGGGGATCGTTACCCGTCAGCGAATACCGACCAGACGTGGCGTAATAAACACCACTAACTCGCGCCGTTCATTATCCTTACCATCGTGACGAAAAAGCTGCCCAAGCCAGGGGATTTTCCCGAGCCCGGGCACGCTGTCACTGCCGGTTTTGTTTTTCTGCGAAAAAATTCCGCCCAACGCCAGCGTTTCTCCACTTTTTACCTCCACCTGGGTTTCAATCTCCTGTTTGTCGATCGCCAGCGTTTCGCCGTCAGCCTGCTGCAGAACCTGCCCCGGCATATTTTCACTAATATGCAATTTCAGGCGCACGCGCCCCCCCAGCAATACCACCGGCGTGACCTCCATGCCTAATACCGCCTCCTTAAACTCAACTGAGGTCGCCCCACTTTCACCGCTTGAGACCTGATACGGGATCTCACTCCCCTGCTTGATGCTGGCTGGTTGCATATGCGAGGCCAGAAGCCTCGGGCTGGCGATAATATCGACCTGCTGTTTTTGCTCCAGCGCAGAGAGTTCCAGATCAAGCAGCCGACCATTGATCCGTCCGATGTTAAAACCCACGTGGCTGGTGGCGCTGGCAACGGAAAGATCGCTGCCAAGCGTGGTGAGCTGTCCAACTTTGCCCGCGTCGGTGGCGTCGGCGAGATTCCACTTCACCCCTAGCTCGCGCAGGCTTTTTTCATTAATGGTCACAATGTGCGCCGCCAGCTCGACCTGTTCGACGGGAATATCCATCTGGGCGGCCCAGCGCTGTAGAGTCTCCACCACCGTCTGGTTATCCCGAATCAGCAGCCGGTTGGTACGCGTGTCAACGGATAAACTCCCCTTTGGACTCAGGAGTTTTTCCGCGGCTTTCTGCAGCTCTCCGGCATCGGCATAGGAAAAAGCGATGCTGTGAGACACCAGCGGCGCATCAAGCTGTCTTCGGGCCCGCTCCTGTTCCGAGCGTTCCTGCTGTTCACGCTGCCAGGCCGCGGTATACACATAAAAAATGCCGCCCTCCTCTCGCAAAACGAGGCCAGCGCTGGCGACAACCGTCTGTAATGCCTGTCGCCAGGGGACGCGCTTCAGATTGAGCGAAAGCGTGCCGCCGACATCAGGCGATATCACCAGATTTCTATTCTCCTGGGCAACCAGACTCTGTAGTACCTGGGCTACAGGAACGTCATCCACCACCAGCGTGACCGGTTTTGGCGCGGCGGCCCACAGCGGATGGCTGAACGCCAGCAGCCACAGCATTATCCGTAAATTCATTCTTATCCGTTCCTTCTCGTTGCCACGTCCATTTTCCTGGTTCACATGTGTCACCCACATCAACAACCAGTTCCGTTTCATTGATGGTTGTTATCGTCCAGCCTTCCGGAAAGCGCTCATGCGTTTTCAGCCGATACCAGCGCTTTTGCCCATCCTGTAAAATGCCGATAGCCTGCTGTCCTCCCACCATGCCGCGATAGTGCCACTGCGCCAGCTCGGCAATGGCGCAGGGATCGTCCGGCGGGTGAAAGGGATCGCGCATACCGGTCAGTAGCAGCGCAGAGCAAACCAGCAAACATCGCGTGCTATTTCGCATGTTCCAGCTCCAGCCGCAGGCGCAACGCTGTGCCATGTGGTGTAATCGCGAAAGCAGCGATCTGCACATCCCGCTGCGCCAGCCGGGAAAAAAGCGCCGGGATAGCCTGCCACTCCACCTCCAGCATCAGTTCTCCTCCGTTCTGTAGCGGCTTCCAGTGAACGAGCGTCGCGTCATCGCCCTGAAAATCGAGCGGGGAGAACGGCGTCTTCTCCAGTGCTTCCGTTATTTTCGGACGAAACGGCGTCTTTCTGACGGCAGACCATAACGCTGCATTCGTCCTCACGTCCTGAATCAGCTGGCGTTGTCGTTCGGCACTCTGCCCGCCTACCGGTCTGAGCATGGTGCCCCACGCTGCCAGTCCAGCCAGGAGGCTCGCCAGAAACCAGAAGAGCACCCGATTCCAGGGACGGCTTTCGCACCAGCGTTCTAACAGGGTATCCACGCGTTACCCCTCGCTTTTAAGATGAAGGGTAAACATCCATCGCCCCTGGCTGTCCTGCCGAAGCTCACCCGTCGTCCCGGGCGTAAAATCCGCTATTAGGCCAAGCGCATCGCGCAGAGCAGACAGGGCCGGCAGGGTTATGGCATACCCTCTCAGCATCAGAGCAGGGGGCTGATAGCGCAACTCCGTCAGCCAGACCTGTGCCGGAACGGCGCGGGAAAGGGATTCCAGCACCGGTTGCCATGCCCGTTGTTGCACGGTCTGCACGGGCATCTGCGCCTGTGCGGTCAGTCTTTGCCGGGCAACAAGCGCGTGCTGCACGGTCTGCATTCCCGTCAGATCCGTTTGCAGCGCGCGCAGCTTCACGAGATGGTTCATCCGCAGACAGAAAATGGTCACGAACAGCAACAGCACTGTGCCGACACACATTGCGCCCCAGAAGCGCAGGCATCGCGAGCGCCGCTGCTGTCGCCACGGCAGAAAGTTCATGATGCTCATGCGGGTACCTCGCTCATGGCCAAAGCCAGCGCAACGGTATAATCAGCGCCGCAGTCCGGTAATGGAGCATGGTAACGTTCCAGGATTTCCCACGGGTCACGTCGGCTATCAAACAGCGCGATGTCATCCGGCCCAAGAGCCAGCAGCGCCGCCAGCTCAGCCATGCTTTCTGCTTCGGTAGTTAAGCGGCGTCCCCACTGGTGGCGCATAGCCCAGAGCCACTGCCGATCGTCCCGCCAGGCGATGCATTTCGCTGGTGCCACCGCAGGAAGAAGATTCGCCAGCGCGCTGGCATCCGGAGTAATGGTTACCAGCCGCAAACGCAGCGTTTTCGCCAGCGCCAGTAGGGTGTCGACCTCGTTATTTTGCGCGGCAGTCACGTGAAAGGTATTGCTGAAGGTATCCTGCGCGTAATCGAAACAGAGCGTTTCGGCAGACATCTCCAGTTCTCGCGCGAGCGCCGCACCGAGCCATGTGAGCTGCTCGCTGTCGCGCAGCGCAGCGGCCGGAAGGGGAAGCGACCGCTGCAGGGTGCGTGCTGCCGGGAAAGAGAGGAACACGCGGTGGTAGTGGGGCAGCGTTTTTCGCCAGTCGCGTAACGCATCAACCATCTGTTCTGGCTGACAAATTTTGCCGTCACGAATGATACCTTCGGCCAGAGGTATCGCCCACCAGCGGCGTAAGCACCAGCCAGACCTCTCCCGGGCCAACGAGACGATTCGCACCCTATCCTGTTGAATATGAACGCCCGTTTGCCATATTTTGAAAGCCATGCTTCACGATCTCCTTATCGCCCGTCGTCTTGACGGCTATATCAATGAATCAGGCTTGCCTTTATACTACCGCGCGATTGTTTAGAAACTGCCCAAGTGAAACCAAATGGGAAATCTCCGGTGAAGTTCGTAAAGTATTTATTCATCCTTGCAGTCTGTTGCATTCTGCTGGGAGCAGGCTCGATTTACGGTTTGTACAAATATATTGAGCCACAGCTGCCTGATGTCGCCACGCTTCGCGATGTGCGCCTCCAGATTCCGATGCAAGTCTATAGCGCCGATGGCGAGCTGATGGCGCAGTATGGCGAGAAGCGCCGTATTCCGCTGACCTTAAACCAAATTCCACCCGTGATGGTGAAAGCCTTTATCGCCACGGAGGACAGCCGTTTTTACGAGCACCACGGTGTCGATCCGGTGGGAATTTTCCGTGCCGCGAGCATTGCGTTGTTTTCTGGTCACGCCTCTCAGGGGGCGAGCACCATTACGCAGCAGCTGGCGCGTAACTTCTTCCTCAGCCCTGAAAAAACGCTAATACGTAAGCTCAAAGAGGTGTTCCTTGCGATCCGTATTGAGCAGCTGCTGAGCAAAGACGAAATCCTTGAGTTGTACCTCAACAAAATCTACCTGGGCTACCGCGCCTATGGCGTGGGGGCTGCCGCACAGGTGTACTTCGGCAAGCCTGTTGAGCAACTCACCTTAAGCGAAATGGCCACCATAGCCGGGCTGCCAAAAGCACCATCCACGTTTAACCCGCTTTACTCGCTCGATCGCGCCACCGCGCGTCGCAACGTCGTCCTGTCACGTATGCTGAGCGAAGGCTACATCAGCCAGAGCGAATACGACCAGGCGCGTAACGATGTCATTGACGCTAACTACCACGCCCCTGAGATCGCCTTTGCATCTCCTTACCTGACCGAAATGGTTCGCCAGGAGATGGTGAATCGCTATGGTGACAAGGCCTATGAAGATGGCTATCGCGTGTACACCACCGTCACCCGCAAAGTCCAGCAGGCGGCTCAGGAAGCGGTACGGAACAACGTGATGGACTACGATATGCGTCACGGCTATCGCGGCCCGTCAAACGTGCTCTGGAAAGTAGGCGAAAGCGCGTGGGACAGCAAAAAAATCACCAGTACGCTGAAGGCGCTGCCAACCTATGGTCCGCTCCTGCCTGCCGTGGTGACGCAGGCCGATCCTCAGGAAGCCGTTGCGACGCTCGCGGACGGCACCTCCGTCTCTCTGCGCATGGACGGTGTCCGCTGGGCGCGTCCGTACCGCTCGGATACCCTACAGGGCGCAACGCCGCGTAAAGTGACCGATGCAGTTCAGACCGGGCAGCAAATCTGGGTGCGCAAAGTAGGCGAAGCCTGGTGGCTGGCACAGGTGCCGGACGTCAACTCGGCCCTGGTCTCAATCAATCCACAGAACGGTGCGATCCTGGCCCTGGTCGGCGGGTTTGATTTCAACCAGAGCAAATTTAACCGCGCCACGCAGGCGCTGCGTCAGGTCGGTTCCAATATCAAACCGTTCCTCTACACGGCCGCGATGGATAAGGGACTGACCCTCGCCAGCATCCTCAACGACGTGCCAATCTCCCGCTGGGATGCCGGTGCGGGTTCCGACTGGCAGCCGAAGAACTCCCCTGCGGAGTATGCCGGTCCTATTCGTCTCCGTCAGGGTCTGGGGCAGTCGAAAAACGTGGTGATGGTGCGCGCCATGCGCGCGATGGGCGTTGACTATGCCGCAGAGTATCTGCAGCGCTTTGGTTTCCCGGCACAGAACATCGTTCGCACCGAGTCGCTGGCGTTAGGCTCGGCCTCGTTTACGCCGCTTCAGGTCGCCCGCGGGTACTCGGTGATGGCTAACGGCGGCTTCCTGGTTGACCCGTACTTCATCAGTAAAATCGAGAACGATCAGGGCGGCGTGCTGTTCGAAGCGAAGCCGAAAATTGCCTGTCCTGAGTGCGATATCCCGGTCATTTACGGCAATACGCCGAAATCCGAGGTGCTTGAGAATAAGGACATGGAAGACCCTGCCGTGTCGCAGGAGCAGCAGAACGGCGTTGTGCCGCAGCCGCAGCTCGAGCAGGCGAACCAGGCACTGGTGGCGCAGACCGGCGCGCAGGAGTACGCACCGCATGTGATCAACACGCCGCTGTCGTTCCTGATTAAGAGCGCGCTGAACACCAACATCTTCGGTGAACCGGGCTGGCAGGGTACCGGCTGGCGCGCAGGGCGTGATTTGCAGCGCCATGATATCGGCGGTAAAACGGGTACAACCAACAGCTCGAAAGATGCGTGGTTCTCCGGCTACGGCCCGGGCGTGGTGACATCAGTCTGGATCGGCTTCGACGATCACCGCCGTGATTTAGGTCGTACCACGGCATCCGGCGCGATTAAGGATCAGATTTCCGGCTACGAAGGCGGAGCGAAGAGCGCGCAGCCGGCCTGGGATGCCTACATGAAGTCCGCTCTTGAAGGTGTGCCGGAGCAGCCGTTAACGCCGCCGCCAGGCGTGGTGACGGTCAATATTGACCGTAGCACCGGTCAGCTTGCCAACGGCGGTAATAGTCGCGAAGAGTATTTCATTGAGGGCACCCAGCCAACCACACAGGCGGTGCACGAGGTGGGTACAGAGATTATCGATAACGGCGAAACGCACGAGCTGTTCTAACCACAAAGCAAAACGGCAACCTCTGGTTGCCGTTTTTGTGTTTGCTCCCTTTCCCTCAGGAGAGAGTTGGGGTGAGTACATCAGGCCACTACAGTCGCCCCTGCCCCTTCAACCACTCCCGTACCAGGAACAGCGCGCTCACGTTGCGGGCCTCATTAAAGTCAGGGTCTTCCAGCAGATCCATCAGGTGCGCTAACGGCCAGCGAACCTGCGGCAACGGCTCCGGCTCATCCCCTTCCAGCGATTCAGGATAGAGATCTTCAGCCACCACAATATTCATTTTGCTGGAAAAATAGGACGGTGCCATGCTCAGCTTTTTCAGGAATGAAAGCTCATTCGCCCCGAACCCCACCTCTTCTTTCAGCTCGCGGTTTGCCGCTTCAAAGACGGTTTCACCCGGGTCGATAAGCCCTTTCGAGAACCCGAGCTCGTAAGATTCCGTTCCCACAGCGTATTCGCGGATCAAAATCAGATGATCGTCAACAATGGGAACAATCATCACCGCTTCGCGCGAAGAAGGGCGCATACGTTCATAAACGCGACGCACACCGTTGCTGAACTCCAGATCCACACTTTCGACATTAAACAGGCGCGATTTGGCGACAGTTTCAACATTCAGAATGGTGGGTTTTTGTAGTGGTTTGCTCATCTTGATGGGTCTTAGCAGTGAGAACTGGCGTTATTGTGCGATACGCTGCACGGTTTCGGCAATGTCAATTGTTCTTTATTTACATTTATGCAACGTATTTGAGATCAATCCTCAATTCAAAACAAATGTCAAGAGGTTGAAATGTTTCCAGGAATTTGCTGATATCGCGCCATAACAGGCTTTGCTATCATCACCGGTCACTGGGATGCGCTTCAGAATGCTCAAGTTCGACTCCATACTTGCCGATAGCCAACCACAGACTCTCATTCAATGTAAAGGTGCTACTGACTACACCTGTAAGAAGATAAGTAAGATGGGGAAAGCATGAGCACCATTTTGATTGTTCTCGCTGCTATGCTGGCCGGTGCGTTGGTTGCAGGGTGGTTTTACAGGCGCCGCGTACAGCGCCGTTATCGCCTGCCCTTTTTAAATGCATTTGCGGGTGCAAGCACGCGTAAACTTACGCAAGACGAGCGCGATGCGGTTGAAAACTATCTCGAAATCCTGAACCGTACTCAATTAACGCCTGGGCCAACGGGAGCCACCGCTGCGCCCGTCGCGCTAAATCTTAATGCACAAAGTGATACCGTGCTCTGCGTGACGCGCTCCATCACGCGCTATGGCATCACTACTGATGACCCTAACAAATGGCGCTATTACCTTGATTCCGTCGAAGTGCATCTGCCCCCGTCCTGGGAGCAATACATTAACGACGAAAACAGCGTTGAGCTGATTCACACCGACTCGTTGCCCCTGGTTATCTCGCTTAACGGCCATACGCTGAATGAATACCTTCAGGAAGCCCCTCGTTTTGCGCTGGAACGCGCCAGTTCAACGCAGGCCTCCATTCGTGGCGAAGAGACTGAGCAGATTGAACTGCTGAATATTCGCCAGGAAACCCATGAAGAGTACGCTCTGAGCCGCCCGGACGGCATCCGCGAAGCCATTCTGATCGTTGCTGCCTTCCTGCTCTTTTTTATCTGCCTCCTCACGCCGGATGTGTTTGTCCCCTGGCTGGCTGGCGGTGCGGTTCTGCTGCTGGCGGGCGGGCTTTGGGGGCTCTTTGCCCCACCGGCCAAAACCTCGTTGCGCGAAATCCACTGCCTGCGCGGAACGCCAAAGCGCTGGGGCCTCTTCGGTGAAAACGATCAGGAACATCTCAACAATATCTCGCTCGGTATTATCGACCTGATCTACCCGCGCCACTGGCAACCGTGGATCGCGCAGGACCTGGGGCAGAAAACCGACATTGATATCTACCTTGACCGCCACGTTGTGCGTCAGGGGCGCTTCTTATCCCTGCATGATGAAGTGAAAAATTTTCCGCTTCAGCACTGGCTTCGCAGCACGGTCATTGCCGGCGGCGCCGCGCTGGTCTTAGTCATGCTGCTGCTTTTCGTGCCGCTGGATATGCCCATTAAATTCACCCTGTCGTGGATCAAAGGGGCGCAAACCATTGAAGCGACCAGCGTCAACAAACTGGATGAAGCCGGTGTGCGCGTGGGGGACACGCTGCGCCTGAAGGGAACCGGGATGTGTAATATTCACACCCCGGGGGCGTGGAACATGCGCCAGAACTCACCGTTTATGCCGTTCGATTGCTCACAAATTATCTGGAACGACGCACCGCCGCTGCCGCTGCCGGAATCCGAAGTCGTGAATAAAGCCACGGCTCTTACCCAGACGGTTAACCGCCAGCTGCACCCGAAACCGGACGATGATTCACGCGTTAGTCCCGCACTGCGTTCGGCCATTCAAAAATCAGGCATGGTTCTGCTGGATGATTTTGGTGACATAGTCCTGAAAACGCAGGATCTTTGTTCCTCTCAGGATGAGTGCATACGTCTTAAAAATGCCCTGGTAAACCTCGGGAACAGTAAAGACTGGGACTCGCTGGTGAAACGCGCCGAAGCGGGACGGCTGGATGGCGTCAACGTGCTGCTGCGGCCGGTTAGCGCTGAATCTCTTGATAACCTGGTCGCCACCTCGACGTCACCGTTCATGATGCGCGAGACCACCCGTGCGGCTCAGGCGCTGAACAGCCCGGCACCGGGCGGCTTTGTAATTGCAAGCGATGAGGGCAGCGACCTGGTCGATCAGCCTTATCCGCAGGTGGCGCTTTATGATTATCCGGCGCAGGAGCAGTGGAGCCAATTCCAGCGCCTGGCGCAGATGCTGATGCAAACGCCGTTCAGCGCAGAAGGGATTGTCACGAGTATTTATACCGACGCCAACGGCACTCGCCATATCGGCCTGCACCGGATGCCGGATAGCGCTGGGCTGTGGCGCTACATCGGCACCTCGCTGCTGATGACCGCGATGCTGATCGCCATTTTCTGGAACGGTTTTATGGCCCTGCGCCGCTACCAGCGCTCGCGCACGCGGCTTGCCGACATCCAGCAATATTACGAAAACTGCCTCAATCCTAAGCTGATCCCCTCGTCTGAGAGCCTGATCTGATAACGTCGTTGCGCGACAAGATGTGCTACCCTGTCGCGCACGTTTCTTCTGGCTGGAGTTCCCCTAATGCATCTTGATATCGCCTGGCAGGAGGTTGATACCGTTCTGCTGGATATGGACGGCACGCTGCTCGATCTCGCCTTTGATAACTATTTTTGGCAAACGCTGGTTCCAGAAACCTATGGCGAACAGCAGGGGATCTCCCCGGCAGAAGCGCAGGCATTCATTCGTTCGCAATATAGCGCCGTGCAACATACGCTAAACTGGTACTGTCTTGACTACTGGAGCGAGCGCCTCGGTCTGGATATTTGTGCCATGACTACCGCCCAGGGCCCGCGCGCCGTTCTGCGCGAAGATACATTGCCCTTTCTGGATGCGCTGAAAGCAAGCGGCAAGCGTCGTATCTTGCTGACCAACGCGCATCCACATAATCTGGCGGTGAAGCTGGAACATACGGGTCTGGCGTCGCACCTTGATTTATTACTTTCCACCCACACATTTGGTTATCCGAAAGAGGATCAGCGGTTGTGGCATGCGGTGAAGGAAGAGACGGGTTTGCAGCCGGAACGTACGTTGTTCATTGATGACAGCGAGCCCATTCTGGATTCTGCCGCAAGGTTTGGCATTCGCTACTGTCTGGGCGTTACCAATCCTGACTCTGGCCTGGCTGAAAAAAGCTATCTGCGCCACCCGGGACTGAACGACTATCGCCAGATGATCCCCTCACTGACCGTGAAGGAGACGCCATGAAAGAAAAACCCTCAGACGGGGTAAGACTGGATAAATGGCTGTGGGCAGCGCGTTTTTACAAAACACGCGCCCTTGCCCGCGAGATGGTTGACGGCGGAAAAGTGCATTACAACGGCCAGCGCAGCAAACCGAGCAAGCTGGTTGAGCTGAATGCCACCTTAACGCTGCGTCAGGGCAACGATGAACGTACGGTGGTGGTTAAAGCCATTACCGAACAACGTCGACCCGCAGCGGAAGCCGTAATGCTTTATGAAGAGACGGCGGAGAGCATTGAAAAGCGCGAGAAGACCGCGCTGGCGCGCAAAATGAACGCGCTGACGATGCCACACCCGGACCGGCGGCCGGACAAAAAAGAGCGCCGCGATCTGATGAAATTTAAACACGGTGAGACTGATTAACCTCACCCGCACGAGAGATGAAAATGGCCCAACACGACCAATTACACCGCTATCTGTTTGAACAATTCGCCGTGCGCGGCGAGCTGGTCACCGTATCCGAAACCTGGAAACAGATTCTGGAAAACCACAATTACCCGCTGCCGGTGAAGACCCTGTTGGGCGAACTGCTGGTTGCCACCAGCCTGCTTACCGCAACGCTGAAGTTTGCCGGGGATATCACCGTGCAGCTGCAGGGCGACGGCCCGATGACGCTGGCGGTCATCAACGGCAATAACCAGCAGCAGATGCGCGGCGTGGCGCGCGTTCAGGGCGACGTGCCAGAAAATGCTGACCTCAAAACGCTGGTAGGTAACGGCTACCTGGTGATCACCATCTCCCCAGAGGAAGGTGAGCGCTATCAGGGCGTGGTCGGTCTGGAAGGCGATACCCTGGCAGCCTGCCTGGAAGATTACTTCATGCGCTCCGAGCAGCTGCCGACGCGTCTGTTCATCCGCACCGGTGAAGTGGACGGCCAGCCTGCTGCGGGCGGTATGCTGCTGCAGGTTCTGCCTGCCCAGGACGCTCAGACCAATGATTTTGAGCACCTGGCGACGCTGACCGAAACCATCAAGGCGGAAGAGCTGTTCAACCTGTCGGCGACCGACGTGCTGTGGCGTCTGTACCACGAAGAAGAAGTGACCGTCTACGACCCGCAGTCCGTGGAGTTTAAGTGCACCTGCTCCCGCGAGCGCTGCGCTGGCGCACTGAAAACCCTGCCGGATGAAGAGATCGACAGCATCATGGCGGAAGACGGCGAAATTGATATGCACTGTGACTACTGCGGTACGCACTATGTATTCAATTCGATGGATATCGCTGAGATCCGCAACAACGCCTCCCCGGCGGATCCGCAGGTTCACTAAAGCTCTCTTTCCCCTCACCCTCTCCCCAAAGGGGAGAGGGTGAGGGGTAAAAACGCCACCCAAGCTGAATCGTTTTCCCAATGTAACTCTTACGTAATTTTCTTACGTGTATGCGATTACATTCACATTCTTTCCGATAAAATCACCAGCCTTTAACCTTTTCGGAACATTTTCCCCACCCAAAAAGCGATTCCTGCGATAATCCGCCTGCGCCGTGACTGGAGTCGCAGCGTTTTCCGTTAGTAAGGGTTTTGTCCAGATGCGTGAATCTATGAGCCCCGTCGCGGTAAACAACCTCAGAAAAACCCTACAATTTCAGGCAGTACATATTGGCTAAGGAGCAGTGATATGCGTGTTACTGGTTTAACCCCGCAAGATCTCAAGGCTTATGGTATTCACGACGTCCAGGAAATCGTCTACAACCCCGACTACGATACGCTGTATCAGGAAGAGCTCAATCCAGCACTGGAAGGATACGAGCGTGGTGTGTTGACGAATCTTGGTGCTATCGCCGTCGATACCGGTATCTTTACCGGTCGTTCGCCGAAAGATAAGTATATCGTCCGAGACGAAACCACCCGCGATACGCTGTGGTGGGCTGACAAGGGCAAAGGGAAGAACGACAACAAACCGCTCTCCCCGGAAACCTGGCAGCACCTGAAAGGGCTCGTCACCCATCAACTTTCCGGCAAGCGTTTGTTTATTGTCGACGCTTTCTGCGGCGCTAACGCCGATACCCGTCTCTCCGTGCGTTTTGTCACCGAAGTGGCCTGGCAGGCGCATTTCGTGAAAAACATGTTTATCCGTCCAACCGACGAAGAGCTGCAGGACTTCACCCCTGATTTCATCGTGATGAACGGCGCGAAATGCACCAACCCACAGTGGAAAGAGCAGGGTCTGAACTCCGAAAACTTTGTGGCCTTCAACCTGACCGAGCGTATCCAGCTGATCGGCGGTACCTGGTACGGCGGCGAAATGAAGAAAGGGATGTTCTCAGTCATGAACTACCTGCTGCCGCTGCGGGGCATCGCCTCCATGCACTGCTCGGCTAACGTCGGTGAAAAAGGCGACGTGGCGGTCTTCTTCGGCCTGTCCGGCACCGGGAAAACCACCCTGTCCACCGATCCAAAACGTCGCCTGATTGGCGATGACGAACACGGCTGGGATGACGATGGCGTATTCAACTTTGAAGGCGGCTGCTACGCGAAGACCATTCGCCTGTCTGAAGAGGCCGAGCCGGATATCTTCCACGCGATCCGTCGCGATGCGCTGCTGGAAAACGTCACCGTGCGTGCCGACGGCTCCATCGACTTCGACGATGCGTCGAAAACGGAAAACACCCGCGTCTCTTATCCGATCTACCACATCGACAATATCGTGAAGCCGGTGTCAAAAGCGGGTCATGCCACGAAGGTTATTTTCCTGACGGCGGATGCGTTCGGCGTTCTGCCTCCGGTGTCTCGCCTGACGGCCAGCCAGACGCAGTACCACTTCCTTTCCGGTTTCACCGCCAAGCTGGCGGGTACCGAGCGCGGCGTGACGGAGCCAACCCCAACCTTCTCCGCCTGCTTCGGCGCGGCCTTCCTGTCGCTGCACCCGACGCAGTACGCTGAAGTGCTGGTGAAACGCATGCAGGCATCCGGCGCGCAGGCATACCTGGTGAACACCGGCTGGAACGGCACCGGCAAACGTATCTCTATCAAAGATACCCGCGCCATTATCGACGCCATTCTGGATGGTTCTCTGGACGACGCCGAAACCTTCACGCTGCCAATGTTTGACCTGGCGATCCCAACGTCGCTGCCGGGTGTGGATACGCATATCCTCGACCCGCGCAATACGTACGGTTCGCCGGAGCAGTGGCGTGAGAAAGCGGAATCGCTGGCGAAGCTGTTTATTGAGAACTTCGAGAAGTATACCGATACCCCGGCGGGTGCTGCGCTGGTGAGCGCGGGTCCAAAACTGTAGTCCATGTCGGGTGGCGGCTTCGCCTTACCCGACCTACAAAAAAGGGTGGCTCGTGCCACCCTTTTTTCAACTCTCTTTCACCTGCCCTCGCGTCACCGGAACCGGCAACCAGGCGCGAATGCTCAACCCACCGCGCTCGCTGGTGCCAATCTCCAGCAGTCCGTTGTGGTTATCCACAATACGCTGCACAATCGCCAGGCCTAAGCCCGTACCGCTGGTGCTGCGCGCGCTATCGCCGCGCACAAACGGCTGGAACAGATGCTTACGCTGCTCGGGCTTGATGCCCGGACCGTCGTCTTCCACCTGGAACCAGGCGCGGTTGAGCTCAGACCCGCTGCTGACCTTAATCCAGCCGTTGCCGTAGCGCGCCGCGTTGACCACCATGTTGGCGACCGCACGTTTAATGGAGAGCGGGTGCATACGAACCTGAATTTCACCGGCCTGAAGGTCAGTATCAATCTCGCGCTCGTAGCCGCTTTCCGCCGCCACCACTTCGCCCAGCACCGCGTTCAGATCCGCCATCTCCATTGGCATCTCCTGCCCGGTGCGCAGGTAGTCGATGAACTGCTCAATGATGGCGTTACACTCTTCAATGTCCTTATTGATGGACTCGGCAAGGTAACCGTCCTCTTCTCCCATCATCTCCGTCGCCAGACGAATACGCGTTAGCGGCGTGCGCAGGTCGTGGCTGACGCCCGCCATCAGCAGCGTACGGTCATCCGCCAGCTGCTTCACGCCTGCCGCCATATGGTTAAAGGCACGCGTCACTGAACGGACTTCCGAGGCGCCATACTCGCGCAGCGGAGGAGGAATAATCCCTTTACCGACCTGCAGCGCAGCGTGCTCCAGGTCGACCAGAGGTCGGTTCTGTATACGGATAAATAGCCACGCGCCGCCTATCGCCAGCAGCATAATCGCCAGGGTATAGCGGAACAGCGGTGAGAAATCGCCCTGATGGATTTCGGTCAGCGGAACGCGAACCCAAATATTGGGTGACAGCCAGGTTTTCAGCCAGACGACGGGCGAGCTTTTGTTGACCTCAACGCGCACTTCCGTTGGACCGCCCAGCTGCTGCGCCATCTGCTGGCTTAGGAATTCGTAGTGCTGCGCCCAGCGCAGGCCAGCGTCTTCCGCCGCTTCGTTGGAATAGAGCGAAATGCCCAGTTCACGGTAGATTTCACGGCGAAACGCCGGAGGAACGACGAGCTGCGTGCCGTCCTCCAGCTGCAGCTTATCGGTCATCAGCATACGTACTTCGTAGGCCAGGACCTTATTAAACTGCTGGAGGCTCGGCAGGATCGCAAAGTTCAACACCACCAGGTAGGTCGTCACCAGGCTGACGAACAGCAGGGTGACGATCAGTAACAGGGTGCGGGCAAACGAGCTTCGCGGCGAGAAGCGCATTCGCCTCATGCTTTAGAGCCGTCCGGGACGAACACGTAGCCCAGACCCCATACGGTCTGAATATAACGAGGATGCGCCGGATCTTCTTCCACCATGCGGCGCAGACGGGAGATCTGCACGTCGATAGAGCGTTCCATTGCGGAGTATTCGCGACCGCGCGCCAGGTTCATCAGCTTGTCACGGGAAAGCGGTTCACGCGGGTGGCTGACCAGCGCTTTCAGTACCGCAAACTCGCCGCTGGTGAGCGGCATCGGCTCGTCTTCACGGAACATCTCGCGCGTGCCGAGGTTCAGCTTGAACTTGCCGAAGGCAATAACGGCTTCTTCCTGCGACGGCGCGCCCGGCAGCTCGTTCGCCTGACGGCGCAGCACGGCGCGAATACGTGCCAGCAGTTCACGCGGGTTAAACGGTTTTGGAATGTAGTCGTCCGCGCCGATTTCGAGGCCCACGATACGGTCAACTTCTTCGCCCTTCGCCGTCACCATGATAATCGGCATCGGGTTGCTCTGGCTGCGCAGACGGCGGCAAATAGAAAGCCCGTCTTCGCCAGGCAGCATCAGGTCGAGAACCATCAGGTGGAAAGATTCACGGGTCAGCAGACGGTCCATCTGCTCAGCGTTCGCGACGCTACGAACCTGGAAGCCCTGCTCGGTCAGATAACGTTCCAGCAGCGCACGCAGGCGCATGTCGTCATCCACGACCAGAATTTTGTAGTTCTCTTGCATTGTGTGTACTCCCAAAGGTTCGGATAGTCTTTGTAACAGCGTATTCTAAAAAAGTGCACGTATTCGACCAGTTAATTCTGGTATAAATTCTAGTCGAAATTGTTACAAAGCATATTTAACAGCAGCTTATCTGCTCATTTCATCACATAAATCATTATTAATCCTGTCTGTTACACTGTGTGGTACGTATTGTGCGCAAGACAGTTAACCGGCAGGCAGCAAAGGCTTTACCATGAAAACGCCCCTGATCACCCGCGAAGGGTACGAAAAGCTCAAAAAAGAGATGGATTACCTCTGGCGCGAAGAGCGTCCTGAAGTAACCAAAAAGGTGACCTGGGCGGCAAGCCTGGGCGATCGCAGCGAAAACGCTGACTACCAGTACAACAAAAAGCGGCTACGCGAAATTGACCGCCGGATTCGCTATCTGACGAAGTGCCTCGAGAATCTTAAAATTGTCGATTACTCTCCGCAGCAGGAGGGCAAAGTGTTCTTCGGCGCGTGGGTGGAAATTGAAAACGACGATGGTGACACCCTGCGTTTTCGCATTGTCGGCTACGATGAAATTTTTGGTCGTAAGGATTACATCTCCATCGACTCCCCGATGGCCCGCGCGCTGCTGAAAAAGGAAGTGGGCGATCTGGCCGTCGTGCAGACTCCAGCCGGTGAAGCCAGCTGGTACGTCAATGAGATCGTCTACGTAAAATAGTCCGAGAGCGCCCTCCCCGGCTGGCATTTTGCCGTGCCAGCCCGTATAACTATCCCCTGATTTTTTCGACTCAACAGATGATAAAGCCATGATGAAAGATTCGCTCTGCCGCATTATTGCGGGTGATATTCAGGCCAGAGCCGAACAGGTAGAAGCTGCCGTTCGCCTGCTTGATGAAGGGAACACCGTGCCGTTTATTGCACGCTATCGTAAGGAAGTCACCGGCGGTCTGGATGACACGCAGCTGCGTAACCTGGAGACCCGTCTCGGTTATCTGCGCGAACTGGAAGAACGTCGTCAGGCGATCCTCAAATCCATCGGCGAACAGGGCAAACTGACCAGCGATCTGGAAAGCGCCATTAACGGCACCCTGAGCAAAACCGAATTAGAAGATCTCTATCTGCCGTACAAACCGAAGCGCCGCACGCGCGGGCAGATTGCGATTGAAGCGGGCCTTGAGCCGCTGGCCGACCTGCTGTGGAACGAGCCATCGCACGATCCGGAAACCGAAGCGGCGAAATTTATCGACGCTGACAAAGGCGTGGCGGACACCAAGGCCGCCCTCGACGGCGCACGCTACATTCTGATGGAGCGCTTCGCCGAAGACGCCGCGCTGCTCGCTAAAGTGCGTGATTACCTGTGGAAGAATGCCCACATCGTCTCTACCGTCGTCGCGGGTAAAGAGGAAGAAGGCGCGAAATTCCGCGACTATTTCGATCACCACGAACCGATTTCCACCACCCCTTCCCACCGCGCGCTGGCAATGTTCCGCGGCCGCAACGAAGGCGTGCTCCAGCTCTCCCTGAACGCCGATCCGCAGTTTGACGAGCCGCCGAAAGAGAGCCACTGCGAGCAGATCATTATCGACCATCTCGGCCTGCGCCTGAACAACGCCCCGGCGGACAGCTGGCGTAAAGGCGTAGTAAGCTGGACCTGGCGCATCAAGGTGCTGATGCACCTCGAAACCGAGCTGATGGGCACCGTGCGCGAACGCGCCGAAGATGAAGCGATTAACGTCTTCGCCCGTAACCTGCACGACCTGCTGATGGCCGCCCCTGCCGGCCTGCGCGCGACAATGGGTCTCGACCCGGGTCTGCGTACCGGCGTGAAGGTCGCTGTGGTTGACGGCACCGGCAAGCTGGTGGCGACCGATACCATTTATCCGCACACCGGCCAGGCAGCGAAAGCGGCCGTCGTGGTGGCGGCGCTGTGCGAAAAATACAACGTCGAGCTGGTTGCCATCGGCAACGGTACGGCCTCTCGTGAAACCGAGCGTTTTTACCTCGACGTGCAGAAGCAGTTCCCGAAAGTGACGGCACAGAAAGTGATCGTCAGCGAGGCCGGGGCATCCGTCTATTCCGCGTCCGAGCTGGCGGCCCAGGAATTCCCGGACCTGGACGTTTCCCTGCGCGGGGCAGTTTCTATCGCTCGCCGCCTGCAGGATCCGCTGGCGGAGCTGGTGAAGATCGATCCGAAATCCATCGGCGTGGGCCAGTATCAGCATGACGTGAGCCAGACTCAGCTGGCGCGCAAGCTGGATGCGGTGGTGGAAGACTGCGTAAACGCCGTCGGCGTTGACCTGAACACCGCTTCCGTTCCCCTGCTGACCCGCGTGGCGGGCTTAACCCGCATGATGGCGCAGAACATCGTCGCCTGGCGTGATGAGAACGGCCAGTTCCAGAACCGTCAGCAGCTGCTGAAGGTGAGCCGTCTGGGGCCAAAAGCCTTTGAGCAGTGTGCGGGCTTCCTGCGCATCAACCACGGCGATAACCCGCTGGATGCCTCCACCGTGCACCCGGAGGCGTACCCTGTGGTGGAACGCATCCTGGCCGCCACCCAGCAGGCGCTGAAAGATCTCATGGGTGACAGCAGCGCCCTGCGCAACCTGCAAGCCGTTGATTTCACCGACGACAAATTTGGTGTGCCAACCGTCACCGACATTATTAAAGAGCTGGAAAAGCCGGGCCGCGATCCGCGTCCTGAGTTCAAAACGGCGACCTTTGCCGACGGCGTGGAAACCATGAACGACCTGCTGCCCGGCATGGTGCTGGAAGGCGCGGTGACCAACGTCACCAACTTTGGCGCGTTCGTGGATATCGGCGTGCATCAGGATGGTCTGGTGCATATCTCATCCCTTGCCGACAAGTTCGTTGAAGACCCGCACACCGTGGTCAAAGCGGGCGACATCGTGAAGGTCAAAGTGCTGGAAGTGGATCTGCAGCGCAAGCGTATCGCGCTGACCATGCGTCTGGACGAGCAGCCGGGCGACACCAACGCGCGCCGCGGCGGCAATGGCGGAGGCCGCGAACAGCAGCGTCCCGCCGCGAAAGCGGCAAAACCGCGCGGACGTGATGCTCAGCCTGCAGGCAACAGCGCGATGATGGATGCGCTGGCGGCTGCGATGGGTAAAAAACGCTAAGGTTGTAAATGCCCCTCACCCTAACCCTCTCCCCAGAAGGGAGAGGGCCGGGATGAGGGGAATAATCATATCGAAATATATGAAACCGATTGCATAGCCATATTTAAACCACTAATTATCACCCCGTTAACAAATACTCCCCTTTTCGTTTTCCAGGCAATTCAGCAAATATTGAGCAAGGTCAAACAGGCCGTAAATTAATACCGTAAACAACATTCCGTCACAGTTTTAATATTGCTGATAAAAACTATTCTCATTATCATCCCATAGTAGATAATTTAACCTTTCGTGGAATCAGGCGTTATGCAATTCACTCCAGACAGTGCATGGAAAATTACCGGTTTTACCCGCGAAATTAGCCCAGCCTATCGGCAAAAGCTGCTGTCGCTGGGCATGCTGCCCGGCTCGTCATTTCAGGTCGTGCGCGTGGCGCCGCTGGGCGACCCGGTTCATATCGAAACCCGCCGCGTGAATCTGGTCCTGCGTAAGAAAGACCTCGCATTAATAGAAGTCGAAGCCTTATCCCGATAACAAGCCAGCGGTTTCAGTGAGTCTAAAAAAATGAAAAAGTTAGCTATTGGCTTAATTGGCAATCCTAATTCCGGCAAGACCACCCTTTTTAACCAGCTGACCGGGGCTCGCCAGCGCGTGGGCAACTGGGCGGGCGTGACGGTTGAGCGTAAAGAGGGCCAGTTCACGACGACAGACAACCAGGTGACGCTGGTTGACCTTCCCGGCACCTACTCCTTAACCACCATTTCGTCGCAAACCTCGCTCGATGAGCAAATCGCCTGTCACTATATTCTTGGCGGCGACGCGGACCTGCTGATCAACGTGGTCGACGCCTCAAACCTCGAGCGTAACCTCTATCTGACGCTGCAGCTGCTTGAGCTGGGTATCCCCTGCATCGTGGCGCTCAACATGCTCGACATCGCAGAGAAACAAAAGCTGCGCATCGACGTCGATGCCCTCTCCTCGCGCCTGGGGTGCCCGGTCGTTCCGCTGGTCTCGACGCGCGCTCGCGGTATTGATGCGCTGAAGCTGGCCATTGACCGTCACGCGGGAAATCGCGACGTTGAGCTTGTGCATTACGCCCAGCCTCTCCTGCGCGAAGCCAACGTGCTGGCGCAGGAGATGGACACCGGTATGCCAGCAAAACAGCGCCTGTGGCTTGGCCTGCAGATGCTGGAAGGGGATATCTACAGCCGCGCTTACGCCGGGCATGCGGCCGATAAGCTGGACGCGACGGTAGCCCGTCTTAGCGACGAGCTGGACGACCCGGCGCTGCATATCGCCGATGCGCGTTACCAGGCCATAGCCTCGATTTGCGACGTTGTCAGTAACGCCCTGACGGCAGAGCCCAGCCGCTTTACGGCGGCGGTGGATAAGGTCGTGCTTAACCGCTTCCTCGGTTTGCCCATCTTCCTGCTGGTGATGTACGTGATGTTCCTGCTTGCCATTAACATCGGTGGCGCACTGCAGCCGATTTTTGACGCCGGTTCCGTCGCGGTCTTCGTCCACGGGATCCAGTGGGTGGGTTACACTCTGCACTTCCCGGAATGGCTCACCATCTTCCTCGCGCAGGGGATCGGCGGCGGTATCAATACCGTTCTGCCGCTGGTGCCGCAGATCGGCATGATGTACCTGTTCCTCTCGTTCCTGGAAGATTCCGGCTACATGGCGCGCGCGGCGTTCGTGATGGATCGTCTGATGCAGGCGCTGGGCCTGCCGGGTAAATCCTTCGTCCCGCTGATCGTCGGCTTCGGCTGTAACGTGCCGTCGGTGATGGGCGCACGCACCCTGGATGCGCCGCGCGAGCGTCTGATGACCATTATGATGGCGCCGTTTATGTCCTGCGGTGCCCGTCTGGCCATCTTTGCGGTCTTTGCCGCAGCCTTCTTTGGTCAGCAGGGCGCGCTGGCGGTCTTCTCGCTGTATGTGCTGGGCATCGTGATGGCGATCCTCACCGGTCTGATGCTGAAGCACACCATCATGCGCGGTGAAGCGTCACCGTTTGTAATGGAGCTGCCGGTGTATCACGTGCCGCATCTGAAAAGCCTGGCGATCCAGACCTGGCAGCGCCTGAAGGGCTTTGTGCTGCGCGCCGGTAAGGTGATTGTCATCGTCAGCATTTTCCTGAGCGCGCTGAACAGCTTCACCCTCAGCGGACAGGCGGCAGATAACATTAACGACTCTGCCCTCGCCTCCGTCAGCCGCGTCATCACGCCGGTCTTTAAACCGATTGGCGTGCATGAGGATAACTGGCAGGCAACCGTCGGGCTGTTCACCGGCGCGATGGCGAAAGAGGTGGTTGTCGGCACCCTGAACACGCTTTACACCGCAGAGAACATTCAGGAACAGGAATTTAATCCGGCAGAGTTTCATCTCGGTCATGAACTGCTGGGTGCCGTAGAGGAGACCTGGCAGAGCCTGAAAGACACCTTCAGCCTGAGCGTGCTGGCGAACCCTATTGAGGCCAGCAAAGGCGACGGCGAAATGGCGACGGGAGCCATGGGCGTGATGGGCGAGAAATTTGGCAGCGCGTCCGCGGCCTACAGCTACCTCATCTTTGTTCTGCTCTACATTCCGTGCATCTCCGTGATGGGGGCGATTGCCCGCGAGTCCAGCCGCGGCTGGATGGGCTTCTCCATCCTGTGGGGGTTAAACATTGCGTACTCGCTTTCGACGCTCTTTTATCAAACCGTTAATTTCAGCCAGCATCCGCGCTACAGCCTGGTCTGCATTCTCGCGGTTGTGCTGTTTAACGTGATAGTGCTCGGTTTGCTGCGGCGTGCGCGCAGCCGCGTCGACATCGACCTGCTGGCAAACCGTAAAACCGCCGCGACCTGCTGCAGCAGCCCGGCGGGCGACTGTCACTAAGGAGTAAACCATGGCATCGTTGATTCAGGTTCGTGACCTGCTGGCACTGCAGGGGCGAATGGAGGCGAAACAGCTGAGCCTCAGCCTGCATACGCCGCAGCCGATGATCGATGCCATGCTGGAAAGACTGGAAGCCATGGGGAAAGCCGTGCGGATTCAGGAAGAAGCGGACGGTTGTCTCTCCGGCAGTTGTAAAAGCTGTCCGGAAGGAAAGGCCTGCCTCAGGGAGTGGTGGACGCTGCGTTAACAAAGCCGGGCATCGCTGCCCGGCTTTATCGTATTACTTGTAGACGTCCGCCGTTGCGCGTACGTTTTTGGTCTGTTTTTCTGCACTGGTGACGACGTAGTACGTTCCGCCCAGCTCATCCGCTTTCTTCGACAGCTCTCTGCGAGCATCCATCGGCGCGGTGGTGTCAGACGTAGAAATCTCACCAATTTTCGTCAGATTCATGCTGGCAACTTTATCTTTTTCCAGCTCTTTTGCCGCAAAGACGCCAAATGACAGTGACCCAATAACCAGAGAAGTGACAATACCTGTAACAAGTTTCATAGCCTGACTCTCCATAGGATTGTTGTTTTGATTATCGTAGGCAGAACAACCGCAACGACATCTGGAGTATGGTTGCGGTGTGTTACTTTTTCCAGGCAGGATAGAAAATAATCAGTCGAAACGTTGACTTAACGCAATCAGCGCTGAACAAAATTCCGTCGGATGAGAGATAAACGGGGCATGTGCGGCTTTGGCAACGATCTGCGATTCACTCTCCGGCCAGAGCGAATCCAGCAGCGGAACCACTTTGCGCGGCACAATCCCATCGAGATAACCGTAGATACGCAGGTGCGGCACCGTCAGCGCGGCCAGCGGCTCGCGCAGGTCAACCGTTTTCAGGAGCTCAAGTCCGCCGTTTAGCACCTCAACCTCCGGCATCGGCAGCGAAAGCACGGTCTGCTTCAGCGTTCGGGCATCCTTACGCGCGGTTTCGGTACCCATCGTCTGCAGCGCGAGGAACCGCTCTACGGTCCGCTGGAAATCGTCGCTCAGCTGCTGCTGAAAGCCCGCCAGTACCTCGGGTTTTATCCCTGGCCACGCGTCCTGCGCGCTAAAACAGGGCGACGACGCCACGGTCACTAGCGCTTTTACGCGGTCAGGTCTCGACAGCGCAATCTGGCTCGCCACCAGCCCGCCCAGGCTCCAGCCCAGCCAGATGGCATTTTGCGGAGCAGCGTTCAGAACCTGCTCCGCCATCTCATCAAGCGACATGGCCCCAAAACCGCGGCTGCGGCCATAACCCGGCAAATCCACCAGATGCAGCGTGAAATGCGAGGCGAGTTCCTCGCTTACGCAACGCCATACTTCAGCATTCAGTCCCCATCCGTGCAGCAGCACAAGATGGCAATTTCCTGTCCCGACGGTCTGCCACCACAGCGTCTTCATCAGTTACTGTTCTCTTTTTTCACATGGAGGTTGCACATGCTAACAGTACCTGGGTTGTGCTGGCTATGCCGAATGCCGCTGGCACTAGGCGGGTGGGGCATCTGCTCCGTCTGTACGCGATCGCTGCAATGGCGTATCGGGATCTGCCCACAATGTGGTTTACCGGCCACGAATCCCGCTTTGCCCTGTGGCCGTTGCCTGAAAAAGTCCCCGCCGTGGAGCGCGATGGTGGCGGTGGATGATTATGTTCCACCGCTGAACAGGCTGATCCATGCGCTGAAGTTTTCCGGGCAGAGCTCGCTGGCACAGCCCCTTGCTCGCCTGCTGTTGCTGGCGGTTTTGCAGGCGCGACGTCAGCGGGCACTGCCGAAAATCGACATGGTGGTGAGTGTCCCCCTTTACCGACGTCGTCACTGGCGGCGCGGCTATAACCAGAGTGACCTGCTCTGCCGTCCCCTCGCACGGTGGCTCGGCTGTCGGTATGATGCCCGCGCGCTGACACGTGTTCATGCCACCGCCATCCAGCATCAGCTCAGCGCCCGGCTTCGCAAAAGAAACCTCAAAAATGCCTTTCGCCTTGAATTGCCGGTCGACGGGCTCCATATCGCGATTGTGGATGATGTTGTCACCACAGGCAGTACCGTTGCTGAACTTTCCCGACTGCTTTTGCAAAGCGGCGCCGCGTCGGTTCAGGTATGGTGTCTGTGCCGTACCTTGTAGCCCTTCTTCAATGGGCGTATGATTATACCCAGGTAATTTAGTCAACTATTAGGCCAAAGCTATGATCCGTATTTCCGATTCTGCACAAGCGCACTTTGCCAAACTGCTGGCAAATCAGGAAGAAGGGACGCAGATCCGCGTGTTTGTGATTAATCCAGGCACTCCGAATGCAGAATGTGGTGTTTCGTATTGTCCTCCGGACGCTGTGGAAGCTACTGACACTGCCCTTAAGTTTGAACAGCTCACCGCCTATGTTGATGAGCTGAGCGCACCGTATCTTGAAGATGCGGAGATCGACTTCGTCACCGATCAGTTGGGTTCTCAGCTTACCCTGAAAGCGCCGAACGCGAAAATGCGTAAAGTGTCTGACGATGCCCCTCTGATGGAGCGCGTTGAGTATCTGCTGCAATCCCAGATCAACCCACAGCTGGCGGGCCACGGCGGCCGTGTTTCCCTGATGGAAATCACCGACGAAGGTTTTGCCATCCTGCAGTTTGGCGGCGGTTGTAACGGTTGTTCAATGGTCGATGTCACCCTGAAAGAAGGGATCGAGAAGCAGCTGCTGAACGAGTTCCCGGAACTGAAAGGCGTGCGTGACCTGACCGAACACCAGCGCGGCGAGCACTCTTACTACTGATTCATTGCCCATCTGTATTGCCCGGTGGCGCTGCGCTTACCGGGCCTACAAAACCCTGCTCCCCCTCTTCGCTCCCCTCTATATGTTGACCTGCGTCTCATAATTCACATTTTGCCTGCCAGGGTGATTCTCAATCACGTCATGTTACCCGTATCATTCTCATGGGCACTAAGCACACCCATAACAGCCGACTAAACTTAATCGTTTAAAAGGCATCAGTATTAGTGCCGTTACTTCTCTGTTCCCAGTTGGGACAATCGGAATTTGTCGTTGAAACAATGACGTTACCCATAACAATTCAAAGGCCAGGTAAATCATGCCATTAGTCATCGTTGCTATCGGTGTTGTGTTATTACTGCTCTTGATGATCCGTTTCAAAATGAACGGATTTATCGCTCTGGTTCTGGTGGCACTTGCAGTCGGTCTGATGCAGGGGATGCCGCTGGTGAAAGTTATCAGCTCGATTAAAGCCGGTGTTGGCGGCACGCTCGGCAGCCTGGCGTTGATCATGGGCTTCGGCGCCATGCTCGGTAAAATGCTGGCGGACTGCGGGGGCGCGCAGCGTATTGCCACCACGCTTATCGACAAATTCGGTAAGAAGAACATTCAGTGGGCAGTGGTGTTAACCGGCTTTACCGTTGGTTTCGCGCTGTTCTATGAAGTGGGCTTCGTATTGATGCTGCCGCTGGTGTTCACCATTGCGGCTGCCGCGAGCATCCCGCTGCTGTATGTCGGCGTGCCAATGGCTGCGGCGCTGTCCGTGACCCACGGCTTCCTGCCGCCGCACCCGGGTCCAACCGCTATCGCGACCATCTTCCACGCGGATATGGGTAAAACTCTGCTGTTCGGTACGATTCTGGCGATCCCGACGGTGATTCTGGCCGGCCCGGTTTATGCCCGCTTCCTGAAAGGCATTGATAAGCCGATTCCGGAAGGTCTGTACAGCGCCAAAACCTTCACCGAAGAAGAGATGCCGGGCTTTGGCGTCAGCGTCTGGACCTCCCTGGTACCGGTGATCCTGATGGCGATGCGCGCCGTGGCGGAGATGATCCTGCCTAAAGGTCATGCGTTCCTGTCCGTGGCGGAATTCCTGGGTGACCCGGTGATGGCAACGCTGATTGCCGTGCTGATCGCGATGTTCACCTTCGGTTTGAACCGTGGCCGCTCCATGGATCAGATCAACGACACGCTGACCTCTTCAATCAAAATCATTGCCATGATGCTCCTGATCATCGGCGGTGGCGGTGCATTCAAGCAGGTTCTGGTCGACAGCGGCGTGGACAAATACATCGCCGCCATGATGCATGAAACCAACGTATCGCCGCTCCTGATGGCCTGGTCTATTGCCGCGGTTCTGCGTATTGCGCTGGGTTCAGCGACCGTTGCGGCGATCACCGCAGGCGGTATCGTTGCCCCGCTGATTGCGACCACGGGCGTAAGCCCTGAGCTGATGGTTATCGCCGTCGGTTCCGGTAGCGTGATTTTCTCTCACGTTAACGACCCGGGCTTCTGGCTGTTCAAGGAGTACTTCAACCTGACGATCGGTGAAACCATCAAGTCCTGGTCCGCGCTGGAAACCATTATTTCGGTGTGTGGTCTGGTCGGGGTGCTGCTGCTCAACATGGTGGTCTGATGCCCTAAGTCGGGTGGCGGCTACGCCTTACCCGACCTGCATGAGCACTGCCTGATAATAAAAAACCCGCCACTGGCGGGTTTTTTATTACTTCTTACCAGCAGCTTTTCGCCGCTTATCCAAATCCTTGATCAGCCTGTTCACCCCATCATCGGCAAACATCGCCTCAAGCGTGGTGGACAGCTTGCGACGCCAGTTCTTGTACTGATAGCTGGTGCCCGGGATGTTCACCGGCTCCGCCATATCAATCCAGTCTTCCGGCTGCAGCCCCAGCAGCGCGCTGTTGCTGTCGGCAATATAGCGCTGCAAACCGCGATTGAGGGTCGCGGTCATCGACATCAATGACGCTTTATGTCCCGCACGTTTCGGCAGACAGCCCTGCTTGTGCAGCGCATCCAGTAGCCCCTGTTTGGAAAGCTCGCGATCCTGATACAGGCCGTGTAACACCTCCTCATCAGGATACAGGCCCAGCGTTTTGCCAAGGGTCAGATCGCCGCTTTCCCAATAGCCACGAAGCGTAGGAAGGTCATGCGTCGTCGCGACTGCCATTGACTGTTCAGGGTACGCTTGCGGCGCGCGGAAGGTTTTCTCATGGTCGTTTTCAAAATAGAGCACTTTATAGGAGTAGACGCCGCTGTCGCGGAGCTTGCTGACAATTTCCACCGGCACGGTACCGAGATCTTCACCGATCACCATGCACTGATGGCGCTTGCTTTCCAGGGCCAGGATCGACAGCAGATCGTCAACCGGATACTGCACATACGCCCCGTGATCGGCTGTTTCACCGTATGGGATCCACCACAGACGCAGCACGGACATTACGTGGTCAATACGCAGCGCGCCGCAGTTCTGCATGTTAGCGCGCAGCAGGTCGATAAACGGCTCGTAAGCGCGCTCCGCCATGACGTGCGGATCCATAGGCGGCAATCCCCAGTTCTGGCCCAGCGGGCCAAGGATATCCGGCGGCGCGCCGACGGAGGCTTTCAGACAGTAAAGCTCACGGTCACACCAGGTTTCCGCGCCGCCTTCCGCCACGCCCACGGCCAGATCGCGGTACAGGCCAATCGGCATTTTATAGCCCTGGCTCACCTGCCAGCAGGCGGCAAACTGGCTATAAGCCAGCCACTGCAGCCACAGGTAGAAGTCCACTTCATCGGCATTTTTTTTACAGAACGCTTTCACTTCAGGCGTGTCGACGCTCTGATACGCTTCGGGCCAGACCGGCCAGCCCCAGCGCATTTCGTCCTCTTTTACCTGATATGCGTGCAGCGCATCGAACGCCGCCTGCCAGTACAGGCTCTCGCCCTCCTGCGTCACAAACTGGCGGAACGCGGCCATCTGCTCGTCATCGCGCTGCGAAAAGCCTTTCCACGCCAGGCGCAGCGCGGCCATTTTCAGCGCCGTGACGGTGGAATAGTCCACCCAGTCAGCTTCGCGCGCCTGCTTCAGCGCCTGCTGTGTGGTGCTGAGTTTCCACCACGCCTGCGCCTCCTGGCTGTTTTTGAAATCATCTAAGGCGTTAACGTCGATATAAATAACGTTCAGCCAGCGACGGGACGACGGACTATACGGGCTGGCGCTCTCCGGGTTGGCCGGATAGAGCGCGTGGATCGGGTTGAGACCGATAAACGCGCCGCCGCGCTCGCCCACGGATGCCAGCATCTTTTTCAGATCGCCAAAATCACCGATGCCCCAGTTGCTGTCGGAACGCAGAGTGTAGAGCTGCACGCAGGCGCCCCACAGCTTTTTGCCTTCAAGCAGCGCCTGCGGCTCGTAGCAGCGTTTTGGCGCGACGATCACCCGGCAGTGGAAACGCAGATCGTCCTGGGTGAGCGTTAAGGTGTGATACCCCTCCGGCAGCTTTGCCGGAAGGTTTAACGTTTTGCCACCGGTGGCGTGGCCTTTATGCTGATGCCCCTCTTCGGTGGTAAGAAGCCAGCTAAACTCGCCGCGCCCCTCCACCGCCAGCGGCATCTTTTTGCCTGCGGTGAATACCTTCACGTTCGGCACCGGAGCAGCCGACGCTTTCGCGTCGGTTTTGTGCATGGCATCCAGCAAACGTCTTTTGGTGTCCGCACCAATAGACTGCGGTTTGCCGTGCGCATTGATGTAACTGAGGCTAATTCCCGCCGCCTGCGCGGCACTGTCCAGACGTTTACTCTCCATCGCGCTTCCTTAGCGTTTTGCCTGCCAGATACGGGCCTGATAATCACGGATTGAGCGGTCAGAGCTGAACATACCGCAGCGGGCGGTATTCAGGATGCACGCGCGGGTCCACGCTTCCTGGTCGCGATACAGCACGTCGACCTGCTTTTGCGCTTCAACGTAGGCCGTGAAGTCCGCCATTACCAGATACGGGTCACCGCCGTGTTTGTCCATGCTGTGCAGCATCTGGTCAAACGCGTGCTTATCGCCGTCGCTGTATTTACCGCTCTCCAGCTCCTTCAGCACCGCATCGAGGACTTTGTCTTTCTTACGCCATTTCACCGGGTCATAGCCTTTGGCCTTGATGGCTTTCACCTCTTCCACGGTATGGCCGAAGATAAAGATGTTCTCTTCGCCCACCTTCTCGGCGATTTCGACGTTCGCCCCGTCGAGCGTGCCGACGGTCAGCGCGCCGTTCAGCGCCAGCTTCATGTTGCCGGTACCGGAGGCTTCTTTCCCTGCGGTTGAGATCTGCTCGGAGATATCCGCCGCCGGGATCAGCATTTCCGCCGCCGAGACGCAGTAATCCGGCAGGAACACCACCTTCAGCTTGTCGCCCACTTTCGGATCGCTGTTGATCGCCGCCGCTACTTTATTGATGGCGAGGATAATGTTTTTCGCCAGGTAGTAGCCCGGCGCCGCTTTCGCACCGAACAGGAACACGCGCGGCACGCGGTCGGCCTGCGGGTTCTCGCGGATCTCTTTGTACAGCGCCAGAATGTGCAGCAGGTTCAGATGCTGGCGTTTGTACTCGTGCAGACGTTTGATCTGGATATCGAATATGGCGTTCGGGTTGATCTCAATCCCGGTACGCACTTTCACAAACTCCGCCAGGCGAACCTTGTTCTCCAGCTTGATCGCCCGGTACTGCTCGCGGAATTTCGCGTCGTCAGCGTATTTTTCCAGGTTGATGAGCTGGTCCAGATCGTTGGCCCACTCTTTCTTCAGGGTCTTATCCAGCAGGCCGGCCAGCAGCGGGTTGCACTGCTTGATCCAGCGACGCGGCGTGATGCCGTTGGTCACGTTGTGGAATTTGGTTGGCCACAGCTGGTGGTATTCCGGGAAGAGATCTTTGACCACCAGATCCGAGTGCAGCGCCGCCACGCCATTCACCGCAAACCCGCTGACAACGCACATATTCGCCATGCGCACCTGCTTGTCGTGAACCACCGCCAGCTTCGCCCAGACCGACTTGTTGCCCGGCCAGGTTTTATCCACGAGCTTTTTAAACTGGTCGTTAATTTTGTTGATGATCTGCATGTGGCGCGGCAGCAGCGTTTTCACCAGCTTCTCATCCCAGCACTCAAGCGCTTCTGGCATCAGGGTGTGGTTGGTGTAGGCAAAGGTACGGCTGGTGATGGCCCAGGCGTCATCCCAGCTCAGCTGGTGCTCGTCGATCAGCACGCGCAGTAGCTCCGGGATGGCAATGGTCGGGTGCGTGTCGTTGAGCTGAATCACTTCAAAGTCCGGCAGCTGCTCCAGCTTGCGGCCCGCCAGGTGATGGCGACGCAGAATGTCCGCCACGGAGCAGGCGCACTGGAAGTACTGTTGCATCAGGCGCAGCTTTTTACCGGCCAGGTGGTTGTCGTTCGGGTAGAGGACTTTGGTCAGCTTCTCGGCATCGATGCCCTGCTGCTCGGCGCGCAGGAAATCGCCGTCGTTGAATTTGGTCAGGTTAAACGGATGCGCGTGCTTCGCCTGCCACAGACGCAGCGGCTGCGCCACGCCGTTACGGTAGCCAAGCACCGGCAGATCCCAGGCTTCGCCGGTGATGGTGAACGCCGGTTCCCAGAGACCCTGCTTTGTCACTTTCCCGCCAATGCCAACCTGTACGTCCAGCTGCGCGTTGTGGCGGAACCACGGATAGGTATTGCGATGCCAGTCGTCCGGCGCTTCCATCTGATGCCCGTCGGCAAACGACTGACGGAACAGGCCGTACTGATAGTTCAGACCATAGCCAATCGCCGACTGGCCGACGGTCGCCATGGAGTCCAGGAAGCAGGCCGCCAGGCGTCCCAGGCCGCCGTTGCCCAGCGCCGGGTCAATCTCTTCTTCCAGCAGGTCGGTCAGGTTAATGTCGTGTTCTTTAAGAACGTCACCGACCTCCTGATACCAGCCGAGGTTCAACAGGTTGTTGCCCGTCAGACGGCCAATCAGGAATTCCATTGAAATGTAGTTTACATGGCGCTGGCCTTTTACCGGGTTTGCCAGGGGTTGAGCATCCAGCTGCTCTGCGAGCGCACCGCTCACTGCCTGCCACCACTGGTGAGGCGTCATCTCGTTTGCAGCATGAAGGCCAAAACGCTGCCACTGACGCGTCAGGGCAGCCTGGAATTGAGCTTTGTTGAAAGTAGGCTGTGACATAGGGGATCGGCATCCTTTAGAAAGAAAACACAAGTTGGCGCTAGTGTGCCTGGCTCATTTCCCCTCTTCCTCCTCCTGTGGGGGATTAGACAGGGAGGAGTAACGGGGATGAGCATAAAAGTGTGATCGAGGCCACTCTCAGAGCATAGTTCGAGTGTGCCCGGAAGATAAAAAAGTAACCGAGGAGAATGTCAAAGAAATGAAATGCGGTTTCGGGTGAAATTAAACCCCGCCGAAATAATTACTTACGTAGAATAATATTTCGGCAATCGGGAAATCGCTAAGGAGATTATTAATCTCCCTTAACTTTACCAGAAGTATATTAAATTCGACGTCACTATCCCTTTCTGAAACCAGTTTCAGCGCAGCCGCAGCACAGCCATACAAGCCAGCATTGACGGGGCATCAAAGACCTTTTCAGAAAGTTCCCTCCTCTGCCTGAATGTTTTGTGACAGAGTGCAAATTCACAGCCACCAAATCCAGACATAACTTGCAATAGTTAACTTATTGGCCGACCTTATATCCATTAATTACGAAGCGCAAAAAAAATAAAATCTCTCGTTCCCCACAGTGAAGTGAAACCTATGTTGATTCCGTCTAAATTAAGTCGCCCAGTTCGCCTTGACCATACAGTGGTCCGCGAGCGTCTGTTGGCTAAACTTTCCGGCGCGCATAATTTCCGACTGGCGCTGGTTACGAGCCCTGCAGGTTATGGAAAAACAACGCTCATTTCGCAATGGGCCGCGGGTAAAAGCGATCTTGGCTGGTACTCTCTCGACGAGGGCGATAACCAGCAGGAGCGTTTTGCCAGCTATCTGATTGCCGCCATACAGCAAGCAACCCATGGACACTGCGTCGCCAGTGAGGTGATGGTGCAAAAGCGCCAGTACGCAAGCCTGTCCTCCCTTTTCTCTCAGCTGTTTATCGAACTGGCCGAATGGCATCGCCCGCTTTACGTGGTGATTGATGATTACCATCTCATCACTAACCCGGTAATTCATGAATCGATGCGTTTCTTCCTGCGCCATCAGCCGGAAAACCTGACCTTAGTCGTGCTGTCACGCAACCTGCCGCAGCTGGGTATTGCCAACCTGCGCGTGCGCGATCAGCTCCTGGAAGTGGGCAGCCAGCAGCTGGCCTTTACCCACCAGGAAGCGAAACAGTTCTTTGACTGCCGCCTGAACTCACCGATTGAGGCCGCCGAAAGCAGCCGCCTGTGTGATGACGTTGCCGGCTGGGCAACGGCGCTGCAGCTGATTGCCCTCTCAGCCCGGCAAAATAACAGTCCGGCACATCAGTCTGCGCGGCGCCTGGCGGGCATCAACGCCAGCCACCTTTCTGACTATCTCGTGGATGAGGTGCTGGACAGCGTCGATCCCTCAACGCGTAATTTCCTGCTGAAAAGCTCTCTGCTGCGCTCCATGAACGATGCGCTCATCGTGCGGGTGACGGGCTGTGAAAACGGCCAGCTGCAGCTCGAAGAGATTGAACGTCAGGGCCTTTTCCTGACGCGCATGGACGATCCGGGCGAGTGGTTTAGCTATCATCCGCTGTTTGGCAGCTTCCTGCGCCAGCGCTGTCAGTGGGAGCTGGCGGTTGAACTGCCGGAGATCCACCGCGCCGCTGCCGAAAGCTGGATGGCGCAAGGCTTCCCAAGCGAAGCCATCCACCACGCGCTGGCCGCCGGTGATGCCAGCATGCTGCGCGATATCCTCCTCAATCATGCGTGGGGCCTGTTTAACCACAGCGAGCTGACGCTGCTGGAAGAATCCCTCAAAGCCCTGCCGTGGGAAAGCCTGCTTGAGAATCCGCGTCTGGTGCTGCTGCAGGCCTGGCTGATGCAGAGCCAGCATCGCTACAGCGAAGTGAACACCCTGCTGGCGCGCGCCGAGCAGGAGATGGAAAGCGAAATGGATACCACCCTGCACGGCGAGTTCAACGCGCTGCGCGCTCAGGTGGCGATTAACGATGGCGACCCGGACGAAGCTGAACGGCTGGCGATGGTCGCGCTGGATGAACTGCCGCTTGCCAACTTCTACAGCCGTATCGTGGCGACCTCCGTGCACGGCGAAGTGCTGCACTGCAAAGGCGATCTCACGCGATCGCTTTCACTGATGCAGCAAACCGAACAGATGGCGCGTCGTCATGATGTCTGGCATTACGCCCTGTGGAGCCTGATCCAACAGAGCGAGATTTTATTCGCGCAGGGGTTCCTGCAGGCTGCCTGGGAAAACCAGGAAAAAGCGTTCCAGTTGATTCGTGAACAGCATCTGGAACAGCTGCCGATGCACGAGTTCCTGTTGCGTATTCGCGCCCAGCTGCTGTGGGCATGGTCGCGTCTGGATGAAGCGGAAAGCTGCGCCCGTCAGGGTGTGGATGTTCTTTCCAGCTTCCAGCCTCAGCAGCAGCTGCAGTGCCTGGCGCTGCTGGTGCAGTGCTCGCTGGCGCGCGGCGATCTCGACAACGCCCGCAACCATCTTAACCGCCTGGAAAACCTGCTCGGCAACGGCCAGTATCATAGCGACTGGGTGTCAAACGCCGACAAGGTCCGGGTGATTTACTGGCAGATGACCGGCGATAAAAAATCTGCCGCCAACTGGCTGCGCCAGACGCCAAAACCGGAATTTGCCAACAACCACTTCCTGCAGAGCCAGTGGCGCAACATTGCCCGCGCGCAGATCCTGCTCGGTGAATTAGAGCCCGCTGAGATTGTGCTGGAGGAGCTGAACGAGAACGCGCGCAGCCTGCGCCTGATGAGCGACCTGAACCGCAACCTGCTGCTGCAAAACCAGCTCTACTGGCAGGCGGGTCGTAAAAACGATGCCCAGCGCGTGCTGCTGGAGGCGCTGCAGCTGGCAAACCGCACCGGGTTTATCAGCCACTTTGTAATTGAAGGGGAAGTGATGGCGCAGCAGCTGCGCCAGCTGATTCAGCTCAACACGCTGCCGGAACTGGATCAGCATCGCGCCCAGCGCATTCTGCGCGAGATTAACCAGCATCATCGGCACAAGTTCGCGCATTTCGATGAGAACTTTGTTGAACGTCTGCTGAACCACCCGGAAGTGCCGGAACTTATCCGCACCAGCCCGCTCACCCAGCGCGAATGGCAGGTTCTGGGGCTGATTTATTCAGGCTACAGCAACGAGCAGATTGCCGGTGAGCTTGCGGTGGCGGCGACCACCATCAAAACGCATATCCGCAATCTGTACCAGAAGCTGGGCGTGGCGCATCGTCAGGATGCAGTACAGCATGCACAGCAGCTGTTGAAGATGATGGGGTACGGCGTTTAGATTTGTGCGGCCTGACGCCCTCACCCCGGCCCTCTCCCACAGGGAGAGGGAGAACGGCTTTTCAACACAACTCTAACTGCAAATTATTATCTTTAATTACCTGCATCACGCCCGCCGGCGGCATCACGTCGGTATAGACCGCATCCACCATGCTGATGCTGCCCATGTTCACCATCGCGTTACGGCCAAACTTGGAATGATCCACCACCAGCATCACGTGGCGTGAATTTTCAATAATCGCGCGCTTGGTGCGCACCTCGTGGTAATCAAACTCCAGCAGCGAGCCGTCGCTGTCGATACCGCTGATCCCCAGAATGCCGAAGTCGAGGCGGAACTGCGAGATAAAGTCGAGGGTCGCTTCGCCGATAATCCCGCCGTCGCGGCTGCGCAGCTCGCCGCCCGCGAGGATGATGCGGAAGTCGTCTTTCTGCATCAGGGTATTGGCCACGTTCAGGTTGTTGGTGACCACGCGCAGGTTCTCGTGATCCAGCAGCGCATGGGCGACCGCTTCCGGCGTGGTGCCGATATCAATAAACAGCGTCGCGCCGTTCGGGATCTGGCTGGCGACCTTGCGGGCAATGCGCTCTTTCTCTGCCGTCTGCGTCGCCTTACGGTCGTGCCAGGAGGTGTTGACCGAGCTGGACGGCAGCGCCGCGCCGCCGTGGTGGCGAAGAATACGGTTCTGATCGGCCAGGTCGTTCAGGTCACGACGGATGGTTTGTGGGCTGACGGCAAACTGCTCCACCAGCTCTTCGGTGCTGACGTATCCCTGTTTTTTTACCAGTTCGATAATGGCGTCATGACGTTGTGTTTGTTTCATCAATTATCCCTGAGAATTATGTTCGTTTTCGCGCATGGAGCGTGTCGGCAAAGGCCATCGCCAGCCCCACGGCCAGCCCGGCGACGTGCGCACCGTTGGCGATAGACATACCAAACAGATCAAACCATCCGGCAATTAGCCATATTAATGCAAAGGTTATTAATCCGCGTTGCAGATAGATGCCACTTTCCGGGTCGCGCTCCCCGCGAAGCCAGACGTAGCCCATCAGGGCATACACGACACCCGACAGCCCGCCGAACCATGGCCCGCTGAACTTGTGCTGCACGTAGCCACTTAACAGGGCGCTGATGATGGTGATAACGATCAGCTTGCCGCTGCCCAGACGCTTTTCAACGGCACCGCCGAGATACCACCACCAGAGCAGGTTAAAGAGGATATGCATCACCGAGAAATGCATCATCACGTGGCTAAAGTAGCGCCAGACGTCAAACTCAAGAGACGAGTCATAGGGCCACGCCAGGGCAATCATTACGCTCTGGTCGCCGACCACGTTCATGATAATGAAGACGATGATACAGGCCGCCATCAGCAGCAGCGTAAACGGGCCCGCGCGCTCGCGAATAGTGGCGAGGAAAGGAAAGCGGCTGTAGTGCAATCCGCTGCCGGTCTGGCCGGACTGCCAGCTGGCCGCCAGATAGCGCGGGTCGCCAGGGTTCTCAAGAAAACGCGCCAGCTCCTCGTTTACCCGTCCGGCCTGGCTCTCATCGGCCAGCCAGACGTCTGTCTGCGTATGTTGTTGAATAGTCAGAATAACGCCCTGCGTCGCCATATAGTCGACAAACGCCTGGGCGACACGCGGGTTAGTAAAAGAGGTGATCATCAACATGGGCAGCGGTCGCTTATTTCCACACAAAAGAGGACAGTATAGCGGGATCAGCGCTCAAAAGCGTATTCCACTTCCGCCGGGAAATGACGATGCCAGGCATCGAAACCACCGTCGACGCTGTAAACTGCGTCGTAACCCTGCTGAAGCAGATACTGCGCCGCGCCTTTGCTGCTGTTGCCGTGGTAACACATGACCATCACCGGCGTGTCGAAGTCGTTATCGCGCATAAACGCGCTCAGCGTGTCGTTGGTGAGATGGAACGCGCCCGGCGTATGGCCCATCGCAAAACTCTGCGGATCGCGGATGTCCACCAGCACCGCTTTTCCCTGGTGCATCTTCTGGTGGGCTTCTTCTACGTTAATACATTCAAACTGATCCATGGTGTTCTCTTTACAGTGGTCAACGACAAGATTTTACCCCGTAGTGTACGTCCTGGCGGCGGGTAAACGCCATTATGTTATCCATATCACTCTAAATTGTTTTTTTGATGTTACCAAAAGCGCGTTCCTTTGCTATTATGAGCGATATCGAACATTTCTGAGCTTTAACGAAAGTGCATGAGGGTGTTATGGAAACCAAAGATCTGATTGTGATAGGCGGTGGCATCAACGGTGCCGGTATTGCGGTCGATGCCGCAGGACGCGGTTTGTCCGTACTGATGCTGGAAGCTAACGATCTCGCCTGCGCGACGTCGTCCGCCAGCTCCAAACTGATTCACGGTGGCCTGCGCTACCTGGAACACTACGAATTCCGCCTGGTCAGTGAAGCGCTGGCCGAACGTGAAGTGCTGCTGAAAATGGCCCCGCATCTGGCGATTCCGATGCGCTTCCGCCTGCCCCATCGCCCGCATCTGCGTCCGGCGTGGATGATTCGCATCGGTCTGTTTATGTACGATCATCTGGGTAAACGCACCAGCCTCCCGGGTTCGAAAGGGTTGCGTTTTGGCTCAGAATCGGTCCTTAAGCCGGAAATCGTGCGCGGATTCGAATATTCCGACTGCTGGGTGGATGATGCCCGCCTGGTACTGGCGAATGCGCAGATGGTTGAGAAGAAAGGTGGCGAGGTGAAAACCCGCACCCGCGCAACCGCTGCCCGTCGTGAAAATGGCCTGTGGATTGTGGAAGCGGAAGACATTGATACCGGCGAGAAATTCAGCTGGAAAGCGCGCGGCCTGGTGAACGCTACCGGCCCGTGGGTGAAGCAGTTCTTCGACGACGGCATGCATCTGCCTTCTCCATACGGCATTCGCCTAATCAAAGGCAGCCACATTGTGGTGCCGCGCGTGCATACCCAGAAGCAGGCTTACATCCTGCAGAACGAAGACAAGCGCATCGTGTTTGTGATCCCGTGGATGGACGAATTCTCGATCATCGGTACTACCGACGTGGAGTACAAAGGCGATCCGAAGAACGTCGAGATCGACGAGAGCGAAGTGAACTACCTGCTCAAAGTGTATAACGCGCACTTTAAGAAACAGCTGTCGCGCGACGACGTTGTCTGGACCTACTCCGGCGTGCGTCCGCTGTGCGATGACGAATCTGACTCACCGCAGGCCATTACCCGCGACTATACGCTCGATATTCACGACGTTGACGGTCAGGCGCCGCTGCTTTCCGTGTTTGGCGGTAAGCTCACTACCTACCGCAAGCTGGCCGAGCACGCGCTGGAAAAACTGGCGCCGTACTATAAAGGCATTGGCCCGGCATGGACCAAGGGCGCGGTACTGCCCGGCGGTGATATCGGCGATAACCGCGATGATTACGCCGCGAAGCTGCGCCGTCGGTTCCCGTTCATCACCGAAGGAATGGCGCGCCACTATGCCCGCACTTACGGCAGCAATACCGAGCTGATTCTGGGCGATGCGAAGGACATGGCGGATCTGGGCGAGCATTTCGGCCACGAGCTGTACGAAGCCGAACTGCGTTACCTGGTTGAGCACGAGTGGGTGCGTCGTCTGGACGATGCTATCTGGCGCCGTACCAAGGAAGGGATGTGGCTCAACGCCGAGCAGCAGTCTCGCGTGGCGCAGTGGTTACTGCAAAATGCGGGGAAGCGTGAGCTGTCGCTGGCGTCGTAATACGACCGGTGCGGACTGATGCCCTCACCCTGCCCCTCTCCCACAGGGAGAGGGAACAAACACTAAAAACGGCAACCGAGGTTGCCGTTTTGCTTTTACAATCTCACCGGATCAATATGCCAGATCGTCTCGGCATACTCCTTGATGGTCCGGTCTGACGAGAAATAGCCCATATTGGCGATGTTGTACATCGCGGCGCTGGTCCACTTCTCCTGCTGACGGTACAGCTCGTCAACCTTATCCTGACAGTCCACGTAGCTGCGATAATCCGCCAGCACCTGGTAGTGATCGCCAAAGTTAATCAGCGAATCCACCAGATCGCGATAGCGGCTCGGTTCATCCGGGCTAAACACGCCGGTCGCGATCTGCGTCAGCACCTGACGCAACTCTTCATCCTCTTCGTAATATTGACGCGGCGAGTAGCCTTTCCTGCGAAGCGCCTCCACCTCTTCCGTCGTGTTACCGAAGATGAAGATATTTTCTTCGCCCACGTGCTCCAGCATCTCGACGTTCGCCCCGTCCAGCGTGCCGATGGTCAGCGCGCCGTTGAGGGCAAACTTCATATTACTGGTACCCGATGCTTCAGTACCCGCCGTCGAAATCTGTTCAGAGAGATCCGCCGCCGGGATGATCAGCTGCGCAAGGCTGACGCTGTAGTTCGGAATGAACACCACCTTCAGCTTGTCGCCAATGTCCGGATCCTGGTTAACCACCTTCGCCACGTCGTTGATGAGATGAATAATGTGCTTCGCCATGTAGTAGGCGGAAGCCGCCTTACCGGCGAAGATCTTCACGCGCGGCACCCATTCGGCCGTTGGATCGGCCTTGATGCGGTTGTAATGGGTGATCACGTGCAGCACGTTCATCAGCTGACGCTTGTATTCGTGGATGCGTTTGATCTGCACGTCGAACAGCGCTTTCGGGTTAGCGACCACGTTGAGGTGCATCGCCAGCCAGACCGCCAGACGCTTTTTGTTCAGCAGCTTGGCTTCGCGTACGGCTTTGTTCACCGTCGGGAAATCAATATGCTGTTCCAGCTCGCTCAGCTGGCTCAAATCGGTACGCCAGGTGCGGCCGATATTCTCGTCCAGCACCTCAGAGAGCGGCTGGTTGGCCAGCGCCAGCCAGCGGCGCGGCGTGACGCCGTTGGTCACGTTGCAGAACCGCGTCGGGAAGATCTTCGCGAAGTCCGCAAACAGAGACTGCACCATCAGGTTCGAGTGGAGCTCGGACACGCCGTTGACCTTGTGGCTGATGACAACCGCCAGCCAGGCCATGCGCACGCGACGACCGTTCGACTCATCAATGATGGACGCACGGCTCAGCAGGCCGGTATCGTTCGGATACTGCTCCTGCAGCGTCTTGAGGAAGTAGTCGTTAATCTCAAAGATAATCTGCAGGTGGCGCGGCAGGATTTTACCGAGCATGTCCACCGGCCACGTCTCCAGCGCTTCGCTCATCAGCGTGTGGTTGGTGTACGAGAACACCTGGCAGGTCACCTCAAAGGCGTCATCCCAGCTGAACTTATGCTCGTCGATCAGCAGGCGCATCAGTTCCGGAATAGAGAGCACCGGGTGGGTGTCGTTAAGGTGGATCGCGGTTTTCTCCGCCAGGTTGGCGTAGGTTTTGTGCAGCTGATGGTGGCGGCTGAGGATGTCCTGAATGGTAGCCGAAACGAGGAAATACTCCTGACGCAGGCGCAGCTCGCGACCCGAGTAGGTCGAGTCATCCGGGTACAGCACGCGGGACACGTTCTCGGAGTGGTTTTTATCCTCCACCGCCGCGAAGTAGTCACCCTGGTTAAATTTACCGAGGTTAATTTCGCTACTGGCCTGGGCACTCCACAGGCGCAGCGTGTTGGTGGCGTCGGTATCGTAGCCGGGGATAATCTGGTCGTAGGCCACGGCCAGGATCTCTTCCGTTTCCACCCAGCGGGATTTTTTCCCTTCCTGCTGGATACGCCCGCCAAAGCGCACCTTGTAACGCGTGTTGTGGCGCTTGAATTCCCACGGGTTGCCGTACTCCAGCCAGTAGTCCGGCGACTCTTTCTGACGCCCGTCGACGATGTTCTGTTTGAACATACCGTAGTCGTAGCGAATACCGTAGCCGCGGCCCGGCAGCGCCAGCGTCGCCAGCGAGTCGAGGAAGCAGGCGGCGAGACGCCCCAGACCGCCGTTGCCGAGGCCCGGGTCGTTCTCTTCGTCGATCAGTTCTTCTAAATCTAACCCCATCTCTTCGAGTGCGGTTTTGACATCGTCATAAATACCGAGCGACAGCAGCGCGTTGGACAGCGTGCGGCCAATCAAAAATTCCATCGACAGGTAGTAAACCTGACGCGTCTCCTGCGAAAGCTGGGCGCGGTTTGAGCGCAGCCAGCGTTCAACCAGGCGGTCACGCACCGCAAACAGGGTGGCGTTCAGCCACTCGTGCTTGTTGGCTATAACCGGATCTTTCCCGATGGTGAACATCAGCTTGTAGGCGATGGAGTGCTTTAACGCCTCAACGCTGAGCGTGGGTGAAGAGTAGCTAAATGGAGCGTTCATATCAGTAACTTCGCCTCGTTACATCAAGCGTTGATAGAGATCGCGGTATGACTGCGCCGCGACGTGCCAGCTAAAGTCCATGGACATCGCCTGACGCTGAACGTAACGCCAGAGTGATGGACGGGACCACAAGACGAAAGCACGCCGAATCGCCCGAAGCAGCGACCAGGCATTACTGTCCTCAAAGACAAACCCGCTGGCGATACCGTCCGCCAGATTTTCCAGAGAGCTGTCGGATACGGTATCCGCCAGTCCGCCCGTGCGGCGCACCAGCGGCAGCGTGCCGTATTTCAGACCATAAAGCTGCGTCAGGCCGCAGGGTTCGAAACGGCTTGGCACCAGAATGACGTCCGCGCCGCCCATAATTCGGTGCGAGAACGCCTCGTGGTAGCCAATCTGCACGCCCACCTGCCCCGGGTGTTCCGCAGCGGCGGCAAGGAAACCTTCCTGCAGCACCGGATCGCCCGCGCCGAGCAGCGCCAGCTGTCCGCCCTGCTCCAGTAAACCGGGCAGCGCCTCCAGCACCAGATCCAGCCCTTTCTGGCTGGTCAGGCGGCTCACGACGGCGAACAGCGGCACTTTGTCGTTCACCTTCAGGCCCATCGCAATCTGCAGCTGGCGTTTGTTTTCCGCTTTGTCTTCCACGGAATCACGGCCATAGCGCGCCGCCAGCAGGAGATCGGTTTCCGGGCTCCAGATCTGTTCATCCACGCCGTTCAGAATACCCGACAGGCGGCCTTCGCGATGGCGCTGCTGCAGCAACCCTTCCATGCCGTAGCCAAACGCCGGCTGGGTGATCTCACGCGCGTAGGTCGGGCTCACCGCCGTGATGTGATCGGCGTAGTACAGCCCCGCCTTCAGGAACGAGATCTGCCCGTTAAACTCCAGACCGTGCATGTTAAAGAACGACCATGGCAGATCGATGTCATTCATGTGATGGGCGTAGTACATCCCCTGATAGGCAAGGTTATGCACGGTAAAGACCGATTTCGCCGGGTGGCCGCGCGCGGCGAGATACGCCGGGGCAAGCCCGGCGTGCCAGTCGTGCGCGTGCACCACATCCGGACGCCAGAACGGATCCAGCCCCGTCGCCATTTCTGCTCCAACCCAGCCGAGCAGCGCAAAGCGCAGCACGTTGTCGGTGTAGGCGAACAGGTTCGTATCGTGATACGGGCTGCCCGGGCGATCGTATAAGTGCGGCGCGTCGATCAGGTAAATCCCTACGCCATTGTAATGTCCAAACAGCAGGGTAATGCGTCCGGCAAACGTTTCACGGCGGGTCACCACTTTTGCATCGGGTATACCGCGCCGGATATCCGGAAAGGCGGGCAGCAGGACTCGGGTATCCACGCCTCCGGCGATTTGCGCCGCCGGTAATGCGCCAAGCACATCTGCCAGTCCGCCCGTTTTTAATAACGGGAACATCTCAGAACATACGTGTAAAACCTGCATCATCGCTCCTGTTTGATCTGCAGCTTCCGCAACATTTCCCGTGTGACTAACACGATCCCCTCTTCCGAACGGTAGAAACGACGCGCGTCTTCTTCCGCATTCTCCCCAATGACCATCCCTTCAGGGATGACGCAGGCACGGTCGATCACGCAACGACGCAGACGACACGAGCGCCCTACCCAGACATCCGGCAACAAGACTGCCGAATCGATATTACAGAATGAATTTATCCGCACGCGCGGGAACAACACCGACTGCACCACGACCGAACCGGAGATAATGCACCCGCCGGACACCAGCGAGTTCAGCGTCATACCGTGGCTGCCGGAGCGGTCCTGCACGAATTTGGCCGGCGGTAGCGACTCCATATGGGTACGAATCGGCCAGTTCTGGTCATACATATCCAGTTCAGGCGTGACCGATGCCAGATCGAGGTTCGCTTTCCAGTAAGCTTCCAGCGTTCCCACATCGCGCCAGTAGGGTTCCGCATTCGGATCGGACTGTACGCAGGACAGCGGGAATGGATGTGCATACGCCATGCCAGCTTTCGTGATTTTCGGAATGATGTCTTTACCGAAGTCGTGGCTGGAGTTTTCGTCTTTGTCGTCTTCTTCCAGCAGCTCATAAAGATAATCTGCGTCAAAGACATAGATCCCCATGCTGGCGAGCGATTTGGTGTCATCGCCCGGCATCGTTGGCGGGTTCGCCGGTTTTTCAACGAAGTCGATAATTTTGTCGTCGGCATCCACGTGCATGACGCCAAACGCCGTCGCTTCGGCAACGGGCACAGGCAGACACGCCACGGTGCAGCGCGCCCCTTTTTCGACGTGGTCGATCAGCATGTGGGAGTAATCTTGCTTGTAGATGTGGTCCCCGGCGAGGATCACGATGTATTCCGCGTTATAGCGACGAATAATGTCGAGGTTCTGGGTCACCGCATCCGCCGTACCGCGGTACCAGTTCTCGCCGTGAACGCGCTGCTGAGCAGGAAGGAGATCGACAAACTCGTTCATCTCTTCGCTGAAGAATGACCAGCCGCGCTGGATATGCTGAACCAGCGTGTGCGACTGATACTGCGTAATGACGCCGATGCGGCGAATGCCCGAGTTCAGACAGTTGGAGAGCGCAAAGTCGATGATGCGGAACTTACCACCAAAGTGAACAGCCGGTTTGGCGCGCTTGATGGTCAAATCTTTCAGACGGGTACCACGCCCACCCGCAAGGATCAGGGCAACCGTTTTTAATGGTAGCTGGCGTGCCAACATTAAGGGATCGTTCTTCTCTAATCTAACCATGACTAACTCCTTTTTTATCATCTTTGGAATACGCACACTCCGTGCGCAGGCCCGTGCCAGACAGCCATTACTACCGGATTATCCGCTCCGGCAAAGGGGGGAACGGCGCGCCACTCCCCGTCAGGTAAAACAATCTCTGCGACGTCATCCGTCGCGTTCAGCGTGACCAGCCATTTATCCGACAGCAGGATTTGCAGGCGTGGTACGCCGTGTTGCCACTCTTGCGCGCTTAACGGTTGCGCGTCTTTATTCAGCCAGCGAACGTTGCCGTCACCCTCTTCCCACCAGCTGTTGGCGGTCAGCGCGGGGATCTGCTGGCGAAGATGGATCAGCGCAGCGGTGAAATGAATCAGCCCGCTGTTGGCTTCCCCCCAGTCGAGCCAGGTTAAGGTGTTGTCCTGGCAATACGCATTGTTATTACCGTGCTGGCTGTGACCATGCTCATCGCCTGCCAGCAGCATCGGCGTGCCCTGCGACAGTAAAAGCGTTGTCAGCAGCGCATGAACGCTGGCGCGTCGCCGCTCGATGACGTCGAGGCTTCCGCCTAACCCTTCTATACCATGATTAAAGCTATGGTTATTGTTAGTGCCATCGCGATTCTCTTCGCCGTTTGCCTCATTGTGTTTCTGATTGAAACAAACGCAGTCCCTGAGCGTAAAACCGTCGTGCGCCGTCAACAGGTTGACGGTAGCCGACGGGCGTTTGCCGTCGCGCTTAAAGAGATCGCTCGACGCGGCAAAGCGCCCGGCAAATTCCCCCAGCGACAGATTGCGTTCCAGCCAGAAGCGGCGCACGGCGTCGCGGTAGTGATCGTTCCACTCGGCAAACAGCGGCGGGAAATTCCCGACCTGATAACCGCCTTCGCCAATGTCCCACGGCTCGGCAATGAGCTTCACCTGCGAGAGCACCGGACAGTTTTTTATCGCCTCGAACAGCGGCGCCTGCCGGCTGAACGCCGGCGTGCGCCCCATCACGGGCGCCAGGTCGAAACGAAAACCGTCGACGTGGAACGTCTCCACCCAGTATTTCAGGCATTCATACGCAAAATGCGTGACCGCCGGATGGCTGAGGTTGAGCGTGTTACCGCAGCCGGTCCAGTTCTCATAATCGCCATCCTGCCTGATCCAATAATAGCTACGGTTATCAATTCCGCGCATGGAGAGCGTCGGACCGTCGAGATCGCTTTCTGCACTGTGGTTGAGCACCACGTCCAGAATGACCTCAATGCCCGCCGCGTGGAGAGCCTTCACCGCATCGCGGAACTCGTCCCGCGCTTTTTCCGGATGGACGGCATAGCGCGGCTCGAGCGCGAACATCGCCAGCGGGTTGTAGCCCCAGTAGTTGCTGAGCCCCAGCCGCTGCAGGCGCGGCTCGCTGGCAAAATGGGCAACGGGAAGCAGTTCCAGGGCGGTGATACCGAGATGTTTCAGGTAGGCGATCATGGTGGGATGCCCGAGCGCCTTATAGGTGCCGCGCATCTCTTTGGGGATCGACGGGTGCAGGTACGTCAGCCCTTTAACGTGGGCTTCATAAATGACGGTATTGCCCCACGGCGTGTGCGGCGGGGCATCGTCTTCCCAGTCATAAAGATCGTTCACCACCACGCTTTTTGGCGCGACGGGCGCGCTGTCGCGGTGGTCGGGCTCGCCGTAGCCCACGTGGAAGAGCGGGTCATCTTTAAATTCGCCGTCCACGCGGTGCGCGCACGGGTCAATCAGCAGCTTCGCCGGGTTAAACCAGTGACCCTGCGCCGGATCCCACGGACCATGTACGCGAAAGCCATAGTGCATGCCTGGCCGTCCTCCGGCCAGGTAGCCGTGCCAGGTATCCCCCGTGCGCGCGGGTAAATCGTAACGGTGCTCGTTACCTTCCCCGTCAAACACGCACAGTTCAACCCGCTCGGCGTGAGCGGAAAAGAGGGTGAAATTGACACCCTTTCCGTCAAAACGCGCCCCGAGCGGTTCGGGTTTACCTGCCGTAAGCTGCGTCATTCGCCCTCCCGCATCAGCCAGATGGTGCCAAGCGGCGGCAGCGTCAGGCTCAGGGAGTTGGGTCGCCCGTGGCTTTCTATGGCGTCACTCTGTACCAGCCCGCCGTTACCGGCGTTGCTGCCGTGGTAGTGCATCGAATCGGTATTCAGAATTTCACGCCATTTGCCCGGCTGGTTAATGCCGAAGCGGTAGTGTTCGCGCGGCACCGGGGTGAAGTTGCTGGCGACGATGATCTCGTTACCGGCCTTGTCACGACGCACAAAGACAAACACCGAGCGCTCATGGTCGTCCACCACCAGCCACTCAAAGCCGTACGGATCGAAGTCCAGCTCGTGCAGCGCTTTGTGGTGGCGATAGGTCAGGTTCAGATCGCGCACCAGACGCTGCACCCCGTGGTGCCAGTTGTCGCCGCCTTCCAGCAGATGCCAGTCGAGGCTGGCGTCGTGGTTCCACTCGCGACCCTGAGCGAACTCATTGCCCATGAACAGCAGTTTCTTACCCGGGAAGGCAAACATCCAGCCGTAATAGGCGCGCAGGTTGGCAAACTTCTGCCACGCGTCGCCCGGCATGCGGTCGAGAATGGATTTTTTGCCGTGCACCACCTCATCGTGCGACAGCGGCAGCATGAAGTTTTCGGTGTAGTTGTAGAGCATCCCGAACGTCAGCTTATCGTGATGATACTTACGGTGAACCGGATCCAGCTTCATATAGTCGAGCGTGTCGTGCATCCAGCCCAGGTTCCACTTATACCAGAACCCCAGGCCGCCCAATGACGGCGGACGGGAGACGCCCGCAAAGTCGGTCGACTCTTCCGCCATGGTCACGGCACCGTCCACCTGCTCGCCGATAATGCGGTTGGTATTGCGCAGGAACTCAATGGCTTCCAGGTTTTCGCGGCCGCCAAACTCGTTCGGGATCCACTCCCCCTCTTTGCGGCTGTAGTCGCGGTAGATCATCGACGCCACCGCATCGACGCGCAGGGCATCAATGCCAAACCGCTCGATCCAGTACAGGGCATTCCCGACCAGGTAGTTTGAGACCTCACGGCGACCGTAGTTGTAGATCAGCGTATTCCAGTCCTGGTGATAGCCTTCGCGCGGATCGCTGTGCTCGTACAGCTTCGTACCGTCAAATTCTGCCAGCGCGAAATCATCCGCAGGGAAATGGCCCGGCACCCAGTCGAGGATGACGTTCAGCCCGGCGGCGTGCGCGGCATCAATGAAATAGCGGAAGTCGTCGCGCGTGCCGAAGCGGCGCGTTGGCGCATACAGCCCGGTGGGCTGATAGCCCCAGCTGCCGTCGAACGGGTGTTCATTGACCGGGAGCAGCTCAAGGTGAGTAAAGCCCATCCATTTGGCGTACGGCACCAGCTGGTCGGCAAGCTCCCGGTAGCTCAGCCAGAAGTTGTTATCGGTGTGGCGGCGCCAGGAGCCGAGATGAACTTCATAGACGGAGATCGGCGCATCAAAGCGGTTGGCCTGTTTACGCTCTTCCGTCTGGACGACCTTCTCAGGCAGGCCGCAAATCAACGACGCGGTATCCGGGCGCATCTGCGCTTCGAAGGCATACGGGTCGGCTTTAATGCGTAGCTTGCCGTTGGCGTCGATCATCTCGAATTTATAAAGCTGCCCGGGGTGCGCCCCGGGGATAAACAGCTCCCAGATGCCGGTTTCCCGGCGCAGGCGCATCGGGTGTCGGCGACCGTCCCAGTAGTTGAACTGGCCTACAACGGAGACGCGCTGGGCGTTAGGCGCCCACACGGCGAACCGCGTGCCGGTAATGCCATCCATGGTATCGGCATGGGCACCCAGCGTTTCATAAGGGCGAAGATGCGTTCCTTCGGAGAGCAGCCAGGCGTCCATCTCTTTTAAGAGCGGACCAAAGCTGTAAGGATCGTCAATCAGGTTTTGCTGACCGTGCCAGAGAACGGCGAGCTGATAGCGAAAAGGGTTTTTACGACGGGGCATTACGCCCGAGAAGAAGCCACGCGAATCGAGGCATTCAAGATTACCAACCTTGCGGCCAGTTTTGGGTTCAATCACCCAGACTTCTGTGGCATCCGGTAATAGCGCCCGAACTTCCAGACCCGCCTCAGTACGATGCATCCCAAGCACAGAAAAGGGGTCAGCGAAATGACCCGCAATAAGCGCATTAATCACGTCTCTATCCACACGATCGGACATGGTATTCATCCTGTTTTTTATGTCGTCCTTTTTAAGCGCTCCGGGACGACTTTTAATGTGACCTGAACGGGACAGCACAAAAATGTGCATCCATTCTGCTCCGTTCGAACCTCAGGTAAGAAATGACTCTTCCTTAAAGCATAGCCAACGCTCTAGATGACTCCTGATAAAAAATAAGACATACGCGTGTTACTCCGTGTAGTACGCAAAAAAAAGGGGTGAAAATCACCCCCGGTAGTTAACAAATTATTACGCCAGCTGGCGCAGCATGCGGCGCAGCGGCTCGGCGGCGCCCCAAAGGAGCTGGTCACCGACGGTGAACGCGGAGAGATACTCCGGCCCCATGTTCAGCTTGCGCAGACGGCCAACCGGCGTGGTCAGCGTGCCGGTAACGGCAGCCGGGGTCAGCTCGCGCATGGTGATATCACGATCGTTTGGCACCACTTTCGCCCATGGGTTATGCGCGGCCAGCAGTTCTTCCACGGTCGGAATAGACACATCTTTTTTTAGTTTAATGGTGAAGGCCTGGCTGTGGCAGCGCAGCGCGCCGATACGCACGCACAGACCGTCAACCGGAATGGTGTTCGCGGTCGCGAGGATTTTGTTGGTCTCTGCCTGGCCCTTCCACTCTTCGCGGGTCTGGCCGTTATCAAGCTGTTTGTCGATCCACGGGATCAGACCGCCGGCCAGCGGTACGCCAAAGTTATCCACCGGCAGCTCGCCGCTGCGGGTCAGCTGGGTGACCTTACGCTCGATATCCAGAATAGCGGATGCCGGGTTTGCCAGCTCGGTCGCAACGCTCTGGTGCAGCTGGCCCATCTGGGTCAGCAGCTCGCGCATATGGCGCGCGCCGCCGCCGGACGCGGCCTGGTAGGTCGCCACGGAGACCCACTCCACCAGATCCTGAGCGAACAGGCCACCGAGGGACATCAGCATCAGGCTGACGGTGCAGTTGCCGCCAACAAAAGTTTTTACGCCGTTGTTCAGGCCATCGGTGATCACGCCCTGGTTCACCGGGTCGAGAATAATGATGGCATCATCTTTCATGCGCAGCGAAGAAGCCGCGTCAATCCAGTAGCCCTGCCAGCCGCTTTCACGCAGCTTTGGATAGATTTCGTTGGTATAATCGCCGCCCTGGCACGTCACAATAATGTCGAGTGCCTTCAGCGCTTCCAGATCGTAAGCATCCTGCAACGTGCCTGTGGTACCACCAAAGGACGGAGCAGCCTGGCCGAGCTGGGAAGTGGAGAAGAAGACCGGGCGGATAGCGTCGAAATCGCGCTCTTCAACCATGCGTTGCATGAGTACAGAGCCGACCATACCGCGCCAGCCGATAAAACCAACGTTTTTCATAGCATTTTTTTCCTGCTGAGGGTGTGTGCTGATTGTGCAAGCCAGTATTGAACTGGGATATGCTTCACATTACAAAATGCTGCCAAAGTCGCAAGCGAAATTAATCGATGATTGCCCGGCAATCAGAAAAAGCGCTAATCATCGAAATAACACTACTAAGTATCAGGGATAATTTAAAGATGAGTGAAATCATTTCCGCGGCGGTTTTATTGATCCTGATTATGGATCCACTGGGTAACTTGCCGATCTTCATGTCGGTGCTGAAGCACACCGAACCGAAGCGCCGCCGGGCGATCATGATCCGCGAGCTGCTCATCGCCCTGCTGGTGATGTTTATCTTCCTGTTTGCGGGTGAAAAAATCCTCGCATTCCTGAACCTGCGCGCCGAAACCGTGTCGATTTCCGGCGGGATTATTCTTTTCCTGATTGCGATTAAGATGATTTTCCCGAGCGCGGAAGGCAGCAGCAGCGGCCTGCCTGCGGGTGAAGAGCCGTTTATTGTGCCGCTGGCGATTCCCCTCGTTGCCGGGCCGACCATTCTGGCCACGCTGATGCTGCTGTCGCACCAGTATCCGAACCAGATGAGCCATCTGGTGATTGCCCTGCTGATTGCCTGGGGCGGAACGTTTATTATCCTGCTGCAGTCATCCCTGTTCCTGCGCCTGCTGGGTGAGAAAGGGGTAAACGCGCTGGAGCGCCTGATGGGGCTGATTCTGGTAATGATGGCAACGCAGATGTTCCTGGACGGCATTCGGGCGTGGATGAAGGGATGACTTTCTCCCTCTCCCTGTGGGAGAGGGCCGGGGTGAGGGCATCAGGCAGCAGAGGCGCCCACTCAACCCTTACGAATCAAATACCGGTACGGCAGCGTTTCCGTCTGCTGTGCCACCAGCTCATGCTCCATAAAGGTACAAAAACCGGGAATATCGCGCGTGGTGGCCGGGTCGTCGGCAACGATCAGCAGCGTTTCACCGGTCTGCATGTTGCGCACGGTTTTACGTACCATCATTACCGGTTCCGGGCAGCGAAGGCCCTGGGCATCAAGAGTGTGGTCTGGGCTGGAAAACAGGTCGGTCATGATCTTCTCGGTCTGATAAAAACGGCTGTAGTTTACGCCCGGTTGCGATCAATGCAAACCAGGTTAACGATTGCGTAAAAACTAACCATTGCAATGTCCTGACAAAGCAGTATCATGCTGCGGTTTTTATTGGGTTCCCTCACCCCAACGTATAAAAAGGTCACAATATGACGCAGTTTTCTGAATCTCAGCGCGTAAAAGCGTTGTTCTGGCTTTCGCTTTTCCATTTGCTGGTGATCACCTCCAGCAACTATCTGGTGCAGCTCCCGATCTCCATCTTTGGTTTCCATACCACCTGGGGCGCGTTTAGTTTCCCGTTTATTTTCCTCGCGACGGATTTGACCGTGCGTATTTTTGGCGCACCGCTGGCTCGCCGTATTATTTTTTCGGTCATGCTCCCGGCGCTGTTCATCTCGTACGTGATTTCGTCTCTGTTTTATATGGGAAGCTGGCAGGGCTTTGAGGCGTTAACCCACTTCAACCTGTTCGTTGCCCGTATCGCCGCGGCAAGCTTTATGGCCTACGCGCTGGGGCAGATCCTCGACGTGCATGTGTTTAACCGCCTGCGTCAGAATCATCGCTGGTGGATGGCGCCAACCGCCTCCACGCTGTTCGGTAACGTGAGCGATACGCTGGCCTTCTTCTTCATCGCCTTCTGGCGCAGCCCGGATGCGTTCATGGCCGAGCACTGGATGGAAATCGCGCTGGTGGACTACTGCTTTAAGGTTCTCATCAGCATTGTTTTCTTCCTGCCGATGTACGGCGTGCTGCTCAATATGCTGCTGAAAAGGCTGGCAGATAAATCTGAAATCACAGCATTGCAGGCTGGTTAAGGGTTCGCTTTATCAGTTGTGATAAGATGAGCGAATGAGCCGTTATGGCCGTTTATCGAAAGGAAGAAGTCAATGCGCAATCTGGTTAAATATGTCGGGATTGGCCTGCTGGTTGTGGGTCTTGCAGCCTGTGATAACAGCGACACGAAAACGCCTGCTCAGGGCGCATCCGCAGAAAGCAATGCGACCGGCCAGCCGGTGAATCTGATGGATGGCAAACTCAGTTTCTCTCTGCCAGCCGATATGACTGACCAGAGCGGCAAGCTGGGCACCCAGGCGAACAACATGCACGTTTACTCCGACGCAACCGGGCAGAAAGCGGTCATTGTGATTGTGGGCGACGACACCAGCGAAGACCTGGCCGTCCTGTCCAAACGTCTTGAAGATCAGCAGCGCGGACGTGACCCGCAGCTGCAGGTCGTGACCAATAAATCCATCGAGCTGAAAGGCCATAAGCTGCAGCAGCTCGATAGCATCATCTCCGCAAAAGGCCAGACCGCTTACTCCTCTGTTGTGCTGGGCAAGGTCGATAACAAACTGCTGACCCTGCAGATCACCCTGCCAGCGGAAGATCAGCAGAAAGCGCAGACGGCCGCTGAAAACATCATTAACACCATCGTGATCCAGTAACGCTTCACGACGATGACGTGGCCTCCGGTGCCTGCACCGGGGGCCATTTTTTTAGCCGCCACGTCAGCAGCAGCGCAATAACCACCAGACCCGCCGCGGCAAGATAGATCACCGGCACGCCTGCCCAGGCCATCACCAGCCCCGCCAGCGGGCCGGTAATGCCTAAAGACATATCCATGAATACCGTATAGGTCGCCAGCGCCGCCCCCTGATTCTGCTGCGGCACGGCTTTTACCGCCACCACGCCCAGCGCCGGGAAGACCAGGGAAAAGCCTGCCCCCGCGAGGAACACGCCCACTTTGGCGACCCACGGCACCATCGCAATTCCGGTCAGCAGCAGCCCGACAATCTCTATCGCAAAGCAGATCATCGCCACATTCAGCCCGCCGAGACGGTTGATGCCGTTAGGGAAAAGCAGGCGGGCACCTACAAACGCACAGCTAAACAGGGTTAACGCAAAGGCCGCGCCGTCCCAGCCTTTGGCGTCGTAGAACAGGGTGATGAAGGTCGCAATTACGCCAAAGCCGGTGGTTGCCAGCGCCAGGGCCATGCCGTACGGCCAGACGCGTCCCAGCACCGCCCGAAACGGCAGCGGCTTGCCTTTGCTGGCCTTAACTTTCGGACGCGGCAGCGCAAAGAGAATTGCCAGCAGCGCGACCGCCATAATAGTGATAGACAGCCCATACAGCCCGCCAAGCGCATAGCAGGCCACGCCGAGCGGCGCCCCGAGGGCCATTGCCCCGTAGGTGACAATCCCGTTCCAGGAGATCACCCGGCCAATGTGCGGCGCGCCGACAACCCCAACGCCCCAGAGCGTCGAGCCGGTTCCCGCCAGGCTTTGTCCGATGCCGAGAATGACGCGGCCCAGACAGAGCAGCGCCAGGCTGACCAGCGGCCAGTGGCTGGTTGCGGCAGCCAGCAGGTAGCTCAGGCCACTGAGGAAACAGCCGCATAAACCCACCACCACAATGCTTTTTGGACCGAACAGGTCCGCGTAGCGCCCGGCATGGGGGCGACTCAGGAGCGTGGCGAAATATTGCAGGCTGATGACCAGCCCCGCCCAGAAGGCGCTGAAGCCCATCACGTCATGGACATAGCCCGGCAGGACCGCCAGCGGCAGGCCAATGGTCAGATAGCTGGCAAAGTTGAAAATCACAACGGAAACGATGCGCAGATTGAGGCGCAATCCGCTCAGTGCCGGTTCAGCGGCAGGTTCGGGCATGGGGTTTTACCTGGATTTTTTACAACCGTGTTTCACTATTACCACGGCGCAATAAGAAAATCAGCACCGACTTTCAGATTAACGGCTCCAGACGAAGCGAAGCCCGGGCACTACACTTACCGGGTCATCATATTAAGGAACACGCATGATCGCTAACCCGTCCGACAAAGCAGGACTTCACATCTTATTAAAACTCGCCTGTCTGGTGGTTATCCTTGCGGGTATTCATGCTGCCGCCGACATTATTGTTCAGCTCCTGCTGGCGCTCTTTTTTGCCATTGTGCTTAATCCTCTGGTCACCTGGTTTTTACGTCGGGGAGTCAGCCGCCCGGTAGCCATCACCATTGTGGTTATTGTTATGCTGATTGGCCTGACGGCGCTCTTCGGCGTACTGGCGGCATCGCTGAGCGAATTCTCCACCATGCTGCCGCAGTACAACAAAGAGCTGACGCGTAAAATTGTCGCGCTGCAGGAGATGGTACCCTTTCTTAATCTGCATATTTCACCCGAACGGATGCTGCGCAGAATGGACTCCGAGAAGGTCATGACCTACGCCACCACCTTGATGACGGGGCTTTCCGGCGCGATGGCCAGCATTCTGCTGCTGGTCATGACGGTGGTGTTTATGCTGTTCGAAGTTCGCCACGTCCCCTATAAGCTGCGCTTTGCACTGAACAACCCACAAATTCACATTGCCGGATTACACCGGGCACTGAAGGGCGTCTCAAAATATCTGGCGCTGAAAACGCTTCTGAGCGTCTGGACCGGGGTCATTGTCTGGCTGGGGCTGATGCTGATGGACGTGCAGTTCGCGCTGATGTGGGGCGTGCTGGCATTTCTGCTGAACTACGTGCCGAATATTGGCGCGGTGCTTTCCGCCGTGCCGCCGATGATTCAGGCGTTTCTGTTCAACGGTTTCTACGAATGCATGCTGGTCGGCGCGCTGTTCCTCGTCGTGCATATGGTGCTGGGCAATATTCTTGAACCGCGCATGATGGGACACCGTCTGGGCATGTCGACGCTGGTGGTATTTTTATCCTTACTGATTTGGGGATGGCTGCTGGGCCCGGTCGGTATGCTGCTGTCGGTCCCCCTGACCAGCGTATGTAAAATCTGGATGGAAACCACCAAAGGCGGCAGCAAGCTGGCGATCCTGCTCGGTCCGGGGAGGCCGAAAAGCCGATTACCCGGATAACCGACCTACCTGTACAGGTAGGTTTAAACCATCAGTAATACACCGTAAATTACCGCGTCCTTAATCCGTCGCGGTATTTTATTTGCGTTAAGGCGATATTCACCCTGTTTTATTTACGTCGTGAGCATTACTCTCAAACGCAATTCATGATTTAACGCAAATTATAAAAAATGAAATGGTTATTTATTTTTCCATGTTATTATTTCCGCCTTCGCTTCAACGTAATGCAAACATTAATATTGATTAAAAATACGCCTGGCGCCAACGGAAAGCCGGATGAATATTATTTGTAAAAACCACTACCTTTAATTGTTAATATTGATATGGAGTTGTTGATGAAAAAGATCGTTAAATGGTGTGCTGCTGCCGTATTCGTTGGCGCACTGGCAGGCTGTGCGCGTACCGCCCCAATCGCTCAGGTTCACTCTATTGTAAGCGCGGGTCATACTGCCGATCAGGTAAAAACGGCAATTTTGAAAGCAGGCCAAAAACGTGACTGGATCATGACGGAAGCGGGCCCGGGAATGATTAAGGGGCGTCTGCAGTCGCGCGATCACTCGGTCCAGGTGAGTATTCCGTATACGGCAACAAGCTATTCAATCAACTATGAAAACAGCCTTAATCTGAAAGCGGCAGACGGTAAAATTCACAAAAATTATAACCGCTGGGTGAATAACCTCGACCACGATATTCAGCTGAACCTCTCCGCAGGCGCCACGCTGTAATATTTTTCTAAAGTCGGGCCGCGTATGGCCCGATAACCTCTCTTTATTATCCTCAAAGGTTACGTAGTAATGTACGAAAAGGACACACTCAGCGCACTGGATGCCATTACCGAAGCGCAACGCATCGCTTTTGCCCCGATGTTATTCCAGACTGCGCTTTGTCTGCGTAACTCAGGCGTTCTCGCCTGGCTAGATAAACAAGGGAAAGAAGGTGCCAGCCTTGAGGAAATAACAGAACACAGCACGCTAGGTAGCTATGGTGTCAGCGTACTGCTGGATATGGGATTAAGCGGTCGAATCGTAACCCAACAGCAAGGACGTTATTTCCTGGCGAAAGTGGGCCATTTTTTACTGCACGACGAAATGACCCGCGTAAATATGGATTTCACCCAGGACGTTTGTTACCAGGGGCTATTTCACCTGGCGGACGCCCTGCAGGAAGAAAAACCTGCCGGATTAGCCGTGTTTGGCAACTGGCCAACCATCTACCCGGCTTTATCCCAATTACCTGCTCCGGCGAAGGATAGCTGGTTCGCCTTCGATCATTACTATTCTGACGCCGCTTTTGACGCGGCTTTGCCATATATATTCGCAAGCTCGCCGACAAAATTGTACGATGTGGGCGGAAATACGGGTAAATGGTCGTTACGCTGCTGCCGCTATGACGAAAATGTTGCCGTGACGATCCTCGATCTGCCGCAGCAGATAGCGCTGGCGCAGGAAAACATCGCAAAAGCAGGTTTTTCTCATCGTATTGCATTCCATGCTGTCGATATGCTTAGCCCAGCAACATTGCCGGGTGACGCCGACGTCTGGTGGATGAGCCAGTTCCTGGATTGTTTCTCTCCGGATCAGATTGTCGCCATGCTGACGCGCGTCGCACAGGCCATGAAGCCAGGCGCACGTTTGTGCATCATGGAGCTTTTCTGGGATGCTCAGAAATTTGAAGCAGCCTCTTTCAGCCTGAATGCCACCTCGCTCTATTTCACCTGTATGGCGAATGGCAATAGCCGGTTTTACAGCGTAGAAAAGTTTTATCGCTACCTGGAGAGTGCAGGTTTCAGCGTTGAACAGCGGCTGGACAACCTTGGGGTCGGTCATACCCTGCTGATATGCACCAAACGTGAACAATAGAGCAGCTTAGCTGCCCGGGTGGCCTAGTCTGCCTTTTGAATACGGTTTTTTTCGCGGACGCGCGTAGATGAAATTTTCACTGAACATTATCGACTGGCAGGCCAGAGCGCCAGGACTCAGCGATGCCACAGAGTGGCAGGCGTGGTCTCGCCTGCAGCTGGCCGTCGATCCAGCTGCCCCGCTTCCCCGGTTGACCGCTTTACCTATGATGACCGCGCGCCGCCTCAATTCAGGCAGTAAGCTGGCGGTGGATATTGGTCTTGCCATGCTGCAAAACCACGCCATTGATGCCGTCGTCTATTCCAGCCGCCACGGCGAGCTGGAGCGCAACTACCGTATTCTGCATGCTCTGGCAACCGGCCAGTCCGTATCGCCCACCGACTTCGCCATGTCCGTGCACAACTCGGCGGTGGGCAATCTCACGATTACCGCACGCCAGCCCATCGTCTCGTCATCCATCTCTGCCGGGCTGGACACCTTCCAGCAGGCTTTATGTGAAGTGCTGAGCCTGCTGCATGCCGGCTACTCCCGCGTCTTGCTGGTCGATTTTGACGGCGCGCTGCCGGAATTTTACCATCCGGCGTTACCGCAGCAGATGCCCACCTGGCCCTACGCGCTGGCGCTGGTCATTGAATCCGGACAGGAATTGCAGTGTGAAACCCACAGCGGCAGCACAGGTGAAGAACCCGCCCTGCCGCAAAGCCTGATGTTCCTGCAGCGCTATCTCAGCGAGGAACGTCAGTTTGTAGTGCCCGGCGAACGTTTGCTGTGGCAATGGACGCGCGCATGAACCACCTGGCTGCCCGTATCAACTGGTTATGGCGTCTGGTGATGACCGGATTCTGCTTCGCGCTGTTTGGCGTGGGCGGACTGCTGCTGTCGCTGGTCTGGTTCAACCTGCTGCTGATCGTCCAGCGCGACCGCGCCAACCGTCGACGTCTGGCGCGTCGCAGCATTGCGGCCAGCTTCCGTTTCTTCCTGACCGTTGCGCGCGGACTCGGGGTACTGGATTATCGCATTCGCAATCTTGACGCGCTGCGCAGCGATCGGGGTTGTCTGGTGGTAGCTAACCACCCCACGTTAATTGACTACGTGATTCTGGCGTCGGTGATGCCAGAAACCGACTGTCTGGTGAAGAGCGCGCTGCTGCGTAATCCCTTTGTCAGCGGCGTCATCCGCGCGGCGGATTACCTGATTAACAGCGAAGCCGAGCCCCTGCTCGCGGCTAGCCAGCAGCGTCTGGCTCAGGGCGACACGCTTTTGATCTTCCCGGAAGGCACGCGAACCCGGTTTGGCGAGGCTATCTCCCTCCAGCGCGGCGCGGCTAATATCGCCGTGCGCTGTAACAGCGATCTGCGGGTGGTGCTGATCCACTGTAGCGAACATCTGCTGGATAAAAAAAGTCACTGGTATGATGTACCGCCAGAAAAACCTGTTTTCACCGTGGATGTCCGCGACCGCGTGAACATCGACGAATTTTACGATGCAAATGAACAAGAACCGGCGCTGGCGGCAAGGCAGTTAAACCGGCATCTGGAGCATCGATTAACATCAGGCCTTCAATCTTTGTCAGGAATTAATGATGCAAGCGCTTTATCTTGAAATTAAGAATCTCATTATCACCACGCTGAATCTGGACGAGCTTACCGCAGAGGATATTGATACCGATGCCGCGCTGTTTGGCGATGGGCTGGGTCTGGACTCCATTGACGCGCTGGAACTGGGTCTGGCCGTGAAAAACCAGTATGGCGTGGTGCTTTCTGCCGAAAGCGAAGAGATGCGCCAGCACTTCTTTTCCGTCGCCACGCTGGCGTCCTTTATCAACGCTCAACGCGCCTGAGATGTGAACGATGACTGAACAAGAAACCATTTATCAGGAAGTCTGCGGCCTTCTGACCAAGCTCTTTGAAATCGACCCGCAGGACATTACGCCCGAAGCCCGTCTTTATGAAGACCTGGAGCTGGACAGCATTGACGCGGTGGACATGATCGTTCACCTGCAGAAAAAAACCGGTAAGAAAATCAAGCCGGAAACCTTCAAATCGGTTCGTACCGTTCAGGATGTGGTAGACGCCGTCGAACAGCTTCTGCGCGAAGAGTAAGACGTCGTGCGTGGTGGACGGACGTTCCCGCTCATCCCACTGCTGACGGGTCTGATGCTGCTGGCGTGGCCTTTTCTGATTGGATTTGGGTTGACCCACAACAGCCTGCAGTGGCTGTTACCGGTGATGGCGCTGATGTTGCTGCTGCGGCTGCGTCAGGCACAGCGGAACCGTGGCCCGATGCGGTATGTGGTGCAGTGCGTGGCGCTCGCGGGCATTGCGCTCTGCGCGGCAAGCTACCTGCTGAAAACCCACCAGTGGCTGCTGTTTTACCCGGTGGTCGTCAACCTTGTGATGCTGGCCGTGTTTGGCGGTTCGCTGTGGACCGCGATGCCGCTGGTCGAACGGCTGGCGCGCTTGCGCGAGCCGGATTTGCCCCCGGAGGGCGTGCGCTATACCCGCAGGGTGACCCTCGTCTGGTGCGGCTTTTTCATCGGAAACGGCGCGATGGCGCTGTTCACCGTTCTCCACGGCGACCTGCATCTGTGGACGCTGTGGAACGGTATGGTGGCTTATATCCTGATGGGAACGCTGATGGCGACCGAGTGGCTGGTCCGCCAGCGGGTGATAAAAAAAGAGATGCACAATGACTAACCCCCTTCCGCTGGGCCAGTGGTTAAACGCCCCGCGCCCTGACGACATGCCCGTTGCCTGGCTTGACGATCGTACCTGGACGCTGGGCCAGCTGCGCCACGACGTGACCTTGCTGGTCGACACCCTGCGTCAGCAGGAAGGCGAGCGCTGGGCGCTGTGCTTTGAAAACAGCTACCTGTTTATCGTTGCGCTTCTGGCCTCGCTGCATGCCGGTAAAACGCCGGTCATTCCCGGCCATAGCCGCGTCTCGCAGCTTGAAGAACAGCAGTCGTTGTTTAGCGGCGTCCTGAGCGACAGGACACTCGATTTCCATGGCAAGCTGATTGTGGTGGCCTCCAGCCATCAGACTGCTCGCCACTGGGCGCCCCTGCCGGACATTGACGAAAGCCGCTTTGTTGAACTGTTCACCTCCGGCTCCACGGGAACGCCGCGTCGGGTGATTAAGCACATCGTCAGTCTGGATCGCGAAGCCCGTCTGCTGGCTGACCGCTTCGGCGAGCGTCTGACTGGCTGTAGCGTTGTCGCCTCGGTCGTACCGCAACATCTGTACGGCCTGACCTTCCGCATCGTCTTGCCGATGGCGCTGGGCCTGCCGCTGCATGCCGCGATGCTCTACTACGCAGAGCAGCTGGCCGCCCTTCCTCATGACAGACATTACCTGTTCATCAGCAGCCCGGCGTTTCTGAAGCGCCTGGATACGGAGCTTCCCGCGCCGCCCGTCAGAATGCTGATTTCAGCAGGCGGAATGCTGCCCTGGTGCGACGTATCCACCACCGCTGGCTGGCTTAACATCTGGCCGGATGAAATTTATGGCAGCACCGAAACCGGGATCCTCGCCTGGCGCCATCGCCAGCAGGATAACGTGCCGTGGCTCGCGTTCCCCGGCGTTATCTTCCATCAGGAAGATGACGCCTGTCGCGTCACGTCGCCACTGATCCACGAGGCTGAAGGACTCCAGCTGGACGATATCCTCCACTTCGACAGCGAGGGGCTTTTCAGCATCGCCGGGCGTCGCGGGCGGGTGGTCAAAATTGAAGAAAAGCGCATCTCGCTTAACGAGATCGAACGTCGCCTGCTGGAGCTCGACGGCATTTGCGAAGCGGCGGCCCTGCCGGTCACGCGCGGGGGCCGTCAGGGTATTGGCGCCCTGCTGGTCCTGGACGAAGCGGTTCGTCAGCGCGGCTATATGCAGGATAAAAAAGCGCAGGAGTTTGCCTGGCGTCGCGCCCTGCTGCCGTGGCTTGAGCCGGTCGCCGTTCCACGCTACTGGCGTATTGTCGATGAAATGCCGGTAAACAGTATGAACAAGCGTGTCTATGCGCAGTTAGAGGAGTTATTTCATGAAAATTCATGAAATTGAGCGCCACCAGACACAGCCGGAGAAGCTGGAGATCGTTTTGCATCTCGACGCGGCGCTGTTCTGGTTTCAGGGCCATTTTGCCGTACAGCCGCTGCTGCCCGGCGTTGCGCAGCTTGACTGGGTGATGCACTACGCCACGACGTTACTGGCACCGGGCTACCGCTTTCACAGCATTCAAAACGTGAAGTTCCAGGCACCTCTGCTGCCGGAAACCACGGTGACGCTGATGCTTGAGTGGCATGCTGAACGTCAGATGCTGACCTTCAGCTACCAGCGTCACGCAGGGGCTGAGCGCCATACCGCCAGCAGCGGGAAAATTCGGCTATGTCAGTAACCTTCCGCCCCTGCGTGCTGATCCCGTGCTACAACCACGGCGCCATGATCGCCAGCGTGCTCTCACGTCTCGCGCCGTTCGGCCTGCCGTGCCTGGTGGTGGATGACGGCAGCGACGCAGTCACCCGTCAGGAGCTTGAGCGCCTGGCGGCTGAGCAGCCGCAGATGACGCTGGTCCGTCTGGCGCAAAACGCCGGAAAAGGTGCCGCGGTCATCAGGGGGCTGGAAGAGTGCGCGCGCGCGGGCTATACCCACGCCGTGCAGGTGGACGCGGACGGCCAACACGCCATCGAAGATATCCCCAAACTGCTGGCGCTGGCGGAGCGCCACCCGGACGCGCTGATTTCCGGCCAGCCCATTTACGATGATTCCATTCCGCGCTCGCGACTCTACGGGCGCTGGATAACCCACGTCTGGGTCTGGATTGAGACCTTATCCCTGCAGCTTAAAGACAGCATGTGCGGCTTTCGGGTCTACCCGGTCTCGCCCACGCTGCGGCTGGCAGCGCGTGAAACGCTCGGTAAACGGATGGACTTTGACACCGAAGTGATGGTCCGTCTTTACTGGCAGGGCAACACCAGCGTCTTTTTGCCCACCCGTGTCACCTACCCGCAGGACGGCTTGTCCCACTTCGATGCGTTAAAAGATAACGTGCGGATCTCCCTGATGCATACCCGACTCTTCTTCGGCATGCTGCCCCGCATGCCCGGCCTGCTTTTCCGTCGACGCCGCCAGCACTGGGCGCAGCAGGACGAGGTCAAGGGTCTGTGGGGGATGCGCCTGATGCTGCGCGTCTGGAAACTGCTGGGTCGGCGGGCCTTTACCGTGCTGCTGTGGCCGGTGATCGGCGTGTACTGGCTTATCGCACGTCCTGCACGGCAGGCCTCGCGGCAGTGGATTGGAAGGGTCAAGCAAGAACTGCATAAGCGGAACATGCCCGTTCCCCCGCGGCTCAACAGCTTTTTCCATTTTATGCGCTTCGGCAACGCGATGCTGGATAAGGTCGCCAGCTGGCGCGGCGAGCTGAAGTTTGATCGCGACGTGGTCTTTGCCGCCGGCGCGAGCGAAACGCTTAATATCGCGGCGCCGCAGGGCAAGCTGCTGCTGGCCTCGCATCTTGGCGACGTAGAAGCCTGCCGGGCCCTGGCCCAGCTGGACGGCAGCAAAATTATCACCGCCCTGGTCTTCAGCGAGAACGCCCAGCGCTTTAAGCAGATCATGAGCGAAATGGCGCCCGAGGCCAGCGTGAATTTGATGTCGGTCACCGACATCGGCCCGGACACCGCGATCGCCATCAAAGAGAAGCTTGAGCGGGGAGAATGGGTCGCGATTGTGGGCGATCGCATCGCGGTGAATCCGCAGCGTGGCGGCGAGTGGCGGGTGATCTGGAGTAAGTTTATGGGGCAGCCAGCGCCGTTCCCACAGGGGCCGTTTATCCTGGCCTCCATCCTGCGCTGCCCGGTGGTGCTGATTTTTGCCCTGCGCCAGCAGGGTAAGCTCGTCCTGCACTGTGAACCGTTTGCAGATCCGCTGCACCTGCCGCGCGGTGAACGCCAGAAGGCGCTGCAGAATACCGTCGATCGCTACGCGCAGCGGCTGGAGCATTACGCCCTCATGTCGCCGCTCGACTGGTTTAATTTTTTCGATTTCTGGCATCTGCCAGAGCCCAGTGAAAAGGAGTAAAGGGTGCTGACCGATCCCCGCTTTACGACTGAAGTCGAGATCACCGTTCCGTTCCACGACGTCGATATGATGGGCGTGGTCTGGCACGGTAACTATTTCCGCTACTTTGAGATCGCCCGCGAGGCGCTGCTCAATCAGTTTGACTATGGCTATCGCCAGATGAAGGCCTCCGGCTACGTCTGGCCCGTCGTCGACACGCGGGTGAAATACCGCGATGCGGTGACCTTTGAGCAGCGTATTCGCGTCCGCGCGCACGTTGAAGAGTATGAAAACCGCCTGCGCATTGCCTATCAAATTTTCGATGCGCAGACCGGCAAACGCACGACCACCGGGTACACCATCCAGGTGGCGGTGGAAGAAGCCACCCGCGAAATGTGCTTTGTGAGCCCGGCAATACTGTTTGAACGTATGGGAGTAACGCCATGAAATGGTTGCCTTTACTGGCGCTAATCCTCAGCCCGCTGGTCAGCGCCGTGACGCTGGATGAGCTGCAGCAGCGCTTCACCGAGCAGCCCGTGGTGCGCGCGCACTTCGAACAGGTTCGCACCATAAAAGATATGCCGCAGCCGCTGCGCTCGCAGGGCGAAATGCTGATCGCCCGCGACAGCGGCCTGCTGTGGGATCAAAAAGCGCCGTTTCCGATGACGCTGCTGCTGGACGACAAGCGGATGGTTCAGGCAATCAACGGCCAGCCGCCGCAGACCATCACTGCCGACAATAATCCGCAGATGTTCCAGTTCAATCATCTTCTGCGCGCCCTGTTCCAGGCCGACCGCAGGGTGCTGGAAGAGAACTTCCGCATTGATTTTAAAGACCTGGGAGCGGGCCGCTGGTCGCTGGTGCTTACGCCAAAAACGACGCCGCTGGACAAGATTTTCGCCACCCTCGATCTGGGCGGCGCGACCTATCTGGAGACGATTCGCCTCAACGACAAACAGGGCGACCGTACCGATATCGCCCTTTCACGCCACCAACTGACGCCCGCCAGCCTGACCGATGACGAACGCCAACGCTTTGCCACACCGTAAATCCCTGCGCCCGGCGCTGCTGTGGGCCACGCTATGCCTGATTCTGATGGGCGTGCTGCTGTCGCTGCTGCCCGGCGCGCGTCTGAACAGCAGCGTGCTGGCCATGCTGCCGAAGCAGACGCTGGGGGCGATCCCGCCGGCGCTCAACGACGGGTTTATGCAGCGTCTCGACCGCCAGCTGGTCTGGCTGGTCAGCCCCGGCAAAGAGCCCGATCCGCGCGTGGCGCAGCAGTGGCTGGCGCTGCTGCAAAGCACTGATTCGCTTAGCGAGGTCAAAGGCCCGATGGACGCCGCAGGGCAAAAGGCCTGGGGAGAGTTCTTCTGGCAGCACCGAAATGGCCTGATCGATCCCGCCACCCGCGCCCGCCTGCAAAACGGCGGAGAAGCGCAGGCGCAGTGGATTTTATCTCAGCTTTATTCGGCCTTTTCCGGCGTCAGCGGCAAAGAGCTGCAAAACGATCCCCTGATGCTGATGCGCGGCTCGCAGCTCGCTCTGGCGCAAAACGGCCAGAAGCTACGGCTGATGGACGGCTGGCTGGTCACAAAAGATGAGGCGGGAAACTACTGGTATCTTCTGCACGGAGAGCTGGCGGGCTCGTCATTTGATATGCAGCAGACCCACCGGCTCGTGACGACGCTTAACGCGCTGCAGGAGACGCTCAAAGCCCGTTACCCGCAGGCACAGCTGCTTTCCCGCGGAACCGTGTTTTATAGCGATTACGCCAGCCAGCAGGCCAAACGCGACGTCTCAACGCTGGGCATCGCCACCCTGCTTGGCGTGTTCCTGCTCATCGTGGCGGTGTTCCGCTCTCTGCGTCCGCTGCTGCTGAGCGTGCTCTCGATTGCCATCGGCGCGCTGGCGGGCACGGTGGTAACGCTGCTGCTCTTTGGCGAGCTGCACCTGATGACGCTGGTGATGAGCATGAGCATCATCGGTATTTCAGCCGACTACACGCTCTACTACCTGACCGAACGGATGGTGCACGGCGCGGAGCTTTCCCCCTGGCAAAGCCTGGACAAAGTTCGCAATGCGCTGCTGATGGCGCTGCTGACGACGGTCGCCGCCTACCTGATTATGATGCTGGCCCCCTTCCCCGGGATCCGCCAGATGGCGGTGTTCGCCGCCGTGGGGCTGAGCGCCTCCTGCCTGACGGTGATTTTCTGGCATCCGTGGCTGTGCCGCGGGTTACCGGTGCGCCCGGTTCCATTTATGGTCCTGATGCTGCGCTGGCTGGCCGCCTGGCGGCGCAGTAAAAAATTGTCCGTTGGTTTGCCCGTCGCGCTGGCGCTGCTCTCCGCCGTGGGGATGAGTACGCTGAGGGTGGACGACGACATCGCCCAGCTGCAGGCGCTGCCGAAAGATATTCTGGCGCAGGAGAAGGCCATTACCGCCCTGACCGGACAGAACGTCGATCAGAAATGGTTTGTGGTTCACGGCGCCTCGCCTCAGCAAACGCTGGAGCGGCTGGAAGCCTTTACCCCGGCGCTGGCGGAGGCGCAAAAAGCGGGAGAAATTGCCCGCTGGCGCACCCTGCCGCTGAACTCGCTGGCCCGCCAGAAAAGCGATCTTACGCTTCTACAGAACGCCGCGCCTGCGGTAATGAACGTGCTGAAAAACGCCGGGCTCAACGCCGTCTCCCCGAATCTCGACGCCATGCCGGTCAGCGTGGACGCGTGGCTTAAAAGCCCGGCGAGCGAAGGCTGGCGTCTGCTCTGGCTGACCCTGCCCGAAGGGGAAAGCGGCGTGCTTGTGCCGGTGGACGGTGCGAAAAACAGCGCTTACCTCGGTGAGCTGGCCGTGCGCCATGACGGCGTCGTCTGGGTCGATCGCAAAGCCAGCTTTGACAGCCTGTTTGCCCTCTACCGCACGCTGCTGACGGGGCTACTGTTTGCGGCGCTGGCGGTGATTGCCTGCGGGGCGATGCTGCGCCTCGGCTGGCGTAAAGGGCTGATAAGCCTGGTGCCGTCCTTGCTGTCGCTGACCTGCGGGCTGTCGGTCCTGGCCGCAACGGGCCACCCGGTGAATCTGTTTTCACTTCTGGCGCTGGTACTGGTGCTCGGCATTGGCATTAACTACACGCTGTTTTTCAGCAACCCGCGCGGTACGCCGCTGACCTCCATGCTGGCGATTACGCTGGCCATGATGACCACGCTGCTGACGCTGGGCATGCTCGTCTTTAGCGCCACCCAGGCCATCAGCAGCTTTGGTATCGTGCTGGTGAGCGGTATTTTTACCGCCTTCCTGCTGGCGCCGCTGGCGATGCCGGATAAGAAAGAGAGAAAACGTAAATGAACGCTTTTTACCGCGCCGTCGCGCTAACCGCAGCGCTGCTGCTGGCGGGCTGCAGCCATTCGACCGATACCAAAGAGACGCGTCCCCAGGCCTGGCTCCAGCCGGGAACCAGAGTGACGCTGCCGCCGCCCGGCATCAGCCCGGCGGTAAGCTCCCAGCAGCTGCTGACCGGCAGCTTTAACGGACAAACGCAATCTCTGCTGGTGATGCTCAACGCGGATGCGCATAAGGTGACGCTGGCCGGGCTCTCTTCCGTGGGCATTCGTCTGTTCCTGGCGACGTACGATGAGACCGGTATTCATACCGAACAGTCGATCGTTGTGCCGCAGCTGCCGCCCGCAAGCCAGGTGCTGGCGGACGTGATGCTAAGCCACTGGCCGATTAGCGCCTGGCAGCCGCAGTTGCCGAAGGGCTGGACGCTAACGGACAATGGCGATCGACGCGAGCTGCGTAACGCCAGCGGAAAGCTGGTGACGGAGATTGTCTACCTGCAGCGTAAAGGCAAGCGCGAGCCGATCAGCATCGAGCAACACGTATTCAAATACCACATCACCATTCAATATCTGGGTGACTGAGATGATTTATATTTCCGCTGTTGGCATGGTCAACGCGTTGGGCAACTCGCCTGATATGATTGCCGCGAACCTGGTGGCAGGCGTGGCGCCGGGTATGCACGCCCGGACCGGCTGGTTGCAGGACTCACCCGAAGCCGTTCTGGGCGGTGTGGAAGGCGAATTGCCGCCCATCCCGGACACCTTCTCCGCACACCGCACCCGCAATAATCAGCTGCTGCTGGCCGCGCTGGCGCAGATTCAGCCAGCCGTCGACGAGGCTATCGCCCGCGTCGGTCGCGATCGCGTGGCCGTGGTGCTGGGGACCAGCACCTCCGGGCTGGATGAAGGCGATGAGCACGTACAGCGCATGACCCATGGCGAAGCAAGCACGCGCTGGCAGTATCCGCAGCAGGAGCTTGGCGATCCGTCCCGCTTCCTCGCCAGCTGGCTTCAGCTCGAAGGCCCGGCCTATACGATTTCAACAGCCTGCTCTTCCAGCGCGCGGGCGATGATCGGCGGCAAACGTCTGATCGAAGCCGGGCTGGTTGACATCGCCATCGTCGGCGGAGCAGATACCCTGAGCCGGATGCCCGTCAACGGCTTTAACAGCCTTGAATCCTTCTCCCCTACGCTCTGCGAACCGTTTGGTCGCGACCGCAAGGGGATCACCATCGGAGAAGCCGCCGCGCTGATGGTATTGAGCCGCGAGCCCGCCGACGTGGCGCTGCTCGGGACGGGTGAATCCAGCGATGCGTACCATATTTCCGCCCCGCATCCGCAGGGCGAAGGAGCGATAAGGGCGATTACTCAGGCGCTTAACGAAGCGGGTATGCAGCCGGAGGATATCGGCTACATCAACCTGCACGGCACGGCCACGCCGCTTAACGATCAGATTGAATCGCAGGTGGTACACGATCTCTTCGGGGAAAGCGTGCCGTGCAGCTCAACCAAACACCTTACCGGCCATACGCTGGGCGCTGCCGGTATTACCGAAGCGGCCCTGAGCTGGCTGATTCTTTCGCGCGATCTACCGTTGCCGCCGCAGGACTTCGCCCGCTACGCGCCCGACGACACGCTGGCGCCGTGCGGCCTGCTGCACCGGCACATCGCGCTGAAAAAGCCGGTTATTCTGTCTAACTCGTTCGCGTTTGGCGGCAACAACGCCAGCATTCTGCTGGGGAGAGCCTCATGAGCTACTTATCACCCGAAGCCTATCTGCCGCACGAGGCGCCGATGATGCTGCTGGGGTCCGTTGAGAAAGTTACGGACGATATGGCGGTCTGCCGCGTGGCGGTCAATGGGCAAAGCGTGCTGGCGCCGTTTCTTAATGCCGATGGCGACCTGCCGGGCTGGTACGCGCTTGAGCTAATGGCGCAGACCGTTGGCGTCTGGTCAGGCTGGCATCGTCAGCAGCAGGGGCAGGAACATATCGCGCTGGGCATGGTGCTCGGCGCGCGCGAGCTGGTCTGCGCCAGCGGGCATTTCGCCGCAGGCCTGACGCTGGACATTACCGTTAAGCTGCTGATGCAGGACGAACGCTTCGGCAGTTTTGAATGCGCAATTTCCGCTAATGAAGAGACGCTAGCCACGGGCCGGGTCAATACCTTCCAGCCGAGCGCAGAAGAATTAACATCGCTATTTAATCAGGGATCTAACGCATGAGTCGTTCCGTACTGGTCACAGGGGCCAGCAAAGGCATAGGGCGCGCCATTGCCCGCCAGCTTGCCGCCGACGGGTTTACCGTAGGCGTGCATTACCATCGTGATGCCGCAGGCGCGCAGGAGACGCTGGACGCCATCACGCAGGCGGGTGGGAACGGTCGTCTACTCGCCTTTGATGTGGGCAACCGCGAACAGTGCCGCGAGGTGCTGGAGCAGGAGATTGAAACCCATGGCGCATGGTATGGCGTTGTCAGCAACGCCGGAATTACCCGCGACGGCGCCTTTCCGGCGCTGAGCGAAGACGACTGGGACAGCGTGATCCACACCAATCTCGACAGTTTTTATAACGTCATTCACCCCTGCATTATGCCGATGATTGGCACCCGTAAAGGAGGACGCATTATCACCTTATCGTCCGTGTCCGGCGTGATGGGTAACCGCGGGCAGGTGAACTACAGCGCGGCAAAAGCGGGCATTATCGGCGCCACCAAAGCGCTGGCGATTGAGCTGGCAAAACGCAAAATCACCGTGAATTGCATTGCCCCGGGGCTGATTGATACCGGCATGATTGAGATGGAAGAAGCCGCGCTGAAGGAAGCGATGTCCATCATCCCAATGAAACGTATGGGCCAGGCTGAAGAAGTCGCCGGGCTGGCAAGCTATCTGATGTCGGATATTGCGGGCTACGTTACCCGCCAGGTCATTTCCATTAACGGAGGAATGCTATGACGCGTCGCGTGGTGATTACGGGCATGGGCGGCGTGACCGCCTTTGGCGAAAACTGGCAATCCGTGTCCAGCAGGCTGCTGGCGTATGAAAACGCGGTGCGTAAAATGCCGGAATGGCAGGTCTATGATGGCCTGCATACCCTGCTCGGCGCGCCGATCGATGATTTCACGCTGCCGGAACACTATACCCGCAAGCGTATTCGCGCCATGGGCCGGGTGTCGCTGATGTCGACCCGCGCCACCGAGCTGGCGCTGGAGCAGGCGGGGCTGATTGGCGAAGCGGTGCTCACCAATGGTCAAACGGGTATCGCCTACGGTTCTTCGACAGGCAGCACCGGCCCGGTCAGCGAATTCGCCACCATGCTTACCGAAAAGCACACCAATAACATCACCGGGACAACCTACGTCCAGATGATGCCGCACACGACCGCGGTGAATACCGGCCTGTTCTTTGGATTGCGCGGCCGCGTGATCCCGACGTCGAGCGCCTGTACCTCCGGCAGCCAGGCGATTGGCTATGCCTGGGAGGCGATTCGCCACGGGTATCAGACCGTGATGGTCGCGGGTGGCGCGGAGGAGCTGTGTCCGTCTGAAGCAGCGGTGTTTGACACGCTGTTTGCCACCAGCCAGCGTAACGACGAACCCAAAACCACCCCTTCACCGTTCGATACGCAGCGCGATGGTCTGGTCATTGGGGAAGGCGCTGGCACCCTGATTCTGGAAGAGCTGGAGCACGCCAGAGCGCGCGGGGCCACAATCTATGGCGAGATCGTGGGCTTTGCCACCAACTGTGACGCGGCCCATATCACCCAGCCTCAGCGTGACACCATGCAGATTTGCATGGAGCAGTCGCTGGCCATGGCGGGATTAAGCGCCCGGGATATGGGGTATATTTCCGCGCACGGTACCGCCACCGATCGCGGCGATATCGCCGAAAGCCAGGCCACTGCCGCTATCTACGGTGATAACGTGCCGGTTTCCTCGCTGAAGAGCTATTTTGGCCATACGCTTGGGGCCTGTGGCGCGCTGGAAGCGTGGATGAGCCTGCAGATGATGCGTGAAGGCTGGTTTGCCCCGACGCTCAATTTAACGCAGCCGGATGAGCAATGCGGTGCTTTAGATTATATTATGGGAGAAGCCCGTCAGATTGACTGCGAGTATTTGCAGAGCAATAACTTCGCGTTTGGCGGCATCAACACCTCGATTATCATTAAACGCTGGGCGTAACTATGTACCAGTTTGTACTGGGAAAAATCTCCACCCTTTGCGCGGACCCGCTGGCGTCAACGCGCGCAGACAGGGCACCTCAGGGTGCCCAACAGGCCTCCTGGCTGGCCGGGAGGACGCTGCTCGCGAGAACGTTATCCCCTCACCCACTCCCCGACATTATTTACGGCGAGCAGGGGAAACCGGCCTTTGCGAAGGGTCATCCGCTGTGGTTTAACCTGAGCCACAGCGGTGACGATATCGCCCTGCTGATGAGCGATGAAGGCGAAGTCGGCTGTGATATCGAAGTGATTCGTCCCAGGAAAAACTGGCAGGCGCTGGCGAATGCGGTCTTCAGCATGACGGAGCATGATGAGCTTGAGCGCGAAGCGCCAGAGGAACGGCTTGCCGCCTTCTGGCGCATCTGGACGCGAAAAGAGGCGATCATAAAGCAGCGCGGCGGCAGCGCCTGGCAGATTGTCAGCATCGACAGCACGGCGCAGACGCACGCGGTCAGCCAGCTACAGGTCGGTTCGCTGAGCCTTGCCGTCTGTACATCGACCCCTTACACCCTGACCCACGAATCGATTATTCACGTCGGGACGTTCGGGGCAGAAAAATCACTAACACACCCAGAATAATAAACCCGACGCCCACCAGCCCGTGCCAGGAGAAGCGTTCTCCCCAGCCGGGCAGCAGGATCGCCGCGGCCCACACCAGGATGTAGCTAAGACTCAGCAGGGCATACGCTTTGCTGAGCGCCATACGATGCAGCGCCAGATACCAGCAGCCCATGGAGGCCACATACCCCATCAACCCCAGCAGCAGCGCCCCCGTGCCGGATGAGAAGTGCCACAGCGCGGAAATAAGCGCCAGAACATCGCTGACCGGCGGCAGTGCCTGCATGGCATCGCGCAGCAACAGCTGCGCCGCGCTGACTAACAGCACGCTGCATAAGGCCCAGAAAGTCCCTTTCACAGGCTCCCTCCCAGGATAACAATCCCCATGATGATGAACCCCACCCCCAGCCAGTGATGCGACGCGACGTTTTCACGCCAGAATACCCTGGCCGCCAGCGTCACCCAGACAAAATTGAGGCTCAGCATAGGGTACGCGATGCCGACAGGCAGGCGTTGCAGCACCACCAGCCAGACCAGCATCCCGCAGCCCAACGCCAGCAGTGCCAGACCAAGCCACAGCGCGATGTGCGTCCCGCGCCGCCCGGCTTTCGCCGGACGGGTGGCCTGTTTCTGGCACAGCTGACCCGCGCAGCTGAGCAGGCTTGCCAGTATCAGCCAGATCCAGGTCATCACTTCGGCAGGTACTCCAGCAAGGCCAGACGCCCCTGGATATAGAGATTGTCCGGCTGCGGTAAATTCGCCCGTGAAATATCGTCGCGTTTTGAGAGCAGCATGACCAGCGACACGCGCCCCTGCTGACGATGCGCTGCCAGCCACTGCGCGAAGTCGTCTTCACTGACAAAACGATCTTTCACATCGGGATAATCCAGCCCGTAGCGCAGTTCGCCGCTCTGACCAAACAGCGTGATGTCATTGCGCTTCAGCTCCCACGCCAGGCCCGCGGCCACGCCTACGTTATTGGCGAGCACGAATCGGCTCTCCTGCAGCGGCTCGCGCACGGTATCGACCAGCGACTGCGGCTGTTTGGAATCCACCACCAGGTTAGGAATAGCAAACCCAATCAGCAGCGCCAGGCCTGCTGGACACAGAGCCGCCAGCCACCAGCGCTGCTGGCTCTGCCGGAACGTAAACCAGCCTACCGCGGCCCAGATGAGGAACGCGACCACCGCGCAGAACACTTTATACAGTTCGACCGAGGTCCAGACCGGATGCTTAGACAGTCCCCACGGGGAGACCACCAGCGCGGCCACCACGCCGATAACGCCAAACGCCAGGTTAATTCCGCCGTTAATGCGTAACGCTCTGGCGCCTTTCTCCGCCGCCAGGCAGGCATAGCGCGCCATCAGGATAGCAAGCGGGGCAAAGCAGGGCAGTATATAGGTCGGCAGCTTGCCTTTGGCGATGCTGAAGAACAGCAGCGGCATCACCACCCAACCCAGCAGATAGAACCCACCGCCCGCGTTTTGTCGGTCATTCCAGCCGAGACGAAACGCGCCGGGCAGCAGCGCCAGCCACGGCAGGCTGCCCGCAATCAGGAACGGTATGTAGTACCAGAACGGGGCTTTATGCTGCGCGTCGCTCTGGGCAAAACGCTGAATATGTTCCACCCAGAAGAAGTAACGCCAGAAGTCAGGCTCTCTCTGCGCAATGGCCAGCCCCCATGGCAGAACAATCAGCACGCAGCTCAGGATCGCGAGCCAGCCAAAAATCAGCACCTCTTTCCAGCGCTTCTGGGCGATCGCCCACGGCAGCACGCCAATCACCGGTACCGCCAGCGCCAGGAAGCCTTTGGTCATCACCCCCATCCCGCAGGCCAGCCCAAGCAGCACATAGCCGCCCGCTTTTCCGGCAACGGTTTGGGCCTGTGATGCGAGCCAGAAGCTGCACATCGCCGCCACCAGCCACAGGGTGATGATAGGATCCAGTACCGCATACGTGCCGATGCCATACACCAGGAACAGGGTCAGGAAGATCAGCCCGGAGAAAATGGCGGTCCGCTTATCCCGCCAGAGACGCCAGGCCATCCAGATGACCAGCAGCGCGGCTAAGCCGGTAGAGAAGATAGACCCGGCGCGCACGGCGAGGTTCGTGTGCCCGAACAGCATCTGTCCGATGCTGTTGATCCAGTAGCCGGCAATCGGCTTTTCAAAGTAACGCAGCCCCAGAAAATGCGGGACTACCCAGTCTCCGGAGGCCAGCATTTCACGGCTGATTTCCGCATAGCGCGTTTCATCAGGCTGCCAGAGCAGGCGGATATCGACCGGAATGAGGTAGTAAACGATAAACAGTGCGAGAAGCGCTAAGCCATAACGGGCTGTTTTCATGGGGCCGGACTCACGATTTGTTGATAGCCAAGCCAGCCTTCCCGGCCAGCCATTTCATTACGGACAACTTTGCCTACGGGCAGGGTGCTGAGGTCGTCTGGCAGCAGCTCGCTCAACGGGCAGAATTCGATGCCCTCCTGAGCGGCCATGGTCAGCAGTTCGTCGAAATCATGCTGATACGCAATCCCTTCCACTTCGGCATGGATGGTATACACCGGCGTGCCGGCGTCACGATGAATGCGGTCCAGAATGTAGCGATTGAACTCATTCGCTTTCACCTCGCGCCCGACCACTTCATCCCAGGTAGGAAGCGTGACCGGAATTTGCACTGTACCGTAGCGATTTTCGCCTAACAGCGGTAAAAAGGGCCCGTTTCCGCGGCAATCGCTGTTGTAGCGAAACGCGAAGGCCTCTTTAGCTTTCACCACGCGCTGATCCGCACGCCATCCCGCCACGGCGGAGCAGCGCACGGGCTGACCGATAATGGCCTCCAGCTCCAGCATCCCACGCTCGACCTCACGAGACAGGCGCGGGATATCCCAGACGCCCGCCCAGGCTTGCCAGGCATGGTGATCCCAGGCGTGCAGACCCACCTCATGATGCTGCGCCGCCTCGCGGATAACCGCTTCATTACCCGCGCCGATGCGTCTGCCGGGCCAGGCGGTGCCTGCCAGCAAAATATCCCAGCCGTAGAGGGATGCTGCGCGCGAGCGCAGCATTTTGAACAGAAATGCCGGTTTAATCAGACGCCATAAATGGCGCCCCATGTTGTCAGGCCCCACGCTGAAGAAAATGCTGGAGCGCACGCCGTGCTTGCTCAGCAGCTCCAGCAGTTTGGGTACACCGTCACGCGTTCCCCTGAAGGTGTCGACATCAATGCGTAAACCGACTTTTTTCATGAGACCTGTTCCGACAGCTCCACGGTGCGCAGGAAGAAATCGAGCGTTTCATCAATGGTCTGCTCCATCTTCACCGTCGGCGTCCAGTTCAGGCAGCGCTTCGCGTTGCGAATGCTTGGCTTACGGTGCTCAACGTCCTGGTAGCCCTTACCATAGTAGCTGCTGCTTTCCACTTCGCGGAAACCGGCAAACGGCGGGAATTTATCGCGCAGCGGATGGCGCTCAAAGCTGGCCAGCAGCATCTCGGCCAGCTCGCGAATGCTCGCTTCGTTGTCCGGGTTACCGATGTTAATGATTTCACCGTTGCAGCGGTTATCTTTGTTTTCGATGATGCGGAACAGCGCTTCGATACCGTCGCTGATATCCGTAAAGCAGCGTTTCTGTTTCCCGCCTTCGATAAGCTTGATTGGCGAGCCTTCCACCAGGTTCAGGATCAGCTGGGTGATTGCACGGGAGCTGCCGATACGCGCCGCGTTCAGGTTATCCAGACGTGGCCCCATCCAGTTGAACGGACGGAACAGGGTAAAGCGCAGGCCCTCTTTCTCACCGTAGGCCCAAATCACGCGGTCCAGCAGCTGTTTGGAGACGGAGTAAATCCAGCGCTGTTTGTTGATCGGCCCGACCACCAGGTTAGAGGTGTCTTCATCGAAGTTCTTATCGGTACACATGCCGTACACTTCAGAGGTGGACGGGAAGATGATGCGCTTGTCGTATTTCACGCAGTCGCGGATGATCTTCAGGTTCTCTTCGAAGTCCAGCTCGAAAACGCGAAGCGGGTTACGGGTGTACTCGATTGGCGTGGCAATGGCGACCAGCGGCAGCACCACGTCGCATTTTTTGATGTGGTATTCAATCCACTCGGAGTGGATGCTGATGTCCCCTTCCACGAAGTGGAAGCGCGGGTTGTCCAGGAAGCGGCTGATCGCGTCCGCGCCGATATCCAGACCGTAAATCTCGTAGTTATCGTCCTTAAGCAGACGTTCGGTCAGGTGGTTACCGATAAAACCGTTCACGCCGAGGATCAGCACGCGGGTGCGGCGTTTGATGGCAACAACCGGCGCGCTGGTGATCAGCGCCCCGGCCACCAGGCCCAGAGACTGCGCCAGCTGGGTGCCCTGAACGTACAGGCCGTTGTCGGTTTGTCCGGTGACGATCTCCAGCGCCTGCTCGCCACAGCTCACAATCAGCGGGGAGACGGAGACGACGGTGCCCGGTTTAGCGGCCGGGATGTCGTCACGCACGCGGGATTTCCAGACGATGAATTTGCTTACGCCTGCAAAGCTGTACGCGCCCGGCCACGGGTCGGTCACGGCGCGTACCAGGTTGTGCAGCTGACGGGCCGGTTTATTCCAGTCCAGACGACCATCTTCCGGCGCGCGGCGGCCAAAGCAGCTTGCCTTGCTCTCGTCCTGTGCGGTTTCGCTGAAGTTACCGTTAAGGATGCCCGGCAGCGCATCACGCAGCAACGTCTGTGCCGTCGCGTTCAGCTTTTGATGCAGCTGCAGCGCGGTATCGTCCGCATCAATAGCGACCTTCTGCTGTGCCACGATAGCGCCCGCATCCGCACGGCGTACCATGCGGTGCAGCGTCACGCCCGTTTCCGTTTCACCGTTCACCAGCACCCAGTTCAGCGGGGCGCGGCCACGGTAGGCGGGCAGCAGAGAACCATGAAGATTAAAGGCGCCTTTTGCGGCCAGGCCTAAGATCTCGTCGCAGATCAGGTTGCGATAGTAGAACGAGAAGATGACGTCAGGCGCGAGGGCGCGAATGCGCTCCACCCACAGCGGGTGGTTGACGTCGTCCGGCGCATAAACCGGAATTCCACGCTCGGCGGCGATACGCGCCACGGAGCCGAAAAAGTTGTTCTCTCCGGCCGTGTCCGGATGGGTAAAGATTGCCGCAATGTCATAGCCCGCTTCCAGCAGGGCCAGCGTGCCCGTGCACCCCATATCGTGATAGGCAAATACAACAGCTTTCATGGGTGAATTTCCTCTTGAGATGCTTTGTGTTCCTGACGGACAACACGTTGAATAAAGTAGCGCGGACGTGCGCGAACGTCGTTATAGATACGGCCAATGTATTCACCGAGGAGCCCCATCCCGACAAACTGGGCGCCGATGAACATAAACAGCACGGCAAAGAGCATGAAGACCCCTTCCGCCGCCCACTGCGGGCCAAAGACCAGTCGCAGTACCACCAGCAGAACGGACAGCCCAAAACCGGCCACGGCGATGATGCTGCCGAAAACGCTCAGCAGACGCAGCGGCGTGGTGGTCAGGCAGGTGATGAGGTCGTACATCAGGTTGATGAGACGCATAAAGCTGTACTTCGATTCCCCGTGCTCGCGCTCGGCGTGCAGGACCGGGATTTCCGTTGCCTTACGGGCAAAGGTATTCGCCAGAATCGGAATGAAGGTGCTGCGCTCATGGCAATGCAGCATGGCGTCGACAATGTGGCGGCGGTAGGCGCGCAGCATGCAGCCGTAATCGCCCATCGCTTTACCGGTCGTGCGCTGGATCAGACGGTTGATGGTACGCGAGGCGAGCTTACGGAACAGGCTGTCCTGGCGGTTCTGACGTACCGTGCCGACCACGTCATAGCCTTCGTCGGCTTTGGCCACAAGGCGCGGGATCTCTTCCGGCGGGTTCTGCAGGTCCGCGTCCAGGGTGATGATTAGATCGCCCGTGACGTGGCTAAACCCCGCCATAATCGCCGAGTGCTGGCCGTAGTTGCGGTTGAGCAGTACGGCCACAATGTGGCTGCCTTCAGCCTGTGCGGCTTCGGTCAGCATCAGCGCGGAATTGTCGCTACTGCCATCATCCACCAGCAGAATTTCGTAGGCCTTGCCCATCGTGTCGCAGGCGGCCGTTGTACGGCGGATCAGTTCGGGCAGGCTCTCCTGCTCGTTGTAAACCGGGATTACCACGGAAACTTTTTGTACAGGCGGTACACTGAACATATCAATGTCCTGCAAGCTGATGGAGTGCGGTAATGACGCGGGTTGTGTCGTCATGAGTCATGTCCGGGAAAAGAGGGAGAGAACAAATACGCGCGCTATTCCATTCAGAATTCGGGAGCGATACATCAGGAAAACGCTCGCGGTAGTATTTTTGCGTGTGGGCCGCGCGGAAATGGAGGCCGGTACCGATGCCTTTCTCTTTCAGCGCCGCCATCAGGTTGTCGCGTGAGATCCCGCAGCGCGCTTCATCAACGCGAATAATAAACAGGTGCCAGGCGTGCACATGCGGCCATGACGGGATGGTGAGCGGCTGGAACGGCGTATCGGCAAGCTCCCGCAGGTAGCGTTCAGCGATTTCCTGGCGGCGCCTGTTGGCCTCTTTCAGTTTGCCTAACTGCACCAGCGCCAGCGCGGCGTTGATGTCCGCCAGGTTGTATTTATAGCCCGGTGCGATCACTTCCGCCTGCGGCGCGCGGCCGTGCGTCTGACGATCATAGGCGTCTACGCCGAGGCCATGGAATTTCAGACTGCGGATCCGCTGTGCCAGTTGGGCATTATCGGTGACCACCAGGCCGCCTTCCGCGCAGGTCATGTTTTTAATGGCGTGGAAGGAGAAAATTGCCGTTCCCTTCCAGCCAACGTGACGGTTTTTGTAGTACGTTCCGGCGGCATGGGCCGCATCTTCAATCACCGGAATACCGTGACGTTCACCAATGGCGTGAATGGCGTCGATTTCACACGGCGCGCCGGCATAGTGAACGGGAATAATGGCTTTGGTACGCGGGGTTATGGCAGCTTCAATGGCTTCTGGCGTCACCATTAATGTGTCTTTATCCACATCAATCATGACCGGCGTGGCGCCCAGCAATACGATCATATTCAGCGTGGAGACCCAGGTCTGGGAAGGGGTAATGACTTCATCGCCCGGGCCAATATCCAGCGCCATCAGCGTGACGTGCATTCCCGCGGTGGCGGAACAGACGGCAATCGCGTGTTGATTCCCGGTAAGCTGACAGAATGCCTCTTCGAGTTCCTGATTCTTAGGCCCAGTGGTGATCCAGCCCGACATCAAAACGTCCTGAAGCGCCGCAATTTCCTCAGCGCCCATCGACGGTCGCGAAAAAGGCAGAAAATCACTCATTATTAATTTCCTTGCAATCAAAATGGCACGTTTTTGATATTAACCAAATGCTGGCCCGTTTATTTCAACGAACCATAAACTTATATCAAAGTATCTCTCTTTCCTTAGGGAAAAATTAAGACAGCGTTTACAACGCTATAAGACAACTAGCAGCCAATTGAAAAACAACAAGTTAATTTAATATTAAATATTTTTGATGTGATCTTCCGCAACATTTTGAAATGGGATCATTTAAACCATACATCAACAAACAAAAAAATCCCGGCCATTTCAAAATAATATGAAATAGCCGGGAACTTTTCTTTTTAGTTAATTGTCGCGCTTATTACAGGTTATCTGGAAAGTTTTTCGGTAATTCACTGGCCGCGCAGGCGATAACGCTTTCATTATTTGCACCGCAGTCGCGCACAAAGGTGATCGTGGCAAACTCATCAATCACTTCCGTTGGATACGCCGGGCCCGCATCGCGATAGCTATTCATCAGCGGAATATGGTCGTTCTGGAAGCAGACGGTTTTTTCCGGGTTGTTCATGACCCAGCGTGGGAAGAAGATGGTGCCGTGGAACAGTTTGTCGCCCAGGTTCACAATCAGGCTGACGTCAGTGCCGGTTGGCTCGGTCCAGGAAATTTTATAGATGCTCTCCCCTACCCGCACGATGTAAGCCTGCTGATCTTTTACCCAACGGTTTGCCACCAGGCCGCTGTGAATACGGTAATCAAGCGTGGTCTCATTTTTGACGTAAATCTCGTAGTTCCAACCGTTGTCGTAGGTATAAACAAGGTGTTTGCCAACGAAGCCGCTTAAGTCGTGTTTGTCGAAAGTGTTCATAAGATGTCTCCTTTGTTTTGATGAGACGATCGTACCCCTTCAAAAAATGAATGAATAACGCTATGTTTTAATCAAATTCATCCAAAATTTAGATAAATTATGAACAAGACGACGCTGGAACAATGGTCTTTACTGGCGAAAGTGGTGGAAGCGGGCAGCTTTGCCAAAGCCGCGGAAGAAACCCACCGCAGCCAGTCCTCGGTGAGCTATAACCTGTCGCTGCTGCAGGAGCGACTCGGCGTGGCGCTGCTGGTCCCGGAGGGGCGACGGGCGGTGTTAACGCCGGCAGGAGAACTGCTGCTCAACCAGGTTAAACCGCTGCTGAAAGCCTTTTCGTACGTTGAGACGCGCGCAGCGACCCTTCGCAACGGAATGCGCACGCGGCTGGATCTGGTGGTGGACTCCATTTTCCCGCGCCGCCGCCTGTTCGCTATTCTACGTGAGTTCCAGCAGCAGTATCCGCAGACCCAGGTACGTCTGACCGAGGTGCTGGAAAATACCCGCGCCGATGCCATTAACGACGAAGCCGATGTGATGGTCTTAACCCGCCGCCAGGATATTACCGGGCTCGGCGAATGGCTGATGAATATCGACTTTGTTGCCGTGGCCCATCATCAGCATCCCCTCTTTCACCTCGACGCGCCGCTTAACGACGACATGCTACGCCCGTGGCCGCTTATTCAGATTGCGGACAGCCAGCCCGCCGCGCGCGCGGCCGGCGAGTCATGGACCTTCTCCACCATCGATGCCGCCATAGAGGCCGTGGTCTCTCAGGTCGGCTACGGCTGGCTGCCGGAGGAGCGCATCCAGACCCAGCTGGATCAGGGCGTACTGAAACGCCTGCCGCTGAGCCACGGCGCACGCAGGGCAACGCCGCTACACCTGATTATAAAGCGCTCTCTCGCCCCGCTTGATGAGCAGGTTGAGACGCTATTGCACCTTTTTAGCCAGTAGCCGCCATCCTCACCTGCTACGCTTTAAGGTTCGAACGTTAAAACGATAAGGAGCAGATGATGAAAATCGACTTTGCGGGGAAAGTGGCGCTGGTAACCGCCTCAACCGGCGGGATCGGATTCGCCATTGCCAGAGGTCTGGCAGAAAGCGGTGCGGAAGTGATCGTCAATGGCCGGAGCACGGAATCGGTGAATAGAGGCATTCAGCAGCTGCAGCAGGTAGTGCCAGGCGTACAGGTGCGCGCCGCGATTGCCGATCTCAGCACGGCGGAAGGGGTAGAATCGCTGCTGAAGGTGGCGAATAACGTCGATATTCTGGTCAACAACGCCGGGATTTACGGTCCGCAGGATTTCTATGCCACCGACGATGAGACCTGGGAGCGTTACTGGCAGACCAACGTGATGTCCGGCGTGCGTCTGTCCCGCGCCCTTCTGCCGGGCATGGTGCAGAAAGGCTGGGGACGTGTGGTGTTTATCTCCTCCGAGTCGGCCTGCAATATTCCGGCAGATATGATCCACTACGGCGTGACCAAAACGGCGCAGCTCTCGCTGGCGCGCGGGCTGGCGAAGTTCGTGGCGGGAAGCGGCGTGACGGTCAACAGCGTCTTGCCGGGGCCAACGATGTCTGACGGTTTCGCAGAGATGATGAAAGATGAAATCGAAAAAACCGGCAAATCGCTGGAGCAGCTGGCGAAAGAGTTTGTGATGGCCAACCGCCCCAGCTCGGTTATCCAGCGCGCGGCCACGGTTGAAGAGGTGGCCAATATGGTGATTTATGTCTGTTCGACCCAGGCCTCCGCCACCTCGGGCGCGGCGCTGCGCGTCGATGGTGGCGTCGTGGATGACATCATCTGATGCTGTCAGGCCGCGCTGCCTGCGACCCGACGAGCGGTAATATAGTGTGCTTGCCAGTAATCATCCGTCAGGGTTGAAACCGTTACGCCCTGGCTGCTTGAGGCATGAATAAACTGGTTTTCGCCAATATAAACGCCAACGTGCTTGCGGTTCGGACCCGTCTGGAAGAATACCAGGTCTCCGGGCCTCAGGCGGTATTGCGCCACCTGCACGCCGCGATGAATTTGCTCGCGCGTCGTGCGGGGTAAATTAAGGTGTGCCGCATCGCTAAACAGGTGCTGCATCAGCGCGGAGCAATCCACCCCGCGATGCGTGGTTCCGCCCCACCGGTACTGGGTGCCTTTCCATTTCTGGTATTGTTCGAGAATACGCGAGCGCAGCGGGCCTGTTTCCTGATGCACCAGCGCAGATTTCGCCGGTGAAACTGCCAGCTCACTGTTCATCGAGACCATCGACGCTGGAAGTTGAAAGCTAAACGCAGAAAACGAAGCAAAACTTAATGTGAGGATTGAAATAAGCGATCTAAGAGTCATATCAAGAAAGAAGTAGTGAGTGAGTTTTTCCTTACCTGTGGGGTTCAATGGGTTCCCCTAAATATCTTGCGATGTGGCGATAATATAGACAGGTCGTTTTTTCGCCAATCCTTATCGAGGCCAAAAATAGACTGACTTTGAGATCGCAAGATTGAGAAAAAAATGGTGGGGATATAAGGACTGTCCTGCTAAAGCAGGTAAACTGATCCGCAGAATGTGTATTTCAGCTAAGACGTATTTATGACCAATATGATTGCCGACGAGACGGTGGCAAAATCTAACGTGCTCTCTGTCTTTGACTTTGACGGGACGTTAACGCACCACGACAGCTTTATTCCTTTCCTGCGTTTTGCCTTCGGTAAACGTTACTTCGCGGGCCGCCTGGTGCGTATGGCGCTGCCCACGCTCCACTGCGTGCGTCGCAAGCTGACGCGCGATGAGCTGAAGGAAGTGCTGATTAAAACGTTCCTGACGGGCGTGGATGAACACTGGCTGCGCCAGCAGGCGGAAGCGTTTTGCGAAAAATACTGGAACAAGCTGATGCGTCCCGAAGGGGTTCTGGCGGTGGCGGCTGAGGTGAATTCCGGTGCGGAAGTGACCATCTGTTCCGCATCCCCGGCGCTGGTGCTCCAGCCGTGGGCTGACAAACTGGGCATTAAGCTGATTGGCACGCAGCTGGAAGTGAAAGACGGCAAGCTGACGGGGCGCATCACGGGCAATAACTGCCGCTGCGCCCAGAAGGTGGCCAGGCTGGAAAAAGTGTATGGCGATCTCAACGCCTATCACCTGCGCGCCTGGGGAGACACCCGCGGCGACCACGAGCTGCTGGCGGCGGCGCAGGATCCGCACTGGCGGCACTTCCATCACCCGCGCAAGCGTCGGAATTCACCGATTAAGGGTTAGGTGCGGTCTGGTGCCCTCACCCCGGCCCTCTCCCACAGGGAGAGGGAGAAAAACGATGCATCAGGCCTCACGTTTTCCCGGGAACATCACGCTCGCAATAATTCCCAGCGCCAGCACGCCCAATACCACAAACAGGCTGGCCGTGGCGCCAATGCTGTAACCGTGATGCCAGAAGTGATCGGTGGCATTTAACCCCAGCTTGAACGCCACGAAGAACAGCAGAAGCACCACCGCTTTCTCGAGATGCACCAGATACTGCTTCAGCGCTTCCAGCACGAAGTAAAGCGTACGCAGGCCAAGAATGGCGAACATCATGGCGCTGTAGATAATCAGCGGTTCGCGGCTCACGGCAATAATGGCCGGCACGGAGTCAAACGCGAACATCACGTCAGAGAGTTCGACGACGGCCACGCAAAGTAATAGCGGCGTCGCATAGCGCTTCGCCTTCTTCACGCGTCCGACCATCACGTCCTGGTTTTCCGGCTTTTCAAGCTCCGCATCCACCTCTTTCTGCGTCAGAATAAAGGCATTGCTGCTGATTTTTGGCCAGACCGGATAGAAGCGCTTCACCAGACGATAGGCGAGATGACCCGAGTAATCTTCCACTTCGTCACTCTCTTCATTGCGTCGGAGCATCATCACCGCCGTCCAGCCGACGACCAGCGCGAAAATAACCTCAACGTACGGCCCAAGGCTTAGCAGGCTGGTCCCGATAGCCACAAAGATGCCGCGGAAGACAATTGCCCCCAGCACGCCCCAGTAGAGCACGCGGTGACGGTACTTATCCGGCACGCCGAACCAGGCGAAGATCGCCATCATCACGAACAGGTTATCGACGGAAAGCACCTCTTCCAGCGCGTAGCCGGTGAGGAACAGGCTCGCCATCTCGGCGCCGTGGTGAACGTACAGGAAACCGGCGAAGACCATCGCCATCATGACCCAGAAAACGGACCACATCGCCGCGCTTTTCAGCGAGATCGGTTTATCGTGACGGTGCATAAAGAGGTCGATAAACATCGCTCCAACGGCCATCACCACAAAGACAACAACGGTTTCAGTCGGGAAACCGAGATGAGCAGCAGACATACAAAACCCTTTTGGCAGACAAAACACAACACCATGCAAACTGGCGTAAACCAGGAACAGAAAAGGGTGGGCTGTTAATCAGCCTTTTCACCCTCAAAGCCGCAGCCCTGTCGGCTACGTAAAGAGTGGTGTACTTTACCTTACCAGGCGGGGATCGCGCATCTGCCGTTTAGGCGCTCATTCCGCGCAAGCGCTGCAGCACCGCCACCAGAACCGCTACAGACCAGCCCACCATCAACGCGCCCACCAGCCCCTCCACCCCGCCGATGAGCCGCCAGTGCTGGGGTAACGTGACGTCGCCGTACCCTACCGTCGCATAGCTCACCAGTGAAAAGTAGAAGCTGGTGTTCCAGTCATTAAACGCGTCGATGACAAAATAAAACGCCGCAAACAGTCCGGCCTCAAGGAGATGGGCGAAGATCATGGAGATCACGATACCGACATTGCGTAAAACAATGCGTACCGCAGAATCGACGTCTAATTTAATGAATTTTAAAACGCCAAACATCCACAGCGAATGAATCACCACGGTTAGGGTAAGCAAAATAATAATACTGAGTAGCTGCATGATGCGTGCTCTGACCAAAGGGAGTATGGCCCCGCGAGCGCGGCGGGGCATCTGGTCGAAGCTTAGTTGAATGGAGAGGAAAAGTTGGTGCAATAATTGCGTTGCGTGATTATTTCTCTGCCGGAACGCCCAGCTTGCGGCTGGTTAGCAGCTGAAAGCACTATATCCGCAGCGCACTATCTGTGAGTCACCTCTTATTTACATCATTTAAACCTTCCATTAACTGGATAAAAATAACGCGCCGTCGCTATAGTGGTTTTGTTTAATAAAACTAAGTTGTACCCAATAAAACCAAGAACACACCCTGCGAGGATACAATGACAGAACATTTACGTAACGGCGCGACCGCCACCGAGGACATAGAAAGAGAGACGATGCGGAAGGTGATCTGGCGTATTCTCCCGTTTCTGATTGTCAGTTACCTGGTCTCCATTATCGATCGCGGGAATATCGGCATGGCTTCGCTGCAGATGAATGAGGACCTTGGCCTCAGCAAAGCGGCGTTTGGCTTCGCCAGCAGCCTTTACTTCGTGGCCTATTTTTTGTTTGAGGTACCCAGTAATCTGGCCATGCAGAAAGTCGGTGCCCGGCTGTGGATCCCGCGCATTATGATCAGCTGGGGCATCGTCTCCATGGGCATGGCGCTGGTTCAAAACACCACATCGCTTTATATCGTCCGTTTTCTTCTCGGGGCAGCGGAAGCAGGCTTCTTCCCAGGCGTCGTGCTGTATCTGACCTGGTGGATCCCTTCCCGCTACCGCGCGCGCATTATTGCGTCCTTTATGGTCGCCATCCCGCTCGCTAACTTCATCGGTTCCCCGCTTTCAGGGTTGATACTGTCGCTGGATGGCTGGCTGGGTCTTCGCGGCTGGCATCTGCTGTTCATCATTGAAGGCTTACCTGCGGTGCTGCTGGGTATTGCGGCCTGGTTTATTCTCCGGGATCGCCCTCATCAGGCGAAATGGCTGAGCAATGAACAGAAAAAGTGGCTGGAAACCACGCTGGAAACCGAGCGGAGCCAGCAAAAGAACATTGGGCATCAGACGACGTGGCAGTTGCTGAAGCATCGCCAAATCTGGCTGATGGCGCTGATTTACGCGGGCGCATCGTCCGCGGGCACCACCATCAGCGTCTGGTCTCCTCAGCTGCTGAAATCCTTCCATCTCGATAATCTTGAGACAGGTCTGTTTAACGCTATCCCTTACGGCCTGGCATCGGTTCTGATGATTGTCTGGGGACGACACTCCGATCGCACCAACGAACGCCGCTGGCATACCGCGCTGACGCTGTTCATGATTGCTGCGGGCGTGTTCGCTGCCTTTGTAAGCGTCTCGCTCTTTGCCACTATCGTGATCCTGAGCATTATCCTGACGGGTGCGTATTCTATGAAAGGACCTTTCTGGGCGCTGGCATCCGGCTGGATGAGCAGCTCCTCGGCAGCGGCGGGGCTGGCCGCGATTGGCGCCATCGCGAACCTGATTGGCGGGGCGGTAATGGTAAATGCCTACGGCATGATCAGCGAGAGAACGGGCAGCTACAAGCTGGCTATGCTTCCGCTGGCCGCGCTTTGCCTGGCCGGGGGTATCGCGGTGCTCATTATGGGACGGCAGACCCGCAACGCTCAGCTACACGAAAAACAGGTCACACATTAGTGATGACAGAAGCGGGACAAATGTCCCGCTTCTGCGTTTAAAGATTTTCTTCCGCCGCGTCGCTCGTTTCACCAAAGAACTGCTGACAGAAGGGCTTACTGGCTCCCATTTTCTGCGACAGACGGCTGGCCGCCGCCTTCATCAACGGGCCTATCTCCTTCTCACGACGATCTTCCGTCAGCCGCGAGATGGGGCCGGTCAGGGCTAACGCCGCAACCAGCTTGTCGTGAACGCCGAAGACGGGCATCGCAAACGCCGCGGTGTGGGGATCGCGTGCGCCTGACGTGTAGAAAGGGAGTTCAGCGTCTCCCTCCGGCAGGCTCTCATTGAGCCCCCAATGGCGCAAGACCTTACTGATGGCCGAATTATCGAGCGGGAACTGGCTGCCGGGAAGATTGCTGTGTCGCAGGCCGTGCGACGCTTCCGCGCGAAACAGGCAAAGGCGCTGCCCGCCCTCCAGCACATACCAGCTGGCACTTTCCTGAGACGCCAGGGAGAGCGCCTGAAGCTCTGGCTGAACCACCCGGGAAAGATGGAAAGATTGTTCATACAGCTTGCCGAGGTAAAGCAGACGTGGGCCAAGCGCATAATTGCCGTCTTCATGCCTGACGACGTAATTCATCCGTTCAAGAGAATTCATCAGGCGGTAAACCGTGGTTTTGTGATAACCCGACAGCTGTGCCAGCGCGGTCAGCGTCAGGCTCTCATCCCCAGGACGGAAGCAATCCAGTAAAGCCAGCGCTTTTTCAACCGCTACAACGCCTTCATTCCCCATCATTATCTCCTTGTTAGCCCGGCAGTGAGTGTACCTCAAATTTTGTGAGTCACTTCGTGTTTACATCACAAACGCCACCTCGGGTCTGGCTAAAAGGAAAGCAACACCGCTATAGTTGTTTTGTTCTGTACACCTGCATTTTACTCAGTAAAACAACATGGAGGCATTTATGTCCGTTACTGAAAAAAAACCGATTAATCGCCAGTTCGAGCGCGTTTCTGCCGAGGACGTTCGTCGGGCTGCCGAGTATCAGGCAGCTATTCTGGCCGACGTGGCCGGTCGCCGCGGTACGCTTCATGGCCGCATCAAACCACTGGCCCCACACATGTCCGTTGCGGGTCCGGCCGTCACCGTGGAAGTCCGTCCGGGTGATAATCTGGCGATTCATGCCGCGATGGCCGTGGCGCAGCCCGGCGATGTCCTGATCGTCGATGGCAAAGGCGACCTGAGCTGCGCGCTGCTTGGGGAAATCATGGCCACTCAGGCTCAGGCGAGCGGCATTGCGGGCATTATTATTGATGGCGCTGTACGTGACGCCGATACCCTGAGCAAAGGTCACTACCCCGTCTTTTCTGCCGGTCTGAACCCCTGCGGCCCGACAAAGTTAATCTCTGGCCGGGTTAATCATCCCATTTCAGTCGCCGGGGCGACGGTTCAGGCCGGGGATCTGGTTGTCGCGGATATCGACGGCGTGGTCGTTATCCCGCGAGATGAGGTTCAGGAGGTTATCGCTCTGGCAAAAGAAAAGCTGGAGATGGAGACCCGGCGCCTTGCCGCCATCCGTGAAGGCGATTTACGTCCACACTGGCTTGATGACGCGCTTCGTAAAGCAGGAATGTTAGCTGACGGGGAGACGCTGTGATGGGGGGCAAAGACGTAGTACTGGTTACCGGTAGCGACCTGGCGGAGCAGGCCATGGTGATGTTGCAGGGTTTTGAGGTAGTGTTTGCGGGCCGTCAGCCCACAGAAGATGACCTGATCGCGCTGTGTAAACGACACAATCCTGTGGCAATCCTGGTACGTTACGGCAAGATCACCGCGAAGGTCATGGATGCGGCTCCGGCTCTGCAGGTTATTTCCAAGCACGGAAGCGGGATCGATGTGATAGACCAGGAGGCAGCAGCCGAGCGCAACATCGCCGTCCGCTCTGCGCCTGGCGCAAACGCGGCGGCAGTGGCTGAACATACCTGGGCGCTGCTCCTGGCCTGCGCAAAGTCAGTGGTGCCTCTGGACAAGCGGCTGCGAGACGGGCACTGGGATAAGGCGACGCATAAATCCATTGAGCTGGAGGGCTTAACGTTAGGGCTAATTGGGTTGGGTGCTATCGGCTCGCGCGTGGCGACTATTGGTCACGCTTTCGGCATGAAGGTGCTGGCTTACGATCCCTATGCTAAGACCATGCCTGCCCTGTGCGAACGCGCAGAAACGCTGAACGGACTTCTTTCCCGTTCCGATGTTATCTCTTTGCACTGTCCGCTGACCGATGAGAATCGGGGAATGATCAATAGCCAGACGCTTGCACACTGCAAGCGGAACGCCATTCTGGTCAACACGGCACGCGGCGGACTGATCCACAGTGAATCGTTACTGGCGGCGCTCCGGGATGGCACGCTGCACAGCGCGGCGCTGGACAGCTTTCCCCACGAGCCGCTGACGGCGCCGCACCTCTGGCAGTCCGTAGAAAACGTGGTTATTTCACCGCATATTGGCGGCGTTACCGCAGCGTCATATATCAAGATGGGGACCGTGGCCGCGAGCAATATTCTGGCCGTGACGGACGCAACCACCGTCAGCCCATAAAGCCAACCGTGACGAGTGGCAGCGCGCTTAGGTCACTTGTCCTCTGCCAGCGCCTGAGCACACGCCCAGGCACTTGCCCATGCCCACTGGAAGTTGTACCCGCCGAGCCAGCCGGTCACGTCCATCACTTCGCCAATAAAATAGAGCCCCGGCACGTTGCGCGCTTCCATGGTGCGGGACGAGAGCTCATTCGTATCGACCCCGCCCAGCGTGACCTCTGCCGTGCGGTAGCCTTCGGTGCCGTTTGGCTGAACGCGCCAGTTTGTCAGGGTCTCGACCAGCGTTTCCTGCTCGCGGCTATTCAACTGCTTAAGCGACACGTCCGGGATCTGCCCCAGCGCCTGCAAACATTCCACCAGACGTTTTGGCAGCTGCATTGCCAGGGTGTTTTTCAGGCTTTGATTCGGGTGCGCGGTACGCTGCTCGTTAAGAAAAACATCCAGATCGCACTCCGGAAGTAGGTTAACCGTGACGAACTCACCCGGTTGCCAGTAGCTGGAGATTTGCAGTACCGCCGGGCCGGAGAGGCCGCGATGGGTAAAGAGCAGATTTTCGCGGAACACCGTCCCGTCTTCGGCGGTAATGACCGAGGGAACAGACACGCCGGACAGCGTCTGAAGCTGTTCAAGAAGCGGTTTATGTAGGGTAAACGGCACCAGCCCGGCGCGCGTAGGCAAGACTTTAAGGCCAAACTGTTCGGCAATCTTATAGCCGAACGGGGAGGCACCCAGCCCCGGCATCGACAGGCCGCCGCTGGCGATCACCAGGCTGTCAGCACTGACGGTTTCACCGTTCAGCTGCAGCGTATAGCCCTGGTCGTCGCGGGCGACCTCCAGCACTTCCGTGCGCAGGCGCATGACGACGCCGCCCTTCTCGCACTCGGCCACCAGCATATCGACAATCTGCTGCGCGGAGTCGTCGCAGAACAGCTGTCCCAGCGTCTTCTCATGCCATGCGATGCCGTGCTTACCGACCAGGTCGATAAAGTCCCACTGGGTATAACGCGCCAGCGCAGATTTACAAAAATGACGGTTTTGGCTCAAATAGGCCGCGGGTTCAACATACAGATTAGTAAAGTTGCAGCGCCCGCCGCCGGACATAAGGATCTTACGGCCTGGCTTTTTACCGTTATCCAGCAGCAGCACGCGACGACCCGCCTGTCCGGCCATTGCCGCACAAAACATACCCGCCGCACCGGCGCCAATTACCACGGCATCAAACCTTTCCACGTTAAAACCCTCTTTGTTAACTGCCGCGGATTGTAAAGTTTCCTATGTGGTCACACCAGCGTAAAAAGATATTACAAAGCCATTTCATTGAAATTTAAAGAATATCCTTTCTGGCCCTTTTCTCAAATCAGGTGGTATGTCAAAAAAAGTCTATATTTCACTTTGCCCGCCGCGCATTTGTCCTGGATAATGCGCCGCGTTCATGTCCTCAAAATGGCGTAACGTCCTATGCTACATTTGTTTGCCGGCCTGGATTTACATACCGGGCTTTTATTATTGCTTGCTCTGGTTTTTGTACTGTTTTACGAAGCGATCAACGGCTTCCACGACACTGCAAACGCAGTAGCGACGGTTATCTACACTCGCGCAATGCGATCGCAGCTTGCGGTTGTTATGGCGGCAGTATTTAACTTTTTTGGTGTCCTCCTGGGCGGGCTGAGCGTTGCGTATGCGATTGTGCATATGCTGCCAACGGATCTGCTGCTTAACGTTAGTTCTGGCCATGGCCTCGCTATGGTGTTCTCAATGCTGCTTGCTGCAATTATCTGGAACCTCGGTACCTGGTATTTCGGCCTGCCTGCATCCAGTTCTCACACCCTCATCGGCGCGATTATCGGTATCGGGTTAACCAACGCCCTCATGACCGGTACCTCGGTTGTTGATGCGTTAAATATCCCGAAAGTACTGGGGATCTTTGCCTCACTCATCGTCTCCCCTATCGTGGGTCTGGTGGTGGCGGGCGGGCTGATCTTCATCCTGCGTCGTTACTGGAGCAATACCAAAAAACGCTCCCGTATTCACCTGACGCCAGCAGAGCGTGAAAAGAAAGACGGCAAGAAAAAGCCGCCATTCTGGACGCGTATTGCCCTGATCATTTCCGCTATCGGCGTGGCCTTCTCACACGGCGCGAACGATGGTCAGAAAGGCATTGGTCTGGTGATGCTGGTACTGATTGGCGTTGCACCGGCAGGATTCGTGGTCAACATGAATGCCTCCGGCTACGAAATCACCCGAACCCGTGATGCGGTAAACAACGTTGAAACCTATTTCCAGCAGCACCCTGAGCTGCTGAAAAAAGCGACCGGCGTTGACCAGCTGATCCCTTCTCCGGAAGCCGGTGCCACTACTGCACCCGGCGAGTTCCACTGCCATCCGGCAAACGCGATTAACGCGCTGGAACGTGCCAAAGGGATGCTGGGCAATATCGAAAGTTATGACAAACTGACCGTTGAGCAGCGTGGTCAGCTGCGTCGCATTATGCTGTGCATCTCTGATGTGACGGATAAAGTGGCGAAGCTGCCTGACGTGAATGTTGACGACCAGCGTCTGCTGAAGAAACTGAAAGGCGATATGCTCAACACCATTGAGTACGCGCCAATCTGGATCATCATGGCCGTCGCGCTGGCGCTCGGTATCGGTACGATGATTGGCTGGCGTCGTGTGGCGACCACCATCGGCGAGAAGATCGGTAAGAAAGGCATGACCTATGCGCAGGGTATGTCCGCGCAGATGACGGCGGCAGTGTCTATCGGTCTGGCGAGTTACACCGGTATGCCGGTATCCACCACCCACGTACTCTCCTCGTCCGTAGCAGGTACCATGATTGTTGACGGTGGCGGCCTGCAGCGCAAAACCGTGACCAACATTCTGATGGCCTGGGTGTTCACCCTTCCGGCTTCAATCCTGCTGTCTGGCGGGCTGTACTGGATTTCGCTGAAGCTGATTTAATCGGTTGAAGGCGACAAAAAAGCGGGTCAGGAAATTGACCCGCTTTTTTATGGCTGTTATTTGCAATCGAACATTTTATAACATTAGGATTTCCTGAACATTTTTTGCTCAAAAGAATTGCGAAGATAACACTATGATGACGGTCAGAAGAAAAACCAGACAAAGGAGAATGTATGGCTTCTGTCCCTATCTCAGGACCGGGTTCAATCGTTATAGCGAACAATATGCGTGAGGCACGCCTTAACGGAATGTCACGCAATATGGCCACTCCCTCAACGTATTACTGGTTCTACCAAAAAGTCCGAAATGGTGGTCCCTGGGGTTACAAAAAGTTCGACCCTTATTTTGCTGCATTTGGTAATTTCAACTTCGGAGCCGCCGGAACTGCAGCAGGCATTCCTGCAAACATCCTTCTTATGGGAGCAGGTTGGGCTCAAAGCCGTGCTGGCACATCAAAACCTGAATGGGGAAAATGGTACGAAAAGCCGCCTTACGGGGACGATCCAACGGACCAACGCAATATCAGAGAAGGAATAGAGTATGCCATTCAAAACGGCTACTAAATGGATTCATCGCCTTGTTACGGTTTCGCTTCTGGCTCTGGTCATTGGATTTGTGTGGCTAAACCACCAGCCCAATCAGCGAAATAACGATGCACTTCAACACGCTTATAAATTATCTGACAGCGTCTGGCTCTATATGACCGTGAACAATCAGGGTGGCGCCACCGTACCCACAATCTACCGTTACTATCTCTCGGAAAAGATAACAGGGAAAGACACCGACATTATCCATCAGTTGGCTAAGAAGCATCCTGTCATTGAAGGTACGGGTACAATTACTGCGGCCAGCATTGATACAAACGGAGACGTTAACATCGCCTATAGCGGGAAGGTTACTTCGATTGAGACCAATATCTCCGATCTTCGGTTCTCAGTTAAGCCCTGAACCAGAGGAAAGAAGGCGGGGCTGACCCCGCCTGCTGTGGTGATCAGTGCCAAATCATCAATGCAATCATGCTGACGACGACCAGCCCGCACAGGGCACTGGTCAAAATGAACTGACGACGCAGGCGCTCGCAGCGACGGATAAATTCTTCATCGTGATGATCGCGGTAGCGCTGGTAGTAGATGTATCCCACCAGACGCATCTGTTTGCTGGGCTGTCCATGCGAGGTGAAGAACCCTCCACCGTCCACATACTGATAAAGCAACGGATCGCAACCACGAAGTACCACTAACAGCGCACGTAACGATGAGAAGTAGCGCGCCATATTCACTATGCAAACTACGCATAACGCCCAAAACAATGCGACGGTGCTAATCATACATCCTCCCCGGCGTCCGCCCACGAAGCAAGGCTTCTGAGCTACCGCACCCCAATGCCCTGACAGACAGTTCAGTGAAAGAATGACCAAAAGTCGATCCGGTTCGCGTTTTAATATCCGAACGGCTCATTTAATAGTGTAGGAGATCCGTTAATTTTTTTGCCACAAGGTTAATCGTTATCAACACCAAAGCTTGAAAAATATGTTTAACTGGGCCGTAATGAAAGCATCAGACGACGGCTTTCCTATTTAGTCATCGATAACTTAAGGAAGGAGTAACACTATGGCTTACAAACACATTCTCATCGCGGTAGACCTCTCCCCGGAGAGCAAAGTGCTGGTTGATAAAGCGGTATCCATGGCACGTCCCTACAACGCGAAAGTTTCGCTGATTCACGTTGACGTGAATTACTCCGACCTCTACACCGGTCTGATCGACGTCAATCTGGGCGATATGCAGAAGCGTATCTCCGAAGAGACGCACCACGCCCTGAGCGAACTCTCCACCAACGCGGGTTATCCGATTACCGAAACCCTGAGCGGCAGCGGTGACCTGGGCCAGGTATTGGTTGATGCGATCAAGAAATATGACATGGACCTGGTGGTGTGCGGTCACCATCAGGACTTCTGGAGCAAGCTGATGTCTTCCGCGCGCCAGCTGATCAATACCGTCCACGTGGATATGCTGATTGTTCCACTGCGTGACGAAGAAGACGAGTAAGTGCAAAAAAACCCGGTGGCGCTAACGCTTACCGGGCCTACAGGCGGCACTAAATGTAGGCCGGGTAAGGCGAAGCCGCCACCCGGCTTTTTTTATTCCGGTGTCCCCGAATAAATATCAAACCGGTGCCCTTTGGTGGTCACCGCGTTAGTGGTCGCCACGTCCGCCAGCGGCGGTGCATAGTCAGGACGCTTCACCACTACCCGCTTCGTCGCCAGCTGACGAGCCGGCTCCAGCAGGCCATCCGCGTCCAAATCAGGCCCCACCAGAGACTGAAACACCCGCATCTCTTTCTTCACCAGCGCGCTTTTCTGCTTGTGCGGGAACATCGGGTCGAGATAGACGACCTGCGGGCGCGGGGTGATATCCGTCAGCGCCGTCAGGCTGGAGGCGTGAATCAGCTGCAATCGTTCCTGCAACCACGGGCCGATTTCCGGGTCCGCATAGCCTCGCGTCAGCCCGTCGTCGAGCAGCGCAGCGACCACCGGATTACGCTCCAGCATCCGCACGCGACAGCCGACAGACGCCAGCACAAACGCATCGCGCCCCAGCCCCGCCGTGGCATCGACCACGTCCGGGAGGTAGCTCCCTTTGATGCCAACCGCTTTGGCAACCGCTTCACCACGACCGCCACCGAACTTGCGCCGGTGCGCCATCGCGCCGCCGACAAAATCGACGAAAATCCCGCCGAGCTTCGGTTCATCGCGTTTACGTAATTCGAGGTGTTCTGGTGTCATCACCAGCGCCATCAGGTTATCTTCATCATGTTCCAGCCCCCAGCGGGCGGCCAGAACAGATAAGGCGCCGTCTCCGGCGCCCGTTTCATCTACTAAGCAGATCTTCACGTAACAATCAGCCTTTGATCCCGTAATGCTCAAGCATCGCATCCAGCTGCGGCTCGCGGCCGCGGAAGCGTTTGAACAGCACCATTGGCTCTTCGGAACCGCCGCGGGTCAGGATATTGTCGAGGAACGACTGGCCGGTTTCGCGGTTGAAAATCCCCTCTTCTTCGAAACGAGAGAAGGCATCCGCCGCCAGCACGTCGGCCCACAGGTAGCTGTAGTAACCCGCCGCGTAGCCGCCAGCGAAGATGTGGCTGAACGCGTGCGGGAAGCGGCCCCAGGTTGGCCCAGGGATCACGGCGACCTGCTTTTTAATCTCGGCCAGGGTCTCAAGAATCTTCGCACCCTGCTCCGGGCTGAACTCGGCGTGCAGGCGGAAGTCGAACAGTCCGAACTCCAGCTGGCGCAGGATAAACATCGCCGCCTGGTAGTTTTTCGCCGCCAGCATTTTGTCCAGCAGCTCTTTAGGCAGCGGTTCGCCGGTCTCGTAGTGGCCGGAGATAAACGCCAGCGCGTCCGGCTCCCAGCACCAGTTTTCCATAAACTGGCTTGGCAGCTCGACCGCATCCCACGGCACACCGCTGATGCCTGCCACGCCTGCGGTTTCGATGCGGGTCAACATATGGTGCAGGCCGTGACCGAACTCGTGGAACAGGGTGATCACTTCATCGTGGGTAAAGAGCGCAGGTTTGCCGTTCACCGGACGGTTGAAGTTACAGGTCAGGTAGGCGACCGGCTTCTGCAGAGAACCGTCTGCTTTACGCATCTGGCCCACGCAGTCGTCCATCCACGCCCCGCCGCGCTTGTTCTCACGCGCGTAAAGATCGAGGTAGAAGCTGCCGCGCAGTTCGTTTTTATCGTCATACAGTTCGAAGAAGCGCACGTCCGGATGCCAGACGTCGATATCGGTACGCTCTTTGGCGGTGATGCCATAGATGCGCTTCACCACTTCAAACAGGCCGTTCACGGCTTTGTTTTCCGGGAAGTACGGGCGCAGCTGCTCGTCGCTGATGCTGTAGAGGTGCTGCTTTTGTTTTTCGCTGTAGTAAGCAATGTCCCACGGCTGCAGCTCGTCCACGCCGAACTCCGCTTTCGCGAAGGCGCGCAGCTGGGCCAGCTCTTTTTCACCCTGCGGACGGGCGCGTTTCGCCAGATCGGTCAGGAAGTCGAGCACCTGCTGCGGGTTCTCCGCCATTTTGGTGGCGAGGGATTTATCGGCGTAGTTTTCGAAGCCCAGCAGCTGGGCCAGCTCGTGGCGCAGGGCGAGGATTTCCGCCATGACCGGGCTGTTATCCCACTTACCGGCGTTTGGCCCCTGATCGGAGGCGCGGGTGCTGTAGGCGCGGTACATCTCTTCGCGCAGGGCCTGGTTGTCGCAGTAGGTCATCACCGGCAAATAGCTCGGGATATCCAGGGTTAACAGGAACCCGTCCTGCTCTTTCGCTTCGGCCTGGGCTTTTGCCGCCGCCAGCGCGCTTTCCGGCATGCCTGCCAGCTCCGCTTCGTCGGTAATCAGCTTCGTCCAGCCCATGGTGGCGTCGAGCACGTTGTTGCTGTACTGGTTACCCAGCTCGGACAGGCGCGCGGCGATTTCACCGTAGCGGGTTTGTTTCTCTTTTGGCAGGCCAATCCCGGACAGCTCGAAATCACGCAGGGCGTTATCGACCGATTTTTTCTGCGCCGTGTTCAGTTCGGCATAATGGTCGCCGTCGCGCAGGTCGCGGTAGGCTTTGTAGAGCCCTTCGTGCTGGCCGACCCAGGTGCTGTACTCAGAGAGCAGCGGCAGGGTTTGCTCGTAGGCTTCGCGCAGCTCCGGGCTGTTTTTTACCGAGTTCAGGTGGCTCACCGGGGAGAAGATGCGCCCCAGCACGTCGTCCACTTCGGCCAGCGGCTGACACAGATTTTCCCAGGTGTACGGCGCGCCCTGCGCTACCACGCTTTCTACCGCCGCGCGGCAGTTGTCCAGGGATTGCGTAACGGCTGGAACCACATGCTCGGGGAGGATTTTAGAAAACGGCGGCAACGAAAAAGGCGTCAGTAATGGATTGGTCATAAACGCTGTCCTGTTGAATAAGATGAATGAAGCGCGCATCCGGCGCTGTGCATATGCGATCTAGAATGGGGTTAAGTGTAGAGGATTTCAATGCCAGACGTTGTCGAAAAGAGCCCGGTGGCGCTGCGCTTACCGGGCCTACGGGTAATCTTTGCCGTTCTGCTGTAAACTGTGGCAAATCGTCAATTCAGCGGAATATCATTACCCATGCTCAGTTATCGCCACAGCTTCCACGCAGGCAACCACGCCGACGTCCTTAAACACACCGTTCAGAGCCTGATCATCGAATCGCTCAAAGAGAAAGAGAAGCCGTTTCTCTATCTGGACACCCACGCGGGCGCGGGCCGTTATCAGCTGAGCGGTGAGCATGCCGAGCGTACCGGTGAATATCTGGAAGGGATCGCCCGCATCTGGCAGCAGGACGACCTGCCTGCCGAGCTGGAGCCGTACATCGGCGTGGTGAATCACTTCAACCGCAACGGCCAGCTGCGTTATTACCCGGGCTCGCCGCTGATTGCCCGCCAGCTGCTGCGCGAGCAGGACAGCATCCAGTTGACCGAGCTGCACCCGAGCGACTTCCCGCTGCTGCGTTCAGAATTCCAGAAAGACAGCCGCGCCCGCGTCGAAAAAGCCGACGGCTACCAGCAGCTGAAGGCCAAACTGCCGCCGGTTTCCCGTCGCGGCCTGGTGCTCATCGACCCGCCGTACGAAATCAAAACCGACTATCAGGCGGTGGTGACGGGTATCCACGAAGGCTACAAGCGCTTTGCTACCGGCACCTATGCCCTGTGGTACCCGGTGGTGCTGCGCGCGCAGATCAAACGCATGATCAAAGACCTGGAAGCGACCGGCATCCGCAAGATCCTGCAGATCGAGCTGGCGGTACGTCCGGACAGCGATCAGCGCGGTATGACCGCCTCCGGCATGATTGTAATCAACCCGCCGTGGAAGCTCGAAGCGCAGATGAACAACGTGCTGCCGTGGCTGCATAAAACGCTGGTGCCGGCGGGTACAGGCCACGCTACCGTCAGTTGGATAGTGCCGGAGTAATCGCAGCCATCGGTGGAAACTATTGATTTCAGGTATACAATCGCGGCAATTCACGATTAAGGACAAAAGCTATGACTAAGCATTATGACTACATCGCAATCGGCGGCGGCAGCGGCGGCATCGCCTCCATCAACCGCGCGGCCATGTACGGCCAGAAGTGCGCGCTGATTGAAGCCAAAGCGCTGGGCGGCACCTGCGTGAACGTGGGTTGTGTACCGAAGAAGGTGATGTGGCATGCGGCGCAGATCCGTGAAGCTATCCATATGTATGGCCCGGACTACGGCTTTGACACCACCATCAACCGCTTCGACTGGGACAAGCTGATCGCCAGCCGTACCGCGTACATCGATCGCATTCACACCTCGTACGACAACGTGCTGGGGAAAAATAACGTCGACGTTATCCACGGTTTCGCTCGCTTCGTTGACGCGAAAACGATCGAAGTGAACGGCGAGACGATCACCGCCGATCACATCCTGATCGCCACCGGCGGTCGTCCGAGCCATCCGAACATCCCGGGCGTGGAATACGGCATCGACTCCGACGGTTTCTTCGAGCTGCCAGCCCTGCCTCAGCGCGTTGCCGTGGTAGGCGCGGGATACATCGCGGTTGAACTGGCCGGAGTGATTAACGGCCTGGGCGCAGAAGCGCACCTGTTCGTACGTAAACACGCGCCGCTGCGCAGTTTTGACCCGCTGATTGTCGATACGCTGGTTGAAGTGATGAACACCGAAGGCCCAACCCTGCACACCAACGCCGTACCAAAAGCGGTGGTGAAAAACGCGGACGGAAGCCTGACGCTTGAGCTGGAAGATGGTCGCAGCCAGACCGTTGATTGCCTGATCTGGGCGATTGGCCGTGAACCGGCGAACGATAACTTCAACCTGGGCGTGACTGGCGTGAAAACCGACGAAAAAGGCTATATCGTCGTCGATAAATTCCAGAACACCAGCGTACCGGGCATTTACGCGGTCGGCGACAATACCGGTGCGGTTGAGCTGACGCCGGTCGCCGTTGCGGCGGGTCGTCGTCTCTCCGAGCGCCTGTTTAACAACAAGCCGGACGAGCATCTGGACTACAGCAACATCCCGACCGTGGTCTTCAGCCATCCGCCAATCGGCACCGTCGGCTTAACCGAGCCGCAGGCGCGCGAGCATTACGGCGACGACCAGGTGAAAGTGTATAAATCGGCGTTCACCGCAATGTATACCGCCGTCACCTCGCACCGTCAGCCATGCCGAATGAAGCTGGTCTGCGTCGGCCCGGAAGAGAAGATTGTCGGTATCCACGGCATTGGCTTCGGCATGGATGAGATCCTGCAGGGCTTCGCCGTGGCGCTGAAGATGGGCGCAACCAAGAAAGACTTCGATAATACTGTGGCAATCCACCCGACGGCCGCGGAAGAGTTTGTGACCATGCGTTAATCCTGATGCCCCTCCCCGGAGGGGCATTTTTTTAACATTCATAAATCGTTGCAAAACGAATGCTCCGAAAATAGTGATCTACCGCACATTTCCCTCCCCATCTACCGAAGCGAATGTCTACGCTTATAAGACGCCCGGATAAACCTGTCTTTTGAACACACAACCGGAGGTCCCTATCACCATGTTCAACCAGAAACTACAGGCTACCGAGAACATCGAGTTCGAGATTGCAGAAGAGCTGCGCTACGAGACCGATCCCTGCGAGTTGAAACTGGATGAAATGATTGAGGCGGAGCCGGAACCCGAAATGATCGAGGGGCTACCCGCCTCCGATGCGTTGACGCCCGCAGACCGCTACCTTGAACTGTTCGAACACGTGCAGTCGACGCGGCTGTTTGCGGACAGTAAAACCTTCCCCGACTGCGCGCCGAAGATGGATCCGCTGGATATCCTGATCCGCTACCGCAAGGTCAGACGCCACCGGGATTTCGACCTGCGCCAGTTTGTGGAGAACCACTTCTGGATGCCGGAAACGTACGGCACAGAATATGTCTCCGACCCGGGACTTTCCCTGAAAGAGCACATTGATAACCTGTGGCCAGTGCTGACGCGCGAGCCGCAGGATCATATTCCCTGGTCTTCCCTGCTGGCGCTGCCGCAGGCCTATATCGTCCCCGGCGGGCGCTTCAGCGAGACCTACTACTGGGATTCTTATTTCTCCATGCTGGGGCTGGCGGAGAGCGGCCGTAACGATCTGCTCAAATGTATGGCGGACAACTTCGCCTGGCTGATAGAACGCTACGGGCATATCCCCAACGGCAACCGCACCTATTATCTCAGCCGCTCACAGCCGCCGGTCTTTGCGCTGATGGTGGAGCTGTTTGAGGAGGACGGCGTGCGCGGTGCGAAACGCTATCTTGATCACCTCAAAATGGAGTACGCCTTCTGGATGGACGGTGCGGAGTCGCTGCTGCTTAATCAGGCATACCGCAGCGCCGTGCGCATGCCGGACGGTTCACTGCTCAACCGCTACTGGGATGACCGCGATACCCCGCGCGACGAATCGTGGATCGAGGACGTGGAAACCGCGCGCCACTCGGGCCGTCCGCCAAATGAGGTGTATCGCGACCTGCGCGCGGGTGCGGCTTCCGGCTGGGATTACTCGTCCCGCTGGCTGCGCGATCCGTCGCGGCTCGCCAGCATCCGCACGACGCAGTTCATCCCCATCGATCTGAACGCCTTCCTGTTCAAACTGGAAAGCGCTATCGCCAACATCTCGGCGTCGAAAGGGGATAAAGAGACGGCAGAGGAATTCCGCCAGAAAGCCAACGATCGCCGCGCGGCGGTGAACCGCTATCTGTGGGACGAGGAGAGCGGCTGTTACCGAGATTACGACTGGCGACGCGAAGAGCTGGCGCTGTTTTCTGCCGCCAGCATCGTGCCGCTGTACGTTGGCATGGCAACTCACGAGCAGGCGGAACGCCTGTCGGATGCGGTCAAGGCGCGTCTGCTGACCCCGGGTGGAATTCTGGCGACCGAGTACGAAACCAGCGAGCAGTGGGATAAACCCAACGGCTGGGCGCCGCTGCAGTGGATGGCGATTCAGGGATTCAAGCAGTACGGAAACGACTCGCTGGGGGATGAGATCGCCTGGAGCTGGCTGCATACGGTGAACCATTTCTACAAGACGCACCACAAGCTGATTGAGAAATACCACATCGCCAGCAGCACGCCGCGCGAAGGTGGCGGGGGTGAGTATCCGCTGCAGGACGGTTTCGGCTGGACGAACGGCGTGGTGCGGCGGCTGATTGGTTTGTATGGGGAGCCTTAAGCAGGGTGTGATCTTTTCCCCCTCGCCCCTCAGGGGAGAGGGCTGGGGTGAGGGGAAAATGTTAGCGAATCACCTCATAAATGGCGCTCTGAATAGACTGCCATTTTTTGGTGGTGGCATCCGGCTGTGACTGCGCGCGGCGTGTGGCCATGTCGAGATCGTGCTGCTGGCGTTTCACTACGGCAGGCACGGTGCAGAACGCTTTAAGATACTCTTTACGTACCGAGGTCAGAGACTCGCCGTTCGACATCGCGTGGCTGAGCGTGTTGATGAAGCGGCGACACGGCTTCTCTTCCACCATGTTTTGCCGGTAGCGTAACATCAGCTCCAGCACGTCGTCATGGCCTGCCGACATCGCCTCTTCGGTCCAGGACAGCTTCCAGTCCATACCGCCCTGCAAAAAGAGCTGGGTCACGCGGGTATCGTTGCGGTTAATAGCCGAGCGGAAATTATTCTCGTCCCAGGTCACCCCCATGCGCGTGAGCGTTTCGCGCGAGGAAGGCGTCTCACGCATTTCCTGCGGTGGAGCCGCTTCAGCCGCGCTGACGGCCGCTGGCTGCGGCTTGCTGCTGGTCACCAGCCAGAAGCCCCCTGCCACAATGGCAATCACCATAACGCCAACTGCCCCCCATAACGCACCGGAAATGAGCTGCTCGCGTTGTTCGGGGGTGCGCGGCGCGCGCTGGGTCGGCTTTTCAATAGTGTCACGGACTTCAAACAGATCCCCACCGGTAACCCGATCCATTTTCTGCGCCTTTTCCCAGAAGGTATGCAATTCACTGGCATCTACCGCCATGAATCCTGCCGGATTAACGCGCGTTCTCCCCTCTTCAAACGCGCGTTGAACGGGCCGCGCGATCTGCGCGTAGTAGTTGTCCAGCAGCTGAATTTGCGCCGAGCTTAACGTCTTCTGAACGGTGATGCTGTTGCGGATTTGCCGAATATCGTCGAGAAAGGTTTGCAGCGTTTTGCGCGGTTCAACCAGCAGCGTCAGCATGGACGGGTCGCTGAAAAGCGAAGCGTAATAGCGGCTGAACTCTTTTTTATCCACCAGCATCTGCGCCAGCTCGCTGAACATCATGCCGCTCAGGACATCGTTGATCTCGCCAAGCTTCAGCCAGCGCCTTACGCGGTCAGCGTTAAACAGGGTCTTAAGATGGTTGTTCAGCTTTACCTGATCGGGCCAGGCCTGCTGGATAAGCCCTTTAAGCATCAGCTCAATTGCGCGTACCTGCTTGTGCGCCTGCTGCTGCTGGAGTTCGCTGCCCGGTGCCAGCTCCGTGCTATAGGTCAACAGCGGCTGCTGAAGACGAAGATGTTCCAGCGCGGTCACAAACCGCATCGCCGCAATAAGCTGGTTTTCACTCACATCCTGTCCGCTTTCATACTGCGGTACGCGCTGCTGCAGCAGGCGCAGCTGGAGCGTAAATTCCGACATCTCGGCATCATTCAGGTTTAGTTTTTTCGCAACGGCTCCCCAGCCGCCCAAAGCTAATCGCGCGCTGTCGAGTTGTTCCAGAAACCAGCGTGGATCTTTGCCCTCAGAAGCATGTACATTCAGAAGGAGTAAAATTTCCACCGACGCATGGCGAATGACCGCCAGACAGTGTTCAAACTGTTCGCGAATATGGTGTGATGTGCTGAGAGTCATTGTTTTCCTTAAGCGACAACGAAGACATCAGGAATGGGCGCGAGACGCCCTTTATTCTTTTTATTTATACGCGGTTAACCATACCTGACTTTCTGTTGAAATAAAGTGACAACCCTAAAATCATTTAAAAAGTGTCAGGAGAATCTGAATGCCCGTTTTAATTACCCCTCGCCTGAACTGCTCACCTTTGCAGGAAGAAGACTGGCCCTTTTTTCTGGCGTTACAGCAGCACCCGGACGTGATGCGCTTTGTGGCGGAAGACCGCCCCGTCGCGGCGATACGAGAGGCGTTTGATTCGCGCCTGACGCCATGGGCTCCGGGCAGCGCGCACTGGCTTTGTCTCGTCGTACGTGACACCGCCTCCCAGGCCCCGCTGGGCGTTACCGGGTATATTCATCGGGAGGAGGACTGCGCCGAAGTGGGCTTCCTTTTCGCCCCCGAGGCGCAGGGGAAAGGTTACGGCTTTGAATCCCTGAAAGCGCTTTGCGATTACGCTTTTCTTCAGGGCGGTATACGGCGACTCACCGCCACCGTAACAGCGGGAAACGCTGCTTCAAGACGCCTGCTGGAAAAAGCCCGCTTTCGCCTGGAAGGTGAATTACGTGAGAGCTATTATCTTGCGGGTCGCTGGCAAAATGACTGGCTATTTGGTTTATTACAGCAGGAATACCTGAATAATAATTCCTGACCAACAGCAATTTAGCCGATATTTCCGGACGTCGTTTCCTCTTTAGTGTCGCTATTAAGAGGAAACGAATATCAAACGTCATGCGCTGAAAATATTTTCTGCGGCCATTGCGTTAATAAAAAACATCAGGGTCTTTCCCCAGAAGAAATATCGTGATGAAAATGGGTTATCGGCTATGGCTGACTGCGTTCTTTATCGCTGTCAGTGTGCAGACACATCCATATTAAGGGTTCCTTAAGAGGTTCCTTCCCCTTAAGTCCGGGCATCACAGGAACATACCGCCTGACACTTCAATACGTTGCGCATTCATCCAGCCCAGCTTATCGCTGAGCAGTGCCGCAATGGCACCACCGATATCGTCCGGTAGACCCACCCGTCCCAGCGCCGTCTGCGAGGCCAGCAACTGATTCAGCTCCGCATTGTCGCGCACGCGTCCGCCGCCAAAGTCTGTTTCTATCGCGCCAGGCGCAATGATATTGACGGAAATGCCGCGCGCGCCCAGCTCTTTCGCCTGATAGCGCGTCAGCACTTCCATCGCCCCCTTCATGGCCGCGTAGGTCCCTGAGCCCGGCTGGGTAAAACGGGCCAGCCCGCTGGAGACGTTGAGGATACGTCCCCCGTCGTTAAGCAGCGGCAGCAGGCGCTGGGTCAGGAAGAAAGGCCCTTTGAAATGAATGTTCAACGCTTCATCAAACTGGGCTTCCGTCGTGTCGGCATAGGGTGCATATAAACCCGTCCCGGCATTGTTCAATAAATAGTCAAAGGTTTCGCGCTGCCAGACGGTCCTAAGGGTTTCCTGAAGCTGTTGGGCAAAATGTTCAAATCCCGTGATATCCCCGACGTTAAGCTGTAATGCCGCTGCGTTGACGCCTTTTTGCTGAATTTCATGCACAACATCCAGCGCTTCCTGCTGGCTACGGTTGTATGTCAGGACAATTCCCGTGCCGTCTGCCGCCAGCTTTAACGCAGCGTTTTTGCCCAGACCACGGCTACCACCCGTCACTAATGCGATACGTTCACTCATCATAAACCTCGTTTTGGCTGTTAAGGAGATTGAGAAAGAGCTTATTAGGTGATAGAAAATCAATAAAGATGGGTTAAAACGCTTCACTGTTTCACCAAAAACAACAATGAGCTTCCTCTATGGATAAAATTCACGCAATGCAGTTGTTCGTCCGCGTCGCGGAACTGGAGAGTTTTTCCCGCGCGGCCGAAACATTAACCCTGCCGAAAGGCAGCGTCTCGCGGCAAATTCAGGCCCTGGAAAACCGGCTTGGCACCCAGCTATTACACCGCACCACGCGCCGCGTCAGCCTGACGCAGGACGGCATGGTCTATTACGAGCGGGCAAAAGATCTGCTGGCAAACCTTGATGAACTCGACGGTATGTTTCAGCACGATCCCTCCAGCATCAGCGGCCGGCTCCGCGTGGATATGCCCGTCGGGGTTGCACGAAATTTAGTCATCCCCAAACTGCCTGCTTTTCTGCAGCATTATCCGGGCATTGAACTGGAGCTCAGCAGCAGCGATCGTCTGGTGGATGTGATCCGAGAAGGGTTTGATTGCGTGGTACGCGTCGGCACGCTGAAGGATTCAGGGCTGATTGCCCGCCCACTGGGCAAGCTGTCGGTGATTAACTGCGCCAGCCCGGACTATCTGGCGCGTTTTGGCTACCCGGAAACCCTGGACGATTTAGGCTCGCACGCCGTTATTCACTACACCGCTACGCTGGGAACACGCCCACAGGGCTTTGAGTTTTATAACGGCAGTGCAACGCAGTGGATAAAAACGGGCGGGGTCTTAACCGTCAACAGCACGGAAACTTACCAGGCTGCCTGTCTCGCCGGACTGGGCATTATTCAGGTGCCGCGGGTTGGTGTGCGCGATTTACTGCGCGCGAAGAAGCTGATTGAGATCCTCCCGCAATACCGGGCCGAACCGATGCCTGTTTCCCTGATTTATCCCCACCGGCGCAATCTCTCCCGCCGGGTCCATCTGTTCATGGAGTGGCTAACCGAACTCACAAAAGCTTACGTGGACTAGTCGCAAGCTATAATTCAATAACATCCAGCCAAACGAAAAGGAAAAGACGCGTGACGCCGGAAAACAACCCGCAACGACCCACCCAACATTTAGAGTATGAGCCCGTCAAAAAGATGGAAACCGGGCCCGAAGAGGCCAAAACGCCTGGTACCGCCAGCAAAGCGCTGGGAACCGTAACCGGCATCGCCGCGAGAATTCAGCAGTTTCCCATGATTGCGCATCTGATACGCGCAACCGAGCGCTTTAATGACCGCATGGGGAACCAGTTTGGTGCTGCCATAACCTATTTTTCCTTCCTGTCGATGATTCCGATCCTGATGGTGTCATTTGCGGCGGCCGGTTTTGTGCTCGCGTCCCACCCGACGCTGCTGCAGGATATCTTCACGAAGATCCTGAATAACGTCAGTGACCCGACTCTTGCCAGCACGCTCAAAAGCACCATCAATACCGCCGTTCAGCAGCGTACCACGGTCGGGATCGTCGGTTTGCTGATCGCCCTTTACTCCGGCATTAACTGGATGGGCAACCTGCGCGAGGCCATTCGCGCCCAGTCGCGCGACGTCTGGGAGCGTAAGCCGCAGGACCAGGAGAAAATATGGGTTAAGTATCTCCGCGACTTTATTTCGCTGATTGGCCTGCTGGTCGCCCTCATCGTGACGCTCTCCATAACCTCGGTGGCGGGTTCGGCGCAGCAGATGATCATCTCCGCGCTCTATCTGGATTACATCGAATGGCTGAAGCCCGCCTGGCGCGGCATTGGGCTGGCTATTTCCATCTTCGCCAACTACCTGCTGTTCTTCTGGATCTTCTGGCGCTTGCCCCGGCATCGGCCGCGTAAGAAGGCGCTGCTCCGCGGCACATTGATTGCGGCGATCGGCTTTGAGGTGATCAAAATCGTGATGACTTACACCCTGCCGTCACTGGTTAAATCCCCTTCCGGCGCGGCGTTTGGCTCGGTGCTGGGACTGATGGCCTTCTTCTACTTCTTCGCCCGCCTGACACTGTTCTGCGCGGCATGGATTGCCACCGCCGAGTACAAAGGCGACACGCGAATGCCCGGCAAAACGCACCGCTAGGCCCGCCATCGGGCTGAAATTTCAGCCCGATTCATCATTTCAGCATATAAATCCAGCCCGTAACTTTTATTTAACCGAAAACCAGTTTAATTGACTGATATTTAAAATCTGTGAAGCATTTCATAGACGTGTTTTGGCTGGTCTGAAAATTATCCGCTTTTTGCTGTTTTTATCACCGGGTCGCGGCTTTGTTACAGATTGAAATGTCGCTTTTGCTGTGCGTAATATGGCCTTTCGTTCGACAAAAATAAGAAAATATTATGCAAGCAACCGCCACCACACTCGACTCAGAAACGGAAAACGTTCCGGTAAATTCGCGCAATAAAGTTGTCGTCGCATCGCTGATTGGCACCGCCATCGAGTTCTTCGACTTCTATATTTATGCCACCGCTGCGGTCATCGTCTTCCCGCATATCTTCTTCCCGCAGGGTGACCCGACGGCGGCCACGCTGCAGTCTCTGGCGACCTTTGCGATTGCGTTTGTTGCGCGTCCGATTGGCTCTGCGCTGTTTGGACACTTTGGCGATCGCATCGGCCGCAAAGTCACGCTGGTGGCCTCGCTGCTGACGATGGGGATCTCCACCGTAGCCATCGGCCTGCTGCCGACCTACGAAACCATTGGTATTCTGGCGCCGGTCCTGCTGGCGCTGGCGCGTTTTGGTCAAGGTCTGGGGCTGGGTGGTGAATGGGGCGGCGCGGCGCTGCTGGCCACCGAGAACGCCCCGGCGCGCAAGCGCGCGCTGTATGGCTCATTCCCGCAGCTTGGCGCTCCGATTGGCTTCTTCTTTGCCAACGGGACGTTCCTGCTGCTCTCCTGGCTGCTGACAGATGAACAGTTCATGAGCTGGGGCTGGCGTATTCCGTTTATCTTCTCAGCCGTGCTGGTGCTGATTGGCCTGTATGTGCGTGTTTCTCTGCATGAAACGCCTGTCTTCGCGAAAGTGGCCGCGGCGAACAAGCAGGTAAAAGTACCGCTGGGCACGCTGCTGACCAAACACGTTCGCGTGACCGTGCTGGGCACGTTTATCATGCTCGCCACCTATACGCTGTTCTACATCATGACCGTCTATTCCATGACGTTCAGTACCGCCGCTGCGCCGGTTGGGCTGGGGCTGCCGCGTAACGAAGTGCTGTGGATGCTAATGATGGCGGTGATCGGCTTTGGCGTGATGGTTCCGATTGCGGGCCTGCTGGCGGATAAATTCGGTCGTCGTGCAAGCATGATTACCATCACCACGCTGATCATTTTGTTTGCCCTGTTCGTCTTCCCGCCGCTGCTGGGTTCAGGTAGCCCGGCGCTGGTGATGGCCTATCTGCTGATTGGCCTGAGCCTGATGGGGCTGACCTTCGGCCCGATGGGCGCGCTGCTGCCCGAGCTGTTCCCGACTGAAGTACGTTATACCGGCGCGTCGTTCTCCTATAACGTCTCGTCTATTCTGGGTGCGTCCGTTGCGCCATATATCGCCACCTGGCTGCAGGCAAACTATGGTCTGTTCTATGTGGGCGTCTATCTTGCGGCCATGGCGGCGCTGACGCTGATTGCGCTGCTGCTGACGCACGAGACGAAGCACCAGGCTCTGTAATTCACTGCGGCCTGATGCCCTCACCCCGGCCCTCTCCCACAGGGAGAGGGAGAAAGGGAGCTATTTCTTCATCTGCGACAAAATGGTCCGGCACTGATTCGCCTCGCCCTCTGACGGCGAAATCAGTGCCAGCAGCGCTGCAGCTGGGGTAACCAGCGTCGCAAGGGCCGCAGCCACCGCACCGCGCGCAATCAGCGGCCCTGGCTTCACGCCCGCCTGCGGATTTTTGAAGGTCCCGCGCACGTACAGCGGCGAGCGCAGCGTGATAATACGGATCCCCTTACTCTCCGGGTCAATCGTCAGATCAAGCTGCTCCGAAGCCATGCTGGCGGTACCGGTCACGTTAATCACCGCGTTTTCCGTGTCGAAGGCAAAAATCTGCGGGCGCGCCACGCCGTTCACCAGATCCAGATTGGCCGCCGCACAGTTCACCCGTACCTCATCATCCCCGAAGATTTGCCCGATGATGTAGTTCCCGACGTTCAGCCCCAGGATCTCCATCAGGTTGCGGCTCACCAGCCCGTCGTTCATCAGCAGCTTCAGGTTGCCATTACCGCTGCCCAGCAGCGCCGCCACGGAGTTACCCACGCCGCGAATGTCGGCATCGCCGTTCATCTCGCCGAGGGTTTTCTGCATCAGCTCGACGTTCGGCATCAGCGCTTTCAGCTTAAGCCTGCGCGCCTGAATCTCCGCCCGGCCCTGCATCGGCTTTTTATCGCCTTCCAGGTGAATATTTGAGGAAATCGTCCCGCCTGCCATGCCAAACTTCAGCGGCTGCAGGCGCAGGTCGGCGTTTTTGAGGATGATATGGGTCGAGAGATCGCTCAACGGCAACGTGCTGCCATGCTCAATTTTACGCCCTTTGAAGCGGACGTCCGCATCCATCACGTTCCACTTATCGGTTTCAAAGCGATCGTAAGGCAGCACTTTTCCCGCAGGCTGAACGTCCTTTTTGACCTCTTTGGACTTTGTGCCTTTGCCCGAATCCACGCCAATCAACGGACCAAGATCGGCCAGACGCAGCTGACGGGATTCAACATCCCCTTCCAGTTTCGGGCGCGGTTTTCCGGTGGTGTAGGTCAGCGTGCCGTGGATGTCGCTGTCGCCAATGCGGCCATTAAAATCCCGGTAGTCAAAAACGGACGATTTTTCGGTATCGATTTTGGCGACCAGATGCCCGTCCGTTTCGAATGGCGGGGTATCCGGCAGCAGTACGCCGGTCAGTTCATACAGCTCGCCCAGCGAATCACCGGCAAATTTAAGCTGAAGGTCAACGCCGCCCATGTTCATCGGGTCGTTAACCATTCCTACGAACGCCACGCGGGTGTTACCGGAACGGAAGTCCGCCTGCACCGGGAACGGCGTGCCTTCGCTCCGGAGCGCCAGCATGCCGCCTATTTTCCCTTTACCGCTAAGCGGCTGGTCGTTGTAGCGTCCTTTTGCCGTCAGGCCGAAGACATAGTCACCTACGCTTGCCGCGTCGCCTTTTGCTTTCGTGCCCGTGACCTCGCTAAACGGCAGCGGTTTGCCCAACGGATCGACCAGGATCTCCACATCCGCCTTGCTGACCTTATCGTCGATGGCGATCCGTCCGCGATCGAAAAGAATATTGTCGAGACGGAATGACCAGGAAGAAGGCTGGGTATTCGGATCTTTTTCGCCATCGCTGGCAAGGTTAAACGTCCAGTTGTTGGTTTTTTCTGAGAGTCGGATCAGACGCGCATCAGGCTGCTGAAGTTTGATCCACGGCAGATAAACGGTTTTGGTCAGAAGCGCTAACGGCGCTAGCGTGGCCTCCACGCGCGGCAGGTGGACCATGGTGACGTCCGGGATGTCCGGCGGGTTGCCGAGAATGATGTCGTCGGCATGGACGTGTGGCCAGGGGATCCAGCTTCGCCAGCCTGGCTCCTCTTTCTGACGCTCCCATACCACACCTAAATCACCGCGTATGGCGAAGGGGCGGTTCAGTTCGGTTGAGACTTTCTGGTTGATGGTCGGCTTGAGACGGTTCCAGTCAAACGTCGCAATAATGATGGCGACGACCACGATCAACAACAAGAAAATCCCTGCTGTCCAGGAGATTACCCTGGTTGTTCTTGTCATTTTTATCCCCTTTCCTGATGACCTGTCCTGTAAAACTATAGTCCAGACAAAGGGAAGCGGGCTTATCAGAGGGTAGTTATCACGCTATCGAGGCGATCGATGGGTACCGGTCGGGAGAGGAAATAGCCTTGCGCCGCCGCGGCAGGCGAGCTTTGCACATCACGCCACTCTTCCAGCGTTTCCACACCTTCAACAATCACGCCCTGGCAATAGCGGTTCATCAGCTGTAATAACAGCGTAAACAGATTCCGACCTTCCGGGGTCTGACGCAGCATAATGAACAGATCGCGGGCCACTTTAATGTAGTCGTAGCGCACCTCACTCAGGGCGGAGAAATTCGCCATGCCGGTGCCAAAGTCATCCAGCCACAGCGGGCCGTATTCGCATATCGAAGCAAACGAGGAATCCTGCGGCAGACGGACATGCTCCACCAGCTCAAAGCGCATCCACGGCAGGGTGGCGATCAGCTCCTGCAATTTTGCGTTCTGCCGCAGCGCCAGCAGGGTTGGGCCGTCGACGTTCACCGAGGCGAGGATATCGTGCTGTTCAAAAAAGGACTGCTTCGTCGCCAGCATGCGAAGCTGTTCTTCCAGCACATCCAGACGCTGGCGAACGGCAACTTCGGCAAAATAGCGATCCGGCGCGATGCGCTGAGTGGGGTTTGAGGGGTGCGTAACGACGGTCAAAATTTCAATTGCCATCAGTCGACCATCTGTTCGGTAGATCGGCTGATAGGTGTACGCACGCTCACATTGCAGCCAGTAGCGATGCTCCTGCAAGTTCTCAATACTTGCCTCAGGCGTAGTGCTCAGCCGCTGGATAACCTGCTCTGACTTCATTTCAGATGTCCTGTTGTTGGGATAGCCTTTCTGGACTCGTCACAGGATTATCGGCGCGGCAATTGAGAACTTTATGTTCAATTCACCGGGAAAATGAAATTAAGATGACAGAAATGCGCGGGAACACGCGCTGGCTCAAATAAAATAATGGAACGTTGTTTTAATATAGTTGACCGGTTAATTCACTCAGCGCACACTGCTGATTATTCTTCTGTTCAGGTTCACGACTATGTCCAAAAAAATTGCCGTGATTGGCGAATGCATGATTGAACTGTCACAAAAAGGCGCTGAAGTCAGCCGCGGATTTGGTGGCGATACGTTAAACACGTCCGTTTATATTGCCCGCCAGGTCGCGCCTGAGGCGCTCACCGTGAACTACGTTACCGCCCTGGGAACGGACAGCTTCAGCCAGCAGATGCTGGAGGCGTGGCAGAGTGAACATGTTGAAACGTCGCTGATTCAGCGTATGGAAAACCGCCTCCCGGGACTTTATTACATCGAGACCGACAGCGCCGGCGAACGCACGTTTTATTACTGGCGTAACGAAGCCGCGGCCAAATTCTGGCTGGAGAGCGACGCGGCTGCGGCCATCTGCGAAGAGCTGGCGACCTTTGACTATCTCTATCTGAGCGGGATTAGCCTTGCGATTTTAAGCCCCACCAGCCGTGAAAAGCTGCTGTCGCTGCTGCGCGAATGCCGTGCAAACGGCGGCAAGGTTATTTTCGATAACAACTACCGCCCGCGCCTGTGGGGCAGCCGCGAAGAGACGCAGCAGGTTTATCAACAGATGCTGCAGTGCACCGACATCGCCTTCCTCACGCTCGATGATGAAGACGCCCTGTGGGGTGAAAAGCCGGTTGAGGACGTGATTGCACGCACGCAGGCGGCTGGCGTGAGCGAAGTGGTGATTAAGCGCGGCGCGGAATCGTGCCTGGTCGCGATTGCGGGTGAAGCGGTGGTTGAGGTCCCTGCGGTGAAGCTGGCCAAAGAGAAAGTGATTGATACCACCGCGGCGGGGGATTCCTTCAGCGCGGGCTACCTGGCGGTACGCCTGACAGGGGGAACGCCGGAAGCGGCGGCACAGCGTGGGCACCTGACGGCCAGCACCGTGATTCAGTATCGCGGGGCGATTATTCCGCGCGAGGCGATGCCTGTTTAGTTTCCCCTAACCCTCTCCCTTTGGGGAGAGGGCCGGGGTGAGAGGATTACTGCCCCTGCGGAATATCCGTCGCGTCCGGATGTAAATCATCCGCCGTGGCGGCCTGCGCCGGCTGCGGCGCGGTAGCCATAATGGAATCCCATGTCGTCTGAAGTTCCTTCATGTCATATTCCGGCTCGCCCTTCGGCTGCAGGAGGATCAACGCCATCTCCTGTGACAGCTGCTGACGGAGGTCCTGATTGAGCATCTCGACGGTCAGACCGTTCAGGAAGTCCTGACGCAGTTTCTGGTACTGTTCCGGCGCAATGTCCACCACCTGATTCTGCAGGGAGCGAATACGCTGGCTGATCAGAATGTCGGTATCGGCACGTGCGTAGGTCGCAAACAGCTTCTGCAGCTCGAGTTTTTTCTGAGCCACGAGAGCATTGAATTCCTCTTCGGAAAGCCCCTCTTTACGCACTTTTGCCAGCTCTTTCGCGACCACGCCCAGATTGGCATTCAGCTTATCGCCCGGCGATTCAACGTTAATGGCACACTGCGCGCGCTGGAACAGCACGCGGCAGTCAAAGCCAAGACCGATATTCTTGACGTTGTTCTTGCTCAGCGTCTGCTGAACGTGCCAGAACAGCGCCTCACGCGCCAGATCGGCACGCCAGTAGCGCAGCATTGCCGCTGACTCACGGATGGGCTGCCAGGCGTTATCCCACATGACGGAGAGGCGATCCTGACGCACGGCGTCCGTCATAATGCTGACAGGCTCTGCACGCAGCGGAGAGAGCGTCGGGACAGGGGCTGGCGTTTCACGCTTACCTTTCAAATCACCAAACGCTTTGTTGATCTGCTCCACCACCGCGCGGCTGTCCACGTTACCTACCACGATCAGCGTCATGGCGTCCGGGGTGTACCACTTCTGGTAGAACGATTTTACCTGTTCGGCATCGACCGGTTGTTTCAGCGGTTCGGCCGGGTCATGTCCCAGTAACGTTGAGCCCTTCAGGCGGTAGCGCCACCAGCCCTCTTTGGTATCTCCGGGCCAGGTCGCCACCATGTCACTGTTGCTCAACGCATAGTTAACGGTGTCCGGCGTAATCGCCAGATTGCCAGAGGCATCGGAGAGATACGTAAGCGCTTCTTTCAGCAGGTCGTTACGGTTATTAGGCAGGCTCAGGTTAAACATGGTGTAGTCATACGAGACAACAGCCGGAGGAAGCGGGCGCTTCGGATCGATGGCCTGCTGCCAAAGTGAACGCACCTGAACCGCTTGCAGGCTGCCGCTCTGCGTGAGCGCCAGCCGGGGAATAAAATGGCTAAAACCGGTTTGCTGGGTGCTTTCCGTGAGGGAACCGGTATTAATGGACAGACGGATTTCTATACGGTCACTGGGACGTTGCGGAGTGGCTAACACCTGCCACTGAAAACCGTTCGCTAATGTCCCTTGTTGCCAGGCCGGGTCTGGCTGGAGCGCATCTGCCTGCACATAACTGGCTGCTGCCATCATCAGCAAACCGCCGGTTAAGAGTCGAATTTTTGTGCCCTGCATGTGAACCCCTGATCAACATTCCTGGTTAAAAAAGAGTGCCTCGCGACGCGCTTCACTCTTAAAGATGACGATGAAAACACGTCGATTAGACCGCGCGTTCGGCAAAACGTCACGGTCCGAAGTGAAATATACCCAAAAAAATCTTGTCGAATTATGACAGGTACGAACAGTTATTATGCGCAGGAGCCCGCATCCCGACAAGGGAATACGGGCATTTGTGACAAGATTAAGAGGTTAAGCCAGGATTTTTGCTGTCAGTTGAACGATTATTCAGAGTATCGTCGAGCTTTTTGTGATCCAGCTCTTTCACCCATTTCGCCACCACCACCGTTGCCACGCCGTTACCCACCAGGTTGGTTAACGCACGAGCTTCTGACATGAAGCGGTCGATACCCAGAATCAACGCCAGACCCGCCACCGGCAGGTGACCTACAGCGGAAATGGTGGCAGCCAGCACGATAAAGCCGCTGCCCGTCACGCCTGCCGCGCCTTTAGAGGAGAGCAGGAGAACCACCAGCAGGGTAATCTGATGGAAAATATCCATATGGCTGTTGGTCGCCTGAGCGATAAACACGGCCGCCATCGTCAGGTATATCGAGGTGCCGTCCAGGTTGAAGGAGTAGCCCGTCGGGATCACCAGCCCGACCACCGATTTACGGCACCCCAGCTTTTCCATCTTGTCGAGCATACGCGGCAGCGCCGATTCTGAAGAGGAGGTCCCCAGAACAATCAGCAGCTCTTCACGGATGTAACGAATAAATTTGAAGATGTTGAAACCCGTCGCGCGGGCGATGGAGCCCAGCACCACGACTACGAAAAGGATACAGGTTATATAGAAGCAGATAATCAGCTGACCCAGCTGCACCAGCGTACCGACGCCATACTTACCGATGGTGAAGGCCATCGCACCAAAAGCACCGATCGGCGCCAGGCGCATGATCATATTGATGATGCCGAAGATCACCTGCGAGAAGCTTTCGATTACGTTAAAGATAAGCTGGCCTTTGCTGCCCAGACGGTGCAGGGCAAAGCCAAACATCACGGCGAACAGCAGCACCTGGAGGATGTTTCCGCTGGCGAACGCGCCAATGACGCTGCCCGGTATCACGTCCAGCAGGAAGGCTACCACGCCCTGATCCTTCGCCTGCTCGGCATACACCGCGACCGCTTTGGCATCAAGCGTTGACGGGTCTACGTTCATTCCCGCGCCTGGCTGCACCACGTTGACGATGATCAGACCGATAATCAGCGCAAGTGTACTGACCACTTCAAAATAGAGAAGCGCCACTGCACCGGTACGACCAACCGCCTTCATGCTTTCCATGCCAGCGATGCCCGTTACTACGGTACAGAAGATCACCGGAGCGATGACCATTTTGATGAGCTTAACGAACGCGTCGCCAAGCGGTTTCATTTGCGCGCCCAGCTCAGGGTAATAGTGACCCAGCAGAATACCGATGGCGATGGCTGTCAGGACCTGGAAATAAAGACTTTTGAAGAGTGAGGTTTTCATAAGGTGTCCTTGGGAAGAAAAACCACAGGTTTTGTAAGGTTATGGTTAACCTGCGGCTTTAAAATAACACCCACATAACAGGACAGAAATAAACTCAGTTCAAATTTGAAACACAAATGTTAAGAATTTTGAGCTGGCTCGCACAAGCCAGCAACAAAATTACACTTTTGCGTTATTGTCAGCACCAGAAAGGTATCGTTCTTCAAAGATATCCGAAGGGACTGCGGGGGCAAAAAGGAAGCCTTGTCCGCTCTCCACGCCCGCCTCTGCAAGCCAGGCGCGTTGCTCTTCGGTTTCAATCCCCTCGGCAATAAGATGCAGGTTGAGGCTACGCGCCATCTGGATAATCGCCTGCACCATGCTGCTGTCGCCCGGCAGACCGTCGACAAACGCTTTGTCAATTTTGAGCACATCTACCGGAAGGGTTTTCATGTGCTGAAGCTGACGCAGCCCGGCGTATCCCATGCCAAAATCGTCCAGAGCAATGCGAATACCGGCATTACGCAGCGGTTTGAGAATCGCGACCGCCTGATTAGGATCGTCGATGCGTCGGCTCTCCGTCACTTCCAGAGTTAACGTATCAGGCTTGATTCGGTAACGATGGATCAGCTCCAGCATCTCTGAAACCATGGTCGGGTGCATAAGCTGCATGGCAGACAAATTGACCGACAGCGGCAGCGTCACGCCGCGCTCCTGCCAGGCGGCCAGCTGACGGCAGGACTCTTCCAGCACCCAGTAGCCGACGGTAACCATCAGGCCGCAGGACTCAATGCGCTCAATCAGCCCTTCCGGCAGTTCCCATGAACCATCCGGCTGCTGCACGCGCAGCAGTGCCTCGGCGCTTTTCACTTCTCCCGTCAGCAAATTCATCTGCGGCTGTAGCCAGAGGGCAAACTGCCGGTTATCCAGCGCGGTCAGGATGTCGCTCTCTTCCGTCAGGCGCTGCTGCGCCTTTTCCATCTGCTCCGGTTCAAAGAACTGGATCTGATTTTTCCCTTTGCGCCGGGCGGTAAACGCCGCCGAGAACGCGCGACGATAAAGCTGCTCCGCCGTTAAATCACCATAGTACATGGCGATACCGATACTGGCGCTCGGACGAAGCTGGATACCCTGAATGGGCAACCGCTCATTAATGACAGTGAGTACTTGCTGACCTAAGGTGATCGCATGCCACGGTTCTTTTACGCCGTTGGCAATCACCACCAGATCGTAACCGCTGACCTGGGTCAGCACCATGCGCGGGGCAAGGACAGATTTGATCTTTTCCACCAGGGTGAGCAGCAGCATTTCGCGCTGGCTCTCCTGAAGCACGCCAGCCGTGTCCTGCAAGGTTTCACAGGCGATAACCATCAGCGCCGTAGTTTGCTGACGGGCAACGGTCTGCTCCAGCATCGCCATCAGGAAGGCTTTATTGGGGAGCTCCGATACCGGAAAACGGGTGGCGCTGCTGTTTAATTCATCCTGCTGACGCTGGATGCGCTGCTGATTGAGGTTGTAGCTGCGCACCAGCATACCTATCTCATCGTCATGATGCAGACGCGGCAGCTCAAGCTGATGTCCCATCTGATCCTGCGGCGCAAGCGTATTCAGCTCACGGGCGATACGGCGCAGCGGATGAACAATCAGCCGGTTAATGCACCAGGTGAGCGCCACGCTGAGAATAAGCGTCATAAGTAAGCAAGTGGTCACTAACGTAACCACCCAGCTCATGACGAATTTATACATGCGGTAGGAGTCCGCCTGCAAAACCAGGTAGGCCAGCGGCTGCGGATTCGCAGGGCGTTCAAGCGAATAAACGGGAAGCGAAATTTGCACCGGCAGTTCAAACAGGCGCATCACCATCATCGGGACGGGACGCTCCGGGATAAAGCTCATCCGCAGCGCCTGAAACTGGTTGGGCAAGACGACATCGGCGCGGCTAACGACGCCGGCAGGCTGAATACGTTTTAAAATGGTTTCCGCTTCGGGAATATCCCCTTTCAGGATAGAGGCAGAAAGCGGGCCACGCACCGAGCGGGCGATACTTTCTAACTGCGAAGCCGTGTTATAGCGATTCTGCTGTACGGAATGAAACAGCAAAATTACGCAGAAGAGCAGGACAAACAGCATGGTGACGGCAGAGACCATCGCCATCTGTTTGATTGTTAAGGAACGGCTGACACGCAAAATGACTCTCCACAAAACTCGAAGCGCAGGGCGCGCCAGGGTGTAAACCCGGCGCGCCTGAGTATACCCGATTGCCGCGCTATTAAGAGAGACTTACAAATGGATTAAGGAAAATCCGATTACCAGTCCGCGTAAGGGATGAGCGGCTGCGGCGGTAAGTCCATATCGCCCTGCCAGCCTGCGGCAGAGTAGCGCACATAGATCAGCGCATGGCTTGGGGTATAGTCTTTCGCCTCCTGAATATCCACGCCCATGCCTACAAACCAGTTGGACGTTACGCGGCGCTCGATAATGGCCCGCGCGGTATAACCCGTTCCTGATGAACTGCTGCCGGTTTCCATTGCGCCCCGGTCGGTATAGCGGTCTGGCTCATCGGTCGGGATCAGATTCTGGATCGGGTAGCGCAGTTCGTCTTTGGTTTTCGAGTGAGACCAGGAGACCGAGCCACCCAGCTCCCAGGACCAGTTCTCCGTGCGTTTACGCCAGGTCACCGGCAGTGCGAAGGAGACGTACTCCTGCGGACTGTAGTAACCGCCCTGACCCAGGGTATACCCGCTCAGGTCTTTGTCGTAGTGCCAGAGCATATTGGAGACGCCGACCGTCAGGCGCTCATTGTTTTTATTAATGAGCTTGTAGTAGTAACCCGTCATCCAGCGGACGCGCCAGTTATCCTCAACATTTTTACCCGTCAGCGTTTCCGCATTCAGGCTCGACCAGATGCCGTTCGCTTCACCTTTGTCATAGCTCATGCTTACGCCGCCACCGGTGGCACGTACGCCGCCCCAGGTGGTGCCGGTGTTGGTATCTTTTTGCCCGGCGAACGCCAGCAGAGAGCTGGAGATTGGGCGACGATGGGCGTTAACGGTATAGCCGATGGGGCCCAGATCGCTGCTGTAGCTGATGCCGCCCACCACGTCGACAACGTCAAAGCCCATCGGCGTGGTGCCAATATCCATCGCCCAGGTTTTATTCTGCCAGCCGACGGCAACGCTTGCGCCATTGTCGGACTGATGGGTATTGCCGCTACACGGCGTTTCGTAGCAGGTCCCCCATTTAGGATCGTAGGTTCCGTTATTGTTATCAAATGAACCAGCGTCCATGTTGACCAGATCGCTTCTGAAGAACATGCGCCCGTCAGAGAGCGGGGCATCCACCTGGAGCATGGTGGTGTGCGCTTTCAGGTCGGAATAGCCGCCCGTGCCGCTGGAGCCCCAGTAGTCGTGCTGCAGCGTGACGTTAACATCCTGCTGACGGTACAAGTCACCGGCATCACTGCGCACGCCGCGTTTCAGCCAGTCGTCTTTTTCATCGTTACGCGTCAGACGAGTGAAACTGTCGTTATCCACCGGTCGCGTCGTGGTGATGCCAGACGACACCATCGCGTCTTTGTAGGTTTCCAGTGCCTGCTGAGGCTGCCCGTTCTGCGCCTGGAAACGCGCGGCATCACGCAGCACCAGCGCGTTTTCCATGGAGCCGGGCTGCGATTTAGCCTGCGGAATAATTTTATTGAAGGTCTGTTCTGCGGCGGCGGAATCGCCCAGACCCGCCTGCGCCATCGCGATGCGGCGCTGCATATTGAGCGACAGCGGCTGACCGTTTTGCGCGGCGGGCAGCTTCGCCAGCTCCGAGCGCGCGGCATCTTTGTTACCCTGAGCGCTATAAATCTCGGTCAGGCCGAGGATGGCGTCTTCGTTCTGCGGTTCACGCTGCAGAACGGCGTTGTACGTCGTTTTTGCCGAGTCCAGATCGCCACGCTGCTGCGCCCAGTCCGCCAGCGTCAGGTCGATGCGGGTGGAGGTTGGCTGCTGGCGCAAAAGGTTTTCAGCCTCCTGCTCTTTGCCGCTGTCGCGCAGACGGTTGGCGGTTTCCAGCACCTGGTTACTTTGCAGACGGTCAGCAAGCTCCTGAATATTGCCGTTCCACTGGCTTCGCGGCAGCGTATCCAGATGCGCCAGCGCGGCGCGGTCCTGATCGTTTCCGGAAAGATAGAGCCCGTTAGCATAAACCTGATCCGGGTCGGACGGTTTCTGGCTGGCAAGCTGACGCATAAGGGTATCCGCCTGGCTTCGCTGACCCGCGCTGTAGAGATCGCGCGAGAGACGATAGGTTATCCATACATCGCCGGGAGAGAGCGCCAGACGACGACGCTGAATCTCTGCCGCCTGAGCGTATTTCCCCTGATTTTCAAGCTGCTCGGCCTGAGCAGAGAGCTGCTCGTTGGTCAGGCTACGTTCAATATCATCTATGCTTCTGCGCTGGCTGGCGGAGAGAGACTGGATAAACTGCGAGGCTTTCTCCGGGGACTGCGCACGGTAAATATTGGCCAGACCGCGGACCGCATTGCTGTTGCCGCTGTCCATTCGCAGCGCCTGACGGTAATAACGCTCCGCCGCGTCGTTATCTTTACGCGCCGCGGCGGCGTCGCCCAGCCCCAGCACGGCATAGCTGTCGGTATTGTCGATACTGCGTGCCTGCTGATAGTAACGCTCCGCCTGCGCCGGGTTATTCGCCTTCAGCGCCGCATCGCCCTGCTGGATCAGCAGCCAGTAGCGGTTAACCTTCAGCAAACTGTCCCATTTACCCCGGTTATCGCTCTGGGGATCGAGGGCAATTGCCTTTTCAAACTGTGCCACCGCGCGGGCGCGGTCGCCTTTCTGGGAATAAGCCTGTCCCAGGGCACCCACCGCTTCACTGTCGGCATGGTTGGCGCTGACGGCTTTTTGCAGCTCCGCCACCGCCTTACTGCCCTGCCCGGCATCCACCGCCGCCAGCCCTTCCGCTTTCGCACGGAATGCAGGGTCAGCGAGCTGTTTTTGCTGGGCTTCAAGCTGGGCACGCGCCGCCGCGACGCTATCACCGTCGCTGAATACGCTCAAGTATTTTTGCAGCGCGCTAACGCTCGCGCTGCTGGCAGACCGGTCTTTAATTTGGTCATACCACATATCAGACGCCTGGCTGCGCCCGTTGGTGGATTTGGCCATCTCCTGCAATACCGCAAAGCCTTCATCACGGCGTCCGCTCTGGAACAGAAGCTGGGACAGCGTCGCCTGCAGCTGTGTATTTCCGGGGCTGCTGCTGTTTATTTTCTTGAGCTGGTTAATGGCTGCATTCCGGCGAGCAGGATCTTTCGCCACCACGTTCCAGTATTCCGTCGCCACGTCGCCGCCCGGCGGGTTGCCGTCAAACAGCTTGTCATAGGCTGCAATCGCCTCCTGCGTGTGTCCCGTGGTAGCGAGCAATCGCGCCTGCTGGAGCTGCTGGCGGCCATCCGGCGTGGACAGCAGCATCGTGTTGCGTGATGACTGGTACGCGCTCGAGCCCGGCGCGATCCCTTTCAGACGGTCCAGCTCTTTTTGCGCGCCGGCGTTATCGCCCTGGCGCAGCAGGTAGCGAAAGCGTGCGGCAATGACGTCAGGGTTGTTCGGGTCAATCAGCTCAAGACGATAAAGCGACTGACGAACCAAATCCTCACGCTGTGTCGATTCGCCCAGCCGAACCTGTTCCAGCAGCTGTTTCTGCTGCGGTGAGTTGGCGGCCTGGGCCCACGGCATAAGCGCCAGGCCAAGCGATAAAGTGAGTAGATTTATTGTGAACTTGCGCATTCCTGGCCCCAATCCGGTATTAATTCACCTTTTGCGGTGAAGCGAAAACGATGCTGATCCCATCCTTGCCCAAAGAGAGTCAGCACGTAGCTGTAATAGGCATTATTATCGGGAAAATGGTCTGCAACGCGCTGGCGCTGAACCGCCTGGGCATCACGTTGTTGTAAAAACGGCAGCATGGCGGCAGAGAACCCGACCGGACCATTCCCGGTGCGTTTCCCCGTCGCCACATCCACTTTCTCCGGCGGCACACCCCGTTTCATTGTCTTGGCCGCCATCGGCTGGAACCGCGTCAGCAGCCGGGCTTTCTGAGGGTCTTTATCACTCATCATTCCCACCCAGAGATAAACGCGGATGGCGTCGTAGCCGCCCACCAGCGATTTATCCTGCTGCAACCGCCAGCCTTTGTTTTTCTGATACTGTACCCAGTCCGGCGAAAAACCTTTCGGCGCACTCTCCAGCAGCAGGCGCTGATTGGTTTCACGAAGCGTGGTCCACGGGGTACCAAAACGCGTGAAATAACTCGCTAGCTGCGGAGGAAGATAGCTGGGGTTAAAACGCCAGACGTTTTCATCGGCAAAACCGACTTTACCGGGAAGCAGCATTGCGCCGAGCCCCGGCACTTTCACCACTTCCTCACTGACAATGCGTTTCAGCAGCGCCTTACCCGTGCGGGTATAGTCCGGATGTTTCCACAACCGGCCCGCTTCGAGCAGAGACCAGGCGATCCAGACATCGGCGTCAGAGGCGGAGTTGGTATCAATCACCGCCCATGTCTCTTTATCTTTCTGGCCCCATAGCCAGGCGGGCAGGTTGTCGTTGAGATTGCCGCTGGCAAGATTATCGCGCGTCCAGGTCAGCAGCTGGTCAAACGCGCTGCGATTGTTCGCCGCAAGGGCAAAGAACAAGGCGTAGCTTTGCCCTTCCGAGGTCGTAATTTTGCGCGTGTCGCTGGGATCAACGACACGCCCGCCCTCACTGATGTAATCCTTTTTAAACTGCTCCCAGGCAGGCCAGGTACAGGCGGCGCGAAGAGGAAGCGCCGCCAGCATCAACGCTGCTAATGCACACCAGCGAAAGGCTTTCATCACATCTTACTCATCCGGGTTCAGGCGACGACGGCTGATGATACGCAGCAGACGCCACAGCACCCATGCCAGCAAGACCACGCTGACCGCAGCCAGGATGGCGAGCAGAACCGGATGGTTAGCCAGCGCATACCACAGGCGTTCAAACCACGGCAGATGGCCTACGTAGTACACATCGCCCACGCGCAGGCTATTGACGCCGGACTCACGGATCACCGACACGGAACCAAACATCGCGGCACGTTTACCGCTGTCGTTCATGGCCGTATTGAGCAGTTCATACCCGCGCGGGCTGTCCGCGAGGAGAGCCACCACGCTACGCTGTTCGTTGTAAGGTGACTGGAAGCCCACCACCGCGGCCATTGCCCCCTGAGACGTTACCGTCGTCTGCGCGCTGGCCTGACGGTCGTTCACATCCGGCATAATGCTCGGGAACTCGGTCTGGCGCAGCGGCGTGTTAACCCAAGACTGGGCCGCTTTCACCAGCAGATCGATACGTTTGTCATCCTTCAGCTTGTCCGGAATGGTACCGATCACCATGATGTCAGCGTCTTTGTTCTGAATCTGGCTGCCATCGTCCGTCAACGTAACGTTAATCGCCGGTAATCCCGTCTGTCCTCCAACGGTCGCCATGGTATCCAGCAGGGTCGTTACCTGCCCTTCAGTTGGCGCTTTTGGCATTACTACGATGGACTCAGAAAGATCGGCCATGCGGCTGAACGGGAAGCCCGCGTTAGCAAAAGCGCGCAGATCCGGCATCGCCAGGAAGTGATAGTACTTCGAGAAGTCGATGGTCGACTCATCGCCAATCACAACGTGGTTCTGTACGGGCTGGAAGGTGATGCAGTTTTCCGCAGAACCGCCAGGCATTGGGTTCATGTACTGGAAGTCAAAGCGCAGCTGGTTTATCGCGCCAAGCTTAAGTGCCGGAATAGAGACATCCGTTTTGCCATCCAGAAGACCCTGCAGCACCGGCAGGCGAAGCATCAGGCGGTTAGTATCCTGCGTGCTTTGCAGGCTGAAGGATTGCAGGAACTGGTTGTTCAGGCTGATATCCATGCGCGAGCTGTCTTTGGTGGCCGGCGCGGTGTAGCGGTAGTTCAGATTGATATCAATGCCGTTGGTACGCAGCAGGTACAGATCCGGCGGCAGATTCAGCGACAGGCTAATCGGCGCTGGCTCAAGCCCCGTCGCCTGCAGCTGTTCTTCATAGGTTTTCAGCTCGCCAAAGGTGACCGCACGGTCGGTACGCACCCAGTTTGGCGCATCATAAGGTTTACGCGCCAGCAGCGGCTTGACCTCATCTATCACCACGCTGTTGCCGCGGAACAGGACGTTACCCTGGGCAATGGCTTTTGCTGCCTGCACCAGGTCTTTATCATCACGACCAAAGACCACCAGCAGCTTCACGTACGGGTTTTCCGGGTGGCTTATCATCTCAACGGTCGGCGCTTTGACGTCCGGACGATCGCGCAGGAAGGCAGGGCGTTTCGCGTTGGTCGCAAACACAATGGCATTTCTGTCCGGCAGTTTGTCATACATCGCCGGGAAGCTCTGTCCACGCCAGCCCGCGCGTGAACCAAACCAGGACGCCACAATGGTGGCCGCCAGCTGTTCGGTCACGTCCGGGGACGAGGCAAACACCATCGGCAGCGTGAGCGGACGGTTATCACGCGGATCAAAGAACGGAACCGGGAATGCGGAGAGATCGTTTTTCAGCGCCAGCGACTGGTAGGTCATCTGCAGCGAGGAGTTACGTCCGACGTCCATCCACAGCGTGTTGCTGGCCGGGTTTTCGCAGACATCGCGGTAGTGACCGACAAACTCCAGGCGAATACGGTTAAAATCGGTGATGAACAGCGGGTTGATCGGCACCTGAGCCTGAGTTTTCTTGCCCAGCTGCTCTTTCGTGACCGGCAGTACGTCCATCAGCTCGTCATTCAGGTAGACCTTCAGCTGAGACTGCGTCGGCAGCAGAGACGGCGACGGGGTGTATTCAAGGTTCAGCACCGCATTAGAGACGACCTCATCGCTGCGCATGCCAAACTCAATGCCGCCGTTAGGGTTGATGCCGCGCAGCACCATGCTGCCCGGAGGCGGCGCAATTTGCGCGAAGGTCAGCTTCACGTCGCGCGACGGCGCATTGTCCGCAACGACGGGCGCATTCGCCCCCCGGACGCCCGGCATCACCTGCCCGATGACCTGGCCGTCGGCCGGCAATGTGTTCCCCTCCGTCGGCTGGTTCGGCGTGATATTTTCTGTTTGGCCAGGTGCCGCGGTGACAACCGGATCGGTTGCTTGCGCGACGACAGGTACCGTTGGCGCAGGCGTTGCCGCTGCGTTACCCGGGGCTGCGTTAGCCATTGTTGCGGGGATCGCATTCATCCCCATTGCCACTGCACATAACCAGGAAAGTTTTGTTTTCATCGCGTTATCATCATTGTTGAGCCATAACCGGGTCCGCCTGCTTCGCCTCATCCCGCTCAGGACGACGAGGAATGAACGACACGACCCAGGAAACCAGCGAAGTAAGTGACCGGAAAATTAATTTCACCGACGACGGGGCAAATTCTGCAAGGTGACGATAGCCACGGAACCCCAGCTTCAGAATATCCAGCAGGCTTTCCAGAGGTTTATCTTCCGGGAAGCTGTCCTGCCAGAGAGCCCACGTATCCGCGCGGGCAAACGTACACTGCACAAAATCGATATGTTGCTTTTTGGTCAACGGCATCAGCTGCAGACCGACTTCATTGCCCGCCACGCGAACAACCTGCGTCGGGAAGACATACTCCTGCTGACCGCGCTTAAGCAGCAGGTTAACTTTTTGCCCTTCAAGCACCTTCGCCTGGCCGTTGATTTTGATCCCCAGACCGCCGTCAGAGAAGTCATGCACGGTACAGGAGAAGAGGTGGCCATCTTCACGGGCAATCGCCGCAGGCATGCAGATTTCAACACGATGCGCACGACGAACCTGTTTGCTTTCCACCGACACCGCCACCGCGCCGCCGAGGATAATCAGGTTGTAGAAGACCCATGCCATACTGACGAAGACGGTCAGGATTTCGTTTTCCGGGCCGTAGAAGTAACGCCAGATACCCGCAATGACGCCCACGATATTCAGCAGCACCAGGAAGATATACGGCCGGGAGATCACCCAGTCGACGTACTCCTCCTCCACCAGCCCGCCCTTCGCGGTGACGTTGAATTTACCTTTGTGCGGATTAATCAGCGCCACCATCGTCGGCGGCGCGATGTACCAGGCCAGCACCGTTTCGTAGATTTCACTCCAGAAGGAGTGGCGGTATTTACCCTGTATCTTCGAGTTCGTCAGGCTCGCGTGGATCATGTGCGGCAGAACAAACAGCGCAATCATCAGCGCGGGAGCGTAGATGATATAAGCGTGAAGAAGCAGGAACGCCAGCGGCGCGGTCAGGAAGATTAGCCGCGGAATGCCGGACAAGAAGTGGAACATGGCGTTGACGTAGCAGAGACGCTGCGCCAGCTTGAGTCCTTTCCCGATCAGAGGGTTATCGAGACGGAAAATCTGCACCATCCCGCGCGCCCAGCGAATACGCTGGCCAATGTGCGCCGACAGTGACTCCGTTGCCAGACCAGCTGCCTGAGGAATACGCATATAGGCAGAGGTATAGCCACGACGGTGCAGGCGCAGAGAGGTGTGCGCATCTTCAGTTACCGTTTCGACGGCGATACCGCCAATTTCATCCAGCGGTTTACGGCGGATAACCGCACACGAGCCGCAGAAGAAGGTGGCATCCCACATGTCGTTCCCGTCCTGCACCAGGCCATAGAACAGGGTGCCTTCGTTCGGGGTCTTACGGAAGCGGCCAAGGTTACGTTCAAACGGGTCCGGCGAGAAGAAGTGGTGCGGCGTCTGCATCATCGCCAGCTCTTTCTCCTTCAGGAACCAGCCCATAGTCATCTGCAGGAAAGAGCGCGTCGGCACGTGGTCACAGTCAAAGATCGAGACAAACTCCCCGGAGGCATACTTCAACGCGTTGTTGATGTTACCCGCCTTAGCGTGTTCGTGAGTCGGACGGGCGATGTATTCGACGCCGACCTCCTCCGCGAACTGGCGAAACGCCGGGCGGTTGCCGTCATCCAGGATCCAGACCTTGAGCTTGTCTTTCGGCCAGTCGATACCCAGCGCAGCATAAATCGTGTTCTTCACCACGCTCAGGTCTTCGTTGTAGGTCGGCACGAAGAGATCGACGGTTGGCCACTGGGTCGTGTCCTTTGGCAGCGGAACCGGCTGGCGGTTGAGCGGCCAAATCACCTGGAAATAGCCCAGCACCAGCACGATCCAGGCGTAGGTTTCTGCAAACAGCAGCACCAGACCGCATACCAGGCTGACCGGGTCGTCCCAGTTCAGGGTTGAGGTATAACGCCACCAGATGTAGCGACAGGAGACGGTCAGCGACAATACGATCAGCATCAGCGCCGAGAAGCGACCCGGAATACGGCGGACCAGCAGCGCCACGCCCCACAGCAGGATCAGGAAGGTGAACTGCGCCAGAGGGTTGAAAGGTTGCGTAATACAGACCAGCGCCAGAATGAGCGAGAACACGACGATCACGCCGAGGATAAAACGCCGCAGGCCCGGATGGAGATGTCCGAGCTCTTTATGGTTATCCAGATGGCTGGTCTTATCGCTGACGCTGTTGGGCAGTCTGTCCAGCCACTGGTGGTAGCGCTCACGTAACTGCTGCACGCGGGAGAAGCTGCGCCAGTGCGGCGTTATTTTCTCTGAGCGGGATGATGTGACCACCAGCCAGATAGCCTGAATGAGATAACGCGCCGGATCCAAAGGACGCGGTCGGTTGGGATTAATGTGCGGATATAGCTCACTGTGGCGGGCGCGTATGCGCTGCCAGCGAGGGTGTTCGAGTGGAATAAACATCCAGGCCAGAATCATCCAGAAACAGCCGAGCGCGGCGCTGAATGCCGACGCGCCGTGACGGCGAAAATGCCGGTAATGTTCGCTCAAACGCGAACTGACCGGTGGGATGAGTAACCAGCTGGCGAGACGACTCATACATCACTCCCTGCATGCTCCGCCCGGTTGGCGAAGTTCAGCAGACACCAGTTAGCCAGCGTCAGAATCTCTTCTGCCGCCAGTGAATCGCTGCGGTATTCGCCGAGCGGTTGCTTAGACGCAAGACATTCCGCCATTCCCTCATCACGATGAATGACAATAGGAAGCAAACGGCGCTGGCTTTGCAGCCACACCTGATAGAGATCGTCCTGGATCTGGCTGCCAATACGCAAATCGTTAATCAGAATATGAGCGTTCTGAGGTAGCCCCTGCTGGTGCAGGCGGATATGGCAGTTCGCATCAACGTTAACGATCGAGAGGATATGATCGCACTGGGCGATAAGCTGTCTGGTCAGCGTACCGGCGCCGTGGGGCAGATCCAGCAGGATCCATTTGTAGTGCCCCTTTTCTTTCAGGGTCTGCAGCGCCAGGGTGAACTGCGAAAACAGGCGCTGATACGCGGCTTCATTTTCGCGTTCCGTGGTGGTCAGTTGACCAAACGGCAGCAGATCGAGCTGGGAGGTATAGCGCATCCCTGCATCCTGCCAGTCTTTATCATCAAGCAGCGCGCGGGCCCAGCCCTCTTCACGAGTAAAGTCAACGTTAAACGACATACGCAACAAATTATCGGCGCAGGCGTCAATAACCAGCACCGATTCACCTAAAAGCTGTAATGACCACGCCAGCGCCGCGGTAACTGATGTGGTACCCACACCGCCACGGACACCCTGTAATCCGAGTATGGCCATCAATGGCTCCCTTATTGTTGATGGGCGAATTCAGCTAATAACGGCCAGCGTTTAATAGCCGCGGCCAACTGTTCCCGCTGGGAAATATCGGTGTAATCTATTTCAGGTAAAGAAAAGGCCTGCGTCAGCGCCAGAAAATCGTTTTGGAATGTGTAACCCAGAGTCGAGTCGACTGGGGTTCCAGGTTCGTTATTATCCATTCTTTTTCCATCCCTTTAAGGAAAATCGCACGCTAAAGAAGTTGCGGGGCTTCCTGCCCTGACAAATTTCATTTACATGCTAAATCTGATGTTCTTTAATTTCAATGTTAGGTTTATTTCTACGCTTTCGCTAGTAAACTGAGATACAGATAAATTAGACGAAAAGAGGGACACCGTGGACTCCATATTTTCTATTGGCATCCAGTCATTATGGGACGAATTGAGCCACATGCCAGTCGGAGGAGTCTGGTGGATTAATACGGACCGAAATGAAGATGCTATCAGCCTGGTTAACCAGACAATTGCTGCCCAGGATAAGGATTCCCGCGTGGCCGTCATTAGCATGGGCGAAGACCCGAAGAAAATTATCACGCTGGAAAACAATCGCGGGCCTCAGACGGTGCGATTATTTTCCATGACATCGGAAGCCGATAGTCTATACTTTTTGTCCCGCGACGTTCAGTGCTCTATTGATCCGGATCACCATTTGGTGATTCTTAAATGTGCAAATAACGTCCTGCAAAATATCCCTGCTGAAAAACTGTTGCCGTGGCTTGAAAAAATCAATAAATGGGCAAAATTTCAAAATTGCACGCTATTGATAGTCAATCCTGGCAGTAATAATGACAAGCTGTTCTCACTTTTAATGGGCGAATATCGCTCCCTGTTCGGTCTGGCAAGCGTTCGCGATCAGGTGGGTAGCTATCTCTACGATATTGCATTCTGGTGTAATGAAAAGGGCGTGAGTGCCAGGCAACAGCTTACCCTGAAACATTTTGAGGGCGAGTGGCACGTTGCACTGCAGGAAGAAACCGTGGTCCAACCGCGCAGTGATGAAAAACGCATTCTGAGCCATATCGCGGTTTTAGAGGGGGCACCCGCCCTGTCGGAAAACTGGACACTTTTTGAGTCTAACGAAGCCCTTTTCCATGAAGCCCGCACAACCCAGGCGGCGACCCTTATTTTCTCGCTGATGCAGAATAACCAGATTGAGACGCTGGCACGGCAAATCCACACCCTACGCCGCCAGCGCGGAAGCGCGTTAAAAATCATCGTGCGCGAAAATAATACCAGCCTGCGCGCCACCGATGAGCGCCTGCTTCTGGGCTGCGGCGCCAATATGGTTATCCCATGGAATGCGCCGCTGTCACGCTGCCTGACGCTTATCGAAAGCGTTCAGGGCCAGCAGTTTAGCCGCCATGTACCGGAAGATATTTCCACGCTGCTCTCCATGACGCAGCCGATGAAGCTGCGTGGGTACCAAAAATGGGATACCTTCTGCGACGCCGTCGGCAACATGATGAACAACACTCTTCTTCCTGCTGACGGAAAAGGCGTCATGGTTGCCCTGCGTCCTGTACCGGGTATTCGCGTTGAACAGGCTCTCACCTTATGTCGTCCGAACCGTACAGGGGACATCATGACCATTGGCGACAATCGCCTGGTGCTATTTTTGTCCTTTTGCCGGGTTAACGATCTCGATACGGCGCTTAACCATATCTTCCCCCTGCCTACCGGGGATATTTTCTCGAACCGTATGATTTGGTTCGAAGATAATACGATTAGCGCGGAGCTGGTGCAGATGCGTGCGCTCCAGCCCGAACAATGGGCTAAACCGCTCGCTATCACGAGCGATGCGAAACCGATCCTGAATGCCAGACATGATGGACACGTCTGGCGTCGGGTTCCGGAACCCCTTCGCTTATTAACAGACAACGCGGAGAACGCATCATCATGAATATCAGCGATATTATTCAACTGGTTATATTCTGTGCGCTGATCTTTTTCCCGCTTGGCTACTATGCGCGCCATTCCATACGCCGTATCCGTGATACGGCCAGAGTGCTGTTTATAAAACCTCGCTATGTAAAACCAGCCGGAACACTGACACGGGCATCACACGTCAAGGCAGACCGAAAACATGACTAATTCTACCTATACCGCTTCGTCACCCTCGCCGCTCTGGCAATACTGGCGCGGCCTTTCCGGCTGGAACTTCTACTTTCTGGTGAAGTTTGGCCTGCTGTGGGCAGGCTATCTGAATTTCCATCCCCTTCTCAACCTGGTGTTTATGGCCTTCCTGCTGATGCCGCTGCCGAATATCAGGCTGCATCGCTTACGTCACTGGGTCGCCATTCCTGTCGGCTTTGCGCTGTTCTGGCATGATACCTGGCTACCGGGGCCGGATAGCATTATGAGCCAGGGTTCGCAGGTGGCGGGCTTTAGCGCCAGCTATATCCTCGATCTGACCGAGCGCTTTATTAACTGGCAGATGATTGGTGCGGTATTTGTGCTGCTGGTTGCCTGGCTGTTCCTGTCACAGTGGATCCGCGTCACGGTGTTTGTCGTCGCGATTATGATCTGGCTTAACGTGCTGACGCTGGCTGGGCCAAACTTTTCTCTGTGGCCTGCCGGTCAACCAACCACCACGGTGACCACCACAGGAGGAAGCGCGGCGGCAACCGTCACAACGGCAGGCGATACGCCTGTAGTGGGCGATATCCCAACCCAGACCGCACCGCCGACTTCTACAAACCTGAACGCCTGGCTCTCCAGTTTCTATACCGCGGAAGATAAGCGACAGACTAAATTCCCGGATGCGCTTCCGGCGGATGCTCAGCCGTTTGAACTGCTGGTGATCAACATCTGCTCTCTCTCCTGGGCCGACGTGGACGCCGCCGGTTTGATGTCTCATCCGCTGTGGTCACACTTCGATATTCAGTTTAAAGATTTCAACTCTGCCACCTCGTACAGCGGCCCGGCAGCAATCCGCCTGCTGCGTGCTAGCTGCGGTCAGACATCCCATAAAAACCTGTATCAACCCGCCGGCAACCAGTGTTATCTGTTCGATAACCTCGCAAAACTGGGCTTTACGCAGCATCTGATGCTGGGGCATAACGGCCAGTTCGGTAACTTCCTGAAAGAAGTACGCGAACAGGGTGGCATGCAGGCACCGCTGATGGATCAAACCGGCCTTCCTGTCTCTCTTCTGGGCTTCGACGGCTCGCCCGTCTATGACGATACCGCCGTCCTGCAGCGCTGGCTGCAGACCGTCAAAAAAGACAGTAATCCACGCAGCGCGACGTTCTTTAACACCCTGCCGCTCCACGACGGTAACCATTTCCCGGGCGTGAGCAAAACGGCTGATTATAAAGTGCGTGCGCAGAAGTTCTTTGACGAGCTGGATGCGTTCTTCACGGAACTGGAAAAGTCAGGCCGTAAAGTGATGGTGGTAGTGGTACCTGAGCACGGCGGCGCGCTGAAAGGCGACAGAATGCAGGTATCAGGTCTGCGTGATATCCCAAGCCCGTCGATTACCAACGTGCCTGCTGGCATTAAGTTCTTTGGTATGAAAGCACCCCATCAGGGCGCACCGATTGAAATCACCCAGCCGTCCAGCTATCTGGCGATTTCAGAACTGGTTGCCCGTGCCGTTGACGGGAAGCTGTTTGTGGAAGATAGCGTGAACTGGGATCAGCTCACCAGCAACCTGCCGCAAACGGCAGAAGTCTCAGAGAACGCTAACGCGGTTGTCATTCAGTATCAGAACAAACCGTACGTTCGCCTGAACGGCGGAGATTGGGTACCGTATCCGCAGTAACTGATTTACGCCTCACCCTCTCCCCATTGGGGAGAGGGGATAGTCAGTGCGTTATTATTGCGCTGAAATCCACACCAGCATTTTCAGACTTGCCGAATAATAGTCGTCTTTAGCGGTGATTTCGGGTTCACCGGAAGACTGTCCCATCGTTAAATCGCGTACAGCCAACAGGCCGCCTTCCATCATATAGGGCGCATATTCGTTGGTCGTGACGTTAACCCAGGCGGGCGTTTGTTCCCGGGGGAACTGACCGAACCAGGCCTTCCACGACGTCAGCAGCGGGCTGTGCTTATCAGACCAGGCGACATACAGCGGAACACGAATCGCGTCATAGCTCATTCGCGGTGGCCAGCCTTTAGCAGGGGTCAGCTTGCCACCTGATGCCAGTGAAACCCAGTCAGTGGGCAGATTCGCTTTACCCGAGCCCATTTTCCCCAGCAGGCGTTTACCATCCTTAATCAAATCACGCCAGACCGGCAAATGACTGCGTCCGGCGAAGGCCTGCCAGGCCGGAAACACAAAATAGGAAGGATTAAGGACCACTTCCCCGTCAAGCTTAAATCCCTGGACGCCGGGCAGCATCACGCGGTAACCCGCATAGCGGATCACGCTATGGGCAACCAGCGCTTTTGTAATGGCATCCGATGCGGCGCTGTAACGTTTGTCATGCCAGCGGGCGTCGGCTTTAAGCAGCGCCCAGGCAATCAGCACGTCACCATCGGCGGCGTTGTTTTTGTCCGCGACCGGGTTGGACTCTGCGGGGTCATAGCGCCAGTAAAAGAGACCATTCTCTTTGTTCTTCAGCTGGCTGTCCGTCCAGTGCCAGAGCTTATCGAACGTGGCTTTATCGTCGTTGGCAACTGCCATCAGCATGGCAAAGCCCTGACCTTCCGTATGCGACACGCCGCCATTGCCGGTATCGACAATGCGGCCTTCCGGTTTGAAAAAGCGGGCCTTGTAACTCTCCCAGGCCTGATCCGCCAGGGAGAGAGGCGAGAACAGCACACTCACCATGACGGCGAGCGTCGCGCAGACGGGTTTTCGCATAATTAACTCGATCCGGTTATTCGGCACTTCGCAGGGAAATCTCACCGCCCACCCAGGGTTTGATCGCGCCATCCTGTTCCAGGAGCAGCGCGCCCTGTGCGTCAATACCGCGGGAAGTTCCGTAGATCTCTTTATCACCAATCAGCAATTTCACCGGGCGATTGATGAAGTTATCCAGCTTTTCCCAACGTGACAGGAACGGTGCCAGCCCTTCCTGCTCAAAAAGGGTGAGTGAGCGACGCAGCTCTTTAATCATACGCAGGGCAAGGGTATTACGATCGATGACGATCCCCGCCTCCTGGAGGTTAGTCCAGGCCTGATTCACCACATCACTTTGTACATTGCGCATCACCATATTGAGGCCTGCGCCAATGACGATTTGCGCCGCGTCGCCCGTTTTCCCCGTCAGTTCGACCAGAATGCCGGCAAGTTTACGATCGTTGAGGTACAGGTCATTAGGCCATTTGACACGTACTTTATCCGCACCCAGATCGTGCAGCACTTCCGCCATGACGATGCCGATAACCAGACTCAAGCCAATGGCAGCGGCCGGGCCCTGATCGAGTCGCCAGTACATGGACAGATAGAGGTTGGCACCAAAGGGGGAAAACCACTTGCGGCCGCGACGACCGCGACCGGCCTGTTGGTATTCAGCAACGCAGGCATCTCCGGATTTCAGCTCAGGCAGCCGATCCAGAAGATACTGGTTCGTCGAGTCAATCACCGGCAGCACAGCGACATTGCCGTGTCCAATCTGGCTGCGGATCGCTTCTTCATTCAGCAATTGAATCGGCTCCGGCAGGCTGTAACCTTTTCCGGGAACCGTAAACACATCAACACCCCAGTCGCGAAGCGTCTGGATATGTTTATTGATAGCAGCACGGCTCATGCCAAGCTGTTCACCCAGCTGCTCGCCAGAATGAAACTCACCGTCAGCAAGGATGCTAATCAGGGTTAAGGGAATAGTATTGTCCTTCACGCGATAGTCTCCACGGCATTGACTTCACCTGTGCGGCCAATGAAGCGAACTTCTGGCTCCAGCCAGACGTTGAATTTTTCGCCCACGCGCTGACGAACATAATGAGCCAGCTGTACAACATCATCGCTGGTCGCATCGCGTTGGTTAATCAGCACCAGAGCCTGATGTTGGTGAACGGCGGCACCGCCTACTGAAGTACCTTTTAGCTGGCATTGATCGATAAGCCACCCCGCGGCCAGCTTCACGCTGCCATCCGCCTGAGGGTAATGTGGCGCAGTTGGCCATCCTTCAAGAAGAATTTTTGCATTTTCGCTGCTTATAACCGGATTTTTGAAGAAACTGCCAGCGTTTCCGTTAACTTTAGGATCGGGAAGCTTGGTCATCCGCATATGGCAAACTGAGTCAAAAACGTCGCGTGCGGTAACGGTAGCCGGATCGAGACGCGTTAAATCTCCGTAGGTCAATACGGGCTGCCAGTTCTTCGACAGACGCAGCCCCACGGCGACAATCACGTAGCGATCCTGATATTCATGTTTGAAGATACTGTCACGATAGCCAAATCGGCACTGTTCTGCCGTTAAACGCTTAGCCGTTCCGGTCGCCAGTTCGATGCAGTCGACATATTCACAGACATGTTTCAGTTCGATGCCGTAGGCGCCGATGTTTTGAATAGGTGACGATCCGGCGCAGCCTGGAATAAGCGCAAGGTTTTCCAGGCCCGGCATCCCTTTTTCGAGGGTAAATTGCACCAGCTGATGCCAGTTTTCTCCGGCCCCCACGTGCAGGTGCCAGCTATCGGCACTCTCTGCAACATCAATTCCCATGATGCGGTTAACGATCACCGTTCCCGCAAAATCGTCGAGAAACAGGACATTACTTCCTTCGCCCAGAATGAGTACGGGTTCGTTATTTTCTGTTGCGCTTTGCCATGCATCCAGCAGCTGATGTGCGGTATCGGCACGTACAATTTGATTAGCATTGCGTTGAATGCCAAAGGTATTCCAGGGCTTAAGGGAGTGGTTCATAGACGCTATCCTGATGCAAAAACGCAGGTAGTTTACCGTATAAGCAGGGCGTTGGGGGATTAGTTTGTGCAGCGCATAAACGCAAAAAGGCCATCCTTCCGGATGGCCTCTTCACTTGTTTGATGCCTGGCAGTTCCCTACTCTCACATGGGGAGACCCCACACTACCATCGGCGCTACGGCGTTTCACTTCTGAGTTCGGCATGGGGTCAGGTGGGACCACCGCGCTAAAGCCGCCAGGCAAATTCTGTTAAATCTGTATCAGGCTGAAATTTGATTGTTCTGTCTCTTCGCCAAAACACCTTCGGCGTTGTAAGGTTAAGCCTCACGGTTCATTAGTATCGGTTAGCTCAACGCATCGCTGCGCTTACACACCCGACCTATCAACGTCATAGTCTTTAACGTTCCTTCAGGAGACTTAAAGTCTCAGGGAGAACTCATCTCGGGGCAAGTTTCGTGCTTAGATGCTTTCAGCACTTATCTTTTCCGCATTTAGCTACCGGGCAGTGCCATTGGCATGACAACCCGAACACCAGTGATGCGTCCACTCCGGTCCTCTCGTACTAGGAGCAGCCCCCCTCAATTCTCCAGCGCCCACGGCAGATAGGGACCGAACTGTCTCACGACGTTCTAAACCCAGCTCGCGTACCACTTTAAATGGCGAACAGCCATACCCTTGGGACCTACTTCAGCCCCAGGATGTGATGAGCCGACATCGAGGTGCCAAACACCGCCGTCGATATGAACTCTTGGGCGGTATCAGCCTGTTATCCCCGGAGTACCTTTTATCCGTTGAGCGATGGCCCTTCCATTCAGAACCACCGGATCACTATGACCTGCTTTCGCACCTGCTCGAGCCGTCACTCTCGCAGTCAAGCTAGCTTATGCCATTGCACTAACCTCCTGATGTCCGACCAGGATTAGCTAACCTTCGTGCTCCTCCGTTACTCTTTGGGAGGAGACCGCCCCAGTCAAACTACCCACCAGACACTGTCCGCAACCCGGATCACGGGTCTACGTTAGAACACCAGCCATTAAAGGGTGGTATTTCAAGGACGGCTCCACGCAGACTGGCGTCCACGCTTCAAAGCCTCCCACCTATCCTACACATCAAGGACCAGTGTTCAGTGTCAAGCTATAGTAAAGGTTCACGGGGTCTTTCCGTCTTGCCGCGGGTACACTGCATCTTCACAGCGAGTTCAATTTCACTGAGTCTCGGGTGGAGACAGCCTGGCCATCATTACGCCATTCGTGCAGGTCGGAACTTACCCGACAAGGAATTTCGCTACCTTAGGACCGTTATAGTTACGGCCGCCGTTTACCGGGGCTTCGATCAAGAGCTTCGCGTTGCCGCTAACCCCATCAATTAACCTTCCGGCACCGGGCAGGCGTCACACCGTATACGTCCACTTTCGTGTTTGCACAGTGCTGTGTTTTTAATAAACAGTTGCAGCCAGCTGGTATCTTCGACTGATTTCAGCTCCACCCGCAGGGGCTTCACCTACATATCAGCGTGCCTTCTCCCGAAGTTACGGCACCATTTTGCCTAGTTCCTTCACCCGAGTTCTCTCAAGCGCCTTGGTATTCTCTACCTGACCACCTGTGTCGGTTTGGGGTACGATTTCGTGTTACCTGATGCTTAGAGGCTTTTCCTGGAAGCAGGGCATTTGTTACTTCAGCACCGTAGTGCCTCGTCATCACACCTCAGCGTTAATAAGGTACCGGATTTACCTGGAACCTCCGCCTACATGCTTAAACCGGGACAACCGTCGCCCGGCTAACATAGCCTTCTCCGTCCCCCCTTCGCAGTAACACCAAGTACAGGAATATTAACCTGTTTCCCATCGACTACGCCTTTCGGCCTCGCCTTAGGGGTCGACTCACCCTGCCCCGATTAACGTTGGACAGGAACCCTTGGTCTTCCGGCGAGCGGGCTTTTCACCCGCTTTATCGTTACTTATGTCAGCATTCGCACTTCTGATACCTCCAGCATGCCTCACAGCACACCTTCAACGGCTTACAGAACGCTCCCCTACCCAACAACACATAGTGTCGCTGCCGCAGCTTCGGTGCATGGTTTAGCCCCGTTACATCTTCCGCGCAGGCCGACTCGACCAGTGAGCTATTACGCTTTCTTTAAATGATGGCTGCTTCTAAGCCAACATCCTGGCTGTCTGTGCCTTCCCACATCGTTTCCCACTTAACCATGACTTTGGGACCTTAGCTGGCGGTCTGGGTTGTTTCCCTCTTCACGACGGACGTTAGCACCCGCCGTGTGTCTCCCGTGATAACATTCTTCGGTATTCGTAGTTTGCATCGGGTTGGTAAGCCGGGATGGCCCCCTAGCCGAAACAGTGCTCTACCCCCGAAGATGAGTTCACGAGGCGCTACCTAAATAGCTTTCGGGGAGAACCAGCTATCTCCCGGTTTGATTGGCCTTTCACCCCCAGCCACAAGTCATCCGCTAATTTTTCAACATTAGTCGGTTCGGTCCTCCAGTTAGTGTTACCCAACCTTCAACCTGCCCATGGCTAGATCACCGGGTTTCGGGTCTATACCCTGCAACTTAACGCCCAGTTAAGACTCGGTTTCCCTTCGGCTCCCCTATACGGTTAACCTTGCTACAGAATATAAGTCGCTGACCCATTATACAAAAGGTACGCAGTCACACCACGAAGGTGCTCCCACTGCTTGTACGTACACGGTTTCAGGTTCTTTTTCACTCCCCTCGCCGGGGTTCTTTTCGCCTTTCCCTCACGGTACTGGTTCACTATCGGTCAGTCAGGAGTATTTAGCCTTGGAGGATGGTCCCCCCATATTCAGACAGGATACCACGTGTCCCGCCCTACTCTTCGAGTTCACAGCCTGTGTGCTTTCGTGTACGGGACTGTCACCCTGTACCGTGCGACTTTCCAGACGCTTCCACTAACACACAAGCTGATTCAGACTCTGGGCTGCTCCCCGTTCGCTCGCCGCTACTGGGGGAATCTCGGTTGATTTCTTTTCCTCGGGGTACTTAGATGTTTCAGTTCCCCCGGTTCGCCTCGTTAACCTATGTATTCAGTTAACGATAGTGCAACGAATTGCACTGGGTTTCCCCATTCGGACATCGCCGGGTCAAAGGTTCATATCACCTCGCCGGCGCTTTTCGCAGATTAGCACGTCCTTCATCGCCTCTGACTGCCAGGGCATCCACCGTGTACGCTTAGTCGCTTAACCTCACAACCCGAAGATGTTTCACTTCTGATTGCGAAAATTTGAGAGACTCAAACACACCATTAAAGATGTGTCGTTTCAATTTTCAGCTTGATCCAGATTTTTAAAGAGCAAAACTTCTTAATGCACTCAAAAGTACATTCAGAAGTTCATCATTCATCAGACAATCTGTGTGAGCACTGCAAAGGCAGGTTCTTTAAGGTAAGGAGGTGATCCAACCGCAGGTTCCCCTACGGTTACCTTGTTACGACTTCACCCCAGTCATGAATCACAAAGTGGTAAGCGCCCTCCCGAAGGTTAAGCTACCTACTTCTTTTGCAACCCACTCCCATGGTGTGACGGGCGGTGTGTACAAGGCCCGGGAACGTATTCACCGTAGCATTCTGATCTACGATTACTAGCGATTCCGACTTCATGGAGTCGAGTTGCAGACTCCAATCCGGACTACGACGCACTTTATGAGGTCCGCTTGCTCTCGCGAGGTCGCTTCTCTTTGTATGCGCCATTGTAGCACGTGTGTAGCCCTACTCGTAAGGGCCATGATGACTTGACGTCATCCCCACCTTCCTCCAGTTTATCACTGGCAGTCTCCTTTGAGTTCCCGGCCTAACCGCTGGCAACAAAGGATAAGGGTTGCGCTCGTTGCGGGACTTAACCCAACATTTCACAACACGAGCTGACGACAGCCATGCAGCACCTGTCTCAGAGTTCCCGAAGGCACCAATCCATCTCTGGAAAGTTCTCTGGATGTCAAGAGTAGGTAAGGTTCTTCGCGTTGCATCGAATTAAACCACATGCTCCACCGCTTGTGCGGGCCCCCGTCAATTCATTTGAGTTTTAACCTTGCGGCCGTACTCCCCAGGCGGTCGACTTAACGCGTTAGCTCCGGAAGCCACGCCTCAAGGGCACAACCTCCAAGTCGACATCGTTTACGGCGTGGACTACCAGGGTATCTAATCCTGTTTGCTCCCCACGCTTTCGCACCTGAGCGTCAGTCTTTGTCCAGGGGGCCGCCTTCGCCACCGGTATTCCTCCAGATCTCTACGCATTTCACCGCTACACCTGGAATTCTACCCCCCTCTACAAGACTCTAGCCTGCCAGTTTCGAATGCAGTTCCCAGGTTGAGCCCGGGGATTTCACATCCGACTTGACAGACCGCCTGCGTGCGCTTTACGCCCAGTAATTCCGATTAACGCTTGCACCCTCCGTATTACCGCGGCTGCTGGCACGGAGTTAGCCGGTGCTTCTTCTGCGGGTAACGTCAATCGCTGAGGTTATTAACCTCAACGCCTTCCTCCCCGCTGAAAGTACTTTACAACCCGAAGGCCTTCTTCATACACGCGGCATGGCTGCATCAGGCTTGCGCCCATTGTGCAATATTCCCCACTGCTGCCTCCCGTAGGAGTCTGGACCGTGTCTCAGTTCCAGTGTGGCTGGTCATCCTCTCAGACCAGCTAGGGATCGTCGCCTAGGTGAGCCGTTACCCCACCTACTAGCTAATCCCATCTGGGCACATCTGATGGCAAGAGGCCCGAAGGTCCCCCTCTTTGGTCTTGCGACGTTATGCGGTATTAGCTACCGTTTCCAGTAGTTATCCCCCTCCATCAGGCAGTTTCCCAGACATTACTCACCCGTCCGCCGCTCGCCGGCAAAGTAGCAAGCTACTTTCCGCTGCCGCTCGACTTGCATGTGTTAGGCCTGCCGCCAGCGTTCAATCTGAGCCATGATCAAACTCTTCAATTTAAGTTTGATGCTCGTGAATTAAACTTCGTAATGAATTACGTATGTTCACTCAGAGACTTGGTATTCATTTTTCGTCTTGCGACGTTAAGAATCCATGTCACTTTGAGTGCCCACACAGATTGTCTGATAAATTGTTAAAGAGCAGTGCCGCTTCGCTTTTCGCAGCGGCGCGGGGTGTGCATATTACGCCTTCCCGCTTCAGAGTCAAGCGTTTATTTACGCTATTCTCTGCTGACCCGGCGGCGTGTGTGCCGTTGTTCCGTGTCAGTGGAGGCGCATTATAGGGAGTTATTCCGACGTGACAAGCACAAAATACAAAAAACTTATCGTTCGCTCATTTTTCAAGCTTAACGCTTATTTAAGTCGCGAATCGCCCGTTAAATGTGCGATTTCCCGGGCAAAACTAGCCACCTGCGACCAGTCGGTATAAACCACTTCTTTACGCGTATCGGTTTCACCTCCGGTCATCTTCATAATAAGACGGATCATAAAGCGGTCATACCAACGATAACGAGGGTAGCGCAGCGCGCCGGCAAAGACAGCGCAAAGGTCTGGCTGCCACGGCGAGCTGAGTAAAAACTTGCGCGTGTAGCTGTTAGTCTGCGGCGTACGCTTCTCTGCTTTACGTGCGACCAGATTTACCGAGTAAAACGCTCCGGGCAATTTATTGAGCGCCGCGGTGTGCTTTTTCACAAAGCGATCCAGCGCCGGATGGAAATGCCCGTAACGAATTGACGCGCCAATTACCACGCGATCGTAATCCTGCCAGGCTATCTGATCCGCACGGTTCAGGTTTACCACATCCGAATATATCCCCAGCTCTTTAAGTTCAGATGCCAGATACGCGGCAATCTCACGCGTTTGCCCGTCTCGCGTAGAGAAAAGAATGAGTGTTTTCATCAACGGCTCCTTACTCGCGCCAGAATGTAGGGGTGAAGAGCACCAGCAGCGTAAAGACCTCAAGGCGACCAAACAGCATATTGGCGATGAGGATCCATTTCGCGACGGGGTTCATACTCGCAAAGTTATCCGCCACAACCCCCAGGCCAGGCCCGAGGTTATTCAATGTTGCCACCACGGACGCAAAGGCGGAGAAATCATCCACACCCGTCGCGATAATCGCGAGCATACTGACGATAAAGACCAGCGCATACGCCGAGAAGAATCCCCACACCGCTTCGAGGATACGTTCCGGCAGCGCGCGGTTCCCCAGCTTAATGCTGTAGACCGCGTTCGGGTGGACCAGACGCTTCAGCTCACGGTTGCCCTGCTTGAACAGAAGCAGAATACGAATCACCTTCAGGCCACCGCCCGTGGACCCCGCACAGCCCCCAATAAATGCAGAGCATAAAAGCAGCACCGGCAGGAACAGCGGCCAACGGGCGATACTGTCCGTGGTAAACCCGGCTGTCGTCGCCATCGATACCACCTGGAAGAACGCCTGATTTAGCGTGGTCAGCGCGGAGTTGTAGACATCATGGAACCACAGCACCAGGGTACAGATGATCACCAGCGTAAGCTGGACGCCAATGAACATGCGGAACTCAGGATCGCGCCAGTACACCTTCAGGCTGCGTCCGCTCAGTAAAGAGAAGTGCAGGCCGTAGTTACAGCCAGAGATCAGCAGGAAAATGGCAATGATAGTGTTAATCGTTGGGCTGTCGAAGTAGCCCACGCTGGCATCGTGGGTAGAGAACCCGCCAATGGCAATCGTCGCGAAACTGTGTCCAATGGCGTCGAAAGCAGGCATCCCGGCAAACCATAGCGCCAGCGCACAGGCTACCGTCAGCAAGACATAAATCAGCCACAGGGTTTTCGCCGTCTCGGCAATACGCGGGCGCATCTTGTTATCTTTCAGAGGCCCGGGCATTTCGGCGCGATAGAGCTGCATGCCACCAACGCCCAGAATAGGGAGAATAGCCACCGCCAGGACGATGATCCCCATACCGCCGAACCACTGCAGCATCTGGCGATAAAAGAGAATGGCGTGGGGTAGTGAATCCAGCCCGACCAGCGTCGTCGCCCCAGTGGTTGTTAAACCCGAAAACGATTCAAAAAAGGCATCCGTGATGCTCAGATTAGGCTGTTCAGAGAAGATAAAGGGCAGCGAACCGACGCTCCCCAGCACCGTCCAGAACAGGACCACAATCAAAAATCCTTCGCGAGATTTCAGTTCACCTTTCTGACGACGGTTTGGCCACCACAGCAGCGAGCCAATCGCCAGCGCGACAAAGAAGGTCTGGGTGAATGCCCGCCCCGCACCGTCCCGGTAGATAAGCGCCACCAGTCCTGGGAGAATCATCGTCCCGGAAAAGAGTATGACCAGCAGTCCAACGATTCGGGTTATGGCACGAAAATGCATCTCTGCCGCTTCCTTTGGTATTCAAAAGTGAGGTGGGGATTATTCTTCAATCGGCAGCAATTGCAACGAACCACGACTAAAATCAGCCAGTTTTGCTGAAAAAGCAGCCAGCTCCGCCTGAGGAAGCGCCACGCGTAATTGCACCATTGCCTGATATTCGCTGTGTGCGATGACACCGTTAAACTGCCGCAGCAGCGCTTCAATACCCGATAGCTGGGCGTAATCGCATAATAAAGTATATTCGGTAAGCGGCGTTTTGCGGGTAGTGACCAGCATATTAAGCGCCTGCTGCACGCCCCCGCCATAGGCTTTTACCAGCCCACCGGTGCCTAACAAAATGCCGCCGTAGTAGCGCACCACCACGGCGGTTATTTCGCCCACGCCGCTGCCCATCAGCTGCGATAGCATAGGCTTACCGGCCGTGCCCGCCGGTTCACCGTCGTCGGAAAACCCCAGCTGTTGTGAATCGTCCGGCGGCCCTGCTACCCACGCCACGCAGTGGTGGCGGGCGTCAGGATGCTCAGCCCGAACGGACTCGACAAACGCCTTTGCCGCCTCTACGCCGTCGGTATGCGCCAGCAGCGTAATAAAGCGGCTTTTCTTGATTTCCTCAACAAAGGTGACCGGTTCCGCCGGTATCAGCCAGCTTTCCATCAGGCCAGCTTCAGGTCTCGCGTCATGTTCTCGATACCGTTTTCATGAACCACAACGTTATCTTCGATGCGAATACCGCCAAACGGCTTCAGCGCGTCAATTTTTTCCCAGTTGAAGTGCTTGCTGAACTGACCTTCACGCCACGGCGCCAGCAGGGATTCGATAAAGTAGATCCCCGGTTCAATCGTCAGCACCATACGCGGCTCCAGAATACGGGTGCAGCGCAGGTAAGGATATTTAGACGGTGCCGCCAGGTGCGTGCCGGTATCATCCTGCATAAAGCCCGCAACGTCGTGAACCTGCAGGCCCAGCGGGTGGCCGATACCGTGCGGCATGAATGGCCCGGTCAGATCGTTCTCGACCATCGCCTCTTCGCTCATGTCTTTCACAATCTGATGCTTACGCAGCAGTTTAGCAATGCGCTGATGGAACTGAATGTGGTAATCCACATAGCTGGTTCCCGCCTTCATGGTGCCAATAAGCGCCAGCTGTTCATCGTTTACGTCTTTAATAAGCTGCGCGAAATCGGTATCAGCATTCGCCGCCCAGGTACGGGTCAGGTCAGCCGCGTAGCCGTTATATTCTGCCCCTGCGTCCAGCAGGAAGCTGCGCATTTCCGACGGAACATGGTGATCCAGTTTGGTGTAGTGAAGCACAGACGCGTGCTCATTCAGCGCGACGATGTTGCTGTACGGCACGTCGGTATCGCGATGACCGGTGGCGGTCAGGTACGCCTGGTTGATATCGAACTCGCTCATGCCGGACTGGAAGGCTTCATGCGCCGCACGGTGACCGTTCACCGCGGTCTTTTGCGCTTCACGCATGCAGTAAAGTTCGTAGTCGGTTTTATACGCGCGGTAATAGTGGAGGTAATCCAGCACCCCTTTCGGGTTGAGTTTGTCTGCCGCAATATCCAGGCCCAATGCACGCTCCGGAACAGGGCCAATATAAGCGATGTTGCCACGCGCGGCAGGCAGCTGGCTGCCAATGCCGTCCGCTTTTGGCAGCGCAATCACCTCAATTTCTTCCGTCCAGAAAGAGGTCGGCAGCGGCTCAACGTTGTGCCAGTAATCGACCGGCAGGTAGAACCACAGTTTCGGCTTGTTCACACCATCTACCAGCAGCCAGCAGTTGGGAACCTGCGTCACCGGCACCCAGGCCTTAAACTGTGGGTTCACCTTAAACGGATAAGCGTGGTCATCCAGAAAGGTATTCATTAGCTCGCCGGAGTGGATCAGCAGCGCATCCAGCTTAAAACGGGCCAGTACATCGCGGGTACGTTCCTGTAGGGTAACGATATGATTTTTATAAAGCGAAGCCAGTGAGTCCATCATTATTCCTTTCGTTTTTTGACCTCAAGTCATCGCATCTTAGCACACCTCACTCCGGCTGCGTGATTTCCACCGACCGTGATCAATGCAGCATTTTCTTAATGAGTAATTTGCATTTTATTAACATAAATCCCACACTCCGATTCATCTGGTATGACCAGATCCAATTGCTGGATTCAGGAGACTGACATGCTCTACAAAGGCGACACCCTGTACCTCAACTGGCTGGAAGATGGCATTGCCGAACTGGTGTTCGATGCCCCCGGCTCAGTGAACAAGCTTGATACCGCGACGGTGGCCAGTCTTGGCCAGGCGCTGGATGTTATTGAAAAACAACCTGAATTAAAAGGGCTGCTGCTGCGTTCGAACAAAGCGGCCTTTATCGTCGGTGCCGATATCACCGAGTTCCTTTCGCTGTTCCTGGTTCCGGAAGAACAGCTGAGCCAGTGGCTGCACTTTGCCAACAGCGTCTTTAATCGTCTGGAAGATCTGCCTGTCCCGACCATTTCCGCCGTTAATGGTTATGCGCTGGGCGGTGGCTGCGAATGCGTGCTGGCGACCGACTACCGCCTGGCGACGCCGGACCTGCGCATCGGCCTGCCGGAAACCAAGCTGGGCATCATGCCGGGCTTTGGCGGCTCCGTGCGTATGCCGCGCATGCTGGGTGCCGACAGCGCCCTGGAGATCATTGCCGCAGGTAAAGATGTCGGCGCCGAACAGGCGCAGAAAATTGGCCTGGTCGACGGCGTTGTAAAACCTGAGAAGCTGGTTGAAGGCGCACTCGCCATTCTGCGTCAGGCAATCAACGGCGATCTCGACTGGAGAGCCAAACGCCAGCCGAAGCTGGAACCTTTAAAACTCAGCAAGATTGAAGCCACCATGAGCTTCACCATCGCCAAAGGCATGGTGATGCAGACAGCGGGTAAACACTACCCAGCGCCGATCACGGCGGTGAAAACCATTGAAGCGGCTGCCCGCCTTGGTCGCGATGAAGCGCTGAAGCTCGAAAATCAGAGCTTTGTCCCGCTGGCGCACACCAATGAAGCTCGCGCGCTGGTCGGTATCTTCCTCAACGATCAGTTCGTAAAAGGGAAAGCCAAACAGCTGACTAAAAACGTTGAGACGCCAAAACATGCGGCGGTACTCGGCGCGGGGATCATGGGTGGCGGCATCGCTTACCAGTCAGCCTGGAAAGGCGTGCCGGTGGTGATGAAAGACATCAACGAGAAATCCCTGACGCTGGGCATGACCGAAGCGGCCAAGCTGCTGAATAAACAGCTTGAGCACGGGAAAATTGACGGTCTGAAGCTTGCAGGCGTGATCTCCACCATTCAGCCCGTGCTGGAATACAGCGGTTTCGACCGTGTCGACGTGGTGGTCGAAGCCGTCGTCGAGAACCCGAAGGTTAAAAAAGCGGTGCTGGCGGAAACGGAAGACAAGGTTCGCCCGGATACCGTACTGGCCTCTAACACCTCCACCATTCCAATCAGCGAACTGGCGAGCGTGCTGAAGCGTCCGGAAAACTTCTGCGGCATGCACTTCTTCAACCCGGTACACCGTATGCCGCTGGTCGAAGTGATCCGTGGGGAAAAAACCTCTGACGACACCATCGCCAAGGTGGTGGCCTGGGCCAGCAAGATGGGCAAAACGCCGATCGTCGTTAACGATTGTCCGGGCTTCTTCGTCAACCGCGTGCTGTTCCCTTATTTCGCCGGTTTTAGCCAGCTGCTGCGCGACGGCGCGGACTTCCGCAAAATCGACAAAGTGATGGAAAAACAGTTCGGCTGGCCGATGGGACCGGCATATCTGCTGGACGTTGTGGGCATTGATACCGCCCACCACGCCCAGGCGGTAATGGCGGCAGGCTTCCCGCAGCGCATGCAGAAAGACTATCGCGACGCGATTGACGCGCTGTTCGACGCTAACCGCTTCGGTCAGAAAAACGGTCTAGGCTTCTGGCGCTATAAAGAAGACAGTAAGGGCAAACCGAAGAAAGAAGAAGACGCGGCGGTGGATAGCCTGCTGGCCGATGTCAGTCAGCCGAAACGCGACTTCACCGACGATGAGATCATCGCCCGCATGATGATTCCGATGATCAACGAAGTGGTGCGTTGCCTCGAAGAAGGCATTATCGCCAGCCCGGCGGAAGCGGATATGGCGCTGGTATACGGCCTGGGCTTCCCTCCGTTCCACGGCGGCGCGTTCCGCTGGCTGGACACGCTCGGCAGCGCTCGCTATCTCGATATGGCTCAGCAATATCAGCACCTTGGCCCGCTTTATGAGGTGCCGGAAGGTCTGCGTAACAAAGCGCGCCATAACGAACCCTACTATCCCGCAGTTGAGCCAGCCCGTCCGGTTGGCGAGCTGAAAACGGCTTAAGGAGTCACAATGGAAAAGGTTGTCATTGTTGATGCGATTCGCACCCCGATGGGCCGTTCAAAAGGCGGCGCGTTCCGTAACGTGCGTGCGGAAGACCTCTCCGCGCACCTGATGCGTAGCCTGCTGGCGCGTAACCCGGCGCTGGATCCGGCTGCGCTGGACGATATCTACTGGGGCTGCGTGCAGCAGACCCTGGAGCAGGGCTTCAACATCGCCCGCAACGCGTCGCTGCTGGCGGAAATCCCGCATTCGGTTCCGGCCGTCACCGTTAACCGCCTGTGCGGTTCATCAATGCAGGCGCTGCACGACGCGGCCCGCATGATCATGACCGGTGATGCGCAGGCCTGCCTGGTGGGCGGCGTCGAGCATATGGGTCACGTCCCGATGAGCCACGGGGTCGATTTCCACCCGGGGATGAGCCGCAACGTGGCGAAAGCTGCGGGGATGATGGGTCTGACCGCCGAGATGCTCTCCCGCCTGCACGGCATCAGCCGCGAAATGCAGGATGCCTTTGCCGCGCGCTCTCACGCTCGCGCATGGGCCGCCACGCAGTCCGGTGCCTTTAAGAACGAGATCATCCCTACCGGCGGCCATGATGCAGACGGCGTTCTGAAGCAGTTCAGCTACGACGAAGTCATCCGCCCGGAAACCACCGTCGAAGCGCTTTCCACGCTGCGTCCGGCGTTTGACCCGGTCACCGGTACGGTCACAGCAGGGACCTCGTCGGCGCTGTCAGACGGTGCCGCCGCGATGCTGGTGATGAGCGAAAGCCGCGCCCGCGAGCTAGGATTAACGCCTCGCGCTCGGGTACGCTCGATGGCGGTCGTGGGCTGCGATCCGTCGATCATGGGCTACGGCCCGGTTCCGGCTTCAAAGCTGGCGCTGAAAAAAGCGGGATTAACCGCCAGCGAAATCGACCTGTTTGAGATGAACGAAGCGTTCGCCGCGCAGATCCTGCCGTGCATTAAAGATCTGGGGCTGATGGAGCAGATCGACGAGAAGATTAACCTCAACGGCGGCGCGATCGCCCTCGGTCACCCGCTGGGCTGCTCCGGGGCGCGTATCAGCACGACGCTGATCAACCTGATGGAACGCAAAGATGCCCAGTTTGGTCTGGCAACGATGTGTATCGGGCTGGGTCAGGGTATCGCGACGGTGTTTGAGAGAGTGTGATAAAAAACCGGGTCGCAAATGCGACCCGGCAGAAGTTTAGTTGCCGTTCTTCCCGCCTGTCAGGGGCGGGTTTTTTATTTAAATGAAGGCAAACGCATCGCCAAACAGGCGGTCTTCACGCGCGTCACGTTCGTTACAGAACAGGTCACGGGCAATTTTCGCCATCTCAAAACGGCCAGCGATATAAATATCGTGTCCTGCCAGCGTGCCGTGATCCTGCAGCACCGCCGTCAGCACCGTCCCGCTACGCCCGCGCCAGCCCTCTTCCGGCTGCTCAACCACCGGCTCGATGCGCAGGTTAGGATGGGTTACGCTCAGCGCTTCCAGTTCAGACAGGTCATACAGGTGTTTCTCTTCACGGCCACCCCAGTAGATCGTGATATCACGGTCCGGGTTACGCGCCAGGGCGGTTAACAGAATGGAGCGCACATAGGAGAAGCCTGTACCACCGGCAATCAGGATCAGCGGACGATCTTCGTCATCGCGCAGCCACGCATCGCCGTGCGGAATATCCACCACGATTTCACGTTCCTTCAGGATCCGATCCATCACCGCCATTGCATACAGGTTAAGCTCTGACGCACCAATATGAAGCTCAATAAATTCCTGCTCCGCTGGCGTGGAGGCCATAGAGAAAGGACGCTTATCACGCTCATCCATCACAACCATCAGGTACTGACCCGCGCGGAAAGAGAATGGCGCTTCTGGCACTAAACGGACGCGATATACGGTGTCGGTGATGGCATCTACCGAGGTCACTTTACAGCTTAAGGTTGTCATTCGCTCTCTCTGTCGGGAAGTCTATAGGGCTTAACGGTCAGCTCACGGTTTACCGTTATTCATTATGGCCAGCTCGTCCCAGATCGCGTCAATGCGCGCGGTCACAGCAGGATCTTTTTTGATCGGGCGACCCCATTCACGGTCGGTTTCGCCAGGCCATTTATTTGTGGCATCCAGTCCCATCTTTGAGCCAAGACCGGAAACCGGCGAGGCAAAATCCAGATAATCAATCGGCGTGTTTTCGACTAACACCGTATCGCGCGCCGGGTCCATTCGCGTGGTAATGGCCCAGATTACGTCATTCCAGTCGCGGGCGTTAACGTCATCATCGCAGACAATAACAAATTTGGTATACATAAACTGGCGCAGGAAAGACCACACGCCCATCATTACGCGTTTAGCATGACCAGGATACTGCTTCTTCATCGTAACCACCGCCATGCGATAGGAGCATCCTTCAGGCGGCAGATAAAAATCAACAATTTCCGGGAACTGCTTTTGCAGAATCGGCACAAACACTTCGTTCAGCGCCACGCCCAGTACCGCGGGTTCATCCGGTGGACGCCCGGTATACGTGGAGTGATAAATCGCATCTTCACGCTGCGTAATGTGCGTCACGGTAAACACCGGGAAGTTATCCACTTCGTTGTAATAGCCGGTGTGGTCGCCGTAAGGGCCTTCTGGCGCCATTTCACCCTGCTCAATGTAACCTTCCAGCACAATTTCTGCACTGGCCGGGACTTCGAGATCGTTAGAGATACACTTCACAACTTCCGTTTTCGTCCCGCGCAGCAGGCCTGCAAAGGCATATTCAGAGAGCGTATCCGGGACGGGCGTGACGGCTCCAAGAATGGTGGCCGGATCGGCGCCCAGGGCGACAGATACCGGGAAACGTTCACCCGGACGCGCAGCACACCACTCCTGAAAATCCAGCGCGCCGCCGCGATGCGACAGCCAGCGCATGATGAGCTTATTCTTGCCAATCAACTGCTGGCGGTAAATACCAAGATTCTGGCGCTCTTTGTGCGGGCCGCGCGTGACGGTCAGTCCCCAGGTGATCAGCGGCGCGGCATCTTCCGGCCAGCACTGCATTATAGGGATTTTAGTCAAATCAACTGCATCGCCTTCCAGCACCTTCTGCTGGCACGGCGCGCCGCGCAGGCGTTTAGTGGGCATGTTCAGCACCTGCTTAAACTGCGGCAGCTTGTCGAACAGATCGCGGAAGCCTTTCGGCGGCTCCGGCTCTTTCAGGAAGGCCAGCAGCTTACCGACTTCGCGCAGGGCCGTGACGTCTTCCTGCCCCATCCCCAGTGCGACGCGACGCGGTGTACCAAACAGGTTGCACAGCACCGGCATGGCGTACCCTTTAGGATTTTCAAACAGTAACGCGGGGCCACCGGCACGCAGGGTGCGGTCAGCAATTTCTGTCATCTCCAGATAAGGATCAACAGGAAGTGTAATACGCTTGAGTTCGCCCTGCTTTTCCAGCAGCGTCAGGAAGTCGCGGAGATCGTGGTATTTCATGCAGTTAATCATGGCCTCTCTGTAAGCGCTTCATTATACGGCGTAAGCCTGCTTGATGCTGTAATTTTGTTAAATTAGCGTGAAGTTATGCGTTCTGTCCCATTTTCGCCCATTATAATCAACTTAGCGATCCCGCCAGGGTTTTGATATGCTTGCGCCCCGAACTAAGGGAAAGAGTGATTATGCAGGCCTGGTATTTACTGTATTGCAAACGCGGGCAACTTCAGCGCGCGCAGGAACATCTTGAACGTCAGTCTGTAAATTGCCTGACGCCCGTGATCACGCTTGAAAAAATGCAGCGCGGGAAGCGCACAACCGTCAGCGAGCCGTTGTTCCCGAACTACCTCTTCGTGGAGTTCGACCCGGAAGTCATCCACACCACAACCATCAGCGCAACGCGCGGCGTCAGCCACTTCGTTCGTTTTGGTGCCCACCCGGCAACGGTTCCGTCGACGGTTATTCATCAGCTGTCGATTTATCAACAGCCCGAAGGTCTCACCGACCCGGAAACACCCTATACGGGCGATAGCGTCGTGATTACCGAAGGGGCTTTCGAAGGCCTGCAGGCGATTTTTGCCGAGCCGGACGGGGAAGCGCGCTCTATGCTGTTGCTTAATCTGCTGAACAAGCAGGTGCTGCAGAGCGTTAAAAACACCGACTTCCGTAAACTTTAAACATTTATCCCGAACAGCTTACGCACGTTGTCATCCGTCTGTGCCGAAAGCCAGTGCGGATCGTCTCCGCGCCGCTTCGCGACGCTCTCAATAATGTGCCCCAGATAAGCGGGCTCATTTCGTCGCGATGCCGGTTTGGGTTTCATATCGCGCGGCAGGAGATAAGGTGCGTCCGTTTCAAGGAGCAACCGGTCAGCCGGGATCGCTGGCAACAGCTCCCGAAGCTCAAGCCCGCGGCGCTCATCGCAAACCCAGCCGGTAATCCCCAGATAAAGCCCACGCTCCAGGCATTCCAGCGCCTCCTGCCGTGAGCCGGTGAAGCAGTGCAGCACCGCGCCGGGCAGTTTCTCGAGCCACGGATCAAGCAGAGTCAGAAAACGCTCATGCGCGTCGCGGCAGTGCATAAATACGGGCATTTCAAGCTCTGCCGCTAGCGCAAGCTGGGCAGTGAATGCCTTTTCCTGCTCTTCAGGCGTGGAAAAGTTACGGTTGAAATCGAGGCCGCACTCGCCAATCGCCACAACTTCTGGTGTCTTTGCCAGCCTGCGTAGGGTGTCGCCACTTTCCGCGGTCCACTGGCTGCTGTCGTGAGGATGCACGCCAGCAGTAGACCAACAGCGATCGTATCGTTGCGCCAGCTGCTGCGCCTGCTCGCTCTCATGCAGGTTGGTGCCCGTCAGCAGCAGTCCTTTCATCCCGGCGGCAAATGCACGCGCAACCACCTCATCACGATCTTTCGCAAACTGCGAGCTGGTCAGGTTGAGTCCGATATCAAACATGCAAATCCCCATATAACAACCGCCCTCACGGGCGGCTGGTTTTACTCTTCAGTGGTCTTGTCGGACGTATCGTCTTCGTCATCCGCTCGACGTCCTTTACCCACGTAGAAACGCGAGAAGAAAACGCCGACCTCAAACAGACAGTACATCGGTATGGCCAGCAGCGTCTGCGAGAACACATCCGGCGGCGTTAGCAGCATGCCGACCACGAAGGCGCCCACCAGAATATACGGACGCTTCTTACGCAGGTCATCCGGGGTCGTAACCCCTACCCAGCAAAGCAGCACAATGGCCACCGGCACTTCGAATGCCACGCCAAACGCCATAAACAGCGCCATCACAAAGCTGAGGTAGCTGGCAATATCCGTCGACACCTGGACCCCTTCCGGCGCGGTATGCGTCAGGAAGCCGAAGGCCAGCGGGAAGACAACGAAATAGGCAAACGCCATGCCGATATAGAACAGCAGCGAGCTGGACACCAGCAGCGGGATAACCAGCTTGCGTTCGTGTTTATACAGCGCGGGCGCCACAAACGCCCATACCTGGTAAAGAATGACGGGCGCAGAGGCTATCAACGACACCCAGAAGGTCAGCTTAATGGGGGTAAAGAACGGAGAAGCCACATCCGTCGCAATCATCGTTGCGCCCAGCGGCATCTGCTTAATTAATGGTGCAGAGACAACCTGGTAGATATCGTTGGCGAAATAAACCAGGCATAGAAAAATAACGAAAACTGCAATAATGCAGTTTAACAGGCGCTTACGCAGCTCTATGAGGTGCGTAATCAGCGGTTGAGTATCATCTACTGCCATGTTTACGCTTTATCACTCGACGAGGGGGATGATTCGGAAACGGACGCAGCGGGCTTTACTTCCGCCGTTTTAGTTACCGGTTCTTCCGGCTGCGCCTGTTTTTTCACTTCGGTTTCCTGCGGCGTCTGTTCTGGCGCAGCAGCCTGATGTTCAGCGCTGGCAGGCGTTACGCCCTCGCGCTGCTCCTCGCTGCCCTTCACCACCGGGTTATGGATGGTGTTCGCTTCATCGCTCGCTTTTTCAGGATCGTTAATGCTGTAGGAGCGCTTCATGGATTCCGCCGCTTCACGCAGTTCATCCATTGAGGCTTTCAGTTCCGGCGTCAGATTATCCATGCTCGCCTTCTCGACCTTTTTGAGGCTTTCCTGAAATTCCTGCAGCTTAAGCTCCTGCGCCAGCTCATTCTGAACGGTCGATGCCAGCGATCTCAGCGCACGCACCCAGCCCGCAACGGTTTTCACCGCCACCGGCAGACGCTGCGGCCCCAGCACGATCAGGCCAATCACAAAGACCAGCAGCAGCTCACCAAAACCAATGTCAAACACGACTTATACCTGCTCTTTATCGTGGCGTTTGGCGTCTTCCTTTTTGGCTTCTTCTTGCTTGTCGGAGATGGATTTAGCAGTAAAGTCAGCGTCCTGGCTGGTTTTATCCTGCTTGCTCTCATCATCGCTCATCGCTTTCTTAAAGCCTTTGATAGACGCGCCCAGATCGGAACCAATAGAACCGAGCTTTTTGGTGCCAAACAGCAGCACGACGATGACGGCAATGATCAACAATTGCCAGATACTGATACCACCCATACATGTTCCTCAGGGATAGATGATTAATGAGTCAGGTCGCATTATACGTATGCGACCCATCGATGGCGACGCAAACTCAGCGCGTTTTTCGCCATCCGGCAAGCCAGACTACCACCCCGCCAGCCATCAGCCAGGCTGGCATCATCTGCCAGTCCGGACGGTTGATCAGCAGCAGCGTACCGCTCAACAGCAGCGTTGCGCCAATCCCAAAGAGATAGCGGGACTGCCCCTGGCGAACGCGGCTGGACTGAAGCTCGCGGGCGATTTTATCCATGCTGTGCTGAAGGTTCTTGCTCTGACGCAAACTGTCATAAACCAGTTCGGGAATTTCAGGCATTTTTTCTATCCAGAACGGGCCCTTCTCTTTCAGCGAGCGCACCAGCGCTGGAATGCCAACCTGATCCTTAATCCAGGATTCAAGGAAAGGTTTCGCAGTCTTCCACAAGTCTAACTGAGGATAGAGCTGTCGGCCTACACCCTCAACGTAAAGTAATGTTTTCTGGAGTAAAACTAGCTGTGGCTGAACTTCCATATTAAACCGGCGAGCCGTGTTGAACAGGTTCAACAGTACGTGCCCAAAGGAGATTTCCGCCAGTGGTTTTTCAAAAATCGGTTCACAAACGGTCCGGATCGCAAACTCGAACTCTTCGACGTTAGTGTCCGGCGGAACCCAGCCGGAATCGACGTGCAGCTCGGCCACCTTACGGTAGTCGCGGTTGAAGAACGCGATGAAGTTCTCAGCCAGATACCGTTTATCTTCTTTGTTCAGCGACCCCACAATCCCGCAGTCGATACCGATATATTTCGGGTCCTCAGGGTGTTCGTAGCTCACAAAGATATTGCCCGGATGCATGTCCGCATGGAAAAAGCTGTCGCGGAATACCTGGGTAAAGAAGACCTGTACGCCACGTTCGGCCAGGAGCTTCATGTTTGTTCCCTGCTTCTCCAGGGCTACGACATCCGAAACCGGAATACCGTAGATACGCTCCATCACCATCATGTTCTGGCTGCAGTAGTCAGAATAGACTTCAGGTACATAGAGCATCGGGCTGTTTTCAAAGTTGCGGCGCAGCTGAATGGCGTTTGCCGATTCGCGCAGCAGGTTAAGCTCATCAATCAGCGTTTTTTCATATTCCCGCACCACTTCCAGTGGACGAAGGCGGCGCCCGTCCGGCAGCAAGCGTGGCACCCAGCGCGCCAGACGATAAATCAGCTTCATGTCCGCTTTGATGACTGGCAGGATGTCCGGACGAATAACTTTGATAACGACTTCTTTGCCGTTTTCTTTCAAACGCGCGGTGTGCACCTGCGCGATAGAGGCCGACGCCAGCGGCTGAATATCGAAATCGTCAAACCAGGTTTCGACGGGTACATTTCCCATCGCCTCTTCAATTTGCTTTTTCGCGCGCGCGCCGTCAAAGGGTGCGACGCGGTCCTGAAGCATTGCGAGCTCATCGGCAATGAGAGGCGGGAAGAGGTCGCGGCGGGTCGAGAGCATCTGCCCGAATTTAATCCATACCGGACCGAGTTCCTGCAGCGCCAGGCGCAGACGCTCACCCAGCGGTTGACCTTTGTGGCGATTGGGCATCCAGAACAGCATCCGCCGCCAGATGCGAAGCGGCAGCGTGATGCGCATTTTGGGAATAAGCTCGTCGAGCCCGTAGCTCAAAAAGGTGCGAATAATAAAATAGAGGCGCCGAATTTCACCAGGCGTCATTTGCCCTCCAGTTTTTCCAGCCGTTTGGTAAACGCATCAACCGCGCGTTCAACAGCAGCGGTTTCTTCCGCAAACCATGCAACTTCCAGTGGCCCGGGCGCCATTCGCCACTCCTCAGTCATCACTTCCGCCACATAGCGTTGTTGGCGCTGGAGGCTTTTACGCGCAAAGGAGGCGCCACCATGAAGGGCTTTCCCGATGCCTTCGGCAGCAATGTCGCCGATAAAAGGCGCGAGCAGCTCTGCCGGATCGAACTCCGCCAGATCGGTGAGGGCAACGAAGTTTTGCACGACCTGAATGTCGCCTTCCACCTCCAGCTCACCGCTGCGGATAAGCGCCGTTAATTGCTGGCGATCGCGCAGTTTTGGCAGCACGCTCATGTGCGTGATGACCGAGCAGTCAGCTTCACCTTCCCACGCCCCCAGAACGTCAAGCTGGCGTTCGCTGAATACCAGCACAAGCGGCGTCGAGAACTCTTTTAAAACAATACGTAATATCTTCCCGTTTAGCCGCTGACGCGCTGCTTTCAGCGCCGGAGCACGATAGAGAAAGGCATTCAGTACGTTTTCGATACCTGCGGTGACTAAGGGCTTAAAGGGCACGGGACACCTCCACTCAGAACTTGTAACCGCGATGCAGCGCGACGACACCCGCCGTCAGGTTGAAATATTCAACGTTCTCAAATTCTGCATCCTGCATCATGGCTTTTAATGTGTCCTGATCCGGGTGCATACGGATAGATTCCGCCAGATAGCGGTAGCTTTCAGCGTCGTTAGCCACCAGCTCACCGATGCGCGGCAGCACGTGGAAGGAATAGGCGTCGTAGGCTTTGCTCAGCGGCTCAATAATCGGTTTGGAGAATTCAAGCACCAGCAAGCGTCCACCCGGCTTCAGCACGCGGTACATGGAGCGCAGCGCTTTTTCTTTATCGGTCACGTTACGCAGACCGAAGGAAATAGTGATGCAGTCAAAGGTATTGTCCGGGAACGGCAGCGCTTCGGCGTTTGCCTGCACATATTCCACATTCCCCACCACGCCGATGTTACGCAGCTTTTCGCGTCCCATTTTCAGCATGGAGTCATTAATATCGGCGAGAACAACGCGACCGGTTTCACCCACCAGACGAGAGAATTTCGCGGTTAAATCGCCCGTACCGCCAGCTAAATCCAGCACCGTTTGTCCGCGACGCACGCCGCTACAGTCAATGGTGAAGCGCTTCCACAAGCGATGAATGCCGAACGACATCAGGTCATTCATCACATCGTACTTCGCCGCCACGGAATGAAATACGTGGGCCACCATGTCAGCTTTCTGCGCTTTGGCGACAGTCTGAAAGCCAAAGTGCGTTGTGTCTTGTGAATCGTCAGCCATCTTAGAGCCTGCTTATCAGTAAAATGTTCGTGAAGTGTATCAGATTGGGCGCGTTTGCCCTACGTTTCAACCACCGCGAAAAAAACGCGCTGGAATCTCGTCTGGTGATGAATCCGCCGCTAACGTGTTGTCTTCACTGTTTGTTTTTTGTTCGCTCGCCCCTTCTCGCAGGCGAAACTCGTCGTCCTGGGCGGTGGCCTGCTCGACCAATTCCGGATTAATCTCGCGTTTAACTTCTACCCCCAGGCTGCGGAATGATTCAGCCTGCGCCAGCAGATTGCCACGTCCGGAGGCGAGTTTTTTCATCGCCTGGCGATAGTTATCCTGCGCACGATCCAGGCTTTGCCCGACTGAAGACATGTCGTCCACAAAGAGGCGCATTTTGTCGTACAGCTTGCTGGCACGATCGGCAATCTGCTGCGCGTTGCGGCTCTGGTGCTCATAGCGCCACAGGTTCGCAATGGTGCGTAACGCCACCAGCAGCGTGGTGGGGCTGACCAACATAATATTATTTTTGAGCGCTTCGGTTATAAGCTCAGGCTGTCTGTCGAGTGCCAGCAGAAATGCGGGCTCTACCGGAATAAACATCAGGACATAGTCCAGTGAGCGCAAACCCGGCAACTGCTGGTAGTCTTTTCTGCCGAGCAGGCGAATGTGATTACGCACCGAGGCAATGTGCTCCTGCAGCGCCGATTCGCGGGTGTAGTCGTCCTCCGCGTTGAAGTAACGCTCATACGCTACCAGCGTCATCTTGGCGTCAATCACCACATCTTTGCCCTGCGGCAGCCGCACGATCACATCTGGCTGCATGCGCGAGCGGGCATCGTTTTCGATACTCACCTGCGTTTCGTATTCATATCCTTCCCGCAGGCCGGAAGCTTCCAGTACGCGGGTCAGCACCACCTCACCCCAGTTGCCCTGGGTTTTGTTGTCCCCTTTGAGCGCTCGGGTGAGGTTGACCGCTTCCTGCGCCATCTGTGCATTTAGCTGCTGAAGATTGCGAATCTCATGAGCCAGGGTGTGCCGCTCACGAGCTTCCTGACCAAAACTGTCCTGCACCTGACGACGAAAACCGTCCAGCTGCTCGCGCAGAGGCGTCAGCAGGCTGTTCAGGCTCTGGCGGTTTTGTTCGTCAACGCGGCGGTTGCTGTGCTCAAAAATGCGGTTCGCGAGATTCTCAAACTGTTCGCTGAGACGCTGCTCGCTGTTGATCATCTGGCGGATTTTGTCTTCCGCATGCAGTTGGGTAGATTCAAGGCGGGTGGTCACTTCGCGGAGATCGGCCTCCAGTGACGTGTTGATATCACGCAGGTTGCGCAGCTCGTTGTTGAGCAACTCACACTCATCGCGCCAGTGTTCGCTCAGCGCAAGCTGCTGTTTTATAGCGCTTAAATCTGCGACCATCTCTTCTCGCTCAGCCAGCTGGTCGGCCTTCTGCTGCGCATGCTGGTAGCTGGAAATCAGCCAGCCAATCCCTAAGCTCACCAACGCAATCACCGCGTAAATCAGGATTGAGATATCCACAATGCCCCCTGCATCAACGTATTACCCGCACAAAATAGAATTGTGCTGTATAAACGTCCAGTTTGAAAGGGTTTTCCTGCGAGGCGCTACGCAAAAAATAAAGGCCGAACGTGTCGGCCTTTGATTTAAGAAGAGAGGACTAGATCAGGCGACGCGCTGCTTCCACCACGATTTTCACTGCATGACTTTCGGTCTGCTTCATGGTTTCGGCGTTCGGGATCTCTTGCTGGGTACGGTTGACGATAACGCCCGCCACCATACCGGCACGCAGACCCTGGCTTGCACACATGGTCAGCAGCGTTGCGGATTCCATTTCGTAGTTCATCACACCCATGGACTGCCACTCTTCCATTGAGCCTTTGAAACGGCTAACCACGCGGCCTGAGAAGGTATCGTAACGCTCCTGGCCCGGGTAGAAGGTGTCGGAAGAGGCGGTTACGCCCACGTGAGTGGTTGCGCCTACGGATTTCGCAGCTTCAACCAGCGCGGTGGTACATTCGAAATCAGCCACTGCCGGGAATTCCATTGGTGCAAAATGCAGGCTTGCGCCGTCCAGACGGACGGACGCGGTCGTGACCAGAACGTCGCCGACGTTGATATGCGGCTGAATAGCGCCGGTCGTACCGATACGCAGGAAAGTGCGGATGCCCAGCTGCGCCAGCTCTTCAACAGCAATAGACGTAGACGGACCACCGATACCGGTAGAGCACACGATCACCGCTTTGCCATCCAGCTCTGCGCGCCAGGTGGTGAACTCACGATGGGCAGCCAGCTTGACCGGCTTATCCATCAGCGCGGCGATCTTTTCCACACGCTCCGGATCGCCAGGGACGATGGCGAGCGTAGCCCCTTGTAAATCGTTTTTAGTGAGGCCGAGATGAAAAACATCAGACTTAGACATAGGTGACTCCTCTGTGGGTCGGTTAGTCAGAAGAAGTAAAACGGTACTTTACAGAAGCAGTAAGCATATTTTCGTGACGAACCTCACCATGAATGAAAATGGTTACATTGAATTTCCATAAAAAAGTGACTTACATCACATTAACAAGTTATATCGCCAGGTGCTGCACAAAAGATAGACCGTTTAAGGCACTGTGAGTTGTTAACCTGGTGTCTATATTTACCTTTGCGCTAACTCATTGGTACGGAGAATGCCATGACTGAAAAAACCGGTTTTGCACCTGCTGCGGCCCCACATGCTTCAACCATCGTGTCGACTCCAGAAGCGGCAATTACCGCGGGCGAGACCTCTATTCCCTCGCAGGGGGAGAATATGCCTGCTTATCACGCCCGACCAAAATCGGCAGAGGGTCCGCTACCCATCGTGATTGTGATTCAGGAGATATTTGGTGTTCACGAACACATTCGCGACCTCTGCCGCCGGCTGGCGCTGGAAGGGTATCTGGCCGTTGCGCCAGAGCTCTACTTCCGTCAGGGCGATCCGAACGACTACAGTGATATTCCAACATTGCTCAGCAACCTGGTCAGCAAAGTCCCGGACGCGCAGGTGCTGGCCGATCTCGATCATGTCGCCAGCTGGGCGGCGCGCAATGGCGGCGATCCGCATCGTCTGCTGGTCACCGGTTTCTGCTGGGGCGGTCGCATTAGCTGGCTGTATGCCGCGCATAACCCGCAGCTCAAAGCTGCTGTCGCCTGGTACGGCAAACTGGTGGGTGAAAAAACGCTGAATTCGCCTAAACATCCCGTCGATATCGCCACCGAGTTAAATGCCCCCGTGTTAGGGCTTTATGGCGGTCAGGATACCGGTATTTCGCTGGATTCGGTAGAAACCATGCGCCATGCGCTGCGTGCGGCCAATGCGAAGGCGGAGATTGTGGTGTACCCGGATGCCGGGCATGCGTTTAACGCCGATTATCGTCCGAGCTATCACGCGGAATCAGCCAAAGATGGCTGGCAGAGAATGCTGGCGTGGTTTAGCCAGTACGGCGGTAAGAAAGCGTAATAACAATAAGCCCGGAGGCAGTTACGCCTTACCGGGCCATCCAATACCCCTACGCCTGACGCAAATTCTGCGCTGCCTTCACCATGTTCGCCAGCGCTGCGCGGGTTTCAGGCCAGCCGCGGGTTTTCAGTCCGCAGTCCGGGTTTACCCAAAGACGCTCTGCCGGAATACGCTGGGCCGCTTTTTTCAGCAGGGCTTCAATCCACTCCACGCTCGGCACGTTCGGGGAGTGGATGTCGTACACGCCCGGCCCGATTTCGTTCGGGTAGTCGAATTCTTCAAACGACTCCAGCAGCTCCATATCTGAACGCGAGGTCTCAATAGTGATCACGTCGGCGTCCAGCGCGGCAATTGAATCCATGATGTCGTTAAATTCGCAATAACACATGTGGGTGTGGATCTGAGTGTCGTCCTTCGCCACCGCGGCGTTGATGCGGAACGCCTCCACGCCCCACTGCAGGTAGGCGTCCCAGTCGCTACGACGCAGCGGCAGACCTTCGCGCAGGGCCGGTTCGTCAATCTGAATAATGCCAATGCCTGCGGCTTCCAGATCCGCCACCTCATCACGCAGCGCCAGGGCGATCTGTTTGGCGATGGTTTCACGGGTCACGTCTTCACGCGGGAAGGACCAGCAAAGAATGGTCACAGGACCGGTGAGCATGCCTTTCACCGGCTTGTCGGTCAGGGACTGGGCGTACTTCGCCCACTCAACCGTGATCGCTTCCGGACGGCTGACGTCACCGATGACCACCGGCGGCTTCACGCATCGGGAGCCATAGCTCTGCACCCAGCCGTTCTGGGTAAAGACGAAGCCGTCCAGGTGCTCGCCAAAGTATTCCACCATGTCATTACGCTCTGCTTCACCGTGCACCAGCACGTCCAGCCCAAGGCGTTCCTGCTCGATAATCGCCTGCTTGATGTGTTCCGCGATCCCGGTGCGGTAGTGATTCGCATCCAGATTGCCCTTTTTAAAGTCCAGACGCAGGCCGCGGATCTCGGTGGTCTGCGGGAAGGAACCAATCGTCGTGGTCGGCCACGCAGGCAGATTGAAGCGGGCGCGCTGGGCTTCGGCGCGCACCTCATACGGGCTCTGGCGCTGGCTGTCCTGGGCGGTGATGGCCGCCAGACGTTTTTCCACCGCCGGGTTATGCACGCGCGCGGAGTGGCGGCGCGCCCGGATCGGGGCGCTCCATTCGGTAATTGCCGCCGTGTCGCCGCTGTTCAGCGCGTCGCGCAGCAGGGCCAGCTCTTCACATTTTTGCAGCGCGAAGGCAAACCAGCTCTTTACTTCAGGGTCGAGACGGGTTTCCACGCTCAGGTCGATCGGGCTGTGCAGCAGCGAGCAGGACGAGGCCACCCACAGCTCACGTTTACCGACGATGTCTTTGATTTGTGCGTATTTCTCGGTCAGATCGGCGCGCCAGACGTTACGGCCATTCACCAGACCGGCGGAGAGCAGCCAGTCCGCTGGCAAACGCTTGTGCAGCTCCGTCACATCATCTTTACCGTGTACAAGGTCTACGTGCAGGCCCTGCACCGGCAGCGCGGTAATCGTGTTCAGGTTCGGCGTCACGCCTTCGAAATAGGTTGTCAGTAGCATCTTCACCTCCCCGGTGAGCGCGTCATACGCTGGTTTGAAGGCATCGAGCCATTCCTGAGGCAACTCGAGCACCAGCGCCGGTTCGTCGATTTGCACCCACTGAATACCGCGTTTGCCCAGCTCAATCAGCACCTGTTTGTAGACCGGCAGAATGTCCTTCAGCAGGCTCAGACGATCGAACTGCTCGCCTTTGACTTTCCCCAGCCACAAATAGGTCACTGGCCCCAGCAGCACGGGTTTAACCTGGTGGCCCAGCGCCAGCGCTTCGTCCACTTCATCCAGAAGCTGCGTCCAGGTCAGTCTGAACTGCTGGCCTTTGGCGAACTCCGGCACCATATAGTGATAGTTAGTGTTAAACCACTTGGTCATCTCCGCCGCTGCCGCTGGCTCACCCGTTGGCGCACGGCCACGGCCGATGCGGAACAGGGTATCGATATCTACCGATCCATCTTTGTTCTGATGACGAGCCGGCACGTTGCCAAGCAGCAGGCTGGTCGTCAGAACATGGTCGTACCAGGCGAAATCGCCCACCGGCAGCAGGTCAATGCCCGCCTGCTTCTGCTGATCCCAGTGGCGGGCGCGCAGCTCGCGTCCCACCGCCAGCAGCTCTTCACGCGTGGCGTTACCCGCCCAGTAGCTTTCTTGCGCTTTTTTCAGCTCGCGACGCAGGCCAACGCGAGGGAAACCGAGAGTGTGATTGCGGATTGTCATGGTGTACCCCTTGTGAAATTCGTTATTTAGACGTCCAGATGTTTACACTTCTATAATTGGCAGGTACTGTATATTCCTCAAGCGCAAAATGTTCATGGCGAAGTGAAGGACTTTCATGATCGAGATTAAACACCTGAAAACGCTACAAGCGTTGCGGAACTGCGGTTCGCTCGCGGCTGCTGCGGCCACGCTGCACCAGACACAGTCCGCCCTTTCTCACCAGTTCAGCGATCTGGAACAACGCCTCGGCTTCCGTCTTTTTGTGCGTAAAAGCCAGCCGCTACGCTTTACGCCGCAGGGTGAAATTCTCCTTCAGCTGGCGAATCAGGTTCTGCCACAGATCGCGAGCGCGCTGCAGGCGTGTAACGAACCGCAGCAGACCAAACTGCGTATCGCTATTGAGTGCCACAGCTGTATTCAGTGGCTGACCCCCGCGCTTGAGAACTTCCGCCAGAAGTGGCCGCAGGTGGAGATGGACTTTAAATCCGGCGTGACGTTCGACCCGCAGCCGTCGCTGCAGCAGGGCGAGCTGGATCTGGTCATGACCTCTGACATTCTGCCGCGCAGCGGCCTGCACTATTCGCCGATGTTTGATTATGAGGTGCGCCTGGTGCTGGCGCCGGACCATCCGCTGGCGGCCAAAACGCGCATCACGCCGGAAGACCTGGCGACGGAAACGCTGCTGATTTACCCGGTTCAGCGTAGTCGTCTGGATATCTGGCGTCACTTCCTGCAGCCCGCGGGCATTAGCCCGCAGCTAAAAAGCGTGGATAACACCCTGCTGCTGATTCAGATGGTGGCGGCCAGAATGGGTATCGCGGCGCTGCCGCACTGGGTGGTGGAGAGCTTTGAACGCCAGGGTCTGGTGGTGACCAAAACCCTGGGAGAAGGACTGTGGAGCCGGCTGTACGCTGCCGTGCGCGATGGCGAGCAGCGTCAGCCGATTACGGAGGCGTTTATTCGCTCAGCGCGGAACCACGCGTGCGATCATCTTCCGTTTGTGCGGAGCGCGGAGCGACCCATCGGCGATGGACCCACAGCGAAGCCAGGATCACCGCTCCCCCAATAAGGAAGCTCGGCCAGTGCGGCTGTTGCTGCCAGATAGCGAGGTTGACCAGCAGCCCTGCCGGGACATGCACGTTGTTCATGATCCCCAGCGTACCGGCGTCGACCTGAGTCGCGCCGTAGTTCCACATGAAGTACCCCAACCCGGAAGCCACGACGCCCAGCCAGATCAGCACGCCCCACTGCACGGACGTAGTCGGCAACTTTTGCGGGTTACCGAGCATAAACCACGCCGCTACCGCGACAATCGCGGCGCCCATATAAAACCATGCGAACGCGTTATGCTGCGGCATCGGACGGGTTTCCATCAGGCGTTTGTAGCCCACCATGCCGATAGCGAAACTGATGTTGGCGAGCTGGACGAACATCAGCCCGGTCCAGAAGTGATCGCTTACTTTGTCGTAGCGAATAATCGCCGCGCCAATCACCGCCAGCGCCGCGCTCAGCAGGTATCCCCAGCGCAGACGGCGTTTACTCAGCAGATCGTAAATCAGCGTGATGTAGAGCGGCGTCAGCACGGTAAAGAGCAGGAATTCCGAGACGGACAGATAGACGTAAGCCCGGAAGCTGAACAAATACATGATGCCGAGCTGCATCGCCCCCACCAGCATATACAGCACAATCGTTTTCAGCGACTGTCCGCGCGTGCGCAGAAACGGCAGGAACACCAGCGCCGCCAGCCCCACGCGCATCAGCACCGAGAAGTAGCTGTCGACCGAACCGGCAAGGTATTCGCCAATCAGGCTAAAGGAGAAGGCCCACAGGATAGTGGTGATAATGAGTAGCGCCACAATGCTTGTCTCTCAGAAAGAAGGAGAGGCATTGTAGCGAACTCTTTAGTTGACAACTGAGCAATAAACAATCAAGTGAAGATTATTCAAGGAACAGCTTGCGCAGATACTTCGGTACCGCGTTGTCAGCGTTAGAACCAATGACTTCCAGTTCAGGGTGGAGATCCTTCAGACGCTGGTGCGCGTTCTGCATGATGCAGCCCTTGCCTGCCATTGAAAGCATCTCGGCGTCGTTCATGCCGTCACCGAAGGCGATACAGTCTTTCAGCCCGAAGCCCAGGCGTTTCGCAACCGCTTCCAGCGCGTGACCTTTGGAGACGCCACCCGCCATCACTTCAAGACAGGTCAGGGTTGAGAAGCTTACGTTGACGCGATCGCCCCAGCGAGCGTTGATCGCCTGTTCCAGCGGGAGCAGCTCTTCGTGGCTATCACAGGTAAAGAACACCTTGCTGATCCCTTCCGGCTCCAGCAGGCCCGGTTCGTAAAGGGAGTAGTTGAATACCGCTTCCTTGAAGAAACGCATTTCATCCGGGCGGTGGCGGTTCATAAACCAGTCGTCGTCGCGGTAAACGTTAGTGACGATAGTCGGGTTGTTATGCACCACGCCAAACAGATCGGCGGCAATATCGCGATCCAGGTTGTGGGTAAAGATCAGGTTGCCGTCGGTATCATGCACGCGCGCACCGTTGGAGGTGATCATGTACGATTTGATCTCGAGATTATCGCGGATCTGCCCCACGTCGACGTGGTGGCGGCCGGTAGCGAACACAAAGTTCACACCACGTGCAGTCAGGAGTTTTAAGGTCTCTTTCGCGTAAGGCGACAAGGTGTGGTCGGGGGAAAGCAGCGTGCCATCTAAATCAGATGCAACAACCTGGTACATAGGGATTTCAACCTCTGGTGGAAAACAAAAATCAATTATGCCTGTTGAAAAATTCAACAATGGCGTTGAGCGCGACTGAGCGCATAGCGTCCTTTTCAAAAAGGATCTCATGGAACGCGCCGTTAATGACCAGCGGTTTACCCCCTTCACAAGGGTGACCGGCAGCAGCGCGCAGTTCACAATAGCGGTCATGCATGCGGTTATCCACCACACGCTCTTCTTCCGCCTGAATCAGAAGCGTCGGCGTATCATCATCGCCTACGCCCGCCAGCACCTGCTCACCGGCCATAATACCCTCCCGCACCCAGTGCCAGGTCGGGCCGCCGACGCGTAAGCGTGGTTCATCGGCATAGAAGCGCAGGTTGCGGCGATAACGCTGCCGACTATGGGTTAAGACGTTGATGGCGAACGGCAGCGCGCGCCAGCGTCCTGTACCTATGGCGTAACCTTCACGAATGCGCTGATGGCCCTCAGCCCAGTCAAGAAGATGGCGCACCATCCAGTCAGGAAAACGGATAACGATACCGTACATCGGCGCGGTCAGCGCAATGGCATCGCACTGGTGTTCATAACGCTGCAAAAACAGCGTCGATATCGCGCCCCCCATGGAGTGCGCAAGGATGTATCGCTTACGCCAGGGACCGGGCTGAACGTCCTGCTGCCAGAACGCGGCAAAATCGTCGACGTAATCGCTGAAGCGATCGACGTGCCCACGGTGCGTGTCCGGAAGCATACGTCCGGACAGCCCCTGCCCACGGTGGTCGATAATCAGGACATCGAACCCCATATGGACCAGGTCGTAGGCCAGCTCAGCGTATTTAACGTAGCTTTCAATACGCCCAGGGCAGACCACAATCACCCGGTCATTTTTTTCATTTCGGAAACGAACGAAACGCACCGGGATGCCCCCGACGCCCGTAAACTCATCTTCCTCACGCTGCCGCCAGAAATCGGTCAGCGGCCCCATAGAGAAAGCAGCAAAAGCGTTTTCTCGTGTTTCCCAGTCCTTTTTCTGCTGAAACATTGGGTTTCCACTCACGTAATCCAGGGAATATCGTTTTTTTCGTCACCGGTCACAAAATGACTCAATAATAGCGTATTGTGGCATAAAAATAGACGGTTCGGGAGTTTCAAATGACCTTCGAGTGGTGGTTCGCCTACCTGCTGACATCCATTATCCTCAGCCTTTCTCCGGGTTCGGGTGCTATTAACACCATGACTACCTCAATCAACCACGGTTACCGCGGTGCGGTGGCATCCATTGCCGGACTGCAGGCCGGGCTGGGCATTCATATTGTGCTGGTTGGGATTGGTCTGGGGACACTTTTCTCCCGCTCGGTGCTGGCGTTTGAAGTGCTGAAATGGGCCGGGGCAGCCTATCTGATTTGGCTCGGCATCCAGCAGTGGCGCGCGGCAGGCTCCATCAACCTGAATACGCTGGCTCTGACGCAAAACCGCGGCCATCTGTTTAAGCGTGCGGTATTCGTCAACCTGACCAACCCGAAGAGCATCGTGTTCCTCGCCGCGCTGTTCCCGCAGTTTATCGTTCCGCATCAGCCCCAGGTGATGCAGTACGTGGTGCTGGGCGCGACCACTATTATCGTCGATATCATCGTGATGATTGGTTACGCGACGCTGGCGCAGCGAATTGCGGCGTGGATTAAAGGGCCTAAGCAGATGAAGGCCCTGAATAAAGTCTTTGGCTCGCTGTTTATGCTGGTTGGCGCGCTGCTTGCGTCAGCGCGTCACGCTTAGCGAGAAATGATGAGATGAATGCCGAAGCCGGCGAACAGCGCGCCGGCGAAGCCGTCAATCCACTTCGCGATACGCTGATAGCCGCGGCGCATCGCCGGTAAGGCAAACAGGCTGGCCACGATAGTAAACCAGGCAAAGGTTTCAACGACGATCAGCAGGAAGATTCCCCAGCGTGCGCCCGCGCCGACGCTATCGCCGACAAACAGCGAGAACACCGAGCCGAAATAGATAATCGCTTTTGGGTTCGCCAGATTAGTCAGCAACCCTTTTACAAAGCTGCGACCGCCCGTTGCCAGCTCCACCTTTGGCTCTTCCGGTTTTTTCTCTTCTTTCTTCAGCGCCCCGCGCAGCATCTGGTAGCCCATCCAGCACAGGTACAGCCCGCCGCCGACCATAATGATGTTATGCAGCCAGGCCATCTTCGCCAGGATCAGGTTCAGACCGAGCAGCGCAACGGCCGCCCAGACCATAACGCCCATGGTGATACCGAGCACGCCCATCATCGCCTCTTTTCGGGAGCGGCTGACGGCCGTTTGTGACACGAAGAAAAAGTCCGGGCCGGGGCTCATCAGCGCAACGATGTGCACTAATGCCACGGTGAGAAATAGCATTAACATAATTAGCTCGCGGGGAAATAATTTAGTGAGTCATCATCCTGGCACTTTTTCGCCCGGCTGACTACTCTTCATCGTCGCCGTCGGCGTGAGAGCGGATGAGCGCCATAAACTCTTTACCGAAGCGCTCCAGCTTGCGCGTCCCCACGCCGTTGACGCTGAGCATCTCGCTGGCGCTAAGCGGCATCTGCTCGGCCATCTCAATCAGCGTCGCGTCGTTGAACACCACGTAAGGCGGGATGTTCTCTTCGTCGGCGATGGCTTTACGCAGCTTACGCAGTTTGGCGAAAAGCTTGCGGTCATAGTTGCCGCCGTAGGATTTCTGCATCACCCGCGGCTTCAGAGCGATGACGCGCGGCACGGCGAGCTTGAGCTCAACGTCACCGCGCAGCACCGGACGCGCCGCTTCGGTCAGCTGCAGGGCGGAGTGCTGGGCAATGTTCTGCGTGGCGAAGCCGAGGTGAATCAGCTGGCGAATAATGCTGACCCAGTGCTCGTGGCTCTGATCCTTGCCAATACCGTAGACAGGCAGCTTGTCGTGGCCCATGTCGCGGATACGCTGGTTGTTGGCGCCACGCAGCACTTCCACCACGTAGCCCATACCGAAGCGCTGGTTCACGCGGTAAATAGTCGAGAGCGCCTTACGCGCGTCCATGAGGCCATCGTACTGCTTCGGCGGATCGAGGCAGATATCGCAGTTGCCGCAAGGCTCCTGGCGCCCTTCACCAAAGTAGTTGAGCAGCACCAGACGACGGCAGGTTTGCGCTTCGGCAAACGCGCCCATCGCGTTGAGCTTGTGGCGCTCGATATCCTGCAGCTGTCCCTGCGGCTTCTCTTCCAGACAGCGCCGCAGCCACGCCATATCGGCCGGATCGTAAAACAGCATCGCTTCCGCAGGCAGACCGTCGCGCCCGGCGCGGCCGGTCTCCTGATAGTAGGATTCGATATTGCGCGGAATGTCGAAGTGCACCACAAAGCGCACGTTGGGCTTGTTGATGCCCATCCCAAACGCCACCGTCGCGACGACGATCTGCAGGTCGTCGCGCTGGAATTTTTCCTGCACGTCGGCGCGGATGTGGTTCTCTAACCCGGCATGGTATGCCGCCGCGCTAAAGCCGCGGTTTTGCAGACGCGCGGCGGTGTCTTCCACCTTTGCGCGGCTGTTGCAGTAGATGATGCCGGACTTGCCGCGCTGCTCCTGGACGTAGCGCAGGAGCTGATCCAGCGGCTTGAACTTTTCCATCAGCATATAGCGGATGTTTGGGCGATCGAAGCTGCTGACCTGGATATAGGGGTCGTTCAGCCCGAGCAGGCGAACGATATCCAGCCGCGTGGTATCATCCGCCGTGGCGGTAAGCGCCATAAACGGCAGCTCGGGGAAGCGCTGACGCAGCTGGCCGAGGGCGGCGTATTCCGGGCGGAAATCGTGTCCCCACTGGGAAATACAGTGCGCTTCATCCACCGCCAGCAGGACCGGGTTCCAGTGCGCCAGGTGGTCGAGGAAGTTATCCAGCATCAGGCGCTCCGGGGCGATATACAGCAGGCGGATCTGCCCGGTGCGGCACCCGGCCATGACCTCTTGCTGCTGCTCCCGGGTTTGGGTCGAGTTGAGACAGGCCGCCGCCACGCCGTTGGCGAGTAGCTGGTCAACCTGGTCTTTCATCAGAGAAATTAGGGGGGATACCACGACCGTCAGGCCGTTAAGCACCAGCGCGGGAACCTGATAACAGAGGGACTTGCCGCCGCCGGTCGGCATTACCACCAGGCAATCACGACCTTCCAGCACCGTTTCAATGATGGTTTCCTGGCCAGGGCGGAACTGCTGGTAGCCAAAGGTTTCATGCAAAACCTGTTTAGCCAGCGACTCCTGATTCAATACTTCCGCCTGCGCCACGTTAACCCCATATGCCTGAAATGAAACAGGCGCTATTTTCAGCGCCTGAGAGAGAAACTTCAACGTTTAACGCAAAAACATTCGAACAGCCTAGAGAATATCGTTCAGCATCACGCCCACGCCGACGCGGGTCTGGTTGAAGTTGTAATCGATAAGCGACTCGCCGTAACCGCTGTAGACTTGCGTATAAAGGCGGACATGCTTGCTTACCGGATAGCTTAAGCCCACTTCCGCGCCGCCGTAGCCGGTGTTCCAGTTATACTGACCTTTCGCACTCAGCACGGCATCACCTAACTGGTAGCCGACTTTAAGCTGGTAGTAGCCCATATATTTGGTGATGTCCGGGTTGTCATCAGTGCTGCCGACCACATACCACGGCTTCACTTCCACCATCCAGTTACCGTTCTGCGCCATCAGGCGCGTATAGGCACGGTTCCAGCTACGGGATGTCGGATCGGAACGTCCGTTAGAGTCATGGTTAAAGCCCACTTCCACATCGCGTAACGTCCAGCCCGCAAACTCATAATCCGTTGCAAAGCCGAGGAACAGCTGGGGCTCATAGTTGGTTTCGCGGAACGGCGAGGATTCCCCGCTGTTAGAGAGCTGCCACCAGGACTTCTGCGTATAGGAGGCACCAAACACCGAGTTCGGTCCCAGAATGCCGCGCCAGAACGGGAAAGCGAGGCTGAGCTGGAACTTCACCTCATCTTTACGCGCATTATCAGACCAGTTATAGGAGCTTATCGCCTCTTTGTTGAGATCGCTGGTCTGGGTGTAAATCACGTAGTTGGTGTCATACGGATAGAGCGTGAACGGATTGTCATGCTCCTGAAGAAGGTTCGCGATAATGCTACCGTGAACGGCAGGCTTATCATGCACCTCTTTGATTGTCGCTTCCTGCGCATATGCTGTGAGGGGCAGCGCAACCGCCGCCAGTAACCATGCCAGATACGTCCGCATCGGTGGTGTTCTCCTGCAAAAGAGTAAAATTAGCTAAATAGTTATGTGGCGGACATTCTACAGACTTCTGCGACAACTGCTGCATCCTCGTTTCTGAAAGTGGAATTCCTTGTTGCTGAGGCATAAAATCAACATTTCGTTAACAATAAGGATGTGATGCCTCATGTCAGCCATGCTTACCGCCGAAGAAGTGTTAAAACTCGTGGGCGAGATTTTTGTTTACCATATGCCGTTTAACCGCGCGCTGGGACTGGAGCTGGAGCGTTACGAGAAAGACTTTGCCCAGCTGAGCTTCAACAACCAGCCGATGATGGTAGGGAACTGGGCGCAAAGTATTTTGCACGGCGGCGTGATTGCCTCCGCGCTTGACGTGGCGGCAGGTCTGGTCTGCGTGGGCAGCACGCTGACCCGCCATGACACCATCAACGAAGACGAACTCCGCCAGCGTCTGGCGCGCATGGGCACCATCGATCTGCGCGTCGACTATCTTCGCCCGGGGCGCGGAAATCGCTTTACCTGTACCAGCAGCCTGCTGCGCGCGGGGAATAAAGTCGCCGTGGCGCGCGTTGAATTACACAACGAAGAGCAGGTGTATATCGCCAGCGCAACCGCCACTTATATGGTGGGTTGAGGCGGCAAAATCGGGTAAAATTAATTCACTTTTTTGTAACGGATTTTCCCGATGGATGCTAAACAGACGCGGCAGGGCGTTTTACTCGCCCTTGCCGCTTATTTTATTTGGGGTATCGCCCCGGCGTATTTCAAGCTTATCGCCTACGTTCCGGCCGATGAGATCCTGACTCACCGCGTCATCTGGTCGTTCTTCTTTATGATTGCGCTGATGAGCCTCAGCCGTCAGTGGTCGGGCGTCAAAACGCTGCTGCAAACCCCGAAGAAGATCTTCCTGCTGGCACTTTCTGCCGTGCTGATTGGCGGCAACTGGCTGCTGTTTATCTGGGCGGTGAATAACCATCACATGCTCGAAGCGAGCCTGGGGTACTTCATTAACCCGCTGGTGAATATCGTGCTGGGGATGATTTTCCTCGGTGAGCGCTTCCGCCGGATGCAGTGGGTGGCGGTGATTCTGGCCTTCTGCGGCGTACTGGTGCAGCTCTGGACCTTCGGCTCGCTGCCGATTATTGCCCTCGGCCTGGCGTTCAGCTTTGCGTTCTACGGTCTGGTGCGTAAGAAGATTGCGGTAGAAGCGCAGACGGGGATGCTGTTTGAAACCCTGTGGCTGCTGCCCGTGGCGGCGATTTATCTTTTCGGCATCGCCGACAGCCCAACCAGCCACATGGGCAGCAACCCGTGGTCGCTGAACCTGATGCTGATGGCGGCGGGCGTGGTGACCACTATTCCACTGCTGTGCTTCACCGGTGCGGCGACGCGCCTGCGTCTCTCCACGCTGGGTTTCTTCCAGTACATTGGACCGACGCTGATGTTCCTGCTGGCGGTGGTGTTCTACGGTGAGGTGCCAGGGGCGGATAAGATGGTGACGTTCGCCTTTATCTGGGTGGCGCTGGCGATTTTCGTCGCCGATGCGATTTATACCCAGCGCAGGGGGCGCAAAGGGCTGTGAAGTTGCCCTAACTCTAACCCTCTCCCACAGGGAGAGGGAATTCGATCGTAGGGCGGGTAAGCGCAGCGCCACCCACCAGATTTTTACAGCCAGTTCCGGCGCTTAAAGTACAGATACGGCGCCAGCCCCGCGAGGATCATAAAGATAATCGCCCCCGGGTAACCAAAGCTCCACTTCAGCTCCGGCATAAACTCGAAGTTCATCCCGTAGCTGGATGCCACCAGCGTTGGCGGCAGGAACACTACAGAAACCACCGAGAAGATCTTGATGATGCGGTTCTGCTCGATGTTGATAAAGCCCATCGCCGCCTGCATCAGGAAGTTGACCTTCTGGAACAGGGATTCGTTGTGCGGCAGCAGGGATTCGATATCGCGCAGGATCTCACGCGCCTGCTCCAGCTGACCGCCCGGCAGACGCGCCTTGCGCACCAGGAAGTTCAGCGCGCGCTGGGTATCCATCAGGCACAAACGCACCTTCCAGCCGATATCTTCCAGCTCTGCCAGCGTGGACAACGCTTCGTCGTACTCATCGCCCTGATGGCCTTCCATGATCACGCGGCTCAGCTTTTCCAGATCGCTGTAGATGTTTTCAATTTCGTCCGCCAGCTGTTCAATTTTGGTCTCGAACAGATCGAGCAGCAGCTCGTAAGCGTTACCATCCACCATTGCCTGGCTGCGGGCGCGCATGCGGTAGAGACGGAATGCCGGCAGCTCGCGCTCGCGCAGCGTAAACAGGCGGCCGTCGCGAATGGTAAACGCCACGGTGGAGTTACCCGCGTGGTCTTCCGCATCTTCAAAGAAGAAGAAGGAGTGAATATGCAGACCGTCTTCGTCTTCAAAAAAACGCGCGGATGCTTCGATGTCTTCCAATTCCGGGCGGGTTGCCAGGCTTTGCCCCAGCTCAGATTGTACGCGAAGGCGCTCATCGTCGTCCGGCTCGACCAGATCCACCCATACGGCATCAATGAGGGGCTGTGACTCTTCGGCTTCAAGCCGAGTCAGTCGGTTATTTTCGAGTTGAAATGCGCTCAACATGACCGGGACTCCCAATGCAAAAAATATCGGACAGTTCGGTGGGCACACAGAAACAAATTGGGTTTCAGACCATTAAACAGCCTGACTCAGCGCGACGGGAATAATGCAGTCGCTGACAACCACTAAGGCCATCAGCAAGAGGAGATAGCCTTAGGAGTTGTTCCTGGATGACAGGGAATTGAGCCAGTATCTACTGGGTGTGTCCAAGGCGAATGTCCTCTTAGCGTAATCGTGCGCGCATGTTACGCCAGCTATAACTGTGGCGTCAACACGCAACGAAACGCTGAAGGGCATTAATTGACCTTCAACGTATAAGGCTAGCAGATTATTACAAAATAATGATATTTTTCTGAATGTTAGACTGTTTCCAGCTTCGCGTAGGCCGCCACCAGCCATTTGATCCCCTGCCCCTGGAACGCCACCTGCAGGCGGCTGTGCTCGCCGCTGCCTTCCAGATTCACAATGGTGCCTTCGCCAAACTTCGAATGGCGCACGCGCTGGCCCAGCTTGTAGCCAGTGTCGGTTTCCGCAATCGGCGATCCCATGCGCTGATGGCTGACAGGACGACTGATGCTTGCCCGCAGACGCACCTCCTCCACGCACTCTTCCGGCAGTTCACCGATAAAGCGCGACGGACGGTGATAGACCTCTTTACCGTACAGACGGCGGGTTTCCGCATAGGTCAGCGTCAGCTTTTGCATCGCGCGCGTCACGCCCACGTAGGCCAGACGACGCTCCTCTTCCAGACGGCCGCCTTCATCCAACGACATCTGGCTCGGGAACATCCCCTCTTCCATCCCGACGATGAATACCTGCGGGAACTCCAGCCCTTTGGCGGAGTGCAGGGTCATGAGCTGAACCGCATCCTGCCAGGTATCGGCCTGTCCTTCCCCCGCTTCCAGCGCGGCGTGGGAGAGGAACGCCTGCAGCGGCATCAGGTCTTCGTCTTCTTCGTTGTAGCTGAACTGGCGCGTTGCCGTGACCAGTTCCTCTAAGTTCTCAATACGGGTCTGGCCCTTCTCGCCTTTTTCCTGCTCATACATGGTGCGCAGGCCGGAATCTTTAATCACCCGGTCGGTCTGCACGTGCAGCGGCATGTCGGCCGTTTCCTGCGCGAGGGCGTCAATCAGCTCAAGGAAGCGCTGCAATGCGCTGGCGGCACGTCCGGCGAGCGCTTTTTCCTGCAGCAGCTCGCGGCACGCCTGCCACAGAGTCAGCTGGCGGTCGCGCGAGGCCTGACGCACCACGTCCAGCGTGCGGTCGCCAATCCCGCGGGTCGGAGTGTTGACCACGCGTTCAAACGCCGCGTCGTCGTTACGGTTGGCAATCAGACGCAGATACGACAGCGCATCTTTGATTTCCTGACGTTCGAAGAAGCGCATACCGCCATAAATGCGGTACGGCATGCTCACCTGCAGCAGCGCCTCTTCCAGCACGCGCGACTGGGCGTTGCTGCGATAGAGAATGGCGCACTGCTCCAGCGCGCCGCCATTGTCCTGCCAGGTTTTAATGCGGTTCACCACGAAGCGCGCTTCGTCGAGCTCGTTGAAGGCGCAGTAAATCGAAATCGGTTCGCCATCGACACCGTCGGTCCACAGCTTTTTACCCAGACGCCCGTTGTTGTTCTCAATCAGGGCGTTGGCCGCGCTCAGGATGTTGCTGGTTGAGCGGTAGTTCTGCTCCAGACGGATGGTTTCCGCGCCGGGGAAATCGTTGAGGAAGCGCTGGATGTTCTCCACCTGCGCCCCGCGCCAGCCGTAGATCGACTGGTCATCATCGCCCACGATCATCACCTTGCCGGTATCGCCGGCCAGCAGGCGGATCCACGCGTACTGGATGTTGTTGGTATCCTGGAATTCGTCCACCAGGATATTGGTGAAGCGTTCACGGTAGTGCTGCAGGATGTGCGGTTTGTTCAGCCACAGCTCGTGGGCGCGCAGCAGCAGCTCGGCAAAATCCACCAGACCGGCGCGATCGCACGCTTCCTGATAGGCCTTGTAGACGTTCTGCCAGGTCTGCTCGACCGGGTTGCCGAAGCTCTGAATGTGGTGCGGGCGCAGCCCCTCGTCTTTCTGGCTGTTGATGTACCACATCGCCTGACGCGGCGGCCACTGCTTCTCGTCGAGGTTCATCGCCTTGATCAGGCGTTTCAGCAGACGGAGCTGGTCTTCGCTGTCGAGGATCTGGAAATCTTGCGGCAGGTTGGCGTCCATGTGGTGTGCGCGCAGCAGGCGGTGCGCCAGGCCGTGGAAGGTGCCGACCCACATGCCGCCCTGGCTGGTGCCCATCAGCTGGGCGATGCGGTGGTGCATCTCCGCCGCCGCTTTGTTGGTGAACGTGACCGCCATGATGGAGTACGGCGAGCAGTTTTCCACGCTCTGCAGCCAGGCGATACGGTGAACCAGCACGCGCGTCTTACCACTGCCCGCTCCAGCCAGCACCAGCAGGTTGGTGCGCGAGGCGGCAACCGCGTCACGCTGTTTGTCATTAAGGCTGTCGAGCAGGTAAGAAACGTCCATTGGCACCGTCACGTCATGTCGGGCTGGCGAATAGCATTCGTCAAAACCCTGTTAATTTATACAGAACAATTGATGATTATATCAGCGTCGTGAGGGATGCCAACCGCGAAATTTCCACGTGCGGCAGAAGACGGCTATCGGAGGCGATCATCAGGTCAGCATTTTCCGGCTTGATCCAGCAGGCCTGCATCCCGCAGCGGATGGCGCCGGCCACGTCTGTGGTCAGGTCATCCCCCACGTGCAGGATCTCACCCAGCGGCAGGTTAAGCTTATCTGCCGCCAGATGGTACATGTCACTGAACGGCTTCGCGCGCCCGTGAGGACCCGCACGCAGCACGAATTCAAAATAATCGCTGAGGCCAAACAGCTCCGGCTGGGCATTGCCGTTGGTGATGGCCACCAGCGGCCACTTTTCGGCAAGCTTCGCCAGCGTGTCGTGGGTTTCCTGCGGCACGTCGATACGGCTGCGCCATTTAGCAAAGTTTTCCATGGCCGCTTCCGCCCCAATGGCGGCATCCTGCGCGCTCAGACCCACGTTGAGCATCGCCTGCTCAACCGCGCGACGACGCCATTCGGTCACGTCGTGGTAAATGTCCGGCTCGGTCTCACGCAGGGACTGGCGCAGCTTCTGGAAGTCCTTGTTCTGTATCGCCTTCAGTGCGGGATGGTAGTTCTGCACAAACGCCAGGGACTCCTGCTCGGTGCGCAGGATCACCTCGCGGTTGTCATAAAGAGTGTCATCAAGGTCAAACGTCAGGGCTGAGATCTGACCGAGTGGGCGGTAAAAACGCATTATTTCCCCCGTTTGGCGCGTGGATGCGCCGCGTCATACACCGAGGCAAGGTGCTGGAAGTCTAAGTGGGTATAGATTTGAGTGGTCGACAGATTTGCGTGGCCAAGCAGTTCCTGCACGCCGCGCAGATCGCCGCTCGACTCAAGCATGTGTGTCGCAAAGGAGTGGCGCAGCTTGTGCGGGTGAACGTGGCTGTTCAGCCCCTGCTTAATACCCCACTCCGCAAAGCGCTTCTGCACGTTACGCGCCGAGATCCGCTTGCCAAGCTTCGACAGGAACAGCGCATCCTCTTCGGTGCCAAACAGCCCGCGCAGGTCAAGCCAGTGCTCAATCCAGGAGACCGCATTGCGGCCAATCGGCAGGCGGCGCTCTTTGCTGCCCTTACCCATTACCCACACTTCGCCAGATTCCAGATCGAGATGCTTGAGGTCGAGGTTAACGAGTTCAGACAGACGTAACCCGGCACCGTACATCACCTCCAGCATCGCGCGGTCGCGCACGGCCAGCGGATCGTTAAGGTCGATATCCAGCAGGCGGTTTACGTCGTCAACGTCAATATTTTTAGGCAGATGGCGCGGCGCCTTCGGCGTGGCGATCCCTTTTGCCGGGTTGGCTTTTAAGCCCCCCTGGCTGACCAGCCAGTCGAAGAAGCTGCGCAGCGCAGAGAGCCTGAGCGCCAGGCTTGCCGGGCTGAGATTTTTTTTACGGCTACGCACGACAAACCCGCGTACCGTCGCAGCGTCACATTGTTGCCAGCTTTTCAGGCCGATTTCGTCGGCGATCTGCATGATGGCATCAAGCTGACGCTGATAGTTAAGCAGCGTAATGGGGCTAAGCTGACGTTCCACGCCGAGATAGCGCAGAAAGCGCGAGACGTCAGTGGCGAGCAGTCCGTCCGTCATACGCGCTCAATCCAGCGCTCCAGCAGCTCAGGCAGCATCAGGGCGATCTCCTGCAGCAGGTGCGTGGCTTGCCCCTGCTCGTAGTGATGCGCGTCGCGGCTGGTAAATAATATGACGCCCAGATCGCCATCGCGCCCCATCAGCGACATCGCCACCGAGCCAATCGCTTTGGCTTCCGGTAATACCACCAGCAGCTCAGGCCCGTTCAGCGGCCCCAGATAGTGGTGATCATGGCCCAGACGCTGAATGCGCAGCGGTTCAAATGCCTGACGGCTGAGTGCCAGATGGGTAAATCCCGACGGCGCGCCGATGCGCCAGCGGTCAGGGAAAAGACGAATCGTTGCGCCCGCCAGCCCCAGCTCGCGCGCCCAGCGGTGGAAACGGCTGAGGAACTCGTCGAGACTGTGCGCCGACGCCAGACGCGCCTGCAGATGCAGCAGTCGATAGAACAGGCTTTCGTTGGTGCTGGCCTGCTCCATCAGCAGCGTCATGTTCTCTTCAAGCTGGCTGATGTGGTTGCGCGAGCGCGCCATGTGCCATTCGACCAGCGACACGGTTCCGCGAACCGGGTGCGGCACGCGCATCTCTTCGACGACGCGTGCATTGCGAATAAAAAACTCAGGATTGCGCAGCAGATAATCAACAACAGCCCTGTCGTCCAGTTCCGTCACTGTTTCCTGCAGTTCTTCCCCTGGTTGTTTCATAGATGGATAAACCCGTCATAGACATGTGCCGCCGGGCCAGTCATATACAGTGGATGACCCGGTCCTTTCCAGGCGATATCAAGCCGACCGCCCGGTAATTCGACGCGAACCTCTTCAGCCAGTAACCCCTGGGAGATGCCCACGGCCACCGCAGCACAGGCACCGCTTCCGCAGGCCTGAGTCTCACCCGCGCCGCGCTCGTAAACCCGCAGGCGAATGTGCTCGCGCTTCACCACCTGCATAAAGCCGATGTTCGCGCGCTCCGGGAAACGTTCGTGGCTTTCCAGTACCGGGCCGAGCGTTTCGACCGCGGCGGTTTCCACATCATCAACCTGAATCACGCAGTGTGGGTTACCCATAGAGACGACGCCGCACAATACTGTCTGCTCGGCCGCACGCATAATATAGGTCTTTTCCGCTTTGTTTGCGCGAAACGGCACGACGGAGGGCTCGAAGTTAGGCTCGCCCATGTTCACGCGCACCAGCTCATCATCGGTGACGCTGAGCACCATGCGACCATTGGCCGTACTGACGCGAATATCACGCTTGTTGGTCAGCCCTTTCAGGCGGACAAAGCGGGCGAAACAGCGCGCGCCGTTGCCACACTGGTTAACTTCGCTGCCGTCCGCGTTGAAAATACGGTAGTGGAAATCAAGATCGGGATCGTACGGTGGCTCGACCACCAGCAGCTGATCGAACCCCACGCCCAGATGCCGATCCGCCAGGCGACGGATCAGTTCAGGCGAGAAAAACACATTCTGCGTTACCGCGTCGACGACCATAAAATCGTTGCCAAGGCCATGCATTTTAGAGAACTGCATCATTTGCTCCATTGCGCGGGTACAGAACGTTGTCGTCAGAGATTAACCTGAGTCGGGCCACCGTTGTCGCCACGATCGTTAGTATTTGGCGTGGTAGACTCAATACCGCTGTTAACCGGTTTCGTCGGCGGCGGCGCGGTTTTATCCGCGGGCGGAAAGTACAGTGGTCCCTTCAGTCCGCAGCCAGTCAGGCTAAACAGCGTGATGAGAACGGCAAGCGTTCGGAAAGCGTTTTTCATTATAAAGTTGCCCGTAAGTTCAAATCTGTTTCTATCATCGCAGGAGAAGACACAAAAGCAAGAGTTTGCCGCTTTCCTGCAACGGGAATTATTTAGGGTTATACTGCCGGCATCACGAAAAACAGGAACAAAACCATGAACGACAGTGAATTCCATCGCCTTGCCGACAACCTGTGGATGACCATCGAAGAGCGTCTTGACGACTGGGACGGTGACAGCGATATCGATTGTGAAATCAACGGCGGCATTCTGACCCTGAGCTTCGAAAATGGCAGCAAAATTATTATTAACCGCCAGGAGCCCTTTCACCAGGTGTGGCTGGCCGCTAAACAGGGCGGCTATCATTTCGATCTGAAAGACGGGGAATGGGTTTGCGACCGTAGCGGCGTACCGTTCTGGGATCTGCTGGAACAGGCGGCGACCGCGCAGGCGGGTGAGAACGTGCGTTTCAGGTAGTTTTCTTGCCCGGTGGCGGCTGCGCCTTACCGGGCCTACAACGGCTCGAACCGTAGGCCGGGTAAGCGTGAGCGCCACCCGGCGAAAAGGCTCAGGAGAAATACTGCTGCAACAGCGGCGCGGTGTCCTGATTGGCAGGCGCGGTTGGCGTGACGGATTGGGTGCGGAACGGAATCACCTGCGTACGGCCGTCGACGTTCACAATCTGGTAGAACTGCGGCAGGTTAAAGTTGATAAAGCTTGAGCCGTAGGTAAAGCGGTCATGCGAAGAGGAGTAGAAGCGGCTGACGTCGCGCACCAGCTCCTCTTTACTGCCTTCACAATGGTGATACACCTCGGCGCGGTTGGTCTCATCCAGAATGTAGATGTTGAATCCGGCATCGTCGCCCGACTCTTCAAAGAAGAACTGAATAATCCCTTCACTTGCGAATCCGTCCACCACCTGCGGGAGCTTAACGTGGTTGGTTTCCACCTGCACCGACAGGCCATGCAGCTTGTTGTGTGAAATCGCGCCGTAAAACTCGATGGCGTTTTCCAGCTTCTGTACCGACACGTTCAGGCGCTCGAAGAACAGTCCCCAGGTCTGACCGGAGACGCGCAGCGCTTTAAAGCGGCCTGTTTCCTGACGGGTACTGGAGAGACGCAGTTCGATACACTCAGAAACCAGCTGCTGCACGCGGGTGCGAATTAAACCGCGCAGGTGCTGGCTGTAGCAGAACACTTCCACGCTGTCCGGCGGCGCGGCATCCTGGTGCATCTTGCCAAGAATGGTTTTCAGCGCTTCGATCATTGCCTGCTCGCCGTTGAAGTGCAGGGTACGCACTTCGTTCCACGAGTTGCGGTACAACAGATCGACACTGCCTACCAGGCAGTTTTGCTGCTCGCCAAAGCTAAAGACGTCCAGCTTGCGGAAGTCAAAGTGAACCACCTGATTGCGGAAGGCCGCCGTCGGGTCGTATTCCAGGTTGACGATAATCGCCAGATGGCGAATCTCACACGGGCTGTAGAGCGCTTTCGGCGTAGGGGCAGGCAGACGCAGCGGGAAGTGGTGCGATACATCCGTGACCATCTCCTGCAGCTTAGCAAGATCAACCACCTCGTTGCCTTTGATAAACAGGCGCGTGCGCGAGGTCAGCAGACCGTTAAACCAGGCCCAGGCCACCAGCTTGTTCAGGTAGCGGTTATACTCCAGCGGCTGATGGCTGATAATTGAATCCATGCTTGGCGCACGGTTGTAAAGATACCACCCGGTGCGGTTTGCACGGCCCGGCGGCACAAAGATAAAGGTCAGATTCGGTTCAGACAGGTCTGGCGAAATCTGCGGGTTAACCAGGGTAACTTTACCCGGCAGCGCTTCAAACGCGGCGTAAAGCTTACGGGTCAATACCCCGATGTCCTGCGGGCTGGCAGAAACGCTGAGGTTGTTACGGCGCGCAAAGCGGATCAGGTTGCGGTAGCTTTGCATCATCGCATCGAGCAGTTCGTTGTGCGCTTCACGCACCTGATCGATTTTCCAGTTGGCCCGGTTATCGAGCATGGACAGACGCGCTTCGTCCCATCCCCACTCTTTCACTAACTGACTGACCACTTCACGACGCCAGCCCACGCAGGCGCGTTCGCGGCTCAATTTCTCACAGACTTTGAGATAGAAACATCGACGCACCAGGTCAAGACGCGTGGTGTCATCGATGGCTTTCAGGTACTCGGTTACGCGCTCCAGCATCATGCAGTAGGCGTCCAGCCCGAAGGAGACGATTTCCCCGTCGTGCAGACGCTGCTTGATATCTTTCGCCAGCAGGCGCGGCGTAGGGTATTCCCAGGAATAGGCTTCCAGCAGCAGCGTTTTCAGCACCGCTTTATACGGTGAGTCGATACTCTTATAGAGCTGCCAGAGGCTTGCGCCAAAATACTCTTCTGCTGACAGAGAGCTGAGGCCGCCGAGATCCAGCCATTCGTTTGGCGTCAGTACGCCCTGCGCGTAAAGCGACATGACGTAGTCATCGTAATGCTCTTCTTCTTCGCACGGGACCATATTCCACAGAATACGCTTCCCGGCCAGACGCACAGCAGTACGGTAGAATTCATCCAGCAATAAGATGTGCTGAGTCGAGCCGCAGTCCTCACCACCCAGACTGCCGCTTTCGTTATGGCGGAAACGGTTTTCATCAATCAGGAAGAAGCTCACTTCCACGCCGAGCGAGGCCGCCCAGCTCTCCAGCAGGCTGCATTTACGCTGCAGTAGCTGACGCTCGTCGTTATCGAGCCAGGACTGATGACAGACCCAGATGTCCAGGTCCGAAGAACAGCTTTGCCCTACCGATGAGGTGCTCCCCATTGAGTAAACGCCGGTAATAGGCAGTTCACCTTTTGGAGATTCCTGTGGCGGCATGCCGCGGTAAAGTTCCAGCTCGTTCAGATAATGCTGTTGGGTTTCATCAGGCGTGAAAAGGCAAATGCCCTGGGGAACGTTACCGTCAAGGTAGCCAGGCATCAGCGGATGGTGATAGTGCAATAATGTCGGCAGCAGACTGTATACCTGCTGGAAAGCAGGGCCCATGGCAGCAAGCGCGCGATCCACACGCAGTTGATTTATGGCATCCAGTCTCTGTTTCAGAGTCTCAATATAGAGGTACAAGACGTATCGCCTGATGTTTCCGGGTGTCGCAAGCTATTCAAAACACGAGTAACAGCGGACCCGCAGTATTTCAAAAAGATAACCGTTACCCTTTTTCGCCCTTATCATTTTTGGTGGTACCGACGAAAAAATGGTCTAAAACGTGATCAATTTAACACCTTGCCGGTTGACCGTAAAGAAAGATGCGCTACATACAAGTGTAGCACCGTTCTGTACGTGTAAATTCCTGAATACGGCTCTGGCTGACGAATACGCCGCCTTGTCCCTCTCACGCTCATCAACCGTAAAACTGCCATCCCAGAGTCAACAATGTTAGGATGGTTAGCGATTGATAATGACGGTAACAAGCATGTTAGACAATGTTTTGAGAATTGCCACACGCCAAAGCCCTCTCGCGCTCTGGCAGGCACATTATGTGAAGCAGCGCCTGGAAGCCTGCCACAGTGGATTGCGCGTCGAGCTGGTGCCGATGGTCACACGCGGTGACGTGATCCTCGATACGCCCCTGGCGAAAGTGGGCGGCAAAGGCCTGTTTGTCAAAGAACTGGAACTGGCATTGCTTGAGAACCGCGCCGATATCGCCGTACATTCGATGAAAGACGTGCCCGTCGAGTTCCCGGAAGGGCTGGGACTGGTGACCATCTGCGAGCGCGAAGATCCGCGCGATGCGTTTGTCTCCAACCACTACGACTCGCTCGACGCGCTGCCGGAGGGTAGCGTGGTTGGCACGTCCAGTTTACGCCGTCAGTGTCAGCTGGCGGAGCGTCGTCCTGACCTGATCATCCGCTCACTGCGCGGTAACGTCGGCACGCGTCTGGGCAAGCTGGATAACGGCGATTACGATGCCATTATCCTCGCCGTTGCCGGTCTGAAGCGTCTGGGGCTGGAGTCGCGCATTCGCGTGGCGTTGCCGCCAGAGCTGTCGCTGCCGGCCGTGGGCCAGGGTGCAGTCGGCATCGAGTGCCGCCTGAACGATGCGCGTACCCGCGAACTGCTCGCACCGCTGAACCATGACGAGACCGCTACCCGCGTAAAAGCGGAACGGGCGATGAATACCCGCCTCGAAGGCGGGTGCCAGGTTCCAATTGGCAGCTATGCTGAATTGACGAATGGCGAACTGTGGCTGCGCGCGCTGGTGGGCGCCCCGGACGGTTCGCAGATGGTACGCGGCGAACGTCGCGGTAAAGCGCAAGATGCCGAGCAGCTTGGCGTGTCGCTGGCGGAAGAATTACTGGATAACGGCGCCCGCGAGATTCTGGCTGACGTTTACAACGGAGAACCCCCTGCATGAGTATTCTCGTCACCCGCCCTTCTCCCGCAGGAGAGCAGTTAGTGAGCCGTCTGCGCGCACTGGGGCAGGTGGCCTGGAGTTTTCCTCTCATTGAATTCTCCCCCGGTCGGGAGCTCTCTGCGCTCGCCGACCAGATGAATACCCTTCAGGACGGCGACCTGCTGTTTGCGCTGTCGCAACATGCGGTGGAATTTGCCCATGCGCAGCTGCAACAGCAGAGTTTGGCCTGGCCAGTTGCCCCCCGCTATTTCGCGATTGGCCGAACAACGGCACTGGCGCTGCATACAGTAAGCAGCGCGGACGTTCGTTACCCGTTAGATCGGGAAATCAGTGAAGTCTTGCTACAATTACCTGAATTACAAACTATTGCCGGAAAGCGTGCGCTCATTTTGCGCGGCAACGGTGGCCGCGAGCTGCTGGGTGAAACGCTGCGTGAACGCGGTGCCGACGTAACGTTCGTTGAGTGCTATCAGCGCTGTGCAAAACACTACGACGGCGCGGAAGAGGCGATGCGCTGGCACGCGCGCGGCATTAATACGCTGGTGGTCACCAGCGGTGAAATGTTACAACAGCTTTGGTCGCTGATACCGCTTTGGTATCGCGAAAACTGGTTACTCCGCTGTCGGCTTCTGGTCGTCAGTGAGCGTCTGGCGAACCAGGCCCGGGAACTGGGCTGGCAGGATATTCGGATCGCTGATAACGCCGACAACGATGCGCTGCTGCGCGCATTACAATAACTCTCAAATGGGAAGCCATAATGACGGAACACGACAAATCCTCCGCCGTGGTTGAAGAGACCAGGGAGACTGTGGAGACGACGCCACAGCCAGAGACGACTGAGAAAACCGCTGAGAAGAAAAACGGCAGCAACAAAACGAGCCTCGCGCTGAGCGCGATTGCCATCGCCATTGCGCTGGCTGCGGGGGTTGGCCTGTACGGGCTGGTGAAGCAACAGAGCGCTAACCAGACGTCCACCAGCGACGCGCTGGTGAATCAGCTCACTGCCCTGCAAAAAGAGCAGGAGACGCAGAAAACCGAGCTGGAAGCCGTGATTAAGCAGCAGGCCGCCGCGCTTGCCGAAGCGAACGGCAAACAGGAAGAGCTGACCAAACAGCTGGGTGAAGTACAGCAGAAAGTCGCCACGATTTCCGGCACTGATGCCAAAACCTGGCTGCTCTCGCAGGCCGACTTCCTGGTGAAGCTCGCCGGACGTAAGCTCTGGAGCGACCAGGACGTGACCACCGCCGCCGCACTGCTGAAAAGCGCCGATGCAAGCCTGGCCGACATGAACGATCCAAGCCTTATCACCGCTCGTCGCGCGATTACCGAAGACATCGCCAGCCTCTCCGCCGTCTCACAGGTGGATTACGATGGCATTATCCTTAAAGTGAATCAGCTTTCGAATCAGATTGATAACCTGCAGCTGGCGGATAACAACGACGACGACTCCCCGATGGATTCCGACGGTACCGAGCTTTCCAGTTCCCTGAGCGAATGGCGCATAAACCTGCAAAAAAGCTGGCAGAACTTTATGGACAGCTTTATCACGATCCGCCGTCGCGACGAAACTGCCGTACCGCTGCTCGCGCCGAACCAGGACATCTATCTGCGCGAGAACATTCGTTCCCGTCTGCTGGTGGCGGCCCAGGCCGTGCCGCGTCATCAGGAAGAGACCTATAAACAGGCGCTTGATAATGTCTCAACGTGGGTACGCGCCTACTACAACACCGATGATGCGACGACCACCGCCTTCCTCGAAGACATTGATAAGTTAAGCCAGCAGAACATCACCATGAACGTGCCGGACAAGCTGGCCAGCCAGCCGATTCTGGAGAAACTGATGCAGACGCGCGTACGCAATCTTCTGGCGCAGCCGGGTGTACCTGCAGAGCAGACGAGCGGAGCGGCACCTGCTCCGGCTGCTGCGCCTGAAAGCGCACCGCAAGGAGAGTAATGATGCTAAAAGTTCTCTTACTCTTCATCCTGCTGATCGCCGGGATCGTCCTCGGGCCTATGCTTGCGGGTCATCAGGGTTACGTCCTGATCCAGACCGATAACTACAACATTGAAACCAGCGTAACGGGTCTGACGATCATTCTGATCCTCGGCGTGGTGGTGCTGTTTGCGATCGAGTGGATCCTGCGCCGTATTTTCCGTACCGGTGCCCATACGCGCGGCTGGTTCGTTGGCCGTAAGCGCCGCCGCGCCCGTAAACAGACCGAGCAGGCGCTGCTTAAGCTCGCCGAGGGTGACTATCAGCAGGTTGAAAAGCTGATGTCGAAAAACGCCGACCACGCCGAACAGCCGGTAGTGAACTATCTGCTGGCGGCCGAAGCGGCGCAGCAGCGCGGTGATGAAGCCCGAGCTAATCAGCACCTGGAGCGGGCGGCTGAGCTGGCTCACGGCGACCCGATTCCGGTAGAAATTACGCGAGTTCGTCTGCAGCTGGCACGCAATGAGAATCACGCGGCTCGCCACGGTATCGACCGTCTCCTGGAAGTCGCGCCGCGTCATCCGGAAGTGCTGCGTCTTGCCGAGCAGGCCTATATTCGTACCGGCGCCTGGGGTTCACTGCTGGACATCATTCCGTCAATGGCGAAGGCCGAGGTGGGCGACGATGAACATCGTGACGAGCTTCAGCGTCTGGCGTGGATTGGCCTGATGGATCAGGCGCGCGCTGACCTGGGCAGCGACGGTCTGAAAACGTGGTGGAAGAATCAGAGCCGTAAAACGCGCCAGCAGGTTCCTCTGCAGGTGGCAATGGCGGAACACCTCATTGAGTGTGACGATCACGACACGGCTCAGGAGATCCTCCTCGACGGTCTGAAGCGTCAGTACGACGATCGTCTGGTGATGGTGATCCCGCGCCTGAAAACCAACAATCCTGAGCAAATAGAAAAAGTGCTGCGCCAGCAGATTAAAACCGTTGGTGACCGCCCGCTGCTGTGGAGCACGCTTGGCCAGTCATTGATGAAGCACGGCGAATGGCAGGAGGCAAGCCTCGCCTTTCGCGCGGCGCTGAAGCAGCGTCCGGATGCCTTCGACTACGCGTGGCTTGCCGATACGCTGGACAAGCAGCATAAGCCGGAAGAGGCGGCCGCGATGCGCCGTGATGGGCTGTTGCTGACGCTGCAAAATAACGGTACGCAGCAGTAATTCATCAGGAGGCCAGATGGCCTCCTTTTTTTATCGCATTTCTCCTGCTACATTCTTTACACCCGCATCCGCAAACGAACCCGCCAATGTAACGATGTCTTTTCATTAACTTTTTTTCACACACGCGCACTTTCTGCAGCGTGGACTAAATCGTTTTTGAAAGGAAATCGTCATGAACTCGCTTTTATATGCGCTTATTGAAGCGCTGCGCTACCACCGCTGGCTGCGCCTGCTTGCCTGTGCTTTTATCTTTTCTTCGCTGGGGAATGGCTTAACCCAGGTCGTGGTCTTCGGCTTGCTGTTAGCGTGGTCAGCTCCGCCCGCTCTGCTCACCCTTGCTTTTCTTTTCGCTACGATACCGGGATTTATCGGCAGTACGATCGGCGAAAAGCTGTGCTTACGCTGTTCTCCGATATCCCTGCTGATACTGACCGAAGGGCTGGGCCTGCTCGCCCTGCTCTTTCCCCTGCTTGGCGTGGGTTACCATAGCGTTGCCGCATTGCTCGCTGTGCAATCCACCGAGGCGCTGCTCAGCGGGATGAGCTGGCCCGCGCTGACGTTGCTCTTTAAGCGCGGGCTCAGCGAAGCAGAGTTGCCTGCTGCAACCTGTCTGGAAAATGTGATTTTTGCTTCTCAGGTATTATTAGGGACAGGCCTGGGCGTGGTGCTGTTCCAGAAGATATCCGTGTTTACCCTGCTGGCCATTGATGCCGCCAGCTTTCTCGGATCACTGCTCATGCTATGGCTGGCTGGACGCCGGTTTTCTCCGGCACCAGGCTCCACCGCTATGAAAAAAGGAGTTTCTGCAACATTACGCTGGCAGGCGTTGACCGTTCGGCAGAAACGCAGCCTGCTCATCCTGCCGTCGCTGGCGGCCGTTGGCTCACCGGCCATGGCGCTGCTTCCGGCCCTGGCCCAGCAAATCCATCCTCAGGATGCGGCGGGCCTTGCTCTGCCGCTGCTTTTCGCAAGGAGCATGGGACAGCTTTGCGGCCCCCTGTTGCTAAAAAAAGAGAGCCTGACGCGCGTTGCGGCTCATACCCCGCAAATAATCGTTTGCCTCAGCATCTTTCTGACCGCTTATGGCATGCTGCCGTTGTTGTCCGGGTGGACGGCATGCGCGCTGGGGATGATCTTTATTGCGCACCTGGCCTCGAATATTCTCTTCGCGGCCGGGACGTTTTGCTTACTCAGTAGTTTTCATCACACGCAAACCGCTTCGGCCAGCGGGAAAGCCTGGCGCTGGCAAACGCTCAGCGCCTCTCTTTTCACCGGCATTGCAGCTGCGGTGGCTTCAGGGTTTGGCTCAGTACAGGCGCTCTATGCTGTCTCTGCATCAGCCCTGCTAATGGTTGCCCTGCTGATGCGCTTGTATCGGGAATAAGGCATAAAAAAACGCCTGCTATAAAAGCAGGCGTTAAAACAGGTCTGTAAGACAACATATTTGGTGCTTCACTCAACGTTGTGTCCATGGTGTCTGATGAGGCCGAAGCGACATCTGTCAGTGGACGATAAGCACCGTAAATGGCTCTGCGTCATTCCTGAGTTTATGAGGCACTAAGGCGAACATAAGAGATGGAATGAGCATCTACACGCATATTATTGCACGTAACGTGCCAACATGACAGCCAGAACTTTTACATAACGCAACATTTTAAGATAAAAGGAAATTATGCTGTTAAGCACCGTTTTAAGCTCTACAACGTATCGGGAAAAGGCGGGCATATGTCGCCAGGAGGAGACAGCAAAACCCAGAAATAAATATTCATTTAACTTTCAATGTGTTGAATGTCTCTGGATTGCGACAATGAAAAAGGACGTTGTTGGGGAATGACTACAAGGATGAAGAATCTCAGAAAACAAAAAACCCCGCCGAAGCGGGGTTCAAAATTGGTCGGCGAGAGAGGATTCGAACCTCCGACCCACTGGTCCCAAACCAGTTGCGCTACCAAGCTGCGCTACTCGCCGATGTACTGCTTTTTGAATTTTTAGTTCAATTCATTTAAAAAGTCGTGGTGCGAGGGGGGGGACTCGAACCCCCACATCCAAAGGACACTAACACCTGAAGCTAGCGCGTCTACCAATTCCGCCACCTTCGCAATTCACAACTCTTTCAAATAATGGGGTGGCTAATGGGATTCGAACCCACGACAACTGGAATCACAATCCAGGGCTCTACCAACTGAGCTATAGCCACCACTGTATTCTTTCACGCGGTACTGACTACTTCTCAGACCACCGCAGCTCTAGCGCCGGGACTAAAATGGCGCGCCCGACAGGATTCGAACCTGAGACCTCTGCCTCCGGAGGGCAGCGCTCTATCCAGCTGAGCTACGGGCGCTTAGCGCCGTTGCGGGGCTGGATATTACGTACCTCCGTCCCCGCTGTCTAGTGCTTTTTTGAAAAAAATGCGCGTTTGGTTATGGTTTGCACATTTTGCCGCTTATTCCTCCACTTTCTGCGTGGTGGCACGGCGGCCCAGGCCAAAAAGCTTATATGCGGCCGTCACAGCCGCCAGGAAGATCACCCCGACAAACAGCGACATGCGGGTATCTTCATTAAAGTACATCCCGATTAATACGCAAATCAGGAACGCCATCGTCAAATAGTTCGCATACGGGAACAGAATTGAGCGGAACGGATGGCTTTCAATCGCTTTTTTATGCGCATGACGGAAACGCAGCTGGCTGATGAGGATAACAAACCACGGCACCATGCCCGGCAGCACGCTGGCGCTGTAGACGTAAACGAACACGCGCTGCGGGTTAGGAATAATGTAATTCAGGCAAGAGCCAATCAGCAGTATTGCAATGGAAACCGTCACACCCGCCACCGGCACGCCGGCACGTGAAACTTTACTCATCACCGCAGGCAGCTGGTTATTCTTCGAAAGCGCATAGAGCATACGCCCACAGCTGTACATCCCACTGTTACAGCCTGACAACGCTGCCGTCAGGACCACAAAGTTGATGATACCCGCCGCTGCCGTGATGCCAATTTTGGCAAAAGTTAAAACAAACGGGCTACCCGTCGTGCCAATTTCGTTCCACGGGAAGATGGTCACGATAACGAAGATCGCGCCCACATAGAAAATCAGAATACGCCACAGCACTTTGCCCACCGCGCTACGCAGCGTGACCTGCGGGTTTTTCGCTTCACCGGCGGTAATACCGATCAGCTCCACGCCCTGATACGAGGCCACAACGATACACAGCGCCGTCAGGAAGCCCTTCCAGCCGCCGGCAAAGAAGCCGCCGTTTTCGGTCAGATTGCCAAAGCCGATAGCGTGTCCACCGTTGCCAAAGCCGAAGAAAATCACGCCCAGGCCGACGACAATCATCACGATAATCGTGGTGACTTTGATCATCGCAAACCAGAACTCGATCTCACCGTAAAGACGCACGGCGGCCAGATTTGCCAGCGCCACCAGCCCCACGGCAATGAGCGCGGGTATCCACTGAGCCATATCCGGGAACCAGAACTGGACGTAGACCCCTATCGCGGTGATCTCTGAGATGCCCACCGCCATCCACATAAACCAGTATGACCAGGCCGTCAGGTAGCCGAAGAACGGGCTCATATAACGATGCGCGTAAACGGCGAAGGAGCCGGTTACCGGCTCCAGGAAAAGCATTTCGCCCATGGAACGCATGATGAAGAAAACAAACAGCCCGGCAATAATGTACGCCAGTAATACGGAAGGGCCTGCCCATTTGAGCGTGCTTGCAGAGCCCATAAACAGGCCCACGCCGATAGTGCCGCCCAGCGCTATCAGTTCAATATGACGAGCTTCCAGCCCACGCTGTAGCTCCGGTTTTTTCTCTGCCATAGATCCTCGATTGTGTTTGCTGTTTCCCGGCTTAATACCGGGTATTGTTTTTTAGGGGTACTAAAATACGGAGCGAATGGTTTCTTAAAATCTGCCAAATGGCAAACGATGCATTAAAAAAATGAATGCATTGCACAGATTATCAGCAGTTTTGCAGGCGAGTTGCAGCGCGAATAGCATATCGCGCTACATTTTGATTACATTTTACCGGTGTAATGCCAGGCGAGGTAGCGAAGCAGACGGATCTGTCGTTTAATGCGCGTCGGTTGCGATAGCAGACGGTACAGCCACTCCAGCCCCAGATTTTGCCAGACCTTGGGCGCACGCTTAACGTGGCCGGTAAAGACATCGTACGTACCGCCGACGCCCATGTAGAGGGCATCCGGACAGACCAGACGGCAGTCGCGCATCAGGATCTCCTGGCGCGGGGAGCCCATCGCCACGGTGACAATCTTTGCCCCGCTGTCACGAACGCGCTCAAAGAGCGTCTGCCGATCTTCCGGTTTGAAGTAACCATCCTGGCTGCCGACAATATTAACATTCCATTGACGACGCAGTTTCTCCTCAGTCTGGGCCAGTATCTCCGGCTTCCCGCCAATCAGGAACACGGGCGTGCCCTGTTCACCTGCGCGGGCCATAAGCTGCTCCCAGAGATCGGCCCCCGCCACGCGAGATACATTAGCGTCAGGATACTTTTTACGGATAGAGCGGACCACGCTGATCCCGTCCGCGTATTTAAATTCCGCCGCTTCAATCAGGCTTTTGACTTCCGCGTTATCCTCAACCGCCAGCATTTTTTCCGCGTTGATCGCCACCAGCGTACCGGATTTCATCTGGCCGTCGGCGAAAAGAAAGTCCAGCGCGTGCTGCATGTCGCGCCAGCCAATAAGCTGCAGGCCACGTAGCGCATAGCGCGGTGCAGAAATTTTATCAGTCATTACTATCCTTACTCAGACTTGCGACAGCGTTGTGCTGCCCTGCCGCTCGCGCCTGTGCACAAGCCCTGCGCTGTCAAACAGCCAGTACAGCAGTTTGGCCAGTAACAGGCAGAGGCCGAAAACAACCATGAAGAACACCACGCGCGAAACGAACGAGTCCAGCCCTTCGCGCGCCAGAACGATCATATTGAAAATGGCACCAAAGCAGAAACTGTGCAAAATGGCGGCCTTATAGCAGTTGGTCTCTTCGTTTCCACGCACGTAAAGCCAGTCGAACCACTTGATAATCAGCCCCACGGCAACCGCCCCGGGGAGAATGAACCACGCTCCTCCCATCACCACCAGGGAACCAATCAGCGTTGGCGAGATTGCCAGACCAGAATGGTTGTTCAGCACTTCCCAGGTAAAGTAATTTGCCGTGTTAAGCACCACGCCAGGCCGGTCCGGCCATAGCCAGGAAGGGATAAAGACGTAGAAGTCGCGAACAATCGGCGCCAGCCCCTGGAAATCAATCTTGTCATAGTTTTGCAGCAGCAACGCCAGGTTTTCCCACGGCGAGAAGGTATCGCGCGTCAGGTAAAGGAACGTGTAAAACGCCTCATCTCCCGCCACGTTCATTCCATAGCGCTTTAGCGCCAGCCAGAACATACCCACAATGCCAAACGCGCCTGCCGCAACCAGCATCCACAATGAGATCCAGCCGCGGATGATGCCGATAAACAGGAAGATCGCGAAGGCGATGATGATGTTCGCGCGCGTGCCGCCCACGATCATGTAGGTCAGGATGCCAAACGCGACGGTGCTAACCAGGAAGAACAGCCACGCTTTGCTGTCCTGGCGCAGAAAGAAGATCACCAGCATCGCCGGGATGAAGAAGTAGAAGAAACGCTTAAGCGCCACGCCCGAAACCTCGGCCGAAAAAATCTGGCTGTAGGAGTGGAGCTTAAACAGCAGGAATCCGTTATGCATGAAGAAGATGCCGACGCTGACCAGGGCGATGGTCATCAGCATCACCCACGTCAGGTGGGTCTCCACCCTATTCATGGTAAAGAGCGCCCGACGCGGGGCAGCTGTCTGCGCTGAACGCAGACGCGTTTTATAGGTGACGTAATAGACGGCATAGAAGCAGGTTGCCGCCAGAAGCGCCTGGAGCAGGATTTCCGGCGGCGCGACGCTCACGTCAAAACGGAAGACCAGAATGCTGGTTAGCGGGAAGCCGAAAAAGAAGGTCAGCAGAAACAGTAACGAGAAGAACACGTTAAAGTTGAAGCGCACCCGGCGGAATTCAAACCAGGTAAGCGTGGCGATAAACAGGGTGCTCAGAAGCCAGACAATCAGTAAGCCGCTGAATTGCAACTGACTCATACTTTGTCTCCTGAAGCGATACGCAGCGCGCGGTGCCACGGCGTGAGGTAATTCGGGCTGAAAAAATCAATGCTATTTTTATCCACCAGCGTGAGCTGGCGTTGGGCTTCCCGTACCACCTCGACGTTCAGCGTGTCTGAGGTAAACAGCACGGGAATATGCTGCTCGGCCATGTCCTGCCAGAACGGGTTCTCGCGGTTTAGCACGCACGGTACCCCCGCCTGAATCAGCAGACATAGGGTGCCAATCCCCTGCTGTCGGGCAAAGATGAAATAGCCGAGATCGCATTTTCTCAGCAGCGCGAGATATTCCTCAAATTCCAGCTTATCGCTGAGAATGTGCAGATTTTCTGCGCTAAACAGCGCAAGCCCCTGTCGGCGAACCTCATCTATGTAAGCGTCGTTATTGGCGGGATAGCCCATCGGCACCACCACGTTCACCGTGTCGCCGAACTGCTGATGCACCGCCCTGAGCGCCGCGACGTGTTCGTTACTACGATCGCCGGAATTCCCCACCAGGATCGTTAGTTTGCCTTCACGCACCGTGTCATTCGCCATGGCGTTAAGCGCCGGATCCATGCGGGTGGGGAAATAAAGCAACTCGCCGCGCACGTTGGGGTGCTGTTTAGCAAAATAGTTGAGATCGCCGCGGGTAGCAAAAACGCAGCCCACGCGCCCCTGCGCCATGCGGCGCAACGGATAGAAAAGACGGAATTTCCAGCCTCGGGAGACTTCGTAGAGATCGGCTCCCCAGATATGCCAGCTGCACTGGGAGGGTTTAATCCCCCCGCTGAGAAGCGCCAGCCATAGCCCGGTATTAAACTGTCCGTGGAAGAAGAATCGTTGCTCGCGGTCGGCTTTCGCTTTGGCAACAACCGCCTTCGCCAGCGTGGCCTTGTCCGGCCAGAAGCGAATCGTCAGCGCCGGAAACGCCTCGCTCAGGCCCTTATCCTGACCTGCAACCATAAACTCACGCGCATCTGGATTACCCGATGCCAGCTCGTCGTTGAAGAACCGCAAAACGGTCTGGTTATGGTGTGGGATGTCCGATCCCAGGATGTGAATCAGTGCAGTCATGCGCGTTTACGCCACAATAAAAATACGCCGCAACAGGCAGCGAAATAAACGATATAGGTTGCCATGTAAGCCTGAGCCGCCCCCAGCGCGCCGTGCATGGGTATCAGCCAGTGCGAAAATGCTGTCAGTAACGCAAACTGGCTAATTTCCGCCAGGATATACAGCCGCAGGGACGCTTTTGCAATCACCAGGTAGCCGAAAACGTATGCACCCACTTTCAGCACATCCCCCACCAGCTGCCAGGCAAAGAGATCGCGCATGGCGATGAATTTCGCCGAGAACAGCAGCCAGATGGCGACATCGCGCAGTAGCCAGACGGTAAAGCTGGCAGCCGCGACGGCCGGTAACACAAAACGCAGCGATCGGAAAATCTCGCGCGTTATTTCCTGTCTGGACGTCAGTCGCGATAAGGTTGGCAGCAGGTAAACGCTAAAGGAAGCCGTAATAAACTGGAGATAGGCGTCGGAAATACTGCTTACGCCCTGCCAGATCCCGACCTCATCCCAGCTATAATGCGCTGCCAGCAGGTTTCGCATCATCACGTAGGCCACCGGCAGCGTGACGGAGGTAATGAGCGCCATCAGGGTAAATTTACCCAGCTGGCTGGCAAGGACCTTGTCCCATTGCGGTTTCAGGTAGCTAAGAGGGATGACGCCCCGGCGCATCAGCATAAATGCCGCAGGCACAACCACCAGCGCCGGGACCAGCGCAAGCCCCAGCAGTGCGCCTTCATAGCCGCCCAGGCGATAGCAAAAGTAATAGGCAATCACGCCGATGACGCTGCCCAGGATTAACGCAAGCGCGTTTCCGGCAGCATCACGAAACCCTTTCATCAGCGCCAGCAGCAGGTTAGCCCAGGCAATCCCCATCTGAACCAATGCGACCAGACGCACCAGCCCCTGATAATGGGTGTGCCCGAACAATCCCTGGCTGATGGGTGCCGCCGCCAGCAGAAAGACAATCGCCATCAGGGTTGAAAAACCCGTGACCATAGCCGAAGAGGTGCCCACCACTCTGCGCAGCTGAGCCGCATCATCGTGATACTGCGCAACGTATTTGGTCACGCCGTTGAAGATACCGGCCCCGGCCAGCACACCAAGGACGGTGATAAGCTGACGGAAATTACCCGCCAGCCCCACACCAGCGGGGCCAAATGAGACGGCCAGCAGCTTGACGACCAGCAGCCCGGCGCCAATTTTTACAAGCGTGGACGCGGCGGTCCACACCGATGCTTTTGCCAGAGACATATCAGCCGAAATAACTCAGAAGGGTATTAATCACCGTACGCTGGTTAACGGGCGCGAGGTTGTAGAACAGTGGCAGGCGAAGCAAACGCTCACTTTCTTTAGTGGTGTAGCGGTCTTCACCCGCAAACGTGCCAAACGCTTCGCCGGCCGGACTGGAGTGCAGCGGGATATAGTGGAACACCGCCATAATTTCGGCCTCTTTCAGCCAGGCGATGAGCTCGCTGCGGTCCTCGTTATCGCGCAGCTTGATGTAGAACATATGCGCGTTGTGGACGCAATCTGCCGGGATGGTTGGCAGTTCAATACGCCCGGCTTTTGCCAGAGGCTCAAGCGCATCGTAATAGGTTTGCCACAGGGAAAGACGCTGAAGGTTGATACGCTCCGCCGCTTCCAGCTGCGCCCACAGGTACGCAGCCTGCAGATCCGCCATCAAATAGCTGGAGCCGATATCGCGCCAGGTGTATTTGTCTACCTGCCCCCGGAAGAACTGGCTGCGGTTAGTGCCTTTTTCGCGGATCACTTCTGCACGCTCCACGAGAGCCCGGTCGTTAATCAGCGTCGCACCACCTTCTCCACCCGCCGTGTAGTTTTTGGTTTCGTGGAAGCTAAAGCAGCCGATGTGGCCAATCGTGCCCAGCGCGCGTCCCTTGTAGGTGGACATCACACCCTGCGCGGCATCTTCCACCACAAACAGGTTATGTTTTTTGGCGATCGCCATGATGGTGTCCATTTCACAGGCCACGCCCGCGTAGTGAACCGGCACGATCGCGCGCGTTTTGTCAGTGATCGCCGCTTCAATCAACGTCTCATCAATGTTCATGGTATCCGGGCGGATATCCACAAAAACAATTTTCGCCCCGCGCAGGACAAAAGCGTTCGCGGTGGAAACGAAGGTATAGCTCGGCATAATCACTTCATCACCGGGCTGGATATCCAGCAACAGCGCCGCCATTTCCAGCGATGCCGTACAGGACGGGGTCAGCAGCACTTTGGCGCTGCGAAAACGCTGTTCCATCCACTGCTGACAGCGCCGGGTGAAACCGCCGTCACCACAGAGTTTTCCGCTGCCCATAGCAGACTGCATATAGTCGAGTTCAGTTCCGACAACGGGTGGTGCGTTAAATGGAATCATCTTGTCACCTGTATAACCAGTAGGCGGTGGCGTCGATGTTGGCACCACTCGCAATATAACGTTTAAGCGCGGCGGTGTTGCCCAGTTGGGTCGCTACCCGCAGCGTCACAAGCTGTTGCTGCTGCGCCCAGTGCAGCGCCGCCTGCATGAGTTTTTCACCCATGCCGCGCCCGGCTAATAAGCCAATACGCGCCTCGCGCTCGTTGAGCTTACGCAGCGAGACGAAGCCCTTGATTTGACCGTCTCCTGCACGGAAAACCAGGCAGACGTGGTCAAAGGTGCCTTTAACCGCATTCTCTACCCACTGGGCATAGAAACGCCCGCTATCGTCAGGTGCATACCAGGGCGCACGAAAGCGGCTCTGCGCAAACGCCTGGGCCGCCATCTGACGCAGGACGGGGATGTCCTTTTCCGTTGCCATTTCCGCACCGGGCACATCGTGCCGGGTGAGGGTTATGGAAAAGTCTACCTCACCTTCAACCAGCTGAAAGCTGTGTTGCTGGAGCGCGTCAAGCAGATCGGCTCGCTCTGCCGGGATCTTAGCCTGCACCCGTTGCCAGGCGGTAAAATCCGGTTCAGTCAGTACCGGCGCGTCATTGCTCAGACGCACGATGGCCGACGGCAGACTGAAAAAGGTACTCTCCCACTGCAGGGGCTCGAGTACCCCGTTCAGGCTGTTCAACGCCAGACACCTTTGGTATCAACTACATACTGCTGACGCACCGCATTAGCGGATGTCGCTTTAAACTCTTTGTGATCCACCAGCAGCACCAGCACGTCCGCCGTCGCAAGCGCTTCATCCAGCGCCGTCAGCGTGCAGTGCCCCGCCAGTTTTGTCGGCAATTCATGGATATTCGGCTCAACCACCAGCGTTTCCCCCTTGTGCCATCCGGCAATCATCTCAGCAATTTCCATCGCCGGGCTTTCACGCAGATCGTCAATGTTGGGTTTGAATGCCAGACCGAAACAGGCAATTTTCAGCTCGCTGGCGCGCTTGCCGCTCTCTGCCAGACAATCCGCTACCGTGGTTTTGACCTGATTGAGCACCCAGTGAGGTTTGCTGTCGTTCACTTCACGCGCGGTGCGAATCAGGCGCGCCTGCGCTGGATTCTGCGCCACGATAAACCACGGGTCGACGGCAATACAGTGTCCGCCCACCCCCGGGCCTGGCTGGAGAATATTCACACGCGGATGGCGATTCGCCAGGCTAATCAGCTCCCAGACGTTAATTCCCTGATCGGCGCAGATGAGTGAAAGTTCGTTCGCAAAGGCGATATTCACGTCACGGAAGCTGTTTTCCGTCAGCTTGCACATCTCGGCGGTGCGGGAGTTTGTCACCACGCACTCGCCTTCCAGGAAAATCTTATACAGCGCGCTGGCACGTTCGGAACAGACTGGCGTCATACCGCCAATGACGCGGTCGTTTTTAATCAGTTCGACCATGACCTGGCCCGGGAGTACGCGCTCCGGGCAGTAGGCGATGTTGATATCCGCCTGCTCGCCAACCTGCTGTGGGAAGCTCAGGTCTGGACGGGCCTCTGCCAGCCACTGCGACATCTGTTCAGTCGCCCCCACCGGAGACGTGGACTCGAGGATCACCAACGCCCCTTTTTTCAGCACAGGCGCGATTGATTTTGCCGCCGCCTCGACGAACGCCATGTCGGGCTCGTGGTCGCCTTTAAAGGGGGTTGGGACTGCAATTAGATAGGCATCCGCTTCAACGGGCGTCGTGCTGGCATGCAGGAAGCCTCCTTCCACCGCCTCTTTCACCACACGATCCAGATCGGGTTCCACAATATGAATTTCGCCACGGTTAATGGTTTCTACCGCGCGGGCGTTAATATCCACACCGACAACCTGTTTTTGACGAGAGGCAAACGCGGCCGCAGTAGGCAAGCCAATGTAGCCAAGACCAATGACAGAGATGGTAGTAAAACTCATAGCGATACCCGATTGTGTTTAAGTGCATGCAAAATACGGCCACAAGCCTGCCCGTCTCCATACGGATTATGGGCCCGGCTCATCGCCTGATACGCTTCATCGTCATGCAGCAGGCGCGTGACCTCTTCGACGATGAGCTGCGCGTTGGTGCCGACCAGACGCACCGTACCGGCTTTGACGGCTTCCGGACGTTCGGTCGTTTCACGCATCACCAGTACCGGCTTGCCGAGAGAGGGCGCTTCTTCCTGAATGCCGCCGGAATCGGTGAGGATCAGCCAGGCGTGATTCATTAGCCAGACAAACGGCATGTAGTCCTGCGGTTCAATCAGTAGAACATTGTCGACATGGCCCAGAATGCGATTAACCGGCTCGCTGACGTTAGGATTGAGATGGACCGGATAGACAATTTGCACATCGTCATTTTGCGCAGCGATTTCAGCCAGCGCGTGACAGATTTGCTCAAAACCCCGGCCAAAGCTTTCGCGACGGTGGCCGGTGACCAGGATGGTTTTTTTGCCGTTGTGCAGGAATGGATAGCGGGCAGCGAGGTCTTCCTGAAGATCGCTATTTGCCAGAACGCGGTCACGCACCCAAATTAACGCATCAATGACCGTATTGCCGGTCACAAAGATTTTGTTATCGGCGATATTTTCACGCAGCAGGTTCTGACGAGAATTTTCCGTTGGCGCAAAGTGGTACATCGCCAGATGGCCCGTTAACGTGCGGTTGGCCTCCTCCGGCCACGGCGAATAAAGATTGCCGGTACGCAAACCCGCCTCAACATGCCCCACAGGAATTCGCTGGTAAAACGCGGCCAGGCTTGTCGCCACGGTAGTGGTGGTGTCACCGTGTACCAGCACCACGTCAGGCTTGAATGACTCCAGGATCGGCTTAAGCTCTTGCAGAATGCGACAGGTTATCTCCGTTAAACCTTGCCCCGGTTTCATAATATTGAGGTCGTAATCCGGGACGATGGAAAAGAGCGTTAAGACCTGGTCGAGCATCTCACGGTGCTGGGCCGTGACGCAGACTTTTGCTTCAATATCCGGATCGCTGGCCAGCGCATGAACCAGAGGTGCCATCTTAATGGCCTCCGGCCTGGTGCCAAATACGGTTAGTACTTTCACATCGATTCTCTTCGATTAGGCGATGAAGGCCGCAGCCTTCATCGTAGACGGCGTTCTTAGTTTTTGCGATGACGCGTTAACGCCACGCCAGCGCCCGTCAGTGCGCCTACAATCCCCCACATAATCATCAGGAATGCACGACGCGGACTATCGCGTTTTACAGGTTCTTCAGGCGTTCGCAAATAACGATAGGTCTGAAAACGCGGGTCCAGAGAAGGACCTACATTAAGCGTGTTGAGCATCGCGCGATTTTGATCGTAATCGAGGTCAAAATCAGGACCGACGGCCTGGAGGTTTTCCAGGCGCGCCTGCAGCATGGGGCGGCCAAGGAGGAACATCTCTGAATCAGGCAGCTCATCAGCCGGCACGTCCGTCTCAGTGCGGGAAATATTGTGCTGTTCCGCAATTTTCAGCGCCTGCTCAATATTATGAACACGACGAGCGAAAATGGCTTTAGCCACCTCTTCCTGACGTTTCACCTGTGCTTTCATCTGGATTGTACGAGCCGCCCAGGCGCCTTTAAGCTCTTCGTTAAGATGGCTTGCGGCACGCTGGCTGGCAAACGCGACATACTGACGCAACAGGTTGTTAGCATCCGGCGCGGTTTCTGCAATCAGTTTGACGCTGTCGTTCACGTTACGCAGCGCATCGCCCGGCATAAACTGAATATTGTTAATCAGATCGTCCAGCAGAGCGGCATCGGCTTTAGTGTTATCAACCCGACGCTGCTTGTAATAATCCGTCTGAGACCAGAAGTCGCGGCGCGTATCCCACGAAGCCAGTTGCATCACAAACTCTTTATAAGCCTCATCCATAACGGAGACCTGATCTGGCGTGGCGAGGTTGGCTTTGATATCCAGGTTTCGCAGGAATTGCTGCTGGGAATAGTATCCCCCAAGCATGTTAACCGTTGGTTTGTCCGTGATTGCCGTGGAACTCCATTCTTGTTTTGCAAAGAACGTATAGGCCAGCGCTAACAGTGCAAAACCCAGCGCGATCCCCGCAATCCAAAGTTTGCCTGCCCATAACACGCGAAACAAACCCCGAATATCCAGTTCATTCTCAGTTACCACTGATTTCGCTCCCGCCAACGGTTGAGTCATCATAGTCCCGGTTTTACTTAGTTAATGTTGTGTTTTTGCCACTGTTACGACGCATCCGGCGTTTAATACGTTTTATGAACCGCGCTACTTTCCATGCGCGCTTGATGCAGTAGCCGTACAGGAAAAATGCTAGCAAGAATAATGCCAACATAACCCACTCAGGAATGATATGAGAATATTCTGCAGCTACGCCAATTGCGGCCAAAATAGCAGCGGCCAGAGTAATCAGCACAAACGCCTGACGAGAAGTAAAACCCGCACGCATGATGAGATGATGAATGTGTTGGCGGTCTGGAGAGAAAGGACTCATCCCTTTGCGCAGGCGGCGATACATAATCGCCACCATATCCATCAATGGAATGGCAATAATCCAAAGCGCGGTTACCGGACTTATCGGGTGGGTTTGACCCTGCGTGGTTTCAAGCAGGATCCAGATAACCGTAAAACCAATCAGCGTACTGCCCGCGTCTCCCATAAAGACTTTATAGCGACGGCCCAGCACGCCGAGGTTTAAGAGGATATAAGGCAGAATGGCGGCAATCATGGCAAAACACCACATTGCCAGGCTGTACTGGCCATCAAACCATAAGATAATGCCAATAGCGGCGAAAGAAACGGATGACAATCCACCGAGCAGGCCGTCAATGCCGTCCACCATGTTGAAAGCATTGATTGCCGCCCAGACGGCAAAGAGCGTCAGGAAGAAGCCAAATGGACCCAGAACTAACTCCCACGGGCCAAACACATAGCCGAGGCTACGCAGATACAGTCCGCCGACAACCATCATCACCACGCCAATGGCCGCCTGAACGGTGGCGCGTATTTTCACCGCGATATCGAAGCGGTCATCAAGAGCCCCGACTAACACCAGGACACCGGCGCAGGCAATATAGAGGGCGGCATGCGGGATATAATAGTCAGCAATACCAAACGTGAAGCAAATCCCTGCGTAAACAGAAATCCCGCCGACTAAAGGAATAAGTCCCTGATGGCGTTTACGAAAATTAGGCTTATCCACCAACCCTATTCGTTTTGCCACCTTGCGCGCAATGAACAAAAAACAGGTTGTGAATAAAAAAATACTGATCAGTTCAGTAACGGCGGTGAATAGATTCACAATGGATTGCTCTCAACAAATGTTAGTCCCGGAAGTATAACCATGAAGCCACAGCCTCAGAAGTAATAAAGATGGCTTCTTACAACTCCCTTTGTATATTTTTCAATCAATTATTTCTTTGGCTGCAGAAACGGCCCTATTGTCGCACCGACCGGTCAAAATTGGGAGTAGATGGTACTAGCGTATAGTCCATAAAAGAAAAACGCCACGTAAAAACGTGGCGTTTGCTGGCTTTATTTGCGTTACGAGCGTTTCATCATGTCAAAGAAATCGTCGTTGGTTTTGGTCATCGCCAGTTTGTTAATGAGGAACTCCATTGCGTCGATTTCACCCATTGGATGGATGATTTTACGCAGGATCCACATTTTCTGCAGCTCTTCCTGGGTGGTGAGCAGCTCTTCTTTACGAGTACCGGAACGGTTGTAGTCGATAGCCGGGAAGACGCGTTTTTCAGCGATTTTACGAGAAAGATGCAGTTCCATGTTGCCTGTACCTTTAAATTCTTCGTAAATCACTTCGTCCATTTTAGAACCGGTATCGATCAGCGCCGTCGCGATGATGGTCAGGCTGCCGCCCTCTTCCACGTTACGTGCTGCACCGAAGAAGCGTTTTGGGCGATGCAGGGCGTTAGCATCCACACCACCGGTCAGGACTTTACCGGACGCTGGCACCACGGTGTTGTAGGCACGCGCCAGACGAGTGATGGAGTCGAGCAGGATGATCACGTCTTTCTTGTGCTCAACCAGGCGTTTCGCCTTTTCAATAACCATTTCCGCTACCTGAACATGGCGAGATGCCGGTTCGTCGAAGGTAGAAGCAACCACTTCACCTTTAACCAGACGCTGCATCTCGGTCACTTCTTCCGGACGTTCGTCAATCAGCAGCACCATCAGCACGCAGTCTGGGTGGTTATAGGCGATGCTCTGAGCGATGTTCTGCAGCAGCATGGTTTTACCCGCTTTTGGCGGCGCCACAATCAGACCACGCTGGCCACGACCAATTGGTGATGCCAGATCCAGTACACGCGCGGTTAAGTCTTCAGTAGAACCGTTACCACGCTCCATGCGCAGGCGAGAGTTCGCGTGCAGCGGCGTTAAGTTCTCAAAGAGGATCTTATTACGCGAGTTTTCCGGTTTGTCGAAGTTAACTTCATTGACTTTCAACAGCGCAAAGTAGCGTTCACCCTCTTTAGGAGGACGAATCTTACCTGAAATGGTGTCACCAGTGCGGAGGTTGAAACGGCGGATTTGGCTGGGGGATACGTAGATGTCGTCAGGGCCGGCGAGGTAGGAGCTGTCTGCAGAGCGGAGGAAACCAAATCCGTCTTGCAATATCTCCAGCACACCGTCGCCAAAGATATCTTCGCCACTCTTAGCGTGCTGCTTCAGGATGGCGAAAATGATGTCCTGCTTGCGCATACGAGCCTGGTTTTCCAGCCCCATATTTTCGCCGAGAGTGATCAGCTCAGAAACCGGCGTATTCTTTAATTCGGTAAGATTCATAATGGTGTGGGTTCTTAAACTCGGGGTGATTCTCGAACTTAATGTTGTGAATGGTATGGCAGGGTCATCCATGCCTGTTTAGCGGCCATCAACTCATGTCTGTTCGCTGTCTGGTCACAGGGAAAGAACGCAGAACTGAAACGACAAGACGGATTGAGCGACAAGCCCGGAATTTAGCCACTTCACGCACTGTTCATGTCAACAACGGGAAGTATCGGGTAAAACAAGATTCAAACAACAAGATATGTTTAAAACGAAGTCATAGCTAACTTAGCACGACTTCAGCCGGGCGTCCAGAGTTCCACATCATTTAGGCGGGAGCTCTGAACGCACAGCGGAGAAACCTTACGCCAGGTTAGCGTCCAGGAACTCTTTCAGTTGACCTTTGGACAGCGCACCCACTTTGGTCGCTGCCACTTCGCCGTTTTTGAACAGCAGAAGGGTTGGGATGCCACGGATACCGTATTTTGGTGCGGTGCCCGGGTTCTGGTCGATGTTCAGCTTGGCAACGGTCAGTTTGCCCTGATATTCGTCGGCGATCTCATCCAGAATCGGGGCGATCATTTTGCAAGGACCACACCATTCAGCCCAGAAATCGACGAGGATCAGCCCGTCAGCCTTAAGTACGTCCGTGTCAAAACTGTCGTCAGTCAGGTGAATAATTTTATCGCTCATATATAACTCCACAGGAATAAGCCTGGTACGTTGGTTTTGTCTCCACCAACGACGTGTTGATGTCGCATTAACCAACTAAAGGTTGACTTTATTTCACCGGATACGCTTTCGTAAAGCAATAGTAAGCTGATATTCTACCACACTATGAGCAAAACACATTTAACAGAACAGAAGTTTTCCGACTTCGCGCTGCACCCGAAGGTGATTGAAGCCCTTGAAAATAAAGGGTTTCATAACTGCACGCCCATTCAGGCCCTCGCGCTGCCGCTGACGCTGGCCGGTCGCGATGTTGCCGGGCAGGCGCAAACCGGTACCGGCAAAACGATGGCGTTTTTAACGTCAACGTTTCATTATTTACTTTCTCACCCAGCGATTGCAGACCGCAAAGTTAACCAGCCGCGCGCGCTAATTATGGCCCCGACGCGAGAACTGGCGGTACAGATCCACGCAGACGCTGAACCCCTGGCGCAGGCTACGGGCCTGAAGATTGGCCTGGCCTACGGCGGCGACGGCTACGATAAACAGCTGAAAGTGCTCGAAAGCGGTGTGGATATCCTGATCGGTACCACCGGCCGTCTTATTGATTACGCCAAACAGAACCACATTAACCTCGGTGCCATCCAGGTTGTGGTGCTCGATGAAGCAGACCGCATGTACGATCTCGGCTTCATTAAAGACATTCGCTGGCTGTTCCGCCGTATGCCTCCGGCCAATCAGCGTCTGAATATGCTGTTCTCTGCAACCCTCTCATACCGCGTACGCGAACTGGCGTTCGAACAGATGAACAACGCCGAATATGTTGAAGTGGAACCTGAGCAGAAAACGGGTCACCGCATTAAAGAAGAGCTCTTCTATCCTTCCAATGAAGAGAAAATGCGTCTGCTGCAAACGCTAATTGAAGAAGAGTGGCCAGATCGCGCCATCATCTTTGCGAACACCAAACATCGTTGTGAAGACATCTGGGGCCATCTGGCTGCAGACGGTCACCGTGTTGGCCTGTTGACCGGCGACGTCGCACAGAAAAAACGCCTGCGTATTTTGGAAGAGTTCACCCGTGGCGATCTCGATATTCTGGTCGCAACCGACGTGGCGGCACGTGGTTTACACATTCCAGCCGTGACGCATGTCTTTAACTACGATCTGCCAGACGACTGCGAAGACTACGTACACCGTATCGGTCGTACCGGTCGCGCGGGCGCAAGCGGACACTCTATTAGCCTTGCATGTGAAGAGTATGCGCTGAATCTCCCAGCCATTGAGACTTATATCGGTCACTCTATCCCGCAGAGCAAATACAATCCGGAAGCGCTGTTAAGCGAACTGCCGCCGCCTAAGCGTCTAACCCGCCCACGCTCCGGCAATGGTCCGCGTCGTTCAGGCGGCGCACCGCGTAATCGTCGTCGTTCAGGTTAAGAAAATATGCTCAGCTCCACCTCGCTTTATGCGGCAATTGATCTCGGTTCGAATAGTTTTCATATGCTGGTTGTGCGCGAGGTGGCGGGAAGCATACAAACGCTGACGCGCATCAAGCGCAAGGTCCGCCTCGCGGCGGGCCTGAGCAGCGATAACCACCTCTCACCTGAAGCCATGGAACGTGGCTGGCAGTGTCTGCGACTCTTTGCCGAGCGTCTGCAGGATATCCCGCATGCCCAAATCACCGTCGTCGCCACTGCGACACTTCGCCTGGCGGTGAACGCCGTGGATTTTATTGCCAGAGCGCAGGAAATTCTCGGTTGCCCGGTTCAGGTTATCAGCGGTGAAGAAGAAGCTCGTCTGATTTATCAGGGAGTTGCACACACCACGGGGGGTGACGATCGCCGCCTAGTGGTGGATATCGGCGGTGCCAGTACCGAGCTTGTGACCGGCACCGGCGCGCAGGCAACGTCGCTGTTCAGCCTCTCGATGGGCTGCGTGACCTGGCTTGAGCGCTACTTTACCGATCGTAATCTGGGTAAAGAGAACTTCGACGAGGCGGAAAACGCCGCGCGCGAGGTATTACGCCCGGTCATGGATGAACTGCGCTATCACGGCTGGAAAGTCTGCGTGGGTGCGTCCGGGACCGTGCAGGCCCTGCAGGAAATCATGATGGCGCAGGGAATGGACGAGCGGATTACGCTTGCTAAGCTTCAGCAGTTGAAACAGCGCGCCATTCAGTGCGGACGCCTGGAAGAGCTGGAAATTGAAGGCCTGACGCTTGAACGCGCGCTGGTCTTCCCGAGCGGGCTGGCCATTCTTATCGCTATTTTCACCGAGCTGAACATCCAGTGTATGACCCTGGCCGGCGGTGCGCTGCGTGAAGGCCTGGTCTACGGGATGCTGCATCTGTCGGTCGATCAGGATATCCGCAGCCGTACCCTGCGCAACGTGCAGCGTCGTTTTCTGGTTGATATCGATCAGGCAGGACGCGTATCGCAGCTGGCGTCACGCTTCGCCGATCAGGTTGCTAACGTCTGGGATCTTGATCACCTGAGCCGGGATTTACTCCTGAGCGCGTGCGCGCTACATGAAGTAGGGCTGAGCATTGATTTTAAGCAGGCACCGGCTCACGCAGCGTATCTGGTCCGCAACCTTGATTTACCGGGCTACACGCCCGCGCAGAAAAAATTGCTGGCAACGCTGCTGCTGAACCAGACCAATGCAGTCGACCTCTCCTCTTTGCATCAGCAAAACGCCGTACCGCCGCGCGTGGCCGAGCATCTCTGCCGCCTGCTGCGTCTGGCGATCCTGTTTGCCAGCCGCCGTCGCGATGATTTGCTGCCAGCCATTAATCTTGTGGCCGATGACGAGAAGCTTTCGCTGACGCTGCCGGAAAACTGGATTGAACGTCACCCGTTAGGGGCCGAGATGATCGAGCAGGAGTGCCAGTGGCAGAGCTATGTGCACTGGGTGCTGGAAGTAAAGTAATACGCTGAAGATTGCCGGGTGGCGGCTTCGCCTTACCCGGCTACTCATCATTACCCTTTCTCTTTGGCTTTAGCCAGCATGGCGCGAATGTTCGCCACGTTAGCCTGCCCCTTGTGCATCCGCTCTTCCGCGGTAATCACTTTGCGCTCCTGTTCCCAAATCAGGTCATCCTGCGGCAGCTCCAGCAGGAAACGACTCGGCTCCGGGCGGACGAGTTCGCCATACTGGCGGCGCTCTTTACACAGCGTGAACGTTAGCTCTTTCTGCGCGCGGGTGATCCCCACGTAGGCCAGGCGGCGCTCCTCATCGACGTTATCTTCATCAATGCTGCTCTGGTGCGGCAACAATCCCTCTTCCATACCAACCAGATAGACATACGGGAACTCCAGCCCTTTTGACGCATGCAGCGTCATGAGCTGAACCTGATCGGCCTCTTCTTCGCTCTCGCCGCGCTCCATCATGTCGCGCAGGGTAAAGCGGGTGACGACCTGCGTCAGGGTCATAGGCTCGTCGATTTCAGAGCCCTCCAGCATTTCGGTCATCCAGCTGAAAAGCTGGTTAACGTTCTTCATGCGCATCTCAGCCGCCTTCGGGCTGGCTGAGGTTTCATACAGCCAGGACTCATAGTCGATGCCGTGAATGAGATCGCGCACTGCAGCCACCGGCTCGCGCTCCGCGAGACGCTGTACTTCGCCGAGCCAGTGGGTGAAGCGGGTTAACGAGTCATACCCGCGTCCGGTTAACGTCTGGCTCAGCCCCATGTCGAAGCTGGCGGTAAACATACTTTTGTTGCGGGTCATCGCCCACTCGCCGAGCTTTTGCAGCGTCGCCGGGCCTATCTCGCGTTTTGGCGTATTCACGATACGCAGAAACGCGCTGTCGTCATCCGGGTTAGTGAGCACGCGCAGATAAGCCAGCAGGTCTTTGATTTCTGGTCGTGAGAAGAACGACGTGCCGCCCGAAATTTTGTACGGAATGCGGTTCTGCATCAGCATCTTTTCAAAGACGCGCGACTGGTGGTTACCGCGATAGAGGATCGCGTAATCCTTATATTCGGTTTTGTTGACGAAGTGGTGAGCGATGAGTTCTCCCGTGACTCGCTCCGCTTCATGATCCTCATTGTTGGCGCTGAGCACTTTCAGCTCCGTTCCGTAGCCCAGTTCGGAGAAGAGACGCTTCTCGAATACGTGCGGGTTATTGGCAATCAGGATGTTTGCCGCCTTCAGGATACGACCGGAGGAGCGGTAGTTTTGCTCGAGCTTAATCACCTGCAGCGCCGGGAAATCTTTGCTCAGCAGCACCAGGTTTTGTGGACGCGCGCCGCGCCAGGAGTAAATTGACTGATCGTCGTCGCCTACCACGGTGAAACGCGCCCGATTCCCCACCAGCAGCTTCACCAGCTCGTACTGACTGGTGTTGGTGTCCTGATATTCATCCACCAGCAGGTAGCGGATTTTATTCTGCCAGCGCTCGCGCACCTCTTCATTGCGCTGCAGCAGCAGCGTGGGCAGCAGGATCAGGTCGTCAAAGTCCAGCACGTTGCACGCTTTCATATGCGCATCGTACAGACCGTAGCAGTGGGCGAAGATCCGATCCCGTTCGCCTTTGGCGATCGCCGCGGCCTGGGCCGGCGTCATCAGATCGTTTTTCCAGTTCGAGATCGTCGAGATCAGCTGCTGCAACAGCACTTTGTCATCTTCGATCAGCCCCTCGGTGAGCTCTTTGAGCAACGCCACCTGGTCGGTGTCATCGAAGAGGGAGAAGTTGGACTTCATTCCCAGCGCCGCATACTCGCGTTTGATGATATCCAGCCCCAGCGTGTGGAAGGTGGAGATCATCAGGCCACGCGCTTCTTTACGGCCAAGCGTCTGACCGACGCGCTCTTTCATCTCACGCGCCGCTTTATTGGTAAAGGTGACCGCCGCAATGTGTCGCGCCTGATACCCGCAGTTGCGGATCAGATGGGCGATCTTGTTGGTGATCACACGGGTTTTACCCGAACCGGCCCCTGCCAGCACCAGGCATGGTCCAGTAACGAATTCGACCGCTTGTTGTTGTCCAGGGTTTAAACGCATGGGAGTGTTGCTCAATCTTCGAACGGGGTGTGGATTGTAGCAGAAAGCCGGGCGCAGATTTACCGGCTAATGATAAAGTGGAGAAATCGCGTTTAACCCGTAGAGCAGAACCATGAAAAAGACCGCAGCAGCCCTGCATATTCTGGTAAAAGAAGAGAAACTGGCCCAGGAGATCCTGGCCAAGCTGGAGCGCGGCATCAGCTTTGATCATCTGGCGAAGCGCTACTCTAAATGCCCTTCCGGGCGCAATGGTGGGGATCTCGGCGAGTTTCAACAAGGTGCGATGGTCGGCCCGTTCGATCAGGCGGTCTTTAGCTGCCCGCTTCTGAAGCCCTACGGCCCTGTAAAAACCAAATTTGGCTACCATATCATTAAGGTGCTTTATCGCCGCTGACGCGTGGTATATTGCGCCCCGATTTATTTCAACCTATTCAAGGCACGATCATGGCAAAAACAGCAGCAGCAGTGCACATCCTCGTTAAAGAAGAGAAACTGGCTTTGGATCTTCTGGAGCAGATTAAAAACGGTGCCGACTTCGGGAAGCTGGCGAAGAAGCACTCCATCTGCCCGTCAGGCAAACGCGGCGGCGATCTGGGTGAGTTCCGCCAGGGTCAGATGGTTCCGGCGTTCGATAAAGTGGTCTTCTCCTGCCCGGTGCTGGAGCCAACCGGCCCGCTGCATACCCAGTTCGGGTATCACATTATCAAAGTGCTGTACCGGAAATAAACAGCAAGGCCTTCTCTTAGAGAAGGCCTTTAATGTTTGCACCCTCTCCCCGTGGGAGAGGGTCGGGGTGAGGGCATCAGCCCGCCCCTGTTGTTAACCCGCTACCGCGATACGCTTCATATCGGTCATGTAGCCACGCAGTCTGTGACCCACTTTCTCGATCTGGTGGCTGCGAATGGCTTCGTTCACATCGCGCAGCTGCGCGTTGTCCACGGCACCTTCTGCAATCGCTTTACCCAGATCGCCAGTCTGCAGAGTAGTCATAAACTCTTTCAGCAGCGGTACGCAGGCGTAAGAGAACAGGTAGTTACCATATTCCGCGGTATCAGAGATCACCACGTTCATTTCGTACAGACGCTTACGGGCGATGGTGTTCGCAATCAGCGGCAGCTCGTGCAGTGATTCGTAGTACGCAGACTCTTCGATGATGCCGGAATCCACCATGGTTTCGAACGCCAGCTCAACGCCTGCTTTCACCATCGCGATCATCAGCACGCCTTTATCGAAGTACTCCTGCTCGCCGATTTTACCTTCGTACTGTGGCGCGGTTTCGAACGCGGTTTTACCGGTCTCTTCACGCCAGGTCAGCAGTTTCTTATCGTCGTTCGCCCAGTCCGCCATCATGCCGGAAGAGAATTCGCCGGAGATAATGTCGTCCATGTGTTTCTGGAACAGCGGTGCCATGATGGTTTTCAGCTGTTCAGACAGCGCGTAAGCACGCAGTTTTGCCGGGTTGGACAGACGGTCCATCATCAGCGTAATACCGCCCTGCTTCAGCGCTTCGGTGATGGTTTCCCAGCCGAACTGAATCAGTTTTTCCGCATATGCCGGGTCGGTACCCTCTTCCACCAGCTTATCGAAGCACAGCAGAGAACCGGCCTGCAGCATGCCGCACAGAATGGTCTGCTCGCCCATCAGGTCAGATTTCACTTCGGCAACGAAGGACGATTCCAGCACGCCCGCACGGTGACCGCCGGTCGCCGCTGCCCATGCTTTGGCAATCGCCATGCCTTCGCCTTTCGGATCGTTTTCCGGGTGAACCGCGATCAGGGTCGGCACGCCGAAGCCACGCTTGTACTCTTCACGAACTTCGGTACCCGGGCACTTAGGTGCAACCATCACCACGGTGATGTCTTTACGGATCTGCTCGCCCACTTCAACGATGTTGAAGCCGTGGGAGTAACCCAGCGCCGCGCCGTCTTTCATCAGCGGCTGTACGGAACGCACAACGTCTGAGTGCTGCTTGTCCGGGGTCAGGTTAACTACCAGATCCGCCTGCGGGATCAGCTCTTCGTAGGTACCCACTTTGAAGCCGTTTTCGGTCGCTTTACGCCAGGAAGCACGCTTCTCGGCAATCGCTTCTTTGCGCAGGGCGTAGGAGATATCCAGACCGGAGTCACGCATATTCAGCCCCTGGTTCAGACCCTGTGCGCCACAGCCGACGATGACCACTTTTTTACCCTGAAGGTAGCTCGCGCCATCGGCAAATTCGTCGCGCGCCATGAAGCGGCATTTGCCCAGCTGCGCCAGCTGCTGGCGCAAGTTCAGTGTATTAAAGTAGTTAGCCATGGGTGATACCTCGTGATGTTGTGTGTCTTATTGTTCGGTTCGCGTTTCAGCGAGAATGTACCCACATTACAACAGGAAATTTATTGCGGAAATTGATATATTCACAACGTCATGTTGCAATTTTTGCAATGTAAAAAGAGGGAGTGGAATCGGTGGATTTACGCGATCTGAAAATGTTCCTGCACCTGACGGAAAGCCGTCATTTTGGCCGCAGCGCCCGGGCGATGCACGTTAGCCCCTCCACGCTTTCACGCCAGATCCAGCGCCTTGAGGAAGACCTCGGCCAGCCCCTGTTCGTGCGCGACAACCGCACCGTCACCCTCACGGAAGCGGGCGAAGAGCTACGCATTTTTGCCCAGCAGACGCTGCTGCAGTACCAGCAGCTGCGGCACTCGATTGACCAGCAGGGGCCGTCACTTTCCGGCGAGCTGCATATTTTTTGCTCCGTGACCGCCGCTTACAGCCATCTGCCGCCCATCCTTGACCGCTTCCGCGCGGCGCATCCGTCGGTTGAAATTAAGCTCACCACCGGCGATGCCTCCGACGCAATGGAAAAAGTGGTGACGGGCGAAGCGGATCTCGCCATTGCCGGGAAACCTGAAACCCTGCCGGGCGCGGTGGCATTCTCCATGCTGGAGAATCTGGCGGTGGTACTCATTGCCCCGGCGCTGCCCTGCCCGGTGCGTAACCAGGTGTCGGTGGAAAAACCGGACTGGTCCACGGTACCGTTTATCATGGCCGATCAGGGGCCGGTGCGCCGTCGTATTGAGCTGTGGTTCCGCCGCCAGAAAATCAGCAACCCGTCGATTTACGCCACGGTCAGCGGCCATGAGGCGATGGTGTCGATGGTGGCGCTCGGCTGCGGCGTGGCGCTGCTGCCGGAGGTGGTGCTGGAAAATAGCCCGGAACCGGTGCGCAATCGCGTGATGATTCTGGAGCGCAGCGATGAGAAAACGCCGTTTGAGCTTGGCGTGTGCGCACAAAAAAAGCGGCTGCATGAGCCGCTTATTGATGCGTTCTGGACGATATTGCCGAACCACTAACCTGCCAGGAAGAACCTGAACGCCGGGTTATGGGTTTCGTCGTGACACTCATAGCCCAGCTCGTTCAGCCGCGTTTCGAAATCCGGCTCGTGCTCGCCCAGTTCAAACGCCGCCAGCACGCGGCCGTAGTCGGTACCGTGGCTGCGGTAGTGGAAAAGGGAGATGTTCCAGTGCGTGCCCAGCGTGTGCAGGAACTTGAGCAGCGCGCCAGGCGATTCCGGGAACTCAAAGCTGAACAGGCGTTCCCTGAGCGGCTTCGATGGACGCCCGCCGACCATGTAGCGCACGTGCAGCTTCGCCATCTCATCGTCGGAGAGATCGACTACGCTATAGCCGCCTTCATGCAGCAGATTAAGGATCTCTTTACGCTCCTCCACGCCACGGCTCAGACGCACGCCGACAAAAATGCAGGCGTCTTTGGCATCGGCAAAACGGTAGTTAAACTCCGTCACCGAACGGCCGCCCAGCAGCTGACAAAATTTCAGGAAGCTGCCCTTCTCTTCCGGAATGGTCACCGCCAGCAGCGCTTCACGCTGTTCCCCCAGCTCGCAGCGCTCGGACACGTAGCGCAGACCGTGGAAGTTCACGTTGGCACCAGAAAGCACGTGCGCCAGACGCTCGCCGCGAATGTTGTGCTGCGCGATGTATTTTTTCATGCCCGCCAGCGCCAGAGCGCCGGACGGTTCCGCCACCGCACGAACGTCTTCGAAGAGATCCTTCATCGCCGCGCAGATCGCATCGCTATCCACCGTGACGATATCGTCGAGATATTCCCGGCACAGGCGGAAGGTTTCGTCGCCAATACGCTTCACCGCCACGCCCTCGGCAAACAGCCCGACGCGCGGCAGGTCTACCGGATGCCCGGCATCCAGCGCCGCTTTCAGGCAGGCAGAATCTTCCGCTTCCACGGCAATGACTTTGATCTGCGGCATCAGCTGTTTGATCAGCACCGCCACGCCTGCGGCTAAGCCACCGCCGCCCACCGGAACAAAGACGCGGTCGAGATGGGCATCCTGCTGCAGCAGCTCCAGCGCCAGCGTGCCCTGCCCGGCAATCACCATCGGGTGGTCGAACGGCGGCACCCAGGTAAAGCCCTGCTGCTGCGCCAGCTCAATCGCTTTGGCTTTGGCTTCGTCAAAGTTGGCGCCGTGGAGCAGCACTTCGCCGCCGAAACCGCGCACCGCGTCGACTTTGATATCTGCGGTAGCAACCGGCATCACGATCAGCGCCTTCAGCCCCAGACGAGCAGACGAGAACGCCACGCCCTGGGCGTGGTTGCCCGCCGACGCGGTAATCACGCCGCGCGCTTTTTGCTCGTCGGTCAGCCCGGCCATCATCGCGTAGGCGCCGCGCAGCTTAAAGCTGTGCACCGGCTGACGGTCTTCGCGCTTGACCAGAATGACGTTGTCGAGGCGCGAAGAGAGTTTTTCCATTTTCTGCAGGGGCGTAACCTGCACGGCTTCATAGACCGGCGCGCGTAGCACCGCTCTCAGATATTCCGCCCCCTCAGGGGCGGCGGATAAGGGTTGTGACTCGGCCATCATTAGCCCCCAAGTTTAGATTTATCGCGCACCGCGCCTTTATCTGCACTGGTGGCAAGGCTCGCGTAGGCGCGCAGGGCGAAGGAGACTTCACGCTGGCGGTCTTTCGGCGTCCAGGCTTTGTCGCCGCGGGCCTCCTGCGCTTCACGACGGGCCGCAATTTCCTGGTCGCTCAGCTTCAGCTGAATGCCGCGATTCGGAATGTCGATTTCGATCAGGTCACCGTCTTCGATGATGGCGATGTTGCCGCCGCTTGCCGCTTCAGGGGAAACGTGGCCGATAGAGAGGCCGGAGGTGCCGCCGGAAAAACGTCCGTCGGTAATCAGCGCACACGACTTACCGAGTCCCATAGATTTCAGGAAGGTGGTTGGGTAGAGCATCTCCTGCATGCCCGGGCCGCCTTTCGGTCCTTCGTAGCGAATAACAACCACGTCGCCTTCCACCACTTTGCCGCCGAGGATGGCATCTACCGCTTCATCCTGGCTTTCGTATACCTTAGCCGGACCGGTGAATTTCAGGATGCTGTCGTCCACGCCTGCGGTTTTCACGATGCAGCCGTTTTCCGCGAAGTTACCGTACAGCACGGCCAGACCGCCGTCTTTGCTGTAGGCATGTTCCAGCGAGCGGATGCAGCCTTCGGCGCGGTCATCGTCCAGCGTGTCCCAGCGACAATCCTGCGAGAATGCCTGGGTGGTGCGAATACCCGCTGGACCGGCGCGGAACATTTTTTTCACCGCGTCGTCTTTGGTCAGCATGACGTCGTACTGGTCCAGCGACTCAGGCAGCGTCAGACCAAGCACGTTTTTCACGTCACGGTTCAGCAGCCCGGCGCGATCCAGCTCACCGAGAATGCCCAGCACGCCGCCCGCGCGGTGTACGTCTTCCATATGGTACTTCTGGGTGCTCGGCGCGACTTTACACAGCTGCGGGACTTTGCGGGAGAGCTTGTCGATGTCGCTCATGGTGAAGTCGATTTCGGCTTCCTGCGCGGCGGCCAGCAGGTGCAGAACGGTGTTGGTGGAGCCGCCCATGGCGATATCCAGCGTCATCGCGTTCTCAAACGCGGCCTTGCTGGCGATGTTGCGCGGCAGCGCGCTGGCGTCGTCCTGCTCGTAGTAGCGTTTGGTCAGCTCAACGATGCGCTTACCGGCGTTGAGGAACAGTTGCTTACGGTCGGCGTGGGTCGCCAGCAGCGAGCCGTTACCCGGCTGAGAAAGACCCAGCGCTTCGGTCAGGCAGTTCATGGAGTTGGCGGTGAACATACCGGAACAGGAGCCGCAGGTCGGACACGCGGAGCGTTCCACCTGGTCGCTCTGCTCGTCAGAGACTTTCGGGTCCGCGCCCTGGATCATCGCATCGACCAGGTCGAGCTTGATGATTTTGTCGGAGAGCTTGGTTTTCCCCGCTTCCATCGGGCCGCCGGAGACGAAGATCACCGGAATGTTCAGGCGCAGGGAGGCCATCAGCATCCCCGGGGTGATTTTGTCGCAGTTGGAGATGCAGACCATCGCATCGGCGCAGTGGGCGTTCACCATGTACTCTACGGAGTCGGCGATCAGCTCGCGCGACGGCAGTGAATAGAGCATGCCCCCGTGCCCCATCGCGATACCGTCATCCACCGCAATGGTGTTGAACTCTTTCGCCACGCCGCCGGAGGCTTCGATTTGCTCGGCAACCAGCTTACCGAGATCGCGCAGGTGCACGTGGCCCGGTACAAACTGGGTGAAGGAGTTCACCACGGCGATAATCGGCTTGCCGAAATCGGCGTCGGTCATTCCGGTGGCGCGCCACAGCGCGCGGGCTCCCGCCATATTACGGCCGTGGGTGGTGGTGGCTGAACGATACTTAGGCATGCTTTATTGACTCCCGTCTGACTATTTAATGGGACGGTGCGTGCCGTCCCAAATTTATGCTTAGTGATTAACCTGATCCAACCAGCCGTATTTATCTTCTGTTTCGCCGGTGAAGAGGCCAAAGAACGCTTGCTGAATACGTTTGGTGACCGGACCGCAGCGGCCTTCGCCCACCTGGATACCGTCCACGCTGCGTACCGGCGTGATTTCAGCCGCCGTGCCGGACATAAACACTTCATCTGCCAGATACAGGGATTCGCGGGACAGTACCTGCTCGCGTACTTCGATACCCAGATCTTTCGCCAGCTTGATGATGGCGTCACGGGTGATGCCCGGCAGCGCGGACGAGGTGAATGGCGGCGTGAACAAAATGCCGTCTTTCACTTCAAACAGGTTTTCACCCGCACCTTCAGAGATGTAGCCATTTACGTCGAGGGCGATACCTTCCTGATAGCCGTGGCGGCGCGCTTCGCTACCGACCAGCAATGAGGAGAGATAGTTCCCGCCTGCTTTCGCGGCGGTCGGGATAGTGTTTGGCGCAACGCGGTTCCAGGAAGAGACCATTGCGTCGATCCCCTGCTCCAGGGCTTCTGCACCCAGGTAAGCACCCCACGGGAACGCGGCAATGATCACATCTGTGGTATAGCCGGCTGGCGGGTTCACGCCCATACCGACGTCACCCACGAAGACCAGCGGACGGATATAGGCGCTGGTCAGGTTGTTTTTACGGATCACGTCGCGGCAGGCTTCCATCAGCTCATCAACGCTTTGTGAAACCGGAAAACGATAAATTTTGGCTGAGTCATGCAGACGCTGCATGTGTTCGCGATGGCGGAACACCACTGGCCCTTTGTGAGAATCGTAGCAGCGGATGCCTTCAAATACGGAGGTACCGTAGTGCAGCGCGTGGGACATCACGTGGACCTTCGCGTCCTCCCAGCGAACCATCTCACCGTTGAACCAAATGTAATCAGCTTTTTTTGTCGTCATTTTTTCGTCCTGTCACGCTTAAGCGCGGATTTGTTGTGATGTGGTTGTGCTCTGGCAGATGGCAACATGGGCAACGTCTACCAGCTTTGATAACTGACTAAACAGTAAGTCGACCGACCGCGGGCTGGCAACGGTTAATTCGATACTGATATTCCGGGCGTCAGTGGCCGCCTCCATATTCATAGAGCAAATCTGAAAACCACGATGACGCACCACACGCAAAACGCGTTCTAAGGTTTCCGGGTTGAAGCGAGCCTGTACGGCGACCTGATGCTGCATCATGATAATTTCTCCATCATTTGTGAGTTACTGGCACCAGGCGGTACCAACGGCCAGACGTTCTCGAGTTCGTCGATTGAGACATGAAGCAGGTAAGGCCCATCGCTGTTCAGCATGGTGTCGAGCGCCGCTTCAACCTGATCTTTACGGGTGATGTGCTGACCAGGGATGCCAAAGGCGCTGGCCAGGGTGAGGAAATCGGGGTTATCGGTGAGAGTCGTTTCGCTGTAACGCTCCTGGAAGAACAGCTGTTGCCACTGGCGAACCATCCCTAAACGCTGGTTATCAAGCAACACGATCTTCAGCGGTAACTGCTTGCGCTTAACGGTGCCGAGCTCCTGAACGTTCATCATGAAGGAGCCGTCACCGGAGATACAGATAACGGTATCGTTCGGGCGGGCAACCTGCGCGCCAACGGCTGCCGGCAGACCGAAGCCCATGGTACCCAAGCCGCTGGAGGTGATGAAGTTTTCCGGACGGGTGTAGGTCATGTGCTGCGCGGACCACATCTGGTGCTGGCCTACGTCGGTGGTGACGACGCTGTCAGCCGGTTTACGGTCGGACAACTGCTTCAACAGCAGCGGCGCGTAGATGGCCTCGCCGGGGTGGTCGTAACGCCAGGCGTGCTCGGCGCGCATATCAGCGGTGTGCTGACGCCATGCGTTGATATCCAGCGGCTGCTGCAATGCCGGTAACAGCGCGTTGAGATCGCCCTGCAAGGCGACATGCGCCTGACGCAGCTTGTTCATTTCCGCCGGGTCGATATCCATATGGATGACTTTGGCGTTCGGCGCAAAGGTATTCAGCTTGCCGGTGACGCGGTCGTCAAAACGGGCACCTACGGCGATGAGCAGATCGCACTCCTGCACCGCCAGGTTTGCCGCTTTGGTGCCGTGCATCCCCAGCATGCCCAGATAGTAGGGGTAATCCGCGTCGACTGCACCGAGACCTTTCAACGTGCAGGTCGCTGGCATCTGCGTTGTTGCGATAAATTCGCGCAGGGCAGGAACGGCCTGTGCCATGCCGACGCCACCGCCGACGTACAGCATTGGCTGTTTCGCCTGGGCCAGCATCTGACGGGCCTCTTCAACTTCCGCTTCCGGAAAGGCATCGTCGCTTTCAACGGTAGAGAAGTGCGGTTCCAGCTCGCCGAGTGCCACCTGGATATCTTTCGGGATATCGACCAGTACCGGACCAGGACGACCTGAGTTTGCCACGTCGAACGCTTCTGCCATTACGCGCGGCAGCTCTTCCAGAGACTGGACGAGGAAGCTGTGTTTGGTGCAGGCCAGCGATAAACCGAGGACGTCGACTTCCTGAAAAGCATCGGTACCGATGAACGGAGACGCCACCTGCCCGGTGATGGCGACAACGGGAACGGAATCCAGCAGCGCGTCAGCCAGGCCGGTGATCAGGTTCGTCGCGCCCGGGCCTGAAGTCGCCATACACACGCCGGTTTTACCGGTCGCGCGGGCATAACCGATGGCTGCCATCGCTGCGCCCTGCTCGTGTCGGCACAAGAGATGTTCCACGCCGCCGTCATACAGTGCATCGTAAATCGGCATAATTGCGCCACCCGGATAACCGAATACGGTTTCGACTCCCTGCGCGCGCAACGCATGTACTACCCACTGTGCCCCATTCATAGTTAGTTCCCCGTCATAAATCGGGAGAAACAGAATTTTGTGCTAGTCGTCATTCTCTGCTCCTCATTTACGTTTTTTAGTCATAAAAAAACCCCCGGACCTTTCGGTGCGGGGGTCTTAGTTCGTTAAGGCTTGATTTCTAAGCCTTTCCTCGTCCAAGTGCAGCCCCGCACGGTGGGATAATAATCACCACCACGCTAATCACGACCAGGCTAATCACTCGTAGAAGGGCTGTCATTTTCAGTTCTTTTTGCATCTTGTTCGAAGGAATACCTAAAGAGTTATCACAGTTTTTAAATCAAACACAAGATTTATTTATGACGAATTTGATTAGGTAGCGAATCATATTTCTAAAAACCGTTGTTTTATATACGGAAATTAGAAAATGAATATTTTTCATTTTTTCCCTGCGGTTCTTACCGTCAAAACGGTGCTTTTTATATTCTGCGAGGAGGTTTCCACGGTTATGCAAGGGTTTCAGTGTGCGCTTAAAATCTCTGAACGGGCGGCGTAAATTCGCAAAATGACGCTAAACAGACAAAACCGACGTTGGCATAGTCACACCAGGAGGTAGTGCAAATGTCACTGTCAGTTGTTTATACGCGTGCGGCTCTCGGGGTAAAGGCACCGCTTATTTCCGTCGAGGTTCATTTGAGCAATGGGCTACCCGGACTCACTCTTGTCGGGTTACCTGAAACGACGGTTAAAGAGGCCAGGGATCGCGTTCGAAGCGCAATAATAAATAGCGGTTATACCTTCCCCGCGAAGAAGATCACCATCAACCTTGCCCCCGCCGATCTGCCTAAAGAGGGGGGACGATACGATTTACCTATCGCAATTGCCCTTCTCGCGGCTTCTGAGCAGCTTAATACGACACGGCTAGGCTCGTATGAGTTCGTTGGCGAACTCGCGCTTACAGGCGCGTTAAGAGGCGTTCCCGGTGCGATATCGGGAGCGCTGGAAGCCATACGAGCAGGACGGCAAATCATTGTCGCCAATGAAAACGCATCAGAAGTGAGTCTTATCGCCGAGAAGGGGTGTCTCATCGCAGGGCATTTACAGGAAGTGTGTGCCTGGCTGGAAGGGCGTCATGAACTGTCCGAGCCGGAGGAGTGTGATGATGCTATAGCGGATGCACCAGAGGATCTCAGCGAGATTATGGGGCAGGAGCAAGGGAAACGGGCGCTGGAGATTACGGCTGCAGGTGGACACAATCTTCTGTTAATTGGCCCGCCGGGTACGGGTAAAACCATGCTGGCAAGCAGGTTGAGTGGGTTACTTCCACCGCTCAATAATCATGAAGCGCTGGAAAGTGCCGCCATATATAGCCTTATCAGTTCGACGTCGTTGCAAAAACAGTGGCGCCGTCGTCCTTTTCGTTCCCCGCATCATAGCGCTTCACTGATGGCAATGGTCGGCGGCGGGGCGATTCCGGGACCGGGAGAGATCTCGCTGGCACACAATGGCATTCTGTTTCTTGATGAGCTGCCTGAGTTTGAGCGCCGAGTGCTGGATGCACTGAGGGAGCCCATTGAATCCGGTGAGATACATATCTCACGCACGCGAGCCAAAATAAGCTATCCCGCGCAGTTTCAGCTGGTCGCGGCGATGAATCCCAGCCCGACGGGTCACTACCAGGGAAACCATAACCGCTGTACGCCAGAGCAGACGTTGCGCTATCTGGGTAAGTTATCCGGCCCGTTCCTCGACCGTTTCGATTTATCCCTCGAAATCCCCCTCCCCCCGCCGGGTCTGCTCAGGCAAACGGGCATAACGGGTGAAAGCTCAGCGGAGGTACGCGAACGGGTGATTGCAGCCCAGACGCGGCAGTACGCTCGTCAGAACAGGCTGAATGCACGGCTGGATAATGCCGGGATCCGGCAGTTTTGTTCCCTTAACAGTGAGGATGCGGGATGGCTTGAGGAGACGTTGACGCGCTTTGGGCTGTCTATACGTGCGTGGCAGCGTTTGCTAAAAGTGGCCAGAACCATTGCTGACGTGGAGGGGTGCACTGACATTGAGAGAAAGCATTTGCAGGAGGCGCTGAGCTACCGCGCTATCGATCGTTTGCTGCTGCATCTGCAGAAGTTGCTGGCATAAAAAAAGGGGCCGTAGCCCCTTCTCTTCATTTTAATCATCAGACTCGGTGTAGTCTTCTGCACCTTCCATCTGCGGCTTGCCGCCAGACAGCGTATGGAAGCGCTTTGGACGCTTAATGCGTGCCATATATTTGATCCACACACGTTCCGCTTCAGACTGAGGCTCACGCTCACCACGGCAAACGGAAACAAACTGTTTTTCGTCTTCGGTCGCAGGTTCACGCTTACCCAGATCCAGCTCGTTAAAGGCATAACCATGACGCTCAAGCAGTTGAGCTTCTTTGATGGTGAAATCGCCGTGACGAGAGAACCCGCGCGGATAATGTTTATTGTCGAAAAAACGATTAGTCGTCGTAAAGCTTTCCGCCATCCTACACGCTCCTAATTCTTTGGCCGAGCTATTTATGGCGCGGAGTATTAGTTACGCTTGACAGAGTGTAAAACAAAACATTTAAATCATAACGACAAATAATTTTGCGGAGAAAGATGTGGATACGGAATTGCTTAAAACTTTCCTTGAAGTGAGCAGAACACGCCACTTTGGGCGAGCAGCTGAAGCCCTTTACCTGACGCAGTCAGCAGTCAGTTTTCGTATTCGACAGCTGGAAAATCAACTGGGTGTGAATCTTTTTACTCGCCATCGTAACAATATTCGCTTAACGCCTGCCGGTGAGAAACTGCTGCCGTACGCAGAAACGCTCATGAATACCTGGCAGGCAGCACGTAAAGAGGTGGCGCATACTTCGAGGCATAATGAGTTCTCGATTGGGGCCAGCGCTTCTCTGTGGGAATGTATGCTAAGTCAGTGGCTTACCCGGCTATATCATTCACACGGCCACCTGCAATTTGAAGCGAGAATTGCGCAACGGCAGTCGCTGGTTAAGCAGCTTCATGAGCGTCAGCTTGATCTTCTGATCACAACTGAAGCCCCCAAGATGGACGAATTTAGCAGCCAGATTGTAGGCCAGTTTGGTCTGGCGCTTTATGCCTCTGAACCTTCGATGATGAAGGCAGATCTGACCTATTTGCGCCTGGAATGGGGGCCAGATTTTCAGCAGCATGAGACTGGATTGATTGCACCTGATGATGTTCCACAGTTAACAACCAGCTCTGCGGAGATCGCCTGTCAGCAACTGCCCTTGCTGAGAGGATGTACCTGGTTACCTGTTCGCTGGGCAGACGCTAAAGCGGGGCTGCATACGGTGATGGATTCCACCACGCTTACCAGACCGCTGTATGCAATTTGGCTGCAAAACAGTGATAAGCAAGCACAGATAAAAGATCTGTTAAAAATCAATGTAATGGATTGATACATCAGCCAGCAGAAATGCTGGCTGAATATTAAGAAGAGGCCTTTTTGCTGGATTTCAGGCAAAAAAAATCCTTTGCCGAAGCAAAGGATTATATATGGCAGGGGCGGAGAGACTCGAACTCGCGACACCCGGTTTTGGAGACCGGTGCTCTACCAACTGAGCTACGCCCCTAAAGTTTTTTGCCATTAAGCCTGCCAAAAAGGCAGGCTTAATGTCTTAATAAGTGGCGGAACGGACGGGACTCGAACCCGCGACCCCCTGCGTGACAGGCAGGTATTCTAACCGACTGAACTACCGCTCCACCGAAGACTGCTGTAACCACCGGATTTATGCACCGGCTTACTACTTAATTTGATGCCTGGCAGTTCCCTACTCTCACATGGGGAGACCCCACACTACCATCGGCGCTACGGCGTTTCACTTCTGAGTTCGGCATGGGGTCAGGTGGGACCACCGCGCTAAAGCCGCCAGGCAAATTCTGTTAATCTGTATCAGGCTGAAATTTGATTGTTCTGTCTCTTCGCCAAAACATCTTCGGCGTTGTAAGGTTAAGCCTCACGGTTCATTAGTATCGGTTAGCTCAACGCATCGCTGCGCTTACACACCCGACCTATCAACGTCATAGTCTTTAACGTTCCTTCAGGAGACTTAAAGTCTCAGGGAGAACTCATCTCGGGGCAAGTTTCGTGCTTAGATGCTTTCAGCACTTATCTTTTCCGCATTTAGCTACCGGGCAGTGCCATTGGCATGACAACCCGAACACCAGTGATGCGTCCACTCCGGTCCTCTCGTACTAGGAGCAGCCCCCCTCAATTCTCCAGCGCCCACGGCAGATAGGGACCGAACTGTCTCACGACGTTCTAAACCCAGCTCGCGTACCACTTTAAATGGCGAACAGCCATACCCTTGGGACCTACTTCAGCCCCAGGATGTGATGAGCCGACATCGAGGTGCCAAACACCGCCGTCGATATGAACTCTTGGGCGGTATCAGCCTGTTATCCCCGGAGTACCTTTTATCCGTTGAGCGATGGCCCTTCCATTCAGAACCACCGGATCACTATGACCTGCTTTCGCACCTGCTCGAGCCGTCACTCTCGCAGTCAAGCTAGCTTATGCCATTGCACTAACCTCCTGATGTCCGACCAGGATTAGCTAACCTTCGTGCTCCTCCGTTACTCTTTGGGAGGAGACCGCCCCAGTCAAACTACCCACCAGACACTGTCCGCAACCCGGATCACGGGTCTACGTTAGAACACCAGCCATTAAAGGGTGGTATTTCAAGGACGGCTCCACGCAGACTGGCGTCCACGCTTCAAAGCCTCCCACCTATCCTACACATCAAGGACCAGTGTTCAGTGTCAAGCTATAGTAAAGGTTCACGGGGTCTTTCCGTCTTGCCGCGGGTACACTGCATCTTCACAGCGAGTTCAATTTCACTGAGTCTCGGGTGGAGACAGCCTGGCCATCATTACGCCATTCGTGCAGGTCGGAACTTACCCGACAAGGAATTTCGCTACCTTAGGACCGTTATAGTTACGGCCGCCGTTTACCGGGGCTTCGATCAAGAGCTTCGCGTTGCCGCTAACCCCATCAATTAACCTTCCGGCACCGGGCAGGCGTCACACCGTATACGTCCACTTTCGTGTTTGCACAGTGCTGTGTTTTTAATAAACAGTTGCAGCCAGCTGGTATCTTCGACTGATTTCAGCTCCACCCGCAGGGGCTTCACCTACATATCAGCGTGCCTTCTCCCGAAGTTACGGCACCATTTTGCCTAGTTCCTTCACCCGAGTTCTCTCAAGCGCCTTGGTATTCTCTACCTGACCACCTGTGTCGGTTTGGGGTACGATTTCGTGTTACCTGATGCTTAGAGGCTTTTCCTGGAAGCAGGGCATTTGTTACTTCAGCACCGTAGTGCCTCGTCATCACACCTCAGCGTTAATAAGGTACCGGATTTACCTGGAACCTCCGCCTACATGCTTAAACCGGGACAACCGTCGCCCGGCTAACATAGCCTTCTCCGTCCCCCCTTCGCAGTAACACCAAGTACAGGAATATTAACCTGTTTCCCATCGACTACGCCTTTCGGCCTCGCCTTAGGGGTCGACTCACCCTGCCCCGATTAACGTTGGACAGGAACCCTTGGTCTTCCGGCGAGCGGGCTTTTCACCCGCTTTATCGTTACTTATGTCAGCATTCGCACTTCTGATACCTCCAGCATGCCTCACAGCACACCTTCAACGGCTTACAGAACGCTCCCCTACCCAACAACACATAGTGTCGCTGCCGCAGCTTCGGTGCATGGTTTAGCCCCGTTACATCTTCCGCGCAGGCCGACTCGACCAGTGAGCTATTACGCTTTCTTTAAATGATGGCTGCTTCTAAGCCAACATCCTGGCTGTCTGTGCCTTCCCACATCGTTTCCCACTTAACCATGACTTTGGGACCTTAGCTGGCGGTCTGGGTTGTTTCCCTCTTCACGACGGACGTTAGCACCCGCCGTGTGTCTCCCGTGATAACATTCTTCGGTATTCGTAGTTTGCATCGGGTTGGTAAGCCGGGATGGCCCCCTAGCCGAAACAGTGCTCTACCCCCGAAGATGAGTTCACGAGGCGCTACCTAAATAGCTTTCGGGGAGAACCAGCTATCTCCCGGTTTGATTGGCCTTTCACCCCCAGCCACAAGTCATCCGCTAATTTTTCAACATTAGTCGGTTCGGTCCTCCAGTTAGTGTTACCCAACCTTCAACCTGCCCATGGCTAGATCACCGGGTTTCGGGTCTATACCCTGCAACTTAACGCCCAGTTAAGACTCGGTTTCCCTTCGGCTCCCCTATACGGTTAACCTTGCTACAGAATATAAGTCGCTGACCCATTATACAAAAGGTACGCAGTCACACCACGAAGGTGCTCCCACTGCTTGTACGTACACGGTTTCAGGTTCTTTTTCACTCCCCTCGCCGGGGTTCTTTTCGCCTTTCCCTCACGGTACTGGTTCACTATCGGTCAGTCAGGAGTATTTAGCCTTGGAGGATGGTCCCCCCATATTCAGACAGGATACCACGTGTCCCGCCCTACTCTTCGAGTTCACAGCCTGTGTGCTTTCGTGTACGGGACTGTCACCCTGTACCGTGCGACTTTCCAGACGCTTCCACTAACACACAAGCTGATTCAGACTCTGGGCTGCTCCCCGTTCGCTCGCCGCTACTGGGGGAATCTCGGTTGATTTCTTTTCCTCGGGGTACTTAGATGTTTCAGTTCCCCCGGTTCGCCTCGTTAACCTATGTATTCAGTTAACGATAGTGCAACGAATTGCACTGGGTTTCCCCATTCGGACATCGCCGGGTCAAAGGTTCATATCACCTCGCCGGCGCTTTTCGCAGATTAGCACGTCCTTCATCGCCTCTGACTGCCAGGGCATCCACCGTGTACGCTTAGTCGCTTAACCTCACAACCCGAAGATGTTTCACTTCATGATTGCGAAAATTTGAGAGACTCGAACACACCATTAAAGATGTGTCGTTTCAATTTTCAGCTTGATCCAGATTTTTAAAGAGCAAAACTTCGCAGTGCACCTTTTCAGGTTCACTCTGAAGTTTTCTTGTGTTTGCAGTAAAAGATGGTGGAGCTATGCGGGATCGAACCGCAGACCTCCTGCGTGCAAAGCAGGCGCTCTCCCAGCTGAGCTATAGCCCCATCGTTTTGCAATCTCTGTACCGGTAATTTTTCCTGAGACAAGGCGTGGTAACGCGAAGCATACATCAGTATGTGAGCGTTGCCGCAACGCAGTATCAGGGAAAATTTGGTAGGCCTGAGTGGACTTGAACCACCGACCTCACCCTTATCAGGGGTGCGCTCTAACCACCTGAGCTACAAGCCTGCAGAGATTTTTACTGCTGTTTTTCATCAGACAATCTGTGTGAGCACTACAAAGGCAGGTTCTTTAAGGTAAGGAGGTGATCCAACCGCAGGTTCCCCTACGGTTACCTTGTTACGACTTCACCCCAGTCATGAATCACAAAGTGGTAAGCGCCCTCCCGAAGGTTAAGCTACCTACTTCTTTTGCAACCCACTCCCATGGTGTGACGGGCGGTGTGTACAAGGCCCGGGAACGTATTCACCGTAGCATTCTGATCTACGATTACTAGCGATTCCGACTTCATGGAGTCGAGTTGCAGACTCCAATCCGGACTACGACGCACTTTATGAGGTCCGCTTGCTCTCGCGAGGTCGCTTCTCTTTGTATGCGCCATTGTAGCACGTGTGTAGCCCTACTCGTAAGGGCCATGATGACTTGACGTCATCCCCACCTTCCTCCAGTTTATCACTGGCAGTCTCCTTTGAGTTCCCGGCCTAACCGCTGGCAACAAAGGATAAGGGTTGCGCTCGTTGCGGGACTTAACCCAACATTTCACAACACGAGCTGACGACAGCCATGCAGCACCTGTCTCAGAGTTCCCGAAGGCACCAATCCATCTCTGGAAAGTTCTCTGGATGTCAAGAGTAGGTAAGGTTCTTCGCGTTGCATCGAATTAAACCACATGCTCCACCGCTTGTGCGGGCCCCCGTCAATTCATTTGAGTTTTAACCTTGCGGCCGTACTCCCCAGGCGGTCGACTTAACGCGTTAGCTCCGGAAGCCACGCCTCAAGGGCACAACCTCCAAGTCGACATCGTTTACGGCGTGGACTACCAGGGTATCTAATCCTGTTTGCTCCCCACGCTTTCGCACCTGAGCGTCAGTCTTTGTCCAGGGGGCCGCCTTCGCCACCGGTATTCCTCCAGATCTCTACGCATTTCACCGCTACACCTGGAATTCTACCCCCCTCTACAAGACTCTAGCCTGCCAGTTTCGAATGCAGTTCCCAGGTTGAGCCCGGGGATTTCACATCCGACTTGACAGACCGCCTGCGTGCGCTTTACGCCCAGTAATTCCGATTAACGCTTGCACCCTCCGTATTACCGCGGCTGCTGGCACGGAGTTAGCCGGTGCTTCTTCTGCGGGTAACGTCAATCGCTGAGGTTATTAACCTCAACGCCTTCCTCCCCGCTGAAAGTACTTTACAACCCGAAGGCCTTCTTCATACACGCGGCATGGCTGCATCAGGCTTGCGCCCATTGTGCAATATTCCCCACTGCTGCCTCCCGTAGGAGTCTGGACCGTGTCTCAGTTCCAGTGTGGCTGGTCATCCTCTCAGACCAGCTAGGGATCGTCGCCTAGGTGAGCCATTACCCCACCTACTAGCTAATCCCATCTGGGCACATCTGATGGCAAGAGGCCCGAAGGTCCCCCTCTTTGGTCTTGCGACGTTATGCGGTATTAGCTACCGTTTCCAGTAGTTATCCCCCTCCATCAGGCAGTTTCCCAGACATTACTCACCCGTCCGCCGCTCGCCGGCAAAGTAGCAAGCTACTTTCCGCTGCCGCTCGACTTGCATGTGTTAGGCCTGCCGCCAGCGTTCAATCTGAGCCATGATCAAACTCTTCAATTTAAGTTTGATGCTCGTGAATTAAACTTCGTAATGAATTACGTATGTTCACTCAGAGACTTGGTATTCATTTATTGTCCGAAGACATTAAGAATCCATGTCACTTTGAGTGCCCACACAGATTGTCTGATAAATTGTTAAAGAGCAGTGCAACGCGGCTTTCGCTCACCGTTGCGAGGTCCCGTATATTACGTTTTCCTCGTTCAGAGTCAAGTGATTATTTTCGCTTTTCTCTGCTGGCGTTCATCTCTGAACCCCGCTAACCCGGCGGCCTGTAAGCCGTTGTTCCGTGTCAGTGGAGGCGCATTATAGGGAGTTCTCAGACGTTGACAACCCCTCTTTTAAAAAAAACTTTCAACCGTCTCTTTTTTGCTCAAAACCGTGCTATAGCGCCAGTTTTTCGAGCGTTTCAAAGCCATAACGGCGTAAAACGGGTAAAAGTTGCTCAGTCTCTTTTGTGATAGCCATACAAAACGCGATATTCGCATCGGTAGATTTCGCATCCGGCGCTTCGTGTTCCAGCAGCCAGGCAGTTCGACGAGCGATAGCCGCACCCGAATCCACCAGGCGCGTCCCCTCCGGTAACACCTCCAATAACTCTTCCTGTAATAGCGGGAAGTGGGTACAGCCCAGCACAACGGTATCCGGAGGTTCGGGCATCCGCAGCCACGGACGAAGAATACGACGCAGCTCGTCGAGTGATACCGCCTTTCCATGCAGCTTCGCTTCGGCCATCTCCACCAGCTCGGCCGAGCCCAGCATCGCAATCTGACATTCGTTAGCAAAACGGTCGATCAACTCGCGGGTATAAGGACGCTTTACCGTGCCTCGCGTTGCCAGCAAACCCACTATGCCGTTCGCCGTCAGACGCGCGGCAGGCTTTATTGCAGGGACAACGCCCACAACCGGGAACTGGAATTTTTCACGCAGGGCGGGAAGAGAAACGGTGCTCGCCGTATTACAGGCGATGACGGCCAGCGCAAGGGGATAGCGTTTTTGTACCGCAGTGACGATTTCAACCACACGCTCAACAATAAAATCTTCGCTCTTTTCCCCATACGGGAAAGCGACGTTATCGAAGGCGTAGATGTAATGGAGATCCGGCAGGAGATGCCGAATCTCATCATAGACCGAAAGCCCACCGACGCCGGAATCAAACACCAGCACGGTGGGACGCGGATTAGAAGGTGTAGCTGCCAGACAAGGTGTATTCCCGTCCTGCAGTTTGGTAGCCATAAACTGTCTCGTAATCTTTATCGAACAGGTTGGCTATTTTACCACGAACTGTGAGATGTGAGGTGACAGGATACGAAACTGCGACATCCCAAAGGCTGACACCGCCCATTTTCACGCGTTCTGACGAATAGGTGTCAGGATCAATCGCGACATCATAGCGGGTGCCCAGATAACGGTAGGCAAGGTTCCAGTCGAGATCCCATACCTGCCAGTCAAGCTGGTACTTAACCTGCTGCTTAGAACGGCGGGCCAGTACTTCGTTGGTTTTGGCATTACGCGGGTCGACATAATCATAGGAAATCTGATGTCCGACCGGGCCAGTATCGAACTGTGCCGTCGCTTCCACACCTTTAATACGTGCTTCGTCAACGTTGTAGTAACGATACGTATGCGGATCGCTGTTAATAAGATTATCAATGTCATTTCGATAGCCGGTGATACGCCAGTTGACCGGTCCCGTCAGACCTTCAAAGCCCCCTTCCCACTGCTTACTCTCTTCCGGTTTGAGGTCCGGGTTACCATAAGAGGCGCTGTGGATCTGGCTCATGGTTGGTGCTTTAAATGCGGTACCGTAGGAAGCAATCACGCGATAGCCATACACAAACTCCCACGCCGCACTGGTTTGCCATGTGCCATGGTTACCAAAGTTGGAGTTGTCGTCATTACGCGCCGCCGCTTCCAGCGTCACGCTGCTGAACTGCTGCATTGCCGAAACAAACACGCCGGTATTGCGTTGCTCGTACCCTTTATCCAGGTAGCCCGTTCCGGCCTGCGTCTTCTGCTTTTGCCAGTCCAGACCTGCGCCAATGTTGCCGTGACCGACTTCTACGGTGTTGAGCCATTGGGTGGTATACTGCTTCACGTCATCCATAGTGGCGGAATCAGCGTAACGCCCTTTCTTCGGATCATAGTTCTGATCTTTACTGCGACCGTAACCCGCGACCAGCTGTGACTGGAAAATCCCTTGGTTGTAACGCAGACCGGTATCCCAGTTCTGGCTATAGAGCTGGCGAGTATCAGGTCGTCCATCCACCATAAAGTTGTCGTCGTAGTGATCGTAACCGTCGTACGCGGTGCGGTTGTCATAACCAAAGCCACGGAAGAAGCCGCTCACGCTGTCGATAATCTGCTGTTCCACGGAGCCGTACAGCGATTTACTCATAAAGCCATCGCGGTCCGGCTGGCGCGGAGCATCTTTGGCATCAATATCAAAACCACGGGTATAGGTGTAGTTACCCGCCATGGTGATTTTGGTTTTATCCAGCACGTGCTGGAAAGCGCCGTCATAGGTCTGATAACCCTTAGAGCCGACGCCCGCTGAGATTTCCGCACCCGGCTTGTCACGTCCGGTGATGATGTTGATCACGCCGCCAATCGCATCGGAGCCATACAGGGCCGAACGCGGACCACGGATGTACTCAATACGCTGAATCAGCGAGGTTGGGATTTGGCTCAGATCGGGAACGTTGCTGATCCCGGCGTTATTCAAAGGAATACCGTCAATCAGCACCAGCACATGGCGAGATTCCGTTCCGCGAATAAAAGTCGAAGAGTTCGAGCCCATTCCACCGCTTTGCGCGATATCCACGCCAGGCAGACGTGACATGATTTCCACCACGCTTCTGGCCTGCCAGCGTTCAATATCTTCGCGCGTCACCACGGACGTCGGTGCCAGAACAGTTTTTGCCGGTTGTTCAAAACGATTTGCCGTCACCACCAACGAGTCTGCGCTATCCTGCGCCCAGCCCGAAAATGCCGTGACGGACAACGCCGTCAACAGCGATACTTTTTTAATCATTGTTAAAGCATCCACAATATAAGAAGGATGCCGCAGGCCTCATCGATAGCACGCGATGATGAAACCAAATGCGACGTGATCCCGGCAGGTCTTCGGGCTAGGTGGCTATATAAGGATGAAGACTTCCCATTTTCACAGTGTCTACAACGCTCATCCCGCCAGTCTTTACCGCTGCGCGTCAGCTCCAGATTTACACTGGATTCCCTTTTCACTCTCAGGAGACCGGAAACAGAATGCTACAATTAGACACGTATGGATGTCCAGACAGCTATTGGCCATTAAATCTGGACATCCCCTGAACAATGCCTACAATCGCCGCGTAATTCTTTATCACTCAGGACGCATCATGACCCCAGAACACCTCCCGACAGAACAGTACGACGCGCAGCTGGCAGAAAAAGTTGTCCGCCTGCAAAGTATGATGACGCCTTTCAACGCGCCCGTTCCCGAGGTGTTCCGCTCTCCTGTCAGCCACTACCGCATGCGTGCCGAATTCCGCATCTGGCACGACGGTGACGACCTGTACCACATCATTTTCGATCAGCAGACGAAGTCCCGTATCCGCGTGGACAGCTTCCCGGCAGCGAGTGAGCTTATCAACCAGCTGATGACGCTGATAATGGACGGCGTGCGCAACAATCCGATGCTGCGTAACAAGCTGTTCCAGATTGACTACCTGACCACGCAAAGCAATCAGGCGATTGTCTCTCTGCTATACCACAAAGCGCTGAACGACGAGTGGCGCGAGCAGGCAGAAGCGCTGCGCGATGCGCTACGGGCGCAGAACATCAACGTTCACCTGATTGGCCGGGCGACAAAAACCAAAATCATGCTGGATCAGGACTACGTCGACGAGCGCCTGCCTGTGGCGGGTAAAGAGATGGTCTATCGTCAGGTGGAAAACAGCTTCACCCAGCCGAATGCCGCGATGAACGTGCAGATGCTGGAGTGGGCGCTGAAGGCGACGGAAGGGTCAACGGGCGATCTGCTTGAGCTCTACTGCGGTAACGGCAATTTCTCGCTGGCGCTGGCGCGTAATTTCGACCGCGTCCTCGCAACGGAAATCGCCAAGCCGTCGGTAGCCGCCGCGCAGTACAATATTGCCGCTAACCATATCGACAACGTGCAGATCATTCGTATGGCCGCGGAAGAATTCACGCAGGCGATGAACGGCGTACGCCAGTTTAACCGTCTTGAAGGGATCGATCTGAAGAGCTACCAGTGTGAGACGATTTTTGTCGACCCGCCGCGCAGTGGCCTGGACAGCGAAACCGAGAAGATGGTGCAGGCGTACCCGCGTATTTTGTACATCTCCTGTAATCCGGAGACCCTGTGCAAGAACCTGGAAACGTTAGGCCAGACGCACAAGGTTGAACGTCTGGCACTGTTCGATCAGTTCCCGTATACGCACCATATGGAGTGCGGCGTACTTCTGACGGCTAAGTAAATATCCGGCATTTTGGCAGGTGGCGCTTCGCTTACCTGCCCTACAAAATTCTCTACTCCGGTAACTGGCTCTTGCGGCTACGCATGCGCGAGCCAATCCAGAACACCAGCGCCACAGACAGTACCGCAGGGAAGAAGTTAGAGCCGATATCCGGATACTCCGCGCGCACCACCGTGCTATACAGCAATACGCCCAGAATAAAGCAGGCAGCGGCCAGCCCCGGTAACCCCACCGGCATGGTGCGGTTCAGGTAACGTTGATGCAGGCAGTAAACCGTCAGCACCAGCGCTATAAGCGGGAAAATCGAAAATGGAACGATTGAGCTAAAAATAGCGGCAAACGTACCATTAATGGATAAGCCAGCGATCAATGCCAGCAACAGCGTCCCTTTATCCTGACCTGACTGTTTCATTACTCACCTTCACTCTTCGGTTTGATGTGCCAGTTTCTCTTGTTCACGGCGATACCAGTAGTACGCGCCTTTGGAGATCATCCTGAGCTGCAATACCAGCCGCTCTTCGAGCTGCTTGCGTTGTTCAATGCTGACGTCCAGCGCTTCGGCACCCGCGCTGAAAACAATCGTCACCATCGCCTCAGCCTGTGCTTCAGTAAAGGCACGCGGCATATGGTTTTCGAGTTCAAGATAGTCGGCAAGTTCCGCGATGAAATGCTGAATTTCACGCGCGACGGCGGCACGAAACGCCGCCGATGTGCCCGAACGCTCGCGCAGAAGCAGACGAAACGCGTTGGGGTTATTGCCGATAAATTCCATAAAGGTCGATACGGAGGTGCGGATCACGCTGCCCCCTTTGGCGATACGCTGACGCGCCTGGCGCATCAGCTGACGCAACATCAAACCGCTCTCGTCGACCATGGTCAGGCCCAGTTCATCCACATCACGGAAATGACGATAGAAGGACGTTGGCGCAATCCCGGCCTCGCGTGCGACTTCGCGCAGGCTCAAACTGGCAAAACTCCGCTCAGCACTCAGTTGACTGAATGCGGCTTCCACCAGCGAACGCCGGGTTTTCTCTTTTTGTTGTGCTCTTACGCCCATCACGATAGTTGAATCCTTCCAAAGGCCTGATGGCACTATACCAGAGAATAAAATTAATCTGTTTGTCTGGCTTTGTGAATGATTGTTTACGTGCGGTTTGTGCTCCACTGCCGGAAAAAAGCACAACGATAATTGGGTTACTCCGGCAATGATGTTATGATTCTGTTGCTTTTATGTATAAGAACAGGTAAGCCTTACCATGCCACATTCCTACGATTACGACGCAATAGTTATTGGTTCCGGCCCCGGCGGCGAAGGTGCTGCTATGGGTCTGGTGAAACAGGGAGCCAGAGTAGCGGTCATCGAGCGCTACCATAATGTCGGCGGCGGTTGCACCCACTGGGGCACCATCCCTTCGAAAGCCCTCCGCCACGCCGTTAGCCGCATTATCGAATTTAACCAGAACCCTCTTTACAGCGACCACTCCCGACTTCTTCGTTCATCCTTTGCTGACATCCTGAATCACGCGGACACCGTTATTAACCAGCAGACACGCATGCGTCAGGGATTTTATGAGCGTAACCACTGTGAAATTTTGCAGGGCAACGCGCATTTTGTGGATGAACACACCCTGGCACTCGAATGCCACGACGGTTCGGTTGAAACCATCACGGCTGAAAAATTTGTGATTGCCTGCGGTTCACGCCCGTACCATCCCGCCGACGTCGATTTCTCGCACCCGCGCGTCTACGACAGCGATTCGATTCTGAGCCTGCACCATGAACCCCGCCACGTCATTATCTATGGCGCAGGGGTCATTGGTTGCGAATATGCGTCGATCTTCCGCGGGATGGACGTCAAAGTTGACCTGATCAACACCCGCGACCGCCTGCTAGCTTTCCTCGATCAGGAGATGTCTGACTCCCTCTCCTACCACTTCTGGAACAGCGGCGTGGTGATTCGTCACAACGAAGAGTACGAGAAAATTGAAGGCTGTGACGACGGGGTGATCATGCACCTGAAGTCCGGCAAGAAGCTGAAAGCAGACTGCCTGCTGTACGCCAACGGCCGTACCGGCAACACCGATTCCCTGCAGCTGGAAAATATCGGGCTTGAGACCGACAGCCGTGGTCAGCTCAAGGTCAACAGCATGTATCAGACCGCCCTGCCGCACGTCTACGCGGTTGGTGACGTGATTGGCTACCCGAGCCTGGCCTCTGCTGCCTACGATCAGGGCCGAATTGCCGCTCAGGCGCTGGTGAAGGGTGAAGCAACGGCGCACCTGATTGAAGATATTCCGACGGGCATCTATACCATCCCGGAAATCAGTTCAGTCGGGAAAACCGAGCAGCAGCTAACGTCAATGAAGGTGCCTTACGAGGTGGGTCGTGCGCAGTTTAAACATCTGGCGCGGGCGCAAATCGTGGGGATGAGCGTGGGAACGCTGAAAATTCTTTTCCATCGCGAGACGAAAGAGATCCTCGGGATTCACTGCTTCGGTGAACGCGCCGCGGAAATCATTCATATCGGCCAGGCAATCATGGAGCAGAAAGGTGGTGGTAACACCATTGAGTACTTCGTCAACACCACCTTTAACTACCCGACCATGGCGGAAGCCTATCGGGTAGCCGCGCTGAACGGCTTAAACCGCCTGTTTTAACGCGCTGTCAAAATGGCCATCCATTGCACCGCGGATGGCCTCTGCCAGCTGCTCATAGCGGCTGCGTAGCGGTGAACCCGGACGATAAACCAGGCCAATCGTACGACGCGGTTCCGGCTTAATGCACGGCAGATAGACCACGCCATCACGTTTACGCTCGTGCGGCACCGCCAGCGCAGGCAGAAGCGTAATACCGCTTCCCGCCGCCACCATATTACGCAGCGTTTCCAGACTGGTTGCCCGGAAATGGGTATCTTCATCGGCACCCGCTTCGAAGCAGAAGCCCATAGCCTGGTCGCGCAGGCAGTGGCCATCTTCCAGCATCAGCAGCTTTTCACCGGCCAGATCGGCCATCGGCACGCGATCGCGGTTCGCCCACGGGTGATCTTCATAGATCGCCAGCATCATCGGCTCATCGAACAGCGGTACTTCAATAAAGGCCTCACTCTCTTTTACCAGTGCCAGAATAGCGCAGTCGAGCTTGCCGCTGTCCAGCTGCGCCAGCAGCTGATGCGTCTGAGCTTCGTGCAGGTACATTTCGAGTTTCGGGAACGTCTGGTGCAGCATCGGAATGATGTGCGGCAACAGGTACGGGCCAACGGTTGGGATCAGGCCAATATGCAGCGGGCCGGACATGGCCTCCCCCTGCTGGCTTGCCATTTCCTTGAGCACTTTGACCTCGCGCAGCACGGTGCGCGCCTGATCCACCAGCAGAAGACCTGCCTGTGTGAACAGAACCTTACGACTGGTGCGCTCCAGCAGCATCACGCCCAGCTCGTCTTCCAGCTTGCGGATCTGGCCGCTCAGCGTGGGCTGGCTGACGTGGCAGGAATCTGCCGCGCGGCGAAAGTGACGATGCTCGGCTAACGCTACCAGGTATTCAAGATCACGAATATTCATTATTCATCCTCCGTCGCCACGATAGTTCATGGCGATAGATAGCATAGCAACGAACGATTATCCCTATCAAGCATTCTGTTGAATAATACACCACATAGACGAGGCGGCACGTGTTTGACCCTTGACGTCCCCGCACCGTCAGCGAGTTTCTCTCAAAACTCGAACAACTAAAGCCAACGTGAACTTTTGCGGACCCCGTGGTCCGCTTTTTTTTGCGTAAAAAACCGGAGATAAAAGCAAAATGGCAATCGCAGTTGCCATTTTTAGTGATTAATCCCTTTCCCCTGAAGATTTTCATAAGCATCTCTTATCTGGCGCAATGCGAATTAAATTTCGTAAATTGCCCTCATTTATTCGTTTGCTGAACCGTTTTCGCAGCAATTGACGACGGGGGTTTTACGTGGCTTTATAAAGGGAGATGACAAAATAATGTCCAGAAAATTTTCGCCTGGGCATAAACAAAAATGATGGGGTGACTGGGTTTTTATGAACGAACAATATTCCGCGTTGCGTAGTAATGTCAGTATGCTCGGCAAAGTGCTTGGAGATACCATCAAAGACGCGTTGGGGGAGAACATCCTCGACCGCGTTGAAACCATCCGCAAGCTGTCTAAATCTTCCCGTGCCGGTAACGAGGCCAGTCGTCAGGAGCTGCTCACCACCTTGCAGAACCTCTCAAACGATGAGCTGCTGCCCGTTGCGCGCGCATTCAGCCAGTTCCTGAACCTGGCTAACACCGCTGAGCAATACCACAGCATTTCGCCAAATGGCGAAGCGGCAAGCAACCCGGAAGTCATTGCCCGCACCCTTCGTAAACTGAAAGACCAGCCAGACCTCAACGAAGCCACCATGAAAAAAGCGGTGGAGTCACTTTCGCTGGAGCTGGTGCTGACCGCACACCCCACTGAAATTACCCGTCGCACCCTGATCCACAAAATGGTGGAAGTGAACAACTGTCTGAAGCAGTTGGATAACAAAGACATTGCCGACTACGAACGCAACCAGCTGATGCGCCGTCTGCGCCAGCTGATTGCCCAGTCCTGGCACACCGATGAAATTCGTAAGCATCGTCCAAGCCCGGTCGACGAAGCCAAATGGGGCTTTGCGGTGGTGGAAAACAGCCTGTGGGAAGGGGTGCCGAACTACCTGCGCGAGCTGAACGAACAGCTGGAAGAGAACCTTGGCTACCGCCTGCCGGTCGATTTCGTTCCGGTCCGCTTCACCTCCTGGATGGGCGGCGACCGCGACGGCAACCCGAACGTGACCGCGGAAATTACCCGTCACGTCCTGCTGCTGAGCCGCTGGAAAGCGACCGACCTGTTCCTGAAAGACATTCAGGTGCTGATCTCCGAGCTGTCGATGGTTGAAGCGACGCCGGAACTACGCGCGCTGGCAGGTGAAGAGGGTGCCAGCGAACCGTACCGTTTCCTGATGAAAAAACTGCGCGGTCAGCTGATGGCCACTCAGGCGTGGCTGGAAGCGCGTCTGAAAGGTCAGCGCCTGCCAAAACCAGAAGGCCTGCTCAGCCAGAACGAACAGCTCTGGGAGCCGCTGTACGCCTGTTATAAATCACTCCAGGCCTGCGGGATGGGCATCATCGCTAACGGCGAACTGCTCGACACCCTGCGCCGCGTGAAGTGTTTCGGCGTGCCGCTGGTGCGTATCGACGTACGTCAGGAAAGTACCCGCCATACCGAAGCGCTGGGCGAGCTGACCCGCTACCTCGGCATCGGCGACTATGAAAGCTGGTCCGAAGCCGACAAACAGGCCTTCCTGATCCGCGAGCTGAACTCGAAGCGCCCTCTGCTGCCGCGCAACTGGGAGCCAAGCAACGAAACCCGCGAGGTGCTCAACACCTGTAAAGCGATCGTAGACGCGCCGAAAGGATCGGTGGCCGCCTATGTGATCTCTATGGCGAAGACCCCTTCCGACGTGCTGGGCGTTCACCTTCTGCTGAAAGAAGCGGGAATCGACTACGCCCTGCCGGTCGCCCCGCTGTTTGAGACCCTCGACGACCTGAATAACGCCAACGACGTCATGACCCAGCTGCTGAATATCGACTGGTACCGCGGCTTTATCCAGGGCAAACAGATGGTGATGATCGGCTATTCCGATTCCGCGAAAGATGCAGGCGTGATGGCGGCATCCTGGGCGCAGTATCAGGCGCAGGATGCCCTGATCAAAACCTGCGAGAAAGCCGGTATTGAGCTGACCCTGTTCCACGGACGCGGTGGCTCAATTGGCCGTGGCGGCGCACCTGCACATGCAGCCCTTCTGTCACAGCCGCCGGGAAGCCTGAAAGGCGGCCTGCGCGTCACCGAGCAGGGCGAGATGATCCGCTTCAAGTACGGTCTGCCGGAAGTGACCATCAGCAGCCTGTCGCTTTATACCAGCGCTATCCTGGAAGCAAACCTGCTGCCGCCGCCGGAGCCGAAAGCATCCTGGTGCCATATCATGGACGAGTTGTCTGATATCTCCTGCGATCTGTACCGCGGCTACGTGCGTGAAAACAAAGATTTCGTTCCTTACTTCCGCTCGGCCACGCCTGAGCAGGAGCTGGGTAAACTGCCGCTGGGCTCACGTCCTGCGAAGCGTCGCCCGACCGGTGGCGTAGAGTCTCTGCGCGCGATCCCGTGGATCTTCGCCTGGACGCAAAACCGTTTGATGCTGCCCGCCTGGCTGGGTGCCGGTGCCGCGCTGCAAAAAGTGGTGGAAGACGGCAAACAGAGCGAGCTGGAGACCATGTGTCGCGACTGGCCATTCTTCTCTACCCGTCTGGGCATGCTGGAGATGGTCTTCTCGAAAGCTGACCTGTGGCTGGCGGAATACTACGATCAGCGTCTGGTGAAACCTGAGCTGTGGGCGCTGGGCAAAGAGCTGCGCGAACTGCTGGAAGGCGACATCAAAGTGGTTCTGGACATCGCCAACGACTCACACCTGATGGCGGACCTGCCGTGGATTGCCGAGTCTATTCAACTGCGTAACATCTACACCGACCCGCTGAACGTCCTGCAGGCAGAGCTGCTGCACCGTTCGCGTCTGGCGGAAGAAGAAGGGAAAGAGCCGGATCCACGTGTTGAACAGGCGCTGATGGTGACGATTGCGGGCGTTGCGGCGGGTATGCGTAACACCGGCTAATGCTTTACGCCCGGCGGCGCTGCGCTTGCACGGGCCTACGATAAGTAGGCCGGGTAAGCGTTAGCGCCACCCGGCAATACCCTGGTATCAACACCATGCACCACGACATTACCGATATCCTGAATGACCTGATCAACGGCACAACGCCGCTGCATGAGGTGCATTTTGCAAACCCAGCGACCTCCGCCCCCGAACTTGCCTTGCAGGTCGATTTTCCACGTCTGGAGATCGCGATCGAAGGATCCATGAAAGACCTGGCTGGCTGCGTATTACAGCAGGGTGACGTTTTATACGTCCCGGCTGGCGGCTGGAATAATCCACAATGGCAAGCCCCCGCAACAACGCTGAGCATCCTGTTTGGCAAACAGCAGCTTGGTTTTAGCCTTATACACTGGGATGGCGTAGACGTTCGTAACCTGGCAAAGCAGAACGTTGCCCGCCGTGGTCCGCGTATTGGATCGCTACTCTTACAGACGCTTCATGAAATACAGATGCAGCCCCATGAGCAACAAACCGCGCGGCTGATTATCGCCAGCCTGCTTAGCCACTGCGTCGACCTGCTGGGTAGCCAGATCCAAACCGCCTCCCGCAGTCAGGCTTTATTTGAAGCGATTCGGATCTATATTGACGAACACTACGCCACCCCGCTTACCCGGGAATCCGTCGCGCAGGCTTTTTATATCTCCCCAAACTACCTGTCGCATCTGTTTCAGAAAACGGGCGCAGTGGGTTTCAATGAATACCTGACGCACACCCGGCTGGAACACGCTCGCCAGTTGCTGAAAGGGTATGATTTAAAAGTGAAAGAGGTAGCGCATGCCTGCGGATTTGTTGACAGCAACTATTTCTGCCGGTTATTTCGCAAGAACACGGAGCGTTCGCCTTCAGAATACCGTCGCCAGTATCACAGCCAGCTCACCGGGAAGACCGCTAGTCCAGAATGACCTGAGTATGCTGCGGAGCGGCTAATATCTTACGCACCGCTCCCATCACCTTTTGTGGATCACGTAAAAAGGCGCTAATACCGCACTTCACGTAGCGCGCATTCTCGAAACGCTCACTGCCCGACAGTTCTATATCGGTAATCAGCAATACGACATCGGCACGCTGAATGTCGTCTTCCGTAAGCTCGCTCTCGATGCCCAGCGCTCCCTGCGTCTCGATGTTAACACTCCACCTCTCCTGCTGGCAGAGCTTTTCCAGCCGTTCGGCAGCCATATAGGTATGCGCGACGCCACTGACGCACGCGGTCACCGCCACCAGATGACGTCCCGTTATCACTGTCATATTCAGCCTCCCAGGGTAACATTGAAACCTTCTCGCTCTGCCCGTTGACGCATCGCTGACACCTCATCTTCTGTCGGAGGGATAACTTGCCGCATGCCCCACTCCTGTCCCAGCAGGCGGTATTTTGGCTCCCCATACTGATGAAAGGGCAATAAATGCAGCTGTCGTATTCCTGAAGGTAGCAGGAAATCCAGTACGCGCGTCATGTTCGTTTCGTTGAGCGTATAGCCCGGAATAAGCGGCACGCGGGGAATCACGTTTATCCCGTCAGCCACCAGCTGGCGGAAATTATCCAGCACTCTGGGAAGATTCATTGCCATAATCGATTGGGCCAGATCCGCGTCCATGATCTTCAAATCAAACAGCACTTCATCACACTGGCGAGCCAGCGGTATTAATCGGGACAAAGGGGCATCGCCTGCCGTTTCGATGGCCGAATGCACGCCGAATCGACGCAGCCTTTGTAGTAGCCGTGTCGCGAAAGGTGCCTGCAGCAATACTTCCCCACCCGAAAGCGTCACTCCGCCTCCCGAGGAACGAAAGAATACATCGTCTTTCATTACCTCTTTTTCCAGCTCCTCCAGCGTAACGTCCCGCCCGATAGGCTCAAATGCGCCGGAGGGGCACTCATCAACGTCCCGTAAACAGGGGGCGCAGTTAAGACATTTACTTTCTCTACGCACCATCTCGATTTTCGGCGAAATCGACTCTGGATTCGCACACCACGGACAGCGGTGAGGGCAGCCTTTAAAAAAGACAACCGTACGGATGCCGCGTCCGTCATTCAATGAGTAGCGCTGGATGTTGAAAATACGCGCCACCTCGGCGCGCGTTTCAACCACGTCACAGCTGATGCGCTGTGCGGCGGATAATGTCATCCTGGATCTCCTTCGATAATTCCACAAAGAAGGCGCTGTAGCCGGCAACGCGCACCACCAGCCCGGCAAAATCCTGTGGACGCTGTTGCGCTTCACGCAATGTCTCCGCGTTCACCACGTTGAACTGGATATGCTGCAACTTAAGCTGGGTGAAAGCGCGAAGGAAATCCGCCAGCTTTTGCAGCCCGGCATCGCCTTCCAGCGTCGCAGGGGTAAATTTAACGTTTAGCAGCGTACCGTTAGATAGCAGATAGTTATCCAGCTTGCTTACCGATTTAAGTACCGCCGTTGGGCCCTGCATATCTTGCCCAAGCATCGGCGAAAGCCCACCGTCTGCCAGCTGTTCGCCGGCAAAGCGGCCATCGGGCGTGGCCCCCACCACCGCCCCGAGCGGCACGTGTGCCGACACGGTATAAGACCCCGGAGTGAACTGCCCGCCGCGCGGGTTCCGGTATTTTTCGACCTCTTTACAGTAATGGCGCAGCAGTTCAGCGCTGATGTTGTCGACATCATCGATATCATTGCCGTATTTTTCGAAGCGATTAATCAACCGTGCGCGGATTTTTTTGCCCTCTGGCGTGGCAAAGTTAGCGTTCAATACGGCTAATAGCTCATCAAAACTTAAGCGATGCTGTTCAAAAACCAGCCCTTTCAGGGCGTGCAGTGAATCACTCAGATTGGCTATCCCGATCCCCTGAACGCCAGAAAAGTTATAGCGCGCGCCACCCTCGGTAATATCTTTCCCTGATTCCAGACAATCGCTTATGAATGAAGAGAGTAACGGCACCGGTGCCCAGTCGCGATGGCCGATATCGCAGATATTGCTCCCCTCAACCATTAGCGCAATATAGTGGTTAATTTTGGCGCGGATATGGTCCAGCAGGCCTTCATAACTCAGCGCTGCGTTACCTTCGTTCTCCTGCATCGCGATTTCCATTACCTTCAGCAGGTTAAACATCGCGATATCATGCAGACCGTAGGTTTTACCCGGAATCGACAGTTCTACACAGCCAACCACCGCGTAGTCGCGCGCGTCTTCCAGCGACACCCCCCGATTAAGGAAAGCAGGCACCACCACTTCATCATTGAAAATCTGCGGGATACCGGTGCCCAGGCGGATCGTCTCCGCCGTTTTAAGCAGGAAAGGTCGGTCGATAAGTTCGTTAACCCGTACGCCTAGGTTCGGCTGCGGAAGCTGAACCCTCTGGTAAGCATCCAGGCACAGGAAGGAAAGCACATTCACTGCGCTACGACCGCTCTCCGTTAAGCCGCCCAACAACGCGGTATAACCCGTCGGAAAACCTGCAAAATAACGTGCGCTACTGGTCGAACGTAAAAGCACCACGTCATTGCATTTCACCCACAGCGATTCCAGTAGCTCTTTCAGAAATTCGGGATCGTCCCCCTGCGAGAGTGAAGCCTGATAAAACGGCAACATATACTGGTCGAAGCGCCCGATAGAAAGCGAGCTGGCGTTAGATTCGTATTGCAAAATGACGTTCATATACCAGAACAGCTGACACGCCTGCCAGAACGTTTGCGGCTTATGCTGCGCGTTATGACGCGAGATTTCGGCAATCTTACATAGTTCTTCACGCCGTGAAGCTTCATCACAGCCGGACGCAAGCCTTTCAGCCAGCGCGGCATAGCGCAGAATATGACGCTGGGATGCTTCAAGCAGAATCAGCGCGGCGGCATAGAACATGTTCTGCGCATCGCGGGCACAATATTCTCGCATTTGCGCCACCAGCGCACCCAGCCCGTTATTCAGCAGGCGCGGATAATCAATAATGATATGCCCCTGCCCTTTGTCCGTCTGATTGACGCTGAAAATTTGCGTCCCCACGGCGGCTTTCACCTCATCCGTCATCTGGCTGTTGATGAAATCCTTCATCGACCGTTTTTCCCAGTAGGGATACAGCACGTCACGGTAAATCTGCTTATCCGCTTCGCCGATCTCGAAGCGGTCCTGCGGGCGTGTGGAAAACTGGTCCAGCTCCTTAAGCAGCCAGTACGGATCCATCTCAGGAGACATAATGCCCGCGCGCGGTTTAACGGTCCGGTTTCCCGCAATCAGTTCCTCATCACGAATCGCGATGTTCACATGGTCAAGAATGTACGCCGTGGCTTTTGCTCGCCTGAGGATAACCGGCTCGCCCTCCGTCTGCTGATGGCTGGCGGTATAGAGCAAAGCACGCTCAAGCGAGATTTCACGCGGATTAGCAAAAAGAGCGTCTTTCAAACGCTGGGTACGATTCGTCATGAGGGAACTCCTGTAACGGAAAACGAGCCCGCCCCTAAAGGCGGGAAAGCGTCAGGCGGTTTGCGCCAGGTGGGCATCAATTTTGTTCATGATGGCGTCAGCGCGTTTTACCGCGTCGCTGATATTGACGCGTACAATGGTTTTCCCGGCAAAGCGCTCTTCGAACTTAATGCCGATATCTTTGGTCAGGATCACCATATCTGCGGCGGCAACGTCTTCTGCCGTCAGTTCATTCTCCAGGCCAATCGACCCCTGCGTTTCAACCTTCACTTCCCAACCTTTAGCTTTGGCGGCACTTTCCAGCGCTTCGGCCGCCATGTAGGTATGAGCAACGCCTGACGGACATGCTGTTACTGCAATAATTCGGGTCATGTTCTCTTCCTCACTCAGTTAATTTCGAAATCCAGATCTAGGTCGTCCTCTTTTTCCACGACCTGTTTTGCATTCTTACGGGCAATACTCTTCAGCACGTTAACGCTAATGGCCGTCACCACAGCCCCCACGGCAACCGCCGCGATGTAGCCGAGTTTGCCCTCCACCACAGGGAGAACGATGAGCCCGCCCCAGCCGGCATAGCATTGCGCGCCCATCACGGCGGCCGTCACTGCGCCAGATGCGGATCCCAGCATGATGGAGGGAATGACACGCAGAGGATCGGCTGCGGCGAACGGAATGGCCCCTTCGGTGACCCCCACGCAGCCCATCACTAATGCGGCCTTACCCGCTTCACGCTCTTCACCGGTAAAATTCTTGCGATTAATCACCGTCGCCAGGCCTAATCCCAGCGGTGGCACACAGATACCGACTGCCGCAATCGCCACCACGGTGTAGACGCCCTGTGCAACGCAGATCAGCATGAAGGCATAGGCGACTTTATTAATCGGGCCGCCCATGTCGAAGGCCAGCATCAACCCCATGATGACGGCCAACACTACGATGCTGCCCTGCTGCATCCCTTGCAGCCACTGGGTTAAGCCCGCCGTCAACGCGCCAACTGGTTCACCCAGACCCCACATCATGATGCCTGCGGTAACAAAGGTGCCGATGATAGGGATGATGAAGATAGGCATGACGGATCGCAGCACTTTCGGGACCGGCAGTTTTTTCAGATACCAGACGACAATCCCGCCGAGGATCCCGGCAATAATGGCGCCGAAGAAACCCGCACCGAAGCTGTTACCGACCCACGCGGCAATAGCGCAAGGCGCCAGCGCTGCGCGCTCGGCAATGGAATAGCCAATATAGGCGGCCAGGAAAGGCACCATCAGCGTCAACCCTGCTACGCCGATATCGAATAGCTTTTTGAGGTTGGGATCGGTTGCTGCATCCGGGACCGCACCCTTGCCGTACAGCATGACCGAGACCGCCAGCAAAATACCGCCTGCGACCACGAACGGGATCATGTGTGATACCCCGGTCATCAGATGCTGCCGCGTGTTCTTGAGAATATGCACCAACTCTTTCATATGTCGCTCCTGGCCTAAAACCATAAAGATGTTGTGGCAAACAATAGGCAATCAGGAAGACGGCTAACAGGAGACAAAAAGGCCATTTACTGGATTTTTGTAATGTCGAAATAAAAATGAGATCCGCCTCCACATTTCTGATCAATGGTACGCATCAGACAAAACACCACAACCTGTGAGTCAAATCTCACTTTTCACGTGATATTACATTTGTCCAGCTTTTGGCAGATTTGTCACATGGCGCGCGTCATCAACACACTCGTATGCTGTTGCCCAATGAATGAGGATTGATTTCAGGAGTGTGTATGGCTCTCGTAGTGGAATTTACCTGTGAATTACCCAACGGTGTTCACGCGCGTCCGGCAAGTCATGTGGAGACGCTGTGCAATACGTTTATCTCGCAAATCGAATGGCACAACCTGCGCACAGACCGTAAAGGGAATGCCAAGAGCGCACTGGCACTTATTGGTACCGATACGCTGGCAGGCGACGCCTGTCGTCTGGTGATCCATGGTGAAGATGAGCAGAACGCCCATCAACATCTGGAACAATGGCTCCGGGAAGAATTTCCACACTGTGATGCGCCGCTCGCAGAAGCCATCAATACTGGGCGCGATCCGCTGCCAGAATCTCTCGCACGCCTTAATCCAACGCTCTTTCGCGCCCTGCCTGTGTGCAGCGGTAGTGCCCAGGGCGTGCTGACGTTGCTGACCTCGCTGGATCTCAATGCACTGACGGATTTACCCGACGGGAAAAGCGTGGAAGATGAACAGTCAGCGCTGGACAACGGACTCACCCTGTTGGTGAAAAACATTGAACTTCGTGCGCTGGACAGCGACAGCACCGCCAGCGCAATTCTCGACGCGCACAGATCTCTGGCGACGGATACCTCTCTGCATCAGCATCTTCTTGCTGGCGTGAGCCAGGGGCTAAGCTGCGCGCAAGCGATAATCGCCACAGCCAACCATTTCTGCGATGCGTTCTCTCGCTCCAGCAGCAGCTACTTACAGGAACGTGTGCTGGATGTGCGCGATGTTTGCTATCAACTTTTACAACAAATTTATGGTGAACAACGCTTTCCGGCACCGGGACAACTCACTCAGCCGAGCGTCTGCCTTGCCGACGACCTCACGCCCGGCCAGTTCCTGGAACTCGATAAAACTTTGCTTAAGGGGCTACTGCTAAAAAGCGGTGGAACAACCTCGCACACCGTTATTCTTGCACGCTCCTTTAATATTCCGACACTAGTGGGCGTCGACAGCGAAAGCCTGCTGCAGTGGCGCAATAAGCCCGTATTTATCGATGGCAATGCCGGTGCGGTCGTGGTCAATGCCAGCGATGCGGTAACACGCTACTACCGACAGGAAGCACGGGTACAACAGGCACTACGCGAGCAGCAGGGCATCTGGCTTGACCGGGAAGCCAGAACCGCAGACGGCCTGCGCGTTGAGATTGCCGCTAACATCGCCCATGCGGTGGAAGCGCAGGCAGCATTTGGGAACGGCGCCGAGGGCGTTGGCCTGTTTCGCACCGAAATGCTTTATATGGACCGCAGCAGCGCGCCCGGTGAAAACGAGCTCTACAACATTTTCTGCCAGGCGCTGGAAAGCGCAAACGGGCGCAGCATCATCGTGCGGACCATGGATATCGGCGGCGATAAACCGGTGGAGTATCTGAATATCCCGGCCGAAAATAACCCGTTCCTCGGCTACCGCGCCGTACGTATTTACGAAGAATATGCAGTGCTTTTCTCCACCCAGCTTCGGGCGATCCTGCGCGCCTCTGCTCACGGCAGCCTGAAGATAATGATCCCGATGATCTCTTCCATGAAAGAGATCCTGTGGGTGAAAGAGAAACTTGCCGAAGCGAAACAACAGCTCCGCGCGGAACATACTCCGTTTGATGAGAAAATCCCGCTCGGCATCATGCTGGAAGTGCCTTCTGTAATGTTTATCATCGATCAGTGCTGCGAAGAGATTGATTTCTTTAGCATCGGTAGCAATGACCTGACGCAGTATCTGCTGGCCGTTGACCGCGACAACGCCAAAGTCACACGCCATTACAACAGCCTTAACCCGGCCTTCCTGCGGGCGCTGGATTACGCGGTGCAAGCCGTCCATCGCCAGGGTAAATGGATTGGCCTGTGCGGCGAACTGGGTGCAAAAGGTTCGGTGTTGCCATTGCTGGTGGGTCTGGGTCTGGATGAGCTGAGCATGGGGTCGCCCGCCATTCCGGCAACCAAAGCGCGTCTGGCTCAGCTTGATAGCCGCGCCTGCCGCCAGTTGCTGAATCAGGCTATGGCGTGTCGCACTTCGCTTGAAGTGGAACACCTGCTGGCGCAGTTCCGCATGAATCAGCAGGACACACCGCTGGTCATACCACGCTGCATTTCACTGGACAATGACTGGAACAGTAAAGAAGAGGTCATGAAAGGAATGACCGATAACCTGCTGCTTGCAGGACGTTGCCGCTATCCCCGCAAGCTGGAGGCCGATCTGTGGGCGCGCGAAGCCGTCTTCTCCACCGGTCTCGGCTTTAGCTTTGCCATTCCGCACTGCAAATCGGAGCACATTGAGCAATCCACCATTAGCGTTGCACGCCTGAAAGCCCCCGTCACGTGGGGGGATGAAGAAGCACAATTCATCATCATGCTGACGCTGAACAAACATGCCGCGGGCGATCAGCATATGCGTATTTTTTCCCGCCTGGCACGCCGCATCATGCATGAAGATTTCCGCAACGCGCTGGTTAACGCCAGCTCCGGGGAGGCGATTGCTTCCCTGCTACAACACGAATTAGAACTGTAAAACGAGGAAGAGTGATGGAACTGTACCTGGATACCGCCAACGTGGCGGAAGTTGAACGCCTGGCGCGCATTTTTCCCATAGCGGGCGTCACCACCAATCCGAGCATCATTGCCGCCAGCCGTGAATCCATTTGGGACGTGCTGCCGCGCCTGCAAAAAGCCATCGGGCCAGAAGGCACGTTGTTTGCTCAAACCATGAGCCGCGACGCAGAAGGCATGGTGGAGGAAGCCAAACGTTTAAGTAACGCCATCCCGGAAATTGTGGTGAAAATCCCGGTGACGGCTCAGGGGCTCATCGCGATTAAAGCATTGAAAAAAGAGGGGATAACCACGCTGGGAACCGCCGTTTACAGCGCGGCGCAGGGCTTGCTTGCCGCACTGGCAGGCGCGAAGTATGTCGCGCCGTACGTAAACCGCGTTGACGCTCAGGGCGGTGACGGCATTCGCATGGTCCAGGAGCTGCAATCCCTACTGGAACTGCACGCGCCGGAAAGCAAAGTGCTGGCCGCCAGCTTCAAAACGCCGCGTCAGGCGCTGGACTGCCTGTTGGCGGGATGCGAGGCAATCACGCTTCCCTTAGACGTAGCGCAACATATGCTCGGCACACCGGCGGTAGAGTCAGCCGTAGAGAAGTTCGAGCAAGACTGGAAAAACGCGTTTGGTAACCTCAATCTCTAAGGGAGAACTGTTATGGACCGTATCATTCAATCGCCGGGAAAATATATCCAGGGCGCTGATGTGCTTACCCGTCTCGGCGACTATTTGAAACCCCTGGCCAATCGCTGGCTGGTTGTCGGTGATAAATTTGTGCTGGGTTTTGCCGAAGAGACCCTGCGTCAGAGTTTTAAAAATGCGGAACTCTATGCCGAAATAGCGCCATTTGGCGGCGAGTGTTCACAAAATGAAATCGATCGGCTGAAAAAACTGGCCGACGGCGCCGACTGCCTGGCAGTCCTGGGCATCGGCGGCGGTAAAACGCTGGATACCGCCAAAGCGCTGGCTCACTTTATGGACGTGCCCGTCGCCATTGCACCGACTATTGCCTCCACCGATGCGCCGTGCAGCGCCCTTTCCGTTATCTACACCGACAGCGGCGAGTTCGATCGCTACCTGATGCTGCCGCACAACCCGAACATGGTCATTGTGGATACCAAAGTGGTAGCAGGTGCGCCGGCACGTCTGCTGGCCGCCGGGATTGGCGATGCGCTGGCGACCTGGTTTGAAGCACGCGCCTGCTCGCGCAGCGGTGCGACCACCATGGCGGGCGGCAAATGTACGCAGGCTGCGCTCGCGCTGGCCGAGCTGTGCTACAACACGCTGATTGAAGAGGGTGAAAAAGCCATGCTTGCAGCGGAACAGCATGTAGTAACACCGGCGCTGGAACGCATTATCGAAGCCAACACCTATCTTAGCGGCGTAGGATTTGAAAGCGGCGGACTGGCGGCGGCACACGCTATTCATAACGGTATGACGGCGGTACCGGACGCGCACCACTTCTATCACGGTGAAAAAGTGGCGTTTGGTACGCTGACGCAGCTGGTGCTGGAAAACGCGCCGGTAGAAGAAATAGAGGCCGTCGCGGCGCTTTGCCACAGCGTTGGGCTGCCGATTACGCTGGCACAGCTAAATATTAAAGAAGATATTCCGGCCAAAATGCGGCTGATCGCAGAGGCGTCCTGTGCGGAAGGAGAAACCATCCACAATATGCCTGGCGGCGTGTCGCCGGATCAGGTTTACGCGGCGCTGCTGGTGGCTGACCAATATGGGCAGCGGTTCCTGCAGGAGTGGGAGTAACTGGCATGAATAAAAATCCCCGCATCGGCGGGGATTTTTTTGCCCGTAGGCCGGGTAAGGCGTAGCCGCCACCCGGCACAAGGGTTACTTCACGTCAAACCGGTCCAGATCCATTACCCTCGCCCATGCTGCAACGAAGTCGCGGACAAACTTCTCGTGTGCATCATCACTGGCATAAACCTCGGCCAGCGCGCGCAGCACGGCGTTTGAACCGAAGACCAGATCGGCGCGGGTGGCGGTATATTTCACTTCACCGCTGACGCGATCGCTTCCGGCAAACAGCTCATTTGATTCGTCGGTCGCCTTCCACTGGGTATTCATGTCCAGCAGGTTCACGAAGAAATCATTGCTCAGCACGCCTTCGCGGTTGGTGAACACGCCGTTCTTACTGCCATCAAAGTTGGCACCCAGCACGCGCAGGCCGCCGATCAGCACCGTCAGCTCCGGTGCGGTCAGCGTCAGCTGTTGGGCTTTATCAATCAGCAGGGATTCCGTCGTGGACACATCCACCTGCGCACGGTAGTTGCGGAAGCCATCAGCAACCGGTTCGAGCAGGTTAAACATCTCGATATCCGTCTGATCCTGACGCGCATCCACGCGTCCCGGCGTAAACGGAACGTTGACGTAAACGCCCGCCGCTTTTGCGGCCTGCTCAACGCCTACCACGCCCGCCAGCACGATAATATCGGCCAGAGAGGCTTTGTTGGTGGTGCGCTGGATAGCCTCCAGAGCCGGCAGCGCACGAACCGCTGCGGCGTTCACGTCCCAGTCACGCTGAGGAGCAAGCGCCAGACGCGCACCGTTGGCGCCGCCACGCTTATCGCCACCGCGGAAGGTCGATGCCGACGCCCAGGCCACAGAAACCAGCTCGCTCACAGAGAGGCCAGAGGCCGCAATTTCCGCCTTCAGGCTTTCAATGTCCTCTTTGGTCGGATTGAATACCGCCTCCGGCAGCGGGTCCTGCCAGATCAGATCTTCTTTCGGCACTTCCGGGCCGAGGTAACGCGATTTTGGTCCCATATCGCGGTGGGTCAGTTTGAACCACGCGCGCGCGAAGGCTTCGTTAAAGGCCTGCGGGTCGTTCAGGAAACGGCGGGAAATCTTTTCGAATTCCGGGTCAAAACGCAGCGTCAGGTCGGTAACCAGCATCGTTGGCTTACGTTTTTTGGACGGGTCGAACGGGTCAGGCATGATTTCCGGCGCATCCACGGCTTCAAACTGAATCGCTCCCGCCGGGCTGCGGGTCTGCACCCATTCGAATTTAAACAGGTTCTCGAAGAAGTAGTTGCTCCACTGGGTCGGAGTTTGTGACCAGATGACTTCCAGACCGGAGGTAATGGCATCAGCGCCCACGCCCGTACCGTGCGTGCTCGCCCAGCCGAGGCCCTGCGCTTCAATCGGAGAGGCTTCCGGGTCAGTACCCACGTGGGTGGCTTCACCCGCGCCGTGGGTTTTGCCGAGGGTATGGCCGCCTGCAATCAGCGCCACGGTCTCTTCGTCGTTCATACCCATGTTGCCAAAGGTGGCGCGAATCGCTGCCGCCGCTGACAGCGGTTCGCCGCTGGCGTTTGGCCCTTCCGGATTGACGTAGATCAGGCCCATTTCGGTGGCAGCCAGCGGACGCTTCGCCAGCGCTTCCGGGTCACGGTGGGTCAGCCAGGCTTTCTCATCACCCCAGTTCACGTCCAGATCCGGTTCCCAGACGTCTTCACGTCCGGCACCAAAACCAAAGGTGCGGAAACCCGAGTTTTCCAGCGCCACGTTACCCGCGAGGATAAACAGGTCAGCCCAGGAAATTTTTTGACCGTATTTTTTCTTGATGGGCCACAGCAGACGGCGCGCCTTATCCAGGCTTACGTTATCCGGCCAGGAGTTCAGCGGCGCAAAGCGCTGTTGACCGCGTCCAGCCCCACCGCGCCCGTCAACGGAGCGATAGGTACCCGCGCCGTGCCAGGCCATACGGATAAACAGGCCCGCATAGCTGCCCCAGTCGGCAGGCCACCACGGTTGAGAGTCGGTTAAGAGTGCTTTGAGGTCGCCTTTAAGGGCGGAGTAATCAAGTTTGCTGAATTCTTTGCGGTAGTCGAAGTCTTCACCCAGCGGGTTCGAACGATTGGAATGTTGGTTAAGAAGATCGATGCGGAGTTGTTTTGGCCACCAGTCGCGGCTGCCTGTACCTGCGCCCGCGCTGTGATCGACGCCGCCCTGGTGGAACGGGCATTTGCCGACTGATGCCGCTTTATTGGTCTCGTCTGACGTGCTCATCGCTATGCTCCCTTTTACAGTGTTACCGTTACGATATACACCACTAGCAATAAGTTATAGTTGAATTAATCCACAGATTCGATAGCTGATACCTTTTAACTTTTTCCCCTGTTAAAAAGCCCTCAATTTAAGAGGGCTTTTGGTGTTTTACGCGGGGCGAACGCCCAGAGTGTGGCAGATGGCGTAGCTCATCTCCGCACGGTTTAGCGTGTAGAAGTGGAAATCTTTCACTCCTTCACGGCTTAAAATTTTCACCATGTCCATCGCGATATTAGCCCCCACCAGCTTGCGGGTTTCCGGGTCATCGTCCAGCCCTTCGTACATTTTGGACATCCACAGCGGAATGCGGACATTGGTCATATCAGCGAATTTCTTCGCCTGCTTGAAGTTAGAGACCGGCAGAATACCTGGGATAATTTCAACGTCGATGCCCGCGGAGACGCAGCGGTCACGGAAGCGCAGATAGCTTTCGACATCGAAGAAGAACTGGGTAATGGCGCGATTCGCGCCGGCGTCCACTTTACGCTTGAGGTTAAGCAGATCGGCCTGGGCGCTTTTCGCTTCCGGATGCACCTCAGGATAAGCGGCAACGGAGATATCAAAATCAGCCACGTCTTTCAGCAGCGCGACCAGATCGGCGGCATACATGTCCGGCTTACCGCTGCCCGGCGGCAGATCACCGCGCAGTGCGACAATATGACGGATGCCGTTATTCCAGTAATCCTGGGCGATAGCCCGTAACTCGTCGCGGGTCGCGTCGATACAGGTGAGGTGCGGCGCCGCTTCCAGACCGGTACGATCTTTGATGCCTTTGATAATGCTGTGCGTACGATCGCGCTCGCCGGAGTTAGCGCCGTAAGTCACGGAAACGAACTTCGGCTTCAGGCTGCTGAGACGATCGATAGAGCTCCACAGGGTTTGCTCCATTTCACTGGTGCGCGGCGGGAAAAATTCAAAAGAGACGTTAATCTGACCGTTTACTTCGGCCAGGCTCTGATTCAGTGCTTCCCGCTGGTTGGCGTGAAAAAAGCTCATACCTTACCTCTATCAATCACATGTCGTTGTCTGTTGTCTTGTGAACTTCTATACGTTTAGACGTCCAGATGTAAAAATGACGGAAAAGCAGAGGGACGTCAACATAAATAATCAACAATAACGGTGAGGTTTGCTCAGACAAGATGAAGAAAGTTCATGATGGGGAGTGAGACATCCCCTGCCCAGGACCTTACTGCCCTTTGGGTAAAGGGGAAAAGACCGCACCAGGCAGTCTTCTCCCTATGGGGTGTACGGTGCGGTTTTAATGCCAGCAGAAGTGATGCACAACCTGTGTAATCAGTTCGCGGGTTGGCTTGATGAAGCGGGTTTCCAGATATTCATCCGGCTGGTGCGCCTGGTTGATGGAGCCGGGGCCAAGGACCAGCGTAGGGCAAAGCGTCTGAATAAACGGCGCTTCGGTGCAGTAGTTCACCACGTCGGTTTTCTCACCGAGCAGCTTTTCCACCACCTCAACCAGCTGATGGTCCGGCGGGCATTCGTAACCCGGGATCGGCGGATGCAGTTCGGAGACCGTCAGGCGGCCCGGCCAGCGCTCGCTCACCGGGGCCAGCGCCTCATTCAGCAGGCCGTCGAGATCGCTGAGGGTCATACCCGGCAGCGGGCGGATGTCCATATGCAGTTCGCAGCAGGCGCATATACGGTTCGAGGCATCGCCGCCGTGCAGGCTGCCGAGGTTCAGGGTCGGATACGGCACGGTGAACGCGTCATAGTGATAGCGCTCTTTCAGATCGTCGCGCAGGGCCATGATGCGCCCGATGGCGTCATGCATCAGCTCAATGGCGTTCACGCCGCGCGCCGGGTCGCTGGAGTGGCCGGACTGGCCGAGCACGCGCACGGCCGTAGAGATATGGCCTTTGTGCGCGCGAATCGGTTGCAACGACGTCGGCTCGCCGATGATCGCGCAATCCGGGCGAATCGACGTGTTTTCAGAGAAGTAGCGCGCGCCAGCCATGCTGGTTTCTTCATCAGCGGTCGCCAGAATGTAGAGCGGTTTTTTCAGCTTCGTCACGTCCACGTCACGCAGCGCGTCGAGGATAAAGGCGAAGAAGCCTTTCATGTCGGCGGTGCCCAAACCGTAGAGCTTGTTGTCATGCTCGGTCAGGGTGAACGGATCGCGCGTCCAGCGGCCATCGTCAAACGGCACGGTGTCGGTATGACCGGCCAGCAGCAGGCCGCCCGCACCGGTTCCGGTGCTGGCGAGCAGGTTAAATTTGTGGCGGGTTCCGGGAACGGGCTGAACCTCAACGTTAAACCCAAGATCGCTAAACCAACCCGCCAGCAGATTGATTAAAGTCTCATTGCTCTGATCCAGCGCTTCTTCCGTTGCGCTGATGGACGGTGTGGCAATCAGGGCGCGGTAGATCTCGATAAATGGCGGTAAGTTCATTTTCATTGTTGACACACCTTAGGTCGTGATAGTATCAATATTCATGCAATAAATGTGAATAAAAATACATTAACGTTGAGCATAAAGGAACCCGATGTTGAATACGCTGATTGTAGGCGCTAGCGGTTATGCGGGCGCAGAGCTTGTAAGCTACGTGAATCGCCATCCACATATGACCATAACCGCTTTGACCGTGTCAGCGCAAAGCAATGATGCAGGAAAGTTAATTTCCGATTTGCATCCGCAGCTTAAGGGCCAGGTCGATCTGCCGCTGCAGCCCATGTCTGACATCAGCGAGTTTACCGACGGCGTCGACGTGGTGTTTTTAGCCACCGCGCACGAGGTCAGCCACGACCTGGCGCCGCAGTTCCTGGCGGCTGGCTGCGTGGTCTTCGACCTCTCCGGCGCGTTCCGCGTTAACGACGGCGCGTTCTACGAAAAATATTACGGTTTCACCCATCAGCATCCGGATCTGCTGGAAAAAGCGGTGTACGGCCTGGCGGAGTGGAGCGCTGACAAACTGAAAGAAGCTGACCTGATTGCCGTTCCGGGCTGCTACCCGACTGCAGCGCAGCTTTCCCTGAAGCCGCTGATCGACGCAGGCCTGCTGGATCTGAGCCAGTGGCCGGTGATTAACGCCACCAGCGGCGTGAGCGGTGCAGGCCGCAAGGCGGCGATCTCCAACAGCTTCTGCGAAGTGAGCCTTCAGCCGTATGGCGTGTTTAATCACCGTCATCACCCTGAAATCACGACGCATCTGGGCGCGGACGTCATTTTCACCCCGCACCTGGGCAGCTTCCCGCGTGGGATCCTCGAAACCATCACCTGCCGCCTGAAACCGGGCGTGACCAAAGAGCAGGTGAACGAGGCCTTCACGCAGGCGTATGCGGACAAACCGCTGGTGCGCCTGTACGACAAAGGCGTGCCGGCGCTGAAAAACGTGGTCGGTCTGCCGTTCTGCGATATCGGCTTTGCCGTTCAGGGTGAGCATCTCATCGTGGTGGCCGCAGAAGATAACTTACTGAAAGGCGCTGCCGCACAGGCAATGCAGTGTGCAAATATTCGTTTCGGTTTCCCGGAAACGCAGGCTCTTATTTAAGGTGTGATGATGAACCCATTAATTATCAAACTCGGTGGTGTACTGCTGGATAGCGAAGAAGCGCTGGAGCGTCTGTTTACCGCGCTGGTGAACTATCGCGAGTCACATCAACGTCCGCTGGTGATTGTGCACGGCGGCGGCTGCGTGGTGGATGAGCTGATGAAAGGGCTCAACCTGCCGGTGAAAAAGAAAAACGGCCTGCGCGTGACGCCTGCTGACCAGATTGACATCATTACCGGCGCGCTGGCGGGTACGGCGAACAAAACGCTGCTGGCGTGGGCGAAGAAACACCACATCGCGTCCGTTGGCCTCTATCTGGGCGATGGCGACAGCGTAAAAGTGACCCAGCTCGACGAAGAGCTCGGCCACGTTGGACTGGCGCAGCCTGGTTCGCCTAAGCTGATTAATACGCTGCTGGAAGGGGGTTTCCTGCCGGTGGTGAGCTCAATCGGCGTGACCGAAGAGGGCGAGCTGATGAACGTCAACGCTGACCAGGCAGCAACCGCGCTCGCGGCAACGCTGGGCGCGGATCTGATCCTTCTCTCCGACGTGAGCGGCATTCTGGACGGCAAAGGCCAGCGCATTGCGGAAATGACGGCTGAGAAAGCCGAGCAGCTGATTGCCCAAGGCATTATTACCGACGGCATGATCGTCAAAGTGAACGCCGCGCTGGATGCCGCACGCACGCTGGGCCGCCCGGTGGATATCGCCTCCTGGCGTCACGCTGAACAACTGCCTGCGCTGTTCAACGGTACGCCGATTGGCACGCGTATTCTGGCGTAATCGATTTAACGTTTTGTAGGCCCGGTAAGCGCAGCGCCACCGGGCAATGAAATTCAAAGATATTAAGGAAGCATGTTATGGCACTTTGGGGTGGGCGTTTTACACAGGCAGCGGATCAGCGGTTCAAACAGTTCAACGACTCTTTGCGCTTCGACTACCGCCTGGCCGAACAGGATATTGTCGGCTCTGTGGCCTGGTCCAAAGCGCTGGTGACGGTTGGCGTACTGACCGCAGACGAACAATTACAGCTGGAAGAAGCGCTGAACAATCTGCTGGAAGAGGTGCGTCTTAACCCGCAGCAGATCCTCGAAAGCGATGCTGAAGATATTCACAGCTGGGTGGAAGGCAAACTTATCGACAAAGTCGGCCAACTGGGCAAAAAGCTGCACACCGGACGCAGCCGTAACGACCAGGTCGCCACCGATCTGAAGCTGTGGTGTAAAGATACCGTTGGCGAACTGCTGGCGGCTAATCGTCAGCTGCAGAGCGCACTGGTGGAGACCGCGCAGAACAACCAGGACGCGGTGATGCCGGGTTATACTCACCTGCAGCGCGCCCAGCCGGTGACCTTTGCGCACTGGTGTCTGGCCTACGTCGAGATGCTGGCGCGTGATGAAAGCCGTCTGCAGGACACCCTTAAACGTCTGGACGTCAGCCCGCTGGGCAGCGGCGCGCTGGCCGGTACCGCTTACGAAATCGACCGTGAACAGCTGGCAGGCTGGCTGGGCTTTGCCTCCGCCACCCGTAACAGCCTGGACAGCGTGTCTGACCGCGACCACGTGCTGGAGCTACTTTCCAATGCCTCGATCGGGATGGTGCACCTGTCGCGTTTTGCCGAAGACCTGATCTTCTTTAACTCTGGCGAAGCGGGCTTCGTCGAGCTGTCCGACCGCGTGACCTCAGGCTCATCCCTGATGCCGCAGAAGAAAAACCCGGACGCGCTTGAGCTAATTAGGGGTAAATGTGGCCGCGTGCAGGGCGCGCTGACCGGCATGATGATGACCCTGAAAGGGCTGCCGCTGGCGTATAACAAAGACATGCAGGAAGACAAAGAAGGACTGTTCGACGCGCTCGACACCTGGCTGGACTGTCTGCATATGGGCGCGCTGGTGCTGGACGGCATTCAGGTGAAACGTCCGCGCTGCCAGGAAGCGGCGCAGCAGGGCTATGCGAACTCTACCGAGCTGGCGGATTATCTGGTGGCGAAAGGCGTACCTTTCCGTGAAGCGCACCATATCGTGGGTGAAGCGGTAGTGGAAGCTATTCGTCAGGGTAAACCGCTGGAAGATTTGGCGCTGGCCGACCTGCAGAAGTTCAGCGCGGTTATCGGGGATGATGTGTATCCGATTCTTGCGCTGCAGTCTTGCCTGGATAAACGTGCCGCGAAAGGCGGCGTGTCGCCTAAGCAGGTGGCGCAGGCGATAGCGGATGCGAAAAACCGTTTGGTTTAATCTGTCCTGACTGGTGCCCTCTCCCCCTATGCGGGGAGAGGGCCAGGGTGACGAGTTACAGCAGCTTAGCCAGACGGTTGATGTCGGACTGAATGGCTCCTGCGGTGACATCGCGCCCGGCGCCAGGACCGCGGATCACCAGCGGGTTATCGCGATACCAGCGGCTTTCGATGGCGAAGACGTTATCGCACGGCAGCAGCGCCGCCAGCGGATGCTCAGGACGCACCGCCTCGACGCCGACTCGCGCTTTTCCGTTAGCCTCAAAACGCGCCACATAGCGCAGTACCAGCCCCATCTCGTTCGCCGCTTCCAGACGCTGAACCATCTGCTCGTTAAGCTCTTCACCATTTTCAAAGAAATGGTCCACAGAACCTTCTTCACAGCCGGCAGGCACCAGTGATTCGACGCGTACGGAATCCGGTTCGATGTCGTAACCAGCTTCACGCGCCAGGATTACCAGCTTACGCATCACGTCTTTACCGGAAAGGTCAACGCGCGGATCGGGTTCCGTTAAGCCCTGCTGCCACGCCTGATCCACCAGGTCGGTGAACGGTACGGTGCCGTCAAACTGCAGGAACAGCCAGGAGAGCGTGCCGGAGAAGATACCGCTCAGCGCCAGAATGCTGTCGCCGCTTTCAATCAGGTCACGCACGGTGTGGTTAACCGGCAGGCCCGCGCCCACGGTGGCGTTATACAGCCAGTGACGGCCAGTTTTTTCAAACGCGTCGTGGATCTGACGGTATTTATCGGTGCTGCTCGCCCCCGCCAGCTTGTTGGCGCTGATGACGTGGAAACCGTGGCTGGCGAAATCAAGGTACTGATCGGCAAGCTGTTCGCTGGCGGTAACGTCCAGCACCACCAGATCGTCATACGGGTGCGCGCGCATCCACAGGAACAGCGACTCTTCATCCTGCTCAACCGCTTCATCGTTAAAGAAGGCAAGCGCGCGGCTGGCGTCCAGCCCTTCGTAGTTCAGCAGGCTGCGGCGACTGTCTACCACGCCCGCAAGAATAAATTCAAACCCGGTACGCGCCGAGAGCGTCACCTGTTCGCGGGCAAACAGCTCAAGCCAGCGGGAACCGATATTACCTTTCCCGAACAGCACCAGGCCGATGCGTTTTTCCGCGCGGAACAGGGAGGTATGCAGACCCTGAATCAGGCTTTCGGTTGGCCCTTTGCGCAGAACGGCAACCAGGCTGATGCCCTCTTCCGACTGCCAGGTGAACTCCACCGGCTGCCCTTTCAGCTGCTGCCAGAAGCGGTGGCAGTGCAGCGGGTTACGGGTGACGCCCGCGCCCACCATCGCCACCAGCGCCAGCCCCTGACGCAGGCGAAGTTCGCCCGGCAGGCCTGCTTCATCCAGAATTTTCAGCGCGCTGTCCGCCACTTCTGCGGTATAGCAGAACTGCAGCAGCTGGCGGTCATTGTGAACACCCACGGCCAGCGGACGCACCTGAGCACGTTTCAGGATCGTGTCGATCTCTTTATGCGCCAGCTTGAAGTCCTGCCCCGCAGGCACCTGGAACTCAATCAGGCAGATGTCGTCATGGCTGGTGACAATACGAGCCCCGGTACCGGACGCCAGCACGCGCTCAATGCGCGTGGAGCCTTGATCCGGGGTGTAACTGCAGCGCAGCTGGAGGTCGATATCGCTGCCGGAAACCGGCTGCAGCGTGCGCGCGTGCAGTACCGGCGCAGCCAGACGCGCCAGTTCACTGGCTTCATCCAGGCGCAGCAGCGGCAGCAGGCAGGCATCCTTAACTTTACGCGGGTCCGCGCTGTAAACACCGGCCACGTCGCTCCAGATGGTGACGCGGGACACGCCCGCCAGGGCACCAATCTGCGTTGCCGAGTAGTCCGATCCGTTACGGCCCAGCAGCACGGTTTCGCCCGCGTTGCTGCGGCTGATAAAGCCGGTGACGACAATACGTTTGCCCGGGTGCTGCACCAGCAGCTGTTGCAGCAGCGGGTAGGACAACCCTTCATCCACCTGCGGCTGCGCGGCGCGTTCGGCGCGCAGGAAATCACGCGCGTCGAGCCAGGCCGCTTCCACGCCCAGGTGTTGCAGCACGGCGGCCATGAGGCGTGCGGACCACACTTCACCGTGGCCCACCACTTCGGCATACACCGCATCGGTAATACCGCTGTCCAGCATGGCAGCCAGACGCTCAAGGTCATGGGTGAAGGCGCCGATCAGCCCGTCCGCCACGTCCGCAGGCAGCAGGCCGGCAATCAGCTCGCTCTGGTAACGACGTAAGGACTGTTGCACCTGATGCGCAGAAAGGCGATCGGTCTGGCTCAGTTTCAGCCAGCTAATCAACTGGTTGGTGGTGCTGCCCGCTGCCGAGACAACCATCATGTCACCCGGCTGTGAATATTCCGTCATGATCCCTGCAACGCGCAGGTAACATTTCACATCAGCAAGACTACTACCACCAAACTTGTGCAGCTGACGACCCTTCGCCCCTGCCTGCGCTATCACACTCATGATTACCCCTTGGCTGCGATCCGGAAGCCATTTTCCAGATCGGCAATTAAATCTTCAGAATCTTCAATGCCGGTTGAGATACGCAGCAGCGTCTCAGAAATCCCGGCGGCGGCACGTGCTTCCGGTGCCATACCTGCGTGCGTCATGGTTGCGGCGTGGGAGATCAAGCTTTCAACCCCACCTAAGGATTCCGCCAGCGTAAACAATGACAGCCCGCTCAGGAAGCGACGCAGCGTTTGCTCGTCACCATCCAGTTCAAAACTTAACATCGCGCCAAACCCTTTCTGCTGGCGCGCGGCAATCTCATGCCCCTGATTTTCCGGCAGCGACGGGTGATAAAGCTTTTTCACCAGCGGCTGGGTTTTCAGGAAATCGACAATCGCCTGGGCATTGCGCTGCGCCACGTCCATGCGCGGCGAAAGCGTGCGGATGCCGCGCAACAGCAGATAGCTGTCGAAGGCGCCCGCGGTGACGCCAATGTTATTGGCCCACCATGCCAGTTCGGTGACAACATCCGGATCTTTGGCAATTACCACGCCTGCCACTACGTCAGAATGGCCGTTCAGATATTTAGTGCATGAATGCAATACCAGATCGGCACCCAGTGCGAGTGGGTTCTGAAGGGCCGGACTGAGGAACGTATTATCCACTACACTTATCGCTCCCGCATCCCTTGCGAGCTGACAAATTTTCGCAATATCGACAACGCGCAACAATGGATTGCTTGGACTTTCCACCAGAACCAGCTTTGGTTTCTCTGCCAGAGCCTGTTTCAGCGCCTGTTCGTCGTTTTGATCGACAAACAGCACGCGATAGCAGCCGCGTTTTGCCAGGCTATCAAACAGGCGATAGCTGCCGCCGTAGCAATCGTGTGGGGCAACCAGCAGATCGCCCGGTTTCAGGAACACGGTGGTCACCAGGTGAATGGCGGACATCCCGGTATTGGTTAATACTGCCCCTGCGCCCCCTTCCAGTTCCGCAAGCGCGCGCTGGGTCACGTCACGCGTAGGGTTGCCACGACGCGAGTAGTCATGCGCGCGGGGTTCATTAAATCCGGTGAAGTTGTAGGTACTGGAAAGATGAATCGGCGGGACAACGCAGCCGTACTGCTCGTCATCATTTAATCCGCTACGCACTGCAATAGTGGCCTGTTTACGCGTCATGGTGAGGGCTTCCTGGCGAATGAGGTGAAAAGTCAGGCACCAGAGTAAACATTGAAAGTATGGACGTCAATACATCTGGACATCTAAACTTCTTTGCGTATAGATTGAGCAATGCGCAAATAGCCGTTAAAATTATATGCTTTAGTGCACGCTGCAGCGGCAATATCCGTGCCACGGTATCGTCTCTACGGTAAACTAGACAAGATTGCGGTTCAAAACGGGTGGTTACAGGTTTTGCACCTTTAGATAAATGACTGAGAGGATTAAAGGTATCTCATGGCTGAATGGAGCGGCGAATATATCAGCCCATACGCTGAGCACGGTAAGAAGAGTGAGCAAGTAAAGAAAATTACGGTTTCCATTCCTCTGAAGGTGTTGAAGATCCTCACCGATGAACGTACGCGTCGTCAGGTGAACAACCTGCGCCACGCGACCAACAGCGAACTGCTGTGCGAAGCGTTTCTGCATGCGTTTACCGGTCAACCGTTGCCGAACGATGAAGATCTGCGCAAAGAGCGTAGTGATGAAATCCCGGAAGAGGCGAAGGTGATCATGCGTGAACTGGGTATTGACCCGGAGACGTGGGAATACTGAGAAGCGGATACAAAAAAGGCACCTTGCGGTGCCTTTTTTTCGGGAAACTTATTTAGCGCCCGGGATGCTGAAACGCTTGTTGAAGCGGTCAACACGGCCACCGGTTGCAACGTCACGCTGCTTACCAGTGTAGAACGGGTGGCATTTGCCGCACACGTCCAGGTTCAGATCGTGACCCACGGTAGAGCGGATCTGGATAGAGTTACCGCAAGAACAGTTTGCAGTAATCATTTCGTATTTCGGGTGAATATCTTTTTTCATGGGAGAACCTCAGTTAAGGCCGCGTCGCTCTTCCAGCCCTAACGCCAGACACCACGCGATGTTGATTGTAAGTTCTTTGGCGTAAAGTACACCAAAGGCGGCGAATCATACAGAATTTGACCAACGTATGCAAACTGATCCGCACGCCGCTTTTACTAATGTGTATACTAACGCGCCACTTTTCAAGTCAGGAAGATTCGATGCCCGTCGCTCACGTTGCCCTGCCCGTTCCGCTTCCCCGCACCTTTGACTATCTGCTGCCCGACAGCATGAGCGCCAAAGCGGGCTGCCGCGTGACCGTGCCGTTTGGCAAACAGCAGCGCGTGGGGATCGTCGTCTGCGTCAGCGATAAAAGCGAGCTACCGCTTAATGAGCTGAAATCAGTCGTTGAGGTGCTGGACAGCGAGCCGGTTTACTCCACCAGCATATGGCGACTGCTGCTGTGGGCAGCGGATTATTATCATCACCCGATCGGCGACGTCCTGTTCCACGCTCTGCCAATTATGCTGCGTCAGGGCAAGAGCGCCAGCCATGCGCCAATGTGGTACTGGTTTGCCACGGAGGAAGGCCAGGCCGTCGACATCAACAATCTGAAGCGCTCGCAGAAGCAGCAGCAGGCGCTGGCGGCGCTGCGTCAGGGGAAAATCTGGCGGCATCAGGTCGACGAGCTTGAGGTCAGCGAAACGGCGCTACAGGCATTAAGAAAGAAAGGGCTAAGCGAACTGGCCAGCGAAGCGCCTGCTCTGAACGACTGGCGGGAGAGTTTCTCCGTTTCAGGGGATCGCCTGCGTCTGAATACCGAACAGGCCACCGCTGTAGGCGCGATTCATAGCGCCTCCGATCGTTTCTCTGCCTGGCTGCTGGCGGGGGTCACCGGTTCCGGCAAGACCGAAGTCTACCTGAGCGTGCTGGAAAACGTGCTCGCTCAGGGGAAACAGGCGCTGGTGATGGTGCCGGAAATTGGCCTGACGCCGCAAACCATCGCCCGATTTCGCGAACGCTTTAACGCGCCGGTTGAGGTGCTGCACTCCGGCCTGAACGACAGCGAACGCCTCAGCGCCTGGCTGAAAGCGAAAAACGGCGAAGCGGCGATTGTGATCGGCACCCGTTCATCGCTGTTTACGCCGTTTAAAAATCTTGGCGTTATCGTGATCGACGAAGAGCACGACAGCTCCTATAAACAGCAGGAAGGCTGGCGCTACCATGCCCGCGATCTGGCGGTCTATCGCGCGCACAGCGAGCAAATTCCCATTATTCTCGGTTCCGCCACGCCGGCGCTCGAAACGCTGCACAACGTGCGCCAGCGTAAATACCACATGCTTCGCCTGACGCGTCGGGCGGGGAATGCCCGTCCGGCCATTCAGCACGTGCTGGATCTGAAAGGTCAGCAGGTTCAGGCGGGGCTAGCGCCCGCGCTGATTACCCGCATGCGCCAGCATTTGCAGGCGGGGAATCAGGTCATTTTGTTTCTGAACCGCCGCGGATTCGCCCCTGCCCTGCTGTGCCACGACTGCGGCTGGATTGCCGAATGCCCGCGCTGCGACCACTACTATACCTTCCATCAGGCCCAGCGGCATTTGCGCTGCCACCACTGCGACAGCCAGCGTCCGGTGCCGCGCCAGTGTCCGTCATGTGGTTCAACGCATATTGTGCCGGTCGGTCTGGGAACGGAACAGCTTGAACAGGCGCTTGGTCCCTTCTTCCCGGCCGTGCCGATTTCGCGTATCGACCGGGACACCACCAGCCGCAAAGGCGCGCTCGAACAGCAGCTGGCGGAAGTGCATCGCGGTGGCGCGCGCATCCTGATTGGTACCCAGATGCTGGCTAAAGGTCACCATTTTCCGGACGTGACGCTGGTCGCCCTGCTGGACGTGGACGGCGCGCTGTTCTCGGCAGATTTTCGTTCAGCCGAGCGCTTCGCCCAGCTTTATACCCAGGTAGCCGGACGTGCAGGACGCGCCGGTAAACAGGGCGAAGTGGTGTTGCAAACGCACCACCCGGAGCACCCGCTGCTGCAAACCTTGCTGCACAAAGGCTATGACGCCTTTGCCGAGCAAGCGCTGGCCGAGCGCCAGACTATGCAGCTACCGCCGTGGACCAGTCACGTCATCATCCGCGCGGAAGATCATAACAACCAGCAGGCGCCACTTTTCCTGCAGCAGCTGAGAAACCTTCTGCAGGCCAGCCCGCTGGTGGATAATCAGCTGTGGATTTTGGGCCCGGTGCCCGCCCTCGCGCCAAAACGCGGTGGCCGTTTCCGATGGCAGATTTTGCTCCAGCACCCTTCGCGTATTCGTCTTCAGCATATCGTCAGCGGCGCGCTGGTGCTGATTAACACCCTGCCCGAAGCGCGAAAAGTGAAGTGGGTGCTGGACGTCGACCCCATCGAAGGCTGAAGATGGATCGAAAAATTTAACTCTCCTCACATTTTTTATGAAAATTCTGTAACCGATTCCATTAACAATCTGTAAAAATGGTGATGTCAGAAGTTCGGTGTTCAGGCGAGGAGAAGACGTTGAAGTCCAGGAAAGAGGTTGCACCGGCGACCATGAAAGACGTTGCCCAGAAAGCACAAGTCTCTACGGCAACGGTATCCCGCGCATTAATGAACCCGGATAAAGTCTCCCAGGCGACCCGTAACCGGGTGGAGCAGGCTGCGCTGGAAGTGGGCTATTTCCCACAGGCGATGGGGCGTAACGTTAAACGCAACGAGTCGCGCACCATTCTGGTGATTGTGCCGGACATCTGTGACCCCTTTTTCAGCGAGATTATCCGCGGTATTGAAGTCACCGCGGCGGAACAAGGTTACCTGGTGCTGATTGGTGACTGTGCTCATCAGAATCAGCAGGAAAAAACCTTCATCGACCTCATTATCACCAAGCAGATCGACGGCATGCTTTTGCTTGGCTCTCGTCTGCCGTTTGATGCCAGCATTGAAGAGCAGCGTAATTTACCGCCGATGGTCATGGCCAACGAGTTTGCGCCAGAGCTGGAGCTGCCGACGGTCCATATCGATAACCTCACCGCCGCGTTCAACGCCGTAAATTATCTCCAGGAGCTGGGGCATAAGCGTATTGGCTGCATCGCCGGACCGGAAGAGATGCCGCTGTGTCACTACCGTCTGCAGGGCTATGTTCAGGCGCTGCGCCGTACCGGCGTTACCGTCGATCCGCACTACATTGCGCGCGGCGATTTTACCTTCGCTGCAGGTGGACAGGCGCTGGAGAAACTTCTGGACCTGCCTGAGCCGCCAACCGCCGTATTTTGTCACAGCGACGTGATGGCGCTGGGCGCATTATCGTATGCCAAACGCCGCGGTCTTCGCATACCGAAAGATTTATCGATCATCGGTTTCGATAATATTTCGCTTTCGGAATTTTGCGATCCGCCGCTCTCAACGGTCGCTCAGCCGCGCTACCAAATCGGCCGCGAAGCGATGCTTCTTCTGCTGGATCAGCTTCACGGTCAAACAGTTAGCAGCGGCTCGCGGTTGCTGGACTGTGAACTGATCGTCCGCGGCACTACCCAGGCATTGACTTAAAGTAAACGTCTTTCGGATACCCTTATCTGGTCAAAGCCCCGCCGCTTAAGTAACATGGCGGACTGACGAACGAATAAATACAGCGAAACGATAGTGGCACAACGAGATTATGTACGTCGCGGCCAGCCGGCACCTTCGCGACGCAAAAAGAGTAGCTCAAGGAAAAAGCAACGTAACCTGCCTGCTGTCTCGCCAGCAATGGTCGCTATTGCTGCGGCTGTAGTCGTCGCCTTTATTGGTGGCCTGTACTTTATCACGCACCATAAAAAAGAAGAGTCTGAGGCGCTTCAGGCAAGCAAAGTGGCCGGAAATGGCCTTCCTCCGAAGCCTGAAGAGCGCTGGCGCTATATCAAAGAGCTGGAAAGCCGTCAGCCTGGGGTACGTGCGCCAACTGAACCTTCTGCGGGTGGTGAAGTGCAGAATGCGAATCAGCTAACGGATGAACAGCGTCAGCTGCTGGCACAAATGCAGGCCGATATGCGCCAGCAACCTACGCAGCTGAACGAAGTGCCGTGGAATGAGCAGACCCCGGCACAGCGCCAGCAAACGCTGCAGCGACGTCAGGCGCAACAGCAGATCCAGCAGCAACAACAGCAGCAGTGGGCACAAACCCAGCCGGTGCAGCAGCCTAAGGCACAGCCGCGGGTAACGGAACAGCCGTATCAGCAGCCGACGCGTACGGTGCAGTCTCAGCCTGTCCAGCAGCAGCCGAAAACTCAGCCGCAGAAACAGGCGGCTCAGCCTTATCAGGATCTGCTTCAGACGCCAGCGCATACCACCGCGCAGCAGCCGAAAACTCAGCAGGCTGCGCCGGTGACCAAGGAGACCGAAGCGCCGAAGCAGACGGCTGAGAAAAAAGACGAACGCCGCTGGATGGTGCAGTGCGGTTCGTTCAAAGGCGCGGAGCAGGCGGAAACGGTGCGTGCGCAGCTGGCCTTCGAAGGGTTTGATTCGCGTATTACCACCAATAACGGCTGGAATCGCGTGGTGATTGGGCCGGTGAAAGGCAAGGAAAATGCCGATGGCACCATTTCGCGTTTGAAAATCGCCGGTCACACAAACTGCATTCGACTCGCCTCCGGGGGTTGAAACCCCCAAAATCCCCCCCATCTATCATTTAATTCAGCCCTGAGCACAGGCTCAGGGCTTCTGTTTCCCGATTCTGTAACCAGGGGGTCTGCTCGTGACAACAATAGTAAGTGTACGCCGTAACGGCCATGTGGTAATCGCCGGTGATGGCCAGGCCACGCTGGGTAATACCGTCATGAAAGGCAACGTGAAGAAAGTACGCCGTCTCTACAACGACAAAGTGATCGCCGGTTTTGCAGGCGGCACGGCGGATGCCTTCACGCTGTTTGAACTTTTTGAACGCAAACTGGAAATGCACCAGGGTCATCTGGTGAAAGCTGCCGTTGAGCTGGCAAAAGACTGGCGTACCGACCGCATGCTGCGCAAGCTCGAAGCGCTGCTGGCCGTGGCCGATGAAACCGCTTCGCTTATCATCACCGGTAACGGTGACGTGATTCAGCCGGAAAATGACCTGATTGCCATCGGCTCTGGCGGCCCGTATGCCCAGGCTGCAGCCCGCGCGCTGTTGGAAAATACCGACATGAACGCGCGTGATATCGCGGTGAAGGCGTTGGATATTGCAGGTGATATCTGCATCTATACCAACCACAATCACACCATCGAAGAATTGACCTCCAAAGCGTAAGGATCTCCCATGTCTGAAATGACCCCACGCGAAATTGTCAGCGAACTGAACAAACACATTATCGGCCAGGATAACGCCAAGCGCTCCGTGGCTATCGCTCTGCGTAACCGCTGGCGTCGTATGCAGCTTGACGAAGAGCTGCGCCACGAAGTCACACCGAAAAATATTCTGATGATCGGCCCGACCGGGGTCGGTAAAACCGAAATCGCCCGTCGACTGGCGAAGCTGGCCAACGCGCCGTTCATCAAAGTTGAAGCCACCAAGTTCACCGAAGTGGGCTACGTGGGTAAAGAAGTGGACTCCATCATCCGCGATCTGACCGACTCGGCGATCAAGATGGTGCGCGTCCAGGCGATCGAGAAAAACCGCTATCGCGCGGAAGAGATGGCCGAAGAGCGCATTCTCGACGTGCTGATCCCACCGGCAAAAAACAACTGGGGCCAGGCAGAACAGCAGGCAGAACCGTCTGCTGCACGTCAGGCGTTCCGCAAAAAACTGCGCGAAGGCCAGCTGGATGACAAAGAGATTGAGATCGATCTCGCTGCCGCGCCAATGGGTGTGGAAATCATGGCACCTCCGGGCATGGAAGAGATGACCAGTCAGCTCCAGTCCATGTTCCAGAACCTGGGCGGACAGAAGCAGAAAGCGCGTAAGCTGAAAATTAAAGACGCGATGAAGCTGCTGATTGAAGAAGAAGCGGCGAAGCTGGTGAACCCGGAAGAGCTGAAGCAGGACGCTATCGACGCGGTTGAGCAGCACGGTATCGTGTTTATCGACGAAATCGACAAAATTTGTAAGCGCGGTGGCAACAGCTCCGGCCCGGACGTGTCCCGCGAAGGCGTTCAGCGCGATCTGCTGCCGCTGGTTGAAGGCTGCACCGTCTCCACCAAGCATGGCATGGTGAAAACGGACCACATCCTGTTTATCGCATCAGGTGCCTTCCAGGTTGCCAGCCCGTCGGATCTGATCCCGGAGCTGCAGGGCCGTCTGCCTATCCGCGTTGAGCTGCAGGCGCTGACCACCGAAGATTTCGAACGTATCCTGACCGAGCCAAACGCCTCTGCTACCGTACAGTACAAAGCGCTGATGGCGACCGAAGGCGTGAACCTCGAATTCACCGAAGACGGTATCAAACGTATTGCCCAGGCTGCATGGCAGGTGAACGAAACCACCGAAAACATCGGTGCGCGTCGCCTGCATACCGTGCTGGAACGCCTGGTTGAAGATATCTCTTATGACGCGAGCGACCTGAACGGCCAAACCGTTACCATTGACTCAGAATATGTGAGTAAACATCTGGATGCGTTAGTGGCAGATGAAGATCTGAGCCGTTTTATCCTATAATCGCGGTTACTGGATTCTCATCACGTTTAATGGGGGCTAATGCCCCCATTTTTATTGGCTAAATACTTATGACTGACATCAGCCGTACGCAGGCGTGGCTCGAAAGTCTGCGCCCAAAAACACTTCCTCTGGCCTTTGCCGCGATTATCGTCGGCACCGCCCTTGCCTGGTGGCAGGGTTATTTTGATCCGCTGGTCGCCGCGCTGGCACTGATTACCGCCGGCCTGCTGCAAATTCTCTCCAATCTCGCCAACGACTACGGCGACGCGGTAAAAGGCAGCGACAAGCCGGACCGCATAGGGCCACTGCGCGGAATGCAGAAAGGGGTGATTACCCAGGCGCAGATGAAACGCGCGCTGATTATCACTGTGGTGCTGATCTGCGTATCCGGCCTGGCGCTGGTGACGGTGGCGTCTAAGACCACCAGCGATTTTATTGGCTTCCTGGTGCTGGGTTTACTGGCCATTATCGCGGCCATCACCTACACCGTCGGCACGCGTCCTTACGGTTATATTGGACTCGGGGATATCTCCGTACTGGTGTTCTTCGGCTGGCTGAGCGTGATGGGAAGCTGGTACCTGCAGGCGCATACGGTGATCCCTGCCCTGTTCCTGCCTGCGACCGCCTGCGGTCTGCTGGCGACGGCTGTGCTCAACATCAACAACCTGCGCGACATCGACAGCGATCGCGAGAACGGCAAAAATACCCTGGCGGTTCGTCTGGGGCCGGTTAATGCCCGCCGCTATCATGCCTGCCTGCTCATTGGCGCGCTGGTTTGCCTGGCGCTGTTTAACCTGATTTCCTTGCAAAGCCTGTGGGGCTGGCTGTTTGTGCTTGCCGCGCCGCTGCTGATTAAGCAGGCCCGCCTTGTGATGCGTGAACTCAGCCCGTCCGCCATGCCGCCGATGCTGGAGCGCACGGTAAAAGGTGCGCTGCTGACTAACCTGTTGTTCGTCATCGGGATTGTGTTAAGCCAGACGCTGCGTTAGCTGACAAATATCAATTAACAATTGATGATTTTGCCAACAACGCATTTCGCACGATATACTGAACACATTCGCAGCAACTGAGCGTTAAACCTATGAAATACGATACCTCCGAGCTTTGTGACATCTACCAGGAAGATGTCAACGTCGTTGAACCGCTGTTCTCCAACTTTGGTGGGCGGTCATCATTTGGCGGTCAAATCGTCACGGTGAAATGTTTCGAGGACAACGGGTTGCTGTACGATCTGCTCGAACAGAACGGCCGCGGCCGCGTTCTTGTGGTCGACGGCGGCGGTTCCGTGCGCCGGGCATTAATTGATGCTGAACTGGCCGGCATTGCCGTCCAGAACGAGTGGGAAGGCCTTGTGGTATACGGTTCCGTGCGCCAGGTGGACGATCTGGAAGACCTGGATATCGGGATTCAGGCCATCGCGGCCATACCGGTAGGGGCGGCGGGTGACGGCATCGGCGAAAGCGACGTGCGCGTTAATTTCGGGGGCGTGACCTTCTTCTCCGGGGATCATCTCTACGCCGATAATACCGGCATTATCCTTTCCGAAGATCCTCTGGATATCGAGTAATTAAACCGTCAGCGTGAACCATAAAAAAACCGCCAACAGCAATGTGGCGGTTTTTTTGTCCCTCGGGATTCGCGGTCCGTTGGGGAGTTTTGCAACCTTTAACCAGGATTTTTATCTTACCCTGGTTCAAATCTCAGGTAACCCCATCGACCCTTTATAAATTCCTAATTTCCTTTGAAAACCTTAACTACGCTACTGTTGCTCATTATGATGCATCGTCCCTTTCCGCCATCTCGCACATGGGCATCGGTCCAGGGAAAGGTGAATTAACAACCGTAAAGCAACCTTTAACCGGGCTTGTGTCCACCGACTTATCACCGGTGGTGAACGGTGGAGCGGTTAGCTGCAGGGACCGCATAATGAAACGCTATTTATGTATCGCGTTCATTGTCGCCAGCGTACTCGTTGTAAAGAGTGATGAACCGAATGTGTTCGTTACTTTTGCTATGACAGCGCAGGACAAGTAGCGTTAAGGCCGCCTCTGGCGGCCTTTTTTATGGTTGGATGTCAGTTAGCGAGAACCATAAAAAAGCCGGGTAGCGGCTTCGCCTTACCCGGCCTGTGCAGTTCATCCCAGTGGGAATCAGACTTCTTCCATACGTCCCAGCAGCGCCTGCAGGCGATCCTGCCAGCCGTTCTGCTGTTCGCGCAGCTGGTTGTTTTCGCGCTCCAGTTCTTCGCGGCCGTGCTGCGCGTTCTGAACTTCCTGCACCAGGCTGTTGTTCTTCTCTTTCAGCTCTTCAATTTCCATCTGCAGCAGGGTGATGGTGTCAATCGCCTGCTGTACTTTCGATTCCAGTTTCTCAAACACTTCTAAAGACATGATGCTACCTCTCCTGAATTGCAAGGCGACGCTTTAACATAAACGCGCACGACATATACCGTCGATTGTATGGAGCGCGGCGCTCTGTGTCCAGCGACACACCGCGCAGATCGCGGTTTGCAACACTTTTAGGTCTGGTCCTGGTGTGTTCGCGTCATATACCCCTAAATTGTTAGCTGATTCGTTAATGAAATGATTCAGCTCACATTCCGGCACTGATCCTGTACTGCTGCAAAGATGTGCTTTATGGCGCGAAAACGCTCATTTTATTGACGCAGACCACACATTTCGATTTCGATATTTCTCGTTTTTGCTCGTTAACGATAAATTAACACTATGTCTACAGGGCATCGTGGCTGTCACGGGCGGTCATGCTAACAATAAACATCAATTTCTTCAGGATTCCGATTATGAGTCAGACATCAACCTTAAAAGGCCAGTGCATTGCCGAGTTCCTTGGTACCGGGTTGTTGATATTCTTCGGAGTGGGCTGTGTCGCTGCACTGAAAGTGGCGGGTGCCAGTTTTGGTCAGTGGGAAATCAGTATCATCTGGGGTCTGGGCGTGGCGATGGCCATCTACCTGACAGCAGGGGTTTCTGGTGCACATCTTAACCCGGCGGTGACAATCGCACTGTGGCTGTTCGCGTGCTTCGACGGACGCAAAGTTGTACCTTTCATTCTTTCTCAGTTTGCCGGCGCGTTTTGCGCAGCGGCGTTAGTTTACGGGCTTTATTACAATCTTTTCATAGACTTCGAACAGACGCATCATATGGTACGCGGCAGCGTCGAAAGTCTGGATCTGGCAGGCATCTTCTCAACCTACCCTAACCCGCACATCAATTTTGTGCAGGCGTTCGCAGTTGAAATGGTGATTACCGCTATTCTGATGGGCGTTATCCTGGCGCTGACCGACGACGGAAACGGCATTCCGCGCGGCCCGCTGGCCCCCCTGCTGATTGGCCTGCTGATTGCGGTAATTGGCGCATCCATGGGCCCGCTGACCGGCTTCGCGATGAACCCGGCACGTGATATCGGACCAAAAGCGTTCGCCTTTATCGCAGGCTGGGGCGACGTCGCCTTCACAGGCGGCAAAGACATTCCTTACTTCCTGGTGCCGCTGTTTGCGCCGGTTGTCGGGGCTGCGCTGGGTGCGTTTAGCTACCGCAAATTAATTGGTCGCCACTTACCGTGCGACACCTGTGTGGAAGAGGAGAAGGAAACGACTTCTACCGCACAACAAAAAGCTTCGCTGTAATCTGACTACGGGACACATACCATGACCGAAAAAAAATATATCGTTGCGCTCGACCAGGGCACTACCAGCTCCCGCGCTGTCGTAATGGATCATGACGCGAACATCGTCAGCGTGTCACAGCGCGAATTTGAGCAAATTTATCCTCGTCCAGGCTGGGTAGAACACGACCCGATGGAGATTTGGGCGTCACAAAGCTCCACGCTGGTCGAAGTGCTGGCGAAAGCCGATATCAGTTCCGACGAGATTGCCGCGATTGGTATCACTAACCAGCGTGAAACGACGATTGTCTGGGAACGTGAAACCGGTAAACCTATTTACAACGCCATCGTCTGGCAGTGCCGCCGTACCTCTGAGATTTGCGAACAGCTGAAGCGCGACGGTATGGAAGAGTACGTGCGCAGCGCCACCGGCCTGGTGGTTGACCCGTACTTCTCCGGCACCAAAGTGAAATGGATCCTCGACCACGTGGAAGGTTCACGCGAGCGTGCTAAACGCGGCGAGCTGCTGTTCGGTACCGTTGACACCTGGCTTATCTGGAAGATGACCCAGGGACGCGTCCACGTCACCGATTACACCAACGCCTCGCGTACCATGCTGTTCAACATCAACACCCTGGAGTGGGATGACAAGATGCTGGACGCGCTGGATATCCCACGCGCGATGCTGCCTGAAGTGCGCAAGTCTTCTGAGGTTTACGGCCAGACCAACATCGGCGGTAAAGGTGGCACCCGTATTCCTATCGCCGGTATCGCCGGTGACCAGCAGGCGGCGCTGTTCGGCCAGCTGTGCGTCAAGGAAGGGATGGCGAAGAATACCTACGGCACCGGCTGCTTTATGCTGATGAACACCGGTGAGAAAGCGGTGAAATCAGAAAACGGTCTGCTGACCACCATCGCCTGCGGCCCGCGCGGCGAAGTTAACTATGCCCTGGAAGGTGCTGTGTTCATGGCCGGTGCGTCTATCCAGTGGCTGCGTGACGAGATGAAGCTGATCAGCGATGCATTCGACTCCGAGTACTTCGCGACCAAAGTGAAAGACACAAACGGCGTGTACGTGGTGCCTGCGTTCACCGGTCTGGGCGCACCCTACTGGGATCCGTATGCACGCGGCGCGATTTTCGGACTGACGCGTGGCGTGAACTCTAACCACATTATTCGCGCCACTCTGGAATCCATCGCATACCAGACCCGCGACGTGCTGGAAGCGATGCAGGCGGACTCCGGCATTCGTCTGCACGCCCTGCGCGTGGACGGCGGTGCGGTAGCGAATAACTTCCTGATGCAGTTCCAGTCCGACATTCTGGGCACCCGCGTTGAGCGCCCTGAAGTGCGTGAAGTGACGGCGCTGGGTGCGGCGTACCTTGCCGGTCTGGCGGTAGGCTTCTGGCAGAACCTGGACGAGCTGCAGGAAAAAGCGGTTATCGAACGCGAGTTCCGCCCGGGCATCGAAACCACCGAGCGTAACTTCCGCTACAGCGGCTGGAAGAAAGCGGTGAAACGCGCCCTGGCGTGGGAAGAACACGAGGAGTAAGACAAACTTACCCCTCACCCTAACCCTCTCCCCAAAGGGGAGAGGGGACTTAAAACCCCCCTCCCCACTCTGTGATAAACTTCGTGCAATTCCTTTTGATTGCACGAGTACCTCATGAAACGTGAACTTGCTATCGAGTTTTCCCGCGTCACCGAAGCGGCCGCCCTTGCAGGCTATAAGTGGCTGGGTCGTGGCGATAAAAATACCGCAGACGGTGCAGCCGTCCATGCCATGCGCATTGTACTTAACCAGGTCAACATCGACGGCACCATCGTGATCGGCGAAGGCGAGATCGACGAAGCGCCAATGCTCTATATTGGTGAAAAAGTCGGTACCGGCAAAGGCGATGCCGTGGATATCGCCGTCGACCCGATCGAAGGTACCCGCATGACCGCAATGGGTCAGGCCAACGCCCTGGCGGTGCTGGCCGTGGGCGATAAGGGCTGCTTCCTTAACGCGCCGGATATGTACATGGAAAAGCTGATTGTCGGTCCTGGCGCGAAAGGCGCAATCGACCTTAGCCTGCCGCTGGAAGAGAACCTGCACAACGTCGCCAAAGCCCTGGGCAAACCCCTTAGCGAACTCACCGTGACGATTCTGGCGAAACCGCGCCACGACGCCACCATCGCGCAGATGCAAAAGCTCGGCGTGCGCGTGTTTGCCATTCCGGACGGTGACGTTGCCGCCTCGATCCTTACCTGCATGCCGGACAGCGAAGTAGACGTGCTGTACGGCATCGGCGGCGCACCGGAAGGTGTGGTCTCTGCGGCAGTGATCCGCGCGCTCGATGGCGATATGCAGGCCCGTCTGCTGCCCCGCCACGAGGTGAAAGGCGACAGCGAAGAGAACCGCCGTATCGGAGAAAACGAGCTGGCGCGCTGCGAAGCGATGGGCATCGAGGCCAATAAAGTGCTCGCGCTGGACGAGATGGCCCGTAGCGATAACGTGGTCTTCTCGGCGACCGGCATCACCAAAGGCGATCTGCTGGACGGCATCACCCGCAAGGGCAATATGGCGACCACCGAAACGCTGCTGATCCGCGGTAAATCACGCACCATTCGTCGCATCCAGTCTATCCACTATCTCGACCGCAAAGACCCGGACGTACAGACGCACATTCTGTAAAACCGTTTGATCGATAGAGCTTTCCGGCCCAAATGGGCTGGAAATCTCCCCGTTAAGTACGGAAGATAGAACAGAGAAACAGCACAGGAGAAGATCATGGCGGACTGGGTAACAGGTAAAGTCACAAAGGTACAGTTCTGGACCGATGCGCTATTTAGTCTCACCGTACATGCTCCCGTTCACCCGTTTAAAGCCGGGCAATTTGCAAAGCTGGGACTGGATGTCGACGGCGAGCGCGTGCAGCGCGCCTACTCTTACGTTAACGCGCCTGATAACCCGGATCTCGAATTCTATCTGGTCACCGTTCCTGACGGTAAGCTCAGCCCGCGCCTTGCCGCCCTTAAGCCCGGCGACGACGTGCAAATTGTGAGTGAAGCGGCAGGCTTCTTTGTACTCGAAGAGATCCCGAATTGTGACACGCTCTGGATGCTGGCAACCGGTACGGCCATCGGCCCTTATCTCTCTATTTTGCAGTACGGCAAAGATCTGGAGCGCTTTAAAAACATCGTGCTGGTGCACGCTGCGCGCTACGCCGCGGACCTGAGCTACCTGCCACAGATGCAGGCGCTGGAGCAGCGGTACGGCGGAAAGTTAAAGATTCAGACGGTGGTCAGCCGCGAAACCGTAGCAGGAACGCTTACCGGTCGCGTGCCGGCGTTAATTGAGAGTGGAGCCCTGGAAGAGGCAGTGGGTTTGCCGCTGAACGCTGAAACCAGCCACGTCATGCTGTGTGGCAACCCGCAGATGGTACGGGACACGCAGCAGCTTCTGAAGGATACCCGGCAGATGACGAAACATCTTCGCCGCCGGCCGGGCCATATGACCGCTGAACACTACTGGTGATCAGCGGTATTTCACCTCAACGGTATCTTTACCGTATTTGTTTTCGCTCTGGGTGCCGATAAACGCACCCAGATCGACAATCATCATCACGAAGATGACCGAAGGCAGCAGCCTGCCCACAACCCACGGCAGGATGGACGGAAGCATCGCCCAGTTCCCCGCCACCAGCATCCACGCCAGAATAATCAGAAATGCCCACGCGCCGGAACGACCGCGATCGTGCAGGCGTTTAACAACAACAGCCGCCGTTGGCCATAGCAGGCAGACCAGCGCGAAGGCCGCCGTTTGCGTGCTCAGCCATGCGTTGTAAGCAACGAAAAACAGAAGCAGCATGGCGACAACCCACGTCACCATCCAGATCCAGAAATCACGGCGTCCAATACGCCCTTTGAATGAAAACAACCACTGCTGTATGGTCATGTAAGGTTCCTTATTATCGTATAGCGCGCATTTTACCCTGGAGTTGTGACCTTTTGACAAGCCGACCAGATATCGTTTTAATCATGAGCACTTACGGCCAGGGACAATGTTGATGAAAAGTTCGGCACATTCTCTTTTCCTGTGTTTAGCGGTGATCAGCGCGGGTTTTCCCCTGCACGCCGCCGAAACCACTGCCCCCACCACAGCGCCGTATCTGCTGGCGGGCGCCCCGTCGTTCGATCAGTCCATCAGCCAGTTTCGTGAAGCCTTCAATCAGGCCAACCCCACGCTGCCGCTGGATGAGTTTCGCGCCATTGATGGCTCCCGCGATACCCCCACACTGACTCGTGCGGCAAGCAAGATTAATGAGAATTTGTATGCCTCGACGGCGCTGGAGCGCGGAACGTTAAAAATCAAAAGCATGCAAATCACCTGGCTGCCGATACAGGGGCCAGAGCAGAAAGCCGCTAAGGCGAAAGCGCTTGAGTATATGAGCGCGGTCCTGCAGGCGTTTACCCCGGCACTGACGAAAAAGCAAAGCCAGCAAAAGCTGCAGAAACTCCTTACCGCAGGGAAAAACAAGCGTTACTACGCCAATACCGAAGGCGCGATCCGCTATGTTGTGGCGGACAACGGCGAAAAAGGACTGACCTTCGCTGTTGAACCGATTAAGCTGGCACTATCTGACACTCTCGGCGGGGCGAATTAATGACAAAAAGCAAAGCCTTTCGAGGGAAAATCTCTATACTGATTCACAGACCATGCTGCCCGACAGGGTGGCCATATTCCTTAATTCGCTTATTTAGCGTGGAGAATTGAAATGCGACATCCTTTAGTGATGGGTAACTGGAAGCTGAACGGCAGCCGCCACATGGTAAACGAACTGGTTGCGAACCTGCGTAAAGAGCTGACTGGCGTGACCGGCTGCGCGGTTGCGATCGCTCCGCCGGATATGTATCTGGATCTGGCTAAACACGCCGCTGATGGCAGCCACATCATTCTGGGCGCGCAGAACGTTGACGTTAACCTGTCTGGCGCGTTCACCGGTGAAACCTCCGCTGAAATGCTGAAAGATATCGGCGCGAAATACATCATCATCGGCCACTCCGAGCGTCGCACCTATCACAAAGAATCCGATGAGTTCATCGCGAAGAAATTCGCCGTGCTGAAAGAGCAGGGCCTGATTCCGGTTCTGTGCATCGGTGAAACCGAAGCGGAAAACGAAGCGGGCAAAACCGAAGAAGTGTGCGCACGTCAGATCGACGCAGTGCTGAAAACCCAGGGCGCGGCAGCGTTCGAAGGCGCGGTTATCGCTTACGAGCCAGTCTGGGCGATCGGTACCGGCAAATCAGCAACCCCTGCACAGGCTCAGGCTGTTCACAAATTCATTCGTGACCACATTGCGAAAGCTGACGCCAAAGTCGCTGAGCAAGTGATTATCCAGTACGGCGGTTCCGTTAACGCTTCCAACGCTGCTGAGCTGTTCACCCAGCCAGACATCGATGGCGCGCTGGTTGGCGGTGCATCCCTGAAAGCGGACGCTTTCGCGGTGATCGTTAAAGCGGCAGAAGCGGCTAAACAGGCGTAATTGCCTTTGTGGCGGGTGGCGCTTCGCTAACCCGCCCTGCGGTTCTGTAGGCCCGGTAAGCGTCAGCGCCACCGGGCTTTTTTACAGCCGTCCCAGCAGGCTAAACCACAGATAATCCAGCGGCAGCAGCACCAGATACGTTGCAATAGCCAGCGCCAGACAAAGCACCATCCCCGCCCTGGCAGGCACCTTTCCTAACCCCATCGCCACCACAATCGGAGACGCCTGATAGGGCAGCAGCGGCGTGGAATAGCCCAGCACCTGAATCATAATCACCGACAGCAGCGGGAAACCGGTCGCGTCCGAAAAACTCTGCGCCAGAGTGGTATACAGCGCCGGAACGCCGTTGGCGGTCATAATGAAGTTGAGTGCGGTGGTAATACCGGTCAGCGCCAGGAAACTGGTGAACGGTCGGCCTGCATCCAGCGGCATAATGCGGAGCAACGCCTCGCCCACCGCCGTTCCGATACCGGTTTGCGTCACGACGATCGCCAGCCCCAGAATACCGGCAACGTAGATACAGGTGCGCATATTCACCCCCGCAGAAAACTCTTCCCCGGTAATGAAACCAATGCGCGGCAGCATAACGATGATCGACGCCGCCAGCCCCGTCCACGCGGGCCCCACGCCGTGCCAGCTCTCCGTAACCCACATCCCCAGCACCACCGCCAGCAGCCAGGCAAGACGCTTTTCGTCCCGCCCCATAGGCTCAGACGGCGCCTGTTCTTTCGGCGATTTTGGGCTGCCGGGAAATAGCCAGCAGATGAGGCCAATCAGAATCAGGCCTTTGAGAATGCCCAGCACCGGCGTGTGCAGCAGCAGATAAGGAACATAGTTCAGATGGATGCCGTACGAGCCTTCCGCCGCACCGCTCATCACCAGGTTAGGGACGTTAGCAGGCAGAATCGTCGCCGAAAGCTGGAAAGTCCCAAACCCTACCGCCAGCGCCAGACCAAACCACGCTCGGGAGCCGTCTGCGATACCGGCGCGTTTCGCCATCGCGGCGACAATCGGCATCAGTAGCGCAATACGTCCCATATTCGACGGCATCACAAACGCCAGCGCGTAGCTCAGCAGCACCACGCTCGCCACCATCAACACCCAGGAGTCGGTGAGCCTTGCCGACAGCGCCCTGGCGGCCCTGTCTGCCAGTCCGGTTTTACGGATCGCCACGCCGAGCACGAATCCGCTGAAGACCAGCCAGAAAGCAGACGAGGCAAAACCGCCAAAGATGACCTCCGGCGGGGCGATCTTCGCAGTCATTGCCGCCGTGAAGAACAGCAGCGCGGTGATGAATTCCGGCAATAGCGACGTCGCCCACAGCACGATGGTGACGCCAACGATCAGTGAGGGCAGCAGCAGAGGATACGTTGACCAGAGCGACATACCTGTCTCCTGTAGTATTTTTGAGCAAGTCTACGGTGACAGGCATCCGGAGTAAACGCGATTTATGGTGGGGTTACTTCAGGATAGCGCATTGATGATCCTGCAGTTCCTCCGCAGACGCGCGGTTAAGCGTGAGCAGGTTACGCTCGGTCGCCAGCAACACAAACGAACCATCAAACTGCTGCGCCATCGCCAGTGCGAAACGCCCCATATGGTCGCGCGCTTCCGGCAGCTCTTCTGCCAGCATCATAAACGGGCTGCGCTGGACCAGTTCATTCTCCGTCACCCGACGAGCAAGATACTCATGTCCTTCCAGTCCCCCGGGAAGAGGCAGCCACTGGGTGCTGATTTCTCCCTGTGCCGCGTTGAGCTTCTCGCGCACGTCCGGGCGAAGGCAGGAGATATGAATATGAAAGTGGTTCTGCGTGCGCCCTGTCGGGGAGTTAATCGTCAGCGAAATGGCGCTGTCAGGCACCTCGGCTCCACGCTTCAGGCTCATAAAGCTGCGCGACTGCCACGCCAGCCAGAAAAAGTTCGGCGTATGCGCTTCGGTCAACAGCGGGCTCTCGGTGCCGTTGATGCGATATGTCGGCATCAGCAGGTATTGCAGCGGCCCGTTGCGGTCTTTAAATATCACATAGCCTGCATCCGTTTTCACCTGCGCACAGGGTGCCGGGTTACGATTCTGGATCTGATTCGGCACACACTGGTCGAGAACGATATGTCTTAACGCATTCGGATTACCCGCCTTCATCCAGTACACGCCGCCAGCGGCAAGGGCGATGACAATGAGGATCAATAAGATAATTTTTTTCACAACGCGTTCCCTGTTTTCGATTGAGGCAAAAGAGTAACGCAAAATGATGACCAAATAAAAAACCCGGCGGATTTCTCACGCCGGGTCACCGTGTCACAGGCTACTGGTTAGCGCTGGCTGATTTGGTCGAAGGTACCGCCATTAGAGAAGTGCTCTTTCTGCGCTTTCGTCCAGCCGCCGAACTCGTCATCGATGGTGAAGAGTTTCAGTTTAGGGAATATGCTTTCGTATTTCTTCGCAACAGCGGGATCGCGTGGACGATAGAAGTTTTTCGCCGCAATTTCCTGGCCTTCTGGCGAATAGAGATACTTCAGGTAAGCTTCCGCCACCGCTTTGGTATCTTTCTTCTCAACCACTTTATCGACCACAGAAACGGTCGGCTCAGCCAGAATCGATTCGCTCGGGGTCACGATCTCGAATTTGTCTTTACCCAGTTCGTTGGTCGCCAGCAGTGCTTCGTTTTCCCATGCAATCAGCACGTCGCCAATCCCGCGCTCGACGAAGGTGTTGGTGGCACCACGCGCGCCGGAGTCCAGCACCTCAACGTTTTTATACAGCGCCTTCACGAACTCCTGCGCTTTGGCCTGGTCGCCGTTGTTGTGATGCAGCGCGTAACCCCATGCGCCCAGGTAGTTCCAGCGAGCGCCGCCGGAGCTTTTCGGGTTCGGGGTAATCACAGAAACGCCCGGTTTGATCAGGTCGTTCCAGTCTTTAATTTGTTTCGGGTTTCCTTTGCGCACCAGGAAGACGATGGTCGAGGTGTAGGGTGCGGAGTTATCCGGCAGGCGTTTGATCCAGTTTTTGTCAATGCGGCCACGCTCGGCGATCGCGTCGACATCGTAGGCCAGCGCCAGGGTCACCACGTCGGCTTCAATACCGTTTATCACGGACGTCGCCTGCTTGCCGGAGCCGCCATGCGACTGACGAACCACCACGTTGTCGCCGGTTTCCTGTTTCCAGTGTGCCGCAAACGCTTTGTTGTATTGCTCGTACAGTTCACGCGTCGGGTCATATGACACGTTCAGTAACTGGATATCCTTAGCCAGAACGCTGGTCGATGCCAGCAATAATGTTAAACCCACGCCCCATTTATTCATCGCCCAGCTCTCTTGTGTAGTGTTTTGATGAATGCAGCGTGCCAGAAAGCGAATCGAGGATTAAAGAATAAAAAAAGATTGGCTATAACGTAGTGGAATAATGGCCCTCTTCGCGAAAGAAGAGGGCCAAGAGAATCAGTACAGCTTTTTCGCGCAGTCCAGCCAGTCACCTTTGAACGGACGCTTCATGTTTTCAATGGCGTCGATGATGTCGTGGTGAACCAGTTTTTCGTTCTGAATACCGACGCAGCGGCCGCCGTGGCCCTGCAGCAGCAGATCGATCGCGTACGCGCCCATACGGGACGCCAGAATACGGTCGTAAGGACCTGGGGAACCGCCACGCTGGATGTGGCCCAGTACGGTCGCGCGGGTTTCGCGTTTGGTTTCGGCTTCGATGTACTTCGCCAGCTCGTCAACGTCGCAGATGTGCTCGGTGATAGCCACGATCGCGTGTTTTTTACCCTTCGCGATGCCCGCTTTGATTTCAGCCACCAGATCTTCACGACTAAATTCGACTTCTGGCACGACGATAAATTCGCAACCGCCCGCAATGGCAGCCGCCAGCGTCAGGTCGCCACAGTAACGGCCCATCACTTCAACGATAGAGATACGCTGGTGAGAAGACGAGGTGTCACGCAGGCGGTCAATCGCTTCAACAACGGTACCGAGTGCAGTAAAGAAGCCGATAGTGTAGTCAGTGCCTTTGATGTCGTTGTCGATGGTGCCAGGTAGACCGATGCACGGGAAACCCATTTCGGTCAGACGTTTTGCACCCATGTAGGAACCGTCACCACCGATAACCACCAGGGCGTCCAGACCACGTTTCTTCATGTTTTCGATAGCCACTTCACGAACGTGTTCGTCGCGGAATTCCGGGAAGCGCGCAGAACCGAGGAAAGTACCGCCACGGTTGATCATGTCAGACACGCTGTAGCGGTCGAGCTGAACCATACGATCTTCATACAGGCCCAGATAACCGTCATAAACGCCAAAAACTTCCAGGCCTTCCGTCAGCGCTGCACGGACAACACCACGAATTGCCGCGTTCATGCCCGGCGCATCACCGCCGCTTGTCAACACACCGATTTTCTTAATCATGACTACCTCTGAACTTAGGAATGCAAAATTGAAATCTGTTGCCGGAAGAAACTTATCGACCAACGAATACTGCAAATAGTATATCAATCCCTTCCAGCTGAATTGATTCAGGTCAGACCAAACGGCGGTAATTTATACACAAAATGCTGGCCTGGCTCACTTTTTTACAACGAATTACGAAAGCCCAACATGACCGGGTACAACCGAGCAGGGATCCTGGTGAATGATGACGTCTGAACCAGGAAAACGCTGCAAAATCGCCTGCTCGACCTGCTCAGCAATAACGTGAGCCTGTACCAGTGGCAGGTTGTCTTCCATTTCAATATGAATCTGTATAAAGCGGGTCGGCCCTGACTGCCGCGTTCGAAGATCGTGTGCACCGCTGACGCCGGGCCAGGAGGTCACGATAGAAAAAATTTCATTACGTTCTGAGTCCGGGAGGGCGCGGTCAAGCAGTGATTGCACCGCTTCATACCCCATCCGCAGAGCGCTATATAAAATATAGATACCAATCCCTAACGCAAACAACGCATCGGCGCGATGCCAGCCATACCAGGCCAGACCGAGCGCAATAAGAATAGCCCCATTCATCATAACATCAGATTGATAATGAAGCATATCCGCCCGTACAGCCTGACTTTGCGTTTTGCGAACAACCCAGCGCTGGAACGTTACCAGAACGAGTGTGCATATAAGCGCGACTATCGTCACAACGACTCCCACGCCGGGATCGTTCATCGGTGTTGGCGAGACGAGATGCTGAATGCCGGTTAAAAACAGGAACAGCGCAGAGCCGGAAATGAACATACTTTGCGCCAGCGCGGCCAGCGACTCCGCTTTGCCGTGCCCAAACGTGTGCTCTTCGTCCGCTGGCTGCAGCGAGTAACGCACCACCAGCAGGTTGGTCAACGAGGCGGCAATATCCATCAGCGAGTCCACCAGCGCCGCCAGAATACTGACCGAGCCGGTATACCACCACGCAAAGATTTTAATCAGTAACAGGCTGGAGGCCATGACGGTCGCCGCAATGGCGGCCCGGCTGACCAGTCTTCCATAGGATTGATTCATAAACGCTCCTGTCATGTTATGCCGCTAGTATAACGGAAGCATTGGGAGTCAAAGGATGAATAAACGGTTAACAAAAGAAATGACGAGCAAAAGACCTGTCGCAGATGAAGAGAAATAGATTATGCAGGATTACAATCATACTATTGATATAAATGGTTTTTATAACGAGATATTCGCCCGTGACGTTCATCAATAAGAAAGCCCCGTTTAAAAGGGGCTTTCCTGATTTGAAACCTGAAAATGCTAAGTCAGCACTTAACCATATTTTCTGGCAAAGTCGTCTTCAGAGGTGCACAGATAGATAATAAACTCAATGAAGGCAATGACTGACGGTATGAAGGTCCAGCAAAAGATGAGGTAAAGGAATCCCTGGCCAATCTTACCTAAGTAAAATTTATGTGCGCCCAGGCCTCCTAAGAAGAAAGCGAGCAATGCTGCGGTAAGCTTATTTTTACTTCCTGCTGCAACCTGGCTTGCGCCACAATGCGGACAGGCCTTAGCGGTACTGTGCAACTCCTTGCCACATCCTCGGCAAAAAACCATTCCTGACATGATATCCCCTTTTGTTTCTTATCAGTAGCTTGCATATTTTACAAACAATTCAGAAAAATACTATTTTAAAAAGAATATATCGTCGGAATGAAAATAATGAGCCCTTGATTTAGGGGGGTAGAAGAAGGAATAAAAAAAACCCCCACATCATGTGGGGGAAGACAGGGATGGTGTCTATGGCAAGGAAAACAGGGTTTACTGGTTACTACGGGTACTGCTATTGCTACTGAAAAACGTCGTTTCTGAGCTTCGCTGCATCCGTGCAACCTCTCGCAGCTGGTCCATTCTCTGCTGATGTCTGGTGTTCAAAACCGCTTGCTGCTCGGGCGTTAGCAGATGGAACATCTGGTTGCGGACCTTCGCCATCTCTACCTGGCGGGCAACCTGTTCCTGTGCCATTTTTTCGGCCTGAGCGCGTACAGCGCTTTCGTCAAAATTTTCTGCGGTGACAAGGCGATGCATTGTCTCCATTTCGCTAACATTAACAGGGGGCTGGTCGTGTCTTGCCCTCTGCATCAGATCTCGCATCTGTTGACGCTGATGTTCGGTTAAACTTATGCCGTCAAACATATGGCTTTGGCTGCTGTTCTGCGTTGCGCCCTCTTGTAAGGGACTGTTATCGCTGATGATAGCTTCAGCAGCCTGGCTAAACGCACTGAACGCCAGCGTTGAGGCCATGACGGCAGCGGTAACTTTGCGCATCACTTGCTCCCAAAAATCTTTCGTGTCGCGATTCAACGAGAGACAGTCTACGATTCAGGCTGCAAACATGCGTCAGGGGGTGTAAAACAACGTAAAGTCATGGATTAGACAGCCTTGATGTCGTAATTTCTGCCTCGGAGGTATTTAAACAATGAATAAAATCCTGTTAGTTGATGATGACCGAGAGCTCACATCCCTTTTAAAGGAGTTGCTCGACATGGAAGGTTTCAACGTCCTGGTTGCCCATGATGGCGAGCAGGCGCTGAGTCTCCTTGACGACAGCATCGATTTACTTTTGCTCGACGTGATGATGCCGAAGAAAAACGGTATTGATACGTTGAAAGAACTTCGCCAGACACACCAGACTCCCGTAATCATGCTGACCGCACGCGGCAGCGAACTTGATCGCGTACTCGGCCTTGAGCTTGGCGCGGATGACTATTTACCAAAGCCGTTTAACGACCGTGAACTGGTTGCCCGTATTCGCGCTATCCTGCGTCGTTCCCACTGGAGCGAACAGCAGCAAAATACCGACAACAGCTCACCTACTCTAGAAGTCGACTCCCTGAGCCTCAACCCGGGCCGTCAGGAAGCGAGCTTTGATGGCCAGACGCTGGAACTGACCGGCACGGAGTTCACCCTGCTATATCTGCTGGCGCAGCACCTCGGCCAGGTGGTTTCGCGTGAACATCTAAGCCAAGAGGTTCTGGGCAAACGCCTCACCCCGTTTGACCGCGCCATCGACATGCACATCTCTAACCTGCGCCGTAAGCTGCCGGAGCGTAAAGACGGTCACCCATGGTTTAAAACCCTGCGTGGTCGCGGTTATCTGATGGTTTCCGCTTCATGATAGGAAGCTTAACCGCCCGCATCTTCGCCATCTTCTGGCTGACGCTGGCACTGGTTTTAATGCTCGTACTGATGTTGCCAAAACTTGACTCACGCCAGATGACGGAGCTTCTCGACAGCGAGCAACGTCAGGGCGTGATGATCGAGCAGCACGTGGAAGCCGAGCTGGCAAACGATCCGCCAAACGATTTAATGTGGTGGCGCAGGCTGTTTCGCGCTATCGACAAGTGGGCGCCGCCCGGACAACGCCTGCTGCTGGTGACCAGCGAAGGCCGCGTGATTGGGGCCGATCGCAATGAAATGCAGATTATCCGCAACTTCATTGGCCAGGCGGATAACGCCGATCATCCCCAGAAGAAGAAATATGGGCGCGTAGAGATGGTGGGGCCTTTCTCCGTCAGGGACGGAGAGGATAATTATCAGCTCTACCTGATTCGCCCCGCGAGCAGCTCCCAGTCCGACTTCATCAACCTGCTGTTTGACCGCCCTCTCCTGCTGCTGATTGTTACTATGCTGGTCAGCTCGCCGCTGCTGTTATGGCTGGCGTGGAGCCTGGCAAAACCGGCGCGTAAGCTGAAGAATGCCGCCGATGAGGTGGCACAGGGTAACCTGCGACAACACCCTGAACTGGAAGCCGGACCGCAGGAGTTCCTTGCCGCCGGGACCAGTTTTAACCAGATGGTGAGCGCTCTCGATCGCATGATGACCGCACAGCAGCGCCTGTTGTCGGATATCTCGCACGAGCTGCGCACCCCTCTAACGCGCTTACAGCTTGGCACCGCGCTGCTGCGCCGCCGCAGCGGTGAGAGCAAAGAGCTGGAGCGTATCGAAACCGAAGCTCACCGCCTGGACAGCATGATCAACGATCTGCTGGTCATGTCCCGCAATCAGCAGAAAAACGCGCTGGTTAGCGAAACGGTGAAAGCGAATCACCTCTGGCACGAGGTGCTGGACAACGCGGCATTCGAAGCAGAGCAGATGGGCAAATCCTTCACCGTCAACTTCCCACCGGGCCCGTGGCCGCTCTACGGTAACCCCAACGCGCTGGAAAGCGCGCTGGAGAATATCGTGCGTAACGCCCTGCGCTACTCGCATACGAAGATTGAGGTGGCGTTCTCGGTGGATAAAGACGGGATCACCGTCATTGTCGACGACGACGGTCCTGGCGTCAGCCCGGAAGATCGCGAGCAGATTTTCCGTCCGTTCTATCGTACCGATGAGGCGCGCGACCGGGAATCGGGCGGCACGGGACTGGGTCTGGCGATTGTTGAAACCGCCATGCAGCAGCACCGCGGCTGGGTGAAAGCCGACGACAGCCCGCTGGGTGGACTGCGGTTAACGCTGTGGCTACCGTTGTATAAGCGTTCTTAGTTTTCCCCTCATCGTACCCCTCTCCCCATAGGGGAGAGGTGACTGCTTAGTGAGGTTTTTTCACCCTCGCCCCTTTGGGGAGAGGGCCGGGGTGAGGGGCAGTTATTTCCCCCACAATCTCCGCGAATTATCTTCGATCTTGCTGCTTAAACGCCGCTTCTGCATCGTTCTCGTCCAGCTGGTCGATAGCCCCGCCGCCGACAGCAGGCGGTGATACTGTTCGTCGTCAAACGGCATATGCCAGGCAATGGCGCAGGCGTCATAAACAGACACATCGCTCAGGCGCGACGCCAGTTCAAGCGGGGCGTCCGCTGAAATCTGCCCAGCCAGCACCACGCGATACAGCCAGCCGGTTTTACCCGCTTTTTGCAGCTGGGCCGACATATTCTGAATACCGAAATGGTAGTTGAGCTTGAAGCACGGCGAGCGTGGCTGCGTCACCTGGATCAGGGCATCGCCCCAGCGGTAGATATCACCGATAAAAACGTTCTTTTCGGTGAGCCCTTCGGTTGAGAGATTCTCGCCAAACGCGGGGGCGACGAAGAGATCCGCCTGCTCGGGGAACTCGGTTTTCCAGTACTGATAGTGTTCGCGCGGATAGTGGCACAGCGCGCGCTCCGGCCCGCCGTGGATCTTCTTTTCGGCCTGCTCGTCGCCAGCAAGCCCGAGGTCGGTCAACGTCAGCTCACCGTCGACCTGAATTTTGGCGATGGCGCTCGGGCGGCTGCCGTCGTACTCCCTTACCTTGCCTGTAAATACATTCACCGGATAATGCATCGCTGCCTCCATTACGCAGATACAAAAAAAGCGAGCCATCAGACTCGCTTCTCACAGGCGTCAATGCAACCTTATTTTTTAGCGGCGAAACGCGCTGCTGCTTCGTCCCAGTTCACCACGTCCCAGAACGCTTTAATGTAGTCCGGACGACGGTTCTGGAATTTCAGGTAGTAAGCGTGTTCCCACACGTCCAGACCCAGGATTGGGAAGCCGGATGCGCCAGAGATCGCTTCACCCATCAGCGGGGAGTCCTGGTTAGCAGTAGAAACAACCGCCAGTTTGTCACCTTTCAGTACCAACCACGCCCAGCCGGAGCCGAAGCGGGTTGCAGCGGCTTTCTCGAACTCCGCTTTGAAGTTGTCAACGGAACCGAAGTCGCGCTCGATAGCCGCTTTCAGGTCGCCCTGCAGGGTGGTACCGGTTTTCAGGCCTTTCCAGAACAGGCTGTGGTTTGCGTGGCCGCCCGCGTTGTTACGCAGCACGGTTTTCTTGTCCGCTGGCAGCTGGTCCAGCTTGGTGATCAGCTCTTCAACAGGCAGGTTAGCGAACTCTGGCAGGCTTTCCAGCGCGGCGTTCGCGTTGTTCACGTAGGTCTGGTGATGTTTAGTGTGATGGATTTCCATCGTCTGCTTGTCGAAATGCGGTTCCAGTGCGTCGTAGGCATACGGCAGGGATGGCAGTGTATAACTCATAATCCTCTCCATTATTGTCGGGCGGCACAGCTGTTAATGCCGCGTAAGCAGTTGGTTCATTATAGTTAATTAAATGATATTGAAAATGATTATCAATGCCGTAGTTTTTATAAGGTTATTCATTTTTTGACCAACGCAGGAATAGTGAATGTGTTCAGGGCGTTAATGGACTTCCAGCGCCTTATTGCCTGCCGCAATCTCCTCCCTGCTGCTGAGCGTAAACGCCGACACCACCGTAATCGCCAGCACGAAACAGCCCAGCATCAGGTATGTCTCCTGGAAACCGATCCGGTCATACATATTTCCGGCAAACGCGGAGAGGAAGATCGCTGCCGACTGTTTGGCAAACTGGAAGCCAATCAGGTAGATAGTCGCCGAAAGACGCGTATCAAACACCCCGGTGATGTACTTGAAGGCCCCCACCAGCAGGAACGGCACCTCCAGCGCGTGCAGCATCTTCAGGGCAATCACTTCTACGGCGGTGGTGGCAAACGACGAGCCGATAATGCGCGTCGCCATAATCACCCCGGCGATGAGCAGCGTGTTTTTCGCGCCGATGCGGTTAATGATCCATGGTGAACAAAACATGATGATCGCGTTGCAGATTTCCCCGGCAGTGGTCGCAAAACCAAAGGCGCGAGTGCCCTCCTGCGGCGTGGCGAAGAACGTTTTGAAGAAGGTAGCAAACTGCTGGTCAAAGACGTCATAGACGCAGGCCACGCCAATCACGTACAGAATAAACATCCACATCCTGCGCTGACGGAACAGGCTAAAGACCGTTTTCGCGGTGATCTGCGGCTGGTTGGCACCCAGCGCATTCATCACCTGCGCCGTCTGGTTGGGTCTTGGCTTTGCGACCACCAGCAGCAGCATCAACAGCAGCGCCGCCGCCGAACCCATCCAGAAAACATACGACGGATCGATGCCGAACAGGATCCCGCCCGTGGAGGCGCATAGCCCCCAGCCGAGGCAGCCAAACATGCGCGCCTTACCGTACTCAAAAAAACTGTTACGGCTCACGCGTTCAATGTAGGCCTCAATGGCCCCTGAGCCCGCCGAAAAGACAAAGCCGATATACATGCCGCCGCTCAGCGCGCCCAGCCAGATGTTGGATTTTAGTAACGGCGCGAAGACGTAGAGGAAGAAAGGGGCAAACAGGAACAGCAGCACGGAGATGATCCACAGCAGGTGTTTTTTTAGCCCCAGTTTATCCGAGATCACCCCAAGCACCGGCTGGAAGGCAATGGCCGAGAGTGAGATGCAGGAAAAGACGATGCCGGTATGGGTTTTGTTCAGGCCGATGATATCCGACAGCCAGATCGGCAGGAACGGAAAGCAGGTGGCCATGATGAAGAAGTAGAGAAAGAAGAACAGCCCGAAGATCCAGAAGTTAGGGTTGTCTTTGTGGGTACAGGTTGTTGTGTTCATTATTTTTATCCTCAACGGAGGGCCGGCTGCCCGGCCCGTCACCTTTACACGCGTTCAACGCCAATCAGAACGGCGGTTTCCGGATCCAGAATCGGCAGCGCAATGCCCGCCTGCATCAGCCACTCGCCGCTCGCCGTTTGCGGTGTTTCCATCCATGCCGGCAGCTTGCGCATGGTATGGCCTCCTTCACCGGTAATGTGAATATCAGGGTGATCGAGCAGCGAAATACGATACTGCGCGCTGGGCTCAAGCCCCGGCATGCGCAGCGGCATCATCAACGTGTAGTCCGGCATGGCGAGCTGGCTGACGATAAACAGCCCCTGCGTTTTATCTTCGCTCACAATACCCTGTGCCAGCGTACTGGCATCCGGCATATCCACGCGCCATTGTGTGCCCTGATGAATAACCTCGCGCCACTGCCTGTACAGCGCGGCGTAACGGCGATAGCCTTCGCGCTCCTTCTCATCGACGGTGAGGGGATCAAGTTCCAGCCCCATATGGCCAAACAGCGCCGTTAGACCGCGAAATTCAATGCTGTGCTGGCGGAAGGTGGCGTGACATTTATGATGACCGATATGCGCCCCCATCACCTCCGGCGGAAAGAAATAGCTCATGCCGCGCTGGATGGTGTTGCGCTCCAGCGCATCGTTGTTGTCCGAGGCCCAGAAGCGGTGGCAGCGCGTCAGCACCTCATAATCAATTCGCCCCCCGCCGGAGGAGCAGGATTCAAATTCGACGTGCGGAAAACGCTCGCCCAGCACGTCCAGCAGGCGATAAAACTGGCGGGTTTGCGCGTCGGCGGCGGCCTTCCCGTCGTGACCCGGCTGTACCAGCTCACGGTTCATGTCCCACTTCACGTAGTCGACCTCATGTTCACCCAGAAGCCAGCTCATGCGCTCCACCAGGTAATCAAACGCCTGCGGAATGTTCAGGTTAAGCACCAGCTGGTGCCGCCCGGTATGTTGCCTATAGCCGGGCAACGCCAGCACCCAGTCGGGATGCGCACGATAAAGATCGGAATCCGGGTTAATCATCTCCGGCTCAACCCAGATGCCAAACGCCATGCCGAGCTGTTTCACATGGCTGATGACCGGCGTGAGGCCGTTCGGGTATTTTTTCTCATCCAGATACCAGTCGCCCAGAGCGGCATGGTCGTCATTACGGCCTTTGAACCAGCCGTCGTCAATGATGAAGCGCTCCACGCCCAGGGCGGCAGCCTCGTCGGCCATGCGCATGATGTAGTCCGGATCGTGGTTGAAGTAGATCCCTTCCCAGGTATTGAGGTGCACCGGGCGCGGTTTGTTTTCCGGGAAGCGGATAACGTTGTTGCGCAGGTAGCGATGAAACGGCTGGCTCATGCCGTTCAGGCCATGCGTGGAATAGCTGGCATACAGGCGCGGCGTCCAGAGCGTATCGCCCTCCTTAACCGCCATTTCGCCCGGCAGGTAGAGGGCTTCAGCCTGCAGATAGCGGCGGCCGTCGGTTTTGGCTTCCGCACGCAGGCGGTGGTTGCCGCTCCAGCCCAGATGCACGCCCCAGACGTCGCCGTGCATTTCGCTGAACGACGGCGTCCCGGCAATCAGCGCCGGGAAGTGTTCATGGGAGGTTTTACCCCGGCGGTTTTCAATCACAAAGCTGTCGTGTTCAAGCGTCACGCGGTGCGGCTGAAATTCCCGGATCCAGCGACCGTGGAAGGCCATCACCTCCTGAGCGCGTTCGGCCACCGGCAGCGTGACGGCGAAACGGTCCACCTGCCACGCCTGCGCTTTCAGGTTCGTTAAACCGTGACGAACCACCAGCACGCCGCTGGCATCCAGCGCCAGCTCGCTGGTCAGACGCAGGCCCGCATGTTCATCTTCCGCCGTCACCGTCAGGGTTTGTCCTGACTGCTGTACGTCTGTGGTGGTGAACATGGGTGAACCGTCCAGCCCCTGCCGATGCCCCTCAATGCCGGGAGCACCAAACAGACCGTGCCCCAGCTCGGCCATCAGCGTGACCGGGGAGTCGACGTCAAGCCTGCCGTTGGCAACAGGGCGCGCGAGCATAGCAACATCCTGTGGCGAAAAGTGCTGAAGGTGCGGCCCCCAGTAGAGAATTTCGGCGAACGGGTACGTTTTGATCACCACGTCTACCGTGTTGCTTTCAAGTCGTAAAACGGAATCTTGCATCAGACATCTCCTGTCATCGGGATGATCTGAGTGTTGATCCGAAACGTTTCGGATACAAACCAAAACGTTTCGGTTTTGTGATCGGGTTTAGAAAATGGAGAGATTCAGGCCGTCTGGCCGGGAGAGAATTCGGGTTGCCAGAGCACCTGAAGCCGTTCAATATCGTCGCCGTTAATCAGCTGACGCACCATATCGGCAATCTGTTTCCCGACGCCCTGGCGGGTGGACTGGATCACTGCCGCCACGTCGGCATCGACGATACTGTCCTGCGGGAGCCCGTCATAAACAACCAGCGCAACGGCGCTCTCGCCGGTCAGACGGCCCAGCTCTGCCAGCGCCATCGCCGCGCCGTCACCGTGAGTGTTGCAGTCGGTAATGATGGCCGTGGGCGGCTGCGACAGCGAGAGAAGCTCTTTCGTGGTGGCATAACCCACGCGGCGCGAAGGGGGCATGGCGCGCAGCCATTCGCTGGAAAGCCCGGCTTCCCGCAACGCGTCCAGATAGCCCTGACGACGCTGGGTGATGAATGCCTGATTGTTGCTTTCGCCCAGTAGGGCAATGCGCTGATGGCCTTTCCCGATTAGCCAGCGTGTAGCATTGTACGTACCGGCATAGTTGTCGAAGTCGAACCACGCGTACGGCTGCGGTAGCTGGCTGCGACCAAGCGCCAGAAAGGGAAATCCGGCGGCCTGCAGCTGCTCAAGTCGCGGATCGCGATCCAACGTGTGGGCCACAATCAGCGCATCCACGCGGCGGCTTTGCACCATGCGCATATAGCTGTGCTTATCCGCCAGATCGTCGTCGGCGATAAGCAATAAGTCGATCTCATGTCGCGCCAGTTCGTGGCTAATTTCGCCGACCATGTCCATAAATACGCTGTTATTGAGCGGAACAGGATGGACCGGGAACACCAGCCCAACGGCATCAATTTTGCCCATCTTCAGGCGGCGGGCGAAAGTGTTAGGCCGATAGCCGCGTCGCTGGGCTTCCGCTTCTACGCGAGCGCGCGTCTCGGCGGAGACGTCGTCATATCCGTTGAGGGCGCGGCTGACGGTGGTGACTGACAGCCCCAGTTCTTTGGCAATGGCTTTAAGCGACATGAGTTTCCGTATCTCTGTTAGTTTTGTTCCGCCACCAGCAGCGCGTAAGTGTCTGGCTCCAGGGCCTTGAAGATGTGCGGCTGGTCGGCGGGATAACAAATGTAATCCCCTGCGCCGAGCTCTTCCGCCGCGTCGAGCAGGCCGACCAGCGCCCGGCCCTGCGTCACAATAATATGTTCAACAGAGCCCGGCGGATGCGGCTGAGAAATACGATCTGCGCCCGGTTGGGTCATCAGAAGATAGACATCGCGGCGCGCGCCGGGTGGGCATGCCGCCAGTAAAATGGCTTCATAATTAGCCTGTCCGGCGACCACTTTTGTCCCTTCACCACGGCGGATCACCTGCGTGGTCGGCAACTGCGGCTCAAGCAGGCGGGCGAAAGGAATATCCAGCGCCACGCAGAGCGACCACAGCGTTTCCAGGCTAGGGTTACCGTTGCCGGACTCCAGCTGGGAAAGCGTGGATTTAGCGATCCCGGCACGGCGGGCAATTTCCGCCAGCGAAAGCCCGGTGCGCAGACGTTCCCGCACCAGACTTTTAGCGATCAGGCTGATTGGCTGCGTCATATAACGGCCTCTTGTTCTATAAAACGAACGAATCGTTCGCCTTGAAAATCAGTTTCGTTGCGTTCATTATAATGGATACACGTTCGATATGGCTAAAAATGTATGAAGCAACATCTCTCTTGTCTGAAAGGCGACACCATAAAAGCAATCATCCTGGTCTGCCTCGCGGTGGGCGTGGTGGGAATGTCCTACGGCTCGCTGGCGATGGCCTACGGTTTCCCGGTCTGGGTGCCGTTTGTGCTCTCCATCACCGTACTCGCGGGCGCGTCAGAGTTTATGTTTATCGGCATTGTAGCAAGCGGCGGTAACCCGCTGGCGGCTGCAGCCGCGGGTTTGCTGGTCAACGCGCGCCACGTGCCGTTTGGCGTGACGGTGCGAGAACTGGTCGGTAAGCGCGGTCTGAGCCTGTTGGGCTGCCACATCATGAACGACGAAAGCGTGGTGTTTGGCCTGTCGCAAAAAACCGCCGAGCAGCGTAAAGCCGCCTACTGGCTGTGCGGTTTAGGCGTCGCCATCGTCTGGCCGCTTGGCGCGCTGCTGGGTGCCATGGTCGGGAAACTGCTGCCGGACCCGGAAACCATAGGCCTGGATGCGGTATTCCCGGCGATACTGCTGGCATTAGTGGTTCCCGCATTTAAAAACCGCACCACGCTGATACGCGCCTGCAGCGGTGCCGTTCTGTCGCTGGCCGCCGTGCCGTTTGCCCCGGTAGGTCTGCCGGTACTGCTCTCTTTACTCGGTCTTGCCGCGAGGAAAAAATAATGGAAAACATGACGTTCTTTATTCTCGGCATCGCCATTTTGTCTGCGGGAACCTATTTGATGCGTCTTGGCGGAGCGAAACTGGGCAGCAGGATGGCATTGTCAGAGCGTTCACAGGCGCTGCTGTCAGATGCGGCAACGGTATTGCTGTTTTCCGTGGCGCTGGCGACCACGTTTTATGAAGGTGACCACTTTGCCGGCATGGCGCGCGTGCTGGGCGTGGCGTTTGCAGTGTTTTTGGCCTGGCGGAAGATGCCGTTAATTGTGGTGATCGTAGCGGCGGCAGTGGTAACCGCGCTGCTGCGCGTGGCGGGCATAAACTAAAAAAGCGCCCCGGGGGCGCTCTTTCGACGGTGTGACAGCTTATTTAGTCAGTTCAGCGGTCATGTGTACGCGGTTACCTGAGAACGCCTGGGTAATTTTGTACGATGACGCGCCGGCTTCCTGAGCCTGAGCCGCGATTTTAGCTTCTGCGCCATCAATGGTAGAGGCGGTTGCGGTTACGGTCTGTGCAGCGAAAGAACCGAAAGAAGTAGCCAGAGCGATTACAGCGACAAAAGTTTTGATGCTTTTCATGATATAAACCCTTTCATTAAGTTGTTTTGGTAAGGCACCGTGCCTTGATGAGATAAATACTAGACCTCATCATGAACAACTAAAAGCGGAAGGATTTGCTATTATCATTCAAAATTACTGATCAACTATCAATCGTTGTGGATGGGTATAAATCGTCGCCCTTCCCGGCTTGCAGAAGCCCACCAGCGTCAGGTTGCAGCGCTCCGCTACCTCTACCGCCAGCGTGGTCGCCGCCGACACCGCAAACAAAATTTCCACACCGCACATGGCGGACTTTTGCACCATCTCGTAGCTGGCCCGGCTGGAAACGAGTGCTGCCCCCTGCTTCCAGACCTCACTTTCACGTGCCCGGCGACCGAGCAGCTTGTCCAACGCCACGTGGCGGCCAACGTCCTCATGTCCCCCGGCAATATCCCCCGACGGCAACACCCATGCCGCCGCGTGCGTGCAGCCGCTCAGCTGGCCGATGGGCTGTACATCATTCAGGTGCTCAAGCGCAGGGTCGAGGTGCGCCAGATTAAAGGTCTGAGTAAACGGCAGTGGTGAAACAGGTTTGCCAATATCGTTGAGCTGCTCAACGCCACACACGCCGCAGCCGGTACGCCCGGCCAGCGCGCGACGGCGCTCTTTCAGCCCCATAAAGCGGCGGCTGGAGAGTTCGATCTGCACTTCAAGACCGTTGCAGGCCTGCACCACGTCCATACCGTAGATCTCCTGCGGATGCTCGATGATGCCTTCCGAGAGGGAAAAACCGATGGCGAACAGCTCAAGATCTTTCGGAGACGCCATCATCACCACATGCGAGATGCCGTTGTAAACGAGCGCAACGGGTACTTCTTCCGCCAGAAAATCCGGCGTGGCATGGGTGATGTGGGGCGGTCGGTGTACCGACAGTTCCACAATACCTGCAGGTAGTGGTGACGAGTGGGGAGCACGGTTTTGTTTAGACACAGCGGTATTCCTGAACAACCACGGAGGTGAGCGTGCTATTGCAGCATAAACCACAGGCTGTACGCATAGTATGGATCAACTTTCCGACAACCATTCTCCTACTCATTTAGCAGGGGTGCAACCTGCCACCGGCTACACCGCTTTAACATGCAGAGCTGTTAACGTGATCAATGTCACACTTTATAATCAACATGGTGATAATACGTTCACTTTGTATTAACGCCATTAGAACAGCGGTACCGACAATGTGGTATTCTGATGATATCCCTCGTGGAATTGAGGGATTAACGCAAATTTTTCTCCTTTGCGGTCAATTCTCAACCGCGAAGTCAAAACTACATATGTAAGCAATGTCGAAACAAGGAGTGACCCATGCAGGTCAGCAGAAGGCAGTTCTTTAAGATCTGCGCTGGCGGTATGGCAGGCACCACGGCAGCGGCACTGGGCTTTGCGCCCGGCGTAGCGCTGGCGGAAACGCGGCAGTATAAACTGCTGCGCACCCGTGAAACCCGTAATACCTGTACGTACTGCTCTGTCGGTTGCGGGCTGTTAATGTATAGCCTCGGCGACGGTGCTAAAAACGCCAAAGCGTCTATTTTCCATATCGAAGGTGACCCGGATCATCCGGTTAACCGCGGCGCATTGTGCCCGAAAGGGGCCGGTCTGGTGGACTTTATCCACTCCGAAAGCCGTCTCAAATTCCCTGAATATCGTGCGCCTGGATCCGACAAATGGCAGCAAATCAGCTGGGAAGAGGCGTTTGACCGCATCGCAAAACACATTAAAGAAGACCGCGATGCCCACTTTGTTGAGAAGAATGCCGACGGCGTCACGGTCAACCGCTGGCTCTCCACCGGGATGCTGTGTGCCTCCGCTTCAAGCAACGAAACCGGTTATTTAACCCAGAAATTTACGCGCGCACTCGGTATGCTCGCGGTCGACAACCAGGCGCGTGTCTGACACGGACCAACGGTAGCAAGTCTTGCTCCAACATTTGGTCGCGGTGCGATGACCAACCACTGGGTCGACATCAAGAACGCCAACCTCATTGTGGTGATGGGCGGTAACGCCGCTGAAGCGCACCCTGTCGGGTTCCGCTGGGCGATGGAAGCCAAAATCCACAACGGTGCGAAACTGATTGTGATCGATCCCCGCTTTACGCGAACTGCGTCAGTGGCGGATTTCTACACCCCTATTCGTTCAGGTACTGACATCACTTTCCTGTCAGGCGTATTGCTGTACCTGATGACCAACGAAAAATATAACCGCGAATACACCGAAGCCTATACCAACGCCAGCCTGATCGTGCGTGAGGATTACCACTTCGAAGATGGCCTGTTCAGCGGTTACGACGCCGAAAAACGCAAATACGACAAAACCAGCTGGAACTACGAGCTGGATGAAAAAGGCTTTGCAAAGCGCGACACCACCCTGCAGCACCCGCGCTGCGTGTGGAACCTGCTGAAAGAGCACGTTTCCCGCTACACGCCTGAGGTTGTCGAAAACATCTGCGGTACGCCGAAGGCGGACTTCCTGAAGGTGTGCGAGCTTATCGCCGAAACCAGCGCGAAGGACAAAACCGCGTCGTTCCTGTACGCCCTCGGCTGGACGCAACACTCCATCGGTGCGCAGAACATCCGTACCATGGCGATGGTTCAGCTCCTGCTCGGCAACATGGGTATGGCTGGCGGCGGCGTGAACGCCCTGCGCGGTCACTCCAACATTCAGGGTCTGACTGACCTCGGCCTGCTGTCTCAAAGCCTGCCGGGTTACATGAACCTGCCAAGCGAGAAACAGACCGACCTGCAAACCTACCTGACGGCCAGCACGCCTAAACCGCTGCTTGAAGGCCAGGTGAACTACTGGGGCAACTATCCGAAGTTCTTCGTCTCGATGATGAAAGCGTTCTTCGGTGATAAAGCGACGGCTGAAAACAGCTGGGGCTTTGACTGGCTGCCGAAGTGGGACAAAGGTTATGACGTTCTGCAGTATTTCGAGATGATGCACCAGGGCAAAGTGAACGGCTATTTGTGCCAGGGCTTTAACCCGGTGGCCTCGTTCCCTAACAAGAACAAGGTTGTTGAGTCGCTGTCGAAACTGAAGTTCCTGGTGACGATTGACCCGCTCAATACCGAGACCTCGACCTTCTGGCAGAATCACGGCGAATCGAACGACGTCGATCCGTCGAAGATTCAGACCGAAGTGTTCCGTCTGCCGTCAACCTGCTTCGCGGAAGAGAACGGGTCGATCGTTAACTCCGGACGCTGGCTGCAGTGGCACTGGAAAGGTGCGGACGCCCCGGGCATCGCCATGAACGACGGCGAGATCCTGGCCGGCATCTTCTTACGCCTGCGTAAGATGTATGCGGAAGAAGGCGGCGCGAACCCGGAACCCGTGCTGAACATGACCTGGAACTACTCGACGCCGGAAAATCCTGCGCCAGAAGAAGTGGCGATGGAGAGCAACGGTAAGGCGCTGGCGGACGTTATTGACCCGGCCACCGGCACCGTACTGGCGAAGAAAGGCGATCAGCTCAGCACCTTCGCGCACCTGCGCGATGACGGTACCACCTCCAGCGGCTGCTGGATCTTTGCCGGTAGCTGGACGCCGAAAGGCAACCAGATGGCAAACCGCGATAACGCCGACCCGTCGGGCCTTGGCAATACGCTGGGCTGGGCATGGGCGTGGCCGCTCAACCGCCGTATCCTCTATAACCGCGCATCCGCTGACCCGCAGGGTAACCCGTGGGATCCGAAGCGTCAGCTTCTGAAGTGGGACGGCGCGAAATGGGGCGGCGTGGATATTCCGGACTACAGCACTGCCGCACCGGGCAGCGACGTTGGGCCGTTTATCATGCAGCCTGAAGGGATGGGGCGTCTGTTTGCTATCGATAAGATGGCGGAAGGTCCGTTCCCGGAACACTACGAGCCGTTTGAGACGCCGCTGGGCACCAACCCGCTGCACCCGAACGTGGTCTCAAACCCGGCAGCCCGTATCTTCAAAGGCGACTTTGAAGCGCTGGGTAAAAAGGACAAGTTCCCGTACGTGGGCACCACTTACCGTCTGACCGAGCACTTCCACTACTGGACCAAGCACGCGCTGCTTAACGCGATCGCACAGCCGGAACAGTTTGTGGAGATCGGCGAGAAGCTGGCGAACAAGCTCGGCATTGCCCATGGCGATACCGTGAAGGTCTCCTCTAACCGTGGCTACATTAAAGCCAAGGCGGTGGTGACTAAGCGTATTCGCACGCTGAACGTTCACGGTCAGCAGGTGGATACCATCGGTATTCCGATTCACTGGGGCTATGAGGGCGTGGCGAAGAAAGGGTTCATTGCGAACACCCTGACGCCGTTCGTCGGTGATGCGAACACGCAGACGCCGGAGTTTAAGGCCTTCCTCGTGAACGTGGAAAAGGTGTAACGGAGACGACTTATGGCTTATCAATCTCAAGACATTATCCGTCGTTCCGCGACTAATGGTTTCACGCCCGCGCCTCAGGCGCGGGACCACCAGCAGGAAGTGGCGAAGCTTATCGACGTGACCACCTGTATCGGCTGTAAAGCCTGTCAGGTGGCCTGCTCTGAGTGGAACGATCTGCGTGACGAAGTGGGTCACAACGTCGGGGTGTACGACAACCCGGCGGACCTGACCGCCAAGTCCTGGACGGTGATGCGTTTCTCGGAAGTTGAGCAGAACGACAAACTGGAATGGCTTATTCGCAAAGACGGCTGTATGCACTGTGCGGATCCGGGCTGCCTGAAGGCATGTCCGTCAGAAGGGGCTATCATTCAGTATGCCAACGGCATCGTCGACTTCCAGTCCGAACAGTGCATCGGCTGCGGCTACTGCATCGCGGGCTGTCCGTTCGACGTACCGCGCCTGAACCCGGAAGACAACCGCGTCTACAAATGCACCCTGTGCGTTGACCGCGTAACCGTCGGCCAGGAGCCTGCGTGCGTGAAGACCTGCCCAACCGGCGCTATCCACTTTGGCTCCAAAGAGGATATGAAAACGCTGGCGGCAGAGCGCGTGGGAGAGCTGAAAACCCGTGGTTACGACAACGCGGGCCTGTACGATCCGGCCGGGGTTGGCGGTACGCACGTGATGTACGTGCTGCACCACGCCGACAAGCCGAATCTGTATCACGGTCTGCCGGAGAACCCGGAAATCAGCGCCACCGTGAAGTTCTGGAAAGGCATCTGGAAACCGCTGGCAGCGGTCGGTTTTGCTGCCACCTTCGCAGCGAGCATCTTCCACTACGTCGGCGTCGGTCCGAACCGCGCGGAAGAGGAAGACGACAACCTGCATGAAGAGAAAGACGAGGTGCGCAAATGAGAAAACGTGACACCATCGTGCGCTACACCGCGCCGGAACGCATCAACCACTGGGTCACCGCCTTCTGCTTCATGCTGGCGGCGATAAGCGGGCTGGGGTTCTTCTTCCCGTCCTTCAACTGGCTGATGCAGATCATGGGGACACCACAGCTGGCGCGCATCCTGCACCCGTTTGTAGGCGTCATCATGTTCGCGTCGTTCATCATCATGTTTTTCCGCTACTGGCACCATAACCTAATCAATCGGGATGATATCTTTTGGGCGAAGAATATTCGTAAGATCGTCGTCAACGAGGAAGTGGGTGACACCGGGCGTTATAACTTCGGCCAGAAATGCGTATTCTGGGCGGCGATTATCTTCCTGGTCCTGTTGCTGGTGAGCGGCGTGATCATCTGGCGTCCGTACTTTGCGCCTGCTTTCTCAATCCCGGTGATCCGATTCGCGCTGATGCTGCATTCATTTGCCGCAGTGGCGTTAATTGTGGTTATCATGGTGCATATCTACGCCGCCCTTTGGGTGAAAGGCACCATTACCGCGATGGTGGAAGGCTGGGTAACCAGTACGTGGGCGAAGAAACATCACCCGCGCTGGTACCGTGAAGTCCGCCAGAAACAGGAAAAGTCATCTGAATGAGTATTCGCATAATCCCGCAAGATGAGCTGGGGTCGAGCGAGAAACGCACGGCGGATTATATTCCGCCGTTGTTATTCCCCAGACTCAAGAACCTCTACAACCGCCGCGCAGAGCGTCTGCGCGAGCTGGCAGAGAACAACCCGCTGGGCGATTTTCTGCGTTTTGCCGCGCTGGTCGCCCATGCGCAGGAAGTGGTGCTGTACGACCACCCGCTGCAAATGGATCTGACCGCGCGTATCAAAGAAGCCAACGCGCAGGGCAAGCCGCCGCTGGACATTCACGTCCTGCCGCGCGACAAGCACTGGCAAAAGCTGCTGCATTCGCTGATTGCCGAGCTGAAGCCGGAGATGAGCGGTACCGCGCTGGCGGTCATTGAGAATCTGGAAAAAGCCTCTGACCTGGAGCTGGAAGAGATGGCGAGCGCGCTGTTTGCCTCCGACTTCGCTCTGGTGAGCAGCGATAAAGCGCCGTTTATCTGGGCTGCGCTGTCGCTTTACTGGGCGCAAATGGCGAGCCTGATCCCCGGCAAAGCTCGCGCCGAATACGGCGAGGCGCGCCAGTTCTGCCCGGTCTGCGGCTCAATGCCGGTTTCCAGCATGGTGCAAATCGGCACCACTCAGGGGCTGCGCTACCTGCACTGTAACCTGTGTGAAACCGAGTGGCACGTGGTTCGCATCAAGTGCAGCAACTGCGAGCAGACCCGCGATCTGAATTACTGGTCGCTGGAAAATGAAGAAGCAGCAGTGAAAGCCGAAAGCTGCGGCGACTGTGGCACTTACCTGAAGATTCTGTATCAGGAAAAAGACCCGAAAGTCGAAGCGGTGGCCGACGATCTTGCCTCGCTGATTCTGGACGCGAAGATGGAGCAGGAGGGATTCGCCCGCAGCTCGATCAACCCGTTCCTGTTCCCGGGTGAAGGGGAATAACTCCCTGTTACAGTGCCGGGCGGCGCGTGCTTGCCCGGCCTGCAGTTCGACAGCATTACCCGCCGTCTTTCATGTCAGATGCTCTCCATTCTCGTTGAGAGACGCGTTATCGCCTTTGCGAGCCGCTTTCCAGGTTGTTGCCCTCAACACTATTCTTGTTTTCTTTTGAATCAAACCAGGCTATAAAACTGTTCATCCATACAGTAAAAGGGATTATTCATGGCGCTGGAAAAGGGTATTGCACAGCTGGTTCAGGGATTTATCGCTGCAGGGCGGCCCTCGTTACGTCGCCAGAGCATTGAGGTGCGACGAGCAGGCTATATTGCCAGCACAGGGCTTGCCGGGGAGACCGAAACGCGCGTTCAGGTAGAGACGTTTGTTCTTGAGGGTCTTACCATTCGGGTATTTTCACCTCTCAATGCGCCTGAAATATTGCCTGCTGCCATTTACTATCATGGTGGATGTTTCATCAGCGGCGGCTTTGATACCCATGACAACCAACTCCGCCAGTTAGCCTGCTACGGCAATTGCCGGGTGATCGCGATTCAGTACAGGCTGGCCCCGGAGCATATTTTCCCCGCAGCACATGACGATGCGGAAAAAGGTGCAGATCTGGTCTGGCAATATGCGGACAAACTGGGCGTGGATAAAAACCGGATCACACTTTGCGGAGACAGCGCAGGAGGCCATCTTGCGCTGGTAACGTCATTGCGGCTCAACGCGAAAGGACGATGGAAACCCGCACAGCTCATTCTTATCTATCCCATGCTCGACGCCACCGCCAGTTTTGAAAGCTATGCCCTCAATGGCACGGATTACATTATCACCCGCGATACCCTGCTCAGCGGGTATGAAATGTACCTCGCCGACATCGACCGCCAACATCCCGAAGCGAGCCCGCTGTGGCGCGATGATTTTTACGGACTTCCGCCAGTGCACATCATTACCGCAGAGTACGATCCGCTGTGCGATGAGGGAGAAATGTTATATCAGCATTTGACTGAGCAGGGTGTGAAGTGTACCGCTCAGCGCTGGCTGGGCGTCATCCATGGCTTCTTTCAGCTTGGCGGCGTTAGCCAGTCTGCGCGAGACGTTATGCGGGATATCGCCGGGCGGATTCAGCACGCCCGGATAACGTGAACAGAAGATTACTCCTCCTCGTTTCCGCCCTCTTCATACGCGCCAAAAGGCTTCGCCGGAAGAACAATGTAGGTGCCTTCAAATACCGCGCCCGGTGTTTTATCGCCAAATAGTTCAACCTGCATTTGTACGCGAGCCTTGCGGCCGCGTGCCAGGCGATCCAGATCGCCGCCCAGCGATCCCAGATCGGCCACCGCGCTCGGTTTACCGCTGATCGGTGCGCTATAGCGGATATGAGCATCAGCAAGAATGATGGTGCCACCCAGATGGCGCTCGCGCAGCATCAGCCAGATAAGTCCCCAGCCGGTAAGCGTGGCCAGTGAGAACAGACTTCCGGCAAAGAGGGTGTGGTGGGGGTTCTGATTGCCAGTTTCCGGCATGGTGGTAATAAATTTTTGTCCGGTGTACTGCTGAATGCGCACGCCCATTTTTTCGCTGAGCGGAATGTGCTGATACCAGGCCTGCTGCAGCTGTCCGCACCAGTCGGCGCGATGCAGAATATCGTCCAGCGTGGCGATGGGTTTGATCATCAAAAAATGACGAATCGGGGTGGTTTGCGGGGTCGTGATCTCCCCCTGATTCACAAAACCGAGTTTAGCGAAGAATTCCACGGCATCTTCGCGGGCGCTACAGGTAACGCGCTTAACGCCTTCCTGACGGGCGACGGATTCCAGGGTCATCGCCATTAGCGTCCCCAGACCTTTGTCCTGCACGGAGGGATGAACCGCCATAAAGCGAATAGACGCTTCGTTATCGGCGTTGATATACAAACGCCCGACGGCCACAAGGTTGCCCTCTTCGTCCATCACCATCTGATGGTGGGCCATCGCGTCCCAGGCGTCGCGCTCAGAGCCTTTTGGCTGATGTAATGGCTTGCGTAGCATTTCCCAGCGGAACTGGTAATAGGCTTCTAACTCTTCTTCCGTTTGCGGTACTCGAAGGTGATACATAGCTGTACTCTCTCTTGTTACCCGCGGCCATGCCGTAAGTATGCTCATACCTGGAGCCAGAATGTGACAGGGCCATCGTTCACCAGCGATACCTGCATATCTGCAGCGAATCGTCCGGTTTGCGTATTCATTTCCTGCTGGCGACAACGCTCAACAAAGTACTCGTAAAGTGCTTCTGCACGATCCGGCGCGGCACCTTTCGAGAAACTCGGGCGCATGCCGCGCTCGGTATCCGCTGCCAGCGTAAACTGGGAAACCACCAGCACGCTGCCGCCCGCCTGCTGGACGTTCAGGTTCATCTTGCCTTCGGCATCGCTGAAAATACGGTAGCCCAGTACGCGCTCACACAAGCGGTTGGCTTTTTGCTCGTCGTCATCCTTTTCGACACCTAACAACACCAAAAGTCCTGGGCCAATTTCACCCGTCACCTCTCCCTCCACGGTGACGCTGGCACGGGTTACGCGCTGTATCAATGCAATCATGGTTGGTCTGCTTCTTGTTGTTTTTCAGCTTCTGCTGCTTTTTTAAGTTCGCGGTATACACCGAGAGTGACAGTTATTTCAGCACCAAGCAAGACGATACACCAGGTCCAGTAGACCCAGACAAACAAAATGGGGATCACCGCCAGCACGCCGTAAATCAGCTGATAGGACGGAAACATGGTGATGTAGAGGGCAAACCCTTTCTTACCGAGCTCAAAAAGCAATGCCGCCACCAGCGCCCCCACGACCGCATCGCGGTTGGGCACGCGCGTGGTCGGCACCACGCTATAGAGCAGCCAGAACGAGAGCCACGACAGGATCAACGGAAAGATGCGAAGCACATTATCAATAGCGCCGTTTAAATCACTCGCCCAGCGCAGGGAGAGCAGATAAGAACTGATTGCCAGGCTCGCTCCGGCCAGCAGCGGCCCCAGCGTGAGGATCATCCAGTACACGGCAAAGGAATAGACCTTTGGCCGCGCTTTTTTACTCCGCCAGATCGTGTTTAGCGCGTTATCGATGGCGTACATCAACAGCAGCGCGGTGACGATAAGACCGCACGCCCCCACTGCCGTCATCTTGCTGGAATTGGCAACAAACTGCTCAATGTAGTTCTGGATAACATCCCCGGTTGCCGGAATGAAATTCGCGAAGACAAAATGACGAAGCTGCACGCTGACGTCCGCAAACATCGGAAAGGCGGAAAACAGGGCAAAGATAACCGCCACCAGCGGCACTAACGAGAGCAATGACACGTAGGCGAGGTTACCCGCCAGCGTGGTCATATTGTCCTCATCAATCCGGTGCCAGAGCAGTTTCAGCCAGGCCCGCAGCGGGCGAGTATGGTGCGTGGCTTTTTGATGAACGGTTTTTAGCATAGCTGCTTCGCAAAGTAGTCAGGTATCGTCTCTTTTCCGGTCACCAGAATTGACGTGATACCCAATTGGTTAGCTCCCTCTATATTATCGGCGTTGTCGTCGAAAAAGACCGCATCGGCCGCGGTGAATCCCTCTGACTGCAGAACAGCCTGATAAATTCGCGCTTCAGGCTTACGCATCCCCATCTCCTGCGAAAGGTAGATCTTATCGGCCGCCGCCTTAACTTCAGGATATTCCTCAGGCCAGAACGTGGTGTGCAGACGGTTGGTATTTGACAACACAACGACCCGATGCCCCTGCTCGCGCAGTTTGTGCATGATGTCGATAACCTCAGGGCGGATAGCGACAAATACAGCCTGCCAGCCGTGGGAGAACTGTTCGTAGCTTAACGGCAGATCCATTTCATGGCACAGACGTTCAGCAAACACTTCGTCGCTGATCTCACCCCGTTCATGCTGATGGAATGTCTCGCCCATGGCGAAACTCTGTTTTAACGTCGCCAGCGGGACACGGCTAAAATCGCTCCATGCGCCCAGCACCCGATTGAAATCGATATCGACGATTACATTTCCTAAGTCAAAGATATAAAGCATGTTTATCTCCTGCTCGCCGTGGAAAAGTAACTGTAGCGGGAAAGATAAGGTTTGGCTATGCGCCAGATTCAGCTTAAAGAAAGGAACGGCCCGAAGGGATTTTCGGGCCGTCAGAGAGGTTATCCAGCCTGCTGCTCGTCGCCTGTGCTAACTTCGACAACTTCTACCTTGCTGAATTTGAGATGATTATGTAGCGCAGAGCCGGGCAGTTCATCGGTAAAGAGCGCCGTTGCCTGCGCCACGTTGCCAATTTCCACGGCGGCAGAGGCGGTGTATTTCGTATGATCGGCCGCCAGTAAAATATGTCTGGCATGAGCCATCATCGTTTTCACCACGCTGGCTTCATTCACGTCAAACTCCATCATCGCGCCGTCGTGCTCAATCGCCCCGACGCTGGTCACGAGATAGTCCGCCCGAAAACCAGACACAAACGCCGTCGCCGCAGGCCCGATAATGCCGCCGTTGTGCGGGCGCAGCGTGCCGCCCGGCACCATCACTTCAAAGCGCGGGTTCTTATACAGAATATGCGCCACCCGCAGGCTGTTGGTGATAATGCGCAGATGATTATGGTTAAGCAGCGCCCGGGCAACGTGCTCTACGGTCGTGCCGATGGTGATGAAAATAGTTGAGCCGTCGGGAATATAGTCCGCAATCGCCTCCGCAATCGCCCGCTTCTCTTCGGTAAGCGACACTTCGCGCTGTTCGAACGCCGTGTTCACCACGCTGGATGCCCTGCCCGCGCCGCCGTGATGACGCGTGATCAGCCCCTGCTCGCTGAGCTTACGGATATCCCGGCGCACCGTTTGCGTCGACACGTCCAGCAGCTGCGCCAGTTCATCAATGTTCATATAGCCGCGATCGGCAATCAGTGTCAGCAGCTGATCGTGACGCGGGTTGCCGGTCAGTTCGGTAAGGCTCATGGGCTGTCCTCTGAAAACCATCACGCTCCGCATTTTATACAAAAAGTGACAAAAAAGAGCGGGTTTGATCACAGTCGGGTATACCCGCGCGCCCGCCGGGCTTTGTGCATTTCAGCGCTGCGACGGCGCTGGCAAAACGTACGGCGTCTGCGGCGGGCAATTGCTGCCCCAGGCTGACCGCCAGCGCACCGTGGAACACGTCGCCCGCTCCGGTGGTATCCACCACGTTAACCTCAAAGCCGGGCTGATGGCACAACGTGCCGTCTTCCAGCCAGAAACAGCCGTCTCGCCCCTGGGTGACGTAAACATGTCCATTTGTGAGCGTTTGTGCTTTTTTCAGCGCGTCTTCGGTTTCCTCCCGCTGCGTTAAGCGCCGGAGTCCCGGTGCGGAGAAGGCCGCGTGATCGCTTAAGGCAACCAGATCCGCGATGTCCTGCGGGGTGACATCCGCATCAAGAAGGGTCGGCACACCCTGCTGACGGGCAAGGGTAAACGCCTGCTTTGCGCCGTCATGCCAGCGCACGTCCGCTAACACGATATCCCATTGCGAGAAGTCGATTTCACGCAGCCAGTCTGCCGCGGCAGGGAGATCGGGGCTGGGATAGTTCGCAATCACGCGCTCCCCGCTGCCGTCAACCAGCACCGCAGACTGTGACGAACGCGCATCTTTAACCACGCGCGTGTAGCGGGTATTCACCCCCAGGGACTCCAGCTCCGCCAGCAGCCGTCTGCCGGTATCGTCGTCCCCCACCCGACCAATAAAATCCACTTCCGCGCCCAGCTTTGCCGCCGCCACGGCCGCCGTTGCCGCCGGGCCGCCGCCCACTTCCGTATAGTCTTTTGCGACATATTTCCCACCTTCTTTAGGTAAATCATCGAGATACCAGATGCGATCCAGCACGGTAATGCCGACACAAACGATGCGAGTCATGGTGATTCCTTCTGCGATTTCTGATGCCTTCATTTTAATTTCACCAAATGTTTAAAAAGTGACCCGTGTCAATTTTTTGACTATAAATTACAAATACGATCAAAAACAGACAACACAAACGCGCATAAATTGACACAATGTGACAGGAGAGAGGCATGTCAGCAATCGCATTTATCGGATTAGGACAGATGGGCGCGCCAATGGCGACGAATCTGTTGAAGCAAGGCCACCAGCTTAACGTTTTTGACGTGAACCCGCAGGCGGTTCAGGCGCTGGTGGAGAACGGCGCACGAGCGGCGGCAACACCCGCGCAGGCAGCAACGGACGCCGAATTCGTGATCACCATGCTGCCAAACGGCGACCTGGTACGCAGCGTCCTGTTCGGCGAGCACGGCGTGTGCGAAGGGTTATCACGCGACGCGCTGGTCATTGATATGTCCACCATTCACCCGCTGCAAACCGACGCGCTGATCCGCGACATGGCTCAGCGTGGCTTCAGCCTGATGGACGTGCCCGTCGGACGCACCTCTGACCATGCCATCGCCGGCACGCTGCTCCTGCTGGCAGGCGGCACGGCGCAGCAGGTTGAGCGCGCCACCCCGGTCTTAATGGCGATGGGCAATGAGCTGATTAACGCCGGCGGGCCGGGCATGGGCATCCGCGTGAAGCTTATCAATAACTACATGAGCATCGCACTGAACGCCCTTTCCGCCGAGGCCGCCGTGCTGTGCGAAGCGCTTGGCCTCTCCTTTGACGTGGCGCTCAAGGTCATGAGCGGTACGCCTGCGGGTAAAGGCCACTTCACGACATCCTGGCCGAACAAGGTGCTGAAAGGGGATCTTTCTCCTGCCTTCATGATCGACCTTGCGCATAAAGATCTGGGGATCGCCCTCGACGTGGCCAACCAGCTCCACGTTCCGATGCCGCTGGGCGCGGCTTCCCGCGAAGTTTACAACCAGGCACGCGCCGCCGGGCGCGGGCGCGAGGACTGGACGGCCATTCTTGAACAGGTTCGCGCATCTGCCGGGCTGAAAAAATCACACTGATACGAAAGGACTGAGGAATGACGATGTACACCCTGAAAGATATCACCCGACCTTCCGGCGGTTTTGCGATGCTGGCCGTGGATCAGCGCGAAGCGATGCGCCTGATGTTTGCGGCGGCAGGCGCGCCGGTACCGGTAACCGACCAGCACCTGACGGATTTTAAGGTCAACGCGGCAAAAATTCTGTCGCCGTACGCCTCTGCCATTCTCGTCGACCAGCAGTTCTGCTATCGCCAGATTGTCGAGCAGCAGGCCGTGGCCAAAAGCTGCGCGATGATTGTGGCCGCCGACGAGTTTATTCCTGGGAACGGTATTCCGGTCGACAGCGTGGCGATCGACAAGAACGTCGACGCGCAGGCGGTCAAACGCGATGGCGGCAAAGCGCTGAAGCTGCTGGTGCTGTGGCGCAGCGATGAAGATCCGCAGCAGCGCCTGGAGATGGTGAAAGCGTTCAATACGCTGTGCCACGATAACGGCCTGCTGAGCATTATCGAGCCGGTGGTGCGTCCGCCGCGTCGCGGTGCCGCGTTTAACCGCGAACAGGCGATTATCGACGCGGCCAAAGAGCTGGGCGACAGCGGCGCCGACCTCTACAAGGTGGAGATGCCGCTGTTTGGCAAGGGCACGCAGCAGGAGCTGCTGGCGGCCTCGCAAAAGCTGAATGAGAACATCGCCATGCCGTGGGTGATCCTCTCGTCCGGCGTGGACGATAAGTTATTCCCGCGCGCCGTGAGCGTCGCCATGCAGGCAGGTGCATCGGGCTTTTTAGCCGGCCGCGCCGTCTGGTCCTCTGTGATTGGCCTGCCGGACACCGAGCTGATGCTGCGTGATATCTCCGTCCCCAAACTTCAGCGTCTTGGTGAGATCGTCGACGAAATGATGGCTCGCCGTTAAGAAAGGACCCGAACATGAAATGGTTTAACACCCTGAGCCATAACCGCTGGCTCGAACAAGAGACCGACCGCATTCTCGATTTCGGTAAAAACGCCGCCGTACCGACCGGCTTTGGCTGGCTGGGCAATAACGGCCAGGTGCGCAGCGATATGGGCACGCATCTGTGGATCACCGCCCGCATGCTGCACGTTTACGCGGTGGCGACGAACATGGGACGCCCCGGTGCGTATGCCCTGGTTGAGCACGGCATTAACGCCCTGAACGGCCCGCTGCGCGACAAGCAGCACGGCGGCTGGTACGCCTGCGTTAACGATGAAGGCGTGATTGATGCGTCCAAGCAGGGCTATCAGCACTTCTTCGTCCTGCTGGGCGCAGCGAGCGCCGTGACCACGGGTCACCCGCAGGCACGCAGGCTGCTGGACGATGCCATCGAGGTGATTGAGCGTTACTTCTGGAGCGAACAGGAGCAGATGTGCCTGGAGTCCTGGGATGAAGCCTTCAGCAAAACGGAAGACTATCGCGGCGGTAACGCCAACATGCACGCCGTGGAAGCCTTCCTCATCGTCTATGACGTGACCCACGACCGTAAATGGCTCGACCGCGCCCTGCGCATCGCTTCGGTGATTATTCATGACGTGGCGCGCAAGGGTGAGTACCGGGTTAACGAGCATTTCGACACCAGCTGGAACCCGATCCGCGATTACAACATCGATAACCCGGCCCACCGCTTCCGCGCCTACGGCGGCACGCCGGGCCACTGGATCGAGTGGGGCCGCCTGATGCTGCACCTGCGCGCCGCCCTGGAAGCGCGCTTTGAAACCCCGCCGGAGTGGCTGCTGGAAGATGCGAAAGGCCTGTTCCACGCCACCCTCCGCGACGCCTGGGCACCCGACGGGGCCGATGGGTTTGTCTACTCCGTGGGCTGGGACGGCAAGCCAATCGTGCGCGAACGCGTGCGCTGGCCGATCGTCGAGGCAATGGGCACGGCCTATGCCCTCTATACCGTGACCGGCGAGGCGCAGTACGAGGCCTGGTATCAGAAGTGGTGGGATTACTGCATTAAGTACCTGATGGACTACGAAAACGGATCCTGGTGGCAGGAGCTGGACACCAATAACGAAGTGACCACTAAAGTTTGGGACGGCAAGCAGGATATTTACCACCTGCTGCACTGCCTGGTGATCCCCCGCCTGCCGCTGGCACCGGGCTTAGCCCCTGCCGTCGCTGCCGGATTACTGGATAGCCTGGCCAAATAATAAAGACGGAGTGTTTATGCGTACCCTACACAATATTGATCTGAAAAATAACGAAAGTAGCTTTACCCTGCGCTGGCAGGACCGCCTGATTTTGTCCCACTCCGAAGATGCGCCTTGCCTGTGGATCGGCGCGGGCGAGGCCGATATCGAGATGTTTCGCGGCAACTTCAGCATCAAAGACAAGCTCAACGAAAAGATTGCCCTGACGAACGCGACCGTCACGCAGCAAAGCGCGGGCTGGGCGATCCGCTTTACCCGCGGCGATGCGGTGAGCGCAACGCTGCTGGTGGGCGTGGATGGCGAAGGCCGTCTGGAGCTGAAGCTGAAAAATGACGCCGCCAGCCATAACCGCATCTGGCTGCGGCTGGCGGCTCAGCCACAAGATCATATCTACGGCTGCGGCGAGCAGTTCTCGTACTTCGATCTGCGCGGTAAGCCGTTCCCGCTGTGGACCAGCGAGCAGGGCGTGGGCCGCAATAAGCAGACCTACGTCACCTGGCAGGCCGACTGCAAAGAGAACGCGGGCGGCGACTACTACTGGACCTTCTTCCCGCAGCCTACCTTCGTGAGCACCCAGAAGTACTACTGCCACGTGGATAACAGCTGTTATATGAACTTCGACTTCAGCGCGCCGGACTTCCACGAGCTGGCGTTCTGGGAAGATAACGCCACATTGCGCTTCGAATGTGCGGAAACCTACGTCGATCTGCTGGAAAAACTGACCGACCTGCTGGGGCGTCAGCCTGAACTGCCGGACTGGGTGTACGACGGCGTGACGCTGGGTATTCAGGGCGGCACCGACGTGTGTCAGCAAAAGCTCGACGTTATGCGCCAGGGCGGCGTGAAGGTGAACGGTATCTGGGCTCAGGACTGGTCCGGCATCCGCATGACCTCCTTTGGCAAACGCGTAATGTGGAACTGGAAGTGGAACAGCGCGCTCTATCCGCAGCTTGATGAGCGGATTGCGCAGTGGAAACAGGAAGGCGTGCAGTTCCTCTCCTATATCAACCCGTACGTCGCCAGCGATAAAGATCTCTGCGAAGAGGCGTCGAAGCGCGGCTATCTGACCAAAGATGCCGACGGCAAGGATTACCACGTTGAGTTCGGCGAGTTCTACGCGGGCGTTATCGACCTGACCAACCCGGAAGCCTACAGCTGGTACAAAGAGGTGATTAAAAAGAACCTGATTGAACTGGGCTGCGGCGGCTGGATGGCCGATTTCGGTGAGTATCTGCCGACCGATACCTTCCTGCACAACGGCGTGAGCGCGGAGATCATGCATAACGCCTGGCCTGCCCTGTGGGCGAAATGTAACTACGAAGCGCTGGAGGAGACCGGCAAGCTCGGAGAGATCCTGTTCTTTATGCGCGCGGGCTACACCGGCAGCCAGAAGCACTCTGTGATGATGTGGGCGGGCGATCAGAACGTCGACTGGAGCCTGGACGACGGTCTGGCGTCCGTCGTACCGGCGGCCCTTTCACTGGCGATGACCGGTCACGGCCTGCACCACAGCGACATTGGCGGCTATACGACGCTTTTCGAGATGAAGCGCAGCAAAGAGCTGCTGCTGCGCTGGTGCGACTTCAGCGCCTTTACGCCGATGATGCGTACCCACGAGGGCAACCGCCCTGGCGATAACTGGCAGTTCGACGGCGATGCGGAAACCATCGCCCACTTCGCGCGCATGACCACCGTGTTCACCACCCTGAAGCCGTACATCAAAGCTGCGGTTGCGCAGAACGCGAAAAGCGGCCTGCCGGTGATGCGCCCGCTGTTCCTGCACTACGAGGAAGACGCGCGCGCCTTCACGCTGAAATACCAGTATCTGTTTGGCCGTGACCTGCTGGTGGCGCCGGTTTATGAAGAGGGCCGTCGCGACTGGACGCTCTATCTGCCGCAGGACAGCTGGGTCAATGCGTGGACCGGGGAAACCTGCCAGGGCGGTGACGTCACCGTTGATGCCCCGCTCGGCAAACCGCCGGTGTTCTATCGCCAGCACAGCGAATGGGCAGATCTGTTTAGCACCTTACGTCATATCTGATAAGGCTCGCCCGCAGGGAAACCTGCGGGCAGACGGAGAATAATAATGAGTCAACTTACTTCCGATCCGGCAACCCTACGACTGCCGTTTAAAGAAAAACTCGCCTACGGGATGGGCGACCTCGGCTCTAACATCCTGCTGGATATCGGCACGCTCTATTTGCTGAAATTTTACACCGACGTGCTGGGGCTCCCGGGCACCTACGGCGGGATTATCTTCCTGATTGCGAAGTTCTTTACCGCCTTCACCGACATGGGTACCGGGATCATGCTCGACTCCCGGCGCAAGATTGGCCCGAAAGGGAAGTTCCGCCCGTTCGTACTGTATGCGGCCTTCCCGGTGACGCTGCTGGCGATTGCCAACTTTGTCGGCACGCCGTTTGAGGTAACCGGCAAAACGGTGATGGCGACGGTGCTGTTCATGCTGTACGGCCTGTTCTTCAGCATGATGAACTGCTCCTACGGCGCGATGGTGCCCGCCATTACCAAAAATCCGGACGAGCGCGCGTCGCTGGCCGCCTGGCGTCAGGGCGGCGCCACGCTGGGCCTGCTGCTCTGTACCGTGGGCTTTGTGCCAGTGATGAACCTGATTGAAGGTAACGACCAGCTTGGGTATATCTTCGCTGCGACCCTCTTCTCGCTGTTCGGGCTGTTCTTCATGTGGTGGTGCTATAAGGGGGTGACCGAGCGTTACGTTGAGACACAGCCTGCAAACCCGGCGCAAAAACCGGGCCTGCTGCAGTCGTTTCGCGCCATCGCCGGGAACCGCCCGCTGTTTATCCTGTGCATCGCCAACCTGTGCACGCTGGGCGCCTTTAACGTCAAACTCGCCATTCAGGTGTACTACACGCAGTACGTACTGAACGACCCGATCCTGCTGTCATACATGGGCTTCTTCAGCATGGGCTGTATTTTTATCGGCGTCTTTATGATGCCCGGCGCGGTGCGGCGTTTTGGCAAGAAAAAGGTCTACATCAGCGGGCTGACGATTTGGGTGGCGGGCGATCTGCTCAACTACTTCTTCGGCGGCGGATCGGTGAGCTTTGTGGCGTTCTCCTGCCTGGCGTTCTTTGGCTCCGCGTTTGTGAACAGCCTGAACTGGGCGCTGGTGTCCGATACCGTGGAATACGGCGAGTGGCGCACCGGCGTGCGCTCCGAGGGGACGGTCTACACCGGCTTTACCTTCTTCCGTAAGGTCTCGCAGGCGCTGGCGGGCTTCTTCCCGGGGATCATGCTCACGCAGATCGGCTATGTGCCCAACGTGGTGCAATCCGCCGGCACGGTTGAAGGGCTACGGCAGCTGATATTTATCTATCCGAGCCTGCTGGCGGTCATCACCATCGTGGCGATGGGCTGCTTCTACAACCTCAACGAGAAGATGTATGTGCGCATCGTGGAAGAGATCGAACTGCGCAAACGTACGGCATAAATGACGTGAGAAAGCGCCCTGCGGGGCGCTCTGAGGATCGACCATGACACATAACACTGATCCGTTAACCCTGAAGTTGAGCCTGCGAGAGAAGTGCGCCTACGGGATGGGCGATTTTGGCTCGAACCTGATGCTCTGTATCGGGACGTTGTATTTGCTGAAGTTTTATACTGACGAACTGGGTATGCCTGCGTTCTATGGCGGCATCATTTTCCTGGTGGCGAAGTTTTTTACCGCGTTGACCGACATGCTGACCGGCGTGCTGCTCGACTCCCGGCGTAATATCGGCGCGCGGGGGAAGTTCCGGCCGTTTATTCTTTACGCCTCCGTCCCGGTGGCGCTGGTCGCGACGGCGCAGTTTATGGCCAACGACTTTAGCCTGACGGTGAAAACGGCGCTCGCCACCGTGCTCTTCATGATGTTTGGCCTCTGCTATAGCCTGATGAACTGCGCCTACGGTGCGATGGTTCCGGCCATCACCAAAAACCCGAACGAGCGCGCGCAGCTGGCGGCCTGGCGTCAGGGCGGCGCAACGGTGGGGCTGTTGCTCTGCACCGTCGGCTTTATGCCCATTCAGGCGCTGTTCGTCCACCAGCCCTCACTCGGCTATCTGGTGGCCGCGCTGGCGTTCGTCACCGGCGGCCTGTTCTGCATGTGGTGGTGCTACAGCGGGGTGAAAGAGCGCTACGTCGAGCTTACGCCCGATCACCATAAGCCCGGCATTTTGAAATCGTTCTGCGCGATTTTCCGCAACCCGCCGCTGCTGGTGCTGTGCATCGCCAACCTGTGTACTCTCGCCGCGTTTAACATCAAGCTGGCGATTCAGGTCTATTACACCCAGTACGTGCTGAACGATCTGCATCTGCTGTCGTGGATGGGCTTTTTCAGCATGGGCTGCATTCTGATTGGCGTGTTTCTGGTGCCCGGCGCGGTAAAGCGCTTTGGCAAGAAGCCGGTCTATCTGGGCGGGCTGGCGCTGTGGGCGATGGGCGACGTGCTGAATTTCTTCTGGGGGACCAGCTCCCTGCTGTTTGTGCTCTTTTCCTGCATGGCCTTCTTCGGCACGGCGTTTGTGAACAGCCTGAACTGGGCGCTGGTGCCGGATACCGTTGATTACGGCGAGTGGAAAACCGGCATTCGCGCCGAAGGGTCGGTGTATACCGGCTATACCTTCTCGCGCAAAATCTCCGCCGCCCTCGCCGGTTTCCTGCCCGGCATTATGCTGACCCAGATCGGCTACGTTCCCCATGCCGTGCAGAGCGCGGGCACGCTGCTTGGGTTGCGTCAGCTTATTTTCCTCTGGCCGTGCGGCCTGGCGATTGTTGCTGCCGTGACCATGGGGCTGTTTTATAAACTCAACGAAGCGCGCTTCGCCTTTATTATCGAGGAGATTGGAAAACGGAAGAAACAAACCGCGAATACCCCTGAGATAACCACCAACAATAAAGCGTCAGCAGTCACTTTTTAACAATAAATCCGGCCACTATGCCCTTCCTGTTTATCAGGAGGGAGGCCTTTCTGTACCTGATACATGGACAAATTATGAAAAGAATCATCACTGTACTGATCGTGTCGTCTGTGTCCTGCCCGGTATTTGCCGGGGCCTATGTCGAAACCCGCGAAGCCTTCAACACCGCCTCAGAGCTGCACGAGGTGATCCTGCGCGCGGGATATAACTTCGATATGGGCGCGGGGCTTATGTTCACCAACGCCTATAACGTGGGTAAATGGGATGAACTTAAGCACAGCTATAACGAAATCGAGGGGTGGTATCCGCTCTTTAAGCCGACCAGTAAACTCACCTTCCAGCCCGGCGGGTTGATAAACGACAGCAGCGCAGGTTCGGGTGGAGCGGTTTATTTAGATACCAACTACAAATTTACGGACTGGTTTAATCTGACGTTCCGCTATCGCTATAACCATAACAACTACGATACGCCGGACTATAACGGGCAGATGGATAAGAACGACACGCACGAATTTGCCAACTACTGGAATTTCAAAGTAACGGATGCATTTTTCTACACCTTTGAACCGCACTTTTTCCAGCGGGTGAATGATTACCACAGCAAAAATGGCAAAGACCATCACTGGGAAATTACCAATAAGTTTAGCTATAAGATCGACAGAAACTGGCTGCCGTACCTCGAACTGCAGTGGCTGGACAGATGGAATGATTACAACCGGGAGCAGTACCGGATCCGTTTAGGGCTACGGTATTCGTTCTAATAAAAAAAGCCGCTGATCGCTCAGCGGCTTTTTCGTTGCCGGGTGGCGCATGCGCATACCCGGCCTACGGCATAACCGAATTATTCTTCTTTCGCACCGCGCATAGCACGTTTACGATCGTTCTCGGTCAGGTGACGTTTACGGATACGGATAGACAGCGGAGTCACTTCTACCAGTTCGTCGTCATCGATGAATTCCAGAGCCTGCTCCAGGGTCATCTTGATCGGTGGAACCAGAACCGTTGCTTCGTCAGTACCGGACGCACGCATGTTGGTCAGTTTCTTACCGGTCAGGCAGTTTACGGTCAGGTCGTTAGAACGACTGTGAATACCGATGATCTGGCCTTCATAAACTTCAGCACCGTGCCCCAGGAACAGCTTACCGCGATCCTGCAGACCGAACAGCGCAAACGCAACAGCTTTACCCTGACCGTTGGAGATCAGTACGCCGTTGTTACGCTGGCCCACTTCGCCCGGACGAATGTCGTCGTAGTGGCTGAAGGTGGAGTACAGCAGGCCGGTACCGGAGGTCATGGTCATGAACTCAGAACGGAAGCCGATCAGGCCACGGCTTGGGATCACGTAGTCGAGACGTACGCGGCCTTTGCCATCTGGATTCATGTTTTTCAGGTCGCCTTTACGCTCACCCAGAGCCTGCATCACAGAACCCTGATGCTGCTCTTCAACGTCCAGCGTTACGTTTTCGAATGGCTCTTGTTTACGGCCGTCGATTTCGCGGAAGATTACTTTCGGACGGGAAACCGCCATTTCGAAACCTTCACGACGCATGTTTTCGATCAGAACAGACAGGTGCAGCTCACCACGACCAGAAACGCGGAATGCATCAGCGTCTTCGGTTTCTTCAACACGCAGCGCAACGTTGTGCACCAGCTCTTTGTTCAGGCGGTCAAGGATCTGACGAGAGGTAACGAACTTACCTTCTTTTCCACAGAACGGAGAGGTGTTGACGTTGAAGAACATGGTAACGGTTGGTTCATCAACAGACAGGGCTGGCAGCGCTTCCACGTTCTGCGGATCGCAGATGGTGTCAGAGATGTTCAGCTCGCCCAGACCGGTGATAGCGATGATGTCGCCCGCTTCAGCCAGATCGCTGTCGATACGCTCCAGACCCAGGTGAGTCAGCACTTTGCCAACTTTACCGTTACGGGTTTTGCCTTCGCTATCGATGATAGTAACCTGCTGGTTTGGCTTCACTTTACCGCGTTTGATACGACCGATACCGATGACGCCAACGTAGTTGTTGTAGTCCAGCTGGGAGATCTGCATCTGCAGTGGACCATCCAGATCAACATCCGGTGCCGGTACGTGATCAACAATCGCCTGATACAGCGGGGTCATGTCTTCCGCCATATCTTCGTGGTCCAGACCCGCGATACCATTCAGCGCCGAAGCGTAAATGATAGGGAAGTCCAGCTGTTCGTCGGTCGCGTCGAGGTTAACGAACAGGTCGAATACCTGATCAACAACCCAGTCAGGACGTGCGCCAGGACGGTCAACCTTGTTGATAACAACAATTGGTTTCAGGCCATGGGCAAATGCTTTTTTGGTCACGAAGCGCGTTTGCGGCATTGGGCCGTCAAATGCGTCAACCACCAGCAGCACGGAATCCACCATGGACATCACGCGCTCAACTTCACCACCGAAGTCGGCGTGCCCTGGGGTATCAACGATGTTGATACGGTAGTCATTCCATTTAATCGCGGTGTTTTTCGCGAGGATGGTAATCCCACGCTCTTTCTCCAAATCGTTGGAGTCCATCACACGCTCTTGAGTTTCGGCACGCGCATCAAACGTACCGGATTGCTGCAGCAGCTTATCAACCAGGGTAGTTTTACCATGGTCAACGTGCGCGATGATGGCGATGTTACGCAAATTTTCGATCACAACTTTGCCTCAGGCATTAGAAATAGCGCGTTATTGTACACGGATTAATCGCACTACAAAACAGGATCACAAACATCCTCCGCAAACAAGTATTGCAGAGATGCTTTGTGATCGCTTTCACGGAGCGAAAAAGGGCACTTTAACGTAAATTGCACCAATATGGTGCTCAATGTTCACATTGAAGCACTATACTGGTGCAACAAATCCATCGTGGTGCAGCCCTTTTGCACTATGGTGCGCATGATAACGCCTTTTTGGGGTGATTTAAAAGTTGGCACAGATTTCGCTTTATAAAAATTACATGGCAACAGCCAGTACAAACAGAAACTGAAGACCTCGTTACCACGACGACAATGACCAATCTGGAGAGTTAAGTATGTCCGCTGAACACGTTTTGACGATGCTGAACGAACATGAAGTGAAGTTTGTTGATCTCCGCTTCACCGACACCAAAGGTAAAGAACAGCACGTCACAATCCCTGCTCATCAGGTGAACGCCGAATTCTTTGAAGAAGGCAAAATGTTTGACGGCTCCTCCATTGGTGGCTGGAAAGGCATTAACGAATCCGACATGGTTCTGATGCCAGATGCAACCACTGCGGTCATTGATCCGTTCTTCGAAGAACCAACCCTGATCATCCGTTGCGACATCCTCGAGCCAGGCACGCTGCAGGGCTACGACCGCGACCCACGTTCTATCGCGAAACGCGCTGAAGAGTACCTGCGTTCTACCGGCATCGCAGACACCGTTCTGTTCGGGCCAGAGCCAGAATTCTTCCTGTTCGATGACATCCGTTTCGGTGCTTCTATTTCTGGCTCCCACGTTGCTATCGACGACATCGAAGGTGCATGGAACTCCTCCACCAAATATGAAGGTGGTAACAAAGGTCACCGTCCTGGCGTTAAAGGTGGTTACTTCCCGGTTCCTCCGGTCGATTCTGCACAGGACATTCGTTCCACCATGTGTCTGGTGATGGAAGAGATGGGCCTGGTTGTTGAAGCTCACCACCACGAAGTGGCGACTGCGGGTCAGAACGAAGTGGCAACCCGCTTCAACACCATGACCAAAAAAGCGGACGAAATTCAGATCTACAAATACGTTGTGCACAACGTTGCGCACCGTTTCGGTAAAACCGCGACCTTCATGCCAAAACCAATGTTTGGCGACAACGGTTCCGGTATGCACTGCCACATGTCTCTGTCCAAGAACGGTACCAACCTGTTCTCTGGCGACAAATATGCTGGCCTGTCCGAGCAGGCGCTGTATTACATCGGTGGTGTTATCAAACACGCTAAAGCGATCAACGCCCTGGCGAACCCAACCACCAACTCCTACAAGCGTCTGGTCCCGGGCTACGAAGCGCCAGTGATGCTGGCCTACTCTGCACGTAACCGTTCTGCTTCTATCCGTATCCCGGTGGTGGCGTCTCCTAAAGCGCGTCGTATCGAAGTACGCTTCCCGGATCCAGCGGCTAACCCATACCTGTGCTTCGCAGCACTGCTGATGGCAGGTCTGGACGGTATCAAGAACAAGATCCACCCGGGCGAAGCGATGGACAAAAACCTGTACGACCTGCCGCCAGAAGAAGCGAAAGAGATCCCACAGGTTGCTGGCTCTCTGGAAGAAGCCCTGCAGGCGCTGGACGCAGACCGCGAGTTCCTGACTGCAGGTGGCGTATTCACTGACGACGCTATCGATGCTTACATCGCCCTGCGCACTGAAGAGAACGACCGCGTGCGCATGACTCCGCATCCGGTTGAGTTCGAACTGTACTACAGCGTTTAATTAAGTTGTTTTACCCGGCGTGACAAGCGCCGGGAGTAGTTGCCGTGGAAACTTTTAGCCCATCTCCGGATGGGCTTTTTTCTCCACCAACAATCTGATCTCACGCGCTTTTTACGCCGAAAACGCTATACTGCACTAAATTAGTGCAAACGACTCCAGGAGACTGCTGAATGGCAACTGGCACGCTGCCCGATGCTGGGCAGATCCTCAATTCTTTGATTAACAGCATTTTGCTGGTCGATGACGAGCTGGCCGTTCATTACGCCAACCCGGCGGCACAGCAGCTGCTTGCCCAAAGCGCACGTAAACTATTCGGTACCCCGCTTCCGGAACTCCTGAGCTATTTTTCGCTGAATATTGGCCTGATGCAGGAAAGCTTACAGGCAGGCCAGGGTTTCACCGATAACGAAGTGACGCTGGTGATCGACGGGCGCTCGCACATTCTGTCGCTAACCGCGCAACGTCTTCCCGAAGGCCTGATCCTGCTGGAAATGGCGCCGATGGATAATCAGCGTCGACTGAGCCAGGAGCAGCTTCAGCATGCGCAGCAGATTGCAGCCCGTGACCTCGTGCGCGGTCTGGCGCATGAAATTAAAAACCCGCTGGGTGGGTTACGCGGCGCGGCGCAGCTTCTGACCAAGGCGCTGCCTGACCCTGCGCTGGCGGAATATACCAACGTCATCATTGAGCAGGCGGACCGTCTGCGGAATCTGGTAGACCGTCTTCTCGGTCCGCAGCAGCCGGGAATGCACGTCACTGAAAGCATCCATAAAGTGGCTGAGCGGGTGGTGAAGCTCGTCTCAATGGAGCTGCCGGAGAACGTCACGCTGGTACGTGATTACGACCCAAGCCTGCCGGAACTGGCCCATGACCCGGATCAGATTGAGCAGGTCCTGTTGAATATTGTGCGTAATGCTCTGCAGGCGCTGGGACCTGAAGGCGGCGAGATTATTTTACGCACCCGCACCGCCTTCCAGCTCACGTTACACGGCGTGCGCTACCGGCTGGCCGCCCGAATCGACGTTGAGGATAACGGGCCCGGCATTCCATCGCATCTGCAGGACACCCTGTTCTACCCGATGGTCAGCGGCCGTGAAGGCGGAACCGGCCTGGGCTTATCCATTGCCCGCAGTTTGATCGACCAACACTCTGGAAAAATTGAATTTACCAGTTGGCCGGGACATACCGAGTTTTCGGTTTTCCTGCCGATTAAAAAATAAAGGTGACGTTTATGCAACGAGGGATAGTCTGGGTAGTCGATGACGATAGCTCCATCCGTTGGGTGCTTGAACGCGCGCTCACAGGGGCGGGATTAAGCTGCACGACGTTTGAGAGCGGCAGCGAAGTGCTCGACGCACTCACCACTAAAACGCCCGATGTTCTGCTGTCGGATATCCGTATGCCGGGCATGGACGGGCTGGCGCTGTTAAAGCAGATCAAACAACGCCACCCTATGCTACCGGTCATCATAATGACCGCGCACTCCGATCTGGATGCCGCAGTGAGCGCCTATCAGCAAGGGGCGTTCGATTACCTGCCCAAACCGTTTGATATCGACGAAGCGGTGGCGCTGGTTGAGCGCGCGATTAGCCATTATCAGGAGCAGCAACAGCCGCGCCACGCGCCCGATTTTGGGCCAACCACCGACATCATCGGCGAAGCGCCGGCGATGCAGGACGTGTTTCGCATTATTGGCCGTCTGTCCCGCTCGTCCATCAGCGTCTTGATTAACGGCGAATCGGGCACCGGTAAAGAGCTTGTGGCGCATGCGCTGCATCGCCATAGCCCGCGGGCAAAAGCCCCGTTCATCGCCCTGAATATGGCGGCGATCCCGAAGGATTTAATTGAGTCCGAACTGTTCGGCCATGAAAAAGGGGCATTTACCGGCGCAAATACCATTCGCCAGGGGCGCTTCGAACAGGCTGACGGCGGCACGCTGTTCCTGGATGAAATCGGTGATATGCCGTTGGACGTTCAGACCCGCCTGCTGCGCGTGCTGGCCGACGGGCAGTTTTATCGCGTGGGCGGCTATGCGCCGGTGAAAGTGGACGTGCGTATTATCGCCGCGACCCACCAGAACCTGGAGCAACGCGTGCAGGAAGGAAAATTCCGTGAGGATTTATTCCACCGTCTGAACGTCATCCGCGTTCATCTGCCGCCGCTGCGTGAACGTCGGGAAGATATTCCCCGCCTGGCGCGTCATTTTCTGCAGGTGGCTGCCCGCGAGCTGGGCGTGGAAGCCAAGCAGCTTCACCCGGAAACCGATGCCGCTCTGACGCGTCTGGCGTGGCCGGGCAACGTGCGTCAGCTGGAAAACACCTGCCGCTGGTTAACCGTGATGGCTGCCGGTCAGGAAGTGCTGATTCAGGATTTACCGGCCGAACTGTTTGAGGCGACCGCGCCGGAAAGCAGTAGCGGACACGCGCTGCCGGACAGCTGGGCGACGCTGCTGGCGCAGTGGGCCGACCGCGCGCTGCGTTCCGGTCATCAAAACCTGCTGTCTGAGGCTCAGCCTGAGATGGAGCGTACGCTGTTGACCACCGCGCTTCGTCATACGCAGGGTCACAAGCAGGAAGCCGCTCGCCTGTTGGGATGGGGTCGCAATACCCTGACGCGCAAGCTGAAAGAGCTGGGAATGGAGTAATATCCGCGCTTGTGTAAAGGTTATTAATTGAACGCAAATCGTCGTTATTTTGCGCTTTACTGTTCCGATGAGTTTTGTATGATCGTGCCCGGAAATTGGGGGTGAACATCATGCTGGAAACATTCGTGAATATGCTCTCTAGCGGAGCCGCTGAAAGCCACACGCCACAAACAGCCGTTGCGGCTATGTTGTGCGCGGCGCTGGTTGGGCTGTTTAGCTAGCGAGTTGGCGATGAAAAGCCGGGTGACGCTTCGCTTACCCGGCCTACATTTCGCACTTTTGTAGGCCGGGTAAGGCGAAGCCGCCACCCGGCATTACAGTTTAAATAACTCGCGAGAACTGCTGCATTCGCGCTTTCTGACGCAGATACGCGTCAAAGCACATGCAGATATTACGGATCAACAGACGCCCTTTCGGGGTGACCTCTATGGCTCTCTCCGACACATCCACCAGCCCGTCTTTCGCCAGCGGCGCCAGAAGCTTCAGATCTTCCGCGAAATAATCGCTGAAGTTCAGTTCCCACTGCGCTTCCACATCGCTGAAATCGAGACGGAAGTTGCAGATAAGCGCCTTAATCACATCGCGACGGATACAGTCATCACGCGTTAACGCAATGCCGCGCCACAGCGCGTTGCCAGTCTCATCAACCTGCTGGTAATACAGCTTCAGCTCTTTCTGGTTCTGCGCGTAGCAGTCGCCAATCATGCTAATGGCGGAGACACCCATTCCCAGTAAATCGGTATCGCCCTGGGTCGTATATCCCTGGAAGTTACGGTGCAGGACCCCTTCGCGCTGAGCAACGGCCAGCTCGTCATCCGGGCGGGCAAAGTGATCCATGCCGATAAACTGATAGCCGGTGTCGGTCAGCGAGGTGATGGTTTCCTGCAGGATATCCAGCTTCTGCTGGGCAGAAGGAAGATCGGCATCTTTGATTTTGCGCTGGGCGGCAAAGAGCGTTGGCAGATGCGCATAGTTAAAGACGCTCAGGCGGTCCGGGTTAAGTTCAGCCACGCGCTTCAGCGTGAAGGCGAAGCTTTCCGGCGTTTGCTTTGGCAGGCCGTAAATCAGGTCAATATTGGTCGAGGTGAAACCAATCTCACGCGCGTGATTGAGTAAGGCAAAGATAAATTCTTCGTCCTGCTCGCGGTTCACCAGACGCTGAACCTCTTTATTGAAATCCTGTACGCCCATGCTCAGACGGTTGAATCCTTCTGCGCGTAAATGACCCAGGACATCCAGCTGAATTTCACGCGGATCGACTTCGATCGAGATCTCAGCGTCAGCATTAAAACTGAAATTGCCGCGCAGAAGCGCCATCAGGCGGCTTATTTGCGCTTTGTTCAGATAGGTTGGCGTACCGCCGCCCCAGTGAAGCTGGCTCACGTGACGGCCTTTAAACAGCGGCGCGCGATGCACAATTTCCTGTTCGAGCGCATCAAGATACTGGTCGGCTTTATGCTGCTGGCGGGTCACGATTTTATTGCAGCCGCAGAAGTAGCAAAGCTTGTGGCAGAACGGAATATGGACGTAGAGCGACAGCGGACGCTCAGGATAGCGCGCGACAGCCTGCTGGAAATCACGCTCTCCGAAGGCATCGGAGAACTCCAGCGCGGTGGGGTATGACGTATAACGCGGCCCGGAATAGTTATATTTCTGGATTAGGGCCAAATCCCAGTCGATAGTTGATGCTGACATGCTCACTCCTTCCGTTGGTGTCGCGTTCGTATACGGCGGCCCGTTCTGACCCCATTGCGGGCCATCATTCGGGTGCGCAGCCACTTCTGTCGCCGCGACAACCGCCGTAGTTTAACGAATAACCACACCAGATAACATATAACCGGAAGGGTTATAAGCAGGACTATCGTGCCTGCCGGGTGCAAATGTTAGTTTCCACCCTTCAGAAGACGCATCATATCTTCCTGCTTCTCGTCTTCTTCTTCATCTTCGTCATCGTCGTATGACAGGCCCAGCTTCTGCATCAGTTCATCAATACGATCCAGTTTGGCATCCACCCATGACTGCTCTTCAGCGGTCAGGGTTTCACCCTCTTCAAGACGTTCCAGCAGCGCGTCCAGGCGCTCATCGTTCTCCAGCAAATCCAGCTCAGCCTGCGGTGAAAGCATAGGTTTCTCGCTCTTTGGTTTGTGCTGCTTAGTGACCGGGGTGTCTGTCACGCCCAGTGGAATGGGAGTTTTACTGCCGATACGAGGATCTTTCTGCTGCTTGCCTTTTGCAGAAGCGCCCGCTGCACCACCACCGTTGGCACGGCTACCCGCAGCATGACCGCGATGTTTTTTGTCGCGTTTGCGGTCACGCGCTTCCTGGTTCAGTTCTTCGCGCGTTTTGCGGCGTGCTTTTGCAGGGCGTTTCGCGCCCGCAGCGGAGGTTGGTTTTTTCATGATGTTTTATCTTTAAGTCGTTTTCTTCAGTATAGAATTGCGGCGAAATCTAGCAGAAAGCAAGCAAAGAAAAAAGGCGACAGAGCAATCTGTCGCCTTTTTTCCTGACTCACAACCCTTAGCGGGTCAGACATTCCATGTTTGCCAACAACAAACCCTGTTTATCCCTTGGCTAATACCGTCCGTGATACGGTTCCATTTCCTTTTAAAACGCCTCCAGGCGCTGGTCGTCCTGACAATCCTGCGTCTTCGCCTCCTGGCGCTCCTGACCCTAATCCTTAAGTCGATTTCCTGTTGGCTTCCTCGCCCTGACGCACACTTTACCTTGTTCCGTTAAACTAACAAGCAACGAAACGGCATAAAAAGAGATTTTCAGACAATTACCCGAAAATAAGCTTATGATTTAAAACAGTTTGCATTTTTTAACGCCTGCGAATTCTCTGAAATCTCCCATAGCATCACTGGCCGATCTCTCACACCGGTTGGGGCATTCGCCTACAGCTCATAGCAATCAGAAAAGCCTTTTGCCTGCATTCGGGTATAATCCCCTTCAGATTACGATTTTGGAGACGACCACGTGACTACCTGGAACTACCAACAGACGCATTTTGTCACTAGTGCGCCCGATATTCGCCACCTGCCTTCTGATACCGGTATTGAAGTGGCCTTTGCTGGCCGCTCAAATGCGGGGAAATCCAGCGCCCTGAATACGCTGACCAATCAGAAGAGCCTGGCGCGTACCTCAAAAACACCTGGCCGTACCCAGCTGATCAACCTGTTTGAAGTCGCAGAGGGCAAACGCCTGGTCGACTTACCGGGCTACGGTTACGCGCAGGTACCGGAAGAGATGAAAATCAAGTGGCAGCGTGCGCTGGGTGAATACCTGGAAAAACGTCTGTGCCTGAAAGGTCTGGTGGTGCTGATGGATATTCGTCACCCGCTAAAAGATCTCGATCAGCAGATGATCGACTGGGCTGTAGCAAGCGATATCGCCGTACTGGTGCTGCTGACGAAAGCCGATAAGCTGGCGAGCGGCGCGCGTAAAGCGCAGGTGAATATGGTTCGCGAAGCGGTGCTGGCGTTCAACGGTGATGTACAGGTTGAGCCGTTCTCCTCGCTGAAAAAGCAGGGCGTGGACAAGTTGCGTCAGAAACTCGATACCTGGTTTAGCGAGCTGGAACCCGCGAAGGAAGCGGAAGAAGAGTAATACCTGGCGCGGCAATGTCCGCGCTTTTTTTGCCTGAACATTTCTTTGCCGCAATAAAAAACGCCCCAGTCATTACTGACTGGGGCGGCTAAAATATTCAGCCAAATCCGATTACGTGAAGTAAAAGGTCTGAAAGATAGAACATCTTACCTCTGTACCCTACGCCGATAACTCTACCCCTTTTTGTGCTGCAGAAAAAGCACTTTTTGTAGTTTTTTTTCATTCTTTACATAGGGAATTCTAATGATCGTCACAAAACGCGCGTTCTAATGTTGCAAACTTACATAAATAGCGCGTTATGCGAAGAATCGTTAGTGAGCCTGATCCCAGTTTTCACCACTTCCCACTTCCACCAGCAACGGCACATCAAGCGTCATGCTGCTTTCCATCAGTTCGTGGATCTTCTTCGACACGGCGTCGAGGTCGTCCTTGTGCACTTCAAATACCAGTTCATCGTGTACCTGCATGATCATTTTCACGCGAGGCTTCTCTTCTTCCAGCCAGGCATCAACGGCGATCATTGCACGCTTAATAATATCCGCCGCGGTACCCTGCATCGGGGCGTTGATCGCCGCACGCTCTGCGCCAGCGCGGCGCGCCGCGTTGCTGGATTTGATGTCCGGTAGGTAGAGACGGCGGCCATCCAGGGTTTCGACGTAACCTTTTTCCTTCGCCTGCGCGCGTGTGCGTTCCATATATTCCAGCACGCCCGGATAACGCTCGAAGTAGAGATCCATATACTTCTGCGACTCTTTACGCGGAATGTTGAGCTGGCGCGACAGACCAAATGCACTCATGCCGTAGATCAGACCGAAGTTGATCGCCTTAGCGCTGCGGCGCTGCTCGTTGGTCACGCTGTCCAGCGGCAAGCCGAAGACTTCCGCCGCGGTTGCCCGGTGGATATCCTTTCCTTCAGCAAACGCGGTAAGCAGGCCTTTGTCACGGGACAGATGCGCCATTATGCGCAGTTCGATTTGCGAGTAGTCAGCAGAGACAATCAGATAATCCTCTGGTGCGATGAAAGCCTGGCGAATACGACGGCCCTCTTCGTTACGTACCGGGATGTTCTGTAGGTTAGGATCGGTAGACGAGAGACGACCGGTCGCCGCAACAGCCTGATGATACGACGTGTGTACGCGACCCGTTTTCGGGTTGATCATAAGCGGAAGCTTGTCGGTGTAGGTCGACTTCAGCTTCGCGAGACCACGGTACTGCAGAATCACTTTTGGCAGCGGGTAATCCAGCGCCAGCTCTTCCAGCACCTCTTCAGAGGTTGACGGTGCACCGCCAGGGGTTTTCTTCAGCGGCTTGATGCCCTGCTTTTCAAACAGAATGGTTTGCAGCTGCTTCGGTGAAGAGAGGTTAAACGGCTCGCCTGCAAGCTCATGCGCTTTTTGCTCAAGCTCGGTCAGGCGCTGCGCCAGCTCCCCGGAGTGGTTATGCAGCACCGTTGGGTCGATTTTCACGCCGTTGCGTTCAATGCGGGATAGCACGGGCACCAGCGGCATCTCGATATGCTGGAACACGTTCAGCGGACCTTCGTGCTTCTGCAGTTTTGGCCACATCTTCAGATGCAGCTGCAGCGTGACGTCAGCATCTTCCGCCGCGTAGCGACCCGCCTCTTCAAGAGCAATCTGGTTAAAGGTGAGCTGATTTTTCCCTTTTCCGGCAATCTCTTCAAAGGTGATGGTTTTGTGCTTGAGCCAGCGGTCAGATAAGGAATCCATATCATGGCGGCCCGCGACGCTGTCCAGAATGTAGGATTCGAGCATGGTGTCGAAGGCGATCCCACGCAGTTCAATGCCGTAGTTTTGCAGAATGCCGCGGTCGTACTTGAGGTTTTGCCCAACCTTGAGCGCCTTTTCGTCTTCCAGGATCGGCTTCAGCAGCTCAAGCACGCGTTTACGGGAGAGCTGCTCCGGCGCATCCAGGTAATCGTGCGCCACAGGAACGTAGGCTGCAATACCCGGCGCTGTCGCAAATGACAGGCCAACCATATTGGCTGAGATGTTATCGAGACTGTCAGTTTCGGTATCAAAGGCAAAGACCGGCGCCTTTTTCAGTTTCTCGATCCAGGCGATCAGCTGTGACTCTTCAAGAATGGTTTCGTAGTTGTCGAATGAAAGCGCCACGGCTTCTTCTTCAGCCTGATCTTCTGCTTCAACAACAATCGTCTCCTTCGGCTTTGCAGCAGGTTTGGCCCCTTTTGCCTGTAGCCATTTACCGGCTTCCACGTCAGTGATCCAGCGCTTGAATTCGTATTTCTTAAACAGGCTCAGCAGATCGCCAGCAGAAGGCTGTTGCACCTCAAGCTGCTCACAGCCCAGCTCCAGTTCGACATCGGTTTTGATTGTAGCCAGCTTATAGGAGAGATAAGCCACCTCTTTGTTCTCTGCCAGTTTTCCGGCCATGGTTTTTGCGCCACGGAAGGAGAGCCCGGCGATTTTGTCTGATTCCGCGTAGAGCGTATCCAGCCCGCCCAGCCCTTGAAGCAGCGCCTGCGCGGTTTTCTCACCAACGCCAGGGACACCCGGGATGTTATCCGAGGAGTCGCCCATCAACGCAAGGAAGTCGATAATCAGCTCAGGCGGCACGCCATACTTAGTGACAACCTCTTCAGGCCCCAGAATGGTATTGGTCATGGTATTAATCAGGGTGATACCTGGCGTCACCAGCTGCGCCATATCTTTATCACCGGTGCTGATCAGTACAGGACGACCCATCTTTTCTGCTTCACGCGCCAGCGTACCGATGACGTCATCGGCTTCAACGCCAGAGACGGCCAGCAGCGGTAGCCCCATCGCTTTTACCATGGTGTGCAGCGGCTCAATCTGCGCACGCAGATCGTCAGGCATTGGCGGACGGTGAGATTTGTAATGCTCAAACAGCTCATCGCGGAACGTTTTGCCTTTCGCATCAAAGACCACAGCCGCATGGGTTGGCTGGTACTGAAGGATCAGGCTGCGCAGCATGTTCAGCACGCCGTACATTGCGCCGGTGGGTTCCCCTGCGCTATTGGTCAGAGGAGGAAACGCATGGTATGCCCGATACAGGTAAGAAGAGCCATCGACGAGAATAAGAGGGTTTTCTGGGATCTGAACCATAATGTCCGTGCCTTTAATCAATTTATGGGTAAAGGATGCCACAGAAGGATGAAAACATCAGTTATTAGCGCCTGATACAGGAAAAGATTTTGCGATCGTGAGGATCGCTCGCAAAATTCAAACTGTGGATAAGTTTGTGCATATTTTCACTTCATATGAATAACAGACAAAAAATACACATATGAGTTATTTTTTAGATCTTAATTATCATGCTGTTATGGCATTAGATCTTATCTATATGGCCAACCGATGGCAATTTAGTCTATGTGGATATAAGCCTTGATAAGCGCGGAATCACAGTGAAATCGTCTACGACAGGGTAAAAGCGGCCAAAACATCACATGAAAGCGCCATTAATTTGTCCGTTTTCTGGTAAAATCAGCGCCCAGCGTCGAATAGCCGGCCGCTAACTTACAGCTAACTACCTGAAAAAGCTCATCATGTCGAGATTGCTCGCTGCAATAACATTACTGTTAAGCATCATTTTAACTATTCTGGTAACTGTCGCATGTTCTGTGCCGATCATCGTAGCCGGGATCATTAAACTGCTGCTGCCTGTCCCCATGGTGTGGCGAGCCGTGTCCGCATTTTGTAATTTCATGATGTACTGCTGGTGCGAAGGGCTGGCGATCCTGCTGTGCCTGAACCCGCATCTGAAGTGGGATATCAAAGGACTGGAGAGTCTTAACAAGAAGAACTGGTACCTGCTGATCTGCAATCACCACAGCTGGGCGGACATCGTGGTGTTATGCGTGCTTTTTCGCAAACACATCCCGATGAACAAATACTTTCTGAAACAGCAGCTCGCCTGGGTGCCTTTTATTGGGCTGGCCTGCTGGGCGCTAGATATGCCCTTTATGAAACGCTATTCGCGCAGCTATTTGATTCGTCATCCCGAGCGTCGCGGCAAAGATGTGGAGACCACGCGCCGTTCCTGCGAAAAGTTTCGCGCGCATCCAACGACCATCGTGAACTTTGTTGAAGGTTCCCGGTTTACGGAAGAGAAGCGCCAGCAAACTCGCTCTCCTTATCAGCATCTGTTGCCGCCAAAGGCAGCGGGGATTGCGATGGCGCTTAACGTGCTGGGAGCACAGTTCGATAAACTTCTTAACGTCACGCTCTGCTATCCGGAAAACGACAGGACGCCATTCTTCGACATGCTCAGCGGCAAACTGACGCGCATTGTCGTGCATGTCGACCTGGTTCCGATTGACGCTGAACTGCACGGTGATTACGTTAACGACAAGAATTTCAAACGTCGTTTCCAGCAGTGGCTTAATACGCTTTGGAAAGAGAAAGACGAACAGATAGGCAAGATTAAATCTTCATACAAAAACGCCGGTCAGTGACCGGCGTTTTTACATCAGTGAAATTACTTCTTCTCAACCAGGTATTTCACGGTATCAGCATACTGTTGTACGAAGATATCCATGCTGCTGGTGTCCATGCCCTGCATGTTCAGCTGATATTTGCCGTTAACAAACATCGCCGGAACGCCCTGAAGCTGGAGGTCAGCAGCCGCTTTTTCCTGCTGGGCAACCAGTGATTTCACCACGAAGCTGTTCCACGCGGCATCATACTCTTCACCTTTCACGCCGGCATCAACGAACACTTTACGGATATCCGCAGTGGTCTGAACGGTCTGTGTTTTCTGTACGGCTTCAAACATTGGCGAAGTGATCTTATCTTCCACGCCCAGTGCCATCGCCACCGCCCATGCCTGAGTCAGGTCTTTACCCAATGGGCCCAGGAACTCGACGTGGTACTTGGTCATTTTTGTGCCTTCCGGCAGCTTTTTCTTCACGTTGTCAGAAACATGCAGCACCTGCTCGAACTGATAGCAGTGTGGGCAATAGAACGAGAAGAACTCCAGAACCTGTGGCTCGCCAGCGACCGGCTTGTCCAGCGTGATGTACTGTTTGCCGTCGGTAAACTGCGCAGCAGAAGCGCTAAATGCCAGAATCATACCTGCCAGCGCCAGCCAAATTTTTTTCATGATTAACTCTCTCCTGGGTGTGTCCATTAATACATCGGCGTTAATTGCAGAGGGGGCTCCTGAAGAACCTTAACCTGCTCAGTAAATGTAGATATCTGGCTACGCCAGTAATCCTCTCCGGTAAGCCACGGGAAATTGCGAGGAAATGCCGGATCGTCCCAACGCCTGATTAACCATGCGAGATAATAAACAAAACGCATCGCACGTAAAGGCTCAATCAGGGCAATTTCGTCTGAATTAAACGGGCTAAATTCTTCATAAGCTTCAATAATGGTTTCAAGCTGCATGCGCTGCTCGGCTTTATCGCCATTGAGCAGCATCCACAGGTCCTGAACCGCTGCCCCCATGCGCGCATCGTCGAGATCGACAAAGAGCGGGCCGTCACGCCAGAGAATATTCCCGGCGTGACAATCGCCATGCAGGCGCAGGACGGAAATATCATCGCGCCAGCAGGTTTTCACTGCAGCAATAAGCTTATCGGTGGCGTTGAGGAAATCATCCTTTAGCGCTGCGGGGATCATTGCAGACGTTTCGAATACTTGGCGCGGTTCAAGAAGGTATTCCTGAATCCCGATAGTCGGGCGGGCAATAAAGGCTTTTTTGCGTCCCGTCTGGTGTATACGCCCAAGATAGCGGGCAACCCACTCCATCTGATCGATATTATCCGCTTCAAACTGGCGCCCCCCCAGGCTCGGGAATACAGCGTAGTAAAACCCTTCGTGCGTGAGGAGCGTTTGGTTATTGAATTTCAGCGGTGCGGCAACGGGAACATCGTCATCCAGCAGATCGTGAGCAAACTGATGCTCTTCCTGAATTTGTTCTGCGGACCAGCGTTCAGGACGATAGAATTTTACGACGTAGCGCTGACGATCCTCGTCCTGAAATTGATAGACGCGGTTTTCGTAGCTGTTTAAAGGTGTTAGCCCGGAATCCACCCGAATACCCTGTTCAAACAGGGCATCCATAATGGTGTCCGGGTGTAATGTCTGGAAAGTAAAAGCCTGGTCGTTCATCCGATCATCCGGAAATTATACGAATGATTCAGGATATCATCTTGTGGCGATTTCGGTGCCGCCGCTTACAAGCTTTTACTCTTTAATTACGCCTCGTGCGCGCAATAATGCGGTCTTAAAATCTTCCTCATAATCTTTCTGAATACCAGGAATAACAGCATCTTTGGCAGAGTCGCGCATTTTAAGGTGGTAGATCAGGATGTCGTCAGAAAGGTCAGCCAGATCGCCGTCAAAACCTGACTCTTTCGCCAGTTTCTGTAAAAATTGCATCAGATTTAGCTCTGGCTCTTTTTGCCAGGCGGGCTGGAGGAGTTCAATAACTTCATTCAGACGTTTACATTTCATGGTGGTGCTCCTTTCATTTAGAGTGACACGTTAGCAGGGTCAATCCCACAATAAAAGAGGCGATATTCGTGAATCTTAGCCAGGAAATCATCGGGGTCGTTCTGGCAGGCGGCAGAGCAACGCGAATGGGCGGAAAAGATAAGGGGCTTCAGCTTCTTAATGGAAAACCCTTGTGGCTGCATGTCGCCGATACGCTCTCAGGCCAGGTGTCGACAATGGCCATCAGCGCTAACCGGCATATCGACACTTACCGAAGCAGCGGGTACGCCGTCTACCAGGATATCGTTGAGGATTACCCAGGACCGCTGGCCGGTATGCTTTCGGTCATACAACAGTCTCAAGGAGAGTGGTTTATCTTCTGCCCCTGCGATACCCCGTTTATTCCGTCCTGTCTTGCCGAGCGTTTATTACAGCTTCGCAGTACAGCTCCAGTGGTTTGGGTACATGACGGCGAGCGTGACCATCCTGCTATCGCATTAATGCACCGATCGCTAGCGCCTGCTCTGCAGAGCTATCTGGCTGGGGGAGAGCGCAGGGTAATGGTCTTCATGCGTGAGTCTGGCGGCCATTCCGTTGATTTTAGCGATGTGAAATCAGCGTTTGTGAATGTGAATACGCATGAAGATTTGCAGATGATGCAGGAGAAAAAATGATACCTGTTGTAGCCATATCCGCCTGGAGTGGAACCGGGAAAACCACGCTGCTGAAAAAGCTCATTCCTGCGCTATGTGCCAGAGGTATTCGTCCAGGATTGATTAAGCATACCCACCATAATATGGATGTCGATAAACCGGGAAAAGACAGCTTTGAGCTGCGTAAAGCGGGTGCCGCGCAAACGATAGTGGCAAGTTCTCAACGCTGGGCGTTAATGACAGAAACGCCGGACGAGGCGCCGCTGGATCTCGCTTATCTTGTCAGTCGGATGGATCACTCCACCCTGGATCTGGTGCTGATTGAGGGATTTAAGCATGAGGCAGTGCCTAAGATCCTGCTATTCAGAAGCGATGCCGGGCATGATTTCAGTGAGTTAACGCTGGATGAGCATGTGATTGCGGTGGTCAGTGATGTTGTATTGCCACTTGAAGTTCCGGTACTGGATTTAAATGATGTGGATGGGATTGCGGAGTTTATTATGGAGTGGAGTGCGATCTGACTTGCCAGGTGGCGGCTTTGCCTTGCCCGGCCTACAAAATTCGGTGGTTCCGAAACGCAAAAAGGCCATCCTTCCGGATGGCCTCTTCACTTGTTTGATGCCTGGCAGTTCCCTACTCTCACATGGGGAGACCCCACACTACCATCGGCGCTACGGCGTTTCACTTCTGAGTTCGGCATGGGGTCAGGTGGGACCACCGCGCTAAAGCCGCCAGGCAAATTCTGTTAATCTGTATCAGGCTGAAATTTGATTGTTCTGTCTCTTCGCCAAAACATCTTCGGCGTTGTAAGGTTAAGCCTCACGGTTCATTAGTATCGGTTAGCTCAACGCATCGCTGCGCTTACACACCCGACCTATCAACGTCGTCGTCTTCAACGTTCCTTCAGGACCCTTAAAGGGTCAGGGAGAACTCATCTCGGGGCAAGTTTCGTGCTTAGATGCTTTCAGCACTTATCTTTTCCGCATTTAGCTACCGGGCAGTGCCATTGGCATGACAACCCGAACACCAGTGATGCGTCCACTCCGGTCCTCTCGTACTAGGAGCAGCCCCCCTCAATTCTCCAGCGCCCACGGCAGATAGGGACCGAACTGTCTCACGACGTTCTAAACCCAGCTCGCGTACCACTTTAAATGGCGAACAGCCATACCCTTGGGACCTACTTCAGCCCCAGGATGTGATGAGCCGACATCGAGGTGCCAAACACCGCCGTCGATATGAACTCTTGGGCGGTATCAGCCTGTTATCCCCGGAGTACCTTTTATCCGTTGAGCGATGGCCCTTCCATTCAGAACCACCGGATCACTATGACCTGCTTTCGCACCTGCTCGAGCCGTCACTCTCGCAGTCAAGCTAGCTTATGCCATTGCACTAACCTCCTGATGTCCGACCAGGATTAGCTAACCTTCGTGCTCCTCCGTTACTCTTTGGGAGGAGACCGCCCCAGTCAAACTACCCACCAGACACTGTCCGCAACCCGGATCACGGGTCTACGTTAGAACACCAGCCATTAAAGGGTGGTATTTCAAGGACGGCTCCACGCAGACTGGCGTCCACGCTTCAAAGCCTCCCACCTATCCTACACATCAAGGACCAGTGTTCAGTGTCAAGCTATAGTAAAGGTTCACGGGGTCTTTCCGTCTTGCCGCGGGTACACTGCATCTTCACAGCGAGTTCAATTTCACTGAGTCTCGGGTGGAGACAGCCTGGCCATCATTACGCCATTCGTGCAGGTCGGAACTTACCCGACAAGGAATTTCGCTACCTTAGGACCGTTATAGTTACGGCCGCCGTTTACCGGGGCTTCGATCAAGAGCTTCGCGTTGCCGCTAACCCCATCAATTAACCTTCCGGCACCGGGCAGGCGTCACACCGTATACGTCCACTTTCGTGTTTGCACAGTGCTGTGTTTTTAATAAACAGTTGCAGCCAGCTGGTATCTTCGACTGATTTCAGCTCCACCCGCAGGGGCTTCACCTACATATCAGCGTGCCTTCTCCCGAAGTTACGGCACCATTTTGCCTAGTTCCTTCACCCGAGTTCTCTCAAGCGCCTTGGTATTCTCTACCTGACCACCTGTGTCGGTTTGGGGTACGATTTCGTGTTACCTGATGCTTAGAGGCTTTTCCTGGAAGCAGGGCATTTGTTACTTCAGCACCGTAGTGCCTCGTCATCACACCTCAGCGTTAATAAGGTACCGGATTTACCTGGAACCTCCGCCTACATGCTTAAACCGGGACAACCGTCGCCCGGCTAACATAGCCTTCTCCGTCCCCCCTTCGCAGTAACACCAAGTACAGGAATATTAACCTGTTTCCCATCGACTACGCCTTTCGGCCTCGCCTTAGGGGTCGACTCACCCTGCCCCGATTAACGTTGGACAGGAACCCTTGGTCTTCCGGCGAGCGGGCTTTTCACCCGCTTTATCGTTACTTATGTCAGCATTCGCACTTCTGATACCTCCAGCATGCCTCACAGCACACCTTCAACGGCTTACAGAACGCTCCCCTACCCAACAACACATAGTGTCGCTGCCGCAGCTTCGGTGCATGGTTTAGCCCCGTTACATCTTCCGCGCAGGCCGACTCGACCAGTGAGCTATTACGCTTTCTTTAAATGATGGCTGCTTCTAAGCCAACATCCTGGCTGTCTGTGCCTTCCCACATCGTTTCCCACTTAACCATGACTTTGGGACCTTAGCTGGCGGTCTGGGTTGTTTCCCTCTTCACGACGGACGTTAGCACCCGCCGTGTGTCTCCCGTGATAACATTCTTCGGTATTCGTAGTTTGCATCGGGTTGGTAAGCCGGGATGGCCCCCTAGCCGAAACAGTGCTCTACCCCCGAAGATGAGTTCACGAGGCGCTACCTAAATAGCTTTCGGGGAGAACCAGCTATCTCCCGGTTTGATTGGCCTTTCACCCCCAGCCACAAGTCATCCGCTAATTTTTCAACATTAGTCGGTTCGGTCCTCCAGTTAGTGTTACCCAACCTTCAACCTGCCCATGGCTAGATCACCGGGTTTCGGGTCTATACCCTGCAACTTAACGCCCAGTTAAGACTCGGTTTCCCTTCGGCTCCCCTATACGGTTAACCTTGCTACAGAATATAAGTCGCTGACCCATTATACAAAAGGTACGCAGTCACACCACGAAGGTGCTCCCACTGCTTGTACGTACACGGTTTCAGGTTCTTTTTCACTCCCCTCGCCGGGGTTCTTTTCGCCTTTCCCTCACGGTACTGGTTCACTATCGGTCAGTCAGGAGTATTTAGCCTTGGAGGATGGTCCCCCCATATTCAGACAGGATACCACGTGTCCCGCCCTACTCTTCGAGTTCACAACCTGTGTGCTTTCGTGTACGGGACTGTCACCCTGTACCGTGCGACTTTCCAGACGCTTCCACTAACACACAAGCTGATTCAGACTCTGGGCTGCTCCCCGTTCGCTCGCCGCTACTGGGGGAATCTCGGTTGATTTCTTTTCCTCGGGGTACTTAGATGTTTCAGTTCCCCCGGTTCGCCTCGTTAACCTATGTATTCAGTTAACGATAGTGCAACGAATTGCACTGGGTTTCCCCATTCGGACATCGCCGGGTCAAAGGTTCATATCACCTCGCCGGCGCTTTTCGCAGATTAGCACGTCCTTCATCGCCTCTGACTGCCAGGGCATCCACCGTGTACGCTTAGTCGCTTAACCTCACAACCCGAAGATGTTTCACTTCATGATCGCGAAAATTTGAGAGACTCAAACACACCATTAAAGATGTGTCGTTTCAATTTTCAGCTTGATCCAGATTTTTAAAGAGCAAATATCTCAAACATGACTCGCAAGTCAGTTTTGAGATATGACGGCAGGTGACTTTCACTCACGAACCAGCAAGTGGCGTCCCCTAGGGGATTCGAACCCCTGTTACCGCCGTGAAAGGGCGGTGTCCTGGGCCTCTAGACGAAGGGGACGTGTAGTCTCAATCGCAAGACGCCTTGCTATTTACTTTTCATCAGACAATCTGTGTGAGCACTACAAAGGCAGGTTCTTTAAGGTAAGGAGGTGATCCAACCGCAGGTTCCCCTACGGTTACCTTGTTACGACTTCACCCCAGTCATGAATCACAAAGTGGTAAGCGCCCTCCCGAAGGTTAAGCTACCTACTTCTTTTGCAACCCACTCCCATGGTGTGACGGGCGGTGTGTACAAGGCCCGGGAACGTATTCACCGTAGCATTCTGATCTACGATTACTAGCGATTCCGACTTCATGGAGTCGAGTTGCAGACTCCAATCCGGACTACGACGCACTTTATGAGGTCCGCTTGCTCTCGCGAGGTCGCTTCTCTTTGTATGCGCCATTGTAGCACGTGTGTAGCCCTACTCGTAAGGGCCATGATGACTTGACGTCATCCCCACCTTCCTCCAGTTTATCACTGGCAGTCTCCTTTGAGTTCCCGGCCTAACCGCTGGCAACAAAGGATAAGGGTTGCGCTCGTTGCGGGACTTAACCCAACATTTCACAACACGAGCTGACGACAGCCATGCAGCACCTGTCTCAGAGTTCCCGAAGGCACCAATCCATCTCTGGAAAGTTCTCTGGATGTCAAGAGTAGGTAAGGTTCTTCGCGTTGCATCGAATTAAACCACATGCTCCACCGCTTGTGCGGGCCCCCGTCAATTCATTTGAGTTTTAACCTTGCGGCCGTACTCCCCAGGCGGTCGACTTAACGCGTTAGCTCCGGAAGCCACGCCTCAAGGGCACAACCTCCAAGTCGACATCGTTTACGGCGTGGACTACCAGGGTATCTAATCCTGTTTGCTCCCCACGCTTTCGCACCTGAGCGTCAGTCTTTGTCCAGGGGGCCGCCTTCGCCACCGGTATTCCTCCAGATCTCTACGCATTTCACCGCTACACCTGGAATTCTACCCCCCTCTACAAGACTCTAGCCTGCCAGTTTCGAATGCAGTTCCCAGGTTGAGCCCGGGGATTTCACATCCGACTTGACAGACCGCCTGCGTGCGCTTTACGCCCAGTAATTCCGATTAACGCTTGCACCCTCCGTATTACCGCGGCTGCTGGCACGGAGTTAGCCGGTGCTTCTTCTGCGGGTAACGTCAATCGCTGAGGTTATTAACCTCAACGCCTTCCTCCCCGCTGAAAGTACTTTACAACCCGAAGGCCTTCTTCATACACGCGGCATGGCTGCATCAGGCTTGCGCCCATTGTGCAATATTCCCCACTGCTGCCTCCCGTAGGAGTCTGGACCGTGTCTCAGTTCCAGTGTGGCTGGTCATCCTCTCAGACCAGCTAGGGATCGTCGCCTAGGTGAGCCATTACCCCACCTACTAGCTAATCCCATCTGGGCACATCTGATGGCAAGAGGCCCGAAGGTCCCCCTCTTTGGTCTTGCGACGTTATGCGGTATTAGCTACCGTTTCCAGTAGTTATCCCCCTCCATCAGGCAGTTTCCCAGACATTACTCACCCGTCCGCCGCTCGCCGGCAAAGTAGCAAGCTACTTTCCGCTGCCGCTCGACTTGCATGTGTTAGGCCTGCCGCCAGCGTTCAATCTGAGCCATGATCAAACTCTTCAATTTAAGTTTGATGCTCGTGAATTAAACTTCGTAATGAATTACGTATGTTCACTCAGAGACTTGGTATTCATTTATTGTCCGAAGACATTAAGAATCCATGTCACTTTGAGTGCCCACACAGATTGTCTGATAAATTGTTAAAGAGCAGTGCCGCTTCGCTTTTCGCAGCGGCGCGGGGTGTGCATATTACGCCTTCCCGCTTCAGAGTCAAGCGTTTATTTACGCTATTCTCTGCTGACCCGGCGGCGTGTGTGCCGTTGTTCCGTGTCAGTGGAGGCGCATTATAGGGAGTTATTCCGACGTGACAAGAGGAAATTTAAAAAAAGTTTTCATCCGCGTTTTTTTTCACCACCAGAGGTGAAATCAAGCTACAAATTGTTCTATTTGATGTATCTGCAACCACAATCACATTCGAGGTGGCATAATTATCAGCATGTATCTTTAAGGAATAAAAGCGATGCCATTAAGCGCACAACAGCTGGCCGCCCAAAAAAACCTGTCGTACGTGCTGGCAGAAAAGCTGGCGCAGCGAATTTTAGCGGGTAAATATGCCCCCGGTAGCATCCTGCCGGGTGAAATAGAGCTGGGTGAGCAGTTTGGGGTGAGTCGTACCGCGGTTCGCGAGGCGGTAAAAACCCTGACGGCAAAAGGTATGGTGCTTCCACGTCCTCGCATTGGCACACGCGTAATGCCACAGAGTAACTGGAATTTTCTCGATCAGGAGCTGCTCTCCTGGTGGATGACGGAAGATAACTTTCATCAGGTCGTCGATCACTTTCTGGTGATGCGCAGCAGCCTTGAACCTCAGGCATGTCTGCTTGCCGCTACGCTGGGAACAGCAGAGCAGAAAGCGCAGCTTAACGCGTTGATGGCAGAGATGGTGTTCCTGAAAAAACACTTCAACCGCGAACGCTGGGTTGAGGTCGATATGGCCTGGCATGAACACATCTATATGATGAGCGCCAATCCGTTCCTTACCTCTTTTGCCTCATTATTTCATTCGGTGTATCACACCTACTTTACCTCTATTACACAAAACGAAGTGGTAAAACTGGATTTGCATCAGGCGATAGTGGATGCCATCCAGGAAAGCGACGGGCAACGAGCCCTGAGTGCGTGCCAGGCATTGCTGGCCGCGCCAACCCACCAGCAGGTAAATAAATGACAAAGAAAAAAGCGCGCAGCATGGCCGGATTGCCGTGGATTGCAGCCATGGCGTTTTTTATGCAGGCACTGGATGCCACCATCCTCAACACCGCGCTTCCCGCTATTGCGCAAAGCCTCAACCGTTCCCCACTGGCGATGCAGTCAGCCATCATCAGCTACACCCTGACGGTGGCAATGTTAATACCGGTCAGCGGCTGGCTGGCCGACCGCTTTGGCACCCGCAGAGTTTTCATGCTGGCCGTAACGCTCTTTACGCTCGGTTCGCTGGCCTGTGCGCTCTCCTCATCATTAACAGAGCTGGTTATCTTCCGCGTATTGCAGGGCATCGGCGGCGCGATGATGATGCCCGTGGCGCGCCTTGCCCTACTGCGAGCCTACCCGCGCAGCGAATTACTTCCCGTGCTCAACTTTGTTACCATGCCAGGCCTTGTTGGCCCGATACTTGGACCGGTACTCGGTGGCGTGTTTGTCACCTGGGCAAGCTGGCACTGGATCTTCCTGATTAATATTCCAATTGGCGTTGCGGGGCTGCTGTATGCCCGCAAATATATGCCGAACTTCACCACGCCAAGGCGCAGCTTCGACATGGGCGGCTTTTTCCTGTTCGGCCTGAGCCTGGTATTATTCTCCAGCGGGATGGAGCTGTTTGGCGAGAAGATCGTCGCAACGTGGATAGCGCTCTCCGTTATCCTGGGCGGTATTCTGTTATTTCTTCTTTATATACGTCACGCGCGCCGCCACCCGACACCGTTAATCTCCCTGGGGCTCTTTAATACCCGAACCTTTTCCGTAGGGATTGCAGGCAACATTGCGTCTCGTCTGGGGACGGGTTGTGTGCCGTTCCTGATGCCATTGATGCTGCAGGTGGGTTTCGGCTACCCGGCCCTGATTGCTGGCTGCATGATGGCGCCCACGGCAATGGGCTCGATTCTGGCAAAATCAACCGTTACGCAGGTGCTGCGCTGGTTTGGCTATCGTAAGACGCTGGTTGGCGTGACGGTCTTTATCGGTTTGATGATTGCGCAGTTTTCGCTGCAGTCCGCCGCGTTACCCGTCTGGATGCTGATCCTGCCGCTGTTTGTGTTGGGCATGGCGATGTCGACGCAGTTCACATCGATGAACACCATCACTCTCGCCGACCTGACTGACGAGAACGCCAGTAGCGGCAACAGCGTGCTGGCGGTAACGCAACAGCTGTCGATCAGTTTAGGGGTTGCCGTGAGTGCAGCGGTGCTGAGGTTTTATGAGGGTTTTGACAACGCAAATACCGTTGAGCAGTTCCACTATACCTTTATTACCATGGGCGCACTTACCGTGGTATCGGCGCTGGTCTTTATGCTGTTAAAACCGAAAGACGGCAGAAACCTGATTAAAGAGCGTCATAAAGAGAAAGCTAAACCGAACCGCGTTCCATCAGAACAGGAGTAAGCTGCAGGCGTTGTTGCTGCAGCGTGGGCTGCGCCATACGGTGGATCAACACATCTATGGCCAGCTCTCCCAGTTCATCCTTCGGCTGATGAATAGTAGTCAGCGGCGGCGTCATGTAGCGGGCAAGTTCAATATCATCGTAGCCAATCACCGCCATATCGTCCGGCACGCGTAGCCCCGCCTGGTACAACGCCTGATAGGCACCAAACGCCATCGCATCATTACCAATAAAGACCGCCTGCGGGCGCTGCGCTTGCGTCAGCAGTTTCTGCATTGCCTCGAAGCCACCGTTAAATTCGAAATCACCAGTGATCCGGTAGCCATCAGGAATGGCGAGCCCTGCTCGATCCATGGCGGAGAGATACCCTTCCAGACGCAAACGCGCCGGGGTTTTATCCAGCGGACCGGTAATACAGGCGATGCGGGTATAGCCTTTATCAATCAGATACTGAGTCGCCATATCACCACCCAGCAGGGAGTTATCCTGAATGAGATCGCTGGTTCCGTCGAATGGGGCCCAGTCCATCATCACGGTGGGAATAGAAGGATAGCGCTGGATGATCTCTTTCGAGGGCTGGTGCGTTTCGGTGCAGAGCAACAGTAGCCCGTCGACGCGTTTTTGCATCAGCGTCTCCAGGTTACGATTCATGCGCTGCTCGTCACCTTCGGTGTTACACAGCACCAGGCTGTAGCCGCGCTCGAAGCAGCTGCGCTCCACGCCGCGAACCAGTTCTGAATAAAAGGGGTTGGTACTGGCAGTGATCAGCATACCGATAGTACGCGTCTGATTGAGCTTAAGGCTGCGCGCCAGCGCAGACGGCGCATAGTTGAGTTCTTTTACCGCAGCTTCGACTTTTTCCCGAATCGCCTCGCTGACGAAGCGATCTTTATTAATGACGTGGGAGACCGTCGAGGTAGAAACGCCCGCCATACGGGCTACATCTTTCATTGTAGCCAAGCGTTACCCCTGCTGACTTAAGAATTCATCGATCTCTTTACGCCACGGAACGGAAGGCTGGGCGCCCTTGCGCGTCACCGCAATCGCGGCAGCGGCGTGAGCGAAGCGAATAGCGTCATCCATTTTCTTGCCTTCCAGCAGCGCGGTCACCAGTGCACCATTGAAGGTGTCTCCCGCTGCGATGGTATCAATCGCTTTGACCTTAAAGCCCGGCACGCGACGACCTTCGCCATTGACGCTTGCCCACACCCCACGGCTGCCAAGGGTGATAATTACGGTGCCGATGCCCTTATCATGCAGTGCACGCGCGGCTCGTGCGGCATCGTCATCATTTTCTACGCGAATGCCCGTCAGCTTTTCGGCTTCGGTTTCGTTCGGCGTAATGATGTCCACCAGCGCCAGCAGCTCGTCTGATAATACACGTGCTGGGGCCGGGTTCAGTACAACAGTGGTATGATTTTCATGTGCAATTTTTGCGGCGGCCAGCACGCTTTCAACCGGTGATTCCAGCTGCATGAGCAGGGCTTCCGCTCCGGCGATGCTTGCATGTTGCGCTTCTACGCGCTCCGTCGTCAGCGCAGCGTTAGCCCCAGCATGAATACCGATGACATTCTCACCTTCAGCATTGACGAAAATCAGCGCCACGCCGGTAGATTCCCCTGCAACAACGCTGACCGGTGCGATATCAATGTTGTCGCTCGCGAGCTGCTTGCGTACACGCTCCCCGGTATCGTCATCCCCCGTGCAGGCGATAAACGCAATATTCGCCCCACTGCGACCCGCGGCCACGGCCTGGTTGGCACCTTTACCGCCAAATGCCACCTGATAATGATTACCCGTGACGGTTTCGCCCGGTGCAGGGAACGATTCAAGGTTAAGAATGTGATCGGCATTGATACTGCCAAGGACGACGAGGTTGCCTGCGGTTTTCATGGTTGGGTTGTCCATCTGAGAGCGCCACCGGTGTTACCCGGTGGCGTATGCCACACTTTTCTTTTATTGGTGTCCCTCAGGCAGCCAGCGACTGCCTGATTCGCCTTTTACTGCTTGATGACCAGCTTCAGGTCAACCGGGTATTTAGCCTGAACTTTTTCGCCCTTCAGCACTTTGTCGGCAGTTTCAACGCCAGTGGCGCCAATCTGCTCAGGCAGCTGAGCGATGGTCGCAGCCAGTTTGCCATCGTTTACTGCTTTTTCACCATCCGGCGTGCCGTCAAATCCGACAACCATCACATCAGATTTACCTGCAGTCTGCAGAGCACGCAGCGCACCGAGCGCCATTTCGTCGTTCTGCGCGAAGACCGCCTGCACGTCAGGATGTGCGGTCAGCAGGTTCTGCATGACGTTCAGACCTTTGGTACGATCGAAGTCTGCTGGCTGGCTCGCCAGCACGTTGAATTTGTGTGCAGCCACAGCCTGCTGGAAGCCTTCGCCACGCTCGCGGGCGGCGGACGTACCGGCAATCCCCTGCAGTTCGATAACTTTCGCGCCTTCGCCAGCTTTCTTCGCGATGTAATCACCCGCGATTTTGCCGCCCAGCACGTTATCAGACGCAATGTGGCTCACCACGTCGCCTTTGGTTGCCTGACGGTCCAGGGTGATCACCGGAATTTTCGCCTGGTTTGCCATTTTAACGGCGTTACCTACGGCGTCAGAGTCGGTTGGGTTGATCAGCAGAATCTTGGTGCCACGAACGGTTAAGTCCTGAACGTTAGCCAGCTCTTTCGCCGGGTTGTTCTGTGAATCCAGCACCACCAGGTTGTAGCCCAACTTGTCCGCTTCTTTCTGCGCACCGTCCTTCAGGGAGACAAAGAACGGGTTGTTCAGGGTTGAGACAACCAGCGCGATGGTATCTTTCGCCATGGCGTTAGCACTTACGGTTGCGCTCAGCGCGACAGCGGAAACCAGGGTAGCCAGTTTTTTCATGTTCATATCTAAGATGTCCTGTAGTGTCGTCAGTTACTGTTTTTTGTTGTCTACCAGTACCGCCAGCAAAATCACCACTGCCTTAACGATCATCTGGTAATAGGAGGAAACACCTAACAAATTCAAACCATTATTCAGGAAACCGAGAATCAGTGCGCCGATCAATGTCCCAACAATGCGACCTTTACCGCCCGCAAGACTCGTACCGCCCAGAACCACTGCCGCGATAGCATCCAGCTCATACCCCGTACCCGCCGTCGGCTGCGCGGAAGAGAGGCGCGCCACTTCGATAATGCCCGCCAGTGACGCCAGCAGACCGCACAGGGAGTAGACGATAACTTTGACTTTATTAACGCTGATACCGGACAGGCGCGTTGCCGCTTCGTTACCGCCCAGCGCATAAATATAACGGCCCAGACGGGTATGGTGCAGCATGTACCACGCCGCCAGGAAGACGATAGCCATGATCCAGACCGGTGTCGGAACACCCAGCGGGCGACCGATACCGAACCAGCCAAACAGATCGGCATTATCGGTGAAGCCGGTATTGACCGGGCTGCCGTTGGTATAAACCATGGTCACCCCGCGCAGCAGCAGCATCATCACCAGCGTGGCGATGAATGCCTGAACGCGACCTTTTGCCACAATCACGCCGGTGACGGCGCCAATCGCGGCCCCTGCCGCCAGGGCCGCGGCCACAGCCACCAGCGCGTTGACTTCAATCCCGACAAGCGAAGCGGCGATCGCGCCGGTAAGGGCCAGCAGGGAACCGACGGACAGATCGATACCTGAGGTCAAAATTACCAGCGTCATGCCGACCGCCATAATGGCATTCACCGACGTCTGCTGCAGAATGTTGAACAGGTTATTAACGGTGAAAAAGTTCGGGCTCATGGTCGATACAATCGCGATCAGCACCAGCAGGGCAATCAGCGATTTTTGCTCCATGAGCCACGCCTTTGTGAAATAGCGGCGACCAGAAACAGCCTGGGTAGTCATCTTCTTACTCCTGATTCACGCGATTAAGCTTGCCCACAGCGGCAGCCATCAGAACTTCCTGGGTGGCCTGCTCGCGAGTGAATTCACCGCCGAGATGCCCTTCATGCATAACGATAATGCGATCGCTCATGCCTAATACTTCTGGCATCTCGGAAGAGACCAGAATGATGCTCAGACCGTCGGCCTTAAACTGGTTAATCAGCTGATAGATCTCTTTCTTCGCGCCCACGTCCACGCCGCGGGTTGGCTCGTCGAGGATCAGCACTTTCGGGCGCGTCATCAGCCCGCGCGCAATCGCCACTTTCTGCTGATTCCCGCCGGATAACAGGCCAATCGCCTGCTCCATCGACGGGGTTTTGACGTTAAAGAGGCGGATAAAATCACTGACCGCCTGCTGTTCGTCTTTATGCTTCAGGCTTCCACCGCTATGGCTGAAATAGCGCAGCGCGGTCAGGGACATGTTCTCTTTTACCGACATGCCCAGCACCAGGCCATCGCGTTTGCGGTCTTCGGAGATATAGACGATGCCGTTCGCCAGACCATCCTGCGGAGAGCGGGTGACCACTTCATGGCCGTCAAGGGTGACATAACCGCTGGTGCGCGGCAGTGCGCCGTACAACACTTTCATCAGCTCGGTACGTCCCGCCCCCATCAGGCCCGCCACGCCCAGGATCTCGCCCTGGCGCAGGGTAAAGGTCACGTCGTTCACGCCCGGACCGCAGAGGTTGTCTACCTTCAGGCGGATCTCTCCCGGCGCTTTATCCAGATGCGGATATTGATCTTCAAGCTTACGTCCCACCATCATTTCAATGAGCGTATCTTCGGTCAGCGTGGCCACTTCGCGCTCGGCAATAAACTGCCCGTCGCGGAAAACGGTGACGTCGTCGCAGATCTCGAAGATCTCTTTCATGCGGTGAGAGATATAGACAATCCCGCGCCCCTGCGACTTCAGCTCGCGGATGACGCGGAACAGGGATTCGGTTTCAGTATCGGTCAGGGCGTCGGTCGGTTCATCCATAATGATGACCTTAGACTCAAAGCTCAGCACCTTCGCGATTTCCACCATCTGCTGATCGCCAATCGACAAATCGCCTACCAGACGGTCGCTCTTAAAGCGCAGGTTCAGCTTCGCCAGCAGCTTGTCCGCTTCAGCATACATAGTTTTCCAGTCGATTTTGCCGAACCGGTTAACAAACTCGCGGCCGAGGAAGATGTTTTCCGCAATGGTGAGCTGCGGGATCAGGTTCAGCTCCTGGTGAATAATGCCGATACCCGCTTCCTGAGAAGATTTCGGGCCAGTGAAGGTAGTTTCTTTACCCAGCCAGAGGAGTGAGCCAGCATCGCGTTGATAGATACCGGTCAGCACTTTCATCATGGTGGATTTGCCGGCGCCGTTTTCCCCCACCAGCGCCATTACGCGCCCGGGGTAGACGTTCAGCGCCGCGCCGGAGAGGGCTTTTACGCCCGGGAACGACTTATCGATCCCTTTGAGTTGCAGTAATGCGTCCATGATGGCCTCAGAAGGTGACGCCAGCACAGAGAATGATATTCGCATACGGGGAACACTCCCCGCTGCGAATTACCGCCTGACTGTCTGCGGTTTGTTGTTTGAACTGCTCGTGCGTTGTGTAACGAATTTCTATGGTGTTTCCCTGGTGTTGTTGCAGTTGCTCAATATGGCTGAGCAACGTTTCGTGGAGTTGCGGATTATGTTGTTTGATTTCCGCCGCGAGAATGGCTGCCTCAACCTGCATCTCCGCAGTCACGACTTCCAGTACCTGCATAAACGAAGGAACACCCTGCGTTAACGCCATATCAATACGGGTTGTGCTGCGCGGAACCGGTAAGCCTGCATCGCAAACCACCAGCGTATCGGTATGCCCCAGACGGGAAATAACCGATGAGATTTCTGAGTTGAGTACCGTGCCTTTCTTCATTTTCTTGCTCCACTAGCGAAACGTTTCGCTAAAAGTAGTGTAGCGCCAGAAATGTTCAGAAAACCATCATGACGTAACAGATTTGTGATCGACGTCGAAACGTTTCGCTAAGTGAAATATTGATGGGAGAAATAGCCCGACGGCGCTTCGCTTGCACGGGCCTACGGGTTTGGTAGGCCGGGTAAGCGCAGCGCCACCCGGCATTTTCGAAAGGACTTAAATCTCGACCTGCGTACCCAGCTCTATCACGCGGTTAGGCGGGATCTCAAACTGGTCAGGCGCGCGCAGGGCGTTACGCTGCAGGATCAGGTACAGCTTGCCGCGCAGGCGCAAATACCAAGGGCGCTTGCCGATGATAAGCGATTCGTGAGACATAAAGAACGACGTCTCCATCATCCGGCAGCTCAGCCCTTCAAGACCGCAGCGGTGGAACACCTCTTCCACGTTTGGCGTTTCACGCCAGCCGTAGCTCGCCACCACGCGCCAGAATGTCGGGGAGAGCTGCTCGATTTGCACGCGACGCACGTTGTGAACGTAAGGCGCATCTTCGGTGCGTAGCGTCAGCAGGATCACGCGCTCGTGCAGCACTTTGTTGTGCTTGAGGTTATGCATCAGCGCGAAGGGAATGACGTTCAGGGCGCGAGACATGTACACCGCGGTGCCCGGCACGCGGACCGGCGGGGATTTCTCCAGAGAAGCGATCATCGCCTCAAGAGAGTTCCCGTGCTCGTGCATACGGCGCAGCAGACGGAAACGCTCGCTTTTCCAGGTGGTCATGACGATGAACATCACCAGACCCAGCGTCAGCGGCAGCCAGCCGCCGGAGACAATCTTGTCGAGGTTTGCGGAGAACAGCGGCACGTCAATGCACAGGAAGCCCACCAGAATCATCGCCACGAGGAATTTATTCCAGTGCCAGTTTCGGTACGCCACCGTGGTGGAGAGAAGCGATGTCAGCACCATCGTACCGGTTACCGCAATACCGTACGCCGCCGCCAGGTTGCTGGAGTGCTCGAAGCTGACGATAACAATCACAACAGCGAAGTAGAGCAGCCAGTTAACGAACGGGATGTAGATCTGGCCCGACTCCATCTCAGAGGTATGGATGATGCGCATCGGAGAGAGATACCCCAGACGCACGGCCTGGCGCGTCAGAGAAAACACGCCGGAAATCACCGCCTGAGAGGCAATGACGGTCGCCAGCGTCGCCAGAATCAGCATCGGCACCAGCGCCCAGTCAGGTGCCAGCAGGAAGAACGGGTTCTTGATCGCTTCCGGGTTTTTAAGTAACAGCGCACCCTGGCCGAAATAGTTCAGCACCAGCGACGGCAGCACCACAATAAACCAGGCCACGCGGATAGGCAGTTTCCCGAAGTGCCCCATGTCAGCATATAGCGCTTCCACACCGGTGATGGAGAGCACGACGGCACCCAGCGCCACGAAGGAAACCACTTTGTATTCAAGGAAGAAATGCACGGCCCAGTAAGGGTTCAGCGCATGCAGCACTTCCGGGTTAGCAATAATGCTGCGCAAACCAAGCGCCGCCAGGATCAGGAACCAGGCCAGCATAATCGGCGCAAACAGTTTGCCCACCAGCCCGGTACCGTGCTTCTGGATCATAAACAGCAGCGTCAGGACAATAATGGCCAGAGGAACAACCCATGAATCGAGCTGCGGGGCAATAATTTCCAGCCCCTCTATCGCCGAGAGCACCGAAATAGCCGGCGTTATCACCACTTCCCCATAGAAGAAGCTGCCGCCAATCAGGCCGATAATGACCAGCACGGACGTCATCCTGGCTGACGTATTGCGCCCAGCCAGGGACATCAGGGTCAGGATCCCACCTTCACCTGCGTTATCAGCACGCATAACGAAGGAGAGATATTTAACGGAAACCACCAGGATCAGCAGCCAGAAGATGAGGGACAGGAAGCCAAATACGGCATCGCGCTCAACACCAAAGCCAAACTGGCCGGACAGACATTCACGAAGCGTATAAAGCGGGCTGGTGCCAATATCACCGTAGACAACCCCGATCGCCGCAAGCGTTATTGCGGGTAATGATTGCTTATTATCAGTGCTCATAGACTAGTCTTTTCGTTTAAATAACAAATGTGTTCCTGGTCCCTTGGCCCACAAAAAGCGCACAGTATGCACGATTCATTGCAAAATCGTACCCCTAAATGCAACCGCATTAATGTAGCGCAAAGAAAATTGCGCCGCACTTCAGTCTATTACCAGCCCTGACTGAAACGTCTATACTCGCTTCAATTGGCCGCCACGACGGCGAAAGGATGCAAAACTATTATGGCTCACTCACATTTATTAGCAGAAAGAATTTCCCGCCTTAGCAGCGCGCTGGAGAAAGGCCTTTTCGAGCGTAGCCACGCCATTCGCCTCTGTTTACTGGCGGCGTTGAGCGGCGAGAGCGTGTTTTTGCTGGGTCCGCCGGGCATTGCCAAAAGCCTGATTGCCCGCAGGCTAAAATTTGCTTTTCAGAACGCCCGCGCCTTCGAATATCTCATGACCCGGTTTTCCACCCCAGAAGAAGTTTTTGGCCCGCTTTCCATTCAGGCACTGAAAGATGAGGGGCGCTATCAGCGTCTGACAGAAGGGTATCTTCCGGAGGCTGAAATTGTCTTTCTTGATGAGATCTGGAAAGCGGGACCGGCCATTCTGAACACCCTGCTCACGGCGATAAACGAACGTCGGTTCCGCAACGGCGCCAGTGAAGAAAAAATCCCAATGCGCCTGCTGGTGGCCGCCTCAAACGAACTGCCTGAAGCCGACAGCAGCCTGGAAGCGCTGTATGACCGTATGCTGATCCGCCTGTGGCTGGACAAAGTACAGGATAAATCCAACTTCCGCTCCATGCTGGTCAGCCAGCAGGACGAGAGCGAAAATCCGGTCCCCGCTTCGCTGCAGGTGACGGATGAGGAGTACCACCAGTGGCAGCAGGATATTGGCAAAATCAAATTGCCGGACGCGGTATTCGAGCTGATCTATCTGCTGCGTCAGCAGCTTGATCACCTTCCTTCGGCGCCCTATGTCTCCGATCGCCGCTGGAAAAAAGCGATCCGTCTGCTGCAGGCCAGCGCCCTGTTCAGTGGCCGCGATGCCGTTGCCCCCATCGATCTGATCCTGCTGAAAGATTGCCTCTGGCACGACGCGGAAGGCATGAATCTGATGCAGCAGCAGCTTGACGTTTTGATGACCGGACACGCCTGGGGACAGCAGGCGATGCTCAATCAGTTGGGGGCGATTGCCCAGCGGCGCATCCAGCTCCAGCAGCAGCAAAGTGATAAAACCGCGCTGAAAGTGAATCGCCTGGGGGGGATGTTCGCACGCAAACCGCACTATGAATTACCCACTGAACTCACCAGCCCGACGCTGACCCTGCTGCTCCAACAGCCGCTTAAGCTGCATGATATGCAGGTGGTGCATGTGACGATTGAGCGCGAGGCGCTGGCACAGTGGCTGGATAAGGGCGGAGAGATCCGTGGAAAGCTCAACGGCATCGGTTTCGCGCAGCCGCTGAATATGGAAGTGGACAGCAGCCAGCATCTGGTGATCCGCGACGTCAGCCTGCAGGGATCGCGTCTGGCGCTGCCGGGCACCGCCTCGGACAGCGTACCGGAAGAGATTAAGCAGCAGCTGGAAGCGCTGGATACGGAATGGCACCAGCAGCACACCCGCTTTAGCGAGCAGCAAAAGTGCCTCTTTATTCATAGCGACTGGTTAGGTCGCATCGAAGCCAGCCTGCAGGACGTCAGCGCGCAGATTAAACAGGCGCGTCAATGCTAACTCTGGATACGCTTAACGTCATGCTGGCCGTCAGCGAGGAAGGGTTGATCGAAGAAGTGGTCATAACCCTTCTGGCTTCGCCGCAGCTGGCAGCCTTCTTTGAAAAATTTCCGAAGCTCAAAAAGGCGATGACGGACGATCTTCCGCGCTGGCGGGAAAATTTGCGTCAGCGGTTCAGGGAGACCGAAGTTCCGCCTGAGCTAACGGAAGAGGTGGCCTGTTATCAGCAGTGCCAGCGGCTCTCCACATCGCAGTTTATCGTTCAGCTTCCGCAAACCCTGACGCTGCTCGACAAGGTCCACTCTCCGTTTGCCAGCCAGGCCCGGGCGCTGGTCACGGATAACGCCACGTTCACTCCCGCACTGCACACCCTCTTCTTACAGCGCTGGCGCCTCAGCCTGGTGGTGCAGGCTACGACGCTAAACCAGCAGCTGCTGGACGAAGAGCGCGAACAGCTGCTCAGTGAAGTTCAGGAGCGCATGACCTTAAGCGGCCAGCTTGAGCAGGTGCTGGTGGAGAATGAAAACGCCGCAGGGCGTCTCTGGGATATGAGCGCCGGTCAGCTCCGGCGCGGGGACTATCAGCTGATCGTCAAATACGGCGATTTTCTGGCGCAGCAGCCCGAGCTGATGAAGCTTGCAGAACAGCTGGGTCGCTCAAGGGAGGCAAAGTCGGTCCCAAAGAAAGATGCCCCCATGGAGACCTTCCGCACCCTGGTGCGCGAACCGGCTACCGTGCCGGAGCAGGTCGACGGGCTCCAGCAGAGTGATGACATTTTACGCCTGCTGCCCACGGAACTGAGCACGCTCGGGATGACCGAGCTGGAGTATGAGTTTTATCGTCGGCTGGTGGAAAAACAGCTCCTCACCTACCGGCTGCACGGCGAAGCCTGGCGCGAAAAGGTAAGCCAGCGTCCTGTGGCTCATCAGGATTTTGATGAACAGCCGCGCGGGCCATTCATAGTTTGCGTGGATACGTCCGGATCGATGGGTGGGTTTAACGAGCAGTGTGCGAAGGCGTTCTGTCTGGCACTGATGCGCGTGGCGCTCGCCGATCGCCGTCGCTGCTTCATCATGCTGTTCTCCAGCGAAGTCGTGGGCTATGAGCTGACGAACCAGCAGGGGATCGAGCAGGCAATCCGCTTCCTGAGCCAGCGTTTTCGCGGTGGAACCGATCTGGCAAGCTGTTTTCGCAGCATTGTGGAGCGTATGCAGGGCGGCGACTGGTACGACGCTGACGCAGTGGTGATTTCCGATTTTATTGCCCAGCGGCTGCCGGATGATGTGGTCAATAAGGTGAAGGAATTACAGCGGGTGCATCAACACCGTTTTCATGCGGTGGCGATGTCCGCCCATGGAAAACCCGGCATCATGCGCATCTTCGATCATATCTGGCGCTTTGATACCGGGCTGCGTAGCCGCCTGCTCAGACGCTGGCAGCGTTAATTACAGAAGAGAGCCAACGCTTTCACGTACCTGCTGCGGCCAGACGCCACACTGAACCTGACCGATATGAGGTAATTGCAGCAGCAGCATGGTCAGACGGGACTGGCCGATACCGCCGCCAATCGTCTGCGGCATTTCGCCGCGCAGCAGCGCCTGGTGCCACTCGAGTTTGAGACGGTCTACATCACCGGTGACCGCCAGCTGGCGCTTCAGCGCGTCAGCATCCACGCGGATCCCCATAGAAGAGAGCTCGAATGCGTCTTCCAGTATCGGGTTCCAGACAAGAATATCGCCGTTCAGCCCGGCAAATTCGCCCTCACCCGCAGTACTCCAGTCATCATAATCAGGCGCACGAACGTCGTGGCGTTTGCCATCAGACAATTTGCCGCCGATACCGATCAGGAACACAGCACCTAATTCTTTGGCGATCGCACGCTCACGGCCTTTGGCATCCAGATCCGGGAAACGGGTCAGCAGTTCCTGGCTGTGGACAAAGTGGATCGTATCCGGCAGGAACGTTGCCAGACCAAACTCTTTGCTCACTGCCGCTTCGGTTGCTTTGATCCCGGCGTAGATCGCCTCAACGGTGGATTTCAGCGTGCCGATATGACGTTCACCATCACCCATTACGCGCTCCCAGTCCCACTGGTCAACGTAAACGGAATGAATCGGTGAAAGGCGATCTTCATCAGGGCGAAGGGCTTTCATGTGCGTGTAGAGCCCTTCGCCCGCGCTGAAGTCGTGTTGTCCCAGGGTCTGACGCTTCCACTTCGCCAGTGAATGAACCACTTCGAACTGGGCGTCTGGCAGTGTTTTCACTTTCACCTGTACCGCTTTTTCGCATCCAGAGAGGTTATCCTGCGTCCCGTCACCCACGCGGCTGAGGATCGGTGCCTGGACTTCAATCAGCCCAAGCTTCTCTTCCAGCTGGCGGGAAAAATGGGATTTTACGAAACTGATCTGGCGTTGTTTTGCGATGTAAGCGGTTTTCATTTTTTATACTCCTGCGTCCTGTTGATATTGATTAAGCAACAGAAACGGCGCCTTATTCAATAACCCATCAACAAAAAGCCACCTTCATTTTTGATTCGATAAAATATAGCGCTAGAATAAAGTGATTCATTAATCTTCATAAGAAAAAGCTATGGAAAATTATCAGATCGACAATCTTGACCGCGGCATTCTGGAGGCGTTAATGGCCAATGCCCGTACCGCCTACGCCGAACTGGCGAAACAGTTTGGCGTCAGCCCGGGAACCATTCACGTTCGCGTAGAAAAGATGAAGCAGGCAGGGATCATTACCGGTGCGCGCATTGACGTCAGCCCAAAGCAGCTGGGTTACGACGTCTGCTGCTTTATCGGCATCATTCTTAAAAGCGCCAAAGACTACCCTTCTGCCCTGGCGAAACTGAACGCGCTGGATGAAGTCACCGAGGCGTACTACACCACCGGGCACTACAGCATCTTTATTAAAGTTATGTGCCGATCCATCGACGCGCTCCAGCAGGTACTTATCAACAAGATCCAAACAATCGATGAAATTCAGTCCACCGAGACCCTGATCTCCCTGCAAAACCCGATCATGCGTACCATACGCCCGTGATCGGGCAAATCCATTCCCACATTTTCCACAGGTAGATCCCAGCTCGTTCACAGCGTACAATGGCCGTCTCTTTATCTGGGCGAGCGATCAATGGCGGACATTACCCTTATCAGCGGCAGCACCCTGGGTGGTGCAGAATACGTAGCGGAACATCTGGCTGAAAAGCTGGAAGAGGCGGGCTTTTCCACGGAAACCCTGCACGGCCCGTTGCTTGAAGATCTCCCAACTGACGGGGTCTGGCTGCTGATCACCTCCACGCACGGCGCGGGGGATCTGCCGGATAATCTGCAACCTTTATATGACGAACTGCTGGAACAGCAGCCCGACCTGTCAAACGTCCGTTTTGGCGCAGTGGGGATCGGCAGTCGTGAATATGACACCTTTTGCGGGGCAATAGAGAAAGTCGAAGCCGCTGTGACCTCCTGCGGAGCAAAACAGCTGGGTGAAACGCTCAAGATCAACATCCTCGATCATGAAATTCCGGAGGATCCAGCCGAGATCTGGCTCGCGGAATGGAAAAATTTACTCAAAAACGATTAAAGATCGCGCGAACGGATGTGGATAACTCTGGTTAAAAGCTCGTATTAACCCGTAGTTATCCAAATAACAACCGTAGCGCCGTTTTTGGCCTGTGTATAAAGTCGCGATCTGATCCCAGCTTATACGGTCCAGGATCACCGATCATTCACAGCAAACGATCCTTTCTAACTGCATGATCTTCTTTATGAGATCGGACTTATCCACACAGGTTCGCGATCCTAATAAGAGATCACAATAGAACAGATCTCTAAATAAAAAGATCTTCTTTTTAATAGCCCAGGATCCCAATGCTTTCTCGAAAGACTAAAGTTGAGTAGAATCCACGGCCCGGGCTTCAATCCATTTTCATACCGCTTTACGCGAGGCAGACCACCATGTTTTATCAGGATCCTTTTGACGTCATCATCATTGGCGGGGGTCACGCAGGCACTGAGGCCGCAATGGCCGCAGCGCGAATGGGTCAGCAGACCCTGCTTTTGACACACAATATCGACACGCTGGGACAAATGTCCTGTAATCCGGCGATTGGCGGCATTGGGAAAGGACACCTGGTAAAAGAAGTGGATGCACTTGGCGGCCTGATGGCGAAAGCGATCGATCGGGCCGGCATCCAGTTTAGGATACTAAACGCGAGTAAAGGTCCCGCTGTGCGTGCGACCCGTGCTCAGGCAGACCGCGTACTTTACCGTCAGGCGGTGCGTACCGCCCTGGAGAACCAGCCGAACCTGATGATCTTCCAGCAGGCGGTTGAAGATCTAATCGTTGAGAACGATCGCGTCGTGGGTGCCGTGACCCAGATGGGCCTCAAATTCCGCGCCAAAGCCGTGGTGCTGACCGTGGGTACATTCCTTGACGGTAAAATTCATATCGGTCTGGATAACTACAGCGGCGGCCGTGCTGGCGATCCGCCTTCTATTCCACTGTCTCGCCGTCTGCGTGAACTGCCGCAGCGCGTCAGCCGCCTGAAAACCGGTACGCCGCCGCGTATTGATGCGCGCACCATTGATTTCAGCGTGCTGGCGCAACAGCACGGTGATAACCCAATGCCGGTCTTCTCGTTCATGGGCAATGCGGCACAGCATCCGCAGCAGGTGCCGTGCTATATCACGCATACCAACGAGAAAACCCACGATGTGATCCGCAATAACCTCGATCGCAGCCCGATGTACGCCGGCGTGATCGAAGGGATCGGTCCGCGCTACTGCCCGTCGATCGAGGACAAAGTGATGCGCTTCGCCGATCGTAACCAGCACCAGATCTTCCTGGAGCCGGAAGGGCTGACCTCGAACGAAATTTACCCGAACGGCATCTCCACCAGCCTGCCGTTTGACGTGCAGATGCAAATTGTTCGCTCAATGCAGGGCATGGAGAACGCAAAAATCGTTCGCCCTGGCTACGCTATTGAGTACGATTTCTTCGATCCGCGTGACCTGAAGCCAACCCTGGAGAGCAAATTCATCCACGGTCTGTTCTTTGCGGGTCAGATTAACGGCACCACCGGCTACGAAGAAGCTGCTGCACAGGGCCTGCTTGCCGGTCTGAACGCCGCGCGTTTCTCTGCTGAGAAAGAGGGCTGGGCACCCGGCCGTTCTCAGGCGTATCTGGGCGTGCTGGTTGACGATCTCTGCACGCTGGGTACCAAAGAACCGTACCGTATGTTTACCTCTCGCGCGGAATATCGCCTGATGCTGCGTGAAGATAACGCCGACCTGCGTTTGACCGAAATCGGCCGCGAGCTGGGTCTGGTCGATGACGAACGCTGGGCGCGCTTTAACGAGAAGCTGGAGCGCATTGAACAGGAACGTCAGCGCCTGAAAACCACTTGGGTGAACCCGCAGGCGGAAACCGCTGCCGAAGTAAACGCTCACTTAACCGCGCCGCTGTCGCGCGAGGCCAGCGGTGAAGATTTGTTGCGCCGTCCTGAAGTCACCTACGAGAACCTGGTCAAACTGACCGCGTTCGCGCCGGGCCTGGAAGATGCTGAAGCGGCAGAGCAGGTTGAGATCCAGGTTAAGTACGAAGGTTACATCGCGCGTCAGCAGGATGAGATCGAAAAACAGCAGCGTAACGAAAACACGCTGCTGCCGGAAATGCTGGACTACCGCCAGGTGACTGGCCTTTCCAACGAAGTGATCGCCAAGCTGAACGATCACAAACCGGTCTCGATCGGCCAGGCCTCACGTATCTCCGGCGTCACGCCTGCAGCGATTTCCATTCTGCTGGTGTGGCTGAAAAAGCAGGGCATGCTGCGCCGTAGCGCGTAAGGCCCGGAATATTGCCCGGTGGCGCAGCGCTTACCGGGCCTACTGAACCCGTAGGGCGGGTAAGCCAAGCGCCACCCGCCACCTAAGTTTTCCAACAGGTATTCACCGTGCTCAACAAACTCTCTCGTCTGCTGGATCAGGCAGGTATTTCGCTCACCGATCACCAGAAAAATCAGCTGGTGGCCTATGTCGATATGCTGAATAAATGGAATAAAGCGTACAACCTGACGTCTGTTCGCGACCCCAACGAGATGCTCGTTCGCCACATTCTCGACAGCATCGTGGTTGCCCCTTATCTGAAAGGTGAGCGTTTTATCGACGTAGGGACGGGCCCTGGTCTGCCGGGTATTCCGCTGTCGATTGTTCGCCCTGAGAGCCATTTCACGCTTCTGGACAGTCTTGGCAAGCGTGTGCGCTTTTTACGTCAGGTACAGCATGAGCTGAAGCTTGAAAATATTACGCCCGTACAGAGCAGGGTAGAGGCTTTCCCGGCAGAGCCGCCGTTTGACGGGGTTATCAGCCGCGCATTTGCGTCGCTCAATGATATGGTGAGCTGGTGCAAGCACTTACCTGCTGAGAATGGTCGCTTTTATGCGCTAAAAGGGCAGTTGCCAGGCGATGAGATTGAACAGCTTCCGGACGGTTTTGCTGTTGAATCCATCGAGAAATTAAACATTCCTCAGCTCGATGGCGAACGTCATCTGGTGATAATTAAGCCAAACAATTTTTAAAAAATTAATAAAAAATGTGGAATTTGTGCTGTTCTTCGCATGTTAAAAAACAGCACAACTACCGGGGATTTACTGGTGAGCTTTTAACCTTGCTTTCACTAAGGTTTTTCTTCTGGTTAACCTGGCGACTATTTTTCCCCTGGAAGATAGTCATCTGTGAAAATATAAGTCTGCTAAAAGTGGAAAGCAGTAACCAGAACGCAATGTTAATTATTTATTAAGAATGTCAATAAAACGTTTTTATTGTGTACCGGGCTGTTTTGAAAATAGTTGCGACATTTTGCGTTTAATTTCATAAAGATAAATTTCTGCGATTTGCGCCTTTGATAAATACAACCTTATCGCAAATGTGTGTTTTGTGATCTCGTGCACGCTTTATCGACAACGTTTTCGCGCTGTTTGCAGTTTTGGTCGAAGGTTGGTGCTTTGCTCGAAAGTTAAAAAATAGCGGTGGGGAAAAATATTTAAACATTTATTCACCTTTTCGCTACTTAATGTTTGAAATCACGGGTGCGCACCGTATAATTTGACCGCTTTTTGATGCTTGACTCTGAGCCTTAAAGGACGTTTTATACGACACGCGACATACCTCGAAGGGAGCAGGAGTAAAAACGTGATGTCTGTGTCGCTCTTGAGTAGAAACGTTGCTCGTAAGCTTCTGTTCATTCAGTTTCTGGCTGTGATAGCAAGTGGACTGCTGTTTAGCCTCAAAGACCCCTTCTGGGGCATCTCCGCCGTGTGCGGGGGTTTGGCGGTTGTGCTGCCAAACGTGTTGTTTATGATTTTTGCCTGGCGTCATCAGGCGCATACACCCGCCAAAGGCCGCGTGGCCTGGTCCTTCGCTCTCGGCGAAGTGTGTAAGGTGTTGCTGACCTTTGCTCTACTGGTGATGGCGCTGGCGGTTTTGAAAGTGGTCTTCATGCCGCTGATAGCAACGTGGGTTTTGGTGCTGGTGGTACAAGTTCTGGCTCCAGCTGTAATCAATAACAAAGGGTAAAAGGCATCATGGCTTCAGAAAATATGACGCCGCAGGATTACATAGGTCACCATCTGAATAACCTTCAGTTGGACCTGCGTACATTCTCGCTGGTGGATCCACATAACCCCCCGGCCACCTTCTGGACGATCAACATCGACTCCATGTTCTTCTCGGTGGTTTTGGGTCTTCTGTTCCTGGCCATGTTCCGCGGTGTTGCTAAACGAGCGACCAGCGGTGTACCAGGGAAATTCCAGACCTTCATCGAAATGATCATCGGCTTCGTCCATGGCAGCGTCAAAGACATGTACCATGGCAAGAGCAAGCTGATTGCTCCGCTGGCCCTGACCGTGTTCGTTTGGGTCTTCCTGATGAACCTGATGGACCTGCTGCCAATCGATCTGCTGCCGTTTATCGGTGAGCACATCTTCGGCCTGCCAGCGCTGCGTGTTGTACCGTCTGCGGACGTGAACATCACCCTGTCGATGGCGCTGGGCGTATTTATCCTGATTCTTTTCTACAGCATCAAAATGAAAGGCGTAAGCGGCTTTGTGAAAGAGCTTACCTTGCAGCCGTTCAACCACTGGGCGTTTATTCCGGTCAACCTGATCCTGGAAGGCGTTAGCCTGCTGTCCAAACCTGTTTCACTGGGTCTGCGACTGTTCGGCAACATGTATGCGGGTGAGCTGATTTTCATTCTGATCGCGGGTCTTCTGCCGTGGTGGTCACAGTGGGTTCTGAATGTGCCGTGGGCCATTTTCCACATCCTGATCATTACGCTGCAAGCCTTTATCTTCATGGTTCTGACGATCGTCTATCTGTCGATGGCGTCTGAAGAGCACTGATTTTTTACCAACACTACTACGTTTTAATTGAAACAAACTGGAGACTGTCATGGAAAACCTGAATATGGATCTGCTGTACATGGCTGCCGCTGTGATGATGGGTCTGGCGGCTATCGGTGCTGCGATCGGTATCGGCATCCTCGGGGGCAAATTCCTGGAAGGCGCAGCGCGTCAACCTGATCTGATTCCTCTGCTGCGTACTCAGTTCTTTATCGTTATGGGTCTGGTGGATGCTATCCCAATGATCGCTGTAGGTCTGGGTCTGTACGTGATGTTTGCTGTCGCGTAGTAGTAGTTTTAAAACCCTAAGCCACAGATATTAAAGAGGTATTGTGCTGTGAACATGAACGCAACAATCCTCGGCCAGGCCATCGCGTTTATTCTCTTTGTCTGGTTCTGCATGAAGTATGTATGGCCGCCTTTAATGGCTGCCATCGAAAAACGTCAGAAAGAAATTGCTGACGGTCTGGCTTCTGCAGAACGCGCTAAGAAAGATTTGGACCTTGCACAGGCCAACGCGACAGACCAGCTGAAAAAAGCGAAAGCGGAAGCTCAGGTTATCATCGAACAGGCTAACAAACGCCGTTCGCAGATCCTGGACGAAGCCAAAGCTGAAGCAGAACAGGAACGTACTAAGATCGTGACACAGGCTCAGGCAGAAATTGATGCTGAGCGTAAACGTGCTCGTGAAGAACTGCGTAAGCAGGTTGCGATTCTGGCTGTTGCTGGCGCCGAGAAGATCATCGAACGTTCCGTGGATGAAGCTGCTAACAGCGACATCGTGGACAAACTTGTCGCTGAACTGTAAGGAGGGAGGGGCTGATGTCTGAATTTGTTACGGTAGCTCGCCCCTACGCCAAAGCAGCTTTTGACTTTGCTGTCGAACACCAAAATGTCGATCGCTGGCAGGATATGCTGGCGTTTGCCGCTGAGGTGACGAAAAACGAACAAATGGCTGAGTTGCTTTCCGGTGCGTTAGCACCTGAAACTCTCGCCGCGTCGTTTATCGCCGTGTGCGGAGAGCAACTGGATGCCAACGGCCAGAACCTGATTAAGGTGATGGCAGAAAATGGTCGTCTCCGTGTGCTCCCGGATGTTCTCGAGCAGTTTGAGCACTTACGTGCCCTTAGTGAAGCAACCGCTGAAGTCGAAGTGACTTCTGCGACTGAACTGAGTAATGAACAGCTTGCGAAAATCACCGCCGCGATGGAAAAACGTCTGTCACGCAAAGTTAAGCTGAATTGCAAAATCGATAAGTCTGTAATGGCAGGCGTAATCATCCGTTCGGGTGATATGGTCATTGATGGCAGCGTACGCGGCCGTCTTGAACGCCTTGCAGACGTCTTGCAGTCTTAAGGGGACTGGAGCATGCAACTGAATTCCACCGAAATCAGCGAACTGATCAAGCAGCGCATTGCTCAGTTCAGTGTTGTGAGTGAAGCTCACAACGAAGGTACTATTGTTTCTGTAAGTGACGGTGTTATCCGTATCCACGGCCTGGCCGATTGTATGCAGGGTGAGATGATTTCCCTGCCGGGTAACCGTTACGCTATCGCACTGAACCTGGAGCGCGACTCCGTAGGTGCAGTTGTGATGGGTCCATACGCTGACCTCGCCGAAGGCATGAAGGTTAAGTGTACTGGCCGTATTCTGGAAGTACCGGTTGGCCGTGGCCTGCTGGGTCGCGTTGTTAACACCCTGGGTGCGCCAATCGACGGTAAAGGTCCGGTTGAGCACGATGGCTTCTCTCCAATCGAAGTTATCGCACCAGGCGTTATCGACCGTCAGTCCGTAGATCAGCCTGTTCAGACAGGTTATAAGTCCGTTGATGCCATGATCCCAATCGGTCGTGGTCAGCGTGAACTGATCATCGGTGACCGTCAGACCGGTAAAACCGCGATGGCTATCGACGCCATCATCAACCAGCGTGACTCCGGCATCAAATGCGTGTACGTGGCCATCGGCCAGAAAGCGTCCACCATTTCTAACGTGGTTCGTAAACTGGAAGAGCACGGCGCACTGTCTAACACCATCGTTGTGGTAGCGACCGCGTCTGAATCTGCTGCACTGCAATACCTGGCGCCATACGCCGGTTGCGCAATGGGCGAATACTTCCGTGACCGCGGTGAAGATGCGCTGATCGTATACGATGACCTGTCTAAACAGGCTGTTGCTTATCGTCAGGTTTCCCTGCTGCTCCGTCGTCCACCTGGACGTGAAGCGTTCCCTGGCGACGTATTCTACCTCCACTCTCGTCTGCTGGAGCGTGCTTCCCGCGTTAACGCGGAATACGTCGAGAACTTCACCAAAGGTGAAGTGAAGGGTAAAACGGGCTCTCTGACCGCTCTGCCGATCATTGAAACCCAGGCGGGTGACGTTTCTGCGTTCGTTCCGACCAACGTAATCTCTATTACCGATGGTCAGATCTTCCTGGAAACCAACCTGTTTAACTCCGGTATTCGTCCGGCAGTTAACCCGGGTATCTCCGTATCCCGTGTTGGTGGTGCTGCTCAGACCAAGATCATCAAGAAACTGTCCGGTGGTATCCGTACCGCGCTGGCACAGTATCGTGAACTGGCTGCGTTCTCTCAGTTCGCATCCGATCTGGACGAAGCAACCCGTAAACAGCTGAGCCACGGTCAGAAAGTGACCGAGCTGCTGAAGCAAAAACAGTACGCACCAATGTCTGTTGCTCAGCAGGGCCTGGTACTGTTCGCGGCTGAACGCGGTTACCTCGAAGATGTGGAACTGGCGAAAATCGGTAGCTTCGAAGCCGCTCTGCTGGCTTACGTCGACCGTGATCACGCTCCGCTGATGCAAGAGATCAACCAGACCGGTGGCTATAACGACGAAATCGAAGGCAAGCTGAAAGCTATCCTCGATTCCTTCAAAGCAACCCAATCCTGGTAATCGTCCGGCGGCTTGTCTCAGGACAAGCCGCCTGGCATTGAGGAGAAGCTCATGGCCGGCGCAAAAGAGATACGTAGTAAGATCGCAAGCGTCCAGAACACGCAAAAGATCACTAAAGCGATGGAGATGGTCGCCGCTTCCAAAATGCGTAAATCGCAGGATCGCATGGCGGCCAGCCGTCCTTATGCAGAAACCATGCGCAAAGTGATTGGTCACCTTGCAAACGGTAATCTGGAATATAAGCACCCTTACCTGGAAGAACGCGAAGTTAAGCGCGTGGGCTACCTGGTGGTGTCGACCGACCGTGGTCTGTGTGGCGGCTTGAACATTAACCTGTTCAAAAAACTGCTGGCGGATATGAAAGCATGGTCTGAAAAAGGCGTTCAGTGCGATATCGCAATGATCGGCTCTAAAGGCGTCTCTTTCTTTAACTCCGTTGGTGGCAACATTGTCGCTCAGGTGACCGGTATGGGTGATAACCCGTCCCTGTCCGAACTGATCGGCCCGGTTAAAGTGATGTTGCAGGCTTATGATGAAGGCCGTCTGGACAGACTGTACGTTGTCAGCAACAAATTCATTAACACCATGTCTCAGGTTCCAACGCTCACTCAGATGCTGCCGTTACCGGCATCAGAAGATGGCGAGCTGAAGCAAAAAACCTGGGATTACCTGTATGAACCCGATCCGAAACCGCTGCTGGATACCCTGCTGCGTCGTTACGTTGAATCTCAGGTTTATCAGGGCGTTGTAGAAAACCTGGCCAGCGAGCAGGCCGCACGAATGGTGGCGATGAAAGCCGCGACCGATAATGGCGGCAGCCTGATTAAAGAGCTGCAGTTGGTTTACAACAAAGCTCGTCAGGCCAGCATTACTCAGGAACTCACCGAGATCGTCTCGGGGGCCGCCGCGGTTTAACCAGGTTTACGAATTACGTAGAGGATTCAAGATGGCTACTGGAAAGATTGTCCAGGTAATCGGCGCCGTGGTGGACGTCGAGTTCCCTCAGGACGCCGTACCACGCGTGTACGACGCGCTTGAGGTACAGAATGGTAACGAGAGCCTGGTGCTGGAAGTTCAGCAGCAGCTCGGCGGCGGTATCGTGCGTACCATCGCGATGGGTTCTTCCGACGGTCTGCGTCGTGGTCTGGAAGTAAAAGACCTTGAGCACCCGATCGAAGTCCCGGTAGGTAAAGCAACACTGGGTCGTATCATGAACGTATTGGGTCAGCCAATCGACATGAAAGGCGACATCGGTGAAGAAGAGCGTTGGGCTATCCACCGCGCGGCACCTTCCTACGAAGAGCTGTCCAGCTCTCAGGAACTGCTGGAAACCGGTATCAAAGTTATCGACCTGATGTGTCCATTTGCGAAGGGCGGTAAAGTTGGTCTGTTCGGTGGTGCGGGTGTAGGTAAAACCGTAAACATGATGGAGCTGATCCGTAACATCGCGATCGAGCACTCCGGTTACTCTGTGTTTGCGGGTGTAGGTGAACGTACTCGTGAGGGTAACGACTTCTACCACGAAATGACCGACTCCAACGTTCTGGACAAAGTATCCCTGGTTTACGGCCAGATGAACGAGCCACCTGGAAACCGTCTGCGCGTTGCGCTGACCGGCCTGACGATGGCTGAGAAGTTCCGTGACGAAGGCCGTGACGTTCTGCTGTTCGTTGATAACATCTATCGTTACACCCTGGCCGGTACGGAAGTATCTGCACTGCTGGGTCGTATGCCTTCAGCGGTAGGTTACCAGCCTACGCTGGCGGAAGAGATGGGTGTTCTTCAGGAACGTATCACCTCTACCAAAACTGGTTCTATCACTTCCGTTCAGGCGGTATACGTACCTGCGGATGACTTGACTGACCCATCTCCAGCAACCACCTTTGCGCACTTAGATGCAACCGTGGTACTGAGCCGTCAGATCGCGTCTCTGGGTATCTACCCGGCCGTTGACCCGCTGGACTCCACCAGCCGTCAGCTGGATCCACTGGTTGTTGGTCAGGAGCACTACGACACCGCGCGTGGCGTACAGTCTCTGCTGCAGCGTTATCAGGAACTGAAAGACATCATCGCCATCCTGGGTATGGATGAACTGTCTGAAGAAGACAAACTGGTGGTAGCACGTGCGCGTAAGATCCAGCGCTTCCTGTCCCAGCCGTTCTTCGTTGCGGAAGTATTCACCGGTTCTCCAGGTAAATACGTTTCCCTGAAAGACACCATCCGTGGCTTTAAAGGCATCATGGAAGGCGAATACGATCACCTGCCAGAGCAGGCGTTCTACATGGTTGGTTCCATCGAAGAAGCTGTGGAAAAAGCCAAAAAACTTTAACGCCTTAATCGGAGGGTGATATGGCAATGACTTACCACCTGGACGTCGTCAGCGCAGAGCAACAAATGTTCTCTGGTCTGGTCGAGAAAATCCAGGTAACGGGTAGTGAAGGTGAACTGGGTATTTTCCCGGGTCACGCACCGCTGCTCACCGCCATTAAGCCTGGTATGATCCGCATCGTTAAACAGTTCGGTCACGAAGAGTTTATCTATCTGTCCGGCGGCATTCTTGAAGTGCAGCCTGGCAGTGTGACCGTTCTGGCCGATACCGCTATTCGTGGCCAGGATCTCGACGAAGCGCGAGCCCTGGAGTCGAAGCGTAAGGCTGAAGAGCACATTAACAGCTCTCATGGTGACGTGGATTACGCTCAGGCGTCTGCGGAGCTGGCCAAAGCGATCGCGAAACTGCGCGTTATCGAGTTGACCAAAAAAGCGATGTAACACCGGCTTGAAAAGCACAAAAGCCAGTCTGGATACCAGGCTGGCTTTTTTTTTCGGCCTTAATTCATGATGAAAAAGATGTAGAATTTTAAGCATCAAACGTTTTTACTTCACACTCAAACTACCGTCAGGATGCGTATGTCAAATAGTGCGATGAGCGTGGTGATCCTTGCCGCAGGCAAAGGGACCCGCATGTATTCCGATCTGCCTAAAGTGCTTCACACGCTTGCTGGAAAGCCAATGGTGCAGCATGTCATTGATGCAGCGAATGAACTGGGTGCCAATCAGGTCCACCTGGTCTACGGCCACGGCGGCGATCTTCTTAAAAAGACGCTGAGCGACGACAAGCTCAACTGGGTGCTTCAGGCTGAACAGCTGGGCACAGGTCATGCGATGCAGCAGGCAGCACCGTTCTTTGCGGATGACGAAGACATTTTGATGCTCTACGGCGATGTCCCGCTGATCTCCGTTGAAACCCTGACTCGCCTGCGTGAAGCCAAACCGCAGGGCGGCATCGGTTTATTAACCGTCGTGCTGGACGAGCCAACCGGTTATGGCCGTATCACCCGTGAAAACGGTAACGTCACGGGTATTGTTGAGCACAAAGATGCCAGCGATGAACAGCGCCAGATTCAGGAGATCAACACCGGTATCCTGATTGCCAATGGCGCGGATATGAAGCGCTGGCTGTCCAGACTCGACAACAACAACGCGCAGGGTGAATTCTACATCACCGACATCATTGCGATGGCGTATCAGGAAGGACGTGAGATTGCGGCGGTTCATCCGGCGCGTATTAGCGAAACCGAAGGGGTGAATAACCGCCTTCAGCTTTCCCGTCTGGAGCGTGTTTATCAGTCCGAGCAGGCTGAAAAACTGCTTCTGGCAGGTGTGATGCTGCGCGATCCGGCGCGTTTCGATCTGCGTGGTTCGTTATCTCACGGTCGTGACGTTGAAATTGATACTAACGTTATCCTCGAGGGTAACGTGACGCTGGGTAACCGCGTCAAAATCGGTGCCGGCTGTGTGATTAAAAACAGCATCATCGGTGACGACTGCGAAATCAGCCCGTACAGCGTGGTGGAAGATGCCCGTCTTGACGTGGCCTGTACCATCGGCCCGTTTGCGCGCCTGCGCCCGGGCGCAGAGCTGCTGGAAGGCGCTCACGTGGGTAACTTCGTGGAAATGAAAAAAGCGCGTCTGGGTAAAGGCTCGAAAGCCGGTCATCTGACCTATCTGGGCGACGCGGAAATTGGCAATAACGTGAATATTGGTGCAGGGACCATAACCTGTAATTATGACGGCGCGAATAAGTTTAAAACCATCATTGGTGATGATGTGTTCGTGGGCTCCGATACGCAGCTGGTGGCGCCTGTTACCGTGGGTAACGGGGTGACCATTGCAGCCGGAACAACCGTAACGCGCGATGTGGCCGAGAACGAGCTGGTGTTAAGCCGCGTTCCGCAGGTCAGCAAACAGGGCTGGAAACGTCCGGTGAAGAAAAAGTAACGGATTTACCCCTCTCCCCAAAGGAGAGAGGGGATCGTTCGGTGCGGTGTTTTTCTCCCTCGCCCCTTTGGGGAGAGGGCCGGGGTGAGGGGATAATATAATCCTCCCCCCACAAGCAGTACCCATAAAAATAACCCCACTCTCTACAAGGCTCGGGGCGCCCGGAAAGGGCAAATACAGGTCAGCGACAACGCAGGCATAATGCCTAAATTCGGAATCTAAAATTATGTGTGGAATTGTTGGCGCAGTTGCGCAGCGTGATATTGCTGAAATCCTTCTCGAAGGTTTACGTCGTCTGGAATACCGTGGTTACGACTCTGCCGGTCTGGCTGTCGTCGATGCAGAAGGTCATATGACCCGTCTGCGTCGTCTCGGTAAAGTGCAGATGCTGGCCCAGGCCGCGGAAGAACATCCGCTGCACGGGGGAACCGGTATTGCGCACACCCGCTGGGCGACGCACGGCGAACCGTCTGAAGGCAACGCGCACCCGCATGTGTCTGAACACATCGTGGTGGTGCACAACGGCATTATCGAAAACCACGAACCGCTGCGCGAAGAACTGAAAGCGCGCGGCTACACTTTCGTCTCAGAAACTGACACCGAAGTGATTGCTCACCTGGTGCACTGGGAGCTGGAGCAGGGCGGTACACTGCGTGATGCGGTGCTCCGTGCTATCCCTCAGCTGCGCGGTGCGTACGGTACGGTGATCATGGATTCCCGCGATCCGTCAACGCTTCTGGCCGCGCGTTCCGGTAGCCCGATGGTTATCGGTCTGGGCATGGGTGAAAACTTTATCGCCTCTGACCAGCTGGCGCTCCTGCCGGTTACCCGTCGCTTTATCTTCCTCGAAGAGGGTGATATCGCGGAAGTGACCCGTCGCAGCGTGACCGTCTTCGATACTAAAGGCGAGCAGGTGAAGCGTCAGGAGATCGAATCGAATCTGCAGTACGACGCGGGCGACAAAGGCGCTTACCGTCACTATATGCAGAAAGAGATTTACGAGCAGCCAAACGCCATCAAAAACACCCTGACCGGGCGCATTAGCCACGGTGAAGTGGATCTGAGCGAGCTGGGCGCAAACGCGAACGAACTGCTCAGCAAGGTCGAGCATATTCAGATCGTGGCCTGCGGCACCTCCTACAACTCCGGTATGGTTTCTCGCTACTGGTTTGAATCCCTGGCGGGCGTGCCGTGCGATGTGGAAATCGCGTCTGAATTCCGCTATCGCAAATCTGCGGTGCGTCGTAACAGCCTGATGATAACCCTTTCCCAGTCCGGCGAAACGGCGGATACGCTCGCAGCGCTGCGTCTGTCTAAAGAGCTGGGCTACCTGGGCTCTCTGGCCATCTGTAACGTCCCGGGCTCCTCGCTGGTGCGTGAATCCGATCTGGCGCTGATGACTAAAGCGGGCACCGAAATCGGCGTGGCTTCAACCAAAGCGTTTACCACGCAGCTGACCGTTCTGCTGATGCTGGTGGCGAAGCTTGCGCGTCTGAAAGGTGAAGATGCGTCCGTTGAGCATGACATCGTTCATGGTCTGCAGGCGCTGCCAAGCCGTATTGAGCAGATGCTGTCTCAGGACAAACGCATCGAAGCGCTGGCGGAAGATTTCTCTGACAAACATCACGCCCTGTTCCTGGGTCGTGGCGATCAGTATCCGATTGCGCTGGAAGGCGCACTGAAGCTTAAAGAGATCTCCTACATCCACGCGGAAGCCTATGCGGCAGGCGAGCTGAAGCACGGCCCGCTGGCGCTGATTGACGCGGATATGCCGGTCATCGTTGTGGCACCTAACAACGAACTGCTGGAAAAACTGAAATCTAACATCGAAGAAGTGCGTGCCCGTGGCGGTGTTCTGTACGTCTTCGCCGACAAAGATGCCGGTTTTGTCAGCAACGACAACATGCACATCATCGAGATGCCGCATGTGGAAGAGGTGATTGCACCGATCTTCTATACCGTTCCGCTGCAGCTGCTGGCTTACCATGTGGCGCTGATCAAAGGCACCGACGTTGACCAGCCGCGTAACCTGGCGAAATCAGTTACCGTAGAATAATCCCTTCAGGCTCCACCCTCGGGTGGAGCTTTTTTATCCCGCCCGGTTTGTTTTTAATCAATCCTGTCTCGTTTTTAATAATGACAATTTGTCATCTTCAGCTACTTTTTTCAGTGTCACATAAAGAAAATATTTCTGAAAACGTATTGTCATAAAAGTGGCTAACACGATGAAAATTAAGCTTTATTGTGTGGTATTTTAAGTTAAATTTTCATTGTCATAAAACTGTCATAATTCGTACATTTATCTGTCACCTGTTTGTCCTATTTTGCTCATCGTAGCCACTAAACAACGATTTATGAAAATCTTGCAGGAGACATTATGAAAGTTATGCGTACCACTGTCGCAACTGTTGTCGCCGCGACCTTATCTCTGAGCGCGTTCTCTGTATTTGCAGAAGCAAGCCTGACTGGCGCTGGTGCAACCTTCCCTGCGCCGGTGTATGCCAAATGGGCGGATACCTACCAGAAAGAAACCGGTAACAAGGTTAACTATCAGGGTATCGGCTCCTCCGGTGGCGTGAAACAAATTACCGCGAACACGGTTGATTTCGGCGCATCTGACGCTCCGCTGTCTGATGATAAGCTGGCTCAGGAAGGCCTGTTCCAGTTCCCTACCGTGATCGGTGGCGTGGTCCTGGCGATCAACCTGCCGGGCGTGAAGTCGGGCGAGCTGGTGCTGGACGGCAAAACGCTGGGTGACATCTACCTGGGCAAAATCAAAAAATGGGATGACGAAGCGATCGCTAAGCTCAACCCAGGCCTGAAGCTGCCTTCTCAGAACATCGCCGTGGTTCGCCGCGCGGATGGTTCCGGTACGTCTTTCGTGTTCACCAGCTACCTGGCGAAAGTGAACGAAGAGTGGAAATCTAAAGTCGGCTCCGGCTCAACCGTTAACTGGCCTACCGGTCTGGGCGGTAAAGGTAACGACGGTATCGCCGCGTTCGTACAGCGTCTGCCTGGCTCCATCGGCTACGTAGAGTATGCGTACGCGAAGCAGAATAACCTGTCCTACACCAAACTGGTGTCTGCCGACGGCAAACCGGTTAGCCCGACCGAAGAGAACTTTGCTAACGCTGCCAAAGGCGCTGACTGGAGCAAATCCTTCGCGCAGGATCTGACTAACCAGAAGGGCGAAGGTGCATGGCCAATCACCTCTACCACCTTCATCCTGGTGCACAAAGAGCAGAAGAAACCTGAGCAGGGCGCTGAAGTGCTGAAGTTCTTCGACTGGGCATACAAAAACGGCGGCAAACAGGCTAACGCTCTGGATTACGCCACCCTGCCGGACAACGTGGTTGAGCAGATTCGTGCTGCATGGAAAACCAACGTGAAAGACAGCAGCGGTAAAGCGCTGTACTAACAGGATATATTTAACGAAGATGGCGGGTGGCGCTGCGCTTACCCGCCCTACGGTTTAAGCTGTAGGCCCGGTAAGCGTCAGCGCCACCGGGCATATTCGTAAAAACGTCTCAAACAGAAGAGTAATTTATGGCTGCAACCAAGCCTGCATTTAACCCTCCGGGTAAAAAAGGTGACATGATTTTCAGCGCGCTGGTCAAACTGGCTGCGTTGATTGTGCTATTGCTGCTGGGCGGCATTATCGTGTCTCTGATTTTCTCCTCCTGGCCGAGCATCCAGAAATTCGGTTTCTCCTTCCTGTGGACCAAAGAGTGGGACGCGCCGAACGACATCTACGGTGCTCTGGTGCCGATTTACGGCACGCTGGTAACCTCGTTCATCGCCTTGCTGATTGCGGTTCCGGTGAGCTTTGGTATTGCCCTGTTCCTGACGGAGCTGGCGCCAGGCTGGCTGCGTCGTCCGCTGGGTATTGCCATCGAACTGCTGGCAGCTATTCCGAGTATCGTCTACGGCATGTGGGGCCTGTTCATCTTTGCCCCGCTGTTCGCTACATATTTCCAGGAACCGGTGGGTAATGTCCTTTCTGCCATTCCGTTTGTGGGGGCCCTGTTCTCTGGCCCGGCTTTCGGTATCGGCATTCTGGCGGCAGGTGTGATCCTCGCCATCATGATAATTCCGTACATTGCGGCGGTCATGCGTGATGTGTTCGAACAAACGCCGGTGATGATGAAAGAGTCGGCCTACGGTATCGGCTGCACCACCTGGGAAGTTATCTGGCGCATTGTCCTTCCGTTCACCAAAAATGGGGTGATCGGGGGCGTGATGCTGGGCTTAGGTCGTGCGCTGGGTGAAACCATGGCGGTCACCTTTATCATCGGTAACACCTACCAGCTCGACAGCGCGTCGCTCTACATGCCGGGTAACAGTATTACCTCGGCGCTGGCGAATGAATTTGCGGAAGCGGAATCCGGGCTGCACGTGGCGGCGCTGATGGAGCTGGGTCTGATTCTGTTCGTTATTACCTTCATTGTTCTGGCGATTTCAAAGCTGATGATTATGCGCCTCGCTAAAAATGAGGGAGCGCGCTAATGGCTACTCTCGAAATGCAAGCTACCGCTGAACTGGCGGAATCCCGCCGCAAGATGCAGGCCAGACGCCGCATGAAAAACCGCATTGCCCTGACGCTCTCAATGGCGACTATGGCATTCGGCCTGTTCTGGCTGGTCTGGATCCTCTTCTCGACAATCGTTCGTGGGATTGACGGAATGTCACTCTCGCTGTTCACCGAAATGACGCCGCCGCCGAACACGGCGGGCGGTGGCCTGGCGAATGCGCTGGCCGGCAGCGGGTTGCTGATCCTCTGGGCGACGGTCTTCGGCACGCCGCTGGGCATCATGGCGGGCATTTACCTGGCAGAATACGGTCGTAAATCCTGGCTGGCGGAAGTGATTCGCTTCATTAACGATATTTTGCTGTCAGCCCCGTCTATCGTGGTGGGTCTGTTCGTTTACACCGTTGTTGTAGCGCAGATGGAACACTTCTCCGGCTGGGCGGGTGTGATTGCCCTGGCGCTGCTGCAGGTGCCGATTGTGATTCGAACCACCGAGAACATGCTGAAACTGGTGCCGGACAGCCTGCGTGAAGCGGCTTATGCACTGGGTACGCCGAAATGGAAGATGATCTCTGCGATTACGCTGAAGGCGTCCGTATCCGGGATCATGACCGGTATCCTGCTGGCGGTTGCGCGTATCGCGGGTGAAACTGCGCCGCTGCTGTTTACGTCCCTCTCCAACCAGTTCTGGAGCACGGACATGATGCAGCCGATCGCCAACCTGCCGGTGACGATCTTTAAATTTGCGATGAGCCCATTCGCGGAATGGCAGCAGCTGGCCTGGGCCGGGGTGCTGATCATTACCCTTTGCGTACTGTTGCTGAACATTCTGGCGCGCGTCATTTTCGCGAAGAAGAAACACGGTTAATTTTTTACGGCGCGGCAGCTCGCGGCGCCGAATGAGGAAATGAGTCAATGAGTATGGTTGATACTGCCCCGGGTAAGATTCAGGTTCGTGATTTGAACTTCTACTACGGCAAATTCCATGCCCTGAAGAACATCAACCTGGATATCGCGAAGAACCAGGTCACGGCATTTATCGGTCCGTCCGGCTGTGGGAAATCCACGCTGCTGCGTACCTTTAACAAAATGTATTCGCTCTATCCGGAGCAGCGCGCTGAAGGGGAAATCATCCTCGATGGCGAAAATATTCTGACCCAGGCTCAGGATATCGCCCTGCTGCGCGCCAAAGTGGGAATGGTGTTCCAGAAACCCACGCCCTTCCCGATGTCCATTTATGACAACATCGCCTTTGGCGTTCGCCTGTTTGAAAAGCTCTCCCGCGCCGATATGGACGAGCGCGTGCAGTGGGCTTTGACCAAGGCCGCATTATGGAACGAAACCAAAGATAAGTTGCACCAGAGCGGTTACTCTCTCTCCGGTGGTCAGCAGCAGCGTCTGTGCATTGCGCGCGGTATTGCGATTCGCCCGGAAGTGTTGCTGCTGGATGAGCCGTGTTCAGCGCTGGACCCGATCTCAACCGGTCGTATTGAAGAACTGATCACCGAGCTGAAACAGGATTACACCGTGGTTATCGTGACCCATAACATGCAGCAGGCTGCACGTTGCTCCGATCACACGGCGTTTATGTACCTGGGTGAATTGATTGAGTTCAGCAACACGGACGATCTCTTCACTAAGCCCGCGAAGAAACAAACCGAAGATTATATTACTGGCCGCTACGGTTGATTTGCCTTAGTGCATGTGGAGAAACCATGGACAACCTCAATCTTAATAAACACATTTCCGGCCAGTTCAACGCAGAGCTGGAAAGCATTCGCACCCAGGTGATGACCATGGGCGGTATGGTCGAGCAGCAGCTTTCTGATGCGATTACGGCGATGCACAACCAGGACAGCGAGCTGGCGAAACGCGTCATTGAAGGCGACAAAAACGTCAACATGATGGAAGTCGCTATCGACGAGGCCTGCGTGCGCATTATCGCGAAACGTCAGCCGACGGCGAGCGACCTGCGTCTGGTGATGGCCATTATCAAAACCATCGCCGAGCTGGAACGTATTGGCGACGTTGCGGATAAAATCTGCCGCACCGCGCTGGAGAAGTTCTCTCAGCAGCACCAGCCGCTGCTGGTCAGCCTGGAGTCGCTGGGCCGCCACACCGTGCAGATGCTTCATGACGTGCTGGATGCCTTTGCGCGAATGGATCTTGACGAAGCGGTGCGTATCTACCGTGAAGATAAAAAGGTCGATCAGGAGTATGAAGGCATCGTGCGTCAGCTGATGACCTACATGATGGAAGATTCCCGTACGATCCCAAGCGTACTGACCGCCCTGTTCTGCGCGCGCTCCATCGAGCGTATCGGCGACCGCTGCCAGAACATTTGCGAATACATTTTCTACTTCGTGAAAGGTCAGGACTTCCGTCACGTGGGCGGCGACGAGCTGGACAAGCTGCTGGCGGGTAAAGATCCGAAAGAGTAATCCTGTCATCTGATAACAACGCCGGTACTTACCGGCGTTGTTATTTCTAGTGTAATCACAATTTTCCCCTTCATCCGTTGTCTGACGTTCGAAACGCGCTAACGTGAGACGAAAAAAACAGCAAAGGATGGGATATGAAAAATTCATTAGCGTGCCTGGCGATGGCCATCATCATCGGGATCGGTACTGGAACAGACGTTATTGCCGCACCGTTGCCGGTCACACCTGACCAGACTACCCCGGTCAGCCACTATGTGACCCAGGTTAATGCGGATAAAAGCATTACGTTTCGCCTGTTTGCACCCGGCGCAACGCGAGTCTCCGTGGTGACGGGGTCAATGCCTGAAAGCCAGGTTTCCCATGATATGACGAAAGAGAACAATGGCGTCTGGTCATGGAAAAGCGAGCCGATGGCCCCGAATCTCTACGAATATTATTTCGACATCGATGGTTTCCGTTCAGTCGACACGGGAAGCCGCTATCAAAAACCTCAGCGGCAGGTGAACACCAGCCTGATTCTGGTTCCGGGCAGTATTCTCGACGATCGCGCCGTACCGCATGGCGATCTCACCACCCTGACCTGGCACTCGCCGTCGCTCAGGTCAGAGCGCCGCGTCTATGTATGGACTCCCCCTGGCTACAACGGCACAGGGGACCCCTTACCGGTGCTCTACTTCTACCATGGTTTTGGCGATACCGGGCTCTCGGCCATCGACCAGGGCCGTCTGCCTCAAATCATGGATAACCTGATGGCCGAGGGGAAAATCAAACCGATGCTGGTGGTGGTACCCGACACCGAGACGGAGAGCGCTGAGGCCATCCCCGAGAACTTCCCACCGGCAGAACGACGGAAGTCTTTCTACCCGCTTAATGCGAAAGCCGCAGACCGTGAACTGATGAGCGAAATTATTCCTCTGGTGGATACACGCTTCAACGTGCGTAAAGATGCTGACGGCCGGGCGCTGGCGGGGTTGTCACAGGGCGGTTATCAGGCGCTGGTCTCCGGGATGAATCATCTGGAGAGCTTCGGCTGGCTGGGAACGTTCAGCGGCGTTACCACGACAACCGTGCCTGACGAAGGCGTGGCCGCACGCTTTAAGCAGCCTGAGGCCATTAATCGGCAGCTGCATAACTTCACCGTCGTTGTGGGAGAGCGCGATTCGGTGACCGGCAAAGATATCGCCGGTCTGAAAGCGGAGCTGGAAAAACAGGGCATCAAATTCGACTATAAAATGTACCCTGGTCTGAATCACGAAATGGACGTCTGGCGTCCGGCCTATGCAGAGTTTGTTCAAAAGCTCTTCAGATAAACCTGTCGCCCTCCCTGAAGGGAGGGGCGGCTTAGCGCGTAATATCCCACCCGCGAGCCTTCCACAGCGCGGGTAGCTGCGCCAGATCGGTGAAGGTCGTGACTTTTGGATGATCGATCGGCTTGTTGTGCGGGTCGGCGCAGAAGTAAAACACCTCCATTCCCGCATCAATCCCCGACTGCGCCCCCGCAGACGAGTCATCCACCAGAATGCAGTTCTCTACGTTAACGTTCATCGCTTTTGCCGCATGAAACATCAGCGCCGGGTCCGGCTTCCAGCGCTGGATATCGTAGCCGCTGAACAGTTTTTCCGGGAAGTGGTGCAGCATCTCAAGCTTGCCCAGCGAGTGCTGCATTTTGCTGACCGGACCGTTGGAGACCACGCAGATCGGCACCGTCATGGCATCCAGCAGCGCGTTTGCGCCCGGAATCACCTCCAGCTCCGAATCGAACAGGCGTGCAACCTCGGCGCGGTACACCGGTTCCAGAGCCGCCTTCTCAAGAACGACGCCGTGTTCTTCGTTAATGATGTCGATGATCTCGTAGAGCTTCACGCCCTTAAAGCGTTTAAACACCTCTTCGAGTTCCAGAGTAATGCCAAATTCCTGGAACATGGTGACATACGCGCGGGAACAAATGACCTCACTGTCGACCAGCGTACCGTCGCAGTCGAAAAATACCGCTTCAATTCCGGACATGCCTTTCCCTTTTAACAAGTTTAACGTTTACGTACGGCGGTTCACCGGGACGCAATCGTTGCCGTATAAGCAAAATCAATGAAAAAAGTATCACGTAACCGCCACTATTGTCGCATTTTGGTATAGGATAGCGACGAATTTTCCCTCCTTGTTCGGAAATTGATGATGAGTCAACAACACACTACCCAGACATCTGGTCAGGGTCTGCTTGAGCGCGTTTTTAAACTGCGCGAGCACGGCACAACGGCACGCACCGAAGTGATCGCTGGTTTCACCACCTTCCTGACGATGGTCTATATCGTTTTTGTGAACCCACAAATTCTGGGCGTTGCTGGCATGGATACCAGCGCCGTCTTTGTAACCACCTGCCTGATCGCCGCCCTTGGCAGCATTCTGATGGGTGTATTCGCTAACCTGCCAGTTGCATTGGCACCGGCGATGGGCCTGAATGCGTTCTTCGCGTTCGTGGTTGTTCAGGCGATGGGTCTGCCTTGGCAGGTGGGCATGGGCGCTATCTTCTGGGGCGCGGTTGGCCTGCTGCTGCTGACCATTTTCCGCGTACGTTACTGGATGATTGCAAACATTCCCGTGAGCCTGCGCGTGGGCATTACCAGCGGTATCGGTCTGTTCATCGGTATGATGGGGCTGAAAAACGCGGGTGTTATCGTGGCGAACCCGGATACGCTGGTGAGCATCGGTCACCTGACCTCGCATAACGTGCTGCTGGGCGTGCTGGGCTTCTTTATCATCGCGATCCTCGCTTCCCGCAATATTCACGCGGCAGTTCTGGTGTCCATCGTGGTGACCACGCTGCTGGGCTGGATGCTGGGCGACGTTCACTATAACGGCATCGTTTCCGCGCCACCGAGCGTTTCTACCGTTGTTGGTCATGTTGATCTGGCGGGTTCCCTGAACCTGGGCCTGGCGGGCGTGATTTTCTCCTTCATGCTGGTGAACCTGTTCGACTCCTCCGGTACGCTGATCGGCGTGACTGACAAAGCGGGTCTGGCAGATGAGAAAGGCAAATTCCCGCGCATGAAGCAGGCGCTGTTTGTGGACAGTATCTCCTCCGTGACCGGCTCATTTATCGGGACCTCGTCTGTTACCGCTTACATTGAATCCTCTTCCGGCGTGTCCGTGGGCGGCCGCACCGGCCTGACGGCGGTTGTGGTGGGTATTCTGTTCCTGCTGGTGATCTTCCTCTCGCCACTGGCGGGCATGGTGCCTCCGTACGCGGCGGCCGGCGCGCTGATCTATGTGGGGGTGCTGATGACCTCCAGCCTGTCTCGCGTGAAGTGGGATGATTTAACCGAAGCGGTGCCGGCTTTTATTACCGCCGTGATGATGCCGTTCAGCTTCTCGATTACCGAAGGTATCGCGCTGGGCTTTATCTCTTACTGCGTAATGAAGATCGGTACCGGCCGCTTCCGCGACCTCAGCCCTTGCGTCATTATTGTGGCGCTGCTGTTTGTGCTGAAGATTGTGTTTATTGACGCGCACTAAGGTGCGGTTTGTGGTGTCAGGTGGCGCTTCGCTTACCTGACCTACTGAAGAGTGTAGGCCCGGTAAGCGCTAGCGCCACCGGGCTTTTTTATCAGGCTTTTACCCGCTTAATATAATCCCCGAACGCCGTCAGCTGGCCAGAGAGATGGTCGCGCGTGCTCTGATCCACCACTTCACCCGTTTGCGGGTCGACTTTGTTCTGAATCACACCACCCATAAATTCCGGCTTGTTCATCACCATCGCATCCAGGAAGACCAGGATCTGACGCAGATGATACTGGCAGCGAGCGCCGCCAATCGCGCCCATTGAGCTGGTCTGGATCAGCACCGGTTTGCCTGACAGAGGCTGTTCAGGTAAACGGGACAGCCAGTCGATGGCATTCTTCAGGCCACCCGGAACCGAGTAGTTATATTCCGGCGTGACGATGACCACGCCGTCAGCCTGGCGGATCTGCTCTGCCAGCGCCTCGACGCTCTGCGGGAACCCTTCTTCCTGCTGGACGTCCGCATCATACAGCGGAATATCGCCAATAGACGGCAGGGCGCTAATTTCCATACCTGCCGGTGCCAGCTGTGGCAGCGTGCGGGCAACCATCCCGTTAAATGAACCTTTGCGCAGGCTTCCCAGTAACGTAACTATTTTCAACGTATCAGACATGATTACTCCTGTTTCATCATGATGACCCTGATTGGATCAGCTAAGGGTGAATACTTTTTCTGCCGGTAAACTGGTTAAACGCATCAGGCGTGCGGCGGGCTCGTTGGCGCGCTCGGGCACATCAGGAAGGCTACGCCATCCCTGTTGACTGTCAAATTCCCAGATTTTCATGCGTTCGATGGCAGGGGTAACCGCAATCGACCAAATAAGCACATCCTCTGCGTCACTGAGTGCCTCCACCAGCGTGGCCTGTGCGGCACGCAGACGTCCGGAACCAGGCAACAGCTGCAGCAGGCTGGCGTCGTCTGAGGCGCATCCACAGAGCTTGCGAATGCTCTGTCGCAGGGTAATGAGCTGGGCTCTGGCTTCGACAGGATCGTTCTGGTTGCGTACCCACAGCTTCTCATTGCTGGAGAGCGGATAGTCTTCATGCGCATTACCGCCATGGAAGCTGCGCGTTGCGCGCTGAAGTTCCATATCGAGCCCACAATCCCCTTCGGTGGTCAGCGCGACGCCGATGATATTGCCCGCGTAGGCAATCGAAAAACGAGGGAGATCCGGGTCGGCAAAGACCGGACGGCCTTCGGGTTGGGTAATGATGTCCGGCAGCTCGCTGGTGCCGTACAGCATAAACAGCAGTTCTGCGAGAAGCGCTCTGGACGCTAAAAACCGCGTCCTGCGGTGTTCCGGGAGAGCGAGTGCTTCACGGTGACAGGCTGAAGAAATTCTTGCCGATACGAGACGTCCTTCCGTAAGTATCCCTCTTGCAAAGTGCGTAGCCATTTTTCGCTCCTTGATAATGGTCGTAATCGGTTAAACGGTTACATGATTATCGCTTAACTTGACTCCTGTTTTAATCAGTAAATGGGAGTAAGAGAAGCCTTAGGACCGAACTTTACATTTTCTTAGGCAAAAATTGGATCGCTCGCACCGTACAGCGCCTTGATGGTTTCCCGCAACCAGAGAATTTTCGGATTATGGCTGTTCCGTTTATGCCAGATCAGCGTGAAGGGAACGGTAAGCTTTTCAGCCTGCGCATCGTCAATGGGAATAGGAAGCGCGATCAGCTTCCGCTGGTGGAGTTGATTGTAGTGATGACAGTAGTGCGGAGCCGTGGCGATATAGTTGTGATCGGGCTGCGCTGCCATAAACATCGACTGCTCAAAGCCCGGCACGCTCATGGCAATGTTTCTCTCCCGACCCATCTCCTTTAGCACTTCGTCCAGTGCCCAGGTGTCGCTGCGTTCCCAGAAGATGCTGATGTGCGGGTAGCGCAGGAAGGTCTCGAGGTTCCATTCATCCTGTAGCGCGGGGTGATCCTCACGCAGATACACGCACGGGCGGTCGCTGAACAGGATCTCATAGTCGATGAACCACGGCATTAGCTTCAGCAATTCACGCGATCGCGGGTGCGTTTCGCGTCCGGTGAATCCCAGGTCCACCTCTCCACGCGTAATGGCGTCCAGAGAGTCGTAATCCCAGTGGCGCATTTTCACCGTAGCCTGCGGATAGCGCTGGTTCACCTGCTCCAGCAGGGCATTGAAGCGGATCAGCATCAACGGCGTTTCCGCGGCCAGCACGAACGTCAGCCCGCCCGGAGAATCATGGTGGAATTTATCGAGGATTTGGTTGCCGATTTGCATCCAGTCAGCCAGATCCTGCTCAAGACTCACCGTCAGCGGCGTCGGCAACAGCCCTAGCGGCGTTTTGACAAATAGGGGGTCTTCGAACCAGTCGCGCAGCTTGGCAAGCGATTTGCTCACCGCCGACGGCGTCACGTTCATCCGCTTTGCCGCTTTGGTGACGCTGCGCTCCTGCAGCAAAAGCTGCAGGCACAGCAACAGGTTAAGATCGAGACTGCTGATGGGCTTCTTCATAGCGCGCCGCGGGCTGGATGACCATAAGTAAGGTAATGCACAGTATGCTACAGCCAATCAGAACCCCGATCAGCATATTCAGCGCGTTAAGCCCGATGACCGCCGCCAGCCAAATCCACAGCGACGAGCCGCAGACCTGTGCGATACCCAGCACCGAGCTGGCCACGCCTGCCCGCAGCGAAAATGGGCCAAGCGCCTGGCTCATCGCTACGCCAAAGCCAACCGAGAACCCGGCACAAATGAGCGTAATACCCGCCAGCATGACCGCATGTGAGCTGGTGGTCGCCAGGATCGCGCCGGCGGCGAGGAATAAAACCTGTGAGGTCAGCATCAATGTGCGCTGGCTGAAAACATTTAGCGCAAACGGCGTCGAAAACGAAACGGCCATACTGACCATCGCGGTTAATGCCATCACCGTTGAATACTGACCGCGATCGAAGCCCATGGTCTCCATCAGCAAAACCGGGGAAACGTTTACATAGGTCAGGATCACCGCCACGCTTAACGTGGTCACGGCCAGACGACTGAGGAAAAAGCGGTTGATGAGCCTCTCTGCCGGGTGAATGGTTGCGGTATGGCCGGTATTCTGCGAGCCCGGGTGGGTCTCCTTCAGCACGGCAATCGACAGGACAAACACCAGCGCGCCCATCGCCGCCATGGTCCAGAACAGGCTCTGCCAGGGGAATTTCAGCATGATGAGATAGCCCACAACCGGGGCCAGCACCGGGATGATGCAGGTAATTCCGTTCAGCATCGACAGCACTTTGGCGCGACGCTGGGCGCTTAAGGTGTCGCGCAAAATCGCAAACGCGACGACGTAGCATCCACCGGCTCCAATGCCCTGGATAAACCGTCCGGTCAGGAACACGGTGCTATTCTGCGCCTGTGAGCAGAGAAGGGACGCCAGGGCAAAAACGATGGCTCCGGCGATAGCGACAGGCTGACGGCCTGCCTTATCCGCGATCTTTCCGGCAAACACCATCGACGACGCCATCCCCGCGAGGTAGGCCGAAAACGCGATGTGCAGCTGCGCTTCGCTGGCGCCCAGATCGCGGGCGATATGCGGTAATCCCACCAGATACATATCAATGCCTGACGGATAAAGCAGAACTAAAGCGAAACTACAAAACAGAAAACGCGCCATAAACCCCCCATAGATGAAGGCATGCAGGATAGGGGGTGAAAAGGAATTAGGCGAGTTGCCATTTGGACAATGGTGATTTCCCTGGAGGAAATCACCGATACAGAAACCGGGAAATGACTAAGACGTTAATAGCTTCCTGGTTCTTTATCGGAGCCACTCGTTTACAGCTTTGCCGGAAGCCCCATTTCAATCGTTTCAAGGGATTTGAACACATAGGGGCTGAAATCCACATCCTTGCCGTCAAATGTGTAAACCATCGGGCCAGAGCCACACAGAGCATCGCCATCGTGCATTAGGCAGAATGAAATTCTTTTACCTTTCATTCCGTGGTTGTGGTCTTCTTTGGGGATGTTGCTGTCAATGACGGCATATCCTTGGGCGTTCACTGACTCAATGTTATATACCGTTACCGTTTGCAGGGCGTTGATATCGCTGATTCCGTAAGTGCGTAATGACGCCTTCGTTTCTTCCTTGCTCAGGTGGTATTTCTTTTTCTTCCAGATCCCGTTTTTTTCATCAAAATAGACTTTTTCCGGGAGCAGGCGACCAGGACCATACCCATCCTTTCTTTCTGTGTTCTCAAACTCGCAGTACCAAAAATCTATCCCTTTATACACAGGATCGTTGTTTTTATCTTTTAGGGTGCGATAGGGTGTTGGATTGAAGTCTTTAAATGTCACCCCTCCACAGCCGTTATTTGTCACTGCGTTGTATCCTTCAAATCCACCGGCATCAAGACGAACGGCTGAAAATGAGCTCTTATTAAATCCATCAGGCATGGTTATGCTTGGTGTGATATTTCCCCATGCTGTGGATGAGCAAAGTATTAATACTAAAGGTAAAAAATGTTTGCTTACTTAGTTCTCCTTAGCTGATTTGATTCTGGTTTTTCATTCGCTAATTCACCATGAAAGTTGGGAAACATCTGTTTAGTAAGAACTGAAATAGCACTACCGTAAACACAGCAGCGAGCCTCAACTCCATTCAGCCTTCTGTAATGAGTGTCCCCAATGCGTCCAGAAGGTTAGCTGACGCACTGGCCTTCCAGAATGCTTGGCTGCGGTAATATACCTTGCCACCTACTGAACATATTTGAACATATTTCTAGTGAGTACCCAGCATTGGCGTACTTAGCCATTCCCTTGCCTACGGGAAAACTGATGCTACGGGTTGCGCCTAATTTGAAGATGCTCTGCGTTTCACGTACCACTACTTTCTCCCGTCTGACCCCAGAAATGCCGCCAGTGTGAACCGGATGGTGTACGTGATGGAAGTTCTGATAAATCATTTTTGAGATAGTGAGCCAAAGTATGTTGGATCTATATTAATTAAATCACCATAAACACTATTCGGCGTACAATATAGTGTCTTTATTACATGTTCACCTTTCATTATATTCAATGATGTGGTTGATTCGTGCTCCTCTGAAAATTTATCAATATTAGATGTTAATTGGTAAGAGTATGCGCCATTTTTTACCTCTACTGAGTTGCTCAACCCACCCCCTTCAGGATCTTCTAAATATATTTGCACATCACTTTTCTTTCTAATTATCTCTAACTCTGGCTTTGAATTTTTCTTTCCAAATATGTATTTTATGTTTTCACCATCTCTATACAGAGATACTTGTTTATTGTTGTCTGTCGTGCATTTGAATACCAAGTCCTTAGCATTGGCATTCATGCTAAATACAACAAGAAAGGCTGGAATTATTACGTTAATTTTCACTTGTCTCTCCTGAGTTGGTTTGATTCCGGTTTTTCAATTGTTAACTGTTGATTTGAGTCTGGGAATTTCATTTCAGTAAGTACCGATATTGCGTTGCCATAAACACAACATCTGGTATCAAAAGCATTGATCCCAGAGTAGCCGGTTTTGCCAACTTCACTTGGAAGGTTAACTGCTGCGCTTGCGTTCCAAAACGAGTGACTACGATAGTATACTTTTACACCTCGATTAGTTCTAATGCTACACCTTTCTAGAACGTGAGGGTTGTCAGCATATTTAGCCATTTCCCTGGATACCCAGTAAAAGCCAGCACTGTCAGTAGCCTCATAATCCGGCGACTCTACATTACCTCGCCATTCAATTACATTTGCAGGAAGATTACTATTCTCTGCATCCGAAAGATGGTTGTCTGAGTATCTTAAATTTCTATGTTTATATAGACGCTCGTATTCAAATGAAAGACTCGACTTTACCCTTTCTGGATAGGTGCGACCTTTAAAACTAAAGTAATTGAAATAGTTTTCTGGATTGGTGATCTGTAATAATCCACGACCGTGCCAAGGGTAATACCAAATATTGTGGTGCCCTATAACAGCTTTTGTTCGTGGATCTCTATCTGTATATCTATACCCTTCGTAAGTTGTGCTTAACCACTTTGTTTCTTGAATGGCGTTACCAAAGAAACAGGACATTCTCAGCGGAGTTGTAACCAGATACTTTTGCATCATTTTATTTAAACTGAGATGAATATTATCTGGCACACTTCCTTTTGAATCATCAAAATGTACAGGGCTCCAAGTTATCTCATTTAGAGCATTTAGCGGGACAAGCTGTTTTAGCTCTGACGTACTTAGCCAGCAACACTTGCGCAAATGGCTGATAAATGCAACAGGGTGGAAATGCCAAAGTCGGCCTGTGCCAAGTGCGCCTGTATCAAAGCACAGAGCGAAAGCATGCTCCTTGATTTTGCTGTACTCCGTATCCGACATGATGGGGACATCTTCGCTGCCTTTTTTCAGCCAGGCATAGCGCTGGTCAAAGGTGGCTGCATTCCATTCCAGCGGAAAATGGCAGACAAGCTTGCTGCTCAGTTCACTGAGTTGCCCGTTTTTCTGTAAATCCGCAATGAGTGGGGAATTACACTGGCTGTTATTGTCCGTGTCATCGTCCACCATCCACCACCCTGTCCAGTGGGGAAAGTCGGCATCACTAAATTTTTTTATGCCAGTAGATGCAAGGTTAACCATTCCCTTACCTCCGGGAAAACTGACGGTACGCCACAGCGGAGCGCTGGCAGGTGTCAGGGTTTCATGTTCGGTGTTGATGACCCGCCCGAAGCGAAGGAGTTCGAACCCGGCTGACGGGTTTTGTGGATACAGACGGCATGCAGTACGGTAAAGACTGTATTCATAGCCAACAGGCTTTCCGTCCTTATTTTTTTCGCTATCTGTATCCACCAGGGGAGCGCCCACCATGTCATAAACAAAATCACTGCCCGAACTTTTCCGACGCGTAAGCATCGTACAGCTACCTTTTTCAAAATTCATACTGACGAAAAGCGGGGTTGTACTGGTGTGAATCTTATTCAGATTGCCTGTATCAGGTGAACCTGCATCGGCTACCTGCTCATAAAACGGCGTTCCCGAAGGCAGATAAAAATGTATATCACCGTATACGGTGTCCGTTCTGCCGTCTGTCGCAATATTCAGCCCCGGAGTGGTGCGGCCGGTTATCTTCATCATGTTCTCATCGTCACAGAATACCTGAAAATGGAAGGCATTCGCGCCATCCACCATGCCACTCTGTCCAATGACATCCTTGCGCCAGATTTTGGCCCCTTCCACGATGGCTGGGGCCAGCCGCTCCCGCAGATGCATGTACAGGGAATAGAAAACAATTCTGCCGCTGTCTCCGCTACCAATCGCGGTTTCATGCTTTAGCAGCACATAGCCGTCATCTGTTTTTCCGTTGTAGTTCAGCGGGAACGCATCGCGCTTTTCCAGACCTGAAGGTTTGCGAAAAGAAACCACCACACCATCAGCAATAGCCCGGAGCATTTCCGGGCGGCTGGTTGCATCGGTATGGGTGACATGCACGCCACCATGCCAAGAACTATGTGTATTCAGCGGAAAGCTTCGGTGTGCATCGATGGGAAGCATATTGTTTACCCAGGTATAATCACTGTCACCAGCGTTCTGTTCACGGATAAAGGGCGGGCTGATAATCATGATGACTTCCTGTCTGTGTAGCGGGAAAATCCCTGTTTTTCGTATGTCTAATTACGATAGCGTACTGAAAGACTGAGAGAAAAGGCAAAAAGAGCGACAACTGGATTTAGCTACTAACGATGCCCATTTTTGATTAAAAAGATACTGTTTTGAGGGCATTTTCTATGTCCTATGAGTTTCGATATATCAGATAGTTACTTAACTAATGTAAGCTTTCGTTCTAATAGATTTCAGCCCCCAGCAGGGGCTTCGAAAAAAGCACTGGGTCGGATAACCGGTACGCCAACCCTGTCTGGTTCACTACCAGTGAGCCTAGCGTTGCCCAACCCGAACGCTTCGTTCCGATTGGGTAAACCTTTCGCGTCCAGCCAGAGCAAAAATGGTGCGCAGGTCGGCCATCTCGTTTTGTAGCGTGCGTGGCGTAATGCCTGCTTCCCGTCGCGCCATCACGTAGCTTTCGATATGTGACGATTTCAGATGCTGGAGATCCTGAATCTGGATATTCAGCTTGTGCAGATGCTGGCTTAAACGCCCGGCGATGCGGAGGCAATCATGGACTGTTTTAAAACTGCCGCCAGCCAGCAGGGCAAGTTTTTCCATGCGTTTTGTTAGTTTCGACATAGCTACTCTCCACTCAATTCCCCGATGCGCGGTTGGGCACAGCGTGCTGTGCTGAACGATACCGGTGCGCCGGAGAATGCGCGGATGAGGTATGACGGGGTACGGTGATGCACGAATGCAGCCGCCTGCTCAGGCAGGTATATCCCCACAGATAAAATGACCTGTCCTCCGGTATCGGTCCGGTAGTGCTGGTTTCTCCTCCTGGTAAGTGAATTTCTGACATCTGTTTGAGTGTCAGCCTGTTTGTTGCAGTGGAATTGCAGGCAGTAGCTGGGTTGAAGCTGATCTGCGCGCTGGCGTCACTTTCACTCGCTTACGCTCTTAAAAGTGACGCCGCGTTTTGTAAATTCAGCAGGAAGTTCGGACGCAAAGCCTTCGGCAATGCCGTCCGACTTCTCTACAGCGTTCTGTCTGTCGCTACGCTTGCAACAGGGTAGCGATAAAGGGGGTGGTCACCTGTATCGAGACAGGAGGTCAGTTTCAGACCACGCTTCGTTCCCTGATCGACCGGCGGGCTGACCGCCAAAGGCGCTTCTTACAGGTCGCAGTTCGTCTTAGAACAGGAAGCTTTTAGGGGGACTGCTATGAGTTGGGGATAGGGTAGATCTGGGGAAGGGGGAAAGCTGCGGGAAAATGTTTTTAGAATTTAGAAATTTATAAAAGAAAGGAATTATGATGTGCAAATTATTTATGACATCAAAGGGAGGGCTTTTAATAAGCACAGAGAGGTATCGAGCCTCTCTATGCTAACTAAGATATTAAATAATCAATGCTCTCTCAATAAATTTCCGTTCTAACCTACTTAGTGTTTTATTTAAAAAATAAATATTCTTTATATATTCGATGCATTTATTTATATCTACAATCGCGTCATCAGGAAAATTGATTTTTTGTAATATCTGAAGTGGAACGCCCATTTCTTCTAGTGCGGATATGTTACCCGGTAAGTGAAATTTTTCAAAAATATTAATAATAAAACTATAATCAGCAGTTAAGTTCAATTTTCTTTTTTGGCTTATGAAATTGATTATATCTTGTTGCAAAGCCAAAGATTTAGGTATTGAATAAGAAAATACATTTCTGATTATTTTTAACTCTCTATTTATAAGTTCCGAAATTTCTGGCTCTGAGATTTGGCTATTTATGATTCTACTTAATTGAGAGTCAAAATATGTTTGATGTGTTTCCGCGCTTATATATGAAAATAACATTCCGCTTATATGCTCGATCTCAGTAGATACCGAATTTCTTGTAAATGTTTGTCGGGATGTAATCAGTAAATTTTTGCTGATCTGGTTCATTGCTTTTTTATCAGGATATCTCTGGAAGCACAAATCCGAAATTTCACTGTCTTTTAACCAGTCAATTTCATTGAATAACTCTAAAACTTTATTGATTTCATATGAAGCATGTTTTTTTATTATTTCTTTAGGGAGCCTATTTTCCGATAAATACTCTTCCAGTCTATTTTCAGAAAGGCTAGATACGTGTTCGTCTTGCATACCAGCTATGAGATTTAGAGGCGTTGTGTCGTCTTGTAGTCCTATTGGTATTTCAACTATACTGTCTTCTATTTTTCCCTCAGGAGATTCTTCAAGACAATGAACATTTCCAATGAAATGTTGTTTCATACGTCCCGCTCGTCCTTTTATATTATTATGTGTAAATTTATCAATGCTATTGTTCCCATCTCTGTTATCATAAATAATCACATGTTGAGCATTGGTATTAACTCCTTCAATTATTGTAGAGGTACAAATTAATATATTCACCTTTTTATTATTAAACAAATCAATTGTATATTGTTGAATTGCTCTAGGCAGAGTTCCATAATGTAGACCTATACCATGTCTGATTGCCTTTGTATAAACCCAAAATTGAGAATAATATTTTTCCAACCAAAGTGAGTATTCCTCTTCATTAGTATCTGATGATACCCCTGATTTTATTAAAAAAGAAGCAATAGATTCTGCAACCTTTGGCGATTTACAGTATATTATGAATTGACCATTATTTTTTTCTATAATACTAAGTGTTGTTAATTGTTTTAATGATTCATTATTAGGCAGTATATTATATTCAAAAACATTCAAAGCAACGGTGTTAAAATCTGATGACAGGAAAATAAAATCTTCATTAATGTTATTAAGGCCACGAAGAAAATCAATATTAGGTCCTATCATATAAAACTGTTTTGAAACAGTAAGTAACTTACTTAATGCGACATTTAACGATATTACTCGCTCATCATAATATTTTTCACTGGTTTTGTTCTTGAATGATAATTTATAAAATTCATCGATAACAAAGATGTCTACCTCATTTAAGTCTTCACGCTCGTTAACTCTCTCTTGAGTTAATATATATATTGTTTTCTCATTGTTTCTTTCTTGTGCAGAGTGATATATTATCTCATATATGTTTGAGAATTTTTTGTGTAATCTTCTTCTTGTTTCATCAATTAGAGCTATTGTAGGTACAACAATTACTATTGTATTATATTTTTCACATGAAACTAATGAGTCAATAATTATACTCTTGCCCATGCTGGTTGGTGCACTGAGGGCAAGGTTAGCGCCATTCATTAACAAATGGAATACAGTCATTTGCATTGAATGAAAAATAAAATCATCACTATTTGGTGAGCGATATATTTCAGTGGCTAATTTTTCATCTGAGTCTAAATCGTCAAATTCACTGTATAAATATGGGTATAAACCAGATTTTCTGATCATTGCTCTTAGTTGTTTTATATGATGAGAAAATTTACTTTTTTCATTTAATGCTCGAATCGTAAGATCACGACCTTGTGTCTTTTGGACTGGATTATCTAATAATGTATTTATTGTTTTTATATATTCAAAGGCATCGAAATGTTCATTATCAGCAGATAAATTGTTTTTCGCTATCTCATATAAATTATCCATTTATATCACCAACCATTTTATTTTTGAAGGAGTCCACCAAACTATCAATACAAGGCAATGGATACATATATATTATAAAGTTTAAATCTATAACGGAATCATGGTTATGAATTAGTTCTTCGATGATGCTTTTAAACTTTAATAAAACTTCTTCCTTTAGATTTTCTTCATAATCTTTTTTAACTTCTAATGTCTGGGTTTCGCTAATGTATCCAATAAAAACAACGAAATATATTCTAGATAAATGATCAGTTATTGATGTTGCTGGGTCCAGTACACAATTAACATCATGTTTAACTAAATACTCATCTGATTTTATGTCTAATATTATTTTTCTTTGTGTGTCACATGTTACATCTACGAAAGAAAGAACCTTAGATGCAAATAAACTAACTGTTTTTTCTATACTTCCATCACACCAAAAACTCAGACCGAACCACATCTCATCTGGATCGTTTTCTCTAATTACTATATGAATATTATCGAAATCGATCATATCCCCTTTCTTTTCAGTGTAAAGATGAGCAGGAATTGGTTGGCTTGAACAATGGTGCCGAACTAAAGAATGTAGTAAAACTCGAGAAATTATATTTTTAATATCATGATTGTTCTCGCTGATTGTTTTATAAACATCCCGCACTCTGGAAATCATATTTGTTGGAGTGATTGTAGATAACTCTTCTGGTCTAAGTAGTAACTCTGGAAGCCACTGTACTAAATTTGTAGAAATGAAATCAAATCGATAGCTCAATCTATTATAAGACTGATAATAGCTTGTGCCGCTAATAGTATCAATCTTGGAATCTTTTAATTTATTTAATTCATTCAATATTGTTGGTAAGTTATTAGATTTTGTTTTGTACACTTTATGCGGTTTTTCTTCGCTAATACGTTCTATTTCAGCTTGAAACCATGTAATCAGATCCACTCTAAAATATGTTTTATCTTTACTTAAAAATTCTTTTTTAGATAATGTGCTTAGTTTAGTTACTTTAGCCAAAATAGAGTTTAATATAATTTCATTATCATGATTCGGGTCAAGATAAAATCCATTTTCACTAGCACATTTCATTATATTACTTAAACATAATAATTTAATGTGGTCACTGTTATGAAATGTATTCCATTCACAATTATCCACCCAATATGCAATGTCGTTATTATTATTTGATCTAAATTCTTTTATTTGTCTTGTAATTGAGTTAATTAATTTATCTCTCTGTGATGTTTTATCAAATCTTTTATCATGTTCAATCTTTAAATAAAGCAGTGTCGAATCAACATCTCTGGTGCTGATTATTCCAAACATTGCCTTAAATTTATCTGACGAATCACATGTTAATGATTTATGAACAATTGAATCTTGATTATAACGATTAGAATCTTTCTTTTTGGTACGCTGGCAGAGTTCTTTAGTGCTCCATTTTTTATCACCATCAGTTGTTTTTATTTGAATAAAACGAACATGATTTTCATAAATTATATCTACATCGTCTTTAACTTCACAACATACGCCTTTAATTCGTTTATCGCGAAGCATTTCGGTTACATATAAGGCAGCGACATAATCCTGAAATAAAAAACCTTTTTTTGCCCCAACGCCGCCAGAATTACTATTGTCCATGTTATCCAAGCCCATGGTCATGTAGAGTTCCTTTTTTATGTATATAAAAACAGTGCTGTGTATGCATACAACTATATTTGCAATAATAACAACGATTTAAGTACATATAGTTCAGATTGTCCACATAAAACCCCTTCATTTGTAAGCTTCTAGTGCTTAAACCTATATAACCAGTATTTTCTCACTGGTTTAATTTTATTGGCAGCCTTATGAGATCTCATAAGCCTACCCAAACTTCCCGATAACCACCTGCCGCCCCACCTCAATCTGCGCATCAACAAAGTCCGCCCAGGACTGAAGCATCTCCCGGCGCTGATTCAGGTACTCCGTACGGTTGTAGACACCGCGAACGCCGCCGATCTTATGCGCCAGACATTTCTCTACCCAGTCGGAGTTTTAGCCTTGCTCATTTAGCAATGTGCTGGCAGTACGCCGGAAGTCATGAATAACAAAATCCCTGACGTCCAGATCCAGTGTACGCACCGCACAGTTAAGTGTTGTTTTGGAGATCGGGCGTCGGTGGTCGTTTCGGCTGGGGAAGACGTAAGAGGAATCTCCGGCCAGAAATTTTAGCTCTTCGAACATCGACAGCGCCTGCTTTGACAGCGGAACAATATATGGGTTATCCATCTTCATTCTTTCGCCGGGGATACGCCATTCCAGCGCGTTGAAGTTAACTTCACCCCATGTCGCTTCAATCAATTCGATTTACGCACCATGCAGATGATCGGCAGGTGCAGGGCCAGCTTGTGGCGTCGGTTCATATTAGAGATGTAGATCCCCCGTGGCAGGATGCCGATCTCTTCTGCTGTTAGCGCCACGTCTCGGCTTGTTGCTTGTGCAATATAGCGGCTGACGGGTTGTTGAATATGATTCCCCTGGAAATCGCATAGGCCAGCATGCGTTTAAGCACGTTTCGCGTCAGTAGCTCGACGTGATCCGAACCTCGTTGCTTGATAAGGTCGAGCACGACCTGAATATGGGCGGTTGTGAGTTCTTCGAGTTCCAGCTTCCCGATGATGGGAATGATGTCCTTCTCGATAACGCGAGTGACGTTGCGCGGATCGCGGTTACTTTTTTCAACGATATCGGTCAGCCAGCGTTTGGCGAATGTTTTGACTGTCGTTGGGTCTTTCTGTTTAAGCTTTTCTTCCTGCTTTTTCTGCGAGGGATTGATGCCATGGGCAACCATTGAGCGGCACTTTTCACGCCAAAGCCGCGCTTCTGCAAGTGAGAAAGTAGGGGATTCGCCCAGTGTGATATTTTTCTGTTTGTTAATTTTGAGATGGGTACAATTTCAGGACACAAAAATCGCGGATGAACCCGTACGACAACGGACCAGTACGAAAAGTAAAAACCCGCCTTAACAGATAGTTAATGCGGGTTAGTGAACGTTCACGGACGAGGATGGACTAAAACTTACTTACCAATACAGAAGCTCGAGAAGATCCGTCCCAGCAGATCGTCCGACGTAAACTCCCCGGTGATCTCGCTCAGATTCTGCTGTGCCAGACGCAGCTCTTCCGCCAGCAGCTCGCCCGCCCACGCGCCGATCAGCTGCGCTTTACCCTGGACAAGGTGGTTAGCCGCCTCTTCCAGCGCCTGCAGGTGACGGCGACGCGCCAGGAAGCCGCCTTCCATGCTGGTGTCAAAGCCCATGCTCTGCTTGAGATGATTGCGCAGGTCGTCCACGCCTTCACCGGTCCGCGCCGACAGGCGAATCAGTGAGTGACCATTCACATCGCTGATACCGAGCGTTTCGCCGGTCACGTCCGCTTTGTTACGCACCACGGTGATCGGCAGTTTGGCCGGCAGGCGGGCAATAAAGTCCGGCCAGATCTCTGCCGGGTCAACGGCGTCGGTCGTGGTGCCGTCCACCATAAACAGCACGCGGTCGGCCTGCTCGATCTCCTGCCAGGCGCGTTCGATACCGATGCGCTCAACCTCGTCGCTGGCATCGCGCAGACCGGCGGTGTCGATGATGTGCAGCGGCATGCCGTCGATGTGGATGTGTTCGCGCAGCACGTCGCGAGTGGTACCGGCAATGTCGGTCACGATTGCCGCTTCACGGCCCGCCAGGGCGTTCAGCAGGCTCGATTTCCCGGCGTTAGGGCGTCCGGCAATCACCACCTTCATCCCTTCGCGCAGCAGGCTTCCCTGGCGCGCTTCGGCGCGAACGGCGTCGAGATCGGCCATCACCTGGTTGAGCTGGGCTTCGATTTTGCCGTCAGAGAGGAAGTCGATCTCCTCGTCCGGGAAGTCGATAGCCGCTTCCACGTAGATGCGCAGGTGAGTAAGTGCTTCCACAAGGTGATTCACACGCGCGGAGAATGCCCCCTGCAGCGAGTTCAGGGCAGAGCGGGCCGCCTGCTCGGAGCTGGCGTCGATCAGGTCAGCAATGGCCTCAGCCTGCGCCAGGTCGAGCTTGTCGTTGAGGAAGGCGCGTTCGGAGAACTCGCCCGGCTTCGCAATGCGCAGGCCCGGCAGGGTCAGGATCCGTTTTAACAGCAGGTCGAGGATAACCGGGCCGCCGTGGCCCTGAAGCTCCAGCACGTCTTCGCCGGTGAAGGAGTTAGGGCCGGGGAACCACAGCGCAATGCCCTGGTCCAGCGGCGTGCCGTCGGCATCTTTAAACGGCAGGTAATCAGCGTAGCGCGGCTTTGGCAGTTTACCCAGCACCGCTTCGGCCACCTCGCGCGCCTTCAGGCCGGAGATGCGCAGAATGCCTACACCACCGCGTCCCGGTGGGGTTGCCTGGGCGACGATAGTGTCGTTATGGCTCATGGTTGCTCTCGTTCAATACAAATAAAAAAGGCGGTCAATCGACCGCCCTTATTTTAGCGTTAACTTATCGGATCAGGACTTTTTCTTTTCGCGGCTATGCAGGCCACGTTTTTCCAGACCACGGTAAATCAGCTGCTGCTGGATGATGGTCACCAGGTTGCTGACGATATAGTACAGCACCAGACCTGACGGGAACCACAGGAAGAACACGGTGAAGATGACCGGCATAAAGGTCATGATCTTCTGCTGCATCGGGTCGGTCACGGTGGTCGGCGACATCTTCTGGATGAAGAACATCGTCACGCCCATCAGGATCGGCAGGATGTAGTACGGGTCCTGTGCGGACAGGTCATGGATCCACAGAGCGAACGGCGCGTGGCGCAGCTCAACGGAACCCATCAGCATGTAGTAAAGCGCAAGGAAGATTGGCATCTGAATCAGCAGCGGGAAGCAGCCACCCAGTGGGTTCACTTTCTCTGCTTTATACAGGGCCATCATTTCCTGGCTCTGACGCTGTTTGTCATCGCCCAGACGCTCACGCATTGCCTGAATCTTCGGCTGCAGCATGCGCATCTTCGCCATGGAGGTGTACTGCGCTTTAGTCAGCGGGTACATGATGCCACGAACGATGAAGGTGATAACGATGATGGAGAAGCCCCAGTTACCCAGGAAGCTGTGGATGAACTTCAGCAGCTTAAACAGCGGCTGAGAGATGAACCACAACCAACCGTAATCCACGGTCAGATCCAGGTGCGGCGCAACAGCGGCCATTTTGTCCTGAATTTCCGGGCCGACCCACAGGGTGCTTGCCAGCTTACCGGTTTGACCCGGCTGTACCAGAACCGGCTGAGATTTGTAGCCGATGGCTGCAATACCGTTGCCCAGGTTCGCGGTATAGAAGTTGTTGGTACCGTCGTTATTTGGCACCCACGCAGTGGCGAAATACTGCTGCAGCATTGCCACCCAACCGCCTTTAGCGCTGACGTTCAGGTTTTCGTTATCGGCAATGGTGTCGAATTTGTATTTCTCATACTTCGCGTCTGGCGTGGAGTACGCCGCGCCGCGGAAGGTATGCAGCGCAAAGTTGCTGCTTCCGGTGTCACGGTGAGACGGCAGATTGATGGACTGCTTCAGCTGACCGAAGGTGGACAGTTCCAGCGGTTTCGCACTGGCGTTCTGTACGCTGTAGCCCACGTTCACCGCATACTCACCGCGCTTCAGGGTGAAGGTTTTGGTGAAGGTGTTGCCTGCGGCGTCGGTATAGGTCATCGGGATAACGAGTTCGTTCTGGCCATCAGCCAGCACAAAGGTGTCATTCTCGACGGTATACAGTGGACGCGCACCGTTAGCCGGGTTATCCGGGCCATCACGACCGGTCAGGCCGCTCTGCGCCTGGTAGATAAACTCAGGCGTGGTTTCCAGTAACTGGAACGGTTCGTTAGACTTCAGCTCTTTCGGGTAGGTCAACAGCAGCGCCTGCTCAACATCACCACCACGGGTGTTGATTGTCAGCTCAAGCACATCGGTCTTAACCGTAATCTGTTTCCCCTGGCCACTGGCCGGTACGCCCTGGTCGGCGGCGCTACCCGCTGCGGTGGTCGTAGTCTGCGTGGTCTGCTGCTGGGGTTGAGGATTTTTATCCTGCTCCCATGCCTGCCAGATCATGAAAGACACGAACAACAAAGCGATGATAAGAAGATTGCGTTGCGAATCCATCGTTAGTGTTCTCTGGTATCAAAGGGTCCTGGAGGGACGGGGTCGTCTCCACCGGGGTGTAAAGGGTGGCATTTTAATACGCGTTTCACCGTCAACCAACTGCCTTTTATCACTCCAAACCTGCGCAATGCCTCAATTCCGTAGCTTGAGCATGTTGGTGTGAAACGGCAGTGCGGCCCGAGTAGCGGACTAATCAGGCGTTGATAGACCCGAATAAGGGCTATCAGGACCCGTGAGCCAGGCGACAGTGGCGGCGCCATAATTTTTCCAACGCTTCCGAGAGAGCACGGTTATCGAGGTCGGCAACCCCCTTTTTAGCCACCACCACGAAATCCATTGAAGGCAGTTCGTGCTGACGTAAACGGAAGCTTTCACGCGTCAGACGTTTAATCCGATTGCGTTCATGCGCACGCTTAACATTTTTCTTGGCGACTGTGAGACCGATGCGGGGATGCCCCAGCGAATTTTGGCGGCCGAGGATGGTGATTTGCGGCGTGCCAGCCCGTAGTGGCTGCTGGAAGACGAAAGTGAAATGAGCGGGAGTTAACAAACGTAACTCCCTGGGAAATGCTAGCTTAACCACTCAGGGGTTAGCTTTATTACTTGGAAACGGTCAGACGAGCGCGGCCTTTAGCACGACGACGTGCCAGAACCTGACGACCATTTTTAGTAGCCATACGAGCACGGAAGCCGTGAGAACGGTTGCGCTTCAGTACAGACGGTTGAAAAGTGCGTTTCATGGCGATTTCTACCTAAACTTGAATAAATTCACTGACTTTTGCGTATACCCGAACGAGTTTCGAACGACTAACGCCTCAGCGTGGGTGATTAAAGAGGCCGGATTGTAATAATTGTACACTCCGGAGTCAATTCTCTTTCCTTATTTCCCGCGTATTTCCGCACGTTTTCGCGTGGAAAATGAGCAACGGACGACGCAGGAAGATGAGCATCACGCGCCGGGTCGAGGATTATACGGGCTCACCGACAAAGCGCAAGGATCGTCCCGGATCTTCGTTAGATCATTTAAGCAATAAATTGTCTGTGCTCATTAATTTTTCCAATATGCGGACTAAATCGCGGGGCACTCGCGCCAGGATCGTTTACACTTACCCGGTTCTGGATCTTCCTGTGGATAAATCGGGAAGAATCTGTGAGAAACAGAAGATCTCTGGCTCAGTTTAGGCTATGATCCGCGGTCCCGATCGGGATCCCAGGATCCTGGTCAGGATAAATTGCAGATAGCAATTCGCACGTCCCCCTTTACACAGGGTCATGTCGATGTGCGCCAACAATCATGAATATTCAATAGTTTTCTTTTATTGTTCGAGTGGAGTCCGCCGTGTCACTTTCGCTTTGGCAGCAGTGTCTTGCCCGATTGCAGGATGAGTTACCAGCCACAGAATTCAGTATGTGGATCCGCCCGTTGCAGGCGGAACTGAGCGATAACACGCTGGCTTTGTATGCGCCAAACCGTTTTGTGCTCGATTGGGTAAGGGACAAGTATCTTAATAACATCAATGGACTGCTGAACGATTTCTGTGGGTCAGATGCCCCGCAGCTGCGCTTTGAAGTGGGCACAAAGCCGGTCACCCAAACCGTACGTGAAACCGTGAACGTCGCAGCGCCTGCTCAGGCCGCTCCTGCTCCGGCCCCTCGCGTCGCACCCGCTCGTCAGGGCTGGGATAATGTCCCTGCACCGGCTGAGCCAACCTACCGCTCTAACGTTAACGTGAAACACACGTTCGATAACTTCGTTGAAGGTAAATCGAACCAGCTGGCGCGCGCGGCGGCTCGTCAGGTTGCTGATAATCCCGGTGGCGCCTACAACCCGCTGTTCCTTTATGGCGGCACGGGTCTGGGTAAAACGCACCTGCTGCATGCGGTGGGCAACGGCATCATGGCGCGCAAGCCCAATGCCAAAGTGGTGTATATGCACTCCGAACGCTTCGTTCAGGACATGGTAAAAGCCCTGCAAAACAATGCGATCGAAGAGTTTAAACGCTACTATCGTTCCGTTGACGCGCTGCTGATCGATGACATCCAGTTCTTTGCCAATAAAGAACGATCGCAGGAAGAATTTTTCCACACCTTCAATGCCCTGCTGGAAGGCAATCAGCAGATCATTTTGACCTCGGATCGTTACCCAAAAGAGATCAACGGCGTTGAAGATCGTCTGAAATCCCGCTTCGGCTGGGGCCTGACCGTGGCGATCGAGCCACCGGAGCTGGAAACCCGCGTCGCGATCCTGATGAAGAAAGCCGATGAAAATGACATTCGCCTGCCGGGTGAAGTGGCGTTCTTCATTGCCAAGCGTCTGCGCTCCAACGTCCGTGAGCTGGAGGGGGCACTGAACCGCGTTATCGCCAATGCCAACTTCACCGGTCGTGCGATCACCATCGATTTTGTGCGTGAAGCGCTGCGCGATTTGCTGGCATTGCAGGAAAAACTGGTCACTATCGACAATATTCAAAAGACGGTGGCTGAGTACTACAAGATCAAAGTGGCAGATTTACTGTCTAAACGTCGTTCCCGCTCGGTGGCGCGTCCGCGTCAGATGGCGATGGCGCTGGCAAAGGAGTTAACCAACCACAGTCTGCCGGAAATCGGGGATGCGTTTGGTGGCCGTGACCATACGACCGTGCTGCACGCTTGTCGCAAGATTGAGCAGTTACGCGAAGAAAGCCACGACATAAAAGAAGATTTTTCCAATCTAATCAGAACATTATCATCGTGACGCTATGAAATTTACCGTTGAACGTGAACATTTATTAAAACCGCTGCAACAGGTGAGTGGCCCATTAGGCGGTCGCCCAACGCTGCCTATTCTCGGAAACCTGCTGCTTCAGGTCGCGGACGGTACGCTGTCGCTGACCGGTACAGATCTGGAAATGGAAATGATCGCGCGCGTTACGCTGACGCAGCCGCACGACGCGGGCGCGACCACGGTTCCGGCACGTAAATTCTTTGATATCTGCCGCGGGCTGCCGGAAGGCGCTGAAATCGCCGTGCAGCTGGAAGGCGACCGTATGCTGGTGCGTTCTGGCCGCAGCCGTTTCTCGCTCTCCACGCTGCCAGCAGCGGACTTCCCGAACCTGGACGACTGGCAGAGCGAAGTTGAATTCACCCTGCCTCAGGCGACGATGAAGCGTCTGATTGAAGCCACGCAGTTTTCCATGGCGCATCAGGACGTTCGTTACTACTTAAACGGCATGCTGTTCGAAACCGAAGGTGAAGAGCTGCGTACCGTGGCAACCGACGGCCACCGTCTGGCGGTCTGTTCTATGCCGATTGGCGACTCACTGCCAAACCATTCGGTGATCGTGCCGCGTAAAGGGGTGATTGAGCTGATGCGTATGCTCGACGGTGGCGACACGCCGCTGCGCGTGCAGATCGGCAGCAACAACATCCGCGCACACGTGGGCGACTTTGTCTTCACATCGAAGCTGGTTGACGGCCGTTTTCCCGATTACCGCCGCGTATTGCCGAAGAATCCGGACAAAACGCTGGAAGCAGGCTGCGACAGCCTCAAGCAGGCCTTTGCCCGTGCCGCCATCCTCTCTAACGAGAAATTCCGCGGCGTGCGCCTGTACGTGAGTGAAAACCAGATCAAAATCACCGCCAACAACCCGGAGCAGGAAGAGGCAGAAGAGATTCTGGACGTCACCTACGCCGGGGCTGAGATGGAAATCGGCTTCAACGTTAGCTACGTGCTGGATGTGCTGAATGCGCTGAAATGCGAGAACGTGCGCATCCTGCTGACCGACTCCGTTTCGAGCGTACAGATTGAAGATGCCGCATCACAGTCGGCTGCCTATGTTGTCATGCCAATGAGACTGTAATGTCGCTCACCCGTCTGTTGATCCGCGACTTTCGCAATATCGAAAGCGCGGATCTCGCTTTATCCCCCGGCTTTAACTTCCTGGTTGGCGCGAACGGCAGCGGCAAAACCAGCGTGCTGGAAGCCATCTATACGCTCGGCCACGGCCGGGCGTTTCGCAGTTTGCAGATTGGCCGCGTCATTCGCCACGAGCAGGAATCCTTTGTTCTGCACGGGCGTTTGCAGGGCGAGGAGCGGGAGACCGCCATCGGCCTGACCAAAGATAAGCAGGGCGACAGCAAGGTGCGCATCGACGGCACTGACGGCCATAAAGTGGCGGAGCTTGCGCTGCTGATGCCGATGCAGCTGATAACGCCCGAGGGGTTTACTTTACTCAACGGCGGCCCCAAATACAGAAGAGCGTTCCTCGACTGGGGATGCTTTCACAACGAAGCCGGATTCTTTAACGCCTGGAGCAACCTGAAGCGTCTGCTCAAGCAGCGTAACGCCGCGCTGCGCCAGGTGACGCGCTACGCCCAGCTGCGTCCGTGGGACATGGAGTTAATCCCTCTTGCGGAACAGATTAGCCGCTGGCGTGCCGAATACAGCGCTGGTATCGCCGAAGACATGGCCGACACCTGCAAACAGTTTTTACCTGAATTCTCTCTCACCTTCTCCTTCCAGCGCGGCTGGGAGAAAGAGACGGACTATGCCGAGGTGTTAGAGAGAAGCTTCGAGCGCGACCGCATGTTGACCTATACCGCGCACGGCCCGCACAAGGCGGATTTCCGCATTCGTGCTGACGGTGCGCCGGTGGAAGACACGCTGTCGCGCGGGCAGCTCAAGCTCCTGATGTGTGCGCTGCGCCTGGCACAGGGGGAGTTTCTCACCCGCGAGAGCGGAAGACGCTGCCTGTACCTGATAGATGATTTTGCCTCGGAACTTGACGACGCGCGGCGCGGGCTGCTTGCCAGCCGCTTAAAAGCCACGCAGTCGCAGGTTTTCGTTAGCGCGATAAGCGCTGAACACGTTATAGACATGTCGGACGAAAATTCGAAGATGTTTACCGTGGAAAAGGGTAAAATAACGGATTAACCCAAGTTGAAATGAGCGAGAAACGTTGATGTCGAATTCTTATGACTCCTCCAGTATCAAAGTCCTGAAAGGGCTGGATGCGGTGCGTAAGCGCCCGGGTATGTATATCGGCGACACGGATGACGGCACCGGTCTGCACCACATGGTATTCGAGGTGGTAGATAACGCTATCGACGAAGCGCTCGCGGGTCACTGTAAAGACATCGTGGTCACCATCCATGCGGACAACTCCGTCTCCGTCACCGATGACGGTCGTGGCATCCCAACCGGTATTCACCCGGAAGAGGGCGTCTCTGCAGCGGAAGTGATCATGACCGTCCTGCACGCAGGCGGTAAGTTCGACGATAACTCCTATAAAGTTTCCGGCGGCCTGCACGGTGTAGGTGTTTCGGTAGTAAACGCCCTGTCGCAGAAGCTGGAGCTGGTTATCCAGCGCGAAGGCAAAATCCACCGTCAGCTTTATACGCACGGCGTGCCGCAGGCACCGCTGGCCGTTACGGGCGACACCGACAAAACCGGTACCATGGTGCGTTTCTGGCCGAGCCTCGAAACCTTCACCAACGTCACCGAGTTCGAGTACGACATCCTGGCGAAACGCCTGCGTGAACTGTCGTTCCTGAACTCCGGCGTCTCGATTCGCCTGCGCGACAAGCGTGATAACAAAGAAGACCACTTCCACTACGAAGGCGGTATCAAGGCGTTCGTTGAGTATCTGAACAAGAACAAAACGCCTATTCACCCGAATATCTTCTACTTCTCCACCGAAAAAGACGGTATCGGCGTGGAAGTGGCGCTGCAGTGGAACGATGGTTTCCAGGAAAACATCTACTGCTTTACCAACAACATTCCACAGCGTGACGGTGGTACTCACCTTGCCGGCTTCCGTGCGGCGATGACCCGTACCCTGAACGCCTACATGGACAAAGAAGGCTACAGCAAGAAAGCGAAAGTCAGCGCCACCGGTGACGATGCCCGTGAAGGCCTGATTGCCGTGGTTTCCGTGAAGGTGCCGGATCCGAAGTTCTCCTCACAGACCAAAGATAAGCTGGTCTCTTCTGAGGTGAAATCGGCGGTTGAGCAGCAGATGAACGAACTGCTGAGCGAATACCTGCTGGAAAACCCGTCCGACGCGAAAATCGTGGTGGGCAAAATTATCGATGCGGCGCGTGCCCGTGAAGCGGCGCGTAAAGCGCGTGAAATGACACGTCGTAAAGGCGCGCTGGACCTGGCAGGCCTGCCGGGCAAACTTGCTGACTGTCAGGAACGCGACCCGGCATTGTCCGAACTGTACCTCGTGGAAGGGGACTCTGCGGGCGGTTCTGCGAAGCAGGGCCGTAACCGTAAGAACCAGGCTATCCTGCCGCTGAAGGGTAAAATCCTCAACGTTGAGAAGGCGCGCTTCGACAAGATGCTCTCTTCACAGGAAGTGGCGACCCTCATCACCGCGCTGGGCTGCGGCATTGGCCGTGATGAGTACAACCCGGACAAACTGCGCTACCACAGCATCATCATCATGACCGATGCGGACGTCGACGGCTCGCACATTCGTACGCTGCTGTTGACCTTCTTCTATCGTCAGATGCCTGAAATCGTTGAGCGTGGCCACGTCTACATTGCACAGCCGCCGCTGTACAAGGTGAAAAAAGGCAAGCAGGAACAGTACATTAAAGACGACGAAGCGATGGATCAGTACCAAATCGCGATCGCCCTTGATGGCGCGACCCTGCACGCGAACTCGCACGCCCCTGCACTGGCCGGTGAGCCGCTGGAGCGTCTGGTGTCCGAGTTCAACGCCACGCAGAAAATGATCACGCGTATGGAACGTCGTTATCCGAAAACGCTGCTGAAGGAACTGGTTTATCAGCCAACCCTGACCGAGGCCGATCTGAGCGACGAGCAGACCGTCACCCGCTGGGTGAACGCCCTGGTGACCGATCTGAACGAAAAAGAGCAGCACGGCAGCCAGTGGAAATGCGATGTTCAGCAGAATGCCGATCAGCAGTTCGAGCCGATCGTTCGCGTGCGTACCCACGGCGTCGACACCGACTACCCGCTGGAGCACGAATTTGTGACCGGTCCGGAATACCGTCGTATCTGCACGCTCGGCGAGAAGCTGCGCGGCCTGATCGAAGACGATGCGTTCATCGAACGTGGCGAACGTCGTCAGCCGGTAGCCAGCTTCGAGCAGGCGCTGGACTGGCTGGTGAAAGAGTCCCGTCGCGGCCTCGCGATCCAGCGCTATAAAGGTCTGGGCGAAATGAACCCGGAGCAGCTGTGGGAAACCACCATGGATCCGGAAAGCCGCCGCATGCTGCGCGTTACCGTTAAGGACGCGATTGCTGCAGACCAGCTGTTCACCACCCTGATGGGCGATGCGGTTGAACCACGTCGTGCCTTCATCGAAGAGAACGCCCTGAAAGCGGCAAATATCGATATTTAATCGACGTTATACCGCACGATAACTGGCCGCGCGTTTAGCGCGGCTTTTTTATGGGCGCAGGCATATCCAGCGACATCACGGATGGTAAACGGCTCGCCAGCGTATCTATCGCTATTCTTACCCTCAGCGGCAGATGCGGCGTCTGCTGCCACACGGCATGAACGTTGAAATGCACATCCGGTGCCTGCTTCAGGAGAGGGACGAGTTTACCCTGGTGAATATCTTTGACGACCATCCAGCAGGGCAGCCATGCAATGCCGCGTCCGGCCAGCGCAGCGTCGAAGATCGCCTGCAAATCATCCATATTGAGTGATGACCGGGGTGTAAAGGTGTGCGACGTTCCTTCGTTATCCATCAGCTGCCAGGACAACACTCTGCCTGCGCGCAGATAGTTAATCGCCGTATGATGGGGTAAATCAGCCACGCTTTGCGGCTGGCCTTTTTTCTGCAGATATTCCGGCGCAGCGCACAGCACCATGCGGTGTTCGCCCAGCTTTCTGGCGACCATCATGCTGCTGTCCTGCAGCGTGCCGTTACGCACCGCCATATCAAACCCTTCCTCTACCAGATCCACCACGCGGTCGCTGAACGACATTTCAAGCTCAAGCCCGGGGTGTTCCTGCGCCAGTTCAATCAGCAGCGGCGCGACGCACTGGCGGCCAAACAGTACCGGCATGGCAACGCGCAGGCGGCCGCTGACCTGCTGTTTCCCCGTTTCAAGCAGCGACTCTGCGCCCCGAATCTCCTCCAGCGCGCGCAGGCAGCGTTCATAAAAAAGGGCGCCGTTATCGGTCAGCCTCTGGCTGCGGGTGGTGCGCTGAAAGAGCCGTACTCCCAGGCGTTCCTCAAGGCGAGCAATGCTTTTTCCCACCGCCGAGCGCGACAGGTGCAGGCGAACTGCGGCCTGTGCAAAACTTCCCGCCTCAACGGCAGCGACAAAAACAGGAATATCTTTCAGCGTATCGGTCATGGATTGTATCCATTCAGGCATCAATAAAGAGAAAAATTATCGCCATTGGTGACGAAGAGTCAACGCTAAACTGTAGGTACTGAAGATTATTTGATCGCAGGAGAGAAAAATGACAGAGACAATGCAACGCTGGACGATGAACGCCCTCGGGCGCGAGAGCCTTACGCTTATTCAGGAGCCCATTCCACAGCCCGGTCCGGGTGAAGTGCGCGTAAGGGTGAATGCCGTCGCGCTCAACTATCGCGACAAAATGGTGATTGAAGGCACGATGCCGATTCCTCTTTCCTTCCCGTTTACCCCGGCGTCTGACATGGCGGGCGTCGTCGACAGCATTGGTGAAGGCGTCACGCGTTTCCAGCCAGGCGCCCGCGTCATCTCAACCTTCTTCCCGGAGTGGATCGACGGTAAACCGCAGGCTGATGCGCGCAATTTGCCCTATAAAACGTCCGGCGGATACTTCCAGGGAATGCTGGCCGAGTACGTGATTGTGAAGGAAGACGCGCTGGCGGCTTCCCCGGAGACCCTGGATGACGCCGAGGCCAGCACCTTACCCTGCGCAGGGCTTACCGCCTGGTTTGCGCTGGTGGAACGTGGCCAGCTGCGCGCCGGTCAATCGGTGCTGGTGCAGGGCACGGGCGGCGTGGCGATATTCGCCCTGCAAATCGCAAAAGCGCACGGGGCGGAGGTTTTTGTCACCTCGGGGAGTGATGAAAAACTGGCGCTGGCCAAAAAGCTGGGAGCCAGCCAGGGCATCAACCGTCTGAAAGGCGACTGGGCGGAAAATACGCTGGCGCTCACGCAGGATCGCGGCATCGACCATATTATTGAAACCGTAGGCGGAGAGAACCTGAAGCATTCCCTGCGCGCCGTTGCCGTTCACGGACGTATCTCCGTCATTGGCGTGCTGGCCGGGACGGAGATTACGCTCTCTGCTGGCGAACTGCTGCTGAAATCACCCGTCATTCAGGGGATTGGCGTGGGGCACCGCCGGGCGCTGGAAGATTTTGTCCGCGCAGTTGACGTCACGGGGCTGAAGCCGGTGATAGAGCATCGCTACCGTTTTAACGAGCTTGAACAGGCGTTTGAACACCTCGATCGCGGCGCGTTCGGTAAAATAGTTCTCACCCGCGAGTAAGCCTTCGTTCCCCGGAATCAGCGTAAAAGGGGCATTCCTGTTGCGCAATATAGCTCTATTTTTGTGTGCTTAATCGCGTTAGCATGAGGCAGCACTCATTTATTCCGGGGAACTCATGGCTATCAAACTCATTGCAATCGACATGGACGGCACGCTGCTGCTGCCAGACCACACCATTTCTCCAGCCGTTAAAAACGCGATCGCCGCGGCGCGCGCAAAGGGCGTGAATGTGGTCCTGACCACGGGGCGTCCGTATGCGGGCGTACACAGCTATCTGAAAGAGCTGCACATGAATCAGCCGGGCGACTACTGCATCACCTATAACGGCGCGCTGGTGCAGAAAGCCGCTGACGGCAGTACGGTTGCGCAAACCGCGCTGAGCTACGATGACTACCGGTTCCTGGAAAAACTGTCCCGTGAGGTGGGTTCCCACTTCCACGCGCTCGATCGCAATACGCTTTACACCGCCAACCGTGATATCAGCTACTACACGGTACATGAATCCTACGTTGCGACCATTCCGCTGGTGTTCTGTGAAGCCGAGAAAATGGACCCGGCGACCCAGTTCCTGAAAGTGATGATGATCGACGAGCCGGAGATCCTGGATAAGGCGATTGCACGCATTCCGGCCGAGGTGAAAGAGAAATACACCGTGCTGAAAAGTGCGCCGTACTTCCTCGAAATCCTCGATAAACGCGTCAATAAAGGCACCGGCGTTAAATCGCTGGCCGACGCGCTGGGCATCAAGCCGGATGAAATCATGGCGCTGGGCGATCAGGAAAACGACATCGCGATGATTGAATTCGCGGGCATGGGAGTGGCGATGGATAACGCTATTCCGTCGGTGAAAGAAGTGGCTAATTTTGTCACCAAATCCAACCTGGAAGACGGCGTTGCCTACGCGATCGAGAAGTTTGTGCTGCAATAACGCTTATTTTTAATCATCTGCCTCGGTTATCAACCGGGGCTTTTTTTTGCGCTGAATTTATTGAATTGTTCTTTTTGTGATCTTGATTGTAGTACAACATTAAATAATTGTACTACATTACAGCCATGACAAAGACGAACTCCCTCACGTTTGTACTGCAAAAGTGAGGTGAAATTCAGCGGTCGCGGTAAAGTAGTGATGGACATACAGAGCACAAGGACTCTCCATGACACTCAATAAAACCGATCGCATCGTCATCACGCTGGGCACACAGATTGTGGGTGGCAAATACGTTCCCGGTTCGCCGCTGCCGGCAGAGGCCGAACTGTGTGAGGAGTTTGAAACCTCGCGCAACATCATCCGGGAAGTATTCCGCTCGCTGATGGCGAAGCGGCTGATTGAAATGAAGCGCTATCGCGGCGCGTTTGTTGCCCCGCGTAACCAGTGGAACTATCTCGATACCGACGTGCTGCAGTGGGTGCTGGAAAACGACTACGACCCGCGGCTTATCGGCGCGATGAGCGAAGTCCGAAACCTGGTTGAACCGGCCATCGCCCGCTGGGCGGCGGAACGCGCAACTTCCGGCGATTTGGCCCAGATCGAGTCGGCTTTAAACGACATGATCGCCAATAACCAGAACCGGGAGGCGTTTAACGAGGCAGATATTCGCTACCACGAAGCGGTGCTGCAGTCGGTGCATAACCCGGTATTACAGCAGCTTAGCGTAGCGATCAGCTCGCTACAGCGAGCAGTATTTGAACGTACCTGGATGGGCGATGAGGCCAACATGCCGAAAACGCTCCAGGAACATAAAGCGCTGTTCGATGCGATACGGCATCAGGACGGCGATGCGGCAGAGCAGGCGGCACTTACTATGATTGCCAGCTCGACACGAAGGCTGAAGGAAATCACATGACATCTCGCTACATCGCAATTGACTGGGGATCGACCAATCTGCGCGCCTGGCTGTATCAGGGCGAGCAGTGCCTGGAGAGCAGGCAATCAGATGCAGGCGTGACGCGCCTGAACGGTAAATCCCCCGAGGCGGTGTTAGCAGAGGTCACACAAAACTGGCGCGACAGCGCCACGCCGGTGGTAATGGCGGGAATGGTAGGCAGCAATGTAGGCTGGAAAGTTGCGCCTTATCTGCCGGTTCCCGCCCATTTCTCCGCGATTGGCGAGCAGTTAACGTCCGTTGGCGACAATATCTGGATTATTCCCGGCTTGCGCGTTTCTCGCGACGACAACCATAACGTGATGCGCGGCGAAGAGACGCAGCTGCTTGGCGCGCGCGTGCTTTCTCCTTCTTCTGTCTACGTCATGCCCGGAACGCACTGCAAGTGGGTCCAGGCTGACGCTGAGCAAATCCACGACTTTCGCACCGTGATGACCGGCGAGCTGCACCATTTGCTGCTCAACCATTCGCTGGTCGGGGCCGGTTTACCTGAGCAGGAAGACTCGGCAGAGGTGTTTGCTGCCGGGCTTGAACGTGGGATCGCTTCTCCTGATGTCTTGCCGCACCTTTTTGAGGTTCGCGCCTCGCACGTGCTGGGAAATCTCCCGCGCGAGCAGGTCAGCGAGTTTCTTTCCGGCCTGCTGATTGGCGCTGAGGTTGCCAGCATGCGTGATTTCATCGCGCACGAGCAGGCCATCACCATTGTCGCAGGCGCATCGCTGACGTCGCGCTACGAGCAGGCGTTTCGCACCGTTGGGCGTAACGTTTCAACGCTATCCGGCGACACGGCATTTCAGGCAGGAATAAGGAGCATCGCTCATGCAGTGGCAAACTGATCTTCCCCTTATCGCAATTTTGCGCGGCATCACGCCCGATGAGGCGTTAGCCCACGTCGGCGCGGTTATTGACGCCGGGTTCGACGCGGTGGAAATCCCGCTTAACTCTCCGAAGTGGGAAAAAAGCATTCCGACCGTGGTGGAGGCCTTCGGCGATAGGGCGCTGATTGGCGCAGGCACAGTGTTACGGCCTGAGCAGGTGGATGAACTGGCGAAAATGGGCTGCAAGCTTATCGTCACGCCCAACATTCAGCCAGAGGTGATCCGCCGCGCGGTAGGGCACGGCATGACCGTCTGCCCGGGCTGCGCCACCGCCACGGAAGCCTTTACTGCCCTTGAAGCAGGCGCACAGTCGCTCAAGATTTTCCCGTCATCGGCTTTTGGTCCGGACTACATCAAAGCGCTTAAAGCGGTATTGCCCGCCAGCGTGCCGGTCTTTGCCGTGGGCGGCGTAACGCCAGAAAACCTGGGCCAGTGGATGAGCGCTGGCTGTGTGGGCGCGGGGCTGGGCAGCGATCTTTATCGTGCCGGACAGTCCGTGGAGCGTACCGCACAGCAGGCGGTAGCATTTGTGAAAGCGTATCGAGAGGCAGTGAAATGAAAATAACCAAACTCACCACGTACCGTTTACCCCCGCGCTGGATGTTCCTGAAAATCGAAACCGATGAAGGGGTTGTGGGCTGGGGCGAACCGGTGATTGAAGGGCGGGCGCGTACCGTAGAAGCGGCGGTGCACGAGCTGGGTGAATACCTGATTGGTCAGGATCCGGCGCGCATTAACGACCTTTGGCAGGTAATGTACCGCGCGGGCTTCTACCGCGGGGGGCCGATCCTGATGAGCGCCATCGCCGGCATCGACCAGGCGCTGTGGGATATCAAAGGCAAAGTGCTGAACGCGCCGGTATGGCAATTGATGGGCGGCCTGGTGCGCGACAAAATCAAAGCCTACAGCTGGGTCGGCGGTGACCGTCCTGCGGATGTGATTGATGGCATCACGCAGCTGCGCAACATCGGCTTCGACACTTTCAAGCTCAACGGCTGCGAAGAGATGGGCATTATCGACAACTCGCGCGCGGTAGACCGGGCGGTGAATACCGTGGCGCAAATCCGTGAAGCCTTCGGCAACGAGATTGAGTTTGGCCTGGATTTCCACGGCCGCGTCAGCGCGCCGATGGCCAAAGTGCTAATTAAAGAACTGGAGCCGTATCGTCCGCTGTTTATCGAAGAGCCGGTGCTGGCCGAGCAGGCCGAGTACTACCCGAAGCTGGCTGAACAGACCCACATTCCTATCGCGGCGGGTGAACGTATGTTCTCGCGCTTCGAGTTTAAACGCGTGCTTGAAGCGGGAGGCATTGCCATCCTGCAGCCGGACCTCTCTCACGCGGGCGGCATCACCGAATGCTATAAAATTGCCGGGATGGCCGAAGCTTACGATGTGGCGCTGGCGCCGCACTGCCCGCTTGGCCCGATCGCGCTGGCTGCCTGTTTGCACGTCGACTTTGTCTCCCGCAATGCGGTGTTCCAGGAACAGAGCATGGGGATTCACTATAACAAGGGCGCGGAACTGCTCGATTTTGTGAAAAATAAAGAAGACTTCTGCATGGAAGGCGGTTTCTTTAAACCGTTAACGAAGCCGGGCCTTGGAGTGGAAATTGACGAAGCCAAAGTCATTGAGCTGAGTAAAAATGCGCCGGACTGGCGCAACCCGCTGTGGCGTCATGAGGACGGCAGCGTAGCGGAATGGTAATCGCCATCCCGTAGACCCGATAAGCCTCCGGGCAAAAATCATACATACAAAAATATAACCCTCTGTAAATTACAGGGCATGGTGAGCGGCTTCGCTATGCCCAAAATCTGGAGACAGATTGCGATGGATATTCCAGTTACCGCTACAAAAACCGGGCGTCGCCGCTACCTGACGCTGATTATGATATTTATTACCGTGGTCATTTGTTATGTCGACCGCGCCAACCTTGCCGTGGCATCGGCCCATATTCAGGCAGAGTTTGGCATCACCAAAGCGGAAATGGGCTACGTCTTCTCGGCGTTTGCCTGGCTGTATACTTTATGTCAGATACCGGGCGGCTGGTTCCTTGACCGCGTGGGCTCACGTTTGACCTACTTTATCGCCATTTTCGGCTGGTCCGTGGCGACCCTGTTCCAGGGCTTCGCGACCGGGCTGATGTCGCTGATTGGCCTGCGCGCCATCACCGGAATTTTCGAAGCGCCCGCGTTTCCCACCAACAACCGCATGGTGACCAGCTGGTTCCCGGAACACGAGCGTGCGTCAGCCGTCGGCATTTACACCTCCGGACAGTTCGTTGGCCTGGCGTTTCTGACGCCGCTGCTGATCTGGATCCAGGAGCTGCTGAGCTGGCACTGGGTATTCATCGTCACGGGTGGGATTGGCATTATCTGGTCACTAATCTGGTTCAAGGTTTACCAGCCGCCGCGTCTGACCAAAAGCATCACCAAAGCCGAGCTGGACTACATCCGTGACGGCGGTGGCCTGGTGGACGGCGATGCACCGGTGAAAAAAGAGGCGCGCCAGCCGCTGACCAAAGCGGACTGGAAGCTGGTCTTCCATCGTAAGCTGGTGGGTGTTTATCTGGGCCAGTTCGCGGTGACCTCCACGCTGTGGTTCTTCCTCACCTGGTTCCCGAACTACCTGACCCAGGAGAAGGGGATCGCGGCGCTGAAGGCGGGCTTTATGACCACCGTGCCGTTTCTCGCGGCGTTCTTCGGCGTGCTGCTCTCCGGCTGGCTGGCCGATAAGCTGGTGAAAAAAGGCTACTCGCTGGGCGTGGCGCGTAAAACGCCGATCATCTGCGGCTTGCTGATCTCAACCTGCATCATGGGTGCCAACTACACCAACGATCCGGTGTGGATTATGACCCTGATGGCGGTGGCGTTCTTCGGTAACGGTTTCGCCTCTATCACCTGGTCACTGGTCTCATCCCTTGCGCCGATGCGGCTGATTGGTCTGACCGGCGGCGTGTTCAACTTTGTCGGCGGGCTGGGGGGGATCACCGTACCGCTGGTCATCGGCTACCTGGCGCAGGACTACGGCTTCGGCCCGGCTCTGGTTTATATTTCTGCCGTGGCGCTGATCGGGGCACTCTCCTACATCCTGCTGGTGGGTGATGTGAAACGAGTAGGCTAATCCCTGCGGATGTTTTACCCTGATGCATTCACCGTGCATCAGGGTATCCTCATGAAACAAATCACCTTCGCTTCCCGCAACCACCAGCTGACCAACATCAATACCTGGACGCCGGACAGCCAGTGGCTGGTCTATGACGTGCGCCCGTCAGGTGCGTCGTTCACCGGTGAAACCATCGAGCGGGTCAACGTCGGCACGGGTGAGGTGGAGGTGGTTTATCGCGCCACTGACGGCGCGCACGTCGGCGTGGTGACCGTTCATCCCGCGCAGGAGAAATACGTGTTTATCCACGGTCCGAAAAATCCGGATGCAGACTGGCACTACGATTTTCATCATCGTCAGGGGGTGATTGCGCATCACGGCCAGTTGAGCAACCTGGACGCGATGGATATCACTTCGCCGTACACTCCTGGCGCGCTGCGCGGCGGAAGCCACGTCCATGTCTTCAGCCCGAATGGCCTGCTCGTCAGCTTTACCTATAACGACCACGTGCTCCACGAGCGCGATCCTAAACTTGATTTACGCAACGTCGGCGTGGCGGCGCCTTTCGGTCCGGTAAACCCGCAGGGGAACCATCCCCGTGAATATTCGGGAACCTTCTGGAGCGTACTGGTTAGCCGCACGACGCCCAATCCGCAGCCGGGCAGCGACGAGATTAACCGCGCTTACGAAGAGGGCTGGGTGGGCAACGACAGGCTGGCGTTTATCGGCGATACCCTGTCTGCAACGGGCGAGAAAGTGCCTGAACTTTTTATTGTTAATCTGCCCGAAGACGAGCAGGGCTGGAAGCGTGCGGGCGATGCGCCGCTACAGGGCACGACGGATACCCTGCCAGCGCCGCCAGCGGGAGTAGAACAGCGTCGTTTAACCTTTACGCATCAGAGGGCGTATCCGGGTCTGGTAAACGTGCCGCGTCACTGGGTTCGCAGTAATCCGCAGGGGACACAGATTGCGTTTCTGATGCGGGATGATAACGGTATTGTGCAGCTGTGGCTGATCTCGCCGGAGGGCGGCGAGCCGCGCCAGTTGACGCGAAACGGAAGCGATATCCAGTCTGCATTTAACTGGCATCCTTCCGGCGATCGTTTGGGGTTTGTGCTCGAAAATAGGATCGCGTGCTGCGACGCACAGACCGGAGAGGTGACGTTTTTGACGTCCGATCACGGCAATCCGCCATCTGCTGATGCGGTCGTGTTTTCTCCGGACGGACGCGTTATTGCATGGATGGAAGAGACAGCCGGTTTCCGTCAGCTTTGGGTAACGGAAACCGCGCAGCGCTAGCGTGGAGGCATGTCAGCGGGCGGGATGACGGCGTTTGTCGCCAGATTCTCCTGCTCGCTTTTTTCTACCCGTGAGCGTACGGAGTTGTCCTTACGAAACATATCCCACGGCAGCAGAAGCGTATCCGCCACGGCCGTAAACGGCATATCGAGGATTACCAGGGATTTGGTGCCCCAGTTTGTATCGTCATCGGAGAGCATCGTCGCGCTGGCTCGCGTCCCCGGATATGTTCCTTCTTTACCGCCGGTGTGAGACATCACGCTCGAACACCCGCAAAGTAAAACAACCCCGCTGAACGTCGTCAGCTTTATCAGAACATTTTTCATCATCACTCAGTCATCGTTAATGGCACTGCATAGACCTTCAACTCAGGGTTATAGCGAGCCTTATCCAAAATGGATAGCCCGATAACCCCGCACTGTGGCAGCCATCGCAATTTAACCCTTTGTGCTGTTGTCCCAGTCTAAGCGAGATGCAGGAAAGTGCAAAAAAAAGTGCAGGTGTCGTTCTTGAAAAGGCCGATTGCAGACCCATTTTAATCATGTAGCCCGATAACGAACTCGCCTGATGGGTGTTCGGGGGCGCAAAGGCCTGTCCATGGTGGAAGGCTTCAACTTCTCGCTGATTTCAGGAGTTTTATTTATGCGTAACTTCGATCTTTCTCCGCTATACCGTTCTGCAATTGGTTTTGACCGCCTGTTTAATCATTTAGAAAATAACCAAAGCCAGAGCAACGGCTACCCTCCATACAATGTTGAGCTGGTTGACGAAAACCACTACCGCATTGCCATTGCCGTCGCCGGTTTTGCAGAAAACGAACTGGAGATCACCGCTCAGGACAACCTGCTGGTGGTGAAAGGTTCCCATACGGCCGAGCAGAAAGAACGTACCTACCTTTATCAGGGCATCGCCGAGCGCAACTTTGAACGCAAGTTCCAGTTAGCCGAGAACATTCACGTGAAAGGCGCGAACCTGGTCAACGGCCTGCTGTTTATCGAACTGGAACGTGTGATTCCGGAAGAGAAAAAACCGCGTCGTATCGAAATTAACTAATTATGCGGGTCGCGCGAGCGGCCCACCCGGACTTGCTTGCCGTAATGGGAGCATATGCGAATCCATGAGGATTTGCAGGAACAACTGTGCACAAAATTAAACTGTGCCGAACTCGCTTCTCAGAAGGAGATTTAGTATGCGTAACTACGATTTATCCCCCTTACTTCGTCAGTGGATTGGTTTTGACAAACTGGCTAACGCCCTGCAAAACACCGCTGAACAACAGACGTTTCCGCCTTACAACATCGAAAAAAGCGACGATGACCATTATCGCATTACCCTTGCGCTGGCCGGCTTCCGTCAGGAGGATCTGGACATCCAGCTTGAAGGCACGCGTCTGACCGTGAAAGGTACGCCGGAGAAACAAGAGACCGAGACCAAATGGCTGCATCAGGGGCTGGTTAATCAGCCGTTTAGCCTGAGCTTTACTCTGGCAGACCATATGGACGTCTCCGGCGCAACGTTTACCAACGGGCTGCTGCATATTGACCTGACCCGTAACGTGCCGGAAGCCATCGCGCCACAGCGTATCGCCATTAGCGACCGGCCGGCGTTAAACAGTTAATTGTGCGCGGGCTGGTGCCCTCACCCGACCCTCTCCCACAGGGAGAGGGTGAAAAGATAAAGCCCTGCCCCGGCAGGGCTTTTTTGTGCGCCATCGCCCATACAACCGCCCACGGCTCTGAGAGAATCCTTAGCATAACTAAGGTTATGCCAAGGAAGTGGATCATGAGTGATATCGCGTTAACCGTAAGCGTGTTGGCCCTGGTCGCTGTTGTTGGCCTGTGGATAGGGAATATCAAAATCCGCGGCGTCGGGTTTGGGATAGGCGGGGTGCTGTTTGGCGGCATTTTTGTCGGGCACTTTGCCGACAAGCTCGGGCTGGTCCTCAGCGCCGAAATGCTCCACTTTACCCAGGAGTTCGGCCTGATCCTCTTCGTTTATACTATCGGTATTCAGGTGGGACCGGGGTTTTTCGCCTCTCTTCGGGTCTCCGGATTACGGCTCAACCTGTTTGCCCTCGCCATTGTGATAATGGGCGGGCTGGTCACCGCGATTCTGCACAAAATCTTCGATATCCCGCTCCCCGTAGTGCTGGGCATTTTCTCCGGGGCGGTCACCAACACGCCTGCGCTCGGCGCGGGGCAGCAGATCCTTCGCGATTTGGGTATCGAACCCGGCATCGTCGACCAGATGGGGATGAGCTACGCCATGGCCTATCCGTTTGGCATTTGCGGCATTCTGCTCTCCATGTGGCTGGTCCGCGTCCTGTTTCGCATTAACGTCGACAAAGAGGCGAAGGACCATGAAACCACGCTCACCAACGGCCATATGCCGATCAAAACCATCAATATTCGGGTCGATAACCCTAATCTGAATAATATGGCGATTCAGGACGTGCCGATCCTGAACAGCGCCAATATCATCTGCTCCCGCCTTAAGCGCGACGATATGCTGATGGTCCCCGCACCCGGCACCGTCATTCAGCAAGGCGATCTGCTGCACCTTGTCGGTCAGCCCGGGGATTTAAATAACGCGCGGCTGGTGATTGGTCAGGAAGTGGATACCTCGCTCTCAACCCGCGGCACCGATATGCGGGTGGAGCGCGTGGTGGTAACAAACGAGCATGTACTCGGCAAGAAAATACGCGATCTGCAGGTAAAAGAGCGCTATGACGTGGTGATTTCCCGCCTCAACCGTGCGGGTGTTGAACTGGTCGCCAGCCCGGAGGCCAGCCTGCAGTTCGGGGATATCCTCAACCTGGTCGGCCGGCCCTCGTCCATTGACGCCGTGGCGGATATGGTGGGCAACGCCCAGCAGAAACTGCAGCAGGTGCAGATGCTGCCTGTGTTTATCGGTATCGGGCTCGGCGTGCTGCTCGGTTCTATTCCTGTGTACGTACCGGGCTTCCCGGTGGCGCTCAAGCTGGGCCTGGCGGGCGGGCCGCTGATTATGGCGCTGATCCTCGGGCGTATCGGCTGCATCGGTAAGCTCTACTGGTTTATGCCGCCGAGCGCCAACCTGGCGCTGCGCGAGCTGGGCATCGTGCTGTTCCTGGCGGTGGTCGGGCTGAAGTCCGGCGGGGATTTTGTCGATACCCTGGTCAAGGGCGAAGGGATGAGCTGGGTCGGCTACGGCATCTTTATCACGGCGATCCCGTTGCTGACGGTGGGCATACTGGCGCGGATGTTCGCCAAAATGAACTACCTGACGCTGTGCGGCATGCTGGCGGGTTCCATGACCGATCCGCCCGCGCTGGCCTTTGCCAACAACCTGCACGCCACCAGCGGCGCGGCAGCGCTCTCGTATGCCACCGTCTACCCGCTGGTGATGTTCCTGCGCATCATCACCCCGCAGCTACTGGCGGTGCTGTTCTGGGGGATGGGCTAGTAAATCTTCCGGGTGGATGCGCCGCAGATGGTAGTCCACCTGGTAATCGCTGGTATTTCGGAACATCACGGAATAATTAAGGAACTCGCCGCTGTCGCTGTAGGAAAGAGACGTAATGCGCAGCAGCGGCGTCTGTTCCGGCAGGTTCATATAACCGGCCAGCGTTTTATCTGCCAGCACCGGCGTCAGGCTCTCGTAGTTGCCACTGATGGTGATCCCGCACTCCTTCTCGATGTAATCAAACTTTGACCCTTCAAGATGCGCCAGCGACAGGTTGCGAAACAGCTTCACCGGCATAAAGCTGTCCTCCAGCATCAGCGGTTTTCCGTCCACGTAGCGCACCCGTCTGGAAAAGTAGATCCGCTCATCCACCTGAATCCGCAGCTGGCTGGCGATGGCGGGCGGGGCGGGCATCACTTCAAACTGCAGCACCTTGCTCTGCACCTCTTTTCCCTGCTGACGCAGCACCTCCACCAGCCCGGTCAGGTTGGTGGTTTCGTGGTGAACGTCTTTGCGCGACACAAACGTGCCGCTGCCGTGCCGCCGTTCAACCAGCCCCCAGCTCACCAGCAGATCCAGCGCCTTGCGGATGGTCATGCGCGCCACGCCAAACTCCTGCGCCAGCGCTTTCTCGCCCGGCAGCGGGCTTCCGATGTTGTAGTCCGATGAATTCAGCCGCAGCCGCAATCTGTCAGCAATGGATTTGTAGATCACTAGTAGACCTCTCTGCCCTTATCAGGGCGTGGATGGCGTCCTGACATGTCCATATTTACCGTAAAAAGTAGACCTGATTGGTCAAAATAAAACCATGAATGCGATCACGAATCGCAGCGGCACGCCATGTTCGCGCATCAGTAAGTTCTTATGCTCACCTCAGGCCAGCAAAAAACCATAAAGGCCTCTATCCCTACAGGTTGTTTCATGAGGATTTAAAAATGCTCAGTCAAATACAACGTTTTGGCGGTGCCATGTTTACCCCGGTGTTGCTGTTTCCGTTCGCCGGGATCGTGGTGGGAATCGCCATCATGCTTCGCAACCCGCTGTTTGTCGGCGAAGCCTTAACGGCCCCCGATCATCTTTTCGCGCAGATTGTTCACATCATTGAAGAGGGCGGCTGGGCGGTGTTTCGCAATATGCCGCTGATTTTTGCCGTCGGCCTGCCGATTGGCCTGGCGAAGCAGGCGCAGGGCCGCGCCTGTCTGGCGGTGCTGATTAGTTTCCTGACCTGGAACTACTTTATCAACGCGATGGGGATGACCTGGGGCCACTTCTTTGGCGTCGATTTCTCCGCCGAACCGACGGCAGGTAGCGGGCTGGCGATGATTGCCGGGATCAAAACGCTCGATACCAGCATCATCGGGGCCATCGTGATTTCAGGCATCGTCACCGCCATCCACAACCGCTATTTTGACAAGCCGCTGCCGGTGTTTCTGGGGATTTTCCAGGGCAGCTCGTTTGTCGTTATCCTCGCGTTCTTCGTCATGATCCCCTGCGCCTGGCTGACGCTGCTGGGCTGGCCGAAAGTGCAGATGGGCATTGAGTCTCTGCAGGCGTTCCTGCGCTCTGCCGGGGTGCTGGGCGTGTGGGTGTATACCTTCCTGGAACGCATTCTGATCCCAACCGGGTTGCACCACTTCGTCTACGGTCCGTTCATCTTCGGCCCGGCGGCGGTTGAGGGCGGGATTCAGGTCTACTGGGCGCAGCATTTGCAGGAATTCAGCCAGAGCACCCTGCCGCTGAAAACCCTCTTCCCGGAAGGCGGCTTCGCCCTGCACGGTAACTCAAAAGTGTTCGGTTCGATCGGGATTGCGCTGGCGATCTGGTACACCGCGTCGCCGGAAAACCGCGTCAAGGTCGCGGGGCTGCTGGTTCCGGCCACGCTTACCGCGGTGCTGGTGGGCATTACCGAACCTCTCGAATTCACCTTCCTGTTTATCTCGCCGCTGCTGTTTGCCGTTCACGCCGTGCTGGCGGCGACCATGGCGACGGTGATGTACGCCTTCGGCGTGGTCGGGAACATGGGCGGCGGCCTGCTGGACCAGTTCCTGCCGCAAAACTGGATCCCGATGTTCCATAACCACGCCGCGATGGTCTTCACCCAGATCGGCATTGGCCTCTGCTTTACCGGGATCTACTTCGTGGTCTTCAAAACGCTGATTGCGCGTCTGAACCTGAAAACGCCGGGCCGGGAAGAGAGCGAAATCAAACTCTACAGCAAGGCCGACTATAAGGCGGCGCGCGGGCAAACCACCGCCCCGGCGGCGGCCAGCCAGCAGGTCGGACAGGCCGCCGGGTTCCTGCAGGCGCTTGGCGGCGCGGCCAACATCGAAAGCATCAACAACTGCGCCACCCGCCTGCGCATCGCCCTGGTCGATATGGCGAAAACGCAAAGCGATGACGTCTTCAAAGCCCTCGGCGCCCACGGCGTGGTGCGACGCGGCAAAGGCATTCAGGTGATTGTCGGCCTGCACGTTCCTCAGGTGCGCGACCAGCTGGAATCGCTGATGAAAACCCCCTTAACGAATGAACAAACCACCCTGACAGAGGCTATATCATGAAAAAATTCTCAGTTGTCATTGCAGGCGGCGGCAGCACCTTTACGCCTGGTATCGTCCTGATGCTGTTAGCCAACCGTGACCGTTTCCCGCTGCGCGCCCTGAAGTTTTATGACAACGACGGCGCGCGTCAGGAGACCATCGCCGAAGCGTGCAAAATCATCCTAAAGGAGCAGGCTCCGGAGATTGAATTCAGCTACACCACCGATCCGAAAGCGGCGTTTACCGATGTCGATTTCGTAATGGCGCATATCCGCGTGGGCAAATACCCAATGCGTGAAAAAGATGAAAAAATCCCGCTGCGCCACGGCGTGCTGGGCCAGGAAACCTGCGGCCCGGGCGGCATCTCCTACGGCATGCGCTCTATCGGCGGCGTGCTGGAGCTGGTGGATTACATGGAGCAGTACTCCCCAAACGCGTGGATGCTGAACTACTCCAACCCGGCGGCGATTGTCGCGGAAGCCACGCGCCGCCTGCGTCCGAACGCCAAAATTCTCAACATCTGCGATATGCCGATCGGCATTGAAGGGCGCATGGCGCAGATTGTCGGCCTGAAGGACCGCAAAGAGATGCGCGTGCGCTACTACGGCCTGAATCACTTCGGCTGGTGGACGTCGATTGAAGACCTGAACGGCAACGATCTGATGCCGAAGCTGCGCGAATACGTGGCGAAAAACGGCTATGTTCCGCCTTCGGAGGATGCGCACACCGAAGCGAGCTGGAACGATACGTTCGCTAAAGCAAAAGACGTGCAGGCGCTGGATCCGGACACCATGCCGAACACCTACCTGAAGTATTACCTGTTCCCGGACTACGTGGTCGCGCATTCCAACCCGGAACGCACCCGCGCCAATGAGGTCATGGATCACCGTGAAAAGCATGTGTTCAGTTCCTGCCGGGCGATTATCGAGGCGGGCAAATCCTCCGCCGGTGAGCTGGAAATTGATGAACATGCGTCGTACATCGTCGATCTGGCGACCGCCATTGCCTTTAACACCCAGGAGCGGATGCTTCTGATTGTGCCAAACAACGGGGCCATCCATAACTTCGATGCCGACGCGATGGTTGAGATACCGTGCCTGGTCGGCCATAACGGTCCTGAGCCGCTTACGGTGGGCGATATTCCACACTTCCAGAAAGGGCTGATGAGCCAGCAGGTAGCGGTGGAAAAACTGGTGGTGGATGCCTGGGAGCAGCGCTCGTACCAGAAACTCTGGCAGGCGATTACCCTGTCGAAAACCGTGCCGAGCGCGTCCGTCGCGAAAGCGATTCTGGATGACCTGATCGAGGCCAACAAGGATTACTGGCCAGAGCTGCACTGATCGTCCTGACCGACATCGCCCGATGTCGGTCTCCTTGTCCTTGTCGATTTACGCTATGCTGAAGCCTGCCCGTAGCTCGACAAGGAACCTTCATGAAAATTTCCCGCCTCGGCGAAGCGCCGGACTACCGCTTCTCGCTGGCTAATGAACGCACGTTTTTAGCGTGGATCCGCACCGCGCTGGGATTCCTTGCCGCAGGGGTGGGTCTCGACCAGCTCGCGCCTGATTTTGCCACGCCGCTGATTCGAGAGGTGCTGGCGCTGCTCCTGTGCCTGTTTGCGGGCGTGCTGGCGGTTTACGGCTACCTGCGCTGGCTGCGCAATGAGAAGGCGATGCGTCTGAAGCAGGATCTGCCTTATACGCGCGGGTTACTCATCATCAGCGCGGTTTTGCTGGCGGTGGCGGGCGTGGTGATGGTGCTGGTATTCTATGGCGGATAGCCGCAAAGCGCGACGGGAAGCGGACCCCGGCCTGCAGCCGGAGCGGACGTCGCTCGCCTGGCTGCGTACGCTGCTGGGGTATGGCGCGCTGATTGCCCTGGCGATTAAGCACAACTGGCACCGCACCGGGGTGCCGTTCTGGATCTCGCTTGTTGTGCTGGCGCTGGTGGCGATCGTTTTATGGCGCTATACCCGCAGCCGTAACCTGATGGACGTGGCGCAGAACGACTTTGTGCAGCCGAAGGCGGTGCGGGATAAGTTCCTGATTGCTCTGGCCGTGCTGTCTCTGTCTTTACTCTTCGCAGTGACTCACATTCAGCAAATTGTGAGCTTTTAAAGCCCGGTGGCAGCTACGCCTTACCGGGCCTACGATTAGCGGCCTTTTGCTAAATACTTCGCCATCTCGTCTTCCGGCACCATCCCGCCGCCGGTCGCCCACACCAGGTGGGTAACGTTCGCACCGGCACTGACGCGCACCGGCCCGGCCATCCCCGCCAGCGCCGACGGTTCCAGACGAATGCCTTCCTCCTGCGCCAGCCAGCCGAGCATGTCGTACATGCTCTGATCGGAAAGCGTATAGAACCCGTCGAGCAGGCGCTCCATCGCGCGACCCACGAAGCCAGACGCGCGCCCTACCGCCAGCCCGTCCGCCGCCGTCACGTTATCAATGCCCAGGTCCTGTACGGCAATCTCGTCGTGCAGGCCGGTGTAAACCCCCAGCAGCATGCACGGGGAGTGCGTGGGCTCCGCGAAGAAGCAGTGGACGTTGTCGCCAAAGGCCAGCTTCAGGCCAAACGCCACGCCGCCGGGGCCGCCGCCGACGCCGCACGGCAGGTAGACGTATAGCGGATGCTCCGCATCCACCACGCGGCCCTGTGCGGCAAACTGCGCCTTCAGCCGCTCGCCCGCCACCGCATAGCCCAGGAACAGGGTGCGGGAGTTTTCATCGTCAATGAAGAAACAGTTAGGATCGCTTTCCGCCGCTTTGCGTCCCTGCTCCACCGCCACGCCGTAATCCTGCTCGTATTCCACGACGATCACGCCGTGGCTGCGCAGTTTGGCTTTCTTCCACTCGCGGGCGTCGGCGGACATATGCACCGTCACCTTAAAGCCGATGCGGGCGCTCATAATGCCGATGGACATACCCAGGTTGCCGGTTGAGCCCACGGCGATGCTGTACTGGCTGAAGAAGTCCTTAAAGCGCGGCTCCAGCAGAACGCTGTAGTCGTCTTCAACGCTCAGCAACCCGGCTTCCAGCGCCAGTTTTTCCGCGTGGGTCAGCACCTCATAGATACCGCCGCGCGCTTTAATCGAGCCGGAGATCGGCAAATGGCTGTCTTTTTTCAGCAGCAGGGTGCCGGGAATGGCCTTGCCGGACTCTTTCTCCAGCCGCGCCTGCATTGCCGGAATCGCGACCAGTTCGGATTCAATAATCCCGCCCGTTGCCGCCGTCTCCGGGAAGGCTTTCGCCAGATAAGGCGCGAAGCGTTTCAGGCGAGCGTGGGCGTCGTCCACGTCGGCTTTGGTCAGCCCGACATAGGGCAGCCCTTCAGCCAGCGTCGTGGTGCGCGGGTTAAGCCAGGTGGTTTCTTTCAGGGCAATCAGATCCTCAACCAGAGGAAACCGTGCGGTTAAAGTAGTGATAGTTGCGTTTTCCATAATACGTCTCTTCGCGCTCAGATAATGAAAGAAAGCAGGAATGTGCCGCCAAGTGCAAGCACCGAGGCGATAAACGTCGCCGTCGTATAGTATTTGAAGGTCTCATTCAGGGTCGCGCCGCAGTATTGCTTCACCAGCCAGAAGAGGGAATCGGTTACGATCGTGCAGCCAATGGCGCCGGAACCGATGGCAATGGTGATGATCTCCGGGCTCACGTTCGGGTAGAGCGGCAGCATCGGCGCGACTATCGCCGTGGCGCCCATCATCGCCACCGTCGCGGAGCCGACGGCGGCATGCAGCACCAGCGCCACCAGCCAGGCGAGCAGGATAGGGTGCATGTGCAGGTTCGAGAGAATATGCGCCAGCGAGTCCGCCAGTCCGCTGGTTTTCAGGATGGCGTTAAACGCGCCGCCCGCGCCGATAATCAGCAAAATGTTGGCGATAGAGCCGAAGCCGTGCTCGGTATGCGTCAGCATCGTGCCCATGCCCATATGCTGGCGTATCCCCAGCAGGTAGTAGGCGACAAACACGGCGATAAACATCGCGGTGATCGGGTTGCCGATAAACTCCAGCAGCGTATACAGCGTGCCTTCTTTCGCCATATTCAGCTCGGCGATGGTTTTCAACAGCATCAGGGCAATCGGCAGCAGCACCGTGAACAGCGTGGCGCCCAGCGACGGCAGGGTGTGCTCTTCCCGCACCTTCAGGTCTGAAAATTCCGCCGGAACCGGTTTAAACGGCAGACGATTGCCGAGCAGTTTCAGGAACAGCGGGCCGCCGACCAGCGAGGCCATCAGGCCTACCATCAAACCGTAGACAATGACCGTTCCGACGTCCGCGCCTAATTTATTGGTCACAAACAGCGCGGCCGGATGCGGCGGCACCACGCAGTGCACCGCCATCAGCGCGGTACAGAGCGGAATGGCCAGCTTAAGCAGCGACGTGTTGGTCTTTTTGGCGATGGAAAACGCCAGCGGGATCAGCAGTACCACGCCCACTTCCACAAACAGCGTAATGCCGCAAATAAGGCCCACAAGCACCATAATCACGTCCGCCGACAGCCAGCGGCAGCGCTGCAGCGCGATCCCGATGCGCTCGGCCGCGCCGGAAACCTCCATCATCTTGCCGAGAATGGTTCCAAGGCCGATCACCGCCGCCAGGAAGCCCAGCGTGCCGCCAATCCCGCTCTCGATGGCGTTCACCATATCCAGCGGGCTCATTCCCATCATTGCGCCGACGAAAAAGCTCGCCAGCAGCAGCGCGAGGAATGGGTGAAACTTCAGTTTTACGATGGTTAAAACAATCAACACGATGCTGACAAGCAGCGTTGCCACAACCCAGACCTGAGATCCCATATCTCACCTCATCCTTATGTCATCTGGGGGTATTGGACGAAAAAGCGGCGTGGGCTGACAAACGATATAAATTGGCGTTCAGGTGAGCCAGATTGAATCAAATGAGTGACTATGCTCTAAAAAACGCACTTAATCTGCATTAGGGTCACATAAATTCACCCAGGAACGGTATGCTGAGCGCAGAAAACACGCGTGAGAATTGTGATGACCGATGCAAATGAAGCCAGAAACCGGCTATTAAACGGCTGGCAGCTGTCGAAAATGTACACCTTTGAAGTGGCTGCCCGGCATGAATCCTTCGCGCTGGCGGCGGAGGAACTGTCGCTTAGCCCCAGCGCGGTAAGCCACCGCATCAACCTGCTGGAAGAAGAGCTGGGTATTCAGCTGTTTGTCCGTTCGCACCGTAAAGTCGAGCTGACGCAGGAGGGAAAGCGCGTTTACTGGACGCTAAAATCGTCTCTCGACACCCTGAATCAGGAGATCCTGGACATCAAAAACCAGGCGCTGTCCGGCACGCTGACGGTCTACTCCCGGCCATCGATCGCTCAGTGCTGGCTGGTACCCATGCTGGGTGACTTTACCCGCCGCTATCCGTCGATTTCGCTCACCATCCTGACCGGCAATGATTACGTCAATATGCAGCGAACGGGCGTCGATCTGGCGCTCTATTTCGACGATACACCGCCAAACCATCTGTCTCATCACTTCCTGATGGACGAGGAGATTTTGCCCGTCTGCTCCCCGCGGTATGCCCGCGAGCATGAACTGCTGAAAAACCCTGATAACCTCAGCCACTGCACGCTGCTGCACGACCGTCAGGCCTGGAGTAACGATTCCGGTACGGATGAATGGCTGAGCTGGGCGCAGCACTTTGCGGTGAGTATGCCGCCATCGTCGGGCATTGGTTTCGATCGTTCGGATTTGGCGATTATTGCGGCCATCAACCACGTTGGCGTCGCGATGGGCCGAAAGCGGCTGGTGCAAAAACGGCTTGAACGGGGCGAGCTGATCGCCCCGTTTGGTGACAAGACCCTGAAATGCCATCAGCACTACTATGTCTCGACGCTTTCTGGCCGTCAGTGGCCGAAAATAGACGCCTTTATCGGCTGGCTGAAAGAACTGGCAGGTTGAAGAATTATTACGCTTTCGCTCTACACCAAATGTGAAAAAGCGTGCTAAATACAGGTAATGCTTTCGATTTATCCAGGGTAAACCGTGTTAAAGCCTTTTATTGCCTCTGCATTACTGATCTCTTCCGGCTGGGCGATGGCCGCTGAGCCGCCGCTGACGGCTGCCCGTTATGCGCAACAGTTGGGCGTCGGGATGGATGTGGACTGGGCGCGCACCGAGCGCGGCATACGTGAATTCGACCCGCTGGTGGTCCGCGATTTTCGTGCAAAAGGCATTACCCACGTGCGCATCCGCGTGGCCGATGAGCCGACGGAAGCGCGGTTAATTCACCTGCGCAAGCTGGTAGAAGCCTGCGAGCAGTATGGCGTGATCCCGATAATTGCTTATCAGGCTGATGAATATAAAAACGACCCGAAAGCCGATAACGAGAAAGAGACGGTCAACTGGTGGATTGCCGTGGCACACTATTTCGGCCAAAGCTATCCGCAGCTGGGTTTTGATCTCATCTATGAGCCGGCCGACAAGCTTAACCACAGCCTGGCGTCGCTAAACCGCGTGTATGAAAAATCTATTAAAGCGATCCACGACATCGACCCCCAGCGCATGATCTTTATTGCGCCGCGCCTGCGTGCCGCACCGGAGGATTTATCCAGCCTGAAGCTGCCTGCGCATAGTCAAAACTACCTGCTGGCGGAGTGGCATATTTTCCCGTGGGGGCCGCTGAAAAATGGTGGTAAATACCCGTGGACGTCCGGCACGGCGGCGGAGAAAGCGGCTATCCATAATCGCATCAATACCGCGCTGCGCTGGCAGCAAAAAACCGGGCACGTTAGCTGGGTCGGGGGCTGGGGCGTGGGGGAGTCAAACCACCTCACGCCAACCGCTTCGCAAATGGCCTTCGCCACCTTTATGGCCTGCGAACTGCAAAAAGCGAAAATCCCGTATGCGCTTAACGCGGATTTCCAGTTTTACGACGGGGAAGAGGGGGCCTGGCGGCCAGCGCCAGAGCCCTTACTGCAGGCGATGATAACCCCTGCCTGTGAAAAGCCCGGCGAGAAGCCGGGCCATCATGCGCTTAAACCGGCTGCTCGTGATGCGGAACGCGCGACGCCAGCGGCAGCCAGCACAGTAAAATCAGCAGCCCCATCAGCGTCATCAGCAACCCCAGACTAGACTGCCCGGTCTGCGGCATCATCGCCGACAGCCAGGCCAGCGCGCCGGAACCAATGTTCTGCAAACCGCCCACCAGCGCGCCCGCCGTGCCTGCGAGGAACGGGAACGGCTCCATCGCGCCGCTGGTGGCGAGCGGGAACAGCATCCCCGCGCCGAAGAAGAACAGCGCTGCCGGGATGAGCAGCGTCCAGACGGTCATCACGCCAAACAGCCCTGGGATCCACATCATCAGACCCGCCAGCAGGCAGCTGATCACCGACTGCCACATCAGGGTGGAGAAGCGCTTGTTTTGACGCCCGGCAAACCACGCGCCGAAGAACGCCGCCGGGATCGGCAGAATAAACAGAATGCTCACGACCATACTGCTCAGGCCAAGACCCGCGCCCAGCAGCACGCCGGAGCAGGCTTCAAACACCGCGATGCCCGCCAGGCCGCCGATGAGCATCAGCAGGTAGCAGGTAAACGCGCCGTTGCCGAACAGCGTTTTATAGCTGGCGATAAGCTTCGTGCGCGGCGCGTCCTGCGGCCGCGTTTCCGGCATCCAGCGCGCCATGCTGAAGGTGACAATCATGCAGAGCACCAGCAGGAAGGCGTAGCAGGCGCGCCAGGACCACATCGTGTCCAGCAGGCCGCCGATCAGCGGGGCCAGCAGCGGGCTGACCAGAATCCCCATATTCAACAGACTGTTAGCATGACGGAGCTGGGTACCCTGATACATATCGCGCGGTAAGGTTCGCGCCATCACCCCGCCAACGCCGGTTCCGACGCCCTGCAGAGCGCTGGCGGCAATCAGTACGGTCAGGCTGTGGGTGGTCATCGCAATCACGGTCGCCACCATGAAAATGCACATACCGACTAAAATCACCGGACGGCGTCCGATACGGTCGGAGAGCGGTCCATAGAACAGCTGCGAAACGCCATAGGTCAGCAGGTAGGCTGCCATCACGCTTTGTACCGAGCCCTCGCGGACGTTTAATTCCTTTGCCATGTCGGCAATCGCCGGAATGTAGATGGTTTGCGCCATCTGACCGACGGCCACCAGTAACACCAGCATCAACAATAAGTTAACGTTCCGTTGCTTTTTCATGTCGCTGAATACTTTTGCCAAAAGAGAGAAATGAAGAATAAGTGACTGCGCATTCCCATAAATGCGCGAGGAATCTACCACAGAGAGATGACAATTTAAGCATTGTCTTGGTGAATGAAAAAACCGGCAAAGGCAGGATTTGTAAACAAGAACGGCAACTAATGTTGCCAGTGCTTTACGCCAGGCGCAGCAGAATGGCGCCGCCGGCGATACCCAGCGCCGCCGCGATGCGCAGGCCCGCAACCTTCTCTTTTAAAAGGATAAACGCGATTAGCGCGCCAAAGAGTATGGAGGTTTCACGCAGCGCCGCGACTACCGCCAGCGGCGCCTGCGTCATTGCCCACAGCGCCAGACCGTAAGAGCCCATGGTGCCAACCCCGCCGAGCAGCCCCTTTTTCCAGTGCAGGCGCAGGTAGCCGGACGCCTCGCGCCGACGCGCCACCATCGCCCAGCCGAGCAGGCAGAAGCCGTTCATAAAGAAGGTCCATAGCGTATAGCCCAGCGCGGTGTCCGACAGCCGCACGCCGGTGCCGTCCACCAGCGTATACCCGGCAATAAAGCAGGCATTTAGCAGCGCCAGCCAGATCCCTTTGCGTGACTGCATGCGCCCGTTCATCGCCATCGCCAGAATCGACAGGCAAATTACCCCGATGCCGGACCAGGCGAGCCAGGAGAGACGATCGCCGAGCGCCAGCACGCTGATCAGCGCCACCAGCAGCGGGGCGGTGCCGCGCATCAGCGGGTAGGTCTGGCTCATATCGGAGACCTGATAGGTCTTCGCAACCAGCACGGTGTACACCACCTGTAGGGCGCAGGAGACAATCAAAAACGGCCAGCTTTCTGCTGAAGGTTGTGGGGAAAACGGCAGTAAGACCAGAGCGATAACCGTGGCGGATCCGCTGACGCTTATTGCGGAATAGAGCTTGTCCGTTCCGGCCTTAACGATGGCGTTCCAGCTGGCATGCAGCAGCGCGGCGAAGAGCAAAATGCAGAATACGGTGATGGTCATGGCGTATCGGGTGGTGAATTGTCACTCAACTGTAACATTCACGCCCTGAAGCTGCCAGCCGCTTACACCGCACAAAAAAGGCGGTGCGTCACCCGCGGTTCGTCCGAGACCAGCGTAAATCCTGCCTGGCGATAAAACCCGTAGGCAGCGTCCGGCGCATGGGTATTGAGGAAATAAAACCAGATGCTGGCATCGGCCATCACCACGGTCAAAAGCTGCTTGCCAATTCCCAGCCCGCGGCACTTTTCGCTGACGTAGAGATGGCGAATACGTCCGGCGCGCGGCTGCTGGCTGAACGGATCGCGATTCAGACCGCACACGCCGACCAGCTTGCCGTTGAGAAACGCGCCTAACAGCTTTTCGCCCGGCGCGTTAAAGCGGTTCTCACCCCGCTGCCAGCTCTCTTCGAGCCTGCGCAGCATATTGAAATTCAGTGCAATACTTTCCGCCTTCAGGGCGATATACCCCGGCTCGTCTGGCGTGACAGGCTCAATTAACAGACGCGACATAGCATTCCCTCGTTATTAAAGAGGGGCGGTTGCCCGCCCCTCTCAGGTGCGACTTGAACCTGAATTACCGAACGAATTTCAGGACAGCATCAAGCAGTTGCAGTACAGCAACAATGAGTTTGAGGATAAGTATCACCATATCCACTACGCTCATACGCGTCTCCTTTTGGTTAAAAGGAGCACGATGCTGGCGTACCTTTCCGCCGCCTGTTGCCAGCACCTGGATTGACGTAACACAGTGTGCTCACTTCAGAGGGTTAAGGCACTGACGGCACCACCCGTTTCAGCCAGGACTTCGTTGCGCCGGTAGAACTGCGGCCCCCTCGCTCACTGCGAACACCCTCAGTATAGATAAATACTGTACGTATGAACAGTATTTTGTGGACAAAATCTGGATGGCGATCCATACTCAAAAACGTCAAAATCCGTGCCTCAATTGCGCGTTCGTCTTCGATCGCGTATACTTTTTTGCGTTGACGTAACACAGTGTGTTCTGCGGCGACCAACCGCAAAACCCTGATAAAAACCTCGCTTAGGCGGGGTTTTTTGTTTTCATCTCCCAACAAACGAAACGTGATCCCTGGCGCATTTTTGCGCAGATGAAAATTTTTCCATTGTCACGCCCGAAAACCTGTGTTTGTATAAATTCAATCAATGAATCCAAACACAGGTCCCCAATGACTTCATCCATCTTCACTTCGACCCTACTAAAAACTGCGCAACCAGCCGCAGTGGTCGTCGTGCGTGTGGTGGTGGTCGTCGGCAATGCGCCGTAGGGACTGGATCAACACACGAATCCAAAACCCCGCCGGCGCAAACCGGGCGGGGTTTTTCGTTTAGGACCCTCCCCGGAAAGTCGGCCCAGAAGAAAAGGACTGGAGCATGGCAAGTTCGGGCACAACATCCACCAAGACGCGTTTTACCGGTGCGCAGCTGATCGTTCATCTGCTGGAACGACAGGGCATCACCACGGTTGCGGGTATTCCGGGCGGCACGGTGCTGCCGCTGTACGATGCGTTAAGCCAAAGCACGCAGATCCGCCACGTGCTGGCGCGCCACGAGCAGGGGGCAGGCTTTATCGCTCAGGGCATGGCGCGTACCCAGGGTAAACCGGCAGTCTGTATGGCCTGCAGCGGGCCGGGTGCAACCAACCTGGTGACCGCCATCGCCGACGCGCGCCTCGACTCCATTCCGCTGATCTGCATTACCGGCCAGGTGCCGTCCTCGATGATCGGCACCGATGCGTTCCAGGAAGTGGATACCTACGGCATCTCTATCCCCATCACCAAACATAACTATTTAGTTCGCGATATCAGCGAGCTTCCTCAGGTTATCAGCGATGCGTTCCGCATTGCGCAGTCCGGCCGCCCGGGCCCGGTGTGGATAGACATTCCTAAGGATGTCCAGACCGCAGAAATTGAGATCGACGTTCTGCCGGAGCCGGGTGAGCGAGCCCCCGCGCCGGAATTCAGCGCTGAGAGCGTGCGCGACGCTGCCGCCATGATTAACGTCGCCAAACGCCCGGTGCTCTATCTGGGTGGCGGGGCGATTAACGCCGCAGATGAAATCCGCGAGTTTGCAGAAAAAGCCAACCTGCCGACTACCATGACCCTGATGGCGCTCGGCATGCTGCCAAAAGCGCACCCGCTGTCCCTGGGGATGCTGGGGATGCACGGCGCGCGCAGCACCAACTACATCCTGCAGGAGGCGGATTTATTGATTGTTATGGGCGCGCGTTTTGATGACCGGGCGATTGGCAAAACCGAGCAGTTCTGCCCGAATGCGAAAATCATTCACGTGGATATCGATCGCGCCGAGCTCGGCAAAATCAAGCAGCCGCACGTGGCGATTCAGGGAGATGTGGCGGAAGTACTGACGCAGCTGATCCCGCAAACCGACGCAACCGACCGCGCCGACTGGCGTCAGCTGGTGGCCGATCTGCAGCGCGAGTTCCCGGGTGCCATCCCAACCGAAGGCGACCCGCTGAGCCACTATGGTCTTATCAACGCCGTGGCCGCCTGCGTGGACGACAGCGCGATTATCACCACCGACGTCGGCCAGCATCAGATGTGGACCGCGCAGGCCTACCCGCTGAACCGTCCGCGCCAGTGGCTGACCTCCGGCGGTCTGGGAACCATGGGCTTCGGCCTGCCTGCGGCGGTCGGTGCAGCGCTCGCCAACCCGGACCGCAAGGTCATCTGCTTCTCCGGTGACGGCAGCCTGATGATGAACATTCAGGAAATGGCGACCGCGGCCGAAAACCAGTTAGACGTGAAAATCATCCTGATGAACAACGAGGCGCTTGGCCTGGTGCACCAGCAGCAGAGCCTGTTCTACAAGCAGGGCGTGTTTGCGGCGACCTATCCGGGGATGATTAACTTTATGCAGATTGCCGCCGGCTTTGGCCTGCACACCTGCGATCTGAACGCGGAAGAGGATGCCCATGCGGCGCTGCAGGCGGCGATTTCTCGTCCGGGCCCGGCGCTGATCCACGTCCGTATCGACCCTGAACAAAAAGTGTATCCGATGGTGCCGCCGGGTGCGGCAAATACTGAGATGGTGGGAGAATAAGCCATGCAGAAACAACATGATAACGTCATTCTGGAACTCACCGTCCGCAACCACCCCGGCGTCATGACCCACGTCTGTGGGCTGTTTGCCCGTCGGGCGTTTAACGTGGAAGGCATTCTCTGTTTGCCGATTCAGGGCAGCGAGCACAGCCGCATCTGGCTCCTGGTCAACGATGACCAGCGTCTGGAGCAGATGATGGCGCAGATCGACAAGCTGGAGGACGTCACCAACGTGGCGCGCAACCAGTCCGATCCCACCATGTTTAACAAAATTGCGGTGTTTTTCGAATAGATCGCTCATTGCTTGAACACCCGCGCGCTTATCGTTAAGGTAGGCGCGTTTTTTATCCGCCCGCCAGGAACGCGCCATGACCACCATCGCCCTTATCGACGACCACCTTATCGTCCGCTCCGGATTTGCCCAGCTTCTGAACCTCGAACCGGATTTTCAGGTGGTGGCCGAGTTTGGCTCCGGTCGCGAGGCGCTGGCGGGCCTGCCGGGACGCGGGGTGCAGGTCTGTATCTGCGATATCTCGATGCCGGATCTCTCCGGGCTGGAGCTGTTAAGCCAGCTGCCGAAAGGGATGGCGACGATCATGCTGTCGGTTCACGACAGCCCGGCGCTGGTCGAGCAGGCCCTTAACGCGGGCGCGCGCGGCTTCCTTTCCAAACGCTGTAGCCCGGACGAGCTGATTGCCGCCGTGCGCACCGTCTCCACCGGCGGCTGCTACCTGACGCCGGATATCGCCATCAAGCTGGCGGCCGGCAGGCAGGATCCGCTCACCAGACGCGAGCGTCAGGTGGCTGAGAAGCTCGCGCAGGGGATGTCGGTGAAAGAGATTGCGGCTGAGCTGGATTTGTCGCCAAAAACCGTGCATGTCCATCGCGCCAACCTGATGGAAAAACTTAACGTCAGCAACGACGTCGAGCTGGCGCGCCGCATGTTCGACAGCTGGCAATGAGTTCCGCTTTTTCACGGCTGATCGCCGTTGTCGCCAGCTTTTTTATCTTCTCCGCCGCGTGGTTCTGCCTGTGGAGCATTAGTCTGCATCTGGTGGAGCGCCCGGAGCTGGCGGTGCTGCTGTTTCCATTCGGCCTGCGTCTGGGGCTGATGCTGCAATGCCCGCGCGGCTACTGGCCCGTTTTGCTCGGGGCAGAGTGGCTGATGCTGGTCTGGCTGGCTCAGGAGGTTGCCCTCGCGCATCTTCCCTTATTGATGACCGGAAGCCTGCTCACGCTTCTCCCGGTTGCGCTTATTTCCCGCTATCGTCACCAGCGCGACTGGCGCACGCTGCTGCGCCAGGGGGCGGCGTTGATTGCCGCCGCACTGCTGCAGTCCCTGCCGTGGGTTGGCGACAAGGAGATGCTCAACGCGCTGCTGCTCACCCTCACCGGCGGCCTGACGCTGGCACCCACCTGCCTCGTGATCTGGCACTACCTCACCAGCACCGTCTGGCAACCGCTTGGTCCGGGGCTGGTGTCCCAACCGGTGAACTGGCGCGCCCGGCATCTCATCTGGTATCTGCTGCTTTTCGTGGTGAGCCTCTGGCTTCAGCTTGGTCTGCCCGCCGAGCTTTCACGCTTCACGCCGTTTTGCCTTGCGCTGCCGATTATTGCTCTGGCCTGGCACTATGGCTGGCAGGGGGCGCTTATCGCCACCCTGATGAACGCCATCGCGCTGATCGCCAGCCAGACCTGGCACGACCATCCGGTGGATTTGCTGCTCTCGCTGCTGGCCCAGAGTCTGACCGGGCTGCTGCTCGGCGCGGGCATTCAGCGCCTGCGCGAGCTGAACCAGTCCCTGCAGACCGAGCTGGCGCGCAATCGCCGTCTGGCTGAACGCCTGCTGGAGACGGAAGAGAGCGTGCGGCAGGAGGTGGCCCGCGAGCTGCACGATGATATCGGCCAGACGATCACCGCCATCCGCACCCAGGCGGGCATTGTCCAGCGTCTTGCGGCGGAAAATGCGGGCGTGAAGCAGGGCGGGGCGCATATCGAGCAGCTTTCACTTGGCGTATATGACTCGGTGCGACGCCTGCTCGGCAGGCTGCGCCCGCGCCAGCTTGACGACCTGTCGCTGGAGCAGGCGGTGCGCTCCCTGATGCGCGAGATGGAGCTGGAAAGCCGCGGCATTGTCAGCCATCTCGACTGGCGAATTAACGAATCTGCACTGAGCGAAGGCCAGCGCGTAACCCTGTTCCGCGTCTGTCAGGAGGGGCTGAACAATATCGTCAAACACGCCAGTGCCAGCGCGGTCACGATCCAGGGCTGGCAGCAGGACGAGCGCCTGATGCTGGTGATTGAAGACGACGGCTGCGGCCTGCCGCCGGGCTCCGGCCAGCAGGGCTTTGGCCTGGCGGGCATGCGCGAGCGCGTCAAGGCGCTGGGCGGCACGCTGAACCTTTCCTGCACCCACGGGACGCGCGTCAGCGTCAGTTTGCCGTTAAGGACGCATCATGTTTAAAACCCCAGCCAGCGCAGCCCCATTAAGCAACAAAGCGGAAATTGACGCCCGCTACCGCTACTGGCGACGTCATATTCTGATTACCATCTGGCTCGGCTACGCGCTGTTCTACTTCACCCGCAAAAGCTTCAACGCCGCCGCGCCGGAGATCCTCGCCAGCGGCGTGATGACGCGCACCGATATCGGCCTGCTGGCAACGCTGTTTTACATCACCTACGGCCTGTCGAAGTTCTTCTCCGGTATTGTTAGCGACCGCTCTAACGCTCGCTATTTCATGGGCGTTGGGCTGATCGCGACCGGGGTGGTGAACATCCTGTTTGGTTTCTCCACCTCGCTTTGGGCCTTCGCCCTGCTGTGGGCGCTGAACGCCTTTTTCCAGGGCTGGGGCGCGCCGGTCTGCGCCCGCCTGCTCACGGCGTGGTACTCGCGCAACGAGCGCGGCGGCTGGTGGGCCGTCTGGAACACCGCGCATAACGTCGGCGGGGCGCTGATCCCGATGGTGGTCGGCGCCGCGGCGCTGCACTACGGCTGGCGCGCGGGGATGATGATTGCCGGTGGCCTCGCCATTCTCGCCGGGTTGTTCCTCTGCTGGCGCCTGCGCGACAGGCCGCAAACCGTTGGCCTGCCTGCGGTGGGCGACTGGCGGCACGACGAAATGGAGATTGCCCAGCAGCAGGAGGGGGCGGGGCTGACCCGTAAGGAGATCCTCACCAAATACGTGCTGAAAAACCCGTACATCTGGCTGCTGTCGCTCTGCTACGTGCTGGTCTACGTGGTGCGCGCGGCCATTAACGACTGGGGCAATCTGTACATGTCCGAGACGCTCGGCGTGGACCTGGTCACCGCTAACTCGGCGGTGACGATGTTCGAACTGGGCGGGTTTATCGGCGCGCTGGTAGCGGGCTGGGGTTCGGATAAGCTGTTCAACGGCAACCGCGGCCCGATGAACCTGATTTTTGCCGCCGGGATTTTGCTCTCCGTCGGCTCGCTGTGGCTGATGCCGTTCGCCAGCTACGTGATGCAGGCGGCGTGCTTTTTTACCACCGGCTTCTTCGTCTTTGGCCCGCAGATGCTCATCGGCATGGCAGCGGCGGAGTGTTCCCACAAAGAGGCGGCAGGCGCGGCGACGGGCTTTGTCGGACTGTTTGCCTACCTTGGCGCATCGCTCTCCGGCTGGCCGCTGGCGCGGGTGATCGATATCTGGCACTGGAGCGGTTTCTTCGCGGTGATCGCCATCGCGGCGGGAATTTCCGCCCTGCTGCTGCTGCCTTTCCTGCACGCGCAGGCCCCGCGCGAGATGGGTGAAGCGTGATGCGCCTCACCTTTCTGGCCCGAGTGGCGTAAAACTAAGAAATTTTCCCGGTTTTACCTGGACGCTGTCTCAGGCATCTCTCCTGGCTGATTTTTACAATGCCTGCCATTCGCAGGTAAAAATCAGCTCAGGAGCAAACCATGCTGGCCTTCCTCAACCAGGTGCGCAAGCCGACCCTGGATCTGCCGCTCGACGTGCGGCGCAAAATGTGGTTCAAACCGTTCATGCAGTCCTATCTGGTGGTCTTTATCGGCTACCTGACCATGTACCTGATCCGCAAAAACTTTAACATCGCGCAGAACGACATGATCTCCACCTACGGGCTGAGCATGACGCAGCTGGGGATGATTGGCCTGGGCTTCTCCATCACCTACGGCGTGGGGAAAACGGTTGTGTCCTACTACGCGGACGGCAAAAACACCAAGCAGTTCCTGCCGTTTATGCTGATCCTCTCCGCCATCTGTATGCTCGGCTTCAGCGCCAGCATGGGCGCAGGGTCTGTCAGCCTGTTCCTGATGATCGCCTTCTACGCCCTGAGCGGCTTCTTCCAGAGTACCGGCGGGTCGTGCAGCTACTCCACCATCACCAAGTGGACCCCGCGCCGCAAGCGTGGTTCGTACCTCGGCATGTGGAACATCTCCCACAACCTCGGCGGAGCGGGTGCGGCAGGCGTGGCGCTGTTTGGCGCAAACTACCTGTTCGACGGCCATGTGATCGGCATGTTTATCTTCCCGTCGATTATCGCCCTGATTGTCGGCTTTATTGGCCTGCGCTACGGCAGCGACTCCCCGGAATCGTACGGCCTCGGCAAAGCCGAAGAGCTGTTCGGGGAAGAGATCAGCGAAGAGGACAAGGAGACCGAAGAGAACGAGATGTCCAAATGGCAGATATTTGTTGAGTACGTGCTGAAAAACAAAGTGATCTGGCTGCTGTGCTTCTCAAACATCTTCCTGTACGTGGTGCGTATCGGCATCGACCAGTGGTCCACCGTGTACGCTTTCCAGGAGCTGAAGCTCTCTAAAGAGGTGGCGATTCAGGGCTTCACCCTGTTCGAAGTGGGCGCGCTTGTCGGCACCCTGCTGTGGGGCTGGCTCTCTGACCTCGCCAACGGTCGTCGCGCGCTGGTGGCCTGCGTCGCGCTGGCGCTGATTATCGCTACCCTAGGCGTCTACCAGCATGCCAGCAACCAGTACGTTTACCTCGCATCCCTGTTCGCGCTCGGCTTCCTGGTGTTTGGTCCGCAGCTGCTGATCGGCGTGGCGGCAGTGGGCTTCGTACCGAAAAAAGCGATCGGCGCTGCCGATGGGATTAAAGGCACCTTCGCCTATCTGATTGGCGACAGCTTCGCCAAGCTGGGTCTGGGGATGATCGCTGACGGTACGCCAATTTTCGGCCTCACCGGCTGGGCGGGCACCTTCGCGGCGCTGGATGCAGCAGCGATCGGCTGTATCGTCCTGATGGCGATGGTCGCGGTGCTGGAAGAACGTAAAATTCGCCGTGAGAATCGTGCGCAGAAATTAAAAACAGCATGAGTGTGCAGGTAACGTCTTTGCCCGGTGTGTGATGCCGGGCTTTTTTATTTCCGCCGACGGCATTAATACCTTATCCCCCGTCCCGCAACGTCTTTTCAGTGCACTATTCTGGCTCTGCCCGCTGTTGACGCCGTGCGTTTCCCGCTATGATGAGCGGCTAGTCAAAGGAGAACGCATGGTCTGGATAATGCTGGCAACGCTTGCCGTGGTGTTTGTGGTGGGATTTCGCGTCCTGACCTCGGACTCCCGCCGCGCCATCAAACGTTTAAGCGAGCGTCTGGGCATCACCCCGATGCCGGTTGAGTCGATGATCGATCAGTTCGGCAAAATGCCGGGCAATGAGTTTATCCGCTACCTTGAGCGCCCGGACGAAGCGCATCTGCAAAACGCCGCGCAGGTGCTGCTGATCTGGCAGGTCTGCATTGTCGACGCCAGCGAGGAGAACCTGCACGCCTGGCACCGCATGCTGCGAAAAGCCCGCCTGGCGGCGCCGATCACCGATGCGCAAATTCGTCTGGCGCTTGGCTTTATGCGCGAGATGGAGCCCGATCCGCAGGAGCTGAACGCCTTCCAGCTACGCTATAACCAGCTCTTCCTGCCGGAAGAGGGCGTGTTTTATCTGCACTGATCCCCTCTAAAAACCACAAAAGTTGTCTAAACGTTAAATCCGTCACACTTTTGATGATAAACTGCGCGACTTTTCCGCACGTTTTTATCTTCAGGTGACGCCATGACAGAACATATCCAGCCCACGACCAGACCGCAGACCAAAGAGGTTTCACGCCCCAACTGGTCGGCGGTTTTCTCCGTGGCGTTCTGCGTCGCCTGCCTGATTACCGTTGAGTTTCTGCCGGTGAGCCTGCTGACACCGATGGCGCAGGACCTGGGCATTTCCGAAGGCGTGGCGGGGCAGTCCGTTACCGTCACCGCGTTTGTGGCGATGTTTGCCAGCCTGTTTATCACCCAGGTGATTGGCACTATCGACCGCCGCAAAGTGGTCATTCTGTTCAGCGTGCTGCTGACGCTCTCCTGCCTGCTGGTCTCCTTCGCGGAAAGCTTCACCCTGCTGCTGCTCGGTCGCGCCTGTCTTGGTCTGGGGCTCGGCGGCTTCTGGGCGATGTCCGCCTCGCTCACCATGCGCCTGGTGCCTGCGCGCACCGTGCCGAAAGCGCTGTCCGTCATATTTGGCGCGGTCTCCATCGCGCTGGTGATTGCCGCGCCGTTGGGCAGCTTCCTGGGCGGGATTATCGGCTGGCGTAACGTCTTTAATGCGGCGGCGGTTATGGGCGTGCTTTGCGTTATCTGGGTGTGGAAGGCGCTGCCGTCCCTGCCGGGCGAAGCGGCGCACCATAAGCAGAACATGTTCGCGCTGCTAAAGCGCCCCGGCGTGCTGGCGGGGATGACCGCGATCTTTATGGCCTTTGCCGGGCAGTTTGCCTTCTTTACCTATATCCGCCCGGTGTTTATGAACATGGCGGGCTTTGACGTAGACGGCCTGACGCTGGTGCTGCTGAGCTTCGGTATCGCCAGCTTTGTCGGCACGTCGCTGTCTTCGCAGTTCCTGAAGCGTTCCCTGAAGGTGGCGCTGGCGGGTGCGCCGCTGGTGCTGGCTGCAAGCGCCGCGGTGCTGGTGCTGTGGGGTAGCGATAAGTGGGTCGCGTCTGCCATTGCGATTATCTGGGGCTTTGCCTTTGCGCTGGTGCCGGTGGGCTGGTCGACGTGGATCACCCGCTCACTTGCCGATCAGGCTGAAAAAGCCGGGTCGATTCAGGTGGCGGTGATCCAGCTGGCAAACACCTGCGGCGCGGCGATTGGCGGCGTGGCGCTCGACCACCTGGGGCTGACGTCACCGCTGGTGATTTCCGGCACGCTGATGCTTTTGACCGCGCTGCTGGTGGCGGGCAAGGTTAAAGCATGTTGATTGATAAATAGTCACTTCATCGATATACTTGTACCGTAACTTGTACAGGAGGGAATATGCAGGTTGTGACGTTTACCGAAGCACGAAGCCGACTCAAAGATGTGTTGGACGACGTGAATGACAACGTGGAGACAACCATCATCAGCCGCCGAAACGGGGGTGACGCGGTGGTTATGTCTCTGCAGCACTACAACTCGATGATGGAAACCATCCATCTGATGAGTTCGCCTGCTAACGCCAGCCGACTGATGGAGTCAATCGCACAGGCAAATACCGGAAAAACCACGCAGAGGGATCTGATAGATGACCAGGCTACTGATTTGGACTGATAACGGCTGGGATGATTACCTGTGGTGGCAGGAGCAGGACAAGAAAACGCTTCGCAGAATCAATAAATTGATTGAAGATGCGAAGCGTCAACCTTTCGATGGCCTGGGTAAGCCGGAACCCCTTAAAGGTAACCTTTCCGGATACTGGTCCCGTCGAATCAATGATACCGATCGTCTGGTTTACGGGGTGTCAGATAGCGCTCTTACTATTTTAATGTGCCGCTATCACTATTATTCGTAGATCACGCCGATGTCCTCACCCGTCTTCTTGAATCCATCGAAATCAGTACAACCGACGACACGATCAGCAGCGTCCCCAGCCAGTCCGGCAGGGTGAACGCCACGCCCAGCAACACCACCGACAGCAGCGCGCTGCTCAGCGGCTCGGCGCAGCTCAGAATGCTCGCTTTCGGCCCGCCGATCGTCTGCGCGCCTTTCAGATACAGGCTGAACGTCAGCGCGGTGCCGATCACGACCAGGTAGAAAAACGCCAGCAGCAGGCTGCCGTCAATGACGAAGGTCGTCCCGCGCCCGGCGTAGAACGGCGTCAGCATTAACCCGGCAATCAACATACTCCAGCCGACAATCGGCAATGTGCCATAGCGGGCAATCAGCGTTGACGGATAGGTGGTGTAAAACGCGGCGGCAAACGCCGAAGCGATGCCGAAGAACAGCGCGGCTGGCGAGATGGAGAGCGAGGTTGGATCGCCGTGGGTGACCAGCAGGAACGTCCCGACAAGCGAGGTCACAATCGCGGATAAAACAAACACGCCGGGGCGCTTTTTCCGCGCCAGCGCGAACCAGGCCACGATAATGGTTGGCGACAGAAACTGCAGCACAGTGGCCGTTGCCGCATTGGATTTTTCAATCGTCAGCAGGAAGGTGAGCTGCACGGTGAGCGCGCCGACCAGCGAGAAAAACAACAGGCTGAGGGCGTCTTTGCGATGTTTGATGACCGAGAAAATCTTGTCGCCGTGAACGAAGGAGAGCGTCAGCAGGATCACGCCGGTAAACAACAGGCGAACCATGGTCAGGTAAGGCGAAGAAATGTGGCTTTTCTCCATGATGTACTGCGCGCAAACGCCGGAACTGCCCCATAAAACGGCGGCGATCAGGACGTTCAGCATCCCTTTACGTGTAGAACCCATTTTCTCCCCTGTTATGTTGGTTTTTTTCTAGCATAACATGGGATCTTTCCGGGTGGCGCTACGCTTACCCGGCCTACAAAACCTTGTAGGCCCGTGCAAGCGCAGCGCCGCCGGGCGAAACAAACGGCGCTGTACTAGAACCACGCCTCCCACATCGCGCCGACGTTGAAGTCGTCGAGCGTTTCGTCTTTGGTGTTGTTCACGCGCGCGGTGCGTGCGTTATCCACTTTGCCGCCGGTCACGTAGAAGCGCAGCATCGGACGGAACTCTGGCCCCATGGCGATAGACATGTTCTGCGACAGGGTCAGCTTCCAGCCCTTGTTGTCGCCGCCGTTGTCGTAGTCAACGTGCTGCCAGCCTGCTTCCAGCCAGGTGGAGTGAACGTCGTTCCACCAGTGCATCGGACGCACGATGGCGTTGTAGTTCTTGCGGTTGTCGGTCTTATCGCGGCTGTTGTCGTAGTCGTGGAAGGCGAGGATATACTCCACCTGCGTGGCCTGGGTGAATTTGTACAGCCCTTCGAAGCTGGCGTAGACCGTGGTCAGATCCTCGGTTTTGTTGAACACGCTGTTGTCCGAATTATCGGAGTAGCGGGCAATCACCTTGTTCACGCCGCTGTCGTTGGTGTGGCTCAGCACCACGCCGCCCTGCCACGCGTTCAGACGTTCGTCGCTCTCCACCGCTTTGGAGTCAAAGCCGTAGTTGGCGTAAAGCTCCATGTCGATCGGTCCGAGCTTCATGCCGTGGATTTTTGAGGTCGCGGCGTAGTTGCCTTTGTCGCCCGTGCCGGACCCGCCGGTACAGGTGATGCGCGACGGGTTGGCTTCATCTTCCATCACTTCCGGGCTACAGGATTCCACCGCCGCCACGGCGGCGACGTCAAACTGCACGCCGCCGATGTCGAAGTTCTTCACCCCGGCGCCCTGGCCGTCGTGGTTCATCCAGAAGTAATCGTTGATGCCCTGCTGCGGACGCTGGTGGAAGTCACGACCGGCCCAGAAATAGGCGTTCGGGTTGGAGGCCATAATGTTGGTCACCCCGGCGTAGGCTTTTTTCAGGTTAACTTCGTCGCCCCAGTGGTCGATCATCACGTTGATGTCCCAGATGGCGCCGTTTTCGCCTTTAAAGGCCTTGGAAAGCTGGAATTCCCCGCCGTTGCCTTCGTTGCCCAGACGACCAATGGCGGACGCGCCGTTGTATGAACCGTCCACCGCCACGTATTTCTGATCGGCGGCCTGGAAGTGCGCGCCGTATCGGGCGTAGCCGGTAAATTTAACCCCAAACGGAATCGCCATATCCGGAGATTGCGCCGCGCTTTGCGGCTCGGTCACCACGTCCGCTTTTTTCGCGACGGCAGCATCCATTTTGGCCTGACGTTCAGCCAGGGCTTTATCCACCGCTTTCGCCACAATGGCGTCGATTTGTTCCTGCGTGAATTCCTGTGCGAGCACGGAAATTGGGCAAAGCGCGGCGATAACCGCCATGGTTAATGGAAGTTTTTTAATCGTATTCATGGTTATCTCAATATAGTTTAATTTTATTCAGACAATAACCATCCCGCTCCGATCTGACAGAATATGTCGCTATCATCAGAACAAGTGGATTTCTAGTTTTAGGTACAGAGGTGTTACATTAATTTATTTCGACATAGGCTATCTCTGATATAAATGAATAATTTCTTCGGACAATTCACGCGCTAATAAGGAATTCATTAAGTGATCCTGCGCGTGAACCATGATTAACGTCATCGGCTGACGGCCTTCGCCCGCATCCTGCTCGATCAGTTTGGTCTGCATCTTGTGCGCCTGGCGCGCGTAGCCGTCGGCTTCGCGCAGCAGGCTTTTGGCTTCATCAATGTTTCCCTGACGCGCGGCGTGCAGGGCTTCAAAGCACAGGCTGCGGGACTGCCCGGCATTGACGATAATTTCCATTACGGCTTCTTCTAGTGCGATCATCATCATTACTCTTTATCAAAGCTATTATTTAAGGCGGTGGCGGCAAACCACTCCCCGCTTTTCTTAATGGTGCGCTGCTGCGTCTTTAAATCGAGTTGGATAAATCCGTAGCGATTTTTATACGCGTTACACCACGACCAGTTATCAATAAACGTCCACATATGGTAACCAAGACAATTGCACCCTTCGCTAATACCCTTATGCAGCCAGGCTAAATGTTCGGAAATAAACTCGATGCGGTATTGATCGTTAATCTGGCCATTTTCAATAAAACGTTGCTCGTTTTCGACGCCCATGCCGTTTTCAGAAATAAAGCAGCGGGGGTTGCCGTAATTGTCGCGCAGGTTAATCAGAATATCGTAAATACCCGGCGCGTAGATTTCCCAGCCGCGGTAGGGGTTCATCTTGCGGCCCGGCATCTCGTAGCTATCAAAGAACCATTCCGGCATAAACGGCGCCTGCGGGTTCACCGCGCTGTCGCGACACTTCACGCGACGCGGCTGATAGTAGTTAATGCCGAGCAGGTCGATTTTCCCTTCCGCAATCAGGAAACCGTCTTCCGGCTTGCAGGCGGGCAGCTGGTCGTAAGATTTCAGCAGCGCCACCAGATCCGCCGGGTATTCGCCGCGCAGGACCGGGTCGAGGAAGCTGCGGTTAAACATCAGATCCGCAACGTGCGCCGCCTTCACGTCTGCCGGGTTCTGCGAGCGCGGATACGACGGCGTCAGGTTCAACACGATGCCGATCTCCCCCGCGTAGTGCCCGGCGCGGTAGGCCTGAACTGCCTTCGCATGGGCCAGCACCGTGTGATACGCCACGGTGGCCGCCCTGCGGAAATCCACTACGTTGGGGTAGTGGAAGTCGTACAGATAACCGCCTTCCACCGGCACGATCGGCTCGTTGAAGGTAAACCAGTGCAGCACGCGGTCGCCGAACAGCTCGAAGCAAATCTGCGCATAGCGGGCGTACGCGTCCACTACGTCACGGTTTTCCCAGCCGCCAATTTCCTGCATCGCCATCGGCATGTCGAAATGGAACAGAGTGATAAACGGCGTGATGCCCTGTTCGTTCAGCTTGTCAATGACCTGATTATAAAAATCAACCGCCTCCGGATTCACTTCACCGATACCGTCGGGGATCAGGCGCGCCCAGCTAATCGAGGTGCGAAAGCTGTTGTGGTTCAGCTGCTTCAACAGCTGAATGTCCGTTTTCCAGTGCTGATAAAACGTGGAGGTCTGCTGTGGCCCCACGCCGTTGTGAAAACGGTTCGGCTCGCGGGCAAACCAGTAGTCCCACGTGGTTTCCCCCTCTCTTGCCCCTTCCGTCTGGAGAGCGGAGCTTGCGCTGCCCCACCAGAAGTTATCGGGAAATGCGTATTTCATGACTCTTCCTCTTTGACTTAATTGCTGGCGGTCTCAGCGGCACCGACGGTTGCCTGGGCCTTCTGCTCTTCGTTTTTGATGAGCGTACGCTCATAGGCGCGCAGGAACGGCAGGTACATCAGCGCGGACATCACCATACAGACCAGGCACATCACCACCGGGCTCAACGCCCAGTTCGCCGCCCACGAGGCGCCGATCGGTGCAGGGGTAGTCCATGGGGTCAATGACACAACCTGTGCCAGCCAGCCGAGTTTGGTTGCCGCGTACGCCAGGCAGGCGTTAACCAGCGGAACGAACACGAACGGGATAAACAGCATCGGGTTCATGATGATCGGCGCGCCGAACAGGATCGGTTCGTTGATGTTAAAGAAGCTCGGCACCACGCCCATTTTGCCGATGGTACGCAGGTGGGTAACGCGGCTGCGCAGCAGCAGGAACGCCAGCGGCAGGGTGGAGCCTACGCCGCCAATCAGCAGGTAGTGATCCCAGAAGCCCTGAAGATAAACGTGCGGCAGCGCCGCGCCGGCCGCCAGCGCCGCCTGGTTTGCGGAGAGGTTAGCCATCCAGAACGGGTTCATGATGCCGGTGACAATCAGCGAGCCGTGAATACCGGCGAACCAGAAGATCTGGCACAGCAGTACGGAGAGCAGAATCGCGGGCAGGGAGTCAGACGCGGACACCAGCGGCTCCAGCAGATGCATGATCGCCTGCGGGATGATCATTCCGGTCTGCGCTTCGATGAACAGGTTCAGCGGGTGCAGCGTACCGATCACCACCATCACCGGGATCAGGATCTCAAACGAGCGCGCCACACCGGTTGGGACTTCCTTCGGCAGACGAATGGTCACGTTGTTCTGCTTCAGCCACGCGTAAACGCGGGTGGCGTAGATCGCGGTAATCAGCGCGGTGAAGATGCCCTGACCGGAGAGATACTGGGTCGAGATTTTGCCGTCGGCATACGGCGCGGCGACCAGCAGGAAGGCCATAAAGGCCAGCAGGCCGGACATCACCGGGTCGAGATTAAACTGACGCCCCAGGCTCGCCCCAATCCCCACCGAGATGAAGAATGTCATCACGCCCATGCTGAGGTTAAACGGCAGCATCAGCTGCTCGCGGTAGGTCTGGGAGAAATCCAGCCAGCCGCGGGCGAAGCTGTTGGTGGTATCCGCCGAGAACGGCGGGAAGATGAACACCAGCATAAATGAGCCGATGATCATGAACGGCAGCGCGGCGGTAAAGCCGTCGCGGATGGCAATCACATACTTTTGCTGGCCGAGCTTCGCGGCCAGCGGGGTAATTGACTGCTCAATCACCGCGACCATGGATTGATATAACGAACTCATGTGAACACCTTTTAGTGTGCCGCTTCGATGAGCGACAGAGCATAGTCCAGTACTTTATCGCCACGCTGCATGCCGTAGTCCATCATGTCGATGGGCTGTACCGGAATGCCATGCGTCGCCGCCTTGTCTGAGAGTGTCTGTAACATGTATTTCACTTGCGGTCCGAGAAGGACAACCTGGTATTGCGGAAACTGCGTATCAAATTCGGAAACACCGTACGCATCAATCTTCACCGGCAAACCACGTTCTTTCGCGACATCGACCATTTTGCTGACCAGCAGGCTGGTGGACATCCCGGCAGAGCAGCACAGCATAATCTTGAACATCGACAACCATCCTCTAAATGTAAAAAGTTATTGCGAGGATGATTGGACATGATACGGAAACCGGTTTCCATTTATAAAGAGCAGAACTGTGATAACCATCAAGATCCAATACTTATGAGGCTAATTAACCGGATGTGCGTCACATAATTTCGCTGTTTTGACATCATTTTGAGTGGAAACGGAAAATCGGTTTCCATGGAAAACGGAAACGGATATACTCCGTTCTGGCTATAATGTGAGCCGAAGCGGTGATGGAATTTGCAGGCGCGAGGTAAGCCTGCCAGGGGAAAAAGATGTCGACAATCAATGATGTATCACGTCTTGCCGGGGTGTCTAAAGCCACGGTTTCGCGAGTGTTGAGTGGGTCGCGTGGCGTTAAGGAAGCCAGCCGTCAGGCCGTTCTGAAAGCTGTGGATGAGCTGAACTATCGTCCCAACGTGATTGCCCAGTCGCTGCTGAGCCAGTCGACGGGCTGCATTGGGGTCATTTGCGCGCAGGAGAATATTAACCAGACCACCGGTTATCTGTACGCGCTGGAAAAACAGCTCAGCCAGCATCAAAAACACCTGCTGCTGCGTTTCGCGCACGGTAAAGCGGAAGTGATGAACGCCCTTGAAGAACTTTCCTGCGGGCTTTGTGATGACATCCTGGTGATCGGCGCCCGTTTCCCGCTGGACGTCGACATGGACAACGTCATTCTGGTGGACTGCATGGAGTCTGATAATTCCAACAGCATCCAGTTCGATCACGCTTTTGCCGCAGAAACTGCCTGTAACTATCTCACCAGCCAGGGGCGTCGCCAGATTGCGCTGATCCACCCCCACGGCAGCGGTTTTGCCGACCAGGTGCTGCTTGGCTACAAGCACGCGCTGGAGAAAAATTTCCTGCCCTTTAATCGCAACCTGGTCTTTATGGACGCGACGTCTTCGTCCGTTGCGCTGCAGGAGCTGCTGAATAACGCCAGCACGCTGAACTTCAACGCGCTGCTGGTGGCGGACGAGCAGGAAGCCCAGCGGGTGATCCCGCAGCTGCAGGCGTTTAATAAATCGGTACCGGACGACATCATGGTCTTTAGCCTTGCCGGATCGCTGCACCTGCCGGGTATTCCGGTGATCCCGGCGATTGAATATTCCATGGATGCCATGGCGGCGCGCATTGTGGGCTGGCTGACGGAGAAAACGCAGATGCTGGGCTCGTATGTGCTGCGCGGAGATTTAATTATTCCGGATGTGCGTAAGCGTTAGAAATATTTTGTAGGCCGGGTAAGCGTAGCGCCACCCGGCAAGCAGCATTCAATAATCTTCCATACAATCCACCTGCCCAATCGCCCCCCAGTAGGCATCCAGGTTGTCGCGCTTCACGGCGGTAATGGCATTTTTGATTAGCAGCTGATTGGCCTCGGACGACAAAATCATCTCCTGCCAGGCTTTATCGCTCTGCTTTTTCTGTGGCGTACAGGTTTTCTTAATATCTTTCAGGACCTGCTGCTTTATTTGCGCCTCTTTCGCCGGATCCTCCTTTTCCTGAGCATGGACAAACGCGGCAAAGAGCAGACAAACCAGCAGGCAGACAAGGTGTGCAGCTTTCATCAACAACCCCCTTTTGACGTCACAGGCTTCCCATGAAATATATCGTTACATTCAGTGTAGCGACGCCAGCCGAAAGTATGAATTTTCTCCGTAAAGTATCTGTGAGATAGTCAAACAGCACACAAAAACAGGGAGAACGTCATGCAACTGAGCATTACCAATACGGTTACGCAGCAGGAAAAAGAAGAGTTATTCGTGGGGCTGCGTGCCTACAACGCGCAATTTTTGGATATGGCGACCTTTAGCGGCGACGTTGGCGTTTACGTGCGTGACGATAATGGCGCCATGCTGGGCGGGTTAATCGGTGTGCGAAAAGGCGACTGGCTGAATATCGACTATCTCTGGGTGAACGAGACCGTGCGCGGATCCGGCGTTGGCAGCCAGCTCATCAGAACGGCCGAAGAGGAAGCCAGACGCAAAGGCTGCAAGCACGCGCTGGTCGATACCGCCAGCTTCCAGGCGCGGCCGTTCTATGAAAAACAGGGGTACCAGCTGCAAATGTCTTTGCAGGATTATCCTTATCCGGGCATGCAGCGACATTACCTGGCGAAAGCCCTTTAGCTCTGAATCCGCAGGCCGGGTAAGCGCAGCGCCACCCGGCTATACCCGCATATAACTTATCCTTCTTATTGATTCTTTTTCGGTTTTTATTTCACCGCCTCGTTGTCGATATAGTCATTACAACATTCAGCAAAAGGAACTGTCTTGTGAAACGTCGATTGGGTGCTCTGGTACTGGCTGGCCTGTTGCTGGCAGGGTGCGATCAAAGTGGCAGCGATGCCAAACACATTAAAGTCGGCGTCATCAACGGCGCCGAGCAGGACGTGGCGGAAGTCGCCAAAAAGGTGGCGAAAGAGAAATATGGCCTCGACGTGGAGCTGGTGGGCTTCAGCGGCTCGCTGTTGCCTAACGATGCCACCAACCAGGAGGAACTGGATGCCAACGTCTTCCAGCATCGCCCGTTCCTAGCAGAGGATAACAAGGCGCATGGCTACAAGCTGGTGGCCGTGGCGAACACCTTTGTTTTCCCGATGGCCGGCTATTCCCGCAAAATCAAATCCGTCTCTGATCTGAAGGACGGGGCGACCATTGCCATTCCAAACGACCCGACCAACCTGGGCCGCGCGCTGCTGCTGTTGCAAAAAGAGAAGCTCATCACCCTGAAGCCGGACACCGGGCTGCTGCCAACGGCGCTGGATATTACCGCCAACCCTAAACAGCTGAAAATCATGGAGCTCGAAGGGGCGCAGCTGCCGCGCGTGCTGGACGACCCTAAAGTCGATGTCGCCATCATCAGCACTACCTATATCCAGCAAACCGGGCTGTCGCCGGTGCATGACAGCGTCTTTATCGAAGACAAAAACTCGCCGTACGTGAACATCGTTGTGACGCGCGAAGACAACAAAAACGCCGAGAACGTGAAGGAATTTATCCAGTCGTATCAGTCGCCTGAAGTGGCGAAAGCGGCGGAGACGATCTTTAACGGCGGGGCGGTGCCGGGCTGGTAACAATCTGATGGAAAAAGGGTTGCTTAAATTGGCCCGATTCCATCGGTAATCGCCCTTTAACCCACAGCGTCAGCTGAGACGGCTGGCTATCCTCCTTATCACACCAACCGGAGGATAGCCCATGAACATTACCCACATTCGCAACGCCACCCAGCTGATTACCTACGCCGGAAAACGTCTTTTAATCGACCCGATGCTGGCCCCTAAGGGCGCTTATCCGGGCTTTCCCGGCACGGCGTATGCCGAACGTCGTAATCCGACTGTCGAGCTCCCCGTTGACGTCAACACGCTGCTGGACGCCGACGCGGTGATCGTCACCCATACTCATGACGATCACTGGGATCGCGCCGCGGCGGAACTGATCGCCAAAGACAAACCCATTTACGTACAAAACGAGCGTGACGCCGCGCTGCTGCGCAGCCAGGGGTTTAGCAACCTGACGGTCATGACCGACGAGACCACTTTCGGCGAGATTCGAATTGCGAAGACCCACGGCGGCCAGCACGGTACCGATCGCGCATACGCGGTGCCCGAACTGGCGGAGCGGCTGGGCGAGGCCTGTGGCGTGGTGCTCCGCCATCCTGATGAGAAGACGCTCTACATTGCCGGGGATACCGTCTGGCGTGACGAAGTGGCGGCCGATCTGCAAAAGCACCAGCCGGACGTGGTGGTGCTGAACGCCGGCTATGCTCACGTCATTGGCTTTGGACCCATTATTATGGGGCAGGAGGACGTGCTCAACGTCCATTTCCTGCTGCCGCAGGCCAAAATTGTGGCGAGCCATATGGAAGCCATTAACCACTGCCTGTTAACCCGCAGCGCGCTGCGTGAGTACGTTGAAGCTAACCAGGTGAGTGACGCAGTGAGCATTCCCCAGGATGGCGAAACCGTTATATTCTGAGTATCTAAAAGGGAAAGGAGAGACAAATGCCGCTAGTCAACGTCGCGATTGTCGCGGTAGACGGGTTCAGCCCGTTCCACTACTCCGTTCCCTGCATTCTGTTTGGCGACTCGGTCTCCGGAGAAAAGCGCTTTAACGTGACGATCTGCGCTGAAACGCCGGGGTTCCTCACCTCAAAAGACGGATTTGCCCTCAACGCCACGCAGGATTTTACCGCCATTGGGCAGGCCGATATTGTTGTCGTTCCCTACTGGCAGCACGTTCTTGAACGCCCGCCGCAGTCGCTGCTCGACAGCCTGGTGCAGGCGAGAGACAACGGCGCAGAAATCGTCGGGCTGTGTCTGGGGTCGTTTGTGCTGGCCTGGGCGGGTCTTCTCGACGGTAAGCGTGCGGCCACCCACTGGGAGTTCGAACGTCAGTTTCAGTCCCTCTTCCCGAACGTTCGACTGGATATTAATGCCCTTTATGTGGATGACGGCAATATCATTACCTCTGCCGGGACTGCCGCCGCACTGGACTGCTGCCTGTATATCATTCGCCAGCGCTTTGGCAGCGTGGTCGCCAACCAGATTGCCCGCCGGATGATTGTACCGCCCCACCGCGAGGGCGGTCAGGCGCAGTTCATCGCCCAGCCGGTACCCAAAGATACCCGCGACGGACGCATTAACTGCCTGATCGACTATCTTCAGCAGCACATCACCGAACCACATAGTCTGGACTCGCTGGCGGAGGTCGTCTCAATGAGCCGCCGCACCCTGACCCGCCATTTTGTTAACGCTACGGGGATGAGCGTCGCCGACTGGCTGACCGCCGAACGCCTGCGGCGCAGCCAGGTCCTGCTTGAAGCCGGAAATATGCCGATTGAGCGCGTGGCTGAGCTGGTGGGATTTAATTCCGCCGTCACCTGGCGACAGCAGTTTAAGGCGCGTTTTGGGGTGAGCCCTGCGGAATGGAGAAAAACCTTTCGTCTTCACAGCTAGTTTATTTTGGCTAACTCAAGATTTAAGGCTTAGTTAAATAATTTATTATTTTTTCTTAATCGACCTCTCATTTTTCTAAAAAAATATTTTATTTGATGAGCCCTAACGCAAATTAGATATACTCGCATTAAGAATGCTCTTATATTTCGAAAATATTAATTGCGAATAATTTTGTGGCATGGATGAATAGCAATAAAATAAAAAAGAGAATAATTTCATTAGCAAATTATATTATTTTTATCTTATCGGTTGCGCTTTTTTCAGCGAGCGCTAACGCTGCCCCCTTGTCTCCAGCCGATCGCGATTCCATTCAACAGCAACAGCAGCAGCTTTTATTACAGAACCAGCAACAGCGTGAGGAGCTGGAGCGGAGTATTCCTCGCCCCGCGCCCGCCAGACCGCTGCCTGTTACCGGCTCCGGGCCCTGTTTCACCATTCATACCATTACCCTTTCCGGTGCGACCCTCATTTCCCCGAAAACCCGGCAGACCCTTGTCGCGCCATGGCAGGGCCGCTGTCTGGATATGGCGAAAATAACGGCGCTTCTCGCCCATATTTCTGACTGGTATATCAGCCGGGGATATATCACCAGCCGCGCTTTTCTTACCGAGCAGGATCTCTCCGTCGGTCAGCTGAATATTGTGGTGCTGGAAGGACGGCTGGAAGCGATCCGCCTGGAAGGCGAAACGCCGCACATGCTGAAAATGGCGTTTCCGGGACGGGTGGGCGGCATCCTTAATTTACGCGACATCGAACAGGGCATGGAGCAAATTAACCGTTTGCGTACCGACCCGGTTCAGATTGAAATTCTTCCGGGAACGCAGGCCGGTTATTCCATCGTTAATCTCACGGCAAAACCGGAATTTCCCTTAAGTGTATCCGTAAGCCTGGATAATAGCGGGCAAAAGAGTACCGGCGAAGATCAGCTGAGTGGCGTGCTCACCGCCAATAATATGCTGGGGCTGGCGGATAAATGGTTTGTCAGCGGCGGGCGCAGCAGCGATTTTGCCAGCGCGTACGATGCGCAGAACTTCCAGGCGGGCGTCAGCGTGCCGTTTGGCTACGGATTACTGGACTACAGCTACGCCTGGAGTAACTACCGGACCACCATCAGTAACCAGGGCTTCAACTGGCTCTCCACGGGCGATACCAAAACCCACCGCGTTAACGCGTCCTGGGTGGTCTTCCGCAACGGGGAGGTGAAAACCGGCATTGCGGCTGGCGTGGTTCAGCGCTCCAGCCGCAACTGGCTCAACGACGCGCCGCTTCAGAGCAGCACGCGCAACCTCTCCAGCCTGGTTCTGGGCATTACGCACACGCAAAAAATGCTGGGCGGCGTGGCGACCTTCAACCCGACCTGGAGCCACGGCATGCCGTGGTTCAGTGCCGAAACCGACGAAGATAAGTCCGGGGATATGCCGCGTGCGGAATTCCGCAAATGGAGTCTGAACGCCAGCTTCCAGCGTCCTGTCGCCCGTAACGCCTGGTGGCTGACCAGCGCCTACGGCCAGTGGTCGCCCGACCGGCTGTACGGCTCTGAGCGCCTGACGCTCGGCGGCGAAAGCTCCGTGCGCGGTTTTAAAGAGCAGTACCTGTCCGGGGATAACGGCGGCTACTGGCGTAACGAGCTGGGGTACTCCCTCTTCACCCTTCCGGTGATTGGCGCGGTGAGCGCAACGGTCGCCGTTGACGGCGGCTGGCTGGAAAAAGACCGTCAGGACCGCTTTGCCTCCGGCACGTTATGGGGAGGCTCGGTGGGGCTGAGCAGCGCAGGGCGCTGGTACAGCAGCCAGATTTCGGTCGGTACGCCCCTGCACTACCCCGACTGGCTCGGCCCGGATCATGTGAGCGTTAACTGGCGCATTGCCTTCATGCTTTAAGAGACTCTACGACTATGGATACCCGTCACCCACCCGTTCGTTTCTCACAGCGTCTGATCAGCTGGATTGTCTGCGGCCTGATGGTCTGGCAGCCGATGGCGCCTGCCGTCGCGGCGGCGCTCACGCCGACCGGGCAGACCACGGTCGATCGGGCGGGGAACGGGGTGCCGGTCGTCAACATCGCCACGCCCAACGGGGCGGGTATCTCGCATAACCAGTTCGGTGAGTATAACGTCGGCAAAGAGGGGCTTATCCTCAACAACGGTACGGACCGTTTAACCCAGACCCAGCTGGGCGGGCTTATCCAGAACAACCCCAACCTGCAGGCCGGGCGGGAAGCGAAAGGCATCATCAACGAAGTCACGGGCGCCAGCCGCTCGCAGCTGCAGGGCTACACGGAAGTTGCCGGTAAAGCAGCAAACGTCATGGTGGCCAACCCGTACGGCATTACCTGTAACGGGTGCGGATTTATCAACACCCCGAACGTCACCCTGACCACGGGGAAACCGCAGTTCGACGCCAGCGGTAACCTGCTGGCGCTGGAGGTGACGAAAGGGGCCATCACGGTTGAAGGCCAGGGGCTGGATGCCAGCAAGAGCGACGCGCTGTCGATTATTGCGCGCGCGACGGAAGTGAACGCCGCGATACACGCGAACGACCTGACGGTGACGGCAGGGGCGAACCGCGTGGGGGCAGACGGCAGCGTCAGGCCGGTTGCCGGTGAGGGCGCCGCGCCCGTGGTGGCCGTGGATACCGGCGCGCTCGGCGGGATGTATGCCAACCGTATCCGCCTGGTCTCCAGCGAGACGGGCGTGGGGGTGAACCTCGGCAACCTCACCGCGCGCCAGGGCGATATTCAGCTGGACGCGGGCGGGAAACTGACGGTCACGAACAGCCTGGCCAGCGGCTCGATTACCGCGAACGGCGCGGGGGTGGCCCTCAGCGGCAGCCATCAGGCCGGGGGGGCGCTGAGCGTGGCCAGCTCGCGGGATGTGGAGCTCAGTAACAGCACGCTCGCCAGCCAGGGCGATATGCGCCTTTCCGCTGCGGGGAAAGTGCAGACGACGGGCGGCGGGACAAACAGCGCGGGCGCGCTGTCGGTGAGCAGCGGGCAGGGGATGACGCTCAGCAATACCTCCCTGGTCTCCCGCGGCGCGGCGACGCTGGACAGTAAAGACACCCTGACCGTCAACGGCGGCGGCGTGTCGGCACAGGGCGGGGCGCTGACCGTCACGAGCAAACAGGGAATGGCGCTTGCGGATGCGACGCTGACGGGTCAGGCCGACACCACGCTGTCCACCGGTGGCAGCCTGACGCAGCGCGGCGGCAGCGTCACCAGCAAAGGCGCGCTCAGCGTGGCGGCCGGGAAGGATATCACCCTGACGAATACCCGCAGCGGGAGCGATACCCGCGCGACGCTCAGCAGCGGCGGCACGCTGTCCTCCACGGCCAGCGCGGTCTCGGCAGGAGAAAATCTGGCCCTGAGCGGCGGGCAAATAGTCCTGGACGAGCAGAGCCGGGCCGATGCCGCGGGCGATGTCCGCCTGACGGGCAGCGCCGTCAGTAATCAGGGGCAGGTGAATGCGGGGCGCGACATTGCGCTCTCCGGCAACAGGGTGTCCAGCAGCGGCCAGCTGGCGGCGAAAGGCCGCCTGGACGTGAACGCGGGAGAGCTGACGAACGGCGGCACGGCGCAGGGTAACGACGTCACCCTGAAGGGGCAGACGGTCACTAACAGCGGTACCCTGCAGAGCGCCGGCAACCTGGCGCTGAGCGCCGGTACCCTGGAGCAGCGGGGCACGCTCAGCGCGAAAGGCAACGCGAACGTCACGGTGCAGCAGGCCCTGCGTAACAGCGGCAGCCTGCTGGCTGACGGGGCGATGAGCGTGACGGCAGACGCGCTTGAGCAGAACGGCACCCTGTCCGGCGCGACGGCGCTGACGGCGCAGGCCGGCACCCTGACCAGCGGTCAGGCGTCCCGCACCACCAGTCAGGGTAACGTACAGATTACCGCGACCCGCAGCGCCAGCCTGAACGGGCAGACGGACGCGGCGGGGGCCTTAACCGTCGTCAGCACCGGCGACCTGACCACCGGCCAGGATGCGCACCTGCAGAGCGGGCAGGGGCTTACCCTGCAGGCGCAGAATGCCGCGCTGAACGGCACGCAGGCGGCGAAAGGCGCTCTGTCGGTGACGGCGGGCACCCTTGCGCACGCCGGGAAATCCACCGGTAACGCGCTGAGTTTTAACGCAACCGGCGACCTGACCAGCGGCGGCGAGCTCACCGCCGGTACCCTCAGCCTCAGCGGAAATAACATCCTTCACTCCGGCGTCGCAAAAGCGGACCGCATGACCCTGACGGCCCCCGGGCGCATCACCAGCAGCGGTACGCTGATTGCCGGTACGCTGGCGCTGGACGGTGCCTCGGTGGAGAACGGCGGGCTGCTGCAGGGAACCATCCTGCTCGACCTGAAGACCGGGTCGCTCACGAACCTCGCCGGCGGGTCGGTCTACAGCGCGCAGGATTTAACGCTGAACGTTCCGGCGCTGGCCAACAGCGGGCTTATCACTACCGACGGCACGCTGCGCATTAAAGGCGACACGCTGACAAACCAGGGTGAAATCAACGGCGTCAGCCTGAGCAGCGACTACCTCAGCCTGACCAACACCGATACCGGACGCCTGCTGGCGGACGACCGGCTCACCCTGAACGGCACTGCGTTTGCTAACGCGGGCAATATTGCGGCCAGCGACCTGCACATCACGGCGAACAGCCTGCAAAACCAGGGCACCGTCGGGGGGGACGCGGCCCTGACGCTCGGCGTGGCAGACCTCACTAACCGGGGCGCGCTGCGCAGCGGCGGAACGCTCACGCTTAACGGTGAAACGCTGGCCAACAGCGGCGAGCTCAGCGCCACCGCGCTGCTGCTGAACCTGACCCGCCAGGCCAGCAACGATGCCGACGGGCGGGTGATTGCCCGGGACGGCCTGACGCTGACCGCCGCCAGCCTGACGAACGGCGGCCTGATGGCCGGTACCGACGCGCAGTTTAACAGCGCGTCGGTGACCAACGGCGGCACGCTGCAGGGGACACACTCCCTCACGGCGACCGGGACACAGCTCAGCAACCAGCAGGCGGGCATGCTGCTCTCCGGCGGCGCGCTCGGCCTGCACCACACCACCCTGAACAACGCCGGGCTGCTGCAGGGCAACACCCTGAACCTGGCCACCGGCGAGTGGATGAATACAGGCAACGCGCTGGGGGAAGCGGGCGTGACGGCGGCGGTGACCGGCACGCTGACCAACAGCGGCAAGGTGCTCAGCCAGCAGGCGCTGGACGTCCAGGCCGGCAGGACCGATAACCGGGGCCAGCTGCTGGCGAAAGTGCTGACCCTGCGGGGCGACCTGCAGAACAGCGGCCTGCTTCAGGGCAGCAGCACGCTGGCCTGGTCCGGGAATACCTTCACGAACCAGCCTCAGGGCCAGGTGACGGGCGGCGAGACCCTGACGCTCAGCGGACAAACGCTGAGCAACGCGGGCAGCCTGCAGGGGCGCAGCGCGACGCTTGACGCCGGGAGCCTGAATAACCAGGGCAGCGTTCAGGCGCTGGACGCCCTGACGCTTTCCGCGACCGGCAGGCTGGATAACACCGGCGCCCTGCTCAGCCAGAACCTGTTCACGCTGACGGCGGCGCAGCTGTTCAGCGACGGCCAGCTGGCCGGGAAGGCGCTGACGGTGAACGCCGCGCAGCTGACCAACACCGGCATGCTGCAGGGCAACGACACGCTGGCGCTGACCACCCGCGCGCTGAGCAACGGCGCCACCGGGCAGCTGATTAGCGGCAGTTCTCTGGACCTGTCCCTCGACACGCTCGATAACGCCGGCCTGCTGCTGGTGAACGGCGGGTTTACCCTGCGGGGCAGCGACCTGACGAACCGGGGCGATATTCAGGCGCAGAGCCTGGATTTGGGCCTGAGCAGTGCCCTGACCAGCACGGGGAACATCGTTGCCACCGGAGATGCCGCGCTTCACGCGACGACGCTGACCAGCAGCGGCACGGTGGCGGGCAAAACGCTGACAGCTGGCGCGACGGAGCTGCGCAACAGTGGCCTGATGCAGGGCAGCAGCGCGGTTAACGCCGCCGCTGACCGCTTTATCAACGAGCAGAACGGCAAATGGCTCTCCGGCGGCGGCTTCACGCTGACGGGGGGAGAGCTGACGAACGCCGGTACGCTGCAGGGCGCGACGCTGGGCATGACCGGCACCACCCTCACCAACAGCGGCACGGTGAACGGGCAGACGGGACTCAGCGGCACGCTCGGCGGGGCGTTAACCAATACCGGGCTGCTGCAGAGCGGCGGCACGACCGCCTTCACCGCGGATACCCTGGCGAACCCGGGGCGCATCACGGGCGGTACGCTGTCCCTCACCGCCCGCGAGATGAACAACGGCGGGCTGATGCAGGGAACGAACGGCCTGGCGCTCACCGGCACCGCGCTGACCACGGGCGCGGCCTCGCGCACCCTCTCCGGCGGCATGCTGACGCTGGATGCAGGCCAGCTGACCACCCAGGGCACGCTGCAGGGGAACGGCGCGGACATCCGCGCCAGCGACTGGACGCACGGCGGGTCCCTGCTCAGCCAGGGAGCGCTGACGGCCACGACCGGCGGCACGCTGACCTCAGCCGGCTCGCTGATGAGCCAGGGGCGGGCGGATATCACCGCACAGACGCTGGATAACCGCGGGCAGCTCCTCAGCGAGGGGGATGTGACGCTCGGCGGCAGCACGCTTAAAAACAGCGGCACCGTGCAGGGGAACACCCTCGCGCTGCACCAGGACAGCATTAACAACCAGGGCACGCTGACCGGCCTGCAGAGCCTGACCGTTCAGGGGGAGCAGCGGCTGATGGCGCGCATGGCGATGGCCGCGCCGCAGCAGGCGCTGATTAACGGCGCAGGCGGCAGGCTTCTCACTCAGGGCGCGCTGACGATTGCGTCCGGCGCGGTGACCAACGCCGGCAGCTGGCAGGCGCAGAACATCCTGCTTAACGCGCAGTCGCTCACCAACAGCGGCACGGTGCAGAGCGCCGACGGGCTGCAGATGACGCTGGCCGACACGCTCACCGGAACCGCGGGCAGTAAGATCACCGCGCTGGGTGCGGCGACGCTGCAGGCCGCCACGCTGGCGAACCAGGGGCAGTGGGCGGCGAAAAACCTGACGCTGACGGGCGGCACGCTCAGCAACAGCGGCGCCATCAGCGGCGTGAATGGCCTGACCCTCAGCCAGACCGGCGCGGTCAGCCAGCAGTCGACCGGCACCCTGCTCTCCGGCGGGGCGCTGAACGTCACGGCGGCCTCCGTCACCAGCGACGGCAAAATGCAGGGGGGCACGCTCGGCATCACCACCGGGGCGCTCACTAACGGCGGACGTCTGCAGGGCGATAACGGCGCGACGCTGGCCCTCAGCGGGACGCTGACCAACAGCAGCGGAGGCGAAATCGTCAGCCGCGATGCGCTGACGCTGACCACGCCCGCGCTGTTTAACTACGGCCTGATCCAGGGTGGCGGCGAGACGCGCGTGACAGCCTCCTCGCAGGCGCGTAACGACGGCAGGCTGCTCTCCGGCGCGCGCCTGACGCTCGGCACGCCGCAGTTCACCGGCACCGGCTGGCTGCAGGCCACCGACCTGATACTCAATGCGGCAAACGCCACCAACGGCGGCACGTGGGTGGCCGACCGGGCCACGCTGACCGGCACCAGTTTCGCCAGCCAGGGCACCACCCAGGCGGGGCAGCTGACGGTTAACTACGGCCAGCTGAACAACAGCGGCACGCTGCTCGGCAACGCGCAGCTGAACATTAATGCCAACCAGGTAACCCAGAGCGCGGGCGGCAGGCTGCTGAGCGGCGGCAACCTGTGGCTGCAGAGCCGGGGGCTGGACCTGACCGGCCAGCTGGTGTCCCTGGGGGACTTAACGCTGCAGCTGACGAACGCGTTTACCAGCCGGACCGCCGTGGCGGCAGGCCGAACCCTGACCATCAGCAGCGGCGGCGACATCGATAACCGCAGCGTGCTGCAGGGGCAGGCGGTCAGCCTGAACGCGGGCGGGCAGCTCAGCAACAACGGACAAATCACCACCGGCAGCGGCACCAGCACGCTCTCCGGCAGCAGCGTGGCGCTGAACGCCGCGGGCTCGGTGCAGGGCGGGGGCGACATCACCGTGGCCAGCCGGAGCAATATTACCGTCGACGGCTTCACCGGCACGCGCGGCTCGCTGACCCTCAGCGCGCCGGGCGCCATCGTCAACACCGCGCTGATGTACGCGGCGAATAACCTGGCGCTGTTTGCCGACAGCATCACCAACCGGCGCGGCGACATCATGGCGGGAAACAACCTGTGGATGCAGCGGGATGCGACGGGGAATGCGAACAGCCAGGTGGTGAACACGTCGGGGAATATTGAGACGCAGGGTGGGGATATTGCGATCGGAACGGGGCATTTGCTGAATGAACGAGATGATATGGAGTCGAGCGGTAATACGCAAACTTTGACCAATCCTGCTTACGTCGGAACGGCATCATATCAGATATCTCTGGATGACATGCCAAAACTCAATTACGACATAGTTTATACCCGTACTGACGTATGGGTTGGCAGTTGCGGGCCTACGGGCGCATGTACTATGGATGAACCTTTTTACAGGAAATCCTACAAACTTACCGACACAGGAAAAACTCAGCGTTTTGCTATCTCCCGTACAACGATGGACATTTCAGGGAATAGTGCGGCAGGTCGTATTGCTTCAGGTAAAAACCTGAACATAAACGCCGCTACGCTAGATAACAATGCAAGTAACATTCTGGCAAATAGTAATGTCGCGTTAAGTGGAAACGTGCTTAATAACAATAGCTATCAGTCTGGTGGTTATACAGACTATCTGGTTTACTCATCCTCTTATGTTGGCGCGGGTGGTGCACTCTACACGCTGACTGGTCAGGAGCGGGTGCAGGATGAAGGAGGCGCTATTATTCGCGCCGTCATCCAGGCGGGCGGCAACGTCACCGCAAACTTCACCAGCAACATCAGCAACACTAATACCACCGCTAACGCGGGCGGCGTCAGCAACGTTATCTCCACCCCGTCGCTGAACACCCTCAGCAACCAGACCATCGGCAGCGGCGTGCAAAAACAGGGGCTGAACGCTACCGGCACCGTGGCGGTGAACTCGCCGCAGTGGAACGATCGGCTCCAGGGTGCGCTGCAGCAGCTTAACGGCGGCGGCGCGCTGGAAAACGGCGGCGCGTCCGGCACGCCTCTCAGCAACATTGGCACCACGCAGAAAGGCAACGCGAACCTCGGCCAGTTGGGCGCGCTGGCGAACGCCGGGGTCACCACCGCCGATCTCCGAACCGCTCAGGGCGGCGCCGTCGGGCACTATCAGGGCCAGCGCGTCGATACCAGCGCTTACCCGCTGCCGTCGGGCAACAACGGCTATTTTGTCTTCTCCGACAACCCGAAAAGCCCGTACCTGATCGGCATCAACCCGAAACTGAACGGTCTCGGACAGCTTGATCCCGCCCTGTTTGCCGACCTGAACGCGATGCTCGGGATCAAACCGTCGTCCACTGCGCCGCAGGAGACGCGGCTGGCGTTTACGGACGAGAAGCAGTTCCTCGGCTCGTCTTACATGCTGGGCCGCCTCAACCTGAACCCGGACTACGATTACCGCTTCCTCGGCGATGCGGCGTTCGATACCCGCTACGTTTCCAACGTGGTGCTCAACCAGACCGGTAACCGTTACCTGAACGGTATCGGCTCCGATCTGGATCAGATGCGCTACCTGATGGACAACGCCGCGGCGGCGCAGCAGTCGCTGGGCCTGCAGTTTGGCGTCTCGCTGACCGCCGATCAGATTGCCGCGCTCGACCACAGCCTGCTGTGGTGGGAGAAAGCCACCGTCAACGGCGAAACGGTGATGGTGCCGAAACTCTACCTGTCGCCGAAGGACGTCACCGTCAACAACGGCAGCGTGATCGCGGGCAACAACGTCACCCTGAAGGGCGGCAGCATCACCAACGGCGGCAGCTCGCTGCTGGCGAAAAACAGCCTGACGCTCGACAGCCAGAACAGCATCAGCAACCTCAGCAACGGCCTGATGAAAGCGGGCGGTGACCTGAACCTGAGCGCCATCGGCGATATCAATAACATCAGCTCCACCATCAGCGGCAAAACGGTCGCGCTGGAGAGCCTGGACGGCAGCATCAACAACCTGACTCAGGTTGAGCAGATTGATATCAACGCCGGCGGGAAGTATGGCAACATCGGCCTGAAAGACACCCTGCTGGGCAACACGGCATCGATTACCGCGCAGGATGGTCTGTCCCTTGAGGCGGGAAAAAACATCACCGTTACCGGGGCGAACCTGGCCTCCGGCGGCGATATGCTGCTGAACGCGTGGGGCGATATTGCCGTCAACGCGAACCAGATCAACGACGCGTACAGCTCCAGCCGGGCGAAAACCAGCCGTTCGTCCGTCACGTATCAGGGCAGTAACGTCACCGCGGGCGGTAACCTGCTGGTGAATGCCGGGCACAATCTTGACGTGACCGCCAGCGACCTGAAGGCGGGCGGCAGCGCGGGGCTGAGCGCGGGCAACGACCTGAACCTGAACGCAGAGCAAACCAGCGAAAGCAGCCGTAAAGGGAAAAGCGAGTCCCACAGCACCGGGCTTGACCGCACCACGATTTCCGCAGGCGATAACCTGGTCCTGAAGGCCGGGCAGGATATCAACGCTCAGGCCGCCGCGCTGGCGGCGGAGAAAAGCGTCGGGCTGCAGGCGGGTCGCGACGTGAATCTGGCTGCGGAAGAGACCACGCAGGGCGACAGCTATAGGTCAGGCAAGAAAACCGTCATCAACGAGTCCGTACGTCAGCAGGGAACCGAGATCGCCAGCGGGGCGAATACCCAAATCCTCGCCGGGCGCGATGTCACCACCGAAGCCGCGCAGGTGACGGCGAAGGGCGATATCGGCGTGGCGGCAGGCCGAGACGTCAATCTCAATACCGCAACCGAAAGCGACTATCACTACAAAGAGCAGACCAAAACCAAAAAAGGGTTCCTGAGCAAGAAAACCACCCACACCATCGAGGAGAACAGCGCGACGCGTGAATCCGGCTCTTTGCTGAGCGGCGACAACGTGCAGGTGGTTGCGGGCAATAACCTGTTGGTGTCAGGCTCCGCCATCGCGGGCGATGGCGACGTGAAGCTCAAGGCAGGCAACAACGTCGATATCGTGGCGGCCACGAACAGCGATACCTCCTGGCGCTTTAAGGAAGAGAAAAAATCCGGTCTGATGGGCTCGGGCGGGATTGGCTTCACCATCGGCAGCAGCAAAAGCACGCACGATCTCCGTGAGAAGGGTACCACCCAGAGTCAGAGCTTCAGTACGGTGGGTTCGACGGGGGGGAGCGTTGATATCGCCGCCGGTAATCAGCTGCATGTGGGCGGCGCGGACCTGGTGGCTGGCAAAAATATGGCGCTCACCGGTGACAGCGTGGTGATCGAGCCGGGTCATGACAAACGCGCCCGCGATGAGAAGTTTGAACAAAAATCCAGTGGCCTGACGGTGGCTCTGTCTGGCGTAGTGGGTAGCGCAATCAACAGCGCTGTTACCACTGCACAGGAGGCGTCTAAAGAAAGTGATGGACGTCTGGCTGCCCTGCAGGCAACGAAAGCGACACTTTCGGGCGTACAGGCAGCGCAGGGAGCGGTTGTTGCCCAGCAGACTGGCGATCCGGCGAACGGATTTGGTGTCAGCCTCTCTCTGACTAGCCAGAAATCGAAATCTCAGCAGCATGCCGAGAGCGACACGGTAGCGGGCAGCACGATCAATGCCGGAAACGATCTTTCCATTACCGCCACGGGCAAAGGTAAGAGTGCGAATAGTGGCGATATCCTGATCGGCGGTAGTCAGCTGAAAGCGGGCGGTGACGCCGCGCTGAATGCTGAAAACGACATCCTGCTGACGGGAGCGGCCAACACGCAGAAAACCACCGGCAAAAACAGCAGCAGTGGTGGTGGTTTGGGCGTAAGTATTGGGGGCGGCAGCGGCGGGATGGGGATCAGTGTCTTCGCCAATGTGAATGCGTCAAAAGGTAATGAAAAAGGTAACGGCACCGCCTGGACCGAAACCACGCTGGACAGCGGCGGCACGGTCTCCATGACCAGCGGTAGAGATGCCATTCTGAACGGGGCGCAGGTCAACGGTGAGAAGATTGTCGCTGATATTGGCCGCGATCTTTTGGTGAGTAGTCAGCAGGACAATAATGATTACAAATCTAAGCAGACCAGCTTAGCGGCGGGCGGCAGCTTCACCTTCGGCAGTATGACTGGCTCCGGTTACATCAGTGCCAGTCAGGACAAGATGAAGAGCACGTACGACTCCGTTCAAGAGCAGACGGGGTTGTTTGCCGGTAATGGTGGATTTGACGTCACGGTTGGCCGTCATACGCAGCTGGATGGCGCGGCTATTGCCTCCACGGCGACAGCTGACAAAAATTCGTTGGACACGGGAACGCTGGGCTTTAGCGACCTTCACAACGAGGCGGATTATAAGGTCAGCCATACGGGTGTGAGCCTCAGTGGGAGCGGTAGTTTTGGCGATACGTTTAAAGGCAAAATGCCGGGCGGCATGATTTCAGGCGCAAGCCACAGCGGTCATGCGGAAGGTACCACCCAGGCAGCGGTGGCTGACGGCACCATTATCGTTCGCGATCGGGATAATCAGAAGCAGGATGTGGCAAACCTGAGCCGCGATACCGAACATGCTAATGACAACATCAGCCCAATCTTCGACAAGGAGAAAGAGCAAAATCGCCTGAAAGCAGTCGGGCTTATCAGTGATATCGGCAGCCAGGCGGCGGATATCGCGCGGACACAGGGAGCGATAGCGGCACGGAATGCCATGACCGATCCAGAGGCGCTGAAGGCGGCCAAAGAGAAGCTGAAATCGGAAGGTAATGCTAACCCAAGTGATAAGCAAATCGTGAATCAGGCTGGCCAGACGGCAATGGAGAAGTACGGTACAGGCAGCGATATTCAGCGCGGTATTCAGGCGGCAACGGCGGCACTTCAGGGCCTGGCGGGCGGTAATATTGCGGGTGCCTTGGCAGGCGCGTCGGCGCCTGAGCTGGCGCATCTGCTTAAAGCAACCGAAGGCGATCCAACCGTCAATACCGTTGCGCACGCAATTCTGGGCGGCGCGGTGGCGGCTCTTCAGGGTAACAGCGCCGCTGCGGGAGCTGCAGGGGCGGCAACGGGCGAGCTAGCTGCGCATGCTATAGCCAGCCTGCTCTATCCGGATGTTAAAGACCTGTCGAAACTGAGCGAAGATCAAAAGCAGACGGTCATTACTTTGGCATCAATATCGGCGGGGATGGCTGGAGGAATTGCGGGGAATAAGACGGTCTCGACAGCAACGGGTGCACAAAGCGGGAAGAATGCGGCTGAGAATAATGCCAATTCTTTCCCTCTACCTGATGGTCTGGCCAAATATATGACTTCTGCAGGCTCATTGAACAATTATGCGGAAGCCAAAGGTGCATCTGCGGATGAAAAGCAGGCCATGATGAATAAGCTGGCAAAAGGAGACTTGCCTGAAAATCAGCAACCCGCTACCGGGCTGGTTAAAGCATGGGGTGCGGGTATGTCAAGTGTAGTTGCTCCAGCACTATTACCTGGAGCGGCAACGGCAGGATCCGTCGTGGCTTCTGGAATGATTGGTGGCACAGCAAATGTGTGGTCTCAATTAAACACTAATGAACCCTTCAGCGTAACCGACGCACTTATAGCAACAGGGGTTAGTGGATTAACACAAGGTCGTGGGTTCTGGTTTACAGAAGGTGCGAGTATGGCTGGTGCTTATGCGGGGGCTGTGTTGCAAGGGAAAGATCCGCTTGCTCCAACTGTTGGCGCAGGATTTGGAACTTTAGCGGGGGCGGGAATAGGTAAGGGATATGAGAAATTGCAAAATTACTTCCCGCAATATTCTTTGCCAAAATATACTAGTACTATTACCGAAGCTGTTGGTTCCGAATTTATTGGTAGCTACGCCCAAGCTTTAACTGAAAAACTACAAAAAAACCAGAGTAGCAATAAATGATGATTAATCCGCGACTAAAACTTTTCTTATTACTGGTATTACTCTGGATGTCAGGTCTCTTTATCACTATGGCTGCAGGCCGTCTGCTAATTGCAGCGGCCTCGTATCTCTTCCTTAATGATTTTGATTTCAAGTGGAGCGACTTGATTACTGCGCTCAAAATCTCTGTAGGCGCAGGGTTCATCATTGGAGGGGGGCAGTCCCTGCAGGTGAAAGAGAAAAAATGAAAATTTCATTTTACTGGGCTTTAAAAGAAGAGAATGCGGCCTACCCCAGCCTCTCCACCCTCGTCTCCCCCTCCGCCATAGACAGCTGATACAGCGAAAACGATCGCTGCTTCTCAATCAACTGCGCCAGCTCCGGCGAGTGGCTGGTGAGCCAGATCTGCGAGTAGCGGCTGGCCTCGGCGATTAAGCTCGCCAGGGCGGGCAGCATCTGCGGGTGCAGGCTGTTTTCCGGTTCGTTCAGCGCGATAAACGCCGGTGGGCGCGGGCTTAGCAGCGCCACCGCCAGGCACAGGAAGCGCAGGGTGCCGTCGGAGAACTCCGCCGGTTCCAGCGGCCTGCTCAGACCCTCGCGCTGCATCATCATGCGAAAACGTCCGCCGGTGTTGTCGCTGTAAAACACGCAGCCGGGGAAGGCCTGGTCGAGGATGCGCATCAGCAGCAGCTCGTCGCCAATCTCGACGATGGTCTGAAACGCGGCCGCCAGGTTAGCGCCGTCGCTGGCCAGCACCGGAGAGCGGAAGCCGACCTGCGGAGCCCGCATTGCCGAGCCGATTGATACAGAAAACTCATGATAAAATCGCCAGTTACGCAGGGATTCGCGCATCTGCGACACTTCCGGGTAAAGATGCGGCTCGCCGAGCTGTCCGAATACCGATTCGTTCTCGTACAGCGTTCCGCTGTGGGTGACTTTCTCGTGATGCACGTTATTCAGAAACACCGCCTGGTTCTTACGCTTCATCAACTGTGACGAAGGACGACGGTGCTGGCCGCTCAGCCAGATGGACTCCTCTTTGATCACCGGGTCGAGCTGAAATTGCGAGGGATAGGGCAGCTTCTCCACAAACCCGACCTGCAGCTCGTATTCGTAGGCCTCTGTTTCTACCGCGAGGTTCATCCGCCGCAGCTGGTCGCTGCGGGTTTTGCCTGCCCAGAACACCTTCAGAATGCCGCCCTCGTTCGCCAGCGCCTGGGAAAACTGCCCCTGAGCGGCGCTGTGCATCAGGTGTATCGCCTTGTAGATATTGGATTTCCCGGTACCGTTCGGGCCGAAGACGATGTTGAGCTGCTCAAGCTCCAGCGACATGTCGCGGATGGAGCGGTAGTTTTGAATGTGCAGGGTGTGGATCACAGGCAGGCCCCTTTCGCAGAATAAGCCTGTATATAATCACAGCCTTTGAGATGAAATGCAAAAAAGAGACGACAGTGAGGATGTCGTCTAAACGGGGTACTGCTTTGGGCCTCTACGGGTCAATGGGGCCTTCGCATTTTTATGATCACTTGACTGCCAGACGCAGACCCAAATCATCAGGATAGGGATCAAAGTAGTTTTGCGTCATCAGATACCGGTCGGGGTATTCGGCCAGGTAGTGCTTCAGCAGCGTGATCGGGGCGAGGATTGGCAACTGTCCGTTGCGATAGTGCAGGATCACGTCGCGCAGCTCGCCGCGCTGGCGGGTGTTCAGCTGGTTACGAAAATACCCCTGAATATGCATCAGCACGTTGGTGTGATTCTTACGCGAAGCGGGTTTTTTCAGGATGGTCATCAGCTTTTCCCGGTACGCCACAAAGAAGGCGTCCAGGTCTTCCCACTCGTGCAGCGAGGCAACGAACGGGCCGATTTCTCTGTAACCCGCCTGATGGTGCGCCAGCAGCTGGAGCTTATAGCGGCTGTGGAAATCCAGCAGCGCGCGGCGCGTGAGGCCATTTTTACGCAGCGTGTTCAGTTCGTGCAGGGCAAAAACACGTTCGACGAAATTTTCCCGCAGCACCGGGTCGTGCAGGCGTCCGTCCTCTTCCACGGGCAGCCACGGCCAGGTTTCAAGGAGGGCAGCGGTGAACAGCCCGACCCCCTCCTTGCGGCCCCGGTTGCCGTTTTCATCGTACAGCCGCACGCGTTCCAGGCCGCAGCTTGGGGATTTTGCACAGACGATAAATCCCGACAGATCGCCGATTTTTGGCAGATAGTCCGCCGTAAAGTCGGCCATTTTCTGCGTGAGGTCATCATGAGGCGGCTTGCTAAAACGGAGCTGCGTTTCGCCGCTTTCCGTCAGCGTCAGGCGTATGGCCGGGCGAGGCGTCGGCAGACCGATGGCCATCTCCGGGCAGACGGGCCTGAAATTCACCCACTGGGCCAGCTCATCCATGACGAAGCCCATACGCTTGTGTCCGCCGTCAAAGCGAACGGCGGATCCGGTCAAACATCCGCTAATACCCAGCACTGGTTTCGTCGTCATGGTGTAGTCCTCCCGTTCATATAATTAAAACTTACACAACATGACTAATTTGTCCAAGTATTCGCGGAACTATTTTTTTTATTCCTTTAGAATCAATGCGCCTTAGCTGCCCTTATAGGTCGAGTAACCGTACTGGCTCAGCAGAAGCGGGATGTGCAGCTTCTCGTTGGTGCGGGTCACGGTAAACAGCACCGGGATCTCCGGGAAGAAGGAGTCCAGTTTTTTGACGTGGAAGTACTCTGCGGTTTTGAAGGTCACTTTATACACGCCAGGCTGCATGTCCTGGTCCTGCGGATAGAGTGATTTGATGCGTCCGTCCTGGTCAGTTTTACCGCTGGCTATCGGGGTCCATTTGTCCTGCTGCTGCTTTTCCAGCGTGACGGTGACGCCCGGTGGAGGCGTGCCGGTTTGCTGGTCGAGGATGTGTACGCTCAGGGTGCCGGCCGGGGCGGCGCTAAAGGCGGCAGGGGTAAAGGCCATCGCGGCCAGCATCAGCAGAGGGGCAGTTTTTTTCATGGTATTTTCCTGTGGAGTTATACGTCACAGGAAAACGTTAGCATCTGCGGCGCGGGAAAATATTCAACTTTTCGTGAAGATTCCCGCAGGAGAAAATGATCAGAGGATAATTACTTCAAGCGATACCTGCTGCTGCCACTGCTCCACCTGCTTTTTCCGCGCGGCGGTGAGCTTGCCGCTGGTGACCAGAAGCCATTTACGCTCCGGGAAAATTTCCGGCGCCAGCGCGTCAGGCGGAACCGGCAGGATGTCGATGCGGTGGCCCTGGCCGGTGCGCGTTAGGGCTTCGAGCCAGATCTCGCACGGGTCGTTCAGGTGCCAGCCGCTGAGCAGAATATTATCGCCCGGCGCTTTTTTATCGCCTTCGAGGCAAAACGAGGTGTAGGCCATGATGATGCCGTCGAGGATCGCGCGCAGGGTCATGGCGGCGGCGACGTTGGCCGAGACCTGGCTGCGCAGCGGGCGCAGCACGTTCGCGACCAGCTCTGGCCTTGGGTACTCGCGTCCGGCGTCGTAAATCATCTGGCGCAGAGACTCAACTTTGCCGTCCTGCAGGCGTTGCAGCATGTTCTGCTGCAGGGTTTGCCAGTTGTTGGTCCGCCCGGGCGTCGGGCGTTCCAGCAGCGGTTTGACCTGGCCGATCGGGACGCCTTTTTTTACCCAGTCGAGGATTTTGAGCGCCTGCTGGACGTCCTCATCGCTGTACTGGCGGTGGCCGCCTTCCGTGCGCTGTGGCTTGAGTAAACCGTAGCGACGCTGCCACGCCCGCAGGGTGGTGGCGGTGATGCCGCTGAGTCTGGCGAATTCGCCGATGGAGTAAGCCATGTCCGTGTCCAGAGTGGAGGAATACTCTCAATATACTACGAATTTTCCCGAACGGGATGAAGCGCCGAAACGGTGCACTACACTTAACATCCAACCGTGCAAATGAAAGGAATTCTCATGAAGCTATGGCCTGTTGTGACCGGTGTTGCGATTGCTTTGACGCTGGTCGCCTGTAAATCCCCCACGCCGCCGAAAGGCGTGCAGCCTATTACCAACTTCGAAGCCAGCCGCTATCTGGGCAAATGGTACGAAGTCGCCCGTCTGGAAAACCGCTTTGAACGCGGTCTGGAGCAGGTGACGGCGACCTACGGCGAGCGCAGCGACGGCGGCATCAGCGTGCTTAACCGGGGCTACGATCCGGTGAAGAACAAGTGGAATGAGAGCGAAGGCAAAGCGTACTTCACCGGCGAGCCGACCACGGCCGCGCTGAAGGTGTCGTTCTTCGGCCCGTTCTACGGTGGCTATAACGTCATCAGGCTGGACGATAAGTACCAGTACGCGCTGGTGAGCGGCCCGAACCGCGATTACCTGTGGATCCTGTCGCGCACGCCAACCATCCCGGATGCGGTGAAGCAGGATTACCTGAACACTGCGCGCAGTCTGGGCTTCCGGGTTGACCAGCTGGTGTGGGTGAAGCAGTAGCCCTTACTGGTAGGAAAACGTAATGCTGGCCAGCGCGTTGGCCGAGCCGGGGACCAGTTCACCGGTTCGGATGTACCGCGCCTGGAACGGTAACGTGAGCGTTTGTGCCGCCGTGGTACTCTGGATAAAGAACTGGCCGGTCGCACCCGCGGCCGAGCTGTCCGGCCCCATCATCAGCGGCCCGCTGCCGTTGTAGAAAAACTGCACCCCAACGCCGGACGCCGTGGAGTCTCCGGTCAGCGTCACCACCGACGAGGTATTCGACGGCGTGGTCTGATCGGTCATCACCGCGTGAACCGCCACGTTCGCGTCGCAGGTCAGGCCGACGTTAAACGTCCCCGATGGCGACGTGCTTCCCACCGTGGGCAGGGTGCGAATATCAATGGTGCCCAGCGCCACGCTGGCGTTTTTGCTGCCGACCGTACACCCGCTGGCGGTCACCGTGATGGTGGTCGGGCTGATAATCACCTGCGCCGTTTTTGTCTCGTTGTTATAGGCGGTGAGCACCGCGGCGTTGATGGTCGGGATCTGATAGACGCCGGATTTAAGGGCGGCACCGGTTTTAATAAAGGTGACCTTTGCTGACCATCCCAGATCCTGGGCAAACCCACTGGTGCCCTCTGCCGGGTAGCTTTGCGTGATACCGGTCTGCAGGGGAATATATTGTGTACTCTTAAAATCCTTCAGCCCGATGATATATCCCACGCCCGGTACGCCGGTCTCAAAAATGGTGTAATTCGCGCCGTCGACGGTGACCGTCGCACCGCTTGAGATGGCGCTGCTGCTGGGCTGCAGCGTGCCTTTGTTGCAGGTAAAAATAAGCCCGCACCAGAACACCTGCTGCACGCTGGCGGTGGCGCTCCAGGTTGAGCCGATAATGCTGCCCGGCACCACGGAGTCCGCTGGCCCGCTGTAGGTCATCGGCTGAGGGGAGAGCGTAATGTCCGATTTCCAGTCCAAAGCCTGCACGCTGGTGCAGAAAAGTAATCCGCTGAGAAGAAACGCTAAACGCATCATAGATACTCCGTTGTCCAGGTGGCGAGGGCTGACACATCACCGGCGCTCACGGGTGTAGCAGTGGCAACCAGCTGCGCGTAGAAGGTCATCTGTACGCTGTCATCCCCCGCGGTTCCGTATGCGGTGGTCTTTGTATTCAGGGGAATGAGTACGCTCTCTTTATCGAGGATTTGCACCGCCACGCCGGTAGCGCCACCGTCGGCAATTTTCAGCAGCTGCGGGTTGGCATCATCCGGCGTTCCGCTGAAGCGAATTTTTACGCCAGCAAAGGTTGGCCCGCACGCTTCAAGCCTGAGCGTGAAGGGCGTTTTGATATTGCTGACGGCCCCGGCACGGCTGAACTGTTTAATACCAATAGTGCCCAGCGGCACGTTCTGCTCCCCGGAGTCCTGCGCCACCACGCAGGTGTTGCCGATCAAATTGCCGGTGACGGAGACCAGCACGTCGTAGCCGCGAACGGGGAGCGTGAAAACCAGCAGCAGCGCAATGCAGCCGATCCGAAGCGTTACTGACATACCACCTCCTGAGAATAAAGACCGGTGCGGGCGCTATAGTTCTGCTTGTTTAAGGCATAGGTAACGGCGCAGCGCTGGCGGTTGCCGCGACCCCACACGGCGTTCAGCGTGCCCTTCTCTGACAAACCGGAGAGATACAGGCTGCCGCCATCGCCGACGATGCCGCTGGTTTTGTCATCATCGAGCGAGACCAGCGTGCCGAAGGGGAGTACGTCGTTGCCGTGACGCACGATAAACATCGCTTTTGCCCCCTGGTGCGTAGCGAAGGTGGCGCGAACCAGGGCACCGTCGGTAGGCGTTTTGTTGGCGATGGCGTTTTCCAGCTCCACGTCGTTGCCAGCGGTCGTCACGTCCAGCGCGACCTGGTTAACGCGGTAAGGCGTGGCGTACGGGATCACCGCGTAGCCACGGCTGTCCGTTTTGATGCCCTTATGGTTAAGCACGGCAACGTTGCTGGCCCCCGGGGCTTTCACCAGAATGTTGGTGTTCCCGAGCGGCTGGCTCAGCGTCAGGCCATCTTCATGCACTACCGCGCCGCCGCTGATGCCGTAGCTGAGGTTGCGGGAGTCGCTGGCGTAGCTGTAGCCCAGGTTGTAATCTCCCCACGCGCCTTCGTATTGCAGAGTGGCATCGCCGCCGTAGTGCTGCTGCGCGCTGTAGCGCTGGTTGACGCTATAGAACAGGTTTTCCTGGCCCGGCAGGTAGCCGCTCACGCCCGTGCTGGCGGTTGTGCCGGTGGAGTCCGCATGGGTCGTGGTAAAGCGCGCACGGGTCGACAGCGTCGGGTTGCCCAGCGGGACCGAAATCGACATCGACAGGATGTTATCTTTCTTGTCATGGTACAGGCCCGAGCTTCGCTGGACGCTGACGCCAAGAGACACATTACGAAACGTGGCGTTCCACGCAAACTGCAGGCTTTGCGTGGTGTCTGACGTGTTCCAGTAGGTCTGCTGATCCCACGACAGTGACAGCGAGCCGTATTGTCCCATCGGCTGCGACAGCAGCAGCTGGTTTTTTGCCTTACGCGACATGCGCAGGTTGTACATGGTGTCGTATTGGGTGGTGACGGTGCCATCGTCTTCCACCGTCTGCTTTGGCGATCCGCCCGACATGCGTTTGTACGTGGTGTCGCTGAGGGTATAAAACCCTTTCGTGGAGTAGCGCAGCGAGAAGAAGTTAACCCGCGTGCCAATATCATTCAGCAGCTTGCTGTAGCGCAGGCGCACCGAATCACCGGTATAGTGCCGATCGTCCGCCAGCTGGCTGCGGGCGTGGGTCAGGTCAATAGAATAGGCGCCAAAGCGGCCGAGGTTCTGCCCAAACCCGAAGGCCAGGCCGTTATAGCGATCGGCAAACTGCGCCCCACCGTAAAACGTCAGGCCGTATCGCCAGCCGTAGAACAGCTCGCCCTGCGCGAAAGAGGGCGCATCCTGATTGCCCGTCGGACGGTATTTCCCGGCACCCAGGGCATATTTCACCTGTCCGTTACGCACCAGGTTCGGCACGCTGGCAAAGGGAAGCGTGTATTGCGTTTTGCTGCCGTCGTTCTCCTGAATGGTGACCGCCAGATCGCCTCCCGAGGAGGTCGGGTAGAGATCTTTCAGCACGAACGCCCCCGGCGGAACGGAGGTTTGATAGATGATGTTGCCGTTCTGGCGAACCGTGACCGTGGCGTTGCTGCGCGCAATGCCCCGGACTTCAGGAGCATAGCCGCTGAGGCTGGCGGGCAGCATGTTGTCATCGGTTTTCAGGGCGAGACCGCGCAGGCCCACGGAGTCGAAAACCTGCGCCGAGGTGTACGTTTCCCCGGCGTACACCTGCGCGCGCAGGGCGTGAATATCGCGCTGCAGCCAGGTCTGCACGTGGGTAAGTTCATTGCTATCTTTGGTCCACGTGGTGAAATCACGCAGCCGCCACGCGCCCAGGTTGACGCCGCTGTTGAGGCTTGCAAACAGCTGCTGTTCCCGCGTGCGCGTCTCGCCGCGATATTCATTATTCGAGCCATTGACCACGTAATTCAGCCACGCGGCAGGAATGCCCGCCTCCCAGCTTTCCGGGCTGACATATCCGCGCGGCAAATTGCGCATCGCACTTTGCGGTACGGTGAAGCTCAGGGTGAGCGTCTTTTGGTCCAGATCAAACTGCGTATCCGCAAACGCCTTCGTTAAGACGATGCAGCGTTGCGCCAGCGGCAGCACTCCGCCCTTCGCCTGATGACTATCGATGCCCAGCGCGTCGAATTGCTGGGGCGTGAGGCAGGGCAGCGCTTCACCCTTACTGTCTTCAGCAAGGCGGAACGTGACGTTACCTGTGAACGCGTAGTTGGTATTGATATACACGTTGAGGTTGTAATCACCCGGCGGCAACGCGCTCCCGGCGCTGACCCATGCGAGATCGGCGCTGTTCGCGCTCTCGCCGTTGAGGAACGCGGGGTTAAATTGCAGCTCGCTTTCAGCAGCCACGGCTTGCCGAATCACCAGGGAGATCACCGTGGCGCACAGGATTTTTATTTTCACGTGGTCACGCCTTACTTTTATTATTGGGATAACGACGCGCGCGTGGCGGGGGTCCATGCCCCGTAATCGTTAATGGTCTGATAGCTCATGCTACCCGCATGGCTGAAGGTTTCGGCCAGCGTCACGCTGCCTTTCGGGGGCACCATCACCGGCTGCACCGGCATACCGTCAATTTTCACGTTGATGGTGGTGAGGTAGTACGGCGTGGGGTTGCTGAGCGTGACCTTTCCGGCACGGTAGACGCCGGCCAGTTTTTTCCACGCCTCTGCCGGGCTCTCACTGAGTCCTTCCGGGCGATAAAAGACCTTGATGCGGTTAGCCGACGCAAACTGCAGCGTGTTCCCGGAGCCGCTTTTAGCCTGCTGGGGGATGGCTTTGACCGTCATCCAGTAGAGCGTCTCCCGATCCTCTGGCAGGGCTTTGCCGTTAAACATGATTTTTACCGCGCTTTCGCTGGCCGGTTTCATGACGTACAGCGGCGGCGTAATCACGAAGTCGTTGGTGCGTTCGCCTTTCTCATTCTCCATCCAGGACTGGATGAGGAACGTGGCGTCGGGATGGGTGTTTCTCACCTGCATCATGGCCTGGCTGGTGGCGCTGGAGTAGACCATTCGCGTTGCGCCCAATCCCACGCCGCCGGCATAGACGGCGGAGGAACATAACGCGCCCACCAGGCAAATCCATGTATTTTCGCGCATAGTGTTTCTCCTGAAAGCTAAGACAGGCCCGGCTCGCAGACCGGGCCTGAAGATTACGAATAGGTCACGGTGTAAGTCGCGACGGCGCTGGCATCGCCCGCGGTGGCGCCGCCCTTCGGCGAGTAATATTTCGCGCTGAAGTTCAGTGTGTTGGCACCCTTACACAGAGGGATGGCAGAAGCCGGTTCACCCAGCTTCACCACGTTGCCTTGCTCGTCATAAAGGCGAATAGCCACGTTTTGCGCAGAGTTGGCGCTGCCGTTTGCACCGACGGACAAGCTATTGACATCGGAACCGTCCGGCGTACCGGTGAAGGTGACGGCCACTGTGGTCGCAGCAATCGGGTTCTCTGCCGTTGAGGCTGAGGTATCGGCGATTTCACAATCTTCCAGGGTGATGGCAAACGCTTTTGCCGTGCTGGCTTCACTGCCTGCCGTCTCCAGCGTTGCGGTCCGCACTTCACCCATATCCACGTCAATGTTGGCGCTTCCTGCGCTGATGGCGCAGGCGGAGGTCACCACTTTGCCGCTAAAGTTCACCGTGCCGCCGCTGGTGCCGGCAGCCAGCGCCGAGCCCACTGGCAGTACTGCCGCAATAGCGATCGCAAGCAGCGTTTTATTATTGAATTGAGCTTTCATTGTCCTGATTCCATTATGGTGTTAAGTCGAGATTTGCTCTGAAAGCAGCAGGTCTAACTGGTTAAAAAGACCAGCAAATCTGTCTTGTTCCTGAGCCCGAGTTTTCTTATCGCTGAGCTTTTTAACGCGCTGACACGACGGTAAGAAAGCTGCTCTGTTTCGGCGATGTAACGCATATCCAGACCCTTTCGCAGTTCCTTCAATACCCTCCATTCACCCGGCGTCAGCGATAACGCCGTGGGTTTTTTTATTGGGCGATAACGGCTATCGACCATTTTTAATACGCTGGCTCGCCAGTGATAAAGCGGGTCCTGCAGCGAGAGATAGGCGTCTATTTCACCGCGTATCCACAGCCAGGAATTTGCCGGTGCGGAATACATGCAAATAAGTACGTCGGGATAGAGGACTTTCATCTTCCTGATATATTTCAGGCAATCATATCCCGCGTGATATTTCTCCGTGCCGGATAAAAAAACTACGTCTACAGGTGCGGCCGCGAGTATTGTTTCGATCTCCGCATAATTATCGATCGACGCTGTTATCTGCATGGTCGGGACAGTATTTTTTAATAACGCGGCGATCCCCTGACGCGCAAAGTGATCTCCACCCAATAGCGCGATATTTAAATGACGTGTGTTGTTGAGCTTATTCGCCATGTCATTCCCTCGATTTATAATTGTAATGAGACTCTTCTGTCGGGCAGAACGATGCCTGTATTTTCGAAGCAATTAAGCATTGCACGGTGTGAGCCCACTATACTCAGGGCGTTAAATAGGTAACCTGAATTAATCTTAATTTGTTTTAAGTACAGTTTAGGTGTAGCGTCAATTTCTCCTCGCTAAACCGGCTTTTGCTTATCTGCCTGTAAATAATCATACTGGTAGTTTTTATTGAAAAGTTGGCTTTAATAAATGTTTTGTAAGGAAATAGTCTGCGGACGTCATGTGATGCGGGTAGTTACTGACGGTGGCTAACAGTTTTGCACCGAAATTGTTAATTAAGACGACAGCTTTCGAACTTGTTGTAATTTCGAAACCCGCTGGCGGAGCGCGTCCCCTCTGCTTTTTATCAAAAAAACAAATTAAGCACGCTGAATAATTCAGACAACGATGGCTAAAGCGTTCAACGGGCGCCTTTGTCGAGTTTTGTCAGTGTCAAGACGGCTTTAAATGGCGGTTAAGAAAACTTCAGACCGGTCAGATAAAGAGAAAGGAAAAATAAGATTTTTCGCCAGGCGCCAGGATATACAGTTGCGCAATTATCCGTCACATTAATCCTTACACAGGCGAGGGATACGCAGGTTAACCGTGAAGGGAATCTACTGGAGCAACAGGCGTTGACCGGAGGTATTTAGCCCATTCTATGCATAAGCATTACATTATTAATGGCCTGGTAGAGTTTCACCCAGCCGCCAGCACATTACGCGATCTCAACAATCCTGACCGGGTGGTGGTATTAAATTCCCCGGCGGGCCGCTGTTTGTTGTTATTAATAGAAAGGGTCGGAAGTATTGTGACTCAACAGGAGTGCATGGATATTGTCTGGCAGCGCCGGGGGATGCTGGTTTCGCCTAATACCTATTACCAGAACATTTCTATTCTGCGCAAAGGTCTGAAGAAGGTGGGTTTCGAAACCGATCCAATTGTCACTATCCCGCGCATTGGACTCACGCTCGCAAGCGATACGCAAATCACCATTAAAGAGACGCAGCCGCAGGCTGAAGAGGAAGAATGTGCTGCTCCGGATATCTGTGAAGAGACTGTCGCCCCGACGGTCTCGAGAAACCGCTTCTGGCTGTCGGGCGCGCTGGTGCTATTGCTGATGCTGGCTGGCGTGAGCGTTATCAGCCATAACCTGCTGCATGACAGCTATTTCGTAGACGGGTACCGCTTCGCGATGAAGATGGGCGAGTGTCAGCTCTATTTTTCTCGCGATATTGAAACGCAACGCGATAGGGATAAAGCCCTGGCCTATGCCGCCCCGTTTAAAGACCATTGCGCGAACTATCCCTGGGTGTATGTCAGCGGATACATCCTGCTGCCTCGCGCGTCGGTCATTCGCTGTGACAGACCGATGACGGAACCCAACCGCTGTATGTCCGATTATTTTATAGAGGATCGCTAGTATGGTTCGCTACCGTCAAACGCTTGTTGCGCTCTGCCTGTGCCTGTTGATGGGGGCTGTCGTGGCGGCGTATTACCTCTGGCATCGCCATTACATCCAGCCCTTTTCCTGCCAGGCGAACTTTATTCAGCATCACCGTGATGAAACGCTTTCTCTGTGGCTGAATTACACCGTGGAAGGCAACAACGGAATACTCAGTATGAATGGTCGGCTGAAAAACGATCCCACGAAGACCCTGAATCGCAAAGTTTTCTTTCAGATTGAGCGCAAAGACAGCGTCTATAATCTGACGTCTATACGCAATATGAAATTTCCGGACGACAACATCAGCGACAGCTGGCTGGAGAAGTACGAACCCTTATTTTTTATCTATCCGAATAAGAATATTTATATGCGAATTAAGAAACAGCAGAATGAGAATTATTTATTTATTCTGGGAACGCTCCCGACCTATGTGTGCCACACGTCAAAAAACGGATAGCGACAGGGAAAAATATTTTTAAGTTTTTGCGACCATCATTTATGCTTGATTTAATAGCCAGGACCTATCTTAGGAAAATATAACAGCAACAATAATGTTGCGATAATGTAATTATTCTTCGGCAAGTTAATGAAAACTTTAATTGATGATAGCGTCAGAATGACGCCTGCGCGGAAAAAATCCCTGCATATGGGGTTACTCCTGTGGCCTCATTTCTCGCTTTTCGCATATTCAGGATTGATAGAGGCGTTACGTATTGCTTCCAGCGTCCAGAAGCGTAGCCAGAAAATACGCTTTAAACTCAGTCTGATAAGCACTTACCCCGACTTACCGGTAGTGAGCAGCTCTGGGCTCAGCGTGCGGCCCGAGGCCGCCCATGCGCCGCCCGGCGACTTCGACTATATTGCGGCGATCGGCGGAAGTCTTGATCATCTTCACCTGGGACACCGTGGCGACAGAGCGTTTCTCACGGATGCTCATCACAACAACGTTCCCCTGATTGGTATTGGTACCGGCAGCTTTATTCTGGCGGAGGAAGGCTTACTGAACGAGCGCCGCGCCTCGATTCATCCGCATCACCATGACGTTTTCACGCAACGTTTTCCGCAGGTTTATGCTGAGCAAAGCCTCGATTTTATCGACGAAGGCGATGTGCTGACCTGCCCGGGGGGGATCTCAACGCTCACCCTGATAACGGCACTGATCCGCGCCCACGGGGGAGACGACATTGCGGCCACCACCTCCCGGCGGCTGTCCCTTCCTCCGCATGATGCCGCCACGCCGCGGCCCGCGAATATAGCCATGATCCCTGATTCGCGCCTGCGCAGGGCGGTGACGATCGTCGAACAGTATCTGACTCACCCGCTCAGCGCCGCCAGGCTCGCTCAGGACGTTAAGCTGAGCGAACGTCAGCTTAATCGCCTGTTTCACGCCGAGTTTGGCAAAACTGCGCGGGAGTTTATTCGCAGCGCCAGGCTGCGCTATGCCTGCTGGCTGCTGAAAAACTCTCAGCAAAGCGTTACGGATATTGCGCGACGGATGCGGTTTAGCGACTGCGCCCACTTTATTCGTCATTTTCAGAGCGAGTACGGCTGTACGCCGGGGGCATGGCGCACGTCGCAGAACTGATGCACCTATTTAGTGCTTTCTTCGTAGGGTTTTACTGGCTCGCCTGGATAGACTTCCGTTAAAAGCCTAACGGAGGGAAGACGACATGAACTGGCAGCCTTTTCGCGGCGATGCGCCTGAAAATATGACGATTTTCAGCGCGTCATTTCCCGACGTCAGCGACCAGTGGCCGATGAAAGACGACGCTGCCCGTGAGATCGCCTCCCTTGACCGCGCCCTGAAAGCCGAGCCAGCGCTCCGGCCTCCGAGGGTAGAATACGACGAAGGGGGGCTGGCCGTGCTGGTCCCGCAGAACCGTTATTCCGAACAGGCCTTCCGCAACCGCCCGGCGCTCACCGCGTGGCGCACCCGGCTGGTGCCCTCCGCGCTGGCGCTGTTTGTGGTGCAAAATCCGCTGGAGGACCGCCTGCCCGACGGCACTAAAATGGACAGCGACAGCCGCCAGTGGTTTATCCACGCGAATGATGCCATCGGCGTGCGCTCCCGCGCCCGGGTGCTGGCCGCACTGGTGGATAAGTACATTCATAATGAAAGCGAGAACAACTGGGTCAGCCTGGCGAGCGGTGCCGCTATCCCCGTGCTGGAGGCGCTGCGCGAAGCAAAGCTTGATGGCCAGCAGGTCTATCTCACGCTGGTGGACAAAGACCCGGTGGCGCTCAGCTGGGCGGAAACCATGGCGGCGCAGGAAGGCATTGTGGTGGGCGAACAGCTGACGCTGCTCAGGCGCAACCTGCTCCATACGCTGGTGCGTAACGAGGACCTGCTGCTGGAGCTGGGCGAGCATCAGGCCGAACTGGTCGACGCGCTGGGGATTTTCGAATACTTCAACGATACCGACGCGGTGATTTTTCTCCAGCGCGCGCTGCGGCTGGTCAAACCCGGCGGCGCGGTGATTGTGTCGAACATGCTCACCAGCAGCCCGCAGATTGACTTTGTGCTGCGGGGTATCGGCTGGGAGGATATTCACCCGAGGTCGTTACAGCAGCTGCAGGACATCCACCTTGCGGCCGGCGTGCCGGTGGAAAACGTCACCGTGGTGGTGCCGAAGGACGGGGTGTATGCGGTGATGGAGATTAAAGCTTAGCGCGATCGGTGTGGGGGGACAAACCGCACAAGCGGTACCCTCTCCCTGAGGGTGAGGGTGCGGGGTGACAGGGCGCAACACTATTTACCGTTCCTCAGTTGTTCGGTTAAACCGAACAACTGCCATGAGGGATTGACTCGTTTCCTTTTAGCGTTAGTCCTAAACCGGGTGCACAGGGTAATTGCAATTCCCCTTTAACGATTTTGAGTCCCTCAAAAATGTCGTTTTCGATATCAAGATGACCATCTAAATCTAAATAATCAGCTAGCCCCCCAATTTGCGCCATTGCGGTTATCCCAATACTTGACTCAGTTTTACAGCCTAACATCACACTCATTCCTACATCATGAGCCAGGGTGATCATTTTTGTAGCGTTCGATAATCCACCACATTTGAGTAATTTGATATTCACACCATCGACGCAATCTGAAAGTCGTCTGATGTCTTTACAAGAGTGACAGTCTTCATCGGCGATAACCTGGAGGCTCGTTCTTTCACGCAGAAATTTAAGATGCTCTGGAAAGCCTGCCGCAATGGGTTGTTCTATTAACTCAACACCATAACGCTCGAAACGATCGAGCGTCTTCATAGCCTCTTTTAAATTCCATGCCCCGTTACCATCTATCCAGATACGCCCGCGATAATGTTCACGCACTAATTTCAGCCGTGATTCATCGGGTCTGCTCATTTTAAGCTTGATAACAGGCCAGTCGCACAATTTTTCAAGGCTTGAAACAGTGTTCTCATTAGACATTAACCCTAAAGATATTGCAGTAGGAGGCAATGCTTTGCCAGCAAGACCCAAAAGCCGGTGAATCGGTTGTTCAAGGCGTTTACCCAGAAGATCATGCAGAGCAATGTCGATTGCTGACAAGGCGGCAGGATGACCAGGCAACAGAGTTTGTAAATTCTCCAGAACGGTTATCCTTTCAAAGGGCGTTGAATGCTGCAAGCCTGGGCGATATTGCTCCAGCACCATCGAAATAGTTTCTGCCGTTTCACCATATTCTTTAGCAGGGACGGCAACCCCAACACCTTCATAATTCTTCCATTTCAAACGAACAATAACATGTTCGATCCCAGAATCCGTGACTGATTTGTGACTGACGAAAGGTTCTCTAAGTATAAGATTATGTTTATAAAAATTAAGCTCCATGCGCGTTTTCTCCTGACTGAAGATCAAGGATGACTGAATTAATTAACGTGTCCGCATATTGTGCGGCCTTCCCTGAGTCTTCTCCCTTAACCAAAATAAACCCACGTCTGTCCCCGGACTCGCACGCGGAAGTAATGACCTCTCCTGGTGTAATGTTTATTTCCTTTAAGACAACATTTTTTGCAGCTGCGATGTCTTCAATCCCTCGAATAGCCTTGATAAGGCCTGGAGGCGGAATAAGAAATCTAATTGCCGCACCACATTGTGCTGAGAGCTTTAAAGAAGGCTCTGCTAAACCAAACGCCCATGCGATGCATAGCCGTTTCACATCACATCCAAAGGCCGTTTCAATAAGCTCATTAATATGATCCCCACCTACTCTGTTGTGCGATTCTATTATCCTGGGTCCCCTGGACGTTAACTTGATTTCTGTATGTGAAGGACCATCTTTAAGTCCCATTATCGACAAAAATTCCTTCACCAGTTTTTCGACTTGTATGTGTTGCGATTCGTCTAAATGAAGGGGCAATGCATGTCCACGTTCAATAAAATTTGATGTGATAAGCTTATCGGTAAAGCAGATAATGTGATGCTGACCAGAAAAGCTGAATGCCTCCACGCTAATCTCAGGCCCGTCGAGGTATTCCTCCATTAAAAATGGCAACCATCCCATCATCTGAAAGTGACTAATTACTTTCTCACATTCTTCCTTCGATACGACTTTAAAGACCCCAAGACTGCCTGCTGCATCCAGTGGCTTAACGATCACAGGCGCGTCACCTAAACGGCTGCGAAAAGTAATTACGTCTTCAAGGCAGGTTCCCTTTTCTGCTACAACCGGACTTATCCCTGCCAAAGTAAGGTGCTCACGCATTGCTGATTTATCTTTAAAAAGAAGACTTGTTTGCACTGATGTCCCGGGTAAATGCACTGCCTCTCTTATCTGCGAGGCCAGAACCAGCGTGTCCTCAGAAAGGGATATGACCTGTTCAAAGGGGATTACGGCGTGTAAACCCCGAACCAGGGGGATCAGAGATTTTGTATCATGAAAGTCAGCGGTTAAAGTATAGTCGGCCAGTTCAAGGCGATCGTGATCAATCGCTTTCCGATCCTGCAATCTTAAGACGGCTAGTCCCAGTGATTTGGCTTTCAGGACCAGTTCTGTCTTTCCTCCTACTAACAGAACCCATCTTTTATTATTAAACATATTCCACCGCCTTATGAGCCGTTTGCAAAGAGGCTTCAACAAGAGCCCCAACAATCAGACATGCTTCACGAATCGTGAGCTCACCAAAAAATTCAGGCATGATGGGGCTGGTTTCGTGCTCTATAGAGCGGCCTCCCAGCACCCCTGGTTTTCCATAAAAACGGCTTCGCATGTAATGAGAAAGGTTTTTGCCTTCTCCTTCGAGCCAACGTCGTGTCATTTCAACTGACTCAGACACAATACGGCTATCGTCGGGACGATAACGTGAGGTAATTTTGCGTGTCGCTAAAAAAAGTGATGAAAGAACATCTGAATCAGCCGGGCAATGTCCTGGAGGACAAAGCATGAAAATAGATGCAGGAAGCATCATCATATAAAGCGGGTCAACCTCATCGAAATGATTCACCAGAGGAGTCATGAGATTACGCATAGTACGCGCGGTTGATTTTTGGGCGATATAGCCACGGCGAACGGGTGGATAGCCAGCCATATCCCGTGCTCCCCAGTGTATATGAGGATTAAAAGGCTGCGTCATTGTCGCCCTGTTTACCCTGGCATCAGGATAATGCGTACCGAAGATGGCGCTGAGAACGGCAGTCAATAAATTTGAAATGACAGGAAGTTCCGCCGGCATTTTATCAATGTCTTCAAAAAACGCCTCAGGATCCGCAACCGCACGTATAGGTTGCAGGATTGCTTCAATGAGATGATCGATATCTTGATAATAGGTGTGTTTTAGGCGAAATCCTTTACCTTCCGGTTCTATTTCACAGCGATCGACATGGCCATCAAGACCGACGGCATGTCCAACGATATCAGTAAACGCACGACGAGGGCTGTTACTTCTTACAGCCTCTTTGAGTAACACTTCAAGCATGGATCTCACGGCGTCACGGTGCTGATATAACAGGGCAGCTTCTAACCGAAAGGGTAATGCCGAACGCTTTTGCAACCTATTCCAGTGTAGCGTGATCAAGGGAAGTGTCTCCCCTTGATAATGCGTTCTCACAAAAGGGACAAAAAGAGGCTCTTCGCGTCCCCTTTCACTGTAACGTTTTCCATCCCATGTTAATAATGGTAAACAGTGTCGTTCATTATTTTCAATAATAGAACCAGGCAAATAAACGTGATCACCTGCAGATAGGTCGTAATTCTCTGTTTGATTAAAACAATATATTAATGGATAACCATATTGCTGCGAGCAAATGGCATGATTAAAATCAAGCGCTCCCGCGGCACCTTTTAAAATGCCTTCCCAGTTACCAATGTGACCGGATCGTGGAGCGAGAAGTGAGCCAGAGCTCCTTAAAACATTCAGTAAATGGTTAACTGAAATATCCCGCATACCAAAATGAACCCAATCATATGCGCAACGACGGGCGGCAAAGTCCTCAATATCTTTCGCCGACAGGCAACGGCCAAAGCCGTCCTGCAGACCTAATTTTTCGGTTAGCTCAAGTGGAGTACAATTCATTCTATTACCCCTAATTGTTAGACTGACGAGGACGCACCTGCGGTCGTTTCAATCCAAGGTGTTCTCGCAAGGTCGTACCTGTATATTCAGTTCGGAATAAGTGACGGCGTTGTAATTCAGGTATGACTAAATCAACGAAATCATTAAGTCCGTCCGGAAGACAAGGCGGCATGATATTGAATCCATCCGCACCATTGCTGACAAACCATTCCTCTAACTGATCGGCGATTTGGGAAGGTGAACCTAATATAAATCTATGACCACGACCGCCAGCAACAGATAAATAAAGCTGTCTGATCGTCAATCCTTCCCGCCGGGCTTGTTCATAAACAAGTTGCTGTCTGCTGGTACTGCCTTCAGTAGTTGGGAGTTCGGGTAAAGGCCCATCAAGTGGATAGCCTGAAATATCAACGTCCCCGAGAAGACCTGTTAGCAAGCCCATACCAACAACGGGATCAACCAGCTCCTGCAACTGAGCGTATTTATCTTCGGCTTCAGATTGAGTTTTTCCGACAACTGTAAACACCCCAGGCATAACGACCGCCTGTTCCGGGCTTCGCCCATGAGCTTCCACTTGTTGCTTGATACCACTATAAAAATGTTGTGCTTGTTCAAGCGTTTGGTGCGCGGTAAAAATGACTTCGGCCCATTGTGCTGCAAAGTCCTGACCATCTGCTGAAGAACCTGCCTGGACGATTACGGGATAGCCCTGTGGTGGTCTGGCAACATTAAGAGGCCCGCGAACGGAAAAAAAGGAATCTTTATGGTTGAGTATGCGCAAGCGAGAAGGGTCAAAATAGCGACCTGATGCTTTATCATACAAAAATGCATCATCATCCCAGCTATCCCACAGCCCAGAAACGACATTCATGAACTCTCTGGCACGTTGATAACGCGTTGCGTGATCGGCCTGTTTTTCAAGATTGAAATTTTGAGCCTCAACATCCGTGACTGATGTCACGACGTTCCAGCCAGCACGGCCGTTGCTCAGGTAGTCAAGCGAGGCAAATTTTCTTGCGATATGGAAAGGTTCGTTATAGCTGGTTGAGGCTGTAGCAATGAGCCCCAGTCGTTGGGTTACCATAGAAAGAGCCGACAGCAGGGTTAGCGGCTCAAAATGAACAGTTCTTCCCCAGCGGCTCAATTCGTCCTCATCTTTATAATGGGTGCGGACACCCACCCCATCAGACAAAAACATGAGATCAAATTTTCCACGCTCAGCTGTTCTGGCGAGCTGGCTATAATAATTAATATCCAGACCACCATTTGGTTGTGCATTCGGGTGTCGCCATGCCGCAACATGATGTCCAGGCGCAGGCAAAAAAGCACCAAGGTGCATTTGACGAGGGACGGTTTGCATTGTTCTCTCCTAATTGAACTATTGTTTTTGATTTTTAAAATGATTAATTTGTAGTGTTCTTTTTAATTAGCTTTATTTTGTTGAAAGCGTTGCAGTAAAAAAGGCAACATACCAGCCGACTTAAAAATCACCAGTTCAGCATCAGAAAAAATATTTAGACGTACCCGGAACTGAATAACTTCACCTTCTGGACATTGTGCATAAACCTGCATGAGAGCTTCAGTAGAGAGCTCTGACAAAGGCTCTATTGTGATAGATTCACTGCCATTAAGACCGAGTTCACGCCATCCTTCTCCAGGTTCAAATTCCAGTGGCGCAATGCCCATAGCAATCAAGTTTGAACGGTGAATGCGTTCAAAGCTTTTAGCAATAACAGCCCGAACGCCGAGACACCACGGCCCACGAGCAGCCCAGTCACGGGAAGAACCACATCCATAACGTTCCCCCGCTAAAATAATCGTAGAAATTGAATTGGCTTTGTAAAACTGAGCTGCATCATAAACGGTCTTAATTTCACCAGTCGGCTGAATGCGGGTCCATCCACCAGACATTCCATTTGCCAATGCATTTTTTAAACGCTCATTGGAAAAAGCACCTCTGGCCATAACTTCATGGTTACTCCTTCTGGAACCAAACGAATTTAGCTCAGAAATATTTGTGCCGAGCGTCAATAAATATTTACCCGCTACAGAAGTTGCATCAATAGCCCCTACAGGAGAAATATGATCCGTCGAGATATCATCATCTAACATCAGTAAAGGCCGGGCTGAAGAGATAGTATCATTCTGAATAAAACTATCTTGTTCAAAATAAGGGGGGCGTACAATATACGTAGACTTATCATTCCAGTTGAAATTCGTCCCACCATTCGATGAAAGAGCATCCCATTCTAATGAACGCTGAGCATCTGTCCGGAAGGATTCAGGCCTGACAGACTTTTCAACTATGTTGCGAATGTCATTATCATCAGGCCACAGTTCATGCAAATAAACCGGTTTGCATTCTATATCTAATCCAAGCGGGTCTGTCTCGGGATTAAAATTGATATTTCCAGCAATCGCCATTGCAACCACGATTGCTGGAGATCCCAAATAGTTTGCTCGAATAAGTGGATGAATACGCCCTTCAAAGTTACGGTTGCCACTCAGCACTGACGACGCGATCACCCCCTCTTTTTCAATGGCCTCTTTAACATATGGGAAAAGTTCTCCGCCACCACCGTTACAGGTTGTGCAGCCATAACCGACGATATGGAACCCTAATGTCTGTAGCGGTTCTAACAACCCGGCATGAGCAAGGTAACGTGTGACCGCAGTTGAACCCGGAGCAAAACTGGTTTTGACATGGAGAGGGACTTTCATGCCACGAAGAACAGCTCGTTGGGCCAAAAGTCCTGCTGCTATAATCGCCTCAGGGTTAGAAGTATTGGTACACGATGTAATTGCTGCCAGAGCTATTGTTCCGTGTGGCAACGTCTCGGTTGAGAACTTTTCAAGCTCAAACGCCTTCCGGAAAGATTCCCCCAGCTGGCCTAAAGGCACTTTTTGGTGGGGATGACTAGGACCGGCAACGCATAAACTGACGCTCCCAACATCGAAAACAAGCTCTCGTGCGTAACGCGGCGTGCTATTTTCTTTAAAGATGCGTTGTAAAATATAGTATTCGCGCGCTGTTTCTAATTGCTCGCCTTCCCTGCCAGTCTGATGAAAAAAGTTGAACGTTTCTTCATCAACGGGAAAGTAGGCTCCCATAGCTCCGTATTCGGGAGCCATATTTGCTATAGTGCAGCGTTCTGCGGCTTTTAGCGAAACAGTCGCCGGGCCTATAAACTCAAGAAGATCTCCCACAACCCCCGCTTCACGTAAGAAAGATGTGAGCGCTAATGCCAGATCTGCGGCGCTGACACCAGCTTGCCGCTGTCCATGCAAGTTTACCCCCACAATCTGGGGGAAGCGCGTTTTAACGGGTAATCCGAGCATGATCGCTTCTGCTTCTAATCCCCCAACGCCCCAGCCTAGAATTCCGAGACCATTAATCATGGTAGTATGGCTATCTGTTCCAATAACGGAATCAGGGATTAGGCATAACTCCCCCTGTATTTCTTTTTCAACGACAGGGAATGCAACCTGCTCAAGATTAATTTGATGTACGATGCCTTTTCCCGGTGGCACAATTTTGAGATTAGTAAAATTTTGTTCAGCCCAACGCAGAAAAGAGTAACGCTCACGGTTACGTCTCATTTCATGCGTTTCATTCCATTTCTGAGCATCAGGCACACCGGATTTTTCGATTAATAAAGAATGATCAACGACCATCATCGTTGGAACGACAGGGTTAATAGCATCTGCATTTTCCTCCATCCTGTCTCTCATGGCGGCTAAATCGACCAGGGCTGGGATACCCGTATAGTCTTGCATGATCAGACGAGCTGGGTTGAACGCTATTTCTACATCTACTTTCTGCCCATTTGCGAGCTGATTGAGCGCAATTAACGCTACATGTTCTTCGCCATTACGCGCGATCGATTCTACGAGGACACGTCCAGCGTAGGGAACATCAGAAATATTTATGCCTGCACGCTGTGCCAGCGAGGAAAGACTCCATACCTTTAAACGACGACCATTAATGATCATCGCTTCGCTATAGCATTGATTCTCTTTAACGTGATTATCGACATAAGACATTACCATTCTCCTTATAATGTCTTCGGGTGGTTGCGCTCTGCCTTCCCGATATAATGTAATAAAGGGCGAATCAGAACATTGTTTTCTCTTTGCTCCAGAGCATGAGCAATCCAGCCGGAAACCCGTGCAGCGATAAAAATAGGAATTGAGAGATCATTAGGTAAATTCAACAGCCGATAAAGGAGGCCTGCATACAAATCTACATTGGCATCAATACCATGCCTGGCGTAGGGTTTCATCTCGAGTTCCAGCGCCTGTATGATTTTAAAATAACGTAGATCTCCACTTAACTGACTGGCCTGCCAGGCCGCGTCGCGTAAATGCCGTACCCGTGGATCTTCAGTACGATATACACGGTGTCCAAATCCCATTATTGGCTTATTTTGCGCCCGGCGTTCTTGCACGTATAAAGGCGTGTTATCAGGTTCACCAATTTCATCAAGCATCTCCATGACTTTTTCAATCGCACCGCCATGTAGATCGCCTGCGAAAGTGGAAATAGCCGCAGTAAACACCCCATACATATCGACCTGACACCCTGTTGCGACTCTTGCAGAAAAAGTTGAAGCATTTGAACTGTGATCAGCATGTATAACAAAATCACAGTTCATTAATTCGATTTCTTTTTCTAGCGGTGCCTGCCCGCGTAACACCCACAGGAAATGTTCTACAAAAGGTAACTCGGGATCAGGAAGTACTAATTCACGTCCTTGCCGTGCAGCATGATGAGCCGCAATCAAAATAGGTATTTGTGCCAGGAGGCGCATCCCCGTTTTACGGTGGTGTTCCGTGCTATGCTCATCTTTATTTGTATCGTAACTTGCAAGTGCCGAAACGCCTGTTCGTAAGGCTTCAGTAGGTGAGGCATTACGTAATGCAACCATGATATCCAGTACTTCTTTCGGAACATCCCGTGCCTCACTCAACTCTTTTCGGAATAGCGTTAATTCTTCTGCATTGGGAAGCTCACCATGCAGAAGCAACCAGGATACTTCTTCAAAAGAAGACCATTTCGCTAGCTGATGAATTGAATAGCCGCGATAGGTAAGAATTCCCCTAGAGCCATCAATATATGTTATTGCACTATTATCGAAAGCGATTCCGTTAAGTCCACGAAAAACATTGGCTGTATTCACATGACTTATCAGTTTATTTTTTTCGGGCGCCTCATCCGACCCTTTATATAAAGAAGAAACGAAGGTGCGTAATGCTTTTACACTTATCAGTTCAAGTATCTGTTCAGATGAAACTTTGCAACTGAATTTTTTTTCGAGTTCTAGGATCAATTCTACATGACATAAGGAATCCCATTGATGAATTGACTGATAAGTCAATTCATCACAGAGTTGTTCCGGACTTATTTTTAACGTGCTGATTATCAGCGCATCTAGGGCTTTAATTTTTTCATTCATAGTAATATCGTTTAATTAGAGTTTACAAAGGATTGCTGCCGGGTTCTTTCTCTGATGGTTTTGTTTTAGCAATAACATCATCGGGAAAAAGAGTTATCGATGGCATAATGAGAACTACTAAGCTAAATCCGAATGACACCGAGCCTGCTGCTATTAAAGCTAATGTCAAAGAACTATCAGATAAATGTGTTATAGGCGGAATAAATATACATGCCAGTAAAGTTGCAATAAGTGATCTGACTAAAGATATCCTCCCTTTAAATGGGCCCTTAATACGAAGTTGCAGAGTTGTGTATATACCCATATAAGATAATGAATTCATTACCCCAATAAAAAATGTCGCGGCAACAGCCCATTCTCTTGGCCCACCACTGGCGATACCAATAAACATTAATCCCTGTCCGGTAATGCCGATGATCGAAGTTAAACGAGGGCCGATACTGACAACCAGCCTGTCAGCAAAAAGACCACTCAACATAGCTCCCAGAGCGAAGGAACCATCTAATAGAGAAAGGGCGTAAGGTGCTCCTTCAAAACGATGAACAACAAGTATTGCCAGAAAGATATTCAGAAAACTTGGAGTGAGATAATCGCTCACGCCCAGGGTTGTCAATGTCGTCAACCCCTTGTTACGACGCATAAATTTTGCGACATCGATCCAGTCCTGAACAAGTTGGTGAAACCACTTCAGAATGCCACTTCCTTTATGATGAGAGGCATACTCAATTGTTGAAGGAACAATAACAAATGCAATAGACAATGCAGATAGCAGAAACGAAATCCCTGTTATCATCAATGCAGCCTGTACTCCCGATAAACTTAATACCAAGCCAGCCAAACTGATTCCAAGAAGCTGGCCAAGTTGCATCGCTGCAACAGCAAAACCATTGTACCGGGTAAGTTGTTCAGGCTTGACAAGCGCTGGCTCAAGAACAAAAGTTGAAGAGCGATAAAACGGCTTTCCAACCTGTACAACTACAGTCAGTAGCGCTATCCAAAAAAATAGATATCCGCTGTTTAATTGAGTACATACAAGGCATACCGTGATCCCCCGTAGTAAATCCACGACTAGCATCGTGTATTTTGGGTTATAGCGATCCGCCCAGGGGCCAGCCAGCACATTCACCACAAATAAAACAATATATTCCAGTACGATCACAATACCAAAGTCCATTGCTGAGCCACTTTGGTTATACAGAGCAATACCAGCTACCAGCGTGCGCATGCCGTTACCGATATTTGATACTAAATTCGCACCAAGCATCAAATAGGCTGATGTTGTTAACTTTTGCATGAAATAATAAACCGTATTTTATCCGCGGCGTTTCTGGCATTCTTCACTGCTTCTTCTGCAGATTCGCCCACAGCGATTATTGAAGTGCCACGCGAAAAAGAATCAAATGCACCTGTAAGTTCCTCTCCTTCGTGATAGAGAGTATCAACCTCTACTACACCTTGATTTGCTCGGGCATCATCAACGCCTACAATTTGCTTCAATACACCGCTGGTATTCACTGAGGAGTAATGAATGGCAGCAAATTTGTTACCTGTTGCGTTTAAAACGGGAATATCGGAAAAGATTGACTGGCCCATAACCTGATGAACCCACAAAGTATCGGGGTCAATACCACTAACATGGCGAATAAGATCAGTAATACGATCACCGGCAAGACGTGTATGTGTTTCAATAATCCTTGGACCTTTCCTGGTAAGCATAATCTCCGTATGGCTGGGACCATTTGTGAAGCCTAAAGCTGTCAAAATCTTATTAACATATTCTTTTATGCTAATCTCATCTTCAACAGGGATAAACGCAGGTAAACAATGTCCCGTTTCAACGAAATGCTCGCTGTCTTTAAACTTTTGTGTAATACATATTATTTTATGTTGCCCATTTTCTGAAAAAGCCTCAACGCTCCATTCAGTTCCTTCAAGAAACTGCTCCACCAGCATTGAATAATTACCCGCATGTTTCTTAAACCATGCTACACCTTCTGCACATTCGTCTTTGTTCCTTACTATAGATATTCCCGTGCTCCCACGTGCGTTAAGTGGCTTAATGATTACTGGATATCCATACTGCTCAGCAAATCCTTCAACTCCGCACACAAGATCCTCGGTGATTACACAACTTGCGGTATCATCCAGGCCGTGTTGTTTTAATACCTGTCGCATTGCATTTTTGTCATGGGTAAGTTCGACAAGTTGGCGTGAACTACATGGAAGGCCAAGTTTTTCTGCAATAGCGACAGCATAAAACTCAGCTTCTTCGTTAAAAGCGCCAACTGCATCAATACGATCAAACTGATTAATTAATACAGCAGAACCTAACCACTCTTCTAAAGTTCCTTTTTCTGGAATGGTAATGATGCGATCATAAAGTCCTAAGTCTTTACGATTAGCAAGTTTTTTTGCAGGCAAAAGCAGAGATATTTTATGACCGGCCTTTTTTGCGATAGGGGTATAGCTAGTCGCCCCGCCCACTATGAGCAGATGTTTTTGCATAGACATTGCCTTATTATTTATTCAGTTCAAATTTTATTTGAAATAGTAATTAAGGTATTTCGATCCACTTTTCCATTAAAGTTAAGCGGCATAGAATCTATCCGATAAATTTTCTTCGGTACAAGATAATGTGGAAGTAGCTTTGTCATCGAATGGATTATAGACGCTTCATCAAAATCGACTGTTACAAAAGCTCTAATTTCAGTTGGCTGTATAAAATCTGGAAATGCAATTGCTGCGTTTTCCTCAAACCCCAACCGCCTTAATGCTGATTCCACTTCACCTAGTTCGATTCGGTAACCGTTTATTTTAATTTGATGATCGAGACGGCCAATATATGTCAGGGAGCTATCACTATTCAGGCGCACCCTATCGCCGGTACGATAATATTGTTGCCCATCTTCAAGACAGATCATGCGTTGGCGAGTTAACTCAGGGGCAGCCAGATACCCAGCAAACCTCTGTGGCCCTGCAACACACAACTCCCCTTCATGGCCCTTTTCAACATGACGAGCATGTTCGTCAAGAATGGCTACTGAAAGATGCGGATAAATTTCTCCAAGTGGCACAATATCCATATGACAATCTTGCTCTGAATGACCTGGTACCCAACGATAAACAGCACATGCGATAGTTAATTCAGTAGGTCCATAAAGATTTTCAAGTGTGGCATAGGGTGCAGCCGCTTGCCAAAGCTCCGCAACCGATTTAGGTAACGCTTCCCCACAAAACAGGCTCCACCGTAAAGTTGGCATCGAACCCGGTTCGATAACACCAAGTCGCTGCGCAAGAATGACAACCGAAGGCACTGAGAACCAGACGGTAATATGATTTTTATTGACATATTGTACAGGTGAGAGAAGCTCGTGTGGCTGCGCTACACACAATGTCGCGCTACTACTCCATGCCATAAATAGATCAAAAACGGATAAATCAAATGTTAAATCAAAAGTCTGACTAACTCTGTCTTTTTTATTTAAGCCATAACGCGCCAGGTTAAAAGAGAGGAAAGACGTTACGTTTCGGTGTTGAATTGGAACACCTTTTGGTACGCCTGTGCTCCCCGAGGTAAATAAAAGATAGGCGTTGTCATTTGGTGAAACTGCAATCGCATTTTTTAATCGTTGGGTTCGATTAATGCTGCATGCGCCCTCTGCCGGGTATGAACTCTGGTCTGTTGTGGTTGATTCTGGAAGAAATACTATTGGTTTAGTTTCAATGCCAGACCATATATCAGAAAAAAGAAAAGATGCTTTTTCATCCAATATTATCGCATCCAGATTCGCCCGGTTAATCATCTCGAGGCTTCGATCTTTAGGGAACCGTATGTTAATCGGAACATACGTTGCGCCAAGATACAAAGCTGTCAAAACACCGACATATGAAACAAGAGAACGGCCGCTAAATACACCGACATTTTCTGGTTTCACTCCTTTACGTTTTGACAGAATAAGCCCCGCCCAATCCCGGGCCATTTCAGATAGTTCTTTATAGCTATATAAGCAACCTGAAACTTCAAGCGCAATTGTATCAGGGTTACTTTCTAATGAATCCAAAAATCCTTGCAGCAACCCAAAATATTCTTTTTTTGATTGCGTTCTATACGCTTGTTCTTCTGACATAAACATATCATTTCCTTTATTTTTTAAGTCAGAGATTTATAACGTGTGTGGTATCACCTTCAAAGAAACGAACCACATTATCAAAGGCTGCTTTGAAATATAATTCATAACTTGCCTTTTCTACGTAACCCAAATGAGGTGTACACAGAACGTTCGGCATTTTTAAGAAAGGATGATCGGTATTGTAGACGGGTTCTTGTTCGTAGACATCCAGAGCCGCATATCCGGGACGACCTTGCTGCAAAGCCTCATAAAGCGCGCCTTCTGAAACAAGCTCAGCACGACTTGTGTTCACAAATAAAGCATCCTCTTTCATTTTAGAAAGGTCACTGAGGGTAATATTTCCATGAGTTTGCGCCACCAGACGTTGATGTACTGTGATGATGTCAGAAGTGGAAAAAAACTGCTCTCTGTTTTCCGGCACATGCAATCCAACGGAACGAGCTTCTTCTTGCGCGCGCTCACTCCCCCATATTTGAACACGCATCCCGAATGCCTTAGCATAATTTGCGATCTTCTTGCCTATTTTCCCGTATCCCAGTATTCCAATAAGTTGATTGTTTACCGCGCAACCAATTTCTGTCTGCCACAACCCTTTTTTCATGGCATCCACTGACGCAATTAATTTTCTTCTGGAAGCCATAATTAACAACCATGTTAATTCAGCAGGTGCAACAGGGGAACCAATACCTTCAACCACAGCAACACCGGCCCTGGTACATGCATCAATATCAACATTTCTGGCTAACTTGCCAGTTTGACTGATCAGTTTCAGATTAGGTGTGCGTCTTAAAAAATCTTCGTCAATAATCGTTCGTTCTCTGATTAATATTAACGCCTGTGCAGTTGAAAGCTGATTTTCAATATGGGGAGCTTTACTGAAATCACCAACGGAAACACAGGAGTATTTATCATTGTTTTGCAGAAAGCTTAGCTGAGTCGTAGCTAACTGGTAATCATCTGGAATAAGAACTTGAATAGACATTCTTCACCCTAATTCTTGATTAGTTTCACTTGTAAATTATTTCAAGCAAGGATGAAGATATATCATATTATATAGCTTTCCCTGCCACTAATAACGTTCCATTTATTGAACGAAATTAAGTGTATCAGGAAGATGTTTCTTGTAAAGATTGCGTTAACAGAATGTTATTTTTTTATTTGTTTTATACCAGTATTTAAAATTACAAAACAATACATTTCCAATATAAAACTTTACAATAAAAATTGATATTCCACTTCGAAGCCAGATTATATGCGGTTCAGCTTCATGCTGAACATCAAAACTGACCGATAGACGTTCATATTATTTCATTCAAAAGACATCATTATTTCGAAGTCTGCACATTCCTGTATGGATAATTGAATTTAAAGATCAAAATGTCGAGAGCGTAAGAAAGGAATAAACTTCCAACGGCATTGCAGTCACACCACAACTTTAACTCAGCAAATGCCGACGCGTTGGTAAGAGGATATTGAACCAACGAGTCAGTTCAGAGCGTTTCGGGTATCGCCCTCCCATTACCATTTCTCCGTCCATCAACAACAACGGAAGCCCTCCTGCTCCTGCTCCAGATCTTTGAAGAATACTTTCGCTTTCTCGTTTTGAACCACAAAACCTGAACGATATATGAGCCAGGTACGCCAGTACTGCATCATATTGCCGGGTTAAACAGTGTTAGCGTCTTCATTCTGAATACCTCACATTCGAAAAAATATCTGTTCTGACAAATTTTTTAGATACAAAGAGCCTTTCCGTCGCCAGAGCAGTTTGCTGATGCCAGCTAACGGACGATGGCCTGTACGTCGTCACTGCAACGGACAGAGAAAACGCTGAAGCTAATCTTTATGTCGAAATTGAGGCACGAATTCGTGAGCACGAGCGTTCCAGTGCCAGGGTAAGTTAAATATCAAGTATTTAGCTTTTAAGCTAGGCGGAAAAAAGATTCTCAATCTCTAATATAAAAATACTGATAGGGGTTGAGAATTCTTATTCTGCTGAATTTACACACACCCCCAGAGACTAAACTTTCTACATAATCTGCATGCTTCTGCATCATTTCTCTCCCCCTCCAAACACTGCGCATGGTTATAAGTCCCATGTAACGCGTCCTTATCCACATGTGCTAGCTGCGTTTCTATCCACGCTGAGTTAAAGTGGAGTATGGTACTCATCGTGTAGCGGAAACCGTGCCCTGTCTGCCTTCCTTTATGTCCCTACAACTCATTCACCTGATTTACGTTTTCTTTTGAGATCGGCCTCGTACGATCATTGCCTCCGACGAATACCTGTGGGTATAACCGGCCAGATCCTTAAGAAAGTGAGGGAATTTTTCGGTAGTCAGTAATGGAAAATGTGTTTTCTTTGGTGTTGCGAGGGCTTTGGCGCGATCGGGTGCAGGATTGTATTCAGCGCGTCCGGTCACAATCGCATGGCGGTAATACTCCACCGCAGCGCTGCCTGACTTTGCGCATCTTTTCTAACGTGCCGCGTTTTTCATTCTGCGAAGCGTTTCCAATAATTCCATCGGCTTAATTTGAGCTATAGGGCGTTTGCCGATGTAGGAAAAATATCCTCTTCAAAAATATTAATAATTTCAACACGATAGCGCTATGACCAACGATCGGCTCTCAGCCGATGCTATTCACGGTCAATAGCCTCGAATGTATTTTCATAGTTAAGCTTTTGGGCGATTTTCTCCGCTTTCTTTAGTTCTCCGGGATCGCTTCCAGCTGATAGTGGCTTTTTAGCTGCATCACGCTATTCGCGTGCTTGATCGAGGTAAACCTCGGGATAGGCGCCGAAAGCAAGACGCTTTTCTTTACCTGCATAGCGATACTTTAAACGCCAGTACCCTGAGCCGTTAGTTGTAACTTCAAGGGAGAGGCCCGCACCATCAGATAGCTTATACGACCTCTCTTTTGGATTGGCTATATCAATTTGTCTGACTGTTAGCTTCATTGGGGGCGTCTCAAATTGGGGCAAAAGATCATGCCCCCATTATGCACTTGATCCTGGTAGAGACAGTTAACCTGGGGAGAACATATTGAGCAGTAATTGCGGGTATTATAGGGGATTTACTTGAGACAGTGGAGTTCAGTAGAGGCTAATTGGCGGAAGATCACAGGAGTCGAACCTGCCCGGGAACGCTGGCGTCCCCAACTGGATTTGAAGTCCAGCCACCTCACCGGAGATGACGATCTTCCGCGCCTCGATTGCTACATGGAGGCGGGGCGCATTATAGCTACTTTCAGGCATTTACCACATACCCCACACCACTTTTTTCACCTCTCTTTTGACCTGTACCCCCTGTTTCAGCTAATTCCTAAGAAAATCCTCAGGTTAGCCTTTTGTGCTCTTCGACATTTACCGCGATCACAAAAAACAAGAAACGTAATCTGCTAACCAGAAAACGCAATACCCGCTCCTGAAACAATGGTTTAAAACACTGTAACCGGTCTCAGCGCCCCCTACAGCGTGAAGGATAAAAAAATGAGCGATGTATTGTCAGTAAAAGAGAAGATTGGCTACGGTATGGGAGACGCCGCCAGCCACATCATTTTTGATAACGTCATGTTGTACATGATGTTTTTCTACACCGATATTTTCGGCATTCCCGCCGGGTTTGTCGGCACCATGTTCCTGCTGGCGCGCGCGCTGGATGCGATTTCCGACCCGTGCATGGGGCTGATTGCCGACCGTACCCGCAGCCGCTGGGGCAAGTTCCGTCCGTGGATTTTGTTCGGCGCGATCCCGTTCGGCATCGTCTGCGTGCTGGCTTACACCACGCCGGACCTCAGCCTCAACGGCAAAATGGTTTATGCCGCCGTTACCTACACCCTGCTGACCCTGCTCTATACCGTGGTCAACATCCCGTACTGCGCGCTGGGCGGAGTGATCACCAGTGACCCGACGCAGCGTATCTCCCTTCAGTCCTGGCGCTTTGTGCTGGCGACCGCGGGCGGCATGCTCTCCACGGTGCTGATGATGCCGCTGGTGAACCTGATTGGCGGCGACGATAAGGCGTTCGGCTTCCAGGGCGGGATCGCCGTGCTGTCGGTGGTCGCGTTCCTGATGCTGGCATTCTGCTTCTTCACCACCAAAGAGCGCATCCAGGTGCCGCCGAGCACCACCTCCATGCGGGAAGACCTGCGCGACATCTGGCACAACGACCAGTGGCGCATCGTAGGCGTGCTTACCATCCTCAACATCCTTGCCGTCTGCGTGCGCGGCGGCGCGATGATGTACTACTGCACCTGGATCATGGGTTCGCCGGAGGTGTTCGTCGCCTTCCTCACCACCTACTGCGTCGGCAACCTGATCGGCTCCGCGCTGGCGAAACCGCTCACCGACTGGAAGTGCAAGGTCAGCATCTTCTGGTGGACCAACGCCGCGCTGGCGGTGGTCAGCGTGGCGATGTTCTTCGTGCCGATGCACGCCACGGTGCTGATGTTCGCCTTTATCTTCGTCATCGGCGTGCTGCACCAGCTGGTGACGCCGATCCAGTGGGTGATGATGTCCGATACCGTCGACTACGGCGAGTGGACCAACGGCAAGCGCCTGACCGGCATCAGCTTTGCGGGCACCCTGTTCGTGCTGAAGCTCGGCCTGGCGCTGGGCGGAGCGATGATCGGCTGGATGCTGGCTGGCGGCGGCTACGACGCGGCAGCCAAAACCCAGAACAGCGCGACCATCAGCATCATTATCGGCCTGTTTACCCTGGCCCCGGCGGTCTGCTACGTGCTGAGCGCCATTATCGCCAAACGCTACTACACGCTGAAAACCCCCTTCCTGACCAAAATCCTGGGCGAGCTGGCGCAGGGCGCGCGTCGCAACCAGCAGGAGTTTGAAAACCTGCCGGTCAGTAAAGAATTACAGAACTAAGAGGACGAAAGCATGAAAATCAGTGATGGAAACTGGCTTATTCAACCGGGCCTGAACGTGACCTATCCGGTTCAGGTGTTCGACGTGGAGCAGCAGGGCAACGACCTGGTGGTGTTTGTTGCGCCGCGCGACGTGCGCGAACGCACCTGGCAGCTCGACATGTTGATGTTCACGGTGCGCCTGTTTGCCCCACAGGAAGGGATTATCGGGGTGCGCATCGAACATTTCCAGGGCGCGCTGAATAACGGCCCGCACTATCCGCTGAACATTCTGAAAGACGTGAAGGTAGAGATTGAAAACAACGCCGATTTTGCCGAGCTGAAAAGCGGCAGTATCAGCGTGCGCGTCACCAAAGGCGAGTTCTGGGCGCTGGATTTCCTGCGTAACGGCCAGCGCATTACCGGCAGCCAGCTGAAAAACAACGGCTACGTGCAGGACAGCAATACCGATCGCAATTACGTGTTCGAGCGTCTGGATCTGGGCGTGGGCGAAACGGTCTACGGCCTGGGCGAGCGCTTTACCGCGCTGGTGCGCAACGGCCAGACGGTCGAAACCTGGAACCGCGACGGGGGCACCAGCACCGAGCAGTCCTACAAAAATATCCCGTTCTACCTGACCAACCGCGGCTACGGCGTGCTGGTGAATCATCCCGAGAACGTCTCGTTTGAAGTCGGCTCCGAGAAGGTCTCCAGGGTGCAGTTCAGCGTGGAAGGGGAATATCTGGAATACTTCGTGATCGACGGCCCGACGCCGAAAGAGGTATTAAACCGCTATACGCAGTTCACCGGGCGTCCGGCGCTGCCGCCTGCGTGGTCGTTCGGCCTGTGGCTGACCACCTCGTTCACCACCAACTACGACGAAGCGACGGTGAACAGCTTTATCGACGGCATGGCCGAGCGCGACCTGCCGCTGCACGTGTTCCACTTCGACTGCTTCTGGATGAAGGCCTTCCAGTGGTGCGACTTCGAGTGGGACCCGGTGACCTTCCCGGATCCGGAAGGGATGATCCGCCGCCTGAAAGAGAAAGGGCTGAAGGTCTGCGTGTGGATCAACCCGTACATCGGCCAGAAATCCCCCATCTTCCGGGAGCTGAAAGAGAAGGGCTACCTGCTCAGGCGCCCGGATGGCTCCCTGTGGCAGTGGGATAAATGGCAGCCGGGGCTGGCGATTTATGACTTCACCAATCCGGACGCGTGCCGGTGGTATGCCGACAAGCTGAAAGGCCTGGTAGATATCGGCGTCGACTGCTTCAAGACCGACTTTGGCGAGCGTATCCCGACGGACGTCCAGTGGTTTGACGGATCCGATCCGCAGAAAATGCACAACCACTACGCCTACATCTACAACGAACTGGTGTGGAACGTGCTGAAAGAGACGGTGGGTGAAGAAGAGGCGGTGCTGTTTGCCCGCTCCGCGTCCGTGGGTGCGCAACAGTTCCCGGTTCACTGGGGCGGCGACTGCTACGCCAACTATGAGTCGATGGCCGAAAGCCTGCGCGGCGGGCTGTCGATTGGCCTGTCCGGCTTTGGGTTCTGGAGCCACGATATCGGCGGGTTCGAAAACACCGCCCCGGCGCACGTCTACAAGCGCTGGTGCGCGTTCGGGCTGTTCTCCAGCCACAGCCGCCTGCACGGCAGCAAATCCTACCGCGTGCCGTGGGCATACGATGACGAGTCCTGCGACGTGGTGCGCCACTTCACCCAGCTGAAGTGCCAGCTGATGCCGTACCTGTATCGTCAGGCGGCGCTGGCCCGCGAGTTCGGCACGCCGATGCTGCGCGCGATGATGCTGGAGTTTCCGGACGATCCGGCGTGCGATTATCTCGACCGTCAGTACATGCTGGGGGATTCGTTAATGGTGGCACCGGTATTCTCCGAGGCGGGTGACGTGCAGTTCTACCTGCCGGAAGGGCGCTGGACGCACCTGTGGCACAACGACGAAATCCAGGGCAGCCGCTGGCAGAAGCAGCAGCATGGTTTCATGAGCCTGCCGGTCTACGTACGCGACAACACGCTGCTGGCGCTGGGTAACAATAACCAGAAGCCGGACTACGCGTGGAACGCGGGGACGGCCTTCCAGCTGTTTAACCTGGACGATGGCGCAACGGCGGCCAGCGAAGTCCCTGCGGCGGACGGCTCCGTGGCGTTTACGCTGAAGGCGTCACGTCGGGAAGATATCGTGACCTTTACCGGCGTGGGAGACGCGAAAAACTGGTCGGTGTGCTTGCGCAACGTGCAGAAGGTGAGCGGCGTGAAGGGCGGTTCACACGCGGGCAGCGAGTGGGGTGTGGTGGTGAAAGCTGAGGGGGATGAGGTGGTGGTTCACCTCTGAGCCGTACAAATGCCCGGTGGCGCTTCGCTTACCGGGCCTACGGTAATTATGCGGTCTGATGCCCTCACCCTGACCCTCTCCCACAGGGAGAGGGAATGGTTGCTCCCTCTCCCTTTTAGGGAGAGAGCTGGGGTGAGAGTGGTGTTGAAACCACACCGCCCGTCATCGTCTGCTGCACCTGCTGTTTATCCATATTCACCGCGCTCAGCTTGCCATTCACCGTCGGCTTCAGCGGGGCATTCGCCTGCACGCTGCCGCTGGCGGTGAGCTGAATATTGCCGTCGCCCGTAATCGGCAGAGAAGGCCAGCCCCACTGCTGCAGCACGTTAAGCTGTACGCCGCGCCCGTTCAGGCTTACCGTGGTCTGCCGCTGCGGGAGTTGTGAAACGGTCGCCGTGGCTTCCAGAATGCCTTTTTCGGTAAACGCGCTGAGGTCGGTAATGTTCACCGTGGCGGCGTTGGCATTCAGCGCCAGCGACGGGCGGCGCACGTCGACGCGGTTAAAGGTCGCCGCCGCGCCGTTCAGGGTTGCGCTCCCGCCCCAGACGCCCCACTGGCGATCTTTCACCAGCTGCAGGTTTGCGCCATAGCCGTCCAGAGAGGTGATCTGCCAGGGGAAGGCGGGATCGATGTCGATCACCAGGTTACGGCTCAGGCCGAATTTTTGCAGCGTGACGCTGTTCAGCCATTCCGGCAGAGGCTCCATCCACAATGTTTTCCAGTTCTGCGGCAGGGTGTACTCCAGTCCGGCGATGGCAACATCGTCCAGAACCAGCGCTTTACCGTCGCGTAGCCAGTTGCCCGAGGTGCGTACCATGCCGCCCTCCCAGCGGGAGGTGAACTGACGCAGCGCCATGCCCTTCGGGGAAAACTCCGCATTCAGGATCGGGTCGAAAAGATGCAGCGAGCCGTAGATAAACTCGCTGGCGTTCATGGACAGACGACCTTCCTGACTCTGCCAGTCACCTTTGCTCAGAGTCAGGTTGCGCAGGCTTAAGTCGAGGTCGGTCACCGCCCAGTCCGGGCCCTGAAGCCGGGCATCGGTCACGTCCAGACGGCCAATCTGCAGAGAGGGAATGGTGGCCAGCGGCGCGAAGAACGCCGTCAGCGTTTTATCGCTCTGCAGGCGGATCTCGTTCAGGCGCATGGTGTCGATAATCCAGCTCCCGTCGGCGTTGCGCAGGGCGGAGCCGGTGAGTGAGCCGCGGGCCATGTCGGCGCCAATCGTGTTCAGCACCACCTCCTTGCCGTTAAGCTGGCCCTCGATCAGCACGTTGGTGGCCGGTACGCCGTTCAGGGTAAGCGATCCTGCGCTCATCTGGATTTGCGCATTATGCCCCAGCACGTTGCCGGCTTCCGGCTGCCATGGGCTGACGCCGCCCGTGACCTTCTGCGCGCTGAGGTCCCATTCGGTATTCGGGCTGTTAAAGGCCATGTTGTTAAGCTGCAGGCGATCCGCCTGGAAAGGCAGCGGCGCCGTCTGCGGCGAGAGATTCAGCGTGCCGTCGAAGAGGGTGATGGTGTCCATGTGCAGCGGATCGGTTATCTGACGGCTGCTCAGGCCAATATCGACTTTTTTGGCTACCAGCGTGGCGGGTTTACCGTCCCGACCGAAGGTGACGTTTTCCAGAATGATGTGGGAAGGCGACGAAAAGCGGTGATTCATCTTGTCGAAACTGAGTTCGTAGTCGGTATTCACCGTTATCCAGCTGCTGACCTGAGACGCGCCCCAGCGGGTCTGGAGCACAATGTAGAACGCCAGCAGCACAATGAGCAGGGCTACCAGAAGATAGATGAGGAGCTTTCCAATAAATTTCATGGTCTTCCATCCCGCAAAACGCACATAAGGGAGTTATGCACGATTTATGCGCAATCCTCAAGGCGGGAATGGTGTAATTCGATGTCACGGCAGGCATTGACTGCCTGCCGTGAGAGAAATCAATTTTTCTCAGGCGGGAAAACGAGGTTCAGCACGATAGCGGTGATACCGCCCGCAGCAATGCCGGAAGAGAGCAGGTTTTTCACCCAGTCAGGAGCGAACTGCAGGATCAGCGGCTGCTGGGAAACGCCCAGACCAACGGCCAGCGACAGCGCGATAATCATGATCGCGCGGCGGTTCAGCGGCTCGCGGGAGACGATACGCACGCCGGAGGCTGCGATAGTCCCGAACATAACCAGCGTTGCGCCGCCCAGCACCGGCTCCGGAATGTGCTGCACAAAGCCGCTCACCGCCGGGAACAGGCCGAGGACGATCAGCATCAGCGCCACCACGAAGCCAACGTAGCGGCTGGCCACGCCGGTCAGCTGGATCACGCCGTTGTTCTGACCGAAGCAGGAGTTCGGGAAGGTATTGAAGACCGCAGAGACAAACGAGTTCAGACCGTTCGCCAGCACGCCGCCTTTCAGGCGCTTCATGTACAGCGGGCCGGAAACCGGCTGCTCGGAGACGTCTGAGGTGGCGGTGATATCGCCGATGGTCTCCAGAGAGGTGATCATAAAGACCAGCATCAGCGGCAGGAGCAGACCCCAGTCAATGCCCAGACCGTAGTACAGCGGCGTAGGGACGACGATCAGCGCGCTGTTGGTCGGCGCGGTGTTCTCCGGCAGCATGCCCAGCGCCCACGCCAGCAGATAACCCGCCGCCATGGCGATCACCAGGGAGGCGACGCGCAGGTAAGGGTTACGCTGACGGTTAAGCAGAATAATGATCGCCAGCACGACGCCTGCCAGCAGCAGGTTTTTCGGCGCGCCGAAGGTATGGTCGCCCATGGCGGCATAGCCGCCGCCGATGGATGTCAGGCCCACCTGGATCAGGGACAGGCCGATAATCATCACGACGACGCCGGAAACCAGCGGGGTGATAACGCGGCGAGCCAGATGCAGAACGCGGGAGATCACCATCTCCGTACAGCTGGCCAGCATCAGCGTGCCGAACAGCGCCGCCATCATGGTCGGGACATCCGCACCGCCGGTTTTCAGCGCCGTACCGCCCATGATCAGCGGTGCCACGAAGTTAAAGCTGGTGCCCTGAATCGACAATAAACCCGACCCCACCGGACCCCACGCTTTAATTTGAATAATCGAGGCCACGCCGGAGGCGAAAAGAGACATGCTGATAATGTGCTGCGTGTCCTGCGCCGGTAAGCCGAGCGCCTGGCAAATCAGCAGCGCCGGAGTGATCACCGCAACAAACATAGCCAGAAGATGCTGGCAGGCAGCGAAAAGCGTTTGCGGCAGCGGCGGGCGGTCTTCAAGGCGGTAAATCAGTTCGCTATTTTGCTTCTGCGCAATCGGTTGCGCATCAGGCGACTCTATGGTGTTAACGGACATCGGCGGCAATCCCACGGTGGAAAAGCGGGCATTTTATCTGACCACCTGGTAAAAGCAAACGATTGCCAGCAAAAAAAGGCAAGAAATTCTGCCGCTGTGAGCAGGTTTTCTACAACGCATCGGGAAAAAAAATTACACTTTTTGCGCCGGGGGCTCATGAAGAGCGCAAACCGGCCCAGGATAACGCCGCGTGTGTATGGAACACGCGCAAAAAAGGAGCCTTCTATGATTCATCTCGATACGTTGTCGACCCTTGTTGCCGCAACGCTGGTCTTACTGCTTGGTCGTAAGCTGGTACATAGCGTTTCCCTTCTGAAAAAGTACACCATTCCTGAACCCGTCGCCGGCGGCCTGCTGGTAGCGCTGGCCCTGCTGGTGCTGAAAAAAAGCCTGGGCTGGGAAATCGATTTTGATATGTCCCTGAAAGACCCGCTGATGCTGGCCTTCTTTGCCACTATCGGCCTGAACGCCAACCTGGCGAGCCTGCGCTCGGGCGGTAAGGTGCTCGGCGTATTCCTGATTGTGGTGGTGGGGCTGCTGCTGATGCAAAACGCCATTGGCATCGGCATGGCGACGCTGCTGGGGCTGGATCCGCTGATGGGGCTGCTGGCGGGGTCGATTACCCTTTCGGGCGGTCACGGAACCGGGGCCGCGTGGAGCAAGCTATTCATCGAACGCTACGGCTTTGAAAACGCGACGGAAGTGGCGATGGCCTGTGCCACCTTTGGCCTGGTGCTGGGTGGCCTGATTGGCGGCCCGGTGGCGCGTTATCTTGTGAAGCACTCCACCACGCCGGACGGTAGGCCGGACGATGAGCTGGTGCCTACCGCCTTTGAAAAGCCGGACGTTGGGCGTAGTATCACCTCGCTGGTGCTGATTGAAACCATCGCGACGATCGCCATCTGCCTGACCGTGGGCAAAGTGGTTGCGCAATGGCTGGCGGGCTCAGCGTTTGAGCTGCCGACGTTTGTTTGCGTGCTGTTTATCGGGGTGATCCTGAGCAACGGTCTGGCGCTGATGGGCTTCTACCGCGTGTTTGAAAGGGCGGTGTCGGTGCTCGGCAACGTCTGCCTCTCGCTGTTCCTGGCGATGGCGCTGATGAGCCTCAAGCTGTGGGAGCTGGCCTCGCTGGCGCTGCCGATGGTGGCGATTCTGGCAGTGCAAACCCTGTTTATGGCGCTGTACGCTATGTTCGTCACCTGGCGCATGATGGGCAAAAACTACGATGCGGCGGTGCTGGCGGCGGGTCACTGCGGGTTTGGTCTGGGGGCAACCCCAACGGCTATCGCTAACATGCAGGCGATCACAGAACGGTTCGGGCCATCGCACATGGCGTTTCTGGTGGTCCCGATGGTCGGGGCGTTCTTTATTGATATCGTCAACGCGCTGGTGATCAAGCTATACCTGATGCTGCCAATGTTTGCCTGAAATCAGGCGTTGGAATACCGCTCGGTTTCCGGCATCCAGCGCTCAATTAACGCTGCCGCCTGTTCGGGGTAGCGTTCATGAATGTGGCGCGCAAGGCGCTGAACTTCCGGGATCATAGCCTGATCGCGCAGCAAATCCGCCACTTTGAATTCCGCGTTCCCCGTCTGGCGCGTGCCCAGCAGTTCGCCCGGGCCGCGGATCTCCAGGTCTTTTTGCGCAATCACAAAACCGTCGTTGCTGTCGCGCAGCACCTGCAACCGCATCTGGGCGGTTTTCGAGAGCGGGGCTTTGTAGAGCAGGACGCAGTGGGAGGCTACCGCGCCGCGGCCAACGCGCCCGCGCAGCTGGTGGAGCTGGGCAAGACCCAGGCGCTCCGGGTTTTCGATAATCATCAGGCTGGAGTTCGGGACGTCCACGCCCACTTCAATGACCGTCGTGGCGACCAGCAAATGCAGCTCGCCCTGCTTAAACGACTGCATCACCGACTGTTTTTCAGCGGGCTTCATGCGTCCGTGAACCAGACCCACGTTCAGCTCCGGCAGCGCCAGCTTGAGTTCTTCCCACGTGGCTTCGGCAGCCTGCGCTTCCAGCAGTTCAGACTCCTCGATCAGCGTACAGACCCAGTAGGCCTGACGTCCTTCGTGGGTGCAGGCGTTGCGCACGCGGTCAATAATATCGCTGCGACGCGTGTCAGGAATCGCGACCGTCGTCACCGGCGTCCGCCCCGGCGGCAGTTCGTCGATAGTGGAGGTATCCAGATCGGCGTAGGCGGTCATTGCCAGGGTGCGCGGGATCGGCGTAGCGGTCATGATCAGCTGATGCGGGTGGAAGCCCTGTTGAAGGCCTTTTTCCCACAGCGCCAGACGCTGATGGACGCCAAAGCGGTGTTGTTCATCGATAATCACCAGCGCAAGGCCGCTGAACTGCACCTGCTCCTGGAAGATAGCGTGCGTGCCGACAATCATCTGCACCTGCCCGCTGGCGATGGCTTCCTGCTGCGCAAGTCGCGCTTTGCCTTTTTGCTTCCCGGCAAGCCAGCCCACTTCAATCCCCAGCGGCGCGAACCAGGCGCGGAAATTGTTGGCGTGCTGTTCAGCCAGCAGCTCGGTCGGCGCCATAAGCGCGACCTGTTTACCGTGGGCAATCGCGCGCAGGGCTGCCAGCGCGGCAACCAGCGTTTTACCGGACCCTACATCGCCCTGCACCAGGCGCATCATCGGCACGTCGAGCGCCATATCGCGTTCAATCTCAGCGGTGACGCGCGCCTGCGCGCCGGTGGGTTTAAACGGCAGAGAGGCCAGCAGCTTATCTTTGAGCGCATCATTCTGGCTTAAGGGCTGAGCGTGGAAGCGCTGCGCGCCCGCACGAAGCGCCAGCATGCTCAGGTTATGCGCCAGTAATTCCTCAAGGATAAGACGCTGTTGGGCGGGGTGTTTGCCGCTTTCTAAATCGCTGAGCTGCAGCGTTGGCGGCGGACGGTGCAGGGTTCGCAGCGCCTCGGGCAGGCTCATCATGCCCTGCGCCAGCTCGGGCGGCAGCAGCTCGGTAATGGCGCAGGTATCCAGCAGCTCCAGCGCCTGATCGGTGAGCTTACGCAGCGTCGCCTGCTTGATGCCTTCGGTCGTCGGGTAAACCGGGGTGAGCGTCTCCTGCAGCTCCGGCGTGCTGAGATCGCCCTGCACGCGGTACTCCGGGTGGATCATCTCTGCGCCGTATTTCCCGCGTTTGGCTTCACCATAGGCCAGCACCCTGCGGCCCGTCGCCAGGCTGTTTTTCATCGCCGCGCTGAAGTTGAAAAAACGCATGGTAAGAATGCCGGTGCCGTCGCTGATCTGGCAGGTCATCATCCGGCGTCCGCCGAAGGTGATATTGCAGTTCAGTACTTCGCCTTCAACGGTGGCGTAAATGGCGGGAAGGAGATCGCCAATCTTATAGAGCTGGGTGCGGTCTTCGTAACGCAGGGGGAGGTGAAGCAGGAGATCCTGCACGGTGTGCAGGCCAATTTTCGCCAGCTTATTGCTTTGCGCCGCGCCCACGCCCGTCAGGCTGTTAAGCGGGATGGCATCCAGCAGGCGGCCTTTCATCGCTTACCCGGCGTACTGCATGGTGGCCCACCACTCGGCATCGGCTTCAATTTCGCCCTGCGCGTTGACGTGGGGGTAAGGCAATTTTTTCTGCTTCGCAACGCGAGCCAGCACCGGATAACCACCTTCAAACAGCAGGCGCTGCTGTTCATCTTCCGGCAGCATGCTGTTGCTGCGCTCGTACATCCCCGCGTTCTGACGCTGGCGCTGCGCTTCATAAAGAATGAGCGCGGACGCCACGGAGACGTTGAGAGACTGGACCATGCCGATCATCGGAATGATGATGTCCCGATCCGCCAGATCCAGCGCTTCCTGGGAGATCCCGGTTTTCTCCTGACCCATTAAAATGCAGGTCGGGCGGGTGTAGTCGATCTCGCGGAAATCTACGGCTTTAGCGGACAGGTTAGTGGCAAGGATCTGCATCCCGCGCCCTTTCAGGTGCGATACGGCTTCGCCAATGGTGTGATGATTTTTGACGGACACCCAGCTGTTGCTGCCTGCCGCCGCTGAGACCGTATTTCGCATACGGCCGTCCGGCCAGACGGCGTGCACTTCATGCACACCGACAGCATCTGCGGTACGGACGATGGCAGAGACGTTATGAGGTTTATGCACCTGCTCCATGCAGACCGTCAGGTCAGGCTGACGCCTGGCGAGCATTTCGCAGATACGTGCATAACGTTGTGAATTCATAAACCTAGTTTCGGTTTCGGGTGACTTTAATCACGTCCGGCATGACGCGGATCTTGCGCATAATATTCGCCAGATGTACGCGGTCGCGGGCGGTCAGACGAATAAAGGCGCTATAAACGCGGCCATCTTTTTCTTCCGTATTCAGACTCTGAATGTTGGAAGAGGCCGTGTTGATCGCTGCCGTCAGGTTCGCCAGGGCACCCTGGTGGTTGAACATATCCACCTTAATTTCGGTGATAAATTCCTGCGCGGTCTCTTTATCCCACTCGACCGCCATAAACTTCTCGGCTTCTTTCTGGTAGCCGCGAATGTTACGACAGGATTCATGGTGGATAACCAGCCCTTTGCCCGGGCTGACGTGCGCAATAATCGGGTCGCCAGGAATTGGGCGGCAACATTTTGCGAAGGTGATCAGTACCCCGTCCGCGCCTTTAATCGGCAAATGAGCATGGCCAGATGCGCCTGGAGCAGAAGGTGTCGCTTCGCCCTGCTGCAAGTTTTTCGCTACTACGACGCTCATAGCGTTGCCCAGACCAATTTCCGCCAGCAGATCGTCCAGAGACGTGAGCTTCATTCGGTCGAGTTCGCGCTGGATATGCTCCGGTGGGATCTCAGCCAGCTTACGGCTACCGCCCAACGCGTGGTTGAGCAGCCGACGTCCCAGACTGACGGAGTCATCACGCTTGAGGTTTTTCAGCAGCTGGCGAATTTTGGCGCGTGCTTTGGAGCTTACGACAAAGTTCAACCAGGCCGCGTTCGGACGTGCGCCCGGCGCGGTAATAATTTCTACCGTCTGGCCGCTGGAGAGCGGCTGAGACAGCGGATAAGGCTGTCTGTCGACGCGCGCGCCGACGCAGGCATGCCCGATATCGGTATGCACGGCGTAAGCGAAGTCGACCGGCGTTGCGCCCGCAGGCAGTTCGACAATGCGACCTTCTGGGGTGAAAACGTAAATCTCATCCGGGAAGAGATCGGATTTAACGCTCTCGATAAATTCAAACGAGCTGCCCGCACTCTGCTGAAGTTCCAGCAGGCTCTGCATCCAGCGCTGGGCGCGGATTTGTGCGGTCGTACTGCTTTCGCCGCCGTGCTCTTTATAGGCCCAGTGTGCGGCTACACCCATCTCTGCCATCTGGTCCATGTCTTCGGTGCGAATTTGCACCTCAACAGGCACGCCGTGCGGACCAATCATCGAGGTGTGCAAAGATTGATAGCCGTTCGCTTTTGGAATGGCGATATAATCTTTCATGCGCCCCGGACGCGGCTTGTAGAGGCTGTGCATCTGCCCCAGAACGCGATAACAGGTATCCGAGTCATGGACGATCACGCGGAAGGCGTAGATATCCATGATCGAGTGAAAACGTTGCTCTTTGAGCACCATTTTGCAGTAGATGGAGTACAGGTGTTTCTCGCGACCGCTAACGCGGCACGGAATTCCCGCTTCCTGCAAGCGCCCTTCGATTTCAGAGAGGATTTTTTGAATCATCTCTTTACGGTTACCGCGTGCGGCTTTCACCACCTCTTTAATGACGCGATAACGGTTCGGGTACAATGCTTCAAAACCCAGCTCTTCCAGCTCGGTTTTAATGTGGTGAATACCTAAACGGTGCGCCAGCGGGCTGTAAATTTCGAGGGTTTCACGGGCAATGCGGCGACGTTTATCCGGACGAAGTGAGCCCAGCGTGCGCATGTTGTGGGTACGGTCAGCGAGTTTGATGAGAATGACGCGGATATCCTGCACCATCGCCATAATCATCTTGCGGAAGTTTTCGGCTTGCGCCTCTTTCTTGTCGCGGAAATTCAGCTTATCAAGCTTAGAGACCCCTTCCACCAGTTCGGCAACGCTTTTGCCAAACAGCTGTTCCATGTCCTGATAAGTGGCAGGGGTATCTTCGATCACGTCGTGCAGCAGAGCGGCCATGAGCGTTTCGTAGTCGAGTTTCATCTCGGCCAGAATACAGGCCACCGCTACCGGGTGCGTGATATAGGGTTCACCGCTTGAACGTGTCTGGCCCTCGTGAGCGTCACGTGCAACGAGATACGCCTGCTGAAGACGCTTAATCTGGTCTTCAGGCAGGTAGGTTTGAATCAGTTGATTCAGGCTTTCAAACAGATACAAGGGCGACCCGCAGGTTTAATTAACGACGACCTTCAGCAATAGCGGTTACGGCCTGCAGTTCTGCGGCTTCCTGCTCTTGCTGCTCCTGGCGCTCACGCACGTCGAGGATCTGGTTGTTGATCAGACCTTCTTCGATTTCGCGAAGTGCAATAACGGTGGTTTTATCGTTTTCTTCCGGTACCAGCGGATCTTTACCGCCTACCTGCATCTGACGAGCGCGACGCGCGGCGACCAGCACCAGGTCAAAACGGTTACCAATTTTCTCTACAGCGTCCTGAACAGTTACGCGTGCCATACTTAAAATGCTCCACAGGTGAAGAAATGACTGGGCATAATACTGAAAGTGGGTTCAGTCTGCCAACAGTTTGGTGATTAATGCGTCATGTCGCTGCTTCTGGCGGCTCATACGCAGACGTTCTGCACGAAGAATGGTTTTGAGATCGCTCAGCGCGGCATCAAAATCATCATTCACAATTAGGTAATCATATTCCGCGTAATGGCTCATTTCTGCAACAGCCTGTTCCATACGCTTTGCGATCACTTCTTCGCTGTCCTGGCCGCGCCCACGCAGGCGGCGATCCAGCTCATCTTTCGATGGCGGTAAAATAAAGATACTGCGGGAGTCAGGCATTTTCTTGCGAATTTGCTGCGCGCCCTGCCAGTCGATATCCAGGAACACATTCACGCCCGTGGCCAGAACCTGCTCAATGGTTTCACGCGAGGTACCGTAGTAATTACCAAATACTTCAGCGTGTTCAAGAAACGCGTCTCTGCCGATCATCGCTCTGAATTCGTCGTGATCCACAAAGAAATAGTGTTCACCGTGCACTTCACCCGGACGCGGCGCTCGCGTGGTATGAGAAACAGAAACCTGTGTGTCGTACAACGGTTGGGTTTTTAACAGTGCCTGAATAAGGCTGGATTTACCCGCGCCGCTAGGGGCAGAAACAATATAAAGCGTGCCTTGAGCCATGAGAGTCTTTTGTATGTGTTAACGAAGAAGTCCTACATACGGGCTTATTATACACGTCACCGCCGTGTGACGTAGTCTTTGTCACACTTTTTCCCTCGGATTATTGAATTTTGCGTGCCGTTTTCAGGTTTTATCTGGGGTTTTCAGCAACCAAAAGAAACACCGGATAGCGTCTCGCATTGTGAAACGTTGCCGTTAGCCTTGTTTCAGGCATCAGGGTATACCTCCTGCAATGCAAAGGAGGGGTAGCGATGTGGCGATGGATAAGCGGGGTAATGTTGTTGTGGTGTGGCTATGGCGCGGCGGTTTGCCCAGTGTGGTCGCAGGCAAAAGCAGAGAAAGAGATGGCGTCGTTAAGCGCGCAAATCAAACGCTGGGATAACGCTTATTGGAAGGAGGGGGTGAGCGAGGTCAACGACGAAGTTTACGACCAGCTTCACGGGCGGTTAACGCAGTGGCAGCACTGTTTCGGCAGCGAGCCTTCAGAAGAGAAACTCCCTAATCTGACGGGGAGCGTAAAACATCCTGTTGCCCATACGGGCGTACATAAGGTGGCCAGCAAAGAGGAGCTGAAACAATGGATGCGTGCGCGGCAACATCTGTGGATGCAGCCCAAAGTTGACGGTGTGGCGGTAACGCTGGTCTATCGTGACGGAAAGTTGACCCAGGCCATCAGTCGAGGTGATGGCCTGAAAGGGGAAGACTGGACCGATAAGGTACGTTTAATCCCGTCTGTTCCGCAAAAGCTCACCGGCAAGTTGGCAAATAGCGTCTTACAGGGCGAGCTTTTCTGGTTAAGCGACAATCACGTTCAGCGGCACATGGGCGGGATGAATGCTCGCGCAAAAGTTGCGGGTGCGATGATGCGGCAAAAGGATAACGCGCTATCGAATAAGCTCGGCGTATTCATCTGGGCCTGGCCGGACGGACCGAAAGAGATGCATACATCTCTAGCTGAACTGTCTCAGGCTGGTTTTACGCTGTCGGCACGGTATACGTTACCCGCCGATTCTGTTGATGCCGTCGAGAAACAGCGCGCGGCCTGGTACGTAACCGCATTACCCTTTGCCACGGATGGCATTGTGGTGCGTTCGGAGGATGAACCCGCGGGCGAAGATTGGTTACCGGGAGAAGGCAGCTGGGTCGTCGCGTGGAAATATCCTCCTGCAGCCCAGGTCGCCGAGGTGAGTGATATTCATTTCTCCGTGGGGCGAACGGGCAAAATTTCCGTTGTAGCAGCGCTGGAACCCGTGCAACTGGATGATAAACAGGTGCAGCGGGTGAGTCTGGGCTCGGTTGAGCGCTGGCAGGGGCTGGATATTGCCCCGGGGGATCAGATCCAGATCAGCCTGGCCGGGCAAGGTATCCCCCGGTTTGATAAGGTGCTCTGGCGCGGGAGTGACAGACATAAACCAGAGCCTCCGGCCCCACGTTATCATTCTCTTAGCTGTTTCTATGCTTCACCGGAGTGTATGGAACAGTTCTTTGCCCGACTGACCTGGCTTAGTTCAAAGCAGGTACTTGATATTGATGGATTAGGCGAGTCAGGCTGGCGAACCCTCTGGCAGGCGCATCATTTCGAACATCTCTTTTCGTGGCTGTTATTAACGCAGGCGCAGCTGCAGGCTGTACCGGGATTTTCCTCTGCGCGCGGGCTGGCGCTCTGGCACCGATTTAATCTGGTGCGCGAGAAGCCTTTTATCCGCTGGCTCATGGCATTGGGTGTGCCAATGTCGCAGTCTTCGCTGAAGGCAATGGGAGACATATCGTGGCAGAAGATGAGCGGGCGCAACGCAAAGGACTGGCAGACCCTGCCGGGAACGGGAGAGGAGAAAGCGCGACAAATCATTAACTGGCTGCACGCGCCTCAAATTGATGTGCTGGCGAAATGGCTCGCTGAACAGCACATCAATGGGTTCTGAAGCTAGTGTGCGCTGTGTTTGTAATGAAAAACGGGCAGCCCGAGCTTCAGACGCAGCGCCAGCATGCGGGCCGTAAAGCCAAATAGCAGCGTCGAGATGACCACCACGTCATGGTTAGAAACATAATGCTGCAGAGCGATATAAAGCACCGCTGCCGCAAAGGAAATGCCAGCATACAGCTCTTTTTGAAAGACCAGGGGGATGCGTTTGCAGAACATATCTCGCAGCACGCCGCCGAATACGCCCGTGACCACGGCAGCAATGGTGGCGATTACCGGGCCCTCCCCCATATCGAGCGCGATTTGCGCACCGATGATCGAAAAAACGATCAGCCCCAGCGCATCAAGCACCAGGAACAGGCGGCGAAGATGGGGCATAACGGGCGCCACGATGGTGGTTAACACGGCGGCCGTTGCCACGATAATCACGTACTCTGGGTGTTTAACCCAGCCGAGCGGGTAATGGCCAAGCAGAATATCGCGCACGGAACCGCCGCCCAGTGCGGTCGCTGTAGCAATAATGATTACGCCGAAGGTGTCCATACGGCGACGTCCGGCGGCAAGTGCGCCGGTCATGGCTTCTGCGGTGATGCCAATGAGATAAAGGATGTGAAGCAGCATATACCCTCCGGTGTGAACGCGTGGGAGGTTAGCGATTTGTGCGCAAGATCACGATTGAGATTTTCTAAGGCGACCTGATTTGCCCTATAAATTTTTATCAGGATATGTTGAAAAAGCTTGATGAGCGGCGGTAAAAAACAAAAATAGATGCAGGGATGGATTAGAAATAGTAATGGGTGGCACCATCGACACCACCCGAAATCCATTACTCGATATTCTGGATCTGCTCGCGCATCTGCTCAATCAGCACTTTCAGCTCAATCGCTGAATTCGTCACTTCTGCATTGATTGACTTAGACGCCAGGGTGTTCGACTCGCGGTTGAACTCCTGCATCATAAAGTCCAGACGGCGGCCCACAGCTTCTTTCTTCTTCAGAATGTTGTAGGTTTCTTTAACGTGCGCTTCCAGACGGTCCAGCTCTTCAGCGACATCGATACGCTGCGCCATCAGCACCAGCTCTTGTTCCAGACGGGTGTTTTCCAGCTGAACTTCCGCTTCTTCCAGTTTGGCGACAAGACGCTCGCGCTGCCATTGCAGCACTTCTGGCATATGGGCGCGGACTTTGGCTACTTCGGTGCTCACGCCTTCAAGGCGCTGCTCAATCATCGCTTTCAGCGCCTGGCCTTCGGTTTCACGGGCAACGATAAAGTCGTCCAGCGTGCCGTCGAGGGCTGCCAGGATTTCAGCGGCAATGGCATCCAGGTCCTGTTCACCGGCGGCCATGACGCCAGGCCAGCGCAGAATATCAACCGGGTTGATTTCGCCTTCATCGCTCTGCATTTTGACCCAGTTCGCCGCATTCACGAGCTGTTTCGCCAGTTTTTCGTTGAGGATCAGTTCGCCCTGAGCGCTGGCATCAGGCTCAAAGCGCAGGTTACATTCCACTTTCCCGCGCGTCAGACGCGTACGGATACGTTCACGTACGACAGGCTCAAGGCTGCGGAACTGCTCCGGCATACGGAAATACGTTTCCAGGTAACGCTGGTTTACCGAGCGCATTTCCCATGTGGCGCTACCCCAGCTACCCTTGATTTCACGCCGGGCGTAGGCGGTCATACTGCGGATCATAGACATTCCCGTTTTTAAAGGAGAGATGGGGGGATTATAGCTTTCGGGGGCTTCTCAGGATAGGAATAAGCGTCCTTTATCCGTATAATGCGCAGCCACATTCGTTTCAAGCCGGAGAATCCATCATGCGTCCATCAGGTCGTAGCGCCAATCAGGTGCGTCCCGTCACCCTGACCCGTAACTATACAAAACACGCTGAAGGCTCCGTGCTGGTTGAGTTTGGTGACACGAAGGTTCTGTGCACCGCGTCCATTGAAGAAGGCGTTCCGCGTTTCCTGAAAGGTCAGGGCCAGGGCTGGATCACCGCAGAGTACGGCATGCTGCCGCGTGCGACCCATACCCGAAACGCCCGCGAAGCGGCAAAGGGCAAGCAGGGCGGTCGTACCATGGAAATTCAGCGTCTGATCGCGCGTGCGCTGCGTGCAGCCGTTGATCTGAAAATCCTCGGCGAATTCACCATTACGCTGGACTGCGACGTTATTCAGGCAGACGGCGGTACGCGTACGGCGTCCATTACTGGCGCATGCGTGGCGCTGGCGGATGCCCTTAACAAGCTGGTTGCGGCCGGTAAGCTGAAAACCAACCCAATGAAAGGTATGGTTGCGGCGGTGTCCGTGGGTATCGTTAACGGTGAAGCGCTTTGCGATCTGGAATACGTTGAAGATTCTGCCGCCGAGACCGACATGAACGTGGTGATGACCGAAGACGGTCGCATCATTGAAGTACAGGGCACGGCGGAAGGCGAGCCGTTCACCCACGACGAGCTTCTCTCCCTGCTGGCGTTGGCCCGAGGGGGAATCGAATCCATTGTAACGACGCAGAAAGCGGCGTTAGAAAATTGATTTAAAAGGCGACCAATGAGTCGCCTTTTTTTTGCCTGTAAGACAGAAAAACCAAAGGAGCAAATCCATGAAATCGTATCAGCGCCAGTTTATTGAGTTTGCGCTTAACAAGCAGGTACTTAAGTTTGGCGAGTTTACGCTGAAATCCGGGCGTAAGAGTCCCTATTTCTTCAACGCCGGGCTGTTTAATACCGGGCGCGATCTGGCACTGTTAGGCCGTTTCTATGCCGAAGCGCTGGTGGATTCCGGGATTGATTTTGACCTGCTTTTTGGCCCAGCCTATAAAGGCATTCCGATTGCGACCACCACCGCGGTGGCGCTGGCGGAACACCATGACCGCGACGTGCCGTACTGCTTTAACCGCAAAGAGGCTAAAACCCACGGTGAAGGCGGAAATCTGGTCGGCAGCACACTGCAGGGCCGCGTCATGCTGGTCGATGACGTGATCACCGCGGGTACGGCGATCCGCGAATCGATGGAGATTATCCAGGCCAACGGTGCGACGCTTGCTGGCGTGCTGATTTCTCTGGATCGTCAGGAGCGTGGTCGCGGTGAAATTTCCGCTATTCAGGAAGTTGAGCGCGATTACAGCTGTAAAGTGACGTCGATTATCACCCTAAAAGAGCTGATTGCGTATCTGGAAGAGAAGCCTGAGATGGCGGACCATCTGGCAGCGGTAAAAGCGTATCGCGAAGAGTTCGGGGTTTAATTGCATTGCCCGGTGGCGCAACGCTTACCGGGCCTACCAGTTTGTAAGCCGGATAAGGCGAAGCCGCCATCCGGCGATAGCGTTACTGTAATTGTGCTGCCACTAAAGGCCAGCGGGCGTCAAAATCGTCCGTTGGACGGTATTTGAATTCGCTACGCACAAAGCGGGAGAGCATGCCTTCACAAAACGCCAGAATCTGGCTCGCCAGCAGCGTTTCATCAATGCTGTAACCTTCACCCTCACGCATTTTCTTTTCGCGCAGTACCTGGCGCAGCTGCGCTTCAATTCGCTCGAAAAGCTGGTTAATGCGGCCCTGCAGTCTGTCCTGTTCAAACATCAGCGCGTGGCCGGTGAGGATACGGGTTAAGCCCGGATTGCGTTCACCGAAGCCCAGGATTAACAGCACAATCAGACGCAGACGCGCGGTCGTGTCTTTTTCATCTTTCAGAATCAGGTTGATGCGCGTGATCAGGCTGTCTTCAATGAATTCGATCAGGCTGTCGAACATCCGGGTTTTGCTCGGAAAATGACGGTACAGCGCCGCCTCAGACACGCCCACAGAGGCGGCCAGTTTAGCGGTGGTGATGCGTTGACTGCCATCGCTGGATTCAAGCATCAGAGCCAGAGATTGAAGTATTTCTTCGCGACGATTCCTTTTCGCGGTTTGTTTTTCTGCCATGTTACAAAATACCCCTGAAAATAAGCACTTGCCAGGCTGGCATCCACACAGCGACCGCAAACTGGCGTTTGCGGTTTGTTATTGCATTATGACGCTGTGAGATACGTGTCTTTCGGGCCGTTATTTGCGCCCGGAATGGCCGAAGCCGCCTTCGCCACGGTCGGTGGCGTCAAAGTCTGCCACCAGGTTAAATTCTGCCTGTACCACCGGTACAAAGACCATCTGTGCGATACGCTCGCCTGGTTCAATGGTGAAGCTGTCCTGACCACGGTTCCAGACGGAGACCATCAGTTGACCCTGATAGTCGGAGTCAATCAGACCCACCAGGTTACCCAGCACAACGCCGTGCTTATGGCCCAGACCAGAACGCGGCAGGATCACCGCTGCCAGAGACGGGTCAGCAATGTGAATCGCCAGGCCAGTTGGAACCAGGGTAGTGGCACCCGGAGCCAGTTCTACGGCGTCATCGAGACAGGCGCGCAGGTCAAGACCGGCAGAGCCGGAGGTGGCATAGGTTGGCAGCGGGAATAGCTCGCCAACACGCGGGTCCAGAATCTTAACGTCGATTTTTTTCATCATAACGGGTAACGATCTCGTCCAGTAATTGTTGGCCCAGGAGTTCCTTGCGCTCAAGCGGTAAGACTTTATCTCCATCCTGCCAGAAAAGGTGCAGTGCGTTGCTGTCGCTGTTAAATCCTTGTGTGGCCAGCGATACATCGTTCGCGCAAATCAAATCGAGGTTTTTGCGGGTACGTTTTTGCCGGGCATATTCTTCCACATTATTCGTTTCTGCGGCAAACCCAACAACGTATGGACGATGGCTTTTTAGTGCGGCGACACCGGCAACGATGTCCGGATTTTTCACCATTTTTATTGTTAATTCATCGCCTTGCTTTTTAATTTTAGCCTCGGCGATCGTCTCGGCACGATAGTCTGCAACGGCTGCACAGCCGATAAAAATCTGCTGGCTTTGAGCATGTGCCTGCACGGCGGCTTCCATCTCCAGCGCGGTGGTAACGTCAATTCGCTTCACAAACGCAGGGGTAGGCAGCGATACCGGGCCGCTCACCAGCGTGACGTTCGCGCCGCGCTTCGCCGCTGCGGCGGCAATGGCAAAACCCATCTTACCGGAGCTGTGATTGGTGATATAGCGCACCGGGTCCAGCGGCTCGCGCGTAGGGCCCGCGGTAATCATGATGTTGAGATGTTGCAGATCGTTGACAGGCGAAAAATGGGCGGCGGCCATATCAACAATCGTCAGCGGATCAAGCATGCGACCCGGGCCAACGTCGCCGCAGGCCTGGCTGCCGCTGTCCGGTCCCCAGATAAGCAGTCCGCGTGAGGCCAGCGTCTCAAGATTGTGCTGGGTGGCCGCATTACGGTACATCTGCTGGTTCATAGCAGGAACGACGGCAACAGGCGCAGGCGTGGCCAGACAAATGGTGGAAACCAGGTCGTTTGCCATACCGGCCGCCACCCGAGCGATTAAATCGGCCGTGGCGGGGGCGAGGATAACCAGGTCTGCCCATTTACCCAGTTCAATATGGCCCATCGCGGCTTCGGCGGCCGGATCGAGCAGGCTGTCAGAAACCGGGTATCCTGAAACGGCCTGCAGGCTCAGGGGAGTGATAAAGGCTTTACCGCCTTCGGTTATCGCGACCCGCACGTCAGCCCCTCGCTCGCGCAGGCGACGCACGAGGTCCGGCGCTTTATAAGCAGCAATGCCGCCGCTCACGCCAAGAACGATTTTTTTACCGGCCAGGCTCATCATGATTCTTTCCTGTTGGGTTTCACCAGAGAGCAGGCATTTTATCACAATCCCCAAAGCGGGGTGATTTTGTCCTTCGGCCACTTTGCGAGGCGCCACGCAAGAACGCAATGTGGTCGTCGAGCGACGGATTGGCCTGTGGCAGCATGAGGTTAAAAAATGGAGAAAGAGCATGGAAGAAGAGGACGAGGAGCTGCTACCGCGCGAAAAATTGCTGCGCTATGGCGTCACCCTGTTAAAAGACGATGAACTGCTGGCGCTCTTTTTACGTACCGGAACGCCCGGAAAAACGGTATTTACGCTGGCTAAAGAGCTGATAGCACATTTCGGTTCGCTGTACGGTTTATTGACCGCCGATCTGGCGCAGTTTAAGCACGTTGAGGGAATTGGCGTGGCGAAATATGCCCAGCTGAGGGGCATAGCTGAACTTGCCCGCCGTTTTTATAATGTCCGCATGGAGAAGGAAGATCCGATCCTGACGCCAGAAATGACGCGCGAATTCCTGCAAAGCCAGTTAACCGATATTGAACGCGAGATCTTTATGGTGATCTTTGTCGATAACAGAAATCGGGTGCTGAAACATAGCTGTCTCTTTGCGGGCACGTTGAGCCACGTTGAGGTGCATCCGCGTGAAATTGTGCGGGAAGCGATAAAAGTGAATGCAGCGGGCGTGATCCTCGCGCATAATCACCCCTCTGGCTGTGCAGAACCGAGCAGAGCGGACAAAGAAATCACCGAACGCATTATCAAATGCTGTCAATTCATGGACATTCGTGTGCTGGACCATCTGATAATTGGCCGCGGTGAGTACATTTCCTTCGCAGAACATGGCTGGATTTAGGCTATTTCTCGCGATCCGTCGGGATCTTTGTCTGTTCGGGACTTGAGCACACCGCCGAGTCAGCGTATACTACGCCACCTTTGAGAATCTCGGGTTTGGCATTTGGGCCTGGCAATCGAGAGTTCACTTAGAACTATGCGATGACCGGGCTGTAAAGCCTGACGAGGCGCCGATACCCCATACGAAGCTCGAGCTAATTTGATTTTTGGAGAATAGACATGTCCCGAGTCTGCCAAGTTACTGGCAAGCGTCCGGTGACCGGTAACAACCGTTCCCACGCACTGAACGCGACTAAACGCCGTTTCCTGCCGAACCTGCACTCTCACCGTTTCTGGGTTGAGAGCGAGAAGCGTTTTGTCACCCTGCGCGTATCTGCTAAAGGTATGCGTGTAATCGATAAGAAAGGCATCGATACAGTTCTGTCCGAACTGCGTGCCCGTGGCGAAAAGTACTAAGTACTTAAAGAGGAAATAAATCATGGCTAAAGGTATTCGCGAGAAAATCAAGCTGGTTTCTTCTGCTGGTACAGGTCACTTCTACACCACCACGAAGAACAAACGTACTAAGCCGGAAAAACTGGAACTGAAAAAATTCGATCCAGTTGTACGCCAGCACGTACTGTACAAAGAAGCTAAAATCAAATAATTTTAGTCTCCTTGTATCGAAAAACCCCGCAACTGCGGGGTTTTTTGCATTCTGAATCTCAACGGAGGAACCATGCCTGAATTACCTGAGGTAGAAACCAGCCGTCGCGGCATTGAGCCCCATCTGGTCGGCGCAACGATACTTCACGCGGTGGTCCGCAATGGACGTCTGCGCTGGCCGGTGTCCGATGAGATCCATGCCCTGAGCGATAAACCCGTCCTTAGCGTACAGCGTCGCGCGAAATACCTGCTGCTGGAGCTGCCCGACGGCTGGATTATTATCCACCTGGGGATGTCCGGGAGCCTGCGCATTCTTACCGAAGAACTGCCTGCGGAAAAGCACGACCATGTCGATCTGGTGATGAGCAACGGCAAAGTGCTCCGTTACACCGACCCACGGCGCTTTGGCGCGTGGCTGTGGACGAAGGAGCTTGAAGGGCATAACGTGCTTGCGCATCTGGGCCTCGAGCCACTCTCAGACGCGTTTAACGCGGAATACCTGAAAGCGAAGTGCGCGAAAAAGAAAAGCCCGATTAAGCCGTGGCTGATGGATAACAAGCTGGTGGTCGGCGTGGGGAATATCTATGCCAGCGAATCGCTGTTTGCCGCCGGGATCCATCCCGATCGGCTAGCCTCTTCGCTGTCGGCGGAGGAGTGTGAGCTGCTGGTCCGCGTGATTAAAGCCGTATTGCTGCGCTCGATTGAACAGGGGGGAACAACGCTGAAGGACTTCCTGCAAAGTGACGGTAAGCCGGGCTATTTTGCCCAGGAGCTGCAGGTGTATGGCCGTAAAGGCGAACCGTGCAGAGTCTGCGGTACGCCCATTATTGCCACGAAGCACGCCCAGCGCGCTACGTTCTACTGCCGTCAGTGCCAGAAATAGGGCTACTTGAGCTTTTCCATCAACGCCTGGTGGACGTTAACCGGCAGGAAATGGGTAACGTCCCCATGATGGCGCGCCACCTCTTTTACCAGCGTGGAAGAGATAAACGACCACTCTTTGGAGGGCATCAGGAACACGCTTTCCAGCTCCGGCATCAGGTGGCGGTTCATGTGCGCCAGCTGCATCTCATACTCGAAGTCTGCTACCGCGCGTAAACCTCGGATCAGAATATTGGCCTGCTGAGCGCGGGCGAAGTTAGCCATCAGGTCGCTAAACCCGACCACCTCAACATTCGGTAGGTGCGAAATGGCATCGGTGGCGAGCTGCACGCGCTCGTTGAGATCAAACATCGGCTTTTTGCTGGGGCTGGCGGCAATGGCCAGGATCACCTTATCGAACATGCTCGCCGCACGGGTGATGATATCAAGATGACCGTTGGTGATCGGATCGAAGGTACCCGGATAAATCGCTTTTGTGCTCATGGCTCACGTTTTCTCTGAGTAGCCGCGGCAGAGCGCCCACAGCTCGGTGTATTTGTTGAAAGTATACTGGGCATTTACTACCGCGAGTAACCAGCCCTGCTTACCGTCCAGCACGCCACCACGCAGCAGCAGCGTTTTCAGAAACGCGCCCAGCGTGTGGGTGAAGATACCCGTCAGCGAGGCCTTCTTGCCACGCTGGTGACGCTCCTGCGCCCATGCGGTGGCATAGTTGAGCTGTTTACGCTGGAAGCTCGCGAAATCACGGCAGGTCAGATGCAGCAAATCGCCCCTCAGGGGGATGACCTGGGCGCTATCGCAGCTCAGGGATTCATGAACCAGATTGTCATTGTACTGATACCGCTCGCGCTCGTAGAGGCGCATGACGCGATCGGGATACCAGCCGCTGTGGCGCATAAAACGACCAAGGAAGTAGTTGCGGCGGGCAATGCTGTATACGGCGCCAGGCTGGGGCGAAGAAAGCACCGCCTGAATGGCCTGCTGAAGCTCCGGCGTGATGCGCTCGTCAGTATCGAGCATCAATACATAATCACCGGTGGCATACCCCTGCGCGCGCTGGCGCTGGATGCCATAGCCTTGCCAGTCCGTATCGGTAAAGACTTTTGCGCCCGCAGCCCGGGCAACGTCTACCGTATCATCCGTACTTCCGGAGTCGAGCACGACAATCTCGTCAGCCCAGGCAACCGACGCCAGGCAGTCCGGAAGCAGGTTCGCGGCGTTTTTGGCGATCATCACGACCGACAGACGCGTTGACATTAGTGGCTCCGCTGGGGCAGATAAGGTTGCAGAAGCTGCAGCAGACGGGTCAGTGCGCCCTGGTTCTGGTGCAGCACTTCGACGGCATGGCGGCCGTACCACAGGCGATAATCTTCGTCAGTCAGAAGGGTCGATACCTCTTTGACCACCGAATCCGCATCGGTCACGGTAATTAAACCATCGGCCTGCTGTAATTTCGCGCAGATGTCTTTGAAGTTAAACGTGTGCGGTCCCATCAGCACCGGAATGGCGTGGGCTGCCGGCTCCAGCGGGTTATGACCGCCGCGCTCGACCAGGCTACCACCGACAAACGCGAGGTCAGCAATGCCGTACAGCAGCATCAGCTCGCCCATCGTATCGCCAATCACCACCTGGGTGCTGCCGGAAGGGATTTCACCGCTGCTGCGCAGCGTGAAGCTGAAGCCGCCTTTCTGGACCATTTCACGGGCATCTTTAAAACGCTCCGGATGGCGAGGCACGAGGATCAGCAGTAAATCAGGGAATTTTTCCAGCAGCTTGCGATGAGCCTGCAGGATGATCTCTTCTTCGCCATCATGGGTACTGGTTGCAATCCAGACCTGACGACGTGGGGCCCACTGGCGACGCAGCGTGATGGCGCGAGCGGCGAGTTCAGGGGTTACAGAAATATCAAATTTCAGGCTTCCCGTTACCGCAAGCTGATTGCGTTTCAGGCCCAAAGAGATAAAGCGTGCTGCATCTTCTTCATTCTGCGCGGCAATCAGCGTGATCTTACTGAGCAGGCGGCGCATAAATTTACCCAGCTTGCCGTAACCTTTCGCCGAGCGCTCTGAGAGGCGCGCGTTGGCAATGACCAGCGGGATTTTACGGGCATGCAGGGCGGAAATCATGTTCGGCCACAGTTCGGTTTCCATCACGATCACCAGCTTCGGGCGCACGGTGTTGAGGAAACGATTCATGGCGCAGGGCAGATCGTAAGGCAGATAAACATGCTGCACGTCTTTACCGAAAGCGGATAACGCTCGCTCCGAGCCGGTTGGCGTCATCGTCGTGACGGTGATTGGCAGTGAAGGGTAGCGGTGACGCAGGGCGCGAACCAGCGGGATCGCCGCCAGCGTTTCACCAACAGAAACGGAATGCAGCAAAATACCGTCCGGTACGACTTTATTGCGGCAGAAGCCATAGCGTTCAGCCCAGCGTTTGCGATACGCAGGCGCTTTCCGGCTACGAAGCAACAGTCTCAGCCACACCAGTGGCTGAATGATGTAGAGCAGAGCGGTATACAACAATTCCAAGCGATTATCCGTTTTTTTAGTTTCGGCGGGCAAATTCTAAGCATTTAGGCCAGGTAAAGCTATCTCTTATGCCAGATACCGTTTCAAACGGAAATAACGTCTACCCAGCCGCCAGCGCAGACGCGGACTTTTTGCACTTTTCCAGATGAGTTTCCAGATGCCTGTTTCGAAGAACTCTTTAATAATCATTGATTTCTTCTTCTCATCCTTCATGTTGTCGAAGGTGTGAATAATTCCCAGCCCCTCTTTGGCAATTTGCCAGTGGCAGGCAGGGATCCCTTTTACCTTATCCGGGTAACGCTGATTAATGGCGTCGAGCATCTGCAGGATTTTCATGTAGTGGCGCGCGGAACGAATCAGCGTGTCGTCATTGTCCGGCATATGGGACACCGATGCAGAGTGAATGAAGTAGTCGTAATAACGTTCACTGGTGTACTGAACCCGCTCTGCCGCGAGCAGCACTTCGGTGGTCCACGGAATATCCTGATGGCGCAGGCCGGGTTCAAAATGGAAGCTGTGTTTACGGATAAAGTCGTGGCGATAGATGTTCAGCCAGGTGACGTGAAGGAATTTGCGAGAATCCAACGCCATTTTTAACCACGCAGGGCCAGCCATGACCCCTGTCGAAGCCAGCTTGTCTTCAGGAAAAATCGGGCGCGAGGGTTTCTTGTTATTCTCCCAGACGTAGTTCCCGTTACAGGTGGCGACATCCAGATCTTGCGTGACGGCCATATCCAGCAGGCGCTGGTACATGCCTGGTTTAAAGACATCATCAATATCCGGGAAAGAGAGATATTGACCCGTCGCAACGGCCAGACCGGTATTACGCGCGATGGATACACCCTGGTTTTGCTGTTCTATGACCTGCATCTGCGGCAGTTTTTCTCGCCATTTCTCGACGATCTCCATCGAGCGGTCAGTAGAGCCGTCATTGACAATGATGACTTCCATGCTGTCGATGCGTTGATTGACAAGGCAGGTAAAGAACTGATCCAGGAAAGCTTCACCGTTATAAACGGCAACCACCACGCTTAACAATGGGGCAGAATTTTGCATAAAAAACCTGATTATTTTTGATTGTCGACCAGAGCAATATATTGCTGGCAAATGGCACTGATACCGAACGACGCGATGGTTGCATCGCCAACGACCGGCGGGGCGGTATAAATATCCGCCAGCGTTTTTGCCAGTGACGCGTCATTTAACTCTGCCAGCCCGCGCGCTAAAGCCCCGGTAAGGATTTCGGCAGGGCCTCCTGGGCAATTTGTACTGACCGGTGGCGTCTGGCAGATAATGGCTTCGACCAGCACATTACCAAAACCTTCGCAGTCAGAACTTAACACTAAAAGGCGTGCCCCTTTAATCCAGGGATAGGGATTGGAGTCGAACGGGCGGAAAACCGTTTTGTTTTCAATACCCAGCTCGGCTGCAAGCTGCTTGAGTTTGCGAATTTGAGCGTCAGAGCCATTGCCCATCATGACCAGCGTGGTGTCAATTTTGCTCAGAGCGAACGCACGTAAGAGACGGTCGTGGCGTTTGTGCTCATGGAAGCGGCCAACATGAATGATGTAATCCTTTCCCTGCATCTCGAAGGGCGCATCCGCCAGACGCTGAATTTCAGGAATATCGAAAGGATTATGGATAACCGCTTTGCGTCGAAGATTGAGTGCCAGCGTCTCGGAAAGATCGTTCAACACGGCGCCTGAGACGGCGACGACGTTGCGGTTTTCGTAGGTATGACGAATTTTAAGATGTTTAAACCAGCGCGAAAGCCCGCTGCGATGGCGAAGATAGGAGAACGAGAACATGCCATGCACGCAGAACCAAACTTTGTTACGTTCAAGGGCGCGGCAGTGCGCCACAATCCGGTCTGTTTTGTGCAGATGAGAGAACACCACATCAAATTTGCCGCTGCGTTCAGCCCGCTCAATAGCTTGATCCAGCAATTGGGCGCGGCGTGGAATTTCCGTCAGCTTTCGCCACGGTTTTTTACATGTGTCCTGAACAACCTGATAATCGATGCCCTCCGGGATGGCGTAGTCGCACACTTTCCGCAGAGAGAATAGAGAGACCTGATGCCCCATATCTATTAATCCGCGGGAGAGTGTAAGAACCGTTTTTTCAGCTCCTCCACCGGGTAAACCATCAATAATCATTAGGATGCGCATTTTTAATCCAGTAATTTTTGATAAAGCGTAATAAGCTGACTTGACAGTTTTTCGGGAGTGGCGTCTTTTACACGTTCACGTGCCGCTCGTCCCATATTGTTATTTTTTTCCAGTGAAGGGATAGCGGCTACCGCTTCCTTCAATGTACTGATATCAAGCGCGTCACAATAAAATCCGTTCTGGCCTTGTTGAATAAACTCTGCACCACCGCAACTCTCTGAAGTAATGACGGGCAAGCCGCAGGCCATCGCTTCAAGAATAACGTTAGGAAAGGGATCATACAGCGTTGGTAACAGTAAACCATCGGATAGCTGATAAAAAGGCAGAGTTTCTTTTTGCACCCCCAGGAAACGGATTTGCCCCTCGCAGCCTAACGAACGGGCGAGGTCGCGATAACGATTTTCTGCTTTATCTTGTCCAACCACAATCAGCCAGGCTGATGTTCCAGCAATAGCGCGTATGGCGCTCGCCAAGCCTTTTCGTTCAAACCCTGATCCTACAAAACAGAACACCACCGCATTGACCGGCAAACCAAATTGTTGGCGCAAAATCGCACGTTGCGCCGCCTGAGCCGGAATGAATCGGCTGGAATCAATAGAATTATAAATCACATGGATTTTATTTGCGTCAATATCAAAGTCTTCAACGATTTCGCGTTTGATCATCTCCGCATTACAAATTACGGCTTTTAACTCAGGTGCCTGATACATGTCCCGTTCCGCGCGCATCACGTAGCGGTGATAGCGGTCATACATCAGCATTTGCGCACGCCAGGCAGGTAAAATGCGCGCGCGCTGAAGCAGCCAGCGACGATGCACTCCATCACCCGCGCGATAGATATCACAACCCGGGATGCGCTCATGGCTTTGAACAATATCAAACTGCTGTTGCTGCCACAGCGCGCGCGCGGCTTGTGCAAACCCGCGTTCTCGACTGATGCGGCCCCATTTTTGAGGGTTGCAAATGTGGATATGCCAGTCGTCTTGCTTCTCTCCCTGCCACTCACGCGTGATGACGTTGAGTTCAAGGTTCTGATTGCTCAATGCGGTGAGAGCTCGCGAAACGAAGCGCTCTGCCCCGCCATCAGGGCGATATTTTTGGCGAACAATGGCCAGACGATGGTTTTTCATGACAGATATCTCCTTGCAGCGGAGACGACTGCATCAACAGGAATGGCATCGAGATAGCGTTCTTTCGTTTTAGTATCAATGGCATCCGGATCGGGCAGCGGGCCGTAATCGCCGGCCCAGATCACTTCCCCTTTAACCTGCCACGGTGACCAGAATGTCAGTTTTGATGGACCAAACAATGCCACGCAGGGCGTTTGCAGCGCGGCGGCCATATGCATTGGAACGGAGTCAACGCCAATAAACAGAGAGGCATGATCGATAAGCGATGCCAGTTGACGCAGCGTCAACTGGCCTGCCAGCGAAACCACGCCGGTTTTGGGTGCGGCAGCGAGAATGCGATCGATCATCGCCAGCTCTTTTTTATCCGGCCCCGCGGTGAGCACAATCGTATGACCATCCTGCTGCAGAGCAGTCATGGTTTGCGCCATCTTGTCTTCGCTCCAGCATTTAAAGAACCAGCGGGACGTCGGTTGGATCACGATATAGCTGTCGCCCACACCTTTCTGCGTCAATCTTTGACGGGCATGATCCCAGTCTTCTTCGGTGTAGGCCATGGTTACGGCAGGCTGTGGCGCGATCGGCAATGGTGCCAAAATGGAGAGATTCTGTTCGACCGTATGCAGGGATTTATGGCCGTCGACAGAGACCAGATCGGTATGACAAAAACGCCAGAACGCACTATTGCGTTTGTTAAACGCAAATCCGAGGCGAACGGGGGCACCGGTGAAACGGGTAACGATCGCGCTACGCCATTGATCGGCAAGGTTAATTACCAGATGATAATGCTGATTTCTTAACGCACACAACAACTGCCACTCTTTTTGAAGATGCTTCAGCGTGCCCAGCTGTTTCCATTTGCGATCGATTCCATAAATTGTACCGATCGCTGGATGCGCGGCGAGCATATCGCGGGTTTCTTCATACAGCAGGACATCAATCTGCGCCTGCGGCCATTTTTGACGTAACGAATCAATGACGGGAGTGGTCAGCAACATGTCGCCATGATGGCGGAGTTTGATAAGTAAAATGCGCAAATCAGGTGTGTCAGGTAAGTTATTCATCATCATCTTATCGGCGTTGTACTGATGGCAATTCTAATAGACCTGTTAGCGACTTGCACTCTTTCTCCATAATCTCAGTAATTTCCCTGGAAGGGTTTACTCATGCTTTGGAGAGTGCGTAACATAGCGCTAACTTTCCTGTCTTGCGGACTCATTATGAACAAACCAGCGTTTATCATCACAATTGATACTGAGGGCGATAATCTCTGGCAAAATCACCGCGTCATTAAAACGGAAAATGCGCGCTATCTGGCGCGTTTCCAGACGCTTTGCGAGCGTTTCGGCTTTAAGCCCGTGTGGCTGACCAATTATGAGATGGCGATCGAGCCCGTTTTCATCGAATTCGCAATGGACGCGATCGCCCGCGGTCAGGGGGAGGTGGGAATGCACCTCCACGCATGGAATAGCCCGCCGGAACACGATCTCACGGGAGATGACTGGCGCTGGCAGCCTTATCTGATTGAATTTTCCGATGAGATGATGCGCGAGAAAGTGCTGTTCATGACCCGACTGCTGGAAGAGACCTTCCAGACCAAAATGTTAAGCCACCGTGCCGGACGTTGGGCATTTGACAGTCGCTACGCAAAATTGCTCGTTGAACTGGGTTACCAGGTTGATTGCTCCGTGACGCCACGCGTGAACTGGCGCAATGCGAAAGGCGCCCCGCAGGGTAATGGCGGAACGGATTATCAGCATTTCCCTGACCACGCCTATTTCATGGATTTAGACAATATTTCCCGGGCAGGCGATAGTCCATTACTCGAAGTGCCGATGAGCATTCAGTATAAACACCCGGCGTGGTTGAACACGATCAAACAGGGTTACGACAGGCTTCGCGGTAAATACCGCTCCCCCTCTGTGAACTGGCTAAGACCGTCCGGTGGGAATGCGGCGCAAATGATTCAGGTTGCACAGCAATGCCTGTCTCAGGGAAGTGAGTACGTGGAGTTTATGCTTCATTCGTCAGAATTTATGGCGGGCGGAAGCCCCACGTTTAAAGATGAGGCGGCGATCGAAGGGTTGTATCAGGATTTAGAAGCGCTCTTTAGCTGGTTATCCGACAAGACGGTCGGGATGACGCTGGCGGAGTTTTATTCCCATAAAAATAGCGCCGGGTAAACGGCGCTGTAAGATTTATTTTTGCAGCAGCGTTTTAACGGGGGTGCTGAAAATAATGGCGAAAGGCAGCCAGAACAGGACCCAATATTCCCGAGGGTTACTGATAATAAACATACCCTGGGTGATATAGAACATCAGCGCGAAGACAAGGACAGCGATCTCCGCCTTATGGTCGGCCGCGAGGTGGCGAAGAGACTGTCTGGCGGCGTATAAAATCATACCGGCGAGTAGCATAAGCCCCACGATCCCCCCCTTAAGGAAGGTAGCTAAATAGAGGCTGTGCGTTGTGGAAATGGTCTGGCCATAGCCGTTAATGAACTGAAGCTCCTTGTTGAAGCCCCATCCGAAAATCGCTTTCTGTTTTGCCACTTCAACGGCGTGTTGCCAGATGCCAAAACGCACGGTACCTGCACGAGAAGACTCTTCTGCTCGATTGATAAATATATCGATCGAGCCGCTAAAATAGAAAGCGAGACCGATTAATAACAATACAACTACCGAACCCAGCAGCAGCTTAACATTCCACTTTGGTTTACAAAGAAACGCCACTGTCGCGGCCACCACGAGTGAAAGAAATGGCCCGCGGCTTTGAGTCAAAATTAAGCAGGCCAGCAGCAACGGGACGGGAAGATAAAACCAGACGTTACGAGTTTCACGCACCAGTATCGCGCTTAATAAAATTCCTAACGCCATGTATCCACCGAGATCAATCACATTGTCAGGTGCATAAGGAAAGGCATTAGAAAGTCTGTTATTGAAAATGTTCGCTTTATCAACATAAATCAGGGTGAGTATGGCGAGTGCGACAATACCTGCATAAGCTGCGCCAATGACGAATTTTTTCTTTCCCTGCAATTCACACTGACGGTAAAGACATATGAAAATAAATAAATAAAATGAATGTGTTAAGGCAGAGCTTACCTGAGACGACTCCGCCCAAAGATTCGAAAGTGAAAAATATATTAAAAAGGCGCCGGTAATGCCCAGAGCGGGAAGAAAAGTACGGTCGTTGATTAAACGGACTCTGAATTCATTGCTGACAATTGTGGCAATGATAAATAGCCCGAGCGCAACATGAAACAAGGTGTTTACGCGAGAAATTCCGCAAAAAATCATGCTTAAGAATACAAAAATCGCAAAAGGATAGAACGGAATGCGTTGGTAATTAATTGAAAACATCAGTAAAATCCTTTCTGGGAAAAACAAAGTCAGGTATAGCGCTTTGAGGTGATAGATTAATAACTGGGATGTTATCTTTTTTCAAAACAGTACTTGCCAGTGTGAACGCGGGGATCACAATATTATGTACTTTGTCACCAAGGAAGGAAGGCAACATGGTAGTACCGTTTTCATAAAATCGCGGTTGGTTGAAATTATTCATATCCAGACCAGCGATGTAAATCTTATTGAATCTCAAAAAATAAATTACCTGTAATGCCCAATACATTACGGTACCAGCATCTACCACACCGCGCCTCGCATCACGGCTAAAGGCAACATTGGGGTGTGTATTGGAAAAGACGATCTCTGGCCTACCCGCTAATGCCTGGTGCAAATTAGCCATTTTAATAGAGGGTTTATAGGTCTCATAACAAATATCTTCGATGATACATATTTCGCACTGGATGTTTTCATATGAAAAACGGTTTATGAGCTTAACGATCCCCATTACGGTCGTAAACAAAATGACATTTTTACATCCAATAACCTGCTTTAAAAGAGCAGTCTGACGGTCGATGAACGTCATGTCGACCACAAAATAGAGGCTAAAATGCAGCTTGTTATTGAGGTGCCATGCGCCGTTCACACCTGCAGTCACTATCGTGGATGACAGGTTTTCAAAATTAATCTTTTTGATTGAAGGACCGGTCGCAGCTATAAGTACCTCTCCCTCAAACCGATCCTGAAGCGAGGTAAGCGTAGCGAGGTTGATGTTCTGGCCTTTATATTTTAGATCACAAATCTCCCCGGTTTCATTGCGAGATAATTTAATAAAGGGCCACAAATTTTCATTGTGGCGCATATTTCGCTTATGCGTGTATCGGTAGATTTGTTTGGTTAGAGAGCCCATTTTACGCCTCTGGTAATTTGTTATTATTTATGGTCGTTAATAAACTCACTATGTTATCCATATCAACGTCGTCTATAGCAAAAAGTTTTTCTTTAGGCTGGCTGAAGTAATAACGTGTTTCAAAAACGTAGGAGTTAATGTTTTCATCATTACCAATCAACAGAACGTTACCAAGAGGGCGTTGTTCATAATGGCAGCAAGGCCCATATAACATAACTACCGGCACCCCGACGGAATCGGCGATGTAAACATTCCCCGAGTCAGAGGCAATATAGCAATCCATTTTAGAAATGGCCCAAGGCAGTTCTTCAAGCGAGATTTTGCCAATCAGATTAATAAAGTTGGGCAGTTCACCATAAGCGCGGGTGATATCGTCCATCCACGATTGTTCATTCGGGGCGCCAAACACATAAAATTCGCAAGGCAGGTCAGCGAGACGATCGGCAATTTGCTTCCAGATGACCGGCGGAATGGTTTTCGCTTTATTCCCGGCGGCTACGCTGATGCCAATGCGGATCACGCCGGGTTTATCGAGGATTGCCGGATAGGTCGCCGGTTTGAAAAGCGGCTTTGTGGCGTGCTTTGGCGAGTCTTTCCAGGTTAAGGTGCGATCGGCCAGTTTGAGATAGTTCGTTACCGACAGCGTCTTTCTGCCGTGTTCAACAGTGCCGTCTGCCGTTGCATAGAAAATACCGTGATACCATCTGCGCGTGTAAGTGCTTAAAAACTGTTTGTTTTTAGCATTACACACGGACGCGAAAAAGAGATTTACGCTGTTAGGTTGCAGGAGATAGACATTGTCATAGCGATTCATGATCCGGCAGGCAAAGACCAGTTTTCGCCACAGGTTACGCTTATGCTGCTCGATGAAAAAAATTTCATCGATCGTCTCATCATGCTTCGCCAGCGCACCCACGCTACGACTGATGAGTACGTCGCTTTTTTGAAGGTATGCCAGAAGGGGCGTTGCATTAACAAAATCGCCGATTTTAGCTGTCTGAATGAACAGGTTTTTACCTGTCTCTTTGCGGAACAGCTTCCGGATAAGCTTCACCGGAAAAAGTAAAATCAGCAGAAATACGTAACTCATGCGTTAGATATCCCTGTTGGAAAGCCAACGGCTGCCCTGTAAAAATGAAAAAATAGCATCTGCGCTGATATCCTTCGTTTGCTGGGTCGGGCTGACCATCTGATGCTGGTTCTTACCGTAACCCCCGATCAATCCGGGATCGGTCGGACCAAAAATCGTAATATTCGGACGATCCAGCGCCGCGGTTAAATGGCTTAAACCGGTATCAACGGAAACAACAGCATTCGCCCCCGCCAGCTGTGCAGCAACCTGCGCCAGCGTGAGTTTCGGCAATACCTCGACGTGCGAAAATCCTGCAGCCAGACGCTCTGCACGCTGCCGCTCATGTTCAGCGCCCCAGGGCAGTTTAATATGGATGCCGGTAGGTTGCATTAGTTCAATCAGGCATCGCCAGTGCGTTTCCGGCCAGTGTTTATCGTCGCGAGTTGTGGCATGCAGGAACACAAGATAAGGCTGAGCACAGGGATCTGTATTGCGCAAAAAGTGCTGTGCAATGGCGTAGTCGCCCTGGGTTTCCGGTTTGGCATAGCCCAGGCTTTTTGCAAACAGCTCGCGTGTACGTTCGACGGCATGCTGTTGCTTTGCGATGTAGTGGCGGCGGTTATAGAACAGGCTCGCCAGCGGTTCGCGGGCGGTGTGCCAGTCCATGCCGTGCTTTATGCCGCGTGCCAGACGCGTCACCAGCGCAGCGCTTTTCACCAGCCCCTGGGCGTCGATGATAGCGTCGTAATGTTGTGCCTGCACCGCCTCACGGAAGGCTTTGCGTTCGGCTTTAATTGGCGCGGAGAACCACGCTTTGCGCCAGCGGCGAATCGCCACCGGGATCACGCGGTCAACCGCTTCATGCCAGGTGGGGATCTGCGCGAAACCTTCTTCCACTACCCAGTCAAAACGAATGCCGGGAATGGCCCGCATGGCGTCCGTCAGTGACGGCAGCGTATGCAGAACATCGCCCATCGAAGAGGTTTTAACGATCAGTACCCGCATTCGTTATCCTTCTTCGCTCAGCAGCAGTTCGTTAAGTTCTTCGAGAACGCGCTCTGGGGTAATGTCGATCAGGCTCTGATGATAGCCTTCTGCGGCATCGCCTTTGCGCACTTTGTGGTAGCCGGTGATCAGGCGAATGACGCGCGCTTTATGAGAAAGCGGGGGCGTGAAGTCCGGGCTACTTGGGCCATACAGCGCCACAAGCGGGCGGTTGAGCGCGGCAGCGACGTGCATCAGGCCAGAATCGTTACTTACTACAGCCTTACAGGCGGCAATCAGAATAACCGCCTGTTCAAGCTGCGTTTCTCCCGCCAGGTTGCGGCACCAGGCCTGCTGTTCATTACTCAGCGTCGCGAGAATTTCGTTGCCTGCCTCGTGGTCCTTTGCCGAGCCGAACAGGACAATCTGGTAGCCTTCGTCAATCAGCTGTTTCGCCAGCTCCGCATAATGATAGTGCGGCCAGCGTTTTGCCGGGCCGAACTCGGCGCCAGGGCAGAAGCCAATCATCGGGCGTTCAGACGAAAGACCAAACGCGTTACAGGTCTGGGATTTTTCACCGTCGTTAACCTGAAGCTGTGGCCAGAGCAACGGCTGCGGCAGGTCTTTCGCACTGCGCATCACGCCTTTGTCATAGGCCAAAGCCACGTAGCGTTCCACCATCAGCGGCCAGGCCTCTTTATCCAGCACCCGCGCATCGTTCAGCAGGCCGTAGCGCATTTCGCCGCGCCAGCCGGTACGGTGCGGTATCCCCGCAAAAAAGGGCACCAGGGCGGATTTAAAGGAGTTTGGCAGGACATACGCGCGATCGTAGCGCTTCTCGCGCAGGCTATGACCGAGTTTACGGCGTTCGCCGATTTCCAGCGCCCCGTGGCCAAGCGGCATCGGGATGGCTTCATTCACTTCCGGCATACGCGACAACAGAGGACGGCACCATGCAGGTGCCATCACGTCGATTATCGCCTGGGGATAGCGCGCCTTGAGCGTGCGATAGAGACTTTGCGACATCATCATGTCGCCCACCCATGACGGGCCGATCACCAGAATCTTCATACTTACGCGTCGCGGTTCAGCCAGGCCATATATTCCGTTACGCCTTCGGCAACGGTCTTGAACGGCTTGTCATAACCCGCTGCGCGCAGGTTAGTCAGATCGGCCTGCGTGAATGCCTGATAACGGCCTTTCAGCTTGTCAGGGAACGGAATGTACTCAATGCTGCCTTTTTTGTGATACGCCAGCGTGGCGTCAGCCACTGCCTGGAAGGACTCCGCGCGGCCGGTCCCCAGGTTGAAGATGCCGGATACGCCGTTTTCCCAGAACCACAGGTTCACTGCGGCAACGTCGCCTACGTAGACGAAATCACGCTTAAAGCCGTCACTGCCTTCGAACAGTTTCGGACTTTCGCCGTTATTCAGCTGGGTGTTCAGGTGGAACGCTACGCTTGCCATACTGCCTTTGTGGCCTTCGCGCGGTCCGTAGACGTTGAAGTAACGGAAGCCGACGATCTGCGAGTTCGCTTCTGGCAGAACCTGACGCACGTACTCGTCGAACAGAAACTTAGAATAACCGTAGACGTTCAGCGGCTGTTCATACTCGCGGGACTCGATGAAGTCCGAGGTGCGGCCGCCGTAGGTTGCAGCAGAGGAGGCGTACAGGAACGGAATTTCACGCTCCAAGCAGTAGTGCAGGATCTCTTTGGAGTACTGATAGTTGTTGTCCATCATGTACTTACCGTCCCACTCGGTGGTGGAAGAACACGCACCTTCGTGGAAGATGGCTTCGATCTCGCCGAACTCTTCGCCTGCCATAATCTGGATAAGGAAGTCTTCTTTATCCATGTAGTCAGCGATGTTCAGATCCACCAGGTTAACAAACTTGGTGCCGTCTTTCAGGTTGTCAACCACCAGGATGTCGGTGATGCCTTTGTCATTGAGAGCCTTAACAATATTGCTGCCGATAAAGCCCGCGCCGCCGGTAACGATGATCATAACTGTAACCTTTGAAGTGTGGAGCCCGGGGACAATCCCGGACGCTAATGTCTCTATCATATCATTAGTATGGCTGCCCTTCAGCCATTCACCTTCACAGCGCAGGGGTACGCGTGATTTATGCTGCAAAAACGACAAGAGATGACGTGTCATCTCGTCATGAACTATAGGTTTGGGTAATATGTCCCGAAATTTGCCGAGTCTGGAGAATTGCAATGCGTGGTGATTTTTACAAACAGTTAAACAGCGACCTCGACACCGCACGTGCGGAAGGGTTGTTCAAGGAAGAGCGTATTATCACGTCTGCCCAGCAGGCGGACATCACCGTTGCCGACGGCAGCCATGTGATCAACTTTTGTGCGAACAACTACTTAGGTCTCGCAAATCACCCTGAGCTGATTGCCGCTGCAAAAAACGGCATGGACACCCACGGTTTCGGCATGGCCTCCGTACGCTTTATCTGCGGTACGCAGGACAGCCACAAGCAGCTTGAGCAAAAGCTGGCGAGCTTCCTCGGAATGGAAGACGCGATTCTTTACTCCTCCTGCTTTGACGCCAACGGCGGTCTGTTTGAGACCCTGCTCGGTGCAGAAGATGCGATTATCTCCGACGCCCTGAACCACGCTTCCATCATCGACGGCGTACGCCTGTGTAAAGCGAAGCGTTTCCGCTACGCCAACAACGATATGGTTGAGCTGGAAGCGCGCCTGAAAGAGGCTCGTGAAGCGGGTGCTCGCCACGTGCTGATCGCCACCGACGGCGTGTTCTCCATGGACGGCGTGATCGCCAACCTGAAGGGCGTGTGCGACCTGGCGGATAAATACGACGCGCTGGTGATGGTCGATGACTCTCACGCGGTCGGTTTTGTCGGCAAAAACGGCCGCGGTTCCCACGAATACTGTGACGTGATGGGCCGCGTGGACATCATCACCGGCACGCTGGGCAAAGCGCTCGGCGGCGCGTCCGGCGGCTATACCGCCGCGCGTAAAGAGGTGGTTGAGTGGCTGCGTCAGCGCTCCCGTCCGTATCTGTTCTCCAACTCCCTGGCGCCGGCGATTGTTGCCGCCTCCATTAAAGTGCTGGAGATGGTGGAGTCCGGCGCTGAGCTGCGCGACCGCCTGTGGTCCAACGCCCGTCTGTTCCGTGAAAAAATGAGCGCCGCAGGGTTTACCCTGGCCGGTGCCGACCATGCGATCATTCCGGTGATGCTCGGCGATGCGGTCGTCGCGCAGCAATTTGCCCGCGAACTGCAGAAAGAAGGGATTTACGTCACCGGGTTCTTCTTCCCGGTGGTGCCAAAAGGTCAGGCGCGTATCCGCACCCAGATGTCTGCGGCGCATACGCCTGAACAAATTGAACGTGCGGTAGAAGCCTTTACCCGCATTGGTAAACAGCTGGGCGTAATTGCCTGAGGACGTGTGATGAAAGCGTTATCCAAACTGAAAGCGGAAGAAGGGATTTGGATGACCGACGTGCCGGAGCCGGAAGTCGGTCATAACGATCTGCTGATCAAAATTCGTAAAACGGCCATCTGCGGTACTGACGTTCACATCTATAACTGGGACCAGTGGTCGCAGAAAACCATCCCGGTACCGATGGTTGTCGGTCACGAATATGTCGGCGAAGTGGTGGGTATCGGCCAGGAAGTAAAAGGCTTCAAAATTGGCGACCGCGTCTCCGGTGAAGGCCATATTACCTGCGGCCACTGCCGTAACTGCCGCGGCGGACGTACTCACCTGTGCCGTAATACCATCGGCGTGGGCGTGAACCGTCCGGGCTGCTTCGCGGAATATCTGGTGATCCCGGCCTTTAACGCGTTCAAAATCCCGGACAATATTTCTGACGATCTGGCCTCCATCTTCGACCCGTTTGGCAATGCGGTGCACACGGCGCTCTCTTTCGACCTGGTTGGTGAAGACGTGCTGGTCTCCGGCGCGGGCCCAATTGGCATTATGGCGGCAGCCGTGGCGAAGCACGTGGGTGCGCGCAACGTTGTGATCACCGATGTAAACGAATACCGTCTGTCGCTGGCGCGCAAAATGGGCGTCACCCGTGCGGTGGATGTCTCGAAAGAGAGCCTGAGCGACGTGATGGAAGAGCTGGGCATGACCGAGGGCTTTGACGTGGGTCTGGAGATGTCCGGCGCGCCACCGGCGTTTCGCACCATGCTCGACACCATGAACCACGGCGGTCGTATTGCGATGCTGGGTATTCCGCCATCGGATATGTCTATCGACTGGAACAAGGTCATCTTCAAGGGGCTGTTCATTAAGGGCATCTATGGCCGCGAAATGTTCGAGACCTGGTACAAGATGGCGGCGCTGATCCAGTCCGGTCTGGATCTGTCCCCGATTATCACTCACCGTTTCTCCATCGATGAGTTCCAGCAGGGCTTTGACGCGATGCGTTCCGGCCAGTCAGGGAAAGTTATCCTGAGCTGGGATAAGTAATCAAAAAGGGGCCTGAGGCCCCTTTTTTTATTGATTCTTTTTCTCTTCGTCCGTCAGGTAGCGCACCTTGCGGGTGTAGTCCTGACCTTTGAACAGCAGTTTGTTATCCGGTGATTCAAGATACTTTTGCCATTCTGAGAGAGGGAAACCGCCGTGCGCGCCAATCACCTCTTTCGGAACTACGGCTTCCTGCCCGCCGATCTTCTTGGAGACCGGCCAGTTCATCCAGTCACCCAGGTTAACCGTTTTTAAATCCAGCATGTCCAGCAGCGCGGCGAGCGGCAGCTGATCGGTCGGCGGCTGCGTGTCGTCCATCAGTTCCCAGGTATCCTGGAACAGCGTCAGCCACAGCGGGCAGATACGGCGCCAGGTTTTTTTAGTTGCCGCAAGAAACGCGCCGTTAACGTGATCGACCAGATAAGGGCGCACCGTCTCCTTGTAATACGCCGGCACTTTCTCCGCAGGCGCACCGTCCAGCTTGGCAATCATTTTACCCTGACGGAAGCTGGAGTAGATGTGCATATCGGCCATGTTGATCTCTGGCATCTTCAGCAAATTGAGATCGGAATCGATCATCAATATCCCTTCACCGCGAGCCTGTAGCGGGGCGTTAAGCTTCACCAGACGGCTGAGGTAGATCTGCTTATAGCGGTAACTTTCCTCACGAACGGGAAGGTTAAGCGTCACTACGCGGGTTTTAGGCGGCAGTATCCCAAAGGCAGATTCGGGTTGATCGCTGACGATGACGATTTCGCTCACCCCGGTGGCATAACGTTCCGCGAAGGTGGCAGAGAGTAATGCTTCTTCGACGAAATCTGCGCCGGTACACGGAATCACAATAGAGTCCACCGCAGCAAGCGCGCCCGTCATGGGAAGAGAGCTGTAAGGAATGTTGTGTCGCCCGGTGATATGACGATAGCGAGCATTAAGAAATTTAAACATAGTTATCTCGTTTGGTCAGCGCGCGCCAAGCACGGCTTCGACACCGCTGACGTAGTTTTCAATGGCGTAGTTATGACAGACGTTCTGGTAAGCAGCTGCCGCCAGTCGAGCCCGCAGTTCCGCGTCTGCCCAGATATTGTCCAGATGCTGTGCAAGTTGTGGAACATCGCTCCAGGGGAAGAGCAGACCTGTCGAATCATGGTCAATCAATTCTGCCGTGCCGGTCACCTGAGAGCCAATCACGGGGATATTGAGAAGCATCGCTTCCAGCACCACGCGCGGTAGCCCTTCGCTTTTTGAGGCGAGGATAAAGGCGTCAAACGTAGCGAGGTAATCAAACGGGGTGTTCTGAAAACCGGTGAAGATGACGTGATGTTCAATGCCCAGCGCTCGGGCCTGTTCCGCTAAAGCGCGGCGTTCGGCACCTTCGCCGACCAGCACCATTTTCCATTTCGCCTGCGGATGCTTCTCGCTGAACTGTGCCAGCGCCTCCAGCGTGTGGTGGTTGGCTTTGCGAGGGATTAACGACCCGATACTGCCGAACACAAACGTGTCGTCATCAATATTCAGGCGCTGGCGCATCGCACGCCGGTCAGGTAAAGGCTGGTGGATGTCGATGGCATTATTGACCGTCGTACACAGTTCGGGCCGGACGCCATGCTGAAGTAACACGCGTTCAACGCCGTGCGAGACGGCGATGATTTTTGTGGCATGGGCATTAACCATCTTTACCAGAGGTGGGGTCAAAACAGGTTCAATGCGGCAGTGTTGGATCACCCGCACCTGCAGGTTCGCCGCCGCCAGATAGCCTTCTTCATTTGAGCCAGGCTGGTTATTCATATAGAGCGTATCGAAACCGCCCTGCGAGAAAAGAGTTTCGATCTTGCTGACGTTAGGCCTGATGCGCCACATAATATCCACGTGACGCGTTAATGCCTTGCGGGCGCTGCGCGAGAAAAACAGCAGGCTACGTCCAGCTTCCTTCAACAATTTGGCCCAGACTGGCTGCGGACGTTGAGGAATCACGATGAGCGGGATCCCGATGCCGTTGAGCACCTGGCCAATCTTCTCACCTTCGGCACGACTATAATCACTGTAAAAACAACAGGTAATATCGAATTTATCGCGATTGATTCGCTTCAGGAGCTCAAGCATACTGTTGGTGCCTCCCCCCCATTCTTTACCCGTATCCAGGAGGAGAATTTTACTTTTGTGCGGCATGTCTGAATCCGTGTGCTACCCTTCATCTGACAGCATTATAAAGAATCTGTTGAAATAAAATAGATTTTTCTATTTTATTGCGCTTCAGGATTAGAGAAAATTTCAAGCGCGTTTATTTTAAAAGTGTGATTCAGGACTTTAACCATCTCTACTCATTTATATAGTATTAATAATATTAATTTAGGCTGCTATTGAGAGTGGGAAAATGTTTAAAATAACGGTCTGCTTATTAACGTTTAATTCTGAGAGATTGTTGCATGATGTTATTCCGCCTCTTTTAAAAATAGCGGATGAAGTCGTCGTGGTTGATTCAGGGAGTACGGACAAAACACGATATATTTGTGAGAGCTTTGGACTGCTCCCGGTCTATAAAAAATTTGGCTGGCATGGCGAGCAGATGAACCATGCCATATCCTTAGCCAGCAATGACTGGGTCCTGTGCATCGATAGCGACGAAATTCTTGACCAGGAAACGGTTAATGCCATTTTAAGGTTAAAAGCAGGTGATGAGCCTGACCCCGGAACGGCATGGCGAATATGCCGCCACTGGTTTGTTCTGGGTGAAGAAGTCCGGACGATTTATCCCGTTTCATCCCCTGATTATCCTGTGCGTCTTTTTAACCGTAAACAGTCCCGGTTTAATAACCGACCGGTAGACGATCAGGTCGAAGGTTTTCTCCGTTGTGAACGTATTCAGGGTTATGTAAAACATGATACGTTTCCCACGCTGCACGAGCTTTTTAATAAATTAAATTGTTATACAACCCGCCTGGTTCAACATCAAAAAATACGGCCCTCTGTTGGGCGCGGCGTAATCAGCGCCATCGGTGCTTTTTTCAAATGGTATCTTTTTAGCGGCGCCTGGCGTAAGGGCAAAGTGGGGGTGGCAACGGGACTGTATGCCACAGCCTATAGTTTTTTGAAGTATTTCAAATCCTGGTATCAGCATCAGGAAAAAAAAGAGTCCGTTGCTAACGAGCAGACGGACTCACAGATTGCGAAATAGGCGTCAGGCTTTCTTACCCCATCCCTGCCACTGCTGCTGGACGTATTTCACCAGCGTACTGTTACTGATGCTGTCTCCGATGACGGAGAAGAAGCGGGTCGCATAGACCGGTTCAAGCGGCTGCTTCGGTACACAGCGCTTCACGCCGCGGAACGGATTACGCGGCGCTGTCGGGACGGGCTGCGCAGAATTCGGTGTAGAGGTATCCACCTGCGGCTCGTTCAGTAGATCGCTCGGCCGTACCAGCGTGATATCGGAAGGCAAGGTCGGCAGCATCTGCTGCAGGACGCGAACGGTAGACGGGTGCGGGTGACCGATGGCGATGGCTGAGCCATTGCGGCGGGCCAGCTGTACCGCGCGATTAAACTGCATGCGGATATCGGCTTCGTTCTGGGTATCATCCAGGAACACCTTGCGCTTAATTACCTTTACGCCCGTTCCCTGAGCGGCACGCATCGCCTGGCTGTTGCCGATGGTCATGCTGTCGAGGAAGTAGAGGTTGTAACGCTCCAGCGCCTGCATCACTTTGAGCATCCCGTACAGGCTTGACGTCATCGCGCTGCCCATATGGTTGTTCAGCCCTACGGCATACGGCACTTTGTTGTAGGCGTCACGGATGATGCGCTCGATTTCCTCGCTGCTCATGTCCGGGCGCAGGGTATCTTTTTCCAGCGGCTGCTTGCTGAGCGGGGCCATTGGCAGGTGGATCAGCACCTGATGGCCGCTGCTGTGTGCTTTGGTCGCCATCTCACGCGCGTGGGGAGCATTCGGAAGGACGGCGACAGAGATGGCCGACGGCATCGCCAGCACCTGATTTTCATAGTGCGGACGATAACCGAAGTCATCAATCACGATAGCGAGTTTACCTGCGTATACCGGTGCAGCCAGCGCCAGCGCGCTGACGACGGAGAAAACCATTCGACGAAATTGAAGCAAAACTTATCTTCCCAACCACGGCTGTGGATTGACCGCCTGACCCTGGCGACGAATTTCGAAATAGAGTGACGGGCGGCCCTGACCGCCACTGCTGCCCACAAGGGCGATGGGTTGGCCGGCGCGCACCTGCGTGCCGACGCTGACCAGCGCGCTCTGGTTGTAGCCGTAAAGGCTCATATCACCTTTACCGTGTTCGACCACCACGACCAGTCCGTAACCCTGCAGCCAGTCGGCAAGAATCACGCGGCCATCGGCGATGGCTTTCACTTCGCTACCTTCAGACGCACCAATAACGATCCCTTTCCAACGTAGCTCACCCTGGAGCTGTTCGCCATAGCGATGCAGAATTGAACCGCGAACGGGCCAGAAAGCCTGGCCGCGAGGAGAACCCAAACCGCCGGTACGCGACATCAGGGAACGTTCGCTCTCGCTTGGCTTGTAGGTGGTGCCTTTGCGGGACGCTTCCTGCTGCTTGTCGCGAACGGCCTGCGCCTCGCGCGCTTCTTTTTCGGCACGCGCTTTCGCCGCGGCTTCCGCACGGGCGATGCTGTTACGCAGTTTTGATTCGTTGGCGCGCATTTCGCTGAGCTGGCTCTGTCCTTCCTGAATAGAGGATTCAAGGCCGGAAAGGGTTTTCTTACGCTCGTTGCGCGCCTGCTCGAGCTTTGCCTGCTGGGCCTGCTGATCGTAGAGCAGCGTCTGCTGCTGGCTCTGCTTCTCTTCCAGCTCGGCTTTTTGCGTGGAAACTTCTTCGCGCGTCTGTCTCAGCTGCGCGATAGTCTCCTGGCGCGCCTGGTTGAGATAGCCAAAGTAGGCCTGCAGGCGCTGGCCGCGCTGGCTCTCTTCGCCGCTGAGGATCAGCTGGAGTCCGGTATGTTCACCCTGGCGGAATGCGGCATCAAGCTGTGCGGCAAGATTGCGCTCCTGCGCATCGCGCTGGCGTTCCAGTTTGGCAATCGACGCGTTCATCTCGTCGATCTGCTTGTTCAACAGGGCGAGGGTGTTTTGCGTTTCACGCAGTTTACGCGCGGCGGCGGAGATCGCCTCTTCCTGTTGCTTTAGCTGGGCAAGAAGTGCGGATCGCTGCTGTTGCTGCTGGCGTACCGCACGCTCTTTGGCGGCGATATCGGCCTGAATGGATTTCAGCTGGTCGCGGTCATCCGCGTGGGCGGATGCGGCGCACAGCAATACGCCAGCGCTGAGTGCGCTGGCGTAAAACAGAGGTCTGACTGATAACCTAAGCGGCTTCACGACCCATGTGATTGAAAAAATCGCCTTTCCCCTCATGGGGAGCGATTATTCCACGATGAACAGCGGCTTACCAGTCATCTCTTCAGGGATCGGCATCCCCATCAGCGACAGCATGGTTGGCGCGATGTCAGAAAGCTTGCCACCCTCCACTGCTTTCAGTGATTTATCACCCACATAAATCAGCGGAACGGGCAGGTTGGTGTGGGCGGTATGCGCCTGGCCGGTCGCCGGGTCGCGCATCTGTTCAGCGTTACCGTGATCTGCGGTGATCAGCAGCTGGCCGCCAACGGATTCAACAGCTTTCGCAACCTGATCAACGCAGTGATCCAGTGCTTCAACCGCTTTCACTGCCGCTTCCATCACCCCGGTATGACCCACCATGTCGCCGTTCGGGTAGTTACAAATGATGGTGTCATATTTACCGCTCTCGATGGCCGCAACCAGTTTTTCCGTCAATTCTGCAGAGCTCATTTCTGGCTGCAGATCGTAGGTCGCGACTTTCGGTGAGTTGATCAGAATGCGGTCTTCGCCTTTGAACGGCTCTTCAACGCCGCCGTTAAAGAAGAAGGTCACGTGCGCGTATTTTTCAGTTTCGGAAATACGCAGCTGCGTTTTGTCGTTCTTCGCCATCCACTCACCGAAGGTGTTTGCCAGCGAGGCCGGTGGGTATGCGCACGGCGCTTTGATGTCTGCCGCATATTCGGTCAGCTGGATGAAGTCGATGTTTACCACTTTCTTGCGGGCAAAACCGTCGAAGTCGCTGTTGACGAAAGCACGGGTGATTTCGCGCGCGCGGTCAGCGCGGAAGTTCATGAAGATCAGCGCGTCGCCATCTTCCATGGCGGCGTCGGTCTGGCCTTCAGCGCGAATGACGGACGCTTTGACGAATTCGTCGTTTTCATCACGAGCATAAGCTGCTTCCAGCGCTTCAACGGCGGTCGCGAACTGGAATTCACCTTTTGCCAGGGTCAACAGGTCATAGGCCTGTTCAACGCGATCCCAGCGGTTGTCGCGGTCCATGGCGTAGTAACGGCCAATAATGGATGCTACGCGGCCTTTACCCAACGCGGCGAATTTGTCTTCGAAGGCTTGCAGAGAGCCTTTTGCGCTGCGTGGTGGCGTATCGCGACCGTCCAGGAAGGCGTGCAGATAGATTTTTTCTGCACCGCGTTCAGCGGCCAGTTTAACCATCGCCATGATGTGATCTTCGTGGCTGTGCACGCCGCCAGCAGAGAGCAGGCCCATAATGTGTACAGCCTTGCCAGCGGCAACGGCTTTATCGACCGCGCCAGACAGCGTTGGGTTGGAGAAGAAGGTGCGTTCTTTGATTTCAACGTCCAGACGCGTCAGGTCCTGATACACAATACGCCCGGCGCCCAGGTTTACGTGACCGACTTCGGAGTTGCCCATCTGGCGGTCCGGCAGGCCCACTTCCAGGCCAGACGCGTCAATCAGCGTATGTGGACGTTTTGCCCACAGGGCATCCATGACCGGGGTTTTGGCGTTGAAAATAGCGTTATCCTGGCTATCTTCACGGTAGCCATAACCATCCAGAATCACCAGTACCATAGGTTTTTTAGAAACCGACATTGCGACAACCTCATGCTCAAGAGTCAAAATTTGCGTAATTTTACTACAGCTGAATCGATCAAATAGCCGCAGAAGATCAAAGAAAGCGCAGTGGCAAGGTGCCCTCCAGACCATTTTGAGGCATTTTTTTAGGTGGCATGCCGCAGAAAATGGATTAGGTTATGGTCGCTGGCTGTATTTGCCAGAACGCACAGGTATACTCCTGTCCTGGTTTTTTTATCAATTAGTCGGGAGTAGTTACCCTCCATGCAAGAAATTATGCAATTCGTTAGCCGCCATCCGGTTCTGAGCATCGCGTGGATTGGCCTGCTGGCTGCTGTGCTGTTCACCACATTTAAGAGCCTGACGTCTAAGATTAAGGTTATCACCCGTGGTGAAGCGACGCGTCTGATTAACAAAGAAGATGCCGTCGTTGTCGATCTGCGTCAGCGTGACGATTTCCGTAAAGGTCACATTGCGGGCGCAATCAACCTGTTGCCAGCTGAAATCAAAGCGAACAACGTCGGTGAGCTTGAAAAACACAAAGCCCAGCCGATTATCGTTGTCGATGCGACCGGCATGCAGGCACAGGAATCTGCCAGCGCGCTTCATAAAGCAGGCTTCGAAAACGTAACGGTGCTGAAAGAAGGTATTTCCGGCTGGAGCGGGGAAAATCTTCCTTTGGTGCGCGGTAAATAAGGAGTTCAGTCATGGCCAATATTGAGATCTATACCAAAGCGACGTGTCCGTTCTGCCATCGTGCGAAAGCGCTGCTGAACAGCAAGGGCGTCACGTTCCAGGAACTGCCGATCGACGGTGACGCGATTAAACGCGAAGAGATGATCAAACGTAGTGGTCGCACGACGGTTCCGCAGATTTTTATTGATGCGCAGCACATTGGCGGCTGTGATGACTTGTATGCGCTCGACGCCCGTGGTGGACTCGATCCGCTGCTGAGCTAAGAGACTTTAGGACAATTAAAAAGGGTATTTCCATGTCAGAACAAAACAACACCGAAATGACTTTCCAGATCCAGCGTATCTACACCAAGGACGTCTCTTTCGAAGCGCCAAATGCGCCACACGTTTTCCAGAAAGATTGGCAGCCAGAGGTTAAACTTGATCTGGATACCGCATCTACCCAACTGGCAGATGACGTGTATGAAGTCGTGCTGCGTGTGACCGTTACCGCATCCCTGGGCGAAGAAACTGCATTCCTGTGTGAAGTACAGCAGGGCGGCATCTTCTCTATCGGCGGTATCGAAGGCAACCAGATGGCACATTGCCTGGGTGCGTACTGCCCGAACATTCTGTTCCCGTATGCGCGTGAATGCATCACCAGCCTGGTTTCTCGCGGTACATTCCCGCAACTGAACCTTGCGCCAGTTAACTTTGATGCGCTGTTCATGAACTATCTGCAGCAGCAGGCTGGCGAAGGTGCTGAACAACATCAGGATGCCTGATGAGCACTGTTAATGCGTCAATGACTGTGATCGGTGCCGGCTCATACGGCACCGCTCTTGCCATCACGCTGGCAAGAAATGGTCACGATGTGGTCCTCTGGGGCCACGACCCAAAACATATCGCAACGCTGCAGCGCGACCGCTGTAACGTGGCGTTTCTCCCGGACGTTCCGTTCCCTGACTCCCTGCACCTTGAAAGCGACCTTGCGACCGCGCTGGCGGCCAGCCGCAACATTCTGATTGTGGTTCCGAGCCATGTCTTTGGTGACGTGCTGCGTCAGATTAAGCCGCTGATGCGCCCGGATGCGCGCATTGTCTGGGCGACTAAAGGACTGGAAGCCGAAACCGGACGCCTGCTGCAGGACGTTGCCCGTGAAGCGCTGGGTGATGAGATCCCGCTGGCGGTCATCTCCGGCCCGACCTTTGCCAAAGAGCTGGCCGCTGGCCTGCCGACGGCGATTTCGCTGGCCTCAACCGATCGGGCCTTCTCAGACGATCTTCAACAGCTGCTGCACTGCGGCAAGAGCTTCCGCGTCTACAGCAACCCCGATTTTATCGGCGTGCAGCTGGGCGGAGCGGTGAAGAACGTGATTGCGATTGGTGCCGGGATGTCCGACGGCATTGGTTTTGGTGCCAACGCGCGTACGGCGCTGATCACCCGCGGTCTGACCGAGATGTCCCGCCTGGGCGAAGCGCTGGGTGCCGATCCGGCCACCTTTATGGGAATGGCTGGCCTGGGCGACCTGGTGCTGACCTGTACCGACAACCAGTCTCGTAACCGCCGTTTTGGCATGATGCTCGGACAGGGCAGCAATGTGAAAGACGCGCAGGAGAAGATTGGTCAGGTGGTGGAAGGCTACCGCAATACCAAAGAAGTCCGCGAGTTGGCGCACCGTTTCGGTGTCGAAATGCCAATAACCGAGGAAATTTATCAGGTATTATATTGCGGAAAAAATGCGCGCGAGGCAGCATTGACCTTATTAGGTCGTGCGCGCAAGGACGAGCGCAGCAGTAACTAGTCGGAACCGTTGTCACCTGAATGACCCAGCCAGCGCAGAACTGGCTGGTCATTAACTATCGTCTGGAGTAAGCAATGCCGTGTGAAGAACTGGATATCGTCTGGAACAACATTAAAGCCGAAGCCCGGGCGCTGGCCGACTGTGAGCCTATGCTGGCCAGTTTCTACCACGCAACGCTACTCAAGCACGAAAACCTCGGCAGCGCGCTCAGCTATATGCTCGCCAACAAGCTGGCATCCTCAATAATGCCTGCTATCGCTATCCGTGAAGTGGTGGAAGAGGCTTACGCCGCTGACCCGGAAATGATCGCCTCTGCCGCCTGTGATATCCAGGCGGTGCGCACGCGTGACCCGGCGGTCGATAAATATTCTACGCCGCTGCTGTACCTGAAAGGCTTCCACGCTCTGCAGGCGTACCGCATTGGCCACTGGCTGTGGAATGAAGGCCGCCGCGCGCTGGCTATCTTCCTGCAAAACCAGGTTTCCGTGACGTTTCAGGTTGATATTCACCCGGCGGCTAAGATTGGCCGTGGGATCATGCTCGACCACGCCACCGGGATCGTTGTCGGGGAAACGGCAGTGATTGAAGACGACGTCTCGATCCTGCAGTCGGTTACCCTGGGCGGTACCGGTAAAACCAGCGGCGATCGCCATCCGAAAATTCGTGAAGGGGTGATGATAGGCGCGGGTGCCAAAATTCTTGGCAATATCGAAGTCGGACGCGGCGCGAAGATCGGCGCAGGTTCCGTGGTGCTCCAGCCTGTGCCGCCGCATACTACCGCCGCTGGCGTACCGGCGCGCATCGTCGGTAAGCCAGACAGCGACAAGCCGTCCATGGACATGGATCAGCACTTCAACGGCATTCACCATACCTTCGAGTATGGCGACGGCATTTAACTTTTGAGAATGGCGCCCGGATATCCCAGCTGGCGCCATGCTTCATACACCACCACCGACACCGCGTTCGACAGGTTCATGCTGCGGCTGTCCGGCATCATCGGAATACGGATTTTCTGCTCGGCGGGCAGGGCATCCAGAATCGTGGCCGGCAGGCCGCGGGTTTCCGGGCCAAACATCAGATAGTCACCTGCCTGATAGCTCACGGCGCTGTGCGCCGGCGTGCCTTTGGTGGTCAGGGCGAACATGCGCTGCGGCTGCTCGGCTTCCAGAAACGCGGCGTAATCGTGGTGGCGAATAACGGCGGTAAATTCATGGTAATCCAGCCCTGCGCGACGCAGACGTTTGTCGTCCCACGTAAAGCCCATTGGCTCAATGATGTGCAGACGAAAACCGGTGTTGGCACACAGGCGGATAATATTGCCGGTATTCGGCGGAATTTCTGGTTCGAATAAAACGATGTTAAGCATGCTGCCCCCTTAATTGCGGGGGCAGCATAGCAGAAAAGAGAGGAACTACGCGACGCCGGGCTCCTGCGAGCGGCTGTACAGCATTTTGTAGACGATTGCCGCGGCGGCCACCAGAGCGGGCACGCTGAGGATCATTAAAATACTGTCCGCCTGCCACTGCATAGAGAGAAGCTGGGCGCTGGTCATAGTTCCCGCCACGCCGCCAAAGCGGCCGATCCCCTGCATCCAGGCGATGCCCGTCGCGCGGCACTCGGTAGGGTAAAAGGTGGCGGCCAGGGTCTGCATGCCCGACTGCGCACCGTTCATCGCGATCCCCATCAGGAAAATCAACCCGCCAAACAGGGCGATATGATTATGCTCCATGCCGAGTAGCAGGATCAGCCCCATCGTCAGGATAAACCCGCCCGCGACCACCTTGTGCGCTTCCCAGCGGTCCATCATCCAGCCCGCGAGCAGGATCCCGGCCGTGCCGCCGAAGGTGAACAGCGAGGTGAGCCAGGCGGACTCCGCCAGGGCATAACCCATTCCCTGCATCAGCGTCGGCATCCAGCTCAGCAGGACGTAGTAAATCACCAGCCCCATAAAATAGGTCACCCACAGCATCAGGGTCCCGGGCAGCCAGGGCATGGAAAACAGCTGCGACACGCTCCCTTTTTTAGATGCGACTTTCTCCTCCGCCAGGAAAAAGCCCGTGACGCTATCCAGCGTGCTGCGGGCGAACCGGCTGGCGATGCGGCGGACCTGCATGACATCTCTTCCGCGCTGCACCAGAAACTTCACCGACTCCGGCAACAGCAGCGCCAGCAGCAGCGTTAAAATCAGCGGTGCAATTGCGCCGGTCAGCAGCACGCTTCGCCAGCCGTGGTGGGGAATCAGCCAGGACGAGATCGCGCCGCCGCCCGCCGCACCCAGAGGGAAGCCGCAGTACATGGTGTTAATCGCCATGGCGCGACAGCGCTGGGGGGCAAACTCGGAGATAAGCGTAATGGCGTTGGGCATCGCAGCACCGAGCCCGAGCCCCGTCAGGAAGCGCCACAGCGTCAGGGTATTCAGACTTTGCGCCCAGGCCGTCCCCAGGCTCGCCAGGCCGAAGAACAGGCACGAAAAGACCAGCACGCGCTTGCGCCCCATCCGGTCCGATACCGGACCGGCGATCAGCGCACCCAGCGACAGCCCCAGCAGCGCCGCGCTCAGCACCGGCCCCAGATCCTGTTTATGGATCCCCCATTCTGCCGACAGCGTAGGGGCGATGTAGCCCATCGCCGCCGTATCAAAGCCATCGATCGCCAGAACCAGAAAGCCCAGCACAATGAGCAGCCAGTGAAATCCTGAAAAGCGACTTTCATCGATCACCTGCTGAATATCCACCTTACCTGAATACGCCATACGCTCCCCTCTGATGTGATGTTGTTTTTGTGTTCTTGTATTTGCTTGTCTATACAATTGCGGACGGCAGGTGGATGTCAAATTTTCTTATCCAATATGTTATCTGGATGTTATTTTCGGCATAAAAAAGCGCCCGAGGGGGAGATCGGACGCATGAGAAAGAGGTGTTAACGAGGGGAAGAATTTAAGCCGCGTTTCCCTGAGCAAGGGGAGCCAGCGCCGCCGGTAATTTGCTTAACTCCTGCACCAGGGAATCCTTACTGATTTCGCTAATGGTTTTCGCACCGGTCAGCGTCATCGCCACCTTCATCTCTTTTTCGATCAGGTTGAGCAGATTCGCCACGCCTGCCTGACCGGCCGTCGCCAGGGCGTACAGATACGCGCGTCCAAGCAGCACGCTGTCGGCACCCAGCGCAATCATGCGCACTACGTCCAGCCCGTTGCGGATCCCGCTGTCGGCCAGGATGGCGATATCGCCTTTCACCGCATCGGCAATGGCCGGCAGGGCGCGGGCGGAGGAGAGCACCCCGTCAAGCTGGCGTCCCCCATGGTTAGAGACCACAATCCCGTCTGCGCCAAAGCGCACCGCATCGCGGGCATCCTCCGGGTCGAGGATCCCTTTGATCACCATCGGGCCGTCCCAGAACTCGCGGATCCACTCCAGGTCTTTCCACGAGATCGATGGATCGAAGTTGTTCGCCAGCCAGCCGATGTAATCTTCCAGCCCGGTAGGTTTACCCAGATACGCCGAGATATTCCCCAGATCGTGTGGACGACCGTTCAGGCCGACGTCCCACGCCCACTGTGGATGCGTTACCGCCTGCCAGTAGCGGCGGAGCGCCGCATTTGGGCCGCTCATGCCGGAGTGCGCATCGCGGTAGCGCGCGCCGGGGGTCGGCATATCAACGGTAAAGACCAGCGTGGAGCAGCCCGCCGCTTTGGCGCGCTCGAGCGCGTTACGCATAAAGCCGCGATCGCGCAGGACGTACAGCTGGAACCACATCGGGCGTTTGATGGTTGGGGCGACCTCTTCAATCGGACAAACCGAGACGGTAGAGAGGGTAAACGGAATACCTTTGGCATCCGCTGCAGCGGCGGCCTGCACTTCGCCACGGCGGGCATACATACCGCACAGGCCTACGGGCGCGAGCGCGACGGGCATGGAAAGCGTTTCGTTGAACAGTTTCGTCTCAAGGCTCAGGTCAGACATATTCTTCAGCACGCGCTGGCGCAGCGCCACCTCCGACAGATCCTCCACGTTGCGGCGCAGGGTGTATTCGGCATACGCCCCGCCGTCAATGTAGTGGAACAGGAACGGGGGCAAAATGCGCTGCGCCGCGGCGCGATAGTCACTGGCTGCTGAAATGATCATGCTTTGTTCTCCCTGGAAATATCACTGTCGCCAGGCAGACGGGTAATACGCGCCTGTCGGGCCTGGTCTTCATCGAATCGTTTGATGGTGGTATGCACGAAGCCGAGATGCGCCATCATCGCTTTGCGCGCGGCCTCTGCATCACCGGCAAGAATGGCGTTGAGCACCGCCTCGTGCTGTTCGGTCAGTTGGGCAAACACCGGCGGAACCAGATACATGCGCTGGCGGCTCTGCTTCACGGAGGATTGCAGCAGGTCGAAAAACCCGCGCATGGTCTGGAGCAGCACCACGTTGTGCGACGCCTCGGCAATCGCAAGGTGAAAACGGACGTCCGCCTGGGAGGCGATATCCGGGTCGCTGCTTTGCGTGGCCTCAAAGCAGGCGATGAGTTTCTCTTTGTCGGCGTCGGTTGCCCGCATGGCCGCGTGCCAGGCGGTACTGGTTTCGATGGCGTGACGCGCTTCAAGGATGTCGAAGCTGTAGTCCGGGTCGTTCTCCATCAGCGTTTTCAGCGGCTGAACGATGTTTTGCTCGGACCAGTCGTCATGCTGCCAGCGCACAAAGGTGCCGCCGCCGCGACGGCTTACCAGTACCCCTTCGCTGACCAGCGTCGCCAGCGCCTCGCGCAGTGAATTGCGCGACACGCCAAGCTGGGCGGCGAGCTGGCGTTCGGCGGGCAACTTCATGCCCGCTTCCAGCTGTTGTTCTTCAATCAGCGCCCGCACGCGAGAGGCAATCTCGTCGGACAGGCGTCTGGGCATCACTATCATGGGATCATCCAGGTTAAGACATAGGCCTGCAGGGTGGTGATCACCCCGACCATGCAGGTGAATATCAGGCTGTGTTTCACGGTAAAGCGGAACAGATCCGACTCTTTACCGACCAGTCCCACCGCCGCACAGGCAATGGCGATGGATTGCGGGGAGATCATTTTCCCGGTCACGCCGCCCGTCGTGTTCGCGGCCACCAGCAGGACGTCCGACACGCCAATCTGCTGGGCCGCCGTGGCCTGCAGCGCGGCAAACAGGGCGTTAGACGAGGTATCGGACCCGGTCAGGAATACCCCCAGCCAGCCGAGGAACGGCGAGAAGAAGGTGAAGGCGTGGCTGGTATGGGCCAGCGCGAGCGCCAGCGTCGATGACAGTCCGGAGTAGTTCGAGATAAACGCGAACGCCAGCACCATGCCGATGGAGTAAATCGGCAGCATCAGCTCTTTAACGGTCGCCGCAAAGGTCTGCACCGCAGCCGCAGGCTTCATGCGCAGCCACACCACGGAAAGAATAGCGGCAAACAGGATGGCGGTCCCGGTGGCGGAGAACCAGTCGAATTTATAGACCGCGGCATACGGCGTGGCGGCGTGCACTACCGGCGGCATACGGGCGACCATCTTGTCGAGGAACGGCACGGAGATATTAATCACCATGTCGTACAGCGCGCCGCCAGGGGCGAACAGGGCTTTAAACGGCGGGATGCTCCACAGCGTGACCGTGGCGGTCAGGAACAGGAACGGTGACCAGGCGCGGATCACCTGTCCTGCGGTGTAGCCGGTGCGGGCCAGCGTTTGATCGACCTGCGAGGCGCCCATGTCGGCGAAGCGGAAAATACGGACCGGCTGCCAGCGTTTCAGGAACAGCGTCAGGCAGACCAGAGAAACCAGCGAAGAGATGATGTCCGGCAGCTCCGGGCCAAGGAAGTTCGAGCTGAGGTACTGGGCGATAGCGAACGAACCGCCCGCCACCATCACCGCAGGCCAGGTCTCCTTCACGCCGCGCCAGCCGTCCATAATCGCCATGATCCAGAACAGGACGATAATGGTCAGGAACGGCAGCTGGCGGCCAACCATCTGGCCGATCTCGAAGCTGTCCAGCCCGGTGACCTGGCCGGCCACCAGAATCGGAATACCCATCGCGCCAAACGCCACCGGCGCGGTGTTCACAATCAGGCACAGGCCCGCGGCATAGAGCGGGTTAAAGCCCAGACCCACCAGCAGCGCAGCGGTGATCGCCACCGGTGCGCCAAAGCCTGCCGCGCCTTCCAGAAACGCCCCGAAGGAGAAGCCAACAATCAGCATCTGCAGGCGCTGGTCAGGCGTGATGGAGAGAATCGACGAGCGGATAATGTCGAACTGCCCGGTTTTCACCGAGATTTTATAGACAAAGACCGCCGCGATGATGATCCACGCAATCGGCCACAGGCCGTAGAAGAAACCGTAGACGACGGAGGCCAGCGCGCGATCGACCGGCATTTTGTAGAAGAACAACGCCACCATCAGGGCGATGGCAACGGTATACGTCGCGGCGAGGTAGCCCTTCAGCTTTAGCTTAATCAGCGCAAAGAAGAAGAACAGAATCGGAAGCGATGCGATCAGGCTCGACAGCCAGATATTTCCAGCCGGGTCGTAGTTTTGTTGCCAGAGGCTCATGCAGGTCTCCTGGGGACCAGACAGCCTGCGCTGCGGGTGAGTCTCCGCTCAACTCTGCGTCACAGGTTGTGTAAAAGTGGTCCTGCCAATGTTGTGTTGTAGGGTTAATGACAATGAATGGTTAACCAGATGTTATGAGCTAGCAATGGTTTTGTGAGCGGAAATAATGGAATTGTGAACCGGGGAAGGATTGATTGCGCTATTGGTTGGACCAATTCACGCGAAGGGGAAAAGAGTAGGCCGGGTAAGCGCAGCGCCACCCGGCATGAAATCAGAACGCGGTCTTACAAAAGCCCGTCATCTCTTTCAGGCCCATTTCGCGGCCAAGCTCGGTCATCGGGTGTACCACCACCAGACCGCGGACGCTTTTCTTCAGCTTGCCCATGTCGGCCTGTTCTTTTTTGGTGATCGCGCGGCGGTGCGGCATGTTCATCAGCTTCTGCGCTTCTTTGCTCAGCTTCTGGCCTTTGACTTCGCGCAGGCGCTCGATTTCCGCTTCCAGCTTCGCGGTCTCTTTCTCAAGCTCGGCGTATTTCTCGGCGGAATCGACCAGCGACAGGCCAGCCATCTGGTGGCGGATGAGATCCAGGCGGTCGCTCAGGCGTTTAATTTCGTTCTTTTCGACTTCTTTCATAACAAATGACTCTGAAAACGGGGAATTTACAGGGAAGGATACACCAATGTGAGCAGGCTTACTTCTGAAACGCTTTTTTTAAGCTGATTCGGGAAATCAGCTCAGTCAGGGAGAGAACCATCGTGGAACGGACAACCTGTTGATAACGCAGCTTTTGCATCGCGTAAAGCTCAGGGTCGCTGTTATCAAAATGGGGAGCAGGGGGCAGCGCGGTAACGCAGTGCAGCTCGCCGAAGGGCCCCAGAATCTCATCGTCGGTAAAGTTATACTCGTTACCGTCATGATTGAGCTCTTCGCGCAGCGCCATTAGCAGCTCCGCATCTTCATACTCTTGTCGGTTGAGCACGCCAAGACCATAAATCAGCTTCAGACGCACGGATAAATCGCCCAGCGGTCCGTCTCCGTCCAGTAACGGTTCTACAGCATATTTTACCGCGTAGTCGTCTTTGCGAAACACCTGAAGCACCAGGATATTCACCGCCTCGGTTAACAGCTCGACGGCGGCAATCAGGAAACTTCGTACGGTTTTGCCAGCATTCAGACGCTCAAGCACACGATTTTCAAAGGCCTGGGTTTGTTCCATTATTGCCTGCATATCTGACAATCTGTAATCAGGGCGCAGGATTACCTGCGCCGCATTCTGCATCATTTGGTTGCGTTGTATGCGTTAACCGCCTCCGCAACCACGTCGCTGTTGGCGTCCAGACCGGAAATCTGCGCCAGCGCAGCCTGCGCGCCTTTATCATCAATCAGCTGAGCCAGCTCAATCGCCTGTGGGTCCTGCTCGCTGCGGTAGTGCATCGCTGCAGCAATCCCTTTCACCAGGTTGGCATGCGGCAGGCCGTATTCCAGCGTGCCCAGCAGCGGCTTAATCAGGCGATCGCCCGCGCTCAGCTTGCGCAGCGGCTGGCGGCCCACGCGCTCAACGTCATCTTTCAGATACGGGTTTTCAAAGCGACCGAGGATTTTCTGGATGTATGCTGCGTGTTTCTCAGCATCAAAACCGTAGCGTTTGATCAGCACCGCGCCGCTCTCTTCCATTGCCCCTTTTACCACCGCGCGGATCTTCTCATCGAGGATCGCGTCACGAATGGTCTGATGACCGGCCAATTTTCCGAGGTACGCGGTTATAGCATGCCCGGTGTTCAGCGTGAAGAGCTTGCGTTCGACAAATGCCATCAGGTTATCGGTTAATTCCATTCCCGGAATGGTCGGCAGCGCGCCTTTAAACTGGGTTTTATCGACGATCCACTCGCTGAAGGTTTCTACGGTCACTTCCAGCGGGTCGTTGGTCGCGGATTCGGAAGGCGGAACGATGCGATCCACGGCGGAATCCACAAAACCCACGTGCGCTTCAACCCAGGCTTTGTCTTCGTCTGCCACCGCGTTAAGAACGTGGCCTTTCAGCTGCGTAGTGCCGCGCACCATGTTTTCACAGGCGATGATGTTCAGCGGGGTGTCGATACCCTGCGCTTTACGTTTTGCCAGGCCTTTCGCGACAGCGGGTGCGATGCGCTCAAGCACAACCGGACCCACGGCGGTGGTGACCAGATCGACGCTGGCGATCAGGTCAATAACGTCTTCACCGATGCTGCTGACCGCGTTGACGCCAGATACTGTCTCAACCTGCTCGTTTTCGCCCACCACATGGACCTGATAGCTATGACGGGCATTCAGGGCATCCAGGACAACCTGATTCACATCGGCGAATGTCAGGGTAATGCCCGCGTCTGCCAGTAGTTTACCGATAAAACCACGACCGATATTACCTGCGCCAAAATGTAATGCTTTCATAGTGTTAACCTTCATCAATGTTTTTACCCGAGAGGGCTGGGGTGAGGAACGTTTTCCCCTCACCCTAGCCCTCTCCCCGGGGGGAGAGGGAAGAGAACTTATTTGTTCAGCAGAGCCAGCACTTCTTCCACGCTGGTGGTATTGGCCAGACGCTCAATGACGGACTCATCGTCCAGCGCGTTGGTCAGGCTGGTAATCACCTGAATGTGCTCGTTGTTGCGAGCGGCGATACCAATTACCAGACGGGCGATGTCGTCTTCTTCTTCACCGAAGCGCACGCCCTGCGGATACTGACAGAATACGACGCCGGTTTTCAGGACGCGATCTTTCGCTTCAACCGTTCCGTGCGGCACCGCGATGGATTCGCCCAGGTAGGTTGGCGTCAGTTTTTCGCGTTCCAGCATCGCGTCGACATATTCAGGCTGAACGTAGCCGCCTTTCACCAGCTGCTCACCGGCAAAGCGAATCGCTTCTTCTTTGGTGGCCGCGGTACGACCGAGGAAAATATTCTCCGCACCCAGCTTAAACAGGTGTGCATTGCTCTCATCAAAGCTGTCCTGCAGGCTGGAGCGCACTTTCACTTCGTTGTCTTCGTGACGCTGCGCGGCCACCAGACGTTCGGTCAGGCTGGTGTACAGGCCGCTGTCGAGGAAGTTGGTCAGCGAAATGTGCTGTGCCTGTGGTACCTGACGCATGGCGCGTTCGGTCAGATCGCGGTGCGTGATGACCAGGTCAACATCCGGCGGCAGGCTGTTAATGGCGCTGTTGGTCACGGAGATGTTGGTCAGGCCCGCATCCTGCACTTTCTTACGCAGCACGCCTGCACCCATCGCGCTGGAACCCATACCAGCGTCGCAGGCAACGATGATTTTACGCACGTGGCTCAGGTCGTTAGAGACATCACCGGCTGCCAGTGGCGTCGCGCCTTTGGATTCGGCTTTCATATCGTGCATACGACGGGTTGCGGCTTCGATGTCATCATCTTCTTTCACTTTGCTGGTTTTCAGCAGGATAGAAGAGACCACGAAGGAGACGGCCATTGCCGCAAAGATAGCTGCGAGGTTCGCGAAATAAGCGCCTTTTGGCGTCATCGCCAGTACCGCCAGGATAGAACCCGGAGAAGCTGGAGAAACCAGACCGCCGCCCAGCACGCTCAGGGTGAACACGCCGGTCATACCGCCGAGGATAACGGCCAGGATCAGACGTGGGTTCATCAGCACGTACGGGAAGTAAATTTCGTGGATACCGCCCAGGAAGTGGATGATCGCCGCACCGCCAGCAGACTGTTTTGCGCTACCGCGGCCGAAGAAGATGTACGCCAGCAGAACGCCCATACCCGGACCCGGATTGGCTTCAATCAGGAAGAAGATAGACTTGCCGAGATCGTGAGACTGCTGAATACCCAGCGGCGAGAAGATACCGTGGTTGATGGCGTTGTTAAGGAACAGGATTTTCGCCGGTTCAACGAAGATAGACGCCAGCGGCAGCATTTCGTGCGCCACCATGAAGTTAACGCCTGCCGCAAGAATTTTAGACAGCACTTCAACCGCAGGGCCAATGCCGAGGAACGCCAGAATGGCGAGGATCATCCCGATGATGCCCGCAGAGAAGTTGTTCACCAGCATTTCGAAGCCGGATTTGATCTTACCATCAACCCAGACGTCGAATTTCTTAATCGCCCAGCCGCCCAGAGGGCCGGCAATCATCGCACCGAGGAACATCGGCATATCCGCACCGACGATAACACCCATGGTTGTGATGGCACCCACTACGCCACCACGGTCACCGCCCACCAGACGACCCCCGGTGAAACCGATGAGCAGCGGCAGGAGATAGGTAATCATTGGGCCAACAAGTTTCGCCAGCGTTTCGTTAGGCAACCACCCTGTCGGAATGAACAATGCGGTGATGATACCCCACGCGATAAACGCGCCGATATTTGGCATCACCATGTTGCTGAGGAAACGACCAAAGCTTTGAACTTTGATCTTGAAATCGGATGACATAAAACACCCCTTCTTCTGTTTACGCTAAGGCTTATGGCCCGAGGTTTATTGTTAATGAGGCGGCAGAGGTAGCCGGGCCCTGATCTGATGCTGTGAAATCTGGCACTGAATCGTTCAACTGTCCAGACAGCGAAAATTTATGTGATTCATGTCACGTAAATGTAGGGGGTGAGGATATCTGTGAGGTGATCTGAATCACAAAAACGATGGGCAAAAAAAATACGATGGCGAGAAAAAAAGCAAAATACACCCTTTTGTGTGACTGTTGTCACGTTTTGTTCTGGCGTGTTTGTTTCTGGATTGTGACTGATTTCACAAAATATTTTTATGCAGATTTCTCCGGCTGTGATCGACGGCAAACTCTGCTTCGCGTTTCAGCGCCAGGATGATATGGCACGACACGATAAGCCAAAAAACCACTTTTGATGTGTGGTATGGCGAAAAGTTAAAAGGTGGATTACGCTCATATTGTAAGGTTAAGTCTATTATTATTCAGGATATATTTTGACACGCTTATAAACTTGCATGGAGATATTATAAAAACCCATACTCCCCGGCTCGGAAATAATAAGCACAACCCCGTGTTTATAAAAAATTAATTAGGTTGCGTACCGTTTTATTAATTTAATGAGTTGACGTTGTTTAAGTGAGGAGAATATGTTTCTCAACTATTTTGCGCTGGGCGTATTGATTTTTGTATTTCTGGTTCTCTTTTATGGAATCATCGCCATCCATGATATTCCTTATAATATGGCTAAAAAGCGTAACCATCCGCATGCCGATGCCATTCATACGGCTGGCTGGATTAGCCTGTTTACGCTTCATGCCATCTGGCCATTCCTGTGGATTTGGGCCACGCTGTACCGCGAGGATCGCGGCTGGGGCATGCAAAACCACATCACAAAGCCTGATGAGGTCCCGGGCATGGATGCGCTCGCCAAACGCGTGGCGGAACTCGAACAAAAGCTGGCCGCGGTAAAGCCCGCTGCTGATAAGAACACGCTGGAGCGCTAATCATGGATCTGTTGATTATTTTGACCTACGTGGCATTTGCTTGGGCCATCTTTAAAATATTCCGAATTCCGGTCAACCAGTGGACGCTTGCCACCGCAACATTAGGCGGCGTATTTATTGTTGCCGGACTTATTCTGCTAATGAACTATAACCACCCGTATACGTTTACGGCGCAAAAAGCGGTTATTTCTATTCCAATCACGCCGCAGGTGACCGGTGTGGTCAGCGAAGTGACCGATAAAAATAACCAGCTAATTAAAAAAGGCGAAGTGTTATTTAAACTGGATCCAGGCCGCTATCAGGCGCGGGTCGACAGGCTTCAGGCCGACCTGGTGACCGCGACGCACAATATCGATAATCTGAAGGCGCAGCTGGCGGAAGCCGTTGCCAATACTACGCGCGTCTCCGCTGAACGCGATCGCCTCTATAAAGATTATCAGCGCTACCTGAAAGGCAGCCAGGCGAAGGTGAATCCGTTCTCTGAAAGCGATATCGACAACGCGCGGCAGAACTATCTGGCGCAGGATGCGCTGGTGAAAGGCTCCGTGGCTGAACAGGTGCAGATCCAAAGCCAGTTAGACAGCATGGTGAACGGCGAGCAGTCGCAGATTGCGTCGTTACGCGCCCAGCTTGCCGAAGCCAAATACAACCTGGATCAGACCGTGGTGCGTGCGCCGAGCGATGGTTACATCACCCAGGTGCTGATACGTCCGGGGACCTATGCCGCCGCGCTGCCTCTGCGTCCGGTGATGGTCTTTATCCCTGAACAGAAGCGTCAGATTGTGGCCCAGTTCCGCCAGAACTCGCTGCTGCGTCTGAAGCCGGGCGATGAAGCGGAAGTAGTGTTTAACGCGCTGCCGGGCCAGGTGTTCTCCGGGAAGCTCACCAGTATTCTGCCGGTGGTGCCGGGGGGAACCTATCAGGCGCAGGGCGCGCTGCAGTCGCTGACGGTGGTGCCGGGAACGGACGGTGTTCAGGCACTTATTGAGCTGGAACCCAACGCCGAAGTCGATGCCCTGCCGGACGGTATCTATGCCCAGGTGGCGGTCTATTCGGACCACTTCGCCCACGTCTCGGTCATGCGTAAAGTACTGCTGCGTATGACCAGCTGGATGCACTACCTCTACCTCGATCACTAATCCTTCCAGGGCAGGAATGCGACATGCAGACCTGCCCTTTTTTCATCGCTTGATCCATACTGACTTTTTTCCGGCATCAAGGATCAGGCAATGAAACTCATCGGCAGCTATACCAGTCCCTTCGTGCGAAAAATCTCGATTCTCCTGCTGGAGAAGGGGATTGAATTTGAATTCGTGAATGAACAGCCCTACAACGCGGAAAACGGCGTCGCGCAGTACAACCCGCTGGGAAAAGTGCCAGCGCTGGTCACGGACGAGGGCGAATACTGGTTTGATTCCCCGATTATTGCGGAGTATATCGAGCTGCTGGGCGTTGCCCCGGCAATGCTGCCGGCTGACCCAAAAGCGGCGCTGGCGGTGAAGCAAATTGAAGCCCTGGCCGACGGCATTATGGATGCGGCGTTAACCTCCGTGCGTGAACAGGCCAGGCCCGTTGCCCAGCAGTCGGAAACGGAACTGTTACGCCAGCGGGAAAAAATCAGCCGCAGCCTGGACAGGTGCGAACAGCTTATCCGGGAGGGCAAGATCCATATCGACAGCCTGAACCTGGCAACTATCGCCATCGCCTGCGCCATCGGCTATCTCAACTTCCGCCGGGTTTCCCCTGGCTGGTGCGTCGACCGTCCGCTGCTGGTGAAGCTTGCAGACACGCTTTTTAGCCGCGAGAGCTTTGCCCGTACCGAACCGCCAAAGGCTTGACGCGGGTTATAACACTTCGGCGTCGGAGGCGGTACAATCCCTCTACATGTTAACTCCCTCTCCCGTCGGGAGGGGGGAAGATATTTACTCGCCAGGCGCTTTCATGACTACTCATCGTTCGCTGTACAGCCAGATCCCCGCTACCGACCGTCTCCTTCGCGAGCCCCGCATTTATGCTGTTGTTGAGCGCTTCGGCCATACCGCGACGGTGGAAATGTTACGCCTGCTTCAGGACGAAGCCCGCTGCGCGATTCAGGCAGAAAACGCCTTGCCCGACTGGTGCAGTGCGTGGGAGCAGGAAGTTGAACAGCGGCTGGATGAGAAGGCGCAAAGCGCGTTACGCCCGGTGATTAACCTGACCGGTACCGTACTGCATACCAACCTCGGGCGAGCCCAGCAGGCGGAAGAGGCCGTTGCCGCCGTCGTGCAGGCCATGCAAGCGCCTGTAACGCTGGAGTACGATCTGGACGGCGCCGGACGCGGGCATCGCGACCACGCGCTGGCGGAGCTGCTGTGCCAGCTGACCGGCGCGGAAGATGCCTGCATTGTGAATAACAACGCCGCAGCGGTGCTGCTGATGCTGGCGTCCACCGCCAGCGGCAAAGAGGTAGTGGTGTCCCGCGGCGAGCTGGTGGAGATTGGCGGGGCATTTCGTATTCCGGACGTGATGCGCCAGGCGGGCTGTACGCTGCATGAAGTGGGCACCACCAACCGTACCCATGCGAAAGACTATCGCGCGGCAGTGAATGAAAATACTGCCCTGCTGATGAAGGTCCGCACCAGCAATTATCATATTGAAGGCTTCACCAAAACGGTTGAAGAGGCGGAGCTGGCGGCGATTGGGCGCGAACTGAACATACCGGTGATTGCCGATCTCGGCAGCGGCTCGCTGGTGGATCTGAGCCTGTACGGGCTGCCAAAAGAGCCGATGCCGCAGGAGATGATTGCGGCGGGCGTTAGCCTGGTCAGCTTTTCCGGCGACAAACTGCTGGGCGGGCCGCAGGCCGGGATTATCGTCGGCAAGCGCGAGCTGATTGCGCAGCTGCAGCAGCATCCGCTCAAGCGCGCCCTGCGCGCCGATAAAATGACGCTTGCCGCCCTGGACGCTACGCTGCGGCTCTATCTCCACCCGGAGAAACTGGCCGACCGCCTGCCCACGCTGCGACTGTTAAGCCGCGATGCCGCCTCGATTCGCGCCCAGGCTGAACTTCTGCTGCCGCGCGTCGCCGCGCACTACCCCGATTTTGACGTTCGCATTGAGCCCTGCCAGTCGCAGATTGGCAGCGGTTCGCTGCCGGTGGACAGGCTGCCGAGTGAAGCGCTGACGTTCACGCCGCGTGACGGGCGCGGCGGCCATCTGGAAGCCCTGTCGTCGCGCTGGCGCGGTCTCTCGACGCCGGTTATCGGGCGGATTTACGATGGCCGAATGTGGCTGGATTTGCGCTGCCTTGAAGATGAAGAGCGATTTCTGGAGATGTTGTTGAAATGATTATTGCCACCGCCGGTCACGTTGACCACGGAAAAACCACGTTACTGCAGGCCATTACCGGCGTAAACGCCGACCGCCTGCCGGAAGAGAAAAAGCGCGGCATGACCATCGATCTGGGCTATGCCTACTGGCCCCAGCCTGATGGCCGCGTGCTGGGCTTTATTGATGTGCCGGGGCATGAAAAGTTTCTGTCCAACATGCTGGCGGGCGTGGGCGGCATCGATCATGCCCTGCTGGTGGTGGCCTGCGATGACGGCGTGATGGCGCAAACCCGCGAGCACCTGGCGATCCTCCAGCTGACCGGTAACCCGCAGCTGACCGTGGCGCTGACCAAAGCCGATCGCGTGGATGACGCACGCGTCAGCGAGGTGCGCGAAACGGTACAGGCGACCTTGCGGGAGTATGGTTTTGCCGACGCGTCGCTATTTGTCACCGTGGCGACGGAAGGGCGCGGTATCGACGAACTTCGCCACCACTTACAGCAGCTTTCATCACGCGACCACGCCAGCCATCATCGTTTCCGCCTGGCCATTGATCGGGCGTTTACCGTAAAAGGTGCGGGGCTTGTGGTGACTGGTACGGCGCTGAGCGGCGAAGTGAACGTCGGTGATACGCTCTGGCTGACGGGCGTGAACAAACCGATGCGCGTGCGCGGGCTGCACGCACAAAACCAGCCCGCAGACCTCGCCCACGCCGGGCAGCGGATCGCGCTGAACATTGCCGGGGATGCGGAAAAAGAGCAGCTTAATCGCGGCGACTGGCTGCTGGCCGATGCCCCACCTGAACCGTCTGAACGCGTCATCGTCTCCCTGCAGGCAAACGTGCCCCTGACCCAATGGCAGCCGCTGCATATTCACCACGCGGCCAGCCATATCACCGGGCGCGTGTCGCTGCTGGAAAACGATCTCGCCGAGCTGGTATTCGATTCACCGCTCTGGCTGGCAGACAACGATCGTCTGGTTCTGCGTGACATTTCTGCAAGGGAAACGCTGGCCGGGGCGCGCGTGGTGGCGCTTAACCCACCCCGACGCGGCAAGCGTAAACCTGAATATCTGCAGTGGCTGGCCGCGCTGGCGCAGGCCAGAGAGGATAACGCCGCGCTGCGGGTACACCTCGATCGCGGTGCGGTGAGCCTGCGTGATTTTGCATGGGCACGCCAGCTGAGCGGGGAAGGCTTACGGCAGCTGACCCAGGAGCCGGGCTTCATTCAGGCTGGCGACAGCCTGCTCAATGCCCCGGTTGCTGCGCAATGGCAGCGTAAGATACTGAACACGCTTGCGACTTACCACGAACAGCATCAGGACGAGCCTGGCCCGGGCCGTGAGCGTCTGCGGCGCATGGCGCTGCCGATGGAAGACGATGCGCTGGTGCTGCTGCTGATTGAAAACATGCGCGAAAGCGGGGCGATCAAAAGCCACCACGGCTGGCTGCATCTGCCGGATCACAAGGCCGGTTTCACCGCAGAGCAGGAGGCGATATGGCAAAAAGCGGCCCCGCTGTTCGGCGATGAGCCGTGGTGGGTGCGCGATCTGGCTCGCGAAACCAACACAGACGAGCAGCTAATGCGTCAGGTATTGCGCCATGCGGCGCAGCAGGGGCTAATAGTCGCGATCGTAAAAGATCGTTATTACCGTAACGATCGTATTGTGGCGTTTGCCAGCCTGATCCGCGAGCTGGATCAGGCGCGCGGCTCGACCTGCGCAGCGGATTTCCGCGATCGGCTGAACGTGGGGCGCAAGCTGGCGATCCAGATCCTGGAGTATTTCAACCGCATCGGCTTTACCCGCCGTCGCGGTAACGATCATCTGTTGCGCGATTCGTTATTATTTCCTGAAACTCCGTGACCTCCGTCGTAAACACCGTTACCGGTTGGCGAGAAAATCGCCAGCCGGAACTACCCTTGTTGTACACCAACAGCAAGGAGACGGACATGACAAACAATCCTCCCTCATCGCGTATCCAGCCCGGCGAGTATGGTTTTCCCCTCAAGCTGAAGCCTCGTTATGACAACTTTATTGGCGGCGACTGGGTAGCTCCCGTCGACGGCGAATACTATTCCAACCTGACTCCCGTTACCGGCCAGCCGCTGTGCGAAATTGCCAGCTCCGGCAAGCGTGATATAGACCTGGCGCTGGATGCGGCGCACAAAGCGAAAGAAAAATGGGCTCACACCTCCGTGCAGGACCGGGCGGCGATCCTGTTCAAAATCGCCGACCGGATGGAGCAGAATCTGGAGCTGCTGGCGACGGCGGAAACCTGGGATAACGGCAAGCCGATACGGGAAACGATGGCGGCAGACGTGCCGCTGGCCATTGACCACTTCCGCTATTTTGCTTCCTGCATTCGCGCTCAGGAGGGAGGAATAAGCGAGGTAGACAGCGATACCGTGGCGTATCACTTCCACGAACCGCTGGGCGTCGTCGGGCAAATCATTCCGTGGAACTTCCCGCTGCTGATGGCGAGCTGGAAAATGGCGCCCGCGCTGGCGGCGGGAAACTGCATTGTGCTCAAACCGGCGCGTCTGACTCCGCTCTCAGTGCTGCTGCTGATGGAAATCGTTGGCGATCTTCTGCCGCCGGGCGTGATTAACGTGGTCAACGGTGCGGGCGGTGAGATAGGGGAATATCTGGCCACCTCAAAACGGATCGCCAAAGTGGCGTTTACCGGGTCGACGGAGGTGGGCCAGCAGATCATGCAGTACGCCACGCAGAACATTATCCCGGTGACCCTCGAGCTGGGCGGGAAATCCCCGAACATCTTCTTCGCAGACGTAATGGAGGAAGAGGATGCCTTCTTCGATAAAGTACTGGAAGGGTTTGCGCTGTTTGCGTTTAACCAGGGCGAAGTCTGCACTTGCCCAAGCCGCGCGCTGGTGCAGGAGTCCATCTATGAGCGCTTTATGGAGCGGGCCATTCGCCGCGTCGAGTCTATCCGCAGCGGTAACCCGCTCGATAACGCCACGCAGATGGGGGCGCAGGTCTCGCATGGACAGCTGGAAACTATCCTCAACTACATCGACATCGGCAAGAAAGAGGGGGCGGATATTCTCACCGGCGGGCGTCGTAAGGTACTCGGTGGGGATCTGCAGGACGGGTATTATCTGGAGCCGACGATCCTGTTCGGTCAAAACAACATGCGCGTCTTCCAGGAAGAAATTTTCGGACCGGTACTGGCCGTGACCACCTTCAAAACGATGGAGGAGGCGCTGGAGATTGCCAACGACACGCCGTATGGTCTGGGAGCAGGCGTCTGGAGCCGCAACGGTAATCTGGCCTATAAAATGGGAAGAGGCATTCAGGCCGGGCGCGTCTGGACCAACTGCTACCACGCCTATCCGGCGCACGCGGCATTTGGCGGTTATAAGCAATCGGGCATCGGGCGTGAAACCCACAAGATGATGCTGGAGCATTATCAGCAGACGAAATGTTTGCTGGTCAGCTACTCCGATAAGCCGCTGGGGCTGTTTTAATCACCCAGCTCAGGCCGTCCATGCACGGCCTGAGCAATTTGCTGGCGCAGGCAGTTCAGAACGCCATCCAGTACGTATTGCACGCGCCAGGGCTGGTATTCGCGTTTGCGGAAGATGGCCGTCAGATCGAGCCACCACTCTTCCTGATGCGGGAAGCAGGGGACCAGCATCCCTTGCGTTAATTCTTTTTTCAGACTTTCTTTTGGTGCAAAAACAATCCCAAGATTATTTCTTGCCAGCTCCAGAGCCGTCTGCGTATTGTCGCAAATATAATTACCGGTCACCCGGTAGTCATGCACGTCATCACTGCCATGCACTCGGAAACGCCAGATGTTGGCATCATCAACCAGCATAGAGTCAATGAGAATACAGGAGTGATTAATTAAATCTTCCGGCCCCGTTAAGGGGTGTTTATTTAAATACTCCACGGTTGCGAAGGCCGTAACGGAATATTGTGTCAGAACGCTGGCAACCAGACTTTCGTCTTTAGGCTGCGCATAAGTAATTAAAATGTCGCAGTCATCCGGAAAGGAAACGCCTTCTGAAAATTCATTCCGGTCCAGATTGTAGGTTTTCAAAGAGATGCGAATGTCACCGATGTCTTCTATCTGATGGATCACGTGTCGCGCGAGGTAGGTCACGATGCCGGTTGGGGCATAGATCGTCACTTTTCCGCGCTTTTCGTGCTTATAATCCGCAATGAAATTCACAAGCTGGCTGTTCTTATCCAGTGTTGCATTAACGTAAGGGAGCAACGCTTCACCAAACTGGGTCAGGGCAAGCTGGCGCGTGGTGCGCTCAAAAACCTTGAGTCCAACCCGCGTTTCAAAATCAGACAGATATTTACTGACGTTGGCCTGCGCCATGCCCAGCAGGGCGGCGGCATCACCAATGCTGTGGGTGGCTGCAATGACGGAGATAATTTTTAATTCGCGTGGTTTTAGCTGTAATGTACTCATCATGCACACCCATCTATATGATTTTATATATAATATTATATAAACCGCAGCGTTGCATTGGCAATTTTGTAACCATTATTATGCGCCTCGCTTGTTTGGCATTTAAATGGATTACATAGAATGACTATTAAATACAATTTACTCATCGCGGCCACGTTATTTGCATCAACGTCTGCCATGGCTGGTGATTTTTCACTTGGAGCGGGGGCTGTATTTAATGAGTCTCCTTACAAAGGCTATAACGAAAATACTACCGCAGTACCGTTAATTAGCTACGAAGGCGATCGCTTTTATGTTCGCCAGACCACGGGTGGATGGATCCTGTGGAAAGACGCAAAAAATGAACTCAGCCTGACCGCAACGTGGATGCCGCTGCATTTCGATCCTGATGACAACGACGATCATCAGATGAAGCAGCTTGATGAGCGTAAAGCATCTGCGTTCCTCGGTGGGGCGTACTACCGTCACGAAAGCTGGGGGTCGCTGAAAGTGGCCGTTTCTGGCGATGCGATGGATGAAAGCGGCGGCGTGGTGGGCGAGGTATCGTACTTCCGTCCGATCAAAATGGAGCGCCTGACCCTGACACCTTCTGTTGGTGTTTTCTACAGCGACGAAAGCTATAACGACTATTACTACGGCGTATCCGGCAGCGAGTCTCGCCGCTCCGGACTGGATAAATACACCGCTGGCGACAGTTGGACGCCATACGTTGGCCTGGCGGCTAAATATCAGTTAACCCAGAATCTGTACCTCAACGCCAGCGCGGTTTACACCGTGTTGCCTGACGACGTGAAGAACAGCCCGATGATCGACCGCGATGACAGCTTCGCGCTGATGACCGGCCTGACCTGGCGTTTCTGATGCGGTAAAGCCGGGGGGCAGGTTCGCCTTACCCGGCCTACGATCTTGCCTGTCGCGCAGTTCCTGCTGCATATCCGGGATCTGAATCGGCCAGCATATGCCTCTCTACTGCTCCGCAATGGGCAAGATCTACATGGCGTTGAGATCCAACCTTTGACGCGGAACACCATCACTGAACTGAGCGCCATGTATGATGAGCTGGTGTTTGATATCCACGGCCGCGTTCCGTATGCGATTTCAAAAGAGCTGGGTTTTAACGTGCGAGAGGCGTAACAGATGAACCGATTTATCATGGCTGATGCGGAAAAATGCATCGGGTGCCGCACCTGTGAAGCGGCCTGTGCGGTCGCGCATCAGGATGACTTCACCGCAGAGGCTTTTACCTCTCGCCTGCGGGTGGTGAAGGGGGACGCCTACACTACGGCTGTGGGTTGCCATCAGTGCGAGGACGCCCCTTGTGCCAATATCTGCCCAACCCATGCCATCAGACGTACGGCAGTCGCCTGGCTTGTTGAGCAGACGCGCTGTATTGGCTGCAAGAGCTGTATGGTTGCCTGTCCGTTTGGGGCGATGCAGGTGCGTCTGGATGGGGGTAAGGCACAAGCGCTGAAATGTGATTTGTGCCTGCATCGCGAAGGCGGACCGGCCTGCGTGGAGGCCTGTCCAACCCACGCGCTGCGCTGTGTTGATCCTGCCAGTCTTCGGGCTGAAAAGCTTACTGCATTTTATTGAAATTCCAGGTAAACGTCAGGCTGTAGCGCCAGTCTCTGTTGCGACTGTCTGTCGGAACATCCCCGACGGGTCTTGCCGCCTCAAGCGTGATGCTATAGTGGCGCGTATCGCCTACCATCACGCCGGTAGCTACTGACCCGAGCCGTTGGTGGGGCAAACCGGGCGTGTTAAACCAGGTTTGCGCGATATCGGCCAGGATATAGGGCTGGATGGTGGCAAGCCAGGTGCTCTCTTTTCGCATCTGGATATAGCGCAGTTCTACCTGCCCGCCGTAGCCGTAGTCACCGCTTGCTTCACTGTCCTGATATCCTCGGCCAAAGCGCTGGGCACCGAAGCTAACGCGTTCGGGCTCGGGCAACGTGTTATTTGACCAGTCTCCCTCCCAGGAGGTTGATAGCCGCCATTTATCGGCAAACAGCCAGGCTGCGTCCAGATAGCTTTTCGTGAGCGTAAAATTAATATCGGGCCTGGGGGCCGAGACGATATCGGCACCCATCGCATCAATACCCTGACGAACGTTGAGTCGGCCGCTGATGCTGGCGGTTGTGAATTGATGTGCACCGTTGATGCCGACTTCCAGGGCGGGATAACGCGCGTGCTGATTGACGGAGTCAAGGCTATAGGTTTTGCCCTGCAGTCTGGCCTGCAGAGCATAATCATCCTGGCGGTCGGTGTAATCAAAACCGCTGGTCAGATTAATTTGTGATTTTTGCGTCAGCAGCAGGGGATAGCCAAACGTCACGCCGCCGTTGTATTGCGTTGTTTTTTGCTTCGAATCGACGCTGATATTATTCGGCAAAGAGAGCAGGGGAGAAAAATCTCGCGGCTCTTCATGGTAATAGCTGCCTTTGAGCTGCATCGTCAGCCCTTCATCGTTTAAAAACTGCTGCCAGTTGAGCCCGACATAGTTTTTTCGCGTGTGGCTATCTAACGGCACAAGCGTGGCAACGCCAAGCTGATCGCCATAGCTTGTCATGTTGCTGAGCGTGCCGTTCAGCATCATTAAATCTTGCCCTTTACGGGTATCGATCGTCGAGGCGATATTCCAGCTCCGCTCCTGGTTGCCGGTTATTTGCATCGCCGCCGCGCCATAGATATTGGTTGGCAGCTGCGCGTTAGCCGTAACCGGAACGTTCGGGGTGCGCGTCATCAGCTGGCTGTAGCGGTCGAACGTATCCTGTGAAAGCGGTTTTTCCGCCATGATTTTTTCGGACAGACGTTTAAGACGTTCAGCGATGTGGGGGTTATTACTGGTGATGTCGCTATGAGCGACATAGCCTTCAACCAGAACAATTTTAATATTGCCCTGCTGGAAATTATTATCGGGCAGCCAGGCATAGGAGAGCGGAAAACCGTCAGCCTTGTAGCGCGCCGTAATATCGTTTACCAGCCCCGTGAGCGTTTTTAGCGGCACGGTTTTTCCGGCGTAAGGCCTGAAGGGCTGAAGTAATTCCTTCAAGGGATAACGCGTGCCGCCAATAAACTGAATGTGATTAATGGTAATGGGCGTTTCAGGCGTCAGCGTTGACTTCGGTTTTTCTATTTTGACGGTCGGCTGTTGAACGGCTTCAGTCTGTTCGGGGGCAACGTTACGAGAAACTTGCGCCGGGTTATCGGGGTTAATAATAGAGGGCAGAGTATCGGCGCGGGCCATGCTCAGCACAACCAGCCCCGTCAGCGAAAAAAGGAAGTGGTGTTTCATCGCGCAATCCCTGTTCGTCATCCCCGGTTGGGGTAAGTGTCGCTGAATAAAGCGCCCCTGAACCAGGGGCGCAGACAGGCAATAAAAGGATTACTGTTTTGACGTCAGTAGACTCGTGGTTAACGTGTTGAGCCCATTAATCGGGTTTGTCGTAGATGTATTTTGGGTTGTGCCTGCATTGGCCGTTACACCCGCAGTCAGCGTATTGAGGGTGGTATTGACCGTTGTGCTCAGGCTATTGTTTGTGGCTGTCACATTGGCATCGGCCGTCAGAGATCCTGTGCCGCTGCCTCCGGTGGTTGATGTGGGTTTCACTAGCGTACCGCTATCCGTGACCGTCTGGCCGACATTTTGAACGACCTGACCGACACCGCTAAGCCCGCTATTGCTGCTGCTAATGTTGGTCCCTACGCCGCTGACGGTACCACCCACCTGGGTTAGCAGACCGTTGACCGGTGTGCCGAGACCCGTTGTGGTGCCTACGGTTTGCGTCACGCCTTGTACTCCGCCCAGCGTCTTGTTAGCCAGGGTCGTGGTATCGGTTGTTACCTGAGTGACTGCAGGGCTGCTTACCGTGTTGGTGAGACCCGTGCCGGTGTTACTGACCAGTTGCCCGGTACTGTTTACCACGCTACCCGTCAGGCCCGTTACGCCGCTGACCGATGTTCCGGAAGTGGAACTCGCCAGACCCGTACCTACCGTTGAAACGGTATTGCCGAGGGAGGTGACCGACGTGGTCACGCCTTTAACCGTTGTACCCACACCGTTCGGGTTGTTTGGATCGCCAACGCCAGTCGTGACGCCTGTCCCCACGGTGGACACGGCACTGCCAACACCGCTGACGGTGGTTGAAACGGTTGATGTGACGGGATTATTTGTTGGAAGCTGGCTTCCGAGGCCATCCACAGTGGATCCGACGCTGGTCACGGTTTTACCTGCATCACCCAGTATCGTATTTACGCCTGAGGTAGTTGTTCCTCCACTGCCCCCTGATCCTGATCCTGAGCCTGAGCCAGAACCAGAACCCGTTCCGCCACCAGCGCCTGTCCCGGTACCCGAACCCGTTCCGTTGCTGCTCGAACCGCCATTACTCGCGGTTGTGCCACTTCCATCATCTGAGCCGCTGCTGCTTCCCGTTGCAGGGTTATTTTTGGCCGTTGAGTGAGATCCGCCACCACTTCCACTACAGGCAGAAAGAGAGAACGCGAGCAGTACCGCAACAGCAATAGCGCTGATGCGACTAACATTATTAGGTAGCATATGAATACTCCACGCAAAAGAACGCCGAGCGGCGTATTAGTGAGTATATGCAGTATTTTTAAATATGCATGAAAGTGGCTGAGGAAGATATTTTTCTTCGGTGTAGGTGGTTATTCAAAATAACAATAAGTTAGGCTATTTAATCGATGCTTAATTATTGAGTGAGTAGTTAGTGGGCGTAAATTAAAGGAATATTCCTAAGAAAACTCAATGGGGATGATAAATGAAACGCTACAGGATATATCCTTATTGTAAGATTCAGATCACGGAAAAATAAGGCTCTTCATTTGAAGAGCCTTATTTTTTAACAATTGCCTTCGAGCCAGGCTTTATCGATTTCTTCGGCGAGAATTTTAACCCCCGCTTCGATTTTTTCCGGGTCGGGGACGTAGTTCATGCGCATGCACTGATGGGTATGCGGCCATGGCTTATCCAGTCCCGGGAAGAAATAATCGCCCGGAACCATCAGCACCCCGCGCTTTTTAAGGCGCTGGTAGAGCAGTTCGGTAGTGATAGGCAAATCCTTAAACCACAGCCACAGGAAAATCGCTCCTTCAGGCTTGTGGATCAGGCAGCGTTCTTCCGGCAAATAGCGGCGAATTGTCGCGATTGTTTCCTGAACGCGCTGATAATAGAAAGGCTTAATCACGTCATTCGACAGACGCAGCAGGTCCTTGCGTTTGATCATCTCGCACATCATCGCCGGGCCAATGCCGCCCGGTGAAAGGCTGATAATACCGTTCATATTGGTAATGGCGGTGATGATTTTCTCATTGGCGATGATGATGCCGCAGCGGCTGCCCGGCAGGCCCAGCTTAGAGAGGCTCATGCACAGGACAATGTTCGGGTTCCACAGCGGACGTGCTTCGCTGAAGATAATGCCCGGGAACGGAACGCCGTAGGCGTTATCGATTACCAGCGGAATGCCGTGCTGATTTGCCAGTGCATCCAGCTTCATCAGTTCGTCATCGGTGATCACATTGCCCGTTGGGTTAGTCGGGCGCGATACGCAGATCATGCCCGTCTCTTCACCAATATGCAGGTGTTCAAAATCGACGTGATATTTGAACTGGCCTTCCGGCAGCAGTTCGATGTTCGGGCGCGCGGAGACGAACAGATCCTCTTCCAGGCCGGAATCGGCATAGCCGATATACTCCGGCGCCAGCGGGAACAGCACTTTTTTGGTGGTGCCGTCGGCGCGACGCCCTGCGAACAGGTTAAACAAGTAGAAAAATGCGCTCTGGCTGCCGTTTGTCAGTGCAATATTCTGTGGTTCGATATCCCAGCCCAGCTCGTCACGCAGCATTTCGGCGAGGAGTGCCAGCAGTTCGGTTTTACCCTGCGGGCCGTCGTAATTGCAAAGCGCATCGGTTGCTTTGCCGCTTTCCAGCATCTGAGCGAGCAGCGTCTGGAAATAGGTCGTCATCTCCGGAATTTGAGCCGGGTTTCCGCCACCGAGCATGATTGCGCCCGGTGTGCGCAGCCCGTCGTTGAGGTCCTCCATCAGGCGAGTAATGCCTGAATGGCGGGTAAATTTGTCGCCGAAAAGTGAAAACGTCATAGCAGGTGATCTGTCGAGCTTATTTTGAAAGTGGGTAACCATAACGCTAGCACCGTGTTGGTGCAAATCGGGTGGTGTGGTCGGATTTGTTGTTTTATAGGGCGGGAGTGGGTTTGTGTAGTGAATAATTCTGGAGCTCCTCCCCTCTCCCCATGGGGAGAGGGTTAGGGTGAGGGGTATGATCTACTGATTCCCCGCCCAGACGACCATCACCTTATCGCCATCATGTTCACGTACGAAGCCATACCCCTCTTTCAGCGACAGCGTGGTTTGTTTGCCTTCACCAATCGCCGGGTGGCGGGCGCGGAACTGACCCAGCGTTTGCCAGTGGGCGACGGTTAAGGCCTGCTTGCCCGTAACGTCCTGCCAGTTCATATCCGAACGGGTGCCCTGCAGCGGGTCGGAGCCTGTTGGCCCGAATGGACGCTCAGACTCATCCCCGTAATAGATTTGCACGCTGCCCGGCGCCAGCAGGAGCAGCTCCGCCGCGCGCTGGCCCCCTTCGCGGAACAGACGCGTATCGTGTGATGAGAGATAGCTCAGCACGTTGAAGTTTTGCAGCTTCTCCGCCATCTGCTGCCAGGTGAGATCCATATCGGCCAGACAATCCACCGCTTTTGCCGCCTGTTCCTGATAATCAAAGTTGATCATCGCATCGAAGCCGTGGCGGTAATAATCGCTCTGCATGACGCCGTGGCCCCAGGATTCCCCGGTCATCCAGAACGGTGCGTTGTCGAGCTTTTTATCCGGGTGAGCGCCTTTCCAGGCAGCCAGCGCCTGGCTTGCCTGGTCTTTCAGCTGTTTCCAGGCCGCAAGCTCAACGTGTTTCGCCGTATCCACCCGGAAACCGTCGATGCCGTAGTCACGTACCCACTGGCTGAGCCAGTGGGTCAGGTAGTCGCGCGGGGTATAGCCCGGAATCGCTTTCGCGTGGGTATCGGGCTTGTGTTGATAGAAATTGGGCAACCCGGAAGGGACGGTGGATTCCGTTTTCAGATCGGGTAAAAACGCCAGCGACATTGTTAAATCATCAAAACCGGGGTTGTCGTAATCGCCAATGTCGGTGCGGATCCACTTTTTACCCCACCATTTTTCCCATGCGGCTTTATCGCCGAAGTTGATGTAGTCGTTAAAGCTGTGCCAGCTTTGTCCCGCGCCCGGCTTCCAGTCCGTCCAGCGTTCTCCCAGCGTCTTTTTAAGTTCATCACCCTGCAGGTACAGGGCTCCAAACTGATACTCCTGCATGTCTGCAAGCGTGGCATAGCCAGCGTGGTTCATAACGATATCGAACAGAATGCGGATCCCGCGCTTGTGCGCTTCGTCGACAAGATGGCGTAAATCATCTTCGGTGCCCATGTTGGCGTCGAGTTTTGTCCAGTCCTGGGTGTAGTAGCCGTGATAGGCGTAGTGAGGAAAATCTCCTTTGGTGCCACCGCCGACCCAGCCGTGGATCTGCTCAAGCGGGGAGCTTATCCAGAGCGCGTTCACTCCCAGCTGCTGTAAATAATCGAGCTTGCCGGCGAGCCCCTTGAGGTCGCCACCGTGGAAAGTGCCAATCTCCTGCATGCCGTCTTTATGGCGACCGTAGCTGTTGTCGTTACCCGGGTCACCATTAGCATAGCGGTCGGTCAGCACAAAATAGACGGTGGCATTTTGCCAGCTAAACGGCGCAGGCCTGTCGGTTTCGGCGCGCTCAAGCAGCAGCAGGCCGTTACTGTTGACGGCTGGCTGCAGAGTGATGTTTCCATTCTGCACCGTCGTCGTCTGTTTACTGTAGTAGTCGCGCACGACGGAGCCTTCCGGGAAGGTATGGCTGACGTCCAGCGTCAGCGGCTTACCGTCCCACTTCGGACACTGACGGATGACGTTTGCAACCGGCTGTTCTGCGGCGCTCTGAATCGTCAGCAGCAGGGTGGGCGTGCCGGAGCGGGTATCAATCCGCATCTGGTATTCACCGTCGCGGAAAAGGCGCCACTGCGGCGGCGTGCCGTCACAGGGCTTGAGCGACAGCATCTCATTGAGTTTTATCGCACCTGTAGGCTGCCAGCACGTCTTGTCAAAACTCAGCGTAAGAGGACGCGTACCCTTCGCAAGCTTTGCCTGGCTGGTGAAGACCCCGGTGCCTTCGGCGCTAAATGCGCTAAACCCTGGCGATGACCAGTCGGCATGCGCCAGTGCGGGTAACATCAGAAAGGCTAATGCGGTACGTTTCATTCCTTTTTCCTGTCGCGGCATTTTTGACCAGTGTGCCATCAGGCGAGGGGCAAAAACTCATCCCCTGTCGGTTTCTGTCAGGAGGATGCGTGAGGATGAGTGATCTCGCGCAAAATTAGGTAGTTATCTGCGATAGCGCACACAGTTTTTGTGGAATGATGTTTTTATGAGCAAGTTTCAGGTGACATAGTTTCGGAATTGGACTATTTCTATACGTGCTCTTGAAGTCTATTTTTGATATGATTTGAGATTCCGCTCTCAAATTTGTGAAAAAAATAAGGTGTTAGGATGATTACATCCGACCAGGAGACCTAATGATATCGACTCCCATTCGACGATATGGGGCTGCGATACTCATGTTACTCACCACGGCATTTTCGGGTGAGGTGCTTGCGAAGACGCACACGGATACAACGAGTAAGAAAGCCCACGTAATAAAGACGACAAGTAGTAAGGTTAGCAGTAAACAAGAGTATTCTCGCAATAGTGCAAAGAGTAGTTCACTTCCTGATTTGCGAAAATACCCTTCCGGAACACCAAGGAAAAAAGCGTTTCTCCGGACGGTAATGCCTTACATCACGAGTCAAAATGCCGCGATTACTGCGGATCGTAACTGGCTGATTTCCAAACAGTACGATAGCCGCTGGTCGCCATCCGAGCGCGCGCGTCTGAAGGATATCACGAAGCGCTACAAGCTGAGCTGGAACGGTAACACGCGTCGTGTGCCGTGGAACGCTCTCCTTGAGCGTGTGGATATCATCCCAGGCAGTATGGTTGCGACCATGGCTGCAGCCGAAAGCGGCTGGGGGACTTCTAAGCTTGCGCGTAGCAACAACAACCTTTTCGGCATGAAATGCGTGAAAGGCCGTTGTACTAATGCGCCGGGCAAAGTGAAAGGCTATTCGCAGTTTGAATCCGTGAAAGATTCCGTTAGCGCCTATGTGGTGAATCTGAACACGCACCCGGCCTACTCATCGTTCCGTAAATCACGCGCTCAGCTGCGTAAAGCGGACCAGGAAGTGACGGCCAGTACGATGATCCACAAGCTGAAAGGGTATTCGACGAAGGGACAGAGCTATAACAACTATCTGTTTGCTATGTACCAGGATAACCAGCGCTTAATCGCCGCCCATATGTAATCTCAAAAAAACGCCTTCCACCGGAAGGCGTTTTCTTTTCTAGATCAGCACCTCGCTGTGGCGATCCCGATACTCTTTCGGCGTGGTGTCATACTCTTTGCGAAACACCGAATAAAAATATTGCAGCGACGGGTAACCGCACATCTGCGAGATTTCGTTGATCGACAGCGATGTGGAGATGAGCAGGCTGCGTGCTTTCTCCAGCTTTTCAGCATGGATGACGGCATGAATAGTTTCGCCCACCTCTTCTTTAAAACGCTTCTCCAGATTCGAACGCGAAATACCCACCGAATCCAGCACCTGATCGACCTTAATCCCTTTGCAGGCGTGGTTGCGAATATAGTGCATGGCCTGAATGACGGCCGGGTCGCTTAAGGAGCGATAATCGGTTGAACGACGTTCTACGACGCGAACAGGAGGCACCAGCAGGCGCTGAAGCGGCAGAGATTCTTTATCGAGCAGGCGATGCAGCAGCTTCGCCGCCTGATAGCCCATCTGACGAGTGCCCTGGGCAACGGAGGAAAGCGCCACGCGGGACAGATAGCGGGTCAGTTCTTCATTATCAATGCCAATCACGCACAGCTTTTCGGGCACCGGAATATGTAAGTGTTCGCAGACCTGCAGCACGTGGCGCGCACGCGCGTCCGTTACGGCAATGATACCGGTTTGCGGCGGCAGCGTTTGCAGCCAGTCAGCGAGGCGGTTTTGCGCGTGCTGCCAGTTTTCCGGCGCGGTTTCCAGCCCCTGATAGACCACGCCGCGATACTTCTCCTGCGCGACCAGCTGGCAAAACGCGTGTTCACGCTCAACGGCCCAGCGCTTGCCGCTGGTGGCGGGTAGGCCGTAAAACGCAAAGCGGTGGACGCCTTTCTCTTTTAAATGGAGAAACGCGGCCTCGACAAGGGCATGGTTATCGGTGGCAATATAGTGAACTGGAGGATAGTGTTCGGGCGAATGGTAGGAGCCGCCGACGCCCACAATCGGAACGTCGACGTCGGTCAGCAACTGTTCGATGACGGGGTCGTCATAGTCGGCGATAACGCCATCGCCCAGCCAGTCTTTGATGTTCTCCAGACGGGTGCGGAAATCTTCTTCAATAAAAATATCCCATTCGGATTGCGACGCCTGCAAATATTCACCCACACCTTCCACCACCTGACGGTCGTAGGCTTTGTTGGCATTGAATAACAACGTAATGCGGTGACGCTTTTCAAACATGGCTCACTTCCTAATTAAGTCACAATACCGTTATCAGGCCCGTCGCTTGGTGGCCGAATCCATCCAGACTGCCAGTAAAAGAATTGCCCCCTTGACGATATACTGCCAAAACGTCGGGACGTCCATCATACTCATCCCGTTATCCAGCGACGCCATAATAAATGCCCCCATGACCGCGCCCGCCACGCTACCGATACCCCCTGCGAGGCTGGTACCGCCAATGACGCAGGCGGCGATAGCATCCAGCTCGGCGATGTTACCGGCGGAGGGAGAGCCGGCGCCCAGTCTTGAGCTGAGGATCAGCCCGGCGATAGCGACCATCAAGCCGTTAATGGCGAAGACCGCGAGTTTGGTGCGTTCGACGTTAATACCCGAAAGCCGAGCAGCCTCAAGGTTGCCGCCAATGGCATAAATACGGCGGCCAAACGCGGTGCGCGTCGCCATAAACATACCGCCCAACAGTAAAAGTGCCAGCAGCAGGACGGGTGTCGGGACACCGCGGTAGTCGTTTAAAAGCCAGATGGCGCCCAGCACAATGACCGCCGTGAGCGCCTGACGCCCCACCACCGACGTTGACGCCGGAGAAGCGAGCCCCAACGCCTGACGGCGCATGCGTCCACGCCACTGCCATGCGACAAACGCCAGCAATCCCACCACGCCGATGGAAAAGCCCACGCTATCTGAGAGGTAACTCTGGCCAATCTGCGACATGGCTGCACTGGTCGGGGAGACGGTGGTGCCGTTAGTGATGCCGATTAAGATCCCGCGGAAGGCCAGCATCCCCGCCAGGGTGACAATGAACGACGGCACTTTACGATAGGCTACCCACCAGCCGTTCCAGGCCCCCAGAACCAGACCCAGCACCAGCGTGACCGCTACGGTCAGCGGCAGAGGCCAGCCGAGCCATACGTCAAAAATCGCCGCCACGCCGCCGAGAAGTCCCATCATCGACCCGACCGACAGATCGATCTCCGCGGAGATAATCACGAACACCATGCCCACGGCCAGGATGCCGGTGATGGCGGTCTGGCGGAGCAGGTTGGAGACGTTTCGCGCGCTTAAGTACGAGCCATCGGTCATCCAGGTAAAGAACAGCATGATGACGATAATGGCCGCGATCATCACGAAGACCTGCAGGTTCAGCGCTTTTAGCCCTGCGAACGCACCGGGCGTTGGAACGGCGACTTTGATCTCAGACGGATTGCTTTTCGACATGACGTTCGCTCCTTAAAGCGGCTTCCATCACCTGCTCCTGCGTCAGGTTCTGGTTAATCAGGTTGGCTTTCAGTTTCCCCTCATGCATGACCAGCACGCGGTCGCTCAGGCCGAGCACTTCGGGTAACTCAGACGAAATGACAATGACGGCAATCCCTTGCTGTACAAGCTGATTAATCAGTTTGTAGATTTCATATTTGGCACCGATATCAATCCCGCGCGTCGGTTCATCAAGGATTAATATGCGTGGATTAAGCAGCAGGCAGCGCGCCAGAATGGCTTTTTGCTGGTTGCCGCCGCTCAGGCGACCAATCGCCAGTTCCGGAGAGGAGGTTTTGACCTTCAGACGGGCGAGTGACTGGAGGATGCACTGTTGCTCTGCGGCATCGTCCAGGCTGCTCAGCGCGCCGGAGAAGCGATCGAGCGCCGCCAGCGTAATGTTTTTCCCCACCGCCATGACCGGCACGATGCCGTCTTTTTTGCGATCTTCCGGCACCATGGCAATGCCGCGGGCGATCGCCTGCTGGCAGTTGTCGATTTTCACCGGCTGGCCGTCGATATAAATCGTGCCCTCCCAGCGCCCCGGCCACACGCCAAAAAGACACTGTACGGCCTCCGTGCGCCCGGCGCCGACTAACCCGGCAATACCGAGAATTTCGCCGCTGTGCAGAGAAAACGAGACGTTATTGACGCGCCTGATATGGCGGTTAACGGGGTGCCACGCGGTCAGGTTTTCCACGCGCAGCACTTCATCACCTTTGGTGTGAGGCTCATTCGGGTAGAGCGCCGTCAGCTCGCGCCCTACCATCATGGTGATGATGTCATCTTCGCTCATCCCGGCGGCTTCACGCGTGCCGATGTGCTGCCCGTCGCGGATCACGCAGATGGTATCCGAAATGGCTTTAACCTCGTTCAGCTTGTGTGAAATGTAGATGCAGGCGATGCCGTGGTTTTGCAGATCGCGGATGATATTGAGCAGAACCGCGGTTTCCTGTTCGGTGAGCGAGGCTGTAGGCTCATCGAGGATCAGCAGCCTGACCTGTTTATTGAGCGCTTTCGCTATTTCGACCAGCTGCTGTTGCCCAAGGCCCAGGTCGCCCACGCGGGTATCCGGTGAAATGCTGAGGCTCACCTGCGCCAGCAGCTTTTCACAGCGGAGCGTCATGGTGTCGTAATCCAGCACGCCGTGGCGGGAAATTTCGGCCCCGAGGAAAATGTTCTCCAGCACGGTGAGATGCTTCACCAGCGCCAGTTCCTGATGGATGATGGCGATGCCTTTACGTTCGGTATCACGAATGTGAGTCGCCTGGATAACTTCACCGGCAAAGACGATTTCGCCTTCGTAGCTGCCGTGCGGGTAGATCCCGCACAGCACTTTCATCAGCGTCGACTTGCCCGAGCCGTTCTCGCCACACAGCGAAACCACTTCGCCGGGGTTCAACCGGAGGCTGACGTTATCGACGGCTTTCACCGTGCCGAAGCGCTTGGTGATGCTTTTCATTTCAAGTAAATAAGGCATAACTGCTCCACATAACCCGAGGGAAGAACAGTACAACGTGATGCGCCCCCGCAAAGCAGGGGACGCGCCGGATTACAGTTCGCTCTTCTTGTGGAAGCCGTCTTTAATGACGGTGGCGTCAATGTTCTCTTTATTGACTTCAATAGGGGTGAGCAGGCGAGCCGGAACGTCTTTCAGTCCGTTATTTAGCGTTGCGTCTGCTTTAGGCTGCTTGCCATTGCCCAGTTCCACGGCGATTTCCGCCGCCGTATTGGCAAGCTCGGTAATCGGTTTGTAGACCGTCATGGTTTGGGTGCCTGCGATGATGCGTTTTACGCCAGCCAGATCGGCATCCTGTCCTGAAATGGCGACTTTACCGGCCAGCCCCTGTGCACTCAGGGCCTGGATAGCACCGCCTGCGGTGGCATCGTTGGAAGCCACAACCGCATCAATTTTGTTGTTGTTGGCCGTCAGCGCGTTTTCCATAATCTTCAGCGCGTTTTCTGGCAGCCAGCCGTCGGCCCACTGATCGCCGACCACCTTAATTTCCCCGTTGTCGATGTACGGCTTAAGGACTTTCATTTGCCCTTCGCGGAACAGCTTGGCGTTGTTATCCACCGGAGAGCCGCCCATCAGGAAATAATTGCCCTGAGGCACTTTGTCGATCAGGCTTTGCGCCTGTAATTCCCCGACTTTTTCATTGTCGAACGAAATATAATAATCAATGTCCGCATTATTAATCATGCGGTCATAGGCCAGGACTTTAATGCCTTCCTGTTTGGCTTCTTTCACCACGTTACTTAATACCTGGCCGTTATAGGGGATAATGACCAGCACATCGACGCCACGGTTGATCATATTCTCAATCTGCGACATTTGTGTTTCTTCGTTGCCGTTAGCCGACTGAACAAACACGCTGGCGCCGAGGGATTCTGCTTTTTTAACAAAAATATCGCGATCTTTTTGCCAGCGCTCCAGGCGCAGGTCGTCAATCGCCATGCCAATTTTGACCTCTTTGGCATGTCCTGCAAAGCTTGCAAGGAGGAGCGTAGTGCAGAGCGTTAGAGTCAGGTTCTTTATCTTCATAATTATTTGGCCTTTTTGTAGGGGTATATGTTGCTGAGATAAAAGAAACATTCACTGCTGGGACGCAGCAAATTTTTAACGCGGAAAGGCGGGCTGGCAATTACAGATTTTTATCTTCGCATTATGATATTTGGTTTATTTCTGAATTTATGACCACGATCGGATTTTAAAATACGTAACGTCTTAATTACATTTGATTCTGGAATATGCGCCGAAAATAGTTTGTCTGCGCATTATTTTGCGAGCCAGCGCACAGTTGTGCATTCTCTCAATAGCAGTGTGAAATAACGTAATTGAGCAACCCAAAATGTCTATTCACTATTACTCCTGTATCAACGACTCGCCGCATACCCTGATTATGGAGCTCAATATGCAAGCTTATTTCGACCAACTCGATCGTGTTCGTTACGAAGGCCCGAAAACGACCAATCCTTTAGCATTTCGTCACTACAACCCGGATGAGCTGGTGCTGGGTAAGCGCATGGAAGATCATCTGCGCTTTGCCGCCTGTTACTGGCATACCTTCTGCTGGAATGGCGCCGATATGTTCGGCGTGGGCTCCTTTGATCGCCCATGGCAGCAGCCGGGTGAGGCCATCGAACTGGCAAAGCGCAAAGCCGACGTTGCGTTTGAGTTCTTCCACAAACTGAACGTGCCGTACTACTGCTTCCATGACGTCGACGTGTCGCCGGAAGGCGCATCGCTGAAAGAGTATCTGAACAACTTTGCACAGATGGTGGATGTACTGGCAGCAAAACAGCAGCAAAGCGGCGTAAAGCTGCTCTGGGGCACGGCAAACTGCTTCACTAACCCACGCTACGGCGCGGGTGCGGCAACCAACCCGGACCCGGAAGTGTTTAGCTGGGCGGCCACGCAGGTTGTGACGGCAATGAACGCCACGCATCAGCTGGGTGGCGAGAACTATGTCCTGTGGGGTGGCCGTGAAGGCTATGAAACCCTGCTCAACACCGATCTGCGTCAGGAGCGCGAGCAGATTGGCCGCTTTATGCAGATGGTTGTCGACCACAAGCACAAAATTGGCTTCCGCGGCACGCTGTTGATCGAGCCGAAGCCGCAGGAACCAACGAAGCATCAGTATGACTACGACGTGGCGACGGTGTATGGCTTCCTGAAGCAGTTCGGTCTGGAAAAAGAGATCAAAGTGAACATTGAGGCCAACCACGCCACGCTGGCGGGCCACTCTTTCCACCACGAGATCGCGTCTGCGATTGCGCTGGGCATCTTCGGCTCGGTCGATGCGAACCGCGGCGACCCGCAGTTGGGCTGGGACACCGATCAGTTCCCGAACAGCGTGGAAGAGAATGCGCTGGTGATGTACGAGATCGTCAAAGCGGGCGGTTTCACCACCGGTGGCCTGAACTTTGACGCCAAAGTGCGTCGCCAGAGCACCGACAAATACGATCTGTTCTACGGCCACATTGGCGCGATGGACACCATGGCGCTGGCGCTGAAAGTGGCGGCACGTATGATTGAAGACGGCGAGCTGGATAAACGCGTGGCGAAGCGCTACAGCGGCTGGAACAGTGAGCTGGGCCAGCAAATTTTGAAAGGGCAGTTATCGCTTGCGGACATCGCGAAGTACGCTGAACAACATCAGCTGGCGCCGCAGCACCAGAGCGGGCACCAGGAACTGCTGGAAAATCTGGTTAATCACTACCTGTTCGATAAATAACAGCATCCAGGCCCGGTACGCGGAAGCGCCACCGGGCATTTCTGTCAAAGGAGTCACCGCAATGTATATCGGGATTGATCTGGGCACATCGGGTGTGAAAGCCATCCTGTTAAGCGAGCAGGGCGAGGTGTTAGCAACGCAGACAGAAAAGCTGCATGTTTCACGTCCGCATCCGCTGTGGTCGGAACAGGACCCGGAGCAGTGGTGGCAGGCAACGGATCGTGCATTCAAAGCTTTAGGTGAGCAGCATAGCCTGCGCGACGTTAAAGCGCTGGGGATTGCCGGGCAAATGCACGGTGCAACCTTGCTGGATAGCGAGCATCGCGTGTTGCGACCCGCCATTCTCTGGAACGATGGCCGCTGTGCGGAAGAGTGCGCGCTTCTTGAGGCGCATGTACCCACGTCTCGTGAAATTACCGGCAACCTGATGATGCCCGGCTTTACTGCGCCCAAACTGCTGTGGGTGCAGCGACACGAGCCTGAGATTTTCCGTCAGGTGGCGAAAGTTCTGCTGCCGAAAGACTATCTGCGCTTTCGTATGACGGGCGATTTTGCTTCCGACATGTCCGATGCCGCAGGCACGATGTGGCTCGACGTGGCGAAACGCGACTGGAGCGAGGCGATGCTGGATGCTTGCCATCTAACCCGGGAACACATGCCCGGGCTGTTCGAAGGTAGCGAGGTAACAGGCACGTTGCTGCCGGACGTTGCGGAACGCTGGAATATGCCTGCCGTACCGGTGGTTGCCGGGGGCGGTGACAATGCCGCGGGTGCCGTGGGCGTCGGCATGGTTGAGGCGGGTCAGGCGATGCTGTCGCTGGGAACGTCTGGCGTCTATTTTGCCGTCAGTGACGGCTATCGCAGCAATCCCGAAAGCGCGGTGCACAGTTTCTGTCATGCACTTCCTGGGAAATGGCATTTGATGTCGGTGATGCTGAGCGCTGCGTCCTGCCTGGACTGGGCGGCGAAGTTGACCGGGATGGCCGATGTTCCTGCGTTGATTGCCGCAGCACAGCAGGCGGATGAAAATGCCGGTACCGTCTGGTTTTTACCGTATCTTTCTGGCGAACGTACGCCGCACAACAACCCGGAAGCGAAAGGGGTGTTTTTTGGCTTAACCCATCAGCATGGTCCGGCAGAACTGGCGCGTGCAGTTCTGGAAGGGGTGGGCTATGCGCTGGCCGACGGGATGGACGTGGTGCACGACTGCGGCCTGAAACCGACGAGCGTCACTCTGATTGGCGGAGGTGCGCGAAGCCCTTACTGGCGACAAATGCTTTCGGATATCAGCGGGTTGCAGCTGGATTTCCGCACGGGAGGGGATGTTGGCCCCGCGCTCGGCGCCGCGCGTCTGGCGCAGATTGCTGTGAACCCGGAAAAACCGCTTTCACAACTGCTGCCGCAGCTTACCCTTGAGCAGGCGCATTTCCCGAACGCGGTAAACCATGCGCGGTACGCGGAAAGGCGCGCGGTATTCCGTAAAATCTACCAGCAGCTGCTGCCGCTGATGTCGTAAATACGCTTGTCCGGGAGAGGCACGAGGATGTCCTTTTTTGGTCTGTGCGTGCCTTCCTTTCCTTGCCAGTATGGTGTCACACCCACCGGCGAGGAGATTCATCATGTCACGTATTGCACTCATCAATATTGATACTCAGCAGTCCTTCCATCACCGCAATTACTGGCAGGAAAGCGAGATCCCTGCCTTTCAGCAGGCGATGCTGGGGCTGATTGATGGCTGCCAGGCACGTAATATCCCGGTCGTTGATATTTTTCACGTGGATGAAGACGGTTCTTTCACCCTGGAAAGCGGCTATGTCAAACCGATGGCCTTTTTGCGTCATCAGCCGGATGTGGTTTTTCAGAAACACGTCCATAATGCCTTCACGGATACCGGGCTTGACCGCTGGCTGCGCGAGCGTGATATCAACCAGCTGATTATCTGCGGCATTCGCACTGAACAATGCTGTGAAACCACCGCCCGGGTGGCATCCGATCTGGGTTATGCTGTGACCTTTGTAAGCGAGGCGACGCTGACGTTTCCCATGACGTACAAAGGGATAACCCTTAGCGCAGCGGAAATTCGCCACCGTACCGAAACGGTACTGTCCGGGCGTTTTGCCGAAATTAAAACGGTAGCGGAGACGCTGGAGTCACTGTAATGAGCATCGACGTCTGGTTCGTCATGTTGCCCGGGGTGCTGTCATTAGATATGACGGGCCCGGCAGAGACCTTTGTGCTGGCTGGCGACGCGTTTCGTCTGCATTACATTGGCCCGCAACCTGACGTTCCGACATCGATAGGTCTGACGATGAGCGGCATTCAGCCGCTGCCGGAACGTCTTCCAGAGGGGAGCCTGCTGGTATTGCCCGGCGTGAGTGACTCCCGCGCTCAGTTTTCGACGCCGCAGGCGTTACGGATACAGCACTGGCTGATGCGCCTGCAGCCGGCCATTCAGCGCCGGGATATCACGGTGATGTGCGTCTGTTCTGGCGCGCTGCTGGCGGCGAAATCGGGCCTGCTGAACAACCGGCAGTGTACAACCCACCATGACGTTATCAGCCGTTTACGCACCGCAGCCCCCTCGGCGACGATTAAAGAAAACCGCATCTTTGTGCAGGACGAGAACATCTGGACCAGCGCGGGGATCACGTCGGGCATCGATCTGGCGCTGCATATGATTAACCGCCTGTGCGGTCCCGAAAAGGCGCTGAGTGTGGCGCGCGAGATGGTGGTCTGGTTCCGCCGTTCCGGTGACGATCCCCAGCTATCCCCGTGGCTGCGCTACCGCAATCATCTTCATCCGGCGATCCATCGGGCGCAGGATGCGCTCACGGCCGAGCCGCAAAAAGCGTGGAGCTTGCCTGACATCGCCGCGCTGGCGCACGTCAGCCCGCGCCATCTCACCCGGCTTTTCCAGACTCATTTAGGCATTAGCGTTCGCGATTATCTGGAACAGCTGCGTCTGGCGGTGGCGGAGCAGTGGCTATTGCACGGGCGCGGCGTGGAGCAGGCTTCCCTGGCGGCAGGGTTTTCCTCCCCGCGCCAGTACCATCGCGCCCGGCAGCGCAGCGTTAGCTGACGAAGCGGCGAACGTCTATTTTTTGCAGCAGCATCGACAGCAGCAGGCTGATCGCCAGGGTCGCGGCAAAAATCCAGATGATATCCAGCACCGGCCAGGTTTTAAGCTCGACGCCTCGTGTCCGAAGCGCGTGGATCACCAGCGCGTGAAAACCGTAAATCCCGAGAGAGTGTCGTGAAATGACGCTCAGTACGGGAAGGGGACGCGCATTCAGGGTGTTTTTGGCGAGCGTGAGCAGCGATACGGCACAGATAAAGACCATCGGCCCGCAGTAGAGATACCAGGTATCGGCAAAATTACCACGCCACTGCAGCTCGTACAGCGTCCCACGTGAAATCACCGCCACGCCAGCGATAAACAGCGCCCCGCAGAGCCAGTTCAGCCCGCGTTTTTGCGTGTCCATCATCCCGATGGCGCGCCCCAGCATGCTGTAAAGCACGTAGTAAAAGGTATCGCCATTGATATAAAGATTCACCGGCAACCACTCAAATCCGTCGATTTTCTGCGAAACCGTATTCGGGTTGGCGATGATGCCAATCACCACCATCAGGGCCAGGAGCATTTTCCCGCTGACGTTTTTCACCTGAATGAGCGGGGAGACCAGATAGATAACGATAATGGCGAAGAAGAACCACAGGTGGTAGAACACCGGTTTTTGCAGCACGTATTTCAGCGATAGTCCGGCGTTTATTGAGGTAAACAGGGTGATATAGAGCAGGGCAACGGAGCTGTAAAACCCCAGGCAGGCCGCGATGCGGATGAAGTGCCTTGGCTGCGCGCTGCGCTCGCCAAAAAAGAGAAAGCCGGAAATCATAAAGAACAGCGGCACGCTGACGCGTGACGCAGAGTTGAGAATATTGGCGATATCCCAGTTAACGGGGCTGATGCTGTGGGCATTCGTGACGTACCAGGTCGTTGTGTGGATCATGACCACCATCAGACACGCTATTCCTCGCAGGTTATCAATCCAGTTAATTTTTGACGGCATCAGTTCCTCGTATTCCCTGTAAATTGAGTGTGACTCCCATTGTCCAAAAGTCTTCGTTTGGAAAATTCTGAGTTTTATGCGCAGGCTTGCCGGGAGACCGCGAGATTCGCAGAATGGCAGTCCTTAATCTATAAAAGTGTTGATACTAAAAATAACAGCCGCTGACCAGGACGGTAATAAAAATGATGATGAAGCGTGTGGCGTCACTCTTTCTGCTGTTGATCCTGGCGGGATGCAGTGCGCCGCAAGAAGCACCCGTGCAAAAAGCGCAGCAGGGTAAAATGAGCCCGGAACGTTCGCTGAATATGGAAGCGCTCTGTAAAGATCGGGCCGCTCGGCGCTATAACTCGGACGTTCAAAAAATTGATGTCACCGGGTTCGAGCGTTTTCAGGGAAGCTACGAGCTACGGGGCCATACGTCGCGCAAAGAGGGCTTTGTCTGCTCGTTTGATGCGGACGGTCAGTTTTTACACCTCTCCATGCGCTAGCCTGCTCGTATAATCAGCAGCCAGACGCCGTCAGCGTTCTGGCCGGAAGGCTTATTTCCCAATTTTCCCTAAACAACCCCGTTTCGTACTGTATATCTTGCAGCCAGCGGGTATACTGGTCCCTTCCATTTAAAACCACACGTATCCAGCACGAAATACTATGCAAAAGTTTGATACCAAGACCTTCCAGGGCCTGATCCTGACCTTACAGGATTACTGGGCTCGTCAGGGCTGTACCATTGTTCAACCTTTGGACATGGAAGTCGGCGCCGGCACTTCACACCCGATGACCAGTCTGCGTGCGTTGGGGCCAGAGCCAATGGCGACCGCGTATGTGCAGCCTTCCCGTCGTCCGACCGATGGTCGTTACGGTGAGAACCCGAACCGTCTGCAGCATTACTATCAGTTCCAGGTGGTGATTAAGCCATCACCCGACAACATTCAGGAACTGTACCTCGGGTCGCTGAAAGAGCTGGGTATGGATCCAACCATCCACGACATCCGTTTCGTGGAAGATAACTGGGAGAACCCAACGCTGGGTGCCTGGGGTCTGGGTTGGGAAGTGTGGCTTAACGGTATGGAAGTGACCCAGTTCACTTACTTCCAGCAGGTGGGTGGTCTGGAATGTAAGCCGATCACCGGTGAAATCACCTACGGTCTGGAACGTCTGGCGATGTACATTCAGGGCGTAGACAGCGTTTACGACCTGGTCTGGAGCGACGGCCCGCTGGGTAAAACCACCTACGGCGACGTGTTCCATCAGAACGAAGTGGAGCAATCCACCTATAACTTCGAATACGCAGACGTGGACTTCCTGTTCACCTGCTTCGAGCAGTACGAGAAAGAGGCGCAGCAGCTGCTGGCGCTGGAGACTCCACTGCCGCTGCCTGCTTACGAGCGTATTCTGAAGGCCGCCCACAGTTTCAACCTGCTGGATGCCCGCAAAGCCATCTCCGTGACTGAACGTCAGCGCTACATTCTGCGTATTCGTACCCTGACCAAAGCCGTTGCAGAAGCTTACTATGCGTCCCGTGAAGCTCTTGGCTTCCCGATGTGCAACCGAAACAAATAAGAGGCGGCCATGTCTGAGAAAACTTTCCTGGTGGAAATCGGCACCGAAGAGCTGCCACCAAAAGCCCTGCGCAGCCTGGCTGAATCTTTTGCTGCGAACGTGACCGCCGAGCTGGATAACGCTGGCCTGGCGCACGGTAAAATTGAGTGGTTTGCTGCACCGCGCCGTCTGGCGCTGAAAGTGGCAAATCTGGCGGCGTCCCAGCCAGATCGCGAAGTCGAAAAACGTGGCCCGGCGATTGCCCAGGCGTTTGACGCTGAAGGCAAGCCGAGCAAAGCGGCGGAAGGCTGGGCGCGCGGCTGCGGCATCACCGTCGATCAGGCCGAGCGTCTGACCACGGATAAAGGCGAGTGGCTGCTGTACCGTGCGCACGTGAAGGGCGAAAGCGCGGAAGCGCTGCTGCCGGACATGATTGCCACGTCTCTGGCGAAGCTGCCTATTCCTAAGCTGATGCGCTGGGGCGCGTCTGATGTGCACTTTGTGCGTCCGGTTCACACCGTGACCCTGCTGCTGGGCGACACCGTTATTCCGGCTACCATTCTGGGCGTGGCGTCCGATCGCGTGATCCGCGGCCACCGCTTTATGGGCGAGCCAGAGTTCACCATCGACAATGCCGACCAGTACCCGCAGATCCTGCTGGAGCGCGGCAAGGTCATTGCTGACTACGAACAGCGTAAAGCCAAAATCAAAGCGGACGCGGAAGACGCGGCGCGCAAGATTGGCGGTAAAGCCGATCTGAGCGACAGCCTGCTGGAAGAAGTGACCTCGCTGGTGGAATGGCCGGTTGTGCTGACCGCGAAGTTTGAAGAGAAATTCCTGGCCGTTCCGGCTGAAGCGCTGGTTTACACCATGAAGGGTGACCAGAAGTACTTCCCGGTCTATGCCAACGACGGCAAACTGCTGCCAAACTTCATCTTCGTGGCAAACATCGAATCGAAAGATCCGATCCAGATTATCTCTGGTAACGAGAAGGTCGTGCGTCCACGTCTGGCCGATGCCGAGTTCTTCTTCAATACCGACCGTAAAAAGCGTCTGGAAGATCATCTTCCACGCCTGCAGACCGTGTTGTTCCAGCAGCAACTGGGTACGCTGCGCGACAAGACCGACCGTATCGCGGAGCTGTCCGGCTGGATTGCCCGTGAAATCGGTGCCGACGTCAACCACGCAACCCGTGCTGGCCTGCTGTCTAAATGCGACCTGATGACCAACATGGTGTTCGAATTTACCGACACCCAGGGCGTGATGGGTATGCATTACGCGCGTCACGATGGCGAAGCGGAAGACGTGGCCGTGGCCCTGAACGAGCAGTATCAGCCGCGCTTTGCGGGTGACGAACTGCCGTCCAACCCGGTTGCCTGTGCCGTGGCGATCGCCGATAAGATGGACACCCTGGCGGGTATCTTCGGTATCGGTCAGCATCCAAAAGGCGACAAAGATCCGTTTGCGCTGCGTCGTGCCGCGCTGGGCGTGCTGCGTATCATCGTTGAGAAGAACCTGAACCTGGATCTGCAGACCCTGACCGAAGAAGCGGTGCGTCTGTACGGCGACAAGCTGACCAACGCGAACGTGGTGGATGACGTTATCGACTTTATGCTCGGTCGTTTCCGCGCCTGGTATCAGGATGAAGGTTACACCGTCGACACCATTCAGGCGGTGCTGGCGCGTCGTCCGACCCGTCCGGCTGATTTCGATGCGCGTATGAAGGCGGTTTCCCACTTCCGTACGCTGGAAGCGGCATCTGCTCTGGCGGCGGCCAACAAGCGTGTATCCAACATTCTGGCGAAATCCGACGAGACGCTGAACGAGCGTGTGAACGCCGCGACGCTGAAGGAGCCGGAAGAGATCGCCCTGGCGATGCAGGTTGTGGTGCTGCGCGACAAGCTCGAGCCGGTCTTCGCGGAAGGTCGTTACCAGGAAGCGCTGGTGGAGCTGGCCGAGCTGCGTGACGTCATTGACGCCTTCTTCGAGAAAGTGATGGTGAACGTAGAAGATAAAGAGCTGCGTATTAACCGTCTCTCTATGCTCGAAAAACTGCGTGAGCTGTTCCTGCGCGTAGCGGATATTTCGCTGCTGCAGTAATGTGCCCGTTGATACAAATGCTAAAAACCCGCTTCGGCGGGTTTTTTTATGATGTGTTGCTGAAAATTTAACCTTGAAACCGTCAACACATTACCGCTATCCTTATCCACGTTAACTTTCTCGCGCTGGAGTGCCCCCCAAAAATGAACAAACACGACTGATGAATTTCGATCCTTGCTAAACGCCACCGCGTCGGCAGGGGATGTTTTGATTTCATTCAGGAGTGCTTATGGCTCATTTTGCGCAGTCCCCTTCTTTTATTTTGCATCAGGTCACCTGTCAGTTTCCGACGGGCGATACCCTTTTTGGCCCGCTGAATCTCACGCTGGAACCCTCTCTGTGCGCGCTGGTTGGCCGCAACGGCAGCGGAAAAACGCGTCTGCTGCGTCTGCTGGCGGCGCTGGACGAACCGGCTACCGGTCATATTGAACGCTTTGGCTCGCATGTCTTTGTGGCGCAGCAGCACGTCATTTCTTCGCAGACGACGCTGGCTGAACTTCTCGGATATGACGCGATTTTTACTGCGCGTAAGCGCATCGACAGCGGTGATTACCAGCCTGACGATCTGGCGTTGCTCGACGGCTACTGGGATGTAGCCGAGCGACTGAGCGAGGCGTTTATCAATGCGAAGCTCCCGGCGTTTGATCCGGATAAGCCTGCCCTGGAACTCAGCGGCGGCGAGCGCATCCGCGCCCTGCTGTGCGGCGCGTTTACGGCTGAAGCGGATTTCATGCTGCTGGACGAACCGACTAACCATCTGGATCGACAAGGTCGGGCGTGGTTCTACGACCAGTTGAGTCGCTATCAGGGCGGCGTGCTGGTGGCCTCTCATGACCGCGAACTTCTGGAGCAGGTGCCGCGTATTCTTGAGCTGAGCGCCTCGGGTCTGCGCAGCTACGGCGGAAATTATGCGGATTATCAAGCCCAGCGCGATGCCGAACAGCAGGCTGCCCGCGCGGCGCTCGAACATGCGGCAACCGAGCGCAAACGCACCCGCGCGCGCATGCAAAAAGAGCATGATGACAGCCAGCGGCGGTCGGCAAAGACGTTACGCACCGTCGATACCCTGAATATCGCATCGTTTGAGCGTGTCAAATACAAAGGCGCGGCAAAGGAGCGGATCGGCTCATGGAAAAAACAGCACAGCGAGCAAAATGAAGCCCTAAACGCCGCGGTAAACAAGGCGCGTGAACGCGTTGAAGAAGATAACCCGGTCATGTTCACCCTGCCGGGAAGTCAGGTCCCGGAAGGGAAACAGGTACTGGTTCTGGAGGATCTGGTGTTGCCGCATGTGCCTGTCCCACCCATCACATGGCGTATGGACGGACCGATGCGCGTGGCGTTAAAGGGACCGAACGGCTGTGGGAAATCGACGTTGTTAAAAACCATCCTCGGCGAGGTTACTCCCCGTTCGGGTGCCTGTAAGGTATCCGTCAGCTGTGCTTATCTCGACCAGCATCTGTCGCAACTCGATCTCACGCAGTCGGTCATGACGCATCTCAATTTGAGTCATACCCCTCTGGAAGAGGGGGTATTGCGAACCCGTTTAGCACTGCTTCAACTGGGGGCCGACAAAGTGAAGCTCCCATTGGCGGAGCTCAGCGGCGGCGAGCGTCTTAAGGCTGCCCTGGCCTGCGTGCTGTGGCGTGCGGAGGCCACGCAGCTTCTTCTGCTGGATGAACCGACCAACCATCTGGATCTGGCTTCAGTCCAGGCCATTGAAGCGGCGCTGGCCGGTTTCCCTGGGGCTCTGCTGGTGGTATCACACGATGAGCTTTTTTTAAGAGGCCTGGCGTTAACGCATGAGCTGGTATGGGAAGAGGCGGGTTGGCGTTGTGATAGCCTGTAAAACACAAGCCCCCGCAAAGGCGGGGGCATTCAATCTTCACTACGCTATCTGTTTGCTGAGTGCAGGGTTGGCCTGAATCAGGCGCATCAGCCGTAACTCGGTTGGGGTGGGTTTCTCACGTTTTGACTCCCACTCCTGCACCATAGCCACGCTGACACCCATCGCTCTGGCGAATTCTTCGGTTTTCAGTCCTGTCCCTTTGCGCAATTGCTCGTATTCTGTAAAGGGATTGGATTTTTGTTGCAGGGTAATCATCTGCGGTACATCTTTAAAAATGATCTGTTCCAGACTGCTCAGCAGTTCAAACTCAGGATCTTTATATTCCATTGAGGACTCCTCTTAAATCTCACATCGTGATCAAGAACATCAGAGAGCCAGTTAAGAATAGTCCCTAATACCAACCCAGGATCGTCACGGGTGTGATTAATTGTGCGGTAACGATCGCTGTATCCGATTCAGCAATATGGATAGTTATGCTAATTCTCTGATTAGTCATAGGTCGGCTTCGCCAGGTATTTTTTTGTAAATGATAAGAAATAAATCGGCAATAGCCGTTTTGCATGAAAAGAGTATCTTGCAAGGCTGACCTGGACTATCCTTGTCAGCGTCGGGCACGCGTGTGCCGGTGTGCGCTTTTTTGGGTGAAAGGAGTAATAAAATGGCGACAGGAAAGTCCTGCTCTCGCTGGTTTGCGCCTATTGCGGCGTTGTTGATGGTTGTTAGCCTGAGTGGGTGTTTTGATAAAGAAGGCGATCAGCGCAAAGCGTTTATCGATTTTCTGCAGAATACAGTGATGCGCAGCGGCGAGCGGTTGCCGACGCTGACTGCGGATCAGAAAAAACAGTTTGGTCCCTTCGTGTCCGATTACGCCATTCTTTATGGTTATTCACAGCAGGTGAGCCAGGCGATGGATTCCGGTATCCGCCCGGTAGTGGATAGCGTGAACGCCATCCGCGTTCCACAGGATTATGTGACGCAGCGTGAGCCGCTGCGCCAGTCCAACGGTGCGCTTGGCGTGCTGAGTCAGCAGTTGCAAAATGCGAAAATGCAGGCTGACGCGTCACGTTCTGCGCTGAAGCAGGGTGACGATCTTAAACCGGTCTTCGACAAAGTGTATGAGAAAGTGGTGACCAAGCCTTCTGAAGCGCTGCAACCGCTGATTCCGGCTGCGCAAATCTTCACGCAGCAACTGGTTCAGGTAGGTGACTTTATCGCCCAGCAGGATACGCAGGTGAGCTTTGTTGCCAACGGTATTCAGTTCCCGACCTCGCAACAGGCAAGCCAGTATAATACGCTGATTGGGCCGCTGGCCTCCCAGCATCAGGCCTTTAGCCAGGCCTGGAGTGCGGCAGTCACTGCCACAGAATAAACCGAAAAACCCCCGCTTCTGGCGGGGTTTTTTTATGCCTGTCGAAAATAACGCTTGTCATTCCTCTACCACATCGGTATAACTATTCCCGTCGGTTTGTTACACAGACCTAAAGCAGTTTAGTAAAGCAGTCCAGATTGTTATCCATAGATACCCTTCGTAGTGACCCTTCCTTCATCGCTTAAAAATCTGTAACGCAATCCATCAAGCCGGAAGGCACAATATATTTGTTAATAAGGTAATTTCTATGTCTGCTAAAATGACTGGTCTGGTAAAATGGTTCAACGCTGATAAAGGTTTCGGCTTCATCACTCCTGACGATGGCTCTAAAGACGTGTTCGTACACTTCTCTGCTATCCAGAACGATGGCTACAAATCTCTGGACGAAGGTCAGAAAGTGTCCTTCACCATCGAAAGCGGCGCTAAAGGCCCAGCAGCTGGTAACGTTGTAAGCCTGTAAGCTTCCAACCCAGTAGCAAAAAATTTAAAAACCCGCCTTCTGGCGGGTTTTTTCGTTTCTACCGTTGCACCTGCGGGTTCACGCAGTTTATCTCCACCTTTCCGCTAAGGGCGGCAATTAGATTATCGACCGCCGTTGCCGCCATATTGTAGCGCGTCTCATGGGTGGCTGAACCGATGTGGGGCAGGGCAACCACGTTAGGCAGCGAAAGCAGCGGCGAATCCACCGGCAGCGGCTCCTGCTCAAACACGTCCAGACCTGCTGCATGGATCTGACCGTTTTTAAGGGCCTCAATCAGCGCCTTCTCATCCACCACCGGCCCACGACCCGCGTTGATGAAAATGGCTGACGTCTTCATTTTTTCAAACGCCTCTTTGCCAATCAGATGACGAGTTTCGTTCGTGAGCGGCAGAACCAGGCAGACAAAATCGGCTTCCTGCAGCAGGGTATCCAGCTCGCAGTAACGGGCGTTGAAGCGTTCTTCGGCTTCACCGTGATGGCGACGCGCGTTATACAGAATCGGCATGTTAAAACCAAAATGCGCGCGCTGCGCCAGCGCCAGCCCGATACGCCCCATACCGACAATGCCCAGCGTCTTGCCGTGAACGTCCACGCCGAACCAGTCCGGACCAATGCTTTTTGTCCATTCGCCCGCTTTGACGCGCTCAGCTACTTCCACCACGCGACGGGCCGTGGTGAGCATCAGCGCCATCAGCGTATCGGCCACGGTTTCCGTCAGGGCATGTGGGGTATGCATCAGCAGGATCTTGCGGGCGTTAAGGGCATCCACGTCGAAGTTGTCGTAACCCACGGAAACGGTTGAGGTAGCACGAAGCTTCGGCATTTTTTCCAGCAGGGCGACATCCACTTTCTCGCTTGAACCCAGCAGGCCTTCGGCGCTGGCGAACGCATCGGCGTGCTGTGCCACGGTTTCCGGGCTCAGGTTCTTCACCTGCGTGACGGTGAAGTGTTCTTCAAGGCGTTTCTGCAGATCTTCCGGCAGTGCTTTATACAAAATGACGGACGGCTTCATGCTAATCTCCGTTGATTTTTAAGGATTCAGGCGTGGCGAGCGCCGACAGGGTGTTGTTGATTATTAGCAGGCTTAACAATCAGAGTAAGCCACACGGAGGCGAAAAGCGCCACCCCCATAAATATGTACGATGCGGACGGGCTGCCGGTGGCACCGTTCAGGTAGCCGACGAACCAGGAGCCGCAGAACGAGCCCAGCGCACCCATGCTGTTAATTAACGCCATTGCGCCACCCGCAACGTTACGCGGGAGCATCTCCGGGATGATGGCAAAGAACGGTCCGTAAGGGGCGTACATGGCCGCGCCGGCAATCACCAGCAGGGTGTAAGAGGCCCAGAAATGGTTTGCGCCCACGGCCCAGGAGCCAATAAAGGCGAAGGCAGCAATCAGCAGCAGCGGCCAGACAAACAATTTACGGTTCTGCAGCTTGTCCGATGCCCAGGAGACGACGATCATGGCGATGGTTGCCGCCAGATATGGTACGGATGACAGCCAGCCAACTTCGACCATGCCGAGGTTCTCGCCGCCGCTGCGAATAATGGACGGCAGCCACAGCACAAAGCCGTACACGCCAATGCTCCAGGTAAAATACTGCGCGCAGAGCAGGATCACGTTACGCGAGCGGAAGGCTTCGCCGTAGTTACGTACCGCCTTCAGGCCCTGCTGTTCTTTGTCCAGCTGCGCCTGCAGCGCCGCTTTCTCATCTTCAGAAAGCCATTTCGCCTGGGCTGGTTTATCTTTCACCAGCACCCACCAGCAGAAGGCCCAGATAATCGCCGGCACCCCTTCAATGATAAACATTTCGCGCCAGCCGAAGGACTGGATCAGGTAGCCGGACACCACTGACATCCACAGTACCGTTACCGGGTTACCGAGGATAAGGAAGGTATTCGCGCGCGAGCGTTCAGATTTGGTAAACCAGTTGCTGATGTAGATCAGCATCGCCGGCATAACCGCCGCCTCAACGACGCCGAGGATAAAGCGAATGGCGGCCAGGGCAGGAATATTGTTCACCATGCCGGTCAGTGACGCGCAGGCGCCCCACAGGATCAGACAGATGAAGATCAGCTTACGCACGCTGCGGCGTTCCGCATAAATCGCGCCGGGGATCTGGAAGAAGAAGTAGCCCAGGAAGAAAAGGGCACCCAGCAGGGAGGAGATACCTTTGGTGATGCCAAGGTCCTCTGTGATCCCTGCCGCAGACGCGAAGCTGAAGTTGGCACGGTCAAGGTACGCCAGGCTGTACGTGATAAACACGATTGGCATGATGTACCACCAGCGTTTTACTGCATTGGTCGAACTGTTCATAGGCTTGCCTCTGTTGTTGAGGTTGTTACCGCCGTTGTCTGTAGGGTACACGGTGGCTTAATTATTTGGTGCGGCTTGCTGCCCTCACCCTGGCCCTCTCCCACAGGGAGAGGGAATTTAAACGCCGAGCTGTGCTCGCGTTGGTAATCCTTCGCTGTCGCCCTGCACCTGAATGGCCAGCGAGCCAATCTTGTTGCCTCGAGCGACGGCCTGCGGCAGCGTTTTGCCTTCCAGCAGGGCGCTAATCACGCCCACAGCAAAGCCGTCGCCCGCGCCGACGGTGTCGACTACGTTCTCGACCTTCACTGCCGCGACCGCGCCCTGTTCGCCGTCGGCCGTTTTAAACCATGCGCCATCAGCACCGGTTTTCAGCACCACCGCTTTTACCCCTTTATTCAGATAGAAATCGGCAATGCCTTCCGGCGTGCTTTTGCCGGTCAGGATCATCCCTTCTTTCAGGCCTGGCAGAACCCAGTCCGCCCTGAACGCCAGACGGTTCAGTTTCTCCACCATTTCCGCTTCGCTTTTCCACAGCACCGGGCGCAGGTTGGGGTCGAACGATATGGTTTTCCCCTGGGCTTTCAGGGTGGCTGCCGCATGATCCAGCAGCTCATACGAGCTGGCAGACAGCGCGGCCGCCACGCCGCTCAGGTGCAGATGGCGCGCGAAGGCAAAGTAATCTGCGTGGTAATCCGCGACAGACAGGTGGCTTGCGGCCGATCCTTTACGGAAATACTCCACGATGGGATCGGTTCCATTTTCGACCTTAGATTTAAGCTGAAAGCCGGTAGGGAAGCGTCCATCAAGGGTGACGCCTGCGGCATCAATCCCCTCTTTTTTCAGCGAATCGAGAACGAAATGGCCAAAGCTGTCATCCCCCACGCGGCTAACCCAGCCCACGTTCAGGCCAAGACGCGCCAGGCCGGTTGCGACGTTGAGTTCAGCGCCTGCGACGCGTTTGATAAAGTGCTCTACCGCGCTCAGCTCGCCCGTTTCGGTGGCGACAAACATCGCCATGGCCTCGCCGATCGTGATGACATCCAGCGTCTTGTGCATGGTTTACTCCTCGCGCAGCAGGTTGACGTAATGGCGGGTAACGGCGGTTAAATCCGCCCCTTCCAGCGGGAACTCGATACCGCGCGGGGCATCGGCAGGCAACTGGCCGAGCAGATCCAGCCAGCGCGCATCGGCGCGATCCGGCGCCACGGCGCGGAAGTTATCTTTGTGCGGCACGGCGGCCTTCACGTGGATATAGCTCACCGCAGGGGCCAGATGACGCGCGGCCTCTTCGGGGGAATCACCGACCCATAACCAGTTGCCCATGTCGAAGGTTAGCGTGACGGGTAAAGCCATTTCCCGACAGGCGACCTGGAAGCGCTGCATGGGGGCGAGCTGCCCGCAGTCGGTCTGATCGTTCTCCACGACCAGCGCCATACCGCTTGCATTAAGCAGGCTACGCAAGTCGTCAAGAGGCTGCGCGTCGCGGAAATGGCCCAGGGAAACCTTCAGCCACAGGGCGTTCAGGGTGTTGGCTTCAGAAAGATAGCGGGGCAGGTCCGGGTTGAGGTTGCCGTCGGGCATAAACAGGGCGGCGGGTGCGGAGTAGCACGCCAGCAGGCCCAGCAGCTCAATGGATTCACCCAGCGCAGGCAGTGCCAGCAGCTCTTCGCTGTTGAACAGTTCCCGGCGGATCTCCACGCCGTCTGCCCCTGCGCCTGCAATAACGGGAAGCATCGCCCGCTGACCGCCTGCCTGTCGCACCTGTTCCGCACCGTACGCGGCGGTGACCACCATAATTTTCCTGCCCATCTTCGGACTCCATCGCAACATATCAATACTATTACGCTAGATGGAACCGGTTCCAAAGAAAAGGTCAGGATGTTGAATTTATGATCGCTATCACTAGGGAAATTTAACGCGCGGTGGAGCCACGAACGATCAGCTCGCCGGAGAAGACCTGCTCGCGAACGGCATCGCTGGTGCCTTCAATACGACGAACCACTTGTTCAACAGCAGCATAGCCAATTTGCCAGGTGGGCTGCTTGAGGGTGGTAATGCCTACGCCAGCCAGTTCCGCCCACTCCAGTTCATCAAACCCCAGCAGACCGATGTCGCTGCCCCAGTGAAGGCCAATGCGCTTGAGCGAGCGGGCGACCTGAAGCGTCAGCGCCCCGTTGGCCGAAATAACGGCTTTGCGCATCCCGCGATGGCGCGTGTGGAACTGACGCAGGGTGTTGTCGAGCTGCCCGGCTTCGTGAAGCGGCGTTTCGGCATTTTCGGCGATCACGCCTGGATATCGCTCCAGCGTGGCGCGAAATGCACTCAGGCGCTCGCGACGGGTATTGACCATCCCCAGCGGTTCACTCAGAAACAGAATAGCCTCGAAGCCCTGTTCAATGAGATGTTCGGTAGCGGTCGTGGCGGCCTGGGTGTTATCCAGCCCGACGACATCGCAGGCAAATTCAGGAATTTTACGGTCGATGAGGACCATAGGCAGAGAGGACTGCTGCAGGCGGTTTAACCCCTCTTCACGCATGCCTACCGCGTTGACCACAATCCCTTCCACCTGATAGCTGCGCAGCAGGTCGAGATAGTGCAGCTCCTGGTCGACTTCATTGTTGGTATTACAGACCAGCGGCGTAAAGCCCTTCTCGCGACAGGCGGCTTCGATACCGCTGAGCACGTTAACGGAGTAGGGATTAGTGATATCGGCGATGATAAGTCCGATAAGACGGGTGCGACCGCGTTTTAACCCGCGCGCCATGAGGCTGGGACGGTAGTCGAGATCGGCAATGGCCTGTTCAATTCGCGCCAGCAACGCATCGGACAGCAGGTGTTTTTCACCGTTAAGGTAGCGCGAAATACTGGTTTTACCGGTTTTGGCGGCTTTCGCCACGTCGCTGATGGTGGCCCGGGCTGGTTTGCTCATCGCTGATTTCCCTGAATTTAGTGAGAATACCTTAGCGGGAAAATCAACGATGGCAAGTGGTTCATGCCGGGGTGTGCGGCTTGATGCCCTCACCCCGACCCTCTCCCACTGGGAGAGGAGGAAATGCAATTACTGAATCGGGCTCAACGTAATCTCAACGCGGCGGTTCTGCGCTTTGCCTTCCGCCGTGCTGTTGCTGGCGATAGGGTTGGCAGGGCCCATGCCGCTGGTGCGGATGCGGTTTGCTTCAACGCCCTGAGTGATGAGCGAGCTGGCCACGGCGTCGGCGCGCTGCTGGGACAGACGCATGTTCAGATCCTGGCTGCCGGTGCTATCGGTATAGCCCATCACGTTCACGGCAGTCTTGTTGTACTCTTTCAGCACCATTGCCACGCCGGTGAGCGTGTTCGCACCTGCTGGTTTCAGCGTTGCGCTGCTGCTGTCGAAGGTCACGTTGTTCGGCATGTTCAGGATGATGTTATCGCCGCTGCGCGTCACGCTCACGCCGGTTCCCTTCATTTTGTCGCGCAGCTTCGCTTCCTGCACGTCCATGTAATAACCAACGCCGCCGCCCAGCGCCGCGCCCGCCGCTGCGCCAATCAGAGCGCCTTTGCCGCGGTCTTTCTTCGAGGAGGAGAGCGCCCCAACGCCTGCGCCGACCAGCGAGCCGATACCCGCGCCAATGCCGGATTTACCCGCTTCGCGTTCACCGGTGTAAGGGTTGGTTGTGCAGCCAGAAACAGCCAGGGCACCGCTCACCAGAGCGGCAATAACGAGTACGCGTTTTTTCATCTTCTTTCCTTAATCCTTTTTATTCTTTGCCACGGCGAGCGTGGCAGTTGATTATGACGTCCAGATACGAAGAAAATTCCGGGTATAACTCTGAAATTTGTGACAAACCATAAACTGCCTCAGCAAAGAAGGCCGTAAAACCTGCACGCAACCAGGAGCGCACGCTTGAGCACCTCAACGAAAACCATTCTGACCGCCGCCCACTGGGGTCCGATGCTGGTCGAAACCGATGGCGAAAATGTTCTGTCGTCCCGCGGGGCACTGCCAACCCAACATCCCAACTCGTTACAGACCGTCGTTCGCGATCAGGTGCACAGCAAAACGCGCGTGCGCTGGCCGATGGTGCGTAAAGGTTTTCTGGCCTCGCCGGACAAGCCGCAGGGTATTCGCGGTCAGGATGAGTTTGTTCGCGTGAGCTGGGATGACGCGCTGGCGCTGATCCACGCCCAGCACAAGCGTATCCGCAACAGCTACGGTCCGTCGTCCATTTTCGCCGGGTCCTACGGCTGGCGTTCAAACGGCGTGCTGCACAAAGCCTCGACGCTGCTGCAGCGCTACATGAGCCTGGCGGGAGGCTATACCGGTCATCTGGGGGATTACTCCACCGGCGCGGCGCAGGCGATCATGCCGTACGTCGTGGGCGGGAACGAAGTGTACCAGCAGCAGACCAGCTGGCCGCTGGTGCTGGAGCATACCGATGTGGTCGTGCTGTGGAGCGCTAACCCCCTTAACACGCTGAAAATTGCATGGAATGCCAGCGACGAGCAGGGCATTGGGTATTTCGACGCGCTGCGCAAAAGCGGCAAGCGCATCATCTGCATTGACCCGATGCGTTCTGAAACCATGGATTTCTTTGGCGACAGCGCCGAGTGGGTTGCCCCGCATATGGGCACCGACGTGGCAATGATGCTGGGTATCGCCCATACCCTGGTGGAGAACGGCTGGCACGATGTCGAATTCCTGACGCGCTGTACCACCGGTTTCGATAAATTCGCCGACTACCTGACGGGTCAATCCGATGGGATTGCGAAAACGGCAGAGTGGGCGGCAAATATTTGTGGCGTTCCTGCGGAGAAAATCCGCGAACTGGCGGCGTTGTTCCATAAAAATACCACGATGTTAATGTCCGGCTGGGGAATGCAGCGCCAGCAGTTTGGCGAGCAAAAACACTGGATGCTGGTGACCCTTGCCGCGATGCTTGGGCAGATCGGCACGCCGGGCGGTGGTTTTGGTCTCTCCTATCACTTTGCTAACGGCGGCAACCCCACGCGTAAAGCGGCGGTGCTGGCGTCTCTGCAGGGCTCGGTGCAGGGCGGCGTGGATGCCGTGGATAAAATCCCGGTGGCGCGTATTGTTGAAGCCCTTGAAAACCCCGGTGGTTTTTATCAGCACAACGGTCTGGACCGCCATTTCCCGGACATTAAATTTGTCTGGTGGGCTGGCGGGTCGAACTTCACGCACCATCAGGATACCAACCGCCTGATCCGCGCCTGGCAAAAGCCGGAGCTGGTGGTGATTTCCGAGTGCTTCTGGACCGGTTCGGCTAAGCATGCAGATATCGTGCTGCCGGCGACCACCTCGTTTGAGCGTAACGATCTCACCATGACCGGTGACTACAGCAACCAGCATATGGTTCCGATGAAGCGCGTAGTGGCCCCGCGAGATGAAGCACGTGATGATTTTGAGGTGTTTGCTGAACTGAGCGAACTGTGGGAAACGGGCGGCCGCGAGCGTTTTACCGAAGGGAAAAGCGATCTGCAATGGCTGGAGACCTTCTACCAGATTGCCGGACAGCGCGGCGCAGCGCAGGGCGTGACGCTTCCGCCATTCGCTGAGTTTTGGGAGGCGAACCAGATTGTCGAGATGCCGGAGAGCGAGCAGAACGCGAAGTTTGTCCGTTTTGCCGATTTCCGTCGCGACCCCGAGAACCACCCGCTGAAAACAGAGAGCGGAAAGATCGTGATTTACAGCGAGCGCATCGCCAGCTTTGGCTATGCCGACTGCCCGCCGCACCCTACCTGGCTCGAGCCGGATGAGTGGCACGGCAACGCCCAGCCGGAACAGCTACAGGTGTTGTCTGCGCATCCCGCGCACCGTCTGCACAGCCAGCTTAACTATACGTCCCTGCGCGAGCGGTATGCGGTCGCCGGGCGAGAGCCCATCACGCTGAATACCCATGATGCGAAAGCGCGCGGGATTGCCGACGGTGACGTGGTGCGCGTCTGGAACTCGCGCGGGCAGGTGCTGGCAGGGGCGGTGGTGAGCGACGGAATTAAACCGGGCGTGATCTGTATTCATCAGGGCGCATGGCCCGACCTTGAGCCCGCCGAGGGCGGTATCTGTAAAAACGGGGCGGTTAACGTGCTGACCAAAGATCTCCCCAGCTCGAAGCTGGGGAATGGTTGCGCAGGGAACACGGCGCTGGCCTGGGTCGAGAAATATGAGGGGCCCGAGCTTACCTTAACGGCGTTCGATCCGCCTGCCAGCTCATGATCCATGTCGGGTGCTGAGTATCATCCTGCCAGGCGCTGTCTTCAATGCGAAAGCCATGAGCATGATAGAAATTCACCGCCCGGACATTTTTCTGGTACACCTCCAGAGTTAAGTGCGGGAAGCGCTGTTGAACATGATTCAGCAGCGCGCGCCCGATGCCTTTCCCGATGCATGACGGCGCCACAAACAGGGCGCCGACAAACTGAGACTGCATCACGCTGATAAATCCGTAAGGTTCGCCATCCTGTTCCCAAACCCAGGTTTCCGCCGACGGCAGGTAAACGTCCCGCACCATGGCCTCGTTCTCTTTCCAGTAACCCGGCTCGATAAACGGATGCGCTTCCGTGGTGCTTTCAAGCCACAGGCTCAAAAGCGGCGCGGTATTCTCATTTTGCCATTTGCGGATCATGATGGCCTCCCGGATGACAGAAGCAGCCGGTAACGTGGTCATTGACCAGGCCACAGGCCTGCATAAAGGCGTAGCAGATGGTGGAGCCGACAAACTTAAAGCCGCGTTTTTTCAGTGCCTTCGAGAGCGCATCCGAGGCCGGGGTGGAGGCCGGGATTTCCGCGAGCGTGGCGGCCTGAGTGAGTTGCGGTTTGTTGTTCACAAACGTCCAGACAAAATCTGAAAATGATTCGCCATTTTGCTCCATCGCCAGGTAAGCGCGTGCGTTGCCGATGATGGCCTGGATCTTACCGCGATGGCGGATGATGCCGGCGTCCTGCACCAGCCGCTCCACGTCCTCATCGGTCATCGCAGCGACGGCGACGGGATCGAACTGATGGAAAGCGTTGCGGTAATTTTCACGTTTTTTCAGTACCGTAATCCATGATAACCCCGCCTGCTGGCCCTCCAGGCAGATCATCTCGAAGAGCTTTTTGCCATCCCTTTCCGGCACGCCCCATTCCCGATCGTGATAGTCGATATAAAGCTGATCCTGGCTTACCCAACCGCAACGTTCCATCCGTCATCTCCCTTATTGATACTGATTTCGCAAAAATTTCGTTCTGACTGGCTTGACGTGTTTACTATAAAGACAATAGTTAATACAGGGCCATATGCTCTCTAAGCTCTTCCTGAATAACGACAAATATCGCCGAATTCGGCTCTCTCTGGGGTCGCGTTGATGATGATAAAAAAAATCAGTGGTCGCCATGCTGCTTCTGGCCTGGTGGGAATTTCAGCCTGCCTGTTCTTTTGTAATACAGCGTCTGCCTGGCAACAGGAATATATCGTTTCAGACGCCCAGAATAATACGGCGGAACGCTATACATGGGACGCGGATCACCAACCGCGTTATGAGGATATTCTGGCTGAGCGTATTCAGTCTTCGCAGAACGCGCCGGGACTTGCCCTGAATATACCGTCTGGCAGAACGACGGAGGGGGCAATGAGCGTGGGCTGGAATTTTCCCGTTTCAGCACGCATCACCACCGGCCCGGTGGTGGCATGGCGGTACGACGGCACGACTCCCATGATGATCAACGAGTTTGGTGATAGCGCGTCGACGCAAGCAATCACCGACCCGCTCTGGCATGCCAGCGTCAGCACGCTGGGGTGGCGCGTGAATACCCAGTATGGCGATCTCCGTCCGTGGGCGCAGATTAGCTATAACCAGCAGTTTGGTGAAAACCAGTGGAAATCGCAGTTTGGCATGCCGCAAACGCCAGCCCCTGCCCAAAACGGTAGCTGGATGGATGTCACCGTGGGAACGGATATTCCCTTTAACACGCGCATGGCGGCCTACGCGTCGCTGGCTCAGGGGGAGCACACCACCACCGGTGAGGAGTTTTTATACACACTCGGCGTCAGCGCAAATTTCTAGAGTTGTTACTTTTTTAAACGTTACGATAACATCTCGAATACAATAACCACGGGCTTTACAGCGATAGCAGATACTAACATGCTATCGCTTTATTCCCGTGCCAGGTCATTCATTCCCGATTCCAGGCATTTCATTCCGTTCCGCCTGCATTTCATGCCGTTTTACCCCATGCGTTTTAAGGTTTTGTTTATCGTTGTCCTCAGCGAACTTCCTTAATTTCTCTTGCAGGACAACTGCCATGAACACATCAACCTATAACCGCACGCGCTGGCTCACGCTCTTTGGCACCATCGTCACTCAGTTTGCATTGGGGTCGGTCTATACCTGGAGCCTGTTCAACAGCGCGCTTTCCGACAAACTCGGCGCGCCGGTCAGCCAGGTCGCGTTCTCCTTTGGTTTGCTGAGCCTGGGTCTGGCGATTTCGTCTTCCGTCGCGGGTAAGCTGCAGGAGCGTTTTGGCGTGAAGCGCGTGACCATGGCGTCCGGCATCCTGCTGGGTCTGGGCTTTTTCCTGACGGCGTATTCCAGCAATCTGATGATGTTGTGGCTGAGCGCCGGCGTGCTGGTGGGGCTGGCCGATGGCGCAGGTTACCTGCTGACCCTGTCGAACTGCGTGAAGTGGTTCCCGGAGCGTAAAGGTTTAATCTCCGCGTTTGCCATCGGCTCTTATGGCCTGGGAAGCCTCGGGTTCAAATTTATCGACTCCCATCTGCTGGCGTCCGTCGGCCTCGAAAAAACCTTTATGATCTGGGGCGCAATCGTGCTGGTGATGATTCTGTTCGGCGCCACGCTGATGAAAGATGCGCCGCAGCAGGAGGTTAAATCCGTGAACGGCGTGGTGGAGAACGACTTCACCCTCGCGCAGTCCATGCGTAAGCCACAGTACTGGATGCTGGCGGTAATGTTCCTGACTGCCTGCATGAGCGGTCTGTATGTTATCGGCGTGGCGAAGGATATCGCGCAGGGCATGGTGAAGCTGGATGCGGCCACGGCGGCGAATGCGGTGACGGTCATCTCCATTGCCAACCTCTCCGGTCGTCTGGTGCTCGGTATTCTGTCTGACAAAATTGCCCGCATCCGCGTGATTACGATTGGGCAGGTGGTCTCGCTGGTCGGTATGGCGGCGCTGCTGTTCGCTCCGCTGAATGAAGCCACCTTCTTTGCGGCGATTGCCTGCGTGGCCTTTAACTTCGGCGGCACCATTACCGTCTTCCCGTCACTGGTGAGCGAGTTCTTTGGCCTGAACAATCTGGCGAAAAACTATGGGGTTATCTATCTGGGCTTCGGGATCGGCAGTATCTGCGGCTCGCTAATTGCCTCCCTGTTCGGCGGGTTCTACGTGACCTTCTGCGTAATATTTGCCCTGCTGATTATCTCGCTGGCGCTCTCAACCACGATTCGCCAGCCGCAGCGCGAAGTATTCAAAGAAGCGCATGCGTAAGCGGTATGAAAGAGGCCTCTGTGGCCTCTTTTGTCTTTATGCGAGACGCTTCCCGTCTCGATATTTTGTAAAAATTTACACCGATCACACTCTCTGCTGCCACTTTTCTCTCCCGCTGTGGTCTACTTACCGCGCTTGTAGACGTTTCTCATAACGCTTCCTTACGCATTTACTTACTCTGTCCGCTTTCTCTTTGAGATTCGACGGGTCTTTATACCCCTTCCCCCAGGGTTGTTTGCATGAAATACATTAGGTCTCTTACCCAGCAAAGATTGTGTCTGATGCTGGCTGTCTATATCGGATTATTTCTGAATGGCGCGGTACTGTTCAGAAGAGTGGAAGGTTATTTCGAAAACCTTACCGTAAGTAATTGTATTTTTGCCGCAATTGAAGTGTTCGGCTCCGTCCTCGCTACCTTCTTCCTCTTACGCCTGCTGTCCCTGTTTGGCCGACGTACCTGGCAAATTTTGGCCTCGCTGGTGGTGATTATTTCTGCCGCCGCAAGCTATTACATGACCTTTATGAACGTGGTCATTGGGTACGGTATTGTTGCCTCGGTGATGACCACGGATATCGATCTCTCGAAAGAGGTGGTAGGGAAAGGCTTTATCGTCTGGACGGTTTTAACCTGTCTGATCCCGCTGTTCTTTATCTGGAACAATACGTGCCGCTATACGCTGTTACGCCAGCTGCGCACGCGTGGACAGCGGATCCGCAATATCGTCGTCGTCCTGCTGGCCGGTCTGCTGGTATGGGCGCCTATCCGCCTGATGGAAACGCAGCAAAAACGCGTTGAAAAAGCGACGGGCGTGGATATGCCAAGCTATGGCGGCGTGGTGGCAAACTCCTATTTGCCGTCTAACTGGCTGTCAGCGTTAGGTCTGTATGCCTGGGCGCAGGCGGATGAATCCGGTGATGTTAAGTCGCTGATCAATCCACTGAAAAAATTCACCTACCAGCCGCCAGCCGACGGGCTTGATGATACGTACGTCGTTTTTGTCATTGGCGAAACGACGCGCTGGGATCATATGGGCATTCTCGGCTATAACCGGGATACCACGCCAAAGCTGGCGCAGGAGAAGAACCTGGTGGCTTACCGGGGTTACTCCTGCGATACCGCGACCAAGCTTTCGCTGCGCTGTATGTTTGTTCGCGAAGGCGGTGCAAGCGATAACCCGCAGCGCACGCTGAAAGAGCAAAACGTCTTTGCCGTGCTAAAGCAGCTTGGATTTAGCTCAGACCTGTTCGCCATGCAAAGTGAGATGTGGTTCTACACCAATACCCTGGCAGATAACATCGCGTACCGTGAGCAGATTGGCGCCGAACCGCGTAACCGCGGTAAAAACGTCGACGACATGCTGCTGCTGGAAGAGATGTCGCAATCCCTCAAGAATCATCCGCAGGGCAAGCATCTTGTCATTCTGCATACCAAAGGATCGCATTACAGCTATTACCAGCGCTACACGCGTGATTTCGCGAAGTGGCAGCCTGAGTGCGTGGGCATTAATAAAGACTGCAGCAAGCAGGAGCTGATCAATGCCTATGATAACTCGGTGCTGTATGTGGATACCTTCCTGAGCCGTGTGATCGACCAGCTGCGCGATAAGAAAGCGATTGTGATTTATGCGGCAGACCACGGTGAATCCATCAACGAGAAAGAGCATCTGCACGGTACGCCGCGCAAGCTGGCACCGCCTGAACAGTTCCGCGTGCCGATGATCATGTGGATGTCGGATAAGTACCTGGAAAACCCGGAGAAGGCGAAGATGTTTGCTCAGCTGAAGAAAGAGGCGGAGATGAAGGTGCCGCGTCGTCACGTTGAGCTGTACGACACCATTATGGGTTGTCTCGGCTATACCTCACCGAACGGTGGGATTAACGAAAACAACAACTGGTGTAAACTCCCTGCTAACAGCGTAAAAGCCGCGCAGTAGCTGCTCTGGCGAGAATATCGCCAGTCGAATGGCTTTTTGAAAATAAGGGATTGACGGGGGCGCACCTCAGCAGTAAGATGCGCTCCGCATTCGGCGAGTAGCGCAGCTTGGTAGCGCAACTGGTTTGGGACCAGTGGGTCGGAGGTTCGAATCCTCTCTCGCCGACCACATTCTGAAAAGGGCTAACCGCAAGGTTAGCCCTTTTTGCATTATGACCTTATCCCGTCAGAGTATCCAAAACGCCCCTTAGGTCCGCTTCTTCCTGCCTGTTAAGGCTTTTGTGACATAATCCATTGTATTTTTTTATATATAGATTGATCTTTTTTCGCGTTGCTTATGGATAACCTCAGCATTTTTCGCTGTGCGTTTTAGCGTTCATGGAATTTAGTGCTCAGATAATCACCATTCTGCAAGAAAATTTACCCATTCTGAATAAAAGTTAATCACTGATTGTTGCGAAATATGAAGAGACTTGTGCTGCAGGATAGCGAGTAGCATAAATTTCCCTGCTGAAAACTGGCATACATAGTTTTTTTAATCTTTGTTTGCGGTTTCTCACACTCAGCGTAAATCCCCGTCACCTGTATTGACGTTTTCACATTCTGTTGACAGATTGTAGGGCATGAGGGGCATTTCAGGGACGATCTGCGCTGCAACTCAAACGCTCTTCTGAAAGGATTCTCCATCCCTTTAACGCCTTCGGGCACCTCCGACCGGACCGGGTAAAAAATAAATAAAGGTCTGGCGGCGTAACACAACAAAGCAAAACATCACATTGGAGCAGAATAATGAGTATTTCCTTGAAGAAGTCAGGGATGCTGAAGCTTGGTCTGAGCCTGGTGGCTATGACCGTGGCAGCAAGCGTACAGGCAAAAACCCTGGTTTACTGTTCTGAAGGCTCGCCGGAAGGCTTTAACCCACAGCTCTTTACCTCTGGTACGACTTACGACGCAAGCTCTGTACCGATCTATAACCGTCTGGTTGAATTCAAAACCGGTACCACGGAAGTGATTCCGGGGCTGGCAGAGAAGTGGGACGTCAGCGAAGACGGCAAAACCTATACCTTCCACCTGCGCAAAGGCGTGAAGTGGCAGGACAGCAAAGAATTCAAACCAACGCGCGACTTTAACGCCGACGACGTTGTGTTCTCCTTCGATCGTCAGAAAAACGCGCAGAACCCGTACCACAAAGTGTCTGGCGGCAGCTATGAATACTTCGAAGGGATGGGCCTGCCGGATCTGATTTCTGAAGTGAAAAAAGTGGACGACAATACCGTTCAGTTCGTGCTGACGCGTCCGGAAGCGCCATTCCTGGCTGACCTTGCTATGGACTTTGCTTCAATTCTGTCCAAAGAGTATGCGGACAACATGCTGAAAGCCGGTACGCCGGAAAAAGTCGACCTGAACCCAATCGGTACCGGTCCATTCCAGCTGCTGCAGTACCAGAAAGACTCCCGCATTCTGTACAAAGCGTTCGAAGGCTATTGGGGCACCAAGCCGCAGATCGACCGTCTGGTCTTCTCCATTACGCCTGATGCATCAGTGCGTTATGCAAAACTGCAGAAAAACGAATGCCAGGTTATGCCATACCCGAACCCGGCTGACATTGCCCGCATGAAGCAGGACAAGAACATCAACCTGCTGGAGCAGGCTGGCCTGAACGTGGGCTATCTCTCCTTCAACACCGAGAAGAAACCGTTTGATGACGTGAAAGTGCGTCAGGCGCTGACCTACGCGGTGAACAAAGAAGCGATCATCAAGGCGGTTTACCAGGGCGCTGGCGTTGCAGCCAAAAACCTGATCCCACCAACCATGTGGGGCTATAACGACGACGTTAAAGACTACAGCTACGATCCTGAGAAAGCGAAAGCGCTGCTGAAAGAAGCGGGCCAGGATAAAGGCTTCACCGTCGAGCTGTGGGCGATGCCGGTACAGCGTCCGTACAACCCGAACGCACGCCGTATGGCAGAAATGGTTCAGGCTGACTGGGCTAAGATTGGCGTTCAGGCCAAGATTGTGACCTACGAGTGGGGCGAGTACCTGAAGCGCGCCAAAGCGGGTGAGCACCAGGCGGTAATGATGGGCTGGACCGGTGATAACGGGGATCCGGACAACTTCTTCGCTACCCTGTTCAGCTGCGCGGCGGCGAAAGACGGTTCTAACTACTCTCGCTGGTGCTACAAGCCGTTTGAAGACCTGATCCAGCCGGCGCGTGCGACGGACGATCACAACAAACGTATTGAACTGTACAAGCAGGCTCAGGTTGTTATGCACGATCAGGCTCCGGCGCTGATTGTTGCTCACTCCACCGTGTACGAGCCAGTGCGTAAAGAAGTGAAAGGCTACGTGGTTGATCCACTGGGCAAACACCACTTCGAGAACGTATCTGTTGAATAATAAGTAGGGTGTTCTCCCTCTCCCTCCGGGAGAGGGCAGGGGTGAGGGGCATTCATCCCCTCACCCTCATCTTCTCTCAAGGGAGAAGAAATTTACATTTGTGAGCAATACAGACGTCACGCCACTGGTCGTGCGTCATCAGAGAGAATCCGGGTTATGTTGCAGTTCATCCTCCGACGTCTGGGACTTGTTATCCCCACGTTTATCGGTATCACCCTTCTCACTTTTGCCTTCGTCCATATGATCCCCGGCGACCCGGTAATGATTATGGCGGGCGAGCGTGGTATTTCCCCTGAGCGCCATGCACAGCTGCTGGCTGAACTCGGTCTCGATAAGCCGATGTGGCAGCAGTATCTCCACTATATCTGGGGCGTGCTGCACGGTGATTTAGGGATTTCGCTGAAAAGCCGCCTTCCGGTGTGGGACGAGTTCGTGCCGCGTTTTAAAGCGACGCTGGAGCTTGGCGTCTGCGCCATGATTTTCGCCACTGCGGTAGGTATCCCGGTTGGGGTGCTGGCAGCCGTTAAGCGTGGCTCTATTTTTGACCATACCGCCGTGGGCCTGGCGCTGACCGGCTACTCCATGCCTATCTTCTGGTGGGGCATGATGCTGATCATGCTAGTCTCGGTGCAGCTTAACCTGACCCCGGTCTCCGGGCGCGTTAGCGATATGGTCTTCCTGGATGACTCCAACCCGCTCACCGGCTTTATGCTGATTGATACGGCTATCTGGGGCGAGGAGGGCAACTTCATGGATGCCGTCGCGCACATGATCCTGCCTGCCATGGTGCTGGGGACCATTCCTCTGGCGGTGATCGTGCGTATGACCCGTTCATCGATGCTGGAAGTGCTGGGTGAGGATTACATCCGCACCGCGCGCGCCAAGGGCCTGACGCGCATGCGCGTCATTATCGTCCATGCGCTGCGTAACGCCATGCTGCCGGTGGTGACCGTTATCGGTCTCCAGGTGGGGACGTTGCTGGCGGGGGCGATTCTGACCGAAACCATCTTCTCCTGGCCGGGCCTGGGCCGCTGGCTGATTGACGCGCTGCAACGCCGTGACTATCCGGTTGTGCAGGGCGGTGTACTGCTGGTCGCGACGATGATTATCCTCGTCAACCTGCTGGTCGATTTGCTGTACGGCGTGGTGAACCCGCGTATTCGTCATAAGAAGTAAGGGACCATCATGTCACAAATCACTCAAAATAAAGCGGTCGCTGCACCGGTTCCGATGACGCCGCTGCAGGAATTCTGGCACTACTTCAAGCGCAATAAAGGTGCGGTAGTAGGGCTGGTGTATGTCGCTATCATGATCCTGATTGCGGTGTTTGCGAACTTCCTCGCACCGTACAACCCGGCGGACCAGTTCCGTGATGCGCTGCTCGCGCCACCTGCGTGGCAGGACGGCGGTAGCCTGGCGCACCTGCTCGGTACCGATGACGTGGGCCGCGATGTGCTGTCGCGTCTGATGTACGGCGCGCGCCTGTCGCTGCTGGTCGGCTGCCTGGTGGTGGTGCTCTCCCTGATTATGGGGATCGTTCTCGGCCTGGTTGCCGGTTACTTCGGCGGCATCGTTGATAACATCATCATGCGTATCGTCGACATCATGCTGGCTCTGCCAAGCCTGCTGCTGGCCCTGGTGCTGGTGGCGATCTTCGGTCCATCGATCGGTAACGCCGCCCTGGCGCTGACGTTCGTGGCGCTTCCTCACTACGTGCGTTTAACCCGTGCGGCGGTGCTGGTGGAAGTGAACCGCGATTACGTCACGGCGTCTCGCGTAGCGGGGGCCGGTGCGATGCGCCAGATGTTTGTGAATATCTTCCCGAACTGCCTTGCGCCGCTGATTGTTCAGGCGTCGCTCGGTTTCTCTAACGCCATTCTTGATATGGCCGCTCTTGGCTTCCTGGGCATGGGTGCGCAGCCGCCAACACCGGAGTGGGGCACTATGCTCTCCGACGTGTTGCAGTTCGCACAAAGCGCCTGGTGGGTTGTCACCTTCCCGGGTCTGGCAATCCTGCTGACGGTGCTGGCATTTAACCTGATGGGTGATGGCCTGCGTGATGCGCTTGATCCCAAACTGAAGCAGTAAGAGGCACGAGATGGCGTTATTAAATGTAGATAAATTATCGGTGCACTTCGGCGACGAAGGCACCCCGTTTCGCGCCGTGGACCGCATCAGCTACAGCGTCAATCAGGGCGAAGTGGTGGGTATCGTTGGGGAGTCCGGTTCCGGTAAGTCCGTCAGCTCGCTGGCGATCATGGGGCTGATTGATTACCCGGGCCGCGTGATGGCGGAAAACCTGCAGTTCAACGGTCAGGACCTGAAGCGCATTTCTGAAAAACAGCGCCGCCAGCTGGTGGGCGCGGAAGTGGCGATGATTTTCCAGGATCCGATGACCAGCCTGAACCCGTGCTACACCGTCGGTTTCCAGATTATGGAAGCGATTAAGGTGCACCAGGGCGGGAATAAGAAAACCCGTCGCCAGCGGGCGATCGATCTGCTGAACCAGGTGGGTATTCCTGACCCGGCTTCGCGTCTGGACGTTTACCCGCATCAGCTTTCCGGCGGGATGAGCCAGCGCGTGATGATCGCCATGGCGATTGCCTGTCGGCCAAAGCTGCTGATTGCGGATGAACCGACGACGGCACTGGATGTGACCATTCAGGCACAAATCATCGAGCTGCTGCTGGAGCTGCAGCAGAAAGAGAATATGGCGCTGGTGCTGATTACGCACGATCTGGCGCTGGTGGCCGAAGCCGCGCACAAAATCATCGTGATGTATGCCGGCCAGGTGGTCGAGACCGGAAATTCGCACGATATCTTCCGCGCGCCGCGTCATCCGTATACCCAGGCGCTTTTACGCGCGCTGCCGGAGTTTGCTCAGGATAAAGCGCGTCTGGCATCGCTGCCGGGTGTGGTGCCGGGTAAATATGACCGTCCGCAGGGCTGTCTGCTCAATCCGCGCTGTCCGTATGCGACGGACAAATGCCGGGCGGAAGAGCCAGAGCTGAACCCGCTGGCTGACGGTCGTCAGTCGAAATGCCACTACCCACTCGATGATGCCGGGAGGCCAACACTATGAGTACGCAACAGGCCACCACGCAACAGCCGCTGTTGCAGGCCATCGACCTGAAAAAATACTACCCGGTGAAGAAGGGACTGTTTGCCCCCGAACGCCTGGTGAAAGCGCTGGACGGCGTCTCCTTTAACCTCGAACGCGGTAAAACGCTGGCGGTGGTGGGAGAGTCAGGCTGCGGGAAATCCACGCTGGGCCGTCTGCTGACGATGATTGAAGTGCCGACCGGCGGCGAGCTCTATTATCAGGGGCAAGATCTGCTCAAGCACGATCCGCAGGCGCAGAAACTGCGTCGCCAGAAAATCCAGATTGTGTTCCAGAACCCGTATGGTTCGCTGAACCCGCGTAAAAAAGTGGGACAGATTCTGGAAGAGCCGCTGCTGATTAACAGCAACCTGAGCAAAGATCAGCGCCGTGAAAAAGCGCTGGCGATGATGGCGAAGGTCGGCCTCAAAACCGAGCATTACGATCGCTATCCGCACATGTTCTCCGGTGGCCAGCGTCAGCGTATTGCTATCGCGCGCGGGCTGATGCTCGATCCGGACGTGGTGATTGCCGATGAGCCGGTCTCCGCGCTCGACGTATCCGTACGTGCGCAGGTGCTGAACCTGATGATGGATCTGCAGCAGGAGCTGGGGCTGTCTTACGTGTTCATCTCCCATGACCTGTCGGTAGTGGAGCACATTGCTGATGAAGTGATGGTAATGTACCTGGGGCGCTGCGTGGAGAAGGGGACCAAAGACCAGATCTTTAATAACCCTCGTCACCCGTATACCCAGGCGCTGCTGTCTGCGACGCCGCGTCTGAACCCGGACGATCGTCGCGAGCGTATTAAGCTGACGGGTGAACTGCCAAGTCCGCTGAATCCGCCTCCGGGATGTGCATTCAACGCCCGCTGCAGCCGCCGCTTTGGCCCGTGCACCCAGCTCCAGCCGCAGCTGAAGGATTATGGCGGCCAGCTGGTTGCCTGCTTTGCGGTCGATCAGGATGAAAATGGCGAGAAGCCACATGCATAATGAAAAAACCGGCGCTAAGCCGGTTTTTTTATGCCTGATTGATTATTTCCGCAGGCGAATCTGGTCGACCGCGTGCTTCTCGCTCTTGGTGAGGATCAGACTGGCGCGTTCGCGCGTCGGCAGGATGTTCTCTTTGAGGTTCACGTAGTTGATCTCATTCCACAGTCCCGTGGCCACGTTGATCGCTTCTTCTTCAGAAAGCTGAGCATAGTGGTGGAAATAGGAATCCGGATCGGTGAACGCCCCTTCGCGGAACTTCAGGAAGCGATTGATGTACCAGTTTTGCAGCAGGTCTTCCGGCGCATCGACATAGATAGAGAAATCGACGAAATCCGAGACGAATACGTGATGCGGGTCGTGAGGATAGTCCATGCCGCTTTGCAGCACGTTCAGGCCTTCCAGAATGAGAATATCTGGCTGAACCACCGTTTTATCCCCACCCGGGATGCGATCGTAGATCAGGTGCGAATAGACTGGCGCAGTCACGTGCGGCACGCCGGATTTCAGGTCAGAGACAAATTTCACCAGACGGTGCATATCATAAGAGAGCGGGAAGCCTTTCTTCTTCATCAGGCCGCGCTCTTTTAACACCTCATTCGGGTGCAGGAAGCCGTCGGTGGTGATCAGCTCCACGCTGCGGTGTTCCGGCCAGCGGCTCAACAGCGCCTGCAGGACGCGCGCGGTGGTACTTTTACCCACGGCCACGCTGCCTGCGATACTAATGATATAAGGAATGCGTTGACCGTTTGTCCCGAGAAACTGCTCCAGCACGGCCTGACGGCGCAGGTTCGAGCTTATATAGAAGTTAAGCAAGCGAGAGAGGGGGAGATAAATTTCTGCCACCTCTTCCAGGGACAGATCTTCGTTTATCCCTTTTAACCGTGCGATTTCACCTTCCGTCAGCGTCATAGGGACGGAATCACGCAGGGCAGCCCACTGGCTGCGGTTAAAGTGTAGATAAGGCGTCATTAACGTTTGCTCTTTTTTGCTCATAAGCATGCTTCAGCGAGCCAGCACCACACTGCCGGATCGTGGCTCATCACACAGTTAATTTTGGACAATGGGCAGGAGGTTAACACCAGATGACGGGAATAATAAGAAAAAAGATGGAAAGCGCTGCGTTACGCGGAAGCCGTCACGCTACGGTGAATACGGTGCAAATCACGATGATATGTTGAATATTTGACCTCATATGGCTACTTTTACAGCGTCCGATACGCCGTTCGCATAAAATGTGAGCGAAAGAACGTTTTATGCAAATTTTTAGTTGCATGACCGCGCAGGTATCCATAGAATGCGCGCTACTTGATGCCGACTTAGCTCAGTAGGTAGAGCAACTGACTTGTAATCAGTAGGTCACCAGTTCGATTCCGGTAGTCGGCACCATCAAGTCCGGTGGGGTTCCCGAGCGGCCAAAGGGAGCAGACTGTAAATCTGCCGTCACAGACTTCGAAGGTTCGAATCCTTCCCCCACCACCACTTTCTGGCAGCGTAAATGCCGCCGGAGCTGGTTGGAAAAATTAGCCAGCTCAAACTGAAAAAGAGAGAAATCTCTTTTTTTGTTACAGAAAGAACTGGGTAGCCGAGTTTCAGGATGCGGGCATCGTATAATGGCTATTACCTCAGCCTTCCAAGCTGATGATGCGGGTTCGATTCCCGCTGCCCGCTCCAATACGTGCTGATATGGCTCAGTTGGTAGAGCGCACCCTTGGTAAGGGTGAGGTCCCCAGTTCGACTCTGGGTATCAGCACCACTTCACTTCTCCTTCCCGTTTTTCTCTGTTTCAATTTTACTGTATTCAACAATTCAGGCATTTCGCCTGGTTGATGTGGTGATATCACCGATTTATCCGTGTCTTAGAGGGACAATCGATGTCTAAAGAAAAGTTTGAACGTACAAAACCGCACGTTAACGTCGGTACTATCGGCCACGTTGACCATGGTAAAACAACGCTGACCGCTGCAATCACTACCGTTCTGGCTAAAACCTACGGTGGTTCTGCTCGTGCATTCGACCAGATCGATAACGCACCAGAAGAAAAAGCTCGTGGTATCACCATCAACACTTCCCACGTTGAATATGACACCCCGACTCGCCACTACGCACACGTAGACTGCCCAGGCCACGCCGACTATGTTAAAAACATGATCACCGGTGCTGCGCAGATGGACGGCGCGATCCTGGTTGTTGCTGCGACTGACGGCCCAATGCCTCAGACTCGTGAGCACATCCTGCTGGGTCGTCAGGTAGGCGTTCCTTACATCATCGTGTTCCTGAACAAGTGCGACATGGTTGATGACGAAGAGCTGCTGGAACTGGTAGAGATGGAAGTTCGTGAACTGCTGTCTCAGTACGATTTCCCAGGCGACGATACCCCAATCGTTCGTGGTTCTGCTCTGAAAGCGCTGGAAGGCGACGCAGAGTGGGAAGCGAAAATCATCGAACTGGCTGGCTTCCTGGATTCTTACATCCCAGAACCAGAGCGTGCGATTGACAAGCCATTCCTGCTGCCAATCGAAGACGTATTCTCCATCTCCGGTCGTGGTACCGTTGTTACCGGTCGTGTAGAGCGCGGTATCATCAAAGTTGGTGAAGAAGTTGAAATCGTTGGTATCAAAGAGACTGCGAAGTCTACCTGTACTGGCGTTGAAATGTTCCGCAAACTGCTGGACGAAGGCCGTGCTGGTGAGAACGTTGGTGTTCTGCTGCGTGGTATCAAACGTGAAGAAATCGAACGTGGTCAGGTTCTGGCGAAGCCAGGTTCAATCAAGCCACACACCAAGTTCGAATCTGAAGTGTACATTCTGTCCAAAGACGAAGGCGGCCGTCATACTCCGTTCTTCAAAGGCTACCGTCCACAGTTCTACTTCCGTACAACTGACGTGACCGGTACCATCGAACTGCCAGAAGGCGTTGAGATGGTAATGCCAGGCGACAACATCAAGATGGTTGTGACTCTGATCCACCCAATCGCGATGGACGACGGTCTGCGTTTCGCAATCCGTGAAGGCGGCCGTACCGTTGGCGCGGGCGTGGTTGCTAAAGTTCTCGGCTAATCGCTGATAACATTTGACGCAATGCGCATGAAAAGGGCATCATTTGATGCCCTTTTTGCACGCTTTCACATCAGAACCTGGCTCATCAGTGATTATTTTTGTCATAATCATTGCTGAGACAGGCTCTGCAGAGAGCGTATAATCCATAAAGGGATTAGCGTTTCGATTTGGCTCGCCTCGCAATCGCGGGGTGAAATTATTTGTAGAATTCTTCTGACAGGTTGGTTTATGAGTGCGAATACCGAAGCTCAAGGGAGCGGGCGCGGCCTGGAAGCGATGAAGTGGGTCGCTGTTGCCGTGCTGCTGATTGTGGCAATCGTTGGCAACTATCTTTATCGTGACATGATGCTGCCGCTCCGCGCGCTGGCAGTGGTGATTCTGATTGCTGCAGCGGGCGGTGTCGCGCTGTTGACGACTAAGGGTAAAGCGACCGTTGCTTTCGCTCGTGAAGCACGTACCGAAGTCCGCAAGGTCATTTGGCCGACTCGCCAGGAAACATTGCACACCACGCTGATCGTGGCTGCAGTGACTGCGGTAATGTCACTGATCCTGTGGGGACTGGATGGTATTCTGGTTCGCCTGGTTTCCTTTATTACTGGCCTGAGGTTCTAAGATGTCTGAAGCCCCTAAAAAGCGTTGGTACGTCGTTCAGGCGTTTTCCGGTTTTGAAGGCCGCGTAGCAACGTCGCTGCGTGAGCATATCAAATTACACAACATGGAAGAGTTATTTGGCGAAGTTATGGTTCCGACCGAAGAAGTGGTTGAGATCCGTGGCGGCCAACGTCGCAAAAGCGAGCGTAAATTCTTCCCGGGTTACGTGCTGGTTCAGATGGTGATGAACGATGCGAGCTGGCACCTGGTGCGCAGCGTACCGCGCGTGATGGGCTTTATCGGCGGCACGTCTGACCGTCCGGCGCCAATCAGCGATAAAGAAGTTGATGCGATTATGAACCGCCTGCAGCAGGTGGGTGATAAGCCGCGTCCGAAAACGCTGTTTGAACCGGGTGAAATGGTTCGTGTTAGCGACGGTCCGTTTGCTGACTTTAATGGCGTCGTTGAAGAAGTGGACTACGAGAAGTCCCGCCTGAAAGTTTCTGTTTCTATCTTCGGTCGTGCGACCCCGGTAGAACTGGACTTTGCGCAGGTCGAAAAAGCCTAAGCAGCGATCAAAAAAGCGGCGATTTAATCGTTGCACAGGGCGCGAGATTGGAATACAATTTCGCGCCTTTTGTTTTTATGGGCCCCGGCCCGTAAAACGAATTTTATTCACGGGGAGCCTCGCTGAGGCGCTATCACCCAATCAGAGGATTTTAGAATGGCTAAGAAAGTACAAGCCTACGTCAAGCTGCAGGTTGCAGCTGGTATGGCGAACCCAAGTCCACCAGTTGGTCCAGCTCTGGGTCAGCAGGGTGTGAACATCATGGAATTCTGTAAAGCGTTCAACGCAAAAACTGAATCCCTGGAAAAAGGTCTGCCAATCCCAGTCGTAATCACTGTTTACGCTGACCGTTCTTTCACTTTCGTTACCAAAACCCCTCCAGCAGCTGTTCTGCTGAAGAAAGCGGCTGGTATCAAGTCTGGTTCCGGTAAACCGAACAAAGACAAAGTGGGTAACATTTCCCGCGCTCAGCTGCAGGAAATCGCGCAGACCAAAGCTGCCGACATGACTGGTGCCGACATTGAAGCGATGACTCGCTCAATCGAAGGTACTGCACGTTCCATGGGCCTGGTAGTGGAGGACTAAGAAATGGCTAAACTGACCAAGCGCATGTCCGTGATCCGTGACAAAGTTGATGCGACCAAACAGTACGACATCAACGAAGCTATCGCTCTGCTGAAAGAACTGGCAACTGCTAAGTTCGTTGAAAGCGTTGACGTTGCCGTTAACCTCGGCATCGACGCGCGTAAATCCGATCAGAACGTTCGTGGCGCAACTGTACTGCCACACGGTACTGGCCGTTCCGTTCGCGTAGCTGTATTTGCTCAGGGTGCGAACGCTGAAGCTGCTAAAGCTGCCGGCGCTGAACTGGTAGGTATGGAAGATCTGGCTGATCAGATCAAGAAAGGCGAAATGAACTTTGACGTTGTTATTGCTTCTCCAGATGCAATGCGCGTTGTTGGCCAGCTGGGCCAGGTTCTGGGTCCACGCGGCCTGATGCCAAACCCGAAAGTTGGTACTGTAACCCCTAACGTTGCTGAAGCGGTTAAGAACGCTAAAGCAGGTCAGGTTCGTTATCGTAACGACAAAAACGGCATCATCCACACCACCATCGGTAAAGTGGACTTTGACGCTGACAAACTGAAAGAAAACCTGGAAGCTCTGCTGGTTGCGCTGAAAAAAGCGAAACCAACTCAGGCGAAAGGCGTGTACATCAAGAAAGTTAGCATCTCCACCACTATGGGTGCAGGTGTTGCAGTTGACCAGGCTGGCCTGAGCGCTGCTGCAAACTAATGCCTTTACGTGGGCGGTGATTTTGCCTACAATCTTACCCCCACGTTTGCTAACAAAAGTTAGCGGCTAAAAGATTTGTTCGTTGGAGCCTGGCCTAATCCAGGCCTCCGTCGAAGACCGCAGGTGTTTCGCAAGAGACTTAATCCCCTGCGTAGACGGTGACAGAACGCTAAGATTATTTTTGGATACTCTGGCTTGTTTCTGCTCACCGTATTAAGACGCTCTTTCCGTTGGGGAGAGTGAAGTGAGTTCCGGAACATGAGTTCCGGCAAACATCCAGGAGCAAAGCTAATGGCTTTAAATCTTCAAGACAAACAAGCGATTGTTGCTGAAGTCAGCGAAGTAGCCAAAGGCGCGCTGTCTGCAGTAGTTGCGGATTCCCGTGGCGTTACTGTAGACAAAATGACTGAACTGCGTAAAGCAGGTCGTGAAGCTGGCGTATACATGCGTGTTGTTCGTAACACCCTGCTGCGCCGCGTAGTTGAAGGTACTCAGTTCGAGTGCCTGAAAGACACGTTTGTTGGTCCGACCCTGATTGCATACTCTATGGAACACCCGGGCGCTGCTGCTCGTCTGTTCAAAGAGTTCGCGAAAGCGAATGCAAAATTTGAGGTCAAAGCTGCAGCCTTTGAAGGTGAGTTGATCCCGGCATCGCAAATCGATCGCCTGGCAACCCTGCCGACCTACGAAGAAGCAATTGCACGCCTGATGGCAACCATGAAAGAAGCTGCGGCTGGCAAACTGGTTCGCACTCTGGCTGCTGTACGCGATGCGAAAGAAGCTGCTTAATCGCAGTTATCTTTATAAAGCATTTGCTTACGTATAAACTTATTCTGATTTTCAGGAACAATTTAAATGTCTATCACTAAAGATCAAATCATTGAAGCAGTAGCAGCTATGTCCGTAATGGACGTTGTAGAGCTGGTTTCTGCAATGGAAGAAAAATTCGGTGTTTCTGCTGCTGCTGCTGTAGCTGTAGCTGCGGGCCCGGCTGAAGCTGCTGAAGAAAAAACTGAATTCGACGTAATTCTGAAAGCTGCTGGCGCTAACAAAGTTGCTGTTATCAAAGCAGTACGTGGCGCAACTGGCCTGGGTCTGAAAGAAGCTAAAGACCTGGTAGAATCTGCTCCAGCTGCGCTGAAAGAAGGCGTGAGCAAAGACGACGCAGAAGCACTGAAAAAATCTCTGGAAGAAGCTGGCGCTGAAGTTGAAGTTAAATAAGCCAACTTTTCTGGTTGCAGCCTGAGTAATTAGGCTGATGGCTGGTGACTTTTTAGTCACCAGCCTTTTTGCGCTGTAAGGCATCAGTAGCATTTCACACTGTTTGACTGCTGATTGTCCTGACAATGCATGTTTCTATCGACGACTTAATATATTGCGACAGGGTGCTCGCTCTGTGTAAATCGCGACGAAATGATTTAAGCGTGATAGCAACAGGTATTGCGGAAAGTATTCAATTTTCCGGTCCACAAAATGGTGTTGCACAAACTGTCCCTTCGTCGGACAGATGGGTCGACTTGTCAGCGAGCTGAGGAACCCTATGGTTTACTCCTATACCGAGAAAAAACGTATTCGTAAGGATTTTGGTAAACGTCCACAAGTTCTGGACATTCCATATCTCCTTTCTATCCAGCTTGACTCGTTCCAGAAGTTTATCGAGCAAGATCCTGAAGGGCAGTACGGTCTGGAAGCAGCCTTCCGCTCCGTGTTCCCGATTCAGAGCTATAGCGGTAACTCCGAGCTGCAGTACGTCAGCTACCGCCTTGGCGAACCGGTGTTTGACGTTCAGGAATGTCAGATCCGTGGCGTGACCTATTCCGCACCGCTGCGCGTAAAACTGCGTCTGGTGATCTACGAGCGCGAAGCTCCGGAAGGCACCGTAAAAGACATTAAAGAACAAGAAGTCTACATGGGTGAAATTCCACTCATGACAGACAACGGTACTTTCGTAATCAACGGTACTGAGCGTGTTATCGTTTCCCAGCTGCATCGTAGCCCGGGCGTCTTCTTCGACAGCGATAAAGGTAAAACACACTCTTCCGGTAAAGTACTGTATAACGCACGCATCATTCCTTACCGTGGTTCATGGCTGGACTTTGAGTTCGATCCGAAAGACAACCTGTTTGTCCGTATCGACCGTCGTCGTAAGCTGCCTGCAACCATCATTCTGCGTGCACTGAACTATACCACTGAGCAGATCCTGGACCTGTTCTTTGAGAAAGTGATCTTTGAAATCCGCGACAACAAGCTGCAGATGGAGCTGGTGCCGGAACGTCTGCGTGGTGAGACCGCGTCGTTCGACATCGAAGCCGACGGCAAAGTGTATGTGGAAAAAGGTCGCCGTATCACCGCGCGCCACATCCGCCAGCTGGAAAAAGATGATATCAAACACATCGAAGTTCCGGTTGAATACATTGCAGGAAAAGTAGCCGCGAAAGATTACGTTGATGAATCAACTGGCGAGCTGATCTGCCCGGCGAACATGGAGCTGAGCCTGGATCTGCTGGCTAAGCTGAGCCAGTCTGGCCACAAACGTATCGAAACGCTGTTCACCAACGATCTGGACCACGGTGCGTATATCTCTGAGACTATTCGCGTCGACCCAACCACCGATCGTCTGAGCGCGCTGGTAGAAATCTACCGCATGATGCGTCCTGGTGAGCCACCAACTCGCGAAGCGGCGGAAAGCCTGTTCGAGAACCTGTTCTTCTCCGAAGACCGCTACGATCTGTCTGCGGTTGGTCGTATGAAGTTCAACCGTTCTCTGCTGCGCGACGAAATCGAAGGTTCCGGTATCCTGAGCAAAGACGACATCATCGAAGTGATGAAGAAGCTCATCGATATCCGTAACGGTAAAGGCGAAGTGGACGATATCGACCACCTCGGCAACCGTCGTATCCGTTCCGTAGGCGAAATGGCGGAAAACCAGTTCCGCGTTGGCCTGGTACGCGTAGAGCGTGCGGTGAAAGAGCGTCTGTCTCTGGGCGATCTGGATACCCTGATGCCTCAGGATATGATCAACGCCAAGCCGATTTCTGCAGCAGTGAAAGAGTTCTTCGGTTCAAGCCAGCTGTCTCAGTTCATGGACCAGAACAACCCGCTGTCTGAGATTACGCACAAACGTCGTATCTCTGCACTCGGCCCAGGCGGTCTGACCCGTGAACGTGCAGGCTTTGAAGTTCGAGACGTACACCCGACGCACTACGGTCGCGTATGTCCAATCGAAACGCCTGAAGGTCCAAACATCGGTCTGATCAACTCCCTGTCCGTGTACGCACAGACTAACGAATACGGTTTCCTTGAGACCCCGTACCGTAAAGTGACCGACGGTGTTGTAACCGATGAAATTCATTACCTGTCTGCTATTGAAGAAGGTAACTACGTTATCGCTCAGGCGAACTCCAACCTGGATGACGAAGGCCACTTTGTAGAAGATCTGGTTACCTGCCGTAGCAAAGGCGAATCCAGCTTGTTCAGCCGCGATCAGGTTGACTACATGGACGTATCCACCCAGCAGGTGGTATCCGTCGGTGCGTCCCTGATCCCGTTCCTGGAACACGATGACGCCAACCGTGCATTGATGGGTGCGAACATGCAACGTCAGGCCGTTCCAACTCTGCGCGCTGATAAGCCGCTGGTTGGTACTGGTATGGAGCGTGCTGTTGCCGTTGACTCCGGTGTTACTGCAGTTGCTAAACGTGGCGGTACTGTTCAGTACGTCGATGCATCCCGTATCGTTATCAAAGTTAACGAAGACGAGATGTATCCGGGCGAAGCAGGTATCGACATTTATAACCTGACCAAATACACCCGTTCTAACCAGAACACCTGTATCAACCAGATGCCTTGCGTGTCTCTGGGTGAGCCAGTTGAGCGCGGCGACGTGCTGGCAGACGGTCCGTCAACCGACCTCGGTGAACTGGCGCTCGGTCAGAACATGCGCGTAGCGTTCATGCCGTGGAACGGTTACAACTTCGAAGACTCCATCCTCGTCTCCGAGCGTGTGGTTCAGGAAGATCGTTTCACCACCATCCATATTCAGGAACTGGCATGTGTGTCCCGTGACACCAAGCTGGGGCCAGAAGAGATCACCGCTGACATCCCTAACGTGGGTGAAGCTGCGCTCTCCAAACTGGATGAATCCGGTATCGTTTACATCGGTGCGGAAGTGACCGGCGGCGACATTCTGGTTGGTAAGGTTACGCCTAAAGGTGAAACCCAGCTGACGCCAGAAGAGAAACTGCTGCGTGCAATCTTCGGTGAGAAAGCGTCTGACGTTAAAGACTCTTCCCTGCGCGTACCAAACGGTGTTTCCGGTACGGTTATCGACGTTCAGGTCTTCACCCGTGACGGCGTTGAGAAAGATAAGCGTGCGCTGGAAATCGAAGAGATGCAGCTCAAACAGGCTAAGAAAGACCTGTCTGAAGAACTGCAGATCCTCGAAGCGGGTCTGTTCAGCCGTATCTATGCGGTGCTGGTTGCCGGTGGCGTTGAAGCTGAGAAGCTCGACAAACTGCCACGCGATCGCTGGCTGGAACTGGGCCTGACCGACGAAGAGAAACAAAATCAGCTGGAACAGCTGGCTGAGCAGTATGACGAACTGAAACACGAGTTCGAGAAAAAACTCGAAGCGAAACGCCGCAAAATCACTCAGGGCGACGATCTGGCACCAGGCGTGCTGAAGATTGTTAAGGTGTATCTGGCTGTTAAACGTCAGATCCAGCCTGGTGATAAGATGGCAGGTCGTCACGGTAACAAGGGTGTTATCTCTAAGATCAACCCGATCGAAGATATGCCGCACGATGCTAACGGTACGCCGGTAGATATCGTATTGAACCCGCTGGGCGTACCGTCTCGTATGAACATTGGTCAGATCCTGGAAACTCACCTGGGTATGGCTGCGAAAGGCATCGGCGATAAGATTAACGCCATGCTGAAACAGCAGCAGGAAGTCGCGAAACTGCGCGAATTCATCCAGCGTGCCTACGATCTGGGTACCGACGTGCGTCAGAAAGTCGACCTGAACACCTTCAGCGATGAAGAAGTGCTGCGTCTGGCAGAGAACCTGCGCAAAGGTATGCCAATTGCAACGCCGGTATTCGACGGTGCAAAAGAAGCTGAAATTAAAGAGCTGCTGCAACTGGGTGGTCTGCCAACGTCTGGTCAGATTACGCTGTTTGACGGCCGTACTGGTGAACAGTTCGAACGTCCGGTAACCGTAGGTTACATGTACATGCTGAAACTGAACCACCTGGTCGACGACAAGATGCACGCTCGTTCTACCGGTTCTTACAGCCTGGTTACTCAGCAGCCGCTGGGTGGTAAGGCACAGTTCGGTGGTCAGCGCTTCGGGGAGATGGAAGTGTGGGCGCTGGAAGCATACGGCGCGGCATACACCCTGCAGGAAATGCTCACCGTTAAGTCTGATGACGTGAACGGTCGTACCAAGATGTATAAAAACATCGTGGACGGCAACCATCAGATGGAGCCGGGCATGCCAGAATCCTTCAACGTACTGTTGAAAGAGATTCGTTCGCTGGGTATCAACATCGAACTGGAAGACGAGTAATTCTCGCTCAAACAGGTCACTGGTGCCGGGTTAACCCCCGGCACCAGATTGTGCTAACTCCGACGGGAGCAAATCCGTGAAAGATTTATTAAAGTTTCTGAAAGCGCAGACTAAAACCGAAGAGTTTGATGCGATCAAAATTGCTCTGGCTTCGCCAGACATGATCCGTTCATGGTCTTTCGGTGAAGTTAAAAAGCCGGAAACCATCAACTACCGTACGTTCAAACCTGAACGTGACGGCCTTTTCTGTGCGCGTATTTTCGGGCCAGTAAAAGATTACGAGTGCCTGTGCGGTAAGTACAAGCGCCTGAAACACCGTGGTGTGATCTGTGAGAAGTGCGGTGTTGAAGTGACCCAGACCAAAGTGCGTCGTGAGCGCATGGGCCACATCGAGCTGGCGTCTCCGACCGCTCACATCTGGTTCCTGAAATCTCTGCCGTCCCGTATCGGTCTGCTGCTGGATATGCCGCTGCGCGATATCGAACGTGTTCTGTACTTCGAATCTTATGTGGTTATCGAAGGCGGGATGACGAACCTGGAACGTCATCAGATTCTGACTGAAGAGCAGTATCTGGACGCGCTGGAAGAGTTCGGTGACGAATTTGACGCGAAGATGGGTGCGGAAGCTATTCAGGCCCTGCTGAAGAGCATGGATCTGGAGCAAGAGTGCGAGCAGCTGCGTGAAGAGCTGAACGAAACCAACTCCGAAACCAAACGTAAAAAGCTGACCAAGCGTATCAAACTGCTGGAAGCGTTCGTTCAGTCTGGTAACAAACCAGAGTGGATGATCCTGACCGTTCTGCCGGTTCTGCCGCCAGATCTGCGTCCACTGGTTCCGCTGGATGGTGGTCGTTTCGCAACGTCCGATCTGAACGATCTGTATCGTCGCGTTATCAACCGTAACAACCGTCTGAAACGTCTGCTGGATCTGGCTGCGCCGGACATCATCGTACGCAACGAAAAACGTATGCTGCAGGAAGCGGTAGATGCCCTGCTGGATAACGGTCGTCGCGGTCGTGCGATCACCGGTTCTAACAAACGTCCTCTGAAATCTTTGGCCGACATGATCAAAGGTAAACAGGGTCGTTTCCGTCAGAACCTGCTCGGTAAGCGTGTTGACTACTCCGGTCGTTCTGTAATCACCGTAGGTCCATACCTGCGTCTGCATCAGTGCGGTCTGCCGAAGAAAATGGCACTGGAGCTGTTCAAACCGTTCATCTACGGCAAGCTGGAACTGCGTGGCCTCGCCACCACTATCAAAGCCGCTAAGAAAATGGTTGAGCGTGAAGAAGCTGTCGTTTGGGATATCCTGGACGAAGTTATCCGCGAACACCCGGTACTGCTGAACCGTGCACCAACTCTGCACCGTTTGGGTATCCAGGCATTTGAGCCAGTCCTGATCGAAGGTAAAGCTATCCAGCTGCACCCGCTGGTTTGTGCGGCCTATAACGCCGACTTCGATGGTGACCAGATGGCTGTTCACGTACCGCTGACGCTGGAAGCCCAGCTCGAAGCGCGTGCGCTGATGATGTCTACCAACAACATCCTGTCCCCAGCGAACGGTGAACCAATTATCGTTCCTTCTCAGGACGTTGTACTGGGTCTGTACTACATGACCCGTGACTGTGTTAACGCCAAAGGCGAAGGCATGGTGCTGACTGGCCCGAAAGAAGCTGAGCGTATTTATCGCGCTGGCCTGGCCTCTCTGCATGCGCGCGTTAAAGTGCGTATCACCGAATACGAAAAAGATGAAAACGGCGAATTCGTTGCGAAAACCAGCCTGAAAGACACGACCGTTGGCCGTGCCATTCTGTGGATGATCGTACCGAAAGGTCTGCCTTTCTCCATCGTCAACCAGGCGCTGGGCAAGAAAGCGATCTCCAAAATGCTGAACACCTGTTACCGCATTCTGGGTCTGAAGCCGACCGTTATCTTCGCTGACCAGACAATGTATACCGGCTTTGCTTACGCAGCGCGTTCAGGTGCATCTGTTGGTATCGATGACATGGTCATCCCAGAGAAGAAACACGAGATCATCTCTGAAGCAGAAGCCGAAGTTGCTGAGATCCAGGAGCAGTTCCAGTCTGGTCTGGTTACCGCGGGCGAACGCTATAACAAAGTTATCGATATCTGGGCAGCGGCGAACGATCGTGTATCCAAAGCGATGATGGATAACCTGCAGACCGAAACCGTGATTAACCGTGACGGCGTAGAAGAGCAGCAGGTTTCCTTCAACAGCATCTACATGATGGCCGACTCCGGTGCGCGTGGTTCCGCAGCACAGATTCGTCAGCTGGCAGGTATGCGTGGTCTGATGGCGAAGCCAGATGGCTCCATCATCGAAACGCCAATCACCGCGAACTTCCGTGAAGGTCTGAACGTACTCCAGTACTTCATCTCCACGCACGGTGCTCGTAAGGGTCTGGCGGATACCGCACTGAAAACTGCGAACTCCGGTTATCTGACGCGTCGTCTGGTTGACGTTGCGCAGGATCTGGTTGTGACCGAAGACGATTGTGGCACCCTCGAAGGTATCACCATGACCCCGGTTATCGAGGGCGGTGATGTTAAAGAGCCACTGCGCGATCGCGTTCTGGGTCGTGTAACCGCGGAAGACATTCTGAAGCCGGGTACTGCAGACATTCTGGTTCCACGCAACACGCTGCTGCACGAGCACTGGTGTGACCTGCTGGAAGCGAACTCTGTTGACTCCGTGAAAGTACGTTCCGTTGTATCCTGTGACACCGACTTTGGTGTATGTGCGCACTGCTATGGTCGTGACCTGGCGCGTGGCCACATCATCAACAAAGGTGAAGCAATCGGCGTTATCGCGGCACAGTCCATCGGTGAGCCGGGTACACAGCTGACGATGCGTACGTTCCACATCGGTGGTGCGGCATCTCGTGCGGCTGCTGAATCCAGCATCCAGGTGAAAAACAAAGGTAGCATCAAGCTCAGCAACGCGAAGTCTGTTGTTAACTCCGCTGGCAAGCTGGTTGTGACCTCTCGTAACACCGAGCTGAAGCTGATCGACGAATTCGGTCGTACCAAAGAGAGCTATAAAGTGCCTTACGGTGCGGTTATGGCGAAAGGTGATGGCGAGCAGGTTGCCGGCGGTGAAACCGTTGCAAACTGGGATCCACACACCATGCCGGTTATCACCGAAGTAAGTGGTTTCATCCGCTTCACTGACATGATCGACGGCCAGACCATCACTCGTCAGACGGACGAGCTGACCGGTCTGTCTTCTCTGGTGGTTCTGGATTCTGCTGAACGTACTACCGGTGGTAAAGATCTGCGTCCTGCACTGAAAATCGTTGATGCTCAGGGTAACGACGTTCTGATCCCGGGTACCGACATGCCTGCGCAGTACTTCCTGCCGGGTAAAGCGATCGTTCAGTTGGAAGATGGCATTCAGATTGGTGCGGGTGATGCTCTGGCGCGTATTCCACAGGAATCCAGCGGTACCAAGGACATCACCGGTGGTCTGCCACGCGTTGCGGACCTGTTCGAAGCACGTCGTCCGAAAGAGCCTGCAATTCTGGCTGAAATCAGCGGTATCATCTCCTTCGGTAAAGAGACCAAAGGGAAGCGCCGTCTGGTTATCACTCCAGTAGATGGCAGCGAACCGTACGAAGAGATGATTCCTAAGTGGCGTCAGCTCAACGTGTTCGAAGGTGAACGTGTAGAACGTGGTGACGTGGTTTCCGATGGTCCAGAAGCTCCGCACGACATTCTGCGTCTTCGTGGCGTACACGCAGTAACGCGTTACATCACCAACGAAGTACAGGACGTTTACCGTCTGCAGGGCGTTAAGATTAACGATAAGCACATCGAAGTTATCGTTCGTCAGATGCTGCGTAAAGCAACCATCGAAAACGCAGGCAGCTCCGAGTTCCTGGAAGGCGAGCAGGTTGAATACTCACGCGTCAAGATCGCTAACCGCGAACTGGAAGCGAACGGCAAAATTGGTGCGACCTTCTCGCGCGATCTGCTGGGTATCACCAAAGCGTCTCTGGCAACCGAGTCCTTCATCTCTGCAGCATCGTTCCAGGAAACGACTCGTGTCCTGACCGAAGCCGCTGTTGCAGGTAAACGTGATGAACTGCGCGGTCTGAAAGAGAACGTCATCGTGGGTCGTCTGATCCCGGCTGGTACCGGTTATGCGTACCATCAGGATCGTATGCGTCGTCGTGCTGCGGGCGAACTGCCAGCTGCACCGCAGGTGACTGCTGAAGATGCATCCGCGAGCCTGGCAGAACTGCTGAACGCAGGTCTGGGCGGTTCCGACAACGAGTAATCGTTGATGCCGTAAATAAAAAACCCGCCTCGGCGGGTTTTTTTACATCTGCATGTATTCAATTCACCAACGGGATCCGACGATAAAGCTCAATCATATCGCCCGCCAGATCCTGAATGACCATGGCGTTCATCAGGTGATCCTGCGAGTGGACGGTGATCAGGTTAACCGGAAGCTTCCCGGTCCCCTCATCAAGACCGATAAGCTGCGTCTGGATCGTGTGCGCATGCTTCACATATTCGCGCGACTCTTCCATCGCTTTTTCTGCTTCGTCAAACTCACCTTTACGCGCCATCTGTAACGCCGTCAGGGCCGCACTGCGCGCCGCGCCTGCGTTGACCAGCAGTTCCATAATCGTGGTTTCTAAGTCTTCCATTATGACTCCAGAAGTTTGAGCGCTTTTTCCAGGACGGCATCCCCTTTCATCATGCCGTAATCCATCATGTCGATCACCGCGACCTTTTTACCCAGCGGCTCGGCCTGCGCCTGAAGTTTAGCCTGCTCGTATTTAACCTGTGGCCCCAGCAATACGATGTCGGCCGTCGCGATGTTGTCTTTAAACTCCGCAACCGGAACGGCTTTAATGGTGACTTCAACTCCTTTTTTCTGCGCGGCGTCTTTCATACGTTGAACCAGCATGCTGGTTGACATTCCCGCTGCACAGCATAAAACGATGTTCTTCATAATCAGCCTCGATCTACATGTGTTTATTGATAATTATCCCGTGCAGACCGCTTCAACAACCGCTTTACCGCGATTGTGTGTCAGGCATCACAAAGAAACCGGTGATTTTCTGAAACCGGTTACAATTTTGCATTGTCGGGCACCCGGCCCGTGGAAACGGGCAGGGTGAAAGAGGCAGGATTAGCTGATGGACGTTCGGTTAATGCGGTTTTTGCCCTGCTGTTTGGCGCTGTAGAGGGCATTATCAACGCTCCCGACAAATTGCTCCAGCGGTTCAAAATGCCACTCTCCAAGACCGCCGCTGAACGTAACCCGCAGGTTTTCTTCCCGCCAGACGCGCTTTTCAACGGCGGTACGCCACGCTTCCAGCAATGAGAGCGCGGAAGACATCTGCTCAGCCTGGAAGACTACCGCGAACTCTTCTCCACCATAACGGTAAATTGAGACGTGATGTGGCTGCATGATCTGAATCCCTTCGCGAGCCACGTTACGCAGAACAATATCACCGGTCAGGTGGCCCAGCGTGTCGTTAATTGACTTGAAGTTATCAATGTCTACCAGCGCCATCGCGAAAGGCTGCTGGGCATTCAGCAGCTCCGCGACATCGCTGTCGAACGCGCGGCGGTTTTTACAGCCCGTCAGCGCATCGTGAGTGGCCTGGCGAACATACGCCATTTCACGCTCTTTGTTGGACTGAATCGTGTGGCTCAGCATCGCTTCCAGGCGCGGCGCCTCGCTAACATCGCCAGTTTTGATGGCATTGATAATGTGCATCAGCACTGAACGCGAGGCGTGGCGGAGGTATAAGCCGAAGAGGATGATGATGATGGCGGCCAGCGCAAACCCCCAACCAACGATAGTTGTTTCGTGACGGGTAATATCGGTGAGCGTCTCGCCAGAGACCCGGTAGATGACAAACCAGTCCGGGTTGGTAAACGAGTAGTAGTAATACCAGGCGTTGCTTTTCTTGTCGTAAAGATGACCTTCGCCGCTGGTCATTTTGTCCATCAGCGCTTCGCTCACGTACTGTTTGAACAGCGCGCCGGTATCCGGATGCAGCACCACGGCACCATCGCGTTCGACGACGAAGAATTCCCCCTGAACGGGCGCCACCATCTGGCGCAGGGTGAAGCCCATAGACGTCAAATCGAGATGGAAAGCGAGCGTTCCCTTCAGTCTCCCTTCAGGCGAAATCAAAGGCTTATAGAGTGTTACCGTCGGATGGCCAGTGAAGTAGTCCATGTAGGGACGGGTGTAGTGACTGAAGATACTGGCTTCCGCCTGAGCGACGAACCACGGGCGTGTCCGGGGATCGAAGGTTTTACTCGTCTCCGTGGGGAGCACCTCTGGTGCGCGAAGATAATGCCCCTGCGTGTCCGCCAGCGAGATGGAGGAGACGGTCGGCATCAGGTTCTGCAAATGCATCATCATCTGCAGCCCTTGCGTCGGGTTGACGTTGAGCGTCTCGTTTAGCCTGTCGTCGCGGGCAAAGTACATCGCGGAACGGCCCAGGATATAGTCATTTTCACGCAGGATAGATTCGGTGTAGTTCACCGCCAGGTTATGCGTGAAGTTGCTATTGATCTTATGATAATCCTCAAGAAAATCCTTTCGTTGCGAAAGCGTTACCGCGATCGCGATCACCGCAAAACTGCAGAGGATCCCCGCAAAGCTGAGCATGATTGGCCGTGTAAAAGAGAGCTTTTTGCTGTGAAGTGCCATGAGCTGTACATCGTTCCTGATGGTGAATATTTTTCGTCTGCCGATATCCTCTCAGCATAGTCGCTGTCCTGCGGTTAGCGGTGAATTATACGGCGCACGATTTCTGACGAGATGATTTATCTTAAGAATCATTAAGAAAACACTTATTCATTTGCCGGGGGCAGTTTGTGAAATGAATCAGAGGCAGGGCGAAACGAGGAAGAAGCTTTTCGCCCCGGTCAGCATCCGTTGCTGACCTTGTGACAATAAAAAACCGGACGATCGATGACAATCATCCGGTTTTGCCTTTTCGTAGCGTCTCGACAAATTTCTATGATGTTGCTGTGCGTTTCAACGTCATTGCGAGGCTCTTCCCAGCCAGCTGTCCCAGTCTTTCCAGACAGGCTGAAGGCCCTGCGCCGTCAGGGCTGCGGCGACCGCTTCCGGACGTCGCCCGTCATGCGGCACAAACTGCTCCAGCTCCGGACGATCGTCGGCGTAGCCGCCAGGCTGCGTTTTGGAAAATGCGCTGACGTTGTTAATTGCAAGCGGGATAACGCGATCGCGAAACGCCGGGGACTCACGCGTTGAGAGCGATAATTCAACTTCCGGGGCGAGCAGGCGAAACGCGCAGATCGTCTGCACCAGCTGGCGTTCATCCATTAGCGAAGCCGGTATGATCCCTCCCGCACAGGGGCGCAGGCGCGGGAAGGAGATGGAATAACGGCTCTGCCAGTAGTGCTGCTGGAGCCACAGCAAATGTTCCGCCACCATATAACAATCCACCCGCCAGCTGTCGGAGAGCCCGATCAGCGCACCCAGACCGATTTTGTCGATACCCGCGCGGCCGAGCCTGTCCGGCGTTTCCAGCCGGAAAAAGAAATCCTGTTTCTTACCCTTCAGGTGGTGCCGGGCGTACGTCGCCTCATGATATGTTTCCTGGTAGACCATGACCCCGTCCAGCCCGAGGTTTTTGAGCTCTGCGTACTCCTCCTGCGACAGGGGCTGCACTTCCATCTGCAACGACGCAAACTGACGACGAATGGCGGGAAGGTGCTGACGGAAATAGTCCATTCCCACTTTTCCCTGATGTTCGCCCGTGACCAGCAGAAGATGTTCAAAGCCCATTTCACGAATGGCCGCACACTCCCGGGAAATCTCATCTTCATCGAGCGTTTTACGCTTGATGCGGTTGCTCATGGAAAAACCGCAGTAGGTGCAGTCATTGGCGCACAGGTTGGAGAGATAGAGCGGCACGTAGAAGCTCACCGTGTTGCCAAAACGCTGGCGGGTGAGCCGCTGTGCTCGCTGGGCCATCGGTTCGAGGTACGCGCTCGCCGCGGGGGAGAGCAGGGCCATCAGATCCTCGCGGGTCAGATGGCGGGCATGCAGCGCGCGCTCCACGTCAGCCGCCGTTTTGCTGTTGATGCGCAGGGCAATGTCGTCCCAGTTAAGCTGCCGCCAGCGCTCGGTAAACGTGCTCATGAGATCGCCTCCAGAAAACCGGTCAGCGGGCTGGTGGCCTGCGCCTGGAAACTGCGCGAACCGGGGCCGGCTCCCCTTGCCAGCAGGCCAGCCTCTACGGCCATGCGGAATGCACGCGCCATCATGACCGGATCGTCGGCAACCGCGATGGCCGTGTTGACCAGCACCGCGTCGGCACCCATTTCCAGCGCCTGCGCGGCATGGCTGGGCACGCCGATGCCCGCATCAACCACCACCGGCACGGTAGCCTGCTCAATAATGATTTCCAGCATCGCGCGGGTTTCCAGCCCCTGGTTGGAGCCAATGGGGGCACCCAGAGGCATGACGGCGGCGCAGCCGACCTCTTCCAGCCGTTTGCACAGGACAGGGTCAGCGCCGCAGTAGGGCAGAACGGTAAACCCTTGCTGCACCAGCTTTTCAGCCGCTTTCAGCGTTTCAATCGGGTCGGGCAGCAGCCAGCGGGCATCCGGATGGATTTCCAGCTTTAGCCAGCGGGTGCCGAGCGCCTCGCGGGCCAGCTGCGCGGCAAAAATCGCCTCTTCGGCCGTTTTGGCGCCGGAGGTGTTGGGCAACAGCGTGACGCCTGCTTCCAGCAACGGAGCCAGAATAGCATCGCTGTGGTGGCGCAGATCCACGCGCTTGAGCGCCAGCGTCACCAGCTGGCTGCCGCTTTCGCGAATGGCATCCACCATCAGCTGCGGCGAGGCGAATTTTCCGGTTCCGGTAAACAGATGCGAATCAAAAACCTTATCGGCAATACGTAACATCTCAGCCCCCTGCGATAACCTGAAACAGCAGGATCTGGTCGCCTTCATTGACCTGCTGATGTTCCCACTGCTCGCGCGGCAGGATCTGTTGATTGAGCGCCAGCGCCGTTCCCGGCTTGAGCTGACGCAGCTTGTCGAGCAGTGCGGCAATGGTAAGCCCGTCGTCGCATCTCATCGGCTCATCGTTAAACAGAATGCGCATCGCGGTCTCCACATACCGGGCAGCGGCTGGCGCGGCGTAACGCCAGCTGGCGCCAGCTGCTGGAGCGGGCATCAAACAGCCGCAGCGTATTGCGTTCCGTCTCCATGCCGCTGAGCAGCTTGATGGCCTCCAGCGCCTGCATGGTGCCCATCACCCCGACCACCGGGCCAAGAATGCCCGCCGTACGGCAGTTGCGCGTCGGCTCGGTATCGTCTGGCCACAGGCAGCGATAGCAGCCCTGCGTCCAAGGCGGGGTCAGGACCATCATTTGCCCGCCGAACCCCACCGCGCTGGCGGTAATGAGCGGAGTATGATTTGCCACGCAGGCGGCGTTAATCGCCTGGCGCGTCGCCATGTTGTCCGTGCAGTCCAGCACCACGTCGGCAAGGGCGACTTCACGGCGCAGGCTTTCACCGCTAAGCCGCTCCTGTAAGGCAATCAGCTCGATATCCGGGTTGAGCTGCGCCAGGCGCTGCCGGGTGATTTGCGCTTTCGGCTGGTTGATATCCTCGGTGGTAAAGAGGATTTGTCGCTGCAGGTTGCTGAGGTGAACCTCGTCGTCGTCGGCCAGCACCAGCGTACCGATACCTGCGCCTGCCAGATAAAGCGCGGCGGGTGCGCCTAATCCGCCCAGACCGACAATCAGCACCCGGCTGGCGAGCAGCTTTTGCTGTCCGTCGATGGCGATATCTTCCAGCAGGATCTGACGGCTGTAGCGCATAAAGTCACTATCGTTCATCGCCTGCTCCTGCCAGCTGTAACAGCTGTTCGGTGGCGGACCGCCAGTCTGCGGCCTGGGTGATGGCACTGACGACGGCGATGCTGCCGACGCCGGTCTCCAGCACCGCCGGGGCACGTTCAAGGCTGATTCCTCCGATGGCGACAGTGGGGTAATCGGCAAGGCGTTTAACGTGACTTGCCAGCTGCGTCAGACCCTGCGGAGCGGAGGGCATCTGCTTGGTTTGCGTCGGGAAGACGTGACCGAGCGCGATGTAAGAGGGACGGGCCGCCAGGGCCACGTCAATCTCCATGTCATCGTGCGTTGACACGCCCAGACGCAACCCGGCTTCACGGATTGCGCTCAGATCCGTTGTTTCCAGGTCCTCCTGGCCCAGATGCACGCCGTACGCCCGGTGCTTAACGGCCAGCCGCCAGTAGTCGTTGATAAACAGGCGGGCGTTATACCGGCGCCCCAGCGCGATGGCGGCAACCACATCGGCTTCCACCTCGTCATCGTGCTTGTCCTTGATGCGCAGCTGGATCGTGCGAACGCCTGCTTCCAGCAGTCGCGCTATCCACGCCACGCTGTCCACCACCGGATAGAGCCCTAAACGGTAGGGGACGGGCGGGAAATCGGGCTGGTACATTACGCCTCCTCTTTTTTGAGGTAGATTTCGCCGCCTCTGGCGCGGAAGGTTTCAGACATGTCCGCCATGCCCACTTCAATGGTTTGCGCTGCGGCGTAGTCGCGCACCTCCTGGCTGATTTTCATCGAGCAGAATTTTGGTCCGCACATGGAGCAGAAATGCGCGACTTTGCCCGATTCCTGCGGCAGGGTTTCGTCGTGGTAGGCGCGGGCGGTGAACGGGTCCAGCGCCAGGTTGAACTGATCCTCCCAGCGGAATTCAAAGCGCGCCTTCGACATGGCGTTATCGCGGATTTGCGCGCCCGGATGGCCCTTGGCCAGATCCGCCGCGTGGGCGGCAATTTTGTAGGTAATCAGCCCTTGCTTCACGTCCTCTTTGTTTGGCAGGCCGAGGTGCTCTTTCGGCGTCACGTAGCAGAGCATGGCGCAGCCGAACCAGCCGATCATCGCCGCGCCAATGCCTGAGGTGAAGTGGTCATAGCCCGGCGCAATATCGGTGGTCAACGGTCCCAGGGTGTAGAACGGCGCTTCGTGGCAGTGCTCCAGCTCCTCGGTCATGTTGCGGCGGATCATCTGCATCGGCACGTGTCCCGGGCCTTCAATCATCACCTGCACGTCATACTCCCAGGCGATTTTGGTCAGTTCGCCCAGCGTGTGCAGCTCGGCAAACTGCGCTTCGTCGTTGGCGTCACGGATGGAGCCCGGGCGCAGGCCGTCGCCCAGTGACAGAGAGACGTCATAGGCGGCGCAGATCTCGCAAATTTCGCGGAAGTGTTCGTAGAGGAAGTTTTCCCGGTGATGGGAGAGGCACCACTTCGCCATGATGGAGCCGCCGCGCGAGACGATGCCGGTCAGACGCTTCGCGGTCATCGGCACGTAGCGCAGCAGCACGCCCGCGTGAATGGTGAAGTAGTCCACGCCCTGCTCGGCCTGCTCCAGCAGGGTGTCGCGGAACGCTTCCCAGGTGAGGTCTTCGGCAATGCCGTTGACCTTCTCCAGCGCCTGATAAATCGGGACGGTGCCGATCGGCACCGGGCTGTTACGCAGGATCCATTCGCGGGTTTCATGGATATAGCGGCCGGTGGAAAGATCCATTACCGTATCCGCACCCCAGCGCGTGGACCAGACCAGCTTTTCCACCTCTTCTTCGATGGAGGAGGTGACGGCCGAGTTACCGATGTTCGCGTTGACCTTCACCAGGAAGTTGCGGCCGATAATCATCGGCTCGGACTCCGGGTGGTTGATGTTGGCGGGGATAATCGCGCGCCCGGCGGCCACTTCGTCACGCACAAACTCCGGCGTGATGTTCTCCGGCAGGCGAGCGCCAAAGCCTTCACCAGGATGCTGATAGCGCAGCACTTCGCTGCGGATACGCTCGCGACCCATGTTTTCACGGATGGCGATGAACTCCATCTCCGGCGTGACGATACCCTGGCGGGCGTAGTGCAGCTGGGTCACGCATTTACCTGCTTTAGCACGTTTTGGCGTCAGCAGGCCGGTAAAGCGCAGCTCGTCCAGACCGTCGTCGGCCAGGCGCTCTTTGGTGTACGCAGAGCTGAGCACGCTCAGCTCTTCGCAGTCGTTACGCGCGTCAATCCACGGCTGGCGCAGCTTTGCCAGCCCCTGCTGGACGTTGATGGCAACATCAGGATCGCCGTATGGGCCGGAGGTGTCATACACCGGCACGGCTTCGTTGTCTTCATACTGCGGATTCTCTTTGCTGCCGCCGATAAGCGTCGGGCTGAGGTGGATTTCGCGCATCGGAACGCGAATATCGTCCTGCGAGCCGGAAATGTAGATGCGTTTCGAGTTCGGGAAAGCAGTGCTTTCCAGGGTATCGATGAAGTGTTGGGCCTGTGCGCGCTGTTCGCGGCGGGTCAGTTTTGCAGTAGACATAGCTCATTCCAAAAGTGAAGGACATGGCTTGTCAGACGACGGATGAAGCAAGAGAGGATCGCCCGGGGGGCGATACAACAGCAGTGTGACTCTTGTTCCCTTCGCAGGTATTAGCCTGATCAGGTTCCGCGGATCCCGAATTAACGGTCTCAGCCCGGCTTTCGCTCTGGGCACTCCGACAAGAAAAATCCCCCTCGTGAGAGGGGCGAATGGTTGTAAATTACTCGTTAACGATTAAGAACTCAAGCAGGGCGCGCGACGTTCTCTTCGTTACTGATGTTCAAATCATTGTCCAGGGCGAGAGAGATCAGCTTATCTTCCAGCGTGAATCGCTCCTCCAGCGCTTCGCCGAGGTCGGATAGCGCTTTCTGGAACTCAAGATAGTTATCGTGATCGATGGCATTCTCGAGCGCGGAATCATAGTAATCCATGATCTGCTGGGTATTGGCTTCCAGCAGCGGATAGAGCTTGCTGGCCGCTAAATACGGCGTTGTCCCTTCCATTTCGCGGATAATGCGTTCATAAATATTGAAATGGCCGTCGGACAGATAGTCGACCAGGCCCTGACAAAAATCATCCAGCGCTTTTTCGTTCAGTCGCATAAACGATTCTTTGCCAGGCTTAATGCCGACCAGATTGTAATAAGCCACGAGTAGATGCTTGCGCACATGCAGCCAGCGATCCACCAGTTTGTTACTTCCTCTAACGCGCTCAGTCAGGCTTTCTAGCTGGTTTAACATGGTCGACTCCGCAAAGTGTAGGATTGAATCTGCTCATCCAGAATGTAACCACAATGCTAACAACATGTCAGTGAAGCGAAGGTAGTGCAATAGATATGGATCGTATTATTGAAAAATCAGATCTGGGTTGGTGGATCGTCAGCCACGAACAAAAATTATGGTTGCCCGGTGGAGAACTGCCCTACGGTGCGGCGGAAACGTTCGATCTCGTGGGCCAGCCTGCGCTAGAGATCGGCGAGTGGCAGGGTGAGCCCGTGTGGTTGATCCAGCAAGCGCGTCGTCAGGATATGGGATCCGTTCGCCAGGTGTTGGATCTGGACGTGGGCCTGTTCCAGCTGGCGGGGCGCGGCGTGCAGCTGGCGGAGTTTTATCGCTCGCACAAATACTGCGGCTACTGCGGTCATACCATGCACCCGAGCAAAACCGAGTGGGCGATGCTCTGCAGCCACTGCCGCGAGCGCTACTATCCGCAGATTGCGCCGTGCATTATCGTCGCTATCCGCCGGGATGATTCCATTCTGCTGGCGCAGCATACACGTCATCGCAACGGCGTACACACCGTGCTGGCCGGCTTCGTCGAGGTGGGCGAAACGCTGGAGCAGGCGGTGGCGCGCGAGGTAATGGAGGAGAGCGGCATCAAAGTGAAGAACCTGCGCTACGTTACCTCCCAGCCGTGGCCGTTCCCGCAGTCGCTGATGACGGCCTTTATGGCCGAATATGACAGCGGCGAGATCGTTATCGATCGGAAAGAGCTGCTGGATGCGAACTGGTATCGCTATGACGATCTACCGCTGCTCCCCCCACCGGGTACCGTGGCGCGTCGGCTAATAGAAGATACCGTGGCGATGTGTCGGGCCGAGTATGAGTAGTGTTACACTGAGGCCATGACGCTTAAGGAACTGCAAAAATGACCGAACTGAAGAACGATCGTTATCTGCGTGCGCTGCTGCGCCAGCCCGTTGATGTCACCCCGGTGTGGATGATGCGCCAGGCGGGACGCTATCTGCCAGAGTACAAAGCCACGCGCGCGCAGGCGGGCGATTTTATGTCGCTTTGCAAAAACGCCGAGCTGGCCTGTGAAGTGACGCTCCAGCCGCTGCGCCGCTTCCCGCTGGATGCGGCGATCCTCTTCTCGGATATTCTGACCATTCCGGATGCGATGGGCCTTGGCCTGTACTTCGAAACCGGTGAAGGTCCGCGTTTCACCTCTCCGATCAAAAGCAAAGCCGACGTGGACAAGCTGCCGATCCCCGATCCGGAAGGCGAACTGGGCTACGTGATGAACGCCGTGCGCACCATTCGCCGCGAGCTGAAAGGTGAAGTGCCGCTGATTGGCTTCTCAGGCAGCCCGTGGACGCTTGCGACCTATATGGTGGAAGGGGGCAGCAGCAAAGCCTTCACCATGATTAAAAAGATGATGTACGCCGAGCCGCTGGCCCTGCATGCGCTGCTCGACAAGCTGGCGAAGAGCGTTACGCTCTATCTGAACGCGCAGATTAAGGCGGGCGCGCAGTCGGTGATGATTTTCGATACCTGGGGCGGCGTGCTGACCGGGCGCGATTATCAGCAGTTCTCCCTGTATTACATGCATAAAATCGTCGACGGCCTGCTGCGTGAAAACGAAGGTCGCCGCGTGCCGGTGACGCTGTTCACCAAAGGTGGCGGCCAGTGGCTGGAAGCGATGGCGGCAACCGGCTGCGACGCGCTGGGTCTCGACTGGACCACCGATATTGCCGATGCGCGTCGTCGCGTGGGCGACAAAGTAGCGCTGCAGGGCAATATGGACCCGTCCATGCTTTATGCGCCGCCAGCCCGCATTGAAGAAGAAGTGTCGACTATACTGTCTGGTTTCGGCCAGGGGGAAGGCCACGTCTTTAACCTCGGCCACGGCATTCATCAGGATGTGCCGCCAGAACACGCAGGCGTATTTGTGGAGGCGGTGCATCGGCTTTCTGCCCAGTATCACAAGTAAGGAGTCGTTATGGATCTCGCGTCGCTACGCGCTCAACAAATCGAACTGGCCTCATCGGTGATCCGCGAGGATTGTCTGGATAAGGACCCTCCGCAGTACATTGGCGGAGCAGACGTCGGATTCGAGCAGGGTGGGGACGTGACGCGAGCGGCGATGGTGGTACTGAAATACCCTTCGCTTGAGCTGGTGGAGTACAAGGTCGAGCGTATCGCGACCACCATGCCGTACATTCCGGGCTTTCTCTCCTTCCGCGAATATCCCGCGCTGCTGGCAGCGTGGGAGCAGCTTTCGCAAAAACCTGACCTGCTGTTTGTCGATGGACACGGGATCTCACATCCGCGTCGTTTAGGCGTTGCCAGTCATTTTGGGCTGCTGGTGGATGTGCCGACCATTGGCGTCGCCAAGAAACGCCTGTGCGGCGCGTTTGAACCTCTTTCATCCGAGCCGGGTGCGCTGGCGCCGCTCATCCATAAAGGCGAGCAGCTGGCGTGGGTCTGGCGCAGCAAGGCACGCTGTAACCCGCTCTTTATCGCTACCGGGCACCGTGTGAGCATGGACAGCGCCCTCGCGTGGGTGCAGCGCTGCATGAAGGGCTACCGCTTGCCGGAGCCGACGCGCTGGGCAGACGCCGTGGCGTCTTCACGTCCGGCTTTTGTTCGTTGGCAGGAAATTCAGCGATGATTCAGGTAAACTGCGCCTAATTTTCGATTCGAGAGATCATCATGCTACAAAACCCAATTCACCTGCGCCTTGAAAAGCTGGAAAGCTGGCAGCACGTCACCTTTATGGCTTGCCTGTGCGAGCGCATGTATCCCAACTATGCCGCGTTCTGCAAGCAGACGGGTTTTGGTGATGGCCATATCTACCGCCGCATTCTGGATCTGATCTGGGAAACGCTGACGGTGAAAGACGCGAAGGTGAATTTCGACTCTCAGCTCGAAAAGCTGGAAGAGGCGATTCCGGTGGCGGATGATTTTGACCTGTACGGCGTCTACCCGGCAATTGATGCCTGCGTGGCGTTAAGCGAACTGCTGCACTCCCGACTGAGCGGTGAAACGCTGGAGCACGCTATTGAAGTCAGTAAGGCATCTATTACGACCGTCGCGATGCTGGAAATGACCCAGGAAGGTCGGGAAATGACCGACGAAGAGCTGCGTGCGAACCCGGCGGTTGAGCAAGAATGGGACATTCAGTGGGAAATTTTCCGCCTGTTAGCAGAGTGTGAAGAACGCGATATTGAGCTGATAAAAGGGCTGCGCGCGGACTTACGAGAGGCTGGCGAGAGCAATATTGGTATAATTTTTAACCAATGAGACAATAAATCTTGAGATAACGCCCGTTTTGTCGCTCCTCGACTCTTCCCTTTCGCCCCTTGTCTGGTCTACATTTGGGGGGCGAAAAAAAGTGGCTATCGGTGCGTGTATGCAGGAGAGTGCTTTTTTGGCATTTTCGTCGCACTCGATGCTTAGCAAGCGATAAACACATTGAAAGGATAACTTATGAACAAGACTCAACTGATTGATGTAATTGCGGACAAGGCTGATCTGTCTAAAGTGCAGGCTAAAGCTGCTCTGGAATCTACCCTGGCTGCTATTACTGAGTCTCTGAAAGAAGGTGATGCTGTACAACTGGTTGGTTTCGGTACCTTCAAAGTGAACCACCGCGCTGAGCGTACTGGCCGCAACCCGCAGACCGGTAAAGAAATCAAAATCGCCGCAGCTAACGTGCCGGCATTTGTTTCTGGTAAAGCACTGAAAGACGCTGTTAAGTAAGACGCGTGGCAGTGAACAGTTTTAGCGAAGGGGCGGTAACGCCCCTTTTGTCTTTCTGGCGTGGAACGCTCGCGCTGGCAGGCATGCTGCTGCTGTCAGCCTGTAGCCACGACACCTCCCTGCCGCCGTTTACCGCCAGCGGTTACGCGGACAACCAGGGCGCGGTCAGGGTCTGGCGCAAAGATTCCGGCGGCGAAGTTCATCTGCTTTCTGCCTTCAGCCCGTGGCATAACGGCAATACGTCGACTGCGGAATATCGCTGGCAGGGAGATGACCTGTCGCTGATTGAACTGAACGTCTACAGCAAAACCCCCGAACATGTGAAAGTGCGTTTTGACGACCATGGCGAGCTGAGCTTTATGCAGCGCGAAGTCAGCGGTCAAAAACAGCAGCTTTCCAGCGATCAAATCGCCCTCTACCGTTATCGTGCCGAACAAATCCGCCAGACCAGCGATGCGCTTCGTCTGGGTCGCGTTGTGCTGCGCCAGGGGCGCTGGCATGCCGATGGGTCGGTGACAACCTGCGAAGGGCAGACGGTCAAGCCTGAGCTCGAATCCTGGGCAACCGAACACATTCAACGCCGTCAGCGTCATTCATCAATGGAAGTGAGCGTGGCGTGGCTTGAGGCGCCGGAAGGCTCTCAGCTGCTGCTGGTGGCGAACGAAGACTTCTGCACCTGGCAGCCGACGGAGAAGAGTTTCTGAGGTAAATCCCCTCTCCCTTGAGGGAGAGGGGCAGGGTGAGGGGGAACAGACGGTTCCGTTACTCCCCCTGCTCGCGCGCAATAGCGCGATAGCCGATATCCTGACGGCTAAAGCTACCGTTCCAGTGAATATCTGCCATCAGCGCATAGGCGCGTTTCTGTGCTTCTGCCACGGTATGGCCTAGCGCGGTTGCACACAGCACGCGTCCGCCGTTGGTGAGGACGCGATCGTCGCCATCCAGCTTCGTACCCGCGTGGAACACCTTCGCACCTTCAATCTCTTCCAGCGGCAGGCCGTGGATTTCATCACCGGTGCTGTAGTTGCCCGGATAACCACCCGCAGCAATCACCACGCCGAGAGACGCACGCTCGTCCCACTCGGAGGTTTTCTCGTCCAGCTTGCCATCGCAGGCTGCCAGGCACAGATCCACCAGATCGGATTTCATGCGCAGCATGATTGGCTGCGTTTCCGGATCGCCAAAACGGCAGTTGAATTCGATGACCTTAGGGTTACCCTGCTTGTCGATCATCAGACCTGCGTAAAGGAAACCGGTGTAGGTATTACCTTCTGCCGCCATTCCCTTCACGGTAGGCCAGATGATGCGATCCATGGTGCGCTGGTGAACTTCGTCAGTCACTACCGGAGCGGGGGAGTAAGCCCCCATTCCACCGGTATTCGGGCCGGTATCGCCATTGCCCACACGCTTGTGGTCCTGGCTGGTGGCCATCGGCAGAACGTGCTCACCGTCGACCATCACGATGAAGCTTGCTTCTTCACCGTCGAGGAACTCTTCGATCACGATGCGGTGGCCCGCATCACCGAAAGCATTGCCCGCCAGCATATCCTGAACTGCGGCTTCGGCTTCGTCGAGCGTCATCGCGACGATCACGCCTTTACCGGCGGCCAGACCGTCGGCCTTGATAACAATCGGCGCGCCCTTCTCACGTAAGTAGGCCAGAGCAGGCTCCACTTCAGTGAAATTCTGATATTCCGCCGTCGGGATGTTATGACGCGCGAGGAAATCTTTGGTGAAGGCTTTGGAGCCTTCCAGCTGCGCGGCGCCTTCCGTTGGGCCGAAAATTTTCAGGCCCGCTGCGCGGAACGCATCCACCACGCCAATCACCAGCGGCGCTTCCGGGCCGACGATGGTCAGGTCGATTTTCTCGCTCTGGGCAAAACTCAGCAGCGCCGGAATGTCGGTCACGCCGATAGCCACGTTCTGCAGCGCGGGTTCCAGTGCGGTACCGGCGTTGCCCGGTGCCACGAAGACCGTTGTCACCAGCGGAGACTGCGCCGCTTTCCACGCCAGCGCGTGCTCGCGTCCGCCGTTACCAATCACTAATACTTTCATTTTCAGCTCCGGGAATTAATGGCGGAAGTGGCGCATGTCGGTGAAGATCATCGCGATGCCGTGTTCGTCGGCAGCGGCAATCACTTCGTCGTCGCGGATTGAACCGCCTGGCTGGATCACGCAGGTGATGCCCACAGCGGCTGCGGCGTCGATACCGTCACGGAACGGGAAGAAGGCGTCAGAGGCCATGGCGGAGCCTTTGACTTCCAGACCTTCGTCACCTGCTTTAATACCCGCGATTTTCGCAGAGTAAACGCGGCTCATCTGGCCTGCGCCTATCCCGATAGTCATGTTCTCTTTCGCATAGACGATGGCGTTGGATTTTACGAACTTCGCCACTTTCCAGCAGAACAGCGCGTCACGCAGTTCCTGTTCGGTCGGCTGGCGTTTGGTCACCACGCGCAGGTCGGCTTTTGTCACCATGCCCAGATCGCGGTCCTGAACCAGCAGGCCGCCGTTTATGCGTTTGAAGTCCAGGCCCGGCACGCGTTCTGCCCACTGGCCGCAAATCAGTACGCGCACGTTCTGTTTTGCCGCGGTGATTTTCAGCGCTTCTTCGGAGGCCGATGGCGCGATAATCACTTCGACAAACTGGCGGGAGATAATGGCCTGTGCGGTTTCAGCATCCAGTTCGCGGTTGAAGGCGATAATGCCGCCGAACGCGGAGGTCGGGTCGGTTTTGTAGGCGCGATCGTAGGCATCCAGAATAGAGGTGCTTACCGCCACGCCGCATGGGTTGGCGTGCTTGACGATAACGCAGGCCGGCTCGCTGAACTCTTTCACGCATTCCAGCGCCGCGTCGGTGTCGGCAATGTTGTTATAGGAGAGCGCTTTGCCCTGAACCTGCTGAGCGGTCGCAACAGAGGCTTCTTTTACCTCTTCTTCTATATAGAAGGCAGCCTGCTGGTGGCTGTTCTCACCGTAACGCATATCTTGTTTCTTAATGAAGTTCAGATTCAGGGTACGCGGGAAGCGGCCAGAAGGATCTTTGCTTTCACCGTGGTAAGCCGGCACCAGGCTACCGAAGTAGTTGGCGATCATGCTGTCATACGCTGCGGTGTGCTCGAAAGCTTTAATGGCGAGGTCGAAACGGGTATCCAGAGTCAGCGACCCTTCGTTGGCATCCATCTCATTAATAATGGTCTCGTAATCGCTGCTCTTCACCACGATAGCCACATCTTTATGGTTCTTGGCTGCTGAGCGCACCATGGTTGGGCCGCCAATATCAATATTCTCTACGGCATCCTCCAGAGAACAGCCTTCGCGGGCAACGGTCTGGGCAAACGGGTAGAGGTTAACGACAACCATGTCGATCGGCGCGATGTCGTGCTGTTCCATAATGGCGTCGTCCTGGCCGCGACGGCCAAGAATACCGCCGTGGACTTTCGGATGCAGGGTTTTGACGCGTCCATCCATCATTTCCGGGAAACCGGTGTAATCGGATACTTCGGTTACCGGCAGACCTTTATCTGCTAACAGGCGAGCGGTACCGCCTGTAGAAAGCAGTTCTACACCGCGTGCAGAAAGTGCCTGAGCGAATTCGACGATACCGGCTTTATCAGAAACACTGAGCAGAGCGCGGCGGACTGGACGACGTTGTTGCATGGTAAATCCCCTGGATTTCACGATTACAGAGAGCGTTAGATGAATTTTCCTGCGAAAAACTCATCTAACACACCTGACGAGGCATCCTTGTTAAGCGCGAGCATTTTAACGAAAACGTTTGCGCAACGCTCGCACATTTTCACTTTTTCGCATCACTGTGGATAACTTTGTGCATAAAAGGGTATAAGGCGGGGTTTTGCTGGGGAATGCAGCAGTCAGTCATTTTTTTGCAACTTTTCGGTTGCGGTCGTTCGGGA